>NZ_CP087204.1:0-4860000 GCF_026016345.1 Pseudomonas sp. B21-054
GTGTCAGTGGAACTTTGGCAGCAGTGCGTAGAGCTTTTGCGCGATGAGCTGCCTGCCCAACAATTCAACACTTGGATCCGTCCACTACAGGTCGAAGCCGAAGGCGACGAGTTGCGTGTCTATGCACCGAACCGTTTCGTTCTCGACTGGGTCAACGAAAAGTACCTGGGCCGGGTCATGGAACTGCTCGACGAGCATGGCAATGGCATGGCGCCTGCGTTGTCCTTATTAATAGGCAGCAAACGCAGTTCGGCACCCCGCGCCGCGCCCAATGCGCCGCTGGCCGCCGCGGCGTCACAGGCCCAGCAGGCTGCCCCGGCACCCGTGAACAACCATGCCGCCCCGGCGCCCGCGCCTGCCCCGAGCAAACGCAACACGCAAAAAGTCGCCGAAGTCAGCGAAGAGCCCTCCCGCGACAGCTTCGATCCAATGGCCGGTGCCAGTTCCCAGCAGGCTCCGGTGCGCGCCGAACAACGCACCGTCCAGGTCGAAGGCGCGCTCAAGCACACCAGTTACCTGAACCGCACCTTCACCTTCGAGAATTTCGTTGAGGGTAAGTCCAACCAACTGGCCCGCGCGGCGGCCTGGCAGGTCGCGGACAACCCCAAGCATGGTTATAACCCGCTCTTCCTTTATGGTGGCGTGGGCCTGGGTAAGACCCACTTGATGCACGCGGTGGGTAACCACCTATTAAAGAAGAACCCGAACGCCAAGGTCGTGTACCTGCATTCCGAGCGTTTTGTGGCCGACATGGTCAAGGCGCTGCAACTGAACGCAATCAACGAGTTCAAGCGTTTCTACCGTTCGGTGGACGCCTTGCTGATCGACGATATTCAGTTCTTCGCCCGCAAGGAACGTTCCCAGGAAGAGTTTTTCCACACCTTCAACGCATTGCTTGAAGGCGGGCAGCAGGTCATTCTCACCAGTGACCGTTACCCGAAAGAAATCGAAGGCCTTGAAGAGCGCCTCAAGTCGCGTTTTGGCTGGGGCCTGACGGTGGCTGTCGAGCCTCCGGAACTGGAAACCCGAGTCGCGATCCTGATGAAGAAGGCCGACCAGGCCAAGGTCGAGCTACCTCACGACGCCGCGTTCTTCATTGCCCAGCGTATCCGCTCGAACGTACGTGAGCTCGAAGGCGCTCTCAAGCGTGTGATCGCTCACTCGCACTTCATGGGCCGCGACATCACCATCGAGCTGATTCGCGAATCCTTGAAGGATCTGTTGGCGCTCCAAGACAAACTGGTTTCTGTGGATAACATTCAGCGTACGGTTGCGGAATACTACAAAATCAAGATTTCCGATCTGCTATCCAAGCGTCGTTCGCGTTCGGTGGCTCGCCCACGTCAGGTGGCCATGGCTTTGTCCAAGGAACTGACCAACCACAGCTTGCCGGAAATCGGCGATGTGTTTGGCGGGCGCGACCACACCACGGTGTTGCACGCCTGCCGCAAGATCAACGAACTTAAGGAATCCGACGCGGACATCCGCGAGGACTACAAGAACCTGCTGCGTACACTGACCACTTGATGACCACCAGCGCAGCTTATTAAGGCAAGGGACTAGACCATGCATTTCACCATTCAACGCGAAGCCCTGTTGAAACCCCTGCAACTGGTCGCAGGCGTCGTCGAACGCCGCCAGACCTTGCCGGTACTTTCCAACGTGCTGCTGGTTGTCGAAGGCCAGCAATTGTCGCTGACCGGTACCGACCTGGAAGTCGAGCTGGTCGGTCGTGTGCAACTTGAAGAGCCGGCCGATCCGGGTTCCATTACCGTACCGGCGCGCAAGCTGATGGACATCTGCAAAAGCCTGCCCAACGACGCGCTGATTGACATCAAGGTCGATGAGCAGAAGCTCGTGGTCAAGGCTGGTCGCAGTCGCTTCACCCTGTCGACCCTGCCGGCCAATGACTTCCCGACGGTGGAAGAAGGACCGGGTTCGCTGACCTGCAGCCTCGAGCAAAGCAAATTGCGTCGCCTGATCGAACGCACCAGCTTCGCCATGGCCCAGCAGGATGTGCGTTATTACCTCAACGGCATGCTCCTGGAAGTGTCCGCCGGCATCATCCGCGCCGTTGCAACCGACGGCCACCGTCTGGCGATGTGCTCGATGCAGGCCGATATCGGTCAGCCTGATCGCCACCAAGTGATCGTGCCGCGCAAAGGTATCCTGGAGCTGGCCCGCCTGCTGACTGAGCCGGATGGCAACGTCAGCATCGTGCTCGGCCAGCACCACATCCGTGCCACCACCGGCGAGTTCACCTTCACCTCGAAACTGGTGGACGGTAAATTCCCTGATTACGAGCGTGTACTGCCTAAAGGTGGCGACAAGCTGGTCTTGGGCGACCGCCAGGCGCTGCGCGAAGCCTTCAGCCGTACGGCGATTCTGTCCAACGAGAAGTACCGCGGCATTCGCCTGCAACTGGCCAATGGTCAGCTGAAAATCCAGGCGAACAACCCGGAACAGGAAGAAGCGGAAGAAGAAGTGGGCGTTGAATACAACGGCGGCTCCCTGGAAATCGGTTTCAACGTCAGCTACCTGCTCGACGTGCTGGGCGTGATGACCACCGAGCAAGTGCGTCTGATCCTGTCTGACTCCAACAGCAGTGCGTTGGTGCAGGAGTCCGATAACGACGATTCGGCCTACGTTGTCATGCCGATGCGTCTGTAATCATGTTCAGCAGAAGCTAGATGTCCTTAAGTCGCGTCTCGGTCACCGCGGTGCGCAATCTGCACCCGGTGACCTTCTCCCCTTCCCCGCGAATCAATATCCTTTACGGCGCCAACGGCAGCGGCAAAACCAGTGTCCTGGAAGCCATTCACCTGCTGGGGCTTGCCCGTTCGTTTCGCAGCAGTCGCCTGTTGCCGGTCATCCAGTACGATCAATTGGCTTGCACAGTGTTCGGGCAGGTGGAGCTGGCTGAAGGGGGTCACAGCGCCTTGGGGATCTCCCGGGACCGGCAAGGCGAGTTCCAGATTCGCATTGACGGACAGAACGCCCGCAGCGCCGCGCAGCTGGCGGAGATCTTGCCGTTGCAGTTGATCAACCCGGACAGCTTCCGTTTGTTGGAAGGCGCGCCGAAGATTCGTCGGCAATTCCTGGACTGGGGCGTGTTTCACGTGGAACCCCGTTTCATGTCCACTTGGCAGCGCTTACAGAAGGCGCTGCGCCAGAGAAACTCTTGGCTGCGGCATGGTACACTTGACGCCGTTTCGCAAGCGGTTTGGGACAGGGAACTGTGCCAGGCCAGCGCTGAAATCGATGAATACCGCCGCGCTTACATCAAAGCCTTGAAACCGGTCTTCGAGCAGACCTTGAGCGAACTGGTTGAGCTTGAGGGCCTGACGCTCAGCTATTACCGAGGCTGGGACAAGGACCGGGAATTGAGTGCCGTGCTGGCTGGCTCGCTGCAGCGGGACCAGCAGATGGGCCATACCCAGGCTGGACCACAACGCGCTGACTTGCGCCTCAGATTGGGCGCACATAACGCCGCGGACATCTTGTCCCGGGGGCAGCAGAAGTTAGTGGTGTGCGCCTTGCGTATCGCCCAAGGGCATCTGGTCAGCCAGGCCCGTCGCGGTCAGTGTATTTATCTGGTGGATGACTTGCCGTCCGAGCTGGACGAAGCCCACCGTCGCGCACTTTGCCGCTTGTTGGAAGACTTACGCTGCCAGGTATTTATCACCTGTGTAGATCACGAATTATTGAGGGAAGGCTGGCAGACGGAAACGCCAGTCGCTCTGTTCCACGTGGAACAGGGCCGTATCACCCAGACCCACGACCATCGGGAGTGAAGGCATTGAGCGAAGAAAATACGTACGACTCAACGAGCATTAAAGTGCTGAAAGGCCTGGATGCCGTACGCAAACGTCCCGGTATGTACATTGGTGACACCGACGATGGCAGCGGTCTGCACCACATGGTGTTCGAGGTGGTCGACAACTCGATCGACGAAGCCCTCGCCGGCCATTGCGACGACATCAGCATCATCATCCACCCGGATGAATCCATCACCGTTCGCGATAACGGCCGTGGCATCCCGGTAGACGTACACAAAGAGGAAGGCGTTTCCGCTGCCGAGGTCATCATGACCGTCCTCCACGCCGGCGGTAAGTTCGACGATAACTCCTACAAAGTATCCGGCGGTCTGCACGGTGTAGGTGTCTCGGTCGTGAACGCACTGTCCGAACAGCTTGTGCTCACGGTGCGCCGCAGCGGCAAGATCTGGGAACAGACCTACGTCCATGGCGTGCCTCAGGCACCGATGGCAATCGTTGGCGACAGCGAAAGCACCGGCACCCAGATCCACTTCAAGGCTTCCAGCGATACCTTCAAGAACATCCACTTCAGCTGGGACATCCTGGCCAAGCGGATTCGTGAGCTGTCCTTCCTGAACTCCGGTGTCGGCATCGTTCTCAAGGATGAACGCAGCGGCAAGGAAGAGCTGTTCAAGTACGAAGGCGGCCTGCGTGCGTTCGTTGAATACCTGAACACCAACAAGACGCCGGTCAACCAGGTATTCCACTTCAACGTCCAGCGTGATGACGGCATCGGCGTGGAAATCGCCCTGCAGTGGAACGATAGCTTCAACGAGAACCTGTTGTGCTTCACCAACAACATTCCGCAGCGCGATGGCGGTACCCATCTGGTGGGCTTCCGTTCGGCGCTGACGCGTAACCTGAACAACTACATCGAACAGGAAGGCCTGGCGAAGAAGCATAAAGTCGCCACCACCGGTGACGATGCCCGCGAAGGCCTGACAGCGATCATTTCGGTGAAGGTGCCGGATCCGAAGTTCAGTTCCCAGACCAAAGACAAGCTGGTGTCTTCCGAAGTGAAGACCGCGGTCGAACAGGAAATGGGCAAGTACTTCTCCGACTTCCTGCTGGAGAACCCGAACGAAGCCAAGCTGGTGGTCGGCAAGATGATCGACGCCGCGCGTGCCCGTGAAGCGGCGCGTAAGGCCCGTGAGATGACCCGCCGCAAAGGCGCGCTGGACATCGCCGGCCTGCCGGGCAAACTGGCCGACTGCCAGGAAAAGGACCCTGCCCTGTCCGAGCTGTACCTCGTGGAAGGTGACTCTGCTGGCGGTTCCGCCAAGCAGGGACGCAACCGCCGGACCCAGGCCATCCTGCCGCTCAAGGGTAAGATCTTGAACGTCGAGAAGGCGCGCTTCGACAAGATGATTTCTTCCCAGGAAGTCGGCACGTTGATTACCGCGCTGGGCTGCGGCATCGGCCGCGAAGAGTACAACATCGACAAGCTGCGTTATCACAACATCATCATCATGACCGATGCTGACGTCGACGGTTCGCACATCCGCACCCTGCTGCTGACCTTCTTCTTCCGTCAGTTGCCGGAGCTGATCGAGCGCGGCTACATCTACATCGCCCAGCCGCCGCTGTACAAGGTCAAGAAAGGCAAGCAAGAGCAATACATCAAAGACGACGACGCCATGGAAGAGTACATGACGCAGTCGGCCCTGGAGGACGCGAGCCTGCACCTGAACGAAGAAGCCCCTGGCATCTCCGGCGAAGCCCTCGAGCGCCTGGTCAACGACTTCCGCCTGGTGATGAAAACCCTCAAGCGCCTGTCGCGCCTGTATCCACAGGAGCTGACCGAGCACTTCATCTACCTGCCGGCTGTCAGCATGGAGCAGCTGTCCGATCACGCGGCGATGCAGGATTGGCTGGCCCAGTACGAAGTTCGCCTGCGCACCGTAGAGAAATCCGGCCTGGTCTACAAAGCCAGCCTGCGCGAAGACCGTGAACGTAACGTCTGGCTGCCGGAGGTCGAACTGATCTCCCATGGCCTGTCGAACTACGTCACTTTCAACCGCGACTTCTTCGGCAGCAACGACTACAAGACCGTTGTATCCCTCGGCGCGCAACTGAGCACGCTGTTGGACGAAGGCGCTTACATTCAGCGTGGCGAACGCAAGAAAGCCGTGACCGAGTTCAAGGAAGCCCTTGAATGGTTGATGGCCGAAAGCACCAAGCGCCACACCATCCAGCGCTACAAAGGTCTGGGTGAAATGAACCCGGATCAGCTGTGGGAAACCACCATGGACCCAAGCTCGCGCCGGATGCTGAAAGTCACCATCGAAGACGCCATTGGCGCGGACCAGATCTTCAACACCCTGATGGGTGATGCGGTCGAGCCTCGCCGTGACTTCATCGAGAGTAACGCGTTGGCGGTGTCCAACCTGGATTTCTGATCCTTCTTGTAGGATCCCAGAAAATCTGATGATTATCTCAAATAGCTGATTGTCATCAGAGGCAGAAAAAAGGCCGGCCCTCGTGAGGGTCGGCCTTTTTTTACCCGTCGGCAAGCGTTAGGGCAAGCCTGGGCGTAGCTGCCGATGCACTGATCGCCGCCTCACCCACAAAATTCTCGATGGGTCTACCCGATGTAGAGAGGGGGTCGGAGCACCTAATTAATTAAGAAATCTGGGGGCAATGTTTTTTGTGCCTGGCGCACGCTCTTGTACGACCACATGTGCCTTCAGAGCATCACTTTAATGGATAGCTTCAGCCAAGCAGTCCCTCGTTTCGACCAGCTGCCAGCATCTACGACCTTGCGGCGCTTGACTTCTGGAAATTTACCAGAAATCTATCGTCCACATTTTATGGACTGTGGACAATGGATTTTTTGCTTATTCTTGGAAGTCAACTCCTATCAGATGTGTGGAGCTTTGTGATTCGCCTTTGTTGCATCGAGGGGAACGCTGCCGGTAGCCGATCGTTTGACTTCCAGCCTCTCAATGAGATTTTTCTTGACTATTCAGGATTTGCAAAGCGTATAGTGTCCACGATCTATGGAATGTGGACATTTTACGAAAGGGCTTTTATGAAGAGTCAAGACATTTTGCTGCTTTTCAAAATGACCAGCCTCCATGCTCAAGAGGAGAATCTCTTTGGCCGTATGGAATCCGAATCTACCTCTGAGCTAGTTAAAAGCTTGCTGGAGCCAGAGCCCCGTGGGTTGATGGTAGCTGGGGGGCCAGTTGGTCAGCCATTGGCTGCGCAGCCGATCAATGACGAAGATACGATATTTCGGCCGCTAGACCTTGACGCGCCGATGGACGATTCCGATCAGTGGGAAGGCTGGTCGAATGTGGTGTCGTCGACTCCGATAACCAGTTGGAGTGAAAGCTATTCCTTGCGGGCGCTCTCCGCGTCGCTTGGCCTCAGCAAAAGCGAAATTTCTAACGCTTTGGTGCGTTGCCGTAGTGCCGGCCTTCTCACCAACGACTATGAAACCGGCCTACCGAAGGTGAACCGGCGCGAGCTGCTGAAGATTACCGAGCACGCGCTGAAATACTTTTTCCCCGTCAGGCCTGGTGCAATTGTCCGCGGCATCCCAACAGGGTTTGCCGCTCCGGCTCTTTCAAAGAGTCTGAAAAGTGCGGGAGGGCTGATACCCGTGTGGCCCGATGCCCTGGGCAACGAGCGTGGCCAATCGATTGAGCCTCTCTACAAGACGGTTCCCGAGGCGGTAAAAAAAGACAGGACCCTTTATCATTATCTCGCGCTTGTAGATGCGATCCGCGTTGGGGGCCCGAGGGAGTGCGGCGTGGCTGTCAACATACTGAAGGTAGGGATGGGGTTGAAATAATATGGGATCGAATGCGGACCACAACTACGACCTTATCTCGTTTGTGGCTGATGGTTTGGGCGACGATTTTCTCGCTGAGTGCGCTTTTGTCGGAGGATGCACCACCGCCATGTTGGTTACCGACAGCGCGGTGCTAGACGACATCCGGTTCACCGACGACGTCGATTTGGTGATCGAACTCGCCGGCATTTCTGCCTGGGAAAAGCTCACGCAGCGCCTCGCAGCGAAGGGCTTCAAGATCACTGGCGAAGACGACGTGAACTGTCGATTCAGGTTCAACGATGTCATCGTAGATGTTATGCCAAGCGACCCATCGATTCTCGGCTACGCGAACCGCTGGTACGTGGAGGGGCTGTCTCAAGCAGTACCATTCGAGCTTCCCAGCGGCCGAGCGATTCGAATCTTCAAACCAGAATTCTTCTTGGCAACTAAGCTCGAAGCCTTCACTGGCCGAGGAAATGGCGACCCGTACCACAAGGACGTCGAGGACATCATCATTCTGATCGACGGGCGTCCAGAGCTGTTGGCGGAGGTCAGCGACGCCGACGAAGAGCTCAAACAGTACATCGCCGCGGGTGTCAGCGCACTGACACAACTTAGCGGGATCGATTATGCAATCGAGAGCTCGGGCTCTGTTCGGGCGAACCCTGGGCGTGGCAGGCTCGTTCATCAACGTATGAAGGATCTGAGCGCGCTCGCATGAGATATCAAACAAGGACTGTAAAAGGGCATGAGCGAGCGGTGAACCACGATGTCGCAGTCGCGGAAATCGATGGATCACGAGGCTTTTTCGTCATTATGGATGGCACCTCGAAACCGGGAAGCTGCCAGCTTGCTCAAGGCCTGGCCCAGGGGGTGATCAAGGCCTACCAGAGCCAGATTGCCCAAGGCGCTGATGACTCCACGCCGGATCTGGTTGAGCAATTGCTCAGCGGTATCCTGGCGGATATACACGGGCAGTTATTCGCCACACAGACGGGGACCACGAGCTACTTGATTGGTGTCGCGTCGCAGGGCCAACTGACTGTGGCATATGAAGGTGATTGCGCCTGTGGGATGGCTGGAAACGATGGCAGAATCGAATGGTTTACGCCTCCTCACTGTCGAGCAAACTGGAGACGAGACCGATCACATCGTGAGTTGGCGCTAGATCCTGCACGTAACCTGGTCACCCGCAGCCTGAGGGCAACACGGGACCCGGATCCAGACTTCGTTCGCCGGCTGGCACCAACAGGAACTCGCTTTGTCTTCGCTACCGATGGGTTCTGGGCTGAGCTCACTGAGCAGCAACAAGCTGCTGCGATCAATGATCCAACGGGTGACGTCATTGTGGTAAGCGACGATGTCACTTGGATTGATGTGAGGATGTGAGCCAAAACCGCGCACAAGCCTGGTAACCCCAGGCTTCTTGCGTTGCCGAAGTCAACCGTGCGCTGGTTACGACTCCTACAGCAGCACCTCGCTCCAACAAAAAGCCAACGCACATGCGTTGGCTTTTTTTTACGCTGGAAAATACCCGATCCTTCTAAGACCCACCGATCACAAACGGGGTAACTGGGTAACACCCTGGCATAAAGCCTTCATTGTCAATGGGTTAGGAATTGGGTGAAGGCCCCGGATACCGGGGGCCTTGGATTTCCTGGCGCAGAACTTGCGTGTTTAATAACTTACACATCGTTTTTTTAAATTTACAGGGAAACGATGGCACGAGGTGGTACGAATAAATTCAAATGCCAAGGGTAGTCTCAATGAGCGGTACGCAAACTTCCGATAATCTGGCGCAAGGGCTCAAGCCCCGTCATGTGACGATGCTTTCCATCGCCGGCGTAATTGGCGCCGGTCTGTTCGTCGGTTCCGGCCACGCGATCGCAGCGGCCGGTCCGGCCGTGCTGTTGGCTTACGCTGCTGCGGGTGCCTTGGTGGTGCTGGTGATGCGGATGCTGGGCGAAATGGCGGTGGCGTCGCCGGACACGGGTTCCTTCTCGACGTATGCGGACCGGGCGATCGGTCATTGGGCGGGTTTCACCATCGGCTGGCTCTACTGGTGGTTCTGGGTCCTGGTGATTCCGCTGGAGGCCAACGCCGCCGCGACCATCCTGCATGCCTGGTTCCCGAACGTGGCCATTTGGGTCTTCACCCTGGTCATCACCCTGTTGCTGACGGTCACCAACCTGTTCAGTGTGAAGAATTACGGCGAGTTTGAATTCTGGTTCGCCCTGGTCAAGGTGGTGGCGATCATCGGCTTCATTGGCCTTGGCATCCTGGCGATTTTTGGCTTGCTGCCTACCAGCCAGGTCAGCGGCGTTTCGCACCTGTTTGACACCCAGGGCTTCCTGCCAAATGGCATGGGCGCGGTGTTGGGGGCGATCCTGACTACCATGTTTTCGTTCATGGGCACCGAGATCGTGACCATCGCGGCCGCCGAATCGAAGAACCCAGGCCAGCAGATTTCCAAGGCAACCAACTCGGTGATCTGGCGGATTGGCTTGTTCTATCTCGTCTCCATCTTCATCGTCGTGGCCTTGGTGCCATGGAACGATCCGATTCTCGCCAGCGTCGGTTCCTACCAGACAGTGCTGGAGCGCATGGGCATTCCGAATGCCAAGCTGATCGTCGATATCGTGGTCTTGGTTGCGGTCACAAGCTGCTTGAATTCCGCGTTGTATACGGCTTCGCGCATGATGTTCTCGTTGGGCAAGCGTGGTGATGCACCGGCTGTTTCCCAGCGCACCAACAAGAGCGGCACACCTTATTGGGCCGTGATCCTGTCGACCGCGGCAGCCTTCGTTGCAGTGTTCGCCAACTACGTGGCCCCGGCTGCTGTCTTCGAATTCCTGTTGGCCAGTTCGGGGGCTATCGCGTTGCTGGTGTACCTGGTCATTGCGGTTTCGCAATTGCGTATGCGCAAACAGCGCATGGTTCGCGGGGAAAAAATCGCCTTCAGCATGTGGCTGTTCCCCGGCCTCACCTACGCGGTGATCATATTCATCGTTGGGGCTTTGACCATCATGCTGTTCCAGGAAGCCCATCGCGTGGAGATCCTCGCGACCGGTCTGCTGAGTGTCTTGGTAGTGATATCCGGCGTGCTGATACAGCGTCGTCGGATTGGAAAAGCTGGGAAAGTGGCAGCCATGATGGGCTGATGAGCCGCAGGCTCCCCGCCAACAAAAAGGCCAACGCATAGGCGTTGGCCTTTTTACATCGGCGCCTTAACTGGCCACCGACGCCTCACTCCCTGCCGCCACCCTCTCCAACCGATACCCATACCCATAAATCGTCAGCAACTGCCAACCTCGATCCGCCGTCAGCCCAAGCTTGTTGCGCAGACGATAGATATGGGTATCGAGCGGACGCGACGAGGTCATTTCCTCGTGGGTCCAGAAGCGCTCGTAGAAATACTCCCGGGACAATGGACGGCCCAGGTTGGCGAACAGGCAGCGGGCCAGGCGGTATTCACGTTCGGTCAGGCTGATGGGGATGCCGGCGCGGGTGACGGTCAGTTCGGCATCGTCGAATTCCAGATCGTTGAACACCAGCACATCGCTGGTGGGCGTGCGCTGCAGGTTATGGCGCCGCAGCACGGCGGTGACCCGGGCCTTGAGTTCGTTGGGCCTGAAGGGTTTGCTCACGTAGTCGTCAGCGCCGGCATTGAGGGCCTGGACGATGTCGTGCTCGCCGTCGCGGCTGGTGAGCATGATGGCGGCCGGTGGCGAGTCCATGTGCTCGCGTGTCCAGCGCAGCAGCGACAACCCACTGATATCGGGCAATTGCCAGTCGAGGATCAACAGGTCGAAGGTTTCCCGGCGCAGTTGCCGCAACAGGTCTTCACCGCGTTCAAAACTGTGCAGGGTCCAGGCTTGCTCGTTCTTGCTGGGGATTTGTTGAAGTGTCTGTTCCACCCGGCGCAGTTCGGCCGGTTCGTCATCCAGTATGGCGACACGCATGGGACGCGATTCCTTGATCTCGGGAGTAACGGACATCTCAGGGGGCATGCAATCGTGATCAGCGTGCGGTGTGCCGGCTGATTCGTTGCCATTCTCCCTGTCGCTGGCTGCGACAATACCGGCTCGCGGCGCCGAGGGAAAGCCAGCTGCGCGCCACTTGGCGAGTCCGCTATAGTCTTGGGCTTTCAGCCCGCCGTCCCACTGTTCAGTCAGAGTGCCTATGAGCAACCAGCGTCGCCGTGAAAGCCGTGAACCGACCCAGGTCCAGCGATTGTTTCGCCAATTGGTACGGGAGTGGTTGTGGATAAGTTTATTTCTATTGCCGCTTACTGCCCTGCTGTCATTCAGTGCCCAGACCATGAGCAACGGGTCGGCTGCAGCTTTGTTGTCGGTGTGCCTGGTAGCCTGTGTATTGGGATTGCTGTTGCTGCGCCCGCAGCTGGCGTTATGGACCACAGTGGGTGGCATGGGCCTGGCACTGTTGCTCAGCGCGGTGCTGGGCGCGGAGGGCTGGTGGTGGTCGCCGATGGCCAGTGTCTTGGGCATGTTGTTGGGTTACCTGATCTGGAACTGGCGGCGTCTGAGCGTGGTGCTGGCCTATTTCGGCTGGGAGTTGGCGCGCCTGGATGGGGAGCCGAAGGTGTTCCCGGAACGTCGCCGCGCCCCGTACACCGGCAGTGACCGCTTGCAGGGCCAGATCATGGCCCTGGAACAAGCCATGAGTCGAACGCGGGACACGCGCCGTTTCATCGCTGACGGCCTGGAATACCTGCCCGTGGCGACCATGATCAGCGACCCTCAAGGCAAGTTGTTGCTCGGTAACCGCAAGGCGCGTGATCTCTTCGGCCATGGCCTGGCGGGCGGTGATGTGCTGGAGCATCTCGCGCAACTGGGTTACCCGGCGCTGGAGCGAGGGCCTCATCGGTTATCCACATTGCCGTTGGTGGAGTTTCGCGACACTCGCGAGCGCAGCTTGCGTCTGGAACGGGCCGCCCTATTGCCTGTCGACGGCGATGCGCCGATTGGCTGGCTGCTGAGCCTTACTGACCTGAGCGCGGAGCGCGAAGCCGAGGAGCAACGTAGCGTCATGCTGCGTTTTCTGTCCCATGATCTGCGCGCGCCTCACTCGGCGATCCTCGCGTTGCTGGATGTGCAACGCCATCAGGCGGGCGATACCAACCCGGTGTTCGATCAGATCGAGCGCCAGGTGCGTCGCGCCCTGGATCTGACCGATGGCTTCGTGCAATTGGCCAAGGCTGAATCCGAGGCGTACCAATTCCGGCCAACGTTGTTTGCCATGCTGGTGATGGACGTGGTCGACCAGGCACTGCCCATCGCTCAGGCCAAGGGCATTCAGCTCACTTACGAAATACACAATGAAGAAGCGATGGTGAAGGCAGATCAATCTTTGCTGACCCGTGCTCTGTTCAATCTGCTGGAAAATGCCATCAAGTACAGCTCGCCCGACGCCTGCATTTCGCTGCAGGTTCATTGCACGATGGGTTGGCTGACCTGCACTGTCGCTGACCAAGGCAAGGGCATCAGTGCCGAGGAACTGCCGGATCTGTTCACTCAGTACCGACGGTTTTCATCCGCTCAAGGGGTGGATGGCATTGGCTTGGGACTGTCGATGGTCAAGGCGGTGGTTGACCACCATGGCGGGAAAATCGAGTGTCACAGTGTGGTGGGTAAAGGCACAACGTTTAGCTTGGGATTCCCCTTGCTGGAAGACTAAAAAAAATCGCAACCCCCAGCAGGAAGTGCTGAAGGCTGCGATCTTTTTTGGGGCGCTATAAAAACTTATGCACCTTTTTGGCTGTTTTATGTGTTTATGAAATATGTATAAAAAACATAGAGTTATGACATAAAAGCAACGCTTTCAGCGAAAACGGTACACAGCTTATCCACAGATCTCAAACAGCGATTTGATCCGTAGCGGTCGGGGCTGCGGGAAGCGAACCCATCTCCCGTTGCGTCTGTTCATTCCAGGCTTGTACACGGTCATTAAGCTCGGCAATGGCCCGCGGCCCAGTCCCTTCGGCATACATCGGCGCGCCGATCACCACGGTGATGACCCCCGGGGTTCTGACCCAGCCTGCCTTGGGCCAGAATTTACCGGCATTGTGTGCAATCGGCAGCACCGGTAGATCCGCATTCACCGCCAAAGCGGTACCGCCCCGGGAGAACTTGCCGACCGTGCCGTAAGGAATACGAGTGCCCTCGGGAAAGATCAGCACCCAGACGTTGTCCTTGAGCAGTTCGTCGCCCTTCTTCGCCACATGCTTGAGCGCAGCCTTGGGATTGTCGCGATCAATGGCGATCGGGCGCAGCATCGCCATGGCCCAGCCGAAGAACGGCACGAACAACAACTCACGCTTGAGCACTTGGCTCAACGGCTCGAAATAGGCCGAGAGAAAGAAGGTTTCCCAAGTGCTCTGGTGGTTGGATTGGATCACGCAGGGACGGTCAGGCACGTTTTCGGCGCCCTTCACCTCATAGCTGATGCCCAGGAACACTTTGCTCAGCCATAGCGCGCAACGGCACCAGTAGACATTGATGAAACGGTAGCGCGCCCGGAACGGCAAAAAAGGCGCGATAAAAAAACTCAAGGAGCACCACAACAAGGAGCTGGTGCCCAGCAGCAGGTAAAAGAGAAAGGTTCTGATGGCCTGCAATATCGACATAGCGGCGTTTACCATTGCGGGCAATGCCCGCCTGTTTAAGCGCTTCCCGAACAGTCCTTGATCAGGATGTCTTGGGAGCTCTAATTGTGGATAAGTTCAGCGGCAATCGCCGCCAAGTCGTCAAAAATCAAGGTGCCCACCGGTAGGGTCTTGCCCAGAGTCTTTTCGCCTTTTCCGGTCTTTACTAAAACTGGCTGACAATCGACGGCTTTGGCTGCCTCCAGGTCACCGAGGCTGTCGCCGACGAACCACACACCCGCCAGCGGCACAGCATAATGCTCGGCAATCGCCTTCAACATGCCCGGCTTGGGTTTGCGGCAATCGCAGCCTTCGTCCGGCCCGTGTGGGCAATGCACGATCAGCCCGACTTCACCGCCCTGCTCCGCCACCAATTGGCGCAAGCGCTCATGCATGGCGTCCAGCACGGAGAGGTCGTAGTAACCGCGGGCAATGCCCGACTGGTTGGTGGCGACCGCCACCGTCCAGCCGGCCTTGCTCAACTGCGCGATGGCTTCGATCGATCCGGGCAGTGGCAACCACTCCTCCACCGATTTGATATAAGCGTCGGAGTCGTGATTGATCACCCCGTCCCGATCGAGAATCAGCAGTTTCAAGGCTTACCCCAGCAGCGAAATATCGGCGACGCCGAGGAACAAACCACGCAGGCGCGCCAGCAGCGCGTAGCGGTTGGCCCGTACGTTGGCGTCTTCGGCATTGACCATCACCGCTTCGAAAAACGCATCCACCGGTTCACGCAGTGCCGCCAGACGCGTCAGGGTTTCGTTGTACTGACGCGCCGCTGCCATTGGCTGGACCGCCTGGTCAGCCTGCTGGATCGCCGAATACAGGGAGAACTCATTGGCGTTGTCGAAGTACTTGGCTTCGACGGTGGCCGCGATGTTGCCCTCGGCCTTGCTCAGCAGGTTCGAAACACGCTTGTTCACCGCCGCCAGCGCTGCGGCTTGCGGCAGTTGGCGGAACGCCTGCACCGCTTGTACGCGCTGGTCGAAGTCCAGGGCCGAACCCGGCTTCAGGGCACGCACCGACAGGTAGGTGGCAACGTCGACGCCTTCGTCTTCATAACGCGCACGCAGGCGGTCGAAGATGAATTCCAGCACGGCATCGGCCAGGCCGGCAGACTTGACCTTGCTGCCGAACGCATTGACGGCGAACGCCACGGCGTCGTTCAAGTCCAGGTCCAGCTGTTTGTCGATCAGGATCCGCAGCACGCCCAACGCCGCGCGACGCAAGGCATACGGGTCTTTACTGCCGGTAGGCAGCATGCCGATGCCGAAGATGCCGACCAGGGTGTCGAGCTTGTCGGCGATGGCCACGGCCGCACCGGTCAGGGTGGTCGGCAGTTCAGCACCGGCACCGCGCGGCATGTACTGCTCGTTCAGCGCCAGGGCCACGTCTTGTGGCTCGCCGTCGTTGAGGGCGTAGTAGTAACCGGCGACACCTTGCATCTCCGGGAACTCACCGACCATCTCGGTGGACAGGTCGCACTTGGACAGCAGGCCGGCACGGGCCGCGCGCTGGGCGTCGCCGCCGATGCGTGGGGCGATGTACGCCGCCAGTTTCGACACACGTTCGGCCTTGTCGTAGACGCTGCCGAGTTTTTCCTGGAACACCACGTTCTTCAGGCGCTCGTTGAAGCTTTCCAGGGGCTGCTTCTTGTCCTGCTTGAAGAAGAACTCGGCATCGGTCAGGCGCGGACGAACGACTTTTTCGTTACCGGCGATGATCTGCTGCGGGTCCTTGCTTTCAATGTTGGCCACCGTGATGAAGCGCGGCAGCAACTTGCCTTCGGCGTCCAGCAGGCAGAAGTACTTCTGGTTGTCCTGCATGGTGGTGATCAGCGCTTCCTGTGGCACTTCGAGGAAACGCTCCTCGAACGAGCACACCAGCGGCACTGGCCATTCCACCAGCGCGGTCACTTCGTCCAGGAGGTTGGCCGGCACGATGGCGGTGCCTTCCTGTTGGGTGGCCAGCTCTTCGGTGCGCTTGCTGATCAGCTCGCGACGTTCGTTGGCATCGGCCAGCACGTAAGCGCCACGCAGGTCGGCCAGGTAGTTGGCCGGCGAGGTGATGCGCACGCTCTGCGGATGATGGAAGCGGTGGCCGCGGGAATCGCGACCGGCCTTCTGGGCCAGGATCGTGCAATCGATGACCTGGTCACCGAGCAACATCACCAGCCATTGGGTCGGACGCACAAACTCTTCCTTGCGCGCGGCCCAGCGCATGCGCTTGGGAATCGGCAAGTCATTGAGGGAGTCTTCGACGATGGTCGGCAGCAGACTGGCGGTCGGCTTGCCCTTGATGCTCTGGCTGTAGCGCAGCTTCGGACCGCTCTGGTCGATTTCGCTCAGGTCCACTCCGCATTTCTTGGCGAAGCCCAGGGCGGCCTGGGTCGGATTGCCATCGGCATCGAACGCGGCCTGGCGTGGCGGGCCGTCGAGGTTGATGCTGCGGTCCGGTTGCTGGGTCGCCAGGGCGGTGATCAGCACGGCCAGACGGCGCGGCGCGGCGTAGACGTGCTTGGCTTCGAAGTCCAGGCCAGCGGCTTGCAGGCCTTTCTCGATACCGGCCAGGAACGCATCGGCCAGGGTGTTCAGGGCTTTGGGTGGCAGTTCTTCAGTGCCCAGTTCAACCAGAAAATCTTGAGCACTCATTGTGCAGCCTCCAGCTTAGCCAACACTTCATCACGCAGGTCCGGGGTCGCCATCGGGAAGCCCAGCTTGGCACGGGCCAGCAGGTAGGCTTGCGCAACGGAACGCGCCAGGGTGCGCACACGCAGGATGTATTGCTGGCGCGCAGTCACGGAAATCGCCCGGCGCGCGTCCAGCAGGTTGAAGGTATGGGACGCCTTCAACACCATTTCATAGCTCGGCAACGGCAACGGCTGGTCCAGCTCGATCAGGCGCTTGGCTTCGCTTTCATAGAAATCGAATAGCTCGAACAGCTTCTCGACGTTGGCGTGTTCGAAGTTGTAGGTCGACTGTTCCACTTCGTTCTGGTGGAACACATCGCCATAGGTCACTTTGCCGAACGGGCCGTCGGCCCACACCAGGTCGTAGACCGAATCCACGCCTTGCAGGTACATGGCCAGGCGTTCCAGGCCGTAGGTGATTTCGCCGGTCACCGGGTAGCACTCAATGCCGCCCGCCTGTTGGAAGTAGGTGAACTGGGTGACCTCCATGCCGTTGAGCCAGACTTCCCAGCCCAGGCCCCAGGCGCCCAGGGTCGGCGATTCCCAGTTGTCTTCGACGAAACGAATGTCATGCACCAGCGGGTCGAGACCGACGTGCTTGAGGGAACCGAGGTACAGCTCCTGGAAGTTTTCCGGGTTCGGCTTCAGCACGACCTGGAATTGGTAGTAGTGCTGCAGACGGTTCGGGTTTTCGCCGTAGCGGCCGTCAGTCGGGCGGCGGCTGGGCTGCACATAAGCGGCGTTCCAGGTTTCCGGGCCGATGGCACGCAGAAACGTGGCGGTGTGGAAAGTGCCGGCGCCTACTTCCATATCGTAGGGCTGAAGTACCACGCAACCTTGCTCGGCCCAGTATTGCTGGAGGGCGAGGATCAAGTCTTGGAAGGTACGCACGGCTGGCGTAGGCTGGCTCACGAAATTCACCTGTTTCTTGGGCTGCGATTTAAAGAGCGGGAGTATACCCGATTCGTTCGTGCGCACGCCCCCTGGAGCCTTATGCCACGCTGCTTTTGGTGTTCTGACGATCCTTTGTACATGGCTTATCACGATCAGGAGTGGGGCACACCGCTGCGCGATGCGCAGGGTTTGTTCGAGTTGCTTTTGCTCGAAGGGTTCCAGGCCGGGCTGTCCTGGATCACCGTTTTGCGCAAACGCGAGCGCTACCGGGAAGTGTTGTACGGCTTCGATGTGCAGCGCGTGGCGCAGATGAGCGACGCGGAAATCGATGAGCTGATGCTCGACCCCGGCATCATCCGCAACCGCCTCAAGCTCAAGGCGGCCCGCCGCAATGCCCAGGCCTGGCTGGCCTTGGAGGATCCGGTGGGGTTCCTCTGGTCGTTTGTCGGCGACAAACCCATCATCAACCATTTCAAGGACCGCAGCGAAGTGCCGGCTATCACGCCCGAGGCCCTGGCGATGAGCAAAGGCCTGAAAAAAGCCGGGTTCACCTTCGTCGGGCCGACCATTTGCTACGCCTTGATGCAGGCCTCGGGAATGGTCATGGACCACACCCAGGACTGCGACCGCTACGCCGAGCTGGCAAACGGTGGTTAGAATAGCCGGCTCGCAACACGGCCCATACATTCAGGAGTGACCTGTGGATAAGTTGAAAGGCGCCTTGCTGGTCGGCGCTCTGCGGTTGTTTGCGCTGCTGCCTTGGCGTGCAGTGCAAGCGGTGGGCTCGATCATTGGCTGGTTCATGTGGAAGCTGCCCAACCGCTCCCGCGACGTGGTGCGCATCAACCTCGCCAAGTGCTTCCCCGAGATGGACCCGGCCGAGCGCGAGCGCCTGGTGGGCCAGAGCCTCAGGGACATCGGCAAATCCCTGACCGAAAGTGCCTGCGCCTGGATCTGGCCAGCCCAGCGTTCCATCGACCTGGTGCGTGAAGTCGAAGGCCTGGACGTATTGAAAGAAGCGCTGGCGTCCGGCAAAGGCGTGGTAGGCATCACCAGCCACCTGGGCAACTGGGAAGTGCTCAACCACTTCTATTGCAGCCAGTGCAAACCGATCATTTTCTACCGCCCGCCCAAGCTCAAGGCGGTGGATGACTTGCTGCGCAAACAGCGTGTGCAGTTGGGCAACAAAGTCGCGGCGTCGACCAAGGAAGGCATCCTCAGCGTCATCAAGGAAGTGCGCAAGGGCGGCCAGGTGGGCATCCCCGCCGACCCGGAACCGGCCGAGTCCGCCGGCATCTTCGTGCCCTTCTTCGCCACCCAGGCCCTGACCAGCAAGTTCGTGCCGAACATGCTCGCCGGCGGCAAAGCGGTCGGCGTCTTCCTCCACGCCCTGCGCCTGCCCGACGGCTCCGGTTACAAAGTCATCCTCGAAGCCGCGCCAGACGCCATGTACAGCACCGACACCGAAACCGCCTGCGCGGCCATGAGCCAAGTGGTGGAGCGCTACGTGCGGGCCTACCCGAGCCAGTACATGTGGAGCATGAAGCGCTTCAAGAAACGCCCGCCGGGCGAGGCGCGGTGGTACTGAAGGCCAGCTTTTGGTTACCACCATTATTGGGCACACCAGTGCCCCTGTGGGAGCGAGCTTGCTCGCGAAAGCGGCCTAACAGCCACCGCATAAACAACTGACTCCCCCTCCCCCGTGGCGAGGGAGCTTGCTCTCGCTGGGCTACTCCAAATCAGCCAAGGAAGCGTCAATGGGCATTCGCGGAAAAGACCGTCAGATCGATAACATCGAACTCAATGTCAACGACATCGCCCGAAGCAAGGCGTTCTATGGAAGCGTGTTCGGCTGGAGTTTCATCGACTACGGCCCGACCTATACCGAATTCAGCGATGGTCGCCTGACCGGTGGCTTCACGACCGGTGAACCTGTACGCCCGGGTGGCCCGTTGATCATCCTGTACGCCGATGACCTTGAAGGCACCCAACTCAGGCTCGAAGCCGCAGGGGCGACCATCAGCCGTGAAGTGTTCGCTTTCCCGGGTGGCCGACGTTTCCACTTTATCGACCCGGATGGCTATGAACTGGCTGTGTGGTCGGCTTCCTGAGTAGCTTTTCGAAAACAAGCCCCATCATTCCTACAGAAAAACCGCATTTGATCGTTCCCACGCTCTGCGTGGGCATGCATCCCGTGACGCTCTGCGTCACTCTCCGGAAGCGGAACGCGGAGCGTCCCTGGCGGCATTCCCACGCGGGAGCGTGGGGACGATCAATCCGCGCCAGCCGTCCACGACTTTGTTCCATGAGCGCTTGCTCCCGCTGGGCTGTGCAGAAGCACCAACCGTTCCTAGAGACAAATCGCATCAACCCCTTACAACACCAGCAAAACCAACCCCTCTAGCCCCAAATCCCAAGGCAATCCAAAGACCTGTTTATTCCCCCACCTCCACCCTTCCACCAACCCACACATCCTTGCGCCGTTGCCTACAACTACGCCAGAATCCGCCCGCTTGTGCGCCTTGCCCATGGGTTCTATCGTCTTCCTGCCACTGCCCATCAGTGGTCGGGTTTAGTAGCCCGTGGTACTTAGTGAGGTGCATAGCTCCTATCAGTTCAGGTATTTCCATGCCTGTATTTGATGGCGGTTGTGCGCAGGGCGCCCTCGGGCGCGCCGGCTTGCTGGGTCCCCGGTCTACTAACCTGCGTACAGCTGCCTCCCTCTTGTTTAGTAGCTAGAGAGTTGTGGCTTCACCTGAGGACTTAGCACATGTTCAAACCTACGCCGAATCCGCCAGAGGCGGACCAAGCTCCCCCGCGCACCAAATCCAAACCAAAAAGCTCGACGAAGCCGCCGAGCGCGCTCTGGATTTCTATCTGTCGCCAAAGACAAAATCTGAAGACGCAACCAAACCCGGCCAGCTATTCACCGTCGTAAAAGACATCGACAACGAATCCCTCCTCGCCAACCTCAGCGAAACCCTGGCCTCAGCCGATGCGATGGTCAACGACCTGGCCTTCGAACTGGAAGGCTCCCGCCGTCACGTTGCCCTTGGCATCCAGCAATTGATTGAATTGAGTTCATTGCTGGCGAACCGGGCGTTGGATAACGTCGATCCGCGATAGCGGGTAAAGATCTTTCCAATAAAACGAACCGGACAAATCGCGTCGGGTTCGTTTACTTCCACTCAGGGCTATCCGTCACAACAACACCCACAAAGAGGCGTAAATCCCCAATCGCGTCCATGATTAACCCCCTGCGATATCGAAAACGCTGGGTGAACGACGATTCGAGACCCTCGAAGACCCATCTCTAACCCCGCTTAATCATCCAGCTAAAATATCGCGCAGCCCCCAGGTCCATTCATCAAGGAGTCCCTCCATGAAAATCGACTTCACCGGCCGGCACGTATTGGTCACCGGCTCCACCAGCGGTATCGGTTTCGCCACAGCCAAAGGCTTCCTCGAAGCCGGCGCCCAAGTGGTCATCAACGGTCGCAGCGAGAGCAGCGTGGAAGATGCGTTGCAGCGCTTGGGCGATCTTGCCTCAAGGGCCGACGGTTTCGTTGGCGATCTCAGCAACGAGCCAGGCTGCCAGGCCTTGGTCGCCAAGTACCCAAGCTTCGATATCGTCATCAACAATCTCGGCATTTTCAAACAGGAGGATTTCTTCGAAACACCGGACAGTGAATGGCAACGCTTCTTCGAAACCAACGTGATGTCGGGCGTGCGGGTTTCCAGGGCCTACGCGCCGGGCATGGTCGAGCGCGGTTGGGGGCGGATTGTGTTTATCTCGTCGGAATCTGGCGTGAACATCCCAGCGGACATGATCCACTACGGCTTCACTAAGACCGCCCAACTTTCCATTGCTCGCGGCTTGGCCAAGCGGCTCGCTGGCACGGGCGTTACGGTGAACTCGGTGCTGCCTGGGCCGACGCTTTCCGAAGGGGTTGCCCAGATGCTCCAGGCAGATGTCGAGCGCACGGGGGAAAGCCTGGAAAAGGTCGCGGCGGATTTCGTCAATGAGCACCGTAGCACTTCGATCATCCAGCGCGCGGCGCGTGTCGAGGAGGTTGCCAACATGATTATCTATGTCAGTTCGGAGCAGGCTTCAGCTACTACCGGTGCGGCGTTGCGCGTTGATGGTGGTGTGGTGGACAGCATCGTTTAGGAGCCTATGACACGTTGCAAAAAAACGCCGCTTTCTCATGAGAGGTAAGCGGCGGTTTTAGTTTTGGAAGCAACATGGGTTGACCGACTTTGGAGTGATGAAGGGCTTGTTCAGCCCACTCTGTTTTCCATCAGGCGATCCGAGCCGCCTTCGGCCACACGGTTTTCGATCAGGCGATCCGAGCCGCCTTCGGCCACACGGTTTTCGATCAGGCGGTCCGAGCCGCCTTCGGCCACACGGTTTTCGATCAGGCGATCCGAGCCGCCTTCGGCTACACGGTTTTCGATCAGACGATCCGAGCCACCTTCAGCTACCCGATTTTCGATCAGGCGATCCGAGCCACCTTCGGCTACACGGTTTTCGATCAGGCGATCCGAGCCGCCTTCGGCCACACGGTTTTCGATCAGGCGATCCGAGCCGCCTTCGGCCACACGGTTTTCGATCAGGCGATCCGAGCCACCTTCGGCCACACGGTTTTCGATCAGGCGATCCGAGCCGCCTTCAGCTACGCGTTTTTCGTTCAGTCGATCCGAGCCACCTTCGGCCACACGGTTTTCGATCAGACGATCCGAACCGCCTTCAGCTACACGGTTTTCGATCAGGCGGTCCGAGCCGCCTTCAGCTACCCGGTTTTCGATCAGGCGATCCGAACCACCCTCAGCGAACGTAGGTTGAACAAAAGAAGTTGCGAACGCATTGCCGATGGACAGTGCCAGAAGCGAGCCAACGAGAGTTTTGGTGAGAGTGTTCATGTCCTGATCCTTTTTATTCGTAGATAAAGTGAGTTAGACGGTGACGTGCAAACGGACGTCGACGTTGCCGCGTGTCGCGTTGGAGTACGGGCAAACCTGGTGAGCCGCGTCGACCAGCGCTTGAGCATCGGCTTGTTCCAGACCTGGCAGGCTGATGTGCAGGTCGATGTCCAGACCGAAACCGCCAGGGATCTGGCCGATGCCAACGTGTGCCGTGATCGAAGCGTCAGCGGGAATGCTGCGTTTGCTCTGGCTGGCGACGAACTTCAGTGCGCCGATGAAGCAGGCGGAGTAGCCGGCTGCGAACAACTGCTCAGGGTTGGTGGCTTCACCACCGGCACCACCCAAGGCTTTTGGCGTGGCCAGTTTCACGTCGAGAATCTTGTCGCTGGAAACAGCACGGCCATCACGGCCACCGGTGGAGGTTGCGACTGCGGTATAGAGAACGTTCATGGTGTTTCCTCTTGCTGAATGGGCTGATCGAGTTTTGGTTTTGGCCTGCGCTAAATGTTTGTGCGCTAACCAGTTGAGATAAAGTTAACGCTCAAATACTTTGCGCGCAAGATAAATTTTCAAGAAATTATCAATTTTTTATTAACTGTTTGATCTAAAAAGAAATTTATTTTTCGGATAGCGCAGTATCACCCGCCGCGAGGCAAGGAGAAGGAGGTGCCAGGGGGGCAGTGCCCGCGCAAATGCAGGCCTTTGGAGAGAGGGTGCTCAGGGTTTCTCGATCATTTCCACGCTCCCGCGTGGGAACGCCGCCAGGGACGCTCCGCGTTCCGCTTCTGAAAGGTGACGCAGAGACTGGATACGATCAAAGTCCAATTAGTGATGCAAAGCCAACCCGACTAAGCAACAGCCACTCGATTGCGCCCCAGCGCCTTCGCCCGATACAGGGCCTTATCCGCATCGTTCATCAAACCGTGAAGATCCTTGTTACAGGCTTCCGTAGACGCGACGCCAAGGCTGGCGGTTATGCAGTGAACAGGCTCGATCATCAAACCCGCAATCGTATCGATGAGCTGTTCTGCAATTTGGGTGGCGACCTCAATAGACGTGTCCGGAAGCAGAATGGCGAACTCTTCCCCACCTAGGCGGCCGTGAATGTCCGTGGCCCGAAACGACGAACTGATGACCACCCCCATCTCGCGCAAAACCTGATCCCCGACCTGATGGCCGTAGGTGTCGTTGATGTGCTTGAAGTGATCCATGTCCAACATGACCGCGCACAGCGCTAACCGATTGGTCTTACATTCGTCATAAAGCTGCTGGGCATGCTCGAAAAAAGCCCGTCGACTCTTCAGGCCGGTCAGTTCATCGGTTTGTGCGGCACGGGTTGAAATGCTGTTCGCCTGTTCCATTTCACGAGTGAGTCGAAAAGCGGTTTCCAATGCCTGGGACATCTTGCTTGTAGCGCGGGCAGCAAATGCGGTGAACACCACGATCGACAGTGCCATGCCGACTTGAATCGGAGACGGTTGAAACAGCAGCCAGGCGGTGCACGGCAATAGAACCAGGCCAATGGAGACGAGTGTCATATTGCGGTAAGCGGAGTAGCAAGACACCGCGCTGACGGACATCCCGACAGTAAAGAGCATGACCAATGCCTGCGACAAAAGATCGTCTGCCGGCATGACCGCTAATGCGCCCGCGCCCCAGATGCTGGCGGACAGCACGAGCGTGATCCAGTATTTGCGCTCCCAGCGTTCAGGTGTGCGTTCACTTTCGTCGCTGCGAACATAGGCGACAAACAGCGCGATGCGCAACAGCGTCGATCCGCTCAGCAGGGCCAGCCACCAAAAGATGACGCCGTGTTCAAAACGATCCCAGCACAGCCAACTCAGCATGACGGCAGCGAGATAACTGCCAAATACCGCAGACACGGATTGGCGAAACAGTTGCTGCAATCGGTCGGTTCGTACCTGCTTGGCTATGAAAAGCGCCTGGTCATTTCGAGATCTTGGGCCATGCATGTGATCCACCTGATCGTGACGCAACGAAAGCGGCGATTGTGGCACCCGGCCAGCAATGCAAACAACTGAATTACACCCACGGCCCCAATTGAACCAAAACCCCGTGGCGAGGGCGCCTGTTCCCGCTGGACTGCGAAGCAGCCCCCACCATTCCTACAGCCAAACGGCGTCATCTGTTTTACAGGATCAGGCTGGAATCAATCCTGCTTCGCGGTAGCTCAAAATCAGATCATCGAACAGGGCGACATCCGCCCGAGTTCGCGCGATTAACTGAGCACCCGCAACTGCGGTGTAAATGGCGCGGGCTCGGCGTTCACATTCTTCTGCGCTGCCTGTTCCAGCATCTGTCAGCACCTGGGCGAGCCACGCCACGTTAACGTCCGCAAAAGCCCTGATCTCTTGCAACACTTCATCGGGAAGGTCCTCGTATTCGGCTGCCATGAAGCTGGACAGACAAAGCCTGTTGCCGTCCTCAAGCGACTTTCGAAAAATGGAGGGGTACAGTCGCACGCACGCCTGCGGATCGGTATTGGCGGCGCGTATCCCTTCAAGCATGCGCAGCGCATCCTGCCAGTAGCGTTCAGCAACCGCCGCAGCCAGGCCTGCCTTGCTCGGAAAGTGGTAGTAAATGCTGGCGTTCTTGATGCCCACCTGGTCGGCGATGCTACGAAAATTGATACCGCTGTAACCGTGCAGTTGGGCAGCGGCTTTCGCTGCCGCCAAGATGGCTTCTCGAGCATTTTCGTTCACGTTGTAGCCTCGTTTCGAGATTCGACTCACTCAGGTCATCGCGATTCTACGCGCAGACCCGTTTACCTGCCAATTGGCAGGTAGGGGATTGACAGCGCTAAATCGGCGGCTCAATCTCTACCTACCAATTGACAGGCAGGTGCTCGAATCATGACTTCCTCACAACAGCGCGTTGATGTTTCCACTGTACCTACGATGAAAATCTACGATTGGTTCAACGGCCCCTACCCCGCCCGAGTGCGCATTGCGCTGGCGGAAAAAGGATTGCTGCCAAATATCGAATTCGTAGCGGTGAATCTCTGGACCGGTGAGCACAAGAAACCCGAGTTCCTGGCCATCAATTACTCCGGGACACTGCCCGTGCTGGAGTTGAACGATGGGACGCGGATCGCGGAGTGCACGGCGATCACCCAGTACCTGGATAGCCTGGACGGTCATCCGACGCTGACGGGCGAAACCCCTGTTGAAAAAGGCATCATCCAGATGATGACCAAACGTGCCGAGATCGAGTTTCTCGATGCCGTCAGCGTGTACTTCCACCATGCCACGCCGGGCCTCGGCCCCGATGTCGAGCTGTACCAGAATGCTGAATGGGGCGCTCGGATGGGCGATAAGGCGATCAGGGGCATGCGCTATTTCGACAATCTTCTCAAAGACCGGCCCTTTGTGGCGGGCGACAAGTTTTCGATGGCCGACATTGCGGTACTGGGCGGCATGATCTTCGCCTCGCTGGTGAAGCTTCCCGTTCCTGATGAGTGTGCTGCACTGCGAGCCTGGCACGTCAGGATGCAAGAGCGTCCTAGCGTCCAGACATGGCATGCCATGGTCGAGCGTGGCGCTGCGTAGCGCTCATAATGAAAAAACCCGACGCTTTACGTCGGGTTTTTCGTGGGGTGCGACTGCAAGCCCGACGTGCTTATCGTTTACGGGTTACTCGACTTGCGACAGCTTGGCGTCGTCGCAACCGGCAGCACGGCATTCGCGCTCGACAGCTTTGAGTATGACGATACGCGCCTCGGTCTTCTCATTGGCACAATCCAGGTAGAGCAGGCCATCGTTGGAGCAGGCGCTGTCACGATTTTTGATCCACTGGATTTGAGCGGCCTTCACTTTTTTCTTTTGATCAGGGGTCAGGGCACTCATGGTCTTCTTGTATTGATCATTGATTTCCTGATCCGACTGAACCATTTTCAGCGACGCGCAATAGGTTCTGTCATAGGCGTTTCTAGGGTTATCGCAACTCATCGCAGATGCCGATGCAGATGCCATTGCCAGCAATGCCCCAACCAACAAAGACTTGATCACTTACTTCTCTCCCTGAATGTCCTCTATTCATTAGAGGTCGCGGCGAGGAATCTATCATGAGGGTTGTTGAACAATGAAGCAGAACTGCAACGCCCTTGGCCGCTGCGCTGCCGGCGACGGCCTTTCGTTACAACTTTGACTTTCTCGACCAAAGATCGAGGTCGCTGCTGCACGCCGCAACGATGTAGTTCCCACACCAGGAGAATCCGAACGCCCTCACGTGGTCCCTGTAGATCACCGTGCAATCCGCTTGATGACCCTCAATCAGCGCATTTTTAAAGGGTTTGCTCAGAATAAGGCTGTTTTCAGGCCAATCCGGGGAAACCAACGCCAGTCCTTCCCCGGCGATATTGCCGGTTGGCAAGCCACCGCCCTGAATGCCACACAGCGGTATGACTTCATCGGCGATCACGCCAATGCCCTGGCAATGCAACCCGAGCTCGCTCAAGCCCGCATATTCTTCATAGTCGCGCTCAATTTTTTCTCCTGTGTCGCAGCGCACGACACTCCGACCCGAGCTTGAGACGACCAGCAAGTAGGGACCTTTTTGCGAAAACCCTACCGATAGCAGCCCACCGACGGCTATCGACGCAATATGAGTCCAACCCTCGGGGTTCTCATCAACCGGGATCTGGTCGATGAGTCGTATCAAGCGCTTTCGATTGTCTTCGCGTAATGAATTCATGAGTGCATTCGGATAAAAAAGGGGCAAGTTTACTCTGCCTCCCCCCACTCATCGCGAAAAACGCCTACAGACAAAACCGCATCATCCACTTCAAATCCCAACCGCACACCCATCTAGCGCCAATTTTACGGGTCAAAACCAAGCCCTGTTTACTCCGTTGGCGTGATCCTTCCATCAAGCTACACATCCCTGCGCCATTACCTACAACTATGCCCGAATCCGCCCGCTTGTGCGCCTTGTCCCCGGGTTCTATCGTTTTCCACTGCCCATCAGTGGTCTGATCGGGAGTTGACAATTCGGAGCAAAAAAAACGGGCCTGCATTCCCACGCAGCCCCGTTTTTTTCACCACCCGATCAGCTCAAAACGCCGGCAAAACCGCGCCTTTGTACTTCTCAAGAATGAAAGCCTTCACTTCCGGCGTATGCAACGCCGCCACCAGCTTCTTCATCGCCTCACTGTCCTTGTCATCCTCACGAGCCACCAGGATGTTCACATACGGCGAGTCGTTACCTTCGATAACCAGGGCATCCTTGGAAGGATCAAGCTTCGCCTCCAACGCATAGTTGGTATTGATCAACGCCAGATCCACCTGGGTCAGCACCCGCGGAATGGTCGCCGCTTCCAGCTCACGGAACTTCAGATCCTTCGAGTTCTCGGTAATGTCCTTGGTGGTCGACAGGATGTTGTTCGAATCCTTCAACTTGATCACCCCAGCCTTCGCCAACAGCAACAGCGCGCGGCCGCCGTTGGTGGCGTCGTTCGGGATCACCACGTTGGCGCCGCCCGGCAGTTCTGTCAGTGCCTTGTACTTACTGGAGTACGCGCCCAGGGGTTCCAGGTGCACACCGGCCACGCTCACCAGGTGCGTGCCCTTGGCCTTGTTGAACTCATCCAGGTACGGCTGGTGCTGGAAGAAGTTGGCGTCCAGGCGCTTTTCCGCGACCTGTACGTTCGGCTGGATGTAGTCGGTGAAGACCTTGACCTTCAGGTCGACGCCTTCTTTGGCCAGGGCCGGTTTGACGAATTCGAGGATTTCCGCGTGTGGCACCGGTGTGGCCGCGACGGTCAGGGTGTCGGCGGCGTGGGCGGAAAACGCTGCGGCGGCAGCGAAGGCAACCAGTAGTTTCTTCATTCAGCTAACTCCTTGTGAGGCGCCTGCTCTCGGCGCCTGCCAGCGAATGGCCGGCTCATGGTTTATTGGCCGCGAGGCCTTATTTTCTAGAGAAATGCACAACCAGTTTGTCGCCCACGGTTTGCAGCACCTGGACCAGCACCAGCAGCAACACCACCGTGACCACCATCACATCGGTCTGGAAGCGCTGGTAGCCGAAGCGGATCGCCAGGTCGCCCAAACCACCGGCGCCGACCACACCGGCCATGGCCGTGTAGGACACCAGCGTAATCGCTGTCACCGTAATCGCTGCAAAAATGCCTGGACGGGCTTCTGGCAGCAAGGCATTGACGATGATCTGCCGCGTGGTAGCGCCCATGGCCTGGGTCGCTTCGATGATGCCGCGGTCGACTTCGCGCAGGGCGGTTTCCACCAGGCGGGCGAAGAACGGTGTGGCGCCGACCACCAGTGGTGGGATCGCGCCGGCCACGCCCAGGGAGGTGCCGGTGATCAATACCGTGAACGGGATCATCACGATCAACAGGATGATGAACGGCAGCGAGCGCAGGATATTCACGATCAGCGATAGCAGCGCATAAAGGCCCCGGGCTTCGAGCAGCTGGCGCGGGCTGCAGAGGAACAGCAACACGCCCAGGGGCAAGCCGAGCAGCACGGTGAACAGCAGCGAACCGAACAGCATCAGGAAGGTGTCGCCGGTGGCCAGCCAGATTTCCAGCCAGTCGATGTTGGAGAAGAACGAACTCAACAGTTCCATTAGCGCAGCACCTCCATGTGGACATCGGCCGCGGTGAAGCGGGCGAACGCCGCCTCCATGTCACCGCCGGTGATGGCGAGGGTCAGTTGCCCGTAGGGGGTGTCTTTGATGCGGTCGATGCGACCGGCCAGGATGCTGTAGTCCACACCGGTTTCCCGGGCGACGGTGCCGAGCAATGGCGCGTAGGTTGCTTCGCCCTGGAATGTCAGACGCACGATGCGTCCGGGCACGTGGGCGAAGTCGTCGCGCTGTTCGCTTTCGTCGATCTGCTCGTCTTCCTGGACAAAACGCTTGGTGGTCGGGTGCTTGGGGTGCAGGAACACCTCGGCCACTGGCCCTTGTTCGACGATGACGCCGGCGTCCATCACCGCCACTTGATCGCAGACCCGGCGGATCACGTCCATTTCATGGGTAATCAGCACGATGGTCAGCTTCAGTTCGCGGTTGATCTCCGCCAGCAGTTGCAAGACCGAGGCAGTGGTTTGCGGGTCGAGGGCACTGGTGGCCTCGTCGCACAGCAGGATCTTGGGTTTGGTCGCCAGGGCGCGGGCGATGCCGACCCGCTGCTTCTGGCCGCCGGACAGTTGCGCCGGGTATTTCCTGGCGTGGTCGGATAAGCCTACGCGAGCGAGCAACTCGGCGACACGGCGGTCGATTTCGCTGCGGGACAATTCGCCCGCCAGCGTCAGTGGCAGCGCCACGTTGTCGGCCACGGTCTTGGAAGCCAGCAGATTGAAGTGCTGGAAGATCATCCCGACCTGTTGGCGGAAACGCCGCAGGCCGCTGGCGTCCAGGGCAGTGACTTCCTCGCCGTCGACGATGATCTTGCCGCCGCTGGAGTCTTCCAGGCGATTGATCAGACGCAGCAGGGTACTTTTTCCTGCACCGGAATGGCCGATAAGGCCGAAGACCTGACCGTTCTCGATCGTCAGACGGGTCGGGTGCAGAGCGGGGATATCCTTACCGGCGACCCGGTAGGTTTTATGGACGTTTTGAAACTCGATCACGTAGCGAACCTTGTGGGGCGCGTTGGAAAAGGGGCAGCGGTTAGCCGGGGGCGCATTTTAGCCTGTCTGTATAGAGGTCATTAGCATTTATTTCGCAATCTGGCTGCCATTTGGCAATAACGCGATCGAAGGCCAGCAAGCCTGGCTATCAGTCATTGGGCACCCATCCGCGCCACTGTCGGGGGCGTACGCCATGCAGCAGTCGCCTGGCCTGACAGGCAAAGGATCATTCATCCATCCTGCTCAAGAGTATTTAAAGTGGGCTGTTAAATATATCCACATACTCGGTCTCATTTCGAATAGTACTTTCAGTTGTCCATGGATAAGTACCTGATAAGTTACCGGCGTTCGCTCACTACGGCGAAGTAAAGTCCGTCTAGCAACGGCGGGAAACATTTAAGGAAATGGAATGTGAAAAAGCATAACGCTATTTTTGCAGGACTTTTTGCATCGAGCGTAATGGCAAATGCAATGGCTGCAAGTTCGACAAACTCGGACACTTTAATGATATTCGGAAAACTTCCCGATGCGCAGGTGGCGCTACCCCAGTACCAGGCCCTGTCCGTCGCGGCAATGCCTGAGGAAGAATTCAAGGCACGCCTTGCCGACGACAAGTTTTCTTCCCTGGCCTATCTGGATATCGCCGCAGTAAAGGATGATGAAGCACCCATCGAGAAAGCAATGGCGATTTTCCGCTCGGGGAAACCGGTGCTGTTGAAGATGGGCTACCAGACGACGGAACTTGCGCAAACAGTAAGCAGCATATTCGGAATTTCCGGCGCATTTGACTATGCCTTGTTTCACCGAGTGAGCAACTCGCAGATCAATGTCTATCGCCTGGAAGGTTATCAGGATGAAGCCGTCCTGGAAGCGGTGCGGTTGCTGGTCACGGAACTGCAGGCACAGGGCAGATACCCCCAGGAGGAAGGCGAGTACATTGGCCTGCCGAAACTGACCTACAACATCAATCTTCAAAGCCCGAACCAGGAAATGACTTCCGTGGTGAATATCGATGTCATCAGGAGCGCAGAGCGAAGCCAGGACAAGAAGTTCGTTTCCATCAAGACATCGCCAACGACAACACGCTCCACGAAAAACGGCATCACCATCGGTGGATCCGGGCCGGGAGGCAGTGGCGCTAATCTGTGGGGCGCGTACCTGCCGCATGCATACCGGTTCACTCACCAATTGACCGCCCAACAGGTTGTTCCGGTGTTGGTCAATTCGGCGCCTGCCAGCGATTCGAGGACGGATTTCAATTACAGCGAGACGAAAACCAATGGCTTCTCCATTGGTGGGACATTGGGTAGCGAGTTTGGCGGAACGAAAGCCGAAAACATCACCTATGCCGCCAAATCACCGTTCAATGTGAATTTCGGTTTGAGTTATTCGCATTCCAAGACCATGAGTTACGCGTTCCAGGACTACTCGTTGATCGCATCGCAGAACGGTTCGAAGTTGACGTGGAACGCACCCATAGACCCCAAGCTGAAGGCTGTATTGGTCGACAGGCTCACTGCCGGCATGCCCATTTTATCCGAGGCACGAATGACGCCAATGATGCGCTCGGCACCGCTTGAGTCTTATACCTTGTGGGAGTTGCCCGGCAACTACACCGGTACGGCAACGGTGAGCATTGGCGGCGGCTATGATTTGAATCGCCGTGAGTGGTGGTGGGACCGGACCCAGGTCAAGTCCCTTCATGTCACCGATGTCTACGATGCCGCCGAGCAATACACGCTGGACTTGAACAGTCCCTTCCTGACGCGCGAGATGACCGTGCTGATTCGCTCCGCCGACGGCGTCGGCAAGTGCATGTCTGAAAATGCCAACTCAGGTGTTTCTCTTGAATCCTGTGCGGCCTCGAACGCCAATCAACTATGGGGGCTGGATTCGGAGAATCGGTACGTCAATCGGGCGTCGAACCGGTGCCTGAGCGTGCGCGAAACGGATGGCGCCCTGATCACCGACAGCTGCGCCCTGGATAATCGGCAGCAGTGGGAGTGGCAAGCGGATCGGATTCATTCGTTGTACAACCGCGACTGGCGCCTTTATGCCAATGACAGCCGGCTAAAAGTGATTCCGGATGACTCCATGCACTTCCAGGACACGCCCAAGAACGTGTTCAACCCGCTGAACATTCCTTGGGCCAGCTATCCACGGGCACCGTCCATCCATGATGTGATGCCCAACCACCTGGGCCCCTCGCCTCAGATCAGCCCGGAATGGGTCGACCGCTATCAAGGCGTGGATACGCGCCAGAGGTGGAGAATCGAGATTCTGCGCGATGGCATCTGACCGCTGAAGTTCCGCCAACCCAACGGTGAAGTTCATCATCGCTGGGTTGGCGCTGGCCGGGGAAATCCACGCGCATTCCGACGGAACGGCTCGCACCCTCATCAGTCACTACATAAGCCACCCCCAACGCCTGGATGCCACCGCCCGGCGCTAGCCCGTCTGGAGGGCTCAGCCTGGAAAGGACCGAAACGAGGAGCTTATCTGATGAGTATCAACAAGAAGCCACCGGCCAACAAAAGCCAACTGGCCGGGACCGACACCCTGGATCGCGGCAACACCAACGCCAAGCTCGAGAGCCTGGAGCCGTTTCGCTCCGACGCCACCGAACAGGCTTTGCGCACCAATCAGGGTGTGAAAATCGCCGATAACCAGAACACCCTCCGGGCCGGCGCCCGCGGCCCGTCGCTGCTGGAAGACTTCATCATGCGTGAGAAAATCACGCATTTTGACCATGAGCGCATCCCGGAACGCATCGTTCACGCCCGCGGTACCGGCGCCCATGGTTACTTTCAGAGCTACGAAGCACATTCGGCGCTGACCAAGGCCGGATTCCTACAAGATCCGAGCAAGAAAACCCCGGTATTCGTGCGCTTTTCCACCGTGCAAGGTCCCCGGGGTTCCGGCGACACCGTGCGGGACGTTCGTGGTTTCGCGGTCAAGTTCTTCACCGATGAGGGCAACTTCGATCTGGTGGGCAACAACATGCCGGTGTTTTTCATCCAGGATGCGATCAAGTTTCCCGACTTCGTCCACGCGGTGAAACCCGAACCCCACAATGAAATTCCTACCGGCGGTTCGGCCCACGACACGTTCTGGGATTTCGTCTCGCTGGTGCCGGAATCGGCGCATATGGTGATCTGGGCGATGTCCGACCGGGCCATTCCGAAGAGCTTGCGGAGCATGCAGGGCTTCGGTGTGCACACCTTCCGCATGATCAACGCCGAAGGCAAAAGCAGCTTCGTCAAATTCCACTGGCGGCCAACAGTCGGTACTTGCTCTTTGGTGTGGGACGAAGCCCAGAAGCTGGCGGGTAAAGATACCGACTACCACCGTCGCGATCTCTGGGAATCGATCGAGATGGGGGACTACCCTGAATGGGAATTTGGCGTACAAATCGTTGCCGAGGAAGACGAGCATAAATTCGACTTCGACCTGCTCGACCCGACCAAGATCATCCCGGAAGAACTCGTGCCCATTACGCCCCTGGGCAAGATGGTGCTGAACCGTAACCCGGACAATTTCTTCGCCGAGGTCGAGCAAGTCGCGTTTTGCCCCGGGCACATCGTGCCGGGCATCGACTTTTCCAACGACCCCTTGCTGCAGGGCCGGCTGTTTTCCTACACCGATACGCAGATCAGCCGACTCGGTGGGCCGAATTTTCATGAGCTGCCGATCAACCGGGCGATCACCCCGGTGCACAACGGTCAGCGTGACGCCATGCACCGCACCACCATCGACAAGGGCCGCACGTCCTACGAGCCGAACTCCATCGATGGCGGCTGGCCGAAGGAAACCCCGCCTGGCCCTGAGGACGGTGGCTTCGAAAGCTATCCGGAGCGTATCGACGCCTACAAGATCCGCCAGCGCAGTGAGTCGTTCGGCGATCACTTCTCCCAGGCCCGGCTGTTCTACAAGAGCATGAGTGCCCACGAGCAAGAGCACATCATCGCGGCCTACAGCTTCGAGCTGGGCAAGGTAGAGCGTGAGTTCATCCGGGCGCGGCAGGTCAACGAGATCCTGGCCAACATCGATTTGGAACTGGCCGCGCGGGTGGCGAAAAACCTGGGGCTGCCCGCCCCCACCGCAGGCACCGTCGATGTGCCGAAACCCTCGCTGGCGCAATCGCCGGCCTTGAGCCAGGCGAACCTGCTGTCTGGGGACATCAAGACGCGAAAAGTGGCCGTACTGGTGGCTAACGGCGTCGATGGCGCGATCATCGATGCGCTCAAGAAGGCTTTGAAAGCGGCGGGCGCTCACGCCAAGGTGCTGGGGCCGACTTCTGCGCCAGTGACCACCGCTGATGGGAAAACGCTACCGGTGGATGCGTCCATGGAAGGGTTGCCGTCCATTGCCTTTGATGCAGTGTTCGTACCGGGTGGCGCGGAGTCGATCAAGGCCTTGAGTACCGACGGCGTGGCCCTGCATTACTTGCTGGAAGCCTACAAGCACCTCAAGGCCATCGCTCTGAATGGCGAAGCGCGGCAATTGCTGGTGTTGTTGAAACTGGAGGCGGATGCGGGGCTGATTCCTGACGCAGATGCTGGCAAGTTCAAGGCATTCTTCGACGCGATTACCCAGCATCGGGTGTGGGCGCGGGAGCCTAAGGCGAAAGCGATTCCGGCTTGATGAGTGTCTGAAAGAGACTTGTTGTCTGGTAGAGCGCTATCGCGAGCAAGCTCGCTCCCACAGTAGTTAGGTGTCGATCACTAAACTGTGATCACCCTAGATCCAATGTGGGAGCGAGCTTGCTCGCGATGCTTTCAGGGCTTGCGCGGAGTCAGCACCATTTGCGCCGGCACATTGCGCAGGGTCTGCTTGCGCAGATTCAGTTCAAACCCCGGATCAAGTTTCTTGACCCGCTTGGTCAGCAAGGTCGCCAGCCACGGGTAATCATCGGTGCGCGGCGCCTGGATGCTGACGTCGCACTGATAATTCACCACATCAGCGGCAATGGCGTCCAGTTGGCGGCGCATTTTCTGGATATTGCCGATATTAAGCGCAACGGTGCTGCTCTCGGCACTCGGATCGATCACTTTGGCAACCGGTTTGGCTTCGGCGGCCTGGAGGGCGGCCTCGGCTTTTTCCAGTTCGGCCTTGCGGGCTTCGGCAATGGCGCTATTGACCTCACCGGACAGAGCCGGCGCCTTGGGCATCAAGGCACGCGCACGGCTCAGTGCGGTGGTGGCGGCGTTTACATCACCTTTTTGCAGATCGATCTGGCTGCGGCGCAGATACGCCTCGGCCAATTGCCGTTGGTAGGGTTCCAGCGCCGGATCTTCGGGCGTCTGGGCCTGTAAGGCGGCCAGCTGATCTTCAGCGGTGGCCAGCTCATTGCTGGCCAGGCTTTGTTCCAGCTGCGCGATGGCCGGGCCCCGCGTATCGGGAGCCTCGGTGACCGGCGGTGAACTCTGGCAAGCGCCCAGTAGCAGGGAAAACGCGACAAGGAGCAGATAACGGGAGGCGAACGGCTTCATTCCTGCGACTCTCTATTTGCGCAAAAAGCGAGCAAGTCTACACCCCTCGGCGGGGCAGGACAAAACTCAGCAGAAACAGCGCAGCGGCGCTGACCACGATTGACGGCCCCGCCGGGGTGTCCTTGAACCACGACAACGCCAGCCCGCCACACACCGCGAGCATGCCCAGCAGGCTCGCGCCCAGGGCCATCTGCTCCGGGGAGCGGGCATGCCGCTGTGCCGCCGCCGCCGGAATGATCAGCAACGACGTAATCAGCAACACCCCGACGATTTTCATCGCCACGGCGATCACCACGGCAATCAGCAGCATCAGCGCCAAACGCAAACCCACCACGGGCAGGCCTTCGACCCGCGCCAGTTCCTCGTGCACGGTGACGGCCAGCAACGGCCGCCAGAGCGCAACCAGCAACAACAGCACCGCCGCGCTGCCGCCCAGGATCCACGACAGGTCCATGGGACTGATGGCCAACAGATCACCGAACAGGTAGGCCATCAGATCAATTCGCACGTCGTGCATGAAGCTTAGTACCACCAGCCCGAGGGACAGGGTACTGGGGGCCAAAATGCCCAGCAGCGTGTCGGAGGCCAGCGGTTGGCGCTGTTGCAAGGTCACCAGCAGCACCGCCAGCAACAGGCAGCCGACGGTCACCGCCACCGCAGGGCTGACGTCCAGCAGAAACCCAAGCGCTACGCCCAGCAGCGCCGCGTGGGACAGGGTGTCGCCGAAATAAGCCATGCGCCGCCAGACCACGAACGAACCCAAGGGGCCGGCCACCAGCGCGAGGGCCAGGCCTGCGAGCAGGGCGTACAACAGAAAATCAGCCATGCTTGCAGCCATCTCCATGAACATGGGTAGAAATAGAGGATTCGCTGACTACTGAGCCATGCAGGTCATGGGCGTGGTCATGATGGTGGTGATAAATCGCCAGGCTTTGTGCGTTCTTTCCGAACAGCTCGACGAAGGCTGGATCGCCACTGACCTGCTCGGGATGCCCGGAACAGCAAACGTGGCGGTTGAGGCAGACCACCTGATCGGTGGTGCTCATCACCAGGTGCAAGTCGTGGGACACCATCAGCACGCCGCAGCCGTGACGGTCGCGCAGGCGGGTGATCAGGCTGTACAGCTCGGCTTGGCCTGCGACATCGACGCCTTGTACCGGCTCGTCGAGCACCAGCAATTCAGGCTCGCGCAGCAGGGCACGGGCCAGCAGCACGCGCTGCATTTCGCCGCCGGAAACACTTTGCACCGGGCTGTCGATCACCTGTTCGGCACCGACTTCGTTGAGCGCCGCCAAGGCTCGCTCGCGATCCACCCCCGGCACCAGGCGCAGGAAGCGCAACACCGACAACGGTAGCGTGGGGTCGACATGGAGTTTTTGCGGCATATAACCGATCCGCAGCTTGGGTTTGCGCCAGACACTGCCGCTGTCGGGCTTGAGCAAACCCAGCACGGCGCGCACCAGGGTGGTCTTGCCGGCGCCATTGGGGCCGATCAGGGTGACGATCTGCCCCGGCTCGACGCTCAGCTGGATGTTGTCCAGCACGTTTTGCCCGGCGAACGTCACGGCCACCTGCTCGAGGCGGATCAAGGCGTTGCTCATCAGGCCCCCTGGCAGCCGGAGCACAGACCCACCACTTCGACGGTCTGGCTGTCGACCACGAAGCCGACGTCCTTGGCGCTGGCGATGATCGCATCGCTGATGGACTTCTGTTCCAGCTCGATGGCGGCGTGGCATTGCCGGCAGATCAGGAACTGGCCCTGGTGGGCGTGCTCCGGATGGTTGCAGCCGACGAAAGCGTTCAGCGACGAGATGCGGTGCACCAGGCCGTTCTCCAACAGGAAATCCAGCGCCCGATAGACCGTTGGCGGCGCGGCGCGGCGGCCATCCTGCTCACTGAGTACGGCGAGGATGTCGTAGGCGCCCAGCGGCTTGTGGCTTTGCCAGACCAGTTCGAGCACGCGTCGACGCAGCGCGGTCAGGCGCAACCCCTGGCGTGCGCAGATGGCATCGGCCTCGGACAGCGCGGTGTGCACGCAGTGAGAGTGATCGTGGGGGCGACTGGCAAGGGGTGTAATAGGCATGGGCAGCGACGAGTTTAGTGAGAGACGTTATTATGTTACCCGTTCTCAGCACTTCGAGTGGTCATCGTGTCCCGGATTTTTTCGATCTTTGTCGTTTTTGTCGCAAGTTTTCTGCTGACTGGCCCGGCCTGGGCCGACGTGAAAGTACTGACCAGCATCAAGCCGCTGCAGCTGATCGCCGCGGCGGTGCAGGACGGCGTGGCCGTTCCCGAGGTGCTGCTGCCACCCGGTGCTTCGCCTCACCACTATGCGTTGCGGCCATCCGACGTACGGAAGGTGCAGTCGGTGGATCTGCTCTATTGGATCGGCCCTGACATGGAAAGCTTCCTGCCGCGCGTGCTCAACGGTCGTACGCTCCCTTCCGTGGCCATACAGGATTTGCCAGGGCTCAAATTGCGTCATTTTGCCCAGGACAGCCAATCCCACGCCGAAGATGACCATGACGGCGACGAGCATGATCACGACCACCGTCCCGGTACGGTCGACGCCCATCTGTGGCTTTCGCCGACCAATGCGCGGGTGATCGCCGCAAAAATGGCGGCCGACTTGAGTGCGGCCGACCCGGCCAACGCCGCTCGCTATCAGAGCAACCTCAAGGGCTTCAACCAGCGTCTCGACGCCCTCGATACACGGCTGAAGGCACGTCTGGCCGGGGTCGTGGGCAAGCCGTATTTCGTGTTCCACGAAGCGTTCGACTATTTCGAGGACACCTACGGCCTCAAGCACGCCGGAGTGTTCGCCGTGGCCGCCGAAGTCCAGCCCGGCGCCCAGCACGTGGCGGCGATGCGCACGCGTTTGCAGGCCGTGGGCAAGACGTGCGTCTTCAGCGAACCGCCCTTGCGCCCGCGCCTGGCTGAAACCCTGGTGGCCGGGTTGCCGGTGAAGCTGGCGGAGCTGGATGCACTCGGCGGTTATACCCCGGCGACAGCGCAAGGGTATGAGCAGTTGTTGGAGAAGTTGGGGAATGATCTGGCGGGGTGCTTGGAGTCGCTATAACCCCGTCGATGCACAAACCTGTGGCGAGGGGATTTATCCCCGCTGGGGCGCGCAGCGGCCCCCAAGAAGCAACTTCCGCCGCGGTCCGTCAGATCCAAAGCATGGGGCTGCTTCGCAGCCCAGCGGGGATAAATCCCCTCGCCACAAGAGCAGCCGCTTCGCGCTTGCCTGCTGTTACAGGGCAAAAGGCAGCAACGCGTGAACCTTCTGCCGCTGCGCCAAGCGCTGCTGGAACTCCATCGGATCGTGAATCAACACGTCCTGCCCGGCAAAGGATTCGGCGGCGATCAACCGCGATAGCCAGAACCGCACGCACGCCACGCGCAGCATCGTTGGCCATAGCTCGGCCTCGGCGGCGGTGAATGGCCGCAGCGCCGCGTAAGCTCCCAGCAATGCCCGCGCCCTGGGGCCATCGAGTGCGCCGTCGTCATCCGAACACCAGTCGTTCAAGGCAATGGCGACGTCATACAGCATCGGCCCGGAGCAGGCGTTGTAGAAGTCGATCAACCCGGTCAGGTGCGTGCCCTCGAACATCGCGTTGTCGCGGAACAGGTCCGCGTGGATGTTGGCTCTGGGCAGCGCCAGGATGCCTACCTTCTTCAGCGAAATTTCATCCAGCGCAGCCTCTAGCAACTGACGCGGCTCGGCATCGAGGTGCGACAGCAGCTTCGTGCCCTCCTCCTGCATCCAGTCCAGGCCGCGATCGGTCTTGCGCTTGATCATGTTGTCGCGGGTCGCCAAGTGCAGATGCGCCAGCAACTCCCCGACCTGGGCGCAATGCTGCGCGTTGGCCTGCTTGATGTGCTTGCCCGCCAGGCGCGGTTGCAGCAGCGCCGGCTTGCCCGCCAGCTCCCGCAGCGCCACGCCGTCGGTGGTGCGCAAGGCGTAGGGCACCGGCAAGTCGGCGTCATGCAGCACGTCCAGCAGTTCGATGAAGAACGGCATTTCCTGCACCGGGCCGCGCTCGACCAGGGTCAGGACGAATTCGCCCTGCTCCAGGCTGATAAAAAAATTGGTATTTTCGCTACCGGCGGCGATCCCCTGGAAATCAAGCAGGCGGCCGAGCCCATAAGGGGCGAGAAAGGTTTCCAGCTCGGGCCGAGCCAGGGGCGTGAACACAGACATGGTTAAAACTGCCAGTACGGGCGCCCTTCAGCGGGCGCCGGTTGAAGTGCAGAGCGGTATTACCACTCAAAGATTTTCCAGGACGGAATCAGCATATCCGGCTGATCCGAACGGATGAAGTTTGCATCGCTGCCGTCGGCCCGCACCAGGAAATAAGGCTTGCCGTTCTTGGGCGTGACCTTGATCGCGTACAAAAAGCCGTTTTGCCGGTACTCCTGAATGGTTTTATCGCCTTCGGTGCGGATGGTGACATCCGGGTCCGCCGAGGGGGCGTCGTCCGCCGCCATGACGGCCAACGGGGTGATTGCAAACAAGCCAGCCAGTAACAGGCGATTTAGTGTACGCATGATAACCTTGTCCCTTTGTCGTCAACGGTCCCGCTATTCTAGCCCCGGACCCGCCGAAAAGGTTGATCCTGCTCATGAGCCAAGCCCCCCTCGTCCTGGTGGACGGTTCTTCTTATCTGTACCGCGCCTTTCACGCGCTGCCACCGCTGACCACGTCCAAAGGCCTGCCGACCGGTGCGGTCAAGGGCGTGCTGAATATGCTCAAGAGTCTGCGCAAGCAGTATCCGGACAGCCCGTTCGCCGTCGTATTCGACGCCAAGGGTGGGACGTTTCGCGATGCCCTGTACGCCGAATACAAGGCCAACCGCCCGAGTATGCCCGACGACATGCGCGTGCAGATCGAGCCGTTGCATGCCAGCGTCAAGGCCCTGGGCTTCCCGTTGCTGTGTGTAGACAACGTCGAGGCCGATGACGTGATTGGCACGTTGGCTCGCAGCAGCGCGGCGGCCGACCGTCCGGTGGTGATCTCCACCGGTGACAAAGACATGGCGCAACTGGTCGACGGGCACATTACCTTGGTCAATACCATGACCGGTAGCGCCCTGGACGTGGCTGGCGTGAAGGAGAAGTTTGGCGTCGCTCCAGAGCAGATCATCGATTATCTGGCGCTGATGGGGGATTCCTCCGATAACATCCCCGGCGTTCCGGGCATCGGTCCGAAGACCGCATCCGGCCTGCTGGTGGGCGTCAATGGCGGTCTGACCGAGCTGTATGCGCAGTTGGGCATCGTCGCCACCTTGCCGATCCGTGGTGCCAAGACCCTGGCCGCCAAGCTTGAAGAGCACAAGGAAATGGCGCTGCTTTCCTATGAGTTGGCGACGATCAAGACCGACGTGCCTCTGGATGTCGGTCTCGACGACCTGCAGATGGGCGCGCCGGATCACGAGAAACTCGCCGAGCTGTACACCCTGCTGGAATTCAAGAGCTGGTTCGAAGAAAACCAGCGCGACGCCAAGCGTGCCGGCCAGGAGATCGTCGAAGTCAGCGACGAACAGCCCGGCGCTGTCGAGGCTAAGTACGAAGTCATCCTCGATCAGGCGCGCTTCGAGGCATGGCTGGGCAAACTGGACAAAGCGCCGCTGTTTGCCTTCGTCACCGAAACCAACGGCGGCGATGCCCAGCATTCGCAACTGGTGGGATTGTCGTTCGCCGTTGCCCCGTTTGAAGCGGCCTACATCCCACTGACCCACTCCTACATGGGCGTGCCGGAGCAACTGGACCGCGACACGGTGCTCAAGGCGCTCAAACCGCTGTTGGAAAACCCGAACAAGCTAAAGATCGGCCAGCACGCCAAGTTTGAAACCAACATCCTGGCCAACTGTGCCGTCGGTGGCGATCAGAACAATGGCATCCTGGTCCAGGGCATCGCCTTTGACACCATGCTTGAGTCCTATGTGCTGGACTCCACGGCGACCCGCCACGACATGGACAGCCTGGCGCTCAAGTACCTGGGCCAAAGCAAGACCGATTACCAGGACATCGCGGGCAAAGGCGTTAAACAGCTGACTTTCGACCAGATCTCCCTGGAGCTGGCCGGCCCCTACGCCGCCGAAGATGCGGACGTGACGTTCCGTCTGCACCAGGCGCTGCAGGAAAAACTGGCCGCCACGCCAAGCCTGGGTACCGTGCTCAACGACATCGAAATGCCGCTGATGCCGGTCCTGGCGCGTATCGAGCGCCAGGGGGCGCTGGTCGATGCCAACCTGCTGGGTGTGCAGAGTGTCGAGTTGGGCGAGAAACTGGTGGCGCTGGAGCGTGAGGCGTTTGCCATTGCCGGTGAAGAATTCAACCTGGGCTCGCCGAAGCAATTGGGCGTGATCCTGTACGAAAAACTCGGTTTGCCGGTGCTCAGCAAGACTGCCAAGGGTCAGGCATCGACCGCCGAAGCCGTGCTCGCCGAGCTGGCCGAACAGGATTACCCACTGCCCAAGGTGCTGATGCAGTACCGCTCGTTGAGCAAGCTCAAGAGCACCTACACCGATCGCCTGCCGGAGCAGATCAACAGCCGCACCGGCCGTGTCCATACCAATTATCAGCAGGCCGTCGCCGCGACTGGGCGTCTGTCCTCCATCGACCCGAACCTGCAGAACATTCCGATCCGCACCGCCGAAGGCCGACGCATCCGCCAGGCATTCGTCGCGCCGAAAGGCTACAAGTTGCTGGCGGCGGACTATTCGCAGATCGAACTGCGGATCATGGCGCATCTGGCCAAGGATGAAGGCTTGCTCCATGCGTTTCGCAACGATCTGGACGTGCACCGGGCCACGGCCGCCGAGGTGTTCGGCGTCGACTTGGACGCGGTCACCCATGACCAGCGCCGCAGCGCCAAGGCAATCAACTTCGGTCTGATCTACGGCATGAGCGCGTTCGGCCTGGCCAAGCAGATCGGCGTCGATCGCAAGCAATCCCAGGCTTACATCGACCGTTACTTCGCCCGCTACCCGGGTGTGCTGGCTTACATGGAGCGCACCCGCGCCCAGGCGGCCGAGCAGGGTTTCGTCGAAACCATTTTTGGACGCCGCCTGTACCTGCCCGACATCAATGCGAAAAACCCGGCGTTGCGCAAAGGCGCCGAGCGCACGGCGATCAACGCGCCGATGCAAGGCACGGCCGCTGACATCATCAAGAAAGCCATGGTGGCGGTGGATCGCTGGCTGACGGCCTCAGGGCTGGATGCCAAGGTCATCCTGCAGGTACACGACGAACTGGTGCTGGAAGTGCGCGAAGACCTGGTCGACCGGGTGCGCGAGGAAATTCGCCAGCACATGAGCGCCGCCGCCACGCTGGACGTGCCGCTGCTGGTGGAAGTGGGCGTGGGCAATAACTGGGACGAGGCGCACTGATTCCCAAGCCCTGAGGTCGAGGGCTCTCGTGGCGGCTGATACATCTGCGGGGAATGAAAGAAGGTCATCGCGAGCAAGCTCGCTCCCACAATGGGTTTTGTGTCGAGCCGAATACCGAGCCCAACACCCATTCCCTGTGGGAGCGAGCTTGCTCGCGATAGCGTCGGCCCAGACACCCATGCTCTATTGAGTCACCGAAAACCTACGTGCGGCCTCATTAGTTTGGAAAAATCCTACGGTTATTTCCAAAAATAATCTGAACTAAACCCGTGAATCGCCACTCAGAGATTCTGAATGGCTGGTGAAGCCCTTCAATGCTCCTATGTTGTGTTAAGTGTTGGCAGATATCTGGACCCCGCCCTAGCGGTCCGGAACTTGGACCCCGAACTTCCCCCTCCCCATACGAAGTCCGGGGTTTTTTTTGCCTGCGATTTGGCCTATTCGGCCGCTTCGCTGCCCTTGTCAGCCAATTCCATCCAGTCGGCCAACACAGTGTAGGCCTCTTCCAGGCCCATGCGCTTGGGGGCCGAGAACAACTGGATCGTGATTGTGTCGCCCCACCCTTTGCGAATTTCCGCCTGCACTTTGAGCAAGGTGTTTTTGGCCGCGCCGTAGGTGAGCTTGTCCGCCTTGGTCAGCAAAATGTGCATGGGCATGCCGCTGGCGACAGCCCAGTCGAGCATCAGCAGGTCGAAGTCAGTCATCGGATGGCGGATGTCCATCATCAGAATCAGGCCTTTCAAACTCTCCCGGCTGCCCAGGTAGGCTTCCAGATGGCGCTGCCAATGTTGTTTGAGCGGGATCGGCACTTTCGCGTAGCCGTAGCCGGGCAGGTCGACCAAACGGCGTTCATCGTCTAGCTTGAAGAAGTTCAAGAGCTGCGTGCGCCCCGGGGTTTTCGAGGTGCGAGCCAGGCTTGCATGGGTCAAGGTGTTCAGCGCGCTGGATTTGCCGGCATTGGAGCGCCCGGCGAAAGCCACTTCAAAGCCTTCATCGTCGGGGCATTGATCGACTTTGGCGGCGCTGAGCATGAAGGTGGACTGTTGGCACAGGCCAAGGATGGGGTTCTTCAGTTGCATGGGATTTCCGATGTGGGCGGCGTCGGGAATGGACGCGGCAAGCTGTGTCGTTTCCGTTTCAGTGACGCCAGTATATAATGCCGCAGATTTTGTGTGCGCTTTGTCCCAGCGTAGGATGAAGCTCACGGGAGCGACCGACCGAAATTGCGCACTAGAACGCAGCTCGCTCTCAACCCTGAAAAGGTCGTTTTATGACGAAATGGCTGCTAGCTGCCGGTGTCTTGATGCCGCTTTACAGCGCTCAGGCTACACAGGATCCGGAAGCTGTGTACAACCGTGTTTGTGGTGCCTGTCATTCCGGCCAACTCCCCACGGCACCCCGCAAGGGTGATCAGGAAGCTTGGACGCCGAGGTTGGCGAAAGGTATGGAGACGCTGGTGCAACACGTGACCCAGGGTTTCAAGGCGATGCCGCCGCGTGGTTTGTGCATGGACTGCAGTGCCGAGGATTACCGAACCATCATCCAGTGGATGAGCGAGTAAGCCCGGTCCATAACTCTTTAACCCTTAGCCGTAGTTGGATTAGCTGATGAACAAATTGATCGTGAGTCTGCTGTTGACCTTGGGGATATCCGGTGTAGCCCACGCCGCTGGCGATGCCGCCGCCGGTCAGGCGAAAGCGGCCGTATGCGGGGCCTGCCATGGCCCGGATGGCAATAGCATGGCGCCAAACTTTCCGAAACTGGCGGGCCAGGGCGAACGTTATCTGAACAAGCAGTTGCACGACATCAAGTCCAATAAGCGCACGGTGCTGGAAATGACCGGCCTGCTGACCAACCTGAGCGATCAGGACCTGGCGGACATCGCGGCCTATTTCGCCAGCCAGAAGGGCAGTGTCGGCGCTGCCGATCCGAAGCTCGTGGCTCGTGGTGAAGCGCTGTTCCGCGGTGGTGACTTGAACAAGGGGCTTCCAGCGTGCACCGGTTGCCACTCCCCTGACGGTAAAGGCAACGCCGCTGCCGGCTTCCCGCACCTGGGCGGCCAGCACGCCCAGTACGTTGGCAAGCAACTGACCGACTTCCGAAAAGAAGAAGGCGGCCGCACCAACGACGGCGATACCAAGCCTATGCAGAGCATTGCGAAAAAGCTGAGCGACGAAGATATCGCGGCGGTGTCCAGCTACATCCAGGGCCTGCACTGAGGCTTTGGCTGGCGTTGCGAGGGGGAGTACATCCCTTGCAACGTTAACGCTCGATTAATCTCTCGATGCGAGCATCAAAAGGGTGGCTTTGGCCGCCCTTTTTTGTGGCCGCTGCCGTTACACTAGCGAACTTGAACCTGCCATGGCCTGTCTTACAAAAGGCCTTGCGAGGTCCCCTCATTGTCCAGGAGTAAAGCATGCGTAATCTGATCATCAGCGCCGGGCTCGTCCTCGCCAGCCTGTTCGGCATGGCCGTCCAAGCCAACGCCGACGAATCGAAGGCCCCCTACGTCGAATTGACCAACCCTGTTCCAGTGGCCGTGCCTGGCAAGATCGAAGTGGTGGAGCTGTTCTGGTACGGTTGCCCGCATTGCTACGCTTTTGAGCCGGTCATCAACCCGTGGGTCGAGAAGCTGCCTTCGGATGTGAACTTCGTACGCATTCCCGCCATGTTCGGCGGCCCTTGGGATGCCCACGGCCAGATGTTCCTGACCCTCGAGGCCATGGGCGTCGAGCACAAGGTTCACGCCGCCGTTTTCAACGCGATCCAGAAAGAACACAAGAAGCTGACCGATAAACAAGACATGGCCGATTTCCTGGCGACCCAAGGCGTAGACAAGGAAAAATTCCTGGCCACCTTCGACTCCTTTGCCATTCAGGGCCAGATCAAGAAGGCCCGTGAGCTGGCGAAGAAATACGAGATCACCGGCGTACCGACCATGGTCGTCAACGGCAAATACCGTTTTGATATCGGTTCTGCCGGCGGTGCCGAGCAAGCGCTGCAACTGGCCGACCAGCTGGTCGCCAAAGAGCGAGCGGCCACCAAGGCTGCTGCCAACTAAGCGCGGCCCCGCCCATGGCCCGCTGGAGCACCGAACGCATCGTTGGCCTGCATGAGCCGCGGGTCAACGAGCATCATGTCATTTCCACGGGCCTGCCTGCCGACGGCTGTCTGCGGCTGCTCAGTTTCAATATCCAGGTGGGTATCAGCACTGAGCGCTACCGGCATTACTTGACCCGAGGCTGGCAACACCTGCTGCCCCACACTGGGCGAGCCGGTAACCTGCAGAAAATCGGCGACCTGCTGAAAGATTTCGACCTGGTGGCCCTGCAAGAGGCCGATGGCGGGAGCTTGAGGTCAGGCTACGTCAATCAGGTGGAACACCTGGCCCAGCTGGGCGCATTTCCCTACTGGTATCAACAGCTCAACCGCAACCTCGGTCGTCTCGGCCAACACAGCAATGGTGTGTTGAGTCGCTTGCGACCGTGGGCGATTGAAGACCATCCGTTGCCGGGCCCCAAGGGGCGCGGGGCGATCCTCGCGCGTTTTGGCGAGGGGCCGGAGGCGTTGGTGGTGGTCATGATGCACCTGGCTCTCGGGGCGCGTACCCGCACGATGCAACTGGCCTACATCCGCGAGCTGATCGGTGGGTACAAGCACCAGGTGCTGATGGGCGACATGAATACCCACGCCACCGACTTGCTGCAAACCTCGCCCCTGCGTGATCTGGGCCTGCTCGCCCCGCAACTGGAAGCGACGTTCCCCAGCTGGCGCCCCCAGCGCTGCCTGGATCATATCCTGCTGAGCCCGACCCTGACCCTCGAACGCGTCGCGGTGCTGGCCCAGCCCATTTCCGATCACCTGCCTGTCGCGGTCGAAATTCGTTTGCCGGGTTCGCTCACGGCTGATGCATTTCCCGCGCTGAGTCCTGCCCCTCGCGGATCCGATGAATGAGCGACGACGCCGAACGCTGGAGAGAGAAGTACTTCAAGAGTATCGAACAGCAGGAAAAGCTAGAGCGCCGCTGGGCGGCTCGGCTCGACTTGCTGCGTCGTGGCCTGGTGCGTAGCACCCTGGCCGCCGAGGGCACTGACCGGGCGGTTGATCAATGCATGAAAGAGATGCGCGAGGTGGTGCGCACCGATGACATGGATGCCGCCCTCGCCGGCCTGTTGCCGCGCCTGGAAAAAGCCGTGCTCGATTCCGAGCAGCGCCGCGAGACCCGGATCGAACAGATGAGCGCCGCATTGACGGCCCTGGTTACCCAACTGCAAACCCTGCCGCTGCCAAAGGAAGTCAGCCGGCCGCTGAAGAAGTTTTCCAAGCAGTTGGAGGACCGTATTGGCCAGGCCCGGGAGATTCCGCTGCTGCTCAGCGAGCTGAGCAGCTTGCAAGGCAAGGCGTTGAGTGCGTTGGAGGCACCCACCGAACCGAATCGCCCCGGCCTGCTGCAGCGACTGTTTGGTGGGCCTGGCCACGAAGAAACCACGCCCCAGCCAAACGAGCCTGCCCAGGACCGCACGGTGCCTGTGTCGGAAGCGAAGCCGCCGGTGCCTGTGTCACCGGCAGCCGAGGCCGTGGCTGTCACGCCTATGTCCGTACAGACTGCACCTGCACCTGCACCTGCGCCGGCTCCACCTACGCCTGCACAAGAACCGATACCGGTACCGGAGCAAGCCCTACCCTTGGAGGCGGCGCCCGAGCCGGTCGCCATCATTGCGCCGATGGACGAGCCTGATCCAGCGCCCACCCCGCCCCCCGTATCCGAAGTTTCTCAACCCGCCATTGAGCCGGTTGAAGCCGCCGGGCCGGCGCCGATCCCCGACGAGCGCACGGAGCCGCTCTCGGCAGTCGAAAATCCTGATGAGCTGCTGTCGGAGGAGCCGTCCAATACGCTGCCCGAAGCGCCGCTCCCCCTGCCAGAGCCGGCCGAGCTTCTGGCAACCGTCGATCCGCTGCCCACCGAAACGGATGAAGCCCAGTACGCCCTGCCCGATTCACCGGAGCCCTCCTACAGCTCGGTGGCCAGGCATATCGAAGACACCCTGCTGGGCCTGTTGGGCGACCTGACCCTGCCCGAGCGGCATCGACCCCAAGCCGAGGCCATGCGTGAACGCCTGAAAAATGGCCTGAACTGGTACGAGCTGCTGCCGATCCTCGATGATCTGGCGGTACTCATGCTGGCCATCACCGACAGCGGCCAGCATGAGTTCGAAGCCTACCTGCAGCGGCTTAATGATCGACTCGAGTCATTCCAGAACAGCCTGCGGGCCGCCAGCGAAGACCATGCCGATAATCTGTCAGCCTCCAGGGACATGGACACCCAGATCCGCGAACACGTAGATGGCCTGCAAAGCAGCGTCCAGGAAGCTGATGACCTGGAGAGCCTCAAGCAAATACTGGAGAATCACCTCGAAGGCTTGCTGGGCACCATGGATCAGCACCAGAAACAGCGTGATCTGCGTGAGCAGGAAGTCTCGGCTCGCCTGAAAAGCCTGGCCGAGCGCGTGGCGTTGATGGAGCAGGATGCCCAGGTCGTGCGGGATAATCTCGAAGAACAGCGGCAAAAGGCCCTGGTCGATCCGCTCACGGGGCTACCTAACCGCGCCGCCTGGTCCGAGCGCCTCGAACATGAAGTCACCCAGTGGCAGCAGCACGGTAATAGCCTGTTGCTGGCCATGCTCGATCTCGACCATTTCAAGCGCATCAACGATAACTACGGCCATCTGGCCGGTGACCGGGTGTTGAAGCTCATCGCCTCGGTGTTGCGTAGACGCCTGCGAGGTGGCGATTTCATTGCCCGCTTCGGCGGCGAAGAGTTTGTCCTGCTGGTTCCCAACACGCCCCTGGCCGCTGGCGTCAAATTGGCGGAGGCCTTGCGCGCGGCCATCGAAGTCTGTCCGTTCCACTTCAAGGGCGAACCGGTGACGGTCACCGTGTCCATTGGCATGACGGCATTCAAACCGGGTGAACGCAGCGATCTGGTGCTCAAAAGAGCCGATCTGGCGCTCTATCGCGCAAAAAACGCCGGACGCAACCGCGTGGAGCTGGGCTGAACACTCAATTGTTCCAATTTGTTTAATATCGCCGCGGGCCAGATCATTCGCAAGACGATACGTTACACTGTTGCATTACTTCCAGCGCGTAATGCATTCCGCCATGAAATTTTTCCCGCTCATTGTCGCTTTATTGGTGCTGGCCGGCTGCGCCAGCGGCCCTCGGCTCGATACCAGCCACCCTTCAGTCAATCAGGACAGCCGCATCCAATTCGTGGTGGTGCATTACACTTCGGCCTCCCTTGAGCGCTCCCTGGCATTGCTGACCCACGGTGAAGTCAGCGCTCATTACCTGATTGGCGACGATAAACACGCGACCGTTTACAAGCTGGTGGATGAGAGTCGTCGCGCCTGGCACGCCGGGGAAAGCGAATGGGAAGGCCGGACCTGGCTCAACTCCAGTTCCATCGGTATCGAGATCGTCAATCCAGGTTTCGTCGATACGCCCACCGCGCGCCTTTGGTATCCCTACAGCGAAGCTCAGGTCCAGGCCTTGATCGTATTGCTCAAGGACATCGTCCAGCGTAACGCGATCAACCCGCGCAACATCATTGGCCACAGCGACATCGCTCCCCTGCGCAAGCTCGATCCGGGCCCGCTGTTCCCCTGGAAGCGCCTGGCAGAAGCAGGCCTGGGAGTCTGGCCAGACGAACAGGCCGTGGCGCGCCAGCAGGCAGTATTCGCCGCGCAGTTGCCGAGTGCCAGCTGGTTCCAGGGCGAACTGGCCCGCCTCGGCTATCCGACGCCCCAGACGGGCGAATGGGATGTGGCCACCCACCACGTGCTGGCTGCTTTCCAGATGCACTATCGGCCGACCCGCTTCGACGGTACGCCAGACGCGCAAAGTGCGGCTATTTTGCAGGTACTTAACCAGACAAAATAATGACGCCCGTCTGACGATCAGCGCTAAATCCAAATCAGAAGCTATAACTCATTGGTAACTTTCGGATTACCCATGATGACGGCTGCCCGAGAAACCCTGCAGAGCTGGCTCCATCGCCCCCTTTTCCTGGCGATGATGGCGGCTGCCTTGAGCACCGTGCTGTTGCTGGCGGGGAGTCTGGCTGTGGTGATGCAGCAGATCCAGCAACGTGAAAGCGACCAGATGAATGCCCAGGGCGAGCGCTTTCTGCAACGCTTGGAGCAACTCTTCGGACAATTGCGCGAAGGTCTCGACGATCTGCAAAACCAGCCGTTGCGCGGATGCGACGATGACATGATCGCGACCTTGCGTCAGGTCAGCTTCAACTACCGCTTCGTCTACGAAGCGGTGTACATCGATGGCAGCGGCGTCTGCTCCAATCGTCCACGCCAGAGCGGCCTGTCTGTGACCCGCCCGCCCGACATCCGGGGGCCGACCTACAATTACTGGCTCAACACCACCACCGAACCCGACGAAGACCGCGCGGCCTTGATGCTGGGACGTGGCAACTTTCGGGTGGCCACCTCTCGCGGACATTTGACCGATGTGGTCGATCTCCCGCCGGGCAGCAGCCTGCTGGTCGTCCTGGATCACGGTGAGCGGGCCATTCCCGTGTTGGGGACCGACCAATACTGGCCGCCGACGGAACCCTGGCCACCGAAAAGCCACAATGCCTTGCAAGTGACCCAGACCCGGCTGATCTATCGGATGCCGACCGACAGCCCGGAATATCAACTGGTACTGATCGCGCCGCGCAACGGATTTATCATTCCGGCCAACGCCTGGTGGATGTTGCCCATCAGTTTGATGCTGGGCCTGGGGATCGGCTTCCAAGTGTTTTTGTTGGCGCGCCAGCGTCAATCCATGGATGCCGAATTGCACGGAGCCATCCGACGTGGCGAGTTGCAGGTGCTGTACCAGCCGATTTTCGACCTGAACAGCCGCAACTGCGTGGGGGCCGAAGCCTTGTTGCGTTGGCGACGACCGGACGGCACCCTGACCAGTCCGGACTTGTTTATCCCGATGGCCGAGAACACCGGGCAGATCCGCCAGATCACCGATTTCGTGCTGCAGCGGCTGTTTGATCAATTGGGCCAGCTATTGCGGGCCAATCCGCAGCTGTACATCTCGGTGAACCTGGCGGCGTGCGATGTGATGGTGCCGCGCATTGGCGAAGTGATCGCCCGCCTGCTGGCGCTGCATCGGGTTTCGGCGCACCAGATTGCCTTCGAAGTGACTGAGCGCGGGTTGATTGATGTGCTGGTCGCCCGGGATAACCTGCAGTCATTGCGCGACGTCGGGCATCAGGTGTTGATCGACGATTTTGGCACCGGTTATTGCAGCCTGGCCTACCTGCAAACCCTGCCGGTGGACTGCCTGAAAATCGATAAGGCCTTCATTGACGCCTTGGGCCACGATGCCGCCAGCAGCGGTGTCGCGCCGCACATCATTCGCATGGCCCACGCACTGCAACTCAAGGTAATCGCCGAAGGGGTCGAGTATGAAGCCCAGGCCTCCTATCTGAGCAGCGAAGGGGTGAAGTTTGGCCAGGGTTGGCTGTTCGCCCATGCACTCAGTGCGGTGCAGCTCATCGAACTGATTACCCGCGGCCGGCGCTTGCGTGGACGACGCCTGGACGACGAAGCCTGAGTCTTCTCAGACCGCCAAGGCCATGTAGAACTGCGTGCCCTGCCCCGGCCTTGAATAAACCCCCATGCGCCCACCGTGGAGCTGGACGATCTCTTTGCATAGCGCCAGGCCGAGGCCAGCGCCACCCTTCTTGCGTCCGACCTGGACGAAAGGCTCGAAGATCCGTCCCTGCTGACCGTAGGCAATGCCTTCACCGTTGTCTTCAACGCTGATGATCACCCGCTCGCCGTGGCGCCGGGCCTGCAGGCGGATCTGGCCGTCGTCACCGGTGTGACGCAGGGCATTGTCGATCAGGTTATCCATGACCCGGTCCAGTTGCGCAGCGTCGGCATGTAGACGCGGCAACGGGCCTTGGATCGCCACGAGCAATTCGACGCCCTTGGCCTCGGCTTGGGCGGCGAACCGCAACCGGGCCGCTTCGAGCAAGTCTTCGATGGAGCAAGGGGCCAGGGTCAGCTTTTGCAAGCCGTTCTGGTAGCGAGAGAAGTTCAGCAGGTCATTGATCAGCTGCATCAGCCGCTGCATTTCTTCATTGACGGTGTTGAGCAGGTCGGCTTCACGGGATTCTTCAGGGAAATGCACGCGCTCCTGCAACAGGCCGAACGCCATGTGCATGCCGGTGACGGGGGTGCGCAGCTCGTGGGACGCGCGCAGCACGAACTCACTGCGTACCCGTTCGAACGCGCGCTGTTCGGTGACATCGTGCAGCACCATCACCGCGCCGAGGATGTGACCCTGGGTATGACTGACCGGTGTGAGGCTGTAGGTCAGCACGCGCGACTCTCCATCCACCTCGATACTCAGGTCGTCCGGTGCCCGGTCCTGGGTGCCGCCGCGAAGCACCAGTTGCAACTCTTCATCCAGCTCCAGGCGTCCCAGTGCCTCGCCCAGTCCCTGGCCCAGGCGTTCCTCGTCCCAGCCCAACTGACGCTGGGCCACGGGGTTGAGGTGCTCCAGGCGGCCTTGGCGGTCGATCATCAGCAAGCCGTCGTCGATACTGTCGAGCACCGCTTGCAAACGTTGCTGGCCGGCGAGCAGTTCATCGACATTGGTGGCCTGATGCTCACGCAGTGCCTGGGCCATGATGCCGAAACGCCGTGTCAGGAGATTCAACTCTGAGGCGGAAGAAACCGGCAACGTCACTTCGAAGTTGCCTTGGCCGATGTCATCCGCCGCCGCCGCCAACGCCTCGATCGGCGCTCCGTAACGCCGGGCGATGCCGTGGGCCGTGACGAAACCAATGATCAACACCGCCAGCCCCACCAACCCCAGCAACCCGGAAATCAATAGCGCACGCTCGCGGGCCCGGCTCTGGGTTTCACTGATGTTGTTCAACGCGTGCCGGTACCCTTCGATCAGCCCGCTGCGCAGCACATTGAATTTTTCGGTGAGGTCCTGAATGCCGGTGAGTTGCGGCGCTTGCTGGCGAGACGCGGTGAAGGCCTCAAGGAAACTGACGTAGTCGGCCTTCGCCTTAGTGAAGTTCTGCGGAGAATTTTCCAGTGCTCGTTCGTGGGCAATGCCCTCCTCGAGTAAGCCGAAATACTGGCGCTTGGACTCTTCCAGTGCGGCCAGGTTGGGTTGGTCGTCGAGCATGATCATCAACTGATCGCCCAGGGTCTGGCGCAGCTTGAGGCCCAGGTCCAGCAGGGTGAAGTTGTCGCGTACCGATTGTTCCTGGGTGTTGGCCATCTGCATCACGCTGACCAGGCCAAGTACCAACCCCAGCAATGCCACGGTGATCAGGGCAGAGATGCTGAGAAACAGTCGGGTGCGCAGCTTCATCGCCAGTTTCATAGGGTGTTGCTCACAGGTTGTACTGCTTGCGTTTGCGATACAGCGTGGACGCATCGATGCCCAGGGTCTTGGCCGCCTGGTCCAGGGTGTCGGCGGTGGCCAGCACCGCGCCGATGTGGGCCTTCTCCAATTCGTCGAGGCTCAGCGCGGCACCGATTCGCGGTGCATTGTTGACCGGTTGCTCGGCCATGCCCAAGTGACTGATTTCGACTTTTTCCTGGGGGCAGATAATGCTGGCGCGCTCGACCACGTTACGCAGCTCGCGGATATTGCCTGGCCAGCGATAGCTGAGCAGTGCTTCGCGAGCCTCGTCGCTGAAGCCCCGGGCCGGGCGCGCGTATTCCTTGACGAAGCGCGCCAGGAAGCGGTCGGCCAGGGTCAGGATGTCTTCGGTGCGTTCGCGTAGCGGCGGCAGGTGCAGGGTAATGACGTTCAGGCGATACAGCAGGTCTTCGCGAAAACGCCCGTCGCGCACCATGTCTTCAAGGTTGAGGTTGGTGGCCGCGAGAATCCGTACATCGGCGCGACGGGTGACCGGATCGCCGACGCGCTCATATTCCTTGTCCTGGATGAAACGCAGCAACTTTGGTTGCAATGCCAGGGGAAAGTCGCCGATCTCGTCGAGAAACAGCGTACCGCCGTCAGCCTGGTTGACGCGCCCCAGTGTGCTCTCACTGGCGCCGGTAAACGCACCGCGGCTGTGCCCGAACAATTCGCTTTCCATCAGTTCGGTGGTCAGCGACGGGCAATTGATCGTCACACAGGATTTCTTCGCACGCTTGCTCCAACCGTGGATCGCCCGGGCCAACTCGCCCTTACCCGTGCCGGACTCGCCGAGAATCAGGATGTTGGCGTCGGTGCTGGCGACCTGGCGGGCGGTTTCCAGTACGACTTTCATCGCCGGGCTGTGGGAGTCGAGGCCGTCCTTGGGTTTGCGCACTTCCCCTTCGAGGGCTTCGAGCCGCGCCGATAACTGGCGCACTTCCAGTTGCTTGGCGGTCGCCAGGCGTAATTGATCCGGGCTGCATGGCTTGACCAGGTAATCGGCGGCGCCGGCCTGGATCGCGTCGACCGCGGTGTCGACTGCCGAGTGGGCGGTGACGATCACGACTCGCATCCACGGCGCCTGGATGCGCATTTGCGCCAGGACATCGAGGCCGTTGTCTTCGCCCAGGCGCAGGTCGAGGAAACACAGGTCGAACACCTGGCGCTGCAGCAGGGTGTCGGCCTGGGCGGCGCTGTTGGCGGTGGCGACGGTATAGCCTTCGTCTTCCAGGCAGTAACGGAACGTACGCAGGATGGCGGACTCATCGTCTACCAGCAGAATGCGGCCTTGATGCTCGGTGGCGGATTCCATTTTCCTACGCTCCTTAATGAATGATGTTGGTTAGTGTCAGAAAAATCGGGCAAGTTGCATGGTCGTTTCTGAGGGGATATTACTCACCACGAACCTCCCTGTGGACGTCTGATGTCTAAAAGATTGATTTGAGTCCATTTTTTTGCCGTTAAACCGCCTCGGACGGTTCGGCTTGCTCATTCCGACAGCTGTTTGTGATGGGCAATTCAAAAAGAATCTAAAGCCCCCTTCGCTTCGCTCGTGCAATACGCACGACTCGCTCCGACGTCATCGTGCAGGATGCGCCCTCGGTGTTTTACGCGCCATATTTAACTTATTGATTTTAATCATATTTTTTTTGCCAAAAATCTGGCACGGCGACTGCAATGATCTGATCAACGTGGCGCTAAAGGCGCTTCAACCAGATCACCACTCGGGTGTAGGAGGAATTCCAGGATGAATCGTCAAAGAGTCGCCCAGTTTCGAATCACTTCCCTGCACCTCCAGCAGGTTTTCTGGGCCTTTGTGGCGCTGCTGGTCACCCTCGTGGCGGGTCAGCAATTGCTTCTCTGGCATGAGAGCCAACAGCCCGAGGCGCCACTGGTATCCATTCAGCGCGCCCCTCAAACCCATTTCAGCGCGGTCAGCAGCCTCTCGGACGTTGCAGGTTCCATGCGCATGATGGACGTTGACCAAGCACAACCAGTGACTGACCTGCCTCGCCAGGAACGCTGGGTTTTTTAATCGATAGACCGGTCGTCCACCGGGCCGGAACCATCGCCGCCAGACCCTAACTAAATAGAAAAGCGTAAGGAGAATCACCATGTTGAGCTGGGCAATTACTTTCCTGATCATTGCCATCATCGCCGCCGTACTGGGCTTCGGTGGTATCGCGGGCACCGCCACGGGCATCGCCAAGATTCTCTTTGTCGTATTCCTGGTGATGTTCATCGCTTCCTTCTTCTTTGGCCGCCGCGGTCGTGGTTGACCATGAACGCTTCATTTAAAGGACTGGCCGCCGCCCTGCTGTTGGGCGGCAGTGCCATGGCAATGGCTGCCAACGATGGGCAGATGCGGGTCAATCAATTGCTTGAAGCCGACCCGCAATACCGTGAGACCTGGCAGCACCTGGTCAAAAAAGAAGAGCGCCTGCCGGAATGGGTGATGAACCTGTCGGGCGATTCGGAGCAGATGAATGCTGTCGAGGAAGATGGCGATAAGTATCTGGTCGGCCCGTTGTGCGAAACCCAGGCAACATGCCGCAACCAGCGCCTGATCGTCGCCTTCAGTTTTGACAAGGACGAGGCCTACGCCATGTTGGTGCAAGTCCCCGCCGGACTGCCCGCCGACAAGTCGCCGACCCGTCACGCGGACTACCGTTTCCTCGGCAAGCCCGATGACGGTATGCAGAAATTGTTAATGGAACAACTCAAGAAAGATCCCAACTGGTATTGAGTTTTGAAAACGAGAAAAGCAGCCCTGCTTTTCTCTTCTGCACGGCCCGAGGAGGGCCGGTGCATGACCAGGGGGCCGGGACGTTCTGACCATTCAGGGTCGGAGTGACCTACGGGCACAAGGGGTGCCTGCGAAAGGGCCGGGTCAGGTAAGAGCTGCGACGCAGGTTCGCGAAGTCGTGAAGGCTTGGCGAACTTGCGTAGAGCTTATGCTTCAAGAGGCTTGTGCCAGAGCGGCCTGTCGATAGAGCGTCATAAGCAGGTCCGCGCTGCGGCATATTGTCTCCCGCACTCAACTTATCCCCCCTTGGCTGACCGTATATCGGACAATACCCACGCGAGTCACCTGCGCAGGCGCGTTTCGGATCGCCACCCTTTATAGGTCCTCCACGTTTATAAAAGAAAGCCCGGCTACGCTGAAACGGCCGTTTCACGGCACTTATGCCTGCTGAAATGTCGTCTTCGATCCGGTTGGTTTGCGCGTTCCGTTTGGGAAATCTCATGCCGATTCGGCATAGGGTAGGCCGTTACGGCATTAGACGGGGCATCCTTGCATCGCAATAGTTGCGCCTTTTTTCGCCTGGCAGTCAGCCGCAAGCGCGTGCTCGAGGTGACCTTATAGGGGGGCAGAGGCACGAATTCGGATCGCCGTTGGCGTTTCGGTTCGTGCAACTGCCCCAGTCCAACTGAAGTAAGGGTAATGATATGAAGAAGGCAAGACTAAGCCTCGCTTGGCAGATCCTCATCGGTCTGGTGCTCGGGATTGCACTGGGCGCGCTGCTCAACCATTTCAGCGCCGAGAAGGCCTGGTGGATCAGCAACGTGCTGCAACCGGCGGGCGATATCTTTATCCGTCTGATCAAGATGATCGTGATTCCGATCGTGATTTCCTCGCTGATCGTCGGTATTGCCGGGGTCGGTGACGCCAAGAAACTTGGGCGTATCGGTCTGAAGACCATTCTTTACTTCGAAATCGTCACCACCATCGCCATCGTCGTCGGCCTGTTGCTGGCCAACTTCTTCCAGCCGGGCAGCGGCATCGACATGAGCACCCTGGGCACGGTGGATATTTCCAAGTACCAGGCCACCGCCGCCGAAGTCCAGCATGAGCATGCGTTCATTGAGACCATCCTCAACCTGATCCCGTCGAACATCTTCGCAGCGGTTGCCCGTGGCGAGATGCTGCCGATCATTTTCTTCTCCGTACTGTTCGGCCTGGGTCTGTCCAGCCTGCAATCGGACCTGCGCGAACCGCTGGTGAAAATGTTCCAGGGCGTGTCGGAAAGCATGTTCAAGGTCACCCACATGATCATGCAATACGCCCCCATCGGCGTGTTCGCCCTGATCGCGGTGACCGTCGCCAACTTCGGTTTCGCCTCGCTGCTGCCGTTGGCGAAGCTGGTGATCCTGGTTTACGTCGCCATCGCCTTCTTCGCCTTCGTGGTGCTGGGCCTGATTGCCCGCCTGTTCGGCTTCTCGGTGCTCAAGCTGATGCGCATCTTCAAGGATGAGCTGGTGCTGGCCTATTCCACCGCCAGTTCCGAAACCGTGCTGCCACGCGTGATCGAGAAGATGGAAGCCTACGGCGCGCCGAAAGCCATCTGCAGCTTCGTGGTGCCCACCGGTTATTCGTTCAACCTCGACGGTTCGACTCTGTACCAGAGCATCGCGGCGATTTTCATCGCCCAGCTGTACGGCATCGACCTGTCCATCAGCCAGCAATTGCTGCTGGTGCTGACCTTGATGGTCACCTCCAAAGGCATTGCCGGTGTGCCGGGCGTGTCGTTCGTGGTGCTGCTGGCGACCTTGGGCAGCGTGGGCATTCCGCTGGAAGGCCTGGCCTTCATTGCCGGTGTCGACCGCATCATGGACATGGCCCGTACCGCGCTGAACGTCATCGGCAACGCCCTGGCCGTGCTGGTCATCTCCCGCTGGGAAGGCATGTACGACGATGCCAAGGGCCAGCGCTACTGGAACTCCCTGCCGCACTGGCGCAGCAAAGAGCCGTTGCCGGCAGGGGAACCCTCCAGCCATTGATGCGCCTATCCCTTGTGGGAGCGAGCTTGCTCGCGATGGCGTCGGCTCAGTCAGTATTGATGTTGGCTGACACACCGCAATCGCGAGCAAGCTCGCTCCCACAGGGCGCTGCGCAGTGACTAGCAAACCCCGGAGAAATCCGGGGTTTGTCGTTTCTGCCAGCCCCGCTATCATTCGCCGCATCTTCCGGGGGATTTAACCAATGCTCAATGGCCTGTGGCTTGGCTTCTTTATCGTGGCAGCCGTGTCGGCGCTGGCGCAGTGGCTGATCGGCGGCAACGCCGGGATCTTCGCAGCCATGGTCGAAAGCATTTTCGCCATGGCCAAGCTGTCGGTGGAAGTCATGGTCCTGCTGTTCGGCACCTTGACCCTCTGGCTGGGATTCCTGCGGATCGCCGAAAAAGCCGGCATCGTCGACTGGCTGGCCAAGGCCCTCGGCCCGCTGTTTCTGCGCTTGATGCCCGAAGTACCGGCCGGGCATCCGGCCATCGGCCTGATTACCCTCAACTTTGCCGCCAACGGCCTGGGGCTGGACAACGCAGCCACCCCCATCGGCCTGAAAGCCATGCGCGCCCTGCAGGACCTCAACCCCAGCGCGACCATCGCCAGCAATGCGCAGATCCTGTTCCTGGTGCTCAACGCCTCGTCGCTGACGCTGCTGCCGGTGACGATCTTCATGTACCGCGCCCAACAAGGCGCGCCGGACCCGACCCTGGTGTTCCTGCCGATCCTGCTCGCCACCAGCGGCTCGACCCTGGTGGGGCTGCTGTCGGTCGCGTTCATGCAGCGCCTGCGGCTGTGGGACCCGGTGGTGCTGGCCTATCTGATTCCGGGGGCGTTGGTACTGGGCGGCTTCATGGCGCTGCTGGCAACGCTCTCGGCCACGGCCCTGGCGGGGCTGTCATCGATCCTGGGCAACCTGACGCTGTTCGGCCTGATCATTATGTTTCTGGTGGTGGGGGCCCTGCGCAAGGTCAAGGTGTATGAAGCCTTCATCGAAGGCGCCAAGGAGGGCTTCGACGTCGCCAAGACGTTGCTGCCATACCTGGTGGCGATGCTCTGCGCGGTTGGCGTGTTGCGGGCCTCGGGGGCGCTGGATTTCGGCCTCGACGGCATTCGCCACCTGGTGGAGTGGGCCGGCTGGGATACACGCTTCGTCGATGCCTTGCCGACCGCCATGGTCAAGCCGTTCTCCGGCAGCGCCGCCCGGGCGATGCTGATCGAGACCATGAAAACCTCCGGCGTGGACAGCTTCCCGGCGCTGGTGGCGGCGACTATCCAGGGCAGCACCGAGACCACGTTCTATGTGCTGGCGGTGTATTTCGGCGCCGTCGGCATCCAGCGGGCGCGCCACGCCGTGGGTTGCGCGCTGTTGGCCGAACTGGCGGGCGTCCTGTCGGCGATCGGGGTCTGCTACTGGTTCTTTGGCTGAGGCCTTCAGGGGGCCGGCGTTGCGAAACGCTGGCCCTGTTCCAACGTCCAGTTCACCACCTCGGCGCTCAGCCGGTCGCTGGCTCGGCCAAAGCCGTCCACCACCGCCGGCACCTTCACGTCATTCAATGGCTGGCGCACTTCGAAACGGCGGCTGGCCAGGATGCGCTGGTCGAACCCCCGCACCAGCAACGCGTCCAGGCGAACCACCACGCTGGCGGCGCTGCCCTGGTATTCGGTCTGGAACGCCTGCAATTGCCCGCCCAGCTCCAGGTCGGCTTGCAGGTTGCTGTCGGCGACACTCAGCAGTTTGACCCGTCCGTCCTGAGCAAAGCCGTCGAGCAGGCGGTTGCGCAGTAACACCGGGGCAGGGTCGCTCCAGCGCGAGGCGGCGTAGCTGCTGAACAGATTACCTTGGGGAATGACCGCGATTTTCGGGCTGTTGAGCACTTCGCTGGCCTGCGGGCTGGCCAGGCGCAACGACCAGCTCACCGGCGTGCCGGCGGAGGCCGGCGCCTGGGCGGCGGGCAGGCGATAGATGTCCGAGGGCTCGGCCTTGGGCAGGATCGAACAACCCGCCAGCAGGATAGCCCCCGTCAGCACCAGGCCCGGGCAGACGAATCGATGGAAGGGCTTCATGGCGTGAACTCCTTGTCCTTGTCATTGCCCAGCAAATAGCCGCTGGGGTTGGCATCCAGGCGTCGGGATATACCGCGCAGGGCACTCAGGGTCTCGCGCAGCTCACGCACGGCGGGTGCCAGGGCATTGAGCCCCTGCATGCCGTTGTTCAGCGAGTCGCGATTGTCGTTCAGCAGTTTGTCGAGGGTTGCCGTGCTGCGCGCCAGGGATTGCATGGCCTGCCCGGCACTGCCGAACGCCTGTTTGCCCTGGTCGTTGAGCAGTCCATTGGCATTGCGCATCAACGCCGTGGTCTGCTCCAGCGTGGCGCTGGCCTGTTTGCCGACGGACGCCAATTGCTGCATGGCCTGGCGAATATCGCCACGCTGATCGGCGATGACCCCGGTGGTTTGTTCCAGATGATCGAGGGTATTGCTCAAGCGCTGGACGTTATCCGAGGAAAACACCTCGTTGGCGTTGTGCAGCAGCAGGTTGATGCTGGTCATCAAGTCATCGCTGTTGTTCAACAGGCGGGCGATCGGCGAGGGCGCGGCGATGATCACCGGCGGTTCGCCGTCGTGCCCGGTCAATGGCGGGCTCTGGGGCGTGCCGCCGCTGAGCTGGATGATCGAGGTGCCGGTGATGCCGGTCAGTGCCAACTTGGCCTGGGTGTCTTGCTTGATCGGTGTCTCACCGCTCAAGCGCACCCGCGCCAGCACCCGGCGCGGGTCGTTCGGGTCCAGGCGCAGATTGACCACGTCGCCGACCTTGATGCCGCTGTATTCCACCGAGCTGCCCCTGGACAAGCCGCTGACCGCTTCGTTGAACACCACTTCGTAATACTTGAACTCGCTGTCCACGCTGGACTTGGCCAGCCACAGGCCAAACAGCAAGGCGCCGACCACCACGATCACGGTGAACAGGCCGATCAATACATGATGGGCTCGGGTTTCCATGTCAGACCTCATTCAATTGTGTAGCGGCCGATAACGCCGCGCGACCGCGAGGGCCATGGAAGTATTCGTGAATCCAGGCATCGTCGGTTTCCGACACCTTGTCGATGACGTCGGCCACCAGGACTTTTTTCTGCGCCAGTACCGCCACCCGGTCGGTGATGGTGTAGAGCGTGTCCAGGTCGTGGGTGACCAGGAATACGCTCAGGCCCAGGGCGTCGCGCAGCGTCAGGATCAACTGGTCGAACGCCGCCGCGCCGATGGGGTCGAGGCCGGCGGTAGGTTCGTCGAGAAACAGGATGTCCGGGTCCAGGGCCAGCGCACGGGCGAGGGCGGCGCGCTTGATCATGCCGCCGGACAGCGAGGCGGGGTACTTGTCCGCGGCCGAGAGCGGCAGCCCGGCCAGGGCGAGTTTCACCGCCGCCAGGTGTTCGGCATCGGCCCGGCTGAGACCGGCGTGTTCGATCAGGGGCAGGGCGACGTTTTCGGTCACGGTCAGGGACGAAAACAGCGCGCCTTTCTGGAACAGCACACCAAAGCGCCGCTCGATCCGTGAACGTTGCTCCTGAGGCAGGCTTGGCAAGTCCTGGCCGAACACCCGCACCGAGCCCTCGCTGGGCTGGTTCAAACCGACGATGCTGCGCAGCAGCACCGATTTACCGCTGCCGGAACCGCCGACCACGGCGAGGATCTCGCCTTTGTACACGTCCAGGTCGAGGTTTTCGTGCACGCTTTGGCGGCCAAAGCGGTTGCACAAGTCACGCACCTGAATGACCGCCTCGGTGGGCGCTCTGGAAGGTCGACTCACCAGCCCATCTCCATGAAAAACATTGCCGCCACGGCATCCAGCACAATCACCACGAAAATCGACTGCACCACGCTGGACGTGGTGTGGGCCCCGACCGATTCGGCGCTGCCGCTGACCTTGAAGCCTTCCAGGCAACCCACGGCGGCGATCAGAAAGGCGAAGATCGGCGCCTTGACCATCCCCACCACGAAATGCTGCACGCCGATGTCCGACTGCAACAGCGTCAGGAACATGGCCGGGGAAATACCCAATGACAGGGCGCACACGACACCGCCGCCGACAATGCCCGAGAGCATGGCGACGAAGGTCAGCATGGGCAACGCCACCAACAGCGCCAGCACCCGTGGCACCACCAGCAACTCGACGGGATCGAGGCCAAGGGTGCGGATCGCATCGATTTCTTCGTTGGCCTTCATCGAGCCGATTTGCGCGGTGAATGCGCTGGCGGTGCGGCCCGCCATGAGGATCGCCGTCAGCAACACGCCGAATTCGCGCAGGAACGAGAACGCCACCAGGTCCACGGTAAAGATACTGGCGCCGAAATCGGCCAGCACTGTCGCCCCGAGGAAGGCCACCACCGCGCCCACCAGGAATGTCAGCAAGGCGACGATGGGGGCCGCGTCCAGGCCGGTCTGCTCGATATGAACAACCATGGGGGTCAAGCGCCAGCGTTTGGGGCGAAACAGATTGCGGGCCAGGGTTTCCAGGATCAAGCCGACAAAGCCCAGCAATTGCAGGGTGTCTTGGTAGACCGTTTCCACGGCGCGTCCGATGCGGGTCAGCAACTGAGTCACGACGCTCACGGTCGGCTCTTTGACCGGTACGCAGAAGTCCGTCAGTGAACGGTAGACGGTCTGTAGCAGCGCTCGCTCGGCGGCTGGCAAGCGGCAATCGGGGTGCTCGGTGGTCTTGCCCAGTCGTTCGGAACCCAGCAGTTCCACCAGCAACGAGGCCCCTGCGGTATCGAGTGCGCCGAGGCCGTTGAGGTCGATTTGGGTGTGCTCGTCGTACTGGCCGCGCAGCGATTCGCTCAAGCGCTTGAGCTGGGTGTAATGGGCCAGCGTCCAGTCGCCGCTGATCCATAGCTGCGCCGGAGAGCGAGACGTATCGAGTCGGGCACTGCCAGTGTGGGGGCTAGGGATCATAAGCTCCATGCTCGTTCGGCTTGAACAGCGCTACCTGATAGCACAATCGCCATCATTTTGCTTCGGCTGCGCCGGCGCTCACCTTGAAACGCAGCACACCGATCATCTGGCCATTTTCCGTCAGCACCCGCACCTGCCACTTGCCCGTCGGATCGTCTGGGAAGTTCTGCTTGTGGGTCCAGGCGCGATAGCCTTCCTTGCGCCCGCCATGAATGTCCAGGGCGATGCGGTCCACTTCTTTGCCGTTGAACTGCCAGACATGGTAGATCCGCTCATCGAGCCCCCGTGGCGCGTTGATAGCCGTGTAGGCGTACAGCCCGTTGTTGCGAATCTGGGCGGCGCTGACTTCCTTGAGGCTGGCGCCGGGCGTGCGGTCTTCCAGTTGAGTGCTGATCGCCACTTCGGTCATCCACAGCGTGGCCGGCGGAACCCAGGAGCGCAGCACCCAGCCGGCGGCGCCAATCCCGACGGTGATACACAAAATGGCCAGGGCGTTACGCACGGTGCGGATCGGAAAGATCGAGGCCAGGCTCGGAAACGACAGCAGCATGGCGATGCCCAGGGCCAGCTTGAAGCTCTGGTCGGTGGTCAGGTGCAGGATGACCGGCAACGCGGTGAGCAGGGCGGCGAACAGTGTCAGCGTATGCAGCGCCAGGAACGCCCAGCGCCGGGGCGCCAGCCATTTGTAGTACAACGGATCAATGATCGAGATCAGCGCCGCCGCCCCGAGCAGGCCGGTGAAAATCAGCTGGCTGCTGTTCCAGGTGGTGGTGATGAAGAAAAACGGCAGGACGAAAAACAGGCTTTCCTGGTGAATCATCTGCGTGGCGTAACGCAACAGCGGCTGGGGGATTTCCCGCTTGAAGATCCGTGTGAACAGCCGGGTCATGCTGTTCTCGACCATCAGCCAGAGCCAGCTCACCAGCATCATGATGGCAATCCAGGTCGCCAGGCCCTGCTGGCGGTCCACCAGCATGAAGCTGCCGAGCCCGGAGATGAAACCACCCAGCGCAATGACCCCTGGATAGCGCTTCATCAACTCAAGGAGGCGCTGGATGTAGACGGTCAGGTTCTGCATTAGGTGGTTTCACAGTAAGTCGTAGGAAATATCCCTGACAGAATATCGCCAGGCCAACGGTGTGACGAGCATGCTTTGATGTAACGAGCATGCTTTTGTGGCGAGGGGATTTATCCCCGCTGGGCTACGAAGCAGCCCCACTAAGTAAAATCGAGCCGCCCTTGATAGCGACTGCTTCGCAGTCGAACGGGGATAAATCCCCTCGCCACAAAGGCGCTTATCGCAAAATCATTCTTCGCTCGGTCTGGCCCGGCGACGCACTTGCCAGACCACCAATCCCAGCAACAACAACCCCAGCACACCGACCAGCCCCCAAACGAGCTCGTCATCGCTGAGCAAAGGCTTCTCGATGCGCAGATAACCCGGGTCCTTGAGCAGCTCGCGCAGGGCCTGGTTGGCCTGCTCCAGGCTCACCCCCTGCAAACGCACGGCCGGGTTGGCGAAGCGGCCGTCTTCATAATCGCCCAGGGCTCCCCAATAGTAATCGGCCAAGGCACTGTTACCTTGAACCGCCCAGGTCTGATGCGCGATGGCCGCTCGTTTGATGCGCATGAAGCTGTCGGGGTCCAGGCCGTCCTTGAGCAACGTACTGCGCAGCTCTTCGAGGGCTTGTTCGGCTTGCGGCAGGTCTTCGCGGGCCAGGTCCGCGTTCAGGCTGAAGAAGCCGACGCCGCCGAACACTTCCCGTTCCACCCACGGCCCATAGGACAGGCCGCGGGCCAGGCGCAACTGGCGATAGAGCGCCCAGTCCAGGTAATCCTTGAGCAGGTCGAAGGTTTCGTCGTGTTGTTGCTCCAGCACCGGCTCCGGAAATAGCCAGTGAAGCTTGGCGCCATTGCCGACCAGGCCACGAATGAGGTTGCGCTTGGTGACCGCGCTGTAGCGGATCTGCGGCAGCGGCTCGTGCACGCTGGGTTCGACCGGCTCGAGCGCGCCAAAGGTGCGCTCCAGATAGGCCGGCAGCAAGCGGTCAAGATCGCCGACCACAATCAGCGTCATGTTGTTCGGCGCATACCAGGCCTCGCGCGCCTGCTCGATCTTGGCGAGGGTGAGGCGTTCGACCTCGGCCCGTTCCGCGCAACGCAGGCCCAATTCCACTGCCAGTTGATTGCTGGCCTTATGGCTCAGGTCCTGCTGGTCGAGCCAGCGCTGCAGATGAGTGTAATGGCCGCCGTCTTCGCGTTCGACCACCCGCTTGGCTGCCTCCAGGGCTTTGTCGTCGATGCGGGTGCGGGTCAGCAGCGCCAGCAGCAGGTCGAGGATCTTGCGTTGATTGCGCGCCGGCGCTTCGATGACAAACGTGGTGTCGGCATTGCTCGTGAAGGCGTTCCACTCACCGCCCAATGCCTGCATGCGTTCTTCCAGGCCGCCTTCGCCGCCCTCATCGACACCACTGAATAGCAAATGCTCGAGCAGATGCGGCAGTTCCTTGTCGGCGCAGCTGAAATCGTCCAGGCCCACGCCGACCACCAGCCGGATCGCCACATGCCCGCGTTCGCTGCCGGGCTTGAGCAGCAGTTGCAGGCCGTTGGGCAACGCATAACCCTCGACCTGGAATCGATCCTGGGCTACCGCAGGCAGCGAGCCGAGCAAAAGAAAGGCGAACAACAGACAACGCATAACGGGCTTCCTGGCGGCTAAGTGGGGTCCATGTGCCGGGCAGGCCGTTATCGCAAGCGAGCGTGTTCCCACCTTGAATCGGTTGGCTGGATGACACGGTGGGAGCTGGCTGGCTCGCGAATGGCTTTAAACCCAAGCCATTGTTACTGACTGGTCAATGCGCCAGTCGTTCACGGCGAATGGGTGATGTCGGAAATTTCATCCGCCGCCAGCGCGCCGATCTCGGAGGTTTCCAATACAACGTAGGCGCTGCCGCAGAACAGCGAATTGAGGCGCCGCATGTCGGCGATCAGTTCCAGGTGCAGGGAGCTGGTCTCAAGGCTTTGCACGACTTTGCGCTGTAGCCGGCTGACGTGGGCATGGGCCATTCGCCGTTCCTGCGCACGAAAGCGCCGTTTCTCCCGCAGCAACTGACGGGCGCTTTCCCGATCGGCACTGAGAAACACCGACAGCCCCAGCCGAAGGTTGGCGATCAAATGGCTGTGCAGCCCGGCCAGTTCTTCCAGACCCACGTCGGAAAATGAACGGCGTTGGGAGGTTTTCTGCTGCTGCACCTTGCGCAACATGCGCTCGATGAGGTCGCTGGCCAGCTTCAGGTTGATCGCCAGCTCGATGATTTCCGCCCAGCGGCGGCTGTCCTGTTCGCTGAGGTCCTCCCGGGGCATTTGCGCCATGTACAACTTGATGCTGCTGCACAACGCCTCGACGTCATCGCTCATGCGCCGTACTTCCTGGGTGACCGCTGTCTGCTGACCGCGCAGCACGTCCAGCATGGCTTCGAGCATGTTTTCGATCAGGTCGCCGATGCGCAGGGTTTCCCGGGCGGCATTGGCCAGCGCCAGGCTCGGCGTGGGGAGGGCGGCGAGGTCCAGGTGCCGGGGCTTGGCCGTGCCGTTGAGGTCCGGACGCTCCGGCAGCAGCCAGGCACAGAGCCGGGCCATCGGTGCAACGCTGGGCAACAGCACCAGGCAACGCACGGAGTTGTAGAGCAGGTGAAAACCAATGACCGTTTCCTGGGGACTGAAATCCAGGCTGTCCAGCCAGCCCACCAGCGGATCGAGTACCGGAATGATCAGCAACAGGCCGATCAGCTTGTACAGCAGGCTGCCCAGTGCCACCTGACGCCCGGCGGCGTTCTGCATGCTGGTGCTGAGAAAGGCCAGTATGCCGCTGCCGATGTTGGCGCCGATCACCAGGCCGATGGCCACCGGCAGGCTGATCACCCCGGCACCGGCCAGTGTCGCGGTCAGCAGCACGGCGGCCAGGCTGGAATAGGAAATCATCGCGAACAGCGCACCCACCAGCGCGTCGAGCAGGATGTCGCCGGTCAGCGAGGCGAAAATCACCTTCACGCCCTGGGCCTGGGTGATGGGCGCGGCGGCTTCGACGATCAATTGCAACGCCAGGATGATCAGGCCCAGGCCAATGCTGACCCGACCCATTTGCCCGACGCGGGTCTGTTTGCGCGAGAGGAAAAAAATCACTCCGAGAAAAATCAGCAGTGGCGACAGCCACGAAAGGTCCAGGGTCAGCACCCGCGCCATCAGCGCGGTACCGACATCGGCGCCGAGCATGGTTGCCAGGGCAGGGGTCAGCGCCATCAGGCCCTGGCCGACGAACGAGGTGACGAGCATGGCCGTGGCATTGCTGCTCTGGACCATGGCCGTGACCATGATGCCGGCGACGAACGCCAGCCAGCGCTTGGACATGTTCTGGCCGATGACATGGCGCAGGTTCGAGCCATAGACCCGCAAAATGCCGGTGCGGACGATGTGCGTGCCCCAGATCAGCAGGGCCACGGCGGAGAGTAGATTCAGCAGGGTCAGCATGAGGAGCCCCCTGTTAGCGTCCCAAAGGGACAAAGTGACAGTGCCACATCATTTTTAGGTATGTACTTAAGCTGTAGTTGGCTAATGGTTCGAGCGCCAGCATTGCACAGCTAAAGATGGGTTTGAAACAAAACTGTCATAAAAATCGATCATCCAGGACGACAGAGATCCTGTGGGAGCGGGCTTGCTCGCGAAAGCGGTAGGTCAGTCACGTTAAGGCCATCTGATCCACCGCCTTCGCGGGCAAGCCCGCTCCCACAGGGTTTGCATTCGGCCACTTTCCTGCGGGCATGAAAAAAGGGGCCCAAAAGAGCCCCTTCATTCAAATGCCCCACGCCATTACTGGCCCGGAACATCCTTACGCAGTTTCACCGGATCCTGCTGCTTGCGCTTGCGCGCCATGGCGGTACGCATCTTGATGTTGACCGCTTCCACCGCCAGGGAGAACGCCATGGCGAAGTAGACGTAGCCTTTTGGCACGTGCACGTCGAACGACTCGGCGATCAGCACGGTACCGACTACGAGCAGGAACGACAGCGCCAGCATCTTCAGCGACGGGTGCTTGTCGATGAACTCACTGATGGTGCCCGAGGCCAGCATCATCACCAGCACGGCGACGATGATTGCCGCCACCATCACCGGTACATGGGAAACCATGCCGACAGCGGTGATGACCGAGTCCAGGGAGAACACGATGTCGATGATCGCGATCTGGATGATGGTGTAGATGAAATTGCCGCCCTTGCCCGAAGGCTCCTCGTTGGTTTCATCTTCGCCTTCCAGCGCGTGGTACATCTCCTGGGAGCTTTTCCACAGCAGGAACAGGCCACCGAAGAACAGGATCAGGTCACGACCGGAGATGCCCTGGCCGAACACTTCGAACAGGTCGTTGGTCAGGCGCATGACCCACGTGATGGACAGCAGCAACAGGATCCGCGTGATCATGGCCAGCGCCAGGCCGAAAATCCGGGTGCGCGCCTGCATGTGCTTGGGCATGCGGCTGACCAGGATCGAGATCATGATGATGTTATCGATGCCCAGAACGATTTCCAGGGCGGTCAGGGTAAAGAAGGCAACCCAGATTTCCGGGTTGGTCAGCCATTCCATGTGAGTTCCTTTGAGCGAGTGTTAAGCCGCGTCACCTGGGGCGACGCAGCGGGCATTGCTTTTATAGAGTGCTGAACAGCGGAAAAATCCCCATCAGCAACGCGGCGAACATTATGCACAGGCAAACCAAAACTGCCCACTTCAGGGTGAAGCGCTGGTGATCGCCGAACTCGATCCCGGCCAGCGCCACCAGCAGGTAAGTGGACGGAACCAGCGGGCTCAACAGGTGGACGGGCTGGCCGACGATCGAGGCACGTGCCATTTCAACGGCGGTGATGCCGTAATGGCTGGCCGCTTCGGCGAGAACCGGTAACACCCCGTAATAAAATGCATCGTTAGACATGAAGAAAGTGAACGGCATGCTCGCCAGGGCGGTGATCACCGCCAGGTACGGGCCGAGGAAATCCGGAATCACCGCCAGCAGGCTCTTGGACATGGCGTCGACCATGCCAGTACCGGACAGGATGCCGGTGAAGATACCCGCCGCGAAAATCAGCCCGACCACCGCCAACACACTGCCGGCGTGTGCCGCGACGCGGTCCTTCTGCTGTTGCAGGCACGGGTAGTTGACGATCATCGCGATACTGAAGGCCACCATGAACAACACCGGCAGCGGCAACAGGCCGGCGATCAGGGTGCACATCAGGGCCAGGGTCAACGCGCCGTTGAACCAGATCAGCTTCGGACGACGGGCGTCCGGGAACTGGGAAACGCTGATTTCGCTGTGGTCGATGTCATCACCCGCCAGGTGCAATTCACCCAGGCGAGCGCGCTCGCGTTTACCGTACATGTAGGAAATCGCCAGGATCGCCACCACACCGGCCAACATCGCAGGAATCATTGGCACGAAGATGTCGGATGGATCGACATGCAGCGCACTGGCCGCCCGGGCAGTCGGGCCGCCCCAGGGGGTCATGTTCATCACGCCACCGGCGAGAATGATCAGGCCAGCCATGATGCGTGGGCTCATGCCGATGCGGCTGTAGAGCGGCAGCATCGCAGCCACGCAGATCATGTAAGTGGTCGCGCCGTCACCATCGAGGGAGACGACGAGCGCCAGAACGGCGGTACCGACCGAAACTTTCAAGGGGTCGCCCTTGACCAGCTTGAGGATCTTGCGCACGGCCGGGTCGAACAGGCCGGAGTCGATCATCAGGGCAAAATAAAGAATCGCGAACATCAGCATCACCCCGGTCGGGGCGAGCTTGGTGATGCCTTCGAGCATCATCGGGCCGATCTTCGGCGCAAAGCCACCGAACAGGGCGAACAGGATCGGGATGATGATCAGGGCGATCAGCGCGGACAGGCGCTTGGTCATGATCAGGAACATGAACGTGATGACCATGGCGAAGCCAAGGAAAGTCAGCATAGGAAATACTCCAGGCGTGGCGCGGCGGGCAAAGGCGAACCGGACAGGTCAGCGCAGGATGCAGGGCTCGGGACGGACGGATGGAGTGGGTGCGACGGAGTGGGAAGCAGGGGACATCAGAATCACCATTGTTGTTGTTAAAAGGGCCAAGCGAGCCATGAAAAAACTCGCTTCTGGCCACCGGTCTTTTGCCGGTAGTGGGGGCGATCCTAATCGCGCTAGCTTTCAGCAAGCTTTCGCAGGGGAAATGGGCGACGAGTCGCAGATGATGACCTGGCAAGCAAGCACTCCTGTGGCGAGGGGATTTATCCCCGCTGGGGCGCGAAGCGGCCCTGAAACCCGTCATCCTGCAATATCTGGAGAGTGCATTCTGTCCCTATGGGCCTGCTGCGCAGGCCAGCGGGGATAAATCCCCTCGCCACAGAAGCAATCAGGGTTTTGCTGTAAATACAGAAAGATCCAACGGTCGCATCGCGCCCATCCAGATCGCATGCTCGGTGTGGTCCGTCAGGTCATCGCCGGTGTCCGGGTGCAGGAAAATCACCAGGCCTTTGCGATTGAGCGCCAACCACGGCAGGACCACGCCGATGTACTGCGGATCGAACGCCAACTGACAGCTCCAATCCGGATGCGGGCCGACCGGGCGTTGGTGGACGCGGCCCATCTTCAACGGGAACAGTTGCGCCGCTTCTTCGCACAGCGTCCGCGCCTGATCGAGCGTACTGGCGTCGAAATACACGTGGGCGTGGTAGCCCTTGATCCGCTGCATCTGTCGCTCCTTGAGAAAGAGGCCGAACCCTCGCCGTTTTCCGCGGGTCAGAGGCCTTACACGCGGATAAAAAGGGAAACCAGCCATGAAAAATGCCGAAACCCCGGCCGTCAAAGTGGTGCTCTATGGTGCCATGAGCAGCCTTGGCAGTGCGTTGATGGCTGAAATGCTGCGGCGCCAGCATGAAGTCATTGCCATTCTCGATGATCTCACGGCCCTGGCGCCACGCCCGGGCCTGCGGACCAAGACCGGAGATCTCTATGACCCGGAACGGGTCAAGCAAAGCGTGGCCGGCGCCAGCGCCGTGGTGTGCCTGCTGAACGCGCCGGGATTGCCGATGAACAGCGAGCAGGTAGAACGCACGCTCATTCCAGGCCCCGTGGAGCAGGTGTTGGCCGTGGATGCATTGATCGCCGGCATGGAGGCGGTGAGCGTCCCCCGGTTGTTTTTGGTGGGTGATTTTGCGGTGCTCGATGAAGAACCGTCGGACGATGATCTGCAACGCCATGCCGCCGAGGAAGTCCTCGATGCCTTGAAAAACAGCCGCTTGCAATGGACCCTGGTCAATGCCCCCTATGCTGCTCCGGGCCTGGGCATCGAGCATTTCAGCCAGGTCAGCACCAGCCTGGAACCGGGCATGGCTGAATCCCTGGAACGACTTAACCGGGTGGCGGTGGGCATCGCCGACGAACTGCGCCTGAACCTGCACATCGGCGAGCACGTCAGCTTCGTAGCGGCCAACTAGCTGTCGGCATCCCCCCCTTTGGCGAGGGAGCTTGCTCCCGCTGGGCTGCGAAGCAGCTTCCTCAAGAAAACAGCTAGCACCCTCGCCACTCACTCAAACCGCAATCGAAGGCAACGGCAACCCCGTAAGCGATTCAGCACTGTTGGCCTGTTCTTCCGTCAGCCAATCCACAAACTGTCGGATCAACACCCCGCGTCGCTTACGCTGGGGCAAGACCACGTAATACCCCAGCCGCGACAACACCGTTTCAGCGATGGGCCGGCACAAGAGGCCTTGCGCCAGCAAGTTATCCACAAGGTGACGCCAGCCGATCGCCACGCCCTGGCCGCCAATCGCGGCCTGGATCAGCAAGGTGTAGTTGTCGAACCGCAGCTGTCCGGGCGCCGGCGGCGAGGTGATGCCCAGCTCACGGAATACGCCACTCCAGTCGAACCAGTTGCTGCTGTTTTCTCCGCGCAGGTGCAGCAGGGGCAGTTCCGACAAGGCTTGGGCGGGCAAGGGCAGGGGACGTTCCTTAAGCAACAGCGGGCTGCACACCGGAAAAACTTCTTCGCTGAAAAGCCAATGACTTTCGCCTTGTTTGAAGCGTCCGTCGCCGAACAGTACGGCAACGTCGATATCCGTGCGCAGCATGTTGTGGTTGCGCTCGCTGGTTACCAGGCTAACGTCCACTTGTGGGTTGGCGGCGTGAAACCGATGCAGTCGCGGCATCAGCCAATAGGCGGCGAAGGCGAAGTCCGTGGCCACCTGCAGCACCTCATGCTGATGCTGGGCGGTGATCGCGTGCAATCCGGCGTCGATGCTCTGCAAACCGGCCTGCACCTGTTCGAACAGGATCGTCCCGGCCTCGGTCATTTCGATGCCGCGGTAGATGCGATCGAACAACCGTGTACCGAGTTGTTCTTCCAGGCGTTTGATCTGCTGGCTGATAGCCGGTTGCGTGGTGCCCAGCTCAACCGCCGCCGCCGTAAAGCTGCGATGGCGGGCTGCGGCTTCAAAGGCGCGGAACAGGTCCAGGGACAGGTCACCCAAGGCTTCATACATAAGCTGTGCTTATCCTAGTCATTACCTTGCATGGGCTTTACCCCAAAAGATGGGCGCTACATGCTCAATCGCAGCAATGTCGCATAACTATCCACTATGGAATGCCGCGAATACATGAAGCGCAAGAACATTCTTTTCATCATGGCCGATCAAATGGCCGCGCCAATGTTGCCGATCTACGGTCCTTCGCCGATCAAGCTGCCTAATCTGTCGCGCCTGGCCGAGCAGGGCGTGGTCTTCGACGCTGCTTATTGCAACAGCCCGCTCTGCGCGCCGTCACGCTTTACCCTGGTGAGCGGTCAACTGCCCAGCAAGATCGGCGCCTACGACAACGCCGCGGATTTTCCGGCAGACGTTCCCACGTATGCCCATTACCTGCGTCGCCTCGGCTACCGTACGGCGCTGTCCGGCAAGATGCACTTTTGCGGACCTGATCAGTTGCACGGTTACGAAGAACGCCTGACCAGTGACATTTACCCGGCCGATTACGGCTGGGCGGTGAACTGGGACGAGCCCGACGTGCGGCCGAGCTGGTACCACAACATGTCTTCAGTGTTGCAGGCCGGGCCCTGCGTGCGCACCAACCAACTGGATTTTGACGAAGAGGTGGTGTTCAAGGCCCAGCAGTATCTGTTCGACCATATCCGTGAGGACGGCGGCCAGCCTTTCTGCCTGACGGTCTCCATGACTCACCCACATGACCCGTACACCATTCCCAAGGCCTTTTGGGATATGTATGACGATAACGACATCCCGCTGCCGCAAACCCCGGCGCAAACGGAACTCGACCCCCACTCCCAGCGCTTGCTGAAAGTGTATGACCTGTGGGGCAAACCGCTGCCTGTGGATAAGATTCGCGATGCCCGCCGTGCGTACTTCGGCGCGTGCAGCTACATCGACAGCAACGTCGGCAAACTGCTGCAGACCCTGGAAGACACCGGCTTGCTGGATGACACCATCATCGTGTTCTCCGGCGATCATGGGGACATGCTTGGCGAAAAAGGCCTGTGGTACAAAATGCACTGGTTCGAAATGGCTGCCCGTGTGCCACTGCTGATCAGCGCGCCAGGCCAGTTCGCCAGCGGCCGGGTCGGCGCGGCGGTGTCCACCGCCGACTTGCTGCCGACCTTGGTGGAACTGGCCGGCGGTACGCTGGAACCCGGTTTGCCACTGGATGGCCGTTCGCTGGTGCCGCATCTGCAAGGACAGGGCGGGCATGACGAAGTCTTTGGTGAGTACATGGCCGAAGGCACTATCAGCCCGTTGATGATGATCCGCCGTGGCCCCTGGAAATTCATCTACAGCGAAGATGACCCGTGCCTGCTGTTCGATGTGCGCAACGATCCCAAGGAGCAGGAAAACCTCAGCCAATCGGCTGAGCACCAGTCGCTGTTCGCCGCTTTTCTCGCCGAGGCGCGGGCCAAATGGAACATTCCAGCCATTCATCAACAGGTGCTCGCCAGTCAGCGCCGCCGCCGTTTCGTCGCCCAGGCCCTGGCCTTGGGCAAACTCAAGAGCTGGGATCACCAGCCGCTGGTGGACGCCAGCCAGCAGTACATGCGTAACCACATCGACCTCGACGATCTGGAGCGCAAGGCCCGTTATCCACAACCCTGCCAAAACTAATAACGTAAGGGGAAGCACATGCAAAAGTTATCCACAGTACTGACCGCTGGGCTGTTGGCGTTGAGCAGTGTTTCGGCGTGGGCCGAGCAGAGCTGCGAGACCGTGAAAATGGCCGACCCGGGCTGGAGTGACATCGCCGCGACCAACGCCATCACCGGTTTCCTGTTGGATGGCATGGGCTACAAGGCCAAGGTCGACACGCTCGCAGTGCCGATTACCTTCGGCGGCCTCAAGGACGGCCAGGTGGATGTATTCCTGGGTAACTGGATGCCGGCGCAGCAGGGGTTCTATGACAAATTCGTGGCCACTGGCGATGTCACGCAACTGGCCAAGAACCTCGACGGCACCGAATTCACCCTGGCGGTTCCGGATTATGTCTGGGACGCGGGTGTGCATAACTTTGCCGACCTGAACAAATTTGCCGACAAATTCGACAAGAAGATCTACGGCATCGGTTCCGGTGCCCCGGCGAACCTGTCCCTGAAAGAAATCATCAAGACCAATGACTTCGGCATGGGCGAGTGGAAGCTGGTGGAGTCCAGCGAACAAGCCATGTTGGCGGAAGTCTCCCGGGCCGTGAAGAAACAGAAGTTCGTGACCTTCCTCGGCTGGACGCCGCACCCCATGAACGTGCAACTGAAAATGCACTACCTCAAGGGCGGCGAGAAATACTTCGGCGACACCGGCAGTGTTTATACACTGACGCGCAAGGGTTATGCACAGGCCTGTCCGAACGTTGGCAAGCTGTTGACCAACCTGAGCTTCACCCAGGAAATGGAGAACAGCATCATGGCCGAGGTGGTGAACAACAAAGTCAGCAACGCCGATGCGGCCAAGGCCTGGATCAAGGCCAACCCGGCGGTGCTGGATAAGTGGCTGGACGGCGTGAAGACCCTGGATGGCAAGGATGCGTTGGCGGCGGTGAAGGCCAAGCTCTGACCATCATGCTGCTCCGCGTGCTCCCCTGAGTGACGCGGAGCGTGGGCGAGGGAATTTATCTGTGGCGAGGGGATTTATCCCCGTTGGGCCGCGTAGCGGCCCCAAATTGCGTCGACTCGGTGTGTCAGGTCAATTGTGTTCAGTCGTTTTAGGGGGCGCTTCGCACCCCAACGGGGATAAATCCCCTCGCCACAGATAAAGGCCTGGCCACAGATAAATCCCCTGGCACAGGGAGAGCGGTGCCTTGTCCTGATACTCTTGCGCCAAACCCATCCTTGAGGCCCCATGGCAATCCCCACCCGCCATTCACTCTTTCCCTTCCTGAGCTGGCTGCCCCGGCAGACCCGCGCCAGTGTCGGCCGCGATCTGATTGTCGGCCTGAGCGGCGCGATTCTCGCGTTGCCGCAATCCATTGCCTACGCACTGATTGCCGGGTTGCCGCCTGAATATGGCTTGTACGCGGCGATTGTCCCGGTCTTGATCGCTTGTCTGTGGGGTTCGTCCTGGCACTTGATCTGCGGTCCTACGGCGGCGATCTCCATCGTCCTGTATGCCAGCGTCAGTCCTCTGGCCGTGCCCGCGACCCAGGACTACATCACCTTGATCCTGCTGCTGACGGTGTTGGCCGGTATTTTCCAGTGGCTGCTGGGGCTGTTGCGTTTCGGTGCGCTGGTGAATTTCGTTTCACACTCGGTGGTGCTGGGGTTCACCCTGGGAGCGGCGGTGGTGATTGCATTGGGGCAGTTGCCGAACCTGCTGGGTCTCGACCTGCCGAATGAAGCCACGGCGTTGAAGGGCTTGCTGATGTTGCTCAGCCACATCGCGGCTGTGGATAAACCGTCCTTGCTGCTGGGCTTAGGTACGCTGGTCCTGGGCGTGGTGCTCAAGCGGTTGCTGCCGCGCTGGCCGAGCCTGTTGATAACCTTGATCATCAGCAGCCTGGTGGTCTGGCTGTGGCCGGCGATGTTCGGGCATGTGGCGCTGGTCAGCGCCTTCGCCGGGCGCCTGCCGCCGTTCACGCCGCTGCCGCTGGACCTGGAATTGATCCTGCGGCTGCTGCCCGGCGCCGTCGCGGTGGGCATGCTCGGGCTGGTCACCAGCCTGTCCATCGCCCGTTCGTTGTCGGTCCGTTCCGGGCAATTGCTCGATGCAAACCAGGAGGTGAGGGCGCAGGGGCTTTCCAACATCGTCGGAGGATTTTTCTCTGGATCGTTGTCGGCCGGTTCCTTCACCCGTTCCGGCCTCAGCTATGACGCCGGAGCTTGTTCACCCCTGGCCGGTGTGTTCTCGGCCTTGTGGGTGGCGCTGTTCGCAGTGGTTGGCGCGAAATTGATCGCGCACATCCCGATTCCGGCCATGGCCGGCAGCATTTTGCTGATCGCTTGGGGACTGGTGGACCATCGCGGCATCCGCGCGTTGTACCGCGTGAGCCGCGCCGAGTTCGTGGTGATGGGCCTGACCTGCCTGGCCACGTTGCTGCTGGAGCTGCAAACCGCCATCTATGCCGGTGTGCTGGCCTCGCTGTTCTTTTACCTCAAGCGCACCTCACAGCCGCGCGTGCACCATTCCTCTGAGGGGGAAGCCGATATCCTACGGGTGGGTGGCTCGATCTTTTTTGGTGCCAGCCATTACCTGCAAGTGCGGCTACAACGGTTGCAAGCGCCGCGGGTGGTGATCGATGCCCAGCAGATCAACTTCATTGATTATTCCGGGGTAGAAATGCTCCACCAGGAAGCCCGGCGCCTGCGCGGCCAGGGGCGTAGCCTGACGTTGCGCAAGGCCAGGCCACATGTGGTGGAGGAGTTGAAGAAGTTGGAAGGGGCGGAGCACTGCCCTATCTTTTTCGAGGACTAGGGATTAAGGGCAGACATACCCTGTGGCGAGGGGATTTAGCGAAACGTCACACCGCCCCGCTGGGGCGCGAAGCGGCCCCGCTTTTTTGGGACTGCTTCGCAGTCCAACGGGGATAAATCCCCTCGCCACAACAGCCTAAAGCCTACAGCGCCAACTGGCGGCGCAACTCCGCCAGCACCGGCGCGGTGTCCGGGCGCACTCCGCGCCACAGGTAGAACGCTTCGCCTGCCTGTTCGGCGAGCATGCCCAGGCCATCCATCGCCACCGCCGCTCCGTGCTCACTGGCCCAACGGCAGAACGAGGTCGGTTCCTTGCCATACATCATGTCGTAGCAGACCGTCTTGCCGGGCTCGATCAAGCTGGCGGCAATCGGCGGTAGATCCCCCGACAGGCTGGCGGATGTGGCATTGATGATCAGGTCTACCGGCTCTTGCAGCCAGTCGAAACCGCTGGCCGAGACCGGGCCCAGGTCCGCGAACAGCTCGGCCAGCAACTCGGCCTTTTCCACCGTGCGATTGGCGATGATTAGCGAGGCCGGCCCTTCGGCCAGCAGCGGTTCCAAGGCGCCACGCACCGCGCCGCCGGCCCCCAGCAACAGGATGCGCTTACCCTTGAGGCTAACGCCCGCGTTGACGGTCAGGTCTCGCACCAGCCCGGCGCCGTCAGTGTTATCACCCAACAGGCGGCCGTCGGCCAACTTGCTCAACGTGTTGACCGCGCCGGCCCGTTGGGCCCGCTCGGTCAGGCTGTCGGCCAAGCGGAAGGCGTCTTCCTTGAACGGCACCGTGACGTTTGCCCCACGGCCCTCGCGGAAAAATGCCCGGGCACAACCGACAAAATCATCCAGCGGCGCCAGCAGCGTGCTGTAGTCCAGCGTTTGCCCGGTTTGCTCGGCAAACAGGCGGTGGATCAGTGGCGACTTGCTGTGGCCGATGGGGTTGCCTATTACAACGTAGCGATCCATGGATAATCCCCGTTCAGGCCGTTGCCAGCCAATCGCGATCCTGCAGGAAGTACTCGGTCAGCCGCGCCTCTTCGCTGCCCGGTTCGGCCTTCCAGTCGTAACTCCAGCGCACTTGCGGCGGCAAGGACATCAGGATCGACTCGGTACGCCCGCCCGATTGCAGCCCGAACAGGGTGCCGCGGTCGTAGACCAGGTTGAATTCCACGTAGCGGCCACGGCGGAACTCCTGGAATTCCCGCTGCTTGGCCGTGAACGGGTCCTGCTTGCGGCGGCGCACGATGGGCAGGTACGCCTCGATGTAGGCGTCGCCGATGGCACGCATGAACGCGAAGCTGGTGTCGAAATCCCATTCGTTCAGGTCATCGAAAAACAGGCCGCCGATGCCCCGGGGCTCGTTGCGATGCTTGATATGGAAATAGCTGTCGCACCAGGCCTTGTAGCGCGAATACACGTCAGGGCCAAACGGCGCGCAGGCTTGCTCGGCGACGCGGTGCCAATGGACGCAGTCCTCTTCTACGCCGTAGTAGGGCGTCAGGTCGAAGCCACCGCCGAACCACCAGACCGGTTCTTCACCTTCCTTTTCGGCAATGAAGAACCGCACGTTGGCGTGGGAGGTCGGTACGTGGGGGTTGTGCGGATGGATCACCAGCGACACGCCCAAGGCTTCGAAACCGCGTCCGGCCAGTTCCGGCCGATGGGCGCTGGCTGACGGTGGGAGACCGCTGCCGAAGACGTGGGAAAAGTTGACGCCGCCTTTTTCGATCACCGTACCGTTTTCAATCACTCGTGTGCGCCCGCCACCGCCAGCAGGCCGCGCCCAGGCATCTTCGACGAAGCGCGTGCCGCCGTCTTCGGTTTCCAGGGCCGCGCAAATGCGGTCTTGCAGGTCGAGCAGGTAGGCTTTCACGGCCTCGGTGCGAGTGGACATGACATCACCTTGATCAGGGCTACGCTACGCAGCGGGCAACGGGCCGGTGGCAAATGGGCGCACAGGATAACACCGCACTTGCCGACGCTGCAGTTGACGAAGATCAAGCTTAGGAGTCCGATAGCAGGCTTGGTAAACGATACACGACAAGGAGAGAGTGAAGATGGCCAAACGTATCCAGTTCAGTTCCCACGGCGGCCCTGAAGTGCTCGAGTATGTGGGCTACCAGCCCGCCGAGCCGGGCCCGCAGCAAGTGCGCGTCAGCAACAAGGCGATCGGCCTGAACTTCATCGACACCTACTACCGCAGCGGTCTGTATCCGCCACCGACGCTGCCATCGGGCCTGGGCGCCGAAGGGGCGGGCGTGGTCGAGGCGGTCGGCTCAGACGTCACGCGATTCAAGGTCGGTGACCGGGTGGCTTACGGCAGCGGTCCGCTGGGGGCCTACAGCGATGTGCATGTGTTGCCCGAAGCCAACCTGGTGCATTTGCCCGAGTCCATCAGTTTCGAGCAGGCGGCCGGTGTGATGCTCAAGGGTCTGACCGTGCAGTACCTGTTGCGTCAGACCTATGAACTCAAGGGGGGTGAAACCATCCTGTTCCATGCTGCCGCCGGTGGCGTGGGCTCCTTGGCCTGCCAATGGGCCAAGGCCTTGGGCGTGAAGCTGATCGGTACCGTCAGTTCGCCGGAAAAAGCCGCCATCGCCAAATCCCACGGCGCTTGGGAAACCATCGACTACAGCAAGGAAAACGTCGCACAGCGAGTGCTGGAATTGACCGACGGCAAAAAGGTGCCGGTGGTGTACGACGGGGTTGGCAAGGACACCTGGCTGACCTCCCTGGACAGCGTCGCCCCCCGTGGCCTGGTGGTGAGCTTCGGCAATGCCTCCGGTGCGGTAGACGGTGTGAACCTGGGGATTCTCTCGGCCAAGGGCTCGCTCTACGTCACCCGCCCGACCCTGGCGACCTACGCCAACAACGCCGAAAACCTGCAACGCATGGCCGATGAGCTGTTTGGGATGATCAGCAGCGGCAAGATCAAGGTGGACATCAACCAGCGTTATCCACTGGCGGAAGCGGCCAAGGCCCAGACCGAGCTGTCGGCGCGGCGGACGACCGGGTCGACCATTCTCCTGCCCTGAGACTTGGTGGTTCAGATTGCTTGAAAACCTGTGGGAGCGAGCTTGCTCGCGATAGCGGTGTGTCAGTCAATATCAATGCTGGCTGACCTGATGCCATCGCGAGCAAGCTCGCTCCCACAGTGGTTTTGTGCAAGATGCAGAGTTTGTATCCGGGCTCAGTCCGGGCGCACGACCTTGCCAGTAGCCAGGTCACGAATCACGCTGGGGTTCTTGCGCCCGCCCAGGTTGCCGCCGAGCACCAGGTCGATCTGCCCACGGAAATATTGCTCGACCCGAATCCGCGTGCGCGCCGCCGGGCGGCCCTGGGGGTTGGCCGAGGTGGAGACCAGCGGGCCCACCAGCGAGCACAGGTCGCGTACGGTGGGATGGTCGCTGACCCGCAGGGCAACGGTGTCGTGCACCCCGGTGATCCATTCCGGCAATAGGTTCTGGTGCGGCACCAGCCAGGTATTGGGCCCCGGCCAGGTACTGGCCATACGGTCCATCCAGGTTTCGGGAAAGTCTTCGAACAGGAAATCGAACTGGTGGATGTTGTCCGCCACCAGGATCAAGCCCTTGTCGGGCAAGCGCGACTTGATCGCCAGCAGGCGTTCCACCGCTTCCTCGTTCCACGGATCACAACCCAGGCCCCAGACCGCTTCGGTTGGGTAGGCAATCACCGCCCCGGCGCGAATTTCCCGCGCGGCTTGTTGCACACGCCAACTGTTGACCATGAAAGATTCTCCGCAACACAAATAAGGCTGTGGGCAGTTTACCGATCTTCCCCATAAAACCTAGCGTGTCCGCGCAAACCAGCGCCCGTTGTCGCACGTGGCCCGTCCTTCCATTTCCAACTCGGTCAGCGCCGCCAACACTTTGGGCAAGCCCCAGCCACTGGCATCGGCCAATGCTTCGCTGGTGAGCGGTGCGGCATGCAGCAAGCGCAACAGCGGATGCGTGACAGGCACCGGCTCCTCGGTCAGCGGCAACCGCTGCCAACCGCGCAGTGCTTCCAGGATGTGCTCGACGGTTTCCACCAGCACCGCGCCATCGCGGATCAATTGATGGCAGCCGCGGGCGCCCGGATGGTGGATCGATCCCGGAATGGCGTACACCTCGCGGCCCTGTTCCGCCGCCAGGCGTGCGGTGATCAGCGAACCGCTGGCGACACTGGCTTCAACCACCAGCACACCCAGGGATAAACCGCTGATGATCCGGTTGCGGCGCGGAAAGTGGCTGGCGTGGGGTGGCGCGTCCAGCGGGAACTCCGACAACACCGCGCTGCCCTGGGCAATCATGGCGTCCGCCAGCCGCCGATTGCGCTGTGGATAAAAATTTTCCAGCCCGGTGCCCAACACGCCAACGGTCTGCCCGCCGACGTCCAGGGCCGCTTGATGAGCCGCCGCATCAATGCCCAGGGCCAAGCCGCTGGTGATGACAAAACCGGCGCCGGCCAGGCTGCGGGAAAATGCCGTCGCCGTGTCCATGCCCGGACGCGATGCCCGGCGGCTGCCGACCATCGCCAGCTGCGGTTTTTCCAGGAATCCCGCATCACCGGCGACAAACAGCAGCGGCGGCGCATCGCTGATCTGCGCCAGCAACGCCGGGTAATCAGGCTGGTCCCACATCAGTAAATGCTGGCCCGAACGCTCTAGCCAGGCCAATGCGTGGTAGGCACCGTCGCGCACATCCGGGTGGCGCCGAGCTTCGGCACAGGCCACGGGCAAGCCCAGCGCTCGCCAGGCGCTGGCCGGCGCGCTGACGGCTTTGGAGGCTGAGCCAAACGCCTCCATCAAGGTCATGAAACGTTTGGGTCCCAGCTCCGGCAAGCGGTGCAGGCGTAGACGGGCTTCCAGTTCCGCAGGGGAAACCGAAGCGAATTCAGGCAGTGACATGTGATCATCCTTGATCGTGATAAGCCCCGTTCAAGCGGGAACAAGCTGTGGATAACTCTGTTGGTAACTTGTGAGACCCGTTACGGATTGCGCACCTTGTCGAGCACCGACAGCGAGCGCGAGGCATACAGCACCAAGCCGTAGCTGAGTTTGTCGTAGGTGCGGAAAACCATCAGCAGGCCGGCCCGTTCATCCGGGATCTTCACTGGCTCGCCGGTGATGCGATCACGCACGGTTTCCCCGGTCTTCATCACCGCCAGCACGTTGCCTTCGGCCAACCCGTCGCGACGGCCCTTGTTCAGGGTGACCACATCCATCGCGCCGATCTGGGTCACGCCGCGAGGCACGTCCAGGATCAACCCGTTGATGTCGGTTTTCGGCGCGCTGGGCATGAAGGTGGAGTTGATCGAGCGTTCTTCGCCGCTGAACAGGCGGTCACCCAGGCGCACTTCCTGGGTAGTGCGTTGCAGGGCCAGGGTGGTGACATCGCCTTCGCTGGCCACCACCTCACCGCCGCCGATGTCGTCGGCGTTGATGCCCAGGAACTCCTTGGTCTCGGGATCGGTGTAGACCTTGCCCTGGCGGAAGATGCCATAGGCCGACTGGTTCGAGTCGAAGGTGCCACGGGCAAAGACCCGATCCCCCATGCCACTGAGCACCCGCTCGGCATTGCCGGCGACGACGTAGGGCGCCTTGTTGAAGTCCTCAGGCGTGTCGACGATACGGTTGCTCAGCAGAAAGCTGTTGATGGCTTGCAGCGGGATGCTCGGGATGGCATCGGCCACCGGCGAGCTGCGGATGCGCGGCGACAGCTTGATGGTGCCCCGCGAGGCGCCGCGATTGAGGGTCAGGCGCGGCTGGCCGTTGACGTAGACCAGCGACAGGGTGTCGCCGGGATAGATCAGGTTGGGGTTTTCGATCTGCGGGTTGGCCTGCCAGAGTTCCGGCCATTTCCAGGGTTCGCGCAGGTACTTGCCGGAGATGTCCCACAGCGTGTCCCCCGTCACCACTGTGTATTGCTGGGGAAAACCTTCCCGAAGTTGCACTTGCCCGTGCGCGATACCGGCCGAGGCCAGGAGCAGCAGGGCGAGTAGTGATTTCCTCATGCGGTGAATCCCTTTATTATGTGCGTTCGCGTAAAACGCCAGAGCCCCCGTGGCTCGCTTCCTGAGAAGCTGTGTCTCTGAAGCAACGTTTTACAACGGTAGCCTGCATCCCAAGACACGCCAGGCCAGCCACCCGACTTTACCTCACACGTGCATTTATCAAGCTTATGGCCATTTTGAACATTCTCGAATTTCCGGACCCGCGCCTGCGCACTATCGCCAAACCCGTGGCCGTAGTGGACGACGAAGTGCGTCAGTTGGTCGATGACATGTTTGAAACAATGTATGAGGCGCCAGGCATCGGCCTCGCCGCGACCCAGGTCAACGTGCACAAGCGTATTGTCGTGATGGACCTCTCCGAAGACCGCAGCGAGCCGCGAGTGTTCATCAACCCCGAGTTCGAAACCCTGACCGACGAGATGGACCAGTATCAGGAAGGCTGCCTGTCGGTGCCAGGTTTCTATGAAAACGTCGACCGCCCGCAGAAGGTCAAGATCAAGGCCCTGGATCGCGACGGCCAGCCTTATGAACTGATCGCCGAAGGGTTGCTGGCGGTGTGCATCCAGCACGAGTGCGACCACCTCAACGGCAAGCTGTTCGTCGATTACCTGTCTACCCTCAAGCGTGACCGGATCAAGAAAAAACTGGAAAAACTTCATCGCCAGAATGCTTGATGCCTCCTTTCAAAGGCTTGCCACGGCAAGCCTTTTTCTTTTTGCGACCGCTTTGTAATTGAGAGCTTCCCATGACTGAGCCACTGCGCATCGTCTTTGCCGGCACTCCCGAATTTGCCGCCGAACACCTCAAGGCCCTGCTGGCCAGCCCCCACGAAATCGTCGCGGTCTACACCCAGCCGGATCGGCCGGCCGGCCGTGGGCAAAAACTCATGCCCAGCCCGGTCAAGCAGCTGGCCATGGAAAACGGCATCCCGGTGTTGCAGCCGCCGACCCTGCGGGACGCGCAGGCCCAGGCCGAACTGGCCGCGCTGCAGCCGGACTTGATGGTGGTGGTCGCCTACGGCCTGATCCTGCCCCAAGTAGTGCTGGATATCCCGCGCCTAGGCTGCATCAACAGCCACGCCTCGCTGCTGCCGCGCTGGCGCGGTGCGGCGCCGATCCAGCGTGCCGTGGAAGCCGGCGATGCCGAGAGCGGCGTGACGGTGATGCGCATGGAAGCCGGCCTGGACACCGGGCCGATGCTGCTCAAGGTCAGCACCCCCATCAGCGCCGAAGACACCGGTGGCAGCCTGCACGACCGCCTCGCGCTCATCGGCCCGCCCGCCGTGGTCGAGGCCATTGCCGGCCTGGCTGCCGGTACGCTGGAAGGCGACGTGCAGGATGACAACCTCGCCACTTACGCGCACAAATTGAACAAGGACGAAGCCCGCATCGATTGGAGCCGCCCGGCGGTCGAGTTGGAGCGCCTGGTGCGCGCCTTCAACCCGTGGCCGATCTGCCACAGCACCTTGAACGGTGAAGCCCTGAAAGTGCTGGCGGCCAGTCATGCTGAAGGGAAGGGCGCGCCGGGTGAAATCCTCGGCGCCAGCAAGGACGGTCTCGTCGTCGCCTGCGGTGAGCAAGCGCTGTGCCTGACCCGTCTGCAATTGCCCGGTGGCAAGGCGCTGAACTTCAGCGATTTGTTTAACAGCCGCCGCGAGAAATTTGCCGTCGGCACCCTTCTGGGCCAAGCGGCGGACGCCTCATGAATCCGCGTCTGGCCGCCGCCAAGGCCCTCGCCGCTGTCCTCAGTGGCAAAGCTTCGCTGAACAGTTCCCTGCCGACCCAACTGGACAAGGTGGAAGACCGTGATCGCGGCTTCACCCAAGACCTGGCGTTCGGCACCGCCCGCTGGCAGCCGCGGCTGTCGGCCCTGGCGGCCAAGCTGTTGCAAAAGCCGTTCAAAGCCGCCGATGCCGACGTCGAAGCGCTGCTGCTGGTGGGGCTTTATCAACTGCTCTACACCCGCGTCCCGGCCCACGCCGCCATCGGCGAAACCGTGGGCTGTGCCGACAAGCTGAAAAAGCCCTGGGCCAAGGCCCTGATCAATGCCGTGTTGCGCCGCGCCCAACGAGAAAGCGAAGCCCTGCTGGCCGAGCTGGAACACGACCCGGTGGTGCGCACCGCCCACCCGCGCTGGTTGCAGAAATCCCTGAAGGCCTTCTGGCCCGAGCAATGGGAAGCCATCTGCGCGGCCAACAACGCCCACCCGCCGATGATCCTGCGGGTCAACCGTCGCCACCATACCCGCGATGCCTACCTGGCCTTACTGGGCGAGGCGGGCATCCCGGCCATTCCGTGCCAGTACAGCCGCGACGGCATCGTGCTGGAAACTCCGGGCGATGTGCGTGCGCTGCCGGGCTTCGCCGAAGGCTGGATCAGCGTCCAGGACGAAGCCGCGCAACTGGCCGCCGACCTGCTGGAGCTGGCGCCCGGGCAACGGGTGCTGGACGCCTGCTGCGCGCCGGGCGGCAAAACCTGCCACATCCTTGAGGTCGAGCCGAAGCTGGCCGGCGTGGTGGCGGTGGACCTGGAGGCCAAGCGCCTGGTGCGGGTGAAGGAGAACCTCGAACGTCTGGGTCTGGAGGCCGAGCTGATCGCCGCCGACGGCCGCGACACCGCAACCTGGTGGGACGGCAAGCCATTCCAGCGCATCCTGCTGGACGCGCCGTGTTCGGCCACCGGGGTAATCCGTCGTCACCCGGACATCAAGCTCACCCGCCAGCCAGACGACATCGTCGCACTGGCCACATTGCAGGGCGAATTGCTCGATGCCCTGTGGCAGGCCCTGGAAGTGGGCGGCATGTTGCTCTACGCCACCTGCTCGACCTTGCCGACCGAGAACACCGAAGTGATCGAGGCCTTCCTCGCCCGCACCCCGGGCGCCCGGGAACTGGACATCGCCAGCCAGGCCGGCCTCAAGCAGCCCCATGGTCGCCAGTTGCTGGCCCAGGAGGGCGGACACGACGGCTTCTACTACGCCAAACTGATCAAGATCGCCGCCGCACGCGGTTAAGACCGATTCGATAGGAGTGACTGGATGAAAATCATCATCCTCGGCGCAGGGCAGGTCGGCGGTTCGCTGGCGGAACATCTGGCCAGTGAGGCCAATGACATCACCGTGGTCGACACCGACGGCGAACGCCTGCGCGACCTTGGCGATCGCCTCGACATCCGCACGGTACAAGGCCGGGGCTCCTTGCCTACGGTGCTGCGCCAGGCCGGTGCCGACGACGCGGACATGCTGGTGGCCGTGACCAACAGCGACGAAACCAACATGGTCGCCTGCCAGGTCGCCCACACCTTGTTCCACACTCCGACCAAAATCGCCCGGGTGCGCGAAGCCGCCTACCTGACCCGCGCCGACCTGTTCGACAACGAAGCGATTCCGGTGGACGTGCTGATCAGCCCCGAGCAGGTGGTGACCAACTACATCAAGCGCCTGATCGAGCACCCGGGGGCGTTGCAGGTGATCGACTTCGCCGAAGGCAAGGCCCAGCTGGTGGCGGTCAAGGCCTACTACGGCGGGCCGCTGGTGGGCCAGCAGCTGCGCCAGTTGCGCGAGCACATGCCGAATGTGGAGACACGGGTCGCGGCGATTTTCCGACGGGACCGGCCGATCCTGCCCCAGGGCGATACGGTGATCGAAGCCGACGACGAAGTGTTTTTCATCGCCGCCAAGGCGAATATTCGCGCGGTGATGAGCGAAATGCGCCGCCTCGACGAGAACTACAAGCGCATCGTCATTGCCGGTGGCGGGCAGATCGGCGAGCGCCTGGCCGAAGCCATCGAAAGCCGCTACCAGGTCAAGATCATCGAGATGAACCCGGCGCGTTGCCGTTACCTCTCGGACACCCTCGACAGCACCGTGGTGTTGCAAGGCAGCGCCTCCGACCGCGACCTGCTGATGGAAGAAAACATCGCCGATGCCGACATCTTCCTGGCCCTGACCAACGACGACGAAGCCAACATCATGTCGTCCCTATTGGCCAAGCGCCTGGGGGCGAAGAAGGTCATGACCATCATCAACAACCCGGCCTACGTCGACCTGATCCAGGGCGGCGACATCGACATCGCCATCAGCCCGCAACTGGCGACCATCGGCACCCTGCTGGCCCACGTACGCCGCGGCGACATCGTCAGCGTGCACTCCCTGCGCCGCGGCGCGGCCGAAGCCATCGAAGCGATTGCCCATGGCGATGCCAAGTCCAGCAAAGTCATCGGCAAGGCCATCCGCGACATCGGCCTGCCGCCCGGCACCACCATCGGCGCGATCATCCGTCACGAAGAAGTGCTGATCGCCCATGACGACACCACCATCCAGACCGGCGACCATGTCATCCTGTTCCTGGTGGACAAAAAGCACATTCGCGACGTCGAGAAGCTGTTCCATGTGGGGTTGAGCTTTTTCTGACCAGAAACAATCCTGTGGCGAGGGGATTTATCCCCGCTGGGCTGCGCAGCAGCCCCCAAAACCACGCAACTCGGTATGCCAAGCAGATTGAGTTAACTGCTTTAGGGCCGCTGCGCAGCCCAACGGGGATAAATCCCCTCGCCACAGGAACAGAACAGGAGACTCAAAAGTGCTCGACTCCCTGGAAAAAATGCTCGCCAAAGGCGTGGACAACGCCCTGCTACGCTTCGGCCTGGGCAAGGGCTACCTGGACCTCGGCGAATTCCCCCGCGCCGCCGAACACTTCCAACGCTGCGTCGAACTCGACCCCAAATACTCAGCCGCCTGGAAACTGCTGGGCAAGGCCCACCAAGGCCAAGGCGACCTACCGGCCGCCCGCCAAGCCTGGGAGAAAGGCCTGGAAGCTGCCCGCGCCCACGGCGACAAACAAGCCGAGAAAGAGATGACCGTGTTCCTCAAGAAACTGGATCGCCACGCCTGATCCTGCCCCAAGCCTCCCGTGGCGAGGGGATTCATCCCCGCTAGGCTACGAAGCAGCCTCAAAACCTCAGCTCACGAGCTATCCCAATTCACGTATTGACATATCGAAAAATCTCGATATCCTCGCCACATGGACCTACTTGAAATATTCAAAGCTCTCTCAAACCCGACACGTCTCCAAATCCTGAAAGGTTTGAAGGATCCGGCAAAGAACTTCCCCCCGCAGGATGAGGGTGACGTTCACACGGTCGGCGTCTGCGTCAGCAGTATCCAGGAAGGGATCGGCCTGTCGCAGTCAACGGTGTCCGGTTATCTGGCCACGTTGCAACGGGTGGGTCTGGTCGAAGTCAGGCGCATCGGCCAATGGACCTATTACAAACGCAATGAAGCAACCATCAGTGCTCTCGCCGAGATCATTGGCAAAGACCTGTAGCGTTTTTTTACCACATAATATCGAGATATCTCGATATCCCTTTTTATCGATACGAGGAGTTACTATGAAAGCGATGATTCTTAAATCATTCGGCGGTCCTGAATCGTTCGAACTCCGCGACGTGCCCAAGCCCGTTCCGCAAGCGGGGCAAGTCCTGGTCCGCGTACACGCCACTTCCATCAACCCGCTGGATTACCAGGTTCGACGCGGCGACTATCCCGACCTGGTGCCACTGCCGGCCATCACCGGCCACGACGTCTCCGGCGTGGTCGAAGCCGTTGGGCCCGGTGTGACCACCTTCGCGCCTGGAGACGAAGTCTGGTACACCCCGCAAATATTTGAAGGGTCAGGCAGCTATGCCGAGTACCACGTCGCGTCTGAAAGCATCGTCGGGAAGAAACCGCCCGAGCTGAGCCATCTTGAGGCCGCAAGCCTGACCCTGGTGGGCGGGACGGTGTGGGAAGCGCTGGTGGTGCGTGCGGCGCTCAGGGTCGGGGAGAGCATTCTTGTCCACGGCGGCGCTGGAGGCGTCGGGCATGTCGCGATTCAAGTGGCGAAAGCCATGGGCGCCCGGGTGTTCACCACTGTGCGCGAAGCAAACGCGGAGTTCGCCCGCAACTTGGGTGCCGACGTGATCATCGACTATGAGAAAGAAGATTATGTCGACGCTGTCCTTCGGGAAACCGCTGGCCACGGCGTGGATGTCGTATTCGACACCATCGGCGGCAACACACTGTCCCGCAGCCCCGACGTCCTCGCCCAACTGGGCCGCGTCGTCTCTATCGTGGACATCGCCCAGCCACAAAACCTCGTCCAGGCCTGGGGCAAGAATGCGAGCTATCACTTCGTGTTCACCCGGCAAAACCGCGGCAAGCTCGATGAGCTGAGCGCATTGATCGCCCGCGGTCAGCTGCGCCCCCATGTCGGCGCCGTCTATTCGCTGGCCGACATTCCCCTGGCCCATGCCCGGTTGGAAAGCGCCAACAACGGTCTTCGAGGAAAAATCGCGATTGCCGTCGAGCCATCGCTCATCCCGTAAATGCGGGCTTTTAGCCAATTCAGAGGTACGCCATGATTTATGAAATCGCTGTGCTCCCTGTTCACAAAGAACGCATCGAAACGTTCCGAGGTGCATTTGCCGAAGTCGCGCCATTGCTCACACGGGCCAAGGGTTACGGCGGCCACATGCTGGCGCAAGGGATCGAAACGCCCGAGCAATTCAACCTGATCGTGCGATGGCAATCGCTGGAAGACCACACACCGGGCTTCGAAGCGAGTGAAGACCATCGGTTGTTCATGATGGGGTTGGAGGAATATTTTTCGGAGGAGCCGAGGGTTTACCATGTTGAAGGGGGCAGCTTTTAGGGCTGACGAAGGGGGGCAGAAAATAAATCCGTCCCCCTATTTTTTGTCCCCCTATTTTTTCTAGCTGCACGCCAAGTGCAGCCGCTACCGTTCGGATCCATGGCCTGCATTTGTAAGCCACTGTATCCAGCGCCTTCGCAGACTCAAAACAACGCATAAACGCCGGTTCTCGAACATAGCCGGTATACATCCCCTTGCAAGAATTCTCCTCATCGACTCGCCATCGGATCCCCGAATGGCGAGCCCTTATTACAGGAGATCTTGCGATGAATACCCTATCCTACCGCCCTCAGGGCTGGCAGCTGTTCAGCCTGATCGCCGCTCTGGTGGTGGCGATGAGCATCGCGGCTGTCGCGGTACAACCCGACCTTGTCGAGGGCCTGCGCAGCGCCATTCGTGCCACCGCCCGCTCCTCCTTCGCACTGTTTCTGATCGCGTTCACCGCGTCGGCCTTTGCCGTACTGGTGCCTTCACCGCTCGCCAAGGCACTGGTCCGCGAGAGACGCTTCATCGGCCTCGCCTTTGCCTTCTCGCACCTGGTGCATGCCGTGCTGATCTACGCCTATGGGCAACTCAACACCGAGTTCTGGCCCGCCCGCACCGTGGTCAACAACATCCCGGGCGGGACTGCCTACGCCTTCATCCTGCTGATGGCCCTGACCTCATTCAAAGGGCCCGCCCGACTGCTGGGGCCCAAGGCCTGGAAGGCATTGCACGTTACCGGCATGTGGGTCATCGCCGCTGTATTCGCCTTCTCCAACTTCAAGCGTATCCCTATGAGTGACTGGTACGTGCTGCCTTTCGGCCTCACCTGCGCCGCCGTGGCGATCCGACTGGTCGGCAAGCTGGCCATGGCCAACAAACGCAGCCAAGCCAGGCAAGCGTCGATGCGCCGGGCAGCGGTCGCCTCCTGATCGTCTATCCAGGCGCGCCGCACGGCGAAAGTTGCGGAGCTGATTATTGAAGCGGCGCAGGCCAGTTCCAAAGGGTGATCGCGTTAACCCAGGCCTTTTGATCCGCTTATTCGTCATTGGCCAATAGCCGGCACTGTACCGAGGACAGATTCGCGGCGAACAGGTAAGGTGCGCTCCATTGCATCGCCCACCAGGAGGGCGATGCCGTTGTTCATGGAGTTGCACCGCACATGAGTTGCTGGAATGTCCTCGGCCTGTCCCCTGATGCCGACGCCCGCACAATCAAACGCCAATACGCCGCCCTGCTGAAGAAAACCCGCCCGGATGACGACCCCGAGGGTTTTCAGCGCCTGCGGGCAGCCTATGAAGAAGCGTTGAGCTGGTGTGAATGGCAGCAGGAAGATGAGCCGCTGACGACCGTGGAGCATGCGCCCACTGTCGTCGTTGCCGAGACCCTGCAACAGCAGTATCAGCAGGCGCTGGCAAGCGGCGCCGGGCGGATGTTTGAAGTCACGCTGCTGCAACGCATCGTCGATACCCACGAGGTCAGCCTCGATGACCGCCAATGGGCCTTTGAAACCTTTCAGTGGCTGAGCGCCTGGCAACGCCTGGAACTGCCCTGCGCGCTGATTCAATCCCTGGAGACGCAAAGCAAGGCTGCACTGCAAAAACCCTTGCGCCTGGCCCTCGAACAGCAGGACGAAACCGGGTTCCTGGCCGCCTATGAGGCGCGCTTGCGTCAGCCCTGGATCGACAAGAGTCCCCATGCGCAGTGGTTCGACACGTGGCTGGCCAAGCTGCTGCTGGACAGCCGCTATTGGTCGCCCACGGTATTTGACGCGGTGTGCGACGGCCAGGGCTGGCATACCTGCCCGCCGGACGATTGGCTGCTGCTGTTGCGGCGTCAGCAAAGCCCGCAGTTAATCGTCCGACAACGCGAGCTGGCGGCCGAGCCTCCCGGCACCCCGCAGCAACGCGCCGCGCGCCTGCTGCTGGCCCCCATGACCCTGGGCCAACGCCGTGCCTTCGCCCAGCGCTTGAACGAAGACGACTGGGCCGCCTGTAAACGGCTCAGCGCCGATATTTATGCCGACCACCCCACGGTGGCGGCCTCGATGCCAGGCGGCACGCCTTACTTCTGGCAAGGTTGGGAACGTACGTTCGACAGTTGGCCCCTTGTGCTGGCGACCGTCGTGGGCTGCATGGTTGGCGCCCTGGTACACGCCGAATCCCTGGCAGGCAACCTGCTGCCAACCCTCGGCATCGGCCTGTTGTGGTCGATACCCATCGTGATGGGCGGCTTCCTGGGGTGGCATGTGTGGCGCCCGCTGGCTCACCGGTATCGTGTGTTGGATGAGCGCCTGAGTGCCCTACTTCCCCGGTGGCTGAGCCCAACGCGCTTGCCGCTGCTGCCGCTGCGCGACCTGCTGCCGGGCGCCGCGCTGATGACCGCAGCCGGTTATAAAATCGGCCCGGCGGCCAGTGTGACGCTGCTGCTTGTGCTGGCGGCCATCGGCCTGTTCAAGCGGCACACCCTGAAAACCCATACCCCGTGGACAGCCGGCAACGCCCAATGGCCAACCCGCATGATCACCCTGGGCATCGTCGCGTGTGTGGTGTTGTACGGTGGATTGAAAATGCTCGACCGCCAACATCAGGTCAATCGCAACCAGGGTTTGCAGCAATGGACCGAGCGGCTGTGCAGCCGCCTGCCAGCCACCGCACAGGAGTGCCAAGCCCCCGCCACCAAGGCGCAATGGTACGGCCAGGAGGCCAAACGATGAATCCGAAATGGTTGATCCCCATCGCCCTGACATTGGGCCTGGGGTTGCTGGGCCTGGCTGGCGCCAGCAAGCAGGTGGCGCAAGTGCAGCTGTGGCTCGACAAGCGCGATGGCCCCGAAACCGCCAAGGCCAGCGCCCTGGCGCCGATCATCGACTGCATGAACCGTGTAGACCGGGACTGGCGCCTGTTCTATTACGGCTACACCCACCAGCAGTGGTACAGGCCCTCCATCTTCGACCAGCAGACCTACGAGTCCCTCGTGCAGATGAACGGGATCCTCAACGAGTTCGGCGACGACGAAGCCCAGGATCGTGAGCTGCAAAACGATATCTGCGCCCAGCGCATCACCGGCAAGCTTGAATGGCTGGAACCCGATAGCCAGTTGATCAATGCAGCCGGGCGATACGTCTTGGCCTTGCAGGATGTCACGCCGCTGACCAACTCGTTCGACTTCTACCAGCGGCTGGGCCAGTCACACTTTCAACCGCCACAGGGGCGGGTAGCACAAGCCATGGTCATCAAGGGCGAGGCCTATATGGCCGCCTCCACCGAATTGCGCAAACACCTGGAACGCGAGGACGTGCGTCTACGCCCTGCACAACTGGCTCTGCTGCAGGCGCGCTTTGGCCAGGACACCCACTGGCACTTGCTCAACTACATGATTGCCGCCCGCACTGCGGTGGATGAGCTGGAGCAAGGGGCGCACCTCGCCACCTTGACCCCAAAGACCCTCGCGCCGTTGATCGACGCGGTGCAACAGGCGAGTATGCAGGGCAAGGACTATGTGCGCCTTCACCCCGCCAAGCCAAGGGACGAGTTTGCCAATTACCTCTGGCACACCATCACGCCGTCGGCGGACGCGTACCTGCAAGCGTTGCAAAGCCTGCAGCAGCACTGGCTCGAGCATGCGCCGCCGCAGCAACTGAGTGACGACTTTGCCCTCGTCACCCGTCGCTACGATGTCTTGCTCAGCTTCTACAACAAACCGGCGCGCAGCACTTTTTGAGTCTTAGTCGATTAACGCCAATGCAGAAGCTGCCTCTTTTTTTGCTATGGTAAAAAAGCTACAGCCTTGATCCCCAGAGTTTTCAAAATCAGGTAGCAGTCGACTAACCGGCCAAGAACGGCCGCTAGGATTGGACTGCAGCGAAGTCCTGTTCGAGGTTGTTAACATGCTGGTTGAATGCGGAAGGTGCGGCCAAGGGTACGTTCGAGCAATGCGTGTCCGGTCTACAAAAATCTCACTCTGGGTGTGCGAAGAATGTGAAGCAACGTGGAAGAGTCAGGCTGAAGTAAACGTCGGCAAATTTGAAGACTACGGAACGTTGATGGTCGGCATTGGACGCACTTCTTTATGGTCAGAGCTGGAGCCGCAGTGAAAGTATGTCAGGCCTGCTTTCTATCAAATGTCTGCCCTGAGCGATGGAAATGGATCTCGTGAATCTATGTGTAGTACGGCATGGGGAAACCGAGCCTAACGCTGAGAAGCGCTACGTCGGATCCACTGATCCCGGGCTAAATCAGCGGGGTAGAGAGCAGGCTCTCGCGTTAGCAAAGCACTTGCCGTCCAACTTGGACGCGATGGTTGTATCCCCTTTGCGCAGAGCCCAAGAAACCGCCGTTATCCTGAACCGCACGTTGAACCTCCCAACCTCAACCCTGGATGCATTTCGCGAACGCAGTGTGGGTGTTTTTGAAGGGCTGACTCAGGCTGATGCAAGCGAGCGTTACCCGGAGCTTTGGTCTCAAAACATCACGCGGTGCTGGGCGGTTGGGCCAACGGATGGAGAGTCGGTTCGCGAGGTGGTTCAGCGTGTTCGAGAGGGGCTGCTCGAGCTACAAAAGCGCTACCCGTCGAAACACGTTTTGCTGGTCGCCCACGGCTTCGTTGCAAAGACGATCCGGGCCTTGGCGAAAGCAGACTTTTCCGACTTCTATGATTGGCAGCTCGGCCACGGGCAGATGCTCTTGTTGGAGAATGTTGATGTCGAGCTACGCGACGCTTTTGGTCAGAAACGCCCTGAAGGGTGGGATCCTTCGGACTTGGTTTTGGAAAGGTAAGGGCGCGGGTGGTTGGCTGCTTACGATGAGGCGAGAGTTCAGGTAAGTCAGTGGATCGTGGTATCCAACTTCATGAGCAACTGTCTGTCGAGAACCCGAAAAAGAAATGACCGTATTCCTCAAAAAACCGGATCACCACCCCTGACACCGCCCTCAAAGCCGACAATGATCCCGTGGCGAGGGAGCTTGCTCCCGCAGGGTACAAAAGCAAGCCTACCTCACCCCTCCATGGACAATTAGGCAGGCAAAATGACATCATTAGGTTAAATGTGCTCAGGGCTTGAGCGAATTCTTGAGAATCATCAATAGCAAAAGGAATAAATATGGACATTTCTCATCAAGCTTTTTTAGCAGTTATAAGTTTGCTCGTCTTTTGTGTAGTTAAGTTTTTTCATTCATATCATCAAGAGAAAGGGAAAAATAGAGCACTCATGGAAGACGTTGCAAAGATAGAGAGGGAAAAGCAGCAAGTTTCTTATGAATATAGTGTGTTAAATGAAAAAGTCAAACAGGCGCACGCTAAAGAAATTGAAAGCCTAAAGCAACAGAATGCCGAAGACCTTGATAGGCAAAAAAGAATTCACGAGATAGATATACAGAAGCGAAAATATAAATACGAGACCAAAAATCGTGAATATTATGCGTTCATGGATGAACTAGATGATTTTCGCGGGTTGAATATCAATATCATTGAGCGCGAACTAGCTCCAATGATTGCTGCATGGTATGCCAGTGATAATGGTGTTTCGAGTCCTTTGTTCGCGCAAGCCAACGATAAATCAATCAAGATTATCGGTGATCTTAGAGCCCAGGAAGCCAAACTCTTCTCTCAAGTTAACGGGCTGAAGCTAAGCGCGTCCAAAGACATATTAGACTTACTGGACGAGTTGCAAAAGACGATCACTCAATCAAAATACTACCTTGAAGAGATAGTTGGTTATGTATTCGGTCAACAATTTCGCTACACAAAAACCATACCTGAGAGCATACAGCAAAAGTCTGCTGGGCTGAGTGAACGGACTATTGAACTTAATCAGAAGCTTCTAGCAGCACTCAGAGCGGACTTGGATCAGTTATAAAACTTAAAATAAACCTGCCCCTTTTGGCTGGCGGCACCCTTGGGCCAACCCTGGCCGCGCCGGTGCAGTTGGACGACGGCAATAAGGATCTCTACATTCAGCAGGACAAATTCGGCCAACAGTTTGCTGCCGACGTGCCAGCGGCTGACTCCGCGCTGATGGCCGCCACCCAACGTCCAATCAGCGAGGCTGCCTTGAAGGAAGCGTCTGGCGACCCGGCCTGGAAAAAACTGCCGTCCTGGTTCATCTACGGTTCGGCGGACAAAAACATCCCCGAGGCCGCCCTCAAGTTCATGGCCGAACGCGCGGGCTCGAAAAAGACCGTCACCGTCCAAGGCGCCTCCCATGTGGTGATGACGTCCAACCCGGGGAAAGTTGCGGAGTTGATTGTTGAAGCGGCGCAGGCCAGTTCCAAAGGGTGATCGCGTTAACCTGGTGAAAAGCACATTTGCGCTGTCGAGAAGCTGTTGCATGTGGGGTTGAGCTTCTTCTGACGACAACCTGTTTGGACCGGGGGACATGATTAACCCCGTGGCGAGGGAGCTTGCTCCCGCTTGAGTGCGAAGCACTCATAAAAAGCCCACCATGTCCCAAGGCCAGCCAACACACACACCCTGTGGCGAGGGGCTTTAGCGAAACGTCGCACCGCCCCGCTGGGCTGCGCAGCAGCCCCAAACAGCCAACGCGGTCTGTCTGACATACCGGGAACTAACAGAGAATTTTTCTTAATAAATATCTGCTTTCGGCGAAAAGCGGACGGTCAGTGAGACCGCTAGATTCAGATAGCCAAAGACCGCAGGCAAACTTTCGTCCGTCCCCTTGTGGGCATTGCCTTGGTTCTCCTTTAGCGTTTTCGTATGATGACTGAACACGATATTAGGAATGTCTTGGCGTGAAATCGTCATCGAATAATGCTTCGTCAAGCCAGGGCTTATCAATCGGCGCCAAATGGGATGTCAGCGATGCTGTAAACCAGCTTTCCTGGGATGACTTGCGCATCATCAAAACGCTTAGCGAATGTGGCAATCGTGCCGACACTGCCAAGAGGCTAGGAGTCAACGTTTCCACCGTCTCGCGTCGTGTCTCTCAGGTTGAGAAAACGCTGGGAGTCGCCCTGTTCGATCATCGCCGCTCTGGATACATGCTGACTGCCGAAGGCGCGGAGTTGCGGGCGCTCGCTGAGCGAGTGGAACTTGATATTGTCAGCGTCGCTCGGCGCGTATCGCGCGCGGGTCAGGGGCCTCTCGGAAAACTGAGAATTACCACCAGCGACTCTCTGCTGCTCTACTTCCTCACCCCGATCATTGCTGATTTCAAGACGGTTAACGAAGGGATAGCAATTGAGGTGCTAGTGGGTAACCAGACGCTGAGTCTGGCCCGAGATGAATCTGACATCGCGGTGAGAGCAACCAATAAGCCATCTGAGAGTCTGGTGGGGCGTAAACTTGCGACAATCGCCTGGGCACCCTATGGAAGTGTAAAAAGCGCGCCTGCGTCCAAGCCGTTCGTTGACGGTGAAGAGTGGGTGTCCTACTCCGGCGCTCTTTGCGGGTTGAAGGTAGCTCGCTACCTCGAATGCCGAGTGGATGCGAACTGTATTTCGTACCGTACCGATTCAGTCGCTGCGGCAAGTGCTGCAATCGTGGCGGGGCTTGGTTTCGGATTTCTTCCCTGCATGCTCGGGGACATCACGCCTGGCTTGGTCCGTGTCGGTCCGGTTGTTCCAGAGCTCAGTGATGATCTTTGGCTACTCACCCACCAGGACATTCGAAAGTCGTGGCGAGTCAAAGCGTTCATGACGTTTTGCGCAGCGGCAGTAGCTGATCAAAAGCCCCTCATCGAGGGGCATCTCGATCTCCCGCTTACGTAGTTAAACCGGGATTTATGCTTAGTCGGCTCGCGCACCGATTACCGCCTTGCATGCGATCTCGATCAGCTGCGGGCGCTGCGCCAATCTCGACACACCAATAATGTTGCTGGCGCATTGGGGGCGTTCGGTGCCATAGGCGGCCTTGCGCACCTTGCCAACTACGGCAAATGCCGCATCCATATCCAATACGAACAGCGTCTCTTCAACGACATCCTCAAGCGTTGCACCGTAGAGCGCGAGCAGTTTGGCGATGTTGTCGTAAGAGGTGCGCATCTGCTCTCCCATCACGGAGAAATCGCTGGGTTTACCTTCACTATCCAGCGGCGCAGGGGCTACCAGATTGCCTTCTTCATCGTGATTAAATTGGCCAGACACATAAATCTCGTTACCTACCTGTCTTGCTTGCGGGTAGCCGTAGCCTTCCTCCCAGGAAACACCCCAATAGGCGGTCTTTTGGCCATTTGGACGAGTGGCTGACATTTGCATTCTCCTAGCGATTTATGGACCGCGTTAATAACTACGATCCGGGTTGTGGGAGGCAAATGCTAGCAGCGCAAAAACAGTCTCGCCGGCGCATTAATGCACCTTCAAGAGCGCATTAATGCGAGCGCAAATTTCCTGTCGTTCGGCTAACTTGGATTCGAATTCGGGCCGTAGCCGCTTTAGATGGCGCCATCCCCTTCTTGGGATAACAAGAAGGTGTGACCGTCCGGATCAATTTACGGACCATTACTCAACTGACAGGTAAACAATAATGAACAATCCAAAACTCGAAGTTCTGACCCCTCAAAACAGCCAGCTGATTTTTATCGACCAGCAGCCTCAAATGGCTTTCGGCGTACAGAGCATCGACCGCCAGACTCTGAAGAACAACACCGTGGGCCTGGCCAAGGCCGCCAAGATCTTTAATGTGCCGACTACCATCACTTCGGTAGAGACCGAAAGCTTCTCCGGCCACACCTATCCCGAACTCCTCGCCGTCTTCCCCGACGCTCCACTTCTTGAGCGCACCTCGATGAACTCCTGGGATGACCAGAAGGTTCGTGATGCCTTGAAGAAGAATGGCCGCAACAAGATCATCGTCTCCGGGTTGTGGACTGAGGTGTGCAACACCACCTTCGCACTCTCCGCCATGCACGATGCCGGTTACGAGATTTACATGGTTGCTGACGCTTCCGGCGGCACCACCAAAGAGGCTCACGACTATGCGATGCAGCGCATGATCCAGGCAGGTGTGGTACCCGTCACCTGGCAGCAGGTTCTGTTGGAGTGGCAGCGTGACTGGAAGAACCGCGAGACCTACGACGCCGTCATGGACCTGGTCAAGGAACACTCCGGTGCATACGGTATGGGCGTCGACTACGCCTATACCATGGTCCACAAGGCTCCTGAGCGCGTAGAGCACGGCCCGACCCTGGCGCCCATCGCAGCACCTATCTGAGCCAATGCCAGCCCCCACTGGGTGGGGGCTGTTCCCTAACTCGCTTTAGATACGGAGACTGCGAAATGAATCAGACGCAAGCCGATACCGTCACGCTAGTGGTGCGCCATCAAGTACACCGTCGACACGAGCAACGCTATGACACTTGGTTGCATCGGGCCATCGACACGGCCGGGCAGAGCCAAGGCCACTTGGCTGTAGACGTAGCACGCGAGAGTCAGGCCAACTTCGTCAATTTCACCTGCATACTGCGTTTCGACCAGCTTCAGCACATGCAGGCTTGGCTGGACTCGGACGTACGAAAGCAGTTGGTCGCAGAGGTGCAGCCATTGCTGAGCGCCGGCGACAATACCGAGATCCTACTGGGCAAGGACTTCTGGTTCATGCCCGACAATACCCAGCAACCACCTGCGCTTTGGAAGCAAGCCGTCATCAGCTTTCTTGTAATCCTGCCGCTGAGTTTGCTGATTCCCCAGCTGTGGCAGCCGCTGTTCCGCCTGGCGCCATTGCTCTCCAGCTACTTGATGAGCAACGCGCTGATCACCCTGAGCATCGTCTTACTCGTGGTTTACGTGTGCATGCCCATGGCCACGCGTGTCTTTGCCGCCTGGCTGACGCCTAAAGAAGCCCGGCCATGAGCCACGATTCAGATCGTCGCCGCATGCTCGTTGCAGGTGGTGTGCTAGGTGCTATTGGAGCCGCCTGGTCAGCCCTGCCCATTGCCGCTTTAGCCGGCACTTCTTCTGCAAGTTTCCAAGGAGGCGCCATGATCGCCGATCTCATCCTCTTCAACGGTCGTCTGCATACGGTCGATCCTGAGAAGCCACAGGCCAGTGCCGTTGCTATCAAAGATGGTCGTTTTATCGCCGTAGGCAGTGATGCCGAAGCCATGGCTTTGCGTGGTAGCGCCACGAAGGTGGTGGACCTGCAAAAACGAACCGTCATCCCAGGGCTCAACGACTCGCACCTGCACCTGATCCGTGGTGGCCTGAATTACAACTTGGAATTGCGTTGGGAAGGTGTCCCCTCCTTGGCCGACGCCCTGCGTATGCTCAAGGTTCAAGCCGACCGCACACCGACACCGCAATGGGTGCGCGTGGTCGGTGGCTGGACCGAATTCCAGTTCGCCGAGAAACGGCTGCCTACCATCGAGGAGCTGAATCAGGCTGCACCGGATACACCAGTATTTGTCCTTCACCTGTACGACCGCGCCCTGCTCAATCGCGCCGCTCTACGTGCCGTCGGATACGACCGCAATACGCCCAATCCGCCGGGTGGTGAAATCCAGCGCGATGCCAGTGGCAATCCCACCGGTATGCTTATTGCGCGTCCAAATGCCTTGATTCTCTATGCGACGCTAGCCAAAGGGCCGAAGCTGCCGCTGGAGTACCAGGTCAACTCCACCCGCCAATTCATGCGTGAGCTCAACCGCCTGGGTGTGACCAGCGCTATCGATGCCGGTGGTGGCTATCAGAACTACCCGGACGATTATCAGGTGATCCAGGAGTTGGCCGACAAGGACCAGCTCACCGTGCGCATTGCTTACAACCTGTTCACTCAGAAGCCGAAGGAAGAGCTGACCGACTTCAAGAACTGGACTGGTAGCGTCAAGCTGCATCAGGGCGACGACTTTCTCCGTCATAACGGTGCTGGTGAGATGCTGGTGTTTTCTGCCGCCGACTTCGAAGACTTCCTCGAGCCGCGCCCGGATCTGGCGCCGAGCATGGAAGATGAGCTGGAGCCGGTGGTGCGCCATCTGGTCGAACAGCGCTGGCCGTTCCGTCTGCACGCCACCTATGACGAATCCATCTCACGCATGCTCGATGTGTTCGAGAAAGTCGACCGCGACATCCCATTTAACGGCCTGCCGTGGTTGTTCGATCACGCCGAGACCATTAGCCCGCGTAATATCGAGCGCGTTCGCGCCCTTGGTGGCGGCATCGCTATCCAGCACCGCATGGCCTTCCAGGGTGAATACTTTATCGACCGCTACGGTGCCAAGGCGGCCGAAGCTACGCCGCCTATCCAGCGTATGTTGGCTGAAGGTGTGCCAGTCGGTGCAGGTACCGACGCGACCCGCGTGGCCAGCTACAACCCCTGGACCGCATTGTACTGGCTGGTCAGCGGCAAAACTGTCGGTGGTACCACGCTCTACCCGCAGGGCCTGCCTCGCTCCACCGCCTTGCAGCTGTTCACCCATGGCAGTGCCTGGTTCTCCAGCGAGCAGGGCAAAAAGGGTCAGATCAAGGTGGGCCAGCTTGCCGACCTCGTCGCACTGACAGCGGACTTCTTCAGCGTCGAAGAAGAAGCGATTAAGTGGCTCGAATCGGTCCTCACGGTGGTGGGCGGCAAAGTGGTACATGCCACTCATGAATTCGACAAGCTAGCGCCGCCGACAGTACCAGTGATGCCAGACTGGTCGCCGGTAGCAATCGTGCCTGGACACTGGAGCCCAAGCTCTGTGCCGCTGGTCGCCAGCATCCACCAGTGCATCGGTTCTTGTGCCGTGCATCAACACCAGCATGATCGCGCGCGCCGCAGCAGCGTTCCGGTCAGCGATCACCAAGGCTTCTGGGGCGCCTTCGGGTGTTCTTGCTTCGCGTTCTGAGTTCGATCCTGCCGCCCAGCTTTGCTGGGCGTTCACCTTAAAGGCTTGGCATTAACTGCCTACACCTCGTGTTCGCGAGCACATCAGCGCCAACAAGCTGGTGAGAATAAAAGGGGGTTTATTTGCTGGTAATGAATCTGTCCCCTTATTCCCAACAAGCTGAAATGATTTGAATCCCATCCGCTCCTTCTAGAGAATCGCCACCTTCACCCAAAAGGAGGCGGGCGATAAAGATCGAAGGGACTTTCCAATACATGGGCAATCACGGGATCGTCTTCAACGTCTCGCAGATCACCCTCACCGACAGCGAACGCGGACGCCTGCGCGAGCTGCATTTTGGCGAGGCGAAAAGCGCCCACTATGAAGTCAACAGCAAGGTCGTCGAGGTCTACGACAAGATGCAGGCCAAGAGTCTGCCGTGCGTGATGATGATCGGCATCTCCAAGCCGCTGACCCGCCAACAGGGCGATGCCCTCAATGCCCAACGCACCACGATCGCTAATCTTGCTGCCTCTGCTTTCACTGCTGCCACCAGTGCCGTGGCCTCCACTTAGGTGGGTGTTCCTGTTGGGGTCGGCGTGCGCATGTATGCCAATGAAATCCTTCCCACCTACCATGCGGGCGACGTGTTGGTGAGTATCGAGGCGCAGGTCAACGGCGGTATCGGCCCGCAACGCACCCTCTCGACATTGATCATCAAAATCTGACTGGAGACGCACATGTCCGAAATTACCCAACTGGTCATGGCCTTGGTGTTGCCCTTCCTGCTCGATCAGTTTCTCAAGCCGTACCTCTGCGCAAGGCTAGGGATGGTGCTGGTGACGGCGGGTGCGGTTGGTTGTGTTGCTGCAAGCCAGGTCTGGGGTTGCTGTCGATCTTTGCCGTGGCTCTGGGGATGGGAGTGTTCATCAAGCGGCGGCGCTTTTGAGTAGCTTGGCTGAGAAGACGAGGGGGGCGGACGGGATATCAGCAAATAAATGCGTCCCCTTATTCGAGAGGCCTTGAAATGATGGCATTAAGCCCTCATCCATATGGATCCAATCAGAGAGATTCACCAAGTGAAAAAATTAATTGACTATGCAGTAGGCGTTTGTAGCGATCCTGAGATTCGGTTTTACAACCTTCAGTCAGGGAGCGATGCCGATGTGGTAAAGATGCTGGAACTGGTCCGAGCTCAAGCTCAGTCTCGCTACAAAGCCCCGTTGCCCTCGGTTGATCAGCTTATTTTGACTGAAGATGATGGCTTCAATGTCGAGAATCCTGGTGACATCATTGCAGTCCTCTTCGAGACAGTGGTTCGAGTAAATCGCAACCCGACTCTCTGGCACACTCCCGGGGCAGGGGGAGCGGCCGGGGAAATCAACACTACGCTAAATAATTTCACCCATGGACCTAGTACGTTGGCAGGCTCACCTGAGGAGGGAGTTAAAGCATCCCATTATTCTGAGGCACTGGAAAAGCTGCAGCACATTGTGCTGAATCGAGGGCCTTTCTAAGGCCGCATCGTTCTGATGCGATACCCCTCGCGCCTCAACAAAGCGTGGAACTAGGGACAGACTACGATTTTGAGTTCACTTGTAATCGGCCCGTCTCATAATCGTGGTCTGTCCACGTTTTCTCCGATTGACCTTCATTCATTAAACTCACAGCACCGTTGCTTGAACGCCGCGTCGGATAGGCCGATTTCTGCCCGTGAGAACAAGCCATCGATATTGGGTCGAATCGGTCCTTCACGGCAGGCAGAAACCGGCCAAAAGCGGACATATGCCAAGCCCGGACCGCGGATCACATCGGTGGCCGCCGCGTTTCAAATAGCAGCCACCTTGCGCATCAAGAACATCCGTCAGTTATTCAAGAATTTGACCACCAGAGGATTCAATTCAGCGGAGCATTCTTCTGGCAACCAGTGCCCACAATTGGGCAAGACTTGGCCTTCTACATGGGTCGCGTACTGTTTCATCTGGTCCACTTGAAATTGCCCCATTCCGCCGTGCCCTCCACCGCCGATTGCCAGTACGGGCATATTCAGCGGAGCCTTCGACAGCTCGACGTTTTCAATGACCGATTGGTTAAGCGCTCGGTAGTACTCGAACGACGCGTTCAGCGTATGGGGCTTGGCGTATGACTTGGCGTAAAGATCGAGCAGCTCAGGCGTAAAGGCATCCTTGTTGGTCGCGTGTTCTTTGATGAAGTGCGAGAGGAACAACTTTTCATGCCCTGTGATTAACTTTTCAGCCAATTGGTTGCCTGCGGCAAAGAAACTGAAATGCCAGACCAGCGACTCACCTTGTGGTGAGAATGCCGGGAAATCGTAAATGCGTTTGTCGGGAATCGGTGCCTCCATGTACACCAGTTTCCTTATCTGGCTTTGGTGGGTGACTGCCATTGGATAGGTGTTCCAGATACCGATGTCATGCGCCACCAAGTCAAACGGCTGGTTCCCGCTTAGCTGTGTCGCGAGGGCGAACAGATATTTCGAGACATCAGCGCCGGTGTAACTGGTCTTGGGCGGTTCCGACTCGCCCAGGCCCGGTAAATCCACCGCAACTACGGTGTGAGTTTTCGCGAGTTCGGGCATCAAGCTGTGCCACTCATACCAGGCTTGACCAAATCCGTGGACCAGGTAAACCAAAGGCCCGGAACCGCCCTTCACATAGTGGAGCCTGACGCCGTCTATGGTTTTGAATTCACTCTTGAATCCCGCTGGCACAGGAAACTCTGCCGCTTGAGCCAAGCATGGCAAAGCCAGGGTGATTGCGACTGCAGCGAGGGACAATCCAAAGCGCTTTTTCATTTTATTTATCCATCGAGTTATGACTGAAAATTACGACCATGCAAAGGCGTGCTATCCACCGATCAATGACCGTGGATCGCCTGGGTGGTGTGCCGTTGACCTTGCGGAAAACCATGCGACCGTGCCCGAAATGCAATAGCCAGGCTGATCAATAGCAACGCCAGCAACACGCCCGGAAATGCACTCGTTCCCCATTGGCCGAGTAACACGCCCCCCAGCAGTCCACCGCCGGCAATAGCGCTGTTCCAGACCACTACGTTCATGGAGAGCGCAACGTCAGAGCCCTTACCTGCGGCGTCGGCGAGTGCTGTTTGCAGCAGCGTGGCCGCGCCACCAAAGGTCAGTCCCCAAATGAAGACACCCACGTAAATGGCTGCGGCGGAGCCTGAGAACACTCCGATGAAAATCGAAACCGCTGCAAATGTTGCAAGGCTGGCCAGCACGGTTGTTCGCAGGTGCCGGTCAACCAGTCGGCCCGTGAGCCAGATACTGGCCAGCGCCGCGACACCAAATGTGAGCAATACCAAATCGACGTCACTGTTCAGCCCTGCCCTGGAAACGAAGGGCGCGACATAGGTGTAAAGAATGTTGTGGGCCAGCATCCAGGTGAAGACGACAGCCAATACCGAGCGGACGCCTGGGGTGAAAAACACCTGACGTAACGGCATGCGCTGTGAAGATGATTGGCCAGGGTAATCCGGCACTTTGATCAGCACCCAAGCGATCAATACCAGGGTCATGCCGGACATCAGTCCAAAGGCCATGCGCCAGCCCATGAATCCACCCAGCCAGGTTCCCATCGGCACACCCAGTGACAACGCGATGGGCGTACCCACCATCGCCACCGCCAATGCGCGCCCCTGCAGATGAGGGACGACCATGCGCCGTGCATAGCCTGCGATAAGGCTCCACGCCAGCCCCGCTGAAACCCCGGCGAAAAACCGTGCTATCAGCGTCAGCCAGTAATCGGAAGACAGCGCCGTGAGGGAGTTGAATACCAGGAAGCCGACAATGGTCACCAGCAGTACCGTCCTGCGGCGCCAGCTTTGCGTGGCAATGGTCAGCGGGATTGCCGCGAGCAACGATCCCAACGCATAGACAGTCACCATCTGCCCCGCCAAAGACGCAGAGACACCCAGGCCACTGCCAATTTCGGGCAGCAAACCTGCTGGCAAGGTCTCAGTGACAATGCAAATGAAACCCGTCATCGCCAGTGCAAGTAAGGCCCCAAGCGGAAGCTTTCCGCTGTGTCGCTCATCTGTAGTCATTTGCCACCTCACATATATACCGATCGATATACTATGGAGGTGCCCCGCCATCTGGTCAACGACTTATATATCGATTAGTATTTAAGTAATCGAGGAGGTTCACATGGCACAGATGGGACGTCCACGCACCTTTGACCGTGGCGTGGCGATTACTCAGGCGATGCATTTGTTCTGGGAGCACGGCTATGACGCAACATCCCTCAGCTTGCTCAAGGCAAATATCGGCGGCGGCATCACCGCACCCAGCTTCTACGCTGCATTCGGCTCAAAGCAGGCGCTGTTCAATGAAGTGATGGAACGTTATCTGAACACCCACGGCCGGGTGACCGATAGCCTGTTTGATACCACCCTCTCCCCGAGAGAGTCGATTGAACTCACGCTACGGCGCTCCGCGAAAATGCAGTGTGAGCCCGACCACCCGCCAGGATGCCTGGTGGCGCTGGGTCTGCTGAGTGCCTGCACGGATGAAAGCAAAGCCATCTCCCAGCCGCTGGCTGACGCAAGATCCTTGAACCGTGCAGGGATAGTGGCGTGTATCGAACGCGCTATCGCATCCGGGGAGCTGCCGGCCACGGTTGTGCCCGAGGCATTGGCTACGGTGTTTGACAGCTTTCTGCTGGGGATCTCGGTACTGGCCCGAGACGGTGTGCCCCTCAAACAAATAGACGACGCGGTGACGCAAATCATGACCTTATGGGATGCGTCATGTATCGGTCGTCCGGCTATTGGTTCAGGCAATCCCTAAGCGGCAGTAAACAGCGAACCCCGTTCCCAGCAAACGCATCGGTATCGAGCCAATTCGTGGCTGAAGAGAAGGGGGGCAGACTGAATTGTTAATCACGCAGCGGTTTGGTCGGAACCTGGACTTTTCGCGACGAATTCACGCAAGGCGCTTCCCCAATACTCGATAGAAATTGCCTGGTCTGGCGATTGGATCGCAGACAGACGACGCGACAGGTTGATGGGGCCGTTGCCGCAAGCTGCTTCAGCTTGGCACGCGCCGATTTACGGGTAGTCCACATGAAGTTGAAAAATTCCGGGAGTTTCCTTAGCTGCTCTGGGCAATCCTCTGGAAGGTCTGGGCGAGGGCGGCCGCGCTGGATCAAAGTCCTGAGAAGCACACGCCAAAACCGAAGCCCCGATGAGCGATCAATCCATATTAAAAGATCGGCTCGGGCAATACGGTTGTCCCAAGTGGCCGAATGACCGCCTTCAAAAATCCATTGACCGCGAGCCTCGACCTCGCGACAAAGGCGAGTCTTCTCATCTGCGTTTCGCTCGACCCACCCCGGTTGCCAATGGATCGTGTCGATATGGATGACCGGCAGACCGGTGTGCTTGCCCATCTCCCGGGCCAGCGTACTTTTCCCTGACCCTGGCTGGCCGACGATCATGACGCGCTGCATGGGAGTTCCTGCTCTTTTAACGTCCTGATCATACTGGGCAGTGGGATCGTCATCCAGGCTCCTTCATCAAGTTGAAAAAAGGGACAAATATCAGAAATAAATCCGTCCCCTTTTTACGAAACCGCTCCGCGAAGACACCCAGGGGTAAAGCATGGCCCTTCGGCCGATGCTTACAGACCGACCGCTATTGGCCCAGAGTGTGTAAAAACGCTTCGCCAAGATTGAAGTGCGCGCGTCTACGTTAAATCTGAAATTTATCGGCACGTCAGCAGATCTGGATTTCGCGTAGAAGCGCGATTTTAAGTCCGGTTTTGAGTACCTGTCGCGCTCAAAAACTTTTTTACACAGCCTCGGCCAGAAGCAGACGGTCACCTAAGATAAGTTTCCACCTCAAACGGCCCCCAATGCTTGACATGGGGCCTCCTCCGTAGCGGCGGGCGAAGCATGTGAACGTACCTGTTAGGACGTTGTACATTGACCTCTTTGAAGGAAATCTTTTAGCGCGGCCTTATAGAGCGTTAATGGTTGATTTTCCGCATTGAATAGGGCGAAGGGAATCATCGTGAGATGTGAGAAGGACGTGGAACTTATTGAATAAGTTCTTTGCCTGCAAAAGCTGTGGTCTTTATTCAGTATGAAATTAAACTTGAAAAGGTTTGGCCTTGAACACCAACTAGGAATTAAACCAAGACTCAAGCCCGTTAAGTATTCTTGTGCGCAAGCGCCGCCAGATGAAAATTCCGAGATTTTTATTTCTAAGGTAGGAAGGGGCGAAGCTGTAAGGTTTGAGCTAGTATTTTGCGCGCTTGGAATAAATTTTAGTGTCGCTGCGTATGCGTCCCTGGCAAAGCGACTATCTTTCCATGGAGAGTTTATTTCGTAACTGAAGCTGAAGATATTTTCTTTTTCTTCGGGTTCAACGTGTTCGTTGATTGTCGGCTGGGACGAATAGGATGTGCAGCCAGAACATAATATCGCAATGCTGATGAAAACAAGTCCATTTGCTATTAAGCGGTGCATACTCAGTTTCCCCAACTATTAATTAGCCGACATATCTGCCGCTTGATAACTGTATTGAATGCAACATAGCGTCTCATCCACACGCATGATTTTTGAATCAGAATAACAGAGGAGACTGTGCGCGGGACATCTGAAGGAAGAAAGATGACAACGTTTCACGCACATTCCCGGTACATTCGCTGCTTCCCCACGACCGGCTTTCGACCACAAACAGCCACATGTTCTAAATCGATAGCCAATTGGATCGGCCGCTGCTTTGTCAATGTAGGTGAAAGCCTGCTTCTGGACGATTGTTGGCCTTCCTGAAGGGCAGCTTCTGGCCGATTGCAGCCTATCGCTAGGGAGGATAATGGCGGTATATAGGAGAAAGAATTTGAGAATATTTACAGCTTATTCGTCCGCTTCTGCAGATAGAGGAATCAAAGCCCGACGCAAAACGTCGGGCTTTTTCATTGAGGAAAAAATACTACTGCCTTGGCTCCACGTTATCCAACACCCGATTCGCCAACAACGAACCCAGCTCAATCAACTGCTGAATCCCCAGCGCCACATGACGCCTCGATCCATCCAACTCAAACGCCAGATCACTCACCATCGCATCAGCCGAAGCCAGCGTCTCACTGAGGTTAGCGAGCAAGCATTCGTTATCGAGGCCTTTCACGACGGTGAATAGCTGACCCGGTTTGGGGTCGTCTTGAGATTTTTCCGATTTCGGCAGCAGGTAGTGATCGAGCACGCGTTTGGTGGTTTCGTCTTGCTGCTTGGCTTTGGTTTTTGCGGATTGCGGGGTGGGGTCAGCATCTGGGGGATTTGGAGTTGCTTTGAACATTTTCACGTTTCCTTTGTTAGTAGGCCGCTACCGTCTCGCTACTAAACGAAAGGGAGGCAGCTGTGCGCAAGTTAGTAGACCGGTAGGACAACGGAAAACCCGGCGCGCCCGAAGGCGCCATGCGCACAGCCACCATCGAGTGCGGGCAATGCCCGACTGATGAGACTCATGCGACCGTATCCTTAACCGGGCTACTAAACCCGACCACTGATGGGCAGTGGCAGGAAAACAATAGAACCCCGGGACAAGGCGCACAAGCGGGCGGATTCTGGCGTAGTTGTAGGCAAAGGCGCAAGGATGCGTGGGTTGGTGGAGGTGTGTAGGTGGGGGCTGTAGGAGCCGGGTTTACCGGCGATGCAGGAGACTTGTTTTGGTCTGAAACCGTGTTGATTTCATCGCGAGCAAGCTCGCTCCCACAGGGATTGGGGGCTGTTGCAGATGCTGTGTTCACCACCACCCAGTGTGGGAGCGGGCTTGCTCGCGAAGAGGGCGGCACATTCAATATTGATGCAAGCTGACCCGTCGCTTTCGCGAGCAAGCCCGCTCCCACAGAGAGATTAGGGGCAGGAGGCCCCTCGTCCTGAACCCAGCCACCGCGTTGTGCCATGTAGATCGCATTCAGCCTTTTGGGGGCTGCTGCGCAGCCCAGCGGGGATAAATCCCCTCGCCACAAGGGACTTCCTTACCACAAGGGGACTTCCTCACCACAAGGAATGGGCATGGCTTAGCTGAGCGGCATACCCCTGGAGGCGCTATTTGCGCTTGAGCATCTCCGGCAACTGCGCCACCAGCTTCTGATTATTCAACGGCGCACGAATAAACCCACGCTGGGTACCATCCGGCCCAATCACCGCGAGGTTGCCACTGTGATCAACCGTATAGTTGGGCTTACTGGTATCCGCCGGAATAAACGGAATGCTCACCGCATTCGCCAGTTTCTGCAGGTCTTCAACCGATGAAGCCGTCAGCCCTACGAACTGCGGATCGAAGTACCCCAGGTACTGCTTCAGCTGCTTGGGCGTGTCGCGGTTCGGGTCGACGCTGACCAGTACGATCTGCAACTTATCCACAGCCTCCTTCGGCAACTCGCTTTTGATCTGGCGCAGTTGGGCGAGGGTGGTGGGGCAGATGTCCGGGCAGAAGGTGTAGCCGAAGAACAGCAGGCTCCATTTATCCTTCAAGCCATCGATTGCCACGGGCTGGCCGTCCTGGTCGGTCATTTTCACGTCCGGCAGGGTGCGGCTCTGGGGCAGCAGGATGATGCCGGCGTCGATCAGCGCGGTCGGGTCGCCCTGGCCTTTGCCCGACAGCACTTTGTTGATGGTCAGGCCGAGGATCAGCGCGATCACGGCCACGAGGATGAAGACGGTTTTCTGGGTTCGAGTCATAGGCTCAACAGTAAGTAATGATCTACAAGCAGGGCGATGAACAGCAGGAACAAGTAATAAATAGAGTACTTGAACGTATTGATCGCCGCGTGCGGCCGACTGCCACGGTACAACACCACGGCCCATTGCAGGAACCTGGCGCCCAATACGAGCGCGCAAACAAGATAGAGCATCCCGCTCATATGGATCACGAACGGCATCAGGCTCACCGCCAGCAGCACCAGGGTGTAGAGCAGGATATGGATTTTGGTGTAGTGCTCGCCGTGGGTCACCGGCAGCATCGGGATGTCGGCCTTGGCGTATTCCTCTTTGCGGTGGATTGCCAGGGCCCAGAAATGCGGTGGGGTCCAGGCGAAGATGATCAGCACCAGCAGCAGCGGTTCGGCGCTGACATGACCGGTGGCCGCCACCCAGCCCAGCAATGGCGGCGCCGCGCCGGCGAGGCCGCCGATGACGATGTTCTGCGGCGTCGCGCGCTTGAGGAAGCCGGTGTAGACCACCGCGTAACCCAGCAGTGAGGCGAGGGTCAGCCAGGCGGTCAGTGGGTTGGTGAAGGCCAGGAGCAAGGCTTGGCCGATCACCGCCAGGGCCAGGGCGAAGGTCAGCGCGGCGGCGGGGGAGATCCGCCCTTCGGCCAGTGGCCGTTTGTGGGTGCGGGCCATCACCGCGTCGATGCGCCGGTCCACCACATGGTTGACCGCTGCCGCGCCGCCGGCACACAGGGCGATGCCCAGGTTGCCGAACACCAGCACCGTCCACGGCACGCCGGCGCGGGTGGCGAGGAACATGCCCACCAGCGAGGTGATCAGCATCAGCACCACCACTTTGGGCTTGGTCAGCTCCAGGTAATCGCGCCAGATCGCTTGGCTGTGGCGTTCACCGGTCAAGGTTGCCATGGCATCTCTCCTTTTATAGTTATGGGGCTGGCGCTGTGTTTATGCGGGTTGAACCGCCAGCGCAGCGGGACTTGATGCTTGACCCGGACCAGGCTGGTGCGGGCGTGATAATTGACCAGCACCAGGGTCAGCAGCAGTGCGGCGCCCCCGGCGTTGTGGGCCACGGCCACCGGCAGAGGCAAGTGGAACAGCACGTTACTGATGCCCAGGGTGATTTGCGCCGCCAGTGCGATCAACACCAGGCCGGCCAGTCGGGTCATGCCGACGGTTTTCAATTGCCAGGCCAGTCCCAGCAGTACCATGGTCACCAGCAACGCGCCGATGCGGTGGGTCAGGTGGATGGCGGTGCGGGCGTCGCTGTCGAGCTGCCCGCCCAGGTAGTTGGGGCCGATGTGTTGGGTGAGGTGGAAGCCGTTGGCAAAGTCAGCCGGAGGCAGCCATTGGCCGTGGCAGGTGGGGAAATCGATGCAGGCCACGGCGGCGTAATTGGAGCTGACCCAGCCGCCGAGGGCGATCTGGCCGATCACCAGCAGCAACCCGGCGGTGGCCCAGTGTTGCAGGCGTTTGGGCACGGTCAGCGCCGGCAGTACGCCGGACAATCTCAGCGTGAGCAGAAACAGCAGGCTCAACGTCGCGAACCCGCCCAGCAAATGCCCGGTCACTACTTGCGGCCACAGCTTGAGGGTCACCGTCCACATGCCGAACGCCGCTTGCGCGAACACCACCGCCAGTAGAAACAGCGGCAACTTCAGCGGCAGGCCGGGATGACGCCGATTCATCCAGGCGCGGGCGGCCAACACGGTAATCATCAAGCCAAGGGCTCCGGCGAAGTAGCGATGGACCATTTCGTTCCAGCCCTTGTGGGCTTCCACCGGGGTGTCGGGAAAGTGCAACTCGGCATGGGCCAGTTGGGCTTCGCTCTTGGGCACGCTGATGAACCCGTAGCAACCGGGCCAGTCCGGGCAACCGAGCCCGGCGTGGGTGAGCCGGGTGTAGGCGCCCAGCAGGACGACGATCAGTGCCAGCAGCGTGGCAAACAGCGCGAGGCGAAATCCAGGTTTGGCCATGTCGATGCCCTCATCCGATGTTCGACAGTTTCAGCAAGTGGCGCAGGTCGTTGAGCAGATCCTTGCCCTTGACCCGGGCGTCGTAGCGCAGCACCAGGTTGCTGTGGGGATCGATGATCCACAGCTGGGCGCCGCCAGCGCCTTCGGCGCCTTTCTGATAGGCCGGCAAGTCCAGCGGATAGCGTTGCAGCTGCGGGTATTCGCGTTGCAGTTGCGCGTCATAGTCGGCGTCCAGCGGTTGCGCGACGGCCAGGGCGTGGCTGGCGCGGGACGCTTCGCGACCCAGGCCGATCTGCACCTGCCGGGCGAGGTACACCAGTTGGCGACAATCCACCGCACAGCCCTGCGGTGCCGTGACCAGGATCTGCCAGCGCTGCTCATCGGCCTGCACGCCAATCTCGGCGCGGGTCTGGCCGGTGCCGATCAGCTCACCGTGGTAGTTGCGGCTGTCGGGCACCCAGAACTGGAATTTGTACATGACGGTGGCCAGGAGCATCGGGCCGACCACCCCGAGCACAATCAGCAGCAATTGCAGACGCCCCTTGCGCCGGTTGGGCGTTGTGGGCGCTTCAGACGTGTTGGTTGGATTCATGGCGGTTCCCATGGTGTCTCCCTGCGTTGTGCCATCCGAGATAAAGAAAAAGGCCGAACAGCGCCGCCGCCATGGCGAACCACTGCACGGCATAACCGAGGTGTTTTTCCGGCCCCATGGCCACGACGGGCCAATCGGTCCGGTAGGCGCCGGGGCCGTTTTGTTGGCGTAATTCATAGGTGAAACCGCTGCGGCCCAGTTCGGCCCAGAGTTTGTCGGGCTCGATGGCGGTGACCGTTCGCGGCCACGCTGCCCCGGCCGGATCGGCGTGCAGTTGGAACGTCGCGCCAGGGGCCACATAGACCCAGGCTTGCAGGCTCACCGGTGCTTCCGGCGTGTCGAAGACCGGCGGGGTGCGTCGGTCCGGCCAGGGCAACCAGCCGCGATTGACCAGCAACCACAGCCCGGTAGCGTGATCAAGGAAGGGTTGCAGCAGTTCGACACCGACCTTGCCGTCGTGCTGACGGTTGTCCAGGAGGAGGCTGTGTTCGGCGTCGAACTGGCCGTGCAGGCTGACGGGGCGAAACGCCGGATCGGTCGTGTGTTGCAGTTCAGTGCTGTCCAGCGGCGGTGCCACGCGGCGCTCGGCGTAACTCTCCATGAGCACGCGTTTCTGTTCGCCCCGGCTCAATTGCCAGAACCCCAGGCACACCATCACCGGCACCAGGATGGCGACCACCAGCGACGGCACGATGCCCGGCCGAAAGTGTTTCATGGCGCCGTCCGAAAGCCATCGAACGGGATAGCTATACTCACGTGCATTGCGTCCCCCCGGAGTGTCCCTAATGCTAAAAGCAGCCATCGTCCTGATGCTCATTGCCACGATTGCCAGCCTGTTCAGCGGTCTGTTTTTTCTGGTCAAGGACGACAGCAGTTCCAATCGCCTGGTCATCGCCTTGGCGATTCGGGTCGGTCTGGCCGCCGCCACCGTCGGCTTGATTGCCTGGGGTTTTTTCAGCGGCCAGTTGGTGTCCCACGTGCCTTGGTAAATCCTCAGAGCACGTAGACGAAGATGAACAAGCCGATCCACACCACATCGACGAAGTGCCAATACCAGCTCGCCGCCTCGAAGCCGAACTGATGCTCGTTGTCGAAGTGCCCGCGCATGATCCGCATCAGCATGACGAACAGGATGATCGTGCCGATGGTGACGTGGGCGCCGTGAAAGCCCGTGAGCATGAAGAAGGTCGCGCCGTAGACGCCGGAACCCAGGGTCAGCCCCAGCTCTTTATAAGCGTGGATGTACTCCTCGGCCTGGAAGCCCAGGAAGGCGCAACCCAGCAGGACGGTGATGGCCAGCCAGATCTTCAGCGCGCCGCGATGGCCTTTTTTCAGGGCATGGTGGGCGATGGTGACGGTGACGCTGGAGCTGACCAGCAGGATGGTGTTGAGCAGCGGCAAGCCCCAGGGGCTGATGACGTCCTTGGGCGCCGGGAAGAGTTTCGGGTCGGGGTTGTTCAGCAACGGCCAGGCGAACTCGAAGGTCGGCCAGAGCATATGGGAAATGCCCTTGGCGCCTTCACCGGCCAAACCTGGTGCGGAGATCGTGCGCACGTAAAACAGCGCGCCGAAGAACGCGATGAAGAACATCACTTCGGAAAAGATGAACCAGCTCATGCCCCAGCGGAACGAGCGATCGAGCTGCGCGCTGTAGAGCCCGGCGCGGCTTTCCTTGATCACCGCGCCGAACCAGCCGAACAGCATGTAGGCCACCAGCAGGCCGCCGACGAAAAAGATCAGCGGGCCGTGGGAGTCCGGTCGGTCGGCCTTCAGGTCGTTGAACCAGGTCGCCAGGCCGTACACCGTGACGAACATCCCGACCGTGGCGATGATCGGCCATTTGCTCTGGGCCGGAACGTAATAGTGTTCGTGAGTTGCCATTTATTGTTCTCCTTATCGGGCACGCTATCGGTCAGTGTTTAGAGCCACCGGTGGATGACGAGCGGTGATATCGAACAGCGTGTAGGACAGCGTCAGGTGCTTCACTTCCTTGGGCATGTCCCGGTCGACGATGAAGCGCATGGGCATTTCGATGCGTTCGCCGGGTTGCAGCACTTGCTGGGTAAAACAAAAACATTCGGTCTTGTGGAAATACGCCGCCGCGTTGCTCGGCGCGATGCTCGGAACCGCCTGGGCACTCATCGGCCGGTTGGTGGGGTTGTGGACGACGAAGACCATCTCGTTCACCGCCCCCGGCCGGACCACCAGTTCATCGCCCTTGGGATAGAAGTCCCAAGGCATGTCCACCGAGTTGGTCGACAGGAACTGCACGCGAACCTGGCGCGACTCGTCGACGGTCTGCTCGCCTTCGTACTGCCCGGCGGTCTTGCCGTTGATGCCGAACGCCTTGCACATCACGTCGTAGATCGGCACCAGGGCAAACCCGAAGATGAACATGGCCACCACCACCAGCAGCAGGCGGGTGACCAGTTTCTTCAGCGAAATCGAATCAGCCATGAATGCGGCTCCTTGCACTGAACCCTGTGGGAGCGGGCTTGCTCGCGAAGAACGATGACGCGGTGTTTCTGTTAGACCGCGTCGTCTGATTCGCGAGCAAGCCCGCTCCCACACAGGTCCTCTGTGTCATCTCATTTCACTTCCGGCGGCGTAGTAAACGTGTGATACGGCGCCGGCGACGGCACGCTCCACTCCAGCCCTTCCGCCCCATCCCACGGCTTGGCCGGTGCCGGCTCGCCGCCACGGATGGTCTTGATCACGATGAACAGGAAGAAGATCTGCGTGGTGCCGAACATGAAGGCGCCGATGGACGAGACCATGTTGAAGTCGGCGAACTGCAGGTTGTAGTCGGGAATCCGCCGTGGCATGCCCGCCAGGCCGACGAAGTGCATCGGGAAGAACGCCATGTTCATCCCGATGAACGACAGCCAGAAGTGCAGCTTGCCGAGGGTTTCGTCGTACATGTGGCCGGTCCATTTCGGCAGCCAGTAGTAAGCCGAGGCGAAGATCCCGAAGATTGCGCCGGGCACCAGCACATAGTGGAAGTGCGCCACCACGAAGTAGGTGTCCTGGTACTGGAAGTCCGCCGGGGCGATGGCCAGCATCAGCCCGGAGAAACCGCCGATGGAAAACAGGATCACGAACGCCACGGCAAACAGCATCGGCGTCTCGAAGGTCAGCGAGCCTTGCCACATGGTGCTGGCCCAGTTGAACACCTTCACCCCGGTGGGCACGGCGATCAGCAGGGTGGCGTACATGAAGAACAGCTCGCCCACCAGCGGAATGCCGACCACGAACATGTGGTGCGCCCAGACGATGAACGACAGGAACGCGATGGCGGCCGTGGCGTAGACCATCGAGGTGTAGCCGAACAACGGCTTGCGCGAGAAGGCCGGGATGATCGAGCTGACGGCGCCGAAGGCCGGCAGGATCATGATGTACACCTCGGGGTGGCCGAAGAACCAGAACACGTGCTGGAACAGCACCGGGTCGCCACCGCCGGCGGCACTGAAGAAGCTGGTGCCGAAGTGGATGTCCATCAGCATCATCGTCACGCAGCCGGCCAGCACCGGCATCACTGCGATCAGCAGGAACGCGGTGATCAGCCAGGTCCAGACGAACAGCGGCATTTTCATCAGGGTCATGCCGGGGGCGCGCAGGTTGAGGATGGTGGCGACCACGTTGATCGCGCCCATGATCGAACTGATGCCCATCAGGTGGATGGCAAAGATGAAGAACGTCACGCTTTCCGGCGCATAGGTGGTGGACAGTGGTGCGTAGAAGGTCCAGCCGAAGTTCGGCCCGCCCCCCGGTGTGAACAGCGTCGACACCAGCATCAGGAACGCCGCCGGCAACAGCCAGAAGCTGAAGTTGTTCATCCGTGGCAGGGCCATGTCCGGCGCGCCGATCATCAGCGGGATCATCCAGTTGGCGAGGCCGACGAACGCAGGCATCACTGCGCCGAAGACCATCACCAGGCCGTGCATGGTGGTCATCTGGTTGAAGAATTCCGGCTGCACGATCTGCAAGCCAGGCTGGAACAGCTCGGCGCGGATCACCATGGCGAACGAGCCGCCCAGCAGGAACATCGAGAACGCGAACCACAGGTACAGCGTGCCGATATCCTTGTGGTTGGTGGTCAGTACCCAGCGCATCAGGCCCTTGGCGGGGCCGTGGGCGTGGTCGGCACCGGCATGACCGTGGTCATCGATCACAGCACTCATGTCCTGTCTCCTTCGAACGAGTGGGCTGGACGGCGCGGGGCGATGAGCCCCGACCGGTTACGGGAACACACGTCAGGCCGGCTCATTGGCTTTGCGCCTGTTTGAGTTCCAGCACTTCTTTCGGCGTCACCATGTCGCCCTTGTTGTTGCCCCAGGCGTTACGTTCATAGGTCACGACCGCGGCGATATCGACTTCCGACAGCTGCTTGCCGAACGCCGCCATGGACGTGCCGGGTTTGCCGTGGAAGACGATGTTCAGGTGATCCTTGATCGGCCCGGTGGCGATCTTCGAGCCCTTGAGCGCTGGGAACATCGGCGGCAGGCCCTGGCCTTCGGCCTGGTGACAGGCCACGCAGGTGGTGTGGTAGACCTTGTCGCCGCGCTCAACGAGTTCTTCGCGTGTCCACTCCTTGCTGGTCAATTCTTTAAGCTGCGCGGCTTCGGCCTTGCGTTCGCCCAGCCATTTTTCATAGTCGGGCTTGCTCTTGACCTCCACCACGATTGGCATGAAACCGTGGTCCTTGCCGCACAGCTCGGCGCATTGGCCGCGGTACAGGCCGGGCTTGTCGACACGAGTCCAGGCTTCGTTGACGAACCCGGGGATCGCATCGCGCTTGACCGCGAAGGCCGGCACCCACCAGGAGTGGATCACATCGGCGGAGGTCACCAGAAAGCGCACCTTGGCATCGACCGGCAGCACCAGCGGCTTGTCGACCTCCAGCAGGTAATGCTCGCCCTTGGCGCTCTGGTTATGGATCTGTTCGGCGGGTGTGGCCAGGTTGCTGAAGAACTCGACGTCCTGGCCCAGGTACTTGTAGTGCCACTTCCATTGATAGCCAGTGATCTGGATATCGATGTCCGACTCGCTGGAGTCGTACATCTTGATCAGGGTGGCGGTGGCGGGAATCGCCATCAGCACCAGGATCACGAAGGGCACGATGGTCCAGAGAATTTCGACCCGGGTATTTTCGTGAAAGTGAGCGGCATTTTGGCCGGTTGAGCGGCGGTGCATGATCATCGACCAGAACATGGCGCCGAAGACGATGATGCCGATGACTACACAGATCCAGAAGATGGTCATGTGCAGGTCGAACACTGCGTTGCTGATCTGTGTCGCTCCAGGCGCCATATTCACAGTCCAGGCCGCTTGCGCCTGACTGAAAATCGACCACAACAGGAGGCCCATCCATACGTGTGGATGTCGCGTCATTGCGGGTTCCCCTTATCGTTCTTGTTATCCCGTAGGCGTAAAGCCTGCGGCAAGGGATCGGCTACTTCAGACTACCAACTTGAACCGCCGCGCCTTGCTGCACATGCAATCGGGTGTCATCAGCTAACTCCATTCCAAACCGAGTATAGACAGCGACTGCAACCTCGCAACGCGATGGCGTAAATCGTTTGAAACAGACAGGGCTTGCGCTAGAGCCCGCGAATGGAGAAGGATGCGAACCTGAGTGATGGCAAATCGATATAACTGCGACGTAGCAAGGAAGCGACGGTTATGAAAAATAGGTCTTAGGAGTGTTTTTGCGCCAGCTAAGTTATGTCTTCCCTATTTCATTGCCTTGTTTCCTGGAGTTGTCATGAACACCGCCGCATTGCGCGAGCAGATCCAAAAAGCCCAACAACACGAGGCCGAGACCGGCCTGTTGGCGCGTCAGTTGACGGCCCAGCTGCCGAACCTGCACCGAGCCATTCAATTGCCGGACGCGAACGCCAACGACGTCCTGGCGCGTTTTGTCGCCGCCTACATTGATGAAGTACCTGACCTGCTGGATGCAGCCAATGACGTCGCCAGGGAGGCGGGTATCGAGTCGCAGATCAAACCGGTTTTGAAGATTGCCGAACAGTACTTCCTCCAGCCGCCGACCATCATGGCCGGGCATGTCGGGCTCGACAGCCTCCTGGACGAAGCCTACCTGGCACATCGGTTCGTCGAAGAGGTCAACGACCTGTACATCAAGCATTTCGGCCAGCCATTGATCCCCTTGGACATGACGGTCGCCAATCTGATCGCTCACCAGTTGATCGGTGAGGCATTTGCCAACCAACTCGATGAAGTGGTCCATCACACGTTCGATGAGATGCTCAACGACGAGACGTTTGCATTGGAGTCGGTAGAAACCTACCGCGAGAAGCTCAGCAGCCCGGAAACCGGCGCGGCCTGGAAGCGCTGGCCGTGCATGTCCCGCCGCCTGGGCGTGGGACTGGAGCTGGATCAGCCGGCGGCTTGATCCGGCTGAAACACATAACCCCTGTGAAACCCTGTGGGAGCGGGCTTGCTCGCGAAAGCGATGTATCAGCTAACGAAAGAGTTGCCTGACACTACGCCTTCGCGAGCAAGCCCGCTCCCACATTGAATCCGGGTGGTTCATAAAATAGAGGTCCAGCAACAATCCCCTGTGGGAGCAAGCTTGCTCCCACAGGGTTTCTTGGTGTCAGGCAGAAGCCGCGCCAACCCCCACGGTCGTGCGCAACCGTCCCTCCAACCTACGCTTGAGCCCACGGGATTCGATCAGCAGCTTCGAACCCTTGCTGGCATTCGCACGGCCCCATTCTTCCAGCAACTCCAGGCACGAGTGGTCGATGTAGCTCAGGTTATTGAGCGGCACATGCACGGTCGCGCCGGTCGGTATGGTGCCCAGTACCTGGGTCAATGCCGGCACCTTGAGGAACGTTGCCGCCCCCACCAGGCGCAATTCCATCTCACCCTCCTGGGGCAGATCGATCAGGCTGATTTTCAGCCGCGAGGCTTTCCAGGCCAGTTTCGCCAGGGTCAGGCCGAAACCGATCAGCACACCGGTCAGCAGGTCGGTGAAGATGATCGCCAGGGCCGTTGCGGCATAGGTGAACATCGGCATCCGGCCATAACGGCCCAGGCTGCGAAACGCCTTGAGGTCCACCAGTTTGAAACCGGTGTACACCAGCACACCCGCCAGGCTCGCCACCGGAATGCTTTGCAGCACGCTGGACAGCAACAACACGAAGAGCAACAACCACAGGCCGTGGAAAATCGTCGACATCCGCGTGGTGGCCCCGGCCTGGACGTTGGCCGAGCTGCGCACGATCACCCCGGTCATCGGCAAGGCGCCGAGCAGGCCGCAGAGCATGTTGCCGATACCTTGGGCCGACAGCTCGCGGTCGAAGTCCGCACGCTCACCGCTGTGCATGCGATCGACAGCGGCTGCTGACAGCAGGGTTTCGGCGCTGGCGATGAAAGCCACCGCGAACGCGGCGATCAGCAGTGTGGGGTCGGCCAGGTTCAGCAGGTCCGCCGGGCGCAGCCAATCAATGGCTTCGGCCATGTTCTCCGGCACTTCCACCCGCTTGACCTGCAAGGCCAGCAGCAGGCTGGCGACAGTCGCCAGGCCGACACCCAGCAAAGCACCGGGAACGAAGCGCAGACTGTGGGGGCGAAACTTTTCCCACAACCACATCACCGCAATCGTCGACAGACCGAGCAGGCCGGCCTGCCAGCCGAAGGATGGCAAGGCCTGGGCCACTGCCGCCGGGAACGCCGCCAAGTTATCCAGCCCGGAGGGCTTGGGCGCGGCGTCGAGCATCACATGGACCTGGGACAGTATGATCAGCACGCCGATACCCGCGAGCATGCCGTAGACCACGGCCGGCGCGGTGACCCGGAACCAGCAGCCCAGGCGAAAACGCCCGGCCAACAATTGCAGCAGACCGGCCAGCAACAGGATCGGCCCGAGCATCGCCACGCCATGCTGGCGCACCAGCTCGAACACCAACACCGCCAAGCCGGCGGCCGGGCCACTGACTTGCAGCTTCGAGCCGGCCAGGAAACCCACCACCAACCCACCGATGATGCCGGTGATCAAACCTTTGGCCGGTGGCAGGCCAGAGGCGATGGCGATGCCCATGCACAAAGGCAGGGCCACCAGAAACACAACCACCGAAGCCAACAGCTCCCGTGGCAGAACAGCTTTTAATTGAGCAGCACGCATGGCAACTCTCCCGAAGTTTTCTTCAGGCATGGCGAAGCCCTACCGCGCAAATGGCGGCAAGGCTTGAACCACACAAGTTTAAGAGTGGTTAGAAGCGCGCTTTGGGCGTCGCCACCGGTATCGGATGGCTGCCATCGAGCGGCAGGAAACGTCCCTGGTCCGCGTCAAAGGCTTTGATCTCGCTGGTCTCGATGTTGTACACCCAGCCATGGATGAACAACTGACCGCTGGCCATGCGCGACGCTACCGAGGGGTGCGTTCGCAAATGCTGCAGCTGCGCGATCACATTCTCTTCGGTGAGGATGGGCATGGTCTGTTTTTCGTCGCCGCACGGGCAGTTGTCATGGACCATGGTCTTGGCCACTTCGGCGTGGCGCAGCCAGGCTTTGACCGTGGGCATTTTTTCCAACGTGTCGGGGTTGAGCACCGCACGCATGGCGCCGCAATCGGAATGGCCGCAGACAATGATGTGTTGCACACCGAGGGCCAGCACGGCGTATTCGATGGCGGTGGAGACGCCGCCGTTCATCTGCCCGTAAGGCGGAACGACGTTGCCGACGTTGCGGGTCACGAACAGGTCGCCGGGGGAGCTATGGGTGATCAACTCGGGCACGATGCGCGAATCGGCGCAGGTGATGAACATCGCCCGGGGCGTTTGGGCGGTGGCGAGTTTCTTGAAGAGTTCTTCCTGCTGCGGAAAGATCTCGTGATGGAAATGCAAAAAGCCGTCAACAATATGCTGCAGCGCTGCATCGGCGGTTTCCGCCTCGGGTTGGGCTGAAGCCGACGCAGCCAACGGCTGTTTATCCTTGTCACTCATGATTCATCCTCTTTTGACGGTATGACGCCAGTGGCTGGTTAAAAAACGTCCAGGTCGTAATCCCCGACCTGTCAGTCACTCGATGAACAAGGTAGCGGCCGAAACTTAACTCAAACTGAAATCGAAGGCTCTAGGACAACGATTTCAGGGGTGGCGAAACGCTGGCGCAGTTCATGTCCAGTAGCCGTTCCAGGGTCAACTTTAATCAAATCAACGACATCTGTCGGCCCGGCGGACAGAAGGCATCGCAATCGAGGTTGTAGCCTTCGCGACGATCAAGCCCCAGGCGCTTTATCGCCTTGGTGAATCGCTGGGCCAGCAGGTCGGCGAAGGGCCCCTCACCGCGCATGCGTTTGCCGAACTGGCTGTCGTAGAGCTCGCCGCCGCGACTCTGGCGAACCAGGCTCAGCACATGGGCGGCGCGCTGCGGATAGTGCGCCTGCAACCATTCCTCGAACAGCGGCGCCACTTCCAGCGGCAGGCGCAACATGATGTAGGCGGCGCTCTGCGCGCCAGCGGCATGGGCTTCGGCCAGCAGGCTCTCGATCTCGCTGTCGTTGATCATCGGAATCATCGGCGAACACAGCACCCCCACCGGAATACCAGCCTCGCGCATCACCTTTATCGCCCGCAACCGCGCCTTGGGCGCCGCCGCGCGCGGTTCCAGGATGCGCTTGAGTTCATCGTCCAGGGTGGTGAGGCTGATCATCACCGCCACCAGTCGCTGCTTGGCCAGTTCGCTCAACAAATCCAGGTCCCGCAGGATCAACGAACCCTTGGTCACGATGGTCACTGGATGACGGTAGCGCAGCAGCACCTCGAGGATTCGGCGGGTGATCCGCTGTTCGCGCTCGATGGGTTGATAAGGGTCGGTATTGGAACCCAGGTTGATCGGCGCGCATTGATAGCCGCGCTTGGACAGCTGTTCTTCCAGCACATCGGCGGCGTTGGTCTTGGCGATCAGCTTGGTTTCGAAATCCAGCCCCGGCGACATGTCCCAGTAGGCATGACTGGGCCGCGCATAGCAGTAGATGCAGCCGTGTTCACAGCCCCGGTAAGGGTTGATCGAGCGGTCGAAAGGAATATCCGGCGAGGTGTTGCGGGTGATGATGGTCTTGGCTATTTCGAAGCGCACTTCGGTGCCTTGGGTCGGCGGGACTTCCTGATACCAGCCGTCATCTTCGGCCACCGAGCGACTCGGGGCGAAGCGGTTGTGCGGGTTGGTCGCGGTGCCGCGGCCGCGCGGTGGTAGGGGGGCTGGCATGGGAGTACTCCGAAAGCTGTATGTGCATACAGTATTCGCTGTGTTCGATTAAGGCCAGTGCCATTCAGCAGCTCAAATACCGGATTGGCGTTCACACGGCTTTGACGTTCTCCTCACAGGCTTTTAACCGCAGCGAGACGAGACTGAACCTCTCGTATTTCTTCATTTTCGGTTGTCCATGCATGCTCAAGTTCTGCTCCCGCTCACTGCTCTGCCTGGCCTTGCTCATCGGGCTGGCCGAATCCCCGGCCCAGGCGGCCGATGCTGCTGAAACGAGGCCTGCGGAATGGGCCCAACCCGTGGAAAAGGATTACAACCTTTACCAGATGTCTCCCACGCTGTACCGCAGCTCCTTGCCGGACGGTGGAGCTTTGCCCTTGCTGAGCAAACTCAGGATCGGCACGGTCATCACCTTCCTGCCGGAGTCGGACAAGCGCTGGCTGTCCACCCCGGGCATCGAGCAAGTGCAGTTGCCCTATCGCACCAATCACGTCGATGACAGCGACATCCTCAGGGCCTTGCGCGCCGTCCAGGCGGCCGAAGCCAAGGGGCCGGTGCTGATGCACTGCAAGCACGGCTCGGATCGCACCGGGCTGGTGGCCGCCATGTACCGGGTGGTGGTCCAGGGCTGGAGCAAAGAAGACGCCCTGAACGAAATGACGGAAGGCGGCTTCGGTGACAGCCACCACTTCAAGGATGGCGTTCGCTACATGATGCAGGCCGATGTGGAAAAACTCCGCACGGCGTTGGTGAACGGCGACTGCAGCACCAGTGTGTTTGCCCTTTGCTCCCTGGAAAGCTGGGTCAATTCAACGACGACGGCGCAGCACCTCAATCCTCAGGTTGGGCAGCCGGAGCACTGACCGGCGGTGTGCCGATAAAGGCGGCGATGGACTCGGACAACGGTCGCGAATCCCCCGGGGCGAATATCGTTTCGCGCAGCGCCCGACCTGTTGCCGGGTTGAACAGCCCGTCGCGCTTGAACTGCTCGAACACGGTGAGGGCCCATTCCTTCGACCAGGCATAGGCGTAAATCCTCGCCGCGTAGCCGGTCACCATATAGTCCAGGCCATTGGGCCAGCGTTCGTTCGCGTACACGGGCAGATGCTTTGTATGCGCATTGACCTGGTCGAACACCTGCTGGACGGTACGCCCGTCGCCGTGGGTCTGGTGCAACTCCATGTCGAATAGCGCGTTGCGCAAAAGGATTGCGGTTTCCCAACTGGCCTGGGTGTTGGCGAAGGTCAGCAACTGATCGGCCACCTTGTCAGGCATCGCCGCACCGGTTTGGTAGTGCTTTGACACGCGGACCAGGCATGGCTTGGAGAAGCACCATTGTTCGAACAACATGCCGGCAAACTCGGAGGTGTCGCGGGAGAGATCGCTGATGCCGGACACCTCGCGGTACTCGGCGCGGGTCAACAGGTGGTGCAGGCAATGGCCGAACTCATGGAACAGAATGCGCAGCTGCAAGTGGTCGAGCACGGCCGGCTGGGCGCCCGAGCCGCGTGGCAGCCAGCCATGCAGGATCGCGATAGGATGCCGGGGGCGACCCTCGGCGGTGATGGAGCGGTTTCGCAGGGTGGTGGTATTGGGGTAGCCGTTGCGGTTCGCATCGTCGAACGGATCGAAATACAGGTAGCCAATGAGCTGCCCCCACTCATGGACTTCGAAGAGACGCACCTCGGGATGCCAGGTGGCAATGTCCTGGCGCTCGATGAAATCCACCCCGAACAGCTCTTTGGCGATCAAGAGCAATTGTGAAAACGTGGATTCCAAGGGAAACCAGGCGCTGAGCGCCGGTCGGGAGGCTCCCGCCGCCTGCTGGCGAAGCTTTTCCGTCAGGTACGGATAATCCCAAGGTTGGAGCTCGCTGTACCCATGCTGGCTGGCAAAGGCCTTGAGCTGTTCTGCGTCTTTGGCAAAAGTGCTTTGGTGCAGGGTGAGCTGTCTGCGCAAGAACACCGTGACCTGTTCGGCCGACTCGGCTTGTTCTGGCTCGACAGCCATCTGAGCGAAATTTGCGTAGCCGAGTAAGGTTGCGTACTGGTGCCGATCATCCAGCAATTGCTGGAGAACCTCGCCGTTGTCGAACTGGCCGGCCTGGGGGCCCTGGTCCGATGCGCGGGTGCTGTAGGCCACGTACAGTGCTTGGCGCAATAGGCGATTGTCGGCGTAGCTGGTGACGATGCCAAACGACTCGTCGTTAAGGGGCAGTCGCCATCCCGTGTGTCCGGCCTCGCGTGCCTGGCGGGCCATCTGCTGTTTGAACGCCGACGGCAGGCCACTCAACTCACTCTCATCATTGAAGGTTTTGCTCCAGGCGTTGTTGGCCTTGTGCAGGTTCTCCAGAAACAGCTGTTGAGCCCCTTTGATACGGCGTTTCAAGGCGTCCAGATCGGCCCGCGAGGCGTGTGCCAGATCGTTCTGGCGAAATTGTCGGAGGATTTTTTCCAGGACACGCTTGCGCGCCGGTTCAAAATACTGGGCGATCTGGCTGTCCGCCAAGCGCTGATAAAGCTGGAACAGTTGCGGATGCTGCCTTAGCGAACGCTGGAAATCATGCAGCCGCTCCGTGCAGTCCAGTGAAGCCTGCGCCCACGCGTCCCCGGTCCTGGTCGAGGCCAGAAGATCCAGCAGGGCGTCGAAACCTTCCAGCCGTGTGTGGATTTCATCCATGGCCAGCACCAAATCGTCCCACGTGGGAAACGGCGCCTGGGTCTTGATGATATGGGCGACCTGGGCACGGCTCTCGGCCAGGATCCGGTCGAGGGCCGGTGAGAAATGCCTGGCTTTGATCCGGGCGAAAGGGGGCAGGTCATAGGCCTGCAACAGTGGGTTGTCAGCGTGGGGCATGGAAGCCTTCCTGTCAGTGGACTTGATGAACAAGTCTGGGCAGGAAGGCCGTAAGCCCGGCGGTATATATGTATCGCTTCCGAGCCGGACGGCCCGGAAGGTGATGCCGCAGATGTCAGTCGGTCTTTTTCTTCAACTTGGGGTTGGGGAAAAACTGCACCGCCTGGACCTTGGCGTCCGGCACCTTGAGCGCCGAGGTGTTGACGCGGGTGCCCAATTCCTTGGGCACCGACAGGCCTTGCTCGTTGAGGGTGTCGGAATAACCGCAGGCCACGCATTCGCGGTGTGGCACGCCGTCTTCGTTCCACATCATCAACTTGTCCGGTTCACTGCACGCCGGGCAGACCGCCCCGGCGATGAAGCGTCGTTTGGTAATCACAGGCCCCTCACTCATGCTGCCGCGTCCTCGGTCAGGCCGCTATGGCGCAAGAGTGCGTCAATCGACGGCTCACGGCCACGGAAGTCGACGAACAGCACCATCGGTTCCTGGGAGCCGCCACGGGCCAGGATCGCCTCGCGGAAGGCACGACCGGTATCGGCGTTTAGCACGCCATCTTCCTCAAACTTGGAGAACGCGTCGGCCGACAGCACTTCCGCCCACTTGTAGCTGTAATAGCCCGCCGCATACCCGCCAGCGAAGATGTGGGCGAAGCTGTTAGGAAAACGGTTGTAGGCCGGCGGACGCATGACCGACACCTCGTCGCGCACGCCTTCGAGCACTTGCAGCACGCTGCGGCCTTCGCCGTGGGTGGCGTGCAGTTCGAAGTCGAACAGCGAGAACTCCAATTGGCGAACCATCATCAGGCCGGACTGGAAGTTTTTCGCCGCGAGCATTTTTTCCAGCAGGTCCTGGGGCAACGGTTCGCCGGTTTCGTAGTGGCCGGAAATCAGCGCCAGGCCTTCGGGCTCCCAGCACCAGTTCTCCATGAACTGGCTCGGCAGCTCCACGGCATCCCAGGCCACACCGTTGATGCCGGACACGCCAGCATGTTCGACGCGGGTCAGCAGGTGGTGCAGACCATGGCCGAACTCGTGGAACAGCGTGGTGACTTCGTCGTGGGTCAGCAGCGCCGGCTTGCCGCTGTCGGCCGGGGTGAAGTTGCACACCAGGTTCGCGACGGGGCTTTGCAGCACGCCCTCGAAGGTGCGCCGACGGTCACGGGCGCCGTCCATCCAGGCACCGCCACGCTTGTTGGCGCGGGCATAGAGGTCGAAGAAGAAGCGGCCGACGTGTTGGCCGTTCTCCTTGATTTCGAACAGGCGCACGTCTGGATGCCAGGTGTCGAAGCCTTTCAGTTCGGCGATCTCGATGCCATAGAGACGCTGGACGATGGCGAACAGGCCGCCCAGTACTTTGTCGATCGGGAAGTACGCGCGCAGGGCTTCCTGGGCCACGCTGTAACGCTGCTGGCGCAGTTTTTCACCGTAGAAACCGCTGTCCCAGCTTTGCAGATCGGGGCAGCCCTGTTCGGCGGCGAAGGCCTTCAGCTGTTCCAGGTCCAGGGCCGCGAACGGCTTGCTGCGCTTGGCCAGGTCACGCAGGAAACTGAGGACCTGATCGCTGGACTCGGCCATCTTGGTCGCCAGGCTCAACTCGGCGAAATTGGCGAAACCCAGCAATTGAGCCAATTCCTGGCGCAGGTCGAGGATCTGTTCCATGACCGGGGTGTTATCGTTCTGGCCAGCATTCGGGCCTTGGTCCGAGGCGCGGGTGCAGTACGCGGCGTAGACTTCTTCGCGCAGGGCGCGGTCTTCGGCGTAGGTCATCACCGCGTAGTAGCTGGGGAATTCCAGGTTGATCAGCCAGCCGTCCAGCTCCTTGGCTTGGGCGGCCGCGGCCATTTGCGCCTTGGCCGAGTCGGTCAGGCCGGCGAGGATGGCTTCGTCAGTGACGTGCTTGGTCCAGGCCTGGGTCGCGTCGAGCAATTGATTGGAGAAGCGGCTGCCCAGCTCGGACAGCTTGCTTTGCACTTCGGCGTAGCGCTTCTGCTGCTCGGGCGGCAGGTCGATGCCCGACAGGCGGAAATCACGCAGGGAATGTTCCAGGATGGTCTTTTGCGCCACGTCGAAACCGGCGGCTTCAGGGCTGTTCGCCAGGGCTTCGAAGGCCTGGAACAACTCGCGGTTCTGCCCCAGTTCGGTGGAGTAGGCACTCAACGCCGGCAGGCAGGCCTCGTAGGCCTCGCGCAGTTCCGGGCTGTTGCGCACGGCGTTCAGGTGACTCACCGGGCTCCAGGCGGCGCCCAGGCGATCATTGAGTTCGTCCATCGCCAACACCAGGCCGGCCCAGGTAGGCTGGCTGCCCTGGGTCTTGAGAATTTCAGCGATGGCGGCACGGTTGTCAGCCAGGATCTGCTCGATGGCCGGTTGCACGTGCTCGGCACGGATCGCCGAGAACGGCGGCAGGTCATAGGGTTGCAAAAGAGGGTTGTTCACGCTCACGGTTGACACCTTGGCTGGAAGAAACATGGGCCCATCTTAATTACAATCGACGCTCACCGCAGCTAGCAGCACCTATCAGTAACAAAGAGAGAGCCTATCGTGACCCTTCGCACGTACCAGAATCACAGCCCGCGGCTCGCCCGGGGCGCTTTTGTCGACAGCACCGCGGTGGTGATCGGCGACGTCGAAATCGGCGAAGACAGCTCCGTCTGGCCGCTGACGGTCATTCGCGGCGACATGCACCGCATCCGCATCGGCGCCCGTACCAGCGTCCAGGACGGCTGCGTGCTGCACATCACCCACGCCGGCCCCTTCAACCCCGATGGCTTCCCGCTGTTGATCGGCGACGACGTGACCATCGCCCACAAGGTCATGCTCCATGGCTGCACCGTAGGCAGTCGGATCCTGATCGGTATGGGCAGCATTGTCATGGACGGTGCGATAGTTGAAGACGAGGTGATCATCGGCGCCGGCAGCCTCGTACCGCCGGGCAAACGATTGGAAAGTGGGTTTTTGTACGTGGGCAGCCCGGTGAAACAGGTCCGGCCACTGACGGACAAGGAACGCGCGTTTTTCACCTACAGCGCGGCGAACTACGTGAAACTCAAGGACTTGCATCTGGCCGAAGGCTACGACCAGGCCTGAGTGGTTTGATCCCTCGTGGCGAGGGCGCTTGCTCCCGCTTGCGTGCGAAGCACCCACAACATCGTGATACAGCCCAGGAAATGCCATGCATGACTCACTGAAAGCCCCGGAAAATCACGGGCATTCATCAAGCGTGATTGACATAGTGATTGTTCCGCAATAATAATTATCCCAACGCATGAGGGGTGACTCTCGTGCCTACCTTCCGAGGCCCGCTTGAGAGAAATCTCTGCGGGCTTTCGTGTTTCTATGGCAAGGAATCCGGTCGCTAATGACGCATTACGTCGCGTACCTGGACGAATTCGGGCACGTTGGCCAGTACGTCTCACGCAACCATCCACGGTACAAAACGCATCCCGCTTTCGGGTTTGCTGGCCTGATCCTTCCGGCTACCGAAATCCGCGAGTTCGCAATCTATTTCTACAAGCTCAAATGCCAACTCCTAGCATTCGACCTTGCTAACAATAATCCCAAGAATCTTCCGGCATATCAGTGGGAAAAAAAGGGCTCTCAGCTCTATGCCCTCCGGAACGTGACCCAGTACGAGCAGCTCCGCCGCTCCACGTTCCGCCTCCTGAGTCACATTGAGAAAATCGGTGGCCACGTGTTCTACACGGGGGAGCACAAGACCACTGACCCTGATGCCCATGACTCCACCGAGACGTTCAAACGGCAGCTCCTGCAGTCGGTGCGCAAGATAGACCGATTCTGCGTGCAGAGTGGCTCCACTTTCATGTTGATGCTCGATGAACAACGCTGCGGTAACGAATGGCGGGAAACTAACGTGGAGGTCTGTACGCTGGCCATGTTTGAGGATGACTCGGAGAAATGCAGGACACTCATTGAGCCGCCAATCCAGGCCGAAAGCCACCTGTTCCAAACCATCCAATGCGCCGACTGGATCTGCGGCCTCATCGGGCGTCTTACAGCGTTGTTGGTTGCACCTGATGAATATCCAGAGTTGGAGCCATTCGACAGGTATTTTTCAGATCGTATCGCCAGCGTCACCATGCCAGGCAGCGGCCTGGAACATCAGAAGACCGCGGAGATACCCGCCGAGCAGGCCGGAGAGGCTATGTCCGATGCAACGGGTGTCCTTGTAGGCGATTAGAAAAGAGAAGCTACGACCAGGCCTGAGTTGTTTGATCCCTCGTGGCGAGGGAGCTTGCTCTCTCCCGCTTGACCGGGCTGGCGCTCCAGTGCGAAGCGCTCACAACATCTTGATACTAAACAGGAATTGCCATGCATTACCAAACCGTACTCTTCGACCTCGACGGCACCCTCACCGACCCGCGCGAGGGCATCACCCGTTCGATCCAGTTCGCCCTGGGCAAATTGGGCATCGATGAGCCCGACCTGACCCGCCTCGAACACTTCATCGGCCCACCGCTGTTGCAGGCCTTCATGCAGTTCTATGCCTTCGACGAAGCCAAGGCCTGGGAAGCGGTGAACTTCTACCGCGAACGCTTCAAGGTCACCGGGCTGTACGAAAACCGAGTCTTCGACGGCGTGATGCCGTTGCTGGAAACCCTCGGCGGCCAAGGCCGGCAGCTGTACATCGCCACCTCCAAACCCTGGGTCTTCGCCCGGGAAATCGCCCGTCACTTCGACTTTGCCCGGCATTTCAAGGTGATCTATGGGAGTGAGCTGGACGGCACGCGCACTAACAAGGTCGAGTTGATTGCACATCTGATGGCTGAAGAAGGGCTCGACCCGGCCAATACCTTGATGATCGGAGACCGCAAGCACGATTTGATTGGCGCTCGTAGCAATGGCTTGGATGCGGCGGCGGTGGGGTATGGGTTTGGGAGTCATGAGGAGTTGAGTGCGGAGGAGCCTGCGTATCATTTTGAGACGTTGGATGAGTTGCACCGGGCGTTTTTGCGCGGCTGATCGGGCCCAAGACCGGCCTGCTGTTCGGGGCGAGGGAGCAAGCTCCTTCGCCACAGGGGATGGTGGCGTACGCGAAAGCGGTGACCATCAAAAATCCCAATGTGGGAGCGAGCTTGCTCGCGATGAGGCCCGTTCAGGCACCGGAAGCCTTCGATTCCGCCAAGGCCTTCAAGGCTGCCTTGCGTTCATCGAGCGGCAGTTTACCGAGCTTTTCCACCGCTGTATAAAACGCCACCCAATCCCCGTTCACCTGCTGGAACAACGCCGCAAACGCCGGCACCCACTGGCTATACAGCCCGAACGGCAACAGTCGTGCATTGTTCAGCGGCGCATAGACCCAGGCGTCGAAGTATTTGTCGCCCGCCCATTGGGTGTCGCGCAGTTGTTCATAGTCGGCGCGCAGGCGCTGGAATTCTTCGGTTTTGCGTTGGCGCATTTGTTCGGTTGGCAGGGGGTGGCTGTAGAGCTGTTCCAGCCGCTGGCGCGTGTCGAGGACCAGTTGGATGAATTGCTCGCGCTGGCGCATCCGTTTGCCGGTATCCGGCGCCAGCCCGCGACTGGCGCGCCATTGGCGGGTGCCTTCCTGTTCGACGAAGGTGGCGAAGGACTCGTTGAATTCCGTGTCGTCCTTTACGTAGAACCGCTGGTGCGCCAGTTCGTGAAAGATCAGCGTCGCCAGGCGCTCATCGCCCCAATGCATCATCGAACTCAGGATCGGGTCGTTGAACCAGCCCAGTGTCGAATAGGCCTCTACGCCGCCAATCGCCACGTCCATGCCCTTCAAACGCTGTAGCGCGGCTTCGCCACGGGCGGCGCCCTGGCTGTAGTAGCCGCGATACGCCACGCAGCCGGCAATCGGGAAGCAGTGGTTGTGCGGTGCCAGGGAAAACTCCGGCGTGGCGAAGACATTCCAGACCACGAACGGCCGGCCAATGTCCGCGTACAGGCGATAGCTTTTGTTATCTGGCAGGTGCAAGTGCGAGCTGGCGAACGCTCGTGCTTCCCGTGCCTGGGCCAGATGTGCCCGCAGTTGCGGATCGCGCGCCGGGTCGGCAATGACCTGGTCGATAGGCTCGCGAGCCTGCAACAGCCGCAGCTGTCCGCCGACGAGCTGGCTGTAGTAACCGAGGCTGGAACAACCGTTGAGTAACAAAAGCAGGAGGCCTGGAAACAAAATCCGGAAAACACGGTCGAGTAACCGATGGCTTGAACGCAGCCTGATCAATTGGAATCACCCTGGGAAAGTCTGACCCCAAGACTATCTCGCCTGCCTGGAGCTTCGCTATGCGCGTGTTGATGCTGACGAGTGGCCTGTTGTTGCTGACCGGGTGCGCCGGTCTGCCTGACCCTAATCCATCCCAAGCGTGGATCGACCTGGGGAACCATGAGGACACCGCGTTGCAAGCAGTGAAGGTCGATGACAAGGCATCCATCGACCGCCGTTATTTTGAAGTGCAACCGGGTAGCCATGAGCTGACGGTGCGTTATCAGTTTGCCGTCGAGCCCGGCAACATTGGCCCGGATGCCGAGCCACTGTGGCGCGATTGCCGGTTGAATGTGAAGTTCAAGGACTTCAACGCCGGCCAGCGTTACCAGTTGCAGGCGGGCAACATCGGGTTCCGGCCGTGGGCCAAGCTCTACGATCAACAGCGCAAAGTGGTAGGGCAAGGCACACCGGCAGGCTGCCAACAAAGCTGATCGGCGCTATCCTCAGAATCTGATCCCAGGAAACTCACCATGCGCCTCTACCTGCTGTTATTGGCTTTAATCTCCCTGAGCGGTTGTGCAACGAGTCCGCTACCCAAGGTCGATCCGAACATGGCGTGGGTCGATTTCGCGACGCCCATGCCGGGTGGCAAGATGCTGATGGCTGAAAGCCTGGATGGCCAACGGCTGCGGGACGGGCGGTTCTTCCAGGTCTCGCCGGGCAGCCATGAACTGAAAGTGCGCTTCGACTTCGAAGTTTTTACCGGAGGGGGATTGGGCATGCAAACCAACCCGCAGGAGCGACTGTGCTACATGCTCGTGCGTTACGATCATTTCGAGGCCGGCCAGCGCTATCGGTTGGAAGCCCGCAACTTGGCGTTCACCCCAAGCGCCCGGCTCTATAACGCCAAGCGCGAAATCGTGGCCGAAGATCGGCAAATCAACTGCGTTCCGTAGCGCTGCCTAGCGGTCGTTCTTCTGGTAGATGATTTTTTTCGTGCCGTTGTCGCACGTACCCACCACCATGTTCTGGTCGTGGACTTCTTCGTTGACGACAATTTCCAGCGTGTAGGATGTCACGCCTTGAGCCTGGATCTTGGCTTCGATCTCAGCCTTGAGCTCTTCACAGGGCTTGGGCGCGGCGAGGGCCGACGAGGCCAATGCGCAACCGATGACCACCAGGGCAAATCGTTTCATGCTCGAACTCCTCATTGCAGCGCGCACTGCCTGGGCGCTGAAACTGCAGGCGTGCATTCGACCACAATTGCGTCGAGGTAAACAGATCGCCCGCCAGTAGAAAGATCGCAGCCTTCGACAGTGTCTACAAAGGCTGCGACCCTTTCACTGCCTCAGCTCACCAGCGTCGCATCCAACGTGATCTTGGCATTCAGGACCTTGGACACCGGGCAACCCTCCTTGGCCTTGGTGCTCAGCTCTTCGAATTGCTGCTGGCTGGCGCCGGGGATCTTCGCCTTGAGAATCAGCTTCACGGCGGTAATCGCAAAACCGCCCTCCACCTGATCCAGGGTCACTTCGGCGTTGGTGTCGATGCTGTCGGCCTTGAGCCCGGCATCGCCGAGGATCATCGAAAATGCCATGGAAAAGCAGCCCGCATGGGCGGCGCCGATCAGTTCTTCGGGGTTGGTGCCCTTGCCGCCTTCGAAGCGTGCCTTGAAACCGTAGGGTGCTTCACGCAACACGCCGGTTTCCGTGGAGATGGAGCCGATGCCGGTTTTCAGGTCACCTTCCCAATGAGCCGATGCTTTCTTGATGATAGCCATGTCTGCCTCCTCAATGTCCGGCGCGGGAGTCGCGCCAGGGTGTTTTTCGTTGTCAGGGTTGTGAGGATAGACCGCCCGATAAAGTTCATCCTGTCGATTGTCCGACGAATTTAGTAGGAAATTTCGTCGCAGCTATTGAAACTCGGGTATATGCCCACATTGCATGGAACACACTTATAGAAACGGCAGGCTTTTGCCCGTAGGAAAAGCCCGGAACGCCGTTGGAGATCCCGGCCCATGAAACAGCTGTCCGAAGTGAAGTTCTCAACCCTCGACCTGGTGCCAGTCCGCGCCGACGGCAACGCCGCCCAGTCCTTGCGCAATTCGCTGGACCTGGCGCAACACGTGGAACAGTACGGCTACACCCGCTTCTGGGTGGCCGAGCACCACAACATGGATGGCATCGCCAGCTCCGCGACCGCCGTGCTGCTGGGCTACCTGGCGGGGGGCACTTCGACGATTCGCGTCGGCTCCGGCGGGGTGATGCTGCCCAACCATGCGCCGTTGATCATCGCCGAACAGTTCGGCACCTTGGAAAGCCTTTACCCCGGTCGAATCGATCTGGGCCTGGGGCGCGCACCCGGTTCCGACCAGATGACCGCTCGGGCGCTGCGCCGTGAACGCTCCGGCAGTGCGGACGATTTCCCTGAAGACGTGGCCGAGCTGATGCGCTATCTCGGCCCGCGCACCCCGGATCAACGGATCATTGCCATGCCCGGCACCGGGACCAACGTGCCGGTCTGGTTGCTGGGTTCGAGCCTGTTCAGTGCGCAACTGGCCGGCGAACGCGGTTTGCCCTACGCCTTCGCCTCGCATTTCGCCCCGCGCTATATGCATGAGGCGATCCGGATTTACCGCAATCACTTCAAGCCGTCAGCGGTGCTCGACAAGCCTTATGTGATGCTCGGTGTGCCGCTGGTGGCGGCGGATACGGATGAACAGGCCGACTACCTGGCGACCTCGGTGTATCAGCGGATCCTGGCGCTGATGCGCGGCCAGAGCCTGGTACAGCGCCCACCGGTGGAGACCATGAACGGTCTCTGGTTGCCCCATGAGAAAGAAGCGGTGGGCGACTTCCTGGGCCTGGCCATGGTCGGCGGCCCGCAGAAAATCAGGGCCAAGCTTGAAGTGCTGATCGAGCAAACCCAAGCCGATGAACTGATCTTCACCAGCGATCTGTATGAGCACGCTGATCGCTTGCACTCCTATGAGTTGCTGGCGCAGGTCATGAAAGGCTGAATCACGCGCATAAAAAAGCCGACGCATTGCGTCGGCTTTGATGCCCACAATCACTTCTTGTAGACGATTTCCTTCGTGCCGCCCTCACAGCTACCGACGACTTTTCCGTTAGCTGCTGCGCCTTTATCGACAATCTCCAGGGAATAATTTGACACGCCCTTGGCGTCGAGCTTCCCTGCGATTTCGCTTTTCAGCTCTTCACAAGACTTGCCGGCCGCAAACGCACCGCCCGCAAAGCTCAACAAACACAGGGCCACCATCAACTTTTTCATCGCTCGCACTCCTTGGTCGGATCAAATAGGGCAGGTATCGGAAAACCGGTGCGCAGACAATAGCGCATCGCCATTCCCTATGGCACTCCGCCAGCGTGCAAGTTCACTGTGCTCAGCTATTCACTATCCGGAACCCAACCTTGAGGGTCACCTGGAAGTGCGCGGCCCGGCCGTTTTCGATGTGCCCGCGGGTCTCCGTGACTTCGAACCATTCCAGGTGCTTGAGGCTTTTGCTGGCTTCGGCCAGGGCGTTGTTGATGGCGTCTTCAATGCTGGTGGGAGACGAGCCGACCAGCTCGACTTTCTTGTAGGTGTGATGATCACTCATGACGTTCTCCTTGGTTGTCTTTAACAGCCTAGCAGCGATTTTTCGCCTTACGTGTGGCGCCATTTGCGCAGTGAAGTTCAGATTTACTGCACTTTCAGAAACGAGCGCAGTCCCAATTCACACACGCCACTCAACCACTGCAGGAGAGAGCCACCATGGCCAGCAATTCGTTACGTAAAGCCTCGTTGCAAAGCATGGAAGCGGAGATCGAGAGTCTGCTCAAGTCGTTGGAAAGCCTGAAGGACGACGCTTCGGACGAGTCGCGTAAGACCCTCAAGTCGCTCAAGGCCAATGCTGAAAACGCACTGAAACATTCTCGCCATCTGCTGAGCGATGCCTATGAAGAGGTCAAGGTGAAAACCCGTGAAACCGGGATTGCCACGCGTGATTACGCTCAGGAACATCCATGGACCACAGCCGGCGTTGCCGTCGGGGCGCTAGGTCTGTTGGCGGCTTATTTGCTGTGCAAGCGCGGTGACTGAGTCGATGGGCTCAGCTCATGCCTGAGCCATTGCGCCAATTGCCGAGCGCGGCCGTCCGCGGCGCGCTTGGGTAGCCACAACGCCAGTCGCGCCGGGGTTTCGTCGAAGCCCCACGGCGCGACGAGGCGACCGGCACGCAGGTCCTCGGCCACCAGCGGCTCGGGTGCGATAGCCACGCCCAGCCCCGCTACTGCCGCCTCCAGCAAGTAATACAAATGCTCAAACCCTTGCCCGAACTTCATTGCCTGGGGTTCAAGGGCATTTTGTCGTGCCCAGGTCGGCCAGGCCTGGGGTCGAGAGGTGGTATGCAGCAAAGGCTCGTCCAGGATTGCCTTGGCCGGGGCGTTTTGCAGGCGCTCGAAACCGGCGTAGCGCGGGCTCATGACCGGGCCGATCCGCTCGCTGACCAGTTCATATACTTGCATGTCTGCCGGCCAGGGCGGCTCGGCGAACACCAGCAAGGCGTCCAGCCCAGGTCGTCGCGGGTCAAGGTCGCCTTCGCCGGCGGACAGGTGCAAGCGCAGGTCTGGCAGGTCAGCATTGAGCCGGCCCAGGCGGGGAATGAACCACCGCGCCAGCAGACTTCCCGAGCAACCCAAGACGAACGGGGCATCTGCCGTGCTTTGCTTCAGCTCTGCGCACACGGTGCGCAGGCGCTCGAACGCGTCGGCGCTGGCATCGCGCAGGCGCATGCCTGCATCTGTGAGTTTAAGGCCGCGGCCATCCTTGCTGAACAGGCTGACGCCCAAATGCTCTTCCAACACTTTCAGCTGTCGGCTGACGGCGCCGTGGGTTACGTGCAGCTGTTCGGCCGCCTGGCTTACGCTGTTCAGGCGGGCGGTGGCCTCGAAGGCGCGCAGGGCGTTGAGCGGGGGAAGGTCGTGGCGCATGGGATCTGTGAGTTTTCCTGACAGGTTGCGGCGATCTTATCGGTTTTCAGCGCGGGATGTCAGGGGTAGAGTGACCGTCATTGTCTTTCTATGCATTCGCCTGGAGCGCCCCGATGACCCAGTCTACGACCCCTTTGAACCTGCGCAGTGGCCCCGACGCCAACGGCCTGTTCGGCGCATTCGGTGGCCGCTATGTGGCCGAAACCCTGATGCCGCTGATCCTCGACCTGGCTCGCGAATACGAAGTGGCAAAGGAAGATCCGGCGTTCCTTGAAGAATTGGCCTACTTCCAACGTGACTACGTCGGTCGTCCGAGCCCGCTCTATTTCGCCGAACGCCTGACCGAGTACTGCGGCGGCGCCAAGATCTATCTCAAGCGTGAAGAGCTCAATCACACTGGCGCGCACAAGATCAACAACTGCATCGGCCAGATCCTGTTGGCGCGGCGCATGGGCAAAAAACGCATCATCGCCGAGACCGGCGCCGGCATGCACGGCGTGGCGACCGCCACCGTGGCCGCGCGTTTCGGCCTCGATTGCGTGATCTACATGGGCACCACCGACATCGAGCGCCAGCAGGCCAACGTGTTTCGCATGAAGCTGCTGGGCGCCGAAGTGATCCCGGTGGTCGCTGGTACCGGCACCCTCAAAGATGCCATGAACGAGGCGCTGCGTGACTGGGTCACCAACGTCGACAGCACGTTCTACCTGATCGGCACCGTGGCGGGGCCACACCCTTATCCGGCCATGGTGCGCGACTTCCAGGCCGTGATCGGCAAGGAAACCCGCGAACAACTGCAAGCCCAGGAAGGCCGCCTGCCGGATAGCCTGGTGGCGTGCATCGGCGGTGGCTCCAACGCCATGGGCCTGTTCCACCCGTTCCTGGACGACAAGAGCGTCGAAATCATCGGCGTCGAAGCCGCGGGTTATGGCATCGAGACTGGCAAACACGCGGCGAGCCTGAACGGTGGTGTCCCGGGTGTGCTGCACGGCAACCGCACCTTCCTGCTGCAGGACGAGGACGGGCAGATCATCGATGCCCATTCGATTTCCGCCGGCCTCGACTACCCGGGCATCGGCCCGGAACACGCCTGGTTGCACGACATTGGCCGGGTCCAATACACCTCGGTCACCGACGCCGAAGCCCTGGACGCCTTTCACAAATGCTGCCGCCTGGAAGGGATTATTCCCGCGCTGGAAAGCGCCCATGCCTTGGCTGAAGTGTTCAAACGCGCCCCGACCCTGCCGAAAGATCACCTGATGGTGGTCAACCTGTCCGGCCGTGGCGACAAAGACATGCAAACCGTGATGCACCACATGGAACAGTCCCAGCAGGAGAAACACTGATGAGCCGCCTGCAAACCCGTTTTGCCGAACTCAAGGAACAGAACCGCGCGGCCCTGGTGACCTTCGTCACGGCTGGCGACCCGGACTACGACACCTCGCTGGCGATTCTCAAGGGGCTGCCGGCGGCCGGCGCCGACGTGATCGAGTTGGGCATGCCCTTCACCGATCCGATGGCTGATGGCCCGGCGATCCAGTTGGCGAACATTCGCGCCCTGGGTGCCCAGCAGAACCTGGCGAAAACCCTGCAAATGGTGCGTGAGTTCCGCAAAGACAACACCGAGACGCCGCTGGTGCTGATGGGGTACTTCAACCCCATCCATCGCTACGGTGTGCAGCGTTTCATTGGCGAGGCGCTGGACTCCGGTGTTGATGGCCTGATCGTCGTGGACATGCCGCCCGAGCACAACGGCGAGCTGTGCGAACCGGCCCAGGCCGCCGGCCTGGACTTCATCCGCCTGACCACGCCCACCACGGACGACGTGCGTCTGCCCACCGTGCTCAATGGCAGTTCCGGCTTTGTGTATTACGTGTCGGTAGCCGGCGTGACCGGCGCTGGCGCCGCGACGCTGGAGCATGTGGAAGAAGCCGTGGCGCGTCTGCGTCGTCACACCGATTTGCCGATCAGCATTGGTTTCGGCATCCGTACGCCGGAGCAGGCCGCGGCCATTGCCCGGTTGGCCGACGGTGTGGTGGTCGGTTCGGCGCTGATCGACCATATCGCCAAAGCCGACACGTCGGAGCAGGCGATCGATGGGGTATTGAGCTTGTGCGCTGCCCTGGCCGAGGGTGTGCGAAACGCGCGCGTGAGCTGATTTCCGGTTCAAGCGGCGGGTTACAAAAAGGGGTTCAGAACCAGGTTCTGAACCCCTTTTTTTTGCCTGTCGACCACCCCACCGCTGAAATCTGCATCGATTCTGAAGAATTGTGGCGTTCTGAAAGATGACCTGTCCGGCAGTGCAACACTAGGCCCATTAGAGCTTGGCTGGATTCCTTTGATCCGGCTTCCTGTTTGATGGGCAAGGGGGCACTGCGACCCGGCTGGCCATGTAAGGATGCTGACGAAATGCCGCGTACCGTGGGTCCTTTTATTCAATGTGGTTTGCGCCCGTTGTTTCGCTTCGTGTTGTGCAGCCAATTGTGCTGGCCGACGCTGGCGTTTGCCGATGCCGCCTATGACCAGATGGTGCTCGACGCCCGCGCAGGCCATTACACGCCAGCGTTGAACGCGTTGCGCCAGGTGCCGCCCGCCCAGGCCAGTACCGCGCAGATCAGCGACCATCTGCAGATCGCCAGTTGGGCTGGCCTCGATGGGGAGGTCGTGAAGGTCTATGAAGCCCAGGGCCGCTATCGCGACTTGCCGGTCCAAGCACTGAGCGCAACGGCCCGCGCCTATCGCAACCTCAAGCGTTGGGACGCGGCAGCCGAGTTGTATCGCCAGGCGCTGGTGATCGCCCCCCAGAACCCTGACCTGCAACTTGGCCTGGCCTTGACCCAGGCCGATGCCGGCAAGCCCGACGAAGCCGTCAGCCGCGCCAAGGCCCTGGTCGCCGCCAAGCCTGAAGATCCCATGCGCCGGCTGGCCCTCGGCTACGCGCTGACCCGCGCCGACAATCCCCATGAGGCGCTGTTCGAGTATGACCAGGCCTTCACCCGCGCCGGCAACAAGCCTGAGATTGCGCGCGAATATATCTTTGCCCTGCAACGTGCCCGCCTGCCCGAGCCGGCCCTGCGCCTGGCCCGTCTACAGCCGGGGCTGATCGACCGGGGCATGCAGCGGCGTCTCGAAGGCGATGTGGCGGCCGAACGGGTGCGCCTGACTGACATGGCGAGCCGCAGCGAAACAGAGCGCTTTGTCATTGCTGACCGTGCCCTGGCCGATTACGACAAGTTGCTCGCCACGTGGACCCCCGTGGCCGATGCCCATGACGACGTGCTTCGCTGGCGCATCGATCGCCTCGGTGCCCTCAACGCCCGCGCCCGTCGGGCTGAAGTGATTGCCGAATACCAGAAGCTGATCGCCGAGGGCGTGAGCATTCCGACTTACGCCCTGCGCTGGGTGGCTTCCTCCTACCTGGAGCAGCGGGAACCGGAGATCGCCGTCGATCTGTACCGTCGCGTACTGACGGCGCCGGATGCCGACCCTGCGGACCGCTTCGAAGACAGCACCGCGCTCTACTACGCACTGTTGGAAAGTGAGAAGTCCGAAGAGGCCCGAGCGCTGGCCGAAGACATGGCGAAAGCCCAGCCCCCGCGCATCGAACTCAAGGGCCTGCCGATCGGCAATCCCAACGATGAGTGGATGGACGCCCAGCAGCTCGCCGCCCAGGCCGGTACTTATGGTGCTGACTTGCCCACCGCCGAAGCACGCTTGGAAAATCTGGTCAATCAAGGGCCCGGTAACATCGGCCTTCGCCTGGCCCAGGTCGATCTGTACCAGGCCCGGGACTGGCCGCGACGCTCGGAAAGCCTGCTCAAGGAAATCGAGACCACGACACCGCGCAGCCGTGATCTGGAAATCGGCCAGGCCCGTGCGGCCATGGACTTGCAGGAGTGGCGGCAGATGGATGCACTGACCGATGACCTGGTCGCCCGCTTCCCGGAAAACGCCCATGTCAAACGCCTGCAACGCCTGCGCGAAGTGCACGACGTGGCCGAGCTGCGCATCGAAGCCTACACCGGCAAAAGCTTCGGCGGCGGCAACGGTGAGGCCGGTGCGGTCACCGGCAGTCGCGACTTTGGTATCGAAACGCTGCTTTACAGCCCACCCATCGACGAAGACTGGCGGCTGTTCGGCGGCACCGGATACGCCACTGGTGATTTCGAGGAAGGCACCGGTCATCACCGTTGGCAGCGCTTGGGCGTCGAGCGCCGTACCCGTGACATGACCCTGGAAGCGGAAGTCTCCAACCACTCGTATGGTTCCGGTGATAAACAGGGCGCCCGCGTGGCCGTGGCCCGGGACATCAATGACCACTGGCAGTACGGCGGCAGCCTGGATTACCTCTCGGCCGAAACCCCGCTACGGGCGCTTAACAGCGGCATTCGCGCCAACGGCGGCAGTGGTTTCGTACGCTGGCGTGCCAATGAGAGCCGCGAGTGGCGACTGGCTGTCAGCCCGTCGCATTTCAGCGATGGCAATAATCGCCTCGAAGCTGTGCTGACCGGCCGTGAAGGCCTCTACAGCGCACCGCGGTTGCAAGTGGAACTGGGCCTGGAAGTGGCGGCCAGTCGCAACAGCGGTTCCAACGAAGTGCCCTACTTCAATCCCAAGTCGGACTTCACCGTCATGCCGACCGTGACCGCCAACCACGTGCTGTACCGCCGCTATGAAACCACCTGGAGCCAGCAGTTCCAGGCCGGTGCCGGGACCTACAGCCAGCGCGACCACAGCACCGGTGCCATGGGTTTGCTCGGCTACGGCCAGCGTTTCATCTGGAACGACGTGCTGGAGGCCGGCGCCGCGCTGAGCTGGCTCAACCGCCCTTACGACGGCGACCGCGAAAGCGATCTGCGCCTGCTTGTCGACCTCACCTACCGCTTCTAGAAGAGTTTGAAGATGCCTGTCATTTCGCGATTCATCCTTCTGCTGGGGGTCTTGCTGATCAGCGCTTGTGCCCAGCAAGCCCCGGCGTTTACGCCGCCCTCGCAGCGCCCATTGGCGGCCAATGAACAACCGTGGCCGAAGAACCACGTGCTCGGCATTGCCTACCATGACGTCGAGGACCGTGACCCGGACCAGGCGCTGGTGGCGGTGCGCACCGAACGGTTGATCGAACAGCTGGCGTGGTTGCGGGAAAACAACTACCAGCCGGTCACCGTGGACCAGATCATCACTGCCCGCAACGGCGGCCCGGAATTGCCGCCGCGCGCGGTGTTGCTGAGTTTTGACGACGGTTACTCGAGCTTCTACACCCGGGTCATGCCGATTCTGCGCGCCTATAACTGGCCGGCGATATTGGCTCCGGTGGGCAGTTGGGTCGATACGCCGCTGAATCAAACGGTGGATTTCGCCGGGGTGCCGCGCAAGCGTTCCGAGTTCCTGACCTGGGAGCAGATTCGCGAGGTTTCCAAATCGGGCCTGGTGGAAATCGCCGCCCACACCGACGCCAATCACAAAGGGGTCCTCGCCAACCCACAAGGCAACCAGCAACCGGCGGCGACCACTCGACGCTACGATCCCGCCACCGGCCGCTATGAAACCGAGGCCGATTTCCAGGCGCGTCTGCGCAAGGATGTCGCGGCTATTTCCGAGAAAATCCGCAAGGTCGCCGGTTATAGCCCACGCGTCTGGGTCTGGCCTTACGGGGAAGCCGACGGCACCGCGTTACAGGTGATCGGCAGCGAAGGCTATCAAATGGCGCTGACCCTGGAGGACGGCCTCGACAGTCTCGACAACCTGATGAGCGGCCCACGCTTCCTGGTGGCCTCCGATCCGGATGGCGCCCATTTCGCCGAAAGCGTCGTCTCGGTGCAGACAATGGACCCGATGCGGGTGGTCCATGTCGACCTGGATTACGTCTACGACCCGGATCCGGTGCAGCAGGAGGCCAATGTCGGCAAGCTGGTCCAGCGCATTTATGACCTGGGCGCCAATACGGTGTTCTTGCAGGCCTTCGCCGATCCGAAGGGCGATGGCCTGGTGCATTCGCTGTATTTCCCCAACCGTCACCTGCCGGTACGGGCCGATCTGTTCGACCGGGTCGCCTGGCAATTGCGCACCCGGGCCAACGCCAAGGTTTATGCGTGGATGCCGGTGCTCAGTTTCGCCTTGGACGCCAAGTTGCCGCGAGTGCAGCGTTGGGATCCGGAAACCGGCAAGACCGGCATCGCCCCGGACCAATACGTGCGTTTGTCGCCGTTCGACTCGAATGTGCGCAAGGTCATCGGCGAGATTTATGAAGACCTGGCGCGGATGAGTTCGTTGGACGGCGTTCTCTACCACGACGACGCGGTGTTCTCCGATTTCGAGGACGCCGGTCCTGCCGCGCTGAAAGTGTATGCCGCCAACGGCTTGCCGACGTCCATCGCGGCCCTGCGGGACGATCCGGCGGCGATGCAACGCTGGACCCGCTTCAAGAGCCGTTACCTGATCGACTTTACCCATGAGCTCACCGCCAAGGTCCGGGCGATTCGCGGTCCGCAGGTCAAAACGGCGCGCAATATCTTTGCCGAGCCGATGCTCAACCCTGAAAGCGAAGCCTGGTTCGCGCAGAACCTCGACGACTTCCTCGCAGCCTATGACTGGACGGCGCCAATGGCCATGCCGTTGATGGAAAAGCAGACCCGCGCACAGTCCGGCCCGTGGTTGGAACGCCTGGTCCAGACCGTCAAAAGCCGGCCCGGTGCACTCAAGCGCACGGTGTTCGAATTGCAGGCCCGTGACTGGCACAGCCAGCCGGTCAGCGACATCGATGGCAAACAATTGGCCGAATGGATGGGGCGCCTCAAGCGTTCAGGCGTGACCAGCTTCGGCTACTACCCGGACAACTTCATCGAAGACCAGCCCGCCGTGAAAACCGTGCGGCCGGCGCTCTCCAACAAGTGGAATCCTTGACATGTTCGACAGACTGCTCGCCTTGCTGGTGCTGGCGATTGTCCTTGGTGTGCCCCTGGGCCTGATCTTCCTGGTCACCGGGCAATTCCTGATGGACTTCGTGTTCTTTTACCCGCTGTTCATGTCCGGGTTGTGGATTGCCGGCGGCCTGTATTTCTGGCTGCACTGGGAACGCCACTGGCCGTGGAAGGACGATACCCTGCCGCCGCCCCTGGCCGGCGAGCCGCTGATCAGCATCCTGATTCCGTGCTTCAACGAGGGTGACAACGTCGCCGACACCATCCACGCGGCGCTGGGCCAGCATTACCCGAACATCGAAGTCATCGCCATCAACGACGGTTCGAAGGACAACACCGCCCAGGTGCTCGACCAACTGGCGGCTGAAGACCCGCGCCTGCGCGTGCTGCACCTGGCGGAAAACCAGGGCAAGGCCGTGGCCCTGCGCATGGGCGCCATCGCGGCGCGCAGCGAATACCTAGTGTGCATCGACGGTGACGCGCTGCTGGCGCCCAACACCTGTGCTTATCTGGTGGCGCCGATGCTGGACAACGCCCGCCTCGGCGCGGTGACCGGCAACCCGCGCATCCGCACCCGCTCCACGTTGATCGGCCGGGTCCAGGTCGGTGAGTTCTCTTCCATCATTGGGCTGATCAAACGCACCCAGCGGGTTTTCGGGCGGATCTTTACCGTCTCCGGTGTGATCGTCGCGTTTCGTCGCACGGCCCTGCATCGGGTTGGCTACTGGAGCCCGGACATGATCACCGAGGACATCGACATCAGCTGGAAGCTGCAACTGGATCACTGGAGCATCTTCTACGAACCTCGTGCCTTGTGCTGGATCCTCATGCCCGAAACCCTGCGCGGCTTGTGGCGGCAACGGCTGCGTTGGGCCCAGGGCGGCGCCGAGGTCCTGTTCAAGAACATCCGGGGCATCTGGCAGTACCGCCACCGTTATCTGTGGCCGCTGTTGTTCGAATACTGTTTGTCCACCGGTTGGGCATTCACCTTCCTGCTGTCGGTGATTTTCTGGGGCGCCGGTAAATTCGTCGAAATGCCGGCGGCCATCGCGGTGGATCACCTGATGCCGCCAGCCTTCACCGGCTTGCTGCTGGCGGTGGTGTGCCTGGCGCAGTTCGGGGTGAGCATCTTGATCGATCGCCGCTACGAGAAAGGCCTGTGGCACATCATGTTCTGGGTGGTCTGGTACCCGCTGGTGTTCTGGTTGATCAGCTTGTTCACCACCTTGGTGAGTTTTCCCAAAGTGTTGTTCGGACAGCATCAGAAGCGTGCGCGCTGGGTCAGCCCGGATCGCGGTATCAAACCGTTCGATGATCAGGAAGAGGAAGTGATCCGATGAAAATTATCAGGACCCGGCAGCGACCTTTTCTGGTGGTCATTGACGTTCTCTTCACGGTGCTGGCGTGGGTCGGGTTGGTGTATCTGCTGGTCAATGGGCTTTGGCCATTGTTCGACAGCCATGCCGGTCCGCGACTCGGCGGCCCGTTGCTGGATACCCTCGGGACGTTGCAGATCTACGGCTGGATCGCCTTGGTCAACGCGGTGATCCTGATCCTGTGGGCGCGTTATCAACAGCGCAAAAGCCGCAGCTTCGCCCAACGGCGACTGCCGGCGCCGATGGTGGACGATCAAGGCTTGAGCGACAGCTTCAAATTGACCGATGAGCGCTTGGAAACACTGCGCCAGCCTGGCTCGAAGATCATCCACAACAACCAGGACGGCGACATCAGCCACGTCGTGCCGCATTTCCACTTGCTCAGCCCCGACCTGCAGCCACCGCCCCTGGCCCCCCTGGAACATCCGCGGGTTATCCACCTGCCAGCCGATCAGTCTGTGCATTGATGCAAGTTGACCCACCGCCATGCGAGCAAGAGGGATTGGGGGCGTGGTAGATATTTCGGTCAACGCAAGACAAAACTGTGGGAGCGAGCTTGCTCGCGATGGCGTCGTGTCAGCCACATTGAAGTGACTGACCCACCGCTATCGCGAGCAAGCTCGCTCCCACAGGATTTGGGGTGTGGGACAGATCTACGATGAGAAATCCCGCACCAGCCGCCAGGCTTCGTCCACCGGTAGCGGTTGCTTCATGCGCTGGGCCAGCGCCGCCATGGCCCGGCCTTCATCGCAGGCCACTGCGGCGGCGACGAGGCCGTCTTTTCCCAGCAGGGCGATAAAGGGCGGATGTTCGGGCGTGCCCTTGAACTCTATCTCGTCCCATTGCTCGGCGTGGCCAAGGTAGTCGTAGCGTTTGCCGAAGTGATAGGTCCAGAAAAACGGCACATCCAGATAATGCTCATCGCCGCCGAGCATGTTCGCGGCGGCGATGCGTGCCTGTTGCTGGGCCAGGCGCCAATGTTCGATGCGCACAGGCTTGCCGTTCAGGGGGAACGTCGCGATATCACCCACTGCCCATAAGCCATCAGCCACACGCATGCCCGCGTCAACGGACAGTGACTGGTCCTGTTCCCGGGGTAAATCGGCAAATGGCTCGGTGGCCGGACGCACGCCGATGCCGACGATCACCAGGTCCGCAGCCAAACGCTGGCCGTTATCCAGCACCACGGCTTCGACCTCGTGCGCTCCCTCGATCCGTGCCGCTTCGCCGTCGGTGCGGTACACCACGCCATTGGCCTGATGCCGGGTGAGGATGGCCTTGCCGATGCTGTCGCCCAATTGCGCGGCGAACGGCACTGGATGCCGGGCCAGGACGGTCACGTTTAGCTCGCGCTTGCGCAGGGACGAAGCGACCTCCAGGGCAATGAAACTGTCGCCGATGATCACCGCTCGTTGTCCTGGCCGGACAGTGTCGAGAATCTGCCGGGCGTGGGCGATCGAACGCAGCACGAAGACTTGCGGCAAATCGATGCCGGGCAGCGCTGGCGTCTTCGGCTCCCCGCCCGTGGCAATAAGCGCGGCGTCGTAGTCCAGGCGGCGGCCATCGGCGAGCTGGATTTGCCGGGCACTGGGGTCCAAATGGGTGACCTCGCCGTGGAGCCTTTCGATGCGCTGCTGGGTGAAATAAGTTTCATCGCGCAGCGGCGCCGTCTCGTTGACCGGCATGTCGCCGGCCAATACATACTTGCTCAGCACTGTACGGTCGTAGCCGGCTTCGGCTTCGCGGTCGATCAACAGGATTCGGCCGCCAAACCCCTTCTCGCGCAATGCCGCCGCACAGGCGGTGCCCGCTGCACCGGCGCCGATAATGACGAATGTGCGTGGATCATCGGCCGGCGGGATTTTATGGGTTGGTAGTGGCTGGTCATCGACCCAGACGTTACCGTCTCGCACCTCGACGTGATAGCGCTCCAGGCTGTCCAGGGCCGGCGGCTCGCACAGGGCGCCGTCTTCAGCCCGGAACGCGGCCTTGTGCCAAGGGCAGATCAGCCGCCCATGGCACACCGCACCCTTGGCCAGCGGCGCGCCAGCGTGGGGGCACTTGCCCTGGAATGCCCGTACCTGGTCGCCTGAACGCAGCAGCAGGATGGGCGTGTCGTTGAGGTTGACTTCGAGGCCGCGGTCTTCGCGCACATCGGCGACGCGGGCGACTTGATGCAGGGGCATGGTCGGTCTCCGGCAGGCGTTTCCTGTTGGAGTCGGCTGATAGGAATGAGGTTCAGCATAATTGTCACTGCAACCGGGACGAAGCTGCGGCTATAGTTCGCAAGCCGTCCATGGCCTGATCCGCACAAGGTGCCCGGTATGACCCGATTGAAGTTTCTCACCCCCTGGCTGGCAGCCGTCGCCCTGGTGCTGTGCGCACAAGGGGCTGCCCAGGCCGAGGAGCGTTTCACCCTCAGCATTCCCGGCGTGTCGGACGACCGCCTCTTCACCGCTGCGGCGGCCAGTGACGCCAACAATTGTGGTGGCAAGAACATCTCCCCGGCCTTGAGCTGGAATGCCGGCCCGCCGGGCACCCTCAGCTATGCCATCGTCATGCTGGACCCGGACGGTCAGCGGGGGCAGGGCGTCGACCACTGGATCCATTACGGCATCAAGGCCTCGACGCGGCAGATTCCGGCGGGTGCCGGCACCAAGCCCACACTGGAAGGCATGAGCGGTATCAACAGCAAGAACACCCATGGTTACATCGGCCCTTGCCCGCCCATCGGCGACAGCGCCCATCACTACCTGATCCAGCTCTTCGCCCTGGACCTGCCGCCGGACGCCTTGCCCGCCGGGCTTACACGCGCCCAATTGATGGAAAAGATCAACGGCCATGTCCTGCGCAACAGCAGCGTCGTGCGGCGCTACCACCGCTGATCCAGGCCACACGACCCGTCACCGATCATTCCCACGCTCTGCGTGGGAATGCATCCCGTGACGCTCTGCGTCGCCTTCCAGAAGCGGAACGCGGAGCGTCCCTGGCGGCATTCCCACGCTGGAGCGTGGGAACGATCGAAAGCAGCCCCCACGGCGCCGTGCAGACACAAAATTGGCATCAAGCGCCAAAAGCGAGCACTATCGAGCCCCTGTTCACTCATGCCGGAGGATGGCGATGACGCAGAAACCCGACGGCATTGCCCGCCTCCTGAACTGCCCTACCAAGGGCGATGAGATACGCAGGGCTATTGCCCAGAGCCGCAAGGATTTCCTGCCTACCGACGAGGCCGAAGACGCCGAGCCAGGCCCGCCACCGGCCCAGCCCGTGGACCACGGTCGCGACGACTGAACCGTCGCCCTCTCTCAACCTTTTGTTCAAAAACTGCCTATGACTGCCACCTCTCATCTGCCAGGCGAACGCTTCAGCCGATCCGATTACAAAACCTTGGGCCTCGCGGCCCTGGGCGGCGCGCTGGAGATCTACGACTTCATCATTTTCGTCTTCTTCGCTCTGACCCTCAGCCAACTGTTCTTCCCGCCGGAAATGCCCGATTGGCTGCGCTTGCTGCAAAGCTTCGGGATTTTCGCCACCGGCTACCTGGCACGGCCCCTGGGCGGCATCCTCATGGCGCACTTCGCCGATCGCCTGGGGCGCAAGCGCGTGTTCAGCCTGAGCATCCTGATGATGGCCTTGCCGTGCCTGCTCATCGGTGTGATGCCGACCTACGCGCAAATCGGTTACTTCGCCCCGTTGCTGTTGCTGGCGTTGCGTATCTTGCAGGGCGCGGCAGTGGGCGGAGAAGTGCCCAGCGCCTGGGTGTTCGTGGCCGAACATGCACCGCTGCATCATCGCGGCTACGCCCTGGGTTTCCTCCAGGCCGGCCTGACCTTCGGCTACTTGCTCGGCGCCCTGACCGCCACAGCGTTGGCGCGGATCTACACGCCAGCGGAGATCCTCGATTACGCCTGGCGCCTGCCCTTCCTGCTAGGCGGGGTCTTCGGCGTGATCGGCGTCTGGTTGCGCCGCTGGCTGAGCGAAACGCCGATCTTCATGGCCCTGCAAGCCAATCGCGAAGGCGCGGCGGAATTGCCGTTGCGCACGGTCCTGCGGGACCATCGAAATGCCCTGTTGCCCGCCGTCATCCTCACCTGCGTGCTGACCTCCGCCGTGGTGGTGTTCGTGGTCATCACCCCGACCGTGATGCAGAAAAGCTTCGGCATGAGCCCCAGTCACACCTTTGCCCTGAGCAGCCTGGGCATTGTCTTCCTGAACATCGGCTGCGTCCTGGCCGGCCTCATCGTCGACCGCATCGGCGCCTGGCGCACCGTCATGCTCTACAGCCTGTTGCTGCCGGTGGGCATCGCGGTGCTCTATGCCAGCCTGATCAGCGGCGGCGCCTGGCTGGGCCTGGCCTATGCCATCGCCGGCCTGGGTTGCGGCGTGGTCGGCGCGGTGCCTTCGGTGATGGTCAGCCTGTTTCCGCCGAAAATTCGAGTGTCCGGCATCTCGTTCACCTACAACATCGCCTATGCGCTATGGGCGAGCATGACGCCGTTGCTGCTGATTGCGCTGGTGCCGTGGAGCCCGTGGGTGTGCGTGGGGTATTGCGTGGTGATGGGGGCGGTAGGCGTGGCTGCGGCGGCGTACTTTCCGGGGCGGGGAGATCGTGTTTATGGTTCGGCTCTAGCGTCGGAACACTGACTACAATCCTTAAGTTTTGTTGTAGGCCTTTTCTGAAGCGGTATGAGCCAGCCTGATTCGAGGTAGATTCAGCGCACTTTGTGTTTACCATGGGCATCTCTTCTGTTGGGGAGCCTTGCATGAAAGCCAGTACAGCCATTGCTACGTTTCGTCGGTTGCGGACCCAGCCATTGTGGCGGCTGTTGGCCTCTGATCATGGGCCTCTGACCCTGGGACTGCTCCAGACCCATCTGTACGAAAGCGAACGGGGTCTGCCCGCATCCATCTTCCATGAACGTATCGAGCGGGAACCCGAAGAGCTGCGCGTGCGAGGCGAGCATCTGGGAACAGCGCAAACCTATGTAGCGGGCTGGCTGTCGGAGGGTTATCTCGAACGGCGCTTCCCGCCAGGAGCGCCCGAAGAAGAATATGAGTTATCCACCGCAGCCATCGAGGCGATCCGGTTCGTTTCGGGCATGGAGCAGTCTCATTCGGCGGCGACCGAAAGCCGCCTGACTTTGGTCATTCAAGCACTGGTGCATCATTGAGGGGGTCACATTGGGGACTGGTCGCGCTGTTAGTCAAGGCGGAGTCGTTGAGCTATGAGCACGGATAACGCCAATCGCAATACCTCGCAGTTCATCATCTACCAGAGCGAAGACGGGCGAACCCGGTTGGACGTGCGCTTTGTCGACGAGACCGTATGGTTGACCCAAGCCTTGATGGGCGAGTTATTCAATACCACGCCAGAGAACGTGTTGATGCATCTGAAGAACATCTTCAGCGAAGGTGAGCTTGATCAAAACGCAACCACTAAGGATTTCTTAGTAGTTCGTCAGGAAGGTACGCGTCAAGTGAAGCGCAATCTCAAGCACTACAACCTTGATGCCATTATCTCCGTGGGCTATCGCGTACAAAGCCATACGGCAACGCGCTTCCGTCAGTGGGCCACTCGGCAGTTGCGTGACTACATCGTCAAAGGTTTTTTACTGGATGATGAGCGCCTGAAAAATCCCGATCAGCCGTTCGACTACTTTGAAGAGCTGACGCGGCGCATTCAGGATATTCGCACCAGCGAAAAACGCTTCTACCAGAAGATTACCGACATCTATGCCACCAGTGTGGACTACGACCCGACTCAGGAAGCCAGCATCAACTTCTTCAAGACCGTGCAAAACAAAGTGCACTGGGCGATTACCCGGCAGACTGCGGCTGAGCTTATTCACAATCGTGCCGACAGCGGTAAACCCCACATGGGACTGACCAATTGGCGCGGCGCCAGGTGCGCAAACAGGATGTCGCTAACGCTAAGAACTACCTTTCGGCAGAAGAGCTCAGCGCTTTGAACAATCTGGTCGAGCAATACTTGGTGTTTGCGGAGGGCCAAGCCATGCGTCGCATCCCAATGTCCATGGCTGAGTGGGTGAAAAAGCTCGATGGTTTTCTGACATTGAACGACCGCGAAATTCTTGATAGTGCGGGTCAAATTTCTCATGACCTGGCCAAGCAACACGCCGAGTCGCAATATGAGCTATTTCACCAACTGCGCCAGCAAGAAGATACTGCGAGAGTTGACCAAAACCTCGCCGATCTGAGCCAGCTTACTCACTCGCTATCGAACAAGACCCAATCTAGGCCTTGACGGCTTGACTGAAAAATTTCCATTCTGCGACAAGTGGTTACGTTTTATTGCATGTGATGTCTAGGATTCGGCCCTTGATGAGAAGTCAACACCTGGCAAGGTTAAATGCTCGAAGCTCCAGCATCGCCATCTCGGATGCTAATTATGTGGCTACCGGCCGCTCAAAGACGCTCACGCAGAAAGTCCACAAAGGCACGGGTGCGTGCCGACCGGCGGCGATCATGGCTGAAGACGGCGCTGATGGGCAGCGCCATCGGTTGGTAATCGGCCAGCAGAGTGGACACGGTCCCCTGGCGCACATCGGCAGCGAACAACCATTGCGGTGACAGCGAAATACCCAGCCCGGCCAGTACCATTTCCCGGATCGCTTCGCTGCTGTTGCTGGTGACGTTGCCCTTGATGGTCACGTTGTGTCGCTTGCCTTGCTGATCGAATTGCCAGACGTCGTAATGCTCCAGCAGGGTGAAACCCAGGCAATTGTGGTGGGCCAGGTCAGTCGGCTCCAGCGGCGTGCCGTGTCGTTGCAGATACGTTGGGGACGCGTAGGCCCGGCGCGGACTGTCGCCAAGGGAAACGGCCACCAGCCCCTCGTTTTTCACCGTGCCAATCCGAATGGCAACGTCGATGTTTTCCTTCAGCACGTCTTCGTTTTGATCGCTCAGGCGCAGGTCGATCCGGACCTTTGGATGACGCGCCAGGAATTCGCCCACCAGGGGCGCAATGCATAACCGTCCGAAGCTCACTGGCGCCGCCACACGCAGGGGGCCGGCGATCTGTTCCTGCCCGCTGGCGAAACTGAGCTTGGCCGTGTCCAGGCTGGCGAGTATGTCCTTGCTCTGGGCGTAGAAACGCTGGCCCTGGTCGGTCAGCGCGAGCTGGCGGGTGCTGCGGGCAAACAACGCTCCACCGAGATGTTGTTCCAACGCGCGGATCTGTTTGCTCACTGCGGGTTGGCCCAAGTTCAATTCCCGGGCGACGGCCGAGAACGAGCCACGTTCCACCACCCGTACGAACACCTGCATTGCGTCGAACAGATCCATCAGGATTTGGCCTCTGTTTGGAATAAATTCTATCCATTGTTGCTTACTTATCGGAATGCATCGGCGGCTGCAACATGAACTCACCCACTTATTGGAGGTTTACCGTCATGAACAACACCATGCTCGCCGCCATTGCCGAAACCGCCCAGGCCCCTCTGGTCGTGCGTCATGTCCCGCGGCCTGTACCCGGCAAAGGCCAGGTATTGATCAAGGTCCATGCGGTCGGAGTCAATCCGCTGGATACCAAGATTGCGGCGGGAGGCGGTGCCCATGCCCGCCAGCCGCTGCCCGCCGTATTGGGTATCGACCTGGCCGGGACGGTGGTCGAACTGGGTGAAGACGTGCACGACTTCGCGTCGGGCGATGAGGTGTTTGGCATGGCCGGCGGGATCGGCGGCGCCCAAGGTGCGTTGGCCGAATACATCGCCGTCGATGCCCGCTTGATTGCGCTCAAGCCCCGTGCATTGAGCATGCGTGAAGCCGCCGCCTTGCCGCTGGTGTTCATCACGGCTTGGGAAGGGCTGGTAGACCGCGCCAACGTCCGGAGCGGCCAACAAGTGCTGATCCATGGCGGCGCGGGCGGTGTCGGGCAAATGGCCGTGCAGATTGCCAAGGCTCGTGGCGCCGAGGTCTACGCCACCGGCTCGGCCTCCAGCCTGGACTTCATTCATGAACTGGGCGCCACCGCCATCGACTACCGGACCCAGGACACCGAGAGTTACGTACGCCTGCACACCGATGGCGAGGGCTTCGATATCGTCTACGACACCGTCGGTGGCCCGACCTTGGATGCGTCGTTCAATGCAGTGAAAACCTACACCGGTCATGTCCTCAGCTGTCTCGGTTGGGGACAACATAGCCTCGCACCGTTGTCGTTCCGTGGGGCGAGTTATTCCGGCGTGTTCACCCTCATGCCGCTGCTGACCGGCAAGGGGCGCGAGCACCACGGGCAAATTTTGCGGGAGGCAACGGTGCTGTTCGAGGCCGGAGCGTTGCGGATCAAGGTCGATCAGACCCGGTTTGGCCTGGGGGATGTCAATGAGGCCTTTGCGCAGGTAGCCGAGGGGCGGGGGAAAGGAAAAACGGTGGTGGAAATCGGGGCTGAGTGACCGGGCCGCGATACAGTCAAAACTGGAATGATCTGTGGTGAGGGAGCAACCTCCCTCGCCACAATAAATCTCACATCGTTGCGGGAGCCGTCAGTTACAACAACTGCCGGCGCACCGCCTCGTCCAGCGTGCTGCGCGTCAACGCCTGCACCACGTCGCGGGTGTCCTGCTGGAACGGAATGCCTACGATCAGCACAAGGTGCATCCAGGTCCGCACCGATTCACTCTTTTTCACACGACCCAACTCCTTGCCGTCCTTGTCCTTGAACACGGTTTCGAGGGTGAAGGTGTTTTGCGCCGTGGACGGAATGATGAAGAAGGTGGCACCGGTGATGATGGCGGAGGCCATGCTGAATTTTTCGTTGTTGCTCAAGGTGGCTTCGGCGTAAATGTCCGAGGCGACCTTGTCGGTGCTGACCCGCGTGAACCGTCCGGAGTCACGGAAGGTCTCGGCCACGGAGGTTTCCCACGCCGTGGCCTGGGCGCCCGAAGCGGCAACGGTCGGGCCGCTGTTGACCTGGTTCAAGGCGGTGGTACGCACGTAGGCGGTGGGCTTTTGCTGGACCGTGGCGGCGGGCGGCCAGGTCTGCACGGCGGGCAGTTCGTGTTGCGAGTAGGACACGCAACCGGTGAGCAGGACGGCGGCAAGCACCAGGCTGTGTTTGATGAAACCCATCATATGTTGCTCCTTGGAATTACTGTTTGGCCAGGCGTGCGGTGGCGCTATCCAACAGCTGTGCGACCAGCTGATTCATTTGCTGGGCACCCATGGTCGGCGCCCAGTATTCACGGCCATACAGACCGACGTTGCGTTCGAGCTTGACCTCTTCCTTGGCCGCTGCCAGTTCCTTGCCGTCACGGTCGACGATCACCAGGTTACCGGCGACATCAAAACTGTCGACGTAGATCGGGCCGTTCACCCAGATCCAGACGGTCAGCGTCAGCAAGGCCCCCGGGACGTAACCCGGATGCACGCCGCGATGGCCCTTGAGGGAGGTCATGTTGAACTTGAGCAGCACGTCGTTCTCACCGAGGCGCGTCGGGTATTCAGTGACTTGCTTGAAGTAGCCGCCGGTCTGCACGTACTGGTTCAGCTGGGCCGTCAGTGAGCGGCTGATGGCGGTGCGGGTGGCTTCGTTGACATCCGGTGCGGTCACGGCGACATCGGCGATCTGGGCGATACGCGGACTGTTCACGGGGGCTGGGTGTTGCGGGGCGCCCACCGGGCCGGTGACGGTGTAGGACACGCAGCCGGTCATCGACAGAGTGGCGACGACGGCGGCGATCTTGAGAAGGGTTTTGAGCACGGAATGTCCTTATAGGGTTGATGGCACTTTAGTGTCTCGACTTGGGGGGCGGTAACTTGAGGGAAATTGGCTGGTTTATCAAGGGGCTGAAGAACAGAAACGGAGCGCCTCGGAGGCTGCGTGACGAGCGGTCAAAAAATTTTTCGGGCCGTTAACCCGAACCACCCATGCCTTGCGTCTGAGCCTGTGTACGGATCATTCATTCACGAGGTTCAGCCCATGTCCCGTCCATTTCCATTTTTGCGCCCCGCTGCCCAGGGCTTTGCCGTGACCTTGCTGGTGGCATTGGCCGGCTGTGGGTTGTCTTCGTCCCGGGAGACTGCCAAGCCGGCCGAACCCGTGCCTGTGGCCCCCAGCGTTGCACCGCAAGGCGAGGTCACCTATATGCGCGAGCCGATGGCCAAGCGCATGGCCGTCCCGGCAGCGATACCCGCCCCACGGGTAGCGAACGACGCCGTCGCCGGGGATTACCGCTCTGAACCACGCGAACAGTACGAAAAACTGCCGGACAACCCTATCCATAGCGTGGCCGAAACGCCGGTCTCGACCTTCAGCGTGGATGTCGATACCGGCAGCTATGCCAATGTGCGACGTTTCCTCAATCAAGGCAGCCTGCCGCCCGAAGGGGCTGTGCGACTGGAGGAAATGGTCAACTACTTCCCTTACCACTATGCCTTGCCCACCGACGGTTCCCCCTTTGGCGTGACCACCGAAGTGGCCCCGTCGCCGTGGAATCCACACACCCGCCTGCTGCGCATTGGCATCAAGGCGAGCGACCGCGCCGTGGCGGACCTGGCCCCGGCCAACCTGGTCTTCCTGGTGGACGTTTCCGGTTCCATGGACCGCCGTGAAGGCCTGCCGCTGGTCAAAAGCACACTGAAGTTGCTGGTGGATCAACTGCGTGACCAGGACCGCGTGTCCCTGGTGGTCTATGCCGGCGAATCCCGGGTGGTGCTCAAGCCCACTTCGGGCCGCGACAAGGTGAAGATCCGCAATGCGATCGATCAGTTGGACGCCGGTGGTTCCACGGCCGGCGCCTCGGGGATCGAACTGGCCTATCAGATGGCTCGGGAGAGCTTTATCGACAAAGGCATCAACCGCATCCTGCTGGCCACTGACGGTGACTTCAACGTCGGCATCAGTGACTTCGACAGCCTCAAGCAGATGGCGGTGGACCAGCGTAAAAGCGGTGTGTCCCTCACCACGCTGGGCTTCGGTGTGGATAACTACAATGAACACCTGATGGAGCAACTGGCTGACGCCGGTAACGGTAACTACGCCTACATCGACAACCTGCTCGAAGCGCGCAAGGTCTTGGTGGACCAACTCAGCTCAACCCTGGCGACAGTCGCGCAGGATGTGAAGGTGCAGGTGGAGTTCAACCCCGCCCAGGTCAGCGAATATCGCCTGCTGGGGTATGAGAACCGCGCGCTGAAGCGTGAGGATTTCAACAACGACAAGGTCGATGCGGGCGAGATCGGTGCCGGGCACACGGTGACGGCGTTGTACGAAATTGTCCCGAAGGGCCAGCCGGGCTGGTTGGAGCCGCTGCGTTATGCCAACACACCCAGGCAGGATGGCCAGTCAGGGGAATTGGCGATGTTGCGCGTACGCTACAAGCCCGCTGAAGGTGGCAGCAGCCGCTTGATCGAGCACCCTATCGACAGCGCACCAAACGATGCCAAGGCCAGCGATGATTTACGCTTCTCGGCCGCCGTGGCGGCCTTCGCCCAACAGCTCAAGGGTGATGGGCGTTACACTGGGACGATGAGCTTGAAGGACACGGCGCAACTGGCCCGCTCCGCCCGCGGTGATGATCCGTTTGGGCTGCGTGCCGAGTTTGTGCAGTTGGTGGAGCTTGCCCAGAGCCTCAAACCTGCACCCAAGCGCTGATCCCGAGCACAGCAAGGATCACATGTGGGAGCGAGCAAGCTCGCTCCCACAGGGGACCCTTGTTGTCTGCCAGGACTGTGTTGCAATGACCGGAAAGGAGTTCGCGCCCCACATGCCCGCTGCGCTTGATTCTTCCAGCGACGAGTCGCTGCTGGCCCGCTACCGCAATGGCGACGGGGCTTCTTTCGAAGTCCTGTACGCCCGCCATCGGCAGGGGCTTTACCGGTTCCTCGTGTCCTTGAGCAACAAGGCCGAACTGGCCGAGGAAATCTTCCAGGACACCTGGCTCAGCCTGATCCGCAGCGCGACCCAGCCACAAGGGCGGGCGAGCTTTCGCACCTGGCTGTTCCAGATTGCCCGTAACCGCTTGATCGATCACTGGCGCAGACACGGTGTCCACACGCCGTTGCACGACAGTTACGACGAGCAGCTTCACGTCCAGCCCGACGACACCAGCAGTCCCGAGCAACAGTTGAGCCTGAGTCGCGATCAGGCTCGCCTGGACGCCGCGTTGCAGGCCTTGCCCGAAGACCAGCGGGAAGTCTTCTTGCTGCGCCTGCACGGCGACCTGGAATTGCCGCAGATTGCCGCCCTGACCGGCGCCCCGCTGGAAACGGTCAAAAGCCGCTTGCGTTACGCCCAGCAGAAGTTGCATCGGCTGCTGGCCGAGGAGGTACCCGCATGATCGACTCCAAACACACCCCGGATCCGAACGACGAAGTGCTGATCGAGCATTTCCGCCAACACGCCAGCGGCGAGCCACCGGCGTCCCTGGACGCTTTCATCCTGGCCACCGCCCGCCGCGAAGCTCCGACGCCGACACCGAGCTTGTGGAAACGCTGGTTGCAGGCCTGCCAACGGCCGCGCTGGCAGATGGCATTCGCCACGGTCGCCGGCGTGGCGCTGATGATCGGCCTGGTATTGCGCTCACCCGTTCCCCACGAGGAGCTGGCCTCACCCGCTTCGATGGAGTTTTCCGCTGATCGGCAGGAGCCCGCCGTTGCCGCCGCACCACCGCCGGCCATGCCTGCTCCCGCACCGATCACCCGCATGGCGCCCCAGAGCGAACTGGCCCGAGCCCCGGCAAGCCCGGTGCAGGCCCTGGCGGATAAGCCTATGGCGAAAATGAGCAAACCTGCGGCCGTCGCCCCGCCCTCGCTGGAGCAAGGCCTGCAGGAAATCCTGCGCTTGCGTCAGGCGGGAGAGAGCAAGGCTGCCGATGAGAAGCTGCTTGCGTTGCACAAGCGCTTTCCCAAGGAGGATTTGCCGGCGCGGTTGGAGGCGTTGCAGAAGCGTTGAAGAGATCAGCGGTTACACAAAAAATCGGGCATTTAACGTCCCCGGTTCCAAAAACTGAACGGTCACTTGTCAGGCAGCTGACCCTCGGCATTGGGTTACAAATGCAGGCATAGCAGGATCACATGAGCGGAACTATACTCGCCAGCATGAAAAAGCTGATGCTCGAACTCGACGGAACCGACCCAAGCAAGCTCTCAATGGCTCGCTTGACGGATTATCTGTGTGAGCTCGCTGAGCTTTTCGGCTCGCAAGAAAATGTTCATTTTGACTCTGTCACCGAAGGTTCTGTCTGCCTGAATACGTGGGTGGAAGACGAGACGTACCCTCATGTCTTGAACAGGGTGCGTGAGGCCGCTCAGGGGATTGGTCCTAAGCGCGCAAGAAAAGCCTACCTGCAGCTATCCGCGCTGATGGAGCAAGATCGAGTGGATGGCGTCTTGCAGGCAGCGGATACGAACATTCTTCAGTTTCCCAAAGCAAAGACCGCTCCTCCTCCCATGGTTGTCATCAAGCAAGGTAGCGTTCAGGGGCGCCTCTATGTCGTTGGTGGGAAGGATGAGACGGTTCCTGTCCGGCTTGAGGGCGCTGGTGGCGAAACTCTTCTTTGTGAAGCCGATACGGCACTGGCTGAACAGTTGGGCAAGCTCCTGTTCAAGTACGTGCGCGTTCATGGAAAGGGGGAGTGGGAGAGTCGGCCACATGGCGGTTGGCGGCTGCGCAAAATGTTCATTCAGTCCTATGAGAAGCTTGAAAAAACCTCGTTGCGCAGTGCGGTTACCCAGCTCAAGGAGCTAGGTGGTATCACTTGGAGCGAGATGGATGATCCTCATGGAACGATTCAGAACCTAAGGGGATGAGGTGCGCATAGTTCTCGATACCAACGTCCTCGTCCAAGTCTTGGGAAATGCAAAGGACGGTATCGTTCTGGTTGACCCTGCCACTGGCCATAATGTTGATAGGGCGGAGGCTAGGGCTGAGGCCCTAATCGAATTGGTCGACGCAAGAGGTGGGACTGTTCTGATCCCGACGCCTGCATTGGCTGAGTATCTGGTTGGTGTTGATCGAGACTTTCACCAGGGCCATCTGGATGTCATAAACGGCTTTTCGTGTTTTGAGATCGTATCGTTTGATCAGATTGCCGCGGTCGAATGTGCCCGTATGGTTGATGATCACGAGCTGAAGGTGCTTGATCCCGCGGCTACGAAAGCCAAGTTACGATTTGATCGTCAGATCATCTCTATTGCTTTAGCGACCAATGCTGATGAGATATGGACTCATGATGCGGGGCTTTTTTCGAAAGCCCAGAAGTGCGGGTTGGTTGTGAAGTCTTTGGGAAATATTGAGCCAGCTCCCGAGCAACTTGAGGTCAAGCTGGACCATTAGTCATCTCCTGCACGCTGACAAAGCTCGCGTGTATTACCCTGTACTATCGATGGCCACAAAAAAGCCCCACGTCTCACAACGTGGGGCTTTTTCAGTATGTATGGTGCACCAGGCGGGATTCGAACCCACGACCCCTGCCTTCGGAGGGCAGTACTCTATCCAGCTGAGCTACTGGTGCAATGCGGGCGCCATGATACTCATATGCATGGCGGGCGTCCATGCTGCTGATTTGCCGGTGTTTTCATGAGCATAGGCGGGCATCGGCTACGCTGATCAGAAAAAGCGGGCAAATTCAGGTTTTTCGTTCTTTTTTTCGAACAGCCTATTGTCCTTCACCCCCATCGGCCCTAGGATTCGTTTGAGATTTCAAACGCTCTTGTCTGGGTGCTGAACCGCACGTCTGTGCTTATGTGCGTTATTTCTGTGCTTCAGCCCGGTGGATGATTTCCCTGACGGCAGCCCCAGAGGCGCCTTTTCTACAAATCTAATTTGCTCCGCGTGCGCGCGGTGCTGTTAAGGAAAGCCGACATGCAGCTTAAAGACACCCAGTTGTTCCGCCAGCAAGCCTTTATCGATGGCGCTTGGGTCGATGCGGACAATGGTCAGACCATCAAGGTTACCAACCCGGCAACGGGCGAAGTGCTGGGCACCGTGCCGAAAATGGGCGCCGCCGAAACCCGCCGGGCGATTGAAGCCGCCGACAAGGCACTGCCAGCCTGGCGTGCATTGACCGCCAAGGAGCGCGCCAACAAGCTGCGTCGCTGGTACGAATTGCTGATCGAAAACCAGGACGACCTCGGTCGCCTGATGACCCTGGAACAAGGCAAGCCACTGGCCGAAGCCAAGGGCGAAATCGTCTACGCCGCCTCCTTCATCGAGTGGTTCGCCGAAGAAGCCAAGCGCATCTACGGTGACGTGATTCCCGGCCACCAGCCCGACAAGCGCCTGATCGTGATCAAGCAGCCGATCGGTGTGACCGCGGCCATTACCCCGTGGAACTTCCCGGCCGCAATGATCACCCGCAAGGCCGGCCCGGCCCTGGCCGCCGGTTGCACCATGGTCATCAAGCCTGCTTCGCAAACCCCGTTCTCGGCCCTGGCCCTGGTGGAACTGGCGCACCGTGCCGGCATTCCGCAAGGCGTGCTGAGCGTGGTCACCGGCAGCGCTGGTGATATCGGCGGCGAGCTGACCAGCAACCCGATCGTGCGCAAGCTGTCGTTCACCGGCTCGACCGAGATCGGTCGCCAACTGATGGCCGAATGCGCCAAGGACATCAAGAAGGTCTCCCTGGAATTGGGCGGCAACGCGCCGTTCATCGTGTTCGATGACGCGGACCTGGATAAGGCCGTCGAAGGCGCGATCATTTCCAAGTACCGCAACAACGGCCAGACCTGCGTCTGCGCCAACCGCCTGTACATCCAGGATTCGGTGTACGACGCCTTCGCCGAGAAACTGAAAGTGGCGGTGGCCAAGCTCAAGATTGGCAACGGTCTGGAAGATGGCACCACCACTGGCCCGTTGATCGACGAGAAAGCGGTCGCCAAGGTGCAAGAGCACATTGCCGATGCGGTCAGCAAAGGCGCGACCGTGCTGTCGGGCGGCAAGGCGATGGAAGGCAACTTCTTCGAACCGACCATCCTGACCAATGTGCCGAACAATGCCGCCGTGGCCAAGGAAGAAACCTTCGGCCCGCTGGCGCCGCTGTTCCGCTTCAAAGACGAAGCCGAAGTGATCGCGATGTCCAACGACACCGAGTTCGGCCTGGCTTCGTACTTCTATGCCCGCGACCTGGGCCGTGTGTTCCGTGTGGCCGAGGCCCTGGAATACGGCATGGTCGGCGTCAACACCGGTTTGATCTCCAACGAAGTCGCGCCGTTCGGCGGCATCAAGGCGTCGGGCCTGGGCCGTGAAGGTTCCAAGTACGGCATCGAGGACTACCTGGAAATCAAATACCTCTGCCTGGGTATCTGATCCGCTTCAAGCGCAAAGGGCACGAGAGCGCTGTCCCTTTGCGTGTTTCACCCGTTCTGTTTCTTGTGGCCGGGAACGCTGTGGCAGTCGATCATCGCATGCTGTCGCCGTTGTCTCCCCGCCGCGTATTCCTTGAGCCACGCCGACCGATGAGCGGCGAATGAGGACTGTAATGAGCAAGACTAACGCTGAGTTGATGGCCCGCCGTACCGCCGCTGTTCCACGTGGCGTCGGCCAGATTCACCCGATTTTCGCCGAATCGGCGAAGAACGCCACGGTCACCGACGTTGAAGGTCGTGAATTCATCGACTTCGCCGGCGGTATCGCCGTACTGAACACCGGTCACGTACACCCGAAAATCATCGCCGCCGTGACCGCGCAGTTGAACAAGCTGACCCACACCTGCTTCCAGGTCCTGGCCTACGAGCCATACGTGGAAGTGTGCGAAAAAATCAACGCCAAGGTGCCCGGTGATTTCGCCAAGAAAACCCTGCTGGTGACCACTGGTTCGGAAGCGGTGGAAAACGCCGTGAAAATCGCCCGCGCCGCGACAGGCCGTGCCGGTGTGATCGCCTTCACCGGCGCTTACCACGGTCGCACCATGATGACCCTGGGCCTGACCGGTAAAGTCGTGCCGTACTCGGCCGGCATGGGCCTGATGCCCGGCGGCATCTTCCGCGCGCTGTACCCGAACGAACTGCACGGCGTGAGCATCGACGATTCCATCGCCAGCATCGAACGCATCTTCAAGAACGACGCCGAGCCCCGTGACATTGCTGCAATCATCATCGAGCCGGTGCAGGGCGAGGGTGGTTTCTATGTGGCGCCCAAGGAGTTCATGAAGCGCCTGCGCGCCCTGTGCGACCAGCACGGCATTCTGTTGATCGCTGACGAAGTCCAGACGGGCGCTGGCCGTACCGGCACCTTCTTCGCCATGGAGCAGATGGGCGTCGCCGCTGACCTGACCACCTTCGCCAAATCGATTGCTGGCGGTTTCCCGTTGGCCGGTGTCTGCGGCAAGGCCGAGTACATGGATGCCATCGCTCCAGGTGGCCTGGGCGGCACTTACGCCGGCAGCCCGATCGCTTGCGCGGCTGCGCTGGCGGTGATGGAAGTCTTTGAGGAAGAGCACCTGCTGGACCGCTGCAAGGCCGTGGGTGAGCGTCTGGTCACGGGCCTCAAGGCCATTCAGAAGAAGTACCCGGTCATCGGTGAAGTCCGTGCCCTGGGCGCGATGATCGCCGTCGAGCTGTTCGAAAACGGCGACACCCACAAGCCGAACGCCGCCGCCGTGGCTCAGGTCGTGGCCAAGGCGCGTGACAAGGGCTTGATCCTGCTGTCCTGCGGCACCTATGGCAACGTTCTGCGGGTGCTGGTGCCGCTGACCTCGCCGGACGAGCAACTGGACAAAGGCCTGGGGATCATCGAAGAGTGCTTCTCCGAGCTCTGAGTCCCGGGTTGTGCACTTATCCACAAAAAACCCGCTTCGGCGGGTTTTTTCATGTCCGAGAACATATCCCGTGGGTTTTGAGCTGTCTGGAACGGCCGCCAAGGTCTAAGGTGCAAGTATGGCAAAGGAGTGTGCTGCATGACCGCTGTGGCGTTACCGGCTGTACCGCGTGTATTGATCGCCGAGGCTGATCCGGCGTCCCGTGAGCTGCTTGAACAGGTGTTGTCGGGTGTGCGCTGCGATGCCCGGGTGGATACCTGTGGCGATGGCAAACAGGCGTTGGAGCTGCTGGCGAGCAATCCCTATGACCTGGTGATCGCCGATTGGGAGCTGCCGGGTGTCGATGGCCTGACGATCCTGCGCGGCCTTCGCCAGCAACATCGCACCCCGCCGTTGCCGTTCATCCTGATGAGTCGACGCAACGACAGCGCCAGTGTGCGTGAGGTCTTGCCGCTGGCGCCGATGGCCTATTTGAGCAAGCCTTTGAACCGGGAAAGTCTGACCCTGCGTTTGCAGGGATTGCTGTTGGGTGGCGGCGAAGAAACCTCCAACGACGTGCCGGTCCCGGGACCTGGGCTGACCCTGGCAGCCTTTCTGGAACGGCGGCGCGATCTGTCCGAAGGCGCGCCGCTGATGACGGATGTGCAGGTGGCGGTCAAACGCAGCCTCAACCCCGGCGGCCTGGACTTGAAACTGCTGGAAGAAGAGATTCGCACCGACCCGCAAATCACCGGGGTGCTGATTGCGGCGGCTAATAGCGCTGCCCAGCATCAGGGCGGTGGCCCGGTGCAGACCGTGGCCCAGGCACTGCATCAGCTGGGCAGCGGGCAGAGCATGAACCTGATCCTCGGCCTGACCCTCAAGCGCTGCGCCCGCCTCAGTGTCCCATGCCTGGCGGACTATGCCCGGCGTTACTGGGAACTGTCGCTGCACACCGCCGAGTACGCGCGAATACTGGCGCGGTTGCTGGATCTGGAACCGGAACGCTGTTATTGCGCCGGGTTGTTGCATCGACTCGGCGACCTGGCGCTGCTGCGTTGCCTGGAAGAATGGACGCAGGCGGGTGGCGAGCTGGATGAGCTGGAGGAAGTCGGGAATTCACTGGACAAGTACGGCGCCGGTTTCGGTTCGGCGCTGCGCACGCGCTGGCGCCTGCCGCTGGAGCTGCGCGAGTTGATCGCGGCCGCCTATATCCTGGGTGGTGGGGTGTATTCCCGCGAGGCATTGGTGATGAACATGGCGGCGCAGATGGCTCATCTGACCGAGCATGAAGGGCTTGAAGAACTGGCCCGTGGCCGCACGGCGCGCTTGCTGAAGATCGGGTTGCCGGAGTTGATGCGGATGCGCCGCAAGTAGGACTATCACCTAACCCAATGTGGGAGCGGGCTTGCTCGCGAATGCGGTGTATCAGTCGATATTTTCTTTACTGAAACACCGCATTCGCGAGCAAGCCCGCTCCCACAGTTAATCAATGGCGGGACAACTCACTCAAGCCGCAATAATGCGATTCTTACCCTGGCGCTTGGCTTCGTACATGGCCGCGTCGGCGCGGGCGAACAGGCTGTCGAGGCTCTGGTCTTCGGCGGTGATGCTAGTCAGACCCTGGCTGACGGTGATACCGAAGCTCTGATCCCCGCTGCGGAAGGCCAGGCGTTGAATCTCCCGTTGCAAGCGTTCGGCCACTTGCAACGCCATGTCCGGGGCACAGCCGGGGAACACCGCGGCGAACTCTTCGCCGCCGATCCGCCCGAACAGGTCTCCACGCCTGAGCACGGACCGGCCGCTTTCGGCGATTTTCTGCAACACGGTATCGCCTTCCTGATGGCCGTAGGTGTCGTTGATCACCTTGAAGTCATCGATGTCCAGCAACAGGAACGCCATGGGCATTCCTTGTAGCCGTGCCTGCGCGAATTCGCGGTGGGCGCACTCGAAAAAATGCCGACGATTGCTGCTCTGGGTCAGGACATCGGTGGTCGCCAGTCGCTGCAGCTCGCTTTCCAGCAGCTTCTTTTCGGTGATGTCTTCGGCGATGCCCACCACAATCACCGGCTGTCCTGGTTCGGCCTTGCGATTGATGAAGCATTTGTCGCTGAGCCAGCGGATCTGGCCATCGGCGGCGATGATGCGGTATTCGCGATCCTCGACGGCGCCTTTGACCAGCACTTCGGCTAGGCTGCGTTCGGCGTAGTCCTGGTCGTCGGGATAGATTGCGTCGCGCCACTCGTTGAAATCGGCCATTACCAGGCCGGCAGGGCGGCCGAAGATCCGTTCGTAGGCGGGGCTGACGTACAGCACTTGTCGCGTTTCCCAGTTGAAGGCCCACAGCACGGCATTGACACTGACCAGCAGCGAACTGAACAGCTGCTCACGCTCGCTCAGGCGCGCCACTTCGCCCTGGGCGTGCATCAGTGCCATGAGTGTCTGGGCCGCTTCGGGCCAATGAGGCTGGGATGAATCCTGTAGGTTCTTGTCGACCATCGGTACAAATCTCAAAGAACGTGCACTGCTGTGGGTTTGCACGCGCTTACTCCAAAGCCCGCCTGGATGGCGAAGTGCTCTTTGAGATAAGGGATTTGAGGCGAAGTTCCTTTTCAGCCGACGAAGGGCGGCGGGGGGAACTCAGCCAATCACGAACCTGTGGCGAGGGGATTTATCCCCGCTGGGCTGCGAAGCAGCCCCAAAGCAGTCAACTCAATTGATCTGACACGCCGAGCCATCAAGATCCAGGGGCTGCTGCGCAGCCCAGCGGGGATAAATCCCCTCGCCACAGATGATGTCAGGCCGTGGCAGGCCGCAGCGAGTAGGTCTTGAGCTGGTCGGCGAAGTCGCGCAGGGATTGGATGCCGCTGGCCTCGGCCTCGTGGACCCATTCCTTGATGGCCGCGAGCATGTCATGGCCGTTGCTGCTGGTCTTGACCCAGATCTGCTGCAAGGCCAGGCGTTTTTCGTAGATCACTTTCAGCGCCTGGCTGTGTTCCAGCATGTTCTGGATGCGCACGTGATGACGGTCATCCAGCAAGCTGGTTTCCCGCGACAGCAGGCGTTTGGCCCGGTGGAACTGGTGCCGCACCGAGTGATCGACCTTCGCCAGTTCCTGCTTGACCAGCGGCGCGATGACCAGCCGGCGGTACTGGGCCATGATCTGGAAGCGGTTATTGAGGATCGCCATGGCGGTGTCCATGTCCAGGTGGCCCTTGCCTTCGACCCGGTGGGCGATCGGTGCGACCCGCTGGACCTTGGCCAAACGCAGGAAACTGAACACCTGGATCCAGGCCCAGCCCAGGTCGAATTCCCATTTGCGAACCGACAGCTTGGCTGAATTGGGGTAGGTGTGATGGTTGTTGTGCAGTTCTTCGCCACCGATCAGGATGCCCCAAGGCACCAGGTTGGTCGCCGCATCGCGGCATTCGAAGTTGCGGTAGCCCACGGCATGGCCCAGGCCATTGACCACGCCAGCGGCCCAGACCGGGATCCACATCATCTGGATGGCCCAGATGGTGATGCCGATGGTGCCGAACAGCAGCAGGTCGATGACGCCCATGATCGCCACGCCCAGCAGCGGGAAGCGGCTATAGAGATTGCGCTCGATCCAGTCGTCGGGGCAGTTCTTGCCGTAGATGCGCAGGGTTTCCGGGTTCTGCGCTTCGGCGCGGTACAGCTCGGCGCCTTTGCGCAGTACGGTGGACAAACCTTTGATGACCGGGCTGTGGGGGTCATCCTCGGTTTCGCATTTGGCGTGGTGCTTGCGGTGGATGGCGGTCCACTCGCGGGTGTTCTGGGCTGTGGTCAGCCACAGCCAGAAGCGGAAGAAATGTTTGAGGCCGGCATTGAGCTCGAGGGAGCGATGAGCCGAATAACGGTGCAGGTAGACCGTGACGCCAATGATCGTGACGTGGGTCATCAGCAGGGTGACTGCCACCAGTGACCAGGGCGACAAGCCAAGAAAACCTTCGTACCACATAGGCTGTAGGGCCCTCGATAAAGATAGAAACTGCCGTTGCATTATCACCGGCCCGACAGATAAAACCAGTCGGCCTTTCAGATAAGAGTGGCAGGATGTTTCTTCCTCTATAATTCCAGACTCTTCGTAGGGACATGGATGGCCGAATGACTGCCTACCACCGCACTGCTTTGCGCTCAGCGCTGCTTTATCTCTTGCTGTCAGTCATCTGGCTGCAGTTGGTTGGTTATTTATTGAGCAGTTTCTTCGATCAATCCGCTGACCGGCTTCACTGGCAACTGATTAACGGTTATGCCTGGGTCCTGGTCAGCGCTGGGCTGATTTTCCTGGCTCGGGTACGTGTGTCCCGGTTTTTCGGCAAGGGCGAGCACAAGGTGGATCGCGAACGCCTGCGCCAGGCGGCCGCCGTCTTTGATTGCACCCGCGAAGGTGTACTGGTGACGGACCGCAACGGTTTGATCGTGCACGTCAATCGGGCCTTCATGACCATCACCGGTTACGTTCGGGACGAAGTGCTGGGCCGGCGACCCAATCTGTTCAAGTCGGGTCGCCATGGGCCGGATTTCTATCGTGACATGTTTGCTTCCCTGGCCAGCGCTGGCGAGTGGAGCGGTGAGATCTGGAACCGGCGTAAAAGCGGCGAAATCTACCCTCAATGGCAAACAATCCGCGTCATTTACGACGACAGTGGCCAGATCAGCCATTACGTCGCGGTGTTTTCCGACATCAGTGCGATCAAGGATTCGCAACACGAATTGGCACACCTGGCCCATCACGATCCATTGACCGGCCTGCCCAATCGGCTGTTGTTTTCCGATCGTACGGAACAAGCCCTGGCGTCGGCGCAACTTCACAAGCGTAGCTGCGCGCTGCTGCTGGTGGACCTGGATCATTTCAAAAATATCAACGACAGCCTGGGGCACAACGTCGGCGATGAGTTGCTCAAGGGTGTGTCGAAGCGGTTTCGCGGGCTCTTTGCGCCGGGCGTGACCCTGGCTCGGCTGGGCGGCGATGAATTTGCCGTGCTGGTGGAAAACTGTTCGCAGCCCGGGCAGGCGGCGGTCCTGGCCCGGCGGATTCTCGACGCACTGAAGGAGCCGTTGCGGATCGATCAGCAGTCCCTGTTCATCAATGCCAGCATCGGCATCAGCCTGTTCCCCGGCGATGCCCTCAACGCCGGGCAGTTGCTGCGCAACGCCGATTCGGCGTTGTTCAAGGCCAAGAGCGCCGGGCGTGATGGTTACGCGCTGTACACCGAGGAGCTTACCGCCCACGCTCAGCAACGGGTCGAGATTGCCTCCGAACTGCGCCGCGCCCTTGAGCAGCAGGAATTGCGGGTGCATTACCAACCGGTGCACGACCTGGCGACCAGCCGTGTGATCGGGGTCGAGGCGCTGGTGCGGTGGCAGCATCCCAAGCGTGGGTTGGTGTCGCCGGCCGAGTTCATTCCTATCGCCGAGCGCACCGGGCTGATCGCCCAGATCGATGCCTGGGTCATGGACCAGGCCTGTCGGCAGATGTGTCAATGGCAACAGGCCGGCGTGGCGTTGTCGTTCGTCGCGGTCAACGTCTCCAGCCGGTTGTTCGCCCATCGCGAGTTATACGAGCAGGTCGCCCGGGTGCTGCACGACACGGGCCTGGACCCGGCCTGCCTGGAGCTGGAAGTGACCGAAAGCGCGGTCATGGAGGATCCGGAAGTGGCGCTGGAGCAGATGCATCGCCTGCGGGAACTGGGTGTGCGGCTGGCGATCGACGATTTCGGCACGGGGTATTCGTCGCTGTTGCGTCTCAAGCGCTTGCCGGTGCAGAAGCTCAAGATCGATCAGGGTTTTGTCGCGGGGTTGCCGTGGGATGAGGATGACGCGGCGATCGTCCGGGTGATCATCGCCCTGGCCCGCAGCATGGGCATGCAAGTGCATGCCGAGGGCATCGAGCAGCGTGAGCAAGCGGCATTCCTGCTGGAACAGGCTTGTGAGCTCGGGCAGGGCTACTGGTTTGGCCGGCCGGTGGCGGCGGCGCAGTTGGATTGGGACTGCGCGCCGGTCATTGCTTGATCGTCGGTGGCATTGATGTTGACTGATACTCCGCTATCGCGAGCAAGCTCGCTCCCACAGTGGATTGGAGTTGAACCTGAAAAACCCTGTGGGAGCGAGCTTGCTCGCGATGGCGTCAGCTCAGCCTGCATCAATGCCAGCGTTACCCCTTGGCATCAGGCGCCGCCATCCCCTTGGTTTCCAGATCATCCAACGCCCGCTCGACCAACAACTGAACCCCATCGGCCATGCGACTGATCGCCAGGGCCACGCAGCGGCGTGAGTCGTCGACGTCGTCAGCCAGGTCGGCGGCGATGGTGCTGATGGACAGCAGGTCTTCGGAGGCGTTGGCCAGCAGGGTTTCGGTGTCGATGTGGGGGGAGACGATGAAGAGCTGGTTTTTGTCAGGTTCGGGCGGGGAGGGTTGGGGTTTGAGGTAGTAGTCGAGGGCGCGGGTGGCGGCGTCTTCGAGCTTTTTTTCTTCCTGCGCTTGGACACGGGATTTGTGGCCGTTTTGCGGAGGATTAGGTGAAGGCTTGACCATATTTATGTACCAGAGTTGGGGTTGCCATCCTTTCGCTTGCATTCGAAGAGGTGGCAACTGTGCGTAGGTGTGCAAGACCGGTCCGGTACCGCCGGCAGACCCGAAGGCCTCCCACGCACAATCGCCATAACGGACGCGAGCATAAAAAAATGCTCGGTCAATAGCCATAACCAATTGCGTACCAAAACCGGACTTGCACGTCCGTGTCACCGTTTTTTGCGATGACGAACAAAGGTTAGCGGCGCCCCAGAACGCTGCCTAGTTCATGAACAGCCCGGCGTTTCGAAGGAAATATCCGAGAGCCTGGCAGGGAAAAAGGCTCGCAAACACACCCGCCGTAGGACACCGAGCGCTCGATGTTTTTTTGGTTATATAAAAATTCTTAAATAGTCTTTTTAAGAATATCCGCGCTTATCTACTATTGCTCCACGCCGCAAGCAGTGCCGCCCACTGCCAGGCATTCATTCAAGGAGCAGCAGCATGAGCGCATCCCTACGTAGCGTTGACGGCCAGGACGAAGCAACCATCTTGCGGGAGATCCAGAGCGCGTTGCGCGATCTTCGCTTTGGGGCAGTGGAAATCACCGTGCACAACGCCCAGGTGGTCCAGATCGAACGCAAGGAAAAATTCCGCTTGCAGCAGCCGAGCCATAAACCGTCTTGAAAAGCAAAAGATCGCAGCCTTCGGCAGCTCCTACGGGGGGCTAGGTGTAGGCGCTGCCGAAGGCTGCGATCTTTTTTCTACAAGCCAAACGAATTTCCAGAAGCCATAAGAACATCAGAATTCCAGGAGCTTTCACCATGTCGTCCATTCGTCGTTATGCCCTGGCCGCGCTGGCCAGTGCTGTTTTTGCAGGTTCCGCTGTCGCCAAGGATTACGAGCTGCTCAACGTGTCCTACGACCCGACGCGCGAGCTGTATCAGGATTACAACGCCGAATTCGCCAGTTTCTGGAAGAAAGCGCACCCGGACGACAGCGTGAAGATCCAGCAATCCCACGGTGGTTCGGGCAAGCAAGGCCGGGCGGTGATCGATGGTCTGCGGGCCGATGTGGTGACCCTGGCCCTGGCCGGCGACATCGATGAAATCGCCAAGCTGGGCAAGTCCCTGCCGCTGGATTGGCAAACACGCCTGCCGGATGCCAGCACGCCTTACACGTCCACCATCGTGTTCCTGGTGCGCAAGGGCAATCCCAAGGGCATCAAGGACTGGGGCGACCTGATCAAGAATGATGTGTCGGTCATCACCCCGAACCCGAAAACTTCCGGCGGTGCGCGCTGGAACTTCCTCGCGGCCTGGGCTTATGGCCTGAAGGCCAATGGCGGTGACGAAGCCAAGGCCAAGGAATACGTGCAAGCGCTGTTCAAGCACGTGCCGATCCTCGACACCGGCGCCCGTGGCTCGACCATTACCTTCGTCAACAACGGTCAGGGCGACGTGTTGCTGGCCTGGGAAAACGAAGCCTTCCTGGCGCTGAAGGAAGATGGCGGCGCCGACAAGTTCGACATCGTCGTGCCGTCGCTGTCGATCCTCGCCGAACCGCCGGTGGCGGTGGTGGACAAGAACGCCGAGAAAAAAGGCAACGCCGAGATCGCCGAAGCCTATCTCAAGCACTTGTACAGCCCGGCGGGCCAGGAAATCGCCGCGAAAAACTTCTATCGTCCACGTGATAAGGACGTCGCCGCCAAGTACTCGCGCCAGTTTCCGAAACTGGACCTGGTGACCATCGACAAGGATTTCGGCGGCTGGAAAACCGCCCAACCGAAATTCTTCAACGATGGCGGCGTGTTCGACCAGATCTATCAGGCGCAGTAAGCTGAAGCAGGCTCAAACAAGCCAAAGATAAAGCCGTACACAGAACTGTGGCGAGGGGATTTATCCCCGTTGGGGCGCGCAGCGGCCCTAAACTTCGATTGCAGATAACACTTGGGGCTGCTGCGCAGCCCAACGGGGATAAATCCCCTCGCCACAGTTTCATGTGTTCAACCAAGGACTTCTATGTCGCGTCGCATATCCCCCGTCATACCCGGCTTCGGGCTGACGCTGGGCTACACCCTGGTGTACCTCAGTCTGATTGTGCTCATACCCCTGGCGGCGATGTTCGTGCATGCCGCCCAACTCACCTGGGAGCAGTTCTGGGCGATCATCTCGGCGCCACGGGTGCTGGCGGCCTTGAAGCTCAGTTTCGGCACCGCGCTGTACGCCGCGATCATCAACGGCGTGATCGGCACGCTGCTGGCCTGGGTGTTGGTGCGCTACACCTTCCCCGGCCGCAAGATCATCGACGCGATGATCGACCTGCCGTTCGCCCTGCCCACCGCCGTGGCCGGTATTGCCTTGACGGCGTTGTACGCGCCGACCGGCCTGGTGGGCCAGTTCGCCACTGACCTGGGCTTCAAGATCGCCTATACCCCGCTGGGCATCACCCTGGCGCTGACCTTCGTGACGCTGCCGTTCGTGGTGCGCACGGTGCAGCCGGTGCTGGCCGATATTCCCCGTGAAGTCGAAGAAGCCGCCGCCTGCCTCGGTGCCAAGCCGTGGCAGGTGTTCCGCCACATCCTGGTGCCGGCGTTGCTGCCGGCCTGGTTGACCGGTTTCGCCCTGGCCTTTGCCCGTGGTGTGGGCGAGTACGGTTCGGTGATTTTCATCGCCGGCAACATGCCGATGAAAACCGAGATCCTGCCGCTGCTGATCATGGTCAAGCTCGACCAATACGACTACACCGGCGCCACCTCCATCGGCGTGTTGATGCTGGTGGTTTCCTTCGTCCTGTTGCTGCTGATCAACCTGCTGCAGCGGCGCATCGAAACCCCATAAGGAGGCGCGAACATGTCCCAATCGTCTATTTCCGCAGCCTCCACCAACGCCGCCCGTCGCGGCAGTGCGACGTCGCGTCGCGTGCTGATCGGCCTCGGCTGGCTGATTTTTGCGCTGTTTTTGCTGTTACCACTGTTCATCGTGGTGTCCCAGGGGCTGAAGTCCGGCCTGGGGGCATTCTTTACCGCGATCTTCGAACCCGACGCGTTGTCGGCGCTGAAGCTCACGGTGATCGCCGTGCTGATCTCGGTGCCGCTGAACCTGGTGTTCGGCGTCAGTGCCGCGTGGTGCGTGAGCAAATATTCATTCCGTGGCAAGAGCATGCTGGTGACGCTGATCGACCTGCCGTTCTCGGTGTCGCCGGTGATCGCGGGTCTGGTCTACGTGCTGATGTTCGGCGCCCAGGGCCTGTTCGGGCCGTGGCTGTCGGATCACGACATCCAGATCGTGTTCGCGCTGCCGGGCATCGTCCTGGCGACCATTTTCGTCACGGTGCCGTTCGTGGCCCGTGAGCTGATCCCACTGATGCAGGAACAAGGCACCCAGGAAGAAGAGGCCGCGCGCCTGCTGGGCGCCAATGGCTGGCAGATGTTCTGGCATGTCACCGTGCCGAACATCAAGTGGGGCCTGATCTATGGCGTGGTGCTGTGTACCGCCCGGGCCATGGGCGAGTTCGGCGCGGTGTCGGTGGTGTCCGGGCACATTCGCGGGGTGACCAACACCCTGCCGCTGCACGTCGAGATCCTCTACAACGAATACAACCACGTGGCCGCGTTCGCTGTGGCGAGCCTGTTGCTGATCCTGGCGCTCTTCATCCTGCTGCTCAAGCAGTGGAGCGAAAACCGAATCAACCGCCTGCGCGCCAGCGCCGCGGAGGAATAAGTCATGTCGATCGAAGTTCGTAACGTCAGCAAGAATTTCAACGCCTTCAGGGCCCTGGACGACATCAGCCTGGACATCCAGAGCGGTGAACTGGTCGCACTGCTGGGTCCGTCGGGTTGCGGCAAGACCACGCTGCTGCGGATCATCGCCGGCCTCGAAACCCCGGACCATGGCAACATCGTGTTCCACGGCGAGGACGTTTCCGGCCACGACGTGCGTGATCGCAACGTCGGTTTCGTGTTCCAGCACTACGCCTTGTTCCGCCACATGACGGTGTTCGACAACGTCGCTTTCGGCCTGCGCATGAAGCCCAAGAATCAGCGCCCGAACGAAAGCCAGATCGCGACCAAGGTCCACGAACTGCTGAACATGGTGCAGCTGGACTGGCTCGCCGACCGCTACCCCGAGCAGCTGTCCGGCGGCCAGCGCCAGCGTATCGCCCTGGCCCGTGCATTGGCGGTGGAGCCCAAGGTGTTGCTGCTGGACGAACCCTTCGGTGCCCTCGACGCCAAGGTCCGCAAGGAGCTGCGCCGCTGGCTGGCGCGGCTGCACGAGGACATCAACCTGACCTCGGTGTTCGTGACCCACGACCAGGAAGAGGCCATGGAAGTCGCCGATCGGATCGTGGTGATGAACAAGGGCGTGATCGAGCAGATCGGCTCGCCGGGTGATGTCTACGAAAACCCGGCCAGTGATTTCGTGTACCACTTCCTCGGCGACTCGAATCGCCTGCACTTGGGTGAGGATCGGCACGTGCTGTTCCGCCCTCACGAAGTCTCGCTGTCGCGCTCGGAGCTGGAAGACCACCACGCCGCCGAAGTGCGCGACATCCGCCCGCTGGGCGCCACCACCCGGGTGACCCTGAAAGTGGAAGGCCAGAGTGAACTGATTGAAGCCGAAGTGGTGAAGGATCACGACAGCCTGGTGGGCCTGGCGAAAGGGGAGACGTTGTTCTTCAAGCCCAAGGTCTGGCAGAAAGTCGCCAACCTTTAGGATCAAAAGCATCGCGAGCAAGCTCGCTCCCACAGTAGAGCTTCGGTGAACACATAATTTGTGAACATCTGGAGATCCACTGTGGGAGCGAGCTTGCTCGCGATGGCGCCCTCACTGACACCCCGAGCCGAATCCGAATAACACCGCCCGACCTTGCTTCGATTGGTTCTACTCCAACACCTTTTCCCCTCTCAAACCCTACCTAGACTCTGAGTTGCCAGGAGGCAGTAAGAGTCTAATGACGGACCGGTGTTATCTCCTGGCGCCTGATGCCAAGGAGATGAGTATGAGAATGGAAGTCAGTCGGCACGGCCCATTTGGCTGTGCCTTGATAAGCGTTTTATTGAGCCCCTCCATCAGCGCCACCCCCTCGTTGTCGCCGCAGATACCTTTCGATGTCACGGTTACCGGCGAGCATCCCACTCTGGTCAGTCTTCAGCGCGATTTCGATGACCTGTCATGGCAGACCTTCATCGCCTTGAGCTGGCCGGCGCTGGATAACGGTGAGCCGAATACCGGCACGCCTATCGGCAAGCAGGATGGCGCCACCGTGTGGGAAAGCTGGAAAGAGAGCTACCAGATTTTCCGCGCCAAGGGCCAGGCTCCGTTGCCCTGGAACGCATCGGCGACCCTCCCTGAAGCGTGCAAGTCGCTCAAGCCCGGTCGCCTGTTGCAGCAGATGGGCAAGGTTCCCGATGTGCTGGATGAGTTTATCCAACCCTTCGAGAGCGGTCCGTTGGTGGACCAGAACGGCACCTACACGCGCAACGAAATCGTGGTTAACCAATCGATGTTCAACGGCATCGTCGACAACGGCCTGTACAGCATCGAAGGCCAGCAGAAGTTCTTCGCCGCCAACCCGAACAACACTGTGGCCTTCAGTTGCGGCTCCACCGAGACCAAACAGGTCGGCGCGGTGATGGTCAAGGCGTCGTGGAAAGTGCTGGGCCCCAACGACAACCGCCAGGATTTCCACACTGTCGATGCACTGGTCTACACCCCGGGCAACAACGACCCGAGCCATGGGCCGATTGTCGAGGAGTCGTGTGTGTCCGAGCCGGTCGGGTTGGTGGGATTGCACATGGTCCATAAGACCGCCAGCGCGGCGCAGTGGGTCTGGTCAACCTTTGAGCATGTCAAAAACGTGCCGGAAAAAACCACGCCTGTGGCCCAGCGGACGGGGCCTTATCTGTTCTACAACGCAGCCAGCAAAAGCGACATCAACCAGCCGCCGCCACGGCCATGGAACCCGGCGGTCAAGGCGACTCCCTCGCAGATCGTGCGGGAAGTGCCGCTGACCGACGCCACCAAGGCCCTGAACAGCACCTATCAGGCGCTGTTGCGTACGGTGAACCCACAGAGCGTCTGGGCGAACTATCAACTGATCAGTACTCAGTGGCCGTCAGATCCGCCCAAGAACTGCCAGGTATCGGCTGCCAACCCGCTGGGCAGTCCCGCCCCCTCGTTCCTCGCCAACGCCACGCTGGAAACCTACATCCAGGGCACCGTGCCCCAAGGGTCTTCCAGTTGCATGGCGTGTCACGGCAATGCCGCCACCCATGTCACCGAATCTCCGCGTACCAGCTTCGCGGACTTCACCTATTTGCTCGAACGCGCACAGTCCACCAGTGGACAAGGAGCCAAGCAATGAGCAGCAATCTGGATAATTTCGTAGGCCTGTCGTCGGCCCTGATTGGCATCTCGGCGGATCGTTTGGCACCACAGATCGACCCGGTCGGTTTGCCGCCGATTTTTCTCGATTACATCACTGCGCGAATCCCTTCCGCGGTGCTCAACACGCTGTTGACTCAATACGCCACGCTGGTGGCTGACCAGGTACCGCCCGACCAGATCGCCGAGCAGATACTGAAGTTCAACATGCAACCGACGATTCCAGACACCGTGCTGGCAGCGCGCTCGATCATGAAGCTCTGGTTGTTGGGCGTCTGGTATCAACCGTTCGATATGGCACCTTTCAAGAAAGATGATTCGGCGGTGGTGTCCGATCAGGCCTACATCCACAGCTGGGCCTGGAAAATCGCCCAGGCCCACCCGATGGGCTACAGCGAATCGTTTTTTGGGTATTGGAAAAGCGCGCCCTCCAGCCTTGAAGATTTGACCGGCGTATCCGCCAACGGACAGCAAGGAGCGTTGTCATGAGTACCGAACAAGCCGAAGTGGTGATCGTTGGCGCAGGTCTGGCCGGTAGCATCATTGCCTATCAGTTGGGCATGGCCGGTATTGATGTACTAGTACTCGAATCGGGGCCGGAGATACCGGTCAATCGTGCTCAGTATCTGGAGCGTTTCTATACCGCGACGCTGAAAACCCCTGAGTCACCCTATCCCCCGAGTACGACGCTAGACCGACACCTCACCGGGCCGGCCAAACTGAACGCTCCGCGCGCGACCATTGCCGATCTGCTCGATGACAACTGGAACAATCCGCAGGTCAGCTACTTGGTGCAAAAGGGCCCGCTGCCCTTCACGAGTACTTATGAACGAGTAGGTGGCGGCACGACATGGCATTGGGTCGGAACCTGTCTGCGCATGGTGCCGAACGATTTTCGTTTGAGGTCGAAATATGGCGTCGGGGTGGACTGGCCGATTGGTTATGACGATCTGCAAAGCGCCTACTGCCGGGCGGAAGCGGAAATCGGGGTGTCGGCCAACGTCGCTGACCAAGCCTATCTGGGGATGACCTTTCCTGAGGGTTATGCGTTCCCGATGCGCAGCATTCCGTTATCCCTGGTCGATGGCAGCTTTGTCACCGCCGTCACGGGGCAGACGTTCGATAATTTGCCGCTGGTGGTCAGCCCTACGCCGGCCGGGCGCAACTCTGAGCCTTATGCCGGGCGCCGGGTATGCGCCGGTAACACCAACTGCACGCCGATCTGCCCGATCCAGGCCAAGTACGACGCCACCGTGACCATGAACAAGGCGTTGAACACTGGCAAGGTCCGAGTGCTTTATCGGACCGTGGCCAGCAAGGTAACCGTTGGCGTCGACGGCAACGTCAATGGCATCGAGTTCATGCAGTATCAGTTGGAAGACGGTCCCAATACTGGAACAGGCGTGGCCGTTGCACAGCGCTATGTGATCGCCGCCCATGCGATCGAAACACCGAAACTGTTGCTCAACTCCAAGACTGACGTTTGGTCCAAGGGCGTCGCCAACAGCAGCGGCCAGGTAGGCCGCAGCCTGGCTGACCATCCCATTTATCTGGCCTGGGGGCTGATGCCCGAGGGCAAGGCGATTTTTCCTTATCGGGGACCGCTATCGACGGCTGGCATTGAAAGCCTGCGCGACGGCGCCTTTCGCAGCGACCGCGCGGCTTGGCGTATCGAGATTGGCAACGAAGGTTGGAACTGGCCTGCCGGTGACCCCTACACCACAGTGGCTGACTTTATCGACGGGACGAACGTTGGGAAGACCAACCCGAGTAACACATTGCTATCGGGAACGGCGCTGGTGCGCAAGCTCAACGACGTCTTCACCCGCCAGTTCCGGATTGGCTTTTTAGTGGAGCAGGTGGAGGAGGATCCCGATCACTCCGACAGCTATATCCAGCCCTCGACGGATAACCTCACGGATGGGCTCGGCATTGTTCGGCCGGAAATCCACTACAACCTCTCCCCGTACACCATGAAAGGTTTCCAGCAGGCGAAAATATTGGCGACGCATATCATCGAGGATTTGCTCGGTGCCCAGGAACTGACGGACATCATCGGGCCTGGATGCTTCACTTACGATGAGGTGCCCTACAGCTTCCAGGGCGCCGGTCACCTGATGGGGACTTACCGCATGGGCGATGACCCCAAAAAGTCGGTCGTGGATAAATACCAGCGCAGTTGGGACCACAAGAATCTGTTCCTGGTGGGCGATGGCGTCTTCCCCAGCACGGGCACCTCGAACCCGAGCCTGACGATTGCGGCGCTGTCGTTCCAGGCTGGGGATACCGTGGCCAATGACTTGAAGGCGGTGACGATGCAAGTCCAGGCCAATAAAACTTGGCAGGGCACCGGTGTGCAGGTCAACGGGCTGGTGCCGCGCCTGGTGCGCTACGTCAGTGGGTTATGGTGTGCCAGCCCGCAAGGCGGCAATGTGGATGGGAACGGCGGCTCGCGGCACATCGATTACGCCAGCTATGCGTTGCCCGGTGCAGCCGAAGGCGCCTTGATTGGCCGTGTGGGCAACGGTGGAGCGCCGTTCCTGGTCGGTGACCTGGGGCAGGTTCCTGCCAGCGAGCAAGGCGAGCTGCAACTGTGCATCAACGATGACCTGACTGGGCAATACGGAGCAGGCTTGAGCGATAACACCGGTGCGCTGACGGTGCGGATCGAGTTCGGCACCCTGTAACGCCTGAGCGGTAGGGCCTAACTCCTGTGGGAGCGAGCTTGCTCGCGATAGCGGTGGGTCAGTCGACACGGATGTGTCTGGCCGAGCGCAATCGCGAGCAAGCTCGCTCCCACAGAGGGGCCGGCGAGTATGACGTTGTTTTTCACGCCGCCGAACGTTGGTTGCGCAAGGCTACCGGTCCTGCGCGTTCTTCAATGGCTCGCTTCAGATCGCTCCTGAGCCCCAGCAGGAAACCCGCTTCCACCACCACGAACAACGGCCCGACAATCAACCCGGCGAGGTCATCGACGAACGCCGGCTTGCGGCCTTCGTAATAGTGACCGACGAACTGGATCACCCAGCCCAGCACAAACATCCCCAGGCCACTGCCCAGCCACACCGTCGTGCTTTGCGCGGCCAGTGTCTGGCCCAGCCATACCGCCAGGCCCAGCAGCACCGTCATCAGCACACCCAGGCGCACTTCCAGGCGCAGATAGAACCAGGCACTGGCCACGGCCACCAGCAACGCCGGCGATACCAGCACCGCGCCCACTGGCCAGCCGGGCCGTGACAGCAGCACGGCGACGGCGACGACAATCAGCGGAATACCGATGAAATGACTGGCGATGTTGCGCGGATCACGGTGGTACGCGGCATATTGACTGAGATGATCGACGAGGCTTTTCATTGTTGTTCCTCCTGAGGTGATGCCTGCATGATGCCCAGGTTCCACACGATGTTCTGTCAGCTAGCCGACACTTGTCCCGGAGTTTCCATGAACGCGCATCCCTGGCACTCGCACCTGATGGCCGGTCACTGGTACAGCCATTTGCCTGCTGAGTTACAGAATAGTCTGCTGGCGATGTCGCGGGTGCGCCGCCTACCGCCGGGCCATGGGCTGTTCAAGCGCGGCGATCCGCCTTGCGGCCTGTATGCTGTGCTGGAAGGCGCGGTACGGGTAGGCGCGGTGAACGAGCAGGGCAAGGAGGCACTGCTGAGTATGATCGAAGCGCCCCACTGGTTCGGTGAAATCTGCCTGTTCGATGGCCAGCCACGGACCCATGATGCGATCGTGGTGGGTCAATGTACGTTGCTGCATGTGCCGCAGGCGCCGTTGCTGGCCTTCCTGGAAGCGCAGCCGATCTACTGGCGGCATCTGGCATTGTTGATGAGTCACAAACTGCGCCTGACCTTCATCAACCTTGAGCAATTGAGCCTGATGCCCGCCCCGGCCCGGGTGGCCCACCGCTTGCTGCAGATCGCCGAAGGCTACGGCGAAATCGAACCGGCGCGCCGGCTCTTGCAACTGCCCCAGGAGCAATTGGCCCTGATGCTCTCGCTGTCCCGCCAGACCACCAACCAGATCCTCAAGGACTTGCAGGCCCAGGGCATTCTCCACCTCGGTTATGGCGAGATCGAAATCCTCGACATTGAGCGGTTGCGCGGGTTGACCATGATCTGAATCTGACCTGGGCCCTGTGGATACGCTACACTCGCGTTAAATTTGAATTAAATGCAGTGCATTTGATGCTTGTAAGAAATTTTGCACTGTATACGATGCGGAATCTAAGCATGAAGACCCTCGGTGAGTTGATCAGACGTCTGCGCAAAGAACACAACCTCTCTCAGCAGGTCCTGGCCGCGCAATATGGCATGAGCCGTGCCACGATTTCTGGCATCGAAAACAACACCATTGCTGAGGTCGGGATTCGTAAGGTCGAAGCGATTCTCAATGGTTTTGGCTACGAGCTGACGGCAGTTGCCCGACCCACGAAGCGCCCTACACTCGACTCACTGAAAAAGGACTCTTTCCATGGCTGATGAGCAAGGCCTGGACAGGCTGCAAGTCTCGGTCAGCGAAACGGCCGTTGGTGTTCTGGGACGAGGGCAACAGCGCACTGACTCCGTGTTCACTTACGCCACCAGCACGTGTGAAGAGCAGTCCGTTTCGCTGACGATGCCGGTGCGCCTTGAAAGTTACACCTGGGAGTCAGGTGTACCGCCAATCTTTGAAATGAATTTGCCGGAAGGCGCCTTGCGTGATGAGCTGGTCCGTCGCTTCAGCAAAGCGGTGCGTGGCTTTGACGACTTCGCCATGCTTGCCATCGTCGGTCCCCATCAGTTGGGCCGGGTTGGCATCGGTCATTGGCGGACCGACGGCGGGCCGCCTGAAACCAGCCTGGCGGACTTGCTGGTGCACGATGGTGCTGAAGGTTTGTTCGACGATTTGCTGCACACCTATGGACAATATTCAGGGGTTTCGGGCGTACAACCCAAGGTACTGGTACGCGACAGCGCATCGACCGTCGATCGCCTGACCCACCGGGGCGCCACTCACTTAATCAAGGCTTTTCGCGCCGACGAGTTTCCGGAATTGGCGGCGAATGAGTTCTTTTGCATGCGAGCCGCGCAGCACGCGGGGCTTGAAGTGCCGGAGTTCGAATTGAGCGAGCGCGGCAAGTTTCTAATCGTTAAACGCTTTGATGTGCTGGGCACCGGCAACTATCTGGGTTTTGAGGATTTTTGTGTTCTTAACGGCTCGCCGTCCAGGACCAAATACGACGGTTCGTATGAAGGCGCGGCCCGGCAGATCAAGGCCTTCGTTTCACCTCATTTGCTCAATCAGGCGCTGGAGTCCTTGTTCAAAATTGTTGCGCTCTCGGCCGGCTTGAAAAATGGTGATGCGCACCTGAAAAATTTCGGAGTGCTTTATGAGCATTGCGGCGTTGATGCGTCAGTCAGGCTCGCGCCAGCCTATGACATCGTCAGCACGGCGGTGTATATCCGCAATGACAATATGGCGCTGTTGCTGGGCGGCTCCAAAGCCTGGCCCAAATACAAAATGTTGGTGGGGTTTGGCCGCTCGGCGTGCAACCTGACCGAAGGGCGTTGCAAGGAGTTGCTGGAGCAGGTCATTCATGGGATGGACTTGGCCATGGTTGAAATGCGCCATTACATGGGCGGCAATGAGCGGTTCAGGCCGACTGGAGAAGCGATGATCGAGGCTTGGACGGCTGGGCTTTCGCGCAGCCTTAAGCCCTCTGTCACCTGACCCTGCGCCATCGCGAGCAAAAGGGTTTGTGTGCGCCATCGGTCAAATGTGGGAGCGAGCTTGCTCGCGATAGGGCCGGCCCAGCCAACGCAAATCCCTAGTGCAACCCATCCCGGAACTGCCCCGGCGTCATCCCGGTCCAGCGTTTGAACGCGCGGCTGAAGCTGCTGGTGTCGGCAAATCCCAACAGATAGCTGACCTCGCTCAATGAGCAATGCGGATCACGCAGGTGCAGCAGCGCCAGGTTTTCCCGGCATTCGTTGAGCAGTGCGTCGAAGCGGCAACCTTCGTCGGCCAGGTGCCGTTGCAGGCTGCGCAGGCTCAGGTGCATGGCCTGGGCGATGCGTTCGGCGCTGGGTTCGCCTTCGGGCAGTTGAGCCTCGATGGCCGCCCGCACCTTGCGCTCCCAGGTCAGCGGCTTGAGTTGCGCAAGGGTGCGTTCGAGCACTGTTTCGTTGTGTTCGGCCAGCTCCGGGTTGGCGTCGTCCAGGTGGCTGTCGAAATCCGTGAGGTCGAACTCCAGGCAATCCTGGGCGGCACCGAAATGTACTGGCGAGCGGAACACTTTGTGCCAGGGGCCGGGATCCGTCGGTTCCGGGCGCCGCAGGTACACCGCCAGCGGCGCGTAATCGCGGCCCAGGCGGTTGCGGCAGGTGCGCACATAAATCGCCGCGAACGCATCGATGGCCTCAAAGGCCGGCGCCGGTCGGCCCGGTGGCACCTCGAGGCTAAAGCGATAACGGTCCTCTGCGCGACTCAGTTGCAGGGTCAAGGCATCGCTGACCACCGGGTGATAACGCACGATTCGTTCGAACACTTCCCGCAGGCTGCCGCTGGCCACCAGGGCGTAACCCAACGCGTGAAAGGTGGTGGGGCTGACGAAACGCGAGACCCGCAGGCCGATGGCCGGATCGCCACTGGCCTGCACCGCCAATGTCCACAGGCGGGTGGTGGCCGAGAGCGGGTAGCGGGCGTTCGGGTCGTCCATCCACTGCGGGTCGAGGCCGGCTTCGACGCACAGGGCATGGCTGTCCAGGCCCAGCGCATCGAGCTGTTTGCGCAGGGCACGGGTCCAGCTGGCGAGGGAGGTCGGTTCAGTCATGACGATTGGCGCTTGCGGTCAACAGGTTGGCGTTTACGGCTACCACCCAATGGGACAACGCCCGGCAGGATGAGCACATCTCTAACAGAGGATGTAAGCCATGCACGGCACTTGCGCAAGCCCCGAGCGATTGAATGCACAACAGCGATCCGCCCATATTCGCCAGGTGGTCCTGGCCCGGGGTGAGGAATTGCGTCAGCGCTACCCGATTCTGCGCCACCAGGATGCGTTGGGCGCGGGCATCCTGGCGCTGGCCCTGGCCGGGATGATCGGTTCGGCGCTGCTCTACCTCAATGGGCACCTGGCCGGATGGGTGTGCTTGCTGCTCAACGCTTTTTTCGCGTCCCTGACCCACGAGCTGGAGCACGACCTGATCCACAGCATGTATTTCCGCAAGCAACGCCTGCCCCATAACCTGATGATGGGGCTGGTGTGGCTGGCACGGCCGAGCACCATCAACCCGTGGATCCGTCGCCACCTGCACCTCAACCATCACAAGGTGTCCGGCAGCGAGGCCGACATGGAGGAGCGGGCAATCACCAACGGCGAACCCTGGGGGCCGGCGCGGTTGCTGATGGTGGGCGACAACGTCATGTCGGCCTTCATCCGCCTGTTGCGGGCCAAGACCTGGGCGCATAAGCGCAGCATCCTCAAGCGCACGTTGAAGGTGTACTTCCCGCTGGCGCTACTGCATTGGGGCGCCTGGTATGTGTTCCTCGGTTTCCACGGGGCCAACGGTGTCGCCAGTCTGCTGGGGACTTCAATTGACTGGTCGGCCACCACGCTGGCGACGATGCAGGTGATCGACATCGCGGCGGTGGTGATCATCGGGCCGAATGTACTGCGCACCTTTTGCCTGCATTTCATCAGCTCGAACATGCACTACTACGGCGACATCGAGCCGGGCAATGTCATCCAGCAAACCCAGGTGCTCAATCCGTGGTGGTTGTGGCCGTTGCAGGCGTTCTGCTTCAACTTCGGCAGCAGCCATGGGATTCATCATTTCGTGGTGAAGGAACCGTTCTACATTCGCCAACTGACGGTGCCGGTGGCTCACAAGGTGATGCGGGAGATGGGCGTGCGGTTCAATGACTTCGGCACGTTCGGGCGGGCGAATCGGTTTGTGCGGGAAGAGGCTGTGGTGCGGGAGGAGGTGGGTACGGCTCGAGTTTGAGACGCACCACTCCAGGGACAAATACACAACCTGTGGCGAGGGGATTTATCCCCGCTGGGCGGCGCAGCAGCCCCTTTGACCTGCCGCCTCGTAGTGTCAGGCCTGATTGCATTCAACCTCTTTGGGGCCGCTTCGCGGCCCAGCGGGGATAAATCCCCTCGCCACAGGTGCATGCCTGGCCTGAAGAATGAGTCAGAACTGGTAACTCACCGTAGCCGCCACATTGCGCTCTTCGCCCATGTAGCAAAAGCTCAGGCTGGCGCACGAAGCGACGTAGGTTTCGTTCGTCAGATTGTTCGCGTTCAGGCGAACGTCCACGCCTTTCAAGCCGACCTTGCCCAGGTCATACCCCACCGAGGCATCGAACAGCGTGTAAGACGGCACCTTCATGGTGTTCTCTGCGTCGGCCCAGCTATAGCCGACATAGCGCACGCCGCCGCCCAGGCGCAGGCCATCGAGGGTGCCGCTGGCGAATTTGTAGTCCGCCCAGACCGAGGCCATGTGGCGCGGCGCCTGGGTCGGTGAGTTGCCCTTGTTTTCGATGATGTCGGTGGGCGTGCTGAGGGTGCTGACCATCGATTTCGAGTATTCGATGTCGGTGAAGGTGTAGCTGCCCAGCACTTTGAATTGTTCGGTCAACTGCAGGTGCGCTTCCAGCTCCAGGCCCTGGGAGCGCACGGCACCGATGGCGCGATAGAAGTTGTCCTGGGGCAGTTTGGTCGCCAGGTTTTCCTGGTCGATGCGGAACAGCGAGGCGGTGTACAAATCATCCGTGCCCGGCGGCTGGTACTTCAACCCCAGTTCCCACTGCTTGCCATCGGTCGGCGGCAGCGGGTTGCCGGCGCTGTCGGCATAGGAGTTCGGGTTGAACGACTCGGAGTAGCTGATGTACGGCGCCAGGCCGTTGTCGAACAGGTACAGCGCCCCGGCACGGCCAGTGAGCTTGGTGCGTTTGTCGTTGATCTCGGTGCCTTCCGGACGACCGAACTCAGCGATGCGGTTCTCATCCGAGGTTTGCACCCAGTCCTGGCGCAGGCCGAGGGAGAAGCGCCACTTGTCCATTTCGATCAGGTCTTGCAGGTAGACGCCGGTCTGCTCCAGGCGCCGCAGGTAGCTGGTGGGGCTGAAGTAGGTGATGGCCGAGTTGCCGTAGACCGGGTCGAAGGCGTTGATCGGGGCCAGGCTGCCGCTGGTCCAGTCGACCACGGTCTTGCGCCGCTGGTAGTCGGCGCCCATCAGTACGGTGTGCTTGGTGGCGCCAGTGAAGAAGTCAGCCTGCAGCATGTTATCGACAATGAAGGAATGGAGCTTTTCTTCGGCGCCGGTGTAGTAGCGGTTCAGCTCGTTGCTGGTGGGCGTGGTCCAGTCGTAGGCATAGACCTGATCGTTCTTGACCTCGGAATCCAGGTAACGGAAGTTCTGCCGGGCGGTGAAGACATCGTTGAAACGGTGTTCGAACTGGTAGCCGAACGACTGCTGGTCACGCTCATAGCGGTCGATGCCGGGTTCGCCTTCGAAGAAGTGTTCGGAAATCCGTCGGCCGTTGCGCTGATGCAAGGCGCCGTCGGCCGGCATGCCGCCGTGGTAGCCGCCATCAGGGTCATGTTGCAGGTAGGCCTGGAGCGTCAGGGAAGTGTCTTCGCTGAAGTCGATGTTCACCGTGGGCGCGAGGGCGAAGCGTTTTTCCTTGTTGTGGTCGAACTGGGTGTCGGAGGTGTCCGCCAGGCCGATCAGGCGATAGGTGATGCGTTTGTCATCGTCCACGGGCCCGGAGAAGTCGAAGCCCATGCCACGCTGGCCCTGGGTGCCGACCGTGGCCTGGACCTGGTGATAGGCCTCGTACAGCGGCTTCTTGCTGGTCAGCGCCACCAGGCCACCCGGCGAGCTGCGGCCATAGAGCACCGAGGACGGCCCCTTGAGGATGTCGACCCGCTCCAGGAAGTACGGATCGACCTGCATGGAGCTGTAGGTGCCGCTGTCGCCCATGGACTTGAGGCCGTCGAGGTAGATGTTATCCACCGAGCCATCGTTGAAACCGCGCATCGCCACGTAGTCGTAGCGGTGGGTCGCGCCATAGGGATTGGTCAGCACCCCAGGGGTGTAGCGCATGGCCTGGGACACGGTTTGTGCGCCCTGATCGTCCATTTGCTCGCGGGTGACCACGGACACGCTTTGCGAGGTTTCCCGCAGGGCGGTACTGGTCTTGGTGGCGACCTGGCTGTGGGTGGCGTTGTAGCCTTCCATGCTGCCCAGGGCGTTACCCAGGGCGAAACCTTTGATGTCGGTGGCCGGCAGCGCCAGGCTGTTGCCCTGGACCTCGGTTTGCAGCACATAGGTGCTACCGTCCTGGCTGACGGCGACCAGACCCGAACCGCTGAGCAGATGACTCAGGGCCTGGTCCGTCGAATATTCACCTTTGAGTCCCGGCGACTGGACGCCGCCGGTTTGCGCCGGGGTGCTTGCCAGGGTAATCCCGGCCTGGCGGGCGAATTGGTTCAGGACATCGCTCAACGGGCCGGCAGGAATGTTGTAGCTCTGGCGGCCGGCGGACAGGCTGTCCTGGGCGGCGACAGCGAGCATGGGTACGGCGCCGATGCCCAGCACCGTGGAAAACAGCGCGGCATGGATCGCCTGGCGCAACAGGCCCGATGGCGAAGAAACGTCGGAGGAGGTCTTGAGAAGTACGCGCTCAGTCATTGTAGGTTCCGTTGGAGTCGCTGAAGGCCAATAAGCGTTGCTTACTGTCCTAGCCGGACGTCCACGCAAAACCCGCCAAAAAAATTCAAACCGCACGTTCCAGCGTGACCCACCAACGGGTCCGATAGCGCAGTTGCACGGGAAGCATGCGAGGCAGGACGGCCAGCAGCTTGTCGGTGTCTTCCAGGCGGAACACCCCCGACAGGCGCAGATCGGCAATCGACGCGGCGCATTTCAAATAGCCGGGGCGGTAACGTCCTACTTCGTTGAGGAAGTCTTCCAGGCGCATGTTGCGCGTGACGATCAGCCCGTCCGCCCAGGCGCCGACATCCATGTCCAGCGCTGGCGCCAGCAGGGCTGTCGATGAGGTGATTTCATAGCTTTGCCCGGCAGAGACCTGGATAGGGGCGCCGGCGTCGCTGCGGTGGGAACGGATCGCTACGCTGCCGCGGGTGACGCTCAAGCGCGTGCAGTCGCGGTCCTGGCGCACGACGAAGCGCCCGTCCAATCCTTCGAACAGGCCGTGTCGGCTTTGTACCAGCAGCGGGCGCCCTGGGTCGTTGCCGCAGGTGACCATGATTTCACCGCGGGCCAGGCTGATCAGGCGCTGCTTGGCCGAGTAGTCCAGGTCGGCGGCGCTGTCGGTGTTGAGTTCAAGCCGCGTACCGTCCGGCAATTGGAAGCCGCGCCGTTCACCCGTGGCGGTGACGAAGTCGGCGTTCCACGGTTGCCAGCCCAGATCTTTGCCCAGCCATGCGGCGGACCCTATCAGTGCAACGCCCGACAACAGCTTCAAGGCCTGCCGCCGGCCGAGTCGCTGGGCGCTGTTTTCCAGGGTTTCGAGGGCGATGTGGGCACCGGGCACTGCCCGCAGGTTCGAGGTCAACTCGCTGTGCAGCGATTGCACCCGTTGCCAGGCCAGTTCGTGCTCGTGATGGGCGGCGCGCCAGGCATCGCACTGTTGGCGCAACGTGGGGTTGGCGGCATGGTTGCGCAGGCGCAGCAGCCAGTTGATCGCCTGCCTGACCACCTGCTGGGAAGGGCCGTTGCGTCGGCTCTGTAAGTGATCCATGGGCTCAGCTTTCATAGCGCAACACATAGCAGTGGTACAGAGCATCGGCGACGTAACGCTCCACCGATCGCAGCGAAATGCCCATCTGCTCGGCAATCTGCTTGTAGGTCAGGCCTTCGCACTGGGCCAGCAGAAACGCCCTGCGCACGTTCGGCTTGAGTCCTTCAAGCATTCTTGCAATGGCTTCGAGCAGTTCCAGGATCAGGGCCTGGGCTTCGGCACCGGGGGTTTCGGCTTGTGGCAGGTGAGCTATGGTTTCCAAGTAGGCGCGTTCAATTTCCGCTCGCCGCCAATGATCGATCACCTGGCCTTGGGCGATGGTGCGCAGAAAAGCACGTGGCGCCTTGAGTTCCAGGCGTTCGGTACGTTGCAACAGGCGAACGAAGGTGTCCTGGGCCAGGTCCGCCGCATCGGCGGCATTGCCCAACCGGTTGCGCAGCCAGGTATTGAGCCAGCCGTGATGGTGGTTGTAGAGCGTCTGTACTGCAAACTCGGGAGATGACATGAACGCGACGGCCTGGCTATCACAAATGATAATAGGTCGCATTGTCATCATGGGGTGGCGATTTTGCAACCACCGTTGGACTGATGCAAACGAGGACGATCGTTCCATCCGTGGCCAAAAGGACAATCAGTGCTGTGCCCCTCGTCGGCCATTGTCACAAAGGCCTAAGTTTTTTTAAGCGCTAGCCGACAGAGTGATAAGCGTGCACCAAAGTGGAGCATGGCAGAATGCCTGCTCGTACTTTTCACATGAAATACTGCAACTGGAATGCAACCCCCACTCTTTGCATAAGAAGCCCATCGATGAATCTAAAGTTCAGCCACAAAATCCTTTTGGCCGCCTCGGGTGTGGTGGTTCTGGCTTTTGCCCTGTTCACGCTCTACAACGACTATTTGCAGCGAAACACCATTGGCCGCAGCCTCGAGTCCTCCATCGAGCAGTCCGGTGACCTGACGGCCAGCAGCATCCAGAACTGGATGAGTGGCCGGATACTGGTGCTGGAAAACCTGGCGCAGAACATCGCGCATCAGGGCACCGCGGCCGATTTGCCGGGGCTTGTCGATCAGCCGGCACTGACGTCGAATTTCCAGTTCACCTATGTGGGCCAGGTCAATGGTGTGTTCACCCAACGCCCCGACGCAAAAATGCCCGACGGCTATGACCCGCGTCAGCGCCCTTGGTACAAACAGGCGGTGACCGCCGATAAAACCATGCTGACCCCGCCTTATCTGGCGGCAGTCGGAGGCTTGGTGGTGACTGTCGCGCTGCCGGTGAAGCACAACGGTGAACTGCTCGGCGTGGTGGGTGGCGACTTGAGCCTGGAAACCCTGGTGAAAATCATCAATTCCGTGGACTTCGGTGGTATCGGCCATGCGTTCCTGGTGAGCGGCGACGGTCAGGTGATCGTCAGCCCGGACAAAGACCAGGTGATGAAGAACCTCAAGGACATCTACCCCGGCACGCCGGTACGCATCGGCAAGGGCATCCAGGAGGTTGTGCTGAACGGGCAGGAGCGCATCCTTTCGTTCACGCCGATCACTGGCCTGCCGAACGCTGAGTGGTACATTGGTCTGTCGATCGATAAGGCAAAAGCCTACGCACCGCTGAGTCAGTTCCGCACGTCCGCGTTGATTGCGATGTTTGTCGCGGTGGCGGCCATTGCGTTGCTGCTGAGCATGTTGATCCAGGTGTTGATGCGTCCGTTGACCACCATGGGGCGCGCCATGCAGGACATTGCCCAGGGCGAAGGCGACCTGACCCGGCGCCTGGTCGTGCAGGGCACGGATGAGTTCGCGGTGTTGGGTGGCTCATTCAACCAGTTCGTGGAGCGGATTCACGCCTCGATTTCCGAAGTGTCCTCGGCGACACGGCAGGTGCATGACTTGTCGCAGCGGGTAATGACTTCGTCCAACGCCTCGCTCATCGGCTCGGATGAACAGAGCGCTCGCACCAACAGTGTGGCGGCGGCCATCAACCAATTGGGCGCCGCGACCCAGGAAATCGCCCGCAACGCCGCCGACGCTTCACAACAGGCCAGCGGTGCCAGCGAGCAGGCCGATGATGGGCGCCAGGTGGTGGAAAAAACCATCCAGGCCATGACCGAGCTGTCGCAGAAGATCAGCCTCTCGTGCACCCAGATCGAAACCCTGAACGCCAGCACCGACAACATCGGGCACATCCTGGACGTGATCAAGGGCATCTCCCAGCAAACCAACCTGCTGGCCCTGAACGCTGCCATCGAAGCGGCCCGTGCCGGTGAAGCCGGACGCGGTTTTGCGGTGGTGGCCGATGAAGTGCGCAACCTGGCGCACCGTACCCAGGAGTCGGCGGAAGAAATCCACAAGATGATCACCTCGCTGCAAGTCGGCTCCCGTGAAGCGGTCACCACGATGAACGCCAGCCAGACCTCCAGCGAAGAAAGCGTGGAAGTGGCCAACCAGGCCGGCCTGCGGTTGGTCAGCGTGACGCAGCGCATTGGTGAGATCGACGGCATGAACCAGTCGGTGGCCGCCGCGACTGAAGAACAGACCGCCGTGGTCGAAACCCTCAACATGGACGTCAGCCACATCAACCTGCTGAACCAGCAAAGCGTGGCCAACCTCAATGAAACCCTGAAGGATTGCGATGCCTTGTCCCAACAGGCCAACCGGCTGAAGCAACTGGTGGACAGCTTCAAGATCTGACCCCAGTCGCAAGCCGAGCCACCGCCATCGCGAGCATGCTCGCTCCCACAGGGGATTGGCGGTGAGCCTGGGTCTTGGGTTCACGCCAACTCAATGTGGGAGCGAGCTTGCTCGCGATGACGGCAGCCCAGCCAACATCACCGATACAGGTCCACCGCCATCGCGAGCAAGCTCGCTCCCACAGGGGATTGGCGGTGAGCCTGGATCTTGAGTTCACTGCAACTCAATGTGGGAGCGAGCTTGCTCGCGATGGCGTCGGTAAAGCCACCATCACCGCCAACAGACCCGCCGCTTTCGCGAGCAAGCCCGCTCCCACAAGGGAGTGGTGCTTACTTGAACATCCCCTGCACATTTCCCATCGCCTCATCGGCGAAGCCCTGGAGGAAATCCCTGAAGCCCGAAGGGGTATGGGCATCGGTGTGGTCGGCGATGATGGTCCAGGTGGCGCGGCAGCGGTTGTCTGCCAGGGGCTCGACGCGCATGGCTGCCCAGAGGTTGTCGATGCCCAGGGTGTTGTAGATCAGCGTCCAGGTCATGTGCATGGCCTGGTCGTCACGGCTGTTGAGCTGTTCCACCACCAGGTTCTGGCCGTCGCGGAAGAATTTCTTGCGCAGGGAGCGCACGCCGTCGCCGGTCATTTCGATATGCTCCAGCGCCGGAATAAAACGGTCGAATCCGCCAAAATTACCCACCACTTCCCAGACACGCGTTGCATCGGCGGATACTTCCACCGAGGTTTCGACCTGGCAGGCGTGGGGGTTTTTGATCAGGGTGTCGGGTTGAAATGCACTCATGGTCTTGCTCCTTGCTTTGGGTTGAGGGTGTTTCAAATGAAGTCGATGGCCTTGAGGTAGTCGGCGCCACGGCGCAGCAGGGCCGGGGATTTTTCCGGGTAGCAGGCGCCCATCTGCCGCACACCGGCGCGGGCGTTGTCGTGGCTGATCAGCGAGATGTCGCCGATGTCTTCCTCGAAGCCGTTGAGGTAGAAACCCAGCACGCCAAACAACGCGTTGTCGGCATCGACCCGGCCCAGTTGCCGTTGCCAGTCGGCGACGCTCACCAACGAGAACTCCCGGCCGCTGTCGCGGAACGACGCCACATAGGCGTCCCAGCTCAACGGCTCGGGGTTGTGCAAGTTGAACACCGCTTGCGTCGGCTGGTAGCGGCTGGCGTGGAAGGCGATGAAGCGGGCCAGGAAGTCCACCGGCATCAAGTCGAAATTGAGGGACAGGTCCGGCACCTGGCCGAGTTGAATCGAGCCCTTGAGCATCAGCATCAAGCGGTTTTTATGGGGTTGGCAGACCCCGGTCAGGCTGTTGAAACTGATGTTGCCGGGACGGAATAGATTGACCAGCACACCACGTTCACGAGCCCGCTGCAGGATCCGTTCGCCGACCCACTTGGATAGGTTGTAGCCATTCTTGATGTAGATCGGCGGCGTCTTGGCGGCGGGTTGTTCCAGGACCTGTCCATCGGCGTCCAGGGCGCTGGACGCCGAAAGCGTGGAGACGAAGTTGAAGATCTTCTTGCTGCGCCCTTCACACAGGCGCAGGCATTCGAAGATCGGCTCCACGTTATCCGGTGCCAGCGACGCGTAGTCGAGCACATGATTGACGTGGGCGGCGTTGTGCACCAGCGCGCCGAAGGTGCGGTCGATGCGGGTGTAGACGTCATCCGGCAAACCCAATTGCGGCTGGGTGATGTCGGCGGCATAGACACTGACGCGACTCAGGTCCAGGTGCGACAGACGATTGTCCCGCAAGGCCTGGGAAAAGCGTTCAGCCGCGCTTTGCCCCGCGGATGCGCGCACCAGGCAGGCGACTTCGGTGGCGCCCCAGGCCAGCAACGCCTCGACGATGTGCACCCCGAGAAAGCTGTTGGCGCCGGTCACCACCACCTTATGCACATCACCGCACTGGCTGATGGGCAACGGGTCGAGGTTGAGTTCCGCTTCGGCATCGATGAAGGCCTGGGGACTGAGAGTCGATGCACTGCCTTGCCCGGAGTCGTCCAGCAACTGCGCCAAGGTCATCAGCGTGGGGGCTTCGATGAAACGATTGATCGACAAGCTGCGCCCGAATGTCTGGCGGATGCTCAACAACAGTTGCGACAGCAGGATCGAATGCCCGCCCAAGTTGAAGAAGCTTTCGTCCGTGGCAATGTCATCGACCGGCAGTTCCAGCAGCTCGGCCCACAGTTGCTGCAACTGTGTTTCCAGTGCGTTCTGCGGCTGGCGTCGCTGGCTGCCGACATGAATCTGCACCGCCGTTGCCAGCAATGCCCGGCGATCGACCTTGCCGTTGCTGGTGTAAGGCAGGCTGGGCAATTCGACATAGGCCGCCGGGTGCATGTAGCTGGGCAGCGTGTTTTGCACATGCTCGCGCAAGGCCTGGAGGGCGGCGCCGGGCCGGTCCTCCCGGGGATGCACCAGGAACGCCAGGATCCGCCGCCGCTCATCGACCCCCACCGCCACCTGGCGAAACAGCTGGGTGTCCCGCAGGCAATGCTCGATTTCCTCGGGCTCGACTCGAAAGCCGCGGATCTTCACCTGGTTATCGCGACGTCCACTCAGCTCGATGCCGCTGTCGGTCCACTGGCCGATATCGCCCGTGCGATACACCCGCAAGGTTTGCCCGGCGGGCAGTGTCAGGTTGAGGTAACGGGTCGCGGTCAGTGCCGGGTCGTTCAGATAACCCAGGCCGACACCCGGCCCGGCGATGTACAGCTCGCCTGGCGTGCCTTGCGGTACGGGCTGCAGTTGTTCGTCCAGGATCAGCACCCGGCCATTGGCGATGGGCACGCCGAGGTTGCGGTTGTTGTCGCCGACGCCGAATTGCCGCGTCGTCGCCAGCACCGTGGTTTCGGTCGGGCCATAAATATTGTGGAACCTGCACTGCGGCGCGAGTTGTTCGATCACGAACGGCTCGCAGACATCGCCACCGGTAATCAAGTGCGCCAGGCCCAACGGTGCCTCCAGCGGCATCACGCTCAGGAGTGCTGGCGGCAGGAACGCGTGAGTCACCCGCTGTGCGCCCATCAGCTCCACCAACTGTTGCGGATCGCGACGCTGGTCTTCGCTGGGGACCACCAGTAACGCGCCCTGGATGAAGGTCGGCAGGATATCCAGCAGCGACGCGTCGAAATTGATGGTGGAAAATTGCAGCGCCCGACTGTCGCGCTGCAAGCCGACGTAGTCGCCATACCAGGCGCAGAAATGGCTGAGATTGCGATGGCTGAGCAACACGCCTTTGGGTTGGCCGGTGGTGCCGGAGGTGTAGATCGCCACGGCGGGTTCGTCGACGCCCATCACCCGACGGATCAGCGAGGTCGGGATGCCAGGCTTGGACGCCGGCAGCCGATGCACATTCAGCGTCGGCAGCATGAGGTCGTCCAAGTCGCTGTCGCCGTCATGCAGCAGCAGGTCCGCCCGGGCGTTCTCCAGGATAAAGCGCCGACGTTGCGCCGGGTGTTGCGGGTCCAGCGGCAGGTACACGGCACCACAACCCAGCACCGCCAGGATTGCCGCATACAGTGGCGCTGACTTGGGCAGGCAGACGCCGATCACCAGCGGTTGGTCGCAGGCTTGCCGGAGCTTTTCCAGCATGGCGTGCTGCAACCTCAGCGCCAGGCCACGCAAGGATTTGTAGTCGGTGAGCTGACCATCGACCCACAGGGCCGGTTGCATCGCGTCAGCGAGCATGCGCTGTTCGATGCTGTGCATCACCGGCACTTCGGCCGCTGCCAATAGCCAGGGTACCGGCGGCCGGTTGAGACGGTGCTCGAAGGCCAATGGCTCCAGTACATCGAGCGCCTGCAAAGGCTGGTCGGCCGGGTCAGTCTGCACCGTCGGCCAGTGATCGAAGCAGGTTTCATCCCGGGAAAACTGACTGACCAGCCGCGCACCGTCCTCGACCACCGCCGCCAGCGTATGCAGTCGTAGGGACTGGCCGTTGCCGTCGCTGTGCTCGGTGATCATCTGCCGCGCCAACAATCGCTGCGTACCGTCGTAAAAAAACACCACCGGTCGAGGCAATGCCTGGCCGGGTATTGCCTGCAGGGTCACGCGCACCTGAAGGCGCAAGCGGGCCTGGATGCCGCTCGGTACCGTACCGTCGTCGATCAGCACATCCACCGCATCGTGGCTGGCCAACGATTCATGAACGACGACCCCATGGCCGTGCAGTTCGAGTTCCTGGGCCAGTTCGGCCATGGCCTGGCTGGTGCCAGGCACTGCAATTTCGAGGCGTCTCATTGGAGGATCCTCATGGGGTCAGGTAGTCGGTGAGAGCGTCGCGCACGCACGGGGAGGCGAGCATGGAGCTGCCGCGCAAGAAACGCGTGATATTGCCCACCAACGGGTGAAAACGATTGATGGGGTAGGCCAGCGCACTGGCGTCTTCACGCAGCGACTGGCGCACCGATTCGTCGACGGGCAGGTGGGCGATCAGCTCGCAATCGAACGCCTGCTGCAGATCGCTCGCCAGGTACTGGGCGATGAAACCGGGCAACAACCGCGCAAGCACCTCGCGGTCCTCTTCGGGCGCGGTGCGCCAGTAGATCTGCACCAACCGCGTCCAGAAACCGGAGTGGCGGCCTTCGTCCAGCAGGTGGTCGGCCATCAGCCCCTTGATCGAGGCCTTGACCGAATCATCGCGAGCGAACGCCGCCACTTCGTTGGTCACGGTGTTTTCGGCGATGGCGATGCAGATCAACTCCATGGCGCTGAGCAAATGTTCCGGCGCCTGGGCCAGCGTCGCCGGGATCGCACGGCTGAGTTCGATTTGCGAAGGCAATGGGATCGGTGCGATGCCGGTCATGTCGATGGTCTGCTGCATGAAGTCCATCGCCACCAGCGCGTGATAATCCTCGTCCACCACCACGGTCATTGCGTCATAGCGGCAGGCGAACGGGAATTCGATGCCGAAGCTGTTCTTGGCGATGCGCCGGGCGGTGTGGTCCACCAGTTCTGTCTCGAAAATCACCACGTCGTTGATGAACTTGTAGAGGCTCTGCACCAGCACAAAGTCGCGCAGCTGCGGGCAGTGGCTGAGGAAGGTCTGGCTGTGCACCAGCGGCTGGCGGCTCATGGGGAAGATCAGCTTGTCGTCGTCCTCCACCCGACGCCGTGGTCGGGTGCGGATGGTGGCGCGGCTTTCCCAGGCGTCGGCGAAGGATTGGTATTCAACGGCGTTCATGGCATCACCTGCGCAACCGGCTGGGCCATGCTCTGGCGCAGACCGTCCCACAGCGCCGCGCGGCTGTGGACGGCGGCGAGGGCGGCGGCCAACACTTCGGTTTCCCGCTGGGGGTCGCCGTCGATCAGCCGGGCCAGCAGTTTTTCCGCCGCCGGGCCGTGGTCTTCGGAGTCGACCTCGATGTGCCGTTGCAGGTAGTAGCGAAAGGTCGGTGCCTGATCCAGGCCAATGCCCCAGGCGTCCAGCATGCGCTGGAACATCTGCGGGATGACGCTCTCGCGGCCATGCACGAACGCGGCGGCGACACTGTGGGCCGGGGCGTGCAGGGCGGTATGCAGGGTCTGGCGAACAAAGCGCGCCGCCGCGGGTTCCACCTCGACGCTCTCCAGCGCCGTCTCGGGGCTGACGCCTTCCTGTTGCAGGGTGATGAATTGCTCGATCGCGCGGGTATCGGCACCGACCTCCCGCATGGCGTCCAGGTACAGTTCGAAATGGCTGCAATAGCCGGCTCCGGGGCGGTCATCGGATTCCTCGCCCAGGACAATTTCGTTGATCAGGCGTGCAGCGTGCGGGTCCGCCGGCGGCAGCCAGGGCAGGTGGACACAGGTCAGCTCGCGCTGCAGCCGTTTGGTCAGGGACATGAAGTCCCATACGGCAAAAACGTGGCTTTCCATAAAGCGGCGTAACAGATCGATTGATGTTATCTCGGAAAAAACCGGGTGTTGGCCAAGTTCGTGTTTTTTCAAGGATAGTTGTTCTTTGGTTGGCTGCATTGGAACGTCCTCATCAATGATGTTGTGTCCGGAAAGTTGCCCGTTCTTTATCAGGGCGAACGGGCGCCTGAACCGGAATCCATGAATTACCCAAATGCTCAAGTAGTGACTGCTAATGCGTGTTGTCGGCTTGTAATGCTTGATTTTGAAGGCTGCGCCGGAAACGGGCACAGTCGATAACAAATCGACGATTAAAAAACTAATACACAAAACAAGTAAGCGGCAAGGAATTTTTTAATTATTTAAAGTGGCAAGTTTATTAGGCGCGAAGTGGGCTATTAAAACTTTTTATATAAGTTTTATTCAGGCGAAGAGGCTCCTTCCGATTTAGGGGTATCAGAATCGAATAGTTCGAGTGAATGCCTCACCCGGAGCACTTCAGGGATCAGGGAGTTAAGAAATTTGTGATTTATGGGAGGGACGCCGGTCGGACAGCCGATCATCCCGCCAGTGGGCGACGCTCCTTGCGTATTGGCTTCGATTCGCTTGGTCTATGGCCAGGCGCTGACTTCTTCAGGTCTGTTTTTTAATCGACAAGCGCAAGAGTGAGCCCAAATCGATGGCAGTGCCATTGAACTGATTGGGCGACGCGCTGCGGCCACGGTCAGGCCGCGCCGGGCAGGCGAGCGTAGGGTCGGAAGGATATGTAAGAAGTTTTTGCGCCGGCGGGGCCGCCGGCGTCAGATCAGCGATTCGACGGCTGTTCCAGATACCGGCGCATGGTGACGGAGGCTTTTTCCAGGTGGCGTTCGAGCAAGCCAATGGCTTTATCGATGTCTTTGGCACGTGCGGCGTCAAGCAGCGCGCGGTGATCGTCCTGACTCAACTTGCCCAGCCCCATGGATGACAGATGAAAGCGTAAAAAACGCTCTTCTTCATTGAGCTCGCGCTCGATCAGGTCCAGCAGTTTTCCGTTGGGCGCCTTATGGTAAAGCGACATGTGAAACAGCCGATTGAGCTTGCCGATCTCTGCATGGTTGGTTTCTGTTTCCAACTGTTCGATGTATTGGGCAGCCAGGGCCAGGTCGCTGTCATCGAGCAGCGGAATGGACAGGCGCAAGGCGAAAGACTCCAGGACCGAACGCAGGGCGTAGGTCTCGACCGCATTGTTGGTGATCAACGGCGCTACCACGGCGCCTTTGTGCTGAACCACATTGAGCAGTGACTGCGCTTCGAGCTGGCGCAACGCCTCGCGCACCGGCATGCGGCTTACGCCGAACAGATCGGCCAGTTCCTGCTGGCGCAGGGCGGTGCCGCAAGGCAGGCGTCCATCGAGAATGGCCTCGCGCAGGGATTCTTCGATGATCGAGCGTGCCCGGTCAGCGGGAATGGGACCGTTGACCTGGATAGTGCTGAGCGGTTTGGGCTTCTGTGTCACGACAACGCACCCTGATTGGTAGTAAAAATTGGATCCAGTCTCACGTTAGTCACAGGTTGGCGAGCCGTCAAAGTCTCTCGTCCGGAGGTTCCTGAACTAAAGTTTAGTCTGCCTGCGGTGATTGCACCTTGCCATTGTCTTTTAGTGGGCCAGGCGTCACCATCCAACGAATTTCCAACGACCCTTTTCGGACGTATTTCCCTTGGCTGCACCGTTCCCTGTCCTCAGGTCCTTGCGCTGGCTGTGTTCGGCAGTGTTGCTGGCCGGCCTCCTGCTGGGCGGCCTGCGGGCTGACTGGGACTTTGCGCAGATCAGCCGACGGGCGCAAGCGATATATGGCCCGCTGGGCGAAGGGCAACAACGAATCGACGCATGGCAACAATTGTTGGCGACCCAGAAGCAGATTCCGGAACTCGAGCAGCTCAAGGTGGTGAACCTGTTCTTCAACAAACAGGTGCGCTACGTGGAGGACATCGACCTGTGGCATGAGGTCGACTATTGGGAAACGCCGATCCAGGCTCTGTGGAAGGGCGCCGGCGATTGCGAGGACTACGCCATCGCCAAGTATTTCAGCCTGCGCCATCTCGGGGTGTCCAGTGACAAGCTGCGTATCACCTACGTCAAGGCCTTGCGGCAGAACCGTGCCCACATGGTGCTCACCTATTACGCCACGCCCGAGGCGATGCCGCTGGTACTCGACAGCCTGATCGACGGGATCCTGCCGGCCAGCCAGCGAACCGACTTGCTCCCGGTCTACTCTTTCAATGCCGAAGGGCTGTGGCTGCCGGGTGCCAAGGGCAATAAAAAAGTGGGTGACACCAAGCGCCTGTCCCGGTGGCAGGATGTGTTGAAAAAAATGCAGGCCGAAGGTTTTCCGGTCGAGACGACTAACTAGGAGCGCGCGCTCAGATGTCCTTGTTCAAACAGCTGTTGATCGCTATCTGTCTGTTCCTGGTGGTTGCCTTCAGCGGCAGCTTCATGGTCAGCCTGGAGAGCTCGCGGGCCCAGTACGTCAACCAGTTGCGCTCCCACGCCCAGGACGCGGCCACGGCGCTGGCGCTGTCGCTGACGCCGAACATCGACGACCCGGCGATGGTGGAGCTGATGGTCAGTTCGATCTTCGACAGCGGCTACTACGCCAGCATCCGCGTGGTCGACGTGGCCACCGACAAGACCCTGGTCGAGCGCACCGGCACGCCGGACGCCGGCAGCGTGCCGCATTGGTTCATCAAACTCATCGGCCTGGAGCCGGCCGGTGGCGACGCCATCGTCAGTCGCGGCTGGGAGCAGGCGGCGCGGGTCGAAGTGGTCAGCCACCCGATGTTCGCCCTCGCCAAGCTCTGGCAGAGCGCATTGGGCAGCCTGGGCTGGTTGCTGCTGTGCGGCGCCCTGAGCGCGGTGCTGGGAGCCTTACTGCTGCGTCGCCAGCTCAAGCCGCTGGATTACATGGTGCATCAATCCCATGCCATTGCCCGGCGCGAATTCCTGAGCCTGCCGGAGCTGCCGCGCACCCCTGAGTTGCGGCGGGTGGTGCAGGCGATGAACCAGATGGTCGAGAAGCTCAAGGCGTTGTTCGAGGAGCAGGCCGAGCGCAGCGAGAAGCTGCGGGTCGAGTCTTACCAGGACAACCTGACGGGCCTGGCCAACCGGCGCTACTTCGAAATGCAGCTCAATGCCCGGGTGAGTAACCCGGAGCAGGCCAGTTCCGGTTATCTGCTGTTGCTACGGGTCAAGGACCTGGCCGGTTTGAACCAGCGGTTGGGCGGGCAACGCACCGACCAGTTACTCAAGGCCGTGGGTGAGCAATTGCTGCGTGAATGCGCGCGGTATCCGGAAACCCACAACCTGGTGACGCGCATCCGCGGCGGGGAATTCGCCGTGCTGGCGCCAGGATTGGTGCGTGACGAAGCGCTGCAATTGGCGCAGAACCTCGAAAGCGCGTTGGCGAGCTTGCACGCTACTGGCGCGACCGACGTGGCCTCGGTGGCTTCCATCGGACTGGCGCCGTTCATCCATGGCGACTCGCCGCAGGCGGTGCTCCAGCTCGGCGACCAGGCCCTGGCCCAGGCCGAGAGCCAGGGTGAGCCGGGTTGGGCGTGCCTGGACCACAGCGCGTCGGCCAGCGTTGGCGACGATCACCATGCCTGGCACAACTTGCTTGACCAGGCTTTGAGTCATCAGCGTTTCGAGCTGTACTTCCAGCCGGTGGTGGCCGCCCAAGACACTCAGGTGCTGCTGCATTACAAAGTGCTGTCGCGGTTGCTGGACGAGCAGGGCCAGACCATCCCAGCCGGGCGTTTCCTGCCCTGGTTGGAGCGTTTCGGCTGGACCGCGCGCCTGGATCGTCTGATGCTTGAACAGGTGCTTGAGCAGATGGCCGGGCACGAACAAGCCCTGGCACTGAATCTGTCCTCCGCTACCCTGGCCGATCCTCAGGCGCTGAACAAAGTCTTTGAAATCCTGCGGGCGCATTCCAACCTTGGGTCGCGCTTGACCCTTGAGATTGGCGAAGAGCAATTGCCAGAGCAAGCGGTGCTGGAGCAGTTGACCCGGCGTCTGCGCGAACTTGGCTTCTCCTTGAGCCTGCAGCGTTTTGGTGGGCGCTTCAGCATGATCGGCAACTTGTCGCGGCTGGGGTTGGCTTACTTGAAAATCGATGGCAGTTACATTCGTGCCATTGATCAGGAAAGTGATAAGCGTTTGTTCATCGAGGCGATCCAGCGCGCGGCCCACAGTATTGATTTGCCGTTGATTGCCGAGCGGGTGGAGACGGAGGGGGAGTTGGCGGTGATTCGTGAGATGGGGTTGTTTGGGGTGCAGGGGCAGTTGGTTGGGGAGCCTCGGCGGTGGGGGTGAGGCTTGCTGGCGAAGCGGGCTGTAGCCTTTTGACCGAGTACATATCCATTGCTGCGGTAACGGCCACTTAGGGTTCCGCCCTTACGGCGGGTCACTTTCGAAAAGCGCGAAAGTAACCAAAGCGCTTTTGCCCCACCACTCGGTGCCTCGCCTAGGCTCGGCATGCCCTCACTCCGGCATTGCTCCGTGGGCCCGCCGCGAAGGGCCATCCATGGCCCAGCGCGGCTATCCCGGCATCCATGCCGGGATGCCCACTGCGCAATGCCTGCGTTCGGCCAGCGTGGTTAACGGGGCGCCGAGATCAACGTCCGACGCGAGGCGGCCTTATAGCCGACCTGGTTCTTGATGGGGACCGCGTTTCCCCTGTGGGAGCGGGCTTGCTCGCGAAGTCGGCGGCACATTCAGCATTGATGCAAGCAGACCCACCGCCATCGCGAGCAAGCTCGGCTCCCACAGGGATCGGCGGTGGACACTGATCTTGTAAACGACCAAAAACCCATGTGGGAGCGAGCTTGCTCGCGAAGACGGCGGTACATTCAGCATTGATGCAAGCAGACCCACCGCTATCGCGAGCAAGCTCGGCTCCCACAGGGATCGGCGGTGGACACTGATCTTGTAAACGACCAAAAACCCATGTGGGAGCGAGCTTGCTCGCGAAGACGGCGGTACATTCAGCATTGATGCAAGCAGACCCACCGCTATCGCGAGCAAGCTCGGCTCCCACAGGGATCGGCGGTGGACACACATCCTATAAACGACCAAAAACCTGTGTGGGAGCGAGCTTGCTCGCGATAGCGTCAGTCCAGACAACACTATCCACTGTGGCGAGGGAGCTTGCTCCCGCTCGGCTGCGCAGCAGTCGCAAAATCGGGCAGTGGGGGCCACCTGGAGAAATGCAGAGGCCAGCTTCGCAGGCCAGCGGGAGCAAGCTCCCTCGCCACAAGTGCTGTGTACTGCCTGGAAGGGTGTCAGCCCGGTTGGCAGGCTAGATCAACCCCTTCTCATCATCATCGATCAACCGGCTCAACCCGCCCAAGGCTTCACGGGCCTGGGTACGGTCCATCAGCTTGGCCTGGGCCGCGGCTGGCAGGTCGGTGACGCGGATGACGCCTTTGCTGGTCAGCACCTGGATCAAGTCATCGAGTACCCGGATCATTTCCAGGTCGCTCTGCTTGAGCTGCTTGAGGCTGTTTTCCACCGCCTGGTTGGCGAACCAGTCCTGGATCTCGTGGCTGTCGGCCGGCAAGGTCTCGGTGGCTTCGGCATAAGCGGTGGCTTCTACGCGCACCAGCAGGCCTTGTGCATCGCGTTGCACATAAAACATCGGGCATCCCTCATGTATGAAGCGGCGTCATGCTGGGCAGCATAGGCCAACTGTGGGGGAGTATGGAGGGTGAGGACGAAATCGTCATCCTGGGCGCAGCCATGCACGACCGCCCTGTGAAGGGCGGCCGTGAGGGCCCGGTCAGCTGTTGTTGTGATCGACCTTGATGGTCGGGTCACTGCCGGCGATCAACGAGTTCAGGTTGACGTTCGACCAGTTGTTGCCTTCGAGCTTGATCGTCACGTCCGGCGTCGCTGCGGCACCGTTGGCCCCATTGAACTGGCCGGTGGTGCTGACCTGCAGCGACGACACGCCATCGACCGTGCTGATTTTCAGGAAGTGGTCGATGGTGCTGCCGGTTTCGCCCTGCAACAGATCCCGCAGGTCGATCCGGTCGCCGTCGCCGACCTTGAAGTCCTTGATCACGTCGGTACCGGTGTCGCCGGCCTTCCAGACAAAGGTATCGCCCCCCAGGCCGCCGATCAGGGTGTCATTGCCCTGGCCGCCGATCAGCGTGTCATTGCCACTGCCACCGAGCAGGATGTCATTGCCCTTGCCACCATTGAGCGTGTCGTTGCCGCCCTGGCCGAAAATGATGTCGTTGCCGGCGCCGCCCAGCAGGGTGTCGTTGCCATCGTGGGCACCGGACACATCAAACGCGGTGTAGTGCTCGGTGATGTACTGGTGCACGTTGCTGGTGGTGACCTTGCTGACGTCCACGCCGCTCTGCTGGGCCACGAATGCCTGGATGGCCTGGTAGCCCTCGCCGGCGACGCCGTTGAAGCTCACCAGGTCGCCGAACAGGATGTCATTGCCGTCGCCACCGTTGACCGTATCGGCGCCCGGCAGGGTCGCTTCGGTGTGGCCGATGATCGAGTTGGCCAGGTTGTTCGGGTCGATGTTGGTCTGTGGTGTCGAGTCCGAATCGTAGGGCTTGAGGTCGTTCAGGGTCACATCACTGTTCAGGCCAATGGCTTCCACGCTGCTCAAGCCTTTGAGCAGCGTGAAGCTGTCGGTCGAGCCCGCTGCTGAATCGACATAGTTCCAGTAATCGCCATAGCCGGTGCCGCCCTGGTTCGACAGTTCAAAGGTGCCATTGCCCTCGGCATGCACCGTGCCCACATAACTGTCGGTCCATTTCTTGCCGCTTTTGGTCGACAGGTACATCTCGCCGTTTTCGTAGATGGTGTACTTGTGCGTGCTGTCGATCGTCTGGGTGTAGTACTTGCCGACGCTGTAATTGGCTGCGCTCAAGACATCGTCGAGCTTGACGGTGCCGTAAAGCGTCGGATTGGTCTGTTCGCCGGTCTGGTAGTAAGTCGGCTTGCCGTCGGTAATGAAATACGTCAGGTTCTTCGCCCCGGTATTGTTCAGGGCGTCGGTGCTCTTGAAGAAGTTCGCCGTGGTCTTGAACACGTCTTCATAGTTGGTACCGCCGCCGGACACCATCGAGTCGAGCACGCCCTTGAGCAGGGTCAAGGCGTTCGGGTTGTTGAGGTTGACCGAGACCGTGTTGTTCACCTGGCTGTCGAAGTCCGCCAGGAAGATGTTCACCGTGCCGGAGTTGCTGCCCAAGCTTTGCTTGAGGGTGTTGAACACCGAGGTCAGCGAGGCCTTGGCCGCTGCGATGGACGAGTCGCTCATGCTGCCAGAGCTGTCGACCATGAAGGCGATGTTGTAGTTGACCCCCGGCACCACGGTCAGCCCGCCGATGTCGGCGACCACGATGTCGTTGCCGTCGGTGCCGGTGACGTTGTCGCTGCCAGACGTGGCGGTGACCGCGTTGTAGGTCGCCGGGTAGACGGTGACCGGGATCTGCGCCGTACTGACCGCCGAACCGCCGAGGGCTTCGGTAGAGGTCGACGTCACGGTCAGGTTGAACTGGCCGTTGTAGTAGGTCGGTGGCGTCAGGGTCAGGCTGCCCAGGTTCCAGCCGGTGACCGAGGCCTCGCCGTTGCTGCCCACGGTCGCGGTATGGCCCGCGCCGTCACTCAGCACGCTGCCTTCCGGAATGCCGCCGATCTTCACGCTCAGGCTTTCGGAGCCGTCGGTGTCGGTCAGGGCGGTGGTGATCTTCGACAGGTGCACGCTGGTGCCTTCGGCGCCTTCGTTGAGCTTGAAGCCGTCGTAGTAGCCTTCGCCGTTGCTGCCGTGCAGGTCGGAGACGGTCACGCCGGCGTTCGCCAGGTCGGTCACGCCGGTGTAGAGCGGCACGCCGGCACTGCTCAGGTCGACCGGTGTGCTGCCGTTGACCGACAGGTTCACGTCGTAGCTGCCCGGGCCAGTCTGGTTGTGGTGGTAGATGTCCAGGGTGTAGTAGCCGCTGGCGGTCGGCGTGAACGAGCCGTTCAGCTGGCCGCCCGCGCCCCAGGTAATGCCCGCCACATCCTTGCCGCCAATGGTCACCAGCAGGCTGTCATCGCCCGTGCCGCTGAAGGTGTAGGTCTTGCCGGCTTCGAGGAAAATCAGGCCTGAAGTTTTCGATGCTGTACCGGCGTTCACGTTGCTGTCGGACTGCACGTTGGTCACGTTGGTGCTGCTGTTCGGCGTGCCGGCGGCGTCGATTACCGACTTGAGCGTGCCGGACGGTGCGCCGCTGCCATCGGTGCCCAGGCCCGACAGGCCGGTCCAGACTTCCTTGATCAGGCCGGTGGAGGTCACGCTGTTGCCAGCCACGTTGAGGCTCGGTGCGTCGGCGACCGGTGTGATGTCGATCTTCACGGTGCCGGTATTGCCCAGTGCCTGGCCGTCGGTTGGCTGGAACTGGATCTGCGCGTAATCAGCCTTCTGATTGCCCACGCCGCTCGGGTTGCCGTTGGCGCCGGATTCGTTGGCATCGGGGGTAAAGCGCAGCTTGCCGGCGTCGATGTCGGCCTTGGTGAACGTCTGGTTGTTGGCCACGTCCTTCCAGGTTGCGCCGTCCAGGTACTGCAGCTTGCCGTCACCCGGCAGCCCGGTGATTTTCACACCCTGGCTGGCGGCGGCGCTGTCCACGTCACTGATACCGAACGTCGACCAGCCGAGCACCAGCGAAGTGTCTTCGGTACCGGTCACCGCGCCACCGGTGGCTACTGGCGCGTCGTTAACCCCGACCACGTTCACGGTAGTGGTCGCGGTGTTCGAGTAGTTACTGCCGTCGGTCACCGTCACGGTGATGATGCGCGGTACGGTGCTCGGATCTTCGCTGTTGTTGATGAAGCTGATGTTCTTGATCTGCTGCATGTAGTCGGCCAGCGTCGCATTGCCCGACAGCGTCAGCACGACCTTGCCGTCGGTGCTGTTGGCGTTGATGCTGATGCCGTTGACGCTGTTGCCCAGGTTCAACGCATCGCCAGGCTGACGGTTGGTCAGCACGATGGTAGCGCCGGTCAGCAGGGTGCTGTCCGGGTCGGTGATTTTCAGGTCGGTGTCGGCGATGGACACACCCGGGCCGGTGGTGCCTTCGGTGAAGGTCACCTGGTAGTCGGCACCCGTCTTGCCGCTGGAGTTGTTGGCGTCCAGGTCGAGTACCGGCGGCGCATCGTTGTCGATGATCGAGGTGCTGACGCTGCCGTTGGTGCCGCTGACTGCCAGGTGCTCGAAGTTGCCACCGGTGGCCGAGTCGATCTTGACCACGAAGTTTTCCGTGCCTTCGGTGATCTTGTCGTCCAGCGTCGCCACGTTGAAGGTAGCGCTGGTGGCGTTGGCCGGAATCTTCACGGTGTAGACACCGGTGAAGTCCGAACCGTCGGCCGCAGTGCCGCTGTAGACGATCTTGACGGTCACTTCCGTCTGCGCCGGGTTGGTCAGGCTGACGGTGTACGTCGCGGTCTGGCCTTCGGTGACGGACGTGCTGCCGGTGATGCTGACCGTGGTGTTGTCGACGGTGTCGCCCACCGCCGTCGACGCGCCGGTCTTATCGACAGCGATGGTTTCGAGGTTGCCGCCGGAAGCCGATTTGATCGTTTCGGTGATGGACGGAGCACCGGTGTAGACATCGTTGCCAGCAGCCACATCCAATACGCCCGAGCTTGCGCCCGCGGCGATGGTAATGGTCTTGCCGCTGTCGAGGGTGACGGTGACCGGGCCGTTTTGCGCGGTGACGGGTTTACCGTCAGCACCGGTCAAGGTGGCGGTGTAGGTAATCGTGCCGTTTTCGTTCACGGTTGGTGTGGCGGTCAGCGTCACGGTAGTGGTGTCGTTGACGTCGCTGATCACAGTGCTGACTGGTGCGGTGTTCGGTGCGATGGCTTCCAGATTGCCACCGGATGCATCTTTGATCGACTCGGTGACGGTGGTCGGGCCTTGATAGACGTCGTTGCCGACGGCTACGTCCAACACGCCCGAGCTTGCGCCAGCAGCGATGGTGATGGTTTTACCGCTTTCCAACGTCACGGTGACCGGACCGTTCTGCGCGGTGACGGGTTTGCCGTCGGCACCGGTCAGGGTGGCGGTGTAAGTGATGGTGCCGTTTTCGTTCACGGTTGGTGTGGCGGTCAAGGTCACCGTGGTGGTGTCGTTGACGTCGCTGACGACGGTGCTGACTGGCGCGGTGTTTGGCGCGATGGCTTCCAGGTTGCCACCGGATGCATCTTTGATCGACTCGGTGATCGTGGTCGGACCTTGGTAGACGTCGTTGCCGACGGCTACGTCCAACACGCCCGAGCTTGCGCCGGCGGCGATGGTAATGGTCTTGCCGCTGTCGAGGGTGACGGTGACCGGGCCGTTTTGCGCGGTGACAGGTTTACCGTCAGCACCGGTCAAGGTGGCGGTGTAGGTAATCGTGCCGTTTTCGTTCACGGTTGGTGTGGCGGTCAACGTCACGGTAGTGGTGTCGTTGACGTCGCTGACGATGGTGCTGACTGGAGCGGTGTTCGGTGCAATGGCTTCCAGGTTGCCACCGGATGCCGAAGCAATCGACTCAGTAACCGTCGTTGGACCTTGGTAAACATCGTTACCCACAGCGACATCGAGCACGCCCGAGCTTGCGCCGGCGGCGATGGTAATGGTCTTGCCGCTGTCGAGGGTGACGGTGACCGGACCGTTTTGCGCGGTGACAGGTTTGCCATCGGCACCGGTCAGGGTGGCGGTGTAAGTGATGGTGCCGTTTTCGTTCACGGTTGGTGTGGCGGTCAAGGTCACCGTGGTGGTGTCGTTGACGTCGCTGACCACAGTGCTGACTGGAGTCGTGTTCGGTGCAATGGCCTCAAGGTTGCCACCGGATGCCGAGGCAATCGACTCGGTCACCGTCGTTGGACCTTGGTAAACATCGTTACCTAAAGCGACATCGAGCACGCCCGAGCTTGCGCCAGCAGCGATGGTGATGGTTTTGCCACTTTCCAACGTCACGGTGACCGGACCGTTCTGCGCCGTGACGGGTTTGCCGTCAGCACCGGTCAGAGTCGCGGTGTAGGTAATCGTGCCGTTTTCGTTCACGGTTGGTGTGGCGGTCAACGTCACGGTGGTGGTGTCGTTGACATCGCTGACCACAGTGCTGACAGGCGCGGTGTTCGGTGCAATGGCTTCGAGGTTGCCACCGGATGCCGAAGCAATCGACTCAGTCACCGTCGTTGGACCTTGGTAAACATCGTTACCTAAAGCGACATCGAGCACGCCCGAGCTTGCGCCAGCAGCGATGGTGATGGTTTTGCCGCTGTCGAGCGTGACGGTGACCGGACCGTTCTGCGCGGTGACGGGTTTGCCGTCGGCACCGGTCAGGGTCGCGGTGTAAGTGATCGTGCCGTTTTCATTCACGGTTGGCGTAGCGGTCAACGTCACGGTGGTGGTGTCATTGACGTCGCTGACGATGGTGCTGACTGGAGCCGTGTTCGGTGCAATGGCTTCCAAGTTACCGCCCGTGGCGGTACTGATGCTTTCGGTGACGGTGGTTGGGCCCTGGTACACATCGTTGCCAACGGCTACGTCCAAGACGCCGGAACTTGCACCGGCAGCGATGGTGATCGTTTTACCGCTGTCGAGCGTAACGGTCACAGGACCGTTCTGCGCGGTGACCGGTTTGCCATCGGCACCGGTCAAGGTGGCGGTGTAAGTGATGGTGCCGTTTTCGTTCACGGTTGGTGTGGCGGTCAAGGTCACCGTGGTGGTGTCGTTGACATCGCTAACGATGGTGCTGACTGGCGCGGTGTTTGGCGCGATGGCTTCCAAGTTACCGCCCGTGGCGGTACTGATGCTTTCGGTGACAGTGGTCGGGCCTTGGTAGACGTCGTTGCCGACGGCTACGTCCAATACGCCCGAGCTTTCGCCGGCGGCGATGGTGATGGTTTTGCCACTTTCCAACGTCACGGTGACCGGACCGTTCTGCGCCGTGACGGGTTTGCCGTCAGCACCGGTCAGAGTCGCGGTGTAGGTAATCGTGCCGTTTTCATTCACGGTTGGTGTGGCGGTCAACGTCACGGTGGTGGTGTCGTTGACGTCGCTGACCACAGTGCTGACTGGAGTCGTGTTCGGTGCAATGGCCTCAAGGTTGCCACCGGATGCCGAGGCAATCGACTCGGTCACCGTCGTTGGACCTTGGTAAACATCGTTTCCGACAGCGACATCGAGCACGCCCGAGCTTGCGCCAGCAGCGATGGTGATGGTTTTGCCGCTGTCGAGCGTGACGGTGACCGGACCGTTCTGCGCGGTGACGGGCTTGCCGTCGGCACCGGTCAGGGTGGCGGTGTAGGTGATCGTGCCGTTTTCGTTCACGGTTGGTGTGGCGGTCAACGTCACGGTGGTGGTGTCGTTGACGTCGCTGACCACAGTGCTGACTGGAGTCGTGTTCGGTGCAATGGCCTCAAGGTTGCCACCGGATGCCGAGGCAATCGACTCGGTCACCGTCGTTGGACCTTGGTAAACATCGTTTCCGACAGCGACATCGAGCACGCCCGAGCTTGCGCCAGCAGCGATGGTGATGGTTTTGCCGCTGTCGAGCGTGACGGTGACCGGACCGTTCTGCGCGGTGACGGGCTTGCCGTCGGCACCGGTCAGGGTGGCGGTGTAGGTGATCGTGCCGTTTTCGTTCACGGTTGGTGTAGCGGTCAATGTCACCGTAGTGGTGTCGTTGACGTCGCTGACGATGGTGCTGACTGGCGCCGTGTTTGGAGCGATGGCCTCAAGGTTGCCGCCAGTCGCTTCTTTGATCGACTCAGTAACCGTCGTTGGACCTTGGTAAACATCGTTGCCGACGGCCACGTCCAACACACCCGAACTTGCGCCCGCGGCGATGGTGATGGTCTTGCCGCTTTCCAACGTCACGGTCACTGGACCGTTCTGCGCCGTGACGGGCTTGCCGTCGGCACCGGTCAGGGTGGCGGTGTAGGTGATCGTGCCGTTTTCGTTCACGGTCGGCGTAGCGGTCAATGTCACCGTGGTGGTGTCGTTGACATCGCTGACGATGGTGCTGACCGGAGCGGTGTTCGGTGCGATGGCTTCGAGGTTGCCACCGGAGGCGGAAGCAATCGATTCAGTCACCGTCGTTGGGCCCTGGTACACGTCATTGCCAACGGCTACGTCCAAGACGCCCGAGCTGGCACCCGCGGCGATGGTGATGGTTTTGCCGCTGTCGAGGGTGACGGTCACCGGGCCATTCTGCGCAGTGACGGGTTTACCGTCGGCACCGGTCAAGGTCGCGGTATAGGTGATGGTGCCGTTTTCGTTCACGGTTGGTGTAGCGGTCAATGTCATCGTAGTGGTGTCATTGACGTCGCTGACGATGGTGCTGACTGGCGCCGTGTTTGGAGCGATGGCCTCAAGGTTGCCGCCAGTCGCTTCTTTGATCGACTCAGTAACCGTCGTTGGACCTTGGTAAACATCGTTGCCGACGGCCACGTCCAACACACCCGAACTTGCGCCCGCGGCGATGGTGATGGTCTTGCCGCTTTCCAACGTCACGGTCACTGGACCGTTCTGCGCGGTGACGGGCTTGCCGTCGGCACCGGTCAGGGTGGCGGTGTAGGTGATGGTGCCGTTTTCGTTTACGGTTGGCGTAGCGGTCAATGTCACCGTGGTGGTGTCGTTGACATCGCTGACGACGGTGCTGACTGGCGCGGTGTTCGGAGCGATGGCTTCCAGATTACCGCCCGTGGCGGTACTGATGCTTTCGGTGACGGTGGTCGGGCCTTGATAGACGTCGTTGCCAACGGCTACGTCCAAGATGCCCGAGCTTGCGCCGGCAGCGATGGTGATGGTTTTGCCACTTTCCAACGTCACGGTGACCGGGCCGTTCTGCGCCGTGACGGGTTTGCCGTCAGCACCGGTCAGAGTGGCGGTGTAGGTGATCGTGCCGTTTTCGTTCACGGTTGGTGTGGCGGTCAACGTCACGGTGGTGGTGTCGTTGACGTCGCTGACCACAGTGCTGACTGGCGCGGTGTTCGGAGCGATGGCTTCCAGGTTGCCACCGGATGCATCTTTGATCGACTCGGTGACGGTGGTCGGACCTTGATAGACGTCGTTGCCGACGGCTACGTCCAATACGCCCGAACTTGCCCCGGCGGCGATGGTGATGGTTTTGCCGCTGTCGAGCGTCACGGTGACCGGGCCGTTCTGCGCGGTGACAGGTTTACCGTCAGCACCGGTCAAGGTGGCGGTGTAGGTAATCGTGCCGTTTTCGTTCACGGTTGGTGTGGCGGTCAAGGTCACCGTGGTGGTGTCGTTGACGTCGCTGACCACGGTGCTGACCGGCGCGGTGTTCGGTGCGATGGCTTCGAGGCTGCCGCCGGATGCCGAGGCAATCGATTCAGTCACCGTTGTTGGGCCTTGGTAAACGTCGTTGCCGACGGCCACATCCAACACACCCGAGCTGGCCCCGGCGGCGATGGTGATGGTTTTGCCGCTGTCCAAAGTCACGGTCACTGGACCGTTCTGCGCCGTGACCGGTTTACCGTCGGCACCGGTCAACGTGGCGGTGTAGGTGATCGTCCCGTTTTCGTTCACGGTTGGTGTGGCGGTCAACGTCACGGTGGTGGTGTCGTTGACATCGCTGACGATGGTGCTGACCGGAGCGGTGTTCGGTGCGATGGCTTCGAGGTTGCCACCGGATGCCGAGGCAATCGACTCGGTCACCGTCGTTGGGCCTTGGTAAACATCGTTGCCCACAGCGACATCGAGCACGCCCGAGCTGGCACCCGCGGCGATGGTGATGGTTTTACCGCTGTCGAGCGTCACGGTGACCGGGCCGTTTTGCGCGGTGACAGGTTTACCGTCAGCACCGGTCAACGTGGCGGTGTAAGTGATGGTGCCGTTTTCATTCACGGTCGGTGTAGCAGTCAACGTCACGGTGGTGGTGTCGTTGACGTCGCTGACGATGGTGCTGACTGGCGCGGTGTTCGGAGCGATGGCTTCCAGATTACCGCCCGTGGCGGTACTGATGCTTTCGGTGACGGTGGTCGGGCCTTGATAGACGTCGTTGCCAACGGCTACGTCCAAGATGCCCGAGCTTGCGCCGGCAGCGATGGTGATGGTTTTGCCACTTTCCAACGTCACGGTGACCGGGCCGTTCTGCGCCGTGACGGGTTTGCCGTCAGCACCGGTCAGAGTGGCGGTGTAGGTGATCGTGCCGTTTTCGTTCACGGTTGGTGTGGCGGTCAACGTCACGGTGGTGGTGTCGTTGACGTCGCTGACCACAGTGCTGACTGGCGCGGTGTTCGGAGCGATGGCTTCCAGGTTGCCACCGGATGCATCTTTGATCGACTCGGTGACGGTGGTCGGACCTTGATAGACGTCGTTGCCGACGGCTACGTCCAATACGCCCGAACTTGCCCCGGCGGCGATGGTGATGGTTTTGCCGCTGTCGAGCGTCACGGTGACCGGGCCGTTCTGCGCGGTGACAGGTTTACCGTCAGCACCGGTCAAGGTGGCGGTGTAGGTAATCGTGCCGTTTTCGTTCACGGTTGGTGTGGCGGTCAAGGTCACCGTGGTGGTGTCGTTGACGTCGCTGACCACGGTGCTGACCGGCGCGGTGTTCGGTGCGATGGCTTCGAGGCTGCCGCCGGATGCCGAGGCAATCGATTCAGTCACCGTTGTTGGGCCTTGGTAAACGTCGTTGCCGACGGCCACATCCAACACACCCGAGCTGGCCCCGGCGGCGATGGTGATGGTTTTGCCGCTGTCCAAAGTCACGGTCACTGGACCGTTCTGCGCCGTGACCGGTTTACCGTCGGCACCGGTCAACGTGGCGGTGTAGGTGATCGTGCCGTTTTCGTTCACGGTTGGTGTGGCGGTCAACGTCACGGTGGTGGTGTCGTTGACGTCGCTGACCACAGTGCTGACTGGCGCGGTGTTCGGAGCGATGGCTTCCAGGTTGCCACCGGATGCATCTTTGATCGACTCGGTGACGGTGGTCGGACCTTGATAGACGTCGTTGCCGACGGCTACGTCCAATATGCCCGAGCTTGCGCCAGCAGCGATGGTGATGGTTTTACCGCTGTCGAGCGTCACGGTGACCGGGCCGTTTTGCGCGGTGACAGGTTTACCGTCAGCACCGGTCAACGTGGCGGTGTAGGTGATCGTGCCGTTTTCGTTCACGGTTGGTGTGGCGGTCAAGGTCACGGTAGTGGTGTCGTTGACGTCGCTGACGATGGTGCTGACCGGAGCGGTGTTCGGTGCGATGGCTTCGAGGTTGCCACCGGATGCCGAGGCAATCGACTCGGTCACCGTCGTTGGGCCTTGGTAAACATCGTTGCCCACAGCGACATCGAGCACGCCCGAGCTGGCACCCGCGGCGATGGTGATGGTTTTACCGCTGTCGAGCGTGACGGTCACTGGACCATTTTGCGCGGTGACGGGTTTACCGTCAGCACCGGTCAAGGTGGCGGTGTAGGTGATGGTGCCGTTTTCGTTCACGGTCGGCGTAGCGGTCAGCGTCACGGTAGTGGTGTCGTTGACGTCGCTGATCACTGTGCTGACTGGCGCGGTATTTGGCGCGATGGCTTCGAGGTTACCGCCCGTGGCGGTACTGATGCTTTCGGTGACGGTGGTCGGGCCTTGATAAACGTCATTGCCAACCGCTACGTCCAACACGCCCGAGCTTGCGCCTGCAGCGATGGTGATGGTCTTGCCGCTTTCCAAGGTCACAGTGACCGGACCGTTCTGCGCGGTGACGGGCTTACCATCGGCACCGGTCAGGGTGGCGGTGTAGGTGATCGTGCCGTTTTCGTTCACGGTCGGCGTGGCGGTCAACGTCACGGTGGTGGTGTCGTTGACGTCGCTGACCACAGTGCTGACTGGTGCGGTGTTCGGAGCGATGGCTTCGAGGTTGCCGCCGGATGCCGAGGCAATCGATTCAGTCACCGTTGTTGGGCCTTGGTAAACGTCGTTGCCGACGGCCACATCCAACACACCCGAGCTGGCCCCGGCGGCGATGGTGATGGTTTTGCCGCTGTCCAAAGTCACGGTCACTGGACCGTTCTGCGCCGTGACCGGTTTACCGTCGGCACCGGTCAACGTGGCGGTGTAGGTGATCGTTCCGTTTTCGTTCACGGTTGGTGTGGCGGTCAAGGTCACCGTGGTGGTGTCGTTGACGTCGCTGACCACGGTGCTGACTGGCGCGGTGTTCGGAGCGATGGCTTCCAGGTTGCCACCGGATGCATCTTTGATCGACTCGGTGATCGTGGTCGGGCCTTGATAGACGTCGTTGCCGACGGCTACGTCCAAGACGCCCGAGCTTGCGCCAGCAGCGATGGTGATGGTTTTACCGCTGTCGAGCGTCACGGTGACCGGGCCGTTTTGCGCGGTGACAGGTTTACCGTCAGCACCGGTCAAGGTGGCGGTGTAAGTGACGGTGCCGTTTTCATTCACGGTCGGCGTAGCAGTCAACGTCACGGTGGTGGTGTCATTGACGTCGCTGACGACGGTGCTGACTGGCGCGGTGTTCGGAGCGATGGCTTCCAGGTTGCCACCGGATGCATCTTTGATCGACTCGGTGACGGTGGTCGGACCTTGATAGACGTCGTTGCCGACGGCTACGTTCAATATGCCCGAGCTTGCGCCAGCAGCGATGGTGATGGTTTTACCGCTGTCGAGCGTCACGGTGACCGGGCCGTTTTGCGCGGTGACGGGCTTGCCGTCGGCACCGGTCAGGGTGGCGGTGTAGGTGATCGTGCCGTTTTCGTTCACGGTTGGTGTGGCGGTCAGCGTCACGGTGGTCGTGTCGTTGACATCACTCACCACGGTGCTGACTGGAGCGGTGTTCGGTGCGATGGCTTCCAGGTTGCCACCGGAGGCGGAAGCAATCGACTCAGTCACCGTCGTTGGGCCTTGGTAGACGTCGTTGCCAACCGCTACGTCCAACACTCCCGAGCTGGCACCTGCGGCGATGGTAATGGTCTTGCCGCTTTCCAAGGTCACAGTGACCGGACCGTTTTGCGCGGTGACCGGTTTTCCATCGGCACCGGTCAAGGTGGCGGTGTAGGTGATCGTGCCGTTTTCATTCACGGTTGGTGTGGCGGTCAACGTCACGGTTGTGGCGTCTATCGAATCGGTAATCGTGGTGACCGCAGGCGCAGTGCTCGGCACCAGGCTCTCGAAGTTGCCACCCGTCGCACCGGTAATCGTGGTGCTGACAGTGCTGCCGTTGTTGTAGACGTCATTGGCTGGCGTCTCGACGTTGACGGTGCCAGTGGTCTGGCCCGCAGCAATGGTGATGACCGAGCCATTGCTCAAGGTCACGGTCACCGGCGTCTGGGCCGGATTGGTCAGGGTCGCGGTATAGGTGATCTGACCGCCTTCGGTGACGGTGTTGCCCGCGCTCAGGGTGACGGTGGTGGTGTCGACGGTATCGGTGATCTGGGTCACAGCCGGGGCGGTGGGCACGGTCACGGCGATGCCGGTGCCGCCGGTGGTGCCAGTGACGGTCACGCTGATTTGGGTGGCGTCGTTGTAGACGGTGTCATTCGGCGCCAGCGGTACGTTGACGCTGCCGGTGGTTTGTCCGGCGGGAATGACGATCACGGCGCCATTGGACAGGGTCACGGTCAGCGCGGTCTGAGGCGCCTGGGTGACAGTCGCGGTATACACCAGCACGCCGCCGGCCTCGGTCAGGGTCGGTGTGGCGCTCAGGGTCATCGTTGCATTGAGTACGGCGTTGGCGGTCGTATCCGTGGTGTTGCCACCCAGGATGTTGTTATCGGTGGCGGCAGCCGTAGCGAGACCTTCCGTTGGGAAACCGACAGTAGGATCGACGCTGCCAGCGGTGGCATCCAGCACCACAAAGCTGTGGCCGCCACCGGCGGCACCACCGGTACCCGCGGCAGTGGCGCCGGCAGCGGTGGCTTCCAGGGCGGTAGTCGGGTCGGCGCCCGCGGCGATGGCTTGTTGCAGTTCTTCTACCGACGGTGCGGCCTGGGCAGTGGCTTGTGCCAGGTCTGTAGAGGAGTCCGGTGCGTTGGCGCTCCACTGGGTGTCGCGACCCAGGTCCAGGGTGCGGCCATCGGCCAATTCCAATGTGACGGCGCCGGCCGGCCCGGTGTCCAACTGGTCGCCTACGTTCAGGCGATCACCTTCAATGAGTACGCGCCGGATGCCCTCTGGGGATACGACGAAAACCTGACCAACAATGCTTTTGACGACGGCAATAACACTGCTCATTGAAGACTCTCCGGGTGCCACGTTCAGTAGACTTCCATGGACCCGGGGGCCTCTGAGCCTCGGCGGTCTGGACGTTCTCTTTAACTAAGTAAGGTTGTTTTGACGCTTTGCTGTGCCAAAAATTTGGCTGTTGAATTTCGATTTATTTGTTGATGCCAAACTATTGACCTTATGTTGGCCATCCTAAACAATCGCTTCAGTAATGTCACATTGATATTTAAGCGGCGACCTGTCCTTTCGGTGCTTGATCCAGTTCTTGTTTTGAACTTTCCGACATACGGTCATTCCGGTTGCCATCATCCGATGCAGCGCCACGTTTCGCTGTGATCCAAGACAAGTGTTTCAGGAAGAAATCCACCATGCGTCTGCACCTGCTCAAGGCTTTACCCTTTGCTCTCGCCGCCAGTTTCGTACAAGCACAAACCTTGCCGCAGGCCATGCAACAGGCGCTGGATGTCCATCCTGAAATCCAGGCCGGTGTGAACAGTCGTCTCGCGGCGGATTACCAACTCAAGGCGGCCAAGGGCGGCTACCTGCCTAGGGTGGACCTTGCAGCGGGGTACGGGCGTGAAGGCACCGACAGCGTCACCACCCGGTCGGGCGGCAACAACCATTGGGAAACCCTGAACCGCAGTGAATCGAGCCTGCGCCTGTCACAAATGGTTTTTGACGGTTTTGCGACGTCCAGCGAAGTGGGGCGTCAACAAGCCACCGTCAATGCCCGTGCCTACTCGTTGCTGGACGCCTCCGAGCGCACCGGCCTGACCGTGGCCCAGGTCTACCTGGATGTGCTGACCCGTCGCGAGTTCGTGCGCCTGGCCGAGGAAAACCTCAAGAGTCACGAGCGCATCTTCGACCAGATCAAGTTGCGCACGTCGCGTGGCGTGGGCAGTGGCGCCGACCTGGACCAGGCCGAAGCGCGCATGGCCCAGGCCCGCAACAACCTGATCACCGAACAGACCAACCTGGCCGACGCCGAGACCAACTACCTCAGTGCCGTCGGCCAACTGCCTGATCAGCTGGAGCGTCCTGCCGATTTTCTGGCGCTGCTGCCGGCCAACCTGACCGAAGCCCGCGCCCAGATGCTGGAAAACAGCCCGGTGCTGCGTTCGGCCGAAGCCGACATCGCCGCCGCCGAGCAACAGTACGAAGCCGCCAAGTCGAGCTTCTACCCACGCTTCGACGCCGAGTTGGGTCGCACGGCTGACAACGACCTGGACGGTCAGAACGGCCACAACAACGAGTGGCAGGCCATGCTGCGCATGCGTTTCAACCTGTATGCCGGTGGCAGCAACAAGGCCGACCTGGAATCCAAGTCGTACCTGTCCAACCAGGCCCTGGACATCCGCAACAACGCGCTGCGCCAGTTGAACGAAGAGCTGGGCCTGGCCTGGAATGCCTTGAACAACGCTAACGCCCAGGTGCCGGTCGCCCAGCAATACGTGGATCGCAGCGCCAATGTGCGCACTGCCTACCAGAAGCAGTTCAGCCTCGGCGAGCGGACCCTGCTCGACTTGCTCGACAGCGAAAACGAACTGTTCAGCGCTTCCCGTCGCCTGGCGGAAATCAAGAATGTGCAGCTGTTCACCCAGTACCGGATCAAGGCAACCATGGGCCAGCTGTTGAAAAGCCAGGGTGTGGTCGCACCGTTGGCATCGGTTGTGCAGAACGACATGAAGCCCAAGGTTCAATTGCCTGGGATGAATTGAGTCCTACCACCCGTTTTAATCAGTCAGAGTGCCGAGCGTGGAATCAGAAGTCAGTCCAGTCGAACTAGTTCATGACCCGCGCACGCTGCACGACGACCCGCTGCTGGACGGTCTGCTGGCGCTCTGCATGCTGCATCAGAAGCCGGCCAGCGCAGCGATGCTCACCACTGGCCTGCCGCTGCCCAAGCAACGGCTGAGCGTCGAATTATTGTCGCGCGCGGCGGCCCGTGCCGGCCTGCAAGGCCGGGTGCTGCAACGCAAGCTCGAGCAGATCCCGACCATCGCCATGCCGGCGCTGTTGCTGCTCAAAGACGGCCGCAGCGCCGTGCTGCTGGGCTGGGTCGGTGACGATCAGGCCCGACTGCTGCTTAGCGAAAGCGACGGCGGTGAGGTGACCGTCAGCCGCGAACTGCTGGCCGATGACTACAGCGGCAAGGTGTTCTTCGCCCAACCGCAGCATAAATTTGACGTCAACCACGGCACGCTTATCCCCCGGGCGCGTTCGTGGTTTCGCGACACCCTCAAGCGCTCCCGCTGGCTGTACGTCGATGCCATCGCCGCGAGCCTGCTGATCAACATCATCGCCATGGCCGCGCCACTGTTTGTGATGAACGTCTACGATCGCGTGGTGCCGAACCAGGCTGAGTCGACCCTGTGGGTGTTGGCCGTCGGCATCACCGGCGCCTACGTGTTCGACCTTATCCTCAAGATGCTGCGCAGCCTGTGCCTGGACCTGGCGGGCAAGAAAACCGACCTGATCATCTCGGCGACGCTGTTCGAACGCATCGTCGGCATGTCCATGAAGTACCGCCCGGCGCGGGTCGGCAGCTTTGCCCAGAACATCCATGAGTTCCAAAGCCTGCGGGACTTCCTCGCTTCGCTGACCCTCACCAGCCTGATCGACTTGCCGTTCACCCTGCTGATCTTCATGGTCATTGCGATTATCGGCGGGCACCTGGTGTGGATTCCGGTGCTGGCGTTCCCGATTGCCCTGCTGATCGGCTATGCATTGCAGAAGCCCCTGGTGGCGACCATGGAGCGCACCATGGCCCTGGGCGCCGAGCGCCAGTCCAGCCTGATCGAGACCCTGGCCGGCCTGGACGCAGTGAAGGTCAACAACGCCGAGAGCGAGCGTCAATACCAGTGGGAGCAGACCATCGGCACCCTCAGCCGCCTCGAACTGCGGGTGAAGATGCTGTCCGGGCTGGCGATGAACATCACCTTGCTGATCCAGCAATTGGCCGGGGTGATCATGATCGTCTTCGGCGTTTACCTGATCATCGCCGGCAACCTGAGCATGGGCGGGCTGGTTGCCTGCTACATGCTCAGTGGCCGCGCCCTCAGCCCACTGGCGTCGCTGTCGGGCCTGTTGACCCGCTACCAGCAGGCGCGGGTGACCATGACCTCCGTCGACCAGATGATGGAGCTGCCCCAAGAGCGCAATTTCGACGAGCGCCCCCTCAGCCGCAAGGTGTTGCAGGGCGCCATTGAATGCCGTCAGTTGAACTTCACCTACCCGAACCAGCAGAACGCCGCGCTGAAAAACATCAACCTGGTGATCAAGCCCGGCGAGAAAATCGGCATCATCGGTCGCAGCGGCTCGGGTAAAAGCTCGCTCGCCAAGTTGCTGGTGGGCCTGTATCAGCCTGACGACGGTGCCTTGCTGGTGGACGGCGTGGACATCCGCCAGATCGACGTCAGCGAGCTGCGCTACAACATTGGCTACGTGCCACAGGACATCCAGCTGCTGGCCGGCACCCTGCGGGACAACCTGACCTCCGGCGCCCGTTACGTCGAAGACGAACTGGTGCTCCAGGCCGCTGAACTGGCGGGCGTGCACGAATTCGCCCGTCTGCATCCGCAAGGCTATGAACTGCAAGTCGGCGAGCGTGGGCAGAACCTGTCCGGCGGCCAGCGCCAGAACGTCGCCCTGGCCCGGGCGCTGTTGCTCAACCCGCCCATCCTGCTGCTGGACGAACCCACCAGCGCCATGGACAACACCGGTGAAGAACGCTTGAAGCAGCGCCTGGCCGCCGTTGTGGAAAACAAGACCGTGCTGTTGGTGACGCACCGGGCATCCTTGCTGTCGCTGGTGGATCGTCTGCTGGTGATCGACCGTGGACAGATCCTCGCCGATGGCCCGAAAGCGGCTGTCATGGAAGCGCTGAAGAAGGGGCAGATCAGTGTTGCTTAAGCCAGGTTTAAAGGGCGGGGTGAGCCGCTACTTCAAAGGTTCCGACTCGCTGCACGGCCAACCGCTGCCCGAGGTCAACAAAGCCCTGATCGAGGACGCTCCCCGGGTGGTGCGTTTGACGATCTGGGGCATCATCGGCTTCTTTGTGTTCCTGATGCTGTGGGCCAACTTCGCCGAGATCGACGAAGTGACCAAGGGCGACGGCAAGGCGATCCCATCGTCCAAGATCCAGAAAATCCAGAACCTGGAAGGCGGCATCGTCGCTGAGCTGTTCGTCAAGGAAGGGCAGATCGTCGAAGCCGGCGCGCCGTTGATTCGCCTGGACGACACACGATTCGTCTCCAACGTGGGCGAAACCGAGGCCGATCGCCAGGCCATGCTGCTGCGCGTCGAGCGCTTGAGCGCCGAGGTTGATGACCGGCCGCTGAATTTTCCCGCTGATGTACTCAAGGCCGTACCGCGCCAGGCCGCCAGCGAAGAATCGCTGTACCTCAGCCGTCGCCAGCAGCTGCACGATGAAATCGGCGGGTTGCAGGAACAGTTGATCCAGCGCCAGCAGGAACTGCGCGAGTTCATTTCCAAGCAGGCACAGTACCGCTCTGGCCTGGCGCTGCAACGCCAGGAAATCAACATGTCCGAGCCGCTGGTGGCCCAGGGCGCGGTGTCGCCGGTTGAAGTGCTGCGGCTCAAGCGCGCCGAGGTCGAGACCCGCGGGCAACTGGACGCCACCACACTGGCAATTCCCCGCGCCGAATCGGCGATCAAGGAAGTGCAGCGCAAGATCGACGAGACCCGCGGCAAGTTCCGCAGTGATGCCCTGACCCAACTCAACGAAGCGCGCACCGACCTGAACAAGGCCCAGGCCACCGGCAAGGCCCTGGAAGATCGGGTGAGCCGGACCCTGGTGACGTCGCCGGTGCGCGGCATCGTGAACAAACTGCTGGTGAACACCATCGGCGGCGTGATCCAGCCCGGCAGCGACCTGGTGGAAATCGTGCCGCTGGACGACACCATTCTGGTGGAGGCGAAAATCCGTCCCCAGGACATTGCCTTCCTGCATCCCGGCCAGGACGCCACGGTGAAATTCACCGCGTACGACTACACCATCTACGGTGGCCTGAAAGCCAAGCTGGAACAGATCGGCGCCGACACCATCACCGATGAAGACAAGAAAACCACCTACTACATCATCAAGCTGCGCACCGAACGCAGCCACCTGGGCACCGATGAAAAACCGCTGCTGATCATCCCGGGGATGGTGGCGTCGGTGGACATCATCACCGGCAAGAAAACCGTGCTCAGCTACCTGCTCAAGCCCATCATCAAGGCCCGGTCCGAGGCGTTGCACGAGCGGTAGAGCCCCAATAGCTCGGGCCGGCACCATCTCTGTGGCGAGGGGATTTATCCCCGCTGGGCTGCGAAGCAGCCCCCGAAATAGCTGAATGTAACCAAGCCTGACACACCGAGGTGGCAGGTTTTAGGGCTGCTTCGCACCCCAGCGGGGATAAATCCCCTCGCCACAGGAGGCGGTGAAAACTCTAAGCCATATCGTTATTCATTAACGGTATTTAAATTTCAATTCTTATACCCTTAAAGTCATCCCCCTGCGTACCTGCCGACCAATCGGCGCGCCGCACGACACAAACCAACACGGTAACGCCGTGAGTTTTGATCGAGTGCGCGCCTGTTCAAGCGCGCCGTGCGTGGGAGTGATGTATGTCAGCCGTCTCTTATTCTCCGGATTCCCTTACCCCAAGCGCCGCGAACATCGCGCCGCAAAGGTTCGAAATTCGTCCGTTCATCGAGGCCGTGGGTGCCGAGATCATTGGGCTGGACCTGTCCCGGCCGATCAACGACCAGGACTTCGCCCGCATCCATCGCGCCCACCTGGATCATCACGTGGTGGTGTTCCGCGACCAGCACATCACCCCGGAACAGCACATCGCCTTCAGCCGCCGTTTTGGCGTGCTGCAAATCCATGTGCTCAAGCAGTTCCTGCTCACCGGGCATCCGGAAATCCTCATCGTGTCCAACATCATCGAAAACGGCCAATCCATCGGCCTCGGCGATGCAGGCAAGTTCTGGCATTCGGACCTTTCCTATAAGGAACTGCCCAGCCTCGGCTCGATGCTCCACGCCCAGGAATTGCCTAGCGAAGGCGGCGACACGCTGTTCGCCGACATGCACAAGGCCTGGGAGGGGTTGCCCGAAGCGTTGCGCAAAGCCGTGGAAGGCCGTTCGGCGGCGCATTCCTACACGGCGCGTTACAGCGAGACCAAGTTCGAAGGCAACTGGCGCCCGACGCTGACGCCGGAGCAACTGGCCCAGGTCGCCGAAGTGGTGCATCCCATCGTGCGCACCCACCCGGAAACCGGACGCAAGGCGTTGTTCGTCAGCGAAGGCTTCACCACCCGCATCGTTGGCTTGCCGGAGGATGAAAGCCAGGCGCTGCTGACCGAGCTGTACGCCCACAGCGTGTTGCCGCAGAACATTTATCGCCATCAATGGCAGTCCCATGACCTGGTGTTCTGGGATAACCGCTCGCTGATCCACCTGGCCGCCGGTTGCCCGAGTCATCTGCGCCGCAAGCTGTATCGCACCACCATCCAGGGCGACGCCCCTTTCTGATTTGGCTGCGCCTGGCGCAAAGAGCTTGGAGAATCACCATGTCCAAACGCATCGCTTTTGCACCGCTGGCCGCCGCCATCGGCCTGGGCTTCAGTTTGCTGGCCGGCAGCCTGGTCGCGCCGGCCAGCGCTCACGCCGAGGGCGAGATTCGGATCGCCGAGCAGTTCGGCATCGTTTACCTGTTGCTGAACGTGGTCCGCGACCAGCAATTGATCGAGAAGCACGGCAAGCAGGAAGGCATCGACATCAAGGTCGATTGGACCCAGCTGTCCGGCGGGGCGGCGGTCAACGATGCGTTGCTGTCGGGCTCCATCGACATTGCCGGGGCTGGTGTCGGGCCGTTGTTGACGGTCTGGGACCGCACCCGTGGCAAGCAGAACGTCAAGGCCGTGGCCTCCCTGGGCAACTTTCCCTATTACCTGTTGAGCAACAATCCCAAGGTCAAGACCATCGCCGACTTCACCGAGCAAGACCGTATCGCGGTGCCGGCGGTGGGCGTTTCGGTGCAGTCGCGGATCTTGCAATACGCCGCCGCGAAGCAGTGGGGTGACAAGGATTTCAATCGCCTCGACAAGTACACCTTGGCCGTCCCGCACCCGGACGCCACGGCGGCGTTGATTGCCGGCGGCACCGAGTTGACCGGGCATTTTTCCAACCCGCCGTTCCAGGACCAGGCCCTGCAAAACCCTAGCGTTCATGTGGTGCTCAACTCCTATGACGTGCTCGGGCCGAACTCACCCACGGTGCTGTTCGCCACTGAGAAATTCCGCGATGAAAACCCGAAGACCTACAAAGCGTTCGTCGAGGCGCTGACCGAAGCGGCCGAGTTTGCCCAGAACGATAAAGGTGCGGCGGCGGACACCTACCTGCGGGTGACCAAGGCCAAGATCGACCGGGCGACCTTGTTGAAAATCATCGACAACCCGCAGATCGAATTCACCGTCACCCCGAAAAACACCTACCCGCTGGCCGAATTCCTCTACCGCGTCGGCGCCATCAAGAACAAGCCGGCGTCGTGGGAGGATTATTTCTTCCAGGACGCCAAACCGTTGCAGGGGAGCTGATTGTCATGAACGCGCTTTTGCAAGGCCACGCGGCCAGCAACCCCACCCGCACCGACACGGCATTGTTGTCGGTGGATAACGTCAGCCTGGAATACCGCACCCCACAGCGGGTGGTTCGGGCCACCCACCAAGTGAGTTTCGAAGTCGACCCTGGGGACCGTTTTGTTTTGCTTGGCCCGTCCGGGTGCGGCAAGTCCACCTTGCTCAAGGCCATTGGCGGCTTCATCACGCCGTGCGAAGGCGAGATTCGCTTGCAAGGCCAAACCGTCAGCGCGCCGGGACCGGACCGGATCGTGGTATTCCAGGAGTTCGATCAACTGCCACCGTGGAAAACCGTCAAGCAGAACGTGATGTTCGCGCTGTTGGCGTCTGGCACCCTCAAGCGTCGCGAAGCCGAGGAGCGGGCGCTGCATTACCTGGACAAGGTTGGTCTGGCGGCGTTTGCCGATGCGTATCCCCATACGTTGTCCGGCGGCATGAAAGCTCGCGTCGCGATTGCCCGGGCGCTGGCGATGCAGCCGAAAATCCTCTTGATGGATGAGCCCTTCGCGGCCCTCGATGCCCTGACCCGGCGCAAAATGCAGGAAGAGTTGCTGCTGCTCTGGGAAGAGGTGCGCTTCACGCTGCTGTTCGTCACCCACTCGATCGAAGAGGCGTTGGTGGTGGGCAATCGCATCCTGCTGCTGTCACCGCACCCCGGGCGTGTGCGGGCCGAAGTCCACAGCCATCAATACGATCTGCACAGCCTCGGTGGCGTGGGGTTTCAGCACACGGCGCGGCGCATCCATGGGTTGCTGTTCAATGAAGGCCAGCCGCTTGAAGCCGAGCGTGAGCTGGATTTCACCGACATTCGTATCGCGTACTAAGGGGAACGTTCCATGAGCCATTTATCGCCTGTACGTGAAGAGTACGAAGTCGACCTGCAACCGCTTACCCATGTCCCCCTGGAGCGCGAGCTGCCCCTCGGCCAGCGCCTCTGGCAACAGGGCTGGCTGCGCAAAAGCCTGATCCTGTTGCTGCTGGCGGTGGTGTGGGAAGCCGTGGCCCGCTACCAGAACAACGACCTGCTGCTGCCGGGTTTCCTGCAAACCGCCCGCGCGTTGCACGACGGTTTGCTCAGCGGCGAGCTGCTGGGCAAGGTGTGGATTTCCCTGGTGGTGCTGATCAAGGGCTACCTGCTGGGCATCGTCCTGGCGTTCGGCCTGACCACCCTGGCGGTGTCGACCCAACTGGGCCGTGACCTGCTCAGCACCCTGACATCGATGTTCAACCCGTTGCCGGCCATCGCCCTGTTGCCGTTGGCGCTGCTGTGGTTTGGCTTGGGGCAGAACAGCCTGATTTTCGTGCTGGTGCATTCGGTGCTGTGGGCGCTGGCGTTGAACATGTATGCGGGTTTTCTTGGCGTCTCGGAAACGCTGCGCATGGCCGGGCGCAACTATGGGCTGCGGGGCCTGCGTTTTGTGCTGTTCATCCTGATCCCTGCGGCGCTGCCGTCGATTCTCGCCGGGCTGAAAATCGGCTGGGCCTTCGCCTGGCGCACCCTGATCGCCGCCGAACTGGTGTTCGGCGCCACCAGCGGCAAGGGCGGCCTGGGCTGGTACATCTTCCAGAACCGCAACGAGCTGTACACCGACAAGGTGTTTGCCGGGTTGGCGGTGGTGATTCTGATTGGGTTGTTGGTGGAGAATCTGGTGTTTGATTCCCTGGAGCGGGTGACGGTAAAGCGTTGGGGGATGCAGCGTTGAGCAGGTAATACTCCTCGCCCGGGTTTTGGGTTGCCTGGGCTGACGTCATCGCGAGCAAGCTCGCGCTCACAGGGGCCGTAGTCCAACAACAGAATAGACAAACAGAATTAGTTCCAAGGCATCGTTAACCTGAGCAGATAAGGCGATGTCCTTATCCCGGTTAGCTAGCGCCATCGAAAGTATAAACATCACATTGGAGTTACCTTGGCGTAATATGTTTTTTCATCAGGCACGATTTCAAGGCTTGGACCTGCTCGGTGGTCTGGCCTCGACGCTGTTACTTTCAGGCGTCGATTGGAACTTAATAATAGTACTGCTTCGAAACAGTTACGTCAGGGTCGGGGGCACCCGGTTTATCAAAAATAAATAGTATATACACCGTTGCCCATTTATCCCAAATTCTCATATCGGTGTTTCGCTCATAGACATACCATTGTCCGTCCTGCCACATCGAGTCGGGAGAAAAGCTTGACCACTGCCCAGCCGAATTATCTATAAGAATATTAATGTTGGCTTTATTCCCACCACTTTGACCATTGCTTCGAGTTATTCGGTATTTAGTCGTTTTGAACTGCAATCGTCCATCAACATAACGATGCTGAAAAGTTAGTTCTCCTTTGTAATTACCGTTGCTCCCTGAAAGCGTATCGGTTCGCCAGGGGATTTCGTTTGTTTTACCTTTGATGTTGTTTGAATCGATGTTGGCCGACTCAGGCTCCAAGACGGAGGCTTTAAGCTTGTCAACAGGTACTCTGATTGCAGATCTTAACTTTTTTCTCTCCTCCAGATGTGCCTTTTCAAGCACTTCATTACTGATGCCATCATTAATATTAGTTGTCTGTTTATTGCTCATGATGCTGTCCTCTAGTAGACGATCTAAGCGTTCCGTTGACGCTCAATTGCCGGAGCGCCGTGGATAGACGCAAGAGCAGTAGAAACCTTTACGACCGGCTTGCGTACCTGTCGTAGTTGACAGTGCCGACGAACGGCGACCCAGCCCGACGGCTACTTTCCGAGTGTCTACGGCACTTTGCGCAACGGACTGTAGATCCACCAGGATCCGCCGGCTTGTAAGCCTTGGCCTTGCCCTTAATGTGATTCGTGTCGCTGATACCCAGCGACGGGATTTAGTTGCCGGTCATGAAAACAGGTGCACAAGCTTCACCTGTGGAGTGAGCCTGCTCGCGGAGGCGATATTCGAAATTCACCCAGGCGCATAAGCCGATCTGTCTCCCACTTCACCAGCAAATGCACCTATCGGCCATCTGGCTTAGGTTTCAGGCGCTCCAGGCGGCGAACGTTATTTATCGCTGCCCAGGTCATCAGCCAAGTAAAGCCCCTCCCTTTTCCTTTAGACTGGCCGCCCTCAAGCAAGCCTTCAGGACATGGAATGCCAACCTCTCCCAGCACCCTTCGCAAAGCCCTGGTCGCTTGGCTGTATGCCGCCGCCCTGATGCATCTGCTTGCCGGCATCACCCTGAGCTGGGCAGGCCATTCGGGCTTGCTCGACGGCTACCTGCAAAACATCGAACAGATCTTCTGGGGCACCGCCGTGGTGCCCGCGACGGCCAGCGCGCAACAGGTCTGGTGGCTGGCCTTGTTCGGTGCCACGCTGCAAAGCTATGCGCTGTACATGCTCGCCCTCGTGCACATCGGCAATCGATTGAAGCGCGCTATGCCTTGGGCCTGGATAATCGCCGGCATCCTGCTCTGGGCGCCCCAGGACATGTTGATTTCCGCCCAGGCGCGCGTCTGGTCGCACTTGTGGCTCGACAGTCTCGCGCTGCTGCTGTTACTGCCGCCGCTGTTCTGGCTCTATCGCCACGATCGCCGCACCTCCCTGACTGACCACGCGCCGAGTGATTCAACGCATGCCTGACTTTTCCCTGCTGGACTGGGCCATCACACTGTTGATCGCCCAGGCGATCCTGGGCGCGCTGGATACCCTGTATCACCACGAACTCACGGTCGCCTTGCCCTATCGCCACAGTGCTCGCCTGGAGCTCTCCATCCACGCCCTGCGTTCGTGTTTCTACGGGATTCTGTTCCTGGGCATGGCGCACCTGGCCTTCCAGGGGACGTGGGCGATTGTCATTGGCTTGCTGTTCGCGCTGGAGATCGGCCTGACGCTCTGGGATTTCGTGGTCGAGGACCGTAGCCGCAAACTGCCCGCCATCGAGCGCATCATGCACACGGTGCTGGCGGTCAACGGCGGGGCGTTTTTCGCGCTGTACGGTGTGCAACTGGCGCAGTGGGCGAGTTTGCCGACCGGCCTGGTTGCGATCGATTTCGGCTGGCGCGGCTGGCTGCTGACCTTGTTCGCCGTCGGCGTGACTGCCTCGGGTATTCGTGACGGGTTGGCGGCGCTACGCATGCAACGTCAAGGCAAACCGGCCAACCCATTCGCGGGCGGTGCCTATAAGCGTGTGCTGGTGACGGGGGGGACCGGGTTTATCGGCGAAGCCTTGGTCAATCAACTGCTCGACGCCGGGCACACGGTCAGCGTGCTGGCTCGCGATCCCTTGAAAGCGGCCTATCTGTTCGACGGCCGTGCCCGGTGCCTGCGTTCGTTGGGCAAACTGGGCCATGACGAAACCTTCGACATCGTGATCAACCTGGCGGGCGCGCCGGTGGCCGGGCCGCGCTGGAGCCCCAAGCGTCAGGCGCAACTCATCGCCAGCCGGGTCAATACCACTGAAGCCTTGATGACCTGGTTGAAAAACACCCGGCACAAACCGGCATTGTGGATACAGGCCTCGGCGGTCGGTTTTTATGGCGTACGCGACGCTAGCGAGAGCCTCGATGAAAGCGCCAGCCGGGGCGACGGTTTCATGGCTGAACTCTGTGTGCGTTGGGAGGCCTCGGCCCGGCCCGCCACGGAGTTGGGCGTGCGCCAGGTGGTGATGCGCCTGGGTGTGGTGTTTGGCCCGGGCGGTGCATTACTGCCACTGCTGATTCCGTTTCGCCTGGGATTCGGCGGGCGGATGGGCGACGGTCGGCAAATCATGAGTTGGGTGCACCGCGACGATGTCATCCGAGTGATCGCCCGTGCGTTCGATGACGAGAGCCTGAGCGGCACCTACAACCTGGTGGCGCCAGAAACCGTCAGTCAGGCGCTGTTCGCCGAGCGCGTCGGCAAGGTACTCAAGCGTCCGGTGTGGTTCCACATCCCTGCCGCGCCGGTGCGTGCCCTGGCGGGTGAGATGGCCCAGTTGTTTTTCGACGGCCAGCGCGTGCTGCCCAATCGTCTCGTCGAGGCCGGCTACACGTTCCGTTACCCGACCCTCGACGCTGCCCTGCGCGACCTGGCCTGAGGACCGTCCATGAGCAAGCCCCGGATGTACCTGCTGGCCGGCAACGGTAGCGCCGCCGATTGGTGGGACGACGCGTTGCCGCATTTTCAACACCACGACGTGGTGCCGCTGGAACTGCCCGGCTTCGGCAACAACCCCCAAGCCCCTGGCGAGGACCTGGCGGCCTACGCCCAGGCGTTGCTGGCGGCGACGGTCAAGGGCAGCGCGATCATGGCGGTCGGGGTCAATGCGTTGCTGGTGCTGCATGCTTTGCAGCGTCGGCCAGGACACTTCTGCCGCAGCGTGTTGCTGGCGCCGGTGGGCGCGTTTTTGTGGCAGCGACGACTGCCGGCGTTGATGTCGCCGCTGCCGATTCGCAAGACTATTCACTGGCTGCTCTCGAACAAGCCGACGCTGTTCGCCCACAAATTCTCCCGCCAGGCCTGGACGCCCGCGCAATACCAACGCATGGGTGCCGGGTATGCCCGCTGCCGCGCCTTTGTGCCGCTCTGGGATCAACTGCGTGCGGATACCGCGCTGCCACTGCTGGAATGGATCACCGACCCGGTCGAACTGGTCTGGGGCGATCAGGACAAGGTGCTGGGCGTCGAACAGGCAGCGGCCTGGTCGGCCATTCTCGCCCGTGCCGATCTGACCATCAGCCTGAAACCTGGCTGGGGTCACTACCCATGGATCGATGCGCCGGCCGAGTTCGCCGCATGGCTGGAGTCGGGCGAGCGTGGGTTCGTCGCGCACACCAAGGGTGGGCGCTTGCGCCTGGCGGAACTGGCCGGGCAAGCGGTGCCTGCGGCGCTGTCGCTCAACGACTGTCATGATCCGCGCTTACCAGGTTTTTTGAAGAGCCAGCCGGAAGCTATCTGGGCCGTGCGTTCCTCCAGTTATGGCGAAGATCAGGCCGACGCGGCGAATGCGGGCCTGAGCACCACGTTCCTGCGTGAACCAACGCACAACGTGCCAGCGCGTATCGCCGAGTTGACGGCGGCGGGTGTCGAGGAAGTGGTGGTCCAGCGCTTCATCACGCCGCGGTTGTCGGGGATCGCCTTCGTGCGCCACCTATCCGTCGAGCTGGAGTGGGTCGAAGGTCACCTGGAGTCGTTGGCCGATGGTCAGGTGAGCCCCGACCGCGCGATCATTTCCCGCCCCGGCGAGTCATGGAACAGCGGCACATTCAAGCCAGTCCATGGCCTGACCGAAGACGTGCTGTGGCGTTTCCTGCAAGGCGTGCTGCGGGTCTTCCACTATGTGCCCGGCGACGTCGAATGGGCTTGGGACGGCACGCAACTCTGGTTGCTGCAATATCGACCGATCAGCGACTACGGCTGGCGCCGCCACCTGACCGCCGCCAACATCGCCGAGATCCTGCCGCCGCAACCCAGCGCCTTGGTGGAGTACGCCCAGCGCCGCGCGGCGGCGAGCATCCCGGCGATCATGGCGCGTTGGGATTCACGGGTGCTGCAGGACAACGAACCCTTCACGGCGGTGTTTGGCGGTGCTTCGTATATCAACAACGATTTGTTTCTCGCCCGGCTGGCCGACTGGGGCATCAGCGCCAGCAGCTACGCCGGCGAGGTCGGCGGTGCAACACCGCATTTGCCCTGGCGGCCGTTGCGCCTGATGCGTTCGCTTCCATTGTTCCTGCGCATGCAACGCATCGCTCGTGGGCATCTGCTCACGCTCGAACACGGCTTGCGGCGCTTCGACCGGGAGCTGCTCGAACTGACCGCACAAGGCGCCGACGGCCAGCAATTGGCCGACTGGTTCACTCGCTTCTACGTGTTCGTGGTGCAGGGCAACCTGTGCATCGCCAGTGCGTTGGCCAGCAGTGGCGGCGACTGGCTGGGGCGGCCGCCGACCGCCTATGACAACCTTGAACACAGCCCCCATCGCCTGCCCTGGGAAACCGATCCGGCGACGCCACGCCCGGCGCCGACCGAGTTGCCCTTGCAGGCCTTCCCGCAATGGCCCCTGGCGATTCGCCTAGCCCATGGGGCCGGCCTGCCGGGTCTGCGCGGTTACTACCTGCAAGTGCGCGAATGGTATCGCGACAACCTGATGCGGATGTTTTTTCGCCTGCACCACGCCATGCCGCAGGCGGACCGAGCGCATTGGTTCGCGCCGCACCCGGACATCCGCACCCGCGATGGCAGCTTCTGGCAGGACGGTCGTGAAGGCACCGAGCGGGCCAGCGGCTTCATGATTTATCCGGGGCAGGCCCAGGGGATTCTGGGCGAGGACATTTTGTTGGAAGACACCCTGGACCCTGGTCGCCATGCACACTATCAAAGCGCCCGGGCCGTGATTGCGCGAATGGGTGGGCGTTTGTCCCACGGCTCGACGCTGCTGCGTGAGCTGCGCAAACCCTCGGCGGTGCTGCCGCAGGTGGATGTGACGTGGCTGGGGCGTGAGGTGGTGTACCGGGATGGTGAGTTGACGTTGGTTGCTACCAATAGTCCGGCTTGATGGCGGGGGCTTTGTGCGTGGGCACTCGGTTGGGGAATTGGTGGGATTGGAGTTCGTCGCAAGTGACAACGCGGCGTATCCAGTGGGCGTGCTGCTTTAACGAACCTGGAGATGGACGATTCAGCTCAGCTCGATGAGGAAGAATAACGCCAACGGTTGTTTCAGGAAAATCCTCCCGCAACGCTCTCAAAGCGGGAGTCATATCGGTGTCGCTGGATACAAGTACCAATTGCTCCACCCGTTCATGATTCTTCAGCGTCGTTTGCTTTGCAGCGGCTCGGTACATGCTGATTGCTATGTGAACGTCCGTTTCTTTTTCCTCCAGCTTCCAGATGTCGACTTTGTCCTCTCGAGAGGCTTTTGTCTTTCTGTCAACGAAACGAGGGGCTTTGGCAGGTTCAAGTTGATGATGACCATAATGGACACGGATATGGGTGGTCTTCAGGGCGCGGATATAAGAATCTTGCGCTTCTTTTGATACTCGGCCACGGGTGGCCAGTGACGGTTTGACCGAGGAGGTGAAGTAATCAACTGAGGCAGTTGTGCTGTGCGGGTTTTCGATATGCGCGATGTGTGACAACAGGCTTCGCAAATCCAGCCATTTGTAAGGTGTGTCTGCGAGCAGTCCATAGAACAGGTTATAGCCGTCAACAAAAAATGCGGTGCGCACAAACTCGATCCCCAGAAACGAAAAAACCGGCCTAAGCCGGTTTTTTCACCCCAACAGCCAGAGAACTGAATCTCTGCGTACGGGGTTGAGTAGGGCCATCCTAAGTTGAGCGTGTCATAACGTCAACCGTTGGCTGGACTCTCTCTCGTCACCGGCGCAACAGTGTTGAGCGTATGCATGGTGGAAGGTCAAATCCATTCTTTGCTTGATCTGTCAGCGTTTGTTACGAAATAGAGCCTCTCTTAGAGCAACGGTAGAAATCCATCACCGAAAACCATTTTCCAACGAATGGAAATTCTCAATACTTTGTAGGATTTGATGTCCGTACATATCAGGAAAAAACTGAGCGTTTTTTTGTCCCCTCTTCGACCTTTTTGAAACAAGAGTTTTCTCACTCCTGACCGCTACTCCCTTGACGCCCCCCACCGCTGTCGTAGACTCCGCCCATCCGTCAGGGAGTAACGGCATGGGACGTTTGAGTAGTTGGGTTGTGGGATTGACCTTTGTAACGTGCGGCGTGCAGGCGCAAACGCCTGTCGCGGACGATCCTCTGCTGGAAAGCGGCGTCACGGCCAGTGCGCCGAGTGGCGACGAGGCACGTGGGGTGCTTCGGGCGCGAGACCAGGCGGTGCTGGCCAGCGAGTTGGCCGGGCGCATCGTCGAGTTGCCGTTTAGCGAGGGCGAGTCGTTCAAGAAGGGCGATACCTTGGCGCGGTTCGATTGCTCGGCCTATCAGGCCCAGCTCAACGCGGCCCAGGCGGCAAGCCGGGGGGCCAGTGAAGAGCTGGCGCATAACCGGCAACTGGCGGCGCTGAAGTCGGTCGGACGTTTTGAAGTGTCACGGGCCGAAGCCCGGCTCAATGAAACCCAGGCTCAATCCCAGGTGTACCAGGTTCAGGTCAAGCGTTGCAGCGTCGTTGCACCCTTCGACGGGCAAGTGGTGGCGCGCAAGGTCCAGCGCTATGAAAGCGTGGCGGCCGGCGCGCCGTTGCTCGATGTGGTCGACAACCGCACCCTGGAGATCCACCTGCTGGTGCCGTCGCGCTGGATGGACCGGCTCAAGCCTGGCCAGCCCTTTACCTTCGTCCCCGATGAAACCGGCAAGCCGTTGCAAGCGACGGTCAAGCGCCTGGGCGCGCGCATCGACGAGGGTAGCCAGACCCTGTTGCTGGTGGCGAGCGTGCCGGATGCCAGCGGCTTGCTGTCCGGCATGAGCGGCACGGCGCGTTTCGCGGAGCCCAAGTGAACGCGCCGGTATCGGGCAGCGCCGAGCAGGTGTTTGCCCGCTTCCTTGACCTTGAACGCCAGACCCGGGCCGCACGAACGCCGGCACAATTGAGCTACAGCCTGGTCAACGACGGCCAGGCCCTGTTCGGCTTTCGTCATGCCGCGTTGTTGATCGCCGGCAAGGTCCAGGCGGTGACCGGCGTCAGTACCGTGGAGCCGAATGCGCCATTCGTGGCATTTGTCGAGCAGGCGGTGGCGCAGCTATTCAAACAGGGCCTGTTGAATCAGGCTCGGGTGATCGCCGCCGATGGGGTGAGCGAATCCATCCGGGCGGACTGGCAAAGCCTGTCCGCCGGGCAAGTGTTCTGGCTGCCGTTGGTCGATCATCAGGGCCAGGTATTCGGCGGTTTGTGGCTGGCCCGCGACCTGCCATGGACCCCAGCCGAGCAAGTACTGTTATCGCAGCTGGGCGACACTTACAGTCATGCCTGGCTGGCCTTGCAACCGCGCAAACCGTGGCGCTTGCGCTGGACCCGCAAACGCCAGGTCGCGCTGCTGGCGTTGCTGTTGCTGGGGTTGCTGGTTCCGGTGCGCCAGTCGGTACTGGCCCCGGCCGAAGTCGTGCCGCTGGGCGGGCAAGTCGTCGCGGCGCCACTGGACGGGGTGATCGCCGAGTTCCTGGTCAAGCCCAACCAGACCGTCAAGAACGGCGACCTGCTGCTGCGTTTCGAAAGTACCAGCCTCAAGGCCCAGGCCGATGTCGCCCAGCGTGCATTGGGCGTGGCCGAGGCGGAACTCAAGGCCAATTCCCAACGCTCCTTTGCCGATGCTGAATCGAGCTCGAAGATCGACCTGCTGGCCGCCCGCGTCGAACAGAAACGCGCCGAGCGCAACTACGCCTTGGAACTGCTCAAACGCAGCGAAGTGCGCGCCGAGCGGGATGGCATTGCGGTGTTCGCCGATGCCGAACGTTGGCTCGGCAAGCCGGTGCAGACCGGCGAGCGACTGATGGAAATCGCCGACCCGAACCAGGCCGAGTTGCGCATCGAGCTGGCGGTCGGCGACGCGATCGCCCTGGAGCCCGGTGCGCAAGTGGCGTTGTTCCTCGACAGCGATCCGTTGCAGCGGCACCTGGCCTGGCTCGAACGCTCGGCCTACGAAGCGCAACCCACCGCCGCCGGGCAACTGGCGTATCGCCTGGATGCGCGCTTCGATGCGACAGCGCCGCGCATCGGCCTGCGGGGCACGGCGAAGATCTTCGGTGACCGTGCCCCGCTGGCGTTGTATCTGTTGCGTCGACCACTGGCCGGCCTGCGCCAGAGCGTAGGCCTGTAGCGTGAGCCTGCCGAGCCTGCGGCCGGACCTGCAATTGTCCCCGGCGGCGCCAGACCCGGACGGTTCGCCCCAATGGACCCTGGCCGATCCGGTGCGCGGACGTTATTTCAAGCTCGGCGCGGCGGCGATGCGCATGCTGCGGCACTGGTCCCTGGGCGATCCGAAGCAGGTGTTGCAAGCCGCGAACCGTGAACCGGGGTTGCCGCTCAATGGTGAGTCGCTGGAGCAGTTGCTGGGTTTTTTGCGCGGCCACGATTTGATCAGCGCGATGGATCCGCAACAGCGCGACAGCTATCAGTTCAAGACGGCCGCCCAGCGCCAGAGCTGGTGGCAGATCCTGCTGCATCAATATCTGTTTTTCCGCATTCCGCTGTGGCGCCCGGATGCCTTTCTCAACCGGGCCTGGCCCTGTTTCGCGCGCTTCGGCCCCGGCATCCTGCGCTATGGCTTGCCGCTGACCCTGGGCCTCGGCATCTTCCTGGTGTCGCGGGACTGGCAGCGCTTCATCGCGACGTTTCCGCACCTGTTCAGCCTGGGCGGTGCGCTGGCCTTCGGGACGGCGTTGTTCTTTGCCAAGCTGTGCCATGAGTTCGGCCATGCCTTCATGGCCAAGCGCGCCGGTTGTCGTGTGCAAAGCATGGGCGTGGCGTTCATGGTGCTGTTGCCGATGTTCTACACCGACGTGAGCGATGCCTGGCGGATCAATGATCGTCGGGCACGGTTGCTGATCGGTGCCGGCGGAGTCCTGGCCGAATTGCTGCTGGCGTGCATCGCGCTGCTGGCCTGGTCGCTGCTGCCCGATGGGCCGGCACGCACCGCGGCGTTCATGCTGGCCAGCGCCACCTGGATCACCACGCTGATCATCAATTTGAACCCTTTCATGCGTTTTGACGGGTATTTCCTGCTCAGTGATTTCTGGGCGGTGGATAACCTGCAGGGGCGTGCGTTCGCCCTGTGCCGCTGGCGCCTGCGCGAAGCCTTGTTCGGTTATGGCGCGGCGGCGCCGGAACCCTGGTCGCCGAAGATGCGTCGCCGCTTGCTGGTGTGGGGATACGGCGCCTGGTTGTGGCGGGCGGCGCTGTTCCTGGGGATTGCCCTGGCGGTCTATCACCTGTTCTTCAAGGTGCTGGGCATTTTTCTGATGATGGTGGAATTGGTGTGGTTTATTTTTATGCCCATCGTGAATGAGTGGCGACAATGGTGGAGCCGCCGTGAGCAAGCCCGCGGTGGGCGGATGCTCCTGAGCGGCCTGGTGTTGCTGGCGTTGCTGTTGGCGTTGCTGTTGCCCTGGCGCAGTGCGGTGGAAGTGCCGGCCATGCTCGAGGCCGGGCGGGCCAGTGCCTTGCATGCGCCCGTGGCGGCACGGGTCAAGCAGGTGAATGTGCACGACGGCCAGACCGTGGCCCAGGGCGATGTATTGATTGAACTGGAATCGCCGGACATGGCCTCGCGCCTGGCCATCGTGCGCCGGGAGATCGAGATCCAGCAGCTGCAGATGCGTCGTCAGGCCGGGCGCAGCGAAACCGCCGCCGATGCCGGCATCGTCGAGCAGCAATTGGCCGAAGCGGTGGCCGAATACCGGGGCCTGGTCGCCCAGCGTGAACGCCTGTTGTTGCGGGCGCCCCATGCCGGCCAGGTGCGCGACCTGCTGCCGCAATTATCGGTGGGGCGTTGGTTATCGCCCACACAACCGCTGGCGCGGGTGGTGCAGACTGATTCACGACTGCGTGGGTACCTGACCGAAGCCGAGCTGTGGCGAGTCGGGGCTGGTGCCACGGGACGGTTCATCGCTGACGATCCGATGCACCCGTCGATTGCCGTGCAGTTGAATGAAATCGATACCAACGGCGTGGCCTGGGTCGAACAGCAGGCGTTGACGTCCGATCACCATGGGCCGATTGCCGTGCGCCGTGATTCGCAGCAACGGGCCGAGCCGGTGCAGGCCCAATACGGTGTGCGCCTGAGCGCGGTGGACGACACGTCCGCTCCGGTGCAACCGCTGCGTGGCGTGGTGGTGTTGCAGGGGCAGGGCGAGTCGGTGTTGGGAGCAGCCTGGCGGCGGTTGGCGGCGTTGGGTGTCAGGGAAAGCGGGTTCTAAGGAGTGAGCATGGATTCAGTGGCGGCAGAGGGATTGGTGGTGCGTCCATCGCGGGTCAGCGATGGTCCGTTCTTGCAGAGCCTTTACCAGGCGGCGCGGCCAGATCTGCAATGGATCGACGGCGAGACTGAGCAGGTGCAGCAGGTGATTGCCCAGCAGTTCCAGGTGCAGGAGCAAGGGTTGGGCGAGAGCTTTCCCGACGCCATGCATTACGTGGTGGAAAAACTCGGCACCGCGATCGGCGCCTTGAGCACGGATTTCGGCCCTAATGAAATTCGCGTGCTGTACCTGGCTTTCATCCCTCAGGCGCGCGGGCAAGGTTATGGCCGGGCGGTGCTGCAAGGGGTGCAAAAAGCCGCGCAACAGATCCGCTGCCCGGTGGCGACCGTGGTCTGGACCAGCAATCCCCATGCACGCCGGCACTACCTGGCACTGGGTTTCGAAGTGCAGGAAAGCAACCCGGCTGCGGAGCGGTTGGTCTGGTATCCGAAATGGAGCTGAACAGTGCCTGACTTGCCACCTGTTCAATGTGGGAGCGAGCAAGCTCGCTCCCACAAGGGGTTATCAGTCTTTAGTTAAATGCAATGTAGAAGTACCCCAGCGTCGGATCCCGTCCCATGGGTGGTATCCGTGACACGAACACTTCCTCGATCCGCCCCAGATCGGGCAATTCCAGCGCACACAACCCATCCACGAACTCGGTGCTTTCCAGGCTGTTGAACTCAACGCTGAACGGCATGCGCTCAGCGTTCGGCATCTTCGCCCGTGGTGTTTCCTCAAGGGACTCGAACCGCACGGGCAGGCAACTGCCGTCGGGCAAGGTCAGGCTGCTGGTCTGGCCCAGCAGCGGTTGGAAATGACGGCTATGAACCTGTTGCAGCATGTCGACACTCCAAAAGGCCGGAGGACCGTAGCCCTCCGGCGGTTCATCAGTTACGGGACGGGAAGAGACCGTTCAAGGCGACGCTGAAGTTGACCGCCAGGAACGGGTTCATGATCGCCATTGGCAAGCCGTTGCCTGCGGGGGAAATCGTGCCGTCGATGCTCGTGCTCACGCCCTTGACCGGCACCGGTGAGGCGCCGATCTGGTCGGAATAAATCGCCGCCGAGCCAGGCCCGGTGCCTGAGGTGCCGATGAATGAATTGGTGGCTGTCGGCGTATTCACCGGGTTGCTGGCCGGGTTCGCCAGTTGCAGGGTGGTCGAGGCGGTGAGCCCCGCCAGAGTGTGAGTGTGGGCGGGCAGGTTGTTGATCGTTGCGGTGACATTTTCGGTGCCGGAGACTTCGCCGATGACGCGCGGAGTCAAGTTCAGGCCGTTGCCTTGTCCCAAGGGCAGGCGACCTTGCAGGTTGGGGAGCATGAAGTTGGTCGTGCCGTTGCCTCCGTAGTACGTGCCGAGCAGGGAGAATAGCGCCTGGTATTGGGAGATGCCGAGAGTCTGCCCGTAGCACAGCGCCCAGCCATTGGGGGCGAAGTTAAAGGCAAACGGTTGGATGGTGCCCATAAATACTTCCATAGAATCCTCATCCCTTCAGATTGTTGATTGGGTACTGCCGGTAGGGTCCAAGGGAGAGGATTGCGATCAGTCCGACTTCGTCACTCCCTGGCCTGGTCACGCACGGCTGAGCGTAGACCGGGATGATTAATTCTGCCGGGCCAGAAGCGTTGAAAAATGTTGCCGTTTGGCTTAATCGATTCAGGTAAATGGGCGACGCCTACCGTCCATCTTTTTTACAGAATCTGATGAGTTTGATATCAAAGTACTACTAGGCGCCGTTTGTTTCCTCGGCTACGCTTCGCGATACAAAGGGAATATAAAAAAGGTGAAGGAATTGCCGCAGTTTCACTTTATCTCTGGTTTACCGCGCTCAGGCTCGACCCTGCTTTCTGCGATTTTGCTGCAGAACCCCCGCTTCCATGCCGGCATGACCAGCCCCGTAGGTTCACTGTTCAGCAGTGTCCTGCAGCAATGCAGCGCCGGCAGCGAATTTGGTTCGGTGATCGACACCGACCTGCGCCGGCGCCTGTTACGCGGGCTCTTCGATTCCTATTACGCCGACAAAGCCGATAAACCGGTCATTTTCGATACCAACCGCCAATGGTGCGCGCGCCTGCCTGCCTTGCAGGACCTGTTTCCCCAGGCCAAGACCATCGCTTGCGTGCGCAATGTCGCCTGGGTGCTCGACAGCCTCGAACGCCTGTACCGCGCCAATCCGTTCGAGAACACCAAGCTGTTCAACGACGATGACGAGCGCAACACCGTCTACAGCCGCTGTGAAACCCTGGCCCAGCGCAATCGCCTGGTGGGGCTTGCCTGGACGGCGCTCAAAGAGGCGTATTACGGCGAGCACGCCGAGTCGCTGCTGATCGTTGACTACGACCTGCTGAGCCAGGCCCCGGAGCGGGTCATGCGGCTGGTGTACGAGTTCATCGGCGAGCCCTGGTTCGAACACGATTTCAATCACTTGACCTACGACGCACCGGCCTTCGACCAGGCCCTGGGTGTCGCCGGCCTGCACAAGGTCAAGCCCAAGGTCGCGCCGCAAGCCCGGCGCACCCTGCTGCCGCCGGACCTATTTGAAAAGTATGCCGAGTTGTCGTTCTGGCGCGATGGGTCCGCGAGCGCCGCCAATGTCATTCGTATGAAAGCCGACGCCGCGATCAGCTGATTGCGGTTTTTTTCATTTGCGTTCAAGAAGTTCGAGTCCAGGTGATCGTCATGTGGTGGAGCAAAGGCAAATCGCGGGTAACCGAGGGCGCACAGGCCCTGGCATCGCCAATGATCATGTCCCTGGAGCCGCGAATGCTGTTCGACGGCGCGGTGGCCGCCACCGTGGCCGATGCCGCGCAGCCGGACGCTCATCCCACGGCCGAGGCAGCCAAGACCCCGACTGCCGATCAGCCTGCCGACACCCATGCACCCCAGGGCCAGATCGATGCCACCCAGGCTGCCGTTCAGGGCAAATCCGTGGTGTTCGTCGATTCCCGGGTCAAGGATTCCGCCAACCTGCTCGAAGGCGTGGCGCCCGGGACCCAGGTGGTGCAACTGGATGCCACCAAGGACGGCCTGCAACAGATCGCCGATTACCTGGACACCCACCAGGGCGTCAGCTCGGTGCAAATCATCGCCCACGGTAACGCGGGTGATTTGTGGCTGGGCAACAGCTACCTGTCGGCGGACAACGTCCAGGCCCGCAGCGAAGTGCTGGCGCAGATCGGCCAGGACATGAATGCCGGTGGCGATATCCTGATCTACGGCTGCTACACCGCCGAAGGCGAGCGTGGCCTGAGTCTGGTGGATTCATTGGCGCAGTTGACCGGCCGTGACGTGGCCGCGTCGAACGACCGCACGGGCCTGGGCGGTGACTGGGACCTGGAAATCGCCACCGGCAACATCGAAAGCGCCAACGTGCTGTCGTCTAGTGCCATGAGTGAGTACCAGTGGGGCCTGGCCACCTGGACCGCCACCAACAATGCCAATTCCGGCGTGGGCTCCCTGCGCGCCGCCCTGGCTTCCGCCCAGAACGGCGATATCGTTACCTTCAACAGCAGCATGACCGTCGCCTTGACCCAGGTGCTGGTGGTGAACAAGAACATCACGATCGACGGTGACCTCAACAACGACAATGTCGCCGATGTCACCCTGGACGGGCAGTTCCGCACCCAGGTGATCAACGTGACGGCCGGCACCACGGCCACCCTCGATGGCTTGGTGATTACCCGCGGCGTTGTGTCGGGCAACGGCGGTAACGGTGGTGACGATGCGCTGGTGGCCAAGGGCGGCGGGATCAACAATGCGGGTACCTTGACCCTGCGTAACGTCACGGTCACGGCTAACGTGGCGGCGGGCGGTGGCGGCGGCGGTGGTGTGACGCCGGAATACGCAGGTGGTGGCGGCGGCGGTGGTGGCGCGCTCGGTGGCGGGATCGGCGGGCGTGGCGGCGATACGCTCAACTCCTCAGGCTCCAACGGCTCGGCCAACCAGGGCGGTGCCGGGGGCGGCTTCTTCAACATCGGTGGCCGTGGCGGCTCCGCGACCGGCGGTACCGGCGGCGCTGTCTATGCCGGCTACAGCACCGGTTCCTCCGGTGGCACGGCCAGCAGCGGTGGGTTGTCCATCGGCGGCGGCGGTGGTGGCGACGGCTATAACGACATCGGTGGTGCCGGCGGTGGCGCGGTTGGCGGTATCTACAACGACACGGGCGCAACCCTGCGGATCATCGGTAACTCGGTCATCTCCAACAACATCGGGGCGGGCGGTGGTGGCGGTGGCGGCGGTGCCGGTGGTGGCTACACCCAGGCGGGCGGTGCCGGTGGCGTGGGTGTCGGTGCTATCTGGAACAAGGGTTCGATCCTGATTACCGCGGCCAACTTCGCGGCCCTGGCCGGCAACGTCGGCGGCAGCGGCACTGGTGGAACGAGTGCCGGCACGGCAGGTGTCTCGCCGAGTTCGGTGGCCAACGTCTATGGCGACGGCGGCACCATCAATACCAACTATGTGCCGGACGAAACGCCGCCCACCGCGACTGTCGTGGTGGCCAACACCAACCTGAATTCCGGCGCTACGTCGCAGGTAACCATTACCTTCTCCGAGGCAGTCACGGGACTGACCGCGGCGGACCTGACCGTGCAGAACGGCACCATCGGCACGCTGACCAGCGGCGACGGCGGCGTCACCTGGACCGGTACGTTGACGGCGGCAAGCAATATCGCCGATACCACCAACATCATTACCTTGAACAACACCGGTGTGGCGGACCTCGCCGGTAACGCTGGCGTGGGCACCACCGATTCGAACAATTACGTGGTCAACGACACCGTGGCACCGACGGCGTCCATCGTGGTATCTGACACGGCCCTCAGGAGCGGTGAAACCTCACTGGTGACCATCACCTTCTCCGAGGCGGTCAGCGGGTTGACCACGGCTGACCTGACGGTGGCCAACGGCACCCTCAGCGGCCTGAGCAGCAGTGACGGCGGTATCACCTGGACAGCAACCCTGACACCCGACGCCGCTGTCACCGATACCAGCAATCTGGTGGTGCTGAACAATACCGGTGTCGCGGACCTGAGTGGCAATGCCGGTGTCGGCACCACCAACTCCAACAACTACGCTATCGACACCCTGCGCCCGACGGCCACTATCGTGGTTGCCGACACGACGCTGAGCGCCGGTGAAACGTCCTTGGTGACCATTACCTTCAACGAGGCGGTGAGCGGTTTCACCGTCGCAGACCTGACGGTGGCCAACGGTGTAGTTACCGGGCTGAGCACCAGCGACGGTGGTATCACCTGGACCGCAACCCTGACACCCGACGCCGCTATCACCGACACCACCAATCTGGTGGTGCTGAACAACAGCGGCGTTGCCGACCTGTCCGGCAACGTCGGTACCGGCACCACCGACTCGAACAACTACGCCATCGACACCCTGCGCCCGACCGCGACGATCGTGGTGGCCGACAACGCCCTGAATATCGGTGAAACCTCCCTGGTGACGATTACCTTCAGCGAGGCGGTGACGGGTTTCACCTTGGCCGACCTGACCGTTGCCAGCGGTTCTCTGAGCGGACTAAGCAGCAGCGACGGTGGCATCACCTGGACCGCGACGCTCACCCCAAGCGCCAGCACCACGGACGCCACCAACCTGATTGTCCTGGCCAATACCGGCGTACTGGACGCGGCCGGCAACGCTGGCACCGGCACCACCAGTTCCAACAACTATGCCGTCGACACCGCGCGCCCGACCGCGACCATCGTCGTCGCCGACAACGCCTTGAGAATCGGCGAAACGTCCCTGGTGACCATTACCTTCAGCGAAGCGGTGACCGGCTTCACCACCGCCGACCTGACGGTCGCCAACGGCACCCTGACCGGGCTGAGCACAAGCGACGGCGGTATCACCTGGACCGCGACACTGACCCCGAGCGCCAGCACCAGCGACGCCACCAACCTGATCACCCTGGATAACACCGGCGTGGCAGACGCCGCCGGCAACGCCGGCAGCGGTACCACCGACTCCAACAACTACGCCATCGATACCGCGCGCCCCACCGCCACGGTCGTCGTTGCCGATACCGCCGTCGCCCTGGGCGAAACCTCGGTGGTGACCATCACCTTCAACGAGGCGGTGACCGGCTTCACCCTGGCTGACCTGACGGTCGCCAACGGTAGCTTGAGCGGGCTGAGCACCAGCGACAACATCACCTACACCGCGACCTTCACCCCGAGCGTCGGCACCAGCGATGCCACCAACCTGATCACGCTGAATAACACGGGCGTGGTGGACGGTGCGGGCAATGCCGGCAGCGGCACCACCGACTCCAACAACTACGTCGTCGACACGCTGCGCCCCACCGCGACCATCGTGGTTGCCGACAACGCGCTGAGCGTCGGCGAAACCTCACTGGTCACCATTACGTTCTCCGAGGCGGTCAGTGGTTTCGACAATTCGGACCTGAGCGTGGCCAACGGTACGCTGAGTGCGGTCAGCAGCAGCGACGGGGGCATCACCTGGACGGCTACGTTCACCCCGGCTCTTGGGGTCAGCGACACCTCCAACGTCATCACCCTGAACAACACCGGCGTCAGCGATGCGGCCGGTAATACGGGCACCGGCACCACCAACTCCAACAACTACCAGGTCGACACCAACGTGCCGACGGCGACCATCGTGATTGCCGACAGCACGCTGGGCATCGGCGAGACGACATTGGTCACTGTGACGTTCAACGCTGCGGTCAGCGGTTTCGACAATTCGGACCTGACTGTCAGCAATGGCACGCTCAGCACCATGAGCAGCACTGATGGCGGCGTCACCTGGACGGCTACGTTCACGCCAAGCGCCAGCATTTCCGATACCAGCAACGTCATCACGCTGGATAATACCGGCCTGATCAACGGCGCGGGCAACGCGGGTGTCGGCACCACCGATTCCAACAACTACGTGGTCGACACCGTGCGTCCCACCGCGACCATCGTCGTGGCCGACACGGCCATTGCCGCTGGCGAAACCTCGTTGGTGACCATTACCTTCTCCGAGGCCGTGACCGGCTTTTCCCTGGCCGACCTGATCGTTGCCAATGGTTCCTTGAGTGGGCTGAGCACCAGCGACAACATCACCTTCACCGCGACCTTCACCCCGAGTGCTGGCATCGCTGACAGCAGTAACCTGATCACCCTCAATAGCGGCGCCATCGTCGATACGGCGGGCAACGCCAACGTAGGCACTACCGACTCGAACAACTACAGCATCGACACCCAGCGTCCGACCGCCAGCATTGTGCTGAGCGACTCGCAATTGAAACCGGGTGAAACCGCCCAGGTGACCATCACCTTCTCCGAGGCGGTGACCGGCTTCAGCAACGCTGACCTGAGCGTGGCCAACGGCACCTTGAGCGCCGTCAGCAGCAGCGACGGAGGCCTGACCTGGACCGCCACTTTCACGCCGGACCTGGGCGTGACCGATGCCACCAACCTGATCATCCTGGACAACACCGGCGTCAGCGACGCGGCGGGCAACGCCGGGACGGGGACTACCGATTCGGCCAACTACACGGTCGAGACGCGGGTGCCGACCGCCACGGTCGTGGTGGCCGATAGTGCCCTCAAGGTGGGGGAAACCTCGCTGGTCACCATCACTTTCTCCGAAGCGGTCAGTGGGTTCGACAACGCCGACTTGAGCATCAGCAATGGCACGTTGAGCAATGTTTCGTCCACCGATGGTGGCGTGACCTGGACGGCCACCTTCACCCCGGCCAGCAACGTCACGGACACCAGCAACCTGATCAGCCTGGACACCAGCGGGGTGGTCAACGCTTCGGGCAACAACGGCATCGGCGTGGTGGACTCAAACAATTACGCGGTCGACACGCTGCGCCCCGGCGCCACCATTACAGTGGGCGATACCACGCTGGGTATTGGCCAAAGCACCACGGTGACCATCAGCTTCACTGAGGCGGTGTCCGGTTTCGACCTGTCGGATCTCAGCGTCGCCAACGGTGTGTTGTCCAACCTCGCCAGCAGCGATGGTGGCCTGACCTGGACGGCAACCTTGACGCCGACGGCGGGTGTCAACGACGCCACCAACCTGATCCTGCTCGACGCCAGCACTGTGCAGGACATTGCCGGCAATGCCGGCGCGGGCATTGCGATCTCCGCCAACTACGCCCTCGACGCTACGCGGCCGAGCGCGACCATCGTGGTCGCTGACCCGAACCTGAGCGTGGGTGAGACGACCCAGGTGACCTTCACCTTCAACGAAGCGGTGACCGATTTCGACCTGTCGGACATCAGCGTCACCAACGGCGAGCTGACTAACCTGACCACCAGCGACGGCGGCAGGACCTGGACAGCGACGTTCACCCCGACGGTGAATCTCACCGACCCGAGCAATTTCATTGCCCTGGACATCAGCAACGTCAGCGACCTGTCCGGGAACGCCGGGGCCAGCGTGGCAGTGTCCAACAATTATGCGATCGACACCGTGGTGCCCAACGATGTGAAGCCGCCGCCGGAATTCCTGACCTCGGACCCTGTGACGGTCATTGCGCCTTCGGACGTTCCGTTGCAGCCGATCGTCTTCACGCCGCCAACGGGCGATCTCGGTTCGCCGCTGGGCTTCCCACCGCTGTTTGAACAGCGGGATGTGGGCGGTGGCCTGCGGCCAATAGGCGACATTTTCATCAACCGTGGGGAACTGGCGCCGAGCTATATCGCCCAGGTATTCAGCACCGACGCCGCAGGCGATGGTTCCGGCCAAGGCTTCCTCGGCTTTGGCGGTGGCGATGGCGGGGTGTTCGGCAGTAGCACCGTGGCGGGGCTCTTCAGCCAGGACTTCGGTTCTGAAGGCGAATCGATGGATACCTTCGGCAGCCAGTCGATGCAGGGTGGCGACGTGTCCCAAGGCTTGCGCGGGATGTTCGGCGCACCCACCCTGGGTCAGCAGTTGCAACAGCTTAAAGACACTGAACAACGTCAGGTCGACGGCCTGGCGATGGCTTTACAACAGGTCGGCATCAGCCAAGTGCAGGCCTGATAACTCAAAAAAACATTGGGCAGCCAGGGGCAATCCAGGGAATGAATAGAAGTCAGAAGTTATTCACAGTGAGTGTGCTGGCGTTGATGGTCAGCGGGTGTGCGATCACCAGCGAGCCGATCGAGCGCAGCGTCAGCGAGCAACGCGCCCGGACCGACCTGCAGAACATGTACAAGAATCAGGAGCCCCTCAGTGGTCCGCTGACCTTGCACCAAGCCATGGCCCGTGCGGTGAAGTACAACCTCGAAGGCCGTCTGAAAATCATGGAAGAGGCCCTGGCCAAGCGACAGTTGGACCTGGCCAGTTTCGACATGCTGCCACGCATGGCCCTGGACGCCGGCTATGTGGGCCGCAACAACGTCAACGCCTCCAGCAGCCAGAGTGTCGAAACCGGCACCCAATCCCTGGAACCGTCGACCTCCCAGGACCGCGACCGCGAAGTGGCCGACCTGACCATGGTCTGGAACGTGCTCGACTTCGGTGTCAGCTACATCAGCGCCAAGCAGGCCGGAGACCAGCGACTGATCGTGCAGGAGCGTCGGCGCAAGGTGATCAACACCATCGTCCAGGACGTGCGTTCGGCTTACTGGCGCGCCATGGCCGCCGAGCGCCTGCTCAAGCAGATCGACAGCCTGATGGCCCGGGTCGAGGCGGCACGTGGCAACAGCCAGAGCATGAGCGAACAACGCATCGGTGACCCGGTGCAGGCCCTGGGTTACCAGCGCTCGTTGATCCAGGCGACCCGCCAGCTCGAAGAGCAGCGCCGGGCGTTGTCCCTGGCCAAGACCGAGTTGGCGACCCTGATCAACCTGCCCCTGGGCACCGATTTGACCCTGGCCACCCAGGATGAGTACGACATCCCCGAACTCAAGGTCGATCTGGCTCGCCTCGAACAGGAAGCCCTGACCAGCCGTCCGGAGTTGCGTGAGCAGGATTACCAGACCCGCATCACCGCCGCCGAAACCCGCAAGGCCATGCTGCGCCTGTTGCCGGGCCTGGAGTTTTCCGCTGGCGGGCATTACGACAGCAACTCGTTCCTGGTGGAGCAGGGCTGGGCGGACTATGGCGTGAAAGTCACCTGGAATCTGTTCAACGTGATCTCCGCCCCGGCGGCCATCGACGTGGCCAAGGCAGGCGAAGAAGTGGCGGCCGCGCGGCGTCAGGCGATGTCGATTGCCGTGCTGGCGCAGTTGTACGTGGCCAATGCCAACTATCGCGAGGCGCTGCGTCAGTTCAAGACTAACCAGCAACTGTCGGACATCGATGGGCAAATCGTCGGTCAACTGCGCAGCCGTCACCAGGCCGCCGGCATCGGCGAGCTGGACCTGATCCAGGGCGAGTTGAACACCCTGCAGGCCGATTTGCGTCGGGACCTGTCCTATGCGGACCTGCGCAACGCCTACGGCCAGATCTTCGCCAGCGCCGGCCTCGATCCGCTGCCCGATGAAGTGCAATCGACCGCAGTGCAGTCGATTGCCACGGCCTTGGCCAACCGCGAAGCCGCCTGGGCCCAGGGCGATATCGTCGTGCCGACGGCGGCGGTGGCCCAATAACGGGCCGCCAGCATGAGGCGCCCGGCGTTTTCCCGGCTGCCGGTGTCGGTGAACCTGCCGTTGCTGTTGCAGGCACTGGTCGCCGTTGAAGACGAGCGCTGGCAGGGGCATTTCAACAGCGCCTATTACAGTGGCGACTGGAGCGGCGTGGCGCTGATTTCGGCGGCCGATGCCTTGACCGAGTTGTCTCCTGGGCGCGGCCAGCCTGTGCCGCGCGCGCCCTGGTCAGCGGATCAGCGTTGGTGCGAAGCGTTGCGTGATTGGCCCCTGGACATCGTCTCGGCCCGGCTGCTTCGGCTCGGGCCAGGTGGGTGCATTCACGAGCATCGCGACTATGACCTTGACGGGGCAGACGCCGACCTGCGCCTGCACATTCCGCTGCTCAGCCCGCCGCAAGTGGATTTCTGGCTGGAGGGGAGCGCATTCCGATGGCCGCGGGTGAGTGCTGGTTTCTCGACTTGTCGCGGCCCCATCGTGTCGATAACCGCAGTGCCGAGTCGAGAATTCATCTGGTGCTCGATTGCCGCCCAGGGCCATGGTTGCAACAGCAGATTTCCGATGGGTTGCCCACCACACCGGCAGTTGGCGGCGGGCCAAGCGATTTCAGCCGTTTTCAGCGGTGTGTGGAAACTGATCCGCAACTCGCCCGAACGTTGCAGAGCCTGCATGACCTGGACGCTTTCATTGAAAGCGCCATCGCACTGGGTGTCGAACAAGGCCTGCATTTCACCGAGGAAGCAATACGGGCGGCGATGCGCAACGGTCGCCGGCAATGGCGTGACCAGTGGAAGGTTTGAACCTGGATGGCTGGCTGCCGATCCGCGTCTGGCGAGAGGCCGGGCAATGGCGGGTCGATTGGTGCTGGTTCGGTGATGCAGCGTTGTCGCAACCGTTCTTCAACGAAGCCGTAGAAGACGCCTTGCGCTTGCCTTTCAACCAAGTGTTCCGTCGCCAGACGCCCTTGAGCGCTCTCAGCCAATGGCAGCAACAGAGCCCGGGCCTGGCACCCAGTGCGTTCATCTTCCATGCCTCCCGCTGCGGTTCGACATTGATCAGCCAGATGCTTGTACAACTGGATGACCACATCGTCGTCTCCGAACCGCCGCCGCTGGACGCTCTGCTGCGCAGTGATCTGCCCCCCGCCGAACGCTGCAGGGCGCTCAAGGGTTTGATGTCGGCCTATGGGCAACGTCGCCGAGGCGTCGAGCAGCGGTTGGTGATCAAGCTCGACGCCTGGAACATCGGTGAACTGCCACTGCTGCGAGAGTGTTTTCCTGAGACGCCTTGGCTGTTCCTGTACCGCGATCCCTTGGAAATCGCCGTCTCCCACCTGCGCCGTCCTGGCATGCACATGGTCCCGGGGATGATTGGCGCGAGCGTGCTGGACGATGGGTTGCCGTTCAGCCACCCGGAGGATTTCATCCCGCGACGGTTGGGGCGGCTGTTGCAGGTGGGGTTGGTGCATTGCCAGGCATTGGCCGGGCTGGCGGTTAACTACAGCGAACTGCCCGGGGCCATGGCGGGCAGGCTGGCGATGTTCTTTGACCTGGATGATGGGCAAGCCCGGCAAGCATTCGCCAGGGTGGAGCACCATGCCAAGCAGCCGATGCAGGTGTTTGCTGGCGACAGCGAGGACAAGCGCCGCGAGGCTTCGCCATTGTTGCGGGAGCGGGTGATGTATTGGGCGCAGGGGTCTTACGAGGCACTCGAGACGCTACGCGGTCGCTCTTGTGGCGAGGGGATTTATCCCCGATGGGCTGCGAAGCAGCCTTAAAATCTGGCCCCGCGGTGTGCCAGGTTGTTTGTTGTCACCAGGCAGGGGCTGCTTCGCAACCCAGCGGGGATAAATCCCCTCGCCACAAAGATAGCCTTGAGTTCATGGTTATCACCCCATCAAGGCTTGTTGGGCGACAACTCCGCCATCCCCTTGAGCAACTCGATCGGCAAAGGAAAGACGATGGTGGAGCTTTTGTCCCCGGCAATCGACCCCAACGTCTGCATGTAGCGCAACTGCATGGCGCCCGGTTGGCGGCCGAGCATTTCGGCGGCCTGCATGAGTTTTTCCGAGGCCTGCAACTCGCCTTCGGCGTGGATCACCTTGGCCCGCCGTTCGCGCTCGGCCTCGGCTTGGCGGGCGATGGCGCGGATCATGGATTCGTTGAGGTCCACGTGCTTGATCTCGACGTTCGCCACTTTGATGCCCCAGGCATCCGTCTGGGCGTCGAGCACTTGCTGGATGTCCCCGTTCAATTGCTCGCGCTCGGCGAGCAATTGGTCCAGGTCATGTTTACCGAGCACCGCGCGCAAAGTGGTCTGGGCCAGTTGGCTGGTGGCCATGAGGAAGTTCTCGACCTGGATGATTGCCTTCTGTGGATCGAGCACACGGAAATACAGCACTGCGTTGACTTTCACCGAGACGTTGTCGCGGGTGATCACGTCTTGTGGCGGCACGTCGAGCACAATGGTGCGCAGATCGACGCGGATCATCTGCTGCACCACCGGAATCAGCAGGATCAGCCCTGGCCCTTTGACCTGCCAGAATCGGCCGAGCTGGAACACCACGGCGCGTTCGTATTCGCGCAGGATCCGGAATGTCGACGCCGCTAGCGCGATCAATAGCAACAACAGCATCGTAAAACCGATTTGCATACCCATCTCAGACTCCTTGTGAATCAGCGGGGGCCACTTCCAGCAGCAAACCCTTGCGGGCGATGACCCGCACCGCCTGCCCAGGTCGCATCGGCGTTGCGCTTGCCACCTGCCAGCGCTCGCCTTCCAGCTGGACCCAGCCATGATGATTGTCCGCCTGCAACGCGGTCACCGCCGTGACGTTGCCCACTAGCGCGGCGTCGCCGCTGACGGGCTGGCGTGGTCGGGTTTTCAGCGCGCGGACCAACAGGACAATCAGCAGCAACGCGCTGATCAGGCCCAGGCCGATCATCAGGGGAACCGGCACATCGGTGTTGGTCAGGATCACTGCGCCAATGACACACAGGACGATGCCGCCCAGCCCCGCGACGCCATAATTGGGCAGGGCGGCTTCGAAGATCAGCAGGCCCACGCCAAAGGCGATCAGCCAGAAACCCATGGGATCGACGGCTGGCAGCGCGAGGCCATCGGCGCCGAACGCAGGCCCGCTGATAGCCAGCAGCGCCACCGCCAACCAGTGAATGTTCACAGGATCCTCCGCAACGTGCATTCGTCGGGATGTTATCCAAAGTCTAGTCGAGCAGAAGGTTGATTGAATTTTGATCAGTCTGACGGTCATCAAGGGGCTAGACTGCGGGAATGTCCCAGCCCTCTTTTTATGTCCAGGAGTCTTGCATGGAATCCCCGATCCACAGCCTTCCCGCGCTGTTCAAACAGTTGGGCCTGCTGGATGACGCCGTCGGCATCGACCAATTCATCGCCACCCATTCCCCCCTCAAGCCCGAACTGCATCTGGCGGATGCGTTTTTCTGGAGCGCCGCCCAGCAGCAATTACTGCGCGAAGAAATTCTCGAGGACGCTGACTGGGCGGAAGTGGTGGACCAGTTGAATGTGTTATTGAGGAAAGGGCGCGGCGAGTGATGCGCGATATACCCTGTGGGAGCGAGCTTGCTCGCGATAGTGGCTTGTCAGTCAACAATGATGCGACGGCCAAATAGCTATCGCGAGCAAGCACGCTCTCACATAAAGACAATCTCTTATTCTTTATGGGTATTAATAAATAGCTTCTTATTCCTTAAACAATATAACTCTCCTCCCTATACTCGTCCGGGAACAGACACGCAGGAGAGCAAGCCATGCGCAACGAATCGATTCGCTACCTGATTGTGCCAGGCTGGCAAGGATCGCCGGAAAATCATTGGCAAACCCACTGGCAGAACAGCCTGCCCAATAGCGCGCGGGTCGAGCAGGCCGACTGGTTGACGCCCCGGCGTGAAGACTGGGTCGCGGCGCTGGCCGAAGCCATTGCTGCCGACAGCACGCCGGTCATTCTCATTGCCCATAGCCTGGGCTGCATCACGGTTGCCCATTGGGCCGCCACTGCGCCGGTACAGTTTCTGCGCCAGGTGCGCGGGGCGCTGCTGGTGGCGCCGGCGGATGTGGAACGGCCGGCCTGCGCCCCGGCACTGCGTAACTTTGCACCGATTCCCACTGACCTGTTGCCGTTCCCCAGCCAAGTCGTCAGTTCGGACAACGACGCTGCGGTGAGCGCTCCACGTGCCTTGGAGTTGGCGCGCAATTGGGGCGCCGAGGCCGGAATTCTGGCCGGGGCGGGGCATATCAATGTGAAGTCCGGCCACCAGCGCTGGGAGCAGGGGTTCGCTTATCTCTATCGTCTGCAAAATCGCATGGAGCATCACGCCCTGCGTCGCGCCTGAATTTTAACGTCCTCCCGTCTCCCGACGGTTTGGGACGGGAGTCTGCCATGAGCTTGCATGAAACCTTCGGTCAGCCGTTGCTGACCTTTCCCGATGCGGAAAAAAGTCCCCTGAGCATTCGCGCCAAGGCGCTGGTGTTCGTCGACCCGCGTTCGCGACAGTTGCGCCAGGAGTTGGAGCAGCTGGCGCCGCGCTCGGTCTCGGTGCTGATACGCGGCGAAACCGGCACCGGCAAGGAATTGCTGGCCCGCCACATCCATCGCGAGAGCAATCGCGGTGGATTGTTCGTGTCGGTCAACTGCGGCGCTATCAGCCCGACCTATGCCGACGCCGAATTGTTCGGTTATGCCGCCGGCAGCCATAGCGGTTCAGCCAGCAGCCGCGCCGGTTGGTTCGGCTCGGCCAATGGCGGCACGCTGTACCTGGATGAGATCGGGGACCTGCCGCTGCCGATCCAGATTAAATTGCTGGCGGCCCTGGAAAACCATGAGGTCACCCGCGTCGGCGCCCACCAGCCCAGCCCCGTGGACGTGCGACTGGTCGCGGCTACCAGCATCGATCTGGCGCAAGCGGTGGCGGCGGGTAAATTTCACGAGCGGCTTTATCATTACCTCAGTGAAGGTCGTCTTGAGTTACCGGCCCTGCGAGAGCGAGTGGGCGATATCCTGTCCCTGGCCGAGTACTTCCTGGGCATCTACACCCAGCGCCTTGGCCTGACGGTGCCGCAGATCAGCGAAGCGGCGCAACAGGCCCTTGAACGGCACAGTTGGCCGGGCAATACCCGCGAGCTGGAAAACATCATTCACTTTGCGTTGTTGGTGAGCACTGGCGACGAGATTTTACCCGAGCATCTGAATTTGCCGCTCCAGTCTTCAGTGCCGGAGCTGATCGAGCAGCAAGTGGCGCGGGTCATTGCAGGCGGATCGGAAGGTGAGCGTGCCGCACTCAAGGCACTGCTCAGTCGATTGGGCTCAACGCTGTAAGTGTGGCTGAACTTCTATTGTGGCGAAGGAGTGGTTAGCTATATGAGAAAAATGAATAAGAACTTGAATAAAAGATATTGTTAAGGCATAAAAAATATCGGTATTGTCCGCATCACGCCAGCGATAGCACTTCGCTGGCACTCCCACATTTGGCCGTCGTCCATGACGACAGTGATTTTCCATAAGGACACTGCATGAAAAAGGTTCTGTTGTTCACCGCATTGGCGGCAGCCCTGACCTCGGGCCTGGCCCAGGCCGCAGAAAAACTGGTGGTGGCGGCCACCCCGGTGCCGCACGCCGAGATCCTCGAGTTGATCAAGCCGGCCCTGGCCAAGGAAGGCGTGGACCTGCAAATCAAGGTCTTCACCGACTACGTCCAACCCAACGTACAGGTTGATCAGAAGCGTCTGGACGCCAACTACTTCCAGACCCTGCCCTACCTCAAGAGCTTCAACGAAGGCAAAGGCACCCATCTGGTGACCGTGATCGGCGTCCATGTCGAACCGTTCGGTGGCTACTCGAAGAAAGTCAAAAGCCTGGCCGAGCTCAAAGACGGCGCCACCATTGCCATCCCTAACGAAGGCAGCAACAGCGGTCGCGCCCTGATCCTGCTGCAAAAGGCTGGCCTGATCGAGCTCAAGGACCCGAAAAACGCCCTGGCCACGCCGAAAGACATCGCCAAGAACCCGAAGAACTTCAAGTTCAAGGAACTGGAATCGGCCATGCTGCCGCGCGTGCTGGATCAGGTCGACCTGGACATGATCAACACCAACTACGCCCTGGAAGCAGGTCTCAATCCGGCCAAGGATGCGTTGGTGATCGAAGGTTCGGATTCGCCTTACGTGAACTTCCTGGTGGCCCGTCCGGACAACAAGGACAGCCCGGCCATGCAGAAATTGGCCAAGGCCCTGACCAGCCCGGAAGTGAAGGCCTTCATCGAGAAGAAATACAGCGGCGCGGTACTGCCGGCGTTCTGATCGAACGGTACAGGTTTGAAGTGACAACGCCGACGGCTTGGCCAGCGTCGGCGTTTTTTTGTGCCGACGCCTAAGCCCCGGTGCTCACCGGACGGTGCCGCTGACAGGCTTGTTTTTTAACGCACGGCGCAGGGCTGCAAGCAGTTTGAGGAGGTCTTGTGGATCGAGGTATTGCGGGGCTTTCACGTCAGCCATTTTTATCTTCCTTGTGATGGGGCCGTGGAGTCTGGCCATAAGCTGCGGTTCCGGGGAGAGGTCCGTCGAAAAAAAGACCCTTCCTACAGCGCATGGAAAAATAGCCTTCTTACACAGCCCCTGCAAATACCGTCGATCAATCCGGCCAGTTCCAGGCCGGCGTATCCAGCATTCCCTGGCCCACTATGCCGGTCTGGCCCAGATCTTTTTCCAGAAGGATGCAATTGCAGTCGTCGTCCTGTTGCAAGGCGGCGATCAACCGCGTGGCGTGGGACACCACCCAGACCTGGCAATTGACTGATGCCCGGATGATCAACCGCGCCAAGGCCGGCAGCAGATCCGGGTGCAGGCTGGTTTCCGGTTCGTTGAGCACCATCAACGAGGGGGGACGTGGGGTGAGCAGGGCCGCCACCAGCAACAGATAGCGCAGGGTTCCGTCCGACAGTTCGGCGGCGGACAGTGGGCGCAGCAGGCCTTGCTGGTAAAACTCGATGGCGAAGCGTCCGCCTTGCAGTGCCTCGATGCGCAATCGGGCGCCTGGAAATGCGTCGCCAATGGCCGCGTGAAAGGCTTCAGCGTCGCCGATTTCAAGGATGGTTTGCAGGGCGGCGGCCAGGTCGCGCCCGTCGTGGTGCAGCACTGGCGTGCGAGTGCCCAGTTGCGGTTGGCGCACTGGGGCGTCGGCGTCGCTGCGAAAATGGTCGTAGAAGCGCCAGCGACGAATGAACTCGCGCATCTGTAGCACCTCTGGCGAAGTGCGCAGGCTGCCAACCTGGTCGAACAGGCTGTCGAAGCTGGGTGTGTGCTGTGCCAATACATCCCAGGAGCGGCCTTCGCGGGCACGGATCATCGCCCCGTTGCGGTCCACCAGCAGGCTGGAGGGCCGAAAGATCGGGCCGGCCCAGATGCATTCGCGCTTGATTTGCGGGTCCAGTGAAAAGGCTGACCGGCTGGGCTCCGGCAGGCCGAGGGCAATCGAATAGCTGAAATCTTCACCGGCAAACCCCAGGCGTAGGCGTTTGCTGCCCTGACGCACGAGACCCTGGACAGGTACCTCGCCGTTGCGCATACGCCGGCTGATTTCTTCCGGCCCGGCCCAGAAGGTCGAGTCCAGTCCGCCTTCGCGGGCCAGGGCGTTGACCACGCCGCCCTGTGCCGTCTCCGCCAACAGGCGCAGGGCACGGTACAGATTGGACTTGCCGCTGCCATTGGGGCCGGTGATCAGGTTCAGCCGACCCAGGGGAATCACCAGTTTGTTGATGGAGCGGTAATTGGCTACCGCGAGGGTCTTAAGCATGTGGGATTTCCTGCCGCCTGGATCGGTAGTTTGCCTGATTCGCCGGCGCACTTGATTCTTGGCGATCCAGTGCTTGGCGTTGAACCCTGTTCTAAGCTCACAGTCGTATCGTCACTGGCACGTCCGTACAACACAAGGAGTCTGCATGGCGGGTCCCCGAATCAAACTTGTCGTTGGCCTGAGCCTGTGCGCGTTGCTGGCGGGATGCGGTGATAAAAAGCCCGAGGAAAAAGCCTTTCCACGGGTGTTCGTGCAGCAAGCCATGCCCTCCGAGTACGCGGCATCGGTGACGCTGACCGGCGATGTCCAGGCGCGGGTGCAGGCCGATCTGTCGTTTCGCGTGGGCGGCAAGATCATCGAACGCAAGGTGGATGTCGGTGACCGAGTCTCGGCCAGGCAAGTGCTGGCCCGGCTCGATCCTCGGGACTTGCAGACCAACGTCGACTCCGCCGAAGCCCAGGTGGCCGCCGAACAGGCGCGGGTCAAGCAAAGTGCGGCGGCCTTCCTGCGCCAGCAAAAACTCTTGCCCAAGGGCTACACCAGCCAGAGTGAGTACGATGCGGCCCAGGCACAGCTACGCAGCAGCCAGAGCGCACTGAGCGCTGCCCAGGCTCAATTGGCCAATGCCCGCGAACAACTGAGCTACACCGCCCTGGTCGCCGAGGCGCCAGGTATTATCACGGCGCGCAAGGCTGAGGTTGGCCAGGTGGTGCAGGCCACGGAGCCGATCTTCAACCTGGCCCGGGACGGTGAGCGCGACGCGGTGTTCAACATCTATGAGTCGCTGTTGCGTGAACCGCCATCGGACCCGACGATTGTCATCAGCCTGTTGGACAACCCGGCCATCAAGACCACTGGTACGGTGCGCGAGATCACCCCGGCGGTGTCCGCCGAGACGGGCACCGTGCAGGTCAAGGTCACCCTCGACGATTTGCCCGAAGGGATGCGCCTGGGCTCGGTGGTCAGTGCCACGGCCAAGTCCGCAGGCAAAATGGCTGTGGAGCTGCCCTGGTCGGCGCTGACCAAAAATCTCAGCGACCCGGCCGTGTGGCTGGTGGACGGCGAGGGCAAGGCGCAGTTGCATAACGTGACCGTTGGCCGATACCTGACGGGCAAGGTCATCATCAGCGACGGGCTCAAGGGCGGCGAGAAAGTCGTCACGGCCGGTGGGCAATTGCTGCATCCCGGCGTGCGCGTCGAGATCGCCGACAATACCTCGACGCCTCCACCGGCGGGAGCTCAGCCATGAAGCGTCTGTGGATGGTGTCGGCCGGTTTGCTGCTGGCGGCCTGCTCGAAGGAAGAAGCGCCGCCTGAGCCGGTGCGTCCGGTGTTATCCATTGAGGTCCAGGCACTCGACCAACAAGCCCTCGGGCGGTTCGCCGGGAACATCCAGGCTCGTTACGAGAGCAACGTGGGTTTCCGCGTGCCAGGGCGGATTTCCAGTCGCAACGTCGATGTCGGCGCCGAAGTGAAGAAGGGCGACTTGCTCGCCACCCTCGATCCTACCGATCAACAGAACCAGTTGCGCGCGGCCCAGGGCGATCTGGCGCGGATCGAGGCGCAGTACATCAATGCCCAGGCCAATGCCCGTCGCCAGCAGCAATTGTTTGACCGTGGCGTCGGTGCCCAGGCACAACTGGACATCGCCCAGACAGACCTGAAAACCACCGGCGCGTCCCTCGAACAGGCCCGGGCCTCGGTGGAGCAGGCCCGCGACCAGCTCACTTACAGCGAACTGCGCGCCGACCACGATGCGGTCGTCTCGGCCTGGAGTGCCGAAGCCGGGCAGGTGGTCACCGCCGGCCAGCAAGTGGTGACCCTGGCCCGTCCCGACATCAAGGAAGCGGTAATCGACCTGCCGGCCGGCCTGGCCGAGCGTTTGCCCGCGGACGTGGTGTTCGAAGTCGCCGCGCAACTGGACCCGGCGATCCACACCACCGCCACCGTGCGCGAGATCGAGCCCCAGGCCCAGAGCGCTACCCGTACGCGCCGTGCGCGTTTGACACTGACCGATACCCCGCCAGGTTTGCGCCTGGGCACAGCCATCGGCGTGACCCTCAGCTCGACCATCGAGCCGCGCATCGAGCTGCCCCTCAGTACGCTGCAAGAGGTCGACGGCAAGGTGCGGATCTGGCTCATCGATCCGCAAACCCAGACCGTCTCCCCCCGCGACGTGCGGATTCTCGAGCGCTCGGCCGACTCGGTGCTGGTGGCCAACGGCGTCAAGGCCGGTGACCGCGTGGTCAGCGCCGGCGTGAACAGCCTCAAGCCGGGGCAGAAAGTGAAACTCGACGAGGATGCACGATGAAAGGGCCTTTCAACTTATCCGAGTGGGCCCTGCGGCATCAGTCGTTCGTGTGGTACCTGATGTTCGTCGCCCTGTTGATGGGGGTGTTTTCGTACATGAACCTGGGGCGGGAAGAAGACCCCTCGTTCACCATCAAGACCATGATTATCCAGACCCGCTGGCCGGGCGCGACCCAGGAAGAAACCCTCAAGCAGGTGACCGATCGCATCGAGAAAAAACTCGAAGAGCTCGACTCCCTCGACTACGTCAAAAGCTATACCCGACCGGGGAATCGACGGTGTTCGTGTACCTGCGCGATACCACCGGGGCCAAGGAAATCCCCGAGATCTGGTACCAGGTGCGCAAGAAGATCGACGACATTCGCGGCGACTTCCCCCAAGGCCTGCAAGGGCCCGGGTTCAACGACGAGTTCGGTGATGTGTACGGTTCGGTGTATGCCTTCACGGGCGACGGCCTGTCGATGCGCCAGTTACGCGACTACGTCGAACAGGTGCGTGCCGAGATCCGCGAGGTACCCGGCCTGGGCAAGGTCGAGATGCTGGGCGAGCAGGATGAAGTGCTGTACCTGAACTTCTCCACCCGCAAGCTCGCCGCATTGGGTATCGACCAGCGCCAGGTGGTGCAGAGCCTGCAATCGCAGAATGCCGTGACCCCGGCCGGGGTCATCGACGCCGGGCCCGAGCGGATTTCCGTGCGCACGTCGGGGCAATTCCAATCGGAAAAGGACCTGGCCAACGTCAACCTTCGACTCAACGACCGGTTCTATCGGCTGGCCGACATCGCGGATATCCGCCGCGGTTACGCCGATCCCGCCACGCCGATGTTCCGCTTCAACGGCACGCCCGCCATTGGCCTTGCCATCGCCATGAAGAAGGGCGGCAACATCCAGGAGTTCGGCAAGGCGCTGCATGCGCGCATGAGCGAACTGACCACCGACCTGCCGGTGGGCGTCGATGTGCACACCGTGTCGGACCAGGCCGAAGTGGTGGAAGAGGCAGTCGGTGGCTTCACCAGCGCCTTGTTCGAGGCGGTGATCATCGTGCTGGTGGTCAGCTTCATCAGCCTTGGCGTACGGGCCGGGCTGGTGGTGGCCTGCTCGATTCCGCTGGTGCTGGCGATGGTCTTTTTGTTCATGGAGTACAGCGGCATCACCATGCAGCGGATCTCCCTCGGCGCGTTGATCATCGCCCTCGGTTTGCTGGTGGACGACGCGATGATCACCGTGGAGATGATGGTCACGCGCCTGGAAAAAGGCGAAACCAAGGAACAGGCCGCGACCTTCGCCTATACCTCGACGGCGTTCCCGATGCTCACCGGGACCCTGGTGACCGTGGCCGGTTTCGTGCCGATCGGCCTGAATGCCAGCTCCGCCGGTGAGTACACCTTTACCCTGTTCGCGGTGATCGCGGTGGCGATGCTGGTGTCGTGGATCGTCGCGGTGCTGTTCGCCCCGGTGATTGGCGTGCACATCCTCAGCACCAACGTGAAGCCCCACAGCGCCGAGCCGGGACGTATCGGCCGGGCCTTCAACGGCGGCCTGCTGTGGGCAATGCGCAATCGCTGGTGGGCCATCGGCATCACGATATTGCTGTTTGTGCTGGCGCTGTTTTGCATGCGCTTTGTGCAAAACCAGTTTTTTCCATCGTCGGACCGACCGGAAATCCTGGTGGACCTCAACCTGCCGCAGAACGCCTCGATGGATGAGACCCGCAAGGCTGTCGACCGCCTGGAGGCAACCCTCAAGGGCGACCCGGACATCGAGCGCTGGAGCACCTACATCGGCGAAGGCGCGATTCGTTTCTACCTGCCGCTGGACCAGCAACTGCAGAACCCGTACTACGCGCAACTGGTGATCGTCAGCAAGGGACTGGAGTCGCGCACGGCCCTCACCGAACGCCTGCAAAAGCGTCTGCGCGAGGATTTCGTCGGCATTGGCAGCTACGTGCAAGCCCTGGAAATGGGCCCGCCGGTCGGCCGGCCGATCCAATACCGGGTCAGCGGCAAGGACGTCGACCAGGTGCGCAAGCACGCCATCGAACTGGCCACCGAGCTGGACAAGAACTCGCACATCGGCGAAATCATTTACGACTGGAACGAGCCGGGCAAGGTCCTGCGCATCGACATCGCCCAAGACAAAGCGCGGCAATTGGGCTTGTCTTCCGAGGACGTGGCGAGGTTGATGAACAGCATCGTCAGCGGTTCGCCCGTGACCCAGGTCAACGACGATATTTACCTGATCGATGTGGTCGGTCGTGCTGAAGATGCCGAGCGCGGTTCGCCGGAAACCCTGCAGAACCTGCAGATCGTCACGCCGAGCGGTACCTCGATTCCGCTGCTGGCGTTCGCCACGGTGCGCTATGAATTGGAGCAGCCGCTGGTATGGCGTCGCGATCGCAAGCCGACCATCACCATCAAGGCCGCCGTGCGCGATGAAATCCAGCCCACGGACCTGGTGAAGCAACTGCAGCCGCAGATCGACAAGTTCGCCGCTGGCCTGCCGGTGGGCTACAAGGTCGCTACCGGCGGTACGGTGGAGGAGAGCAGCAAGGCCCAGGGGCCTATCGCCAGCGTGGTGCCGCTGATGCTGTTCTTGATGGCGACCTTCCTGATGATCCAGTTGCACAGCGTGCAGAAACTGTTCCTGGTGGCCAGCGTCGCGCCCCTCGGGCTGATCGGCGTGGTGCTGGCGCTGGTGCCGACGGGCACGCCCATGGGCTTCGTGGCGATCCTTGGGATTCTCGCGTTGATCGGCATCATCATCCGCAACTCGGTGATCCTGGTAACCCAGATCGATGAATATGAACGGGACGGCTACGAGCCTTGGGATGCGGTTGTCGAAGCCACCCAACACCGGCGCCGCCCGATCCTGCTCACCGCGGCGGCGGCGAGCCTGGGGATGATCCCGATTGCGCGGGAAGTGTTCTGGGGGCCGATGGCCTACGCGATGATCGGCGGAATCATCATCGCCACCCTGCTGACGCTGCTATTCCTCCCGGCGTTGTATGTGGCCTGGTACAAGATCCGAGAGCCCAAGCGTGATTGAAACCTGGGCAAATCTTTTGGTGAGGGGAGTTAACCTGTGGCGAGGGGATTTATCCCCGTTGGGCTGCTCAGCAGCCCCCTCAGAGGACAACCCCCATTAACCTGACATACCGTGTTGGCTGTTTTTGGGGGCTGCTGCGCAGCCCAGCGGGGATAAATCCCCTCGCCACAAAGTGTAATTGCTGGGCCACAAAATCAGCGCCAGCGCTCTTTATTTACGCAACAACCGCAACCCATTGAACACCACCAACAAACTCACCCCCATGTCGGCAAACACCGCCATCCACATGGTCGCGAACCCGGCAAAGGTCACCCCAAGGAAGATCACCTTGATCACCAGCGCCAGGGCGATGTTCTGTTTCAGGACGGCCGAGGTCTGCCGAGACAGGCGAATAAATGCCGGAATCTTGCGCAGATCATCGTCCATCAAGGCGACATCGGCGGTTTCAATGGCCGTGTCGGTCCCGGCCGCCGCCATGGCGAAGCCGATTTCCGAGCGAGCCAGGGCCGGGGCATCGTTGATACCGTCGCCCACCATGCCGACGCGGTGCCCCTGGGCGTACAGCGCTTCGATGGCTTGCAGCTTGTCTTCCGGCAGCAGGTCGCCCCGGGCCTGATCCATGCCCACTTGCGTGGCAATGGCTTCGGCGGTGTGGGCGTTGTCACCGGTCAGCATCAGGGTCTTGATCCCCAGCTCATGCAGTTGCCGGATGGCTTCGCGGCTGGAATCCTTCACGGTGTCCGCCACCGCGAACAGGGCCAGCGGCCCTGTGTTGTCGAGCAGCAGCACCACGGACTTGCCTTGTTTTTCCAGGGCGAAAAGTTTCTCTTCCAGCTCGGCAGAGCACAGGCCCAGGTCCTCCACCAGGCGGTGATTGCCCAAGTGATAGGTCTGGCCGTTGATGTCGCCGCGTACTCCGCGTCCCGGGAGCGCTGCAAAGTTATCCACAACCTGCGCCGCCTGTTGCTTATCCACAGCGGCATTGGCGATCGCGCGGGACACCGGGTGATCAGAGCGGGCAGCGAGGCTGGCGGCCAGGCCTGGAGCGGTCGATTCCATGGTCGGATCCAGCACCACGTAATCGGTTTGCACGGGCTTGCCGTGGGTGATCGTGCCGGTCTTGTCCAGGGCCAGGTAGTCGAGCTTGTAGCCGCCCTCCAGGTAGACACCGCCCTTGACCAGGATGCCTTTGCGCGCCGCTGCGGCGAGGCCGCTGACGATGGTCACCGGGGTGGAAATCACCAGTGCGCAAGGGCAGGCCACCACCAGCAGCACCAGCGCCCGGTAGATCCAGTCGAACCACGCCGCGCCCATGAACAGCGGCGGGATGACGGCCACGGCCAGGGCCAGGACAAACACCGCCGGGGTGTAGATTTTCGAGAACTGATCGACGAAGCGCTGGGTCGGCGCGCGGGCGCCCTGGGCTTGCTCCACGGCGTGGATGATCCGCGCCAGGGTGGAATGGTCGGCCGCCGCAGTCACGGTGTATTCCAGTTCGCCGGCCTGGTTGATGGTGCCGGCGAACACCTTGTCGCCGACGGTTTTTTCTACCGGCAGGCTTTCGCCGGTGATCGGTGCCTGGTCAATGGTCGAACGACCAGCGACCACGTCTCCGTCCAGGCCCACGCGTTCGCCCGGACGCACCCGCACCCGCGCACCGAGGGCAATGGCCTTGACCGGCTGCTCCAGCCAGGTGCCATCGGCCTGTTGCACGGTGGCCTGTTCCGGGGTCATCTGCATCAGGCCGCTGATGGCGTTGCGTGCCCGGTCCAGGGACTTGGCTTCGATCAATTCGGCCACGGTGAACAGGAACATCACCATCGCCGCTTCCGGCCATTGGCCGATCAGCACGGCGCCGGTCACGGCGATGCTCATCAGGGCGTTGATGTTCAGGTTGCGGTTCTTCAGGGCGATCCAACCCTTCTTGTACGTGCCCAGGCCACCGCTGAGGATCGACACCAGTGCCACCAAGGCGACCACCCAGTTGGGCGCGGCATTGGTGAAGTGGATCACTTCGGCGCCCAGGGCGGTGACCCCGGACAGCGCCAACGGCCACCAAGGCTTGGCCGCGACCGGCGCGGTGTGGGTGGGTTTGTCCTGGCCCGGCGTCAGCGGCTCGGCCTGCATGCCCAGGGATTGAATCGCCTCGATGATCGGCGCATCACTGGGCAGATCATGGGTCACGCCGAGCACGCGGTTGATCAGGTTGAATTCCAACTGCTGCACGCCCTTGAGCTTGCCGAGTTTATTCTGGATCAGGGTCTGCTCGGTGGGGCAGTCCATGGCCTCGATTCGAAAACTACTCAGCCGCCCGCCGTCCGTCGGGACTTTGCTGAGGTTGACCACCGACGGTGCGGCTTTCGAAGCGCAGCAAGAGTGCCCGTGGGCATGGCCATGGTCGGGCTTGTGGGTGTGAATGGAGTCGCTCATCGGGTTACGTCCGTGAAAGGTGCCTGTTGCACAGTAAAGACCCTGTAGCCACTATAGGGTCAAGCACCTATTTGGGAGGCAATGCCATGAAGATCGGAGAACTGGCCAGGATCACTGACTGTCAGGTCGAAACCATCCGCTATTACGAGCGTGAAGGCTTGCTGCCGGAACCGGCCCGCAGCGACGGCAATTACCGGGTCTACACCCAGGCCCATGCCGAACGGCTGACGTTCATCCGCAACTGCCGCACCCTGGACATGACCCTGGAGGAAATCCGCAGCCTCCTCGCCCTGCGCGACAGCCCCCAGGACCAGTGTGAAAACGTCAATGCGTTGATCGACGAACACATCCACCACGTCAAGGCCCGCATCGATGGCCTACTGGCCTTGCAAACACAGCTGATCGACCTGCGCCATCGTTGCGGTGAAGGACCGGACCTGGAGCAATGCGGGATTTTGCAGCGGTTGGAGGTGAGCGGTGCGGTGGCGCCGGAGGTGGAGCATTCACATGTGGGGCGCAGTCATGGGCATTGAGTGCCCATGCCACTGATCTTGACCCATGGAGATCCAATGTGGGAGCGAGCTTGCTCGCGATAGCGGCTCAGCAGTCAATCTGTATGTTGAATGTAAGGGCCTCATCGCGAGCAAGCTCGCTCCCACAGGGGATTGTGGTGTGGCTTAGACCGCCATCGGCGCGGTCATCGGTGCGTGGTGCTGGTAGCCTTCGAGGGAGAAGTCGCTGGGTTCGACCAACTCCAGCCACTCCGGCTGGTACACTCCAGTCTTGGCAAACTCTGGCACGCGCTCGGAAATCACCAGTTTCGGCATCGGGAACGGCTCGCGGGTGAGCTGTTCGTTGAGCATGTCCAGGTGGTTTTCGTAGACGTGGGCGTCACCGATGAAATAGGTGAACCAACGCGGCGTGTAGCCGGTCAGGCGGCCGATCAGGCTCAGCAGGGCGGCGCCTTCGGTGAGGTTGAACGGCGTGCCCAGGCCCAGGTCGTTGGAGCGGATGTAGAGGGTCAGGGAAATTTCCCGGGTCTCGACATTCGGGTGGAACTGGTAGAGCAAATGGCACGGCGGCAGGGCCATTTCATCGAGCTGGGCGCAGTTCCAGCCGTGGAACAGAATGCGCCGGCTGCCCGGATCCTTGATGATGGTGTCGACGCACTGGCGAACCTGGTCGATGGCCTTGTACAGCACCACGTAGGCCTGGCCGTTTTCTTCACCTTCGGCAATTTGCCGATAGCCCTGGGCCAATGTCTGCTCGATGGCCGCCGGGTTGCTCAGGGGAATCTGTTTATAGGCCGGCCACTTGCGCCACTGCACGCCGTAGATCTCGCCCAGGTCGTCTTCGCCCTGGCGGAACGGATTGGCCAGCCACTGGGCATTTTCGTTGGCGTTCTGGTCCCAGACCTTGCAGCCCAGGGCACGGAATTCGGCGGCGTTGTTGACCCCGCGCAGAAAGCCGCACATCTCGCCAATGGCCGATTTGAACGCCATTTTACGGGTGGTGATGGCCGGGAAGCCGTCCTTCAGGTCATAGCGCAGCATGGCGCCGGGGAAACTGATGGTGTTCACACCGGTGCGGTTGGCTTGCTTGGTGCCGTTCTTGATGACGTGGGCCACCAGATCGAGATATTGCTTCATGGGTTACCTGTGTCCTTGAACCCGAGGCCAGCGCCTCGGGGTTCGAATTTTTAAACCTTGGCCGCCGCAGCCGGCGCACGATGATAAGCCAGCCAGATCAACGCCAGGCCACCGACGATCATCGGCAGGCACAACACCTGGCCCATGGTCAGCCAATTCCACGCCAGATAACCGAGCTGGGCGTCCGGCACGCGGACGAATTCAACGATGAAGCGGAAGATCCCGTAGAACAGCGCGAACATGCCCGATACCGCCATGGTCGGCCGCGGCTTGCGCGAGAACAGCCAGAGGATCAGGAACAGGGCCACGCCTTCAAGGGCGAACTGGTACAGCTGCGACGGGTGGCGTGGTAACTGCGCCGGGTCGCTGAACGGCGGGAAGATCATCGCCCACGGCACGTCAGTCGGCTTGCCCCACAATTCGGCATTGATGAAGTTGCCGATGCGCCCGGCGCCCAGGCCGATCGGCACCATTGGCGCGACGAAATCCATCAGCTCGAAAAACGACTTGTTGTTGCGCTTGCCGAACCACAACGCCGCCAGCATCACGCCGATGAACCCGCCGTGGAACGACATGCCGCCCTTCCAGACCTCGAAGATCAGTGTCGGGTTGGCCAGGTAGGCGTTCAGGTCATAGAACAGCACATAGCCCAGGCGCCCGCCGACGATCACGCCCATGGACAGCCAGAACACCAGGTCCGAGAGCTTTTCCTTGTTCCAGGTCGGGTCGAAGCGGTTGAGCCGGCGCGACGCCAGCAGCCAGGCGCCGCCGATGCCGATCAGGTACATCAGGCCGTACCAGTGGATTTTCAGCGGGCCGATGGCCAGGGCCACCGGATCGATCTGCGGGTAAGGCAGCATTGATATTCCTCGTAAACGTCAAAAATACCCGGGCGACGCTGTCACCTCGGGATTAAGCCAGGATTGCGTCAGAACAGAAAACTCAAGCCGACGCAGAACAGCAAAGCGGCGAACAGCCGTTTGAGCAAGCGTGGCGACAGGCGATGGGCCAGCCGCGCACCGAAACGGGCAAACACCATGCTGGTCAGGGCGATGCCCAGCAACGCCGGCAAATACACAAAACCGAGACTATGGGCCGGTAGCAGCGGATCGTGCCAGCCCAGAATCATGAAACTTAAAGCGCTGACCACGGCGATGGGCAGTCCGCAGGCCGATGACGTCGCGACCGCTTGCTGCATCGGCACGCTGCGCCAGGTCAGGAACGGCACGGTCAGCGAACCGCCGCCGATGCCGAAAATCGCCGAGGCCCAGCCGATCACGCTGCCGGCCACAGTCAGCCCGGCCTTGCCCGGTACGGTGCGGCTGGCCTTGGGCTTGAAATCCAGGGCCAGTTGCGCGGCGACGATCAGGGCGAACACGCCGATGATCCTTTGCAGGTGCGGGCCGGAAATCGCTTCGGCGGTGAGCGCGCCGAAACCGGCACCGATCAGGATCCCGACGGTCATCCAGGCGAAGATCGGCCAGCGCACCGCGCCCTTGCGCTGATGCTCGCGCACGGCGTTGACCGAGGTGAAGATGATCGATGCCAGGGACGTGCCGACGGCCAGGTGCGTCAACACCTGCGGGTCGAAACCCTGGAGGGTGAAACTGAACACCAGCACCGGGACGATGATGATCCCGCCACCCACGCCGAACAGCCCGGCCAGCACGCCGGCACAGGCGCCGAGCAGCAGATAGAGCAAAAATTCCACCAGCGTCTCCCCAGCCATCCGCGAAACAAGAGCGGCATGGTACCGGATCCTGGGTGCCGGGCTCCACTGAAGGCGATGGATGTGCGGGCGATGGATGGGTAGAGTGATCTATAGCTGACTCGTAGCGGAACCTCTGTGGCGAGGGGATTTATCCCCGTTGGGCTGCGAAGCAGCCCTGAAAACCCGGCATCTCGGTGCGCCAGGTTGGTTGAGTTAGCCGTTCTGGGGCTACTTCGCAGCCCAGCGGGGATAAATCCCCTCGCCACAAAAGCGGAGTGTTCGGTTCATTTTTTAACAGGACGACCTGATGTGCCTGATCATATTTGCCTGGCGACCTGGGCATGCCCAGCCGCTGATCGTGGCGGCCAACCGCGACGAGTTCTACGCGCGCCCGACCCTGCCCCTGGCCCAGTGGCCTGACGCGCCCCATGTCTATGCCGGCCGTGACCTCGAGGCTGGCGGCACCTGGCTGGGCGTGGGTGCCGACGGTCGCTTTGCGGCCCTGACGAACATCCGCGATCCGGGCCAGCTCCCGGCGTTCAAGTCGCGAGGCGAGCTGGTGGCGCGCTTTCTGAGCGGGAACCTGACCATTGCCGAGTACTTGAGCGAAGTGGTTCCTCGGGCTGGCGAGTTTGGCGGGTTCAATCTGCTGCTCGGCGATGGCGCCGAGCTTTGGCATTTCAACGCTCGTGATACCCAGCCACAGCGGTTGGCCGAAGGGATCTATGGTTTGTCGAACGCCGGGCTGAATACGCCATGGCCCAAGGTGCTCAAGGCCCGGGCGGCGCTGGGCGAAGCGCTGGGCGATCCGCAGCCTCAGGCCTTGTTGGCCCTGCTGAACGACCCGCAACCCGCCCCGGTGGCTGAGCTGCCGGATACCGGCGTGGGGCTGGCGACCGAGATGTTGTTATCGAGTGTGTTCATTGCCAGCCCCGCCTATGGGACGCGGGCGAGTACGGCGCTGATTGTCCATGCCGATGGGACGCGGCATATGGTCGAGCGCAGTTTCGGGCCCCATGGGGGGCATTTGGGGGAGGTGGAGGTCAGGGTTTAGTTTTGCTGTGTCACTGCTGGCCTCATCGCGAGCAAGCTCGCTTCCCCAGTAGATTTTGTGAACAACTGAGATCCACTGTGGGAGCGAGCTTGCTCGCGATAGGGGCGCCGCAGGATCAGAGCGTCTTGTTCGACGCCGGATTGATCATCCGCGCCAAGCCAAGGTTCTTCAGCGCCAGTTGCAAGGAGCTGTGGATCACCTGCGGATTGTCGATGGTCATCACTTCCGCCAGCAATTCCTGGGCCTTGCTGAGGTTGATCTGGCGCAGCATCCACTTCACTTTCGGCAGGTTGGTGGCGTTCATCGACAGGCTGTCAAAGCCCATTGCCATCAGCAGTACCGCGGCCGCCGGATCACCGGCCATTTCGCCGCAGATACTCACCGGCTTGCCTTCGGCATGGGCGTCACGCACCACGTTCTGCAAGGCTTGCAGCACGGCCGGGTGCAGGTAGTCGTACAGATCGGCCACCCGTGGGTTGTTGCGGTCCACGGCCAACAGGTACTGGGTCAAGTCGTTGGAACCCACCGACAGGAAGTCCACCTGCCGCGCCAGTTCCTTGGTCTGGTACACCGCTGCCGGAATCTCGATCATCACGCCAACTGGCGGCATCGGCACGTCGGTGCCTTCGTCGCGCACTTCGCCCCAGGCCCGGTGGATCAGGTGCAAGGCTTCTTCCAGCTCATGGGTGCCGGAGATCATCGGCAGCAGGATGCGCAGGTTGTTCAGGCCTTCGCTGGCCTTGAGCATGGCGCGGGCCTGGACCAGGAAGATTTCCGGATGGTCGAGGGTCACGCGAATCCCGCGCCAGCCGAGGAACGGGTTGTCTTCCTTGATCGGGAAGTAGGACAGGGACTTGTCGCCGCCGATATCCAGGCTACGCATGGTCACCGGTTGCGGGTGGAACGCGGCCAGTTGTTCGCGGTAGATCGCCAACTGTTCCTTTTCGCTGGGGAAGCGCTGGTTGATCATGAACGGCACTTCGGTGCGGTACAGGCCCACACCCTCGGCGCCACGCTTCTGCGCCCGGGCCACGTCGGCCAGCAGGCCGGTGTTGACCCACAGCGGCATGCGGTGCCCGTCGAGGGTCACGCAAGGCAAGTCCCGCAGCGCATCCAGGCCCAGGGACAGTTGCTTTTCTTCCTCCACCACATCGGCAAACTGCTTGCGCAGCACGTCGCTGGGGTTGGTGTAGACCTCGCCGTGGTAGCCATCGACGATCATCTGGATGCCGTCGACCTTGGAGTACGGCAGGTCCACCAGGCCCATCACCGTCGGGATACCCATGGCCCGGGCCAGGATCGCCACGTGGGAGTTGCCCGAACCCAGTACCGAGACCAACCCCGCCAGCTTGCCTTCGGGCACTTCGCCGAGCATGGCCGGCGTCAGTTCTTCACTGACCAGGATGGTGTTGTCCGGGTAGACCAGGGTCTGCTGGCGCTCCTGCTGCAAGTAGGCCAGCAAGCGGCGGCCAAGGTCCTTGACGTCGGAGGCGCGCTCGCGCAGGTAGGCGTCGTCCATCAGTTCGAAACGGTTGACGTGGTCGGTCACCACCTGGCGCAACGCGCCCTGGGCCCATTGGCCAGTCTTGATGACCGTGGTCACTTCGCTGCCCAGGGAGGCGTCGTCGAGCATCATCAGGTAGACGTCGAACAGCGCACGCTCTTCCGGGCGCAGCTGCGTCGCCAGTTTGGCCGACAAGGCCCGCATGTCGGCCCGCACGCCTTCGATGGCGGTCTTGAACAGCCCCAGCTCGGCGTTGATGTCGGTGATGGTCTTGTCCGGCACCACGTCGAGGTCGGCGGGTGGCAACATGACCACCGCCGTACCCACCGCCGCCCCTGGCGAACCTGGCACGCCGACGAACTTGGCTTCCTGGATGCCCTTGCCCTGGCGACCCAGGCCGCTGATCGAGCCGGTGGCCTCGGCGTGGGCGATAACGCCGGCCAGCTGCGCGCTCATGGTCACGAGGAAGGCTTCTTCACCCTCGTCGAACTGGCGGCGTTCTTTTTGCTGGATGACCAACACGCCGACGACACGGCGGTGGTGGATGATCGGCGCCCCGAGGAACGAGGCGTAGCGTTCTTCGCCCGTTTCGGCGAAGTAGCGGTAGCGCGGGTGATCCGCGGCGTTTTCGAGGTTCAGGGGTTCTTCGCGCGTGCCGACCAGGCCGACCAGACCTTCATTGGGTGCCATGCTGACCTTGCCGATCGAGCGCTTGTTCAAGCCCTCGGTGGCCATCAGCACGAAACGGTTGGTCTCGGGGTCCAGCAGGTAGACCGAGCAGACCTGGCTGCCCATGGCCTCTTTGACGCGCAATACAATAATCCCCAACGCCGCCTTGAGATCCTTGGCGGAGTTAACTTCCTGGACGATCTTGCGCAGCGTATTGAGCATGGCTCGGGGTCGAACTCCGTCGTCAGTCGCGCGTCAGCAGGCGCGGGGCAAGCTCTTTGAGAGCGCGTCGATACACTTCGCGCTTGAATGTCACCACCTGGCCCAACGGATACCAATAACTGACCCAGCGCCAGCCATCGAATTCCGGTTTACCGGTCAAATCCATCCGCACCCGCTGCTCGTTGGAGATCAGGCGCAGGAGAAACCATTTCTGCTTCTGGCCGATGCACAGCGGTTGGCTGTGCGTGCGGACCAGGCGTTGCGGCAAACGATAGCGCAACCAGCCGCGGGTGCAGGCGAGTATTTCGACATCTTCTCGCTCAAGCCCCACTTCTTCATTCAACTCGCGGTACAAGGCCTCTTCCGGCGTCTCCTGGGGGTTGATCCCGCCCTGGGGAAACTGCCAGGCGTCTTGATTGATACGGCGAGCCCATAGCACCTGCCCTGCATCATTCGTAAGAATGATCCCCACATTGGGGCGGAAACCATCGGGATCGATCACGGCAACAACCTCGCAAACGCATGTCGCCGCATTGTTCCACAAAGGTCGTTAAAGCAGCAACGAACTAACCACACACGCTACCTACCTTATGTGCACTCTTGTGAAAAGTCCGTATTCTGGACACCTTTCTTCAGAATTTTCAGCGAGTAACTGCAATGCGGCTGGCTTTATTCGACTTGGACAACACGTTGCTGGGCGGCGACAGCGACCACGCGTGGGGCGATTACCTGTGTGAGCGCGGTTTCCTCGACGCCGTTACGTACAAGGCGCGCAACGACGAGTTCTACCAGGATTACCTGGCCGGCAAGCTGGATAATGCCGAGTACCTGAATTTTTGCCTGGAAATCCTCGGCCGTACCGAAATGGACGTGCTGGCACAGTGGCATCTCGACTACATGCGCGATTGCATCGAGCCGATCGTGTTGCCTCAGGCCATCGAGCTGCTGAAAAAACACCGTGACGCCGGTGACAAGCTGGTGATCATCACCGCCACCAACCGCTTCGTCACCGGGCCGATTGCCGAGCGCCTGGGCGTCGAGACCCTGATCGCCACCGAATGCGAAATGATCGACGGTCGCTACAGCGGGCGCAGTACGGATGTCCCGTGCTTTCGCGAGGGCAAGGTGACCCGGCTGAACCGTTGGCTGGAAGAAACCGGGCATTCGTTGGAGGGCAGCTACTTTTACAGCGATTCGATGAATGATCTGGCGCTGCTGGAAGTGGTGACGCATCCGGTGGCGGTGGATCCGGATCCGAACCTTCGGGCCGAGGCCGAGAAGCGGGGTTGGCCGGTGATCAGTCTGCGCGGCTGAAATCGCTTTCGCGAGCAAGCCCGCTCCCACAGGATCTGCGTGTGACGCAAATGTCGCAGGCACTGCAGAACCTATGTGGGAGCGGGCTTGCTCGCGAAAGGAGCGACTCGGTCCCAGACTTTAAACCGGCTTGGCCCCCATCAACCCCGCTATGGCGATAAAGCAGACAACGCTGAACAGCGCCAGGGCCAAGGTGAATTTGCCACTGCCCGCCGCCGGCAGCTTGCGCAGTCTGTTCAGTCGCACCACCAGCCAGAACCCCGCCAGCGCCGCCAAGGTGTAGAGCACACTGGAAGCCAGCAACCAGGTCTGCCCCAATGGCCAGCCGACCTGATGCACCATCCACCATCCGCTGAACGGCAGGCTCGCCACCGCAAGGCCCATCACCAGCCAGACAAACAACCGAGGGCGTTGCAGCGTGCGTGCGGCCGCCGTGGCATCGCCATTGCGGCGCGTCCGCCAGACCCAGATGGCCAGCCCCAGGGCGCCCACCAATAGCAATACAGTGGCTACAGCGTGAGCGATCTTCAGCGCGGTCAACGTTTCCATCGTTAGATTTCCTTAAGTCTTGCTCAATAGCCTAGCCCCGATCCTGGTTTTATTAACCCAGGAACAGCTGGTACGCCGGGTTATCGCTTTCATCCCAGTATGGATAGCCGATTGCTTCCAGGGCGGCCGGCACCAGGTGGCGTTCATCGTGAGGCACTTGCAGCCCCGCGACCACGCGGCCGTCCGCCGCGCCATGGTTGCGGTAATGGAACATCGAGATATTCCAGCGTCCGCCCAGCTTATTGAGGAAATTGAACAGCGCTCCCGGTCGTTCCGGGAATTCGAAGCGCAGCACCACTTCGTCGATGACGTGGGCCGCATGGCCGCCCACCATATGGCGGATGTGCAGCTTGGCCAGTTCGTTATCGGTCAGGTCCAGCACCGGGAAGCCTTGCTCGGTCAGGCTGGCGATCAGCGCGCTGCGTGGGTCGTTTTCCGGGTGCGTCTGCACGCCCACGAAGATGTGGGCCTCGCTGCCGGTGTTGTAGCGATAGTTGAATTCGGTGATCTGGCGCTTGCCGACGGCTTCGCAGAACGCCTTGAAGCTGCCCGGTTTCTCGGGGATGGTCACCGCGATGATCGCCTCGCGGCCTTCGCCCAGCTCGGCGCGCTCGGCGACATGACGCAAACGATCGAAATTGACGTTGGCGCCGGAGTCGATGGCCACCAGGGTCTGGCCGCTGATGCCGCGCGATTCGACGTATTTCTTGATCCCGGCCACGCCCAGGGCGCCAGCAGGTTCGGTGATCGAGCGGGTATCGTCGTAGATATCCTTGATGGCGGCGCAGATCTCGTCGGTACTGACGGTGATCACTTCGTCCACATGATGCTTGCAGATATCAAAGGTGTGCTGACCGATCTGCGCCACGGCGACGCCGTCGGCAAACAGCCCCACGGTCGGCAGCACCACGCGCTCGCCGGCGGCCATCGCGGCCTGCAGGCAGTTGGAGTCGTCCGGCTCGACGCCGATGATCCTGATATCCGGCCGCAGGTATTTCACATAGGCCGCGATACCGGCGATCAGCCCGCCGCCGCCCACCGGGACGAAAATCGCATCCAGGGGGGCCGGGTGCTGGCGCAGGATCTCCATGGCCACCGTGCCCTGCCCTGCAATGGTGTGGGGATCGTCATACGGGTGGATGTAGACGTAGCCCTTTTCGTCGACCAGTTTCAGCGAATAGGCCAGCGCCTCGGGGAACGAATCGCCATGCAGCACCACTTTGCCGCCACGGGAGCGAACACCTTCGACCTTGATTTCCGGTGTGGTCTTGGGCATCACGATGGTGGCTTTGACGCCCAATACCTTGGCCGCCAGTGCCAGGCCTTGGGCGTGGTTGCCTGCCGACGCCGTGACCACGCCACGGGCGCGTTCTTCGTCGCTGAGCTGGGTCAGCTTGTTGTACGCCCCGCGAATCTTGAACGAGAACACCGGCTGCAGGTCTTCGCGCTTGAGCAAGATGGTGTTGCCCAGCCGCTCGGAAAGCTGGCGAGCGGGCTGCAGCGGGGTTTCTACGGCAACGTCGTAAACGCGCGAGGTGAGGATCTTTTTGACGTACTGTTCAAGCATCGGAAAGCATCACTGAGCGGGTTGGGCAGGGCCAAGGAGTCTAACCCGGCTTTTGGCTGGGCGACCACAGGGATCTGCGTTCAATCAGGCGATGACCGAGGCTCTGGCGGCGCCTATAATGCCGGCCTTTCGTTCCCTCTCGGCACCTTCGGAGCCCGCATGACCCAGGATCAACTCAAACAGGCCGTGGCCCAGGCCGCTGTCGACCTCATCCTCCCGAAACTGGATGACAAGAGCATCGTCGGGGTCGGCACCGGCTCTACGGCCAACTGCTTCATCGACGCGCTGGCGCAACACAAAGGCGCGTTCGACGGCGCGGTCGCCAGTTCCGAAGCCACCGCTGCGCGGCTCAAGGGTCACGGGATCCCGGTGTATGAACTCAACACCGTGAGCGACCTGGAGTTCTACGTCGATGGCGCCGACGAAAGCGATGCGCACCTGAACCTGATCAAAGGCGGCGGCGCGGCGCTGACACGCGAGAAAATCGTCGCGGCCGTGGCCAAGACCTTCATCTGCATCGCCGATGCCAGCAAGCTGGTGCCGGTGCTCGGCGCGTTCCCGCTGCCGGTGGAAGTCATCCCGATGGCCCGCAGCCACGTCGCTCGCCAATTGGTGAAACTGGGCGGCGACCCGGTGTACCGCGAAGGGGTGTTGACCGACAACGGCAATATCATCCTGGATGTGCATAACCTGCAGATCACGAATCCGGTGGAATTGGAAAGCCAGATCAACGCTATCGTTGGCGTGGTCACCAATGGTCTGTTCGCGGCGCGTCCGGCGGATGTGCTGTTGCTCGGGACCCCTGAAGGGGTGAAGACGCTGCGGGCTGAGTAAGCTGGCGAAATAGTCTTTTAAGTGAAGTAGTCCCTGTGGGAGCGAGCTTGCTCGCGATAGCGGTCTATCCGACATATTAATGTTGGCTGACACACCGCCATCGCGAGCAAGCTCGCTCCCACATTAGGTTTTGTGGTGCATCAAGGCTGCGGCTTCTTGAACACATAGAACAGGTTCGGCTCGCTCACCACGTACAGGGTGCCATCGTCGTCCATGGCGAGGCCTTCGGCCTGGGGCACGGTTTTCTGCAAGCCTTGGCGACCCTTGTTCAGCGACAGCGTGCTTAACGGCCGGCCATCGATATCCAGCTCGATAATCAACCGCGACTCATCGGACAGCGCCAGCAAATGGCCGCTGCGTTCGTCGTATTGCAGGCTCGAGAGGTCGCGCACGAACAGTCCGGCATCGCGCTTGGGATTGTTGATCACATGGACCGCGTAGGATTTTTCCGGATTGTGATGGGGAAACCCGTGCACTTCATAAATCAGCATCGGGTCGCGTTCCTTGGCCACGAATAGACGTTTACCCACCGAATCGTAGGCCAGCCCTTCGAAACCTTTGTTCTTTTTCATGTGCACGCCGAGGCTCATTTGCTCGGCATCGGCGGCGTCAAGGAATTGGGTGTCGTCTTCCAGATGGATCTTGATCAGCCGTTGCTGGCGCTCGTCGGAGATGACGTAGGTGTTTTCACTGATGAACTCAACCGCTTCCGGATCGCCAAAGCCGACCAAGGCGATACGCCGCAGGATCTTGCCTTCCAGTGACAACTCGATGAGCTCTGGATTCTGGTTGGTGACGGTGAACAGGCTTTTGCGTACCGGATCGAACGTCAGCGCCGAAACGTCATCGTCCAGGCCTTCGATCGCCTGCGCTTCCACCGTGACCCGGTATTGGTCCAGTGCGATGGACTGTTCGCTGAGGGGGTGCCAGAGGGTATTGAGATTGAACCAGGCGCGTTCGAACAGGCGCAGGTACTGCCCTGCTGCGATCGAGGCGATCAGCGCGCTTATCAGGAGTATTAAAATCAAGGGTTTGGGGCGGGCGAGTCGACGCATCTGGGTGGCTCGGATAAGAACAGGTGGTTGGAAATACCACGGCTGCCTGAACTGAAGCTTAATGGCCGTGTGCCACGCCCTACAAGGAAAGGAGGATTATCTTACAGAGCTAGCGCTATCAGCGTTGTTTCTCGAAACGGTAGAACAGGTTCGGTTCGCTGACCATGTAGAGGTTGCCAGCCTCATCGACGGTGACGCCTTCGGCACGGGGGATGGTGTCCTTCAGGCCGTTGAAACCGCCCAGCAAGGTCATGAAGCTGACCTGGTCGCCTTTTTCGTCCAGCTCCAGCAGCAGATGGGAGTCGGCTGAAAGCACCAGCAAATGTCCGGTGCGCGGGTCCATTGCCAGGGCCGAGAGGTTTCGCAGGTCCAATTCATTGCTGGTATGGATCTGCTTGTCGCCCTTGAGCAGTCGGCTGCCATCGCTTTTCCAAGTGAACAGCGCAGGCGGACGTTCCTCTCCAAGTATCAGTTGCTGGTTGCGTGGATCCCAGACGATCGCTTCGAAGCCCTTGTTCTGGTTCTTTGATGGGCCGAGATCGTAGCGGGGGAAGTCGGCTTTGTTCAGTTCGCGGGTATTGGCATCAACGTGAACGATCGTCAGCGTGTGTTTTCGCTCATCGGTAATGGCCAGCAGGCCGTTCTCCATATAGGCCACGCCTTCGGGGTTGCTCCAGCCTATCAGCGGCATCTTGCGCAGCACGTCGCCTTGCAGGGTCAGCTCCGCCAGGAACGGGTTTTTGCCCATGACGGCGAACAGGGTTTTGGTCTGCGGGTTGTAGGTCACATCGGACGCTTCGTCCTTCTCCATGCCTGGTAGCGGCTTGGCGTCAATCACGGCGTGGTAGGCCGGCAACCAAGTGCTTTCCTCGCGCTGGGCTGGGCTCTGGAGGTGTTCCGATAGCCAAAGCAGGCCCCGGTCATCCCAATGCATGGCAAACGCCAAGCCGTAGGCGGCAGCCAGCGCCAGCAGCGACCAGACATACCAGGGCAGGGCGAAGCGAGAGCGGACGGGGTTGGCGGGGGGCAGTGCTTGGGTCTTGGCCATCGGGGAATGCGTTCCAGAGAATTCGGGCAAAAAGGAATGACTGGCTCAGATGCCGCATTCCCTGGAATTATCCGGATGGCATGTGAAAAAAACGGTAAATGGCAGCGACCCCATGTGGGAGCGGGCTTGCTCGCGAAGGGGCCGTCAGATTCAACAACTATGCTGACTGTTATACCGCCTTCGCGAGCAAGCCCGCTCCCACATGATCTCTTGCGGTCACAAACCGAGTTAACGAACGCTGCTTTCGAAGCGGCTCGCCCCCGGCAATTCCAGCACCAGTTCATCACCCACATTCAGCGGCCCGACGCCCGCCGGGGTGCCGGTGAGGATCACGTCGCCGGCCTGCAGCGAGAAGCAACCGGCCATGTACTGGATCATCGGCACGATGGGGTTGAGCATCAGGCTGCTGTTGCCATCCTGGCGCACTTCACCGTTGATGGTCAGGCGCACGGGGATGTCCGCCAAGTTGGCGAAGGTAGCGTTCGACACGAACGGTGCGATCACCGCCGCGCCATCGAAGGACTTGGCGACTTCCCATGGCAGTCCCTTGGCCTTGAGCTCGGCTTGCTTGTCCCGCAGGGTCAGGTCCAGGGCCGGGGCGAAGCCGGAGATGGCGTCCAGCACTTCTTCGACGCTGGGGCGGGTCGACAGCGGTTTGCCGATCAGCACGGCGATTTCTGCTTCGTAGTGCACCGAACCGCGGTCGGCAGGAATGCTGAAACCGCCTTCCAATGGCACCACGCAACTGCCCGGCTTGATGAACAGCAGGGGTTCGGTGGGCACCGGGTTGTCCAGTTCCTTTGCATGTTCGGCGTAGTTACGGCCAATGCACACCACTTTTCCCACCGGGAAATGAATACGGGTACCGTCGACATACTGGTGCTGATAGCTCATTACCGACTCCTGCTTCTTGGATTCATCAGGTGTTTTTTAGACATCAAACCGCGAATATCTTGCCTGGGTTCATGATGCCGTTGGGGTCGAATACCGCTTTCACGGCTTTCATGTAGTCGATTTCCACCGGCGAACGACTGTAGGTCAGGTAGTCGCGCTTGGTCATGCCGACGCCGTGCTCGGCGGAAATCGAGCCGTTGTACTTCTCGACGGTTTCAAACACCCATTTGTTCACGGTTGCGCACTTGGCAAAGAATTCATCCTTGCTCAGGTTTTCCGGCTTGAGGATATTCAGGTGCAGGTTGCCGTCGCCAATGTGGCCGAACCAGACAATTTCAAAGTCTGGGTAGTGTTCGCCGACGATCGTGTCGATATCTCGCAAGAACCCGGGAACCTTTGAGACAGTCACCGAGATGTCGTTCTTGTAGGGTGTCCAGTGGGAAATGGTTTCGGAGATGTACTCGCGCAGCTTCCACAGGTTCTGCAGTTGGGTTTCGCTCTGGCTCATCACGCCGTCGAGCACCCAGCCCTGCTCCACGCAGTGCTCGAAGGTTTCCAGGGCGTGGTTGGCGACTTCTTCGGTGGTGGCTTCGAATTCCAGCAGGGCGTAGAACGGGCACTCGGTTTCGAACGGCGCCGGCACGTCGCCACGACCGAGGACCTTGGCCAGGGCCTTGTCGGAGAAGAATTCGAAGGCGGTCAGGTCAAGCTTGCCCTGGAAGGCGTGCAGCACCGGCATGATCGAATCGAAGTCCGTCGTGCCGAGGACCATTGCCGTGAGGTTTTTCGGGGCGCGATCCAGGCGCATGGTGGCCTCGACCACGAAGCCGAGGGTGCCCTCGGCGCCGATGAACAGCTGTCGCAAGTCGTAGCCGGTGGCGTTCTTGATCAGGTCTTTGTTCAGTTCCAGCAGGTCACCCTTGCCGGTGACGACTTTCATGCCCGCGACCCAGTTGCGGGTCATGCCGTAGCGAATGACCTTGATCCCGCCGGCATTGGTGCCGATGTTGCCGCCAATCTGGCTGGAACCGGCCGAGGCAAAATCCACCGGATAGTACAGGCCGTGTTCTTCAGCCTTGTTCTGCAATTGCTCGGTGACCACGCCTGGCTGGCAGACGGCGGTACGGTCGGTGAGGTTCACGTCGAGAATCTGGTTCATGTAGTCAAACGACACGACCACTTCACCGTTGGCCGCCACGGCTGCCGCGGAAAGCCCGGTACGTCCGCCCGACGGCACCAACGCGACCTTGTGCTCGTTGGCCCAGCGCACGATGGCCTGGACCTGTTCGGTGGTCTTGGGAAAGACGATGGCCGTGGGTGCGGGAGCGAAATGCTTGGTCCAATCCTTGCCGTAAGCGTCCAGGGAGGCGGCATCGGTCAGGACCTTGCCAGGCTCAACCAGGGTCTTCAGCTCATCTATCAGGGCAGGATTGGTCATCGACAGAACTCTCGAACAATTCATGGTCATCCTGAGAACGCTTCACGTCGCAGGAATGAGTGTTTAGCGGGGTGCGTATGCTAGCATACCGACCCCGCAGCGTAGTGCCCAATGGCTGTTCTGCGGCGACGGCTGTCACGCCGGTCGGGCCAGCATATGCTGTCCGATTCCCTGCCATTTTTCTCCGGGACACAGGTTTACGCAGATGAGCAAGACTTCTCTCGATAAGAGCAAGATCAAGTTCCTTCTTCTCGAAGGCGTCCACCAATCGGCTGTCGACGTCCTCAAGTCGGCGGGCTACACCAGCATCGAGTACATCACCAGTTCTCTGCCGGAAGCCCAGCTCAAGGAAAAGATCGCCGATGCTCACTTCATCGGCATTCGCTCCCGCACGCAATTGACCGAAGAGATCTTCGACCACGCCAAGAAACTGGTCGCGGTCGGCTGCTTCTGCATCGGCACCAACCAGGTTGACCTCAACGCGGCCCGTGAGCGCGGTATCGCGGTGTTCAACGCGCCGTACTCCAACACCCGTTCCGTTGCCGAACTGGTGCTGGCCGAAGCGATCCTGCTGCTGCGCGGCATCCCTGAGAAAAACGCTTCCTGCCACCGGGGCGGCTGGATCAAGAGCGCGGCCAACTCCTTCGAAATCCGCGGCAAGAAGCTGGGCATCGTCGGTTATGGCTCGATTGGCACCCAGTTGTCGGTCCTGGCCGAAGGCCTGGGGATGCAGGTGTTCTTCTACGACACCGTGACCAAGCTGCCGTTGGGCAACGCCACCCAGGTCAATGACCTGCACGAGCTGCTGGGCATGTCCGACATCGTGACCCTGCACGTACCGGAAACCGCTGCCACCCAGTGGATGATCGGTGAGAAGGAAATCCGCGCCATCAAGAAGGGCGGGATCCTGATCAACGCTGCCCGCGGCACCGTGGTCAAGCTCGACGCCCTGGCCGAAGCGATCAAGGACAAGCACCTGATCGGCGCGGCCATCGACGTGTTCCCGGTGGAGCCACGCTCCAACGACGATATCTTCGAAAGCCCGTTGCGTGGCCTGGACAATGTGATCCTGACCCCGCACATCGGTGGCTCCACGGCTGAAGCCCAGGCCAACATCGGCCTGGAAGTGGCGGAAAAACTGGTCAAGTACAGCGACAACGGTACCTCGGTATCGTCCGTTAACTTCCCGGAAGTGGCCTTGCCGGCTCACCCTGGCAAGCACCGCCTGTTGCACATCCACGAGAACATCCCGGGTGTGATGAGCGAGATCAACAAGGTCTTCGCCGAAAACGGCATCAACATTTCCGGTCAGTTCCTGCAGACCAACGAGAAAGTCGGCTACGTCGTGATCGACGTCGACGCCGAATACTCGGACCTGGCGCAAGAGAAGCTGCAGCACATCAACGGCACCATTCGTTGCCGGGTGCTGTTCTGATACTGCAGTGCTAGCTGAGGTTTGGCTTGTAATAAAAAACGGGAGCCTGGTGAGGGCTCCCGTTTTTTTCTGCCTGGTACAACACTTGACCTTGTGGGAGCGAGCTTGCTCGCGATAGCGGTGTGTCAGTAAATAAATATGCTAACTGAACCGGCGCTATCGCGAGCAAGCTCGCTCCCACAGGGGGGGTGTGCCAGCCAGTGCTGCGTTACTTCACGGTGACGGTGATCTTCTTGGACACGATCGTCGGATGGAACGGCATATGGCCGCTGTCACCCAATATCAGCTGCAAGGTATGTTTGCCCGGGGCCAGCTTGATGGTGGCTTCGGTCTGCGCTTTGCCGAAGTGCATGTGGTTGGCGTCGGTCGGAATCGGTGCGCCTTCAGCGGGCAGTTTGTCGACATCGATCAGCAGATGATGATGCCCGGTGTTTTTGGTTACATCACCTGCCGGAGCCAGGGCGATGTTCTTGACGCCGAACTTGACCTTGAATTCCTGAGCAACGGTGGCGCCGTCTTCCGGTGAAACGATGAATACCTCTGCGCCTTTGGGAGCGGGGGTAGCGGCTGCCGCCAGCATCGAAGTACTCAGCAACAGACCGGCCAACGCGGCACGAGACATAAAGCTTTTCATTTTTTTCTCCAGTTTTTCCATGAAATACGCCTGGCCATCACAACTTCATGACCAATCGTTGTCGAAGCCTGCAACAACCATAGCAAAGCGAACCTGAAACGAGCGTCGCTTGTATAAATACAAAGGAGTGACCATGCGTTTCCTGCCTGGCCTGATCTGCCTGCTACCCCTGTTGAGCCCTCTGGCCCATGCCGAACTGATCGACGACATCAATGACCGTGGCGAACTGCGCATTGCCCTCGAGGCCAATACCGCGCCTTTCAATTTCAAGGAAGACGGCAAGCTCGCCGGCTTCGAAGTGGAACTGGGCCAAATGCTGGCCCGTGAACTCGATGTACAGGCCGATTTCGTGGTCACCGATTCCGGTGACCTGCTGTCCGGAGTGGAAAGCGGCAAGTACGACGTGGCCATCAACCACATAGCAATGACCCCGGAACTGGCGGAACGTTTCGACACCAGCGCCGTTTACAGTCAGCCGGATGCACAATTGCTGGCGAGTAAGGATGAGACGCCACGTCCGCTGGTCATGGCGCAGTCTTTCCAGCCGGAAGAAAAGAGCGAGCCGGCGCCGAACCTGGTGATTCCGTTCCAGAAGGGTAACCCGGCGTTCAAGGCCAGCCTGGATAACGCCCTGGCGCGGATCAAGGAGGATGGGCGGTTGGAGCAGTTGTCGCAGAAGTGGTTGGGGAAGCAGGACTGACAGCGATTAAAGATCGGACTCAAGCGCTGTTTTTTGTGGCGAGGGGATTTATCCCCGCTGGGCTGCGAAGCAGCCCCAAACAGCCGTTGCCCGGTGTGTCTGAATGATTGCATCGCTTGCATGGGGGGCGCTGCGCACCCCAGCGGGGATAAATCCCCTCGCCACAGGGGGATTTCAAGGTCTACGCCAGACACTCGCCAACCAGGGTTGTTGCTCCCGTGGCAGTCCCGCCGGCCGGTAGTAATGCTCCAGCTCCACAAAGCCTGCCTCGTTGAGCAGCGTGCGCCAGGCCGCTAGGTCGTGATAAGCGCCGAAGCGCTGGCCGTTCCAGCCTTCCTGGTTTTCGCCCCGAGGGTTGGAGCTGAACAGCACCCCCCCGGGCTTGAGCGTGGCATGCAGTTGTTTCAGCACCCGAGGCAGTTCCTGGACCGGGATATGAAACAGCACGGCGTTGGCGAAGATCCCGTCGAAACGTTCGGCCGGCAGGTCGAGTTTCAAAAAGTCCTGTTGCCACACTTCGCACCCGCTGTCCTGGCGCGCCATCCGGGCAAATTCCGCCGAGCCATCGAGGCCCACCGCCACGTGGCCCATGGCGGTGAACGTTCGCAGGTCTCGTCCGGGGCCGCAGCCGAAGTCCAGGATGTGCAACGGTGCCTCGGCTTGAATGTGCCGCAGCAACGCGTCGATGTTCTGGCTGACGTCGTGATCGCGAGTGCCTTCACGGAAGCTGTCGGCGACCGCATTGTAATGGCCCAGGGTCGTGGCGGTGATGGTCTGCAGGTCGTCGGGGGTGTGTTTCATGGTTCGGGGACTTGGGTAGGGAGCGTCAGCCGACTATACCGCAAGCAGACTCACGCCCCCATTGGCATCGGCCAACGCCGCCTAGCGCTTGTTCAAGCCCCGCGCCAATCGGTCCCCACCCAGTTGAATCACCGCCACCAACGCCACCAGCAACACGATCACCGTGAGCATGATCTGGCTGTCGAAACGCTGGTAGCCGTACCGGTAGGCGATGTCCCCCAGGCCACCGGCGCCGATCGCGCCGGCCATGGCCGAGGAGTTGATCATGGTCACCAGCGTGATGGTAAAACCGCCGACGATGCCCGGCAGTGCTTCGGGCAGCAGCACGTGCCAGACAATGTGCCAGCGCCGGCACCCCATGGCCTGGGCCGCTTCGATCAGGCCATGGTCGACCTCCCGCAGGCTGACTTCGGCGATGCGGGCGAAGAACGGTGTGGCGGCGATGGTCAGGGGGACCACCGCGGCCCAAACGCCGTAGGTGGTGCCGACAATCAGCCGCGTGAACGGAATCAACGCCACCATCAGAATCAGGAAGGGGATCGAGCGAAACAGGTTCACGAATGCGCCCAGGGCGCGATTCAGGGCGGGCGCTTCATAGATCCCGCCCTTGCCGCTGGTGACCAGAATCACCGCCAGCGGAATGCCTGCCAGCAACGCGATCAACGACGACACGCCGACCATCAGGAAGGTGTCGATGAAACCCTGCAATAACCGATCAAACCACATAACCCAGCACCTCCACCCGTTGCGCCCAATTGCCCGCCCGTTGGCGCAGTTCCTCGGCGCCCCATGACGAGCCACTCACCGCCAGCAGCAATTGCCCCAGCCCGTGGCCCTGAATCCGTTCGATGCCGCCGTGCAGCAGATGCACCCGACCACCGAGGGCGTTGAACAAGGCCGCGAGGTCCGGTTCTTCCCGCCCGATGCCGGTGAATTGCAGGCGCAGTACAGTGGCGGCATCCGCCGATGCGGGTTGCACCTGCAGGCGACCTTGCAGTTCTTCCGGTATGGCGTGTTGCAAGGGCGCCAGCAGGGTCCGGCTGACCTCGTGCTGCGGGTTGCCGAACACCTCCCAGACTGGCCCCTGCTCGACAATCCGCCCTTGCTCGAGCACCACCACCCGGTCGCACACTTCGCGGATCACCGCCATCTCATGGGTGATCAGTACGATGGTCAGGCCCAGTCGCTGATTGATCTCGCGCAGCAGGCCGAGGATCGACTGGGTGGTCTCCGGGTCCAGGGCTGATGTGGCCTCGTCGCACAACAGAATCTGTGGATCATGCACCAGCGCCCGGGCGATCCCGACGCGCTGCTTCTGCCCGCCCGAGAGCTGCGCCGGGTAGGCCTGGTGCTTGCCTTGCAAACCCACCAGCTCCAACAGCTCGCGAACTTTCTGCTGGCGTTGTTCCTTGGGCACGCCGGCGACTTTCAGCGGCAGCTCGACGTTCTGCCACACGGTCTTGGCCGACATCAGGTTGAAGTGCTGGAAGATCATGCCGACGCGCCGACGCAGTTCCACCAGGCGGTCTTCATCGAATTCGCCGATGTCCACCTGATCGATCAGCACCCGTCCGCGGGTGGGTTGTTCCAGACGGTTGATGGTGCGGATCAGCGATGACTTGCCGGCGCCGCTGCGGCCGATGATACCGAACACCTCGCCGCGCTGGATCGCCAGGTCAATGCCGTGCAGCGCAGCCACCGGGCCTTGGCTGCCGCTGTAAGTCTTGCCCAGGCCGATAAACCGCACATGGGCCCGGTTCAGCTCCGGATGCAGTTCGGTGTGTTCGGCACTCTGGGGCGCGGGGGCTTCATCTCTGAGTCGAGCGTTGACGGCGTTCATGGTCAACCTTCCCAGCCGGCCTGATAGAGCTTGCCGTGGGCCTTGTCCAAGGCGGCGCGCACGGCAGGCGAGTGCTGGTAGATGTCGACGAACTTGATCAAGCGTGGATCGTCCTTGCTCTTGGGCTGGATGACGAACTGGATCACGTATTCCTTGTGATCGAGGCCATCGAACAGCAGGGCCGACGTGGCATCGAAAGTCTTGGCCAGGCGGATGTAGGCGGGGTAGCCCTGTACCAGGTCGGCGTCTTCATAGGCGCGCACCAGTTGCACGGCTTCGACCTGCAGGATCTTGAGTTGCTTCGGGTTGGCGACGATGTCGTCTTCGGTGGCCTTGTAGCCCACGCCTGGCTTGAGGGTGATCAGCCCGGCCTTGGCCAGCAGTTGCAGGCCACGACCGCTGTTGATCGGGTCATTGGCGATGGCGACAGTCGCGCCTTTGGGCAATTCGTCGAAGCTTTTGTATTTTTTCGAATAGAGGCCGACGTTGTTGATGATCCCCGGTGCAAAGGGCACCAGATCGAACCCGGCGGCGGCCTTGGCGTTTTCCAGGAAGGGGATGTGCTGGAAGTAATTCACGTCGATATCGCCAGAGGCGAGGCTGACGTTTGGCGCGATCCAGTCGCTGAACTCCACCAGCTCGACCTTCAGGCCCTGCTTGCCGGCCTCTTCCACGGCCGCCTCCAGGGGAATGGCGAACGCGGCGGTGGTGCCGATTTTCAGCGGTGCATCGGCGGCAAACAGCGCCGAGCTGAACAGGCCAAGGGCCAGCGCCAGTGCTTTGACTGGCAGGGTCAGGAATTGCTGGGTCATGTCGGATATTCCAGTCATTGATTAATTGAGCCATGGGCTTTTTGGCGGTAGGTCGAACCGGTGTGTTGTTCGGGTAAATGGGCCTCTGCGCGGAACAGCTTTTCCCGCAGGGTGCCGGTGTCGTATCCGGTCTTGTACGAGCCGCGTCGCTGCAACTCGGGGATCACCAGGTCGATGAAGTCCACATAGCTTTGCGGCGTCACGATGCGAGTCAGGTTGAAGCCATCGAGGCCGGTTTCGGCAATCCAAGACTCCAGCTCATCGGCCACCTGTTCGGGCGAGCCCACCACCGTGATGTAGCGACCACCCAGGGCGTGTTGCTGCAATAATTTGCGCCGGGTCCAATCATTGTTCTGCAGGGTTTTGGTCGCGGATTGGATGGCGTTGCTTTTCACGTACTGGATCGGCTCGTCCAGTTCGTACTGGGAAAAATCGATCCCCGTCGACGCGGAAAAATGCGCCACCCCAGCCTCGGCGCTGGCGTAGCCCAGGTACTCGGCGTGCTTGGCCCAGGCGGCCGCCTCGGTCTCGCCGACGATCACGTTCAGGCCCATGAATACCTTGATGTCCTCGGGGTTGCGCCCGGCCTCGATGGCACTGGCACGCACCTTGTCCACCTGGACCTTGGTCGCCGGTTTGTTCTGGCCGCTGATGAACACGCACTCGGCGTGCCGCCCGGCAAACAACAAGCCGCGCTCCGAACTGCCGGCCTGGAACAGCACCGGCGTGCGCTGGGGCGACGGTTCGCACAGGTGATAGCCCTCGACCTGATAGAACTCTCCCTGGTGCCGGACCTTGTGCACTTTCTCCGGCTGCGCATAGATCCGCTGCTGGCGATCATTGATCACCGCGTCGTTTTCCCAGCTGCCCTCCCACAGTTTGTAGAGCACTTGCAGGTATTCATCGGCCTGGTCGTAGCGGCGGTCATGCTCGACTTGTGCGGTCAGGCCCATGGCTTTGGCGGCGCTGTCCAGGTAGCCGGTGACGATGTTCCAGCCGACCCGGCCGCGACTCAGGTGGTCGAGGGTGCTCATGCGTCGGGCAAACAGATAGGGCGGTTCGTAGGTCAGGTTGGCGGTGAGGCCGAAGCCCAGGTTCTTCGTGACGGCGGCCATTGCCGAGACCAGCAGCAGCGGGTCGTTGACCGGCAGCTGGATCGACTCTTTCAGAGTGACGTCCACCGACTGTTGGTACACGTCGTAGACGCCGACGATATCGGCGATGAACAGCCCGTCGAACAGTCCGCGCTCGAGCAGTTGCGCCAGGGCGGTCCAGTATTCGAGGGTGTTGTACTGGGTCGATGTGTCCTGGGGATGGGTCCACAAGCCGTGATTGATGTGCCCGATGCAGTTCATGTTGAACGCGTTGAGCAGGATTTTTTTCTTGCCGTGGGCCATCAAATGGTCCCCCGCAGCGGCGGCTTTTCATCGTTGAGGTAGAAATTGCCCACCGCGTGATACTTCCAGCGCACCGGGTCATGCAGGGTGTGCACCCGGGCGTTGCGCCAGTGGCGATCCAGGCCATGCTCAGCCAGGGTCGCCTGGCTGCCGGCCAACTCGAACAGGGTGCTGCTGGCGGCGAGGGAAATCTCGGTGCTGATGGCGCGGGCTTCGGCCACGGCAATCGAGGCGGCGGCGACCGTGTCGGCCTGGGGATTGGCCTGGGCCCGGTCGAGAAACTCGCCGGCGCGCTCCAGCAGTGCTTCGGCGGCGTGCAGGCGGATGCTCAGTTGGCCGAAGCTTTTGAGGGTATGCGGGTCTTCGGTGGCAACGTCGCTGGTGGCGTCGATCCAGGGCCGGGTTTTGCTGCGGACAAAGTGCAAGGCGTCCTCATAGGCGGCGCGGGCGATGCCGGTGTCGATGGCCGCGTGAAGAATCTGCGCCAGCGGCCCCACCGGTGTCGGACGTTCGAAGGCGCTCTGGAACGGCACGATATCTTCGGCAGAGACATAGACGTCCTCGAACACCACTGAACCGCTGCCCGTGGTGCGCTGGCCGAAACCGCTCCAGTCGTCGATGACCGTCAGGCCTTTGCTGTCGCGAGGGACGAAGGCCAGTTGCTGCACGCCGTTTTCATCCACCACCGACGTAGGGATGCGCTGGGCGTAGATCGCCCCCGTGGCGTAAAACTTGCGGCCGTTGATGCGATAGCCCTCGCCGTCGCGGCGCAGTTGGGTCGTGCGGTCGTGGGCGGTCTTGGTGCCCAGTTCGGCCAGCGCATTGCCGAATCGCTGGCCGGCCAACACTTCGGCGTACAGGCGTTGCTTTTGCGCCTCACTGCCGTTCACCCGCAGCACTTCCAGGGCGTAGTAATGATTTTGCGGAATCTGCCCCAGGGAGCCGTCGGCCTGAGCAATCAGCGCAATGACCTTGGCCAGCGTGACGTTGGAAACCCCTGCGCCGCCATAGGCCTTGGGCACGCTGATGCCCCACAGGCCGGAGCGGGAGAAAACCTCCAGTTCCGGGTGTGGCAGGCGACGCTCACGGTCGCGCAGGGCGCTGTCGCGCTTGAAATCGTCGGCCAGGTCGCTGGCCACGATCAGGGCTTGTTCATCGCTGGTGATCACCGCGACATGTTGAGAAAACGTCATGTACTGCTCCAGAGGTCGGGTCGTCAGATCCAGGAATGCCGGGCCGGTAAGGTGCCGTTCAGGTGGTAGGCGCCCACCGCGTGATACTTCCAGCGCACCGGGTCGTGCAGGGTGTGGACCCGCGCGTTGCGCCAGTGGCGATCGAGATTGAATTCGGCGAGGGTGGCGCGGCTGCCGGCCAGCTCGAACAGCTTTTCGCTGGCTTGCAGGGCGATCTCGGTGGTGAGCACCTTGGCCTCGGCCACCGCAATCGAGGCGCGGGCGGCCGATTGCGCGGTGATCGGGGCGGCGCTGACCTGGTCCAGCACTCGTCCGGCTTTGCGCAACAGTGCTTCGGCGGCGTGCAGTTCGATTTTCAGTTTGCCGATGTCGGAAATCACGTAGAGGTCGTCACTGGCGCGGTCGACCTTGGCGTCGATCCAGGGCCGCGCCCGTTCGCGAACGAAGGTGATGGCATCGTCAATGGCACCACGGGCGATGCCCGCATCGATGGCGGCCTGGATCAGTTGCGAGATCGCACCCTGCACATTTGGCGTCTCATTGATGCGCCAGTTATCCAGTACCAGTTCAGCGTCGACCCGCACATTGTTCAGCAACACGGTGCCGCTGGCCGTGGTGCGCTGGCCGAAGCCCGACCAGTCGTCGACGATGCGCAGCCCCGGAGTGCCGCGGCGAACGAACGCCAAGACCTGGCGACCCTGGTCATTCAACGCCTTGACCGCCACCCAGTGGGCGAACAGCGCGCCGGTGGAATAGAACTTCTGTCCGCTGATGACAAAACCGTCACCGTCAGCGCTGATCCGTGCCTTGAGTTCCAGGGTATTGCGGGTGCCTCGTTCCGGCCCGGCGTTGCCGATGCGCCAGCCTTCGAGCACGCTCTGCAGAAGGACTTCTTTCTGCCGTTCGGTGCCCGTGCCGAGAATCAGCTGGAGCACACCGAATTGGTTCTGCGGAATCTGCCCAAGGGCCGGATCGGCAGCGGAGATGATCGCGAACACGTCGGCAAGGGTGACGAACGAAACCTGCGGGCCGCCGTATTCCCGGGGGATGGTGATGCTGCCTAGCCCCGTGCGGGTGAACTGTTCGATCTCTGACCAGGGCAGCTTGCGCTGCTGATCACGCCGCGCGGCCTGCTGACGGGCGACCTGCGCCAGTTCATGGGCGGCTTTGATCGCCTCGGCATCGTTGCGCAGCACCTGTGCGGGCAACAGCAACGGTGCGATGTCCAGGTCGCTCTGGAGCTTTGCTTGCGCCAAATCCGACATTACAGCCACTCCGTGGCTGCAGGCAGTGCCGTGGCGAACTGCACTGGGGTGATTGTGTTCCGTACCATACCCACCTCACATCTTTTCGGAAAACGCCGCGATGAATGCGGCGCGTCAAAATCAAGGATGTCCGGTGGTCCGGTGTATATACCCTAAGCGTGTATAAATTATTTTTGAACTAACTTTTAGGAATATCAATAGAGGGCTTTTGCCGAGTGAGGCGTGGCGAGGGGGCTTGCTCCCGCTTGGGTGCGCAGCGCCCATTGCGTCGAAGACGCGGTGACCGCTCTCTTCATGGAAAGTGATAGATGGCTAACATGGATTGATCGTTCCTCACGCTCCTGCGTGGGAATGCTGCCAGGGGCGCTCCGAGTTCCGCTTCTGGCAGGTGACGCAGAGCGTGGGAACGATCAACAAAAAGCTGTCCAGTAGCGCTTACTTTTGTCGAAGAGACTCGGCTGCCATGAGCACCTCTTTCGCGGGCTTTTTCAGATACGGATTGGCGCACGCGATCTTCAGCGTTCGCGGCGGTGCCCAATGGGAGTTGTTGCCCACCCGATCAATGATGCAGTAGGTCACTTCCAGACGCAGGTCTTCGCCTGCTTCCAGAATGATCTGCGGCGGCACCCAGATATGAATCGGCTGGCCAACCTCGGCCGGTTTGACCGGCGGCAGATCCATGCGCACATCGCCCCAGCGCAGGGTGACCGCATCGCCGGCGGCCATGTTCAGGTAGGGTTCGATCGTCACGGGTACGCCGCGCTTGACCTGGTTCGGGTTCACCCCTTGGCGCCGGATGGTGCCGGGAATGCGCACCGGCGCCAGGCCCTGGTTTTCATCGCCGCTCAGGGCTGACGGTTGGCCACCGGGGCAGTCGAGCTTCACCTGCACCCGTTGCGTGGCTGACAGCGCCGGCCCGCGTCCGACCTGCATCACGCGATAGTGGATGCGCGAGGTGCCGTTGACGATGAAGCTCTCTGGTACCCGCATTGTGACGTTGCCCTGTACGTCCGTTTGCGTCAGCAGGCGAGAGCCCACGTAACAGTTGTCCCAGAACAGTTCGATCAGATCGCCCGCGTCCATGCCGGGGTAGGGGGCAATGGCGACCTCCAGATGAGCGGCGCTGGTGAGGTTGATACCAGTAGGGTGGGCATTGGCCAGGATGGGCGCGGACAGTTCAGCAATGTTCGACGTACATGTCATGGTGTTCTCCTTGATACTTGAAAACGAAGTCCATTTCGGGAAGATCAAAGGCGCTTGATCATCGCGACCTATTTATAATTTGCGCCGTCATAGAGGCTGCAGGTGGATAATCACCGCGCAGAACTAAATTAATGTGCATTGCTTGTTGGTCACTAGATAAGGGCTCAATAGTTTCAGTGTCAATAGAGGCACTTGCTGAATGGTTCATTGTGAAACGCTTCAGAAACCTCCTACGTGCTCATGTTAAGAATACGCGGCGCCCGGTGATCTTTTCCTCGGTTTATCCGTTGCCCGGTGGCGTGCAGAAGTCGGGCAGCTAACATGGATTGGAGCTTGGTCTGGAGGGGTATATTGCGAGAGGTATGTATATACCGCACCCCAAAGAGCTGAGGGTGTTAAGTCGTTTGGAAGTTGCAAGTTGTTTCTTTGCAACTTCCCGGGAGTGGGGGCGCGTTGTTGTAAGTTGACATGACTTCCATCCCTGGAAGTGATGTCGTCATACATAACTTACTGGCCGCCGTGTCCGGCCGATAGGAACTTGCTGAGAAACTGTCGAGTGCGTTCTTCCTTGGGGGCTGCAAACAAAGCCTTGGCTTCGCCTTGTTCGACGATCACACCTTTGTCGAAAAACACCACGCGATTGGCCACGTCCCGGGCGAAGCCCATTTCGTGGGTCACGATGACCATGGTGCGTTTCTCTTCAGCCAGGCCGCGAATGGTCGCCAGGACTTCGCCCACCAGTTCCGGATCGAGGGCCGAGGTCGGCTCGTCGAACAGGATCACCGCAGGTTCCATCGCCAGCGCCCGGGCAATCGCCACGCGCTGCTGCTGGCCGCCGGAGAGGCGCCGTGGGTAGGCGCCTTCCTTGCCAGAGAGACCTACCTTGGCCAACAGTTTGCGGCCCAGGGTTTCGGCGTCGGCACGCGGAATCTTTTTCACCACCAAGGGACCTTCGATCACGTTCTCCAGCGCGGTGCGATGGGGAAACAGGTTGAAGTTCTGGAACACGAAGCCCACCTGCTGGCGCAAACGGCGCACCAGGCCTTGTTGCTGGTTCAGCGGGCGACTGCCATCGATCTCGATGTCGCCGACCTTGATCCGGCCACTGGTAGGCTCTTCGAGGAAGTTCAGGCAACGCAGGAAGGTGGTCTTACCCGAGCCGCTGGGGCCGATTATCGCAACCACCTCGCCTTCTTCAACCTTCAAGTCGATGCCGTTGAGCACCACCTGACCCTTGAACTGCTTTGTCAGTTTTTCCACGACAATCATGGGTCAGGACTCCTGGTCATGCCGATTGACCCGGGCTTCCAAGCGGTTCTGCACATGTGCAAGAACGCTGATCAGAAACCAATAGATCAATGCGGCAGACAGATACATGGCGAATATTTCAAAGGTTCGGGCGGAAACCAACTGTGCCTGCCGGAGCAACTCAGGGACCTGAATGGTAGCCGCCAACGAGGTGTCCTTCACCAACGATGTGAAGCTATTGCCCAACGGAGGCAAGGCGGTACGCATGGCCTGCGGCAGGATAGCTCGACGTAACGTTTGCACACGGGTCATGCCGATACTGGCAGCCGCTTCCCACTGACCGCGTTCGATAGAACTGATGGCAGCTCGCAGGGTTTCGCAAATGTAGGCTGCCATGTTCAACGAGAGGCCAATCAGCGCTGCAGGTATTGGGTCTAACTCAATGCCCACTTGCGGCAAGCCGTAATACATCATGAACAGTTGCACCAGCAGCGGCGTGCCGCGAAAGAACGATACGTACACACGGGCGATCCAGCTCAGCGTTTTGAATCGCGACAAGCGCATCAATGCCAGGCCAAAGCCGAGCAGGAAGCCAAAAAACATCCCGCCCAGGCTCAAGCCCACGGTGAAATACACGCCCTGAAGCAGGAAGGGCGTGGAGTCCAGGATAAGTTGTAACTTTGCTTCCATTATTGGGTGACGTCAGCGTTGAAGTACTTCTCGGACAGCTTCTTGAGGGTGCCGTCCGCGCGCAACTTTTCAATGGCCTGGTTCACCGCTGCCAGTAGCTCAGGTTCGCCTTTACGCAGGGTTACACCTGCTTCCTGACGGGAAAATGCGTCACCGGCGACGGCGGTATCCGGGGCTTTTTTTGCCAGTTCAAACGCAGCGAGACGGTCCACCAGAATCGCATCGATACGGCCGATTCGCAGGTCCTGATATTTGGTCGGATCATCCTCATAGGTCCGGATATCAGCTTTCGGCACGTTATCCTTGAGCCACTGTTCGTAGTTGGTGCCCAGCCCTACACCGACCTTTTTGCCAGCCAAGTCGGCTGCGGCCTTGATGTTGAGCTTCTCTTCGTTCTTCTTCAGGACCAGCGCCTGGATACCGGAGACGGTGTAAGGCTCAGAAAAATCGTATTTTTTCTTACGTTCTTCGGAAATGGTGACCTGGTTGATGACGGCGTCCAGCCGCTTGGATTCCAGCGCAGCCAGGATGCCATCCCACTTGGTCGATTGCAGCTTGACCTTCACACCCAACTCTTTAGCCAAGGCTTCGGAAAACTCCACTTCGAAACCGGCCAGCTTGCCGTCGGCGTCGACGAAACTGAATGGCGGGTAAGTGCCTTCCAAGCCGACGTTGATGACGCCCGCATCCTTGATTTTCTGCAGTTGCTCACCGGCAACCGCTTGCCCCAACAGGCCGGCGCTCAATGCCAGGCCTAGCGAACCTACCAACAGGTTGCGACGTAATGCGGAAAAATTCATGACAAGCCCCTGTGTTTTCTTATGAAGAGGTTATTTTGGCTGAGATAAGGCGTAGCCGCGATCCGAAAAGATTGCCACATCCTGCCTTAAAGCAGGCTGGGCGTCTCGCGGCAAATACGCCTGCGGCGAGACTATAAGAGGGTCTTTATAGATTGGAAAATAATATTAAATCAACCATATATGCCTATTTGGAATGACTTCCTGTGGGAGCGAGCTTACTCGCGATAGCGGTGGACCAGCCGAATTCCATTGCGCTGACACACCCTCATCGCGAACAAGCTCGCTCCTACATGAGGGTTTCCCACCTCTTCAGAAGACTGCGTTATAGGCAAACAACGCCGGCGCGCCGCCCGTGTGCAGGAAGATGATCGGACCTTCGTCGAAACGGTCGCGACCAATGCCATCGAGCAGCCCGGCCATGGCCTTGCCGGTATAGACCGGGTCCAGCAACAGGCCTTCCTGACTGGCCAGCAGCTTGACCGCTGCCAGGGTCCCGGCGTTTGGCTCGCCGTAACGGGGGGCGAAATATTCGTCCCACAGGTTCACTTTGAACGCGTCTGGAAGAGCAACCTCCAGCAGTTGGGCAGTGCGCTCGGCCAGGCCCTGGACCTTCGGGAACTGGTCTTCCTCGCTGCGCGAAACCGTTATGCCAATGACGGGGAGCGTCGGCAGCGCTTCGCTCAGCGCCAGTGCCAGGCCGCTGTGGGTTCCGGCACTGCCCGAGGCCAACACCACGGCGGCGAACTCAAGACCGGTGTCCTTGATCTGCTCGGCCAGTTCCAGGCCCGCACGCACATAGCCCAGCGCGCCCAAGGCGTTGGAACCGCCAATCGGCACCACATAGGGTTTTTTGCCATTGTTGCGCAGGCGATCGGCGAGGGCCTGTAGTTGATCGTCGGCGTTGTCCAGGTTTTCGACCAGTTCGACCTTGGCGTCGAACAGCTCCAGCAGCAGGCGGTTGCCATTGCCCAGGTAATTGCCGTCCTCGGTGCCGATAGGATTTTCCAGCAGGGCCACGCACCCCAGGCCCAGCTTCGCCGCCAGGGCGGCAGTCTGGCGCACATGGTTGGACTGGATCGCGCCGGCGGTGATGAGGGTGTCGGCGCCTTGGGCCAGGGCATCGGCCGCGAGGTATTCGAGCTTGCGCAGTTTGTTGCCGCCCAGGGCCAGGGGCGTCAGGTCGTCGCGCTTGATATAGATGTCGCGACCGAGCCAGGTGGAGAGACGGTCGAGTTTTTCCAATGGGGTCGGGTGGCCAAGCAGGTCGAGACGATTAAAGCGGGCCAGCTGTTGTTTGATCATGGGGTCCGTACTGGTTGTAGGAGATGCCTGGACTATAGGCACGCGGATATTCGTGGGCAACCGGCATGTGGGGTCGAGCTTGCTCGCGATGGCGGTATACCCGTCAATAAAGATGTCGAATGTCAGCCCGTCATCGCGAGCATGCTCGCGCCCACAGGGTCTGTGTTTGGCAGAGCACATGTCTTTGAACACTGAACGAATGCTCCACAGGCAGCGTCATACCTTCCCGTGGGCCTGCGTAGGAAATGCGCCGTCGAGCCCTGGGATTAGTCCTTAGCTGCCTATTCATGTTTAACTTGAACGTTCATTCAAGTTAAACCGTCGGTTTGCTGCCCGCTCACAATAAGGAGGCTTGCTTTTGCCGAGTCCGTTTTCGACCCTCGCTGTTTCGCTGCCCGGGGGGCCTCGCCCATGAGTGCCTCGTCCCTGCCACCCAGCGGCCTGGTCCGCATGAATCCGCCGGTGTTTTACTTCGCGGCGACCTTCATCCTGCTGTTCGGCCTGGTGGTGATTGCCGTGCCGGAGCAAGCCGGCGCCTGGCTGCTGGCGGCGCAGAACTGGGCGGCCAATACGGTCGGCTGGTATTACATGCTGGCGATGACCCTGTATCTGGTCTTCGTGGTGGTCACCGCCTTGTCCGGCTACGGCAAGATCAAGCTCGGTGCCGACCACGACGAACCCGAATTCAGTTACTTGTCCTGGGCCGGCATGTTGTTCGCCGCCGGCATCAGCATCACGTTGTTTTTCTTCTGCGTCTCCGAGCCGCTCACCCATTTGGTGCAGCCGCCCCAGGGCGAGGCCGGTACCGCTGATGCGGCGCGCCAGGCCATGCAGATTCTGTTTTTGCACTGGGGGCTGCACGGTTGGGGTGTGTTCGCTTTCGTCGGCATGGCCCTGGCGTACTTTGCCTATCGGCACAATTTGCCGCTGGCCCTGCGTTCGGCGCTGTACCCACTGATCGGTAAACGCATCAACGGCCCCATCGGCTACGCGGTGGACGGCTTCGGCATCATCGCAACCGTGTTCGGCCTCGGCGCGGACATGGGCTTTGGCGTGTTGCACCTCAACTCCGGGCTCGATTACCTGTTCGGCGTCGCTCACACCCAGTGGATCCAGGTCGGCCTGATCGTGCTGATGATGGGCGCGGCGATCATCGTCGCGGTGGCCGGTGTCGACAAAGGCGTGCGGGTCATGTCCGACATCAACATGCTGCTGGCCTGCGCTTTGTTGCTGTTCGTGCTGTTCGCCGGGCCCACCCAGCACTTGCTCAACACGTTGATCCAGAACATCGGCGATTACCTCGGCGCCTTGCCGATGAAAAGTTTCGACCTGTACGCCTACAACAAGCCCAGCGACTGGCTGGGCGGCTGGACGGTGTTCTACTGGGCCTGGTGGATCGCGTGGTCGCCGTTCGTGGGGCTGTTTATCGCGCGGATTTCCCGTGGCCGCACCATCCGCGAATTCGTGTTTGGCGTGCTGCTGATTCCCCTGGGTTTCACCCTGGCGTGGATGTCGATCTTCGGCAACAGCGCCATCGACCAGGTGCTGAACCATGGCATGAGTGCCCTGGGCATGTCCGCCCTGGAAAACCCGTCGATGAGCCTGTACCTGCTGCTGGAAACCTACCCGTGGAGCAAGACCGTCATCGCGGTCACGGTGTTTATCAGTTTCGTGTTCTTCGTCACGTCCGCCGACTCAGGCACCGTGGTGCTTTCGACGCTGTCGGCCAGAGGCGGCAACCCCGACGAAGACGGGCCGAAATGGCTGCGGGTGTTCTGGGGCGCAATGACCGCCCTGGTGACCAGCGCGTTGCTGTTCTCCGGTAGCATCGATGCCTTGAAGTCGGCGGTGGTACTGACTTCCCTGCCGTTCTCGCTGATCCTGCTGTTGATGATGTGGGGCCTGCACAAGGCGTTCTACCTGGAATCCCAGAAGCAGATCGCGCAATTGCATTCCCTGGCGCCGGTGTCCGGCTCACGCCGGGGTACGGGTGGCTGGCGCCAGCGCTTGAGCCAAGCGGTGCATTTTCCGTCCCGTGACGAGGTGTACCGTTTCCTCGATACGACGGTGCGCCCGGCCATCGAAGAAGTGAAGGCTGTGTTCGCCGAGAAGGGCCTGACGGTCGTGACCCAGCCAGACCCGGCCAACGACAGCGTCAGCCTGGAAATCGGTCACGGCGAGCAGCATCCGTTCATCTACCAGGTGCAGATGCGCGGCTACTTCACGCCGTCCTTTGCCCGCGGCGGCATGGGCTCCAAGGAGCTCAACAACCGCCGTTACTACCGCGCCGAAGTGCACTTGAGCGAAGGCAGCCAGGATTACGACCTGGTGGGCTACACCAAGGAACAGGTCATCAACGACATCCTCGACCAGTACGAGCGACACATGCAGTTCCTGCACCTGGTGCGCTGATCGGCCCGAGTCTCAGACGAGCCCACCGTTGGCCCGCAGGATCTGCCCGTTCACCCAATCGGCGTCCGGGCCCACCAGGAAGGTGATGATGCGGGCGATGTCCTGTGGCTGGCCGAGGCGCTCCAGGGGCGGCATCTTGGCGTAGTGCTGCACCTGTTCTTCGCTCTTGCCGTGCATGAACAGTTCGGTCGCGACCGGACCGGGGGCCACGGCATTGACCGTGATCTGCCGACCGCGCAGTTCCTTGGCGAACACCTGGGTCAGGGATTCCACCGCCGCCTTGCTGGCGATGTACACCGAGTAGCCGGGCAGGTTCAGGCCCACGGTGCTGCTGGAAAAATTCACGATACGGCCACCGTCGTTCAGGCGGGTCGCGGCTTCGCGCAGGGTGTTGAACGTGCCGCGGGTGTTGATGGCGAATGTCTGGTCGAACAATTCGTCGCTGTGCTGCGCCAGGGGCATGACCTTGAGGATGCCGGCGTTGTTGATCAACACATCGACCTTGCCCAGTTTCGCTTCGGTTTCATCGAACATCCGCCGCACATCCGCGGAGGAGGACACGTCTGCCTTGACCGCTATGGCTTGGTGGCCGGCCTGGCGCAGTTGAACCACCAGTTTCGAGGCTTCGATGGCGCTGTTGGCGTAATTGATGACCACGGCAAAGCCTTCGCTGGCCAATTGCTTGGCAATCTCTGCTCCGATGCCGCGGGAGGCGCCGGTCACGATGGCAACTTTCGAATTTTGAACAGTCATGTGAAGGGGTCCTTTGCTGTTGAAATGTGTGATGGGTTGAGGACAGATTCACATGTTTACTCTTGGCGATAAATGCAAGAGAGTTGCCTTGACTGTTCAATATTTTCCAACAATCGGTGGGGCAGGATTCAGATGGACCAGGTCAAGGCGATGAGAGTGTTTGTCCGCATATACGAGCGCAGCAGCTTCACCCTGGCCGCTGAAGACTTGAATATGCCCCGGGCCACGCTGACCCACACGCTCAATCAATTCGAAGCCTGGCTGGGTGTTCGTTTGTTGGAGCGCAGCACCCGCAAGGTGCGCCCGACCCTCGACGGCGAAGCCTACTACCCACGCTGCGTGCAATTGCTGGCGGAGCTTGAAGAGGCCGAACTGGCGTTTCGCGGTGTGGCGCCCAAAGGCAAGCTGAGGGTGGACCTGCATGGCACCCAGGCGCGGTACTTCGTGATTCCGGCGTTGCCGCAATTCATGGCCCGCTACCCCGAAATAGAACTGTTCATCAGCGAGGCGGATCGTTTCGTCGACCTGATTGCCGAGGGCGTCGATTGCGTGCTGCGCTCCGGTACGCTGGCGGATTCGTCATTGATCGGCCGACGTGTCGCCAATCTTCGCCAGATCACCTGTGCCAGCCCCGGTTACCTGCGCCAGTATGGCGAGCCGAAGAGCCTCGATGACTTGAAGCATCACAGGGCGGTGAATTACGTCTCGCGGACCACCGCCAAACTCTATCCGTTCGAGTTCATGGTCGATGGCGAACTCAAGGAGGTGCCGATCGGGGGCTCGTTGTCGGTGTCCGGCGCCGAGATCTACGCCGCCTCGGCCATCGCCGGCATGGGCCTGATCCAATGCCCGCATTACCGAATGGAAGAACCGATCCGGCAGGGAATGATCCAGGAAGTCCTCACCGCCACCCCACCGCCGTCCATGCCGGTGTCGGTGCTTTATCCGCACAACCGCCACATGTCGCCACGGGTTCGCGTGTTCGTGGATTGGGTGGCGGAAGTGTTTGCGCAGGCTCGTTAAGGTGATTCCTGACACTGAAAATCCCCTGTGGGAGCGAGCTTGCTCGCGAAGGCGTCGGCACTCCAATATCACCGCGAACTGACACACCGCTTTCGCGAGCAAGTCCGATCCCACGACGATATGCGAACTTTCAGCCTGACCAATGCGTCTGTGAAATGTTAGCGTCTGCCAACCGCCGTCCGAACAGAGAGCCTATTCGATGACCTACACCGCTGCCGAAAACCGCTACGAGTCCATTCCTTACCGCCGCGTCGGTCGCAGCGGGCTGGTGCTGCCGGCGCTGTCGCTGGGGTTGTGGCACAACTTCGGCGACAGCACGCCCATCGACACCCAGCGCGCGTTGCTGCGCACGGCGTTCGACCTGGGTATCAACCACTTCGACCTGGCCAACAACTACGGCCCGCCCTATGGCAGCGCCGAGATCAATTTTGGCCGGTTGCTGCGCGAAGATTTCCAGCAGTACCGCGATGAGTTGATCATCTCCAGCAAGGCCGGTTGGGACATGTGGCCGGGCCCTTACGGCCAGGGCGGTGGCTCGCGCAAGTATGTGCTCGCCAGTCTCGATCAGAGCCTGCAACGCCTCGGCCTGGACTATGTGGATATCTTCTATTCCCACCGCTTCGACCCCGATACGCCACTGGAAGAAACCGCCAGTGCACTGGCCACTGCGGTGCAGCAGGGCAAGGCGCTGTACATCGGTATTTCCTCGTATTCCGGGGTGAAGACCCGGGAAATGGCGGCGCTGCTCAAAGAGTGGAAAGTCCCGCTGCTGATCCACCAGCCGGCCTATAACCTGCTCAACCGCTGGGTGGAAAAAGACCTGCTGGATGCCACCGACGAACTGGGCGCCGGCGTGATCGCCTTCACTCCGCTGGCCCAAGGGTTGCTGACTGACAAATACCTTAAGGGCATTCCGGCGGATGCACGGGTCAACCGTCCGGGTGGTGGCTCGTTGCAGGCTGCGCATTTGTCGGAGGAGAACATCGCCCATGTGCGCGCCCTCAATGAGATCGCCCAGCGACGCGGACAAAGCCTGGCACAAATGGCCCTGGCCTGGACCTTGCGCGATCCCCGGGTCACCTCCGCCCTGATCGGCGCCAGCCGGCCGGAGCAGATCATCGAGAATGTCGGGGCGCTGAAGAACCTGAGCTTCAGTGCCGAAGAGCTGGCGCAAATCGACCGGTTTGCCCAGGAAGGCGGGATCAATCTTTGGGAGAAGCCTTCGTCGGCGGAATAACACACCCCCCTGTGGCGAGGGGATTTATCCCCGCTGGCTGCGAAGCAGCCCCAGGAACAGCTCAGCACGGTCTGCCTTTCAGATCGTGCGTGCAGGTTTTAGGGCCGCTACGCAGCCCAGCGGGGATAAATCCCCTCGCCACAAAGGTGATTCCATAGCGATTCAGCGAAAAAACGGCACATCCCCCAGCACCGTCGCTCGATGCATCACCCGCCGGGCCGGGCGGTAGTCGTCCACGGCGAAATGCTGGGTCACGCGGTTATCCCAAAACGCCACGTCGTTGACCTGCCAGCGCCAGCGCAGGGTGAACTCCGGGCGGGTGGCGTGGGCGAACAGCAGTTTCAGGATCACCTCGCTTTCAGTCTCCGACAGCTCGTTGATCCGCGTTGTAAAGCCTTCATTGACGAACAGAGACCGACGCCCGCTCACCGGATGGGTGCGGATCACCGGATGGGACAGCGGTGGGTTTTTCCGTCGCGCTTCCTCCCAGCGCGCCAGGTCTTCGGCGGTGTTGCCAAAACGCTCCAAGGGAAAGGACCGGGTGAAATCGTGGGTCGCCGTCAGGCCTTCCAACAAACGCTTCAACGGCGCCGACAAGGCCTCGTAAGCCGCGATGCCACTGGCCCACAACGTATCGCCACCGAATGCCGGCAGCAGCTTGGCGCTGAGCACCGCGCCCATGGCGGGCGTCGGCAGAAAGGTCACGTCGGTGTGCCACACGGCGTTGTCGCGTACATCGGTGACAGCGGTGTCGAGCACCAGGACTTCGGGCTGCTCCGGCACGTTGGGGTAGATCGGATGAATGTGCAGATCGCCAAAATACGCGGCGAAACGCGCTTGCTGTACCGGCTCGATTGGCTGGTCGCGAAAGAACAACACCTGATGTTCAAGCAAAGCCTGCTCGATGATATCGCGATCTTCCAAACTCAGCGGTTGGCGGATATCGATCCCGCTGATCTGCGCACCGAGGGCGGTGCTCAAAGGGGTAACGGTCGGGCGGTTCATCGTCGCGTTCTCGCAATGGGGCGCCGAATGGTCGGCGTGGTCATTTACTGTCAGTGAGCCTGGCCGTGCCATGGCACCAGTTTGCGTTGCAGGGCGCGTAAGCCCATTTCCATGGCGAAGGCGATCAATGCGATCACCAGGATTCCCAATACCACCACATCGGTGACCAGGAACTGCGCCGCTGACTGCACCATGAACCCCAGGCCACTGGTGGCGGCAATCAGCTCGGCTGCCACCAGCGTCGACCAACCGACGCCCAGGCCAATGCGAATACCGGTGAGGATGTCCGGCAAGGCGCTGGGTACGATCACATGGCGAATCAACTGGGCCCGTGTGGCGCCCAAGGACTGCGCGGCACGTAACTTGGCCGGATCGACGGTGCGCACGCCGGTGGCGGTGGCGATCGCAATTGGGGCGAAAATCGCCAGGTAAATCAGCAGCACTTTGGACAACTCACCGATGCCGCACCAGATCACGATCAATGGCAGGTACGCCAAGGGGGGGATCGGCCGGTAGAACTCGATCAGCGGATCGAATACGCCCCGTGCGATCCGGTTGGCGCCGATGGCGATGCCCACCGGCACGGCCGTCAGCACCGCAAACAACAGGCCCAGGCCGATCCGTTCAAGGCTTGCGCCCAGGTGCTGCCAGAGGGTGGAGTCCATGTAGCCACTGGTCGCCAGCAGCCAGCCTTTTTGCAGCACGGCGGACGGCGAGGGCAGGAACAAGGGCTCGATCAAGCCGCTGGCGGTGACGGCCCACCAAACGGCCAGCAGCGCGATCAGGGTCAAGCCGCTGATCCACCGCGTGCTCAAGGTGAGCCTCGAACCGTTGACCGGGCGCTTGGCCGCGGTTGCAGTGATCTCGGCAGGAATTCCATAGCTGTTCATGCGCGCTCCTGTGGCCGTGTGGCGCTGCGTTGGGAGAACACTTTGGCGAGTACATGCTCGCGGGTTTCGATAAAGCGCGGGTCGGACTTGATCGACCGCGCCGATTCCCCGGCGCCGTAGCGCTGGCCGAAATCCAGGCTCAGACGCTCGACGATCTGCCCCGGGTTCGGTGCCAGCAAAATCAAGTCGGTGGCGAGGAAGACCGCTTCTTCAATGTCATGGGTAATCAGGAATACCGGTTTGGCGGTGCGCTGCCAGACTTGCAGCAACAGTTCCTGCATCTGCTCGCGGGTAAAGGCGTCCAGCGCACCGAACGGTTCGTCCATCAACAGCACGCGTGGCTCGGCCGCCAATGCCCGGGCCAGGCCGACGCGCTGCTTCTGACCGCCGGAGAGCTGCCAGACGCGGCGTCGCTCGAAACCGGCGAGGTCCACCAAGGCGAGCATTTCCCTGGCGCGGGCTTCGCGTTTTTCCCTGGGGATCCCGGCCAGTTCCAGGCCGAAACCCACGTTCGCCAGCACGTCCTGCCAGGGCAGCAGCGCGTCGTCCTGGAACACCACGCCGCGCTCGGCACTCGGCCCCAAAACCGGGACACCGTCGAGGGTGATCTGCCCGGCGCTGGGCTCGACGAACCCGGCGATCAGGTTCAACAGCGAAGTCTTGCCACTGCCGGACGGGCCGAGGGCCACCAGCAATTGCTGGGGTCCCAGGGTCAGTGAAATGTCCGCCAGCACGGGGTCCGTCGCACCGGGGTACTGTGCGCTGATGCGCTCCAGCTGTAGCAAGGCCATCGCCGTGACTCCTTCTAGTGTGCGATCACTGGGTGATGTATTTGGCGCTGACAAAAGGCGCGTAGTCCGGCAGCACAGCTTCGACCTTGCCTTGCTCCTTGAGGAAGGCGGCGGTGTCGGTGATGGCTTTGGTAGTCGGAGCGCCGAGGCTTACGACCTGATCGGCCGCCAGGGGGAAGACGTTGCCTTGCAACAGCAGCGGGATATCACTGGCCTTGGCACCGGAGAGTTTCACCAGTTTGTCGACGTTGGACGCATCGGCCAGCCAGGCTTGTGGGTCCTTGCGGTACTGGGCGTAGGCATCCAGGGTGACTTTGGCGAAGGCGGTGACGATTTCAGGGTGCTTCTGGGCGAAGTCCTTGCGCACGATCCAGGCGTCGAAGGTCGGCGCGCCGAACTGGGCCAGTTCCGCAGAGGTGATCAAGACCTTGCCGTTTTCCTTGGCCACGCCCAGGGCCGGGTCCCAGACGTAGGTGGCATCGATGTCGCCGCGCTTCCAGGCGGCGATGATGGCCGGTGGTGCCAGGTTGAGGATGGTGACTTTCGATGGGTCAATGTTCCAGTGCTTCAACGCGGCGAGCAGGCTGTAGTGGCCGGTGGAAACGAATGGCACGGCGATCTTCTTGCCGATCAGGTCCTGTGGGGTGTTGATCCCGGAACCGTTGCGGGTCACCAGGGCCTCGGCGGCGCCGATCTGGGTGGCAATGAGGAACGTTTCCACCGGGACCTTGCGGGTGATGGCGGCGGTCAGCGGGCTGGAACCGAGGTAGCCGATCTGCACATCGCCCGAGGCAATGGCGGTGATGACGTCGGCGCCGTTGTCGAACTTGCGCCAGTCGATCTTGGCTTGGGTGGCTTTTTCATAGGCGCCGTCGGCCTGGGCGACTTTGGCCGGGTCGACGGTGGTCTGGTAGGCGACGGTCAGGTCGGCTGCCTGGGCAAAAAAACTCGTCACGGCCAGGGAGGCGGCCGCGAGAAGGCGAAGGGGGAAACTCAATGTCATGGGAAGCTCCTCAACAGGCCGCCGGATGTTCGGCGTTTGAGGAGACTAAATGATCTAAGAACTCAAAAATAAATAACTTTTTAGAATGAGCTTGTCAGCGAAAAAATCTGTGCAAGCATCAGCTTTTGTGGCGAGGGTATTTATTCCCGCTGGGTTGCGAAGCGACCCCAAATCAGTCGAATGAGAGTTGACTGAGACACCGAGGTGAACCGTCGAGGGCTGCTTTGCAGCCAACGGGGATAAATCCCCTCGCCACAAAATCATTCCCATGTAAGACATGGGAATGATTCATGAGGGGATCAGTTACTGATCGCCAGAATACTCGCCTGATACGAACCTACAAACACATCGAAATCCCCCACCTCGTTCTGCTCCAACTCGGCTTGTTGAACCAGGGATTCACGGGCGGCTGTTTCAAATGCCGTCTGCTCCTGGTCAGGCAAAGGCTCGGCGCGGAAGAACTCGGCGTGGGCCTTGCTTTGGCGCAAGGAGAACTGGGCGAAGCTTTCCTGGTGTTCGGCCATGGCGGCCAGCACCTGGGCGGAGGGGGTCAGGGCCGGATCGCGGACTTTCGCCAATTGCGCGTCCAGTGCCAGGCGGTGAGCATCACCTCCTTGGCTCTGGTCAAGCAACGAGGCCAGCGGGGCGATTTTTTCCAGCAATTCGACGGCCCAGGCCTGCATGTCCACCGCTTGACCCTGGCGCTGCAATTGCAGGCCGGGCTTGCGCCCTTCCTTGACCACGGTCAGGAAGTTGTTCGTGGCGTTGCCGCATTCGTTGTTTTCCAGCTGCGGGCTGTCATTGAGGCCGCAATACAGCAGGAACGCATCGAGGAAGCGCGACTCGGTGAGGTCGATGCCCATCGGCAGGAACGGGTTGATGTCCAGGCAGCGCACTTCGACGTACTGGATACCCCGGGCCATCAAGGCCTGGATCGGACGCTCGCCGGTGTAGGTCACGCGCTTGGGACGGATGTTGGAGTAGTACTCGTTTTCGATCTGCAGAATATTGGTATTGAGCTGCACCCACTCGCCGTTCTGGTGAGTGCCGACTTCGACGTAGGGCGCGTAGGGCGTTGCGACCGCTTTGCGCAGGCTGTCGGTGTAGCTCGCCAGATCGTTGTAGCACGGCGTCAGGCCGGCCTGGGCGTTGCTCTGGTAACCCAGGTCACTCATGCGCAGGCTGGTGGCGTAGGGCAGGTACAAAGTGTCCGGGTCCAGCTGTTCCAACTGGTGCGGGCGGCCGCGCAGGAAGCCGGCGTCCAGGGCCGGCGAGGCACCGAACAGGTACATCAGCAACCAGCTGTAGCGACGGAAGTTGCGAATCAGCGCGATGTAGGCCGACGACTGGAAGTCGCGGTCGCTGGCCTCGACGCCTTCAGCCTGCCGGAGCAAGGGCCAGAGCTTTTCCGGCAGGGAAAAGTTGTAGTGGATCCCGGCGATGCACTGCATGGTCTTGCCGTAGCGCAGGGCCAGGCCCTTACGGTAGACGTACTTGAGTCGACCGATATTCGAGGTGCCGTAATACGCGATCGGGATGTCTTCTTCCGCCGGAAGTGGGCACGGCATCGACGGGCTCCACAAGTACTCGTCGCCAAGTTTGCTGTAGGCAAACCGGTGGATCTTGTCGAGGCTGCGCAAGGTATCGGCCGGGTCGGCCAAGGCCGGAGTGATGAACTCCAGCAGCGACTCGGAATAGTCCGTAGTGATCTGTTCGTTGGTCAGCGCCGAACCCAGGGCCCTGGGATGCGGTGTCTGCGCCAGGCGCCCATTGTCCGTGACACGCAGGCATTCACGTTCGATACCGTGCAGGCACTGCTCGAGCAGGGAGAGGTTGGCGCGCTCGCCGAGCAGGGCCAGGCGGCGGTTTAAAAGGTCGCTCAAGTTGAATTCCTTCACGCGTCAGTCGCCCCAATATGGGGGTGGGCAAGACGGTCTACAAGGGTGAAGTTGAAACTGGCGTTTTCGCCTGGTTTTATGCGGGTAAAGACTGATCGCCGCACTCCCTGTGGGAGCGGGCTTGCTCGCGAAGAGGTCTTATCAGCCAACATTGAAGTCGCCTGACACGCCGCTTTCGCGAGCAAGCCCGCTCCCACAGAAAATCTCGACACCGCATTCGCAGCGTCGAAATTAACTCAAATCGATGACAGGGAGCTATAGGACAGCGAACGTGCCTTGCGCTTTTGCGACCAGTTTGTCGCCTTGCAGCACCTCGGCCTCGACCACCAGCGTGCGCCGGCCCGGGTGGATGACCCGGGCGGTGCACAGCACTTCACCGTCGGACACGGCGCGAATGTAGTTGATCTTGCATTCGATGGTCGCGCTCTGCTGGTCAAAGCCGTGGACGCTGGAACAGGCCAGTCCCATGGCTATGTCCACCAGGCTGAACAGCGCGCCGCCGTGCAGCTTGCCGCCCCGATTGCGCAACGGCGGCTCAAGGCCCAGGGCGACTTGCGCCACCCCGTTCCCCAGGCTCTGCAGACGACAGCCGAGCAGCTTGAAAAACGCGCTCTCCACCAACCCGGCCGGCACGTCCATCAGCGCTTCTTCAACTGCTTGGCGTTGGCGAACAACGAGGCCATGGCGTTATTCGCCGGGGCCGCAGCCGTGGTTTCCTTGCGCGGCGCGGTGTTCTGCGACTGGCGCGGGGTCGAGCCAGGGCGAGCGCCACGGGCACCGTCGACTTTTTCACCCGGCGTGTCGCTCATGCGCATCGACAGGCCGACACGTTTGCGTGGGATATCGACTTCCATGACCTTCACTTTCACTACGTCACCGGCCTTGACCGCTTCGCGCGGGTCCTTGATGAACTTCTCCGACAGGGCGGAGATGTGCACCAAGCCGTCCTGATGCACGCCGATGTCGACGAAGGCTCCGAAGTTGGTGACGTTGGTCACCACGCCTTCGAGGATCATGCCCGGTTGCAGGTCCTTGAGATCCTCGACACCGTCCTGGAACTCGGCGGTCTTGAACTCGGGGCGCGGGTCGCGGCCCGGTTTCTCCAGTTCCTGAAGGATGTCGGTGACGGTGGGCAGGCCGAAGGTTTCATCGGTGAATTTCTTCGGGTCCAGGCGCTTGAGAAACGCCGCGTCGCCGATCAGCGAACGAATGTCGCGGTCGGTCTGGGCGGCGATGCTCTGCACCAGCGGATAGGCTTCGGGGTGGACGGCCGATGAATCCAGCGGGTTGTCACCGTTCATGACGCGCAGGAAGCCGGCAGCCTGTTCGAAGGTTTTTTCGCCCAGGCGCGGGACTTTCTTCAACGCGGCGCGGGTCTTGAACGCACCGTGTTCGTCGCGGTGAGTCACGATGTTCTGCGCCAGCGTGGCGTTGAGGCCCGAGATCCGTGCCAACAGCGCCACCGAAGCGGTGTTCACGTCCACGCCCACGGCGTTCACGCAATCCTCCACCACGGCGTCCAGGCCACGGGCCAGTTTCAACTGGGAAACGTCGTGCTGGTACTGACCGACGCCGATGGATTTCGGATCGATCTTCACCAGTTCCGCCAACGGATCCTGTAAACGACGGGCAATGGACACCGCGCCACGGATCGACACATCCAGGTCGGGGAATTCCTTGGAGGCCAGTTCCGACGCCGAATAAACGGAAGCACCGGCTTCGGACACCATGACCTTGGTCATTTTCATGGCTGGGTATTTTTTGATCAGCTCGGCGGCCAGTTTATCGGTCTCCCGGCTGGCGGTGCCGTTGCCGATGGCGATCAAGTCCACCGAATGCTTGGCGCACAGGGCGGCGAGCACGGCGAGGGTCTGGTCCCACTTGTTGTGCGGCACGTGGGGGTAGACCGTGGCGTGATCCAGCAGCTTGCCGGTGGCGTCCACCACCGCAACCTTGCAACCGGTGCGCAAGCCCGGGTCCAGGCCCAGGGTGGCCCGTGGGCCGGCCGGCGCGGCCAGCAGCAAGTCGTGCAGGTTATGGGCGAATACGTTGATCGCCTCGGTCTCGGCGTTATCGCGCAACTCGCCCAGCAGGTCGGTTTCCAGATGGGTGTAAAGCTTGACCTTCCAAGTCCAGCGCACCACCTCGGCCAGCCATTTGTCGGCGGCGCGATTCTGGTTTTGGATGCCGAACTGCTGGCCGATCATGCCTTCGCACGGGTGCATGGTACCTGGCAGCTCTTCACCGACCTTCAGCGCGGAGCTGAGAATGCCTTCGTTACGACCACGGAAAATCGCCAGGGCCCGGTGGGAAGGCATGCTTTTGAGCGGTTCGTCGTGCTCGAAGTAGTCACGGAACTTGGCGCCTTCCTCTTCTTTGCCGGCGATAACCCGGGCGCTGAGGGTGGCTTCCTGCTTGAGGTAGTTGCGCAGTTTTTCCAGCAGGTTGGCGTCTTCGGCGAAGCGCTCCATCAGGATGTACTTGGCGCCTTCCAGCGCCGCTTTTACGTCCGCCACACCTTTTTCGGCATCGACGAAACGCGTGGCTTCGGTTTCCGGGGACAGGCTCGGGTCATTGAATAGACCGTCGGCCAACTCGCCGAGGCCGGCTTCCAGGGCGATCTGGCCCTTGGTGCGGCGCTTTTGCTTGTAGGGCAGGTACAAGTCTTCGAGACGGGTCTTGGTGTCGGCGAGCTTGATGTCTCGCTCAAGTTGCGGGGTCAGCTTGCCCTGCTCCTGGATGCTGGCCAGGATGCTGATGCGCCGTTCGTCGAGTTCTCGCATGTAGCGCAGGCGCTCTTCCAGATGACGTAATTGAATGTCATCGAGGCTACCGGTGACTTCTTTCCGGTAACGGGCGATAAAAGGCACCGTGGAGCCTTCATCGAGTAGCGCGACGGCCGCTTCGACCTGTTGTGGGCGTACACCGAGTTCCTCGGCGATGCGGCTGTTGATGCTGTCCATAAAACCACCTGACAAATTGTGAAATCAGGCTCGCCACCGCGCAAACGGGGCTCGGCGAGACTGGTTGAGCGGCCTGGCATGCGCCGCTGCCTGGGTCAAAAGGCTGCCTGTTGACCCGCGAAATTCAAAAAGTGCTGCCGGGCCAGGAGGAAAAAACGATACGCCGGGATAACGATCCGACGTTCCCTGGCACAAAAGGCCGCGCATTATAACCGGCGTTCCATCCTTAAGGGGGGCGTCGTGGTCTGTAGGCTCGATACCCGGATTTGTGGAGATAGAGGAAAAATCTGCTAACAATGCACACGGTGCGTATAACGGCAGCTAGGCCATAATGCGCGCCGAGATCAAAGGAGCTTCCTATGAGCAGCACTGCACAAACTGCTGAAGGCGAAAAAATTCTTATTGTTGACGACGATCCGGGGCTGAGCAGCCTGCTGGAGCGTTTTTTCGTCAGCAAGGGCTACCGCGCCCGCACCGTACCGAACACCGAGCAAATGGATCGGCTGTTGGCCCGCGAAGTTTTCAACCTCGTGGTGCTCGACCTGATGCTGCCCGGTGAGGACGGCTTGACGGCCTGCCGTCGCCTGCGCGGCGCCAATAACCAGATTCCGATCATCATGCTCACCGCCAAGGGTGACGAGCTGAGCCGTATCAAGGGCCTTGAACTGGGTGCCGACGATTACCTGGCCAAGCCGTTCAACCCCGACGAGTTGATGGCCCGGGTCAAGGCGGTACTGCGTCGGCAATCGGCTCCGGTGCCTGGCGCGCCGGGCAGCGAAGACGAAAGCGTGACCTTCGGCGACTATGAACTGTCCCTGGCCACTCGCGAGCTCAAGCGCGGTGATGAGATCCACATGCTCACCACCGGTGAGTTCGCCGTGCTCAAGGCCCTGGTGATGAACGCCCGCCAGCCGCTGACCCGCGACAAACTGATGAACCTGGCCCGTGGTCGTGAGTGGGATGCGCTGGAGCGCTCCATCGACGTGCAGATTTCCCGCCTGCGCCGGATGATCGAGCCCGATCCTTCCAAGCCGCGGTATATCCAGACGGTCTGGGGCGTGGGTTATGTATTCGTGCCGGATGGCGCCGCCAGCAAGTGATCGGCGATTTGTAGGAGCGGGTGGCCTGGCGGGTTGAATGTGTTCTTCCAGGCGACTCGCGGTCCGTCATTGTGCGAGCATCGCTCGCTCCTGCAAGTGTGTAACGGTTATCCATGAAAACCCCCGTTTGGTTCCCCCAGAGTTTCTTCTCCCGCACCCTCTGGCTGGTGCTGATCGTCGTGCTCTTTTCCAAGGCGCTGACGCTGGTCTACCTGCTGATGAACGAAGATGTGCTGGTGGATCGGCAGTACAGCCACGGCGTTGCCCTGACCTTGCGGGCCTATTGGGCGGCCGACGAAACCAATCGAGCGAAAATTGCCGAAGCGGCGACTCTGATCCGGGTGGTCGGTGCTGGCGTGCCGGAGGGCGAGCAACACTGGCCCTACAGCGAAATCTACCAACGACAGATGCAGGCCGAGCTGGGCGCCGATACCGAGGTGCGGCTGCGCATGCACTCGCCTCCGGCGCTGTGGGTGCGTGCCCCGAGCCTGGGTGATGGCTGGCTGAAAGTGCCGCTGTACCCGCATCCGCTGCGCGGCCAGAAAATCTGGAACGTGCTGGGCTGGTTCCTGGCCATCGGCCTGCTGTCGACGGCTTCGGCGTGGATCTTCGTCAGCCAGCTCAACCAACCATTGAAACGTCTGGTCTACGCTGCCCGTCAACTGGGTCAGGGCCGCAGCGTGCGCCTGCCCGTCAGCGATACCCCCAGCGAGATGACCGAGGTCTACCGCGCCTTCAACCAGATGGCCGAGGATGTCGAGCAGGCCGGGCGCGAGCGTGAACTGATGCTCGCCGGCGTGTCCCACGACCTGCGCACCCCGCTGACCCGGCTGCGGTTGTCGCTGGAGTTGATGGGCGAGCACACCGACCTGACCGACGAAATGGTCCGCGACATCGAGGACATGGATGCGATTCTCGACCAGTTCCTGGCGTTCATTCGCGACGGCCGTGACGAATCGGTGGAGGAAGTGGACCTCAGCGAATTGGTTCGGGAAGTGGTTGCGCCGTATAACCAGAACGATGAAAAAGTGCACTTGCGCCTGGAGCCGATCCAGCCCTTCCCCCTGCGCCGGGTGTCGATGAAGCGCTTGTTGAACAACCTGATTGGCAATGCCCTGAACCACGCTGGTACCGGCGTCGAGGTGGCGGCCTATGTTTCCGGCGACACTAATGCGCCTTATGTGGTGCTCAGCGTCATGGACCGTGGCGCCGGCATTGATCCGGCGGAGCTGGAAGCGATTTTCAACCCTTTTACCCGGGGCGACCGCGCCCGAGGCGGGAAGGGGACGGGGCTGGGCCTGGCCATCGTCAAGCGCATCGCCTCGATGCACGGCGGCAACGTCGAGTTGCGCAACCGCGCCGGTGGTGGGCTGGAGGCTCGGGTGCGTTTGCCGTTGGGGTTGATGCTGCCTCGGGATGCGGTGTAATCGATCTGATTGCAGGAACCTGTGGGAGCGAGCTTGCTCGCGATGACGGTGTGTCAGTCAACCGATTCGGCACTGATATACCGCTTTCGCGAGCAAGCTCGCTCCCACAGGGTTTTATGTTGGCTTAGCCTTTTCCTTTAGTCCGGGTCATGTTCGGCCCGCCATTCTTTTCCAGGTGTTCGATGATGATTCCCGCCACGTTCTTGCTCGTGGTGGTCTCGATCCCTTCCAGGCCTGGCGAGGAGTTCACCTCCATCACCAATGGCCCGTGATTGGAGCGCAGGATATCCACGCCGGCCACGGCCAGGCCCATGACTTTTGCAGCGCGCAGGGCGGTCATGCGTTCTTCCGGAGTGATCTTGATCAGGCTGGCGCTGCCGCCGCGATGGAGGTTGGAGCGGAACTCACCGGGCTTGGCCTGGCGTTTCATCGAGGCGATCACCTTGTCGCCGACCACGAAGCAGCGAATGTCCGCGCCACCGGCCTCCTTGATGTATTCCTGGACCATGATGTTCTGCTTCAAGCCCATGAACGCTTCGATCACCGACTCCGCTGCCGTCGCGGTTTCACACAGCACCACCCCGATGCCCTGGGTGCCTTCCAGCACTTTGATCACCAGTGGCGCGCCATTGACCATTGCGATCAGATCGGGAATGTCGTCGGGGGAGTGGGCAAAACCGGTCACCGGCAAGCCGATCCCACGTCGCGACAGCAGTTGCAGTGAGCGCAGCTTGTCCCGGGAGCGGGCAATGGCCACGGATTCGTTGAGGGGAAACACCCCCATCATTTCGAATTGACGCAACACCGCGCAGCCATAGAACGTCACCGAGGCGCCGATCCGCGGGATCACCGCGTCGAAGCCTTCCAGCGGTTTGCCACGGTAATGGATCTGCGGCTTGTGGCTGGCAATGTTCATGTAGGCGCGCAGGGTGTCGATCACCACCATTTCATGGCCTCGTTCGGTCCCGGCTTCAACCAGGCGACGAGTGGAATACAGACGCGGATTACGCGACAGCACAGCGATCTTCATGCAACACCTGTGGCAGAGGTAGTGGACACCGGGAACGCCGGTTTGTCTTGAACGTATTTGATACCCGGATTGACCACCAACTGGCCGTCGATCAAGGCTTTGGAACCCAACAAGAGGCGATAGCGCATGGATTTGCGGCAGGCCAGCGTGAACTCGACCCGCCAGATCCGATCACCCAGTGCCAGCGTGGTGCTGATCACGTAGCGGACCTGAGCGTGACCGTTGGAGCTTTTTATCGTCTTGCGCGCCACCAGCGGGGCTTCGCAGCGGCGATGACGCAACTGCACCACCGTGCCCAGGTGCGCGGTGAAACGCACCCATTTCTCACCGTCGCGCTCGAATGGCTCGATGTCAGTGGCGTGCAGGCTGGAGGTACTGGCACCGGTGTCGATTTTTGCCCGTAGGCCCGCGACTCCCAGATCCGGGAGCGCCACCCACTCGCGCAGACCGACAACGGTCAAATGGTCAAAAGTTTTCAATAAAAACAACCTGCGATCAGTGCATCGGATCGTTGAGTCCGCGAATCGCGGTATTCACGCAGAATAATCACAAAATGGCGACAGTTATCTACACACCTGTTTCCGTTCATAACCAATACCGACCCACGCCCGTGAAAGTGCTCCGGCGGGCATTCTATCTGTCGGGCCGAATTCGTGTTCCCGACAAAAACGGTAGTACAGTTCTGACCATTGGCAGGAAAGAGGAATAGCAGTGGCACAAAAACAGGAAGAAGACGACAAGGTTCGTCTCGATAAATGGTTGTGGGCGGCGCGATTCTATAAGACGCGTGCCTTGGCCAAGGCCGCCATCGAAAGCGGCAAGGTCCATCACCGGGGCGAGCGCTGCAAGCCGGGCAAGGAACCTCGTATCGGCGACGAGTTTGTCATCCGTGCCGGGTTCGATGAAAAAACCGTGGTGGTAGAAGCGCTGTCGATCGTGCGGCGTGGCGCCCCTGAAGCGCAGGCGCTGTATCGTGAAACCGAAGCCAGCATCGCCAAGCGCGAAGCCGCCGCCGCGCAACGCAAGGCTGGCGCCCTGGGTGTCAGCACCGATGGCAAGCCAAGCAAGAAGCAGCGCCGGGATCTGTTCAGGTTTCATGGCAGCAATAGCGAGTAACGGATGGCAGGCTGAGGGACACGATGTATCTCGAGCCTTCTGGTCAGACAAACCCTCGCCTTGCTTGGAACCCACCGGCAATGTCCATAAAATGCCCACCATCAATTGTCATCACTTCAGATACCCGATCCTATGACTGATTTACCGGATACCGACTACACCCAGCGTTTCATCTTCGATGACAGTGACACCCGTGGCGAGCTGGTGGCGTTGGAACGTAGTTACGCCGAAGTCCTCGCCAAGCACCCCTATCCAGAGCCGGTCGCGCAAATGCTCGGCGAACTGATGGCCGCTGCGGCGCTGCTGGTCGGCACCTTGAAATTCGATGGCTTGCTGATTCTCCAGGCCCGTTCCGAAGGCCCGGTGCCGTTGCTGATGATCGAGTGTTCCAGTGAGCGCGAGATCCGTGGCCTGGCCCGTTATGACGCCGAGCAGATCGCACCCGACGCGACCCTGGCCGACATGATGCCCAATGGCGTGCTGGCCCTCACGGTCGATCCGACCCAAGGCCAGCGCTACCAGGGAATTGTCGACCTCGATGGCGCGACCCTGGCCGATTGCTTCACCAACTACTTCGTCATGTCCCAGCAGACCAACACCCGTTTCTGGCTCTATGCCGACGGGCGGCGTGCCCGTGGCCTGCTGCTGCAACAACTGCCCGCCGACCGCCTCCGTGATCCGGAAGAACGTGACGCCAGCTGGCAGCATATCACCGCTCTGGCCGGCACCTTGAGCGCCGACGAGCTGTTGAGCCTGGACAATGAAACCGTGCTGCATCGCCTCTATCACGAGGAGGCCGTGCGCCTGTTCGATGGCCAGCCGTTGCGCTTCCAATGCAGTTGCTCCCGTGAACGTTCCGGCAATGCGCTTGTCAGTCTGGGTCTGGAAGATGCGCAGCAACTGGTGATCGAGCATGGCGGTGCCATCGAGGTCGATTGCCAGTTTTGCAATGAGCGCTACCTGTTCGACGCGGCAGACATTGCACAATTGTTCGCCGGTGCGGGTGTCGACACACCGTCAGATACTCGTCACTAAAACGGTTCAGCGCAGGTAAATCTCCTGGCAAACGCCGGATTTACGCCGTACTGACGGGAGGGCCCTACTATTTTTGGGCTTTTCTGGCATAATCCGGCCCACTTTTTTCGGGTAGTAGTGCGCGACTTCCTACTACAAAACGTTTGGAGCACTCGGCCACGGGCCGACGGGGAACCTCATGACGCAAGCCAATAACGCCGTGTACACCGATCTGAGTGTCGATGATCTGGTCAAAGAAGCCCTGAGTCGCGGTGAAGGCGAGCTTGCCGATACTGGCGCGCTGGTTGTTCGTACCGGTCATCGTACCGGTCGCTCGCCAGTTGATCGCTTCATCGTAGAAGAACCGACCACCCAGGACGCTATCGCCTGGGGCCCGATCAACCGCAAGTTCCCGGCCGACAAGTTCGATGCCTTGTGGAACCGCGTTGAAGCCTATCTGGGCGAGCGCGAGCGTTTCGTTTCCCACGTGCATGTAGGTTCTGATCCTGCGCACTACCTGCCGGTCAAGATGACCACCGAGACGGCCTGGCACAACCTGTTCGGCCGTTGCCTGTTCATCAACCCGGAGCAGTACAACGCCGGCGGCAAGGATGAGTGGCAGATCATCAACGCGCCGAATTTCGTCTGCGAACCTGAGCGTGACGGCACCAACTCCGACGGTACCGTGATCATCAATTTCGCGGCCAAGAAAGTGCTGATCGCCGGCATGCGTTACGCCGGTGAAATGAAAAAAGCCCTGTTCTCCGTGCAGAACTTCCTGCTGCCAGCCGTCGATGTGCTGCCGATGCACTGCGCTGCCAACATGGGCGAAGAGGGCGACGTGACCCTGTTCTTCGGTCTGTCGGGCACTGGCAAGACCACCCTGTCTGCCGATGAAAGCCGTTACCTGATCGGCGACGACGAGCACGGCTGGGGCGTCGGCGTGGTCTTCAACATCGAAGGTGGTTGCTATGCCAAGTGCATCGACCTGTCCGAGAAGAACGAGCCGGTCATCTGGAAAGCCATCCAGCACGGCGCCGTACTGGAAAACGTTGTCCTGGACCCGGTTACCAAGAAAGCCGACTACGCCGACGACAGCCTGACCCAGAACAGCCGCGCCGCCTACCCGCGTGAGCTGATCGAAAAACGCGCACCGAAAAACCTCGGTGGCGAGCCAAACGCCGTTATCTTCCTGACCTGCGACCTGACCGGCGTACTGCCGCCGGTGTCGATCCTCAGCGAAGAGCAAGCCGCCTACCACTTCCTGTCCGGCTACACCGCACTGGTGGGCTCGACCGAAATGGGTTCGGGCAGCGGCATCAAGTCGACCTTCTCCACTTGCTTCGGCGCCCCGTTCTTCCCGCGTCCGGCCGGTGAGTACGCTGAGCTGCTGATCAAGCGTATCCGTGGCTTCGGCTCCAAGGTCTACCTGGTCAACACTGGTTGGACCGGTGGTGGCTATGGCGTCGGCAAGCGCTTCAACATCCCGACCACCCGTGCGGTGATCGCGGCGATCCAGAGCGGCGCGCTGATCGGTGCAAAAACCGAACACCTGGACATCATCAACCTGGACGTGCCGCTGGCTGTCCCAGGTGTTGATACGGGCCTGTTGAACCCACGCAACACCTGGGCCGACAAGGCCGCGTACGACGAAGCTGCCAAGGCGTTGGCCGGGTTGTTCACCGAGAACTTCAAGAAGTTCGACGTGAGCGATGCGATCAAGGCTGCTGGGCCACAGCTGTAAGGCTCGGTTAGCGAATGAAAAAACCGCCCTTTGTGGGCGGTTTTTTTATGGACGGCTAATTAACGCAACCGCTGCCGCACAACCTCCAGCAACTCGCTGCCATCCTGAGTCAGCAGATAAAGCGCATGAACGATGTTGGGAATGTCTTTCACGTCGGCGTGTTTGAAGCATAGGCAATGAAGGGTTTCGAGCAGGTCGCTGGACGCGCGGATTCGTTGGGCGGCGGCGTCGCAGAGGTCGTGGAGGTTGGCCTCGGTGTCGATGGCCAGAATCGGTGTGCTGTTGAGTCGCTGGTATCGATCGATGGGCGGATTGTCTGTGTGCATTTGAGCCCTCTTCAGTACGATTTTCAATCGCGCCAAAAACTATAGAGGGCTCCTTCCAGGCACCGCAATAGGACCTGAAAGGACAGGTTGTGTAGGACGTTTACCGGCGTCTGACGCTTGGATGAAATGCTTGCTCCAGGGCTAGCTAACCAGCCTTCGCTTTCCATTCACTGTCTGCTCGATCCTACAAACTCGCTGTAGGGCAGGCTTAGGACGCGGCAGGCCATTTCCGACAGGCTAGTCATCTCGCTGTTGCGAGAGTTGATGAAAAAAAGCGGCGGAAGCGAGTTCCTTGTCGATGGTGCAAGTATTTAGTCTGCCATGGGGCCGGGCGTTCGCCGTGAGGCCGTCTCAAGGTCCATCAACCCCTGGCCATAGGCCTCACTGTTGGCATAGATGCCCGTGCGGTTGGCTGTCGCCAGCAGATGCTCGCGCACTTGCTGCGGGCTGAGTTGCGGGTAAAGGCTCTGCAGCGCAGCCAGGGCGCCGCTGACCAAGGCTGCTGCTGGCGACGTACCGGCGGTTTGCACGTAACGGCCGTCCTTGCCCACCGTGAGCAAGCCGGCCTGCGCACCGGCATCGCCGCCGGGTACGGCGATGCACCAGGCGGCAGCGACGCCGCAATAATTGGATTTCCCATTGATGGCGCTGCCGTCGCTTTTCAGTGCAACCACCGCGATCCATCCTTTTTCCAGTTCAGGCAAGGCCACCGGTAACCCCGGTTCGGCCAGAGGCTCACGCTTGAGTTCGTTACCTGTCGGGAAGACAAACACGGCGCCTTCTGAGACCAATTTTCGGGCAACGGCCAGGGAATCAGGCATTACCTGGTTGTAGCGCGCTTCATTGATTTCGGTGGCGGGGATGGCGTTGGCCCACGAGTTATTGAACAGGCGGGCGCCCTTGTCGAAACCGTTTTGCCAGGCTTGTGCGATTTCGCTATCGAAGAAAAATGGCTCGTTGTTGTCGCCAAAACGAAAGGGGATCAACTGAGCGTTGAACGCGATGCCATGCATGCCCTGGTTGTCCTTGTTGGCGGCGAGTATGCCGGCCATTTGCGTGCCGTGGCCGATGCGGTCAATCGTGCCTGGACGGTTTTCGACGTAATCGAATCCGGGATCGCTCAGCCTGCCTTCGAACTCCTTGAGGCTGGCGTTGAGGCCCGAGTCGATCAACGCCACGACAACATCCTGACCGGTCCCGCCACGCGCGTAGAGAGCAGAAGCGTTGACGACGGCCAGGCCTCGTTGAGCGTGATACTCCGGCGTCTCGAATAGGGCCGGATCCACGCCGGATCGTTCAGGGACGGTCAAGCAACCGGCCAGCAGTGAGGCCGACATTAGCGTCAGGGCGTGTAGAGCGCAAAGTGGGTGTGGCACGGTTCGTTCCTTGAATGGAGTTGAGCGTCAGGCTTCCTGGCCTTGACGTGACGCATGAGTCGCCGACGCACCTTACCGTGGCGACGAAGTCGGAACGAGGCATCAAAGTGCCCGGATTTGTATCTCCTCGTGGCAAAGCAAAAGGGCGTTGAGGCTGTATCATCCGGTATCGTTTTTTACCCCGACCTTTTCTCGACGCGCTGCGCTGTCCCGCTAGGCTTTGGGCATCGCAGCAGTCAAAGGAGCGACCGCTTATGCACAGCACCCTGGAACAGGTTTTCGGTTATCCACAGTTTCGCCCCGGTCAGGAAACGGCCATCAGCGCAGTACTGGCCGGTCGGTCGGCGGCGGCCATTTTTCCCACCGGTTCCGGCAAGTCCCTGTGTTATCAATTGCCAGCCCTGCTATTGCCGCACCTCACCTTGGTGGTCTCGCCCCTGCTGGCGCTGATGCAGGACCAGTTGGCGTTCTTGCAGCGCCTCGGCATCGCGTCGGCCAGTATCGATTCGGCCCAGAGCCGTGATGAAGCCAACGACGCCATGGCGCGGGCCCGCTCGGGCGAATTGAAGATCCTGATGATTTCAGTGGAGCGGCTGAAGAACGAGCGCTTCCGCAACTTCCTGCAACAGGTGCCGATCTCGTTGCTGGTGGTGGACGAAGCTCATTGCATTTCCGAATGGGGACATAATTTTCGACCGGACTACCTCAAGCTTCCCGACTATCAGCGTCAGTTCGGTATTCCCCAGGTATTGCTGCTGACGGCCACCGCAACACCGAAGGTCATTGCCGACATGCAGGCGAAGTTCGCCATTGCCGACGACGATGTGGTGACGACCGGTTTCTATCGGCCCAACCTCAATTTGCTGGTCGAGCCGGTGCGCGGGACGGACAAGCGCGCACAACTGGTGCAATGGCTGGGCGAACGTCCCGGGCAGCCGAGTATCGTCTACGTCACCTTGCAGCGAACCGCCGAGCAGATAGCCGAACACCTGGGCCAGCACGGCATTGGGGCCGAGGCCTATCACGCCGGCTTGCCCCATGAGCAACGCGAAGCCATCCAGCGGCGGTTCATGGGTGGGCAGTCCAATTGCATTGTCGCGACCATCGCTTTCGGCATGGGCATCGACAAGAGCGATATCCGCAACGTGGTGCATTTCGACCTGCCCAAATCCATTGAAAACTACAGTCAGGAAATCGGCCGGGCCGGGCGGGACGGGCAGCCGTCCGACTGCCTGGTACTGGCCAATCGCGACAGCGTCAACGTGTTGGAGAACTTTGTCTATGGCGATACGCCCGAGCTGGAAGGCATTCGCTGCGTGCTCGATGAGCTGAAGGCCACCGCTTCCGATGGACAATGGGAGTTTTTGCTGAGCCCCCTGGCGGACCAGAGCAACATCCGGCAACTGCCGCTCAAAACGTTGCTGGTCCAGTTGGAGCTGCGTCGGCTGATTGCGCCGCGCTATGCCTATTTCGCGGAGTATCGCTTCAAGTTCCTGACCGAGCCACAAGCGCTGCTTGAGCACTTCGAAGGTGAGCGAAGGGATTTCGTCTCGGCCATCATCCAGACCTCCAGTCGCGCCCGGACCTGGGCCACGGTGAATTTCGACGGGATGTACCAGCAGTATCACGCTGAACGCAGTCGCGTGGTCAAGGCGCTGGATTACTTCCAGGAAAGAGGTTGGATCGAGCTGGAAAGCAAACAGATGACCGAGGTGTACAGCGTGCTGGAAACCGACCTGGATGCGCAGGTCTTGAGTGCCGAGCTACACGCCTACTTCACCCGGCACGAGCGCGGTGAAATCGCGCGGATCCATGCCATGCTCGAGCTGTTCGCCACCGACCGTTGCCTAGGTTATCGGTTGGCTCAGTATTTCGGCGACGACAACGCGCCGCAACAGTGCGGTCATTGCTCGGTGTGCCACGGACAGGTCGCTCAACTGCCGGAGCCACCTCCGTTGCCGGCACTTGTGGATAAAAGTTTCGAGACCCTGTGTGACGACTTTATCCACAGGCATGAGGAGCACACCGGCAATCCACCTTCTGCCGAGCGCTTGACCCGGTTTCTGTGCGGGATCAGTGTGCCGTTGTTCACCCGGTTGAAGGCGCGAAAGATCCGTGGATATGCCGCACTGGAGGAGTATCCGTACGCTGAGGTTCGCCATTGGACTCAGGCGCACCTGTGAGCTGCATCCATCCGGTGAATGCCCTTCATCACACGAATAAATTTCAAAAACTTACGAGGGCTGACTAAGGTGAAGGCTGTCTTTGGATCGCCAATAAGAGAGCAAACATGAGCCAGACCCCCTTCGATATCCAACACGCTGCCGTGGTCGGTGCAGGCACCATGGGGCGAGGCATCGTGATGTGCCTGGCCAATGCCGGCGTGACGGTGCAGTGGGTCGACAACAACCCGCAGATGCTCGAGCAGGCGCTGACTGCCGTGGCCGAAACCTATGCCCATAACGTGCGCCAGGGTCGTATCGACCAAAGCGAAGCCGATGCGCGGATCGCACGGGTGACGCGCGCGGATGATTACGCGGCGATCCGCAATGTCGACCTGGTGATCGAAGCGGTTTACGAGAACCTCGAACTCAAGCAGAAGATTTTTCGGGAGTTGGACGGTTTGCTCAAACCCGAGGCGATCCTGGCGAGCAACACCTCGGCGCTGGACATCGATGCAATCGCCGCCGCCACTCGCCGCCCAACCCAGGTGCTGGGCCTGCATTTCTTCAGCCCGGCGCACATCATGAAGCTGCTGGAAATCGTTCGTGGTGCGCAAACGTCCAAGGCGGTGCTGGACGCAGCCCTCGCACTGGGCAAGCGCATGGGCAAGGTCAGCGTGGTATCGGGCAATTGTCATGGTTTCATCGGCAACCGGATGCTTCACCCTTATGTGTTGGAAGCTCGCAAGATGTTGCTGGAGGGGGCGTTCCCCTATCAGGTCGATGCGGCGTTGCAAGGCTTCGGTTTCGCCATGGGACCGTTCCGCATGTACGACGTCGTCGGCATCGACCTGGAGTGGCGCGCCCGAGAGCTGGCGGGAAAAGGCCAGGATGCGCCAGAGGTGCAGGTGGATAACCGGCTGTGCGAACTGGGGCGGTTCGGCCAGAAAAGTGGCAACGGGTACTATCACTACGAACCCGGCAGTCGGCAGGCTGAACAAGATGTTGAAGTCGACGCGCTGGTGCAGCGGGTCAGCGAAGCGCTGGGCTTCCAGCGTCGCGAGATTGGACCTGAGGAAATCCTCGAGCGTTGTTTGCTGGCGCTGGTCAACGAAGGCGCGAAGATCCTGCAGGAAGGCATTGCCGAGTCGGCCCACGATATCGACCTGGTCTATCTCAACGGCTATGGTTTTCCGGCCGACAAGGGTGGCCCGATGGCCTGGGCCGATGGACAGGGACTTGAAGATATCCATGCGCGTCTACTGGAGCTCGAAACGAAGCAGGGGGACCAATGGAAACCCGCGCGCCTGATCGGCGAGCTGGCCGCGCAGGGCAAGGGCTTCGCGCAGCGGTAGGCCCGGTCTGGCGTGCGTACAAAAACCAATGGTCAATCGTAAAGGACAGCTGATGCCCCAACGTAGTGAATACCCACATCTGCAAGCCATCACCACGCGCTGGCATGACAACGATGTGTACGGTCACGTCAACAACGTCACCTACTACAGCTTTTTCGATACGGCGGTGAACACCTATCTGATCGAGGTCGGTGGCCTGGATATCCATGATGGAGAGGTGGTGGGTTTCGTGGTGAGTTCGGCCTGCGACTACTTTGCGTCAATCGCTTTTCCGGATCGGATTGAAATCGGCCTGCGGGTTGGAAAGCTGGGCAGCAGCTCGGTGCAATATGAACTGGCGGTGTTCAAGGCGGACGAGGAGGAGGCCTGCGCGGCCGGGCGCTTTGTGCACGTGTTCGTGGACCGGGCGTCGAATCGGCCTGTAGCGATACCCGATCGGCTGCGGGGGGCTTTGGAGCGCTTGGTGGTCTGAAACGAAAAATCGCAGCCTGCGGTCAGACTCTGGGAAGAGTTGCCGCAGGCTGCGATCTTTTATCGCTGATATTTAAAGCCAGCGATTAGTCGCGATAACGATGTTTATGCTTGCGATGCCCGTAGGCATGGCCACGACCCGGGTGGCCGTCACGGTAGTAGCGACGGTCCCCACGGCGACCGTCATAGCGACGATCGTCGTCATCGTCCTTACCCATGTAGTTACCCAGCGCGCCGCCGGCGCCGCCGCCCGCTGCTGCGCCGATCAGGCTGCCAGTGCTACCGCCCACGCTACGACCGACCACGTTACCGCCGGCTGCGCCCAGCGCACCGCCGATTGCCGCTTCGCCGCGGCTGTGTTTGTCCGCGCCGACCGCGCTACCGCCCGCGCCGCCCAGGGCCGCGCCGATGGTGGAACCGGTGTTGCCGCCCAAGGATTGGCCGACGACCGAACCCAAAACCCCGCCCAATGCGCCGCCAACACCTGCTTCGGCAGTGCCGCCAGCAGAAGCGACGCCACTGATCAGGCCAAGGGACAACAAGAGAATGGAGGAGAACTTCATAGAGGAGCCTCAAAGGGATGACGGCGCGATCCTGAGGCTGGCTTCGCTTGGTTACAATCAAAATCCGACGAGTAACACGACTTGTGCACAATTCGATAAGTTATTGTTTTTCGGTAGGAACTTAAGATGTTTTTGCCGGTCTTTAGCTACTTCGGACAGGCCGTTTTCTATGGAAAACGGCCTTTTTTGTGGGTGTATGAAAAGCGGGGGGGCAAGGAAGCCGGCTTCATTGCCCCGGCACTGGCTCAGGCCGATTTGGCCAGGATCAGGCCATTCTCGCTCGCGGCTTCCAGGCGGATCGCCACGAATTTCGAGGTGGGCGTGTGGCTGCCGTCGCCGGTGCTTTCCAGCGGCACCAACGGGTTCACTTCAGGGTAGTAAGCGGCGGCCTGCCCGGCAGGAATGTCGAACGCCAGCAGGGTAAAGCCCTTGACCCGACGCTCACGACCATCATTCCAGATCGAGACGATGTCGGCCTTCTGCCCCGGTTTGAAGCCCAGGCGAATGATGTCTGCTTCGTTGACGAACAGCACGTCACGCTGGCCCTTCACGCCGCGATAGCGGTCATCCAGGCCATAGATGGTGGTGTTGTACTGATCGTGGGAGCGCATCGACTGCATGATCAGGTCGGGCAACTGACCGGTGGCGCGAGTGCGTTCATGTACCAGGTCGATGGGGAGCAGATTGGGCTTGAAGTTGGCGCGGCCCGACGCGGTGGCCCAGCGACGCGCTCCGGCGCTGTTGCCCAGGTAAAAGCCACCAGGATTCTGGAGCTTTTCGTTGAAACTCTTGAAGCCGGGAATGGTGTCGGCAATCAGGTCGCGGATGCGGCTGTAGTCGGCCACCAGCCAGTTCCAGTCCACCGGGCGGCTGCCCAGCGTCGCGGCAGCGATACCGGCGATGATCCATGGCTCGGAGCGCATCTGGTTCGACAGCGGCTGCAGCTGACCCATGGAGGCGTGGACCATGCTGAAGGAGTCTTCGACGGTCACCGCTTGCGCGCCTTCGGTTTGCAGGTCGATATCGGTACGGCCCAGGCACGGCAGGATCAGGGCCTCTTTACCGTGAGCCAGGTGGCTGCGGTTGAGCTTGGTGCTGATCTGCACGGTCAGGTCGCAATTGGACAGTGCCTGAAAGGTCCGGTGGCTGTCCGGTGTGGCTTGGGCGAAGTTGCCACCCAGGGCGATGAACACTTTCGCTTCACCGTTGGCCATGGCGTGGATCGCCTCGACCACGTTGTGGCCGTTTTCGCGTGGCACCTTGAATTGGAAGCGCCGCTCCAACGCATCAAGGAACGCCGTTGGCGGACGTTCGTTGATACCCATGGTGCGGTCGCCCTGCACGTTGCTATGCCCGCGTACCGGGCACAGGCCGGCGCCTGGTCGGCCGATGTTGCCGCGCAGCATCATCAGGTTGGCGATTTCCTGGATGGTCGCTACTGAATGGCGATGCTGGGTGATGCCCATCGCCCAGCACATGATCACATTCTTGCTTTTGGCATACATGCGCGCCGCTTGCTCGATTTCGACCAGGGGCAAGCCCGATTGCTCGACGATCTGCTCCCACGACGTATCGTCGACCACGGCCAGGTAATCCAGCACGTTGACGCTGTGTTCGTTAAGGAATGCATGATCGAACACTGCCGCCGTGCCAGCGTTCTGCGCTTCACGCTCCCATTGCAGCAGGAATTTCGCCATGCCCCGCAATATCGCCATGTCGCCGCCCAGGGCCGGACGAAAATACGCGGTATTGGTCGGCTTATCCCCGTTGGTGAGCATTTCGAGCGGGTGCTGCGGATGCTGGAAACGTTCCAGGCCCCGCTCCTTGAGCGGGTTGATGCACACCACCTGGGCGCCGCGTTTCACCGCCTCGCGCAGCGGCTCGAGCATCCGTGGATGGTTGGTGCCGGGGTTTTGGCCCCAGACGAAAATTGCATCGGCGTGTTCGAAGTCGTCGAAGGTCACCGTGCCCTTGCCTACGCCGACACTCTGGGACAGCGCCACGCCGCTGGCCTCGTGGCACATGTTCGAGCAGTCGGGGAAGTTGTTGGTGCCGTAGGCGCGTACGAACAGTTGATAGAGATAAGCCGCTTCGTTGCTGGCCCGGCCCGAGGTATAGAACTCGGCCTGGTTCGGGCTGGAAAGCCCCTGCAGGTGTTTGCCGATCAGGGCAAACGCCGCTTCCCAACTGATGGGCTTGTAACGGTCGGTTTCGGCGTCGTAGCGCATCGGCTCGGTCAGGCGTCCCTGGTATTCGAGCCAGTAGTCGCTCTGTTCCAGTAACGAAGTCACGCTGTGCTTGGCGAAAAACGCGCCGTCGACGCGGCGTTTGGTGGCTTCCCAGTTCACCGCCTTGGCGCCGTTCTCGCAGAACTTGACCATGCCGCTTTCCGGGGAGTCACCCCAGGCACAGCCCGGGCAATCGAAGCCGCCGTTCTGGTTGGTCTTGAGCATCATGCGGATGTTTTTCAGCGCGTTGTCGCTGGTCAGCCAGGCCTGGGCGACGCTGATCAGCGCACCCCAGCCACCGGCCGGGCCCTTGTAGGGCTTGTAGCGCGGTACGGGTTTCTGGTCGGCTTGTTGATGCTTGCTCACGCTTGATTCTCCATCGCAGGGCTGTAGACCCGCGGCGCACTTTTTTGCGGCAGGTGGATGAGATTGAGGTTGTGTTGGCGGGCCCACTGCACCGCCAGGCCGGTGGGCGACGACAGACTGACCAGGGTCTGGATACCGGCGCGCAGCACTTTCTGGATCAGTTCGAGGCTGCAACGGCTGGTGACGATCGCCATGCCGCCGGTCACTGGGATCTGTTGCCGGATCAGCGCGCCAATCAGCTTGTCGAGGGCGTTGTGCCGGCCAATGTCTTCGCGGCCCAGCAGCAGTTCGCCCTGGGCGTTCATGAACAGTGCCGCGTGCACCGCGCCGCAGAACTGGCCCAGCGGCTGGAACTGGCCAATGCGTTGACGCAGCCCATCGAGCCATTGCGCTGGTGGCAGCGGTGCGCCGGGCAATGCCTTGAGGTTGGGCAGGGCCTGTTCCACCGCTTCCACGCCGCACAATCCGCAACCGCTGGTACCCGCCAACTGTCGGCGTTGCTGCTTGAGGTTCCAGAAGGCGCGGTTGGCGATGGTTACCTGGGCATATTGCGCAGAACCCGCGCCGCTCAGTTGCAGGTCATAGATGTCCGATGGGTCTTCGATGATGCCACTGCCCAGGCTGAAGCCGACGATGAAGTCTTCAAGATCCGTGGGGGTGACCAGCATGACGGCCTGGCTGATGCCGTTATAGGCAATCGCCAACGCTACTTCCTCGGCCAGCGCGGTGCTGTCCGATTGGGAGTGGTCCAGATTGCAGTAGCGATAGCTCTGGCTGGCGGCCGGCGCGGATGTTTCCATCGCGGGCGCTGGACTGACCGGAGGCTTGTCGTTCATGGGCATCACTGAAAGTAGGAATAGTGTTAAGACTAAATGCGGCAATCTGCCACGTCTAATTGCTATTACTGATCTCTCAATAGATGACGTCGATCAAGATACTGCTGGTGATTTCTGATAAAGGGCAAAACAAGCCTCTGCCAACGCCGAACGTGGGGCGCCGCGTCGCATGATCAACCCCAGTGGGACCAGCGTTTGCGCGCTTTCGATGGGCTGGATGCGCAGATTTTCGTTCAGGATATGCAGCCCGTTGTTGAGAGGCATCACCGCGCAACACAGCCCGCCGTGCACAGCTTGCAACAATTGGTGAACCGCGTCGGTTTGCAACAACGGTCGAGGTGTGAGCCCTCGACTATGGAAGTTGTGGTCGATGGACTGACGAAAATGCATGCCGCTGGTGAGCATGCCCAGGGGCAGTTCAATCAGCGCTTCCCAACTCAGTGGTTGCTCACCGAAAAAGAAAAAGCGCTGGTCGTACAGCAGGCCCATGCGCGTGTGACTGAATGGCAGGGCCTCGAAACGCTCGTTGTCCAGACGTTCGAGGTAGGAAATGCCCAGGTCGATACGGTTGTTCGCCAGTTGTTCGAGGACGTGCTCGGAGCTCAAGGACGATAGTTCGAAACGCAGGTTGGGATGCTCGGTGTGCAATCGCTGCATCATCGCCAGCGGGTCGAAGTCCGACAATGGCACCACCCCCAGGCGCAACGTACCCACCAGGTTGCCGCGACAGGCCGCGGCTTCGGCCTGCAGCCCGTCATAGGCCGCCAATACCGTGCGCGCCCACGCCAGTACCCGTTCACCCGGCGCGGTAAAGCCTTCAAAGCGCTGGCCGCGGTTGACCAACGGCAAGTCGAGTTCTTCTTCAAGGCTGCGCAGGCGCATCGACAGGGTAGGCTGGGTGATGTGGCAACGTGCGGCGGCCTGGCCGAAGTGGCGGGTTTCGTCGAGCGCGATGAGAAATTTCAGCTGCTTGATGTCCATCTTCGCTCCGGAGCGCGGGAAGGTTCGGATTCTAGCGCTTGCGCGTGGCGGGGTCATTGGTCGGCTGGGAACCGGCCTCATCTGGCCTGGTCTAGTCTTTTGCGTCAGGACACATAACCCAAGGAGCGCGCACCATGAGTCTTTTTAGCTTTGTGAAGGAAGCAGGCGAAAAACTGATCGATCTGCTTACCCCCGGCAACGCCAATGCCAGCGAGCAGTTGAAAGAACACATCAGCAAGGTTGGCCTGGGTAATCCGAATGTTCAAGCGACCATCGAGGGCGATAAAGTCATCGTCACTGGTGAAGTAGGGAGTCAGGAAGAGAAGGAAAAAATCCTGCTGGCCGTGGGCAATATCGCAGGTGTAGGCAGTGTTGACGATCAGATTACGGTGACCGGTCCGGTGGCAAAAGCCGCACGTTTCGTGACCGTGAAAAAGGGCGACACCCTCAGCGCTATCGCCAAGGCCGAGTACGGCGACGCGAACAAGTACAACAAAATCTTCGAAGCCAACAAGCCAATGTTGTCGCACCCGGACAAGATTTATCCGGGGCAGGTGCTACGGATTCCCGAGTAACACCTAGTTGTGGCGAGGGGATTTATCCCCGTTGGGCTGTGCAACAGCCCCAAAATCAGGCAACTCGGAGTGCCAGATAGATTAAGTTGGTTGGTTTGGGGCCGCTTCGCGGCCCAGCGGGGATAAATCCCCTCGCCACAGTGGCTTCATAGTCCGACAAGTAAGTCTCGGTAGTCTACCAACGCTTCAAACTCCCCCGTGTCCTTCGGCCCCTTGCGGCTGTCCGGCTCGCTGACGGCCAGCAGGTACGCGACGCCGAAATCCCGGGCGCTGCGCAACACCGGCAAGGTGTCGTCGATAAACAGGCTGCGGGCCGGATCGAAGTTCAGGTCCGCTTGCAGGGCGTCCCAGAACTGCGGATTTTCCTTGGGAAAGCCGTAGTCGTGGGAACTGATCAAACGCTCGAAGTACGGCGCCAGTTCGATGCGCTCCAGTTTCAAGGACAACGAGTCGCGGTGGGCGTTGGTGATCATCACCACCCGCTTGCCGGCTCGCTGGATCGCCGCGAGGAAGGTATCGGCGTCCGGGCGCAGGGCGATCAGGTGCGCAGTTTCCAGTTTCAGTTCGCGCACCGGCAGTTTCAGCTCGGTGCTCCAGAAATCCAGGCAGTACCATTGCAACTGGCCGGCGTTGCGTTCGAACAGCGGTTGTAGCTCCATCTCGGCCATCGCCCGGCTCACACCGTGCAGTTCGGCGTAGCGCTGGGGCAGGTGTTCCATCCAGAAATGGTTGTCGTAATGCAGGTCCAGCAAGGTGCCGTCCATGTCCAGCAGAACCGTATCGATCTCATGCCAGGGCAGCAAGGCCATAAAACTTCTCCAGCGGTAATCGGATATCCGACACAAACAATCAGAATAGGCCGGGTATAGTAGCCCGCTATCGCCCAGGGAGCCGTCTATGCGCCAGAAACCCACCATACTCGATCGTCGGATCGTCGCCACCAGCCGCTTGTTTTGCGTGGAAGAACTGAAATTGCGTTTTTCCAACGGTGTGGAGCGCACCTATGAGCGTCTGGCGGGCAAGGGCGCAGGCTATGGCGCGGTGATGATCGTGGCGATGCTCGATGCCGATCACGCGGTGTTGGTGGAGGAGTATTGCGGTGGTACCGACGCCTATGAACTGTCCTTGCCCAAGGGCCTGATCGAGCCGGGTGAAGACGTGCTGGCGGCGGCCGAGCGGGAGCTCAAGGAAGAGGCCGGTTTTGGCGCGCGCCAATTGGAGCACCTGACCGAGCTGTCGCTGTCCCCCGGCTACATGAGCCAGAAGATCCAAGTGGTGCTGGCGACGGATCTGTATGAAGAACAGCTGGAGGGCGACGAGCCGGAGCCGATGCGGGTGGACAAGGTCAATCTGCGCGAACTGTCTATCCTGGCGCAAAACCCTCAGTTCACGGAGGGGCGTGCCTTGGCGGCGCTGTACCTGGCCCGTGACCTGCTGACCCAGCGCGGAGCATTCCTGTCATGAACTTCCCCCATCCCCTGATGGCCCCTGTGATTGAACTGGCGCTCAAGGCCGGCGAGGTGATCCTGCCGTTCTGGCGCGCCAATGTGCAGGTCAACCACAAAGCCGACGAGTCGCCGGTGACTGCTGCGGACATGGCGGCTCACGATGTGATCGTGGCGGGGCTGACGGCGCTGGCGCCGGATATTCCGATCCTCTCCGAAGAGGACGCCAATATCCCCCAAGACGTGCGCGCCGGCTGGCAGCGTTGGTGGCTGGTAGACCCGCTGGACGGAACCAAGGAGTTCATTTCCGGCAGTGAGGAGTTCACCGTCAACATCGCACTGATCGAGCAGGGCCGGGTGGTGTTTGGCGTGGTGTCGATGCCCACCAATGGCCGCTTCTACGTCGGTGGCGCGGGGTTGGGCGCCTGGCGTGCCGACCAGGGTAGCGAGCCTTTGCCTATCGCGGTGCGTAACGTATTGGCTGCGCACGAAACCTTCACCGTAGTCGCCAGCCGCCGGCATACCAGCCCCGAGCAGGAACACCTGTTGGGCGGCTTGAGCGAGAGCCTGGGTGAGTTGCAGTTGACCAGCATTGGCAGTTCGTTGAAGTTTTGCCTGGTGGCCGAAGGCGCGGCGGATTGCTACCCACGGCTGGCGCCGACGTCCCAGTGGGACACCGCCGCCGCCCAAGGCGTGCTGGAAGGGGCGGGTGGCGAGGTGTTGGATTTGAGCGGCGAGCCGTTCTGTTACCCGCCGCGTGAATCGCTGTTGAATGCGTCGTTCCTGGCGTTGCCGGCGAAAGCGCCGTGGCGGGGCAAGCTACTGGAGCTCGCCCGCTCTTAAGCCGCCTCCGATCCTGTGGCGAGGGGATTTATCCCCGTTGGGCTGCGCAGCAGCCCCTGGAAAACAGGGCCGCTTCGCGCCCCAGCGGGGATGAATCCCCTCGCCACAGGTTTTGCGGTGTTTTCCAAAGTCAGCGGTGCAACACGTACTGCCCCTCAAACTGCACCGCCACTTCCTCGCTTCCGACATTCATCACCCGCGTCTGCAACGCCACCCGCGCCCGGCCGTAGCGCCGGTAGGTGGCCAGGAAGCGTTTCCAGACCTTTTCCTCAGGCGCATCGCAGACGACAGCGGCATCGTGGGTGACCGGCAGTGGATAACTGATCTGCCCTTCCTGAATCACGATGTGCCCGTCTTCGATGCCTTCTTCGCGCAGGGCCAGGTGCAGCCAGCCCCAGCCACCGAGCACCGCGCCGCAGTACAGGCTGCCGCCGAACATGGTGCTCTTGTGATTGACGTTGGCCGCAAGCGGCAAGAACAGGCGCAGTTGTCTGGCTTGCCAATCGAGCACCTTGAGGCCCATGTCCCGCGTCAGTGGGATGTCGTGGTGCAGGATCGATTCCAGGTAACGACTGTCGCGGTTCATCGCGGGCCTCTTGTTTGAAAGGAAGGTGGCAGTCACTCAATCGGACTCATCGGCTGGGCCATGATGGCTGTCGCCGAAGTTCAGCCCATGCTTGCGCAACTTGTCGTGCAGGGTCTTGCGCGGAATGCCCAAGGCTTCGGCAAGGCTGCGTACCGAACTGTGAGAGCGGGCCAGTTCGGCGGCGATCAGGGTTTTCTCGAAGTTCTCCACCTGCTCGCTCAAGCCGCCACTGACCAGTTCCACCGGTGCTCCGGGAGTGCCGTCCGGGGCGCTGTTGTCCAGGGCCAGCTCCAGGCCCAAGGCGAAACGTTCGGCAGCGTTCTGCAACTCTCGCACGTTGCCTGGCCAGGTATGGCGCAGCAGCAGCGCCCGTTGCGCCGGTTGCAGCTCGTGGGGCGGCAGGCCGTGGCGGGCGCTGGCTTCATCGGCGAAATGCTGGAACAACATCAGCGCATCTTCACCCCGTTCGCGCAAGGGCGGGATGCGCAGCGGCGCAACGTTCAGGCGGTAGTACAGGTCGGCGCGAAAACGCCCTTGATCGGCGGCCTGGCGCAAATCTTCCTTGGTGGCGGCGATGATGCGAATGTCCAGCGGGATCTGTTGATTGCCCCCCAGCCGCTCCACCATGCGCTCTTGCAGCAGACGCAGCAGCTTGACCTGGACATCCAGGCTCATGCTTTCGATTTCATCGAGAAACAGCGTGCCGCCATTGGCGAACTCGAACTTGCCGATGCGACGTTTCTGCGCACCGGTAAACGCGCCGGGTTCGTGACCGAACAGTTCGCTCTCCACCACCGACTCGGCCAGGGCCCCGGCGTTGATGGCCACGAACGGCCCGTTACGCCGACTCGAAAGGTCGTGCAGCGCACGGGCGACCACTTCCTTGCCAGCGCCGGTTTCACCGAGGATCAACACGTCGGCCCGAGTGGCCGCCAGTGCGCCGATCTGCTCGCGCAGACGCAGCATCGGCGTCGACTGGCCCACCAGGCGGGCGCTGAGTTCATGGCGGTCACTGAGGGCCAGGCGCAGACTGCGGTTGTCCAGCACCAGCCGACGCAAGGCCAAGGCTCGGCGCACGCTGTCGAGCAAATGATCGCTGGCGAAGGGCTTTTCCAGAAAGTCATAGGCGCCAGCGCGCATCGCTTGCACCGCCAGCGGCACGTCGCCGTGGCCGGTGATCAGCAGCACGGGCAGCTCTGAGTCTTGGGCGTGGAGTTCGTTCAACAACTCGAGCCCGTCCATGCCGGGCATGCGAATGTCGCTGACCACCACCCCCGGCCAATCCCGGGGCAGTTGCCCGGCCAGGCCCATGGCCTCGGCCAGCGGCAGGATTTTCAGGCCGGCCAGGTCGAGGGTCTGGCTCAAGGCCTGACGCAAGTGGGGATCGTCGTCGATCAGCACCACCTCAATCCGGTTATCGATGGTCATACACTTCGGTCCTCGGATGGTTGCAGGCTCACTCCGGGGGCGCCGGCGCGCAGCTTCAGGGTGATCAGGGCGCCGCCTTCCTTGTGGTTGGCGAACGACAATTCGCCGCCGAAGGCGCGCATCAGGGTGTCGCAGATCGCCAGCCCCAGGCCAAGACCCTGAGTGCGGGTCTTGGTGGTGTAGAAGGGTTCGCCGGCACGGCCGAGGGCCTCCATGCAAAACCCTGGGCCATTATCGCGGATGTACAGGTTGACGCCGGTTTCGGTGGCCTGGGCACTGAGCCAGAGTTTGCGCGGCGGGCCTTTTTCGGTGAGGGCGTCGAGGGCGTTGGCCAACAGATTGCCGAGCACTTGGCGCAACCGGGTTTCCCCGGCCTCGACCCACAAGGTGGCGGCCGGCAGGTCGCGGATCAGCTCCACTTCCATGCTGCGCCGGCGCTTGGCGAGCAGCGCCAGGGCATCGTCCAGCGCCGGTTGCAGGGCAACGCTTTCCGGGGCATGCCGGTCGCGGCGGGCGAAGGCTCGCAGGTGGGCGATGATCGACGCCATGCGTCCGGTCAGTTCGCTGATCAGCTTGAGATTGCCCCGGGCGTCCTCGGTGCGTTGATGGTCGAGTAAAATCTCGGCGTTTTCCGCGTAACTTCGGATCGCCGCCAGCGGCTGGTTGAGTTCGTGGCTGATGCTGGCCGACATGGTGCCCAGGGCCGACAGTTTACCGGCCTGCACCAAGTCATCCTGGGCGCGGACCAGTTCCTGCTGGGCCTGCTCGCGCTCCAATACTTCCTGCCTCAAGCGCCGGTTAAGCCCTTCCAGGTCGCTGGTGCGTTCGGCCACCCGGCCTTCCAACTCTTGGCGAGCCTTGCCTTCGAAAGCGATCCGATCCAGGTAATGGCGCCGGCGCTGCATCATCAACCCGAGCAGCAGCATCAAGACCAGCAACGCCGCGCCGCCGATGGCGACCACGGTGCGCACCGGCCGGTCGATCAGCGTGCGTGGGGCGAGAATGCTGACGCTCCAGCCGGTCTCTTCGATGGACTGTGTCTGGGTCAGCCAGGCATTGTCGTCCAGGTTCAACGGCTTGGGATCTCGGGTCGGGTAGGGTTGCACGGCGCTGATGGCCTGGCGTTCTTCATCACTCAAGGGACGGGTCGCACGGAATCGCCATTCCTGCCGTGACGTGAGAATGACCACGCCGTTGTGATCGGTCACCAGCAGTTGCTCGGGAGTCTTGCCCCACAGGCTTTCGGTGTGGTCCAGGTCGACCTTGACCACCAGTACGCCGATGACTTTCTCGCGGTCGCGCACGGCGGCGGCAAAGAAGTAGCCGCGCTTGGCCGATGTGGTGCCCAAGCCGAAGAAACGCCCCAGGCGTCCGGCCATGGCTTCGATGTAGTACGGCCGAAAAGAGAAATTGCGCCCGACGAAACTGTCGTGTTTATCCCAGTTCGACGCCGCCAGGGTCTTGCCGGTGGCGTCCATCAGGTACATGACTTCGGCGCCGGTCTGGGCGCTGATATTTTTCAGCAGCCGGTTGGCGTTGCCTTGGGTGACGCCATCGTCCGGGGCCGACAACGCCGCGCGCAAGGCCGGCAGGTCGGCGAGAATCTGCGGCAGCACCTCGTAGCGGTGCAGCGTGCCCAACAGGTTGGCGACATAGAGGTCAAGGGTCTGGCGGTTCTGCCCGGCCAGTTCGCTGCGGTAATAGCGCTCGGCCAAATGCTCCAGCGGCCACAACAACGGCGCCAGGCACAGCGCAAGCAATGCCAGGCTGCGCCAACGGGGTCTGCGGGGAAGGGTGGAGTTCATAAGCATCAGGCGCCTGTGGGAACAGACGCATTATGCCTAGCACAAAGGTTTGAGTCTGCGATCAGGCGAAGACATCGGCATGCTGGAGCAATGAGGCTGCCTGATCCTTACCCGACAGCTGCGGTGTGATGTCCCCCAGTTGCCAGTCGATGTTCAGTTGCGGGTCATTCCAAAGAAGGCTGCGCTCGGATGTCGGATCGTAGTAGTCAGTCGTTTTGTACAGGAATTCCGCGTACTCGCTCAATACGACAAAGCCATGGGCAAAGCCTTGCGGTACCCATAGTTGGCGGTGATTGCCGGCGGAGAGTCGTACGGCAACCCATTTACCGAAATGCGGCGAGCTACGACGGATGTCGACCGCCACGTCGAGCACTTCGCCTGCCGTGACACGGACCAGTTTGCCTTGAGTGTTTTGCAACTGATAATGCAAGCCGCGCAATACACCCTTTTGCGAGCGGGAGTGATTGTCCTGCACAAACTGAACGTCCACTCCGGTCGCGTCTTTGAATGCCTTGGCATTGAAGCTTTCATAAAAAAAGCCGCGTTCATCACCAAATACCTTGGGTTCGATGATCAAGACACCAGGCAGGGTGGTGGCGATTACATTCATGGGGGCTCCGGTAGTTCGGACAAATTGATGGCGCCTATTCTTGCCCAAAGTCGCGAATGGCGCGAGCTTTCAGTAGAGGGGGGTTGCTTATCCCCCGACTCAGTGGCGATATAGACGTCCGATAAAACCACCTTAAGGGGTCGTTGTATGCCGTTCGCCACGTTGGTTCACCGTGTCAGTTTGCCTAGCCCACAGATCAGCACCGAGCAAGCGCTGGTGCTGTTGCGCGCAAATTATGGACTCAGCGGTGACCTGCGACCCCTCGGCAGCCAGCAAGACCTCAATTACCGCGTCGACAGCGAGCGCGGGCGGTTTGTGTTGAAGATTTGCCGTGGTGAGTACGCTATCCAGGAGTTGCAGGCCCAGCATGCGGCTCTCAAACATCTGGCCGGGCACGCTGCGGTAAAGGTGCCGCAGGTGATCGCCGCAGGCAACGGGCAGGACCTGTTGACCCTGGAAGTCGGCGGGCAAGCGGTTCATGTCCGCTTGCTGGAATACATCGATGGTCAGTCCCTGACCCAACTCAAGCACCTGGTGCCGGAGCTGGTAACCGGGCTGGGACGTTTATGCGCGGAAATTGACCTGGCCCTGGCGACGTTCGAACATCCGGGCCTGGAGCGCACGTTGCAATGGGACGCCCGTCACGCCAATGCGTTGATCGAACATCTGCTGCCGGTGATCCAGGACGAGCAACGGCGCACGCTGATCGCCGACGTTGCGCAACAGGCCGAGCGGCGCTTGCAGCCACTCAAGGCCAACCTGCCGGTACAGGCGATCCACATGGACATCACCGATGACAACGCGGTCTGGCAGCGCGATGCCCAACGTCAGTGGCAATTGCAGGGCGTCATTGATTTCGGCGACCTGGTCCGCACCTGGCGCATCACCGATCTGTCGGTGACCTGCGCGGCCCTGCTGCACCATGCCGACGGTGATCCGTTCTTCATATTGCCGGCGATCAAGGCCTATCACGCAGTCAACCCGTTGCAGCGCGACGAATTGCTGGCGCTTTGGCCAATGATCGTCGCGCGCGCCGCCGTACTGGTGCTCAGCGGTGAACAGCAGGTTGCCATCGACCCGCAGAACCAATACAGCCGCGACAATCTGGAACATGAGTGGGAAATTTTCCGGGTCGCCCACTCGGTGCCTTTCGAACTGATGGAAACGGCGATTCTCACCGCCGTCGGCCACAGCCTGCCAGCCATTGCCAGCGAAGGCTTCGCGCCGTTGTTGCCGACCCTGGTAGGCCGTGAATTCGCCCTGATCGACCTGGGTGTGCTGAGCCCGCATTTCGAAGCGGGGAACTGGGAACAGCCGGGAATCGACCGGCGCCTGCTGAGCGAGGCGGCTGGCGTTCACGGCCTGGCGGCCAGCCGTTACGGGCAGTACCGATTGTCCCGTACCCGGCCGGACAGCGCCGTTGAACCGGATACTTATCCGTTGCACGTGGAGCTGAGCGTGCCTCGGGGCACGCCGCTTGAATCACCGTTCGCCGGGGTCGTGCACAAGACCGCCGACGGCATGCTGCAACTGGACAGCGCTCAACTGAGCGTACGGCTGTGGGGCGTGACGTCGCCGTTGCATTCCGGGGCGGCGCTGGTCAAGGGGCAGGTGTTGGGCGAAGTGGAGGGGCCGCTCTCGGTCCAGTTGTGCCGGGGCGCCCAGTTGAATCCGCCGTTGTTCTGCACACCTTCCCGGGCCGCGGCCTGGCAGGCGTTGTGCCCGTCACCGGCGCTGCTGCTGGGGCTGGCTTGCGATGCCGAGCCGGAGATCGATCCCGAGGCGCTGCTGGCCCGTCGCGATGCGAGCTTCGCCCGGTCCCAGAAGCACTATTACGTCGACCCACCGCGCATCGAGCGCGGCTGGCGCAACCATTTGATCGACATGCAGGGGCGCTCCTACCTCGACATGCTCAACAATGTCGCGGTGCTGGGGCATGGGCATCCGCGCATGGCCGCGGTAGCCGCCCGGCAATGGTCGCTGCTCAATACCAATTCACGTTTCCACTATGCGGCGGTTGCCGAGTTTTCCGAGCGTCTGCTGTCGTTGGCCCCATCCAACATGGACCGCGTGTTCCTGGTCAACAGCGGCACCGAGGCCAACGACCTGGCGATCCGCCTGGCCTGGGCCTACAGCGGCGGGCGAGACATGCTCAGTGTGCTGGAGGCCTACCATGGCTGGTCGGTGGCCGCCGATGCGGTGTCGACCTCCATCGCCGACAACCCGCAGGCCCTGAGCAGCCGCCCGGACTGGGTGCATCCGGTGACCGCACCCAATACCTATCGTGGCGAATTCCGTGGCCCCGACAGCGCGCCGGATTATGTGCGCAGTGTCGAACACAACCTGGCGAAAATCGCCGAAAGCAAACGCCAGCTCGCCGGTTTCATCTGCGAGCCGGTGTATGGCAATGCCGGTGGGATCGCGCTGCCGCCCGGGTATCTGAAGCAGGTCTACGCCATGGTGCGCGAGCGCGGCGGGGTCTGCATCGCCGACGAAGTCCAGGTTGGTTACGGGCGCATGGGCAAGTTTTTCTGGGGCTTTGAAGAGCAAGGCGTGGTGCCGGACATCATCACCATGGCCAAGGGCATGGGCAACGGCCAGCCGCTGGGAGCGGTCATCACCCGCCGGGAAATCGCCGAGGCCTTGGAGGCCGAGGGCTATTTCTTCTCGTCGGCCGGTGGCAGCCCGGTCAGTTGCCGGATTGGCATGGCGGTGCTGGATGTCATGGAGGAGGAAAAACTCTGGGAAAACGCCCAAGTGGTGGGCGGACATTTCAAGGCGCGGCTTGAGGCCTTGATCGACCAGTATCCACTGGTCGGTGCGGTGCATGGCTCCGGGTTCTACCTGGGCGTGGAGCTGATCCGCAACCGCGCCACCCTGGAGCCGGCCACCGAAGAAACCATGGCGCTGTGCAATCGCCTGCGGGAGCTGGGGATCTTCATGCAACCGACGGGTGATTACCTGAACATCCTCAAGATCAAGCCGCCGATGGTCACTAGCCGCCAGAGCGTGGACTTCTTCGTCGATATGCTGGCGAAGGTATTGGACGAGGGGCTGTAATCGACCTGGAACGTCAAGCTGTTCTCCTGTGGGAGCGAGCGTGCTCGCGATGACGGTGTCCAAGCCAGTATTAATGTGGCTGAACGACCGCTATCGCGAGCGAGCTCGCTCCCACAAGGGTTAGCATTGCTTTTTAAATCGATTTTTGTCGGTGTTTTTCGCTATTTTTTGATGGCGTTTAGTTTTTTTGACTTTATTAGTCGATATTTATCGTTTATAAAGTTGCCACTGCCCATCGCCCAGGAGATGACTCATGACAACGTTGCACAGCACTCCGCGCGCGGACGGTTTCCACATGCCTGCCGAGTGGGCGACCCAGACCCAGGTCTGGATGATCTGGCCCGAGCGTCCGGATAACTGGCGCCTGGGCGGCAAGCCCGCGCAGGCCGCCCACGTGGCGCTAGCCAAGGCCATCGCCCGGTTCGAGCCGGTGACCGTTGCGGTGTCCGCGGCCCAGTACGAAAACGCCCGGGCGCGCCTCGACGTGCCGAATATCCGCTTGGTGGAAATGTCCAACGACGATGCCTGGGTCCGTGATACCGGCCCGACATTCGTGATCAATGACAGCGGCGAAGTGCGCGGTGTCGATTGGGATTTCAACGCCTGGGGCGGCTTCGATGGCGGCCTGTATGCACCGTGGAACCGTGATTCACAGGTGGCCAGCAAGATCCTCGAGATCGAGCGCAGCCCGCGTTATTGCACCGAAGGTTTTGTGCTTGAGGGCGGTTCGATCCATGTCGATGGCGAAGGCACCCTGATCACCACTGAAGAGTGCCTGCTCAACCGCAATCGTAACCCGCACCTGAGCCGCGAAGACATCGAGGCGGTGCTCAGCGCGCAGTTGGCGGTAGATAAGATCATCTGGCTGCCGAACGGTCTGTTCAATGACGAAACCGACGGCCATGTGGATAACTTCTGCTGCTACGTGCGCCCAGGTGAAGTATTGCTGGCCTGGACCGACGATCCGCAGGATCCGAACTACAGCCGTTGCCACGCGGCGATGGACGTGCTGCAACACAGCACCGATGCCAAGGGACGCCCGTTCGTAGTGCACAAGATGCCGATTCCGGGGCCGTTGTACGCCACCGAAGAAGAGTGTGCGGGCGTGGATGCGGTGGAAGGTTCCCAGGAACGCAATCCGACCGTGCGGCTGGCCGGTTCCTACGTGAACTTCCTGATCGTCAACGGCGGCATCATCGCGCCAAGTTTTGACGATCCGCTGGATGGCCCGGCCAGGGAGCTGCTGCAAAGCCTGTTCCCGCAGCATGAAGTGGTCATGGTGCCGGGGCGCGAACTGTTACTGGGGGGCGGGAATATTCATTGCCTTACCCAACAGCAACCTGCGCCGCGGGCAAAATGAGTGGTGATGTAACAGCCGGGTGACATCGACTGCACCGGCTCTACACCGACACTTTTGGATCCATCCAGGCAAGCCCGCGGCCCGATTGGTGCGCGGGCTTTTTTGCGTTTGTTTATTGGCGCGACGGATACATTGGCATAGCTCTTGTATCTGGAGTTGAGCAGTTCTGGGGAGAGAACTGAGTTGTTTTGTCATAAACCTTGGATAAATTGGCCGCTCATCAACCAGGAGAGGGCGCTGGAATGAATATGATAAGCGAGCGCATATGCCATCCCTTGGCCGTTAATGGTGAGTCGCTTCAAGCCTTGGCGCAGTGGTTGAAGTCCAACGGAACGCGTCAGATCAGAGAACCTGATCCGCGCCAGATAATCGTTGAGCGCTACCCCGCTGGGCTGTTCAGCGAGGCAGAGCTGGAAGCGTTGTGGGATGTGATGCAAGGATAGAATTCGACGGATTGATAAAAAGCGCTGGCCGGGAGGGCAGCGCTTTTTTTTTTGCCCCGCTGGATTTCAAGTTCACACAAGCTTTTATGGAAGCGAGCTCGCTCGCGATAGTTTTTTAGACGTTTTTCGCCTAATCCCAGACGATTCATGAAATTGACACGCTGTTGAGGGCGCGACTAGGATTTGTCCACGCCTGTGGCTAACAGCCATGACTCTTAAATAATAAAAAGGCCCGACACGATCACCCGTGGGCGGGCCTTTTCATTATTTCAGGAGCAAGAGTCCGAAAAAGAGCGCAAAAGCGCCATTTCGGCTGCCAGTCGCAGTGCGTATCAACCCTTACAAGGAAAAATAAACATGTTGAACAAGCGCATTGGTTTGATCGCACTGGGGATTTTTAGCACAACACACGCCATGGCCAGCGACCAGGCCGAGTCCAAGGGGTTCGTTGAAGACAGCAGCCTGAAAGTGCTGTTACGCAACGCCTACATGAACCGCGACTACAAAGATGGCAATCAGGACAAAGCCGAATGGGGCCAGGCGGCCATCGGGACGTTCTCGTCCGGCTTCACCCAGGGCACCGTGGGTGTGGGCGTGGATGCCTTTGGCCTGTACGCGCTGCGTCTGGACGGCGGCAAGGGTCGCTCGGGGGCACAAGGCATCGACTTCTTCAAGCAAGGCGACAGCGGCAACGCGGCCGATGACCTGTCCAAGTTTGGCGCAGCGGTCAAGTTCCGTGTCTCTAATACGGTGCTGGCCTACGGTGACCAGATGCCGGCCCTGCCGGTGCTGAGCTATGACAACTCGCGCCTGCTGCCGGAAAGCTACACCGGCACGCTGATCACTTCCAAAGAGATCAAGGGCCTGGAACTGAACGCTGGTCGTTTCACCGCCGAATCGCGCAAAAGCGCCGAAGGCCGTGACAGCGGTGGCCTGAAGTCGATCAACGTATTGGGCGGCAGCTATCAGTTCACCGAGCAGTTCAAGGCTTCGCTCTACGCCTCGGATGTCGAGGACGTATTGAAGAAGCAATACGTGAACGCCAACTATGTGTTTGCGCTGGCCAAGGATCAGTCCCTGACCCTGGATTTCAACGGTTATCGCACCAAGCTGGATAACGGCTACGTTCGCGAAAACAACGTCACCGGCGACGACAACAAGATCTGGAGCCTGGCTGCCACCTTCGCCACGGGTGCGCACAGCTTTACGCTGGCCCACCAGCGCAGTACCGGCGACAGCAACCTGGGCTACGCCTACGGCGGTTATCAGCGCGGGCAGAATCGTGTGGGTGACGGTGGTAACACGATCTACCTGGCCAACTCCTACTGGTCCGACTTCAACGCTGAAGACGAACGCAGCTGGCAGCTGGGCTACGGCCTGGATTTCACCACCTTCGGTGTACCGGGCCTGACCTATAACGTCGCTTACGTGCGTGGCGATAACATCACCACGTCCACCAGCGAAGGCGGCACCGAGCGCGAGATCTTCAACCAGTTCAAGTACGTGGTCCAGGGCGGCCCGGCCAAGGACTTGAGCGTAAGGTTGCGCAGCTCGATCCTGCGTGTGTCGCAGAAATCCAGCGAGTACAACGTCAGTGGCAACGAAGTGCGGGTGTTCGTGGATTATCCGATCAGCGTCTTCTGATCCTGATCGCGTGATGAGCGCCTGATGAAACCCCCGAGCGCAAGCTCGGGGGTTTTTGGCTTTTAAGGTCACAAATACCGTTGAAACCAGCTTTTTTTGCGGAAAAAATTCGTACTAATTGCGCTTCATCCACCGTTTCAAGCACGGCTTGAAATGCCTCAAATTCTTTCTCATGGACGTAAATCCTGGACCTACTAGATTAGGCCGCTCAACGCAGTGGAGACCTATAAAAAATGATCGTTCTGAACAAGGAAGTGGGCGAAGCGCTACGACGTGACAAATACGTCAACGTCCGCGGTGGAGACTTCAACCTCTACGGTCATTTCGGCGACTTTGTCCGGCTGACCAAAAGCTGGGAAAACATGGAGCCCGACAGTTACTACGGCCAGGCCGAGTCAGGCATGCGTTTTCGCCGCTACAGCGACTTCGAATACAACCCCACGACCCGTGAGCTCAAGCAGCTCGAGCACCGAGCCTACGTTCAGTCCAAGGCCAACAACAGTTATGTTGGCGGACTGGAGCGGCACTTCCAGGACTTCTCCAACGAAGTGATCAACTCGCCCGTGATGCGCAGCCTGATCGACACGGACTTCGAGGTTTACAAGAACGTCCTTCCGCAGGAACTGCACGATGAAATCTGGCAGTGCCAGATCCATCAGATCCGCATCGAGATCAAACCGGGCAAGCAGCTGGAAATCACCCCGGAAGGCATTCATTGCGACGGCTATCCGTTCAGCGGCGTGCACTTCTGGGGCCGCCATAATGTGGTGGGTGCCGAGAGCCGTTTGTACACCGCCCAGGAAGAACAGCTGGCGGCGACGACCTACGAGGACATCCTCGATACCACGTTCTTCCTCGATCGCGACATGCGCCATTACGTGACGACGGCGCGCAACGTTCACGCCCATGAAATGGCATTCCGGCAAATCCTGGCCATTTCCTTCTCGCGGCCCGGGACCGCTTTCGACATTGTTCGCTGAACGGATCGAACCCATGGACGACTCGGTGCAGCAGGTTCTGTTGCGCCGGGCCTTGGTCAAGGATTCCGAACGACTGGAGCAGTTTTTTCGCGGATTCAACGAGGTGTCGTTCTGCGAATGGCAGGATGCCCGTTTCTTGCGGGGTGTATTGTTGCAGGACACCACCACTGCATACCTGGCCATCGATGCCTGTGGCGAAGTGGTCGGTGCGGTCATCGGTGGCATGCTTGGCACCCGCGGCACGATCAATCACCTGGCCGTCAGCCCGGCGCATCGCACCCGCGGCTTGGGCCAGCGCCTGGTGGAAGCGGCTTCGGCCGACATGAAACGGGTGGGCGTGTTGCGCATGTTCCTGTTCGTCGACGATGCTAACCTGGCCGGCAAGCGTTTCTGGGCTGCCCAGGGGTTCTGTGAGCCTCGGGGTGAAATCACTTTCGAGAGGGATTTATGAACAAGACTTCCAGCCAGCCGCTGGCGGTCGAACCACAAGCCTCGCGTACCTTTGCTGAAGCCAGTCCGGTGGTAGCGGGTTATTTCACGGTTTCGTTTGTGTTCGGTCTGATGGCGGTCAACGCCGGGTTGCCCTTGTGGTTGCCCGTGGCGATGTGCCTGTTCGTCTATGCCGGCGCTTCGCAATTCGCGGCGTTGGCGTTGATCTCCAGTGGCGCCTCGTTGACCACCATCGTGCTCACCACGTTCTTGATCAATGCGCGGCACATGCTGATGTCGGTCTATATGGCCAAGGCTTTGCGGGCGCTGGGGCTCAGTCGTTTCGAGCGCTGGTGCTACGCGGCGGGGCTCACGGATGAGTCATTTGCCTTTCACAGCGTCAAGCTCGGCAGCGGCGCGCCGGTAAGTGTGCGTTACCTGATCGGCTTCAACCTGTTTTGCCACACTTCATGGGTACTCGGCGGTTTGCTGGGGGCCGTGTGCGCGCAATACGCGGCGCACCTGATCAAGTACCAGCTCGATTATGCCCTGACGGCAATGATGCTCTACGTGCTGGTTTCGTTGTGCAACACCCGTAACAAGTTGATCGCGGCCCTGGCGGCTGTCGTCTGCATGGGGGCGCTGAGCCTGATGGGCAGTTCGCCGTTCAATGTGTTCATCGCCACGTTCGTTGGCTGCGGGGTGGGCGTATGCCTGACCAAACGTTCCTGATCCTGGTCGTCGTGCTGATGATGGCCGTGACGTTCCTGCCTCGTGCCCTGCCGTTGCAGGTCAACACCGAAAACTGGCCGCCTTTCGTCGCTCGCGCCTTGGAGTACCTGCCGGTGGCGATCGTGGCTGCCATCAGCCTCACCCCACTGTTGATCAAGGATCAGCAGATACAACTCGATCGCCCGGAATTTTATGCCGCGATTCCGACGCTGTTATGTGCGTATTTCAGCCGCAATCTGTTTCTCAGTGTGGCGGTGGGCACGGCGGCGTACATCGCGCTCGGTTCGTTCCTGTAGCGTCAGGTCTACCACATCGTGCAGCGCCTGGCCGGACAGTTCCGGATTGTTCACCGCCAGGCGGACTTCGAGGAAGTCCTCGAAGTCAGGGAAAATCGCCAGACCGTTGCGCAGCGCCGCTTCACGGGACACCAGCCCCAGGCCATCGAGCTGGCTGATCAACGACAGCGTCAGCGTTTCACTGCAGGAATACACCATCCGTTGGCTCGAGCCGTATTCGCCCAGGCCAGCGTCGAGAAAACGAAGGAAGCTGTGGGAATAGGGGCACTCTTCTGCCGGACGCACCTGAAACTTGTCGCCGAGCAAACCGAGGGAATCGTCCTCATCGCCACAATGGGCACCGACGACCCGCACCTGCACGTCTGGCATGGTGATACTGGAAAAACCGCTCTGCTGTGTTCCGATCAGGATCGCCAGGTCAAAATCTTCGTTCTTGAGCTTGCTCAAGTTTTCCATCGACTCGGCGTAACTGAACTCCAACTGATACTGGGGGAACACAGCGATCAAGCGATCGATCATCCGCCGATTGAACTCCGCTGGCAGGGTGGTATTGAGCGCCGCTTTCAGCGTGCGCTGCCGGGGCGTCTTGAGTGCCGCGACTTTCTCTTCCAGCTGTCGCGTGGCCACCAGCACCTGATCCATAAAAGGGGTCAGTTCCGAGCCCTGGCTCGTCAACGTCAGGCCCTTGTTCGAGCGTCGGAACAGTCGGAAACCGAACTGTTCCTCGACCTTGTTCAACTGCGCCGCCAATGCCTGCACCGTGAGGCACGAATGCTCGGCAGCCGCCGACAACGAGCCGGTCTGCACGATGCGCATGAGGTTGCGTAGAATTCTGCTATCCATAGGGTAATGCCCTCTGCATAAGTGGGCTCGCTATTGTTGTGCCTGGTCGGGCCAGGCAGTGCACGCTGGCTATCATCATGCACCTTGCCACGGTTGTCGCGAATTTGTGCTGAAAAGCGCCGACAAGCGATGGTTGGAGCTTATGCGGGATTTGAGGGTTTTGCCCAGTCGATGCTGACAGGGATCGGCGAGTAGCATCGTATTCGGCAAAACAAGCCGAACTTCAAGTGAGGGTGTAGGGGGATTGAAATATCAGCTCTATTAGTTCGCTTGCGAATTAAATATTAAAAAATATCCATATCTGTACTATCCTCTACGCATCACCCCGCTACAAAGGAGCCCAAACCCATGGCTACTTCATCGATCAACCTCAACGCACAGCAACAATTGGACTCCCCGGACGCGGGTCGAGTCGCGTTGAAGTTTTTCTTCAACCTCATGGAGCTCTGGGGCTGCAGCGTCGAGCAGCAGCGCATATTGCTGGGCAAGGTGGGAAACACGACCTTCTACAAATACAAACAGCTGCCGGAAAATGTCAGGTTGCCTCGCGATACGCTGGAGCGGATTTCCTACCTCATGGGCATTCACAAGGCGCTGAGCATCATCTTCAGCAACAGCCGGGACCGTGCGTACCAGTGGGTCAGCAGCCCCAACACCGCGGCACCCTTCAACGGCCAGTCGGCACTGTCCTACATGCTGGCCGGACGAGTGGTGGACATTGCCGACGTGCGCCGCTACCTCGACGGAGTGCGTGGTTGATGATGCCCCCCTTGGCTGACCCGCAATGGAAGCGGGCCTATCGGATCGTCAACAGCAGCTTTCCGCCGATCTCGCTGTTCGAAGACGTACTCGATCCTGAGGATTTGCCCACGGCCTATGCCCTGGAAGCGCTGACCAATGATCGATTGATGGAAGAGGCCGGCGTGCTGTCCCGGGTTCGCCCCGAGGACCGTATTTCCGGGCCCGGCTCCTCACCTGTCATGGCGGCGTTTACCCACATCGGCAAAAGCAGCCGTTTCAGCGACGGCACCTTCGGCGTCTACTACGCGGCCAGCAGCCAGGAAGCCGCCATCGCCGAGACCTGTTATCACCAGGCCCGATTTCTCGGGGCGACCAACGAGCCGGACCTGGAATTGACCATGCGCACCTACGTCAACAAAGTCGTCAAACCCTTGCACGACGTCCGCCACGACTACCCGCACCTCCACAACCCGGACCCCACCGCCTACGGCCCGTCCCAGGTGTTCGCCCGGCAGCTGCGGGAAACCTTGTCCTGGGGGCTGCTGTACAACAGCGTCCGCCTGCCCGGCCACGAATGCGTTGCCGCGTTTCGCCCGCCAGCGGTGTCGGTGCCGGTGCAGGGCAAACATATCCGGTATGTCTGGAACGCCCAGAAGCGGGAGATTTCGTTTGTGTTTGAGGTGAGTCAGGTGTGAGCAGGACTTTTGCTAGCGCGGATTGATCGTTCCCACGCTCCCCCGTGGGGAATGCATCCCGTGACGCTCTGCGTCACCATGCGGAACGCAGAGCGTCCCCGGCGGCATTCCCACGCGGAGCGTGGGAACGATCATCAAATCTTGAACTGCTGCACCGAAGCCTGCATCGAGCCCGCCGCGTCGTTGAGTTGATCCGCCGTTTGCGTCAGGTTGTGAATCGAGCGAGTGTTTTCCCGGGATTGCTCGGCAATCGACTCTACCCGCTTAGCCATCTCATCACTGGCCTTCGATTGCTCGGCAATGGTCTGGGAAATTTCCTCCACCACTTCAGCGGCATGCCGGGCGCCGGTGCGGATTTCGCTGATGGATACCCCGGCCTGCTGGGCCAGGTCCACGCCTTCATCCACCCGGCTGACACAAGCCTGCATATTCGCCACCGCATCCCGTGCGCTGGATTGGATGCGCTCGATCATCGCGGTGATTTCCTGGGTCGACTGGGTGGTACGTGCCGCCAGGTTGCGCACTTCGTCCGCCACCACCGCAAAGCCACGGCCCGCCTCGCCAGCGCGAGCGGCTTCGATGGCGGCGTTGAGGGCCAGCAAGTTGGTCTGTTCGGCGATGCTCTTGATCACCTGGATGATGGAATGAATGTCTTCCGAAGACGCGTCCAGCGCCGTGATCTTGCCGGAGGACTGGTTGACCACCTCGGCGATCCGGTTCATGCCTTCCACCACCCCGAGAATCACTTGGCCACCGCTGCTCGCCAGTTGCTCGGACTGCGCCGAAATCGCCCGTGCGCTGTCGGCGTGCTGATGGATCTGGCTGATGTTCGCCATCATCTGCTCCATGCTCGCCGCCATGCTGGTGGCGCTATGCGCCTGCTGATCGGCGCTGGAAACAATGTGCCGTGCCGTATCGCCCAAGGTCCGGGACGTGCCATGCAGCTCATCGCTTTGGTTACGGATGGTGGCGATCATCTGCCGCAAATTGGCTTGCATCTGCTCGATCACGCTTTGCAATTGACCCAGTTCGTCTTTGCCATGCGCGCCCATCGACCGCTGCAAATCCCCTTGGGAAATCGCCTGGGTATTGAGGATGATTTTATTCAGTGGCGTGAGCACCGCCTTGAGCAAACTCCACGACAACAATACCAACGCCACACACGTGGCCAACAATGTAAGGATCAGCCAGGTCTGCGACGTTTGAATACTGCTGTCCTGATGCTCGCGAGACGATTGCGCCTGGTTTTCAATCAGCTCACTGACCGCCTCGTTACGCTCTTCCAGCGCCGAAAACGCCGTGTCGAACTCCGCCCGCAATGCCCGACCATCCTGAGCCCCGCTCAGGGCCTTGGCGATCACCTGCTTCGCTTTATCGATGTAGGTTTCAACCTGTGGCTTCAACTCGACAATCGCCTGGGCGACCTCCTTCGGCAACTTTGCCTCGGCGTTCTCGGCGATGACCTTGCGCATTCGCTGCGTATGCTCGTCGAACGCCTCCGTCACCTCTTTGGCCGCCTGAGTATCCCCCGGCGCCACCAGCAACGCAGCCAACACATCGGCACGAATGGCGTCGTGCATCATGTCCGCCTCCATGTGCTTGCGCATGGCCGAAATACTGGTCTCGTTCTGCACCAGGGCCTCGGTCATGGAGTGATAACCCCACACCCCGATGCCACCGAGCAAAAGGGTAAAGAAAAGGCTGACAAACCCCGAGCCTATGATCTTGGTGCGGATCTTCATCGCTACTGCTCCTGGAGCGGGGATGTCTGGGCAAGTGTAGTCGAGTGCCGGCAGAGCCTTGGGACAGGCATCGCTCTTATTTGAAGGTATCGGCGGGAAAAATGATTAGATGAATATCCACAAGACCGGCGAGCGCGTTGCTCCCGCTGGGCGGCGAAGCAGCCTTTCTTTGTATCCGGGCCCTTAGGTGCCAGACCCAATGCTGCCCCGTTCAAGTGGACAGCATCGGGCTATGAGAGAACCCAAGCGCAATGACTCCCCGGCGCCTCCAGCACTTTCACTACGTCGATGACGGCCTTGCTCATGTCCTGCAAATAACACGAGGCCCAGGCATCGCGATCCGTATTGCGAATCATCGCCGCGTCTTCGGCCAAGAGCTTGGCGACATGGAGCAGGTCGGAGGCGTGGGACAGGGCTTCGCCGGCGTTGACGTGGAGGAGTGGACGGTTGGAACCCCCGTGGGCACTAAAATGGCACTCGTTTACCGCGGACAGCTTTTTCATAACTGAACTTTATTTGTTTAATAAATTCAATTCGCGTCGGGAACAATATTGGCGGCTGCTTCAAATACTTCGGGAGCGTTATACCCATCTTCCCAATACCGATCCGACTCTATTAATGTCGCAGATTTCCAGCCATTGAAAGGCATGCTCCAACAATGTACATAGTATTCTACCTCCCGCTGCCATACTCCAAAATCAGGAAGGTTTTTTTGTAGGTGTAAAAACTCATGTACGTCTTCATTATTAATACGTACTACTTCTTCTATGGCTTCTGCTCTTGTTATGCCTTTGAAGTTTTCCAATACTTTTACCAGATTCACAAAAAAATCACCCGTGGCTTCCTCTTTAAGCAGGGATTGGATGTCGTTAAAGTACCCGGGTATGCGACCGGAAACCCTGGATAACTCTCGGATGACTGGGTGCCTGTGTATTTCATCAGGAAGCGTTACACCTGTTTCCACTTCCATAGATTCATTAAAGGCGCGAAGCATCAACGTCTTTTCCCGGATCATTCGTTGATTGGATGGTGTCGGGAACCGCCTATCTCTCTTGTACATGGTTTCTATTTCCACACCATCGAAATAAATATCTATGTTATCTGCAATACGATCGATGGACGACTGGGGTATAAATGCCAGGAATTCCTGACGCATTTGCGCGAGAAACGCCCCGAGTGGAATATTGGCATCGCTGGCAGTAAGGGTTCCTTTTAAAACAGCAACGGAACATTTTTGCCCATGACGTACCCCCTCGGGTGTACACAGCTCATATATATCATCGTTATACATGGACCATAACATAAGGCGTGCCAACGGTATCAATCTTTCATGAGTTGGCGTAAGGGGCCACCATCTTGCAGCCATATAACCGGTACGAACACGTTTATAATTTTCGCGGGCAGCTTCGGGGAGCAGGCTTCTAAGTTCACCGTCGATCCATTGCTTGTCGGTATGTTCCTGTATGGCTGCGGCATATGGACTTATCAAATCAGGGGTAGGATAGATAAGCCTTGTTTCAAGAATTTCACGAATGTTCATAATCGCTCACTTAGGTAATTGATCAGTTTTCGGTTTTATCTGTAGTCTTTGGTGAATTTATTTCAGACTGCCGTGATCCTTCTCCTGTCCGACCTTCGGGGGGAGGACTGTCCCTTTACATGTTGTTGATCATCAGTACGGAAAAGTATTATCTGGGAAATGCAGATCGGTCTACTGTCGATAGTGACAGGTTCATAGATGTTTTATGAATAGCGAATAGAGCTTTAAGGAATAATACGATATTTTTAAGTGCGGGTTTGTCTGTCGGTTGTTTGGAAGGTGCCGGCAGTTTATCTGCTAAAGAGGATAGTTTTTATGGAGGGCAGCGGAATATGAAAGTTCGAAAATGATGCTTGCACGGCCTATCAGATCCGCCTGATCCTGATTTATCGCAAAGGGATAAAAGGTTTCCTTGATCAAATGGAGGGCCGTGCCCAAGAGTGCTAGGTTTGATCCGGATGAATCTCTTGATTTGCTGAACATCCTGCGTAGTTTTTCTGGAGTGAGCATTGAGACACCGAAGGTCAGTGGAGCTGTTGCGGTTGCTCCAACGGATCTTCATTCAATTCCCCGGCCCCCGATTTGGTGTGGGATGGCCGAATGGTTGTATTTACGGGCGTCATGGCTTTTGGGCCGCGTAAAGATTGCCAGGCATTGGTCGAGGAGCGTGGCGGTTTGATTGGGGGCGGGGTGAGTAAAAAAGTGCATTACCTGGTGGTCGGCAGCGTGGGCAATGAGCAGTGGCGCCACAGCACCTACGGAACGAAGATCATGAAGGCAGTGGAGCTGCGGGAGGCAGGGGCTTCGATTGCCGTTGTGAGTGAGGATCACTGGCAAAAAATGCTGTTTGGTTGAGCCGGTCCAAGAAAGGCTGCCCGTTGTCCTGGCTGAAAGATTGTCGGTGGGTTTGATGGCCTCATCGCGAGCAAGCTCGCTCCCACAGGTTTTTCAGGTGGGGAGGAAAAGTGAAGACCCAGAAACAACAAAGCCCTCGCATTTCTGCGAGGACTTCGTTTTGTATGGTGCGGCACCAGGAGTCGTATCAAGGCCCAAGGGCATGAATTCAAACATTATTATCATTGAAGATATCTGATGCTATCCCTAAAACTACCTCAAGCAACCTGCACGGTTGCTCGCAGGGAAAAATCGGAAAAGCAGGAAAAATGACAGCTTAGAGACCGAGCTTATGATCTATGCCCCTAAACTGAAAGTGATCCGCCGAACGCTTAACCACCGCCCAGCAATATCTTGCCACATGTTCGAATATATGGTTTCGACCACAGCTACCAATCGCAGCTAGCGGCTGTGGACGATACAAATTCTATTGAAACCCGCTAGCGGATTCAGACTACTCCCTGCCAACAGATAGTCACAATTACAACCTATGGAAATATAAGATGAGCCGAGCGCCAGATTTAAGTAAGCATCAGCTCAGTTCAAATCTTCCGAGCTTCGATACCACACAAGTCAGCCCCCTCTACTATCTCAAAATACTCCACATCACTACCAATAAATTCACTAACAAGATTTTTGTAATGCTGCTTCCGATCATTACTCATTTTCATCCCAAACACAATCTGACTTAGAGTACCAGGAAAGTCAAACAGCCCATGACTTTCCTCTACGTATCGCCACTCCTTCTCATACTCCCAGGCAGGAGTCTTAGTACTTATTGCTGATCTAAACACATCATCTTCAAATGACACTCTCTGAATATTAGGCATACCGCTACCGGGAGCCATAATTTGCACTTCATTTTTAAAGCCAGCCTTGAACATAGGCTTTTCTCTTGCATAACTTACAGGCAAGCAATGTCTAGTACTTGCCAACTTGGAGCCCGGCGTGATTGAAAACCCAAGCGCTACGCCTTGATGGCAAGCACCATAGTGCGCCCACATCAACTCACTATAACAAGTCTCACTAAGACTGAATATACCAACTGCAGAAATTCGGCTACGCATATCCTTGAATACATTTTCAGGTCTAGATAGCTGTATTCCATGTTCGGAATACAGTTCTCGCATGGCCTTTATCTTCCTAGGATGATCCAGTTTTTTTAAGCGCTTCAACCATTGTTTGGTTTCTCGCTCACTCAGAGAAAGAATATTCTTAGGAGGTTCAAAAAATGGCGGACGAGCTATCATGCCCATTAACTGGGCCCCTTCCATGGTTCGGATATTGCTAGCTTCCCACTCCTTAGGAATTTCACCAATTCGGCACTCTAAAGGATCATTCAACTGAGCCGGTGATGATAACCAAATTTTCTTTTCTTTAAAAATATTCTCTGTGCGCCCAGAGTCATCCCTGTATTTGAATAACACATTAGGAATAGGTTTTTCACCGCAAGCCATCGATAACACCCATATACTCCCTGAGAATTCACAAAACTTCTAACAGCTGACTAATTGGCCGAGCCCGACCCTGCAGAGCAACATAAAAAAGAATCAGTATAATCCAACAAAGATCGCTACACATAACATTATTACGCCATGCCAAAACTTATCGCTCGCGATATCGATAGTTTCCGTCGAAAGTGTCGGTTTTGCCTTTACGGGCGATAGCTATCTCCCTAGCACGCTACCAACTTCTGCCCATTGACACCGACCGTGAAAACAATATGAGCATCCTCATCTACCCGAATACCCATGACTTTTCCAACCGACAAGCGAGCAGCCGCACAGTTAGTAAGTAATAGTACCGCGTCGCCTCACTCCGCCCGTTTAGGCGACGATCGAGAAACCAAGCCAAATGCTTTCTCTGCCAAGCCCAAGGCGTTTCTCGTTGCCAGCGCTTTGCGATTTCAGTCTGAATAGTTTTCGCCTGGCGCAAATGGCGTTGCCGAGTTGCGTGCGAGCCGGTCAGCACCCCAGCTAAGAACAACTCCATGTCGAATGGCTTGCTCATGGCCGGCCACCAATGTAGGCCGCGACCACATTGATCCGACCATGCCCCAGTTCATAGCTGATTTGTCGTCGGGCCTCACGATCAAGGTTCCTATCTACCTGGCAACATTGGCCGCCGTAGATAGGTGCGCGGTGTTGGGTGATCTGCTCATAGCGTTCACATGCGTAAGCCGCTCGAAGCTCATGGAAGCCTTTGAGGTTGTGTGCATGCAGGATGTCTCGCGCAGGGCGGATGATTTCTTGCAGAAACTTCAGGTAGCTTTCGTGTGGCGCAAGCAGGTTGCGGCTACCCGCAGGCGATACCTGCCGTGCAAACCCAAGTGCACCTCGAACATTGTCATCCATCGCAATCCAACGTGGCGCCGAGGCCCCGGCGCGACCACCTTTGGTGCCATCCTGAATGTTTATCCTGTCTAGGTCGTTAGCCTCACGGCTTAGCCGTGGCAGGTCAGCCAAGATGGCCTCACGCAAGCGCATCCCGGTGGCTCGCGCCAACAGAACGATTGCGGCGGCCCGTAGTTGATGTTGGCGGCAGAGCGCATCGACGATCTGCTTAACCTGCTCGCGGTCTTGACCCTGCGGCACCGAGTGTCGAACCCCGGTGCGCTGGATACCCAGCGCCTTACTCGGGCTCGGCAACTTCACATACTGATCACCGCGAAGCGCCGCCATGGTCCTGTTAACGCTGGATAGCCGATTTTGTGCGGTGCTGATGGCGAGGTCACCGCGCTCAACCACGTCGCGCAGATACGCCGCATAGTCGGCCAACACCCTCCGATCAATCTGCCGGGCATCATTGATACCGGGCCCCTGTTCGGAGCGGCACCATTTCGCGAATGCCAACCACCGGTCACAGTGCGCCTTGACCGTGCCGTAGTGGCCTCCGCCAAACATGTCTTTCAGCGCCTGCGGCCCGGCGTAGCTCAATTGCCTGCCGTAGCCGAAATTACGACCATCGCGTCTACCCACCAATGCCATATCGCTCCTCTCATCTTCTGCTCTACAGTCCTCGCCCCACGTCATCCCGCCAAGAATGCTGAGTGTTATCAGGGATCAAGGCCCCTGCGACCTGTGAGGGTTGTCCACTAACGCAGGACTGGCGGCTCCTTACGACCGGGAGCTTGGGCATCTCATGATCTGGCCTCCTGAACACTTCCGCAGAAGTGGGCGGGTGGAGGCTGCGCTGGCTGACGAGACCAATGCCGCGAGATCCTGATTCGGGTGAAGGCAGTGAAGCGATGACCGGGGGCATGCCTGACTGTCAGTCAGGTGCAGTCCATTCCGTGGGTTGCGGCACCATCATCTGCATCGCTGTTGCTGGTGACTTTTCGGTGTTTGTCACGCCGATTGTCACGAGGGGGAATGCCGCAAAGCCTTGTACGAGTTGGGCTGCAGCAGCGGTAGGAGCGCCCGTCTCTTTCCGGGAGAAAGAGACGGGCGCAGGTTGGCGCAATGAAATGGCCAAACGGATAGGTTGCTGCAGGGCAGCTATGAAAGAGTATGAGTTGCCGCAGTGGGGACACTGATAAAAGTAGGCATCCATCACATCGCTGTGACCGTGCGGGCCGCCGGACGCTAATCGCACTTTGGGAGAACCACCACGGTGTGGCGTAGCCTTAAAGGTTCTGGCTACCTGGGGTTGCTGTCAACGACAGCGCTTTGCCCGATCTTTTCTACGCCTGTGGATAATTCAGGTCAAGGCTCGAATTTTCGGGGATTCTCCGGCTGTGGATGAAATTATCCACCAGTGGAAATCAGTAGTTTTCCACAGACAGTTGCGTGGGCTTTATATTTTTTAAATGAGGTCCATCCAAGCGGATCACCGAAATATGAAGATCGAGCGCTCACTCCGAACCTAGGCGAAGAATACTGGCAAAACCGCATACTCGATCAGGCCGTTCGACAACAAAACAGTCATGAATTGGGGGGTAAACCGCATCGATGTGGTGCTATTTCTGAACCTAGTACGCACCAACTCACAGGTCATCCGGCAGCGACACACAAGGCAGGCGGATAGGATGTGTAAGGTGATTGACGACCGTGGGGGCATGTGGCGGAAGAAGCATCTGAAATAGTTTCTACATCACCACCTGAGGGGCCGTGCCCCCGCGACACTTTACTACTACAAGTTAACAGTAAAAATGATCCGTCATAGACGGTTGGAGTAAGAGAGGGAAAATTCAATTTTAGGCAAATCGCAAATGGTCGATTTGAGAGCATCCAAATGAAAATAGAAGGATGCGTTTGGCAAAAAACGGCGACTTTTGTGGGGCACACCGTTGTAGCTTTACAGGGACATCCATGGGGGCCGCAAAATCCACACTCATCGGAGAAAACTTACCCGTGATGTTAGCTGATTATTTATATGCCAGTTGCGATGGTCAGTGCTGAAATAACCTGTTCTTCTATTGAAGTAATGAAGGTGACTCCTTTCTTGTCTAGGTTTATATGGTTAAGAATGATTGAAGTTTTTGTGGTGATAACGCTTTTGTAATGAGGATCTTGGTAAACACCTGGTTCTAGCTGTCCGTACGCTAAGCAGAGAAGCACATATTGAATAAGGATCTTGTCATCTTTAATTGAAAAATATTCTTTGTTGTTTATGTTTGAGTTTAAGATCAACTCTCTAAGGCGAGGAGCCTGGGTAAGATGCTTCTCTGCTAACTCGATTGACCAGTCAATAAAATCTTCAACACTGGTTAATAGAATATTAGGTATTCTTAGCATGGGTATGCTGCCTTTTGATTGAGTGACTCGATCCATAGTTTTACGCTTAAACCAAACTTATCATACGGCAAGGATTGAATTAAATCAATACTGCTTCTGCTTGCTTTGTATGTGAAGTAGTCAGCAAATGTTTTTTTAGTGTAAGGGCATTGTATGTTGTTTAAGTCTGGTTCGGATATGGCTTCATGCTCGGATAGAATGCTTTTATACAGATGTGTTGGGGATGGATGTTCTTTCCAGCTAAGAATTTCATGTTGATGGTTTGTCTGGATTATGTTCTCAACTTTTTCAATGTCTGATTGATATAAATGTAGCGAATCGGTAAAGTGCCGCTGTACTCCTACGTCTAAACCAAGGTGATTTGCAATGTATTTTTGTACGCAATTGAATACGAAGATGTTGTAAGGTATTCCCATAAATAAATCATTTGATCTGTTTAAAACAGTTATGTCGAGCTTATTGTCTCTAATTTTTAGATATATTGTGGTATTGCATGGGATGTCTAAAGAGTTCTTTCGATTTAAGTCGTCGGGAGCGTATAGTGTTAGTACTGCCCTGCGGCTTGAGGGGGTTGTTTTCAGAAGATCTATTGATTGAGACAACTGGTCTTGACCGAAATATCTTTTCATTCTGAAGCCATAGGCTCCATTTAGAGTTTTGCCGTCGTCTGAGTACTGAGAATAATTTGCTATCATTGTTTTTAATGGTGCAAGCGAATTCTTTCCGCTTAAAACCCATGCTGCTTCCACAATGGCGAAATATGGATTAAAGCATCTATTCCTTAGCGTTAGTATTTGATCAACAGGGTTGGTGAACTCGAAACATGCCGGACCGAAATCGTATACAGCACCCGCTCGGGAAGTACTGAGCTGTGAGCAAAGGCTCTGACATGAAATAAGGGTATCTAAATATATGTCATTTAAGTCGCTTCCAACAAAGCTGTGCATATTTATACCTTCGGGAATCTTGTTTTGTTTTTTTCTATTTTCTTGAGGATCTCAGTTTCGATATCAATATCTAATTGGTTTGAGATTTTTAGTAAATATATAAAAGTGTCTGCCAGCTCTTCACTAAGCTCAGCCTTTGCACTTCGGAGAGAGAAATCTCCTCGAGATATTTTTTTTACAATGTTGCAGAACTCACCGAACTCTCCAGATAGGCATACAGCTAGGTGCTCAAGCTCGCTGATATTTTGTTCATTGATTTCTGTATAGAAGCTTTTAGCCCCAATTTTATGAGTTTGATCAAATTCTTTTTGTGCTAACTTTATTTCATCTAGTGTCTTACGCATTATAAAACTCCTTGGAAAGTGCAAGAATATTTTCTTCGAGCTCTCTATTTAGTTTTTCAAAGTCATCATGGTGTGAGTTTACGGCGCGTTTTTCTTTTAAATCGTTAGCGGTTGCGAGCGCCTTTTTTGTGAGATGTAACGCTAGCACTCGATTGAAACATACGTCCTTGTCCTCAAGCTCGCTGAGGGAGGAAATTATTTTTTCCAATGAGCCGGTTAAAACTACGGTTGAGTCTTTGCATTTTTGTTTTAGTAGTTCAGAGATTTCTGTAGGCTTTCTGATTAATGTTGTCACGATTTTCGCCTCGGTGAGGCGATCTATCAAAGGTATCTTCAGTGTATTTATATTTTTATTAGAGTATGCTCGGAAAGCAAAGATAGTTAAGTTTACAGTTTTAAAATCCGGGATGGCGTCATAGATGCTGGCTATTTTAAGTCGAATTTCTTCTAGGTTTACGCGCAGGAAAGTTGTAACTTCTAGTGCTCGAAAATATGCAGTGCAATAAAGAGTACTCTCGTAAATGTTGCATTGCAGCACCATGAAAGATGGTATGGGGGTGTCGCCAGAATTAGAGATTTTGCTTTGGTCTATAAGGGATATTATTGCTCTATTACTAGTTTTTTTATGAGTGAGCTGCGATATGATGTGATCTAGTCCATCCCCAATGAATTCCCCGTGGTTTATATGAAGTTCCTCGGGGCGTACTTTGCTCGCCCAAAGTAAAGCTTCATCCGACACATCTCGAATTGGATTGTCTTTTATAATTTTAATCGGGATGGAAAAAGGTAAGATGTAGTTGATGATAAATTTACCATCTGGAATTTCTCCAGATGCATGATTAACAATGTCCTCTAATGAGGTTGTTTCGATGTATTCAATTTTCAATTAAGGCATCTACTGCTAATAGGATTTTTTTATGAATAGACTCGATAGACCCGGTTGCGTCTATTTTAAGTGTTCTACCCTTGTATTCTTGAAAGATTTTTTCGTAATTGTTTTTGGCAGTCAGAAGCTTTTCTGTATTTTCATATTCGTCTTTAAAAGACCTTTCATTTATTCGTTCTATTGATTTTTTGGCAGGGTTGTCTAGATAGATTACCAAATCTGGATCAGGAAACCTTGCGTTCAGTGTTTTTACCAAATTGAAGTCTTCTTGGTTTGAGCAGTGATATGCAAAAGAAGAGAAATAATATCTTGTGCTAATAACGACTGCGCCCTCGGCTTTTAGCTTAAATACGCCATCAATATCGTTGTAGAGATGATCGTGGCGGTCAGCGGCGAAAAGGTATGCCATTTGTTCGTCAAATAAATTTCCGCTGTCAATGTTTGGGTTGGAACCTTTGGCTACGTTAATCCTACCCTTGAAAATCTGACGGATCATATTTCCGATGGGGCCGTCAGAAGGTTCGCAGGTGAGATGACATTTGATGTTTTTTGCATTAAGCGCTTTTTTTAGCAGTTCGGACTGTGTGGATGTACCGGAACCATCAATCCCCTCAAACACAATAAACTTGCTCTTCATTTCATCTCCTCGAAAATCAGCTTAGTTGGATCTTTGTCAGGCGTGACAATAAAACGCTTGATTATACCAGTTTCTATTGTGATTGCACTAAATCCATTGTGGTACCCCCTGTCGTGAAAGTTTAAAGAACGTCCAGAAAGTATTTTTGTTCGACATTCTCCAAAAGACAAATCCAAACTCGAGTGCTGATGTCCATGGAGGACGTAGTCAAAACCTAAACTCTCAAGTGTGAAAAGGAGCTTGTGTGTATTTCTGATAGTTGATGTGTCGCCGTTTCGCTGACTTATTAGGTGATGGTGCGTGATGAATATTTTGTGGTTGAATTTCAGGAATCTCTGCTTCTCTGTATTTAGTTTTTCAATTGTTGACTCTGGGATTAGTCCGTAAGTGTGATTGAGGTGATGCGAGGAATTTGAAGTGAGGAAAATTATGTCGTCAATTTCTAATATTGATTCGTTTTTTTGCGAGGCGGAAAAAACATCATCTTTACGTAGTGAGTAAATAAAGTTGTCAAATTTATTAAAGGTGGTATCAGCAAAAATATCATGGTTTCCAGGGCAGGCAATAATGTGTGATCTTGGAATATTGCACTCAGCGATCACGCTGGAAAAAAACTCAGTAGCTTCATCGTACCCTTGAGCTCTTGCTTTAAAAGTAATGTCGCCACTGATGATTAAGATTTTTTGTCCTTGTTCGTTGTTGATTTTTTCAATGAGGGCGGATTTTATTTGCTCGCGATTGTAGGTTGGAAGTTCATTTCCGAAGTGTGGGTCGGTTACATGGATAATTGTTATACTCATTGAGTTTTCTCTATGAAAATCAGCATGGTTTTTTACCAGATCCTCTATGCTAGGGTAATAGTAAAGCATCAGATTTCTAGTGCACTTAGGGTCCTCTAAACGCTGGCATCGCTTTTGCCCTTTGCCCTTTGCCAAAATATTTCATTAACTTTACAGGGGGGGCCTGGGAGCCGCAAAGCTCGCGCAAACCCGCAAAACCTTTCGTCGGTTTTTTGCATTGCAACTGCGCTGGTGTCGAGTTCGCATGTGCTCCAATCGCAATTGGGGCTCGCCGACTGGTTGTTTGTAGCATATTGCTCGGATTGAGAGCCCTCAGCGCAAGCGATTTTCTATTTTTCAGCAATCTGTGGGTAGTTGCGGGCGACTCTCTCAGTTAAAGGAGTCTGGGCCTGTGGATATAGGTATCTTTTCACATGAGCATCGTCAGCTTTTTGATTTTCTAGATAAGGTCCATCCAAGCAGGGCGGCTTTGCAGCCCTGCTTGGATGGACCCGCGTGGACAAACGGATCGCTGAGATATGAAGACCGAGCGCTTACTCGGTTGCGCCACGTTTTGCTTTTAGGCGAGTGACGTTCGCTCCCGTCTGGTTCGCGAATTCGTGCGGAGTGACATGCTCCTGCCGGTTGGCCTCCAGGTACCGGCTCCACCAGTTCATGATCAGCCTGCGCTCCTCGATGAACTCGGCCTTGTGGATGTAAGCGGCGCGAACGTTGTTGCGCTCCTTGTGGCTCATCTGCCGTTCAATGGCTGTCTCCGACCACAATCCTGACTCGATCAGTGCGCTGCAGGCCATCGAACGAAATCCATGCCCGCAGATATCGGTTTTGGTGTCGTATCCCATCGTCCGAAGCGCGTTGTTCACGGTATTTTCGGACATGGGCTTCCAGGGTTTGGCATCCCCTGCGAAGACCAATGCGAATTTGCCTGTGAGTGCATGGATTTTTTCGAGTAGCGCTACTGCTTGCGGCGATAAGGGTACTAAATGGATATCCCCTGCCATCTTCGTACCCCTTGTGGAAAAGGGTACTCCCTCCAACGCGGGTCGAGTGTCCGGTATCTCCCAGGTGCCACGCTTGAGGTCGAACTCGCTCCAGCGGGCGAAACGCAGTTCGCTGGAGCGTACAAATACATGCAGCGATAGCATCACCGTCAGGCGGGTAAGTGCGCGGCCTTTATAGGTGTCGATCCGCTCCTGTAGTTCCGGCAGTCGCGATAAGGGTAGAGCGGGGCGATGTACCACCCGCGGGGCTTTGATCAAGCCTTCGAGGTCGTATGCAGGGTTGGCGGTGATAAGCCGGAGGCGTTTTGCCTCGCGCATGATGCTCTGCAGGTAGTTTTGTACCCTTAAAGCTACGTCTATCGTTCCGCGCTTCTTGATCGCTTCCAAGGGCTGCATGAGGTCATGGGTGTCGAGGTCGACAATGGCGCGGGCGCCGATCAGCGGGAACACGTGGGTTTTGAGGCGACTCATCACAGTCTTGGAATGGCCTGGTGCCCACTTGGCCGACATTTCCGTATGCCAGTCGAACGCAACGCTTTCAAAGGTTCTGCCTTTGATTACGGCTTCCGCCTTGGCTTGGTGCTTGGTCTCTATAGGGTCAACGCCATCCGCCAGCATTCGCTTAACTTCCAAGCGCTTGCGGCGCGCATCAGCGAGGCCAATGACGGGGTAGTTGCCGAACGAGGTCAGTCCTTCGCGTCCGTCAGGTTTGACGTAACGGAGCCGCCAGCCTTTGCGGCCATTGGGCTGGACTAGGAGGTAGAGGCCATCGCCGTCGAAAAGCTTGTAGGCGCGGTCTGTAGGTTTTGCCAAGCGGCAAGCTGCGTCGGAGAGCGGAGCTGTGGTGCGCGACATAAGGGTACTCCCTTTTATCGAAGTGACCTGTATCCCAAACTCTACCCTTAAAACGGTTGGAATCTACCAGTTTCTGACGGAAACCGATGGAACGCCAAAACGAAAAAACCCGCCAGAAGGCGGGTTTTTCGGGGGTTCCAGAGATTTTGAAAGCCTTCTCTGGAACCTTGTATGGTGCCGGCACCAGGAGTCGAACCCGGGACCTACTGATTACAAGTCAGTTGCTCTACCAACTGAGCTATACCGGCGTGTGGGCGACGATTATAGCGATTGGGCCAGTTCTGTAAACCCCTGAATTCTGACTATTTTTGCACAGCGTTCGGCTTAGGTACGGCGCGGCGGAGAAGTCGTTTGTTCAGGGCTCGTCAGGTGCGGTTGTTTTGCAGGGCGTGGCGTTGGGCTTTGGCCTGTCGGCGCGTTCATGGGCAGTGGTGATATTCAGGAGCAATAGCGGGTTAAGTGGATGTCGCGCTGGACCCAATTGCTCGCTCATAACCGCCCTGAATTCGTTAGTTATGTCGTTTCGCTCAGGCGCTTATGCACAATAGGAAGAACGAGGCGGCCGGCATCTTGCGATTTTGTGACAGCTTTCTCGTTTGCACGCAAATGCCTGTTTTCATGGTTTTTTATGCAGATGAACAAAAAATGACCACTCTTCGTTCGGTCAGGAAATCGCGGATTTCTTGGCGCCGCGTAGATTCCATCAACAGAGTTATCCACAGCCTGTTTCGCTTCAATAACGCTCTGCAAGCACCATCAGGTTTCGTGGGGTCAGGAGCGATTCGCAGAAAATGCCAAGGCGAACGTCGTAGCCTTTTTGAATGAGGAACAGTGCTCGATCCAGAACCAGCCACAGCTCCAATGGCCGTCGGAAAAGGCCTCGCACCAATTCCAGGTTGCGCACTTCGGCCAGGCGTTGATGGCCCGCTTGTTCTAATGCAGCCCAATCAGGCGAACCGACTGTGGATAAGTCCTTCAAGGCTGCCAGATCGATGCAGTATTGGGCGAAGGATTTTTCCAGCCAGGCGCTCGGTAACGAAGGGGTGGGCAGGTACTCGTCGCATCCTCTGATCTGCCGTTGCAACAAATCAAAGCCCAGTCGCCAGGCCATGGAGTGGTCTCGTTGCCGTCGGATGCGGGCACCCGCGGTGACGGTTTCTGTCAGTGGCAGTCCGAGATCCTCGAGCGATAGCTGTAAGGCGGAGTCTTTGGCGGCGTCGGACAGTGGTTGATAACACTCAGTGCTGATGCGGTTGTAGCAGCACGGTGCGACAGCCAGTTGTGCGCAGCCGGTGACGCTCGCCAATTGCATCAGCCGCACATGCAGGTCGCCGCAGGCGTGCAGAGCCACAGGTGTGTGTTCGGGTGAGATCGCCTGGGCTGCGTTCGCGGCCAGTACATCCTGTTGCAGATGTGTGGCGGGTAGGTGGTGGCGCTGGCTCAGTTGCTGGCCGCTGGTGACCAGGACCGGGTCGTATTCCAGGCACGTCAGTTTTTGCGCATCCTGCAGCAAGCGTCGACCGAGGTGGCCTTTGCCGGCGCACCAGTCCAGCCAGTGGCTGGGTTCGGTGGCGAAGTGCAGGCGGCTGGCGAAGGCTTCGATCTGTTGCCATTTGCGGCCGGGTACGTCGACGTTGAGACGATGACCGGGTGCTTTCAGCTCAGCGGCTGGCAACTCTGGGATGGCACTCAGTTCCTGGGCAATGGCCGCCAGTTCTGGGAATGGCGCTGGCGCGTCTTCCATGAGCCACGGCTGATGATGGTCGTTTTCCGCATCCTCCAGTGAACGCTGGCGTAGCCAGTGGGCCAATGCTGGGTAGGCGGTTTCCCATGGCAGTTGAAGGTGAGTGAAGGGGCGCGGTTTCCACAGCGCCTGGTGGGCTGTGAGAAAAAGATCCAGCGCCGTGAAACGGGCAAGCAACGCTTCGCCCGTCAGCACGTCGCCGTCAGCGCCCTTGGCAGGCATCGACGCGCAACCAGCGCTCCAGCTGTTTGAAGCCTTGCACCAGCAGGAACGCCATCAACAGGTAGAACATGCCGGCCGCGAAGAAGATCTCCACCGGCAGGTAGGTCCGGGCAATGATGGTACGGGCCATGCCGGTGAGTTCCAGCAGGGTCACGGTACTCGCCAGGGCACTGGCCTTGAGCATCAGGATCACTTCGTTGCTGTAGGCCGGCAGGCCGATGCGCGCAGCGCGGGGCAGCATGATGTAGAACAATGCCTTGGGCCGCGACATGCCCAGGGCCCGTGCGGCTTCGATCTCGCCCTTTGGGATGGCCTGGATTGCGCCGCGCAGGATTTCGGCGATGTAGGCGGCGGTGTGCAGGGTCATGGTGACCGTGGCGCACCAGAACGGATCGCGCAGGTACGGCCACAACGCGCTGCTGCGCACGGCATCGAATTGCGCCAGGCCGTAGTAGACCAAAAACAGCTGGACCAACAGCGGGGTGCCACGGAAAAAGAAGATGTAGGCGTAGGGCAAAGCCCGCACGTACCACAGCCGCGAAGAGCGGGCGATGCCCAATGGAATCGCCAGCAACAGGCCAGCAATCACGGCGATGGCCACCAGCTCCAGGGTCAGTGTGGCGCCTTGGGCCAGCTTCGGCAGCCATTTGATGATGACTTCCCAGTTCATTGGGTGCTCCTGGTAAAGCCACGGGCGGCGCGCTGTTCCAGCAGGTGCATGCCGATCATGGCCAGCACCGTGAGGCCCAGATACATGAACGCTGCCACCATGTAGAAGAGGAACGGTTGCTTGGACACGGTCACGCCGATTTCCGCGTGGCGCATGATCTCTTCCAGGCCGATCACCGAGACCAGCGCGGTGTCCTTCATCAGGATCATGAACAGGTTGCCCAGGCCGGGCAGGGCGATGCGCCACATCTGCGGCATGATCAACCGGGTGAAGATCCGCCACTTCGACAGGCCAAGGGCGACGCCTGCCTCACGGTGGCCCTTGGGAATCGCCAGGATCGCGCCGCGAAATACTTCCGTGGCGTAGGCGCCAAAGCACAGGCCCAGGGCAATGACGCCCGCGGCGAAGGCGTCGAGGGTGAGATCGGGGTTGCCGACATACTCGCCCAGGGCACGCAGCAAGTTGACCGTGCCGAAGTAGATCAAAAGCACCCAGAGCAATTCCGGGATGCCGCGAACCAACGTCGAATAGGTGCCGCCCAGCCATTGCAGCGGTTTGTACGGCGAAGTCTTGGCCAAGGCACCGAGCAGGCCGAGCACCAGCCCCAGGCAGAGGGCCGTGAGCGCCAGTTTGACGGTCATCAGCGCGCCGGCGGCGAGCGCCGGGCCGAATCCGTAGAGATCGATCATCATGGGTAAGAATTCATATCGCGGCAGGCTTTGCTAAGGGCCGGCGCTGCCAGGGAGCGTCGCCGGCCAGGCACGTCAGCATCAATAGATGCTGAACGGGAAGTACTTGTCGTTGATCTTTTTATAGGTGCCGTCAGCAATGATTTCCTTGAGGGCGGTGTTCAGCTTGTTGCGCAGTTCATCGTTACCCTTGCGCACCGCGATGCCGATCTTGTCGCCTTCTACTACCGGGTCTCCTTTGAATTCATAACCACGGCCGGCCTCGGTTTTCAGCCAGTCGTAGTTCGCGTATTTGTCGGCCAGGATCGCGTCGACGCGGCCGGAGGTCAGGTCCAGGTAAGCGTTTTCCTGGGTGTCGTAGAGCTTGGCGGTGATATCGCTGCCCAGTTCGTCTTCCAGCCAGGTACCTGCGAGGGTGGAGCGCTGTGCCCCGATGACCTTGCCCTTGAGGGACTCTTTGTCGGTTTTGAACTCGACGTTTTTCGGCGCGATGAATTGCAGTTTGTTGGAGTAGTACGGGTCGGTGAAGTCCACCGCTTGCTTGCGTTCTTCGTTGATCGACAGCGAAGAAATCAGGAAGTCGAACTTCTGGGCCATCAGGGCGGGAATGATGCCGTCCCAGTTGGAGGTGACGACTTCGCACTCGACTTTCATCTTGGCGCACAGGGCGTCACCGATGTCTTTGTCAAAACCCACGACCTGGCCGCTGGCGTCCTTGTTGTTGAATGGCGGATAGGCCGCTTCGATGCCCATCTTCAGCTTCTCGACCGCCATGGCGCTGGTCGAGAAGACCAGGCTGACGGCTGCGGCCAGAAGAAATTTCCTATAGGTCTGCATGTGTACTGCTCCGTTAGCGGTTGCTGGACATGAATTGTTTGCAGCGCGCCGAAAGCGGGTTTTCGAAGACCTGCTGTGGCGATCCTTGTTCTTCGACCAGGCCTTGGTGGAGAAACACCACTTCGCTGGAAACCTGACGGGCGAACCCCATTTCGTGGGTCACCAGCAGCATGGTACGACCTTCTTCGGCCAGGGCGCGGATCACACTAAGTACTTCCTGGACCATTTCCGGGTCAAGGGCGGAAGTGGGCTCGTCGAACAGAATCACCTTGGGCTGCATCGCCAAAGTACGGGCGATGGCCGCGCGCTGTTGCTGGCCACCGGACAGCTCGGCTGGGTAGGCGTGGCGCTTGTCGGCGATGCCAACCTTGGCCAGCAGGGCTTCGGCCACCTCGACGGCTTCGGCCTTGCTTTGGCCGAGCACCCGGCGTGGCGCTTCGATGATGTTGTCGAGCACGCTCATGTGCGGCCAGAGGTTAAAGTTTTGAAACACAAAACCGATCTCGCTGCGCAGGCGGTTGATCTGTTTGCCGTCGGCAGCCACCAGTTCACCGTTTTTCGCGGCCTTGAGCTTGAGCTCTTCGCCGGCGACCAGAATCTGCCCCTGGTTGGGGTTTTCCAGCAGGTTGATGCAGCGCAGAAACGTGGATTTGCCGGAACCGGAGGAACCCAGGATCGAGATCACATCGCCGTCGCGGGCGGTCAGCGAGACGCCTTTGAGCACCTCCAGCTGGCCGTAGCGTTTGTGCAGGTTGCGGATTTCAAGCGCGGGCGTGGCCTGGGCCATGTGCGGTCCTCATGTGTGTGCTCCCTTGCTGTTGGCGGCCTTCCTTGGCGAGGCGGCCAAGCTAGCATGCGTCCGAATGGCCGCCAACAGCACCGGGGGTGGTAAACCGGGGATGTGCGGCAGGTTGTCGCATGGGCGCAGCAGTCTGTCGCGCCTTCAACAACCCAACGGCCGTCTGAACCCTGCTTACCGGTGAAAAACCCGGGGAGTCGCGTAAAAAAAGGCGCGATGGTGCCAGCTTTGGACGGGGGTTGGAAGGGTTAATCGGATGAGCGTGTGAAGAGCTCGCGCTCCTGATTGGCAGGCTGTTCACGCTCTGTCATAAAATCTGCTGTCACGGAGTCTCCATCGAACCAGCTATCCCATGCTTCGCCGGCTGATGTGATGATGCGTGCTCTTCCTGTGGCAATCACGTCTACACGTTTTACATCGTTTGGCATTGCAACTGTTTTGGGTAGCCGGACGGCCTGGCTGCGATTGCTCATGAAAAGGGTGGTTTGTTTCATGGGCAGTCCTCCCGGAAAGTTCAAGCGTGAAGCGCGTAGGATATGTCACTGGGATATACGCTGTTGCGATGAATGGTTTTCTGATTTTGTTCATCGCTAATAGATCTAAACCTTGGCGTGTAACCACAATCAAAAGGGAACTCATGAGCTGTTTCCAGTACCTGGAGTCCTCGCCATGAAGCATAACCATTACTTTTTGCTGCCCTTCCTCATGCTCGGCGCGCTGTTGTTTCCTGTCATGCTCAATGCCACCAGCCTGGCGCCGGTAGACAGCGCCGGCGTGCAGGTCCAGCCGCAGCAACAGAACGGCATCAGCTACCTGTCCGGCGGCATTGGCGAGGATGAAGCCCGGGCCATCGGGCAGGCCCAGGGCTACAACCTGCACATGACGTTCGCGATTGGCCCGGAAAACAAATACATCCCGGATGTGCATGTCGTCGTCCAGAACGCAGCGGGGCAAGCGCTGCTGACGCTGGACGAGGCGGGACCGCTGGTTTACGTGCAGTTGCCGCCGGGCAAGTACACCGTGGTGGCGACCCGCAACGGTGAGGCGCGGCGCGACACCGCCGACGTTGGTAGCGGCGCCGCTCGCAAGCTGGTGTTCCATTGGAGCGGTGACGAATAGCGGGTCGGCTTATTCGCTGGCCGGTTCTTCCATCGACTGGCGATAACGGTCCAGCGCCTCGCTGAAATCCTTGATGAACTCCGGAGTGCTGAGCCAGCGCTGCGCCGTCTCGCGGTCCATCTCGTCGACCCACATGCGGTAATCCACCAGCATGTCGGCCGCCAGGTTGGTAGCGGCCATGCTTTCGTTTTCGGCGTTCTTCAGGTCCAGCAGGCCTGGGCGTTCGCTGATCATCACGCTCAGGGAAGCGAGCAGCGTGTCGAGCATTTCGCTGCGGCTGATGGCCTCGGCTTCGCGCAGCTTGGCGAACAGTTCCAGCACGTAGACCGGTGGTTGTGCGGTGGCGTGGGCCGGGTCGCCGTACATCGGGATGGATTTACGTCCACTCATGCGGATCTGCTTGGCTTTGTCTTTGGCGCGCTTGGCACGTTTTTGCTGCTTGTTCGGTGAGGCCATTGGGCTTCGGTTTCCAATTCGTTAGGGGAGGAGCGTGCCCGGCTCAGTCGATTCTCGGCACGGTAAAGCAGAATTCGCTGCCCTGGCCTGGCTGGCTTTCGGCGTACAGTTTACCGCCATGGGCCTGGACAATCCCCTTGGAAATGTACAATCCCAGACCGGTGCCATTCGGGTTGCCCTCCTTGGTCGTCCAGTAGCGGTCGAAAACGTGAGGCAGTTGCTCCGCCGTAATACCTTCACCGGTGTCGCGGACGCTGAATACGATCTCGTTACCAACGGACATCGCACTGATGCCTACTGAGCCCTGCTGCGGTGTGAACTTGATGGCATTGCCGATCAGGTTGGACAGCACCTGGAATAGCCGCTCGGGGTCGGCATTGATCCTCAGGTTGGGTTCGGCATGAAAGGACATGTCGATGGCCTTGGCGGTGGCCAGCGGTGTCAGCAACGAGCATGCGTCTTCGAATATCTGGCTGACGTCCATCGGCTGAGGGTGGATGGTGTAGCGGCCAGCGTCGATGCGCGATGTGTCGAGTAGGTCTTCCAGCAGCGCGTTCATGCGGCTGGCGGCCTGTTGCATGGTATCGATGGCTGAGGCAATGCGTTTTGAGCTGTGGGAACCGTCGGAGCTGAAAGCCTTTTGCATCATGCCGCAGAGCATGGAAATGACCGTCATGGGGTTGCGCAGGTCATGGGAGACCACGGCCACCAATTCATCGCGAGCCTGCACGGCCTGGCGCTCCTTGAGCACCTGCCGGGCCAGGTCGTTTTCCAGGGCTGAGCGCCGCAGGTCATTGGCCGCGAACAGGTCGCCGTGGGTCCATTTCGTGCTGATGCCGGCCATTTCGACTTTCCAGATCTCGAAGGACGTCCGGGGGCGCAGACGCAGGCCGGTCTCGCTGTTTTCCAGGTCCAGGGGTTTTTGCGGATCGCCGCTCCATTGGATGGTTTGCTTGACCTCGGGGCGAAACCACAGCACGCCGTTTTCCACAGGCTTGGGCAGATGGATCGCCAGCACGCCGCTCGCCACGTCTTGATAAGCCTGGGCCGCAGGGAAAGTGCTGCTTAGATTGTGACGAGAGAACACCGGCTGGCCGGTCTCCAGAATCCATTTGTGCAGCTCGCGGATCTGCTCCGGTTCCGGGCATTGGCCGTGGCGGTGCAGTTTGTTGTCCTCGAAGATCGCGACGCCGGTGGCGCCGGTCAGGTCCATCAGCCGTTGTGGATCATGGGATAAACCGTCGAAGACGTTGTCGCTGGACGCTGCCATGACGGTGGCGAGGACCTTGAGGTCTTCAAGTTTGGCGTCACGTTGGCGAGCCAGTTCCAGGGCTTCCATGGCGCTGATCTGCAGCGACAGCACTTGGCCGATGGTCTGGCAGGCCATGCGCATTTCATGGGGGACAAGCAGCGGCTGGCGGTTGCCACAACTGATCAGTCCCCACAAGCGCTCGCCTTCCATCAGCGAGATGCTCATGGACGAGAGCACGCCCATGTTTTTCATGTATTGGCGGTGGATCGGCGAGACGCTGCGCAGGGTGGAAAAACTCAGGTCCAGTGGCGCCTGGGTGTCAGGTCGCAACTGCGGCACCAGGGGCACAGGGGCGTAGTCGGCATTGGGGATGATGCGCAGCCAGTTGGTGCGGTACAGCTCGCGGGCCTGTTCGGGAATATCCGACGCCGGGAAAAACAGACCTTTATAGAGCTCCATCGACGGCGCACTGGCCTCGGCAATCACTTGCCCGTGGCCTTCCTCTTCGAAGCGATAGATCAGCACGCGGTCGTAGCCAGTCATGGCCTGGATTTCCCGAACGCTGATTTCGTACAGGGCCTGGAGCGTTTTTGCACTTTGCAGGCGTTGCAGCATGCGGCCCATGTTGGCCTCACCGCTGACGCCTTCGGGGCGGTAGTCGCTCAGGTGCTGCTCCAGTTCGACGATCAGGGCGCCCTGGTGACGATGAATCAACGCGTCAAAGCGCTGCTGGTTCGCGACGATAGCGACGGGCAGGTGGTCGCTTCCCGCGTCGGCGCGGCAGGCGACCAGGATCGCTTCGGCCTGTTCCGGGCCGAACAGTGCATCAAGCGTCTGGCCCAGCAGCCGGTGGGGGTCGTGCCCCATCAACTGCAACACGTTAGCGCTGACCTGGCGGATCACGAAGTCGGGCTCGGACAACATCAACAGCACGCCGTGAGGCTGGATGGCTCCGGGGAAGCGGATCGGTTCGTCTGCGCAGTTGGCCAGCAATTCTTCGAAGGCTTCCTGGTTTTCCGGGTTCATAACAGTACCTTTTGGCTGTCCAGCCAGCGTTCAAAATGAGCAAACGTCGCTTTGGCGGCGCGTGTGACTTCGAGCGTCTGGGCGTCGCCAAGGTTCCTGTCGTCCAGGTACTGAAGAAAATCCTTCCAGCGCCGGCCAGTGAGCTCGCCATACACGTTGAGGAAAGCTGCTCCGCTAGAGGCGTCAAGCCCCAGCTTCTGCGCCACCCTACGCCGCAGGATCTGCCCCCCGAGCGTTGCACCTTCCAACACATAGGACACGCCGAGTGCGGCGGCACGGGAGTCGATCAGCGGCAACGCCTGGCAGGTGGGCAGTGCCTCGATAGTGGTCTCTTCCAGACCCAGTGCCGTGAGGTCCGCCCGCAGCACCGGAAGTTTGATCCGTAGGGATTGGTCCAGCCCGGTCGGCGTCAGTGCAAGCACATGAAGACGTTGTTCCAACGGTTGATAGAAACCGTAGTAGGCCGCCATCAGGCGCCGATACAGATTGAGGTCCAGGTGTTCGGAGAAAAACGGCAGGCGTTTTTCCAAGGCGATGTGCAGTTCAGCGGTTTCGGTCCGCAATGCCTGGATCAGAGAGGGATGTGGTGCGGCTGATGACATGCGGGACAGGGTTCTTTGACTGGAGCGTTGCTGAAAAAAACACATAAATCTTACATGGGTTTTTGGGTATGCAGTCATCGGGTGTCGGCCCTCATTTCTCAAGTCGCTGCGCCTGCGTGCTGCTCCCCAAGCCGCGCCCGTTCGCGATCCAGCTCATTGCACAGCTCTTCTTCCGAGGGGAGTACCAGCTTGTATTGACTGGCGAACAATTGCTCATTGCCCTGCAATACGGAGTAACGCACCACCGATTCGTCTTTCTGGGCACACAGAATGATGCCGACGGTGGGTTTGTCATCGGGGCCGCGCTTGAGGTCGTCGTAGAGGCGCACATACATGTCCATCTGCCCGATGTCCTGATGGCTCAGCTCGCCACGCTTGAGGTCGACGATCACAAAACACTTGAGCAGATAGTTGTAGAAGACCAGGTCGAGGTAGAAGTCTTTGCTTTCGGTACTGATGCGTTGCTGGCGGGCGATGAAGGCGAAACCCTTGCCCAACTCAAGCAGGAATCCCTGTAGTTGGTCAATCAGGGCCTGTTCCAGTTCCGTTTCCAGAACAGTGCCGGCATTGGGCAGCCCGAGGAACTCCAGCACCACCGGATCCCTGGCGATATCCCTGGGGCCGAGGTTCAGTTCCTTGAGATTGACGAGGGCCTCCTGCTCCACCGCGGGCCTGTCGCGGCTGGCCAGCAGGCGTTCGTAATAGAAGGTGCCGATCTGGCGTTCGAGGGCGCGGGTGGACCAGTTTTGCGTTGCGGCTTCGTTCATATACCAACGGCGTGCATTTTCATTTTCGACACGGAGTAGCAGGCGATAGTGGGTCCAACTTAATTCGTGACGCAGTGCGTCACACATTGGAAATGCCTGATAAAAAAGTCGCATATAGCGCAGATTAGAAGCATCAAACCCCTTCCCAAACCGCGCCGTCAGTACTTTCGCCAGCGAAGGCAGCAGGCGTTTTCCATAAGCCGCCCGTTCGGCGCCCCCTTGTTCGAACTCAATGATATGTCGCCCGATCTGCCAGCATGTTTGCACCTGGAGCGTATCGACGGCGCGCAAGACCTTCTGGCGTGCCTGCTGGATCAGTTGGCCGAGTTCACTGATCAGTGGCGCGAGGTGCGGGTCGTCTTGAGGTGAAATTGAAGTCATCGATGTGTCCAGCCATTGAGAAGGGGCGGACCCAAAGCATGCTCCAGGGGAAGTTTTGATGATGCAGGACGGGGCTGATTGGCCTGGAGGAAAAACAGCTTATTCATGCAGGACGGATTTGACGCCGCCCTATGTCGATTGACCCTGGCTTGTAGGAGCTATCCCAGGAGGTTGTCATCCACCGCAAGCGCCTTCGCCACAAAAGCGCTTGACGGGATGACGGTCAGATCGAGCCTTGGGCCAGTGCCTGGGACGCCGCCACATAATCGGCCTGGAATTGCTTGCTCTCGACCCAGTCCAACGCGGTCTGTTCATCGACACCGGTGGTCATGCGTCGATATTCGATCAGGGCGGTAATGATGAAGTCAGTGGCTTCCTCCTCACCTTCCTGTTCCAGCACCAGCGACAGCAGTGGATGTGCCAGGAAGGCTACGCACATGGCTTGCTGGCTGATCTTTTCAGCAGCCTGCATGGCTTGAAACAATTCCGATAAATCGACGGTCTCCAGGTCGATGCGCTCATCGTTCGGATCGAGAAAATCGTTCGGCGCAGCGGCGCGTTGAATCCGGTTCTTCTTGGCTTTCGCCTTGGCGCGCTGGTTGCGCTTCTGCTGTTTGTCTGCCGATGACATGGCCAGATTCCTGACATGAAAAATAAGGCCACCTATCCTACAGCTTCGGAGTGCACGCTTCGAATTTCAATCCACCACGAACAAGGTCGCACCCAGCGAAGTTGAGGAGCGATGAGGCTCGGCCTGGTCGGCCACCTGATAGCTCATGCCAGGCTTGAGCACGAACTGCCGCCCGTCCTCCAGCTCAGTGTTCAACTCACCCTTCAGGCAAAACAGAATGTGCCCCTTGATGCACCAGTGATCGGCCAGATACCCCGCCGTATATTCCACCATCCGCACCCGGATGCTCCCGAACTGCCGGGTGCGCCAATAGGCGGTTCCGGTGACGCCTTTGTGTTCGGTGGGTTCGATGGTTGACCAATCGGTGGTGCCAAAGGGGATGTCGGTGATGTCCATGTCGACTCGTCTGTTGGGGGATGGACGAATGTAGCCGAGTCGGTGGAGCGGGGGAAGAGAGCGACTTGATGAGCTATCCAGCCCTCGCTATTTGCGTTCTGCTTGCGAAGGCATCTCTACGAACTGGGTGCAAAAATCCCAGCCAATAAAAAACCCCGATCAATTTCTTGATCGGGGTTTTCGGTATTTTGGTGCCCAGAGACGGAATCGAACCGCCGACACGGGGATTTTCAATCCCCTGCTCTACCGACTGAGCTATCTGGGCAACGGGGCGCATTAAACGGGTTTTTCAGGGGGTCGTCAAGCACGTTATCAAAAAATATTTAATTATTACCGTCGCTTACGATCCGCCCCGGTGCTGAGCGGCTTATTCGGAGGGCGGCACGTAACCTTCGGCCTTGGCGTATTCTTCGCCGGAAAAGAACTTGTCCATCTCGCCTTGAAGGTATTTGCGGTCGTCGGCGTTCATCATGTTCAGGCGTTTTTCGTTGATCAGCAGGGTCTGGTGTTTTTGCCAGTCGCCCCAAGCCTTGGCCGAGACGTTGTCGTAGATATCCTGGCCTTTGGCGCCCGGGAAGGGTGCGCGCTCCAGGCCTTCGAGTTGTTCTTTGTACTTGCGGCACATGATGGTGCGGGTCATGACGACTCTCCTGCGTTCAATACGGCGGCCGCGCGTTCGAGCAAGGTTTTGACCGGGGCGGCAAGGCCCAGGCGCGGCGGGGTGGCGAGGTTATACCAGAGCCAGTCGGCCTCGGCCACGTGATGACCGGTTTCCCGGACCCGGACCAGCCAGGGTTCGATCGCCAACTGGAAGTGGCTGAAGGTGTGCACCAGGCTTGGCATTTCCTGTTGCTTGCCCAATTCCAGCGAGTGTTGCGACGCCAGGTGCTGCAGGTCGTCGAGGTCGTCGAGTTCCGGCAGGCTCCATAGGCCGCCCCACAGGCCGGTGGAAGGGCGACGGTAAAGCAGGATCGCGCCTTCGCGGTTGGCCAGCATCGGCATGAGGGTGCGTTTTTTCGGCACTTCCTTGCGTGGCTTGGGAATCGGGTAACGCGTCTCCAGGCCCAGCATGTGGGCTTCGCAGCCCTTTTTCAGCGGGCAAAGCAGGCAGCTGGGTTTGCTGCGGGTGCAGAGCGTGGCGCCCAGGTCCATCATTGCCTGGGTATAGGCATTGACCCGGTCCTGGGGCGTGAAGCGTTCGGCGGTGGCCCATAGCTGTTTCGCCACCTTGGGCTCGCCCGGATAACCTTCCTGGGCGGTGAAGCGCGCCAGCACGCGCTTGACGTTGCCGTCGAGGATCGGCGCCCGCAGGCCCATGCTGATGCTGGCGATGGCGCCAGCGGTGGACCGACCGATTCCCGGCAGTTCGGTGAGTTTTTCCACGTCGCGAGGGAATTCACCGTTGTACTGCTCGACGACGATTTTCGCGGTTTTCTGCAGGTTGCGGGCCCGGGTGTAGTAACCCAGCCCGGTCCACAGGTGCAGCACTTCGTCCTCTGGCGCAGCGGCCAAGGCCTGGACCGTAGGCAGCGAGGCCATGAACCGGTCGAAGTAATTGAGCACGGTGCTGACCTGGGTCTGCTGCAACATGATTTCCGAGACCCACACCCGATACGGGGTGATGTCCTGTTGCCAGGGCAAATCGTGGCGCCCGTGGCGGTCGAACCAGTCCAGTACGGCGGTGGAAAACTGCTCGGCTGTCATCGCTTGAACAGCCCCTTGAGCGCGTTTTTCAGTTCGGGACTGACCTTGTCGCCCAGCTTCTCATCGATCTTGTCACCGAGGCGGTCGCCGGCCAGCTTCGCCGCGACCTTGCCCAACCCCTCGTTGTCCAGGCGGCAGGCCTTGGCGCCCAGCTCCAGCGGGCCGCGGCAGCGCAACGGCCATTCGACATCGACGTAGCGTTCGTTGACCTGGCAGGCTGGGTCGGGCATGTCGCTCTTGTCGCCTTCGACGATGATGCCGACGCGGTAGTCCATGCCCAGCACCCGCAGGTCGATATCGCCGTTGCCGTTGACGGTCATGCCGGGGATGCGGACTTTCAGGTCCGGGTTGCTGGCCACGCCATTATTGAAGGTGAGGTTGCCGTTGAGTTGCTGGAACGGTGTGTCCTTGCCCCGGGGTTCGCCACTGAGGGTTTCACGATTCAGGGTGGCGATGGCTTTGCACAGTTGCTGTTCGAGGTTGGCGTTGAGCAATACGCCATCGTTGATGACGAACCCGGCGTTGCCGTTGAGGCTGTCGATCAGGGCCTTCTGGCTGTTGCCGCTGGCTGTGACGGCGCTGTTGAGGGTCACCAGGCCTTTGACCGGCGGATTCTTGCCTTGGCTTTCGATGATTTTCTCGGCCGGCACCCGGTTGATGCGGGTTTGCAGGCTCACCTGCGGCGTAGGCTGGCGCACGTCCAGCGTGCCTTTGGCTTCGAAATTGCCGTTGTAGAGATCGCCCCGCAGATTCTCCAGGCTCAGCAGGCCGCCCTGGCCGCTCGCCTTGAGGGCGGCATTCTGGATGGGCAGTTTATCGAGGGTCAGTTGGCCAAAGGTCACGTCGGCGTCCAAGTCCAGTTTGCCCAGGCGCTCCACCGGAAACAGCCGGTCGTTGCTCCAGGCGCCCTGGGTCGGGGAACTCGGCAGCGGTGTGCTGCCAGCACCGGCCATGGCGCTGGCCTCGGTGTTGCTGACCTCGGCCTCACGAGCCGCCTTGCTACTGTCGGCTTCGGCGGATTTGGGCGGCAGGTAGCGGTCGACGTTGAACGTATCGGCCTTGAGCTGCACCCGCAGGGATTGCTTGGCGAAGTCTTCCACGGCGATACGGCCGTTAAAGTTGCTGTCGTCGACCTTCAGGTTGATGTCATTGAATTCGGCACTGGTCGGCGTGGCTGCAATGCGGCTGACCAGTTCAACCTTGCTCAGGCTGCCTTCGGCCATGGCCGGCAGTTTCTGGCCGACGCTGTCGACAAAGTTGGCCAGATCGAACTGGGCGATCGACACGCCGCCACTCAATTGCGGTGTTTTGTCGAGGTCGTTGACCTTCAATTCACCCAAGGCGCGCAGCTGGTTGAGGGACAGTTTGATACCGGTCCATTCGGCGACGTTTGCTGCCTTATCCAGAGATAATTGCCCTTGAGCCGCGAAATTCAGGATCTTGCCCTGCAACGGATCGCCAGTGGCTTCGCCGGACAGTTTCAGGTCTTCGAACTTGTAGCGCTGCAAGGCGCGTTCGAAACGTAGCTCGCCGGTGACTTCGGTGCGCACGCGCACGGCCGGCTGGTTGCTGGACAGGAAGGCGGTGAGGGTGACCGGGATATTGGTGGAGTCGTGGACCGGGCCGGTGCTCAATTGGATGCTTTCAGCCGTGAACTGCTTGCCGGTCTGTTCGTCGGTGTATTCGACCCGGGCGTTGTTCACGGTCAGGCTGTCGATGTCCAGGCGAGTCGGCTGGGCCGGCTTCTCTGCCGGGGTGCTGGCGGGCGGGGCAGGTTGTTCGGCAGGGGCCGGGGCATTCGCCGTCGTCGCGGAGGCGGGCGTCTTGCCGATGTCTTCCCAATTGCCGTGGCCGTTCTTGTCACGACTGAGCCGCAGGTTCAGGCCTTCGACCCGGACGTCGCTCATCTGCACTTCCCGGCGCAGCAACGGTATTACCCGCACCGACAGGCCGAGCATCTGCAGGTCGGCGAAAGGTTGTTTCGGATTGGCCAGCGTGGCGACGCTGGCGTCATGTAATTCCAGGCCCAACCATGGAAACAGGCTCCAGCCTATGTCGCCATTGAGGGTCAGCTCAATGTGGGCTTTGTCGCGGGCTATCTGGCGGATCTCTTCCTTGTAGTCGTTGGGATCGAAGAGGTGGGTCAGGGCAAAGCCCAGGGCCACAATGATCAGCAACAGCCCGAGAAGCACCAGACCCAGGATTTTGCCGAACGCTTTCATGGGCGAGTCCTTGTAGGTTGAGTTCAAAATTTAGCCAGGGAGTATAACGCCCTGAATTGGTGGCGCGTTGGGTGATCGTTGTTCGCTCCCTCGCCACGGTATCTGTGGTCGGCCTTGGTTAGCCTTCATCCAACGGCAATTTCAGTTTGGCCGCCAGCGCTTGGGCTTCCAGGTGCCCGGCCGGTGCCAGCAGTCGTAGTTCTGCACCGTTTTCCTCGGCGGTTCTGCGCGCCTCACTCACCAGCCGTTCAGCCACGCCACGACGGCGAGTAATATTTCGTACGCACATTTGGGACAAGTGCCAGACGTTCTGGTGCCGTTGCAGGCGTGCGGCGCCGAGTAATCGGTCATTGAAGCGGGCTGCGATCAATGAGCCGTCTTCCAGGCAGCCTTGTATCAGTTGGGCGGCATCGTCAAACGTTTCGAACAGCCAGGCCGGGGCGTCTCGGTAGATTTTGTGCAGGTCCTGCTGGTCCTGGCAGTTGGCTTCGTTCAGGTGCTCGACAACGATGGGCATACAAATTCCTGAAAAATAAACGGTTCACGCCCTACAGAAAGTGAGCAATGGCGCGATAAGACAAATGACACGAAAAAGGTGATGTCACTTTGACTCTTCTGTAACGATCAAATGGTAACCTTTGCTTGTTCGCCCGTCCTTCTGCGGCGTAATGTCGCACTAATATGGAGCTTCACCAAAAAATACAGCCATGCCTGCGTGCAATGAAGGCTGAGGGTGATGCGTGGCTGACGAACCATTCTAACAATTGGGGGATACATCACATGAGCACGAGCATCACGGCCGGCGGCGTCGCCGACCAGCCTGCGTTCCTCTCCAAGGAACGCATTATCGCCAAGCCCGGTTTCAACCGGTGGTTGGTTCCACCGGCCGCGCTGGCCATTCACCTGTGCATCGGCATGGCCTACGGCTTCTCGGTGTTCTGGCTGCCACTGTCCAAGGCCTTGGGCGTCACCAAGGCTGTGGCCTGCGCACCGGACATGAGCTTCATCTCTCAAGTCTTTTCGTCCCAATGTGACTGGCCGATCTCGATGCTCGGCTGGATCTACACCCTGTTCTTCATCTTCCTGGGTTGCTCGGCAGCCATCTGGGGCGGTTGGCTGGAACACGCCGGGCCGCGCAAGGCTGGTGTTGTATCGGCAGTATGCTGGTGCGGCGGCCTGCTGATTTCCGCGCTGGGTATCTATACCCACCAGATCTGGCTCATGTGGGTCGGTTCCGGCGTCATCGGCGGTATCGGCCTGGGCCTGGGCTACATCTCCCCGGTGTCGACCCTGATCAAGTGGTTCCCGGACAAGCGAGGCATGGCCACCGGCATGGCGATCATGGGCTTCGGCGGCGGCGCGATGGTCGGTGCTCCGTTGGCGGCAGCGCTGATGAGCCACTTCGCTTCGCCGACAGGCGTGGGCGTATGGCAGAGCTTCCTGGTCATGGCCGCGATCTACTTCGTGTTCATGATCGGTGGCGCCTTGTCGTACCGCGTCCCGCCGACCGGCTGGAAGCCTGAAGGCTGGACCCCGGCACCGAAGAAAGCCGCGAACGCGATGATCACCCATCGCCACGTTCACGTGAGCGTTGCCTGGAAAACCCCGCAATTCCGTCTGGTATGGCTGGTGCTGTGCCTGAACGTATCCGCCGGTATCGGCATCCTGGGCATGGCTTCGCCACTGTTGCAGGAAGTGTTCGGCGGCAAATTGCTCGGCAACGACCTGCCCTTCGGCCAACTGGACGCCGCGCAACTGGGCCAGATTGCTGCCATCGCGGCCGGCTTCACCGGTCTGTTGAGCCTGTTCAACATCGGCGGACGGTTCTTCTGGGCATCCTTCTCGGACTACCTCGGTCGCAAGAACACCTATTTCGTGTTCTTCGCATTGGGCGTGGCCTTGTACGCGTTGATCCCCAGCCTTGGTCACCTGGGCAGCGTCGCGCTGTTCGTGGCGGCGTTCTGCATCATCCTGTCGATGTACGGCGGCGGTTTCGCCACCGTGCCGGCCTACCTGGCGGACCTGTTCGGTACGCAGATGGTCGGCGCGATCCACGGTCGTCTGCTGACCGCTTGGGCGGCGGCGGGCGTGCTGGGTCCGGTCCTGGTGAACTACCTGCGTGAGTATCAACTGAGCATCGGCGTTGAACGTGCCGCGGCCTATGACATCACCTTGTACATCCTGGCTGGCCTGCTGGTACTGGGCTTCCTGTGCAACCTGATGGTCCGCCCGGTCGCCGACAAGTACTTCATGACCGACGCCGAGCTGGCTGCCGAACAGGCGCTGGGCCACGACAAAGGCGCCGACAGCACCACTTCGCTGGAGTGGAAAGCTGCACCGGGCACCAAGCCGTTGGCGATCGCTGCCTGGCTGGTGGTGGGCATTCCGTTGGCGTGGGGCGTGTGGGTCACCCTGCAGAAGACGGCGGTGTTGTTCCACTAAGCAATAAACGAGGCTAGCCCGGACCGATGGGTTTCGGGCAAACCCTGTGGGAGCGAGCTTGCCCGCGATGAGGGAGGTCAGTCGACAGAGTGTTGTCTGACCCATCTCTATCGCGAGCAAGCTCGCTCCCACATTTGTTTCAGGTACGGCGAGAAACTTGTATGGACATGTCTATCGCCGACAGCACGGGAAACAACCCGTCAGGGATATCACCTCCCGTGTTTCTGTTTGCCGCTCGCGCCCCTATAATGGCTGCCTTTTTCGCCCAATGATTTTGCGGAGCTGGTGATGGCCGAACGTAAGGCGTCTGTCGAGCGCGACACTCTGGAAACCCAGATCAAAGCCTCGATCAACCTGGATGGCACCGGAAAGGCCCGGTTTGATATCGGCGTGCCTTTTCTTGAGCACATGCTGGACCAGATCGCCCGTCACGGGCTGATCGACCTGGACATCGTCAGCAAGGGCGATTTGCATATCGACGACCACCACACGGTGGAAGACGTCGGTATCACCTTGGGGCAGGCCTTTACCAAAGCCATCGGCGACAAAAAAGGCATCCGTCGCTACGGCCATGCCTACGTGCCGCTCGATGAGGCCCTGTCGCGCGTGGTCATCGACTTCTCCGGCCGCCCCGGCCTGCAGATGCATGTGCCGTATACCCGCGCCACGGTCGGCGGCTTCGACGTTGATCTGTTCCAGGAATTCTTCCAGGGCTTCGTCAACCACGCCAACGTGACCCTGCACATCGACAATCTGCGCGGGCACAACACCCACCACCAGATCGAAACCGTGTTCAAGGCTTTCGGCCGCGCGCTGCGCATGGCCGTGGAGCTCGATGACCGCATGGCCGGGCAAATGCCTTCCACCAAGGGCGTCCTGTAATGCAGACGGTCGCGGTGATCGATTACGGCATGGGTAACCTGCACTCGGTGGCCAAGGCCCTCGAGCACGTGGGTGCCGGCAAGGTGCTGATTACCAGCGATGCCGATGTGATTCGCGAAGCCGACCGGGTGGTATTCCCCGGCGTCGGCGCGATTCGCGATTGCATGGCCGAGATTCGTCGCCTGGGCTTCGACTCGCTGGTGCATGAAGTCAGCCAGGACCGTCCGTTCCTCGGCATCTGCGTGGGCATGCAAGCCTTGCTCGAAAGCAGCGAAGAGAACGGCGGCGTCGATTGCATCTCCATGTTCCCAGGCCAGGTGAAGTTTTTCGGCAAGGGCTTGCATGAAGATGGCGAGCACCTGAAAGTCCCGCACATGGGCTGGAATGAAGTGAAGCAGACGGTGGATCACCCGCTGTGGCACAACATTCCGGACCTGGCGCGCTTCTACTTCGTGCACAGCTATTACATCGCGGCAGGCAATGCGCGGCAGGTGGTGGGCAGCGGTCACTATGGCGTCGATTTCGCCGCGGCCCTGGCCGACGGTTCGCGATTCGCCGTGCAGTTCCACCCGGAGAAGAGTCACACCCATGGCCTGCAACTGCTGCAGAACTTCGCGGCGTGGGACGGTCGCTGGTAATGGCGCGCAAGAAACCGCCGATCCTCACCCTCACGCCTGAGCAGGAGAGTGAAGCGAACCGCAAGATCCAGCGGTTCATGGAGGAGCGTTTCGAGCTGGACCTGGGGTCCTTCGAAGCGGCGGAAATTCTTGACCTGTTTACCCGCGAAATTGCGCCGCACTATTACAACAGGGCGATTTTCGATGTGCAGACGCACCTTAAAGAAAGGTTCGAAAGCATTGAAAGCGACCTGTGGGCGCTCGAGAAAAACTGATTTTCGAGCCAAGCTGAATATTCGTCTTTGAAGGTTTGCCAGATGCTGATTATCCCCGCTATCGATCTCAAGGACGGCGCTTGCGTACGTCTGCGTCAAGGCCGGATGGAAGACTCCACGGTATTCTCCGATGACCCGGTGAGCATGGCCGCCAAGTGGGTGGAAGGCGGCTGCCGTCGCCTGCATCTGGTTGACCTCAATGGCGCCTTCGAAGGGCAACCGGTCAACGGCGAAGTGGTCACGGCCATCGCCAAGCGCTATCCGAACCTGCCGATCCAGATCGGCGGCGGCATTCGTTCGCTGGAAACCATCGAGCACTACGTCAAGGCCGGCGTGAGCTACGTGATTATCGGCACCAAGGCCGTCAAGGACCCTGGGTTCGTCGCCGAAGCCTGCCGCGCCTTCCCAGGCAAGGTCATCGTTGGCCTGGACGCCAAGGACGGTTTCGTCGCCACCGACGGCTGGGCTGAAGTCAGCACCGTGCAGGTGATCGACCTGGCCAAGCGTTTCGAAGCCGACGGCGTGTCTGCCATCGTCTACACCGACATCGCCAAAGACGGCATGATGCAGGGCTGCAATGTCCCGTTCACCGCCGCCCTGGCTGCCGCCACGAAGATTCCGGTGATCGCCTCCGGTGGCATCCACAACCTGGGTGACATCAAGGCACTGCTCGACGCCAAGGCGCCGGGCATCATCGGCGCGATCACCGGTCGCGCGATCTACGAAGGCACTCTGGATGTCGCCGAGGCCCAGGCCTTCTGCGACTCCTACAAAGGCTGAGGACTCACCATGGCGCTGGCCAAACGCATCATCCCTTGCCTGGACGTGGACAACGGCCGGGTGGTCAAGGGCGTGAAGTTCGAGAACATTCGTGACGCTGGCGACCCGGTGGAAATCGCCCGTCGCTACGACGAGCAGGGCGCGGACGAGATCACCTTCCTCGACATCACGGCCAGCGTCGACGGCCGCGATACCACGTTGCATACCGTCGAGCGCATGGCCAGCCAGGTGTTCATCCCGCTGACCGTGGGCGGTGGCGTACGCACCGTGCAGGACATTCGCAACCTGCTCAATGCCGGTGCGGACAAGGTGTCCATCAACACCGCGGCGGTGTTCAACCCGGAATTCGTCGGCGAAGCGGCCCAGCATTTCGGCTCGCAGTGCATTGTCGTCGCCATCGATGCCAAGAAGGTCTCCGGCCCCGGCGAAACCCCGCGCTGGGAAATTTTCACCCACGGCGGGCGTAAACCCACGGGCCTCGACGCCGTTGAATGGGCGAAAAAAATGGAAGGCCTGGGGGCCGGTGAAATCCTGCTGACCAGCATGGACCAGGACGGCATGAAAAACGGTTTCGACCTGGGCGTCACCCGCGCCATCAGCGATGCCCTGGGCATCCCGGTCATCGCTTCCGGCGGTGTCGGCAATCTGCAGCATCTGGCCGACGGTATTATCGAAGGCCACGCCAGCGCGGTCCTGGCGGCGAGTATTTTCCACTTTGGCGAGTACACCGTGCCTGAAGCCAAGGCCTACATGGCGCAGCGCGGAATCGTCGTTCGATAAGTTCGAGCAGGCAAGAACCGGGTAACTACATCAGCGAACAGTCGGTGTTGCGCCTGGTGTGCTTGTCGTAGGGTTGAGGATTTCGGTCCTTGGTTCGGAAGGGTGTCCTGATTTGTCGTAGGCGATGGTGCAGAACTTGATCGGCAGTTCTGCATCCGGGAACCAGAAATCCATATGGGAATCGGGAAGGTACTGTTCACTTTTGGAGCAATCGGTGGTGTTCAACGGGCCAAACTTGACGGAGTAGGTACGATACGGCTCGCCGCTTGCCAGCTCCACGCCTACGCCGGAACTGATCGACAATACGGGCGGTGCGGTTGGCGTGTCATCAAGCACCTCTACCGGAAGCGACAGGCCATTCTTGATGAGTCCTGGTTCTGCTCTTTGAGCAGCGGAATCCACTCCAAGGATGCAAAGGAAATAAAAGCCGGGCCGCGCACCGATCTCGGTGTCGATAAATGCGCCGGTGGAACTGATTGCATCGCTGTAGTAATGGCCACTTTCGCAATCCTTCGCGGCGCGCACGGTTTTATGGCGATAAAACGCAGTGCTGATGGAGAAACGGTAATTCCATGTCGGGATTTCCAATGTCCCGTCTTTCCTTTTCTTGAGTCTTTTGAACCGCGCCGGCTCGTTCGCGTCAGCGCTTACGGTAAATGCCGGATAGAGCGGACAAGACGAAGTTGCATCCTTAACTATGTACCCCCGTATGAAGCATTCGTTGAGAAAAACCGTCGGATTGCCGTAGACGTTTTTAGGGATGGTCTTATAGGTATCTCCAACCAGCGTACAGGGCGCATGTTCGTCGCACGGCGCGAAACCGGCCGCCAAGTTCCCGGTACCGATTACACCGATGATCTCGTTGGAGCGACGATTGACAATTGGGCCGCCTGAACTGCCTCCCGCTATATCCTGGCAGCGAGTCATCACGTTGTTTCGCCACACCCATGGGCCTTCGACGATCTCCCGGGCGGGCTGCAAAGTACAAGCCGCCATGCGCAATGTGGTTTGCTCGAAACCTTGCGGAGCACTCACGATCAGGACATCGGTCCCGTCGGCAGGTTTCTGGCGAGCCAATTCCAACGGCTGTATACCTTCCTCAATGAGTTTTTGCAGGCTGACGTCCAATTCAATGATGGCCAGGTCAACACCCTGCATGCTGCGCCAGGCCACTTTTTTCAGGGCGTAGGTTTTGAATAACGCGGTGTCGGCGAAGTAATCGAACTGCATGACCCCGCTTACCGGCTTATCCGTCACGATGTTTCCGTTACCTTTCTCGATACAGTGCCCTGAAGTGAGCACATAAGCCGGTGTTGCTTGGGTTACCGATGGATCCTGAGTGTCGAGAAGTGTCGCGGTGCAAGAGCCGTTGATATACAGGCGTCCGATGCCTCGCCAGTGGTTATGTGTTCCATCCGCATTTTCAAGGACCTTTGAGGTCGTGAAGTTCTGCATGCCTTCGCCATAGTCCCGGCTGTGGGCAATGCCCTGCAAACACAGCGAGCAAAGCATACCGGTCAGCAAAAGGGAGATCGATTTCATCGAGGGGCGCCTTTGGTTAGTTGAATGAAAACCGGCAATGGCCGGTGATCTCCAATTAATCAGGTACGGGCTGACAGCTGGTGGTAAATAGTTACCCCAACCGTGATGGCGCTCTCGCACATACTGAGTAGTTGAGTCGCTGGGGCAGCCAAGGCTGTGGACATGCTTGCAAGCCCAAGGCACTCTCTTGGGCACACCATGGATCCGGGTCGCTAGACATGTTCAGACGCATTCTTTTCATTCTTGCCAGCGCCTCTTTGTTGTTCATCAATGGCGCAAAGGCTCAAGACCGCCGCGATGTTGGCCTGGTGTTGCTGACGGAAAACTTCCCGCCCTACAACATGGCCATGAATGGCAAAAACTTCGCTCAGGACGAAAATATCAATGGCATCGCCGTGGACATCGTCCGCGAGATATTCAAACGTGCCGATATCTCCTACAGCCTGACGCTGCGTTTCCCTTGGGAGCGAATCTATAAGCTCGCCCTGGAAAATCCTGGTTACGGTGTGTTCGTCATGGCGCGCCTGCCGGAGCGCGAAAAACTCTTCAAATGGGTCGGCCCTATCGGCCCGGACGATTGGATCATGCTCGCCAAGACGGACAGCAAGATCACCCTCGACTCGCTGGAGCAGGCTCGTAAATACCGGATTGGTGCCTACAAGGGCGACGCGATTGCCGAGACGCTGGCCAAGCAGGGGCTGAACCCGATTGTGGTATTGCGCGATCAGGATAACGCCAGGAAGCTGGTCAACGGCCAGATCGACTTGTGGGCCACTGGCGACCCGGCCGGGCGTTACCTAGCGCGTCAGGAAGGCGTGAACGATCTCAAGACCGTGTTGCGTTTCAACAGTGCCGAGTTGTACCTGGCGTTGAACAAGGACGTGCCCGACGACGTGGTTGCCCGGCTTCAAGCGGCCCTGGATGAGCTGCGCAAGGAAGGCGCGGTTGACGCGATCATGGCGCGGTATCTCTGACTGCTGGAACAAACTGGAGGGAGCGAGCTTGTATGCGAAAGCGGTGGGTCAGCTTGCAAAGAGATTGAATGTGCCGCTGTCATCGCGAGCAAGCTCGCTCCCACAGGGGATCTGCTGCGGACACCAATCTTGTGCCCGATGCAAAACCACTGTGGGGAGCTTGCTCGCGATGGCGGCGACGCGGTTACCGCTATCGATACACCCCATTCTTCCCATGCCCGACCATCGCCTGATTGCTGCGCAGGCTGATCATCGACTTGATGTCGATCCATTCGATGCCCTGGGCCTTGAGCCGGGGTAGCTCGCGTTCGAGCACTGCCAGGGTCTGTGGATAGGGATGGCCGATCATCACGGCCGAACCCTGCCGGCGGGCCAGGTCGATGGCGCTCTGGAGTTGATGGGCGATGGCGGCTTCGGTGCGTTCGTCGTCCAGGAACACATCCCGCGACACACTGGCGAGGCCGATTTTCTGCGCTTGGGCGGCAGCGACGGTCTGGGCGCTGGTGCGGCTGTCGACGAAAAACTTGTGGCGCTGCTGCAAGTTCGCCATCAACCATGCCATGGCTTCGGGCTGGGCGGTCATGCGGCTGCCCATGTGGTTGTTGATCCCGCTGGTGTAGGGCACGGCGGCGAAGGCGGCGTCGAGGCGTTTCCCCAGTTCTTCGATAGGCAGGTCCGGATGCCAGGCGAACGGCCCGGTGGCCGGGTCCATGGGCATGTGCAGCATGACCAGCTTGCCGGCGCGATGGGCTTCGCGGGCGAATTCAGCGGCGTGGGGCGTGTCGGGCATGATCGCGGCGGTGACCGGCCCGGGGAGGGCCAGCACCCGGCGATCCCGGGGCAGGTTCTGCCCCAGGTCGTCGATGATCAGGCTCAGGTAAGCCTTGTGCGGTGGAGGGGCCGGTGTGGCGGGCGCCGCAAAGGCGGCGCCTGCCAGGCAGCACAACAGGCCGAGGATGAAGCGCCGGCCCATCTCAGCGGCCGGAGGTGATGTTCAGTCCTTTGAGCAGGCTCAGGGCCTGGGCCAACTGGTAATCGTCATCCTGCGGCATCGGCTTGGCCTTGGCGCCGGAGCCGGTCGGTTTGTCGGCGCCACCGTTGCCATTGCCCAGGTGACCTTGCAGGTCCGCTTCCTTGAAGTACTCGCTGTCCTGCTCGTTGGTGATCTTGGCCTTGCGCACTTCGATGTCCGGGACAATGCCCTGGGCCTGGATGGAACGGCCGTTGGGCGTGAAGTACAGCGCGGTGGTGATCTTCAGGGCGCGGTCGTTGTTCAGTGGCAACACGGTCTGTACCGAGCCCTTGCCGAAACTGGTGGTGCCCATGACCACACCGCGCTTCTGGTCCTGCAGGGCGCCGGCGACGATTTCCGAAGCCGAGGCGCTGCCGCCATTGATCAGCACCACCAGTGGCACGGCTTCGCTCAAGTCGTTGCCGGTGGCCGAGAAGCGCAGTTCGGAATTGGCGATACGACCCTTGGTGTAGACGATCAGGCCCTTGGTGATGAAGTGATCCACTACTTCCACGGCTGATTGCAGTACGCCGCCGGGGTTGTTACGCAGGTCCAGGACCAGGCCGTTGAGCTTCTTGCCGTTGTCCTTGCGCATCTTGGCCAGGGCCTTGGCGACTTCTTCGCCGGTCTTGACCTGGAATTGGGTGATGCGGATATAACCGTAGCCCGATTCCAGCAGTTGGCTCTTCACGCTTTTGACCTGGATGACCGCACGCGTCAGGGTCACGTCGAACGGCGTGCCGCCGTCGCGCACCAGGGTCAGGGTGATCTTCTGGCCGATCTTGCCGCGCATCTTGTCCACGGCTTCGGTCATGCTCTGGCCGCGGGTTGGCTGGCCGTTGATCTTGACGATGAAGTCACCGGCCTGGATGCCGGCCTTGGAAGCAGGGGTGTCGTCGATCGGCGAGACTACTTTGACGAAACCGTCTTCGCTGCCGACCTCGATGCCCAGGCCGCCGAACTCGCCGCTGGTGCTTTCCTGCAGCTCGGCAAAGTCGTCCGGGCCCAGGTAGGCCGAATGGGGGTCAAGGTTGCTGAGCATGCCCTTGATGGCGTTCTCCAGCAGCATCTTGTCATCCACCGGTTCCACGTAGGCCGCCTTGATCCGGTCCATGACTTCGGCAAAGGTGCGCAGCTCGTCCAACGGCAGCGGGGCCTTGGTGGTCGCGGCCGTGGCGGCTGGCGCCGATGGGGCCGGGTCAGCGGCGAAAACCAGGGGCGCACCGATCACAAGGGCGATCGTCAGGGCCAGCGAGGTGAGGCGGGACAAATGCAGCATGTCGAACGAACTCCTTAATTGGATGGGCGCGCTTATCCTTGCGCACGACACCATTGAGCCGGGTCACTGGGGCGACCCTGCTGACGAATAGCGAAATACAGTGCTGGCGTGTCCTGCCCGCCACTGTTACCGACCGTGGAGATGGACTCGCCGGCCTTGACCACATCCCCCGCCGACTTGAGCAGCGTCTGGTTGTGGCCGTACAGACTCAAATAACCGTTGCCGTGATCGAGGATCACCAGCAGGCCGGCGCCGCGCAGCCAGTCGGCGAATACCACGCGCCCGCCATGCACGGCATGCACCTGGCTGCCGGCGGCGGCACTGATCATCACGCCGTCCCACTTGGTGCGGGTGTCGTCGCCACGGGTTTCACCGAAGCGCGCAAGCAATCGACCATTGACCGGCCATGGAAGTTTGCCCCGGGCCGAACCAAAAGCGCCGCCGAAGGTTTCGCCATCACTGGAAACCAGTGCGCCGGGGCTGGATTTTGCCGGTTTGCGCGGTGCATCGCCGGCGCCTGCGTCGGCCTGGGCTTCACGCAACCGCTTTTTTTCGGCTTCCTGCTGGGCGATCAGCGCTTTCTGGCGCGCTTCTTCTGCCTCCCGAGCCTGGCGGGCCAGGGTTTCCTCGATGGTTTTCAACACGTTTGCCAGCTCAGCCTGATCCTGCTCGCGGGCCTTGAGTTTGCTGTCGCGGGCTTTCACGTCATCGTTAAGCTTGGCCAGGGCCACCTGGCGCTCCTTGCGAACCTTCTCGAGTTCATCGCGCTGGGTGTCGAGGCTGCTTTTCTGCACCAGCAACTGGGCTTGCTGCAATTCGATGTCTTTTTCGACATTGGCCAGTTGGCGCAGGGTTTCGTTGAAGCTCTTGAGTTGTTCCAGGCGGGCCTGGCTCAGGTAATCGTAATAGGTGAGGGTGCGAGCGAATTTTTCGGGGTTCTGCTGGTTGAGCAGCAGCTTGAGGTATTCCTGGCGGCCGTTCTGATAAGCGGCACGGGCCTGGATGGCGATCAGTTTTTGCTGTTCAGTGCGCGCGCCCTGGAGTTTTTTTTTCTCTCCATCGAGCCGCTGCAGCTCGGATTCGCTTTTCTTCAGCTCTTTTTGCAGGGCCTCGACCTGTTTCTCCAGCTTGCCCATCTCGGTCTCGGTGCCGCGCAGGTCTTTCTGTACGCTGGATTTCTCTTCCTGCAACTTGCCCAGCAGTTTTTTCAGCTCGGCAATGTCCTGACGCGTGGCGTCCAACTGCTGTTGGGTTTGTGCGCGCTCGTCAGCAAAGGCCGGTTGGAGCAGGCAGGTCAGAGCAAGGGCTATCAGGACGCGAAGCATAGAGGCGGGCGACACCAGGGAAAGGGACGGCCTAGTATGCCCGCCCCACGCTGCAAAAAAAACGCCCATTTGGGACTGTGTGATAACTGGCCCGAAAAACACCAAAAACCCATGTGGGAGCGGGCTTGCTCGCGAATGCGGCGTGCCAGTCGACAGTTATGTGTCTGATGCACCGCATTCGCGAGCAAGCCCGCTCCCACAGGGGGATGTGTTTCGTCAGACCAGGATCGAAGTCCCGGTCATCTCCGCCGGCTTCTCCATCCCCAGCAACATCAGCATGGTCGGCGCTACGTCAGCCAATACACCGCCGTCGCGGACCTTGAAGTTGCGCTTGCCGACGTAAATGAACGGCACCGGCTCGGTGGTGTGGGCGGTGTGGGCCTGGCCAGTGGATTCGTCGGACATCTGCTCGACGTTGCCATGGTCGGCCGTGATCAGCGCTTCGCCGCCGACTTTCTCCAAGGCCTCGACGATGCGGCCCACGCAGGTGTCCAGGCATTCCACGGCCTTGACCGCTGCGTCGAACACGCCGCTGTGGCCGACCATGTCGCCGTTGGCGTAGTTGACCACGATCACGTCGTAACGCTGGTTCTCAATGGCGTCGACGATGCGGTCGGTCACTTCCGGTGCGCTCATCTCCGGCTGCAGGTCGTAGGTGGCGACTTTCGGCGATGGAATCAGGATGCGTTCTTCGCCCGGGAAGGGCTCTTCACGGCCGCCGGAGAAGAAGAACGTCACGTGGGCGTATTTTTCGGTCTCGGCGATGCGCAGTTGAGTCTTGCCGTTTTTCGCCAGGTAGTCACCCAGCACGTTTTCCAGGCTGCCGGCGGCGAAGGCCGATGGCGCGGGGATGCTGGCGGCGTATTGGGTCAGCATGACGAAACCAGCCAGTTTCGGCTGACGGGGGCGTTCGAATTCCTTGAAACCGTCTTCGACGAACACGCGGGTCAGCTCGCGGGCGCGGTCGGCACGGAAGTTCATGAACACCACGGCGTCGCCGTCTTCCACTTTTACCGGCTCGCCGATGGTGGTGGCCTTGACGAATTCGTCGCTTTCGCCGCGCTCATAGGCGGCTTGCAGACCTTCCTGGGCGGTGGCCGCGTTGAACTCGGCGCTGCCATCGGCGATCAGGTTGTAGGCCTGGGCCACGCGGTCCCAACGGTTGTCGCGGTCCATGGCGTAGTAACGGCCGACGATGCTGGCGATACGGCCTTTGCCGAGGGCCTGGAAGGTGGCGTCCAGCAGCTCGATCGACGAGGTGGCGCTTTTCGGCGGGGTGTCGCGGCCATCGAGGAATGCGTGCAGGTAGATCTTCTCGGCACCGCGCTTGGCAGCCAGTTCGGCCATGGCGATCAGGTGGTCCTGGTGGCTGTGCACACCACCGTCGGACAGCAGGCCCATGAAGTGCACGGCCTTGCCGGCTGCCACGGCCTTATCCACCGCGGCGCAGATGGTCGGGTTTTCGAAGAACTCGCCGTCGCGGATCGATTTGGTCACGCGGGTGAAGTCCTGGTACACCACGCGGCCTGCGCCGAGGTTCATGTGGCCGACTTCGGAGTTGCCCATCTGCCCGTCCGGCAGGCCGACGTCCATGCCGCTGCCGGAGATCAGGCCGTTCGGCACGGTGGCCCACAGGCGGTCCAGCACGGGCTTGTTGGCCGAATACACGGCATTGGATTCGTGGCTGTCACTGTGACCGAAGCCGTCGAGAATCATCAGGACCAAAGGTTTAGGCGTGGTAGTCATGGAATCCACTCGTGGCGGGTTAAAAGAAGACGATGGAAAAGGGACGGGCAGTTTAAAGGTAAGTTCCGACGGCGTCACCGCCGGGCGGGGTTTGGCCGGCCTTGTGTGCTGTGTATACTGGCCGACATTTTAACGCCCTGGAACCTCCTTCGATGGTTGCTCACCTGATTGAATTTGCCACTAACCACTACATTCTCGTCGGTATCTTCGTCGTATTGCTGGCGTTGCTGGTCGCCCATACGATGCAGGGCGGCGGCCGTAGCCTGAGCACTGGCGAGCTGACCGCGCTGGTCAACAAGGATGCCGGCGTGGTGGTGGATATCCGCCCGAGCAAGGATTACGCCGCCGGTCACATTGTCGGGGCGGTGAACATTCCCCAGGACAAACTGATCGCGCGTATCGGCGAACTGGAAAAACACAAGGCCAAGACGCTGATCCTGGTGGACGCCCAAGGCCAGCACGCCGGTACCCTTGCTCGCGAGTTGATGAAATCCGGTTTCACCGCTGCCAAGCTGTCCGGTGGCGTTTCCAGCTGGAAAGCCGACAATCTGCCGCTGGTGAAGTGAGATGGCCCACGTCGTTGTCTATTCCAGCGATTACTGCCCCTATTGCTCCAGAGCCAAGTTCCTGCTCCAGAACAAAGGTGTGGCTTTCGAAGAGATCAAGGTCGACGGCAAGCCGCAACTGCGCGCCGAAATGACCCAAAAGGCCGGACGCACCTCCGTGCCGCAGATCTGGATCGGCAGCACCCACGTGGGCGGCTGTGACGATCTGTTCGCCCTGGAGCGCGCCGGCAAGCTCGACGCGATGCTCAAGGCCTGAATTTCCCACTAAAGAACCTGAAAGTAAGAAGGATCTGCGATGACTGACCAACAGAACACAGCTGCCAGCGAAGAAGAAGCCGCACCGCAATTCTCCTTGCAGCGCATTTATGTACGTGACCTGTCCTTCGAAGCCCCGAAAAGCCCGGCGATCTTTCGCCAGCAGTGGGAGCCGAGCGTAGGCCTGGACCTGAACACCCGTCAGAAAGCCCTGGAAGACGACTTCCACGAAGTGGTGCTGACCCTGTCGGTGACCGTGAAGAACGGTGACGAAGTGGCGTTCATCGCCGAAGTGCAGCAGGCCGGGATCTTCCTGATCAAGAACCTGGATGCCCCTTCGATGAGTCACACCCTGGGCGCGTTCTGCCCGAACATCCTGTTCCCCTATGCCCGCGAAACCCTGGACAGCCTGGTGACCCGCGGTTCGTTCCCGGCCCTGATGCTGGCGCCGGTGAACTTCGATGCGCTGTACGCCCAAGAACTGCAGCGCATGCAGCAAGAAGGCGGCGCGACCGTTCAGTAAGCGTCCACCGTCGGGCATAGCGCTCGACGGCCAGGCACAAAACCTGTGGGAGCGAGCTTGCTCGCGATAGCGGTGCACCAGTCAACATTAAAGTCGGCTGATCCACCGCCATCGCGAGCAAGCTCGCTCCCACAGGAGTTTCTGGCTCGCGGCGTCGACTCAGGCGAAACCGTTCTGTCGCCACGCCTCATAAACCGCCACCGCCACGGTGTTGGACAGGTTCAGGCTGCGACAGCCTTCGCGCATCGGCAGGCGCAGGCGCTGTTCGGCGGGCAGGGCGTCCAGCACCTCGGCTGGCAAACCACGACTTTCCGGGCCGAACACAAACGCATCGCCGGCGACGAAACGGGCGTCATGGAACGGCCGCGAACCCTTGGTGGTGAAGGCAAACAAGCGCGGATGCCCGAGGCTTTCCAGACAACTGGCGAGGTCGGCGTGACGCTGCAAGGTGGCATACTCGTGGTAGTCGAGGCCGGCACGGCGCAGGCGTTTGTCGTCCATCTCGAAGCCCAGCGGTTCGATCAAATGCAGGTGGCAGCCGCTGTTGGCGCACAGCCTGATGACGTTGCCGGTATTCGGCGGGATTTCCGGTTGAAAAAGGATGACGTGAAACATGCACGGCTCCGCAGATAAAGATGAGCGGCATTCTACGCCGCAAACCGATCAGCGTTCGAAGCTAATGCCTCGGGTGATGGGCTCGTTGGCGATCGTTGGCGTGATGGTCGGGTTGATGATCGGGCGCCTGACCACGCCCGAACCGAGCGAGTTGCAGCAGATCGAGGTGACCGATGGGGCGTTGGTGGCCTGGTTCAACAACGAACCCAAGTTGCATGGGGAAGTCATCGATGGCTCGGTGGCGCTGTTGTTCGAAGCAGAAGGCCGGGCACAGAAAGGCCAGCTCAAGCTCAACGGCAAGGATGTGAACTGGCGGGTGCGTTTGAGTGACAAGGGCTTGCTGCTGACGCTGGTGGCGGCGCGTCCGTTGCGGGGGGAGTGGACCGGCAGCGAGGTCGATGACCGCTGGCGGCTGGAGGTCCGTCTCCAGGAGCAATAAAAGAGGGAATCCCCGGCCTGCCTGTACCAAGGTCCCCAAAACGGGAGGGCTTGCGCTGAGCGCTCGGCCCTGGTGTAAAGAAGGGAAACCTTGACCTGCCTGTATCAAGGCCCCCAAAACAGTGGGCTCGATGAGCCCGGTATAAAATGGGGAATCCCCGGCCTGCCTGTACCAAGGTCCCCGAAACTGGGTAGTGATCTAGCTATTGCAGGGGGCGTGCCAGTTTTAAATTATTTGTCACAAAAACGCTTTCTGTGACGCAAAAGCCCCGTATTCCGGGGCTTTTGCGTTTTTGTGCGATTTTTTTCGAGTTGAATCGATGGGTTTTGGCGGGTGGGGCATGTGCAATTGCGGTTCGTAGTGCATTGATGCGGTGCATGAAGCCTTTAAAAGCATCGCGAGCAAGCTCGCTCCCACAGGAATTATGTTTCCCCTGTGGGAGCGAGCTTGCTCGCGATTGGCCCTACAGATCAGCGAAGAACCAAGGCCTTTCAGCCCTCTTCGCCGTCATCATCATCCCCACCATCGACCTTCATCCCCAATTCCTTGATCTTGCGGGTCAAGGTATTGCGGCCCCAGCCCAGCAGCACGGCGGCGTCGCGGCGGCGGCCGGCGGTGTGTTTGAGGGCGGTTTCGATCATGATCCGCTCGAAACTCGGCACGGCGCTGTCCAGCAGGCTTGACTGGCCACGGGCCAAGGCCTGGTCGGCCCATTGGCGCAGTGCCTGTTCCCAGTTGGTCACGGGCGCCGAATCCTGCGGCAGGCTCAACAGTTCCGGCGGCAGGTCGCTGATGTGCACTTCGCGACCCGAAGCCATCACCGTGATCCAGCGACAGGTGTTCTCCAGCTGACGCACGTTGCCGGGCCACGGCAGGTTCTTGAGGTACTCCTCGGTTTCGCTCTTGAGCAGCTTGGGCTCCACCGCCAGTTCCTGGGCCGCGCGGCTGAGGAAGTGCCTGGCCAGGGTCGGGATGTCTTCACGACGATCGGCCATGCGTGGGATATGGATGCGGATCACATTCAGGCGGTGGAACAAGTCCTCACGGAATTTTCCGGCGTGAACCAGGGTTTCCAGGTTCTGGTGGGTCGCGGCAATGATGCGCACATCGACCTTGACCGGCGTATGCCCGCCCACTCGATAGAACTCGCCATCGGCCAGCACGCGCAACAGGCGGGTCTGGGTGTCGGCCGGCATGTCGCCGATCTCATCGAGGAACAACGTGCCGCCGTCCGCTTGTTCGAAGCGTCCGCGTCGCAGGTTGGCCGCGCCGGTGAAGGCACCTTTTTCGTGGCCGAACAGCTCGGACTCCATCAGGTCCTTGGGAATCGCCGCCATGTTCAGCGCGATGAACGGCGACGCCGCCCGTGGGCTGTGGCGGTGCAGGGCATGGGCGACCAGTTCTTTACCGGTGCCCGACTCGCCGTTGATCAGCACGGTGATGTTGGAGTGGCTCAAGCGCCCGATGGCGCGAAACACTTCCTGCATCGCCGGCGCTTCGCCGATGATTTCCGGGGTGCGGGCCAAGGCCGGCACCTCTTCCATGCCCTGTTGCTCCTGGGCGTGCTGGTTGGCGCGCTTGACCAGCGACACCGCTTCATCGACGTCGAACGGCTTGGGCAGGTATTCGAAGGCGCCGCCCTGGTAGGACGCCACGGCGCTGTCCAGGTCTGAATGGGCGGTCATGATGATCACCGGCAGCCTTGGATGCTGCTCGCGAATCCGCGCCAGCAGGTCCAGGCCGCTGGCGCCGGGCATGCGGATGTCGGAGATGATGACGTCCGGTTGCTGACGCGCCAGGCGACTCATTACGCCGTCGGCGCTGTCGAAGCTCTGGGTGGTCATGCCTTCCTGTTGCAAGGCTTTCTCCAGGACCCAACGGATAGAACGGTCGTCATCGACGATCCACACGGTTTCACTACGGCTCATGTCGATGTGGCTCCTTGTTCCAGTGGCAGGAAGATCGAGAAAGTGGTGTGGCCGGGGTGGCTTTCACATTCGATCAAGCCTTGGTGCTGACTGATGATGTTCTGGGTGATGGACAGGCCCAGCCCGGTACCGTCCGGACGACCGCTGACCATGGGAAAGAAGATGGTTTCCTGCAGCTCGGTGGGGATGCCCGGGCCGTTGTCGATGATTTCGATCTTGGTCACCAGGCGATGACGCACGTGGCCGATGGTGAACTGGCGCATGGCGCGGGTGCGCAGGCTGATGCGGCCCAGGCGCAGCTCGTTCTGGCTGCTGATGGCTTGCATCGCGTTGCGCACGATGTTCAGCACAGCCTGGATCATTTGCTCGCGGTCGATCAACACGTCGGGAATGCTTGGGTCGTAGTCGCGCACCAAGGTGATGCAACCCTGGCTTTCGGCCTCCACGAGGCTGCCGACGCGCTCCAGCACCTCATGGACGTTGCACATCGCCAGGGACGGCAGCTTGTTCGAGCCGAGCATGCGGTCCACCAGGTTTCGCAGGCGGTCAGCTTCCTCGATGATGACGTTGGTGTAGTCCTTGAGGCTTTCTTCCGGCAGCTCACGGGCGAGCAACTGCGCGGCGCCGCGAATCCCGCCGAGGGGGTTCTTGATCTCGTGGGCCAGGCCGCGCACCAACATCTTGCTGGTTTCCTGCTTGGACAACTGGGCTTCTTCCTTGGTGATGCGCAGTAGTCGATCACGGGGATGGACTTCCAGCAGCAGCAGAGTGGCGCCGTTGTTCAGGATCGGAGTGACTGCGTAGTCCACGGTCAGGGTCTGGCCGGTCAGGGCGGTGAGCATCGCTTCACGCTTGGTGAAGGGATGAGCCTGTTCCACCGCTTGGCGCAAGGAGTTGAGGGCCTCGGCGGATTCGGTAAACAACTCGCTGATGAACTGCCCATGGCTGCGCTGGCCGCTGACGGCCAGGAGCATCTCCGCCGCCGGGTTCATATACTCGAGGCGTAATTGGGCGTCGAGCAGAATGGTCGCGGTGGTGAGGTTGTCGAGCAGCAAGCGGTGTAGTGCGTCGCTAATGGTCATCAGGACCTCTTTTGGAGCGTAGCAAGCACGCGTATGACGCGCCGGTACAAGGAAAATGCAAAAACCAAACCAAGGCTCCGAAAAGAAGCGTTTAGAGCCGCAAAAAGGCTTTATCCGCCCATTTGCGTGGCGTGCTGCCAGTTTCTACGGGTACTTTCGAACCAAAGTGGGATGAGGTCTGGATATTCGTGCAAGTTTGTGCACCAATATAGTGCGTCTATCTGGGCGGTGTTAGAAGAACGGCAGGATGCTGCTTTCTTCTTTGGGTTTTTCGGCGAGGGGGCATTCGGGGCGCTGGCCATAATCGGCGTTGACACAAGGTTTGACGCGGCGCTTCTGCGCCAGGGACATGCGCTGCATGTGGAAGGGCTGGTTGGCGGTGCGTTCGACGATGCGGTCTTGCTCATCGAGGATTTCCACCGCCAGATGATGGGTACCTCGATCGATGTTACTCAAGGCAAACACCGGGCTTGGCCCCGGTGCGCCCGTGGGTTGGCCGTCGAGCAGCAGGCGGTAGCGGTGGCCTTTTTGCAGTTGGGGTTCGCTGGTGGCGCTGACGATCAGCTCCCCGGCAGTGCTGCGTATCGTGGCGTCTGGTTCGGGGATCAATAGGCGGAGCATTTCGTAATGGAACAGCGGCTCGGACGGCGCTTTGGGCGTTGGCGTCGGGGCTGTACCTGGGGGTGACGGCATCCGGTTGCCGGGTGGCAGCTGTACTTTCTTCGCATTGCCGGGGCGCGGCTGATCGGTGAAGACGCGATTGCCTTGGGCATCGATGTAGGTATAGACCTGCGCTACGCCCGGCAGCGCGGCCAGCGAGAGGCCCAGGGCGAGCAGCCAGCGGATCACGGCTGGTGCACCCGCTGTACGGTGAAGGTCACGGTTTCGCTCTGTTGCACGAGATGTTCCCCGTCGATGACTTGAACCGCCAGGCTGTGCTCGCCCCGATCGATGTTCACCAATTGCAGGCGCGGCACGTTGGTCGACTGGCCATAGGGTTGCCCATCCAGCAGCAGCCGGAACAGATGAGGGCTTTGCAGGCGCGGTTGGGCCCGAACGCCAACGGTGAACGTGCCGTTGTTGGCGCGCAGGGCCTCCTCGGTAGGAATGTCCGTCAGTTCCAGAACCTCGTAGGCGTTGCGTGATTCTTCCTTGGCCACGGGCGCCGTGGGCGTGTTCGGGCTGGCTGGAGGCTGGCGCTCGATGCTGTTGAGCGGCGGCAACTCTACCGTCTGGGCCGGTACGCCTTGGGGCGGCTGGTTGCTGTAGGCGGTGTTGCCCTCGGCGTCGGTGTACTTGTAGATCTGTGCAGCGGCAGGCAACGCCAACAGCAAGAACAGGATGATTGAAAAACCACGCCCCATAAAATCGACCGAAAACTGAAAGTATTGGGTTGCAGCATAGGTCAGGGAGAGGCATTGGCCCAAGTTGTTGTGTTGGGCCATGACCTGCCCTGTGGGAGCGAGCTTGCTCGCGATGAGGCCAGCACATCCAGCATCCCTGTGCCTGACACTCCGCCATCGCGAGCAAGCTCGCTCCCACAGGGGAAGGGGGCCTGACTTAAGCTTTTGGGGAGATACACAACTCTGCGGTCGCGCGGATCAGGGCGAGCCGGTGTACCGGGTGCTGCTTGTTGTGGTGGGTGGCACGAGCCAGCCATTGCGGGCACTGCGGATCGGTGCGGTAGGGGGCGAAGTCGGCCAGTTGCTGCAGCAGGCGCTTTTGCAATCGGTCAAGCTGCGGACGAATCTGTCCCACCAGGTCCGGGCGCGGGAGGTCCGGGGCCTTGCCGTCCAGGGCCCAGTCGGACAAGTTGATGTACTGCACCATCTTGTTGGCTTCTATCTGGGCGGCAAAAAACGCTTCCACGGTTTCGTTACTCAGTTTGTAGGCCGGTGCCTGGGCGACGGCGGCGGCAATGACTTCGCGCTCGCGCTGACGGTCCTCTACGGGTTTGCCACTGTCCCATTTACTCAGTGCCACTTGATCGGCGATGGCCAGGCGTTCGCCAATGGCGTTAAGCAACGGGGTCAGGGCCTCTGGGGCGTGAGTCGAGGCGGCTCCGGCGGTGGAGGCCAGCAGCGCGGCAGACAGGGCAAGGCAGAGCTTGAAGCGCAAAGTCATGGGCAGTCTCGTCTTCTATGGGGGGCTACGGGGCATCATGCACGTAACCTGCGCCCATAAAAAAGGCCTCCCGAGGGAGGCCTTTCTTTATTTCACGCCGTGCGTGGCGGCGCGACCGGATCAGCAGCTGTAGTACAGCTCATATTCCAGTGGGTGTACGAAGGTGCGAACCTTGATTTCTTCTTCGCTTTTCAGGGCGATGTAAGCGTCGATGAAGTCATCGCTGAATACGCCGCCTTTGGTCAGGAATGCGCGGCCCTTGTCCAGCTCTTCCAGGGCTTCTTTCAGGCTGCCGCAAACCTGTGGGATTTCCTTGGCCTCTTCAGGCGGCAGGTCATACAGGTTTTTGTCAGCGGCATCGCCAGGGTGGATCTTGTTCTGGATACCGTCCAGGCCGGCCATCATCAGTGCAGCGAAGGCCAGGTACGGGTTGGCAGCCGGATCCGGGAAGCGTGCTTCGATACGGCGGGCTTTCGGGCTGTTCACGTAAGGAATACGGATCGAGGCGGAACGGTTGCGAGCCGAGTAGGCCAGCATGACCGGTGCTTCGAAGCCTGGTACCAGACGCTTGTAGGAGTTGGTCGACGGGTTGGTGAAGCCGTTCAGGGCCTTACCGTGCTTGATGATGCCGCCGATGAAGTACAGGGCGGTGTCCGACAGGCCGGCATAGCCTTCGCCTGCGAAGGTGTTCTTGCCGTCTTTGGAGATCGACATGTGAACGTGCATGCCCGAACCGTTGTCGCCGTACAGAGGCTTCGGCATGAAGGTCGCGGTACGACCGTACGCATCGGCAACGTTGTGTACGCAGTACTTCAGGGTCTGGACTTCGTCAGCCTTCTTGACCAGCGTGTTGAATTTCACGCCGATTTCGTTCTGGCCGGCAGTCGCCACTTCGTGGTGGTGAACTTCGACGGTCTGGCCCATCTCTTCCAGTGCGTTGCACATGGAAGTACGGATTTCGTGGTCGTGGTCAAACGGAGGAACCGGGAAATACCCGCCTTTGACGCCTGGACGGTGGCCTTTGTTGCCGCCTTCCACGTCCTGGTCGGACATCCACGAACCTTGTTCGGAGAAGATCTTGAACATCGAACCGGAGATGTCGGACTTGAACTTGACCGAGTCGAAGATGAAGAACTCAGGCTCAGGACCGAAGAAAGCGGTGTCGCCGATACCGGTGGACTTCAGGTATTCCTCGGCGCGGTGGGCGATTGCGCGTGGGTCGCGGTCATAGCCTTGCATGGTCGAAGGTTCGATGATGTCGCAGACCAGGATCAGGGTCGGCTCTTCGGTGAACGGGTCCAGGACGGCGGTTTCGTCGTCCGGCATCAGGATCATGTCGGAGGCTTCGATGCCTTTCCAGCCAGAGATGGAGGAGCCGTCGAACATTTTCCCGATTTCAAAGAATTCGTCGTCCAGCGCATCACGGGCCGGCATGGTCACGTGATGTTGAGTACCTTTGGTGTCAGTGAAGCGCAGATCAATCCACTTGACGTCATGATCTTTGATGAGTTGAACCGACTTCGACATATGTCCTCCGGGTGGCTTCGGGCGGGTAGTGGAGTGCCCTTAGATATGGGTGATGCCGGCGCGAATACTCTGCCATGGCAACCTGCCTCACAAGGGAGCAATTTGCATGCCAGTGCCCCAGCATGGGTTTTTTGCACCAAATACACGCTTTTAAAGGCCTGAATCGAAGATTGTCAGACAATTGTGCACTGCAATGTGGCGCCGAATATGGATTGCGACCTGTTTTGGTGCATGCAAAACCATCTGCACATTAACTGGTTAAACCTTGAGCAATTTCCGCTATAATCCGCGCCCCCCTTTTTCGGCTGGCCGTTCGCGCGCTGTTTTCATGAAACTAATCGTAAAAGTCTTCCCCGAGATCACCATCAAGAGCCGCCCGGTACGGATGCGTTTCATCCGCCAGTTGGCCAAGAACATCCGTACCGTGCTCCGAGATCTGGATCCGGTCGTGGTGGTGAACGGCGTGTGGGACAACCTCGAGCTGGAAACCCGCGTCAGCGAACCCAAGATCCTGAAGGAAATGACCGAGCGCCTGAGCTGCATGCCAGGCATCGCGCATTTCCTGCAGGTCGATGAATACCCGCTGGGGGATTTCGACGACATCCTGGCCAAGTGCAAGCTTCATTATGGTGACGCCCTGGCCGGCAAGATTTTTTCGGTGCGCTGCAAGCGTGCCGGCAAGCACCCGTTCAGTTCGATGGACGTGGAGAAATACGTCGGTAGCCAGTTGCGCCAACAGTGCGGTGCCGCCGGTATTTCGTTGAAAGACCCGCAGGTCGAAGTGCGCATCGAAATTCGCGACCAGCGGCTGTTCGTGATCCATAGCCAGCACAACAGCATCGGCGGTTATCCGCTGGGTTCGCTGGAGCAGACCCTGGTGCTGATGTCCGGCGGCTTCGACTCCACAGTCGCCGCCTACCAGATCATGCGTCGCGGATTGATGAGCCATTTCTGCTTCTTCAACCTCGGTGGGCGTGCCCATGAACTGGGCGTGATGGAAGTGGCGCACTTCATCTGGAAGAAGTACGGCAGCTCCCAACGCGTGTTATTTGTGAGTGTGCCGTTCGAGGAAGTCCTGGGCGAGATTCTCGGCAAAGTCGATAACAGTCATATGGGCGTCATTTTGAAGCGTATGATGTTGCGCGCTGCTTCACGAATAGCCGACCGCCTGCAAATCGATGCGCTGGTGACCGGCGAGGCGATCTCCCAGGTGTCGAGCCAGACGTTGCCGAACCTGTCGGTGATCGACTGCGTGACCGAGAAGCTGGTCTTGCGTCCACTGATCGCCAGCCACAAGCAGGACATCATCGACCAGGCCAACGACATCGGCACTGCCGATTTCGCCAAGCACATGCCCGAGTACTGCGGGGTCATTTCGGTGAACCCCAAGACCCATGCCAAGCGCGGGCGCGTGGAGCATGAAGAGAAAGAATTCGACATGGCGATACTCGAGCGTGCGCTCGAAAACGCCAGGCTGGTGCCGATCGATCGAGTCATCGATGAATTGGGCCAGGACATCCAAATTGAAGAAGTCGGCGAAGCGCTTGCCGGTCAGATCATCATCGACATCCGTCACCCGGACGATGCTGAAGACGACCCGCTGGACATCGCCGGCATCGAGGTAAAAACGATGCCGTTCTATGCAGTGAACGCGCGTTTCAAGGAACTGGACCCTACTCGCCAGTACCTGCTGTATTGCGACAAAGGCGTGATGAGTCGCCTGCATGCCCACCATTTGCTCAGTGAGGGGCATGCCAATGTGCGCGTTTATCGACCGAGCTAAGTGCCCGGGGCTGTTTGCCTGTGGCCTGCGTCACCGGCCCCCCGACGCCGCCGACAGGCTGTAACGGCTTTGTCGGACTCAACGTAAATCGCTGCCACGACCTGTCAGCACACCGAATCCTCTGATCGAGATACACAAGTGATCGAAAATCTACGCAACATCGCCATCATTGCTCACGTTGACCATGGTAAGACCACCCTGGTAGACAAACTCTTGCGTCAATCCGGCACCCTGGAGCGCAACGAGCTCAACGACGAGCGCGTGATGGACTCCAACGACCAGGAGAAAGAGCGCGGTATTACCATCCTGGCGAAAAACACCGCCATCAACTGGAACGGCTACCACATCAACATCGTGGACACCCCGGGCCACGCCGACTTCGGTGGTGAAGTAGAGCGCGTGATGTCGATGGTCGACTCCGTGCTGCTGCTGGTCGATGCCCAGGACGGCCCTATGCCGCAAACCCGCTTCGTGACCAAGAAGGCTTTCGAAGCCGGCCTGCGTCCGATCGTGGTCATCAACAAGGTTGACCGTCCAGGCGCGCGTCCGGACTGGGTCCTGGACCAGATCTTCGACCTGTTCGACAACCTGGGTGCCACCGAAGAACAGCTGGACTTCAAAGTCGTCTACGCCTCGGCCCTGAACGGTATTGCCGGTCTGGACCACACCCAGATGGCCGAAGACATGACCCCGCTGTACCAGTCGATCGTCGACGACGTACCCGCGCCGAAAGTCGACCGTGACGGTCCGTTCCAGATGCAAATCTCGGCCCTGGACTACAACAGCTTCCTGGGTGTGATCGGCGTTGGCCGTATTGCCCGTGGTCGCATCAAGCCGAACACCCCGGTCGTGGCGATCGACGCCGAAGGCAAGAAGCGCAACGGTCGTATCCTCAAGCTGATGGGTCACCACGGCCTGCACCGTATCGACGTTGAAGAAGCGGCAGCCGGCGACATCGTCTGCATCAGCGGCTTCGATCAACTGTTCATCTCCGACACCCTGTGTGATCCGATGAACGTCGAAGCGATGAAGCCGTTGACCGTCGACGAGCCAACCGTTTCCATGACCTTCCAGGTCAACGACTCGCCATTCTGCGGTAAAGAAGGCAAGTTCGTGACCAGCCGTAACATCAAGGAACGCCTGGACAAGGAGCTGCTCTACAACGTTGCCCTGCGCGTTGAAGAAGGCGATTCGGCCGACAAGTTCAAGGTTTCCGGCCGTGGTGAGCTGCACCTTTCGGTTCTGATCGAAACCATGCGTCGCGAAGGCTTCGAAATGGGCGTGGGTCGTCCTGAAGTGATCATCCGTATGGTCGATGGCGTCAAGCACGAACCGTACGAAAACGTGACCATCGACCTGCCGGAAGAATCCCAGGGCGCGATCATGGAGCAAATGGGCCTGCGCAAGGGCGACCTGACCAACATGGTTCCGGATGGCAAGGGCCGTGTGCGCCTTGAGTACAACATCCCGGCCCGTGGCCTGATCGGTTTCCGGAACGAGTTCCTGACCCTGACCTCCGGTGGCGGCATCCTGACTTCGATCTTCGATCGTTACGACGTGATGAAGTCCGGTGACATGTCCGGCCGCCAGAACGGCGTGCTGGTATCGGTTGCGACCGGCAAGGCCCTGACCTACTCGCTGGAAACCCTGCAAGCCCGTGGCAAGCTGTTCGTTGAACACGGCCAGGACATCTACGAAGGTCAAATCGTCGGCCTGAACAGCCGCGACAACGACCTGGGCGTGAACCCGACCAAAGGCAAGAAGCTCGACAACATGCGTGCTTCGGGCAAGGACGAAACCATCGCCCTGGTTCCGCCGGTCAAGTTCACCCTGGAGCAGGCGCTGGAGTTCGTGCAAGAAGACGAGCTGTGCGAAGTGACGCCGAAGTCCATCCGTCTTCGTAAGAAGATCCTGGGCGAAAGCGAGCGTACCCGCGCTGCCAAGAAAAGCGGTAACTGAGTTTCGACTTAGTTAGTGGCTGAAAAAAAACGCCCCTGATTGTGAGATCAGGGGCGTTTTTTTGTGCCTGGGGTTTGTGCGGAGCCTGTCAGGGCCCCTTCGCGAGCAAGCCCGCTCCCACAATGGATTTTCAGTGGACACAGACTTTGTGTCCGACATAGTTCCACTGTGGGAGCGGGCTTGCTCGCGAAGGCGATCGGCCAAACGCCGCAGAAACTAGCAGCCGATCAGAATTTGTCCAGCGTCCGCGGATTCCGCTCGCGCTCCACTTCCTTGGGCTTGTAGGCACAATACCCCGGCCGTGGCCCAATCCGCGGATGGTTGCGGCAGGTGTCCGGGCGTTTCTCATAAATGGTGCACAACCGGCTCTTGCGGTCCAGATAAAGGCAATCATTGTTGCTCATGCGCTGGAGTGTGAAAATTTCCGACTTCTGGTTATAGCGCTCGACGATCCCTTCCTTTTGCAGGCGCTTGGCGATGTTTTTTGGCGGGTCGCCCAGTTCGAACTCATCGACGATGCCGATGCGGATCAGGTCCTTGATCTTGGCCTCCACCGGCAGCGTGCAGCAGCTCGATACGCAGGAACCGCACATCGGGGCGGAGTACTTGGCCCAGGTATCGAGTCGGTCGATCTCCGCGGCGGCGATCAGGTTGGGCTTCATCATCAAGGTTTACCAGCATGCATCAGGGCGCGCGATCATACCGGGACTGGTGAATTTTTGAACGACCATCTGCCGGTTTTTTTTCATCCCCGCTAAAACGCTCCGGGACCGGCACGGCCCCTGCATTCATTCGCTCATCCGGCAATTCTCTGACGACGATTGTCCGTCACAGGGAAAAACCACCGAACCAGAGCCTGTGCCGTCTGTCAGACCGACTAGGCTCAGACAATTCCATGCTCGTTCGAGGTCTCATCAATGACTCAAGAACCACTTGTTCGCGAAGCCGAAGTCGCTGCTTTTCGCGATGCCGTGTTGACCAAACTCACTTATGCCGTTGGCAAGGACCCGGATCATGCGTTTGATCACGATTGGTTCGAAGCCATTGCCCTTGCCGCCCGCGACCACATGGTCGACCACTGGATGGACCACACGCGACAGATCTACCGCAAGGGCCAGAAGCGTGTCTATTACCTCTCCCTGGAATTCCTTATCGGTCGCTTGCTCTATGACAGCCTGAGCAACCTGGGCTTGCTGGACACGGCCCGTGAAGCCTTGACCGAACTGGGCGTGGACCTGGAACGCATCCGTCTGCTCGAGCCCGACGCGGCGCTGGGTAACGGCGGCCTCGGCCGGTTGGCGGCGTGTTTCATGGAAAGCATGTCCACCCTGGGTATCGCCGGCCATGGTTATGGCATTCGTTATGAACATGGCCTGTTTCGCCAGGCCATCGTCGACGGCTGGCAGCAGGAGCAGACCGAGCACTGGCTGGATTTCGGCAACCCGTGGGAGTTCGAGCGGCCAGAGGTGGTCTACCCGATCGGTTTTGGCGGCAGTGTCGAGACCGTGACCGATGAGGCCGGCAAGACCCGGCAAGTCTGGACGCCGGGCGAAACCGTGCGGGCCATCGCCTATGACACGCCGGTGGTGGGCTGGCGCGGTGCCAGCGTCAACACCCTGCGCCTGTGGCGCGCCCGGGCGGTGGAAGACCTGCACCTGGAACGCTTCAATGCCGGCGACCACCTGGGCGCGGTAGCGGAAGTGGCCCGGGCCGAAAGTATTTCCCGCGTGCTCTACCCGGCCGACAGCACCGAAGCCGGCCAGGAACTGCGCCTGCGCCAGGAATATTTCTTCGTCGCCGCCTCGTTGCAGGACTTGCTGCGTCGTCACCGCAACATGCACACCTCGGTGCTGACCCTGGGCGACCATGCGGCGATCCAGCTCAACGACACGCACCCGTCGATCGCCGTGGCGGAGCTGATGCGTCAACTGGTGGACGTCTACGACGTGGCCTGGGATGCGGCCTGGCAGATTACCCAGGACACGCTGTCCTATACCAACCACACGCTGCTACCCGAGGCCCTGGAAACCTGGCCGGTAGGGCTGATGGAGCGCATGTTGCCCCGGCACATGCAGATCATTTACCTGATCAATGCCCAGCACATCGATTCGCTGCGGGCCAAAGGCGTGCACGATTTCGACGTGCTGCGCTCGGTTTCGCTGATCGAAGAAGACAACGGTCGCCGGGTGCGCATGGGTAACCTGGCGTTCCTCGGTTCCCACAGCGTCAACGGGGTGTCCGGGTTGCACACGCAGCTGATGCGCAGCACGGTGTTCTCCGAACTGCATAAACTCTATCCAGATCGAATCAACAACAAGACCAACGGTATTACCTTCCGCCGCTGGCTGTTCCAGGCCAATGCCGAATTGACCTCGATGATGGTCGATGCCCTGGGTCCGAGCGTGCTCGACAATCCCGAGGAGCGCCTGATCGAACTGGAGCCGTTCGCCGACAAGCCGGCGTTTCGCAAGCAATTCGCCGAGCAGCGCCTGCACAGCAAGAAGGCCCTGGCGTACCTGATCCATGAACGACTGGGCATCGCGGTGAACCCGGCGGCGATGTTCGACGTGCAGGTCAAGCGGATCCACGAATACAAACGTCAATTGCTCAACCTGATGCACACCGTGGCGCTGTACCAGGCGATCCGCGCCGAACCGGAAGTGGACTGGGTACCACGGGTGAAGATCTTCGCCGGCAAGGCTGCCGCCAGTTACCACCAGGCCAAGTTGATCATCAAGCTGACCAACGACATCGCCCGGGTGGTGAACAACGACCCGACCGTGCGTGGCTTGCTCAAAGTGGTGTTCCTGCCCAACTACAACGTCAGCCTGGCCGAAAGCATCATCCCGGCGGCGGACCTGTCGGAGCAGATTTCCACGGCCGGTTTCGAAGCGTCGGGCACCAGTAACATGAAATTCGGCCTCAACGGCGCGCTGACCATCGGTACCATGGACGGCGCCAACGTGGAGATGCATGAGCGCGTGGGCGGTGAGCACATGTTCATCTTTGGCCTGACCGCCGAGCAGGTCGAAGCTCGCAAGCAAAACGGCGAATTCAGCGCCGCGCCGGACATCGCTGCGTCCCATCGCCTGAATGATGTGTTGCAGGCGATTCGCGGCGGGGTGTTCTCGCCGGATGATCCAATGCGCTACGCCGGGCTGGTGGACTCGCTGGTGGACTATGACCGCTTCCTGGTTTGTGCCGACTTCGACTCGTACTGGCATGCCCAGCTCAAGGTCGAAGAGCGCTGGCACGACTCCAAGCAGTGGTGGCGTTCGGCGGTGCTCAACACCGCGCGCATGGGCTGGTTCTCCTCGGACCGGACCATCCGTGAGTATGCCACCGACATCTGGAAAGCCCTGGAGTAGCATTTGCTGTAAGAAATGTGAGCGAAGCCCAACGGCGATTGGACTTCGTCGATATACTAGGCGCCAGTTTCGCCGGGCTGTGTGGCCGGACTCATTCATTGGCAGCGTCAACATTCCAATGTGGGAGCGAGCTTGCTCGCGATAGCGGTGTATCAGTCAACCTTTAGGTGTCTGTCATGCCGCTATCGCGAGCAAGCTCGCTCCCACAGGGTTTGGGGGGCCACTAGACTGATCCAGGCATCGCATCACCCCGGTTACGCCCGCAACGGGCCGCTTAGGGATATCGACCATGCAATGGATCTTGACGTTGTTGGGCCTGGCACTCGGCTGGGTGGTGGATGAGTCGTTCGCTGATGCGCTGATAGGCGCGTTGGTGGGGCTAGGCATTGCCCAGACGTTTCGCCTGAGTCGCCTTGGGGCCCAGGCCGCCAAGCAGCAAAGCCTGTTGCAGGAGGCTCAGCAGGACCTGATCACGCTGCAAGCGCGATTGTCTGTGCTCGAGCGCAACAGTGCTCCTGCGCCGAGTGATCCGGCGCCCGCGCCGGAAATCGTTGTGGCCCAGGCGCCCAAGCCCAAGCCCGAGGCTCGAACCGAGCCAGAGCTGGTCTGGGAGCTGCCGTCAGACCTTGAACCGATTTCCGCGATGGCTACTCAAGCCAGTCAGCCGCTGCCCGACGAGGTTTGGAGCTCTGCGCCAATCGCCCCGAGGACGGCCTCCCGCAAACCGGCTCCGTCGGAACCGGTGGTTGCTGAACCCGTTGCTCCCCGTGGCCCGAATCTGTTCGACCGGGCCGTGCTGGGCGCGCGCAACTGGCTGTTTGGCGGCAACACCGTGCTGCGGGTCGGCGTGGTCTTGTTGTTCCTCGGCCTGGCGTTTCTGCTGCGCTATGCCACTGAAGGCATGGTGGTGCCGATCGAATTGCGTTACGCCTGCGTCGCGGCCAGCGCGTTGGGCCTGCTGGGCCTGGGTTGGTGGCTGCGTCAGCGCAACAACAACTATGCGCTGATGCTGCAAGGCACCGGGATCGCGGTGCTGTACCTGACGGTGTTCGCCGCGATGCGCCTGCATCCGCTGCTCGATTCGAAAGCCGCCCTGGGCTTGCTGGTGGCCGTCACGGTGTTCTCGGCGATCCTGGCGGTGACCCAGAACGCCTTGGGCCTGGCCGCGGCCGCTGCGTTGGGCGGGTTTGCCGCGCCGATCCTGACCTCCACCGGCAGTGGCAACCACGTCGCCCTGTTCAGCTATTTCATCCTGCTCAATGCCGGCATTCTCGCGATAGCCTGGTTCAAGGCCTGGCGCCTGCTCAACCTGATCGGTTTTGTCGGCACCTTCGGCATCGGCTTCGCCTGGGGCATGCGGTCATATGCGCCGGAACTGCTCTGGAGCACCGAGCCGTTCCTGATTCTCTTCTTCCTCATCTACCTGGCGATTGGCTTGCTGTTCACTCGCCGCAAACTGTTGGAAATGAACGACGCTCCCGAGGACGACAGTCGGGACGCGCTGCTGCGTTGGTCGGCGCGCAAGGGCGATTACGTGGACGGCACGATGCTGTTCGCCCCGCCGCTGGTGGGCTTCGGCTTGCAGTTCGCGCTGGTGCAGCATCTGGAGTTCGCCGCGGCGTTCAGCGCCCTGGCCCTGGGCATGATCTACATGGGCCTGGCCCGCCTGCTGATGGGCGGCCGCGCGCTGTTGCTGGCCGAAACCTGCCTGGCCCTGGGAGTGATTTTTTCCAGCCTGGCGATTCCCTTGGGGCTCGACGCCCGTTGGACCGCCGCGGCCTGGGCCGTGGAGGGCGCGGGGATTTTCTGGCTGGGCCTGCGTCAGCAACGACCTTTCGCCCGAGCCTTTGCTTTGTTGCTGCAATTGGGTTCGGCGCTGGCCTTCCTCAGCGAATTGCGATCTGGCGAAAGCAGTCTGCTCGACGGCTCACCGTTGGGGGCGTTGATGCTCGGCGGCGCTTTGCTGTTCACTTTCTACCAACTACGCAAGGCCGTGCCTGAACACACGGCGGCTTGGGAGCGCCAAGGCCTGCCGGTGCTGGCGGTGCTGGGCTTGAGTTTCCTCTATCTGCTGGCACCGTTGTTCTTCTTCACCCACGGCACGGCCATCGCCTGGGCCCTGGCTGGATTGGCGACGTTGTTTGTCGGCCTGCGCCTGCAATCGCGCAGCTTCCTGTTCACCGCGTTCGCGGTGCAATTGCTCGGCGGCGCACTGTTCCTGTTGCGCTTGCAAGGCGCCGAGGGCGATTCGGCAGCGGTGTTCAGCGCCGGCTGGAGCGGTCTACTCAGTGCCTCGCTGATCGGCCTGGCGTTGATTGGCGGCATGTTGCTTGCGGCGCGCGACGACATGGTGCGCAACGATGTCCGATTGCTGCGCGGCTTGTCGGTGGTGCTGCTGGCGGGGCTGGTGCTGATCAACCTCGCGGTGCTGTTCGTCCTGCCTTGGCAAACCGCGAGCGGTGTGTGGGCGGCCAGCGGTCTGTTGATCATCTGGCTGAGCCTGTACCTGAAGCAGCGCGTGAGCTTTGTGTTTGGCCTGCTGTTGCAACTGCTGGGTGGCGCGTCGTTCCTGATGGCGGGGCCAGCGCTGCTGGGGCCGCTCAATGCCGAGGACTTGCGACCCCTGGCCCACAGCGGATTCTGGACGCCGCTGGTGCTGGGGTTGGCAGCGCTGGTGGGCGCATGGCGCCTGCAACGGGCGCACGCTGCGCAGGAGTTGGACGCCTTGAGCTTGCAGCGCCTGTCCGAGCTGTTGCTGATCTGGGGCGCGGGTTGGTGGGCGCTGGCGTGGGTCAGCGAAGTGCTGCGTTTTGCCCCGGCGAACCTGCAAGGCAGCTTCCTGTTGTTGATCGCGGCTATCAGCGTGGCGGTGTGGAGCGTTTTGTCGCTGCGGTTGAAATGGCCAGCGCTGGGACTGCTATGCACCTTGTTGATCCCGGCGGCGGGCTGCGTACTGGTGGCGACGGGGCACAGCCACTATCATCCGGCCGCGAATTTCGGCTGGCTGGCCTGGCTGGCGGTATTTGCCGTGCATTTCCTCTCGCTCAAGCGCCTGGCGCCGATGCTGCCGGCCCGGGCGCGCAGCACGGCCCACGTACTCGGTTGCTGGTTGCTGATGGCGGTGTTGATGCTGGAGCTGCGTTACGGCCTGCTGTTGCTGTCCGAGCAGTACAACGCTTGGCGCTGGCTGGCCTGGGCGATCCTGCCAGGTCTTTATCTGGTGCTGATGGCCACGCCGCGTACCTTGCCATGGCCGGTTTCGGCACAACCCCGGGAATATCGTGTCTATGCGGCGGCGCCCATGGCGCTGTTGATGCTCGGTTGGTTCTGGCTGACCAACACCTTCAGTGATGGCAACTCAGAGCCACTGCCTTATGTGCCGTTGCTCAATCCCTTGGAGCTGGGCCTGCTGTTTGCCTTGTTCGGTATCTATGTGTGGGCTCGCAACGCCGTGGAGCAATCGACGAACGGCTGGAATCGCGTCGGGCACATCGCCCAGTTGATCGCCGGTGTGTCGCTGTTCGCGTTTTTCACCGCCCTGGTGATGCGCACGGCCCATCAGTGGATGGGGGTGCCATACGAGCTGGACGCGCTGCTCGAGTCGATGTTCGTGCAGGCCGGGTTGTCCATTGTCTGGACCTTGATCGCCCTGGGCCTGATGATCGGTGGGCATCTGCGCCATCGTCGTGAAGTGTGGCTGATCGGCGCGGCGTTGATTGCCGTGGTCGTGGCCAAGCTGTTCTTTGTTGAATTGAGTAACCGTGGCGGTCTGGCGCGGATCGTGTCGTTTATCGGCGTGGGCGTATTGCTACTGGTGGTGGGCTACTTCGCGCCGCTGCCGCCAAAACGTCCGGAAACGGCCGCCGAGGCCGAGCCGCCGATGCCTGTCAGTGAGGGAGTGTCATCTTGAGTCGCACGTTGAGTCGGATCGGGCTGGGAGTGGTCGGGTTGTGGGTGGCGTTGTCGGCCACGGCCCAGGAGCAACCGGCGGACTTCACCCATCAGGTGCCATTGTCCTTGAGCGGCGAGGGGCCATGGTATCGCCTGCCGTTGCCACTGGACGTGCAGTTGCAGGCGCGGCAGACCGACCTGAGCGACCTACGCGTCTTCAACGCCGCCGGGCAGGCCCAGGCCTACGCCTTGGTGCGCGAGTCGGCCCAGAGCCGGGAAAACCGCACCCTCACCGACGTGAAGTGGTTCCCGCTATACAACGCCGCTGACGACAGCGAGCGGGCGCCCAGCGTACGCGTGCAGTCGAACGCCAATGGCACACTGGTGGAAGTCCAGCCATCGAGTCGGCTCGAAGCGGGGGAGGAGGAACTGCGCGGTTGGTTGCTGGATGCCAGCGCGATCAAGGCACCGTTGCAGCAGTTGGTCCTCGACTGGACCAGCGAGCGCGACGGCTTCCAGCGGTTCACCATCGAAGCCAGTGACGACTTGCAGCACTGGCAATCCTGGGGTGAAGGCCAGGTGGCGCGCTTGACCTTTGCCGATGAGCGGGTCGAGCAGCATGAAGTGAACCTGCCGGGGCAACCGGCGCGCTATCTGCGGTTGCTGTGGGATTCGCCGTCCTCCGCGCCAGTGCTGACCTCGGCCCAACTGCACAGCGCCAGCCGCGAAAGCCTGCCGTTGCCGTTGGTCTGGTCGCAACCATTGGCCGGCAGCACCACGAAGGCCGGTGAATACACCTGGCAGTTGCCCATGGGGCTGAACATCGAGCAAGTGCAGGTCGAGCTGAGCCAGGCCAACAGCCTGGCGCCGGTGACCCTGGCCGGGCGCCGTGAAAGCAGTCATCCGTGGCAGCCGATGGGCAGTGGCTTGCTGTATCGCCTGACCCAGAACGGCCAGGATGTGCTGCAAAACCAACTGCAACTGTCCGGCCAGACCGTGCAGCAATTGAAGCTTACGGTGGACGAGCGTGGCGGCGGCCTGGGAACCGAAGCCCCGACCCTGCGCTTTGCGGTGCGCCCGACCCAGGTGGTGTTCCTGGCGCGCGGCGAAGGGCCCTACAGCCTGGCGTTGGGCAGCGCGACGGTGAAAGCCGCCAGCTTGCCCTTGACGACACTGGTGCCCGACTACAAACCGTCGCGCCTGGCGACGCTGGGGACGGCGACGGTGAACGGCGCGGCCACGTCGACGCCGGCTGCGACCCCTGCAACCGCAAGCGTGCCTGCGACGGTCGATACCAACTGGAAGAAAATCGGCTTGTGGGCGGTGTTGCTGCTCAGCGTGCTGTTCCTTGCGGCGATGGCGTTCAGCTTGCTGCGCAAGCCGCCGGTCAAGAGTTGAGGTGACTTCATCGCGAGCATGCTCGCTCCCACAGTAGGCCGCGTTCGTCGAAACAACTCGGTCAACTGTGGGAGCGAGTTTGCTCGCGATTCGGTCTGCCAGCGAGCCAAAATCCACAAGCGACCACCACCCCGTGAACTCAATCCTCCATTCCCCGTCTCATAGGAGGAATTAAGTCCCGACTCGCGCTAAACTGCGCTGGTTTTTCCGCCCCTTATCCTTCGGAGCCGTCCATGTCCCGCGTTACCTTGAGTCGCTATTTGATTGAGCAGACCCGTAGCAACAACACCCCTGCCGATCTGCGCTTTTTGATCGAAGTGGTGGCGCGTGCATGCAAGGAGATCAGCCACGCCGTGTCCAAAGGCGCCCTGGGTGGTGTCCTGGGCAGCATGGGTACCGAAAACGTGCAGGGCGAAGTGCAGAAGAAGCTCGACGTGCTGTCCAACGAAATCCTGCTCGAAGCCAACGAATGGGGCGGTCACCTGGCCGGCATGGCGTCCGAGGAAATGGACAATGCCTACCAGATCCCGGGCAAATACCCCAAGGGTGCCTACCTGCTGGTGTTCGACCCACTGGACGGTTCGTCGAACATCGATATCAACGCACCGGTCGGTACCATCTTCTCGGTACTGCGTTGCCCGAACGAATACCTGAGCCAGAACGAAGCCTTGAATGAAAAGGCTTTCCTGCAACCAGGCACCGAGCAGGTCGCCGCCGGTTATGCCATCTACGGTCCTCAGACCATGCTGGTGCTGACTCTGGGCGACGGTGTCAAAGGCTTCACCCTGGATCGCGAGATGGGCAGCTTCGTCCTGACCCACGAAGACATCACCATTCCTGAATCCACCCAGGAATTTGCCATCAACATGTCCAACCAGCGGCACTGGGAAGCCCCGGTTCAACGCTACGTCAACGAATTGCTGGCGGGCGAAGAAGGCCCGCTGAAAAAGAACTACAACATGCGCTGGGTCGCCGCGATGGTGGCCGACGTGCACCGTATCCTGACCCGTGGCGGTCTGTTCATGTACCCGCGCGACAGCCGCGAACCGTCCAAGCCGGGCAAACTGCGCCTGATGTACGAAGCCAACCCGATGTCGTTCCTGGTTGAACAGGCCGGCGGCGCTTCCACCGACGGGCACCAGCGCATCCTCGACATCCAGCCTGAAGGCCTGCACCAGCGCGTGGCGGTATTCCTCGGTTCCAAGGAAGAAGTCGCCCGCGCTACGGCCTACCACAAGGAATAAAGCATGGCCGAGCCCTGGCAGCCGTTACTCGATTGGTGGTTTGGTTCAGCCCAGGCACCGGCCGAAATAGCCGCTGAGAAGGGCAAGCTGTGGTTCGGCAAAGGCCATGATCGCCAGGCGCATGAGCGCTTCGGCGATCTGGTCGAGCAGGCCCTGGCCGGCGGATTGACCGACTGGGCGCAACGCCCGGAAGGTTGGCTGGCCCTGGTGCTGCTGCTCGATCAACTGCCGCGGATGATCTTTCGCGACACCCCCAAGGCTTTTTCCGGCGACCTGCGTGCCCAAGCGCTGGTGGCCCAGGGCATGGCGGCGGGTTTCGACCGGCAACTCAAGCCGATCCAGCGCGTATTTATCTATCTGGTACTCGAACACTGCGAAAACCTGGCGGTGCAGAACGAAGCCGTGTCGAGGTTTATCGACCTGGTCCGAGAGCAACCGGAGGCGGAACGGGCGGTGTTTGAAGACAATCTGGATTATGCCGAACGGCACCAGAGGATCATTGCGCGGTTTGGGCGGTTTCCCCATCGCAATACGGTGTTGGGGCGTGAGTCCACGGCTGAGGAAATGGAGTTTTTGAACAGGCCTGGGTCGCGATTTTAGCGAAGCTCTAAGAGTCGCTTCGAAGCAAGCGTTTCATTAGCAACGCGGGCAAGCTCTTACGGCTGTCGGCAATGATGTGGATGTAGATCGTTTGGCCTCGCACTTCATAAATGATCCTATTCATTCCTGAAAGGATCTGTCGATATTGACCGAGATTAAGCCTTTCAATTTCTTCCGGGATCGATCCCGCATAAGGCAGTGTTGCTAGATGACGGATCGCTGCTTTCAGACTGGCATAGGTGTTTTGCCATGTTTGAGAAGAAAACCGCTCGATTAGATAAACGCGGAGCTCTTTAAGATCTGTTTCGGCCGATTGAAGGATGACAACCTTTAAGCTCATTGAATGTCAGCCCTGTCCAGCTCAGTGAAGACCTCCTCAACATCCCGAAAATTACCTTCTTCAATTTCCCGGTTGCCCATAGCCAACAGCTTCAACAGCGCCATGGTGTCTTCTTGCTCTTCAAAACTTTTCACATCCATGACTACGAGCTTGGCTTCACCGTTTTGGGTGATGATCAAAGGCTCCCTGCTCTCTGTGATGGTCTTTACGATTTCAGCAGTGTGGCTTTTCAAATAGCTGATGGGTTTGATTTGTGATGACAGCTTCATGGCGTAAGCCTCGAAAGATTGAATGGACTGAGTTTAGTCTTAATTCAGTCTTGAGTCAGGTGGCACTGACCAAATGTCTATTGGCTTAGGCTGACACACCCCATCGCGAGCAAGCTCGCGATGGGGCCAGTCCAGGCACTAGATCCGGAAGCTACCCACCAACTGCTTCAACCGCGCCGCCTGCTGCTCCAGGTCGGCACAGGCCCGCAAGGTGGCTTGCAGGTTTTCCACGCCTTCCTGGTTCAGCGTGTTGATCTCGGTGATGTCGACGTTGATCGACTCCACCACGGCGGTCTGTTCTTCAGTGGCGGTGGCCACGGACTGGTTCATGCCGTCGATTTCACCGATGCGCTGGGTCACGCTGCCGAGGCGTTCGCCGGCCTGGTTGGCGATGCCGACGCTGCTTTCACTCTGGCGCTGGCTGTCGGTCATGGTCAGCACCGCTTCCCGCGCGCCGACTTGCAGCTCTTCGATCATCTTCTGTACTTGCTGCGCCGAATCCTGGGTGCGGTGAGCCAGGTTGCGTACTTCATCGGCTACTACCGCGAAGCCGCGTCCGGCTTCACCGGCCCGGGCAGCTTCGATGGCGGCGTTCAGGGCGAGCAGGTTGGTCTGCTGGGAAATACTGGTGATCACCTCGAGAATCTGGCCGATGTTCACCGTATTGCTGTTCAGGACTTCGATGTTGCCGCACGAGTCGCTGATCTTGGCCGACAGCTGCTGCATGGCCGCGATGGTTTTATCCACCACGTGCTGACCGTCTTCGGCCAGGCTGCGGGCTTCGCTGGAGTGCTGCGAGGCGAGGGCGGCGTTCTGGGCGATTTCCTGGGCGGCGGCGCCGAGTTGGTTGATGGCCGCGGCCACGCTGCTGGTGCGCGAAGCCTGCTGGTCGGAATTGAACATCGACGAGTTGGAGGCGCTGACCACGCGCAGGGCGACTTCGTTGACCTGGCCGGTGGCCGAGGCCACTTCGCGGATCGAGGTGTGAATGCGTTCGACAAAGCGGTTGAACGACGTGCCCAGTGCGCCGAATTCGTCATGGCCGTGAATGACCAGGCGCCGGGTCAGGTCGCCTTCGCCTTCAGCGATGTCGTGCATGGCGCGGCCCATGGTCAACAGCGGCTGCATCAGTACGCGGATCAGCATGCCCAGCAGGGCGATGATGAACACCACGGCAATGGTCATGGCGATCAGCGCCGAGGTACGGAACTCGCTGAGCATCGCCAGGGCGGTGTCTTTGTCGAGCACCAGCGCGACATACCAGTTGGCTCCCGGCACGCCATTGACTTGCGTGAAGGAGATGAATTGAGCCTTGCCGTCGAGCTCCACTTCCTTCATGCCCGGGCTGACTTGCAGCGCAGCGCCGGGGTAGGCCTCGGCCAGGGTCTTGAGCACGCGCTTGCTGTCGGGGTGGACCAGGATCTTGCCGTCGGCGCTGACGATGAACGCGTGGCCGTGGCCACCGAAGTTCAGCGAGTTGATGATGGCGCTGACGCTCGACAGGTCGATGTCCGCACCGGCCACGCCAATCATCTGGCCCTGGTGCTGTACCGGCGTGGCGACGGTGATCACCAGCTTGCCCGACGAGGCGGCGATGTAGGGTTCGGTGACGATGGCTTGTTGTGCGCTGTTGGCGGCCTTGTACCAGCCACGGGCGCGCGGGTCGTAGTCGGCGGCGCGATTGCCGGCCGGTACCGAGAACATCACGCCGTCAGTGCCGCCGAAATAGCTGAGCTGGAAGTTGCCGGTGTACGCCGGCAGGCCCACGGCGCGTTTGAGGCTGTCGGCGCTGCTGCCGTCCACCGCGATCTGTTGGGCCAGCGATTGCAGCAGTTGAGTGCGACCTTCGACCCACGTCTGAATGTTGCGACTGGTCAGGCTGCCGAGTTCCTGCATGGAGGTTTCGGTGCTGGCGTGCAGGCTTTGGCGTTGACGATAGTCGTTGAACAGGATGAAACAGGCGAATGCAACGGCCACCACGAGGGCGGCAGCCAGCAGGATTTTATGGCTGAATTTCATGTTTCTGGTCATTAAGAACACTACCGCGGAGGGACGGGTCAGAAAGGGCTGTCAATTTGCCATAGCGCAGGCTTTTGCGCTGTTACTTTTTATCGGCGCGAAAGTCCGGCCCATCAGGCGTCAGGGGCCCAATCCCGACGGAAGGTACGACGGCGTCACAAATCGGTTGATTCATCGATGAAACACCTCTTTACAGCCAATAAATACTGGGGGCGTCAGGGAACCAGATAGGGGTTTTCTCTTCTAAGGATCAGGTTGGCACCCTGCCACCTCCCTTCCGTTTCAGGAGTTACACCATGTCGCTGCGATCTATCGCTCTGCTGTTTATGTGCGTCGTGTTGACCGCATGCAGCAAGGTCAACCAGGAAAACTATTCGAAACTGTCGGCCGGCATGCCCAAGGCTGAAGTCGAGACGTTACTGGGGAAACCGACCGATTGTTCGGGCGCGCTCGGCATGTCCAGTTGCACCTGGGGCGACCAGAAAAGCTTTATCAGCGTGCAGTACGCCGGTGACAAAGTGTTGATGTTTTCCGGCCAAGGCCTGAAGTAAACCGGGGCCACGTGCCCGCGGGAGAAAAATAATGATGCGGTTATTGTTAGTGCTTTTAGCTGGCCTGGTTTTGGCTGGCTGTGCCACTTCTGGCGAAGATCCGTTGGCGCCCAAGACTGTCGATAGTGTCAACCTCAAGCGTTACCAAGGGACCTGGTACGAGTTGGCCCGCCTGCCCATGTATTTCCAGCGCAACTGTGCGCAATCCGAGGCTCACTACACCCTCAAGCCTGACGGCGATGTGGGTGTGCTCAATCGTTGCCTGACCTCGGACTGGCAGTGGGAAGAAGCCAGGGGCACCGCTACGCCGCAAGTGCCGGGCAAGACCGATAAGCTCTGGGTCGAGTTCGACAACTGGTTTTCGCGGATCGTGCCGGGCGTGGCGAAAGGGCAATATTGGGTGCTGTACGTCAGCGACGACTACAAGACCGCCATCGTCGGCGACCCGAGCCGTCGCTACATGTGGCTGCTGTCCCGTACGCCGACGGTCAATAGCGTTGTGCGTGAAGAACTGCTGAGCAAGGCGCGTCAGCAGGGCTATGACACGACACGGTTGATCTGGCGTGCGTCGGATCGGCAGATGGCCAAGACTTCGGATTAACTGCCTCCGAAAGCCAATGTGGGAGCGGGCTTGCTCGCGAAGACGGACTTGCAGTCAACATCTCTGTTGGAATGTGAAGGCCTCTTCGCGAGCAACCCCGCTCCCACATTTTTTATCCGCGTCAGTCTAGAAGTTCGCGCAATACCTGGGTAAACGCCCGGGCGCTTTCCTCTTCGCCGGCATGACGCCCGTCCCGCACAACCCACTGTCCGTCGACCATCACGTCGCGCACCTGACGATCCCCGCCAGCAAACAACCAGCGATTGAGGATCCCGTCGCCACGGGCCGTCGCCAGGTACGGATCGTTGCCATCGAGCACCAGCCAGTCGGCGCGCTTGCCGATCTCGAGGGCGCCGACCGGTTGCCCCAAGGCTTGGGCGCCACCGTCCAGCGCCGCATCAAACAAGGTGCGACCGACCATCGGCTGATCCGTCCGGTACAAGCGGTTGCGCCGTTGATCCCGCAGCCGTTGGCCGTATTCCAGCCAGCGCAATTCTTCCACCACGCTCAATGACACATGGCTGTCGGAACCGATGCCCAGCCGCCCACCCTGAGCGAGGAACTCCACGGCCGGGAAGATACCGTCGCCCAGGTTGGCTTCGGTGGTCAGGCACAGGCCGGCAATCGCCCGGCTTTTGGCCATGAGGCTGACTTCCTGGGCGTTGGCATGGGTGGCGTGGACCAGGCACCAGCGCTGATCCACCTCGGTATTTTCGTACAACCATTGCAGCGGACGGGCGCCGCTCCAACTCAGGCAGTCATCCACCTCTTTCTGCTGCTCGGCGATATGAATGTGCACCGGGCAATCGCGGTCGCTCGCGGCCAGCACCTCTTGGATCTGCCCAGGCGTCACGGCACGCAAAGAGTGAAAGCACAAGCCCAGCGCCTGAACCGGTTGCCCGGCCAGGATCGGCTGCAAGCGTGACTGGAGCTTCAGGTAGTTTTCGGTGCTGTTGATGAAGCGCCGCTGTCCATCATTGGGTGCCTGGCCGCCAAAGCCGGAGTGGCTATAGAGCACCGGCAACAGCGTCAGGCCGATGCCGGCGGCGCTGGCGGCATGGCTGATGCGCAAGGCCAGCTCCGCCGGATCGGCGTAAGGCGCGCCGTCGGTGTCGTGATGCACATAGTGGAACTCGGCGACCGAGGTGTAACCGGCCTTGAGCATTTCGATGTATAGCTGGCGAGCGATGATGCCGAGTTGATCGGGGCTTATTTTTCCGACGAGACGGTACATCAGGTCGCGCCAGGTCCAGAAACTGTCGTTGGGATTGCCCGCCACTTCCGCCAGTCCGGCCATGGCGCGCTGGAAGGCGTGGGAGTGCAGGTTCGGCATGCCCGGCAGCAGCGGCCCCCTCAACCGTTCGGCGCCGTCTGCGTGAGAATCGGCCTGGACATGAGTCAGGACGCCCTTGGCGTCGACTTCAAGACGTACAGCATTGGCCCATCCACTAGGCAGGAGTGCGCGTTCGGCAAAGAAGGCGGACATGGTTCAACCTCATCGTGCGTAATTTGTATATACATATACAGACGTTTGCCTGGCCGGTAAACTCCGGCAAGCTAGCAACCTTATTCGCAGAACAGGGAACCGCCGTGCCGACTCCGCCTGCCAAACCGCCGCTGGCCGCAAACATGAGTGACAGTCCGGCGCCTTTGTACGCCCGCGTCAAACAGATGATCACCCAGCAGATCGACAGTGGAAACTGGCCGCCGCACTACCGCGTGCCGTCGGAAAGCGAACTGGTCAGCCAGCTGGGTTTCAGCCGCATGACCATCAACCGTGCCCTGCGGGAAATGACCGCCGATGGGCTGTTGGTGCGCATGCAGGGTGTCGGCACGTTCGTGGCCGAACCCAAGAGTCAGTCCGCGTTGTTCGAAGTGCATAACATCGCCGACGAAATTGCCTCCCGTGGGCATCGCCACACTTGCCAGGTCATCACCCTGGAAGAAGAGGCCGCCGGTTCCGAGCGCGCCCTGGCCCTGGATATGCGTGAAGGGCAGAAGGTGTTCCACTCGCTGATCGTGCATTTTGAAAACGACATTCCCGTGCAAATCGAAGACCGTTTCGTCAACGCGCTGGTGGCACCTGATTACCTCAAGCAAGACTTCACTTTGCAAACGCCTTACGCCTATCTGAACCAGGTCGCACCGCTGACCGAAGGCGAGCATGTGGTCGAAGCGATCCTTGCCGAGCCGAGTGAATGCAAACTGCTGCAGATCGAGCGGGGCGAGCCGTGCCTGTTGATCCGCCGCCGGACCTGGTCCGGCCGCCAGCCAGTGACCGCCGCGCGGCTGATTCACCCAGGTTCCCGTCATCGTCTGGAAGGTCGGTTTCATAAATGAGTGACTTGAAGGTTTTACGCGCTGCGGATTACCCGCGCATGCCGTGGAAAAACGGCGGCGGCAGCACCGAAGAAATCACCCGCGATGCGGGTACTGGCCTGGAAGGTTTCGGCTGGCGTCTGTCGATCGCCGATATCGCTGAGTCGGGTGGTTTTTCCACGTTCGCTGGTTACGAACGAGTCATCAGCGTCTTGCAAGGTGACGGCATGAGCCTGAGCGTCGATGGCCAGGTCACGCGGCCCCTGCATCCGCTGGACCCCTTTGCGTTCAGCGGCGAGAGCCATGTCTATTGCACGTTGCTGGGCGGACCGGTTCGTGACTTCAACCTGATCTATGCGCCGCAACGTTACCGCGCACGGTTGCAATGGATGGGTGGCCAGCAGCGGTTTTTCAGCGAGGCGGGGACGGTGCTGGTATTCAGCGCGGCTCCGGGGGTGGCTATTAAAATCGGTGACGCCACCGTTAACCTGGGTCTTTACGACTGCTTGCAATTGAGCGGTAACAGCGGGCTGCTGGACATCTCCATCCACGGCCAATGCTGCGTGATTGAGCTGACGGCTCACTGATTTCAGCTCATTACTCCTGTGGTGAGGGGATTTATCCCCGATGGGCTGCGTAGCAGCCTCCTTTTGAGAACCACTCTGTCAGACTCCTGGTGGTCATTCACTGGGGCCGCTTCGCGACCCAACGGGGATAAATCCCCTCGCCACAAAAGCCATCTCACCGTTTCCTCCCGCGCGCACCAACTTGTTACCGAATGCCCCAGCGTGACGCAATATCACGCATTCTTGGCCATCCCAACGTCTTCATAAAATTCCCTCCAGAAATTTCACCCACCTGCTCAGCCCCTCTATTCAGGGCTTTACAGCCACGCTTCGAATTATTCCTCGGCACCTCATCAATAAGTTGGCCGCTTGATTGCATATGCTTGTACATACAAGTAAAGACGTATGCGTATGAGTCACCGATCATCTACGCAACGTTCGCTAAATCGCTGCCCACTGCCCGGGCTGGTCTGGATTGATCGCTGAGGAGTTTTTGCTGTGACCGACGCTACCCGCAAACCCGAAAAATACCGTGACGTTGAAATTCGCGCCCCACGCGGTAACACGCTGACCGCCAAGAGCTGGCTGACTGAAGCACCGCTGCGCATGTTGATGAACAACCTCGATCCGGAAGTCGCCGAGAACCCAAAGGAGCTGGTGGTCTACGGTGGTATCGGCCGTGCGGCGCGTAACTGGGAGTGTTACGACAAGATCGTCGAAAGCCTGACCAACCTGAATGACGACGAGACCCTGCTGGTGCAATCCGGCAAGCCGGTCGGCGTGTTCAAGACCCATACCAATGCTCCGCGCGTGCTGATCGCCAACTCCAACCTGGTGCCGCACTGGGCCACCTGGGAACATTTCAACGAACTGGATGCCAAGGGCCTGGCCATGTACGGCCAGATGACCGCTGGCAGCTGGATCTACATCGGCAGCCAGGGCATCGTTCAGGGCACCTATGAAACCTTCGTCGAAGCTGGTCGCCAGCACTACGACAACAATCTCAAGGGCCGTTGGGTCCTGACCGCCGGTCTCGGCGGCATGGGGGGCGCGCAACCGCTGGCCGCGACCCTGGCCGGTGCCTGCTCGCTGAACATCGAGTGCCAGCAGGTGAGCATCGATTTCCGTCTCAAGACCCGCTACGTCGACGAGCAGGCCACTGACCTGGATGACGCCCTGGCCCGTATCGAGAAATACACCGCCGAAGGCAAGGCCATTTCCATCGCGCTGTGTGGGAACGCCGCTGAGATCCTGCCGGAAATGGTCCGTCGCGGGGTGCGTCCGGACATGGTCACCGACCAGACCAGTGCCCACGACCCGCTCAACGGTTACCTGCCGGCCGGCTGGACCTGGGACGAATACCGTGCCCGCGCCAAGACCGAACCGGCTGCGGTGGTGAAGGCCGCCAAGCAATCGATGGCCGTCCACGTCAAAGCCATGCTGGCCTTCCAGAAGATGGGCGTGCCGACCTTCGACTACGGCAACAACATCCGCCAGATGGCCCAGGAAGAGGGCGTCGAAAATGCCTTCGATTTCCCTGGTTTCGTACCGGCCTACATCCGTCCGCTGTTCTGCCGCGGCATCGGTCCGTTCCGCTGGGCCGCGCTGTCGGGCGATCCGCAGGACATCTACAAGACCGACGCCAAGGTCAAGGAACTGATCCCCGACGACGCCCACCTGCACAACTGGCTGGACATGGCCCGCGAGCGCATCAGTTTCCAGGGCTTGCCGGCACGTATCTGCTGGGTCGGCCTGGGCCAGCGCGCCAAGTTGGGCCTGGCCTTCAATGAGATGGTGCGCAGCGGTGAATTGTCGGCGCCGATCGTCATCGGTCGCGACCACCTGGACTCCGGTTCCGTGGCCAGCCCGAACCGTGAAACCGAATCCATGCAGGACGGCTCCGATGCCGTCTCCGACTGGCCGCTGCTCAACGCCTTGCTCAACACCGCCAGCGGCGCGACCTGGGTGTCGCTGCACCACGGTGGTGGCGTCGGCATGGGCTTCTCCCAGCATTCGGGCATGGTGATTGTCTGTGACGGTACCGACGAAGCGGCCGAGCGTATTGCTCGTGTGCTGCACAACGACCCGGGCACTGGCGTGATGCGCCATGCCGATGCCGGTTACCAGATCGCCATCGATTGCGCGAAAGAGCAGGGGCTGAATCTGCCGATGATCACTGGCAAGTAACCCCGGTCCCCTTGTGGGAGCGAGCTTGCTCGCGATGGCGTCATCAGATTCGACACAGGCATCGGCTGATACACCGCTATCGCGAGCAAGCTCGCTCCCACAGGGAAGCAGCAGCGCAATGAATTCCAGAACAATCCACAGAGGTTGAACCATGGCTGTCATCCGCACACGTGCAAGCAGCAAGCCGTTGATCGAGAAGCGCTCGATCGACTACATCCCGGAAGCGGAGAGACACGGCCGATTGTTGAGCCAGTTCACCCTCTGGATGGGGGCCAACCTGCAAATCACTGCCATTGTCACCGGTGCATTGGCGGTGGTGCTGGGCGGTGATGTGTTCTGGTCGTTGATCGGTTTGCTGATCGGCCAAGTGCTCGGCGGTGGCGTCATGGCCTTGCATGCCGCGCAAGGGCCCAAGCTTGGCTTGCCGCAGATGATCTCCAGCCGGGTGCAGTTTGGTGTGTATGGCGCGGCCATCCCGATCGTGCTGGTGTGCCTGATGTACCTGGGTTTCACGGCAACGGGCACCGTGCTTTCCGGCCAGGCGCTGGGCCAGTTGTTCGGCGTCAGCGACAGTGCGGGCATCCTGATCTTCGCCAGTGTCATCGTGCTGGTGACAGTGCTGGGTTATCGGGTGATCCATTTCATCGGCCGGCTCGCCAGCGTCATTGGCGTCATTGCCTTTGTCTACCTGTTCGCTCGCCTGATCAGCCAGACCGACGTTGGCGCACTCCTGCAAATCCGCCATTTCAGCTGGAGCAGTTTCCTGCTGGCGGTGTCGCTCGCGGCCTCCTGGCAGATCGCCTTCGGCCCGTACGTGGCTGACTATTCGCGTTACCTGCCGAGCAAGACGTCCTCGGTGAAAACCTTTTTTGCCGCCGGCGCCGGCTCGGTCATCGGCGCACAGGTGGCGATGATCCTCGGCGTGTTTGCCGCCGCCTCGGCCAACGGGCAGTTCGCCGGCCATGAAGTGGCCTACATCGTTGGCCTGGGGGGCACCGGCGCCACCGCTGCGCTGCTGTACTTCAGCATCGCGTTCGGCAAGGTCACCATTTCCACGCTGAACTCCTACGGCAGCTTCATGTGCATTGCCACCATCATCAGCGGTTTCCGTGGCCACCTGAACGTCACGCGCTTGCAGCGTCTGGTCTTCGTACTGGTCATCGTCGGCGCCGCGACCCTGATCGCGCTGCTCGGCCAGCACTCGTTCCTCGGTGCGTTCAAGTCTTTCATCCTGTTCTTGCTGGCGTTCTTTACGCCTTGGAGCGCGATCAACCTGGTGGACTACTACTGCATCACCCGCGAGCGCTATGACGTGCCGGCCCTGGCCGACCCGAACGGCCGCTACGGTCGGTGGAACGCCTTGGGTATCAGCGTCTATGTCTTCGGTGTACTGGTCCAACTGCCATTCATCGCCACCAAGTTCTATACCGGTCCGCTGGTGGGCGCCATGGGCGGTGTGGATATCTCCTGGATCATCGGTCTGGTGGTTCCGGCGGCGCTGTATTACGTCGTTGCCAGGAAGTGGCACAGCGCAGTACCCGATCAATTGATCCTGCCGATCGAGCAGGACGCGGTTGACGCACAACCGAGCAGGGCGGGCCGCATCCAAGCGGTCTGATGGGACGTTGACAGGGCTGGATGCCTCTTGACTGCCGTAAGCCAATTCACTGATTAGGAGCGTCACACAATGAGATCGAACAAGACCCTGCTGACCACATTGCTTTGCGTGGGCCTGCTGGCCAGCGCCGGCGCCACGCAAGCGGCGGGCTGGTGCGAGTCGGGTAAACCGGTGAAGTTCGCCGGCCTGAACTGGGAAAGCGCCATGCTGCTGACCGAGGTCCTCCAGGTGGTGCTGGAAAAAGGCTACGACTGCAAGACCGACAGCCTGCCAGGCAACTCCATCACCATGGAAAACGCCCTGAGCAGCAACGACATCCAGGTGTTTGCCGAAGAGTGGGTCGGCCGCAGCGAAGTGTGGAACAAGGCCGAGAAGGCCGGCAAAGTGGTCGGCGTCGGCGCCCCGGTCGTGGGCGCCATCGAAGGCTGGTACGTGCCGCGCTACGTGATTGAAGGCGACGCCAAGCGCAAGCTCGAAGCCAAGGCGCCGGGCCTGAAGAACATCGCCGACCTGGGCCAGTACGCTGCCGTGTTCAAGGACCCGGAAGAGCCGTCCAAGGGCCGTTTCTACAACTGCCCGGCCGGTTGGACCTGTGAGCTGGACAACAGCGAAATGCTGAAAAGCTATGGCCTGGAAAAAACCTACACCAACTTCCGTCCAGGCACCGGCCCGGCCCTGGATGCAGCGGTGTTGTCGAGCTACAAGCGTGGCGAGCCGATCCTGTTCTATTACTGGTCGCCAACGCCGCTGATGGGCCAGGTGGACCTGGTGAAACTGGAAGAAAAACCGGGCGTGGATAAAAGCGTGAGCATCAAGGTCGGCCTGTCCAAGACCTTCCACGACGAAGCCCCGGAGCTGGTGGCGGTGCTGGAAAAGGTCAATCTGCCGATCGATATCCTGAACCAGAATCTCGGGCGCATGGCCAAAGAGCGGATCGAGTCGCCGAAACTGGCGAAGATCTTCCTGAAGGAACATCCTGAAGTCTGGCACGCCTGGGTCAGTGCAGACGCTGCCAAGAAAATCGACGCGGCTCTGTAGGTCGAATCTTTCCCGGCCAACCGTGGGGCTGGCCGGGACGTTCACCGCATCCACTTGATCGAGAGTCTCTTATGTTTCCCGAAAGCTTTACCTTCTCCATCGCCGATTGGGTCAACGGTTGGGTCGACTCCCTGGTGACCAACTATGGCGATGTGTTCCGGCACATCTCCGACACCTTGCTGTGGGCCATCGTCAACCTTGAAGGCCTGCTGCGCATGGCGCCCTGGTGGCTGATGCTGGCCATCGTCGGCGGCATTGCCTGGCACGCCACCCGCAAGGTCGTGGCCACGGCAGTCATCGTCGGCCTGTTGTTCCTGGTGGGTGCGGTAGGCCTGTGGGACAAGCTGATGCAGACCCTCGCCCTGATGCTGGTGGCGACGCTGATCTCGGTGTTGATCGGCATTCCCCTGGGCATTCTTTCGGCGCGCAGCAATCGCCTGCGTTCGGTGCTGATGCCGTTGCTGGATATCATGCAGACCATGCCGAGCTTCGTGTACCTGATTCCGGTGTTGATGCTGTTCGGCCTGGGCAAGGTCCCGGCGATTTTCGCCACGGTGATCTACGCCGCGCCGCCATTGATTCGCCTGACCGACCTGGGCATCCGCCAGGTGGACGGTGAAGTGATGGAAGCCATCAACGCCTTCGGCGCCAACCGCTGGCAGCAGCTGTTCGGCGTACAACTGCCCCTGGCCCTGCCGAGCATCATGGCCGGGATCAACCAGACCACCATGATGGCCCTGTCGATGGTGGTCATCGCCTCGATGATCGGCGCCCGTGGCCTGGGTGAAGACGTGCTGGTGGGCATCCAGACCCTCAACGTCGGACGTGGCCTGGAGGCCGGGCTGGCCATCGTGATTCTCGCCGTGGTCATCGACCGCATTACCCAGGCCTATGGTCGTCCTCGGCATGAGGTGAGCAAATGAACAACGCAGCCATCAGCAAGATCGAAGTCAAGAACGTCTTCAAGATTTTCGGCAATCGCTCCAAGGAAGCCCTGGCGCTGATCCACCAGAACAAGACCAAGGACCAGGTGCTGGCCGAGACCGGTTGCGTGGTCGGCGTGAACGACCTGTCGCTGAGCATTGGCACCGGCGAGATCTTCGTGATCATGGGGCTGTCCGGTTCTGGCAAGTCCACCCTGGTGCGCCACTTCAACCGGCTGATCGACCCTACCAGCGGCGCGATCCTGGTGGACGGCGAAGACATCCTGCAACTGGACATGGACGCCCTGCGCGAATTTCGCCGGCACAAGATCAGCATGGTGTTCCAGAGCTTCGGCCTGCTGCCCCACAAGAGCGTGCTGGACAACGTCGCCTATGGCTTGAAAGTGCGCGGCGAGAGCAAAGAGGTGTGCGCCGAGCGGGCGCTGCACTGGATCGACACCGTGGGCCTGAAGGGCTACGAGAACAAATACCCGCACCAGCTCTCCGGCGGCATGCGCCAGCGCGTGGGCCTGGCCCGGGCCTTGGCGGCGGACACTGACATCATCCTGATGGACGAGGCCTTCAGCGCCCTCGACCCATTGATCCGCGCGGAAATGCAGGACCAGTTGTTGGAGCTGCAAAAGACCCTGCACAAGACCATCGTCTTCATCACCCACGACCTCGACGAGGCCGTGCGCATCGGCAACCGCATCGCGATCCTCAAGGACGGCAAGCTGATCCAGGTCGGTACGCCCCGGGAAATCCTGCATTCGCCGGCGGATGAGTATGTCGATCGGTTTGTGCAGCGTAGGGCTGCGGTGGTGTAAGGCCGGACCCAGTTGTGGCGAGGGGATTTATCCCCGCTGGGCTGCGCAGCAGCCCCAAACCAGGCAGTGGAATCAGCCTGACACAACTGAATGGAAAATAATGGGGCCGCTTCGCGACCCAACGGGGATAAATCCCCTCGCCACAAATGTTATTGGCAACTTATGGGTATGAGGCTTTAGATGTCCCAGGCTGAAAAAATCGTAATCGCCGACGCCCCGTTGCGTTGGCAGGATGTGGTCGCCGTCGCCCGCTTCGGTGCCGAGCTCGAGCTGTCGGCCCAGGCCTGGGCGCGGATCGACAATGCCCAGGCCATCGTCCAGCGCATTGTCGAAAGCGGCGAGCGCGCCTATGGCGTCAACACCGGCCTGGGGGCCTTGTGCAATGTCTCGCTCAAGGGCGAACAACTCAGCCAACTGTCACGCAACACCCTGCTCAGCCATGCCTGTGGCGTCGGCGCGCCGCTGACGGATGAACAGACCCGGGCGATCCTCTGCGCCGCCATCCTCAACTACAGCCAGGGCAAGTCCGGCATCCATCGTCGGGTGGTCGAGGCGTTGCTCGCCCTGCTCAACCGGGGCATCACACCGCAAGTGCCGTCCCAGGGTTCGGTGGGTTACCTGACCCACATGGCCCACATCAGCATCGCGCTGCTGGGCGTCGGCCAGGTCAGCTATCGCGGGCAAATCGTTTCGGCGCAGCAGGCCTTGGCTGCCGAAGGCTTGCAACCGGTGCAGTTGGGCGCCAAGGACGGTTTGTGCCTGGTCAACGGCACCCCGTGCATGACCGGCCTCAGCTGCCTGGCCCTGGCCGATGCGACGCGGCTGGTGCAATGGGCCGACGTGATCGGTGCCATGAGCTTCGAGGCCCAGCGCGGCCAGATTGCCGCGTTCGATGCCGAGATCATCGCCCTCAAGCCGCACCCGGGCATGCAGCAGGTCGGGGGCAACTTGCGGGCATTGCTGGACCGCAGCGAAGTCATTGCCTCGAGCCTGGGCATTCGCACCCAGGATGCCTTGAGCATCCGCTCGATCCCCCAGGTGCACGGTGCTGCTCGCGATCAGCTGGCCCACGCCCGGCAACAGATCGAAACCGAACTCAACGCCGCCACCGATAACCCGCTGTTGCTCGGCACGCCTGAACGTTTCCGGGTGATGTCCCAGGCCAATCCCCACGGCCAATCGGTGGCGATGGCGGCGGACCTGCTGGCGATTGCCATGGCCGAGATCGGCGCCATCGCCGAACGCCGCCTCGACCGCCTGATCAACCCTCACGTCAGCGGCCTGCCAGCGTTCCTGGTGGCCAATCCCGGCGTGAATTCGGGGATGATGATCGTGCAATACGTCGCGGCGTCGCTGTGTGCGGAAAACCGCCAACTGGCGCAACCGGCGGTGCTCGACAACTTCGTCACCTCGGGCTTGCAAGAAGATCATCTGAGCATGGGCACCAACGCCGCCTTGAAGCTGCACAGGGCGCTGGAAAATTGCACGCAGATCCTGGCCATCGAATACCTGCTGGCGGCCCAGGCTTTTGAATTTCTCAAGGGGCAGCGCTTCGGCGCCGGCACCGATGTCGCCTGGAAACTGCTGCGCGAGCACGTCCCGGCCTATGACCAGGACCGCTGGTTGGCGCCGGATATCGCCAGCGCCGCCGCACTGCTCAAAGATCCCTTTGTGCTGCACAACGCTTTACCGAATTTGAACTGATCAAAAAACGCCAACGTGCCAAGGCACCTATTGCCCATAAAGCATCGCTCAAAAAGCGAGGGTGACGGATAACGGAACATTCCGGAGCGATTGGCGAGTGAAAACAAAACTCTCAAAAGGAGCAAGAAATGACTGCCTTAAACCTGATTCCCGGCCAACTGAGCCTGGCTCAATTGCGCGACATCTATCAGCAACCGGTGACCTTGAGTCTCGACGCCAGTGCCTCGGCGCAGATCGAGGCCAGCGTTGCCTGCGTGGAACAGATCCTCGCCGAGAACCGCACCGCCTACGGCATCAACACCGGTTTTGGCTTGCTGGCCTCGACCCGCATCGCCAGCGAGGACCTGGAAAACCTGCAGCGCTCCCTGGTGCTGTCCCATGCCGCCGGCGTGGGCGAGCCGATCAGCGATGCGCTGGTGCGCTTGGTCATGGTGCTCAAGGTCAACAGCCTGAGCCGGGGTTTTTCCGGCATCCGTCGGCAGGTGATCGATGCGCTGATTGCACTGATCAATGCCGAGGTCTACCCGCACATTCCGCTCAAGGGGTCGGTCGGTGCGTCCGGTGACCTGGCGCCGCTGGCCCACATGTCCCTGGTGCTGCTGGGTGAAGGCAAGGCCCGCTACAAGGGCGAATGGCTGCCGGCCGTCGAGGCGCTGAAAGTCGCCGGTCTCGCGCCGCTGACCCTGGCCGCCAAGGAAGGCCTGGCGCTGCTCAACGGCACCCAGGTCTCCACTGCGTTTGCCCTGCGTGGCCTGTTCGAAGGTGAAGACCTGTTCGCCGCGGCCCTGTCCCTGGGCAGCCTGACGGTGGAAGCGGTGCTCGGTTCGCGCTCGCCGTTCGACGCGCGCATCCATGCGGCTCGCGGCCAGAAAGGCCAGATCGATGCCGCCGCGGCTTACCGCGATCTGCTGGGCGAGCGCAGCGAAGTGTCTGATTCGCACCAGAACTGCGACAAGGTCCAGGACCCGTACTCCCTGCGCTGCCAACCGCAAGTCATGGGCGCCTGCCTGACCCAGTTCCGCCAGGCCGCCGAGGTGCTGGTGATCGAAGCCAACGCCGTGTCGGACAACCCGTTGGTGTTCGCCGCCGAGGGCGACGTGATTTCCGGGGGCAACTTCCACGCCGAACCGGTGGCCATGGCCGCCGACAACATGGCCTTGGCGATTGCAGAAATCGGCTCCCTGAGCGAGCGGCGGATTTCGTTGATGATGGACAAGCACATGTCGCAGTTGCCGCCGTTTCTGGTGGCCAATGGCGGGGTGAACTCCGGCTTCATGATCGCCCAGGTCACCGCTGCCGCCCTGGCCAGTGAAAACAAGGCGCTGTCCCATCCGCATTCGGTGGACAGCCTGCCGACCTCGGCCAACCAGGAAGACCACGTCTCCATGGCCCCGGCCGCTGGCAAGCGTTTGTGGGAAATGGCCGAGAACACCCGTGGGATCCTGGCGGTGGAATGGCTCGCGGCATGCCAGGGGCTGGACCTGCGCGGCGGTTTGAAGACCTCTTCCAAACTGGAGCGGGCCCGTGGTCTGTTGCGTGCAGAAGTGCCGTTTTATGAGAAGGACCGCTTCTTTGCGCCGGACATCAATGCCGCCAGTGAGTTGCTGGCGAGTCGGTGCCTGAACGAATTGGTCACGGCGCAGTTGTTGCCGAGCCTGTAAGGGCCTCATCGCGAGCAAGCTCGCTCCACAAGGATTTCTGGTGCACTCAAAACCCCTGTGGGAGCGAGCTTACTCGCGAAACGATTTTGAATGAGACGAGGAAACTCGGGATGAAAACCCTCTGGCAAAACTGCCACGCCGCCACCATGGCCCAGGGCGTCTACTCGATCATCGAAGACGCCGCCATCGTCACCCAAGGCGAGCACATTCAATGGATCGGCCCGCGTGCCCAACTGCCGGCCGGTGACTACCCGGCGGTCAACGATCTCAAGGGCGCCTGGGTCACTCCGGGGCTGATCGACTGCCACACCCACACGGTATTCGGTGGCAACCGCAGCGGTGAGTTCGAGCAGCGCCTGCAAGGCGTCAGCTACGCCGAAATCGCGGCGGCCGGCGGTGGCATCGCCAGTACGGTGCGCGCCACCCGCGCCGCCAGTGAAGATGAACTGTTCGCCAGCGCCGCCAAGCGCCTGAAAAGCTTGATGCGCGATGGCGTGACCACGGTGGAAATCAAGTCCGGCTACGGCCTCGACCTGGCGAGCGAACGCAAGATCCTGCGAGTCATCCGCCGCCTCGGTGCCGAGTTGCCGGTCAGCGTGCGCAGCACCTGCCTGGCGGCCCATGCCTTGCCACCGGAATACAAAGATCGCGCCGATGACTACATCGAACACATCTGCACCGAGATGCTCCCGGCCCTGGCGGCCGAGGGGCTGGTGGACGCGGTGGATGCCTTTTGCGAATACCTGGCGTTTTCCCCGGCGCAGGTCGAGCGGGTGTTTATCTGCGCGCAACAACTGGGGCTGCCGGTGAAGCTGCATGCCGAGCAACTGTCGTCGCTGCACGGCTCAAGCCTGGCAGCCCGTTATCAGGCGTTGTCGGCCGATCACCTGGAATTCATGACCGAGGACGACGCCAAGGCCATGGCCGCTTCCGGCACCGTGGCGGTGTTGCTACCAGGGGCATTTTATTTCCTGCGGGAAACCCAGCTGCCGCCCATGGACGCCCTGCGCAAGCACGGCGTGAAGATCGCCGTGGCCAGCGACCTCAACCCCGGGACTTCGCCGGCGTTGTCGCTGCGCTTGATGTTGAACATGGCCTGCACCTGTTTGCGCATGACGCCGGAAGAAGCCTTGGCCGGGGTGACGATTCATGCGGCCCAGGCCTTGGGCATGGCTCAAACCCACGGTTCGCTGGAGGTCGGCAAGGTGGCGGATTTTGTTGCCTGGCACATCGACCGCCCGGCCGACCTGGCGTACTGGCTCGGCGGCGATCTGGAAAAACGCGTCGTGCGTCACGGCGTTGAAATCGATTGAGGAGAACGGTTGTGGAGAAGGTCCTGAATTTCAAGCAAGGGCGCGTGCCGCTGTTGATCAGCATGCCCCACGCCGGCTTGCGCTTGACCCCGGCGGTGCAGGCCGGGCTGATCCCTGAGGCGCAAAGCCTGCCAGACACTGATTGGCACATTCCCAGGCTCTACGAGTTCGCCGCTGAACTGGGCGCCAGCACCCTGTCCGCTGAGTACTCACGGTTCGTTATTGACTTGAACCGTCCCTCTGACGACAAACCGATGTACGTCGGCGCCACCACTGGCTTGTACCCGGCGACGCTGTTCGATGGCGTGCCGTTGTTTCGCGAAGGGCTGGAACCGTCGGCCGAGGAGCGGGCGACGTATCTGCAGCAGGTCTGGATGCCGTACCACCAGGCGCTGCGGCAGGAACTGGCGCGGCTCAAGGCCGAGTTCGGCTATGCCTTGTTGTTCGATGCCCACTCGATTCGCTCGGTGATCCCGCACCTGTTCGACGGCAAGCTGCCGGACTTCAACCTCGGTACGTTCAACGGTGCCAGCTGCGCCCCGGCCCTGGCCAGCCAGCTCGAAGCCATCTGCGCCCGCCACGGCCAGTTCACCCATGTGCTCAATGGGCGGTTCAAGGGCGGGCACATCACCCGGCACTACGGCAACCCGGCCGAAGACATCCACGCAGTGCAACTGGAGCTGTGCCAGAGCACTTACATGGAAGAGTTCGAACCGTTCAACTACCGCCCGGATCTGGCGGCGCCGACCCAGGTGGTGCTCAGGGAGTTGCTGGAAGGTTTCCTGGCGTGGGGACAGCAGGCCTACAAGAAATAAACATCGCGCGGTACTTCTGTGGCGAGGGGATTTATCCCCGCTGGGTCGCGAAGCGGCCCCAAAACGGATGTCTTCCAGCGACCTGACGGGTTGGACCGAGAGCTTTTGGGACTGCTGCGCAGTCCAGCGGGGATAAATCCCCTCGCCACAGGATTGTGTTTGTCCTTGAGCCTCGTACGGGACTGTCGCCACCGTGCAAAACCGAGTCGCCACAGGTCACCTTCGCCCCCTCGGCGCTGCGTAATGTCTCGGATACGGTGCACAAAGACACCGGTCCACAATAATCCGCTGCCGCTCGAGACCTTCCCGATGAAAAGACTGTTCAAACGCTGTCTATCGACCCTCTGCGGTACCGTCATTTTGAGCACCGGGGCGATGGCCGCCGAGCCTGCATCCTGCCAGACCGTGCGCATGGGCGTGGTCAACTGGACCGACGTGATCGCCACCAGCGGCATGGCCGATGTACTGCTCACGGGCCTGGGCTACGACAGCAAGCAGACCAGCGCCGTGCAGCAGATCATCTTCGCCGGCATCCGCGACAAGCGCCTCGACATTTTCCTGGGCTACTGGAAACCGGCGATGGACAAGAACATCGCCCCATTCCTGGCCGCCAACCAAGTGAAGGTGCTGGACAAACCAAGCCTGGCCGACGCCCAGGCCACATTGGCCGTACCGGATTACGTGGCGGCGGCAGGGCTCAAGACCTTTGCCGACATTGCTCGGTTCAAGGATCAGCTTGGCGGCAAGATCTACGGCATCGAGCCGGGCAGCGGCGCCAACACCACCATCAAGACCATGATCGAAACCAATCACTTCGGCCTCAAGGACTTCAAGCTGATCGAATCCGGTGAGGCGGGCATGCTGGCTGCGGTGCAGCGAGCGGTCAATCGCAAGGAGTTCGTGGTGTTCGTTGGCTGGACGCCGCACCCGATGAACATCAACATGAACATCACCTACCTGACCGGCAGCGAGGACGTCTACGGCCCGAACGAAGGCGCCGCGACGGTCTCTACCGTGACCGCGCCGGACTACGCCCAGCGTTGCCCGAACGTGAGTCGGCTGTTGGAAAACCTGACCTTCACCGCCGCCCAGGAAAGCCAGTTGATGGTGCCGATCATGGAGCGCAAGACACCTCAGGACGTCGCCCGGCAATGGCTGCGGGATCATCCCGAGGATCTTCAGCGTTGGCTGGCCGGCGTGACCAGTTTCGATGGCAAGGATGGCGTGGCGATGGTGCAGGCTAGCCTCAAGCCTTGATGCATCCTGATCACTAAAGTTTCTGGGCCATTTCCTTTGGCCCACGGCAAAACCGCAATGGCTTATCTACTCTCCCCGGCAATGTCAGCTTTCATCGACAAAACCCAACGCTTCAACAGCCCGGACAACAGCCTCACCGGCTTGCGCCAGGCCTACAGCCAGATGTGCCGGGCATTCACCCCACCGTGCCCGGCGGCATTGCAGGTCGAGGACTTCGAGCTGGCCGGCGTGGCCGTGCGCGCTTATCACCCTCGGCTCGAGCCACCCTGCGAAGGCTGGCCGTGCATGCTCTACCTGCACGGAGGCGGTTGGGTGGTGGGGGACCTGGATTCCCATGACTTCATCTGCATGGAACTGGCTGCCGCCCTCGGCGCGCTGGTGGTGGCGGTGGATTATCGGCTGGCCCCGGAGCATCCGTTTCCGGCGGGCTTCGACGATTGCTTGGCGGTGTGGCTCCATCTGGAAGCTGCTCCTTTTGTAATCGACCCTCACCGCCGGTTGGTGGTCGGCGACAGTGCCGGGGGTAACCTCGCCGCTGCGTTATGCCTGGCTTTGCGCGATGCCGGGCAGTCGTTGCCCCAGGCCCAGGTGCTGATTTATCCCGCCCTCGGTGGTCCCGTGGATTTGCCCTCGCGATACGAATGTGCCGACGCGCCACTGCTGAGCAGCCGCGACCTGGACGACTATCACCGGCTTTACCTGGGTGGCGCTTCGCCGTCGCCCTACGCCATGCCGCTGCTCGCCGATGACTTGGGTGGTCTGCCGCCAGCGCTGGTCATCGCGGCGCAATGGGACCCGCTGCGCGACGACGGCGTCCTCTACAGCGAGCGGTTGAACACCGCAGGCGTGGACGCTGTGCTGTATATAGGAGGAGGATTGGTCCACGGCTGTTTGCGTGGCTGGGGCCAGGTGCCAGAGGTCGATCAGATGTATCGCACACTGTTGGCATACCTCACTGACACGCTTTGACTGCGCAGGGGACATGCTCATTAAGGTAATTCGGGTTTATGATGCCGGACGGCAGACTAAATAGATGTCCCTACAGGGATGACTCGACCCCTTACGGAGCGCTCAATGCAGACTTTGTACCCGCAGATCAAACCCCATGCCCGGCACGATCTGGCTGTCGATGACACCCACACGCTCTATGTCGATGAAAGCGGTTCCCCCGAAGGCCTGCCAGTGGTGTTCATCCACGGTGGCCCGGGTGCGGGTTGCGATGCGCAGAGCCGTCGCTACTTCGATCCGAACCTCTATCGCATCGTCACCTTCGATCAGCGCGGCTGCGGTCGCTCGACTCCCCATGCCAGCCTTGAGAACAACACCACCTGGGATCTGGTCGAGGACCTGGAGCGCATCCGTAAGCACCTGGGCATCGAAAAGTGGGTGCTGTTTGGCGGCTCCTGGGGTTCGACCCTGGCCCTGGCCTACGCCCAGACCCATCCGGAACGGGTACACGGCCTGATTCTGCGCGGGATCTTTCTCTGCCGTCCGCAGGAAATCGAGTGGTTCTATCAGGCTGGCGCCAGTCGCCTGTTCCCCGATTACTGGCAGGACTACATCGCCCCCATTCCCCTGGACGAACGCGACGACCTGCTAAGCGCCTTCCACAAGCGCCTGACCGGTAACGACCAGATCGCCCAGATGCACGCGGCCAAGGCCTGGTCCACCTGGGAAGGTCGCACCGCGACCCTGCGTCCGAACCCATTGGTGGTCGATCGCTTCTCCGAGCCCCAGCGCGCGCTGTCGATTGCCCGGATCGAATGCCACTATTTCACCAACAACGCCTTCCTCGAACCGAACCAGCTGATTCGCGACATGGGCAAGATCGCCCATTTGCCGGGCGTCATCGTGCACGGCCGCTACGACGTGATCTGCCCGCTGGACAATGCCTGGGAACTGCACCAGAACTGGCCCAACAGCGAGCTGCAGGTGATCCGCGACGCCGGTCACGCCGCGTCGGAGCCGGGTATCACCGATGCGCTGGTGCGCGCCGCTGCGCAAATGGCCCGGCGCTTGCTCGATTTGCCGCCCGAAGAAGCATGAAGGGTTTGTTGCAACGAGTTCGCGGCGCCCGGGTCGAAGTAGCAGGAGAAGTCGTCGGTGCCGTGGACCAGGGCTTGCTGGTGCTGGTGGCTGTCGAGCCCGAGGATACCCGGGCCAGCGCCGACAAACTCCTGCATAAGCTGCTTAACTATCGGGTGTTCAGCGATGCCGAGGGCAAGATGAACCTGTCCTTGGCTGACGTCGGTGGCGGTTTGCTGCTGGTTTCACAGTTCACCCTGGCGGCGGATACCAAAAGCGGTTTGCGCCCGAGCTTTTCGACGGCCGCGCCACCGATCCTGGGAGAAGAGTTGTTCAACTATTTGGTTAGCCAAGCGAAACAGGTGCATGGCACTGTGGCATCAGGTAGATTCGGCGCCGACATGCAGGTGCATCTGGTCAATGACGGCCCGGTAACCTTCTTGTTACAGACCTGAAAGCGTTTGAAACATCTTTTCGGGACTGTTTCGAGGTTAAACGGAGAGTTTTCTCGATAAATACTTCGCTGTCCCTGATGCGTTGTCACGCGGCCTACTAGATAATCGCGCGCTACGGGGGATCAGCGTTCGCTGGTCCATTTGACTTAGGTAGAGATTTGTCCTGGGCCGTTTGGGGAATCATTTTGTCCCATCGGAGTCGGAACAATGCTCGCCAACTTGGCAAGAGTGGTCCGCAGGGTCGGGTTTTCAATGCCGATACCCAGCAGATACTTTATCTGGCCGTTGGTTTTTTGATCTGTTTTCGGCGAGGGTTGCTCGTGATTGTTAGTCCCTGTAATGCACAAAAGATGTCTGCCAAACGGTTTAGAAACGCTCTGGTAGCGGGCTCGGCCCTGTTGTGCCTGTTCGGTGCGGGCCAACTGTGGGCATTCAGCCTGGATGATGTATCGGCGAAGGCCCAAGAACTGGCCGGGCAAAAATTCGAAGCCCCGCGCAGCAATCTGCCGAACGAATTCCGCGAAATGAAATTCGCTGACTATCAAAAAATTCGTTTCCGTACCGAAAAAGCCGAATGGGCCGACCAGAAGACACCGTTCAGGCTGTCCTTCTATCACCAGGGCATGCATTTCGACACCCCGGTGAAAATCAACGAAATCACCGCGACCACCGTCGAAGAGATCAAGTACGACCCGTCGCGCTTCGATTTCGGCGATGTGAAGTTCGATCCCAAGGCCACCGAGCAGTTGGGTTACGCGGGCTTTCGCGTGTTGTACCCGATCAACAAGGCCGACAAGCAAGACGAAATCATGACCATGCTGGGCGCGAGCTACTTCCGCGTCATCGGCAAGGGTCAGACCTACGGCTTGTCGGCCCGTGGCATGGCCATCGACACCGCCTTGCCATCCGGTGAGGAATTCCCGCGCTTTCGCGAGTTCTGGATCCAACGCCCGAAACCGACCGACAAGCACCTGGTGATCTTCGCCCTGCTGGATTCGCCACGGGCCACCGGCGCTTATCGCCTGACCGTGCGTCCGGGCACCGACACTATCGTCGACGTGAAATCGCGCATGTTCCTGCGTGATCGCGTGACCAAGCTGGGCGTTGCCCCGCTGACCAGCATGTTCCTGTTTGGCGCCAACCAGCCGTCCAAAGTGCTGAACTACCGTCGTGAATTGCACGATTCCAGTGGCCTGTCGATCCATGCCGGTAACGGCGAGTGGATCTGGCGTCCGCTGAACAACCCGAAACACCTGGCCGTGAGCAACTTCTCGGTAGAAAACCCGCGTGGTTTCGGCCTGCTGCAACGTGGTCGTGACTTCAGCCACTACGAAGACCTGGACGACCGTTACGAAAAACGTCCAAGCGCCTGGATCGAACCGAAAGGCGATTGGGGCAAGGGCTCTGTCGATCTGGTGGAAATTCCCACCGCCGACGAAACCAACGACAACATCGTAGCGTTCTGGAGTCCGGAAAAACTGCCGGAGCCAGGCCAGCCGCTGGACTTCGCCTACCGTCTGCACTGGACCCTCGACGAAGCCAACCTGCATTCGCCGGACAGCGCCTGGGTCAAGCAGACCCTGCGTTCCACCGGTGACGTGAAGCAATCCAACCTGATCCGTCAACCGGACGGCAGCGTCGCTTACCTGGTGGATTTCGAAGGTCCTTCCCTGCAAGCCCTGCCGGAAAGCGCTGATGTGCGCAGCCAGGTGAGCGTCGGTGACAACGCCGAGATCGTCGAGAACAGTGTGCGCTACAACCCTGAAACCAAGGGCTGGCGCCTGACGCTGCGAATGAAGATCAAGGACCCGAGCAAGGCAACCGAGATGCGCGCCGCCCTGGTCCGACCGCTGGTTCCGGTCGAGGAACCTGCTACGTCGCATTCGGTGACCACCCTGGCCAAGGCCGACAAGATCGCCAAGCAGCAGAACGAGAAAGAAAAAGAGAAAGAAAAAGAGCCAGGAACCGAGACGGAAAAAGAAGCCAAGGCCGTCAAGGCAGCGTCCGCCGCCGCCGTTGAAGCCTCCTCAACCCCGCAGGAACCGGAACAGACTGAACAAGTCCTGACCGAGACCTGGAGCTATCAGTTGCCTGCCGATGAGTAATACTTCAGTACAGCCAGAGTCTCTCAGCGAGTATCTGGCACATTTGCCCATGACCGACGAGCAGCGCGCCGAGCTGGCGGGCTGCTCGTCTTTCAGTGAATTGCACCAACGCCTGTCGTCTTCGACCTTCGACGCACCCACCGAGGCGGCGCAAGCCTCGGTGGGCCGTCGCCTGACCCTGAGCACTGCCGAGGAGCTCCAGGACGCCGAGATGCTGGCGGTCGATGCCAGCGGCCGTGTGTGCCTGAAGGCTACACCGCCGATTCGTCGGACCAAGGTCGTGCCGGAACCGTGGCGCACCAACATCCTGGTGCGCGGCTGGCGGCGGTTGACAGGTCGTACCAATCCGCCGAAGCCACCCAAGGATGAGCGTGTGCTGCCGCATGCGCGCTGGCGTACCGTGGGTTCGATCCGCCGCTACATCCTGCTGATCCTGATGCTCGGCCAGACCATCGTCGCCGGCTGGTACATGAAAGGCATCATGCCGTACCAGGGCTGGTCGCTCGTGGACCTGGACGAAGTCCTGCACCAACCGCTGCTGCAGACCGCTACGCAAGTGCTGCCCTATGCGCTGCAAACCAGCATCCTGATCCTGTTCGGGATCCTGTTCTGCTGGGTGTCGGCGGGTTTCTGGACAGCGCTGATGGGCTTTCTCGAATTGCTCACCGGGCACGACAAATACCGTATCTCCGGTGCCAGTGCCGGCAACGAGCCGATCCCCAAGGACGCTCGTACCGCCCTGGTGATGCCGATCTGTAACGAAGACGTGCCGCGGGTATTTGCCGGTTTGCGCGCGACCTTCGAGTCGGTGGCCGCCACCGGTGACCTGGATCGCTTCGACTTCTTCGTGCTCAGCGACAGTAACGAAACCGATATTTGCGTGGCCGAACAGCAGGCCTGGCTGGATGTCTGCCGTGAAGCCGGGGGCTTCGGCAAGATTTTCTATCGCCGCCGTCGCCGTCGCGTCAAGCGCAAGAGCGGTAACCTCGACGACTTCTGCCGCCGTTGGGGCAGCGAGTACAAGTACATGGTCGTGCTCGACGCCGACAGCGTCATGAGTGGCACGTGCCTGACCAGCCTGGTGCGCCTGATGGAAGCCACGCCGGACGCGGGCATCATCCAGACCGCGCCACGTGCCTCGGGCATGGACACGCTGTATGCGCGCATGCAGCAGTTCGCCACGCGGGTGTACGGTCCGTTGTTCACCGCCGGCCTGCACTTCTGGCAGCTGGGTGAATCCCACTACTGGGGCCACAACGCGATCATCCGCATGAAGCCGTTCATCGAGCACTGCGCCCTGGCGCCGTTGCCCGGTAAAGGCGCGTTCGCCGGTGCCATCCTGTCCCACGACTTCGTCGAAGCCGCGCTGATGCGTCGTGCCGGCTGGGGCGTGTGGATCGCCTATGACCTGCCGGGCAGCTATGAAGAACTGCCGCCGAACCTGCTGGACGAACTCAAGCGTGACCGTCGCTGGTGCCACGGCAACCTGATGAACTTCCGCCTGTTCCTGGTCAAGGGCATGCACCCGGTGCACCGCGCGGTGTTCCTGACCGGCGTGATGTCCTACCTGTCGGCACCCCTGTGGTTCTTCTTCCTGGTGCTGTCCACTGCACTGCTGGCGGTGAACACGCTGATGGAGCCGCAGTACTTCCTCGAACCGCGCCAGCTCTATCCGTTGTGGCCACAATGGCACCCGGAAAAGGCCATCGCCCTGTTCTCGACCACCATCGTGCTGCTGTTCCTGCCCAAGTTGTTGAGCATCGTGCTGATCTGGGCCAAGGGTGCGAAGGAGTTCGGCGGCAAGTTCAAGGTGACGTTGTCGATGCTGCTGGAGATGCTGTTCTCCATGCTGCTGGCGCCGGTGCGGATGATTTTCCACACCCGTTTCGTGCTCGCCGCATTCCTGGGCTGGGCTGCAACCTGGAACTCGCCCAAGCGTGACGATGACTCCACACCCTGGAGCGAAGCGGTCAAGCGCCACGGTCCGCAGACCTTGCTGGGCTTCTTCTGGGCCCTGCTGGTGATCTGGCTGAACCCGAGCTTCCTGTGGTGGCTGGTGCCAATCGTCGGCTCGTTGATGCTGTCGATCCCGGTGTCGGTGATTTCCAGCCGCGTGGGCCTGGGCTTGAAGTCCCGTGATGAAAGCCTGTTCCTGATCCCTGAGGAATACGCACCGCCACAGGAACTGCTGTCGACCGACCAGTACACCCATGAAAACCGTTGGCACGCGTTGAACGACGGTTTCATCCGGGCGGTGGTCGATCCACAACAGAACGCCTTGGCCTATGCGCTGGCCACCTCGCGTCATGGCCAGGCCGAGCCGATTGAATGGCTGCGGGTCGAGCGCGTGCGTCATGCCTTGAAGGCGGGCCCGTCCGGGCTCAGCAACAGCGAGCGTCTGGCGCTGTTGAGCGACCCGGTGGCCCTGTCCCGCTTGCATGAGCAGGTCTGGAGCGAGGCTCATCCCGAGTGGCTGGCGGCGTGGCGGGAATCGGTCAACGCCGATCCCCATGCACCGTTGCTACCGCTTCAGCCGTTGAGCGCACAGCCTCAAGTGGCCTGATGCTCAAAAAGCCCCGCTTCTGAAAGGAAGCGGGGCTTTTTGTTGGGCGCCGTTTCAGTAGGTGAACACCGCTCGTGGTGCGGTCAGGATTGTGCGTTGACGTTGTCCAGTGCCCGATTTGCCAGCAATTCACTCAGTTCGATCAGTTGCTGGATGCCAAGGGCGACATGGCGTCGTGAGCCTTCCAGGTCGAATGCCAGGTCGCTGACCATGGCGTCGGCTGAGGCCAGGGTTTCGCTGAGGTTGGCCAGGAGGCTTTCGGTGTCGATGCCGTCGACGATGGTGAAGAGCTGGCCAGGCTGTTTGTTCTCGGGGTTGGTCTGTTTGGGCTTCAGGTAGTAGTCGAGCGCGCGGTCGGTGGCTTCCTGGAGTTTCTTGGGGTCGGTTTCGGGTTCGGGTGGGTTGGGTGTGGCCTTGAACATGGTTGACGCTCCTTGATTGATGGAGCCGCCAGACATCGCTGCTAAACGAAATGTAGGGTGGCGACTGTGCGCGGGTTAGCAGACCAGGAATCAAGGAACCCGGCGCACCGAAGTGCCCCACGCACAGCCGCCATAAAGCGGACCTGCGTGCCTTGATATTGTGCCGAGCTGCTAAACCCGATCGCTGAACTGACAGCGACCTGCAAACATTAGAACCCGGGCCCAAGGCGCACAAGCCGGCGGATTCTGGCGTAGTTGTAGGCAATGGTGCAAGGTTGTGTAGCCCTGTGCTGAAGGGCAGGTTTTTGTGTGTATATCCGTTGTTTAGGTAACGGCTGCTTATGGTTCCGCCCTGACGGCGGGTCACTTTCGAAAAGCGCGAAAGTAACCAAAGCGCTTTAGCCCCACCACTCGGTGCCTCGCCTAGGCTCGGCATGCCCGAACGCAGGCATTGTTCCGTGGGCCCGCCGCGAAGGGCCATCCATGGCCCAGCGCGGCTATCCCGGCATCCATGCCGGGATGCCCACTCCACAATGCCTGCGTTCGGCCAGCGTGGTTAACGGGGCGCCGAGATCAACGTCCACCGCGAGGCGGCCTAGTAGCCGACCTGGTTCTTGGTGGGACCGCGTTTTCCCTGTGGGAGCGGGCTTGCCCGCGAAGGCGGCCTAGTAGCCGGCCTGTCACTTGCGGGTGTACCCCGATCCAACGGTGGGAGCGGGCTTGCTCGCGAAGGCGGTGGTTCAGTCACATAAGTGTTGGGCTTGCCGGCCTCATCGCGAGCAAGCTCGCTCCCACAGGGGGGCTGTGTTGGACATGAATTTTGTTTTCACTGGAGGTTGAATGTGGGAGCGAGCTTGCTCGCGATGGCGGTGTGTCAGTTTGCAGTGATGTTGGATGTGCCGGCCTCTTCGCGAGCAAGCCCGCTCCCACAGGGGAAACGCGGTCCCATCAAGAACCAGGTCGGCTACTAGGCCGCCTCGTGCCGGACGTTGATCTCGGCGCCCCATTAACCACGCTGGCCGAACGCAGGCATTGCGCAGTGGGCACCTCGGCATGGATGCCGAGGTAGCCGCGCTGGACCATGGATGGTCCTTCGCGGCGGGCCCACGGAGCAATGCCGGAGTGAGGGCATGCCGAGCCTAGGCGAGGCACCGAGTGGTGGGGCACAAGCGCTTTGCTTACTTTCGCCTGGGCCGGCTTCCGGATTTTCGAAAGTGAGTCGCCGTAAGGGCGAAACCATAAGTAGCCGTTACCCAAAAAACGGATATACACCCAAGACCCAAGTCAAACCCTAAACCGCCCCACCAACGTCTGCAAATGAACCCCCAACCGCGCCAGCTCAGCACTGGACGCCGCAGTCTCTTCACTGGACGAAGCCGTCTGCTCCGACACATCACGCACATTCAGCACGCTACGGTTGATCTCCTCAGCCACCGCACTCTGTTGCTCGGCCGCAGCCGCGATCTGCTGGTTCATCGATTGGATCGCCGAAACCGTGCGAGTAATGTTCTCCAACGACCCTCCCGCGCGGCGGGTCAGTTCGACGCTGCTGTCGGTCAGGCTGCGGCTGTTGTCCATGATGGTCGCGACCTGTTCGGTGCCGCTTTGCAGGCCAACAATCAGTTCTGCGATTTCTTCGGTGGATTTCTGGGTGCGCTGGGCCAGGCTGCGGACTTCATCGGCCACCACGGCGAAGCCTCGTCCTGCCTCGCCGGCACGGGCTGCCTCGATGGCTGCGTTGAGCGCCAGCAGGTTGGTCTGCTGGGCCACGGACTTGATCACGTCCAGGACGCTGCCGATCTTGTCGCTCTCGCGCTTCAAATCCCCCATGGCGGCGGTGGAGTTGCCCACTTCTTTGGCCAGCCGCTCGATCTGGGCAATGGCCTCGCCCACCACTTTGTCACCTTCGCGAGCCTGTTGATCGGCAGCGAGGGCGGCTTCGGAGGCTTCCTCGGCGTTGCGGGCCACTTCCTGCACCGTGGCGGTCATTTCGTGCATGGCGGTGGCGACCTGATCGGTTTCCACTTTCTGGCTGTTGACCCCGGCGCTGGTCTGCTCGGTCACGGCCGAGAGTTGTTCGGCGGCGCTGGAGATCTGGGTCACACCTTCGCTGATGCCACCGATCAATTGTCGCAGGCCCACGGTCATGCTTTGCATGGCGCGTTGCAGTTGGCCCAGTTCGTCGCGACGGTCGGAGGTGAGGTTGTGGGTCAGGTCGCCGGCGGCCACGCGTTCGGCAACCTTCAAGGTCTGGCCGAGCGGGCCCACGATCTGCCGGGTGATGAACAGCGCGGCGATCACGCCAAACAGCAACGCCAGGGCGGCCGCTACGATCAGGACCATCTTGGCTTGGGCGGCGTCGCGGTCACGCACGGCTGTCTGGGACACGGTCAGCTTCTGGCTGGCGTCCATCAGTATCTGCCCCTGCTCGCTCATGCGCTGGAGGGCAGCGGCGTTGTCGATTTGCGAGTCGCGGAACTGGGCGACCGCCGCGCGATAGAGGTTGAACGAGTCGCTGGCCTGCTGCAGGTTGGCGGCGTGTTCCTGGGGCAACTGGTCTGGCAGGCGCGCAAGCAGTTTGAGGACAGTGTCGATGGCCTCAAGGGCGGGTTGCTGGGCTTCGCTCTTGCCGCTGTAGGTGTAGCCGCGAACCTGGTAGCGGGCTTGCTGGATGGCCTTGCTCAGGGTGACCACACTGTTGAACGGTGTGACGTCGCCGGCTTGCAGCATCAACTTTTCAACTTCGGCGACGCGGGCCACGGCGTTGTCGGCGCTGGCGCCGAGTTTGCTGCGTGCATCTTCGCGGCTGACGGTGGCACGGGTCATCTGGGCGAAGGCGCCCTTGTATTCGGCGACGGCAGCCAGTTGCGCATCGATCAGCGCCACGTCGGCCGGTTGTTCGATCGATAGTCGAGCAGTCTTCAGGCCCTCTTCGAGCTTGCCCAGCAGGTCGTTGACCGGCTGCGGTCCTTTCTCGCCCCGCGTGGTGTTGTAGTCGATGCTGGCCAGGTTCAAGTCTTTGCTCAAGTCGTTGAGACTGGCAATGAACCCCAGTTTGTCGCCCCGACTGATGACATTGCCCAGGCCGGACCAACCGGTGAATGCAATCATCAAGGTGAGGAACAGCACCAGGCCGAAGCCTGCGCCGAGTTTGCGATTAACGCCTACGTTTCCCAGACCCTGGGCAAGCCACCGGAACATGCTGATACTCCCTTGTAGCGCTGATTGGTTTTATCAGGGCTATATCGGCAGTTCGGGCGGGATCTGTAGAAAAATAGACGTAATGCGTTTCCGTGGCGAGGGAGCAAGCTCCCAGGCCACGGGGATTGTGTTTTTAGACTTTGAAGCGACCTACCAGCGTCTGCAAATGCCCCCCCAATCGCGCCAGCTCAGCGCTGGAGGCGGCGGTTTCTTCGCTGGAAGCGGCGGTTTGTTCGGAGATATCACGCACGTTCACGACACTGCGATTGATCTCTTCGGCCACGGCGCTTTGCTGCTCGGCCGCAGCGGCGATTTGCTGGTTCATCGACTGGATCGCCGAGACGGTGCGGGTGATGTTTTCCAGTGAGCCACCGGCGCGGCGAGTCAGTTCAACGCTGCTGTCGGTCAGGTTGCGGCTGTTGTCCAGGGTGGACGCGACTTGCTCGGTGCCAGATTGCAGGCCGAGGATCAGTTCTTCGATTTCCTCAGTGGACTTCTGGGTGCGCTGGGCCAGGCTGCGCACCTCGTCGGCCACCACCGCAAACCCACGCCCGGCTTCACCGGCCCGGGCCGCTTCGATAGCGGCGTTGAGGGCTAGCAGGTTGGTTTGCTGGGCGACAGACTTGATCACGTCCAGCACGCTGCCGATTTTGTCGCTCTCGCGCTTGAGATGGCCCATGGCTTCGGTGGAGTTGCCCACTTCTTTGGAAAGACGTTCGATCTGGGCGATGGCTTCGCCGACCACTTTTTCGCCTTCGCGAGCCTGCTGGTCGGCGGCGACCGCGGCTTCGGAGGCTTCCTCGGCGTTACGCGCCACTTCCTGCACCGTGGCGGTCATTTCGTGCATGGCGGTGGCGACCTGGTCGGTTTCCACTTTCTGGCTGTTGACCCCGGCGCTGGTCTGCTCGGTGACGGCCGAGAGCTGTTCGGCGGCGCTGGCGATTTGCGTGACGCTGTCGCCGATACCACTGATCAATTGCCGCAGGCTGATCACCATTCGCTGCAGGCTGCCTTGCAACTGGCCCATGTCGTCACGGCGGGTGACCACCAGGTTGTGGCTCAGGTCACCGGAGGCGACACGTTCGACGGCCACCAGGGTTTGTTGCAGGGGAACAACGATCTGCCGCGTAATAATCCACGCGGCCAGAAGACCAAACGCTAACGCCAGGACGGCGACGGTAATCAGGGCCTCTTTCGCATGAGTTGTCTCCAGGTCGCGCTTCTCAATCTGGGAGACCGTCAAATGATCGTTCAGGTCATGCAAACGGGTGTCTTGCTCCACCATTTTCTTGAGGGCTGAGGCGCTGGCGACCTGTGAGTCGCGGAACTGGCTGACAGCGGCGCGATAGGCTTTCATCGATTCGCTGGCTTGTTGCAGATTGGCGGTGTGCTGTTCCGGCAGTTTGCCCGGCAAGCTCTCAAGGTTTTTCAAGACGTTTTCGATGGCATCCAGCGCCGGCTGCTCGGCATCAGCCTTGCCGCTGTAGGTGTAGCCGCGGACTTGGTAGCGTGCTTGCTGGATCAGTTTGCTCAGCTCAACCACGTTGTTGAATTGAGGGAAGCTGTCGCCTTGGCGCAAGGCATTTTCGACGTCTGCCACCTTGGCCACGGCGTTGTCGGCGTTGGCGCCAAGCTTGGACCGGGCCGATTCGCGGTTCTGCGTCGCTTGTGTCAGGTCGACAAAGGCGCGCTTGTATTCATCGACATTAGCCAGTTGTTGATTGAGCAGCTCCTGGTCTGCCGGTCGTACAAACCGTTTGAGGGCCGCTTGTATGCTCTCTTGAAGCTTGCCCAGAAGCTCGTTGACGGCTGTCGGCCCTTGTTCGCCGCGCCGCATCTCGTAGTCGAGACGGGCGACTCGCAAATCCTTGGCCGCCTCGTTGAGACTGGCGATGGAGGCCTGTTTATCTGAGCGGCTGATCACACTGCTCAGGCTGTTCCAACCGGCGAAGGTGCTCAGGAGGGTCATGAGTAGAACCAGGCCAAAGCCGAAACCTAGCTTGCGGTTGACGCTGACGTTTCCCAGCTTTTCGGTTAACCAACTGAACATGCTGATACTCCCACGAGCCTTTTATAGGCCTTATGAGGAGAGTATCGACCAAATGATGGGGTTCTGTAGAAAATCGACAGGGGTGTCTCCGTGGCGAAGAGGCCTGCCCGCGCTCGGCTGCCAAGTCGTTGCCAGTCCTAACGCCGTTGGTGGCCGCTGCGCGTCCAAGCGGGAGCAAGCGCCCTCGTCACCGAGGCTGTGCTCGCCGCTTTTTTCGGCGTTTAGACCTTGAAGCGGCCCACCAGCGTCTGCAAATGAACCCCCAACCGCGCCAGTTCGGCACTGGAGGCGGCGGTTTCTTCGCTGGAGGCGGCAGTCTGTTCGGACACGTCGCGAACATTCAGTATGCTGCGGTTGATCTCTTCGGCCACGGCGCTTTGCTGTTCGGCTGCAGCGGCGATCTGTTGGTTCATCGACTGGATCGCCGAGACGGTGCGGGTGATGTTTTCCAGTGAGCCACCGGCACGGCGGGTCAGTTCGACGCTGCTGTCGGTCAGGCTGCGGCTGTTGTCCAGGCTGGTCGCGACCTGTTCGGTGCCGGTCTGCAGGCCCAGGACCAGTTGCTCGATCTCTTCGGTGGACTTCTGGGTGCGCTGGGCCAGGCTGCGCACTTCGTCGGCCACCACCGCAAACCCACGCCCGGCTTCACCGGCCCGGGCCGCCTCGATGGCCGCATTGAGGGCCAGCAGGTTGGTTTGCTGGGCCACGGACTTGATCACATCCAGTACGCTGCCGATCTTGTCGCTTTCGCGCTTCAGATCGCCCATGGCGGTGGTGGAGTTGCCCACCGCGTTGGACAGGCGCTCGATCTGGGCGATGGCTTCGCCGACCACTTTTTCGCCTTCGCGAGCCTGTTGGTCCGCAGCGACCGTGGCTTCGCTCGCTTGCTCGGCATTGCGCGCCACTTCCTGCACCGTGGCGGTCATTTCGTGCATGGCGGTGGCGACCTGGTCGGTTTCCACTTTCTGGCTGTTGACCCCGGCGCTGGTCTGCTCGGTGACGGCCGAGAGCTGTTCGGCGGCGCTGGCGATTTGTGTGACGCTGTCGCTGATGCCGCCGATCAATTGCCGCAGGCCCACGGTCATGCTCTGCATGGTCCGTTGCAGTTGGCCCAGTTCGTCGCGTCGCTCGGAGCTGAGGTTGTGGGTCAGGTCGCCTGCCGCCACGCGTTCGGCGACCTTGAGGGTCTGCTCCAGCGGGGTGACGATCTGCCGGGTGATCGCCAGGGCGGCGATCACGCCGAAGAGGAAGGCGAGGGCGGCGGCCGATGCCAGCAAAATCTTGGCTTCGCTGGCTTCATGGTCGCGCACGATGGTCTGGGATTGGGTGAGATTACTGCTGGCCTCGCGTAGCACCCCCCCTAAATCGGACATGCGCTTGATCGCGACAGCGCTTGCGGTCTGGGCTTCACGGAACTGGCCGACCACTGCACGATAAGTCTTGAACGATTCGTTGGCCTGCCGCAGGTTGGAGGCGTGTTCGTCTGGTAGTTGGGCCGGCAGGCTGGCGAGGGTTTTCAACGCGCTATCGATGGCATCCAGGGCAGGCTGTTCGGCGTCGGCCTGGCCGCTGTAGGTGTAGCCGCGAACCTGATAGCGGGCTTGCTGGATGGCCTTGCTCAGGCTGACCACACTGTCGAATTGAGCAACATCGGCGCTTTGCCGCATGGCGTTTTCAACGGTGGCGACACGGGCTACGGCGTTGTCGGCATTGGTGCCCAGTTTGCTGCGTGCATCCTCGCGACTGGCCATGGCGCGGGTCAAATCGGCGAAGGCAACCTTGTAGTCGGCGATAGCCCCCAGTTGTTTGTCGAGGAGCACCATGTCGGCTGGCTGCTCGATCGATTGACGGGCGGTTTGTAGCCCAGGCTCCAATTTTCCGAGCAGATCGTTGATTTCCCCTGGGCCCTTTTCACCACGGGTCGAAAAATAGTCCATGCGTGCGGTACGCAGGTCCTTGGTTTGGTCGTTCAGGCTGGCAATGAGCCCGAGCATGTCACCGTGGGCAATCACACGGCCCAGGCCGACCCATCCGGTGAAAGCGATCATCAAGGTTAAGAACAGTACCAGACCGAAGCCGAAGCCGAGTTTGCGATTAACGCCTACGTTACCTAGCCATTGGAACATGCTGATACTCCCTTGAAGGGCGGAACTGCTTTGTATAAAGCGCTATCGGCCCATAAAGGAATAACAGGAGAAATGAGTTAGATGCGTTTGGAATACCGTGGCAAACCAAAGGGCTCAGAACAGTCGTGCGAGCAACGCCGTAACCGCGGTCTCGACCCGCAGGATTCGCTCGCCCAGTTGAACCGGTTGCAGGCCGGCCTTGCCCAGCAGGTCGATCTCGTAGGGGATCCAGCCGCCTTCGGGGCCGATGGCCAAGGTCACCGACTCTGTTAGCGCTCGCGGGCAGGGCGGGTGGTTGCCGGGGTGGCCGACCAGTCCGAGGGTGCCGTTCGTGATGGCCGGCAGGCGGTCCTCGACGAAGGGCTTGAAGCGTTTTTCGATGATGATTTCCGGCAGGACGCTGTCCCGGGCCTGCTCCAGGCCCAGGATCAATTGCTCGCGAATCGCCTCGGGCTCCAGGAACGGCGTCTGCCAGAAGCTCTTTTCCACACGATAGCTGTTGACCAGGATCACCCGTGGCACGCCCATGGTGGCGATGGTTTGGAACACTCGGCGGAGCATTTTCGGGCGAGGCAGGGCCAGTACCAGCGTGAGCGGCAACTTGGCCGGTGGCGGTTGGTCGAGGGTCACCTGCAGTTCGGCCTCGCGGGCTTCCAGGCGCAGTACCTGGGCCGTGCCCATCAAGCCGCCGATGCGCCCGACCCGCAGGCTGTCGCCGACGGCGCTGCGGTGGACTTCCTGCATGTGAGTCAACCGACGATCACTCAGGACAACCCGGTCAGGCCCGATGAAATCGGCCTCTTCGAGCAGCAGCAGGTTCACGCTTGGGTCGCAGGCGGCTGGTCGTTGTGGTCGTCGACGGGCTGTTCCTCGGGCTCTTCTTCCCTGCGCTTGCGCACGAGGGCGCCGAACAGGATGCCGATTTCGAACAGCAGCCACATCGGCACGGCCAGCAGGGTCTGGGAGAAAATGTCCGGCGGGGTCAGGATCATGCCGACCACGAAGCAACCGATGATCACGTAGGGACGGATTTTCTTCAGGTACGCCACGTCAACCACGCCGATCCACACCAGCAATACCACGGCCACCGGGATTTCGAACGCCACGCCGAAGGCGAAGAACAGCGTCATGACGAAGTCCAGGTAACTGGTGATGTCGGTCATCATCTCCACGCCCGCCGGAGTGGCGGCGGCGAAGAACTTGAAGATCAGCGGGAACACGAAGAAGTAGGCGAAGGCCATGCCGGTGTAGAACAGCAGGATGCTCGACACCAGCAGCGGCACGGCGATGCGTTTTTCATGCTTGTACAGGCCCGGCGCGATGAAGCCCCAGATCTGGTGCAGGATCACCGGGATCGCGAGGAACAGCGAGACCATCATCGTCAGCTTCAGTGGCGTCAGGAACGGCGACGACACGTCGGTGGCGATCATCGTTGCCCCTACCGGCAGGTACTGGCGCAGCGGCGTGGAGACGAAGGTATAGATCTGCTGGGTGAAGGAAAACAGCCCGGCGAAGATGATGAAGACCGCCGCGACGCAACGCAGCAGGCGCGTGCGCAACTCGGTGAGGTGCGATACCAGCGGCATCGGCTGGTCGTTTTCAGGGAGATCGCTCATGGGGCTCGCGGCGGCAATGTAGGGTCGTTGGGCGCAGGGGCTGCGGGGGACGTTGCATCAGCCACCGTCGGTGTCACGGGCGTCGGCTCGGCCACCGGCACCGCGCCATCCATCGGTGCCTGGGACGCGACCGTCGGCTCGACCGCAGGTTGGACCGGCGTCGGCTCCTGCTGGGTCGGTGTGAAGATTTTCCGCGCTTCCTGCTCCAGGGACAGAATGTGTTCGTTGTGCAGTTGCCGACGGATGTCGTCGGCACCGATTTCACGTTCAACTTCCTGTTTGATCGCATTGAAGCTGCGCTTCAGTCGCCCGATCCAGAGACCGGCGGTGCGCGCAGCACCCGGCAGACGCTCGGGGCCCAATACCAGCAGGGCGACGAGGCCGACGAGCAGCAGTTCAGTGAAGCTGATCCCAAACATTAGTCAGTGCTCACGAGTCTTTGCGGGCGGGCTCTTCGACTTTCTGGGCCTGCACGTCGATGGTGTGCGGCGCATTCACAGGCTGGGCGGCCTGGGGGTGTACCGGTTGGGTCGGCTGCGCCGGTTGGGCGGGAGCTGCCGTCGGATCGGCCGGTTTCTCATCATCGTTCATGGCCTTGCGAAAGCCCTTGATCGACTCGCCGACATCGGTGCCGAGGTTTTTCAGTTTCTTGGTACCGAACACCAGCACCACGACTACCAGAATGACGATCCAGTGTTTCCAGTCAAAAATACCCATGTGGCTATTCCTCTTAACAGTTGATCAAGCGGACGGACGCGAGGCTTTCTCGACGTGCCCGGACAGACCGAAGCGACGGTCCAGTTCATCCAGTACAGCCTGCGGGTGCTGCCCCAGTTGGGCAAGCATGACCAGGCTGTGGAACCACAGGTCGGCGGTCTCGTAGATCACGTCGCTGCAGTCGCCGCTGATGGCGGCATCCTTGGCGGCAATGATGGTTTCGACCGACTCTTCGCCGACTTTTTCCAGAATCTTGTTCAAGCCCTTGTGGTACAGGCTGGCGACATAGGAGCTGTCGGCCGCGGCGCCTTTGCGCTCTTCCAGCACCTGGGCCAGGCGGGTCAGGGTGTCACTCATGGGGATGTCCTGAATAAATGGCATGCGGGTCCTTGAGCACCGGGTCGACGATTTTCCAGTCACCGTTCTCGAAGACGCGATAGAAGCAGCTCTGACGGCCGGTGTGGCAAGCAATCTCACCGACTTGCTCGACCATCAGGATGATGACGTCGCCGTCGCAATCCAGGCGCATCTCATGCAGGTGCTGCACATGCCCGGACTCTTCACCCTTGCGCCACAACTTGCCACGGGAGCGTGACCAATAGATGGCGCGGTTCTCGGCGGCGGTCAGGGCCAGCGCCTCGCGGTTCATCCAGGCCATCATCAGCACGCGCCCGGTCTTGTGATCCTGGGCGATGGCCGGCACCAGGCCGTCAGCGTCCCATTTGATCTCGTCCTGCCAGTTTTTCATCTTGAGTCCTGACGGCAGCGGCAAGCTTTAAGCTTCAAGCTGCAAGTAAAAGCAATTCTGTATTGTGCTTGCGTTGATGGGTTCAACCCATGAACTTGAGGCTTGCAGCTTATCGCTTGTGGCTGATTCCTGCTATCGACGTACGACCAGATACAAGCCCACGACCACCATGATACCGGCGGGCCAGTGACCCAGTTGGCTCAATGGCCCGCCGGTCGCCAGCACTGCGCCGCCACCCAGGTGGGCTGCGCCCAGCAGGCGCAGCAACCAGTCGTCCTTGCGCTGTTTCCACGGCGGCGCCGGGTCGTGGGCGTGGGGTTGGGACATGCGTTCAAGCAGGTCGCGGGTCATGTTGGCCAGGTGCGGGATCTGCTCGAACTGGCTCTGCACGTTGCCCAGCAGGGTCCGCGGGCTGACGCGCTCGCGCATCCAGCGCTCGAGGAACGGCTGGGCGGTGTTCCACAGGTCGAGGTCCGGATACAGCTGGCGACCGAGGCCTTCGATGTTCAACAGGGTCTTTTGCAACAGCACCAGCTGTGGCTGGACTTCCATGTTGAAGCGCCGGGCGGTCTGGAACAGGCGCATCAGCACCTGACCAAAGGAAATATCTTTTAACGGTTTTTCGAAGATCGGTTCGCACACGGTACGGATCGCTGCTTCGAATTCGTTTAGCTTGGTTTCGGCCGGTACCCAGCCCGAATCGATGTGCAGTTGGGCGACACGGCGGTAATCGCGCTTGAAGAAGGCGAACAGGTTGCGGGCCAGGTAGTCCTGGTCTTCCGGGTCAGGCTGCCGACGATGCCGCAGTCGATGGCAATGTACTGCGGGCTCCACGGCTGCACGGTGCTGACGAAGATGTTGCCGGGGTGCATGTCGGCGTGGAAGAAACTGTCGCGAAACACCTGGGTGAAGAAGATCTCCACGCCGCGTTCGGCCAGCAGTTTCATGTCGGTGCGCTGGTCGGCCAGGGTCGCCAGGTCGGTCACCTGAATGCCGTAGATACGCTCCATCACCAACACTTTCGGGCGGCACCAGTCCCAATAGACCTGCGGCACATAGAGCAGTGGCGAGCCTTCGAAGTTGCGCCGCAGCTGGCTGGCGTTGGCGGCTTCGCGCAGCAGGTCGAGTTCGTCGTAGATGGTTTTTTCGTAGTCCTGGACCACGTCCACCGGGTGCAGCAGGCGCGCATCCGCCGACAGCCGCTCGGCGGCGCGGGCGAGGATGAACAACCACGCCAGGTCCTGGGCGATGATTGGCTTGAGGCCCGGACGGATGACCTTGACCACCACCTCTTCGCCGCTCTTGAGCTGGGCGGCGTGAACCTGGGCCACGGAGGCCGAGGCCAGGGGCTCGACGTCGAAACGGCTGAAGACCTCGCTGATCTTCTTGCCCAGTTGTTCCTCGATCAGGGCCACCGACAGCTTGGAATCGAACGGTGGCACACGGTCTTGCAGTCGCATCAGTTCATCGGCGATGTCTTCGGGCAACAGGTCGCGACGGGTCGAGAGGATCTGCCCGAACTTGATGAAGATCGGCCCCAGGTCTTGCAAGGCCAGGCGCAGGCGTGCGCCGCGACTCAGCTCCAGTGTTCGACGGGGAAACCAGCGCCACGGCAGCACGAAGCGCAGTGCCAGGAGAAACCAGGGCAGCGGCAGGGCGAACAGCAGGTCATCGAGGCGGTAACGGATCACGACGCGCTGGATGCGCAACAAACGGCGGACGGCAAGCAGCTTCATGCGTTATCGCTTGGTTTCAAGGGATCGGGAAAGGCGCTCGAAACGCGCCTCGAGACGTTCCAGGTCAAGCTTGATCTGGTCCAGTTCATTGAAGCGGGCTTCGGCTTCGCGTTGGCCTACGAGGGTACGCGATTCTTCGGCCAGGTACTCACTCAGATTCTGCCCCAGGCTGGCGAACCCCTGGCGGTACCAGCGGGTACGGCTGCGCAGGTGGCTGCTGAGCAGCTGGGTGGCCACCGGGCCGAGCCAGCGGGACACTTCATACTCCCAGTCCAGCTCCAGGTCCTGGAGAATCGCCGCCAGCTCCAGCAGCACGCCGCTGTCGCCGTCGAGCTCCACGTCGGGACCGTGCAGCACCGCGGTCTTGTCCTTGCTCAGGGCCAGGCTCAGCAGGCTCGAGGCTGGGGCGCGCAGCGTGCAGTCCGCCTCGGCTTCCCAGTGGGCGGCGAGCATCAGGCCTTCGTCGCTGGGCAGGATGAACAACTGCAGCGCCGGGCTGCGGCAGTCCACGGCAATGACCTGGCCACTCAAGTGCGCCAGGCGCGCAAGCGCGGTGCTGTCCAGGCGCAGTACCCGGTTGATACCGAGTTCGACGCTGGCGAGCAGGCCGGTGAGCAGCATCAGGGTTTGATACCGCGATGCAGGGCGACGATGCCTGCGGTCATGTTGTGGTAGGTCACGCGGTCGAAACCGGCGTCCACCATCATCGACTTGAGGGTTTCCTGGTTCGGGTGCATGCGGATCGATTCGGCCAGGTAGCGATAGCTTTCCGAGTCGTTGGTGATTAGCTTGCCCATCAGCGGCATGAAGGCAAACGAGTAAGCGTCGTAGGCCTTGGACATCAGCGCGTTGGTCGGCTTGGAGAACTCCAGCACCAGCAGGCGGCCACCGGGCTTGAGCACCCGCAGCATCGAGCGCAGGGCGTCTTCCTTGTGGGTGACGTTGCGCAGGCCGAAGGCGATGGTCACGCAGTCGAAATGGTTGTCGGGGAACGGCAGCTTCTCGGCGTCGGCCTGGACGAACTCGACGTTGCCGGCCACGCCCAGGTCCAGCAGGCGGTCGCGACCGACCTTGAGCATGGATTCGTTGATGTCGGCGAGCACCACCTGGCCGGTCGGCCCGACGATGTGGGAAAACTTCTTGGTCAGGTCGCCCGTACCACCGGCGATGTCCAGCACGCGATTGCCGCTGCGTACGCCCGACAGCTCGATCGCGAAACGCTTCCACAAGCGGTGCATGCCGCCCGAGAGCAGGTCGTTCATCAAGTCATATTTGGCGGCCACCGAGTGGAAAACCTCAGCGACTTTTTCCGCCTTCTGGCTTTCCGGCACGTTCTTGAAGCCGAAGTGAGTGGTGGGTTCGGCATCGCTGCCTTTGCGCTGATCAGTCATATCGCTGTCACCAAAAAAGAATGCGGGACATTCTAATCCCGGTGGAGGGCTTTGTCTTGGCAAGGCTGAAGGTAAGATGGAGCATCGCCGGGACGTTTTGACGCAGCCAGGGTCTGAAACGTTCAGGCAAGTCCCGATAAAACAGGAGTCACCCGATGGCCCGTATAACAGTTGAGCGTGCCCATGGCCTGGGCAAGGAAGCGGCACGAGAGAAAGCCGACAAGCTGGCGCAGAAGTTGTCCGACAGCTATGGACTGGAGCCGCAGTGGGAGGGCGATACCCTGAAACTCAAGCGTTCCGGGGTCAAGGGCGAAGTGCTCGTGGGCGAGGACTCGATCCGTGTCGATGTGGAACTGGGCATGTTGATGTCGGCCATGAGCGGCACGATCAAGGCGGAAATTGAAAAGGCGTTGGATAAAGCGTTGGCCTGATCGACGAAAGAAGAGAAGTACAGCACTCAAGTTCACCACCATTCCCTGTGGGAGCGAGCTTGCTCGCGATTGCGCGGCATCAGTCGACGTCGATGTGACTGACCCAATGCGATCGCGAGCAAGCTCGCTCCCACAGGGAAGTCATCGCCTTCAGTGTTTGTGTCAGTTGTTAGGGTGCCCTTTCTAATTATTGTCACTACTTTGTGCCTGAGCCCGTCCGTGTACGGGCAGTTCCTCAAACCTGTTTTCGAGTGAGGTGCACCATGGCCAAAGTTATTTTGAAGAAAAAAAACGACGTTGAATCTTCCACGCTCAGCGACGTGAAAACGTACGCGCGCAAGATCTGGCTGGCTGGCCTGGGCGCCTACACCAAGGTTGGCCAGGAAGGTAGCGAGTACTTCCAGGAGTTGGTCAAGGCTGGCGAAGTTATTGAAACAAAAGGCAAAAAGAGCATTGCTGGAAAACTTGAAGCAGCCAACAGTGAATTGATTGAAGCCAAGACGGACGTCAACACTTTCAAGGCCCGGGTTGAAGTGCAACTCGATAAAGTCGAGAAGGTATTTGATGCTCGCGTTGCAAGTGCCTTGAATCGTATCGGCATTCCGTCTAAACATGACGTTGAGACACTCTCTGCTAAGCTCGATGAGCTGACGGCATTGCTCGAACGTGTCGCGCGTAAACATTAAGGAGAACGGGATGGCTGGTAAAAAAATCACTGAAAAAGAAGGCAGCTCGTGGGCCGGGAAGATTGAAAAGTACTCCCGCAAAATCTGGCTTGCTGGTTTAGGCGTGTACTCGAAGATCGACACTGACGGCAGCAAACTCTTCGAGTCCCTGGTTAAGGACGGCGAGAAGGCCGAAAAACTCACCAAGACGGCGGTTGGCAAACAAGTCGATGCCGCCAAGGACTCTGCCGAGTCCGCCAAGTCGCGCATCGGTGGCGTGAAGGACCGTGCGCTGGGCAAGTGGGATGAACTGGAAGGGGCGTTCGACAAGCGCCTGAACAGTGCGATCTCGCGCCTGGGTGTGCCGAGCCGCAATGAAGTGAAGGCGCTGCATAGCAAGGTCGACACCCTGACCAAGCAGATCGAAAAGCTCACTGGGGCGAAAGTCGCACCGGTGGCCAGCAAGACTGCGGCGGCCAAGCCGGCCACTAAAACGGCGGCCAAGCCATTGGTCAAGGCAGCGGCAAAAACCGTCGCCAAGCCAGCGGCGAAAGCGGCGGCCAAGCCTGCGGCTAAAACGGCTGCGGCCAAACCTGCTGCCAAGGCTGCGGCCAAACCGGTAGCGGCCAAGCCAGCGGCCAAAGCGACAGCCAAGCCTGCCGCCAAACCCGCGGCTAAACCCGCCGCTAAAACGGCGGCAGCCAAACCAGCTGCGGCCAAACCGGCAGCGAAACCCGCCGCCAAGCCTGCGGTAAAAGCGGCGGCCAAACCCGCAGCGGCGAAAAAGCCTGCCGTGAAAAAACCGGCCGCGCCAAAAGCCGCCGCACCCAAGGCGCCGACCGCGGCCGCCAAACCGGCTACCCCGACGAGCACAGCGAACTCCGCCTCGGCTCCGACTCCGGTGGCCACCCCGACTACCGCGCCGGCTCCATCGACGCCTACCACCCAGTCCTGATTCGGCAGGACACGCAGAAGCGCCCGGCCTGTTGAGGTCGGGCGTTTCTGTTTGTACGCAGGTCAATCTGTGGAGCGAGCTTGCTCGCGATAGCGGTGGGTCAGCAGTATTGATCTTGACTGATACACCGCAATCGCGAGCAAGCTCGCTCCCACAATGGATCTTCCACTGCTGATCGTTATTCGTGTTCTTCCAGATACCGCAACGCCAATTGCTCCGTCGCCACCTTGGTCGCCGGCTGCAAATGCGGGGCCACCAGCATCATGATCTGATAGACCACCAGCCGAACCTCGCCCTCACGATCGAGGATCCGCTGATAGTCCAGCGAAAACAGCAAGGTCATGGTGATCTGTTCGACCAACTGCCCCAGCGCCTGGGTGTCGCTGACCAGCATGCCCTGGGCCTTGAGCTGCGCCAGCAGTGAGGCCAGGGTGCGCTTCAGGGCATTGAGCAACTGACGGATGCCCTTGGCCAGCTTCGGCAGGCGCCCGGCCAGGTTCGACAGGTCCTGGAACAGGAACCGGTACTGAGCCAGGCGTTCGACGATCAGGTGCAGGAACAGCCAGTAGTCTTCCGGCGCCAGCTGCACATCGGATGGTGGGTCCAGCAGCGGTGCCAATTCGGCCTGAAATCGCTCGAACAACCCGAGGATCAGCGGTTCCTTGCCATGAAAGTGGTAGTAGAGGTTGCCGGGGCTGATGCCCATTTCATTGGCAACTTCCATGGTGGAAACATTCGGCTCGCCCTTTTCATTGAACAGCTGCAGGGCACATTCGAGGATGCGGTCGCGGGTCTTCATCCGGTCTTCTTAGTGATGGAGTCGTGCCACGGCCACCAACCCGGCCGTGGAGTGAGGCATTTCAACGCACGCGCACATAGGTTCCCGGGGCCGCTTCCTGGGGTGGGTAGTTCGCGTTGCCCAGGGTCATCAGGGTTTCATGCTGGGCCCCGGAGCGCGCCTGGATCCAGGCCAGCCATTGGGTCCACCAACTGCCGTCGACGTGCTTGGCGTCGTAGTACCAGGCCCGAGGGTCGCCGGTCAGTTTCGGGTTTTCGACGTAATTGGCCTTCGGGTTGCTCGGCGGGTTGAGGATGCTTTGGACATGCCCGCTGTTGGACAGCACGAAGCGCCGTTCGCCACCCAGCAGCAGCGTCGAGCGATACACCGCGTCCCAGGGCGTGATGTGGTCGTTGATGCCGGCCACGCTGAAGCTGTCTACCGTGACTTTCTGCAGGTCTATCGGTGTGCCACACACCTCCAGGCCGCCGACGTGGGTCAAGGGGTTGTGCTTGAAGAAGTCCAGCAGGTCGCCGTGGAGGGCCGCCGGCAGCCGGGTGGTGTCGTTGTTCCAGTAGAGGATGTCGAAGGCCGGCGGCTCCTTGCCCAGCAGGTAGTTATTGATGAAGTAAGTCCAGATCAGGTCGTTGGGCCGCATCCAGGCGAACACCCGAGCCAGGTCGCGGCCATCGAGGATGCCTTTCTGGTAGGAGCGACGCTTGGCGGCTTCGAGGGTCTGTTCATCGATGAACAACGTGGCCGGGCTGTCGATCTGGCTATCGAGCAGGCTCACCAGGTACGTAGCGCTCGCCACTCGGCGCAGCTGACGCTTGGCTTGCAGATGGCCTTGCAGGGCCGCGATGGTCATGCCACCGGCGCAGGCGCCCATCAGGTTGACCTCGCGGGCGCCGGTGATCGCCCGGCACACGTTCATGGCTTCCTCCGTCGCCTGGACGTAGCTGGACAGACCCCATTCGCGGTGGCGCACATCGGGATTGCGCCAGCTGATGATGAATACCTGCAAGCCGTTTTTCAGGGCGTACTGGACGAAGCTGTTGGAGGGACTCAGGTCGAAGATGTAGAACTTGTTGATCTGCGGCGGCACGATCAGCAGCGGCTTGGCGTATTGCTTTTCGCTCATGGACTTGTACTGGATCAGTTCCAGCATCTCATTGCGAAACACCACCGCGCCGGGGGTGGTCGCCAGGGTCTTGCCGACTTCGAAGGCATGGGGCGTGGTTTGTCGCGGCAAGCCGTCGTTGTGCAGCAGGTCGTCCACCAGGTGACTGACGCCGCGCACCAGGCTGCTGCCGCCGGAGTTGAACAGCTCCTTGATCGCCAGCGGATTGAGCAAGGTATTGGAGGGCGATACAGCGTCGTTGAGCAGCGCGAAGGCGAAATGCGCGCGGGCCTGGTCGTCCGGGCTCATATCGCTTTCGTCGATCCAGCTCCTGACCTGCTTCTGCCAGCTCAGGTACGCCTGCAGGCTCCGCCGGTAGAACGGATTGAGCTGCCAGGTGGGATCGGCAAAGCGCGGGTCCTTGGGGTTGGCGGGGTGCAGGGTTTCCCCGAGCAACACACGGCCCAACTGGCTGCCCAGTCGCAACGCATGCCGGGCACTGTGCACCGGGTTGCGCAAACCATGGACGGCCACGCTGCGCAAAGTGGACAGCAGGTCCCTGCCACGCAAGCCGGTGATCGCACTTTGTGCATTGATGAAGCTGGCAGGGGCGGGCATGGAACCCTTCGCCGGTTTGTCGCGCATGAGTCAACTCCTTCGTCATCAGGCTAAAAACAAACACACCGAACCAGACAACATAGTCGCTGTTTCGGGTTGCTGCGCGATCCGGCGTCCTGCCAGGCGCAATGGACGGTGTCAGCCACCGCCCAGCGGCGCGGGATGCGGGTGCATGACCGCGCGCTGACGTTCTTCCTCCAGAAATTTCATGATGATCGGCGCCACGGCCTCGGCCCGGGTAATCAGGAACAGATGGCCGTCATCGATGATGTGCAACTGGGCGTTGGGAATGCGCCAGGCCAGCATGCGCATGTTGATCAGTGGAATCAGCGGATCATCGTCGCCGGCCAGCACCAGCGTGGGCTGGTGGATCTTGTGCAGCCAGTGGATGCTGGTCCAGCCGAGACCGGCGAACAGTTGCCAGTAATAACCGAGCTTGCCCGCCGAACGAACCTTGGCCGCATGACTGGCCGCCAGGCTCGGGTCGCGGCGGAACGAGCCGCCGTAGATCAGCGGGGCGATGCGCATCACATGGGACGGCTGAACGTAGCGCCGGGGGCTTGCCATCATCCACAGCACTTTCGGCTTGCCCGGCACCATCACTGCCCCGGCGGCGGTGGCCGCCAGCACCAGTTTCTTGCAGCGCTCAGGGTAGTCGTAGGCGAACTGCTGGGCCAGGGCGCCGCCCCAGGACACACCGATCACGTTGACCTGCCCATAGTCGAGGTAATCGAGCATGCGCGCGGTGAGTTTTGCCAGGCCAGGAAAGCGATACGGCCGGCTGGGCGTCGACGAACCACCGACACCCGGCACATCGAAGGCGATGACTTCCAGGTCCGGATCCAAGGCCTCGATGAACGGGAATACCAGCTCCAGGTTGGCGCCGATGCCGTTGAAAATCAGCAAGGGCGTCAAGTGAGGCTTGCCGGGACGTACCGCGGTGCGCAAGGTCTGGCCATCCAGATCGACGGTACGGAAAATGTACGGTTGCGGCATGCTTCAAGCCCTGTGGGTTGGGTCGCTGTCTTTCATTTTTCCCGGATCCCTTGTGGGAGCGAGCGTGCTCGCGATAACGGCGGTACATCCAACATCAATGTCGGCTGACACACCGTCATCGCGAGCAAGCTCGCTCCCACAGGGGGGCTGCTGTGAACATGAGTTTTATGTTCGCCAGCGCTGTGGGCCTTGCATTCAGTGTCGGCTGGCGGGATGTATTCGTGAGCAAACCCACCCCCGCAGCAGACGAGTTGCATCCCTTACCGCTCATGCACATAAGTACCGGGCGCCGCTTCACCGGCCGGATAGGCCTTGTTGCCCAGGACGGTCGGGGCCTTTTTCAGCTTGCCCGAGCGTTCGGCCTGCCAGGCCTGCCAATGCAGCCACCAGGAATCGGTGTGCTTGGTGGAGTTTTCCTGCCAGTCCTCGGCCTTGGCCGGCATGTCTTCACTGGTCATGTAGCGCGACTTGGGGTTGCCTGGTGGGTTGAGGATGCTCTGGATGTGCCCGCTGCTCGACAGCACGAATTCCACCTTGCCACCGAACAGCTGCGCCGACTTGTAGCAAGACTTCCACGGCGTGATGTGGTCGTTGGTGCCGGCCAGGGAAAAGATATCGGCGGTGACCTGCTTGAGGTCGATCGGTGTGCCGCACACTTCCAGTGCATTGGGCCGGATCAACGGGTTGTTTTTGAACATCTCGATGAGATCGCCATGGAACGCTGCCGGAAGCCGAGTGGTGTCGTTGTTCCAGAACAGGATGTCGAACACCGGCGGCTCGTTGCCCAGCAGGTAGTTATTGACCCAGTAGTTCCAGATCAGGTCATTGGGGCGCATCCAGGCGAAGACCTTGGCCATGTCGCGGCCTTCGAGCACGCCGGCCTGGTAGGAATGACGCTTGGCCGCTTCCAGGGTCTGCTCGTCGACGAACAGCGCCACGTCGGTGTCCAGGGTGGTGTCGAGCACGCTGACCAGCAGGGTCAGGGCATTGACCTTTTTCTCGCCGAGGGCGGCGTAGTGACCCAGCAGCGCGGTGCAGGTGATGCCTCCCGAGCAGGCGCCCAGCATGTTCACGTCCTTGCTGCCGGTGATGGCCGTGACCACGTCCACCGCTTCCTTGAGCGCCTCGATGTAGGTCGACAGGCCCCACTCGCGCTGTTCCTTGGTGGGGTTGCGCCAACTGACGATGAAGGTCTGCACGTTGCTGCGCAGGCAGAAGCGCGCCAGGCTCTTGTCCGGGCTGAGGTCGAAGACGTAGAACTTGTTGATTTGCGGCGGCACCACCAACAGTGGGCGCTCGTGGACCTGTTCGGTGATGGGGCGGTACTGGATCAGCTCCAGCACATCGTTGCGAAACACCACGGCGCCTTCGGTCACGCCCAGGCTCTTGCCGACCTCGAACGCACCCATGTCGACCTGGCTGGGCATCCCGCCGTTGTGCACCAAGTCCTTGGCCAGGTGGGACAGGCCGTCCAGCAGGCTCTTGCCGCCGGTTTCGAAGAAGCGCTTGACCGCTGCCGGGTTGGCCGCCGAGTTGGTCGGGGCCATGGCTTCGGTCATCAGGTTGATCACGAAATGCCCGCGGCTGATGTCCTGGGGCGAGAGACTGCTGTCGTCGATCCAGGCGTGCAGCTCCTTGCGCCACGCCAGGTAGGTTTGCAGATAACGTTTGTAGAGCGGGTTCTGGCTCCACGCCGGGTCGGCGAAGCGACGGTCATCGCTCGAAGGTTGCAGTGCGGATTTGCCGAACAGGACGTTCTTGAGTTCTACGCCGAAATGGGCGACGTGCTTGACGCTGTGCAGTGGTTGTTTGATGGCCTGGGTCAGCACCATTCGGGCAGAGGCCAGCAGATCTTTTCTGCGCAAGCCGACGACAGGATTCAACCCCAGGGTATTTTCCGAGGCCTGGTACTTCAGGTCATCGTTGTTCTTGTTGCTCATCTACGACGCTCCATTGTCCTTCAGACGAGTACCCGGGCCGTGCCGTAAAGTCACACAGCCATTGCCAGGTACGCTGCTCGGGTGACCGTTAATTCCGCATCGAGGCCAATGAGGAAACTTGTGCAAGGAACTCGCAGGTTCCTTTGCAGGGAACTTGCCAGCTCCATTGGTTACCCGAGTTTAATTTTTTTCGCAAGCAGGCCAGTCATTGACGTTGCCGCGCGGGCATTCAAGCAGATGAGTCTAGAAAATTCGCCCTAAAGCGCCAGCCCTTGAGTTAGAGCATCAGCTTGACGACAGACTCGCTCGGGTCGCGGGTTTTTCCGGCGGCCTTGAGTTCGGCAAGATAATCGCTCCACAAGTCTTCCTGGCGCACCGCCAACTGGTAGAGATAGTCCCAGGTGAACAGTCCGCTGTCGTGGCCGTCGTCGAAGGTCAGTTTCAGTGCGTACTGGCCGGCCGGTTCGACCTTGCTCAGGCCTACGTTGAGCTTGCCGTATTGCAGGATGGGTTTGCCGTGGCCCTGGACCTCGGCGGAGGGCGAGTGCACCCGCAGGAATTCGGCGGGCAGGTGATACTCCTCGTCTGGCGCGTATTTGAGCGTCAGGGTCTTGGAGGCTTTGTGCAGGTTGATGGCGGTGGGGAGTTTGGTCATGGCCTGTGATCCGTCTCGGAAGGACACCTTGATCTGCAAAAACGACACGGTCAATGTGGGAGCGAGCTTGCTCGCGATAGCGGTTTGACAGTCAACACGTCGGTTGAAGGGTACGCCGTCATCGCGAGCAAGCTCGCTCCCACAGGTCCGGAGAAACCTGTCGGTGGGTTACAGGATATACCGCGACAGGTCTTCGTTCTGCGCCAATTCACCCAGGTGGCTGTTGACGTACTCGGCGTCGATGAGGATCGGCGCTTCGTTGTGGGCGCTGGCCAGGTCGCCGGCGCTGAACGACACTTCCTCGAGCAGGCGTTCGAGCAGCGTGTGCAGGCGACGGGCACCGATGTTCTCGGTCTTTTCGTTGACCTGCCAGGCGATCTGCGCCAGGCGCTTGATGCCTTCTGGCGTGAACTCGATATCCAGGCCTTCGGTCTTGAGCAGCGCGCAATACTGTTCGGTCAGGGACGCATGGGGTTCGCTCAGGATGCGTTCGAAGTCTTCCGGCGTCAGGGCCTTGAGCTCGACACGAATCGGCAGGCGACCTTGCAGTTCCGGCACCAGGTCACTCGGCTTGCTCAGGTGGAACGCACCGGAGGCGATGAACAGGATGTGGTCAGTCTTGACCATGCCCAGCTTGGTGTTGACGGTGCAGCCCTCGATCAACGGCAGCAGGTCGCGTTGCACGCCTTCACGGGACACATCGGCGCCGCCGACATTGCCGCGCTTGGCGACCTTGTCGATTTCGTCGATGAACACGATGCCATGCTGCTCGACCGCTTCCAGGGCCTTGGCTTTCAACTCTTCTTCGTTGACCAGGCGACTGGCTTCTTCATCGCGCACCAGTTTCAGCGCTTCCTTGACCTTGAGCTTGCGGTTCTTGCGCTTGCCCTTGCCCATGTTGGCGAACAGGCTCTGCAACTGGTTGGTCATCTCTTCCATGCCCGGCGGCGCGGAAATATCGACACCGGAGACTTCAGCCACTTCGATCTCGATTTCCTTGTCGTCCAGCTGGCCTTCGCGCAGGCGCTTGCGGAACAGCTGGCGGGTGTTGGAATCCTGGGTCGCGGCGGACTCGGCGTTGAAGCCCATGCGCGCCGGCGGCAGCAGGGCGTCGAGGATGCGCTCTTCGGCGGCGTCTTCGGCGCGGTGGCGAACCTTGGTGATTTCCTGTTCGCGCAGCAGCTTGATGGCGGCATCGGCCAGGTCGCGGATGATCGACTCGACGTCGCGGCCGACATAGCCGACTTCGGTGAACTTGGTGGCTTCGACCTTGATGAACGGTGCGTTGGCGAGTTTGGCCAGGCGCCGGGCGATTTCGGTTTTACCGACACCGGTCGGGCCGATCATCAGGATGTTCTTGGGGGTCACTTCGACGCGCAGCTCTTCGGGCAGCTGCATCCGGCGCCAGCGGTTACGCAGGGCGATGGCGACGGCGCGCTTGGCATCGTCCTGGCCGATGATATGGCGGTTGAGTTCGTGGACGATTTCGCGGGGAGTCATGGACATGGTAATTGACGGTCCTCGAGCAGGAATGAGCCGTGGCGCTGGGCCGGAACAGACTTATTCGTCCTGCTCCTCAATGGTCTGGTTGTGATTGGTGAAGACACAGATGTCGCCGGCAATGCCCAAGGCAGTCTCGACGATTTCGCGGGCCGACAGGTCGGTCTTTTTCAGCAGGGCGCTGGCAGCAGCCTGGGCATAGGCGCCGCCGGAACCCATGGCGATCAGGCCATCCTCGGGTTCAACCACGTCACCGTTGCCGGTGATGATCAGCGAGGCCTCCTTGTTGGCGACCGCGAGCATGGCTTCGAGGCGGCTCAGGGAACGATCGGTGCGCCATTCCTTGGCCAGTTCCACGGCGGCACGCACCAGGTGGCCCTGATGTTTCTCAAGCTGGCCTTCGAAACGCTCGAACAGGGTAAAGGCGTCGGCTGTGGCCCCGGCGAACCCGGCGATGACCTCGCCGTGATACAGGCGGCGGACTTTCTTCGCGTTGCCTTTCATCACGGTGTTGCCCAGTGAAACCTGGCCGTCGCCGCCCATGACGACTTTGCCATGACGGCGGACTGAAACGATGGTGGTCAAGGGAGAGTCTCCACGCAGCGGGGCGAAAATGCCCGGATGGAACTCATATGGGGGTGGCGTGGTTTTTTTCAACTGCGGGGGCGCAGAGGGGATGAGCGGTGCGCTGTGATTGTTCCGCGATCCTGTGGTGAGGGGATTTATCCCCGCTGGGGCGCGCAGCGGCCCTAAAAACCTGCCGCCTCGGTGTGTCAGGGCCGAATACATCAAGCTTTCTTGGGGCTGCTTCGCAGCCCAGCGGGGATAAATCCCCTCACCACAAGGGTTGGTGTCGCCTGGTTCAGCGGTTCTGGCGTTGTTGTAACAACAGGTTGCTGAAACCACTGCCGGCCAATTGTTTCTGGGCCTTGGTCAGTTCTTCGCGGTTGCTGAACGGGCCGACCAGGACCCGGTACCAGGTTTCGTCCTTCACGGTCCCGGACTCCACCGCCACGGACTGGCCCAGCAGAATGATCTGCGCCCGTACTTTGTCAGCGTCGGCTTCCTTGCGGAACGAGCCGGCCTGGAGGAAGAACTTGGTCACCGGCGCGGCTTTCTGCACAGGCGGGGCCGGTGGCGGTGTGATGCCGGCCAGCGCCGCCTGGGCGCGGGCGGTGTCGATCTTCGCCGCTTCGGCCGGGGTCACTGGCGTGGTCGGCACTTGCGGTGTCGGCAGGGTTTTTTCCGGCACGGCATCAGGCGGCACGATGACTTCCGATTCCGGCAGCAGGGTGTAGAAGTCGTACTTCGGCTTCACCGGCTGCGTCGGGCTTGGCGGGGTCTTGTTGGCCTCGGCGATGCGCGTGGCCTTCTGCTGCTCTTGCCGGACGCGCTTGACGTCATCGCCCTGGCCCGGATCCAGCTTCATCAGAAACACGACGAAAGCGCCAACGGTCAGGCCGATGGCCATCCACAACCAGCCCGGAATCGGCTGCTTGGCCGGGGCCTGGTAACGGCTGGCGCCGCGTTTGGGTGCAGGTTTTTTCTTGGCGGCCAACTTACATGCGCTCCAGGGTTTCCAGGCCCAGCAGTTCCAGGCCTTGCTTGAGCGTACGCCCGGTCAGCGCGGCGAGGCGCAGGCGGCTCTGCATTTGCTCTGGGGTTTGTGCGTTGAGGATCGGGCAGTTCTCGTAGAAGCTGGAAAACAGGCCGGCCACATCGTACAGGTAAGCGCACAGGGTGTGTGGCGTGCCCTTGTCGGCGACGTTGTTCAGTACTTCGCCGAACTGCGCCAGTTTCGCCGCCAGCTCCTGTTCTTGAGCGGCTTCAAGCACGATCTGCCCGTCCACTTCATTGAAGCCCTTGCCGAGCTTGCGGAACACCCCGGCCACACGGGTGTAGGCGTACAGCAGGTAGGGCGCGGTGTTGCCTTCGAAGTTGAGCATCAGGTCGAAGTTGAAGCTGTAGTCGCTGGTGCGGTGCTTGGACAGGTCGGCGTACTTCACCGCGTCGATGCCCACCACCTTGGCGATGTTGCGCAGTTCGTCCTCGGCCAGGTCCGGGTTCTTGCCCTTGACCAGGGTGTAGGCGCGATCCTGGGCTTCGGTCAGCAGGTCGATCAGTTTCACCGTGCCGCCGTCGCGGGTCTTGAACGGACGGCCGTCGGCGCCGTTCATGGTGCCGAAGCCCATGTGTTCCATTTCCATCGGACGGGTCACGAAACCGGCCTGGCGTGCCACTTCGAACACTTGCTGGAAGTGCAGGGCCTGGCGCTGATCGACGAAATACAGCACTCGATCGGCCTTGAGCACGTTGTTGCGGTAGCGCACGGCCGCCAGGTCGGTGGTGGCGTAGAGGTAGCCGCCGTCGGCCTTGACGATGATCACCGGCAGCGGCTCGCCGTCGGCGGTCTTGAACTGGTCGAGGAACACGCACTGGGCACCGTTGCTTTCCACCAGCATGCCCTTGGCCTTGAGGTCGTTGACCACGTTGATCAGGTCATCGTTGTAGGCGCTTTCGCCCATCACGTCGGCCATGGTCAATTTGACGTTCAGCAGCTCGTAGATTTTCTGGCAGTGGGACAGGGAGATGTCCTTGAACTTGCTCCACAGCGCCAGGCACTCGGCATCGCCGGCCTGCAGCTTGACCACCAGGCCGCGGGCGCGGTCGGCGAACTCGGGCGACTCGTCGAAGCGCTGCTTGGCGGCGCGGTAGAAGTTCTCCAGGTCCGAGAGTTCATCGCTGGTGATCGGGTTTTCCTGCAGGTAGGCCATCAGCATGCCGAACTGGGTGCCCCAGTCGCCGACATGGTTCTGGCGGATCACGGTGTCACCCAGAAACTCCAGGACCCGGGCCACGCCGTCGCCGATGATGGTCGAGCGCAGGTGGCCGACGTGCATTTCCTTGGCGAGGTTGGGGGCCGAGAGGTCGACCACGGTGCGCTGCAACGGGCCGGCCTTGCGCACGCCAATGCGTTCGTCGGCCAGGGCCGCGTCCAGGCGCGAGGCCAGGGCCTGGGTGTTCTGGAAGAAATTGATGAACCCGGGGCCGGCGATGTCAGCCTTGCTGACGTTCTCGTCGGCCGGCAGCGCGGCGATGATTTTCTCCGCCAGGTCCCGCGGTTTCATGCCGGCCGGCTTGGCGAGCATCATTGCGATGTTGCTGGCGAAGTCGCCGTGGGTCTTGTCGCGGGTGTTCTCGACCTGAATCGCCGGCGACAGGCCTTCTGGCAGCACACCTTCAGCGACGAGTTGGGCGATGGCTTGCTGGATGAGCTGGCGAATGGTGTCTTTCATGGTCTTCTCTTTCAACCGCAGGCGCGGCGGCGCTTCGATGCGCTGGTGGAAAAACTGGGCATTATCCGTGGCCCGGACGAGCTTGCCAACTGTAGCGGGTCGGTTGGGGCTGTGGGGTGATTATTCTGGGTGGCTTGGATGTATGCGATCTCCCACAGGGGCAGGCTTGCGGTCCATTCAATACAAATCCACCGGATCCACATCCAGCGACCAACGCACCGCGCGCCCACTGGGCATCTGCTCCAGTACCAGCAACCAGGCACTCAATAGCCGATGCAGTGGCGCCCGGGCATTGGCCTGTAATAAAAGCTGTGCCCGATAACGCCCGGCCCGCCGTTCCATCGGAGCCGGGACCGGACCCAAGAGTTCGATCCCGGTAAGGTTCTGCTGCGTCAGCAGGCGTTCTGCCTCGCTGCAGGCTTCGTCGAGGAACGCTTCGGCCTGGCCGGGCTTATGGGCTTCAGCCCGCAGCAGCGCCAGGTGGGCAAAGGGCGGCAGGCCGGCGCTGCGACGTTCGCTCAAGGCCTGTTCGGCGAAGGCGAAGTAGCCTTGCTCGGTGAGTTGTATCAGCAGCGGATGGTCCGCCAGGTGCGTCTGGATGATGACTTTGCCCGGTTCCTCTGCTCGTCCGGCCCGGCCCGCGACCTGGACGATCAACTGCGCCATGCGCTCGCTGGCGCGGAAATCGCCGGAGAACAGCCCGCCGTCGGCATCGAGGATCGACACCAGCGTGACCCGGGGGAAGTGATGCCCTTTGGCGAGCATCTGCGTGCCTACCAGGATGCACGGCTGGCCTTTTTGGATCGTCGCGAACAACTGGTTCATCGCGTCCTTGCGCGAAGTGCTGTCGCGATCCACTCGCAGCACCGGATAGTCCGGAAACAGGATGCCCAGCCGTTCTTCAGCGCGTTCGGTGCCCGCGCCGACGGGGCGCAAGTCCACTTTGCCGCACTGCGGGCAATGCCTCGGCACGCGTTCGGCGTGGCCGCAATGGTGGCAGCGCAGCTCGCCGTGGCGTTGATGCACGGTCATCCGCGCATCGCAGCGCTCGCAGCCGGACATCCAGCCGCAGTCGTGACACAGCAGGGTCGGGGCGAAACCACGCCGGTTGAGGAACACCAGGACCTGTTGCCCTGCAGCCAGGGTCTGGCCGATGGCTTGTTGCATCGGCCCGGAAATACCGCTGTCCAGCGGGCGGCTTTTCACATCCAGGCGCAGGAAGCGCGGTTGTTTGGCGCCGCCGGCCCGCTCGTTCAGGCGCAGCAGGCCGTAGCGTCCGGTGTAGGCGTTGTGCAGGCTTTCCAGGGACGGCGTCGCCGAGCCGAGCACGATGGGAATGTTTTCCTGGCGGGCGCGCACCAGCGCCAGGTCGCGGGCGTGGTAACGCAGGCCTTCCTGCTGTTTATAGGAACCGTCGTGTTCTTCGTCGATGATGATCAGGCCAGGGTTTTTCATCGGTGTGAACAGGGCCGAGCGGGTGCCGATGATGATATCGGCCTCGCCGTCCCGGGCGGCGAGCCAGGCTTCCAGGCGTTCGCGGTCGTTGACAGCCGAGTGCACCAGGGCGATCCGCGCGTTGAAACGCTGTTCGAAGCGCGCCAGGGTTTGTGGGCCGAGGTTGATTTCCGGGATCAGCACCAAGGCTTGCTTGCCGGCCTCCAGGGTCTGGCGGATCAGTTGCAGATAGACTTCGGTCTTGCCGCTGCCGGTGACGCCCGCCAGCAGAAACGCGTGATAGCTATCGAGCCCTGCGCGAATCGCCTCGCAAGCGGCCCGCTGTTCGGCGTTGAGCGGCAGTTCCGGCTGGGCCAGCCAATGTTCATGGCGGGCGCCGGGTGCGTGCCGGCGGACCTCCACCTGGACCAGGTCCTTGGCCAGCAGCAGATCGAGGCTGTCCTTGCTGAGCATCAGTTTGCTCAGCACCTGATGGGCCACGCCGTGGGGATGCTGGGCCAGGGTCGCCAAGGCCTCACGCTGGCGCGGGGCCCGGGCAATGCGCGGATCGTCCAGCGAGGCGCCCGGTGTCACCGACCAGAACCGTTCCTGGCGTGCCTCGGCCGGTTCGCCCTGGCGCAGCAGCACCGGCAGCGCCCAACTCAAGGTGTCGCCGAGACTGTGTTGGTAATACTGGGAGGTCCACAGGCACAGCTTGAACAGCGATGCCGGCAGCGGCGGCGTGGCATCGAGCAGAGCCAGGGCCGGTTTGAGTTTGTCGACCGGGACCTCGCTGTGGTCGGTGATTTCCACCAGGATCCCGATCATTTCCCGCCGGCCGAACGGCACCCGCAGGCGCATGCCCGGCTGCAACTGGGCGCGCAAGACCCCGGCCGGGGCGCGGTAGTCGAACAGGCGGCGCAGGGGCGAAGGCAGGGCGAGGCGCAGAATGGCGTTGGGCACGCGGGGAATCTCGGTAAGCGGACAAGTTCGCAAGGCTGGGCACGATTCGATGTGGGAGCGAGCTTGCTCGCGATAGCGGCGGCACAGCCAACATCACCGCAACTGACCCACCGCTATCGCGAGCAAGCTCGCTCCCACAGGGATTGTGCTTGAGGGCGCGAGCCTAGCAGACGGTTGGTATAAGCGACAGCTTGCGCGAATGACGATGTCTGGTAGAATCCGCGGCCTAATTACGTGCGGTATTCAACAATAGTGTTGGGTGGCGGCACGCTAGCCTGAGGAAAACAGCATGAAAACCGATATCCATCCGGAATACCCAGAAATTGCCGTGACTTGCAGCTGCGGCAACAAGTTCGAAACGCGTTCGACCTACGGCAAAGCCCTGGCGATCGACGTTTGCAACGAATGCCACCCGTTCTACACCGGTAAGCAAAAGACTCTGGATACCGGCGGCCGCGTTCAGAAGTTCGCCGATCGTTTCGGTGCTTTCGGCAAAGCTGCTCCAAAAGCCTGAGGCTGATCATTTTGGATGGTCGTCTCGACTGCTCCAGACTGATAAAAAAGGCGTCCCTTGCGGGCGCCTTTTTTGTGTCTGCGATTTGGCTCACCGGCGCCCAGGCCTTTTGCCCAACACCCACGGGCCTGGCCCAAGTGACAGTCCGGCGGGTGGTGGATGGCGACACCCTGCGCCTGACCGATGGTCGCAGCGTGCGCATGATTGGCCTCAACAGCCCTGAACTGGGACGGCAGGGGCGCTCCGACGAACCCTTCGCTGTGGCGGCTCGTCGGCGGCTCGAGGCGCTGGTGGCCACCGGTGACGGGCGTGTGGGGTTGGTGCTCGGCAAGGAAGGCAAAGACCGCTACGGTCGCACGTTGGCCCATGTCTACAGCGCCGATGGCGCGAATCTCGAAGCGAAATTGCTCGCCGAGGGCTTGGGTTTTCACGTGGCGGTGGCACCGAATGTCGATTTGGCGAACTGCCAGGCTGCCGCTGAACGTCAGGCCCGTGAAGCGGGCCTCGGATTGTGGAAGCGTTCGCCCGTGCTCAATACACGGCAAATCAACGCCCCAGGCTTCGCCGTGCTCAGCGGGCGGGTGAGCGAAGTCAGGCGTAATCGTGGTGGCGTTTGGCTCGAGCTCGAGGATTCGGTTGTATTACGCGTTGCACCCAATCTTCTGGGGCGTTTCGACAGGATTGCGCTTGAGCAGCTCAAGGGCCGGCAGATTGAAGTGCGTGGCTGGGTGGTCGATCGTTCGCGGCGTGAAGGGCTCAAGCCGGGACAGGCCCGCTGGTTGCTGCCGTTGACCGATCCCGCCATGTTGAGCGTGATCGCCCAATAAAAAATTGTAGACATTTATCAGCTTGATTGTATGCATGTGACCCTTGTATTTCGCGGCTCTTGGCCCAAAGTCGTAGGGCAGGGCGCTTGACAGGGGTGACTGGTCAGTCTTGTAGGGACTTTGCGAGGCGCGTATCCTCGGCGGTCCGTCTGTCCAACACAGTAAAAGCGGAATGCCCACATGTCTGATCTGAAAACTGCCGCTCTCGAATATCACGCGCATCCTCGTCCAGGAAAGCTGAGTGTCGAGCTCACCAAGGCCACCGCTACTGCTCGCGACTTGTCGCTGGCCTACAGCCCCGGCGTAGCCGAACCAGTCCGCGAAATCGCTCGCGACCCTGAACTGGCCTACAAATACACCGGTAAAGGCAACCTGGTTGCAGTCATTTCCGATGGCACCGCGATTCTCGGCCTGGGTAACCTCGGCCCATTGGCTTCCAAGCCAGTCATGGAAGGCAAGGGTGTGCTGTTCAAGCGCTTCGCCGGTATCGACGTATTCGACATCGAAGTCGATTCCGAAAGCCCGCAAGCCTTCATCGACACCGTCAAGCGTATCTCCATCACCTTCGGCGGCATCAACCTGGAAGACATCAAGGCGCCTGAGTGCTTTGAGATCGAGCGCGCCCTGATCGAACAGTGCGACATTCCGGTATTCCATGATGACCAGCACGGCACCGCCATCGTCACCGCGGCCGGCATGATCAACGCCCTGGAAATCGCTGGCAAAACCCTGCCTGAAGCCAAGATCGTCTGCCTGGGTGCCGGTGCTGCCGCCATCTCGTGCATGAAGTTGCTGGTGAGCATGGGCGCCAAGATCGAAAACATCTTCATGGTTGACCGTACCGGCGTGATCCACTCCGGCCGTGACGACCTGAACCAGTACAAAGCCGTGTTTGCCCACGCGACCGACAAGCGCTCCCTGGCGGACGCCCTGGACGGTGCCGACGTATTCGTCGGCCTGTCGGGTCCGAACCTGCTGAGCGCGGAAAACCTGCTGCGCATGGCGCCGAACCCGATCGTGTTCGCCTGCTCGAACCCGGACCCGGAAATCTCCCCGGAACTGGCTCACGCCACCCGCAACGACGTGATCATGGCCACCGGCCGTTCGGACTACCCGAACCAGGTCAACAACGTACTGGGCTTCCCGTTCATCTTCCGTGGTGCCCTGGACGTTCGCGCCAAGCGCATCAACGAAGAAATGAAAGTCGCGGCCGCCAACGCCCTGCGCGAACTGGCCAAGCTGCCGGTGCCTCAGGAAGTGTGCGACGCCTACGGCGGCATCAAGCTGGAATTCGGTCGTGAGTACATCATTCCGAAACCAATGGACGCCCGCCTGATCACCCTGATCTCCGACGCCGTGGCCAAGGCCGCGATCGAGACGGGCGTGGCCACCCTGCCGTACCCGAAGAACTACCCGCTCAAGAGCGTGGATGACGTGTTCAACGGCTAAGCCGTTGTAGCGCTTCAACAAAAGCCCCGGCTCCTGAGAGTCGGGGCTTTTTGTTGGTCGCCGCTTTTGTATGACCGTCACAGACCCCTGTGGGAGCGAGCTTGCTCGCGATGACGGCCTGGCATTCAACATCGATGCAAGCTGATCCGACGCTATCGCGAGCAAGCTCGCTCCCACAGGTAGTTGTGTCATTAAGAAAAAAAGCCCCGCACTTCTTTCGAAGGCGGGGCTTTTGGATGAGACCGGTCAGAACAGATCGATCGGCGCCGCTTCGTCCGCCGGCAGCGGGCTGCCGGGTGCGACGCCGTTGCCCAGTTCGTTGACCGATGGCGGGGTGTCTTCGCTCTTGAACAGTTCGAAGTACGCACCCGGGGTGCCTGGCGTGGCCGCACGACCGCTGATTGGGTCGACGCGCAGGCTGAGGATGCCTTCCGGTTCCGGCTGGGTGTGAGGTGGCTTGTCCTTGAGGGCGGCGCCCATGTAGGTCATCCAGATCGGCAACGCCACGGTGCCACCGAACTCACGGCGCCCCAGGCTTTCGGGCTGGTCGAAGCCGGTCCAGACGGTGGTTACGTAATCGGCGTTGTAGCCCGAGAACCAGGCATCCTTGGATTCGTTGGTGGTACCGGTCTTGCCCGCCAGGTCGGTTCGGCCCAGGGCCAGGGCGCGGCGCCCGGTGCCGAGCTTGATCACATCCTGCAACATGCTGTTGAGGATGTAGGTGGTTCGGCCGTCGACAATGCGCTCGGCAATGGCCGGTGCTTGCGGTACCCCAGGGGCCGTCGTGGCTTCGCCCGGTGTCGCATTGACCGTGAACGTCTCGGTGGCCGGTGCGGCGACACCGTCGCTGGCCTGCTCGCCCGTGGGCACGCGTGGCGGGTTGGCGACAAACAGCGTCTCGCCGTTGCGGCTTTCGATTTTGTCGATGATGTACGGGGTGATCTTGTAGCCGCCGTTGGCGAACGTGCTCCAGCCCGTGGCGATTTCCATCGGCGTCAGGGTCGCGGTGCCCAGGGCCAGGGACAGGTTGCGCGGCAGGTCCTGCTTGTTGAAGCCGAACTTGCTGATGTAGTCAATGGTGCGGTCCACGCCCAGGGCCTGGAGCAGGCGGATCGATACCAGGTTACGGGACTTGTACAGCGCTTCGCGCAGGCGGATCGGGCCCAGGAAGGTGTTGGTGTCGTTCTTCGGACGCCAGACCTTGTCCAGGTATTCATCGACGAACACGATCGGCGCGTCGTTCACCAGGCTGGCGGCGGTGTAGCCATTGTCCAGGGCGGCGCTGTAGACGAATGGCTTGAAGCTCGAGCCCGGCTGGCGCTTGGCCTGTAGTGCCCGGTTGTAATTGCTTTGCTCGAAGGCGAAGCCGCCCACCAACGAACGGATCGCACCGTTCTGGGGATCGAGGGACACCAGCGCGCCTTGGGCGGCAGGGATCTGGCTGAACTTGAGGGTGTTATCCGCCTGGCGCTGCACCCGGATCAGGTCGCCGACCTGGGCTACGTCCGATGGCTGACGGGGATTGTTACCCATGCTGTTGGTATTGAGGAACGGGCGGGCCCATTTCATGGTGTCCCAGGCCACGTGCTCTTCCAGTTCGCCGTTGCGGGTCAGGACCTTGAGGCCGTCCTTGTCCACTGACGTGACAATTGCCGGTTCCAGGCTGCTGATGGTGCGCTGTTTGGTCAGCTCCAGGGCCCAGGCTTCCTTGGTCTTGCCCGGCAGGCGCGATTCAGGGCCGCGATAGCCGTGGCGCTGATCGTAGGTCATCAGGCCCTCGTGCAGGGCGGTGTTGGCCATTTCCTGCAAGTTGCTCGGCACCGTGGTGGTCACGCGGAAACCTTCGGTGTAGGCATCGCTGCCATAGCGCCCGACCATCTCGGCACGGGCCATCTCGGCGATGTACGGGGCGTTCACTTCCGGGGTCGGCACGTGGTAGCTGGCGTTCAACGGTTCATTGATCGCGGCGGTGTAGTCGGCCTCGGTGATCTTGCCGAGCTTGTACATGCGCCCCAGGATCCAGTCGCGACGCTCCTTGCTGCGGGTCGGGTTGGCCAGCGGGTTGAAGCGCGACGGTGCCTTGGGCAGGCCGGCGATCATCGCCATCTGCGCCAGGCTCACATCGCGGATCGACTTGCCGTAGTACACCTGCGCCGCCGCCTCGATGCCGTAGGCGCGGTTGCCCAGGTAAATCTTGTTCACGTACAGCTCGAGGATTTCATCCTTGGTCAGCTGTCGCTCGATCTGCAGGGCCAGGAGGATCTCGGTGGTCTTGCGCGAGAAGCTGCGCTCACTGGTCAGGAAGAAGTTCTTGGCCACCTGCATGGTGATGGTGCTGCCGCCGGACTGGATGTGGCCGCTCTTGACCAGCTGGCTGGCGGCGCGCATCAGGCTGCCGGGATCGACGCCGTAGTGATTGGCGAAGTTGTCGTCTTCAGCACTGAGTAACGCATTGATGAAATTGGGAGGGATGTCGGCGAAGCGGATCGGCGTGCGGCGCATTTCGCCAAATTCGGCGATTAGCTTGTTGTCGCTGCTGTACACCCGCAAAGGAATCTGCAACTGAATACTTCTCAGCGCCTCCACGGACGGCAATCCCGGACTAAGGTAAAGAAACGCACCGCTCAGACCCAAGAGCAGTCCGCAGAAAACGGCGACGATGGACCATCCGAAAAATTTCAGCAGACGAATCAAGGCTTTTGGATATCCAGGCAAAGAATGAAAAAGGCGCCAGGTGCAGGGAAGGACCCGTGCGAGCAACAAAGCGAAAAAAAACGCTGGGCATTATAAGCATTTTTTTTCGTCGAGAATGCCATCCGGACGTCCGTCGGGCCGGGGTGATTGAACGCAATGCATATTAGAGAGTCCGTAACTCACGGATAGTCATAGGGAATTGGTAGTGCTACGACTCTTCAATAAAAAAGCCCATACGCTTCTGGGAATAGACATCAGCTCCACCTCGGTGAAGCTGCTTGAGTTGAGCCGCCAGGGTGACCGGTACCGCGTCGAGTCCTACGCGGTCGAACCGTTGCCGGCCAACGCCGTGATCGAGAAGAACATCGCCGAGCTCGAAGGGGTGGGCCAGGCATTGTCTCGGGTGCTCGCCAAGGCCAAGACCGCCTCGCGAAGCGTGGCAGTGGCCGTGGCGGGTTCGGCGGTGATCACCAAGATCATCGAGATGGACGCCGGGATGTCCGACGACGACATGGAAAACCAGCTCAAGATCGAGGCCGATCAGTACATTCCTTATCCGCTGGATGAGGTCGCCATCGATTTTGAAGTGCTGGGCGTGTCACCGCGCAGCACCGAGCGGGTCGAGGTGTTGTTGGCGGCCTGTCGCAAGGAAAACGTCGAGGTTCGCGAGGCTGCGCTGGCGCTGGCCGGGCTGACGGCCCGGGTGGTCGATGTGGAGGCCTACGCGCTGGAGCGCGCCTTTGGCCTGCTCGCCACGCAACTGGCGGCGTCCCAGGAGCGGCTGACTGTGGCGGTCATCGACATCGGCGCGACCATGACCACCCTCAGCGTGCTGCACAACGGGCGGATCATCTATACCCGCGAGCAGTTGTTCGGCGGCCGTCAGCTCACCGAGGAAATCCAGCGCCGCTATGGCCTGACGCCCGAGCAGGCCGGCCAGGCAAAAAGGCAGGGTGGCCTGCCGGACGATTATCTCAGTGAGGTGCTGCAACCCTTTCGCGAGGCCCTGGTGCAGCAGGTTTCGCGGTCCTTGCAGTTTTTCTTCGCTTCGGGCCAGTACAGCGCGGTGGACCACATTTTGTTGGCCGGAGGCACGGCGTCGGTCGCCGGCCTGGATCGGCTGATCGAGCAACGCCTGGGCACACCGACCCAGGTCGCCAACCCGTTTACCAACATGGCCCTGAGCAGCAAGGTCAATGCCGGTGCCCTGGCCAGTGACGCGCCGGCGCTGATGATTGCCTGCGGGCTGGCCCTCAGGAGTTTCGACTGATGGCGCGGATCAACCTGCTGCCCTGGCGTGAAGAGCTGCGCGAGGAGCGCCGCAAACGCTTTCTGCTGGCATTGGTGGGGGCGCTGGTCGGCGCGGTGGGCCTGACGTTGATCGCGATCCGGTACGTCGACAGTGCCATCGACCACCAAGTGGCGCGCAACAGTCATCTCTCTGAACAGATTGCCGTGCTGGACGAGCGCATCAAGCAGATCAGCGAACTGAAAGCCCGTCGCCAGCAACTGCTGGAGCGCATGCGCATCATCCAGGACCTGCAGGGTAACCGGCCGGTCAGCGGGCGCATTTTCGACCAGCTGGCGCGGACCCTGCCGGACGGGGTGTACTTCACCGAAGTGAAGATGGAGGACAAGACACTCTTCATCAAGGGGGCCGCGGAATCGAACAACCGGGTCTCGGACCTCATGCGCAACCTGGACGCATCTGACCTGTTCGATGCGCCCAGCCTGACGGAGGTCAAGGCCACCACCGCCGGTCAGCTCGATCAGGCCAACGTTTTCCAACTGACGGTCCGCCAGACCCGCCCCGCCGATGGGGAGGACGCCCAATGAAGCCAGGGGAGTGGTTCGACGCGCTGCGCAAGATCGACATCAGTGACCTGGATACCAACAACATCGGTGCCTGGCCGGCCCCCATCAAGTGGCTGGCCGGGGTCCTGCTGGTGGTCCTGGTGCTGGGGCTGGGCTATAACTTTGCCTTGAGCGACCTGGAGAACCAGTTGCAGCAAGTGCGCGAGGAAGAAAACACCCTCAAGGCGCAATTCGCGGGCAAGGCTCACATGGCCGCGAACCTGGAGCGATACACCGAGCAGATGAAGCAGATGGAAACATCCTTCGGTGTACTGTTGCGCCAATTGCCCAGTGACACCGAGGTTCCGGGCCTGCTGGAAGACATTACCCGTACCGGCCTGGGCAGCGGCCTGGAGTTCGAGGAAATCAAACTTCTGCCGGAGGCTACCCAGCCGTTCTACATCGAACTGCCGATCCAGATTACCGTGACCGGTGACTACCATGACCTGGCGACGTTCGTCAGCGGTGTGGCCGGGTTGCCTAGGATCGTCACGCTGCACGATTTCGAGATCGCGCCGATGGAGCCTGAGGCCGGCACGAAGCTGCGCATGAGCATCCAGGCCAAGACCTACCGGTACAACGAGCAGGAGGCGCAGCCATGAAGCCGGTTTGTCGCATGTGCCTGCTGGCAGGACTGGTCGCATTGGCCGGCTGCAACAATAACGACGGTTTCGACGACCTGGACGCCTACATGAATGAAGTACGCCTGCGTCCACCGGGAAAGATCGAGCCGACGCCGACGTTCAGGCCCTACGAAACCTTCACCTACAGCGCCGCCAACCTGCGCAGCCCTTTTTCCAGGCAGGTCCGGGTGGATCAGGCCGAGCGGCAGAAGGGCTCGCGCAATGTCCGGCCCGACCCTAACCGGGCGAAGCAGTACCTGGAGGGCTTCAACATCGAGCAATTTGAAATGGTGGGTACGATCTCCAACGTCAGCGGCTCCTTCGCGCTCCTGCGTGGTGCGGGTGGGGTGCATCGGCTCAAGGTCGGTGACTATCTGGGGCGCAACGACGGGCGAATCTTCGCCATCAGCGCCACCCAGGTCGATGTGATCGAAATCGTTCCCGATGGCGAGGGTGCCTGGCTGGAACGACCTCGGACCATTCCTTTGAAAGAGCACTCAATAGTGGAACCCCAACAATGAACAGGTTTTTGTCAGCCTTCGGTATTTCGCTATGGATAGCGCTGTTGTCGCCGATGGTTCACGCGGCCAGTCTGAAAACGCTGGATGTCGCGGCGTTGCCGGGCGACCGCGTCGAGTTGAAGCTCACCTTCGACGGGCCGCCGCCCACGCCCCGGGGCTACACCACCGATCAACCGGCCCGGATCGCACTGGATCTGCCCGGGGTCACCAATCAACTGACCAGCAAGAGCCGCGACCTGGGGGGCGGCAATGCGCGCAGCGCCACAGTGGTCGAGGCGGGCGACCGCACGCGGTTGATCATCGGCCTTACCCAGCTGGCGCCGTATAACACCCGTGTCGAGGGTAATAATCTGTTCGTGGTGGTTGGCAAAGGCGTCGTAGTGCCCAAGGCCACCGCCCAGGCTGCGCGCCCAGCGGTTGCCAGCACCGCGCCCGCCAGAGGCAATGCCCCGGTGGGCAAGGCTATTCGTGGCGTGGATTTCCAGCGCGGGACCCAGGGTGAAGGCAATGTGGTGATCGATCTGTCGGACCCTTCCATCGCCCCGGACATCCAGGAACGCGAAGGCAAGATCATTCTCAATTTCGCCAGGACCCAGTTGCCCGAACCGCTGCGGGTGCGCCTGGACGTCAAGGACTTCGCCACCCCGGTGCAATTCGTCAATGCCAGTGCGGGGGGCGACCGAGCGACGATCACCATCGAGCCGAGCGGCACCTTCGATTACTCGACCTACCAGACCGACAACAAGCTCACCGTCAGCGTCCGGCCCATGACCGTCGAGGATCTGCAGAAACGCAATACCGATCGCGCCGCCTACAGTGGTGAAAAGCTGTCCTTGAACTTCCAGGACATCGAAGTGCGTTCTGTCCTGCAGTTGATCGCCGACTTCACCAACCTGAACCTGGTGGCCAGCGACACCGTGCAGGGCGGCATCACCCTGCGCCTGCAGAACGTGCCTTGGGATCAGGCGCTGGATCTCGTGCTGAAGACCAAAGGACTGGACAAGCGCAAGGTTGGCAACGTGCTGCTGGTCGCCCCGGCCGATGAAATTGCCGCGCGCGAGCGCCAGGAACTGGAGTCCCAGAAGCAGATTGCCGACCTGGCGCCGCTGCGGCGTGAGTTGTTGCAGGTCAACTATGCGAAGGCGGCGGACATCGCCAAGCTGTTCCAGTCGGTGACCAGCGCCGAAGCGAAAGCCGATGAGCGCGGCACGATCACGGTCGATGAGCGAACCAACAACATCATTGCCTACCAGACCCAGGACCGGCTCGACGAACTGCGCCGGATCGTGGCGCAGCTGGATATTCCAGTGCGTCAGGTGATGATCGAGGCGCGAATCGTCGAGGCCAACGTCGACTACGACAAAAGCCTGGGTGTGCGCTGGGGCGGTTCGATACAAAACAAGGGCAACTGGAACTCCTCGGGGGTGACCAATGGCACCTCCACGACCATTGGCACGCCGGGCAGCACCAGTACCAACCAGCCGTTCGTCGATCTGGGCGCGTCGGGCAATACTTCCGGGATCGGTATCGCGTTCATTACCGACAACGTCTTGCTGGACCTGGAGCTGACGGCCATGGAGAAAACCGGTAACGGGGAAATCGTCTCCCAGCCCAAGGTGGTGACGTCCGACAAGGAGACGGCAAAAATCCTCAAGGGCACGGAAATCCCCTATCAGGAAGCCAGCTCCAGCGGCGCCACGTCGGTGTCGTTCAAGGAGGCCTCGCTGTCGCTGGAAGTGACCCCGCAGATCACACCGGACAATCGCATCATCATGGAGGTCAAGGTTACCAAGGATGAGCCGGACTACCTGAACAAAGTGCAGGATGTGCCACCGATCAAGAAAAACGAAGTCAACGCCAAGGTCCTGGTCAACGATGGCGAGACCATTGTGATTGGCGGGGTTTTCTCAAATACTCAGAGCAAGGTTGTAGATAAGGTGCCATTTCTTGGCGATGTGCCGTATCTTGGCCGCCTTTTCCGGCGTGATGTGGTTTCGGAGAAAAAATCCGAGCTGCTGGTGTTCCTCACTCCGCGTATCATGAACAACCAGGCGATTGCTGTGAGTCGTTGATTCTGTGCGAAATTTGATTCTTGTTGGGCCGATGGGCGCTGGAAAAAGCACCATCGGCCGTTTGCTGGCCAAAGAGCTGCGCCTGCCATTCAAAGATTCCGACAAGGAAATTGAATTGCGCACGGGCGCCAATATCCCATGGATTTTCGACAAGGAAGGCGAACCGGGCTTTCGTGATCGTGAGCAGGCGATGATCGCCGAGCTGTGCGCATTCGATGGCGTGGTGCTGGCCACGGGCGGTGGCGCGGTGATGCGCGAAGCCAATCGTCGGGCGCTGCATGCCGGCGGACGAGTGGTCTACCTGCACGCCTCCGTCGAACAGCAGGTCGGCCGCACCGCCCGGGATCGCAACCGGCCGCTGTTGCGTACCGCCGACCCGGCCAAGACCCTGCGGGACTTGCTGGCGTTGCGCGATCCGCTGTACCGGGAGATCGCCGATCTGGTGGTTGAGACCGACGAACGGCCGCCGCGGATGGTGGTGCTGGATATTCTCGAACGCCTGCAGCAACTGCCTCCCCGTTAATGCGCTTCGCGAAATGCGTTATCCTCGACGTCCCGTCGGCTCCGCCTGTGGCGAGGGGATTTATCCCCGTTGGGCTACCTTCGTTAATTGCAGGCAGGACGCCTGATTCCATCTTCACTGTGGGGACACATGCAGACACTTAAGGTCGACCTGGGCGAGCGCAGCTACCCGATTCACATTGGCGAAGGTTTGCTGGACCAGCCGCAATTGCTGGCGCCGCATATTGCCGGGCGGCAAGTGGCGATCATCTCCAACGAAACCGTCGCCCCTCTGTATCTGGAACGCCTGAGTCGCAGCCTGTCGGCCTTCTCGGTCATTTCCGTGGTGTTGCCCGATGGTGAAGCCTTCAAGAACTGGGAAACCCTGCAGCTTATTTTCGACGGCCTGCTGACCGCACGGCATGATCGCCGCACCACGGTGGTTGCCCTGGGCGGTGGCGTGATCGGCGACATGGCCGGTTTTGCCGCCGCTTGTTATCAGCGCGGTGTCGACTTCATCCAGATCCCCACCACGCTGTTGTCGCAGGTCGATTCTTCGGTGGGCGGCAAGACCGGGATCAACCATCCGTTGGGCAAGAACATGGTCGGCGCCTTCTACCAGCCCAATGTGGTGCTGATCGACACCGCCACCCTCAATACCTTGCCGGCTCGCGAACTGTCTGCCGGGTTGGCGGAAGTCATCAAGTACGGGCTGATCTGCGACGAGCCGTTCCTGGGTTGGCTGGAAGAAAACGTCGACCGCCTGCGGGCGCTTGATCAAGTGGCCCTGACCTACGCCATCGAACGCTCCTGCGCCGCCAAGGCCGCCGTGGTGGGGGCTGATGAGCGTGAATCGGGGGTGCGTGCCACGCTCAACCTGGGCCACACCTTTGGCCATGCCATCGAAACCCACATGGGCTATGGTGTCTGGCTGCATGGCGAGGCCGTTGCGGCCGGTACGGTCATGGCCCTGGAGATGTCTGCGCGCCTGGGCTGGATCAGCGAACAGGAGCGTGATCGCGGTATTCGTCTGTTCCAGCGCGCCGGGCTGCCGGTGGTTCCGCCTGAAGAAATGACCGAGGCGGATTTTCTTGAACACATGGCAATCGACAAAAAAGTGATCGACGGTCGTCTGCGTCTGGTGCTGCTGCGCCACATGGGCGAAGCGGTGGTGACCGACGATTATCCGAAAGAAGTTCTACAGGCCACGCTGGGAGCGGACTACCGCGCCCTGGCTCAGCTTAAAGGTTAATAAGATTCCGATGACTAGTTTGCATGCCGACGAGGCTTTCCTCGGCCATTTCCAGTTGAGTCATGACCCTTTCGCTCCGCGGGTCCCAGGCTTCAAATTCTTCCCTGCCCAGCGCAAGCCCGTGCTGGGCCAGTTGCATCACCTGGCCCGCTACAGTCAGTTGCTACTGGTGGTCACCGGTCCTCAAGGCAGCGGCAAGACCCTGCTGCGCCAGGCGCTGGTGGCCAGCACCAACAAACAGTCGGTGCAAAGTGTGGTGGTCTCGGCCCGCGGTGCCGGCGATGCCGCCGGTGTACTGCGTCAGGTGGCCCAGGCGCTGAATGTCGCCCAGGCCGAAATCGGTGCGATTCTCGATCAGATCGTGCAACTGGCACTGACCGGGCAGGAAGTCTATTTGCTCGTGGACGATGCCGAGCAACTCGACGAGTCGGCCTTGGAAGCCTTGCTGGCCTTGGCTGCCGGTGCGCCAGAAGGTCGCCCCCATGTGTTCCTCTTCGGCGAGTCGTCGCTGATTGCCGATCTGGATCAGTTGAGCCTTGAGGAAGAGCGCTTCCACGTCATCGAGTTGGCGCCCTATACCGAAGAGGAAACCCGTGAATACCTGGCCCAGCGTCTTGAGGGCGCAGGACGGGGTATCGAACTTTTTACCGCCGATCAGATCTCTGAGATTCACGAAAGCTCCGACGGCTGGCCTGGGAACATCAACCAGGTTGCCCGCGATGCTCTGATCGAAGTCATGATTGCCAGCCGCTCAGCGGTGAAGCGTCCAAGTATGGGGTTCAACATGCCGAAGAAACACGTATTGGCGATTTCCGCCGTGGTCGTGGTTGCTGTCGCCGCCGCCTGGCTGATGCCGGGTCGCAACAAGGCACCCACCACGGGCGCTCCAGCCAACGAACAGGCGCAATTGCCCCTCGGTCAGGGCACGCCGCAACCCAATGGTGGTGCGCCGGCCGTGGAATTTGCCGGTAACAACACCCAGCCGATGCCGCTACCGCTGGTCGGCCAGTCCCAGCCGGTCATGCGCGGTCCCTTGGCCGAGGCCGCGGGTGGCATCACCGAAGGCGACGACGGTGCAGCGCCACCGATCGACGACAGCAGCGACACGCCACCGACCGTGACCACCACTGCACCACCTGCGGGTGTGCCGGCCGGTCCCGCGCCGACGCCATCGCCTGCCGCCAAGCCGACTCCGGCGCCTACGCAGTTGGCTACCGCCAAGCCTGCCCCGGCTCCAGCGCCAGCGACAAAACCCGCACCCGCACCAACAACCGCCAAGCCGGCCGCCCCGGCCAAGGCTGCGGGCGGTAACTGGTATGCCGCCCAGGCGCCTGGCAATTATGTGGTGCAAATCCTCGGCACCAGCTCCGAAGCCGCTGCGCAGAGCTTCGTCAAGGAGCAGGGCGGCGAGTACCGTTATTTCAAGAAAGTGCTCAACGGCAAGCCGTTGTATGTCATCACCTATGGCAGCTTCGCCAATCGTGATGCAGCTGTTTCCGCTATCAAGGCCTTGCCAGCGAAGGTTCAGGCTGGTAAACCTTGGCCTCGCACTGTCGCCAGCGTCCAACAGGAACTGGCAGCAACTCGCTGAAGATTCGGCGGCCTTACCCAGGCCGCCTCTCCCGGCAACCTCAAAATTTCCGCAAGGGCGAGCGACCTTTCAGGCCGCGCGCCTTGTGGTGTCTGCGTCACGGTAGCGTTTGAGTCGTAGCGGTCGAACCCAAAAAAGTTTTGACTAGCACAGCATATAGCTTTAAACCTTTCACAAATGCGACATGGATTTGCGACAGTTCGTCGTCAAATTTGTGAGCCTCTGTGTCGGTGTGTACAATGACCTCCCTTTTGCCCCCGCAAAGCTGGCGTACGTTCGGCGCGGCATGCAACTGGTTGAATTGAAAAGAAATTTGCCTCGATTAGAGGCAGCCTGGTGAGAAAGTGTCTATGAAAGCAGGTCTGTACCAACCAGATGAATTCAAGGATAACTGCGGTTTCGGCCTGATAGCCCATATGCAGGGCGAGCCCAGTCATACCCTTTTGCAAACGGCCATTGAGGCCCTGACCTGCATGACCCACCGTGGTGGGATCAACGCCGACGGCAAGACCGGTGACGGCTGTGGCTTGCTGATTCAAAAGCCCGACGAGTTCCTGCGTGCCGTTGCCCAGGAAACGTTCGGCGTGACCCTGCCCAAGCAGTACGCCGTGGGCATGGTGTTTTTCAATCAGGATCCGGTGAAGGCTGAGGCGGCTCGCGAAAACATGAATCGCGAGATCCTGGCCGCCGGCCTGCAACTGGTCGGCTGGCGCAAAGTGCCGATCGACACCAGCGTCCTCGGCCGCCTGGCGCTCGAGCGCCTGCCGCAGATCGAACAGGTGTTCATCGCCGGCGAAGGCCTGAGCGACCAGGACATGTCGATCAAGCTGTTCAGCTCCCGTCGTCGTTCGTCCGTGGCCAACGCCGCCGACACCGATCACTACATCTGCAGCTTTTCCCACAAGACCATTATCTACAAAGGCCTGATGATGCCGGCGGACCTCACCGCCTTCTATCCGGACCTGAGCGACGAGCGCCTGAAAACCGCGATCTGCGTGTTCCACCAGCGCTTCTCCACCAACACCTTGCCGAAATGGCCGCTGGCCCAGCCATTCCGCTTCCTCGCCCACAACGGCGAGATCAACACCATCACCGGCAACCGCAACTGGGCCGTGGCCCGTCGCACCAAGTTCGCCAACGACCTGATGCCGGACCTTGAAGAACTCGGCCCGCTGGTCAACCGCGTGGGCTCGGACTCTTCGAGCATGGACAACATGCTGGAACTGATGGTGACCGGTGGTATCGACCTGTTCCGTGGCGTGCGCATGCTGGTGCCGCCGGCGTGGCAGAACGTCGAGACCATGGACCCGGACCTGCGTGCCTTCTACGAATACAACTCCATGCACATGGAGCCGTGGGACGGCCCGGCCGGTATCGTCATGACCGACGGCCGCTACGCGGTGTGCCTGCTGGACCGTAACGGTCTGCGTCCGGCGCGCTGGGTCACCACCACCAACGGGTTCATCACCCTGGCTTCGGAAATCGGCGTCTGGAACTACCAGCCCGAAGACGTCATCGCCAAGGGTCGCGTAGGCCCGGGCCAGATCTTTGCCGTGGACACCGAAACCGGCCAGATCCTCGACACTGACGCCATCGACAACCGTCTCAAGTCCCGTCATCCGTACAAGCAATGGCTGCGCAAGAATGCCCTGCGCATCCAGGCGACCATGGAAGACAACGACCATGGCTCGGCTTTTTACGACGTCGACCAGCTCAAGCAATACATGAAGATGTACCAGGTGACGTTCGAAGAGCGTGACCAGGTGCTGCGTCCGCTGGGCGAGCAGGGCTACGAAGCGGTCGGCTCCATGGGCGACGACACGCCGATGGCCGTGCTGTCGCAGCGCGTGCGCACGCCGTACGACTACTTCCGCCAGCAGTTCGCCCAGGTGACCAACCCACCGATCGACCCGCTGCGCGAAGCGATCGTGATGTCCCTGGAAATCTGCCTCGGTGCCGAGCGCAATATTTTCCAGGAGTCGCCGGAGCACGCCTCGCGGGTGATCCTCAGCTCGCCGGTCATTTCCCCGGCCAAGTGGCGCTCGCTGACCAACCTCGACCGTCCGGGCTTCGCACGCCAGGTCATCGACCTGAACTACGACGCAAGCGTCGGCCTGGAAGCGGCGATCCGCAACGTCGCCGATCAGGCTGAAGAAGCCGCGCGCGCCGGGCGTACCCAGATCGTGCTGACCGACCGCCACATCGCGCCGGGCAAGCTGCCGATCCACGCCTCGCTGGCCACCGGTGCGGTGCACCATCGCCTGACCGAAAAAGGCCTGCGCTGCGACTCCAACATCCTGGTGGAAACCGCCACAGCCCGCGATCCGCACCACTTCGCGGTGTTGATCGGTTTCGGTGCCTCGGCGGTGTATCCGTTCCTGGCCTATGAAGTGCTGGGCGACCTGATCCGCACCGGTGAAGTGCTGGGCGACCTCTATGAGGTGTTCAAGAACTACCGCAAGGGCATCACCAAGGGCCTGCTCAAGATCCTGTCGAAGATGGGCATCTCGACCATCGCCTCGTACCGCGGCGCGCAACTGTTTGAGGCCATTGGCCTGTCCGAGGAAGTCTGCGAGCTGAGCTTCCGTGGCGTGCCGAGCCGCATCAAGGGGGCGCGTTTCGTCGACATCGAAGCCGAACAGAAGGCCCTGGCCGCCGAAGCCTGGAGCCCGCGCAAGCCGATCCAGCAGGGTGGCCTGCTGAAGTTCGTCCATGGTGGCGAATACCACGCCTACAACCCGGACGTGGTCAACACCTTGCAGGCGGCCGTGCAGCAGGGCGACTACAGCAAGTTCAAGGAATACACCTCGCTGGTGGACAACCGTCCGGTGTCGATGATCCGCGACCTGCTCAAGGTCAAGACCCTGGAAACGCCGCTGGACATCAACGAAGTGGAGCCGTTGGAGTCGGTGCTCAAGCGCTTCGACTCGGCCGGTATTTCCCTGGGCGCCTTGTCCCCGGAAGCCCACGAAGCCCTGGCCGAAGCCATGAACCGCCTCGGCGCGCGTTCCAACTCCGGTGAAGGCGGCGAAGACCCGGCGCGCTACGGCACCATCAAGAGTTCGAAAATCAAGCAGGTGGCCACCGGCCGCTTCGGTGTGACGCCGGAATACCTGGTTAACGCTGAAGTGCTGCAGATCAAGGTCGCCCAGGGCGCCAAGCCCGGCGAAGGCGGCCAGTTGCCCGGTGGCAAGGTCAACGGCCTGATCGCCAAGCTGCGTTACGCGGTGCCCGGCGTCACCCTGATCTCGCCGCCGCCGCACCACGACATCTACTCGATCGAAGACCTGTCGCAACTGATCTTCGACCTCAAGCAGGTGAACCCGAAGGCGCTGGTCTCGGTGAAACTGGTCGCGGAAGCCGGCGTCGGCACCATCGCCGCTGGTGTGGCCAAGGCCTATGCCGACCTGATCACCATCTCCGGCTACGACGGCGGCACCGGCGCATCGCCGCTGACCTCGATCAAGTACGCCGGCGCGCCGTGGGAGCTGGGCCTGGCCGAAACCCACCAGACCCTGCGCGGCAACGATTTGCGCGGCAAGGTCCGGGTGCAGACCGACGGTGGCTTGAAAACCGGCCTGGACGTGATCAAGGCGGCCATTCTCGGCGCCGAGAGCTTCGGCTTCGGCACCGCGCCGATGATCGCCCTGGGCTGCAAATACCTGCGCATCTGCCACCTGAACAACTGCGCCACCGGCGTGGCGACCCAGAACGAGAAGCTGCGCAAGGACCACTACATCGGTACCGTCGACATGGTGGTGAATTTCTTCACCTACGTGGCCGAGGAGACCCGTGAGTGGCTGGCGAAGCTGGGCGTGCGTTCGCTCGAAGAGCTGATCGGCCGTACCGACCTGCTGGAAGTGCTCGAAGGCCAGACCGCCAAGCAGCATCATCTGGACCTGACCCCGTTGCTGGGCAGCGATCACATTCCGGCGGACAAGCCACAGTTCTGCCAGGTCGACCGCAACCCGCCGTTCGACAAGGGCGAGCTGGCCGAGAAGATGGTCGACATGGCCGCTGCGGCGATCAACGACCTGAGCGGCGCCGAGTTCGACCTGGATATCTGCAACTGCGACCGTTCCATCGGCGCACGGATCTCCGGCGAAATCGCGCGCAAGCATGGCAACCAGGGCATGGCCAAGGCGCCGGTCACCTTCCGTTTCAAGGGCACCGCGGGCCAGAGCTTCGGCGTCTGGAACGCCGGTGGCCTGAACATGTACCTGGAAGGCGATGCCAACGACTACGTGGGCAAGGGCATGACCGGCGGCAAACTGGTCATCGTTCCGCCCAAGGGCAGCGTCTACAAGACTCAGGACAGTGCCATCATCGGCAACACCTGCCTCTACGGCGCTACGGGCGGCAAGCTGTTCGCCGCCGGCACCGCCGGCGAGCGTTTTGCCGTGCGTAACTCCGGGGCCCACACTGTAGTGGAAGGCACCGGTGATCACTGCTGCGAGTACATGACCGGTGGTTTCGTCTGTGTATTGGGCAAGACCGGTTACAACTTCGGCTCTGGCATGACCGGCGGTTTCGCCTACGTGCTCGACCAGGACAACACCTTCGTTGACCGGGTCAACCACGAACTGGTGGAAATCCAGCGGATCAGCGGCGAGGCGATGGAAGCCTACCGCAGCCACCTGCAACGCGTGCTGGACGAATACGTCGAGGAAACCAACAGCGAGTGGGGTCGTAACCTCGCCGAAAACCTCGATGACTATCTGCGTCGTTTCTGGCTGGTCAAGCCCAAGGCTGCCAACCTGAAATCGTTGCTTTCCAGCACTCGTGCCAACCCGCAGTGATATGCGCCTGAAGAGTTTGATGAGGTTTTAACAATGGCTGAACGTCTGAGTAACGACTTCCAGTTCATCGATGTCGGGCGCAAGGATCCGAAGAAGAAACTGTTGCGTCAACGCAAGAAAGAGTTCGTGGAAATCTACGAGCCTTTCAAACCCCAGCAGTCGGCCGACCAGGCCCACCGCTGCCTGGGGTGCGGTAACCCGTATTGCGAATGGAAGTGCCCGGTGCACAACTTCATTCCCAACTGGCTGAAACTGGTGGCCGAGGGCAACATCCTCCAGGCCGCCGAGTTGTCCCACCAGACCAACACCCTGCCGGAAGTCTGCGGCCGGGTGTGCCCGCAGGATCGCCTCTGCGAAGGTGCGTGCACCCTCAACGACGGTTTTGGCGCGGTGACCATCGGTTCGGTGGAGAAATACATCACCGACACCGCGTTCGCCATGGGCTGGCGGCCGGACATGTCCAAGGTCAAGCCGACCGGCAAGCGCGTGGCGATCATCGGTGCCGGCCCGGCGGGCCTGGGCTGTGCCGACGTGCTGGTGCGTGGCGGCGTGACCCCGGTGGTGTTCGACAAGAACCCGGAAATCGGCGGCCTGCTGACGTTCGGCATCCCCGAGTTCAAGCTGGAAAAGACCGTGCTGAGTAATCGTCGCGAAGTCTTCACCGGCATGGGCATCGAGTTCCGCCTGAACACCGAAGTGGGCAAGGACGTGACGATGGAGCAACTGCTCGAAGAATACGATGCGGTCTTCATGGGCATGGGCACCTACACTTACATGAAGGGCGGCTTTGCCGGTGAGGACCTGCCGGGTGTCTATGACGCCCTGGATTTCCTGATCGCCAACGTCAACCGTAACCTGGGCTTTGAAAAGTCGCCGGAAGATTTCGTCGACATGAAAGGCAAGAAGGTCGTGGTACTCGGTGGCGGCGACACGGCGATGGACTGCAACCGCACCTCGATCCGCCAGGGCGCCAAGTCGGTGACTTGCGCCTACCGCCGTGACGAAGCCAACATGCCCGGCTCGCGCAAAGAGGTGAAGAACGCCAAGGAAGAAGGCGTGAAATTCCTCTACAACCGCCAGCCGATCGCCATTGTCGGTGAAGACAAGGTCGAAGGCGTGAAGGTGGTCGAGACCCGTCTCGGCGAACCGGACGCCCGTGGCCGTCGCAGCCCCGAGCCGATCCCCGGTTCCGAAGAGATCATCCCGGCCGACGCCGTGGTCATCGCCTTCGGCTTCCGCCCGAGCCCGGCACCGTGGTTCGAGCAGTTCAGCATCCATACCGACAGCCAGGGCCGCGTGGTGGCGCCGGAGCAGGGCCAGTACAAGCACCAGACCAGCAACCCGAAGATCTTCGCCGGTGGTGACATGGTCCGGGGTTCCGACCTGGTGGTGACGGCGATCTTCGAAGGCCGCAATGCGGCGGAAGGGATTCTGGATTACCTGGGGGTCTGATCACTTCCTAACGCTGGAATGCGATCAAAATGTGGGAGCGAGCTTGCTCGCGATAGCGGTGGATCAGTCGACGAATATGTTGAATGTGACGCCCTCATCGCGAGCAAGCTCGCTCCCACAGTCGTTTTGTAGTGTTAAGTAGACCGGGTTCAACCGCGACAAATTGCCCCGATAGATAAAAGGCACGGCTCTTGCCGTGCCTTTTGCGTCGCGCTCTGAGAAAATGCCCGCACTTTTTTTCCGGATGCCGACATGACTGCCCTGAAGAACGACCGTTTCCTTCGCGCCCTGCTCAAGCAACCCGTGGACGTCACCCCAGTGTGGATGATGCGTCAGGCCGGTCGCTACCTGCCGGAGTACCGCGCCAGTCGCGCCAAGGCCGGTGACTTCATGAGCCTGTGCATGAACCCCCAGTTCGCCTGCGAAGTCACGATGCAGCCGCTGGACCGTTATCCGCAGTTGGACGCGGCGATCCTGTTCTCCGACATCCTCACCATTCCCGACGCCATGGGGCAGGGCTTGTACTTCGAGACCGGCGAAGGCCCGCGTTTCAGGAAAGTCGTCAGCACCCTGGCCGACATCGAGGCCCTGCCGATTCCCGATCCGCAGAAGGACCTGGGCTACGTCATGGACGCGGTCAGCACCATTCGCCGTGAACTCAACGGTCGCGTGCCGTTGATCGGTTTCTCCGGCAGCCCCTGGACCCTGGCCACCTACATGGTCGAAGGCGGTTCGTCGAAAGACTTCCGCAAGACCAAGGCGATGCTCTACGACAACCCGCAAGCCATGCACCTGCTGCTGGACAAGCTGGCCCAATCGGTCACGTCCTACCTCAACGGCCAGATCCTGGCCGGCGCGCAAGCGGTACAGATCTTCGACACCTGGGGCGGCAACCTCTCGGCGGCGGCGTACCAGGAGTTCTCCCTGGCCTATATGCGCAAGATCGTCAGCGGCCTGATCCGCGAGCACGAAGGTCGTAAAGTGCCGGTGATCCTGTTCACCAAGAACGGCGGCCTGTGGCTGGAAAGCATCGCCGATGTGGGCGCCGACGCCCTGGGCCTGGACTGGACCTGCGACATCGGCAATGCCCGCGAGCGCGTCGGTCATAAAGTCGCCTTGCAAGGCAACATGGACCCGACCGTGCTTTACGCCAAGCCTGAAGCCATCCGTGCTGAAGTCGGGCGCATCCTCGCCAGCTACGGCAGCGGCAGTGGCCATGTGTTCAACCTCGGCCATGGCATCACCCCGGAAGTCGATCCGGAACACGCCGGGGCCTTCCTGCGGGCGGTGCATGAATTGTCGGCGCAATATCACCTCTGATTGCCGTGTGGTTACCCAGCCTGTCCCGCCCTGTGCCGGACAGGCTTTTTATTGTCTGTCGTTTATCTCCGCCACGTAAACCGGCCAGTTTTTTGGTCGGGTGTAGTTGTTTGTTTTTGTTTGATAAGTATTTCTACTTGTAAGAAGTTTCTTTTGGCATGTAAGAAAAATAGATTCAGAGATCGTTCCTTCTATTTTGAGAGATTTTTCCTACATAGAGAAAGTTCAAGTTTCTATAAGGTTTCGGCGCTTGTGAGGGCAGGCGCTGAACGATCCGGCGCGCCTTGCAAGATGAAGATAAAAACGTCTTTCAATCTCGATGGATAGTCTGGAACTTATATGAAAAACAACTTTAACAAGAGCGGTGCATTAGCGGGGTGTGCATCGTCGTTAGTTCTGTTGTCGGCCGTGCTGACTTCCCAAGGTGTATTTGCCCATGGCTACCTTGAAGTACCACCTTCGCGCGCCTTTTTGTGCCAGAAAGGTGAAAACAAGAACTGCGGTGGCGCGCAATACGAACCTCAAAGTACGGGCGAAACCTTCCAGGGGTTCCCGAATGGTGCAGGCGGCGCCCCGCTGCAAGGCCCAATCGACGGCAAGATCGCCAGCGGTGGTAACTCGCTGTTTTCCGCCCTGGATGCGCAGTCGGCAACGCGTTGGCAGCTGACTGAAATCCGGGATCGTGACATCGCCTTCCAATGGAAGTACATCGCGCCGCATCCGGCGACCAAACACGAATATTTCATTACCCGCGACGATTGGAAGCCAAACGAGCCGCTCAAGCGTGCGTCGTTCGATAGCGCACCGTTCTGTACGATCGATGGCGGTCATCAACTTCCAGTCAGTGGTGCCAAGCACAATTGTGTGATTCCCGACGGCAAGACAGGCCATCACGTCATCCTGGCAGTCTGGACGGTGGGTGACACTGACGCCGCGTTCTACAACCCAGCGGATGTAAACATCCTCGTCGAAGCCGCATTGCCGGGTGGCTGGTCGCCGGTGGGCAGCATCGCGCCATCGACCCAGTTGCTGGTGGGCGACAAAGTCAAGGCACGGGCGTTTTCTGCTTCCGGCGAGAACGCCGAGTACAGCGTGCAAATCAGCATCGACAACGCTGAAGAAGGCAAGCCTGAAAACTGGTCGTTCAAACTGGCCGACGCCATCAACAAGGCCCATCCCTTGATTCGTGCCGGTATCCGTGATGACGAGGGCAATATCACGCCGATCAAGGGCACCAACAAGCTGTACGCCCAGAAAGAAAGTGGCGTGACCCGCTACGAAGTGCAACTGGACATGCAGGAAGACACCGCCGCCAGCATGAAGATCTCTTCCCTGCAGCCAGAGTACGTGCTCGACAAGGGGCGGGTCAGCCTGACGTTCACCGCGCAGACCAACCGCAAGATGAACCTCGAAGCCACATTGTTCGATGAGAAGAACAAGCCGGTCGGCGTCGAAACCCAATCCGTGGCCGAAGGCAGCACCGGCCTGAACATGGACGTGCGCAGCGCCCCAGGCGTCCACACCCTGACGCTGGTGGGCACCACCGAAGACGGGCGCACCACTCGCCAGGAAACCCAGGAAGTCACCCTGACCGGTGAAGGCGCGGGCATCGAATACGACTTCGTGTTCCCAGAAGGGATCAGCGGCTACACCGCCGGTACGAAAGTGCTGCAGCCCAAGACCGATGAAGTCTTCGAGTGCAAGCCATTCCCGGCGTCCGGCTACTGCAAGCAGTACAGCCCGACCGCGAACGGGTTTGAACCGGGTGTCGGTGCCTCCTGGCAAAGCGCCTGGGACAAGCTGTAAGTCCTGAGAGGCACGGCTTCAGGCGGCTCGCAGGGTTTGCCTGAAGTCTTCAAGCGAGGGTGCGGTGATGCATTCCAATTGTTCCCGGCGGTGCATGTCATTCGCAAAGCCTTCGGGCGCGATTATTCAGCGAGGGCAAACGTGAGTGTTTCTTTTGGGGCAGGTGGCAACCTGCCGAAGGCATTGCTGGTGCTCATGCCGCTGCTGTACGGGCTATTCCTGGCCGGGCAAGAGTGGCGTTTTCGCCAGGCATTGGAGCTTGATGTGCCGGTGGTGGCTGACGCAACGGTCGTTCCGGCTCGCAACCTGCCCAACATGCAGGCCGTGGCGAGCGTGCTCGGCCTGGTGCCTGAAGGTGCCCACGCTCCCAGCGCCGAACCGATGACGTTGCAAGCCAGTTTTGTCGCAGGCCAAGGCTTGTCGCGGGCATTGCTGGCTGACGCCGCCGGCCCGCGCATCTACCAGGTGGGTGAGCGCTTGCCCGGAGGCAGCGTGCTGCGCCGGGTCGAGGCCAGCCATGTGACGTTGTGGCGCAACGGGCGTGAAGAGCGCCTGGCCCTGCTGCCAGAGGCCAAGCCCTTGCTGCGTCGGCTGGGCCCCGAAGACGGGCGCCATGCCGCGTTTCATTCCTCGCAATACATACGCCCGGTGGCCGGGCAATCAGAGTGATCGAATCCATGAACAGCTTTATCCGAGGCCGTGTATTGCGCGTCCTGTTCGGCCTTGCCGTGGTTGGCCCGCTGACGCTCCACGGTTCGCTACGGGCCGAGGAGGCCCAATGGCAACTGGCAATGAACAATGCGGAACTGCGCGACGTGGTCGAGGAGTTCTCGGCGATTCTGGGCAAGACCGTGGTGCTTGATCCCCGCGTCTCGGGGCGTATCACCGTCATGTCCCGCGAGGCACTGGACCGCGAAGGTGTACGTCGGTTGTTCTATTCGGTGCTCGATGCACACAACTTCACGGTGATCGACGAAGGCGAGCGGATCCTGATCACCCCGGTCAGCGATGCCAGGACGCGCGCCGGTAACGATGCCAAAAGCGCCACGCCGTCGCAGTTCGTTACCCGGGTCCTCAATCTGCAATCGAGCATTGCCGCCGATGTCGCCGGACTGGTGCGGCCCTTGGTGTCGGCCAATGGTTACGTCGGCCCCTCGGTATCGTCCAACGCTGTGGTAGTCACCGACACCGCCGCCAATGTGCAGCGCATCGCCGGGGTGGTGCAGCAGTTGGATTCGGGGCGCAACCGCAATCATGTGGTGGTGCGATTGCGCCATGCCCAGGCCAGCGATATCGCGCCGCTCATGGAAGCCTCCGGTAGCAAGCGCGAGGGTGATACGGCAGGCCTGGTGATCGCTGACGCCCGCAGCAATCGCCTGGTGATCATCGGCGCACCGGCCGTGCGTCAACGCCTGGTGGATCTGGCCCGGACCCTCGACGTTCCGGCCGTCGCTTCCCAGGACAACGCGCGGGTCATCCGCCTGCGCTACAGCGATGCCAAGCAACTGGCCGAGGTGCTGGAAAGCGTCGGGCAGGATAAAAAAACCACACCGGCCCTCGCCGGGCTGCGAGACAGCGCCCCCGCCAGCGCCTTCATGATCAAGGCCGATGAAAGCCAGAATGCCCTGGTGCTGATCGCCGAACCGGCCCAGGTGCGCACCATCGAAAACATCGTGCGTGAATTGGACCAACCCCGGGCCCAAGTGCTTATCCATGCAGCCATCGTCGAGATTTCCGGCGACATCGCCGAAGCGGTGGGGGTGCAGTGGGGCCTCAACCGCGGCAGCGCCAAGGGCTTCATCAATTTTCCGGGAACCGACGTCCCGGTCATCGGCGCAATGGACCTCAATAAACTGGATAAATCCACGGAAGGCGCGATCCTGCGGCTGGGCGGCGATCGGTTCAGTGCACTGGTATCGGCGTTGGCGAGCAATACCCGCAGCAACCTGCTTTCCACCCCCAGCCTGCTGACCCTGGATAACCAGGAAGCGGAAATCATCGTGGGCAAGAACGTCCCGTTCAAGACCGGTTCCTACGCCACCAACAGCAACGGTGCGGACAATCCGTTCACCACTGTTGAGCGCAAGGACGTCGGCATCAGCCTCAAGGTCAAGCCCTACATCAACGAAGGCTCCACCTTGCGCCTCGAGGTCCAGCAGGAAGTCTCGGACATCGCGCCGTCCGTCCGTGGCGTGGACTCTTCGGACCTGATCACCAACAAACGTGCCTTGAAGAGCACGATCCTGGCGGACGACGGCGAGATCATCGTGATCGGCGGCCTGATCCGCGACAGTGTCCAGACCCAGGAAAGCGGGGTGCCGCTGTTGCGCAGTATTCCGTACCTCGGCGCACTGTTTCGCTGGACCCGCGACACCCAGACCAAAAGCAACCTGATGGTGTTCCTGCGGCCGACCATCGTGCGCAGCAACGAAGACCTGGCCGATGTGAGTCGCCAGCGCTACGACGCGCTTCGTGAGCTGAGCAAACCGGGCTCGCGGAAAAACAATTCGTTGTTGTTGCCCCGGGATGCCCGCCAGTTGTTCGAGTCGTCCACGCAGGCGCCGACGACCGACCCGCTTGAACCGCACACGGGTGACTTGTGAGTGACTCGCAAACCCTGCTGCCCTTTGGTTTCGCCAGGCGTTTCGGTGTGCTGCTGGACGGCGAGGGGCCGACCTTGAGCCTGGTGATGCGCCGCGATACGCCGCTGACCGTGGTGGCGGAAGTCCAGCGTTTGTGTGGCCGGGAATGGCCGATTCAAGTCCTGGAAACGGCGCCGTTCGCCGCGCGCCTGGCCGGTGTCTATCGCCAGGGCCAGCGCGCCGCCGAACAGGTGGCCCAAGGCCTGGATGAGGAACTGGACCTGCTCAGCCTGGCCGACCAGGTGCCGCAGACAACCGACCTGCTGGAGCAGCAGGGTGATGCGCCGATCATCCGGCTGATCAATGCCCTGCTCAGCGAAGCGGTTCGCGAGCATGCTTCGGACGTGCATCTGGAAACCTTCGAGCACGCTCTGTCGGTACGCATGCGCATCGACGGTCAGTTGCAGGAAATGCTGCGTCCGCGCCGGGAGTTGGCGAGCCTGTTGGTGTCGCGCATCAAGGTCATGGCCCGCCTGGACATCGCCGAAAAACGCGTGCCCCAGGACGGACGAATGGCGTTGCGCCTGGCCGGGCACGAAGTCGATGTGCGGGTTTCGACCCTGCCTTCGGCCCACGGCGAGCGCGTGGTGTTGCGCCTGCTCGACAAGCAGGCCGGGCGCCTGGATCTGCAGCGCCTGGGCCTGCCCGACGACACCCTGGCCGGCTTGCGCCATTTGCTCGGCAAACCCCACGGCATCGTGTTGGTGACCGGACCCACGGGGTCGGGCAAAACCACCAGCCTGTACGCGGCGCTGAGCAGCATCAACGACCAGAGTCGCAACATCCTCACCGTCGAAGACCCCATCGAATATCACCTGCCGGGCATCGGCCAGATGCCGGTCAATCCAAAAGTCGACATGACCTTTGCCCGTGGCTTGCGGGCGATTTTGCGCCAGGACCCGGACGTGGTGATGGTCGGTGAAATACGCGATCGCGAAACCGCCGAAATCGCGGTCCAGGCCTCCCTGACCGGGCATTTGGTGCTCTCGACCTTGCACACCAACAGTGCCGTCGGCGCCGTCACGCGGTTGGTGGACATGGGCGTGGATGCCTATCTGCTGGCCTCGTCCCTGGCCGGTATCGTGGCCCAGCGCTTGCTGCGGGCGTTGTGTCCGTCCTGCAAGACGCCTTACGTGGCCGATGCCGCCACCTGCCGGCGCCTTGGGTTCGAAGCTGGCGCCGCACCACGGCTGTACAAGGCTCAGGGGTGCGATCAATGCCAGAAGGGTTATCGCGGGCGCTTCGGCATCTATGAGCTGGTAAGTATCAGCGCCACGTTGTCGCAGCTGATTCATCAGGGCGCCACCGAGCAGGCGTTGGCCGTTGAGGCGCGCAAGACGTCTCGCAGCTTGTTTCAGGACGGGCGCCAGCGGGTGCTGGAAGGCCTGACCAGTGTCGATGAACTGCTGCGCGTCGCCCGGGAGGATTAGCGCCATGCCCACCTTCGACTATCGGGCCGAAGATGCCCAGGGCCGGCGCTGTAAGGGCCGGGTGGAAGCTGACAGCGCCCGTCATGGGCGGCAGCTGCTGCGCGAGCGTGGCTTGCTGCCCAGCGAGCTGCGCGAAGCCGGGGAGCCGCGAACCCTGGGGTCTCGGCATGCCGGGGGGCGTTTGAGCCCGGCGGATCTGGCGTTGTTGACCTTGCAGCTTTCTACCTTGATCCAGGCCGGCCTGCCCCTCGAGGAAGCGCTGGGTGCCGTGGCGCAACAGAGCCAGAAGCGGCGTGTCGCCCACCTGCTCTCGGCGGTGCGAAGCCGGGTGATGGAAGGGCACGCCCTGGCGACGGCTCTGCGGGCCTTTCCCCAGGCGTTTCCCGAGCTGTTTTGCGCCACGGTCGCGGCCGGCGAACAATCCGGGCACTTGGGCCAGGTGTTGGAGCAACTGGCGAGCTACACCCAGGCGCGCCAGGCGTCGCGCCAGCGCATTCAACTGGCGTTGGTGTATCCACTGATCCTGATGCTGGCCTGTGTCGCGATCGTCGCTTTCCTGTTGGGCTACGTGGTGCCGGATGTGGTGAGGATTTTCGTCGACAGCGGCCAACCGTTGCCGTGGCTGACCCAGGCGCTGATCGCGGTGAGCGATGGGTTGCGCCGCTATGGCCTGCTGCTGGCCGGTGCGCTGGCCGGGTTGCTCGGGCTGTGGCGCTGGGGCCTGCGCCAACCGATGTGGCGCCTGCGCTGGCATCGTCTGTTGCTCAGGTTGCCGCTGGTGGGCGAGGTGTTGCGGGCGATGGAAGCGGCCCGGTTCGCCAGCACCCTGGCGATCCTGAGCAAAAGCGCCGTGCCTTTGGTGGAGGCCTTGCACATTGCAGCGCAGGTGATCGGCAACCTGACGATCCGCGCCCGCATGGCCGACGTCGCCCGTTCGGTCCGCGAGGGCGGGACCCTGACCCGTGGCCTGGAGCAGGGCGGTGACATCCCGCCCTTGATGCTGCACATGATCGCCAGCGGCGAGCGGGCCGGCGAACTCGACAGCATGCTGGCCCGGGCCGCCGAGCAACAGGAGGCCAGCCTCGCTGCGCGCATCGCGTTGGTGGTGAGCCTTTTCGAACCGGCCATGTTGGTACTGATGGGCGGCATCGTGCTGCTGATCGTCATGGCCATCCTGCTTCCTATTTTGAGCCTCAACCAATTGGTGAATTGACCCATGACATTTCAAAACAACCGACCTCAACGCGGCTTTACCCTGATCGAGATCATGGTGGTCGTGGTCATCATCGGTGTCCTTGGCGCCATCGTGGTGCCGCAGTTCATGAGCCGGCCCGATCAAGCCAAGGTCACGGCCGCCCGTACCGATATCCAGGCGATTGCCACGGCCCTGGAAATGTACCGCCTCGACAACGCTCATTACCCTTCGACCCAGCAAGGCCTGGAAGCGCTGAGCAAGCGTCCGTCCGGCACGCCCGCGGCAAGAAACTGGAATCCCCAGGGTTACTTGAAAGCCCTGCCGATCGACCCTTGGGGCACGCCTTACCAGTTTCTCAACCCTGGCCTCAAATCCCTCGACGGCAGCTATGACCTGTACTCGCTGGGCGCCGATGGCGTGCCGGGCGGTGACGGGTTCGCTGCCGACATCGGCAACTGGGCTGAGTGAGCATGGGGCGTCATAGTCGGGGTTTCACCTTGTTGGAACTGATGGTCGTCATCGTATTGATCGGGGTACTGCTGGGCATGGTCAGCCTTGCCATCGGTCCGAGCCCGGCGCGCGAAGCCCGACAGCAAGCCCAGGATTTCATCCGGGTGGTGCAGCAATTGCGTGAGCGGGCGATGTTGGATGGGCAGGAATACGGTGTGCGCATACAGCCTCGCGGCTATCAGGCGCTGCGACTGGAGACTCGGGGCTGGACCGCGGTATCGGCGTTGCACCGGCTGCCTGAAACGCTGACGCTTGGACTGGAGCAGGACGGCCATCTCCTGGCCCTCGATGAGGCTCAAGGCTCACCCCAGTTGCTGATGCTCAGCAGTGATGAGATCAGTCCGTTCCGGTTATTCATCAAGGTCGCTGGCCAGACTGTTTCTCAGGTATTGAGTGATGGTATCGCCCAGCCGCTGATCGATGAGTGACGCGCGCAGGCAGGCTGCCGATTGCCAGGGGTTCACGCTGCTGGAGGTCATGATCGCGCTGGCGATTTTCGCGACGTTGGCGGCCGCGGTGCTGTCGGCCAGCCAGTTCGTGCTCAAGCAAAGTACCGGGCTCGAGGACCGTCTGTTCGGCGCCTGGCTGGCCGACAACCAACTGACTGAGCTGCGTTTGCAAGCCGTGAAGTCGCCCGGCCAACAGCGAATGTCCCGACGCATGGATCAACGTGACTGGGTCCTGCAACAACGAGTCAGCCCGGCCCATGACCCGCGTCTGCTCCAGGTTGAAATCCAGGTCAGTCGTGGCGATGGCTCGTCTGTCGTGCACCGTACTACCGGGTGGGTCCGCCAACCTCATGAATGAACAGTCGGGCTTCACCTTGTTGGAGTTGGTCATCGCCATCGCCATTTTCGCCTTGCTCGGCCTGGCCGGTTGGCGTCTGTTCGACGGCGTCGTGCGTACCCAGCAGGGCGCGGGCCAGCATGAGCGTGAAATCAGGGCCCTGCAGCGCGCCGTTGGGGTGATCGAACGGGATGTATGGCAGGCCGTTGCCGGCAGTGTCGTGCTCGCGCCGGGGCATCTGCAATTGCAGCGCAGCCATTGGCGTAACCCGTTGGATCAGCCGCGCAGCGAACGGCAAACCGTGAGCTATCGACTCGAGGGTGCCGTGTTGTGGCGCGACAGTCACGGTGAAGGGGCGGTTATCGTGCAACGGCAGAAACTGCTCGAGGATGTACGCAGCCTGAGCTGGCGAGCGTTCGCCCCGGAAGGCGGCTGGCACATCGAAACAGCGGGCGACAGCGCGCCGCTGGCGTTGGAGTGGGTCGTTTCTGCGGGGCGTTTCGAGCAGATCCGTCGCGTGCTGCTGTTGCCTGGGGCGTTGCCATGAAACGACAACGCGGCGTGGCGCTGATCAGCGTGTTGTTAGTCCTGAGCCTGGCGCTGTTGCTCACTGGCGGGATGCTGCGCAGTCATCGGCTGCTATTGCAGAGCAGCGCGCAGCAGCTGCAGCAAGTCCAGTTGCGCCAGTTAGGACTGGCCGGTGAAGCGTGGGCGTTGGGGGTATTGGAAGGCAGCGCAATCACACCGTCCGGGCCGGTTGACCTGAGCCAGGACTGGGCCCGCCTCGAGCCTGCATTCGCCGTGGAAGATACCGAGCTTCGCATCGATATCGAGGACCTCTCCGGGCGTCTCAACCTCAATGCGTTGTTGGTCCAGGGTCAAATCGATCAGGTGACCCTCGGCCGTTGGGCGCGATTGCTGGCGTTGCTCGACTTGCCGGAGTTGTCGTTGCCCCAGGTCGGGCCGGTGCAGGAACTGAGTCAACTGCGCCTGTTGTCGGGCATGGACAGCCAGACCCTGCGGCGTCTGGAGCCCTGGGTGGTGGTGTTGCCCAAAGAGGCGAGGCTGAACATCAATACCGCACCGCTGCTCTTGCTGATGACCCTGGATGGCGTGGAGGAGGGGCCGGCCAAGGCGCTGGTCAGCCAGCGGCCCAACCAACCATACGCCAGTGTGCAGGCCTTCACCGGCGACCCCTTGTTGTCCGGCTTGGGCCTCAGCAGTCATGGCCTGGGCGTCAGCAGCCACTGGTTCCGCATCAGTGTGAGCGTGGCTCGCGCGGGCAGTCGTCTGCGCCTGGCCTCGGATATTGAGCTCGACCCCGTTAGCGGACGCTGGGCTGTTCGTCAGCGTCGTTTTTTACCTATCAGCCCCAGTGAGCTCCTTTGATGAAAACCTGGCTTTACCTGACGGCCGAAGGCTTGGCTGCCCCCTGCGCCAATTGGCCGTGTTGTGTGTGGTCGCCAACGGGCGAACGGCGCGGCCTGCCGTTGCATGAAGCCGCCCACGCGTTGAGCGGGCGGGCCGTCACCGTGCTGTTGCCGATGGAAATGTGCAGCTGGTTTCGCAGCGATCCTTGGCCTTCTCGACGCCAGCCCCGACCCCAGGCCCTCGCCTTCGCCATCGAAGAGCAACTGAGTGAGAACCTGGAGGTATTGCACATCGGTATCGGCGTTCGGGACCGCCAGCATCGCTATCCGATGATGGTCGTTGAGCGAACCAGGTTCCAAGCCTTGCTGGCGCTGCTCGCCGAGCAAGGCATTGATGCACGTGCGGTGCATGTCGATGCCGATCTGGTGCCCGACGATAATGCTTTTGGCGTGCGCTGGTTCGGTCGCTGGCTGTTGGGCGGCGCGTTGTCGGCGCGGGTGTCGTTGTCGGCCCGGGGCTTGGCAACGCTCAAGCCTGGCTTGCCTGGAGACATGCACTGGCTGGACGAGGAGCGTGATCGCCAAGGCATCGATGAGTGGCTGTTGAGCGCTGGCGGACATCCCATCGACCTGTTGCAAGGGGAATTCCGTCGCCGCCGCCCACCTTTGCCATGGCGCGGCGCGGCGGCGGTTGCATTGGGTGTGTTGCTGCTCACCTGGGCTTTCAGCGACGCTCGTGTGCGCTTTCTTGAAAACGAAATCCGGCGTTTGTATGCCCAAAGCGAGCAGCGATTCAGGTCGCTGTATCCCGAGCAAAGCCGGATCGTCGACCTGTCGGCGCAATTCCAGGCGTTGCAGAGTCGGCGCGGGCAGGACCGGGATACCCAGGTCGCTCGTCTGGCACGCCTGACGGAGCAGGTCATTGGCGCCAGCAACGTCGAAGTGCAGCGCATCGATTTTCGTGAAAACGAAGGCTGGAAGATCCAGCTGACGGCCAACAGTTTCGTCGAGCTCGAACAACTGCGTGAGCGCGGGCAACAGAACGGACTGCCTGTCACCCTGGGCAGCGCCAGCAAACAGAACAATCGAGTGCAGGCCACCCTCACGCTGGAGAGCAGTTGATGAATATCCATGGATGGCAGGGTCTGAAACGCGCCTGGGAAAAAAAGTCAGGCCGTGAGCAAGGGCTGTTGCTGGGCCTGGCCGGGCTGGTGCTGGTGGTCGTGGGTTACCTCTTGATCTGGCAACCCACCCGGCAACGGCTGGAGGTCGCCGAGCGACAGTATCGCCAACAGGTCGAACTGAGTGCGCGGATCCAGCGTGCCGAACCCGGTCGCGACACGAGTGTTGCTACGCGACCCTTGTCGGTGCAAGTCAATGACAGCGCGACAGCGGCGGGGTTGGACATCACCGAAATGCAGGTGGACGGCGATTCGTTGCGACTGCTCGTCAGCGGCGATGCCAACCCGCTGCTCCATTGGCTGGACCAACATGAACGGGAGGGAGCGGTATTGCAGTCGCTGACGCTGGAAGCGCGTAATGGGCTGTTGGAAGCGCGGGTGGTGTTGGGACGGATCGACTAGGACTCGCCACAGGCCGGCTAAACCTGAACATTCCCCGGTAACAACGGCAACTTCGCCAGTTTCACCGCCACCCACAACGCCACCACCAACAACCCACCGATGAACAGCCCGACCCCGTTCCAGCCGCCCAAGTGCCAGGCCACGCCACCCGCTGTACCGGCGACACTCGATCCGGCGTAATAGCTGAACAGATAAAGCGACGACGCCTGGCCCTTGGCCTGGAGGGCACGACGGCCAATCCAGCTGCTGGCGACCGAGTGGGCGCCGAAGAAGCCGAAAGTGAACACCAGCATGCCCAGCACGACCAACCACAGCGGCGTGGCCATGGTCAGCATGAGGCCGGCGAGCATCAGGGCGATGGTCGCCCAGAGCATTTTGCGGCGCCCGAGTTTGTCCGCCAGTGCGCCGACTTTCGCCGAGCTGTAGATGCCCGACAGGTACACCACCGACAGCAGGCCGACAAAGGCCTGGTCCAAGTGATAAGGCTGGGCCAACAGGCGGTAGCCGATGTAGTTGAACAGGGTCACGAACGCACCCATCAAGACGAAGGCTTCGAGAAACAGCAGCGGCAATCCGGCATCGCGAAAGTGCAGGGTGAAACCGTCCAGCAGGCTGCGCGGATGCAGTGAACGGGGCCGGAAGTTGCGCGACTCGGGGAGAATCCTCCAGAACACCGCCGCCGCGATCAAGGCCAGGCCACCAATCACCAGCATCGCGGTGTGCCAGCTGACAAAGTCGATCAGAACTCCTGTGATCAGGCGTCCGCACATGCCGCCAATGGCGTTGCCGGCGATGTACAGCCCCATCGCCAGGCCAATGTGCTTGGGATGGATTTCTTCACTCAGGTAGGTCATCGCCACCGCTGCCAACCCGCTCAATGACAGCCCCACCAGGGCGCGTAGCAGCAGCACGCCATGCCAGGTCGGCATCATGGCACTGGCGATCGTGCACACCGAGGCGGCGAACAGCGCCGCGACCATCACTGGCTTGCGGCCGATGCGGTCCGAAATCGGGCCGGTGATCAAAAGACCGATGGCGAGCAGGCCGGTCGCGACCGACAGAATCAGGCTGCTTTGCGCCGCATTGATGGAAAACTCCGTGGACAACAGCGGCATCATCGGTTGCACGCAATACAGCAGGGCGAACGTCGCAAAGCCGCCGCTGAACAGCGCCAGTACCGTGCGCATGAACATCGGCGTGCCTTTTTCGATGTAGATATCTTTCAGATCGGCGATGACCTCATCTTGCACACGAGGTGGGATTTCATGGGCCAGTGGAGCAACAGCAGTTTTCACGATGGACCTCGAAGGAGCACGGCCGGGCAGGCAATGAAAAAAGCATATAGCCCGCTAATGTTTCTATCCAATATATTGTTCGACCTGTTTAAGACGTTCTACGACCTATTGGATTGCCCATGGAATTGCGCCACCTGCGTTACTTCATCGCCGTTGCCGAAGAACTGCATTTCGGCCGCGCCGCCCTGGCCCTGGGTATCTCCCAGCCGCCCCTGAGCCAGCAGATCCAGGCGCTGGAGCAAGAGATCGGTGCGCGTTTGTTCGAGCGCACCAATCGTCGGGTCGAACTGAGCGAGGCCGGGCGACTGTTCCTCGAAGAGGCGCGACGGGTGCTGGCCCAGGTCGACAAGGCGGCTGATGTGGCCCGCCGCGCCCAGCTGGGTGAACTGGGTGAGCTGAAAATCGGCTTCACCTCTTCGGCACCGTTCAACTCCACCATTCCCCAGGCGATCTTCTCGTTTCGCCAACGCTTTCCCGCCGTGCACCTGAACCTGCGGGAAATGAGCAGTACCCAGGTGGCCGACGCACTGCTGGACGAAACGATCGAGGTGGGCATCATGCGGCCGTTGCCGCTGCACGACTCCTTGAGGGAAATCGAACTCAGCCGCGAACCGCTGGTGGCCGTGCTCAGCGCCAAACATCCATTGGCCCAGGGCAACGAAGAAGGCCTGCTTCTCTCGGCGTTGGCCCAGGAACCGTTCGTGTTCTTCCCGCGCAGCTACGGCAGCGGCCTGTACGCGCAACTCCTGAGCCTGGCCCGCGACGCCGGCTTCAGCCCGCACTTCGCCCAGGAAGCCGGCGAAGCCATGACCATCATCGGCCTGGTGGCGGCAGGCCTGGGCGTTTCGGTCTTGCCGGCGTCTTACCAACGCATGCGTATCGATGGCGTGGTCTATCGGCCGCTGCTCGATCCGGCGGCGGTGTCGGCGGTTTGGTTGGTTCAGCGCAAGGACCAGCGGTCGCCGATGGCGAAGGGGTTTGTGGATTTGTTGACCAAAAATATAGATGCCTAGGGAAATCCGAAGGGCGCCGAAAGGCGCCCTCTTTGATAGATGGCAGCTCATCGTTCCCGCACAAACCCTTCGCAAAACAAGGTTTGCCCACATGAGCGATTCTTTACCTGGCCTTACCAGACCGTCGCAGGTTTATTGGCGTGGTAGTCATAAAAACCCTGGAGTATCCAGATATCGCCCTTGCGTTCGAACGCGGCGCGCCATGCGCTTCTGCCGCCACCGGGGGATAGCTGGGCCATGTCGTACCAGTAATATTTGTTGATGCGTTTTGTCGTGGCCCTGCCGGCTCGAATGTCATCCATGATTTCGTTGATCTTGGCTCGGGCCGCTTCGGGAAAGTTGTCATAGGACATCTGTGTTTCAGCCAGCGTGCTGAGAGTCACCGTAAACGTGTCTATTGCGGTTGATGCTTCCGCCAGTACTGGTGGAGTGCTGGTAGTAGGTGATTTGCCTGGGACCTTCTTCGTCGGGACTTGGGTCACGACCTCGATATCAAACGCGTCATAGTTCGAGAGATTTTTTGCGAAGTTGGTAATGTCCTCTCCAGTGACCAGTAACGTCTTTCGCTGCGACTTGCCCTTGTTGGCGATGACGTAAGGAATCTTGTTGTTGCGGATTTCCGTCAGGAGCCCGGGTTTGTGTCTTTTTTTCATCTCGTCCCGGAACGCGCCGAGCTTTTTCTTTTTGTACTCCGCGAAGTTTGCAGGGTTCTTTTTATAGTCTTCCCTGGCAGCCTCTACCTCGGGACCTTCTCCTGAAAACCGCACGCCCAGCTCCTCCCAGACGCGCTTTTCCGCGACTTTGACCACCTCATGAATATCGTTCTGTATCTTGGTCATGGCGGCTTTCTTCTTTCCCTGTTCAGGGACGATGGTGATGAATAATGCGCCGGTGAGGTTGTCTGGCAAGGAGGACATCATCATCTTGAAGTTGCCTTCGCTGTCGAAAAGCTCCTTCTTGAGTGGCAGGGTCATGTCGAAGACTTTTATTTTTTGCGCGGACGTCAGCTGGATACCCTTTACCTGGGAGTCGATGTCTCGGGTGCAGTAGTCGACGGCCTGCCATACGTTGAATTTGTACAGCAGGCTTTCGTGGGGCTTCTTATGTTGCCCGAGGCCGTAGAGGCCCTTGTTGATCTGGTTGATTCGTGAAAGGTAAGTGTCTATATCGGGCGCGTCGATGTCATTCATGCTCTCGCGCAGGATGCGTTCGGCCAGCTCCTCGGGCATTGAGTGGATGACCTTCTTTACCGTATTCACCACCTGTCGAGAAGGCCAGTGATGGTCGACCAGGATGCCCTCCACCAAGGCGTTGTAGGTTTTCTGTTGCGCAGTTTCCGGGGCCCGATTGAACAGGCTATGCAGGACTCCGCCACCGCGCAATCGTTGCGGTTCTTCGATCTGCCACCGATCAATTTTCCAAGTCACTGTCAGCTGATGAGTACGATTGTTCGGCGCATAGATAATCCGCTCGCCTGCTTGTATCGCGGTTTTGCAGTAATCATTCCTCAGCTTCAAATAACCTTGCCCGCCCGCGTCCCTGTACAGGTCACGACCCTCGGGGATCAGCCCTTTGCCGTCAAAGCCTTTCAGAAGGAACGGTCCCAGCTCCGGATCAGGCATGCGGGGCAGGGAAGACAGTTCCGGGCGGATCTTGTCCCGGCGCCGTGTCGCACGGGCCATGATCAAGTCCTGCCCAGCCTCTGCCATGACCTCGCCCAGCCCACTGATGAAATCACGGGTCCACTGGCTGAAGCTGCCGCCTTCGTCTTTTATTGCCGACACCGCGGCGCCCCCGGCCATCACCGGCAGGATCGCACGTCCCAGCACGCCGCCCAGGCGGCCCGCGTAGAACATGGCCATCGCGCCCGCCAGCAACGTGACGCCGTTCCTGCGCCCCTCCTGGGCCGCTGCGCTGTCGCGCTCGGCGTTCGTCACCGTCAGCGCATCAGCCGTCTTGAGCGCGTGGGTGATCTGCGTTTCGTGCAAGGCTTTGAGGAGGTTGCCTTTGACCGCCGGGGACGCGACTTTTAAGGCGAAATCGTCCTTAACGCGATGCTTTATCCACGAGAAGGTGGGTTGCGTGACTTTCTTGATTTTCTCGTCGAGCGTCAGGTTGTCCGACGCTGGCACCAGGCTGGCAAGTTGATCGGCCTGTTCCATCAGAGGCAATTGTGAAATCAGCCAGCGGGTCATTTCCAGCGTGGCGGTGAGCGTCTGCACCAAGGCTGATTCCAGTTCCCGGGAGTTGCCGGCGTCTACGTCCCTGAAGACTTTGCCGTCCGGCGCCCCTGGCGTGTACAGCGTCAGTGAAGGCCGGCTGCTGAATGTCTTCACCCCAAATACCAGCATCTCTTTCAACACGCTGTCGCCCCACTGAATCTGTCGGACCACCACCTCATGCCCGTTGACCTTGCTGCGCCCCTCGGGCGTTGGACTGCCCAGCGCTGCCAGTACCAGGTTCAGGCCGGTGTTGTCCTTGTCGTGGGTAAAGTCGCCGGAGATGTGGGCGGCCCACGCCTGCGCGCGCATTTGTTTCCCTTTCAAGGACATCCATTCGACCTGGTGCTTCCGAGCGGCGAGCTGCAATGCGGCCGGGAGCCGGGCCCCCACATTTGCCCGCTCAATGACTTCGACTATTTGCGCGAAGCTCAACGGCCCCTCGACGGTCGTGTGAGCCGCAATGCGTTCGTCCGGCGTCAGGTTGGACATCGCCCATTCCGTCAGGGAGCGGCGGTCATCAACTATCGCCTTCACCTGGCCCAGCGCGACCCCGGAGCCAAACGGCGACTCGCCTGTCGGGGCGTGCGGGTCGATGAGCTGCTTGCGGATACTCAGGGACACCTGGTCCGGGTCGACCGGGGGGTATCTGTCCTTGATGAATCCGGCCAGCAATGTGCGCGTGCGGTCTTGGAGGGCTTCAAGGGTGGCCAGTGTCACCGGGTCCGGCGGTGGAGGCGTATCCAGCATAGTGATCCGCAGGTCTTGCACTGCCCTCCACCAGGCCACGCGATCATTGCCGGTGACGTGCGGGTTGCCGCGCAGCCAATCGTCGAGTCTTTTCTGATACAGCCGTAAGGCGCGTTCGTCCATCGCGCCTGCCAGGTCCAGCCGGTCCCTGACATTTGTCGCGGCATCTACCCTGGCCATCCAGGCGTTGATCTCTTCGCCTTCTCCCGGCCCGTTCAGCAACGCATCGCTCACGGCTGTTTTCTGCGCCGCGCGCAGGTCCGTGACCAGGCGGGCGAGGAAGTCCTCGGCCATGGGGGTGATGTTTACCTCAGCCCAAGCGTTATCTCCATCATCAATCAGGCTGGTCTTGAGTGCGTCCAGGCTTGCGTACACTTGCAGTGGTTTGCCCGGGCTGTAGAGGATCGCGCTTCCCGGATTGTCGGCATTGTCATGCTGTGTCAGCACAACCGCGCCCGCCATCGGCACACTGGACCACCATCCTTCGGGAGTGGCACTCAGGCCATAAACCCCGGGCCGGACACTTACCGCCATCTTGGCCCGAGACGCGGCATCCAGCGCCGACAGCGCGTGCTCGGTCAGCGCTTTGTGCATCGGCAGGCCCAGGGTTGCGTCCAGCCGATGGAGATCTGCTTGCGCCTTGAGTTGCCTGCCGAATTCATGAGCCAGCCAGTCGTTAATGCTGCGGTCCGGGCTGAAATCGGACGGCTTGTCCCAGAACTCATCCAGAGCCCCTGTCAGCAGTTGTTCATACGATGCCGGTGTGAGGCTGATCAGTCGTTTGATTGCTTCCTTTGCGTCACGGCTATTCAAGGCTGCCGGCATATCCGTGACGTTTTCCTGATCGGTGACGACGTTGATGTTCGCCAGATCGATGAAGAATTCCCGCGCATTTACCTTGCCGGCGACGGCGCGCCAGAAAAGTCTATTGAGGGCGACTGTCTCGAGCACCGGCCGTTTAACCGCCGATGCGTCGGCTGCGTGGCCAGATTGAGGAATGCGTTCGTCGTGCAGTCGGCACACGAGTATTTCGTTTACGGTCACCTTGTCCGCCATCGCGGGGAAGGTTTTTCTGAACCAGTAATCCAGGTGCCGTGCAGCTACCTTCGAAGGGCGTGGAATGGTGTCGTTCAGGCGGATCATCTGCTGCTGCGAGGCCTCGAGTTGGCTGATCAGCAGGGCGCTAGCGGTTTGTAAAAGGGTGTTCTCCAGCATGTTCTCTTCCTGAGAAAATTTTCGGAAGGGAGAACCTATTGAAGAAGCGCGCAGAGGGGGCGGTATATAGATACCGCAGGTAGCGGCACCGGGCGATGTACACAAGTGGTGAAGACATGATCCATGTGGGGCTGGGCTTGCTCATGCTCCACCGCGGCGGTCAGCGGTCCTTTTTATTACGCAAAAAAGCCAGGATTGCCTCGCAGGTAGCTTGTGTTTTTTCCTCCAGCACCCAATGTCCGGTCCTGTGTAATACAGAAGAGTGCGGTTGCGTAGTGATGTATTTGACTTGCTCGGCTAAAGTCTTTCCTCTCGAGTGGTCACCGCCGATAGTGAGCACAGGAACGGTCAACTTGTTGCTGGCGAACGCCTGATTGTCTTTTACATCATTCTCTATCCAGGCTGAATAAAGTTTGAAAGCTGCCTCCATGCGTCCAGGTCGGGAATAGTCTCTAATCAGATCCCTGTGCACCTCGTCCGGCACGGTATCGTTGCCAGGGAATACAAAGTCGTCAAAAAACATGTTCAGGTAAGTTTTTTCCTGACCGTGGATCATGTTGATAGCTGTCTTGCCAAAGAAGCGAAAGTGCCATTTGCTGGTGGTCCGGGTTTCCGGGGTTCCGTTATAAGCCGCTTCCCAACCAGGGATGCCAGGAATGAACCCATCCATCAAGATGATATGTTTGGTTTCATCCGGGTAAAGGGCCCCGTAGGCGTAAGCGATAATTAACCCCATGTCATGTCCGACAATGTCGACCGGCTTGATTTTCAGGCTGGTGACCAGTTCGTGCAAATCATGCGCCATGCTTTTTTTGTCATAGCCGCTTTCTGAGATGTCAGTTTCTCCGGCGCCGCGATATTCAGGAACGATAGGCGTAAAACCAGCACGCACCAATGGCCCCATCAATGCCTCCCAATTGCGCCAGCTTCCCGGAAACCCGTGCACCAGCAACACTGGGCTTTCGCCATTTCCGCCTATGAGGTAGTGCATACGAATGCCGTTCACGTACGCATAGGCGTGTGTGAATGATGCACCGTCAATGACAATACTGGTTTGTTCCACAGAAGACGATGTGGCTGGGTGTCGAGACGAGGTGGTGAGGCCCGACCACGCTATTGTATCCATCAATTTTTTATCCATTTTGGGAACCAGATATAAGTTGCAAGGATACGAATTACAGCTCGTGAGACGAACAGGCCTACCAAGCGTTGACCTGCAAGGCATTTGAAAAATGAGAGGTCTTTTTCAATGGCTTAAAGCCTGAGGGAATCCCGAATCGCACCGATACTGTCGAAGATGACAGTTCCGATAAACGGAGAGCTTGTTTCGGTCGGGATTTGATCGTTCCCCACGCTCTGCGTGGGAATGCATCCCGTGACGCTCTGCGTCATCTTTCAGAAGCGGAACGCGGAGCGTCCCTGGCGGCGTTCCCACGCGGGAGCGTGGGAACGATCAAAAAGGTTGCGCAGCCCAGCGGGAGCAAGCGCCCTCGCCACCGGGCATCGTTAGCGCTTTATTGCACCTTCGCCAAATCCCCTTTCAACGCAACGCCCGCCATGATCGCGCCAGCGTGGCATTCGTAGGTGGTGGGGTCCTTGCGTTCGTTGCTCTTGTAGAAGCTGACGATGTTGGTGACCGCATTGGCGCCGGCGTTCTTGGCGGCCTGGTGCAAGCTGATCAGTGCCGATTGCAGCACCCATTCGCAGGCGGCTTCATCGGATTTGTTGAAGGCGTTGGTTTTTTTGTTGGTCACGGCGCCCGGGCTGACGACGGTGACGTTGCCAGCCGGTTTGTTGCCAGCCAGGTAGAACTTCACGCTGCCGTCGATTTTGCCGGTGCGGATGGCTTCGGCGACGACTTTGTCGAAGGGCAGGAACAGCGCGGTATCGCGAGCCTGGCTGATGGCTGGCAGGGTGCTGAGCAAGAGAGCGGCGGTTACGGCGATTTTCTTCAACGACATCATGGTCTCCTTGACGAGGGGTAACGGGAATTTGAACCGGTTCAGTGCCAGCGGCGGAAGATCAGCGAGGTGTTGACCCCACCAAAGGCGAAGTTGTTGTTCATCACGTATTCGTTGCTCATCGGCCTGAATTCATTGCGCAGGTAATCGAGCTTGCCGCATTGGGGATCAACCTCCTCGAGGTTGAAAGTGTGCACGTACAGGTCGCGATTCAGCATTTCGATGCTGAACCAGGATTCCAGCGCTCCACAGGCGCCCAGCGTATGGCCGAGAAAGCTCTTTTGCGAACTGATGGGCATGTGCTCGCCGAACAGGCTGCTGGTGGCCAGGGTTTCGGCGATATCGCCTTGCTCGGTGGCGGTGCCGTGGCCGTTGACGTAGCCGATGGCGGCAGGATCGAGGCCGGCATCTTCCAGGGCCAGTTCCATGGCCCTGCGCATGGTACTCAGTTCGGGACGGGTGGCGTGCTGGCCGTCGGCGTTGCTGCCAAAACCGACGATTTCGGCATGAATATGCGCGCCGCGCGCCAACGCATGTTCCAGTTCTTCGAGTACCAGCATGCCGGCGCCTTCGCCGATCACCAGCCCATCGCGGTCCTTGTCGTAGGGGCGTGGGCTGGTTTGCGGGGCGTCGTTTTTCAGGCTGGTGGCGTAGAGCGCATCGAAGACCATCGCTTCGGTCGGGCACAGCTCTTCGGCGCCACCGGCAAGCATCAGCGGCAGGCGCCCGAACTTGATTGCCTCGTAGGCATAGCCGATGCCATGGCTGCCGCTGGTGCAGGCGCTGGAGGTGGGGATCAGGCGCCCGGTCAGCCCGAAGAAGATGCTGATGTTGGCCGCCGTGGTGTGGGGCATCATCCGCACATAGGAGTTGGCGTTCAGTCCTTCGGCCACGCTGTTGAGCAGCATGTTACCGAAGGCCTTGATCTCGTCGGTGCTGCCGGTGGACGAACCGCAAGACACGCCCATGCGCCCGTCCTTGATCGACTCGTCGCCCAGCAGGCCGGCGTCGGCCAGGGCCTGCTCTGCCGCAGCCACCGCCAGGCGCGAGACCCGGCCCATGCTGCGCAGTTGCTTACGCGTCCAGTGAGCCGGGACCTGGAAGTCGTCGATGGGGCCTGCCAGGCGCGTGTTCAGTTCGGTGAAGCGGTCCCATTCGTCCATGCGCCGGATGCCGCTGCGGTTGGCGGCGAAGTTGGCGGCGATGGTGTCCCAGTCGCTGCCGATGGAGGTGATACCGGCCATGCCGGTGACGACGACGCGCTTCATCAGCACAAGCCTCCGTTGACGGCCAGGACCTGCCGGGTGATGTAGCCGGCTTCGGCGGACATCAGGAAATTCACCGCGCCAGCCACCTCTTCTGGAGTGCCCATGCGCTGGGCTGGGATCATTTTCATCAGTTCTTCCACGGGCACGTTTTCATCGAGCATGGCGGTGTCGATCAGGCCAGGCGCGACGCAATTGACGGTGATCTTGCGCTTGCCCAACTCGATTGCCAACGCCTTGGCCGCGCCGATCAAGCCGGCCTTCGACGCACTGTAGTTGACTTGGCCACGGTTGCCGATAAGCCCCGAAACCGAGGTGATGCAGACGATTCGCCCGGCGGCGCGACGCCGGATCATTGGCATCATCACCGGATGCAGCACATTGTAGAAACCGTCGAGGTTGGTGCGCATCACCGTATCCCAGTCGTCCTCGCTCAGCGCCGGGAAGGCGCCGTCGCGGGTCAGGCCGGCGTTGAGCACCACGCCGTAATAGGCACCGTGGGTGTCGACATCGGCTTCGAGGATGGCTTTGCAGGCGGCGCGGTCGGAGACGTCGAATTGCAGCACTCGCGCCTGACGGCCCAGGGCCTGGATTTCAGCCCGGACGGCTTCAGCCTCGGTGCGGCCGCTGCGGCAATGCAGCACGATGTCGTGCCCGGCCTGGGCCAGGCGCAGGGCGATGGCGCGGCCGATGCCACGGCTGGAGCCGGTGACCAGTACGGATTCAGTCATGGCGGGGTTCCTGTTGCAGACGGTTCATGAAGGTAGTGGGCGGCCTGGGGCGGACGGAACACGTTCAACCGGGCCGTGGCATGGATGCCGGGGGCGCGGATGTGGCATTCGAACACGCCCATGCCGTTGTCGTCTTCCAGGGAGCGCACACCGTGGATGGTCAGCTCGGCACCGACCGGGAAACATTCGACGTTGCATTCGAACTTGCGGGTGCCGAGCAGGAAACCCAGCTCCACGGCATCGCCGCGTCGGCGAGCATGGCAACCGGCAAATGCTGCGACGCTCTGGGCCATCAGCTCGATGCCAACCCAGGCCGGCAGCGCGCCGTCGTCGCGGTTGAACAAACCGCCAGGCTTGACGGTGGCGTGGGTATGGATCTGCTCGTCATCGAAGGCCAGGATCCGGTCGATCAGAATCATGTCGCCGGCATGGGGCAGCAGTTCGGCGAGTGGCCAGTCAATCATGGGGCGTCTCCGATAATCAGGCTGACGTTGTTGCCGCCGAAGGCGAACGAATTGCTCATCAGGCGGCGCGGCGATGTCGGGTTCAGGCGGGTGCTGGCGGTGACCCAGTCCAGCGCCGGCAGTTCAGGGTCGGCCTGACCGTCCCAGACATGCGGCGGCAGGCGCAGGTGGGGATTTTCGGCGCTCAGGCTCAACCAGCAGAACGCTGCTTCCAGCGCCCCGGCTGCCCCAAGGGTATGGCCGGTCATGGGCTTGGTGGACGAGCAGGGCACCCCCGTCGGAAACAGCCCGGCCACTGCCTGGCTTTCCATGGCGTCATTGTGTTGGGTGGCGGTGCCGTGCAGGTTCAGGTAGTCGATCTGGCTGGCCTCGAGACCTGCGCAGTGCAAGGCTTTTTCCATCGCTTGGCGAGCGCCACGACCACTGGGCTCAGGGGCGGAAATATGGTGGGCATCGGAACTGGCGCCGTCGCCCAACAAGGCAATCCGAGCCCCGTCACCTGGCGTCTTGCTCATGAGGAACAGCACCGCCGCTTCGCCAATGTTGATGCCGCTGCGATTCATCGAAAACGGGTTGCAGCGGTCGCTGGAGACCGCTTCCAGGGCGGAAAACCCATTGAGCGTCAGTTTGCACAGGCTGTCCACCCCGCCACAGAGCACGGCATCGCACAGGCCCAGGTCCAGCAGGCGACGGGCGCTCATCAAGGCGCGGGCGCTGGACGTGCAGGCGGTGGAAATCACATAGGAGGGGCCGCTCAGGTCGAGCCAGTCGGACAGAAAGTTGGCCGGCGCGCTGAGCTCCTGTTGCTGGTAGTCGTAGCCGTCGGGGAAGCGCTGCTCGCGCAGGTAATGGGCAATGCCGCTGCTTGCCTCATCGATGCCCGAGGTGCTGGTACCGAGCACAATGCCAATACGGGCGCGGCCGTAGGTATGGATTGCCTGGTCGATCTCGGCGCGGATTTGCAACCCCGCTTCCAGCAGCAGCTGATTATTGCGGCTGCGTTGCATGACCAGGGCGTCGGGAATGGGGGCGAGTTCACCCGCCACCGAGGCCACCGGTAATGCCCGCTCGGCGACCCAGCCCGCCTCGGCCCGTATGCCCGAGCAGTCGCCGGCAAACAGATTGCGCGCAACTGTATGTTTGTCGCGGCCCAGGGCGCAGATCACCCCGAGGGCATTCAAATAGGCAGTCATGGGGCACTCTCGGTCAACGGTGTGATGCGGTAGTGCGGGCCTTGGGGCAGGCTCAGTTGAAAGTCCAGCGGTCGCTCGTAGCGCACCTGCCAGCGGGCATCGAGGCTTCGCTGCCCACCCTGTTGTCGGGCGGCCGGGTAGTTGCCCGGCAGTTCGGCTTCGGGGGTGAGGGCGAACAGCAGTGCGGCGAACAATTCCCGGGCCTCGGCATTGGGCGGCAGCAGCCCATCGGCCTGCCACTGGCCATCGACCAGGCGTTGGCGGGCCACGGGAATGCCCAGCGGGTCCATCATCGACCAACGGATACCGGCGTCTTCACGTTGGATGACCAACAGCCAATCCTGCCGTTGACCGGCCAGTTGTCGCTCGATGTGCAACTGCAATGGCAGCACCAGGGTTGGCGTGCGCTCGGGCAACGGCGCGTGGCTGGCGCAGGCACTGAGTAGCAACAGGCAGCCAAAAAGCAGGGCGCGTATCATTCGACGACCCCTTCGACGGGCTTGCGGGCCACCACATTGACCAGGGTTTCCTCCCGCTCGCCGAACGGCTTGGCGCGGCGCAGGCCAAAGCGTTCCAGCAAGCCGAAATCCTTGGAGCGGCTCCACCACAGGTACGGATAGGAGACGTTGCGGGCCTCGAACTCGAACCCCTGGCTACGGATCATCTCCAGGTACTGGGCGGCACTCTTTTGCACGTGCATGGGGTGCCGGAACAGCCAGCGGATCACCCAGGTATCGATGTAGGCCTCGGTGGATTCGGCGAACATCAGGTAACCGCCGGGCTTGAGGACGCGATAGAACTCGGCGAGGGCTTTTTCCTGCTCCACCAGGTGATGAAAGGTCTGGTGGCAGAACAACAGGTCGACACTGGCATCCGGCACCGCCAGCGTCGCGCAGTCGCTGCCGATCAATTCCACGGTCATGCCTTGGCGCGCGGCTTCCTCCTGGCTCAGGTCCAGGCTATGGGGATCGGCATCCACCCCGATCAGGCGTTGCGGCGCGAACACCTGGCGCAGGTACTGGAACGACTTGCCCTGGCCGCAACCGGCGTCCAGCAGCACCGGGTTGGCCGGCAGCGGGGCGCTGAACAGGCTGCGCAGGTCATTGATCGCCACCCGCAGCACATGGTGCTGCCAGGTGTGGCTGCGCAGGAACCAGAAGCCGAAGCGCGTCTCTTCGACGTAGTTATCGCTCAGGTAGCTCATGTTTGCGGACTCATGGCGCCGGACTCGCACAGATTTCCGAGAGCATGCGCAGGCGCCGCTTCGGTTCACTGACAAACGGGTTGCGCTGGTCCCAGGCGTAGCCGGCCAGGATCGAACTGATCATGCGACGGATGTCGTCCGAGCCTTCGGTGTAGAAAATCACGTCCTGGAAGGTGCCGGCATACCAGCCCTCGACATAGCAGCGAAAGGTATCGACGCCGCGCTTGAGTGGCTCGGCGAATTCGCTCTGCCAATCCACGCTTTCACCTTGCAACTGACGATGCAGCACACCGGCGGCCATGCTCGCCGAGCGCATGGCAATGGTCACGCCGGAAGAGAACACCGGGTCGAGGAATTCCGCGGCGTTGCCCAGCAGGGCGAAGCCAGGACCGTGCAGGGTTTTGACATTGGCCGAATAGCCACCGATGGTCCGTGCCGGGGTGTCCCACACGGCATTCTTCAACACGTCGGCCAGGCTTGGGGTTTCGTCGATGAAACCGCGCAGGCAGGCGTCGAGGTCGTCGGAACGCCCCGCGAAATGTTCCGCTGCCGCAACCACGCCCACGGAGCAGCGCCCGCCACTGAACGGAATGGTCCAGAACCATACGTCGCGTTTGCTCGGGTGGGTGGTGATCAGGATTTTTTCCCGGTCGAAGGTCGGTGCGTCGATGCGATCTTCGATATGGGTAAACACCGCTTGGCGTACCGGGAAGTTCGACGGTGCCTCAAGGTCCAGCAGGCGCGGCAGGACCCGGCCGTAGCCGCTGGCGTCGAGCACGAAATCGGCCTCGACGCGGTACTCGCTGCCGTCTTCGCGCTGCACGCCCAGTTGTGGTTTGGCGAGGCTGAAGTCGGCGCTGGTTATGGCTTGGCCATAACGAATCTCCACGCCTTGCAGCGCGGCCTGGTCGGCCAGCAATTTATCGAAGTCGGCGCGTTGCACCTGGAAAGTCGTGGGCTTGCCGTTGCTGAAGGTATCGCCGAAATCGAAGGCGCTGTAGCGCTCGCCCCAGGCGAACGCCGCACCGTTCTTGCGTTGGAACCCGGCGGCATTCACTGCGTCGAGCATGCCGGCTTCTTCGACGAAGTCCAGGCAATGGGACAACAGGCTCTCGCCGATGGAGAACCGGGGGAAATGCTGGCGTTCAATGACCAGCACATCGTGGCCCTTGCGCTTGAGCAGCGCGGCCGCGATGGCGCCCGAAGGACCTGCGCCGATGATGACGACCTGGCGACATTCCATTTCAACTCTTGGCACTTGAGCTCCTGGCCGGGACGGCAATCGAGGGAATACGGTGAAAACCGGCCATGGCCGGCAGTAATGTGGCGATCAGGCCCATCAGCATCAGCGTGAAGTACAACGCCGGGCTGATGAGCTGTTGTTGCAAGAGCAGGTTGAGGAACACGATTTCGCTCAAGCCGCGGATGTTCAGCAAGACACTTTCGCGCCAGCGACTGGCACCGGCAAAGGATGTATCGGCCCATCCCAGCCCCAGCCAGTTGCCCAGCAGCTTGCTGGCGATCGGAAACAGTAGTAACGCCCCTATCTGTAGCCAATCGAGGCTGTTCATGGCGCTGTGGACGTTGATTTGCACAATGCCGAAGGTGAGGATCAGCGGAATTGCCAGGTAGGTCTGCAAACCTTGCATCCAGCTCGCATTGAGCGGCAACACCAACGGCACCTTGAGCGCGGCCATGCACAGCAGATAACCGATGCCGACAATCAGTGCGTTGAGCCGATAGTGTTCGGCCACCACCAGCAGGGCAAAAAAGATCCCGCTGTGCAACAGCGGTTGGCGCAGGCCAAACAGTCGCAACAGCAGCGGCACACAGGCACCGGCCAATGGCAGTAACAAACTGTTCAGGTGCAGGCTGCCCTGGGCCAGGCCGAACAGGCTCCAGCACATCAGGTCGATCAGAATCGCGGTTTGCACCAGGCGCCGGGTGGCGGCGGGTGGGTAGTCGATGTGGCGCAGGTACAGGTACAGCACCGGTATCGCAGTAATTGCAAACAGCAGCCCCACCGCCAGGGAGCTGATCCAGGGCTGGGGCGGCAGCAACCAGAGCGCCGTGGCCAAGCCGCAAGCGAACGGAATGCCGAAGCTCGGCAGGGCGATCTTCACGCTCTGGCGATCCAGGCGCAGGTCGATCACGTCGCTGAGGATGTGTCCCAGCAACAGGGCAAACGCCAGGCTGTAGAGATTCTTCAGCCACACCGGTGACACCAGTTGCGCGCCGCTGAGGGACCAGCCGGGCTCGATCCAGAAGTACATCAGCAGCGGCAGGCCGAACGTCGCCAGCAGCAATTGGCTGACAATCGGGATCAGCCCAAAGCGACGGCCGAGGTGAGTTGCGGCCGCGAATAGCCCCAGGGCCATGAGCCAGAACGCCAGGATCATCATTGGGCTGGCTCCGCAACGGCGGTCGCATGGGCTTGATGCCCGGCCCACGGCGCCAGCATGAAGCTGAACGCCAGCCCCAGGCTGACCGCCAGGCCGAAGTTACTCACCGCCGGTGTGCTGGAAAGCGCCAGCAGGCCGAACGACAGCCAGGTGGTGACCGCCGCCAGGAAGGTGCCCAGCAGGCTCACCGCCGCGCCACCGATTTGCTCGCGCATCAGGATCGCATAGTCGACGCCGATGGCCGTCACCAACAACAGGCCGAACAGGCTGAACAGCGTCAACGGCTGTCCCAGCCAGCCGAGGCTCGCCAGGCTGCACAGTGCGGCCAGCAACGGCAGGGCAACGATGCGCAAGGCGCCGCCGACGCCGAACGGCCAGATCAACACCAGCACGATCAGCACGCAGGAAGCCAATTTCAACTCGGCGGCGCTGATCTGCGTGGCGGCGAAGACCCGGTTCAGGTCTCCCAGGCGATCCACCAGTTGCACACCGGGCAAGTCCACGGCCTGCACCCGCAGTAGCGCGGCATCGTTCAGGCCTTGCAGGCTGACGACTGCCGCTACGCCTTGCGCCGTCTGGCCGAGCCAGAGCGTGCGGTAGGGCTCGGCCAGCGGGCCGGTCAGCGCGGCGTCAATGTCGGTCACGGGCAGGGCCTGCAATTGCGCGAGCTCCGCTTGTAGCGTGGCGAGCGGTACGCCCAGATCCAGCAGCGGTTGCCAGAAGTCCGGTAGCCGCGCCAGGGCCTCACGCACTTTCTGCTGTTCGGCGGGCGGACTGACCAATTGGTTCAGCGACAGGTAGCCCTGGAGTTTTTCCAGGCCGATCAATTGATCCAGCCGCTCGTTGAGGGCGGTCTGGCGCTCCAGCAACTGTGGCTGATCATCGGCGCGAATCAGGAAAAACTGGCTGGTGGGTTGGAAACCGGTGATGCGGGCGATATCGCGGGCTTCGTCGGTCAGGTGCTGGGGCGTACCGATCCACTGGCGGATGTCGTTTTTCGTGGTCAGTTGCCACAGACCACCCGCGCAGAACGTCAGCAGCAGCACCAGCAAGACCGGTGTGCGCACCCGCGCCAGCAGGGCTTGGCGTGCCTTGAGCAGACATTGGCAGAGCCGCAACGGCCATTGGGCCGGACGTAACTCAACCCCCTTGAGCAGCGCCGGCAGCAGGCAGACCGCGCTCAGGTAGGCGCCGACCAGGCCGGCGGCGGAAAATATCGCGATTTGGGTCAGGGCCGGGAACGGTGTCCAGGCCAGGGCCAGGTAACCGATGCAGGTGGTCGCCAGGCTCAGGCTCAGCCCCGGCAGGGTCAGGCGCAAGGCCGGCCAGCTGCGCCACGGCTTGAGGCTCCAGCTTTTGGACAGATAGTGCAGCGGGTAATCCACGGCCACGCCGATCAGGCTGGAGCCGAGCACCAGGGTCATGACGTGCATGCGTCCAAACAGCGCCACGCAAGCCACCGCGCCAAACAGCATGCCCACCAGCACCGGCACGAACGCCAGCCACACCCGAAAACGGCGGAAGGCCAGCAACAGCAGCAACAGAATGCCGACAGTCGCGCCACCGCCGACCCAGGTGATTTCCCGCGATGCCTGCTGTTGACCGGCGGCGGCGTACAGCAGGCCGCTGGCCGCCAGCAGTTGGGCATGGCCCTGGTCGGCTTGATCACGGCTGTGCTGCAGCAACTCGGCCACTTTGAGTGGCAGGTCCATGTCGAACGCGTTGCCATGGGTGCGGGCTCGCAGCATGACCCAATGTTTGCCATCGGCTTCGGCGATCAACGCACCGCTGCCCACGTCCAGTTGGATCGCACCGCGCTGGGGTTGGCTGTTCTGGATGCGTCCGGTCAGGCCCAGCCAGTCGTCCTGGCTCGGCACCAGGCTGAAGCCCGTGAACGGGTCGAACAGCGCCTGCACCCGTTGTTGGATGAACGCCTGGGGCTGGTCGATCAATTGCTGCCGGTCGGGTGCCGAGAGCATCGCCAGCCGTCCATTGAGCAACTGCGTGCGCAACGCCGGCAGGTCGGCCTGCAACGTCCACTGGACCTTGTCGAACAGACCGCTGGCCTGCCATTGCTCATCAAGGGTTTGCGCCAGGGCGAGGGCTTGTTGGCGATCCGCATGACCGACCAGCACCAGCACCTCGCGATTGAGCGGCTCCTGCATGCGCTGCTCGGCGATGAGCTCCAGGGCATCGGGAGAAGTGCCCGGTACCAGCTCCATGAGATTGGCCGACAGCGGCGCGCCGTTGCGCCATTGCCAACCGGCGAGCGCCAGCACTGCCAGGAGCAGGATCAGGAACAGCCGTGGCAGCATCCGTTCACTCGGCAAAGTCATGTTGCTCCGCTTCGCTCAAGGGTTGTGCACGGGTAGTGTCCTGCATGCGCAGCACCGTGCTGTCGCCCTGGGTTTCCAGCAGTTCGATGCGTTGCACCAGTTCACCGCCGTCGATGTTGATCTGGTTGAAGACCTGTTTGAGCAGCACCGAGCGCGGCGTCAGAGTGAGTTTCCACTGCTGCGGCTCACCCGACAGGCTCAATTCGAAGTCCCGTTGCAGGCCACTGCTGTCGCCTTGCAACACCGCCAGGAACAGCCGGTTCTGCTCGGCACCGGCGCTCTTGTTCGGCAGCATCTGCCAGGCATTGCCGTCCCGTCGGGCGATGCCCTGGGGAGTGATGCGGTAGTCCTGTTGCAATGGGGTTTGCAGCAGCCACAGCAGGCCGTGATTCTTCGCCAGCACGAAACGGCCCTTGCTGGTGAGCGGCTGGGGCAGGGCGCGCAGGTGTTTTTCCTGGATGAACTGCCCATGGATCACATCAGGGCGGGCCAGTTGCTCGCTCAACTGTTGCAAATCGAATGCCTGGGCCAGGGGCGACAGGCAGCACAGCAGCAGCCAGGTGGACAGGCGTTTCATGGCAGCATCCTTTCGACGGCGTCGACAAACACCCGGGGCGAGGCCAACAGCATTTCACGGCTGGCCATGTCCACGGCCACTTGCACGGAGCTGGCACGGGTCAGGCGTTCGCCGGTTTCTGCGTCGCTGATCAAGTAGTTGATCTTCAACCGGTTCTCCCATTCCACCAGGCTGGCGCGCACGGTCAGGGTCTGGCCGAACACGGCGCTGCGCACGTAGCGCAGTTGCAGGTCGATGATCGGCCACGCATGGCCGGATTCGAGCATGTCGTTGTAGTTGTGGCCGATCAGGTCGAGCAAGGCGCAGCGGGCCACTTCCAGGTATTTGACGTAATGGCCGTGCCAGACCACGTTCATCGAATCGACGTCGAAAAACGGCACCACGATCTGGGTGTCGACGTGCAGCATTCCCTTGCTACGCATGCAGCCTCCAGTGTTGTTCTGCAATGCGTTGCAGGCACAGGCGCAGCTCGCTTTCCAGGGCCCGGTCTTCGATGACTGGCGCGAAGTCCTCGGCCAGTTGTGCATGCATGGCGGCCAGGGCCGGCGGCAGTGGCCGCGCGTCTTCGCCGCGGCCGCGCAGCCACACGCCCTGGTTGGCGGCCAGCAGCGTGGCGGCGGCCACTTGCTCGGTCAGCTCCAGCACGCGGATGGCATCCCGGGCGGCGATGGTGCCCATGCTCACCTTGTCCTGGTTGTGACACTCGGTGGAGCGCGAGAACACGCTGGCCGGCATGGTGTTTTTCAAGGCTTCGGCGGTCCAGGCACTGGTGCCGATCTGCACGGCCTTGAAGCCATGGTTGAGCATCGCCCGCTCGGCGCTGGCGCCGGACAGGTTGCTCGGCAGGCCATGGTTGTAGCGCTCGTCCACCAGCAGCGCGAGTTGCCGATCCAGCAAATCCGCGACGTTGGCCACCAGATTCTTCAGGCTGTCCATGGCGAAGGCGATATGCCCGCCATAGAAATGCCCGCCGTGGAGCACGCGTTCGGCTTCGGCATCGATGATCGGGTTGTCGTTGGCGCTGTTGAGTTCGATCTCGATGAACGAGCGCAGCCAGTTCAGGCTGTCGGCCAATACGCCGAGCACGTGGGGGGCGCAGCGCAGGGAGTAGCGATCCTGCAGGCGATGCAGCGGCGCGGTCGGCGCGTCGATGGCCAGGTCCTTGCGCAGCCACGCGGCGACTTGCATTTGGCCGGGGTGTGGCTTGGCGGCGAACAGGCGCTCATCGAAGTGTTCCGGGTTGCCTTGCAGTGCGACAACGTTCAGCGCGGTGATGCGGGTCGCCAGTTGCAGCAGGTAATCGGCGCGGGCGAAGGCCAGGCAGGCCAGGCCGGTCATCACGGCGGTGCCATTCATCAGCGCCAGGGCTTCCTTGGGCCGCAGTACCAGCGGGGTCCAGCCCAGCTCGCGGTGCACATCGGCGGCCAGGCGGCGTTCGCCGCGGAACATCACTTCCCGTTCGCCGGACAGCGTGGCCGCCACGTAGGACAGCGGCGTCAGGTCTCCGCTGGCGCCTACGGAGCCTTCTTCCGGGATCAGCGGCAGGATGTCATGTTCAAGAAAAGCCTGGAGCCGCTCCAGCAGTTCCACCCGCACCCCGGACACGCCGTGGCACAGCGACTGCAAACGCGCCGCCAGCACTGCGCGCGTGGCCTGGGCGTCTAGCAGTTTGCCCAGGCCGCAGCCGTGGAACGTGTACAAATGGCGCGGCAGGGCCTCGACGTGGTGCAACGGTACGGCCACCACGCAGGAGTCGCCATAACCGGTGGTCACGCCGTAGATCACGCCTTCCTTGTCCAGCAAAGAGTCGAGGAATTGCGCACCCTTGGCGATGCGCTGGCGGAACGCCGGGTCATCCTGCAATTGCGTCGGCGCCTGACGGTTGGCCAGGGCCAACACATCTTCGATGCGCAAGGGGCGTTCGCCGAAGGTTACCGGCTCAAGAGTGGGCATCGTCATCGGTCTTCCAGAAAGGGTAAAAGTTGAACCACTGTTGGGGGCCCTGGAGGCAGTAATGCGCCAGGCGCTCGGCATAGCGACCGGCCCAGTGGGCGATCGCTTGCTCGCGGTCGTGGCGTTTCCAGACCACGGCCTCGGCGAAGGGCTCGAGGGTGACGCGATAGCGTCCCTCGTGCTTGAGGCACATCAAAAGGTTGACCGGGCATTTCAACAGACCGGCCAGCAACCAGGGCCCTTGGGGGAATGCGGCCGGGTGGCCCATGAAGTCCACGGTCACGCTACGACCGCCATGCAGCGGCACGCGGTCGCCGGCAATCGCCAGCCACTCGCCGCGCTCCAGGCGCTCGCTCAGTTGCAGCATGATCAGCGGGTCCAGCTCGCTGACCTGGATCAGCCGCAGGTGCGTGGCGCCGGCTTCGCCCAGCAAGCGATTGAACTGCTCGGCATGCTTGGTGTGCACCAGCACGTTCATGGTCACTTTCTCGCCCAGCTCGGCCAGGGCCCGGCACATCTCCAGGTTGCCCAGGTGTGCGCCCACCAGCATCTGCCCGCGGGTATCGCGCAGATGATTGCGCAGCAGCGCCGGGTCGACGATTTCGATCTGCTCGATGCTCAGCTTGCCGTTCCAGACGTCGAGCTTGTCGAGCAGGGAGTCGGCAAAGGCCATGAACTGCCCGAACACCCGCCGATGGGTTGGACGCAGCTCGGGGCGCTCGCTCCAGTCGGCCAGGCGCTGCTGGTATTGCCAGGCGGCCTGCCGGGCGGCGCGGCCGAAAACGAAGAAATACAGGACGATGCCATACAGCAGCGGGCTCAGCAGGCGGCGGCCCAGCACCTTGGCGGCCAGCGCCGTGAACTTCATCAGCCAGAAGCTGCCGCGCTCCTGGCGGTCGGCCCAGTGTTGTTTGTCTGCCTGAAGGCTCATGCCCGCCACCGTCGCCAGAGAATCAAGGGAGAACGCACCAGCATGCCGAAGAACAGCCGCGTATGCATGCTGGAGATCAGTACGTTGTCGTGGAACAGGCGAAAGTGCGAGACCCCGTCCTGGGGGTAATGAACCCGGGTGTGCAACCAGTGCATCGGCTGATTGCGCCAGGCCAGGCGCACGAGGATGTCCGAGTCGAAATCCATGCGTTTGCCAATATTGGCCGAGTCGATCAGTGCCAGGGTCGGCGGCAGGGGATAGACCCGGAAACCGCACATGGAATCGCGGATCTGCAAGGACAGGCTGTTGATCCAGACCATGACGTGGGTCAGGTAGCGCGCGTACAGGCGACCTTTCGGCACGCTGGCGTCGTAGTGTGGATAACCACAGATCACTGCGTCCGGGTGGGCGCGGGATTGCTCGATGAAGGTCTTGACGTCGCCAAGGTCGTGCTGACCATCGGCATCCACCTGCAAGGCGTGGCTGAAGCCCAGGCGCGAAGCCTCCCGCAAACCGGTCATCACCGCGCCGCCCTTGCCCTGGTTGACCGCCAGCCTGACCAGATGAACTTGCTCGCCCTCGGCCAGCCGCTCCAGCACAGCCGCGCAGGCCGGGCTGCTGGCGTCATCCACCAGCACGCAGGGCAGGCCGTTGGCGAGCAACGCCTGGACCACGGCCGAGATGGCGGTTTCGTGGTTGTAGACCGGGATGACGGCGCAGGGGTTATGCATATTTTCCGCCTTCCAACGAGCCACTGTGCACCGCCTCCCTGTGGCGAGGGGATTTATCCCCGCTGGGTTGCGCAGCGACCCCAAATTCTGTGCAACGACACAGACTGATGGCGAGCGCTTCGCACTCGAGCGGGGATAAATCCCCTCGCCACAGGAGGGCAGTGTGAGCATTAATCATTCGCCATCCCCAACACAATCCGCCCGCTGGAACAGGCCGCCGTGGCATTGCGGTAGGCAAAATACAGTTTGCCGCGTTCGCGGTCGAAGCGCAGGTGCAGTTGGATCTGATCGCCGGGGCGGACCAGTTGCTGGAATTTCAGCACTTCCATGCCGACGAACCGAGGCGGCAAGTCCAGCAGTTGTCGGCCCAGGTCCATGGCCCAGTCGACCTGTACCACGCCGGGCAGTACCGGCGCGGTGGGAAAGTGGCCGCTGAAGTAGGCCAGGTCCGGCGGCACGACCAGTTGCAGGTTCCATTCACCGTCGCTTTCGACTTGTTCCAGGACTTCGGGGCCTTTGGGGCGCAGCGCCATCAGCAAGGCTTCGACTTCGGCCTGGGGCAACTTGCCCTGGGCGTTGAGTGGCAACTGCCGCAGCCAGCGCCAACGTCGAGGCAAGGCCAAGGTTTCGCAGTGCTCGCTCAGGTGCCGGCGCAGGCCCTCGGTCACGGCGCGCCGGCCCTGGTTGCGCAGGGCGCGCAGGCCGTTTTCGCTGAGTACCAGCAGTGCGCCGAGGGAGGCGCGATTTTCCTGCACCACCCCCAGCCGCGCTTCGCTGACCCAGTCGTGGGCTACCAACGCCTGTTCCAGCATCGGCAGGGAAATGCGTTTTTCTTCGAGCTTGACGATACGGTCCAGCCGCCCGAGCAGCTCAAAGCGTCCGTCCTCAGCGATCCGCGCCGCGTCGGCGGTGTGTTCGACATGACCGGTCGGCAGATAGGGCGAAGCGATGAGCAAGGCGCCGTCGCTGTCCTGGCTCAGTTCTACGCCGGCAAAGGGCTGCCACAGTCCACCGCCCTGGCGCCAGGCGATCCCGCCGGTTTCCGAGCTGCCGAAGATCTCCGTCGGCCATTGCCCCAGGCGTTGCTGCAGGCTTTGGGCGGCCTCGGCCGGCAAGGCGCCACCGGAGGAAAACACCCGACGCACGCCGGCCAAGGCCGGCCAGTCGAGGTTATCGCCCATGCGCTTGAGCAACGCCGGGCTGGCGACCCAGGCGAAGGCCGGATGCTCGCGGCTGGCGCGTTGCAAGTCTTCCGGGAAGGCCAACTGCCGCCGTACGAACGCACGCCCGGCGCACAATGGCCAGAGCACCCGGAACAGCAGGCCGTAGATGTGCTGGGTGGCGACGCTGCCGATCATGCAGGCCGAGCCCAGTTCTGCGCCCCACAATTGCTCCAGGGCGTGGACCTCATTACTCAACTGGCGCAGGGTTTTTTCGATGCGCTTGGGCTCGCCGCTGGAGCCGGAAGTGCACAGGCTCAGCCAGCACTGGTCGAGGTCCAGTTCGGCAGGGCTCAGTGGGGCCTGCCGCAAGTCGTCAAGGCGCGTGTCGCCAGGCTGGTCGGTCAGCCACAGGTCGACGTCCGCCGCCCAGCGTTGGCGGGTTTGCGCTTGCAGATCAGCCGGCAGCAACACGCTGGCCCCGGCGCGCCAGGCGCCCAGCAGCGCCACTGCCAACTCGGCCGCATCTTCCAGGTGCACGGCCACGCGCCGTATGCCCCGGGCCTGCAATCCGGCGGCCAGGCGCAACGCTTCGTCCCGCAGTTGCGAATGATCCAGCGCCGGATCGACGGTAACCGCACGCTCCGGTTGTGCCCCGAGCAACATCTGCTCAAGTGTTATCCAATTCATGGGCGGCCTCTTACCCTTTGTCGTATGAGCCATTCAATGGCAAACAGCAGCCCCATCAATCCGTAGGAAATCAGGCCGGTGTACAACATCCACCAACTCAGCGGCGCCCAGAGGGTCAGGACGGCGGCGAGCAAACCGTTACACAGGAAAAACACACTCCAGGCCACCGTGACCTGGCGGGTATACACCACCGCTTTGGCCGGCAGCTGCGGTTCGCGCAGACGGGCCAGGCGTTCGGCCATTGGTGGGCCGTATTTCAGGCTCAGGGCGAACAACCCGAGCATGAAGGCGCTGATCAGTACCGGATACCAACGCAGCAGGAGCGGGCTGTCGAACAGCGCGAGCAATACACAAAACACAATCGCCGTGGCCGCCATCCAGCGGCTGTTGGCCCCACCCTTGCCGAGCAATGCCCGGGCCAGCCACAGGCTACCCAGCAGCAGCCCGAACTGCCACGGGGCGAAGTGCTCCATGCCGAAATACACCGCAAAGGGGTACAGCAGGCCTGCCAGCAGCAGGCCGAGGCCAATCAGCCGGCTCATGCGGCCGGTTGGACCAGTCGATAGACCGCCTCGACCACGTCGTTGACGGTACGCACCGACTTGAATTCTTCGGCGGCGATTTTCTTGCCGGTCTGGCGCTTGATGTGATCGATCAGGTCGACCGCGTCGATGCTATCGATTTCCAGGTCCTGGTACAGGTTCGATTCCAGCGTTACGCGCTCAGGGTCCAGCTCGAAAAGCTCGACCAGAGCATCGCGCAGGGTGTTGAAAATGTCGTCACGAGTTTGCATGGTCTGGTCTCAGGCTACGCTTTTTGCAGTGACGAAGGCCGCAAGGCTTGCCACATTGCTGAAGTGGTTACGGGTGTCCTTGGCGTCGGCATCGATCTTGATGCCGTACTTCTTCTGGATCGCCAGGCCAAGTTCCAGGGCATCCACCGAGTCCAGGCCCAGGCCTTCGCCGAACAGGGTCTGGTGGTCGCCGATATCGTCGATGCTGATGTCCTCGAGGCCGAGGGCGTCGATGATCAGCTTTTTGATGTCACGGTGCAGATCGCTCATCTTCGGCGAGCTCCTTGATGAAATAGTGGTGCAGAAAATCGTTGAGCCTGCGCGAAGCCTGTGGCGGAGGGCCGAGCGCGGCGAAGGCCTGTGGATCTATATCGGCCCCCACGCGAAAACTGAAGTGCACGCGGCGTTGGGGGATGCGATACCAGGGTTCGGCCTTGGTCAGGGTAGTGGGGCAGACCTTGATGGTGACGGGGGTGAGGATTTTCGCACCGCGCAGGGCGATGGCCGCTGCGCCCCGATGAAAGGCCGGCGCATGGCCTGGTTGGGTGCGCGTCCCTTCAGGGAACACGATCAGGCTCTGGCCGTCTTGCAGGGCATCGCTGGCGGCGTCGAGCATGTCCATGCTGCCATCGTTGCTGATGTATTGGGTCGCGTGCAGCGGCCCTCGGGTAAAGGGGTTATCCCACAGGCTTTGCTTGACCACGCAGTTGGCGTCGCGCACCAGCCCGATCAGGAACACCACGTCGATCAGCGACGGGTGGTTGGCGATGATCATCTGCCCGGGCCGACCGAGTTTTTCGGCGCCATCGATTTGATAGGTGAGCACGCCGGAGCGGGCCATGAACCGGATAAAGAACCAGAACAACCGTCCGACCGTGCGACGGGCCCGTTGTCGGTGGGCCTGGGCATCGCCGGGCAGCCAGGCCAGTAACGGAAACACCAGCAACCGCAGGCACAGCCCGCCCAGCCCGAACAGGGCGAAGCTTGCGGCGGTCGCGAGCAGGCGCCAGTAATAGGCGTCGCGATATTTACCGGTCACCGGCTGTGTTGCCAGGTCCATACACGATTCTTCCAGGCATGTTGGCAGGTGCTCTTGTTGTCCAGCAGCGTACGTAACAAATCCAGGGCATGGGGCCAGTCGCTGCCCGGCATTTGACCGGCCTGGGCGGCCAGGTCCAATCGCCAGTCGTCGCCCGGGGTGAGCAGCAGGCCCACCGCATAGGGAAACGGTACGTCGTTGACCCAGGGGGCATACACCTGGGGAGGTTGTTCTTCGGTGATCACCAGCAGCACGGCCGGCGCGCCTTCGTTCAACAGCGCGGCAGCTTCCAGCACACCATGTTCCAGCCCGTCGCCGGTGGCGGCCAGGGCGGTCATCTCGCTGGTTTCGCCGCGCATGATCGACCACAGGCCGATCACCGCGTTGTGCACCGACAGGCTGAACTGGGTGGGCGACAAAGGTTGGTCGGCCGCCAGGTCCTTGAGAATCTCGAAAGTGCGCGGGGTTTCGCCGTGGCGGGAAATAAAGACCAACGGTAGGTTGGGACGCCCCTCGGCCAGCGGCCAGCCGACACTGAAGGCCATCCGCGCCAGGCGGCTGAGGCGCCGACGCTGCATGGCTGGCAGAAACGATACGTCAGGGGCGGCATCGCTGGCAGCTAGCACGACCGGCTGTCGGCTCCACGCCTGCCAATCGTCCACGCTTTCGAGCCCCGGGGCCCACGCGCGCCATTGGGCGATATTGAAATTGATCACAAAGTTCATCCCACCCCTGCGGGCTTTTATTGTCACGGTTCAGTGGTTGACCCGCGTCCATCCCTGCATGGTCTTGAGACCCAAGAGGCGCGCATTATCCCGGTGCGGCTGGCTTGTAGCAAATACTGGTTACATTTTGCTCAAGCGAAATAGGCCCGCTGGTCCGCTCAACATCGGCCCGGGACCATTGTCGCGATCATGACGAGCCTGTCTGTCAGTTGTTTCTGTCATTTTCCCGGCGAATTGACGCCCCATTGAATGAAAAAGCCACAGGCGCTGTGGTCCATCTGCATGGAAGGTAGCGAAGCAGTGTCGTGGCCTACTACACTCGGGAATCTTTGATACACGGAGGTTTTGACATGCGGCGTGTGGTGTTCAATCAGAAGGGGGGGGTGGGCAAGTCCAGCATCGCCTGCAATCTGGCGGCGGTCAGCGCCAGCGAGGGCTATCGCACGCTGTTGGTGGACCTGGATGCCCAGGCCAACTCCACTCAGTACCTGACGGGCCTGACCGGCGATGACATTCCCATGGGCATTGCCGAATTTTTCAAGCAAACCCTGTCGTCCGGGCCGTTCTCGAAAAAGAACAAGGTGGATATCTACGAAACGCCGTTCGACAACCTGCACGTCATCACCGCCACCGCAGAGCTGACGGATTTGCAGCCCAAGCTTGAGGCAAAACACAAGATCAACAAGCTGCGCAAACTGCTCGAAGAGTTGGAGGAGGATTACGACCGGATTTACCTGGACACCCCGCCGTCCCTGAACTTCTATGCGGTTTCAGCGTTGATCGCCGCCGACCGCGTGCTGATCCCCTTCGATTGCGACAGTTTCTCCCGTCAGGCGCTGTATGGTTTGCTGGCGGAAATCGAAGAGCTCAAGGACGACCATAACGAAGGCCTGGAAGTCGAAGGCATCGTGGTCAACCAGTTCCAGGCCCGCGCCAGCCTGCCACAACAGATTCTTGATGAGCTGATTGCCGAAGGCCTGCCAGTATTGCCGGTGTACCTGAGCAGTTCGGTGCGCATGCGCGAATCTCACCAGGCGAGCCTGCCGCTGATCCACCTGGACCCGCGGCACAAGCTGACCCAGCAGTTCGTGGAACTGCATGGATTGCTGGAAAGTTGAGGGCTGGCGGCCGATCCTGGGCGATCAGCTGATTTTGCTCAGGTAGGGTGGCAAGTCTTGTTCCGGCACGACCGACAGCACCTTGAGGCGTTGCAACATGCGTTGCCGGGCGCGTTGCAAATGCTCCTTGAGGTTCAGCGCGGCGGCGTCGAAGGCGCCATGTAACAGCAGTTCCAGGATCAGGCGATGCTCGGCCAGCATGGCGGGGTCCGCGCCGATTCCCAGCAGCCGGGAAAAAATCCGGCTGATGATCATCGGGCTTTGGGCCTGGCGAATCAGTGCTGCCATCTTGCGATTTTGCAGGCCGCTGAGGCAGTGCTGGTGCAGGTCTTCCTCGATGCGCTGGATCGTCTCTTCCGGGCAATGCTCAGCCTGTTGCGCCTGGGTCACCCGTTCCAGCATGGCTTGCAGTTGCTCACGGCTCAGCCCAGGCGCGCTTTGACGTAGTGCCTCGGGCTCCAGGCAGGCGCGCAATTCATAATCTTCGGTGACTTCACGGGCGGTGAGCGGGCCGGCCAGCCATTGTGAATAGGGTTCTTTTTCCAGCAAACCACGGTCCCTCAGGCGCATCAGGGCTTCTCGCACCACGGCCCGGCTCACGCCGTAATGCTCGGCGGCGGCTTGTTCATCGAGACGGTAGTGGCCGAAAGTAATGCAGGTCAGCAGCGCACTGCCGATTTCCTCGTGGATCCGCTCCCCCAGTGGCCGCGTGTCCACCAGTTCTTCGCCGCTCGCCAGGCCCAGGTGGGCATGGCTCAAGGGCAGGCGTAGCGGCTCGATATCCAGGCCCAGGGGATTGATCAAGTACCCACGCCCGTCAAAACGCCGGATCAACCGCTCTTCGTGCAACAGATCCAGCGCCTTGCGCACCGGCACACGGCTGGTACCGAACAGCTCGGCCAGCGGCGCTTCCAGTAAGACCAAACCTTGCAGCGCGGTGCCCTCGGTGATTGCGTCACGCAATACCTGGTGAATCATCGCGTAGCGCGACGCGGTGCGTGGGTCTTGGGCTGGCGCTGCTTTCATCGATTCCTCTGGGCGTGTCGGTGATGGCGGGATTCTCTCACAGTGTCCTGTGTCACTGAGGGTCACATTGGTGCGCCCTTTCGTGGGGCTCGCTCCATCAAAACGTTACTTTTATGCACTTAAATGTATCTTTTCTTAAAATGTACATTAGGTAAGCCTCCCATTCAGGTTTTGACCAACACCCGGCTCATCCCAACCATGGACGCCGCTCTAAGCCGATGATTCCAGGTCGTTGGCGGAAAGGGAGATTCGACAAGTATCGGCGACGCCCACGTAGCTGGCATGGAAACTGCTCCAGATAAATGTACATTTTAATAAATGATACGTTTTTGGATGCCTCGCCCATGAATTCATTTTCCTCGCCGGATGCCATTGCGCTCGCCGAAGCCTTCGCCTTGGGGCGTACCGACCCGGTCCAAGTGCTGGAGCAAGCACTGGAGCAAGCCGCGCATGCCGAACATGTGTTCGTGTCGCTGACCGAAGCCCGGGCCCGGCGCGAAGCGCAGGCCTCGGCGGCGCGCTGGCGTGCCGGGCAACCGTTGAGTGGCTTCGATGGCGTGCCGCTGGCTTGGAAGGATTTGTTCGACGTGGCCGGCAGTGTCACCACCGCGGCAGCGGCGGTGCGTCGGGATGCACCGCCCGCGCTGTTGGACGCCGCCAGTGTCAGCCTGCTTAGCCGAGCGGGCATGGTCTGCCTGGGCAAGACCAACCTCAGCGAATTCGCCTATTCAGGGCTTGGTCTCAACCCGCACTTTGGCACGCCGGTCAACCCGTTCAGCGATGCACAGCCACGCATCCCCGGCGGCTCCTCCAGCGGTTCGGCGGTGGCCGTCGCGGCGGGCATCGTGCCGATCGCCATGGGCACCGATACCGCCGGCTCGATCCGCGTCCCGGCGGCTTTCAACGCCCTGGTAGGGTTTCGCGCCAGTTCCCGTCGTTACAGTCGCGACGGGGTATTTCCCCTGGCCCACAGCATCGACAGCGTCGGCCCGTTGACTCGTAGCGTGCGTGACGCCTGGATGATCGACGAGCTGCTTCAGGGGCGCGACCCACGACAAACGCCACCGGTGCGCAGCCTGGCCGGGCAGCGTTTCTGGGTCGAGCAAGCGGTGCTGGAGGATGCCTGTGTCGAGGCTGCGGTGCGGGCCAATGTGCAGGCCGGTATCCAGGCGCTGCGCACGGCCGGGGCGCTGGTGGAGATTCGGCCATTGCCGGCTTTGCAGGCCAGCCTCGCGCTGATCCGCGACCACGGCTGGCTGGGGGCCGCCGAGGCGTTTGCCTTGCATGAGGCCTTGCTCGACAGCGCCGATGCCGAACGCCTCGACCCGCGGGTTCGCCGGCGTCTCGAAGCGGCGCGGCCCATGACCGCCAGCCAGGTGCTCAAACTCTACGATGCCCGCTCGGCCTTGCAGCGCCAACTCGTCGAAGAGCTCGACGGCGCGGTGCTGCTCACGCCGACCGTGGCCCACGTCGCCCCGCCGCTGGCGCCTTTGGAAGCCGACGACGAACTGTTTGTCCGGACCAATCTCGCCACCCTGAGGCTGACGATGCCCGGCAGCTTGCTCGACATGCCCGGCATCAACCTGCCCAGCGGTCGTGACAGCCAGGGATTGCCCACTGGCCTGCTGCTTAGCGTGCCCCAAGGCGAGGACGCCCGGCTCTTGCGGGTCGCGCGCTCGGTCGAGGCGACGCTGGCCAACTCCTGATTGATGTTTAAACAACCACCACAACCGGAGGCCGATCATGGCTAAAGATATTCTTTGTGCATTTGGGGTCGATGTCGACGCCGTGGCGGGCTGGCTCGGCTCCTACGGCGGTGAAGATTCGCCCGACGATATTTCCCGTGGCCTGTTTGCCGGTGAAATCGGCGCGCCGCGCCTGCTCAAACTGTTCGAACGCTACGGCCTGCGCACCACCTGGTTTATCCCTGGGCATTCCCTGGAGACCTTCCCCGAGCAGATGAAAGCCGTGGCTGACGCGGGCCACGAGATCGGCGTGCATGGCTATAGCCACGAAAATCCCATCGCGATGACCCCGCAACAAGAAGAAGCAGTGCTCGATAAATCCATCGAGTTGATTACCCAGGTGACCGGCAAGCGGCCTACCGGCTACGTCGCGCCCTGGTGGGAATTCAGCAAAGTGACCAACGAGCTGCTGCTCAAGAAAGGCATCAAGTACGACCACAGCCTGATGCACAACGACTTTCATCCCTACTACGTTCGCGTCGGCGACAGCTGGACCAAGATCGACTACAGCCAACACCCGGACACCTGGATGAAACCGTTGGTGCGTGGCCAGGAAACCGACTTGGTGGAGATCCCGGCGAACTGGTACCTCGACGACTTGCCGCCGATGATGTTCATCAAGAAGTCGCCCAACAGCCACGGTTTCGTCAATCCACGGCACCTCGAGGAGATGTGGCGCGATCAGTTCGACTGGGTCTATCGCGAACACGAGCATGCCGTGTTCACCATGACCATCCACCCCGACGTCTCCGGGCGTCCCCAGGTGCTGCTGATGCTGGAGCGCCTGATCGAACACATCCAGGGCCATGCCGGCGTGCGCTTCGTCACGTTCGATGAAATTGCCGATGACTTCATTCGTCGCAACCCCCGCAGCCGCTGATCCGGCATTTAACCGAGGCGTGTTCTCATGTCCATCTATAACAAACTCGACCTGACTGGCTGGAAACCCGAGCAATTGACGCCGGCCCAGGTGCGCTTCGCCACCTGGATCGCTTTTTTTGCCTGGGTGTTTGCGGTCTACGACTTCATTCTGTTCGGCACGTTGTTGCCGGAAATCGGCCGGCACTTCAACTGGAGCGAAGTCGAGCAAGCCGAAATCGCCACCTGGGTGGCGGTCGGTACGGCGGTGGTGGCGTTGGCTATCGGTCCGCTGGTGGACCGCCTGGGCCGGCGCATGGGGATCATCTTCACCGTCAGCGGCGCGGCGATCTGTTCGGCACTGACGGCCATTGGCGGTGCCTGGGGCAAGTCGCCGTTGATCCTGATCCGTTCTCTGGGCGGGTTGGGTTACGCCGAGGAGACCGTCAATGCCACCTACCTGAGCGAGCTTTACGCCGCCTCCGATGACCCGAGGCTGGCCAAGCGCCGTGGCTTCATCTACAGCCTGGTACAGGGTGGCTGGCCGGTGGGCGCATTGACCGCCGCCGGTTTGACGGCGGTGTTGCTGCCGACCATCGGCTGGCAGGGCTGCTTCATCTTTGCGGCGATCCCGGCCATCGTCATTGCGATCATGGCGCGCAAGCTCAAGGAAAGCCCGCAGTTCCAGATCCACCAGCGCATCGGCCAGTTGCGCAAGAGCGGTGCGGTTGCCGATGCCCAAGCGGTGGCGTCCACCTACGGCGTCGATTACGAGGAACACAGCAAGGCCGGCCTCGCGGCGGCCTTTCGCGGCACGTCGCGGCGCGCGACGCTGGTGATCGGCGCGGCGATCCTGCTCAATTGGGCGGCGATCCAGGTGTTCAGCGTGCTCGGCACCACGGTGATCGTCAGCGTGCACCATATTTCCTTCGAAAACTCGTTGATCATCCTGGTGCTCTCCAACCTGGTGGGCTACTGCGGTTACCTGAGCCATGGCTGGATGGGCGATAAGATCGGTCGGCGCAATGTCATCGCGTTGGGCTGGATGCTGGGTGGGCTGTCGTTTGCCGGCATGCTCTACGGTCCGAGCAACTTGCCGATGGTGGTCGGCCTTTACAGCCTGGGCCTGTTCTTCCTGATCGGGCCCTATTCGGCGGCGCTGTTTTTCATCGGTGAGAGTTTCCCCACCAGCATCCGCGCCACGGGCGGTGCGATTATCCATGCCATGGGGCCGATCGGCGCGGTGGTGGCCGGGTTCGGTGCCACCCAGGTGCTGTCGGCAGGCGGCAACTGGCAGACCTCGGCGCTGTACTTCGGTGCGCTGCCTTGTTTCCTCTCCGGCGCGCTGATGTTCGCGGCGCGCCACGTCCGTCCGGAAACCGTGAAATAAGGAGGTCCTCATGACCCGTAGAGTTGCATTGATTACCGGTGCCGCCAGCGGCATCGGCCAGGCCCTTGCCGTGGCGTATGCCCGTCACGGTGTGGCTGTGGCCGCCGGCTATCTGCCGGCGGACCCTCACGACCCGCAAGACACCCGCCAGCAGATCGAGGCGTTGGGCGGCGAATGCCTGATGCTGCCACTGGACGTCACCGACAGTCGTTCGGTGGATAACCTGGCCGAGCAGGCATTCAGCACCTTCGGGCGTCTTGATTACGCCGTGGCCAACGCCGGCCTGTTGCGCCGCGCGCCCCTGTTGGAAATGAGCGACGAGGCCTGGAACGCCATGCTCGATGTCGATCTGACCGGGGTGATGCGCACCTTCCGCGCCAGCGTTCGCTACATGAGCGAGGGCGGTGCGTTGGTGGCGATTTCTTCGATCGCCGGCGGTGTGTATGGCTGGCAGGACCACTCCCATTACGCCGCGGCCAAGGCCGGTGTGCCGGGCCTATGTCGTTCTCTGGCGGTGGAGTTGGCCGCGCAGGGTATTCGCTGCAATGCGGTGATCCCGGGCCTGATCGAGACGCCGCAGTCCCTGGACAGTAAAAATTCCCTCGGGCCCGAAGGCCTGGCCAAGGCGGCCCGGGCGATTCCGCTGGGGCGAGTCGGCCGGGCCGATGAGGTGGCGTCGCTGGTGCGGTTCTTGACCAGCGACGAGTCCAGCTACCTGACGGGCCAGAGCATCATCATTGACGGCGGCCTGACCGTGCGTTGGCCGGATTGAAGCAGGGCGTCACGGTTGTGTTTTTCAATTGATGGCTGCCCATGTTTGCTCTGGATCTGGAGGATTTTCCCATGCAACAACTGTTCAACCGCCGCGCCGTGATCACCGGCGCCGGCAGCGGCATCGGTGCCGCCATCGCGCGAGCCTATGCCGAGCAAGGCGCGCGCCTGGTACTGGCCGATCGTGATGCAGAACGCTTGTACGCCATTGCTAAGGACTGTCGTGCGCTGGCGGTCGAGGTCTTCGAGTGTGTAGCCGACGTCGGCACGGTCGAAGGGGCCCAGGCTGGGGTCGATGCGTGCGTCGAGCGGTTCGGCGGTATCGATATCCTGGTCAACAACGCCGGCATGCTGACCCAGGCGCGCTGCACCGAGCTGAGCATCGACATGTGGAACGACATGCTCCGGGTCGACTTGACCAGCGTGTTCATCGCCAGTCAGCGAGCCTTGCCACACATGCTGGCGCAGCGCTGGGGGCGGATCATCAACGTCGCCTCGCAATTGGGCATCAAAGGCGGGGCCGAGCTCAGCCACTACGCGGCGGCCAAAGCCGGGGTGATCGGTTTTACCAAGTCACTGGCCCTGGAAGTGGCCGCCGACAACGTGTTGGTCAATGCCATTGCCCCCGGGCCGATCGAAACACCGCTGGTGGCCGGCATCAGTGAAAGCTGGAAACAGGCCAAATCCGCCGAACTGCCTTTGCGACGCTTCGGCTTGGCCACGGAAGTGGCGCCCACCGCCGTGTTGCTGGCCAGTGACCCGGGAGGCAACCTGTTCGTGGGGCAAACCCTGGGACCGAACGCCGGCGACGTCATGCCATGAAGGAGTGCTGAAGCATGTGTGGCTTGTGCGGTCTATTGGGCGAGGATGTCCACTGGAGCGATCCGCTGGGTGATGGGCTGCCCCGGCGTCGCGAGCGATTGCGGCGGATTTCAGCGATCAATCGCGTGTTGGCGCCGTTACGGCTCAAGGTCGAGGATTTCCAAGGCACGGCGTATCTGCTGCTGGGCGCCACCGGGCGGCAGGAACTGGCCAGCGGGCTCGACCAGTTGTGGAGCCTGGCCGAGTCGATGACGGGCCGGGCAGCGGACCCGCTCGATCCGGCCCTACTGCGGTCTCTGGAGCAGGGCTCATGAGCATCGCCTTGAACGTCATGACCGGGTTTCTCGGTAGCGGCAAGACCACTTTGCTCAACCGTCTGTTGCAAGGCGAAAGCCTCGGTGACACCGCGTTGTTGATCAATGAGTTCGGCGATATCGGCATCGATCACTTGTTGGTCCAGGAGGTGGCGCCGGACACCGTGCTGTTGCCCAGCGGCTGCGTCTGCTGTTCCATCCGCGGCGAGTTGAAAGACGCGTTGCTCGATCTGCTGGCGCGGCGTGACCGGGGCGAGATCCCGGCTTTTCGACGGGTGATCCTGGAGACGACCGGGCTGGCCGATCCGGCGCCGATCCTGGCGACACTCAACAACGACGTGCAATTGCGCGGACGCTTCCATATTGGCTTGGTGGTGACGCTGGTCGATGCCTGCCACGCCGAACTGCAGGCGCGCATTCACCCGGAGTGGCTGGCCCAGGTAGCCGCCGCGGACCGCCTGCTGTTGAGCAAGACCGATCAGGCCGCTGCGTCGGCTGTCAGCGCGTTGCGTCAACGGCTGCAAACGCTGAACCCGGGGGCGTCGCTGCTCGATACCCACGACGTGCTCAGTGGCGATCAATTATTGTTGGGCGAAGGCCTGCGTGGCGCGGCGCCTGAAGTCGAGGTGGCCCGTTGGCAACTGCATCGTCCGCAGGACCAGGTTACGTCGCACGGCGACGCCCAGGTTTGCTGCCTGACCTTCGATCAGCCGCTGGACTGGATCGGCTTCGGGGTCTGGTTGTCGATGCTGCTAAGATGCCACGGCGAACGCATTCTTCGCGTCAAGGGATTGCTCAACGTGAACAGCCTCCAGGCCCCAGTCGTCATCCATGGTGTGCAGCATTGCCTGCACGCGCCGGTGCATTTGCCCCGCTGGCCCAGTGCCGAGCGCCAATCGCGCCTGGTATTTATCGTCAGGGGCCTGGACCCGGAGCGGTTGCGGCATTCGTTCGATGTCTTTGCTCGTTGCTTCGCACCGGCGGCTGAGGTGAGTGCCTGATGATCAGCGGCACGTCCATCACACTGCGGGTGCTTGGCACCTCCGTCACCTTGCTCGAATCCCTGCGGATTCGCGCCGAACAGGACCTGGGCATTCGCCTGGTCTATCAGGTCCACAGCGTCGAGCAGGCCCAGCGCATTGCGGTGATGCAACCGGACAGCTACGACCTGTACGACCAATGGTTTCACAACGTTGATTTCGTCTGGCCGGCCAGAGCGATCCAGCCCATCGACACCCGGCGCATCGCGCTGTGGCACGAGATCAACGACCTGCCCAAGCGCGGCCGGTTGTCCGCCGCGGATCGCCCGGTCAGCGGCAGCGTGCCCAATGAGCGCCTGTACGTGCAACACGACGGCAGCCTGGGCAGCACCGTCAGCGACTACATCAGCATGTTGCCGCTGACCCACAACGCCGACAGTTTTGCCTACCGCCCGGAACGTTTGCCGGCGGGGTTTTCCCGTGACAACGAGAGTTGGGGCTGGCTGCTCGATCCGGCCTGGAGCGGGCGTACCGCGCTGCAAAGCGACGCGGCGATTGGTGCCATCGACGCGGCGCTGGCGATACAGGGCATGGGGTTGGCGTCGTTCAAGGACATCGGCAATCTCAGCATCGAAGAGATCGACAGCCTGGCCGACGTGTTGGTGCGCAAACAGCGCGAAGGTCATTTCGCGGCGTTCTGGTCGGATGACGAACAGGCGGCGCAACTGATGCTCAGCCCGACCATCGACATCGAGAGCCTTTGGTCTCCGACCCTCATGCGCCTGCATCGGGCCGGGATCAAGTACCGCCTTGCCGTGCCCCGGGAAGGTTATCGCGCCTGGTTCGGTGGGTTGTCGGTGTCACGTCATGCCCGGGGAGCGGTGCTGGATGCCGCCTATGCGTTCCTTAATTGGTGGCTCTCGGGATGGCCTGGCGCGGTCATGGCGCGCCAGGGTTATTACATCAGCAACCCGCCCCGCAGCCGCGACCATTTGAGCGATGCCGAATGGGACTATTGGTACGCTGGCAAACCGGCCCGTGAAGTGCTGCCGGGCAGCGATGGCGAACCCTTGATCGACATCGGCGAAATTCGCGACGGCGGTTCGTATGAGCAACGCATGGGCCATATCGCCGTGTGGAACTCGGTGATGGACGAGCACAACTACCTGGTGCGGCGTTGGGGGGATTTTCTGCGTGCGGCCAACAAAGGCCGCTGAGCATCAAATCCCCTGGCTGCGCAACCAGCTCATCAATTGCGGCAACGGCAATGCCCCGCTCTGGCGCGCGACTTCCCGACCATCCTTGAACAGAATCAGGCTGGGAATCGAGCGGATCCCCAACTGCGCCGACAGCTGCTGGTTGGCCTCGCTGTCGAGCTTGGCCAAGCGGCATTTGCCCGTCAGTTGCGCGGCGGCCTGTTCGAACACCGGGGCGAAGGACTTGCACGGCCCACACCAATCGGCCCACACATCCACCAGCAACGGCAGGTCGCCCTTGATCTGGCTGGCGTAGTCGCCTTGCTTGAGTTCGAACGGTTTGCTCAATAACACCTGGGCCTTGCAGCGTCCGCACTTGGGCTGGTCGCCGAGGCGTTCGGCGGGTATGCGGTTGAGCCCGTTGCAATGGGGGCAGGGGATCAGCATCAGGTCAGTCTCCAGGAAAAATCATTGGCACAGATTGAACACTATATAGAAACCACCACAAAAACCTGTGGGAGCGAGCTTGCTCGCGATGGCGGTGTATCAGTCAATACTGCATCGACTGTCAGACCGCTATCGCGAGCAAGCTCGCTCCCACAAGGGTATATCGGTGAGGCTGTTACTTGGCGTTGGTCAGCGTGTTGTAGCTGGTCATCAGGTTGCGGTAGTCCGGGATGTGGTTGGAGAACAAGGTCGCCAAACCTTCCACATCGTTGCGCCAGTCGCGGTGCAGTTCACAGGCCAGGCCGAACCAGGTCATCAGTTGCGCACCGGAGGACGACATGCGGTCCCAGGCCGATTGACGGGTCAGTTCGTTGAACGTGCCGGAGGCATCGGTGACCACGAACACGTCGAAACCTTCGGCCAGGGCCGACAGTGCCGGGAAGGCTACGCAGACTTCGGTGACCACGCCGGCGATGATCAGTTGCTTCTTGCCGGTGGCCTTGATGGCCTTGACGAAGTCTTCGTTGTCCCAGGCGTTGATCTGGCCTGGGCGAGCGATGTACGGCGCGTCCGGGAACAGGGTCTTGAGCTCTGGCATCAACGGGCCGTTGGGGCCGGTTTCGAAACTGGTGGTGAGGATGGTCGGCAGTTGGAAGTACTTCGCCAGGTCGGCCAAGGCCAGCACGTTGTTCTTGAAGCGGTCCGGGTCGATGTCGCGGACCAGGGACAGCAGGCCGGCCTGGTGGTCAACCAGCAGAACGGCGGCGTTATCTTTGTCGAGACGGTTGTAGGAAGTGGTCATGGCGTAGTCCTCGTTAAGTTTTGGTTGCCAAAGGTCGGCGTGGTTAAGGTTTTCAATGTCGGTGTAGCGATTGATCGTTGACTCATCCGGTCGAAGCGCCCGGCTTCAATCCGTGTTGCGTTTCGATGGGTGTAGATTAAAACTGGCACCTTTGATGCGCTAGACTGCGAAAATTAGCCTTAGCGTTCTATTTGGAGAACGATCATCGAAGACCTCAATACGCTGTACTACTTCACTCAGGTCGTTGAACACCGGGGCTTCGCCGCCGCCGGCCGCGCGCTGGACATGCCCAAGTCGAAGCTCAGCCGGCGTATTGCCCAACTGGAGGAGCGTCTCGGAGTGCGGCTGCTCCACCGCACCAGTCGCCATTGCACGCTGACGGAGATCGGCCAGGCCTATTACCAGCGCTGCCTGGCGATGCGGGTCGAGGCCGAGAGCGCGGCGGAAGTGATCGAGCGCAACCGTTCCGAACCCCAGGGGCTGGTGCGCATCAGTTGCCCGACGGCATTGCTCAATAGCTGGGTCGGGCCGATGCTGACTCGCTATATGCTCAAGTACCCGCGGGTGGAGTTGTTCATCGAAAGCACCAACCGGCGGGTCGACCTGATCCATGAAGGTTTCGATATCGCCTTGCGGGTGCGCTTTCCACCGCTGGAAAACACCGACATGGTCATGAAAGTGCTGAGCAACAGTACGCAGTGCCTGGTAGGCAGCCCGGATTACCTTGAGCGCTTGTCTTCACCCGCTTCGCCGGCGGACCTCAACGGCCTGCCGAGCGTGCATTGGGGTGGGGCACAGCGGGAATACCAGTGGGAGTTGTTCGGCCCGGACGGCAGCCGCGCATTGATCCGCCATGAACCGCGCATGGTCACTGACGACCTGTTGGCCCTGCGTCACGCCGTGCTGGCCGGCATCGGCGTCGCCCACTTGCCCACCGTGGTGGTGCGTGAAGACATCGCGGCTGGCCGGCTGGTGGAACTGGTGCCGGGCTGGACGCCCAAGTGCGGGATCGTTCACGCAATCTTTGCCTCACGACGCGGGTTGCTGCCGTCGGTGCGTGCGCTGATTGATTTTCTGGCCGAGGAGTTCAGCTACAGCGACATGGCGTAGGGGCCGGGGTCGTTGGTTTTTTTTGCCTGCGGCGAAGGGCGGCTACCAGGCTGCCATTCATCAGGTGCGTTGCACTCAACGCCCGCCAGGCCCTCAAAAAAATCACAACGTACTTGTTCGCAACCCGGAGGTCCCATGAGCAATCCTCAAGACCCAGACACCCCACAGGCCGTGGACAATCCCAATGACGACGGCTTCGTCCTCGGTACCGCCGGTCGTGACGAAGACCCCAACGCCGCCCCGGCCTACGCCATCGATCGCCGCTACGATCGGGATGAACTGACCCCCGAAGATGCCCGCGGCATGCCCGGTTATCCCGAGGAAAAACCACCGGCAAAACCGACTGACAAGGACAATGCCGAAGCGGAGCCGGGAATCGAGACGCCCGAGCAGGGGAACGATAAGGTGGGGTGAGCAGGGCGCACATCCGCTCACATTTTTTACCGAGGCCTGAAGCCTTGAGCCCGCCTTACTGATGCTATCGCAATTTGCGATGAGCAGAATTTATGTTTACCTTTCCCATTGCAAATGCGATGAGAAAAATAGTGATGAGTGCACTGATTGAACAAGTCGCTGCCCATTGGGAATTTGTGTCGCCCCTGCTGCGAAAACCCAGGAGCGAAGAGGATTATGACCGGTTGGCGGGTGCTCTTGATGAGCTGTTGGCCTTGGTGGGCGAAGACGAAGCCCATCCTCTCATGAGCCTGGTGGATATCATCGGCGAATGGATCGAGGCATGGGACCAGCAGCATAGGCCAATGCCCAAGGTGAGTGGCGTCGAGGCGCTGCGTTACCTGATGCGTGAACATGGCATGAGCCAGAGCGACTTACCGGGCGTTGGTACCCAATCGGTGGTATCGGAGGTATTGAGCGGTAAGCGTCAGCTCAATTTGAGGCAAATCCGCTGGTTGGCGGAGCGCTTCGGTGTATCGGTTGAAACCTTTACTTGATGGATCGGTGTAGCGCTGCGAAATACCGACCTGCTTTTGTGGCGAGGGGATTTATCCCCGCTCGGCTGCGAAGCAGTCGTAACCCGGCTGACGCGGTTCATCTGTTGCACCGCGTTGCCTGTGTTGGGGCTGCTGCGCAGCCCAGCGGGGATAAATCCCCTCGCCACAGGGTAGTCATGTCTGCGATCCAGACAGGTATGTGTTGGGCGGGTGGTTTTTTTCATCCGCGGCGCTGGGCTACGACGAGCAACTGATCTCCAGGTGCTTGCCCCACTCCGGCGGACGTTGCGCGTAGCTGTCCATGCCCGGTTGTTCCTCGAACGGCTTGCTCAGCACGGTGTGCAGGCGGCGCACTTCGTCGTAGTCGCCTGACTCGGCGGCGTCGATGGCTTTTTGCGCCAGGTAGTTGCGCAGCACGTACAGCGGGTTGACGGCGTGCATGCGGGTGCGACGCTGGTCTTGATCGACGGGGCCTTCGCGGTTGACCCGGGCGACGTAAAGCTCGCCCCAGGCATCGAAGCCCTTGAGGTCGACGAAGTCATCGCGCAGGGTCGCGACGGCCGGCTCGGGGGATTGATCGCCCAGTCGGCGAAAGAACAGGCTGTAGTCGACGCCGCTGTTCTGCATCAATTGCAGCAAGCGTTCCACCAGTTTCTGGTCGTCTTCTTCGGCGCTTGTCAGGCCGAGGCGGCGACGCATCAGGTCCAGGTAATGGGCCTGGTACAGCGGCAAGTACAACCCGAGGGTCTCGCGCAGGGCTTCGACGCTGATGAACGGCGTCAGGGCCTGGGCCAAGGCGCTGAGATTCCATTGGCCGATGGGCACCTGGTTGCTGAAGGAGTAGCGACCCTGATCATCGGAGTGGTTGCAGATGAAGTTGGCGTCGAAGTCGTCGAGGAAGGCGAACGGTCCGAAGTCGAAAGTGATGCCCAGGATCGACATGTTATCGGTGTTCATCACGCCGTGGCAGAAACCGTAGGCCTGCCATTTGGCAATCAGCTCGGCATTGCGCTCGACGATTTCGCGGAACATCGCCAAGTACGGCTCCGGCTGTTCGCGGCACTCGGCAAAGTGCAGGTTCAACACATGCTCGGCGAGGGCCGCTTGCAGCTCGGGTTTCTTGGTGTAGTAGAAGTATTCGAAATGGCCGAAGCGCACATGGCTGGGCGCCAGGCGCAGGACCATGGCGGCGCGCTCCTGCTTTTCCCGCCATACCGGGGTGTCCGAGCCGATTACGCACAAGGCCCGGGTGGTGGGAATGCCCAGGGCATGCAGGGCTTCGGAGGCGAGGAATTCGCGGATCGAGGAGCGCAGCACCGCCCGTCCGTCGCCCATCCGTGAGAACGGCGTCTGGCCGGCGCCCTTGAGGTGCAAGTCCCAGTGCTCGCCGGCCTCGTTGTACACCTCGCCCAGCAGCAAGCCTCGACCGTCGCCCAATTGTGGGTTGTAGTGACCGAACTGATGCCCGGAATACACCATTGCCCGTGGCTCGGTTTCGGCCCAGAGCTTGTGGCCGCCAAAGATTTCGGCAAACAGTGGTGCCTCGGCTTCTGTCGGGTCCAGGTCCAGCAACGCCATGGCGGCCGGGCTGGCGACCACCAGCCGTGGATGGTCGATGGGCTCGGGCAGCACGTGGGTCGAGAAACCGTCGCCCAGGCGGGCAAAACGGTTATCGAAGGTCAGGGTTTCCAGCGTTTTCATGGCCGTCTCCGGCGCGACGCCCTCAGGCTGCGCGCATCAGTCGAGTGTTTCTTGCGGCGGCTCGGGCACCGGCTTGATGCTGGCAACAGCCGAAGGCACGGGTGTGATGGTCTTTTTATCTGGCTCGGCGGGTACCAGTTTGTACTCCTGGCCCTGCATGTTCTTCAGATAGATTTCCATCTGCCGGAAGGAGATGTTGATGTGCTCTTTCTTGAACTCACGGTTGATGAAACGGTTGATTTCGTCCAGCACCGGGTTGCGGTCACCAAGGTCGCGTACGTGCATGCGCAACTCATGGTCGAGGGTACTTTCACCAAAATTCAGGAAGTACACGATCGGTTCCGGTTCCTTCAGCACCCGTGGGTTCTCGCGGGCCGCCTTGAGCAGCAACTCACGCACCAGGTCCAGGTCCGAGCCGTAGTCCACGCCCAGTTTCAGGGTTACCCGGGTGACGGTGTCGGTCAACGACCAGTTGATCAGTTGCCCGGTGATGAAGGTCTTGTTCGGGACGATGATGTCCTTGCGGTCGAAGTCGGTGATGGTGGTCGCACGAATGCGGATCTTGCTGACCGTGCCCGACAGGTTGCCGATGGTGATGGTGTCGCCGATCCGCACCGGGCGCTCGAACAGGATCATGATCCCGGAGATGAAGTTGGCGAAGATCTCCTGCATGCCGAAGCCAAGGCCCACCGACAATGCGGCCACCAGCCATTGCAGTTTGTCCCAGCTCACGCCGAGGGTGGACAAGGTGGTGACGAAACCAAAGCCGGCGATCACATACGACAGCAGCGTCGTGGTGGCATAGGCACTGCCCTGGGCCAGGTTCAGCTTCGACAGCACGAACACTTCCAGCAGGCCCGGCAGGTTGCGGGCAAGGGCGAAGGTGATGCCGATGATGATCAGCGCACCGAGCATGTCGCCGATGCTGATGGGCACCATGCTCATGTTGGCGCCGGTGCCACTGGTGTATTCGTAGAGGGTGATGTTGTCCAGGTACGAGAACACGCTGATCAGGTCCGACCAGACCCAATACAGCGCGGCGATGAAGCCGCCCAGCAAGGCCAGGCGGATCAGGCGCAGGGACTGTTCGTTGACCTTTTCGATATCCAGCGTCGGTTCCTCGATCACCGCTTCGCCGTCGCCGGCCTCCTTGGCCGCCTGACGCTTGGCCAGGGCACGCTGGTAGGCCAGGCGCCGCGCCGCGACCGACAGGCCACGGACAAAGGTGGCTTCGATCACCAGCCAGAACATCAGCAGGTACAGGGTGTTGATCAGCCGGTCGCTGAGCTTCAGCGCGGTGTAGTAGTAGCCGAAGCACACCGCCACGAACAGCGCGATAGGCAACGCTGTGAACAGCACCCCGACGGCCTTGCGAAACAGCGACGTGTTCCGGTGCGTCGGGCTGCTCAGCAGCAGGCGACTGAGCAGCCACGCCATCAGGGCGTAGCAGGTCAGGACCACCGGCATGCCGAGCACGTCGTCGGCCAGGGCCGAGGGTTGCAGTTCAGCCACCGCCACCACGGCCACCAGCGCCAGCACCACCAGCCCGAGCCGACGGATCCAGCCCCGGAGGAATTCGACCTGGGGTTTCTCCCAACGGAAATGCAACTCGGCGACACCGCCGGGGGCCAGCACTCGATAGGCTGTGTAGAACACCAGCCAGGCCTGGCCGATCTGCAGCAGCGCCGCGCCGAGGTTGGCGTTTTGGCCGCGTGCGTCGATCTGCAAGGCGTAGCCGCACAGCGCCAATGCCAGCGCCACCGGCATCGCCAGCAGGATATTGATCAGGATCGCCTGGGGCGTGTGCCACTGGCTGTCGCGCTTGAAGTGACCCACGTCCTGGTGAACCTTGTTCAGCCGGGCATAAAGACTGTTGCGTCGCCACAGCAGCGCACCGATCAGCAACGCCAGGGGCAGGAACAGCAGCGGCCGTTGGGTCAGGCCATCGGCCAGTTCAGTGAGGCTCGAGGTCCAGGGCAGCGAATCGACCTGTTTTTCCAGGCGGGCCGGCACGCCACGCATCCACTCGAAATCCAGCGGCTTGTTGCTGGGGATCCAGAACATCTGTTCTTCGAGGGTCGACCGCAGGTTCTGGGCGGTGCTGAGCAGTTGCTTCTGGTTGAGCTGCAAGGTGATGGATTCGTTGAGCACCGCGCTCAACTCGCGGTTCAGGCGTTCCAGCAGGTCGACGCGGGTCAGTGCCAGTTCCAGCAAGGTCTTGCGCAGTTGCGGCGTAACCTGCTCCGACGGCTGGGTGGCCAGCAGGTTGTCGACATAAGCGCTCGGGTTGCTCAGCAATTCGCGCTGTTGGCTGACTTCGAACTGATACAGGCGGATGTCAGCGATCTGGTCGGCCAGGTTCTGGTCCAGCTTCAGGCGCGGCAGCGTCTGGCGTTGCTTGTAGAGAATCTTGGAGAGCAGCAGGCTGCCCTTGAGCACGCTGATCTGCTCGTCCAGGGCTGCGTCGGTCTGGGTGACGTTGTCCAGCAGTTGCTTGGTCTGCAAGTTCTGCTGGGTCACCTCGTTGAGGCGGTCGGTGCTTTTGAGCAGGTAGTCGGAGAGCTTCAGGTTGGCCGCGCTCTCGGTCGCCAGCAAGCTGCTGCCACCGGCCTTCTGGGCTTCGATGGATTGCTGGGTCACCGTCTCCTGGGACTGAGCCAGGCGTTTCTGGTTGATCAGGTTTTGCAGGTCCTGGATTTCCTGCTCCATGCGGGTGATTTTTTCCATCAGCAAGTCATGCTGGCCATTGCCCAGGTCCTGCAGTTGGCTGTTGCCAGCCAGTTCCTGGCGGCGTAGCGGAATCAGCGCGTTGAGCGCCAGCAGCTCGGCGTTGAGCTGGTCGCGCTGCTCGGCGCTCAGGGTCTTGCCGGCGTCCCGACCGGCCTTGAGCGTGGCGTTGATCTGCTGGATGCGGGTCTGGCTGTTGGAGATTTCGGCCTGGGCCCGCTCTGGCCGGGTTTGGGCGGTGATGATCAGGCTGTTGGCGTCCGCCAGGGCTTTTTGCAGGTCGCCCTGCTGGGTGGAGCGTTCCGTCAGCATCTGTTCGAGCTGGGGAATCGGCAGGTTGGCGTAGCGTTGCGCCACCGGCACCACCGTGGTGCCCTTGAGCCGCGCCAGTTCGCGCTGGTTTTCGATGTTCTGCTTGGGGGCGGTGGCCAATTGCTGCTTGAGGGCGAGCAGCTTCTGTTCGTAGTCGGCCTTGTTGTTGAGCTGGGTCAGGGTGTTTTGCAGCACCGCTTGCAAGGCCTTCTGCTCGGCTTCCGGCAGCTTGCGGTCGGCGATCTTGTCCAGGCTGGCCTCTACCGAGGCGCTGGTCAGCGCTTCAGCGGCTTGCAGCGTGCAGATGGAAAGACTCAGGCCCAGCAGGGCGATGGTGAAAAAGGAGCGCAGGGTAGGCATAGAGACCGGTCAAGCAAGTGAGAGTGGGAGCAGTTTAGAGGAACAAGCCGGGACCCGGGCGACTTCCTTCGGGGAATCTGACGCCCACTTTGCCGATCTTGTTCCCGTCCATGACCGCGACGGTCCACAGGGTGTTGTTCCATTCCACCTGGTCACCGACCACTGGTGCGCCGCCCACTTTCTGAGCGATGAAACGACCCAGGGACATGTCCGGGTCGATGCCATCCAGTTGCAATCCGTACAGGGCGGCAACCGCGGCCAGCTGGGCGTCTCCTTCGAGTACGAAGTCGCCGAAGAAGCGCAAATCCAGGCCGCGTTGCGGCGCCTGGCTGAACAGCTTTCCAAGGGCCGGCAAGTCATGTTCATGGCCGATAACACACAGCAAATCATCGACTTCCAGCACCGTACTACCCGACGGATGGAGCAGTTGCTGGCCACGAAACAATGCCGCGATGCGGGTGCCATCGGGCATTTTCAGGTCCCGCAGGGGCGAGCCGATGCACCATTTTTCCGCGCCCAGGCGATAGATGAACAGTTCCCACTCGCTGGTGACATGGACTTCCAGCGCCGCCCGGGAAATCGGCAAGGGCTCCGGCGGGACGGTCACGTGCAGCAACTTGGCGACCCACGGCAGGCTCGTGCCCTGCACCAGCAGTGACACCAGCACGATAAAGAACGCCAGGTTGAAGTAGAGCTGGGCGTGGGGCAGCCCGGCCATCAACGGGAACACCGCCAGGATGATCGGCACCGCGCCGCGCAGGCCGACCCAGGAAATGAACGCTTTCTCGCGACCATGGAACGCCTTGAACGGCAGCAGGCCCACCATGACCGACAGCGGGCGCGCAAACAGAATCATCCACAGCGCCAGGCCCAGGGCGGGCAGGGCGATCGGCAGCAGGTCGTGGGGGGTGACCAGCAGCCCCAGCACCAGGAACATGCCGATCTGGGCCAGCCAGGCCATGCCATCGAGCATGTGCAGGATGCCGTGGCGGCTGCGCACCGGGCGGTTGCCGATCACCAGGCCGCACAGGTAAACCGCGAGGAAACCGCTGCCGTGCAGGGCGTTGGTCAGGGCGAACACGGCCAGGCCGCCGCTGATGACGAGGATCGGGTAGAGGCCGTTGGCCAGATTGATGCGATTGACCAGTTGCAGCATCAGCCAGCCACCGCCCAGGCCGATCACAGAACCGATACCGAACTCGCGCAACAGATGCCCCAACAAGCTCCAGTGCAAGCCGGTTTCACCACTGGCAAGCATGCCGATCAGGGTGACGGTGAGGAACACCGCCATGGGGTCGTTGCTGCCGGACTCGATCTCAAGGGTGGCGCTGACCCGCTCGTTCAGGCCCTTGCCGCCCAGCAGCGAGAACACCGCCGCGGCATCGGTCGAGCCGACGATGGCGCCGATCAGCAGGCCCTGGATCAGGTTCAGATTGAACAGCCAGGCCGCTGCCAGCCCGGTCAGCCCGGTGGTGATCAACACACCGACCGTGGCCAGCGACAACGCCGGCCACAGCGCCACGCGAAAACTCGAGACCCGCGTGCGCAAGCCGCCGTCCAGCAGGATGACGGCCAAGGCGAGGTTGCCGACCAGATAAGCCGTGGCGTAGTTATCGAAAAGAATACCGGCGCCGTCGACACCGGCCACCATGCCCACGGCCAGGATGATCACCAGGATCGGGATGCCCAGGCGGGACGAAAGAGAACTGACCAGAATGCTCGCACCTACCAGCAACGCGCCGATCAAGAACAGGCTGTTGATGGTTGTCGCAGTCAAAGGCAGTACTCCGAGAAAACTGAGGGGCGGGCGCAGACTGACCATGCAGTCTGCGTGCCAGCGATTCTAACCTGTTGAAATGTGATGCTGTCAAAAAAGGTTTGGGATTGAGGGGCGCAAGCCCCGTCATCATTTATTTACAGGAAGAAAGTGAGTCTGCTTTTGTGGCGAGGGGATTTATCCCCGCTGGGCTGCGGAGCAGCCCCCAAATCTGTGTAGTCATGCAGTCCAAAGGCGAGCGCTTCGCACTCGATCGGGGATAAATCCCCTCGCCACAGGAAGCTCTCGCCACAAAGGCAGGTTGAGCCTTAAAGGCTGAACCGTCCGACCATGTTGTTCAAGTCCACGGCCAGGCGCGACAGTTCGGCACTGGCGGCGCTGGTCTGGTTGGCGCCGGTGGCCGATTGCACCGACAGGTCGCGGATGTTCACCAGGTTGCGGTCCACTTCACGGGCCACCTGAGCCTGTTCTTCGGCGGCGCTGGCGATCACCAGGTTGCGTTCGTTGATCTCGACGATGGCCGTGTTGATGGTGTCCAGGGACATGCCGGCGCCGCGGGCGATGTTCAGGGTCGACTCGGCGCGCTCGGTGCTGTTGCGCATCGAATCCACGGCGTGTTCGGTGCCGCTCTGGATGCTGCCGATCATGCGTTCGATCTCGCTGGTCGACTGCTGGGTGCGATGGGCCAGGGCGCGCACTTCATCCGCCACCACGGCAAAACCACGACCGGCCTCACCGGCACGTGCGGCTTCGATGGCGGCGTTCAGGGCCAGCAGGTTGGTCTGGTCGGCCAGGCCACGGATCACGTCCAGCACCTTGCCGATGTCTCGGGACTCATTGGCCAGGTTGCCGATCAACGCCGCGGTGCCCTGCACGTCGGCGCTCATGCGTTCGATGGCGCTGACGGTTTCCTGCACCAGGTCCCGGCCGTCGCCAGCCGACGTGGTGGCGTTTTTCGAGGCTTCGGAGGTGCTGACCGCATTGCGCGCGACTTCTTCCACGGCGCTGGTCATTTCGTTGACTGCGGTGGCGGCCTGTTCGATTTCGTTGTTCTGCTGGGTCAGGCCACGGGCGCTTTCGTCGGTGACACTGTTCAGCTCTTCGGCGGCGGAGGCCAGTTGTGTGGCTGAGCCGGAGATCCGCTGCAGGGTGTCGCGCAGTTTTTCCTGCATGGTCGACATCGCCCGCAGCAGGCGCCCGGCTTCGTCGCTGCCATCCACGGTGATCGGCCGAGTCAGGTTGCCCTTGGCGATTTCTTCGGCAGCGTCCAGGGCGTTGGCAATCGGCTTGGTAATGCTGCTGGTCAGCAGCCAGGCGAACAGCAGGGTCAGGCCGGTGGCGATGACCAGCAGGGTGACCGCCCAGTTGAAAGCGCTTGAATATTGTTGCGCCGCGCCTTTATTGAGAGCCTCGGCTTGCAGGTTGTTGATCTCCACCAAGCGGTCGATTGCGGCATTGATGGCATCTGAGTTGCTCAGCAGTTCAGTGTTGAGCAGCGCCCGCAGTTCATCGACCTGATTATTGCGCGACAGGGTTTTCATGCGCTCTTCGAGCTGACGGTACTGCCCGAGCAGTTGCACGAGTTGGTCGTAGGCGGCCCGTTCGTCCGAAGCGCTGATGAGCTTTTCGTAGGTGGTCTGGGCCGCGCGGATCTGCTGGCTGCGTTGTTCGACCAGATCGTAGGTTTTCTGTTGGATGTCCGGCTCGCGGTTGACCAGCAAGCGATAGGACAAAACGCGCAGGCGCAGGGTGAGCTGGGTGAACTCATTCAGGGCCTTGATGCTGGGCACGCTGTTCTGGGCGATGCTCTCGCCGGACGTGCGGATTTTGCTCATCTGGGTCAGGGCAAATACCCCAAGGGCCAGCATCAGGGCGCCGATCAGGGCAAACCCCAGGAACGCCCGCGGCGCGATGTTCATATTACGTAGGGACATGGATAGTACCGAGAGAGGCGCGTCCGTGCGGGACTGTGGCTAGTGTTCACTGACTTATCGGTCATACGACTAAAGTCTTGAACAGGATGCGTACTTTTGCCGCAGAACCACCCAGGGAATGCGACGAAGGGTAGGAACCAGACTGCCCCTTCATAGTCTTTACCACTCGCCAGCGAAGCACCGCCACTGGTAAGTCGTGGCATCGGCGGTGACTTTTCTTTATCGTACGCGCCCCTTGAAAAAGCCTGGAAATCAATATGTTGGAAACATCCCTCAGCCAGCTGGAGCAACTGGTCAATGACCTGGTGCAACAGAATCGTCACCTCACCGGCCTGAACGAAACCCTGAGCGCTGAACTTGCCAGGGCCAAGGATGAAAACGAAAGCTTGCAACTGAGCCTGATGGAACAGGAAGAACTGCACGGCACCACCGCCGCCCGTATCCAAGCCCTGATCGAGCGCGCCAGCGCCGGTCCTGTCAGCGCATGAAGCACGGCGCCGATGGGGTGACAGTCGTCTCGATCCTGGGAGAGGACTATTCGATCAAGGCGCCGGCCGGGCAGGAACAGGCCCTGTTGGACGCCGCTTCGATGCTCAAGGCCGCCCTGGCCGACACCAAGAGGAAATACCCGACGCTGATCGGCGATCGCCTGCTGGTGCTGGCGGCGATGAACCTGTGTTCGCAGCAGATGGAAATGCAGAAGCAACATCAAGCGGAACTCGACCGTTATCAAGAGCAAGTCAGCGCCACGGTCGAGGTGATTGCCAAGACGATTCAGCAGGCCTGAAGTCTTTTAGGACCCAGGGTTGGCGGTGATCTAATTGTGGGAGCGGGCTTGCTCGCGAAGGCGGTATATCAGTCACAATTGATTTGTCTGATCCGCCGCTTTCGCGAGCAAGCCCGCTCCCACAGGATATTTCTGTGGGCACGGAGTTGTGTTCACTGCCGATCAAATGTGGGAGCGAGCTTGCTCGCGATTGGTTTTCAGCCGCACCGCAAGACCCGCCTCAGAACCACTCATCCCGCATCCCCAGGCACGTGTCATCCCGCGCCTCAAGAATCGCCAGTTCATGGTGACAACCCGGCACTTCCCAGGTCAGGAAGTACCGCGCCGCTTGCAGCTTGCCTTTATAGAAATCGCTGTCCGCCGCATGCCCCTTGGCCAACCCTTCTTCGGCACGAATCGCCTGTTCCAGCCAGCGCCAGCCGATCACCATGTGACCGAACACCTTGAGGTACAACGCTGAGTTGGCGAGGCTGCTGTTGACCTTGCCTTGGGCCAGGTCCGTCAGCAGGCCGAGGGTGACCGTCTGCAGGTGCGCTACCAAGGCTTCCAGCGGCTCACGCAAGGGTGTCAGTGATTCGTGCGCCTGGGCGCGTTCGGTGGTGTCGGCCACCAGGCGAATCAGTTGCTTGAGCCCGGCACCGCCGTTTTGCGCCAGCTTGCGCCCCAGCAAGTCCAGGGACTGGATGCCATGGGTGCCTTCATGGATCGGGTTCAGGCGGTTGTCGCGGTAATACTGCTCCACCGGGTATTCGCGGGTGTAGCCGTGGCCGCCAAGAATCTGGATCGCCAGTTCATTGGCCTTCAGGCAAAACTCCGATGGCCAGGATTTGACGATGGGGGTCAGCAAATCCAGCAGCTCTTGGGCGCGCCTGCGCTCGACTTCGTTTTCAAGGGTGGTGGTGTCGTCGAACAGCCGTGCCGCGTACAAACCCAGGTCAAACGAACCCTCGACGTAGGCTTTCTGGGTCAGCAGCATGCGGCGCACGTCGGCGTGCTGGATGATCGCCACCGGAGCGGTAGTCGGATCCTTGCTGTCAGGCACCCGGCCCTGCGGACGCTCACGGGCGTATTCAAGGGAATACAGGTAGCCGGCGTAGCCGAGCATCACCGCGCCCATGCCGACGCCGATGCGTGCCTCGTTCATCATCTGGAACATGTAGCTCAAGCCGTGGTGCGGTTTGCCCACGAGGTAACCGACACAGTCGCCGTTGTCGCCGAAGTTCAACGCCGTGGAGGTGGTGCCGCGCCAGCCCATCTTGTGGAACAGCCCGGCCAGCAGCACGTCGTTGCGCGGGCCCAGGCTACCGTCGTCGTTGACCAGGAACTTGGGCACGATAAACAGCGAGATGCCCTTCACCCCCGGCGGCGCGTCGGGCAATTTCGCCAGGACCATGTGCACGATGTTTTCCGAGAGCGGATGGTCGCCGCCGGAGATGAAGATCTTGTTGCCCTTGATTCGATAACTGCCGTCGGACGCCGGCTCCGCACGTGTACGAATGTCCGCCAGCGACGAGCCTGCGTGGGGCTCGGTCAGGGCCATGGTGCCGAAGAAGCGGCCGTCGATCATCGGTTGCAGGAAGCGTTGCTTTTGTTCCTCGCTGCCGAAGCTTTCGATCAGGTTCGCCGCGCCCATGGTCAGGAACGGATAGGAAGTGGAGGCGGCGTTGGCCGACTGGAAGTGGGCGAAACAGGCTTGGGACAGCAACGTTGGCAGCTGCATGCCGCCCGCGTCGAAACTGCGCGCAGCGTTGAGGAAGCCCGCCTCGAGAAACGCATCCACCGCCGGTTTCACTTCCGGAATCAGAATTGCCTGACCGTTCTCGTAGCGCGGTTCGTTTTCATCGTTCTTGCGGTTGTGCGGTGCGAAATATTTCTCGGCGATGTTGCGGGCGGTCGCGAGGGCCGCGTCGAAGGTTTCGCGATTGTGTTCGGCGAACCGCTCGCGCTGGGTCAGGCCCTCGGCATCGAGGACTTCGTACAGCTCGAAAGCCAGATTGCGGGAACTGAGCAACGTCTCGGACATGGCGGCCTACCTTTTTTTGGAATGGACCGAGTCTAGGTGCGGGAATAGAGGTTGAACAGGATGATTGATTTGAGTGATGGAGGAGCGGGGGTGACGCTAATCAAAATGCGGGAGCGAGCTTGCTCGCGATAGCGGTGCCCCAGTCGACAACATTCCTGACTGAAGCACCGCTATCGCGAGCAAGCTCGCTCCCACAGGGATTTCGTTGACCAGGCACCCATTGCAGCTGCCTGGTCTACAGCGGGTTTAACCGATAGTCATCAGACTAGCGTTACCCCCCGCCGCAGCGGTGTTGACGCTCAAGGCCCGCTCGATCACCAGACGCTCCAACGCAATATTGGTCTCGCCCTGGGACAAACCGTGCACCCCGACGATGGCGCCGGCGCGCTTGGCCACTTGCTGGCAAACGTTGCGCAGTTGGTCCGAATCACCGTGATGCAGGACCGCATCGAACAGCACCTCGTCCTTGGCCCAGTCGGCAACCCGCTGGATGCGTGCCTGAATCTCTTTCGGCAAGCGGGTGAACAAGGCCTTGCTGGTGTCGGTTTCCGGCCACACGGCCGAGCCGCCTACCGCCAGTACGGCCGCCAGTTGCGTCAGCAGGTCGCCTTCCACGTCCGCGAGGCACAGCACATGCTCGCGGGGCAGGATGGCGTAGCTGTTGCGTTCGCCGGTCGGGCCGGTCAGCTGGCGGGTAATGCCGCTTTGCGATTGGCCGGCGAACTGCACGCACAGGGCGCTCAGTTCAGCGAGCTTCTGGCTGTCGGCCCAGGCTTGCAGGGCGGTGAGCGGTTTGCTCATGGCGTCGCGCAAACGCAGGTCCGGCGCGGTGAGGGCATCGCCACGGGCGAAGGATTGCTGGATCGCATCGGTAGGACGTGTCGACAGCAGGCGGTACAGGTACAGCGGACCGCCGGCCTTGGGGCCGGTGCCCGACAGGCCTTCGCCGCCGAATGGCTGCACACCGACCACGGCGCCGACAATGTTGCGGTTCACGTAGACGTTACCGGCATGGACGTTGTCGACCACCTTGGCGATGGTCTCGTCGATGCGAGTGTGTACGCCCAGGGTCAGGCCATAGCCGGAAGCGTTGATCTGGCTGATCAGCTGATCCAGTTCCTTGCGCTTGTAGCGCACCACGTGCAGCACCGGACCGAAGATCTCGCGCTGCAGCTCGTCGAAGCTCTCCAGCTCGATCAGGGTCGGCATCACATAAGTGCCGCGCTTGCACTCGTCGCTGTCGGCGATTGCCATCTGGTACACGGTGCGACCCTTGTCGCGCATGGCCTGGATGTGTTTCTCGATGCCAGCCTTGGCTTCGGCATCGATCACCGGGCCGATGTCTACCGACAGACGCTCAGGGTTGCCGAGACGTGCTTCGGCCATGGCGCCCTTGAGCATTTCGATGACACGGTCGGCGGAATCTTCCTGCAAGCACAGCACCCGCAAGGCCGAGCAACGCTGGCCAGCGCTGTCGAACGCCGAAGACACCACGTCGATGACCACTTGTTCGGTCAGCGCCGAGGAGTCGACGATCATTGCGTTCTGGCCGCCGGTTTCGGCGATCAGCGGAATCGGGCGACCCTGGTTGTCCAGGCGACCGGCGATGTTGCGCTGCAACAGGCGCGCGACTTCGGTGGAACCGGTGAACATCACGCCTTTGACCCGATCGTCGCCGACCAGGCGGGCGCCAACGGTTTCGCCACGGCCCGGCAGCAGTTGCAGCACGCCTTCCGGAATGCCGGCTTCGAGCATCAGGCGCACCGCCTGGGCGGCCACCAATGGCGTCTGCTCGGCGGGCTTGGCCAGAACCGGGTTGCCGGCGGCCAGTGCGGCGGCAACCTGGCCGCTGAAAATCGCCAGCGGGAAGTTCCACGGGCTGATGCAGACCACCGGACCCAGTGGGCGGTGGGCGTCGTTGGTGAAATCGTTGCGTGCCTGCACCGCGTAGTAGCGCAGGAAGTCCACGGCTTCACGCACCTCGGCGATGGCGTTGGCGAAGGTCTTGCCGGCTTCACGGGCCAGCAAGCCCATCAGCGGCTGAATCTCGCCTTCCATCAAATCGGCGGCACGCTCCAGGATCGCGGCGCGCTCGGCCGGCGGCGTGGCCTGCCAGATCGGTGCGGCATTGAGGGCACACTGGATGGCATTGTCGACGTCGGTGATTGTGGCTTCTTGCACATGGCCAACCACGTCACGCAGATCGGACGGGTTCAAAACCTGCGCCGGTGTTGCTTCGCTGGCGGCGCAACCGAGCATCGGCGCGGCTTTCCAGTCGTTATGCGCGGTGGCCAGCAGGGCGCAGGACAGCGAGGCCAGGCGATGTTCGTTGGCCAGGTCGATGCCGGCGGAGTTGGCGCGTTCGCTGCCATACAGGTCACGGGGCAGCGGGATACGCGGGTGCGGCAAGCCGAAGCCGCCTTCCAGCGTCGCCATCTGCTCGATGCTGGCCACTGGATCGGCCACCAGCTCCTGGATGGAAATCGACTGATCGGCGATACGGTTGACGAACGAAGTGTTCGCGCCGTTTTCCAGCAGGCGACGCACCAGGTAAGCCAGCAGCGTTTCGTGGGTGCCGACCGGGGCGTATACGCGGCATGGACGGTTCAACTTGCCTTCGGAAACCTTGCCGACAACCTGTTCGTACAGCGGCTCACCCATGCCGTGCAGGCACTGGAATTCATACTGGCCCGGGTAATAGTTCTGACCGGCGATGTGATAGATGGCCGCCAGGGTGTGAGCGTTATGCGTGGCGAATTGCGGGTAGATGACTTCCGGCACCGACAACAGTTTGCGTGCGCAGGCGATGTAGGACACGTCGGTGTACACCTTGCGGGTATAGACCGGATAGCCTTCCAGGCCTTCGACCTGGGCGCGTTTGATTTCGCTGTCCCAGTAGGCGCCCTTTACCAGGCGAATCATCAGGCGATGACGGCTGCGGCGCGCCAGGTCGATGACGTAGTCGATCACGTATGGGCAACGCTTCTGGTACGCCTGGATCACGAAACCGATGCCGTTCCAGCCGGTCAGTTGCGGCTCGAAGCACAGGCGCTCGAGCAGGTCCAGCGACAGCTCGAGGCGGTCGGCTTCTTCGGCGTCGATGTTCAGACCGATGTCGTATTGCTTGGCCAGCAGGGTCAGCGACAGCAGGCGTGGGTACAGCTCTTCCATCACGCGCTCGTACTGGGCGCGGCTGTAACGCGGGTGCAGCGCCGAGAGCTTGATGGAAATGCCCGGGCCTTCATAAATCCCACGACCGTGGGAGGCCTTGCCGATCGAATGGATGGCTTGTTCGTACGAGGCCAGGTATTTCTGGGCGTCATGTTCGGTGAGAGCGGCTTCACCGAGCATGTCGTAGGAATAGCGGAAGCCCTTGGCTTCGAACTTGCTGGCGTTGGCCAGGGCTTCGGCGATGGTTTCGCCGGTGACGAACTGTTCGCCCATCAGGCGCATGGCCATGTCGACGCCCTTGCGGATCATCGGCTCGCCGCTCTTGCCGATGATGCGGCTCAGGGAGGAGGTCAGGCCCGTTTCGTTATGGGTGGCGACCAGCTTGCCGGTCAGCAACAGGCCCCAAGTGGCGGCATTGACGAACAGCGACGGGCTGTTGCCCAGGTGTGGCTGCCAGTTACCGGTGCTGATCTTGTCGCGGATCAGTGCATCGCGGGTGCCTTTGTCCGGGATGCGCAGCAGCGCTTCGGCCAGGCACATCAGCGCCACGCCTTCCTGGGACGACAAGGAAAATTCCTGCAACAGGCCCTGGACAATACCGGCACGGCCACCGGCACTCTTCTGGTTACGCAGCTTTTCAGCAATCGAAGCCGCCAGCTTGTTGGTGGCTTCGGCCATTTCGGCGGGCAGGCGGGCCTGCTCGATCAGCATCGGCACCACTTCCGGCTCAGGGCGACGGTAAGCGGCGGTGATGGAGGCGCGCAGGACCGATTGCGGCAGGATGCTCTCGGCAAATTCCAGGAAGCATTGGTGGGCGTGGTCGACCTGGATGTCGCCAGCGTCATCGCTGTCGGCGCGGACCGCACCGTTCAGCTCGGTCAGGGTTGCACCACCCTCGAGTTTTTCCAGGTAATTGAAAATTGCCTGCTTGATCAGCCAGTGAGGCGTGCGATCAATCGAGGTTGCGGCCGCCTTGAGGCGTTCGCGGGTTGGGTCATCGAGTTTGACCCCAAGGGTGGTGGTAGCCATATTTTTATCCTCATGTTTACCACGTATCGCGTGGCATCAGCTGGCGGCAAGATTAGCTGCGAGCTGACCGGGGTGCAACCGGGTGCAACCCTTTTTTTGTCGAAATAATGAGCAGCTCATCAGGAAGTAAAATGCGGGCTTGGCAATCCTGCATCGCCTTAGTGCTTTGGCTTCTAGCTAGGCCGTGCGACTGCACTAAAAGGGAGCAAAAAATACAGTTTTTGCGATAAAACCGATCAGGTGCAACTGATTCGAGCGAAACTGGTTGCACCTTATTTGATTTGTTGAATAGCATTCGCGGCCAAGGTGCAACCGGCTCCAAGCCGAGGGGCATCGGCTGATGGCTTTCCTGGGGAAACATCAGTCATAAATTCGCGGGACTGCAAATCGTCGCTACACCATCTGTGTTGGCGGCGCTTTCAGCTGCCACCGCTACATAAAAACAAAGCCAGGGCGTAACTCATGAGTGTTAGTAATCCCACCTTGATCACCTTCGTGATCTACATCGCAGCCATGGTCCTGATCGGCCTGATGGCTTATCGCTCCACCAATAACCTTTCCGATTACATCCTGGGTGGTCGTAGCCTGGGCAGTGTCGTGACCGCACTGTCTGCCGGTGCCTCCGACATGAGCGGTTGGTTGTTGATGGGTTTGCCGGGTGCCATCTATATGTCCGGCCTGTCGGAAAGCTGGATCGCCATCGGCCTCATCGTCGGTGCCTACCTGAACTGGCTGTTCGTGGCCGGGCGCCTGCGGGTGCAGACCGAGCACAACGGCGACGCACTGACGCTGCCAGATTACTTTTCCAGCCGTTTCGAAGATAAGAGCGGCGTGCTGCGGATCATCTCTGCGGTGGTAATCCTGGTGTTCTTCACCATCTACTGTGCATCCGGCATCGTGGCCGGTGCCCGTCTGTTCGAAAGCACCTTCGGCATGTCCTACGAGACCGCGCTGTGGGCCGGTGCTGCGGCGACCATTGCCTACACCTTCGTCGGTGGTTTCCTGGCCGTGAGCTGGACCGACACCGTACAGGCGACCCTGATGATCTTCGCGTTGATCCTGACGCCGATCATCGTGCTGCTGGCCACCGGCGGCGTGGACACGACGTTCCTGGCCATCGAAGCGAAAGACCCTTCGTCCTTCGACATGCTGAAAAACACCACCTTCATTGGCGTGATCTCGCTGATGGGCTGGGGCCTGGGCTACTTCGGCCAGCCGCATATCCTGGCGCGCTTCATGGCGGCCGATTCGGTCAAGTCCATTGCCAACGCTCGTCGCATCTCCATGACCTGGATGATCCTGTGCCTGGGCGGTACCGTTGCCGTTGGCTTCTTCGGCATTGCTTATTTCTCGGCCCATCCTGACGTGGCCGGTCCCGTGACCGAAAACCATGAGCGTGTGTTCATCGAGCTGGCAAAACTGCTGTTCAATCCGTGGATTGCCGGTGTGCTGTTGTCGGCCATCCTGGCGGCGGTGATGAGTACCTTGAGCTGCCAGTTGCTGGTGTGCTCCAGCGCCTTGACCGAAGACTTCTACAAAACCTTCCTGCGCAAGAGCGCTTCCCAGCTGGAGCTGGTCTGGGTCGGCCGCGCCATGGTGCTGCTGGTGGCGTTGATCGCCATCGCCCTGGCTGCCAACCCGAATAACCGTGTACTGGGCCTGGTGAGCTACGCCTGGGCCGGTTTCGGTGCCGCCTTCGGTCCGGTTGTCCTGATCTCCGTGATCTGGAAAAACATGACCCGTAACGGCGCATTGGCCGGCATCCTGGTGGGTGCGATCACCGTGATCGTCTGGAAACACTTCGAACTGCTGGGCCTGTACGAAATCATCCCAGGCTTTATCTTCGCCAGCCTGGCTATCTACTTCGTCAGCAAGATGGGCTCGCCTACCACCGGTATGCTGCAGCGCTTCGAAGCGGCCGAAAAAGATTTTCGTCTGAACCAGTAAGGCTTCAGCGGGGCCTGGATGGCTCGCTTGAGCGTTTGCATAAGAAACGGCTCGTCTCCCATGGAGGCGGGCCGTTTTTTATGGGGTGTCAGGTGGGATGGGACTGGCAACGCGTGTGATTCACCGAGCGAATCCAGCCCCTCAACGGCAGGCCTGTTCGACATCGGCGTACGTGGTGCCTATCTTCAGGCCGGAAATATAGTTTTTTACATCCTCCATGACGCCCGGCTGATGTTTGTTATAGGCGCCCCATTTAGGCTCGTTTGCACCTATGTTCGCGCCGTCCCAGGTTCTTCCGGAAAAGCGCTTCTGGCCGTTGCTGAATGTCTGTGCTTGACCATCGAACCATAGCTCTCCCCAGCCGCTGCCTGATTGATTGGACGTATGGATGGCCAAGATCAGGCAATACCACTTGAACGGTTCAATGGGTTGAGTCCAGATCACCCCGGATGTCTCGCCTGGGATGCCGTAGTAGAAAAGCCTCAAGTTGCCGTCCTTGGCATTCATCAGGAACGGATAGTTTTGTTGATGGCCCGTTTCATAGGACTTCCATTGGAATGGATGATGATTGCTCTGGGTGTCATTCAGCTTGAATGACCAGCCAATGAAGTAGGTTTTGTCTTTTTCGAATCGATAAGGTGTGTGATTGGCGCCAGTCCTGATATTGCGCGCCTCGCAGCGGGGTTCGCCGGCGCCTTTATGGAATAACCAGGCTTTGCCTCGGGTCGTATCGTCTATCACGGTGATGCTGGACGGTGCCGGGCATTCACTCACGGCATTCCCGAATATTTTTTCTTTACCAATAGGATTGGCGGCATCTCCATCCCAAATCAATTGAGCCTCTGCGGGTGTGCAAAGGTCAAAAAAAATCATCAGGCATGCAGCGGCGAACAAAGAGGGTTTCATAGTGAGCTCCTGACTGTTGTGCTCTTGTTAACAGCTTTTTGAACATTGGGATGTTCGGGTGCTCATGCATCGTGCAGTGGACTATTACCTTTTTTGCTTTTTTGGGTACTGTCAGTCCTGACAGTTTTAAATGCTATTTAGCTATAAAAAGTATTAATAAATGTTTTTGTTTTTGCTGGAGCGGACCAGTTGGCGATTGCGATCTTCGCCGTCACTCTTAAGGTCACTTCATGTCAGTATCGGGCTGGTTGAGGAAGATCAGTACACCCAGGATCGCCATGTAGAACCTGAACGCGGCATCCTGGCCGTTCCAGATATCTGACTGCCACATCAGAAACCATTCGCCGCCGACGACCATGAAGCCGAAAAACCAGACGAAGAAACCCACCGTCAAACCGGCGATGGCCCATCCCTTGGCGCGTGCGAACACCACGCCCTCGGCCTTGCGTGCCTGCCACAGCTTCAGCGCGCCGTAGCCCAGCAGCCCTGCCGTGATCGCTTCACCGAGGATGATCAGCCAATAGGCGCCGTGCCACATCCAGGGTTGATCGATGGCTCGATAGCGGGCGGCATTGTCAGGGAAGGTGGTATCCATGCTCAGCACGTGCTGGACGAAATTGAAGTTGGAGCTGTAGTCCGTGATGTTGTTGAACACGGTCAGGAAGGCGAATGCGGCGAGCGCCAGGGTCATTGCAATCTTTGCGTGGCGAATGGTCATGGGTTGCGTCCTTTGCTTTTTATAACGGGTAAAAAACGTTATCACGCCAACTTGCAGCTCGAGTCCTGTTGCGTTGTAAGAAGTTGCTGATTCATTCGTGCGACGGTTTCTGTAGCTCACGATGCAAGGAATGTCTGTCGGAAAGTGCCATACGTTTTGCAGCTTTTAGCTCTTTGTACGTAAGGCAAATCTGTTTTTTCTGAGCGTCGATCAACTTTCCGTATGGCTGATGCAGAATCGCCCGCCTTTCATTCAGCAGAGGACATCGGATGTTCGCGCCTGCCAACCAACCGCGTTTCACGCTGACGCTCGACAGCGGGCCGAACGGGCTCGAGGTGCTTGAGTTCAAGGGCCAGGAGGCCATCAGCCAGCCCTATCGCTTTGACGTGGAGCTGGTCAGTGAGCGCCCCGACCTGGCATTGGAGGAGCTCCTGCACTGTCAGGCCTACCTGGGTTTTGATGCGCCGGGCCGTGGCATACATGGCCAGGTCTACAGCGTGGCCCAGGGTGATTCGGGCAAGCGCCTGACCCGTTACCAGATCAGCCTGGTGCCACGCCTGGCTTACCTGCGTCATCGCATCAACCAGCGGATTTTCCAGCATCTGAGCGTGCCAGCGATCATCACCAGGGTCTTGAAGGACCATGGTATCCAGGGCGATGCGTTCCAGTTCAGCTTCGGCGGGCAATACCCCGAGCGTGAATACTGCGTGCAGTACGGTGAGAGCGATCTGGCCTTCATCGAGCGGCTTTGCGCCGAGGTTGGCATCCATTACCACTTCAGGCACAGCCCTGACGGTCACCTGCTGGTGTTTGGTGACGACCAAACGGTGTTTCCCCGTTTACCGCAGTCGACGATGTATCTGCCAGGCAGTGGCATGGTCGCCGACGAACCGGCGATCAAGCGTCTGGCGGTGCGCCTCCAGGCCCGGACCAACGCGGTGACGCTGCGCGACTACGATTTCCGCAAACCCAGCCTACTGTTGCAAACCAGCCTCGATAATCAGCAGCAACCGGTACTGGAAGACTATCGCTACCCCGGCCAGTTTTCCGACCGCGAACAGGGGCGCTACCTGAGCCGGCGCGTCCTCGAGCGCCACGGTGCCGATTACCGGCTGGCGGAGGGGCGCAGTGATCAAACAGCCCTCGTCAGCGGGCATTTCATGCAAATCCATGGACATCCCCGAGCGCAGTGGAATGACCTGTGGCTGCTCACGGAGGTCAGCCACCGCGGCCGCCAGCCGCAAGTGCTGGAAGAAACAGCCGGCGATAGTCCGGATGAATTCCAGGGGTACAGCAACACTTTCCTGGCCACCCCATGGGATGTTTTCTTCCGTCCGCCCCTGCGTCACGAAAAGCCGCCGGCCCACGGTTATCAACCGGCGGTGGTGACCGGGCCCGTCGACAGCGAGATCCATTGCGACGAATTCGGACGGGTCAAGGTGCAACTGATCTGGGATCGCGACGGCCAACGAAACGAGCATTCCAGTTGCTGGCTGCGGGTGGCCTCCGGTTGGGCTCACGACCGTTACGGCGGTGTGATGATTCCTCGGGTCGGCATGGAAGTACTGGTGGGTTTCATCGATGGCGACGTGGACAAGCCTCTGGTGGTGGGTTGTCTACCGAACGGCGCCAACCCGGTGCCACTGGATCTGCCGGCGGACAAGACCCGCAGCATATTGCGCAGCCAGAGCAGCCCTGGCGGAGGGGGGTACAACGAGTTGCGCATCGAGGATCGCCAGGGGGCCGAGGAGATCTATCTGCGCGCGCAGCGCAACTGGACCCAGCACGTGTTGCACGACCAGCGGTTGCAGGTCGATCATGAGCGCAGCGTCGTCGTCACCGGCACGGCGCGGCACGAGCTCAAGGCTGATGAGCAGCGCCTCACCCACGGACGGCGTCAGGCCGAAGTCAGGCAGGACGATCACTTGGTGGTGACCGGCGAGCGGCATATTCGTGTGACCAGCCAGGCCCTCAGCGCCAGCCAGCATTTTCACGTTCACGCGGGGCAGCAAGTGGTCCTGGACGGCGGCGTCAGTGCGACCATTCAGGCCGGCGGGCATTGGATCAACATTGGTGCGGGCGGGATTTTCAGCAGCGTGCCCATTGAGGTCGGTGGTGCGCCGATGGCCGCTATGAGCGCGACGCCAATATTGCCCGTCCTGACCGAAAAGCGCGTCGCCGCGACGGCTGCTCCACTTTCTCTCGCACAAATCCTCAGCCTGCAAGGCCAGGCGCCGTTTTGCGAGGAATGTGAGCGTTGCAAGCAAGGCGTCTGCGCGGTACCGCCGGCCTTTGGCAAATTTGTTGATGTCCGGGAGCGCCCATGAGCACTGGCCAAACTCCGCACGCCTGGCTGGAGCGACACCCCTTGCAGGCAGGCGAGCAGCTCTTCGCTGTCTTCAGCAACGCTTGTGCCGTCGGACCGTTGACGGCCTGGAGGCGCTCGATGATGTTGGCACCCACCCCGATCTGGGCCGATACGCCTTACGCCGAGTGGGAATCGGTCATGCCCTATGTCGGCGCTGTCGCCATAGACAGTGAGTTCCTTGACTGGGTGGCGGCCACCGACTCGCTTGATTGGGGTTGGCTGGCGGTGTCTTCTGCCGGCCAGGAAATCCTTGCCGAGCATCTGCGTGGGCTTACGCAGGTTCTGTTGCCCGGCGGCAAGTCGGTTTTTTTCCGCTTTTGGGATGGACGGTTCGTGTGGCCCATCCTGCAGTCCGGCGAGGTGGATGCGGGGCAGTTGCTGCCCGTTATCAGCCGTTGTCTGATCAACGGCCAATCCCTTGAAGTCGTGGGGAACGTCCAGGGCTCGGCTCGGGCTTTTCCCTGGTGGGAGGTTCCTCCTTTACTGCTGGATGAATTGGCCGAAACGTCGACGGATTGTCTGCTGAACAACCTGTTCAAGTGGCTGAGCGAGGAGCACCCGTACCTGTTCGAGCAGGCTGACGAGAGCGTTCTGCGCTGCAAGATCGCGCACTTCCTTGAAATCCCTGGATCAGCTCGTGCGTCAAAAGCGCAATTGCAGGCGTACTTGCGGCAAGAACTGGACTGATGCCAGCGAACCTTCATGCGGCGCGTCCGCTCGGCTGCGAACCCCTGACGTTCGACGCGCTTCAAGGTAAACTCGTCGCCCTTCGCAGGAGCCGCCATGAATTATCGCCACGCCTTCCACGCCGGCAATCACGCCGACGTGTTCAAACACCTGACCTTGACCCGCCTCATCGCCCTGATGTCGCGCAAGGAGCAGCCCTTCGCCTACCTCGATACCCATGCGGGCATCGGGCTGTACGACTTGCAGGGCGACCAGGCCAATCGTACCGGTGAATACCTGGAAGGCATCGCGCGGTTGTGGGGCCAGGAGGATCTGCCGCCGCTGACCGCCGATTACATGAAGGTGCTGCACGAAATGAACCCGGATGGGCAACTGCGCTACTACCCGGGGTCACCGGAGCTGGCGCGGCGCCTGACCCGGCCGCAGGACCGGGTGTTACTCAACGAAAAACACCCCGAAGATGGCGTGCTGCTCAAGGACAACATGAAAGGCGACCGTCGCGTGACCGTGCACCTGGGTGAAGGCTGGCACGTGCCCCGGGCGCTGCTGCCAGTGGCCGAGAAACGTGGCTTGATGCTGATCGATCCGCCGTTCGAGCAGCTCGATGAGATGCAGCGTTGCGCCGCCTCCCTCAAGGACGCCATTGGCCGGATGCGCCAGACGGTGGCCGCGATCTGGTACCCGGTGAAGGACCAGCGGATGCTGCGCCGGTTCTACCAGGACCTGGCCGGTACGGGGGCGCCGAAATTGTTGCGGGTGGAATTGCTGGTGCATCCGCTGGCCACGCCCAACAGCCTGAACGGCTCCGGCCTGGCGATTGCCAATCCGCCGTGGGGGCTGGAAGAAGAGTTGCGTGAGCTGCTGCCGTGGCTGTCGAAAAAGCTGGGGCAGACCCAGGGCGGGTGGCAGATGGACTGGTTGATCGCTGAGTGATGTTTTGCTGGTGTCCGCAAGGGCGCTATCGCGAGCAAGCTCGCTCCCACATTGGTCTGGGGTGCAACAACATTTGTGTATGCCTCCGGACCTGTGGGAGCGAGCTTGCTCGCGATGACGGCGGCACATTCAACATCACCGCCCCAGGCCCACCGATATCGCGAACAGGCTTTTAGTCAGATCGGGCACGTCACGCCGGTCCCGCCAATCCCGCAATAGCCTTCCGGGTTCTTCGCCAGGTACTGCTGGTGATAAGTCTCTGCGAAGTAAAACGTCGGTGCTTCTTCGATTTCGGTGGTGATGGTGCCTTTGCCGGCCTTGGTCAACTCATCCTGGAAGACTTGCTTGCTGTGTTCGGCCGCCGCCAGTTGGGCCGGGGTGGTGGCATAGATCACCGAACGGTACTGGGTGCCGATGTCGTTCCCCTGGCGCATGCCCTGGGTCGGGTTGTGCAGTTCCCAGAACATCTTCAGAAGCTGTTCGTAGCTGACTTTCGCTGGCTCGTAGACCACCAGCACCACTTCGCTGTGGCCGGTAAGGCCCGAGCAGACCTCTTCGTACGTCGGGTTCGGCGTGAAACCACCGGCGTAACCCACCGCGGTACTGACCACGCCTTCGCGCTGCCAGAACTTGCGTTCCGCGCCCCAGAAGCAGCCGAGGCCGAAGATCGCGAAATCCACGTCCATGGCAAACGGGCCCAGCAGGGGCGCGTCGAGGACGAAGTGTTTGTCCGGCACGGTCATCGGGGTTTCACGGCCAGGCAGGGCTTGTTCTTGAGTAGGGAGCACGTTTTTATTCACCAGGATTTCCGAGCGCAAGACCATTATCAGTCCTCTCAGTCAGATTGAATTGAGCGAAATAGACCGTCAGTGTGCCTCAGAAAAGCCGCCGCAAGCTACACGCAGCTGTCAGACCAGAGGCCCGCGCGGGTAGCGCTTGAGCTTTTCGATCAGCTCCGCGCCGGGGATCGGACGGTCGAACAGGTAGCCCTGGCCGACATCGCAGCGGTGACGGCGCAGGAACGCCAGTTGCTGGGAGGTTTCGATGCCTTCGGCCACGACCTTGAGTTTCAGGTTGTGGGCCATGGCGATCACCGCGGAGGTGATTTCCATGTCGTCCTGGTTGTCCGGGATCTCGTGGATGAAGCTGCGATCAATCTTGATGATGTCGATCGGGAATTTTTTCAGGTAGCTCAGCGATGAGTAACCCGTGCCGAAGTCGTCCATGGCCAGGGTCAGGCCCAGGCGCTTGAGCTGGTCGAGCTGCAAGTGGGTGTCTTCAGTGGCTTCCAGCAGCAGGCCTTCGGTCAGTTCCAGCTCCAGCAGGCGGGCCGGCAGCTGTTCCTCCTTGAGGATGCTGGCGATGGAAGCGACTAGGTCCGGGTCGGAGAACTGCTTGGGCGACAGGTTGATCGCCACTTGCAGATTGCCCAGGCCGGCGGCGGTCAACTGCTTGCTCATGCGGCAAGCCTGACGGGCGATCCATTTGCCGATGGGGATGATCAGGCCGGTTTCTTCGGCCACGCTGATGAACTGATCCGGGCGGATCATGCCCTTTTCGGGATGATTCCAGCGCAACAATGCTTCCATGCCCAGCAAGCGGCCGCTGCGCAGGCACAGCTTGGGTTGGTAGAACACGTCCAGTTCATTCTGGGTCAGGGCGCGGCGCAGGTTGTTTTCCACGAACAGCTTGTAGCTGGCTTCGGCGTTCAGCGCCTCGGTGAAGACCTGGACCTGGTGCTTGCCGTTGGCCTTGGCCTTGTGCAGGGCGAGCCCGGCGTTGCGCATCAGGGTCTGGGGATCGCGGCCATGCAGCGGCGCGCAGGCAAGGCCCACGGAGCCGGTCACGCTGATCAGTTGGTTATCGACGAACATCGGTTTGTCGAGTGTCATCAGCAACTGGCTGGCGACCTGTTGCCCGGCTTCCAGGTCGGTGTCGTCCAGCAGCACGGCGAATTCATTACTGGCGAACCGCGCCAGGCTACCGCTGGGGCTCAGGCTGTTGCGCAGGCGCCGGGCCAGGCTGATCAGCAGTTTGTCGCCGGTCTGGTGACCGAGGCTGTCGTTGATGCGCTTGAAGTTGTCGATGTCCACCAACAGCAGGCTGATGGGCGAGTCGCTGTCCCGGGCGAAGCGTTCATCGAGGTTGCGGATGAACGCCGGGCGGTTGCCCAGGTTGGTCAGATTGTCGGTGTAGGCCAGGCGCTCGATGCGCTGCTGGGCCAGTTTGGTCTGGGTGATGTCTTCGTAGATGCCGATGTAGTGGGTCAGTTCGCGATTGTCGCCGTAGACCTTGGAAATCGACAACTGGCCCCAGTAGGGTTCCAGGTTTTTGCGTCGGCTTTTGAATTCGCCTTGCCAGCTGTTGCTCTGGGCCAGCGCCGAGGGCGCGTCGAACAGCAGCTCGCTGAGGTTCTCCAGGGCCGGCAGCTCTGACAGGCGCTGGCCGTGCACTTCTTCGGTGGAATATTGGGTGATGGCGGTGAAGCTCGGATTGACGTATTCCACCACGCCGTCGCAATTGACCAGCAGGAACGCGTTGGCGCTCTGCTCCACGGCGCGCTGGAACAGGTGCAGGGCACTGGTGGCGGTGCGTCGGTTGTGGTTGTTGATGACCTGGGCGAACTGGTCGGCCAGTTCACCGGCAAAGGCGATTTCGTCCGATTGCCAGGCGCGGGTGGCGCCCACCTGTTCCAGGCACAGTACGCCGACCACCTGGCCGTCGATACGAATGCTGGCGTCAAGGATGGCGTTGACGTTGCGGGCGCGCAGGTTCTCGGCCATTTCCCGGGTGCGTGGGTCGCGCATCGCGTTGTGGGCGTCGATGGCACGGCAGGTCTGCAACGCTTCCATGTAATCAGGAAATTCGTTGGCGTCGATCACGTCCGGCAGAAAGTATTCCTGGGTGACGCGGTTGAAGGCCGAAATCGGCACCAGCTTGCCGTCTGTCAGGTCCCAGATGCTGGCGCAGTCGATCTGGTAGATATCGCAGGCGCTGCGGGTGATGAGTTCGGCGGCTTCGTGCAGCGAATTGCTGGCGCTGTAGCGCTGACGGCTCAGCAGCAGAATCAGGTCTTGTTGGGCGCGCACCCGGTCCAGATGCTGGAGCTGCTCTTGCTGGGCCCGCTGGTTCAATTCCAGGGCGATTTGCAGGCGCGAGTTCTGGGTTTCCAGGTCCAAGGCCGGTATCGACGGTTCGCTTTGCAGCAAGCTGTCCACCACCAGCAGGAAACCGCGCAGCAGATGGCGATTGTGCTGCTTGTAGGCTTCACCCGTTTCCAACAGGTTCATGGGCCCTTTGGTGGTATGGAGCGTATAGCGGATCTGGTAATGGGAGGACTGGGCCAGTTGCTGCTGGATGGCGTCATGCAGTTGATAGCGCGCCTCGGGCTCCATCAGGCTGGCATAGGGCGCGCTGACCAGCGAGCACAGCTCTACTGCCGGCAGGCCGAAGTAACGTTCGCAATTGGGGTCGAGGAACAATAGCGCCCAGCTCGCTTCATTCAGCCGTTCGAAACGCAGCATGCCGAGCCGCGAGGGCACCGGCAACTGCGTCACTACCTCGGCCGCCATACGGCTGGCGGCATCGGGTTGGCTTTTCATGAGGAAACTCGCTTCGAAAATGCTGATCGCGCCGGGCTGACGCCCTTGTAATTACGGATTGCCGCAAGGTTGCATCATTGCGGCACTGGCTGACAAGAGAGATGAAGGCCAAGTGCTATAAACCTTTTATCGGCCGACAGGGGGATTTCTACAGTTGCCAGCCGATCAGAGGACACGGGTGGTTATACCACCCGTCAGCGCAACGGGATATCGACGGCTTGCAGTGCGCTGCCGTCACGGTCGTAAAAGGTGACCTGAACGCTCTGCGCCGTGACATACAGACGGGCGAAGTTGTCCTGGCTGACCACTTTGCTGGTCAGTGCGTAGTGATATTCAGCGGTTTCCGTCCGGGCCATGGGTGGGTCGAAAATAAAATCCGAGGCTTTTGCGAAAGGCAGCAGTTTGCTGTTGTAGAACGGCGAGGACACCACGGTATTGACTTCAAAATCAGGATCCTGGCTGTGATGCAGGCAACTGGTCATGGAACCGTGAACGTCACCGGACACGAAAATCACGTTCTTGATCCCATGGCGGCGAATGGTTTCCAGCAAACGCAGGCGTTGTTTCGGGAAGGCCTGCCAAGCGTCACCGTCGTTGCGTTTGCTGTCAGGGAAGAACATGACGCTGGTGACGACGAATTTGACCCGGGCGGGGCTGTTGACGAGCCATTCGAGCAGGGACTGTTCCTGTTCCTCATCGAGGATGCGCCGATCGTCCGCCGCCAGGTTGCGTTGCGTCCGGCTGTCGGTGACGAACCATTCGATATCGCTGTTGGCAAATAGATACCAGTACCGCTTTAGCGATTTATTTAATGTCCCGTCGCTTGAAAGTTCATGAGCGGGCCCATGACTGGCCTGATAAAGCGCATAAGCATTCATGGCATTTGCATACAAGATCTCATCGTTGCCGTTTTTATTGGCTGGCCAGTTATCCTCGATTTCATGGTCGTCGAGGATCATATAGGTCGGTGTCCCGGACATTAACTTTTGGATATGCGGCTGGGCAAAAACGGTGCGGTACTTAAAAAGAATGTCCTTATAGTTTCGGTCCGGAGCGACAGCATTCAGGTCGTCGAGATAAACCTGGTCGCCGGCCATCACGACAGCGCTGATCGGCGGGCTGGCCTGTTCCACAATACGATTGATGCCGGCGAAGGTACGGTCCCCGAGTCCGGGTAGCAACGGGACGCCACGAGTGACTCGCAGATAACGGCAAGAGCCCACGATGTAAGCGTGTGGTGTACCCGGTTTGCTGGCCGGCGTGCGCAAACAGTAGGTTTTCCTGGGCCATTGCAGCGGCAGCTCCTGAATGGTTTCCACGGTATGGGTCGGACTCAAGGGGCTGAGCCAGCCGGCCTGATATTCATAGGCGGTGTCAGGTTGAAGGTCTTTCAAGACGATGACATCGGACATGTCGCGGTAGGCTTTCAATTGAACAAAATGCCCTTTCGACCAGACTGTATCGCCCAGGCGCCGATGGCGAATACCGGCGAATACCAAGTTGTTATCGTAATCGCCCCGCAGGAATATACGTGCGTGATCCGTTGTTGTATGGCCGACAATAGGGCCGACGGTAGGTTTTAACATATTCGAATCCATTCGAAATTCAGTGTTTTTTTTAGAAAGTTCAGAGGCAAGTCGTTAGTTGAATTGGTGGTCTGATGCTAAAGCGCGGCGCATCATAAATATTGATCGGGGAGGGGGCGGAAGTTGTAGGTGATGACCACTAGAGGATGTAGTCATTTATGCGGGAGGAGGTAGGAAAGTTATTGGCCCGTTCCAAACGTCGACCTTTATTTCAGGCAAAAAAAGCCCCGCCAAACGGGCGGGGTTGAGGTACGAGCGTGGCGCTCGGAAAACGGTGCTTCGAACGGCCCTTCGCGAGGAAGGGCCGTCCGGTGTTACAGCAGGATGGTGCGGATGTCGCCCAGCAGGTCGCTCAGACGCTTGGTGAAGCGTGCGGCGGCGGCGCCGTTGATTACACGGTGATCGTAGGACAACGACAGCGGCAGCATCAGCTTCGGCTGGAAGGCTTTGCCGTCCCAGACAGGCTGGATGGTGGCCTTGGAAACACCCAGGATCGCCACTTCCGGCGCGTTGACGATCGGCGTGAAGCCGGTGCCGCCAATGTGGCCGAGGCTGGAGATGGTGAAGCAGGCGCCTTGCATGTCGTCGGCGGTGAGCTTCTTGTTCCGGGCTTTTTCGGCCAGGGCAGCGGCTTCGGCAGCCAGTTGCAAGAGGCTCTTCTGGTCGACGTTGCGGATGACCGGCACCAGCAGGCCTTCCGGGGTGTCGACGGCAAAGCCGATGTGCACGTATTTCTTGCGGATCACAGCCTTGCCGCTTGGGGCCAGGGAGCTGTTGAAGTCCGGCAGTTCCTTGAGCAGGTGCGCACAGGCCTTGAGCAGCAGCGGCAGCACGGTCAGCTTCACGCCGGCCTTTTCTGCCACGGCTTTCTGCGCAACACGGAAGGCTTCCAGCTCGGTGATGTCGGCCTGGTCGAACTGAGTCACGTGGGGAATGTTCAGCCAGCTGCGATGCAGGCTCGATGCGCCGATTTGCATCAGGCGAGTCATCGCCACTTCTTCGGTTTCGCCGAAGCGGCTGAAGTCCACCGCCGGAATCGGCGGGATACCCGCGCCGCCGGTGGCGCCTTCGGCCGGTGCATTCTTGGCCTTCTGCATCATGGCCTTGACGTAGGCTTGCACGTCTTCCTTGAGCACACGACCGTGCGGGCCGCTTGGGCCAACGGCCGACAGCTCGACGCCAAATTCACGGGCCAGCTGACGCACCGCAGGGCCGGCGTGCACCTTGGCACCGCTTGGCGCAGGCGCTGCTGCCTGGGCTGGCGCCTCGGCCTTGGCGGCCGGTGCGGCGGCAGCTGGAGCTGGAGCCGGAGCAGCTTCGGTCTTGGCAGCAGGCGCTGCGGCCTGGGCTGGCGCGGCCGGTGCGGCGGCACCGGCTACTTTCAGCTTCAGGATCAGGTCACCGGTGCCCACTTCGTCTTCCAGCTTGATCTCGACGCTTTCCACCACACCGGCGGCCGGCGACGGGATTTCCATGCTGGCTTTGTCGGATTCCAGGGTGATCAGCGACTGGTCGGCTTCGACGGTGTCGCCGGCCTTGACCAGTACTTCGATGATCTTGGCCTTGCCCGACGAACCGATGTCCGGGACATAAATGTCCTGGACCGTGGCAGCCGCAGGCGCAGCAGCCGGGGCGGGAGCCGCCTCGGCAGCGGGTGCAGCGGCAGGCTTTTCAGCCGCCGCCGGGGCCGCTGCAGGCGCGGCCGCCTCAGGTGCCGCAGCGGCGCCCTCGACTTCCAGCTCCAGCAGTTCGTCGCCTTCTTTCAGGCGATCGCCCAGCTTCACTTTCAGGCTCTTGATCACACCGGCCTTCGGCGCAGGCACTTCCATGCTGGCCTTGTCCGATTCAAGCGTCAGGATGCTCTGGTCGGCTTCGATGCGGTCGCCGACTTTCACAAACAGTTCAATGACTTCACCTTCACCGCTGCCGATGTCAGGTACGCGAATGAGTTCGCTCACGAAAATTCTCCTCAGCAGTCCAGTGGGTTGCGTTTTTCTGGATCGATGCCGAACTTGGCGATGGCCTCGGCCACTACCTTAGGTTCGATATCGCCACGATCAGCCAGGGCTTCCAGGGCTGCCAACACAACGAACTTACGGTCGACTTCGAAGAAGTGACGCAGCTTCTTGCGGCTGTCGCTACGGCCGAAACCGTCGGTGCCCAGCACCTTGAATTCCTTGGAAGGAACCCACTGGCGGATCTGCTCGGCGAACAGCTTCATGTAGTCGGTAGAGGCGATGACCGGACCTTTGCGGCCGTTCAGGCACTCTTCGACGTAGCTCAGCTTAGGCTTCTGGCCCGGGTGCAGACGGTTGCTGCGTTCCACGGCCAGGCCATCGCGACGCAGTTCGTTGAAGCTGGTGACGCTCCAGACGTCGGCGCCGACGTTGAATTCTTCACGCAGGATCTTCGCGGCTTCACGCACTTCACGCAGGATGGTGCCGGAGCCCATCAGTTGGACGTGGTGCGCCGCTTCACGGGTGTCTTCCTCGAGCAGGTACATACCCTTGACGATGCCCGCTTCCACGCCGGCCGGCATGGCTGGCTGCTGGTAGGACTCGTTCATCACGGTGATGTAGTAGAAGACGTCCTGTTGCTCTTCGGTCATCTTCTTCATGCCGTCCTGGATGATCACCGCCAGCTCGTAGCCGTAGGTTGGATCATAGGTGCGGCAGTTCGGGATGGTCCCGGCCAGCATGTGGCTGTGGCCGTCTTCGTGCTGCAGGCCTTCACCGTTCAGGGTAGTCCGGCCCGCGGTACCGCCGATCAGGAAGCCACGGGTACGGCTGTCGCCGGCGGCCCAGGCCAGGTCGCCGATACGCTGGAAGCCGAACATCGAGTAGAAGATGTAGAACGGCAGCATCGGCTGGTTGTGGCTGGAGTACGAAGTACCGGCGGCAATGAAGGAGCTCATGGCGCCCGCTTCGTTGATGCCTTCTTCGAGGATCTGGCCCTTCTTGTCTTCGCGGTAGAACATCACCTGGTCTTTATCGACTGGCTCGTAGAGCTGGCCGACGGACGAGTAGATGCCCAACTGACGGAACATGCCTTCCATACCGAAGGTACGGGCTTCGTCCGGGATGATCGGGACGATGCGCTGGCCGACTTCCTTGTCCTTGACCAGCTGCGCGAGGATCCGCACAAAGGCCATGGTGGTGGAAATTTCACGGTCGCCCGAACCGTCGAGGATCGCCTTGAGGGTCTCCAGTGGCGGCGTCGGGAGGCTGAAGCTCTTGGCGCGGCGCTGCGGTACGAAACCGCCCAGTGCGGCACGACGCTCGGCCAGGTAACGGGCTTCGGCGCTGCCTTCTTCGGGCTTGAAGAACGGCAGGTTTTCCAGCTCGCTGTCCTTGACCGGAATGTCGAAGCGGTCGCGGAACAACTTCAGGCTGTCGACATCGACTTTCTTGGTGTTGTGCGCAGTGTTCTTCGCTTCGCCCGCACCGGTGCCATAACCCTTGATGGTCTTGGCCAGGATGACGGTCGGCTGTTCTTTGTGATTGACTGCCTGGTGGTACGCCGCATAGACCTTGTACGGGTCGTGGCCGCCACGGTTGAGCTTCCAGATCTCGTCGTCGGACAGGTCGGCAACCATCGCCTTGAGTTCAGGCGAGTTGAAGAAGTGCTCGCGAACGAACGCACCGTCCTTGGCCTTGTAGTTCTGGTACTCGCCGTCGATGACTTCGTCCATGCGGCGCTGCAGGATGCCGTCGACGTCTTTTGCCAGCAGTGGGTCCCAGAAACGGCCCCAGATGACTTTGTTGACGTTCCACTGGGCGCCACGGAACACGCCTTCGAGTTCCTGGATGATCTTGGCGTTGCCGCGAACCGGGCCGTCGAGGCGCTGCAGGTTGCAGTTGATGACGAAGATCAGGTTGTCCAGCTTCTCGCGGCCGGCCAGGGAAATAGCGCCCAGGGATTCCGGCTCGTCGCACTCGCCGTCGCCCATGAAGCACCAGACTTTCTGCTTGCCGGCCGGGATGAAGCCGCGGGCTTCCAAGTACTTCATGAAGCGCGCCTGGTAGATCGCCTGGATCGGGCCCAGGCCCATGGACACGGTCGGGAACTGCCAGAAGTCCGGCATCAGCCAAGGGTGCGGGTACGAGGACAGGCCGTTGCCGTCCACTTCCTGGCGGAAGTTGTTCATCTGGTCTTCGGTGATGCGGCCTTCCATGAACGCACGGGCGTAGACGCCTGGCGATGCGTGACCCTGGAAGTAGATCAGGTCGCCGCCGTGTTCGTCGGTCGGGGCCTGGAAGAAGTAGTTGAAGCCGATGTCATACAGCGTCGCGCTGGAGGCGAAGCTGGAGATGTGACCGCCCAGGTCAGAATCTTTCAGGTTGGTACGCATGACCATGGCCAACGCGTTCCAACGGACCAGCGAGCGAATGCGGCGTTCCATGAACAGGTCGCCAGGCATGCGTGCTTCGTGGGTCACAGGGATCGTGTTGCGGTATGGCGTAGTGATGGCGTAGGGCAGTTGCGAACCGCTGCGGGTTGCGAGTTCGCCCATACGGGTCATCAGATAATGAGCACGGTCTTCGCCTTCTTTGTCGAGAACCGATTCCAGGGCGTCCAGCCATTCCTGGGTTTCGACGGGATCGAGGTCTTGCATGGCTTGCTCCAGGGCGGAAAGGCTACCAGAATCGGTTGCCTGAGTTTGCGACTGGCCTTGTGGGCAGACGATATAAATTCTTGGATTGCCGAAGGGTTGTTTCGGCGGCGTGTAGTTTTACTACAAATCGTCGGCCGTTTCAGCCTTTCGAATGTATAGACGAGTAGTAAAACTACACATGAGCGACTCGTGGCCCCTCGTTTCGTTGTGAGAATAATCGTTACTGTTGGTCTTTAGCCAACTCGAACAGGTAAAAACTTGATGCAGGCTGCCAATAAAATCAGATTTTCAGCTATTTATCATCTTTGTTCGACAGTCGATCAGGTAGTGTTCTTTGAAAAAACACTACATCCAGCTTCTCCCGCGCCGATCAAGGATAGACCATGAGCCTGCCCTCGCTTGCCCCAATACCGGAAATGGTACCGGCCATTCTCCAGTCATTGGTCAACCGTGCCGAGCAGTCGTTCCGTGCGGCGGTCGCCTCACTGGACGACGACCACGGGTTGTCCGCCTGGACGTCTGAGCGCTGGGATGAGTTCAAGCGCATTGCCGCCGCCAGTGATTTTGTCATCGAGCAGAGTGTCCGCGACCCGGCAATGCTGCTGGAGCTGGTACGCAGCGGCGAACTGGACCGCAGCCTGGCGCCCGGTGAAATGCGCGCGCAGATTGCCGCCGCCGTGCAGGCCGCTGAAACCGAAGACGAACTGGGCCGCGTCCTGCGCCGCCAGCGTACCCGCCAGCAGGTACGGATCATCTGGCGCGACCTGACACGCCGGGCCGATCTGGTCCAGACCTGTCGCGACCTCTCGGACATGGCCGACACCTGCATCGACCAGGCCTATCAATGGCTCTACCAGCGCCTCGTCCAGCAGTTCGGCACGCCAACAGGCCGGCGCAGTGGCGAGGTGCAGCACATGGTCATCCTGGGCATGGGCAAGCTCGGTGCGGTGGAGCTGAACCTGTCGTCGGACATCGACCTGATCTTCGCCTACCCCGAGGGCGGCGAAACCGTCGGTGCGAAGCGTCCCCTGGATAACCAGGAGTTTTTCATTCGCGTTGGCCAACGCCTGATCAAGGCCCTGGACCCGATGACTGTCGACGGTTTCGTGTTCCGCGTCGACATGCGCCTGCGCCCCTACGGTTCGGCGGGTGCGCTGGTGCTGAGCTTCAACGCGTTGGAACAGTATTACCAGGACCAGGGCCGCGACTGGGAACGCTACGCCATGATCAAGGCGCGAGTGGTGGCGGGTGACCAGGTGGCTGGCGCGCAATTGCTCGACATGCTGCGCCCGTTCGTTTATCGCCGTTACCTGGACTTCTCTGCCATCGAAGCGTTGCGCACCATGAAACAGCTGATCCAGCAGGAGGTCCGGCGCAAGGGCATGGCCGACAACATCAAGCTGGGCTCGGGCGGTATTCGCGAGGTGGAGTTCATTGCCCAGGCGTTCCAACTGATCCACGGCGGGCGCGACTTGAGTTTGCAGCAACGGCCGCTGCTCAAAGTGCTGGGCACCCTGGAAGGCCAGGGCTATCTGCCGGCCAAGGTGATCGACGAGTTGCGCCAGGGCTACGAATTCCTGCGCTACACCGAACATGCGATCCAGGCGATCGCCGACCGTCAGACCCAGATGCTGCCGGACAGCCCGCAGGACCAGGCGCGCATTGCGTTCATGCTGGGCTTTGCCGACTGGCCGGCCTTCCATGAACAATTGATGTACTGGCGCGGACGGGTTGCCTGGCATTTCGGCCAGGTCATCGCGGACCCGGATGAAGACGAGGGCAGCGAAAGCGAAGTGGCAGTGGGCGGCGAGTGGTTGCCATTGTGGGAGGACAGCCAGGATGAAGAGGCCGCGTGTCGTCAGCTGCAAGAGGGCGGTTTCGCCGACGCACCCAAGGCGCTGAAAGCCTTGGCCGTTTTGCGCGGCAGTCCGCAGTTGCGCGCCATGCAGCGTCTGGGGCGCGAGCGTCTGGATGCGTTTATTCCGCGTCTGCTGGCTCAGGCGGTGGAACATGCCAATCCCGACCTGGTGCTTGAGCGGGTGCTGCCGCTGGTGGAAGCGGTGGCCCGTCGCTCGGCCTATCTGGTGTTGCTGACGGAAAACCCCGGCGCCCTGCGGCGCTTGCTGACGCTGTGCGCGGCGAGCCCGTGGATCGCCGAGCAGATCACACGTTTTCCGCTGTTACTCGATGAATTGCTCAATGAAGGCCGCCTGTTCAAGCCGCCCTTGGCGCCGGAACTGGCGGCTGAGTTGCGTGAGCGCCTGACGCGCATTCCTGAGGATGACCTTGAGCAGCAGATGGAAGCGCTGCGGCATTTCAAACTGGCGCATCGCCTGCGGGTGGCGGCCTCGGAAATCGCCGGCAGCCTGCCGCTGATGAAAGTCAGCGACTACCTGACCTGGCTGGCCGAGGCCATCCTCGAACAAGTCCTGGCCCTGGCCTGGCGCCAGACGGTGGCCAAGCATGGTGTGCCGCTGCGCACCGATGGCAGCTTGTGCGATCCGGGCTTCATTATTGTCGGCTATGGGAAAGTCGGCGGCCTGGAATTGGGGCATGGTTCCGACCTGGACCTGGTGTTCATCCACGACGGCGACCCCCTGGCGGAAACCGATGGGCCGAAACCTATCGACGGCGCGCAGTTCTTCACTCGGCTTGGCCAGCGGATCATTCACTTGCTGACTGCCCAGACCAACTCCGGGCAGTTGTATGAAGTGGACATGCGTCTGCGGCCGTCCGGGGCATCAGGGTTATTGGTCAGTTCCCTCGGGGCGTTTGCCCGTTATCAGGAGAACGAGGCCTGGACCTGGGAGCATCAGGCGTTGGTGCGGGCCCGGGTGCTGGTGGGCAGCCAGGATGTGGGCCAGGCGTTCGAGAAAGTCCGCGCCCAGGTGCTGGGGCGCCAGCGTGATTTGCCGACGCTGCGCCAGGAGGTCAGTGAAATGCGCGCCAAGATGCGCGATAACCTGGGCAGCAAGGCCACCGCCGCCGGGACCGCGGCAAATGCCTTCGAGGCCACGGCGCCCTTCGACCTCAAGCAGGATGCCGGAGGTATCGTCGATATTGAATTTATGGTGCAATACGCGGCCCTGGCGTGGTCCGAGGAACACCCATCGCTGCTGCGCTACACCGATAACATCCGCATCCTGGAAGGGTTGCAGGAAGTCGGGTTGATGCCGGCGGAAGACGCCACCCTGTTGCGCGAGGCCTATAAAGCCTACCGCTCCGCCGCTCACCGCCAGGCCTTGCAGAAAGATGCCGGGGTGATTGCAGGCGACCAGTTCGTGGATGAGCGTCAACAGGTGCTGCGGATTTGGCGGGAGTTGGGGCTGAGCTGAAGCTTTAAATGTGGGAGCGGGCTTGCTCGCGATGGCGGTGTGTCAGGTGACATTGATGTTGAATGTGCTGGCCTCCTCGCGAGCAAGCTCGCCCCCACAGTGGATTTGTAGTGCTGCACGGTACTTGAAACCTATGCGGGACCCTGTGGGAGCGAGCTTGCTCGCGATAGCGGAATGTCAGGCAGCATGGATGTTGAATGTTATGGCCCTATCGCGAGCAAGCTCGCCCCCACAGTTGTAGATTGAAGGCAACAGGTAACGACCTAAGCCACAGTGATTCTCGAGGCGGGGAGGCGTAGGCCTCCCCGTATCGTTTTTGGAAGCCACATGAATATTCTGATCGTTGGGCCCAGTTGGGTCGGTGACATGGTGATGGCGCAGACACTGTTCCAGTGTCTGAAACAGCGCCATCCACAGTGCGAAATCGATGTCCTGGCTCCAGAGTGGAGCCGGCCGATCCTTGAGCGCATGCCCGAGGTGCGCAAGGCCCTGAGCTTCCCGCTCGGCCACGGCGTGTTGGAGCTGGCGACCCGTCGGCGCATTGGTAAATCCCTCGCTGGCCAATACGACCAGGCGATCCTGCTGCCCAATTCCTTGAAATCGGCGCTGGTGCCGTTCTTCGCCGGTATTCCCAAGCGCACCGGCTGGCGTGGCGAGTTTCGCTACGGCCTGCTCAACGACGTGCGCACGTTGGACAAAGACCGTTATCCGCTGATGATCGAGCGCTTCATGGCCCTGGCCTACGAGCCGGGTGCCGAGTTGCCCAAGCCGTATCCGCGCCCGAACCTGCAGATCGATCCGGTCACCCGGGAAGCGGCGCTGGTCAAGTTCGGCCTGAGTCTGGATCGTCCGGTACTGGCCCTGTGTCCGGGCGCAGAGTTTGGCGAGTCCAAGCGCTGGCCGGCGGAGCATTACGCACAGGTCGCCGAGGCAAAGATTCGCGACGGCTGGCAAGTCTGGCTGTTCGGTTCGAAAAACGATCACTCGGTGGGCGAAGACATCCGCTCGCGGCTGATCCCGGGCCTTCGGGAAGAGTCGGTGAACCTCAGCGGCGATACGTCCCTGGCCGAGGCCATCGACCTGCTGTCCTGCGCCGATTCGGTGGTGTCCAACGACTCCGGCCTGATGCACGTGGCCGCCGCCTTGAACCGTCCATTGGTGGCGGTCTACGGCTCCACGTCGCCGGGCTTCACGCCGCCGCTGGCCGACAAGGTCGAGGTCGTGCGCCTGGGCATCGAGTGCAGCCCATGCTTCGACCGTACCTGCCGCTTCGGTCATTACAACTGCCTGCGCCAACTCATGCCGCCGTCGGTTAACGAGGCCTTGGACCGTTTGCAGGGCACACCCGTGGAGGTTCAGTAACTTGCGGGTATTGCTGATCAAGACCTCTTCGCTGGGGGATGTGATTCACGCCCTGCCCGCGCTGACTGACGCGGCGCGGGCGATTCCTGGCATTAAGTTCGATTGGGTCGTGGAAGAAGGCTTCGCCGAAATTCCCACCTGGCACCCGGCCGTGGGCAAGATTATCCCGGTGGCGATCCGGCGCTGGCGCAAGAACCTCTGGCAGACCATCAAGAGCGGCGAATGGCGACGCTTCAAGCAGAGCGTGCGCGCGCAAAAGTACGACCTGGTCATTGATGCCCAGGGCCTGTTGAAAAGTGCCTGGCTGACCCGTTACGTCAAGGCCCCGGTGGCTGGCCTGGATAAGGATTCGGCCCGGGAGCCCTTGGCGGCGCGTTTCTATTCCCGGCGCCTGGCGGTGGCCCGTGGTCAGCATGCGGTCGAGCGCGTGCGCCAGTTGTTCGCCCTGGCGCTGGGCTATGACTTGCCGCAAACCCAGGGCAGCTATGGCCTCGACATCGACCGACTGGTGGAATTGCCACGCCCTTATCCCTACGTGGTGTTCCTGCATGGCACGACCTGGGAGTCCAAGCACTGGCCCGAACTCTATTGGCGCCAGCTCACCGAGCGCATGGGGCAGTTCGGCGTGGTGGTAAAACTGCCGTGGGGCAACCCAGCCGAGAAGGCTCGGGCCGAACGCATTGCCAGCGGGTTACGCAATGCCCTGGTACTGCCGAAGCTGAATCTGGGGGGAATGGGCAAGATCCTCGCCGGCGCCCAGGCTTGCGTGGCCGTGGACACGGGGCTCGGTCACCTGGCCGCGGCCTTGGACGTGCCGACGATTTCGCTGCTCGGTCCGACGAATCCGGTGCTGACGGGAGCCTACGGCAAAGGCCAGGTACACCTCGCCAGCGATTTTCCCTGTGCACCCTGCATGCAAAAGCAGTGCACTTACCCGCCGACCGCCGAAGATGCCCGTCGGTTTGACCTGAAACGCGAGCAGCCCCTGTGCTTCACGCGTCTGAACCCCGAGCGTGTTGCCAGCCACCTGAGCACGTTATTGGCTGAGGAGCCGCGCTGATGCAATTGGCTTTTGTCCTTTACAAGTATTTCCCCTTTGGCGGCCTGCAGCGTGACTTCATGCGCATCGCCCTGGAGTGCCAGCAGCGCGGTCACCAGATCCGTGTCTACACGCTGATCTGGGAAGGTGACGTGCCGCCCGGCTTCGAAGTGCTGGTCGCGCCGGTCAAGGCGCTGTTCAACCATCGCCGCAACGAGAAACTCAGTGCATGGATGGAAGCCGACCTGGCCAAGCGCCCGGTGGATCGCTTGATCGGCTTCAACAAAATGCCCGGCCTGGACGTGTACTACGCCGCCGACGGCTGCTTCGAAGACAAGGCACAGAACCTGCGTAATTCGCTGTATCGGCGTTGGGGCCGCTACCGGCACTTCGCCGAGTACGAGCGGGCGGTGTTCGCCAAGGACGCCAAGACCGAGGTGCTGATGATCTCCGAAGTCCAGCAGCCGCTGTTCATCAAGCACTACGACACGCCGCTGGAGCGCTTCCACCTGTTGCCTCCCGGCATCGCCCAGGACCGTCGTCGGCCCGCCGATGCCGACCAGATCCGCGCCGCGTTCCGTGCCGAATTCGAGCTGGCCGACGAGGACCTGCTGCTGGTCCAGATCGGTTCCGGGTTCAAGACCAAGGGCGTGGATCGCAGCCTCAAGGCTTTGGCCGCGTTGCCAGCCGAGTTGCGAAAACGCACCCGACTATTTGTAATTGGCCAGGACGACCCCAAGGTATTCCAACTGCAGAGTGCCGCGCTGGGTCTGGGCGACAACGTACAGTTCCTCAAGGGCCGCAGCGACATCCCGCGTTTCCTGCTGGGGGCCGACTTGTTGATCCATCCGGCCTACAACGAGAACACCGGCACCGTGCTGCTCGAGGCGCTGGTGGCCGGGTTGCCGGTGCTGGTCAGCGCAGTGTGCGGGTACGCCCATTACATCGCCGAGGCCGACAGCGGCCTGGTGCTCGACGAGCCGTTCGAACAGGCACAGCTCACCGAGTACCTGGGACGCATGTTGAGCGACGCCGACGCACGGGCGGCTTGGAGCCGCAACGGTCTGGCCTTCGCCGAGACGGCCGACCTCTACAGCATGCCGCAGCACGCGGCCGATGTGATATTGGCGGAGCACGCATAATGAAGTTGATGCTGGCCGAACCGTTCAAGAGCCTTTGGGCCGGGCGCGATGCGTTCGCCGAAGTCGAGGCGCTCAAGGGCGAGGTCTATCGCGAACTGGAAGCCCGGCGCACCTTGCGCACGGAGGTGGACGGTCGCGGCTTTTTCGTGAAGATCCATCGCGGCATCGGTTGGGGGGAAATTTTCAAGAACCTGCTGACCGCCAAGCTACCGGTACTGGGCGCGGGACAGGAATGGAAGGCTATCCAGCGCTTGCAGGAAGTTGGCGTGCCGACCATGACAGCCGTCGCGTATGGCGAAAAGGGCAGCAATCCGGCGGACCAGCACTCCTTCATCGTCACCGAAGAACTGGCGCCGACCGTCAGCCTCGAAGACTTCAGCATCGATTGGGTCAAGCAACCACCGCCGCCGGCGCTCAAGCATGCCCTGATCGCCGAAGTCGCCCGCATGACCGGGATGATGCACCGTGCCGGCGTCAACCATCGTGACTGCTACATCTGCCACTTTTTGCTGCACACTGACAAACCGGTGACACCGGGGGATTTCAAGCTTTCGGTGATCGACCTGCACCGCGCCCAGACCCGTCCGGCCATCACCACTCGCTGGCGCAACAAAGACTTGGCCGCGTTGTATTTCTCGGCGTTGGACATCGGCCTGACTCGCCGCGACAAGCTGCGTTTCCTCAAGGGCTACTTCCAGCAGCCGCTGCGCCGGATCCTCGCCGAAGAGGCTTCGTTGCTGAGCTGGCTCGAAGGCAAGGCCAGCAAACTGTATGCCCGCAAACAGCGGTATGGGGATGCGCTCTGATGTCGGGCTGGACACTGGAACCGGCCTACGCCGGGCTGGCGCAAGATTTCGGAAGCCTCGAGGCCGTGTTCGCCCTCCAAGGCGAGCGTCTGACGCGGGACCCGCTCTCAGAGGTGATCCGGGTGCAGCGCAACGGCGTGAATTATTACGTCAAGCGCTATGTCGGGGCCGGCAAAGGCTTGCGGCGCTACCTGGGCAAGCCACGGGTCAAGTCCGAATGGCAAAACCTCAAGCGCTTCGCCAAATGGGGAATTCCCACGGCTGAAATCGTTGCCTGGGGCCTGGAGCGAAACGGCGCCGCCTATGCCCGTGGCGCGATGATTACCCGCGAACTGCCTCACACCGAAGACCTCTCGGCCCTGGCTGATCGCCATGATTCGAGGTTGGCGGACCGGGGCTGGGTCGACGGGGTGAGCCGGCAACTGGCCGCTTACACCCGGACCATGCATGAGCACCGCTTCACTCATAACGATCTGAAGTGGCGCAACCTGCTGATCGATGACCAATCGAAGCTGTTCCTGATCGACTGCCCGAACGGTGATTTCTGGCGCGGTTTCTGGCTCAAGTACCGCATCACCAAAGACCTGGCGTGCCTGGATAAAGTGGCCAAGTACCACTTGTCGGCCACCCAACGCCTGCGTTTTTACCTGCAATACCGTCAGCGCGACCGGCTCGATGCGTGTGACAAGAAGCGCATCCGTCACGTGGTGAGATTTTTCGAGGGGCGTGAATGACTGATTTTCTGGCCGCTGAAGACCGGGCGTTGTTGCAACGCCATGGCCTGGACAGCTTCGAGGCCCTTTGGGCGCGGCAATTGGACGCGGTGGATGAGCCCAATACCTTGGGCGACGGCTGGAGCAGCGTGTTTCGGCTGGAGCTGGAAGGGCAGGGTTATTACCTCAAGCGCCAGAGTAATTACCTGACCCGAACCTGGTCCCACCCTTTGGGCGAGCCGAGTTTTTCCCGGGAGTTTCGCAACATCAGTCGGTACCGTCAGTTGGGGATTCCGGCCCTGCAAGCGGTGTTTTATGGTCAGCGCAAAGTGGATGGCGAGGTGCGGGCCATCCTGCTGACTCGTGCCCTGGATGGTTGGGATGACCTGGATTCGCTGGTGCAACGCTGGCCCATCCTGACCGCGGCGCAACGCACCACCATCCTGAACGCCTGTGGTCAGTTGGCGAGGCGCCTGCATGCCAAGCATCAGGTGCACGGTTGCTTCTACCCCAAGCACATCTTTCTGCAAGCCACCGATGGCGGCTATCAAGCGCAATTGATCGACCTGGAAAAGACTCGGCCGTTGCTGTTTGGCCAGCGAGATCGGATCAAGGACCTGGAGCCTTTGCTGCGCCGCGCCTCGATCTGGAGTCACGACGATGTGCGCCAATTGCTGTCCTCCTATCTGGACCAACCACTCGAGAGTGGTCTGGTCGACAGTTGGATGAACCGCCTGACCGCCCGGCGCAGCCATAAGGAAGCCCGTTGATGTACTTGTCCGAATTGAAGAACGTCGGCCGCAGCCCCGGCCTGCCCTTGAGCCTGGAACTGGCCGATGCCGCCGGCCCGGCGCAGTTACAGCTGCTTTCGCTGTTGCGGGTGTTGCCGGGGCAGCGTTACGTCGGTGCGGGCATCTGGCGCGGGCGGCCGGTATTGGCCAAATTGTTGGTGGGCAGCAAGGCCGCCCGGCATTTTCAGCGGGAGTTGCAAGGCGTGCGCCTGCTGGCGGACCAAGGCCTGACCACGCCGCTGTTGCTGGCTGATGGCCTGAAAGAAGGTGAGGGTGGCTGGTTGTTGTTCGAATTGCTCGAAGGCGTCGAGAGCCTGGGGGATGCCTGGAAACAGGTCGAGCATCTGCCATTGCTGGCCGACGAGCAAACCGCAGTGCTGGCCGAAGCCCTGGGTGCCATCGCGCAATTACATGGCAAAGGCCTGTGGCAAGAAGACCTGCACTTGGACAATCTGCTGCGCCATGACGGCAAGCTCTATTTGATCGACGGCGCCGGCATTCGCGCCGAAACCCCGGGCCAGCCGTTGTCACGGCAAAAGGTCTTGGAGAACCTGGGGGTGTTTTTCGCCCAGTTGCCCAAATCCCTCGAACCGTTCAATGAAGAACTGTTGGTGTATTACCTGTTGGGCAACGCTGAACACGCGTTGCCCATGGAGGCGCTGCAAAAACAGATCGACAAGGTCCACGCCTGGCGCCTGAAGGACTTCCTGGAAAAGGTTGGGCGCGAGTGCAGCCTGTTCAGCGTGCGGCGTGGGGCATTCGGCCTGCGGGCGATCCGGCGTGATGAAGAGGTGGCCATGACGCCGGTGCTGGAACAGGCGGATGCCTTGCTTGACCGGGGGCACCTGTACAAGACCGGTGGTGCGGCGAGCGTTGGCAAAGTCGAAGTGGACGGCCGTCCCCTGGTGATCAAGCGCTACAACATCAAGAATTTCGCCCACTGGCTCAAGCGCTTCTGGCGCCCGAGCCGTGCCTGGCATTCCTGGCGCGAAGGCCACCGCCTGGCCTTCCTCGGCATCGCCACGCCCAAGCCGCTGGCATTGCTGGAAAAGCGTTTCCTGTGGTTGCGTCGCGGTGCGTACCTGGTGACTGAATACCTGCCTGGGCCCGACATCATCGAACGCTTCGGCCCCTACATGGAAAGCGGTGATGCCCCTGAGCCCGAATTGCTGGCGCTGGACCGACTGTTCGCCGACCTGATCCGTGAGCGCATCAGCCACGGCGATTTCAAGGGCCACAACCTGTTCTGGCAACACGACCGCTGGGCACTGATTGACCTGGATTCCATGTGCCAGCACCGCACCCACGCCAGCTTCGCTCCGGCTTACGCCCGTGATCGCGCGCGGTTCATGCGTAATTGGCCGGAGGGCAGTGCGTTGTATCGGGTGATTGATCAACGGGTGCCGAAAACAGTCGATAGCGCCCCGTAGAGTCCTGTGGCAAGGGAGCGGTGCTTTGCCTTCCCCGTTAACACCGGACAGCGGTCCGCCACTCACCGCTAGAGGCTTAAGGTCGCTTTTACGCTATAATCCCGCCCTTTAGCTGCCTCGCGCTCCGGCACGCGGCACATCAATTTTTTCGTGGCGCTTGTCGCCCGTATGCAGACATAAGAGGCTTGACCCCTGTGGCATTGACGATTCTTGGCCTGTCCGGCGCCCTTAGCCATGATCCTTCCGCAGCGCTGTACATAGACGGCAAGCTGATCGCGGCGGCGGAGGAAGAGCGCTTCGTACGCGATAAACATGCAAAGAACCGCATGCCCTACGAGTCGGCGAAGTTCTGCCTGGAGCAGGCCGGCATCAAGCCTTCCGACGTCGATGTGGTGGCGATCCCCTTCGCCCCGATCAGCCTGTTCGGTGAGGCGCGCTGGCACTACGCCAAACGTTACTGGTACGCCCCGGACCGCGCCCTCGACGCGATCCTGATGGGCAACCGTCGTTACAAGCGTTATCGCCGCAAGATCGTCTGGTGCCTGGAGCAACTGGGCTTCGATCCGAAGAAAATCAAGATCGAGCCGGTCGAGCACCATTTGGCCCACGCCTCCAGTGCCTACCACTGCTCGGGCTTCCAGGAGAAAACCGCGATCCTGGGCATCGACGGCAAGGGCGAATACGCCACGACTTTCTTTGGCTACGGCGAAAACGGCAAGATCCACAAGATCAAGGAATTCTTCGACCCCGACTCCCTGGGTGGCCTGTATGGCGCGATCACCGAGTTCCTGGGTTTTGAAATGCTCGACGGCGAGTTCAAGGTCATGGGCATGGCGCCCTACGGCGATGCCAGCAAGTACGATTTTTCGCGCCTGGCCTCGTTCGAAAACGGCGAGCTGGTGATCAACACCGACTACGCCAACGTGATCGGCCTGCGTCGCTATAAAGAGAAGGGCAAAGGCTTTTACTTCTCGCCGAAGCTGATCGAATGGCTCGGCCCGAAACGCGAAGGCGACATCGCCGACGAGCCGTATATCCATTACGCGGCCAGCATGCAGGCGCTGTTCGAGAAGCTCGCGCTGCAAATGATCGACCATTACCTGGGTGACGTGCTCAAGGAAACCGGCAAGCTGGCCTTCGCCGGCGGCTGTGCCTTGAACGTCAAGTTGAACCAGAAAATCATTGCCCGTGACGACGTCAAGGAGCTGTTCGTGCAACCGGCTTCCGGCGACGCCGGCACTGCGGTGGGCGCGGCGGCTTATGTGTCCCATGCCCGTGGCGTGCCAGTGGAGAAGATGGAGCACGTCTATCTCGGCCCGGCCTACAGCAACGAAGACGTGATTGCCGCCTGCGCCCGTCATCCGAGCAAGCCGGCCTGGCGCAAGATCGACAACACCCCCGAACGCATCGCCAAGATCATGGTCGACGGCAACCCGGTGGCCTGGTTCCAGGGTCGCATGGAATTTGGCCCGCGGGCCTTGGGTGGTCGCTCGATCATCGGTTGCCCGAGCGCCAGCGGCGTGGCCGATCGCATCAATGAACAGATCAAGTTCCGCGAGCGCTGGAGGCCTTTCTGCCCGTCCATGCTCGATACCGTTGCGCCGCAGATGATCAAGGTCGATCACCCGGCGCCGTTCATGACCTTCACCTTCGAAGTGGCTGAAGAGTGGAAGACCCGCGTGCCGGAAGTCGTCCATGAAGACGGCACTTCCCGGGCCCAGGTGCTCAAGCGTGAGTACAACCCGCGTTACTACGACATGATGAAGGCCCTGGAAGTCCTGACCGGCAACGGTGTGTCCTTGAACACCTCGCTCAACCGTCGTGGCGAACCGATGATCTGCTCGCCGACCGACGCGCTGAACATGTTCTATGGTTCCGACCTGCAATACTTGATCATGGAAGACATCCTGGTGGTCAAAGACGGCGTGGATGCTTATGACTGAGGTGCTGATCAGCGTCGTCATCCCTGCTTACAACTACGCTGAAACATTGCCGCGGGCGGTCGATTCGGTGATGAAACAGTTGGGGGATGCCCAGGCTGAGTTGCTGGTGATCGATGATGGTTCCACTGATACGACGCCGCAGGTACTGGAGGCGTTGTCGATCAAGCATGCCGGGCGGTTTCGGTTCCTGCGCAAGTCTAATGGCGGGTTATCTTCCGTTCGGAATCGGGGCATAGAAGAAACCACTGGAGACTTCCTGGTTTTTCTCGATGCCGACGACGAGATGACGGAAAATGCGTTGGCGGTACTGAAACAGCATATCGACCTGCATCCTGAAAGCCGGATGATCATCGGCGGATACTGGTCGGTGTTCCCAGGTGGCAAGCGCAGCTTGCATTGCATGAAACATTTGCCGGCCACGGCGCGCCAGAGGGTCCGTGGGTATCTGCTGGACAAAACACTGCCGATTTCCAACGGCGCTTGCGCGATGCACCGGGAGGTGTTCGGCCCCGGAACTTATCCCGAACGCTTTCGTAACGTCGAAGATATTCCCGTGTTTGCTCAGGTGCTGGCGCGATTTCCCTGCACGGCTCTGGATCTGCCCCTGGCCTATATTCACAAGCATGCCGACAGCATGCGCAATGACCTGATCCAAAGTCTTGCCGCGGGTACGGACATTGTCGACGAGGTCTTTTCTGCTGAGCGCATGCCGGCGGACCTGCATGATTTGCGTCAGCGTTTTTTGGCGCAGCGTTGCCTGTCGTTGTTTCGCGACTGTTATGTTGGCGGTAGATACAAGCTGGCCAGGCAGTTTTACCTGCAGGCGTTGCAGACGGATTGGCGCACCGTCATGCGCTGGTCTTACACGCGAAAGGCGGCGCGCCTGCTTATCAAGTAGGCAGCAACTCCAGGCGAGCGCCTGAGTGGCTTTTTGTGCTGCCACGAGCCATCGGGCTTGGATAGCCTTGCATGGTGTAGGTTTGATTTTTTAAGGGGGTTCAGTGGTTGATCGTGGCGGTGATGTGAGAGCCCGGGTTCGACAAGTATTTTCCAAGTATCCTGTCCAGGTTGCATTTTGGGGGAGCCTGCTGCTTTCGCTGATCGCCGTTTTGGGGACGGCAACGGTCGGGCGTGACGCCGCGCTGTATATCGATATCGCCCAGCAAGTTACCCAGCAGGGAGCCAAAGTCGCTTGGCAGTCATTCGACTGGCCCTGGTTTTCCTTTCTCCTTGCCGCTACACACTTCGCTCTGCACCTTCCATTGGAACTGAGCGCCTATCTCTGGTGCGGGCTGTTTCTTGCCGGCACCTGCGCGCTGATGGTGGACTGCGTCCGCCGACAGACGCCACACGCTGCCGGTTGGGCTTGCCTGGTGATGCTGGCGATGCCGGCGGTCAACGCTTTTCGAAACGATATCATTCGTGAATTCGGCTTCTGGTTTTTCTGTGCCCTGACGTTCTGGCTGGCCCTGCGTTGGCAGGCGCGCGGCGGTTGGGTTCGCGCCGGCATCATCCATTTGGCTATTGCCGCGGCGATACTGTTCCGTCTGGAAGCGATTCTGCTGCTTCCCGCGCTGTGGCTGTGGCAGTTGCCCAACCTGTTTTCGTCCACGCAGCGCCAGCGTTTCGTCCAGTTCAGTCTGGTTCCGGTGGTGGCGGGGGGCATCGCGCTGTCCATGCTCGACATATTTTCGTCGCCCCGGCTGGCTGCCTACCTGAGCATGATCGATGTCCGCACGGTTTTCGCTTCGTTCAACGTCCTGAGCGAGCAATTCGCCAACTCCCTGACCTCCAAGTACTCTCAGGACGAGGCGGGACGGATCATTTTCTTCGGTATTCTGGCGACGCTGACCATCACATTCGTCAAGCTGATGGGGCCTTTTGCGGCGCCTTTTGTCCTGCGGCGCAACTGGGGTGTATTGCGGGTGTACTGGCGTGACTATCGTCCATTTGCCTGGGCGGCGTTGTTGTACGTATTGGTGTTGCTGGTGTTCTTCTTGCGCCAGCAGTTCATGAATGCACGGTACATGAGCTTCCTGAATCTATTGTGCATGCCATTCCTGGCTCTGGGACTGTCGGCCTTCGTTGGCCAGTTTCCACGCCTGGGCAAGGTCGTCGTAGTGTTGGGTTTGTTGGTGATGCTCTCCAACGTGATCTCCACCGGCCCTGGAAAAAAACACTTCGTGGAGGCCGGCCGTTGGATGGCGGCAAATACGGAAGCAGGCGCCCCGGCATACTTCGAAGACGGACGCATCAGCTACTACGCCGGCCGAGGGTACTCGTTGCAAGTGTTGACCCGTGAGCAGGCGATGACCGAACACGCCGGTGAGTTTCGTTATTTTCTGATCGAGGCCCGTGAAAACGAGCCGTGGCTGGTGGAGTGGCTGGCGCAGCACAAGCGCAAAGTCATCGCCCGATTTGCCAATCGCAAAGGCGCTACGGTGCTGGTCATCGGTTCCTGAGCTTCACGCCAGTAACAGGCGCAAGGCATTCGTCAGCGATGTTCGTCGATTGGCTGGCAGGCCTTGGCTGTAGCCTTCGATGAAGGCGGTGCCGCCATCCCGTTCGAGCAGCCAGTGGCGATCCTCCTTGTAGCGCAACACGTGAGCAAAGTTGCGCAGCCTTTTGCCATTGCTCAGCGCACGACGCTGGCAGCGCAGGTCGGCAATGTCGATAAGGCCCAGGGTGTGTTCAGGTGTCAGCACCACATTGCCAAAATGCAATGAGCGAAAGTACACGCCTTTCTCGTGCAATAGGGCGATGAAAGTGCCGAGTTCGAACCGCAAGGCATCCGCGTCTTCCACGGAGGCCTTTAATTGGCGGATGGTCTTGCCTTCCAGTGGGCTGTAGTACACCGCGTCGCGGGCGATGCTGGCTATCCGGTAGACACCGAGTACGGTGGGGCAGGGTATGCCACGTTTGAGCAAGGCATCGGTGTTGTGGGCAAAGCGCCGAGCGTATGGTCGTAGCAGTGCCGATGTGAGTAGCCGTTTACGCCTGAACAGTTTCAGGTAGCGCCCGTCGCGCAGCAACAGTACCTTGTCGCCGCTGCCGTCAGCCTCGAGCACTTTCGCACCTTCGCGAAGCGCGAGGTAGGAAGAGTGATTGAGTGTTTGCATTCGTCATCCCCCAAAATTGACCCGCATCTTAACCGACTTGGCCCGGATTGACCTGTCGCGGCCTTCATTAAAGGGGCGGAGGGATGTGGTAGCATTGCTTCTTTTTCAAAGTACGGATTCCCATGAGCAATCCTGATGTTCCCGCTCAGTCGACGCTGAAGATCTATCTCCGCCTGTTGTCCTATGTGCGCCCTTACGTGGGGCTGTTTTTGTTGAGCATCCTGGGCTTCTTGATCTTCGCCTCGACCCAGCCGGTTCTGGCCTACATCCTTAAGTACTTCGTCGACGGCTTGGCGAACCCGGAGGCGAGTCTCTTTCCGAACAACCCGTACCTCAAGGACCTGCAACTGCTTCAAGCTGTACCGATAATGATTGTGATCATTGCGCTATGGCAGGGCGTCGGGTCCTACCTGGGCAACTTCTTTCTCGCCAGGGTTTCCCTGGGACTGGTCCATGACCTGCGCGTGGTGCTGTTCAACAAGTTGCTGGAATTGCCCAACCGCTACTTCGATAGTCATAACTCCGGGCACCTGATTTCCCGCATCACCTTCAACGTCACCATGGTCACCGGCGCCGCGACGGATGCGATCAAAGTCGTCATCCGCGAAGGATTGACAGTGGTGTTCCTGTTCGCCTCGCTGTTGTGGATGAATTGGCGGCTGACGCTGGTGATGCTGGCTATCCTGCCCTTGATCGGGATCATGGTGAACAGCACCAGCAAGAAATTCCGCAAGCAGAGCAAGAAGATCCAGGTGGCCATGGGAGACATCACTCACGTGGTGTCCGAAACGGTCCAGGGGTATCGTGTCGTGCGCAGTTTCGGCGGTGAAGAGTACGAGAAGAACCGCTTCAAGCGCGCCAGCCAGAGCAACACCGACAAACAGTTGAAGATGACCAAGACCGGCGCGGTGTACACGCCGATGCTGCAACTGGTTACCTACATAGGCATGGCCATCGTCATGTTTCTGGTTCTTTACCTTCGTGGCGATGCGTCGGCCGGTGATCTGGTCGCCTACATCACCATGGCGGGACTTCTACCCAAGCCGATCCGCCAGCTGTCGGAAGTCAGTTCGACCATCCAGAAAGGTGTGGCCGGCGCCGAAAGTATCTTCGAACAGTTGGATGAGACCCCGGAAGTCGACCAGGGCACGCTCTTCATCGATCGTGTCAGCGGCCGGTTGGAAGTCCGCAACCTGAGTTTCAAGTACCCAGGCTCCGACAAACCGGTGCTCGATGACATCAGCTTTGTCGTCGAGGCCGGGCAGATGGTCGCGCTGGTGGGACGTTCCGGTAGCGGCAAGTCGACCCTGGCCAACCTGGTACCGCGCTTCTATCAGCATGAACAAGGGCAGATCCTGCTTGATGGGGTGCCCATCCAGGACTTGACCTTGCGCAGCCTGCGCCGTCAGATCGCCTTGGTGAACCAGCAGGTCACGTTGTTCAACGATACGGTGGCGAACAACATTGCCTATGGCGATTTGGCGGGTGCGCCATTGGCCGATATTCAAGCGGCGGCGAAAGCGGCGTATGCCGATGAGTTTATCGTGACGATGCCTCAGGGCTACGAAACCCTGGTTGGCGAAAATGGCGTACTGCTCTCGGGTGGCCAGCGGCAGCGTCTCGCGATTGCGCGGGCACTGCTCAAGAACGTCCCGATTCTTATCCTTGACGAGGCGACTTCCGCCCTGGACACCGAGTCGGAGCACCACATCCAGGCTTCTATCGATAACGCCATGACCGACCGGACCACGCTGGTGATCGCGCACCGCCTGACGACCATCGAAAAGGCCGATCTGATTCTGGTCATGGACCAAGGCAGGATCGTCGAGCGCGGTACCCACTTGGATTTGCTGGCGATGAACGGCTTCTATTCGCGCCTGCATGCCCGCAACTTCAAAGAGCGCGATGACGAAGCCGACACGCATTCGGTCGGAATATGCTGAGGGGGCTGCGCTGGTGGCGTGAACGCGGCTGGACACCGATCGACTCCACGGTTTATGCCCAGGCCTGGCATCGTTTCGGCGGCAGCGTGGCTACGCATCCCGAGGTGGTTGAACGCCTTGCCGGGCTTGCCGGGCTGCCGGTCCGGTATCTGGGCTGGGAACGCGATGGCCAATTGGTTGCGGCGATCCCATGCTGGGGTAGGCATTTGGCTTTGTCCAAGGAAGTACTCAAGCGCGAAGGCAAGCGCGGCGTGTTCGACCTGGGTAATGCGGAGGTCATCCTTCCCATCGCCGAGAACGTTCGAGTCCCGGTGCGCCAGCGCATGCGTTACGTCTCGGAACACAATGCGGCGAATGTCACCACCCTCAAGGCCCAGCCTGAAGGGCTGGCGCTGGCTCGTGAGCCTGAGGATTACAGCAAGAAGTTCCGCTACAACCAGCGCCGTGAACAGCGTCTGCTGGAAGAGGCCGGCGGAAGCATCCGGCCGATGCTGGAACTGAGCGCCAGCGAACAGGCGACCATCTATGCCGACCTGTTCGAGCGCCGCTGGAACTTCGAGACACCGGCAAAGGCCCACCTGACAGAAGTGTTCAGCCTGTTGCGCGAATTCATGACCGGTTCGCTGGTTTATCTGAATGACGAGCCGATGGCCGTGCAGATTCTGTATCGGGTCGAGGCGCCCAAGTGGGTCAGCCTGGAGTACATCAACGGTGGGGTGGACCCACAAAACCGCGAATTCAGCCCCGGCAGCGTGCTCAGCTTCGTCAACACCCAAGCGGCATGGGAAGAGGCGCGGGCGCTGGGCAAGCCCCTGCGGTATTCCTTCGGCCGCGCCGATCGCGAATACAAGGATCGTTGGTGTCACCGGGTTCCGGTTTATCAGGTGTGAATGAGGTCAGGCAGTCATGAGTGGACGCAAGCAGCAGTTGCTTAAACGCCACCGCCAACGCAAACGGATACTACTGATCGGTGCATTATTCATCGCGCTGCTGTTCGGTATTCTTGTGGCTTGGTGGCCATTGCCATTGTGTCTGCTGCTGGGCTGGGTCGTGCATGAAGCCTGGTTTTCCGATCATTTGTTCTACGCTCCAGGCGATGATTATCGCTACGACTTTCCGGAGGGTACGCCGCAGTTTTGCGCGACGCTGGTCGATGGCGTCCTGCAAGTGGCGGGTGAGTTCGATGCGGGGCGGACCCTGATCTTGCAAATACGGGTCAAGAGCCACTGGCTGGGGCGTTTCCTTGATCCGCAGGTCTGGATTGGCGACGACCGGCAGGATCTGGAGCGCGGTGTCGCGGGCGAGCGCTTTCTCAACCTGTCCGGACAAGATGCGGTATTGATGGCTGGAGGCCTGAAAATACGAGGGCGTTTTTGCAGTCTGGCGCCGCAGGCGACGCTACATGTTTTGAGCTGTCCAGACTTTGGCCAGCAACGTTTGCTCATCATCGCGCCCCATTCGGACGATGCCGAACTCGCGGCTTTCGGTCTTTATAGCCGAGCGTCCGAGGTGGCTATCGTCACGCTGACCCAAGGTGAAATCGAGGCCGAAAGGTATCGTGACATGGGCCTGGATGCTGCTCAGGCTGCTCGGCTCAAGGGGCGTCTACGCAGTTGGGACAGCCTGGCTATCCCCCTGTGGGGCGGCGTGCCACAACGGCAATGCACGCAGTTGGGGTACTACTGCCTGCAATTGAATGCCATGGCTGGGCAACCAGAGCAAAGCTTCGGTTCCCTGGAGTCTGGCGAAAACGATATCCGTAGTGTGCGTCGTTTCAATGCCTTGAGTTTGCCGGGGGATGTCGATGGTGAACCGTCCTGGCGCAACCTGGTGGCTGATCTGGTGCGTCTGCTTGAGCATCATCGACCCGAAGCCGTCCTGACGCCTCATCCTGAACTGGACCCCCACAGCGATCATGTCGCCAGCACTCGTGCGTTGATGGAGGCGATTGAACTCAGTAGCTGGCGTCCGCGTACGTTGCTGCTCTATGCCAATCATCTGCACGACAATGATCGTTGGCCCATGGGGCCGGCGGGTTATGGCATTGCCCTGCCGCCGACCATCGAGCCGTTGCCGGCCGATGGGTTATGGAGCCCTTTGCTGGATGAGTCCACTCGGATGGACAAGGCTATGGCCTTGGGCATGCAGCACGACCTGCAAGGCCGCCCGCCGTTCAAGCGGCGGCTGCGCCGAATGATCCAGCGGCTGCTGGCCGGACGTCGCTGGCCTCGCTTGGGGGAAGATGAGTTTTTCCGCAAGGCAGTGCGCCGGCATGAGCTTTTCTGGGTCCGTTCCCTCGACGTCTCACGGTCGGATGACCATTGACCCTCAGGTCGGCGATCGGTTGAAATGACCATTACGGCGATTTCGATTCTGGAGATGCTCGGTATGGACAGGATGTCAGAGGTGTCGTCGCAGCAGTCGTCTACTTCGTCACGCGCACAGACGGTCTCCCCGCGGGCCCGAGCGATGATCAAGTCTCAGCGACCGCAGTGTTTCTGGCTGACCGGGCTCTCCGGGGCGGGCAAGTCGACATTGGCTAACGCGCTGGAAGTACGGCTGCACGAACAGGGCTTGCACACCTGCCTGCTCGATGGCGACAACCTGCGCCAGGGCTTGTGTCGCGATTTGGGCATGGGGCCCGAGGCACGCAAAGAGAATGTCCGGCGTATTGCCGAGGTGGCCCGGTTGATGGTGGACGCGGGCTTGATTGTGATTGTCGCGGCCATTTCCCCGTTTCGGGTCGATCGTGAGATCGCACGGCAATTATTTGCCCCGGGTACTTTTCTTGAAGTTTATGTGAGCACCCCTTTCGAAGTCTGTGCCCAGCGTGACCCGAAGGGTCTTTATCGGGAGGCGCTCGCGGGGCGGTTGAAGAATTTTACCGGGCTGGACAGTCCGTATGAAGCGCCACTGGCACCTGAGTGCGTGATCAATACCTGCGAACTGGAGTTGGCCGCAGCCAGCGCCCGCCTCGTTGAATTGCTGCAAAGCTGAGCGGTGCATCCGTTTATTGCCATGGACGAGCCTTGCGCCAACCCTGTGCTAATATCCCCGCCCTGTTCATTTTGTATGTGGGATGCTCCATGAAGTTGTCCATGCCGCGATTCGATCAAGCCCCTGTATTGGTGGTCGGCGATGTCATGCTCGACCGCTATTGGCATGGCGGTACCTCACGGATCTCCCCTGAGGCGCCGGTTCCGGTGGTCAAGGTCGAGCACATCGAGGACCGTCCCGGTGGTGCTGCCAACGTTGCCCTGAACATCGCTGCCCTGGGCGCGCCGGCCTCCCTGGTGGGCGTGACCGGTGACGATGAAGCTGCCGACAGCCTGACCAACAGCCTCAAGGGCGCGGGCGTGCGAGCGATATTCCAACGCATTGCGCACCAGCCGACCATCGTCAAGCTGCGGGTCATGAGCCGTCACCAGCAACTGCTGCGGATCGACTTCGAAGAACCTTTCGCCACCGATCCCCTGGCCCTCGGTGCCGAGGTTGATCGTCTGCTCGAAGGCATCAAGGTGTTGGTGTTGTCGGACTACGGCAAAGGTGCGTTGAAAAACCATCAGGTGCTGATCCAGGCCGCCCGCGCCCGCGGCATTCCGGTCGTGGCCGATCCCAAGGGCAAGGATTTTTCCATCTATCGTGGGGCGAGCCTGATCACGCCGAACCTCAGCGAGTTCGAAACCATTGTTGGTGGTTGCGTCGATGAGCACGACCTGGTGAGCAAAGGCGCGCAGTTGATGCACGACCTCGATCTGGGTGCCCTGCTGGTGACGCGTGGCGAGCATGGCATGACCCTGTTGCGTCCCGATCACCCCGCGTTGCACTTGCCGGCGCGTGCCCGTGAAGTGTTCGACGTGACGGGTGCCGGCGACACCGTGATTTCCACCCTGGCCGCCGCGATTGCCGCCGGCGAGGAATTGCCCCATGCGGTAGCCCTGGCGAACCTCGCGGCGGGTATCGTCGTTGGCAAGCTCGGTACCGCGGCCATCAGTGCCCCGGAACTGCGGCGTGCCATCCAGCGCGAAGAAGGTTCCGAGCGCGGCGTCCTGGGCCTGGAGCAATTGCTGTTGGCCGTTGACGATGCCCGTGCCCACAACGAGAGAATCGTGTTTACCAATGGCTGCTTCGATATTCTGCATGCTGGCCATGTGACGTACCTTGAGCAGGCCAGGGCCCAGGGCGATCGCCTGATCGTCGCGGTCAATGACGACGCCTCCGTGAGTCGTCTCAAAGGGCCGGGTCGCCCGATCAACAGTGTCGACCGGCGCATGGCGGTCCTGGCCGGCCTTGGCGCGGTGGACTGGGTGATCAGCTTCAGCGAAGGCACGCCGGAAAACCTGCTGCGCCAGGTCAAGCCGGATGTGCTGGTCAAGGGCGGTGACTACGGGATCGATCAGGTCGTCGGGGCGGACATCGTCGCGTCCTACGGCGGCACTGTGAAGGTGTTGGGGTTGGTAGAGAACAGCTCGACGACAGCCATTGTCGAAAAGATCCGCAACCGTTGATGGATCCACGCCATACCCCCGGGAAGGCTTACACGGCAAGCACTGCCTCCCCGGATCGAGCCTGTTCATTGGTCTTGCTTTCTTTTGTTTCGTGGTTAATTAACTTATGAAAGTCATGCTCCTGGTGATGGATGAACAGCGTGTGATCCTTGATCGACTGTACGCGGTCGTTCAAGAGAACTGCGACGACTGCACCATCTATCGTCTGAGTAAGCAGCAGCAGTTGAACCTGGGCCGGTTCCTCGCGTCGGTCAACTACGAAGATTTCGACCGGGTGGTGATTTTCTCCCGGGTCAAACGCCTGGCCCCGCAATTGAGCGTGTTGAAGTGCATCCCTGGGCTGATCTTTCTCGAGCACGACGCTTATCAGAACTACATGCCCGAAAGTAAGTACAAAGGCGTTTACTCGCGGTTGTACCGCCGTCTACCCAGTTGCCGCGCGCTGGTGTCGGGAGCCGTGGTGGCCCGCCGGATGCAGGCCGAGGGTATCGATGCGGTGTTCGTTTCCAAGGGCTATGACGAACAGATGTTGCACAATATTGGCGGCGTTCGTGATATTCCCGCCGGTTTCCTCGGCAGCCTCAAGAGCACCGAATATGCCCGACGCAAAGCCTTGCTCGAATCGCTGGCTCGACGCACCGGCATGCTCGTGACGCGGACCCAGTCGGGCAGTGAGTATCTGGAAACCCTCAATCGCATCAAGATCTTCGTCAGCGCCGACCTGGGCATGGGGGAGTTCATGATCAAGAACTTCGAAGCCATGGCCTGCGGTTGCGTGCTCCTTGCCTGGAGTCAGGGCGAGGAGGATCAGTTGCTCGGTTTCGAGGACATGGAGAACATCGTTTTCTACCGCTCCGAAGACGAAGCGGTGCAGAAGCTGGAGTTGCTGCAACGGGATCAGGCACTGGCGGCGCGCATCGCCGCCAAGGGCCAGGCTTTTGCCGAGAGCCGGTATTCGTTTGCTCGTGTCGGGCAGGCCCTGGCCACTGAAATCCAGCGTGAGATGCGCCCTTGGCAGGCACCCTCGGCGCTCATTCGTTGGTGGGTCAATCTTCGCTATGGTATGAAGGTGCCGGAGCAGACGACATGAATGAGCGTTCGTCTGGGACCGCTGAAATGGCGCTTGATCTGCTGCCTGGCGGAGATCAATCGGTAGTCGGTGCACTGCCGCAGGCATTGAAGGATTGCCTGGGCCGGGCATCGCGAGTGGTGCTGGTGGCGAACAATCCGGCGATCACGGCAGCCGACTTCCAGGCGCTCGATATCGGTAGCGATGATGTGGTCGTGACGTTCAACACCTGTGTGAAATCGGCGCTGCTCAGCCCGCAGAGCGTTAATGTGTTCGTGCACGGTTTCAATGCCCCCGATGCCTATTTCTTCGGCCTGCCTTGCAACCCCGAGGTGCAGCGATTGTTCGAGCTGCCCGGCGCGCGATGTTTCACCATGCTGGTGGGGTGCACCGGGGAAATGTCCCCGGTGCCGGGCGTGGCTCTGTATCGGGAGCGTATCCCGTTGCCGCCCTTGTGGAACTACCCGGTCGACAGGCCGGGTGGCAAGCGTTATGTCGGTCCCTCCACGGGCTTCAATGCGCTGGTGCTGTTCGATTGGCTGCGCGCTCATTTGGGTTATACCTATGAAATCATGACCTTGGGCTTTTCCAATGAAGCGGGAAAACTCTGGGGGGGGCACGCCTGGGATTACGAGCGACAGTGGTTGCTCAAGGCTGATGTGACCGTCGTGCCGTTGCAGCGCAGGCGTTGGTGGCAAGGCTGGTTTCGTCGCCGTTGAGTCAGATTGGCGGGGTCAAGCGCCTGATGCGTTGCCATCGGGAGCGAGTCTTTTTACGACAGGGGCAGGATGCGTGTTGAAAGTTGCGGTGGCTTTTTTTGGTATCCCGAGAAATTCGGAGATCTGCTTTCCTTCTATTCGAGAAAACGTCCTGGCGCAAATCCCGGCGGGCAGCGAGGTGCAGTGTTTTTACCACCTGTACAAGATCGATGAAATCCAAAACCCGCGCTCGGGTGAGCAAGGTGAGCTGAACGCCGACAACTATGCACCGTTCAGCACCATGACCGGTCGGCTCGACCCTACCCATGGGGTTCTGGAGCGTTGGGACTTCGAACGGGTCAAGGCCTTGGGCGATACCTGGGCGGACGAACACGCCTCGCTCAGAAACCTGATCTACCAGCTCAACTCCCTGCATACCGTGACGGCCATGATGGAACCGTTTGATCCGGATTTCGTCGTGTTCGTGCGTCCCGACAATTTCTACCACACAGCGCTTCCCGCTTATGTGTTCGCTCACCCTGATGCGCGCCGGTTGAATGCCTACATTCCGGATTGGCAATGGTGGGGGGGCTTGAACGATCGTTTTGCGATCTGCGGACGTGATGCCTACCGGGCCTACGGCAAGCGTATCGAACGTATTTTCGATTTTTGCGAGGCAACGGGCAGGAAACTGCATTCCGAGCGGCTGCTCAAATATGCTTTGCAGCAGGCGCGGGTCAGGGTTTGCACCCTGCCGACCACCGCGTCACGGGTACGGATCAATGGCACTTTCGCCGAAGAGTCGTTCTCGCCCAAACGCGGTATGGGCAAGCGCGAGAACCGTTACTTCCATCTGTTCGCGCGCTGGCGCACCTACGTAGATAAACGACGTTCCAGCTGACGCTACTTGTGCAGCGTTCCGCGAACCATGCGCATCAGCCCCATAGCCTTTTTGTGCAAGCTGGTCAGGCCTTGGCGACGAGGCGGGTGCACGACCAGGCCCTGCTTGACGAGCCAATCCTTCCAGCGGATGCGCTCGTCGCGAACCACCCAGCCTTCTTGGCTGGCGAAGCTTTCAGCCAGGTGCAGGCCTCGTGTACTGGCCGCAACCAGCTGATCACGTTTGAGCGTATACAGTTCGCCTATCGGTTTGCCGTCTTCAAGTGGCATCAGGTACAAGTCCGGTCGTTTGCGATCCAGACGCGCCACCAGTTGATCGCCCTCCAGTCGTTCATCGACGTGAAACAGGCTCAGGGACTTGGCTTCCTTGGGCACATCCAGACGCAAATCGTAAATCAGCTGCAACGACGCCGTCGGCAGATGCACGTAGGCCCGTGGCCGTTCGATCAACTGCAGGTTGGCGCTGCGCACCGGGCGGGCCGAGCCCGACAGCGGCGTCAGGCGAAACGGCAAGGCTTCGCGGTAATGCAGGGCGCTGGCGTAGGGGGCGGGTAGCCAGGTGTCGTTGAAGCGCCCGCCGAGCCAGCCTTCCGGGGTTTCCAGCAGGCACTCTTCGGCGATCTCATTGATGGCGGTGAGCAGCGGCAGGTTCAATTCGTGGGCCGGGACGTAACCGGAAATCAGCTTGAGTACCACGTCGCCGCGATCCTGCCGCCGCTGGCGTACCAGTACCCAATAGTCGCGATTCTGCCAATGCAGGGTCAGGCGCACCGAGACGCCCAGGTTCGCCAGCTCCAGGGAAAAACGCTCGGCATCGTCCACCGTCACCGGGCGGCGACGTTGCAAGGTCTGGGAAAAATTCAACGGCATCCCGACGCTTTGGTAGGTCAGGCCTTCGGGTGTCGCTTCGACGAGCAGGGGCAGGGTCTTGAAGTTGCTTGGGTTCTTTCTGATGAGCGTACGCGGCATGTCGGCTCCTTCCTTAATGCCGCGCGGGGCGGCGTCAGTTTTTACGTAGGACCTTGGCGACGGTCGAGACGTTGTGGGCGAGGTGCAGCGGATTGATGGTGCCGACAATAGCACTGGCGACCCCGGGATGCTCAAACAACAGTTCGAAGCTGGCACGGACCGGGTCCACACCCGGGCTCAGGCAGACGTGACCGCTGGCCAGGGCCTTCTTCACCAGGATCGCTTTGCCGTGCTCGGCTGCGTAGTCAATGACAGCCTTCTCGTTTCGTTCGTTCAGATTGTAGGTGACCATCGCACAATCGCCTTGCTCCAAGGCTTTCAAACCGCCGTCGACGGTCTTGCCGGAAAAACCGAAGCCGCCGATCTTGCCCTCGCGCTTGAGCGCCGCCAGCGTCGGATAGACCTCGCTGTCGTTGAGGATCGCCAGGTCATTGCCGTCGGAGTGCACCAGTACCAGGTCGATACAGTCGGTTTCCAGGCGCTTGAGACTGCGTTCCACCGAGAATCGGGTATGAGCGGCACTGAAGTCGTGGCGCGACTGGCCGTCGCTGAATTCCTCGCCGACCTTGCTGACGATCACCCAGTCGTGACGCTGGCCGCGCAACAACGGGCCGAGGCGTTCCTCACTGCGACCATAGGCCGGCGCGGTGTCGATCAGGTTGATGCCCAGGTCGCGCGCCAGCTTGAGCAGCCTGCGTGCTTCGTCGTCGTCGGGAATCTGGAAACCGCTGGGATACTTGACGCCCTGGTCGCGTCCGAGTTTGACCGTGCCCAGGCCCAAGGGGGAAACCATGGGGCCGGTCTGGCCCAGTGGGCGATGGAAGTCGTGCAGGGTCGGTTGGCTCATGGCAGCAATTGCTCCCAGGCGGGCACGCCCATGGGCGGTTTTGGCAGGTCCGGCAGTGGGGCTGGGTGGCTTGGCTTCAGACCATCGCGTTGCAGCGCGCTGATCACTCGATCGGCGAAATCCGGGGCCAGGGCCAGTTTGGTCGGCCAACCCACCAGCAGGCGATCCTGTTCGGCGAGGAAGGCGTTGTCCGGGCGGGTCAGGCCGGACTGCAACGGTTCGGCGCGATCAACCCGCAACGTGGCCCATTGCGCGCTGCTGAGATCGACCCAGGGCAGCAACTGGCCGAGTTCTTTCTGGGCCGCGGCGATCTGCGCGGCGGGCTCGCGGGCCACAGCGTCGCCTTCAGCGAGGTCGCCACCCAGGTACCAGACCCATTGGCCGTCAGCGGCCGGGTGGGTGGTCACGGTGACCCGTGGTTTTGGTCCGCCGCCCAGGCAGTGGGCGTAGAGTGGCTTGAGGCTCGGGCCCTTGACCAACACCATGTGCAGCGGTCGGCGCTGCATGGCCGGTTGGTCCAGGCCGAGGGCCTTGAGCAGGTCGGCGGTGCCGCCCCCGGCACTGAGGACAATGCGCTGGGCGCGAATCTCGCGGCCATCCACCTTCAGGCCTGCCAGTTCGTCACCTTCGCGCAGCGGTTCGATGTGTTGCCCGGCCAGCAAACTATCGCCGGCCAGTTCCGCCAGGCGCGCGATCAGGCTGGGCACGTCCACCACCAGTTCGGCCAGGCGATAGACCTTGCCCTTGAAGCGCTTGTCTTGCAGGGCCGGCGGCAGTTGCTCGCCCTTGACCTGATCGACGCGCCCACGCACGGCCTTGCTGGCAAAGAAGCTGGTGAGGTTGCCGGCCAGGGTGCCCGGGGACCAGAGGTAATGGGCCTCGGACAGCAGGCGCACGCCGGACAGGTCCAGTTCACCTTCGCCCTTCAGGGCTTCGCGCCAGCGCCGTGGCATGTCGGCGATGGCTTCCGAGGCGCCAGTCAGCGCCCCGTGCAAGGCGTACTTGGCGCCGCCATGAATGATGCCCTGGGATTTGACGCTCTGCCCGCCGCCGAGGCTGGCGCTTTCCACCAACACGGTCGAAAAGCCCTGGCGGCGCAGGCGCGCATTTAGCCAGAGGCCGGCGACTCCGGCGCCGACAATCAGAACGTCGGTGGAAATAACGGATGGCATGCAGCGACCTCGGAGGAAATGAAGCGGCAAGTTTCAAGCTTCAAGCTGCAAGTTACAAGCGAGAGGGGGGGCCTTCTCTTGCAGCTTCAGTGCCCGGCGGTCTTGGAAAAGAGTTGGATCACCACCACCCCAAGCACAATCAACGCCATCCCCAGCATCGCCGGCACGTCCAGCTTCTGCCCGTAGATGAACAACGCCGCCACGCTGACCATGACGATCCCCATTCCGGCCCAGACCGCATACGCCACGCCCACCGGGACGGTGCGCACTACGAGGGTGAGCATCCAGAACGCAATGCCGTACCCGGCGATGACCAGCAACAGAGGCAGGGGCGTGCTCAAGCCTTTGATCGCTTTCATCGAAACGGTGGCAATCACTTCGGCACAGATCGCGATAGCCAGGTAGTAGTAAGCGTTCATGGGGGGTTCCTCTTTGAAGGTGGCGTCTTTCGATGCCGTCATTTTAGAGCGGCGTCAGATGGGGTAAAGTCATTACCTATCTGCTTGAGAGATAGGTTAAGCCATGAATGTTCAGTGGAATCTGGAGCAACTGAGGCTGTTCGTCGGTGTCGCCGACAAGCGTTCGTTTTCCGCTGTGGCCCGAGAGCAGCGCAAGGCCCAGTCGGCCATCAGCAGCGCGATTGCCCTGCTGGAAGCCGACCTGGGGGTTTGCCTGTTCGAGCGCAGCAGCGGTCGCCAGCCGAAGCTCACCGACGCCGGCCAGGCATTGCTGGAAGAGGCGCGGGAAGTGTTGCGCCAGTGCGAGCGTCTCAATGGTCGAGCCCTGGCCTTGATGCGAGGGCAGGAAGCGTCGCTGCGACTGGCCCAGGACGAAGCCATGCCCTATCAACCCGTCATCGACAGCCTGGCGGCGCTGGCCGAGCGATTCCCGACCCTCGAAGTGCAACTGGCCAGCGCCGCCCAGGGCGATGTCGCGCGCAAACTGGTGGAGCGTCGCGCCGACCTCGGGTTGTTGTTCTACCACGACCAGATCCCCGAGGCGCTGGAGCGCCGGGTGCTGGGCAGCGTCGAGATGGTGACGGTATGCGGTCGGCAGCATGCCCTGGCCAATCATACGTACGTGACCTGCCTGGAAATGGCCCGGCATCGCCAGTTGCTGATGGCGACCCAGTCCAGCGTCTACCCCGGCAGTGAGCAGGCCAGCCCACAGGTCTGGCGGGCTGACAGCTTCTATGTGTTGGCCGAATGGCTCAGGTGCGGCCTGGGCTGGGCCTGGCTGCCACGGCATGTGGTGCAATACCCGGCGTACCTGGGGGATATGGTCGAGCTCAAGAGCGAATGGACCCCGCCGGCCCTGGTGGTGGAATTGGTCTGGCGCCGCGACGAGCCCCTGGGGCCAGCGGCCCGTTGGCTGGCGGAACGTTTTGCCGTGCAGTTGCAGGCGATCGGCTGAAAAACCGATAAACTCCGCCGCCATGAACAGAACTCTCTATAGCGCGTTGTTTTATCTGGGGCTGCCACTGGTAGCGATTCGGCTGTGGCTGCGGGCCCGCAAGGCGCCGGCTTATGCCCGGCGTATCGGCGAGCGTTTCTCCTGGGGCCTGCCGGTCATGGTGCCGGGCGGCATCTGGGTTCACGCGGTGTCGGTGGGCGAAAGCATCGCCGCCGCGCCGATGATCCGGGCCTTGTTGCAACGTTATCCACAGTTGCCGATCACGGTCACTTGCATGACGCCTACCGGCTCGGAGCGGATCCAGGCCATGTTCGCCAACGAGCCGCGCATTCAACATTGCTATCTGCCCTACGACTTGCCCTGCGCCGCCAAGCGTTTTCTCGACCGGGTCCGGCCGTCGCTGGCGGTGATCATGGAAACCGAGCTGTGGCCCAACCACATTCACCAGTGCGCCAGGCGCGGCATTCCCGTGGCCCTGGCCAATGCGCGGTTGTCGGAGCGTTCGGCGCGGGGTTATGCACGCTTTCCCAAGCTCACCCGGCCGATGCTCGCCGAGATGAGCCTGTTTGCCGTCCAGACTGAAGCCGAAGCCGAGCGTTTGCGCCGGTTGGGCGCCCGGGCAGAAACCGTCGAAGTCACCGGCTCGATCAAGTTCGACCTGACCATCGACCCGCAACTGTTGGAAAGCGCCAGCGCCTTGCGCCGCCAGTGGCAAGCCACGGAGCGCCCGGTCTGGATCGCCGCCAGTACCCATGAAGGCGAGGACGAAGTGGTGCTGGCCGCCCACCGTCGGTTGCTCGACAGCTATCCCGATGCGTTGCTGATCCTGGTGCCGCGTCATCCCGAGCGTTTCGACGCCGTGCACCAGTTGTGCGAAAGCCAAGGCTTTGCCACGGTCCGGCGCTCCAGTGCACAACCGGTCACCGCCCAGACGTCAGTGTTGCTGGGCGACACCATGGGCGAACTGCTGTTTCTCTACGCGTTGGCCGACAGTGCGTTCGTCGGTGGCAGCCTGGTGTCCAACGGCGGGCACAACTTGCTGGAGCCGGCGGCGTTGCAGAAGCCGGTGCTCAGTGGACCGCACCTGTTCAACTTCCTTGAAATCGCCGCGCAACTGCGCGCCGCCGGAGCGTTGCAGGAAGTCGACGATGCCCAGAGCCTGGCCTTGGCGGTACAGCGTCTGTTCGAGCTGCCCCGCGATGCCCAGCGCATGGCCGAGGCGGGGTTGAAGGTGATGCGCACCAATCAGGGCGCATTGGAGCGGTTGCTGGAGGGGTTGGGGCGGTTGCTCGCTGGACGGTGATGATTGCTCTGTGGCAAGAGGATACATCTGTGGTTACAGGGTATCTGTGGTGAGGGGATTTATCCCCGCTGGGCTGCGAAGCAGCCCCAAAACCTGCTAGCACAGTGTGTCAGGCAGTTTGAATGGGGGCGCTTCGCACCCCAGCGGGGATAAATCCCCTCGCCACAAAGGTTACTGCCGCTGGCAAAGTCGCGGCACTACTGCGCCGGCCGCGAGCGCAACTGCTGCGCCGCTGCCTGCGCCAGGTCCGGCGGCAGGAAGTCGCGGTCGGGGTTGTAGTCGGGCTTGAGATAACGTGACAAATCCTGCAGGTCCGCTGGGCTCAACGTCCCGGCGGCTTGCTTGAGACGCAGGTTGTCGAGGATGTAGTCATAGCGGGCGTTGTTGTAGTTGCGCACCGAGGTGTACAGCTGGCGCTGGGCATCGAGCACATCGACGATGTTGCGAGTGCCCACCTGGTAGCCGATTTCCGTGGCTTCCACCGCGCTCTGGTTGGAGATGATCGACTGGCGCCGGGCCTGGACCTGTTCCACGTCGGTGTTCACCGCGCGGTGCAGGTTACGGGTGTTCTCCACCACCTGCCGGCGCAAGCCTTCGCGTTGCTGTTCGGTCTGGGTGAGTTGCGAGTACGACTCGCGCACCTGGGAGCTGGTCAGCCCGCCGCTATAGATCGGGATACTCAATTGCAAACCGATGGTGCGCTGTTCGGCATCACCGCCATAGCGCTGTCCGGTAGGGCTCGGGTTGGTGAAGCCGAGGCCGTCGTTGTCGCCTTTTTTGTACTGGGCGATCGCATCGAGGGTCGGCGCATGACCGGCCTTGCGTTGGCGCAGGGTGTCTTCGGCGGCATCAACGGCGTAGTTGCTGGCCAGCAGGTTCAGGTTCTGCTTGGCCGCCGTGTCGACCCAGGCCTTGGCGTCGTTCGGTGCCGGCGGCAGGATCGGCAGGGTATGGACGATGCCCTGGAGCGAGTTGTACTGGCGGTTGGTCAGGGTGATCAAGGCTTCGAAGGCGTCGTCGACCTGGCGTTGGGCGAGGATCCGGTTGGCCCGTGCCGTATCGTAGCTGGCCTGGGATTGCAGCACGTCGGTCTTGTCCGACAGGCCGACGTCGAAGCGCTCGTTGGACTGGTCGAGCTGGCGTTTGAACGCCGCTTCCTCAGCCTTGGTCGAGGCCAGGTTGTCCTGGCTGCGCAGCACATTGAAATAGCTCTCGGCGCTTTGCAGGATCATGTTCTGTTCGGTGGCCGACAGTTGCAGCGAGGCTTGTTCGTTGACGGACTTGGCCGCCTGGAGTTGGAACCAGCGGTCGGCACGGAAAATCGGTTGGGACAGCGTGGCCTGGTAGACCGTGGCGCTGCGGGTGGCGGTCAGCGCCGGCTGGTCGAGCTCGGTACGGGTGTTGTTCAGGTCGGCGCCGGCCGAAAGGTTGGGCAACAACCCGGCGCGCGCCTGGGGCACCACTTCCTTCTGGGCACCATACTGGGCGCGGGCAGCGGCCAAGTCGGCGTTGTTGTCCACCGCCTCCTGGTACACGCTCACCAGATCGGTTTTGGTGGTCAGGGGCGCTTCGGCAGCCCAGGCCATTCCGTTGGACGCACAAGACACGGCGAGGGCCAGTGAAAGTTTGCGCAGCATGAGGCGATCCCTACTTCTCGAATGTTTGCGCACAAGAGGCGCGGCGTAGCGAGTGTAGTTGCGCCCGCGCACGGCAACAATCCTGTATATGCGCCATTCATCACGCCTTTTACCCTGGCGATGGCGTTCTCTCGTGGTTGTGTCTAGACTGGCCGGGTTCTTGTCGGGGTGCCTTGCTATGAGGCTGAGATCGAATAATTTCGGATCCCGTTGAACCTGATCAGGTTAGCGCCTGCGTAGGGAACAAGATTTCTCGTCACCCGGCGAGTCCTCTTGTGCTTCGTCCGGGATGTCGTTCGACCATTGAACGCACTCGAGCAGCAAGCACAGCGTCCGCACTTTCGTGCAGGGATGCGTCCATTCGTTACAGGTTCGCTCCGACAAAAATCCACTGCCTGGATGTGTGTCTGGAGAGCCCGTGATGACGACAAAAGCAAAAAACGCGACCAACCTCAGCGATTCGGCCAAGGTCGATGAGCAATCGGTCCAGCCCTTTACCCGCTCGCAAAAAATCTATGTCCAGGGCAGCCGCCCGGACATCCGCGTGCCCATGCGCGAAATCAGCCTCGACGTGACCCCCACCGACTTCGGCGGCGAAATCAACGCGCCAGTGGTGGTGTACGACACGTCGGGTCCGTACACCGACCCGAACGTGATCATCGACGTGCGCAAGGGCCTGGCCGACGTGCGTTCTTCGTGGATCGAAGCCCGTGGCGACACCGAGCGCCTGGCGGGCCTGAGTTCCAACTTCGGTCAGGAACGCCTGGCTGATCCCGAACTGACCAAGCTGCGCTTCGCCCACGTGAACAATCCGCGCCGCGCCAAGCCCGGCGCCAACGTCAGCCAGATGCACTACGCGCGCAAAGGCATCATCACCGCCGAGATGGAATACGTCGCCATCCGCGAAAACATGAAGCTGGAAGTGGCCCGCGCCGCCGGCCTGCTGGACCAGCAACACGCCGGCCACAGCTTCGGCGCCAGCGTGCCGAAAGTCATCACCCCGGAATTCGTGCGTGACGAAATCGCCCGTGGTCGCGCGATCATCCCGGCCAACATCAACCACACCGAACTGGAACCGATGATCATCGGCCGTAACTTCCTGGTGAAGATTAACGGCAACATCGGCAACAGTGCGCTGGGTTCGTCCATCGAAGAAGAAGTGGCGAAACTGACCTGGGGCATCCGCTGGGGCTCGGACACGGTCATGGACCTGTCCACCGGCAAGCACATCCATGAAACCCGCGAATGGATCATCCGCAACTCGCCGGTGCCGATTGGCACCGTGCCGATCTACCAGGCCCTGGAAAAAGTCGGCGGCGCGGCCGAAGACCTGACCTGGGAGCTGTTCCGCGACACGCTGATCGAACAGGCCGAACAGGGCGTCGACTACTTCACCATCCACGCCGGCGTGCTGCTGCGCTATGTGCCGCTGACGGCCAAGCGCGTCACCGGCATCGTCAGTCGCGGTGGTTCGATCATGGCCAAGTGGTGCCTGGCGCACCATAAAGAAAACTTCCTCTACACCCACTTCGAAGACATCTGCGAAATCATGAAGGCCTACGACGTCAGCTTCTCGCTGGGCGATGGCCTGCGCCCGGGCTCGATTGCCGACGCCAACGACGAAGCGCAGTTCGGTGAGCTGGAAACCCTCGGCGAGCTGACCAAGATCGCCTGGAAGCACGACGTGCAATGCATGATCGAAGGCCCAGGTCACGTGCCGATGCAGTTGATCAAGGAGAACATGGACAAGCAACTCGAGTGCTGCGACGAGGCGCCGTTCTACACCCTCGGCCCACTGACCACCGACATCGCGCCGGGTTACGACCACATCACCTCCGGTATCGGCGCGGCAATGATCGGCTGGTTCGGTTGCGCCATGCTCTGCTACGTGACCCCGAAAGAACACTTGGGGCTGCCGAACAAGGATGACGTGAAGACCGGGATCATCACCTACAAGATCGCCGCCCACGCGGCCGACTTGGCCAAAGGTCACCCCGGCGCGCAGATCCGTGACAACGCCTTGAGCAAGGCGCGTTTCGAGTTCCGCTGGGAAGACCAGTTCAACCTCGGCCTGGACCCGGACACCGCCCGCTCGTACCACGACGAAACCCTGCCGAAGGACTCGGCCAAGGTGGCGCATTTCTGTTCGATGTGCGGGCCGAAATTCTGCTCGATGAAAATCACCCAGGAAGTGCGCGAGTACGCGGCCAACCAGCGTATTGAAGCGGTGGATGTCGACGTTGCCCAAGGCTTGGCGGAGCAGGCGGAGCGGTTCAAGCAGGAAGGTAGTCAGCTTTACAAGAAAGTGTGATGTGAGCTGAGGGGGCGGTGTTTTCACTGCCCTCATCGCGAGCAAGCTCGCTCCCACAGGGGATCCATTGTGGACACAAATCTGTGTGCACTTGTGATCCCTTGTGGGAGCGAGCTTGCTCGCGATAGCGGCCAAAAAAACAACAGATATCCTTCAGAGATAACCACCTTTGAACATCCAACCCAGCACCTACTCCCCAGACACCGCCGTCCCCCTGGACAAACGCGTCTTCGGCGCCCGCGATCTGTTTTCCCTGTGGTTCTCCCTCGGCATCGGCCTGATGGTCTTGCAGGTCGGCGCCTTGCTCGCACCGGGCCTGGGCCTGAGCGGTTCGTTGCTGGCGATTTTCCTCGGCACACTGGTGGGCGTCCTGCTGCTGGCGGCGGTCGGGGTGATAGGCAGTGACACTGGCCTGTCAGCCATGGCCGCTCTCAAGCTCAGTCTCGGCGGCCAGGGCGCGAGCGTGCCGGCGGTGTTGAACCTGTTGCAACTGATCGGCTGGGGCTCGTTCGAAATCATCGTCATGCGCGATGCCGCCAGCCTGCTTGGTGCACGGGTCTTCAGTGAAGGCAGCCTGGGTTCGAACCCGCTGCTGTGGACGCTGTTCTTCGGCGCCCTGGCGACCCTGCTCGCCGTGAGTGGGCCGTTGACCTTCGTGCGTAAGGTCCTGCGCAAGTGGGGCATCTGGCTGCTGCTGGCGGCGTGCATCTGGTTGACCTGGAACCTGTTCGCCAAGGCTGACCTGGCGGCGTTGTGGGCCCAGGCGGGCGATGGTTCAATGCCGCTGGCGGTGGGATTCGATATCGCGATTGCCATGCCGTTGTCCTGGCTGCCGCTGATCGCCGACTACTCACGTTTCGGCCAACGCGCCAGGAACGTCTTCGGCGGCACGGCCGTGGGTTTCTTCATCGGTAACTTCTGGTTGATGAGCCTGGGCGTGGCCTACACCCTGGCGTTCGCGCCGAGCGGTGAAGTCAACGCGTTGCTGCTGGCCCTGGCCGGTGCCGGGCTGGGCATTCCGTTACTGCTGATTCTGCTGGACGAGTCGGAAAACGCCTTTGCCGATATTCATTCGGCGGCGGTGTCCAGCGGCATGTTGTCGGGGCTGAAGGTCGAGCATCTGGCGTTGGCGATTGGCGTCATTTGCACCTTGATCGCCTGCTTCGCACCGTTGGCGCAGTACCAGAATTTCCTGTTGCTGATCGGCTCGGTGTTCGCGCCGCTGTTCGGCGTGGTGCTGGTGGACCACTTCATCCTGCGCAAACGCAGCAGCCAAGTGGTGTCAGCCGCGTTGCGCTGGCCGGCCCTGTTGGCGTGGCTGGGCGGGGTGAGCACTTATCACCTGCTGGCCAATTTCTACCCGGACATCGGCGCAACCCTGCCGTCGTTGGTCCTGGCAGGGTTGCTGCAACTGTTGCTGGGTCGGGCCTTCAGCTACGGCCGGGGAACAGCTCGGGCTTGAGGATGCCGTTGAGGCGTGGGTAAGGGATCTTCAACTCGATGTGGCCCAAGGCGTACGGCGCGATGGTGCTCACTTCGTACTTGAGGATCACCCCGCCGTAGGTCAGTGCCACGTTCGGGGTTTTCTGGAACGACCACTGTTTCAGGAAGTCGGGCTCCTGATCCAGTTTGGTGCTGATCAACCAGCTGTTGTGCGCAACCTGGGCGGCTTTCCAGAAGGCCTCTTCCTGGCCTGGCAGCAGCATGTCCGACAGCGTCAGCACCTTGTGCTGTGGGCGCGAATAGTTGATGAAACCGCGCCCCGGCGTACCGTGGGCACCGCCGGTGTCCAGGTAGCTGGACAGTTCGATGATCACCAAGCCGTCATGCTGCTCACGTACCTTGGCTTGCAAATAGCTGCTGTTGCCCGGGGCGGCGCTGCGCAAAAACTGCTCGCGATAGGCGGCCAGCGTTGGCGCCACCGGGGCGCCCGGGGTGGAGCGGGCCAGTTCCAGCAGGCGTTTTTCGACAATGCCGTCCAGGGTCGGTTCGGCGGGAAAGCGCAGGGTATCGATGTTCACTAAGGGGCAGTTGGCGCTGGCGCAGCCGGGTTGCAATTGCTCCGAGGCATCGCGGGTGGTTTCCAGCGGTGCGCGGTAGTTGGGTTCGAACAGGCTTTGGCAAGCGCCCAGGGTCAGGGCAATGGCGGCCACGGAGGCAGTTTTGAAAAGCGACATGGGCGTCCTTCATGAAACAGGGAAAGGCGAAAAGTTACCCGCTTCGACTGTCAGCAGGACAATCAGTTCGCCACTAAGCTCATTAGAGTTCTTTCACCTTCTGCCGTCCATCTCGATGAGTGGAAAGGGGCTGCATCAAAGGGTATCGCCGCGTTAGGATGGCGCGAAGCCGAGGTTGGAACCTCGTATTGATCGACTGTAAACGAGGATTGTCATGACCGATTTCGCCAACGCCACACCGAGCACCGTGGACATCGTCAAGCGCGAGAGCTGCTACCAGGGTTTCTACAAGCTCGATCGCGTCCTCTTGCGCCACGAATTGTTCGCCGGTGGCATGAGCCGTGAAATCAGCCGTGAACTGTTCGTGCGTCATGACGCGGTGTGCGTGCTGCCCTACGATCCGCAACGCGATGAAGTGGTGTTGATCGAACAGTTTCGTGTCGGCGCCATTGGCAAGGCCGCCAACCCTTGGCTGGTGGAGTTGGTGGCCGGCCTGATCGACAAGGACGAGCAACCGGAAGAAGTTGCTCATCGTGAAGCGCAGGAGGAAGCTGGGCTTGTCTTCGCTGCGCTGTGGCCGATGACCAAATATTTTCCATCGCCGGGCGGCAGCAATGAGTTCGTGCATTTGTACCTGGGGCGTTGCGACAGCACGGGGGCTGGAGGCCTGCATGGCCTTGTAGAGGAAGCGGAAGACATTCGGGTGAAAACCTGGGCTTTCGAAGATGCCTTGCAAGCTGTGCGCGACGGACGTATCTGCAACGCGGCCAGCATCATTGCCTTGCAATGGCTGGCCTTGAACCGCGATGAAGTGAGGGGGCTATGGTCCTGAACAAGCTGCGCGATCGCTATCGCGTCGATCTGGTGGGGTTGCAGGCCGCCTGCGAGGCCAACTACGCCCGCCTGATGCGCTTGTTGCCGGACATGCGCAACGACCCGGCACCACGCCGCATCGCCGTGACCCACGGCGACCAGATGCTCGGCGTACTGGCCCTCGAAGTGCTGCAGACCTGCCCCTACACCACGACCTTGCAGGTGCGCCAGGAACACAGCTTGCCCTGGTTGCCGGTGCCGCAGCTGGAGGTCCAGGTCTATCACGATGCGCGCATGGCCGAAGTCGTGAGCGCCGAACATGCACGACGCTTTCGCGGCATCTATCCTTATCCCAATGCGTCAATGCACCAGCCGGACGAAAAGGCCCAGTTGAATCTGTTCCTGGGGGAATGGCTGAGTCATTGCCTGGCGCTGGGCCACGAGTTCGAAGTCGTTCGGTAATTGTCTTTCAAATACTGGACACTGGTTGTGAACCGGTTCCGGTTCGCGGGTTTCCCCTTTCGATCTTCCCCAGCATAATTGCGGCGTCATCCAACGGCGTGAGTGCGCCTGGGAGAGAGCGATTTGCCGAACGTATCCATCCTGACCAGCGCCGATGCTGCGTTGCTGGTCCAGCTATCCGACAGTCACCTGTTCGCCGAGGCCGAGGGTTCGTTGCTGGGCATGAATACCCGTGACAGCCTGCGGGCGGTCGTTGACTTGGTGCTCAAGCAGCAGCCGAAGATCGACCTGATGCTGGCCACGGGGGATTTGTCCCAGGACGGAATGCTGGAGTCCTATGAGGCGTTTCGGCAGATGAGCGGGCGAATCGATGCGCCGGCGCGCTGGATTCCGGGTAATCATGATGAGCCGCAGGTCATGCTGGAGGCGGCGGTCCAGAGTACGTTGCTCGATCCGGTGGTGGATGTTGGAAACTGGCGCATCACCCTGTTGGATTCCGCCGTGCCGGGGTCGGTGCCGGGGTTTTTGGCTGAGGAGCAATTGATTCTGTTGGCCAATGCCTTGAGTGAGGCGCCGGAGCGGCATCATCTGGTTTGTCTGCATCATCATCCGGTGTCGATTGGGTGTGGGTGGATGGAACCGATTGGGTTGCGCAATCCGGAGGCGTTGTTTGCGGTGTTGGATCGGTTTCCTCAGGTGCGGGCGGTGTTGTGGGGGCATGTGCATCAGGAGGTTGACCGGGTCCGTGAGGGGGTTCGGTTGTTGGCTTCGCCTTCGACCTGTATTCAGTTTGAGCCGGGGAGTGAGGATTTTGCGGTGGGCTCGCAGGCGCCGGGGTATCGGTGGTTGCGGCTTTGGCCGGATGGGCGGTTGGAGACGGGGGTTGAGCGGGTGGTTGGGTTTGCTTTTACCCCGGACTATGAGTCCGACGGTTATTGAGTTTTGATTGAGTACATATCCATTGCTGCGGTAACGGCTGCTTAGGGTTCCGCCCTGACGGCGGCTCACTTTTGAGAAGCGCAAAAGTAAGCAAAACGCTTTGCCCCACCACTTGGTGCCTCGCCTAGGCTCGGCATGCCCTCACTCCGGCATTGCTCCGTGGGCCCGCCGCGAAGGGCCATCCATGGCCCAGCGCGGCTATCCCGGCATCCATGCCGGGATGCCCGCTCCACAATGCCTACGTTCGGCCAGCGTGGTTAACGGGGCGCCGAAATCAACGTCCACCGCGAGGCGGCCTTATAGCCGGCCTGGCTCTTTTGTCGTACTCCGATCCAATTGTGGGAGCGGGCTTGCTCGCGAAGACGGCGGCACATGCAATGCAGATGCAAGCTGACCCACCGCTTTCGCGAGCAAGCTCGCTCCCACAGTGGATCGCTGGTGTACACAGATCTTGTGGCACAGCAGGTCCATTGTGGGAGCGAGCTTGCTCGCGATGGCGGCCTGACAGCCGACCAGGGTTTGTGGGAATGGTCGGACACACTTTCTGATTCAAGTAGATTTTTCCGACGAGTTCTGGCGGTTGCCGGGTGGGAAGGGCTGTCGCTAACCTTTTTCGGCCGCTGCAAATTCAGCGGCCGGGCCTGGAAACCCGATGAGTAAAAGGCATATCAGCGAGTCCCGTGAGATACTGCGGCGCTTTGAGCGTTCAGTTCTGCGTTATGGCGGCTGTGCGCGGGAGACTTTCGAGTCTACCGGGATTGCCTTTTACCTCGGTTTTCCAGCCCGTGCATAGCTGCCACCCTCTCGCCTGGAAACGGGAGATGGCGGTTCCACTACGTAAAAGGAACTACATCATGTTCAAAGCCACACCCAATCCCCCCGAAACCGATCCCTCATCAGCCCACGCCGGGCTCGATCCCCAAAAACTCGATGAAGCCGCCAAGCGCGTCATCGACCACTATCTCGACCCCAAACCTCAAGCCAAAAAGAAAAAGCCCTCAGGTCAACTGTTCACCGTCGTGGACGGCGTCGACACCGAAAGCCTACTGGCCAACCTCAGCGAAACCCTGGCCTCAGCCGATGCCATGGTCAGCGACCTTGCCTTCGACCTGGAAGGCTCCCGACGCCATGTTGCCCTTGGCATTCAGCAACTGATCGAGCTGGGCGTCTTGTTGGCGAATCGGATGCTGGACAACGTCAATACACAACCTTGACCGCACCGCGCGCAAAAGCGAGCAAGCCCGCTCTCACTGGAGAAACGTGATCACCCAAAACCAGGCCGGCTATCAGGCCGCCTCGCGGAGGACGTTGATCTCGGCGCCCCGTTAACCACGCTGGCCGAACGCAGGCATTGTGGAGTGGGCATCCCGGCATGGATGCCGGGATAGCTGCGCTGGGCCATGGATGGCCCTTCGCAGCGGGCCCACGGAGCAATGCCGGAGTGAGGGCACACCGAGCCTAGGCGAGGTGCCAAGTGGTGGGGCTGAAGCGCTTTGGTTACTTTCGCGCTTTTTCGAAAGTGACCCGCCGTCAGGGCGGAACCCTAAGTGGCCGTTACCGCAGCAACGGATATGTACTCGGTATACAAGAGAAGGGTCGGATGTAAGGGCCGCTTCGCGCCCCAGCGGGGATAAATCCCCTCGCCACAGGGTTTTGTGTTGTCTTGGATGCACAGATCACCCCCAAACCCCCACAAACTCCCTGTAAACTCCGGCCTTTGCCCAACACCCAGGGAGTCGGCAATGTCGGGTTCTATCCTTTATATCCACGGCTTCAACAGCGCCCCCGCGTCGACCAAAGCCAGTCAGCTGATCAAAGTCATGGCGCAATTGGGCCTGAGCGACCACCTACAAGTCCCAGCCCTGCACCACCACCCCCGCCAAGCCATCGGTCAGCTGGAACAGGCGATTGCACAACTGGGCCGACCGCTGCTAGTCGGCAGCTCGCTCGGCGGCTACTATGCGACTCACTTGGCCGAACGCCACGGCCTCAAGGCCCTGTTGGTCAACCCGGCCGTCAGCCCGCATCGGATGTTCGACGGTTACCTGGGCACACAGAAGAACTTGTACACCGACGAAACCTGGGAATTGACCCACGACCACGTGACGGCTCTGGCCGAGCTGGAAGTGCCGGCGCCCCAGGATCCGCAGCGGTATCAGGTATGGTTGCAAACCGGTGACGAAACGCTGGATTATCGCCACGCCCAGCAGTATTACCGCGCCTGTGCCTTGCGCATCCAGGCCGGCGGCGACCACAGTTTCCAAGGGTTTGCCCAGCAGTTGCCGGCGCTGTTGAGTTTTGCCGGCATTGGCGCCGATTTGTACCAGGCGATCGACTTCACGTCGCTGTGAGCCATCGCCCCTTTTTCATTGAACACTGACGACGAGACCCCATGGCCACTCCCAGCGCTAGCTCTTATAACGCAGACGCCATCGAAGTCCTCTCGGGCCTCGACCCGGTGCGCAAGCGCCCCGGCATGTACACCGACACCAGTCGGCCGAACCACCTCGCCCAGGAAGTCATCGACAACAGTGTCGACGAAGCCTTGGCCGGGCATGCGAAGTCGGTGCAGGTCATCCTGCACGCCGATCACTCGCTGGAAGTCAGCGATGACGGTCGCGGCATGCCGGTGGACATACACCCTGAAGAGGGTGTGTCGGGCGTCGAGCTGATCCTCACCAAGCTCCACGCCGGCGGCAAGTTTTCCAACAAGAACTACCAGTTCTCCGGCGGTTTGCACGGGGTGGGTATTTCCGTGGTCAACGCCTTGTCGACCCAGGTGCGGGTGCGGGTCAAGCGTGACGGCAACGAATACCAGATGACCTTCGCCGATGGCTACAAGGCCACCGAGCTGGAAGTGATCGGCACCGTCGGTAAGCGCAACACCGGCACCAGCGTGTATTTCGCGCCGGACCCGAAGTATTTCGATTCGCCGAAGTTTTCCGTCAGCCGCCTCAAGCACGTGCTCAAGGCCAAGGCCGTGTTGTGCCCGGGGCTGCTGGTCAGTTTCGAGGACAAGGCCACCGGTGAGAAAGTCGAGTGGCATTACGAGGACGGTCTGCGCTCCTACCTGGTGGACGCGGTCAGCGGTTTCGAACGCCTGCCCGACGAGCCGTTCTGCGGCAGCCTGGCCGGTAACAAGGAAGCGGTGGACTGGGCGCTGTTGTGGCTGCCCGAAGGGGGCGAAAGCGTCCAGGAAAGCTACGTCAACCTGATCCCCACGGCCCAGGGCGGCACCCACGTCAACGGCTTGCGCCAGGGCCTGCTCGATGCCATGCGTGAGTTCTGCGAGTTCCGCAACTTGCTGCCCCGTGGCGTGAAGCTGGCACCGGAAGACGTTTGGGAACGCATCGCCTTCGTGCTGTCGATGAAGATGCAGGAACCGCAATTCTCTGGCCAGACCAAGGAACGCCTGTCGTCCCGTGAGGCGGCGGCCTTTGTTTCCGGGGTGGTCAAGGATGCGTTCAGCCTGTGGCTCAACGCTAACCCGGAAACCGGCCTGGCCCTGGCGGAGCTGGCAATCAACAACGCCGGTCGTCGTCTCAAGGCCAGCAAGAAGGTCGAGCGCAAGCGCATCACCCAGGGGCCGGCCTTGCCGGGCAAGCTTGCCGATTGCGCCGGGCAGGACCCGATGCGTTCCGAGCTGTTCCTGGTGGAAGGTGACTCCGCCGGTGGTTCGGCCAAGCAGGCGCGGGACAAAGAGTTCCAGGCCATCCTGCCGTTGCGGGGCAAGATCCTCAACACTTGGGAAGTGGACGGCAGCGAAGTGCTGGCCAGCCAGGAAGTGCATAACATCGCTGTCGCCATCGGGGTCGACCCGGGCGCCGCCGACATGAGCCAACTGCGCTACGGCAAGATCTGCATCCTGGCCGACGCCGACTCCGACGGCCTGCACATCGCCACGTTGCTCTGCGCCTTGTTCGTCCAGCATTTCCGCCCGTTGGTGGACGCCGGTCATGTCTACGTGGCGATGCCGCCGCTGTACCGCATCGACCTGGGCAAGGAAATCTACTACGCCCTGGACGAAGCCGAGCGCGATGGCATTCTGGATCGCCTGGTGGCCGAGAAGAAACGTGGCAAGCCGCAGGTCACCCGATTCAAGGGCCTGGGCGAGATGAACCCGCCGCAGTTGCGCGAAACCACCATGGATCCGAACACTCGCCGCCTGGTGCAGTTGACCCTGGATGATTTTGAAGCGACCTCGGAAATGATGGACATGTTGCTGGCGAAGAAGCGCGCCGGCGATCGCAAGACCTGGCTCGAATCCAAAGGGGACCTGGCCGAGGTGCTGGCCTGATGCGCAACGGGTTCGCCCTGGCGTTGTGGCTGTGGGCGGGGGCGCTAGTCGCAGGACCTGCGCCGGAACTGAAGCTGCTGTCCGAGCACGCCGTCGATGGCATGCGCGGCGGCAACCTGTCCGGGTTGGCGCTGTGCGGCGGCGAGATGTGGACGGTGTCCGATCGCGACGATGACCGGATTTATCGCCTCGTACCCTCCGAGGCGCGGGCCTGGCAGGCCGAGGTGGTTGAAATCCAGATGCCGAAGGTGCCGGACAGCGGGTTGCCCTGGGGCTTGAGCTCGCGGACCTGGGCGGCGTCGTTCCTGCGCGGTGGCGAGCTGGATTTCGAAGGCATCAGCTGTGACAGCGCTGGCAACCGTTATGTGGTCAGTGAGTCCTATGCCGCGGTGTTGCAGGTACCGCCGTCGGGCCCCGCGTCCTGGTTGAAAATCGCCCCCACTCTGATTCGCCAGGCCCGCGCCAGCGGCATGTTGCTGCATTTCAATGCGTTGTTCGAAGGCTTGGCGATCAACCCGGCCGGTGACCAGTTGTGGTTGGCCGCCGAGCGCGAACGTCGCGGCCTGCTGCTCATCAAGCGCCAGCAGACGGTGTGGGACTGTGACGGCAATTGTGTGTTGCTGAGCGAAGCCGGGCTGGAGATGCAGCCGGCGCAATTCCCCAAGGCCAAAGCGGTTTCGCGGGATTTCGCTGACCTGTCATTGTTCAATGGCAAGCTGTTTACCTTGGAACGCAACGCCTATCAGGTCTGCCGGCGTGACCCGCAGACCGCCAAGCTGGAGCGTTGCTGGTCGTTCGCCGCCGAGGCATTGCAAGACAATCGACGCTATTCACAGGATTATGGCCTGGCCGAAGCGCTGGTGGTGGATGCCGAGGGCGCCTGGATCGGCCTGGACAACAACGATGGCGCGCGGGCCGACGGCGAACGACGTCCCATCATCTGGCGTTTCGCCGCGCCGGACGGTGGCTGGAGCGCCTCGCCATGAGCCAGCAACCGCCGGGCAAACGCGCCGGCCGGGTGCTGATGATTGTGGCCTGGTGCGCGGCGCTGTTCCTGGCAACGCGGTTTTTTGCCCAATGGGAGCAGCGTCAGCAAAACCCCAACACCGAGGTGTATTCGCAAAGAGGCGAAGGGTTTATCGAGGTGAGGCTGGTCGACAATACACAGGGGCATTTCGTCGCCAGCGGCCAGATCAATGGCCAGCCGGTGGACTTCATGCTCGACACGGGCGCCACCGACGTGGCGATCCCGGTGGAGCTGGCCGAGCGCCTCAAGCTGGAAAAAGGTTTCGGCGTGACATTGAGTACCGCCAACGGTTTGAGCGAGGGCTATCGCACCCGCATCGACCGCCTGCAATTGGGCGACATCGTCTTGCGCGATGTGCGTGCCCTGGTGGCGCCAGGCCTGGGTGGCACGCAAGTGCTGCTGGGCATGAGCGCCCTGAACAAACTTGAATTTACCCAGCGCGACGGCACCATGCTGCTGCGCCAGACAACGAACTGATGAGGCCCGCATGAGCGACATTCTTGCAGACAGCTTAGACGGCGTAGAACGCCGATCGCTGGCTGACTTCACCGAAAATGCCTACCTCAATTACTCCATGTACGTGATCATGGACCGCGCCTTGCCGCACATCGGCGACGGTTTGAAGCCGGTCCAGCGGCGGATCATCTATGCCATGAGTGAGCTGGGGCTGGACGCCGACTCCAAGCACAAGAAATCGGCGCGCACCGTCGGTGACGTGCTCGGTAAGTTCCACCCCCACGGCGACTCGGCCTGCTACGAAGCCATGGTGCTGATGGCCCAGCCGTTCAGCTACCGCTACACCCTGGTGGACGGCCAGGGTAACTGGGGTGCGCCGGACGATCCCAAGTCTTTCGCGGCCATGCGTTACACCGAGGCGCGGCTGTCGCGTTATTCCGAAGTGCTGCTCAGCGAACTGGGCCAGGGCACCGCGGATTGGGGGCCGAACTTCGACGGTACTCTCGATGAACCCTTGGTATTGCCGGCACGTTTGCCGAATATCCTGCTCAATGGCACCACCGGCATCGCCGTGGGCATGGCCACTGACGTGCCGCCCCACAACCTGCGGGAAGTGGCTACGGCGTGCGTACGGCTGCTGGACGAACCGAAAGCCACGGTGGAACAGCTCTGCGAACACATCCAGGGCCCGGACTACCCGACCGAAGCGGAAATCATCACGCCGCGCGCCGACCTGCTGAAAATCTACGAGACCGGTCGCGGTTCGGTGCGCATGCGCGCCGTGTACCACATCGAAGACGGCGACATCATTGTCACGGCATTGCCGCATCAAGTCTCCGGGGCCAAGGTCTTGGAGCAAATTGCGGCGATGATGCAGGCAAAACCGTCGAAAGCGCCGCAAGTGGCGGACCTGCGCGACGAGTCTGACCATGAAAACCCCTGCCGCATCGTGATCATCCCGGTCAACAGCCGGGTCGACCACGACGCGCTGATGCAGCACCTGTTCGCCAGCACCGACCTGGAGTCCAGCTACCGCGTCAACATCAACATCATTGGCCTGGACGGCAAGCCGCAGTTGAAAAACCTGCGGGCATTGCTGGTGGAATGGCTGGAGTTCCGGGTCAAGACCGTGCGTCGGCGCCTGCAATTCCGCCTGGACAAGGTCGAGCGCCGCCTGCACCTGTTGGACGGCTTGCTGATTGCCTACCTCAACCTGGATGAAGTGATCCACATCATCCGCACCGAGGAGCATCCCAAGGCCAGCCTGATCGCCCGCTTTGACCTGAGCGAAATCCAGGCCGACTACATCCTCGACACCCGCCTGCGGCAGTTGGCGCGCTTGGAAGAGATGAAGTTGCGGGCCGAGCAGGATGAATTGCTCAAGGAACAGGCCAAGCTGCAAGCCCTGCTGGGCAGCGAAGCCAAGCTCAAGAAGCTGGTACGCACCGAGCTGCTCAAGGACGCCGAAACCTATGGCGACGACCGTCGCTCACCGATCGTCGAACGTGCCGAAGCCAAGGCCCTGACTGAGCACGATCTGCTGCCGAACGAGAAAGTCACCGTCGTGCTGTCGGAAAAAGGCTGGGTACGTTCCGCCAAGGGTCATGATATTGACGCGACGGGGCTTTCCTATAAGGCCGGGGACGGCTTCAAGGCCTTGGCGGCCGGGCGTTCCAACCAGTTTGCGGTGTTCGTCGACTCTACCGGACGCAGCTATTCGGTGCCGGCGCATACGTTGCCATCGGCTCGCGGCCAGGGCGAGCCGCTGACCGGTCGATTAACGCCTCCACCGGGTGCAACTTTTGAATGTGTGCTGATGCCTGATGATGATGGACTGTACGTCATTGCATCGGACGCGGGTTACGGGTTCGTGGTCAAGGGTGAGGACCTGCAAGCCAAGAACAAGGCGGGCAAGGCGTTGTTGAGCCTGCCGAACAACGCCAAGGTCATTGCGCCGCGGCCGGTCAGCGATCGCGAGAACAATTGGCTGGCGTCGGTGACCACCGAAGGTCGCTTGTTGGTCTTCAAAATCAGCGACTTGCCACAGTTGGGCAAAGGCAAGGGCAACAAGATTATTGGTATTCCCGGCGAACGGGTGGCCAGTCGTGATGAATATGTCACGGATATTGCAGTGATACCGGAAGGCGCCACGCTTGTGCTACAGGCCGGCAAGCGTACGCTTTCGTTGAAGGCAGACGATCTTGAACATTACAAAGGTGAGCGCGGTCGGCGGGGTAATAAGCTTCCAAGGGGTTTTCAACGGGTCGATGCACTGCTCGTCGAAAACCTGAGTTAGGCGTGCTAGAGGGCTTGGTCTGCGATTAAAAGCCGCAGGCCGATGCTTTCGCGCTGGAGTCGCGGCGCATATTCACGGATGATAGGCCCTTTCAAGCGCCGGCGTGGCCGAGCGTTCTTCATAATGACCAAGTTTTTTTTCACTGTGGTAAGCCTTGTGGCCGCCACCTGGACGGGACGATGACTGCTCTGCGCCTTCCTATTTTGTGGCTCGCTGGCCTGCTTGGCCTGGCGGGCTGCAGCGTCAATCAGCCTGTGTCGCTGTATCAACTCGACAGTGGCACCCCGGCCCAGCCAGCGCAAAGCGCCGGCATGGCGGTTTTGCTGGGCCCGGTGTTGATCGCCGACTACCTGCAACGCGAAACTCTACTGCAACGCCAACCGGACGGCAGCCTGCAGGCCGCGGCTGACGGCCGTTGGGCCGGCAGCCTGTCCTCGGACATCGACCAGTTGCTGCTGCGTCAGGTGGCGGGGCATCTGGACAGCCAGCGCGTGGTATTGGCGCCGGCTACCCAAGGCTTCACGCCGGATGTCCAGGTGCTGCTATCGATCACTCGCCTGGACTCGGGCAAATCGCAACCGGCGGTACTCGATGCCCAATGGCGACTGATCGATCGCCGCGGCAAGGTGCGTGAGAACCGCATCGTGCACCTGCAAGAGTCGCACGCCGGCACTACCGCTGCACAGGTCCAGGCCCAGGGCGTGCTGCTGCAACGCCTGGCCGAGCAACTGTCCGTGGCCCTCAAACCGCTGGCCAACCAGCCACCGGTGGTCGAAGCTCCGCGTAAGGCCGCTCCGAGCCAGGCCAAGCCCGCTGAACCGGAAAAGTCCCCGAAGATCCCGATGGCCTTGCCAATTCGTACGGACATGGAAGTGTTCAGGTTCTGACGCCAGGACTGGATGCAAAACAAAGCCCGCGTTGACGCGGGCTTTGTTGTTTCTGTGGGGCAAGGGCTCTTATTCCTGGTGGGCGTCAGGCAAGATGAGTGCCCGGCGAATCGGGCCGCCCACAGAATGACAAGGAAGCATTAACCCCTATGAAAACGACAGTCAGTTGCACCTTTCAGATAACCGGTTGGGATGAGAAGCCATCGCAAGTGCTTGAAGGCGCTCCAAAACTTTCCCATGCCAATATCACGCAGTCCTATTCCGGCGCCATCGAGGGAACCAGTAGCGTCGAATACCTGATGTCCTATAGCGCTGACGGCACCGCGTGCTTTGTGGGTTTTGAGCGCATTTGTGCGGTGGTGGCCGGTAAACGCGGAACATTTGTTGCCCGGCATTCGGGGTCATTTTCCGAAGGCAAGGCGCGCAGTACCTGGAGTGTCGTGGAAGGCGCCGGCACCGAGGAGTTGGTCAATCTGAGGGGTAATGGCAGCTACGTGGCTGGCCATGGCGAGCCGGCGCAAGTGTCATTTGAGTATTCGTTTGAGCCCGACAGCTAAGATGCGTTGGGTGGGGTGCGACTCTGTAGTTGGATTTGCGCTGTCTGTCTTGGCCTCATCGCGAGCAGGCTCGCTCCCACAGGGGATTTCTGCAAGCCACAGGCCCGGCGTGGGAGCGAGCTTGCTCGCGATGGCGGCGCTGAAGACAACAAAAAGCCCGCAGACAATCACTCATCTGCGGGCTTCGTTATTTCAGTCCCCGGGACTCAGGCCTGGCGCTCATGCATTCGCGCCAGTTGCCGTTCCAGCATCGACGGATAAGGCTCCATCAGGCGCTCCACGCAGCACGCACCTTCGGGGCTGGCGATGGGGCGGATGCGGGCGCGTTGGCGGATCAGCGCATTGTCGTTGACCTTGCGCTCCACCAGCAGCAGGTTGCGGCTGTGTTGCGACAGTGCCAGGGCGTCCTGGGCGGTTTCGGTCAGCAATAGGTCGATCTGGCTCAGGCCGAACAGTCCATCGCCCAGGGTCAGGCCCAGTTGCAGTTGCAGGGTGATGCCGCTGTCGGCGACTTCGATCTGCAACTGGTGGCCCAGGGCCCGCAGCAACTCACCGCAGCAAATGGCGTTGGTCAAGTAGTCGTCACCGCTGTCTTCGGTATGGAACAGCATCAGCGTGCTGCCGTCGTTCAGGGTGTGCAATTCGCCCTGATACAGCGAGGCGGCCTGGTCGAGGCAGTCGCGGTAGCGTTCGAGCAGTTCCTTCAGGCGCGCTTGAGGCAGGCGACGCAATTGCTCCTGGGCGCCCAATTGCACCGCCAGCACGGCGCTGTGCTGTGGCTGGTCAGAGGCGACGGGCCTGGCGATCGGTTGCGGTTCCCCGGCAATCGACTCGTCCCGCAGGTCGGCAAAGGCATCGTCGTCTTCATCGTCTTCAGCCGTGCGCACCACGTGGCGAGGCGCCGGTTTGGCGGCGGGCATCGGCTGGCTTTCGTCGAAGCCCGGATCGCGCAGGTTGCGCACTTCGAAGCCTGGCTCGGCATCGTCGTCTGCGTAGTCGATGTCTTCAGGCTCCGGCACGGGCTCGGGTTCTGGCGCGAAGCTGGCGTGCAGTTGCCGGGCCAGATCGCCGATTTCATCCTGGCGCTGGGTGGCCGGGGTGTGTTCGTCGATATCCCGCAGCCAGACGCGCAATTGCAGCAGCGGCGTGGAGATGTGCCGGCCCAGGCGCAGGCTCAGGGCCAATGCCAGCGCCAGCAGGATCGCGCTGAGGATGCCCATGCTTTGCAGGCTGATGGTCATCGGTTGCTGGAACTGGTCCATGTCCAGGCTGATGCGCAGTTGCCCGGCGGTCACGTCCTGGAAGGTGATCTTGCTCTGGTACATGCCGCCGGACTCGCCCAGCAGGCCGGGCTTGGGACGCTGGCCGGCCTCGGCGAGGATGCGGTTGTCCACGCTGTAGATGGCAGCGTGGGCCACCAGTTTGTTCTTGGTCAGGTTGTTGAGCAGCACGTTGAGGCTGAGGATGTCGTTGGACACCAGCAGCTCGGTGGCGGACGTGGCGGTCTGGGTGGTCAGGCTCTCACCCAGGGCATCGGCCTGCTCATGCATGGCCTGCTTGAACTGCAGGCCCATCACGCAGGCATAGATGACCAGGGCCAGTGCGACCAGGATCACGTTATGGCTGGCAATGCGCAATGCAATCGGCACACGACGGTGGCGCAGTGCACGGAAGATCAGCAGGAAGAAGTTGTCGGTTTTGACTGGCGTGGGCCGGTTCACTGAGCTCGGCTCTTTGTCCGTGAAATTGACGCGCAGTATAGCGACAGCCCCATGACCGGCAAAGCACTGGCGGTGCCCGATGGTCACTGAATGTGGGTAGAATGCGGTTTTTTTCCACCTGCGGGGGTGCGCCTTGCGCGAAATCGTCCTGATAAACATCACTGGCAGTGACCGTCCGGGTCTGACTGCGGCCATTACCGGCGTTCTGGCCCAGGGTGGTGTGAACATTCTCGACATCGGTCAGGCGGTGATCCATGACACGCTGTCGTTCGGCATCCTGGTTGAAATCCCGGACGCCGAACAAAGCAAGTCGGTGCTCAAGGACATCCTGTTCACGGCCTACAAGCTCGACCAGCAGGTGCGTTTTACCCCGGTGTCCGAAGCCGATTACCAGCAATGGGTGGCCGGCCAGGGCAAGAAACGCCACATCGTGACCCTGTTGACCCGCAAGGTCACCGCCGAGCAATTGCAGCGCGTCAGTTCGATCACCGCCAAATATGACCTGAACATCGATCACATCGATCGACTGTCCGGGCGCATGCCGCTGGACACCCCGGATGACAAGGGCAAGGGCTGCATCGAGTTTTCCGTGCGTGGCGAGCCGGCCGATCCCCAGGCGTTGCGCGCCGAATTCCTGAGCGTGGCCCAGGAGCTGAACGTCGACATCGCCTTCCAGGAAGATTCGTTGTTCCGTCGCAACCGTCGCCTGGCGGTGTTCGACATGGATTCGACGCTGATCGAAGCCGAAGTCATCGACGAACTGGCCAAGGCTGCTGGCGTCGGCGACAAGGTGTCGGCCATCACTGAGCGAGCCATGGCCGGTGAACTGGACTTTCGCGCCAGCTTCAAGGAGCGCCTGGCGCTGCTCAAGGGCCTGGACGTCAGCGTGCTGGACTCGATCGGTGCCTCCCTGCGCCTGACCGAAGGCGCCGAGACGCTGTTCGCCGAACTCAAGCGCCTGGGTTACAAGACCGCCATTCTGTCTGGCGGCTTTACCTACTTCGCCAAGCAGTTGCAGGCCAAGCTCGGCATCGACTACGTGTTCGCCAATGAACTGGAAGTAGTGGACGGCAAGGTGACCGGCGTGGCCGTCGAGCCGATCGTCGATGCCCAGCGCAAGGCCGACCTGCTGCGTGAACTGGCCGAGAAGGAAGGCTTGCGCCTGGAACAGACCATCGCCGTGGGCGACGGTGCGAACGACTTGCCGATGTTGGCCATCGCCGGCCTGGGCGTGGCGTTCCGGGCCAAGCCGCTGGTCAAGCAGTCGGCCAGGCAAGCGATTTCCACCCTGGGGTTGGATGGGGTGCTGTATCTGTTGGGGTTCAGGGATCGGGACGGGCAGCTGTGATTCGAGTCTGTCGCAATCTTTTGGAGGCATTCATCTGTGGCGAGGGGATAAATCCCCGCTGGGCTGCGCAGCAGCCCCCAAAACCTAATGCCTCGTTGTGTCAGGCTGGCTGGAGTTGACTGTATTGGGGCTGCTTCGCAGCCTAGCGGGGATAAATCCCCTCGCCACAGAGGTTGTGTTGGCTGTTCAAAGCGATTTCCACAACGAATCGAAATTCCCTTCTTGGTCGCCGCCATCCCCGCTCTCGGTTGAGTCTTCCGGGTGATAGGAAAACTGGTTGAAGCTGTGGGTGCTGGTAACCCGCCGGTCCAGGCCGGCGCGGCGTTCCTGGCCATTGGTATTGATCAACACGCGCTGGCCCTCCTGGAAAGGCATGCGCGGGGCGATCATGGTGGCAGGCAGGTCAATGGCGCTGATCTCGGGAAGTAGCAGCCCGCGCAAGTAGTGACCGGGCCCAGCCTCTTCCCGAACCAGTTGCAGCCCGCAAGGCTGGGCATGGGGGGCGACCAGCTCGATGCCCATTTGCATGGCGCCGTTGCGCACTTGGCGGATCCAGCGCACCACGGCGATGCTCCAGGCTTGATCGCTGGTGTCCCGAATGCCGACCATTTCCCCGGCTTGCAGTTGTTCCGGCACCTCTTTCGGCCAGCCGAGGCAGTAACCTCCAGGGCTGTGGTTGATGATCGGCAAGTCGTAGGTGGGGAAGTGGTGCTGGTTGTCGGAACTGCTGCTATCGTCATCGGCCGGGTTGACCGGATACTCGATTTCTTCATAGGGCAGCAGGTCGTTGTCGCCAGCCGGGGCGGCGTCGAAGGCCTGGCTCCAGGTATCGCTGGTCTTGGTGGGCGAGGCTTCGAAGCGGGCCTTGCGCGTGCTGGGGTTTTTCAGGATCTCGCTGAAAGAGCGCTCGCCACCGAGGTAGTAGTGCAGCGCACTCATGCCCACGCACAGGGTCAGTGTGCCGTTGCCTTCGGTGCGCTGGAAGCTGCGTTCGGCCGCTTCGCCCCAGGCGGCTTGCAGGTGATGCAAGGTGTCGGCGCTCATGCCGCCCGGTACGGGCAGGGTGTTATCGGCCGGCTTTTCCAGGTGAGTGGCGATTGCCTGCACCAGCGGCTGTGGATCAAACCCTTGCAGGGTCGGCTGTTGCTCGGCCCTGAACTTGGAGCGATAACGGGGCCCGATATCCAGTTCCGGCGCGACAGCGAACAGGCCGGTGGCGGTTGCGACCGGGTCCAGCTTGACCCACTGGCTCCAGGATTCCAGGACTTCGGCCAACCGTGCGATCTGGCCCTGGCGCAGCTGATTGCTGCGAGAGGCGCCCAGCAGCAGGGCAACGACATAAGTTTGTTCCGCGTTCAACTGATGAACCTGGCTGGCCAGTTCATCGCTGACGCTTTGGTGCTGCAGCCGGTGTTGGCAGGCGATCCGGTACAGCTGATGCAAATCGAGCCATAGCCCTTCGGGGACAGGGCTGTACAGCTGGGTGACCCGCAGCAGCGTACCGTCGAGGGCATGCATTGCCCGTTGCAACGCGGTGCTCAGCAGCCGGGCCTGGTCCTTGGTGTATTTCGGCGCGATACGCGCCACGATTTGTTTATAGCCCACGGCCAGATGGGTTTGCAGGGCCTGGCACAGGTTGACGATTTTGCGTGAGCGCTCATCCAGCACGATGGCCTGTTGCAGGAAGTGACGCTCCAGGTGCTTGCAGACGTAATACACCTCGGGCCGCAGCAGTTCGAGCAACTGCAGACGGTTGTCGCTGGGTGTGAGCAACTGGTTGAGTTCGCCAAGGGCCTGATACAGCAAGCGGGCGGTTTCGCCGATGTTGGCCTTGGGCAGGTTGGCGATCCAGCGCTTGAGATCGCGTGGCGTTGCATCGCAGAACGACAGGCGTGGCTGCGTCGGGGTTGGGACGCGCAGTCGCTGGAGAGGGCTGGTCTCATTCATGCCGTGGACGGGCTCCGGCCGAAAATGAAGGGGATGTTTCCAACTCTAGCAGTTGTAGCCGAAAAGAAGTGCCCTATCTATGCTGGATGCCCTGTGGGAGCGAGCTTGTTCGCGATGACGCCAGGACAGTCGGTATTGATGTGACCGTTACATCGCCATCGCGAGCAAGCTCGCTCCCACACTGATGATTCTTTACTCAGGCCTTTGGCAGTGCCAGCCCTTGGCCCATCTGCACCGGCGAGCCGGCCACCAGTGCTTCGGCCCATGTCACCTGGTCCGGGCCAAACAGCACGATGGCGGTCGAGCCCAGCTTGAAGCGGCCCAGTTCGGCACCTTTTTCCAGGTGGATCGGCGCACGGGCGGCTTCATCGTAACGGAAGGTCTTGAGTTCACGTTTAGGCGGCGTCACCAGGCCGGCCCAGACGGTTTCGATGGACGCCACGATCATCGCGCCCACCAGCACCACGGCCATCGGCCCGCGCTCGGTGTCGAAAATGCACGCCACGCGCTCGTTGCGGGCGAACAGCTCCGGAACGTTTTCAGCGGTGGTCTGATTGACCGAGAAAATCCGCCCGGGGATGTAGACCATTTCCCGCAGGGTGCCGGCCAGCGGCATGTGCACGCGGTGGTAGTCCTTGGGGGAGAGGTAGATGGTGGCGAAGTCGCCGCCCATGAACGGTGCTGCGTTGGCTGCGTCGCCGCCCAGCAGTTCCAGCACGCTGAAGCTGTGGCCCTTGGCCTGGAATACCCGGCCGTGCTCGATCGGGCCGAGCTGGCTGACGGCGCCGTCGGCGGGGCTGAGGATCGCGCCCGGGGTTTCGTCCAGCGGGCGTGCGCCGTCTTTCAAGGCACGGGTGAAGAAGGCATTGAAGTGCTCGTAGGCCGTCAGGTCTTCCACCAGCGCCTGGGACATGTCCACTTGATAGTGCTTGGCAAACCACTGGGTGAAGGCATTCTTGAACCAGCGCACGCGGCATTCGGCAATGCAGCCGGCCAGCCGCGACAGCAGATGGTGGGGCAACAGGTACTGAGAGAGGATGAACAAACGGTTTTTCATTAACTGTCCTTAAGAACCTTCAGAGCTCGATAGGGGTGTCGGGGTGGTTGCCCCATTCGCCCCAGGAACCGGCATAGCCTTTGACCCGCGGATAACCGAGTGCCTTGGCCACCAGGTAGGTGAAGCCAGAGCGGTGGTGAGTCTGGCAGTGGGTGATGATTTCTTTGTCCGGCGTGATCCCCAATTGTTCGAGAATCTGCGGCATATCTTTGCGGATGCGCAGGTTGCGTGCTTGGTCCATGCCGGCCGTCCATTCGAAATTGACCGCGCCGGGAATGTGTCCGCCCCTGGCTGCGACCACTTTCTCGCCGGAATATTCCAACGGGCCGCGTGCGTCCCAGATCGCCAGGTCGGCAGCACCGAGACGGCTTTGCAGGTATTCGCGGGTGGCGGTGGGGGCTTCGTGCAGCGTCAGGCTCGCCGCGCCGGCGACGGGGGCCGGTACTTCAACGGACACCGGCAAGCTTTCGTCCAGCCACGACAGCAGGCCGCCGTCGAGGTAGTGATAGTTCGAGTGACCGATCACGTCCAGCAACCAGATAAAACGCCCGGCCCAGCCGCCGCCTTCATCGTCATAGACCACGTAGACCGCATCCGGGTGATGCCCGAGTTCGCCGAACAGTGCTTCCAGGTCGGCTTTGGCCGGCAACAGGCCCGGCGCCGGCGGTTGGCCAAGCTGGGTGCGCTTGGGGTCGACGAAACGTGCGCCGGGGATGTGCCCGGTGCTGTAGCGGGCGGCGCTGGTCAGGTCCACCAGGATCAGTTCGCGGGCGTCGAGGCGCGGCAGCAGCTCGCTCGGCTCGATCACCAGCGGCAAGCCAGAGAAGTCAGGCATGTGAGGTCTCCAGGGGCGCAAAGGGAAAGGATTGTACCAAGTTCAGCGGCCGCGGTTGGTAAAGGTATGCAGGGCCCTTTCGATGCATTGCACGGTTTTGCCGAACGCTTGCACGGTCACGTCCGAGAACGGTCCGCCGCCCTGGTCCACTACCACCAGCATGATCACTCGACCGTTGCAGGTCAGCGAGCGCAGCAGCAGGTGCTCGCCCCGGAACAGGCTGCTCAGGCCCGGCGGCAGCAACGCCGAGAATTGGGCATTGTTGTCCGGGTTCAGGCGAACCTGGGCCTGCTGGGCCAGCAACCGCTGCAAGACCTTGCTTTGATTGATGGAAAAACTGGCGGCCGCGGCCTCCTTGGGCAGGCCGGCGGTCTGGTGCACACGTACGCTGGTCTGGCTGCGATCAGCCATCAGGATCATTACCCGGCGCATCCCGCACGCCACCAGCGCGTCCCGTGCCGAGGTGGTCAGGTGCATGGCATTGCTGAAGGGGCTCGGTTCCACCAGCAACGCAGAGCATTGCTTGCGCCACTGGGTCAGGTCTTCGGCACTCGGCGGGGCGGCGGGTAGCAGTCCGGGGTGGATGCGGCGGCTGCCCCAGGGCCAGATCAGCGCCACGGCCGGGTGCCAGAGATCGGGCATGGCGTCGTGGCGGGCACTGGTGACGGCTTGTTGGTGCAGCTGCTGCTGGACGTCATCCATCGACATCTGCAGATACAAACTGGTGAGATATTGCCAGCGAGCGCTGTTGGGGGAGTCCCAGGCTTGTTGCGCTGAAAGGGCCAGGCCGTTGGCCAGCAGCACGGTATTGGCGGGCTGATTGAGCCAGCGCCGCAGGGTCGGGTCATCGTCCAGGCGATTCTGCTGGCGCAGCGGGTGCTCGCTGTCCCGGGCGATGCGGAGCACTTGCACCAGTTCGCGGCGTTCGTTGAGCAGCAGGCGGTAGCCCTGCATTATCCAGATCGGCAGGCGCCAGGTTTCCACCAGCGCCAGGCAGATTTCCAGCAGGCTGACGCCGAACAGTTCGCGTTCGACCTCGCGGGCGGGCTGGCCTTTATGGATGACCCGCAATTCCCACTCTCCCAGCAATCGCGGATGAGTCAGGGCCAGTGGCCAGAGCGGTGACAGAAACAACAGGCTGCCCCAGTGGATGTCTTGCCACAGCCGCGCCAGGCGGCTGGCAAAAAAACCGTTGGCCTGTTGCGTAGCGTGTTGGCTGATCAATTGCAGCTGGCGCAGGGCGATGGGTATTTCATGACCCGGCAACGAGGGCAGGCGGGCGAGCAGTTCTTCGGTGCGTTTAAGGCCGAGGCGGTTGATGGCCACCTCGAGGTTTTCGGCCGGTTCCGCGAGGCTGCCATGGGTGTGATGGTTGGCTTCGCGGATGACGCTCAAGACCAGGGCGGGGCTGTCCTGCATCAGCTCGGCGATGTCACGCAGCGACCGGCGGCTGTCGGCAAGTGCCTTGCAGACCAGGTCATGACTGGCGTGGGGCACGGGCAGGTGGACGCCGTCGAGCAGCTTGACCCAGCCTTCGAGCGTGGTCGGTCGTGGAGTTGGAACCTTCGTTTCGTTAGCCATGGTTGGACGTGATCATCGCAAAGGGTATCTACGCCCGGAACGGGGCAAAATTGGCTTTTCGCCGGAACTGACTATAGTCTGGCGCAGTTTTGCCGATAAGTAGAAGAAGAGATTTTTCAGCTTCCGAATATGACCTTGAACCCGACTTAAATAAGTACTTTCTATCTATGGCTAAAATTATCGGCATCATTGTCGTGTTCGCGAGCGTACTCGGCGGATACGTGCTCTCCCATGGCAAGATTGCCGCCCTGATCCAACCTTTCGAGGTCTTGATCATCGGTGGCGCGGCCCTCGGCGCATTCTTGCAGGCCAACCCCGGCTATATGACCATGCATGTGCTCAAGAAGTCTCTGGGCATGTTCAGTTCGCGTTTCAGCCACACCTTCTACCTTGAGGTGCTGGGGCTGATCTACGAAATCCTCAACAAGAGCCGCCGCGAAGGCATGATGGCGATCGAAGGCGATATCGAAGACGCCGCCGCCAGCCCGATTTTCGCCAAGTACCCCTCGGTGCTCAAGGACGCCCGCATGACGGCGTTCATCTGTGATTACCTGCGCATCATGTCGTCCGGCAACATGGCTCCCCATGAGCTTGAAGGCCTGTTCGACATGGAACTGTACAGTCTCAAGGAAGACCTGGAGCACCCCTCCCATGCGGTCACCGGCATCGCCGACGCCATGCCGGGTTTCGGTATCGTCGCGGCGGTATTGGGCATCGTGGTGACCATGGCGTCCCTGGGCGACGGCGACCAGAAGTCCATCGGCCTGCACGTGGGTGCGGCCCTGGTGGGGACCTTCTTCGGTATCTTGGCCGCGTATGGTTTCTTCGGGCCGCTGGCCACTTCCCTGGCCCATGATGCCAAGGAAGAGCTCAATATCTACGAAGCCATCAAGGCTTCCCTGGTGGCCTCGGCCTCGGGCATGCCGCCATCGCTGGCGGTGGAGTTCGGTCGCAAGGTCCTGTATCCGGCGCACCGTCCAAGCTTCGCCGAGCTGGAACAAGCGGTTCGCGGTCGTTAAGTCATGGAGAATAACCAGCCGATCATCATCAAGCGCGTCAAGCGCATAGCCGCTGGGCATCACGGGGGCGCTTGGAAAATCGCCTTCGCCGACTTCGCGACGGCGATGATGGCGTTCTTCCTGGTGCTGTGGCTGCTGTCCACCGCGACCCCAGAGCAGAAAATTGCCATTGCCGGTTACTTCAAGGACCCGGTCGGTTTTTCCGAAAGCGGCACGCCCTACATCATCGATCTGGGTGGTTCGCCGACCCTCGCGCCGGACACGACGCTCAACCCGGAAGTCAAGTCCCAGCCCCAGCCCGACAAGGTGACGGTGGACTCCGAGCAGGTCGAAGGGATGGCCGAGCAGATCGAGCGCGAGCGTCTGGAATTGCTGCTGCAAGAATTGCAGAACAAGGTCGAAGAGAACCCGCAACTGCAGAAATTCAAGGACCAGATCCTGTTCGAAATCACGCCGAACGGCTTGCGCATCCAGATCATGGACGCCGAGAACCGGCCGATGTTCGATTCCGGCAGTGCGCGCCTGAAACCTTATTTCGAAGACATTCTGCTGGCCATGGCCGACACCATCAAAGCGGTGCCGAACAAAATCAGCATCAGCGGTCATACCGATGCCAAGCCCTACGTCGGCAAAGGTGATTTCGGTAACTGGGAACTGTCCGCCAACCGCGCCAATGCGGCCCGTCGCGCCTTGGTGGCCGGCAGTTATCCGGACGAGCAGGTGGCGCGGGTGGTCGGTTATGCGTCCTCGGCGTTGTTCGACCGCAAGGACCCGTTCAACCCGGTCAACCGGCGTATCGATATCGTGGTGTTGACCAAAAAGGCCCAGCAAGCCATCGAAGGTTCGCAAACCGATGATCCGCCGCCGGATCCGGCCCAGGGGCAGGGCGCGCCGGGTGAGGTGCCTGAGACGCCTGGCGCAGCGGCTGATCCGAACGCCTTGCCGATGGATCAACAACCCGTGCCGGCCCATGAGCTGCGCGAGCGTCTGAATCTGTTCGACGATGCCGCGCCCAAGCCGGCCGCGCCGCCGGCACAGTGATCTGACTGGCGAGAGCAAACCTGTGGCGAGGGGATTTATCCCCGCTGGGTTGCGCAGCAGCCCCTCTTTTCATCTGATACTCGGGATGGAATACGAAGGGGGGCGCTTCGCGCCCCAGCGGGGATAAATCCCCTCGCCACAATTGTGTCCGGCTCACATTCCGGGTCAGTAACTGCTTTCCGGCAAGCTGGCGATGATCGAGCGGTAGCTGTTCATCCGTTGCTGATGCACGCGGCCTTCTTCCAGCGCCTTGAGCAGCGCGCAACCAGGTTCGCGGTCGTGCTTGCAGTCGCGGAAGCGGCAGGTGCCGATCAGCTCGTTGAACTCAATGAACCCGGCTTCGACATCGGCCCGGCTGACGTGGCCCAGGCCGAATTCACGGATGCCCGGCGAGTCGATCAATTCACCGCCGCCGGGGAAGTGGAACAACCGCGCGGTGGTGGTGGTATGGGTGCCCTGGCCGGACAACTCGGACAACGGCCCGACACGGGTCTCGACGTCTGGCAGCAGGCTGTTGACCAGCGATGACTTGCCAACGCCGGACTGACCGACGAACACGCTGATGCGCCCATCCAATTGCTGTTGCAATTGCTCCATGCCGTTGCCGTGATGGGCCGAGACTTCCAGCACCGGGTAACCCAAATCCCGGTAGACCGACAGCAGGGCGTTCAGCGCCGGGGCGTTGTGCTCGTCGATCAGATCAAACTTGTTGAGCAGCAACAATGGGCGGATGCCAGCGTGCTCGGCTGCCACCAGGTAACGGTCGATCAGGTTGGCGTGGGGCTCGGGCAGGGGGGCGAACACGATGACGATCATGTCGACGTTGGCCGCTACCGGCTTGAGCTGACCACGGCTGTCCGGACGGCACAGCTCGGTGTGGCGCGGCAATTGCGCCACGATCACACCGATGCCCTGGTTGCCGGCACGCCAGACGACTTGGTCACCCGTGACCAGGGCCGGCAGGTTGGCGCGCAAGTGGCAACGGAACACCTGGCCGGCCAGTTCGCCTTCCCGGGCCTCGACCTCGACCTGCACACCGAAGTGGGCGATCACCAGACCGGTCTGTTCCGGGCCCAGGTCGCCACCTTCCAAGGCTTCGACAGCACTGGATTCGCGTTTGGCGGCGCGGGCGGCGCGCTCGCCCTGGATCTTTTCGATGCGCCAGTTTTGACGACGATTGAGTTGGCGTTTGGCCATGGGTGTTCCGTATGAAGAAATGCAGCGAATAGGGTAAAACGGCCGCGAGTTTAGCACGCCCAAGGGCCGGCCTAGGCTAAACTGCGCAGCTACGCCGAGGAGCTCCCCCATGCAAAACCCGCAGAACCTGATCTGGATCGACCTGGAAATGACCGGTCTGAACCCCGATACCGACGTCATCATCGAAATGGCTACCATCGTCACCGACAGCGACCTCAACACCCTGGCCGAAGGCCCGGTGATCGCGATCCATCACAGCGACGAGATCCTGGCCGGCATGGACGAATGGAACACCCGCCAGCACGGCGGCTCGGGCCTGACCCAGCGGGTGCGCGAGAGCAAGATCAGCATGGCCGAAGCCGAGGCCCAGACCATCGCGTTCCTGGAACAGTGGGTGCCGAAGGGCAAGTCGCCGATCTGCGGCAACAGCATCTGCCAGGACCGTCGCTTCCTCTATACCCACATGAAATCCCTGGAAAGCTATTTCCACTACCGCAACCTGGACGTCTCCACCCTCAAGGAACTGGCCGCCCGCTGGGCTCCAGACGTGCGTGACAGCTTCCAGAAGGGTGGCAGCCACCTGGCCTTGGACGACATTCGCGAGTCCATTGCCGAGCTGCAGCATTACCGCAAGCATTTCATCAAGTTCTGACGGAGCTCTTGTGGCGAGGGGATTTATCCCCGTTGGGCTGCATAGCAGCCCCAATATCCTGATACCCCGTTGTGTCAGGTTGCTTGGTGTCAGGCGTATCAGGGGCTGCTGCGCAGCCCAGCGGGGATAAATCCCCTCGCCACAGGTTTCTGTGTTGGACTTGTCGGAACCGCCCTCTTTTGGTGCCTGCCCGAAATGGCTAGACTGCGCGCCTTCCTGCAAGGACCGCCACCATGTTGCTGATGCTTTATCTGATTGCCATCACCGCCGAAGCGATGACTGGTGCCTTGTCTGCCGGGCGTCGTGGCATGGACTGGTTCGGCGTGGTGCTGATCGCCTGTATCACGGCGTTGGGGGGCGGCTCGGTGCGCGACGTGTTGCTTGGCCATTACCCGCTGACCTGGGTCAAGCACCCGGAATACCTGGTGCTGACCACCGCGGCGGCGATGCTGACGGTGTTCCTGGCGCGCTGGATGCGCCATCTGCGCTCGCTGTTCCTGGTGCTCGACGCCGTGGGGCTGGTGGCATTCACGCTGATCGGGTGCATGACCGCCTTGGAAATGGGCCATGGCATGCTGGTGGCATCGGTCAGTGGGGTCATCACAGGGGTGTTCGGCGGCATCCTGCGAGACATCTTCTGTAACGATATCCCGCTGATCTTCCGCCGCGAACTCTATGCCAGCGTCTCGTTTGCCGCCGCGTGGTGCTATCTACTCTGTGTCTACCTGCAATTGCCGAATGAACAGGCGATTCTCATCACTTTGTTCGGCGGCTTCCTGCTGCGGCTCCTGGCGATTCGCTTTCACTGGGAAATGCCGAAGTTCGTTTATAACGACGAGGTCTGACGCTCGGCGTGTTGGCGCAACGCCCACTCGACATGCTCGCGCACCAGTTCCGAAGGATAATCGCGTCGCGCCTCCAGCGCTTGCAGCACCGCAATGGTTGAGGGGGCGTTGCCAAGGCCCACCGCCAGGTTGCGCAGCCAACGTTCGTAACCGGCGCGGCGCAGTGGCGAGCCTTCGGTGCTGCGCAGAAACGTGTCCTCGTCCCACATGAACAGCTCGGCCAGCCCGGCGTTGTCCAGGTTGTGGCGCGGTTTGAAGTCGCTTTCCCCGGACGGTCGGGCGAAGCGGTTCCACGGGCAGACGATCTGGCAGTCATCACACCCGAACACCCGATTGCCGATCAATGGCCGCAGTTCTTCGGGGATGGCACTTTTCAGTTCGATGGTCAGATAGGAGATGCACCGACGGGCATCCAACACGTAGGGCCCGACGAAGGCATTCGTAGGACAGATGTCCAGGCACGCCGTGCATTTTCCACAATGTTCGCTGGCATGGGGCGGATCCACGGGCAGCGGCAAGTCGACGAACAGCTCGCTCAAAAAGAAATAACTGCCAGCCTTGCGGTTCAACACCAGGGTGTTTTTACCGATCCAGCCCAGGCCGGCCTGTTCGGCGATGGCCTTCTCGAGCACCGGCGCGCTGTCGACGAAGGCGCGATAGCCAAAGGGGCCGATGAGCGCCTGGATTTTTTCTGCCAGTTGCTGCACACGTTTACGGATCAATTTGTGGTAATCGCGGCCCAATGCATAACGCGAGACGTAGGCCTTTTCCGGTTGGCCGAGCAATTGCGCCATTTGTGTGTCGCCGGGCAGGTAATCCATGCGCAGGGACACCACCCGCAGTGTGCCCGGCACCAGCTCCTCGGGGTGCGAGCGTTTGCTGCCGTGGGCAGCCATGTAATCCATCTCGCCGTGATAGCCCGCGTCGAGCCAGCGCTGCAAATGTTGCTCATGCTCGGCAAGGTCCAGGCCGCTGATGCCAACTTGCTGGAAACCCAACTCACGGCCCCAGTCCTTGATGGATTGGGCGAGGGCGGGGAGGTCTGTGGGAATGACAGGCATGAGGCGAGAGAAACCGGAGCTGAGATGCGTATAATTCTGCCAGACATCGGAGCCCGAAGACGCATGCCGCACACTAAAGATGATTTTCCCGACGCGCTGTACAGTGCCGTGCAGGTCCGGGCCCTTGACGCACAACTGATCGCGGCGGGTACCACCGGCTTCGAATTGATGCAGCGCGCGGCCCGCGCCATGTGGCGTGCGATCGTCCGGCACTGGCCTGACGCCAGCGAGCTGACCGTGCTGGCTGGCCACGGCAACAACGCGGGCGATGGTTATCTGGTAGCGACCCTGGCCCGGCGCGCCGGTTGGTCGGTGCGTGTGCTGACGGTGGGCGAGCCCCGGCGCCTGCTGGGCGACGCCGCCAATGCCCACGCCGAGGCTGTAGCTGTAGGCGTCCCGGTGGAACCGTGGTCGGACGAATCCGAATTGCGCGGCGTGCTGCTGGACGCATTGCTCGGCACTGGGTTGAGCGGCGATGTACGCGAGCCCTATGTGCGGGCCATCGACACGATCAATGTCAGTGGCCTGCCGGTCGCCGCGGTGGATATTCCTTCCGGGCTGTGTGCCGACACCGGTCGGGTACTGGGCACGGCGGTGGTGGCTGACCTGACTGTGACGTTCATTGGCCTGAAGCTCGGCCTGGTCACGGGGGATGCGGCGGATCGGGTGGGCGAACTGGTGTTCAACGATCTGCACGCCGACCCTGACATCGTTGAAGCGGCAGCGGCCAGTGCTCGATTGCTCTCACCGCATAATCTGCCGCGTCTGGCGCCTCGCATGCCCACTTCCCACAAAGGCCGGTTTGGTCATGTGCTGTTGATTGGCGGCGACCGAGGTTTTGGCGGTGCCATCCAGATGAGCGCCGAAAGCGCCCTGCGTTGCGGCGCGGGCATGGTATCCATGGCGACCCGCAGCGAGCATGTGTCCGCGGCGCTGACGCGTTTGCCCGAGGTCATGGTGCAGGGCACCCATTCGGCCAACCAATTGATGGGCTTGCTCAAGCAGGCCAGTGTGTTGGTGGTCGGGCCGGGGCTGGGCCAGGCCGCGTGGGGACGCAGCCTGTTGTCGGTGGCGGCCAATGCGCCGCTGCCGCAAGTGTGGGATGCCGATGCGCTGAACCTGCTGAGCAGCGGCGACGTCATCCTGCCCGAGCACTGTGTCATCACGCCGCATCCGGGCGAGGCGGCGCGGCTGCTGGACATCTCCACGGCTCAGGTGCAGGCCGATCGTCCGGCGGCGGCCCATGCATTGAGCAAAAAATACACCGCCACGGTGATTCTCAAGGGCGCCGGCAGCCTGATTGCCAGCCCGGACGGTCGCCTGGTCGTTTGCAGCCAGGGCCATCCGGCCATGGCCACGGCCGGCCTGGGGGACGTGTTGGCCGGCGTGGTCGGCGCTTTGTTGGCCCAGGGCATGGAAGATTTTGATGCGGCGTGCCTGGCGGTCTGGTTGCACGCCAATGCCGGTGCCCAAGCCGGTCGATCGGGTCGGGGAGTGGTGGCGACCGATCTGATCCCGGCCATTCGTCAGTTGTTGGAGGAGCATTCACCGTGTCTGAAATAACCCTGTACGTGGCGGATGAACACGCCATGACGGAATTCGGGGCGCGTATAGCGCGCACCACTGGGGGTCATGGGCTGATTTTTCTCGAAGGTGACCTTGGCGCGGGGAAAACCACCCTGTCCCGGGGCATCATTCGCGGCCTGGGGCACGTTGGCGCGGTAAAAAGCCCTACGTTCACGTTGGTCGAGCCCTACGAGATCGGTGACGTTCGCGCCTTCCATTTCGACCTGTATCGACTGGTGGATCCCGAGGAACTGGAATTTCTCGGTATTCGCGATTATTTCGAAGATGATGCCTTGTGCCTGATCGAATGGCCCCAGAAGGGTGCAGGCTTTTTGCCAAAGCCGGACCTGACCATTACCATTGGCGCGCAGAACGGCGGGCGTTCGCTGAAACTGACGCCGCAAGGCTCGCGTGGCGAGTCGTGGTGTGCCGCTTTGGCATTGGAAACTAATTGATGATGGGGTTTGGTATGCGCTTTCGCGCGGTGGTTGCTGTCGTAGGACTGTTGCTTACGGCACTGGCCGTCGATGCTGTGGCCGAGACAAAGGTCAACAGCGTTCGCCTCTGGCGGGCGCCGGACAACACACGGCTGGTCTTCGACCTGACGGGCCCGGTGCAGCACAGCGTATTCACCCTGACGGCCCCGGATCGCTTGGTGATCGACATCAATGGCGCGTCCCTGGGGGCGCCGTTGAACGTGGCCACCGCCAACACCCCCATTACCTCGATGCGCTCTGCCCAACGGACGCCGACCGACCTGCGGGTGGTCATCGACCTGAAAAAAGCCGTGACCCCGAAAAGCTTCACCCTGGCGCCGAACGCCCAGTATGGCAACCGGTTGGTGGTGGACCTGTTCGACAACCCGGCCGATGCCGCGCCGCCACCGCCGCCGCCCACCAACGTCGCGACGTTGCCAGCGGTACCGGTGACGCCGACCGAGCCGGCGATCAAGCTGCCCCCGGCTCCGGCTGGCAAACGCGACATCATTGTGGTGATCGACGCCGGTCACGGCGGCGAAGACCCGGGTGCCTCGGGTTCGCGCGGCCAGCGTGAAAAAGACGTGGTGCTGTCCATCGCCCGTGAGTTGCAGCGTCAGGTCAACGGCATGAAAGGCTTCCGTGCCGAACTGACCCGGACCGGTGACTATTTCATTCCCTTGCGCGGCCGTACCGAAATCGCCCGTAAGAAAGGCGCTGACCTGTTTGTCTCCATCCACGCCGACGCCGCGCCTTCGGCGGCAGCATTCGGAGCCTCGGTGTTTGCCCTGTCCGACCGTGGCGCCACCTCCGAGACCGCTCGTTGGCTGGCTGACAGTGAAAACCGTTCCGACCTGATTGGCGGTGCTGGCAACGTCAGCCTCGATGACAAGGACCGGATGCTCGCCGGTGTGTTACTCGATTTGTCGATGACCGCCTCGTTGACCTCCAGCCTGAACGTCGGCCAGAAGGTCTTGAGCAACATCGGGCGTGTCACTCCGTTGCACAAGCAGCGCGTCGAGCAGGCCGGATTCATGGTGCTCAAGTCGCCGGACATCCCCTCGATCCTGGTGGAGACCGGGTTCATCTCCAACGCCAACGAAGCGTCCAAGCTGTCGTCTGCCAATCACCAGCAGGCGCTGGCCCGCTCCATCAGCAGCGGCGTGCGGCAGTTCTTCCAGCAGAACCCACCGCCAGGCACCTACATCGCCTGGCTGCGCGACTCGGGCAAGATCGCCCAAGGCCCGCGGGACCATCGGGTCAGCCCCGGCGAAACCCTGGCGATGATCGCTGTGCGCTATCAGGTGTCACCCGCCACCTTGCGCAGCGCCAACAATCTCAAGAGCGACGAGCTCAAGATTGGCCAGACCCTGACCATTCCCGGCAATGAAGTGGCGGTCCAGCAATGAGTGATGAAGTGATCGGCAGCAACGCTCGCATTGAACTGCTCAGCCCACGGCTGGCGAACCAGATCGCCGCCGGTGAAGTGGTCGAGCGTCCGGCGTCGGTCATCAAGGAGTTGCTGGAAAACAGCCTCGACTCCGGGGCTAAACGCATCGACGTGGATGTCGAGCAGGGCGGCGTGAAGTTGCTGCGGGTGCGTGATGACGGTGGCGGTATTTCTGCCGATGACCTGCCGCTGGCCCTGGCGCGGCACGCCACCAGCAAGATTCGCGACCTGGAAGACCTCGAACGGGTCATGAGCCTGGGGTTCCGTGGCGAGGCGCTGGCGTCCATCAGTTCTGTGTCGCGCCTGACGCTGACCTCCCGGACTCGCGATGCCGAGCAGGCCTGGCAGGTCGAGACCGAAGGCCGGGAGATGGCTTCTCGCGTCCAACCCGCGGCCCACCCGGTGGGTACCTCGGTGGAGGTGCGCGACCTGTTCTTCAACACCCCGGCCCGGCGCAAGTTTCTCAAGGCCGAGAAGACCGAATTCGACCACTTGCAGGAAGTCATCAAGCGCCTGGCCCTGGCGCGCTTTGACGTGGCGTTCCATTTGCGCCACAACGGCAAGACCATCCTCAGCCTGCACGAAGCCCATGACGACGCGGCCCGCGCCCGGCGTGTGGGCGCCGTGTGCGGTGCCGGTTTCCTGGAACAGGCCTTGCCCATCGAAGTGGAGCGCAATGGCCTGCACCTGTGGGGTTGGGTCGGGTTGCCGACCTTTTCCCGTAGCCAGGCAGACTTGCAATATTTTTATGTGAATGGCCGGGCGGTACGCGACAAACTGGTGGCCCATGCGGTGCGCCAGGCTTATCGCGACGTGCTGTTCAACGGCCGGCATCCGACTTTCGTGTTGTTTTTCGAAGTCGATCCGGCGGTGGTGGACGTCAACGTGCACCCGACCAAGCACGAAGTGCGTTTCCGTGACGGGCGCATGGTGCACGATTTCCTCTATGGCACCTTGCACCGCGCCCTGGGCGACGTGCGGCCGGAAGATCAACTGGCCGCCCCGGCAGCGGTGGCTGGCATGGTCCGGCCGACGGGGCTGGATGCCGGCGAATTCGGTCCCCAGGGCGAGATGCGCCTGGCGGCCAACGCACTGTTGGAACAACCCCAGCCGCAGCCGAGCTACAACGCGGCGGGAGCGGGGGCCGGCAGCGGCTATCAGTATCAATACACCCCGCGCCCGCAATCCAACGTGCCGGCAGCCGAGGCCCAGGCGGCCTATCGCGAGTTCTTCAAGCCCTTGCCGGAAGCCGGTGCGGCAGCAATGCCCGACGGCCAGGGCGACATCCCGCCGCTGGGTTATGCACTGGCGCAACTCAAAGGTATTTATATCCTTTCGGAAAATGCCCAAGGCTTGGTTCTGGTGGACATGCACGCTGCCCACGAGCGGATCATGTACGAGCGGCTGAAAATCGCCATGGCCAGCGAAGGCCTCAGCGGCCAGCCGCTGTTGGTGCCCGAATCCCTGGCCGTCAGCCAGCGCGAAGCCGATTGCGCCGAAGAGCACGTGAGCTGGTTCCAGCGCCTGGGCTTCGAATTGCAGCGCCTGGGCCCGGAAACCCTGGCGATCCGTCAGATTCCGGCGTTGCTGAAGCAGGCCGAGGCCAATCGGCTGGTCAGCGACGTGTTGGCGGACCTGATGGAGTACGGCACCAGCGACCGAATCCAGGCGCACCTGAACGAACTGCTCGGCACCATGGCCTGCCACGGCGCGATCCGCGCCAACCGGCGCCTGGCGTTGCCGGAAATGAACGGCCTGCTGCGGGACATGGAAAACACCGAACGCAGCGGCCAATGCAACCATGGCCGGCCGACCTGGACCCAATTGGGCCTGGACGACCTGGACAAACTGTTCTTGCGCGGTCGTTGATGAGCCAGTTGCCCCCCGCGATTTTCCTGATGGGCCCGACCGCTGCGGGCAAGACCGACCTGGCCATCGAATTGACCAAAGTCCTGCCTTGCGAGCTGATCAGCGTCGATTCGGCGCTGGTCTACCGGGGCATGGACATCGGCACCGCCAAGCCGTCGAAAGAGCTGCTGGCCGAATATCCGCACCGGCTGATCGACATCCTCGATCCGGTCGAGGCCTATTCGGCTGCGGATTTCCGTCGCGATGCCCTTCAAGCCATGGCCGATATCACCGCACGGGGCAAGATTCCGCTGCTGGTGGGCGGCACGATGCTGTACTACAAGGCTTTGGTCGATGGGTTGGCGGACATGCCAGCGGCCGATCCCGAGGTGCGCGCGCAGATCGAAGAAGAGGCCGGGCGCCTTGGCTGGCAAGCCCTGCACGAGCAATTGGCGGTCATTGATCCGGAGTCGGCGGCGCGAATCCACCCCAACGACCCGCAGCGGCTCAGCCGGGCCCTGGAGGTTTATCGGGTCAGCGGCCAGAGCATGACGGCCCTGCGCCAGCGACAATCTGCGCAAAGTACTGAAGCAGCCGCTTCGGGACTGCAACAATTGCCCTATACTGTCGCGAATCTGGCCATCGCTCCGGCGAACCGGCAAGTGCTGCATCGGCGAATTGAACAAAGATTCACATTAATGTTGGAACAGGGGTTCATAGACGAGGTCGTAGCCCTGCGTGAGCGAAGTGACCTGCATGCCGGGTTGCCGTCTATACGTGCGGTGGGTTATCGACAAGTCTGGGATTACCTGGACGGGAAGCTGACGTCAGCCGAGATGCAGGAGCGTGGGATCATTGCCACGCGCCAATTGGCGAAACGCCAGTTCACTTGGCTGCGCAGCTGGACTGACCTGCATTGGCTTGACAGTCTTGATTGCGACAATCTGCCACGCGCCTTGAAATACCTCGGGACCATCTCCATATTGAGCTGAGTCCTTGCAATTGCCGTCTATCCTTGGGGGTGTGACGGCCCAAGCCATCTGATTCCGATTTTTATTATTGATCCTTAAAGGAGTGCGGCACATGTCAAAAGGGCATTCGCTACAAGACCCTTACTTGAACACTTTACGTAAAGAGAAAGTTGGGGTGTCCATCTATCTGGTCAACGGGATCAAACTGCAAGGCACGATCGAGTCTTTCGACCAGTTCGTCATCCTTCTGAAAAACACCGTCAGCCAGATGGTCTACAAGCACGCGATCTCGACAGTCGTGCCAGTTCGTCCAATTCGTCTGCCTAGCGCAACCGAAACCGAAGGCGGTGACGCTGAGCCGGGTAACGCCTGATAGGAGTCTCCTTTGTTCTTTGAGCGCCACGGTGGTGGTGAGCGGGCCATTCTCGTTCACTTGGATGGACAGGACCCTGAGGCGCGCGAAGATCCGCAGGAGTTTCAGGAATTGGCACTGTCGGCCGGCGCCGAGACCGTCGCGTTTTTCAACGTGCCGCGTCATCGGCCAACCGCTAAATTCCTGATCGGTAGTGGCAAGGTCGAGGAGTTGCGCGACCTGGTCAAGACCGAGCAGGTCGACCTGGTGATTTTCAATCACATCCTCACGCCCAGTCAGGAACGTAACCTCGAACGTGTTTTCGAGTGTCGTGTGATCGACCGGACGGGGCTGATCCTCGACATTTTCGCCCAACGCGCCCGTACCCATGAAGGCAAGCTCCAGGTCGAACTGGCCCAGCTTGAACACATGAGTACGCGGCTGGTTCGTGGCTGGACTCACCTTGAGCGGCAGAAGGGCGGTATCGGTCTGCGCGGCCCGGGTGAAACCCAGCTGGAAACCGACCGGCGCCTGCTGCGGGTTCGCCTGCGCCAGATCAAGGGGCGCCTGGAAAAGGTCCGCAGCCAGCGCGAGCAGTCGCGGCGTGGCCGCAAGCGCGCGGACATCCCGACGGTTTCACTGGTGGGCTATACCAACGCCGGCAAATCGACCCTGTTCAATAATGTCACGCAATCGGACGTCTACGCCGCCGACCAGTTGTTCGCCACGCTCGATCCGACCCTGCGCCGGCTCGACCTGGACGACCTCGGGCCGATCGTGCTGGCCGACACGGTGGGTTTCATCCGCCACCTGCCGCATAAACTGGTCGAGGCTTTCCGGGCTACGCTCGAAGAGTCGAGTAACTCCGACCTGCTGCTGCACGTGATCGATGCCGCCGAGCCGGACCGGATGCTGCAGATCGAGCAAGTCATGGTAGTGCTGGGAGAGATCGGCGCCCAGGACTTGCCGATCCTCGAGGTATACAACAAACTCGATTTGCTCGAAGGTGTGGAGCCGCAGATCCAGCGCGATGCCGATGGCAAGCCGCAACGGGTCTGGTTGTCGGCCCGTGATGGTACTGGCTTGGACTTGCTCAAGCAGGCCGTGGCGGAGCTGTTGGGCAATGATCTGTTTGTGGGCACGCTGAAGTTACCGCAACGTTTCGCCCGGCTGCGTGCCCAGTTCTTTGAGTCGGGAGCGGTGCAAAAAGAAGAACACGACGAAGAAGGCGACTACCTGCTGGCTGTTCGCCTGCCTCGGTCGGAGCTTAACCGGCTGATCAGTCGCGAAGGGCTGCAACCGATGGAATTCATCGAGCAACACACTTTGCAATAAAAGCCTGAGAAAGCTGTGTCAGGCATTCTGTAGCATTGGTCGGCGCGCCGTGGGTGCGTCTTTGCTTTATCAGATGGAGAGCGCTATGGCTTGGAATGAGCCGGGTGGCAACTCGAATAATCAGGATCCTTGGGGTGGCAAGCGTCGTAACAACGGCGACCGCAAGGGGCCACCAGATCTCGACGAGGCCTTTCGAAAGCTGCAGGAAAGCCTGAACGGTTTGTTCGGTGGTGGTAAAAAACGCGGTGACGATGGCGGCGGTCGTCCGGGCAAGGGCGGCGGTTTCGGCCTGCTCGGCATCGGTCTCGTCGTGCTCGCGGCTGTCTGGCTGTACAGCGCGGTTTATGTCGTGGACGAGCAGGAGCAGGCCGTGGTGCTGCGCTTCGGCAAGTACTATGAAACCGTCGGCCCGGGCTTGAACATCTATTTTCCGCCGATCGACCAGAAGTACATGGAAAACGTCACGCGTGAGCGTGCCTACACCAAGCAGGGCCAGATGCTGACCGAAGACGAAAACATCGTCGAAGTGCCACTGACCGTGCAATACAAGATCACCAACCTGCAAGACTTCGTGCTGAACGTCGACCAGCCGGAAATCAGCCTGCAGCATGCGACCGAAAGTGCCTTGCGCCATGTGGTGGGTTCCACCGCCATGGACCAGGTGTTGACCGAAGGTCGTGAACTGATGGCCAGCGAAATCAAGGAGCGCCTGCAACGGTTCCTCGATACCTATCGCACCGGTATCACCGTTACCCAGGTCAACGTCCAGAGCGCAGCGGCACCGCGTGAAGTCCAGGAAGCCTTCGACGACGTGATTCGTGCCCGTGAAGACGAACAGCGTTCGCGCAACCAGGCCGAGACCTATGCCAACGGCGTCGTGCCGGAAGCCCGTGGTCAGGCCCAGCGCATCATCGAAGATGCCAACGGTTATCGCGACGAAGTGGTCTCCCGTGCCAAGGGTGAGGCTGATCGCTTCACCAAGTTGGTGGCCGAGTATCGCAAGGCCCCTGAAGTCACCCGTGAGCGTCTGTACCTGGACACCATGCAGGAAGTCTTCAGCAACACCAGCAAGGTCCTTGTGACCGGCAACAAGAACGGCCAGAGCAATCTGCTGTACTTGCCGCTGGACAAGATGGTCGAGAGCGGTCGCAACACCAGCACGCCATCGACCGGCGCGGCAGCCGCCAGCAATAATGAAGGCAACGCCCGCGCGGCGGAACTGCAGCAACAGCAAGCACGTACCAGGGAGAGTCGCTGATGAGCAATAAATCGCTGATCGCCCTTATTGTCGGTGTCGTCGTGGCGATCGCTGCCTGGAACTGCTTCTACATCGTGGCTCAGACCGAGCGTGCGGTGTTGCTGCAGTTTGGTCGCGTGGTCCAGGCTGATGTCCAGCCAGGGCTGCATGTGAAAGTGCCGTACGTTAACAAGGTGCGCAAGTTCGACGCCCGCCTGATGACGCTGGATGCGCCGACGCAACGCTTCCTGACGCTGGAAAAGAAAGCCGTGATGGTGGATGCCTACGCCAAGTGGCGGGTGAAAGATGCCGAGCGCTTCTACACCGCGACTTCCGGCCTCAAGCAGATCGCCGACGAGCGTCTGTCCCGTCGTCTGGAATCGGGCCTGCGTGACCAGTTCGGTAAGCGTACGTTGCATGAAGTCGTGTCCGGTGAGCGTGATGCGCTCATGTCCGACATCACCCGTTCGCTGAACACGATGGCGGAAAAAGAGCTGGGTATCGAAGTGGTCGATGTCCGGGTCAAGGCCATCGACCTGCCGAAGGAAGTGAACCGCAGCGTGTTCGAGCGCATGAGCACCGAACGTGAGCGTGAAGCCCGCGAGCACCGCGCCAAGGGTAACGAGCTGGCCGAAGGCATCCGTGCCGACGCCGATCGCCAACGTCGTGTGCTGCTGGCCGAAGCCTATCGGGAATCGGAAGAGGTCCGTGGTGATGGTGATGCCCAGGCCGCTGCGATCTACTCCAAGGCCTATGGCCAGGATCAGGAGTTCTACGGGTTCTATCGTAGCCTGCGCGCTTACCGTGAAAGCTTTGCGAACAAATCCGACGTCATGGTCCTGGACCCAAGCAGCGACTTCTTCCGCTACCTGGAAAAGGCCAAGCCTTGATGCGACGTTGACCTGAGGCACTCCGCCCGGCGGCTAAAGCGTCGGGCGGGGTGATCCTTTGGGAAAACGTGTGTATGATGCGGCAGCCGGGAAATTCCCGGCTTTTTTGCGTCTGCACGTTTGATTGTGGTTTTGATTGCAGGCGTCGGGTTGAACGACTCGACAGGTTTTTCGAGGAAGGTGCTGGGCGAGGCCGATTGCTGGCCATTCGTCACGTCGCTCATGCGCGTGTTTTGCGCGTGGGCCAAGTATTTTCTGCTTCACTCAAGGCTTGCCCGAGGGCTGGCCGCCCGGACCATAGGGGAATGGCGTAATGGCAACGGTAGACCGCTGGCTGCTGCCAGATGGCATCGAAGAAGTACTGCCACCGGAAGCCGCGCGTATCGAAGTCGCGCGTCGGCAGGTGTTGGATCTGTTCCAGAGCTGGGGTTACGAATTCGTCGTCACCCCGCATATCGAGTACCTGGAATCCCTGCTGACCGGCGCGGGCCAGGACCTGGATCTGCGCACCTTCAAGGTGATCGACCCACAGTCGGGCCGGCAGATGGGCTTTCGTGCCGACATCACGCCACAAGTGGCGCGCATCGATGCCCACACCCTGCGCCGTGAAGGCCCGAGCCGCCTGTGCTACGCCGGCAGTGTGCTGCACGCCCAGCCACGTGCCCTGTCGTCTTCACGCAGCCCGATCCAGCTAGGTGCCGAGCTGTATGGCGACGCCAGCCCGAGCAGCGACGTAGAAGTCATCAGCCTGATGTTGGCCATGCTGCAACTGGCTGACGTGCCGGATGTCCACATGGACCTGGGCCATGTCGGCATCTATCGCGGCCTGGCCCGTGCGGCCGGTCTGTCCGGCGAAGTGGAACAACAGCTGTTCGACGCCCTGCAACGCAAGGCCATCGACGAAGTCATCAGCCTGACCGAAGGCCTGCCGGCTGATCTGTCGGGCATGCTGCGAGCGCTGGTGGACCTGTGTGGTGGTCGTGAAGTGCTGACCGCCGCCCGCGAACGCCTGGCCCATGCGCCAGCGCCTGTATTGGCGGCACTGGACGATTTGCTGGCGATTGCCGAGCGTCTGTCGGTGCGTTTCCCTGAGTTGCCGCTGTATTTCGACCTGGGCGAGTTGCGCGGGTATCACTACCACACGGGCGTCGTGTTCGCGGTGTTTGTGCCGGGCGTGGGCCAGTCCATCGCCCAAGGCGGTCGTTATGACGATATCGGTGCCGACTTCGGTCGTGCCCGTCCGGCGACCGGTTTCTCCACCGATTTGAAAACCCTGGTGACCCTGGGGCGTGCTGAAATCGAGCTACCGTCTGGCGGTATCTGGATGCCTGACAGTACGGATGCGGCACTCTGGCAGGCGGTCTGCCAGTTGCGCAGTGAGGGTCAGCGCGTTGTCCAGGCTTTGCCTGGGCAACCTTTGGCCGCCGCCCGTGAAGCGGACTGCGACCGGCAATTGATTCAGCAGAACGGGCTTTGGCAAGTATTGCCGCTGGCTTCTTGAGTTTTCCTGTCGGCTGCGGCCGGCACCAAGTTTGCGCGAATGAGGACAAGTGTTATGGGTAAGAATGTCGTAGTCCTGGGCACCCAATGGGGTGATGAGGGCAAAGGCAAGATCGTTGATCTGCTGACCGAACATGCTGCCGCCGTAGTGCGCTACCAGGGTGGCCACAACGCAGGTCACACGTTGGTGATCGACGGTGAAAAAACCGTTCTGCACCTGATTCCGTCGGGTGTGCTGCGCGAAGGTGTGCAGTGCCTGATCGGCAACGGTGTGGTGGTTGCACCCGACGCCCTGCTGCGGGAGATCATCAAGCTGGAAGAGAAAGGCGTGCCGGTGCGTGAGCGCCTGCGTATCAGCCCGTCCTGCCCGCTGATCCTGTCCTATCACGTTGCGCTGGACCAGGCCCGTGAAAAGGCCCGTGGCGAGCTGAAGATCGGCACCACCGGTCGCGGCATCGGCCCAGCCTACGAAGACAAAGTGGCCCGTCGTGGCCTGCGCATCGGTGACCTGTTCCACCGCGAGCGTTTCGCCGCCAAGCTGGGCGAGTTGCTGGACTACCACAACTTCGTGCTGGTCAATTACTACAAAGAACCGGCCATCGACTTCCAGAAGACCCTGGACGAGTGCATGGAGTACGCCGAGCTGCTCAAGCCGATGATGCTCGACGTCACCGCCGAGCTGCATGAGCTGCGCCGCGCCGGCAAGGACATCATGTTCGAAGGTGCCCAGGGTTCGCTGCTGGACATCGACCACGGCACCTACCCGTACGTCACCAGCTCCAACACCACCGCCGGCGGCATCGCCACGGGTTCGGGTTTTGGTCCGATGTACCTGGACTACATCCTGGGCATCACCAAGGCCTACACCACCCGCGTCGGTTCGGGGCCGTTCCCGACTGAGCTGTTCGACGACGTCGGTGCCTTCCTGGCCAAGCGCGGCCACGAGTTCGGTGCTACCACCGGCCGTGCCCGTCGTTGCGGCTGGTTCGATGCCGTCATCCTGCGTCGCGCCATCGACGTCAACAGCATCTCGGGCCTGTGCCTGACCAAGCTGGACGTGCTGGACGGCCTGGAAACCATCAACATCTGCGTGGGCTACAAGAACCAGGACGGCGCTGTCATCGACGCCCCGACTGATGCCGACAGCTACATTGGTCTGGAGCCGGTGTACGAGCAGATGCCAGGCTGGACCGAGTCGACCGTGGGCGCCAAGACCCTGGAAGAGCTGCCAGTGGCGGCCCGCAACTACATCAAGCGCGTTGAAGAGCTGGTCGGTGCGCCGATCGACATTATTTCGACGGGGCCTGACCGCAACGAAACCATCGTTCTGCGTCACCCATTCGCCTGATAAGTCGTTGATGTAAAAAACAAAGGCCCCTCGTTTGGGGCCTTTGTCGTTTCTGCCTGTCGAACGGCACGACCTTTGCTATGCACCCTTAACAATAAGTACTTCTTTGAAGTGCCATCAAATTAATGGCGTTTAGTAGAGGGATTCCCCTGTGTCGGCCGTTCTCTCACTGTTACAAAGCCGTCTGTTGCGGCCCGTCTTCGTTACGCTTGGTATCGCCCTTTTGGTGCAGGTGCTGGTGGCTGTCGCGCTGACACGAAGCACTGTCACCGCCCTGGAGGCCGATCTAGGCGCTCGGCTGGGGGGCGACAGTCAGAAATTGTCTGGCGAACTGGAGCAGGCCGGGCGCGAGGTCACCTCGAGCCTGGACAGTTTGTCTGCCAACACCCGCCAGCGTCTCACTGCCGGCTTGTCCACGCGGCTGAAGGACGAACAGGCGCAATTGCGCACGACGCTGGAGAAAACGCTCAAGGATTCCGCCAATGATATGGCGCAACTCCTGGCCTCCGTCGCACCCCGCGCCATGTGGGACAACGACGTGCCCACGCTCTCCGAGTTCGCTCGTCGGGCCCAGCGCAATCCCAATGTGCTGTTCGTCATCTATGACGATGCCGCCGGAGAGCACCTGACCCGTTATCTGAACCGGGAAAACCCGATCAACAAGGCGTTGCTGGAAAAAGGCAACGGCGAGCGGGCGCTGGACAAAGTGCTGGATGCGGCGAAGAACGATCCGTCGGTGTATTACCTCGAAGCCTCGATCAACCCCAACGGCGTGGAGATCGGCAAAGTCCTGATGGGGGTTTCCACGGCTTCCGTTGAAGCCGACCTGAAGGCACTGGACCAGCGCTTTTCGGCCCTGATTGCCAGCAGCGACCAGTTGGTCGGTGACAGCCTCAAGGGCGCGGCAGCCGACAGTGCCGCCGCCATGCGCGGACGCCTGGAATCGGCCCAGGCCACGGCCACGCAAATGCAGACCAACACCGCCAGCACCGTGCAGGACGCGGCGGGCACCTTGCGTTGGCGCATCGGCATGGGCCTGTCGCTGGTGGGCTTCGGCGTGCTGGTTCTGCTGGCCGTGGTACTGGGACGTCGGGTGGTCAATCGCTTGAAGTTGTTGATCGCGGCGATGAACGACCTGGCGGCGGGCGATGGCGATCTGACCAAGCGTGTGCAGATCAGCAGCAAGGATGAAATTGGCGAGATGGCTTCGGCGGTCAATCGCTTTGTGGATAAGTTGCAACCGATTGTGCGAGAGGCGGGGGATGTGGCCCAGCGCACCGGGCAGGAAATTGGCGCTATGACCCTGCGTAACTCCGGCGCTGACGCGGCGGCGGGCATGCAGCGCGATGAAGTGGCCGAGAGCCTGCGGGCGCTGTCGCAAATGGCTGACGAAGCGCAGTCGGAAAGTCACGCGATGCAAGCGGCGTTGCAGCAAGTGGTGGAGATTCGCAAGGCCACCGATGAAAACACCCGCACCTCGGCCAAGGTTGGCGGTTTGATCGAGGCGTTGGCCGGGCAGGTGGATACCGGGGCGAAGGTGATCGAGCGGCTGGCGCAGCAGAGTGAGCAGATCGAAGTGGTGCTGACCGTGATTCATGGCATTGCCGAGCAGACCAACCTGCTGGCCTTGAACGCGGCCATCGAAGCGGCGCGGGCTGGGGAGACCGGGCGTGGGTTTGCGGTGGTGGCGGATGAGGTGCGAGCGTTGGCGAGCAAGACCCAGAGTTCGACTGGTGACATTCAGGCGCACATTGTGGCCTTGCAGCAAGGCGCTCGCGAGGCGGTGGCGGCTATCGGCCAGGCCGGACGCCAGGCCAGTGAGGGCTTGCTGGTGCTGCGTGACAGTGCGCGGCTGCAGCAGTCGGTTCAGGCTTCCGTGGAGCAGGTGCATGCGGCCATCGGCCTGGCGACTCAGGCGGCGGCCCATCAGGCCCAGGGTGCGCAAGCGGTGCGCGGGCGGGTGGAGACCATTCATGCCCAGGCTGAGAAAGCGGCTCAGGCTGTGGTCGAGACCACCGCCAGTGGCAAGGTGTTGGATAGTTTGGCGGCGCAGTTGAAGGCGAGTTTGGGGCAGTTCAGGGCCTGACAGTCAGGATTTTATTGATTGAGTACATATCCGTTGCTGCGGTAACGGCGGCTTATGGTTCCGCCCTGACGGCGGGTCACTTTCGAAAAGCGCGAAAGTAACCAAAGCGCTCATGCCCCACCACTTGGCACCTCGCCTAGGCTCGGTGTGCCCTCACTCCGGCATTGCTCCGTGGGCCCGCCGCGAAGGGCCATCCATGGCCCAGCGCGGCTAACCCGGCATCCATGCCGGGTTGCCCACTCCACAATGCCTGCGTTCGGCCAGCGTGGTTAACGGGGCGCCGAGATCAACGTCCACCGCGAGGCGGCCTAGTAGCCGACCTGGTTCTTGGTGGGACCGCGTTTCCCCTGTGGGAGCGGGCTTGCCCGCGAAGGCGGCCTGGTAGCCGGCCTGTCTCTTGCGGGTGTACCCCAATCCAACTGTGGGAGCGAGCTTGCTCGCGATGGCGGTTTCAGCGGCTCAGGTACATCCGCGTCGTCAGCAAATACACCGGCAATCCCGAGACCACAATCAACAGCGCCGCATAAGGCGCGGCGGCTGCGAACTCCACATTGGATGTATGGGCCCAGACCGCCGTCGCCAACGTGTTGAGCCCGGTTGGGCTCAGTAATAGCGTGGCCGTCAGTTCTTTCATCGCATCCAGGAACACCAAGGCAAATGCCGCCCCAAGCGCCGGGAAGATGATTGGCAAGGTCACCCGGCAAAAAGCGCTGAACGACGAAGCCCCCAATGTGCGCGCGGCTTCTTCCAATTGCGGTGCCGCCTTGTTCAGCGCGGTACGTACCGGCGCCTGGGCCAGTGGCAGGAACAGCAGTGCGTAGGCGATCAGCAGCAGCCCTGACGTCTGATACAGCGCCGGCACGTAGTGCAGCGCGAAATACACCAGGCTCAGGGCAATCACCAGCCCTGGCAAGGCGTGGAGCAAGTAAGGCAGGCGTTCGGCCCACAGCGCCAGGCGGCCCTTATAACGCACCACCAGCAAGCCGACCGGCACCGCCAGCACCAGGCAGAGCGCGGCCCCTCCGAGAGAGAGCGCCAGGGACGACAGCAGCGCCTCGCTGATTTCGCCCACCGGAAACGCGGCGGAAGTGCCTACTGCCAGCCAATACACCAGCATCCCCAGGGGAATGCCGCTGCCGATGATCGTCAGTGCCAGGCAATACACCTGCCCGAGAACAGCCCAAGGCCCCAGCCGGACTTGTTCGGCCCGTCGTGCCGCGCCCTGGCCGGTACGCACATGCCGGCCCTTGCCGCGTACCCGCAGTTCCAGCCACAGCAGAATCAAACACAGCGCCAGTAACACCGCCGACAGCATGGCGGCATTGGCGTTGCTGAATTCCAGCTCGAATTGTTGATAGATCGCGGTGGTAAAGGTTTGCAGGCCGATGATCGACAGTGCGCCGAATTCCACCAGCATGTGCAATGCGATCAGCAATGAGCCGGCCAGCAGCGAAGGCCAGAGCAGCGGCAAGGTGACACGGAAGAACACCCCCCAGCGATTTTGCCTCAGGGTACGGGCTGACTCTTCGAGGGAGGGGTCCAGGTTGCGCAGCGTCGCCGCCACCGGGAGAAAGATCAGTGGGTATTTGGACAGGGTCATCACCAGGATCGCTCCGCCCAGGCCTTCGAACTGGGCGCTGAGGGACACCCAGGTGAAGCTGCTGACAAACGCCGGCACCGCGAACGGCAGGCAGAGGATGACGCCCCATAGCCGGCGTCCCGGCAGGTTGCTGCGCTCCAGCAGCCAGGCCAGGGACAGGCCGATGATCCCGCAGGCCAGCGTGACGCCGACCATCAGTGCCAGGGTGTTGCGCAGCAGCCCGAATACATAGGGGCGCCACAGCAGGTGCAACGCTTCGGCCCAGCCAGCTTGCCAGGCCTTCACGATGACATAGAGCAGCGGCAGCGCGCTCAGGAACACCAACAGCAGCACCGGCAGCAACACCCCGAGCGGCGGACGCTTGCGGCGCGGAATGTAGCTTGCGGCGGGGTGCGGGGCGCTTAGCGATGGGGTCATCAATTCAGGCCGACTTCGCGTTCCAGTTCCAGAGCCTCTTCGGCGTTGCCGAGGTCGGCTGGCGTGACCTTAGGCGGCTCCAGTTCGCTGAAGGGCTTGAGGCCGCGATCCGAGGCCATGCCTTTATGCAGCGGATACTCGGCGGACGTCTGGGTGATCACGCGTTGGCCTTCTTCGCTGGCCATGTAGGCGAGCAACTGTTGGGCTTCTTTAGGATGTTTGCTGGATTTCAGCGCGGCGGCGCTGGAGACGGTCACCAAGCCGCCGGCATCGCCGCCGGTGAAGTAATGCAATTTGGAGTCGAGCTGGCCCTTCTCCCGTTGCAGGGCGAACCAGTAATAGTTGTTCACCAGGACGCTCGCCACCTCGCCATTTTCCACAGCCTTGAGAGCGACCATGTTGTTGCTATAGACCTTGCCGAAGGCGCGCAGGCCGGTGAGCCATTCTTCGGCGGCGTCCATTCCGTGCAATTTGATAATGGCGACGGCCTGTTCCTGGAACGCACCACTGGTCGGTACGAAGCCGACCTTGCCTTGCCATTGTGGCTGGGCAAAATCGAGGACGGTCTTGGGCAAGTCTTTTTCGTCGATCAGCTTCGGGTTGTAGGCCACTACGCGCACGCGGGCGGTGACGCCCATCCAGGTACCGTTGCCGGCGACATAATCCTTGGGCAGGACGTTGAGGGTCGCGTCATCGATTTTTGCCAGCAGGCCTTGTTCGCCGAGTTTGTTCAGGGGCGGCGATTCCTCGGTGTAGATCACGTCGGCCGGGGAGCGGTCGCCTTCTTCGACCACCTGGCTGGCAAGCTGGTTGCTGCTGCCCTTGCGCACCTTGACGTGGATGCCGGTCTTGGCTTCAAAGGCTTTGGCCAATTCGTCGCCGACTTCCTTGTGCTGGCCGTTGTAGAGGGTGAGTTCCACCTTGTCGGCGGCGTGGGCGAGGGGTGTTGCGAGGGTCAGGCCGAGCAGGGTGCAGGTCAGGGCACGGCCCAGGGTGGTTCGAAACATCATTCGCGGGGTTCCTCACTGTCGTGTAGCAAAAACTTGTAACAATGATAAACGATATTGTTTCTCATGTACGGATTGGAGGCGTGTGGCGAGAATTGGATTCTAAAAGCCAGAAACGCAAAAACCCGCTTTCGCGGGTTTCTGTGAGATTCAAGGTCGTAAACCTTGAAGCTTGAATTGGTGCCCAGAAGAAGACTCGAACTTCCACGACCTTGCGGTCACCAGCACCTGAAGCTGGCGTGTCTACCAATTTCACCATCTGGGCAGCATCTTCAGCGTTGCCGCTGTTGATGTGGCGCACTATACGGAGCGCGTTTTGATCTGTAAACCCCTGTTTTTGTTTTGGTAATTGCCAAACGAAATTGCAGGGCCAGAAATGCAAAAACCCGCTTTCGCGGGTTTTTGGTGAGCTTGTAGATCGTTGATCTGCAGCTCGAAATTGGTGCCCAGAAGAAGACTCGAACTTCCACGACCTTGCGGTCACCAGCACCTGAAGCTGGCGTGTCTACCAATTTCACCATCTGGGCAGTATCGGCAACGTGTGTGCGTCGTCGATGGCGCGCACTATACGGAGCGTGTTTTTAACTGTAAACCCCTCTTAAGAAAAAAACCGGGAAATTTCACCAGCGGTGCAGTCCCGGGCTTCAAAGGTGGGTCAAAAGGCTTTAGAAAAGGGCATCGCTGCTTGAAATTTCCCGTTTCATTACGCCTATGCCAAACTAACCCGTATATAGACAAGGTGAAAACTCTCTAATGGCCGATTGGCAGTCCCTCGATCCCGAGGCCGCTCGTGAAGCGGAAAAATATGAAAACCCTATTCCTAGCCGCGAACTGATCCTGGCGCATCTCGCCGATCGGGGTTCGCCTGCTAGCCGCGAGCAGCTGGTCGAAGAGTTCGGTCTGACCACCGAAGACCAGCTCGAAGCCCTGCGCCGCCGTCTGCGCGCCATGGAACGCGACGCTCAACTGATCTACACCCGGCGCGGCACTTATGCCCCCGTGGATAAGCTCGACCTGATCCTGGGTCGCATCGCCGGCCATCGCGATGGCTTCGGCTTTCTGATTCCGGACGACGGCAGCGATGACTTGTTCATGAGCCCGGCGCAAATGCGCCTGGTGTTCGACGGTGACCGGGCGCTGGCCCGCGTGTCCGGCCTGGACCGCCGCGGTCGTCGTGAAGGCGTGATCGTCGAGGTGGTGTCCCGTGCCCACGAAAGCATCGTTGGCCGTTACTTCGAAGAGGGCGGCATCGGCTTCGTCGTCGCCGACAACCCGAAGATCCAGCAGGAAGTGCTGGTCACCCCGGGCCGTAACGCCAACGCCCAGGTCGGTCAGTTCGTCGAGGTGAAGATCACTCATTGGCCAACCCCGCGCTTTCAGCCTCAGGGCGATGTGGTCGAAGTGGTCGGCAACTATATGGCGCCGGGCATGGAAATCGATGTTGCCCTGCGCACCTACGACATCCCCCACGTCTGGCCGGAAGCGGTCCTCAAGGAAGCCGCCAAGCTCAAGCCGGAAGTCGAGGAGAAGGACAAAGAGAAGCGCATAGACCTGCGCCACTTGCCGTTCGTCACCATCGACGGTGAAGACGCCCGGGACTTCGACGATGCGGTCTACTGCGAAGCCAAGCCTGGCAAGCTGCGCCTGTTCTCCGGCGGCTGGAAGTTGTACGTCGCCATTGCCGACGTCTCCAGCTACGTGAAGCTCGGTTCGGCGCTGGACACCGAAGCCCAGGTGCGCGGCAACTCGGTGTACTTCCCTGAACGGGTCATACCGATGCTGCCTGAGCAATTGTCCAATGGGCTGTGCTCGCTCAACCCGCAGGTCGATCGCCTGGCCATGGTCTGCGAAATGACCATCTCCAAATCCGGTGAAATGACCGATTACTGCTTCTACGAAGCGGTGATCCATTCCCACGCTCGCCTGACCTACAACAAAGTCAGCGCGATGCTGGAAACGCCGAAACTGGCCGAGTCGCGCAAGCTTCGCGGTGAGTACACCGACGTCGTGCCGCATCTCAAGGAGCTGTACTCGCTCTACAAAGTGCTGCTCGCGGCCCGTCATGTGCGCGGAGCGATCGATTTTGAAACCCAGGAGACCCGGATCATTTTCGGCACCGAGCGCAAGATCGCCGAGATTCGTCCGACGGTGCGCAACGATGCTCACAAACTGATCGAGGAATGCATGCTGGCCGCCAACGTGGCCACTGCCGAGTTCCTGAAGAAGCACGAAATCCCTGCGTTGTATCGGGTCCACGACGGTCCGCCGCCGGAGCGTCTGGAAAAACTGCGGGCGTTCCTCGGTGAGCTCGGCCTGTCCCTGCACAAGGGCAAGGACGGTCCGTCGCCCAAGGATTACCAGGCATTGCTGGCCGGTATCAAGGATCGCCCGGACTTCCACCTGATCCAGACCGTCATGCTGCGCTCGTTGAGCCAGGCGGTGTACAGCGCCGATAACCAAGGCCACTTCGGCCTGAATTACGAAGCCTATACCCACTTCACTTCGCCGATCCGCCGCTACCCCGACCTGCTCACGCACCGGGCGATCCGCAGCGTCATCCATTCGAAGATGGACACCCCGCACGTCAAGCGTGCCGGTGCGATGACTATTCCGAAGGCGCGCATCTATCCGTACGACGAAGCGGCCCTTGAGCAACTCGGCGAGCAGTGCTCGATGAGTGAGCGGCGTGCCGACGAAGCGACTCGTGACGTCGTGAACTGGCTCAAGTGTGAGTTCATGAAAGATCGCGTGGGCGAATCGTTCCCCGGCGTGATCACTGCCGTGACCGGTTTTGGCCTGTTCGTCGAACTGACCGACATCTATGTCGAAGGCCTGGTGCACGTCACCGCGCTGCCGGGCGATTACTACCACTTCGATCCTGTGCACCACCGCCTGGCGGGCGAGCGCACTGGTCGCAGCTTCCGGCTTGGCGATACCGTCGAGGTGCGGGTGATGCGCGTCGATCTCGACGAGCGCAAGATCGACTTCGAGATGGCCGAAAAAACCATCAGCGCGCCGATTGGACGCAAGAAGCGCGGCAGCGAAACCGCCGCGCCTGCGGCCAAGACCGCCGCCGAACCGGCGTCGTCCAAGTCCGGGCGTCGCGGTCCGGCCAAGGAAAAAGCCGTCGAGGCCTATCGTCCGAGCGATGCGGCGGCGAAAAACGCCGAGCTGCGCAAAAGCCGTGAAATGAAGCAGGCGTTGCTTGCCGAAGCTAAAAGCGGTGGTAAAGCGGCGTCTGGGGGAAAGGCCGGACGGTCGGCCCCGGACAAGGCGACCAGCAAGCCGAGCAAACACCGTAAAGGCCCGCCCAAGGCGGGCTCGGCCCCAGCCAAAAGCGGCGGGGCGCGTAAACCCAAGGCCAGGTCATGAGTCAATTGGAAAAAATCTACGGCGTGCATGCCGTGGAGGCGTTGTTGCGTCACCACCCCAAGCGGGTCAAGCAGATCTGGTTGGCGGAAGGCCGTAGTGACCCGCGGGTCCAGACGCTGATCGAGTTGGCCAGCGAAAGTCGTGTGGCGGTCGGCCAGGCCGAGCGGCGCGAGATGGATGCCTGGGTCGAAGGCGTGCACCAGGGCGTCGTGGCCGAAGTCAGCCCCAGCCAGGTCTGGGGCGAGGCGATGCTCGACGAGCTGCTCGATCGCACCGAGGGTGCGCCGTTGTTGCTGGTGCTGGACGGCGTGACCGATCCGCATAACCTTGGCGCTTGCCTGCGTTCGGCGGATGCCGCCGGTGCGTTGGCGGTCATCGTGCCTAAAGACAAGTCGGCGACGTTGACACCGGTGGTGCGTAAAGTCGCCTGCGGCGCGGCGGAAGTGATTCCGCTGGTGGCCGTGACCAACCTGGCGCGTACCCTGGAGAAGCTCCAGCAGCGCGGCCTGTGGGTGGTCGGCACGGCGGGCGAGGCAGAGGTCAGTATTTATGACCAGGACCTGACTGGCCCGACCATCCTGATCATGGGTGCCGAGGGCAAGGGCATGCGTCGCCTGACCCGTGAGCATTGCGACTACCTGGTCAAGCTGCCGATGGCGGGCAGCGTCAGCAGCCTCAACGTCTCGGTCGCGACCGGTGTGTGCCTGTTCGAGGCGCTGCGCCAGCGTAGTGTCAAGGTTGCCGCCAAGAAGCCCTGAGCCAGACGAGTATTAAATGTGGGAGCGAGCTTGCTCGCGATGGCGGCGAATCAGTGACAGAAATGTCGCCTGGCGCGCCGCTATCGCGAGCAAGCTCGCTCCCACAGTATTTTTGTATTGGCATAGATCCGGTTGTTCAAATAATCACCAATTGCCTTGCGCCTCCCTCGACCCTTCTCTACAATTGCGCCCCTTGCTGTGATGGCAGGCACTTATGTGTCTAGCGTCCACAAGTCCATAAGTGTCATTCACTCCTTGTCTGACCGTTTTTGAGCGGCAGGCTACAACCCGTAAGGAGCATTCATGCGTCATTACGAAATCATCTTTTTGGTCCACCCGGATCAAAGCGAGCAAGTCGGCGGCATGGTTGAGCGTTACACCAAGCTGATCGAAGAAGACGGCGGCAAAATCCACCGTCTGGAAGATTGGGGCCGTCGTCAACTGGCCTATGCAATCAACAATGTTCACAAGGCTCACTACGTGATGCTGAACGTTGAGTGCACCGGCAAGGCCCTGGCCGAGCTGGAAGACAACTTCCGCTACAACGATGCAGTGATCCGTAACCTGGTCATCCGTCGCGAAGAAGCCGTCACTGGCCAATCCGAGATGCTCAAGGCTGAAGAAAACCGCAGTGAGCGCCGTGAGCGTCGCGACCGTCCTGAGCACTCTGACAGCGCCGAAGGCGATGACAGCGATAGCGACAGCGACAACAGCGATAACGCTGACGAGTAATCCACGGACCTTTTAAGGAGCCAATCACATGGCACGTTTCTTCCGTCGTCGTAAATTCTGCCGCTTCACCGCTGAAGACGTGAAAGAGATCGATTACAAAGATCTCAACACTCTGAAAGCCTACGTATCCGAGACCGGCAAAATCGTTCCAAGCCGTATCACCGGTACCAAAGCTCGTTATCAGCGTCAGCTGGCCACCGCTATCAAGCGCGCCCGCTTCCTGGCCCTGCTGGCCTACACCGACAGCCACGGCCGCTGAGACCGGGCAGTCGACACGTAGCAAAGGATTGAATGCATGCGCGCCTTAGCTGAGTTCATCATGCGCGGTCGTATGCAGGCCACTCTGGTAGTGGCTGGATGCGCGGCATTGCCGTTGTTGTATTGGTTGGGTGCTGCCGCGGGAAGTCTTGTACTCCTGCGGCGCGGATTGAAGGACGCCCTTGGCGTTCTTGCTCTGGGACTGCTGCCGGCTTTGTTCTGGTGGTTGTATGCCGCTGACCCGCGGGCACTCATGGTGCTGCTGGGGTCTTCGGCGCTGGCGTTGGTGTTGCGCGCCAGCGAATCCTGGAACCGCGTGCTGCTGGTCAGCATAGCGATGGGAGTGGTGTTTTCAGTGGTGCTCGGGGTGGCTTTCGCACCCCAGATCGAGATGCTGTCGCAGGCTTTGATAAAAATCCTGCCCGAGGCTCTCGGTGATCTCTACCAGCAGATGTCGGTAGAGGAGCAGGCGCGTTTCGCGTCCCTGATCGCACCGGTCCTGACCGGCCTGATTGCGGCCTTGTTGCAAATCGTCAGTGTGCTGAGCCTGATCATTGGGCGCTACTGGCAGGCGTTGTTGTACAACCCGGGTGGTTTTGGTCGCGAATTTCGCGCCATCCGATTCCCGCTTGGGCTGGCGATGTTGCTGCTGGCGGGCATGCTTCTGGGGCCGAACTTCGGTGCTCAGATGGCCATGCTCACGCCGTTGTGCAGCGTACCGCTGGTCTTTGCCGCCCTGGCCCTGATTCACGGGCTGGTGGCGCAAAAGCGACTGGGCAGGTTCTGGCTGGTGGGGTTGTACGTCACGTTGTTGCTGTTCATGCAGCTGATCTATCCGTTGCTGGTGGTCTTGGCCATCGTCGACAGCCTGATTGATTTTCGCGGTCGTATGGCGCCGAAAGACGCCGACAACGCGAACGGTGAAGGTTAAAAGTTAGAGGATTTTCACATGCAACTGATCCTTCTGGAAAAAATCGCCAACCTGGGCAACCTGGGCGACAAAGTAAACGTTAAGGCCGGTTACGGCCGTAACTACCTGCTGCCTTTCGGCAAAGCCACCGCTGCGACCGCTGCCAACCTGGCTGCGTTCGAAGAGCGTCGCGCTGAGCTGGAAAAAGCCGCCGCAGACCGTAAAGCATCGGCCGAAAGCCGTGCTGCCCAACTGGCCGAGCTGGAAGTGACCATCACTGCCACCGCTGGCGACGAAGGCAAGCTGTTCGGTTCGATCGGTACTCACGACATCGCTGACGCACTGACCGCCTCCGGCGTTGAAGTGGCGAAAAGCGAAGTTCGTCTGCCGAACGGCACCATCCGCAACGTAGGCGAATTCGACGTAGCCGTGCACCTGCACGCCGAAGTTGAAGCCACCGTACGCGTTGTCGTGGTAGCAGCTTAAGCAACACCTGTCGGCTGGCACCCTCGGGTGCTAGTCGGTAACATCGGGCACGATCCTGTTTACAGGTCGTGCCCTTTGTCTTTCTGTAGTTCCTGATTTTCTTAAACCCCTGCGTTTCCCAAAGAATCAAGTGGCCATGAACGAAATCACCGCTCCTGAGCAATACGATCTGCAAACCGCTGCCCTGAAGGTGCCGCCGCATTCCATCGAGGCCGAACAGGCTGTGCTCGGTGGTCTGATGCTGGACAACAACGCCTGGGAACGCGTGCTCGATCAAGTATCCGACGGCGATTTCTATCGACATGACCACCGCCTGATTTTCCGTGCGATCGCCAAGTTGGCCGATCAGAACATGCCGATCGACGTCGTCACCCTGTCCGAGCAGTTGGACAAGGAAGGCCAGACGTCCCAGGTCGGCGGCCTCGGCTACCTGGGTGAACTGGCGAAGAACACGCCGTCGGTCGCCAACATCAAGGCCTATGCCCAGATCGTGCGCGAGCGGGCCACCTTGCGCCAATTGATCGGCATCAGCACCGAAATCGCCGACAGTGCCTTCAACCCGGAAGGCCGCACCGCCGCCGAGATCCTCGACGAAGCCGAACGGCAGATCTTCCAGATCGCCGAGGCCCGGCCGAAAACCGGTGGCCCGGTCAGCGTCAACGACCTGTTGACCAAGGCCATCGATCGCATCGACACCTTGTTCAACACCGACAACGCCATTACCGGCCTGTCCACCGGCTACACCGACCTCGACGAGAAGACCAGCGGCTTGCAACCGTCCGACCTGATCATCGTCGCCGGCCGTCCGTCCATGGGTAAGACGACCTTTGCGATGAACCTGGTGGAAAACGCCGTGCTGCGCAGCGAAAAGGCTGTGCTGGTGTACTCCCTCGAGATGCCAGGTGAATCGCTGATCATGCGAATGCTCTCGTCCCTGGGGCGTATCGACCAGACCAAGGTCCGTTCCGGCCAACTGGAAGACGACGATTGGCCGCGCCTGACGTCGGCGGTCAACCTGCTCAACGACCGCAAGCTGTTCATCGACGATACGGCCGGTATCAGCCCGTCGGAAATGCGCGCCCGAACCCGTCGCCTGGTGCGCGAGCACGGTGAAGTCGGGCTGATCATGATCGACTACCTGCAGTTGATGCAGATCCCGGGCTCCAGCGGCGACAACCGGACCAACGAGATTTCCGAGATCTCCCGTTCCCTCAAGGCCCTGGCCAAGGAGTTCAACTGCCCGGTGGTGGCGCTTTCCCAGTTGAACCGTTCCCTGGAACAACGCCCCAACAAGCGCCCGGTGAACTCCGACTTGCGGGAATCCGGAGCGATCGAGCAGGACGCCGACGTCATCATGTTCGTGTACCGCGACGAGGTGTATCACCCCGAGACGGAACACAAGGGCATCGCCGAAATCATCATCGGCAAACAGCGGAACGGCCCGATCGGCTTCATCCGCCTGGCCTTTATCGGCAAGTACACCCGATTCGAGAACCTGGCGCCGGGTAGCTACAATTTTGATGATGACGAATAACCTGTGGGAGCGGGCTTGCTCGCGAAGGCGGTGTGCCAGAAACCTCAGTGTCGACTGACGCACCGCCTTCGCGAGCAAGCCCGCTCCCACAGAGGTACCGCCGATTTCCGACCATAGCCGTCGGAATTGGTTATTTTTTGTGCTATATTCCGCGCCCGCGATTTTTCATCTTTTATACCGGTCATCGACATGCAAGCAGCCAAGCCGTTATTTGACTATCCCAAGTACTGGGCCGAATGTTTCGGCCCGGCGCCGTTCCTGCCGATGAGCAGGGAGGAGATGGATCAGCTCGGCTGGGATTCGTGCGACATCATCATCGTGACCGGTGATGCCTACGTCGATCACCCGTCCTTCGGCATGGCGATCATCGGTCGACTGCTGGAAGCCCAGGGCTTTCGCGTCGGGATCATTGCCCAGCCGAACTGGCAGTCCAAAGACGATTTCATGAAGCTTGGCGAGCCCAATCTGTTCTTCGGCGTCGCGGCCGGCAACATGGACTCGATGATCAACCGCTACACCGCCGACAAGAAAATCCGCTCCGATGACGCCTACACCCCCGGTGGCTTGGCGGGTAAGCGGCCGGACCGTGCGAGCCTGGTCTACAGCCAGCGCTGCAAGGAAGCCTACAAGCATGTGCCCATCGTGCTCGGCGGTATCGAAGCGTCGCTGCGGCGCATCGCCCATTACGACTACTGGCAGGACCGGGTGCGTAACTCGATCCTGATCGACGCCAGCGCCGACATCCTGCTCTACGGCAACGCCGAGCGCGCGATTGTCGAAGTCGCCCAGCGCCTTTCCTACGGTCACAAGATCGAAGACATCACCGATGTGCGCGGCACGGCGTTCATTCGCCGCGACACGCCGCAAGGCTGGTACGAAGTCGACTCCACGCGCATCGACCGTCCGGGTAAGATCGACAAGATCATCAACCCGTACGTGAACACCCAGGACACTCAAGCCTGCGCCATCGAGCAGGAGAAGGGGCCGGTTGAAGACCCGAGCGAAGCCAAGGTCGTACAGATCCTGGCGAGCCCGCGCATGACCCGCGACAAGACCGTGATTCGCCTGCCATCGGTGGAAAAGGTCCGTGGCGACGCGGTGCTCTATGCCCACGCCAACCGCGTATTGCACTTGGAAACCAACCCAGGCAACGCCCGCGCCCTGGTGCAGAAGCACGGCGAAGTCGACGTCTGGTTCAACCCGCCGCCCATTCCGATGACCACCGAGGAAATGGACTACGTGTTCGGCATGCCTTACGCACGTGTTCCGCACCCTGCCTACGGCAAGGAAAAGATCCCGGCCTACGAGATGATCCGTTTCTCGGTGAACATTATGCGTGGCTGCTTTGGCGGCTGCACCTTCTGCTCGATCACCGAGCACGAAGGGCGGATCATCCAGAACCGTTCCGAAGAATCGATCATTCGCGAGATCGAAGAGATCCGTGACAAGGTCCCGGGCTTCACCGGCGTCATTTCCGACCTTGGCGGCCCGACCGCGAACATGTACCGCATCGCCTGCAAGAGCCCGGAAATCGAATCCGCGTGCCGCAAGCCGTCCTGCGTGTTCCCGGGCATCTGCCCGAACCTGAACACCGACCATTCTTCGCTGATCCAGCTGTACCGCAGCGCCCGGGCCTTGCCTGGGGTGAAGAAGATCCTGATCGCTTCCGGCCTGCGTTATGACCTGGCGGTCGAATCGCCGGAGTACGTCAAGGAGCTGGTGACCCACCACGTCGGCGGCTACCTGAAGATCGCCCCGGAGCACACCGAGGAAGGTCCGCTCAACCAGATGATGAAGCCGGGCATCGGCAGCTATGACAAATTCAAGCGGATGTTCGAGAAGTACTCCAAGGAAGCCGGGAAAGAGCAGTACCTGATTCCGTACTTCATCGCCGCTCACCCGGGCACCACCGACGAAGACATGATGAACCTGGCGCTGTGGCTCAAGGGCAACGGTTTCCGCGCCGACCAGGTGCAGGCGTTCTATCCATCGCCGATGGCGACGGCGACTGCCATGTACCACTCGGGCAAGAACCCGCTGCGCAAGGTCACCTACAAGAGCGACGCGGTGACGATCGTCAAGAGCGAGGAACAGCGCCGGCTGCACAAGGCGTTCCTGCGTTATCACGATCCCAAGGGCTGGCCGATGCTGCGCGAAGCGCTGACTCGCATGGGCCGCGCCGACTTGATCGGGCCGGGCAAGAACCAATTGATCCCGTTGCACCAGCCGGCCACTGACAGCTACCAGAGCGCCCGTCGCAAGAACTCGACGCCGGCCGGCAGCCACAAAGTGGCGAAGGAAACCACCAAGATCCTGACCCAGCATACCGGCCTGCCACCGCGCGCCAGTGATGGCGGCAACCCGTGGGACAAGCGCGAACAAGCCAAGGCCGCGGCATTCGCCCGCAACCAGCAGGCCGCCAAGGAACGCAAGGACGCTGCCAAGGGCAAAGGACCGAAGCCTGCGCGCAAGCCTGTCGTGCCGCGCTAATTGTAAAACTGCTACGCAAACCGCCAGCCTCAGTGCTGGCGTTTTGCTTTCTAGCGACGGTGCTGGCCGTTTGTTATCGTGGCGACCGCCCGAACACAGCATCCTTGTGGCGAGGGGATAAAGACTCACTTCCGATTCTCAAGGACGATTCATATGAGCAGCGCTACAACGGGCATCGGCATGGACCTGAGCTTCTCCCAGTTCATGGCCCGCAAACGCATCGAAAGCCAGATCAACCTGCCGCGCCTGTTTGCTGCCATTGACGCCGATCCTGGCATCGCCGGGGCGGGTGTGGTGTATGTCGATTCCGAATACAACGTCGTGACCCTGCGCGAGTTCAAGCCGATTTGCAGCATCGCGCCCAAGCGCATCATTCTGCGCGAGGCGAAAAAATACATCGCGCCACAGCAGTTCATCGATCAGGTCAAAAGCAGTCCACGCGAGTCCAAGCTGGGGCTTGAAGCAACCAATGCCGGCTTGTCCTGTGTCGCCGCGGTGATTGGTTGGGTGGTGGTGTTCAGTGGCAGCGTTGCTGTGCCCTTTACGGCGGGGGCAAGTGCCTTTGTCGTTGCCCTGGGCGCCGCTGCCGCGACGGCCAGTACCGCGCAATGCGTCATTGGCGGAATGCGGGTGGCGAACGAGCTGACCAATCCGACTGGCAATGACGAGATGAACGACGCTGACTGGTACAACATCGTTTCGCCGATTCTTGACGCGGTTTCCCTGGTGGGTGTCGGCGGTTCAGCCCTGACGACTGTCCGTCTGCTCAAGGCCAACAAAGCCGCAGGCACCGGAAAAAGCTGGTATCAGCTGCTCAAAGGGTTGAGCCGGCAGGAGCGAAGCAAGTTGACCAAGGAGCTGTTGACGCTGAAGGACCCGAGCCTGACCGCCAAGTTGCTCAAGCTGCAGCAACGCGCGGGGGCCCTGCCCAAGCGTTATTCGTCGGCTGAAATCCGGCACGCTACGCTGACTCAAATTAAAGATTCTTTAGGGGGCGCCTTGGGCGTCATCGGCAGTTACACAGGGGGCGGCCATGTGAAAACCGTCGCCGTCGGGCTGTACGAGGAGTTCACAGAATGATCGGTGGAGGCTCACTGAAGAGCTTTCTTGCCCGATATTTTCCGGTGTTCATGGGCACCATTCTGCTGGGGTGCTTTTCAGGCTCGACGCTGCTGGTCTTGGCTGGGACTACGTACTGGCGTGCCCTGGAGCCTTCCGTCAGGGGCGACTATGTTGGCCTCGGCACCTTGGCCCTGGTGCTCGTGCTGGTCTTGGGCAACCTCATGATTGCTCGCGGGCGCGCCTGGGCGGTCTGGTGGGTGGCGGGTTACTTCCTGGCATGCCTGGCAGCGGTGTTGCCAATGTTTGCCTACGGCCCGCATCAAGGCGTCTACCTGTTCGCTGTGCTGTTGCCGCTGTTGGGGTTGCTGTTGCTCAACAGTAAGCGCCATCGGGAAATGCGCGGCAAACTGGTAGAAATCCGCCGCCAACGCGAACACATCATCCAAGCGGCCAAGGCCTCACGCACGCGTCGCTGAGTCGATTCGCTACCTCCCCGCCACATTTATGTGCGCGCCTTTGCACACGAATGCGAGCATCGCGCGTTTTTAGTGCTCTACTGCCTTGAGTAGACAAAGAAAGTGTCCGACCTGCCTGCATGGCATAAGTCTTGCGCCGCTTTCACTAACGCCCAGGCTCGCAGGAGGCACGTCGTGTCGATCCATGTCGCATTGCACCACGTTACGCATTACCGCTACGACCGCGCCGTCGAACTCGGCCCGCAGATCGTTCGCCTGCGCCCGGCCGCCCACAGCCGCACGCGGATTCTTTCGTATGCGCTGAAGGTTTCCCCGGACCAGCACTTCATCAACTGGCAACAGGACCCCCAGGGCAATTACCTGGCGCGCTTGGTGTTTCCCGAGAAAACCCGCGAGCTGCGGATCGAAGTCGATCTGTTGGCGGAAATGGCGGTGTTCAATCCGTTCGATTTCTTCCTCGAGCCCTACGCTGAAAAAATCCCGTTCGCCTACGCGGCCGATGAGCGCAAGGAGCTGGCGCCGTACCTTGAAACCCTGCCGCTGACGCCAAGGTTCCAGGCCTACCTGGACGGTATCGACCGCACGCCGTTGCCGGCGGTGGATTTCCTGGTGGCGCTCAACCAACGCTTGAGCGAAGACATCAACTACCTGATCCGCATGGAGCCCGGCGTCCAGACCCCGGAGCACACCCTGGAGCATGCCTCCGGTTCCTGCCGCGACTCAGCCTGGTTGCTGGTGCAGTTGTTGCGCAACCTGGGCCTGGCCGCGCGGTTCGTCTCCGGTTACCTGATCCAGTTGACCGCCGATGTGAAAAGCCTCGATGGCCCGTCCGGTACCGAGGTGGACTTCACCGACTTGCATGCCTGGTGTGAGGTCTACCTGCCCGGTGCCGGTTGGATCGGCCTGGATGCGACCTCCGGGCTGTTCGCCGGCGAAGGGCATATCCCGTTGGCTTGTAGTCCTGATCCGTCCTCGGCGGCGCCCATCAGTGGCTTGGTGGAGCCGTGCGAGTGCGAATTCAGCCACGAAATGTCCGTGGAGCGGATCTGGGAAGCGCCGCGGGTCACCAAGCCCTACACCGAGGAACAATGGCTGGCGATCCAGACGCTGGGTCGCCAGATCGATGCTGACCTGCTGGAGGGCGACGTGCGCCTGACCATGGGCGGCGAACCGACCTTCGTGTCCATCGATGACCCGGACGGCGCCGAGTGGAACACTGCGGCGCTCGGGCCGGACAAGCGTCGGCTCTCCGCCGAGCTGTTCCAGCGCATGCGCAATCATTATGCGCCCAAGGGGTTGGTGCATTTCGGCCAGGGCAAGTGGTACCCAGGCGAACAGCTGCCGCGCTGGTCGCTCAACTGCTATTGGCGGCGAGACGGGGTGCCGATCTGGCACAACAACGCATTGATCGCGGATGAGCAGCAAGACTACGGCGCCGACGGTGCATTGGCCGGGCGGTTTCTGACCAGCGTCGCCGAGCGCTTGAATATTCCTGCGCGGTTCGTCTTCCCAGCCTACGAAGACAATTTCTATTACCTCTGGCGCGAAGGGGCGTTGCCTTCGAACGTCACGGCCCAAGACCCGCGTCTGGAAGACGCCTTGGAGCGGGCACGGCTGCGCAAGGTCTTCAACCAGGGCCTGGACAAAGTGATCGGGCAGGTCCTGCCCCTGGCCCGCACCGCCAAGGGTGATCAATGGCAAAGCGGTCGCTGGTACCTGCGGGACAACCATTGCCGGCTGGTGCCGGGGGATTCGCCCCTGGGTTATCGCTTGCCACTGGCGTCCCAACCTTGGGTGACGGCGGCCGAGTACCCGTTTATCCACCCCACCGACCCGAACCAGGATTTGCCCGAGCTGCCCGACACTGAACAGCTGGCGCGGCACGGCGAGGCGGCGGCCGAGCAGGATCGTGTTCCAGAGATCGACAAGTCCGCCGACTGGCTGACCCGTACTGCGTTCTGTGCCGAGGCCCGCGAAGGCCGGTTGTACCTGTTCATGCCGCCGTTGGAACGGGTCGAGGATTACCTGGAACTGGTCAGCGCCATTGAAGCGACCGCTGAGGAGCTGCAGTGTCCGGTGCTGTTGGAAGGCTATGAGCCGCCGAGCGATCCGCGCTTGAGCAATTTCCGCGTCACTCCCGATCCCGGTGTGATCGAGGTCAACGTGCAACCCTCGGCAACTTGGGATGAACTGGTCGAGCGCACTGAGTTTCTCTACGAAGAAGCGCGGCAAACCCGACTGACCACCGAAAAATTCATGATCGATGGCCGGCACACCGGTACCGGCGGCGGTAACCATTTCGTACTGGGTGGCGCGACACCGGCTGACTCACCGTTTCTGCGGCGTCCGGACCTGCTGCGCAGCCTGATCAGTTATTGGCATAACCACCCGTCGTTGTCTTATCTGTTTTCCGGATTGTTCATCGGTCCGACCTCCCAGGCGCCACGGGTGGATGAGGCGCGCAACGATGCGTTGTACGAGCTGGAAATCGCTTTCGCACAAATGCCGGAGCCGGGTGAGCAATGCCCACCCTGGTTGGTCGATCGACTGTTGCGCAACTTATTGATCGACGTGACCGGCAACACCCACCGCGCGGAATTCTGCATCGACAAGCTCTATTCACCGGACGGTGCCACCGGACGCCTCGGCCTGTTGGAATTGCGCGCTTTCGAGATGCCGCCCCATGCCCGCATGAGCCTGGCCCAGCAATTACTGCTGCGGGCATTGGTGGCGCGGTTCTGGCGTGAGCCCTATGCACCGGCGAAGCTGGCGCGCTGGGGCACTGAGCTGCATGACCGCTTCCTGTTGCCACACTTTATCGAGCAGGATTTTGCCGACGTCATCCATGAGCTGAACGCCGCCGGCTACCCGGTGCAGGCCGAGTGGTTCGCCGCGCACCTGGAGTTCCGCTTCCCCAAGGTGGGCGACTACGCGGTCAACGGCATCGAGCTGCAGCTGCGCCAGGCCCTCGAACCCTGGCATGTGTTGGGGGAAGAGGGTGCGGTGGGCGGCACCGTGCGTTACGTGGACTCCTCCCTGGAGCGCTTGCAGGTCAAGCTCAGCGGCCTGGCGCCGCAACGTTATCTGCTGACGTGCAATGGCGTGCCCGTGCCTTTGCAACCCACCGGTCGGGTCGGCGAGTTCGTCGCCGGGGTGCGTTTCCGCGCCTGGCAACCGGCCAACTGCCTGCAACCGACCATCCCGGTGCATGCGCCGCTGGTCTTCGACTTGCTCGACACCTGGATGCAGCGTTCAGTGGGTGGCTGTCAGTATCACGTGGCTCATCCGGGCGGGCGCAACTACGACAGCTTGCCGGTGAATGCCAACGAGGCCGAGAGCCGGCGGATGGCGCGTTTCTTCCGTATCGGACACACGCCTGGGAAACTTCCGATACCCAGCCTGGCAATGGATGACGAGTTTCCCCTCACGCTCGATCTGCGCCGTTTCTAAGTCTTACGCGACGCCCGGATATTTCACCTATCCGGGCGTCCCGCGCTGCGCTAGTCTCACCTTTTATTGCCGTCTGCCGAGCTTTCCATGCCTGACCTGCTTGACCGTTACCCGCTGACGACGGGCACCTATCACGAACTGCTGGATGACAGCGGCGCGGTGCGTCCGCACTGGCGGCGGTTGTTCGATCAGTTGCAGCGCAGTACGTCGGCCCATCTGATCCAGCGCCAGGCGCTGCTGGCCCGGCAGATCCAGGAAAACGGCGTCACCTATAACGTCTACGCGGATCCGAAGGGCGCGGATCGGCCGTGGGAGCTGGACCTGCTGCCCCATGTGATCGATGCGCAGGAATGGAAGCAACTGTCGGCCGGGATCGCTCAGCGCGCACGGCTGCTCAATGCAGTGCTGGCTGACCTCTATGGCCCGCAGCGGCTGATCAGCGAAGGGCTGTTGCCGGCGGAGCTGGTGTTCGGGCACAACAATTTCCTCTGGCCGTGCCAGGGCATCGCGCCGCCGGACGGCATCTTCCTGCACTTGTATGCCGTGGACCTGGCCCGTACACCCGATGGTCGCTGGTGGGTCACGGCGGATCGGACCCAGGCGCCTTCGGGGGCCGGTTATGCGCTGGAAAACCGCATGATCGTGTCCCGCGCCTTTCCCGACCTGTATCGCGACCTGAAGGTGCAGCACCTGTCCGGTTTCTTCCGCACCTTGCAGGAAACCCTCGCGCGGCAGGCTCCCAGCGAGAGTGAGCCGCCGCTGGTGGTGCTGCTGACGCCGGGGCGCTTCAATGAAAGCTATTTCGAACATCTTTACCTGGCGCGCCAGCTGGGTTATCCGCTGGTGGAAGGGGGCGACCTGACCGTTCGGGACGCCACGGTTTACCTCAAGACCCTCAGCGGACTGCGCCGGGTCCACGCCATCATGCGTCGGCTCGACGACGATTTTTGCGACCCTCTGGAACTGCGCACCGACTCGGCCCTGGGCGTGCCGGGATTGCTGGAGGCGGTGCGCCAGGGGCGGGTGCTGGTGGCCAACGCCTTGGGCAGCGGTGTGCTGGAATCCCCGGGGCTGCTGGGGTTCCTGCCGAAGATTAACCAGTATCTGTTCGGCGAGGACCTGATCCTGCCGTCCATCGCCACGTGGTGGTGCGGCGAGCCGCCGGTGCTGGCCCAGGCCCTGGAAAAACTGCCTCACTTGTTGATCAAGCCGGCGTTTCCTTCCCAAAGCTTCAGCCCGGTATTCGGTCGCGACCTGAACGAGGAGCAGCGCGGCCAATTGGCGGCGCGCATGCAGGCACGGCCCTACGCCTATGTCGCCCAGGAGTTGGCGCAACTGTCCCAGGCTCCTGTCTGGCAGGCCGCAGACGGTCAACTTCAACCCCGGGCCATTGGCATGCGCGTGTATGCCGTGTCCGGGGAAGACGATTATCGGGTGCTGCCGGGTGGCCTGACCCGCGTGGCCGCCGAGGCCGACGCCGAAGTGGTGTCGATGCAACGCGGTGGCGCCAGCAAGGACACTTGGGTGCTGGGGGAGCAGGCGCCCGGCGGTGAACAATGGAAGGCCCAGCGAACCGTAGGCGTCCATGACCTGGTGCGACGTGATCCGTACTTGCCTTCGCGGGTGGTGGAAAACCTGTTCTGGTTTGGCCGCTACTGCGAACGCTGCGACGACAGCGCCCGGCTGTTGCGGATCATGCTGGCGCGTTATGTCGACGGCGACGACCCGCAGGCCTTGAAATCAGCGGTGTCCCTGGGCGAAAGCCTGATGCTGCTGCCCGAAGAGGGCGAACTGCCGGAGCGTCTGCAGGCGGCGTTGCTGGGGGATGACTGGTCGTTCAGCCTGCGCTCCAACCTGCAGCGCTTGCAGTGGGCGGCCTCGCAGGTTCGCGGAAAGCTCTCCCGGGAAAACTGGCAGGCGCTGGTGGAACTGCAGCGCGAAGCCATGGAGCTGGAAACCGAGGAGCCGGATTTCGGTGAGTTGCTGGACTTCCTCAACCGATTGGTGATGTCCCTGGCGGCGCTGTCGGGATTCGCCCTGGACGACATGACCCGCGACGAAGGCTGGCGGTTCTTGATGATCGGCCGCCGCCTGGAGCGTTTGCAATTTCTCAGCAGCAGCCTGGCCGCGTTCCTGCGGGGCGAGGCTGTGTTCGACCAGGCTGGGTTGGAGTGGCTGTTGGAACTGGGCAACAGCAGCATCACCTACCGTTCGCGTTACCTGGCGGTGGCCCAATTGATCCCCGTGCTTGACCTGTTGCTGCTGGACGAACAAAACCCCCATGCCGTGCTCTTCCAGTTGAAGCTGGTCACCCGCACCCTCAAGCGTCTGAACGACGATTTTGGCGTGCCCAGGGAAACCGCCTTGCCAGAGCTGGTGGCGCGCCTTTCACGTTTTGACCTGCGCTGCCTGGAAAACCCACTGTTCGGCGAAGCCAGCCTGCGCGCCGCGCTCGACGGCTTGGCCGATCTGTTGCAGGAAGTCGCCGATGCCAGCGGCCAGGTTTCCGATCGCCTGGCCTTGCGTCATTTTGCCCACGTCGATGACGTCAGCCAGCGCACGGTGTCCGTCTGATGAACGCTCGTTACCAGATCCTCCACGACACCCATTATCACTACGACAGCCCGGTGTCCCTGGCCCAGCAGCTTGCCCACCTGTGGCCGCGGCCCTGTGACTGGCAGCGCTGCACTGAGCAGCTGCTATTGATCAACCCGGAGCCGACGATCCGTCGCGATGAGCTGGATGTGTTTGGCAACCCGCTGACCCGCCTGGCCTTCGAACGCCCCCATGACGAGTTGTTGGTCAACGCCCGCCTGAGCGTCGAGGTGTTGGCTCGTCCCGAGTTGGACTTCAACCTGTCCCCTGCCTGGGAGTCGACGTGTAACGCGCTGACCTACAGCGGCCGGCCGCTGGCTGCGCCGCTGCTGGATGCGTGTCGCTACCGCTTCGAGTCGCCTTATGTGCACCTCAAGCGCAGCTTCGTCGAGTTTTCCGAAAGCTGCTTCCCGCCGGGGCGTCCGTTGATGCTCGGCGTTCGGGCGCTGATGGAGAAGATTTTCGAGGAGTTCACCTTCGATGCCGAAGCCACCCACGTGGCGACGCCATTGGTGGAGGTGCTGGAACGGCGACGGGGCGTGTGCCAGGATTTTGCCCACCTGATGTTGGCCTGCGTGCGTTCCCGTGGACTGGCGGCGCGTTACGTCAGTGGCTACTTGCTAACGCAGCCGCCGCCCGGCCAGCCACGGCTGATCGGTGCCGATGCGTCCCACGCCTGGGTGTCGGTGTATTGCCCGGTGCTGGGGTGGGTGGACTTCGACCCGACCAACAACGTGCAACCGGCCCTGGAACACATCACCCTGGCCTGGGGGCGGGATTTTTCCGATGTGTCGCCGTTGCGCGGGGTGATCCTCGGGGGCGGTAGTCATGATCCCGAGGTGCGGGTGACGGTGATGCCGCTTGAATCGTAAGGAGATCCCTTTGTGGGAGCGGGCTTGCTCGCGAAGACGTCGGCACAGTCAACATTGATGTCGATTGGCACACCGCCTTCGCGAGCAAGCCCGCTCCCACAGGGTATGTATTGAATTGACGAGGAAGGTTTCATGTTCCCGGTTTCCATCAAAGGTGTGCTGCAATCCCCCGAAGGCCTGGTCGTGCTGATGCTCAACGAACGGGATGAATGGGAGTTGCCCGGTGGGCGGATCGAATTGGGCGAAACGGCGCCGCAATGCCTGGCGCGGGAGATCGACGAAGAACTGGCGGTTGAGGTGAGCGTGGGAGAGCCGCTGGATTCGTACTTGTTCGAGGTGATTCCCGGCAAGCACGTCTTCATCTCCACTTACCGCTGCCAGTTGCTGGGCGGTTTCGTGCCGACGATCAGTCATGAACACAAGGAGATCGGGCTGTTCGAGCCGGGGCGGTTACCGGCGAACCTGCCAACAGGTTATCGCGAGTCGATTATCAAGGCGCTGGGGTTGTGAGGGCCGGCAGCTAGGCTGCCGGCCCTGGACACAAACCGTGGGGCCGGATTACATCATCGGGCCCGGAGGGGTTCAGGCGTCGGGTGCCTGATCTTTCGGTGCAGCAACATCCTCTTCTGCCGCGACTTCGCCTTCGGTATCCGGGGTCAGTGCTGCGGCTTCCTCTTCAGCTGTCGCTTTCTTGCGCTGAAGCTTTTCCTCTTTCTTCTGCTCCTTGGCCAAGTCTCTCTGACGTTTGGCGAAGGAATAATTGGGTTTAGCCATGGGCGATCCTCTGGGGTCGAAGGTGAGGTTGAGCGGCGCGTATTCTGCCCTGTATCGGGGGCGAGCGGTTAGCTGGGTTTTTGTTCGGCCCACTTTGGCTGCACCGACGGTTGCCATTCGTCCAGCGCATCGAGCAGGTTGTGTGGTGATTCGCTCACTTGCAGCATGTCACGATGCGGTGCGCGGACGAAGCCTTCGCCGACGATATGATCGAGAAAACCGGTGAGTTTGCTGTAGAACCCGTTCACTTCCAGCAGCCCCAGCGGTTTACCGTGGTAGCCGAGCTGGCCCCAGGTCCAGACTTCGAACAATTCCTCCAACGTGCCGAGGCCGCCGGGCAGGGCGATGAAGGCATCGCTCAGTTCGGCCATGCGCGCTTTGCGGGCGTGCATGCCATCCACCACTTCCAGGCGGGTCAGGCCGCTGTGGCCGATTTCCTTGTCTTTCAGGCTTTGCGGGATGATGCCAATGACTTCGCCGCCGGCCGCCAGGGCTGCATCGGCGACGATACCCATCAGGCCCACGGCGCCACCGCCGTAGACCAGGGTCAGCTTTCGTTCCGCCAACGTGCGTCCCAGGGCCTGCGCCGCTTCACGGTAGGCTGGGTTCGTGCCGGTGCTGGCGCCGCAAAATACACAAACAGACGCGATGGGCATGCTTTACTCCGTGGTCAGTAACGGGTCCAGAGTAAAGCCTGGCCTGGGTTGCGCAAAGCACTTAAACCTCATGCCGGGGTTTTTCGTAGGTGCCGCTGGCGCCGCAGGCATAGGCGGCGAGCAAGCTGCATAACAGGCTGTTGATGTTCATGAGGGGCGCTCCAGAGAGGTGATGGGAGCGATCATAGAGCGGTGTCATACGTCTGGCTGGTTGATTGTGTCCATCAGGCTGATAGCCTTAAGTTGTATACAATCTTTGATTCAGGTCATAGGAACTTGTCTCAAAATCAGGCAGTCTTTCCCTTTGAAGGAATTTTGTTAACCATGCCTTGGAGATTCACGATGTTTGCCAAACTTGTTGCAGTATCCCTGTTAACGCTGGCCAGCAGCCAACTGATGGCAGCGGAGTGCAAGACCACCATCGACTCGACCGACCAGATGTCCTTTAACACCAAGGCCATCGAAATCGACAAGAGCTGCAAGACCTTCACCGTTGAGCTGACGCACTCGGGCAGCTTGCCGAAAAACGTCATGGGCCATAACTGGGTGCTGAGCAAAGAGGTCGACATGCAGCCGATCGCCACCGATGGCCTGGCCGCTGGTATCGACAAGAACTACCTGAAAGATGGGGATGCCCGCATCATTGCCCATACCAAGCTGATCGGGGCCAAGGAGACTGACTCGGTGACCTTCGATGTATCGAAACTCGACGCTGCCGAAAAATACGGTTTCTTCTGCTCGTTTCCAGGCCACATCTCGATGATGAAAGGCACTGTGACCCTGAAGTAAGCTCGGTTCGCAAAGATCAAGAAAACGGCGCTTTTCCGGGATGGGGACGCGCCGTTTTTTTTTGGCGGGGCTTCATTGGTGGGGGGTTATAGTTTGGGTGTATATCCGTTGCTGCGGTAATGGCTTCTTATGGTTCCGCCCTTACGGCGGCTCACTTTTGAGAAGCGCAAAAGTAAGCAAAACGCTTTTGCCCACCACTCGGTGCCTCGCCTAGGCTCGGCATGCCCTCACTCCGGCATTGCTCCGTGGGCCGCCGCGAAGGGCCATCCATGGCCCAGCGCGGCTATCCCGGCATCCATGCCGGGATGCCCACTGCGCAATGCCTGCGTTCGGCCATCGTGGTTAACGGGGCGCCCGAGATCAAAAGCCGGGCGAGGCGGCCTGACAGCCGGCCTGGTTCTCCCAGAGGCGCCCAGTCCCAATGTGGGAGCGAGCTTGCTCGCGATGGCGTCGGATCAGCCAATATTGAAGCTGGCTGACACACCGTTATCGCGAGCAAGCTCGCTCCCACAGAGATTGCCGGTCACGGGGCGTATGGCAATGCCCGCTTGTGCTCGGTCTTGCGGTAGGTCTCGCAGATGATCCGGGCCGCTTCTTCGCGGATTGTCTTGCCATGCAGGAACGCATCGATTTCGCCGTAGGTCACGCCGTGGGCGGCTTCGTCGGGTTTGCCGGGGGAGAGGTCTTCGAGGTCCGCGGTGGGGACTTTTTCCACCAGTGATTCCGGCGCGCCGAAGTCCCGGGCGATGGCCCGGACCTGGTTTTTCACCAGGCCGCTCAGCGGGGCCAGGTCGCAGGCGCCGTCACCGAATTTGGTGAAGAACCCCATCACGGCTTCGGCCGCGTGATCGGTGCCGATCACCAGGCCCTGCTCGGCGCCGGCGATGGTGTACTGCGCCACCATGCGCATCCGCGCCTTGGTATTGCCCACCACGAAATCCCGCATGCTCGGCGCCTTGCCTTCGAACGCCAGGACCTCGTTGGCCAAGGCCTTGACCGCCGGGCCGATGTTGACGGTATGGCGCTCGTCCGGTGCGATGAAGTCCACACTGGCTTGTGCGTCATGTTCGTCGAACTGGGTTTCATACGGCAGGCGCACGGCGATGAACTTGTAGGCCGCGTTACCGGTTTTCTCCCGCAGTTCGCGCACGGCTCGCTGGGCCAGCAGGCCGGCGGTCAACGAGTCGACTCCGCCACTGATGCCCAGTACGAGGGACTTGAGCCCGGAGTTGACCAGGCAATCCTGAATGAAGCTCACCCGACGGGCGATTTCGGCCTTGAGGGCGGCGTCATCGGCGAACGGTGGCTGGACCTTGAGCTGTTCAGCAATCTCACGCTGTACGGCTTGCATGAATTCACTCCTTGCTTGATGTGTCAGAAAGGGCGGCAGGTACTTGAAAAACGTGTCGCATGTAGGCGACGAAATTCGGATCCTTGCAGTGGGTCTTGCCGGGCTCGTCTGAAATCTTGGCCACGGGTTGCCCGTCACAGCTGATCATTTTAAGCACGATGCTCATGGGCTCTACACCCGGGATGTCACAGGTCAGGTTGGTGCCAATACCGAAGCTGACATTAATGCGACCACGCAAGGCCCGAAAAATATCCAGGCATTTGGGCAAGGTCAGGCTATCTGAGAACACCAGGGTCTTGCTCATCGGGTCGATACCGAGCTGGTGATAATGGGCGATGGCCTTTTCGGCCCAGATGACCGGGTCGCCGGAGTCATGGCGCAAACCGTCGAACAGCTTGGCGAAGAACAGATCGAAGTCCTTCAGGAAGGCGTCCATGGTGATGCAATCGGTCAGCGCGATCCCCAACAGGCCGCGGTATTCGCGCACCCAGCAATCGAGGGCCGCGATCTGGCTGTCGATCAGCCGCGGGCCCAGTTGCTGGTGCGCCATGATCCATTCATGGGCCATGGTGCCCAGGGGCTTCATGTCCAGCTCCCGGGACAGGTGCACATTGCTGGTGCCGACAAACCGCCCGGGGAAATCGTGCTTGAGCACGTTCACCACTTCTTCCTGGACGCGGTAAGAAAACCGACGGCGGGTGCCGAAGTCCGCTACCTGCAGTTCGGACAATTCGTCGGCGCTGGCGTTGGCGCTCAGCCAGTCGAACTTGCGATACAACTGCTCCCGTGCCTGCTCCAGGACGATTTCACGGTAGCGATAGCGATTGCGCACTTCGCTGACAATGGCCAGCAGCGGCACTTCGAACAGAATCACGTGCAACCACGGCCCACGCAGGCGGATGAACAGCTCGCCGTTGTCGATGCCAGTGTGCACGTAGCGCAGGTTGAAGCGAAACAGGCCCAGGAAGCGCAGGAAGTCGGGCTTCAGAAAGCTGATGCGCTCCAGGAAACCCAACTGGTCGGCGCTCAGGCTCAGCTCGGCCAGGCGTTCGATCTGGAAACGGATCTCCGCCAGATACGGTCGCAGGTCCTCGCTGTTGCGGCAGCGAAACTCCCATTCGACTTCGACGTTGGGGTAATTGTGCAGCACCGCCTGCATCATCGTCAGTTTGTAGAAGTCGGTGTCGAGCAGGTTCTGCACGATACGATCGGCAAACACACTCTCGCTCATAACGGGAATCTCCAGGCAGGCCGCTGCGGTGGCAGCGGGGTGCAGCGGTTTGGGATGAGGGGGTTAGTGGCGCATAACCTGGGTGGGTATTGCCAGTGATTTTTAGTATCCCTCGTCACAGGGTTTAGTGCTGGCTGCTGCTATTGCGGCCTATCGGGGCTTTCGATCTGCCCAAGCATCCACTCCACGAAAAACCGTACCTTGGGCACTTCCGCCGAATGTTCGGGGTAGGCCAGGTAGTAAGCATCGGTGCTCGGCATCGCATGCTGCCAGGGGATGACCAGTTTGCCATCGGCCAGCTCTTCTTCCACCAGAAACCGTGGCAACAGGGCGACGCCGCAGCCGACCTGGGCGGCACGGATGCACATGTAGAAGGTTTCGAAGCGCGGCCCGTGGTAGCTGTGTTCGGTGTGGTAGCCCTGGTGGGCGAACCAGTCGTGCCAGGCTTGCGGGCGCGACGCGTTTTGCAGCAACACCAGGTCGGCCAGTTGCGTCGGCTCGGTGAAGGGCTGCTCCGGCAGGCTGCCCGGGGCGCAAACCGGCACCAGCTCTTCGCCGAACAACTTCAGGGACTCGCTGCCGGCCCGCGAGCCCTGGCCGAAGTAGAACGCCAGGTCGCTGCGCCCTTGCAGCAAATCGTCGGCCTCCTGTTCACTGCACAGGTCCAGATGAATCGTCGGATGCCGCAGGCGCCAGCCCTTCAGCCGTGGGACCAGCCAGCGCGCACCGAAGGTCGGGGGCGTGGAGACTCGCAGGACTTCGGTGTCGCCACCGTAGGAACGTAGGTAGTGAGTGGACATTTCCACCTGCGTGAGGATTTTTCGGACCTCTCCCAAGTACAAATCCCCCGCCGGTGTCAGCTGCAAGCGTCGGCGCACGCGCCGGAACAGCAGGTGCTGCAGCAACTCCTCCAATTGCGCGACCTGCTTGCTGACGGCGCTCTGGGTCAGGTTCAGCTCTTCGGCGGCGCGGGTGAAGCTCAGGTGACGGGTCACCGCTTCGAAGCACTGTAGCGCCGTGATCGACGGCAAATAGCGTTTATTGAGCATGATGAGGCCTTAATTCTTGTCGCTCTGCTTAACCGGTCATGGGCAGCATGAATAAACGGAATGATATCTCGCTTAAAGGTCGTTTGTTGGCAAGACTCAGGCCAGCTACAACTACAGGCCTGATCAACCGTGATCGTCCGGTTGCCAATCCTTTGTCTTTCGCTTGAGGAAAATCCCCATGGTTGCTGCATTGCTAGATCGTCTGGGCGTCAGCCCGGCCCTGTACCAGAACGGCACCGAGCCGGTGCATTCACCCATTGATGGTAGCCGCATCGGCGCCGTGAACTGGGAAGGCGCCGCGGAGGTCGAGCAACAGGTCAGCCGTGCAGAGCATGCCTTCGACTTGTGGCGCAACGTACCGGCCCCGCGTCGCGGCGAGCTGGTGCGTCAGTTCGGCGACCTGTTGCGCGAGTACAAAGCCGATCTCGGCGAACTGGTGTCGTGGGAAGCCGGCAAGATCACCCAGGAAGGCCTGGGTGAAGTGCAAGAGATGATCGACATCTGCGATTTCGCCGTCGGCCTGTCCCGCCAGCTGTACGGCTTGACCATCGCCTCCGAGCGTCCGGGCCACCACATGCGTGAGTCCTGGCATCCGCTGGGCGTGGTCGGGGTGATCAGTGCCTTCAACTTCCCCGTGGCGGTCTGGGCCTGGAACACCACGCTGGCACTGGTGTGCGGCAACGCGGTGATCTGGAAACCGTCGGAGAAAACCCCACTCACCGCCCTGGCTTGCCAGGCGCTGTTCGAACGCGTGCTGAAGAATTTCAGCGATGCGCCTGCGTACCTGAGCCAGGTGATCATCGGCGGTCGTGATGCCGGTGAAGCGTTGGTAGATGACCCACGTGTGGCCTTGATCAGCGCCACCGGCAGCACCCGCATGGGCCGTGAAGTGGCGCCGAAAGTCGCCGCGCGCTTCGCCCGCAGCATCCTGGAACTGGGTGGCAACAACGCGATGATCCTGGCCCCTAGCGCCGACCTGGACATGGCCGTGCGTGCCATTCTGTTCAGCGCCGTCGGCACCGCCGGCCAGCGTTGCACCACCTTGCGCCGCCTGATCGCCCATGAATCGGTGAAAGAAGAAATCGTCACCCGCCTCAAGGCCGCCTATTCGAAAGTGCGCATCGGCCACCCGTTGGAAGGCAACCTGGTCGGGCCGTTGATCGATAAACACAGCTTCGACAACATGCAGGATGCCTTGGAGCAGGCCCTGAGCGAAGGCGGGCGGGTGTTCGGCGGCAAGCGCCAGCTCGAAGACCAGTTCCCGAATGCCTATTACGTCTCGCCGGCCATCGTCGAGATGCCGGAGCAGAGCGACGTCGTGCGCCACGAAACCTTCGCACCGATCCTGTATGTGGTCGGCTACAAGGACTTTGCCGAGGCCCTGCACCTGAACAACGCCGTGCCCCAGGGCTTGTCGTCCTGCATCTTCACCACCGACGTGCGTGAAGCCGAGCAGTTCATGTCGGCCGTGGGCAGCGACTGCGGCATCGCCAACGTCAATATCGGCCCGAGCGGCGCGGAAATCGGCGGCGCGTTCGGCGGTGAGAAAGAAACCGGCGGTGGTCGTGAATCCGGCTCCGACGCCTGGCGCGGCTACATGCGCCGCCAGACCAACACCGTGAACTACTCGCTGGAGTTGCCGTTGGCGCAGGGGATTACCTTCGACTGAGGTCGCTTGGGTCGGATCTTCGATTCGTGAAGATCCTTTGTGGGAGCGAGCTTGCTCGCGATGACGGCGGCACATTCAACAGGGCAGTGACTGGCGAACCGCTATCGCGAGCAAGCTCGCTCCCACGCTAAATAGTGTGATGGTTGGGTTTCATTTCCGGAGTCTGGCAATGCCGTTACGCGAAGAATGTCTGTGGGAAAATCTGACGCCGCAAAGGCCTGAAAATACTGCGCTCACGGAGGAGATCACGGTCGATGTCTGCGTGATCGGCGCAGGCTTCACCGGATTATCGGCGGCGGTGCACTTGCTGGAGCAAGGCAAGCGCGTTGCCGTGTTGGAAGCGCATCGGGCTGGGCACGGTGGCTCGGGACGCAACGTCGGCCTGGTCAACGCCGGCCTGTGGATCCCGCCGGACGACATCGAGGCCGGCTTCGGCGAGGCGGTGGGCAGCCAGCTCAACCGCATGCTGGGCGCCGCGCCGGCCTTGGTGTTCAGCCTCGTCGACAAGTACAACATTGATTGTCAGCTGCGCCGCGAAGGCACCTTGCACATGGCCCATAACGCCCGGGGCGAGGCCGACCTGCGCAGTCGCGAAGCGCAATGGAAACGCCGAGGCGCTCCGGTGGAGTTGCTCACCGGCCATGCCTGTGTCGAGGCCACTGGCACCTCGAAAATCGCCGCGGCGTTGCTCGATCGACGTGCCGGTACGCTCAATCCGATGGCCTACACCAGCGGGTTGGCCAAGGCTGCGCAGGATTTGGGGGGCCAGCTGTTCGACCATTCAGCGGTGACGCGCCTGGAGCGCCAAGGCCAACGCTGGTCGGTGCAGACCGCCCAGGGTTCGGTGTTGGCCGAGCAGGTGGTGATCGCCTCCAATGCTTACACCGAGGGCGACTGGACCGAGCTGCGGCGCAATTTCTTTCCCGGCTACTACTATCAAGTCGCCTCCGCCCCGCTGACCGACGAGGCGGCTCGACGCATTTTGCCGGGCGGGCAAGGTTCGTGGGACACCCGCCAGGTGTTGAGCAGCATTCGTCGGGACAAGGACGGCCGTTTGTTGCTGGGTAGCCTGGGCAATGGCAACCGCAAGCCAACCTGGTTCCTCAGGGCTTGGGCCGACAGGGTGCAGCAGCACTACTTCCCCTACCTCAAGCCGGTGGAGTGGGAGTGCACCTGGACCGGTTGCATCGCCTTCACGCCTGATCACCTGATGCGCCTGTTCGAACCGGCGCCGGGTCTGGTGGCCGTGACGGGTTACAACGGCCGGGGCGTGACCACCGGCACGGTGGTGGGCAAGGCCTTCGCCGATTACCTGTGCCAGGGTGATGCCAAGGCGTTGCCGATCCCCTTCGCCCCCATGCAACCACTGGTCGGGGTGGGGGTACGCAGTTGCCTGTATGAAGCGGGTTTTTCGCTGTATCACGCGGGCCAGTGCCTGCGGATCGTCATTTGAGTGTTGGAAAATGTTACCGGAACCAGCGTTTTCCGACACAGCGGCTAGCCTGTTATGGTGCGGGTTGTAGCAGTCGCGCACCGGGAGTGTGCAGTTCGGTAGCGTAGGTTGTTACAGCATGGTTGCACGCCGTTTCGCGCGACGGTTGCAATGATGGCTCATTGATGGTTGTACCTGTTTTACAAAATGGTTGCACCTCGTGCGGTTTAGACGGTTGCACGCCCTGTGAAAAAGGGCCCGAAACAGTCGAAATAACAATAAAGCAGCGACTTTTTTCAGAATAAAAAACCGATGGCACGGCCCTTGCTCTTAGCTTCTGCGTGAAAGTGAAGTCGCAGTGCCAACTAAAAAAAACCTTGGAGCACCACCTCATGTCCCAGACGTTTTACAAGAAAGGCTTTCTGGCCCTCGCAGTGGCTGCTGCGCTGGGTGTTTCTGCGTTTGCTCAGGCCGACATCAAGATCGGCGTAGCGGGTCCCATGACAGGCGCCAACGCGGCATTTGGCGAACAGTACATGAAGGGTGCACAGGCCGCGGCAGACGAGATCAATGCCAAGGGCGGCGTGAACGGGGAAAAAATCCTGCTGGTCAAGGGCGACGACGCCTGCGAACCGAAACAGGCCGTTACGGTAGCCAAGGACCTGACCAACCAGAAAGTGGCGGGCGTAGTCGGTCACTTCTGCTCCTCGTCGACCATCCCGGCCTCCGAGATCTACGACGAAGCAGGCATCATTGCGATCACTCCGGGTTCTACCAACCCTACTGTGACCGAGCGCGGCTTGAGTGCCATGTTCCGTATGTGCGGGCGTGACGATCAGCAAGGCATCGTTGCCGGCGACTACATCGTCGACGTGCTCAAAGGTAAAAAAGTCGTCGTGCTGCACGACAAGGATACCTACGGCCAGGGCCTGGCGGATGCAACCAAAGCCCAGCTCGAGAAGCGTGGCGTGAAGCCGGTGCTGTACGAAGGCCTGACCCGTGGTGAAAAAGACTTCAGCACCATTGTCACCAAGATCCGCGGCGCTGGCGCCGATGTCGTCTACTTCGGTGGTCTGCACCCGGAAGCCGGTCCCCTGGTTCGCCAGCTGCGTGAGCAAGGCCTGAAGGACGTCAAGTTCATGTCCGACGACGGCATCGTGACAGACGAGCTGGTCACCACCGCTGGCGGCCCGCAATTTGTCGATGGCGTGCTGATGACCTTCGGCGCCGACCCGCGCCTGCTGCCAGACAGCAAGGCTGTAGTGGATGCGTTCCGCGCCAAGGGTACTGAGCCAGAAGGCTACACCTTGTATGCCTACGCTTCGGTCCAGACCCTCGCGGCTGCCTTCAACGGCGCCAAGTCCAACAGTGGCGAAAAAGCGGCCGAGTGGTTGAAGAGTAATCCGGTTAAGACCGTGATGGGCGAGAAGACCTGGGACGCCAAGGGCGACCTGAAAGTCTCCGACTACGTGGTTTACCAGTGGGACAAGGACGGCAAATACCACCAGTTGGAAAAACAGAAGTAAACGCGATCGGCTAGATCCCCCGATTCCAGTGGGAGCGAGCTTGCTCGCGATGGCGGACTGACAGGCGACATCTATGTTGAATGTCTGTGCGCTATCGCTGGCAGGCCAGCTTCCACAAGGAATTTAGTGTTCTGACTGACAGTGCTCCGACGTAAATCTGTATTTTCCTTAGAAGAGCCGCACACTCAAGAGTGTGCAGGTTCTCACTGCGTGAGATTGCGTTATGGATGGTATTTTCCTGCAGCAACTGGTCAACGGCCTGACCCTCGGGTCGGTCTATGGCCTGATCGCCATCGGCTACACAATGGTCTATGGCATCATCGGCATGATCAACTTCGCCCATGGCGAGGTTTACATGATCTCTGCGTACCTCGCGGCGATCAGTCTGGCTCTGCTGGCATACTTCGGTATCGAATCCTTCCCTCTGCTGATGCTGGGTACCCTGGTTTTCACCATCATTGTCACGGCGGTGTATGGCTGGGTCATCGAGCGTGTCGCCTATAAACCCCTGCGTAACTCCACCCGACTGGCACCGTTGATCAGCGCCATCGGTATTTCGCTGATCCTGCAAAACTATGCACAGATCGCCCAGGGCGCGAAGCAACAAGGGGTTCCAACCTTGCTGACGGGAGCCTGGCGTGTCGAAGTCGGCACCGGATTCGTGCAACTGACCTACACCAAGGTCTTCATCCTCGTCGCTGCGTTTGCCGGGATGGCCCTGCTGACCTACGTCATCAAGTACACCAAGCTCGGCCGCATGTGCCGCGCGACCCAGCAAGACCGCAAGATGGCCTCGATCCTGGGGATCAACACCGACCGTGTGATTTCCTACGTATTCATCATTGGTGCAGCGATGGCGGCCCTGGCCGGCGTGCTGATCACCATGAACTACGGCACGTTCGACTTCTATGCCGGCTTCATCATCGGCATCAAGGCGTTCACCGCCGCGGTACTCGGCGGGATCGGCTCACTGCCTGGCGCGATGCTCGGCGGGATCATTCTCGGGATCTCCGAGTCGCTGTTCTCCGGCCTGGTCAATTCGGACTACAAGGACGTCTTCAGCTTCTCGCTGCTCGTTCTCGTTCTGGTCTTTCGGCCCCAAGGCCTGCTTGGCCGTCCTCTTGTGTCGAAGGTGTAAGCGATGTCTTCAACCACTCATAAAACCATTGATATCAAAAGAAGCCTGGTTGACGCGATTCTTGCCGGTCTGGTTGCCCTCATTGTGTTCGGTCCGATTGTTGGCGTGGTCCTCGACGGCTACGGTTTCAATCTGGAAACGACCCGAGTGGCGTGGATTGTTGCCATCGTCATGGCCGGCCGCTTTGCCCTGAGCCTGTTCCTGCAAACGCCCAAGGGCCTGAAAATTCTTGAAGGTTTTGAAAGCAGCGGTTCCGGGGTTCATGTTCTGCCGCCCGACTACAAGACCCGGCTGCGCTGGATCATTCCGCTGGTGATCGTCATCGCCGTGGTGTTCCCGTTTTTCTCCAACTCGTACCTGCTGGGTGTGGTCATCCTCGGGCTGATCTACGTGCTGCTGGGCCTGGGCTTGAACATCGTGGTCGGTCTGGCCGGCCTGCTCGACCTGGGTTACGTAGCGTTCTACGCCATCGGTGCCTATGGGCTGGCGCTCGGTTATCAATACCTGGGGCTGGGGTTCTGGACGGTACTGCCACTGGCGGCGATCACGGCGGGGTTGGCCGGCTGCATCCTCGGCTTCCCGGTGCTGCGCCTGCACGGTGACTACCTGGCGATCGTGACCCTGGGCTTCGGTGAAATCATCCGGTTGGTCCTCAATAACTGGCTGTCCCTGACCGGCGGCCCGAATGGCATGGCGGCGCCGTTGCCCACCTTCTTCGGCCTCGAGCTCGGTAAAAGAGCGAAGGACGGCGGCATACCCTTCCACGAGTTTTTTGGCATCGCCTACAACCCGGACGTGAAGTACTACTTCATCTACGCGGTGTTGTTCCTCGTCGTGCTGGCCGTGCTGTACATCAAGCATCGCCTGACCCGCATGCCGGTCGGTCGCGCCTGGGAAGCCTTGCGCGAAGATGAAATCGCCTGCCGCTCGATGGGCCTGAACCACGTATTGGTCAAGCTCTCGGCGTTCACCATCGGGGCCTCGACGGCCGGCCTGGCCGGTGTGTTCTTCGCCACTTACCAAGGCTTCGTCAATCCGACATCGTTCACCTTCTTCGAATCGGCCCTGATCCTCGCCATCGTCGTGCTGGGCGGCATGGGCTCGACCATCGGCGTGGTGATCGCGGCCTTCGTGCTGACCGTGGCGCCGGAATTGCTGCGCGGCTTCGCGGAATACCGGGTGCTGCTATTCGGCATACTGATGGTGTTGATGATGATCTGGCGCCCGCGCGGCCTGATTCGCATCAGCCGTACCGGTGTGACGCCGCGTAAAGGAGTAGCCCCATGAGCGAAGTCGTACTCTCAGTCGAAAACCTGATGATGCAGTTCGGTGGGATCAAGGCCCTCAGCGACGTCAGCCTGCAGGTCAAGCGTAACTCGATCTTCGCCCTGATCGGCCCCAACGGTGCGGGCAAGACCACGGTGTTCAATTGCCTGACCGGGTTCTACAAGGCCACGGGCGGCAAGATCGAACTCAACGTGCGCGGCGAGCGGACCAACGTCATCAAGCTGCTGGGCGAAGCGTTTCGCCCGACTGACTTCGTGTCACCGGCATCCTTCGCCAGCCGGATGTACTACAAGATGTTCGGCGGCACTCACCTGGTGAACCGTGCCGGCCTGGCGCGGACCTTCCAGAACATCCGCCTGTTCAAGGAAATGTCGGTACTGGAAAACCTGCTGGTGGCCCAGCATATGTGGGTCAACCGCAGCCTGCTGGCGGGCATCCTCAACACCAAGGGCTACCGCAAGGCTGAAAGCGATGCGCTGGACCATGCCTTCTACTGGCTGGAAGTGGTGGATCTGGTGGACTGCGCCAACCGCCTCGCCGGGGAGCTTTCCTACGGCCAGCAACGGCGCCTGGAAATTGCCCGGGCCATGTGCACCCGTCCGCAGATTATCTGCCTCGACGAACCGGCCGCCGGCCTCAACCCTCAGGAAACCGAAGCGCTGAGCGCGATGATCCGGCTGCTGCGCGATGAGCACGATCTGACCGTGGTGCTGATCGAACACGACATGGGCATGGTGATGAGCATTTCCGACCACATCGTGGTGCTGGACCACGGCAACGTGATCGCCGAGGGCGGTCCCGAGGCGATTCGCAACGATCCGAAGGTGATCGCGGCCTACCTGGGTGCCGATGAAGAGGAGCTGGTATGACTGGACCTATCCTCGAACTCAAGGAACTGGACGTATTCTACGGGCCGATCCAGGCCCTGAAAAAAGTCTCGATGCACATTGGGGAAGGTGAAACCGTGAGCCTGATTGGCTCCAACGGTGCCGGCAAGTCCACGCTGCTGATGTCGATTTTCGGCCAGCCCCGTGCGGCGGGCGGGCAGATCATCTACCAGGGTGTGGACATTACCCAGAAGTCGTCGCACTACATTGCCTCCAACGGTATCGCGCAGTCGCCGGAAGGGCGGCGGGTATTCCCTGACATGACCGTCGAGGAAAACCTGCTGATGGGCACTATTCCCATCGGTGACAAGTACGCCAGTGAAGACATGCAGCGCATGTTCGAGCTGTTCCCACGGCTCAAGGAACGGCGTAACCAGCGGGCCATGACCATGTCCGGCGGCGAGCAGCAAATGCTCGCCATCGCTCGGGCGTTGATGAGCCGTCCGAAGTTATTGCTGCTCGATGAGCCGAGCCTGGGGCTGGCACCGATCGTGGTGAAACAGATCTTCGCCACCTTGCGTGAGCTGGCGGCCACCGGGATGACCATCTTCCTGGTGGAGCAGAACGCCAACCACGCCCTCAGGTTGTCGGACCGTGCCTATGTGATGGTCAACGGTGAAATCCGCCTGACCGGTACCGGCAAGGAGTTGCTCGCTAACGAAGAAGTACGCAACGCGTATCTGGGCGGGCACTGAGGCTGCTGTTGCTGTAACAGGAACCGGCGAGTGATCGCCGGTTTTTTTATCCCTTGGATTCACCCCTCATTCCCTGTGGGAGCGGGCTTGCTCGCGAATGCGGTGTGTCAATCAACACGATGCCGGCTGATCCACCGCATTCGCGAGCAAGCCCGCTCCCACAAGGGGACTTTTGTCGCTTGGGAGAATTGTGGACAACAATCCTGAGCCCTTACGAAACCGCGACATAAAGTCGCCGCAAATAGTTGTTTTGTCACAGTTTTGACTTGTCCCCGTTTGCTGTGGAACCGACTGTGGGTAACGTGGGAGTAGCTGGCTGAAAGCCTTTAAAACCGGGCCTTTCAGACCTGTGGTTATTTTTTGATCAAGGGTTTTTGGTCAAGCGTGAGTGTCGGTTGTCAACACTTTTATGAGCACTGGAAAGGGCTCGAAAATCGGTGGGCAAGCCTGTGGATAAGTCTGTGACTAAACTCTGGAAAGACCGCGCTGAGGGCCGTAGTTGCTGGCTTGGAGCCATCGCTTCATGAGCGGCGACTTATAGCAGATAACTCGGACGGCACAACCTGCGTTACGGGGTCAAGGGAAAAAATTTTCCAAATACCTCGCAAAGCCTTACCCACAGCGGCTTGCAGAGTTTGTACTTGCCCCCGATTACTGTGGACGTGCCTGTGGATAAGGTGCGGGCAATTGGCTGTGGGCCTTGTCTGAAAAGGCCTGGCGGTAATTGGTTATTTTATGGGCAGTCGCGGGATACAAAGCATGTTTCCACAAGCCTTGCCGGTAGCGTGTCAGGCCGGGCATGCTGTTGGCCGATTTCCATTCAAGGGCTGCCTTAAGCCCAAAGCAAGGAGAACATGATGTCCAACACCCTGTTTATCACCGGTGCGACGTCCGGTTTTGGTGAGGCCTGTGCCCGTCGTTTCGCCGAGGCTGGCTGGAAGTTGGTGCTGACCGGTCGTCGTGAAGAGCGTCTCGATGCTCTGTGTGCCGAGCTGTCGAAGCAGACCGAGGTCCATGGCCTGGTGCTGGACGTACGTGACCGCACGGCCATGGAAGAGGCAATCGCCAACCTGCCGCCGTCGTTCGCCAAGCTGCGGGGGTTGATCAACAACGCCGGGCTGGCCTTGGGCGTGGACCCGGCGCCCAAGTGCGACCTCGATGATTGGGACACGATGGTCGACACCAACGTCAAGGGCCTGATCTACAGCACCCGCCTGCTGCTGCCACGCCTGATCGCCCATGGCCGTGGCGCCGGCATCATCAATCTGGGCTCCATCGCCGGTAACTATCCATATCCGGGCAGCCACGTGTATGGCGCGAGCAAAGCGTTCGTCAAACAGTTCTCGCTGAACCTGCGTTGCGACCTGCAAGGTACCGGGGTGCGGGTGAGCAACATCGAGCCGGGTCTGTGCGAAAGCGAATTCTCCCTGGTGCGCTTCGGCGGCGACCAGGAGCGTTACAACTCGACCTACGCCGGGGCCGAGCCGATCCAGCCGCAGGACATCGCCGATACCATCTTCTGGGTGCTTAACACGCCGGCCCACATCAACATCAACAGCCTGGAGCTGATGCCGGTGAGCCAGACCTGGGCCGGGTTTGCCATCGAGCGCAACAAGGTTTGACGGCTAACGTTATTGGGGGGCCCTGTGGCGAGGGGATTTATCCCCGTTGGGGAGCGTAGCTCCCCTAAGACCTGAGCCCACGATCTATCTTTTTAGGGCTGCTGCGCAGCCCAGCGGGGATAAATCCTCTCGCCACAGGGGCTTTAGGCCAGATAATCGGCGAGTCCGCGATAGCAGGTCAGCAGGTGGTACGGCGTGGTGGAAGGCATGTCCAGGCGGCTGACAGCGCCATCGGCGTCCAGGCACTCATTCCAGCCTCGGGGATGCAGGAAATGTTGCTGCAGTGCCTGCAACTGGCGCAGCAAGGCTTCCTCGTTCCCAGGGCGTAAGGTCAGTGCCCGCAAATACTCTGCCTGGGCCCAGATGCGCTGGGTTGCGTCGCGCACGACCGCGTGCGGCGCCAGGCCCAGCATGGCGCACACCGCGCCAGACTGCGGATTCACGCCTTGCTGCTCGGTATAGCCGAAGCTGCGCTCCAGGGCCGCATGCAACTTGCCGTCGCGCAACAGCGGCGAGGAGGCCAGCAGGAAATACCACTCGAACTGGTGACCTGGCTCGAACCAGTTATCCACAGTCTTGAGCGGTTTCTCCATCATGACGCGCTGCTGGGGGGCGATGAAGCGCTTGAACATCCCATCGCACAAGCTCAGCAACGCTTGACGGACATTGGCGTCTTGGCGAACCGAGAGGGTGGCGAGGAAGGCTTCGGCCAGGTGCATTAGCGGGTTTTGCAAAGGGCCGGTTCCGCGCGTTGACCAATCGCGCTTGAGGCTGGCTTCGTAGAGACCATCGCCGCTGGCAAAGCGCCGGGCGATGACTTCCAAGGCAGCGTTGAGTACCGATTCCACCAGCGGCTCGCGGACCTTGCTCCAGTAGTGGGCGCAGGCGAACAGGATAAAGGCGTGGGTGTAGAGGTCCTTGCCGGTGTCCAGCGGCGCGCCTTGTGGGTCGATGCTGTAGAACCAGCCGCCGTGTTCGGCATCGTGGAAATGCCGTTGCAGCGAGCGAAACAGTGCTCCGGCCCGTTCTTCGGCCTGCGGCACCTCGCCGATCAGGCTGGCGAACACATACAACTGCCGCGCACAGGCCATGGCCCGATAGCGCTGGGGCGGCAGCGGCGAATGCCCGGCGTCCAGGGATTCATATGGCAATGCCAAATCGGCATTCCAGCCCGGGCCTTGCCACATTGGCACGATCACGTCGTGAAAATGCTGACGCACCGTTGCGAACAGGGCGGTCAATTCAGGCTGGGGAGCGGGGCGGGAAGCATCAGGCATGGGTGGACGTCGTCACGGCTGGGGGCGATTGCGCGACATGGTAGCAGAGTGACCGACTCCAGAGAGATGGCGCTTGTATGTCCGTCATCGCGAGCAAGCTCGCTCCCACATTCGACCTCATTCTTCCTGACGAAACTCGGTCAACTGTGGGAGCGAGCTTGCTCGCGATAGCGGCCAGGCAGGCGCTAAAGAATCAGCTTGCCAACAACCAAACCCCAGCCGCCGCCGAAGCCGCCCCAGCCAGCCGCACCAACGGCGCGGCCGCTCGAGGCAACACGCGAACCAGCGCAAAACCTGCGCCATGCAGCGCCGCCGTGGCTGCGACGAAGCCTGCCGCATAGGCCCAGGGACTCGACATGTCCGGCAATTCCAAGCCATGGGCCACGCCATGGAATAGCGCGAACATGGCGGTAGCGGCGACCGCCAGGCCCAGCGGTGGGCGCACCGCCAGTGCCACGGCCAGGCCCAGGGCCAGTACCGAGGCGGCAATACCGCTTTCCAGCGCCGGCAGCTCCAGGCCTTCAAAACCGAGCAAGCCGCCGAGCAGCATCGTCCCGACGAAGGTGCACGGCAGCGCCCAGCGCGCCGTGCCTTGCTGCTGCGCGGCCCACAAGCCGACCGCCAGCATCGCCAACAAATGATCGAGCCCACCAATGGGGTGGCCGAGGCCGGCGATCAGGCCGTTGTCGCCATGGCCAGGGTGGGCGAAGGCCACGGCCGGGGTTAGCAGCAGGGCGAGGGCACCGAGGATACGTTTGGATGTCATGGATAAGCTTCCTTGTTGAAGGTCGGAAAAGTCAGGCGGCGGTCAGCAGGCCCTGGCGCTCGATGAACGCAATGATGGCGTCCAGGCCCTGGCCGGTTTTCTGGTTGCTGAACACAAAGGGCTTGTCGTTGCGCATCCGTCGGGTGTCGCTGTCCATCATTTCCAGGGACGCGCCCACCAGCGGTGCCAAGTCGATTTTGTTGATCACCAGCAGGTCCGATTTACAGATGCCGGGCCCGCCCTTGCGCGGCAGCTTGTCACCGGCCGAGACGTCGATGACATAGATGGTCAGGTCCGACAGTTCCGGGCTGAAGGTCGCCGACAGGTTGTCGCCGCCCGATTCCACCAGGATCAGGTCCAGGCCCGGGAAGCGCCGGTTCAGTTGGTCCACCGCTTCGAGGTTGATCGAGGCGTCTTCGCGAATCGCCGTGTGCGGACAGCCACCGGTCTCCACGCCGATGATCCGCTCGGGCGCCAGGGCTTCGTTGCGCACCAGGAAGTCAGCGTCCTCTCGGGTGTAGATGTCGTTAGTGACCACCGCCAGGTTGTAGCGATCGCGCAGGGCCAGGCACAGGGCCAGCGTCAACGCGGTTTTGCCGGAACCCACCGGGCCGCCAATACCGACGCGCAAAGGTTGTGTATTCATGTGTGTCTCCTAGGAACGGAACAGACGGCTGTACTGGCGCTCATGGGCCATGCACGCCAGTGACAGGCCAAACGCGGCGCTGCCGTAATGATCGGGGTCGATGTTCGAAGCGTTGTGCTGGGCCTGCTGCAACAACGGCAACAGTTCGCTGGTCAGGCGTTGGGCGGCTTGCTGGCCCAGGGGCAGGGTTTTCATCAGCACCGCCAGTTGGTTTTCCAGCCAGCTCCATAGCCAGGCGGCGAGGGCGTCCTGGGGCGTGATCTGCCAGGCGCGGGCGGCCAGGGCCCAGCCCAGGGCCAGGTGCGGCTCGCTGCGTTGCTCGAGAAACCCGCGTGCGGCGGCGTCCAGTTCCGGCAGGCCGCCCAGCAACTGTTGCAACGAGTAGCCCATCTGTCGACTCTCCTGATACAGCTCGCGGGTCTCCCGGCTGGCGCGGTGCTCTTCACAATGTCGCAGCAGGGTGTCCCAGTCGTCGGCGGCGGCTGCGGTGCAGTGGGCCAGTAGCAGGGGCGCTTCGAAGCGTGCCAGGTTCAGCAGCAATTGATCGCTGATCCAGCGACGCGCATCGTCGGGGTTCTTGACCTGGCCGTTATCCACCGCCATCTCCAGCCCCTGGGAATAGCTGTAGCCACCAATCGGCAGTTGCGGGCTGGCCAGGCGCAGCAGCGCCCAGGCCGGGTTCATGTGCGTACGCCGAACTGATGCAGGCGCGGCGCGTAGTTGAAATCTTCGTCGCCGTGCCGCGAGTGATGATGGCCGCCGCCATAGGCGCCATGTTCCGGTTGGAACGGGGCATCGATGGGCTCGGCGCTGGCGCCCAGTTGTTCGAGCATCGCCTTGAGCACGTAATCGTCCAGCAGGCGCAACCAGCCATCGCCCACTTGTAGGGCAACATGGCGATTGCCCAGGTGATAGGCGGCGCGGGTCAGTTCGAACGCGTTGGCGCAGGTGACGTGCAGCAATTGTTCGGGGCGAGCACAGACACGCACGATGCGCCCGTCCTCGGCCTGCAGGCATTCGCCGTCGTACAGCGGCGGCTGGCCTCGCTCCAGAAACAACCCCACGTCTTCACCCTCGGCACTGAAACAGCGCAGGCGGCTTTTGCTGCGGGCGTCGAAGGTCAGGTGCAGCTCGGCGTCCCAGCGGGGTTGAGGGTCGATTCTGCGGTGAATCACCAGCATCGGAGTGCTTCCAGCAATGAACAGTGCTGTGTTTAGAGCAAGGGGCTTGCCAATCGAAGGGGATGTAGGAAAAAGGGGGTGCTGCTGGGGAAGGTGTTTGCTGGCGTCTCGCGTTGCGTGCCATTTTGGTGCGCGCCGTAAAGCGGTGCACTCTTTTGCGGCTTGAGAAAAAATTGTGGGAGCGAGCTTGCTCGCGATAGCGGAGTGTCAGTCGGCATCAACTCCACTGATGAATCGCTATCGCGAGCAAGCTCGCTCCCACAGCGGGTACATTCGGGATTTACTCGGTGCTACCCAGCCCTTGCCAATGCTTGAGGCCAATAAAGATAAACCGCAGCTGCTGGGTGATTTTCACCTGGGGAGTGAGGTGCTCGGGCAAGGCTTCGGCGGGTGGATCGATGATGTCCGGCAGGGTGGCGAACACGCTTTTGACGATGAGGTCGGCCATCACACTCAGCCCGGCCAAGTCCAGGTGTTGCAGTTTCGGCATGAGTGCCAGGTCGGCGGCCAAGTCCGAGCTGATGCCTTCGCGCAGTCGTCCGATGGCTTGGCGCACCGGCAGGGAGCCGCCGTATTGCTCGCGGGCCAGGAACAGGAACTGCGAGCGGTTGACTTGCACCACATCGAGGAAGATCCGCACCGACGCGTCGATGATGCCGCCCATGACGAATTCGTTGTGGCGCACCAATCGAATGGTTTCGCGGAAGGTCTGGCCGACTTCGCTGACGAGTGCCAGGCCCAGTTGATCCATGTCGGCGAAGTGCCGATAGAACCCGGTGGGCACGATGCCCGCCGTCCTGGCGACTTCCCGCAGGCTCAGGCTGCCGAACCCGCGGCCACACTCCATCAAATGCCGGGCGGCATCCATCAGGGCGTTTCGGGTCTGTTGTTTCTGTTCGGCGCGGGGCAGCATCGCAAGGCTGACTTCTGATTCACGGGAGCGACGCACTCTAGCAAATCAGCTTTGCCGACGTCGAACGGTAGAGAGGGATCAGGCGGGGAAAGTGGGACGTTTGAAACGTTAAAAGCCCGATTGGGGGAATCGGGCTTTTTTCCGAGATACCATGGGCTCAGCTCACTGTGCCGTTGCGTTCGTTCACGCGGTCACCACCGCCTTCGGCAAGGGTCTGGCCTGGGGTGCGGTCGGAACCGTCAGCGGCAAGGGTCTGGCCTGGGGTGCGGTCGGAACCGTCAGCGGCAAGGGTCTGGCCTGGGGTGCGGTCGGAACCGTCAGCAGCCAAGGTCTGGCCTTGTGGAGTGCGGTCGGAACCGTCAGCAGCCAAGGTCTGGCCTTGTGGAGTGCGATCGGAACCGTCAGCAGCCAGGGTCTGGCCTTGTGGAGTGCGATCGGAACCGTCAGCAGCCAGGGTCTGGCCTTGTGGGGTGCGGTCGGAACCGTCTTCAGCCAAGGTTTGGCCCTGTGGAGTGCGGTCGGAACCGTCTTCAGCCAAACCTTTTTCTTCCAGGCGATCACGTCCACCTTCGGCAACGGTCTGGCTGTAGACCGAATGGCTGTCCCTGACCTGAGGGGTGGCTTGTTCGGAGGCTGGCAGTGCGAAAGCAGTCGAGGCCAGCAGTGAAAGGGAAAGACTCATCAGTAATTGGCGTTTCATGATCATTGCTCCTTGGGAGGGCGATAAAGTGGGTACGAGGGCAATGCTACTCTCGATAAGTCGATATAAAAGTTCATAAACGCAATGGTAATAATCAACGGAATTGATTGTTCAGGGGAAAGGCTCTAGAACGGGCGTTTCCGAGGTGAGGTTTTGCACTGTGGTGGGTATTTTGTACCCATTGCTGCCTCGCAAATGTGCGGGCGAGGTAACAGGTTGTTGGCTGATCGGTCAGGTTCCCGGCATTTTTTTGTGCCGTTCATCGGCACCTGTTGGCCGTTCCGTCAGTCCTATTCTTCATAACGAACCGATTACAGGTTTGTGTTTCTAAAGGCGTCGCGGTCCGGGCGCTGAATTGTCATCAGGAGCCTTGTGCATGACGCGCACCTCAAAAATCTTCGCCTGGAGCTTTGCCTGCCTTGTTGTTTTGCTGGCGGTGCTGGTGCTGATCATCGCCTTCTTCGATTGGAACCGGATCAAGCCGCCACTCAACGCCAAGGTTTCCGAGGAGTTGCACCGGCCGTTCGCGATCAACGGCAACCTGGCGGTGATCTGGCAGCGTGAGCCAGCGGAGGGGGGCTGGCGAGCTTGGGTGCCGTGGCCCCATGTGGTCGCCGAAGACCTGAGCCTGGGTAACCCGGACTGGTCGAAAACCCCACAGATGGTCACGCTCAAGCGTGTTGAGTTGCGCATTTCTCCCTTGGCCTTGCTGGTCCGGCGAGTGGCCATTCCCCGTATCGATCTGACCGAGCCCGATGCCAACCTGCAACGCCTGGCCGATGGACGCGCCAACTGGACGTTCCAGTTCGACCCGAAAGACCCGGACGCCGAGCCGTCCAGTTGGGTGGTGGACATCGGTGCCATTGGCTTCGACAAGGGCCATGTCACCCTTGACGACCAGACGCTGAAAACTCGCCTCGACCTGCTGATCGACCCGCTGGGCAAACCCATCCCGTTCAGCGATATCGTCGGTGACAAGGCCGCCAAGAAAGCCCAGGACCAGGGCGCGACGCCCCAGGATTATGCGTTCGCCTTCAAGGTCAACGGGCAGTATCACGGGCAGAACCTCACCGGTTCCGGCAAGGTCGGCGGCTTGCTGGCGTTGCAGGACGCCTCACAACCCTTTCCGCTCCAGGCCCAGGCGAAGATCGGCGATACCCGCGTCGAACTGGCCGGCACCCTCACCGATCCGAGGAACCTCGGCGCTTTGGATCTGCGCTTGAAACTGGCCGGCAACAGCCTGGCCAATCTCTATCCCCTGACCGGCGTGACCCTGCCGGATTCGCCGCCCTATGCCACCGACGGCCACCTGATCGCCAAGCTCCACGAACCGAGTGGGGCGTTGTTCCGCTATGAAGCGTTCAACGGCAAGATCGGCGACAGCGATATCCATGGCGACCTGGCCTATGTCGCCAGTCAGCCCCGGCCAAAGCTCAGTGGCGCGCTGGTCTCCAATCAACTGCTGTTCAGCGACCTGGCGCCACTGATCGGGGCTGACTCCAACGCCGAACAAAAGGCCCGTGGCGGCGCGAGCAAACAGCCGACCGACAAGGTCTTGCCCGTGGAGGAGTTTCGCACCGAGCGCTGGAGCGTGATGGATGCCGATGTGGAATTCACTGGCAAACGCATCGTCCACAGCGCGCAATTGCCGTTCACCGACCTCTACACGCACCTGGTGCTCAACGATGGTCAGCTAAGCCTTGAGCCCCTGCGCTTCGGCGTGGCCGGTGGCCGCCTCGATGCGCAGATCCGCCTCAACGGGCACACCCAGCCCCTGGAAGGCCAGGCAAAGCTGACCGCGCGCGGCTTCAAGCTCAAGCAACTGTTCCCTGGCTTCGAGCCGATGAAAACCAGTTTTGGTGAGCTGAACGGCGATGCCGATATTGCCGGGCGCGGCAATTCGGTGGCGGCGTTGCTGGGTACCTCCAACGGCACCCTGAAAATGCTCATCAACGACGGCGCCATCAGTCGGGAGCTGATGGAGTTGGCGGGGCTGAACGTCGGCAACTACGTGGTGGGGAAAATCTTTGGTGACAAGGAAGTGAAGATCAACTGTGCAGCGGCGGACTTCGACATCAAGACCGGCCTGGCGACCACCCGCCTGTTCGTGTTCGACACCGAGAACGCGATCATCTACATCGATGGCACGGCGAACATGGCCACTGAACAATTGGACCTGACCGTTACTCCCGAGTCCAAGGGCTGGCGGCTGATTTCCCTGCGCTCGCCGTTGTACGTGCGAGGCAAGTTCTCCAAACCTGCCGCCGGCGTCAAGGCTGTACCGCTGATTCTGCGCGGTGCCGGGATGGTGGCGCTGGGTGTGATCGCGGCGCCAGCGGCCGGGTTGCTGGCGCTGGTCGCCCCCAGCGGTGGCGAGCCGAACCAGTGTGCGCCGTTGCTGGAGCAGATGAAGGCCGGCAAGGCGCCGGTGACGGTCAAGCCCGCGCGATAGTCAGGTTGTGCGGTGAGGCGGCTGGCCTCATCGCGAGCAAGCTCGCTCCCACAGGGGAGCGCATTCTGTCTGAAAGAATGCGCTCGAAATGTGGGGGCGAGCTTGCTCGCGATGGGGGTCTAGAGATTTTTACAAATCGGCCAGGATATCGGCCATGTCGTCGGCGTGTTCTTCTTCCTGGGCCAGGATGTCCTCGAAGATGCGCCGGGTGGTCGGGTCTTTTTCGCCGATGTACTGGATGATTTCCCGATAGCTGTCGATGGCGATCCGTTCCGCCACCAGATCTTCGTAGACCATTTCCTTGAGCGTATTGCCGGCCACGTACTGGGCATGGGAATTGCGGGTCAACAGGTCGGGGTTGAACTCAGGTTCACCGCCCAGTTGCACGATGCGTTCGGCGAGTTTGTCGGCGTGCTCGGCTTCCTGGTTCGCGTGCTCGAGGAACTCACTGGCGGCCACGCTGGCCTTGAGGCCGGTGGCCATGAAGTAGTGGCGTTTGTAGCGCAGCACGCACACCAGTTCGGTGGCCAGCGCTTCGTTGAGCAGGCGAACGACTTCCTGTCGATCGGCGCTGTAGCCCTCGGTCACGGCGCCGTTCTGCACGTTCTGCCGCGCACGTTCGCGCAGGGTGGTTACATCGGATAAGTGCATGTCGCTCATCTCGTTCTCCTGGAGGCTGATCCGGTTGAGGCGTCACGCTCTGTAGGCGCGATCACTCTAGGTCTGAGTGACGCGATCCTGAAAAAGTTTTACCGAATTTGTCCGCAGGCTGATCAGGCTGAAGTGACGTCGGTGTCATAGACTGGTCATCATCGGTACCGATGCTGGGCCCTCTCGATCACAAGGATGTCGCTATGTCGCAGCGCTGCGCCACTCGCTACCCGCTGGTATTGGTCCCGGGCATGCTCGGGTTTATTCGCCTGGTGTTGTACCCCTACTGGTATGGCATCGTTTCAGCATTGCGTCGGGGTGGGGCCGTGGTGGTGGCGGTGAAGGTTTCGCCGCTGCATTCATCCGAAGTGCGCGGCGAGCAGCTACTGGCGCGGATCGAGGAGATCCTGCGGCAAACCGGTGCGCAGAAGGTCAACCTGATCGGTCACAGCCAGGGGAGCCTCACCGCCCGCTACGCAGCTGCCATGCGCCCGGACCTGGTGGCATCGGTCACTTCGGTGGCCGGCACCAACCACGGCTCCGAACTGGCCGATTACCTGCAAACCCACTATCCGGCCGACAGCGCCAGGGGCCGCTTGCTCAGTGCCTTGCTGCGGCTGATCAACGCCTTGATGAGCCTGTTGGAAACCGGCTATCGCGGGCCGAGGTTGCCGGTGGATATCCGTGCTTCCCATGCCTCTCTCACCACGGAAGGCGTGGCGCTGTTCAACCAGCGATATCCACAGGGCTTGCCCGAAACCTGGGGTGGGCAGGGGCCGGAAGTGGTCAGCGGTGTGCGTTATTACTCCTGGTCCGGGACCTTGCAACCGGGCAAGACCGATAGGGGCGGCAACTTGTTCGACGGTACTAACCGCAGTTGCCGATTGTTCGCCCGCACCTTCGTGCGCGAAGCGGGGCAATGCGATGGCATGGTCGGGCGCTACAGCTCGCACTTGGGGACGGTGATTGGCGATGACTACCCGCTGGATCACTTCGACATCGTCAACCAAGCGCTGGGGCTGGTGGGCAAGGGCGCCGAACCTGTGCGGTTGTTCGTCGAGCACGCCGAGCGGTTGAGGGCTGCCGGGGTGTAGCCGACTGGACCGCGTTATCGTTCATCGCGAGCAAGCTCGCTCCCACATTCGATCGGGTTTCGTCAGAAGGAATGCGGTCAACTGTGGGAGCGAGCTTGCTCGCGATGGCGGTAGATCACGCAGCGAAGATCGAGCAGATGAAGGTGTAACAGGCTTTGTCTACACTGCTCCTCATCGCCCCACTCCCGTGCGGCAACCAGGAGAAACACCATGAAGATGCTGCGTGTGCCTTTGTTGATGATCGGTTTGCTGCTGTGTACCCAGGGCTTCGCCGCCACGGCGCAACAGACCAAGATGACCACCTGCAACGCCGACGCTACTGCCAAGGCCCTCAAGGGTGATGAGCGCAAGGCCTTCATGAGCACCTGCCTCAAGGCCGCCCCGACGACGCCGCAGGAACGCATGAAAACCTGCAACGCCGACGCCACCACCCAGGCGCTGAAGGGCGATGTCCGCAAGGCGTTCATGAGTGAGTGCTTGAAAAAGAAATAAACGCCGGGATTTCCTGAGCCAGTGAGGGCCCCATCGCGAGCAAGCTCGCTCCCACATTGGATTTGCATGGCTCGATCCATTGTGGGGCTTGCTCGCGATACGGCCCTCACAATCGCTGCAAAAAATAACTGAACCCCGACCAAGGTCGGTCGATACAATCCCTAGTGCTGCTAGTGGAAGGCTGGCAGACTGCCAATCCTTTCACGCCGTTTCGTTTTGAGGCTGTATGCCAACGTTTTCTCAGCGTCATGTATTGTTGGTGATCAGTTGGGTGATCATTTTTGGTGGGTTGTTGCTGGTGCTGCCACTGCGCCTGTTGCCGAGCCTGCTGGCCGGGTTGCTGGTGTTCGAACTGGTCAACATGCTCACCCCGCAGTTGCAGCGCTTGATCGAAGGCCGGCGTGCCCGCTGGCTGGCGGTGGCGTTGCTGGGCACGCTGGTGGTCAGTGTGCTGACGCTGATCTTCGCCGGAGCCTTCAGTTTCCTGCTCCATGAGGCGGAAAACCCCGGAGCCTCCCTGGACAAGTTCATGACGGTGGTCGACCGCGCCCGAGGGCAATTGCCGCCGTTTATCGACGCCTACCTGCCGGCCAGCGCCGCCGAGTTCCGGGTCGCGATTGGTGACTGGGTGAGCAAGCACCTGAGCGACTTGCAACTGGTGGGCAAGGACGCGGCCCACATGTTCGTGACGTTGCTGATCGGCATGGTACTGGGGGCTATCGTCGCCTTGCAGCGCATCCCCGACCTGACCAAGCGCAAGCCCCTGGCCGCCGCGCTGTTCGATCGCCTGAACCTGCTGGTCAAGGCGTTTCGCAACATCGTCTTCGCCCAGATCAAGATCTCCCTGCTCAACACCTTCTTCACCGGGATTTTCCTGGCGGTGGTGCTGCCGCTGTTCGGGATAAAACTGCCGCTGACCAAGACCCTGATCGTGATGACCTTCCTGCTGGGACTGCTGCCGGTCATCGGCAACCTGATGTCCAACACGCTGATCACCATTGTCGGTCTGTCGCTGTCGATCTGGGTCGCCGTGGCGGCGCTGGGTTACCTGATCGTGATCCACAAGCTCGAATACTTCCTCAACGCCCGCATCGTCGGCGGGCAGATCAGCGCCAAGTCCTGGGAATTGCTCATGGCGATGCTGGTATTCGAGGCGGCGTTCGGGTTGCCGGGGGTGGTGGCGGGGCCGATTTACTATGCGTATCTGAAGAGTGAGTTGAAGCAGGTGGGGATGGTTTGATCGGGGGTATGTGGCGTCTGGTCTGGCGCCATCGCGAGCAAGCTCGCTCCCACAGTTGACTGGGTTCTTCAGAAAGAATGCGGTCGAATGTGGGAGCGAGCTTGCTCGCGATTCAGGCGCATCGGTCCTGGATCAGACCTGCGTCCCATAGCGCTTCATCGCCTCAATCGCCAACCCGCTGCCAATACTGCCGAAGATATTGCCTTCCACATGCTGCGCCTGGGGCAGCATCGCCGAGACGCTGTTGCGTAGTGCCGGGATGCCGCTGGAACCGCCGGTGAAGAACACCGTGTCGACCTGATCGACCCGCACGTTGGCATCGCCCAGCAACTGCGTGACGCTGCCGCGCACTCGCTCCAGCAAGCCGTCGATGGCCGACTCGAACAAGGCCCGGCTCAGGTCCACGCTCAGGCCCGGCTCGATCCGGTCCAGCGGCACGTGGCGTTGGTCGGCGTGGGTCAGTTGGATCTTGGTTTCTTCCACTTCCATCGCCAGCCAGTGCCCGGCGCGCTGTTCGATCAGGTGGAACAACCGATCGATGCCGCCAGTGTCTTCGATGTCGTAGCGCATGCTGCCCAGGGCCAGGGTGGACTTCTGCGAGTACACCGCGTTGATGGTGTGCCAGGTCGCCAGGTTCATGTGATGACTGGTGGGCATGTACGCGCCGCTTTTCATGCGGCTGCCGTAGCCGAACAGCGGCATCACCCCCTGCAGGCTCAGTTGTTTGTCGAAATCGGTGCCGCCGATGTGCACGCCACCGGTGGCGAGGATGTCGGCGTGCCGGTTGTCGTGGGTACGACGCTCGGGGGATAGGCGCACCAGGGAGAAGTCCGACGTACCACCGCCGATGTCGACGATCAGCACCAGCTCTTCTTTTTCGATGGTCGATTCATAGTCGAACGCCGCGGCGATAGGCTCGTACTGGAATGAAACTTCCTTGAAGCCGATGGCGCGGGCGACGTCCACCAGGGTGTTTTCCGCTTCCTGGTCGGCCATTTCATCGTCGTCGACGAAAAACACTGGCCGACCCAGCACCACCTCTTCGAATTCCCGACCGGCGGTGGCTTCGGCGCGCGTCTTCAGCTGGCCGATGTACAGCGCCAGCAAGTCCTTGAAGGGCATGGCCGTGCCCAGCACGCTGGTGTCCTGCTTGATCAGCTTGGAGCCCAGCAGGCTCTTGAGCGAGCGCATCAGCCGGCCTTCGTAGCCTTCCAGGTATTCGTGGAGGGCCAGGCGGCCGTACACCGGGCGGCGCTCCTCGAAATTGAAAAAAACCACCGAGGGCAGGGTGATCTTGTCATCCTCCAGCGCGATCAGCGTTTCCATGCCGGGGCGCAGCCAGCCGACAGTGGAGTTGGACGTGCCGAAGTCGATGCCGCAGGCACGGGCCGGGGATGCGTTTTTCATGTCTTTCAGGTTCCAGTTGAAAAAACGGCCGCGCAGTGTATGTCAGTGCGGCCCGGATTCGAAGGCCGGTTATCTGCTAATTCGCAATCACTGGCCTTGAAAGACGCCCTTATACCCCCAAACTTGCTGGCATGAGCCTGGTAGCCACAGGGCGGATGCAAGAACCGCCACCGGCTGCCGATAAACTTCTGATGCGCCGCCCGGTCACAAACCTTGAGGTCGGTCAAACCCCAGGACTTGTACCACGAGCATGCTGCGGGTGGCGGTGCGATATCGATAACGGATGGTGATCCTTCAATGGACTTCAAAGACTATTACAAGATTCTGGGTGTGGAGCCGACTGCGGACGACAGCACGATCAAGGCTGCCTATCGCAAACTGGCGCGCAAATACCACCCGGACGTCAGTAAGGAAAAGGATGCCGAGACCAAGTTCAAGGACGTCTCCGAAGCCTATGAAGCGCTGAAAAGCGCCGACAAACGCGCCGAATATGACGACCTGCGCCGTTATGGCCAGCACGGTCAGCCGTTCCAGGGCCCACCGGGGTGGCAAAGCCGTGGCGGTTTTGGCGGTGGTCAGGACACCGGTGACTTCTCGGACTTTTTCAGTTCGATCTTCGGCAATCGCGGGTCGGGTTTCGGTGGCGGACAGTCAGGTCGCAGCGCCGGCCGTCGAGGGCAAGACGTGGAAATGGAATTACCGATCTTCCTGGAAGAAACCCTGTCGAGCGAGTCGAAGAAAGTCAGCTTCCAGGTGCCGCAGTACAACGCGGCCGGCCAGCACGTGAGCAACACCAGTAAAAGCCTGAACGTGAAGATTCCGCTGGGCGTGACCGATGGTGAACGCATCCGCCTCAAGGGCCAGGGTGCGCCCGGTATCGGTGGTGGTGCCAATGGTGATTTGTACCTGACCATTCGCTTCGCGCCGCACCCCAAGTTCGACGTAGAAGGCCAGGACCTGATCATCACCTTGCCTTTGGCACCGTGGGAATTGGCCTTGGGCACCGAAGTGGCGGTACCGACCCTGACCGGCAAGATCAACCTCAAGGTCCCGGCCGGTAGCCAGAACGGCCAGCGCATGCGCGCCAAGGGCCATGGCCTGCGCAACAAGGCCGGCGAGCGCGGTTACCTGTTCGTGCAGCTCAAGGCCGTGATGCCCAAGACCAGCGACGAGACCGTCAAGGCGTTGTGGGCAGAACTGGCGAAGAAAGCCGCGTTCGATCCGCGGGAGAACTTCTGACCGGCTGAAGGCAGCACCTGTGGCTAGACTCGACCGTTAAGGCATTGGGAGAAGCAGACCATGAACAACCCGATCATTGAACTGACCCTGACGGAATTCTGCGAGGCCGCCGCGTTGGCGGACGTCCATGTGATCGAGATCGTCGCCCATGGCATCCTCGAACCCCACGGCGCAGCCCCGACGGATTGGCGTTTCACCGACTATGAACTGGTCCTGGCCCGCCGTGCGGCCAAGCTGCGCCGCGAGCTGGAGCTGGAATGGGAAGGCGTCGCCCTGGCGCTGGACCTGCTGGAGGAAGTACAGCAACTGCGCAGCGAAAACCGCATGCTCAAGCAGCGGTTGGGGCGGTTGGTGGAGTGATGCAGATCCTCAAGCCAGCTGCTGACTGTGGCGAGGGGATTTATCTGTGGTGAGGGGATTTATCCCCGCCCCAAAAAGGCTAAGCACAGTCAGTCTGACCCACCACGGCGGTCAGTCTTGGGGCTGCTGCGCAGCCCAGCGGGGATAAATCCCCTCGCCACAGATACCCCCTCTTGCCACAGATAAACCCCTCTCACCACAAAGTCATGTATTCGCTCAGGTATCAACCGACCATCAAAACAGAAAATACCGCTGCGCCATCGGCAGCACCTCAGCCGGTTCACACCACAGCAACACCCCATCGGCCTTGACCTGATAAGTCTGCGGATCAACGTCGATGCTCGGCAGGTAGTCGTTGTGCATCAAGTCGGTCTTCTGCACATCGCGGCAACCTTTGACCACGGCGATTCTCTTCTTCAAGCCCAATTGCTCCGGTAGCCCCGCCTCGGCGGCGGCCTGGCTGATGAAGGTCAGGCTGGTGGCGTGACGCGATCCGCCAAAGCTTGCGAACATCGGTCGGTAGTGCACCGGTTGCGGCGTCGGGATCGAGGCGTTGGCGTCGCCCATCAGGCTGGCGGCGATGGCGCCGCCCTTGAGGATCAGCGTCGGCTTGACGCCGAAGAACGCCGGGCGCCACAGCACCAGGTCGGCCCACTTGCCCACTTCGATGGAACCCACTTCATGGCTGATGCCATGGGTGATCGCCGGATTGATGGTGTACTTGGCGATGTAGCGCTTGATGCGGAAATTGTCGTTGCCTTCGCCGTCGCCGGGCAGGGCGCCACGTTGCTTCTTCATCTTGTCGGCGGTCTGCCAGGTGCGCGTGATGACTTCGCCGACGCGGCCCATGGCCTGGCTGTCGGAGCTGATCATCGAGAACGCACCGAGGTCGTGGAGAATGTCTTCGGCGGCGATGGTCTCGCGGCGGATGCGGCTTTCGGCGAAGGCCACGTCTTCAGCGATGCTCGGGTCCAGGTGATGGCAGACCATCAACATGTCCAGGTGCTCGTCGATAGTGTTGCGGGTGAACGGCCGGGTCGGGTTGGTCGAGCTGGGCAGCACGTTGGGAAAACCGCAGGCCTTGATGATGTCCGGTGCGTGACCGCCGCCAGCGCCTTCGGTGTGGTAGGTGTGGATGGTGCGGCCCTTGAACGCGGCGAGGGTGGTTTCTACGAAGCCCGACTCGTTGAGGGTGTCGGTGTGAATCGCCACCTGCACATCGTACTGGTCGGCCACGCTCAGGCAGTTGTCGATGGCCGCCGGCGTGGTGCCCCAGTCTTCGTGCAGCTTCAGGCCGATGGCCCCGGCCTTGACCTGTTCGATCAGCGGTTCCGGCAGGCTGGCGTTGCCCTTGCCGGTGAAGCCGATGTTCATCGGGAACGCATCGGCGGCCTGGAGCATGCGCGCCAAGTGCCACGGCCCGGACGTGCAGGTGGTGGCGTTGGTCCCGGTGGCCGGGCCCGTACCGCCGCCGATCATGGTGGTCACGCCGCTCATCAGCGCTTCTTCGATCTGTTGTGGGCAGATGAAGTGGATGTGGGTGTCGATACCGCCGGCGGTGAGGATCATGCCTTCGCCAGCGATCACTTCGGTGCTGGCGCCGATGGCAATGGTCACGTCAGGCTGGATGTCCGGGTTGCCGGCCTTGCCGATGGCCGCGATGCGCCCGTCCTTGAGGCCGACATCGGCCTTGACGATGCCCCAGTGGTCGATGATCAGCGCGTTGGTGATCAGCGTGTCGACGACCTCGGCGGCCAACAGTTGGCTCTGGCCCATGCCGTCGCGAATCACCTTGCCGCCGCCGAATTTCACTTCTTCGCCGTAGGTGGTGAAGTCTTTCTCCACCTCGATCCACAACTCGGTGTCGGCCAGACGGACTTTGTCACCGACGGTGGGACCGAACATGTCGGCGTAGGCTTGTCTCGAAATCTTCATGTGCTTGCCTTGGAATTCAATTGAATGTTGAAACCGTTCGCTGCGCTCACTCATCGCGAGCAAGCTCGCTCCCACATTTGATCGCGTTCCCCTGTGGGAGCGAGCTTGCTCGCGATGAGGCCAGTGCAGGCACCCGATGACCTACAGGTCGCCCATCACCCGCCCGGCAAACCCGAACACCCGCCGATGCCCCGCCAGGTCCACCAGCTCCACCTCGCGGCTCTGGCCCGGCTCGAAGCGCACGGCGGTGCCGGCCGGGATGTTCAGGCGCATGCCGCGGCTGGCGGCACGGTCGAAGGCCAGGGCGTCGTTGGTTTCGAAAAAATGGTAGTGCGAGCCGACCTGGATCGGCCGGTCACCGCTGTTGGCGACGTTCAGCGTGAGGGTGCGGCGGCCGACGTTGAGCTCGATGTCGCCCGGCTGAACCTGGTATTGGCCTGGAATCATTGCGGTTGCCCCAAAGTCTTGTAGTAAATGGTGGTCGCGGTGTAGGTCCCGTCCGGGCTCTGGCAGTAGTCGGGCAGTTCCCCGACGCGGGTGTAGCCCATGGCGCGGTAGAACGCCTCGGCCTCGGAGCCGGCCTGGGTGTCGAGGTACAGCAGGCCGCGCTTGTGCTGGCGGGCGCCGAGTTCCAGGGCACTCATCAATTGCTGTCCCAGGCCACGGCGCCGGGCTTCGCCGCGGACCAGCAGCTTCTGTACTTCGGCCCGGTTGAGACCGTTGGGTTTCTGGCACAGGGCTAGCTGGACGCTGGCCTGCACTTGCTCATCCTTGACCACCACCCACAGCAGCAGATGGCCCTGTTCAAGGCTGGCCTGGACTTCGTCGAAATAGGCGCGGGCTTGGGCGGCATTAAGGTCGGCCATGAACCCCACGCTGGCGCCATAGCCGACGGCGTCGAGCAACAGATCGATCAGGCCCTGGCGATAATGCGCAAAACTTTCAGCGTGGACTCGACGCAACTGGGCGGGGTTCATAGGCATCACTCCTTGTCAAAGACAGGCGGTTGCGCCCCGGGATCGAGGACCAACTGCATGAAAGTCAGGTCCAGCCAGCGGCCGAACTTGGTACCCACCTGGGGCATTTGCCCGGTGGTGGTGAAACCGGCTCGCTCGTGCAAGCGAATCGAGGCGCCGTTACCGCTTTCGATGGCGGCGACCATGACATGTTTACCGCAGGCCCTGGCGCGCTCGATCAGTGCTGTCATCAGCCGTGGGCCGAGGCCGTTGCCGCGCTGATCGCTGCGTACGTACACCGAATGCTCCACGGTGTGCCGGTAACCATCGAAGGGACGCCAGTCGCCGAACGAAGCATAGCCGAGCACGTTTTCATCGGCATCGACGATCACCAGCACCGGGTAGCCCTGGGATTGCCGGGCGCTGAACCAAGCTTGGCGATTGCCCAAGTCTACGAGCTGTTCGTTCCAGATCGCGGTGGTGTTCAGTACCGCGTCGTTGTAGATGTCGCGGATCGCGGGCAGATCGGTAGGCTGAGCGTCGCGCACGAGATAGGTCATGGCATGGCCTCAGGCGATCGGCTGGTGGACGGTGACCAGTTTGGTACCGTCGGGAAACGTCGCCTCGACCTGGATCTCCGGGATCATTTCCGGGATGCCTTCCATCACCTGTTCGCGGCTCAGCAGCGTGGTGCCGTAGTGCATCAGCTCGGCCACGGTCTGGCCGTCACGGGCGCCTTCGAGCAGGGCCGCGGAGATATAGGCCATGGCCTCCGGGTAATTGAGTTTCAAGCCACGAGCCAACCGCCGCTCGGCAACGAGGCCGGCGGTGAAGATCAGCAGCTTGTCTTTTTCGCGTGGGGTCAGGTCCATGTGCAATCCATAAGGGCAGATAAATAGTTTTCGCTGTAAACACGTCCCCCTGTGGGAGCGAGCTTGCTCGCGATAGCGGCAGGACATTCAAAATAGATGTCGACTGACACTCCGCCATCGCGAGCAAGCTCGCTCCCACAGGAAAGCAAATTCAGGTGCTCCAGATTCTCGGTGGTACGGCCTCTCTTCCAAGCAATGCAGGCCTAAGCAAACGCCACAATTCAATCAACCACCCCCGCGCCAGCAACGCCTCGCTCGCCAGGCACCGCGCCACGACCAGGCCGGGCAACTGGGTCAGGTCACCGCGCACCGCATGGCCCAGGGAGCGGCATTGCTCCAGCAACGCACTATCGATTTCCCCGGTCACCAACAACGTGGCGAACACCGGATCCCCGCCCAGGCCGATGGGCGAGTCGAGCAAGCCATCACCGCCCACAATGCGCTGGCGCTCATGCCACAGCAACTGGCCGTCGCGACGAATGTCCAGCCGCGACTGGAAATGTCCCAGGTCGAAGCGTTCGCCGCTGGCTGGGCGGCCGAGGGCAACCATGTCCCAGTAGAACAAACGCCCGTCGCCCTGCAGGTCGATCGAGGTGCCGAGCTCGGCCTGGGCCGCGCTGAAGACGATGGTTTCCTGGGGTAGCCATTCCAGGGTCGCCCCGGCGGCTACGCTCAGGCTCAGTTGCTGGTACGCCGGGGCGGCGGCGCGGTACCACTTGGCGGCGCCGGGGCTGGTCAGTTGTGCCCAGGCACCGGGCCCGACGTGGGCCGAGATGTCCAGCCGATCACCGCCGGCAATTCCACCGGGCGGGTGGACGATGATGTGCTGGCACACCTGCGGGCCTTCGGCGTACAGGTGTTTTTGCACCCGCAGCGGACCTTTATGGCGGCGCTGTACCGGGCGTGTGCAGTCGTCAAACCGGGCGTAGCCCAGTTCCAGCTCGGCATGCCAGCTGGGGGTGAATTGGGCCGAAGGTGTCAACAGCGAGACAGGTAGGTTCATGATTTCTAATGATCGTCAGGACGTTACAGACTAGATCGTAACCAGCCCGCGTACACCCTCGGCTTCCATATTTTCTCCACGCCCTTGCTGCACGATCTCGCCCCGGGACATCACCAGGTATTGATCGGCCAGCTCGGCGGCGAAGTCGTAGAACTGCTCCACCAGCAGAATCGCCATGTCGCCCCGGGCCGCCAGTTTCTTGATGACCGCGCCGATCTCCTTGATCACCGACGGCTGGATGCCTTCGGTCGGTTCATCGAGAATCAGCAGGCGCGGGCGGCTGGCCAGGGCCCGGCCAATGGCGAGCTGCTGTTGCTGGCCGCCGGACAGGTCACCGCCTCGGCGCTGTTTCATCTGCAGTAGCACCGGGAACAATTCGTAGATAAACGCCGGCACCTCCTTGGCCTCGGCGCCGGGAAACCGCGACAGGCCCATCAGCAGGTTTTCTTCCACCGTCAGCCGGCCGAAAATCTCCCGGCCCTGGGGCACGTAGGCAATGCCGGCATGGACCCGCTGGTGCGGCTTGAAGGTGGTGATGGCCTTGCCTTCCCAATTCACCGCGCCTTCCTTGGCCGGCAACAGGCCCATCAGGCATTTGAGCAGGGTGGTCTTGCCCACGCCGTTGCGCCCCAGCAGGCACGTCACCTCGCCGACCTTCACGTCGAACGACAGGCCCCGCAGGATGTGGCTACCGCCGTAGTATTGATGAAGGTGTTGGACCTGTAGCATTTGAACTCCGTTTTTTAGAGCTTCAAGCGGCAAGCTTCAAGCTGCAAGTAAGAGCAGGATGGTGTGCGGCTTTTGCTTTCAACTTGCCGCTTGAAGCTTGCGGCTCGACGCTCACCTACCCAAATAAACCTCAATAACCCGCTCGTCGGCCTGCACCTGTTCCAGCGACCCTTCGGCCAGCACGCTGCCTTGGTGCAGCACGGTGACGTGGTCGGCAATCGCGCCGACGAAGCCCATGTCGTGCTCCACCACCATCAGCGAATGCTTGCCCGCCAGGGACTTGAACAGCTCGGCGGTGAACTCGGTTTCGGCGTCGGTCATGCCCGCCACCGGTTCGTCGAGCAATAGCAGTTGCGGGTCTTGCACCAGCAGCATGCCAATTTCCAGGAATTGCTTTTGCCCGTGGGACAGCAACCCGGCGGCGCGGTTGACCGACGTGGTAAGGCGGATGGTCTCGAGCACTTCGTCGATACGGTCGTGCTGTTCGCCGGTCAGTCTGGCCCGCAGGCTGGCCCATACCGATTTGTCGGTTTTCAACGCCAGCTCCAGGTTCTCGAACACGCTCAGGGCTTCGAACACCGTGGGCTTCTGGAACTTGCGCCCGATGCCGGCCTGGGCAATCTGCACTTCGCTCATGCTGGTCAGGTCCAGGGTTTCGCCGAACCAGGCCTTGCCGTGGCTGGGCCGGGTCTTGCCGGTGATCACGTCCATCAACGTGGTCTTGCCCGCGCCGTTGGGGCCGATGATGCAGCGCAATTCGCCGACGCCGATGTACAGGTTCAGGTCGTTCAAGGCCTTGAAACCGTCGAAACTGACGCTGATGTCTTCCAGGGTCAGGATGGTGCCGTGGCGGGTGTTCAGGCCAACGCCTGCCGCTTGGCCGAGGCCGATGGCGTCGCGGCTGCTGCCGGCGTCCTGGTTGGGTTCCGGCGGAAAGAAAGCCGGTTCGAGCATGAATTCGGCACTCGCTGTGATTCTCATTGTTCACCTCGTTTCTTCAGCAGCCCGATCACGCCCTTGGGCAGGTACAGGGTCACGACGATGAACAGCGCACCGAGGAAGAACAACCAATACTCAGGGAAGGCCACGGTGAACCAGCTCTTCATGCCATTGACCACGCCGGCCCCCAGCAGCGGTCCGATCAACGTGCCGCGCCCGCCAAGGGCGACCCACACGGCGGCCTCGATGGAGTTGGTCGGCGACATTTCGCTGGGGTTGATGATGCCCACCTGCGGCACATACAACGCCCCGGCCAGGCCGCACAGCACCGCGCTCAATACCCAGACGAACAGCTTGAAACCACGGGGATCGTAGCCGCAGAACATCAGGCGGTTTTCGGCATCGCGCAGGGCCGTCAACACCCGACCGAACTTGCTGCGAGCCAGGCGCCAGCCGATGAACAGGCTCGCCACCAGCAGCAACACCGTGGCGAAAAACAGCACCGCCCGGGTGCCCGGCTCGGTGATGCCAAAGCCCAGGATCGAGCGGAAATTGGTGAAGCCGTTGTTGCCGCCAAAACCGGTTTCGTTGCGGAAAAACAGGAGCATCCCGGCGAAGGTCAGGGCCTGGGTCATGATCGAGAAATACACGCCCTTGATCCGCGAGCGGAAGGCGAAGAAGCCGAACACCAGCGCCAGCAACCCCGGCGCCAGCACCACCAGGCACATCGCCCAGAGGAAACTGTCGGTGCCGGCCCAGTACCAAGGCAGCTCGGTCCACGACAAGAAGGTCATGAACGCCGGCAAGCCGTCACCGGCGGCCTGGCGCATCAGGTACATGCCCATGGCGTAGCCGCCGAGGGCGAAGAACAGGCCGTGGCCCAGGGAGAGCAGGCCGGCGTAGCCCCAGACCAGGTCCAGCGCCAGGGCGACGATGGCGTAGCAGAGGATCTTGCCCACCAGGGTCAGGGTATAAGCCGAGACGTGCAACGGATTGTCCGCCGCCAACAGCGACAGCAGCGGCAGGCTCAGCAGCACCGCCAGGATCAGCGCGCCGACGGCGAGGGTGAGTTTGGGGCCGGCCTTTTGCGTGGCCGTGAGCATCAGGGGCTGGTTCATCAGTCGATTACCCGTCCTTTGAGCGCGAAGAGGCCTTGCGGACGCTTCTGGATGAACAGAATGATCAACGCCAGGATCAGGATCTTGCCGAGCACGGCGCCGATCTGCGGTTCGAGAATCTTGTTGGCGATGCCCAGGCCGAACGCGGCGAACACGCTACCGGCCAACTGGCCGACGCCGCCGAGCACCACCACCAGGAACGAGTCAATGATGTAGCTCTGGCCCAGGTCCGGGCCGACGTTGCCGATCTGGCTCAGGGCCACGCCACCGAGCCCGGCGATGCCCGAGCCGAGGCCGAAGGCGAGCATGTCCACGCGGCCGGTGGGCACGCCGCAGCAGGCGGCCATGTTGCGGTTCTGGGTCACCGCGCGCACGTTCAGGCCCAGGCGGGTCTTGTTCAGCAGCAGCCAGGTCAGCACCACCACGAACAGCGCGAAGGCGATGATCACGATGCGGTTGTACGGCAGCACCAGGTTCGGCAACACCTGGATCCCGCCCGAGAGCCAGGCCGGGTTGGCGACTTCGACGTTCTGCGCGCCGAACACCAGGCGCACCAGCTGGATCAGCATCAGGCTGATTCCCCAGGTGGCGAGCAGGGTTTCCAGCGGCCGCCCGTATAGGTGGCGAATCACCGTGCGCTCCAAAGCCATGCCGATGGCGGCGGTGATGAAAAACGCCACCGGCAGGGCGATCAGCGGGTAGAACTCGATGGCGTTCGGGGCGAAGCGCTGGAACAGCATCTGCACCACATACGTGGAGTAGGCGCCCAGCATCAGCATCTCGCCGTGGGCCATGTTGATCACCCCCAGCAAGCCAAACGTGATGGCCAGGCCGAGGGCGGCGAGCAGCAGGATCGAACCCAGGGACATGCCGCTGAAGGCCTGGCCCAGCAGCTCGCCTACCAGGAGTTTGCGTTTGACTTGGGCAAGGCTGGTTTCGGCGGCCGTGCGCACGTTGGCATCGGTTTCGACGCCGGGTTCGAGCAGGCCTTCCAGGCGAGTGCGAGCCAGTGGATCGCCGGTTTCCCCCAACAGACGGACGGCGGCCAGGCGCACGCTCGGGTTGGTGTCCACCAGTTGCAGGTTCGCCAGGGCCAGGCTCAGGGCGGCGTGCACGTCTTCGTCCTGCTCGCCGGCCAGTTGTCGGTCGAGGAAGGCCAGTTGGGCTGGACGGGCGCTTTTCTGCAATTGCTGCGCGGCGCCCAGGCGTACGCGAGCATCGACGGCCAGCAGTTGATGGCTGGCGAGGGCGGTTTCGATCAGCCCGCGCAAGCGGTTGTTCAGGCGCAGGGTCTTGGGCTGGCCGTCGACGGTCAATTGGCCTTGCTGCAAGGCGTTGATCAGTTCGACACGTGCAGGCTCAGGCTGCGCGGCCCAGGTTTCCAGGAGTTTGGCCTGCTGGGTCGGGTTGGCGGCGACGAAGTCTTCGGCATCGCCAGAGTGGGCCTCCAGTGGCAACAGCAGCACCAGGGCGAGAATGAGGCGGTAAAGGGCGGTGGGCATATGCTAGGCCTTGCGCAGTGCTTTTTGTGGGAGCGAGCTTGCTCGCGATAGCGGTGTGTCAGTCACTGTTCTTCTGGCTGATTCATCGCTATCGCGAGCAAGCTCGCTCCCACAGGGGTTGTGTGTCGGCCCGGGGATTGGGGCCGACACCCATGGGCTCAGTTGCTCTTCACCGCATAGTCAGGCTTCTTGTCGTTGCCGGCGATGAAGGGGCTCCACGGTTGCGCGCGGATCGGGCCTTCGGTCTGCCAGACCACGTTGAACTGACCGTCGGCCTGGATCTCGCCGATCATCACCGGCTTGTGCAGGTGATGGTTGGTCTTGTCCATGGTCAACGTGTAGCCCGACGGTGCGGCGAAGGTCTGGCCGGCCAGGGCTTCGCGGACTTTGTCGACGTCGGTGGACTTGGCTTTTTCCACCGCTTGCGCCCACATGTGGATGCCGACGTAAGTGGCTTCCATCGGGTCGTTGGTCACCGCTTTGTCGGCGCCTGGCAGGTTCTTGGCTTTGGCGTAGGCTTTCCAGGACTCGACGAATTTCTTGTTCGCTGGGTTATCCACGGATTCGAAGTAGTTCCACGCCGCCAGGTTGCCCACCAGCGGCTTGGTGTCGATGCCGCGCAGTTCCTCTTCGCCCACCGAGAACGCCACGACCGGAACATCGGTGGCTTTCAGGCCCTGGTTCGCCAGTTCTTTATAGAACGGCACGTTGGAGTCGCCGTTGACCGTGGAGATGACTGCGGTCTTGCCACCGGCCGAGAACTTCTTGATGTTGGCGACGATGGTCTGGTAGTCGCTGTGGCCGAACGGGGTGTAGACCTCTTCGATGTCTTTGTCTGCCACGCCTTTGGAGTGCAGGAACGAGCGCAGGATCTTGTTGGTGGTGCGCGGATAGACGTAGTCGGTGCCCAGCAGGAAGTAGCGCTTGGCGCTGCCGCCTTCTTCGCTCATCAGGTATTCCACCGCCGGAATCGCCTGTTGGTTCGGCGCCGCGCCGGTGTAGAACACGTTCGGCGACATCTCTTCACCTTCGTATTGCACCGGGTAGAACAGCAGCCCATTGAGCTCTTCGAACACCGGCAATACGGATTTACGCGACACCGAGGTCCAGCAGCCGAACACCACGGCGACCTTGTCCTGGGTCAGCAGCTGACGGCCCTTTTCGGCGAACAGCGGCCAGTTCGATGCAGGGTCCACGACCACCGCTTCAAGCTTCTTGCCGTTCACACCACCCTTGGCGTTGATCTCGTCGATGGTCATCAGCGCCATGTCCTTGAGGGACGTCTCGGAGATCGCCATGGTGCCGGACAGCGAATGCAGGATGCCGACCTTGATGGTCTCGGCGGCCTGGACGGTCCAGGCCATGCCCATCGCGGCAATGCTTGCCGAGAGTGTAAAAGCCTTGATCAAGCTACGACGCTTCATTGTGCGATCTCCATGGACTTATGAGTTTTTTTCGAGGGCAGATGCAAACGCTGAAGGCGCTTTTGCAAGGGGTGTGCCCGGTCGGAAAAAAGCCCGGAAACAGGGAAGTGGCGAGGAGGGGAGGCAGGGCAGTGCACCATGAGTGATCGCGATTCGGGGGCTGGTGCGATGGGGTGCGCCGCATTGGGGCGCCGATGTCATGGTCGCCAACGATCAACTGTGGGAGCGAGCTTGCTCGCGATAGCTGTTTGTCTGCCACATCAATGCTGGATGGGCTGACGCCCTCGCGAGCAAGTTCGCTCCCACAGGGGGCCGGGGTCTGCGTTTAGATGGCGGGCGCGATAGTAGAGCGTTCGCGCCGCCTTCCGTTAGTGCACTGTCTCAGCTTGAAGATGAGGCCACCTCAGGCTCGCGATTGAAGCGGACCAGCAGCCGATCCAACAACCACACCACCACCAGCGACGCCCCCACCAAGGGGAACACCAGCGCCAGGGCGAGCATGATGAAGACCCCGGTCTTCCAGGTCGGCAGGTCGTGACGCAGCGGCGGTACGCCGAACTTGCCCTGGGGCCGACGCTTCCACCAGATCACCAGGCCACTCACGGCGCTGAGCAAAATCATCAGGCAAATCAGCAGCACGATGATCTGGTTCAGCGGGCCGAACATCTTGCCTTCATGCAGCATCACGCCGGTTTCGGTGGCGCGGGCGACGAGGCTGTAATGCGCCCAGCGTACGTCGGCCAGGACTTTGCCGGTGTATTGGTCCACGTGCAGGGTCGCGTCGTTGCGCGGGTCGTCGGCGAACACGGCGACGGTGAACACACCGGTGGACGTGGTTGGCAGGGTGATGCTGTAGCCGGGTGTGACCTGGCGTTCGGTGGCGATGTCTTGTACGGCTTGCAGGCTGACGGTCGGGGCGGCGGGGCCTTCGTGCATGCCACCGTGGCCCATGTGCTCGGCATGGTCGCCGGACATCGGCATCGGCGTATTTTCCACGGCCCAGGGCACGGTCTGGCGGTGGGCGTTGTTGAGGCTGCCGGCCTCGACGTCGGACTTGGGTACGTCGTTCCACATCGCCGCCGGGAAGCGGTTCCAGAGGTTGGCGTATTGCTTGCCCCAGAAGCCGGTCCAGGTCATGCCGCTGAGCAGCATCACCAGCAACAAGGCCGCACCCCAGAAGCCGACGACCACATGGAGATCGCGCCAGAACACGCGACCGCGAGCACTCCAGCGTGGCCACAGCACCCCGGCCGACGATTGCCCGCGAGGCCACCACAGGAACAGCCCCGACACCACCAGCACCACGCCCCAACCAGCGGCCATTTCCACCAGCCGGTCACCGACGGTGCCGATCAGCAGCTCGCCGTGGATCGCCCGGGCCATGGCTTGCAGGTTGTTCTTCGCGTCCTGTTCGCCGAGGACGTCGCCGTGGTACGGGTCGATGAACACATTCAGTTCCCGGCCCTTGTCGATGACCACGAACTGCGCACTGCGCTCGGCGTTGACCGGCGGCAGGTACTGTTTGACCTGGCCTTCGGGGTAGGCCTGGCGGACCTTATTGAGCAAGTCGTCCGCCGCCAGGGTGTGATGCCCGGCGGGTACGTTCAGCAGGCTGCCGTACATCAGTGGATCGAGCTGTGGCTTGAACAGGTAGATGAGGCCAGTCAGGGCCAGCATCACCATGAACGGCGCCACGAACAGCCCGGCATAAAAATGCCAGCGCCAGGCCAGGTTGTAGAAATTCGGTTTCGGTTGGCTCATCAGAAAGCACTCCGCAGGGCAAATAGGTTGTTATGTTGTGCCGTCAGTCAAGGTGGAATCGAACCCTGTGGGAGCGAGCTTGCTCGCGGTAGCAATGGCTCAGCTTGCATCGATGTTGAATGTGCCTTCGCCATCGCGAGCAAGCTCGCTCCCACAGTTTGTGTCCTTGCTGACGGATCTCCGGTGCCGGTTAGAAACTCATATCCACCTTCGTCCAGAGCGTGCGCCCCGGTTCGTTGATGGCCTGCGGGTCGCTCGCCGGGTAGCCGAACCCGGCGTTGCCGGCCAGGTTCAAGTGCTCGGCGTAGGCTTTGCCAAACAGGTTGTCGACACCGCTGCTGACCTTCCAGTGTTGATTGATGCGATAGGCACCGTTGAGCGAGAACACGCCGAAGCCCGAGCTTTTGCCGTAGTCCTTGCCCACCACGTTGCCCTTGTTTTCATCGACACGGTGCTGCGCCGCCACCACCCGCCACAGGGCCCCGGCGCTCCAGCGGTCTTCGCTGTAGGTCAACCCCAGGCGTGCGTCCAGCGGCGGCATTTGCGCCAGGGCGCTACCGTCGCTGCTGTTCTTGCCCCAGGCATAGGCCAGGGTCGCATCGGCTTTCCAGCGCTCGCTCAGCTTGTAGGCCGCACCCAATTCACCGCCCATGACCCGCGCATCGATGTTCTCGGCCCGGGAGGTGCTGCCCATCATGCCGGGGGTGTAGTCGAAGAGGATGTAGTCGCGGACCTGCCCGACATAACCCGACGCCCAGGCTTCGAGGGCTCCGGTCTTGTACTGCAGGCCGAAGTCGAGCTGGGTGGTTTTCTCCGGCTTGATCGAATCGAAGGCATTCAGCGAACCGCTGGGGCCGGCGTTCGGCGAGAACAGCTCCCAGTAGTCCGGGAAGCGTTGCGCGTGACCGACGCCTGCGTAGAGGGTGGTGGGGCTGTCGTCCAGGTCGTGCTCGTAGCGAACGAAACCGCTGGGCAGCGTGTCGGCGCGAGTGTCGTCGGCGGTGGGATTGGGGCGGGCCGCCATGCCGGAACCGATGCTCTGGCGGTAATCCTTGGCCGAGGCGCGGTCGATCCGGGCGCCGGTGATCACTCGGTCGCGATCGGCGGCGTACCAGGTCAATTCGCTGAAGACGCCGTAATTGTGGAAGTCAGCGTCCTTGGTGTACGGCAGATCCTTGTAGGTATCCACGCCCATGCTGCTGCGTTGGCGATGCTCGTTGGTCTGGGCGTCCAGGCCGCTGATCAACTGCACATCGGCCCAACGCCAGGTGGCCTTGATGCGCGCGCCCAAGGTGCGGCGGTCGACGTTGGAGGCCATGGGCCCGGCCATCATCCCGGTGCCGGACGGCGTGCGCAGGGTGTAGTTGTCCATCACATGGTCGGCGTAGTTGTAGTAGACCTGGGCCTCGACCTTGTCCAGCACCCCGCCGATGTTTGACCGCTCGAAACGCAGCCCGAGGCTTTCACGCTTGAACTGCGAGCCGTCCATACCGCGCCCGGCGTAGCGCGCTTCACCGTCGCCCTTGCCGGCCGTCAGTTCCAGCAGGGTGTCGGCGTCTGGCGTCCAGCCGAGGGTCACGTCGCCGTTCCACTTGTCGTAGCGCGACGGCACGGTGTCGTTGTTGCCGTCGCGGTAATCGTCCGAGTGGGCGGTGTTGCCGATCACCCGAACGTAACCCCGTGGCCCGCCCGCTGCCGCATCCACGACCTTGTCGAAACGGCCGTTGGAACCAGCTAGCACACTGGCGTTGACCCGGGTGCCCAGTTCACCGAACTGTTCCGGTTCGCGCTCGAACAGCACGGTCCCGGCCGATGCGCCGGGACCCCAGAGCACGGTTTGCGGGCCCTTGATGACGGTGAGCTTGTCGTAGGTTTCCGGCGAGATGTAGGAGGTCGGTGCGTCCATCCGTCCCGGGCAGGCACCCAGCAGCATGCTGCCATTGGTGAGGATGTTCAGCCGCGAGCCGAACATGCCTCGCAGCACCGGATCGCCATTGGTGCCGCCGTTGCGCACCAGGGCAAAGCCGGGAATGGTCTTGAGGTAGTCGCCACCGTCACTGGCCGGCACCGGTTGACGCGGGTCCCTGGGGTTGGTGACGACGGTCAGGGGTGAACTGGGAGCGATGGCGGTGATGACCGTCGGGCTCAGTTCTTCGACCGGGCTCTCGTGATGCTCGTGCTCATCGGCGAGTGCGTAGGGTGTAAGCAGTAAGCCGCACAGTGCGGCGACGGTGTGACGCAAACGAACCCGGGGCTCGTTCGGGGGGCAGCTAACCTGGGCAATGCCCAAAGCGATGCCGGCAGAAAACCTGGACATGATGATTCCATCGAACAGACGTAAACGACACGGTCGGGCAACCTGAGGCTGTCTTGTGCGACCGGGTGAGGTAAGTGTCGGATTTACGCGGCGAAGGGTGGTGCGCGGGTGCGGGCACCCGGGAAGAACGCTGGCCGGGCATGGCCCAGGCGCGGGGAGGGGCTGGTGTAGGTGTTGGCGAGCGGTGTATCGAAGGCGGTAAAACGATGGCCGCCTGTCAGTGCCGGACAATTGAACAACAGGCTGCAATAGCCGCATTTTTCCCACAGCGCGTGATGTTCGCTCTGGGGCGGGCAGTGTTCGGCGGCTGGCGCCTCATGCGCGGCGTGGGCTCCCGCTGGCATGTCCATGCTCATGCTCATGCTCATGTCCATCGACATGCTCATGCTCACGGACATGCGCTGATCCATCGGCATCGACTGAGAAATCAGTGGGCCGATAAAGATCATCAACATGGCGAACAGGCTGAGCCAACTGCCGCGTGCCAGGCTCAAGGGCTGGCGGCGGGGCATGGCGGACCTGTTGCGAGGAAGACCCATGGGCAGGTGCTATCAGTGCATGTGCATTTGGGTTTTGCTGCCGTCGGGGGCTTTTTTCTGCACCGCAACCTCAACGGTGACATCCCCGGCTTTTTCAAAATGCAGGGTCATGGAGAAGCGCTTGCCGTCGCTGAGCAGGCTGCGGTCCTTCAGCTCCAGCAGCATCACGTGATACGCCATCGGCGCGAACGTGACGGTTGCACCAGGGGCGATATCCACGACGGGCACCGGTTGCATTTTCATCAGGTCGTTTTGCATCACATGCTCGTGGAGCTCGGCCTTGCCGGCAATCGGTGAGTCGACGCTGAGCAATTTATCGGCGGTGCTGCCGCCGTTATGAATCACGAAATACGCGGCCACGGTCGGCGCGTTGGGCGGTAACTCTTGAGACCACGGATGGGCAATCTCAAGCTCGCCTACCTTGTATTGGTGTGCTTGGGCGAAGCCGACGGGAAGCAGCAGGGCAGCCAGCAGGATGAGTCTGTTCAACATGGGTGATTCTCCAGAACGATTCAGGCGCAGATGTGTGCGGAAAGAATCAAACCAGAGGCGAGGCGCGAGGGTTGAGGCTTGGCCATTGCTGGCGGGGCGTGGGGCTGTCGAGCTTCGAATGGGCAATGCCGCGATGGCTGGGCCGAGCATCCAGGTACAACTGCGGGGCATGGCCGGTGAGTGCCACCAGCGATGCGACGCCTGAGCAGCACCAGCAATGCTGCATCGTCGAGTGAGTGTCCTTCTGCGACGTGCCCTGTTCGAGCTTACCCAGGGAAACCGCGACCATTTTCGTGCCGCTGGACGAGCAGAAACTGCCCCACAACAGCTGCTCCGACGGCGCCTGGGCATTCGCCATCGCGCCAACGTTGCCGGAAAGCGGCATGGCAAGCATGTTGAACAGCACTGCGAAGCAGGCGATCCAGGCAAATGCAAGCCGTTGTCGGGACATGGGGCAATCCGCTCGGTTGGGCGATCAGGTGGCGGTATTTAGCCTGATCGGGGTTGAGAAGTAAAAAGGCCGCGTGCGGTATAGGGTCGCAGGGCTGGTGTTAACAGTAGCAACAGATCTTCAAGTGAGTGCTTTTATGGCGAGGGAGCAAGTTCCCTCGTCGCGTGTTTTTGATCAATCGGTATTCAATCACTCCAATACAGGAGGGGAAGGGAACCTCTGTCAAATGGCCGTCGCATGTAACCTCAAGCCCAAAGCTTTCATGACTTTCATGATAGTTGTGAACTCCGGATTGCCCGTACTTCCCAGTGCTTTGTAAAGACTCTCTCGCCCCAGGCCTGCATCACGAGCAATCTGCGTCATGCCCTTTGCCCTGGCAATATCGTTAAGAGCTGCTCGAACCAGTACGCCGTCACCCGCATCCTCTTCAAAACAGGCATCCAGATAAGCGGCCATTTCCTCAGGCGTCTTGAGGTAGGTGACTGCATCGAAACGTGTGAATTCTTCAGTCATGATTCACTCCTCATTACCCATGGTTTGCGCCATTTGAACAGCGCGTGCGATATCCCGTTTCTGAGTCGATTTGTCACCTCCCACAAGCAGCAAATAAAGCACGGAGCCTTGACGGGAGAAGTACACTCTGTAGCCAGGACCCGAGTGAATACGCATCTCATACACTGCGTTACCCACCGGTTCGCAATCACCAAAATTTCCATGCTCTGCCGATCATTGCCTGGCAATGATGCGAGCTTTCCCAGCAATGTCCTTCAACCCGTTAAGCCAGCTTGAGAATACTCGGGACTGTTCAAATTCGATCATTTGGATCGTATTCCTTGGGATACACATTGGCAAGCAGCACTTTCCTCGGCACGAGACGGGTCGCTCATGCTTAATGACTGCCAGGTGCTGCGGTGGGTATTAAGGCGTGGAACTATAGAATTGAACGTCTTGGACGAAACAGCCGGCTTCGTCTTGAAAACTTGTCAGAAATGTCGCGCGAATGTGCTGAATTCAGAACCCGTTTTGTACGGATAAAGCGTCCAGCATTTCATTGAGCTCTCCAAACTCCCGATCCACCCCCGCCAACACCGGCCGCCGCAAAATCAACACCGGCACCCCCCGCTCCCGAGCCACCTCCAGCTTCGGCTCAGTAGCCGTGCTGCCGCTGTTCTTACTGACCAGCACATCGATCCGCCGGCGCTCGAACAGCTCGCGCTCGCCTTCGATGTGGAACGGCCCGCGGGCGCCGATGACTTCGCAGCGTTCATTGCCGGGATAAATATCCAGGGCGCGCAGGGTCCAGAATTGCTCTGGTGGAATTTCGTGCAGGTGTTGCAGCGGTTCGCGGCCGAGGGTGAACAGGGGGCGGCGGAAGGGATGCAGGGCCTGGATCAGTTCGGCCCAATCGGCCACTTCGCGCCAGTCATCCCCAGCCTGGGGTTGCCAGGCCGGACGCCGCAGGGCCCAGCATGCAATGCCGCAGGTGCGGGCCGCGTGGGCGGCGTTGTGGCTGATTTGCGCGGCATAGGGGTGGGTGGCGTCCAGCAGCAGGTCGATACCCTGCTCGCGAATGAAGTGCGCCAGGCCTTCGGCACCGCCGTAGCCGCCGACGCGGACCTGGCAGGTCAGGTCGGTGGGGACGCGACCGATGCCAGCCAGGCTGTAGATGTGCTGGGGGCCGAGGGTGCGGGCGATGGCCAGGGCTTCGGTGACGCCACCGAGCAGCAGGATGCGTTTCATTGGAAGTCTCCGGCGTGGCCGACAATCCCGCCCTGGCGATCGATGGCGAAGACTTCGACCTGGACCTGGGCCGGCACCACGCTGCGGGCGAAGGCCAGCGCGTGTTCGCACACCGCATCGCCGAGGGCGATACCGGCGGCGCTGGCCATCGCCAGGGCTTGCTGGCTGGTGTTGGCCGCGCGGATGCCTTGCAGCAGGGTTTCATCAGCGCCGATTGCGGCTGCCCATTCGGCCAGTTGGGGCAGGTCGATGCTCGAGTGACGGCTGTGCAGGTCCATGTGGCCGGCGGCGAGTTTGCTGATCTTGCCAAAGCCGCCACAGAGGCTGAGCTTTTCCACCGGCACCTTGCGCACATGCTTGAGCACGGCGCCGACGAAGTCACCCATTTCGATCAGGGCGATTTCCGGCAGGTTGTACACCCGGCGCATGGTGTCTTCGCTGGCATTGCCGGTGCAGGCGGCGACATGCTGGTAGCCGTTGGTTGTCGCCACGTCGATGCCCTGGTGGATCGAGGCAATGTAGGCCGCGCAGGAAAACGGCCGGACGATGCCGCTGGTGCCAAGGATCGACAGGCCGCCCAGAATCCCCAGTCGAGGGTTCATGGTTTTCAGCGCCAGGGCTTCGCCGCCCTCGACATTGACCGTGACCTCGAAGCCACCGGCATAACCGCTGTCTTCGGCCAGACGGCCCAGGTGATCGTTGATCATTTTACGTGGCACCGGGTTGATCGCCGGCTCACCAACTTCCAGCACCAGGCCGGGGCGCGTCACCGTCCCTACGCCGCGCCCGGCAATGAAACGCACCCCCGGTTCGTCGATCAAGCGCACCTGGGAAAACAGCAGGGCGCCGTGGGTCACGTCCGGGTCGTCGCCAGCGTCCTTGATCGTCCCGGCTTCGGCGCCTTGTGCGGTCCTCCGGCAGAACTCCAGGCGCATTTGCACGTGCTTGCCCTTGGGCAGCACGATCTCCACGGCATCGGCGTGGATGCCGCCCAGCAGCAACCGGGCCGCCGCCAGGCTGGTGGCGGTGGCGCAGCTGCCGGTGGTCAGGCCGCTGCGCAGGGGGGCGGGTTGTTCGGCGGTTTCGTCACGCATCGAGGGGCTTCGTCAGGTCCAGCAAAGTAATCGGCAAGGCCTGGCGCCAGGTGTCGAACTCGCCCAACGGCTGGGCCTGGGCGATGTGGATGCGGGTCAGTTCACCGCCATGACGTTCGCGCCAGTGCATCAGGGTCATTTCGCTTTGCAGGGTTACGGCGTTGGCGACCAGCCGACCGCCGGGCTTGAGTTGGGCCCAGCAGGCGTCGAGCACGCCTTCGCGGGTGACGCCGCCACCGATGAACACTGCGTCTGGACGCTCCAGGTTGTCCAGCGCCTGCGGGGCGCTGCCGCGAATCAGTTGCAGGCCGGGCACGCCGAGGGTGTCGCGGTTGCGTTCGATCAAGCCTTGCCGGCCTTCGTCGGCTTCGATAGCCAGGGCTCGGCAGCTGGGGTGGGTGCGCATCCATTCGATGCCGATGGAGCCGCTGCCGGCGCCGACATCCCAGAGCAGCTCGCCAGGGGTTGGGGCAAGGCGGGCGAGGGTGATGGCGCGCACGTCGCGTTTGGTCAACTGGCCGTCATGTTCGAACGCGCTGTCCGGCAAACCGGCCAGGCGTGACAGGCGCAACGCCGAGGGTTCGCTGCGGCATTCGATAGCGATCAAGTTCAGGTCCGCGACGGCTGGGTCGGACCATTGCGTCGCAGTGCCTTCGATCCGTCGTTCCGCCGCGCCGCCCAAGTGTTCCAGGACGATCATGGCGCTGGACCCGAACCCTCGTTCGCGCAGCAACGTCGCCACGGCGGCAGGGCTATGGCGGTCATTGCTCAGCAGCAACAGCCGGACGCCTGTGGATAAATAAGCATTGAGCGCCGCCAGGGGGCGCGCCACCAGCGACAGCGTGACCACGTCCTGCAGCGGCCAGCCCAGGCGCGCCGCTGCCAACGAACAGGACGATGGCGTCGGTATCACCCGCATCTGATCGCCAGGCACCTGTTTCGCCAGGCTCGCGCCCACGCCATAGAACATCGGATCGCCGCTGGCCAGCACACACACCGACTCGCCCTGTCGCGCCAGCAGCGGCTCCAGGGAAAACGGGCTGGGCCACAGTTCCCGTTCGCCGCGGATGCACACCGGCAACAGCGCCAGTTGTCGATCACTACCGACAATGCGCGACGCCCGCAGCAAGGCATGGCGGGCCGTCCGGCCCAGGCCCTTGAAGCCGTCTTCGCCGATGCCCACTACGGTCAGCCAGGGGCTCATCTGTGTTCCTCGAATGGATGTGTTTTATCGATGGGCTGGTGCACCCACGAACCGGGCCGCCATCATACCGCGCCCCTTCAATTTAGGCGTGAACCTGTGGAGCGAACCTGTTCGCGATGGCGCTGGAGCATTTGAAATCACGGGCCCAGGCAGATCGCTACCGAGCCACGTACCTGAGGATATAGGCATACAGATCGTTGTAGACAGAGTCAGGCACGTGTTCAGCGTGGGCTTGGGTCTTGAGCAGCGCCAGGTGGCATTCCTTTGCCATTTCTTCGCGATCACCTATGAGATGGAGGCGGTTGTTGACGATGGTTTCAAAGGCACTGGCATAGACTATCTTTGGTCCAGTGATGACCACGGTCCCGTCCGAGTCTTTGGTATAGGTGCTTTGGACACGCAGGATCCGATCGTTCAATGGACCGAACCCGCGCTCGTACAAGAAAATCTGCGAGCCGCTGATCGCCTTGGCCGCCGTCTCGAAAGCCAGGATGGTCGCCTGAGCGTTACCCAGGCTGGCATTGAGTGCCGATAGCGAGACAAACCTCTCCATTTCCTGTTTTTCCAGGCTTTTGAGTACGCGTTTGATGCTCGACAGATGGGCAAAGCCTTTCTTGCACGCGATGATATGGGTTTCGAACTGATAGCCGGCTGCCGTCGCCATGGGTGGAAAGGCCGCGAAATCGATGCTGTCGAACGCACATTCCATGATGATGTTGTATTTGCGTTTGAACGCCTCCTCGAAGACTTTCGAACTGACTTCCCGAACAAATGCCTCGGTATGCTCATAGGCGTGCAGGACACCGCGTTTGATCATCTCTGCATATCGAGGGTGTTTTTCCCGGTACTCGGGCAGGTACAGGCGCACGTAGTTGCCGTAGCGTCGGGAGGGCAGGAGTGTGTTTTCCAGCAGATAGGTTTTACCCGAGCCTTGAGATCCCGCGGTGATCAGCATTTTGGGAACGGTCTCGGCCTTGATGCCATTGAATAACGTTGCGGTGATTTCAGTGAACGCGCTCGTGACCTGCTCTGGGGTGTAAGGGTAAGTCGAGGTTGGTGGCATATCTTGATGTCCTTATCGAAGATGCGGTGGCTTGATTGGCTGCTCTTTGAATAAATAGGTATTTCCTGACTTTTTCAAATGAGCCATGATTTCAAGATATGTAGCTGTTTTTTAAAGTAAAAATTCTTACGAAAAAGAAAGCGAAAGCTCACGCATTTACGCCTGCCAGAGAGCCCCTGTGAGCGCACGGCCCTGAATTCGACCGGCGAGCTTTTCATGCCCCCCAACAAAGCAGGCATAATGGCGGTCCTTCGCCGTTGCGGCGTGTCCTACGTACCGGTTACTCCTTGAACGAACGCCCATCAACCAACGTCATACGCCCCTCGGGTTGTCCGGGTTTGTTGCGTGTCGTCCAGGCGTTGGACGGTGGGATCTGCCGAATCAAGCTCGATGGCGGTTCCATCCAGGCGGATCAGGTCGAAGCCGTGGCGTCGGCGGCCGAGCGGTTTGCTGGTGGCGTGATCGAGGCGACCAACCGCGGCAACCTGCAAATCCGCGGGATTGGGTCCGAGCACGGCGCGCTGATCGAGTCACTGCTGGCCGCCGGGCTGGGGCCACGAACACCCGCTGGCGATGACGTGCGCAACCTGATGCTCAGCCCCTCGGCCGGGATCGACCGGCAGATGCGCTTCGACACCCGCCCGTTGGCCGTGCAGATCCTTGCCACCCTGCAAACCCATGAACGCTTCCATGAGCTGTCGGCCAAGTTCGCCATACAGCTGGACGGCGGGGAAGCGCTGGCGATGCTCGAACATCATCATGACCTGTGGTTGTCGGCCCTTGTCCGCGACGGCGAACCCTGGTTGGCCTTCGGCCTGGCCGGCGCGCCGCTGGATGCGCCGGCGGGTAGGGTCCAGATGGCCCAGGGGCATGCACTGGTGGTGGCGGTGCTGGAGCAGTTTCTCGACCTGGCCCGCCCGGACCAGACCCGCATGCGCCACCTGCTGAGTGAGGTCCCCACGGATGAGTTCCTGGCCCGGCTGGCCCGGCGCGTGCCGTTGCAAGCGTGCCGCGATTGGCAGCGGGACGCGTCCACCGACGGACTGCATATCGGTGTCCAGGCCCAGCATGACGACCGTGTCTATGTGGGGGCCGCGGCGCCCCTGGGCCGGCTCGACCCCATCATGTTGCGAGGAGTGGCGCAATTGGCGCGGGAGAAGGGCGATGCCAGCCTTCGTTTCACGCCGTGGCAAAGCCTGCTGCTGCCCAACGTGCGCCGCGAGGGTGCGGACGAGGTCTTGGCGCGGCTGGAGGGCCTGGGCCTGCTGTGCTCGCTCGATCAACCCTTGGCGCACCTCATCGCCTGCACCGGCTCCAGCGGCTGTGGCAAAGCCCTGGCCGACACCAAGGCCGATGCCCGCCAACTGGCCGAGTTGCTGCAATGCCAAGGCCACGCCCTGAAGGTCCACCTGTCGGGCTGCCTGCGTTCCTGCGCGGCGGCTCATATCGCGCCTGCCACTTTGCTGGCGGTCGCCCCCGGTCGTTACGACCTGTATTTTCGCGATGCCACGCTGCCAGGTTTCGGCGCGTTGCAGGCACACAATCTTACTATTGAAGCGCTCGGCCACTGGCTCGACGCTCGCTCCCGGAGCCCCCTTGATGCTTGATTACATCCGCGACGGTCAGGAGATCTATCGCAACTCCTTCGCGATCATTCGCGCCGAGGCCAACCTGGCGCGTATCCCGGCCGACCTGGAAAAACTCGCAGTACGCGTGATCCACGCCTGCGGCATGGTCGAGGCCGTCGACGGCCTGCAGTTTTCCGAAGGCGCGGGCACGGCCGGACGCCAGGCACTGGCCGCCGGCGCGCCGATCCTGTGCGATGCGCGGATGGTTTCCGAGGGGGTGACCCGGGCTCGCCTGCCGGCCAACAACCCGGTGATCTGCACCCTGCGCGACGAAAGCGTGCCGGCGTTGGCCCTTGAGCTGGGCAACACCCGTTCGGCCGCCGCCCTGGAGCTGTGGCGCCCGCATCTGGAAGGCAGTGTCGTGGTGATCGGCAACGCGCCGACCGCGCTGTTTTACTTGCTGGAAATGCTCGATGCCGGCGCGCCGAAACCGGCCCTGATCCTCGGCTTCCCGGTGGGCTTCGTCGGGGCCGCCGAGTCCAAGGCCATGCTGGCGGCCAACAGCCGGGGCGTGCCGTTCGTGATCATGCAAGGTCGTCTCGGCGGCAGCGCCATGGCCGCCGCGGCCGTCAATGCCCTCGCCACGGAGATTGAATAATGCAGCAGCCTGGACGTCTGATCGGCCTCGGCGTGGGCCCCGGTGATCCGGAACTGATTACGGTCAAGGCCTTGCGCCTGCTGCGCGAGTCGCCGGTGGTGGCGTACTTCGTCGCCAAGGGCAAGAAGGGTAATGCCTTCGGCATTATCGAAGCCCATTTGCAGGCCGAGCAGACCTTGCTGCCGCTGGTCTACCCGGTCACCACCGAGGCACTGCCGGCGCCGCTGTCCTATGAGCAAGTGATCGCCGATTTCTACGACACGGCCGCCGAACAATTGGCCGTGCACCTGGATGCCGGGCGCGACGTGGCGGTGATCTGCGAAGGCGACCCGTTCTTCTACGGTTCCTACATGTACCTGCATGATCGCCTGGCCGAGCGCTATGACGCCGAGGTCATTCCCGGTGTGTGCTCGATGCTTGGGGGCGCCTCGGTGCTCGGTGCGCCGTTGGTCTATCGCAACCAGAGCCTGTCGGTGCTCTCCGGCGTGCTGTCTCACGATGATCTCAAGCGCCGCCTGGCCGATGCCGATGCGGCAGTGATCATGAAGCTGGGGCGCAACTTTCCCAAGGTTCGCCAGGTGCTTCAGGAACTGGGCCTGGACGGGCGGGCGCTGTACGTCGAACGGGCGACCATGGCCAACCAGAAAATCGTGCCATTGGATGAAGTCGAGCCGATGTCTTCGCCGTACTTCTCGTTGATCATTGTGCCGGGCGAACGGTGGCAGGGATGACGTCCAACGCTCCGGCAATCGTCATCCTCGGTCCGGGCAGCCTCGCGACAGCCCGGCGTATCCAGCAGCGCTACCCCGACGCCTTGATTTACGGCCTGGCCGGTCGGGTCGAAGGCGCGGATCGTCAATACTCGGAGTTCGGAGCCACCTTGCGTGAGCTCTATCAGCACGACACGCCGATCATCGCCCTGTGCGCGGCCGGCATCGTCATCCGCACCCTGGCGCCGCTGCTGCTGGAAAAGGGCGTCGAGCCGCCGGTGCTGGCGGTGGCCGAAGATGGCAGCGCCGTGGTGCCGCTGCTGGGCGGCCTGGGTGGGGTCAATGTCATGGCCCGCGACATCGCGCAAGCGCTGCAAGTCGCGCCGGCGATCACCACCAGCGGCGAATTGCGTTTCGGCACTTGCCTGCTCAATCCGCCGAGCGGCTACCGCCTCGGCGACCTGGAGCAGGGCAAGCGTTTCGTGTCCGATCTGCTGGCCGGTGAATCGGTGCGCATTGAAGGCGCCGCACCGTGGCTGGGCCAGGCGCAGTTGCCTGAGGATGAACACGCACGGCTGGCGATCCGCATCGACAGCGCCGCGGGCATGCCTGCGGTGGATGAGCTGCGTATCTATCCGCGCAATGTCGTCGTGGCGATCAGCGCGGGGGCGTCGCCGGCCGTTGGCGAGACTTTGCGTGAGGCCGGCCTCGCCGTGCAGTCGCTGGCGTGCCTGTTGGCGGCGGACAGCGACATGGCCCGGCCGGAATTGCATGAAGCCGCAGCGACCTTGAACGTGCCGCTGCGTTTCGCGTCGGCCGCTGGCGACGTCGGCCAATGGCTGAACGAAACCCTTGATCAACCTGCGTCTATTTGCGCGTTGGGCGAGCATGCCGTCGCTGTGACCGAACAGCCCCTCGACCCCCGACAGGTCGGCCGTTCGCGCGGGCGCCTGGCGGTGATCGGCCTTGGCCCCGGCGCTGCCGAGCTGATGGTCCCGGCGGTGCGCGCCGAACTCGACCGCGCCACCGATGTGCTGGGCTACGAAACCTACGTGCGCATGGCCGGGCCGTTCCGGGCCGATCAGGTGCAGCACTGCACTGACAACCGCGAAGAAATGCAGCGCGCCCGCCACGCCTTCGAACTGGCAGCCCAAGGACGCTCCGTGGTGGTGGTGTCCTCCGGCGACCCAGGCGTGTTCGCCATGGCCGCCGCGGTGCTCGAAGCGTTGCATGAATCGACGGATGCCCATTGGCACACCGTCGACTTACAGATCCTTCCCGGTGTCTCGGCCTCCCTGGCCACCGCCGCCCAGGCTGGGGCGCCGCTGGGCCATGATTTTTGCGTGATGTCGCTGTCGGACAATCTCAAACCGTGGTCGATCATCGAAAAGCGCCTGGACCTGGCCGCCGAGGCGGATCTGGCCCTGGCGTTCTACAACCCGATTTCCCGTTCCCGACCCTGGCAACTGGGGCGGGCGCTGGAAATCGTCGGGCACCACCGTGCGGCGCAGACGCCGGTGGTGCTGGGACGCGACATCGGTCGCCCGGGCCAGACACTGCGTGTCACGACGCTGGGGCAGTTGACCCCGGATCAGGTGGACATGCGCACCATGGTGCTGATCGGTTCCTCCACGACCTGCGTCTTCCCTCGCGCCGAAGGCGGCGACTGGGTGTACACGCCGCGCTGGTACGGCAGCAAGCCGCTCTGATGAAATCCGGTGGTCCGTTCGGGCCACCACCACCTGAAGCCTGCCACCGCCTCGGCGCCAGGCATCGGTCTACTTGCCTGTATCCAGTTTTCTCAGAATGTAATAAGCCCTGACTTTAGTTAGCTGCTTTATAGGCAATCGGTCGAAAGTTCTTATGTTCTGACTGCCAAGTTGTGAATAAATAATATGGAGGTGTGTTGTTGGACATTTATTGAATTCGTTGCGGGTTGAGCGATGTCTTGATGAGGGTTATGTTGGCTTTCACTTCGTGGGTTATAACCGTCACTTGAGTGACAGTGGATTGTTTGGTCAGGCAACTCATTGAGTTATCCGCGCATGGATGCGCGTCGTTCAACTTGTCGATGCCTGGGCGCCTGAAGGCGATCCTGGCTATTTACATACAATAAATGGAAGTATTGTTTATGAGTGGATCTGTAATTTTGTCGACGGACAGTTACGTCGATTTTGTGGGTTTGTTGAGGCTCAAAGATCTTGAACAGGCCTTAATAGCGCACAAGGGTTCTGATGAATATGAGGCGGTGCTCCGGTATTACTTCGGTTGTATCGCCTTGCTCGATTCTCCCCGCATGTTGGAGCCCTTGGGGCTTCTCAAACAAGCCGTGGGCGCTTTGCGGGGAAACAGCAGGCGTCGCCGTACACCTGAGTTGCCGGAGGGCGTCGAGGCTGCGGATCTGGCGCATGCCTACAACAAGATAGAGGGTTTCGAAACGCGTCTGCGCAATAGCGTCGAGCAATTGAAAGTGCCCGCCACCGAGGTGCCGAAAAACCTGCATTTTGTTTGGCTGGGGGGCGGTATCGGGCCGATTCAGCGAGATTACATCAATGTCTGGAAACAGGTGTTGGGCCCGGAGGGTTATCGCATCAGCCTGTGGTATGACAGTGATGCGCTGCTGGCCTATGAAACCAACCGGATCATTGTCGAAGCGGCCAAGGCTGACGCCATGCTCAATGGCGCAGAAAACAGCGTCGACGCCTTCACGTTGGGCGACCGTTATGAAGAACGCGCCATCGTCCTGAAGCAGCAGATGTACGCCCACATCACCGAGGCGCTGAAAAACGGCGGCAGCGCCGATGACGCGAGAGTCGACCTGCTGGTTCGGGCTTATGGCCAGGACAAGGCGCGGTTGTCGGCCCTGAAGAGTAATAACAGACTCAGCCTCGAGGCGTTGGCCGAGGGCAGCCTGGCACTGCGCGATCTTGCCAGCGGTGAATTGCCACTGCATCTGCAGGATGTCTACGAACGCGAGATCAATCTGCGTGGCATGTTTGCCGGGGCTTCCGATATTGTGCGTGTCGAAGCCTTGTTCGCCGAGGGCGGCAGCTACGCCGATGTCGATGGCCTGCCGCCCTTGGCGCAAAAGCTGGGCGAGGTGGACATCCGGGCGTTCCAGACGGACGCGCGGCTGGGCGTGCTGCAGCTGCTGCTGGATCGAAACCCTGAATGGATGCCCGGACGCCAGGCCCAGCGCAATAAGTACACGGACTACTTCAACGAGATCCCCGCCGAGCATCGCGAAGCGCTCGAACGTTTCGCTAAAAGCGGACCGGCGTTGAACCGCGTCTTCCGCCCCCCGGTGGAGCGCCTGGCCCGACCGGACGAATTGCGTGCTGTCGTCGAACAACATTTGGTGGGCAACGCATTCCTGATGGCCCACCCCGGGGCGGCGATGCTCAAGAGCGTGATCGAGCGCTTGCGGCTCAACTATGAAGTCGTCGACGCCACCGCGCGCCTGGCCGATGAGCAAAACGTCAGCCTGATCGACGTCGAGGCCATGAGCGATCTGGCGGGCCAGGCCGCGACGCAGGCGTTCGGTGCGTTCCATGAGCTGCCACCGGAAATTGAACTGGCCGTGGCTTTTCTGGTGCAGGCGGCCGCCGCCTACTACAGCGATGGCATCCGCCCCCAGAGCGAAGGCACGATCTATCTCACCGGTCCCGCCGCCATGCGCCAGGGGATGGCGGACTACCAACGCGCACATTTCACCCCTCAAATCGCCGAACAGTGGCAGGCGGAGGCGGCGATCACGGCCGTCGCCACGGTCAACCGGGCGACGGAGGAGGAGCTGGATCACTCCTGGAAGGAGAACGCGCGAGACACCGCGCAATGGCTGATTGACGAGAAAAAACGCTGGCAAGAGGGCCAGTTCAAGACCCGTTATGCGGGTGATATGGCAGAGCTGCTCAAATACCGCTCCCTCCAGTTCGATGAAGGCTGGCCAGTGATCGAGGGGCGACATGTGTTGTCCACCGAGTTGTTGCAGCATTTGGCCGATGAGCTGGGCGAGTCGTTCATGCAGGCGATGAGCCAAAGCCATAACGGTGAGGTGACCTTCGATAAACCCATCCCCCTGAGTTTTGATGAGCGTCAGTCGATCCGCGATCAAAGTGCCTATGCGTTGCCGCCCGCATCGGTGGGCGATTCGCAGACGCGGCAACTGTCTATCGCTGAGCTCCTCGACCGCCTCGCCAGCGACCGTTTCGAAGTCGCTCAACTGAGTCCCTTGCAGCGCCTGCTACTGGGAGGCCTGAGTGGTGCGAAGGCGTTGGATAACCGCAGCTTCGACGCGGCTCGCCCAGCGTTGGATAACCTGGCCAACAACCTCGCCACGCGCGGGACCGCTGGCCGTTATGCGGCGATCGAACAAGCGTTGTTCCAGCGTCAGGCGCCGGCCTTCCTGGCCGGGCTCGCCAGCGCCACCGATGCGCCACCGAGGCATGGCGAAACCGCCTTGGGCATGAAGAAAACCGCGTTGGAGCAGCCGTTGACGTTGCGCCAATGGGGCCAGCACGTTGCCCGGATCCGTCAGGTGGCGAAGCTTGAATACCGCGTCCGGATTGACGAACGCCTCAATGCTGTCCTGAGCGGTTTCGAGGCCGCCACGAACAAGCTTGTGCCGCAGGACCTGCTGCTCCAGGGCGAGGGTGACAGAGTGGGCGGACGTTGCTATCCCCTGGCCCTCGCCATGGCCGCGGCCTTGTCCCAAGGCAAGGCCGCGGTCAACACCCTGCGCGAGCGTTTCTACCTCGCCGTGCTCGAGCCCGGGGCCAGCGATTCGGTGACCTTCCTCAACAGTGTGGAGTCGTTGCGCGATGTGCAGCTCGGCGACGTTGGCAGTGCGCTGGCGCGCTCGGACCTGAATGAGGTCGTGGACATCCTGCAAGCCAGGACGACCACCAGCACGCTGATGCTCAACTCCGATAACCACGCCATGCTGGTGGCCAAGACCATTGAGGGGGAGCGCAGCACCTATCACTTCTACGATCCGAATTTCGGTGTGTTTGAGTTCGAGCATCCGACCCCGTTCAGACAGGCGCTGGAGCGGTTCTTTCTTCAACAGGACATGGCCAGCCATTACGCGGCGTATGGCGATGCGGCGCGACCGACTTTCGACCTGATCGAACTGGAAGGTGCACGGGTGTCGAGGCTGGTATTGCCCGGTGCCATTGAGGTTTCGAAACTGCTGCAACCCGACGCCTTGCCCGAGCAGTCGCAACGTCCTATGAGGCAGCGGCTGGCCAACGCACGTGGACAATCGTTGCAGAACAACCCTCGCCTGGGCAGCTGCCTGCTGGCACTGGATGGCCGTTGGTGGAGCCAGCAAATCGAGCAAGCGACGAGCCGCCTGCGGCAGGAAAACCAGCTGGCGTCTCACCTCGTACCGTTGTTCGATACGCTGGAGGTCACGCCGGACGGGTCGTACCGGGTGAGCTTGATCGATCCGGTCAAGCCTGAGCAACTGGTACGGGTCGTCACGGATGACCATCGACTCCTGCGTATAAAAAGCTACCTCTCGGAACAGTTTTCGGCATTGGCCAACAAACCCTCCGCGATGAACGACCCAACCGAGGTAGGGGGTGTCCACACGTTGAACGCCGGCTTTGCCATACAAGCCCTGATGAGCGCGTTGTGCGGACAGGAAGGATCGAGTCGGCCCCTGACCCTGGCGGTGCGCTTGCATGCCTACGTCAATTACGCGCAGTTGGTGCATGGCGTCGTGGCGGATATCGCGGGCCTGGTCGGCCTGGTTCGGCAGGCACTGGCCGAGGAGAAGTTGATTGCTCGTACCGTCGCGCCAGTGGTCAAGGCGGCGCTGGGCTCCAGCGTCAGTGAAGCCACAGGGGGACTGCTGCAACTGGCCAATGTCGGGTTTGACATCTACCAATTGGCGACGGCCCACAACGACGTCGAGCGCGCTCAGTTCGGCACCCAACTGGCTTTCGACTCCGCCAGCCTGGTGTTGTCGGTGGGGGCGTACGCGGTTGGCGCCACGACCGCCGGCGCGATGCTGGGCGGTGCCGCAGTGATGCTCGGTGGGTTGGCGGTGGGGGTGGCGGCCCTGGCCCGGGGCTTCGCCACCATTGCCGAAGAAGCCAAAGAGGTCGGGGTGTTGTTCGATGAAATCGCCAAGGCTCATCTGCAGGCGTACCGGTTTGATGCCAGGCAGGGTGCATGGCTGCCGCGCTCCTCGTTGATCGTCCAGGCGCTGGATCTGACTCGGGGCGCGTTGATGCTGGACAGCCCCAAGCTCTATCCGCAACGCGATCATTTTGGGGTGCCGACGATAGAACTCGATTACGATCGGGCCATTAACATCCGTCGAGACCTAGGTCTGCCGGGGCAAGTTGCATTCAAGCCACCTGCCGGCCAAGTCATCATACTGCCCTGCACACCGCAAACCTGTTACCGCTATGAGTACATCGCCCTGCCATTCGCGACATCGCGTCATGACACCGGGTTCGACACGGCACGGCGCCTGGAGAAAAGGAAAGCGGACGGCAGCTGGCAATTTCAGTTTTCCTTTTATTCGTTTCCCAGTGAATACATCGTCCGTCGCATGATTCCCGATTATCGGCCAACGGTGATCGACGTATTGCTCGACAGTGCTGACCGTTCACTGGTGGTGCCTCTTATTCCCCCGATTTGGCACAACATGATCGCTTATAAAATCCAGGGGGCCGGCAAACGATGCGCATTGGTCGTTCATCCCGGCGTGAAACTGAGCCTGGAGTCGACGAGCCTGCAGGTGACCACTTGGTTTATGGACGCCTCTTGGGCCTCGGAGAAAGAGATCAGGATTGAGCGTCACGATAAGCTCTTCATCGACGACGTTCAGGTAACGATCGTTGGAGGGTGGCGCCACGAAGTTTTACTCCGGCTTGCCGACAATCAAGTATTCAAGGTTGATTTGGCTAACCGCACGCTCGTGCTTTTGGAACTGGACGCACCGCCCGGCATGGATCAGCAAACGTTGCAGGATCATTTCAAGGCCCTGGCTCGAGACCACCGTCTAGCGATGGCGTACACACCGATTCACCACCACCTCATTCCGTTTGAGGACCCGGACGAGCCTCGCTACATCACGGCCTGGTATGACGCGAAGGAGGACCGCTTTCTTTACATTCGCGACGATCTGCTGGGTGTCGAGGACGCGGTGCTGAGGGCAGTGGTCGGCGACTCCTGCTATTTCTACGACCCGCAGAACGTGATCATCTGGCAAGTCGATGCGGTCACTGGGTTGGTGAGCCATCGTTACTGGTTGCGCAGTACGAGCAACCTGGTAAGCACCATCAAGAGCGTCGAGGCGGACGCGCAGGGGGTGATTCATGTCGTCCAGCAAAACACCCGCGCGGATCAGACCGTCGATGTCTTGGTGTATCTGATCCATGACGGGCAACTGCTGCTCGGTTCGATCACGCGAGAGCTGGATCTGGCGATGGAGCCGGCCTTGAGTGCCAGCGAGACGCTGGCCGACTGGTCGCAGGTCCTGGGTGACAGTCCGTCCTTTACACCGAGTACCCATTCTGAGGATTCGTTCGTCACCGTCAATTGGCAACCGGCCCCCTTCGTTTCGATCTGTTGGAAGTCCGATGCGCAGTGGCGGGACATGGCCTGGGTGCGCCGCAGTGACCGCTTGATCATCCGTCCCTCGCCGAGGCGCAACCAGCCACGTGGCTGGCCCGACTCGATCAAGAACATGACGGATCTGACGCTGCTCGCACCGCCGGACGACAGCGATGTGTTTGTCATCTACGACAGGCTCAAACAGGAACTGTGCAGTAGGCGGCGTACTTTGGTGGAGGGCAAGGGGCATTGGTCCAACCGGTGGGCACGTGTCCCCCAGCTGGAAAATGTCATCGCCGTTGACGGTGGCTACGTGGCGTTGGGCTCTGGCGGTGTGTTCTACAACCTGAGTGGCCAGGGCGACCTGGCGCTGGGCGGCGTCAGGGAAGAGTGGTTCAAGGACCGGGCGCAATGGTGGACGGCCTTGGATGCGCTGGTCCTGCAGCACAGGAACAAAAGTCTTGCCCTGATCGGTTTGACCAACTTCAGCGGTGACGAGCGGTTGTGCGCCTGGTACGTCGGCAACCGGTTGCTGCTGGCTGACCTGGGCAGCGCCACGGAGCTGCGGCTGCTGGGCGCAACCCCGGATGGCGAGGCCGCCTGGCTGCTCGATGTGGCGAGCGGCGAAGTCTATCGCCAGGCCTTTATCGATCCGCAGAAAGTGGACGCTGCCTTTGGCCAGGGGTCGCAATTGTTGAAGGCTGACGTGCTGCCCCACCCGCAGCGTGAATGGTCGCCCTGGCAATTTGTCGAGCTGACGGCCGATGGGGTGGGGCTGCGTGGCGTGACATACGAAGGTGTGGTGGTTGCGCTGCGGGATCAGGAGCCGGCGTTGATTACCGGTGTCACTCAGGAATGGGTCGTCATGCAAGGTGGCCGGGAGATCGAGGGGCTCAGGCAATTGGCGAGCCAGCCGTTTCACAGCCCGCTCTTGTCGGTGGAGGAACCCGGTAGCCTGACGTGGTTCGTGGCCGAGAGCGCGCGCGTGATCCGGGTGCCCAAGGCCGCCATTCCGGAGTCTTTCGAAGTCTTGGGAACCCTGCAGCAGACTAATATCCTGTTGCATGAAAGCCAGAATGGAAAGCTGCTGACCTTGCCCAGCATGGGCCATGGTGGGCCGCTCAGCTATGTCCAGCGTGAAGGCGAGGTCATGGTCGTCGAGGGCCATGAAGCGAAGATCGATGATCTCCTGCCGCTGATGCCTGACGACGTCAAGATCCTGATCCTGCGCATGGGCCAAGGCGCGGTGAGTTACCGGCTGTCAAAAGCGGCCTGGTTGAGGATCAAGTCGGTGGTCCTCGACTGCCGACATCCGCTGGGCAGTGCGGTGACTGTCCCCGGCAAGTTGATCTGGGAGCTGGAAGAGCCGGACCAGTTGCTGCTGAGCAAGGTTCATGAGCACCTGGTGATCATCGATCCGGACAGCGGTCACAGTGTGATTTTTCGTGAGGTGTATGCGGCCGATGTCAATTTGCGAGGCGACGTGTTGCTCAGTTTCGGTGAGCATCGACACTATGCCGTTTCCACACTGGTGCAGCGTCTGGACGCTTTGCAGGACGCCCAGAACGGCGTCACGCTGGAAGCGTTGTCGAATGAAACGTCTACGGAGGAGACTAATGCAGTGGGTTGAACCAAGGCCGTCGTCCACGATTAGGCTTTAGGTGGAAAAGGGTTGCCGGTGTTATCACGGGCAACCCTTTTTTATTGAATCGTGTCATCCCGAAAAAGACGTTGCGCTGTCACGCCAGGCTTTGAAATGTCAATAGTTTACGAGGCGCGCCTTTCTTAAGGTAAAGCGTCTCATCAAGTGCTCATTCAATAATCGATTGATCAGTGTTCTTCTGCTGTCGAGTTCGTTTCTGTCTAACTTCAGAAAAGCCCTGCGTTGGATAATCCTGGCTGAACGCCTTTCCCAGTTCCAGAACAGAAAGTTGCGTTGTTTTATTTCGACACTCAGTTCGAGCTTGAACAGGGCAATATGAAGGTTGCCTTGTGAGTCATAGCGGGCCGGGACAATTTGAAAAGTCTCGCCTTCCTGGGTTTCGCTGTCAAAGGACAGGATGGCCGGGTGATCGGTTTTTAGCGTGTCGAGGGTATCGATCATCGCGTTGGCCTGCCGCGCATCCTTCATGGCGTGGGCGCTCTCCACCAGGAAATCGGCCACGGAGCCTGTGAGCAGATGTTGTGTACGCGTATGGATGGAGTCGTCATACAGCGACCAGCCGAGGAAATTCAAGGTGCGGGCATACTCTTCGAACCAGCCCTTGGGGTTTGCATAACGGTGATGGCCGAGATCGGCCGATCGGGTGGCGATGTTGTTGCAGTCGGCAATGTCATTGTGGTCTTGCAGGGTCGGTGTCCCGATATAGGAAAACAGGTTGGGGCCGGTGACCAGTCCGGTTAATAGTTCATTGTTCATGAGTGCTCTCCGTTAAAGTTAAGTGGCGGCAGAAGTGCAATGATGAACGTTGGTTTTAAGTGGGTGGATAGTTAATTTAAATCTGAATATTTGAAGGGGTGGGCAGCTACATATACTGCAAACAGTCGGTGTTGTTATTTTTGAAGAAAATAATCTAGATTGAAGTGGGTTCGCAGGAGCGGGCTTATATATAACCAAGGAGGTTTTTATGGAACAGTTCGAAAGTGTAATCAGTGTGGCGCAAAGTGTTGAGTTGCTCAGTGCGCGTATCAACAGGCGCAAGGCGTTGGCCACTGCGGGTCGACGTGTACGCAGGTCTGTCGTGCAGATGCATGACAATCCGAACAAGGACCTGGATGCGCTCATGTTGGGGGATGCGCTCGTGGGCTATGGCAACAACATGTCGCAGAACAACATGGCGATCATGGAAAACCTGATGACCATGGCGATCATGGAAGCCAACTATGAGGTGCCCGGCGGCAAAAATACCCGGGCGTGGTACGACGCCTTTATCCAATGCCTGGGAGACCTCGGGTGCTTCATCGCCGAGGACGGCTATACCCGTTACTCCGAGAGTGCCCGGCGTGTAGACATGGATTTCGTGATCAGCGATATCGTCAAGGGGGTCATCGATGGTGTTAAGGCCGGCGTTCCGGGAGCGGCGGTGCTCGGTGCCGTGGTGAACACCACGATTGATGGACTGAAGCGAGATGAGGAGACCATGCGTCTGTTCAACAGCCAGGTCAAGGTGGCCGAAGGCGCGCGTTTATCGGTCATTCCATGCGAGCAGATGTCCGACGGTACCCTGGTCGCATCGTCCGCCTCGATAAGACAGTCCGGGACTTCGAGTAACGGTGGGGTTCTGTTCGTGAACTGGCAATCTTCAGCGCGAGATATCTTCCGCGGTAAATCGTTCGTGACCTTCAACCCTGCCCGCTACGAAGCGTTCAGGCAAGACATCGAAGAGTATCTGGGCGAACACCGCAGGGAGGTACTGAGTAAAAGATTCAGCCGTCGCAAGCGTGCCTGAGTTCCAGGCACCGTGATGGCTACGGCACCAGGTACCCTCTCACGCCGGTAAAGATGATCTGTGCCGCCAATGCACAGACAAACAAACCCATCAGCCGGCTGACGATCTGCAAGCCCTGGTCACCCAGGATCCGCTCGATGCGACTGGACAGGTAAAGCACCACGCCGACGGTGAAACTGGCCAGGGCGATGCTGATGATGGCCATGAGTTTGTCGTCCCAGTGCGGCTGGCTCACGCCCATCACCAGCAGGGCGCCGATGGTGCCGGGGCCGACGGTCAACGGAATGGTCAGCGGGACGATGGTCACGTCCTGCTGAACATTGTCCGTTTGTACGGCCGACTTGCCTTGGGCCATGCCCAGCGCCGAAATGAACAACACACTGCCGGCACCGATACGGAACGCATCCACGGTGATGCCGAACACGCTGAAAATCACTCGCCCGAACAAGTACAGCAATACGCTGGACACCAGCGTCGCGGTCGCCACCTTCCAGGCCAGGCGTCGTTGCTCCTTGCGCGAGTAGCCGCGAGTCAGGCCGATAAAACACGACAACACGAAGAAGGGGCTGTAGAGCACCAGCATCTTCAGGTAAACACTGAACAGCACATGGAGCATGGTCGAAGCTCAAGGCGAAGGAGACGACGGGAGTCTATCAGGCGTTTTGCCGTCTGTCGGCTCAGGACGTCTGCGCCGTACGGTTCTGCTGGTCACGCTGGGCCACCCAGTGCTCGATCAGCTCGCGCAGTTGTGAAAGCTCCACCGGCTTGGCCATGTGTCCGTCCATTCCGGCCTGGCGGGCGCGCTCCTTGTGTTCAGCCAGGATGTGCGCAGTGAGCGCGACCACCGGGGTGCGGGTTCGCTGGTTACCGACTTCCCAGGCGCGCAGTTGCTGGGTGGCGGAGAACCCGTCGAGGATCGGCATTTCGCAGTCCATCAAGACCAGGTCGTAGCGCTGCTCCTTCATGGCCTTGAGCGCTTCTTCGCCGTTGCTGGCGGTGTCGGGTTGCAGGTTGAGTTTGCCGAGCATGCCCCGGATGACCTTGGTGGAAATGCTGTTGTCCTCGGCCACCAGGATGCGGAAATCGCTGGGCACTTTCACCGGCGTGATCGGGCCCGCATTCACCGGTACGTTCGGCAGCTGGCCTTTGTTGCGTTGGTTCAGTTCGTCCGCCAGGGTCGTCTTGAGGGTATAGCCGGCCACCGGTTTGGCGAGGATGCGCTTGACCCCGCTGTTGCGGGCCACGATCTTGCTCGGCGCGTTGCTGATGCCGGTGAGCATGATCAACAGGATGTCGTGGTTCAGGCTCGGGTCTTCCTTGATCTTGGCCGCCAATTGCATGCCGGTCATGCCAGGCATGTTCTGGTCCAGCAGTACCACGTCGAAATAATCCCGCAGGTGCGCCTTGGTGCGCAGCAGCGCCAGGGCTTCCTTGCCCGACGGCACCGCGCTGACATTCAAGCCCCAGGCGCTGCACTGTTGCACCAGCACCTTGCGACAGGTGTCGTTGTCGTCGACGATCAACACCCGCGCACCTTGCAGCGGGGCATCGAGGTCGGAAGTCGGATGTTCGAGGCGGTCCGGGTCCAGCGGCAAGGTCAGCCACAGGGTGCTGCCCTGGCTGCTGCCGCTTTTGATGCCGAACTCCCCGTGCATCAGGATGATCAGCTGGCGGGCGATGACCAGGCCCAGGTTGCCGCCCAGGCGCGTGGCCGAGAGGAAATTCTTGCTGTGCAATTCGGCATGCATCAGCGTGTCGCGTTCTTCGGCGTCCATCGGCGAGCCGCTGTCCTGCACTGCGATGCGCAGGCGTGGCTGATTGCTGCGCTCGTCGAGGGCCACGACGATCAACACCTCGCCCTCGTCGGTCTTCTTCAAGGCGTTTTCCAGCAGGCTCAGCAGCGCCTGGCGCAGCCGCGTCGGATCGCCGCTGATCACCCGCGGCACTTGGGGCTGGATGAAGCTGATCAGCTCGACATTTTGCTGCTCGGCCTTGGCGCGGAAGATGCTCAGGCAATCCTCGATCAAGGCATTGAGGTCGAACTGTACATCGTCCAGTTCGATCTGCCCGGATTCGAGCCGGGAAATGTCGAGTATCTCGTTGATCAGGGTCAGCAGTTCATTGCCGGCGCTGTGGATCGTCTGCACGTAGTCGCGCTGCTTGACCGACAGCGGGGTGCCCAATAGCAGTTCGGTCATGCCCAGTACGCCGTTCATCGGAGTACGGATCTCATGGCTGATCTTGGCCAGGAACTCGGCCTTGGCATTGATCTCGGCATTGCTCGCCGCCAGGTCGCGGCTGATGCTGAAACGGCTTTCATTGATCGAGCGCTGGCGCTCGCCCAGGGCGACACTCATCAGCAGGCCACTGATGCAGATGAAGACCAGCAGCGTGACGATCAAACCTTGCGGAGGGACCTCCGTGAGCCCTTGCAGCGCCGGAAGGATGATCAACGTGCCCAGGTTGAAGACCACCATGGCCGCGACAAACAGCCGTGCCGGGCGGTAGCCCTTTTGCCAGTGCCAGGCGCTGACGAACAGCATGCTCAGGCCGGCGAGAGCCACGAGGGCATAGGTCATGATATTGAGCGGCAGCGTGTTGACGAACAACAGCAACAGGCTGCACAGCATGACGACCACGATATCCCCCAGCAGCAGCCGGTTCAGCGGATGCGGCCCCAGGGGCGCGAAAAAGCGATAGGCGAACATCAAGCCGCAGGGCGCGGTCAGCAGCAGGGCCAGGTAGGCCCCCGGCGTCTGGATCGTGGGCCAGTCGGGCAGCCAGGGGCCTGCCAGGTTCAGCAGCAGCACCAGGCTCAGCATCAGCAGCCCTTCGCAGGCCGCCAGCCACAGGCAACTGCGTGAGCGGGTATAGGCGTAGCGGGTGAGGTTGTGCAGGATCAGCATGGCGATGCAGCCGAACAGCAGGCCATAGATCAGCGTCTGGTTCTGATTGGCCGCCGCCAACACCGCCGGTTGCAGGGTGACGTAGGGGCGCAGTTCGTGTCGGGATGCCAGTCGCAGGTAGACGTCCAGCGGTTTATCGCTGCGCGGCAGTGCCAGCATGAAGTCGCTGGTGGGCACGGGCAGTTCGGTACGCGGTAGGGTATCGCCGCTGACTTGTTGGTCAACCAGGGTATCGCCGTCCAGCACATAGAGATTCAGGCGGGACAGGTCGGGCGCGAAAATGCGCAGGATTTGTTCATGTTTATCGGGGGCCAGCCGGAAACGCAGCCACAGGGCCCCGCCGGGTTCGGCCGCCTTGAGGCGGTCCAGGTCGATGGGGCTGAATTGATTGGTGTAGCGGGCAGAGCGGATGTCGCTCAGCTTCAGGTCGCCCTGTTCGTCGAGCAATATCGCCCAGCCACTGCCTGGCGCGGCCTGTGCCGGGAGCATGCAGAGCAGCGTCAGCAGGGTGACGGTAAAGCCTATGGCAATCCTGAGCCAGCGCACGGCGAAATCCCTTCGTAGGTTGATGCCAGATTATAACTATGCGCGGCGCCCGAGTAGACAGGCAAGGGCCACCGACCCTTGCCTGGCTGAATGACCGGGTTATTCCAGATTTTCACCGCGCTCGCGGGCAATGGCACGGTAGCCAATGTCCTTGCGGTAGAAACAGCCTTCCCAATCAAGCTCGGCGGCAAGCTTGTAGGCTTGCTGCTGGGCGGCGTCGACACTGGCGCCCATGGCGGTGGCGCAAAGCACGCGACCGCCGGCGGTCACCACTTGGCCGTCCTTCAAGGCAGTACCTGCGTGGAAAACCTTGCCTTCCAACCGGGCCGCGGCGTCCAGGCCCTGGATAACGCTACCTTTAGCGTAGTCGCCCGGGTAACCGCCCGCCGCCAATACCACGCCGACGCTTGGACGCGGATCCCATTGGGCTTCGACTTTGTCCAGCGCCTGGGCCAGGGCGGCTTCGACCAGCAGCACCAGGCTCGATTGCAGGCGCAGCATCACCGGCTGGGTCTCAGGATCGCCGAAACGGCAGTTGAATTCGATGACTTTTGGGTTACCAGCCTTGTCGATCATCAAGCCGGCGTACAGGAAGCCAGTGTAGACGTTGCCTTCTTCGGCCATGCCGCGCACGGTCGGCCAGATCACCTGGTCCATGACCCGCTGATGCACTTGGGCGGTGACCACCGGGGCCGGGGAGTAGGCGCCCATGCCGCCGGTGTTCGGGCCGCTGTCGCCGTCGCCGACCCGTTTGTGGTCTTGGCTGGTGGCCATCGGCAAGACGTTCTTGCCATCGACCATGACGATAAAGCTGGCTTCCTCGCCGTCGAGGAACTCTTCGATCACCACCCGGGAACCGGCGTCACCGAAGGCATTGCCGGCCAGCATGTCGCGCACGGCCTCTTCGGCCTCGGCCAGGGTCATGGCGACGATCACGCCTTTACCGGCGGCCAGGCCGTCGGCCTTGATCACGATAGGCGCGCCTTTCTCCCGCAGATAGGCCAGGGCCGGCTCGATTTCGGTGAAGTTCTGGTAATCGGCGGTCGGGATCTTGTGACGCGCCAGGAAATCCTTGGTGAACGCTTTCGAGCCTTCCAGCTGCGCGGCGCCGGCGGTCGGGCCGAAACAATCCAGGCCACGGGCGCGGAACAGGTCGACCACGCCGGCGACCAGCGGCACTTCCGGGCCGACGATGGTCAGCGCGACGTTCTTCTCGGCGAAATCAGCCAGTTGCTCCAGGGCCAGCACGTCGATGGCGACGTTTTCGCACTTGGCTTCGATGGCCGTGCCGGCATTGCCCGGCGCCACGAAAACCTTCTGCACGCGGGGATCCTGAGCCACTTTCCAGGCCAGGGCGTGTTCACGGCCACCGCTGCCAATGATCAAAACATTCATTTCAAAAACCTCGGATGACGCTGATTCTGTATGCAGCACTGAAGCTGCTTTTCTGTGGGAGCGAGCTTGCTCGCGATGACGGGGTGTCAGCGGACTTCAATGCTGACTGATCCGACGCTATCGCGAGCAAGCTCGCTCCCGCAGTTGATCGATGTATCAGTGACGGAAGTGGCGCATGCCGGTGAACACCATCGCAATCCCTGCTTCATCAGCAGCCGCAATCACTTCAGCGTCACGCATCGAGCCACCCGGCTGGATCACCGCGGTGATGCCGACCTTGGCCGCGTTGTCGATGCCGTCGCGGAACGGGAAGAACGCGTCGGAGGCCATGACCGCGCCTTGTACTTGCAAACCGGCGTGTTCAGCCTTGATGGCGGCGATGCGGGCCGAGTTCACGCGGCTCATCTGGCCGGCGCCGACACCGATGGTCTGGCGGTTCTTGGCGTAGACGATGGCATTGGACTTGACGTACTTGGCGACTTTCCAGGCGAAGATCAGGTCGTGGATTTCCTGCTCGCTCGGGGCGCGCTGGGTCACCACCTTGAGGTCTTCGCTGCCGATCATGCCGATGTCACGGCTCTGCACCAGCAGGCCGCCATTGACGCGCTTGTAGTCCCAGGCCGGCGCACGGTCGGCCGACCACTGACCGCAGGCCAGCAGGCGCACGTTGGCCTTGGCGGCAACAATGGCGCGGGCTTCTTCGCTGACCGAAGGGGCGATGATCACTTCGACGAACTGACGCTCGACGATGGCCTTGGCGGTCTCGGCGTCCAGTTCACGGTTGAAGGCGATGATACCGCCGAAAGCCGACTCGGTGTCGGTGGCGTAGGCCAGTTCGTAGGCCTGGCGGATGCCGCCCTCGGCGTCCGGGCTCACGGCCACGCCGCACGGGTTGGCGTGCTTGACGATCACGCAGGCAGGCTTGACGAAGCTCTTCACGCATTCCAGTGCGGCGTCGGTGTCGGCCACGTTATTGAACGACAGTTCCTTGCCTTGCAGTTGGGTGGCGGTGGCAATGCCGACTTCGGCAGGCTTGGCTTCCACGTAGAACGCCGCACTCTGGTGCGGGTTCTCGCCGTAGCGCATTTCCTGGGCCTTGACGAACTGGGTGTTGAAGGTCCGCGGGAATTCGCTGCGGCCTTCGGTCGACAGGGTTTCAGCGGCCTGGTTCACGGTGCCCATGTAGTTGGCGATCATGCCGTCGTAGGCGGCGGTGTGTTCGAAGGCCTTGAGCATCAGGTCGAAACGCTGGGCGTAGGTCAGGCCACCGGCCTTGAGGTTCTCCAGCACGCTGGCGTAGTCGCTGGCGTTGACCACGATGGCCACGTCTTTATGGTTCTTGGCCGCCGAGCGGACCATGGTCGGGCCGCCGATGTCGATGTTCTCGATGGCGGTCGGCAGGTCGCAGCCAGGCTTGTTGATGGTGGCTTCGAACGGGTAGAGGTTGACGGCCACCAGGTCGATCGGCTTGATGCCGTGTTCGTTCATGATGGCGTCGTCGATGCCGCGACGGCCCAGGATGCCGCCGTGGATCTTCGGGTGCAGGGTCTTGACCCGACCGTCCATCATTTCCGCAAAACCGGTGTAGTCCGCGACTTCCACTGCGGCGACGCCGTTGTCCTGCAGCAACTTGAAGGTCCCGCCGGTGGAAAGAATCTCGACGCCCAGCTGTTGCAGCTCGCGGGCGAATTCGAGGATCCCGGTCTTGTCGGAGACGCTGATCAAGGCGCGGCGGATCGGCAGGCGGGTGGTCTGGTCGGTCATTTCAATTTCCATCAAAAGCAAGGGAAGTCAGCAAAAAAGGCGACCGTTTTTTACGCGGGCGCCTTTCTGGTTTGATTGAATGCTTACAGCAGATCGTACTGCTTGAGTTTCTTGCGCAGGGTGCCGCGGTTCAGGCCCAGCAGCTCACTGGCCTTGGTCTGGTTGCCCTTGACGTAGTTCATCACGCTTTCGAGCAGCGGTGCCTCGACTTCGGAAAGCACCAGGTTGTACACATCCGTGACGGCAGCGCCCTCAAGGTGGGCGAAATAATTGTGCAGCGCCTTCTCGACACTCCCGCGAAGGGTCTGACCTTCTTCGCTGGGCGTGTTGAGGTGCTGTTTCAAATTCACGTTGTCGCTCACGGGTGTTATTCCACTCACTAAAGTCTCGGTCATCATCGTCATGCGGCCACCCCTTCGTCCCCTGTCAGGCTCTTGTAACGCTCAGCGAAGAACGCCTGAACGTCGGCGCATTGTGCTTGCGTACCATCCAAACGATTGAAACGGGCGCGAAACTCCCTGGCGCCCGGCAGGGTTGCGAGATACCAGCCCACATGCTTGCGAGCGATGCGTACACCCATGACTTCTCCGTAGAAGGCATGCAGCGCGGCCAGATGCTCTAGCAGAATACGTTCCACCTCGGACAACTGCGGCGCAGCGAGTTTTTCACCCGTGCGCAGGAAGTGTTCGATCTCACGAAAAATCCATGGCCGCCCCTGGGCAGCCCGGCCGATCAACAGTCCGTCGGCACCGGTCGCGTCCAGCACGTACCGGGCCTTCTCGGGCGAATCGACGTCGCCGTTGGCAAAGACCGGAATCGACACCGCCTGCTTGATCGCGGCGATGGTGTCGTACTCCGCTTCACCGGTATACAGGTCGGCACGGGTGCGGCCGTGGACCGCCAGCGCCGTGATACCTGCCTGTTCGGCGATCTTCGCCACCGTCAGGCCGTTCTTGTTCTCCCGGTCCCACCCGGTGCGGATCTTCAGGGTCACCGGCACATCGACTGCGGCGACAACCGCCTGCAGGATCTCGGTGACCAGGGCTTCATCTTTCAAAAGTGCCGAGCCTGCGGCCTTGTTGCAGACCTTCTTCGCCGGGCAACCCATGTTGATGTCGATGATCTGCGCGCCCAGTGCCACATTGGCCCGGGCCGCCTCCGCCAGCATCTGTGCGTCGCCACCGGCGATCTGTACCGAGCGGGGCTCGGGATCGCCTTCGTGGATCATGCGCAGGCGCGATTTGCGGGTGTTCCACAAACTCATGTCGCTGGTGACCATTTCCGAAACCACCAGACCTGCGCCCAGTCGCTTGCACAGCTGACGAAAGGGCTGATCGGTGACGCCCGCCATAGGGGCGAGAACCAGGCCGTTCTGCAATGTATATGGGCCGATGCGTACCGCCGACATAGGACTTCCCTGAAGTGGGGCCGGATCATGAGACTTCGAAAAAGGGTTGGCATGATACCCGCTCTCGATGACTGGATAAAGGTCGAATTGGATAAAATCTGAACAGCTATTTTGTTATCGCCAGTGGTTTGGTCTGGGTGGGCTGAGTCAGAAAGCTGTCGTCAATCGACCGCCCCTGGCGGCTTCACTCGGGCGAATGGAAGCTCAGGCTGTAGTTCACCGCTTTAGGGCCAGGGTCGAGGATGTCCAGGGCGATGTGGATCGGGGTCTGCGGCGGCATTTCGCCGCGGCCTTCGAGATCGCCGCCCAGGTATTCCCCAGGCTTGAAGCGGCGACTGGCGATCAAGTGCCCGTTGAGGTCGGCGAAACGCAGCTCCAGCAGGGGAAAAGGCTGGGAGAAGGGCGCACGGTTGTAGATGATCGCGTCCACCACCAGGGCGCCGCTGAACTCCGGATGGCTGCGCACCACCAGGTTGCTGCTCTTGATCTTGGCGATGTCGACCTTGGACGGTACGTCGCAACCGATGGTCGGGCAGATTTGCAGGAACCAGGGACGGTATTGGTCCTGGCGGGCCAATTCCTCGAAATGGTAGGCAATGTACTGGCCGCCCAGGGCTGCGGCGGCGAGCAGGATCAACAGGCTCCACAGCAACCGGCGGCCCCAGGGCGAGCGGCGTTTGCGCCAGTCCAGTTGCAGGGGGTCGTCGTCCAGGTCATGGAGGGCCTCGGCGCGTAGGCCGGGCTCATGGCGTTCGCGCGACTTGCGCAGCGGTGCCGATTGCACGGGTTCGTCGTCGTGGTCGTCGGTGGCCGACAGGCGCTCGAGGTGTTCGTGGGGCTCGTCCTCCGGTTCCAGGCGTAGCGGGGTGACAGGTTCGTCCTCCGGTTCCAGCGGTTCGAGGGCCAGGGACAAAGATGGCTCGGTGCGCGGTGGCCGGGCGGGCTCATGGGGCTCGAAGGGCTCAACGGGGGGCTGGATGAGCGTTTCGGCGCGTTCGGCAGCGGATTCGCTGTACAGGCTATCGGACCAGGGTTCCTGCTCGCTCGAGAGCGGGTCGCGTTGGGCGCTCAGGTTGTCCTCACGGCGTCGACCGAAGGTATCCGGTGCCCGCTTGTCGCGCCGTTCCAGGCGTGCCAGTTCCTTGTCCAGATCATCGAGGTCCAGCTCGGCGGCGGTCCATTGCTTCTGGCTGATCGCCCGGGGCGCGGCTTCGGCGCCAGGACTCTTGATCGGTGGTGCCAGGGGCGTGACGGTTTCCTTGGTCGCGCGTTGTTCCAGCAACTGCCGCGCGGCGTTGAACACTTGCAGGCATGAGCCGCAACGAACCACCCCGCGGGCCACGCTCAATTGAGTATGGCTGACGCGAAAACTGGTGTGGCAATGCGGGCACTGGGTGACGAAACTGTCAGTCATGCGGCAATCCGGTCGATACAGGCGGCCATTCTAGCGCCGACGTCCGGTGATGCGCACCCAGCCATCGCGATTGGCGATTGGGTCGAGGTCAAAGTCCGCGGCATAAGCGGCGGCGACTTCTTCGCCCTGCTCGGCGAGGATGCCCGACAGCGCCAGGCGCCCGCCCGGCTTGACCAGGCTCGACAGTTGCGGGGCCAGGGACACCAGCGGGCCGGCGAGGATATTGGCCACGAGTACGTCGGCTTGGACCTGTGGCAAGTCTTGCGGCAGGTACAACGGGAACAGTGCTTCGGCAATGTTGTTGCGCCCGGCGTTATCGCGGGACGCTTCCAGGGCCTGGACGTCGATGTCGGTGCCGACCGCTTCCCTGGCGCCCAGCAGGAGCGCGGCGATGGCCAGGATTCCCGAGCCGCAGCCGAAATCGAGTACATCGCAGCCCTTGAGGTCCTGGCCATCGAGCCATTCCAGGCACAGGGCGGTGGTCGGGTGGGTGCCGGTGCCGAACGCCAGGCCCGGGTCCAGCAGCAGGTTCACGGCCTCCGGTTCAGGGGCGGCGTGCCAGCTCGGGACGATCCACAGGCGCTGGCCGAAGCGCATCGGCTGGAAGTTGTCCATCCAGCTGCGTTCCCAGTCCTGGTCTTCGATCACTTCGCTGTGATGCTCGGGCAACGGGCTACCGGTCAGCAGCTCGAGATGGGCCAGCACGCTGGCTGACTCGGTGCCGCCTTCGAACAGGGCCAGCAGGTGGGTGTGGGACCACAGCGGTGTGGTATTGAGTTCCGGCTCGAAGATCGGCTGGTCTTCGGCGTCCATGAAGGTAACCGATACCGCGCCCACTTCAAGAAACGCGTCTTCGTAGGTTTCGGCTTGTTCCGGGCTGATGGCCAGACGTACTTGCAGCCAAGGCATGGCGGGCACCTTTGGAAAAATCTACAGGGGGCAGCGCAGGGCTGCAAAGGCGCGCAGTGTACGCCAGGTCGCCGTCAAAGTGGATAAGCGAGTCTTGCACCGCCCTGCTGGTGTTTCGAGATATATATGTATGACATGCCGGTGCTGGCGGGCGGATAAGGTGCGGGTCCACACAACAGGGAGGAATGTGATGGACAACACTGCCGAGCGGCAAACTAACGTGAACGGCACGGGGCCGGTATCTTCCCCGCAAGTGGCAATCGCACACACCATCTTGGAGAAATTGTCTCGGTGGCAGGCGGCTATCGACGCACGGCTGCGCAGCCAGATGACCTTGCTGGAGGTGCTGGAAGAGTATGTGTTGGTCGAGCTGCGCAACCACTATTACCACGGCAACATCGATCCGCATTTCATTGGCACCCTGCTCGACACGGTGCTGCAACGCATCATCGATCAGAAACCGCTGGCTGGCGATGAAGAACAGGATGCGCCCCACCGCTGGCCGGACGGGGCTGACCTGGGTTTTCCGGCTGAGCGCCAGGCGGTGATCGTCCAGGCGGTGGAGGGCGTCGCCTCGGGTTTTATTCATCACTACAAGGACTATCTGCGACGTCATTGGCGAATGGTGGAGCGCGACGCCTCGCTTGAAGCGCTGCTCAGGCACAAGCTCGATGAGCACATGACTGCAGTCGACCTGCTTTTCCAGCCCGGTCCGCTGGAGGGCCTGGGGGTCGATGAGTTCAGGGAGAAAATCGAAGCACTCCAGGACCGCTGGCGGCAGATGAGTCAATTGACCGCGCTGGCGACGACGCAGGAGCGTCAAGACCTTGAGGCCGTCGCGCGTTTGCAATTGCCTGATTGGTTGCGAGGGCTAGGTGAAGCTGATCGTAAAAAGCTGAAGGCTTTCCAGGACCAGACTACCCAGGCCCAGGCGTTGCTGGATGGGCTGCTCGATGGCCTGGGTTCGCTGCAGGCTTTTGCCCGGCACCTGGCCAAGGACTATGTTCGGCGTGAACGGGACATGGAGGTCGAGCCGGACAGCATTCGAGTGCAGTTGCAGTGGCGAAGTGTGATGGGGCAGCCGGTGCAAACCCGCAGCTTGAGCGAGTTGCTGGCGGCCGGTCCCGTCAGGCCGGACGCCGTGTCGGTGTTCTTGGTGGAAAACGGCGCCATGCTGCGCAGCCAGCCGCTTTCCCCAGCGTTCATTAGCCAATTGCTGGCCGACGTCGATGCCCCGGCCGGGTACTTGCAGGCACTGGTCGGCCTGTATGGCCGAAGGGATCTGAAAGACGCCATGCTCGATTGGCTCACGGCACGCTTGCAACAAAGTGCGTTCATTGCCCGTTGTGCGGGTCATCTGAAGGTGACCCACCATGAGGCCCTCAAGGCTCTGTGGGAGGGCGAAGCTTCGGTGCAGTCCGCCAGCGTCCTGCAGGTTAGCTGTCTGGTGCTTCCAAACACCTTGAAGTGTGCCGATTTACTCTTGTTCTATCGCGAGGATCTGCAAGGCGACCTGCTGTTGTATGCCCCCGACAAACCGGATGGCCAGGAGTGGATCGAATTGCCCTCGCTGTGGGCCGTGAGCGTGGAAATAGGCGCCTGGACCCGCAGCGAAGCCGGTCGCGAGTACCTGCTGCAGCGGATCTCTCCAGGTGATCGAGGCGTGGCCCGGGAATACTTTGCCCGTGTGGCAGACAAGCCGATGACGTGGGATACAAGCCGGGATCCCAGAGGCGCCGTGGCGGGTTTCAAGGCTTGCCTTGAAGACATCGTTGCAATGGGCCTGGACAACAACCTGGCACAGGTGGCGCTGGACGAGTCGCCTCGCTGGTACTGCGCCCTGCCGATAGAAACGCGACGAACCATCAGCAGCTTGAGCCAGGAACTTCTGGTCCATCAGCAGGTGTTCAGTAAGCAGCTGGAGGGCTACGAAGTCTTCGTGGATTTCGCCAAGCGTATCGTCACGCAAGCGATTGCTCCTTACATGCGCAGCAAGGGTGTGCGGGAACCGGTCGATCCCGCAACGGTGCTCATCGACTACAACCCAGGGTTGGCGGACGGCAAGACGAAGGTCGCCAGCCTGCTGGAGCTCGTCATCCATGGGTATGACGACAACTCGGGTATCGACAATCCCAGAAAAGGTGTGCGCTCATCGGTGGGGCAGGACCTGGGGCAGGTCCGCAGTGCGGAGCTTGCCTCCTATATCCGGCGCGCATACGTGGGCGAGCAATATGCGCGGGAGGTCCGTGCCAGGTTCCTCGATGCCAGCGCCCCTGAATACACCACGCGGCGCAATGCCTACCGCAGCCTGTTGCTGACCCGGATGGACCGTGACCTGCGTGTCGCAACGGGCAAATCCCAGTTGAGCGCGAATGAGTTCTGGTGGCTTACCCGCCAAGTCACCCTTCTGGGTGAGTCGGTGCCGGTGTCCGGTCCGGTGTATTCGGGGACCGTCGTGCAGCGCGAAGGGGTGATCAGGTTTTCCGTCGGCGGCCACGTCGTGATGGGCGTCTACGTCTTCGCCTACTTCGATCCGAAGGGCGCTTATTGGCTGTACACGCCGGATGCTCCGGACGGTGTCACGTTTCGCCGATACCAGGACTTTCCCGGGGCGGTCGCCACGCGCCTGCATGACTACGTGCTACAGCGGGTCGCGCTCGGCGCCCGCGCGGCCGTCAGGCGTTCGTTGGCGGCGCTGGCGGCGGCGAGCATTGGCGTCGACACACTGCGTGAATTCAATCGGGTGAACGATATCCAGGCAGAGTTCGACGCCTACATCGAGCGCGCTATCAGCGATGTGGAAGACGTCACCAAGAGTCGCGCCGAGGTGATCAGGCAGCAGGTCATCAAGGGGCTGCTGTTTGCGTCGGCTCCCGTGTGCCTGGTTTATCCGCCCTTCGCCTTACTGCTGGATGTCGCCTTTATTGCCGTCAGCGTCAAACAGGCCGCCGAGGCGCATGGGCAGGGCGATACGGATCGTGCGCTGGGCCACTGGCTGATGGCCTCCTGGGGCTTGTTGTTCGCTGCCTTGGGGGGCGGGACCCTTGCTCCGCTATTGGGACGGGCGGCCAGAAGCCTGAAGCTTGTCGTGAAGCCCATGTCACTGTCCGAGCAGCGTTTGGGCAGCATGACGCCGCTGATTGCCAAAGAGACCGGGCCGCTGATCCAGCCCATACGTTTCAAGCCGAAACAGGCGGTCGGCAAAGCGCCTGAGAATCTGGAGCTGGTAACTGGGGAGGGCATCTTCCAGGGCACCTATCGCAGCCCGTCCAGCGCATCGCAGCCGCACGCTACTTATTACATCCGCCGTAAAGGCAAGTACTACCAAGTGAAGGAGGACCCTTACTTCGGTGGTTTGTGCCTGGTGGATGCCAGTCGCCCCGGTGCCTTGTACAACCTGCCCATCCGCAGAGTGGGGAAGGGCAAGTGGGTACACAACGAGGTCGGGCTGAAAGGGGGCAATGATCAGATGCTTGTCCTCGGACGAGTGAACGATCTGCGGGAGGCGTTTCCCGGTCATGTCTTCCCGGATGTCTCAAGGGGCGCGTTGCAGGGCGAGGCTGTGGTGGCGAGGTTCAGCGAGGCCGCGGCGGATAACTATCTGTTCTCCCTGAACGCGCAGACGTGCGTGATTGCGTCGTTGTATAACCCGACCACCAAGGCTGGGGCCGTTATCCATTTCGATCACAATATCCGCGCGCTGATTGAGCGCAGTCTGCGGGACGTGACGCGACACCTGGGCGCAAATGCAAAGGATATTCGTGCGACCCTGGTGGGTGGCGACTGGCTGACGGGGGCTGACATTGGCGGGCGGGTCAGGTCGGCGATGCGGCGCCAGGGGCTGCGACCCACCTGGGATCATTGGTCGTATTCGTCCTGCTTCGGCAATACCTACGGTGTTTCACTGGATCTGCGCAGTGGCGTCACGACGGTATTCAAGACATCGGCCAGTCAGGTCGAACGCTACTACATACCGGTGCTGGCACGGGCGAAACAAGGTTCTGATCCAGTGTCGGTGCGGGCTCGCGGGTTCATGACGCGCGTACGCAGCGAACCGCTGGTAGCCAATGCCAGTGGTGCCGTGCTCACCCCGCAGGGGCGGCCAGCAACTGCGAAGCAGATCGAAGCCCACGCGTTCCCTACGGTGGCGCTGAGCTGATCCATTTGGCCGCCATCTTGAAAAGCAGGCAAAAAAAGACCCCGGCCAATGGACCGGGGTCTTTTTACATCACTTGAAACATCAGTGCTGGTTGCCCAGCTTGTGTTCCAGGTAATGGATGTTGACGCCGCCTTTGCAGAAGCCTTCGTCACGGACCAGATCGCGGTGCAGCGGGATGTTGGTCTTGATCCCGTCCACGACGATTTCATCCAGCGCATTGCGCATGCGCGCCATGGCTTCCTCGCGGGTCGCCCCGTAGGTGATCAGTTTGCCGATCAACGAGTCGTAGTTCGGCGGAACCGCATAGCCGCTGTACAGGTGCGAATCGACGCGAACGCCATTGCCGCCCGGAGCATGGAAATGCTTGACCGTGCCTGGGCTTGGCATGAAGGTTTTCGGGTCTTCGGCGTTGATCCGGCATTCCAGCGAGTGGCCGCGGATGACCACGTCTTCCTGGGTGAACGACAGCTTGTTGCCAGCGGCGATGCTGAGCATCTCCTTGACGATGTCGATCCCGGTGACCATTTCCGAAACCGGGTGCTCCACCTGGACACGGGTGTTCATTTCGATGAAGTAGAAACGACCGTTCTCGTACAGGAACTCGAAAGTGCCGGCGCCACGGTAGCCGATGTCGATGCAAGCCTTGACGCAGCGTGCCAGGACTTCCTCGCGTGCTTTCTCGTCGATGCCCGGTGCCGGCGCTTCTTCGAGAACCTTCTGGTGACGACGTTGCAGCGAGCAATCGCGGTCGCCCAGATGGATGGCCTGGCCTTGGCCGTCGGACAGCACCTGGACTTCGACGTGACGCGGGTTGGTCAGGAATTTTTCCAGGTAGACCATCGGGTTGCCGAACGCCGCGCCCGCTTCGGAGCGGGTCAGTTTCGCCGAGGAAATCAGGTCTTCTTCCTTGTGCACCACGCGCATGCCGCGACCACCGCCGCCGCCAGCGGCCTTGATGATCACCGGATAACCGACTTCACGACCGATGCGCAAGGCGGTTTCTTCGTCTTCAGGCAGCGGGCCGTCGGAACCCGGAACGGTAGGTACACCGGCGGCAATCATGGCGTGCTTGGCCGAAACCTTGTCGCCCATCAGGCGGATGGTGTCGGCTTTCGGACCAATGAAGGCAAAACCGGAGTTTTCGACCTGTTCGGCGAAGTCGGCGTTTTCCGCCAGGAAACCGTAGCCCGGGTGAATGGCGGTGGCGCCGGTCACTTCGGCAGCGGCGATGATCGCCGGGATGTGCAGGTAAGAGTGCGCAGCCGACGCCGGACCGATGCAGACGGATTCGTCTGCCAGGCCCAGGTGCATCAGTTCTTTGTCGGCCTTGGAGTAAACGGCGACGGTCTTGATGCCCATCTCTTTGCAGGCACGCAGAATCCGCAGGGCAATTTCACCGCGGTTGGCGATCAGTACTTTTTCCAACTTCGCAGGTTTCAACATCGAAAGCTCTCCGCGGTTCAAACGATGGTGAACAGCGGTTGGTCGTACTCAACCGGCTGGCCGTCTTCAACGAGGATGGACTCGATCACACCGCTGGTTTCAGCTTCGATGTGGTTCATCATCTTCATGGCTTCGACGATGCACAGGGTGTCGCCTTTCTTCACGGTCTGGCCGACTTCAACGAAGGACGGCGAGGATGGGGAAGACTTGCGATAGAACGTGCCCACCATTGGCGACCGGGCGACGGTGCCGTTGAGGGTTGGCGCGGCAGGTGCTGCCGGGGCCGCGGCGGCAACGGGCGCTGCTGCCGGAGCAGGTGCAGCGGCCGGAGCGTGCATCGGCGCCGGTGCGTAGAACTGCTGGGCCGGGGTCTTGCTGTGACGGCTGATGCGTACGGACTCTTCGCCTTCCTTGATCTCGAGCTCGTCGATGCCGGACTCTTCCAGCAATTCGATCAGTTTCTTAACTTTACGGATATCCATGAATCATCAACTCCCAAGGGTCGGTCAGGGGCGTTTAACGCTTGTTGTTCAAGCTGTTGCCTGTTTTTCAAGCTGTTCCAGGGCGGCCTCCAGGGCCAGTCGGTAACCGCTGGCGCCAAGGCCGCAGATCACTCCCACCGCTACATCGGAGAAGTAGGAGTGATGGCGGAAAGGTTCGCGTTTGTGCACGTTAGACAAATGCACTTCGATGAATGGGATGCTCACCGCCAGCAGCGCGTCACGTAATGCGACACTTGTGTGCGTAAAAGCTGCTGGATTGATCAAAATGAAATCCACGCCTTCGCCACGCGCGGCATGGATGCGGTCGATCAATTCATATTCGGCATTGCTTTGCAGGTAGAGCAAATGATGGCCGGCGGTGCGGGCCCGTTGTTCCAGGTCCTGGTTGATCTGGGCCAGGGTCACGGCCCCGTAGACGCCCGGTTCACGGGTGCCCAGCAGGTTTAGGTTGGGTCCGTGCAGGACCAATAGGGTCGCCATCTGCTGTTCCTTGTTATCTGTGAGCAGGTGTCAGAACCCGGCGACTATGCCGCAAAGCCTTTATGACTGTCCAGTTCTCTGCAATAGCCAGCACGATGACCGATGTTTGCGCGAAATTTGTGACCCAGGTCTCCGATCCAGTCATACGGTTGGAAACCGCACCCTTGTGGGAGCATCAATTCCCGGGTCCCCTCGAATCAATGTGGGAGCGAGCTTGCTCGCGATGACGGCGGCACATCCAGCATCGATACAAGCTGATCCACCGCTATCGCGAGCAAGCTCGCTCCCACAGTGTTTGATGCAGTCTGTGGCGTTAAACCCGAAATGCCTGCACGGCGGTGTGTAAACGTCCGCCCAGCACCTGGAGATTGTCGCCCTGTTCCCGGCCCTGGCCGATGCGCAGCAGGTTGTCGCCGCCCAGTTGGTGAATCCGCTCGCTGTGGTCGCGGATTTCGCTGACGGCGCCGCTTTGTTGGGCGGTGACATCGGCGATGCGTACCGCCGTGTCGGAGATGGTCTGGATGGCGCCGACGATCTCATCCAGCGCGCCGTCGGCCGCTTGCGCCTGGTTGGCGGTGGCTTCGGCGTGTTCGACCTGGGCGCGCATGCCGTCCACCGATTGGCGTGCGGCCTGTTGCAGGCGGGCGATCAGTGTCTGGATTTCGGCGGTGGCACCGGCCGTGCGTTGGGCCAGGGAGCGGACTTCCTCGGCCACTACGGCAAAGCCCCGGCCCATTTCGCCGGCTCGAGCCGCTTCGATGGCTGCGTTGAGGGCCAGCAGGTTGGTCTGGTCGGCAATCGAGCGAATGACCGTCAGCACACCGCCGATGGTGGCCGATTCCTCGGCCAGTTGTTCGATCATTTGCGCGTTGCCCTGTACCTCGCCCACCAGTGCATGCAGGCCTGTGAGGCTCAGGCCAATGACTTTCTGCCCATGCTCAACGGCATGCCCGGCGCTGCGGCTGGCGTCTGCGGCCTGGCTGGCATCACCGGCTACCTGCTGGATCGTCGCTTCCAGCTCGCTGAGAGAATCGCGGATCAGCGCCGTATCACCGGCCTGATCCTCGGCGCTGCTGTGCAGTTCGCCACTCAGCTCGGCCAGGGCCCGGCTGCTGCCGGCGACCTGTTCGGCGTTCAGGCGAATGGTGCCCACCAGATCCACCAGATAAGCCCGCAGGCGATTGAGCGAGGCTTCGATGTCTTGCAGTTCGCGGTTGCTGGCGCCCACGCGGATGTCGCGGCTGAAGTCCCCTTCGGCCCAGGTCGACAGGGCCGGCGCCAGGTGCGTCAAGGTCCGCGCCAGGCGTCGCTGCAAGGTATCGATGAGCAGGGCGATCAGCAGGATCAGGCCAATCATCACGCCCTGGATCAAGCGCACCTCTCCCTGGATCTGTCCATGTTGGGCGCGAACCGCGGGCTCCATGGCATCGATCGCCTGTTGCACGTCAGCGGTTTTCAGATGCGTGGCATTGCTCAGCTCAGTGCGTTTCTGGATCAGTTCGCGGGTCCGTTCCAGTTCCGCGGGATAGCGGCCGAGCAGGCTGTTGAGCTCACGCTTGAGGGCGATGCCAGCGTCTTCGGCGGCGGTTTTTTCCTCGGTTTGCAAACCCATCAGCGCGGCAAAGTCATCGCTGCCGGATTCGCTGTTGGCCGTGACACCGAGTAGCTGCAGGCCGTCCAGGCGTTTGGCTTGCGCTCGGATACTGGCCAGCTCTCGTTCGACATCGGCGGCCAATTCGCTGCGGCCGCTGCTGACCAGTTTGTCCCGCGCAAGGGACAACCGACCCAGATGTTGCGATGCGGCGAACAACGGTGGCAGGTAGGCCGGGGCCCCATCGGCGTAGTGGGCCAGTTGATCGAGGCTGGCGCTCAGTTCACGTTCGGCCTGCAACAGCAAGGCTTGTGGATCGCCCGCCAGTTTGCCGGCCGCCAGCAGGTCGGTCTTGCTGAAGCCGTCGAGGTTCGACAGGCTCGGGCGCAGGGTCTTGGCCAGTTCCGGCGGGAACTGATCCAGCTCTTTTTGCAGGGTTTCCAACGCCTGGGTGGCAGCGCTCAAGCGCAGGGCATCGCCGCTGGCCAGATAGTCTTCTATGTTGCGCGCCACGTCGCCCTGGAACTGCCGCGACAGGCCCAGGTAGCGCTCCATCAGCAGATAGGGGCGCTCCAGGGCGATTTGCGACCACCACAACGTGGCGCCGAGGCCAAGGCACACGGCAACTAAAAGAAGGGTATTGAGATTGGTCAGCAGCTTCAGGCGCATCAAGTGTCTACCGGGGGCAGAATCGTAAGTGCCTGAAGTTATTGCGTTTGAGTTACAGGTTTATGACCGAATCGGTCGATTCCGATGAAAAGGTGGCACTTTGCTTTGATTGTCGGGCGCTTTGTACCCGGTTGCGTCCGGCGTGCTTGGCGCGGTACAGCGCTTCGTCCGCCTGGCTGGCCATCATCAGGCTGTCGCAGTCATCGCTCATCTCCACCACGCCGGCGCTGAAGGTGCACCACAGATCCTGGGGCTGGGCCGGGTAGTGGATCTCGGCAAAGCGCTGGCGGATTTCATCCAGCACCTTGTAGGCGGCGTCGATGTCGGTGTCGGGCATGACGATGGCGAACTCTTCACCACCGTAGCGGCCAATGAAGTCGGTCTTGCGCAGGCGCTGCTTGAGAAACAGCGCGAGGCTCTTGATCACCCGGTCGCCCATGGGGTGGCCGTGGCTGTCATTGACCCGCTTGAAATGGTCGATGTCGAGCATGGCAAAGCTCAGGGGCTTGCCTTCACGGCGGGCGCGGAAGCTGCAATCTTCCAGCAGTTGCAGGATATGGGTGTGGTTGTAGAGCCCGGTGAGGCTGTCGCGCACCATCCGCGCCTTGAGGTTGCGGGCGCGGGCGGCGCGGTTGCGCACCGTGGTGATCAGATGCCGGGGCTTGATCGGTTTGGTCAGGAAGTCATCGCCACCTTCGCTCATGGCGTCGAGCTGTTTGTCCAGGTCGTCTTCGGCGGACAGGTAAATGATCGGCACACTGACGTAGCGGTCATTGTGGCGGATCACCTTCGCCAGTTCCGTGCCGGTGCAGGCCGGCATGTACATGTCGAGGATGATCAGGTCGGGCTGGAAATCCGCCAGCTCGGCCATGGCCTGGATCGGCTCGATCAACGTGCGGGTGACGATGCCGGCGCTGTTGAGCAGGCGCTCGGTGTGCAGGGCCTGGGCGCGAGAGTCGTCGATGATCAGCACTTTGTAGGGTTCGTACTGGGCGACGCAGGTCAGCACTTCGATCTTTTCCAGCAGGCTCGAGGCTTCGAGGGTGCCGGTGAGGAACTCCTGGCCACCGGCGCGCACGGCCGCCAGGCGTGTCGGGGTGTCGGTTTCCAGCAGGCTGAAAAACAACAGCGGTAATGGCTGCTCAAGGCCTTCCTGGGCTTCGGCTGCCAGCTTCAGGCCGATGCCGGGGCCGCTGAAGTCCACGTCCATGACAATCGCCGCCGGCAAGCGCTCGACCATCGAGGCGCGAAACGCCGCGACACTGTCCAGGGCCAGGGCGCTGAGGCCGAAGAACTCCAACTGCTTGGCCAGCCGCTCGGCGCGGTCATGGTCCTGCAGCATCACGTAGATGGGCTTGCGCAGCGGTGGCAGGAAGGTTTGTTCGAGCTGGTCGCCATGGCGCAGGCCGGTGCGGGACAGGCGCTGCATCAGGCGATTGATTTCGGTGATCAGGTGACTGCTCAGGCGCCCGCGATTGGCGTCCACCGCTTGCAACGACTGACTGATGCCCTCGGCAAGCTGGGAATGCTCCGGCTGTTCGAAGCGCTCGGCAAAGCGCAGCAGGCGCAGATTGGCTTCGCTAAGCTCGGACAGATCGGTGCTTGACCATTCCGAGCGCTGCAGGCGCTGCCAGATCTCCAGGATCTGACGAGCCTGATGAATTACCCGCTGGGCAAAGTGGTGCTTGAGGCGCTCACGGCTGGGGTCTTCTGGCTCGGTCATATCCTGACTACTAGTTAGGGTGCATGCTGAGATCGACTGGTGGCTCTATGCTATCACCTCTTTCTCTCCGCCATGAGTGTCATACGTCAATATTATGTCTCGTGACGAAATTCAGTTTGTGACCGGTCAGTCTCGTAGGCCGATGGCGACGCTTCCTTTATAGTGGCGGATCGATTGCCCTGTCGTGGCCGGCATGATTGGCGCCGCATTATCGCGTTTCAAATCAGGCACGATGGCGTAGGGTTGTGGTCGAACCGTGAACTCAAGTGATTGAAGGGACATCGCCATGCTGGACTGGAAAAACCGCGCGGGCAGCGCGCCTGAACGTGCCGCCGAACCGAAATCGGCCACCCGCAGCTACCTGGGTGGGCTGTTTTTCAGCCGGGCGCTGGCCTCGCTGATCGGCCTGTACCTGCTGGTGGCCGTTGCCGTTGGCTGGTACTGGAGCCAGGAACCCGCCCTGTTCCCCGTGCAGCAAAATGCCCAGGCGGCAGCCGAGAAGGACGGCCGGCAAATGGTGGTCGGCTACACCACCGTCGAGACCCTCAAGACCGTGGCAGGGACGCTGCTGACCAAGCCCGGCGGCTACATTTCCAATGATCGCTTCCCGCCAGGGCTGTGGATGGACAACATGCCGAGCTGGGAATACGGCGTGCTGGTGCAGGTCCGCGACCTGAGCCGCGCCTTGCGCAAGGACTTCGCCCGCTCCCAGTCCCAGTCCGCCGAGGATGCCGACCTGGCCAAGGCCGAGCCGCGTTTCAACTTCGATAACCGCAGTTGGGTGCTGCCTTCCAGTGAGTCGGAATACCAGGAAGGCATCAATTCCCTGAGCCGTTATCAGGCCCGGTTGTCCGACCCGACCCAGAAAAACGCCTTGTTCTACGCGCGCGCCGACAACCTGAACAACTGGTTGGGCGATGTCGGCACCCGCCTGGGTTCGCTGTCCCAGCGCCTGTCGGCCAGTGTCGGCCGGGTCAAGCTCAACACCTCGCTGAAAACCGAAGTCCCGGCCCCGGGCCAGGTGCCGCAGGTGGATGAAGAGGTGGTCGAGACCCCGTGGTTGCAGATCGACAACGTGTTCTATGAAGCCCGCGGTCAGGCCTGGGCACTGTCGCACTTGCTGCGCGCCATCGAGGTGGACTTCGCCGATGTGCTGGCGAAAAAGAACGCCACGGTCAGCGTGCGGCAGATCATTCGGGAGCTGGAAGCCTCCCAGGAGCCGGTCTGGAGCCCGATGATCCTCAATGGCAGCGGCTTCGGTGTATTGGCGAACCACTCGCTGGTGATGGCCAACTACATCTCCCGCGCCAACGCGGCGGTGATCGACTTGCGGCAATTGCTGAACCAGGGCTGATCCATGAGCGAAAGTCCCCGGGAGGTCGCCCACCGGGTGGCCTCGGATGCCGAACTGATCGCTTGGGTCGACGAGCACGACAACCTGCTCGGTAGCCTGGTGCGTTCCGATCTGCGTGAGCGCGGCCTGATCGGACGCGGCACCTACATCATGCTGTTCAACTCCGCCGGTGAGCTGTGCGTGCATCGGCGGACCTTGAGCAAGGCGATCTACCCCGGGTTCTGGGACGTGGCGGCGGGCGGCATGGTGCAGGCGGACGAGACCTACGCTGAATCAGCCGCCCGTGAGCTGGCCGAGGAATTGGGCGTGAGCGGTGTCGAACTGACGGCCCATGACCATTTTTACTTCGAAGACCCCGGCAGTCGCCTGTGGTGCTCGGCCTTCTCGGCCGTGTGGGACGGCCCGCTGATCCTGCAACCCGAAGAAGTCCTCGAGGCGCGTTTCCTGCCGGTCGAACAGGTGCTCGATGAAATCCAGCGCAAGCCTTACTGCCCGGACTCTCTGGCGGCGCTTGAGCGCTATTTGCGTAGCCATGGCGATGGCGTCGCAAAGAAGCTATAAATTGGCGCCGATTGGCCCTTAGCAAGTTGGCTTTTTGCCGTTACACTGCGCGACTTTTCAAGCTGAACCGGCGTCTGCGGTCCAGTAGCGCTGCCCCTGCCTGAGTGGGGCTTCGCGGTCGAGGCCTGTGCTCCTCGACCAGTCTTTGTCCTCCCAAGAGGATTGCCGGTGGCCAAAAAAGCCGCATCCTTCGCCGCCCTGGGCGGCCTGGTATTTTCTACCGACGCCGGTCGTCATTGCCCTGATTGCCGTCAACCGGTGGATGCCTGCATCTGCAAACAGACCGTCATCCCCGAAGGTGACGGCATCGCTCGTGTGCGCCGTGAAAGCAAAGGCCGTGGCGGCAAGACGGTGACCACGATCACCGGCGTGCCGTTGGCCGAAGACGCGCTCAAGGAGCTGGCTACCACGTTGAAGAAACGCTGTGGCACGGGTGGTGCGTTGAAAGACGGCATCATCGAGATCCAGGGCGATCACGTCGAGCTGTTGCTGGCGGAACTGACCAAACACGGCTTCAAGGCAAAGAAATCCGGCGGCTAGCAGCCTCTGTGAAAACCACCCTCGGCTTGATTCGAACCCAGCGTTCGAGGTCGCCCACATGGTTTTCACAGAGCCTGTTCTGAACGGGGTTCTAAACTCAGCGCTGCGAGCAGGGTCTACCCTGCTGACAGACAATTCGTCATTTTCATTCTTTAGACTGCGCCAGCCTCCGACCGGATGGTGCATTTTGACTTCTTTATAGGGGACTTCGATGTCCGTACGACGCACACGCAAAGACGATGGCAGCCAATGGACAGTTGCGGACAGCCGCAGTGTTTACGGGATTCGCCATTGGGGGGCCGGGTATTTCGCGATCAATGACGCCGGTCGCGTCGAAGTTCGTCCGAACGGCCCCGACAGCTCGCCCATCGACCTCTTCGAGCAAGTCGACCAGTTGCGCCAGAGCGGCCTGTCGCTGCCCCTGTTGGTGCGCTTCCCCGACATCCTGCAAGACCGTGTGCGTCAGCTCACTGGCGCGTTCGACAGCAACATCGCGCGCCTGGAATACCAGAGCCAGTACACCGCGCTCTATCCGATCAAGGTTAACCAGCAGGAAGCGGTGATCGAAAACATCATCGCCACCCAGAACGTCTCCATCGGCCTGGAAGCCGGTTCCAAGCCTGAACTGTTGGCCGTGTTGGCCCTGGCGCCGAAGGGCGGGACCATCGTCTGCAACGGTTACAAGGACCGCGAGTTCATCCGCCTGGCGCTGATGGGGCAGAAGTTGGGTCACAACGTGTTCATCGTCATCGAGAAAGAGTCCGAAGTCGGCCTGGTGATCGAAGAGGCCGCCGCCCTGAAGGTCAAGCCACAGGTCGGCCTGCGGGTGCGCCTGTCGTCCCTGGCCTCGAGCAAGTGGGCCGATACCGGTGGCGAGAAGTCCAAGTTCGGTTTGTCGGCCGCGCAGCTGCTGTCGGTGGTCGAGCGTTTCCGCGCCGCCGGCCTGGACCAGGGCATCCGCCTGCTGCACTTCCACATGGGCTCGCAGATCGCCAACCTGGCGGACTACCAGCACGGCTTCAAGGAAGCGATCCGTTACTACGGTGAACTGCGCAACCTCGGCCTGCCGGTGGATCACATCGACGTCGGTGGTGGCCTGGGCGTGGACTACGACGGTACGCACTCGCGCAATGCCAGTTCGATCAACTACGACATGGACGATTACGCCGGTGTCGTGGTGGGCATGCTCAAGGAGTTCTGCGATGCCCAGAGCTTGCCGCATCCGCATATCTTCTCCGAAAGCGGCCGCTCCCTGACCGCCCACCACGCGATGCTGGTGGTGCAGGTGACCGACGTCGAGAAACACCACGACGACGTGCCTGTTATCGACAACAAACAGGAACTGCCGGAAACCGTGCAATGGCTGGTTGACCTGCTGGGCCCGACCGATATCGAAATGGTCACCGAGACCTACTGGCGCGCCACTCACTACATGAGCGACGTGGCCTCCCAGTATGCCGACGGCAAGCTGACCCTGGCGGAAAAAGCCTTGGCCGAGCAGTGCTATTTCGCCGTGTGCCGGCGCCTGCACAACTCGTTGAAGGCCCGCCAGCGTTCCCATCGCCAGGTGCTCGATGAGCTCAACGACAAGCTCGCCGACAAGTACATCTGCAACTTCTCGGTGTTCCAGAGCCTGCCGGATACCTGGGCCATCGGCCAGGTGTTGCCGATCCTGCCGTTGCATCGCCTGGACGAAGAGCCGCTGCGCCGCGCCGTGCTGCAAGACCTGACCTGTGACTCCGACGGCAAGATCAAGCAATACGTCGATGAGCAGAGCATCGAGACCAGCCTGCCGGTCCATTCCCTCAATCCAGGCGAAGACTATCTGCTGGGCATCTTCCTGGTGGGCGCCTACCAGGAAATCCTCGGCGACATGCACAACCTGTTCGGCGACACCGACTCGGTGAACATCTACCAGAACGCCGACGGCAGCGTGTACCACGCCGGTATCGAAACCCACGACACCATCGAAGACATGCTGCGCTACGTGCACTTGTCGCCGGAGGAGTTGATGACTCATTACCGCGACAAATGCGCCAGCGCCCGCATCAGCGCCGCCGAGCGCACCCAGTTCCTGGATGCGTTGCGCCTGGGGCTGACTCGCTCGTCCTATCTGTCGTCGTGATCGGCCGCGTCTGCTTCACCACTTTCGGCTGATTAACACCGCCCTCCAGGGCTGTCAGAAACTACACCGCATATTGCGGGATTTTTCGGACAGTCCTGAAGGGCGTTTTTATTTGTGCCGTCGTTATTTCCGCACCTTGGTGCATTTAACCGGCGATGTCCTTATTTCATGTAGTCCCTTTCCTAACTTGTACTTGGGCCCTCTACTCGGCCATGGCTCTCAGCGAGAATCCCCGGCCGCCCCTCCTGTAGAGAAACGCCGATGTCCGATCCAGCCTGCGAGCCAGTCTTTCGTCTGGAGATAGCCGGTCTGCCCGAACCCTTTGTCGTCGTGGCCTTCACGGGTAGCGAAGCCATCAGCGAGCCCTTCGTCTATGAAGTGGAGTTGTTGAACAGCGACCCGACGCTGGACTTGGCGGGCCTGCTGTACCGCAGTGTCTGGTTGAGTTTCGGGGCCTCGGGCCGGGGCGTGCATGGGCAGCTTCATGAGTTGGTCCAGCACCGTCACGATGCCGGTTGCCGGGTGCGCATCGGGCCGAAGCTGGCTTGCCTGGCGCAGCGGTTCAATCAACGGGTATTCAGTGCCCGTTCGGTGCCACAGATTCTCCGCCAGGTGCTCAAGGCCCATGGCATCAGCGGGCGCAGCCTGTGCCTGGACTTGAGCGGTGATTATCCGCTGCGGGATTTCTGCACCCAATATCGGGAGTCGGACCTGCAGTTTCTTCAGCGCGTGTGCGCCGAGGCGGGCATTCATTTCCATTTCGAGCACGCCCGGGATGGGCATTGCCTGGTGTTCGCGGACAGTGCGGGCACTTTCCCCCCCGCTGGCGAGGCGATTTATGGGGGCGACAGGCAGGTGCGGACCTTCAGCGTGCAGACCGATGTGTTGGGGGAGCACATTGCCCAGGGCCACAGCCATCTGATGCACTTGCACTCTGGTCGGGTGTTATCACTGACGGCCCATCCTTTTGAAGGCTGGAATCAGCGCTGGCTCTTGACGAAGGTCGAGCATCGCGCACAGGCGGGCGGGTATGACAATCATTTCAAGGCCATCCCTTGGGGCGTTCGGTTCATGGCGTCCCGGGTTCCCGCCAAGCCGCGCATGGTCAGCCGGCAACGCGGCTGGGTGGTGGAAGTGGATGAACCGGCGGTGCAACGGGCGGGGCGAGTGGCGGTGCAGTTCGACTGGGTTTATCAGGGGGAGGGCGCGAGCCCCAGTCATTGTTGGTTGCCATTGGCGCCGGAACTGGCCGTTGATGGGGCGGGTGGCTTGCGTGACGGTACCGAGGTGCTGGTGAGTTTTATCGAAGGCGACCCGGATCGGCCGTTGATCAGTGCTTTGCTCGACGGTCCCGCCGCCTCGGACTCGATGGATGAGGCCTGCGCAAGCGTGAACCCCCAGGACGCGCCCTGGCCGTCCACAGCCGACCCGGTCCTGGTGTCGGCGCTCCGGAATGCCGAGCCGTTGGTGTTGTTGTGCCTGCTGCCCGGTGGCGGGAGCTTCAGCCCCTGTGCTCAGCCGGTGTGTACTTGCCGCTTGCTCACGCGGCATAGCCCAGGCGTTGCTCCATGAGCGCTGCCGCCCTGTCTGGACCATCGTCGCATTGGCTGCTGCTCGACGTACCGGGAGCACCCGAGGCGACGCGGCTTGTGCGAGAGCAATTCACCGAGGTCCGGCGGTTTGTCTTGTTCGAAGACACCGAGTTGCACGGGCTTCGGGAGCACAGTCCGCTGCTGATGGACCTGCGGCAATCGCCCGCGCTGGCCAGCCTCTGTCACCTGGATGCACGTTCCTGGCCGGGGCTGCTAGTGGTCAGCCCGGCGCCCGCCGCGCAACTGCTGGCGCATCTGCGTCGCATGCTCACGGTAACGCTGGGCCTGCACCACAAGGCCTTGCTGAGCTATTACAACCCGCACACCGCCAGCTATTTCTTCGACGGCTGCGACCCTCAGGAACTCAGTTGCTGGCTGGGTCCGATCAGCCTGTTGCGCTGGTTCGGAGGCACTTGGGCCGACCGGGCGATCGGCAGCCAGGGTTGGCAACAACTGGCCAACCCCGGGTTGCCGGTGACGGCACTGGAGAAAGAGCACGGCCTCAGCGACCGGCAACAAAGCCAGTTGCAGCGGTGCGTGCTGGAGCATCATGCCTGGCAATGGTCTCGTTCCACCGGGCGGGACTACCGCTTGCTCTGGGGCGACTTGCAGCAGGGACTGGCGCTGGGGTTTACCGAGCGACCGGTGCTCGACGACTGGTTATGGTTGCGCCTGCAGTACCCCAACGCCCGGCCAGTGTCGGGGCTGGTGGGCGATTCGCAGCGTGAGCGGCTCGATCATCTGCGCAAGCTGTGGCAGGACCACCCGGAGTGAAACGTTATAGGGCATGGGCGCCGAGCCAGCGGTCGCGTCGCTGCAAGCGCCAGGCGATGACACCGAGGGTCAGGCTGCGCAAGGCCATGAACAGCAGGAAAGTGATCCACAACCCGTGGTTACCCAACCCTTGCAGCGCCCAGGCGACAGGCAACGTCAGCACCAAGGTCAGCAACATGCCGTTGCGCATCTCCCGTGCGCGGGTGGCGCCGATGAACAGGCCATCGAGCAGATAGCTCCAGACCGCAATCAGCGGCAGGGTCGCCAGGTAAGGCAGATAGCGATCAGCCGTGTCGCGCACGTCGGGGATGTTGGTTTGCATCGCGATGAACCCGTGGCCGGCGAGCAGGAACAGCAGCGCAAAGCCGACACTGGCGATCAGTGACCAACCGCCGGCCACCACCAGCGAGCGGCGCAGGGCCAGCCGGTCGCGGGCGCCGATGGCGTGACCACACAGTGCTTCGACGGCATGGGCCAAGCCATCCAGGGCGTGGGCGGTCAGCAGCAGGCCATTGAGCAGCAGGGCATTGGCGGCCACGGTCGCATCCCCCAGGCGTGCGCCTTGCACCGTGATCAGGAAAAACACAGCTTGCAGCACCAGGCTGCGGATGAAAATGTCGCGGTTCACCGCCAGCAGCGGACGCCAGCTCTGCCACACCCCCAGGGCGGCCCAGGCAATCTGTCCAGGCCAGGCGCGGAGTGTGTGACGAGCCAGGGCCAGGCCGACCAGCGCCCCCGTCCACTCGGCGATTACCGACGCTCGGGCCGAACCGGTCACGCCCCAATCCAGGCCAATCACGAACCACAGGTTGAGGGCGATGTTGACCAGGTTGGTCACCAACAGGATTGCCAACGGTGCCCGGGCATTCTGGGCACCGAGAAACCAGCCCACCAGCGCATAACTGGCCAGCGCCGCCGGCAGGCCGAACAGCCGAGTGTGAAAGAAATCCTGGGTCAACTGGTTGAGCTCGGCGGAGGGCTGCATGAAGTGCAATGCCACGCCACTCAACGGCACGCCGACGGCGCCCAGCACCACCGCCAAGCCCATCGCCAGCAGCAGGCCTTGCAACAACACCTGCCGCAACGCCGTTCCATCCCCACGCCCAGCGGCCTGGGCCGCGAAGCCGGTGGAACCCATGCGCAAGAAACCCATGGCCCACGCCAACACCGTATACAAACTCGCCCCGACCGCCACCGCGCCCAACTGATGGGCATGGGGCAAATGGCCGATGACGGTGCTGTCCACCAACGCCACCAGCGGCACGGAAATATTCGAAAGAATCATCGGCGCAGCCAACGCCCAGACCCGGCGATGGGTCAGGCGGTCGCGCCAGTCGGTGATCAGGTTGGACATGCGGGCTCCTTGATGGAGCGCGATTGTAGCGGGTTCTAGCCTGATCGTTCCCTGCGGAACTTGGATTCATTGTGGCGAGGGGATTTATCCCCGCGGGGCTGCGCAGCAGCCCCTTGAAGGTTGGATTCAATGAATCTGACACACTGCAGTGTCTGGTTTTGGGGCTGCTTTGCAGCCCCGCGGGGATAAATCCCCTCGCCACAAGGTTGTGTTCGGCTTGGGATCGCTGGGTGCTTTAGTGAATGATCCAACTCAACAACCACAACCCCAGCACCAACCAGATAATGCCCATGACGATCGACGCCCGCATGAACGCGCGGATCGCCGAGTACAGCAACATCAGCCCGAGGATCAGCGCGAGAATGCTGATGATCGAGGCGTCCATGCCCAGGGTGCGCGACAGGCCATCGACGAAGTTGCCGCCGGCGTTGGCCAGGGTGTTGAACAGGCCGCTGAGCAGGTCGACGATGAAACGGATCACCGAACCGAGTGCCTGGCCGAGCCATTCGAAAAAGCTTTCTACCTGCATATGTGCATCCTGATGGGAGGGAAATCTACGTTGAGCCCTTGGCTCCTGATTGTAGGAGCTGTGGCGGTCGAGATCGTTCGATTATGGGGCAAACCGCCGCTTCGTATCGAGACTCTTGCCTTCCCCCGTTATCCCCCGGAAGCTATGGGCATTCAGGAGAGCCCGATGAACCTTGTTGAACTGACCGAACGCCTGCACGCCATTCGTGACCGTAACGACTGGCGGCAATTCCACAGCCCGAAAAACCTCGCCATGGCCGCCAGTGTGGAGATGGCCGAACTGGTGGAGATTTTCCAGTGGCTGACCGAGGACCAGTCGCGCCAACTGCCGGCGGACACATTGGCCCACGCCGGGCAGGAGGTCGGTGACATCGTGTTGTACCTGCTGCTGTTGTGCAGCGAGCTGGGGCTGGACATGGACGCCGTGGTGCGCAGCAAGTTGGCGGACAGCGAGCGGCGGTTCGGCCAATGAGCGACCGTCATTTCGATCAGCTCGCGACCCGGTTTGCCGAAAAAATCTACGGGGGGGCCAAGGGCGCGATCCGCCTGGCGGTGCTTCAGGCCGATCTGCTGGAAATCTTGCCGCAGCGGCCATTACGCGTGCTGGACATCGGCGCCGGCCTGGGTCATATGTCGTTGTGGCTGGCCGAGCGCGGTCATCAGGTGACTTTGGCCGAGCCGGCCGAGCCCATGCTCGAAGGCGCCCGCCAGCGTTTTGCCGATGCCGGACAGAGCGCCACGTTCATCCAGGCGCCATGGCAGGACCTGCTCGGCCAGCTCACGGAACCGTACGATCTGGTGCTGTGCCACGCGGTGCTGGAATGGCTGGCCGAACCCCACGCGATCCTGCCAGTGCTGCATCAACTCACGGGGCCCGGTGGCTGGCTGTCCCTGGCGTTCTACAACCGCGACGCGCTGGTCTATCGCAACCTGCTCAAGGGGCATTTCCGTAAGTTGCGCAAAAACGACATGGCCGGTGAAAAACAGAGCCTGACGCCGCAACAACCCCTTGATCCACGGGAATTGGCGGCGCAACTTGAAGGCGTGTGGCAGGTCGAAAGCCAGAGTGGCGTGCGAGTTTTCCATGACTACATGCCGGTGGAGTTCCAGGCGCGCGTGGAGCTTGCGCAGTTGCTGGAAATGGAACTGGCCCACCGTCGCCATCCGGCGTTTGCCGGGTTGGGACGTTATCTGCACTGGATCTGCCGTCCAGTGTGACCGGAGAGCGAAATGAAAGGTCGTTCAGGGTTGTTGATGCTGTGCCTGGGACTGGCGGCTTGCCAGGGCAGCAACCCCTATGTCGCCACTTCCAATCCGCTGCCACCAGCGCCGCCCGAAGCCGCCACGGTGTTCGATCGCAGTGCGTACCCCGCACCGCCCCGTGACTACGGGCGCTATCGCAGTTGGGCCTGGCTCAACGGGCAGCTGCCTCCAGGCACGGCCTGGGCGGACTCGGCCCAGGTGGCCGAGGCGGTAAGCAATGCCCTGGACCAGCGTGGCCTGCGCCCGTTGCATGACAACCGGCCGGCCGACCTGTTCGTCAGCGCCGATCTGCGCCTGGAGACCCGTGTGCGTCAGGTTCGCGATGACTACGATACGGGTTACTACGGTGGCTATAACCGTTATGACCGTTATGGGCCTGGCTATGGGGCGTATCACACGGTGCCGATGGTGCGCACGTATCAGGAACAGGTCGTGGTGGTTCGGGTGAATCTGTTCGATGCGCGCAATGGTCAGCCGGTGTGGAGCGCCAGTGCCGAGACCGGCCAGCGGGGCAGCCAGAGTGAGCGCACCGATGCCATTCGTGAAGCGGTGGAAAAAGCCATGTCGGCTTATCCGCCAAGTTGATTACGCAACGGAGAAAAACCATGTTTCGCCGTCTTGCTCTACTGGCCTTTGCCCTGCTGCTCAGCGCCTGCGCCGCCAACCAGGCCAACCACGACTTCGACCCTGGTCGTGATTTTGCGGCGTATCGCAGTTGGAGCTGGAAAGAACCGGCGCTGCAATATCGCCCCGATGATCCGCGGATCAAGAGCGACCTGACGGAGCAACGGATCCGCCAGGCCGTTACCGATCAACTCGACCAACGCGGTCTGCGCCAGGCGCCGGCTGGCGGGCGAGGCGACGTGCAGGTCCAGGCCTATTTGATCGTCGAGGATCGTCAACAACAGGTCACGACTAATTACGGTGGCGGTTGGGGCGGGCCTTGGAACGGCTATTGGGGCGGCCCGATGTACAACGAAACCCGCAACATCAGCTACAAAGTCGCCACGCTGCAGATCGACTTGCTCGATGGCAAGGACGGGAAGCTGGTGTGGCGTGGCAGTGACGAGCGAATGCTCAGCAACTCGCCCAATCCGACTGACCGTAGCATGGCCGTGCGTGAGACGGTGGGGCGGATCCTGACCAACTACCCGCCCCGCTAGCCCTGGCCGAGAACAAATGTGGGAGCGAGCTTGCCCGCGAAGGCGGCGGTACATTCAACATCAATGCAAACTGACCCACCGCTTTCGCCAGCATGCTCGCTCCCACAGGGGATTGGCGGTGGACACTGAATCTGTGAACGCCGGAGAACAAATGTGGGAGCGAGCTTGCTCGCGATGACGGCGGTACATCCGACCTCAATGCAAACTGACCCACCGCTTTCCTGAGCAAGCTCGCTCCCACAGGGGGATTGGCGGTGGACACTGAATCTGTGAACGCCCGAGAACAAATGTGGGAGCGAGCTTGCTCGCGATGACGGCGGTACATCCAACATCAATGCAAACTGACCCACCGCTTTCCTGAGCAAGCTCGCTCCCACAGGGATAAACCCTGTCATCGCTCAGGCCACCGGCCCCCAACTCCCCACCATATGCTCCAGATCCCCAGCTCCCACCAACCGCAGGTTTCCACTGGACCCCGCCGCGCTGGCCAGCAGGGTCACCTCACTGGGCAGGCGCACGGGTTTCTTGAAGGTCACTTCGATCTCGAGGTTGGCCTCGGGCAGGTGGTCGTCCAGCGCCGCGAGGGTTCTGGCCTTGTTCCACAGGCCGTGGGCGATGGCGGTGGGGAAGCCGAATAGGCGGGCGCTGATACCGCTGAGGTGAATCGGGTTGTAGTCGCCGGACACCTTGGCGTACTGCCGACCGATGTCCGCCGGTGCCGTCCAGTGTGCCACTTCAGTCAACGCCAGCGGGGTCTGTGGCGGCTCCTCCACCAGCGTGCCGTCAAGTTGGACGCCTCTGCACAGCATCTGGCTCTCGGCCTCCCACAACGGCCCCAGTTGATCATCGATGCGGGTCACGAGATTGAACACCGCGCCCTTGGGGTGGGCTTGCAGGTTCTCGACATTGACGCTGGCCCGCACCTGGCTGACCCCGCCCATGGGCCGCAGCACGCGGATGCGGTTGCTCAAGTGGATCAGCCCCAGCAGCGGGAACGGAAAATCCCGAACGGTGAGCAATTGCATTTGCAGGGCGAACGCCAGTACGTGGGGATAGGTCGGCGGCAGTAGCCCGTTTTCGCTGAAACCGCAGACCTTGCGATAGGCCGCCAGGCGTTGCTGATCGACCTGTATCACTTGGCGCAATCCGTCCTCCGGCAACGTCTTGCCGGTAACCTTGCGGCGTGTCGCGGCTTTCGCGTAGAGCCCGGACATGTTCGGCGCGGCGCTTACCTCGTGCCATTGGATCGTCATGGTCATGCTCCCAAAAGGCTTTGCCCACACACCCGCAGCGCCTGTCCGGTCACTGCGCCCGTGCCCGGTTGCGCCAGCCATGCCACGGCTTCGGCGACGTCCTGGGGCAGGCCACCCTGGCCCAGGGAACTCATGCGCCGCCCGGCTTCGCGCAGGGCGAAGGGGATGTCGGCGGTCATGCGGGTCTCAATGAAACCCGGCGCCACCGCGTTGATGCTGATGCCCCGTGGCTGCAGCGTCGGCGCCCAGGCCTGGGCCAGGCCGATCAACCCGGCCTTGCTCGCGGCGTAGTTGGTTTGCCCACGGTTGCCGGCAATGCCGCTGATGGACGCCAGCAGAATCACCCGGCCATTGTCCCGCAGGGTACCGCTGTCGAGCAGGGCCTTGGTCAGCACTTGCGGCGCGTTGAGGTTGACCGCCAGCACGGCGTCCCAGAACTCCGGGGTCATGTTGGCGAGGGTCTTGTCCCGAGTGATGCCGGCGTTGTGCACCACGATGTCGACGCCATCGGGCAGGTGCTCGATCAGCTGTGCGGCAGCGTCTTCGGCGCAGATGTCCAGGGTTACGCTACGGCCACTCAAGCGTGCCGCCAAGGCATCGAGGTCGGCCTTGGCCGGCGGGACGTCCAGCAAGATCACATCGGCGCCGTCCCGGGCCAGGGTTTCGGCGATGGAGGCACCGATCCCGCGGGCCGCGCCGGTGACCAGGGCCTTGAGACCCGTGAGTGGGCGGGTCCAATCCTGGACCTGGCTGTCGCAGGCATTGAGGCGAATCACCTGCCCGGAAACGAAAGCGCTCTTGGGCGACAGGAAAAACCGCAGCGCGCCTTCCAGCTGTGTTTCGGCGCCGTCGCCGACATACAGCAGTTGCAGCGTCCCGCCATGGCGCAACTCTTTGGCCAGGGAACGGCTGAAACCCTCCAGCGCCCGCTGGGCACTGGCGGCAAAAGGATCGTCGAGGCTTTCCGGGGCCTGGCCGAGGATGACGACATGGGCGCTGTGGTCGAGGTTTTTCATCAGGGGCTGGAAAAATTCCCGCAACTGTTTGAGCTGATCGACCTGCACCAAATGGCTGGCGTCGTACACCACGGCCTTGATTTTCGGACCGTGGCCGGGAATCCACTCAGTGGCCAGGGTCGGTTCGGCGCCGTAGACGAAAATGGCGTCGGTCAGACGCTTGGCGAACGAGCCAACCTGTTCGGTCAGCGGCCCACCACCCAGCAGCAACGCCCCCTCGATTGGCCGCAACCGCCCAGCCTGCCAGCGTTCCAGGCGTACCGGCGATGGCAGGCCCAAAGCCCCGACCAGACGCAGGCCGATGGCTGAATTGGCGAAGTCGATATAACGGTCAGACATGGAACACACTCCGGCTGATGAGGTTCCAAGTGTGGACCATGATTTGCAATCAGTCGTTCGATTGGCCAGATAAAGCCTAAGCTTGAGCGGGAGCGGAGTTCCCGCAGGACCATTAGCGCATCCGGATACACAGGGAGTTCTTCATGACACAGCTACGCCGCGTCGCGATTATCGGCGGTAACCGCATTCCCTTCGCCCGTTCCAACGGGCCCTATGCCACCGCCAGCAACCAAGCGATGCTGACGGCTGCCCTTGAAGGGCTGATCGAGCGTTACAACCTGCACGGCCTGCACATCGGCGAAATGGCTGCCGGTGCGGTGCTCAAGCACTCCCGGGACATGAACATGACCCGTGAATGCGTGCTCGGTTCGCGGCTGTCACCGATGACGCCGGCTTACGACGTACAACAGGCCTGCGGCACGGGATTGGAGACGGTGCTGCTGGTCGCCAACAAGATCGCCCTGGGCCAGATCGACAGCGGCATTGCCGGTGGGGTTGATACCACCTCGGACGCGCCTATTGCAGTCAATGAAGGGCTGCGCAGGATTCTGCTGCAAGCCAACCGCGCCAAGACCACCGCCGATAAGATCAAGACGTTCCTGCAACTGCGTCCCCAGCACCTGGTGCCCGACCTGCCGCGCATCAACGAGCCGCGCACCGGGCTGAACATGGGCCAGCACTGTGAGTTGATGGCCCAGACCTGGCAGATTCCCCGGGAAGAACAGGATCAGTTGGCCCTGGAAAGTCATCAGAAAATGGCGGCGTCCTACGCCGAAGGCTGGCAGAACGATCTGATGACGCCGTTCCTTGGCCTGACCCGGGACAACAATTTGCGCCCAGACCTGACCCTGGAAAAACTCGCGTCCCTCAAGCCTGCCTTCGAAAAAAGCGCCAAGGGCACCATGACGGCGGGCAACTCTACGCCACTGACCGATGGTGCTTCGTTGGTGTTGCTGGGCAGCGAAGAGTGGGCCAAGGCTCGTGGCCTGCCGATCCTGGCGTATCTGCGGGATGGCGAAACGGCGGCGGTGGACTTCGTCAATGGCGCCGAGGGGTTGCTGATGGCGCCGGTCTACGCCGTGCCGCGACTGCTGGCGCGCAACGGCCTGACCTTGCAGGACTTCGATTACTACGAGATCCACGAAGCGTTCGCCGCCCAGGTGTTATGCACGCTGAAAGCCTGGGAAGACCCGGACTACTGCAAGACCCGCCTGGGGCTCGACGCGCCGCTGGGCGCCATAGACCGCAGTCGGTTGAACGTGAAGGGCAGTTCCCTGGCTGCCGGGCACCCGTTTGCCGCCACGGGCGGGCGCATTGTCGCCAACCTCGCCAAGTTGCTGGATGCCGCGGGACGAGGCCGGGGGCTGATTTCGATCTGTGCGGCCGCCGGCCAAGGCGTGACGGTGATTATCGAGCGTTGAGGAGCGCCTCGTTCTGTTGCGCGGCCAGCGCTCGATGGTGGCTGGAGTAACGCTCTGCCAGGATCGAGCAGACGATCAACTGCAGTGGGTGATAGATCATGATCGGCAGCAGAATCAGGCCCAGGCCGGGGTGATTGCCAAAAATCAACGCGGCCATTGGTACCCCGGCGGCAAGGGATTTCTTGCTGGCGCAGAACACCGCGGCGACCTCGTCGGCACTGCTGAATTGCAGGGCCCGAGCAACGCGGGTGGTTGTCCACAGGATGACGGCCAGCAGCACGGCACTGCCAATCACCGCGCTGAGCAGCACGCCGTGGCCTTGCTGCTGCCAGATCCCGGACACCATCGAGTTGCAGAACGCCGCGTAGACCAGCAGCAGGATCACCAGTTTGTCGATGATGCTCGTGTAGCGCTTGTACCGACCGAAAAAACCCGCCAGCCAACGCCGCAGGAACTGCCCCAGCACCAGCGGCAGCAGCAACATCAGGCACAGGTCGAGCAAGGTTGAACCCAGGTCGATGCCACCGGCGCCGCTGCCGACCACGAAGCTGACCAGCAGCGGTGTCAGGACCACCCCCAGCACACTCGACAGGCTCGCGTTGAGAATCGCCGCCGGCACGTTGCCGCCAGCGCTACCGGTCAGGGCCACCGAGGAGGAAATGGTCGAGGGCAGGGCGCACAGGTAAAAGAACCCCAGCATCAGCAACGACGGCACATGGCTGCCCAGCAGCCAGTTGCACAGCAACCAGATCAGCGGAAACACGCCAAAGGTGAAGCCTTGCACCATCAGGTGCAGCCGCGTGTTTTTCAGGCCGTGGCGAATCTGCTCGCCGGACAGGTTGACCCCATGCAGGAAAAACACCACGAAGATGCCGATATTGACGACCCACTCGGCGTGCATGGCGCCGCCGCTGGCGCCAAAGGTCGGAAAGAAGTACGCCAGCAACGTGGCGAGCAGCATGCCGCAGAGGAACCAGTCGGTCATTATGCGTTTGAGGTGGCGGAAGATGTGCATAGGGCACCGCGAGTTGTAAGAAAAGTCGACTTAGCCTAACGTCGGTGCATACAACCGTCTTGCGACATAAGGCCAATCAATGCCGACTAACGGACACCAGCAGCTGGAAAGACGCATTCCCGACCTGACGCAATTGCCGAGGCCGCTTTACGCCCGCGTCGAAAGCTTGAGCGCCGGATCCTGGACCCAAGCCCATCGCCATGACTGGGTGCAATTCTCCTATGCCATCAGCGGTGTTCTCGGCGTTCACACCGCCGAGGGCAGCTTCTTCGCCCCGCCCCAACGGGGTATCTGGATCCCGGCCGACCTGGAGCATCACGTGGTGACCTCCACCCGGGCGGAAATGCGCAGTCTTTATGTCCATCGCCAGGCCTGCCCATGGGCGGATGAGCGTTGCCGGGTGTTGGAAGTCACGCCGCTGGCGCGGGAGTTGATCAAGGTTTTCTGTCAGCTCCCGGCCGAGTATCCCCAGGGCGACAGTCAGGAAGAGCGATTGGTTCAGGTGCTGCTGGACCAGTTGGCAACCCTGCCGGAAGTGGGGTTCTCCCTGCCGTTGCCCCGGCATGCGCGTTTGCTGACGCTGTGCAACGAACTGATCGAACAGCCCGACCAGAGCGTCACCCTGCAAGCCTGGGCTGAACGCCTGGGGACGTCGGAAAAAACCCTGATGCGCCTGTTCCAGCGCGAGACCGGCCTGAGCTTTCGCGCCTGGCGCCAGCGCGTGCGCTTGCTGTCGTCCCTGGGATCGTTGGAGCAGGGCGACAGTGTGACCAGTGCGGCGCTGTCCTGTGGGTATGATTCAACATCCGCTTTTATCGCGGCGTTCAAGGGAATGTTTGGGTACACCCCGGGGGAGTTGTTTAAATCCTAAGCATTGGCTGCGGATGTTGCTGTCAGCCCTTGTCGCAAATGCCTTCGCATTCAGTTGCCAACGCCACACCCGGTCTCGGCTATGATTCGGCGCGGTCGATTTAATCCGGCACATTGTGTGCATCGTAAGGTTCATAGGTCGGCAACCCCTCCCCGTGGAGGAAAGATTGCCGTATAACGACTGTCATTCGCGTGTTCGGTAATAAAGGACCCACAATAAAAGCTGATGAAGACTCCAAAACGCATTGAACCCCTGATCGAGGACGGTCTGGTCGACGAGGTGCTGCGCCCACTCATGAGTGGTAAAGAAGCAGCTGTTTATGTGGTGCGCTGCGGCAACGAGCTACGTTGCGCCAAGGTCTACAAGGAGGCGAACAAGCGAAGTTTTCGTCAGGCGGCCGAGTATCAGGAGGGTCGCAAGGTCCGTAATAGCCGTCAGGCCCGGGCCATGGCCAAGGGCTCGAAGTTCGGACGCAAGGAAACCGAAGACGCCTGGCAGAACGCCGAAGTGGCGGCGCTGTTCCGGTTGGCAAGCGCGGGTGTGCGAGTGCCCAAGCCGTACGACTTCCTTGAAGGCGTGCTGCTGATGGAACTGGTGGCCGACGAATACGGTGATGCGGCACCGCGCCTGAACGATGTGGTGCTGGAGCCGGATCAGGCTCGTGAATATCATGCGTTCCTGATTTCCCAGATTGTGCTGATGCTGTGTACCGGTCTGGTGCACGGTGACCTGTCGGAGTTCAACGTACTGCTCACGCCGACAGGACCGGTGATCATCGATCTGCCGCAAGCCGTGGACGCTGCGGGTAACAACCACGCCTTCAGCATGCTGGAGCGGGATGTGGGCAACATGGCGTCCTACTTCGGCCGGTTTGCGCCGGAGCTCAGGCGCACCAAGTACGCCAAGGAAATGTGGGCGCTGTATGAAGCGGGCACCTTGCATCCGGCCAGTGTGCTGACGGGTGAGTTCGACGAGCCGGAAGAGTTGGCGGATGTCGGGGGGATCATGCGTGAGATCGAGGCTGCTCGCTTGGATGAGGAGCGTCGTCAGGCTGTACGGGCTGCTGACGATGCTCCTCCTGGTAAAGCTGAGGAGCCGCCTCCGCCTTGGATGCAATGATTGGTATGGATTTTGTGTATATCCGTTTTTTTTGTAACGGCTGCTGGCGGTTCCGCCCTTACGGCGGGTCACTTTTGGAAGAGCGCCAAAAGTAACCAAAAGCGCTTTGCCCCACCACTCGGTGCCTCGCCTAGGCTCGGCATGCCCTCTCTCCGGCATTGCTCCGTGGGCCCGCTGCGAAGGGCCATCCATGGCCCAGCGCAGCTATCCCGGCATCCATGCCGGGATGCCCACTACGCAATGCCTGCGTTCGGCCAGCGTGGTTTATGGGGCGTCCAGATCAAGATCAAAAGCAAGATCAAGATCTAAAGCAAAGCAGAGCGCAGGGTATGTCCAGCATCTATGTGGCTGATCCATCGCTATCGCGAGCAAGCTCGCTCCCACATGGGATTGTGGGTGTCACAGCCTCTGCATACGACACAAAAAACTGTGGGAGCGAGCTTGCTCGCGAAGGCGTCGGCACATCCAACCTCATCACAAACTGACCCTCCGCTTTCGCGAGCAAGCCCACTCCCACAGGAGAAACGCGGTCCCACCTGAACCAGGTCGGCTATCAGGCCGCCTCGCCCGGCTTTTGATCTTAGGCGCCCCGTTAAACCACGCTGGCCGAACGCAGGTATTGTGGAGTGGGCATCCCGGCATGGATGCCGGGATAGCCGCGCTGGGCCATGGATGGCCCTTCGCGGCGGCCCACGGAGCAATGCCGGAGAGAGGGCATGCCGAGCCTAGGCGAGGCACCGAGTGGTGGGGTATGAGCGTTTTGCTTACTTTTGCGCTTCACAAAAGTGAGCCGCCGTAAGGGCGGAACCGCCAGTAGCCGTTACAAAAAAAACGGATATACACACGAACTACGGCCCCCCAAAAAACTCAGCAGGGATGCCCGTCAGCCGGCTACAACCTCCTGACAACACCCCGAAGCCAACTCCTTGAGAATCGGACAATCCGGACGATGATCACCATGACAGTGCTCCACCAGATCCTGAAGGGTGTCACGCAGTTCACCCAGCTCACGGATTTTCTGGTTCAGTTCATCAATGTGCTGCCGAGCCAAGGCCTTGACATCGGCGCTGGCCCGTTGGCGATCCTGCCAAAGAGTCAGCAGCTTCCCGACTTCTTCCAATGAAAACCCAAGATCCCGGGAGCGCTTGATGAAGGCCAGGGTATGCAAGTCCTCGGCACCATAGATCCGGTAGCCGCTGTCGGTGCGATGGGCTGCCTTGAGCAGGCCGATGGATTCGTAATAGCGAATCATCTTTGCGCTCAGGCCACTCTGGCGGGCCGCTTGGCCGATGTTCATCGTTTGTCCTCCAACCGCTTGGGTGTCCAGAATTTCAACAGTAACGCATTGCTCACCACGCTGACGCTCGACAGCGCCATGGCCGCGCCGGCCAGCACTGGGTTGAGGAAGCCGAACGCCGCCAGGGGAATGCCAATCAGGTTATAGACGAATGCCCAAAACAGATTCTGGCGGATCTTGGCGTAGGTCTTGCGGCTGATGTCCAGGGCCGCCGGTACCAACCGTGGATCGCCACGCATGAGGGTGATCCCGGCAGCGTGCATCGCCACGTCGGTGCCACCGCCCATGGCGATGCCGATGTCGGCGGCGGCCAGGGCCGGGGCGTCGTTGATGCCATCGCCGACCATCGCCACCACCGAGTGTGTTTTCAATTGCTGGACGATGGCGGACTTATCCGCCGGCAGCACCTCGGCATGGACCTGGCTGATGCCCAGCGCTTCGGCCACCACCCGGGCACTACCCCGGTTATCGCCCGTGAGCAAGTGACTGGCAATGTGGCGCTCATTCAAGGCATGTACGGCGGCGAGCGCGCCGGGCTTGAGGGTGTCACCAAAGGCGAACAGGCCCAACACCCGAGGCGTCGCGTCTTGATCGATCAGCCAGGACAGGGTCCGACCTTCGGTTTCCCACGCCTGCGCCGATTCGGCCAGCGAGCCGGGGCTCAGGCCCAACTCGTCCAACAGGCGCCGATTACCCAGGGCCAGGCGGCGACCGTCGAGGCTGCCGGCAATGCCTCGTCCGGCCAGGGATTGGCTGTCGCTGATGTCCGGCACGAGCAAACCGCGCTCGGCGCAGGCGTCCAGCACCGCTTTGGCAAGGGGATGTTCGCTGCCGCGTTGCAGTGCACCGGCCATTTTCAGCAGCGTGTCTTCGTCACCCTCGAGGGCGCTCAAGTGAGCGATGCGCGGTGTGCCAGAGGTCAGGGTGCCGGTTTTGTCGAACACCACCGTGTCGACTTCATGGGCGCGCTCCAAGGCCTCGGCGTCCTTGATCAGAATCCCGTGGCGCGCGGCCACACCCGTGCCGGCCATGATCGCCGTGGGCGTCGCCAAGCCCAGGGCACAGGGGCAGGCGATCACCAGCACGGCAACGGCGTTGATCAGCGCGATTTCCAGCGGCGCACCGTACAGCCACCAGCCGATCAGCGTTGCCAGGGCCAGCACCAGCACCACCGGCACGAAGACCTGGCTGACTTTATCCACCAGTTTCTGAATCGGGGCCTTGGCCGCCTGGGCGTCTTCCACCAGGCGGATGATGCGCGCCAGGACGGTTTCGGTGCCCAAGGCTAGCGTGCGCACCAGCAGCCGGCCTTCGCCGTTGATGGCGCCGCCGGTAACCTTGTCGCCGGGCTGCTTGGGCACCGGCAGGCTTTCGCCGTTGATCAGCGCCTCGTCGGCATGGCTCTGGCCTTCCAGTACCTCACCGTCCACGGGGAAGCGTTCGCCAGGCTTGACCAGCACCAGGTCATTCAAGCGCAGGGCGCTGATGGCCACGTCCCGCTCCTGGCCATCGATCACCTGGATCGCCCGTTCCGGGCGCAAGGCTTCGAGGGCGCGGATGGCGCTGGCGGTCTGGCGCTTGGCGCGGCTTTCCAGGTACTTGCCCAGCAGGACTAGGGCAATCACCACGGCCGAGGCTTCAAAATACAGATGCGGCATGCTGCCGTGGTGGGCGCTGGCCCATTCATAAACGCTCAAGCCGTAGCCGGCGCTGGTGCCCAGGGCCACCAGCAAGTCCATATTTCCGGCACCGGCACGCACGGCCTTGAAGGCGGCGACATAAAAGCGCGCGCCGAAGATGAATTGCACCGGTGTCGCCAGGGCGAACTGCACCCAGGCCGGCAGCATCCAGGACACGCCGAATGGCTGCAACAACATCGGCAATACCAAGGGTATGGCCAGTAAAATCGCCAGCACCAAGGCCAGGCGTTCACGGTTCAGACGGCTGGTTTGTGCGTCATGGGGCTGCTCGGCTTGCCAGACATTGGCGTCATAGCCGGCGCGCTTGATCGCATCGATCAGGGTTTGCGGATCGACCTGGCCGAGCAATTCAAGGTGGGCTCGCTCGTTGGCGAGATTGACGCTGACGCTGTTCACCCCGGCGACTTTGCTCAGGGCGCGTTCGACCCGACCGACGCAGGATGCGCAGGTCATGCCCTCGATGCTCAACTCCAGGGTTTGAGCGGGAACGCTATAGCCGGCCTGTTCGACAGCCTGCATCAGAGCGGGCAGGCTGCCCTCGGGCGCCTGGACCCGCGCCTGTTCGGTTGCCAGGTTGACGCTGACGGCGCTAGCCCCGGTGACTTTGCTCAAGGCCCGCTCGACCCGCCCGGCGCAGCTGGCACAGGTCATGCCGGCAATCGGCAGGTCGAAAGTGGTGGATTCGGACATCGCTCAAGCTCCCTGTAGTGAATGACCACAGGATCAACCTTGCCATGCTGGCAAGGTCAAGCGCCAATCCAGAAGATTTGCCCTGGCCCCCTACATTCAATACAGGGGGTCAATAACCGAGCGCAGCCTGCTTGAGGTACATGCCTTGTTCGGTCATGGCGATGCGGAACTTCAGGATATCGCCGGCCTTGAGGATGATTTCCTGTGAACCCGGCGCAAGCATGCCCGGGCTGCACCCCGGCGCCTGGCCCGGCAGCAGCTTCAAGCGCAGGGAGATCGTGCCGGCCGGCAAGTTGAAGGAGGTGCTCTGCTCCTGGAACAATCGAGCCGAGAGCTGATCGTGGATATAAATGCCGATTTCGCAGGAAGTCGCCACTTCCAGGCGCTCGCGGGAAATGATCAGCACGCCATAATCTTCGCCAGCGGCGAAGGCCTGGGGAACCACCGCTGAAAAACCGAGCATGCAAAACAGGCTGAACGCTGACCAGCGCATGGCTGAACCTCCGGTATGAAATCCTTGATGTGTGCAGCTTGGCTGAGGGCGATGCCGATTGCCAGCCCGGCAGTTTTTGTCAGAACTTGACCTTGCCATGATGGCAAGCTTGAGACTGGCAGCAACCTCAGTCCCAAGGAGTTATCCCATGCAAACCTTCAATGTCCAGGGCATGTCCTGCGGCCACTGTGTCAAGGCCATCACCCAGGCGCTCCAGGCCAAGGACCCAGCCGCCGATGTGCATGTCGACCTGAGCGCCAAGACCGTCCAGGTCCAGAGTTCGCTGGCGGCCGATGCCGTGGTCGAGGCCATCAAGGAGGAAGGGTATGAGGTGAGTCTCGCCTGAAAAGTTTTAATAGTTAGCGACCTATCGGAATGTTCAAGAGCGCCCGGCACGGCTAGACTGTCGGGCTGCCGACTGACGCCTGAGCTGGACGCCCGATGAACCTTCGTACCATTCTGATTCTTGGCGCCTTGAGCGCTTTCGGTCCCTTGGCGATCGACTTTTACTTGCCCGCCTTTCCGGCGATGGCAACCGCCTTCGGTACCGACGAGAAGCACATCCAGTTGACCCTGGCGGCGTATTTTCTCGGCTTGTCCATCGGGCAACTGGCCTATGGGCCGGTGGCGGATCGCTTCGGGCGGCGCATTCCGTTGCTGGTCGGCGTCGGCTTGTTCACCTTGGCGTCCGTGGCCTGTGCCTACGCACCCAATCTCGAATGGCTGATCTGTGCGCGTTTCGTCCAGGCCCTGGGTGGATGCGCCGGGATGGTGATTTCCCGGGCGGTGGTCAGCGATAAATGCGACGCGGTGGGCTCGGCCAAGGTGTTCTCGCAATTGATGCTGGTGATGGGCCTGGCGCCGATCCTCGCGCCGATGCTCGGTGGGTTGCTGGTGAACCTGTATGGCTGGCAATCGATTTTCATTGGCCTGACCCTGTTCAGCGCATTGGCATCGACGGCCGTGGCCTTGTGGCTGCCGGAAAGCTTGCCGGATCATGTGCCTCGGCAACCGTTGTCAGGTGCGCTGCGCCAATACGGTCGTCTATTGACCGACACGGTCTTCCTCGGTCATGCACTGACGGGGGGTATCGCTATCGCCGGGATGTTTGCCTACATCGCCGGTTCGCCTTTCGTCTTCATCAAGCTCTACGGTGTGCCAGCCGAACACTTCGGCTGGCTGTTCGGTACCAACGCCGCAGGCTTCATTCTGGTAGCGCAGGTCAATGCGCGGTTGTTGGCCAAGCGTGGCCCGGCGTTCCTGCTGAGTCGCGCGGTATGGATCTATCTGTTCGCCGGGCTGGGCCTGCTGGCCATCAGCGCCTTGCGGCCGACGTCTTTGTGGCCGCTGCTGATTCCGCTGTTTATCTGCATTGCCAGCCTGGGTTGCATCCTGCCCAACGCATCGGCCTGTGCCATGAACGGGCAAGGTGCCCGGGCCGGCAGCGCATCGGCGATGCTGGGGTGCCTGCAGTTTTCCGTGGCCGCTGGGGCCGCCGCGTTGGTGGCGGCGCTGCATGACGGCACCGCCGTGCCGATGGCGCTGGTCATCAGCCTGTGCGGGCTGTTAGTGGTGGCTGCAGCGATGCTGACCCGCCGCCTGCAAAATGCCCGGGCACTGGCCGAGGGCTGATTCAGCCGGCCGCGCGCTGCTGCTGTTCGGGGAAATGATGGGGCGCGTGTAGTCGTGCTTGCAGGGTGGTGGCAAAGGCCTGGGCCTCGGCCTCGGTGCGGAAGGTCACGACGTGTTGGTCAAGGCGTACTTGCCATTGGGATTTTGCCACTTCTTTTATCAGGATCTTCATTGCTGACCTCCTCACGAAAAGATTGCGTTGCAAAGGCCTCGAGTGTAGACCGGAATGCGATCGCAATTGTGACAACGGTCAATTCTCGGACTGACGGTGCAATTCCAAGTTAATGCGATCCCGTGACGCTCTGCGTCACTCTCCAGAAGCGGAACGCGGAGCGTCCCTGGCGGCGTTCCCACGCGGGAGCGTGGGAACGATCGAAGCCTAGGGAATAGTCAGAAGCCTTCAAGCACAATCTTGCCCTTGGACTTGCCGCTTTCCAGCAAGCCATGCGCCCGGCGCAGGTTCTCGGCATTGATGGTGCCGAAGTGTTCGCCAACCGTCGTCTTCAGCGTGCCGGCGTCGATCAGCTCGGCTACGCGGTTGAGCAGGTTGTGCTGTTCAATCATGTCGGCGGTTTCGAACAGCGAGCGGGTGTACATGAATTCCCAATGCAGCGACAGACTCTTGCGCTTGAGCTTGGTCACGTCCAACGCCTTGGGATCGTCGATCAGCGCCAGTTTGCCCTGGGGCGCCAGGGCTTCGACCAACTGATCCAGGTGCTGGTCGGTCTGGGTCAGGCTGGCGACGTGGGTCACCTGAGGCTGGCCTGCTTCTTTCAATACTTCGCTCAATGGCCGGCTGTGGTCGATCACCAGGTCGGCACCCAGCCCGCGCACCCAATCCTGCGTCTGCGCACGGGACGCGGTACCAATCACCTTCAGCCCGGTGAGCTGGCGGGCCAGTTGCGTCAGGATCGAACCCACGCCCCCTGCGGCACCGACAATCAACAAGCTCTGGCCTTGGTCGTCATTGCTTTCCTGAATGTGCAACCGTTCGAACAGCAGCTCCCACGCGGTAATGGCCGTCAACGGCAGCGCCGCCGCTTCGGCAAAACCGAGGGTCTTGGGCATGTGGCCGACGATGCGCTCATCCACCACATGCAACTCGCTGTTGCCACCGGCCCGGGCGATGGAGCCGGCGTAGAAGACCTTGTCCCCGGCCTTGAACAGCGTGACTTCGCTGCCCACTGCCTTGACCACGCCCGCCACGTCCCAGCCCAGTACTTTGGCGGCGCCACCTTCGGGCTGGACGTTCTGGCGGACCTTGGTGTCCACCGGGTTGACCGAGATGGCTTTGACCTCCACCAGCAAGTCCCGTGGGCCGGCGACCGGTTCTGGCAGCTCAACGTCTTGCAGCGATTGCGGGTCGGTGATGGGCAGCGAATGGTAGTAGGCGATGGCTTTCATGAAGCGGCTCCGTGAGGTGAATTGGATGAAGCCAATGTTTAGTTATTTATCGGCGAGATAAAACCGGCTAAAACAACAGGGTCTTTCAATAATTTTTTGATAATGGGGCCGTCATGCTTCGATTCGATGACTTGCAGTTGTTTGTCCGGGCGGCGGACCTGGGCAGTCTTTCTGCCGCGGCCAGGGTCATGGATCTGTCGGCGGCGGTGGCCAGCGCCGCGTTGAAGCGGATCGAGCAACACTTGGGCGCCCGGTTATTGGCCCGCTCCACCCGCAGTTTGCGCCTGACGGCCGAGGGTGAGGGTTTCCTTGAATATGCCCGCGCTGCGCTGGGCAGTCTCGAGGAGGGGCGACGGTTGTTGACCAGCGGCCAGGACCAGGTCAGCGGCGTGTTGCAGTTGTCCGCCCCGTCGGACCTGGGGCGCAACTTGCTGCTGCCCTGGCTGGATGCATTCCAGTGCGAGCATCCTGGGCTGACGGTGCGACTGCTGCTGGGCGATCGCATTGCCGACCTGTTCAAGCAGCCGGTGGACATCGCGTTGCGTTATGGCGCGCCGGAGGACTCGAGCCTGGTGGCCTTGCCTGTCGCGCCAGATAACTACCGGGTGCTGTGCGCGTCGCCGGATTACCTGGCACGTCATGGCGAGCCCCATCAATTGGAACAACTGGCCCAGCACAACTGCCTGCTGTACATGCTCGGCACTCGGGTTCATGACCGTTGGTGCTTTCATGACGGCAAGCGGGAAGTGAGCCTCACCGTCAGCGGTGACCGCTTCAGTGACGACGCCGATGTGGTGCGGCGCTGGGCGGTGGCAGGCGCCGGCGTCGCTTATAAATCATGGCTGGATGTCTCCAGCGATGTGCTGGCCGGGCGTCTGAAAATCCTTTTGCCGCACCTGCGCTGCGAACGCGCGCCGCTCAATCTGCTGTGTGCACACCGGGCGCAATTGAGCAAACCCATCAACCTTTTGCGGGAGATGCTCCAGGCCCGTTGCGGTCAGTTGACGGCTCAATTTCCGCTCTCGACAGGCGCTGGCCATTAGTCGCGGGCAAATAGAGACTTTTCCCTCACGAACAATCGCCTCCAAAGGTTTCCGGAGGACAGGAAACCTTGATCGCCGCGCTTATACTAGCGGCCGCCTGAATCGGCGCGGCATCGAGCGCGGCGTCGCGCGATTTGCAGCGGTTGGGCCGCTTTGGGCGACCCCCTTGCGGGTCAATACGCGCCAGAGCAGTAGACGAATGATTCAACAGGGAGTGAATACATGGAACATGCACCTTGCATCAGCCAGATCGCCACGCTGCTGGCCGACCCCAAGCGTAGCGCAATGATGTGGGCCTTGATGGACGGCACGGCCCGGCAGGCTGAAGAGTTGGCGTTACTGGCCGGGCTGTCGCCGTCCTCGGCCAGTGCTCATCTGGGACGCCTGTCCGCCGGAGGCCTGTTGAAAGTCGAAGCCCGGGGCCGCAAACGGTTTTTCCGCCTGGCCGCGCCCGAGATCGGTGCCGCTGTCGAGGCGCTGGCCAGCGCGACCCTGGTCAGCACGCCCCGGCAGATTCCGGAGGTTTTCAAGCGCGGCATCCTGCCTGCCAAGGCGCCGTCGGCCCCCGCCTCATTGATGCGGGCCAGGCTCTGCGATGACCACCTGGGCGGTACCCTGGCGGCTGATCTGTATCAGCGACTGCTGGATGCCGGGTGGATCGAACAGTGCGACCAGCGGGTGGTCGTCACCCATAAAGGCGCTAACCAGTTGGCCGGACACGGTCTGTTCATCCAGGCGTTGGCCCATCGCAACGCCCGCATTGCCTGCGCCTGTCCAGACTGGAGCGAGCGTCGTCCACACATGGGCGGGGCGCTGGGGGCGGCGTTGTTGCAACTGTTCATGCAGTCCGGTTGGCTGAGCCTGCCCAACGACTCGCGGGCCTTGCAAGTGACGGTACTCGGCCAGCAGGAAATCCATCGGTTCGCCAGGGCGGATGCTTTGGAGATGGCCTAGTCGCTCAGGGCTTTCGCCAGGTCGTATCCAGCAATAGCCACCTGCAAGGTTCGCGCACACTCGGCCGGGGGAATTAATCGGATCGGGGGGGATGCGGCATGAACATTCAAGGCTACAGCGCGGCGGAACGTTTGGAGCGGCTGCCCATCAGCGGCTATCACCGGGTCATTTTTATCATCATTGCCCTGGCGTTTTTCTTCGACTCCATGGACCTGGCGATGATGACGTTCCTGCTGGGGTCGATCAAAACCGAGTTTGGCCTGAGCACAGCCCAGGCCGGTTTGCTCGCCAGCTCCAGTTTCTTTGGCATGGTGGTGGGCGCGTCGCTGTCGGGCATGCTGGCTGATCGCTTCGGGCGCAAACCGGTGTTCCAGTGGAGCATCGTGTTGTGGGGCATCGCCAGTTACTTGTGCTCCACCGCCCAGGACGTCGAGACGTTGACGCTGTTTCGCATCCTGTTGGGTATTGGCATGGGCATGGAGTTTCCGATTGCCCAGTCGATGCTCTCGGAGCTGATCCCGGCCAAGCGTCGAGGTCGCTACATTGCGCTGATGGACGGCTTCTGGCCCCTGGGGTTCGTGGCGGCGGGCATCTTGTCGTATTTCCTGCTGCCGGTGATTGGCTGGCGTGACATCTTTTTGGTGCTGGCGGTGCCGGCGGTGTTTGTCCTGGCGATTCGTTTCTTTATCCCCGAGTCGCCGCGCTGGCTGGAACAAGCCGGACGAGGTGACGAAGCGGATGCGGTGCTCACGCGAATCGAAGACAAGGTCCGGGCCTCGCTGGGGCGTCGAGACCTGCCGGAGCCGATCCGCCTGCCGAGGGTGGCGAGTACGCCGGGCAGCTTCTTTTCGGCCTTGGCGCAAATCTGGTCGCCGCTGTATCGCCAGCGCACGATGATGATCTGGAGTGTCTGGTTCTTTGCCTTGCTCGGGTTCTATGGCCTGACGTCCTGGCTCAGCGCGTTGTTGCAGCAGTCGGGGTTCGCCGTGACTCAGTCGGTGTATTACACCGTGCTGATTTCCTTGGGCGGAATTCCCGGTTTCCTGATGGCGGCCTGGTTGGTGGAGCGTTGGGGGCGTAAGCCGGTGTGCATTATCACGCTGCTGGGCGGCGGGGTGATGGCGTTTCTTTATGGTCAGAGCGCGGTGTTTGGTGGCAACGTCAGCCTGCTGATTGGCAGCGGGTTGCTGATGCAGTTTTTCCTGTTCGGCATGTGGGCGGTGCTCTACACCTACACGCCGGAGCTGTACCCCACCTCGGCACGCGCCACGGGCTCTGGTTTTGCCTCGGCGGTTGGTCGCATCGGTTCGCTGCTCGGGCCATTGGTGACCGGGCTGGTGTTCCCCATCACCGGGCAGGGCGGCGTATTTGCCCTGGGCGCGCTGTGCTTCGCTGTGGCGGCGGGGGTGGTGTGGTTGTTCGGGATGGAAACCCGGGGCAAGACGCTGGAGGAGTTGAGCGAAGCGAACGCTGCCGACTAGACACTATCCCCCTTGTGGGAGCGAGCTTGCTCGCGATAGCGGTCCGGCATCCAACATTAATGTCGACTGATACACCGCCATCGCGAGCAAGCTCGCTCCCACAGGGTTGGTCATCAGGCTTAAGGTTTTACCAGCCGCGCATCCAGGCTGTTCTGCGCCAGACGCTTGGCCTGGTCCTGGGTCATGCCCAGGTGGGTGTACAGCGCGTGGAAGTTTTCGGTGACGTAGCCGCCGAAGTACGCCGGGTCATCGGAATTCACCGTCACTTTCACGCCGCGCTCGAGCATGTCGAGGATGTTGTGCTGTGACATGTCGTCGAACACGCACAGCTTGGTGTTGGACAATGGGCAGACCGTCAACGGAATCTGCTCGTCGATGATCCGTTGCATCAGCCGCTCATCTTCGATGGCCCGCACGCCGTGGTCGATGCGCTGGATTTTCAGCAGGTCCAGGGCCTCCCAAATGTACTCGGGTGGACCTTCTTCACCGGCGTGGGCGACGGTCAGGAAGCCTTCGTTGCGCGCGCGGTCGAAGACCCGCTGGAACTTGCTCGGTGGATGGCCCATCTCCGAACTGTCCAGGCCCACGGCCACGAAGGCTTCGCGGAACGGCAGCGCCTGGTCGAGGGTTTTCTCGGCCTGTTCTTCGCTCAGGTGGCGCAGGAAACTCAGGATCAGGCCACTGGTGATACCCAGTTGCTGCTCACCGTCCTTGAGGGCGGCGGCGATGCCGTTGAGCACCACTTCGAACGGGATGCCACGGTCGGTGTGGGTCTGCGGATCGAAGAACGGCTCGGTGTGGATCACGTTCTGCGCCTTGCAACGCAACAGGTAGGCCCAGGTCAGGTCGTAGAAATCCTGCGAGGTGCGCAGTACATCGGCGCCCTGGTAATACAGGTCGAGGAACTCCTGCAGATTGTTGAAGGCATAGGCCTTGCGCAGGGTGTCCACATCGCTCCATGGCAGGGCGATCTTGTTGCGTTCGGCCAGGGCGAACAGCAGCTCGGGCTCCAGCGAACCTTCCAGGTGCAGGTGCAATTCAGCCTTGGGCAGGGCGTTCAGCCAGTCGTACATGGTCTTTTCTCATCAGCGAATCAATGACGGCATTCTACAGGGGCTGGCCGCAATGTCTGGTAAAACCTGACCGGCTGATCCACTACAGCGCTTGCGGCTCCCGCCGGTAAGCATAGGTGTCGGCGAAGCGTGACAGCAGGAATTCGGCGCACGTGGTGGTCGGATACTTCGGCGGATGGCGCTCATCCTGGCAACCGGGCAGGCACTCGATCAGCGTGTCGGGGTGCGGCTCGGCAAAGAATGGCATCGAATAACGGTCCACTCCCAACGGGCTGATCACCCGATGCGGCGTGGACAGGTAACGGTCGTTGCTCCAGCGCGCCATCATGTCGCCAAGATTGACCACGAATGTGCCGTCGATGGGCGGCGCATCGATCCATTGGCCGTTGACGTTGCGCACTTGCAAACCACCGGCGGCGTCCTGGTAGAGCAGGGTGATGCAACCGTAATCCGTGTGGGCGCCAGCCCCTTGCTGCTCGGCGCTACTGGCGGTCTGGCGTGGCGGGTAGTGGATCAGGCGCAGCACGCTGACCGGCTCGTTGAAGCGGGTGTCGAAAAAGTCTGGTTCGATGCCAAGGGCCAATGTCATGGCGCGTAGCAGGGTTTGGGCAAGTGCCTGCATGTCGCGGTAGTGCTGCTCCATCAAGCTTTCCCAGCCGCTCAGGTTCGGGTGCCGGTTAGGGCCGCGCAGCGGTTTTTCCGCGAGTACTTCGGGATGATCGGCCGGCAGGTGCAGGCCCATGTCGAAGGTTTCCTTCAGATCGCTGGGCTTGGTCGGGTCCAGTTGTTCAGTGGCGACGGCGCCGTAGCCGCGGTGGTGGCGGGTTTGGGTGATGTCGATCTTGAGTTTCGCTTCGGCGGGCAGGGCGAAGAAGCGTTGGGCGTAGTCCAGGACTTCGGCGATACGCGCGGCGTTGATGGGATGACCTTTGATGTAGAAAAAGCCCCATTGGCGGCAGGCATGGTCGATCTGCTCGGCGACGGCTTGCCAGGCGTTGGAATCCTCGGTGTAGAGGGGGCTGATGTCGATGATGGGCAGGCTGTTCATGTGGCTTTCCTGGCTTGAAATAGGCGCCCCATGTGGGAGCGAGCTTGCTCGCGATCGCGGTGGGTCAGCCAATACAGATATTGAATGTCAGTCCGCAATCGCGAGCAAGCTCGCTCCCACAATAGGTTTTGGGTTGGGTATGGGGACTATTTGGGAATCTCAGCCTTCATGCCTTCGACGTAGTAATTCATCGACGCCAGTTCCGCGTTGGTGGCGCTCGTGCCCGCCGGAATTTTCTCGACCCCGGCCTGGTCCTTGATCGGCCCGGTGAACGGATGGAACGCGCCGCTCTCGATGTCGGCGATGATCTGCTCGGCTTCGCCCTTGACCGCTGCTGGCACCAGGTCGCTGATCGGCAGTTTCACCGTGCCTTCCTTCAGGCCGCCCCAGTAATCCTGGGATTTCCAGTTGTGGTCGAGCACGCTTTGGGTCGCTTGGATGTAATGCGGGCCCCAGTCATTGACGATGGACGTCAGCACGGCCTTGGGACCGAAGTGGGCCATGTCCGAAGCGTAGCCGACCGCGTAGACGCCGCGTCGCTCGGCGGCCTGGATCGGCGCCGGGCTGTCAGTGTGCTGGAACACCACGTCTACGCCTTGGTCGATCAGCGCATTGGCGGCGTCGGCTTCCTTGCCCGGGTCGAACCAGGAGTTGACCCACACCACTTTGATCTCAGTGCCTGGGTTGTACTTGTTCAGGGCCAGTTGGATGGCGTTGATGTCGCGGATGACTTCAGGGATCGGGAAAGACGCGACGTAGCCGATCTTCTTGGTCTTGGTCATCTTGGCCGCGAGGAAACCGCCAACGTAACGGCCCTCGTAGGTGCGAGCCAGGTAGGTGCCCAGGTTCTTGTCCTGTTTGTAGCCGGTGGCGTGTTCGAAAGTCACCTTGGGAAATTGCTTGGCGACTTTCAGCGTGGGGTTCATGTAGCCGAAGGAGGTGGTGAAGATCAGGTCGTAGTTGTCCTTGGCCATGTTGCGGATCACTCGCTCGGCGTCCGCCCCTTCTGGCACGTTTTCCACGTAGTTGGTGGTGATCCGGTCGCCGAGTTTCGCCGTCAGTTCCTTGCGCCCCTGTTCGTGCTGATAGGTCCAGCCGTGGTCGCCGATCGGGCCGATGTAGACGAAGCCGACCTTCAGCGGGTCGGCGGCACTTGCATTCAGGCCGGCACCCAGGCCGACGGCTGCGACGACGGCGCAAAGCAACTTCTTCAAGGGGCGTTTGTGCATGAACTCGAACTCCATTTTGTTGTGAGGTTGGCTGTACGGCACTGATGCAAAATGCTGACCAACAGGACAACAAAATCTGCGATCTTTTCGGGACAGCCATCGCGAGCAAGCTCGCTCCCACAAAGGAATGCACAACCTGTGGAGCGAGCTAGCTCGCGATGAGGCCCCTGAGATCGATTAAGGTGCGCCTGCCACCCACTCGCCGCCGTCTGGTGCATCACACCGAACGAAACGTTCGCCACCTCCTACAGTCTGTAGCTCATGACCCCGCCCACGGTGACAGGCCCGCGATGCTCAATTTGATCAAGCAAGAAAAACTGCTGTTGCTGGCGCTGATCGCCGCATTTATTGCCTACCCGCTGGAACACTGGCTGTTAGGCAATGGGCAGTGGGTGGCGTTGGTCAGCGGCTTGGTGCTGATCGGCTTCATCGTCGCGGCCTCCATGCGCGTGGCCCATCACGCCGAGTTGTTGGCGGAAAAGGTCGGTGACCCCTACGGCACGATGATCCTGACCCTGTCGGCGGTGCTGGTGGAAGTGGTGATCCTGGCGATCATGATGAGCAACGAAGCGTCGTCGACACTGGTGCGGGACACGATCTACTCGGCGGTGATGCTTGACATCAACGGCATCCTCGGGCTGGCGGCGCTGATGGGCGGGATCAAGCATGGCGAGCAGGCCTACAACGACGATTCGGCGCGCACCTACAGCGTGATGATCCTCACCGCCATGGGTGTATCGATGGTGGTGCCGGAGTTCATCCCCCAGCAGAACTGGAAAATGTATTCGGCCTTTACCATCGGCGCGATGATCGTGTTGTACACCTTGTTCCTGCGCATGCAGGTAGGGCCTCACAGCTATTTTTTCAGCTACAGCTACCCGGAAAAACGCCGCAAGAAAGAACCGGTGGAAAACGAGCCGAAACCCATCAGCCTGACGTTCTCAATCAGTGCGCTGGTGTTTGGCGTGGTGGTGATCGGTGCCCTGGCCGAGGTCATGTCCAAGGCCATCGACCTGGGCCTGGAAGGCTCGGGGGCGCCGCCGGTGGTCACGGCGATCCTGGTGGCCGCCATCTCTGCCGCCCCGGAAATCCTCACCGCCCTGCGCGCCGCCCTGGCCAATCGCATGCAGTCGGTGGTGAACATCGCGCTGGGGGCTTCGCTATCGACCGTGATCCTGACGGTGCCGGTGATGGAAGCCATGGCCCTCTACACTGGCCAGCCGTTCCAGATGGCAATGACCCCGGTGCAGACGGTGATGATCTTCATCACCCTGATCGTCAGCGCCATTAACCTTAACGATGGCGAAACCAACGCCATCGAAGGCATGACCCACTTTGTGTTGTTCGCGACGTTTATCATGTTGTCGTTGCTGGGACTCTAGGCCCAATACAACAACCATTGTGGGAGCGAGCTTGCTCGCGATGGCGGCCAGCCATTCAACATCAATGTTGACTGATCTGGCGCTATCGCGAGCAAGCTCGCTCCCACAGGGGATTTGGGTTGGATCAGGCTCCGGCGATCAATTCCCGCGCCGCCTGGCTGTGATTGGCAATCAGACCTTTCAAGTCCAACCCCTCGACCTGCCCGTCGATCACTCGCCATTGCCCGCCGATCATCACCCGATCCGCCCGGTCCGCGCCGCACAACAGCAGGGCCGAGATCGGGTCGTGGCTGCCGGAGAAGCGCAGCTCATCGAGCTTGAACAGCGCCAGGTCAGCCTGCTTGCCCACTGCCAGCTCACCGATGTCGTTGCGCCCCAGCAACTGTGCCGAACCCCGGGTCGCCCAGCCCAGTACGCGCTCCGGCGTGATCGCTTGCGCGCCATAGCGCAGGCGTTGAATGTACAGCGCCTGGCGGGTTTCGAGGATCATGTTCGAGGCGTCGTTGGAGGCCGAACCGTCCACGCCCAAGCCCAGCGGTGCGCCGGCGGCGGTCAGGTCCAGGGTCGGGCAGATACCCGAGGCCAGGCGCATGTTGGAGCTGGGGCAATGGCAAATGCCGGTGCCGGCGGCGCCGAGGCGGGCGATTTCATCCGGGTTGAAATGAATCCCATGGGCCAGCCAGGTGCGTGGGCCGAGCCAGCCGACGCTGTCCAGGTAATCCACAGTGCGCAGGCCGAAGCGTTGCAGGCAAAAGTCCTCTTCATCGAGGGTTTCGGCCAGGTGCGTGTGCAGGCGCACGTCGAGTTGCTCCGCCAGCTCGGCGCTGGCCTGCATGATCTCGGGCGTGACCGAAAAAGGTGAGCAGGGCGCCAGGGCAATCTGGATCCGGGCGCCGTCACCGCGCTCGTGGTACTGGCTGATCAAGCGCTGGCTGTCGTCGAGAATCACTTGGCCCTGCTGCACGGTCTGCTGTGGCGGCAAGCCTCCGTCGGCTTCGCCCAGGCTCATGGAACCGCGGGTCAGCATCGCGCGCATGCCTAGCTCACGAACGCTGTGCACCTGCACGTCGATGGCATTTTCCAGGCCTTCGGGAAACAGGTAATGATGGTCGGCCGCCGTGGTGCAACCCGATAGCAGCAGCTCGGCCAGCGCCACTTTGCTCGCCAGGGCGAGCTTTTCCGGGGTCAGTCGTGCCCAGACCGGGTAGAGGGTTTTCAGCCACGGAAACAGCGGCTGGTTCACCACCGGTGCCCAGGCCCGGGTCAGGGTTTGATAAAAGTGATGGTGGGTGTTGATCAACCCCGGCAGGATCACATGTTCGCGCGCGTCGAAGATGTGGTCGCAGGGCTGGGCGGGTTGTTGGCCGGCGCTCAGCAGTTCGACGATCACACCGTCCTGCAGGACGAGACCACCACGGGCATCGAGGTCGTTGGCGGTGAAAATGGCGAGGGGATTTTTTAACCAGGTACGGGTCGCAGGCATGGTGGCCGGCTCCTCTGAAAGTGGGTTCAGGTTAGCCAGCTCAGTGATGCCCTGTCTGCTGATCCAGGGTCGCCCGTTGGATAGGGCGAGGGATGGAGTTTACTCAGGTTGTGTTGCAGATTTCCAGGGGCTGCCGAGATCCAAATGTGGGAGCGGGCTTGCTCGCGAAGGCGGACTGTCATTCAACATTGATGTCGACTGATATACCGCTTTCGCGAGCAAGCCCGCTCCCACAGGAGCAATGGTGCTTTACCAGGGAATCGTTTCGCCTTTGTAGTTGACGAAGTGATGCCCGCCCTTGCCGGCGAAGGCGTTGACCTGGTCAATCAACCCACGGGTACTGGTCTCGACATCAATGTCCGCCCCTTCACCGCCCATGTCCGTCTTGACCCAGCCCGGGTGCAGCGACAGTACTGTCAACGTCTGCCCGTCCAGTTGGCTGACGAAACTGTTGGTCATGGAGTTGAGCGCAGCCTTGCTTGCCTTGTACAGCGCGAGTTCCGGGGCGTCGGGCATGGTCACGCTGCCGAGCACCGAGCTCATGAACGCCAGCACGCCGCTGCCATCGCGGATCTGGCCGACGAAGCGCTGGGCCAGGTTGATCGGGGCCACGGCGTTGGTGAAGAACAACTGGCCGACCTCGGCCAGCGTCGCGCCACCCGGGCTCTGGTTGTCCGGGCCTTTGACGCCGGCATTGACGAACAGCAGGTCGAAGGTCTCACCCTTGAGCTGCTGGCTCAGGGCGATGACAGCTTGCTGGTCATCCATGTCGAGCTTTTCGATCCGCACCGGGCCCAGCGTTTTCAACGCCTCTGCGTTCTGCGGATTGCGCACGGTGGCGGTCACGTTCCAGCCGTCGCTGAGCAGGGTCTTTACCAGACCGAGGCCCAAGCCCCGGGAGGCGCCGATGATCAATGCGTTTTTTGCCGAGTTCATGAAGGCATCCTTGAGTGAAAAAGGTCACGGATTTAATGGACAACGTTGCCCGAGCCGTTGTTTCAGCTCGTGACGCAACGCGTCGAGTTCGCTCATGCGGGTTTCGATCAGGTTCAACTTGTCTTGCAGCAATTGCGTCACCGCGCAGTCGGGGTCGGGGGCGTTCCACAGGGCGGCGACGCTCGCGCCGATCTCGCCCAGGGTAAAGCCCAGGCGCTGGGCGGTCTTGATATAGAGCACCAGTTGGACCACGTCGGCGGGGTAGTCGCGATAGCCATTGGCACTGCGCGTTGCCGCGATCAGGCCCCGCTGCTCGTAGAAGCGCAGGGTGTCTCGACTGACGGCGCAGGCTTGGGCTAATTCACCGATACGCATGGACGACTCCGGAGGGCTTGACCTTGGAGCATACCCCAGGCTTTAGCCTTTTCGCTCCCCAATTATCTGGAGCAACGTGTATGTGGACTTCGATGCAATATCGCCGGGTGGTGCTCGGCAGCGCCTGGTACGACCTTATCGTGTCGGCCGTGCTGGCCACGCCGTGGAGCTTTGCGGCGTTGCACGGTGTGTTGGTGAGCCTGACTCAGCTATTTGACCTGCCCGGAGAACTGCCGCCGTTTGCGCCGGCGCATCTGCTGATGGTGAATTTGCTGGGTTCGATTGTCTGCGTGTGGGCGGTGCTGCGGATTCGTGATCCACAACCGCTGTACGGACGGTATGACGCGGTGGGGCGGTTTCTGTTTGCGGCCTGGCAGCTGTATGCGCTGCTTCATGGGGCCAGTGCGGTGTTGTGGGTGTTCCTGTTTTTGGAGGTGGTGTGGGGGTTGGTTCAGGTGCTGCCTGTCCGGGCCTCATCGCGAGCACGCTCGCTCCCACTAGGGGCCTGAGTCAAACCTGAACTCAGTGTTCACCTGGTCTAGTGTGGGAGCGAGCTTGCTCGCGATAGGTGCGCCACGGTCTATCTCAATGCCCCGCCTGCCAAGGCTGCCCCAGTGACACCGGCGCATACAACCGGGTGCGCACGGCATCCCGGGACAGCAGCACCAGCACCACGATGGTCGCGGCATACGGCAGCATTGCCAGCAAACTCGATGGAATCGCCAGCCCCAAGCCCTGGGCCACCAGGTGCAGGATGCTGGCGAGGCCGAACAGGTAGGCGCCCAGCAGCAGGCGCCAGACCCGCCAACTGGCGAACACCACCAGGGCCAGGGCGATCCAGCCGCGCCCGGCGCTCATGTTCTCGGCCCACATCGGCGTGTAGGCCAACGACAGGTAAGCACCGGCCAACCCGGCCATGGCGCCGCCGAACAGCACCGCTAGGGTTCGCACCCGTAACACCGGCAGGCCCATGGCACTGGCGGCGTCGGGGTTTTCGCCGACGGCCTGGATGATCAGCCCGGCGCGGCTTTTCATGATCACCCACGCCACCAGGGCAAACAGCGCGAAGGACAGGTAAACCAGCAAGTCCTGGGCAAACAGCATCCGCCCGATCAGCGGGATGTCACTCAAGTAGGGAATCGCCAGCGGCTCGAACCCCGCCAGCGGCTTGCCGACCCAGGGCGCCCCGACAAAGCTCGACAGGCCCACGCCGAAAATCGTCAGGGCCAACCCGGTGGCCACCTGATTGGCGTTGAACACCAGCGCCACCAATGCGAACAGCGCCGACAGCAGCATCCCGGCGGCCATTGCCAACAGCACCCCCAGCCACAGGTTGCCGCTGTTGAACGCGACGATAAAACCGATCACCGCGCCGAACAGCATCATGCCTTCCTGGCCCAGGTTCAGGACGCCGCTTTTCTCGCAGACCAATTCACCCAGGGCCACCAGCAGCAGGGGTGTGCCGCAGCGGACCATGGCGTAGAAAATGTTACTCAACAAGTCGATATCCATTACAGCGCTCCTGCCTGTACGGCGGTGGTCCGGGTGCGCCGGGTCCAGCGCAGGTTCAGGCGTGGCCGGTACAGGATCAGTACGTCGCAGGCCAGCAGGAAAAACAGCATCATTCCCTGGAACAGTTGGGTGATCGCCTGGGGCAGGTTCAGCGACATCTGCGCGCTCTCGCCGCCGATGTACAGCAACGCCATCAATAGGCTGGAAAACAGAATGCCGATGGGATTGAGGCGGCCCAGGAACGCCACGGTTATCGCCGCATAGCCATAGCCCGGCGACACCTGCGGCACCAGTTGGCCGATCGGCCCGGTCACTTCGCAGACGCCGGCCAGCCCGGCCAGCGCCCCGCTGATCAACAGCGCCAACCATACCAGCGGCTTCTGGCGAAACCCGGCGAAACCGGCGGCGCGTGCATCCAGGCCCAGCACTTTGATTTGAAAACCGACAAAACTTTTCTGCAGCAAGACCCACACCGCTACCAGCGCCAGCAAGGCGAAGTACAGCCCCGCATGGACCCGCCCATCTTCCAGCAGCAACGGCAGGCGACTGGCCTCGCCGAACATCGCCGATTCCGGAAAGTTGAAACCCGCCGGGTCCTTCAACGGCCCATGAACGCAAAACAGCAGCAAGTTCAGGGCGATGTAGTTGAGCATGATGCTGGTGAGGATTTCATTGGCATTGAAGCGCGTGCGTAGCCACGCCGTGAGTCCGGCCCAGGCCGCACCGGCCAGGGTCCCGGTCAGCAGGATCAGGACCAGCGCCCAGCGGCTTTGCACACCGATGATGTTCACGGCGAGAGCGCTGCCGGCCAGGGCACCCAACAGCAGTTGGCCTTCGGCGCCGATGTTCCAGATTCGCGCCTGATAGGCCACGGCCAGACCGAGGGCGCAGAGCAGGATCGGCAAGGTCTTGACCAGCCACTCGGACACCCCGTACAGGTCGCTGATCGGCGCGATCAACAAGGTGTACAACGTTTGCAACGGGTCATGACCCAAGGCGATAAAGAGCAGCGAGCCGCAGCCCAGGGTCAATACCGCCGCCAGCAGTGGTGAGCACCAGAGCATCAGGCGTGATTGCTGGCCACGAGGTTCGAGAGAAAGCAGCATGAAAGAACTCCGTTAAACCGATGCGGGGGCGGGGGATGGGGGTGTGTCGAACTGGCCGGCCATCCAGCCGCCAACGTCACTGAGTCGGGTCTCGACCGTGGGTTTCAAGACCGACAGCCGCCCAGCGCACAACGCTGCGAGGCGGTCGCTGATTTGGAACAGTTCGTCGAGGTCTTCGGAGATCACCAGGATCGCCGCGCCGGCATCGCGCAGGGCGATCAAGGCGCGATGAATGGTCGCCGCCGCGCCGACATCCACGCCCCAGGTCGGGTGGGCAGCCACCAGCAGCTTCGGTTGCTGAAGGATCTCCCGGCCGAGAATGAATTTCTGCAGGTTGCCCCCCGAAAGGCTGCGCGCCGGGGTTTGGGTGTCCGGTGTCTTCACGCCAAAGCGGCGGATGATCTCTTCGGCCAGGCGCTCGACTTTACGGCGTCGAATCAATCCATGGCTGACCAGACACTGCTGGAAGGCACTGAGCAAGGCATTGTCCGCCAGGCTCAATTGCGGCACGGCACCGTGACCCAGGCGTTCGGCGGGTACGAAGGCCAGCCCGAGCCGGCGACGGGCATCGGGGCGCAGATGAGCCACCGGTTGCCCGTCGAATCGGATGGTTTCGCCTTGCTGGCGGGGAAGTTGCGTTTCTCCGCTGAGCAACGCCAGCCACTCGTCCTGGCCGTTACCCGCCACGCCGGCGACGCCGACGATTTCGCCGCTGCGCACCTCCAGGTCGATATCCCGCAGCGAGCAGCCGAACGGGTCCGGGTTGTGCCATGACAGTTTGTTGATCTGCAGGAACGCTTTGTCTGCGCTGACCTTGGGATAGTCGGTGATCAGTCCCGCGGTCTCACCGACCATCAACTGCGCCAATTCTCGGTCCGAGCATTGTGCCGGTGTGCAGTGCCCCGACACCCGCCCGCCACGCAGCACCGTGGCGCTGTGACACAACGCCCGAACCTCGGCCAACTTGTGGCTGATAAACAAAATACTGCAGCCTTCGCTTGCCAGGCGGCGCAGGGTCACGAACAGGTCGTCGGCTTCCTGGGGGGTGAGCACCGAGGTGGGTTCATCAAGAATCAGCAGTCGAATGTCTTGCATCAGGCAGCGAATGATCTCGACCCGCTGCCGCTCGCCAATCGACAGGCTGTGGACCAACCGCTGCGGTTCCAGCGCCATGCCGTAGCGGCGGGAAACTTCACGGATCCTGGGTTCCAGGTGAGCCGGCGTACCGGCCGCCGCACCCATCGCCAGGGCAATGTTCTGCGCAACGGTTAGGGTTTCGAACAACGAGAAATGCTGGAACACCATGCCGATCCCCAGGCTGCGGGCCTGGGCTGGATTGCGAAGGCTGATCCGCTGACCCTGCCAGATCACTTCGCCCGAATCAGCCGGGGTGACGCCGTAGATAATCTTCATCAGGGTGCTTTTGCCCGCACCGTTTTCCCCGAGCAGGGCGTGGATCTCTCCGGGCTGGATGCTCAGGTCGATGGCGTCGTTGGCCAGGCAGCCTGGGTAGCGTTTGCTGATCTTGCGCAACTGCAGGCGTGGGACGGAATCGGGGTCGGACATGACGGACTCGGGTCGATGAACAGGAGTGCCGGTGGATAAAGCAATTTCCTGGCCACTAGGTCAGGATTTTGCGTAAACCCCGAATGTCAGGCCCTCGGCATGTAGCCTGGGCACTTTCACCTAGGCGTCATCCTGCACCAGCTTGGGGCGCGCGCGGTCATCGAGGCTCTGGCTTGCCCTGAAATAGGTGGTTAAAAAATGAGCAAGCAGCTGCGAGCCATGCCCTTCTTAGGGCCGCGAGAGCCATGAACGGGTTATCCACAGATTGCTCCACAGTTATTGTGCGCAAGCTGAACACTCGGGCATAAGCACTGGGTGGCTTTCTTCTAAAGGTGATAAACCGTCCAAGCGATTGTTTTGTTGATGGATTTATCGGTTGGATGCGCGGTTGGCTGAAAAATGAGCAACCCTCCCAAACCCGCATGACAGAAGGGTTACAGAGGGATGTGCTCAGGTTATCCACAAGCAGGTGCACAGTGGATGTGGGCAAGTTGCACGTTTGCGCGTGCTCTCAAAGGTTGCAGGCCTTCGACTCAACGCGCTAACAGAATCCGTCCGCGGCTCAGGTCGGCCAATTGCTTTCGTAGTGTTTCGATCTGCGCCTCGCCCACGGCGATCTGCAAGTCGACGCCATTGGCGGTAAAGCGCTCTTCATTCACCAGGCCGCCGCATTCAGCGACCCGCAATTTCACCAGTGGCAGTTCCGCGAACGCGCAGGTACAGCGCAGCGCCACGCGGCTGATCAATTCAATTTTGTCGGCGTTTTGCAGGCACTTGTTCGCGCCGCCACCATAGGCCCGGGCCAGCCCGCCGGTGCCCAGTTGAATGCCGCCGTACCAGCGGATCACCAGTACCGCGACCTGATCGCAGGCTTGTGCTTCGATGGCTGCCAGGATCGGGCGTCCGGCGGTGCCGCCCGGCTCGCCATCGTCGTTGCTGCGGTATTGATCGCCGAGTTTCCAGGCCCAGCAATTGTGCGAGGCATTCAGGTCGCTGTGCTGTTCGATAAAAGCCTGGGCATCGGCGGCGCTGGTGATGGGGGCGGCGAAGGTGATGAAGCGGCTTTTGCGAATGTCTTCACGGTATTCGCAAAAGCCGGCAAGGGTAAAGGGCATGGGCGTCTTAGAAAGCAGGTGTCAGGCCGCAGCCCTTGAGGATGATGTGGGTCAGGTTGTCGCCGGCATCGATCATGTCCTGCTTGGTCAACTTGCTGCGACCGGTCACGCGACAGATCTGGGTGGCGAAGTCGGCGTAATGCTGGGTACTGCCCCAGAGCAGGAAGATGAGATGCACCGGGTCGACCGGGTCCATCTTGCCCGCGTCGATCCAGGCCTGGAACACGGCGGCACGGCCATTGAACCAGGCGCGATAGTCCTGGTTGAAGTACTCGGTCAGGCATTCGCCACCGCTGATCACCTCCATGGCGAACAGCCGCGACGCCTGGGGCTGGCGACGGGAAAACTCCATCTTGGCGCGGATGTAGCGGGTCAGGGCTTCGGCCGGATCATCCTCGGCGGTGAGGGTATTGAAGGTGCTGTCCCACAATTCGATGATGTTGCTCAGCACCGCCACATACAACCCGAGCTTGTTGGTGAAGTAATAGTGCAGGTTCGCCTTGGGCAGCCCGGCCTTCAGGGCGATGGCATTCATGCTGGTGCCTTTGAACCCATGACGGGCGAACTCGTCTTCGGCGGCCTTGAGGATGGTCTCTTCGTTCTTTTGACGAATGCGACTGGTGGGCTTGCCACCGTGGGCTGGGACTTCAAAGGTCATGGACGTTTCCGGGGCTGGGTCTGTGGGGCAAGCAACTGCGTTGATAGCGCACCGGCATCAATCCGACAAGTGCCATCACACTAAAAAGACCTCCGCCGATGACCAGGCCAACCTCGACCAATGTGGGATCAGCGGGTGGCCGCCAGGCTCTCGAGAAAACTTTCCAGCACCAGGTGAGGCCGACGTCCCTTGCGGGTGACCGAGGCCAGGCTCAGGTCATAGAAGCGCACCGTGGGTTTCAAGGCGCGCAACCGGCCTTGCTGGACCCAGAGACTGGCGTAGTGATCGGGCAGGTAACCAATGTAGCGCCCGGTGAGAATCAGGAACGCCATGCCTTCGCGGTCCGAGGCGCTGGCGGTGCAATTGAGTGCCTGGTAGTGGGCCTGGATGTCGGCCGGCAGGCGGAAGGTTGGCGCGATCGCGTCCTGGCTATTGAGGCGCGCGTCGTCGAGTTGCTGGTCATCCACGTAAAACAACGGGTGCCCTACCGCGCAATACAGCAGCGACCGCTCGCTGTAGAGCGGCTGATATTCCAGTCCGGAAAGAGCGCTGGCCTGAGGGACCACGCCGACATGCAGGCGACCGTCGAGCACGCCTTGCTCGACTTCGTTGGGGGCGATCATGCGGATCTGAATCTGTACGTCGGGTCCGCGCTCCTTCAATTGAGCCAGTGCATGGGTGATGCGCATGTGAGGCAGGGTGACCAGATTGTCGGTCAGGCCGATGGTCAGTTCACCGCGCAAATGCTGGTGCAGGCCGTTGACCTCGGTACGAAAGCTTTCCAGCGCACTCAATAGCTGCAAGGCCGATTGATAAACCTCTCGCCCTTCTTCGGTCAAGGAAAACCCCGCCCGTCCGCGCTGGCACAGACGCAGGCCAAGGCGCTGTTCGAGGTCGCTCATCTGCTGGCTGATGGCCGAGCGACCGATGCCGAGCACTGTTTCGGCGGCGGAGAATCCACCGCACTCCACCACGCTGCGGAAAATGCGTAGCAAGCGGATATCAAAGTCGCTGACCTGGGCCAGCGGATCGGGACGACGAGCGCTCATAGTTTAGTGATCCGCTGACTGAAGGTTAGAAAAGTTGGATTTCATCGACTTTATCGCCGTGGCAACTTAGCTGCAAGAACGCTTTCGATTCCCTGTCGCTTATGTCCTGCGAGGTTTTGTCGATGAACATGCCCGAACACGCCGCCGGTTCCCTGGCCAGCCAGCTCAAGCTGGACGCCCACTGGATGCCCTATACCGCCAACCGCAACTTCCAGCGCGACCCGCGCCTGATCGTCGCCGCCGAAGGCAGTTGGCTGGTGGATGACAAGGGGCGCAAGGTATACGACTCGCTCTCGGGCTTGTGGACATGCGGCGCCGGGCACACCCGCAAGGAAATCCAGGAAGCGGTCGCCAAGCAACTGGGTACCCTCGATTACTCGCCGGGTTTCCAGTATGGCCATCCGCTGTCGTTCCAACTGGCGGAGAAAATCACCGACCTGACCCCAGGCAACCTCAATCACGTGTTCTTCACCGACTCCGGTTCCGAGTGCGCCGATACCGCGGTGAAAATGGTCCGCGCCTACTGGCGCCTCAAGGGCCAGGCGACCAAGACCAAGATGATCGGCCGTGCCCGTGGTTATCACGGGGTGAACATTGCCGGCACCAGCCTCGGCGGGGTCAACGGTAACCGCAAGTTGTTCGGCCAGGCGATGATGGACGTCGATCACTTGCCTCACACCTTGCTGGCCAGCAATGCCTATTCCCGTGGCATGCCGAAGGAGGGTGGCATTGCCTTGGCCGATGAGTTGCTGAAGCTGATCGAGCTGCACGATGCCTCCAACATCGCCGCCGTATTCGTCGAACCGATGGCCGGCTCGGCCGGTGTGCTGGTGCCGCCTGAGGGTTACCTCAAGCGCCTGCGGGAAATCTGCGACCTGCACAACATCCTGCTGGTGTTCGACGAAGTGATCACCGGTTTCGGTCGCACCGGTTCGATGTTCGGTGCCGACAGTTTTGGCGTGATCCCGGACCTGATGTGCATTGCCAAGCAAGTCACCAATGGCGCGATCCCCATGGGCGCGGTGATTGCCAGCAGCGAGATCTACCAGACGTTCATGAACCAGCCGACACCCGAGTATGCAGTTGAGTTTCCCCATGGCTATACCTACTCGGCGCACCCGGTGGCGTGCGCGGCTGGCCTGGCGGCGCTGGATTTGCTGCAAAAGGAAAACCTGGTGCAGAGCGTGGCTGAGGTCGCGCCACATTTTGAGAATGCATTGCACGGCTTGAAGGGCTCAAAGAACGTCATCGACATTCGCAACTATGGCCTGGCCGGGGCGATCCAGATCGCTGGGCGGGACGGTGACGCCATCGTGCGCCCGTTCGAGGCCGGCATGGCGTTGTGGAAAGCCGGGTTCTATGTGCGGTTTGGCGGCGACACCTTGCAGTTCGGGCCGACGTTCAACAGCAAGCCGCAGGATCTGGATCGTCTGTTCGACGCAGTTGGTGAAGTGCTGAACAAGCTCGACTGACGCGTTCCTCTATATAGCTTTCAATAACGGGCGTCCGGTCATGGGCGCCTGTGGATAAATTCTGGAGTCCCCATGAGCCTCATTCCGCATTTGATCAACGGCGAACTGCTGAGCGACAGCGCGCGCACGGCTGACGTGTTCAACCCGTCCACTGGCCAAGCCATTCATAAGGTGCCGTTGGCTGATCGGGCGACCATCCAGCAGGCCATCGACGCGGCGAAGGCGGCTTTCCCGGCCTGGCGCAACACACCGGCGGCCAAGCGTGCGCAGGTGATGTTTCGTTTCAAGCAATTGCTGGAGCAGAACGAGTCGCGCATCGCCCAATTGATCAGCGAAGAACACGGCAAGACGCTGGAAGACGCAGCGGGTGAACTCAAGCGCGGGATCGAAAATGTCGAGTTCGCCTGTGCAGCGCCGGAGATTCTGAAGGGCGAGTACAGCCGCAACGTCGGACCGAACATCGACGCCTGGTCAGACTTTCAACCCTTGGGCGTGGTGGCGGGCATCACACCGTTCAACTTCCCGGCGATGGTTCCGCTGTGGATGTATCCGCTGGCGATCGTCTGCGGTAACTGCTTCATTCTCAAACCGTCCGAGCGCGACCCGAGTTCGACACTGCTGATCGCCCAATTGCTGCTGGAAGCCGGCTTGCCCAAGGGCGTGTTGAGTGTGGTGCATGGCGACAAGGCGGCCGTGGACGCGCTGATCGAAGCGCCGGAAGTGAAGGCACTGAGTTTTGTCGGTTCGACGCCGATTGCCGAATACATCTATGCCGAGGGCACCCGGCGCGGCAAACGCGTCCAGGCACTCGGTGGGGCGAAGAACCATGCGGTGCTGATGCCCGATGCGGACCTGGACAATGCTGTCAGCGCACTGATGGGCGCGGCGTACGGTTCGTGCGGTGAGCGTTGCATGGCGATTTCCGTGGCGGTGTGTGTCGGCGACCAAGTGGCGGACGCGTTGGTGGCCAAGTTGGTGCCGCAGATCAAGGCGCTGAAGATCGGTGCCGGTACGTCTTGCGGGCTGGATATGGGACCGCTCGTGACGGGGCAGCATCGGGACAAGGTCAGTGGCTATATAGAAGACGGTGTCGCGGCGGGGGCTTCGCTGGTGGTCGATGGTCGCGGCTTGAGTGTCGCGGGGCATGAAGAGGGCTTCTTCCTTGGTGGTTGCCTGTTCGATCGCGTGACACCCGAGATGCGCATCTATAAAGAAGAGATCTTTGGGCCGGTACTGTGCATCGTTCGGGTCAACAGCCTGGAAGAGGCGATGCAACTGATCAACGATCACGAGTACGGCAACGGCACCTGCATCTTCACTCGTGATGGCGAAGCGGCGCGGTTGTTCTGCGATGAGATCGAGGTTGGCATGGTGGGCGTCAACGTTCCATTGCCGGTGCCTGTGGCCTATCACAGCTTTGGCGGCTGGAAGCGTTCGCTGTTCGGCGACCTGCACGCCTATGGCCCGGACGGTGTGCGTTTCTATACTCGGCGCAAGGCGATTACCCAGCGCTGGCCGCAGCGTGCCAGCCATGAGGCTTCACAGTTCGCGTTCCCCAGCTTGTAATCGGTCAGAGAAGAGGCCGGCGCCGTCAGGTGCCGGCCTCTATGTTTGCGGGGCTTTTTGATCGATGTGACAGAATTATGAAAATAGCTGTTGACGGCAGATTCTGGACGTCTATAATTCGCCCCACTTCCGGCGCAGTCGAAACGGAAAACTCCTTGATATTCAATGAGTTATCCTTGTTTTGAAAGTGTCGGGCTTCAGTTCATCGAAGCCTGGGAAGCAGTTGATAAGGTGGTTTGTTTGGCCTTATTGACGATTCGATCTTCTCGGTCGAAAGCGGAGAAAAAGAGGTGTTGACAGCAGCGAGTAACGCTGTAGAATTCGCCTCCCGCTAACGAGAGTTCGGAAGCGCAAGTGGTTGAAGTTGTTGAAAATAACCGCTTGACAGATACACCGGGCGCTGTAGAATGCGCGCCTCGGTTGAGACGAAAGGCTCAACCCACCGCTCTTTAACAACTGAATCAAGCAATTCGTGTGGGTGCTTGTGGAGTCAGACTGCTAGTCAACAGATTATCAGCATCACAAGTTACTCCGCGAGAAATCAAAGATGTAACCAACGATTGCTGAGCCAAGTTTAGGGTTTTCTCAAAACCCAAAGATGTTTGAACTGAAGAGTTTGATCATGGCTCAGATTGAACGCTGGCGGCAGGCCTAACACATGCAAGTCGAGCGGTAGAGAGAAGCTTGCTTCTCTTGAGAGCGGCGGACGGGTGAGTAATACCTAGGAATCTGCCTGGTAGTGGGGGATAACGCTCGGAAACGGACGCTAATACCGCATACGTCCTACGGGAGAAAGCAGGGGACCTTCGGGCCTTGCGCTATCAGATGAGCCTAGGTCGGATTAGCTAGTTGGTGGGGTAATGGCTCACCAAGGCGACGATCCGTAACTGGTCTGAGAGGATGATCAGTCACACTGGAACTGAGACACGGTCCAGACTCCTACGGGAGGCAGCAGTGGGGAATATTGGACAATGGGCGAAAGCCTGATCCAGCCATGCCGCGTGTGTGAAGAAGGTCTTCGGATTGTAAAGCACTTTAAGTTGGGAGGAAGGGCAGTTGCTTAATACGTAACTGTCTTGACGTTACCGACAGAATAAGCACCGGCTAACTCTGTGCCAGCAGCCGCGGTAATACAGAGGGTGCAAGCGTTAATCGGAATTACTGGGCGTAAAGCGCGCGTAGGTGGTTTGTTAAGTTGGATGTGAAATCCCCGGGCTCAACCTGGGAACTGCATTCAAAACTGACAAGCTAGAGTATGGTAGAGGGTGGTGGAATTTCCTGTGTAGCGGTGAAATGCGTAGATATAGGAAGGAACACCAGTGGCGAAGGCGACCACCTGGACTGATACTGACACTGAGGTGCGAAAGCGTGGGGAGCAAACAGGATTAGATACCCTGGTAGTCCACGCCGTAAACGATGTCAACTAGCCGTTGGGAGCCTTGAGCTCTTAGTGGCGCAGCTAACGCATTAAGTTGACCGCCTGGGGAGTACGGCCGCAAGGTTAAAACTCAAATGAATTGACGGGGGCCCGCACAAGCGGTGGAGCATGTGGTTTAATTCGAAGCAACGCGAAGAACCTTACCAGGCCTTGACATCCAATGAACTTTCTAGAGATAGATTGGTGCCTTCGGGAACATTGAGACAGGTGCTGCATGGCTGTCGTCAGCTCGTGTCGTGAGATGTTGGGTTAAGTCCCGTAACGAGCGCAACCCTTGTCCTTAGTTACCAGCACGTTATGGTGGGCACTCTAAGGAGACTGCCGGTGACAAACCGGAGGAAGGTGGGGATGACGTCAAGTCATCATGGCCCTTACGGCCTGGGCTACACACGTGCTACAATGGTCGGTACAGAGGGTTGCCAAGCCGCGAGGTGGAGCTAATCCCACAAAACCGATCGTAGTCCGGATCGCAGTCTGCAACTCGACTGCGTGAAGTCGGAATCGCTAGTAATCGCGAATCAGAATGTCGCGGTGAATACGTTCCCGGGCCTTGTACACACCGCCCGTCACACCATGGGAGTGGGTTGCACCAGAAGTAGCTAGTCTAACCTTCGGGAGGACGGTTACCACGGTGTGATTCATGACTGGGGTGAAGTCGTAACAAGGTAGCCGTAGGGGAACCTGCGGCTGGATCACCTCCTTAATCGACGACCGCAGCTGCTCCATGAGCTCCCACACGAATTGCTTGATTCATTGAAGAAGACGATAGAAGCAGCTTTAAGCTCCAAGCTGATAGCTCATAGCTAACAGTTACAAGCTCGAAATTGGGTCTGTAGCTCAGTTGGTTAGAGCGCACCCCTGATAAGGGTGAGGTCGGCAGTTCGAATCTGCCCAGACCCACCAATTTTGTTATGGGGCCATAGCTCAGCTGGGAGAGCGCCTGCCTTGCACGCAGGAGGTCAGCGGTTCGATCCCGCTTGGCTCCACCATAAACTGCTTCTGAAAGCTTAGAAATGAGCATTCCATCAAGGTGATGGTGAATGTTGATTTCTAGTCTTTTGATTAGATCGTTCTTTAAAAATTTGGGTATGTGATAGAAACATAGACTGGACGTTACTTTCACTGGTAACGGATCAGGCTAAGGTAAAATTTGTGAGTTGCTCTTAAGTGAGCAAGCGTACGAATTTTCGGCGAATGTCGTCTTCACAGTATAACCAGATTGCTTGGGGTTATATGGTCAAGTGAAGAAGCGCATACGGTGGATGCCTTGGCAGTCAGAGGCGATGAAAGACGTGGTAGCCTGCGAAAAGCTTCGGGGAGTCGGCAAACAGACTTTGATCCGGAGATGTCTGAATGGGGGAACCCAGCCATCATAAGATGGTTATCTTGTACTGAATACATAGGTGCAAGAGGCGAACCAGGGGAACTGAAACATCTAAGTACCCTGAGGAAAAGAAATCAACCGAGATTCCCTTAGTAGTGGCGAGCGAACGGGGACTAGCCCTTAAGCTTCTTTGATTTTAGCGGAACGCTCTGGAAAGTGCGGCCATAGTGGGTGATAGCCCTGTACGCGAAAGGATCTTAGAAGTGAAATCGAGTAGGACGGAGCACGAGAAACTTTGTCTGAATATGGGGGGACCATCCTCCAAGGCTAAATACTACTGACTGACCGATAGTGAACTAGTACCGTGAGGGAAAGGCGAAAAGAACCCCGGAGAGGGGAGTGAAATAGATCCTGAAACCGTATGCGTACAAGCAGTGGGAGCCCACTTTGTTGGGTGACTGCGTACCTTTTGTATAATGGGTCAGCGACTTATTTTCAGTGGCGAGCTTAACCGAATAGGGGAGGCGTAGCGAAAGCGAGTCTTAATAGGGCGTCTAGTCGCTGGGAATAGACCCGAAACCGGGCGATCTATCCATGGGCAGGTTGAAGGTTGGGTAACACTAACTGGAGGACCGAACCGACTACCGTTGAAAAGTTAGCGGATGACCTGTGGATCGGAGTGAAAGGCTAATCAAGCTCGGAGATAGCTGGTTCTCCTCGAAAGCTATTTAGGTAGCGCCTCATGTATCACTGTAGGGGGTAGAGCACTGTTTCGGCTAGGGGGTCATCCCGACTTACCAAACCGATGCAAACTCCGAATACCTACAAGTGCCGAGCATGGGAGACACACGGCGGGTGCTAACGTCCGTCGTGAAAAGGGAAACAACCCAGACCGTCAGCTAAGGTCCCAAAGTTATGGTTAAGTGGGAAACGATGTGGGAAGGCTTAGACAGCTAGGAGGTTGGCTTAGAAGCAGCCACCCTTTAAAGAAAGCGTAATAGCTCACTAGTCGAGTCGGCCTGCGCGGAAGATGTAACGGGGCTCAAACCATACACCGAAGCTACGGGTATCACTTAGGTGATGCGGTAGAGGAGCGTTCTGTAAGCCTGTGAAGGTGAGTTGAGAAGCTTGCTGGAGGTATCAGAAGTGCGAATGCTGACATGAGTAACGACAATGGGTGTGAAAAACACCCACGCCGAAAGACCAAGGTTTCCTGCGCAACGTTAATCGACGCAGGGTTAGTCGGTCCCTAAGGCGAGGCTGAAAAGCGTAGTCGATGGAAAACAGGTTAATATTCCTGTACTTCTGGTTATTGCGATGGAGGGACGGAGAAGGCTAGGCCAGCTTGGCGTTGGTTGTCCAAGTTTAAGGTGGTAGGCTGGAATCTTAGGTAAATCCGGGATTCTAAGGCCGAGAGCTGATGACGAGTTACCCTCTGGGTGACGAAGTGGTTGATGCCATGCTTCCAAGAAAAGCTTCTAAGCTTCAGGTAACCAGGAACCGTACCCCAAACCGACACAGGTGGTTGGGTAGAGAATACCAAGGCGCTTGAGAGAACTCGGGTGAAGGAACTAGGCAAAATGGCACCGTAACTTCGGGAGAAGGTGCGCCGGTGAGGGTGAAGCATTTACTGCGTAAGCCCACGCCGGTCGAAGATACCAGGCCGCTGCGACTGTTTATTAAAAACACAGCACTCTGCAAACACGAAAGTGGACGTATAGGGTGTGACGCCTGCCCGGTGCCGGAAGGTTAATTGATGGGGTTAGCTAACGCGAAGCTCTTGATCGAAGCCCCGGTAAACGGCGGCCGTAACTATAACGGTCCTAAGGTAGCGAAATTCCTTGTCGGGTAAGTTCCGACCTGCACGAATGGCGTAACGATGGCGGCGCTGTCTCCACCCGAGACTCAGTGAAATTGAAATCGCTGTGAAGATGCAGTGTATCCGCGGCTAGACGGAAAGACCCCGTGAACCTTTACTATAGCTTTGCACTGGACTTTGAATTTGCTTGTGTAGGATAGGTGGGAGGCTTTGAAGCGTGGACGCCAGTTCGCGTGGAGCCAACCTTGAAATACCACCCTGGCAACTTTGAGGTTCTAACTCAGGTCCGTTATCCGGATCGAGGACAGTGTATGGTGGGTAGTTTGACTGGGGCGGTCTCCTCCTAAAGAGTAACGGAGGAGTACGAAGGTGCGCTCAGACCGGTCGGAAATCGGTCGTAGAGTATAAAGGCAAAAGCGCGCTTGACTGCGAGACAGACACGTCGAGCAGGTACGAAAGTAGGTCTTAGTGATCCGGTGGTTCTGTATGGAAGGGCCATCGCTCAACGGATAAAAGGTACTCCGGGGATAACAGGCTGATACCGCCCAAGAGTTCATATCGACGGCGGTGTTTGGCACCTCGATGTCGGCTCATCACATCCTGGGGCTGAAGCCGGTCCCAAGGGTATGGCTGTTCGCCATTTAAAGTGGTACGCGAGCTGGGTTTAGAACGTCGTGAGACAGTTCGGTCCCTATCTGCCGTGGACGTTTGAGATTTGAGAGGGGCTGCTCCTAGTACGAGAGGACCGGAGTGGACGAACCTCTGGTGTTCCGGTTGTCACGCCAGTGGCATTGCCGGGTAGCTATGTTCGGGAAAGATAACCGCTGAAAGCATCTAAGCGGGAAACTTGCCTCAAGATGAGATCTCACTGGGACCTTGAGTCCCCTGAAGGGCCGTCGAAGACTACGACGTTGATAGGCAGGGTGTGTAAGCGCTGTGAGGCGTTGAGCTAACCTGTACTAATTGCCCGTGAGGCTTGACCATATAACACCCAAGCAATTTGAGTCGAAAGGCCAGATTGCGGTGTGTGAAGACGAGATGAACCGAAAGTTCAACGCTGCTCACAAGACACCCACCTATCGCATACCCATTCGCTGGAACGTGACCGCAAGGCACGCGCTGGCTACCGAATTTCTTGACGACCATAGAGCATTGGAACCACCTGATCCCATCCCGAACTCAGAAGTGAAACGATGCATCGCCGATGGTAGTGTGGGGTTTCCCCATGTGAGAGTAGGTCATCGTCAAGATTAAATTCCAAAACCCCTATCTGCTGACGCAGGTAGGGGTTTTGTTTTGCCCGCAGGAAAGTTCTTACGATAAGCGCGGACAGGTCCCAGCTGTCACAACCCCCCGACAGTGCTAAGGTTCGGCCCTAGCTTTTGCATTTTCAAGGATGCCTTTCATGCCGGACGCAACGTCCCTCAGCCCAGCTTTCATGGTGGTTCACGGGAATCGCCTTGATGAATTGCGCAGCCTGGTGATCAGCTTGATGCGGCGCTATCCGCTGGCCCCTCTTGAAAATGAAATCGCGTTGGTACAGAGCAACGGTATTGCCCAATGGCTCAAGCTGGCACTGGCTGAAGATCCGGAAGACGATGATTCCGGTGGCTGCGGTATTGCGGCGGCCATTGATGTGCAGTTGCCAGGCAGCTTCATGTGGCAACTTTATCGAACGGTCCTGGGGCGTGACGAGATTCCGGCCAAGTCCCTGCTGGATAAAGCCCCGCTGACCTGGCGACTGATGCGCCTGCTGCCGCAGTTGATCGAGCAGCCTCATTTCGAGCCTCTACGACGATTCCTCACCCACGACACTGACTTACGCAAGCGCTATCAATTGTCCGAGCGCCTTGCCGATCTATTCGACCAATACCAGGTATACCGGGCCGACTGGCTTGAGGACTGGGCGGAAGGTCGACACCAGACCAGAAATGTCCGCGGCGAAATCAAGGCGCTTGCGCCGGCAAATTGCTGGCAGGCCGAGCTTTGGCGAGCCTTGTTGCTGGACGTCGGAGAGAAAGGCATGGCCCAAAGCCGTGCAGGCGTTCACCAGCGCTACCTCGAGCGGATCAATAGCCTGGAAAGCGCTCCGAAAGGCTTGCCCGCGCGAGTGATTGTGTTCGGCATTTCTTCGCTACCGGCCCAAGCCCTTGAAGCGCTTGCCGGCCTGTCGCGGTTTAGCCAGGTGCTGCTGTGCGTCCATAACCCATGCCGTCACCACTGGGCGGACATCGTGGCCGACAAGGATCTATTGCGCCATCAATACAAGCGTCAGGCACGCAAGGCTGGCACGCCCGTCGTCCTCGACCCGCAAACCTTGCATCAGCACGCTCATCCGTTATTGGCCGCCTGGGGCAAGCAGGGGCGCGACTATATCAACCTGCTCGACAGCTACGATGACCCCAACAGCTATCGCTCGGTATTTCGCGATGGACGAATCGACCTGTTCAGTGACGCAAGTCCCACGACCCTCCTCAGTCAGTTGCAAGATGACATCCTCGAGCTGCGCCCTCTGAACGAAACCCGGGAACACTGGCCTGCCGTCGATACGGCGCGAGATGGGTCAATCCGTTTCCATATTGCCCACAGCGCTCAGCGCGAAGTCGAAATTCTCCATGACCAGTTGCTGGCCCATTTCAGTGCCGATCCGAGCTTACGCCCTCGGGATATCATCGTCATGGTCCCGGATATCGACAGTTACGCGCCGCACATTCGTGCGGTGTTCGGCCAGCTTGATAGAACGGACCCCCGCTTCATTCCATTCACGCTGACCGACCAGGGCCAGCGCGGACGTGATCCGTTGCTGATCGCCGTCGAGCACCTGCTCAAGCTGCCTGACAGTCGTTTCCCAGTCAGCGAAATCCTCGATCTGCTGGATGTCCCTGCTTTGCGTGAGCGTTTCGGCATCAATGAGGCAGACTTGCCTACGTTGCATCGTTGGATCGAGGGCGCTGGCATTCGCTGGGGTATGAGCGCCGAACATCGCGCCGGGCTGGGATTGCCCGCAGAGCTTGAGCAGAACAGCTGGCATTTCGGCCTGCGTCGGATGTTGCTGGGGTATGCCGTCGGCCGTTCGGATGCCTATGAGGGCATCGAACCCTATGATGAAATCGGCGGTCTGGATGCGGCATTGATCGGTCCCCTGGTTGCCTTGCTGGATGCGCTGGAAGTCGCCCATCAAGAACTGACCCAGCCAGCATCACCGCAGGAATGGGGCTCGCGTCTGCACGATCTGACGCAGCTGTTTTTCCTGGCAAGCAACGAGCATGACGACTATCTGCTGGCCCAACTCGAAGACCTGCGTGAAACCTGGTTGGAAACCTGTGAGTCGGTTGGTCTACAGGATGAACTGCCGCTGACGGTAGTGCGCGAAGCCTGGCTGGCTGGATTGGATCAGGGGCGGTTGTCCCAGCGATTCCTGGCCGGAGCGGTCAACTTCTGTACCTTGATGCCGATGCGCGCGATTCCCTTCAAGCTGGTGTGCTTACTGGGTATGAATGACGGTGATTACCCGCGAGCCCAGCCGCCCCTGGATTTCGACCTCATGGGCAGCGATTATCGCCCGGGTGATCGCTCACGGCGTGAGGATGACCGTTATCTGCTCTTGGAGGCGCTGCTGTCGGCCCGGGAAAAACTCTATATCAGTTGGGTCGGGCGCAGCATCCGCGACAACAGTGACCGACCCGCTTCGGTGCTGATCGGGCAACTGCGCGATCATCTCGCCAGTGGATGGCGATCGGCAGATGACAGCAAGGCGCTTCTCGATGCACTCACCCAGGAGCATCCCCTGCAGCCGTTCAGCGCTCGCTATTTTCATCAGGGCGATGAGCTGTTCAGTTACGCCAGCGAGTGGCGGATGCTTCACGATACCCAGGACCAGGCCTCCCAATCCCAGGTGCTGGAACCCTACGTCCAGGAAGAACCCTTGGGCCTCGGTCAGTTGCAGGACTTCCTGCGCAATCCCGTCCGCCATTTCTTCAGCCAGCGACTCAAAGTATTTTTCGAAGCCATCGAAGCCCCCCTGGCTGATGACGAGCCGTTCGTTCTCGATGCGCTTGAGCGTTACAGCCTGAGCGACAGCCTGCTCGAGGCTGCCCTGGTTCGCCTGGACCAGCCGGACCTTGCCCTGGCCGCCCACGCCAAGAGGCTCCAGAACAGCGGTCTGTTACCCATGGCCGGTTTCGGCGAGTGCATGCAGCGTGAATTGATCGAGCCCTTGCCTGATCTGCTCCAGCGTTACCAACAGCTTCTGGCGTTATGGCCCACACCGTTGGTCAGCGCTGTGCCAGTCAGCCTGCAGTTGCAGGGTGTGAGTGTCGAAGGTTGGCTCAGTGGCCTGCATCAGCGCTCTGATGGTGCAGTCCTCGCTATCACGGCCATACCCAACAGCATCGGCTCCACCAAGACCCGTAAATGGCATCGGCTGATACGGCCCTGGGTCAACCATCTGGTGGCCTGCGCCAACGGTCTTTCAATGACGACGGCACTGGTGGCCAGTGATGACAGTTTGCTGCTGGTACCTTTTGAGGAGGCTGTAGCGCAAAGGCTCCTCGGCGATCTGTTGCAAGCCTGGCAGACCGGTATGCGCCAGCCGCTACCGGTCGCGGTGAAGACAGCCTTCGCCTGGCTTGGCCAGAGTGATCCGGTCAAAGCCGATGCGGCTGCTCGAAAAGCCTACGAAGGCGATGGGCAAACGACTGAAGGCGAACGCCGGGAAAGTCCGGCCTTGGCTCGGCAGTTTGCTGATTTCGATGCCTTGACCGCTGACGAAACATTTCCCGATTGGTGCGATGCGCTTTACCGCCCGCTGCTCGAAGCTCCATGGCGTTCATCGGCTGAAGGGGAGGCGCGTTCATGAGTCGGCAGACACCACTGGCCCTGGCTTTCCCGTTGCGCGGCAGCCAATTGATCGAGGCCAGCGCCGGGACCGGCAAGACCTTTACCATTTCCGCGCTGTACCTGCGCCTGGTGCTGGGGCATGGCGATCCGGCGACCGGGTTTGGCCGCGAGCTGCTTCCTCCGCAAATCCTGGTGGTGACGTTTACGGACGCGGCCACCAAAGAGTTGCGTGAACGGATTCGCACGCGCCTGGCCGAAGCCGCGCGTTTCTTTCGTGACGAGATTCTCGCCCCGGATTCGCTGATCGCAGCGTTACGTGATGAATTCGATGCTGAGCAATGGCCTGGCTGCGCGAACCGGCTCGACATCGCCGCGCAATGGATGGACGAAGCGGCCGTCTCGACCATCCATAGCTGGTGTCAGCGCATGCTGCGTGAGCATGCTTTCGACAGCGGCAGCCTCTTTACCCAAACCCTGGAAACCGACCACAGCGAATTGCTCGGCGAGGTGCTGCGCGACTACTGGCGGCTGTTCTGCTATTCGATGCAAGGCGAAGCGCTGAATTGGGTCCGTGCTCATTGGGGAGGGCCGGCTGCGCTGTTGCCGCGAGTGAGAGGGTTGTTCTCCTGCGAGCGTGATGACGGTGAGGGGCTTGAGCCGGCCGAACTCATCGCAGCCTCCCTCCAGGAGCGCAGTGCCGCCTTGCTCGACCTTAAGGCACCGTGGCGGCAATGGGCCGTGGAGCTGCTGGAGATCTGCCAGCAAGGCGTCGCCAGCAAGTGTGTCGACGGGCGCAAGATGCAGGCGCGCTACTTCGAGCCGTGGTTTCAGAAAATCACGGCTTGGGTGGAGGACGAAAGCCTCGAGTTGTTGGACATCGGCACCGGGTTCACTCGGCTGACTCCCGAAGGCATGGCCGAAGCCTGGAAAGGCGAAGTGCCCAACCATCCCGGGTTGGACGCCATGGCCGGTCTCAAGGCCAGCCTGGATGCGCTGCCCACTCCAGACGCCGCCGTACTGCAACATGCCGCGCAATGGGTCGGGGCACGCTTCGAGGCCGAGAAGCGGCGCCGCGCAGAGATGGGTTTCGACGACATGCTGCTGCGTCTCGACACGGCTTTGCAGGCCGACGGGGGAGAGCGTCTGGCGAGCCTGATCCGCGAGCAGTTTCCGGTGGCGCTGATCGATGAGTTCCAGGACACCGACCCGGTTCAATACCGAATCTTCGAAAGCATCTATCGCATTGAAGAGAACAACCCTGACACCGGGCTGTTCCTGATTGGTGATCCGAAGCAGGCGATTTACGCTTTTCGCGGTGCTGACATCTATACCTACCTGCGAGCTCGCGAAGCCTCCACGGGCCGGCTGCATACGCTGGGGACCAATTTCCGTTCCAGCCACGCCATGGTTGGCGCCGTGAACCATATTTTCCAATACGCCGAATCTCGTCCGAAAGGGCGAGGGGCCTTTCTGTTCCGTGAACCATCGGGTGAGAACCCGGTGCCGTTCTTGCCTGTTGAGTCCCAGGGTCGTAAGGAGTCCTTGCGGATCGCAGGGCAAGCCGTTGCTGCATTGAATATCTGGCACTTGCCATCGGATCAACCCCTCTCCGGGGCGGTGTATCGCAAACACATGGCGGCTGCCTGCGCCAGTGAGATCACCGCGTTGCTCAACGGTGGCCAGTCGGGACGCGACGGTTTTGCAATCGATGAGCAAACGCTTCGCGGACTACGCCCGGCGGACATCGCCATCCTGGTGCGCGACGGTAAAGAAGCGCAGGCCGTGAGAGATGAGTTGTCCGCACGGGGCGTGCGCAGTGTCTATCTGTCCGACAAGGATTCGGTCTTTGCCTCGCAAGAGGCCCGCGACTTGCTGACCTGGCTCCGGGCCTGCGCCGAGCCGGACGTCGAGCGACCGCTGCGAGCGGCGCTGGCCAGCATTACCTTGAATCTGCCGCTGACCGAACTGGAACGTCTCAATCAGGATGAGCTGGCCTGGGAAGCGCGCGTCATGCAGTTCCGGGGTTATCGCACGGTTTGGCGCACCCAGGGGGTGCTGCCCATGTTGCGGCGCCTGTTGCATGATTTTGAATTGCCCCAGGCCTTGATGGCGCGCAGCGATGGCGAACGGGTATTGACCAACTTGCTGCATCTTTGCGAATTATTGCAGCAGGCCGCCGGTGAGCTGGATGGCGAGCAAGCCTTGATTCGACATCTGTCCGAGCACCTGGCCTTGTCCGGGCAGGCGGGAGAGGAACAGATCCTGCGGCTGGAAAGCGATGAGCAACTGGTCAAAGTGGTCACGATCCACAAGTCCAAGGGGCTTGAGTATCCGTTGGTGTTCCTGCCTTTCATCTGTTCGACGAAACCAGTGGACGGCAGCCGACTGCCGTTGCATTACCACGACGAGGCCAACAAGGCGCAGATCAGTCTCAGGCCCACCGCCGAGTTGATTGCCAAGGCCGATGACGAGCGTCTGGCCGAGGATCTACGACTTCTCTATGTGGCACTGACCCGTGCACAGCATGCCTGCTGGCTGGGTGTCGCCGATCTCAAGCGGGGCAACAACAACGGGTCGATCCTGCATTTATCTGCGTTGGGGTATCTGTTGGGCGGCGGTGCGCCGTTGACCGAATCGGTAGAGCTGCGGCGCTGGTTGGAAGATCTGCAGCAAGGCAGCGTCGCAGTGAGTTGCCAGGAGATGCCCCAGGCCACCGACGAGCGCTACCAGCCTCCGCGCAACGAAGCGGTATTGCTCGAGCCCCTGATGCCCGTACGAAAAGCCAGCGAAAACTGGTGGATTGCGTCCTACAGCGCGCTGCGCATTGGGGAAAGCCTGAGTGAAGGCAGCGATGCCGCGCCAGAGAATCCCCAGGCCCAGAAGCTGTTCGACGATGAGCGACTTGACCCGGACGCTCCCCGGGAAGTCATTGCCGTTGGCGGTGACATTCATCGTTTTCCCCGCGGTCCCAATCCCGGGACGTTCCTCCATGGCCTCCTGGAGTGGGCCGCCGGTGAAGGCTTTGCGGCTACGCCGTCGGCCATCGAGGATGCCATTGCCCGACGTTGCAACCGTAGAGGCTGGAAGGGCTGGATCGCCACGCTCAGCGACTGGCTGCAGCACCTGGTCAAAGTACCTTTGCACATCGGTAACGGCCAGGCGCCGGTGGTGCTCGAGCACTTGACCCAGTTTCAGGTCGAAATGGAATTCTGGTTCGCCAGCCACAAAGTCGATGTGCTCAAGCTCGATCAGCTCGTATGCCGGTTCACCCATGGCGGTGTCGCGCGTGTTGCGGCCGAACCGGTGTTGCTCAACGGCATGTTCAAGGGGTTCATCGATTTGACGTTCGAGCACGGCGGCCGCTACTACGTGGCCGATTACAAGTCCAACTGGCTGGGTGTCGATGACATGGCCTATACCGCGCAGGCCATGGAACAGTCGATCCTGGAAAATCGCTACGACCTGCAATATGTGTTGTACCTGTTGGCGTTGCATCGTCAGCTCAAGGCGCGCCTGCCCGATTATGACTACGACCGGCATGTCGGCGGCGCCTTGTATCTGTTCCTTCGTGGTACCCGTGCAGCCAGTCAGGGTGTGTTTTTCACCAAGCCTCCACGGGCGTTGATCGAGCAACTGGATCGTCTGTTCCAAGGGGCACCCGAGCCCAAGGCTGAACCGGCATGGGTGCAGGGAGAGTTGCTATGAGTCGTTCTTTTGCCGACCTGCTCCCCCTCTCGTCCGATGATGAGGGCCTGGGTGACTTGGCGCCGTTGAGCCGTGCAGATGACCTGCTGTTGTTGCTGACGCGTTGGGTCGAGCGTGGATGGTTGCGCGCCTTGGACAAGGCATTTGTCGCCTTCCTCCATGAGCTGGCACCTGACGATGATCCATTGGTGCTGCTCGCCGCAGCGCTGACCAGTCATCAGTTGGGCCACGGGCATGTTTGCCTGGATTTGTTCGAAACTCTCAAGGAACCGGACTTTGCCCTGTCGCTGCCCCCTGAGGGGGATTTGCAAACCGGCGTATTGCCGTCGCAAATACTGCGGAGCCTGGACGGCGCTCACTGGTGCAAGGCCCTGGCTTCCAGCCGTCTGGTGGCCTTGGCGGTCGATGACAGCGAGCAGGCGCGGCAGCGTCCGTTGGTGCTGTCCGGCAAGCGTCTTTACCTGCGTCGTTATTGGGCTTATGAGCGGCGGATCGATGAGGCGTTGCGCCAACGGCTTGCCAGGCACGAAGCCGGGGCCGGGGACTTGCGCGACCGTTTGGACGGTCTGTTCGGACCGGCCAGCGGCGCCGGCCCCATCGATTGGCAGAAACTCGCCTGTGCCCTGGCGACCCGGGCGGGCTTCAGCATCGTCACCGGTGGCCCGGGCACCGGCAAGACCACCACCGTTGTACGTCTGCTGGCCTTGCTTCAGGCACCCGCCGTCGAGGCCGGCAAGCCGCTGCGAATTCGCCTGGCCGCGCCCACGGGCAAGGCGGCGGCGCGCCTGACCGAGTCCATCAGCCAGCAGGTCCGGACCCTGGATGTGGTCGCCGCTGTGCGCGAACGGATTCCCTGCGAGGTGACCACGGTCCATCGTTTGTTGGGCAGTCGGCCCGGTACGCGCCATTTTCGCCACCATGCGGGCAATCGGCTGCCCCTGGATGTGCTGGTGGTCGATGAAGCATCGATGATCGATCTGGAGATGATGGCCAATCTGCTGGATGCGCTGCCGGCGCATGCCCGACTGGTGTTGCTGGGGGATAAGGACCAGTTGGCGTCTGTGGAAGCGGGCGCGGTGCTGGGGGATCTGTGTCGAGACGCCGAGGAGGGCTGGTACAACCCCCAGACTCGAGCCTGGCTTGAGTCGGTCAGCGGCGAAAACCTGGCAGCCAGTGATCTGCAACAAGATCTCGACGGCACGCATCCCTTGGCCCAGCAAGTGGTCATGCTCAGGCATTCCCGACGCTTCGGCGAGGGCAGTGGTATCGGCCAGCTGGCCCGCTGGGTCAACCAGCAGCAGCCGGAAAAGGCCCGCCGCTTACTGGCGGACGGCCAACATGCCGACCTGTTTTGCCTGGCATTGAAGGGCGAGCATGACGGGGCACTGGAGCGTTTGGTGCTTGAGGGGCAGCCACAAGGGCCTCTGGGGTATGGGCATTACTTGAACCTGCTTCGGCAACGACGCCCGGCGATATCGCGTCCACTGGAGGACAGCTGCTGGGCCGATTGGGCTCGGGAGGTCCTGTCGGCATTCGACGAATTCCAATTGCTCTGCGCCGTTCGCAAAGGCCCCTGGGGCGTCGAGGGGCTGAACCAGCGAATCACCGCCGCGCTGCTCAAGGCCCGCCTGATCGATAGCGATCATCTGTGGTACGAAGGGCGCCCGGTCTTGATGACCCGCAACGACTACGGGTTGGGGTTGATGAACGGCGATATCGGGATTGCCCTCAAGTTGCCCGAACGGGAAGGGCCGAATGCCGGCAAACAGGTGTTGCGGGTCGCCTTCCCTCGCAACGACGGCCAGGGTGGTGTGCGTTTCGTCCTGCCCAGCCGCCTGACGGATGTGGAAACCGTGTATGCCATGACCGTACACAAGTCCCAGGGCTCGGAATTCACCCATACGGCGTTGATCCTTCCGGATGCGTTGAATCCCGTGTTGACCAAGGAGCTGGTGTATACCGCCATTACCCGGGGCAAGCAGTGGTTCAGCCTGATAGAGCCGCGAGCGGGAGTGTTCGAGGAAGCCGTCCAGCGCAAGGTCAAGCGCTTGAGTGGGTTGATGCTGGAGCTGGAACAGGCCGATTGAATCAGCGGTGTTGGGTGATTCATTGCCCTGGTCTCAATTTTTGCCTGTTTCGCTCGCCAGTCTGTGTAACTTGGTGTATCGCTGGCTTTTTGGCACTGTGCTATCGTTCCGCACTTAACGCTTGGATCAAGAGATTTCCATGGAAGTGCCTGTACGGGAGGCAGTGCGCAGCAAGGGCTGGAGGCATTTTCTGCTTGCCGGCCTTCTGTGTTTACTGTCGCCCCTCGTCGTTGCCCAGGATCAGGCATCCACAACCCAGGCCGAGCAGCGCGCTGAAGCGGTGACTCAAGTGGTACTGGGCATTCTTAGCTACGCGCGCTGGCCTGTGGAGCCGGCACAACTGCAACTGTGCATCGTCGGGCCGACCCAATACACCGACGACCTGGTCAAAGGCACAACCCAGGCCACTGGACGACCGGTGAGCGTGCAGCGGCTATTGGCCGATCACCCTGACATCGCCACTGACTGTAACGCCGTCTACATCGGCAGGCTGACCAGCGACGAGCGCTCCCGGCTGTTCGCCTCCCTGATCGGCCAACCCGTGTTGAGCATCAGCGAAGGCGGCGACCAGTGCACCGTGGGTAGCCTGTTCTGTCTGCGAGTGGGCGATGAACAGGTTTCGTTCGAGGTCAATCTCGACTCAGTGGCGCGCAGCGGAGTGCGTATCCATCCGAGCGTCCTGCAACTTTCCCGTCGCAGGTCGCCAGCACCATGAGCCTGTCCAAACCACGGATCCGTCCCACCCTGGGCTCGGTCATCGGTCGCGGCCACCTGATCGTCGCGTTGGTGGCAATCACCATGGCCAGTGTTTCCCTGACCCTGCTCGGCGTGCTTGCGTTGCGGGTCTACGCCGATCACAACCTGCACCTGATCGCCCGTTCGATCAACTACACCGTGGAAGCGGCCGTGGTGTTCGATGACGCGGCGGCAGCCACCGAGGCGCTGGCCCTGATTGCCTCCACCGAGGAAGTCGCCGATGCCCAGGTATTCAATGAGCACGGCCGTCTGTTGGCGCGCTGGCAGCGTCCGGAAACCGGTTTATTGTCGGAACTGGAAATGCACATCGCCAAGGCGTTTTTGGAAAAACCCATCAGCCTGCCGATCGTGCATCAAGGGGAGAACATCGGCAGCATTGTGCTGGCGGGACATGGCGGTAGCCTGTTTCGCTTTTTGCTCAGCGGTCTGGCGGGGATCATTTTGTGCACGGCGGTGAGCGCCTGGGTGGCGTTGTATCTGGCGCGGCGCCAATTGCGGGCGATCACCGGGCCGCTGCGCAGCCTGGCGGAAGTGGCCCACGCGGCACGCAGCGAGCGGGCCCTGGACCGACGCGTGCCGCCGGCTGCCATCGCCGAACTGGATAACCTGGGCAATGACTTCAACGCACTGCTCGACGAGTTGGAGTCCTGGCAGACCCACCTGCAAAGCGAGAACGAAACCCTGGCCCACCAAGCCAGTCACGACAGCCTGACCGGGTTGCCGAACCGGGCGTTCTTCGAAGGCCGATTGATCCGTGCCTTGCGCAATGCCAGCAAGCTCGACGAACAAGTGGCGGTGCTGTACCTGGACAGCGATCGGTTCAAAGGCATCAATGATAATTTCGGCCACGCGGCCGGTGATGCGGTGCTGACGGCGGTGGCGACGCGGGTCCGGGCACAGTTGCGCGAGGATGACCTGGTGGCGCGTCTGGGGGGAGACGAGTTTGCTGTGCTGCTCTCGCCTTTGCACAAGATCGAGGACGCCGAACGGATCGCCGAAAAAATCATCGCCAGCATGGAAATGCCGATTCAATTGCCCGGCAATGCCTCGGTGCTGACCTCCCTCAGTATCGGTATTGCCGTTTTCCCTGATCATGGCGCCACGCCTGGCGCCTTGCTCAATGCCGCCGATGCGGCGATGTACCAAGCCAAACGCCTCTCCCGAGGCGGCCAGCAAACGTCGGAGGCGGAGCACCCCGTCGCTTGACTTCAAACAAGGAGCTGATTCGTGCGTTCACATTCTCAACCCGGTTTGCAACGCTTCATCGCATTGGTGTTCATGGCGGTCCTGGTCTTGAGCGGCTGCCAGACCGCGCCGCCGAAAGGGCTGACTCCGGCACAAATTGCGGTGCTCAAACAGCAAGGGTTTAAATTGACCGACGAAGGCTGGGCTTTCGGTCTGTCGGGCAAAGTACTGTTTGGCAGCGACGTGGAAAGCCTCAACACAGCCAGCACCGAGATCGTCGAGCGAATCGGCAAGGCGCTGTTGCTGGCCGGCATCGAGCGAGTGCGGATCGATGGACATACCGACGCGTCGGGCTCCCAAGCCTATAACGAACAACTGTCGATACGTCGGGCCAACAGTGTGAGCAAGGTCTTGATCGGTGTAGGCATGCGCCAGGAAAACGTTCAATCGCGCGGCCTCGGCAGCAGCAGGCCGGTCGCCTCCAACGACACGGTCGACGGGCGTACCGAGAACCGTCGCGTCGCCATCGTGGTCATCGCCGACTAATCGGCGAACACCATCTCCCGGCTCTCGCCCATCAGCAACGGCTGGTTCTGTTCAGTCACCTGGCGGATGTAATCCCACAACAACGTAATGCGCTTGAGTTTCCTCAGGTCCTCCCGGCAGTACATCCAGAACTGCCGGGTGACGGTGATCACCTCCGGCAACACCGGTAGCAGGCGGGGATCCTGGGCGGCGAGGAAGCACGGCAGGATGGCCAGTGACCGCCCTTGCTGCGCCGCTACGAATTGAGCGATCACGCTGGTGCTGCGCAGATGCGCATTGGCGCCGGGCAGTACGTTAGCCAGGTAGAGCAGCTCGGAGCTGAACGCCAGGTCATCCACATAGCTGATGAACGAATGCTTGCTCAGGTCTGCCGGTCGCTGGATGGGTGGGTGGCTGTCCAGGTAGTGCTGGGTGGCATAGAGCTGCAGCCGGTAGTCGCACAATTTGCAGCACACATACGGGCCATGTTCGGGGCGTTCGAGGGCGATGACGATGTCGGCTTCGCGCTTGGAGAGGCTGATGAAGTGCGGCAGCGGTAGGATGTCCACCGAAATGGCCGGGTAGGCATCGACGAAGTGACTCAATTGCGGGGTGATGAAGAAACTGCCGAAACCTTCGGTACAGCCCATGCGCACGTGGCCGGACAGTGCGACGCCCGATCCTGACACCTGTTCGCAGGCCATGTGCAGGGTACTTTCGATCGACTCGGCGTAACCCAGCAGGCGCTGGCCTTCGGCGGTGAGGATAAAACCGTTGGTCCGGGATTTTTCGAACAGCAGCGTGCCCAACGAAGCTTCCAGCGAGCTGATGCGTCGCGACACCGTGGTGTAGTCGACGGCCAGGCGTTTGGCTGCGGTGCTGGCCTTGCGGGTGCGGGCCACTTCGAGGAAGAACTTGAGGTCGTCCCAATTCAGCGACCCCAGGGAGGTGATGTTTTTTTGCATGATGGACCGGTTTTTATGTGCGTTCTTATTAGAAGTTTGCACATCTATACTCCAAAAACCGTCTCATCACCAAGGTGTCTATGCGCCTTGGTCTCTGCTGAACCAGCGCGCTCTATAAGAACAATTCCCGGAGGCCAGCATGAACGTTTCCCTTACGCCCAGTGACACCACCCTGCAAACCGTCAAACTGTTGATCGACGGCGAGTGGGTTGAGTCCCAGTCCAGCGAATGGCAGGACATCGTCAACCCGGCCACCCAGCAGGTGTTGGCGAAGGTCCCGTTCGCCACGGCATCGGAAGTCGATGCCGCCATCGCCGCCGCCCAGCGAGCTTTCCAGACCTGGAAACTGACGCCCATCGGCGCGCGGATGCGCATCATGCTCAAGCTCCAGGCCTTGATCCGCGAGCATTCCAAACGCATCGCCGTCGTGCTCAGCGCCGAACAGGGCAAAACCATCGCTGACGCCGAAGGCGATATTTTCCGTGGGTTGGAAGTGGTCGAGCACGCTTGCTCCATCGGCACCCTGCAAATGGGCGAGTTTGCCGAGAACGTTGCCGGTGGCGTGGATACCTACACATTGCGTCAGCCGATTGGTGTGTGCGCGGGCATTACCCCGTTCAACTTCCCGGCGATGATTCCGCTGTGGATGTTCCCGATGGCCATCGCCTGCGGCAACACCTTCGTGCTCAAGCCGTCGGAACAGGACCCGTTGTCGACCATGTTGCTGGTGGAGCTGGCCATTGAGGCTGGCGTGCCTGCGGGCGTGCTCAATGTGGTGCATGGCGGCAAGGACGTGGTGGATGCGCTGTGCACTCACAAGGACATCAAGGCGGTTTCCTTCGTCGGCTCGACAGCCGTCGGCACCCACGTGTATGAACTGGCGGGTCGCCATGGCAAGCGCGTGCAGTCGATGATGGGCGCCAAGAACCACGCGGTGGTATTACCGGACGCCAATCGTGAACAAACTCTCAACGCCTTGGTCGGGGCCGGTTTCGGCGCGGCGGGCCAGCGTTGCATGGCCACCTCCGTGGTGGTGCTGGTGGGCGCGGCCAAGCAATGGCTGCCGGAGCTCAAGGCCCTGGCCCAGAAGCTCAAGGTCAACGCTGGCAGCGAGCCGGGCACCGACGTCGGCCCGGTGATTTCCAAGCGGGCCAAGGCGCGGATTCTCGAGTTGATCGAGAGCGGCGTGAAGGAAGGCGCGAAGCTGGAACTCGATGGCCGTGGCATCAGCGTGCCGGGCTTCGAGCAGGGCAACTTCGTCGGTCCGACCCTGTTTTCCGGCGTGACCACCGAGATGCGTATCTACAACGAAGAAATCTTCGGCCCGGTGCTGGTGGTGCTGGAAGTCGACACCCTGGATCAGGCGATTGCCCTGGTCAACGCCAACCCATTCGGCAACGGTACTGGCCTGTTCACCCAGAGCGGTGCGGCGGCGCGTAAGTTCCAGAGCGAAATCGATGTCGGCCAAGTGGGGATCAACATTCCGATTCCAGTGCCGGTGCCGTTTTTCAGTTTCACCGGCTCCCGGGGTTCGAAACTCGGCGACCTCGGCCCGTACGGCAAACAAGTGGTGCAGTTCTACACTCAAACCAAGACCGTGACCGCGCGCTGGTTCGACGATGACAGCGTCAACGACGGTGTGAACACCACCATCAATCTGCGTTAAGGAGCCGGACATGAACATCGCATTTATCGGCCTGGGCAACATGGGCGCCCCCATGGCGCGCAACCTGCTCAAGGCCGGCCATTCGCTGAATTTGTTCGACCTGAACCAGACGGTGTTGGCCGAGTTGGCCGCTTTAGGCGGCACCATCAGCGCCTCGCCTCGTGATGCGGCCCAGGGCGCCGGGCTGGTGATCACCATGCTGCCAGCCGCCGCCCATGTGCGCAGTGTCTGGCTGGGGGAAGACGGCGTGCTGGCGGGCCTTGCCGCCGGCACGCCAGCGGTGGATTGCAGCACCATCGACCCACAGACCGCTCGCGACGTGGCGGCTGCCGCTGCGAAACAAGGAGTGGCGATGGCCGACGCCCCCGTCTCGGGCGGCACCGGCGGTGCGGCGGTCGGCACGTTGACCTTCATGGTCGGTGCCACGGCCGAGCTGTTCGCCACCTTGCAACCGGTACTGGCGCAAATGGGCCGTAACATCGTGCATTGCGGGGAAGTCGGCACCGGGCAGATCGCCAAGATCTGTAACAACCTGCTGCTGGGGATTTCCATGGTGGGCGTCAGCGAAGCCATGGCCCTGGGCGATGCCCTGGGGATCGACACCCAGGTGTTGGCGGGCATCATCAACAGCTCGACGGGCCGTTGCTGGAGTTCGGACACCTACAACCCATGGCCCGGCGTGATCGAAACGGCGCCGGCGTCCCGCGGCTATACCGGTGGTTTCGGCGCGGACCTGATGCTCAAGGATTTGGGCTTGGCCACCGAAGCCGCGCGGCAGGCCCATCAGCCGGTGGTGCTGGGGGCGGTGGCGCAGCAGTTGTATCAGGCGATGAGCCAGCGGGGCGAGGGCGGCAAGGATTTTTCTGCGATCGTTAACAGCTATCGCAAGCCGCAGTAAGGACTGATTTCAGAGCTTTGTGGCGAGGGAACAAGCTCCCTTGCCACGGAAGTTGGTGCAATCTGACAGTTGCTTTCCGAGAGACCATGTCGGGTGGTCTCTCGGTTTTTTGCATCAGGCAAAGACGAAATATTTGCGTACGGTCTCGACCACTTCCCAAGTACCTTTCATGCCCGGCTCGATGACGAAAATGTCACCGGCACGCAGGTGGATCGGTTCCATGCCTTCCGGAGTGATGATGCAGTAGCCTTCCTGGAAATGGCAGTATTCCCACTTCACATACTCCACATACCATTTGCCGGGTGTGCAGATCCAGGTGCCCATGATCTTGCTGCCGTCTTCGCTGGTGTAGGCGTTGAGATTAACGGTGTGCGGGTCGCCTTCGAGTTTTTCCCATTTGCAGGCGTCGAGTACGGGCAGCGGGTGGGTATCGCGCAGGACGGTGATGGGTGCGGTCATGTGAACTCCGAAAGGGGGCAGAAGAGAACAGGCACCCTAACGCGCCGCACGAGCGGATAGATGTCTGTACTCGACACTCGGCTATCCAGAAGCGCGCATCACTCGGCCAGATGCCGCGCCAGGGCCTTGGCGTAGGCCGGCAAACCTTCGAAGTTCCGCGCGCACAGCAGCAACGCCCGGTGCGCCCAGGCCTCCCGCAGCGGGACGCATTGATACGCAGGCTCGGGTGGGCGCCGGGCGATGGCTGCTTTCGGCACGATGGCGATACCGGCGCCGTGGGCCACCATGCGAATCACCCCATCGAAACCGTCGGCGCGAATGCGGATTTGCATGCGCAGGCCGGTGTGCAGTGCCTGCTCTTCGAGGTAGATGGCCAAGGCACTGGAAGCGTTCAGGCCGACATAATCATGGCTCAGGGTTTCGCTGAAACTCAGCGCTCGGCCGTCAGCCAAGGGATGTCCGGACGGTAGGATCAAGACCAGTGGATCGTCGCGAAACGGCCAGGTCTGAAGGCCATCGGTATCCACCGCGTCGGAAACGATCCCCAGGTCCGCCGTGCCCTGACGCAGCGCATGGGTGATTCGTGAACTGGGCAATTCCTGTAGATCGATATCGAGGTTGGCATGGCCCTTGAGGAAACCGGCCAGCAGTTCGGGCAGGTATTCGGTCATGGCGCTGGTGTTGCACAACAGCCGTACCTGGCCTTTGACGCCTTGGGCGTACTCGGCCAGATCCTGTTGCAAGTGTTCGGCGTGTTGCAGCAACACCCGGGCATGTTGCGCCAGGGCCTTGCCGGCTGGCGTGGGGGTGACACCGCGTCGGCCGCGTTCGAGCAAGCCGATGCCCAGGGACGCCTCCATGGCGCGGATTCGCGCACTGGCCGCTGCCAGGGACAAATGGCTGCGAGTCGCACCGGCAGTGATGTTGCCGGTGTCGAGGATGTTCAGGTAAAGGCGCAGGTCGGTGAGGTCGAAGTGCATGGGCAGGTGATCCTGTGCCGGTTTTCTGTGGGGACTGATGCATCGCTATCGCGAGCAAGCTCGCTCCCACATTTGAAATGCGATCTCCTGTGGGAGCGAGCTTGCTCGCGATAGCATCGACAAGTTCTCAGCCTCTTGCTGGGAGAGAGGCACCCTCAGTATATGGCAGATTTTCAAACCGCCACCCAACACTCACGATAGGCCCATGAATACACTCATCGCGTTCTATCAAAACCTCGGCCTGGCCCTTTCCCTATTGGTCATCGGCACCTTCCTACTGGCCGGCACCGTCAAGGGGGTGATCGGCCTGGGCCTGCCGACCATTTCCATGGGGTTGCTCGGGCTGGCTATGGCTCCTGCGCAGGCTGCGGCGTTGCTGATCATTCCGGCGACCCTGACCAACGTCTGGCAACTGGCTTTTGGCGGCCACTTGCAAGCGCTGGTCCGGCGCCTGTGGCCGCTGCTGCTGGCGATTTTCGTCGGCACCGGCCTCGGTACGCTGTGGATCGGCATGGCAGGAGGGGCCTGGGTGGTGCGGGCCTTGGGCGGGGCGTTGTTGCTGTATGCGCTGAGTGGGTTGTGTCTGCCTACGTTGCGAGTCGACGCCCATGCAGAGGCCTGGCTGGCCCCGCTCTGCGGAGTGCTCACCGGCATCATCACTTCCGCCACCGGCGTGTTCGTCATTCCGGCGGTGCCCTATCTGCAAGCGCTGGGCTTGAGCAAGGATGAACTGGTGCAAGCCCTGGGCCTGTCATTCACCGTTTCGACACTGGCGCTGGCGGCTGGCCTGCTGTGGCGCGGCGCCTTGGGTGGTGGCGAATTGAGCGCTTCAGTGCTGACGCTGGTGCCGGCGCTGCTGGGGATGTGGCTGGGACAATGGCTGCGTCAGCGAATCAGCGCCGTGCTGTTCAAGCGGGTATTTTTCATTGGCCTCGGCGTGCTCGGCGGGCATCTGCTGATCAGCGGCTAGCCGAGGACGGGCTGAGCATGTCGACGCGGCGGATTTCGAAGTCGCGCTCCAGGTAATCCATGCGCTGCTCAAGGAACTGCTTCATGTGCGGCAGATTCGAGTGCACGTCCAGGTGCGCCTGGGAGGCCCAGATCTCATAGAAGATAAACAGCGTCGGGTCTTGCTGGTCCCGCAGCATGTGATATTCGATGCAGCCGGGCTCGGCGCGGCTTGGCTCGACATAGGCACGAAACAGCGCTTCGAAGGCTTCGGCTTTTTCCGGACGGGTCTTGGCGTGCAGGATGAATCCGTGCATTTGGCTCATTGGGCGTCTCCTGAAATGAAATTCGGCTGAATCCTACGGCAACAATCAGCCGTTGATTCGTGCGTTTTGGTCAAATCAGTTTTGCCGTGCCGACGCTTACTCCGCGCGAGGCTCATCGGTACTCTGCCGCCATCGTTTTCAACCTTTCCACCTGGCGGCCATGCAGTGGCCCATCCGTGGAACCCGATGAGGCTCCCCATGAAAAAAATCCTGCTGCTCAACGGCGGTAAACAATTCGCTCATTCCGACGGTCGCTATAACGCGACACTCCACGACACTGCCCTCAGCGTCCTGGACCGAGGCGGTCTTGACGTGAAAACCACGTTCATCGACGGCGGCTACGACATCAAGGAAGAGGTCGCCAAGTTCCTCTGGGCCGACGTGATCATTTATCAAATGCCCGGCTGGTGGATGGGCGCGCCGTGGACCGTCAAGAAGTACATCGACGAAGTCTTCACCGAAGGTCACGGCAGCCTCTACGCCAGCGACGGCCGCACCCGCTCCGACGCGTCGCAGAAGTACGGCAGCGGTGGTCTGTTGCAGGGCAAGCAATACATGTTGTCGCTGACCTGGAACGCCCCGCAGCAAGCTTTCGACGACCCGACCGACTTTTTCGAAGCCACGGGCGTGGACGCTGTGTATTTTCCATTTCACAAAGCCAACCAGTTCCTGGGCATGACCGGCCTGCCGACTTTCCTGTGTGTGGACGTGATGAAGCGTCCGAACATCGAGGCTGATGTGGTGCGCTATGAGCAGCATTTGCGTGAGGTGTTCGGCCTTTCGCGGTAATCCGGCTAGTATCGGGGCCTACCTGAAGACAGTGATGCATCTGTGGCATTGAGTTGCATTCCATGAGAGGACACCCGTGAAAGCCAGATCCGACGAATTGCAGATTTTCGTCTGCGTGATCGAGTGCGGATCCATCTCCGCCGCCGCCGAGCAGGTCGGGCAGACGCCGTCGGCGGTCAGTCGCACCTTGTCGCGCCTGGAGGCCAAGCTCGATACCACGTTGATCAACCGCACGACCCGGCGCATGGACCTGACCGAAGAGGGCAAGTATTTCTTCGAGCAGGCCAAGGGCATCCTCGACCAGATGGACGAGCTGGAAGAGCGCTTGTCGTCCCGCCAGAAAAATCCTGCGGGGCGCCTGCGGATCAACGCGGCGTCACCGTTCATGCTGCACGCCATCGTCCCGCACATCGAAGAGTTTCGCCGGCTCTACCCGGACATCCAGCTCGAACTCAACAGCAACGACTTGATCATCGATTTGCTGGAGCAAAGCACCGACATCGCCATTCGTATCGGCACCCTCACTGACTCGACGCTGCATGCCCGGTCCCTGGGGTGCAGTCCCTTGCACATCCTGGCCAGTCCAACTTATCTGAAGCAACACGGCACGCCTTCGAGCGTCGCCGAGCTGGCAGGTCATGCGCTGTTGGGCTTTGCCCAGAACGAGGGGCTCAATCAGTGGCCGCTGCGCCATGTACACGGCGATCGCTGGCCGATCCAGCCCGCCATCAGCGCCTCCAGTGGCGAAACCGTGCGCCACCTGGCGTTGCAAGGGCAGGGCATCGCTTGCCTGTCGGATTTCATGACCCGTGACGACATCCAGGCCGGTCGGCTGAAGGTGTTGCTGGCCGACGCCAACAGCGGATACCGCCAGCCGATCAATGCGGTGTACTACCGCAACTCGCAATTGGCGTTGCGGATCCAGTGCTTCCTGGACTTCATCCAGGGCAAGCTCGCTGAATACGCCTCGCGGGAATTCAAGGGCTGATTCGTGACTTCCAGGCAAGAGTGATTTGGGCAATGTGGACTGTTTCGCCAAGGATCGGTCCCCGATACTCGTCCCATCACTGATTTGCCAAGGAGTTCGTCCATGAACGTATTCGTCACCGGCGCTGCCGGTTTTATCGGCGGTTCCATCGCCACCGGCCTGGTACGTGCCGGGCATCAAGTCACCGGTCTGGTGCGCAGCGCCGAACAGGCGGGCGAGCTGACTGCACTGGGCATCAAGCCGGTCATCGGCACCCTCGAAGACAGCAAGCTGCTCACCGAACAGGCACGTGCTGCCGACGCGGTGATCAATGCCGCCAGCAGCGATCATCGCGGTGCGGTAGAGGCCTTGATCGAAGGGCTCAAGGGTTCGAACAAAGTGCTGCTGCACACCAGCGGTTCGAGCATCGTCGGCGATGCTTCGGGCGGTCGCTCCAGCGAGGATATCTACTACGAAGGCAAGCTGCCGCAACCCACCATCGACAAAGCGGCCCGTGTCGCCATCGACAATCTGGTCCTGGATGCCGCCAAGCAAGGTGTGAACTCGGCGGTGATCTGCAACACCTTGATCTATGGCCACAGCCTGGGCGTGAAGCGTGACAGCGTGCAATTGCCGCGGCTGCTCAAACAGGCGCGTAAAAGTGGGGTGGTACGGCATGTCGGGCCGGGGCAGAACATCTGGTCCAACGTGCATATCGAGGACGTGGTCGAGTTATACAAACTGGCCCTGACCCGTAACCAGCCTGGCACGTTCTACTTTGTCGAAAGCGGCGAGGCTTCGTTCATCGACATGACCACCGCCATGGCCCGTGCACTGAAGCTTGGTGAACCGCAAGATTGGCCGCTGGCCGATGCCGAGGCCGAGTGGGGCTACGAAATGGCCAATTATGGCCTGGGCTCCAACAGCCGCGTGCGGGGTAAAAATGCCCGTGAGCTGCTCGGCTGGACACCGAAGCGGACCTCGGTGGTGGAGTGGATTCTTGCTGAGATGGTGTGAGTGCCATCGGTGGGTCGAGGACCTGTGGGAGCGAGCTTGCTCGCGATTGGCGCCGGGTCAGTCAGTCGTGAAGTTAGCTGAACCACCGCTATCGCGAGCAAGCTCGCTCCCACAGGTGTTGCTTCAGTCGTGCTGCTCGCCCGCCCGCTTGAGCATCTGCCGGCAGCGCTCGGACAGGTGATACACCCGCAGATGCTTGCCGGCTTTGCCGTAGCGTTCACGCAAGGTCTTGAGCGCGGCGATGGCCGAGTAATCGACAAAGCTCAGGTGACGGCAGTCCAGAGTCACCTGGGCGGGGTCGTTGGCCGGGTCGAACTGGTTGAGGAACGGCGTCGTCGAGGCGAAGAACAGCGTGCCGTGCAGGCGATAGAGTTTGCTGCCGTCGGCCTCCAGGTGCGTGTCGGCGTACAGCTCCCGGGCTTGTTGCCAGGCGAAGTTGAGCGCCGCAATGACGATGCCGCAGAGCACGGCGATGGCCAGGTCGGTGAACACCGTGATGACCGTCACCGCGATGATCACCAGCACATCGTTCACCGGCACCTTGTTGATCACCCGCAGAGAGGCCCAGGCAAACGTCTGCTGCGACACCACGAACATCACCCCCACCAGTGCGGCGAGCGGGATCCGCTCGATCAGCGGCGACAGGAACAACACGAACAGCAACACCATCACCCCGGCCACGACACCCGATAATCGCCCGCGCCCGCCCGAGCTGAGGTTGATCATCGTCTGGCCGATCATGGCGCACCCGCCCATGCCGCCGAACAGCCCGGAGACCATGTTGGCCGCGCCCAGAGCCACGCATTCACGGTCTGGATAACCGCGGCTTTGGGTGATTTCATCGGTCAGGTTCAGGGTCAGCAGGGTTTCCAACAGGCCGACCATCGCCATGATCACCGCATAGGGCGCCACGATCTGCAGGGTTTTCAGGTTCCAGGGAATGTCCGGCCAGGCAAAGGCCGGCAAGCCGCCGGCGATGTGGGCCATGTCGCCCAATGTCCGGGTCGGCAGGCCGAGCAGGTAGACCGCCAGGCCGACGCCGAGGATCGCCACCAGGGCCGGCGGCACGCTACGGGTCAGGCGCGGCAGCAGGTAGACGATGGCCATGGTCAGCGCCACCAGGCCGACCATCAGGTACAGCGGGTCGCCGCTCAGCCAAGTCTGGTCAATCTTGAAATGCTCCAGCTGGGCCAGCGCAATGACAATCGCCAGGCCGTTGACGAAGCCGAGCATCACCGGGTGCGGCACCATCCGCACCAGCTTGCCCAGCCGCAACAGCCCGAACGCCAGCATGATCAGCCCGCCCAACAACACGGTGGCCAGCAGGTACTGCACGCCGTGCTGCACCACCAGCGCGATGATCACCACCGCCATCGAACCCGCCGCGCCCGACACCATGCCCGGGCGTCCGCCGAACAGGGCGGTGAGGGTGCAGAGGATGAAGGCGCCGTACAACCCCATCAGCGGGTTGAGGTGGGCCACCAGGGCGAAGGCGATGCACTCGGGAAGCAAGGCGAAGGACGTGGTGAGGCCGGCGAGGACGTCGGCGCGAAGGCGTGCTGGTTTCATGGTTTACCTGACTGGGCACCGGTTGAGCGTTGGCTGCCGGGACGTGATGCAAAAACAGCTGCGGATGGTACGGAATTGAGTGCGAGGCGGCCACCCGTCTGTGGCGAGGGGATTTATCCCCGTTGGGCTGCGAAGCGGCCCCAAACCAGGCAACTCGGTGTGCCAGTAAGATTGAGCCTAATGCCTTAGGGCTGCTGCGCAGCCCAACGGGGATAAATCCCCTCGCCACAGGGGATGAAAGTCCTGGGCGGGATTTTCATGGCTGCTACATCGCGATGTCCGTCAGCGACATTTCTTGTCTGTGCACGAAAATTACTTTCAGTGGGTTTGAAGATTCCTCGTCGAAATGATTTATGAGTTTCACAACACATCGACGTGACCCCATTCGAGGAGTAACGCATGGCACCTGCTTTCGGTTATTGGCTGTTGGTCTACGCGGCCATCGCCATCATTGCGCTGATCGTTCTGATCGCCCGTTACCGGCTCAATCCGTTCATCGTGATTACGCTGGTCTCCATCGGCCTGGCGTTGCTGGCCGGGATGCCGCCGTCAGGCGTGGTGGGGGCGTACGAGGCGGGTGTCGGCAAGACGCTGGGGCACATCGCGCTGGTGGTCGCCCTGGGGACGATGCTCGGCAAGATGATGGCCGAGTCCGGCGGGGCGGAGCGGATGGCGCAGACGCTGATCGAACGCTTCGGCGAGCGCAACGCCCACTGGGCGATGGTGTGCATCGCCTTTCTGGTCGGGTTGCCGTTGTTCTTCGAAGTCGGGTTTGTATTGCTGGTGCCCATCGCGTTCACCATCGCCCGGCGTGTCGGCGTGTCGATCCTGATGGTGGGGCTGCCGATGGTCGCCGGGCTTTCGGTGGTCCATGCCCTGGTGCCGCCTCATCCGGCGGCGATGCTGGCGGTGCAGGCATTCCAGGCCTCGGTGGGGCAGACCTTGCTGTACGCGATCCTGATCGGCATCCCCACCGCGATCATCGCCGGTCCGCTGTACGCCAAATTCATCGTGCCGCGCATCCAGCTGCCGGCCGAAAACCCGCTGGAGCGGCAATTTCTCGACCGTGAGCCGCGTGCCAGGCTGCCGGGTTTCGGCATCACCCTGGGGACTATTCTCCTGCCGGTGGTGCTGATGTTGATCGGCGGCTGGGCCAACCTGATTTCCACTCCCGGCAGCGGTTTCAACCAGTTCCTGCTGTTCATCGGCAACTCGGTGATTGCCTTGCTGCTGGCCACCATCCTCAGCTTCTGGACCCTCGGCCTGGCCCAGGGCTTCAACCGTGAGTCGATCCTCAAGTTCACCAACGAATGCCTGGCACCGACGGCCAGCATCACCTTATTGGTGGGTGCAGGCGGTGGTTTGAACCGGATCCTGGTGGACGCCGGGGTCACGCAGCAGATTGTCGGCCTGGCCCAGGAATTCCAGTTGTCGCCGCTGGTCATGGGCTGGCTGTTCGCTGCACTGATGCGCGTCGCCACGGGCTCGGCCACAGTGGCGATGACCACGGCTTCGGGCATCGTCGCGCCCGTGGCGATCGGCCTGGGTTATCCCCATCCAGAACTGCTGGTGCTGGCCACGGGAGCCGGGTCGGTTATCTTTTCCCACGTCAACGACGGCGGCTTCTGGCTGATCAAGGAATACTTCAATATGACTGTTGCCCAAACCTTCAAGACCTGGACCGTGCTCGAAACGCTGATCTCCGTGGTCGCGTTCGGCCTGACCCTCGGCCTTTCGCGCTTGCTCTGAGCGCAACGCAATTTCACAGGAGCCGTCATGGACATCCTTTACCAGATCCGCTCCCGCCAGGATTCCTTCAGCGCCGGCGAAGGCAGAATCGCCCGGCTGATGCTCGACGATGTCGGCTTTGCCGCTTCCGCCAGCCTGGATGAACTGGCCCAGCGCGCCGAAGTCAGCAGCGCCACACTGTCGCGCTTCGCCCGCACTGTCGGTTGCCGCGATCTGCGCGACCTGCGCTTGCAACTGGCCCAGGCCAGCGGTGTCGGCAGCCGCTTTCTTGACCCGGCCGGGGCGCCCGAGCAATCGGCGTTTTATGGGCAGATCGTCGGCGATATCGAGGCGACCCTGCGTCAGCATCTGTCGGGGTTCGAAGAATCACGGTTCAGCGATGCCGTGCGGATGATCGGCAAGGCGCGGATGGTTCATGCATTTGGGTTGGGTGGCTGGTCGGCGTTGTGCGGTGAAGAGTTGCAGGTACGGCTGGTGCGTTTTGGCTACCCGATTGCCGCCTGCCGCGACCCGGTGATGATGCGCATCACCGCCACTTCGTTGAGTGAAGAACATCTGGTCATCGCCTGCTCACTCACCGGTATCACCCCGGAATTGTTGGGCGCGGTTGAGCTGGCCCGCAGCTACGGTGCGCCGATCCTGGCCATCACCCGGGTCGACTCGCCTTTGGCCCGACTGGCCGATGTGGTGCTGCCCCTGCAAGGCGCCGAAACCTCGTTCATCTACAAACCCACGGCGGCGCGCTACGGCATGCTGCTGGCCATCGACGTGCTCGCCACCGAGCTCGCATTGGCCCACCCCGAAGACAATCAAGAACGCCTGCGGCGGGTCAAGCTCGCCCTGGACGATTACCGCGGCGGTGATGATCACCTGCCGTTGGGAGACTGACATGCAGTACGACACCCTTATTCGCAACGCGTTGGTCATTGATGGTCGCGATACCCCCGGCTACAACGCCGACGTAGGGATTCGCGCCGGGCGCATCGAGCGCATCGGCAACCTGGACGATGCCCGGGCGATTGAAGAAATCGACGCCGCTGGCCGTGTGCTGGCGCCGGGCTTCATCGATGTGCACACCCACGACGACACTGTGGTCATCCGCCAACCGCAGATGCTGCCCAAGCTCAGCCAGGGGGTGACCACGGTGATCGTCGGCAATTGCGGCATCAGCGCTGCACCGGTCAGCCTGCGGGGCGATCCGCCGGATCCGATGAACCTGCTCGGCACCGCCCAGGCGTTCGCCTACCCACGCTTCGCCGATTATCGGACGGCGGTGGAAGCGGCGATTCCCGCCGTCAACGTCGCCGCACTGGTGGGCCACACGGCCCTGCGCAGCAACCACATGGAGGATTTGTTGCGCACCGCCAGCGCGGGGGAAATCGCGGCCATGCGTGGGCAACTGCGCGAAAGCCTGGAGGCGGGGGCGCTCGGCTTGTCCACCGGCCTGGCCTACGCCAATGCCTTTTCGGCGTCCACCGACGAAGTCATGCAACTGACCGAAGAATTGAGTGCGTTCGGTGCGGTCTACACCACCCACCTGCGCAGCGAATTCGAACCGGTGCTCGAAGCCATGGACGAGGCGTTCCAGATTGGCCGTCACGCTCAGAGCCCGGTGATTATTTCTCACCTCAAGTGCGCGGGCGCCGGTAACTGGGGGCGTAGTCCGCAGGTGCTTGCGGCGTTGGAAAACGCCGCAAAAACCCATCCTGTCGGCTGTGACTGCTATCCCTACGCGGCAAGCTCCTCGACCCTGGATCTCAAGCAAGTGACCGATGCCCATCGCATCACCATCACCTGGTCGACCGCCCATCCGGGCATGGGCGGTCGCGACCTCGCCGACATCGCCGTCGAATGGGACGTCTCTTTGCTGGAGGCGGCACGTCGCCTGCAACCGGCTGGGGCGGTGTACTACGGCATGGACGAAGGCGACGTTAGACGGATCCTCGCCCACCCGCTGTCCATGGTCGGCTCCGACGGTTTGCCCGAAGACCCGTTCCCCCACCCGCGCTTGTGGGGCGCTTTCCCACGGGTGCTGGGACATTTCAGTCGTGACGTCGGGCTTTTTCCGTTGCACACCGCCGTGCACAAAATGACCGGTCTGTCGGCGGCGCGCTTCGGTCTGAAGGAACGTGGCGAAATTCGTGAAGGACACTGGGCGGACCTGGTGTTGTTCAACCCGCAAACCATTCGCGACGTGGCCGATTTCAACACGCCACAACGGGCCGCCGAAGGCATCGATGGGGTGTGGATCAACGGCGTCCTGAGTTATCGCGAGGGGCAGGCGAATGGGCGCAGGCAAGGGCGTTTTCTGGCGCGGGAAGGGAATCTGCGCCTTGGCTTCAGTTCGTCGCGTGGCGCGTGAGAGCTCCGCCAAGCCAGTTATTCCTGGATCTGCGCCTCGATGGTGGCACTGCGACATTAAAGAAGCTGAGGCCAAGGCCGAAGCAATGGGTTCAACCCGTCTAAACTGGGTCTTTTCAGTCAGGGAGTCACCCATGAGCTTCGGTAAAACCACTCCGATCCTGCGGATCTTCGATGAAGCCAAGGCGTTGGCGTTTTATGTCGACTTCCTCGGCTTTACCGTCGACTGGCAACATCGTTTCGGTGACGACTTCCCGCTGTACCTGCAAGTCTCCCGTGGCGATTGCGTGCTGCACCTGTCCGAACATCATGGCGACTGCACGCCAGGCTCGGCGCTGCGGATCGAGACCGATGAGTTGGAAGCCTTCCAGGCGCAATTGCTGGCTAAGCAATACCCCTTCGCCCGCCCGCACATCCAGGCCATGCCCTGGGGGAGCCAGGACATGGCGGTGGTCGATCCGTTCGGCAATCGCCTGGTGTTCACCAATGCAATCAGTGTTTGACTGACATTATCTTCTGGTCCGGCGGCCTCGTGGGCTGGGACGTGGTGCCGCGTTTATCTGCTGGACGCGAGCGTTGTAGCCCGCGTAGTCGACGGGGGTGCGTCCGGTCGGCACCGTGATTTGCGCTGGAAGAATGCCGCTGCAATTGATACAGGCTGGAAACGGTTCCGGGGCTTTACCCCTGAACAGGGTGTCGGTGAATATCGCGGTGTCGGAAAGCATCCTTTCCGCCCTGTCCGGGTAGAGCGCTACCACGGAATTCGCCAGCCGGACTTCGGCATGAGCCCCGGGGCCTCCGGCACGTATCGGCATGATCCCAGCCATATTTGCGATATGGGTTTCGATCCAGTCCCGTGTCGGTTGTTGCAGTTCATGGACTTGATCGCTCAGCCGGCTCAGGGTCGGTGCGTCCTTCAGAACATCCTCGTCTATGGCCACATTGTGGAACAGGTCATTTTTGGCGGCGGCGTATCGGCTGGATAAATCGGCCAGGTATTCAGCAGTATTGCCGATCCGATAGGTGCCGTAGTTCAAGTAGTATTGCTGGGGTATGCGGGTGCTGGCCCGGCCGTCATAGCGGCGGTCCACGCCTTTGTATCCCCTCATGCTGCCTTTAGGTTTTGGCAGGTTGAAGAAGTCGCTGAGCCCGACTTCTTCCGTCTTGATGTAGCCATAAGAGTGGGCGAGAAACTCCTGACGCAGAAGTCCGCGATTGAGAAACTGATCGGACGTCTTATCGTAGTCATCCGGCATCAAGCGATAGGAATACTTACCTTTTGCCGAATCCATGATTTCCTTCGAACGGGCCCGGCCCCAGGTTTCGAATTCCCTGAAGTCCTCGTCCCTCATCAGGCCCGAAGGGTCGGTAAATCTCATCGGGTTGTTCCCCACCATGCAATACAGGTTCAGTCCGTCAACCGCCCCCGCCGGATCGGGACTGATCCAGCGTTGCAACCACGGTGCGTAGTACCGGTGCCCGTAGTAATACAGGCCGCTGGCGTCACGCTCCTTGCCGGAATAGCGAAGGGTCCGGTAGTCGGCTTCCACGGCTGAGCGGGAAGCAGCCCAAGCGGTTCCGCCGTAGGGGAGATAGCTTTCCTGGCTGATCAGCCAGCCTTCATCGTCGAGTTCCAGCGAGCTGGAACCCAGGTGATCGTCCAGGCTGTAGCGCGTCTGGTTGGCGGCGATGCCCGCCGGGCGACCTTCGGTCCAGTGCAAGTACCGCACGCCGCAACGGCCGGCCTGCAGGGTGATGACTTCCAGGCGTTCGTGCTGGCGGGTGTGGATTTCGAGACCCGGCAGGTAACGGACTTCCCGGGTATGGGTCACAGCCGAAGCATAGGTGACCTGGACCTTGCGCACCCGTTGCCCCGTGCTGTCGTAGCCATAGCGCTCAAGGTCGTGGCGGCCGTCTGCGCGCTGCACCAACGTCACGCTGGCGAGTTGATTGCGGGCATTCCATTCCAGCGCCCGGCCCGGATGGAGCACCTGCGGGTTACCGTTGGCATCGTAGTGTTCAGCCTTGTTCCAGGACAGCCGGCGATTGCTGGAGGCGGCGATCTCCAGCTTCCGGGTGTAGTTGTTGCGGTCGCGGACATGGCGCAGTTCGATCAGGTTGCCGCCGGCGTCGTATTTGTAGCGCTCGGTAAACGGGAACAGTTGTCGGGCGTCGAACGGCGTCCTGCTGAAGGCGGGGAGTTCGGGATTGCTGGTCAGCCCCGCCGTTTCACGGCCCGTCGCGCTGCTCAACTGGTAGAGGCTGTCGTAGGTGAACGTGCAGGTGGCGTCGACCCGCTGGTTGCTGCCGAACTGCACTGGTTGGGCCCGGTCCTCAATGTGTGTCACGTTACCCACCGCGTCGTAGGTGTAGTGCAGATCCTGCAAGGTGTTGCCAGACACCGCCGCGCTGAGTGAGAGAAGTCGGCCGCTGGCCGGATCGAACGCGGCGCGACTGATGACGCCATTGCCGGCAACCTGGGATTCGACCTGGCCAGACGCGTTGTAGACGAGATCCTTCACGATGGCTTTCTCGGTCGTGGCTCCTTGTATTTTCAGCCCCACGGACTTGAGTTGACCGGCGATATCAAAGGTGTAGCGCTGTTGATGCCGGGCTGCGTCCGACAGCTGGATGGGTTGCGCCAGTGCGTCGTAGCGCCAACTCGTTGCGTAGCCATTGCCTTTTTCAAGCAGGGCATCGCGGTCTTTTTCTTCGGCTGGCCAGTCCGGTTGCGTGGCATCGACAAGAAAGTGCCGGGTCTGGCTGAGCGGTTTGGCGCAGAGTGCATAGGCATGGATGAACAGGCTGCCCGCGCTGTCATCGTGGCGGGCCAATGCACCACAGAGATTGCGCGCCGCGGACTCTGTCGAACTGTCGCCGTAGTGCAGGCATTCGACTCGGCGCATCGCTTGATCGGGTGCTTGCTCGTGGATGGCGGTCGGCCTTAGCTGGTGATCGTAGGTCGTGCGCCAATGGTTTCCTCGTTGGTCCCAACTGTGCACGATCTGTCCGGCAGCGCCAGGGAGATTCAGGTGCCAGCCGGCGTCGACGCTGTTCACCAACAGCGGCTTGCCGGAAAGGCTGTAGACGGTTGTCAGGTTGGCTTCGGGGGCCGTGCCAAACAGTCGAGGGTCCCACTGTGCAATCTGTCGTCCGGCCGTGTCGTAGTGTTGGCGGGTGATGCGCGCTTGGGATTGTTCTTCTGTGTCGCCCCGCCAGTAAGCGACCTGCCGCACGGGCAGGCCGCGGCTGTCGACAGCTTTGAGCGTCGGTGTCCTGCGGTGAATGCCTGGGTTCATGCCTCACCTCCGGTCGTCGAGGTTTGTTCGGCCATGACCTCTTCCAGGGTGTCGTTCTCGTCCTCGTCCAGGGTGTACCAGGCATGGCGGGTATGCCGCCGCATATAGGAGAGGCCGGCCTGCTTGGCCAGGCGCCTGCGGGTGGGGCGGCCCAACGCGTCGTAGAACTGCTGGTCGCAATGACCGAACTGCCGCAAGGACGCATCGTTGATGTAGCGATGCTGATCGGCGAAGTAAGGGCGGTAGAGGCGGATCGGCAATCCCTTGTTGTTGTATTCCACTCGTTCGCTGACACGCCAGCGTGTTGCCGTTGTTTGCTCCATGGGCTTTTTGTCCTTGAGCGCCAGTGCTCCCTGGGATGTGACGACGTAGGCCATGCCCGGCTCGACCCGTTGCTTGCTTTGCAGGGTTCGACCGAAGCCGTCGAAGCAGGTGATGGCGAGGCGGATTTGTTGCTGGTCGTCATCGGGGTAACGGTCGGCCTCCAGTACGGCGATGTGCACCGGCTCACGCGTTGCGGCATCCATTTCGTTCTTCAGTTTCAGGTCGTCGGCGCAGAGTGTTTGAAGATCCGCCAGGCGCGTTCGGGCCGACGCGCAGATATGTCCGCTGGGCAGCAGGTCTCGGTTGAGCACGCATCGCGCCAGCCAGTCGCTGTCCGCCAGTGCGGCGTTCGACACGCAACCCATCCAGCTGAAGGGCGCGTAATAGAGTGCTGTTGCGGCATCCTGCAAGGCGTCCTGGCACTGTTCGATCGCTTCTGTCGGACTGTTGAAACGCGGCCGCTTGAACTGCGCGATGGGTTTGAAACCCACGGGTATGTTGTTCTCGTTACCGTAGAGCGTCGTGGCCAATACTTGGCCGAAGGCATCAACCAGGCTTTCCTGGATGTTGCCGTTGGGATCGGTAAGGCGCCGTGGCAGCAGCGAGCGGTAATCGTAGAGTGCCTGGGTGCTACAGCCATCGGGCAGTTTGAACGCGGTGATAAAGCAGTGGTAGTTGTCGTAGCTGAACGTGGTCACGCCATGGCTTTCACTCGCCTGTTGGGTCTGGATTTTGTAGAAGCCTTCCAGTGGCGCGTAGGTCGCAAAGCCACTTTTGACTGACCAGAGTTTGTCGAGCAGTGGCGCCGTCGGCGCAAAGGCCTCCATGCGGTGATAGCCGATTCGTTCCAGCAACTTTCCTTTCGGACGGGAGCTTTGCGGCAATAGGTGGAACGCTTTCAAGGCGGTTTCGTCCAGCTCGGCAGTTTCCATGTGGTCGCCCAGGGCTTCGAAGTGGGCGACGCCGTCCGGCAAGGTTTCTGCGGTGTTGGCGTCCTTGTAGCGTTGCACCGACAGGCCAGTCAGAACGCTTTGGGTTATCCAGGCGGTTTCCCCGGTGAGTTCGATGAACCTTTCATAGGTCATGTTCCGTGTGCTCAGCCCGCCGGTCTCGGGTGCCTTGGGCTTTTTCAGCGCGTGGGTCCGCTGGCGATAAGGCAGGCCCAGTCGCCAGCCCTGGGGCGCTGGCAGATGGATGTACTCGGCGCAGGTTTCCGTCAGGTAATGGAACTGTTGCGCCGGATCATGCGCATCGCGCCACCAGCGTTGCTGATCGGCGTCACTGAACGGCGGAGTATCGTCGAGGGTTTTACGTCGGGCGTAATGGACGTTTACGCTGTGAGTCAGCGAGCCGTAGGCGTCGTACTGCAGATTGAAGGTGTGCTGGCATTGCGGATCGTCGGTCAGGCCTTCGTACTGATAGTGGATGGACTCCAGCAGCAGCGGCAACATCCGGGCATGGCGCCGGTTGCCCTCGGGGGCTTGGAGCAGGCGTATGCGATAGCGATTTTCCTGGACCGAATACAACGTTCTGCGGCCCTGGCGTGCATCGACTCCGAATACCTCGCTTCGCAGTAGATAGCCACTGAGGGCGCGAGACATTTCCAGGATGGTCGCCGTGGTGGGCGAGGCAATGAGGGTGTCGCTCCCGATCTCAGGCTGGTATTGGCTCAGCAAGGTCTTGCCCGGTGCCACGGCGAGCGGATCCGCGTGGCTATAACCAATACGGGGCAGATCCACTGCCTGGCCGGTGTGAAACCAGTTCTTGGTCAGGCACGGCGTCGTGAAGCCTGGCGATTCGGTATCACCGGGGTTGGTCTGCTCGTCGGTTTTCAGCAGCAGGCCAAAGCCGCGAAATTCCCGTTCGATACCGTCGTAATAACCTTGGCGATAGGTAAAGGACTGGAGCAGCCGATTGCCCGTTATCTCGTCCAACTGGGTTTGATTCGATACCACGTGCACGACCAATGGCAGATGACAGGCACGGGGCCTGTCGGCGTCCACTCTTTCGGCTTTTTCATCCAGCCATTCCTGCGCCGAACTGCGGTAGCGGATGCTGTTGGCGGCACCCATATTGTTGTCAGTGTCGGTGAGTAAGTACGGTTTCGCGCTGACGAAATCGTAGCGCCAATGTTGGTTTCCTCTGTGGGGCAGGCTCAGAACCAGGCTTGAACAACCGAGGCCTTGCAGGTCAACGAGGTTCACCTGGCACAGAGGGTCGTAGCGCAGGCCTTGGGGCCAGGGCAGCGCAACGGGAGAATTGAAGCCATTGCCAGCGCGGTTCATGAAGATCAGCGCCTGGTCCGCTTGCAGATAGATCAGATCGGTGGCGCCGGAGCCATCCAGGTCCGCCAAGCGAATATGCGAGGCGTCGAAGGTTTCGTATGCCAGGCCAGGCGAGCCCAGCACGATGCCGTTGCCAAAACGTCCATGACCCAGGTTTGGCCAGCACTTCACTTCGTTGTGACGAATGCGTACCAGGTGCTGCTGGCCACTGCCGAGCATGTCGCTGAAGGCCACCAACTCGGAGGGCGACGCGCTGATGAGTGGGAGCGCATCGTGCTCCTCGTCGCGGGACACTTGGCGAGCTGGCGCAAAACCATTCTCCTGTTGATTGGCGTACACGCGCACGCTGCGTGGGCCGATCAACGCCAGGTCGCTGAGGCCTGCGCCCATCAGGTCGGCCAACTGCCCTTGTGGATTGAAAAACTCCGCGGGGAACGCGTTGAACGTGGCGAACTGTGACCAGTTCCGCTCGGGACCGAGGGAGAAAAAACCGCTCCACCCCGGCTGGGCGATGAACCAGTCCAATCGGCCGTCGCCCGTGAGGTCGATCAGTGTTTGATGCAACGGTTTTGCAGCATCGGCAACGGGAATGCGGGGCAGCGCCTGCCGTCGGCCATAAATCACTTCGTTGCTGTTGGCCTTGGCCCGCATGGGTTCGCGGTAATACCAGCCGTCGTCGCCTCGATAGAGCAACCCGGGCAAGCCTTCGCCGTACAAGTCCACCCATTGATGAGCAGGGCCTTCGTTGAGCGTCTGTATCTGTTGCCAGGAGGAGACACTGGAAAGCGTGAACTCGCTATAGCTGAACTCGACAGGAGGGCGGTTATCAATCGTCGACGAGTCGCCGAATGCCTGGTCGTGGGCGGCGCTCAGTTGGTGATAACCCAGGGCCGTCTGCCGGTAATCGAGCAGCAAGCGTCGCACCAGGACAGGGGCAGGGCCCCATTCACCCGGAAAACGATGGTACATCAGGACCTGGCGGCACAATCGTTCGGTGCGTAATTCAAAACCGTAGGCGAAGCTGGAAAACGCATCGTCACGGGCCAGCCATTGGTGGCCTTGATAATGCGGCTTTTGTTGGTATTCGGTGCTCCGTTCACCGTAGTCGAACACCAATTCGAAGTGCCATTGCACAGCCTTCAGCCGGTCCGCTCCCCACAGGTAGAGGTCCGCATCGGCCTTGAAATTGCCATAGCACACCCGGCTCAGGTAGCGCTGGGCCGTTACGTCGGCCTTGTATTGGTAAAGGATGTGCTCGCCGTGGGCGTTCAGGCTTTCTTCCAGCAGCCATTCGCCCACACGCCTGGTATCCAGGGGGTCTGCTCGACGCGCCAAAGGGCTTTTTCCGAATACATGGAGGCTGCCATCGGCATCGTGTACGAGCCAGAAACCCGGTTTTTCCTTGTCCGACAACCAATACTCGATCCGCTCGAAGCGGCTTTCGATTCGCGGAAAGTAGCGGATCACCGCGTAGGTCTTGTTCAGCGCCAGGCGGTTGTAGCGCTCGATGCGCGTCGAGCGGATGGCGCCTTGCGGATCTCGCTCGGGCAACCACACCACGGCGCCGGGGCCGATGATCTCGTCTTCCTCGGTATAGGCCGGTACACCGTGGCTGGTACGTCGCGCCACGCACGGCAGCGACAGCCCCCAGCCGATACCGAACACGCCGTTGCCGACCGAGCTGGCATAACCCAGGGACAAGGATGGGGCGAAGCCGCGCCCCGGGGAAATCGGCAGGGCGATTTCATAAGACGCCGTGCCGTGGACGCCGATGGCGCTCCATCCTTTGCCTAGGCTCTGGATGGCGCCGCCGCCCTTGGGCAATGACGGCGCGTTGACAGGCATTGTGCTGTGTTCACTCATCGCGAACCTCCGCCGGCCCGGGCCGTGTAGCTCACTTGCACGATGATGTCGGTCAGTGATTCCAGCATGTCCCTTTGGGCTTCGGGGTTGGGGAACGTCAGGCACCACGTGGAGACCGCACCGGTGTACTCGAAGGGCAGGTAGCGCTCATCGTTGAAATTGAGGGTGAACAGACCGCTATCGTCGACCCCCGTGGAAAGAGCGATCTGCTGGTGGGCGTAGCGGCTTTCCACGGACCGGCCACCGGGAGACATGAACACCTTGCTGGCGGTCTGGGTCAGCGTGGCCCGAATGTTTTCATAGGGGCCGACGAGGGCTGGCAAGGAGACGCTGATGGTTTTGATGCGCCGCAGGTAATGCTGCTGGTCTTTGTAATCGTCTTCGAACAGCTCGTGCGTCAGCTCGAATTCGCACTGGCCTTGCAGCAGGTCGGCGTGGATCTGCGCCCATTCCTTGTTGAGGGTGCTGGTTGCGGTTTTGCTCTTGAGTTGACGCAGCGATACCGTTTTACGAATTTCCAGGTCCCGCTCGTTGCGGCGCAAGTATTCGGCCTGCATGTTCAACAGACTCAGCTTCAGCTGCTCGCCCATGGCGAGGCCTCGATAGGTCGCATTCCAGGTGCCGGGTTGGATGAAACGTCTGTTCAAATCCGCCAGTTCATACTGCCAACAGGCTTCAGCAGCCAGGCAAAGACTCACTGTTGCGTCGTAGGCCTGACGGTAGAGCGCGGCAAACTGGCTGTTCAGCCATTGGTACAGTTGCGCTTTGGTGAAGCGCTTGCGGAAAAAATCGTAGTTGGTCTTGGCTTGGCCCAGGCTTGATTCCGCCAGGCGAAGTTGCAGGCGCGTGGCCGTTTCCTGCTCGGTAACATGCGCCAGTTGTGCGTCGAGCTGGAGCAGTTCGAGCTGTGCCTGGTCACGGGCCTGGGTCCATTCCTGCCGACGACGATGGAACTGTGCCGTCCGCTCGAGATGGGCCGCTGTCGTGCGGTCGCTGATGGCGGTGCCTTGGGCGATCGCTGCGGCAGCGTGCAGCGCACCTTCCCAACGGGAGCCGCCATTGCTGAAGCCAAAAATGTTAGGGGTCATCATCAGGCTGCCTGCTACGACCTGGGAGTCGGACGCAACCTGTTCGGCTGCGCCACTGCTCAAGTACAACCGACAGGCCTGCCGCTCGGCTTCACTGACGCCTTTGTCCAGCAGATGCTGGTAGTGATGGGCTCGTCCCTCGACGATAGAGCGGCTGGCCAGCAGCGCCTGGCGGTTGTGGCGGTCGATTTTCAGTGCCTGGCGTTGCAGGTCGACGGCGATTTTCGCCAGGTCCCAGGCTTGCTGTTGTTGCAGCTCCTGCACTTGAGCCTGCTCTTTGCGCTCGATCAGCGATAGCAGCGTGGCGCCGAACTGGCTGAGGCTTTCAACGGCACTCTGTGCCTGGCTGTGCATGACCATGAAGCGATAGTTCGGCAAGTGTGGGAGCGATAAACCCGGCGCGGCACTGTCGGCAATGTTCAGGGCGTTGGCGCCGGGCAAGGCGCGAGGATCCAGCGGCGGAGCGAACAGCGGCAAATGCAGCGGCTTGCCGACGATGTCGAGGTTATGCCGCAGGTTGTACAGGCGACTTTCGGTGATGTCCCAGCGCTTGAGCAGCTCCGGGTTGAATGGCACGCGCAGATGCGGGGTATCGATCGTGGGCAAGGACGATTGCGAACGGTTTTCACGAAGGCGCAATGAGGGGCTGGCGCTGGACCGGGTCAGGGATCGTTCGAAATAGCGCAGGTTTTCATGGGGGCTTTCGCTCAACGCTTGCAGGCTGATGCTCGTCCATTGTTCGAGCGTCTGAACGACCGCCCGCGGACCTAATAGCTCCAGCGCCCGCACGTACCATAGCTTGGCCTCACTGAGGCTATCGGGTGTCAGCGCACGATACGCGGCGTCGCCTCGGTTGATCAGGATGTCGAGGTACAGGAAATACAGCGCTTTGCGAAAGTGCACCGGATGGCTGAGGGCAATCTGATGTGGGTCGTGGGGCGCCTGGTCGTGATAGGCCGTCATATTGCTGTCGACCAGGGGCACGCTCTTCCAACAACCCTCATGCCCGCGACCGGGGTCGAAGACATGTCTGAGCCAGCGTTCGGCTTCCTCGTATCGTTGTTCGGTGTTTAGCCGGTGGGCGATCAGCCACGGTACGTAGAGGAACAGCTCCGTGAAGTAACGTCCGTATGGGCCGTGGAAATCGATCTTGTTGGCGTCGCCTGGCAAGACGGGTTCCGATAGATGTTGGGTCTGTTGATCAAATAGCGCATCCAGGCTGTTTTCGGTACGACGGATCAGTTCTGCGGCGAATACGGTGTTCAACCTGATGGGCTGGCGCGTTTTGTCCTTGGTATCGTTTTCGCTGATAGCGGAGTTGGCGAAATCGAGAAATTGGGTGGTGCCCAGGCTGGACTTCTTGACGGTAATGTCGGGAGGCGCGGTCTCAGGTGTCAGCTTCTGACCGAGGAAGACCCCTGCTAAAGGGAGCTCGCCTTCCGTGTGGAGAGGAACCTTTATTTGAATGCGATAGTGGCTTAAGTGTGGAAGGTGTTTTTCTGCCGGCTTTTCTTTGGTTGTGTCTGTGTCTCCGGGTTCAAAGCCGAGATTTTTATCGACGTAAGTCGTTTTCTTGAAAATGAAGTTGTTAGATGAGTTTGCTTGGGACGCTCTGACGCATAAAGCGAGAAAAAGCAAATCATGTGAGTCTTGGGGGTAATGCACAGCAACAGTGCCGACCAATGTCTTGATCGCATCCAGCTCCATGCTGCGAAGCGCGTTGTCCTCGCAATAACCTTGCAGGCAAACGCGCGGGCTGCTCCAGCTTCCATCCGTTTTTTTGAAACAAAGGCTCAAGCGCAATAGCGGATGGTTGCCCGCCGATTGTGAGGTTGAAGAGGCGTTACGGATGGCTGCCGGGTCCTGGTGGATGCATTCGGCCCATACGATGAACAGACGATTGTTGAACCAGACCGGCCTTATCGAATGCTCGACCGCGCTCTCGGAAATCGGCACATTGGCTTTTTCCCAATCCGACCAGGCGTAAGGGTCCGGCTGGTCAAGTTTCGGCGGGGTGGCAGGCGAGAGCGGTGGCGTGCCGTTGATTGGGCGTTGAGCCATGTTCAGCGAACGCCAGAAATAGCTATTCTCGGAGCGTGATTTGGCAATGAAATAGTAAGTGCTGTTGGCAAAGTCCTCGCCATCGATGTAGCCAGTGAGAATGTTCAGGTTGGCGACTTCTTCGAACCGGGTCAGGTATGCCGTGACCGCGGACTGGACCGCATCGGGTTGAATCTGGTTCTGATTGAGGTCGTTTTCCAGCTGCCGGAAGTTGTCGCTCTTGTTGGCCCTCAGCAGTGGGTCCAGATAAATCGCCGGGAAATAGAGCAACTTTTGATGGGCGGCCCAGGTGGGGTATTGATGCAGCTCGTTGCGCCAGGTCTCCAGGTGCTCGGCACCCAGGCTTGCCGAGTCGTAGCCGGGTTCCAGGTTCATCAGGATGCGATGGACGTATTGCTGCAGGCTGGCGATGGCACACGCCACGGGTGTGGTGGGCACGTCCTGGCTGACCAGCACATCGAGCAACCAGTATTCATAAAGCGCCTCGGCCGTCTTGAGCTTCAGGTTTTTCGTCTTGAGGGTGTTGGGTGCGACCTTGTGCAAATAGAGCGCTAACTGTGCATCGCGCAGGCTTTCATCAAGCTGCTTTTTTATGGCAACGGTCATATTCAATCCTTGAATGTTGGGGAAGGAGGACGTGTCAGTGGCAGGCCGCGATTAGCGCTTCACCGACGGTCCTCCAGTCCGATGTCTCGCTGTCGCTGTTGAGGGCGGTTGCCTTGAGCAGCAGGCTGGCCGACAGCCCGGTGCGCTGGCAGCACGCCTGGCAACGCATGACCCAATCCACGGCTTCCATGGACTGGGCGCGTTTGTGTTCCAGGTGTGCGGTCAGGTAGCTGACTTCGTCAGTGCTCCAGTCCAGCAGGTTGGCCAGCAGGTTATTGGCTTCTTCGCCTGCGCCTTGCGGCGTGTCCTGGTTGGCAAGCTGCAAGTAATGCAGCAGATGCTCTTCTGACCGGGCCTGATGCTGGGCACAGTGACTGAAGCGTTCGAGCAGATACAGGGTTTGAGGCGTCAGCGTTCCCGTGCTGCTTGTGGCCAGCCAGGTCGGGTTGTTCATCAATTGCTGCAGGGTGCTGCCGCTCAGGTGCAATTCCTTGCACGCTTGGGCCGTGCGCAATACCGTCGCCAGCAATGCAGGCATTTTCCCTGGGGCGCTCTCGATGGCCGCGACAATCGTCGTTGCATGGGCGTCGGCCATTTGCATCACACAGGGGAAGTACTCCGCGGACAAGTCGGCGAGGTCGTGCAACAGGGTCTCCACCACATGCCGGTCTCCGCTCGGCTGGGGATCTTCCGCCAGCAGTAGCGACAGTCGTTTTTCCAGGCTCTTGTTCATCGGCACGTCGTCTTCGATAACATCGAACAGACGACACCATGACGCGACATCGCGGTTGTCCTGCTTGAGCCAGTCGACCGCCCAATCCAGCGCCATCAGTACATCGAGAATGTTGGGCTCAGAGGCGTGCGAAGTACTCAATGCCCCTGTCACCAACGCTTTGCAGAAATCCTCCCCGCCCAATAAATGGGCCAGCGCCGTGCACTCGGAGGGAGAGAGCCCGAACATTCGGGCGATACGGGCCTGGCGGTAGAGTGACGAGACTGTGGATAAATCATGTTTAAACGAAGACAGGTATCGCTCGCTCTGCTTCGTCAGCAACAACAGCGAATCCTGCGTCATGGGAAGTCCGAGGCCAGCACTGAGATAGCTGAAGGTTTTCAGGTCCGTCGTGACCAGGTCTTCCACCTGCGGGTGTTCGAGCAATTGGGTTCGATTGAACACCTGGTCAAACAAGGGCACCTGCTGGCCGCAAGCAGCAATCGGCATGTCGTGCAGTAACGACGCAAACTCTTGCGGCGCGATGCCGTGGCGTTGGTTCAGGTAACGATAGACCCCCAGGGTGCGCAAGGTATTGGTGTTGAGCGTCATCGTCGTGCTGCCTTCCGAGCGCAAGGCACTGACGATCAGCGTGTCCAGTTCGGCAACGGGAATATCGGTCCAGCGCTGCAATCGGATCATTCGCTGCATGCGGGCGAACCGTTCGCGGGATGCGTAGGCAAAGGCATTCAACTCTTTGGTGATCGCCAGGGCTGGTTCCGATTCCGGCCCATTGATGTAAGCGGCGCCATGGCGGGGAAAAGTGGAACACGGACTGCTGGTCGAGGTTCGTGGGCTGTATGCACCTTGTGCCAGCAACTGCTCGACCTGTTCCGTGGTCAGCCCGGTGCGCTCCTTGAAGAACGAAAGGTCGTGCAGGCGATTGATATTTTCAGTGCCGTAGTTTTTCTTCAGGACGCCAAGGTCCAGGTCTGAACTGGCTGGCGCGAGCAGGATTTTCTGTTGCTCAGGACTGAGCCCGGACAACAATCTTTGCGCCTCGACATGGGATTGCGAAACATGCCCGTAAGGTGAGTCCCCTGGTGAAAACGGGAGTTTCAGGCTCACCCGATAATTCAGTTCGCCCAGCACCGGTTTGTTTGCGCCTAGCCCCAACAGGCACTGGTGATGATGCAGGTCGTAGGGCAGTGAGAAAGGGTAGTGTTCGCTGGCCAGGACCTGGTGGACGGTCTTGTCGCTCGTTGCCAGATGGGCTTTGATCGCGCTGCGCAAGGTGTCATTGACGATGTCCAGCATTGGCCGCGCAACGAAGGCACTTTGTTGATCGAGCATCAGCCCCTTGAGGTCCGGTCGCCGTTGCTCCAGGGTGATTTTGTCGGTTGATGGGGAGGCGTTTTCCAGCTGGCCGGCAAACAGATACAGCGCCCGCAGATAGGCCACGGGCGAGTCGATGGCAGCGATGTCACCTTCCTTGCAGAACTGATCCCAATGCTCGTTGAACAGCGCTTGATAGCTGACGGGCGCCGAGGTTGAGTCCGAACCCAGGCTGCGCCGGGCACGTCGCCGGGTATCGCTGGGCGATATCAGGTGCTCCTGATACAGGCGACTGACCTGTCGGGCATAGCTCGCGGCGTGGTCATAGACCTGCCCGGCATCCACGTCGGTGTACTTGCCCAGCTCAAGGACGAACTGCGCCTTGCCCATGCGCATGACGTCGAAGACCGACGTCAATCCCATGCGCTGCAGGGCTGCCCTGAAATCGGCTTGGGCGTTGTCCACGCCGATTGGGGCGTCGATGAGCCGGTGCAACAGTGAGTCGTTGCTTGCGTCCATGAGTTGTCCATCTCCTGTTCGAACGGAATGTGCGGTCCAGGGGAAACCGTACAGGAGCGTGGGACAAAAGGCGGTAGGACGAGAGGGGGTGGGTTTTGTACGAAAGGGCGATGCGTTGTCTGGATCTTGGTTGAGCGGGAGTTGATACAGTCGTTATGGATGAGTGTGTAACGGTAGCTGGACAAGCAGGAGAGATTAACCTAAGTTTGAAATCAATGATTTCATTGATTTCGAGAGGATTATGGCCAGCATCACGATTCGAAACCTTGATGATCAGATCAAGGAACAACTGCGTATCGCCGCCGCCCACAACGGTCACTCCATGGAGGAAGAAGCAAGGCTGATCTTGGGGCGTGCTTTGGCGACAGTCAGCCCGGCGGGAGGATTAGGAAGTCGTATCCGAAACAGGTTCAGCTCCTTGGGTGGAGTTGATCTGGATCTGCCTTCGCGTGACGAGAAAGCAACGGCGGTGGATCTTTCTGAATGATAGTGCTCGATACCAATGTCATTTCAGAGTTCATGCGCGCCGAGCCGAACGCAACCGTCCTGGCGTGGGTCGATTCACAGCCGGCAATGGACCTGGTTATTTGCGCTATTACAGTTGCGGAGATTCTTCATGGTATCGCTCGGCTGCCTTTCGGCAAGCGCAAGCAAAAGCTCGAGTCCCATGCCATGGCAATGTTTGAAGAGGATTTTGTCGACAGGATCCTGCCCTTTGATGCCCACGCAGCTGTCGAGTACGCGGCCCTGGTTGCGTCATGCGAAGCTAAGGGGCGGGCGGCAGGTATGGCCGATGCGCAAATCGCAGCCATTTGCCGAGCGCACGGCGCTCTGATCGCAACCCGCAATACCAAAGACTTCAAGTTCCCAGGCGTTGAAGTCATCAACCCCTGGAACCCTTGAGCAAAGCCTTCACGCGAAACGCCCATTGCCAATTGGAAACGGGCGTTTCTCATGATCAAACCCTGAAGTGACTCACCATCATTTGCAACTGATTACCCAGCCGTGCCAGTTCCACACTGGAAGCGGCGGTTTCTTCGCTGGCGGCGGCGGTCTGTTCGGACACGTCGCGCACGTTGATGATGCTGCGGCTGATTTCCTCGGCGACGGCGCTTTGCTGTTCGGCGGCAGCGGCGATCTGCTGGTTCATCGACTGGATGTTCGACACCGTGCGGGTGATGTTGCCCAGTGATTCCCCAGCCTTGCGAGTCAGGGCGACGCTGCTGTCGGTGAGGCTGCGGCTGTTGTTCATCACGGCCGCCACTTGCTGGGTGCCATTCTGCAAGCCGGCCACCAGGCCTTCGATTTCCTCGGTGGATTTCTGCGTGCGCTGGGCCAGGCCACGGACTTCGTCGGCCACCACGGCGAAACCACGGCCGGCTTCACCGGCGCGGGCCGCTTCGATAGCCGCGTTGAGGGCCAGCAGGTTGGTCTGCTCGGCCACGGCCTTGATCACGTCCATGACGCTGCCGATCTTGTCGCTTTCCTGTTGCAGCACGGTCATGGCGTCAGTGGAACGAACCACCTCGCTGGCCAGGCGTTCGATCTGGGCGATGGCTTCGCTGACCACCTTGTCACCGGCACGGGCTTCGCCATCAGCGGCGGCGGCTGCCTGGGAGGCTTCTTCGGCGTTGCGTGCCACTTCCTGGACCGTGGCGGTCATCTCGTGCATGGCGGTCGCGACCTGGTCGGTCTCGACTTTCTGGCTGTTGACCCCGGCGCTGGTTTGCTCGGTCACGGCGGACAGCTCTTCGGCGGCGCTGGCGATCTGGGTCACGCCATCGCGGATGCCGCTGATCAGGTCGCGCAGGGTCACGCCCATGCGCGCGATGCCTTGTTGCAGCACGCCCAGCTCATCGCGACGGGTCACGATGACGTTGTGCGACAGGTCGCCGCTGGCAATGCGTTCGACCACGGTCAGGGTTTCACGCAGCGGGCCGGTGATCTGGCGAGTGATGATCACGGCGGCAATGATGCCGACCAGCAATGCCAGCAAGGTGCTGACCAGTTGCAGGGTGCGCGCCTGGGCGCTTTCGGCGTCGCGGCGGTCGAGTTGGATCTGGTACAGCTGCTCGCTCAGGGTCACGATGGTCGCGCCCTGGTCGGTCATTTCCTTGCGTGCCTGCACCACGTCGGCGGTGGCCAGCTTGAAGGCCTGCACGGCGCTGCGGTATTGGGTCAGGGCGTTTTCCAGCTGCCGCAGTTCATCCTGGCGGGTGCTGGAGAAATGCTCATTCAGCGGTTTGAGCGAAGCGATGGCGTCGTCCAGTTGGGTGAGCGCCTTGCGCTCGGTGTCGGCGTTGCTGTTGGCGGTGTAGCCGCGCACTTCATAGCGGGCCAGCATGAAAGCCTGCTTGGCCTGGGTGATGGCCTGGAACTGGGCGAAACGCTCATCGCTGAGGGCCATTTGCCGTACGTCGGAATCGATGGCCTCGATCAGCTTGTAGGCGACCTCGGCGTTCGCGCCCATGGCGTCGCGGGCAGTGTTGCCGGTGCGGTAGGCGCCGCGCATTTTGTTCAGGGAAACCTGATAGGCACTGATGACCGCGCTCTGCTCCTTGAGCAGCTTGACGTTTTCCGGGCTCTTGAAGCTGTTGAGCAGCGCGTTTTGTTGCGCCACGAAACCATCGAGGGTGGTCTGTACGTTTTGTGCGGCGGTTTCGTCGCCATTGGTCAGCATGTATTGCAGGCGGGTGACGCGAAGTTTGGTCAGGCCGGCGTTGAGCTGCGTGATGTCGCTCATCCAGTTGCTGCGCTGGATCAGGCCACCCAGGCTGGTCCAACTGGTCAGCGCCAGCAGGCAGGTCAGGACCAGCACTAGGCCGAAGCCCAGGCCCAATTTCATATTGACGCTAATGTTGCCAAACCAGCTATTCATCAAATTCCTCCAGGAACGTTGTGCTGCTTGATCATCGATTGGCTGGAAGATTGTTGTTGTTGAGCCAGCAAGAACGTGTAAGAGGGTTGTATCGGCCATCCTGCCCAGATCTGAAAGGTTTTTTTCCAGGCCTCGGCATTCCTGGATATCCAGAGCACGCTCTCCAAGCTTTTTTTCACATCGGTTTCACTGCCTGCCTACGTCGACCTCTCTACTGTCGCGCCATCGAATGACAGGGTGGATGCCGTCGGGGCGGCTTGATGTGGAACTGAGACTGAGCCTTTTCGGCGTGACGCGTTTGATCGACACGCGTCGGTTTGCCCGTTACCAAAACGCCATGGTCGTCCTGGCTTCGGCGCTGCTGGTGATTCCGTTGACCCTCTGGCTACTGAGCCCGGCCGCGGTGCCGGACCTGGCCCATGGCAACATCGCCGGCGCCCGGGCCTTGGCCGAAGGCTGGGCCAAGGGTGAGGTGATCGTGCTGGTACGCCATGTCGAACGCTGCGACCACTCCAAGGCCGCGTGCCTGAATGATCGCGACGGCATCACTGACCGCGCCCGCGCCGTTGCGGTGGGCCTCGGTGCCCGGTTCGAGCAGTTGGGCCTGGACAACGCCGACCTCTACAACAGCCCGCTGGTGCGCGCTGCCCAGACGGCGGGCTACATGTTCAACAAGGTGAGTACTGGCGACGACTGGCTGATCAATTGCCGACATGACCTGTTGCGCAATGCCATGGCCCACAAGGTGGCCGGACGCAATCTGATTCTGGTCACCCACAGCGAATGCATGCAGGCACTGGAAACCACACTCAAACGCCCCACCTCGACGTTTGGCTACGGTGCTTCGCTGTTCGTCTCCACCGCCCAGCCACAAGCGCCACAGCTGCTCGGTTTTATCGATGCTTCTGACTGGCGCTCGGTGGCATTTCAGTAATTTTTCCCACAATCAGGACCGCCCATGCTGACGTCAGCTCGCGCCCGTTTCTATGGGCTCAATCTTGGAATTCCCCTGCTCTGCGCCGCGGTGGTGTTCCTGCTGTTCGACATGACTCGCATCGACATCGCCTTCAGCGATTTATTCTACGACCCGCTGCATCAGGTTTTTCCGTTGGAGCATGTGCGGCTGTTCGAGAAAATCACCCATAAGTGGGCCCGGATCATCCCGAACTGGACCGGCGAGGTGGCGATTATCGGGGCGCTGTTGTCGTTTGTCTGGCCGATCTTCAAGCCGGAAAAGCGTACAGGATTACTTCGCGTGTTGGATAAACTCAGGCTGACCAAGCCGCTACGTTTTGCCCACAAGCACCGTCGCGACTTTCTCTATGTGGTCTTCGCCTTTTCCCTCAGCACGGGTGTTATCCACTACCTCAAGGGCCATACCAGCGTGTATTGCCCGGTGGAAACCACCCAATACGCTGGCAAGATCGAGCACAAGGAATGGTTCCAGAATTTCAACCTGTTGAAAGTCGCCGGTGACGGCCGTTGCTGGCCCGGGGGCCATGCGTCGGGCGGGTTCACGATGCTGGCGCTGTATTTCGTTGCGCGCCGCTATCGCTGGCGCCATTCGAAGGCCTTGATGTATGGGGCGCTGGCCCTGGGATTTGTCTACGGCACGACGCGGGTCCTGCAGGGGTGGCATTACATGTCACACACGTTCTGGGCGGGGATTTTTGTCTGGTTGAGTTGTTGGCTGATGGCGTTGCTGTTCTATGGGCGAGCGGCCCTGGAGCAGCCTGTGTTGAAACGGCATCACACCACGCTCGCGCGAGCTGTGTCTGCGCAGGGTAACGCTCAATCGCCGGCTTGAATGGCAGGTAAAAAAAAGCCCGCGGGGGGGCGGGCTAAAACCTTAGTTTCTTGAATGAGCGAGGGGACTTTACCCAATCACGCGGGGGCGTGGGGTGAAGAAAAGTTCATGAGGCCGCCTCCTTGCGAGACCCCATGCCCTCGGATGCTTCTCACTTGAGATCAAACCGGTCCAGATTCATCACCTTGACCCAAGCCGCGACGAAGTCTTTGACGAACTGCGCCTGGGCATCCGAGCTGGCGTAGACCTCGGCCAAGGCCCGCAGCTGTGCATTCGAGCCGAAGACCAGATCGACACGCGTGCCGGTCCATTTGACCTGGCCGGTCTTGCGGTCGCGGGCTTCGAAGGTTTCCTGGGTATCGGAGCTTGGTTTCCATTCCACGCCCATGTCGAGCAGGTTGACGAAGAAGTCGTTGGTCAGCGCTTCTGGTCGTTGGGTGAAGACCCCGTGGGCCGTCTGGCCGACATTGGTGTTCAACACCCGCAGGCCACCGATCAGTGCCGTCATTTCCGGTGCGCTGAGGGTCAACAGTTGTGCCTTGTCGATCAGCAGCGCCTCGGCGGATACGCGGTATCTGCCCTTGAGGTAGTTGCGAAAGCCATCGGCGATGGGTTCGAGAAAACCGAACGACTCCACGTCCGTCTGCTCCTGGCTTGCGTCCATACGCCCCGGTGAGAAAGGCACTGTCACGCTGAGCCCGGCATTTTTTGCCGCTTGTTCGACGCCTGCGCTGCCGGCCAGCACGATCAGGTCCGCCAGCGAGATCTTTTTGCCGTCGGGCTGGGCGTTGTTGAACTCGCTCCGGACCGTTTCCAGGGTTGCCAGCACCTTGGCCAATTGTTCTGGCTGGTTGGCCGCCCAATCCCTCTGCGGGGCCAGGCGCAGACGCCCACCGTTGGCGCCGCCGCGTTTGTCCGAGCCACGGAAGGTGGAGGCTGCCGCCCACGCCGTAGACACAAGCTGTGAAACCGACAGGCCCGAGGCCAGCAACTTGCCCTTGAGAGCGGCGATGTCACTGTCGTTGACCAACGGATGGTCGACCGCCGGGATAGGGTCTTGCCACAGCAGTTCCTCATTGGGTAATTCCGGCCCCAGGTAGCGCGAGAGCGGGCCCATGTCGCGGTGGATCAGCTTGAACCAGGCGCGGGCGAAGGCGTCGGACAATTGGTCCGGGTTCTCCAGGAAACGCCGCGAGATTTTTTCGTAGATCGGGTCGAAGCGCAGCGCCAGGTCGGTGGTCAACATCGTGGGGTTGCGCCGCTTGGACGGGTCATGGGCATCCGGAATGATGCCGGCGCCGGCGCCGTTTTTCGGCGTCCACTGGTGCGCACCGGCCGGACTCTTGGTCAGTTCCCACTCGAAACCGAACAGGTTTTCCAGGTAGTTGTTGCTCCAGCGGGTGGGCGTGGTGGTCCAGGTCACTTCCAGGCCACTGGTGATGGTGTCGGCGCCTTTGCCCGTGCCGAATGTGTTCTTCCAGCCCAGGCCCTGCATTTCCAGGCCTGCGGCTTCTGGCTCGGCGCCGACATTGTCCGCGGGGCCGGCACCGTGGGTCTTGCCGAAGGCATGGCCGCCAGCGATCAGGGCCACGGTTTCTTCATCGTTCATCGCCATGCGGGCGAAGGTTTCGCGGATATCCAGCCCGGCGGCGACCGGGTCCGGTTGACCCTCGGGACCTTCCGGGTTGACGTAAATCAACCCCATCTGCACCGCGGCCAGCGGGTTCTCCAGGTTGCGTCCTTCGTCAGTGCGGCTTTCTTCGTTGCCAGGCTCGGCCACCAATTGGCCTTCGCCGGGATCTTGCATGGCGGCTTTGTCGGGCTTGCCGTAGCGAACATCGCCCCCCAACCATTTGTTTTCGGAACCCCAATAGACATCTTCATCCGGTTCCCAGACGTCCGCGCGACCACCGGAAAAACCGAAGGTCTTGAAGCCCATGGACTCCAGCGCGACGTTGCCGGTGAGGACGATCAGGTCGGCCCAGGAAATGTTACGGCCATACTTCTGCTTGATCGGCCAGAGCAGCCGACGGGCCTTGTCGAGGCTGACGTTGTCGGGCCAGCTGTTGAGCGGTGCAAACCGCTGCTGGCCGGAGCCTGCGCCACCGCGCCCGTCACCGGTGCGGTAGGTGCCTGCACTGTGCCAGGCCATGCGGACAAAGAGCGGCCCGTAGTGGCCGAAGTCCGCCGGCCACCAGTCTTGCGAATCGGTCATCAGTGCATTCAGGTCTTGTTTCAGGGCCTGGAAGTCCAGGCGCTTGAACGCTTCGGCATAGTTGAAATCCTCGCCCATGGGGTCGGACAGCGAGGAGTGCTGGTGCAGGATCTTCAGATTCAGTTGATTCGGCCACCAGTCGCGGTTGGTCGTGCCACCGCCAGCGGCGTGATTGAACGGGCATTTCGATTCGTTTGCCATGAGGGAGCTACCTTTGGTCGTATTCATCCAGCTATCCAGCCCGGTAGGGCTTCATAGCGGTAGGCGAAATCAATGACGTAGGTGCAGGGCTCACAGTTGCTCAGCTGATTGTCATGACCACACGGCAACATTAGAGAGCAGTCTAGTTGCCAGTACGGTGGCCCACGGCAAGCCCAATACGTTTCCGAACGCTTCCTATCTCTTATCAGGTTTCAACGGGCCGGATTACACCAGCCTGAATTCAGGCTAGTCCTCCTTTGCCAGATAGCTAATAGGCACACTGTTAACGGGTGATAGGAATAATCTTTTATCGGGGGCCGCAAGTGGGGCAGATGATATGAACGGCGCCTGCCGTGACGGACCCGACCATGAACAAATGCCCGCGCAGCACGGCCTTCCATGAAGCGGGTCACGCCCTGGCCTTTTGGTGGAACGGCCAACAGATAAAACGCATCACTGTGCGTACCAAGGCCGAAGCCTGCATGGGCCCTATGTTCGACTTGTCTGGCAACCCCCTATACGCAGAAGGGCTGGTCGAAGCGGATTACCTTGTCCCACGCCCGGCTTTTGACGCCAGGGGGATCGCTGAGTATTTGCCCTCGATGGTTGATTTCATTGAACGCGACCTGCTCCATTGCTTCGCCGGGCCCGTGGCCGAAGCGGTCTACCGACACCGCAGGTCCGATCGGTTGATCAGGGGCAGCGGTCGCGGCGATTTGGATCGGGGGCACGAACTGATCAGCTTGCTGCCGCCGCGCAAGCTACTTGTGGCCCAATCCCAGGCCATCGCTCGCTGCAGCTGTCTGGTGCATCGTTACTGGACGGCTGTCAGCGCTGTGGCGGGGCTTCTACAAGAGCAAGGCGTGGTAGAGGGCAAAGCCGTCACGACGCTGCTGTGTGAAATCACCGGGGAGTCGCCCATCTTGCTCGGCAATGGCGTGAAAAGCCTGGATTCGTGACCGAGACGCGGCAGGGAATCTGACCTGTTTGGCGTCTCAAAAAAGATATTTTCGCGGCGATTGCCGACGCTCTGTGTGAGATACGTCTCTTTTTTGAGTGGAAATTTCCCGCTCTCTTGAACCGAAAGGGATATGCAGGGTCTGGTGTGCGCGTAGTTTTGCGCATCAGCAGCGTGAGTGTTGTCGGGGCAGCCCTGGGTCTTCAAGTGCTGCCCGGATCAGGTTAAAGACCGGTGTTCGGTTCTTGGTCTGCTCGCGAGCTTGCTGTCATTTCCGTATCGAGGGATCGAACATGTTTGCACCCGCCCGTTGGGCGAGGTTATGCCTGGCTTTTCTGTGCCTTTCTCCGCTAACGCTCGCTTACGCCGCACCTACCCCCGGTGACACGGACCTGATCCGTGAGCGGCAGGATCGCTTGCTTGAAGAGCAGCGTCGGCGCCTTGAACAGCTCAAGGACCTGCCCGGAAAATCCGCAGCCCCCCAAGGCCCTACCGCGCCAGTCGATACCCGTTGTTTCCCGATCAAGACCATCGAGCTCAAGGGCGCCGACGCGTTGTCCGAAGGCGAGCGTCAACGCCTGCTCAAACCTTATACCAACCAATGCCTGGGCGTGCCGCAGCTTAACCAGTTGCTCAAGGTGATCACCGATTACTACCTGGAAAAAGGCCTGGTCACCAGTCGTGCTTACTTGCCGCAACAGGACCTGTCCAGCGGCCACCTGCAAGTGTTGGTCGTCGAAGGTCGCCTGGAAGGCCTGAAGGGCGCCGAGGGCAGCGGCCTGTCCGAACGGGAACTGGCCATGAGCTTTCCCGGAAAGTCGGGTGATTTGCTCAACCTGCGGGAGATCGAGCAGATGGTCGATCAGCTCAATCGCCTGCCATCGAACCAGGCGACGATGGAACTGACCCCCGGCCAGAACATCGGCGGCAGCGAAGTGCTGGTCAAGAACACCCCGCAGAAACCTTGGCGCGTCGGCCTTTCGCGGCACAACGACGGCCAGAAGAGTACCGGCGAACAACAATGGGGGACGTCCCTGGACTGGGACAGTCCCCTGGGCCTGGCCGATCAATTGGCCTTGCGCGGCGGTCACGATGCCGTTAGCGATCATCAGAAAACTTCGCGCAATGCCATGCTCTATTACAACCTGCCGTTTGGTTGGTGGAATGTCAGTTACACCTACAGCCAGAGCGAGTACCGCTCGCAGATAGCGGCCAACGGTTTCAATTTCAAACAGACCGGTGACAGCCAGAACCACCAATTGCGCCTGGAGCGGGTGGTCCACCGCGACGCCGTGAGCAAGACCTCGCTCAACACTGGCCTGGCTTACCTGCGTACCAATAACTTCATCGAAGACAGCAAGCTCCGCGAGAGCAGCAATCGCATCACCGAGGCGCAGTTCGGCATCAACCATGGCCGGCGAATCGGCAGTGCCTTCGTCAACCTCGACCTGGGCATGCAAGACGGTATCGGTGCCCTCGATGCCCAGGGCGACCATGACCCAGGCCGGGGGCTGCCGGATGCGCGCTATCGCAAATACACCGCCACCCTTAGCTACCTGCAGCCTTTCATGTTGGGCGGCGAGTCCTTCAGTTTCAGCAGCCTGATGACCGGCCAGCGCAGTGAAGATCCGCTGTTCAGCCCGCAGCGCATGAGCCTGGGTGGACTGTCGTCGATTCGTGGCTACAAGGATCAGACGCTGTCTGGCGACAGCGGCGGCTATTGGCGCAATGACCTGCGCTGGAGCCGCCCGGTGACCCTGCCGTGGCTGCGCCCGGTGTTCGCCGAATATGGCACCAGCCTCGGTTATGACCAGGGCGTGATTCGTGGCGACCGCTACAACGGCGACCAGCACGGGCGCATGTCGAGCAACTCGGTGGAGCTGTTCGCCCGCGGTGAACACCTGAACGCCAGCGTCACCTTTGCCCACTCTCTGGAACGCCCGGATGCCCTGACCGAGCGCGAAGCGCCGATCTACTTCCGCGTGGATGCCTTTTTTTAAGCACTGCCTCTTTAACCGCTGCTGTACCGAGACTTGATCATGGACGACCGCCAATACACCCCTCCGGCCCGCCAACCTGCCGCTGCCCTGCAAACCCGCGACGCCTTCTGGGGCATGCCCAAGCGCGGCCTGGCGTTCCTGTTGGCCAACGTCATGTTCTGGCAACCGATGTGGGCCCAGGCGGACGGGATCGTGGTCAGCGCGCCGGGCACCAGCCTCGGTCAGGCGGGCAACGGCGTGCCCATCGTCAACATCGCCCAGCCCAACGGCAGCGGTCTGTCCCACAACCAGTTCAAGGATTACAACGTCGGCAGCAACGGCGTGATTCTCAACAACGCCACCAACCCCGCCCAGGCTACACAACTGGGCGGGATCATCCTCGGCAACCCGAACCTCAATGGCACGGCGGCCAGCGTCATCCTCAACGAAGTCAACGGCGGCAACCCCAGCCAACTGCGGGGCTACACCGAAGTGGCCGGGCAATCGGCCCATGTCATCGTCGCCAACCCCCATGGCATTACCTGCAATGGTTGCGGTTTTATCAACACGCCCAGGGCGACCCTGAGCACAGGTAAGCCGATCATCGAAAACGGCCAATTGAACCGCTACCAAGTGGATCAGGGCAGCGTCTCCATCGAAGGCGCGGGTCTTAACGCCAACAACGTTGATCGTTTCGAAATCATCACCCGCAGCGCCAAGATCAACGCCGAGATCCAGGCGAAAAACCTGACCATCGTCGCCGGGCGCAATGACGTCAATGCCGACACCTTGAGCGCCACCGCCCGTGCCGATGACGGCAGCACTAAACCCGAGCTGGCTATCGATTCTTCGGCCCTGGGCGGCATGTATGCCGGCGCCATCAAGTTGGTGGGCACCGAGGCCGGGGTTGGGGTGAAGCTGGATGGCAAGCTGATCGCCAGCGGCGGTGATATCCAGCTCGATGCCAATGGGCGATTGAGCCTGGCGGAGACCGCAGCAGCCGGTGCTATCAACATCCAGGCCAAGAGTCTGGAGGCCGGCGGTCAGGTGTATGCCGGCAGTCGCCTGGACGTGAAAACCCAGGGCGACCTGACCAGCCAGAAAAACCTGGTGGCGCGCGACAGCATTCGCCTGGACAGCGGCGGTACGCTCAGCAACAACGGCATCATCGAAGCCGGGGTCAATGCCGATAACAGCCGCAATACCACGGCGGACGTCACCCTCACTGCCAAGCAACTGAACAACGGCGGCAAAACCGTCATCGCCAGCCGCGACTTGAACGTCACGACCACTGCGGCGCTGAACAACCAGGGCGGTACGCTCAGTGGGCAGCGCAAGACCTCCGTCACCGGCAACGTGGTGGATAACCGCAACAAAGGCCGCATCCTCGGCAACACCGAACTGCACCTGAACGCCGGTCAAGTCCTCAACAGCCAGGGCGGCCTGATCAATAGCCAGGGCCTGCTGACGGCCAACCTGGGCCATCTGGAAAACAATGCCGGTGAATTATCGAGCCTGAACAGCGCGACGCTGATCCTCGGCAGCCTGGACAACCTGACCGGCCTGGTCATGACCGGCAAAAGCCTCGACATCACCAACACCGGCGCGATCAACAACCAGGGCGGTGAACTGTCCAGCCAAGGCGTTGTGACCGTGCGCACCGGCAGCCTGGATAACCGCAACAAAGGTACGGTTGCCGCCAATGGCAAGTTGCTGGTCAGCGCGACCGGCGCAGTAAAAAACACCGACAAGGGCCTGATCGCCAGCCGTGAGGGCACGCTCGAACTCGATGCCGCCAGCCTGGACAACGCCAAGGGCACGCTGCAAGGCAAGGGCCTGGTGACCGTGGATGTCGCGGGCGATATCGACAACCAGGGCGGCAGCATCATCGCCCAGGACGCCAACCTGGGTGTCTTCGCGACCAACCTGGACAACCGTGGCGGCGTGCTGTCCAGCGTCAAGGCCGCACTGGAGGCGCGCACCACCGGCGTGTTGAAAAATGGCTATGACGTGAACCGCCAGGGCGGCACGATCCAGGCCCAAGGACTGAACATCCAAGCCTTGGCCGGGCTGTTCAACGATGGCGGGCGCATGGCCGCGCAAGCGGGCGATATCGTGATCAGCAACGCGGGCGCGGATATCGACAATCGCAGCGGCGGGATGTATGCCTCCGGCAAGGTCTGGGTCATTGGCCGGGATCTGGACAACAGCGGCGGAGGGCAGATCAGCGCCAGTCGTATCGACCTTGACCTTTCGGGCGCGCTGAACAACAACGCGGGCATTATCGAAAGCCAGGACAGCCTGGATATTCTGGCCGCCAGCCTGAGCAACCAGAAAGGCCAACTGCGCACCCTGGGCCAGAACAGCACCACGGCGTTCAACATCGGTGGTTTGTTCGATAACAGCGACGGCACCCTTGAAACCGCCAGTCAAGATGTGGGCTTCGACACCGCCAGTGTCCAGAACGTGGGTGGCAAGCTGCTGCACACCGGCCTGGGACTGTTTGGCATCAGCCAAGCCAACCTGGGGCAGGCGGGTGGGCAACTGGTGACCTACGGCAACCTGACGGTGACGGCCGACAGCTGGACCAACAGCACCGCGATCCAGGCCGGGCACCTGGTGGTTCATGTCGACCAGTTGACCCAGATGTCCACCGGCCAGTTGCTCAGCGCCAACAGCATGGAAGGTCGTGGCAGCAACTGGCGCGTCGACGGCCTGATCGGCAGCGATGGGGCGATCGACCTGCAACTGACCGGCGCCTATGCCGGCAACGGCCGCTTGAGCAGTCTCGGCACCTTGGGCCTCAAGGCCGCGCTGATCAACCTGGAGCAAAACGGCAGCATCGTCGGTGGCGGCAGCACAAGCGTCGTGGTCGATGGTGTCCTCAACAGTTACGGTCGCCTGACCTCGGCGGCGGACATGAGCGTCACTGCCGCCACGATCAACAACTACGGCACCCTCGGCAGTGCCGGCGCGCTCGGCGTATCGACCGGCGACCTGCTCAACGAGCACGGGTTGATTTTCAGCGGCGGCAATACCAGCCTGCGCGTCAACAGCCTGACCAACCGCTATGCCGATATCTACAGCCTCGGTGATCTGAGCATCGATCGCGACGGCCTCGGCACCCGTGCCAGTCGCATCCTCAACAGCTCCGGCACGCTGCAGAGCGACGGCGACATGCGCCTGGCGGCCAGCACGATCGACAACGTCCGCGAGGTCTTGGCCACCCACGATGCAGGCATCTACACCGCCTCGATCAGGGAAGTGGCCTGTATCGAAGGGGTCAACGCCGGCGACTGCAGCGGCGGCAAGGAAAACCACGTCTGGCAGATCATCCAGCGCGACAAGTTCGAAGTCACCGCGGCCAGCGCCGCCTCCAGCATCACCACCGGCGGCAACCTGAATATCCAGGGCGACACCCTGACCAACCGGAGCAGCAGCATCGGCGTTGGCGGTGCATTGACTGCCAACCTCGTCAGCCTGAACAACATCGGCATCGAAACCGGCGAGACCGAAACCTCGCGCACTTTCATGTCCGAGCGTACGCGCAGCCCAGGTGGCTGGCGCGCCGCCGCCAATGACTTCACCAACAAATACTGGTTGCAGAGCCCAGGCTACAACGCCGATAACCTGGGTGGCCTCGAAGCAGCGATGAGCCGCTTCATCGGCATGACCGAACGTGAGGTCCCGCGGTTCCGCACCCAGACAAGTACTACCGATAACCAGACCTACGCCGCGATTATCCAGGCCGGCGGCGCAGTCGATGTCCGCACCTCGGGCAACACCGACAACAGCGTCGTGCGTGGCGGCTACAACTACGTCGGCGCCGGCCCGCGCACCGATACCCAGGCTGACAACGTTTTCTCCACCCGCGTCAGCGTCAATCGGCAACTGCCCCCGAACCTGACCCAGCAACAGGTCGATCCGCTGGCCCTGCCAGGTTTTGATTTGCCAACCGGGCAAAACGGCCTGTTCCGCATGAGCGGCGACGCCTCGACCACGCCGACCCAAGGCTCAGGCCTGACCCAAGTGCGCGGCCTGCCGGACAGCTCGTTCCGGACCAATCCGCAAAAGTACCTGATCGAGACCAACCCAGCGCTGACTGACATGCGCCGCTTCATGAGCTCGGACTACCTGCTGGCGAACCTGGGCTACGACCCGGACGTCGCCGCCAAGCGCCTGGGCGATGGTTTCTACGAACAACGCCTGATCCAGCAAGCCGTCATCGCCCGCACCGGCCAACGCTTCCTCGACGGCCAGACCTCCGATGACGGCATGTTCAAGTACCTGATGAACAACGCCATCGCCAGCAAGGACGCACTGAACCTGTCCCTGGGCGTGAGCCTCACCGCCGAACAAGTCGCGGCCCTGACCCACGACATCGTCTGGATGGAAACCCGGACGGTGAACAACGAGCAGGTGCTGGTGCCGGTGCTCTACCTGGCCCAGGCCAACAACCGCCTCGCGGCCAATGGCGCGCTGATCCAGGGCGCCGACGTCAGCCTGATCGCGGGTAAAAACCTGAACAACGCGGGCACCTTGCGTGCATCCAGCAACCTGAGGGCGACGGCTGGCGACAGCTTGGTCAACAGTGGGTTGATGGAAACGGGTGGCCGGCTGGATGCGTTGGCGAGTAATGACCTGACTAACAGGGCGGGCGGGGTTATTGCTGGGCGGGATGTCAGTGTCGTGGCCGTGGCCGGTGATTTGACCAACGAACGAACTATCACCACCCATGCCAGCAGCACCGGGTACAAGACCGAACAACGTGGCTTTGCCGACAGCGCGGCGCGGATTGAGGCGAGTCATGATCTGAGCGCGGGCGCTGGGCGGGATATCGCCAATGTTGGGGGCGTGCTCAAGAGTGGTAACGACACGAACTTGCAGGCGATGCGTGATGTGAACATCACTTCCGCCGAGCAGGTGGACAGCCATACGCAGGGCAGTAAACACCGGGACCAGACCATTACCCAGAATGGTTCCAGCGTAACGGCTGACCGCGAGCTGACGGTCACGGCCGGGCAGGACCTGAGGGTCGTTGCGAGCAACGTCATCGCCCAGACCCGCCTGGCGCTGACAGCCGGGCGCGATATCGCCATCGAGTCCGCGGCCAACGAAAGCCATCGCGCATCCCAAAGCAAAAAAGTCAAAAGCAGCAGCGATCTGGTTCGCCAGCAGTCGTCGCTTGTCCAGTCGGGAGGCGACCTTAGCGCCAAGGCGGGACAAGACCTGAGCCTGGTGGCCAGCCAGATGAAAGGCGCCAAGGATGTTGCCCTTGACGCCACGCGCGATATCAATCTGTTGTCCGCAACGGACGAAGCCGCTGAGTTCTATTCGAAGAAAAGCAAAGGCTCCTTTGGGCGCAGTAAAAGCGAACAACGGGAAAGTTATCACAGCACCAACATCGCATCCGTGGTGGAGGCGGGGCAGGACCTGACGGTCAATACCAGCCAAGCCGCCGCTGGCGGTGTCACGCTGGATGGCGGTCGTAACGTCACCGTGATCGGCAGTCAGTTGAAGGCCAGCAATGACCTGGTCGTCGGTGCCACGGGTGATGTGGCAGTGCTCTCGGGTGTTGAAGAGCACGGCTCCTACAGCAAGAAAACCAAATCGGGTTTCCTTGGCTTGTCCAAGAGCGGCAAGAGCGAGTTGAAGACCACGGCCTCCCAGGTAGCCAGTGAGCTGGAGGCCGGCAACGACGTGGTCATCGCGGCGGGCAACGACTTGCGCGTGCGGGCCAGTGAGACCTCTGCTGGCAATGATGTGGAACTGCGTGCGGGTCTGGTCAATGACAGTGGTGACATTAACCTCGTCTCGGCCAACGATACGGCTTATAGCCGGAGTGAGGAGTACAAGAAGAAAACTGGGCTTTCGGTGTCGGGTGGTTTCCTGTCCTTCGCTTCAGCCAAGAAGGCCGGACGCGAAGCCCAAAGCAGCACTAGCGTGGGTAGCCAAGTGAAGGCTGAACGCGACGCCGCTTTGCAGGCCGAGCGCGACATCAACGTCATTGGTAGCAGCATCAAGGCCGGCGGCAACGTCAGCCTGGACGCCGGACGCGATGTGAATGTCCTGGCCGCGCAGAACAGCCGTTCCGAGCAGGACTGGGAAAAGAACAAACAAGCCGGGATCGGTGTGTCTTCGGATGCCAACGGCATCAATTTCTTCGCCGGCGTGGACCGTACCAAAGAGAAAAACCGGCTGGAACAGCAAACCGCTGCCGCCAGCCAGATCAGTGCCGGTCAAAACCTGGCCGTCAACGCCAAGCGAGATATCACCCAGATCGGCTCAGACCTTGAGGCGTTCAACGATATCGACTTGACGGCCGGTCGCAATATCAAGATCGACGCTGCCCGCGAAATGCAACTGATCGAGCATCAACGCGAGAGCGAACGAAACGGCGCCAGCCTGAGCATGAACCACAACTACGGCCGAACCCGCGATGCCGTCAAAGGTGCCGGCCAGGGCGAAGACGGTGTCAGCAAGGCTTCCAGTACGTTGAAGGCGGTGGACGGCGTTTCCCAATTCGTTTCAGGCCCTACGTTCGACGCCAAGATTGGTAACAGCAAGCAGAGCACCAGTCAGCAGGTCATTGAACAGACCCGTCGCTCGTCGACGCTGAACGCAGGCAACGATCTGAACATGGCTGCCAACAACGATGTTCAGATCAGCGGCAGCCAATTGATCTCCGGTCGCGATATCAATGTCAAGGGACGCGATGTCACCCTCGATGCCGCCAAAGGCAGCTACGCCGAAGAGACTCGTGAGCGACAAAGTTGGGGCGGTATCCATGGTGGAACCAGCGGCGGCTTCAAGCTTGGCGTCGGTGGCAGCAATGGTATTGCCAGCGGCGACAGCGAACAGCAAACGTCGACGGTCACTTCCCTGGATGCGGCGCGGGACGTCAACCTGCAGGCGAGCAATGACCTGAACCTGATTGGAACTCAGGTCAAGGCTCAGCGTGATATCGACCTGCGCGCCACCAACAACCTGAACATTCGCGCCGCCCAGAACGACAGCGGCAGCGACAACACCCGCAAGAGCGGCGGCGGTGAGGTAGGCCTCAGCGTCGGCTCTGAAGGCGTCGGCATCTACGCCAGCGTCAATCTGGGCAGAGGCAACCTGGAGCGTGAAGCCCAGCGGCAACAACAGGCCTATCTGTACGCAGGTAATCGCCTGGGCTTCACCAGCGGCAAAGACACGAATATCGCCGGTGCGGACCTGCGTGGCAATGAAGTCATCGGCCGGGTTGGCCGCGACCTCAATGTTTCGTCGGTGCCTGATACGGGCAAGGTCGAAGGCAAGGAATTCGACCTCAGCGTGACAGTGACCGTGGGGCCGGGAGCAGGTGTCAGTGGTTCGGTCGGCTATGGCCAGACCACTGGCTCGACCGAATGGGTCGAGCAACAGACCCGCATCACCGGGCAGGACAAGGTCGACATCCGTACCGAAAACCACACCCAGCTCGACGGGGCGCTTATCGCTTCGGATACCGGCAAGCTCAAACTCGACACCGGCACGCTGGGCTTCAGCGACATCGCTGGCAAAGACAAGGAGCATGGCTATTACCTGAACGTCGGTGGCAGCTACTCCAAGGGGGGCGGCGGAGCCCAGGACAGTAGTCAGGTCGGCAAGGGCGAAAAGGACAAGAACGGCTGGAGTGTCGAAGGCTGGAACTATGAGAAGGACCGCCAACAGCTCGTACGCGCCACCGTGGGGGCGGGCGACGTCGTGGTGCGCAATGACGCCGGGACCGGAGCCGATTCGACCAAAGGCCTGAACCGCGACGTCGACAAAGCCTACGAAATCACCCGGGATGATGAACACCGTACAGACCTGTACGTGACCAAGTCTTCCGTGACGGCAGTTCTTACGCCGATTGAAACCGCCAAGGAGTGGACCAAGCAACTCCGCAGTTACGACGAAACTGCCAAGCAGAACTTCCAGCAAGCCGGTAACGACTTCAATGCGGCGGTCAACAAGATCGAGGCAGGGTTGGGGCGAAAAATGGATGCGGGTGCCTCGGCGATGGTGGGCGTCGATTTCGCCGAAGCGACTATGGAGGCGTTGATCATCGGTGGTCTGACGCGTGCTCAGGCCATGAAGACCATGGGGGATCCAAATTTCCAGGAGCGGGTGCTGGCTGAGGTAGGCGAGCTGGCTGGGGTGGACGTGAAGCGGGTCGAGGACATCAGCAATGAAATCCAGGCGTCTTCGTCCGCTGCAGAAGCCAAGGATAACTCAGGCATGGTTCTCCCCCCCACTGACGTAGTGGGCAATGAACAGAACCACAGCCTAGCCCAAGTCATTCTACGTAAATCCTCTGCGATCAATGAGTACATCGCAGAGCATGAGGACGAGAAGCAAGCCATCTCGATGGTTATCGCGATGGCACAAGGCCCTAAAGGCTTGGTGCAACTGGTTGTCATCAACGCGGCCTCTGAAACTGAGGCGGGTAAGGCACTGCTTGAAAAAACCGAACAAGCTAGCAAAGCCATAGGGAAAAAAATCGCGGATGAAATAGAAAATGATCCAATTTTCGAGACGGATGAATACCTGATCGGCGGCGGTCAGTTCATGGCCTCGGTGTTGACGGGGGTACTTTCGAAAAATAGAGGTTCGAAAGAGCCTACGTCTGTTGTGATAGCGGATGGGAAGGGGTCAAAAGGTCCGCTTGTTACTAGCCCAGCTACAGGAAACAAAGGGCCCTGCTGCTTTGCGGCCGGTACGATGGTCTCGACGCCACAGGGCGACCGAGCTATCGAAACATTGCAAGTCGGCGACGTGGTATGGAGCAAGCCGGAAAAAGGCGGCAAGCCCTTTGCGGCAGCGGTCCTCGCTACTCACCAGCGCAGCGGCCAGCCAATTTACCGCCTCAAACTCAAAAGCGTGCGTCACGATGGCGCCGTGCAAGGCGAAACACTGCTGGTTACGCCAAGCCATCCGTTTTACGTACCGGCCAAGCGCGACTTCATCCCTGTTATCGACCTGAAGCCTGGCGACTTGCTGCAATCGCTGGCCGACGGCGAGACGGAAGATACGTCGTCGGAAGTCGAGTCCCTGGAGCTTTACGCGCCAGTCGGCAAAACGTATAACCTGACAGTCGACATCGGCCACACGTTCTATGTGGGAGAGCTCAAGACTTGGGTGCATAACACTGGGCCTTGTGATCTGCCGGAGAGGAGCGGTGGTATAGGCGGTCCAAAAGGAGTGTCAGGTTCGTCACTAACCAGAGACGATTTGATTTCGGGCTTGCCAGCAGGTACTAAAATTACGCCAGAAAATGTGGTTGATATCCGTAGGTTGCCAGATGGTCGAACCGTCTGGTTGGAAAAGGGTACGGATGCCGCAGGATTGCAACACATCTACAAACGACACGAGGCCGACTTTGTGAGTAAAGGCATCTCACGGGATGACATTCCAAATGTCGTAATGAATGCTCTTGAGCGTGGGCAGGTTGTCGGGACCAATGGTTCGGCTAATGTTTATCGCGTCACGTACAATGGTACTGAGCAAAACATCGCAGTCGGGGTTGGCTCAAACGGCTTCGTAGTTCGAGCTAATCCCGTCAGCTCTTGGAAGCCATTGCCATGATCAGGTTAAGACTAACGAGCGAGTATTTGGCTGGACCAATATTCTGTCCAGAACCGGATAAAATGGGGCACGTTGATGTTGAAGGTCTGCCCCTTTCTCAAGAACTAAAGACAAAGGTCAGCGAGTGGGACCGTAAGTACCAATCAACGTTCAACAGTGATTATCCACCCGACTCTGGTTTTTCCTCGCCTGAGGCAGAGCTTCAGCATGCAGCGGAGGGGGAGCAACTGGCTAAAATGATACAACAAGAGTTACAAGGCAGTTATTCGGTGGAGTATTGTCCATAACCGATAATTAGTTGGTGCAAAAGGCACGTTTGCAGGGAAGAGCATCGAAGATTTGTCGAATGCGGGAAAACTGTTGGATCCAGCGGATAAGTCTGGACAGCTTTCGTTAGCTGGCCGAGCTCTTCAGAAATACGGTAGCCGTGAAGGCGGTGCGTTCCCAGGCGTTAAAGGAAGTCCTTCCGAAATTAACGCTCAAGGTCAAAAAAATAGCTGATGAAATTTTGAGCAATCCTGCGACAACTGTAACCTATAAGGATACGGGGAGATTTGGGAAGGTAATGGATATGATCGCTCCCGACGGTCGGTGGCTACGTTATGATGCTAATGGGAAATTTATTGGTCTATTGGAGCCGCCAAAACCATGAATCATTTATCTTCAATGATAACTAGCCCATCAGATCGTGAAAATTTGGTATTTGAGATATGGGCGGGAACTGACCAACTGGCTGAAGTATCCTGTGAGCCTGGCAGATCAGTCGAGATCGAAATTTATCCCCCTGTTGAAGGCGGGAGTTGGAGTTTTGAATTAGAAGAGTTCATGTCCCTTTTGAATCAGGCGGCTAAGCATTTGAATCATGCTTAAAAGAGTACGAAGACTGACTGGAATGGCAATTACTTAACCTTCTTTGGGGGCCATTCTTTCTGATCTCCTCCTTGGATTTATCAGCCAGTTCGACCCGGCGTGCGCTACGTGATCAGGAGCGGAGTTGTAGAGGGGCCAACAACTTTGAGTGGTTGCTATATCGACATATTTGAAGTGAATTCGTGAGGAAAAAGGGGACAGATTTATTTTATAATGTGCAGAGAGAGTCGATTCATTGGCTTGCTCGGTGTTCTAAAATAAATCTGTCCCCTTTTTTCCCAAAGCATAGCCTTAAACGCCGACGAGTGTTATCGCTATGGCGGCTGGGCCTGGAATACTGGCGTAGCGGACGCGGCTCAAACTCTCGAAAAACTTTGGAGAGACTAGAGGTACATCAAGAGACGCAGGCATTGGAATAGATTTGTGGGGATCCCTCAGGATCTGTCCCCTTTTTCGTGAAGAAAGTACGAATCGAATTGACGGGGAACCGCGATCGAGACTTTAAGTTGGCTAATCAATCTTCCGGTTATAAACGTACACCTGATAATTTTACTTGGCATCATCATCAGGAGTCTGGCTTGATGCAATTAATTCCTTCAGATTTACATGATGCTGTACGCCATACTGGTGGTGTGGCAACTTCTGGAATAAAACCGTATAAATAGGAGGTTTGTTGATATGATTGAAATAATAGAGCCTGGAAATTCCATCTCAGATGACGCAATGAAATTGCTAGAGAGCTTTATTGGGGTGACGTTGCCTAGAGAATATTACCAATTCTTATCTAGTAAAGGAGGAGGTTATCCTGAGCCAGATAGTTTCCGTTTTGTGGATAATGAGGATGGGTCATCTGTTCAACGGTTTTACGGTTTGAATAGGAGTGATACATATGATTTTGTCAGGAATCTTAACTTATATAGAGAGCGTATCCCCGAAGGATTTATAGCAATTGCATGTGACCCTGGAGGTAACCAAATTTGCTTGGGTATTAAAGGGGAGGTCAGAGGCAAGGTGTATTTTTGGGATCATGAATTAGAAAAGTGTGATGGGACAGAGTCTGATGATTCAAATATGACGCTGGTGTCGAGTAATTTTTCTGATTTTTTGAATGGGCTATATGAGCTTGACTTATAGAAAAAGGGGGCAGATTTATTTTATGAGATGCAGAGAGGGCAGGCTTATTAGCTTGCTCGGTGTATTCTAAAATAAATCTGTCCCCTTTTCGGGCGTGATTCTAAGCTTGTGGATGAAACTGTTCAAAAAATAGTGGAAAGAAATCGCACGATAGGGGTTATTAAATAATGAATACGTGGTCGGATTTTGTTCGGGCTCTTGGCCAAGATGAAGGTGGGCCAATGGTGACTGAGTTGTATCGGAAGGTAGGAGAGCCTCCAGCTATTTCAGAGACCCCGGATAGCTATAATGATCCCGAAGGGAAGACAAGATTTTATAAGTTTATTAAGTCCGGCTTGGAGCTAGGATTTCGCTCGGGGAAGTTAAACCACATTCATTTTTTTGTGCAGCGCCATGAGGGGTATTCTCCATACAAGGCAGATGTGCTTGGTCGTAAAGCTCAAACATGGCGTTTTCAAGATGTTATTGCAGAGTTAGGCCCGCCTGGTAAAGAGGCACTAGGTAGAGTTGATATGTTAATCGGTTATGTGCAGAAATGGCTAAAGTACGATTTTGAAACACACGCGCTACGCATGGAGTTTTCGGAAAATGGCCACTTGTGGAAAGCAACGCTTATGTCAAGTATTGCTCTGGGCTGAACAACAGGTTAAGGAACGAAAAGAGAACGAAAAGGGGACGAACGAAAAGGGGACAGATTTATTTTATGAGATGCAGAGCGAGCAGACTTGTTGGCTTGTTCGGTGTTCTAAAATAGATCTGCCCCCTTTTTGTTGTCAAGATAGAAACTTTAACAGTTCGGCGTATAAGGTTTATTATGAGAATAGAATGCGTGAGGCGTTGAATGATCCGTCGAGAACTATAGGGTCTACGACTGTAAAATTTAAGCGTGAAAATTCAGATTCGATAAGGCCGGATACTATGGAGTTGACCTATACTATCGATGGTATAACTCGAACGGTCTCCTTTGAAAATGAAGCTGGTAAAATTCCAGAGGTGAGTAATGGTTACTAAAGATTTAGAAATTGTGAAGGAAATATTTTCTTTAATTGATTCTGGAATAGTTTTGGGTTATGACTCTTTCTGTTATGAGGTTGAGGTGGGTGAAGGGTACATGGAGTCGGTGCTGACTGTTGAGAAGGATGGTGTTGAAGTAACCGATGCTGATACTGATTTTAATAGCTCCAAACTATACAGGTTGATAAAGGAATTGAAGGCAGAGGGCAAGGCTCGAGGTGAGGAATGGCTTTCTTTTTCAATATCCTATCGACGTGAGGGTGAGGTGAAAACGAAGTTTAATTACTGACGTTCAAATGCACAGTGCCGCGAAAAGGGGATTTATTTTATAAGGTGCAGAGAGTCGATTCATTGGCTTGCTCGGTGTTCTAAAATAAATCCCCCTTTTCCCCCTTTTCCCCCTTTTCCCCTCTACCAAATCTACTGCTGTAGAGGTGCCGCGAGATGTACATATTGCAGGCCTACGTATGGCGGAAAAAGTAAGGAAAAGGGGACAGATTTATTTTATGAGATGCAGAGTGTCCCCTTTTTTTGATCGGGGTGCCGAGGTCTTGGGAACCGTGATCGATTCCGGTCGTGGCGAAGGCATGGTTGTGTTGGCGCTGTTTGAGGAGATTTTGCGCAATTGTGGCGCAGTTCTTGACGAACTGCGCCACAGCTCTTCGCAGCAGAAGGATGGAGTCGCTCCCGACGATCGGGGCTACGTCATGGCCACAAATAAAACCAATGCTGCCCCGTTTAAATGGGAGGCATTGGGTTATTCGACCAACCTGGCAGGTTGACTCCCCAGCGCTTCCAGTCCTTCACCACATCATCGATGACAGCAGTGGCAGTGTCTCTAACGGATCGTGAAACGGGCGACCCCAAAGGTCGCCCGTTTTCATTTACTCAGCCGCCTGTGCCCGCAACCGTCTCCCAATCACATCCATCACATCACACCCATCGCGCAGCGATATCGTCAGCATTTTGCAAAAGTCGGAGAGCACCAGCGTGTCGGAGCTGATTTCCGAGCGGAATGCGATGTTTTCCAGCAGTTGAGTCACGGTGCGGATGCGGTAGTCGGCGGTTTCGAAGAGGACGTCGAGCGGGGCTTCGGTGTCGATGAGCAGGGTGGCGGGAGTGCAGTCGATGCCGGTGATGGGCATGTATCGGTTCATGGGTAGTACCTCATTCAATTGAAAGGAGCTACCTCGTTAATAGGGTCGCCAAACCCGAGTCGCCATTAGGACGACGACGGAATATAGGCCGCCTTGTCCGGGTGCTACAAGACGCCGCTTTCCGAGCTTGATGTAGGACGTTTAGCCTGTCAGCGGTGGTATTTCGTTACGTTGGTTTTGGGCTGCCAACGGTGGCTAGGGTTTGCTTCCGCTTGGGTGCGGAGCGTTCACAGAAGGGGCTGCTGCGCGGCCCAGCGGGAGCAAGCTCCCTCGCCACAGGGGATTTGAACAGCCTTTAGGTGGGTGAGCTGTCCAGAGGGGCGCCGTCGTTGATCTCCTGCTAGAAATCTGTAATTCGGAACAAGGCCGGGGTACCTCGTTTTCCGTCTCAACATCCTCTTCAGCAAGGCTCTTTTTTGTGCTTCCCTTATGGCCACTTTTCTCTTTCGCAGCCTGCCCAGCGCTCGCCCACTTCGGACTCACAGACCGTGCACAACCCCACCCGCAATGCGCTGATCGCCCAACTCGCCGATAACCCCGATGACATTGCCGCGCGAGCGTCGCTCTATCGCGATCTGCTCGACGCCGGAGAGGCGTCAGTGGAGGGTGTACGCGTTGCGGCAGGGCTGTGCGATCCGGCGGCTAACGTCGTGATTGCTCAATTGAACACCACGGCACATACCAATCGCCCCGGACCATTGCTGGCGCAGCTTCGCAACTTGCCGGTCGATCATCTGGAGTTGGATAACGCCGAGCCGGCGTGGTGCGATGCCCTGGCTGGGCTGCCCTTACGCACACTGGTGCTCAACAGCCCACGTTTCAGTTGCGATCCAAGTGTATGGCAACGCTTGCCAGACCTCGCTCTCGAGCGCCTGGAAATCAGCGGATTTTCCCGCGCCGATAACGCCACCAGCCTGCCTTCCCTCGAACGGCTGCGCCGGCTGACGTTAAGCACCTACGGTGAAGACTTCGACGACAAATTCTTCGAGCAACTCGGCAATAGCCCGCTGCAAGAACTGTCGCTGAACCGTTGCGATGACGTCACCGACGATGGCCTTCTCGGGCTGTCAAACCTCAGGTTGCGATCACTCACGTTGGAACGCGTCGGCGAGTTGACTTCCCGTGGGATGGCGCACTTATGCCGTCACCCTCTCGAGCAACTGTCCCTTGGCTGGAACGGTGCAATTCTGGAGGCCCCTGCATGCCTCTCCCACCTGAGCGCATTGCGCTCCCTGAGCCTGGATCAATGTTACGCAACGGACGCCACGCTGCACGCCATTGCGGATCTGCCCATCGAACGGCTTTCGCTCTCATCTTCGTATGTTGGTGAGGATGACCTTGAGGCCTTGGAAGGCATGCCGCTCGCCGACCTGGATCTCAAATCTTCACGGCAAGTGATCGAGCGGCTCGATGTGCTGCACTGTTTTCCACTGAAGCGCCTGGGGCTTTCCGATGTGCAAGGCATCGATGCAGATACGTTGAGCGATCTGCGTGGTTTGGAGTTGGAGTCCCTGGACCTGTCATTGAACGACCTCACTTGGAAGGAACTGAAACAACTCGCCGGCCTGCCACTGAAGCGACTGAAGCTCAGCTTTTGTCGCGGCGTGGATGGCAAGGTTCTGCGCAAGCTCGTCGAGCTGGGCTTGCCGTTGGAGCAACTTGAAATAAGCGGCCTGGACCTGCGCGATGCTGACCTGACCTGCCTGCGCGATCTGCCGCTGCGGCGCCTGGGTTTGTATGACAGCCCTTGGCTCACCGACGCCGGAGTGGCCCACCTTGTTCGGCTGCCGTTGAGTGATCTGACGATCTCGGCAGATCCCGGGGAGTCGCGGATTACGTCAGCCGCAGTGCCGCTGTTGGAGCAACTGCCGCTGCACACATTGGCGTTGCTGAACTGTTCCGGGATCAGTGCCGAGGGTTGGGATCGGCTGGCCAGGTTGCCAGCTCGCGTGATGGGGCCAGGTATATAGGCTGACGCTAGTCACTCATCGTCCTGGCGCAAAAAGCGCTTGCGGCAAACGCGTGGTGTCTTTGTATGCCCAACAAAAAGCCCAGCTATTTTGCTGGGCTCAAATTTCTGTTTTGTGCTGGTTATGCGCAGTGAGGAACCTTTTCCACTTCCCTGTGAATCTGTTCCCCTTTAGCAATCTCAGCTGTACGTAAATCATACGCAGTCTGCAGATTCAGCCAAAACTGCGCTGACGTTTCCAATGCGGCGGCCAGGCGCAAAGCAACATCGGCGCTGATGCTACGGCGCATCAAGACAATGTCATTTACGGTGGGGGCAGAAACGTGCAAAGCCCTCGCAAGCGCAGCCGCGGTAAGGCCAAGCGGTTCCAGATACTCTTCTTTGAGAATTTCTCCAGGGTGTACGGGTCTCATGCCATTCTTAAACATGATTCACCTCAGTGATAATCTACGATTTCTACATTTTCGGGGCCGTTGGCGCCCCAGACAAAACAGATCCGGTACTGACCGTTAACCCGGATGCTGTGCTGGCCTTCCCTGTCGCCATACAGCTGCTCCAACCTGTTTCCAGGAGGAGAGCGCAGGTCGTTGAGATCGACCGCAGCATCGAGCATGCCCAGCTTTCGTTCTGCCACTGAAAGGACGGCTGCCCAGCGCCGGGTTTTGCCGGTTTCAAAAAGAGCTTGGGTGTCGGCGCATCTGAAGCTTCTTATCATCTCTTAATGCTTAACGTTATGCGTTAAAGCGAGTCTACATCGTTTGCTGGGATACTCAACTGGTTGTTGGGACCTTCTGTCAGCAGGCTCAGCCCCTTGCGCTTCAGAACCAACTATTCAGATACAAAGTGGCAGTTGAATATTCTCTAAGTGCATGATTTTCGATGATTAATTTTTTGAAGTCGGAGGGTTTTAACCCCTCCGACGGTTTACGCCGTTCGATGACTGACCCGCATCAAGCCGAGCCCCATCATGAACGGCCAGCTCTTTACCAGTTGTAACTCAACTTAGCGGTCACTTCTCGACCCGGGTTGTAGTAGTTCGCAGTCCCCGAACCAACCACATGTTGCTCATCCAGCAGGTTACTGACGTTAATCGCCAGGTCAGTGCCTTTGAAGAGTTTGTAGTTGAAGGCCGCATCGAAGAGCGTCGTGCCATCGCTGGTGCCGGTGTTGGCGGCGTCGAAGTAATAGGAGCCCACATAACGTGCACCCAGGCCAACGCTGACATCGGTGTCGGGGATGTTGTAATAGCTCCACAGCGACGCCGAGTGTTTGGGGGCCGTGGCGAACTCATTCCCTTTGAGGGAACTGCCGTCGTACAAAGTACCGCGCAACACTTCGGACTCCATGTAGGAGTAGCCACCCACCAGGCTCAGGTTAGGGGTGAGCTCAGCCTTGGCTTCCAGGTCCAGGCCGCGTACCCGTGATTCGCCAACGGTTTGCTGCTCGATGACACCGCTGGGCAGTACGACGGCGATGCTGACATTTTCCTGGGTCAGGTCGTAGACGGCCGCTGAGAACAGCGCGTCCATGCCGATGGGCGCATATTTCACCCCCACTTCATATTGCCTGCCTGTCTTGGGGACCACGCCGACCGTGGGTGGTGAGACCGACTCGACCATGCTGACGTAGGTGGACACTTCGTCGTTGACGATATAGGTCAGCGCGCCGCGATAGGACGTTTCGGAGAAGTTATCCGACGCTTTTACGTTGTTGATGTCGGTACTGGACAGATCCAGCGAGTCGTTGCGCACACCGGCGGTGACGATGAAGCGCTCATAGAAGGACAGGTTCTGCTGCAGGAACACGGCCTTGGTTTTTGTGTCGAGCTTGTCGTTGCTATAAGGCGCTACGCCGCTAGGCACACCCGTGAACACCGGGTTGGCCAGGTCGATGGAGCCTGTCGTGGCATATACGGAGCGTTCCTCGGTCGAAGAATCACCGTACTCCACGCCCACCAACGTACTGCTGTCGATGTTTTCGAAGCGGGCATCGTATTGCAGCATCAAGTTGCCGTTCAGTTGCTCGGCGTCGCTGTCAGTGCCGAAGATATAACGCGGGACTGTGGTGCCGGTGCGGGTAGGGGAGTCGCTGAGGAACACATAGCCGAAATCATCGGTCAGTTCGCTGTAGCGCAGGTTGCTGCGCAACACGAAGCCATTGTCGAAATCATGACTGAAGGTGCCGCTGATGTTGGTGCGTTCGACATCGTGGAAGTTGTAGCTGGGCTCGCCGTAGAACTTGTCACGGTCGTATTCCTTGTCCAGCGGGTAGCCACCGCTGTTGGGCGAACTTTGGGTTTTCAGGTAATCCACGATCACCGAGGCCGAGGTGAAGTCCGTGGGGGACCAGGTCAGGCCGCCCATCAGGAACTTGTTGTCGTCCCGTGAGTGGTCGTACTCGCGATCGCTGTCTTGCATCTTTGCCGTGAAGCGACCGGCCACGGTTTTTTCTTCGTTCAGCGAGTCGCCGACATCGATCCCGGTTTCGACATGGTCGAAAGAACCGTAGGTGACGTAGCCCTGGCCGAACTTGTCGAAGCGCGGCTTCTTGCTGACAAAGTTCACCGAGCCGCCCGGGTCAGCCGGGCCGAACAGCGTCGAGTTGGCGCCGCGTATTACTTCAACGCGCTCATAGGCGAAAGGCTCCTCGCGCACACCGCGCATCGAACCCAGGGTCAGGCCGTCCCGATAGGTCGTGGCCTGGAAGCCGCGGATCTGGAAATAATCGTTGCGGTCGTCAGTGCCGTAATAGTCGGTGATGACCCCGGGCGTGTATTGCAGCAGCTCTTCGGTCGTGCTCGCGCTGCGTTGCTTCATTTCCTTGTCGGTGACCACGGAAACCGAGGCGGGCGTGTTGAGGATGCTGGTGGCCACCTTGCCGCCGACCCAGAGTTCCTGGGCCACCACCGAGTTGGGGTCTTCGGTGCCATCGGCCCTGGCCTTGGCATTGACGAGGATAGGCGCAAGGCGATACTCCTCGAGTTCGGCATCTGCCTTGGTTTGCGGCGTCAGTAAGTAAGCGTTCGGACCTTGCTGCTGTATCGCTATGTCGCTCCCCTGCAACAACGATGACAGCGCTTCGGACGTATCGAGTGTGCCGCTCACGCCCCGGGTATTGCGGTTCGCTACGCTTGAAGCGTCGAAGGAAAGGCTGATACCCGCCTCGCGGGCAAAGCGGTCAAGCGCCGGTGCCAGGGGCCCGGCGGGAATGTTCCACGGGTGCACCTGGTGGGTCTGCTCAACGGTCGAGGGCTGCGCCAGGGTGGGTAGCGCATAGCTGCTGACGATGACGCCGAAGATCGCACCGTGGATGGCACGATTCAGTAGATGACGCTGGGGAACCGGGGACGCACTCATTGACTCGCTCCGTAAAAGGGGATCGGCAGATCGGCCTGTAGGTCGGCCTTTTCTTACATGCCGAACGAGAATGAGAAATCACCTCATTTTTATTTGATGTTGAGTGCGACGAAGAAAACCCTTAGCTGGCGGCGCTCAACGTCACCCAATATTGGGTTCGATAGTCGATCCGCAGGTGCAGTGACTGCGCAACCAATGCCAATACCTGGTCGGTGTCGGCGAGCTGAAAGGTGCCGGAAACCCGCAGGCCCGAGACTTCCTCGGCGCAGCGCAACAGGCCGGGGCGATAGCGCGACAAGGCCCCAATGAAATCACCGAGGCGCATATGGCGTGCGCTGATCACCCCATCGCTCCAGCTCCATACATCCAGGCCGTTATCCTTGAACTCACGAACGCCATTTGAGGTGAACAGCCGCTGATTATCGGCCTGGACCGTGTTGTTATCCGCAAGGGTTTGAGTGGATCCAGGAAATACGCTGACTGCGCCGCGCTGCACCGAGATGAGGGTCCCGTCGTCACGCTCATACGCGAGGAACCGGGCATTCAGCGTGCTTATCAATCCGTCGCGGGTTTGTACCCAGAAAGGACGCGGTTGAGCCGAGCCTGCGTCCGCACCGGTGTTCACGATGATTTCGCCGCGCCGCAGAACGATCAGGCGCCGCTGTTCGTTGAAATAGCTGTCGACCGCACTGTCGCTGTTGAGCTGGATAAGGCTGCCATCATCGAGTTGGAAGCGCTTCTGTTCGCCGGTCTTGCTGTGCTGCTGGGCCAGCATGGCCGGCAGCGGCGTGTAGTCGCGGCCCAGCCAGGCCGCGCCACCCAACGTGGCCAATGCACCCAGTAGCTTCAGGCTTTGGCGCCGATGCAGGCCTGAGCGGGCGCCCTTGAGGGTGTGCCGGGCCAAATCAGGTGGCACGCCCGCGAAGTCATCGCCAAGCGCTTCCACACGCTGCCACGCTAACCGATGTTCCGCACGCTGCTGCAGCCAGTGCTCGAACGTGCGCTGGGTTTGCTCATCGGCAGGATTGAAGCGCAGGCGCACCAGCCAGTGGATCGCTTGGTCGACCACCGCCGGATCCAGCGCTTGCGCTTCACTGTTCGGCATAACGCAAGCGATAGCAGTGTTGCAGGGCCTTGGCCAAGTCGCGTTCCACCGTAGAGCGGGAAACGCAGAGTTTTTCGGCTATTTGCAGGCAGGTCAGGCCGTCCAGCTGAGCGAGTAGAAAGGCCTCGCGAACTCTCGGTTTAAGCAGGTCCAGCAGGCGGTCGATCCGCTCGAGGCTGTCAAGAATCAGCAAGCGTTCTTCTTCAGAGGGGGCCGCTTGTGGAGGGAGCAGCGCGAGGCTCTCGAAGTAGGCGCGTTCGAGCTCGCGACGGCGATACCGATCGATCATCAGTCCCCGGGCAATACTGCTCAGATAAGCCCGGGGTTCGCGCAAAGGGCTCAATTGACGCGATTTGAGCAGACGTACAAAGGTGTCCTGCGCCAGGTCCGCTGCGCTTTCGTGACAGCCGATGCGCCGGCTCAGCCAGCTGTGCAACCAGGAATGGTGGCTGCGATAGAGCAGCGCGAGATCGGCATTGCCCAGAGTGTCGTTGCTGCGCATCAGCATCTCGGAAAATACATAATTGATAATGAATCGCATTATATTCAGGCCGAGGACGTTAGAGCAAATGCCCTCTTGCGGCGGGCCATCGTATGATCGGTACTGTGCGCGGCCCCGCTCGATGTACCGGTCTCCTCGCTATCACCTCCATGGGGCACCCTCACCCATCGGGCCAAATTGAGCCTCAAAGGGGAATGTGGGTGGTCGACAAGACCTGGCGCAACCCCATGAACGAGCGAATCTGACGAACCCCAGGCAGGTAAAGCAATTGCTCCGCATGGAGCCGGTTGAAGCTGTTGCTGTCCTTGGTTCGTATCAACATGAAGTAGTCGAATTCCCCCGTCACCACATGGCACTCCATGCAGCCGGAGACTTTTTGGGCGGCCGCCTCGAATGCGGCGAAGGACTCCGGTGTGGAGCGGTCCAGCACCACGCCGATCAAGACCACCATCCCCGCATCCAGCGCTTCATTGTCCAGCAGTGCGACGATGTCCTTGATCAGGCCGGCCTGCTTGAGCCGTTCGACGCGTCTCAGGCAAGCCGGTGCGCTCAATTTCACCTTCTCCGCAAGCGCCACGTTGGAGATGGAAGCATCTCGCTGCAGGGTCTTGAGAATGGCGCGGTCGGTTCGATCCAGCGGCTGCGGCACTGACACTGGTTCGGTTGGCTTCTTGCGAGTATTTATTGCGTTCATATGAGTTTCTACGCAGTAAAGGTGTGTTTTATGATTTTATCTAAAAATTATGTTTCTTTAATTGCTAATAATTTGCAATACATATTTTTCGATTTCTTCTTAGTATTGAACTCATCGAAGCCCCCCTGAAAGAGCCTGGAAAATGCAGCCTTTGTTTTTCGGCCCGGCGCTTGGATATTCAATAATCGAGGAGCAGAGTCATGAACCTGAATCGTTTTAAACGTTATCCGTTGACCTTCGGTCCTTCTCCCATCACGCCCTTGAAGCGTCTCAGTGAACATCTGGGGGGCAAGGTCGAGCTGTATGCCAAGCGTGAAGATTGCAACAGTGGCCTGGCCTTCGGCGGGAACAAGACACGCAAGCTCGAATACCTGGTTCCCGAAGCGCTCGAGCAAGGCTGCGATACCCTGGTCTCCATCGGTGGCATCCAGTCGAACCAGACCCGCCAAGTGGCCGCCGTGGCCGCTCACCTGGGCATGAAGTGTGTGCTGGTGCAGGAAAACTGGGTGAATTATTCCGATGCCGTGTATGACCGGGTGGGCAACATCGAGATGTCGCGCATCATGGGGGCAGACGTACGACTGGATGCCGCAGGGTTCGACATCGGCATTCGGCCCAGCTGGGAGAAGGCCATGGAAGACGTGGTTGCGCGCGGCGGCAAGCCGTTCCCGATCCCGGCGGGTTGTTCCGAGCATCCCTATGGCGGCCTCGGGTTCGTCGGCTTTGCCGAGGAGGTGCGCGAGCAGGAAAAACAACTGGGGTTCAAGTTCGACTACATCGTGGTCTGCTCTGTGACCGGCAGTACCCAGGCCGGCATGGTCGTCGGTTTCGCCGCGGACGGCCGTTCGAAGAACGTGATCGGCATTGATGCCTCGGCCAAGCCAGAGAAAACCAAGGCACAGATCCTGCGTATCGCCCGGCATACCGCGGAACTGGTGGAGTTGGGCCGCGAAATTACCGAAGAGGACGTGGTGCTCGATACCCGGTTTGCCTATCCGGAATACGGTTTGCCTAACGACGGTACGCTGGAAGCCATTCGCCTGTGCGGCAGTCTGGAAGGTGTGTTGACCGATCCGGTGTACGAGGGGAAATCCATGCACGGGATGATTGAAATGGTCCGCCGCGGCGAGTTCCCCGAAGGCTCGAAGGTGCTTTACGCGCACTTGGGCGGGGCGCCGGCGTTGAATGCCTACAGCTTCCTGTTCCGCAACGGCTGATTCACGCCAATGACCTGTAGGCGAGCGCTTGCTCACGAGGCGGTGGGTTAGTCGGCATTACTGTTGGATGTCACTGCCTCATCCTCGGATCGCCGCTCGGAGCAAGCTGCTGCAACCCGATCGCCGGGAGTACCGCCATGCGTGCCGTATCGACGCTCCGTCATTGCGGCGGTAGAGCAGGTCAAAAGCCTCGCCCGAGTGAGCCATTCGCGTCACCTTGAAGTGATACCCGACACCTGCAGGAGTTGCCTATGAACCTGTCCGATCTCCATGCCCAATGGCCGGTCCAGGCTGCCGAGGATGAAGAACTGGCCGAGTGGCGTGAGGCGTTGCTCTCGGTCGCAGCCCATGGCGGCACGGGCCGAGCCAAACAGATCCTCGACATGCTGTTGGCCGTGGCAAGCACTCCGGACATCGGCTGGCGGCCGAGCCATGGCACCCCATACATCAATACCATCAGCGTTGAGCAGCAACCGGTGTTTCCCGGCGATCTGGCCATCGAGGAGCGTCTGGCATCGATCATGCGCTGGAATGCCCTGGCGATGGTTGCCCGGGCCAATCACGCCTACGGCGAATTGGGTGGACACATCGCCAGTTATGCCAGCGCGGCGGATTTGTTTGAAGTGGGCTTCAACCATTTCTTCAAGGCGCGCACTCAAACCGGCGGCGGTGACCTGGTGTTCTACCAACCGCACTCGGCGCCAGGCGTCTATGCCCGGGCGTTCCTCGAGGGACGCCTGGAAGAAAAGGATCTGCAGCACTATCGGCAAGAGATCGGCGCGCGCGCCAATGGCGCCCGGGGGTTGTCGAGTTATCCGCACCCCTGGTTGATGCCGGACTTCTGGCAGTTCCCCACGGGCTCCATGGGGATCGGTCCGATCAGCTCGATCTACCAGGCGCGTTTCATGCGGTACCTGGAGCACCGCGGCCTGCAAGAGACCTCGGGGCGAACCGTCTGGGGCGTGTTTGGCGACGGTGAAATGGATGAGCCGGAAAGCATGTCGGCGTTGACCCTGGCGGCGCGCGAAGGGCTGGATAACCTGGTCTGGGTGATCAACTGCAACCTCCAGCGCCTGGACGGCCCGGTGCGTGGCAACGGTCGCATCATCGACGAGCTCGAGGCGTTGTTCGGCGGTGCGGGCTGGAACGTGATCAAGTTGGTGTGGGGTTCCGACTGGGACAGGTTATTTGCCCGGGATAAAGACGGCGCGTTGGTCCGGACCTTGTCGGCCACGGTCGATGGCCAGTTCCAGACGTTCGCGGCCAAGGATGGGCGCTTCAACCGCGAGCATTTCTTCGGCCAGGACGAAGCCCTGGCGCATTTGGCCCAAGACCTGACCGACGAGCAGATCGACCGGCTCAAACGCGGTGGTCATGACCTGGTGAAAATCTTTGCCGCGTATCAAAGCGCAATGCTCGAGGGCAAGAAACCTACGGTCATCCTGGCCCAGACCAAGAAGGGCTTCGGCATGGGCGACGCCGGGCAGGGCAAGATGACCGTGCACCAACAGAAGAAACTCGACAGTGAGGCATTGATCGCGTTCCGCAACCGTTTCAACCTGCCATTGACCGATGAACAGGCCACCTCACTGAGCTTCTTCAAACCGAGCGACGACAGCGCGGAAATGCGCTACCTGCATGCACGGCGCCAGGCGTTGGGCGGCTACATGCCGGCGCGACCTTCGGCCTGCGCGTCATTGGCCGTGCCCGACATAGACAGCTACGCCGGGTTTGCCATCGCCGCCCAAGGCAAGGAAATGTCCACCACCATGGCCTTCGTGCGGATGCTCAGCGGCTTGCTCCGGGACAAGCAACTGGGGCCACGCATCGTACCGATCGTGGCGGATGAGGCGCGTACGTTCGGCATGGCCAGCCTGTTCAAGCAGATCGGCATCTACTCCAGCGTGGGGCAGCGTTATGAGCCGGAAGACATTGGTTCGATCCTCAGTTATCGGGAAGCCCGGGACGGGCAGATTCTCGAAGAGGGCATCAGCGAGGCCGGCGCCATCAGTTCCTGGGTCGCAGCGGCGACCAGCTATTCGGTGCATGGCCTGCCGATGCTGCCGTTCTACATCTATTACTCGATGTTCGGTTTCCAGCGCATCGGCGACCTGATTTGGGCCGCGGCGGACCAGCGCGCTCGCGGGTTCCTGTTGGGGGCCACCGCGGGGCGCACAACCCTGGGTGGCGAAGGCTTGCAGCACCAGGACGGTAACAGTCACGTGATGGCGTCGATGGTGCCGAACTGTCGCGCCTATGATCCCGCGTTCGCGGGTGAATTTGCGGTGATCCTGGATCACGGCATGCGCCAGATGCTGGAGCGCCAGGTGGACGAGTTTTATTACGTCACCTTGATGAACGAAAACTACCCGCAGCCCAATCTTCCTGACGGTGTAGAACAGGCCGTTATCAAGGGCATGTACCTGTTTGCCCGGCATGAAGTCGAGGATGCGCGTGGACGTGTTCAGTTGTTGGGTTCCGGCGCCATCCTGCGCGAAGTGATTGCCGCCGCCGAGTTGCTGGCGAGCGATTGGGGGATCGACAGCCAGGTCTGGAGCGTTACCAGCTTCACTGAGTTGGCACGTGATGCTCGTGAAGTGGAGCGCTGGAATCGACTGCATCCTGGACAACCTGCCAAGCGCAGTCATGTTCAGGAACGCCTCCACGACTCGACGCCAATCATCGCTTGTACCGACTACGTTCGCGCCTTGCCGCAGTTGATCGCCAGCTACCTCGATGGCCATTACACCGTGCTCGGCACCGACGGGTTTGGCCGCAGCGATACCCGCAACCAACTGCGCAGGTTCTTCGAAGTGGACCGCCACCAGATCGTCCTGAGTGCACTGACCTCGCTGGTGCATGAGGGACGTCTGGACGTCAGCGTCTGTGCCGAGGCCATTGGACGCTACGCCATTGACGTTGACTCGATGGCCCCTTGGGACGCTTGAGGTCGGCTTCATCCTGTGGGTGCGAGCTTGCTCGCGAAGGCGGTGGGTCAGTCACAGGGATGTCGGCTTGCTGGCCCCATCGCGAGCAAGCTCGCTCCCACAGGTTTTTGTGTCGTGTGCAGATGCGGTGAACATCCGTAAACCCCTGTGGGAGCGAGCTTGCTCGCGATAGCGGTGGTTCAGCTACATAGAGGCTGGACGTGTGTCCTGCTCTTGCTTTGGACTTTGATCTCGACGCCCCGTTATCTCAACTGCTCTCGCCAACAGCCAGGATGGTCGCCACCAACGCCTGTGCGCGAGGCACCAGCGTGTCCAGTTCCAGATATTCACGATCAGTATGGACTTTGCCACCCACCGGCCCGAGGCCACACAGGGTCGGAATGCCCAGGCTGGCGGTGAATCCGGAGTCGGCACAACCGCCGGTGAACTCGCCTTCGACGCTGAAACCCAGCGCCAGCGCTTTTTGTTGGTAGATGTGCAACAGCCGTTCGCTGTGATGGGCTTCCATCGGTAGAAAGGTCGTCGCTTCCTTGAGGATGGCGTGGGTGCCGATCAGTTCTTCTTCGGCGACGATGGCCTGGATTGTGCTGAAGATCCGGTCCCAGTGCTTGAGTTCGATGAAGCGCACGTCCAGCCGCGCGGATGCGCTCGGCGCGACGGTGTTGCTGGAGGTGCCCCCGGACATCAGGCCCACATTAGTCGTGATGCCTGCCGGGTAGTCGGTCAAGGCATGGAACTTGATGATCTTGCGTGCCAGGGCCTCGATGGCGCTGGCGCCGTCGGCATGGTTGACCCCGGCATGCGCCGCGCGACCGAAGACTTCGACGACCAGCGTGGCACCGCCTTTGCGTGCGCTGACCACGTTACCGCTGGCCCGGCCGGGTTCGGTATTGAGCACGGCGCGGGCGGCACGGGCTGCCTGTTCGATATGGGGCCTGGCGCTGCCGGAGCCGATTTCTTCGTCACCGGTGTACAGGACCTGCACCGGATAGGGCAACTGGCCGGCGCGCTTGAGTGCCTTGAGCGCAAAGCAATTGAGCACCAGGCCGCCTTTCATGTCGGCGACGCCGGGGCCATGGGCGAGGTTGCCATCGCGGCTGTAGCTGCGCGTCGCGGTGGTGCCTTTGGGGAACACCGTGTCGCGATGGCCCAGCAGCAACACCGGCTTTCCCGGTTCGCCTGGCACTTCGGCGAGCATCACGTCGCCAAAACCATCGACCGGCATGCGCTTGAGCAGGATGCCGTCGGCTTCCAGTTCAGCCGCGAGCAGCGCCCCCACCGCGTCGACGCCCGCCTTGTCATAGCTGTTGGAGTCGGTGTCGACGATACGCTGCAGCAGCGTTTCCATGGCTTGGCGCTGGTCAGCAAGCCAGTCCAGCGCCTGTTGTGCCGTGGCATTCATTGCGCCTGCTCCCGCAACTGATGTTCCTGGGTCAGGCGTGCCGCGTCGTTGCCCAGGTCCCAGAACAGCCCGGCCATGATTTGCAGGCTTTCCTTGACCACCGGTGCCAGTAAATGCTCGTTCGGCGCATGTTGCGAGCAGGCCGGGTACGAGTGCGGCACCCACAAGGTTGGCAGGCCGAGCACGTCCGCGAACACATCGTTGGGCAGCGAGCCGCCGAGGTTTGGCAGCAGCGCAGGTTTTTTGCCGGTGGTCTGCGTCAAGGAACTGAGCGCCCAGTTGACCCACGGGCTTTGCGGGTCCAGCCGCGTGGCATGCATCACATCGATGCGACTTTGCTTGACCTCGACATTGCTGAAGCCATGGGCATCCAGGTGGGCGCGCACCGCCGGGATAAAGGTCGTGTAGTCGCTGTTCACCACGAAGCGGATATGGCAGTGGGCGTTGGCCTTGCCGGGGATCGCATGCACGGGGGCGTCCGGGTTGCCGGTCTTGAAGGCAATGACGTCGAGGGTGTTCCAGCCGAACACTTTTTCGCTCAGCGAAAGCTCTGGGTTACCCCAGTTGGCGTCGATTTCCGGGTCGCCCGGTCCGCCACCGACGTCAATATCGGCCAGCGCCTGGCGAACCGGCTCAGGCAGCGTCGCGGGCATCAGGCCCGCCACTTTCACCCGACCGTGTTCATCGACCATGCTCGCGATGGCATTGGCCAGGATGATGCCAGGGTTGGCCAGCAACCCGCCCCAGTTGCCAGAGTGATGAGCGCCTTCACGCAGATTGACCACCAGCTCGAAGTTGAACACCCCGCGTGAACCGAGAAAAATCGTCGGTCGTGACGCCGCCAGGCGCGGGCCGTCCGAGGCGATGAAAACATCCGCGGCGAGCTCTTTACTGTGGGCGGCACAGAATGCATTCAAGCCCGGCGAGCCTTCTTCTTCGCCCATTTCCAGCAGCAGTTTGACGTTGAACCCCAGCTTGCCGTCGCGAGCCTTGAGGGTTTGCTCCAGCGCGGTCAGGTTGATCAGGTGCTGGCCCTTGTTATCCGCCGTGCCGCGGCCGTACCAGCGATCGCCCTCGGCAATGACCTGCCACGGCGACAGCCCTTCACGCCATTGCGCTTCATAGCCGCGCACCACATCACCGTGGCCGTAGCTGAGCACGGTCGGCAGTTCCGGATGTTCGATGCGTGTGGCGATCATGAACGGGCCGCGCTCTGCCACCGGGTTGTCATAGATCTTGACGCTGAAGCCCATCGCCTCGACATGCGGGGTGATGAAGTCATGGAGGTAGCGATACAACTCGGGCCGGCTGTCCGTTGCCTGGCTTTCGGTGTGCAAGGCGACGCTACGTTCGAGCAGATTGAAAAATGCGCCGTTATCAAATTGCTCGGTGGTGTTGCTGATGGCCAGTGAACGACTCATGAGTGGACAAGCTCCAGTGTTTGGGCGGGATTGTCGTGAAGGTGGCAACGCACGTTGCCGCCGATAATCGAATCATTGGCCGGGTAGGCCGTTTTGCAGGGGGCGAAGCAGCTCGGGCAGCGTGGATGGAAGGCACAACCGGAGGGCGGTGACATCGGATTGGGGAAGGAGCCGCGCAGGCCGATTTCGGGAATGCCCAGGCGCGGATCGGGCGTGAGCACCGAATCCAGCAAGGCACGGGTATAAGGATGGCCGGGTTTGGCGAACAACGATTCGCGCGTGCGTTCCTCGACGATGCGCCCCAGGTACATCACCGCGACCCGGTCGGCGAGGTGTTCGATGACCGCCAGGTTGTGGCTGATCAGTAGATAGGTCAGGCCAAATTCGCGCTTGAGGTCTTGCAGCAGGTTGAGAATCTGCGCCTGCACCGAAACGTCCAGCGCCGATGTAGGTTCGTCGCAGATCAACACGTCAGGGCGCATGATCAACGCCCGGGCAATGGCCACCCGTTGCCGCTGGCCGCCGGACAGTTGGCTCGGATAGCTGTCGATGACCCGCTTGGGCAGGCCGACCACATCGAGCATCGCTTCGGTCTTCTTGCGCCGCTCGGCGGTGCTGCCAATGTCATGCACGATCAGCGGCAGGGTCACGATTTCCCGCAGCGTCTTGCGTGGGTTCAGCGAGGAATACGGGTCCTGGAATATCGGTTGGATGTGCCGGGACATTTCCTTGCGATCCGTCGCCGCCAGATGTTTGCCATTGACCAGCACATCGCCGCTGGTTGGCGGCAACAGACCGAGCAGCATCTTGGCCAGGGTACTTTTTCCGCAACCGGACTCACCTACCAAGCCGAGGGTCTCGCCACGCATCAGGCGCAGGGAAACTCCATCCACGGCTTTCAGGGTGGCGGCGGGTTTGAAGAAACCCTTGTTGATCCGAAACTCGCGACGGATGTCGCACAGCTCCAATGCAATGTCTTTTTTCATGAGCGTGCCCTCTCTTGAAGGCGAATCGGTGCCGGGGCCGGTGTGGCGAACAGGCAGCGGGCCATGTGGCCGTCCTGTTCGATTTCGGGGATGTCTTGCGCGCAGGCCGCTATCGCCTGGGCGCAACGATTGCGGAACGCACAACCTTGCTGTTCGCCCACCAGGCTCGGCACCAGGCCTGGAATCGAACCCAGCGCCTCACCCGGCTTGGTCCGGCCAGGGATTGGAATACTGGTCAGCAGACCACGGGTGTACGGATGCTGTGGGTTCTCGAACAGTTGCAGGGCAGGGGCGGTTTCGACGATTTCCCCGGCATACATCACCGCGACTCGATCGGCGATCCGTGCCACCAGCCCAAGGTCGTGGGTGATGAAGATCACCGCCAGGCCGAACTCTTTCTGGATGTCGCGGATCAAGCGCAGGATCTGCGCCTGGATGGTCACGTCCAGTGCCGTGGTGGGTTCATCGGCGATGATCAGGTCCGGCTCGCACATCAACGCCATGGCGATGATCACCCGCTGACGCAAACCGCCAGACAGTTGATGCGGGTACTGGCGCAAGCGTTCGGTGGCATTGCTGATACCGACTTTCTCCAGCATCTGCGCGGCGCGCGCCAGGGCATCCTTGCGTGACACCTTGCGATGCTGAGTCAGCACTTCGCTGAGCTGATCGCCAATGCTGTACGCCGGGTTCAGCGAGGTCATCGGTTCCTGGAAGATCATCGCCAGACGGTTGCCGCGCAGGTCGCACATGCGCCGCTCGCTCTGGCCGAGCATGTCGATGCCGTCCAGCGTCAGCCGGGACGCGGTGCGTTTGGCCTTGCGTGGCAACAGGTCCATCAGCGCCAGCGAGGTCAGGGATTTACCGCAGCCGGATTCGCCGACGATACACAGCATTTCACCGCGCTCGACTTCAAAATTCAGACCGCGCACGGCATGCAGCATGTCATCCGGCGTCGGACTGTTGCCCATGGGGATGTCCACGCGCAGGTTTTCAACATGGAGTAGTGCCATGTCCGGACTCCTCTAATCAGTTGCGGCCGTCGGGCAGGATCAGATCGCGCAGGCCGTCGCCGACCAGGTTGATGCCCAGCACCAGAATCATCAGGGCGACGCCGGGAATGGCGATGACCCACGGGGAAAAGAACATGTAGGGTTTGCCTTCGGCGATCATCAAACCCCAGGACGGCGTCGGCGGTTGCACGCCAACGCCGAGGAACGACAGGGCCGACTCCAGCAGGATCGCGTGGGCCATTTCCAGGGTCGCGACGACGATCAGCGCGCCGACCAGATTGGGCAGGATTTCACTGACCAGAATCCTCAGGGTCGAGCAGCCAAGCGCCTGGGCCGACGCGACATATTCAGCATCGCGAATCTGTTGCACCGAAGCCCTGACCACCACTGCGAAGCGATCCCATAACAGGCAACCCAGCAGCACGATGACCACTTTCAGTGAACCACCCATCAGCGAGGCCGAGGCCAGCGCGACCATCACCACCGGCATCGCCAGCCGGGTGGTGATCAGGTAGCTGATAAACGCATCGACCTTGCCGCCGTAATAACCCGCCAACAGCCCCATGACGGTGCCGATAAAGCCGGAAATCAGCGCCGCCGCGATGCCGATGAACAGCGAAATCCGTGCGCCGTAGAGCAAGCGCGACAGGTAGTCACGGCCCAGCTTGTCGGTGCCGAGGATGTATTCCCAGGTGCCGTTGGCCATCCATACCGGCGGTTTCATGCGCAGCATCACGTCTTGCGCATAAGGGTCGTAGGGGGCCAGCCACGGGGCGAACAGTGCACCGGCGAAGATGATCAGCAACAACACCGCGCCGATGGCGAAACCACGGTGACGAAAGCTCTTGCCAAGGACTCGGCTCAGGCTGCTCGGGGGTGGCAGGTAGTCATTGATCGCGAGGGTCGTGGGGGTGCTCATGTAAGCCTCCTAGCGCACGCGGATGCGCGGGTCGAGCAGTGCGTTGAGCACATCGGCCAGCAAGGTGAGGATGATGTAGATCACCGCAATCAGCAGGACCACGGCCTGTACCACCGGAAAGTCGTCACGGGCGATGGCGCCCCAGGCGAGTTGTCCGATGCCTTGCAGGGAGAACACGGTTTCGATCACCACCGAACCGCCGAGCATGAAGCCGAACTCCACCGCCGCCAGCGCGACGACCGGAATCAAGGCGTTGCGCAGTGCGTGCTTGAACAGCACGCGGGCAGGGCGCAGGCCCTTGGCGCGGGCGGTGCGGATGTAATCGGAATTGAGCACGTCAAGCATGCCGGCGCGGGTCAGGCGCATGATGGCCGGCGTCGCGTAGTAGCCCAAGGCGATGGCCGGCATGACGAAGTGCAGCAGGGTCGAGTTGCCGGACACCGGCAGCCACTTGAGCGTCACCGCGAACACCACGATCAACATCAGCGCAAACCAGAAACTGGGCATGGCCTGACCCAGCACCGCGATGCTCAAGGCCAGTCGGTCAACCCAGGTGTCGCGCTTGACCGCCGCCAGCACCCCCAGTGGAATCGCCACCAGCAAAGCGATGCCCAGCGCCAGGGCACCTAACCCGAGGGTAATCGGCAAGCGGCTGACGACGAGGTTGTAGACCGACTCCTGAAAGAAAAACGAGTTACCCAGGTCCAGCCGCAGTAAATCGCCCAGCCAGTTGAAGTACTGGGTCGGTAGCGGTTTGTTCAAACCGTATTGCACGCGGATCTGTTCGATCTGTTCGCTGGTGGCTTCCGGTCCGCCAATGGCCGTGGCCAGGTCGCCGGACAGGTGCAACAGAGAGAAGCTGATCACCGACACGGTAATGGCCACGCAAATAGCGATGCCCAGACGGCGCAGAAGGAATCCAAGCATGGCAAGTTTCCTCATATCCAATGGATGACAGGTGTCAGGTGGTGTCCGTGGTGCGGCTTAGCCCGCAAGCCACGGCACCTCTGGATCAATCCGCTCGGTGCGGATTATTTCCAACTGGACTGAACGAAACGCGGCAGCTCGTCCGGGTACGGCGTGAACGCGAGGTCGGCGGTGTAGGCGTAGTTCATCGAGTAGTTGAACAGCGGCGCCCAGTACGCCTGTTCGCTGATGCGCTGCAACGCCTTGCGGTAGTTGTCCTGGCGCACTTGCGGGTCGAGGGCGTTGTCAGCGGTCTGCAGCCAGCCCTGGACTTGCGGATCCTTGATGTTGTCGTCCGGATTGCCCTTGAACCAGGTGCCGGCCGACGCCGAGGTGTCGAGGATCGAGAACGAGCCCCAGGCCTGAAACGACATGGGCACCTTGCCGCCACGTTGCTGATCGCGCAGGGCGGCGTACTTCAAGACGCGCAGCTTGGCGTTGATGCCCACGGCGCGCAGGTTGCCGATGATGGCTTCGACGTAGTCACGGTCGCGATAAGCGAAGATTTCGGTCTCGAAGCCATTTGGGTAACCGGCTTCGGCAAGCAGCGCCCTGGCCTTGGCCGGGTCATAGTCGTAGACCGTCGCCGCGCTGGTATCGCAGCCGAACTGGCCTGGATAGCAGGCAACCTGCAAGGGTTTGGCTTCGCCACCCACCAATTGCGTGGCCAGCGCATTGCGGTTGATCGCATGGTTGATGGCCTGACGCACCTTGAGGTTCTTCATTGGCGAGTTTTCAGTGGAGGTGCCCCGGGCATCAAGAATCAGGAAGCCGATGCGCATGGTTTCACCGCTGGTCACGGTCAGGCTCTGCATGCCTTTAAGGTCGACTGCCTGATCCGGGGTCACACGCCAAGTCCAGTCGACACCGTCGGTCATCAACTCGGCCAGGCGGGTTTCTGCATCCGGGATCACCCGGAACTTGAGATGGCCGATATGGGGCTTGCCTTGTGGGCTGTCCGGGAAGTAGTCCTTGTTGATTTCCATGGTCACGCCTTCGCCAGCCACCACCGACACGGCTTTATACGGCCCGGTCCCGATTGGCTTGCGACTGAATTCGGCGAGGCCGACCTTCTCGAAATACTGCTTGGGGAACATCGGAACGGCGTTGGACAGGTATTCCAGTGCCGGAGGGAAAGGCTTCTTCAAATGCAGGCGGACGCTGTAGTCACCGGTTTTCTCGGCGCTCTTGATCCAGTCTACGTTTTGCACGGTAACGACTTTCGCTTCGGGCGACACCACGTAGTTGAGGGTGAACACCACGTCGTCGGCGGTGAAGGCGTCGCCGTTGTGAAATTTGACGCCTTTGCGCAGCTCAAAGTCGATGGTGGTGTCGTCGACCTGTTTCCAGCCAGTGGCCAACATGGGTTGGTATTGGCCGCTTTTGGGATCGCGATAGACCAGGTTGTCCCAGATCAGCCGGCCGAGAATCACGCCTTCGCGTAAATCGTTGTGATAGGGGCTGATGTTTTCAGGCTCGCTGTCGGAAGCGTAAACCAGGGTGTCGTTGGCTTTACCGGCATGAGCCGGAAAACTGCTGATGAGGCCCATCAGCGCAATACTGCAGGCGAAACCTTTGATGCCCATGCCGTCGTCTCCGTTGGCGAGAGTGGTTGAATCAAAGGGCAGCGAATCGCAAACGCGCAAAGGAGAAGAAAAAAATCAGGCGGTATTTTTTTTGATCTGGACTCGAATGTAGGGAAAGGCTATCAATGCCACAAGAATAATATTTCGATACTTTCTTTGCCGAAAAGGCAAACCTGGGGGGCGCCGATGCAGCTGTATGGTGTGCAGTCCACGGCACTGCGCTATTTTCTTGAAGTAGCGCGATGCGGATCGATCAGCGAAGCCTCGGTACGGCTGAATGTTGCGGCGTCAGCGGTGAGCCGACAGATTGCCAAGCTTGAATTGGCCTTGGATGCCAGCCTGTTCGAGCGCCGTGCCCGGGGCATGGTGCTGAGCGAGGCGGGGACGCGACTGGCGGCTTATGCGCGCAAGTCGCAGCTTGAGGCCGAGCAGGTGGTGCTGGAAATTACCGAGCTGCATGGCTTGCAACGCGGTCATGTGCATGTGGCCTGCTCGGAAGGATTTGCACTGGAATACATGCCCAGCAGCATTAGCGCGTTCCGGCGTGAGTATCAGGGCATTCATTTCACATTGGAGGTCTGTGCGCCTGCGGAGGCGACTGAGAAGGTGCGCTCCGGCGAAGCCGATCTGGCGATGACCTTCAGCCTGACGCCGCAAAAGGAAATCAAGGTCGAACATGTCCTGGGCGGGGCGATTTTTGCCGTGGTCTCCAATGCCCATCCCTTGGCCGGGCGTGAAGCGGTCAGCCTCGCCGAGTTGCAACCCTGGCCCATTGCGCTGCCCAAGGCCGACACCACGATACGACAACTGTTCGACATCTGTTGCGGTGTACAAGGCTTGTTGTTCGACCCGGTGTTGACCACGAATTATGTTGCCTCGCTCTACAGCTTCGTCCGCGAAGAGGGCGGTATCAGCCTGGCCAGCGAAATGACCTTGCACAAGCAGGTGGCGGACAAGGCACTGCAATGCTTGCCGATCCTCGATGAAGGCATGCAGGCACGGCGCATCGAACTGCAAAGCATGGCGGGACGCAATTTACCGGCGGCGGTTTCTGCGTTCAGGGATTTTTTGATTGCTGGGTTGGCGAAAGCGAAGCGTCGTTGAAAAGACGAGGTCACTCGACGTTTTGCATTTTGGGTTTCTTGGGTTTGGAATATCGATAACGGTTGGAGCTCAGTTGGAAGCATCGCCAAAATGCGCAGTCTTTAAAAAAGCTACGACCCCCCGTAATGCTGCCGATGGCGACGACGAGTGCACGTCAGCACTCGTTGTAAAGGGCATGGTTTCGCTGTTTTCAGCGTCGCGCAGACAGCTGTTGTGGCGCCAAAAACGCATCGTGGAAATAGTTACGAAACGCCTGCATCGCCGGGCTGAATTCGCGCTCGCGATGCCAGGCCAGTCCGACACTCATCGGCGTCACTTCGTCGGTGACTGTCAGGGTTTCGATGCGTTTTCCTTCCAATGACCAGGGGCGGTGCACCAAGTCCGAGAGAATTGCCACGCCGCTGCCATTGGCGACCATGCTGCGCACCGCTTCGACTGAACTGGTACGCACCCGCACGTTTGGCTGTTGATGCGCATGTTCCCAGTAGCGCATGGCGCTTTGTTCGGCTTCGTCGACGGTCAGCAGGATGTAGGGTTCTTTCGCGACGTCGGCCAGGCTGACCGCCGAGCGTTCGCACAACGGATGGCGGCTGGGCAGCCATAACCGCCGTTCGGAGTTGAAGAGAATCTCTGAAACGATGTCCGGGTGCGTGAGGTTGGCGGTGAGCACCACGGCCATATCGAAACGACCTTCCAACAAGCCTTGCTCAATGGCTTGCCGTTCCTGTTCATGGACTTCAATCGCCACGTCCGGATGCCAGTGTTCCAGGCGCTGCAAGTGGTGCGGGAGGAAATAGCCGATCACGGTGTAGCTCGCCGCCAAGCGCAACACGCCGCTGGCGCGGATGTCCGGCAACGGGCTGTTCAACGCGTCATCGACGCTGCGCAAAATCACGTAGGCCCGATTCAAAAAGTGCCGTCCGGCGTCGGTCAGGCTCATGCCCTGGGCCGAGCGCTGGAACAACAGCGTGCCAAGGATGCCTTCCAGTTCCTTGATCGCCGTGGTCACCGCCGACTGGGAAATATTCAGATGAATCGCGGCTTGAGAGATTTGCCCGATCTCGGCGGTGGCGACGAAATAGCGGACTTGGCGAAGGGTCAGGGACACGAGCACTCCAGGTGACGAGGTATCTGTTTTTCAGAAGATGGCCTATCTGATAATAGATCTTCCCAAGGGGTTGGGAGGAATCTAACTTGGCTTTCACGAAGTCACAAGCGTTGGGAGCAAGTGTCATGCAGGCAGTAGACTTCAACTCGGACATGGGCGAAGGCTTTGGCCCCTGGACCATCGGCGATGGCGTCGACAATGAGCTGATGGGCTTTATCAGTTCGGCCAACATCGCCACCGGTTTTCATGCCGGCGACCCCAGCACCATGCGCCGTACCGTCGAGCAGGCCAAGCGCCTGGGCGTGGCTATCGGCGCGCATCCGGGGTTTCGCGACCTGGTTGGTTTTGGCCGTCGGCACATCAATGCGCCGGCCCAGGAACTGGTCGACGACATGCTCTATCAGTTGGGCGCCCTGCGTGAACTCGCCCGGGTTCAAGGCGTGGCCCTGCAACACATCAAACCCCACGGCGCGCTCTACATGCACCTGGCCCGAGACGAAGAGGCCGCGCGTTTGCTGGTGGAAAACCTCCAGCGCCTGGAGCCGGAGTTGCTGTTGTATTGCATGCCCGATTCGGTGATCTGGCGGGTTGCCACGGAACTTGGCCAACCGGTGATCCGCGAGTTCTACGCCGATCGCGAATACGACCTCAGCGGCTCCATCGTCTTCACCCGCAACGTGCGGGCCTACGACCCGGCCCACGTCGCCGAGCGAGTGCTGCGTGCTTGCCAACAAGGCGTAGTGCGCACCGTCGAGGGCGAAGACCTGGCGATTGAGTTCGATTCGATCTGTTTGCACAGCGACACGCCGGGCGCCCTGGCGTTGGTCGAAGCCACGCGTGATGCACTGGGTGGCGCGGGCATAGAGGTCCGAGCACCGCGCTGAGAGCGAACGAAAACACCTGGCACACAGACGCCAGGGTTTGCCCACCGATTCACTTTTTGCCTGCCTTTCTATAACTATTCCAAGAGGAACAGACATGGCTGAACACACTGTAATCACCCCATTGCCGGGGACCTTCTACCGCAAAGCCTCTCCGGAATCGGCGAACTTTGTCGAGGTCGGCGCGCAGGTCAGCGCCGACACGGTCATTGGCCTGATCGAGGTCATGAAGCAGTTCTCCGAACTGACCGCCGGGACGGCTGGTCGCCTCAGTGCCTTCTTGGTGGAAGACGGTGATCCGGTGGAGCCGGGTCAAGTCGTCGCAACACTCGACGACGAGTGAGGGGGCGATCATGACCCAAGCCATTCATAAACTGCTGGTCGCCAACCGTGGCGAGATTGCCGTGCGGATTATCCGCGCCGCCAAAGAACTGGGCATTCCCACCGTTGCTGCGTGCAGCACGGCGGACGTCGATTCCCAGGCCGCGCGCATGGCCGATGAGGTGCACATTCTTGGCCCGGCCCGTACCGACAAAAGTTACCTGAACGTCGAGGCCTTGCTCGGCGCCTTGAAAGCCACGGGCGCCAACGCGGTGCATCCCGGTTACGGCTTTCTGTCGGAGAACGCCGATTTCGCCGAAGCGGTGGTGGCTGCCGGCGCCATATTCGTCGGCCCGAGCGCGGAGACCATCCGGCGCATGGGCGATAAAGCCGAGGCACGGCGTACCGCACAAGCCAATGGCGTGCCGGTGGTGCCGGGTTCGCCGGGTGAACTGTTCGACCTCGAGTCGGCGCTGCAGGCCGCTCAATCCGTTGGCTTCCCGTTGTTGATCAAAGCTTCGGCCGGTGGCGGCGGGCGCGGTATTCGACTGGCGGAAAACGCCGAGCAACTGAGCGAAGAATTTCCCCGTTCCCAGCGCGAAGCTCAAGCGGCGTTTGGCAATGGCGCGGTGTATCTGGAGCGATTTATCAGTCGGGCTCGGCATATTGAAGTGCAGGTGTTGGGCGACGGTCAGCACGCGGTGCATTTGTTTGAGCGCGAATGTTCGCTGCAACGGCGCCGACAGAAAATCTTCGAAGAAGCGCCGTCGCCAGTCCTCAGCCAACTGCAACGGGAAACCCTCTGCGAAAGCGCCGTGCGCCTGACCGAATCGTTGGGCTACAAGGGCGCCGGCACCCTGGAATACCTGTATGACGACGCCACTGGCGAGTTCTTCTTTATCGAGATGAACACGCGGATTCAGGTGGAGCATCCGGTCAGCGAACTGATCACCGGCATCGACCTGGTCCAGGCCATGTTGCGCATCGCTGGCGGCGAGCCGCTGGGCTTCAAGCAAAGTGACATCCGACTCAACGGCGCCGCCCTGCAAATGCGCCTGAACGCTGAGGACCCGGCGCGGGATTTCTTCCCGAGTCCAGGCCTGGTCGAGAAACTGATCTGGCCGAACGGCGAGGGCATTCGCGTCGATACGCATCTGTATCAAGGCTACCGTGTGCCGCCGTACTATGACTCGCTGCTGGCCAAACTGATTATCCACGGTGCGGATCGCGCCGAAGCCCTGGCCCGAGCGCGAATGGCGGTGGCGCACACCACGCTCACCGGCATGGCCAACACCTTGGCGTTGCACGGTGAATTGCTGGAACAACCGTGGCTGCACAGCGCCGACTTTCACACCGGCACTCTGGAAACCTGGCTGGCCGAGCGCCGCAGCGGAGGTGAAGCATGAGTACTCCCATCCGCTACAGCTTTGGCGCCGATGAGCATTTGTTTGCCGAAGTCAGCGACAGCATGTCCCTGGACGCGTTCTTCAAAGGCTTGGCCGTCACCCGTGCCGTGGAACAGCAGGCGCTGGATGGCGTGCTCGATATCTGCCTGGCCAACGCGTCATTCCAGATTCGTTTCGACCCGGATCGCATCGCCCCTCACGCCTTGCTCGAAGCGGTAAAAATCGCCGAGGCCGGGGCCGTTGCCGAGCGCACGTTGCAGACGCGGATTATCGAGATTCCGGTGCTCTACAACGATCCCTGGACCCACGAAACCCTGATGCGTTTTCGCGACCGCCATCAAGACCCGAGCGCCACGGACCTGGAGTACGCCGCACGAATCAACGGTCTGGCCGATGTCGATGCATTCATCGCGGCCCACAGTGGCGCGCCGTGGTTTGTCTCGATGGTTGGCTTCGTTGCCGGGCTGCCGTTCATGTTCCAGATGGTCGAGCGCGAGCGCCAGTTGCAGGTGCCCAAGTACCTGCGCCCGCGCACCGACACACCGAAATTGACCCTTGGTCACGGCGGTTGCTTTGGTTGCATTTACTCGGTGCGTGGCGCCGGCGGTTATCAGATGTTTGGCGTCACCCCCGCGCCAATCTATGACCCGCAACAGAACCTCGCGTACCTGAAAGAACACATGGTGTTTTTCCGTCCAGGCGACATCGTGCAGTTCAAACCGATGGACCGTGAAGCCTACGACCACGCAGTGGCCGAAGTGGAAGCCGGTTGCTTTGATCTGCGGATTCGGCCGGTGGAGTTTTCGCTGGACGCGTTCCTCGCCGATCCCGTTGGCTATCCCAAGTCGTTGCAGGAGGTGTTGGCATGATCAAGGTCCTCAAACCCGGCCTCGCCACTTCGGTACAAGACCTGGGCCGCGAAGGGTATTACCACTTGGGCATTCCGCCGTCCGGCGCGCTTGATCAATACGCCTTGAGCGCGGCCAATCAATTGGTCGGCAACCCGGCAGGTTCGGCGGCGCTGGAATGCACGCTGCTCGGGCCTGAGTTGGAGTTTCAGCAGGATGCATTGGTAGCGGTCAGCGGCGCGCACATGACGCCACGGGTCGATGGCGTGGAAATGCACCACGACACCGCGTTCACCGTGAAGGCCGGGCAAGTGCTGCGCTTTGACTTTCCCAAGGCGGGTGCCCGCGCTTATGTGGCAGTGGCGGGCGGCATTGATGTGCCGGTGGTGCTCGGCAGTCGCTCCACCTATGCGCTCGGCGCACTCGGCGGTTTTCAGGGGCGACGCCTGATGGCAGGCGACGAATTGCCAGTGGGCGTCGCCAGTGGCAAGAGCCGCGCCGGGGCCAGTTTGCCCATGGCGTTACGGCAATCATTGGGGGGCGAAATCACCCTGCGGGTGGTGCCCGGTTTGTACTACCACCGCTTGACCGAATCGGCGGCCAAGAGCTTCTTCGCCGAGCCGTGGACGGTCGGTTCGGAGGCCGACCGCATCGGCTATCGCTTCAAGGGTGGCAGCGCGCTGGGCTTCCAGCCCCGGGAGCAGCCGTTTGGCGCCGGTTCCGATCCGTCGAACATCGTCGACAGTTGCTACCCGATCGGCTCGATCCAGGTGCCCGCCGGGCTCGAGCCCATCGTGCTGCACCGTGATGCGGTGTCCGGTGGTGGCTACGCGATGATTGGCACGGTAATCAGCGCCGACCTCGATTTGATCGGCCAGATGCAACCCAACCAGAAGGCCCGCTTTGTCGCGGTAACCCTCGAAGAGGCGCTGCAAGCGCGACGTTCCTATAAGAAAAAACTCAGCTGCCTGAGCAAGCTGTTCCCTTCCTGATTCTGCCCGCCGTCTAGCGCGGGCCATGCCAAACGGTACGCCAACGCCGCACTTCGGTGCGGTGACGGCTGCCCGCGCTTCAACCTTTGACTGGTTTTGGAGTTCACGCATATGGCTGCTTTATCGCAATCGAGTCAAACCGGGCAAGACCCGGTGCATCATCCTGTTCCCACCGAAGCGCGCATGGGTCGACTGTCCCTGACCATGGCCTGGTGGGCGGTGTGCAGTGCGATGTTTTACATCGTGGTGGGTGCTTCATTGGCGTTGTCGTTCGGTGCGCGCAATGCGCTGATCGGCATGGTCCTGTCGGTGATCAGTTATGGACTGGTCAACAGCGTGCTCAGCCGCTTTGCGATTCGCAGCGGTCTGTCGGTGGCGTTGTTTTCACGGCTGTTGTTCGGCAGCACCGGGGCGTGCCTGGCGACGTTGATTTTCTTCTCGACCGCGATCTATTACGCAGTGTTCGAAGGTTCGGTGATCGCCGTCGCGCTCAATCACCTGTACCCGGAACTGGTCTATCCGCTGGCGGCATTGGTAGTGGTGCTCTACAGCGTGCCAATGATCCTGGGCAGCGTGCAGCACTGGCTGGACAAGCTCAATGGCGTATTGCTGCCGGTGTACCTCGGTGGTTTGCTGGTGGCGGTGGGCCTATCGATCAGCCGTTATGGCTACCAGCCGCAATGGCTGGATTTCGGCCCGGCAACGCCTGATGCATTCGGCTGGTGGGATTGTTTTGTCGCCTACATGGGCGTCTGGGTGTTGATGCTGTTCACCTTCGACTATGCGCGTTTCGGCAAGCCTGAAGACGCCGAGTACCACGGTCGCTGGAACTTCGGCATGCCGTTCTACGCAGTGACATTTCTGCTCAACGGCGCGGCGGGCATTTACCTGGTCAGCAGCATTCCCCACGAAGGCGCGCTGAACGAAGTCTCGGTAGTGATGGCGATTTTGCAGTTGATGGGCCTGTGGGGATTGCTGTTTGTCTGGGCCACACAAACCCGGATCAACACCGCCAACTATTATTTGGCGACCCTGAACATGCAGGCGTTTTTCGGTCGATTTGGCCTTCGCGGTTCGTACCTGATGTGGGCAGTGGCGGTGGGGGTGATCGTCTACGGTTTGATGCTCGCGGACGTGTTTGCCTACATCCTCAAGGCGTTGGCCTATCAGGGGATCTTCGTGGTGGCCTGGGTGGGTGTGGCGTTGGCGCAGATTGTCTACGGACGCAGTGACGTGGCAGCGCTCGAGCGGATGGTCGCGTTTAACCCGGTGGGCTTGACGGCCTGGTTTGGCGCCACCGCATTGGGTCTTGCATTGATGTTTTCCGGCGGCGGCCTGAGCAGCTTTTCCGCGCCATCCACCGTGATAGTTGCGTTTGCCTTGCAAGCAGGCTTGTCCCATCGAAGCCGGTTGCGGATGCGGTTGGCAGAGTAGAGTTTTGCGGTCACTCATCCCATGCCTGCTCGCTCTAACAAGGTAGAGCGGGTAATGGGAGGCTCATTGCGAATTCGGTGATGGGTTTCTAGTGGCTGCTTCTGGGCGAGGTGGGATGTTGGTGGGTGGGCCTGTCGCAACCCGAGCCGAAGTGCTATGGAGCGCCGATGGCGCTGAACCCCCGTATTCACTGGATTTCAGGCACAAAAAAAGACGTCCGTGGACGTGCCGGGGTAATCTGAACTGATCGGGTATCTAGCTGATTTCACAAGATAAATTCAGTTGGATTGTTTTTGTTGGAATACTTTATGGAATACCTTTGCTCAAGGGGACATCTGTGTAACCAATGATGACTCGAATGGCATTCCTTGTGAAAAACTAGTTTTGTGTCTCCGTAGCCTGAATAGGCCTGCGCAACGGCAATTGGGTAACAGAGCGTAAATGGCACAGTCGTCGACGTTCGACTTCGTCCGCTCACGGCCAGAAGCGGACAGTGATACTAATAAGTAAATCGCTCCATTTTTTTCATCTCTAAACTCATCGCTCCCCTGTAGAGCTCGAGCCAAAATGCAAAATGGCAGCTAGAATTCGTTTTTGAGTCCGTGTAGTTACGGGCTGAGCAAGGAGTGCAGTGCATGTTTAACGCCGCTAAATCAGAGTCTGAAGTTATTGCTGAACTTATTAAGCTCACATCTCAACCTGGTTACGTACACGCGCTAGCATTAATCTGTCATCGCGATACAGGGGTTGCCTTCCAAGACGAGTACAAAGCCTCTGACATGGAACACTTGTACTCTTCTAGCAGACTCAACAGAAACGAAATCACAACACTACTAGGTCTGATGGTTCGCCAACCTCTTGAACTGTCGATTCCCGATAACGAAACCTTGATTAATTACATATCACGTACTGATGCTCTCATGCAAGAGCTGCATAACAGCATGTCCTTCCCAATGCTTGATTCGATGCTAAAAGAAGCCAAAGGCGGTACCGAGACTCCTAAACTTTGGCATGGTGCAGCTATGCGCGAGCCAATTTTTTATTGCGCCGAGTCAGCTTATAGCTTTCAGTACCGAGATTTCTTTTTAGAGAAACATGCTCCTGACGACGAGTGGCTATTGAATCACAAAGGATTCGATAGCACCCAGGCGCGCACTATCGCGAATTCAATGTGCTCAATGATTGATAGCAGAGCTACCGCTTTGTATCGGAGTATTCATGAAGCGAGAGTGCAGCCTGAAAAATACTTATCCTTGTTTGAGTTCACACCACGCGAAGTCTCAGAGCGCAGCAAGCAGTCAATCGATACAGTCAATGCTTTTTTTAATGCCTTAACGCTTCAAGGCAACAACCATAGCTTCCAGGAAATTGGAGACTTTAACGCAGTAACAGCCACGCCGCTTATTCCCACTGATCGCGGCACGGTACTACTATTTCTGCACTATTCGCTCTATGAGGCCTTATACGAGTCTCCTTTCTTTTGGATGTTAGCGGACGAAACGTACAAGCAAACGGCGCTAGATCATCGCGGCGACTTCACTGAAAACTTTTCTTACCGCCGATTACAATCAGTTTTTGGCAAAGCAAATGTTCATAAAAATGTAAATTTACTCAAAGGCAAAAAGGTCATTGGGGAAGCCGATGTCCTAGTAATTTATGGTGATCGACTAATCATCGTTCAAGCCAAATCCAAGAAGCTTACGCTGGCAGCCAGAAAGGGCAGCGACGGTCAGCTGAAAAAAGACTTTGCAGCAGCCATAGAAAAAGCAAATGAGCAAGCTTGGGAGTGTGCTACTGCTATGGTTGATGGTGACTGCATCCTTGAAGTGGATACAGGGCATGAAATCGCACTACCAAAATCAATCAAAGAGATATTTCCATTTTGCGTAGTGTCTGACCACTATCCAGCACTCGCCTTTCAAGCAAATGAGCTCTTAAAATACCAAACGACCGATGTTATTCAGCGACCTCTTGTAATGGACGTTTTTCTCCTAGACGTTCTTACTGAAATGCTTAGCTCACCTCTATACCTGCTTAGTTATCTCCGTCATCGGGCGACAGTTAAAGAAAATATCTGGGTTAGTCACGAGCTGACAGCATTGGCATTTCACCTTAAGCGTAATCTTTTGCTGGAGCCAGATGTGACAATGATGATGTTGCACGATGACATCGCTAGTGAACTAGATGCTGCCATGACGGTTAGGAGAGAAGGATTTCCTGGAGCTGCGACACCTTCTGGAATACTGACAAAGATGCAAGGGTCGCTTTACGAGAAGCTAATCTCACAGATTGAGAAGCGCCCTGAACCAGCGATCCTAGCTCTAGGCTTCTTACTGTTGTCTCTACACGAAGACTCCTGTCGCAATGTGCATGAAGCTCTGCAGTATGTCACGACCAAAACGAAAGCAGATAGAGCCAATCATAACGTGGCACTTGGGATAACTGAAAAAACTACTGGCATATGCATTCACTGCAATTACAAGCCCAGCCTACAAGCTGTTAAAACTCTTGATGCGCATTGTCACAAGCGCAAATATTCGTTCAAAGCTCAGAGCTGGTATGGGATTTCCGTCGATCCGAGCGGAGAGTTGCAATTTGGTGTGACCCTGGACTTCCCTTGGGCTCACTCCGAAGATATGGATATTTTAGTTCAAGGCATGAAATCTGCAGGCACAATCAATCAAGCAACAAAGATATTAAAGAAAAATACCCGCCCACAAAAGCTAGGCCGTAATGATCCGTGCTCATGTGGTAGCGGAAAGAAATTCAAAAAGTGCTGTATGTTCTAACTCTAAACCGTTCAATAAAAGCTATGTATTCATCTATTGCCACCATTCAAGATGCTCTATCCAAGTTTCAACTTGGAATTACCGGCACTGGTGCGTGCGCCACCCTGTACAAGAAATCTGGCTTAGAATAATCGGGGCAGGTCACGGTATTGATGCTGGCGGTGTTAATCCTAGGGCAGACTCAGCTGGCAGCACATGAGTGCTCTTGGCCGATTGCTGCCCGCCACGAACGGCAGAAATCGGTCAGAAGCGGACATTCGCAGCGTATTAAACGCCTGTTCCGGAGAGTTGTCGTTTTGCAGCCAACACCTCTACTCACCTTCGATTACCAGCTAAGCGCCCTGCTCAGTCTTGCAGCGACTCGTGACAGCGCTGCCATGGTGTGCCAAGGCGGCTACTAGTAGCCGATGTTCAGCGTGTTGCCGCGCCGGTTCTATCTGGCCTCGTGCAATGGTGGAATGCTGGAGAGTGCAGCCTGCAAAAAGCCTTTGCGAAGGTGTGGCCGGGCTGGAATGCCCAGCTGGCGATACTCACTGAGTAACTTCTACACCCCCTAGACCCAGCAAGGCTGAGCGCCTCTTCAAATCATAGGTAGTCTTCATAGACGCGCGTTTGATAGGTCAGGCTTTTCAACAACTGAGGATCAAACGACAGTTGGAAAAGGCTGTTTGGCAAGCGCTGCGGTGACTCGATCACGCTTGCCGATATCCGCCCTGTGTTCGCATCGCGCCAGGTCGCGCTAAGCCGATGTCCCCCTGGAACAGTTTCAACCCTCAACCACACCTGGCCACGCACGTCGCTGGCGGCGACGGCACCCTGTTGCGTCAGCAGGCGGTCCTTGTCTCGAAGCGTTAGTTGCAGCGTCACCAGTTCGTAACCTTGGTCATTGACCTGGAAGAACGAGACCACCCTGGCCAACCAATCAGGTGAAAGTGGCCGATGTCGGATAATCGCACCAATCACGCTTGGCTCATTGAGCCAGCGGCCGGGCTCAACCAGCGCTGCGTAGCCTCCATCCAACTCAAGCGCCAAGCGTCTGGAACCTAACAGATCAGTCAGGCGAATGCCTGCCCCCAGCAGCACACTATCAGCGATCAGGGCGCTGATATCCTCCAGCGGCAACTCACCGGTGCTTGGCAAGATTTCACCCAGGCCTGCCACCAGTCCCAAAAAATCGGACTGCCACAGCTCTGGCTTTGTCTGGCGCAGGAACTGTGCATATTCGTTCACCGCCACATAAGACCCTGTCTCCTGCGCGATATAGAGCGCCAGCTGGGAACGATAATAACGGTCCACCTTGCCCACATTGGCTCGGGCGAACTCCAAGGCCATAGGATCTTCGAACAGTCTGAGGTTATCGAATGCCAGCATTTTCATAGACCAAACGTTATCTACGTCAGCGACGAGGGTGCGCGAGAACGGTAGGAAAGCTCGGTCGAATTTCAGGCGCTCCAGCAACAAAACCCGCTTGTGCTGGCTCAAAGACGACTCGTTCACCAGTTGGGCAAGGGCTTTACCGGTTGGATCCTCCATCCAGGTCGGCGCGAACAGCCCACGACTTCGGGTAATGATGGTCAACGCGTCGGAGAACTGCCCGACATCCGATGAGGGATCCTGAAGGATCGCGAGTAGACGCTGCCGCTCAGCTTCCGTCAGAGACAATGAACCATTGCGCCCACCCACACGCTCACGGGCGAAACGCACCATGTAGGCGTCTAGCAGCGCTTGGGTGCGCATTGCATCAAGCGCCTTGCTTTCATCGCTATCACCGTCCTCGAAGCGCAACCACCGATCAACCTTGTTCGTGAAGGTGTTCGTCAAACTGTCGGCAAGGTTCTTGTAGCCAAAGAATGCTCCCACGGCCAATGCCAGGGTGATGAAGGTTCCGACTGCGAGTATCCACTGCTTGATGTGATGAAGAATCGACAGTGTCTTCTCAATGGCCCGCTCGGAGATCTTAGCCTCGGCATTGCCGATCTGGCTCTGGACTTCGTGGAGCAGAAGAGCGCTGGACGACTTGAGCTCTTGCAATTCCAGGTGGAGGGCCCGGTTTTGCTCAAGCGCCTCGGCACGCAGTTGCGCCGCTGCCTTATCTAGGTGCAGGGAAATGAGATCCTTGGTAGCAGACAACAGCATTCTTCCTTATATATTCGGAGCGACCAATAATTCCATATCCACCGCGTTATTGACATCCTATAACCAGCAGCAGTTATTCAGTGCCACCGGGTGAGTGAATCGCCCCGAAGTGTCTAGACACATCGAAGGGCTGCTTTTGGCCGACTTCGGACGGTCGAGAGCTGCTATTGCGAGAATCATAAGGGCCGCTGGCGGCGACTCTAGCCTTTGTCCATCCGCGGCCCCAGCGGAGGGGGCCAGGCCTGACTTCCTTCCTTTAACCTGGTCAGTCCCTGTTTGATGCTGCCCGCCTTTTTACTACACGTACCCATATACCGCTGAAGAAGTCGCAAAAAACCACCTGTCGAACGACAGGTGGTTTCGATGGTTTCAATAATCGCTGAGAAAACTACAAGAAAATTTTCATTGCTCCGATCAAGATGCCGATTGTGACTGCGAGCATGGAAGCCATGCGAATGGATAACTTGAGATCAGATTTAGCGATCTCTGCAGTCAGCCGGTGATCAATTTTAGATATCTCGGAAGTCAGCCGATGATCAGCTTTAGCCAACTCAGTAGTCAGTCGCTGCTCTAGATTGGTGAGATCACTTTTCGTCGCGAGTAGTGTGAGCATGTCAGATTCCAATGCTTGGATAACAGCTTCGGCTTTGAGCTCAGGCACGTCGATTGCGCGCAGTGCCTGATACATCGCCAGTTCCATTTTCATTAAGGCCTCCTGAAACAAAAAAGGCCTTCCCCACGACGGGAAAGGCCCGTCGTGGGTGGGAAAGTCATGCTTCCATCGACATCAAGTCGACTGTCCGCGCTGCCGGAAGCTATGCGGTCATATGAAGGATCCTGCGGAGAACCGCAGCGCCGTCTTGAAGATCCTGGCGGCTGGTGCTGAACGAATCAGCAAGATGCATAGCAAAAATGCCGCTGAGGGCGTTTGCTGTCAATCAGGAAACCGGTTAACGAGTGTTTCCTAATGTTGTGTGAGGCTTCTCGCTGCCTGGCGTCACCACCTTCAGATTCGGGTTGTTGAGGGACGAGTCGCTTATCAAGCCATAGTGCTTTTTCAAGAGATAGCCGTGTAAAAAACGTGTTCTGCGTGCACTGCTGAGCTCGCACGTCCAGATGCAACGACCGTTCGCTTGTATGCGGTGCAGCTTCATTTTTCCAAAGCGCTTTTGAACCCATTCCCAGTCAGGCTGCCCCTGTTTTTTCGAGATGGAGGCGGGATGAGGGAATGCTTTCGCGTAGCGTTGGAATATTCCAGGAGTGACCAAGAAGAGAGTGTCTTCGACGGAGTGCACCAGCGCATGATCGTCATTCATGATGATCTCGTGAGTGCGTACGCCTTCGATCAGCCACTCCATGAAGTGTTCGCCGCTTGGCTTCGCATGCTTTTCTGGCACAGGCGCTTCTTCTGCTGAGGAGGCAGAGTCGGTGATAGGTGCGGAGTCGGAATCTTCAGGCCATTTGGGAGGCTCGCCGATTTGATTCGTTAATGAGTCGAAATAGTCGGTTGATGGTGTATCTGGCAGTGATGGATCTGATTGTGTGGCGATGGTCGCTGGCTCATGGCTCTCAGCTGCCATGGTGGTCTGTGCAGGGGCTTTGGCTACTAAAGCTTGTTCGGCTTGAATAATGATCGCGCCGAGTGCGCCGGTATGTTCGCTATGGCCAGACCAGCGGGCCATGAGCGAGGCCCACAGTTCAGGGAAAGCGGAAAGCCAGTCTAGGATTTCGCTGCTTAATAGCTTGTGGATCATCAGGCTGGATGCGGGGCCGCGCAGTCGATAATCGAGGTCTTTTCGGTATCGAACTCGGTAAGGTCGAGTCAGCGGTCCGTGCCATGGGTGCCAGGCGCAGCCATCCAAATATTCGACCTGGAGATCAATCGCAATCTTGCCAAGGTTTTCACTCAGGATGGCGTATGCCAGTGCGGCATTCCACGCTTCCGTTTGGATGATCTGAACTTCTGGTGGAGCTCCTGGGGGCAGTAATCGTGATCGGCGAATTTTTAGAGCGCATGTAACTACTTCCAGGCCATGGTCCAGCATCCCACCGGAGTAAGCGTGGGGCTGACTTTCGGATGCAGGGAAAAGTTGAACCAGCTCGGCGTATCGTCTAATTGGGTCGAGATAAAGTTCATCGAATTGAGGGCGGGACATGGCGGTGCACTGCCAGATCTGCCTTAGCAACTTCTGTCTGCTGGGAGCGGCCAAGAGTGATTCCGCAGATTGGGGAGTGGTCAGGCCGGCGGGTGATGTTGGGCTAGCTGCAGCCGTGGGGGCGAGTGCACGCCGCAGCTTGCGATGGAACAGTGAGAACATAATTGCTCCTGTCGAGGGAAGGGAGGTATTCGCTTGGCGACGACATGAAGCAGCCCTCATGAACATGGATGAGTGCTTGGCTTCGAAGCGCCGATACAGACCTGTCAGTGGGCAAAGCATGAGGCGAGCGAGCCGGATTAGTTGGCATTCCCTAGGGACAGCGGGCGGCTTCTTGCGACGCCCTCAGTTATCCACGCTTGCAGGGTTGTCCAGGTGACTGAGGCCGGGAATGCTCGCCGAGCAGGCATTCGATGCCTCGTGTCCATAGGACACGCAACCGGCAAGCGTAGAAAGATTAAATGCGTCACTACGCATATCCGTATTGGCTGGAAATACGCTTGGTCAAGTCGAGGCGCCAACGAGGCGCGGAGCGGGGGCGCACTCTTACGGCTCATTGACGTCGAAAGCCTTGAATTATCGTCCGAGGTAGGTCGCAGTAATTTGTGTTCTCTCATGCCCGAGTTCACGGCTGATAATTTGTCGAGCAATACGGTCTTGAGAACGCTGCGCTGGGGTCAATTCCCTGGAGGAGATTCCTCCTGCCGCCGGTGCCTTCCACCCTGTCAAAGCGAAGTAACGGCTTTGTGCATAATGATGACGTAGCCCATGCATGTGGCTCAGGCCTGCTGCCTTGCACTGACCATCGTAGGTGTTTCTCTGTTGGATATACGTTTTCTGAGCCGGGATTAGTGATCCGGCTCCCGCTAGCTGATGTGCCGCATTCAGCACCTCGCGCTGTAGCGAAGTAGTGATCGGCACAGAGCGATCACGCCCACCCTTCGTCCATGAGCCCTTGAGGAGAATGTGATCTCCTTGATCCGCATACTTGGGCTGAAATTTGATCGCTTCCTCACGGCGTAGTCCAAACGCCGACTGAAGCTGGAGGCTCATGTGTACATGGGCATCGGTGATCTTGCTAAGGTCCGTTCCCAGTTCCTGGGCTTTGCTGACGTTAGTGACGAAGCGCCGGTCGGCCACACCCAGTTGCGCGTTGTCCGCGGGGAGAATGCCGGCCTTGCCGATTTTTTCAGCCCACCATCGAAGGTGCGCCAGCCGATTTTTGATGGTGCCAGGTGACAGGCCTTCCCCTTGCCAGCGATCCAGCAGTGCCAGTACGTGTTTGCCCTTGAGCGAGGGGGCTTTCATCTGCCGGAAACCAGACTCGCGCAGTTGGCGGGCGATCAGCCCCAATGAGCGGATACGGTCGGCCTGAGTGTTGTGACTGCCATCGCGATTGCGCCGGCAAAGTTGCCGCAGGGTGTAGGTTAAATCGTCCATATACCGTCCACGCTCACAGACTTTGACTTGTGTTGTTGTCCTGTCCTGAAAATCATTGGTAAGTGTTGGTGCCAACTCGCTAGGCGAGATCCCCGAAGGGCAGGGGCATGGTGTTCAGGAAACACCGATGTCTCGACTGAGACGTCCGTCTTGCTTCCTGCTGGAAGATCGGACGGAGATGGAGCGGGATGAGTTGGTTTTTAGTGTTGATGAGTACTCCAGGGAAATGGATGGGATTGTTAAGTGGAAGCAGTCGGCATTGTGCAAAGGCCCGCTGCCTGGACGGTGCAGTAGTGGCACATGACGGAATAAATCCGGTAGACAAAAGCGGCTCCGCCCATGGGTATGGGTCGGTATGTTTTTGGAACCTTACATACCTGGCTAACTCCATCCTGCTGGATCAGCGCTTGCAGGAGTTTCGCGCTGTTGGGATGACGACTCTCGAACCTGTCGTCTTAGGTTTTTGCTGGGTCAGTGTATGGGGGCATCATCATGTATGCCGCACTCTTTAGGGTTCAGGATTTGCCCGTGATGTTGGGGCGTCGGCTGGGCCGTCACTGCGGTTTGCAGTGACGGCCCGGTTCATGAGTTGCGCGTCCGTGGGCAAAAGCCGTCTGCGGTAGGTGCATATTTATTCATTGCCTGTGGTACTGACGCGGCCTTCGGCCTTGTCGGCTCCCTGCGCAGGGGCGGCATGGTTCCCATGCCACGCCTGCGCGGGGAGCTTGTGAAAAAGGCGGAGCACGGAGCTGCCTTGCCGATCAACGCCGTGAATCGCACGAGCAAATCGACAACGCAGGTTGACCGAGAGCTTTTTGTCGAAGGTCTGGGGCGGATGATAACTAGCGGTCACAACGTGGTAGTTGGAACCCATAGCGGCCCTTCGAAGACGGTGGCTCACGGTCAGAGGCTGTCCTTCGCAACAGGCAGAAATCGGCCAATAGCGGCCCTTTAAGCTGGACGTCAAACCTGCCGCCGCCTCATCTGCCACATTGCGCTTGGCTAAGGATGAGGTATCAGGTATGTCTGCTCCATCCACCACCTAATGGAACTCCAGATGGACAAAATCGACAACGAGCTGATCGACCCAATCATTGAGCCAGGTGGCGAAAAAGCTCACCGCATCGCCAGAATCATGATTGGCGCAGTGCCCGTCCTGGGCGGTGCTGGGGTTGAAATTTTCAATTCAATCATCGACACGCCAATGAATGAGCGAAAGATGCAGTGGATGAATCAGGTCGGCAACGCGTTGAACGATCTGATCGAGAAGAGTGTGCTAACCGAGCAAGACTTGCAGCACAACGAAACATTCATCACCACCGTGTCCCAAGCATCGATGTTGGCAATACGTAGTCATCAGCAAGAAAAGCTGGAGGCGCTCCGCAACGCAGTACTGAACGTCGCAATCGGCCATGGCCCAGAAGAAGATCTGAGGCAGCTGTTCCTCAATTTTATCGATGTCTGCACGGTGACCCACATTCGTCTACTCAGCCTTATGAACGGCCCTGAAGAATGGGGTCAGAAGCATGGAGTAGAGTTTCCGAGTAGCTGGAGCATGGGCGGCATAGCGCAAGCCATTGAGCATGCATTTCCAGATCTCCGAGGCAAAGAGCGGATCTACAAAGTCATCTGGGGAGACCTTTATCAGCGCGGCCTTATCAACACAGATGGCCTTGGCACAACCATGTCGCGCCAAGGCATTCTGGCCCGCAGGACCACGGAGTTAGGGGCGAAGCTCATCGACTTCTTGAGCGAGCCTGTGGAGCTGGAGTGAGCTTCTAGTTCGACTAGTTTTCGTTTTGGCTAACGCTAGCGTGGGGATGGCTATTGGTCGAAAGAAACCTTTGTGAATGGGCGGCCAAAATCGAACGTCTTCCACGGACGGCTACCGGATATTGCGACAATGTGTATTGTTAAAACGTCTATACTGGCATTTTGACCTAGCCAGGGATGAGTGATGATAGTCGGGACTTTTTTACGTTATTACAAATGTTACATGGGCATCAATTACATCCCGGTCAGCAACGGAACAAATTTTAACGCTTACATAGGGGAAAATGGGGCTGGTAAAAGTACTGTTCTTGAGGCTTTAGAGGTTTTTTTTAATGGCGGGCAATGGAATGTAAATAACGATGCTGTAGCCAACGGCTTGAGCACCAGGACGCCGCATATTTGCGTTATTTTGGCCTTGGAAAAAAATAAGTGGGATAGGATAGCCAAGTCAAGCGGTAACGTGGATGAGCTGTTAATTATAGATCGGCTAAGTCGTATATTGTGGGAAGCTAGGCTGGATTCATTTAATAGTGCAAACAGAGAGGAGGCTAAAAAGTTCATTGCGCACAGAGATTCTTTAATCATAAACAAAGATACACACTACCTCTGCGCAATAGGGCAACAATACGAAACGCCGGAGAGGTCGTTTCTCTCAATATTTAGCTCAATGACAACAATTAGCCAGCTCACGTTGCTTCTTCCGTCTGATCCCGCAAAGCCGAGAAGTAACGAGGTACAGTTAGAATTGGTGATATCTAAAATAAGTAAATTTATTGTTCCAAATTACAATTATATTTACACTCCAGCGGAAGTGGATGTTCAAAGATATACAAAGATCGAGAGCAAAGCCATTCAGAAATTATCTGGAAAAGACATTGAGACAATATTAAAAGACATTATCACTCAAAAGTCTCTGGTTGAAATTAATAAGAAGCTAGCAGAGTTTATAGCTGATATCGAAAAGACCTTGGTTAGTTATGAATATAAAAAGCCGAGTCAGCGACAGTCAAAGTTAAATTTTTCCGATCTTAGTCACAAGGTTATAGAGTCGTATTTTTCTATAAGAGTTTTAAATAAGAGCGAAGGGGGGACGCGAACCCCTGTAAGTCAGCTCAGCTCTGGCGAGAAGAAAAAGGCTCTTGTTGACATTTCCTATGCTTTTCTCAGTAAAAATAATCAGCTAGATAGTGAGTTAGTATTCGCCATGGACGAGCCCGAGGCGTCGCTACATACCGGGGCGATCTTCGAGCAGTTTGAGCGGATTTATCAGATATCCAAGTTAGGGGTTCAATGTCTCGTAACTACTCACTGGTACGGCTTTGTACCTATTTTAGCGACCGGTACAGCTACAAATATTTACAAAGAAAAAGGCGAGATTTTGAACTCCGTAATTGATATTGCCTACTATCGGGAGATTGTGAAGCAACAAATTGCGAGCCATAAAGGCGCGCTTCCGGCAGATATTAGCTTAAAAAGTCGAAATGATCTTGTGCAGACAATCATCGCCTCAATCAGAAAGCCTTCTCCGTATAGTTGGATTATATGTGAAGGGACGTCGGAGAGGATATATTTTGAGAAATATTTTGCAGGTGAGCTTCAAAAACAGAAGCTCAAAATTCTGCCGGTGGGCGGAGCTAAAGAAGTAAAAAGACTCTTTGAATATTTGGAACTACCTATCAAAGAGGACGAAAAACAAGTCGGTGGTAAAATCCTTTGCCTAATTGATACGGATATTCAATTTATGGACTGCGACTTTAAAGACTATCCCAATCTAAAGTTTCGACGCCTGCTTGATGTTGATAATATCACAAATCTTGTAAAAGGTGGACATAATCAAAAAACGCCATCAACAGATATTGAAGATAGTCTGGATGCATTATATTTTTTCCAAGCTTTGGGAGAGCTTGGTGATGAGTACGAAGATGTAGCTATATTACTGGATTGTATTGAGATACTAGACTTGGGATACTCGTCAGCTTCCGCTTTCAATTGGCGAAAAAAGGAGAGGGACGCTTTGAAAAATTTATTTAAAGAGGATGGGTTCAAGGTCCGATTTGCAGAGGTGTATGCGTCACTTGTGGATGAGGATGATGCTTTGCATCCAGATCCATTATGGATCACCGAAATACGGAAGGATTTAATTTAGAATTTGGTGCTATTTGACGTATCGCCCTAACGACCGCTTGCGGCCCAGAGTGTAAAAACGCTTCTTCAAAACTGAAACTCGCGCCGCTATGTAAAATCTGAAAAATATCGGCTGCTCAGCCGATCTGAATTTTGCGTAGAAACGCGATTTTCAGTCCAACACAGGGATCCAATCGCGCTGAAAAACGCTTTTACGCGGCCTAGGCCAACAGCAGACGTTCGCGAGCGACTGCTTACGGATGTGGATTCAACCGGTCGCTCCCTGATTGCTTGAAAATTTACTCTCAGCCTCTTGGATTAATTTTAAAAGTAATTTTACATCCAATCCTACGTCGCCGTATGTGAAACTTGCCTCGACGACATTTTTCTTAGACTTACTCAGATCGGAATGTACATGATCTGGGCCGTAAGGCACTTTGTGATGATTGGCTGAGTCGACTCTGGACAGCTGTCTACCTTCAGGGCTCAGGATGTTATATGCATAATTTGAAGGAGAGTGTTGCCTTACTACTACGGTAATCCCGGAAGGTCTACGGGCGGTTACAGTTTGATCTTCCACCTTCATGACAGTGCACTCGAGTTTTACTTTAAGAGTTTCACAGGTTTGCTCAAGCGCTTCTTCAGCGGTACGTGTGCGCGTACTTGAGAACATAGCCGTTCCCCCTAAATGTTTAGCGAGATAGTCAAGCAGAGTTGATTGCTTTTGAGATTCGGCCTGGTGCGTCAAACAAAGCTGCAAACCAACCATCATTCCTGACTCCCCCCAAACAGTACTGGTAGCCATGCGATCGGTTTTTACGCCACAAACCAAGCATTGCCCGTCTGAAGACAGCCAGATACCCTGATCTACGGCAGTATTTTCGCGGCGTCCTCCGAGTAAGCCATCGAATGACCTAGCGTCGGCTTTCCATCTCTCATGCCATGCCTCGTAGCGCTGTGCATACCCTGCGTCATCAATGAGTTTTGAGAAGCGGGCATCGTTCACCGGACCGAGCTTGATTCCGTACTGTTCGATATAAGCACCAATCTTGCCAACCAAAAGAAGGTTTTCTGTTTTCATGAAATAAATTCTTGCAGCAGGAAAACGTTCATTAGGTTCATACAGTGCGTTCATATGAAAAACGCCTGTACTGATATAAATATGAACATTCGTTGCTTCCTGCATCATCCAAAGCAAGATTTCTTTAGTTGAAACCTCAATCGCCAAAACGGGTCTCTTTTCTTCAAGAAGATTTCCTCCGAAACACTGAATTGCAGTATCGGTTGCACATCCATTCAATTTAAGACGGATGCAGTCTTTGATTACATCGTTGAGATTCAAGTAGCTTACCTGTTTTGTTTTCATTGAGGTCGTGTAGACGTGTCAGAAAACATGACTCAAATGATAAGCCATAGCAATAGAGCAGATTAAAAATGGTCAAATCCAAAAATGGGATTTGGTGATTCGCCTATTTAAGGAAGTGAATCGCCCTAACTGGTGGAGGCACAGGATGACTGCTCTTGGCCGACTACTGCCGGTAGCGAACGGCAGCATCGGGTCGATTTCAGCCAGTTGCGACAGGCAGAAACAATACAAGGCAGACGTTGATGCTTTACCGCTTTGGTCCTCAGATACTTTCTGACCAGACCACACCACTGATGAGCATTGTGGTGATGGAGCTGCGACTGGGAGGAAAATTATCGGTGAGCTGGCCTGACTGCCGCAGATCCATAAAAAACCGTTTTGATGAATCTTTTCATTCTGCGGCGGGTATGGCTTCGCCGCAGCAGCGAAAACCATCGATTTGCCATCAGTCTCTCCATCTGCCTTTCAGGCGTCACCACAGTGTTGTGGAGCCAACTTGGCCAGGCCTTGTTTGATGTGCCCAGCGCTCTCGCCGATTAGGTCCAGCGAACTGCGCATGTTCTCGCCAACGTCACTTGATCCGCGCTGCTCGACCCAAAGCACAACCTCCATCAACGCCGCTTCAAGTGCGAACTGATTTTCGTACATACGTTCTAGGGTGTCAGGCAGCGAGTATTCGGTGGGCATGGCTTCGACTCCATTCGAGAAAACCGAAAGCGTAGCAGCGAAGAAACGGAAAGTCAGATTAATAGATATCGCGAAAGCGCTTTGCCACTCCCGCTAGTCGCTTGATTATTTTTTCGGTGCGGGCTTTGTCGTGGGCGCCGGGGTGAAGCATGGCGATGAGAATGTATCTATCTTCATCGTAGAGCCCTTGTGCATATACCAACGCAGCATCTTTGGTGGGGTCACCTAGAGGACACTTTCGGTCAAACTGCGGTTTACTCGTTGGGAACACTGACGGCGGGATGGCGATGTGAATGTGCATCAAGCCCACGACATAAGCTTCATGTGGATGAGTGTATGGCACGTCGCAACCGAAATATGACGGGAGCGTCATTCTGTTGGACGCGATATAGGTATAAAAGTCGTCGCGCAAAGAGTTCAAGATTGTAGGGTGATTGGACAAAACATCTTTGAAAAGGTCATCGTATGTGTCGGTGCTATACTCGACAATTATTGTCATATGCCATCAGTTCGCAAGCTGATGGAGGCGCTCTGTCGAAATGGAAGCCAAGGCTTCCAGCCCTTTCATATCTATTGAGCTCTCGTAGCTTTTGGGCACGTGAAACATCTGTTTAAGAATCATGGCGTTCTGTGCTGTCCGCGAGCGCGTAGTAGCCAGATTGCGCCGAAGCGCATTGTATTCGTCGCTCATACTTGGCAAGTTCGAATACAGCTCAGCCTTAGTGGATAACACTAATTCCAACTCGCGCAATGTACTCGCTACCTCTGAAAACCGTTCATCTTCTATCACGTGTCGTGGGGGCATGTTTGTGAGCATGGAGCGACCTGCGTCAAACACAAAGTCATTGAGCTCATTCAAGCTGACAATAGCTTCTTTGATCGCGGTACGAATTTTTGCGTCTTCAACAACATTTCTCTCACGTGCGACTTCCAGGCGAGCGCTCGACTCAGCACTGGGGGCAGCCGCAACCTGTGCGCAATACAGCGACACACGCAAAGTAAGGGAAAGCATGACCTCTTTAGAATAAGGGTCTTGACGGTGATGATGTTGGTCGCGCTTCATGGTCTTTGCCCTCTTGGGCGTGCTTTGGTCTGTTGTTGCTTGCGTTTCAGGTCGGTGTTTAAAAGTGACTCTATATCGTCTGACCAAATGTGCCACCGTTATGTCACCACATTTTTGTAACGGCCAGACATATCAGACAGGCGGCAACAGTCATGCAAAAACAGGGCCAACTCCGCATTTCAAGCTGTGCCGCCGTCGCGTTACAAGTCCTCGATCGATGCAGGGAGGTCGGCAGATGTGATGCTCTTGGGTTCACGAGGATGGCTTTGATCGACCCAAGGCGGATGCTCTTGAAGGAGCCAGCAACCTAAGGAAAGGACATGAACGAGAACACATTAGCAATAATAGAATTACGTGCCGTCATTGAAGAGCAGCAGGAACTTCTGCGCTTGATTTTGTGGGTGATGTCGCAGGGGCCTATCGTTTTTCAGGGGCAGAAGCTGAAATCCGTCATCGAATGGGATCAGGTGCGGGCAGTGAGCGCCACATCGCTTGGCGCTGGTCAGTCGCTCAACACAATCCTAAGAGGATCAAGCGCCGTCGGTATCCCCATTCGTGATCTCTACCCGATTGCCCGCGGTGTGATAGAGGGGTTTATCAATGCTGCTTTCTTCGTAACTCAGCCAGTCGAAGTATCGCAACGCGCTTTGAAGCATAAAGACTATGCCGCTTGGAAGCATATGAACCGCGTGATTGGCACCGGCGAGTTCGCATTCACATTGAGCACAAGCCCCGATTCGAAGGCATTGGCAGCGCTGATGTTTCCTGAGTTTGCAGGTAAAGGACAGGGCTCATGGAGCATGCTGGATGCGCCATCGAAGATTGATCGCATAGGGAAAGTAGTCCGGTCAGCTGGAGGGGCCTTGCTCGGCGCTTATGGACTGATATATGCCATCTCTTCTGAGATCATCCACGGATCAGTGTACGGAATGAGCTACTTCATGAGCGCACACAACCCCGGCGAAATGAACGTCGAGGGCTTTCTTGCCAATACAGAGAGCCAAGTGGTCGACATTCTCTCTGCTGTCAGCCACGCGGCCAGTGGCTTTCTCGCCGCGTTCGCGCAGATTCACAACTGCCAGCCACTGATCGACGTTGAACGTAAGCTGTTCAAGCGTTTGTATAAAGCTGCCCAAAGTGAAGGCTTCGGCCGGGACAGTTCATCGTCAGCTAAAGAGCAGGATTGAGCCGGAGTGGGCGTATCCCAGCAAAGATTTTGAGTGGGCTGTCTCTGCTCGGACAATGACCTCTTTTGGCCGATAGATGCCCTTGGTCAAATGTCTTTACGGCCTGTGCAATCAAGTGACTTGCGCACAAGAAAAAACCACCTGTCCTAGAACAGGTGGCTCCTGGTACCAACGGAAAAGGCGGTCTCGTTAGCAAATAAACGCGACCGCGGCGAAGAGAATCGCCATCGCGACGAAGAGCATCACGCCGATATTCATAAGGAGGCTTACTTCAACTCGGGATAGCTCTGCCCGAAATTGCGCTATGTCGGGATCGGATTTACCTGCAGAAGATAAATGCACATGAGAGTCCATGGCTTGGATAACTGCTTCGATTTGCTGCTCAGGCACGTTGATAGCCTTCAGGGCTCTATACATTGCCAGTCGATTTTTCATTAAGGCCTCCAAAAACAAAGAAAGGCCAGCCCCAGGACGGGGGAGGCCCGTCGTGGGTGGGGTGGAGATAGCTTGCTTCCTTCGACACTCAAGTCGACTGTCCGCGCTGCCGGAAGCGATGCGGTCATTGGGCGGATCCTGCGGAAAACCGCAGCGCCGTCTTGATGATCCTGACGGCTGGTATGCACTCGTGAAAGTGCTTCCACGGACATTTTCTGTCAATTCACAAACCGGTTACCGAGTGTTCCCTGATGTTGGGTAATAGCGCCGGACATTTAATGATTTACAGACGTTGAATGCGCGTCCCCTAGACAGGACACGCCTGCCACCCTTTGTCTTTCATCACCTGTGCCGCCAAGTCTCCAGCGCCCCTAGGACCGGCCAGGATTTCTCGCATGTTGGCAATGTGTGGCCGACCAATTTCGCGCCATGCCGAGCGTGCTGGTGGCTTCTTGAGCGCTTCTGTGCGAACGCGGGGTGCGGGCGGCATTGCAACTGGGTCGCCAGCTTGATTCTGTTTTTTGCGGCCGGCCCACAAGTGAAACTCGCCGGCCAACACACGCTTCGCTAGGGCGAAGAAATAGGCGACGACATTGCGTACTGTGCCGCTTTGGCTGCGTGCCTGTAGTTCGTCCAGCACGTCCTGGCGATGGTGTGACGGCAGCCGTTTCAAGGCCGCTAGCACGTCTCGTTGCTGGTCTGCTTTGGCGCTGACCAGGCATGGCGGCAAGGCCAGGGGGAGTGACGATGAATCGCTTTCCTCACGCGTATGCGCGCGGTACGTACGTTCTTCTTTGTATAAATACGTCTTATACGTACGGTGTTGCTCTTGAGGTATCTGGCGGGTCTGTTTGGTCTGCCGTGTAACGGTCGATCTGTTTGCGGAAGCAGTAGGTGCGGATGTTCGGTTGACCCTAGGGCGCTTTCGCGATGGCGCGGAAGGCGGTGGTTCATCGTCTTTGTTCCGTTGCTCCCGAATGGCAATGGGGGGATGTTCAGGCGTGTGCTCAGAAGTCGCCAGAACGTGCTCGGCAAGATGCTTGATTTGTTTGTTTTCATGGCCGATGCAGGTAGCCATAAGCTCCTCCAGGCTGTCGTCGAGAGCACAAGCTTCATGGAAGCTTAGGGCGCGCTCGTTGACTCGATACAGCACGCTTTGAACATTGCCAGTCAGGAGATCGCAATGTTGCCTTACGAAGCTGATCCATCCTGTAAGCCGCAGTACCGCTAAAGCGCGCCAAGCCGTGGCAGCGCCCGCTCGCTGCCCACAGGGAGTACACGTGAGATAGCGGCGCAGTTGCCCCATGTTCACGAGCGGACTGAGGCCATCAGCGGTGCGAAGCATGTGCAGGACCTGCCAGCCATTGCGCTCCAACGGGGTAAGGCGCTGATCGAGCATGAGCGCCGTCAAGGTAGCGCTCAGAGCATCTTGGTCTTGTGAGTTCTGGTGAGTGCGTAGGTCTGCCATGAGATGACTCCGAGGTATGGGCCACGACGGCCCGTTCCTCTGCATCTCATCGCGGATCAACCTTCGTGTAACTCGACAATACGATTTGCATCACCACCGGGTTTATCCGTGGGTTGGTAATTCGATTGAAAGAAAGCTGTTTCGTATCAGCCGATGACAGTCCTTCATCAGCGTATGGCGACGACTTTCCGATCACTGCTTTCGATGGTTGCTGATACCGAGAGATTGCCGGTAGCTGCTCCCTGGATGTGTTCACTCCACCACTGCATCATCGGCCGTCTGCGCTCAATGTAGTCCGCTCGGTTATAGGCGCTACGTACCTCGTCCTTATCGACGTGGGCAAGCGCAACTTCGATCAGCTCTGGGTCCCAACCCTTTTCATTGAGGATGGTGCTCGCCATCGAGCGCATTCCGTGGCTTACGAGTCGCCCCTCAAAGCCCATGCGTTTCAGCGCCATGTTCGCGGTCTGGCTGTTGCAATGGGTGCGCGGATTACGGTCGGCGGGAAACACGTACTCCCTGTGTCCGCTGTAGGGCTTGATGGCTTCCAGGAGCGCCAAAGCTTGCTCCGTGAGCGGGATGATGTGTGTGCGACGTTTCTTCATGCGCTCCGCTGGGATCGTCCAGATCTTCTTCTTGAAGTCGATGTCAGCCCATCGGGTGGTCGCAGCTTCTGCCGGCCGAGTCATCGTGTGGAGTTGCCACTCGATGAGGCACCGGGTGGTTCTTTTGATGCTGGCGTTGGCAATCGCCACCATGAGTTCATTGAGCTCATCGGGGGGCAATGCCGGCATGTTTTTCTTCTTTGGTTTTTTGAAGACCGATCGAATTCCGCTCAGGGGGTTGGCATGAATGAGTCCGTAGTTCACCCCGTAGGTCATGATTTCGTTGAGGCGTTGGGTCAGGCGCTTGACCGTTTCCAAGCTGCCTTTGGTCTCAAGTGGCTTAAGCAGCTTGATGACCTGGGGAGCGCTGATTTCGGAAATTGGGGTCGCGTGTAAATCCGGGAAGATGTGCAGCGTGAGCGAGCGCCAAATGTCTTCAGCGTAGGCGGTTGTTACGGAATCTTTCTTCAGTTCAAACCAGGCCGTCGCCACGTTTTGAAAGGTGTGCTCTGTCGCGGCTTTTTTCGCTTGGCGATCTGCATCGCGCTGCTCTTTCGGGTCCAGTCCCTGGGCGACCAATTCCCTGGCCTCAACGGTGCGTTTTCGCGCTTGAGCCAGGCTGAGCTCGGGGAATGTTCCCAGTCCCATGTTGATCCGTTTTTTCGTCACGGGATGGACGTAGTTGAAATTCCATAGCCTTGAACCATTGGTTCGGACTCGCAGCTGGAGGCCGTTGCCATCGGTCAGTATGTAGTCCTTGGCTTTAGGTTTGGCGGCTTTGATTTTCAGGTCTGAAAGGCGTGTGGCTTGGGCGCCCATGGGTACTCCAACGCTGTTTGTGTATTCCAAAATTTACCAGCCGCGGGCTTGGAATACGCCTTGGAATACATTTCAAAATGGATCTGCGTGAAGTGCTATGGAGCTTGATGGCGCTAAAAGCCCCGTATTTACTGGGTTTCAGGCACAAAAAAAGACGTCCGTGGACGTCTTTAGATGATGAAATGGTGGAGCCGGGGGGATTTGAACCCCCGTCCGCCAGTACTCCGCTGTCGGTACTACATGCGTAGCCGTGTCTATTAAGTTAACCCTCAGCGACCCGACGGGCAGGGTGCTTTGGGCGAGTTGTGTAAGTTTTAGCCGCTTCGTCCACAACGTACTGCACGGCGATTCCGTTCTATATGACAATCACTTTGGGTTTACGGACATCCCCTGGTGATTGCTGGACCCGAAGGTACCAGAAGCTCAGGATCTAAGGCTGCTTACGCAGCGAGAGAGAATTCCTGGCCGTAGGTTTCGTCATTGGCAACTATAGGAAGTTGCAACAGTGGATTTACGAGTTCTGTTACCAACTCGGCATGCACCTAAAGTTTCGCAACCGGCGTCGAATCCTAAACGGCCCCGAGCCTGTCGCTTCGTGGGTCTATTGAAGCGGCAGGCACCTGCAGTGTACGCCAATACGCGGCTGAGGCCAACCCGAAGGTTGGCCATGGACGGTTATGAATTTTTATCCCCTTTGGTCGAATTCTGGATCTCTTGCAAGATCTGAGTGGTCTCGGAGATGCATTTCTTGGTGCCATCTTCGGTTTGCTGCGCATGGTTGGCCTTGGCTTGTTGGACGCTAGCCTCAACACGAGCCTTGAGGTCTGGTGCCTGGATCTGGGCCTTGGAGTTTTCGATGCTTTGCAGGTTGGCCGTACAGAGATCGTTGGAACCGCCGGCGGCAAACGAGGAGGACGCCAGCATTGAGGCAGTGACGAACAGACCTAGCAGTACAGAGCGTTTCATATGTCTCTCCTTGAACTGTGGCTCAGGCATCGCTGGCCATCAGGACGGCTACCATTTTAGGGAAGGTCCCGCGTTGCAGGACTTAATCAGTGGACTGCGACCGTGCGCCAGGGTTCTATTTTTCTTCAGGTCGCCCTGGCCTGCGTGACCCGATCGATGAGGTAGACCAGCCCGTGGTAGTCGATTGCACCGTGCTGCGTAAGACCAATCTCACAAGTGCGGCTGGTAGAAATCCCCTCGCTGCAATGCTGCACCGCGTCCTTGAGTGTGCGCAGTGAATGGGCATTCAACTCCGGCGTGGTAAAGCCCTTGTCGCCGGCAAAACCACAGCAATGAATACCTTCTGGGATCACCACGTGCTTGCTGCACTTGCGCGCCAGGTCGATCAGTGCCTGGCTTTCACCCAGGTGCTGGGTGCTGCAGGTGACGTGCACCGCAATGGGCTCATCTTGTAGAGTGAACTCGAGGCGCTCCATCAAATGCGTACGGATGAAGCGCACCGGATCGTACAGGTCCAGTCGAACATTCCCCAGGTCCTGGACCAGGCGCAACGTGCAGGGGCTGGTGTCGCAATAGATCGGATCAAGCCCGCCGCGACTGGCATGCAGCAGTGCGCCGATCAGTTCCTGGCGTTTGTGCTCGGCTTGTTCGACATAGCCTTTGGACGCAAAAGGCTGGCCGCAGCAGAGGCTGTCCACGTTGTCGGGAAAGACGACCTGATAGCCGGCCTTTTCCAGCAATTGCTGAGTTTTTTCGTACAGCGACATCTGCTCTTTATCCCCGGCCGCCGGGCCCATGACTCGCGACACGCAGGCCGCCAGGTACACCACTCGCGGGCGTTCGTCCGGTGTGGTGGGGCTGAAACGGATGGCTTTTTCTGGCTGGGGCATGGCGCTGGTCCACTGCGGAACCTGGCCCTTGGACAGGCGCGTCAACGATGCCGACAGTTTCGCCAGGCGGGGAGCCCCGAGCAGCATCCGCGCACCATTGGCCACGTGCAGGGCGAAGCGCGCGCCTTGCAACGTGGTGGCGAAATTTCCTTCAATCCAGTTGGCGGTTTTCGTCTTCGTGGCTTCACGGCTGCGGAGCTTTTTCACCAGTTCGCCGGTATTGATGCCTACCGGGCAGCGTTGCGCGCACAGGCCCGTCGCGGCGCAGGTGTCGATGCCTTGGTATTGGTAGGCACGTTCCAGTTCGGTGGTGTCCGTGCCGGCGCGTTTCTTCGCCTGGATATCCCGCCAGATCACGATGCGTTGGCGCGGGCTCAAGGTCAGGTCTTTGGACGGGCACACCGGCTCGCAGAAACCGCACTCAATGCACTTGTCCACGATCTCATCGGCCGCCGGCAGCGGTTTGAGGTGCTTGAGGTGGATCTGCGGATCCTCGCTGAGCACTACGTCCGGGTTGAGGATGCCGTTGGGGTCGAGCAAGCGTTTGAGCTGCCACATCAGTTGATAGGCATCGCTGCCCCATTCCAGTTCGACGAAGGGCGCCATGTTGCGGCCGGTGCCGTGTTCGGCCTTCAGCGAACCGCCGAACTCCACCGCCACCAAGTGCGCCACGTCATCCATGAACGCCTGGTAGCGTGCGACTTCTTCAGGGTTATTGAAGCCTTGGGTGAAGACAAAGTGCAGATTGCCTTCCAGCGCGTGTCCGAAAAGGATCGCTTCGTCGTAGTGATGCTTGTCGAACAAGTCGATCAGGCGATTCACGCCGATGGCCAGTTGCTCCACCGGAAAGGTCACGTCTTCGATGATCACCGTGGTGCCGGTTTTGCGCACCGCGCCCACTGCCGGAAAGGTGTCTTTGCGGATGGCCCAGAGCCGAGCGTTTTCCCGTGGGTCTTCGGTAAAGTCGACCTGTTTCTCCACCGGGAATCCGGCCAGCGAGGCCATGATCCGGGTCAGTTGCTCTTGTAGCAAAGAAGACGATGCGGCGCGGGATTCGATCAGCAGGGCGCAGGCATTGATCGACAGGTGTTGTACGAAATCCGGCATGCCCGGTTTGTCCTGCACCGAACGCAGGCTGCGGCGGTCCAGCAACTCCACGGCTGACACCGGTTGGCTTTTCAGCACGGTGACGGCGTTGCAGCAGGTTTCCACGTCCGGGAAGACGATCAGTGCCGACGCCTTGTTCGGATGGTCGATGACGGTGTTGTAGGTCACCGCGCTGATGAAACCGAGGGTGCCTTCGGAGCCCACCAGCAGGTGGCTCAAGATATCCACAGGCTCGTCGAAATCCACCAGGGCATTGAGTGACAGGCCAGTGGTATTTTTCAGACGGTATTTGTGGCGAATTCGCGCAGCGAGTTCGGTGTTGGCGCGGGTTTCGCGACCCAGGGTCGCCAGGCGTTCCAGCAGTTCGCCATGGCTTGTACGAAAAGCCGCCACGCTGTTGTCGTCTTCGGTGTCCAGGCGTGTGCCATCGGCCAGTACCAGGCGGATACCGGCCAGGGTGTGATAGGTGTTCTGTGCCGTGCCGCAGCACATGCCGCTGGCGTTGTTGGCGACGATGCCACCGATCTTGCAGGCGTTGATTGACGCTGGATCAGGGCCGATCTTGCGCCCGAACGGTGCCAGCCAGGCGTTGGCCTGGGCGCCGATCACGCCGGGCTGCAAACGAATTTGCATGCCTTGCTCGCGAATCTCGCGACTGTTCCAGTTATCCCCCAGCACAATCAGCACCGAGTCGCTGATGGCTTGCCCGGACAGGCTGGTGCCGGCGGCGCGGAAGGTGACAGGCACCTGGTCACGCTGGGCCCATTGCAGCAGTGCAACCACTTCGTCTTCGGTTTCGACCCGCACCACCAGCTTTGGAATCAGCCGATAGAAACTGGCGTCGGTGCCGAAGGCCAAGGTCGACAAGGGATCGTCGAAACGACGCTTGTGCGGGATCAGTTGCTCTACGTCGCGCAGGAAAGAGGCCGGAAGGGTCATTGGTCCTCCAGAATCAAAACCACCAGATCCTTCGGACCATGGGCGCCGTAGGCCAGGACTTGCTCGATGTCGGCGGTCTTCGAGGGACCCGACACCAGCAGAGCGTTGGTGGGCATGCCTTGGGCCCATTCGAACTCCTGTTGCACTTCATAGAAGTTGTCGCGGATCTCGCTGGCTTTGAGCAGGGCGAAATGCACCGGCGGCACCAGGCTCATCAGGCGCGGTTCTTCCCGCGTCGGCCAGAGAATCAGGCTACCGGTGGCGGCGATGGCGCCGAGGGTCCCGGTCAGGCTGGCAGGCGTGTCGTTGAACAGTTCGGCTTTCCATTCTTCTATCGGACGGTTGTAGGCCTTGAGGGTCGGCAGGTCCGGATTGTTCGCCCAGAACTGTGTGATTCTTTGCCCATGGGGCGTGGTCGGGGCAATGAGTAGGCTCGGCAGCTGGCGGTCGCGCAGCAATTGTGCGAGCAGGGCTGGCCAACCTTCCTCGGAGGTCAGGTGGATTTCGGTGTGCACCGCTTCCATCAGCTTGCGCAACTGGGGAATGCGTTCCTCCGGCGCATAGCGGTAGGTTTGCGTCACCAGTTCGACATCGAAATTGTCGGCAACGGGTGTAGCGCCCGTCAGACTTTTGCGCAGCTTGGCGAGGATATTGTCCTTGGCGCTCATCGGCGGTCTCCCTGCTGGTTCAGGTGTTCGCGAGCCAGGTCATGCAATGAGCGGGCGGCGGGTTTCGGGGCGCTGTGGTTCTGGGTCCATGGGCCGACGTTGTCGGGCACCAGGGCGCGCAGGCGCGTAGCGAGGAAGCCGAACAGCCGATACAGCCGCGGTGAGCTGTTGAGCCAGGCCCAGGCATTCCAGATGAAGCGTTCCTTGGGCGAGTATTTGCTGCCTTGGCCGCGCATCACCGGGTTCGGGCTGTCCGGCGCCTTGACGTTTTCTTCCCGCAGCCGCCGCAGCAGCGCGGGGATCGGGATTTTCACTGGACACACTTCACCGCAGGCGCCGCATAGCGAAGACGCGCTCGGGTGGTCCGGTACTTTAGCCAGGCCGACCATGTGCGGCGTGATGATTTTTCCGATAGGTCCCGGGTAAACCTCGCCGTAGGCGTGACCACCGATTCGGGTATAGACCGGGCAATGATTCATACAGGCGCCGCAGCGGATGCAGTTCAGGGTCTGGCGCAGTTCACTGTCGGCAAACGCCTGGCTGCGACCGTTGTCCAGCAGCACCAGGTGGACTTCCTCGGGGCCGTCCAGCTCATCGGCCTTGCGCGGGCCGGAGATCATGTTGACGTAGGTGGTGATCGGCTGGCCAAGGGCCGAGCGGGTCAGCAGGGAGAGCAGCGGCACGACATCGCGCAGGTTCTCCACGACTTTTTCGATGCCGGTCACGGCGATGTGCACTGGCGGCACGGTGGTGGACATCCGGCCGTTGCCTTCGTTTTCCACCAGCAGCAGCGTGCCGGTTTCGGCGACGGCGAAGTTGACGCCCGAGACGCCGATGTCGGCCTCGAAGAATTTCTGCCGCAATACCTTGCGACCGATCTGAATGAGTTGGTCAACGTCCTTGGTGTACTCCACGCCGAGTTTGTCGTGGAACAAGGACGCGACCTGACCGGCGTTCTTGTGGATCGCCGGCATAATGATGTGTGAAGGCTTCTCGTGGTCGAGCTGGACGATGTACTCCCCCATGTCGGACTCAAGACATTCAATGTCCCGGGCCTCGAGGAAATGGTTCATCTCCATCTCTTCGCTGACCATCGATTTGCCCTTGATCACTTGCCGCGCCTCGTGAGCGCGGATGATCGAGAGGACGATGCCATTGGCTTCGTCCACCGTCTCCGCCCAGTGCACGTTCACACCGTTGCGGGTCAGGTTGGTTTCAAGTTGCTCGAGCAGGTCGGGCAGCTTGGATAACGCACGGGCGCGGATGGCATTGCCCAGCACTCGCAGATGTTCTCTTTCGTGGGCATCGCTGAAGGACGCTGCCCGCTTGGTCATCAGTGAATCCATCGCGCTGCGAAAGTTGTTTCGCAGTTGCGTGTCATCCAGGGCCTTGTGGGCCCGGGCGCGAAAATCTTCCTGCGCCTCACTCGGCACTTCAACGGTCGGAATCAGCGTCGGCGTGCTCATGCCACACCTCCGGTACGCTGCCAGAGGAAACTCGCCAGGTGCTGGCCCCGTAACGCCTCCCGCTGTTTCTCCAGTGAGCCATTGATGTTCATCAGGCAGCCACAATCGGCGCTGACGACCTTATGTGCACCGGATTCCTTCAGCGCTCGGGTCTTGTCGGCCACCATCGCGCCGGAAATATCCGGCATGCGAACGCTGAACGTCCCACCAAAGCCACAGCATTCGCTTTCATGGCTGTGTTCGACACGCTCCACGTTGCGCAGCTGCGCCAACAACGCACGGCCATGCAGGTGGGTGTTCATTTCACGTCGTGCCGAGCAGGACGTGTGCAACGCGATTTTCACCGGCTGACCGCTGTCCTGAAGCTGCACCTTGCAGACAAACAGCAGGAATTCGGCCAGTTCATAGGTCCGGGCCGCCAGGGCCTGGACTTGCTTGAGCGTGTCGGGCTCGTCCTTGAACAGATCGGCGTAGTGCTCGCGCAACATGCCGGCGCAGGAGCCCGAGGGCACCACCACCGGATAGTCTTCGGCAAACAAGGCCAGTTGCGCCCGTGCCACCGTCCGCGCCTGCTCGGTGTAGCCCGAGGTGTAGGCCGGTTGGCCGCAGCAACTTTGCCCTTGCGGGTACTCCACCCGGATCCCTTCGCGCTCCAACAGATGAATCGCATCCATCCCGGCCTCGGGATAGAACAGGTCTACCACGCAGGTGCCGAACAGGTAGACCCGTGGCGGTTTTTCGCTGGGGTACTGCCGAGGCTCGGGCAAGGGTGGGGCGACACGGGTCGCGTTCGGTACGGCGTTGTAAAAAAGCTCGCTCATCAGGCGTGTCTCCGGGTGGTCCCGGTTATCCGTCCGCTGAGGCTGCTGAATATAGCCAGGAAATCTTTCAGCAGCCTTGCAGACCCGGTTGTGAATAGCAGACGCCGAATCACGGTTCGGCGTCGGTTTTTCCAGTATTGCGCGTAGGACTTAATGAACCAGCATGCCGGTAAACCAGTAGGCCTGGGCCAACGTGATCAGGCCGACAATCGTTGCAAAGAATAGGCTGTGTTTGAGGGTGAAACGGAACAGATCCGATTCCTTGCCCACCAGCCCGGTCGCCGCGCAGGCCACCGCGATCGATTGTGGCGAAATCATCTTGCCGGTCACGCCGCCGCTGGTGTTGGCCGCGACGAGCAGGGTGTCGTTGACGCCGATCTGGTGCGCGGTGGTGGCTTGCAGCGAGCTGAACAGCGCGTTGGATGAGGTATCGGAACCGGTCAGGAACACGCCCAGCCAACCCAGGAACGGTGAGAAGAACGGGAACGCTGCGCCCGTACCGGCCAATACCAGGGCCATGGTCGACGACATGCCCGAATAGTTGGTGACGAAGGCGAACGCCAACACCATGCCGATGGACAGGATCGGCCAGCGCAGTTCGAAAAGTGTCTCTTTGAAAGTGGTAAGACCAGTCTTGACGTTGATTTTCAGCACCAGCATCGAGATCAATGCGGAGAAGAAAATCGCCGTGCCGGTGGCGGAAACCGGATCAAGCTTGAACACGGCCGGAATGGCGGTGGGGTTGATCACGATGGGCGCGACCTTGATCACCATCTGATCCAGGTGCGGGATGGCGAAGTTGAACACCCAGCCATACATCGAGCCGCCCGCGGCGAACATCGCCTTGAATGGCTTCAGGGTCCAGATCGTCACCAGCACGGTGAGGATCAGGAACGGCGACCATGCCTTGATGATTTCCCCCAGGCTGTAGGGCGACGCCACGGTGCTGCGCGGCTGACCGAAACCGCCGACGCTGGCGGTAACGGCTGCGCTGGAGGTGGCGCCGGCAATCTGCGCACCGGCGGTGCGCTTGGGCTGCCAGATTTTCAGAAACAGCGTGAGAGAGATCAGGCTGGCCAGGGCCGAGGTGATGTCTGGCAGTTCCGGGCCGATGAAGTTAGAGGTGAAGTATTGGGTAATGGCGAAGCTCAAGCCTGCCACCAGCGCCGCCGGCCAGGTTTCCCGCACGCCGCGCAGGCCGTCCATCATGAACACCAGCCAGAACGGCACGAACAGCGACAGCAATGGCAACTGGCGACCGGTCATGGCGCCGATCTTGAACGCATCGATCCCGGTGACCTGGCCGGCCACGATAATCGGAATGCCCAACGCGCCGAACGCCACCGGGGCGGTGTTGGCAATCAGGCACAGGCCTGCGGCATACAGGGGATTGAAGCCCAAGCCGACCAGCAACGCGGCCGTGATCGCGACCGGCGCGCCGAAGCCGGCGGCACCTTCCAGGAAGGCACCGAAGCAAAAGCCGATCAGCAGCACTTGCAGGCGCTGGTCATCGGTAATCGACAGCACCGAGCTGCGGATCACTTCGAACTGGCCGCTCTTGACCGTCAGTTTGTACAGGAACACTGCGGCGACGATGATCCAGGCGATGGGCCACAGGCCGTACGCAAAGCCATAGCCGGCGGCGGCGAACGCCATGTCTGCCGGCATCTGGAAGGCAAAGATCGCCACGATAATCGCCAGCGCCAGGGTGATGCTGCCAGCCACGTGCCCCTTGAGGCGAAACACCGCCAGGGCCAGGAAGAAAAATACGATGGGAATGACGGCCGCAAGTGCGGACAAGCCGAGGCTGCCGAGTGGGCTGTAGAGCTGTTGCCAGGTTTGCATCATGGGAGGGCCCCTAATTGTTGTTGGTCAGGCACTGGTCAGCGGTCTTGGGCAATTGGTAATACCAATTTACAATCGCTGTTGGCTAGGGTAAAAGCCTTGGTTGTCGCGTGTCAATTTGCCGCTCTGAAACTTTCGTCGAATAAGCGGTGCAGAAGGCATCTGATCTGTTTGCAAAAACGGCTTTTGCTGGGTGTGGACAACGCCCGGATGGGCCAGAATAGAGAGCCCGGCGAGCCGTCGGGATCGTGGAGAATCGAGTTATGGGGTTTGATCAGATTCGTCAGCGCCGTTTGTCCGACGATATTGTCGAGCGGCTTGAAGGAATGATCCTTGAGGGCACGTTGAAGTCTGGCGAACGGCTGCCGGCCGAACGGGCCCTGGCCGAGCAGTTCGGCGTATCGCGCCCTTCGTTGCGCGAGGCGATCCAGAAACTGGCCGCCAAGGGCTTGCTCGTCAGTCGCCAGGGCGGCGGTAACTATGTCGTGGAGTCGCTGGGCTCGACGTTCAGCGATCCGCTGCTGCAACTGTTGGAAAGCAATCCCGAGGCGCAACGTGACTTGTTGGAGTTTCGCCACACCCTGGAAGCTTCCTGTGCTTATTACGCGGCACAACGGGCCACGGACGTGGATCGCGAACGGCTGACGGCGGCGTTCGAAGAGCTGCAGGATTGTTATTCACGCCATGAAGAAGTGAGTCGGGCGGAGGAGGGCGCGGCGGATGCCCGGTTCCATCTGGCAATCGCCGAGGCGAGCCATAACGCAGTGTTGCTGCACACCATTCGTGGGTTGTTCGACCTGCTCAAGCGCAACGTGGTGACCAACATCGGCGGCATGTACAAGCAGCGCAGTGAAACCCGCGACATGCTGATCAGTCAGCACCGGGAATTGTACCAAGCCATTATGGACGGGCACGCCGAGCAGGCGCGGGAGGTGTCCAGCCGACATATTTTGTATGTACAGGAAGTCTTGGAAGAGGTGCGTCAGGAAGTGCAGCGGGTGGCGCGGGCGGAGCGGCGCAAGGGGATGTGAGCGAGCTTGCTCGCGAAAGCGGTCAGTCTGATCCATCAATGCTGAATGTGTCGCCGTCATCGCGAGCAAGCTCGCTCCCACATTGGATCCTCAGTGAACACAAGGCTGTGTATCGCCGAGATCGGATGTGGGAGCGAGCTTGCTCGCGATAGCGGCCCCAAGGGCGAAGGAATCAGTCTTCCTTGCCCTTGTTGCGCACCGCGCGCTGCAGCTCGCGACCGGCGTCGCGTTCGCGTTCGGTATCGCGCTTGTCGTATTCCTTCTTGCCCTTGCCCAGGGCAATCTCGCACTTGATCAAGTGCTTGCTCCAGTACAACGACGTGCAGACGCAGGTGTAGCCCTTCTGCTGCACGGAGGCGAAGAGCTTTTCCAGCTCGCGCTTGTTGAGCAGCAACTTGCGCGAGCGCACCGGGTCGGCAATCACGTGGGTGCTGGCGGTGGTCAGCGGCGTGATGTGACTGCCCAGCAGCCAGGCTTCGCCGTCCTTGAGCAGCACATAGCTGTCGACCAGTTGCGCCTTGCCGGCACGCAAGCTCTTTACTTCCCAGCCGGCCAGGACCATGCCAGCCTCGAAACGCTGTTCGATGAAGTAATCGTGTCGCGCCTTTTTATTTTGCGCGATGGTCCCTGTGGGGTGTTTCTTCTGTTTAGCCATAGGGGCGGCATTATAGGCAGTTGCGTGCGTGTCGGCTACGGTGAAGCTGCGTGCTTGAGCACGTTGAGTGAATCCCGGACAATGCGGCCTCTTTTTTGAACGCTTGGGCGTGATCACGATGTCGACAGACAAGGTTTCTGTCCACGGCAGTTGGGCTAGCCGCTGGGTCTTCATACTCGCGGCGACCGGTTCTGCCGTGGGGCTGGGTAGTATCTGGAAGTTTCCGTACATGGTGGGCGTCTACGGCGGCGGCGCCTTCGTATTGATGTTCCTGGCGTGCATCGCGCTCATCGGCGCACCGGTGATGCTGGCCGAAACCCTGATCGGTCGTCGCGCCCGGCAGAGCCCGGCGAATGCCTTGAAGGTGTTGGCAGTGGCGGCGGGACATTCGCCCAAATGGTCGTGGGGCGCGTTCGCCGGCATGATCACGGCGCTGTTGATCCTGTCTTTCTATAGTGTGGTCGGCGGCTGGTCGCTGGACTACATCATCGACATGGGACGTGGGGATTTTCAGGGCGCCACGCCGGACCAGGTGGGCGCCTATTTCGGCAACGTCATCGCCGACCCTTGGAGATTGACCCTCTGGCACACGATTTTCATGGTGCTCTCCGCCGTGGTGATCGCCCGTGGCGTGGTTGCCGGGCTTGAGCGCAGCCTGCGGATCATGATGCCGTTGCTGTTCGTGATGATCCTGGTGCTGCTGGGATACAGCATGACCACCGGACATTTCATGGAAGGCGTGCATTTCATGTTCGACTTCAAGCCGGAGAAAGTCCTGGACGGCTTGCTGCCGGCCATGGGGCATGCGTTTTTCTCCCTGAGCGTCGGGGTCGGCTCGATCATGATCTACGGCGCCTACATGCCCAAGAGCGCGTCGCTGACCCGCACCGTCGTCGGCGTCGCGCTGTTGGATACCTTCGTCTCGCTGCTGGCCGGTGTGGCATTGTTTCCGATTGTGTTTGCCGCGGGCCTGAATCCCAGTGAAGGGCCGGGGCTGATGTTTGTCAGCCTGCCCTTTGCTTTCGGCAGCATGGCGTTCGGCCAAGTGATGGGTGTGGTGTTTTTTGTCCTGGTGGCCATCGCGGCCTGGAGTTCGGCCATTTCCCTGCTGGAGCCCATGGTGGCTTACCTGGTTGAGCGAACCCGTCTCAGCCGCGCCTGGGTGACATTCTGGCTGGCTTTCACCTGCTGGTTCGTGGGGCTGGGGACGGTTTTTTCCTTCAATATATGGAAGCAGGCGAAGTTTTTCGTGAACGAAGACGGGCTGTTCCGTCTCTACCAGTGGGGAGCAACCGGAGGGCTGGATTTCTTCGGCGTGATTGATTTCTTCACATCACGGATCATGCTGCCATTGGGTGGTTTGTGTTTCGTAGTGTTTGCAGGATGGATCATGGGCCGTGAAGCGGTGCGTGATGAGTTGTCGCTGCGCAACCCTGTATTGTTCGCCTTGAGCCTGTTCTTGATGCGCTATGTGGCGCCCATCGGCATTCTCGTAGTGTTTGCCGCCCAGCTGTGGAAGTGACGCTTACATGACGACACATATTCAACGCTCGGCCTTGCTGCCCTACCCGGCGCAGGCGCTCTATGACCTGGTCAATGATGTGGCGAGTTATCCGCAATTCTTGCCTTGGTGTTCTTCTGCCGAGGTGCTTGAGAGTTCCGAAACCCACATGCGCGCCAGCCTTAACATCGCCAAGGGTGGATTGAGTCAGCGCTTCGTCACCCGCAATACCCTGGTGCCGGGGCAGTCCATCGAAATGAACCTGGAAGAGGGGCCTTTCAACCAACTTCACGGCGTCTGGGTATTCAAGCCGCTCGGTGAAAAAGCCTGCAAGATCAGCCTCGACCTGTCATTCGATTACGCCGGCCCGCTGGTGCGAGCCACCTTGGGGCCGTTGTTCAATCAGGCGGCCAATACCCTGGTCGACGCGTTCTGCCAGCGCGCCAAGCAGAATGCCGAGCTCAAGCGTTGATTGAAGTCGAAGTGGTGTATGCCTCTGTCGAGCGCCAGGTCCTGCGTACATTTGCAGTGCCGGAGGGCACGAGTGTTCGCGCAGCGTTGCTGGCTTCAGGTATGACGGATGCGTTCCCGGAACTGGATCTGGCGACTTGCCCGGTCGGGATTTTTGGCAAAGTGGTCGCTGATCCAGATCGCCAGGTGGTGCAGGCGGCTGATCGGCTGGAGATTTATCGACCGTTACTGGCTGATCCGAAAGAAATTCGTCGCCTGCGTGCGGCCAAGGCTGCCCTGGCGCGACAATCGGAGCAGTAACCCGGCCGGGATTACAGGCGTTAAAAAACCCGGCATGCCGGGTTTTTTAATGTCGCTGCTTATTGCGGCGAGGTATCCAGAGGTTCTGGCGTCGGGACAGGTACGGTCTCGACGTTGTCCACATCCTTCTGGATCTGGTCCAGCAACGAACCTGGCTTGACCGGTTTTTCCGGTTTTGGCTGTTCGGTATTCTGGGTCGGGTCGGTGACCGTCGTGCCGCTGTCCTTGCCCATGATGGCCTCGTCGCGGCTCACGCCCGGCATGAAATCGCCCGACAGGCTGACGAGTTGGTCATTGGGGTTAAAGATAACGCTGATGCGTTCCTGCTGGCGCTCACCGCCGCCTGGCTGCAAGCTGTACAGATAATCCCAGCGATCGGCATGGAACGTGTCGGTCAGCAGGGGGTTACCCATGATAAACCGTACTTGCCGACGGGTCATTCCCGGGCGTAACTGGTCTATCATGTCCTGCGTGACGACATTGCCCTGCTGGATGTCGATTTTGTAAACCCCGGGGAATGAACAACCGGCGAGTGCGAGCAGTCCCACAAAGGTGAAACTGGTTAGCAAGAGCTTGGTGTTTTGCATCGGTGGGCGACTTCCACTATCTTGGCTGGGACAACGTAAACGCCGATCATACCCGCATTAAGAGAAGCTGCGAAGCAGCATCGCGAGAAAGCTGACCATGGTTGAAAATAGCGAACTACGCAAAGCCGGCCTCAAAGTGACCCTTCCACGGGTCAAGATTCTACAAATGCTCGATTCCGCCGAGCAACGCCACATGAGTGCCGAGGATGTCTACAAGGCGCTGATGGAGGCTGGTGAGGACGTCGGTCTGGCCACGGTTTACCGTGTCCTGACCCAGTTCGAGGCAGCTGGCCTTGTGGTGCGGCACAACTTCGACGGAGGCCATGCGGTCTTCGAGCTGGACGACGGCAAGCATCACGACCATATGGTCAACGTCGAGACCAGCGAAGTGATCGAATTCTTCGATGAAGAAATCGAGCGTCTGCAGAAAGCAATCGTCGACAAGTATGGCTTCGAGATGGTTGATCACAATCTCGTACTGTACGTACGCAAGAAAAAGTAAGCATGTCGCGCGAACTTAAGGTTCGCGAAACGAACGAAGGCGACCCCAGGGTCGCCTTCGTGCTGTCTGTCGTTCTTAGATTTTCGCGGTAACGACCATTTTTTTCGCGTGGGCCAGGGACTCCTTGGTGAGATCGATGCCTCCCAGCATCCGCGCCACTTCCTCCACCCGCTCGTTTTTGTTGAGTTTGGACACTGCGGTACGCGTAGCGTCCTGGCCGCGCACCTTGTGCACGAATAAATGCTGGTGTCCCTGAGCGGCGACCTGGGGCAGGTGAGTGACCGTCAGCACCTGGCCGCGCTCCCCCAGTCGGCGCAGTAACTGGCCGACAATCTCCGCCGTTGGCCCGCCAATGCCCACGTCCACTTCGTCGAATACCAGCGTCGGGACGCGCGAGGTCTGCGCCGTGATGACCTGGATGGCCAGGCTGATCCGTGACAGTTCACCGCCGGACGCCACTTTCGCCAGTGCCTTGAGAGGTTGTCCGGGGTTGGCGCTGACCAGCAATTCCACCTGCTCCATCCCGTTGGGTTGAAGCTCGTCACCGGCGTTGGGGCGCAGTTCGATGGTGAAGCGGCCACCGGGCATGCCCAGGCGCTGGATTTCCTGCTCCACGGCGCTGGCCAGGCCAGTCGCGGCTTGACGGCGCAGTTCGCTGAGCTCGTTGGCTTTTTCCTGATAATGACGGGCATAGGAGGCCAGTTCGTCCCCCAACCGCTCGATGGACTCATCGTTGGCGTTCAGGGTTTCCAGTTCTTCTAGCAAGCGTTGCTGGAGTTCGGCGACATCGGTTGGCTGGACGCGGTGTTTGCGTGCCAGCGTATAGATAGTGTCCAGGCGCTCTTCCAGATATTGCAGGCGTGCCGGGTCGGCGTCGAAATGATCAAGGAACCGATTCAGTTCCCCGACCGCTTCTTCAACCTGAATCTGCGCGCTCGTCAGCAGGTTGGTCGCTTCGCTGAGGGCGCCCACCGAATTGTTGACGCTGGAGAGTCGGTTCAGGCTCGCTGTCAGCGCGTTAAGCACATTGCCTGAATCGTTTTCGCTGCATTGCTCGACCACTTGTCGGCAGATGCCCAGCAGGGTTTCGGCGTTGGTCAGGTTCTTGTGTTCCTGCTCCAGTTCCTCCAGTTCATGTTCGCCCAGGGCCAGGTTCTCCAGTTCTTCAAGCTGATAGCTCAATAACTGATGGCGGGCACGCTGTTCGTCACCGGAGTTTGAGAGACGGTCCAGCTCCTGGCGAGTCTGGCGCCAGCGTTGGGCGGCTAGCTGCACCTGGCGAGCCAGATCGGTGGCGCCGGCGTATTCGTCCAGCAGGCGGCGATGGGTATCGGTCTTGAGCAGCGACTGGTGTTCATGCTGGCTGTGGATGTCGATCAGCAGTTCGCCGAGGGCCTTGAGGTCGCCCAAGGGGCAGGGCGTGCCGTTGATGTAGCCTCGGGAGCGGCCTTCGGCGGTGATGACCCGGCGAAGGATGCACAAGCCGTCGGTGTCCAGGTCGCGTTCGGCCAGCCAGGTGCTGGCCTCGGGAATATCGACCAGGTCGAAGGTGGCCAGGATGTCGGCCTTGTCCGCTCCGGGACGCACCACGCCACTGTCGGCGCGATCACCCAGCGTCAGGCCCAGGGCGTCGAGCATGATGGATTTGCCAGCACCGGTTTCACCGGTGATCACGCTCATGCCTCGATCGAGTTCGAGGTCGAGGTGTTCGACGATGGCGTAGTTATGTACGGACAGGTGCACCAGCATAAGGCCGCTCCCAGGCTTTAGGTCTGGTTATTTATACAGTGTTTTGTTTCGGGCTGACAATGCCTGTGCTTAGCTCGATTTGCTTGGGTGCAGGGATTTCTTAGCGCTGCCTGGAATGAAATGCAGCTGTTTTTTGTAAGGTTAATTCGTCGGACGGCCCTTGAAGCTTAAAAACCCGGCCCCATATACCGGGGCAGAAGCGCGAGTCGAGCTCGCGGACGAAGTTGAAAGGAGAAATCTATGGCTGACGAACAGACGCAGGATACGCAAAATCTAGACGCCAATCAGGCTCCCCAGGATTCGGGTGACGACCTGGCGGCACGTGTACAAGTGCTCGAGGAGCAGCTGGCCGGTGCGCAGGATCAGGCGTTGCGTGTAGCAGCCGACCTGCAGAATGTCCGCCGTCGCGCCGAGCAGGATGTAGAAAAGGCTCATAAATTCGCCCTGGAACGTTTTGCCAGCGACCTGCTGCCGATCATCGACAGCCTGGAGCGCGGCCTGGAGCTGTCCAATCCGGACGACGAAAACATTCGTCCGATGCGTGAAGGCATTGAGCTGACCCTGAAAATGTTCCAGGACACCCTCAAGCGTTATCAGCTCGAAGCCATTGATCCACATGGCGAACCCTTCAATGCCGAGCACCACCAGGCCATGGCGATGCAGGAAAGCGCAGACGTCGAGCCCAACAGTGTCTTGAAGGTTTTCCAGAAGGGCTATCTGCTCAATGGTCGCCTGTTGCGCCCGGCGATGGTTGTGGTCAGCAAGACGCCGGCACCGGTTTCGCCTTCTATTGATGAGCAGGCTTGAAATCGGGCAAAACGGCCCCCATTAAGAAGTCAAGCGTTTAAGTGCTACCGCAGTTAGCCACCACTGCTGCGGCAACAAAATCCAAGTTCCGGGAGAGTTAACATGGGCAAGATTATCGGTATCGACCTGGGGACCACCAACTCGTGCGTCTCCGTGCTGGAAAACGGCAAGGCCAAAGTAATTGAAAACGCTGAAGGCGCGCGCACCACGCCGTCGATCATTGCGTACGCCAACGATGGCGAAATCCTGGTTGGCCAGTCGGCCAAGCGTCAGGCAGTGACCAATCCGCATAACACCCTGTACGCGGTGAAGCGTCTGATCGGTCGCAAGTTCGACGAAGAAGTCGTTCAGAAAGACATCAAGATGGTGCCTTACAAGATCGCCAAGGCTGACAACGGCGACGCCTGGGTTGAAGTGAACGGCCAGAAAATGGCGCCGCCACAAATCTCGGCTGAAATCCTGAAGAAAATGAAGAAAACCGCCGAAGACTACCTCGGCGAAGCGGTGACTGAAGCGGTCATCACGGTGCCTGCCTACTTCAACGATAGCCAGCGCCAGGCGACCAAAGACGCCGGCCGCATTGCGGGCCTGGACGTAAAACGTATCATCAACGAACCGACCGCGGCTGCTTTGGCCTACGGTATGGACAAGGCCAAGGGCGATCACACCGTGATCGTTTATGACCTGGGTGGCGGTACCTTCGACGTTTCCGTGATCGAGATCGCTGAAGTCGATGGCGAGCACCAGTTCGAAGTACTGGCGACCAACGGCGACACCTTCCTCGGTGGTGAAGACTTTGACATCCGCCTGATCGACTACCTCGTCGATGAGTTCAAGAAAGAAAGCGGCATGAACCTCAAGGGTGACCCGCTGGCCATGCAGCGCCTGAAAGAAGCCGCTGAAAAAGCCAAGATCGAGCTGTCCTCGAGCCAATCGACCGACGTGAACCTGCCGTACATCACTGCAGACGCCACCGGTCCGAAGCACCTGAACGTGAAAATCTCCCGCGCCAAGCTTGAAGCGCTGGTGGAAGACCTGGTTCAGCGCACCATCGAGCCTTGCCGCATCGCGATGAAAGACGCCGGTATCGACGTTGGCGCGATCAACGACGTGATCCTGGTCGGCGGCCAGACCCGTATGCCGCTGGTTCAGAAGCTGGTGACCGATTTCTTCGGTAAAGAAGCGCGTAAGGATGTGAACCCGGACGAAGCCGTTGCCATGGGTGCTGCCATCCAGGGCGCCGTTCTGGCCGGTGATGTGAAGGATGTTCTGCTGCTCGACGTCAGCCCGTTGACCCTGGGTATCGAAACCATGGGCGGCGTGATGACCGCGCTGATCGAGAAGAACACCACGATTCCTACCAAGAAATCCCAAGTGTTCTCGACGGCCGATGACAACCAGGGCGCCGTGACCATCCACGTGCTGCAAGGCGAGCGTAAGCAAGCGGCCCAGAACAAATCCCTGGGCAAGTTCGACCTGGCCGAGATTCCACCGGCTCCACGTGGCGTGCCACAAATCGAAGTGACCTTCGACATCGACGCCAACGGCATCCTGCACGTCGGCGCGAAAGACAAGGCCACCGGCAAGACCCAGTCGATCGTGATCAAGGCCAACTCCGGTCTGTCCGAGGAAGAAATTCAGCAGATGGTTCGCGATGCTGAAGTCAACGCCGAGGAAGACCGCAAGTTCGAAGAGCTGGCCAGCGCCCGCAACCAGGGCGATGCCCTGGTGCACTCGACTCGCAAGATGGTCGCTGATGCTGGCGAGAAAGTGACTGCGGAAGAGAAAACCGCCATCGAAGCGGCCGTGGTTGCCCTGGAAGCTGCCGTTAAAGGCGACGACAAGGCGGCCATCGAAGCGAAGATCGAAGAGCTGTCCAAGGTCTCCGCGCCAGTGGCTCAGAAGATGTACGCCGAGCAGGCTCAGCCCGCTGAAGGCGCGGCTGCCCAGGGCGAATCGGCCGAAAAAGCCGACGACGTCGTGGATGCCGAGTTCGAAGAAGTGAAAGACCACAAGTAATCGCTTGTTGGTCGGCCGGTTGACTGCATTTGTGCGGTGGCTGGTAGGATGTCGCCGCGCGGGAGCTTGCTCCCGCGTTGGCGTGTCTGGAGCCAGTGAATTTTTACAGCATGCGACAACGCTCGGATGCTGGCGGTGTGATCGGGAATGCTCCTGCTTTCCGAACGACGGACACTGCGTTTTGGCCGGGGCCCTGGCTGAAAAATTAAGACCAGGATCGTTGAATTGACGTGAGTTGGGTCCGGGCCTGTATTGGGGCTCAACGAGTTTGGCAAGGTTCAGGAGAGGTTTGCCGGACGTCCTATAAGAGTGCAAAGACTAATGGCAAAGCGTGACTTTTACGAAGTACTGGGTGTCGAGCGGGGGGCCAGCGAGGCAGACCTGAAAAAGGCCTATCGTCGCCTGGCGATGAAGCACCACCCGGACCGTAATCCCGGCGACAAAGCGTCGGAAGAAATGTTCAAGGAGGCCAACGAGGCCTACGAAGTCCTATCCGATTCGAGCAAGCGCGCGGCTTACGACCAATACGGTCATGCCGGTGTCGACCCAAGCATGGGTGGCGGCGGTGCCGGTTTTGGCGGGCAGAATTTCTCCGATATTTTCGGCGACGTGTTCAGCGATTTCTTCGGTGGTGGTCGCGGCGGTGCCCGTGGCGGCGCCCAGCGCGGCAGCGACTTGCGCTATACGTTGGAACTGAACCTGGAAGAGGCGGTGCGCGGTACTACCGTCAACATCCGCGTCCCGACGCTGGTCAATTGCAAGCCGTGCGATGGCTCGGGCGCCAAGAAAGGCTCATCGCCCGTCACTTGCCCGACCTGTGGCGGCATTGGTCAGGTTCGCATGCAGCAGGGCTTCTTCTCGGTGCAGCAGACCTGCCCGCGTTGCCATGGCCAAGGCAAGATCATTTCCGACCCGTGCGACTCCTGCCATGGCGAAGGCCGTGTCGAAGAGTACAAGACGCTATCGGTGAAGGTGCCGGCCGGTGTCGATACCGGTGACCGCATTCGTCTGTCCGGCGAAGGCGAGGCGGGTGCCCAGGGTGGCCCGACTGGCGACCTGTACGTCGTCATCAATGTGCGCGAACACGCGATTTTCCAGCGCGACGGCAAGCATCTGTTCTGCGAAGTGCCGATCAGCTTTGTCGATGCAGCCTTGGGTGGCGAGCTTGAGATCCCGACCCTCGACGGTCGCGTCAAGCTGAAGATCCCTGAAGGCACGCAGACCGGCAAGCAGTTCCGGATTCGCGGCAAGGGCGTTGCGCCAGTGCGTGGCGGTGGCGCGGGCGACCTGATGTGTCGGGTGGCGGTGGAAACTCCGGTGAATCTGAGTCGGCGCCAGCGTGAACTGCTGGAAGAATTCCGCAGCTCGCTGGCGGATGACAACAGTCATTCTCCGAAAACCACCGGTTGGTTCGAAGGCGTGAAGCGCTTCTTCGGCGATCTGTAAGGAGGTCGCATGCGACGTATAGCTGTGATGGGCGCTGCGGGGCGCATGGGCAAGACGTTGGTCGAGGCGGTGCAGCAGCGCTCGCCACTCTCAGGCCTGACGGCGGCTATCGTGCGGCCCGACAGTACCTTGGTCGGCGCCGATGCTGGCGAGCTGGCTTCGCTAGGGCGTATCGGCGTACCGATGACCGGCGGCCTGGAGAAGGTGCTCGATGAGTTTGATGTCCTGATCGATTTCACGCTGCCGGACGTGATGCTCAAGAACCTTGCCATTTGCCGTAAGAATGGCAAGGCGATGGTCATCGGCACCACGGGCCTGGACGCTGCGCAAAAGCAGTTGCTGGCCGATGCTGGCAAAGACATTCCGATCGTGTTCGCGGCGAACTTCAGCGTGGGGGTCAACCTGTCGCTGAAGTTGCTGGACATGGCGGCCCGGGTCTTGGGCGACGATGCGGATATCGAAATCATCGAGGCGCATCACCGCCACAAGATCGACGCGCCTTCGGGAACGGCCTTGCGCATGGGTGAAGTGATTGCCGATGCGCTGGGGCGCGATCTGCAGGAAGTGGCCGTGTACGGACGCCAGGGGCACACCGGTGCCCGTGCGCGAGACACCATTGGTTTCGCCACGGTACGCGGCGGTGACGTAGTGGGTGACCACACCGTGCTGTTCGCCACTGAAGGCGAGCGCCTGGAGATCACGCACAAGGCGTCGAGCCGGATGACCTTTGCCAAGGGTGCCGTTCGCGCTGCGCTGTGGCTGGAGGGTCGCGAGCCTGGTTTGTACGACATGCAGGACGTTCTCGACCTGCGCTGATGTCATTGGGCGCGGGGTTCAGGTTATACTGAGCCCCCGTTTTACACCGCTTCGCGACGGCCTGTCGCATTCCCCTGCCTTTAAGGCTCATTAGCGGTGGACCAAAAAAGCCTTTTTCTGTAAGCTACAGCTTTAGTGTGTCCACTAAAAGCGCGCAGAATAATTCAGTGAAGAAGCGGGGTGACGTGTCCATACGTCACTCCGCTTTTTTACAACCTGCGATCGCCCTTTCAGGCTTTATTTACGGGAGGTCTTCTTGACTAAGCCAGCCATACTCGCCCTTGCTGATGGCAGCATTTTTCGCGGCGAAGCCATTGGAGCCGACGGTCAGACCGTTGGTGAGGTGGTGTTTAACACCGCAATGACCGGCTATCAGGAAATTCTTACCGATCCTTCCTACGCCCAGCAAATCGTTACCCTGACTTACCCGCACATCGGCAACACCGGCACCACGCCGGAAGACGCCGAGTCCGATCGTGTATGGTCCGCCGGCCTGGTCATCCGTGACTTGCCGCTGGTAGCGAGCAACTGGCGTAACACGATGTCCCTGTCCGACTACCTGAAAGCCAACAATGTCGTGGCGATCGCCGGTATCGACACCCGTCGCCTGACCCGCATCCTGCGGGAAAAAGGCGCGCAGAACGGCTGCATCATGGCCGGCGACAACATTTCCGAAGAAGCCGCCATCGCCGCAGCCCAAGGTTTTCCAGGCCTCAAGGGCATGGACCTGGCGAAAGTCGTCAGCACCAAGAAGCCGTACGAGTGGCGCTCCACGGTCTGGGACTTGAAAACCGACAGTCACGCTACGATCGAAGCCTCCGAGCTGCCGTACCACGTGGTCGCGTACGACTACGGCGTCAAGCTGAACATCCTGCGCATGCTGGTGGAGCGTGGTTGCCGCGTGACCGTGGTGCCTGCGCAAACCCCGGCCGCCGAGGTACTGGCCCTCAAGCCCGACGGCGTGTTCCTGTCCAACGGCCCTGGTGACCCTGAGCCTTGCGACTACGCGATCCAGGCGATCAAGGACGTGCTGGAAACCGAGATCCCGGTGTTTGGCATCTGCCTCGGTCACCAGTTGCTGGCCCTCGCTTCGGGCGCCAAGACCTTGAAGATGGGGCACGGCCACCACGGTGCCAACCACCCGGTGCAGGACCTGGACACCGGCGTGGTGATGATCACCAGCCAGAACCACGGTTTTGCGGTGGATGAAGCGACCTTGCCGGCCAACGTGCGTGCGATCCATAAGTCGCTGTTCGACGGCACGCTGCAAGGCATCGAGCGTACCGACAAGAGCGCGTTCAGCTTCCAGGGCCACCCTGAAGCGAGCCCGGGCCCGAACGATGTGGCGCCGCTGTTCGATCGCTTCATCAATGAGATGGCCAAGCGACGCTGACCGCGTGAAGCCCGATGGCGGCCCCTAGCGCGGCGGCCCCTTCGGGCGCTTCAAAGATTGTTCGACGGCCTAGCCGACTGACCTGCGGATTTGAGTGACAAACCCATGCCAAAACGTACAGACATAAAAAGCATCCTGATTCTCGGCGCTGGCCCGATCGTGATCGGCCAGGCCTGCGAATTCGACTACTCCGGCGCCCAGGCCTGTAAAGCCCTGCGCGAAGAGGGTTACCGCGTCATCCTGGTGAACTCCAACCCGGCCACCATCATGACCGACCCGGCCATGGCCGACGCTACCTACATCGAGCCGATCAAGTGGCAGACCGTTGCCAAGATCATCGAGAAGGAGCGCCCGGACGCGCTGCTGCCGACCATGGGTGGCCAGACCGCGCTCAACTGCGCCCTGGACCTGGAACGCGAAGGCGTCCTGGAGAAGTTCGGTGTGGAAATGATCGGCGCCAACGCCGACACCATCGACAAGGCTGAAGACCGTTCGCGTTTCGACAAGGCGATGAAATCCATTGGCCTGGACTGCCCTCGCTCGGGCATCGCCCACAGCATGGAAGAGGCCAACGCCGTCCTGGAACGCCTCGGCTTCCCCTGCATCATCCGTCCGTCCTTCACCATGGGCGGCACCGGTGGTGGTATCGCCTACAACCGTGAAGAATTCGAAGAAATCTGCGCCCGTGGTCTCGACTTGTCACCGACCAAGGAACTGCTGATCGACGAATCCCTGATCGGCTGGAAAGAATATGAAATGGAAGTTGTCCGCGACAAAAAGGACAACTGCATCATCGTCTGCTCCATCGAAAACTTCGACCCGATGGGCGTGCACACTGGCGACTCGATTACCGTCGCGCCGGCCCAGACCCTGACTGACAAGGAATACCAGATCCTGCGTAACGCCTCCCTGGCGGTATTGCGTGAGATCGGCGTGGAAACCGGTGGCTCCAACGTCCAGTTCGGCATTTGCCCGAACACCGGTCGCATGGTGGTCATCGAGATGAACCCGCGGGTATCCCGTTCCTCGGCCCTGGCCTCCAAGGCCACCGGTTTCCCGATTGCCAAGGTTGCCGCCAAGCTGGCCGTGGGCTACACCCTGGACGAGCTGTCGAACGACATCACCGGCGGCAAGACCCCGGCGTCCTTCGAACCGTCCATCGACTACGTCGTCACCAAGCTGCCACGTTTCGCCTTCGAGAAATTCGCCAAGGCCGACGCCCGCCTGACCACCCAGATGAAGTCGGTCGGTGAAGTCATGGCCATCGGCCGGACCTTCCAGGAGTCCCTGCAGAAAGCCCTGCGCGGCCTGGAAGTGGGCGTCTGTGGCCTCGATCCGAAGCTGGACCTGAACGACCCGGAAAGCATGAGCGTGCTCAAGCGCGAGCTGACCGTGCCGGGTGCTGAGCGCATCTGGTACGTGGCCGATGCCTTCCGCGCCGGCATGACCGTCGAGCAGATCTTCGGCATGAACATGATCGACCCTTGGTTCCTGGTACAGATCGAAGATCTGATCAAGGAAGAAGAGAAGGTCAAGACCCTGGGCATGTCCAGCATCGATCACGACACGATGTTCCGCCTCAAGCGCAAGGGCTTCTCCGATATGCGCCTGGCCAAGCTGCTGGGTGTGACCGAGAAGAGCCTGCGGGCCCATCGCCACAAGCTGGAAGTGTTCCCGGTCTACAAGCGCGTCGACACCTGCGCGGCCGAGTTCGCCACCGACACCGCTTACCTGTACTCCACGTATGAAGAAGAGTGCGAAGCCGCGCCATCGACCCGCGACAAGATCATGATCCTGGGCGGCGGTCCTAACCGGATCGGCCAGGGTATCGAGTTCGACTACTGCTGCGTACACGCGGCACTGGCCCTGCGCGATGACGGGTACGAGACCATCATGGTCAACTGCAACCCGGAAACCGTGTCCACCGACTACGACACCTCTGATCGCCTGTACTTCGAGCCGGTGACCCTGGAAGACGTGCTGGAAATCGTCCGTGTCGAGAAGCCCAAGGGCGTGATCGTCCAGTACGGTGGCCAGACGCCTCTGAAACTGGCCCGTGCCCTTGAAGCCGCCGGCGTGCCGATCATCGGTACCAGCCCGGATGCGATCGACCGTGCCGAAGACCGTGAGCGTTTCCAGCAGATGGTCGAGCGCCTGAACCTGCGTCAGCCGCCAAACGCCACCGTGCGCAGCGAGGACGAAGCGATTCGTGCCGCGGCCAAGATCGGTTACCCGCTGGTGGTGCGTCCGTCCTATGTGCTGGGCGGTCGTGCGATGGAAATCGTCTATCAGGAAGACGAGCTCAAGCGCTACCTGCGCGAAGCGGTCCAGGTGTCCAACGACAGCCCGGTGCTGCTGGATCACTTCCTCAACTGCGCCATCGAAATGGACGTGGATGCGGTCAGCGACGGCAAGGACGTGGTGATCGGCGCGATCATGCAGCACATCGAGCAGGCCGGTGTTCACTCCGGTGACTCCGCTTGCTCCCTGCCACCCTACTCGTTGCCGGCTCACATCCAGGACGAGATGCGCGAACAGGTCAAGAAAATGGCCCTGGAGCTGGGTGTCATCGGCCTGATGAACGTGCAACTGGCCCTGCAGGGCGAGGACATCTACGTCATCGAAGTCAACCCGCGCGCTTCCCGTACCGTACCGTTCGTCTCCAAGTGCATCGGTGTTTCCCTGGCGATGATCGCTGCACGGGTCATGGCCGGCAAAACCCTGAAAGAGCTGAACTTCACCAAGGAAATCATCCCGAACTTCTACAGCGTGAAGGAGGCGGTATTCCCATTCGCCAAGTTCCCTGGAGTAGACCCGATCCTCGGCCCGGAAATGAAGTCCACCGGTGAAGTGATGGGCGTGGGTGATACCTTCGGCGAAGCCTTCGCCAAGGCCCAGATGGGCGCCAGCGAAGTGCTGCCGACTGGCGGCACGGCGTTCATCAGCGTGCGTGATGACGACAAGCCACTGGTTGCAGGCGTGGCTCGTGATCTGATCAACTTGGGCTTTGAAGTGGTCGCCACGGCCGGTACCGCCAAGCTGATCGAAGCGGCTGGCCTGAAAGTGCGCCGCGTGAACAAGGTGACCGAGGGGCGTCCGCACGTGGTCGACATGATCAAGAATGACGAAGTCACGCTGATCATCAACACCACGGAAGGTCGTCAGTCGATTGCCGACTCCTATTCCATTCGTCGCAATGCGCTGCAGCACAAGATCTACTGCACCACGACCATTGCTGCGGGCGAAGCGATCTGCGAAGCGCTCAAGTTCGGTCCGGAGAAGACCGTACGTCGCTTGCAGGATCTACATGCAGGATTGAAGGCATGAGCATAACCAAGTACCCGATGACTGTTCAGGGCGCGAAGGCCCTGGAAGAAGAACACGCCCACCTGACCAAGGTCGTTCGTCCAAAGCTCAGCCAGGACATCGGTACGGCCCGGGAGCTGGGTGACCTGAAGGAAAACGCCGAATACCACGCTGCTCGCGAGCAGCAGGGTATGGTCGAGGCGCGTATCCGTGACATCGAAGGCCGCATGCAGAACGCGGTCGTCATCGATGTCACGACGATTCCGCACACCGGCAAGGTGATCTTTGGTACCACCGTGGAAATCGCTAACGTCGAGACCGATGAAAGCGTCACTTACCAGATCGTTGGCGAGGACGAGGCAGACATCAAGCTCGGCAAGATTTCCGTTGGTTCGCCTATCGCTCGCGCCTTGATTGCCAAGGAAGAGGGTGATGTGGTGGCTGTGAAGACGCCGAGCGGCGTCATCGAGTATGAGATTGTCGAAGTCCGTCATATCTGAACGAAGGCGCCCGCTACGTGCCGGCGCCATGATTTGGCAGCTCACCCAGATGTTGTGGGTGGGCGGTCTTTGGCTGTTGCACGTCGGTCTGATGCCGGTATTGGGTCGAATCGGCCTGGCACCGCTGCTCATCGATGAAATCACAGGCATGCTGACGGCGCTGCTGGTGGGGTTTTCCGCGGCATGTGTGGTGTTTCAGGCGTTGGTGCTGGTTCAGGCCGAGGGCCTTGCCAGTCTATGGCGTGACATCCGTGGGCAATTGCTGCTCATGTCGCTGTACGCGTGTGGGATGTTTTTTGCGGTGCGTCTCGGCTGGCCGGAAGCGAGCCAGTGGCAGGTATTCAGTTACCTGGTGCTGGGTTTTTCCGGTTTGGTGCTGGTGATGCAGCCGGTGCCCGGATGGGGTGGCAGGGTGCGCGAAGCACACCCTTGACCCTTTGGTGTCACTTGAAGCGGTGAACGTTCGACAGTTGCTTGTTGACGCTGAAATTCTTGCGATAAATCAGCGCCATCTTGCCGATGACCTGTACCAGGTCTGCCTTGCCGGTCTTGCACAGTTCGGCAACGGCAGCCAGGCGGGCTTCGCGGTCGAGGATGTTGAGCTTGATCTTGATCAGCTCGTGATCGCTCAATGCGCGTTCCAGTTCGGCGAGTACGCCTTCAGTCAAACCGTTGTCAGCCACAGTCAAAACCGGTTTCAGATGGTGGCCAATGGATTTGTATTGTTTCTTCTGCTCTTGAGTGAGCGGCATAATCTGACCCCTGCGTCTGATCTTGTAAAAAGCGGCGGCCAGTTTACCCGAGCGAGTCCGGGACCGCCCACTTAATCACGACCCGTTTTATTTTTAGAGGTGGCCCGTGGCCCGTTCCAAGACTAGCCAGAACTGGCTCAGAGAGCATTTCAACGATCCGTACGTCAAAATGGCGCAAAAAGACGGCTATCGTTCGCGTGCCAGCTATAAATTGCTGGAGATCCAGGAAAAGGATCGTCTGATCCGTCCAGGCATGACCGTGATTGACCTCGGCGCTGCGCCAGGTGGATGGTCCCAGGTGACCAGTCGTCTGATCGGCGGCCAGGGGCGGTTGATCGCCTCCGATATCCTGGAAATGGACAGCATCCCTGATGTGACCTTCATCCAGGGCGATTTCACCGAAGACGCCGTGCTGGCAAAAATTCTGGAGGCTGTCGGAAATACGCAGGTGGACCTTGTGATTTCCGATATGGCCCCCAATATGAGTGGATTAGCGGCTGTCGACATGCCTCGTGCGATGTTCCTCAGCGAGCTGGCCCTGGATCTTGCCGGGCGGGTTTTGCGACCGGGTGGCGATTTTTTGATCAAGGTCTTCCAGGGGGAAGGCTTCGACCAGTACCACAAAGGCATGCGCAAACTGTTCGATAAGGTGCAAATGCGCAAGCCATTGTCGTCGCGCGACCGCTCTCGCGAGCAGTATCTGCTGGCGCGGGGCTTTCGCGGAATTGAAGGCGCAGCCAGCGATGAGCGTCTTTAATACGGGTCGATAGTTTTTTTTGTCTCGCATTGCGAAAGTCGTGTAACGAAAATTACGCGGTCAAAGTTTCACAAAGGGTTACAGACGGCGCCTGCCAGAGTCGTAGGTAATGTAGTAAGTTAGGCCGGTGAATATCATGCGAAGCGCGCGCCAATAGCGGAGCTTGCTTCAGAGGGTAGTTAATTGAACGATATGGCAAAGAATCTGATCCTGTGGTTGATCATCGCCGCTGTCCTTGTGACCGTGATGAACAACTTCTCCAGCCCTAACGAGCCGCAGACCCTCAACTATTCCGACTTCATCCAGCAGGTCAAGGATGGCAAGGTCGAGCGCGTAGCCGTCGATGGCTATGTGATTACCGGCAAGCGCACCGACGGTGACAGCTTCAAGACCATTCGTCCGGCGATCCAGGACAACGGCCTGATCGGCGACCTGGTGGACAATCATGTCGTGGTCGAAGGCAAGCAGCCTGAGCAGCAAAGCATCTGGACCCAGCTCCTGGTTGCCAGCTTCCCGATCCTGGTGATCATCGCGGTGTTCATGTTCTTCATGCGCCAGATGCAGGGTGGTGCGGGCGGCAAGGGCGGACCGATGAGCTTCGGTAAAAGCAAGGCCCGGCTGCTCTCTGAAGATCAGGTAAAAACTACCCTGGCCGACGTCGCGGGTTGCGATGAAGCCAAGGAAGAGGTCGGTGAACTGGTCGAATTCCTGCGCGATCCAGGCAAGTTCCAACGCCTGGGTGGCCGCATTCCACGCGGCGTGCTGATGGTAGGCCCGCCGGGTACCGGTAAAACCCTGCTGGCCAAGGCGATTGCCGGCGAAGCCAAGGTGCCGTTCTTCACGATTTCCGGTTCCGACTTCGTTGAGATGTTTGTCGGCGTGGGTGCCAGCCGTGTTCGTGACATGTTCGAGCAGGCCAAGAAGCACGCACCGTGCATCATTTTCATCGACGAAATCGACGCCGTGGGTCGCCATCGTGGCGCTGGCATGGGTGGCGGTCACGACGAGCGCGAACAGACCCTCAACCAGTTGCTGGTCGAGATGGACGGTTTCGAAATGAATGACGGCATCATCGTGATTGCCGCCACCAACCGTCCGGACGTGCTCGACCCTGCCTTGTTGCGTCCTGGTCGCTTCGACCGCCAGGTTGTGGTGGGGTTGCCGGATATTCGTGGTCGTGAACAGATCCTCAAGGTCCACATGCGCAAAGTGCCAATGGGTGACGACGTCGCTCCGGCCGTTATTGCCCGTGGTACGCCGGGTTTCTCCGGTGCCGACCTGGCGAACCTGGTCAACGAAGCTTCGCTGTTTGCCGCTCGTACCGGCAAGCGCGTCGTTGAAATGAAAGAATTCGAACTGGCCAAGGACAAGATCATGATGGGCGCGGAGCGCAAATCCATGGTCATGTCGGAGAAAGAAAAGCAGAACACGGCCTACCACGAGGCGGGTCATGCGATCGTCGGTCGCGTGGTGCCTGAGCACGATCCTGTCTATAAGGTCTCGATCATCCCGCGTGGTCGTGCCTTGGGTGTGACCATGTTCCTGCCGGAAGAAGATCGCTACAGCCTGTCCAAGCGCGCGTTGATCAGCCAGATCTGCTCGCTGTACGGCGGCCGTATTGCCGAGGAAATGACGCTGGGCTTCGACGGTGTGACCACTGGCGCATCCAACGACATCATGCGTGCCAGCCAGATTGCCCGGAACATGGTCACCAAGTGGGGCCTGTCCGAGAAGCTGGGGCCGCTGATGTATGCCGAAGAAGAGGGCGAAGTGTTCCTGGGTCGTGGCGGCGGTGGCCAGCATGCCAGTTTCTCCGGTGAGACGGCCAAGCTGATCGACTCTGAAGTCCGCAGCATCATCGACCAATGTTACGGCACCGCCCGGCAGATCCTGACGGACAACCGTGACAAGCTCGATGCCATGGCCGATGCCCTGATGAAGTACGAAACCATTGATGCCGAGCAGATCGACGACATCATGGCGGGCCGTGTGCCTCGCGAACCTCGCGATTGGTCCGGCGGCACCGGTACCTCGGGTACGCCTCCGGCAGTGCAGGGCGAGCGGCCCGAAACCCCGATCGGCGGTCCGGCTGCTGACGTTTAAGGCTTGAAATGACTTCTGTTCAGTCCTCGACCCGGTTGCCTTGCGGCAACCGGGTTCTTGATTTGGCCCATACGCATGTCATGGGCATTCTCAATGTCACGCCCGATTCCTTTTCCGATGGTGGACGGTTCAGCCAGCTCGATGCTGCGCTGCGGCATGCCGAGGCGATGGTGGCGGCCGGTGCGACGCTGATCGACGTCGGCGGCGAATCGACCCGTCCGGGCGCGCGAGCGGTCTCGCCTACCGAAGAGCTGGAACGCGTCGCGCCGATTGTCGAGCGCATACATCGCGAGCTCGATGTCATTATCTCGGTCGATACATCCACGCCGGCGGTCATGCGTGAGACTGCGCGACTGGGTGCGGGCCTGATCAACGATGTGCGATCCCTGCAGCGCGATGGCGCCCTGGATGCCGCGGCGGCCACCGGGTTGCCGGTTTGCCTGATGCATATGCTCGGCGAGCCCGGCACCATGCAGAATGACCCGCACTATCAGGACGTGACCAGGGAAGTCGGTGAGTTTCTGGCGGAGCGTTTGAATCAGTGCGTGGCGGTGGGCATTCCCGTCGAACGGATCGTTCTTGATCCAGGGTTTGGCTTTGCCAAGACGCTGGCTCACAATCTAAGCCTGTTCAAGCACATGGACGCCTTGCATGCCCTGGGGCGCCCCCTGTTGGTCGGGGTTTCGCGAAAGAGCATGATAGGCAATGCCTTGGGTCGTCCGGTGGGAGAACGCCTTTATGGTGGTCTTGCGCTCGCTGCCTTGGCCATCGCAAAAGGTGCGCGCATATTGCGGGTGCATGATGTGGCCGAAACAATGGATGTTGTGCGGATGATCGCAGCAGTGGATTCAGCCGAATAAGAATGACGGAGCACTTATGAGCAAGAAATATTTTGGCACCGACGGTATCCGTGGTCGGGTCGGTGAATACCCCATTACCCCTGATTTCATGCTCAAGCTCGGTTGGGCGGCTGGTATGGCGTTCCGCAAAATGGGCGCCTGCAAGGTGCTGGTTGGCAAGGACACGCGCATTTCCGGTTATATGTTCGAATCGGCTCTGGAGGCTGGCCTGACTTCGGCGGGGGCCGATGTAATGCTGCTGGGGCCGATGCCGACGCCTGCCATCGCGTACCTGACGCGCACGTTCCAGGCGCAGGCGGGTATCGTGATCAGTGCCTCGCACAACCCCCATGATGACAACGGCATCAAGTTCTTCTCCGGCCAGGGCACCAAGCTGCCGGATGAAATCGAGCTGATGATCGAAGAGCTGCTGGATACGCCGATGACTGTGGTTGAGTCGAGCAAGATCGGTAAAGTGTCGCGGATCAACGATGCGTCGGGGCGCTACATCGAGTTCTGCAAAGGCAGTGTGCCGACCGGTACCAGCTTTTCGGGGCTGAAAATCGTCGTCGATTGTGCTCATGGCGCGACCTATAAAGTCGCGCCGAGCGTATTTCGCGAGCTGGGGGCCGAAGTGGTCGTGCTCTCCGCCCAGCCAAACGGGCTGAACATCAACCACAACTGTGGTTCCACCCATACCGAGGCGTTGCAGGCTGCGGTGCTGGCTGAGCACGCTGATCTGGGGATTGCTTTCGATGGCGACGGTGATCGGGTCCTGATGGTCGATCACACCGGTACGGTCGTCGATGGCGATGAGCTGCTATTTATCATCGCCCGCGATCTGCACACGCGCGGCAAGCTGCAGGGCGGAGTGGTCGGTACGCTGATGAGCAATCTCGGACTCGAGCTGGCCTTGGCGGACCTGGATATTCCCTTTGTGCGAGCCAATGTGGGCGACCGCTATGTGATCTCGGAGCTGCTGGAGCGCAACTGGCTGATCGGCGGCGAGAACTCCGGCCATATCGTGTGCTTCGACCATACCACCACCGGTGATGCGATCATTGCGGCCCTGCAGGTGCTGATGGCACTCAAGGCGCGCAACGAAGGGCTCGCACAGTCGCGCCAGGCATTGCGTAAATGCCCGCAAGTGTTGATCAACGTGCGTTTCGGTGGCGGTGTAAACCCTCTCGAACATGCAGAGGTCATGCAGGCCAGCGAGCGTGTGACAGAGGCGATGGCCGGGCGTGGGCGCGTGTTGTTGCGCAAGTCCGGCACAGAGCCTTTGGTGCGCGTCATGGTCGAAGGTGAGGATGAAGCGCAAGTTCGCGGTTACGCCGAAGAGCTGGCAAAACTGGTTACTGAAGTTTCTGCCTGAATTCGGCTTGCCAGTCATGAATCGGTTGGGTAACATCTGCGCCCACTTTGACCGACGAGGTACAGCATGCGTCGCCCTATGGTAGCTGGTAACTGGAAGATGCACGGTACCCGCGCCAGCGTCGCTGAGCTGATCAAAGGCCTTCGTCATCTGGCCTTGCCAAGCGGTGTTGATGTCGCGGTATTCCCGCCTTGCTTGTATATCAATCAAGTGATTGATGGCTTGAAGGGTAAGTCGATTTCGGTCGGCGCGCAGAACTCTGCGGTGGAATCCATGCAAGGCGCGTTGACCGGTGAGATTGCGCCGAGTCAATTGGTGGATGCAGGTTGCTCCCTGGTCCTGATTGGACACTCCGAGCGTCGCCAGATCATGGGCGAGCAGGATAAGGCCCTGATTCGCAAATTTTCTGCGGCTCAGGCCTGTGGTCTGATCCCGGTGCTGTGCGTAGGGGAAACCCAGGAACAGCGCGAGGCCGGAAAGACTCTTGAAGTTGTCGGGCGTCAGCTGGGTGGCATCATCGAAGAGCTGGGTGTCGATGCTTTTGCAAAGGCAGTCATTGCCTACGAGCCAGTCTGGGCCATTGGCACCGGGCTGACTGCTTCGCCGCAACAAGCGCAGGATGTGCACGCCGCCATCCGCGCGCAGTTGGCGGCAGAGAATTCTGAAGTGGCACGAGGTGTGCGACTTCTATACGGCGGCAGCGTGAAGGCGGCCAATGCGGTCGAACTGTTCGGCATGCCGGATATCGATGGGGGGCTCATTGGTGGAGCGTCCCTGAATGCAGATGAGTTCGGTGCGATCTGTCGCGCCGCGGGAAACTGAAAAAATGCTGGAAACAGTCGTAGTCGTTTTTCATCTGCTGGGCGCGCTGGGTGTAGTTGCTCTCGTATTGCTGCAGCAGGGTAAAGGTGCGGATGCTGGTGCGTCTTTCGGTGCAGGTGCTTCAAATACTGTATTCGGAAGCCAAGGTTCCTCTACCTTTCTTAGTAAGTTTACTGCTATACTCGCCGCCGGTTTCTTCATAACCAGCTTGGGGTTAGGTTACTTTGCTAAAGAGAAAGCTCATGAGCTGACTCAAGTAGGTTTGCCAAACCCAGCGGTGTTGGAAGCGCCAAAGCAACAACCGGCTTCTGATGATGTCCCGGTGCTTCAAGAGCAAAAGTCGGCCAATCCGGCGACTGACGTGCCTCCAGCTCAAGAGCAGAAGTAAGAAGGTTTCAAACGCTGTATTGCCGAGGTGGTGGAATTGGTAGACACGCAACCTTGAGGTGGTTGTGCCCATAGGGTGTAGGGGTTCGAGTCCCCTTCTCGGTACCAATTATCAGGAGAGCCCGCGATTGCGGGCTTTCTTGTAGGTGGAAGGGTTACATTGACCCTGTAAGGGATCGGTCGTATACTTCCGCCCCAGCTTTGTCGCGGGATGGAGCAGTCTGGTAGCTCGTCGGGCTCATAACCCGAAGGTCGTCGGTTCAAATCCGGCTCCCGCAACCAGTTTCAGGGGCCCCTTCCAAGGGGCTTTTTGTTAGCTGGACACTTTATAACGCCGCTGTTCGACGGCGTTTCAGGGATGGGCGATTCGCCCATTTTTTTTTATTTGCACAGCATGCACAAACATGCACGAGGGGGTTCAGGTGTCGAGCAAGCTAGAACAGTTGCAGGCCTTGTTGGCCCCGGTGGTCGTGGCCCTTGGCTATGAATGCTGGGGTATTGAGTTTTCGGCTCAAGGTCGCCACTCACTGTTGCGCGTTTATATCGATAAGGAAGGCGGCGTGTTGGTGGATGATTGCGCCATCGTCAGCCGTCAGATCAGCGGTGTATTGGATGTCGAAGATCCAATCACCTCCGAATACACCCTTGAAGTTTCCTCGCCTGGCATGGAACGCCCTCTGTTCACCCTTGAACAGTTCGCTTCGTTTGCCGGTGAACAAGTGAAAATCAAGCTGCGCTCGCCCTTCGAAGGCCGACGCAACTTTCAAGGCCTTCTGCGCGGTGTAGAAGAGCAGGACGTCGTGGTGCAGGTAGAAGACCATGAGTTCCTGTTGCCGATCGATATGATCGACAAGGCCAACATTATTCCCAGTTTTGACTGATACGTGCCAGATACTGCGGATCCCGCGGATCCAATGGCTTGCGAAAGGCGAGGCGTACGATGAGCAAAGAAGTACTGCTGGTTGTTGAGTCGGTATCCAATGAAAAGGGCGTACCGGCTAACGTTATTTTTGAAGCGCTGGAGTTGGCCCTGGCCACTGCCACTAAAAAGCGGTTTGAAGACGAAGTTGATTTGCGTGTGGAAATCAATCGCCACACCGGTGCCTATGAGACCTTCCGTCGCTGGACGGTGGTCGAAGAAGCCGACCTGGACGATCCGGCTATCGAAACCTGGCCAAGCAAGGTTGCAGAAACGCATCCTGGCGCCAAGGTCGGTGATGTCGTCGAAGAAAAGATCGAGTCCATCGAGTTCGGTCGCATCGCTGCACAGACTGCCAAGCAGGTCATTGTGCAAAAAGTTCGCGAAGCCGAGCGTGCACAAGTCGTCGACGCCTATCGCGAGCGCCTGGGGGAAATCATCTCCGGCACCGTGAAAAAAGTCACCCGCGACAACGTGATCGTCGACCTGGGCAACAACGCCGAAGCGTTGCTGGCCCGTGAAGACATCATTTCTCGCGAAACTTTCCGGGTTGGCGTGCGCCTGCGCGCGCTGCTCAAGGAAATCCGCACCGAGAACCGCGGCCCACAGTTGATCCTGTCGCGTACTGCGCCGGAAATGCTGATCGAGTTGTTCCGCATCGAAGTGCCGGAAATTGCTGAAGGCCTGATCGAAGTAATGGCTGCCTCCCGTGATCCGGGTTCGCGTGCCAAGATCGCGGTCCGCTCCAAGGACAAACGCATCGACCCGCAAGGTGCCTGCATTGGCATGCGCGGTTCGCGTGTCCAGGCCGTATCCGGCGAGTTGGGCGGCGAGCGCGTGGACATCGTCCTGTGGGACGACAACCCGGCTCAGTTCGTGATCAATGCCATGTCGCCAGCTGAAGTGGCGGCAATTATCGTTGACGAAGATGCCCATGCCATGGACATCGCCGTTGGCGCAGACAATCTCGCTCAGGCCATCGGTCGCGGTGGTCAGAACGTGCGTCTGGCCAGCCAGTTGACCGGCTGGACCCTGAACGTGATGACCGAATCGGACATCCAGGCTAAGCAGCAAGCTGAAACCGGCGACATCCTGCGCAACTTCATCGACGAGCTGGAAGTCGACGAAGAGCTGGCACAGGTGCTGGTGGATGAAGGCTTTACCAGCCTGGAAGAGATTGCCTACGTACCGGTGGAAGAAATGCTCAACATCGACGGCTTTGACGAGGAAATCGTCAACGAGCTTCGCGCTCGGGCCAAGGATCGTTTGTTGACCAAAGCTATCGCTACTGAGGAAAAGCTGGCAGACGCCCATCCGGCCGAAGACCTGCTCTCGCTTGAGGGCATGGACAAGGATTTGGCGATGGAACTGGCGGTGCGCGGCGTAATTACCCGCGAAGACCTGGCCGAGCAGTCTATTGACGATCTGCTCGACATCGACGGCATTGACGATGATCGTGCCGGCAAGTTGATCATGGCCGCCCGAGCCCACTGGTTCGAGTAATTAGGCGCGGCCTGAGGAGAGAAGTGCATGACGCAAGTCACGGTGAAACAACTGGCCGATGAGGTCAAAACACCGGTAGAGCGCCTGTTGCAGCAGATGCGTGAGGCAGGTCTGCCGCACACCGCCGCCGAGGAACATGTGACCGACAGTGAGAAGCAGTCCCTGCTGACTCACTTGAAGAGCAGTCACAAGGCGAAAGTGGAAGAACCGCGCAAGATCACTCTGCAGCGTAAAACCACCAGCACCCTGCGTGTTGCCGGTAGCAAAAGCATCAGCGTTGAAGTACGCAAGAAGAAAGTCTTCGTACAGCGCAGCCCGGAAGAAATCGAAGCCGAGCGCAAACGCGAACTGGAAGAACGTCGCGCAGTAGAAAATGCTGCCCGTCAGAAGGCTGAAGAAGAAGCCAAGCGTCGCGCCGAAGAAGAAGCGCGTCGCCAGCCTGCTGCTGCGCAATCCGCTCCGGTCGAAGCCGTTGCGGCGCCTGCCGCAGTCGCCGAGCCTGTGCGTGAAAGCGCACCGGTCGTGGCGGCAGCGCCTGCATCTGCACCTGCGGCTGATACCCGCAAGCGCGATGAACAGCGTCGTCCGGACAAACCGCGTGCCGACGACAACCGTCGTGGCAGTGGCGATGGCGAGCGCAAAAACGCTCCTCATCGTGCCTCGGTCAAGGAAAAGGCGCCGGCACCACGCGTTGCGCCACGTACCACCGACGAAGAAAGCGATGGCTTCCGTCGCGGCGGTCGCGGCAAGGCCAAGCTGAAGAAACGCAACGCCCACGGTTTCCAGAGCCCTACCGGCCCTGTCGTGCGTGAAGTGAAGATCGGCGAGACCATCACTGTGGGCGATCTGGCCCAACAGATGTCGGTCAAGGCTGCTGAAATCATCAAGTTCATGTTCAAGCTGGGTACGCCGGCCACCATCAACCAGGTACTGGATCAGGAAACTGCCCAACTGGTTGCCGAAGAGCTGGGCCACAAAGTGACCCTGGTCAGCGACACGGCCCTGGAAGATTCCCTGGCCGAGTCCCTGAAGTTTGAAGGTGAGGCGGTTTCCCGTGCACCGGTCGTGACCGTAATGGGCCACGTTGACCACGGTAAAACCTCCCTGCTCGACTATATCCGTCGTGCGAAGGTTGCGGCAGGTGAGGCTGGCGGCATTACCCAGCACATCGGCGCCTACCACGTTGAAACCGACCGCGGCATGGTGACGTTCCTCGACACCCCGGGTCACGCCGCGTTTACCGCGATGCGTGCCCGTGGTGCCAAGGCGACCGACATTGTGATCCTGGTGGTTGCGGCGGACGACGGCGTGATGCCACAAACCATCGAAGCGGTCCAGCATGCCAAGGCAGCTGGCGTGCCTCTGGTGGTTGCGGTGAACAAGATCGACAAGCCGGGTGCCGACCTCGATCGCATCCGTAGCGAACTGTCGGTGCACGGTGTGACTTCCGAAGAGTGGGGTGGCGACACTCCATTCGTACCGGTCTCCGCGAAGATGGGTACCGGCGTTGACGAACTGCTCGAAGCCGTTCTGTTGCAAGCCGAAGTCCTGGAACTGACCGCTACACCTTCGGCCCCAGGCCGTGGTGTGGTCGTTGAGTCCCGTCTCGACAAGGGCCGTGGCCCGGTTGCGACCGTCCTGGTTCAAGACGGTACCCTGCGCCAAGGCGACATGGTGCTGGTCGGCTCGAACTATGGCCGTGTGCGCGCCATGCTCGACGAGAACGGCAAGTCCATCAAGGAAGCGGGTCCTGCGATTCCGGTCGAGATCCTCGGCCTGGACGGCACCCCGGATGCTGGCGACGAGATGAGCGTTGTGGCTGACGAGAAGAAAGCCCGTGAAGTGGCTCTGTTCCGTCAAGGCAAGTTCCGCGAAGTCAAACTGGCTCGCGCTCACGCCGGCAAGCTGGAAAACATCTTCGAGAACATGGGTCAGGAAGAGAAGAAGACGCTCAACATCGTCCTCAAATCCGACGTCCGTGGTTCGCTGGAAGCGTTGAACGGCGCCTTGAACGGCCTGGGTAACGACGAAGTGCAAGTGCGCGTGGTCGGTGGCGGTGTTGGTGGTATCACCGAATCCGACGCCAACCTGGCACTGGCCTCCAACGCTGTACTGTTCGGCTTCAACGTGCGTGCCGATGCTGGCGCTCGCAAGATCGTCGAGCAGGAAGGCCTGGATATGCGTTACTACAACGTGATCTACGACATCATCGAAGACGTCAAGAAAGCCCTGACCGGCATGTTGGGCAGCGATGTTCGCGAGAACATCCTGGGCGTGGCCGAAGTTCGCGACGTGTTCCGTTCGCCGAAGTTTGGCGCGATCGCCGGTTGCATGGTGATCGAGGGTGTCGTTCACCGTAACCGTCCGATCCGTGTACTGCGTGAAGACATCGTTATCTTCGAAGGCGAGCTGGAATCCCTGCGCCGCTTCAAGGATGACGCTTCCGAAGTACGTGCCGGCATGGAATGCGGTATTGGCGTCAAGAGCTACAACGACGTCAAGGTCGGCGACAAGATCGAAGTCTTCGAGAAGGTCCAGGTTGCTCGCAGCCTCTGACTCGCGCACTTCAAGAGCCACACCGGGCAGCCGCGTGAATACGCACTGCCTCGTGGGTGGACTCTAAACGCAACGCCCGGTCTGGCTTTTGTCAGGCCGGGCGTTTGCCGCTTTCAGACCTCACGGGTTTGACCGTGGGGCAGTAACAGGTAACAAGACATGGCAAAAGAATATAGCCGTACCCAACGAATCGGTGATCAGATGCAGCGCGAGCTGGCCCAGCTGATCCGCCGCGAAGTCAAAGACCCGCGCGTCGGCCTGGTCACCATTACCGCAGTGGAAGTCAGCCGTGACGTCGGTCATGCGAAGATTTTCATCACCGTGATGGGCCAGGACAGCGCCGAAGAAATCGCCCAAAGCATCAAGGTGCTCAACTCCGCCGCCGGTTTCCTGCGCATGCAGTTGGCCCGGGAGATGAAGTTGCGCAGCGTCCCACAGTTGCACTTCCACTACGACGAAAGCGTCGTGCGGGGTGCGCACCTGTCGGCGTTGATTGAACGCGCCGTGGCTGAAGACAGTCAGCACCCGGTTGCGGCTGAACCTGAAGACACCAAGGAGTAATTCGGTGGCTCAGGTCAAACGTATCCGTCGTAACGTCAGCGGCATCATCCTGCTCGACAAGCCGTTGGGGTTCACCTCCAACGCCGCGTTGCAGAAGGTCCGCTGGCTGCTCAATGCCGAGAAGGCCGGGCACACCGGTAGCCTCGATCCGCTGGCCACTGGCGTATTGCCGCTGTGCTTCGGCGAAGCGACCAAGTTCTCTCAATACCTGCTCGATTCCGACAAGGGTTATGAAACCCTGGCGCAACTGGGCAAGACCACCACCACGGCGGACGCCGAAGGTGAGGTTCTGCTGGAGCGCCCGGTGACCGTTGGTCAGGCGGATGTCGAGGCCGTATTGCCGCATTTTCGCGGGCAAATCAGTCAGATACCGCCGATGTACTCCGCCCTCAAGCGTGATGGCCAGCCGTTGTACAAGCTGGCCCGTGCAGGCGAAGTAGTGGAGCGCGAACCGCGTTCTGTTACTATTGCGCGCTTGGAATTGCTGGCCTTTGACGGTAATACTGCACGGCTCGCCGTGGATTGCAGCAAAGGCACCTATATCCGCACCCTGGTGGAGGATATCGGTGAGCAGCTCGGCTGTGGCGCGTACGTGGCAGAATTGCGACGGACCCAGGCCGGGCCTTTCACGCTGGCCCAGACGGTCACCCTGGAAGAGCTCGAAGCGGTACATGCCGAAGGCGGCAACGAAGCGGTCGACCGTTTCCTGATGCCATCGGACAGCGGGTTGCTGGATTGGCCGCTGTTGCAGTTCTCGGAACACAGCGCGTTCTACTGGCTCAACGGCCAGCCGGTACGCGCCCCGGATGCGCCGAAGTTCGGCATGGTACGGGTACAGGATCACAATGGTCGCTTCATCGGTATCGGTGAAGTGAGCGAAGACGGGCGGATCGCGCCGCGTCGACTGATTCGGTCGGAATGACCGGAACCAGCCTGCGTAACAACAGGCTGGCGAGTGTGGCTGTTAACAGGCACGGTCACTACTCATTTATAGATACAGGGATTTGTCCCTGGCCTGTTGAAACCGCCCTTGGGTGGTTTCCTGATAAAAGGATTGCCTCATGGCTCTCGACGTTCAAGAAAAAGCACAAATCGTAGCTGACTACCAGCAAGCTGTTGGTGACACTGGTTCGCCAGAAGTGCAAGTTGCACTGCTGACCCACAACATCAACAAGCTGCAAGGTCACTTCAAGGCCAACGGTAAAGATCACCACTCCCGTCGTGGTCTGATCCGCATGGTAAACCAGCGCCGTAAGCTGCTGGACTACCTGAAAGGCAAGGATCTGGGTCGCTATCAGACTCTGATCGGTCGCCTGGGTCTGCGTCGCTAATCAGCGATTGCGCTAGAGGTTGGTTGTTTGCCGTGTGCCGGTGGGATTCCCGCTGGCCATGGCAGGCTCCCAGCCTCAAGTTTTATCTGGATACACGTTTTACCCTGGACAAGGGTTGGGCCGACTCCCGACATTGCCCAAGAATTTCGCAAGAAGACAAGTTCCCCAAGAGCCACAAAGAAGGTAGGACACCGTGAACCCGGTAATCAAAAAATTCCAATTCGGTCAGTCGACCGTTACCCTCGAGACTGGCCGTATCGCCCGTCAGGCCTCCGGCGCAGTGCTGGTCACCGTTGACGACGACGTCAGCGTATTGGTGACCGTTGTCGGTGCCAAGCAAGCCGATCCAGGCAAGGGTTTCTTCCCTCTGTCTGTTCACTACCAGGAAAAGACTTACGCTGCCGGTAAGATCCCTGGCGGTTTCTTCAAGCGCGAAGGCCGTCCTTCCGAGAAAGAAACCCTGACTTCCCGACTGATCGACCGTCCGATCCGTCCGCTGTTCCCAGAAGGCTTCATGAACGAAGTGCAGGTTGTCTGCACCGTCGTCTCCACCAGCAAGAAAACCGATCCGGACATCGCTGCGATGATCGGTACCTCGGCTGCCCTGGCCATCTCCGGCATTCCTTTCGATGGCCCGATCGGCGCTGCCCGCGTGGCGTTCCACGAAAGCACCGGCTACCTGCTGAACCCAACCTACGAGCAACTGAAAGCCTCGAGCCTGGACATGGTCGTGGCCGGTACTTCCGAAGCCGTGCTGATGGTTGAGTCCGAAGCCAAGGAACTGACCGAAGACCAGATGCTGGGCGCCGTACTGTTCGCCCACGACGAGTTCCAGGTGGTGATCAACGCCGTCAAGGAACTGGCCGCCGAAGCCGCCAAGCCAACCTGGTCCTGGGCTCCGCAAGCCGAAGCCACCGAACTGCTGGGCGCTATCCGTGCCGAGTTCGGCGAAGCGATCTCCCAGGCCTACACCATCACCGTCAAGGCCGACCGTTATGCGCGTCTGGGCGAGCTGAAAGACCAGGTGGTTGCCAAACTGTCCGGTGAAGAAGGCCAGCCATCTGCCGCTGAAGTCAAAGCCGCTTTCGGTGAAATCGAATACCGCACCGTTCGCGAAAACATCGTCAACGGCAAGCCGCGTATCGACGGTCGCGACACCCGCACCGTACGTCCGCTGAACATCGAAGTCGGCGTTCTGCCGAAGACCCACGGTTCGGCACTGTTCACCCGTGGCGAAACCCAGGCCCTGGTCGTTGCCACGCTGGGCACCGCCCGTGACGCGCAACTGCTGGACACCCTGGAAGGCGAAAAGAAAGACCCGTTCATGCTGCACTACAACTTCCCTCCGTTCTCGGTGGGCGAGTGTGGTCGCATGGGTGGCGCAGGTCGCCGCGAAATCGGTCACGGCCGTCTGGCCCGTCGTTCGGTCCAGGCCATGCTGCCTGCTGCCGACGTGTTCCCGTACACCATTCGTGTGGTATCGGAAATCACCGAGTCCAACGGTTCGAGCTCCATGGCTTCGGTCTGCGGCGCTTCCCTGGCCCTGATGGACGCTGGTGTGCCAATGAAGGCACCGGTTGCCGGTATCGCCATGGGTCTGGTTAAAGAAGGCGAGAAATTCGCCGTCCTGACCGACATCCTGGGCGACGAAGATCACCTCGGCGACATGGACTTCAAAGTAGCCGGTACCGCCAAAGGTGTTACCGCGCTGCAGATGGACATCAAGATCAAGGGCATCACCGAAGAGATCATGGAAATCGCCCTGGGCCAAGCCCTGGAAGCGCGCCTGAATATCCTCGGCCAGATGAACCAGATCATCGGTCAGTCCCGTACCGAGCTGTCGGAAAATGCTCCGACCATGATCGCGATGAAAAATCGACACCGACAAAATCCGTGATGTCATCGGTAAAGGCGGCGCGACCATCCGTGCGATCTGTGAAGAAACCAAGGCTTCGATCGACATCGAAGACGACGGTTCGATCAAGATCTTCGGCGAAACCAAGGAAGCGGCAGAAGCGGCACGCCAGCGCGTCCTGGGCATCACCGCCGAAGCCGAGATCGGCAAGATCTACGTCGGCAAGGTTGAGCGCATCGTCGACTTCGGTGCCTTCGTCAACATCCTGCCGGGCAAGGACGGTCTGGTTCACATCTCCATGCTGAGCGATGCTCGCGTCGAGAAAGTGACCGACATCCTCAAAGAAGGCCAGGAAGTGGAAGTGCTGGTACTGGACGTGGACAACCGCGGCCGTATCAAGCTGTCCATCAAGGACGTCGCAGCAGCCAAGGCATCGGGCGTTTTAATCACCCCCTCGCTTAGCCGCTGAACAAGCAAACGCCCCGACTGGTTCGGGGCGTTTTTGCTGTGTGGCGAAAATCCCTGTGTCGCGGGTTTGCCTGGCCACAGGGGACGATGCTAGGTTTAGCCACCGCCCGTGTAGCTCAGTCGGTAGAGCAGCGCACTCGTAACGCGAAGGTCGCAGGTTCGATTCCTGTCTCGGGCAAAAAACTTTTTTCGCCTGCGCTTTTTATGCGTGATGCTGTAGATATTCGTTCAGTGCTTGGCGTGTCAGGTCATTCAGCGACACATTTTGACGAGTCGCAGCCAAAGCCGCTGCCAAATGCAGATCGTGGCCGATGCGAACATTGAACGATCCCTTGCAGGGTATTTCCGGCTTCTGACCTAGCCGCTCGCAGGTCTGTAGATAATCATCTACGGATTCGCGAAAAGCCGTTTCTAGTTCGGCCACCGTTTGTCCCTCATAGCTCACCAGCGCCCGAATGAATAAGAGCTTTCCGAACAGGCACTTATCTTCGGTGCTCGCTTCAATTGAGCCCACGTAGCCCTTGTAATGTAGCTGGGTGCTCATGGGATCAGGCCTCCTGTTTTTCAATTGTTCAATAATCTGGCGTCTTACATACATTTTGAGCTCATTACCTGGCTGCGGCTTGTGTAAGTTGATCATTGCACTTGGGTCGCCATTATCGAATTTAACTCGACTGCCCGAGCCTTCCAGTTGGGAGTAACCCAAGCGACGTAATAGGGTGATGAGTTGCGGCCAAGTGAATGAGCTTTGTTCATTGAGCAGCTTTGCGAGGTTTTTTTTCATTTTTTTGACATGAGCGCTTTTCGTTGCGACTGAATATAGTTGCAGGCGTCGGGGCGGTCAATGAGAAGGCTTGGGTCATCGAGCCTCAGTGCCGAAGTAATGGAATATTTATAAGGGGTTAATCCCCGCCCATGGAAACGAGAAACTGTAACCGGGCGCATACCTCGTTCCTCTATTCGATTCCGGTTGTTGCACTGGCTTGCGTCTCTGTTAGGATTCCTTGTCCCAAAAAATCAAACACCTTTGTTTTCAGATGATCCCCGAATGGTTCTGAAGGCCAAATAAACCGGGCTTTTAAACGGTTTTCTGCGTCAGAGAGATCCTTGATGATCCAGATCCATCTTCCATTCCCCAGATCAGCGAGAACGCCATGACCGTTAAAGAATTGACCCAGGAAGCCAGGCACGAAGAAGCGCTGAAAAAATACGTACTGGACGCGCCCCAGTTGCTGGAAGAGATCAAGGACTTGCCCGCCGACGATCAGAAAGACCAGATCCAGTGGGCGTTCGAGGACGAAGCCGAAGCCCAGGGGCTGCAGCCCTGGGAGCTGACGCTCAAGTACACCAGCACGCCTGAAGAGTTCGAGGAGCAGCGCTTTGCGTTGCACAAGGAAGCGGCCGAGGTGTTGGGTGTGGAATGGGATGAATACTGCGAGATGAATAATCTTGTAGTTTAGAAGCAGCTACAAGCTACAAGCTACAAGCTACAAGCTACAAGCTACAAGCTACAAGCTACAAGCTACAAGCTACAAGCTACAAGCTACAAGCTTCAAGCTGCAAGGCAAGCGTCGAACCGCTTGAAGCTTGCAGCTTGAAGCTCCCCACTGCTCCTCAGATACTGAGCCGCATCGACAGGTCCACCGCCTTCACATCCTTGGTCATCGCCCCGATGGAAATGTAGTCCACCCCGGTCTCGGCAATCGGGCGCAACGTGCTTTCGTTGATCCCGCCACTGGCCTCCAGCTTCGCCTTGCCGCCGTTCAGGCGTACGGCTTCACGCATGTCGTCCAGGCTCAGCTCGTCGAGCATGATGATGTCGGCGTTGGCCGCCAACGCTTCTTTCAATTCCGCCAGGCTTTCCACTTCGATTTCCACCGGTTTACCCGGCGCGATCTTGTGGGCGGCAGCAATGGCCTGGGCAACGCCGCCGCAGGCAGCAATGTGGTTTTCCTTGATCAGGAACGCATCGTAAAGGCCGATGCGGTGGTTATGGCAACCGCCGCAGGTGACGGCGTACTTCTGGGCCAGGCGCAGCCCAGGCAGGGTCTTGCGGGTGTCCAGCAGCTTGACCTGGGTGTCGGCGACAAAGTCGGCCAGGTAGCGGGCCCGGGTGGCAACGCCCGAGAGCATTTGCAGGAAGTTCAGCGCGCTGCGTTCACCGGTCAGCAGCGAGCGGGCCGGACCTTCGAGGTGGAATAGCGCCTGATCGGGGTTCACCCGGTCGCCGTCATGTACTTGCCAATGCACCGCGACACGCGGGTCCAGTTGCCGGAACACGGCATCGACCCAGGCGGTGCCGCTGATGGTCGCGGCTTCGCGGGTAATGATGGTGGCCTTGGCCAGGCGTTCGGCGGGGATCAGTTGTGCGGTGATGTCGCCGCTGCCGATGTCTTCGAGCAACGCACGGCGTACGTTGGCTTCGATTTCGGCGGTCAGATCGGCAAGACGTAGGTTCGGCATAACGGGCTCCACAAACAAAGTGGCCCGATTATAGGGCCAGGCTGCGAGCGAACCCAAGGCGCCAGATGTCTGCTGCCGTCGTCGAAACCTGCATTTGGTCGCATCCTCGCAACATTTCCTCGATTGATCGGTCACTTATTGCGAAGTATTTCGAGCTGGGTCACAGAGTACTGCTGGTATGACGGGATTCTTTGCCAGATAATCCGCCTTTCGATTGACGTCATAGCTTTGACGTAGCGAACCGAAGAATGCCGTTTCAGGGGGCCAGGATGCATAACGACGGGAATGTAGTGCCTTTGCACAAGGCTTCTACCGATCAGGCGAATCATTCGCCGCTCGCCCGCCTGCCTGTGATTCTGTTGCAGGTTCGCGATAAGGCTGCCCAGCAGTTGCGCTTTGGCTTGCAAGGGCTGTTCGATAACGCCGACGATACGCTGTTCGAAATGGCCGACCGGGCACGCAATGATGTCGAGCAGAACCTGTTCTTCGAAGCCATGCGGGACCTGCGCCTGAAACGCAAGAGTATTGAACGCGGGTTTATCGAGCAGTTTTTCGAGGCGTTCGTCAGCCTCGTCCAATACGACCTGACGCAAGCCGCCTTGGTGCCCGTGCTGGCGCCAGGTCCCCAGGCTCAGGCAACGCATGACGACCTGGAGCGCCATTTGGCCGTTGAGGCCATGGTCACACGAGTACTCGGTCGTGATGGCGTGTCGCTCGATCAACTGACGGCACGCCTCAGCGTGCTGCTGGACCGGCCGTTGACGAATCAGCAGAACCCCCTGAACCCCGCGCGGCTGTGTGAGAATTTTCTACAGGCCGGGCGCAACCTGGGCGTAGGGATCAAGGTCAAGCTGATCCTGCTCAAACTATTCGAGCGCTATGTGCTCAGCGAATGCGACCCGCTCTATGGCGAGGCCAATCAGTTGCTGGCGGCCACCGGTATCTTGCCGGACCTCAAGGTTTCGCTTTCCCGACGTGCTTCGGACCGTATCGACGATAACCCTGCGCCCAAGGTCGATAGCGCGCCCAGGCCCAAGGCTTCGGAGGTCGATGACAGCGTGCAGGAGGTGTTCGCTGCGTTGCAGAAACTCTTGCTGCAGGTGCGTGGCAGCGTGGCGCCTACGTTGGAGGCCAGCGCAGCGGCCCAGCCGATCTCGACCCGTGACCTGCTGCGGTTGCTCTCCCACCTGCAACAATACGTCCCCGCGCCCACCGTCCATGACGAGTTCGATTTGCGTAGCCAGCTCGAACAACTGCTGACCCGGGTCAGTGTCAGGAGCGGCAAGTCCCGGGTGGTCGAGGGCGCCGACGAAGACGTCATTAATCTGATCTCGATGATGTTCGAATTCATCCTCGACGACCATAACCTGCCGGACTCCCTCAAGGCCCTGATCGGCCGTCTGCAGATCCCGATGCTCAAGGTCGCGGTGCAGGACAAGAGTTTCTTCAGTCGCGGCAATCATCCGGCCCGACGGCTGCTCAATGAAATCGCCGCGGCGGCCATGGGCTGGGGCGCTTGCGACGATCATCAGCGCGATAGCCTTTATCTGCGTATCGAGCAAGTGGTGCAGCGCCTGTTGAATGACTTCGTCGATGACCCGGCGATTTTCTCCGAACTGCTCGCCGACTTCCTGGCCTTCACCAGTGACGAGCGGCGCCGCAGTGAGTTGCTTGAACAGCGCATTCGTGACGCTGAAGAGGGACGGGCCAAGGCCGAGCTGGCTCGCCTGCGCGTCGAAGGGGCGTTGAACCAAGTCATGCTGGGCAAGGTGTTGCCACTCGCCGTGGTGGAGTTCGTGCAGCAGGCCTGGAGCCAGGTGTTGTTACTGACCTGTTTCAAGCACGGCAAGTATTCAGCCGAGTGGCAGGCCGACGTAGCGACCTTGGAGCAGCTGATCTGGAGTGTCCAGCATCACGACGAGCCAGACGCCGGCCTGCGTTTACTGGCGATCGTGCCGGAACTGCTCAAGGCCTTGCGCGACGGCCTGAACCGTTCGGCGTTCGACCCGTTTGCCACCAGCGAGTTTTTCAGCGAGCTGGAAGCCTTGCATGTTCGGGCCCTTGAGCAGGTGGGGCAGGCAACGGACCCGGCTCAGTCGCTCAATTCGCCGGTCATGGTCCAGGTGCGCGAGAAAATTGTCCTGCGCACCGCCCAGCATGCGCCGGCGGATAACGCAGAGGTACGCTTGCCGGCCGATGACGTGGGCCTGATGCAGGTCGACCAATTGCGCCTGGGAAGCTGGGTGGAGTTCCAGGAAGACGATGACAACAGCCTGCGTTGCAAACTGGCGGCGATCATCGAGGCCACCGGCAAGTACATCTTCGTCAACCGCACCGGCCTGAAAGTGCAGGAGCACAGCCGCACCAGCCTGGCCCTGGAGTTTCGCCGGGGCGCGGTGCGCCTGTTGGACGACACCCTGCTGTTCGACCGGGCACTGGAGTCGGTGCTGGGCAATTTGCGTCAGCTCAATCGCGGCAAGTGATCGCGCAGCCTGGCCCGATCACGGCATACTGACGACATTCCCGGTCGTCTTCCAAGGAACCTGTATGCAGCTGGACTCCGCGAGCGGTTGGTGCGATGGCGTGCGTCATTGCCCATCGCCCAATTTCAATGCGCGCCCCGAGGGCGAGATTTCCCTGCTGGTGATCCACAACATCAGCCTGCCGCCGGCACAATTCGCCACGGGCAAGGTGCAGGAATTCTTCCAGAATCGTCTGGATGTCACGGAACATCCCTATTTTGCCGGTATCGCCGACTTGCGCGTCTCTGCGCATTTCCTGATCGAGCGTGACGGCGCCGTCACCCAGTTTGTCTCCTGTCTGGACCGCGCCTGGCATGCGGGTGTCTCGTGCTTCGAAGGACGGGAAACGTGTAACGATTTTTCCATAGGCATCGAGCTTGAGGGCACCGATGATCTGCCTTTCGCCGACGCGCAATATGTCGCGTTGGTGGAGCTGACCCGGCAGTTGCAGGCGGCGTTCAGGGCGATCACGGTGCAGCGTATCTGTGGGCATAGCGACATCGCTCCGGGGCGCAAGACCGATCCAGGACCGGCATTCGACTGGGCACGCTATCGCGCGGCCCTGACAGAAGGGGAAGGACAATGAGTTTTCTGGTGTTGCTGCTGGCGGTCTGGATCGAGAAGTTCTCGGCCTTGCGCCAGCGGGTCCAGCGCGACGGCGGGTGGTTGAGCGAACTGAACAAGCTCGAGGCGAGCCCACGCTGGGTCAACCGGCCTTGGCTCGTCCTGGTGGTGATGGTCCTGCTGCCCGTGGCCCTGCTGGCATTGTTGCTGTGGGTACTGGAGCCGGTGGCCTATGGTCTGCTGGCCTTGCCGGTGCATCTGTTGGTGGTGATTTACAGCCTGGGGCGCGGCGATCTGCTGGCAGACCTGGGGCCCTTTCGCGATGCGTGGCGTCGGGAAGACCTGCAAGCGGCAGCCCATGTGGCCAAGCGCGACCTGGACATCGAAGCCGATGACGGCGAGAAGTTGCTGGAGCGGGTCCAGGGGTATTTGCTGTGGCAGGCTTACCAGAGCTTTTTCGCGGTGATTTTCTGGTACTTCCTGCTGGGGCCGGTCGCGGCCCTGAGCTATCGCCTGTTGGCACTGGCCGCCGAGCACAGCCAGAACCCCGGTGTGGTCGAGCGCGCCGCGCAGATGCGCCATGCCTTCGACTGGGTGCCGGTGCGGCTGCTGGCGGCGAGCTTCGCCCTGGTGGGCAATTTCGTCGCGGTCAGCCGAGTCATGCTGCATGAGCTGTTGAACTGGAACATCAGCGCGGCCCATCTGATCGACAAGGTAGGCCTGGTGGCTGGCGAGATTCCCAAGCCCGTGGCCGGGCCGGATGGCATCAACAGCCTGGATAGGCTTTGGGAGTTGCTGCTGCGCTCGGCGGTGCTGTGGTATGCCGGATTTGCGTTGTGGACGGTGCTGGCTTAAGAACAGCAAGGTCATGCCATTGTGGTGAGGGGATTTATCCCCGCTGGGCTGCATAGCAGACCCATTGATTCAACTTAGAAATGCCAGGGGCCGCTCCGCGCCCCAGCGGGGATAAATCCCCGCGCCACAAAGGGCAGGTCGCTCGTTAACCTTAAGTTACAAATCTCCCCTTCGATTTAGGCTATACAGAAGCAGCGCGCCCAATAGTGGCTTTCTGCTGTCTCCGTGCGCGAACTCATAAAAATAAGAACACTTACCGGGAGGCTTCCTTGTGAAGAGTTTGCTCTGGCCCGCCGTCGCGCTGATGAACCGCCTGAGCTTCGGCATGAAGTTCAGCCTGATCAGCGTGTTGTTTCTGCTGCCGATGCTGGTGACCAATTTCTTTCTGGTGCGCGAATCCTATCGAGAGTTCCAGGGCACCCACGTGGAGCTGCAAAGCCTCGACCTGCTGGGCAGCAGCCTGACCCTGCGCCGGGACCTGGAAACCCTGAATAATTTGGTGCAGATCAACGCCAGCCTCGGACAGTCCGGCAAGGCCGGTGACGTGGAGGCGAAGATCGGCAGCCTTGAGCAGCAGGTGCTGGCGCGCTTGCAGGGCATGACCGCGATGGCTGTCGAGGCCGAACAGGTCAGCGCCTTCGATGCCAAGCGCGACGAAATGATTGCGGCATTCAAGGCGCAGCAGGCGGAAAACTCCCTGCTAAGCAAAAGCGCGGCGATCGCCAAGTTGCTCAACAACGCGCAGATGTTCAGTCAGATTATCGCGAGCCAGGCGGGCTTGAGCCGCGACAACCAGGGCGACATCCGTCAGCTCAGCGAATTGATCATCGGCATGACCCCCAAGGTCACCCAGACTCTCGGCGAAGGCCGGGCACTGGGCGCGTCATCGTTGGGGCTGGGCTTTCTCAATTCAGCCTCGAGTACCCGCTTCGACGAGTTGCTGGCGCAGATCGAAAAGCTCCAGGGCGAATACGACGTGAAACTGCAGGATGCCCTGGGCTCCAGCAAGGCCGCCGGGCAAGCCCTTGCCGCTCAGGCCGACGGCAGCAAGAGCACCCTCAAGAAGGTCTCGGAGCTGATCGAGGAGCAGGTGGTGATGGCCGACACCCTCGATGCGCCGTGGCCGGCGTTCTATGACCAGGTCAGCGGCCTGATGGAGCAGACTTACCGGCTGAACGAAGCGACCCAGGGCTTCCTGGGTGTCCAGTTGCAACAGCGCCTGGAGCAGAATCGCAGCCACATGGTGCTGCAAGCCGTGGCCCTGGCGGCCGTATTCCTGCTGATTTTTTACCTGTACGCCGGCTTCTATGCGTCGACCCGCACCACGCTCCAGCACCTGGGCCAGATGATGGACAAGGTGGCGGCGGGGGACATGACGGTCAATTTCGTGGCCCGCAGCAAGGACGAGCTGGGCGAGTTGGGTGAAGTGTTCAACGGCACCGTAAAGAAAATCCATGACCTGATCGAACAGGTCGGCCGGACCGTCGCCGAAGTCGAGCGCCAGGCCGGGCAGGTGGAAGCGGTATCGGCCCAGAGCAACCAGGCCGTCGCCGGCCAGCGCAGCCAGATCGAACTGGTGGCCACGGCGATGAACCAGATGTCGGCGACGGCCCAGGAGGTCGCCCGCAGTGCCGCCGCGGCGGTCAGCAGTGCTCACAGCGTCAACGACGAGACCCTTAGCGGGCGTGGGCTGGTGGAGTCCCAGCAGGGTAGCATCGCCCGGTTGGCCAGCGAGATCGATCAGTCGGTGCAGGTGATCAATCAACTGGCGATCGACAGCCAGGCCATCAGCCGCGTGCTGGATGTGATCAAGAGCATCGCCGAGCAGACCAACCTGCTGGCCCTCAACGCCGCCATCGAAGCGGCCCGGGCGGGCGAGCAAGGGCGCGGTTTTGCGGTGGTGGCCGACGAAGTGCGGACCCTGGCCAAGCGGACCCAACAATCGACCGAAGAGATCGAAGCGATGATCAGCCGGCTGCACGGTGGCGTGGGCGCCGCCGTCAAGGCCATGGGCAGCAGTCATGAGATGGCCAGCGGCACGGTCGGTCAGTCGGAAAAGGTCCAGCAGGCACTGGAAAATATCCTCGGCGCCGTCGGCATGATCGTCGACCAGAACCAGCAGATCGCCGCCGCCGTGGAGCAGCAGACGGCCGTGGCCCACGATATCGACCAGAACATCGTCGAGATCAACCGTGCCGGCGAACGCACCGCCGAAGGTGCGCACCAGACCGAAGACGCCAGCCGCGAACTGTCCGCCCAGGTGGTGCAGCTCAAGCAGTTGATCAATGCGTTTCGGGTGTAGCTACAGAACGGCGTTCGCCGCCGATCCAATGTGGGAGCGAGCTTGCTCGCGATTGCAGTGTGTCAGACAGCCTTTTGTCGACTGACACTCCGCTATCGCGAGCAAGCTCGCTCCCACAGGGTTTTTACCAGTTGAACAAATCGCGGGCGTTGGTGGTGCTGGCCTCAGCCAGTTGTTCTGGACTGACCGTCATGATCTGCGCCAGCGCCTCGCAAATGGCCGGCAAATGCGCTGGGCTGTTGCGCTGGCCGGGGAACATCGCCGGGGCCATGTCCGGTGAGTCGGTTTCCAGCACCACCGCTTCCAGCGGCAGTTTCGCCAGCACCCGGTGCATGCGCAGGGCCTGGGGCCAGGTCGCGGCGCCGCCCAGGCCGAGCTTGAAGCCGAGCTTGATGTATTCGCGGGCCTCTTCAAGGCTGCCGGCGAACGCGTGGATGATCCCCTTGCGGCCCAGGCCGAAGCGCTTGAGGGTCGCGATCACGGCAGCATGGCTGCGGCGCACGTGGATCAGCGCCGGCAGTTCGAACTCCGCCGCCAACTGCAGTTGCGCCTCGAACAGCGTTTGCTGGCGCTCACGGTCGAGGGTTTCGATGTAGTAGTCGAGGCCGATTTCCCCTACGGCACACAATTGCCGATGCCCGGCCAGGCGGGCCAGCCATTCGCGCAATTGTGCCAGGTCTTCGGGGCAATGCTGATCGAGGTACACCGGATGCAGGCCCAAGGCAGCGTGCAGGTCCGGGTCGCTTTGCACCAGGTCCCAGACCCGCTGCCAGTTATCTCGATACACCCCCAGCACCACCATCTGCCGGACGCCCAAGGCGCGGCTCTCGGCCAGCAGGGCCGAGCGGTCCGCGTCGAAGTCCGGGAAATCCAGGTGGGTGTGGGTGTCGATCAACTCCATGCTTCAGCCTTGGTGAATGCGCTGCTTGAACGTCCGCGCGATGGCCTGGACGCCAGGCTGGTAGTCATCGTTTTCGATGGCCGCCAGTGCCAGTTCCAATGCTTTGTCGGCGATCAGTTGATGCTGCTGGGACATGGCGTTGACCGGCAGCGGCAGGAAATCCAGCAACTGCGTGTCACCGAACGTGCCCAGGCGCAGCGGGCGCGATTTGAGCGGGAAATCGTGCAGGGCATCGAACACCCCTTGCAGCAGGACATAGGAGGTGGTGATCAGCGCATCGGGCAGGTGCCCCAGGCGCGCAAGCATTTCATCCATCAACTGGCGGCCACATTCACGGCTGAACGATTCGCCATGCTCGATCAACACCTGGCCTTCGAAGCCGGCCAGCGCTTCGTTAAAACCGGCGGTCCGTTCCTGGCTGATGCTCAACTCGGGGCGGGCGCTGATCAGCGCGATTTGCCGCGGATGGGTCTCCAGCAGGCTGCGGGTCAGTTGCAGGCTGGCCTGACGGTCGTCGCTGATCACCGAACAGAAATGCGCAGGCTCCATCACCCGGTCGATGGCGATGATCGGAATGCCCTTGGCCTGCAATTGGCGGTAACTGTCGTCCCCGGTCGGCAGGCAACTGGCAACGATCAGCGCATCGCAGCGGCGCGCGCGGAACAGCTGCAACAGTTGTCGCTCGCTGTCGGGCGCATCGTCGGAACTGGCAATCAGCAACTGATAGCCCCGCGCCCGTGCGCCTTGTTCCAGCAGCTTGGCGATACGCGCGTAACTGGGGTTTTCCAGGTCCGGCAGGATGAACCCCAAGGTACGCGTGTGCCGGCTGCGCAGCCCGGCGGCCTGGGGATTGGGCGTGAAGCCATGTTCCTTGACCACCGCTCGCACCCGCTCGACGGTGGCGTTGCTGATGCGTTGCTGTTCGGCCTTGCCATTGATGACATAGCTGGCGGTGGTCACGGATACACCGGCCAGTTGGGCAATATCACTGAGTTTCAACCCGGTTTTCCTTATTTTTTCGAGTTCGCCCCGACAATAAGGGCCATCCTACCCGATTCAAGCTGATGGTCACCGTCCAAGCGCTTACGACAAGTTGCACTTCAAGGATGAGAGATTATCGAGTAACGTGCCAATCTTTCTAGATTAAACGTTTCAGCAAGCGTATTTTCAAGGTTAGCAGGATTTTTGGCCCGTCTGCCGCGATAGCGCCAAAAACCGTCCTGCAACGCTAAGCTGATTCATTCAAAACAATACCTGGCGCCAACCGGACGCCAAAAAGGAGAAAGCATGCTCGAGCTCACTCTAGAGCAGATATCCATGGCTCAGACCGCTGTGGATAAAGACGCTGCGCTGCAACTGCTCGCTGACAAACTGGTGGCCGATGGCCTGGTGGCTGACGGCTACCTGGCTGGCTTGCAGGCCCGCGAAGCCCAGGGCTCGACCTTTCTTGGCCAAGGTATTGCCATTCCCCACGGCACGCCGCAAACCCGTGACCTGGTTTATTCCACTGGCGTACGCCTGCTGCAATTCCCGGAAGGTGTGGACTGGGGCGATGGCCAGATCGTTTACCTGGCCATCGGCATTGCGGCCAAGTCCGACGAACACCTGCGCCTGCTGCAACTGCTGACCCGCGCCCTCGGCGAGACTGACCTGGGTGAGGCCCTGCGCCGTGCCGGCTCCGCCGAAGCCCTGTTGAAGCTGCTGCAAGGCGCGCCGCAGGAGCTGGCCCTGGATGCGCAAATGATCGGTCTCGGCGTGTCGGCTGACGATTTCGAAGAGCTGGTGTGGCGCGGTGCCCGACTGCTGCGCCAGGCCGACTGCGTGAGCAACGGCTTTGCCGGTGTCTTGCAGCAAGTCGAGGCGCTGCCCCTGGGCGACGGCTTGTGGTGGCTGCACAGTGAACAGACCGTCAAGCGCCCGGGATTGGCTTTCGTCACGCCGGACAAACCCATCCGCTACCTCGGTCAACCCCTGAGTGGCCTGTTCTGTCTCGCCAGCCTCGGCGAGGCTCACCAGAGCTTGCTGGAACGGCTCTGCGCGCTGTTGATCGAGGGCCGCGGCCATGAACTGGGTCGCGCCACCAGCAGCCGCAAGGTTCTCGAAGTGCTCGGTGGCGAACTGCCCGCCGACTGGCCCAGCGCGCGCATCGGCCTGGCCAACGCCCATGGCTTGCACGCGCGGCCGGCGAAGATCCTCGCGCAACTGGCGAAAAGTTTCGACGGCGAGATCCGCGTGCGCATCGTCGACGGTCAGGACAGCGCCGTGTCGGTCAAGAGCCTGAGCAAGTTGCTGAGTCTGGGCGCCCGGCGTGGACAGGTCCTGGAGTTCATCGCCGAACCGAGCATTGCCAACGACGCATTGCCGGCGCTGCTGGCGGCCATCGAAGAAGGCCTTGGCGAAGAAGTCGAACCGTTGCCACCACCAAGTACGCCGCGAGAACCGGCGATGGCCGAAGTCGCCACCGTCATGCTGGCCCCCGAATCCGGCAGCCTGATCCAGGCCGTCGCCGCGGCGCCCGGCATTGCCATCGGTCCGGCCCACATTCAGGTGCTGCAGGCCATTGATTACCCGCTGCGCGGCGAGTCCGCGGCCATCGAGCGCGAGCGCCTGCAAAATGCCTTGAACCAGGTACGGCGCGATATCGAAGGCTTGGTCGAACGGGCCAAGGCCAAGGCCATCCGCGAAATCTTCATCACCCACCAGGAAATGCTCGACGACCCGGAACTGACCGACGAAGTCGACACTCGCTTGAAGCTGGGCGAGAGTGCGCAAGCGGCGTGGATGGGCGTGATCGAAGCCGCCGCCAAAGAGCAGGAAGCCTTGCAGGATGCCTTGCTGGCCGAACGGGCCGCCGATCTGCGAGACGTCGGCCGTCGGGTGCTGGCGCAGCTGTGTGGCGTCGAAACCCTGAGCGAACCCGATCAACCCTACATCCTGGTGATGGACGAAGTCGGCCCGTCCGACGTGGCCCGCCTGGACCCGGCCCGGGTGGCCGGGATTCTGACCGCCCGCGGCGGCGCCACCGCCCACAGCGCCATCGTTGCCCGGGCCTTGGGCATTCCAGCGTTGGTGGGGGCGGGGCCGGCGGTGTTGTTGCTGGCGCCGGGCACGCCCTTGCTGCTGGACGGCCAGCGCGGTCGCCTGCACGTGGACCCCGATGCCGCCACCCTGCAACGGGCCACCGAAGAACGCGACACCCGCGAGCAGCGCCTCAAGATTGCCGCCGAACAGCGCCACCAGCCGGCATTGACCCGTGACGGTCACGCCGTGGAGGTGTTTGCCAACATTGGCGAGAGCGCCGGCGTGACCAGCGCGGTGGAGCAGGGCGCTGAAGGCATCGGCCTGTTGCGCACCGAGCTGATTTTCATGGCCCACACCCAGGCGCCGGACGAAGCGACCCAGGAAGCCGAATACCGCAAGGTGCTCGATGGCCTGGGCGGTCGGCCGCTGGTGGTGCGCACCCTGGATGTCGGCGGCGACAAACCGCTGCCGTACTGGCCGATCGCGAAAGAAGAAAACCCATTCCTCGGCGTGCGGGGTATTCGCCTGACGTTGCAACGTCCGCAGGTCATGGAAGCGCAATTGCGTGCCCTGTTGCGTTCGGCGGACAACCGTCCGTTGCGAATCATGTTCCCGATGGTGGGCAGCGTCGATGAGTGGCGCCAGGCCCGGGCCATGACCGAACGCCTGCGCCTGGAAATCCCGGTGGCGGACCTGCAACTGGGGATCATGATCGAAGTGCCGTCCGCCGCGTTGCTCGCGCCCGTGCTGGCCAAGGAAGTCGACTTCTTCAGCGTCGGCACCAACGACCTGACGCAATACACCCTGGCCATCGACCGTGGTCACCCGACCCTTTCGGCCCAGGCCGATGGCTTGCACCCGGCCGTGTTGCAACTGATCGACATCACTGTGCGTGCCGCCCATGCCCATGGCAAGTGGGTCGGTGTCTGCGGTGAGCTGGCCGCTGATCCACTGGCGGTGCCAGTGCTGGTGGGCCTGGGCGTGGACGAGCTGAGTGTCTCGGCCCGCAGCATTGCCGAGGTCAAGGCGCGGGTCCGCGAACTGAGTCTGGTGCAAGTACAAACCCTGGCCCAAGAGGCGTTGGCCGTGGGCAGCGCCGATGACGTGCGCGCATTAGTGGAGGCGCTGTAATGGCGAAGATTCTTACCCTGACCCTCAACCCGGCGCTCGACCTTACGGTGGAACTGGCGCGCCTGGAACCGGGGCAGGTCAACCGCAGTGACGACATGCACACCCATGCCGCCGGCAAAGGCGTGAACGTGGCCCAGGTGCTGGCTGACCTCGGTCATACGCTGACGGTCAGTGGCTTTCTGGGCGAAGACAACGCCCAAGTGTTCGAGACCCTGTTCACCCAGCGCGGCTTTGTCGATGCCTTTATCCGCGTGCCTGGGGAAACCCGCAGCAACATCAAGCTGGCCGAGCAGGACGGACGCATCACCGACCTCAACGGCCCGGGGCCGGTGGTCGACGAAGCCGCGCAGCAGGCGTTGCTGGAGCGACTGGCGCAAATCGCCCCCGGTCACGACGTCGTGGTGGTGGCAGGCAGCTTGCCCCGAGGTGTCAGCCCACAGTGGTTGCAGGCGTTGATCACGCGCTTGAAAAAGCTCGGCCTGAATGTCGCCCTCGACACCAGCGGTGAAGCCTTGCGCGTCGCGTTGGCGGCGGGGCCGTGGCTGATCAAGCCGAACACCGAAGAGCTGGCCGATGCGCTGGGCTGTGAGGTGGTGGGTGAGGTGGCCGAGGCGCAAGCCGCCCAGCGCCTGCATGCCCAGGGTATCGAACATGTGGTGATTTCCCATGGTGCCGACGGTGTGAACTGGTTCAGCGTCGGTACGGCGCTGCATGCCTCGCCGCCCAAGGTCAGCGTCGCCAGCACCGTGGGTGCCGGTGATTCGTTGCTGGCCGGCATGCTTCACGGCCTGCTCGGCGCTCATGCCCCGGAGCAGACCTTGCGCACCGCCACGGCCATTGCGGCCATGGCGGTCACGCAGATCGGTTTTGGCATCCACGACACCGCGTTGCTGGCGTCGCTCGAACAGGGCGTGCGCGTGCGCCCCCTGACAGAACAATAAGAGGGTTCGCAAGATGAAATTAGCCATTGTGACGGCCTGCCCGAACGGCATGGTCACCAGTGTGTTGTGCGCCCGCCTGCTGGATGCGGCGGCGCAGCGCCAGGGTTGGAGCACCAGTGTCGAAGTCCATGACGCGGCCCATCCGGAACGCCAGTTGTCGGCGGCGACCCTTGAAGCGGCCGAGTGGGTGTTGCTGGTTGCCAGCGGCCCGGTGGATATGTCGCGGTTCGTCGGCAAGCGTCTGTTTCGCAGCACCCCGGCCCAAGCCCTGCAAGACGTCGATTCGGTGCTGCGTCGCGGTGCCGAAGAGGCCGAGGTCCTTGTCGAATCGGATGTGCTGGAAGAGGCGCCGACGGTATCGGCCGAGCGTGCCCCGCGCCTGGTCGCCATCACCGCATGCCCAACAGGTGTTGCCCATACCTTCATGGCCGCCGAGGCCTTGCAGCAGGCGGCGACGAAACTGGGCTACGACCTGCAAGTGGAAACCCAGGGTTCGGTGGGCGCACGCAATCCGCTGAGCGCCGAGGCCATCGCCGAAGCAGACGTGGTGCTACTGGCGACCGACATTGAAGTCGCCACCGAGCGGTTTGCCGGCAAGAAGATCTTCCGTTGCGGCACGGGCATTGCCTTGAAACAGGCCGAAGCGACGCTGAACAAAGCGCTGGTCGAAGCTCGCCAGGAAAGTGCGTCGAGCGGCGCCAGTGCCCCGGCCAAGTCGGAGAAGACCGGCGCCTACAAGCATCTGCTGACGGGGGTGTCGTTCATGCTGCCGATGGTGGTGGCCGGTGGTTTGATGATCGCCTTGTCGTTCGTGTTCGGCATCGAGGCCTTCAAGGAGCCTGGAACCCTGGCGGCCGCGCTGATGCAGATCGGCGGCGAGACTGCGTTCAAATTGATGGTGCCGTTGCTGGCCGGCTACATCGCCTATTCCATCGCCGACCGGCCGGGCCTGGCGCCAGGCATGATCGGCGGGATGCTGGCGAGCACCCTGGGCGCCGGCTTCATTGGCGGGATCATCGCCGGTTTCCTGGCCGGTTACGCGGCCAAGGCGATCAGCCGCTACGCGCGCTTGCCCCAGAGCCTGGAAGCGCTCAAGCCGATCCTGATCATCCCGTTGCTGGCGAGCCTGTTCACCGGCCTGGTGATGATCTACATCGTCGGCAAACCGGTGGCGGGCATGCTCGAAGCCTTGACCCACTTCCTCGACAGCATGGGCACCACCAACGCGATTCTGCTGGGCGTGCTGCTGGGGGCGATGATGTGCGTCGACCTCGGCGGACCGATCAACAAGGCCGCCTATGCGTTTTCGGTGGGGCTGCTGGCTTCGCAGAGTTATGCACCTATGGCCGCGGCCATGGCTGCCGGCATGGTGCCGCCCATTGGCCTGGGCATCGCCACGTTTATCGCCCGGCGCAAATTTGCCCAGACCGAGCGCGAGGCCGGTAAAGCGGCACTGGTGCTGGGACTGTGCTTCATCTCCGAAGGCGCGATCCCGTTCGCGGCCAAGGATCCGCTGCGGGTGATCCCGGCGAGCATCGCCGGCGGCGCACTGACCGGTGCGCTGTCGATGTACTTCGGCTGCAAGCTCATGGCCCCCCACGGCGGCCTGTTCGTGATGCTGATCCCCAACGCCATCAACCATGCGTTGTTGTACTTGCTGGCGATCGTGGCGGGGAGCCTGCTGACGGCAGTGGCGTACGCGCTGCTCAAGCGGCCGGAAGTGGTGGAGATGGCGTTGGAGCCGGCCAAGGCCTGATCGCTTCTTTGAAGCAATGAAATCCCCCTGTGGGAGCGAGCTTGCTCGCGATAGCGGTGTATCAGTCGACAACTTGGTTGCCTGACACTCCGCCATCGCGAGCAAGCTCGCTCCCACAGGGGGTTCAGGGGCGAACATAAAATCCCTGTCACACCCACTTCATACAGCCATGCTTAAGTTTTCCCATTTCAAGGGAGAACACCATGAGCGAATTCGACCTGGGCCGTCGTCGTGTGATGCAAGCCGTGGGCGCGGGGTTGTTGTTGCCAGGGTTGGCGCCGGCGGTGATGGCTTCGGTCAAGGATCGCCCGGTGCTCACCGACGGCGTGCAATCGGGCGACTTGCAGGGCGACCGGGCGATGATCTGGAGCCGCAGCGACCGTCCGGCGCGGATGGTGGTGGAGTGGGACACCCGCAGCAAGTTCAGCAATCCCCGTCACTTCGTCTCGCCCGTGGCCGACGCCCGCAGTGATTTCACCGCCCGGGTCGAACTGACCGGGTTGCCCCGCGACCAGGCGATTTTCTACCGTGTACATTTCGAAGATGTCCAAAGCGGGGTTGCCAGCGAACCCTGGCTTGGCCACCTGCGCAGCGTGCCGCAGTTCAAGCGCAACATCCGTTTTGTCTGGAGTGGCGATACTGTCGGCCAGGGTTTCGGGATCAACCCGGACATCGGCGGCATGCGCATTTACGAAGCCATGCGCCTGCGCCTGCCGGATTTCTTTATCCACAGCGGCGACACCATCTACGCTGACGGTCCGGTGCCGGCGCAAATCACCACCGAGGGCGGACGCGTCTGGCGCAACCTCACCACCGAAGCCAAGAGCAAGGTCGCCGAAACCCTTGACGAGTATCGTGGCAACTACCGCTACAACCTGATGGATGAAAACGTGCGTCGTTTCAACGCTGAAGTGCCGCAGATCTGGCAATGGGACGACCATGAGGTGGTCAATAACTGGTCACCGGGCAAGCAACTGGACGAGCGTTACCAGACCAAGGACATCCACAGCCTGGTGGGGCGTGCGCGGCAGGCCTGGCTGGAGTACGCGCCGATGCGTTTGCAGAAGGCCGACGGCGGCGGGCGGATCTATCGCAAGCTCAGTTACGGGCCGATGCTGGATGTGTTCGTGCTGGACATGCGCAGTTACCGCGAAGCCAACGACGCCAACCTCGGCGCGGCCAAACCGTTCCTGGGGCGTGAGCAATTGAATTGGCTCAAGCGCGAGTTGAAGCAATCCCGCGCCCAGTGGAAAGTCATTGCCGCCGACATGCCCATCGGCCTGGGCGTGCCCGACGGCGAGGTCAGCCCCGGCGTGCCGCGTTGGGAAGCGGTTGCCAACGGCGAGCCCGGCCCGGCCCAGGGACGTGAACTGGAGATCGCCGAACTGTTGGGTTACCTGCGCACGCATCAGGTGCGCAACTACGTCTGGCTCACCGCCGATGTCCACTACTGCGCCGCCCATCACTACCACCCGGAGCAGGCCGCGTTCCAGGATTTCGAACCGTTCTGGGAGTTTGTCGCCGGGCCGCTGAACGCCGGCAGCTTCGGACCCAACGCCCTGGACAAGACCTTCGGCCCTGAGGTGGTGTTCCAGAAAGCGCCACCGGCCCAGAACACCTCACCGTTTGCCGGGTATCAGTTCTTTGGCGAGGTGAACATCGATGGGCAGAGCGGGGAGATGAGCGTGGTGTTGCGGGATCTGGAAGGCGTGGCGGTGTTTGAGAAGAAGTTGCAGCCCGTGTGAATTTCAAGCAAACCAGGAACCCATGTGGGAGCGAGCTTGCTCGCGATGGCGGTGTATCAGTCAACACATGGCTGACTGGAAAACCGTCATCGCGAGCAAGCTCGCTCCCACAGGAAATGGCGTGTTACTTGAGTAGGGATGGTCAGTAGACATCCCGTCGATACCGCCCCAGCTCGATCAGCCGTTCCACTTCCTCACGCCCCAGCACCAGGTTGAGCACGTGATCCACCCCTGACGCCATGCCCTGCAAGCTGCCGCAGACATAGATCACCGCGCCATCGGCCATCCATTGCTTGAGCAGCGCGGCCGATTCCAGCAGGCGGTCCTGGACGTAGATTTTCTTTTCCTGATCCCGGGAAAAAGCCAGGTCCAAGCGCTCCAGGTCGCCGGAGGTCACCCATTCCTGCAACTCGTCGCGACAGTGGAAATCGTGTTCGCGGTTGCGTTCGCCAAACAGCAGCCAGTTGCGCTGCATGCCCTCGGCCACGCGTGCCTTGAGCAGGCTGCGCAGGCCGGCCAGGCCGGTGCCGTTGCCCAGCAGGATCATCGGCACGCCTTGGGGCGGCAGATGAAAACCGCTGTTGCGGCGTACCCGCAGGCTGATGGCGCTGCCCAGCGGGGCGTGTTCGGTGAGCCAGCCGGAACCGACGCCCAGGCTGCCGTCGGCATGACGTTCCTGGCGCACGATCAGTTCCAGCACGCCGTCGGCCGGGATCGAGGCAATGGAATATTCGCGCATTGCCAGCGGCGCCAGCGCCTCCACCAATGCCTGGGCGTGCAGGCCGACCAGATGGGCACGGTTTTCCGGCAGGTGCCGGGTGGCCAGGGCCTGGTTGAGGCTCTGGGGCAAGCCGTCGACGTGCACGCGAGCGTTGCCGGAGAGGCCGAGGCCATCGAGAAAATGTTCGATGGCCGACAGGTCATTGCGTGGCAGGACCTGCACCAGGTCACCGGCCAGCCAACTGCTCGGGCCTGGCGCCGTGAGGCCCAGCAAATACACGCCCGATCCGCTGCTTTCGGGGTTGAGCAGGGTGCGCTGGCTGAGTGTCCAGTGCTCGAAGCTCGGCGCTTGCCAGATGTCCACTGGCGCCTGTCCGGTCAGCTCGGCCAGTTGTTGTTGCCAGTGACGCAAGGCGTAAGGGTCGCCACTGTCAACTTCCACCGGAGCGAACAGGGTCTTGCCGCCGTGCTCCGCCAGCCAGGCATGCAGGCGCCGGGCGAAGCCGCAGAAGTTTTCATACTGCCGGTCGCCCAGGCCCAGCACCGCATACTGCAAGCGCTCCAGGCTCAGGGCGCGGCCCAGCACCTTGCGCTCGAAGCCCCGGGCGCTGTCGGGGCCTTCGCCGTCGCCAAAGGTGCTGACGACAAACAAGGCGTGGGTGGAGTTGCTCAGGTCGTGCTCGCTGACGCCGGCCAGGGGCTGGACCTTCACCGGCAGGCCGGCGGCCTGGAGCTGGCCGGCGGTCTGCCAGGCCAGTTGTTCGGCGAAACCGCTCTGGCTGGCGAAGCCGATCAGCCAGGCTGGCGCGTCGGTGGGTAGGGGGGCGAGCTCCTGGCGGGCCTGTTTGACGTGGCGCTTTTTGCGGCGCCGGTCCAGGTACAGCAACCAGCCGGTGATGAAGAACAGCGGCATGGTCAGCGCGGCGACCGTGACCAGGATCCGCCCGACCAGACCGAAGTAACTGCCGACATGCAGGGCATAGATACTGGTCAGCAGTTGCGCCTTGAGGCTCTTGTCGCTGTAGCGGCTGTGCTGGCTGACGACGCCGGTGACCGGGTCGAGGATGAGCTGGTTCAGCGCCCGGTCGTGAGGCGAGTCCTTGAGCGTGTAGAACACTGTGGCGGGTTGCCCGGCCACCGGCGGCATGCGCACGTTATAGGCGATCAGCCCCGGGCCGGCGGCGCTGTAGATGCTGCTCCACATCGCTCGGTAATCAGCCACGGGCGGCGGGCCGCTCGGCGCCGGGCCGCGATTGCGCACACGTTCATCCTTGGGCGAGTCGGAGAGCAGGCGGGTGACGCCTTTGTTGTACCACTCGTAGGACCAGGTCAGTCCGGTCAGTGCCGCCAGCAGATAGAACACCAGGCACCAGGTGCCGGCGACCGAATGCAGGTCCCAATTGAAGCTGCGGCCTTTTTTCGCCCAGTCGAGGGTCAGCCAGGCGCGCCAGCTTTTCCATTGGCGCGGCCAGCGCAGGTACAGCCCGGACAAGCAGAAAAATACCAGGATCAGCGTGCAGGCACCGGTGATCTGCCGGCCCACCTCGTCCAGGGCCAGGACGCGGTGCAACTTGAGCGTCAGGCCGAAGAAGTCCTGGCCCACCACATCGCCCATGAACTGAGCGGTGTAGGGATTGAAATAGCGCATGGCCCCGCGTTTTTCCCCAGGCGGGGCGGCGAAGATGACCCGCGCGGCGTTGCCGCTATCGGTCTCGACCCAGAGCATGGCGACGGTCTTGCCCGAGGCGGCTTCGATCTGCTCCACCAGCTCGGCGGGCGGCAGGACACCGGCCGGTTGCTTTTCGACCATCAGCACCTGCGGATTCAAGGCGCGCAGGATCTCGTCCTGGAACGACACCGCAGCACCGGTAATGCCCATAAACGCCAGGACCAGCCCGGCACTGATGCCGAAAAACCAGTGCAACTGGAACAGGGTTTTCTTCAACACGTCACCCGCCTTCACTCATTACTGTTCATCACGGCGTGCATTATGCCGTGTGTTATCGAGAAGCATTCATAAACACGCGCAAAAGCCCCCAATCAATTGCATGAACGTTCAAGGCAATCGGCAAACCCGTGGCGAGGGAGCTTGCTCGCGCTGGGCCGCGAAGCGCCCCCAAAACCTGCCCGATGCGAAGCATCAGACACACCGAACCAGCCGGTCTACGACTGCTTCGCAGCCCAGCGGGAGCAAGCTCCCTCGCCACAGGTCCATCATTTTTCTTTTCGCCGTCAACTCAGAAGTTGTTTGCGAATTCATTTTACTGTCTTGTTTTCTAATACTTGAAGAGTGGTGAGTGGGGGCGAAAGTGCTTTAGAGTTTTTTTGCGCGATTAGTAATTGTCGGCGAATTAAATTGTGATTAATTTTTAAAAGACAGGAAGTCTATGATGGAATTCAAGTTGGACGATAGAATCGTCGATGCCGCGGCGAAGGCGCCTGAGGTATTTATAGCCGCGTCCTTGGGTGAGGGTGAAGAATATAATCGGGAGCCCGGCATCCAGTTGACCAAAGAGCAGATCATCAGTTTGAGGAAGTATGAGGTTCTAGGCCTGTCGCTGCCTTACCGATATAACGATGTGGTCGCCTATTTGAATTATGGTGCGGGCGATGAGGGCGGTCTCGGCCTGACGGCCAGGGATTTCCTGCGGACATTCACAATGACGTATGACCATGCCAAGCGTTGGTCGCCATTGCGCCAGGAGATCATGCTGACGGGCACCCATCTGAAGTTGTTTGCCGGGAAAATTATTGAAAATGGCGAAGGAATTGTTGAGGTCTATGAGGATCGCGAGGTTGCAAAATATCTCGACGAGCATGACATCAACACTGTTGAGGAGTATTTGCAGCTCAAACTTAAGCACCCCCGTCTCCCCGACATAACACTGCCATCGGGGGACATTCCAGAGATCAAGTATTATCTCAATGCCATGCTGACGGACGTGAAGGACTGTCAAACAAAGGCAGAAAGGGTCAGGCTGGAGCTGGATCGCTTTGGCATTGATTTGCGGGAAAAGGTGTTGCCGGAAGTCAAGCTGCGTTTGAAAGCTGTTAGCGAGAATACCTATAAACAGGATATTCAGGTGCTTCAAGATGAGATCGACCTGCGTGCCGCAGAGATCGATGAACTCAACAAGCAATACGATCAGATGGTGAAGGACGCGATCATGGCAGCCGCGACCCTCAATATCGGTGGGCTGGTCCTCGGCATCTACCAAGGGGTCAAGGCCGAACAAGTACGCAGCAAGCGTAAACAACTGAAAGAAATGCAAGATATAGCCATTCAAAAAATGGCCAGCAAAAGCCAGACGCTGAGTTCGTTGAATCGCGTGCGCGGTGATCTTCAAAACCTGAGTGCCATTACGATTGAAGCCGAGGTGGCAACTCAGAATCTCATGCTGGTGTGGGAGGCGCTCGGTTTATATATTTCTTCCTCGGCTACCGAGGTGGATAAGATAAATGACGCTGTGCGATTGAAAACTTTTATCCGCAATGTACGCAAAGTATTCAATCCTTGGGTCGAAATAAGGACCAGTTCCGACGCATTGCTTGCGGTGTTCGCAGAGGCACAGCGGGAATACGAAATGGGTAATTTAATTTCAAGGAGGATGGCTAGAATGATTTCAGCGTTCAAGGTCTCGGATTACCCGGCATTCGATGTCGCAGCGTTGCGCACATATAATTCAGATGTTCAGAGTTCCAGTATTCGTACGCAAATGCTGTTCCAACGGCATGATTATCTGCCCGGCGTGGTAGAGAGGATGACCGGTTTGGCGCTGGTGATCGACCGCACGACGTATGCTTTGCGCAGCCGCGCCCAGACAACTATTTATGTATTGAGTCGAGCGCGGGACAACCTCGAGGAAATTCAGGAGGATTTTGAAAGCGCCCATGACGAAAATGAAAAGCATGACATTTCCAAGGAGATGGAAGAGGAACTTAAAGGCGCATTCGCAAAGATCATCGAGGAAACCAAGGATCTGAAAAAAATTCAGATCGACCTCAAGACCCGCTATGACAAGGATGCGTCGCAGCAATGGATGGCCACGCTGGAGCAAGATCGGACATTTGCAGAGACGCAAAAAAATAATGCCGAGGCCAAGCGAGTTGAATTGGATTCGCAGATGAAATCGATTTCCGATGCGATTGCATTGATTGAAAGAAGCGGCGTGGAAAAAATCGGCAAAGAGGCTCAGTTGACTGTGGACAATTTGACAGCAATGGGTATGGCGCCGCCTCAGGTTCAAGTGACATTGTTGGCCATGGACATGCTGAAGAAAATGCTCTCTGGCATGGCCGAAACCATCTCCTACATTAATATGGTCGCCGGGTACAACCGGCTTCAGGAGAGGGCCAGGAAACTGCGCTCGGAAGCAGAAGCCTATGCCAAGGAGATCGCCCTGATCCAAGGTAAGGTTGAATTGGTGCAGAGCCTTGATGCATTGGATAGTGGGCGTTGGGACTACGTCAAAGAGTTCGTGAACATTGTTAGCGCCTTTGAACAGTTCAGCCGGGCCTTTGAACAAGAGAAGTCGCAACCTGTCGAGGAACGAGCCCGCGCCGTCCGTCCCCTCATCCCTGGCATTATCAGTTATTTGCTTCCCATCCGTGGATAACCAACGCATCGGGCCGGATCGGAGCCGTCCTGTCTCGAATGAGGCTGACCATTAAATAAACGATGGCGGACCCCGTGTCTGCCATCGCCAAGGCAAACCATGAGTCAACTTAGCTATGAGTTCAATGAGGCGCAGCGCAAAACCCTGGAGCGTTACACTCGCTTCCTTGGTTCCCTGCGCTCGATCTTTAATAACGTAGCGGTCGCGTTTGAGCAGCGTCAACGAAGGGGGCATCAGCCTGTCGTGCTCGCGGCGGATTCACGGTGGAATAACGCTTTCTTCAACGGACAATATCTATCGACACTTTATGAACGGGTCAATGAAATCAATGTGCTCTTCAAGAGTGAGCTGAAAGAACTGGCAATGTTCACCCAAGAGGCACTCGACGTCACCGCACGGACCGGTAGGAAAGAACCGATTGAGCAAGTGAATTTCAGGCTATTCAGTCTGTCCACCTCACAGCGCTGGACGTTATCTCCACCTGCAAAGGTCGAAGACTTGATCCATGAGTTCTACCTTCGCTTCATCGGTCTCAGAAGTGCGATAAGGCAGCTGGTGTTCAAGTTTACCGAGCTGTCTCAAGAGTCGTTCGGGCTAAAGTCCGTGTTCACGGCGGCCATGGATCATCGCTCCTGTCATTGCCACACCCAACCGAGCGTGGCACAGGTGTTATTCCTGGAGGCAGTTACCACGCCCGCTTGGGACATTGTCTACTCCTCCCGGGAGGCCTCGATCAGAGCAACGGAATACAAGGCGGATATCACATTGTTGCTTAAAGCATTCGGCGACCTGAGCGCTCGGATGGGCTTGCTGGTCCGGGATTTACATCAGCGTATGGAAGACGTGGTTCTGGAGCTCAGGCGCGCAACCTACGTATTCAGGTTGGGAGAATTGAATGCAAAATTGAGCGCAATCATGCAGCAGCTGAATCAATGCATGACGATGCTGGATGATTTTGAGCACTGGTTGCGCAAATAAAGAGGTCCATGATTGCATGGACCTTTTTACTAACGGATTGCGTTACACGTAGAACGACTTCAAGGGCGGGAAGCCGTTGAATTCCACGGCGCTGTAGCTGGTGGTGTAGGCACCGGTCGACAGCCAGTACAGGCGGTCACCGATGGCCAGGTTCAGCGGCAAGCCGTACTTGTAGTTCTCGTACATGATGTCGGCGCTGTCGCAGGTAGGGCCGGCGATGACCACTTCTTCCATCTCGCCTTTCTTCTCGGTCCAGATCGGAAACTTGATGGCTTCGTCCATGGTTTCGATCAGGCCGGAGAACTTGCCCACGTCCGTGTACACCCAACGCTCGACGGCGGTCCGGGACTTACGCGCCACCAGCACCACTTCGCTGACCAGGATGCCGGCGTTGGCGATCAACGAACGGCCTGGCTCCAGGATGATTTCCGGCAGGTCGTCGCCGAAGTCTTCCTTGAGGAAACGGATGATTTCCTCGGCGTAGGTTTCCAGGCTGTTGGTGCGGGTGATGTAGTTGGCCGGGAAGCCGCCACCCATGTTGATCAGCTTCAAGACGATGCCGTCTTCTTCTTTCAGGCGCTCGAAGATGACCTTGACCTTGGCGATCGCCGCGTCCCAGACGCTGATGTCGCGCTGTTGCGAGCCGACGTGGAAGGAAATGCCATACGGCACCAGGCCCAGGTCGCGGGCCAGGATCAGCAGGTCCATGGCCATGTCGGTCTGGCAGCCGAATTTGCGCGACAACGGCCAGTCAGCGGTGGTCGAGCCTTCGGTGAGGATCCGTACGTAGACTTTCGAGCCCGGCGCGGCCTTGGCGATGTTGCGCAGGTCGGCTTCGGAGTCGGTGGCATACAGGCGCACGCCCTTCTCGTAGAAGTAGCGGATGTCCCGGGATTTCTTGATGGTGTTGCCGTAGCTGATCTGGTCCGGACCCACGCCACGGCTCATGACTTTATCCAGCTCGTAGATCGAGGCGATGTCGAAGTTCGAGCCTTTGTCCTTGAGCAGGTCGATGATTTCGACCGCCGGGTTGGCCTTGACGGCGTAATACACCTTGGCGAAGTCGAAACCGGCGCGCAGGTCGTCATAGGCCTTGGAGATCATCGCGGTGTCGATCACCACGAACGGGGTTTCCTGCTTGTCGGCGAACGCTTTCATTTTCTGGAAGGTTTCGCGCGCGAAATAATCTTCGACCTGGATCGACATACTTGGGACTCCTACTGGCAAACATCAGGATCAATGGGTGTGAGGGCAAGCAGCCCTCGTGAACGTCCTCCGTATCCCCACTTTGGTTCGCCTACTTCCCAAGGCATGTCGCCGAAAGCAAAAAGGCCACGGGATGCGTAATGCCCTTGGCCTTGCTGTCTCGTCGTCAGTACTTGAGCCGGATGGATCGTTTCCAGCATGGACGTTCGGCGCGAACTTTAGGGCGTGAGGGGCCTGAGATCAACTAAAAATGTCGCGTTTTTGCACACATCCGTCGTGCGGCCCGCGACAGCTCATGATGTAACCGACCTGCGTGACAGATTGATGTTCCCTTGGATTGGTTTTTCAGGCCGCCAGATGATCGTTCTCACGCTCTGCGTGGGCATGCAGCCCGGGACGCTCTGCGTCCCCAAGCCGAACGCGGAGCGTCCGTGGAGGCATTCCCACGCAGAGCGTGGGAACGATCAAAAGCTGTGGTGCCCCCAATCAGGCAGAGGCAGTCTCGGCCGGCGAGACAATGCTGGTCTTGCCGCCGCGCGAGCGCCCCGAGCTCAGGTACTCGGCAATCGACTCTTGGGTCACTTCCCCGAGGAACACCCGCTCGGCGTCCATCACCGGCAGCCACGAGCGGTTGAATTCGTACATGCGCGACAGCAGGATCCGCAGGTGTTCGTCGTAGGCCGCGGTGGCGTTGAACTCACGCAGGAATTGCGCGCAGGTGCCGGTCTGGCGGTACAGGTCGCGACGGCGCACATAACCCAGGGCCTTGTTCTCGGCGCAGGTGACCACCACGTAGCGACGGTCATGTTCGTCCATCAGCTCCAGCGCCTCATTCACCGGCGTCTCCGGGCTGACCGACGGGGCGTTGTCCGCCGCGTCCTCGGCCTTGACCAGCAGCAGGCGCTTGAGCGTGCTGTCCTGGCCGACGAAACTGCTGACGAACTCGTCGGCCGGATGCGCCAGCAGGGTATCCGGATGATCGAACTGGACCAGCTTGCCGGCGCGGAAGATCGCAATCTTGTCTCCCAGCTTGATCGCCTCGTCGATGTCATGGCTGACCATGATCACGGTCTTGTTCAACGCCCGTTGCATCTCGAAGAACTCGTTCTGGATCATCTCGCGGTTGATCGGGTCCACCGCGCCGAATGGTTCGTCCATCAGCAACAGCGGTGCATCGGCCGCCAAGGCACGGATCACGCCGATCCGTTGCTGCTGGCCGCCCGACAGTTCGCGGGGGTAGCGGTGCAGGTACTGCTTGGGCTCGAGCTTGATCATGCTCATCAGTTCGCGGGCACGGTCGTGGCATTTCTGCTTGTCCCAGCCCAGCAGGCGCGGGACCACGGTGATGTTTTCCTCGATGGTCATGTTCGGGAACAGGCCGATCTGCTGGATCACGTAGCCGATGTTGCGGCGCAGGGTCACTTCGTCCAGGCCGGTGGTGTCTTCGCCGTTGATCAACACCTTGCCCGAGGTGGGCGGGATCAGCCGGTTGATCATCTTCAGCGTGGTGCTTTTGCCGCAACCCGACGGCCCTAGGAACACGCAGATCTCGCCTTCGTTGACGATCAGGTTCACCGAGTCCACGGCCTTGACGTCCTTGCCGTTGCTCTTGAAGGTTTTGCTGAGGTTTTGAAGTTCGATCATTTCAGTAGTCCTTTTGGGGTCAGCGAGCGTTGCAGCCATTGCAGAAGCAGGTCGGCGAAGATGGCCAGGAGACTGACCAGCACGGCGCCGACGATCAGCATCGACATGTCGCTGCGGCTGATGGAAGCGAGGATGAGCACGCCCAGGCCACCGGCACCGATGGTGGCGGCGATGGTCATGACGCCGATGTTCATGACCACGGCGGTGCGTACGCCGGCCAGGATCACCGGCACGGCGATGGGCAGTTCGACCATGCGCAGGCGCTGGCCGAAGGTCATGCCGATGCCGCGGGCGGCTTCACGGATGCCGGGTTCGACACCGGTCAGGGCCAGGTAGGTGTTGCGCATGATCGGCAGCAGGGAATAGAGAAACACCGCTGTGATCGCCGGCATCGGCCCCAGGCCCTGGCCGAACGTGGAATAGAACGGCAGCAACAGGCCGAACAGCGCAATCGACGGGATGGTCAGCAATACGGTGGCGCTGGCCTGCAACGGGCCGGCGAGCGTCGGGAAGCGGGTCATGACGATGCCCAGCGGCACGCCGACCACGATCGCCAGGGTCACGGCGATGCCCACCAGAGTGATGTGCTGCCAGGTCAGGTGCAGCACCAGCGGCCAGTCCAGATGGGAAAAGGCGTCAAGAAAATCCATGGCTTTTCCTCCAGGTCATTGGGGTGAGAGCAGGGAATGCTGGCGCAGGAAATCGGCGGCAACGGTGGAAGGGCTTTCATGGTTGACGTCCACGCGGGCGTTGAGCTGGCGCATGGTTTCGTCATCGAACAGCTCGGCCAGGGGCTTGAGCTGCGCGGCCAGCTGCGGATGCGCGTCGAGGAAAGCCTGGCGCACCACGGGCGCGGCGGTGTAGTCGGGGAAGTAGTGCTTGTCGTCTTCCAGCAACTTCAGCTTGAACGCGTTCAGCCGGCCGTCGGTGGTGTACACCAGCCCGGCGAACACTTGGCCGTTGCGCAGGGCGGTGTAGACCAGGCCGGCATCCATCTGCCGGATGTTCTGCCGGGTCAGGTTCATGCCGTACTGCTCGACCATGCCCGCCAGGCCGTCGGAGCGATTGGCGAACTCGGTGTCCAGGGCCACCAGGTGGTTGTCATCGGCTTCGGCCTGCAGCACCGTGTTCAACTGGCTGATGCTGTTGATCTGCGGATATTTCTTCGCGACTTTTTCCGGTAGCGCCAAGGCGTAGGTGTTGCTGAATTTCGACGGCGCGAGCCAGACCAGGCCTTTTTTCGCGTCGAGTTCTTTCACTCGGGCGTAGGACTGGGCGCTGTCGAGTTTCTCCGTGACATGGTTGTAGGCCACCAGCGACACGCCGGTGTATTCCCACAGCAGGTCCAATTGCCCGGTTTCATGGGCACTGCGGGCCAGGTTGCTGCCCAGGCCGCCAGTGATCTGCGCGTCGTAGCCCTTGCTGCGCAGGTATTGCGCGGTGATTTCCGCCAGCAAGGTCTGTTCGGTGAACACCCGGGCGCCAAGGCGGATCAGGGGTTTTTCAGCGGCTTGGGCGAATCCTGCGAACAGCAGGACACAGCCCAGTATCAAGCTCAACTTCTTCATAACGATTCCTTTATCCGGCCTGGCTTATGACGGTTGCAGACCGCGTTCCAGCCAGAGGCGGCTGGCCAGTGTCACCAGGCCGTCGAGCAGCAACGCCAACAGGGCGGTGCAGGCCGCGCCGAGCAGCAGCTGCGGCTGGTTGTTCAAGGCAATGCCGGGGAAGATCAGGCTGCCGAGGCTGTTGGCACCGATCAAAAAGGCCAGCGGCGCGGTGCCGACGTTGATCGCCAGCGCCACCCGCACCCCACCGATGATGATGGGCACAGCGTTGGGCAACTCGACTTTCCACAGCACTTGGCGCGGCGTCATGCCGATGCCGACAGCGGCTTCCTTGAGAGAACCCTGGACGTTTTTCAGCCCTTCATAGGTGTTGCGCACGATGGGCAGCAGTGAGGCGAGGAACAAGGCGAAGATGGCAGGCCCGCTGCCAATGCCCAGGATGCCCAGGGCGATGGCCAGTACGGCCAGGGGCGGCACGGTATTGCCGATGTTGAACACCTGCATGAAGCGTTCGGCGCGCCCGACCATGCCGGGGCGGCTGAGGGCGATGCCTGCCGGGATACCCACGAGCAGGGCCGCCAGCATGGAGGCCAATACAAGCATCAGGTGCGCTTGCAGGTAAAACAGTAGATCGTCGCGGTAGTGCTGGATGGTATCGATGCCGATCCAGTGGACCAACAGGGCCAGGAGGGCGACGACGACCGCCCCCCCGATAAGCCCTTTGCCATAGCGGATAGCCACAGGCGGACTCCTTTGTCTTTCTTTAGTCGGCGCACGCCTTTCCGGGCGGCAAACCATCACGGATTGCCGGGAAAACGTGCGCGAGAAGCAGCTCTTTCATGCCGATAAACGGCCTGTCATGGGAGCCATGAGCGCAGCCTCGTCAGGCTAACTTGCTGATTTTTCAGACCCTGACGGACGGCTGTAGCAAGGGGAGTGGACGCATGCACTGTTCAAAAGGTTCCCCGGAGGATTGCTCACGATGACCCCTTCTCCTGCGTTCCATTGAGATGGATAACCCGTTTTTTACTTCAAATAAGTATCAGCCACTGTGAAAGTTGACAGGTGTTCGAAGGGGGACGCTCTTGTAGCGTAGATAAAACTGTTAAGTCGAAAAGCCTGAAAAGACTTGGCTGACTCGGAGCCTTATCTGTTCATGCACGGGGATACTGCAATGAAAAGAAAATTTTGCGTTGTGCTGTTTTTATTGCTGACAGCCGGCTGTGCAACACATGAATTGGAAACGAGCGCTGTTCATGAGCCATCAGGACAGGCTGTCGACGTGAATGAAGCTGGCGTCCAAGGCGCTGGCACCGGTCCAGAAATAGCGGCCTATCTAACAGAAGCCTACAACAACGTCTTGCCAATGTGTCGCAACAACCCTTCGGCGCCGTCATTTTTATGCACTGGAGTAATGTTGCGGGCAACACAACATTCCACTCAGTTTAATTTTTGGAATCCCAACCCGGCATCGACGGGCGTTTCATTTTCCTGGTTGCGCAAAGATGCGAAATTCGGAAAATTAGTATTTGGCTACAATAACGGCTTTATTGTTTATCCAGAATTCTTTAAACCAGTGGGAAAAATCGCATTGGCGATGCTGTGTTTCTTTCCAGTCGACGGCGCCACTGACCATCGACCTGACGAAGGTTGTGGTCAATATCCAGGTCGCCCCAATAGCCGACCTTGCCAATCCCAAGGTATTACCACGGCAGCGCAGTATACTGCCCATTTCAACGCTAACGCAGGTATGTACGGCGCATTGTGTGGCTTCGATGTTCGTGACGAACTGAATGAACTAGGCGCTCGTGGGTTTACCGAAGCCGTCAAGGCTCAAGGGCAACTTCCAGCGTCCGCATTTGGTACGCAGAATGAATTCCGCATAAGGAAATGGGCACAAAATCTTGGTAGGACGCTCCCGATTGAGGCAGTCTTTTACATCAACGACACGGGTAAGGCTGGCGCTCAATATGATCAACGGGACTTTAAAACGAACACCGGCATCTGGATTCCCATGATCAGGATTACGCTTCCTCAAACGGCCGCCAATGATGCGAGATTTGAGTTTATTCCCGCTGACCAAGCTATCTCGCAATGAGACCTCAGGTGTTGGTCGGCGGTGGCGAATAGGCATGACGCTTGTGCTGGGTACGCGCTTTTGATGGGCGCGCGTCGTCAGGCTGCGCTTGTGCAGGTGGTCCAAAAGGAGGGTTCTGGGCTATAATCGCCGCCCTTTTTTGAATCACCTGCCAGGCGATTTCCCATGACCAAACAGGCCGCCGAAGTCGCGAAACGCCGCACTTTCGCCATTATTTCCCACCCCGATGCCGGTAAGACCACCATCACCGAGAAGCTCTTGCTGATGGGCAAGGCGATCGCGATTGCCGGCACGGTGAAATCTCGCAAGTCCGACCGCCATGCCACCTCCGACTGGATGGAAATGGAAAAACAACGGGGTATTTCCATTACCACTTCGGTCATGCAGTTCCCGTATCGCGATCACATGATCAACCTGCTCGACACCCCGGGCCACGAAGACTTCTCCGAAGACACCTACCGCACCCTGACGGCGGTGGACTCGGCCTTGATGGTCCTCGACGGCGGTAAAGGCGTCGAGCCACGGACCATCGCGCTGATGGACGTCTGCCGTCTGCGGGACACGCCGATTGTCAGCTTCATCAACAAACTCGACCGTGACATCCGCGACCCCATCGAACTGCTCGACGAGATCGAAGCGGTGTTGAAGATCAAGGCCGCGCCGATCACCTGGCCGATCGGCTGCTACCGCGACTTCAAGGGCGTGTACCACCTGGCCGACGACTACATCATCGTCTACACCGCCGGTCACGGGCATGAGCGCACCGAGGTGAAGATCATCGAGAAGCTCGACTCCGATGAGGCCCGCGCGCACCTGGGCGACGAGTACGACCGTTTCGTCGAGCAGTTGGAGCTGGTGCAGGGCGCCTGCCATGAGTTCAACCAGCAGGAATTCCTCGACGGCCAACTGACCCCGGTGTTCTTCGGTACGGCCCTGGGCAACTTCGGCGTGGACCATGTGCTCGATGCCGTGGTCGATTGGGCCCCGCGCCCGCTGCCACGCGTCGCCAACGAGCGAACCGTGGAACCGGTCGAAGAGAAATTCGCCGGCTTCGTGTTCAAGATCCAGGCGAACATGGACCCCAAGCACCGCGACCGCATCGCCTTCATGCGCATCTGTTCCGGCAAATACGAAAAAGGCATGAAGATGCGCCACGTGCGCACCGGCAAGGACGTGCGCATCGGCGACGCCCTGACCTTTTTCTCCTCGGAACGCGAGCAACTGGAAGAAGCCTTCGCCGGTGACATCATCGGCCTGCACAACCACGGCACGATCCAGATCGGCGACACCTTCACCGAAGGCGAAACCCTGGGTTTCACTGGCATCCCGCACTTCGCCCCGGAACTGTTCCGTCGCGTACGCCTGAAGGACCCGCTCAAGTCCAAGCAACTGCGCCAGGGCCTCCAGCAACTGGCCGAAGAGGGCGCCACCCAGGTGTTCTTCCCGACCCGCAGCAACGACATCATCCTCGGCGCCGTCGGTGTGCTGCAGTTCGACGTGGTCGCCAGCCGCTTGAAAGAGGAATACAAGGTCGAATGCTCCTACGAGCCGATCACCGTGTACTCAGCCCGTTGGGTGGAATGCGGCGACAAGAAGAAACTCGAGGAGTTTTCCAACAAGGCCGTGGAAAACCTCGCGTTGGATGGCGGTGGTCACCTGACCTACCTGGCCCCGACCCGGGTCAACCTGGCGCTGATGGAAGAGCGCTGGCCGGATGTGAAATTCCGGGCGACGCGTGAGCATCACTAAACGCTGAGTGGCAAGATCAAAACCCCGTTGCGAAATCTGCGGGGTTTTTTATTGTCAGTCCCATTCCCCCGGCACATCGCCCTGTGGAAGTTAGTTGGATTGGATATAACCCTTATTCGAAACCAATCTGTCGAGCAGCGGCATTTCTGGCGGTTCTGAAGCGTCCTATCTGGTGAACCGGCCTGTTCAGAACGAGATTTTCTTGAGCGCCGTCAGGCCCCCGGCTTCATCCGGAAAAGAAGGAATTGGCTATGAGCACGCTTCTACGCATGATGTTTTTGCTGAAAGTTTTGGTGATGTTGTCCCTGGGCTCTACCGCCGCATGGGCCGAATGCGATGAGCATGAGAAGCACGCCTCGAGTGGGCAGGTAACGCAAGGCGAGATGATGTTTGCCGAGAACGAAGAACAGGTGCCCGGCGATCAGGATCATGATGATTCGAGCATCGATGATGATCCTGATGCCGACGATGGTGATAGCCAGACTTGATTCAGGCGCTGGGCTCGCGGATTAAAAATGCCTTGTATCAGGTAATGCTGTTCATTTAAGAAAGAATCGGCGCTTCTTCCGAGATGGGAGGGGCTTTGTGTTCGTGTGTATATCCGTTGCTGCGGTAACGGCCACTTAGGGTTCCGCCCTTACGGCGGCTCACTTTTGAGAAGCGCAAAAGTAAGCAAAACGCTTTATGCGGTATGACTCACCCACATGGGTTACAAATCAGTTCACGCACATAGGTAACAGTTTTTAACTGGCAGGGTCGATTTCGCGAGGATCTGACCATGCCCTGGAGAGAGCTGAAACCTATGGACCTGAAAGTGATGTTCATCGCGGATTATCTGTCCAAAGAGCACAGCTTAAGTCAGCTGTGCCGGGACTATGAGATCAGCCGAAAGACTGCGTACAAATGGGTTAAACGATACGAAACAGAGGGCCCCGGTGGGCTTGATGAGCGTAGCCGCCGCCGGCACAACCAAACCTATGTTGTGCCCCTGGTCGTGAAACAGGCGATCATTGAGCTTCGCTCCATTGGCGAGACGATTCCCGGCCCGAAGAAAATTCAAAACTGCCTCGTGCAGCGTTTTCCTGATCAGGATCCGCCGTCGAAAACGACCATTTATAATGTACTCAAGGCAGCTGATTTGATCACGCCTCGGCCTTTGCGCAGGCGTGTGGCTGTTTATCCCAAGCCTTTGCACAAGGCAGAGAATCCCAACCAGCTCTTCAGCGCTGATTACAAAGGTCAGTATCTGACCGGGGCAGGTGTTTGGTGCTATCCACTGACAATCATGGATCATGCCAGTCGCTTTCTACTGGCTTGCCAGAGCATGGGCAGCACCAACTTCAAGGAAACCCAGGAAACCTTCGAGCGGGTTTTTCGTGAGTATGGGCTGCCGGAACGGATTCGTACCGACAATGGCGTACCGTTTGCCAGTACGAGTCGTGCGGGGCTGTCACAGCTGTCGATCTGGTGGATGAGACTCGGGATCATCCCTGAGCGGATCGAGCCGGGCCGCCCGGATCAAAATGGGCGTCACGAGCGCATGCATCGGACGCTGAAAAGTACGTTGCCTCAACCTGCGGCTATTGCTTGGGAGGCCCAGCAACGTCATTTTGATCGTTTCAGACAGCACTACAATTACGAGCGTGGGCACGAGTCGCTGGGACAGAAAACGCCTGCTGCCTGTTATACGCCTTCAACTCGAATGTATCCCGAAACGCTGCCTGAAATGACTTATGCGAGCCATATCGAAAGTTACCTGGCCGATAGTAATGGGATCATCAATCGAGGCGGTATGAGGGTTTATGTAGGTAATTTGCTCTGTTATCAGACCATCGGCATGGAGATGATTGGTGATGGGATATGGAATGTGATCTTCGGGCCGGTGATCCTGGGTCATGTTAATGCGAGAAATGCCAAGAACGGCTACGTTTCAATCAAAGTGTCACCTATGTGAATGCACTTTTTTGTAACCCATGTGGTTGTTCCGTACAATGCCCCACCACTCGGTGCCTCGCCTAGGCTCGGCATGCCCTCTCTCCGGCATTGCTCCGTGGGCCCGCTGCGAAGGGCCATCCATGGCCCAGCGCAGCTATCCCGGCATCCATGCCGGGATGCCCACTGCGCAATGCCTGCGTTCGGCCATCGTGGTTAACGGGGCGCCCACGATCAAAAGCGTACGCGAGGCGGCCTTATAGCCGACCTGGTTTGGGTGGGACCGCGTTTCTCCTGTGGGAGCGGGCTTGCTCGCGAAAGCGGAGGGTCAGTTTGTGGTGATGTTGGCTATGCTGACGCCATCGCGAGCAAGCTCGCTCCCACAGTTCTTTTGTGTCGTGTACAAATACTGTGAGCACCCACAACTCCATGTGGGAGCGAGCTTGCTCGCGATAGCGGTGGTTCAGCCACATAGATGCTGGACGTCTCCTGCCCCTGCTTTTGCTTTGGCTTCTGATCTGGGGCGTTCCTGTCCAAAATAAAACTCAAAAAAACGGTTTTTGCGTACGCCAGGCGGATGGCGACCTGTCAGGTCTGACAGTAGACGGAATTGCAGCCGGCTCTTATAACTTCGGGCAGCAGTCGTTCAGTTGCTGATGAGCCGGGAGATCACCATGAGAACCAGCGACCAGTCTAAAAGGGCGAAAGGGCACTTGGCGGGATGGGTGGGAGGCGTTGCGTTTGATTCAGCCAGGCTGACATTACTGGCTGATGCCTACAGTGATGACTTCGTGATTCAAGCCCGCTGGACCGATGGTAGAGAAAGAGAACTGACGTTCTACATTCCCGAACGAGGCTCGGAACGCAAGGTATACACGTTTGCTGCTGCGCAAGGCGCTGGCGCTTACTATGAGATAACCGGGGAACGGAGCATGGAATGGGAGGGCGGCACCGTTACTCGGGAAAAAACCGAGTTCTCTGCGCCCGATCCCAACCAATGGCGGGCGATGATTGGTTTCAATTTTGAAGTCAGTATCGATGACCAGGCTGTCTGGATAAAGGGCGAGGGTGAGCTCATTGGCGCGTCTCCCTGGAACAGGGATATGCGTGAGCGATTTCAGACGCGCAAAGGTTAGAGGATCTAGGGTTAACACCTGTTCGTAGACATTGTGGACAATTAACGAATGGGACACTTCAATACCTTGACGCATCAACCATGACGCAAGATCCGTCTAGGCATCTCCCTTGTGGCACACAACATTTCTAGATGAGATTACCCTGTCCCCCGAACCAAACAACCTGATTTTTAGGGGGGGGGGCAGCGCTGAGAACTACCAGAATAATAAAGAATATCGGATGTCGTCCTCCCGCATTTAGTTATGCTTTTTTTTGAAATGGAGCGATTCGCTTATCACAATAAAGTCTCTTCACCTGTCAGAGCTGACAGTGGACGAGCCTTCCTGTGTCCCCCTATAAATGTATTCGTTAATGGCAGTTTTTAATAACGGACAAGGAGACGCATGATGAGTACCAAAGTGACTACAGGAGAGCTGCGGGCGACGGGGACTTCACCGTCTGGATTTTCTACTACCGATGTTTCGGCCCAACGAAATTTGGCCGATAAGGGATATACGTTTGAAGGTAGTAATGCCAAAGGAGAGTGGCTACATTTTTTTGTTCGCACACTGGATATTAAACAAGGGCAAAGTTTTGCTATTGAGCAGTATGGGGGTATAGGGACAGCTGCGGCGTATTACAGGGACCCCGACAAGAAAATATATAACGGAACGTCTGGAGTTGTTAATTTTGAAATATTCGATGCGGAAAACGAGAACGTTGAAATACGCACCTTTGGCTTAGAGATGTCCAAGGACTCGGAAGTAAAGAAGGTTGAGGCTCGTGGTCATTTTGTAGGGATTCAGGAGACTAATAAAAAGGTGCTGGATGAAAAAGGAAATTTTAGTCTGAAATAGTTACTCATTTTCGCGGGGTGCCTTGCCTGCGGTGAGAGTTTTATCTGTTGGCGAGGGAGCTTGCTCCCGCTGGACTGCGTAGCAGGCCAAAAACAGGGCCGCTTCGCGGCCCAGCGGGGATAAATCCCCTCGCCACAGAGAACCTTTACTGACGCTTTGCCTTACGCCGCGCCGTCGAGGAACCGCTCGGCGTAGTGACACGCCACCTGCCGGTTATCCAGCAATCGCAGGGCCGGTTCTTCCGTTGTGCAACGCTCGGTGGCGTACGGGCAGCGCTTGTGGAAGGCGCAGCCGGACGGTGGGTTGAGCGGGTTGGGCAGTTCGCCGACGATCTTGATCTTCGGCTTGTTCGGGTCCGGGTGGATGGTCGGCGTGGCCGACAGCAGCGCCTGGGTATACGGGTGCAGCGGGCGGCTGTAGATGGACTTGTTGGGGCCCATTTCAACCGGACGACCGAGGTACATCACCATCACGTCGTCGGCCACGTGTTGCACCACCGCCAGGTTGTGGGAAATGAACACGTAGGCGGTGTTGAATTCCTGCTGCAAATCCATGAACAGGTTCAGCACCTGGGCCTGGATCGACACGTCCAGCGCCGACGTCGGTTCGTCTGCCACCAGTACCTTGGGTTGCAGCATCATGGCGCGGGCCAGGGCGATGCGCTGGCGCTGGCCGCCGGAGAACATGTGCGGGTAGCGCTGGTAATGCTCGGGGCGCAGGCCCACCTGCTTCATCATCGCTTGGACTTTCTCGCGCCGCTCGGTGGCCGACAGGTTGGTATTGATCAACAACGGCTCGGCCAGCTGATCGCCGATTTTTTGCCGTGGGTTGAGGGACGCATAAGGGCTCTGGAACACCATCTGCACGTCTTTGCGCAATTGCTTGCGTTCGGCCTTGTTGGCGCCGGTCACTTCCTGGCCGGCGATTTTCAAGGAGCCGGAGGACGGCTCTTCGATCAGCGTCAGGGCCCGGGCGAGGGTGGATTTGCCGCAACCGGATTCACCCACCACGGCGAGGGTCTTGCCGGCTTCCAGTTCGAACGACACGCCATTGAGTGCGCGCACGTTCGCATGGCCCTTGAACATGCCACGGGACACTTCGTAATGACGGGTCAGGTCACGGGCGGTAAGTACGACGGCCATCACGCCACCTCCTGGTTCAACGGATAGAAGCAGCGGGCGAGGCTGGCGGTTTTCGGGTCAAGGGCGGGGCGTTGTACGCGGCAGTTGTCCTGCACGTAAGGACAGCGCGGCGACAGCAGGCAGCCTTGCGGACGGTCGTAGCGACCGGGCACGATGCCCGGCAGCGTGGCCAGGCGCTCGGCGCCCATGCTGTGCTCCGGAATCGCCGCCAGCAGCGCTTCGCTGTACGGGTGGGCCGGGATGTCGAACAGCTCCGGCACCTTGCCCACTTCCACCGCTTGGCCGGCGTACATCACGCACACGCGTTGAGCGGTTTCGGCCACCACGGCCAGGTCGTGGGTGATCAGCACCAGGCCCATGTTCTGCTCTTTTTGCAGGGCCAGCAGCAGGTCCATGATCTGGGCCTGGATGGTCACGTCCAGGGCGGTGGTCGGTTCGTCGGCGATCAACAGTTTCGGCTCGCCGGCAATGGCCATGGCAATTGCCACGCGCTGGCTCATACCCCCGGACAACTGGTGAGGGTAGGCGTCCATGCGGCTGGCGGCGCCAGGTATCTCGACTTTTTCCAGCAGTTCGATGGCGCGCTTGCGGGCGGCCTTGCCGGACATCTTCAGGTGCAGGCGCAGCACTTCTTCGATCTGGAAACCCACGGTGTAGCTGGGGTTGAGCGCGGTCATCGGGTCCTGGAAGACCATCGCCAGGTCCTTGCCGACGATCTGCCGGCGCTGGCGGTTGCTCAGCTTGAGCATGTTCTTGCCGTCGAAGTTCAGCGCGTCGGCGGTGACGATACCAGGGTGCTCGATCAGGCCCATCAGCGCCATCATGGTCACGGATTTACCCGAGCCCGATTCGCCAACGATGGCCAGCACTTCGCCTTTTTCCACGGTCAGGTCGAGGCCGTCGACCACCGGAACGGCGGTGGCGTCGCCGAAGCGAACGTTGAGATTCTTGATTTCTAGCAGTGACATGGGAATCTCCTCAGGCGGCGTTCTTGAGTTTCGGGTCCAGCGCATCGCGCAAACCGTCGCCCATCAGGTTGATTGCCAGCACGCTGAGCAAAATGGTCAAACCGGGCAGGCTCACCACCCACCAGGCGCGTTCGATGTAGTCGCGGGCCGAGGCCAGCATGGTGCCCCACTCCGGGGTCGGTGGCTGTACGCCGAGGCCGAGGAAGCCCAGGGCGGCGGCATCGAGGATCGCCGAGGAAAAGCTCAAGGTCGCCTGCACGATCAGCGGTGCCATGCAGTTGGGCAGCACGGTGATGAACATCAGGCGCGGCAGGCCGGCACCGGCCAGGCGCGCGGCAGTCACGTAGTCACGGTTCAGCTCGCCCATCACGGCGGCGCGGGTCAGGCGCACGTAGGACGGCAGCGAGACGATGGCGATGGCGATCACGGTGTTGATCAGGCCAGGGCCGAGGATGGCGACAATCGCCACGGCCAGCAGCAGCGAAGGCAGGGCCAGCATGATGTCCATCAGGCGCATGATGGTCGGGCCGAGGATACGTGGGAAGAATCCGGCGAACAGGCCCAGCAGGATGCCCGGGATCAGCGACATCACCACCGACGACAAGCCGATCAGCAGCGACAGGCGCGAACCCTGGATCAGGCGCGAGAGCAAATCGCGGCCCAGTTCATCAGTGCCCAGCAGGAACTGGATCTGCCCGCCTTCAAGCCAGGCCGGCGGCGTCAGCAGGAAGTCGCGGTACTGCTCGCTCGGGTCATGGGGTGCGACCCACGGGGCGAAGAGCGCGCAGAACACGATCAGGATCATGAACAGCAAGCCGGCCACGGCGCCTTTGTTGCGGGAAAACGCGTGCCAGAATTCTTTGTACGGGGACGGGTACAGCAGGCTTTGATCGACTGCTACCGAGGTAGTTGGAGTACTCATGGTTTTGATCTCAGCGCTGGTGACGGATGCGTGGGTTGGCAAAGCCGTAGAGGATGTCCACGACGAAGTTGACCAGAATCACCAGGCAGGCGATTAACAGGATGCCGTTCTGCACCACGGGATAATCCCGGGCGCCGATGGCTTCGATCAGCCACTTGCCGATGCCCGGCCAGGAGAAGATCGTTTCGGTCAGGACCGCACCGGCCAGCAGCGTGCCGACTTGCAGGCCGACCACGGTCAGCACCGGGATCAGGGCGTTGCGCAGGCCGTGCACGAACACCACGCGCGACGGCGACAGGCCTTTGGCCTTGGCGGTGCGGATGTAGTCTTCGCGCAGCACTTCGAGCATCGAGGAGCGGGTCATGCGGGCGATCACCGCCAGCGGGATGGTGCCCAGCACGATGGCCGGCAGGATCAGGTGGTGCAAGGCATCGAGGAACGCCCCCGGCTCATCGGCCAGCAGCGTGTCGATCAGCATGAAGCCGGTCCGCGGCTCGATGTCGTAGAGCAGGTCGATCCGTCCGGACACCGGGGTCCAGCCCAGGGACACCGAGAAGAACATGATCAGGATCAGGCCCCACCAGAAGATCGGCATCGAATAACCCGCGAGGGAGATGCCCATCACCCCATGGTCGAACAGGGATCCTCGCTTGAGTGCCGCGATCACCCCGGCCAGCAGGCCCAGGATACCGGCGAACAACAGGGCGGCCATGGACAGTTCCAGGGTCGCGGGAAACAGGGAGCTGAACTCGCTCCATACGCTTTCACGGGTACGCAGCGATTCGCCGAGATCGCCGTGGGCCAGTTTGCCGATGTAGTCCAGGTATTGGGCATACAGCGGTTTGTTGAGGCCAAGGCGTTCCATTGCCTGAGCATGCATTTCGGGATCGACCCGACGTTCGCCCATCATCACTTCCACGGGGTCGCCGGGGATCATGCGAATCAACGCGAAGGTCAGCAAGGTGATGCCGAAGAACGTGGGGATCAATAATCCCAGTCGGCGGGCAATAAAACTAAACATCTTAAGGTGTACCTCATCAGCCGGTTAGGCGTGCCCGGCAGCCCTTGATAAAGGATGCCGGGCGTTTTCTTATCTACTTCACCTGGGTGGTGGCGAAGTTGTTGGTGGAGAGCGGGCTAATCACATAGCCCTCTACGTTGCTGCGCATTGCCGTGAACATGCGGGTGTGGGCCATGCTGATCCACGGTTGGTCCTGGTTGAAAACCACCTGGGCCTGTTCATAGAGCTTGGCGCGCTCCTCGGGGTTCACTGTGGCGCGGGCCTGGTCGATCAGCGCCTGGAATTTCTCGTTGCACCAGCGCGCGTAGTTTTCGCCGTTCTTGGCCGCTTCGCAACTGAGCATAGGCGTCAGGAAGTTATCCGGGTCGCCGTTATCGCCCGCCCATCCGGCGGAGACCATGTCGTGCTCGCCGTTTTTCGCGCGCTTGAGCATTTCGCCCCATTCCATCACGCGGATGTCGACCTTGATCCCGACCTTCGCCAGGTCCGCCTGCATCATCTGCGCGCCGAGCATCGGGTTGGGGTTGGTCGGGCCGCCGCCGTTGCGGGTGAACAGGGTGAACACGGTGCCTTCCGGTACGCCGGCTTCCTTGAGCAGCTCGCGGGCCTTGTCGAGGTTGCGGGGCGGGTTCTTCAGGTCGTGGTTGAAGCCCAGCAGGGTCGGCGGGTACGGGTTGACCGCCACGGTAGCGTTGCCCTTGCCGAACAGCGCGTTGACATAGGCTTCCTTGTCGAAGGCCAGGTCGATGGCTTTGCGCACCCGCACGTCGCTCATGTATTTGTGGCTGGTGTTCAGGGCGGTGTAGGAGACCGTCATCGCGTCCAGTTCGGTGACCTTCAAGTTCGGGTCTTTCTTGATGCTCGGAATGTCATCGGGCTTGGGGTACAGCGCGATCTGGCACTCATTGGTCTTGAGCTTTTGCATGCGCACGTTGTTGTCGGTGGCGATGGCCAGCACCAGGGCATCGGCGGGCGGCTTGCCACGGAAATAATCCGGGTTGGCCTTGAAGCGCACCTGGGCGTCCTTGTTGTAGCGCTGGAAGACGAACGGGCCGGTGCCGACCGGCTTGCTGTTGAGGTCGCCGGCCTTGCCAGCCTTGAGCAACTGGTCAGCGTATTCGGCCGGGTAGATCGACGCGAAGGCCATGGCGACGTCGGCCAGGAAGGGCGCTTCGCGGCGGGTCAGGCTGAACTTGACCGTGTGTTCGTCGACTTTCTCGACGCTTTTGAGCAGCTCTTTGAAGCCCATGCTTTCAAAGTAGGGGAAGCCCACGCTCGACAGTTTGTGCCAGGGGTGATTCGGGTCCAGCTGGCGCTGGAAGCTCCAGACCACATCGTCGGCGTTCATGTCGCGGGTCGGCTTGAAGTATTCGGTAGTGTGGAACTTGACGCCCTTGCGCAGGTGAAAGGTGTACGTCAGGCCATCGTCACTGATGTCCCAGGATTCGGCCAGGGCTGGAATCACTTCGGTGGTGCCGGGCTTGAAGTCGGCCAGGCGGTTGAAAATGGTTTCCGCCACGGCGTCGGCGGTGACTGCAGTCGTGTACTGGACCATGTCGAAGCCTTCCGGGCTGGCTTCTGTACAAACCACCAGGGGTTTGGCCGTGGCGCCAACGGCGACACTCAGCAGCGCAGCGGCGATGGCGGCGCGAAGGGGGATCATGTTCATCGTCAATCCTCTGCAATCGGTTAAATGGCAAAAAGCCGAACGGCCGACCTCGTGAGTCGACCGTTCGGTGGAGCGTTTAGAGAATGCTGAACGGGACGGTGGTCACCAGACGGAACTCGTTGATGTTGCCATCAGCCTGGTTTTCGCTGGCGCGGTGAGTGGTGTAGGTCGCACGAATCGCGGTGGCCTTGAGTGGGCCGCTCTGCACGGCGTAGGAGGCGCCGATACCGTATTCGTAGTGAGTTTCGCCGTCCATCAGGCTGAGGTCGCCGCGCTGCTTGCCCGGGTCGGTATAAGCGGTACCACGGTAATGCGTGCCGTCGATGCCCCAGCCACGTGCCTGATAGATATTGAATTTCAGGCCTGGTACGCCGTATTCGGCCATGTTGAGGCCGTAGGCGATCTGGAAGGATTTCTCGTTCGGGCTGTTGAAGTCCGACAGCAAGGAGTTGGCCAAGTAGATGCCGTTGGTTTCGTGCAGGTAGTCGAAGTACTCGTCGCCATTCACTTCCTGATAGGAGAACGTCAGGCTGTGGGCCTGGTGAGCAAGGCCGAGCGACAGGGAGTAGGTATCGTTGTCGATATCCCCCATCAACTTTTTGCCTTCATCGACGGTTTTGTAGTAGTTCAGGCTGGTGGTCAGGCTGAGCACCTGGCTGTCACCCAACTCGTGAGTAGCGCCGAAGTAGTATTGGTTCCAGAAGTCTTCGACCTTGGCACCATACAGGCTGGTTTTCAGACTCTTGAACGGCTGGTAGTTGACGCCGGCGGTGTAGACCTTGTCGGTTTCCACGCCGGTGGCGGAATACTCGGTGCGGAATTTCGACAGACTCTGCTCGGTCCGTGGCGAAACGCGGTCGAAACCGGCCAGATCGAACGAGAGGTTGTTGAATTCTTCACTGTGCAGGCTGACACCTTCGAAGCTCGAAGGCAGCGCACGGTTACCGATCACATCAACGATTGGCGTACTGAAGTTCTGGCGACCCGCCGTCAGCGTCGTGTTCGATACGCGGAACTTGACGTTAGCCAAACCCAGTTTGCTCCACTGGTCAACGGCATCGCCGTTGGAGTCGGCCAGGGTGCGGTTGGAGCCGCCGGCAATGTGCTTGCGGTCTTGATCCAACACGATGGCGTTGTAGGCGGCTACTTCCGTACTGACGCCGACGGTGCCTTGGGTAAAGCCCGAGGTGTAGTTGACGATGGTGCCCTGGACCCAGTTGATGCGACGGGCAACGGGAGTAGCCGGCACGGACGGGTCATTCTTTACGCTGTTTGGCTTGTAGCTGAATCGGTCGTCACGACGTTTCAACTCGTTGGAGTACCAGTTGCGAGTCGTGCCTCCCAGACTCTGGCCGTCGATGAAGCCTTTTGCTTCGCTCTGAGCGCTGCTGTCGGCCAGCGCGGTAGGAACGAATTCCTGACTGACAGATTCAGCGTAAGCCGTGGCCGTGACGCTGCTGATGGCCAAGGCCAGTATTGCGGTGCTGCTCAGTTTCATCCGTAACGCTCCTTTTCTTTCTTTTTTATGCCGATCTTTTTGGGTGATCCGGCTATCGGTTTTACAACTCATTCACAGCTTGCAAACGTTTGCTGGGTGCCTGATCGGCGAATTACGGCAAGGCGTCTGCGTGGGGCTTCCAAAGGAAGCCCGCGCTGTGTGGCTAGACGGTTATGGGTTCAGGCTGACGCCCGAAAAAACGTTGCGACCGAAGGGGCTGACTTTGAACCCTTCGACTTTGGCACTCAGCGGCTGGTTGACCGTCGAGTGGGCAACAGGGGTGATCGGCACTTGCTGCTTGAGCAACTGCTGGGCCTGTTTGTAGAGCACGGTGCGCTGGTCGCGGTCGGTGACGACCTTGGCCTGCTTGATCAGTTTGTCGTAATCCTGGTCACACCACATGGAGTAGTTGTTGCCGCCAATGGCATCGCAGCTGTACAGCGTGCCCAGCCAGTTGTCCGGGTCACCGTTGTCGCCGGTCCAGCCGATCAGGCTGACGTCGTGCTCGCCGTTCTTGGTGCGCTTGATGTACTCGCCCCATTCGTAGCTGACGATCTTCACTTTCAAGCCGATCTTCGCCCAGTCGGCCTGGAGCATCTCGGCCATCAACTTGGCGTTGGGGTTGTAGGGACGTTGCACGGGCATGGCCCAGAGGGTGATTTCGGTGCCCTCCTTGACCCCGGCGGCCTTGAGCAGCTCCTTGGCTTTTTCCGGGTTGTAGGCGGCGTCCTTGATGGTGTCGTCGTAGGACCACTGCGTCGGCGGCATGGCGTTGACCGCCAGTTGTCCCGCGCCCTGGTACACGGCATTGAGAATGCCTTGCTTGTTCACCGCCATGTCCAGCGCCCGGCGCACTTCGACCTGATCGAACGGCTTGTGGCGGGTGTTATAGGCGATGTAGCCGAGGTTGAAGCCGGGCTTCTCGATCAACTGCAGCTTGGGGTCGTTCTTCAAGGCCGGCACGTCGGCGGGACGCGGATGCAGGGTGATCTGGCATTCGTTGGCCTTGAGCTTCTGCACCCGCACCGAGGCATCGGTGTTGATGGAGAAGATCAGGTTGTTCAGCTTGACCCGCTCCGGCGCCCAGTACTGCTGGTTGGCGACATAGCGGATGTTGGAGTCTTTCTGGTAGCTCTTGAACTCGAACGGCCCGGTGCCGATCGGCTTCTGGTTGATGTCGCTCGGCTTGCCGTTCTTGAGCAGTTGGTCGGCGTATTCGGCCGACAGGATCGCGGCAAAACTCATGGCGATGTTCTGGATGAATGCGGCGTCCACGCTGTTGAGGGTCATGACCACGGTCAACGGCCCCGTCGCTTCCACCTTGGCGATGTTCTTGTTCAGGCTCATGCCGTTGAAGTAGGGAAACTCGGTGGGGTAGGCCTTGCGGAACGGATGCTGCGGGTCAAGCATGCGGTTGAAGGTGAACAGTACGTCGTCGGCGTTGAAGTCCCGGGTTGGCGTGAAGTAGTCGGTGGTGTGAAATTTCACCCCTTCGCGCAGGTGGAAGGTGTACTTCAAGCCGTCTTCGGAAATGTCCCAACTGGTGGCCAAGCCCGGGACGACGTTGGTCGCGCCTTTTTCGAACTCGGCCAGGCGGTTGTACAGCGGTTCGGCGGCATCGTTGTCGGTGGCCGTGGTGTATTGCGCCGTGTCGAAACCGGCCGGGCTGCCTTCGGAGCAGAACACCAGGCTGCCGCCGGCGGCCTGGGCCGCGGATGTAGCGGCCAGCAGGCCGGTGCCCAGCAATGCGGATAAAACCAAGGTATGGCGCATGACGCTCCCTCTCTCGTTCGGGGTGTTTTAACAGTGACCCGGTATCTTTCCGGGGACTTGTCCGGGGCACTGAGTTCAATCCATTGCGCAGCGATGCCGCAGGGCCAGCAAGTCGACCAGGCCCCGACGGTATGAGCCGGGGGGCCAGACAGTAAATGCGTAATGCCTGAAAGACTTGTGGGAAAAGACGATACGTCCCAAACCAACTGCTGTGGTACGCAGTGCTTTTGGATGTAGGCGATTTCCTAGGTCTTGGTCTCGGCAGATAAAGCAACGGCGCCGTTAAACACGCCGCCGTTGCCTATCTTTACTTGCTGACGCTGACGCCGTAGAAGGAGTTCAAGCCAAAGGGGCTGATCTTGAAGTCCTGCACGTTGGCGCGCATGGGTTGATACACCGTCGAGTGAGCGATAGGTGTCATAGGCACGGCATCCTTGAGGACGTGTTGTGCCTGTTTGTACAGTTCGGTGCGCTTGGCCTGGTCGGTGGTGCGCTTGGCTTCCTTGACCAGACCGTCGAATTTCTTGTCACACCATTTGGAGAAGTTGTTGCCGGCCAGCGAGTCGCAACCGAACAGCACGTTGAGCCAGTTGTCCGGGTCACCGTTGTCACCGCTCCAGCCGATGATCATCGCCTGGTTCTCGCCGCCCTTGGAACGCTTGATGTACTCGCCCCATTCGTAGCTGACGATGTTGACGTTCAGGCCGATTTTCTTCCAGTCGGACTGCAGCATCTCGGCCATCAACTTGGCATTCGGGTTGTACGGACGCTGGACCGGCATCGCCCACAGGGTGATGTTGGTGCCTTCCTTGACGCCAGCTTCCTTGAGCAGCTCCTTGGCTTTCTCAGGGTCGTACTTGGCGTCCTTGATGGTGGTGTCGTAGGACCATTGGGTCGGCGGCATGGCGTTGACCGCCAGCTGGCCGGCGCCCTGGTAGACGGAGTCGATGATCTGCGGCTTGTTGACTGCCATGTCCAGCGCCTGGCGGACCTTCAGGTTGGCCAGTACGTTCGGCTCGTTGCTGCCCTTGATTTTGTCCATCACGTTGTAGGCGATGTAGCCCAGGTTGAAGCCAGCCTGGTCAGGCATCTTCAGGGTTTTGTCTTCTTTCAGGGCCTTGAGGTCGGCCGGACGTGGGAAGAGGGTGATCTGGCACTCATTCTTCTTCAGCTTCTGCATGCGCACCGACGGGTCGGTGGTGATGGCGAAGATCAGGTTGTCGATCTTCACGTCCTCAGGCTTCCAGTAGTCCTTGTTGCCGCTATAGCGAATGTTGGAGTCTTTCTGGTAACTCTTGAACACGAACGGGCCAGTGCCCACCGGCTTCTGGTTGATGTCGGGGGCCTTGCCTTCCTTGAGCAGCTGGGCGGCGTACTCGGCGGACTGGATCGAGGCGAAGCTCATGGCCATGTTCTGGATGAACGCGGCGTCGACATCCTTGAGGGTGAACTTGACGGTGTGGTCGTCGACTTTATCGATCTTGGTGATGTTGGTGTCCATCCCCATGTCGGTGAAGTACGGGAATTCGGTCGGGTACGCCTTACGGAACGGGTCGTCCTTGTTGATCATGCGGTTGAAAGTGAACAGCACGTCGTCGGCGTTGAATTCGCGGGTCGGCTTGAAGTACGGGGTGGTGTGGAACTTGACGCCTTCACGCAGGTGGAAGGTGTAGGTCAGGCCGTCGTCGGAAATATCCCACTTGGTCGCCAGGCCAGGAATCACAGCGGTGCCGCCGCGTTCGAACTGGGTCAGACGGTTGAACATGGTCTCTGCAGAGGCGTCGAAGTCGGTTCCGGTGGTGTACTGACCAGGGTCAAAACCGGCCGGGCTCCCTTCGGAGCAGAACACCAGGTTAGTCGCGGCTTGGGCGAAAGGTGCGCTGGCTAATAAGCTTGCGCCGACTAAAAACGGAATGACCGCTTGTTTAAGCATGTTGGCCTCATGATTTGTTGTCATTTTTGGATTTGAGGGCGACCTCGTGAGTCGTCCTGCGGATACTTATGCAGGCCCCATACCCAATGCAAGATCCAGAGCGGTTGCAAGCCTGAAACAGTGGCACGAACGTACCTTAATGTCGCATTCGTGTAACTTTTGACGCAGTTGACCGTTTGCGGGTGTTTTTTTGGCGTCAAAAGCGCCCCCTGCCGGTGCGCCATAAAATGGTGGCGCACCGGTTTGGCGCGGGTGTTACTTCGTCAAACCCACGCCGTAGAAGGGTGTAAGGCCAAACGGGCTGAGTTTGAAATCCAACACTTGCCTGTTTATCGGTTGGAAGACCGTGGAGTTGGCGATGGGGGTGATGGGCACCTGTTGCTTGAGGATTTTCTGCGCTTGTCGATACAAATCGATTCGTTGCTGGCGGTCGGTCGAGACCTTGGCCTGCTGGATCAACTGGTCATACGCCGGGTCGCACCACTTGGCGTAGTTGCTGCCCTTGACCGCCGCGCAGCTGTACAACACCCCCAGCCAGTTGTCCGGATCGCCGTTGTCGCCGGTCCAGCCGTAAATCATTGCGTCGTGCTCGCCATTTTTTGCGCGCTTGATGTACTCGCCCCATTCATAGCTGACGATGTTGGCCTTGATCCCGATCTTGGCCCAGTCCTGCTGGATCATCTGCGCAGACATTCGCGCATTGGGGTTGGAAGCGCGCTGCACTGTCATTGCCCATAAATCGATGGTTGTACCGGGCGCCACTCCGGCCTCCTTCAGTAGCGCCTTGGCCTTGGTCACGTCATGGGGCGCGTCCTGGATGCTCGGGTCGAACGACCACTGGGCCGGTGGCAAGGCGTTTTGCGCCAGTTGCCCGGCACTTTGGTAAACAGCCTTGATGATCGCCGGTTTATCGATGGCCATGTCCAGCGCCTGGCGGACCTTGAGCTGGTCCAGGGGCGGGTGCGTGACATTGTAGGCCAGGAAACCCAGGTTGAAGCCGGGCTGCTTGAGCACCTGCAGGTTCGGGTCCTGCTCGATCAATTCGATGTCGGCCGGACGCGGATAGCCGCTGACCTGGCATTCCCCGCGCTTGAGCTTTTGCAGGCGTACGGCGGCGTCCGGGGTGATGGAGAAAATCAGGTTGTCGAGTTTCACGTCCTCGGGTTTCCAGTACGCCGTGTTGCCGGCGTAGCGGATCTGCGAGTCCTTCTGGTAGCGCTTGAACACGAACGGACCGGTGCCAATGGGTTTCTGGTTGAGGTCGCCGGCTTTGCCTTCCTTCAACAATTGCGCCGCGTATTCGGCGGACTGCACGGAGGCAAAACTCATCGCCAGGTTCTGCACGAAGGCGGCGTCGACGTTATTGAGGTTGAAGCGCACGGTGTGCTCGTCGACTTTTTCCACGCTTTTGATCGTGGTGTTCAGGCCCATGTCGGTGAAGTACGGCGACTCGGTGGGGTAGGCCTGGCGGAACGGGTGTTGCGGGTCGAGCAGGCGCTGGAAGGTGAACAGCACGTCGTCGGCGTTGAAGTCGCGGGTAGGGGTGAAGTAGTCGGTGGTGTGGAATTTCACCCCTTCACGCAGGTGGAAGGTGTAGGCCAGGCCGTCGGGCGACACGTCCCAGCTCGTGGCTAATCCGGGTTCGACCTCGGTGCCGCCGCGCTTGAATTGGGTGAGGCGGTTGAAGACGGTTTCGGCCGAGGCATCGAAGTCAGTGCCGCTGGTGTATTGGCTGGGGTCGAACCCGGCGGGGCTGGCTTCGGAGCAGTAGACCAGGGTGGTGGCGGCTTGGGCCATTGGGGCGCTGCTGAACAGGGCGAGCGTGAGTAAGAGGGGCTTGAAGGTGGTTCTGTCCATGAAATCCCTTAGGTCTTGATAACGATTTTTCTGAAGGGTAGCGGGTCGGGCGGGCGCGTAGGAAATATCTAAAAGTGAGGATGACCGCGGGTTTGGGTATACCGCGTTTTTCAGCAGTATTTAATTGACGCCGGAATAATGGCTAATTAGTATCGCGCCACTATTTTGCTACTGCTTTTCAGGACGGGGACGAGCACGCTCTTACCCGCCTTGGGACGAAGTCATGTTTGGCTCTGCTGCCGACCGACTTCGGCATGGATGACCTTTAATTGCGCTGCAACGAGACCCGATCATGGACGACCGCCAATACGCCTTCCTGGCCCGCCAACCTTCTGCTGCCCTGAAAAACCGCGAGCGGTTTCTCGGCATGCCCAAGCGCGGCCTGGCGTTCCTGCTGGCCAACGTCATGTTCTGGCAACCGATGTGGGCCCAGGCCGAAGGCATTGTCGTCAGCGCGCCGGGCACCGGCCTGGACCAGGCAGGCAACGGCGTGCCCATCGTCAACATCGCCCGTCCCAACGGCAGCGGTCTGTCCCACAACCAGTTCACGGATTACAACGTCGGCAGCAACGGCGTCATCCTCAACAACGCCACAAACCGCACCCAGGCCACGCAACTGGGCGGGATCATCCTCGGCAACCCGAACCTCAACGGCACGGCCGCCACAACCATCCTCAACGAAGTCAACGGTGGCAACCCCAGCCAGCTGCGTGGCTACACCGAAGTGGCCGGGCAGTCGGCCCACGTCATCGTCGCCAACCCCTATGGCATCAGCTGCAACGGTTGCGGCTTTATCAACAGTCCGAAAGTGACCTTGAGCACCGGCAAGCCAGTGGTGGAGAACGGTCGGCTGGATCGTTACCAAGTGGATCAGGGCAGCGTTGCCATCGAGGGTGCAGGCCTTAACGCCAACAACGTCGACCACTTCGAAATCATCACCCGTAGCGCCAAGATCAACGCCGAGATCCAGGCGAAAAACCTGACGATTGTTGCCGGACGCAATGACGTCAACGCCGACACTTTGAGCGCCACCGCCCGCGCCGATGACGGCAGCGCCAAGCCGCAATTGGCCATCGACTCTTCGGCGCTGGGTGGGATGTACGCCGGGGCGATCAAGCTGGTGGGCACCGAGGCCGGGGTCGGGGTGAAGCTGGACGGCAAGTTGATTGCCAGTGGGGGGGATATCCAGCTTGATGCCAATGGGCATTTGAGCATGGTTGATACCTCGGCCAGTGGCGCTGTGAACGTTAAGGCGGCCAGCCTCGATGCGAAGGGACCGGTCTACGCGGGCACGACGTTGAATGCGCAAACCCAGGGCGACCTGACCAACCAGAAAACCCTCGCGGCGCGGGACGGCATCGTTCTGAACGCGGGTGGGCAGTTGAGTAACAACGGCATCATCGAGGCTGGGGTTAATGCTGATAACACCCGTAATGCCACGGGGGATGTGAGTGTCACGGCGCAGAGCCTGAACAACAACGGCAAGAGTGTCATTGCCAGTCGTAACCTGACGGCGAACGTTGCGCAGACGTTGAGTAACCAGGGCGGGACCTTGAGTGCCGGGCAGGCCGGTACGGTAAAAGCTGCATCCCTGGACAATCAGAACAAGGGACGGGTGCTGAGTAGCAATACCCTCAACGTTACCGCCGATAAACTCCTTAACTCCCAGGGCATCGTCAACAGCAACGGCAACCTGACGACCAATGTCGGGCAGTTGATCAACAACGCTGGCGAAGTCAGCAGCCTGGACAACGTCACGTTGCGCGTTGCCTCGCTGGATAACGTTGCGGGTCTGGTGGCGGCGGGGCAGATGCTCGACATCACCGTCAGCGGCCGGATAAACAACCAGAGCGGGCGCCTCACGGCGAGCAAGAACGCTCAATTAAGCGCCGGGTCGCTGGATAACCGCCAGGGATCGCTTTCTGCCCAACAAGGGCTGAACCTGGACCTGGCCGGGCAATTGCTCAACGCTCAGGGCAGCGTGATCAGCAGTGACACGCTGCAACTGAAGGCCGGTCAGGTGAACAACGCCGCTGGCCGCATCGCCAGTGCCAAGGCGCTGGATGCCAGTGTCACCGGCCTCGATCAACAGGACGGCGAACTGTTCAGCAACACCCGCCTCAGCCTGGACATGAACCACGGCCAGTTGAACAACCAGGGCGGTCTGATCAACGCCTCGGGTGCGTTGCTGTTGAACAACCTCAAGGACGTGAACAACCAGAACGGGGAAATTTCCAGCAAGCAGGCGTTCACGCTGGCGGCGGAAAACTTCGATAACAACGACGGCAAACTGCTGAGCAACCAGGGCTTGATGCTCAGAATTGTCCAAGTGCTGAACAACGTTCGAGGCGTCATCTCGGCGGCATCGGTGGACAGCCGCAGCAACCGCCTGGACAACAACGATGGCCTGATCAGTAGCCGTGATCGACTCGATCTGGCGGTCGACACCCTACTCGACAACCAGCGCGGATCATTGATCGCCGACGGTGCGCTGCTGTTGGTTGCGGACCGCCTGGACAACCGTGGCGGGGACATTGCCGGCAAGACCGGACTCAACGCCACCGTCAACACCCTGGACAACCGCCAAGGCACTCTGATCAGCACCGATGCTCTGGCGCTCAAGGCGACCAGTCTCGACAACCGTCAGGCGGGCTTGATCGGCGCGACGAAAACCCTGGATCTGAACGTTGACGAGCTCGATAACCGTGGCGGCGAACTGACGGGCAACGAAGACGTCACGCTGGTCAGCCAGAACCTCGACAACAGCGATGGTGGCCAGATATTCGCCGGGCAAGCGCTGAAGCTGACGGTCGATAAATTGCTCAACCGCACCAAGGGCTTGCTCAGTGCCAAGACCGAATTAGCGCTGAACGGCGGCTCCCTCGACAACAGCAGCGGATACTTGATCAGCCAGCAGAATCAGCGCATCGACCTGAGCCGCGACCTGCTCAACAACCAAGGCCAACTCAGCAGCGAAGGCACGCTGCATATCACCACCGCCAACCTCACCAACACCGGTGGCAGCCTTTCCAGCGCCGCCGACCTTTCCGTGTACAGCCTGGGGCGGCTCGACAACCAGGACGGCGAACTGGTCACCGACGGCGCGTTGTTACTTACCAGCGCCGCACTGGACAATCGTCAACAGGGCCACATCAGCGCCAAGGGCGCGGTGGGCGTCACGACCGGTGCTTTCGATAACAGCCAGAATGGGCGTCTCAACGGTGGCAGCACGTTGAACCTCGTGGCTCGCCAAGTCACCAACCAGGATGGCGCAAGCATCGGCAGCCAAGGTGCGTTGACGGCGTCGGTTACCGGTCTCGATCAACAGGGCGGCAAGCTGTTCAGCAACGCCACGCTGAGCCTGGACATGAACAACGGCCAGCTCAACAACCAGGGCGGTCTGATCAACGCCCCGGGCACGCTGCTGTTGAAAAACCTCAACGGCGTGAACAACCAGGGTGGCGAAATCTCCAGTGCCGAAGCCTTTACCCTGGCGGCGCAAAACCTCACCAACGACAACGGCAAAGTGCTGAGCAGCCAAAGCCTGACCCTGCGCATCGCCCAGGCGCTGAACAACGTCAAAGGCCTGATCGGCGCGGCGACCGTCGATACCCAGGCGCAAAGCCTGAACAACAACGGCGGCACACTCACCAGTCGTGGCAACCTCGTCCTGACCGTCGATCAACAACTGGATAACCAGGCCCAAGGCCTGATCAGCGCCGCGCAGCAGCTTACCCTTAGTAGCAGAGACCTGAATAACCAGGGCGGCAGCGTATTGGCCGGTGGCGCGTTGGTCCTCAACGCCATGGCCCTGAACAACAACGCCAACGGCCTGATCAATGCCCAAGGCGACCTCACCCTCGGCGCCGATTCCCTGGATTCCGCCGACGGTGGTGAAGTGTCGGCCAAGGGCGACATGAGCTTGACCCTGGCATCGCTGACTCAAAACGGCGGCCGCCTACTGGGTGAAAAAGCTGTCACCCTGAGCCTGGGAAACGGCGACTTGAACAATCGCAACGGCCTGATTACCGCCAAAGGTCCGCTGACGTTCAATGCCTTGCGCGACCTGAATAACCAGGGTGGCGAAATCTCCAGCAGCCAAAGTTTCAACCTGGGCGGCCGGACACTGGACAACAGCGGCGGCAAGCTGATCAGTAGCCAGAACCTGGGCCTCGATGGCCAGGCACTGATCAACCAGAACGGTTTGATCTCCGGCTGGCAAGGGCTGCTAGTCAAGGGCGCGGATCTGGACAACCGCAACAACGGCACGCTGTCCAGCCGCAACGGCAACGTGACCCTCAACCTGTTGGGCAACCTGCTCAACGGCAACGGCGGTGCGCTGGTCAGTCAGGACAGTCTCGGTGTGACAGCCGTTTCGGTGGACAACACTCAAGGCATTCTCAGCAGCGGCGGTGCGCAAAACCTCATCCTCAGCGGTGCGTTGGATAACAGTCAGGGCGGCCTGATCGACAGCGGCGCAGGCCTGACCATCAAAGCCACTTCCGTGGCGAACGCCAGTGGTGCGGTCAACGCCCAGCAAACGCTCACCCTCAACATCAATGAGCTGGACAACCGCCAGGGCAACCTGATCGGTAACGCCGAGGTCAACCTGAACCTCAATGGCGCGCTGAACAACAGCGGCGCCAAGCTGGCCAGCGCCGGCCCGCTGACCGTTAAAGGTGCGACGGCGATCAACAACCAGGGCGGTCAAATCGCCAGCCAGGATCAAATGACCCTGGTCACCGGCTCCCTGGACAACAGCAACACCGGCACCGTCGCAGCAAAAAATGCCCTGGCGATCACCGCCACCGGCACCGTGCAGAACCATACCAACGGCCTGATCTACAGCCAGACGGCGGATGTTGAAGTCGATGCTGCGAGCTTGGCTAACGGCAGGGGCGAGATGCAAGGGCAGACCGGCCTGGATCTCGTACTGAGTGGTGATCTCGACAACCAGGGTGGCAAGCTGATCGCCCAAACCGGCAACATCAGCCTTACCGCAGCCAATATCGACAACCGCGGCGGCACCCTTGCCGCGCTCAAGGGCGCCCTTGAAGCGCGCACTGTGGGCGTACTGCGCAACGGCTTCGATGTGAACAACAAGGGCGGCGTGATCCAGGGCCAGCGCTTGGATATCCGCGCCTTGGCCGGCCTGAACAACAACGGTGGGCGGATTGCGGCTCAAGCTGGCGATGTCGTCATCAACACCGCCGACCTTAACAACCGTGGGGGTGGCCTTTTCGCCCAGGGCCAGGTCAGCATCAGCGCTGCCGACCTGGATAACGGCGCGGGTGGACAGTTGGCGGGCGAGACCTTGAATTTCACCCTCGGGGGAGCTCTGAGCAACGTCGGTGGCGTCCTCGAAAGCGACAGCTCCATCGGCTTGAGCGCGGCCAGCCTAAACAACCAGGGCGGCCAGTTGCGTACCCTCGCCAGCGGCGGCAGCACTCGCCTGCAAGTGACAGGCGTGCTGGACAACCGCAATGGAGTGATGGAGGTCGCCAACCAGGACTTGACCTTACGGGCCGGCAGCTTCCTCAACACCGGCGGTCGCCTGCTGCATGGCGGTACGGGTGAATTCCAGATCGACTTGGCCAACCTGGGCAGTGCCGGTGGTGACATTGTGACCCTCGGGGGCCTGACCGTGAGCGCCGCCAACTGGACCAACAGCAGCGTGGTCCAAGCCGCGCGGCTGAACATCGACGTCGGTCAACTGACGCTGACTGGCAGCGGCCAGTTGCTGGCGACCGACAGTTTGGTGGGGCGTGGAGGTAACTGGACCAACAATGGTCTGATCGCCAGTAACGGCACACTGGACGTTGCCCTGACCGGGCTATACGCAGGTAGCGGCCAGGTCACCAGCCTCGACAATCTCGGCCTGAGCGCCGCCGCTGTACAGGTGTTGGGCGCTGGACGCATCGCCGGTGCGAGCGATGTGCAGGTCAGGGCCGGTGGTACGTTGGTCAATCAGGGGCGCATCACCTCGGCCGGAAACCTGACCCTCAATACCGCCAACCTGAGCAACAGCGGCACGATCGGCAGTGGCGGCAAGCTTGACCTAGTCAGCCAGGTGCTGCGCAACGAGGGTGCCGATGCGGGTAATCAAAGTTTGATTTCCAGCGGTGGTGACATGCGCCTGCTGGTCGGCGACTTCACCAACCGTTTCGCTACGGTTTATAGCCTGGGAGGCCTGCTGGTGGCTGGCGATGCAGCGCTCAACCGCGCCAACCGCATCGACAACGTATCGGCCACTTTGCAGAGCGGTGGGGCGATGGGGCTATACGCCAGTACGGTCAGCAACCGCAAGGATGCGTTCTCCGTCAGCGAACAGTTGGTTTCCGGCACCATCACTTACCAGTGTCTTAACTGTAAAGGACGGCACTACGACTTCTTCTATTACCTGACCGAAGAGATTGTGCGTTCCGTGCAGGCGGACTCCGCAGCGGCATCAATCAATGCTGGCGCCGCGCTGAAAGTGCAGTCGTCACTTTTTGAGAACAAGCACAGTACTGTCAGCGCCGCGTCCTCAATCGACATCAGCGCAGATAACTTCAACAACGAGGGGGCATCCACAGAGAGCGTGCTGCGCACCCGGCAGTTCCGCAATCCCAACGACAGCGAGCGAAGCTCCGTCTGGGACAGCCTGACGCGTGAGGGCGGGGCAATCGCCGAATACGCCAAATACAACTCAAAAACCCAGTACGTCTACCAGGAAGAATGGTATGACGGCGACGGCGGCAGTTACATGTCACCGGTTGACCGAGGGAAACAGGACACCGGCATAGCCAACCCCAACTACCGGCCTAACTCGGGATATGCAGTACCCAGCAAAATCCTGGGTTATACGCTGATCGATACACGCGAGACGCAAACCAACACAGGCGTGGCCGCCAATGCCGTCATTCAGGCCGGCGGCGCGGTTAACATCACCGCCAGCCAGACGCTGGGCAACGGCGTTACGCGCCAGAACACCGGCTATTCCAGCCAAGCCCTGAGCGCGGCAAACACTCAGGCCGGCAGCCGGGTCAATCCCAACACTGCACGCATCAATGCGCAGTTGCCGCCGGACCTGGCCCAGCGTCAGGTCAACCCGCTGGACCTACCAGGCTTCGCCCTGCCCACGGGCGGCAGCGGTTTGTTCCGTCTGAGCGCTCTAGCCGCAAGCCAGGCCAACGCCTCTGGCGTCGCACCGTCGCCGGCCAATTGGACCCTGGGAGGTGCCAGCATCGGCCTCGCCCAACGCCAGCAACCTTTGGATCTGACCGGCCCAACCCAGCTGAGCGGCGGCAATGGACCGATCTTCCAGCCTGGCGCTTCAGCGGTGCTGCCGCAGGTGCTTCCCGCAGCAGCGCAGGGCGTCTCCAACACCGCCACCGTGGTCAATCCGCAGAGCATCGCTCGAGTCCAGGGCCTACCCGTCAACAGCCGCGGACCGCAGCCGCATAAATATCTGGTCGAGACCGATCCTGCACTGGCTGACCTCAAGCAATTCATGAGCTCGGATTATCTCCTGGACAAGTTGGGGTATGACTCGGACGCCAGCTGGAAGCGCTTGGGCGATGGCTACTTCGAGCAGCAGATGATCCAGCAGGCGGTGGCGGCTCGCACTGGCAAGCGCTTCATTGATGGGCAGACATCTGACGAGGCGCTGTACCGGTATCTGATGGACAACGCCATCGCCAGCAAGCAGCAACTGGGTCTATCGGTAGGCGTTACCCTGACCGGCTCTCAAGTGGCGGCCTTGACCCACGATATCGTCTGGCTTGAAGAGCACGAAGTCATGGGCGAGAAGGTGCTGGTGCCGGTGCTCTACCTGGCCCACGCCAACGACCGCCTGGCGCCGACTGGCGCGCTGATCGAAGGCCAGGATGTGAACCTGATCGCCGGTCAGAACCTGGAGAACAGTGGGACCCTGCGTGCCAAGAACAATCTGTCGGCCAGTGCCGGTCAAGACCTGGTCAACAGTGGTTTGATCCAAGCAGGCGGTCGCGTCGACTTGCTGGCAGGCAACACCCTGATCAACGGCGCCGGAGGCATCATCAATGGGCGTGATGTCAGGATGAATAGCCTGTTGGGCGATGTGATCAACGAACGTACCCAGACGGTGCAGAAGGGTGGTTACGTCATTGAAGGCAGGCTGGACAATGCCGCGCGCATCGAAGCGACCAACGACCTGACCTTCGGTGTCGGTCGCGACATGCTCAATATAGGGGGCGTGATGCAGGCCGGTCGCGATCTGGAGATCCGCACTGGGCGTGACCTGCTGATCGGATCTGCCGAACAGACCTACAGCTACCAAAACGGTACTCGCAATCGCAGTGAGTCCATCAAGCAGTCCGGCTCGCAGATCACTGCCGGTCGCGACCTGGATATGGGGGCAGGGCGGGATTTTGCCGCCATCGGTAGCAATCTCGAAGCCAAGCGCAACATTGCCATTGACGCGGTCAACGACATGACTCTGGCGTCGGCAGCCAACGAGGATCACTTCTACTCCAAGAGTAAAAAGGTCACCCGCCAGGAAGATCACGTCCGCCAGGTCGGCACGAGCCTGAATGCTGGCGGTGACGTCTCTATGACCGCGGGTGAGGATCTTCGCCTGATCTCCAGTCGCGTCAGTGCCGGTGACGAGGCTTATCTCTACGCCGGCGACCAGCTCGAACTGATCGCCGAGACCGACAGCGACTACTCGCTTTACCAGAAAAAGAGTAAGGGCAGTTGGGGGAAAAAGAAGACCAAGCGTGACGAAGTGACGGACGTGCGTCATGTCGGCAGCGCGATCACCACGGGCGGCGACCTGACTCTGGAGAGCGGAGGCGATCAGCGATACCAGGCGGCTAAGCTCGAAAGCGGGAAGAACATCACACTGGACAGTGGCGGTTCGATTACTTTCGAAGCCGTAAAAGATCTGCATAAAGAGGATCATTCAAAAAGCAAAAGCAGCATGGCCTGGAGTTCGATGTCGGGCAAGGGCAGAACCGACGAAACCCTGCGCCAGACACAGATGGTTGCTGCCGGTGCCATCGCGATCAAAGCCGTCGATGGACTAAACATCGACATCAAGCAAGTCAATCAGGAGACCGTTCACCAATCGATCAAAGCCATGGTCGATGCTGATCCGCAACTGGCTTGGTTGGCCGAGGCCGAGAAGCGCGGTGATGTGGATTGGCGCAAGGTCAAGGAAGTCCACGACTCCTACAAGTACAGCCACTCAGGTATGGGGCCGGCTGTGCAGATGATCATTGCGATCCTTGTGGTCTATTTCACAGCAGGTGCGGCCAGTGGCCTGATTGGCAGCATGGCCGGGGCCACCGCAGGCTCAGGGACCGCCATGGCGGCCGGAACAGTGGCCGGATCGACGGTAGTCGGTGGCACAGTGGCCACTTCAACTGTGGCCGCAGGTTGGGCGAACGTGGCGCTTACGGCTGTCGCAACGGGCGCCGCAAGCAACGCCTCCATCAGCTTTATCAATAACGGCGGGAATCTGGGCGCCGTATTCAAGGATGTAACTTCTTCGGATGCCTTGCGCGGTTACGTGGTTTCGGGGGTTACGGCGGGACTGACGGCCAGCATCTTCGACAAGATGACCAGTACCACCACCACTGTGGAGGGCGCCTTGCCTAACGCAGGTAAAGTCATTGCGCAAGGCGGCTTAGGGAGTCTGGAAGGAATCGGTCGGTTCGGCGCTAACCAATTGCTGCAGAACGGTACCTCAACCTTGTTGGACCGGGCGCTTGGTGGTGACAGCCAGTTCGATAACGCCCTGCGTAGCAGTTTGGCGAATACCTTTGCTGCGGCGGGATTCAATCTCGTTGGGGATCTTGGCAAGAAATTCGATTTGAAAGAAGGGGGGCTGGCCAAGGTTGGCTTGCACGCGGTCATGGGCGGACTGGCGGCTGAGGCGGCTGGCGGTGATTTCAAAACCGGCGCGCTGGCTGCGGGTGCCAACGAGTTGTTGATTGATAGCTTGGCCGAGCAGTACACCAAAATGACCAAGGAGCAAAAGGACAGGCTTCTGGTAATGAACTCCCAAATAGTAGGCGTGCTTGCGGCCGCTGCGCAGGGAGGGGATGCAAAGAGCCTTCAGACCGGGTCATGGGTGGCGGGCAGTGCGACTTCCTATAATCGGCTGTTGCATTCGTCGGAGAAGAAAGCGCTTGCTGATGAGGCCAAGGCTCTTGAAAAGAAGGGCAAGCCTCAGTCGGATATGTCTTGGGAAGAAGTACTGCTTCTTGCTGCCAATGCTCAAGTTGACGCTACCGAAAACGCGCGGTTGCAGGCACTTGTGAAGAGCTTCCCCCCGGGCAACCCTGAAGGTCAGCACCTTGCGCAAGACTTGCTAAAGGCGACCGAAAGCATTCAAGGATTGGCTGCTCAGAACATTGCGCTCACCTGGGGCGACGGGCGCACAATTGTCGCCAATGGTGCCGAGGTACATGCGTTTCAGGCGACGAAGACTCAGTTCGTTGATTCTGGCTTGTTCAACACCGCGTCTCAATGGTCTAGCAACACCAACTGGGCCAACGACCCGGAGATCGTTCCCACGGCCTGGAGGGAGCAGTTCGGTGGAGACGCCGTCACTTATCTGAGGGAAATCGCTGGAGTTTCCAGTAGCAGGGACGAGTTCAACGATTTGGTGCAAAGGGTTTCAACCATAGTCGGCGGTGGGATCGAAAGGGTCACCTGGGATTTGGATGCTGCGCTTGCGGCTACGGGCGCGCCTGCGGTATTAAGGGCTTTGCTGGCTAGGCGGCTTGCTGCGGCAGGTGGTGCCGTAGGCGGTGCAAAAGAACTGGGGAGACTTGAACCACCCATTCCCAAAGTAAATGTCACAAATGACTTCATTATGAGCGTGTCCAACGGGGGCACTACTCTCAGGTATGGCAACCCTGAGGGCGTAGCGGGATTGGTCGTGAATGTGGATAAAGCAGGAGTGCTGGGATTTGAGATTCGTGCAGCACAAAATCATCCTTTCTACGATGCATCAGGCACCGATATGTTCGCCAGCGCAATGCAACGCCTCGGCAATGAAGGTATCCAGGTCAACCAAATCCGTGGGGCCTGGGAGGCGGGTACTGACAGCGTTAATACGGCTAAATATCTGCAGAATATTGCCAATGGAATGTCAAAAGAAAATGCTGCTTTGAATACTTGGACAGGCCAGATATCCCAAAAATACGGATACACGAAGGTCGAAAAAATTGAAAACATTGGCGAAATTATCTATGTCACTTTCGGAAAGTAGATATTTGTTAGCGGAAATACTGAATGGGAAGTCGCCAAGCGTCGTGTTGAACATGATGCTTGAGAATATTCCCGATTTAGATAAATATGTTTTGGCAGATATTTTTTTGGAAGAGTTTGATCGTTTGGATAGCAAGATTCTTCCTGTGATATGGAAATGGAAGAGTGCGAAATCTATTAGAGGTATATCTGATCAGAAATTTGATGAGGCGGTACTTGCTCAGATGAGATCTGTAGGTTACATGGTGTAAACAATAGGGTTGACTGAGATTTGCCTTAATTATTGGAAAAGCGGAAAAGGGGACTGATTTGAATGGCACTTACTTAACCTTCTTTGGATGTCCATTCTTCCTGACCTCGGCCCTTGCTGATCGACGTGTTTTCATCAGCATGGGGTAAGGCTTGGGTCTTCGCTTTATGGCGCGCGGCTCAATCCTGTCTGGTCAAGTTGAGACTTTCCGCACCTGAGGGCCCCGTGGGTTTTGACGCTCTCGTTCCCATTTCGAACCGGGCGACTCGTAGGTCGCCCGTTTTCATTACTCAGCAGCCTGCGCCCGCAATCGCCTCCCAATCACATCCATCACATCACACCCATCACGCAGCGCTATCGTCAGCATTTTGCAAAAGTCGGAAAGCACCCCCGCATCGGAGTTGATATCCGAACGGAACGCGATGTTTTCCAACACTTGAGTCACGGTGCGAATGCGGTAATCGGCGGTTTCAAAAAGGACGTCGAGGGGAGCTTCGGTGTCGATGAGCAAGGTAGCGGGTGTGCAGTCAATGCCAGTAATGGGCATGTATCGTTTCATGTTTTGGCTTCCTCTATTTAAGTGAATGCCATCACTCAAACGTCGCCAAACGAATGGGTGACAGCTGTACGCAGGTTGGCGAACCGGCAATAGAGAACCGGCAGACCCGAAGGTCTCCCGCGCACAGCCGCCATAAAACGACTTTTGCGGGTGCGCAAATGACTACGAAAAAGCCATCAGCTTGCGCATTCTCTACTGTCAGATCGCCAAACCTGAATCGCCATGTTGGGCGACGGGCGGACTATAAGCTTCATCCCTCCAATGCTGCGAGGCAACGGTTCTGAGGTTTACGTAGGATTCGTAGCGAGGCCAGCAGCAGGAGCTCAACGTGTCCTGGGCGTGAGCTTCACCTCCGAACAAGTCGCCGCGCTGACCCACGACATGTCTAGGTGGAAACGTAGGGGTAAATGGCGAACAACGCCTGGTGGCGGTGCTGTCCATGGCCAACGCCAATAATCGGTTGACCGCCTCTCAAGTGGCGGCCTTGACCCACGATATCGTCTGGCTTGAAGAGCACGAAGTCATGGGCGAGAAAGTGCTGGTGCCGGTGCTCTACCTGGCCCACGCCAACGACCGTCTGGCCCCGACTGGCGCGCTGATCGAAGGCCAGGATGTGAACCTGATCGCCGGTCAGAACCTGGAGAACAGTGGGACCCTGCGTGCCAAGAACAATCTGTCGGCCAGTGCCGGTCAAGACCTGGTCAACAGTGGTTTGATCCAAGCAGGCAGTCGCGTCGACTTGCTGGCAGGCAACACCCTGTTCAACGGTGCCGGAGGCATCATCAATGGGCGTGATGTCAGGATGAATAGCCTGTTGGGCGATGTGATCAACGAACGTACCCAGACGGTGCAGAAGGGGGGGTTACGTCATTGAAGGCAGGCTGGACAATGCTGCGCGCATCGAAGCGACCAACGACCTGACCTTCGGTGTCGGTCGCGACATGCTCAATATAGGGGGCGTGATGCAGGCCGGTCGCGATCTGGAGATCCGCACTGGGCGTGACCTGCTGATCGGATCTGCGAAACAGACCTACAGCTACCAAAACGGTACTCGCAATCGCAGTGAGTCCATCAAGCAGTCCGGCTCGCAGATCACTGCCGGTCGCGACCTGGATATGGGGGCAGGGCGGGATTTTGCCGCCATCGGTAGCAATCTCGAAGCCAAGCGCAACATTGCCATTGACGCGGTCAACGACATGACTCTGGCGTCGGCAGCCAACGAGGATCACTTCTACTCCAAGAGTAAAAAGGTCACCCGCCAGGAAGATCACGTCCGCCAGGTCGGCACGAGCCTGAATGCTGGCGGTGACGTCTCTATGACCGCGGGTGAGGATCTTCGCCTGATCTCCAGTCGCGTCAGTGCCGGTGACGAGGCTTATCTCTACGCCGGCGACCAGCTCGAACTGATCGCCGAGACCGACAGCGACTACTCGCTTTACCAGAAAAAGAGTAAGGGCAGTTGGGGGAAAAAGAAGACCAAGCGTGACGAAGTGACGGACGTGCGTCATATCGGCAGCGCGATCACCACGGGCGGCGACCTGACTCTGGAGAGCGGAGGCGATCAGCGATACCAGGCGGCTAAGCTCGACAGCGGCAACGACCTGACCGTCAGCAGTGGTGGCGACATCACTTTTGAAGGCGTGAAGGATCTGCATCAGGAGAGTCACGAGAAGAGCAAGTCCAGCGCAGCTTGGTTCAGCATGAAGGGTAAAGGTCGCACTGACGAGACCCTTCGCCAGAGCGAACTGACTGCCCAGGGCGACCTGGTGATCAACGCGGTGGGCAAAATTCACGCTGACGTGCGGCAGGTGAACAAGCAGACGGTCAGCGCGTCCATCGATGCGATGGTCCAGGCTGATCCAAAACTGGCATGGCTCAAGGAGCTGGATGCACAGGGTGGTGTTGACTGGCGGCAAGTGCAGGAGATTCACACCAGCTTCAAGTACGCGAACTCCGGTCTGGGCCCGGCTGCGCAGATGATAATCGCGATTCTCATGACCGTCATGCTCGGCCCTGCGGGTGCTGGTCTTGGCGGCTGGGCACTGGCAGGTGCGTCCAGCCTGGCAACCACCGGCACGGTTGCGACCATCAACAACAAAGGAGACATAGGCGCCGGTTATAAAGCCGTTCTGAGCAAAGATGGCCTTACCAACGCCGCGATCGCAGCCATCACTGCCGGTGTAGCCGAGAACTATCTGGGCGATATGACCATGACCAAACAGGTCAATGGTAAGACTGTGATCGACTTGGGATCGGTCGAAGCCGTTAGTCATTTTGCAGGCCAGCAGTTGATCAACAACGCATCCGCTGCTGCGATTGCCAAGGCTTTCGGTAGGGACGTTACGTTGGCGGGTATCCTCCAGTCGACGGTCTACAGCACTTTGTCGGCATACTCTTTCGACCAGGTGGGCAACCTCTCGCTGAAGACTGGCAGCCCGGAGAAGATCGCTCTGCATGCGTTGGTAGGCGGCATGATCGCCGAAGCATCGGGTAGCGATTTCGCTGTGGGTGCGATGGCCGCGGGTGTGAACGAGACGTTTGCCAACCAGTTGCGGCGAATGTCGGCCCAGATGAGCCCAGAGAATCGCGACCACCTGATGCTCATGTCTTCTCAGTTGCTCGGCATAGTGGCTGCCGCTGCCGTGGATGGCGGCAACGCGAATAGCCTGCAGACAGGCTCGTTTGTAGCTGGCAGTGCGACCCAATACAACAACCTCAACCACCACGACATGAGTGACTTTGTCGGGGATATGAATGCCTGTGGTAGCAACGAGACTTGTCAGAAAAACACGTGGGAAGGGGGGAAGTACGAACAGATCAGTAAAGAAATCACCGATTGGTCGGAGAAGGCCGTCAGTGGAGCTTTTGCCAAATCCTTGCTGACTTCGATCCAGGGTGGGCTGACCGCTCTGAAGGATCTCAACTGCACGACGGCGACTTGCACGCAATATAAGGACACCCTGACTGAGCGTGCGTTGAACGACCTGACGAATCTGGCGAAGGTCACTGACCAGTGGGAAAACGCAACGAGCTTGGCTGCGTTGGTTATACCAGGCTCCGGCGGTTCGCGTGGTGCTGGCGCTGGCGAAGGAGGAGTTTCGCCCAGAGTACAGGCGGCTTTGGATAAATTCCAAGAAGCCAAGGCTGTACGTCATGGAGCGTCTACAGGCAAGAATGGCGAACAAGCTACTCTGCCGGCAGGCTATCGTGAAGGTAGTTCAGTAGGGGCTGCTTTCAATACGACGGGCGGCTTGCCCGACGGCTATCGTCGAGTCATCAACACTAAAACTGGTAATACGGAGGTTCTGGCGGCGGATGGCAAACTCTATTTAGAGACCGGCAATGGACTGACGCTGAAGGCCGGGGGTAATCCTAGTGGGCTGGTTGAGGCAGAAAAAAATAATGTTGGTACAACGGCAGGAAGGGTAGCTAAGCTCCTTGAGGATGCTAACCAGCAGCTAGAGCAATTCATCGGAACATTTGGTAAATATAAGCCACCAACTGTTATCGGTGCCGTGGATCCGGTGACAGGAAAAATAGTTACCACCTCCAGCGGAGCTGTTCCAAGTAGGATTGCGCCTGAATTGCAGGCTTACGCGGAAAAACTAGGTGGTTTGGGGGTCAAAACTGCATGTGGGAATACACTGGGTCGTTGTGCTGAGTTTAGGGCTGCTAATGAACTGCTGCTGAATAATCCTGGCCTTAAGTTAAGTGATATTAAATTTACTTCTGCTATTCGTCCTCGAACAGGTGAAGTGGTTCCGCGTTGCGAAAATTGTACAAATATTTTTGGGGCTGAATAATGGAAATGGATGATGAATTTTTAGAGGTGAATGATTTAGATTGGTTCGCATCTTTTGAAGGCGGCCATCTGGCTCATTTCGCGACTGGAGGACGGGGCTTTGTTCCGCAGGCAGTAAGAAGTTCGATTGCTGATTATGAAGCGATTTACGACTTTTTTTCCTCGTTAGATGAAAAATTTGATTTTGAAGTGATTGAAGAAAATCTTCCTCTATTTAACAATGATGCTCAGCGCAATCGATACTTGCAGTCGTTTATTCATATGGCAAAAAAAGGATTGTATAGCTATGATGCTGGTGATGGTTTTTATAGATTGGTAGTTAGGCCTAAAGAAGCTAGGAGTTGTTCTGAGTTGCCGCCAATTATACGGAGTGTTCTCTGCTCGCTACCAATAGTTTCTTTTGGGTGTGTGAATAATATTAAAAATTCTGATTTGGGTGTTTGAATGCGTGCTGTTATGTTTCTTTTGGTTTCGAGAACTAAAATGGTTAGACTTCAATGACATTTTTACTTCCCCTCTTCGAATGTCCATACTTCCAGCTCTCGCCCTGTCAGCTGGTTGGTTGTTAAGTAAGTGTCATTATATTCGTCCTCTTTTCCTGTTGGTAGGGTATTTATTAAAGATCCTTCTAATTAAAAAAGGGGACGTATTTGAATGGCACTTCCTTAGCGGCTAAGCGCTTGAACTGAAAGCGAAAAATGAAGAGGGGCTGGTCTTGGTCTACGGTGATAGTTGCGAACACACACCAGTGAACCAAGGACACAGCCCCAATGGATCGTAGACGGCAAATTCTTCAGCATCAACAGCAACGTTTTCACCGACACGCCTCGAACTGTGATGCCTATTCATTTTTCAATCTTCTCACCGCTCCCGAACTGTTACAGCGCGTCGAGTCAGAGGGATAACGGGGACAGACCACGATTAGGAGTTGACTGGTAACAGGCTAGTCTTTTAATCATGGTCTGTCCCCGGATTTCACGACCCAATACAACAACCTCAACCACCACGACATGAGTGACTTTGTCGGGGATATGAATGCCTGTGGTAGCAACGAGACTTGTCAGAAAAACACGTGGGAAGGGGGGAAGTACGAACAGATCAGTAAAGAAATCACCGATTGGTCGGAGAAGGCCGTCAGTGGAGCTTTTGCCAAATCCTTGCTGACTTCGATCCAGGGTGGGCTGACCGCTCTGAAGGATCTCAACTGCACGACGGCGACTTGCACGCAATATAAGGACACCCTGACTGAGCGTGCGTTGAACGACCTGACGAATCTGGCGAAGGTCACTGACCAGTGGGAAAACGCAACGAGCTTGGCTGCGTTGGTTATACCAGGCTCCGGCGGTTCGCGTGGTGCTGGCGCTGGCGAAGGAGGAGTTTCGCCCAGAGTACAGGCGGCTTTGGATAAATTCCAAGAAGCCAAGGCTGTACGTCATGGAGCGTCTACAGGCAAGAATGGCGAACAAGCTACTCTGCCGGCAGGCTATCGTGAAGGTAGTTCAGTAGGGGCTGCTTTCAATACGACGGGCGGCTTGCCCGACGGCTATCGTCGAGTCATCAACACTAAAACTGGTAATACGGAGGTTCTGGCGGCGGATGGCAAACTCTATTTAGAGACCGGCAATGGACTGACGCTGAAGGCCGGGGGTAATCTTAGTGGGTTGGTTGAGGCGGAGAAAAGCATTGCTGGTGCAAAAGCGCCTGTAATTCCAAAAGGTTTTTCAAACACAGATGATTTTGTACGTTTTGGCACAGATACTCGGGATGGTTTGGCACGCGCTGGCTATGGGAATGTTGAGCCAATTCTTCAGGGAAGTGCCGTAACAGGTAAGAGCTTTAAAACAGGGCAAGAATTTGACATTGGCAGGGTGAGTGATTTTGATATAGCGCTGGCCAGTCCAGAACTTTTGCAGCGTGCTCAATCCTTAGGGATAGGTTTGCGGAGTGGTGGAACTCGTACGGGGCCGTTGAGTGCGAGAGACTTGCAAGCCCTTGGCCTAAAAGATTTGTCGAGTAAGCTGAGCGGTCAAGCAGGACGTGAAGTTAATTTCATGATTTATGACTCTGCGGCAACAGCCGCAAGTCGTGCTCCAAGTATGGTGTTGCCGAAATGACTATGTCGTATGATCTATATGGTGCGAAAAAATTAAGTCTCCTGTCGGCGAAAGATGATGTCGAAAGAGCACTAGGGAAAATTTTCGAAGAAAGAGATAGTTCTTATCAAGGCGGTGTTTACTATATGTGGGGCAGAAGAGATTCCGAGCATTTTATTTTAAAGTTGAATGTTGATCCGTTTGACGGCGATCCAGCAGAGCAAAAATATCCGGATCATAAGATTTTGCTTTATGTAAATACTACAGAGCGCTCTTCTGATATAGAAAAATCGATGAGGCAAAGTGCTGACTTTGAATTGCTTAGGCATGAAATTCTTTAAAAAAGCCTGAGGCTAGTCGGTGCAAAAGGAATTCAAAAACTCCCTGATCTTGGGGGAGTTGATAAGTTTCTTGGCTCTCAAGCAGCAAACCTAAATAAGAAATTGGGTACCAAGATTGGTGAAGGTAGGTTGCCTTACGAGATGAGCCGCACCGGTGTCGAGCAGGCTAAGTTGACAGTTAAAGAAACATTAGAAAATGTAACGGCCGTCAGTAATTTGATTCCTAGCTCCGGTGTTCGAGGAAGTTATGATCTCATTCACGTCTACAGCTCCAAGACCAATAGCACTGTGAGTCTGCGAGTGTTGCCAGATGGAAAGCAGAACCGGGGACAGACCACGTTTTCTGCAGAGCAGAACCGAGGAGCAGAACCAGGGGCAGACCACGTTTTCTGTGATGTGTTTTTACTGACTGAAACAGTAGGAAATAGAAAGAGGTGATGTCTTTTCTTGAGTTGACTAAGCTTTTGGCTCGACTTATATGAAAGGACTCTCCATATATGCCACGCAGAGCACGTGTCTTGATACCCGGCGTACCTTTGCATCTAATTCAACGAGGGAATAATCGATCGGCGTGTTTTTTTACGGATGATGATTATCTTTTTTATATGGAACTACTTGCTGAGCAAGCCAGCAAAAATGGATGTGAGATTCACGCGTGGTGCTTGATGAGTAACCATGTCCACTTATTGGTTAGCCCTCAAGAGCAAAGTAGTGCGGGTTCGCTTATGAAGGGAATAGGGCGGAGATATGTGCAGTATGTGAATCGCACATATGGACGCAGTGGGACCCTCTGGGAGGGGCGCTTCCGCTCATGCCTTGTTCAAAGTGATGGCTATGTTTTGGCCTGCTATCGTTACATAGAGATGAATCCTGTTCGGGCAAAGATGGTAACGCATCCGGCGGAATATCGCTGATCGAGTTATCGTGCTAATGCACAATCAGAATTTTCGTATTTTATTACCCCGCATGCTCAGTACCTCTCGCTTGGAGGACCAAATACATCGACTGCAGAAGCTTACAGGGAGCTTTTTAGAAACGAGTTGGAGGTAGGGATGGTTGACCAGATTCGGACCGCCACCAACGGTAACTATGTACTTGGTGGCCCGCGATTTGCTGCTGAAATTGAATCTGTGATCGGACGGCGAGCTCAGCGAGGACGCCCCGGGCGTCCGGGAAAGCACTCATTGCCTTAGTTAGAAAACGTGGTCTGTCCCCGTTTTTCCTCTGAGGGATTCCCGAATTTTCTAGCAGAACCGGGGACAGACCACGTTTTCTGCAGAGCAGAACCGAGGAGCAGAACCAGGGGCAGACCACGTTTTCTGTGATGTGTTTTTACTGACTGAAACAGAGAGTCTTCAGGGACAGACCACGTTTTCCTGTCCCCGTTTTCCTCCGAGAGTACCCTCCTACTGACAAATCATTTACTAAGGGATTTTAGCGGATTGCCGAAACGCCCGAGGTACATTGCGCCGAACTTGTAGGAGGCATAATCGGTCATGTGACCAATATCACGGTACACCGGCACCCCATCAATGGAAGTGAGGCAGGCACCGCCGTCGCACTGCACATCCTTTGGATCAACAATGATCAAGCCCGGATATTCGGTTTTCAGATCATTGAATAGTTTTACGAGTACAGGGTCTTCGACTCCAGACCATGGGGCGGAAGCGCACTGGGCGCTTCGCTCAGCGCTGTCCATGTAGCCTCTCAGTTTAATCCGTTTCATCAAGCATTCATTAATGCCGGGCGGCATTGGCAAAGAGCTTTTCAGAAAAACTGGAGTAGCACCTGATTTTACGATGATATCCAAGGCTTCGCGGATCGCCACGTCTAGACGTTGCAGCGACAGCCCTAGGCTTCGAGGATCATCCAGTTTCGTGACGATGGCATCGGTGAGATAGGCCTCCCAGTTTTGTCCAATGACTACGTATTCAAATTGACCCTTTTCGATGATTTCATAGTACCGCTGAGCCGCGACGTGGCATTTTTTATAAAGCGCCTTCTTATATTTATACCAGTCATAAAGATAGATTTTTGGTAATGCCAGGCACGCTGGATAACTTTGTGCGAGCACTGAGAGATTGGCGTCTTTGGCTAGGCTTTCAACAAAGCCCCAGTAGTGATTCGAATAGGAATCGCCCATAAGGAATACCTTAGGGGTCGACTGAGCGGCACCCATTATGCAACGTGGATCAGGACCTCCGTTAACACCTAGGCACCCTTCCCGATTATCGGGTACTGCCGCTTTTAAACTGTTGAACAGTTGGCTTGAAGCATTGCCAAAACGGTTTGGCCATCCTTCGTTATTCTTGGCGAATGAGTGAAGCAGCGTAAGACTGACGGCGGGAAGAATCATCAACAATACCAATGTCTTGGTAAAATTGACCCTTGTCTTTCGAAATTTATTTTCGATTAGCAGGAAAGATATATAAGCAACCACGAAGGTGGAGACGAAGTATACGACCTTGTACGTAGGGTCAAGTGCGATACCTATGTAGCTCATCACCGCCAAGATAGGCCAGTGCCACAAGTATAAGGAGTATGAGAGCGTGCCAATAAAAACTAATGGTTTGAAAGATAGCAACTTTGACGTGAAGCTAACATCGCCGACTCCCTTGAAAATAAGTACTGCGGTGGCGATACATACCGCCACGGTGTAATAGTTCGGAAAACCGGAGAGGATGTCTTCTCGGGTCGCGCAATAGAAAATCGTGACAAGCGATAGCACGCAGACTAGGGAAGCGGTCCATCGATCAAGCCTGAATTTGTCTGTACTGAAAATGACTGCACATGAACCAATCATTAATTCGAAAATTCGAGCGGTAAAGAAATAGTAACTCTTTTCAGGGGTCGCCTGCGATAAAGTGAGCGCGAGAACTATTGCTGCCATGGTCAAGCCGAGGGTGACCGCCTTAAAAGCTCGTTTCGCCACATAGCGGTTGAGCAGCCAGAGGCCCAAGGGTAAGGCTAGATACCACTGCCATTCGATGGCCAACGACCAAGTGTGCAGCAGTGGCATAGTTGCGGCGTCGGGAGTGGCATAGCCGGTTGTAGCTTTTGAAAAATATTGATTAGATATAATTAATGATGTGTACTTTTCGCTTTTGAGAAAATCGACATAGTCTTCCGGCAGGTACAGTAGAGTTGTGACTGCTAACGTCACTATCATCAGTGCAATGATTGCTGGTTGTAATCGCCAGATGCGACGGGTGTAGAAATTTGCGAAGCTGAACGTTCCGTTGGCAAGCGAGTTCATTATGATAGAGGTAGTCAGATACCCCGAGATAACGAAGAAAATATCTACCCCGATAAAGCCGGAAGGGAATAAAGCTAGTCCACCGTGAAAAAGCAGTACAAGCAGAACGGCAATCGCCCGCAGTCCGTCGATATCTGCACGGTAAGCGATGGAAGTTTGACGATTTCCTTCGGCAGGCAAAGAGGAATCGGGCTTTGAGTTGTTGCTAAAGACATTGTTAGTGTCGAATGATTTAAACCATGTCACGCGCAAACGCTTCAAATGGAAATCTGGGATTCGATTGAACATTTATTTATCCTGGAGCGTTTTCGGGCGATCAACAACGGTTGTTATGATATCGATAAATTTCAGCAAAAAATACTGCTTATAGGGCTAAGACGGTTCCGGTGTGGAAGCCAAACCAAACACCGATCAGCACTTGGATGCGGATCCTCCATCACCCCCTCGGGAACCGACTTCACGCTTGGCGCCATTAGCATCAATGCCTGCAGTGCGGGGCTGATTGCATAGCGCCGCGGGGTTGCGGTAGGTCAGACGGCTGCATAAATCATTCAGGTGCGTAGGAAGGATCCGCTCTCCAGAACGAAACATCCGACAAGCTTTTAAGGTTGTCCCTCGGAAGTGGGCTCTCTAACCTTTTGCCTGTCGCTGCGAAACAGCGGCCGGGAGTGGGAACCCGAAATTAATAGGTCGTAAGCCTCACGACCATAACGGCAAGTGATGGCTCCAATTTCATCAGGAGCATTCGCATGAACGAAGGAAAGACTGAACCGAATTTCAACAGGACAAATCCATTGGCGGATTTCGACGCCATCGAAGACCTACTCAAAGACCGCGCCGCCGCCGAGCGCGCCCTCGATCATTACCTGAATCCAAAAAAACCGGAGCCAAGCACCGATCCACGCATCGACAGCCTGTTCTCCGTCACCGCCAAAGCCGACACCGATACGCTGCTTACCAGTACCTCGGAAACCCTAGCGTCGATAAAAGCCATGGCCGAGGACCTGGCTTTCGAAGTGGAGGGCACGCGCCGCAGTGTGGCGTTGGGGATTCATCAGTTGGTGGAGTTGTGCCAGTTATTGGTGGACAAGGCGTTGGATCAGATCGAGGCGCCGGCCAGTTCGGCCTGCCCGCCCACTTAAGGTCGGGCACCGTCCTATGGCGAGGGGATTTAGCGAAACGTCGCACCGCCCCGCTGGGCTGCGCAGCGGCCCAAAAGCAGCGACTCAATCAACCTGACAAACCGCGATGCCAGGGTCGGGGCTGCTTCGCAACCCAGCGGGGATAAATCCCCTCGCCACAAAGAGTGCTTGATTCTCCGTAGGTTCTACTGTGCGGACATACACCCTGATACTTCTGACAGTAGATTTTTGGAGGCATGGTTATAAGGTGGCTACGGGCACGCTGTTAAGCAGCGATGCCGTGTTGAGCCAATCCATGGAAGAGGTGTAGCGATGGCCGCCGAAGAAATCCGTATATCTCTTAAAGACTTCGATAAAGACGAAAGCCCGGAGGTTCGGCTGGAGTTTTTTCGTGACGACAAAAGTTACTTGCTCACCTTTGTCGCCTCCTCCTCGAAGGATGGACGCTACGACAAGGTGGGTATAAAAACCGATTTAAATGAGGATGGCGCACGCGATGGGCGAGATATTGAGTTGCTCACTCAACTCGCGCAGGCGGCTGTGCCTTTGCTGAAGTAAAGACCGTTTGATCGTTCCCACGCTCCGCGTGGGAATGCAGCCGGGGACGCTCTGCGTCCCTTTCCAAAGCCGAACGCGGAGCGTCCGTGGAGGCATTCCCACGCCGGAGCGTGGGAACGATCAGGCGGGTTACTGCAACAACACCTCAACCACCCCATCCGCCGTCATGGTCACCTGGCTGGTACCCGCTTCCACTTCCGGCGTCACGGATTCAGCATCCATGGACGCGCCTTTCATCATCATTTGCGGGCGCATGAAGGGTTGTGGATAACCGTTGGTGTTGAGGTTCAGGTTGACGATTTTGTAACCCTTGCCGCCCAAGGCCTCGGTGGCCAGCTGGGCGCGGGCCTTGAAGGCGTTGACCGCGTCTTTGAGCAGGGCGTCTTCGCTGCCCTGGCGGGTGGCGGTGGAGATGGCGAAGTCCATGCCGGCCATTTTCATATCGGTGAGCAACTCGCCGGTGAGTTTGGACAGGGCGGCGAAGTCGGCGCTTTCCAGGCGCAGTTCGGCGCGCTCGCGCCAGCCGGTGATTTTCCCGCCTTTGTTGTCGTAGATCGGGTAGCTGTTGCGGCTGCCCTGGCGCAGGGTGATGTCCTTGACCTGCTTGGCCTGGCCGATGGCTTTGTTCACCGTGGTGCTGACGGCGGCGGCGAGTTTGGCCGGGTCGGTGTTTTGCTCTTCGGTGTAGAGGGTGACGATCATCAGGTCGCGGGCCACTTCCCGGCTGACTTCGGCGCGCAGGGAAATCTGGTTGTAGTGAAGCTCGTCGGCGGCCAGGGCCGGCAGGCTGGCGACGGTGCCGAGGCTGAAGGCGAGCAGGGCGGCGGGGCGACTGAACGTGTGCATGAAAGCTCCTTGGAATGAGGCGCAGGGGTGAGGTCCGGGCCTGCGTGAAGGATAAGACTCTAGCGTTTATGGCCCGGTTCGCACAGTTACAACTTCTATACAGATACCTGCCACAGTGGGCCGTGTGTCATTTCGAGGCTGTGGCGCTTTGCCGCATAGCTGCCGCTGCAACCCACGTCTTGGTTATACTCCGTGCGATCCGCCTGGAGCGCTCATCAGGAGAGCTCATGCTCGCCCCTTTGCAAATGACTTCCGCTTCCCGCCAGAACCTCTGGCGCCTGACGTTTATCCGTATTCTGGTCCTGGCGGCCCAGGCCGGCTCCGTGGGGCTTGCTTATTGGTTCGACCTGCTGCCGCTGCCCTGGCTGCAACTGGCGATCACGCTGGTCTGTTCCAGCGTGCTCTGCGCGTTGACGGCCATCCGCCTGCGCACCTCGTGGCCGGTGACTGAACTGGAATACGCCGTGCAGCTGGCCTGCGATCTGTTTATCCACAGCGCGCTGCTGTATTTCTCCGGCGGTTCCACCAATCCCTTCGTGTCCTATTACCTGGTGCCGCTGACCATCGCCGCGGTGACGTTGCCGTGGCGGTTTTCGCTGATTCTTTCCGGCATCGCCCTGGCCCTGTACACGCTGTTGCTGGCGCGGTTCTATCCGTTGGAAACCTTTCCCATCGCCCGGGAAAACCTGCAGATCTACGGCATGTGGCTGAGTTTCGCCCTGGCGGCGGCGGTCATCACGTTTTTTGCCGCGCGCATGGCCGAGGAGTTGCGCCGCCAGGAAGAACTGCGGGCCATTCGCCGTGAAGAGGGCTTGCGGGACGAGCAACTGCTGGCCGTGGCCACCCAGGCCGCTGGTGCCGCCCATGAATTGGGCACGCCCTTGGCGACCATGAGTGTGCTGCTCAAGGAGATGCGCCAGGATCATCACGACCCGGCGCTGCAGGACGATCTCAGCGTGTTGCAGGATCAGGTCAAGCTCTGCAAGGAGACCCTGCAGTACCTGGTGCGTGCGGCCGAGGCTAACCGCCGGCTGGACATCGACATGCAGGCGGTCACCTTCTGGCTCGACGATGCCCTGAACCGCTGGCACCTGATGCGCCCGGAAGCCAGTTATCGCTTCCAGTGCCTGGGCAAGGGTGTGGTGCCGCGCATGGCACCGCCGCCGGACCTGACCCAGGCGCTGCTGAACCTGCTGAACAACGCCGCCGACGCTTGCCCCGAAGGGCTGGAAGTGGCGTTGGATTGGAATGCCTATGAGCTGACCATCAGTATTCGCGACCACGGCGCCGGTGTACCGCTGGCGATTGCCGAGCAGATCGGCAAGCCGTTCTATACCACCAAGGGCAAAGGTTTCGGCCTGGGCCTGTTTTTGAGCAAAGCCAGCGTGACACGCGCCGGCGGCTCGGTGAAACTCTACCCCCATGAGGAAGGCGGCACGCTCACCGAGCTGCGCCTGCCCCATGCCGACCGAGGAGACGAACATGAGTGACGAGATCCAAGTCGACGGCGAAGAACTGCCGCACCTGTTGCTGGTAGATGACGACGCCACGTTTACCCGCGTCATGGCCCGGGCCATGTCCCGTCGCGGTTTTCGCGTCAGCACCGCCGGTTCCGCCGAGGAAGGCCTGGCCATCGCCCAGGCCGACCTGCCGGACTACGCCGCCCTGGACCTGAAAATGGACGGCGATTCCGGCCTGGTGCTGCTGCCCAAGCTGCTGGAGCTGGACCCGGAAATGCGCGTGGTGATCCTCACCGGTTATTCGAGCATCGCCACGGCGGTCGAGGCCATCAAGCGCGGCGCCTGCAATTACCTGTGCAAACCGGCGGATGCCGATGACGTACTGGCGGCGCTGTTGTCCGAGCACGCCGACCTCGACACCCTGGTGCCGGAAAACCCCATGTCGGTGGACCGCCTGCAATGGGAACACATCCAGCGGGTGCTGACCGAACACGAAGGCAATATTTCCGCCACCGCCCGCGCCTTGGGCATGCACCGGCGGACTCTGCAGCGCAAATTGCAGAAGCGCCCCGTGCGTCGCTGAACCTGCGCTGAACAGATGTTGTCCACCCCCGCGACACATCGGGTCGTTGCTCTATATGATCGGCCCGAGTCTGTTCTTTTCTTTATCGAGCCTTAACCATGAATCAGAACGCTGAATATTCCGCGGTCAATGACGCGGTGCGCGGGCAGTTTTTCCGCCGTGTCTGGCAAATGACCACGCCGTACTGGCGCAGTGAGGAGAAGGGCAAGGCCTGGACGCTGTTGATCGCTGTCATCGCGCTGTCGCTGTTCAGCGTGGCGATTTCGGTGTGGATCAACAGTTGGTACAAGGATTTCTACAACGCCCTGCAAGAGAAGGACAGCGCGGCGTTCTGGCAGTTGATCCTGTATTTCTGCGGCATCGCGGCGGTGGCGATCCTGGGCGCGGTGTATCGTTTGTACCTCACCCAGATGCTTACCATCCGCTGGCGGGCCTGGCTGACGGAGCAGCACTTTACCCGCTGGCTCAGTGACAAGAATTATTACCGGCTGGAGCAGGGCGGCTACACCGATAACCCGGACCAGCGGATTTCCGAAGACCTCAACAGTTTCACCACCAATACCTTGGGCCTGGGGCTGGGATTGTTGCGCACCGTGGTCAGCCTGGTGTCGTTCTCGATCATCTTGTGGGGTGTGTCCGGCAGCATCGAAGTGTTCGGCTACACCATTCCAGGCTATATGTTCTGGTGCGCCCTGGTGTATGCGGCGGTGGGCAGTTGGCTGACGCACCTGATCGGTCGACGTCTGATCGGGCTGAACAACAACCAGCAACGCTTCGAAGCCGACCTGCGTTTCTCCATGGTCCGGGTGCGTGAAAATGCCGAGAGTATTGCGCTGTACAACGGCGAACCGAACGAGAACCGCCGCCTGAGCGGGCGCTTCGGCCTGGTCTGGCATAACTTCTGGGACATCATGCGGGTGTCCAAGCGCCTGACGTTCTTCACCTCCGGTTATGGCCAGATCGCGATCATCTTCCCGTTCATCGTCGCCGCGCCGCGCTACTTTGCCGGCAAGATCCAACTGGGCGAGCTCATGCAGATCAACTCGGCGTTCGGCAACGTGCAGGAGAACTTCAGCTGGTTCATCAGCGCCTACTCCGACCTCGCCGCGTGGCGCGCCACCTGTGATCGTCTGCTGAGTTTCCGCCAGGCCATGAGTGACAACGAAGACCGCGTGCCGGCCATTGATGTGCAAAACCAGGGCAATGCCTTGGAGGTGCACAACCTGGGGCTGGACCTGGCTGATGGTCGGCATTTGCTCAGCAACGCCGACATGACTGTTGCATCCGGCGAGCGGGTCATGCTCAGTGGTCGTTCCGGCAGTGGCAAATCCACCCTGTTTCGCGCGATGGGGCATTTGTGGCCCGCGGGGCACGGCGCGATCCGGCTGCCGGCCGCGCGCTATCTGTTCCTGCCGCAGAAACCTTATCTGCCGATTGGCAGCCTGCGCGAAGTGCTGAGTTATCCACAGCCCGGCGATGTCTACCCCAATGAACGTTATACACAGGTACTGGAAACCTGCCGCCTGCCGCACCTGATCCCGCGGCTGGATGAAAGCAACCACTGGCAGCGCATGCTCTCGCCCGGCGAGCAACAACGCCTGGCCTTTGCCCGCGCGTTGCTTTATGCACCGCAATGGTTGTACATGGATGAAGCCACGTCGGCGATGGATGAAGAAGACGAGGCAACGCTGTATCAGGCGCTGATCGATCAGTTGCCGGGCCTGAGCATCGTCAGCGTTGGCCACCGAAGCAGTTTGAAACGTTTCCACCCGCGACATGTACGTATCGAAAACGGCCAACTGGTGGAGCGCACCGTGACCGCTTGACGATCATCGCCGAGCATTACTGTGGCGAGGGGATTTATCCCCGCTGGGCGCGAAGCGCCCCATCAAATCACAGGCCCCTACCCATGCGGCCTGTTGACCTATCAAGGGGCTGCTACGCAGCCCAACGGGGATAAATCCCCTCGCCACAACGGCAGTCCTCAGCGAGGGCTGCCCGGTTGGGCGGTGATCGTACAACCACGTTGCGCTATGATGATGCCATTCAGCCGCTTGCCGAGACACTGACACATGGAAAACCCGATCGACATACCCCGCCTTCCCCGCAAGCGCCGTAGCCTGGCGCAGGAGCTGGTGACGGTGCTGACCGAGCAGATTCGCGACGGTCTGCTCAAGCGCGGCGATAAATTGCCCACCGAGTCGGCGATCATGGAAGCCCATGGCGTCAGCCGCACCGTGGTGCGTGAGGCGATCTCCCGCTTGCAGGCGGCCGGCCAGGTGGAAACCCGCCATGGCATCGGCACTTTCGTGCTGGATCCGCCCAGCCCGAGCGGTTTTCGCATCGATCCGGCCACGGTGGTCACGTTGCGTGACGTGCTGGCGATCCTGGAGTTGCGCATCAGCCTGGAAGTGGAATCCGCCGGGCTCGCGGCGCAGCGCCGCAGTGACGAGCAGCTGGCGGCGATGCGTGCGGCCCTCGACGCATTGAACGAGAGCGCGGCCCATGCCACCGACGCGGTGGCCTCGGACTTCGCCTTCCACCTGGAAATCGCCCTGTCCACCGGTAACCGCTATTTCACCGACATCATGACTCACCTGGGTACCAGCATCATCCCGCGCACCCGGGTGAACTCGGCGCGCCTGGCTCATGACGATCAGCAGCACTACCTCAATCGCTTGAGCCGCGAGCATGAGGAAATCTACGAGGCCATCGCCCGCCAGGACTCCGATGCGGCCCGTGCCGCCATGCGCCTGCACTTGACCAACAGCCGTGAGCGGCTGCGCCAGGCCCATGAAGAGGCCCAGGCCCAAGGCTAGTTAGACGATACCGGCCGTCGCCACTGTCAGTCCTGACAGTTCAATCGTTGTCCCCATTTGCCCTTAACTGGCGGTGCGAATGAACGCACCTCCCCATTGATGGGGTAAGAGGACAACGCAATGGCCAACTCCAACGATAAACAAGTTCAAATGCTCCCGCGCCCGGAAACAGACCAGGCTTCTGGCGGTATTATCGATCTCGATGCCATCGGGGAGTATCTGACGCTCGCGTTCAATTACCCGCAGAAGGCAAGCGGTCAGCAGGTTGATTTCACGGTCTCCATTAAACCCGATCGTTTCACCCCGCCGATGTCGCGTTTGATGCGTTTGACCACACAAAACGCCAGTAAGGAAGAGGTGCATTACAAAACCAGTCAGTTCCACTTCACGACCGAAGATGGAACGTTGACCGCCAGTTATGAGGCTAAGATCGACGGACGCCCGTATCCTTCAATTGAATTGCTGCTCCGAGTCAAGGATAGAGTCAAGTCCTGATGCATGGCTCCGAGGCTGGAACCTGCGCAAACGATAGCGCCGTAATTACCCAGCCCCGCGGACGGGGCTGGCGTAAGGCTAAGCGGAGAGAATCTACGACACTAACGAAAGTTCCAGAACTTCAGAAGGTGGACTGGGGTTCCCGCCTTCGCTGAAGATGGTGTAATACATTTGCGCTGTCGCTCCAGCCGTCAGCCCTTTCTCGAACGTCGATTTTGGAATTGCGAAGCCCAGCGGGAAAGGTTTGTCAGCAGTTACAGTCACTGTATCGGTCCAAGTATTACCGGTACTGGTTGTCACGTGGAATTCAACCATATCGCCTGGATACTGGGGTTGGTATTGTCGAACCTCTGCCTTTGCAGGGTCGGGTAGTTTGGGCACGTCAACCACACCCTCTGTGGCATGTGAGAAGTAAGGTTTAGCCAGTTGAATTGAAGTTTTCATGACGGTTTCCTTTGCCAAAATGGATTGGCTCGCGGCCCATACGATGGCCTTACGGTACGATTTTCAACGTGATTGGCTTGGAGTTCTCCGGGCCATAGCTCTCGTTGGAACACTGGTAGCGCAGCTTCACCGATGGGTGGTTTCAGCACATCACTGAATACGCTCATCACCACGTCCTTTCGGCACTGAACAGCCACAGCTGCGTTATCCCCCCAATCCCAAACGACGCCTACTGACAGAGTTGACAGTGACGACCAGCGGTCTTCCCGTCGGCCGACTCCAGAAATCTGCATCCTCACACCTGCCGGCCGACCCGGCTCAAAAGCGCTGTCTACAAGGTCCTTGCCGAATTCCGGGCAGAGGTGTGCCACACAAAAGACGAAATGCAGTTGACGTGTGTATTTTAAGTTGTACGATGACCTACAACTTCTGGCCGAAGCTTAACTCTCTCATACACAATTTTGCGTCCCAGGGTGTTCGAATAATGAATCCACAAGAACTGAAGTCCATCCTCTCGTCTGGCCTGCTGTCGTTCCCGGTCACCGATTTCACTGCCCAAGGCGATTTCAATCGCGCCAGCTACATCAAACGCCTCGAGTGGCTGGCCCCGTATGGCGCCTCTGCATTGTTCGCAGCGGGCGGCACCGGTGAATTCTTCTCCCTGGCCGCCAGTGAGTATTCGCAAGTCATCAAGACCGCTGTCGATACCTGTGCCACCAGCGTGCCAATCCTCGCCGGTGTTGGCGGCGCCACCCGCCAGGCCATCGAATATGCTCAAGAAGCCGAGCGCCTGGGCGCCAAGGGCCTGCTGCTGCTGCCGCACTACCTGACCGAAGCCAGCCAGGACGGCGTTGCCGCCCACGTTGAAGCCGTGTGCAAATCGGTGAAGATCGGCGTGGTGGTGTACAACCGCAACGTCTGCCGCCTGAATGCCACTCAGCTGGAGCAACTGGCTGAGCGTTGCCCGAACCTGATCGGCTACAAAGATGGCCTGGGCGATATCGAACTGATGGTGTCGATCCGTCGTCGCCTCGGCGATCGTTTCAGCTACCTGGGCGGCTTGCCGACCGCTGAAGTCTACGCCGCGGCCTACAAGGCCCTGGGCGTGCCGGTCTACTCCTCGGCGGTGTTCAACTTCATTCCGAAAACCGCGATGGATTTCTACCACGCCATTGCCCGCGACGATCACGAAACCGTCGGCAAGATCATCGACGACTTCTTCCTGCCTTACCTGGACATCCGCAACCGCAAGGCCGGTTACGCCGTGAGCATCGTCAAGGCCGGCGCGAAGATCGTTGGCTATGACGCAGGTCCTGTGCGCACGCCGCTGACCGATCTGCTGCCAGAAGAATACGAAGCCCTGGCCGCGCTGATCGACAAGCAAGGCAAGCAATAACAGACCCGAGAAGGCCGCTGAGTAATCAGCGGCTTTTTGCGTAAGGCTTGATCGTTCCCATGCTCTGCGTGGGAATGCAGCCAGGGACGCTCGGCGTTCCTAGACAGTTTTTGTAGAAGGAGTAGCTCCGTGGCAGATGCAAAGCGTTTCGATAACTACATCAACGGTCAGTGGGTGGCCGGTGCCGACTATTGCACCAACATCAACCCGTCTGACCTGTCCGATGTCATCGGTGAATACGCCAAGGCTGACGCAGCGCAAGTCAATGCCGCCATCGAAGCCGCCCGCGCCGCGTTCCCGGCCTGGTCGACCTCAGGCATTCAGGCCCGTCACGATGCGCTGGACAAAGTCGGCAGCGAGATCCTCGCCCGCCGTGAAGAGCTCGGCCAGTTGCTGGCCCGGGAAGAGGGCAAGACCCTGCCCGAAGCCATCGGCGAAGTGACCCGCGCCGGTAACATTTTCAAGTTCTTCGCCGGTGAGTGCCTGCGCCTGTCCGGCGATTACGTGCCGTCGGTGCGTCCGGGCGTCAACGTCGAAGTGACCCGCGAAGCCCTGGGTGTGGTCGGCCTGATCACCCCGTGGAACTTCCCGATCGCCATCCCCGCCTGGAAGATCGCCCCGGCCCTGGCCTACGGCAACTGCGTGGTGATCAAACCCGCCGAGCTGGTGCCGGGCTGCGCCTGGGCCCTGGCCGAAATCATTTCCCGCGCCGGTTTCCCGGCCGGTGCGTTCAACCTGGTGATGGGCAGCGGCCGCGTGGTCGGTGAAGTCCTGGTCAACAGCCCGAAAGTCGACGGCATCAGCTTCACCGGTTCCGTGGGCGTGGGGCGTCAGATCGCCGTTAACTGCGTGTCGCGCCAGGCCAAGGTGCAACTGGAGATGGGCGGCAAGAACCCGCAGATCATCCTCGACGATGCCGACCTCAAGCAGGCCGTCGAACTGGCCGTGCAGAGTGCGTTCTACTCCACCGGCCAGCGTTGCACGGCCTCGAGCCGACTGATCGTCACCGCTGGCATTCACGACAAGTTTGTCGAGGCCATGGCTGAGCGCATGCAGTCGATCAAGGTCGGTCATGCCTTGAAGTCCGGCACTGATATCGGCCCGGTGGTTTCCGAAGCCCAGCTCAGCCAGGACTTGAAGTACATCGATATTGGCCAGAGCGAAGGTGCGCGGCTGGTGAGCGGTGGTGGCTTGGTGACGTGCGATACCGAAGGTTACTTCCTCGCGCCGACCCTGTTCGCCGACAGCGAAGCGTCGATGCGCATCAGCCGCGAAGAGATCTTCGGCCCGGTGGCCAACGTCGTGCGCGTGGCCGATTACGAGGCGGCGCTGGCGATGGCCAACGACACCGAGTTCGGTTTGTCCGCTGGTATCGCCACTACATCGTTGAAGTATGCCAACCACTTCAAGCGCCATTCCCAGGCGGGCATGGTGATGGTCAACCTGCCCACCGCCGGCGTGGATTACCACGTGCCGTTCGGCGGGCGCAAAGGTTCGTCCTATGGTTCGCGTGAGCAAGGTCGCTACGCGCAAGAGTTCTACACCGTGGTTAAAACTTCTTACATCGGATCGTAAGTGCGACACCGCCAGGGCCGGCCTTCCGGCCCTGGCGTCACAATCTGCTGACCCGCATAAAAATAAATAGTGGGAGTACCTCTACATGCAAGCGACCAAGCCGACACACGTCCGCTATTTGATCCTGCTCATGCTGTTCTTGGTGACGACGATCAACTATGCCGACCGTGCCACCATCGCTATCGCAGGCTCCAGCCTGCAAAAAGACCTCGGCATCGATGCCGTTACCCTCGGTTATATCTTCTCCGCTTTCGGCTGGGCCTACGTGGCCGGGCAGATTCCTGGCGGCTGGCTGCTCGACCGTTTCGGGTCGAAGAAAATCTATGCCTTGAGCATTTTCACCTGGTCGCTGTTCACCGTGCTGCAAGGCTATGTCGGTGAGTTCGGCGTCTCCACGGCCGTGGTTGCACTGTTCATGCTGCGCTTTTTGGTAGGGCTGGCCGAAGCGCCGTCCTTCCCGGGCAACGCACGGATCGTCGCCGCCTGGTTCCCCACCGCGGAACGCGGCACCGCCTCGGCGATCTTCAACTCGGCGCAGTATTTCGCCACCGTGTTGTTCGCACCGCTGATGGGCTGGATCGTCTACCGTTTCGGCTGGCAGCACGTGTTCATCGTGATGGGCGTGATCGGCATCGTGTTCTCGCTGATCTGGCTGAAAGTGATCTACAGCCCGCGTCAGCACCCGATGATCAACGAGGCCGAGTTCAATCATATCGCCGCCAACGGCGCGATGGTCGACATGGACCAGGACAAGGGCAAGGAAAAGAAAGCCGACGGTCCGAAGTGGGACTACATCCGTCAACTGCTGACCAATCGCATGATGCTGGGCGTATACCTGGGCCAGTACTGCATCAACGGCATCACGTACTTCTTCCTGACCTGGTTCCCGGTGTACCTGGTGCAGGAACGCGGCATGACCATCCTCAAGGCCGGTTTCATCGCGTCCTTGCCAGCGATCTGCGGTTTTATCGGCGGTGTGCTGGGCGGGGTGATTTCCGACTACCTGCTGCGCAAGGGCCACTCGCTGACCTTCGCGCGCAAAGCGCCGATCATCGCCGGCCTGCTGGTGTCCAGCAGCATCGTGGCCTGCAACTACGTGGACATCGAATGGATGGTGGTGGGCTTCATGGCCCTGGCCTTCTTCGGTAAAGGCGTCGGGGCGCTGGGCTGGGCCGTGGTCTCCGACACCTCGCCAAAACAGATCGCCGGTTTGAGCGGTGGCTTGTTCAACACCTTTGGTAACCTGGCGTCGATCACGACCCCGATCGTCATCGGCTACATCATCAGCGCCACCGGTTCGTTCAAGTGGGCACTGGTGTTCGTCGGTTGCAACGCGTTGGTGGCGGTGTTCAGCTACCTGGTCATCGTTGGACCGATCAAGCGTGTGGTACTCAAGGAACCGACGGCCAAGGATGCCGGCATCTCCAGCCTGTCTGAAGCGAAATCCTGAAGGAGCGGCGTCAATGCAACTGATTGAACATGCCGATTCGCCGCGTTACATCCGCCTGCACGAGCGGGACAATGTGGTGATCGTCGTCAATGACCAGGGCGTACCGGCCGGGACCGAGTTCCCGGACGGCCTGGTTACCGTGGACTTTGTACCCCAGAGCCACAAGGTCACCCTGGAAGATATTCCCGAGGGCGGCGAGGTGATTCGCTATGGCCAGGTCATTGGCTACGCGTTGCAACCGATTCCCCGTGGCAGCTGGGTCAAGGAAGACCAGCTGCGCATGCCCACCGCGCCGCCGCTGGACAGCTTGCCGCTGTCTACCGATGTTCCGGTGGCCGATGCGCCGCTGGAGGGCTACACCTTCGAAGGCTATCGCAACGCCGACGGCACCGTCGGCACGCGTAATATCCTCGGCATCACCACCACGGTGCAGTGCGTGACCGGGGTGCTGGACCACGCGGTCAAGCGCATCAAGGATGAGCTGCTGCCCAAGTATCCGAACGTCGATGACGTGGTGGCGCTGACCCACAGCTACGGCTGTGGCGTGGCGATCACCGCCACCGATGCGTACATCCCGATCCGTACCGTGCGTAACCTGGCGCGCAACCCGAACCTGGGTGGCGAAGCGCTGGTGATCAGCCTGGGTTGCGAGAAATTGCAGGCCGGGCAGGTGATGCACGAAAACGACAGCTCGGTGGACCTCAGCGAGCCGTGGCTGTATCGCTTGCAGGATTCCAGTCACGGCTTCACCGAAATGATCGAGCAGATCATGGAATTGGCCGAGACCCGCCTGAAGAAACTCGACCAGCGCCGCCGCGAAACCGTGCCGGCGTCGGAGCTGATCCTGGGCATGCAGTGCGGCGGCAGTGATGCGTTCTCCGGCATCACCGCCAACCCGGCGCTGGGCTACGCCTCGGACTTGCTGCTGCGGGCGGGAGCGACGGTGATGTTTTCCGAAGTCACCGAAGTGCGCGATGCGATTTACCTGCTGACCTCCCGGGCGCAAACCCAGGAAGTCGCCCAGGAACTGGTGCGCGAAATGGACTGGTACGACCGTTACCTGGCCAAGGGCGAAGCCGATCGCAGTGCCAACACCACGCCGGGCAACAAGAAGGGCGGCTTGTCGAACATCGTCGAAAAATCCCTGGGCTCGATCGTCAAGTCTGGCAGCAGCGCGATCAATGGCGTGCTCGGCCCGGGCGAGCGGTTCAAGCAAAAGGGCCTGATCTTCTGCGCCACACCGGCCAGTGATTTTGTTTGCGGCACCTTGCAATTGGCGGCGGGGATGAACCTCCACGTCTTCACCACTGGCCGTGGCACGCCTTACGGCTTGGCCATGGCCCCGGTGGTGAAAGTCTCGACCCGCACCGAACTGGCCCAGCGCTGGCCGGACCTGATCGACATCGACGCCGGCCGCATCGCCACCGGACGGGCGACCATCGAAGAGTTGGGTTGGGAGCTGTTCCACTACTACCTGGACGTGGCCAGCGGCAAGAAGCAGACCTGGGCCGAGCGGCACAAACTGTACAACGACATCACGTTGTTCAATCCGGCGCCGATTACCTGATCTGTTGACCACTGAAGAACCAATGTGGGAGCGAGCTTGCTCGCGATGGCGGCGGCACATTCGATACCTGTGCAAGCTGAAACACCGCTATCGCGAGCAAGCTCGCTCCCACAGGGGATTTGTGATGAATGCAGGTTCTGTGTTCACCAAAAAAATAGGGACGCGAGCCTGCTCGCGATAGCACTTCACCAGACGCCAATGTCGCGAGTGGCTTATCATTAGCCACCTAACGACACCCTTCTCAAGGTCCCCGGCATGCTGGCAATTTTCCTCGAAACCCTGAACATCACCGCGCCGGTGTTTGCCATGCTGTTTCTGGGGGTGTTGCTCAAGCGTATCTATTGGATCAACGACAACTTCATCCACATCGCCTCGTCCCTGGTGTTCAACGTCACCATGCCGGCGCTGCTGTTCCTCGGCATCCTCCATGCCGACCTGCATGCGGCGTTGCAGCCAGACCTGCTGATCTACTTCTCCATCGCCACCCTGGTGAGTTTTTCCATGGCCTGGGGCTGGTCGATCTGGCGTTGTCCGCGGGAGGACCGCGGCATCTATACCCAAGGTGCGTTTCGCGGCAACAACGGTGTGATCGGCCTGGCGCTGGCGGCGAGTATGTACGGCGACTACGGGATTTCCCTAGGGGCGATCCTCGCAGCGTTGGTGATCCTGTTCTACAACACCTTGTCGACCATCGTCCTGGCGGTCTATAGCCCGGTGATCAAGTCCGATCCGTGGAGTATCTGCAAAAGCGTGGTCAGCAACCCGCTGATCATCAGCGTGTTTGTCGCCGCGCCGTTCGCCTATTGGCAGATCGGCCTGCCGAACTGGTTCGAGACCTCGGCCAAATACCTGTCGCAAATGACCTTGCCCCTGGCGCTGATCTGCATCGGCGGCACGCTGTCGCTGGCAGCGCTGCGCAAGAGCGGCAAGATGGCCCTGAGTTCGAGCCTGGTGAAAATGGTCGGCCTGCCGCTGGTGGCCACCCTCGGTGCCTGGCTCTGGGGCTTTCGCGGTGCGGAGTTGGGCATCCTGTTCTTGTATTTCGGCAGCCCCACCGCCGCCGCCAGTTACGTCATGGCCCGGGCGGCCGATGGCAACCATGAACTGGCCGCGGCGATCATCGTCATCACCACGTTGATGGCGGCGATTACCACCAACCTGGGGATTTTTGTGTTGCAGTGGGGTGGGTGGATCTAGGCTTGGATTTGTGCTGCTCTCTCGATCCATTCGCGAGCAAGCCCGCTCCCACATTTGACCGTATTCCCTTGGAAGAACTCGGTTAATGTGGGAGCGGGCTTGCTCGCGAAGAGGCCTGACCTGTCACTACAGGCCCCGGTACTTTACTCAGGTTTCTGATACGCCTCGATCACTTCCTGCGCCGCCCGAAACGCATCGATCGCCGCCGGCACGCCGGCATACCCCGCGCAATGCAGCAACGCCTCGCGAATCTCTTCCACTGTGCAACCGTTGTTCAGCGCGCCACGCACGTGGCCTTTCAATTCCTGCGGGCATTTGAGGGCGGTGAGGGCGGCGAGGGTGATCAGGCTGCGGGTTTTCAGCGGCAGGCCTTCGCGGCGCCAGACGCTGCCCCAGGCATGTTCGTTGACGAAGTCCTGCAACGGCTGGGTGAAGTCGGTGGCGTTGCCCAGGGCGCGGTCGACGAACGCGTCGCCCATGACCTGGCGACGCATGTCCAGGCCGGTCTTTGGAGTGTCGGTCATGGCAAATCCCTCTTGTGATGTTGGCGGCGCCAGGCGCGCAAGGAGGTGAACAGCAAAAACGCGAGCAAGGCCGGCAGCACATAAAACAGCATCAGCCGTTCCAGCTGGCCGGCCAAGGGCATGCCGGTGGTGAACGACACCACGTGCAGCCCGTAGGCCAGGTACAAGCCTAGAAACAGCAGGCCTTCGGCGCGGGTGACGCGATAGCCGGAATAAAACACCGGCAGGCACAGCACGGCCACGCCGAGCATGACCGGCAGGTCAAAGTCCAGGGCGTTGGGCGAGACCGAGAGTGGCGTTGGCGCGACGAGGGCCGTCACCCCCAGCACGCCCAGTAGGTTGAACAGGTTGCTGCCGATGACGTTGCCCACCGCGATGTCCCGTTGGCCCCGCAGGGCGGCGATCAGCGAGGTGGCGAGTTCCGGCAGCGAGGTGCTGATGGCGACGATGGTCAGGCCGATGACGCGTTCTGAAAGCCCGAGGTCCGTCGCCACTTCCACCGCCGCGCCCAGTAGCAGGTGCCCGGCAAAAATCAGCATCGCCAGGCCCAGCACGATCATCGACAGGCTCTTGAACCAGGTCATCTGGGCCGCGTCGACGCCCATCGGATGCGGTCGCCCCGAGTGGCGCGATTGGCGCAGCAACAGGCCCAGGTACACCGCCAGGGCGATGAGCAGCAGCACGCCGTCCAGTCGCGTCAGTTCTTCGTTCCAGGCCAGCACGAACACCAGCAGGGCGGCGCCGATCATCAGCGGGATGTCCAGGCGCACCAACTGACGCGAGACGCGCAGCGGAATGATCAGTGCCGACAGCCCGAGGGTGACGAGGATGTTGAAGATGCTGCTGCCGATCACGCTGCCCACGGCGATGTCGGCGTTCTGCGCCAGGGTCGCCTGCAGGCTGACCGCCATTTGCGGCGCGCTGCTGCCGACGGCGACGACACTCAGGCCGATGATCAGCGGCCGCACGTGCAAGCGTGCCGACAGGCCCACGGCGGCGCGCACCAGCAGCTCGGCGCCGGCGATCAGCAACAGCAGGCCACCAAGCAATTCGATCAGGCTGAGCAGCGGTAGGGCGGTGAGTAGGGAAATGGCCGGGCTCCGTCTATCAATCGTCGAGGGCTTGCACACGCACCCGTGCGGTGCCGCTGCGCAACATGCCCAGTTGCTCGGCGGCTTCGCGGGACACGTCGATCAAACGGCCTCGGGAGTATGGGCCACGGTCGTTGATGCGCACCACCACGCTGTTATTGTTGCCCAGGTTGGTGATTTTCACCCGAGTGCCGAACGGCAACTGGCGATGGGCGGCGGTCAGGCCGTGCTGGTTGAAACGCTCGCCGCTGGCGGTGCGCTTGCCATGGTGCCTGGCACCGTAATAAGAGGCGACGCCGGTCTGGTCGTAGCCGTGTGGGTCGACCGTCCCGCTCTGGCTGGCGCAACCGGCCAGCAAGGACAGCAGGGCGCAGGCGCCGAGGAGACGCTTCATGTAGGGTTTTCCAAATCCAATGTGGGAGCGAGCTTGCTCGCGAAGAGGCCATCACATTCAACATCGGTGTTGACTGTGATGCCGCTATCGCGAGCAAGCTCACTCCCACAGGGAATTGAGCCAGGCTGGAAGACTGGCTCCATGGTCATCAGCCTTCGAGCTTGCTTTTGAGCAGTTCGTTGACCTGTTGCGGGTTGGCCTTGCCCTTGGAGGCTTTCATGGCCTGGCCGACGAAGAAGCCGAACATCTTGCCGCGCTTGGCTTCGTCTGCCGCCCGGTACTGTTCGACCTGCTCGGCGTTGGCCGCGAGCATTTCATCGAGCACGGCGCTGATCGCACCGGTGTCGGTGACTTGCTTCAAGCCGCGCTTCTCGATGATCTCGTCGGCACTGCCTTCACCATTGGCCATGGCTTCGAACACCATCTTGGCGATCTTGCCGGAAATGGTGTTGTCCTTGATCCGCAGCAGCATGCCGCCCAGTTGCTCGGCCGAGACCGGCGATTCGTCGATTTCCAGGCCCTGCTTGTTCAGCAGGCTGCCCAACTCGACCATCACCCAGTTGGCCGCCAGCTTCGCATCGCCGCCGATGCTCACGACTTTCTCGAAGTAATCGGCCTGCTCGCGGCTGGTGGCCAGGACGTTGGCGTCATAGCTCGACAGCCCGAACTGCGCCTGGAAGCGCTCGCGTTTTTGTGGCGGCAGTTCCGGCAGGGTGGCGCGCACGTCATTGAGAAACGAGTCCTCGATGACCACCGGCAGCAGGTCCGGATCGGGGAAGTAACGGTAGTCGTTGGCTTCTTCCTTGCTGCGCATTGGACGGGTCTCGTCCTTGTTCGGATCGTACAGGCGAGTCTGCTGGATGACCTTGCCGCCGTCTTCGATCAGTTCGATCTGGCGCTGGATCTCGCTGTTGATCGCTTTCTCGATGAAGCGGAACGAGTTGACGTTCTTGATCTCGCAGCGGGTGCCGAACTCGACCTGGCCCTTGGGCCGGATCGACACGTTGCAGTCGCAGCGCAGCGAGCCTTCGGCCATGTTGCCGTCGCAGATGCCCAAGTAGCGCACCAGCGCATGGATCGCCTTGACGTAGGCCACGGCTTCCTTGGCGCTGCGCATGTCCGGTTCAGAGACGATTTCCAGCAGCGGCGTGCCGGCACGGTTCAGGTCGATGCCGGTGGCACCGTTGAACTCTTCGTGCAGGCTCTTGCCGGCGTCTTCCTCCAGGTGTGCACGGGTGATGCCGACGCGCTTGACCGTACCGTCTTCCAGGGCGATGTCCAGGTGGCCCTTGCCGACAATCGGCAGTTCCATCTGGCTGATCTGGTAGCCCTTGGGCAGGTCCGGGTAGAAGTAGTTCTTGCGGGCGAACACGTTGTGCTGGCCGATCTCGGCGTCGATCGCCAGGCCGAACATCACCGCCATGCGCACGGCTTCGGCGTTGAGCACCGGCAGCACGCCGGGCATGCCCAGGTCGACCAGGCTGGCCTGGGTGTTGGGCTCGGAGCCGAACGTGGTGGAACTACCGGAAAAGATTTTCGACCGGGTGGTGAGCTGGGTGTGTATCTCCAGCCCGATCACGACTTCCCATTGCATGTGTTTCTCCTCAGAAGCCGGTTGGGGTGCGGGTGTGCCAGTCAGTGTTCAACTGATACTGGTGGGCAACGTTCAACAGGCGGCCTTCCTGGAAATACGGCGCGAGTAACTGTACGCCTACCGGCAGGCCATCGACGAAACCGGCCGGCATGGACAGGCCCGGCAAACCGGCGAGGTTGGCGGTGATGGTGTAGACGTCTTCCAGGTACGCAGCGACCGGGTCGCTGTTCTTGGCGCCGAGTTTCCAGGCCGGGTTCGGCGTGGTCGGGCCGAGGATGATGTCGACCTCGTTGAAGGCGGCCATGAAATCGTTCTTCACCAGGCGGCGGATTTTCTGCGCCTTGAGGTAGTAGGCATCGTAGTAGCCGGCGGACAACGCGTAGGCGCCGACCATGATCCGGCGCTGTACTTCGGCACCGAAGCCTTCGCCACGGGAGCGTTTGTACAGGTCGATCAGGTTTTCCGGGTTCTCGCAGCGATGGCCGAAGCGCACGCCGTCGAAACGCGACAGGTTCGAGGAGGCCTCTGCTGGCGCGATCACGTAGTAGGCGGGGATCGCGTGCTGCATGTTCGGCAGGCTGATTTCCTTGATCACCGCCCCGAGCTTTTCCAGTTCCTTGATGCTGTTGTGGATCAGGTCGGCGATGCGCGGGTCCAGGCCGGCGCCGAAGTATTCCTTCGGCACGCCGATGCGCAGGCCCTGCAGCGAACCGTTGAGGCCGGCGCTGTAGTCCGGCACTGGCTCATCGATGCTGGTGGAATCGTTCGGGTCGAAGCCGGCCATGCCTTGCAGCAGGATCGCGCAGTCTTCAGCGGTGCGGGCCAGCGGGCCGCCCTGGTCGAGGCTCGAGGCGTAGGCGATCATGCCCCAGCGCGAGACGCGGCCATAGGTGGGCTTGAGGCCGGTGAGGTTGGTGAACGCCGCCGGCTGGCGAATCGAACCGCCGGTGTCGGTGGCGGTGGCAGCCGGCAACAGGCGCGCGGCCACGGCGGCGGCGGAACCGCCGGACGAACCGCCCGGTACGTGTTCCAGGTTCCACGGGTTCTTCACCGCGCCGTAGTAGCTCGACTCGTTGGCCGAACCCATGGCGAATTCGTCCATGTTGGTCTTGCCCAGGGTCACGGCGCCGGCGGCGGCCAGTTTGGCGACCACGGTGGCGTCGTACGGGGCCTTGAAGTTGTCGAGCATCTTCGAGCCGCAGCTGGTGCGGATGCCCAGGGTGCAGAACAGATCCTTGTGGGCAATCGGTGCGCCGAGCAAGGCGCCGTTCTCACCGTTGGCGCGACGGGCGTCGGCGGCCTTGGCCTGGCTCAGGGCCAGTTCCGGGGTGAGGCTGATGAAGCTGTTGAGCTGTGGGTCGAGCTGGGCGATACGCGCCAGCAAGACCTGGGTCAGCTCTTCGGAAGAAAACTTTTTATCGGCGAGTCCGCGGGCGATCTCGGCCAGGGTCATGTGATGCATGAGAGGCTCTTTCCCTTTAGTCGATGACTTTCGGAACCAGGTACAGGCCGTTTTCGACCGCTGGTGCGATGGACTGGTAGGCCTCGCGGTGATTGGACTCGGTCACGACGTCGGCGCGCAGGCGCTGGCTGGCTTCCAGTGGGTGAGCCAGTGGTTCGATACCGTCGGTGTTGACCGCCTGCATCTCGTCGACCAGCCCCAGAATGCTGTTCAGGGCAGAAGTAATGTGTGGAAGATCGGCTTCATTGAGGCCCAGACAGGCCAGATGAGCGATTTTTTCCACGTCGGAGCGTTCAAGCGCCATGGGATTCTCCAGTGGAAAACAAAACGGACGCAGTCTGTCCGTGTGTTAGATTGTCGGAACACTACCGCATTTCTACGGCCTTACGGCCGCGATTGTGGGGTTTGGTGCACAGAAAAGCGGCCAATTTAACATATTGGCGCCTTGCCCAAAATCCCTGTCGTTGTTAGAGTTTGCCGCACTTTTTTACCCACGCGTTGCCTAGGGTCCCTTTCCCATGTTCAAGAAACTGCGTGGCATGTTTTCCAGCGATCTCTCCATTGACCTGGGCACTGCCAACACCCTTATTTACGTGCGCGAGCGCGGTATCGTCCTGAATGAACCCTCGGTCGTGGCCATCCGTACCCACGGTAACCAGAAGAGCGTCGTGGCTGTCGGCACGGAAGCCAAGCGCATGCTGGGCCGTACGCCGGGCAACATTGCCGCCATTCGTCCGATGAAAGACGGCGTGATCGCCGACTTCAGCGTCTGCGAAAAGATGCTGCAGTACTTCATCAACAAGGTTCACGAAAACAGCTTCCTGCAGCCCAGCCCTCGGGTGCTGATCTGCGTTCCATGCAAATCCACCCAGGTGGAGCGTCGCGCCATCCGTGAATCGGCCCTTGGTGCCGGTGCCCGTGAAGTGTTCCTGATCGAAGAGCCGATGGCCGCTGCCATCGGTGCCGGCCTGCCGGTGGAAGAAGCACGCGGCTCGATGGTCGTCGACATCGGTGGCGGTACCACTGAAATCGCCCTGATCTCCCTGAACGGGGTGGTCTACGCCGAATCCGTACGTGTGGGCGGCGACCGTTTCGACGAAGCGATCATCACCTACGTGCGTCGCAACTACGGCAGCCTGATCGGCGAGTCCACCGCCGAGCGCATCAAGCAGGAAATCGGCACGGCCTACCCGGGCGGCGAAGTGCGTGAAGTCGACGTACGCGGCCGCAACCTGGCCGAAGGCGTTCCGCGGGCCTTCACCCTCAACTCCAACGAAGTGCTCGAAGCGCTGCAGGAGTCGCTGGCGACCATCGTGCAGGCGGTCAAGAGCGCCCTGGAGCAATCGCCGCCGGAACTGGCGTCGGACATCGCCGAGCGTGGCCTGGTGCTGACCGGTGGTGGCGCGCTGTTGCGTGACCTCGACAAGTTGCTGGCCCAGGAAACCGGCCTGCCGGTGATCGTTGCCGAAGACCCGCTGACCTGCGTTGCCCGCGGCGGTGGCCGTGCATTGGAAATGATGGACAAGCACACCATGGATCTGCTCTCCAGCGAATAAGTCTTGCTGAAGTGGTCTATGTTGTTCGCTCCCGGGCAGCACTTTGCAGTGCTGCCCGTTGGCGTTTATCTTCTGTCATTCGTATCCAGGCCGGTTTGATGCCGTATGAATAAAGAGAAACATTTGCCTGGGAGGAGCGGCCTATTAAACCGCTTTTCGCCAAAGGCCCCTCATTGGGTGTGCGCCTGTTGGTGCTGACCGTGCTATCGGTTGCGCTGATGGTGGTCGATGCCCGTTTCACGCTGCTCAAGCCCGTGCGCAGCCAGATGTCGCTGGTGTTGATGGAGTCCTACTGGATCACCGACCTGCCGCAGCGGCTGTGGCAGGGTGTGGCCAGCCAGTTTTGGCAGCCGGACCGAACTGGTCGCCGAAAACGAAAAACTCAAGACCGAGAACCTGCTGTTGCAGGGGCGCATGCAGAAGCTCGCGGCCCTCACCGAGCAGAACGTCCGGCTGCGTGAGTTGCTCAATTCTTCCGCGCTGGTCAACGAGAAGGTCGAAGTGGCCGAGTTGATCGGCATGGACCCCAACCCCTTCACCCACCGCATCATCATCAACAAGGGTGAGCGCGACGGTGTGGTCCTCGGCCAGCCGGTGCTCGACGCCCGGGGCCTGATGGGCCAGGTGGTGGAGCTGATGCCCTACACCTCCCGGGTATTGTTGCTGACCGACACCACCCACAGCATTCCGGTGCAGGTCAATCGCAACGGCTTGCGCGCGATTGCCAGCGGCACCGGCAACCCGGAGCGCCTGGAACTGCGGCATGTGGCCGACACCGCCGACATCAAGGAAGGCGACCTGCTGGTCAGCTCCGGCCTCGGCCAGCGCTTTCCGGCCGGTTATCCGGTGGCGACGGTCAAGGAAGTCATCCATGACTCCGGCCAGCCATTCGCCATCGTGCGCGCGGTGCCGACGGCCGCGTTGAACCGCAGCCGTTATCTGCTGTTGGTGTTCAGCGACACGCGGACGCCCGAGGAGCGCGCCAACGAAGCCGCGGCGGCCCAGGAAGCCCAGGACCGGCAAGGCGGCGAGTCGGCTGCCCCGGCTACCCCGGCGGCAGTTCCTGCCATCGTACCCAAGCCGCAAGTGGCTGCACCGGCCCCGGCAACTCCGGCCGTTCCAGCAACGGCGCCAGCGCCAACGGCCGCACCCGCCACGCCTGCTGCGAAACCTACCCGGTCGACGACTCATGCGCCGGCGTCTCAGCCGGCCCGGCCCGCAGCCAAACCACCTGTCTCCACGCCGGCCACCGCGCCAGCCACCAGGGGAGCACGAGAAGAATGAGCAGTACTCAATCCGGTAACGGTTGGATGGTCTGGCTGACCTTCGCCATCGGCCTGTTGCTCAGCGTGTCGCCGCTGCCGCAGTTCATGGAAATCCTGCGGCCGCTATGGCTGGCGCTGCTGTTGGCATTCTGGGCACTGGCGCTGCCGCACAAGGTCGGCATGGTCACCGCCTGGTGCCTGGGCCTGGCCGAGGATGTGCTCTATGGCACGCTGCTGGGGCAGAACGCGCTGATCCTGACGCTGATCACGTTCCTGGTGCTGTCGCTGCAACAACGCTTGCGGATGTTCCCCATGTGGCAACAATGCCTGGTGATCCTGGTGATTTTCGGCCTGGCGCAACTGGTGCAGTTGTGGCTCAGCGCGCTCACCGGCAATCGTCAGCCAACCCTGGCGCTGGTGCTGCCAGCCCTGGTCAGCGCCTTGCTCTGGCCGTGGGTCAGCTTCGGTTTGCGTGGCCTGCGCCTGCGTTTCAAAATCAACTGATTCGGTCAGGCATTGGCCTTGATAGGGAGAATGTCTTGATGAAACCGCTTTACCTCGCCTCCGGCTCACCGCGTCGACGTGAACTGCTCACGCAGATCGGCGTGCCTTTTACCGCCATCAGCGCGGACATCGATGAAACACCCCAGGATCACGAAACCCCTTCGGCCTATGTCGAGCGTTTGGCGCGCGGCAAGGCCGAGGCCGGGCGGCGCGCCATGCCGGCCGGCGTGGATGGTTGTGTGTTGGGTGCCGACACGGCCGTGGTGCTGGACGCAAAGATACTCGGCAAACCGCTGGACCAGGCCGACTCCCTGGCCATGCTCTTGAGCCTGTCCAACCGCGACCATGAAGTGTTGACCGCCATTGCGGTCCTGGACGGGCAACGTTGCGAATCCCGCGTCGTGCGCAGCCGGGTGCGTTTTCGTTTCATCACTGAACAAGAGGCGATCGCCTACTGGGCCAGCGGTGAACCCCGGGACAAGGCCGGTGGCTATGGCATCCAGGGGTTGGGTGCGGTGTTCGTCGCTGGGCTGGAAGGCAGTTATTCGGCCGTGGTTGGGCTGCCGCTGTGCGAAACCTTCGAGCTGCTGGGCCATTTCGGCATACCCTGTTGGCAAACCTTGAACGCGCGCTGAGCGCCGTCTGACTTGATGCGGCCATAATCGTGAACACGCCTGAACGAGACCCTGCCATGAGTGAAGAGATCCTGATCAACATCACGCCGATGGAATCGCGCGTGGCGGTGGTTGAAAACGGTGTGCTGCAAGAGGTCCATGTCGAGCGTACGCAAAAGCGTGGCATTGTCGGCAATATCTACAAGGGCAAGGTGGTGCGGGTGTTGCCGGGCATGCAGGCGGCCTTCGTCGACATCGGCCTGGACCGCGCGGCGTTCATTCATGCCTCGGAAATTTCCATGCGCGAAGGGCCGGCCGTGGAGAGCATCAGCGCGCTGGTCCATGAAGGCCAGAGCCTGGTGGTGCAGGTCACCAAGGACCCCATCGGCTCCAAGGGCGCGCGCCTGACCACGCAACTGTCGATCCCGTCGCGCTACCTGGTGTACATGCCACGCACCGCCCACGTCGGCATTTCCCTGAAGATCGAAGACGAAGCCGAACGCGAGCGCCTCAAGCAGGTGGTCAGCGATTGCGTGGAAAAAGAAGGCATCAAGGAAGCCGGTGGTTTCATCCTGCGCACGGCGGCCGAAGGGGCCGGGGCCGATGAGATCCTCATGGACATCCGTTACCTGCGAAGGCTGTGGGACCAGATCGCCGCGCAGATCAAGACCATCGCCACCCCCAGCGTGATTTACGAAGACCTGGGCCTGGCACTGCGCACGCTGCGGGACCTGGTCAGCCCCAAGATCGAGAAAATCCGCATCGACTCCCGGGAAACCTTCCAGAAGACCACTCAATTCGTCGCCGAGCTGATGCCGGAAATCGCCGATCGCCTTGAGCATTACCCGGGCGAGCGACCGATTTTCGACCTGTACGGCGTCGAGGACGAAATCCAGAAAGCCCTCGAGCGCAAGGTGCCGCTCAAATCCGGCGGTTACCTGGTGGTCGATCCGGCCGAGGCCATGAGCACCATCGACGTCAACACCGGGGCGTTCGTCGGCCATCGCAACCTCGAAGAAACCATCTTCAAGACCAACCTGGAAGCGGCCACGGCCATTGCCCGCCAACTGCGCCTGCGCAACCTGGGCGGGATCATCATCATCGACTTCATCGACATGGAGCATGAAGAGCACCAGCGCCAGGTGTTGCGGACCCTGGAAAAACAACTGGAGCGGGACCACGCCAAGACCAACATCATCGGCATCACCGAACTGGGCCTGGTGCAGATGACCCGCAAGCGCACCCGCGAAAGCCTCGAGCAAGTGTTGTGCGAGCCCTGCAGCAGTTGCCAGGGCCGGGGCAAGCTCAAGACCCCCGAAACCGTGTGTTACGAAATCTTCCGGGAAATTCTCCGGGAGGCACGCGCCTACCAGGCGACCGGCTATAGAGTGTTGGCCAACCAGAAAGTGGTGGACCGCCTGCTCGATGAAGAGTCAGGCAATGTCGCCGAGCTGGAGGCCTTTATCGGCCGTACGATTCGCTTCCAGGTGGAAACCATGTATTCCCAGGAACAATACGACGTGGTGTTGCTCTGAAGAGCTTGGGAAGCGGCGGGCCCGCGGATTTGATTTTCTTTGCCAGGGGAGCCCACTGACATGGAGCGTCTGACACGCATTTTGGCCGCGCTGACCCGCTGGGGGCTGGGCCTGTGCGCGCTCCTCCTGGTGCTGCTGGCCTTATACGTCAGCCTTGGTCGGGAGTTGGTCCCGCTGGTGGCCGAATATCGCGCCGAGGTCCAGACCCGGGCCGGCGAAGCCTTGGGCATGCCGGTGCACATCGGCAGCCTCGAGGGCAGCTGGAGCGCGTTGGCGCCGATACTGGCGGCGCGCGACGTGGTGGTCGGCGAGGGCGCCAACGCCTTGCACCTGGATCAGGTGCGGGCCGTGCCGGACTTGTGGGGCAGCCTGCTGGCGCGCCAGGTGCGCATTGCTCACCTGGAGCTCAGCGGGCTGAAGATCAGCCTCAAGGAGGGTGGCGATGGCAAGTGGGCCCTGGAAGGCCTGCCGGTGCAGGACGACCAGCCTCTGGATCCGCAGCAGTTGCTCGATCGCATGCAGGTGGTTTCCCGGCTGTCGGTACTCGACAGCCAGGTAACCTTGCAACCCCTTGAACAGCCACCGTTGACCCTGACCTACGTCGGCCTGAGCCTGCGCACCGGCGTCACGCGCCAACGCCTGGACGCACGCCTGACCCTGCCCGACGGCCAGCCCGTGGCGATCAACCTGCGCACCCGTATCCGCGCCAGCGATTGGAAGAACGGCCAGGCCGATGTCTACCTGAGCCTGCCGCAAAGCGACTGGGCCAAATGGTTGCCGAAACGCCTGACCCAGCAATGGAATTTCTCCCGGATCCAGGCCGGCGGTGAGTTCTGGCTCAGTTGGGGCGAGGGCGCGGTGCAAAGCGCGGCCATGCGATTGAACGCGCCGCAGCTCCAGGGCGCCTATGCCGAGCGCAAACCGGTGCAGATCCACAACCTGGCCCTCAACGCTTATTTCCAGCGCGGTAGCCAAGGGTTCACCGCGACGTTCGATTCCCTGGCGATGAGCCTCGGCGAGACGCGCTGGGAGTCGCGCCTGCAACTGCAACAGAGCAACGCCACCGAGACGGCTGAAGAGCGCTGGCATTTACAGGCCGATCGCCTCGACCTGACCCCGCTGACGCCCTTGCTCAATGCCCTGGCACCGCTGCCCGAAGGCGTCGCCACGACCATCGACCATCTCAAGGTGACGGGCGGCCTGCGCAACGTGCTGGTGGACTATCGACCGCAAAACAGCGGTGATCAAAAAATCAGCTTTGCCACGAATCTGGACACGGTGGGGTTCGATGCCTATCGCGGTGCGCCGGCGGCGCGCAATGTATCGGGCAGCCTGAGCGGCGACCTGGGTGGCGGTGAGCTGCGCATGGACAGCAAGGACTTTTCCCTGCACCTGGCCCCGATCTTCGCCAAGCCCTGGCAGTATCTGCAGGCCAACGCGCGGCTGACCTGGAAGCTGGACAAACAAGGTTTCACCCTCATCGCGCCGTATCTCAAGGTGCTGGGCGAGGAGGGCCGGATTGCTGGCGATTTCCTGATCCGCCTGCATTTCGACCACAGCCAGGAAGACTACATGGACCTGCGGGTCGGCCTGGTGGACGGTGATGGGCGCTACACCGCCAAGTATCTGCCCGCAGTCTTGAGCCCGGCGCTGGATGAGTGGCTGCGCACGGCAATCGTCAAGGGTGCGGTGGATGAGGGCTTTTTCCAGTACCAGGGCTCGCTGAACCACGGTGCTGAAGATGCGGCTCGCAGTATCAGCCTGTTTTTCAAGGTGCACGATGCCGAACTGGCGTTCCAGCCGGGCTGGCCGTCGGTCAGCAAAGTCAGTGGCGATGTCTTTGTCGAAGACAGCGGCGTGCGCATCTATGCCAGCCAGGGGCAATTGCTGGATACCCAGGTCAAGGACGTTGCGGTGAATATTCCCCATGTACCGAGCGGGCAGAGTTCCCATCTGCTGCTGGACGGCGGGTTCGTCGGAGGGCTGGGGGACGGTCTGAAAATTCTCCAGACGGCGCCGATTGGCACCGCCGAGACGTTCGCCGGCTGGGAGGGCGAGGGGAGTCTGCAAGGCAGCGTGAAGCTCGATATCCCGCTGGTCAAAGGCGAGCAGCCGAAGATCCTGGTGGATTTCGCCACTGATAAAGCCCGGCTCAAACTCAGCGAGCCGGCGCTGGAGCTGACCCAGCTCAAAGGCGACTTCCGTTTCGACAGCAACAAAGGGCTCAGCGGCAAGGGCATTACGGCTCGGGCCTTCGACCGGCCTGTCACGGCGCAGATTTTTGCCGAAGGCCGCGCCGGTGCGCTCAATACCCGGGTCGCTGCGTCTGGGCAGGTGGAGATCAACAAGCTCACCAGTTGGCTGAACGTCACCCAGCCGCTGCCCGTGTCCGGGGTGATTCCCTATCAGTTGCAAGTGATCCTCGACGGTGCCGACAGCCAGTTGTCGGTCAACTCCAGCCTCAAGGGCGTGGCGGTGGACCTGCCGGCGCCCTTCGGCATGGCCGCCGATGTGGGGCGCGACACGACGTTTCGCATGACCCTCCAAGGGCCGGAGCGCCGTTACTGGGTCGATTATGGCGACCTGGCCAGCTTCACTTACGCGGCGCCGGGCGGGAAGTTCGCCGACGGTCGTGGCGAGTTGTTGCTGGGGGATGGTGATGCTGTCTTGCCGGGCGGCAAGGGCCTGAGATTGCGCGGGACGCTTTCGGAACTGGACGTCGGCCCCTGGCAGGCACTGGTGAGCAAGTACGCCGGCCAGGACCCGGGCGGCAGCGCCAAGCAACTGCTCAGCAGCGCCGACCTGAAAATCGGCAAGCTCACGGCCATGGGCACGACCCTGGACCAGGCTTCGGTGCAACTTGATCGTAAGCCGGACGCCTGGGGCTTGCGACTCGACAGCCAGCAGGCCAAGGGCCGCGTCAGCTTGCCAGACGCCAAGACCGCCCCGATTGGTATCAAGCTTGACTATGTCCGCCTGCCGGCCGTGGACCCGACGGTCCAGACCGACGAGAACGCACCGGACCCGCTGGCATCGGTCGATCCCACTGCAATTGCGGCGATGGATATCGCCATCGACCAACTGTTCCAAGGCCCGGACCTGATCGGTGCCTGGTCGCTGAAAGTGCGTCCAACAGGCAAGGGCATCGCGCTGAACAACCTGGACCTGGGCCTCAAGGGCATGGTGTTGCAGGGCAACGGCGCCTGGGAGGGCGCGCCGGGTTCCACCAGCAGCTGGTACAAGGGCCGCATCGGTGGCAAGAACCTGGCCGACGTGCTCAAGGGCTGGGGCTATGCCCCGAGCGTGACCAGCCAGGAATTCCACCTGGATGTCGATGGTCGTTGGCCGGGTTCGCCAGCGTGGGTTGCGACCAAACGTTTTTCCGGCAGTCTCGATGCGTCGTTGAGCAAGGGCCAGTTCGTCGAGGTTGAAGGCAGCGCCCAGGCATTGCGGGTCTTTGGCCTGCTGAATTTCAACTCCATCGGCCGACGCCTGCGCCTGGACTTCTCCGACCTGTTCGGCAAGGGTTTGAGCTACGACCGGGTCAAGGGGCTGCTGGTGGCGAGCGATGGTATCTACGTCACCCGTGAACCCATCACCTTGACGGGACCGTCAAGCAACCTGGAGCTCAACGGGACATTGGACATGGTGGCCGACCGGGTCGACGCCAAGTTGCTGGTGACGCTGCCGGTGACCAACAACCTGCCGATTGCCGCCCTGATTGTCGGTGCGCCGGCGGTGGGTGGCGCACTGTTTTTGATCGACAAGTTGATCGGCGACCGCGTGGCGCGTTTCGCCAGCGTAAGATACGACGTCAAGGGACCGTGGAAAGAGCCGAAGATCACCTTCGACAAACCGTTCTAAAGGGCGATGACAATCCCCTGTGGGAGCGAGCTTGCTCGCGATGAGGCCGGTACATCTGACAATTAGGTTGACTGATACACCGCCATCGCGAGCAAGCTCGCTCCCACACAGGGCACCACCCAACACAGGAGAACTGCCATGCCAGTCGCAGTGATTCAAATGGTCAGCCAGAGCGATGTGCTCGCCAACCTGGCGCGTGCCCGTGTGCTGCTGGAACAGGCGGCCGCCGGCGGGGCCAGGCTGGTGGTGCTGCCTGAGAATTTCGCGGCCATGGGCCGGCGGGACATCGGTGACATCGGTCGTGCCGAAGCCTTTGGTCAGGGCCCGATCCTGCCCTGGTTGAAACAGGCCGCCCGCGACCTCAAGTTATGGATTGTGGCCGGTACCTTGCCGTTGCCGCCGGTGGACCGGCCCGAGGGCAAGGTCCATGCCTGTTCGTTGTTGATCGACGACCAGGGCCAGATCGTGGCGCGCTACGACAAGCTGCACCTGTTCGATGTGGACGTGGCGGACAATCGCGGGCGCTATCGCGAGTCTGATGACTATGCTTATGGCAGCCAGGTGGTGGTCGCCGATACACCCGCAGGGAAGGTTGGCCTGACGGTGTGTTATGACGTGCGTTTCCCGGAGCTGTACAGCGAATTGCGTGCGGCCGGCGCCGAGCTGATCACGGTGCCCTCGGCATTCACGGCGGTGACCGGCGCCGCTCATTGGGAGGTGCTGATTCGCGCCCGGGCCATCGAGACCCAGTGCTATGTGCTGGCGGCCGCCCAGGGCGGGATGCACCCAGGGCCACGGGAAACCTTTGGCCACGCCGCGATTGTCGATCCGTGGGGCCGTGTGCTGGCGCACCAGGATCAAGGCGAGGCCGTGCTGCTGGCCGAACGCGACAGCAGCGAACAGGCGTCCATCCGGGCGCGCATGCCGGTGGCCAGCCATCGGCGCTTTTTCTCGCAGGGCGCTTCACCGCGACCTGTCCAAGACGACGAATTCAAGGCGTAGAACATATGAGCGGGTTGTTATCCTCAGTCAGCGAACACCTTTTAGCCCCCGGCGGCGTCACCCTGGAGAGCCTGCAAGGCGTGCTGGGCGACCTGGCCGGCCCGGGCATCGATGCGGCCGACCTGTATTTCCAGGGGCAGATCTCCGAGTCCTGGTCGCTGGAAGACGGCATCGTCAAGGAAGGCAGTTTCAACCTTGACCAAGGCGTGGGGGTGCGGGCCCAGTCCGGGGAAAAAACCGGCTTCGCCTACAGTAACGCCATTACCCTGGAGGCCCTCGGCGCCGCGGCTCGTGCCGCTCGTTCGATTTCCCGGGCCGGGCAGAATGGCACGGTCCAGGCCTTCAGCAGCCAGGACGTGACGCAGCTGTATGCGCCGGACAACCCATTGGAAGTCATGAGCCGCGCCGAGAAGGTCGAACTGCTCAAGCGCATCGACGTCGCCACCCGGGCCCTAGACCCGCGTATCCAGCAAGTGACGGTGAGCATGGCCGGTGTCTGGGAACGGATCCTGGTGGCGTCCACCGACGGCGGCCTGGCGGCGGACGTCCGGCCGCTGGTGCGTTTCAATGTCAGCGTCATTGTCGAGCAGAACGGTCGTCGCGAGCGTGGCGGCCATGGCGGCGGCGGACGTACCGATTACCGCTATTTCCTCAGCGAAGACCGCGCCATGGGCTATGCCCGCGAAGCGTTGCGCCAGGCGCTGGTCAACCTCGAGGCGATCCCGGCGCCGGCGGGGACGTTGCCGGTGGTGCTGGGTTCCGGCTGGTCCGGCGTGCTGCTGCACGAAGCGGTGGGCCACGGCCTGGAAGGCGATTTCAACCGCAAGGGCAGCTCAGCCTACAGCGGGCGCATGGGGGAAATGGTTGCCTCGAAACTCTGCACCATCGTCGATGACGGCACCCTGGCTGGGCGTCGCGGTTCCCTGAGCGTCGACGACGAAGGCACGCCGACCGAGTGCACCACGCTGATCGAGAACGGCGTACTCAAGGGCTACATGCAAGACAAACTCAACGCCCGGCTGATGGGCGTGGCCCGCACCGGCAACGGTCGCCGCGAGTCTTACGCGCACCTGCCCATGCCGCGCATGACCAATACCTACATGCTGGGTGGCCAGAGCGATCCGGCGGAAATCATCGCCTCGGTGAAAAAGGGCATTTATTGCGCCAACCTCGGCGGCGGCCAGGTGGACATCACCAGCGGCAAATTCGTGTTCTCCACCAGCGAGGCCTACCTGATCGAAGACGGCAAGATCACCGCGCCGGTCAAGGGCGCGACGCTGATCGGCAACGGGCCGGAGGCGATGAGCAAGGTGTCGATGGTCGGTAACGACCTGGCGCTGGACAGCGGGGTGGGGACCTGCGGCAAGGACGGGCAATCGGTGCCGGTTGGCGTGGGTCAACCGACCCTGAAGATCGATGCGATTACCGTGGGTGGCACGGGCGCATGATGGGAGCGTCGGGTGGAGTGCGAGGCCTCCACCCGTGGGCGTTACTCAGCGCAGGCCGCGTTGGGTTTCGTCCAGCTCACGAATGTACTTGAAGATTTTTCGGCTCGAGGCCGGTGGCTTGTTATGCGCCAACTCGTGCTGGGCCTGACGAATCAGGGAGCGCAATTGCTGGCGATCGGCCTCCGGGTAGTCGATGACGAATTTTTCCAGCACGCCGTCATCGCCTGCGATCAAGCGATCACGCCAGCGTTCCAGGCCATGGAAGCGTTCGTTGTACTGTCGGGTGGAGGCATCGAGTTGATCGAGCAGAACCAGAATGGCGGCAGTGTCCTGGTCGCGCATCAGTTTGCCGATGAATTGCAGGTGCCGTTTACGCGCGATATTCGCGGTGTGCTTGGGCGCATCGGCCAGGGCCCGACGCATGGCGTCGGTCAAGGGCAGTTTGGCCAGCAAGTCAGGCTTGAGTGTTGTCAGGCGCTCGCCGAGGTCAACCAGAGCATGCAGCTCGCGTTTGACCTGGGATTTGCTTTTTTCACCCTCGTAGAGGGAGTCGTCGTAAGAATCAACCATGGTGGCAGTCCGCAAAGAAACGCCGCCATGATAACCAGTCGGGGGCCGCTTGTCCGGCCCGGTCGCTCGAAGGCCTCGGGTTTGTTCGTGCATACCCTGACCGAAAACAGAATTTGAGTGGAGAACACCATGAGTGCAGTTCAGAGCGTCGGCCCGCAAGCATTGCCGGCACTGCAGGAACAAGTCGAGCAGATCCTCGCCGAAGCCAAGCGGCAGGGCGCCAGTGCCTGTGAGGTGGCGGTGTCCCTGGAGCAGGGGCTGTCGACGTCGGTACGTCAGCGCGAGGTGGAAACCGTCGAATTCAATCGCGACCAGGGGTTTGGCATCACCCTGTACGCCGGCCAGCGCAAAGGATCGGCCAGCACATCGGCCAGCGGCCCTGACGCCATTCGCGAAACCGTTGCCGCGGCGCTGGCGATTGCCCAGCACACCTCCGAAGACGAAGCCTCGGGCCTGGCCGATGCCGCGCTGATGTGCAAGGAACTGCGTGACTTCGACCTGTTCCACGCCTGGGACATCACCCCTGAACAGGCCATCGAGCAGGCGCTGCGTTGCGAAGCGGCGGCGTTCGAGGCTGACAGCCGGATCAAGAACGCCGACGGGACCACCCTCAATACTCACCAGGGCTGCCGCGTCTACGGTAACAGCCATGGTTTCATCGGCGGTTATGCATCGACCCGCCACAGCCTCAGCTGCGTGATGATCGCCGAAGCCAACGGCCAGATGCAGCGCGATTACTGGTACGACGTGAGTCGCCAGGGCAATTTGTTGGCAGATCCGGTCAGCATCGGCCAGAAAGCCGCGCAGCGGGCGGCCAGCCGCCTGGGCGCCCGGCCGGTGCCGACCTGTGAAGTGCCGGTGCTGTTTGCCGCCGAGTTGGCCGGTGGCTTGTTCGGCAGCTTCCTGTCGGCGGTGTCCGGCGGCAACCTGTACCGCAAGTCGTCGTTCCTCGAAGGTGCATTGGGGCAGAAGTTGTTCCCAGAGTGGATGACCATCGACGAACGTCCGCACCTGATGCAGGCCATGGGCAGCTCGGCGTTCGACGGTGATGGCCTGGCGACCTACGCCAAGCCGTTCGTGGAAAACGGCGAGCTGGTGTCCTACATCCTCGGCACCTATTCGGGCCGCAAGCTCGGCATGCCGAGCACCGCCAATGCCGGCGGCGTGCATAACCTGTTCGTGACCCATGGCGAAGAAGACCAGGCCGCCTTGCTCCGGCGGATGGGGCGCGGTCTGCTGGTGACCGAACTGATGGGCCATGGCCTGAATATGGTCACCGGGGACTATTCCCGTGGCGCGGCGGGGTTCTGGGTCGAAAATGGCGAGATTCAGTTCCCGGTCCAGGAAGTGACCATCGCCGGTAACATGCGCGATATGTTCAAACAGATCGTGGCCGTGGGCAATGACCTGGAACTGCGCAGCAACATCCGCACCGGCTCGGTACTGATCGAGCGGATGACGGTGGCGGGTAGCTAACGATCACCGCTTGAAAAAAGGCGCGTCATCTACTGGGGTGACGCGCCTTTTTTGTACCCGCAGAGCTCCTTTGTGGCGAGGGGATTTATCCCCGCTGGGCTGCGAAGCAGCCCCAAAACCTACTCTCGCGGTGTCTCTGGTTGATTGTATAGGCCTTTTTGGGGGGCGCTACGCACCCCATCGGGGATAAATCCCCTCGCCACAATGTGTCCCTCTCAAGACTTGTGTTGCTTCTTATTATCATCTAATAATGAATCTCATTCGCCGAGTGAGCCGCGGTCATGCGTTCTGCCCTGCACGAGCAACCCTACCTTGAAAGCTGGCGCTGGATGAGTCGCCAGATCCGTTGTGCGATGACTCCGGACGAGCCACGTCTGATCGAGCACTACCTGGCCGAGGGCCGTTATCTGGCCTGTTGCACCGCCACTTCGCCGTGGATGATTTCCGAAACCGCGTTCCGCCTGCTGCTCGACACCGCCGCCGACGTCGCGCTGCCGTGGCATTGGCGCAATCTGTGCCTCGACCAGGCCTGGCGCCCCTTACGTGACCTCGAACGCCAATCGCTTTGCCGCTGCCGCCTCAAGCGCTGGCAGAGCCATGCCTGGGCGCTGGCGACCTGCGCCCTGGAGCCATCGATTCCTCTTATTGAACTGGTGCAAGGATCTCCCGATGAGTAATACCCGTATCGAACGCGACAGCATGGGCGAACTGCAAGTCCCGGTGGACGCCCTCTATGGCGCGCAGACCCAGCGCGCTGTGGATAACTTCCCTGTCAGCGGCCAGCGCATGCCGGCGCAGTTCATTCGCGCCCTGATCCTGGCCAAGGCCGCCGCCGCTCGGGCCAACGTCGAGCTGGAACAAATCAGCGCAGCCCAGGGCAAGGCCATCGTCGACGCCGCACAAGGGCTGCTCGAAGGCCAATTCATGGACCATTTCCCGGTGGATATCTTCCAGACCGGCTCTGGTACCAGTTCCAACATGAACGCCAACGAAGTCATCGCCACCCTGGCCAGTCGTCTGCTGGGGGAAGCGGTCAATCCGAACGACCACGTCAACTGTGGCCAGAGCAGTAACGACATCATCCCTACCAGCATCCATGTCAGTGCCGCGTTGGCCTTGCATGAGCAACTGCTGCCGGCGCTGCAGCACCTGGTGCAGGTGATCGAGCGCAAGGCTGTAGAGGTGCACCCGTTCATCAAGACCGGCCGCACCCATTTGATGGATGCCATGCCGGTGCGCTTGAGCCAGGTGCTCGAGGGGTGGGCGCAGCAGCTCAAGGCCAATATCGACCATTTGCGGGATCTGTTGCCGAGCCTGCAATCCCTGGCCCAGGGCGGTACGGCGGTCGGCACCGGGGTCAACGCCCATCCCCGCTTCGCCGAGCTGTTCAGCCAACAACTGACGCAACTGACCCAGGTGCAATTCACCCCGGGCAAGAATCTGTTCGCGCTGATCGGCTCCCAGGACACCGCCGTGGCGGTGTCCGGACAGCTCAAGACCACGGCGGTGTCGCTGATGAAAATCGCCAACGACCTGCGCTGGATGAACTCCGGGCCGCTGGCGGGCTTGGGAGAGATTGAACTCGAAGGCCTGCAGCCGGGCTCCTCGATCATGCCCGGCAAGGTCAACCCGGTGATTCCCGAAGCCACGGCGATGGTCGCCGCCCAAGTGATCGGTAACGACACCGTGATCACCATCGCCGGTCAATCGGGCAACTTCGAATTGAACGTGATGCTGCCGATCATCGCCCAGAACCTGCTGAGCAGCATCGTCCTGATGTCCACCGCCAGCCGCTTGCTGGCCGACAAGGCCATCGCCACCTTCAAGGTCAACGAGGCCAGGCTCAAGGAAGCGTTGTCACGCAACCCGATCCTGGTGACCGCGCTGAACCCGATCATCGGTTACCAGAAGGCCGCTGAAATCGCCAAGAAGGCCTATCAGCAAGGTCGCCCGGTCATCGATGTCGCCCTGGAACACACCGATCTGACGCGCAGTGAGCTCGAGGTCCTGCTGGACCCGGAAAAGCTCACCGCCGGCGGTGTGTAAACCCGACACGCTGTGGAGGACTCACCGTGGAACATTGGAAACGCACGATCGAACGAGCCAATCGCTGTTTCATGCTAGGTGAATTGGTGGACGCCCGCGAAGGCTATCTGCAAGCGCTGGCCCTGGCCCAAGTGCTGTTTGAGCGCTGGGCAGATGCCGACGAAGCCGTGGCCGCCTGCGTCGTCTCCCACCACAACCTGGCGGATCTGCACTTGCGCCTGAACCAGCCGGAGGAGAGCGCCGAGTACCTCTGCGCCATCCACCAGCGTTTGCTGCAGACCGTGCAGGACGAGCGTATGGCGCCGGCCCTGCGCGCTGCCGCGTTGCGTCAGAGCCACAAGACCTATATCGAACTGCTGACGTTCATCAGCGAGCACGGTGAATACCCTCGCACCCAGCGCCTGCTGCACTGCAATGCCGCTTCGCCCCGGCAGCGCAACGCCCCTGTTCATTACGGAGTTCATTGAAAATGGCTTTTACCTTGCCTGCATTGCCCTACGCCTACGACGCCCTGGAACCGCACATCGATGCGCAAACCATGGAGATCCACTACACCAAGCATCACCAGACTTACATCAACAACCTCAACGCTGCGGTCGACGGCACTGAATACGCCGGCTGGCCCGTGGAAAAATTGCTGGCCAGCGTCGAGCAATTGCCGCAAGGCCTCAGGGCCGCAGTGATCAACCAGGGCGGTGGCCACGCCAACCATTCGCTGTTTTGGGAGGTCATGGCGCCCCAGGGCGGGGGGCAACCCGAAGGGGCCCTGGCCGCCGCGATCGAAGCGCAATTGGGTGGTCTCGAGCGATTCAAGGAAGCCTTCACCAAAGCGGCGCTGACCCGTTTCGGCAGCGGTTGGGCCTGGTTGAGCGTGACCCCGAAAAAGACTTTGGTGGTGGAAAGCAGCGGCAACCAGGACAGCCCGTTGATGAACGGGCACACGCCGATCCTGGGCCTGGACGTCTGGGAACACGCTTATTACTTGCTGTACCAGAACCGTCGGCCTGAATACATCAACGCGTTCTACAACGTGATCAACTGGCCGGAAGTCGCACGCCGTTACCAGGCTGCGCTGGCCTGACTGCCTCATGAAAATCATCCAAGGCTGACTATGGATACTGAAACGCTGGCGATAGGGAGCGGGCGGATGTTCCGCTACGCCTTGGGATCGTTGTTGCTGTTGGCCGGAATGACATTGCTGGCGGCCCAGGGCCTGGCGTGGCTGGACCTGGAGCCGAGACTGTTGCGTGCGCTGCAGGGCGGTGGGTTATGCGCCTTGGGTACGGCGTTGGGCGCCGTGCCGGTGCTGGTCATCCGGCGCATGCCCCAGGCCGTGAGTGATTCGTTGTTGGGCTTCGGTGCTGGCGTGATGCTGGCCGCCACGGCGTTTTCGCTGATCGTGCCGGGCATTGCCGCGGCCGAACAGCTGGGGCTCACGCCTTGGGCGGCCAGTGGCCTGATCAGCTTCGGCATCCTGCTGGGGGCCTTCGGGCTGTATCTGGTGGATCGCAAGGTGTCAGCCAGCCCCGCAAGGCTGATAGAGACGCCCGGACGCCCGATCATCGCGCCGCGGATCTGGTTGTTCGTGTTTGCCATCGTGGCCCACAACATTCCCGAAGGAATGGCCGTTGGCGTGTCGGCGGGTGGCGGCATGCCCGATGCCGATAGCCTGGCAATGGGGATCGCCTTGCAGGATGTACCGGAAGGGCTGGTGATCGCACTGGTGCTGGCTGCGGCTGGGATGTCGCGGGTCAAGGCGTTCCTGATTGGCGCCGCGTCAGGGGTGGTCGAGCCAGTGTTCGCGTTGTTATGCGCCTGGTTGGTGAGCCTGGCCGAGATGCTGCTGCCCCTGGGGTTGGCACTGGCGGCCGGGGCGATGTTGCTGGTGGTGACTCATGAGGTTATTCCCGAATCACGCCGCAATGGCCACGACAAGCTGGCGAGCCTGGGGTTGCTGGTGGGGTTTTGCCTGATGATGGTGATGGATACGGCGTTGGCGTGACGCAATGCCTTTGTGGCGAGGGAGCCGCCGCGTCTTCGACGCTGCGCTGTCGCGCAGGGAACTAGAGCGATCTGGTTTTTGATCGTTCCCACGCTCCCGCGTGGGAACGCCGCCAGGGACGCTCCGCGTTCCGCTTCTGCAAGGTGACGCAGGGCGTCACAGGATGCATTCCTTTGCTGCGCGTGGGAACGATCAATCCGCGCCTGCACCACAGGGGAATTATTCGCCTTCGTCGAAATACCTGTTGATCAGGTCCACCAGGGCATCCATCGCTTCCTGCGCTCGATCACCTTCGGTTTGCAGGTGGATTTTGGTGCCCTTGCCGGCTGCGAGCATCATCATCGCCATGATGCTTTTACCGTCGACCGTAGACTCAGGCGTGCGCCCGACCCGGATGGTGGTGTCCTTGAATTGACCGGCAATCCCGACGAACTTGGCCGACGCACGGGCATGCAAGCCCAGCTTGTTGATGATTTCAATTTCCCGAGCAGGCATCGCGATGTGAATCCTTTAGCTGAGGTCGCGGTGGCGAACCTGGACGTTCTTCAGGGATTGTTGCAGGAGCTGACCCAGGCGTTCGGTCAGGTAGACAGAGCGGTGATGGCCACCCGTGCAGCCGATGGCTATCGTGACGTAGGCGCGGTTGCTCGCGGCAAAGCGGGGCAGCCATTTGAGCAGGTAGCTGGAGATATCCTGGTACATGTCTTCGACATCCGGCTGGGCGGCCAGGTAGTCGATCACCGGCTGGTCGAGCCCGGACTGCTCACGCAATTCCGGTTTCCAATAAGGGTTGGGCAGGCAGCGCACATCGAACACCAGGTCGGCGTCTACCGGCATGCCACGCTTGAAACCGAAGGATTCCACCAGGAACGCCGTGCCTGGCTCCGGCTGGTTCAGCAGGCGCAACTTGATGGTGTCGCGTAGCTGATACAGGTTCAGGTTCGTGGTGTTGACCTTCAGGTCCGCCAGGTCGGCGATCGGGCCGAGCAGGTGGCTTTCGTCATGAATGGCTTCAGCCAGGGAACGGCTGGCGTTGCTCAGCGGGTGACGTCGACGGGTTTCGGAAAAGCGCTTGAGCAGCGTTTCTTCATCGGCGTCCAGGTACAGCACATCGCATTGGATATGCCGGTTGCGTACTTCCTCCAGCAACTCGGGGAAGCGCGACAGATGGCTTGGCAGGTTGCGTGCATCGATGGACACCGCCACCAGCGGTTGCGCCAGTTCAGTGTGGATCAAGGCGCGTTCGGCCAGCTCCGGCAGCAGGCCGGCCGGGAGGTTATCGATGCAATAGTAGCCGTTGTCCTCAAGCACATTGAGCGCCGTGCTTTTACCGGAGCCGGAGCGGCCACTGACAATGATCATGCGCATGTTTAATGACCGTTCTGCTCGTCCAGGACAACCTGATACAAGGCTTCGTTGCTCGGTGCGCTGCGCAGTTTTTCGCGAACTTCCTTGCGGTCCAGCATGCTGGCAATCTGGCGCAGCAGCTCGAGATGCGCATCGGTAGCCGCTTCCGGGACCAGCAGTACGAACAGCAGGTCGACCGGTGCGCCATCGATGGCGTCGAAATCTATGGGGGCTTCAAGGTGCAACAGCGCACTGATGGGCGCGGTACAACCCTTGAGGCGGCAGTGAGGAATGGCGATGCCGTTGCCAAAACCGGTGGAACCGAGTTTTTCACGGGCAACCAGGGCCTCGAAGACGTCCTGCATTTCCAGATCCGGCATTTCGCGGTGGATCAGGTTGGCGATTTGTTCGAGGGCTTTCTTTTTACTGCCGCCCGGCGCGTTCACCATGGAACGGCCGGGGGTCAGGATGGATTCTAGTCGGATCATGGATTGGGGGGGTTAACGACCGGTTGCGCCCTGGAGGAGGCTCTGGGTCTTTTCCTTATGCTTTTTAAGTTGGCGATCCAGCTTGTCGGTCAGCAGGTCAATTGCGGCATACATGTCTGAATGCTCCGCGTTGGCGACCACTTCTCCGCCGGGGATATGCAGCGTGGCTTCGATCTTCTGCAGCAGCTTCTCGACGTTCATCGTGACTTGCACGTTGGTGATCTTGTCGAAATGCCTCTCCAATCGGTCGAGTTTTTCGCCGATATAGGTGCGCAGGGGTTCGGTCACTTCCAGTTGGTGTCCACTGATGTTGACTTGCATACAGCTTCTCCTTCGTTGCCAGTGCATAAAGCGGCAGGCAGAAATGCCTGCCACTGGAACGCTGTGGCGTGGCCCGTTACATCAACCGCTTGCGTTCGCTCGAAGGTGCGATCCCGAGGGACTCGCGGTATTTGGCGACGGTACGGCGGGCCACCTGAATGCCTTGTGCCTCCAGTAAACCAGCGATCTTGCTGTCACTCAACGGCTTTTTCTGATTTTCCGCAGCGACCAGTTTTTTGATGATCGCGCGGATGGCCGTGGACGAGCATTCGCCGCCTTCGGAGGTGCTGACATGGCTGGAGAAAAAGTATTTCAATTCATAGATGCCCCGGGGGGTATGCATGAATTTCTGGGTGGTTACCCGGGATATCGTCGACTCGTGCATGCCCACCGCCTCGGCAATGTCATGCAGGACCAACGGTTTCATCGCTTCGTCGCCGTACTCCAGGAAGCCGCGCTGATGCTCGACGATCTGGGTGGCGACTTTCATCAGGGTTTCGTTGCGGCTTTGCAGGCTCTTGATGAACCAGCGTGCTTCCTGCAACTGGTTGCGCATGAAGGTGTTGTCGGCGCTGGTGTCGGCGCGCCTGACGAAACCGGCGTACTGGGCATTGACCCGCAGCTTGGGCACCGACTCCTGGTTGAGTTCCACCAGCCAGCGATCGTTGTGTTTGCGCACGATCACGTCAGGGACCACGTATTCGGGTTCGGTGGACTCGATCTGCGAGCCAGGGCGCGGGTTGAGGCTCTGGACCAGTTCGATCACCTGGCGCAGCTCGTCTTCCTTGAGTTTCATGCGGCGCATCAGTTGGCTGTAGTCGCGACCGCCCAGCAGGTCGATGTAATCGGTGACCAATCGCTTGGCTTCGGCCAGCCATGGCGTCTTGGCAGGCAACTGGCGCAGTTGCAGCAGCAGGCATTCGCCCAGGTTGCGGGCACCGATGCCGGCCGGTTCGAACTGCTGGATGCGATGGAGGACGGCTTCGATTTCGTCCAGCTCGATGTCCAGCTCGGGGTCGAAGGCTTCGAGGATTTCTTCGAGGGTCTCGTCCAGGTAGCCTTGATTGTTGATGCAATCGATCAGGGTCACGGCGATCAGGCGATCGGTATCGGACATCGGCGCCAGGTTCAGCTGCCACAGCAGATGGCTTTGCAGGCTCTCGCCGGCAGAGGTACGGGTGGTGAAGTCCCACTCGTCGTCATCGCTGCTGGGCAGGTTGCTGGCGCTGGTCTGGTAGACGTCTTCCCAGGCAGTGTCCACGGGCAGGTCGTTGGGGATGCGTTCATTCCATTCGCCATCCTCAAGGTTATCCACCGTCGGGGCGGCTTCCTGGTAGGAGGGTTCCGGAATTTCGGTATTGGTTTTTTGCTCGACGTTATCGGCCAGCGGATCGGTGTTGTCGAAGTCGTCGCCTTCTTCCTGGCGTTCGAGCATCGGATTGGACTCCAAGGCCTCCTGGATTTCCTGTTGCAGGTCCAGGGTCGACAATTGGAGCAGGCGGATGGCCTGTTGCAGCTGCGGTGTCATCGTCAGCTGCTGGCCCATTCTCAAGACTAGCGATGGTTTCATGGCAGGGGCTTAACACCTTATTCGCCGGCGCACATGCGCCATCCACTACAGGGCGCCGAAGCGCCAAACTTAAGCAAATTATATGCCTGAAACTGAAGTGTTTGCCTAGGGCGTCGCCATAATAAAATTAGCGACGCCCTGGCGATTGGCCAGACACTTTGCGCTTACAGGCGGAACTCATGGCCCAAGTACACTTCCTTGACCAGGTCATTGGCCAGGATGGCCGCGGAATCGCCTTCGGCGATCAGTTGGCCGTCATTGACGATATAGGCGGTTTCGCAGATATCCAGGGTCTCGCGCACGTTGTGGTCGGTGATCAGCACGCCGATCCCCTTGGCCTTGAGGTGATGGATGATCTGTTTGATGTCACCCACCGAAATCGGGTCCACGCCGGCGAACGGTTCGTCGAGCAGGATGAATTTCGGCGCGGTGGCCAGGGCGCGGGCGATTTCCACGCGGCGTCGTTCGCCGCCGGACAGGCTCATGCCCAGGTTGTCGCGGATGTGGCTGATGTGGAATTCCTGCAGCAGGCTTTCCAGCTCCTGGCGGCGGCCGGCCTTGTCGAGCTCCTTGCGGGTCTCGAGGATGGCCATGATGTTGTCGGCCACCGACAGCTTGCGGAAGATCGACGCTTCCTGTGGCAGATAGCCGATGCCGGCCTTTGCCCGGCCGTGCATCGGCTGGTGGCTGACGTCCAGGTCGTCGATCAGCACGCGGCCCTGATCGGCCTGGACCAGGCCGACGATCATGTAGAAGCAGGTGGTCTTGCCCGCGCCGTTGGGGCCGAGCAGGCCGACGATCTGGCCGCTGTCGATAGACAGGCTGACATCACGCACGACTTGGCGGCTCTTGTAGCTCTTGGCCAGATGCTGAGCTTTCAGAGTTGCCATTACGGGGCCTTCTGCTCGTCGGTTTTCTTTTTCGGCTGGATCACCATGTCGATGCGTGGGCGCGATTCGGTGACCTTGCTGCCGGTGGCACGACCGGCGCTGGCCAGTTTTTTGTTCGTGTCATAGACGATTTTCTCGCCTTGGGTGACGTTGCCGTCCTTGTCGACGACCTTGGCGCGGTCGATCAGCACGACACGGTCCTGGGATGCGTGATACTGGATGGTCACCCCGTAGCCTTGCACAGGCTTGGTGTCGCCGGCGGTCTGGATCTGTTCGAAGTAGGCCAGGTTGCCCACCGAGGTCACCACGTCGATATCGCCGGACTGGGTGCGGGTAATGGTCACGGTGTTGCCGGTGACCTTCATCGAGCCCTGGGTGATGATCACGTCACCCTTGTAGGTGGCTACACCGTTCTTGTCGTCCAGCTGGGCGTCGTCGGCCTGGATGCGGATAGGTTGGTCACGATCGTTGGGAAGAGCCCAGGCGCTCGCGCTTCCCAGTGCTGCGCCCAGACTGAGCAAAATAGGGAGGGTTTTAGCGAGCTTCATACTGTCCTCTTACGTTCGATAGCAGGTGTATCCTGCTTTCCTTCAAATACGCTTTCATTCCCGTGCCGGTCGATACCCCTCCGGCGCCGTCGATTCTAACGGGTTGCTCGGTCTGCGCATATTGCTGCTGTGGGAACACGGTCATGCGACTGCTGGTGATGATGGTCGTGCGGTTTTTCTCATCGGTCCGGGCCACGCGGACCGAATCGATCAGTTCCACCTCAGTGCCCCCGGAGTTGACCTCGGCCCGCAGGCTCTGCACGTGCCACGGAAACTCGGTGCCGCGGAACATGTTCAGGTCCGGCTTGGTCACCAGCGTAATATCAGTGGCCTTTACATGGTCGACCTTGTCGGACGTCATCTCATACTGCACTTTGCCATCGGGCAGGTATTGCAGGGTATGCGTGTTGGTCGCGTACCAGTCGATATTTTCTTCGACCGTGGCCGCGGGTTGGTCGAGAAAGCGTTCCGGGCTGATGTTCCAGTAGCCCACCGCCGCGAAAATCGCCGCGATACAGCCGAACACCACGATGGTGCGAATCTTCTTGCTCAGCATAAATGGCTCACAGGTACGCGGCGTTGGCCGCTTCGAGGCGGCCCTGGGCGCGCAGGATCAGTTCACAGAATTCACGCGCGGCCCCTTCGCCGCCTCGTGCCGTGGTAATGCCGTGGGCGTGCTCGCGTACGAACGCGGCCGCGTTGGCGACGGCCATGCCCAGGCCGACCCGGCGAATCACCGGCAGGTCAGGCAGGTCGTCACCGAGGTAGGCGACTTGTTCGTAGCTTAGGTTGAGTTGGCCCAAAAGTTCGTCCAGCACCACCAGTTTGTCTTCGCGACCCTGGTAAAGGTGCGGGATGCCAAGGTTCTTTGCGCGCCGCTCGACCACCGGGGTCTTGCGGCCGCTGATGATAGCGGTCTGTACGCCGGCGGCCATCAGCATCTTGATGCCCTGGCCGTCGAGGGTGTTGAAGGTCTTGAATTCGCTGCCGTCTTCGAGGAAATACAGGCGGCCGTCGGTCAGCACGCCGTCCACGTCGAACACGGCCAGTTTGATCGCTTTGCCACGTTGCAGCAGGTCTGTGTTCATTTACATGACTCCCGCACGCAGCAAGTCGTGCATATTCAGGGCGCCCACCGGACGGTCTTCGTCGTCGACGACCACCAGGGCGCTGATCTTGTGGTCTTCCATGATTTTCAGGGCCTCGGCGGCGAGCATCTCGGCGCGTGCGGTCTTGCCATGGGGCGTCATGACTTGCTCGATGGTCGCGCTGTGGATGTCGATGGTGCGGTCCAGGGTGCGGCGCAGGTCGCCGTCGGTGAAGATCCCGGCGAGCTTGCCGTCGGCTTCGAGAACGACCGTCATGCCCAGGCCCTTGCGGGTCATCTCCATGAGTGCGTCCTTGAGCAGCGTGCCGCGCAGTACCTGCGGCAACTCCTGGCCGGCATGCATCACGTTCTCGACTTTCAGCAACAGGCGACGGCCCAGGGCGCCGCCCGGATGGGAAAAGGCGAAATCTTCAGCGGTGAACCCGCGCGCTTCCAGCAGGGCGACAGCCAGTGCATCACCCATGACCAGCGCCGCGGTGGTGGAAGAGGTGGGCGCCAGGTTCAGCGGGCAGGCTTCGTGCTCGACATGGACGTTGAGGTTCACTTCGGCGGCCTTGGCCAGCGGCGAATCCGGATTGCCGGTGACGCTGATCAACTGGATGCCCAAGCGCTTGATCAGCGGCAGCAGGGTGATGATCTCATTGGTGGAGCCGGAGTTGGACAGGGCCAGGATGATGTCGTCCCGGGTGATCATGCCCATGTCACCGTGGCTGGCTTCTGCCGGATGGACGAAAAAGGCCGTGGTGCCGGTGCTGGCCAGGGTGGCGGCGATCTTGTTGCCGATGTGCCCGGACTTGCCCATGCCGACCACGACCACGCGGCCCTTGCTGGCCAGAATCATCTCGCAGGCGCGTACGAAATCAGCGTCGATATGGGGCAGCAAGCCTTGTACGGCTTCGAGCTCGAGGCGGATGGTACGTTGTGCCGATTGAATCAGGTCGCTGGATTGGCTCATGTCAGAAATCGTATAGCCCGATGAAAAGGCGGCGATTATAGCGGCAATGAACAATTCCCTCACGTAAGTTCGTCATGCTTTGTTCAAGGGGTCGCAAGGTTCGACATAAAATGTGGCTTTTTACCTTAAACCAGGCTTAACGGGCGCAGGGTTGGTCTTGGGCGCTTGGCTGTTGCAGTGATATAGTTCGCCGCCGGTTCGCATGCCCGGCGGTACCGGCGTTGGTCGGCTGGCCTGGGCGTTCGAATGTGAGGCTGCATCGCAAGGAGTTTAGATGAGTGCCGACAACGCCTACGCGGTCGAGCTGAAGGGACTGTCCTTCAAGCGAGGGACGCGCAGCATTTTTAATGACATTGATATTCGCATCCCGCGCGGCAAGGTGACCGGTATCATGGGGCCTTCCGGGTGTGGCAAGACCACACTGCTGCGCCTGATGGGTGCACAACTGCGTCCCAATGCGGGCGAAGTCTGGGTCAACGGCCAGAATCTTCCCGAACTGTCGCGCGGCGATCTGTTCGATGCGCGCAAGCACATGGGGGTGTTGTTCCAGAGTGGTGCGCTGTTTACCGATCTCGACGTTTTCGAGAATGTGGCGTTCCCTCTGCGGGTTCATACCGACCTACCGGAAGAGATGATCCGCGACATCGTCCTGCTCAAGTTGCAGGCGGTCGGGCTGCGTGGCGCCCTCGATTTGATGCCGGACGAGTTGTCCGGTGGCATGAAGCGCCGGGTTGCGCTGGCGCGAGCGATTGCCCTCGATCCGAAGATCCTCATGTACGACGAACCCTTCGTCGGGCAGGACCCGATCGCCATGGGCGTGCTCGTGCGCCTGATCCGCCTGCTCAACGATGCGCTGGGCATCACCAGCATCGTGGTGTCCCATGACTTGGCTGAAACCGCGAGTATTGCCGACTACATCTATGTTGTCGGCGACGGCCAGGTGTTGGGGCAGGGCACGCCCCAGGAGCTGAAGGATTCTGACAACCCGCGCATTCGCCAATTTATGAAAGGTGATCCGGACGGCCCGGTGGCGTTCCATTTTCCGGCCACGGATTACCGTACCGATCTGCTGGGGAAGCGCTGATGCGCAAGAAATCACTGATAGAAAGAGTTCGCCTGTTCGGCCGTTCCGGCATCGACGTGGTGGCGATATTGGGTCGTTCCTCGCTGTTTCTGATGCACGCCTTGTTTGGGCGCAACTCGACGGGCGGCGGTTTTGGCCTGCTGGTCAAGCAGTTGCACTCGGTGGGCGTGATGTCCCTGGTGATCATCGTGGTCTCGGGGATCTTCATCGGTATGGTGCTGGCGCTTCAGGGCTTCAGTATTCTGTCCAGCTACGGTTCGGAGCAGGCAGTCGGGCAGATGGTCGCGCTGACGTTGTTGCGTGAACTCGGGCCGGTGGTGACTGCGCTGCTGTTCGCCGGGCGTGCCGGTTCGGCGCTGACGGCCGAAATCGGTAACATGAAGTCCACCGAGCAGCTGTCCAGCCTGGAAATGATCGGGGTCGACCCGCTTAAATACATCGTTGCCCCGCGCCTGTGGGCCGGCTTCATTTCCCTGCCGGTGCTGGCGATCATTTTCAGCGTCGTGGGGATCTGGGGGGGCTCATGGGTGGCCGTCGACTGGCTGGGGGTCTATGAAGGTTCCTACTGGTCCAACATGCAGAACAGCGTCGACTTTCTCGACGATGTGCTCAACGGCGTTATCAAAAGTGCCGTATTCGCTTTCGTGGTGACCTGGATCGCCGTGTTTCAAGGCTATGACTGTGAGCCCACGTCAGAGGGGATCAGCCGTGCCACAACCAAGACCGTGGTGTACGCCTCGCTGGCGGTCCTGGGCCTTGACTTTATTCTGACCGCCTTGATGTTTGGAGATTTCTGATGCAAAACCGCACCCTGGAAATCGGTGTCGGCCTTTTCTTGCTGGCTGGCATCCTGGCTTTGCTGCTGCTGGCCCTGCGAGTCAGTGGCCTGGCGCCGACGGCAAGCACCGATACTTATAAACTTTATGCTTATTTTGACAATATCGCCGGTTTGACGGTCAGAGCCAAGGTGACCATGGCCGGTGTAACCATCGGCAAGGTCACGGCAATCGATCTGGACCGTGACAGTTTCACTGGTCGGGTGACGCTGCAGCTGGAAAAGCGCGTGGATAACCTGCCGACTGATTCCACTGCATCTATCCTCACGGCTGGGTTGCTGGGCGAGAAATACATCGGCATCAGCGTGGGCGGGGAAGACAAGCTGCTCAAGGATGGCGAGACCATCCACGATACCCAGTCTTCGCTGGTGCTCGAGGACCTGATCGGTAAATTCCTGCTCAATACCGTTAGCAAAGACGCCAAATGAGGAGCTTTTGAATGATCTCTATCTTGCGACGTGGCCTGTTGGTGTTGCTCGCGACGCTGCCGTTGATGGCCAACGCCGTGGCCGCGCCTTCGGCTCACGACATCATCCAGGACACCACGAATCGGTTGCTGGCGGATCTTGCCGCCAACAAGGAGAAGTACAAGCAGGACCCGGGGGCGTTCTATGATGCGCTGAACGGTATCGTCGGCCCGGTGGTGGACGCCGACGGCATCTCCAAGAGCATCATGACCGTCAAGTATTCGCGCAAGGCTACCCCTGCGCAGATGACCCGCTTCCAGGAAAACTTCAAGCGCAGCCTGATGCAGTTCTATGGCAATGCCCTGCTCGAGTACAACAACCAGGGCATCACCGTTTCGCCGGCCAAGGACGAAAGCGGTAACCGCACCAGCGTCGACATGCAGGTCAAGGGCAGTAACGGCGCGGTCTATCCTGTGTCCTACACACTCGAGAACATCAACGGCGAGTGGAAAGTGCGCAACGTGATCATCAATGGCATCAACATCGGCAAGCTGTTCCGTGATCAGTTCGCCGACGCGATGCAGCGCAATGGCAATGATCTGGACAAGACCATCAACGGTTGGGCCGGTGAAGTGGCCAAGGCCAAGGAAGTGGCCCAAGATGCCCAAGAGAAGCAGGCGCAATGAGTGAGTTGACAAGCGAGTCAGCCGTTCGTCTGGGTGAGGCCGGCGAGCTGATGCTCCGCGGCGTGCTGGACTATCGCACCGGTCCGACCCTGCGCAAGCAAGGCCAGGCGCTGATCAGGTCCGCCAAAGGCGCCGAGCTGGTGATTGACTGCTCGGGCGTCGAGAAGTCCAGCAGTGTCGGTCTGTCGCTGCTGCTGTGCTTTATGCGGGACGCCAAGGCTGCCGGTAAAACGTGGAGCATCCAAGGGATGCCCGAAGACATGCGTGAGATAGCCCAGGTCAGCGAACTGACCGAGCTGCTTGTGCACCCCTGACCCACATCCTTGAAAAAGCCCCCCGTCAGAGTCCTGCTTCGCGGGGTTCGCAGGCGCGGGGCTTTTTTGTATGATGTGCGACCCGCGCGCACAGGGCGCCGATTGAGGTTGAGCATGCAGGCCATAGAAGTGAAGAGCTTCCTCGAAGGAAAGCTGCCCGGAACTCGAATTGAAGTTGAGGGCGAAGGCTGCAACTTTCAGCTGAACGTGATTAGCGATGAACTGGCGGCGTTGAGCCCGGTGAAGCGTCAACAGCAAGTCTATGCCCATTTGAACCCATGGATCGCCGATGGCAGCATCCACGCGGTCACTATGAAATTTTTCAGCAGCGCGGCCTGGGCCGAGCGCACCTGAGCCCAAGGGCGTCGAGATTCTTATGGATAAATTGATTATTACCGGCGGTGTTCGTCTTGATGGCGAAATCCGTATTTCCGGGGCAAAGAACTCCGCCCTGCCGATCCTGGCCGCAACCCTGCTGTGCGATGGCCCGGTGACCGTGGCCAACCTGCCGCACCTGCACGACATCACCACGATGATCGAGCTGTTCGGGCGCATGGGCATTGAGCCGGTGATCGACGAGAAGCTCAGCGTCGAGATCGACCCGCGCACCATCAAGACCCTGATTGCGCCGTACGAGCTGGTGAAAACCATGCGCGCGTCGATCCTGGTGCTGGGCCCGATGGTTGCCCGCTTCGGTGAGGCGGAAGTTGCACTGCCTGGCGGTTGCGCCATCGGCTCGCGTCCGGTGGACCTGCACATTCGCGGCCTGGAAGCCATGGGTGCGGTGATCGACGTCGAAGGCGGCTACATCAAGGCCAAGGCACCTGAAGGTGGCCTGCGCGGCGCGAATTTCTTCTTCGATACCGTCAGCGTGACCGGTACCGAGAACATCATGATGGCCGCTGCCCTGGCCAAGGGTCGCAGCGTGCTGCAAAACGCCGCGCGCGAGCCGGAAGTGGTCGACCTGGCGAACTTCCTGATCGCCATGGGCGCCAAGATCAGCGGTGCCGGCACCGATACCATCACCATCGATGGCGTCGAGCGTCTGCATTCGGCCACCTACAAGGTGATGCCGGACCGGATTGAAACCGGCACCTACCTGGTGGCCGCTGCCGTCACCGGTGGCCGCGTCAAGGTCAAGGACACCGATCCGACCATCCTCGAAGCCGTCCTGGAGAAGCTCAAGGAAGCCGGTGCCGAAGTCACCTGCGGCGAAGACTGGATCGAAGTGAACATGCACGGCAAGCGGCCCAAAGCCGTCAACGTGCGCACCGCTCCGTACCCGGCGTTCCCGACTGACATGCAGGCCCAGTTCATCTCCCTCAACGCCATTGCCGAAGGCACGGGCGCAGTGATCGAGACGATCTTCGAAAACCGTTTCATGCACGTCTACGAGCTACACCGCATGGGCGCCAAGATCCAAGTCGAAGGCAACACGGCCATTGTCACCGGCACCGAGAAGCTCAAGGGCGCGCCAGTCATGGCCACCGACCTGCGGGCCTCGGCCAGCCTGGTGATCTCGGCCCTGGTGGCCGAAGGCGATACCCTCATCGATCGTATCTACCACATCGACCGTGGTTATGAGTGCATCGAAGAGAAGTTGCAGATGCTTGGCGCCAAGATCCGCCGCGTACCGGGCTAGTTCTGGTTGCATGGATGCAGGGACGCATCCGTTGATTTCGTTTCATTCGAGGGTGGTTGCACCCTCGATGTATGTCCGGCGCCGCTTGCGACCGGGCATGAGTACCTTGATAAGGACTGACGTTTCCCATGTTGACCATCGCACTGTCCAAGGGCCGCATCCTTGACGACACCCTGCCGCTTCTGGCTGAAGCGGGCATCGTGCCGACCGAGAATCCGGACAAGAGCCGCAAGCTGATCATCCCCACGACCCAGGCCGATGTGCGCTTGCTGATCGTGCGTGCCACCGATGTGCCGACTTACGTGGAACATGGCGCCGCCGACCTGGGCGTTGCCGGTAAAGACGTGCTGATGGAATACGGCGGCCAGGGTTTGTACGAGCCCCTGGACCTGCAGATCGCCCGTTGCAAGCTGATGACGGCCGGTAAAGTCGGCGCGCCAGAGCCCAAGGGCCGCCTGCGGGTAGCGACCAAGTTCGTCAACGTTGCCAAGCGTTATTACGCCGAGCAGGGCCGTCAGGTCGATATCATCAAGTTGTACGGTTCGATGGAGCTGGCGCCGCTGATCGGCCTGGCGGACAAGATCATCGACGTGGTCGACACCGGCAACACCCTGCGGGCCAATGGCCTGGAGCCCCAGGACTTCATCGCGGACATCACCTCCCGGCTGATCGTCAACAAGGCTTCGATGAAGATGCAACACGCCCGAATCCAGGCTTTGATCGATACCCTGCGCAAGGCAGTGGAATCGCGACACCGCGGCTGATTCACCTGCGCGACCTTGAGTCGCGCCCGTCTATCCGTGTCATAGCCAATTTTCTCAGGTGCCCACGCGAATGGACTGGTAGCTTAGGGCGCCTGAGCATTTGCCATTAATGAGGCCCTCGCTATGACCGCTCCCACTTCGATTCGCCGACTCAACGCTGCCGACCCGGATTTCGCCCATCATCTGGATCATCTGCTGAGCTGGGAAAGTGTGTCTGACGACTCGGTCAATCAGCGGGTGCTGGACATCATCAAGGCCGTGCGCGAGCGTGGCGATGAAGCCCTGGTGGAGTTCACCCAGAAATTCGACGGCTTGCAAGTGGCGTCCATGGCCGACCTGATCCTGCCGCGCGAGCGTCTGGAGCTGGCCCTGACCCGGATCACCGTGCCCCAGCGCGAAGCCCTGGAAAAAGCCGCGTCGCGGGTGCGCGACTATCACGAAAGACAGAAACAGGACTCCTGGAGCTACACCGAAGCCGACGGCACGGTGCTGGGCCAGAAAGTCACGCCGCTGGACCGTGCCGGCTTGTACGTACCGGGTGGTAAGGCGTCCTATCCGTCCTCGGTGCTGATGAACGCGATCCCGGCCAAGGTGGCCGGCGTGACCGAAGTGGTCATGGTCGTCCCGACGCCGCGGGGTGAAATCAACGAACTGGTGCTGGCCGCCGCTTGTATCGCCGGGGTGGACCGGGTGTTCACCATCGGCGGCGCCCAGGCCGTCGCTGCGCTGGCCTATGGCACCGAAAGCGTGCCACGGGTCGACAAGGTGGTCGGGCCAGGCAATATCTATGTCGCCACCGCCAAGCGTCACGTGTTTGGCCAGGTCGGCATCGACATGATCGCCGGCCCTTCGGAAATCCTCGTGGTGTGCGACGGCCAGACCGATCCGGACTGGATCGCCATGGACCTGTTTTCCCAGGCTGAGCACGACGAAGACGCCCAGGCGATCCTGGTCAGCCCGGACGCCGAGTTTCTCGACAAGGTCGCCGCCAGCATCGACAAGCTGCTGCCGACCATGGACCGCGCCGAGATCATCAACACTTCGATCAACGGCCGTGGCGCACTCATCAAGGTCCGCGACATGGAACAGGCCATCGAGGTTGCCAACCGCATCGCGCCGGAACATTTGGAGTTGTCGGTCGCCGACCCGCAGGCCTGGCTGCCGCTGATCCGCCACGCCGGTGCGATCTTCATGGGCCGCCACACTAGCGAAGCCCTGGGTGATTATTGCGCGGGCCCCAACCACGTGCTGCCCACTTCCGGCACCGCGCGCTTCTCATCGCCGCTGGGGGTGTATGACTTCCAGAAACGTTCGTCGATCATCTTCTGCTCCGAGCAGGGCGCATCCGAACTGGGCAAGACCGCTTCCGTGCTGGCCCGTGGCGAATCGCTGAGCGCCCACGCCCGCAGCGCCGAATACCGCATTCTTGACGAGCCTTCCATTGAAGGGCAGGGGAACTGAAATGAGTAAATTCTGGAGCCCGTTCGTCAAGAACCTGGTGCCCTACGTGCCGGGCGAACAGCCGAAGCTGACCCGCCTGGTCAAGCTCAACACCAACGAGAACCCCTATGGGCCTTCGCCCAAGGCGCTCGCGGCGATGCAGACCGAGCTGAACGACAACCTGCGCCTGTACCCGGATCCCAACAGCGACCTGCTGAAAAACGCCGTGGCCCGGTACTACGGTGTGCAGGGCAACCAAGTGTTCCTGGGCAACGGTTCGGATGAAGTGTTGGCGCACATCTTTCACGGCCTGTTGCAACACGACCGGCCGTTGCTGTTCCCGGACATCAGCTACAGCTTTTATCCGGTGTATTGCGGGTTGTACGGCATCCAGTTCGACGCCGTGCCCCTCGACGCACAGTTCCGGATCGATCCGGCGGACTATGCCAAGCCGAACGGCGGGATCATTTTCCCCAACCCGAACGCGCCGACCGGCTGCCTGTTGGCGTTGGAGGCCGTGGAGCAAATTCTCAAGGCCAGCCCGGATTCGGTGGTGGTGGTCGATGAAGCCTATATCGACTTCGGCGGCGAGACGGCCATCAGCCTGGTGGACCGTTACCCGAACTTGCTGGTGACCCAGACCTTGTCCAAGTCCCGTTCACTGGCAGGACTGCGGGTGGGCCTGGCGGTAGGCCATCCGGACCTGATCGAAGCGCTGGAGCGGATCAAGAACAGCTTCAACTCCTACCCGCTGGATCGCCTGGCGAATGTCGGCGGCGCGGCGGCGTTCGACGACCGCGAGCACTTCGACAAGACTTGCCGGTTGGTCATCGAGCACCGGGAATGGGTGGTGACGCAACTGCAAGCCAAGGGCTTTGAGGTGCTGCCTTCGGCGGCCAATTTCATCTTCGCCCGTCATCCCCGGCACGATGCGGCAGGCCTGGCGGCGAAACTGCGGGAGCAAGGTGTGATCGTGCGGCACTTCAAGCAGGAGCGGATTGCCCAGTTCCTGCGGATCAGCATTGGCACGCCAGAGCAGAACCAGGCGCTGATCGAAGCCCTCGGCGAACTCTAAAGCCTGGCGATGAACCTGATGTGGGAGCGAGCTTGCTCGCGATAGCGGTGTGTCAGTCACTTCAGTACTGACTGAACCATCGCTATCGCGAGCAAGCTCGCTCCCACATTGCTTTCAGGTGTTCAGGGCTTATTCGTGATGCGGCTCGCCGACGAATGTCAGCGAGGTGAAGACGCCGCGTGTGGCTACGTCCTTGTTGTCCTTGAGCGGAATTTCCAGCTGCGCGGCAATCACATTCAACCCCTCGTTACGCACCACGACCTTGGCCCGGCCTTCGGCATCGGTTTCAGTCGATACGGTGTCCGGGGCGCTGCGGTAGTCGCCCACCAGTTTCACGCCGGCTGCCGGCTTGCCGTCGAGCAATACCCTGACAGGCAATGGCTGGCCCGGCCCTACGGTCAGTGGATCGACCTCCGGCAAGATCAGGAATTTGATCGAGTCCAATGCCGGCAGTTTCGCCCCCGGCTCGTAGATGGCCAGGCTGTATTTGAAGGTATGGGTCGACTCGATCGCCCCCGGCACTTTGCTGCGACCCTCATTGATCCACTTCTTGTCGGCGGTCTGTGACCACATGCCATTGTCCAGCGCCACTGCCAGCGCGGCCGGCGGCTTGAGCGGTTGCAGGCGGGCGTGGTCCGGCAAGCGTTCCACGGTGACCGGGATCATTTTGCCGCCCAGGTCATAAGCCCATGCGCCGCTGATTTTCTGCGCCTTGAAAGCATTGTCCTCGGCGCCGTGACCGTAGATCACTTCGATGTTGCCACGCCGTTGTTCGGTCCACAGGCCATGGGCCGAAACTTGTGTAGCCAGGAGCAAGCCGAGAAGGGCGAGTGTCTTGGGGTGTTTCATAGGGGGTTTCCTTTACATATCGAGGGTGAGGCTGACGGTGAAGTTGCGCGGCGCGCCGGGGGTGACCCAGTAGTTGCTGTAGGAGCGCTCGAAGTATTTTTCGTCGAAGACGTTGTTCAGGTTCAGGCCCACGGTGACGTTATCGCTGGCTTTGTAATGGGCCAGCAGGTCCACGGTGTGGTAGGCCGGTAATTCGAAATCCTTGCCGGCTTCACCCGAGCGGTCTCCAACATAGGTGAATGCCGCGCCGAGATCCGAGCCCCGCAGGTGCCCGTCCTGGAATTCGTAGACGCCGAGCAGGCTGCCGCTGCGCTTGGCGACGCCGAGGATCCGGCTGCCTGTGGGAATGGTTTTGTCACCCTTGGTCACTTCAGCATCGATGTAGGCGAAAGCGCCGATCACCCGTATGGCGTCGGTGACTTGCCCGGTGACTTGCAGATCGATCCCCTGGCTGCGGGCCTTGCCCGTGGCGACGTTGGTGTCAGTACCCGGAACCGGCGCCAGAACGTTTTCCTTCTCTATATGGAATGCTGCCAGCGTGCTGCTCAGGCGATTGTCGAACAGCTCGCTCTTGATCCCCACTTCATAGCCAACCCCTTCCTCCGGGTCGAAGGTCTTACCGTCCGCATCCAGGCCATTATTGGGCTTGAACGAGGTGGAGGCATTGGCGAACAGCCCGACTTGCGGCGTCAGTTGATACAGCAAGCCGGCCCGTTGCGTCAGGGCGTCGTGACGTTGGCGGCGGGTGACGTCGGTGGTGTGGTCGTCGATGCTCTGCTCGAAATGCTCATAACGCACGCCGAGCATGCCCCGCAGTTTGTCGGTGAACACGATCTGATCCTGAAGGTTCAACGCCCGGCTTTGGACGTGCTCGAAGAAGTCTGTGCCGGAGCGCGTGCCGTTGGGTTTTGGCTGGCCATAGATCGGTTGATAGATGTCGATGGGATAAGCACCGCCGGCGATGGTGGTCACGCGCTCGTTCTTGCGGTAATCCTCGTATTCAGTACCGACCAGCAGTTCGTGCTGCCAGGGGCCCAGGTCGAACAGACCGCGCAATTCCAGCTGAGTGATGCTGTCGTGCCAATCGTTGTCACGCTCGCGGTAGCGGCGGTTCACTGTGTGGCCGTCGGCGTTCAGCGGGCGCGCCTCGGAGGCAAAGCCCCACAGTTCGCCTTGCTTGTAATGGCTGGCCAGGCGTACTTGCCAGGTATCGTTGAGCTGATGTTCGAGGGCTGCCTGGAGCATGTTGTTGTGGTTGTCGATGTCGCCGTCGTTGGGCTCGCCCAGGAAGGTCGAACGGGAAACGCCGCTCCAGCGGTTGTTCGGTGCGACGATGCCGCGGTCGAACGTCGAGCTGTGGCGCACGATTTCGCTTTCCAGCAACAGGCGGGTGTCGGGGCTCAATTGCCAACTGATGGAGGGTGCGACGAAGACGCGCTTGCTGTCGACGTGATCGCGGAAACTGTGGTTGTCCTCGACCGCCAGGTTGACCCGCGACAGCAGGTTGCCCTCGGTGTCCAGTGGTGTGTTGACGTCCAGCGCGGTGCGATAGCGATCCCAGCTGCCGGCGCTGGTCTGCAGGGTGGTGAAGGCTTCGGGCTGGGGCTTCTTGGTGACGATGTTCACCGTGCCGCCGGGATCGCCTCGTCCATACAGACTGGCCGCCGGGCCCTTGAGCACTTCGATGCGTTCGATGTTGGCGGCATCCGGCGTACTCGGATAGCCGCGGTTGGCGCTGAAGCCGTCCTTGTAGAACTCCGACGTCGTGAAACCGCGCACGCTGTATTCGTAGAGCGTCAGGCCGCCGAAGTTGTTTTGCCTGGACACGCCGCCGGCATACTCCAGCGCCCGCTCGACACTGGTGCTGCCCAAATCCTTGAGGACGCTGGCGGGGATCACGCTGACGGATTGCGGGATGTCGCGCAGGGCGGTGTCGGTCTTGGTGGCGCTGGCCGAGCGGGTCGCGCGATAGCCTGTGACGGGGCCGGTGGGGGATTCGTAGTCGGACGTCACGCTGATGGCGTCCAGCTCCAGCGGCTGGATTTCCTCGGCGTAGGCCGGATCGCCCAGTAGGCCCAGGGCAAGGCTGGCAGCTGAAATCCGTTTTAAGGATGACATGTTATGTTGTTCCAATTTTTAGTATTGAAACAATATAACACTACTAATGAGAATTTATGCTATCTGTATTTTGAACTGGAATCTGGATAAGTTTGCCAAGGGGATCACATTGGAGATGCAGGTAGGAATCTTTGTGGCGAGGGGATTTATCCCCGTTCGGCTGCGCAGCAGCCGTAGATCAGTTGGTGCGGTTCATCTGATGGACCGCGGTGTCTGATTTTGGGGTTGCTGCGCAACCCAGCGGGGATAAATCCCCTCGCCACAGGGTTTTGCCAGCCACAGGATGTGCTCCGCAGCTACTCTTCTTCCTTGAGCACCACCGGTGCCGGCGGTGGACGCAGGCCGATTTCAGCGGTGAGCTTGAGCTCCTTGCCATTGCGCATCACCTGGATGGTGACTTTGTCGGTGGGCTTGATCCGCGCCACCTGGTTCATCGAGCGGCGGCCATCGCCAGCCGGCTCCCCGTCGATGCTCAGGATCACGTCGCCCAGCTGCAAGCCGGCCTTCTGCGCCGGGCCATCGCGGAAGATCCCCGCCACCACGATGCCAGGCCGCCCGGACAAGCCGAAGGACTCCGCCAGTTCCTGGGTGAGTGGCTGGACTTCAATCCCCAGCCAGCCGCGAATCACCTGACCGTGTTCGATGATGGACTTCATCACTTCCATCGCCAGTTTCACCGGAATGGCGAAACCGATGCCCTGGCTGCCGCCGGACTTGGAGAAAATCGCCGTGTTAATCCCGGTGAGATTGCCGTTGGCGTCCACCAGCGCGCCGCCGGAGTTGCCGGGGTTGATCGCGGCATCGGTCTGGATGAAGTCTTCGTAGTTGTTCAGGCCCAACTGGTTGCGTCCGGTGGCGCTGATGATGCCCATGGTCACGGTCTGGCCGACGCCGAACGGGTTGCCGATGGCCAGGGTGACATCGCCGATGCGGATGCTGTCGGAGCGGCCGATGGTGATGGCCGGCAGGTTCTTCAGGTCGATCTTCAACACCGCGAGGTCGGTTTCCGGGTCGCTGCCGATCACCCGGGCCAGGGTTTCACGGCCATCCTTGAGGGCTACCACGATCTGGTCGGCACCGCTGGTGACGTGGTTGTTGGTCAAGATATAACCTTCCGGGCTCATGATCACGCCCGACCCCAGGCTCGACTCCATGCGTTTCTGCTTGGGCGAGTTGTCGCCGAAGAAACGTCGGAATTGCGGGTCTTCGAATAAAGGATGGCTGGGCTTGTTGATGACCTTGGTGGTGTATAGGTTGACCACCGCCGGTGCCGCGGTGGTCACGGCGTCGGCATAGGACACTGGCCCCTGTTGCACCGCCTTGGTTTGCGGCGCCTGTTGCAGGTTGACGTCAAGGCTGGGCAGGCCGACCCATTCCGGGTAGCGCTGGATAATCAGTAGAGCGACAAGCACGCCGGCCAATAGCGGCCAGCCGGAAAAACGCAGCGCCTTGAGCATTAAGCACGTCCTACAAAGGTTGCAGGCGGTATGAGACCGCCCATAATGTCGCGCATTATACGAGGCCGCGCGTGCCTCTGAACGGGATATTTAGGAGTCTTTTCATGGCCGTAGCCCTGAACACCCTGGTCGAAGAAGCGGACCGTTACCTGGCCAGCAGCCGGATTGCCGATTACTGCCCCAACGGCCTGCAGGTCGAAGGCGCGCCGCAGGTGAGGCGTATCGTCAGCGGCGTCACTGCCAGCCAGGCGTTGCTCGAGGCCGCGGTGGAAGCCGACGCCGATCTGGTGCTGGTGCATCACGGTTACTTCTGGAAAGGCGAAAACCCCTGCATCACCGGCATGAAACAACGTCGCCTCAAAACCTTGCTCAAGCATGACATCAGTCTGCTGGCTTATCACCTGCCACTGGATTTGCATGCCGAGGTGGGCAATAACGTGCAATTGGCTCGTCAATTGGACATCACTGTCGAGGGACCGCTGGATCCGGACAACCCCAAGGTGGTCGGCCTGGTTGGCTCCCTGTCCGAGCCGATGACGCCGCGGGATTTTGCCCGCAAGGTCCAGGAAGTGATGGGCCGCGAGCCATTGCTGATCGAAGGCGAGCAGATGATTCGCCGGGTCGGCTGGTGCACGGGCGGCGGCCAGGGCTACATCGATCAGGCGGTACTGGCCGGGGTCGACCTGTACCTCAGCGGCGAGGCGTCGGAACAGACCTTCCACAGCGCCCGGGAAAACGGCATCAGCTTCATCGCCGCCGGGCACCATGCGACCGAGCGCTACGGTGTCCAGGCATTGGGCGATTACCTGGCGCGACGGTTTGCCCTGGAGCATATCTTCATCGATTGCCCGAATCCTATTTGACTGTAACCGAACCTGTGGGAGCGGGCTTGCTCGCGAATGCGGTGGTTCAGTTGCATATCTGTTGACTGACCCACCGCATTCGCGAGCAAGCCCGCTCCCACAAAGCTCGGTGCAACACCCGAACACCCAGGCATATCCATATGCTGTTTCGATCTAGTTGGCGCCCTGATTAGAAGAGGTCGCTGTGCTAGGATTCCCCGCTCGAACACGGCCCGCTGGCCGTTCATAAGAAAGTTTTCGTGAGTAGCCATGGTCGACAAACTGACGCATCTGAAACAGCTGGAGGCGGAAAGCATCCACATCATCCGCGAGGTGGCCGCCGAGTTCGATAACCCGGTGATGCTGTACTCCATCGGTAAAGACTCCGCCGTGATGCTGCACCTGGCACGCAAGGCGTTCTTCCCCGGCAAGCTGCCGTTTCCGGTGATGCACGTCGACACCCGCTGGAAATTCCAGGAAATGTACAAGTTCCGCGACCGCATGGTCGAGGAACTGGGCCTGGACCTGATCACCCATGTGAACCCGGACGGCGTGGCGCAGGGCATCAACCCGTTCACCCACGGCAGTGCCAAGCACACCGACATCATGAAGACCGAAGGCCTCAAGCAGGCCTTGGACAAATATGGTTTCGACGCCGCGTTCGGCGGTGCCCGTCGCGATGAAGAGAAATCCCGCGCCAAGGAGCGCGTGTACTCGTTCCGCGACAGCAAGCACCGCTGGGATCCAAAGAACCAGCGTCCGGAGCTGTGGAACGTCTACAACGGCAAGGTCAACAAGGGCGAGTCGATCCGCGTATTCCCACTGTCGAACTGGACCGAGCTGGACATCTGGCAGTACATCTACCTCGAAGGCATCCCGATCGTGCCGCTGTACTTCGCCGCCGAGCGAGAAGTGATCGAGAAGAACGGCACGCTGATCATGATCGACGACGAGCGCATCCTCGAGCACCTGTCCGATGAAGACAAAGCCCGTATCGTCAAGAAGAAAGTGCGTTTCCGTACCCTTGGCTGCTACCCGTTGACGGGCGCGGTGGAGTCCGAGGCCGAGAGCCTGACGGACATCATCCAGGAAATGCTCCTGACGCGAACTTCCGAGCGCCAGGGCCGGGTCATCGACCACGATGGCGCAGGCTCGATGGAAGATAAAAAACGTCAAGGGTACTTTTAAGCTTCGAGTTACAAGCGGCAAGCTGCAAGTTAAAGGCGGTATGCGTAATTTGTAGCTTGGTGCTTGCAGCCGGTTGTTGCGAGCCGCGATTGAGTGACTCGTAATGGATTTCGAGAAGTTGGTTGTTTGGCAGAGAAGCAAGTGTCTGGCGGTGGGAATCTACCGAGAGTTTGCTCAATGCAGGGATCTTGGTTTTAAAGACCAAATCACCCGCTCAGCACTTTCGGTGCCTTCCAATATTGCTGAGGGAATGGAGCGGCGCAGCGCCAAAGAAAAGGTACGTTTTCTTTGGATCGCGAAGGCCTCTTGTGGAGAGTTACGAACACAGATTCTCATCGGCAGCGACATTGCTTACATCGCCCCCCCGCTGGCTGATAACTGGATTGCAGAAACTCGCGAGCTATCAAAAATGCTCTGCGGCTTGATAAACAAAATTTCTGACTAGCTGTACGCCGACAAGCTTGCCGCTTGAAGCTTACAGCTCGGAGCTTGAACACAATGAGCCACCAATCTGATTTGATCAGCGAGGACATCCTCGCCTACCTGGGCCAGCACGAGCGTAAAGAGCTGCTGCGCTTTTTGACCTGCGGTAACGTCGACGACGGCAAGAGCACCCTGATCGGGCGCCTGCTGCACGACTCCAAGATGATCTACGAAGATCACCTGGAAGCCATCACCCGCGATTCGAAGAAAGTCGGCACCACCGGGGACGATATCGACCTGGCGTTGCTGGTCGACGGCCTGCAGGCCGAGCGCGAGCAAGGCATCACCATCGATGTCGCCTACCGCTATTTCTCCACCGCCAAGCGCAAGTTCATCATCGCCGATACCCCCGGCCATGAGCAGTACACCCGCAACATGGCCACCGGTGCCTCCACCTGTGACCTGGCGATCATCCTGGTGGATGCCCGCTACGGCGTGCAGACCCAGACCCGTCGCCACAGCTTCATCGCCTCGTTGCTGGGCATCAAGCACATCGTCGTGGCCATCAACAAGATGGACCTCAAGGACTTCGACCAGGGCGTGTTCGAGTCGATCAAGGCCGACTACCTGAAGTTCGCCGAAGGCTTGAAGATGAAGCCCACCAGCATGCATTTCGTGCCGATGTCGGCCCTCAAGGGCGACAACGTGGTGAACAAATCCGAGCGCTCGCCGTGGTACACCGGCCAGTCGCTGATGGAAATCCTCGAGACCGTGGAAGTGGCGGGCGACCGCAACTTCACCGACCTGCGTTTCCCGGTGCAGTACGTCAACCGTCCGAACCTGAACTTCCGCGGTTTCGCCGGCACCCTCGCCAGCGGCATCGTGCACAAGGGCGACGAAGTGGTGGTGCTGCCCTCGGGCAAGAGCAGCCGCGTCAAATCCATCGTCACCTTCGAAGGCGAGCTGGAACACGCCGGTCCCGGTCAGGCAGTCACGCTGACCATGGAAGACGAGATCGACATCTCCCGTGGCGACCTGTTGGTGCATGCCGACAACGTGCCGCCAGTGACCGACAGCTTCGAAGCGATGCTGGTGTGGATGGCTGAAGAGCCGATGCTGCCGGGCAAGAAATACGACATCAAGCGCGCCACCAGTTATGTGCCGGGCTCGATTGCCAGCATTGTCAACAAGGTCGACGTGAACACCCTGGAAGAAGGTCCGGCCAGCGCGTTGCAGCTCAATGAAATCGGCAAGGTGAAGATCGCGCTGGATGCGCCGATCGCCCTGGACGGTTACGAGAGCAACCGCACCACCGGCTCATTTATCATCATTGACCGCCTGACCAACGGCACGGTCGGCGCCGGCATGATCGTCGCCCAGCCGCTGGCCCATGGCAGCAGCACGCACCACGGCAAACTGGCCCATGTGTCGGTGGAAGAACGCGCCCAGCGCTTCGGCCAGCAGCCGGCCACGGTGTTGTTCAGTGGCCTGTCGGGCGCGGGTAAAAGCACGCTGGCCTATGCGGTGGAACGCAAGTTGTTCGACATGGGGCGTGCGGTATTCGTCCTTGATGGCCAGAACCTGCGTCATGACCTGAACAAGGGCTTGCCGCAGGATCGCGCCGGGCGTACCGAGAACTGGCGCCGTGCGGCTCACGTCGCCCGCCAGTTCAACGAAGCCGGCCTGCTGACCCTCGCCGCCTTCGTTGCGCCAAATGCCGAAGGACGTGAGCAAGCCAAAGACCTGATCGGCCGGGAGCGTCTGCTGACGGTCTACGTCCAGGCCTCGCCGACTGTGTGCGCCCAGCGTGATCCGCAAGGGCTGTATGCCGCTGCTGGCGACAACATCCCGGGCGAGTCCTTCCCGTACGACGTGCCGCTGGACGCCGACCTGGTGATCGACACCCAATCGCTGACATTGGAAGAGAGCGTCAAGCAGGTCCTGGATCTGCTGCGCAAGCGTGGGGCGATCTAAGGAACGCCGCTGTAAATAAAAAGCCCGCAGGTGAGTGATCATCTGCGGGCTTTTTCATTTCCAGAGGGGCACTAGATCAAATGTGGGAGCGGGCTTGCTCGCGAAGACGATGGAACATCCAACATCTTCATGAGCTGACACACCGCTTTCGCGAGCAAGCCCGCTCCCACAGGGATTAACGGTGATCTGGATACTCGCGGTGCATCTGCGCAAGCAACGCATCCTTGTCCTGCCACAACTGGTTGATCCAGCCTTGGAATTCCAGGCGATACGCGCCGTCCTGATCGTAGTTTTTCCTGATGAACTGCGCTGGAATCTTCAGTTCCTGGAAATGCACCACCACCTCGCCCATCTTGCCGCACAGCAAATCCCAATACCCCGGACGCCCGCCCGGATAATGGATCGTCACGTTGATGATCGACTCCAGTTGCTCACCCATGGCATCAAGCACAAACGCGATGCCGCCAGCCTTGGGCTTGAGCAGGTAGCGAAACGGTGACTGTTGCTGGGCATGCTTGCCTTCGGTGAAGCGCGTGCCTTCGACGAAGTTGAAAATGCCCACCGGATTGTTGCGAAACTTCGCGCAGGTCTTGCGGGTGGTTTCCAGGTCCTTGCCTTTCTTTTCCGGATGCTTCTCCAGGTAAGCCTTGGAGTAGCGTTTCATGAACGGGAACCCCAGCGCCCACCAGGCCAGGCCGATCACCGGTACCCAGATCAGCTCCTGCTTGAGAAAAAACTTCAACGGGCGGATGCGTCGGTTCAGCACGTATTGCAGCACCATGATGTCGACCCAGCTCTGGTGGTTGCTGGTGACCAGGTAGGAATGCTGGTAGTCCAGGCCCTCCAGGCCGCTGAGGTGCCAGCGGGTGCGGCGCAGCAGGTTCATCCAGGCCTTGTTGTTGCTGATCCAGGTTTCGTGGATGTGGCCCATCAGCCAGTCAGTGAAGCGCTGGGCGGCCGGGAAGGGCAGCAACAGCTTGAAGATCGCCACGATGAACAGCGGCGTGCAGCAGGCGATGGTGTTCAGCGCCAAGAGCAGCGAGGCAATGACGCCGCGCGCGGCGGCAGGCAGGAAATCCAGCATTTAAATATCCATGGGTCGGTTGGCGGCTTGGATCGCGGTCAGGGCGATGGTGTACACGATGTCGTCGACCTGGGCGCCGCGAGGCAAGTCGTTCACCGGTTTGCGCAGGCCTTGCAGCATCGGCCCGAGGCTGACGCAATCGGCGCTGCGCTGTACCGCCTTGTGGGTGGTATTGCCGGTGTTCAGGTCCGGGAAGATGAAGACGGTCGCCCGGCCGGCCACCTGGCTGTTGGGCGCCAGTTGCCGTGCCACGGCTTCGTTGGCGGCGGCGTCGTATTGCAACGGGCCGTCGATCAGCAAACTGTGCTGCGCCTCATGGGCCAGCAACGTGGCTTCGCGGACTTTCTCCACTTCTTCGCCGCTGGCCGACTCGCCGCTGGAATAACTGAGCATGGCCACCCGTGGGGTGATGCCGAACGCGGCGGCCGAGTCGGCGCTCTGCAGGGCAATCTCCGCCAGTTCCGTAGCGCTGGGATGCGGGTTCATTACGCAGTCGCCGTAGACCAGCACTTCTTCGGGAAACAGCATGAAAAACACCGAAGACACCAGGGTGCAACCCGGCGCGGTCTTGATCAGTTGCAAGGCCGGGCGGATGGTGTTGGCGGTGGAGTGGATGACCCCGGACACCAGGCCGTCGACCTCATCCAGTGCGAGCATCATGGTGCCGATGACCACGGTGTCTTCCAGTTGCTGCTCGGCCATCGGCGCGTTCAGGCTTTTGCTCTTGCGCAGCCTCACCATCGGTTCGACATAACGCTCGCGAATCGAATCCGGGTCGAGAATCTCCAGCCCCGGCGGCAGCTCGATGCCTTGGGCGCGGGCCACCGCCTCGACGTCGGCCGGTTTGGCCAGCAACACGCAGCGGGCGATGCCCCGGGCCTGGCAAATGGCGGCGGCCTGGACGGTCAGCGGTTCGCTGCCTTCGGGCAGCACGATGCGTTTGTTGGCGGCCTGGGCGCGCTGGATCAATTGATAGCGGAACACCGCTGGCGACAGGCGCATTTCCCGTGGCGTGCCGCAGCGCTGGTGCAGCCATTTGGCATCCAGGTGGCTGGCGACGAAATCGGTGATGATCTCGGCGCGTTCGCGGTCGTCGATCGGGATTTCCTTGTTCAGGCCGTTGAGCAGGTTGGCGGTGTCATAGGAGCCGGTGCTCACCGACAGCACCGGCAAGCCGGCCTGCAAGGCGCCGCGGCACAAGTCCATGATGCGTGGGTCGGGCAGGGTGTCGCTGGTCAGCAGCAGGCCGGCCAGTGGCACGCCGTTGATCGCCGCCAGGCTCACGGCCAGGATGATGTCGTCGCGATCGCCGGGGGTCACCACCAGTACGCCGGGCTTGAGCAGTTCCACCGTGTTGCGCATGGTGCGGGCGCAAATGATGATGTTGCTCATGCGCCGGGTTTCGTAGTCGCCGGCATTGAGCACCTGTGCGCCCATCAGGTCGGCCACGTCGCGGGTGCGCGGGGCGTTGAGTTCGGGGCGAAACGGGATGCAACCGAGCAGGCGGAAATCGCCGCTGCGCAGCAGGGGCGAGTGCTCCTTGAGGCGCGCGGAAAACGCCTCCATGCTTTCGTCGGTGCGGACCTTGTTCAGGATCACTCCGAGGACTTTCGGATCTTTCGGTCCGCCGAACAGTTGCGCCTGCAGCTCTACCCGGCCGGACAGCTCGGTCAGCACTTCGTTTTCCGGCGCCGACACCAGGATGACCTCGGCGTCCAGGCTCTTGGCCAGGTGCAGGTTGACCCGGGCGGCGTAGCTGGCGTTGCGGGTCGGGACCATGCCTTCGACAACCAGCACGTCCTTGCCGATGGCTGCTTGCTGGTAAAGGGTGATGATTTCTTCCAGCAGCTCATCGAGCTGGCCGTCCCCCAGCATTCGCTCGACGTGAGCCAGGCCCAGGGGCTGCGGTGGCTTGAGGCCGTGGGTGCGGGCCACCAGTTCAGTGGAGCGCTCCGGCCCGGTATCGCCGGGGTGAGGCTGGGCGATGGGTTTGAAAAAGCCGACTTTCAGCCCGGCCCGTTCGAGTGTACGCACCAGCCCGAGGCTGATGGAGGTCAGACCCACACCAAAATCGGTGGGTGCGATAAAAAAAGTTTGCATGCGGATTCTCTAAAGGAGCATGGCAATGGCGCGGCCTATGACTGGCCGTCTACCCACAATTCAGTCGCCAAGGTTATCGCTAACCGGGCCTTGAGCGCACCAGCCGCAAGCAAAGGGCTGGCCTATTTTTTCAATACGTTGCGCAGGGTCGAGCACCCAGGCCCGGGATTGCCACGGTGGCTGGTGGCGCAGGTGCTGGGTGTGACCGCAGGACAGCTCGGCCACCCAGTGACCGTCCTCGTCCTGATGAAAACCGGTGACCGTTGGTCTGTTCGAGCAAGCCCGTTTGTCCGGGTTCCGTTCGCTTTCGGGCAAATCCTTGTTTAGACTTGTCCGTTCTTCATTCTTATGCAAAAGGTCTCGCCCCATGCTGATCGCCGCCAATAAGGCTGTCTCCATCGACTATACCCTGACCAACGACGCTGGTGAGGTCATCGACAGCTCTGCCGGCGGCGCTCCGCTGGTCTACCTGCATGGCGCAGGCAACATCATCCCGGGCTTGGAAAAAGCCTTGGAAGGCAAAACGGTCGGTGACGACCTGAACGTTGCCGTCGAGCCGGAAGACGCTTACGGTGAATACTCCGCCGAACTGGTCAGCACCCTGAGCCGCAGCATGTTCGAAGGCGTGGACGAGCTGGAAGTGGGCATGCAGTTCCACGCCTCGGCGCCCGATGGCCAGATGCAGATCGTCACCATCCGCGATCTGGAAGGCGACGATGTCACCGTTGACGGCAACCACCCACTGGCCGGCCAGCGCTTGAACTTCAAGGTCAAGATCGTCGACATTCGTGACGCCAGCCAGGAAGAAATCGCCCATGGTCACGTCCATGGCGAAGGTGGCCATCACCACTGATTTCTGCGCTACGCTCAAGTGAACTGGAGAGGCGCCATACGGCGCCTTTTTAGTCGGTTGCTGTTAGCATCACCCATGGCTGTTTCGAAAAGATCCGCAAACCTGGAGTTCGTCATGAGTGCTTTTCACGACCTTAAACTGAAAGCCCTGGATGGTCAGGAGCTTGCTCTGGCGCCTTTCAAGGGGCAAGTCGTGCTGGTGGTCAACGTCGCCTCCAAGTGTGGGCTGACGCCTCAGTACGCTGCGCTGGAAAGTCTCTACCAGCAATACAAGGCCAGGGGTTTCAGTGTGTTGGGCCTGCCCTGCAATCAGTTCGCCGGGCAAGAACCGGGGACCGAGGAGGAAATCCAGGCGTTCTGCAGCCTCAACTACGGCGTGACGTTCCCGCTGTCCGGCAAGCTGGACGTGAACGGCCCTGACCGTCATCAGTTGTACCGCCTGCTGGCGGGCGAGGGCGCCGAGTTTCCCGGGGAGATTACCTGGAACTTCGAAAAATTCCTGCTCGGCAAGGACGGTCGCGTACTCGCGCGTTTCTCGCCGCGTACGGCGCCGGATGACCCTACGGTGATCCAGGCCATCGAAAAAGCGTTGGGTTGAAAGCCAGGCACGGCACCCTGTGGCGAGGGGATTTATCCCCGCTGGGCTGCGAAGCAGCCCCAAGAGCAAGCGACTTGATTAGGCTGACACACCCGGATATCAGATTTTAGGACTGCTGCGCAGCCCAGCGGGGATAAATCCCCTCGCCACAAGTTCTGCACCCGGCTGTGCATTCGGTTCAGTCCACCTAATCGCGATCCGTCTGCTCCCTTCTAATCCTTAATCATTCCAATCAATAGTGCTACCCAGCACTAGGCACGCCACATATTATCCTTGTCATATAGACCTGCGACCTTGTCCCGTGGAGTGCCCCATGCCTGTAAAAGCCCTGTTCAAACCCTTCCACCTCGGCACGCTCGAGCTGCCGACCCGCGTGGTAATGGCGCCGATGACCCGTTCCTTTTCACCAGGCGGCGTGCCGAACAGCAAGGTGATCGAGTATTACCGTCGTCGCGCGGCGGCCGGGGTTGGCCTGATCATCACCGAAGGCACGACTGTCGGACACAAGGCCTCCAACGGCTATCCGAACGTGCCGCATTTCTATGGTGATGCCGCGCTGGCCGGTTGGAAAAAAGTGGTTGATGCGGTGCATGCCGAAGGCGGCAAGATCGTTCCGCAGCTGTGGCATGTGGGCAGTGTACGACGCGCCGGGACCGAGCCTGATGCCAGCGTGCCGGGCTATGGCCCGACCGAGAAGCTCAAGGACGGTCAGGTGGTGGTCCATGGCATGACCCAGGCCGATATCGACGAGGTTATCGCTGCGTTCGCCCAGGCCGCGAAAGACGCCCAGAGCATCGGCATGGACGGCGTGGAAATCCACGGCGCCCACGGTTACCTGGTGGACCAGTTCTTCTGGGAAGGCAGCAACCAGCGCACCGATGGTTACGGCGGCAGCCTGGCCAACCGTTCGCGCTTTGCGATCGAATTGATTCGCGCCGTGCGCGCGGCCGTGGGTGAGGGCTTCCCGATCATTTTCCGGTTCTCCCAATGGAAACAGCAGGATTACACCGCGCGCCTGGTGCAGACCCCTGAAGCCCTGGGTGAATTCCTCAAGCCGTTGTCCGACGCTGGCGTGGATATTTTCCACTGCTCGACACGCCGTTTCTGGGAGCCGGAATTCGAAGGCTCCGAGTTGAACCTGGCCGGCTGGACCCGTCAGCTCACCGGCAAGCCCACCATCACCGTTGGCAGCGTCGGCCTGGACGGCGAGTTCCTGCAGTTCATGGTCAACACCGACAAAGTCGCGCAGCCGGCCAGCCTGGAGAAACTGCTGGAACGCCTGAACAACGATGAGTTCGACCTGGTGGCGGTGGGACGTGCGCTGCTGGTGGATCCGGACTGGGCGCAAAAAGTGCGCGAAGGGCGTGAGCAGGAGATCTTGCCGTTCAGTCGTGAGGCGTTGATGACGCTGGTTTAAGCGGCGCCTGATCTGACGCCATCGCGAGCAAGCTCGCTCCCACAGGGGATCTTTGTCGAACACCAGACTCATGTTCGCTGAAGATCAAATGTGGGAGCGAGCTTGCTCGCGATGGCGATCTCAATATCGCCGAAGACTCAGCGCACTGTCGGCGCAGCGGGCATCACTGATTCGCCGACACAAACCCCACGCAACTGCGCCTCAAATTGCTCGATCACCGCCGCCCAACCTTGGCGACTGGCATGTTGGCGCGCATTGAGCCGCACGCAACGCAAGGCCTCGCGCTCTTCCAGCAGCCAGCGGGCCCCGTCGCAGAACGCTTCTTCGTCCCCCGGCATTGCCAGCACGCCGTTGTAGCCGTGGCGGATGTGTTGCGCCGCCGCAGCCTGATCATAGGCCACCACACCCAGCCCGGACGCCAATGCCTCCAGCACGACATTGCCGAAGGTTTCGGTCAGGCTTGGAAAGACAAACACATCGGCGGACGCATAATGACAGGCCAGCGCCTCGCCACGTTGTGAGCCACAAAAGATTGCGTCGGGCAGCTCCTGCTCCAGCGCGGATCGTTGCGGGCCGTCGCCGACCACCACCAGTTTCATCCGCCGACCCGGAAATGCGCTGCACAGCGTGTCGAAACTGCGCTTGAGCAACCCGAGGTTTTTCTCCGGTGCCAGGCGCCCGACATGGATCACGGCGATGTCTTCCTCGCCCAAGCCCCAGGCCTCACGCAGGGTGGCCGAGCGCTTGATGGGATGGAACAACTGGCTGTCCACCCCGCGAGACAGCAGCGCCACCCGCTCGAAATGCCGACGCTCCAGCTCCATGCGCTGGCTGAGACTGGGGACCAGGGTCAAGTTGGAGCGGTTATGAAACCAGCGCAGGTAATGGGTCAGCACGCGACTCAACAAGCCCAGGCCGTACTGCTGGGTGTATTGCTGGAAATTGGTGTGGAAACCACTGACCACCGAGATGCCCAGGCGCCGCGCTGCACGCAACGCCGACAAACCCAGGGGGCCTTCCGTGGCGATGTACAGCACATCCGGACGATGACGTTTCCAGCGCCGCAGCAGCTTGTGCATCGACGCCTGGCCCCACTGCAAACCCGGATACCCCGGCAGCGGCCAGCCTCGGCACAGCAACAACTGCTCATCACTGGCCTGGCGTTGGTCATCGACCTGGCGGGGGCGGATCAGCTCCACCCGATGCCCGCGGGCGCGCAAGCCGTCATACAGGCGGCCCAGGGTATTGGCCACGCCATTGATTTCCGGCGGGAAGGTTTCGGTGATCAGGGTAATGTGCAGAGATGTGGTCATGACCCCAGTGTCGACCGGGGCCATTTCGTCATTGTGACGCCAGGATGATGGATTTGTGACAGGCTCAGCCTTGCCGGGCCAAAGCGGTTTCGGCGCCTTGCTCGCGCACCCAGAACAAGGTCGCCCCGGCTACCGCCGCCGGCATCATCAGGATGTTCACCACCGGGATCAACAGCACCAGGTACACGCTGCCGCCAAAGCCCAGGCTCTGCCAGCGTTTTTCCCGCAGCCAGGCGAGCATTTCGTTCCAGCCCAGCTTGTGGTTGTCCGCCGGGTAGTCGATGTACTGGATCGCCATCATCCACACACCGAACAGCAGCCACAGCGGTGCGGCCACGATATTGATCACGGGGATGAACGAGAGCACGAACAGCCCCAGGGCACGGGGCAGGAAATAGCCGAGCTTACGCGCCTCCCGGGCAAGGGTCCGTGGGATCATGGCGACCAACTCGCCCCAACTGAAGGCGGGGAAATCATCGGTGCCCCGGACGACAACCTCGACTTTCTCCGCGAGAAAACCGTTGAACGGCGCGGCGATGATGTTGGCGAGCATGGTGAAGGTGAAAAACACCATCAGCACGACGAGCACCACGAACAGCGGCCAAAGGACGTAGTTGAGGAAACTCAGCCAGTCCGGCAGCGACGGCATCAGTGTGTCGACCCACAGGCTGAACTGATGGCCGGCCAGGTAAATCAATCCGACGAACAGCACCAGGTTGATGGCCAGGGGCAAGAGTACGAACAAACGCAGGCCCGGGCTCAAGACCAGCTTGAGGCCTTCTCGCAAATATTGCGGGCCGGACAGGACGGGGGCGGGCATAGGTGACTCCGAGCGAAGGTGAACGCGCCGACCTTACCGGCTTTGCCGTGCGCGGGAAAGCGGCGACATGGCGCGTAACAACCTTTATTGCAGCGGATGCCACCTATTGAAAGGGCCGCTGCGGATAGAGCTCACCTATGAGCTGGATTGTTAAACCGTATTTCCTTAATCTTCGCACCCTCGATACGCTGCACCCATTCTTTTTTCAGGACTGTCGAACCAAGCCTTCCCAAGTGCGTCAACGGTCCTTTTTTATTCACGCCACTCACCCGGCGTTCCGGCCCGCAAGGTCCGGTCAACAGGAGCAGGTCATGTCTGAAGTCCGTCATTCGCGAGTGATTATTCTCGGTTCCGGCCCTGCCGGTTACAGCGCTGCGGTTTATGCAGCCCGTGCCAACCTCAAGCCGCTGCTGATCACCGGCATGCAGGCCGGCGGTCAATTGACCACCACCACCGAAGTCGACAACTGGCCGGGCGACGTTCACGGCCTGACCGGCCCGGCGTTGATGGAGCGTATGAAAGAGCACGCCGAGCGTTTCGAGACTGAAATCGTTTTCGATCACATCAATGCCGTGGACTTCGCCGCCAAGCCGTACACCCTGAAGGGTGACAGCGCGACCTACACCTGCGATGCGCTGATCATCGCCACTGGTGCCAGTGCGCGTTACCTGGGCCTGCCGTCGGAAGAAGCCTTCATGGGCAAAGGCGTTTCCGCCTGCGCGACCTGCGATGGTTTCTTCTACCGCAACAAGCCAGTGGCCGTGGTGGGTGGCGGCAACACCGCCGTCGAGGAAGCCCTGTACCTGGCCAACATCGCCAGCACGGTTACCCTGGTCCACCGTCGTGAGACCTTCCGCGCCGAGAAGATCCTGATCGACAAGCTCAATGCCCGCGTCGCCGAAGGCAAGATCATCCTCAAGCTCAACGCGACCCTGGATGAAGTGCTGGGCGACAACATGGGCGTGACCGGCGCCCGTCTGAAAAGTAACGACGGCAGCTTTGACGAGCTGAAAGTCGATGGCGTATTCATCGCCATCGGCCATACCCCGAACACTTCGTTGTTCGAAGGGCAGTTGGAGCTCAAGGACGGCTACCTGGTGGTCAAGGGCGGCCGCGACGGCAACGCCACCGCCACCAGCGTCGAAGGTATCTTCGCCGCCGGCGACGTGGCCGACCACGTCTACCGCCAAGCCATCACCTCGGCCGGTGCCGGTTGCATGGCGGCCCTGGACGCAGAGCGTTACCTGGATGACCTGCAGAACGCTTCGTTCTGATTCATCTACATAAAAAACCGGCTTCGGCCGGTTTTTTAATGCCTGGGTACCTGCCGGTGAACCCCTGTGGGAGCGAGCTTGCTCGCGATGGCGATGTATCAGTCAACATCGATGTCGGCAGACCTGACGCTATCGCGAGCAAGCTCGCTCCCACAGGTTCTGTGTGGTCAGCAACGCTGCATTTCAGGCCAGCTTCGCCAGGCAGGCCTCCAGAATATCCAACCCTTCCTCCAACACCTGCGCCTCGGTCGTCAGCGGCGCCAACAGCCGGATGATGTGCCGCGATTTACCGCTGGGCATCAGCAGCAACCCTGACTCCCGCGCCAGCGCCAGCAATTGCGTCAGTTGCGCCGGTGCCGGGGTGCCGTCGGCGTGGGCCAGTTCGATACCGCGCATGGCGCCGATACCGGTCAGGCGGCCGAGGAACGGTGACAGCCCTCGGCGGCGCCAGGATTCGTAGCGGCTGACGATCGCCTCTTCCTGTTGCGTGCCCCAGGCGTGCAGGTTCGCGTCGGTCATTTCGTCCAGGGTTGCCAGTGCGGCAGCGCAGGCGATGGGGTTGCCTGAGTAGGTGCCGCCCAGTCCGCCCTTGGGCAGGTTGTCCAGCAGCGCCTTGCGCCCCACCACCGCACCGAGGGGGACGCCGCCGGCAATACTTTTGCCCAGCAGGATCAGGTCGGGCTCGATGCCCAGGCGCGAGAATGCAAAACGCTGGCCGGTGCGACCGAAGCCGGACTGGATTTCATCGATGATCAGCACAATGCCCTTGTCGTCGCAGAACTGCCGCAGGGCCTGCGCGAATGGTATGTCCATGGCCAGGAAACCGGCTTCGCCCTGGACCGGCTCGACGATGAAGCAGGCGACATCGTTCACGTCGATCTCGACGCTGAACAGCCGTTCCATGGCCTTCAAGGCCTCGGCACACGTTACGCCGTTGTCCTGGCTGGGGTAGGGCAGGTGATAGACCGGCCCAGGCAGCACACCGACCTTTTGTTTATAGGGCGCGACCTTGCCGTTGAGGTTGAGGGTGGCCAGGGTTCGACCATGGAAACCACCATCGAAGGCGATGACGGCGGTGCGGCCCGTGGCACCGCGCACGATCTTCAAGGCGTTTTCCGCCGCTTCTGCGCCACTGTTGGTGAGCATGCCACTGACCGGGTAATCCACCGGGACAAACGCCGCCAGGCGCTCCATCAGTTCGATGTAGGGCGCATGGGGCGCGGCGTTGAACGCGTAGTGCGTCAGCCGGGTGGCTTGTTCGCGGATCGCCTCGACGACGCGCGGATGACAATGGCCGAGATTCAACACGCCGATGCCGCCGACGAAATCAATGTAGCGCTTGCCATCGGTGTCCCAGACTTCGGCATTCCTGCCATGGCTGAGGCTGACGGGGTGCACGATGGAGATCGACTGGCTGATGGTTTCGCTGCTCATGGATGACGGCTCGGAGGGAGGAAGGATTTCCTTTATCTAAGCCGCGAGCAGAGGGGCCCGGCAAACGAAATAAAGTTGCCGGGTCAATCTTAAAAGTCGGGATGTGGTGAGGTGTTCTTCAATAAGGATGAATGGAGCCCTTGTGGCGAGGGGATTTATCCCCGCTGGGCTGCGAAGCAGCCCCAAAGCACTTACCCAATCAGTCTGACACACCGAGGCAGCAGGTCTTAGGGCTGCTACGCAGCCCAACGGGGATAAATCCCCTCGCCACAAAAGCGGATCTCACCACACCGGCAGGATCGATCAGCGCCGTTGCAGCGGCTGCGCCTCGAACTTCACCCCGTCCAACCCATGGGCCATCAGCGCACGGATATTGCCGTGATCGCTGCCTTCGGGCGTGGCCAGCACCGAACGGTAATGTTCGCCAAACGCCAGCAGCGCTTCTTCATCGCTCAAGCCTTCAAGCAGTGCCAGGCCCAGGGTCTTGCAAGAACCTTCGTTCTGCCCGGCGGCGTTTTGCACGCCACCGTTGTTGAAGGCCTGGGGCTGGTAGTCGTAGCCGGCGGCGATAAAGGCCAGGGTGTCGGCAAAGGCGTGTTCGCCGCTCTTGAGACGGGTGCGCAGGGTGTTCAGGTCAGGCATCGGGTTTTCCTTTGGCGAACGCCGCTTGCTGTTCGGCGCTGGCTTCTTGCTGGTAGTGGGCTTTCCATTCGGCGTACGGCATGCCGTAGACCACTTCGCGGGCGTCGTCGAGGCTGACCTCGATCTGGCGTTCATCGGCGGCGGCCTTGTACCACTTGGACAGGCAGTTGCGGCAGAAACCGGCGAGGTTCATCAGGTCGATGTTCTGCACATCCTTGCGGCTGTCCAGGTGGGCAACCAGCCGACGGAAAGCGGCGGCTTCGAGTTCGAGGCGTTGTTGATCGTTCATGGAGGTCTCTGCAAGGCAGCTTCAAGGGGCAAGCTTCAAGCTGCAAGAGTGGATTTGCGCTGGTCAGGCTTGAAGCTTACAGCTTGAGGCTTGCAGCGGCTACGAAGTAGCCCGACTTGCTGCGAGCGTAATCGACACCGACTCGGCAAATCGCAAGGCGTGAGGCTTGTCGACTTCGACTTCGGCGTACAGCACCGACTCGTTGGCCATGACCAGGTCGAGCAACTCCTGGGTCAGGCGTTCGAGCAGCGCGAAGCGGTTGCCTTCCACGTGGGCGATAATCGCCTTGGTGATGGTGCGGTAGTTCAACGCGTGGTCGATGTCGTTGTCGCGCACCGCCTCCTGGGCGGCGTAGAGGATGGTCAGGTTGATCAACACATCCTGCTTGTTGAGGATTTCATCCTCGTTGATGCCGATGAAGGTGCGTAGGCGCAGGTCCTTGACCTTGATGCGTGCCATGGCTGGCTGAAGTTGTGGCATTTATTGGCTCCGTCGAATCAATTGCAGGAACTCCTGGCGGGTGGTGCTGGATTCCCGGAAGGCGCCGAGCATCACCGAGGTGTTCATGGTCGAGTTCTGTTTTTCGACACCGCGCATCATCATGCACATGTGCTGGGCTTCGATCACCACCGCAACGCCGGCGGCCTGGGTGACTTGCTGCACCGCGTCGGCGATTTGCCGGGTGAGATTTTCCTGGATCTGCAGGCGGCGGGCGAACATGTCCACCAGCCGGGCGATCTTCGACAGTCCCAGGACCTTGCCCGTAGGAATATAAGCCACATGGGCCTTGCCGATGAAGGGCAGCAGGTGATGTTCGCACAGGGAATAGAGTTCGATGTCGGCAACGATCACCATTTCATCGCTGTCCGAGGCGAACAGGGCACCGTTGACGATCTGATCGACGCTTTGTTCGTAGCCATGGCAAAGGTACTGCATGGCCTTGGCCGCGCGCACCGGGGTGTCGAGCAAGCCCTCGCGCTCCGGGTTTTCGCCCAGGCCGATCAGGATCTCGCGGTAGTTCTCAGGCAGGGATAGCGTCATGGTACTTCCTCGAAACAAGGCTATTTGACGTGCCTTCCGCCGTTGACGGTCAGGGTCGTGCCGGTGACATAGGGGTTGTCCAGCAGATACCGCAGGCTCTGGTAGAGTACTTCGCTGCCGGGTTCGATGCCCAGGGCAGACTTGGCCAGGGCCTTGGCGCGGTAAGCTGCGTCGTCTTCGGGATTGAACAGTAGCAGGGCCGGGGCGATGCCGTTGACCTTGATGGCCGGTGCGTACTTCGCCGCGAACGACAAGGTCAGGCTTTCGAGCCCGGCCTTGGTGGCGCAATAGGCGATGTGCTTGCTGCTGCCCTTGCGTGTCACATCATCGCTGATATGCACGATATCCGCAGGCGTTGAACGTTGCAGCAGTTCGGCGCAGTGCAGGTTGATCAGGTAGGGCGCGAGCATGTGCACGCCGAACATCGCACTGAAAGCGTCCGTTTCGGCGCCCGGGACTTCGGCCAGCCACGCCGAGGCGTTATGTACGATGGCCCGCAACCGATCGGTGTGCTGCTTGAGCTGTTCGATAAAACCCAGGATCCCGGCTTCGCTGGAAAGATCGGCGAACAGCACGGTCGCTCCCAGGTCCCGTAGGGTCTGCACGCCTGGGCGTTCGGTGCGATAGGTGGCGATCACCGGTTGACCGTCTTCCAGCAATCGACGGGCGCAATGCAGCCCGACGCGCTGGGCTGCGCCAGTGATCAGGATGGGAGCGGTGGCGCTGGACATAGGGCGGCTCGGTTCACGGCAAGAGCAAACTATAACAGCGACCGGTACATTCGACCCACATGTTGCCTGCCATTGCATTTTCGCGAGCATTGGCGACGCGCTGGGTGCCGAAACGCCGTCAAAATGCAGGCTTTTGCGAACGAAACGCAACGAAACCGCCTATCGCCAATGTTTCCCTTGTCATCCTATGACTAGGAGGGAGTAAACTGGGATCCAATTTGCCAGCCGGATTTGTCTGCCAAAATGAGCGTAATCACAGACGATAACTTCGTTTTCCAAGCCCCAAGTGCCTTGAAACGCGAAGATTTGTTTCCCATTCGCGAAGTAGCCCGATTGACCGGTGTAAACCCTGTGACCCTGCGCGCATGGGAGCGTCGCTACGGTTTGATCCAGCCCACCCGCACCGAAAGCGGGCATCGCCTGTACTCTTTGAGCGATATCGAAAAGGTGCGCAACATCCTGGCCTGGATCGAGCGCGGCGTGGCGGTGAGTAAAGTGAGTAAGATCCTGGCCAAGACCGAATCGGTGCAGCCGGTCTCTGCGCTGATTTCACCCGATCTGGTCAGGGCTGATTACGCCGAGTGGCAACAGCAGGTGGTGGACGCGGTACGCAATTTCGACGATATAGAGCTGGATCGCATCTACGGGCAGATCTTTGCCACCTACACGGTTCCGATCATCTTCCAGGACATCCTGATGCCGCTCTGGCGGCAACTTCTGCAACGCCAGCAGGAATTCGGGCAAACCAGTGAGTGGGTTTTCCTCGACGGTTTCCTGCGCTCGCGCATCATCCAGCGGCTCTTGCTCAAGCGCGAAGGACTGTCGCGCCGTGTCCTGATCAGCGCCATTTCCGGTCAATGCCGTGAGCTGGAGCTGCTGGTCACGGCGCTGTACCTGTCCAAGGCGGACGTGGGCGTGAGGATGTTGACGATCGGCCTGCCATTCGACGAACTGACCCTGGTATGCCAGAAGATCCAGCCTTTGGCGCTGGTGCTGGTTTCCAACCATGCGCCGACTTCCGAATTCCCCAAACGCTTGGGGAAACTGGCGATGAGCCTGGATTGTCCGTTAATGCTGGCCGGTGATGTCTCCGATCTGGCGCAGGACAGCCTGGCTGGATCGTCGATCGGTTGCCTGGGTAATGAGGGAGCGGTGATGTCCCATCGCTTGCGTCAATTTCTGACGGGCAATCTGGACACCTGAACGGGTGCCCTGTCTCACACGTTAAAGATGCATGGCCGGATGGGTCAGCCGATGTTGCTGCAGGATGTACTGGCGCAGGCGTTCAGTCTCGTCCTGGTCATTCTGGTTCAGATGGTAGGCAAACATACCTTGATCGGTCTCCCGTTCGAAGGTGCCTCGCAATGAAATTCTCTCGTAGCCTGACGGGCTGAACCACAAGGCGAACTGCTTCAGCGGCTTGATACGACTGCGGTTTTCCAGCAAGACGCCTTTGCAGGACACCTCGTGGACCCAGAGAGATCCTAGCTGGCCCTTGATATTTTCCAGCGCCACGGGCTCTTTGAGGGTCAGGCGCCATGGGCGTATCTTCGGTCCGTCCTCGTAGATACTCGGCACACCCAAACGCAAGTGCATCGCATGGAATTCGTCTTCCACCAGATGCAACGGAAAGGTCATTTGCTGGTTTTCGAAATTGGCTTGCAGCGTTACTTGCTCATTCGCCGCCAGGCGCGTCAGCAGGTCACGGATCTGCGACCCACCGTTGACCAGCAAGCTCGACGTGACATCCCGCTCGTTCAATTGCGGGTTGTGCTGCATGGTCCGGATGAAATCCAGTTCATCCTGAGTCAATAGGGCATCGCGCTGCATGGTCTACTCGAAATGATAATTTACATTTTCACTGGTGATTGTAGTGACTGACCGTTAATTCGCCGGTTTGTTTGTGCCGTTCGTCGCTTCGAGCCGGGCAATCGTTTCCCGGGCTTCGGCCAGTTGCTGTTCCAACTGGGCGATACGCTGCTGGGCCTTGACCTGGACGGTAACGTCTTTCTGGACGCCGACGAAATAGGTATGGCCGTCGGCTTCGCTTTTAACCGTTGATAACGACAATTCATTCCAGAAGGGCGTGCCATCCTTGCGGTAGTTGCGTAGCACCTCCCGGCACGCCCCCCCTTGCTTCAAAGCATTGCGGATCAGCTCGAGAGCGGGTTGGTCGCGATCACCCGATTGCAGGAACCGGCAATCCTGATAAAGGATTTCGTCGCGGTTGTAGCCAGTCAGCCGTTCGAAGGCCGGGTTCACGTAGATGAGAATATTGTCTTCGTCGCCTTCTTTTTCAGCGATGACGATCCCGTCGTTCGAAGCATTGATGACCAGTTGCATCAGTTGAGCGTTGATCATGTAGAGGCCCCTTTAAACATCCTTGTTGAAATCATACTTTAGAGGAAATCGATAAGCTGTCCACTTGCTATTACGGCTCTATTGAGAGCCATTCGCAGTCCGGCGAGCGCTGCTGTTACTATCGCAGCTCTCTTATTTTGGTTCAGGATCAGATTGATGAAAGTCGCCATTCTCTCCGGCTCGGTCTATGGCACCGCCGAAGAAGTCGCCCGACACGCTGCCAAACTGTTTAGCGACGCAGGTTTCGAAGCCTGGCACAACCCTCGCGCCACCTTGGCGGATATCCAGGCATTCGGTCCACAGGCCTTGCTGGCGGTGACCTCTACGACGGGCATGGGTGAGCTGCCGGACAATTTGATGCCGTTGTACTCGACCCTCCGCGACCAGTTGCCTGGATTCTTTCGCGGCTTGCCCGGCGCGGTGATCGGCCTGGGCGACGCCAGCTACGGGGATACCTTTTGCGCTGGGGGCGAGCAAATGCGCGAGTTGTACGCCGAGCTGGGCGTGCGCGAGGTGTTGCCGATGCTACGGCTGGACGCCAGTGAAAGCGTCACCCCGGAAACCGATGCCGAACCGTGGCTTGGCGAGTTGATCGAAGCCTTGCGTTGAAGACGTTGGCCGAGCGTCAGGGTATCCATTGCGATGACCCGCTCGGCCAGTAAGCTGGCTGCTAATGCAACTACCGCTCCCCCAAGAGCTGACTAGACTGATTTTCTTGCGTACGAAGTTTTTGTTAATGAGCTTCATATAATAAGAAACCAGGGGGTCCGAGCCGTGAGCGTAGCGCCCATCCAACCGACACTCAGCATCAAAGACCAAGTCAGTGCCGCCGAATGGCAAACCCGGGTCGACCTTGCCGCCTGTTATCGGCTTGTCGCATTGCATGGCTGGGATGACCTGATCTTCACCCATATTTCCGCCAAGGTTCCCGGCACGGAGGATTTCCTGATCAATCCGTTCGGGTTGATGTTCCATGAAATCACTGCGTCGAGCCTGGTTAAAGTCGACCAGGCCGGCAATAAGTTGATGGATAGCCCCTACGAGATCAACCCGGCCGGCTACACCATCCACAGTGCGGTGCATGAGGTTCGCCATGATGTGACCTGTGTGTTGCACACCCACACGGCGGCCGGTGTCGCAGTGTCGGCGCAGAAGCAGGGCGTGCTGCCGATCAGCCAGCAATCGCTGTTCGTGCTGTCGAGCCTGGCCTATCACGCCTACGAAGGGGTGGCCTTGAATCACGAGGAAAAAGCTCGCTTGCAGGCGGACCTGGGTGACAGCAACTTCCTGATGCTGCACAACCATGGCCTGCTGACCTGTGGCGGCACCATCGCCGATACCTTCCTGATGATGTTCACCTTCCAGCGGGCCTGTGACATCCAGGTCCTGGCCCAGGGCGGTGGGGCCGAGCTGATCGCCATCGAGCCACAGATCCTGGCTGGCGCCCGGGCGATGATCGCCGGGGTGACCAGGAGCGCACAGGGCATGGGAGGCGCGTTGGCCTGGCCGGCGTTGCTGCGCAAGCTTGATCAACAAGACGCGGGGTATAGAAGTTGATGCCTCTGGTCCAGATTCCCCTGCGTATCTGGCGCCAGCGCAGCCAGACCTTCATGTTCCGTGGCCATGTCATTCATTACTGGGTGGCAGGGCAGGGCGAGCCGCTGTTGTTGATCCATGGTTTCCCCACCGCCAGTTGGGATTGGCATTACCTGTGGCAGCCATTGGCGCAACGCTATCGAGTAATCGCCTGTGACATGCTCGGTTTTGGTGACTCCGCCAAGCCGTTGAATCATGCCTACAGCCTGCTGGAGCAGGCGGATCTGCAACAGGCCTTGCTGGCGCATCTGAACGTCAAGCAAGCGGTGCATGTGTTGGCCCATGACTATGGCGACAGCGTGGCCCAGGAACTGATCGCCCGGCATTGTGAGGCGCGCATCCAAGTCGCCAGTTGTGTGTTTCTCAATGGTGGTCTGTTCCCGGAAACCCATCGTCCGTTACTGGCTCAAAAACTGTTGCTTAGCCCCGTGGGTTGGTTGCTGGGGCGGCTGTTCTCCCGGCAAAGCCTGGTCAAGAGTTTTCGCCAGATTTCCGGCCCCAGGACCGCGCCCACCGAAAGTGTGCTGGATGATTTCTGGAGTTTGGTGGAAGTCCATCGCGGCCCGCGGATCATGCACAAACTCATCGCCTATATCCCCGAGCGACGGGTGCAGCGTGATCGCTGGGTGCGTGCGATGCAGCGCGGCGAAGTGCCGCTGCGGGTGATCGACGGGGCGGTCGATCCGATATCCGGTGAGCACATGGTGGCGCGCTACGAGGCGCTGATCCCAAACCCTGACACGGTGCTGTTGCCAGACATCGGCCATTACCCCCACACCGAGGCGCCGGTGCAGGTGCTCCAGCATTACCTGGCGTTTCGCGAAACCATCGCCACCCCGCTCAGGCAGATGGCCTATTGCTGAGCAATCCTTGCGAGGCTTGCTCCCACAACAGAATCCGCGGGCATCCGCGACCCGTGTGGGAGCGAGCTTGCTCGCGATGGCGCTGGTTCTGCCGGTGAAGACATTGAATGTGCCGCCGTGGATGCAAGCTACGGCGATCAGGCTTTGGCTCGCATCATCCCCCCACCTTATCGCCCACCATTCACTCCCAACCGTGTTGATTGTGACCGGTCGACTTGTGCCGGACACTCGTGCCCATTGTCCTATCGGCCTGCTGGAGTTCTGCCATGAGTGAGTCTGTGCGCTTCGAAGATAAAGTCGTGATCGTCACGGGAGCCGGTGGTGGCCTGGGCCGCGCCCATGCGCTGCTGTTCGCCAGACAGGGCGCGAAAGTGCTGGTCAACGACCTCGGCGGCTCGGCGCAAGGGGAAGGGGCCAACGCCTCGGCGGCGGACCGGGTAGTCGCCGAAATTCGCGCAGCCGGCGGCATCGCCGAGGCGAATCACGACTCCGTCACCGATGGCGACAAACTGGTGCAGAACGCCCTCGACGCGTTCGGCCGGGTCGATGTGGTGGTCAACAACGCCGGTATCCTGCGGGACAAGACTTTTCACAAAATGGACGATGCCGATTGGGACCTGGTCTACCGTGTCCATGTCGAAGGCGCTTACAAAGTCACCCGCGCTGCGTGGCCGCACCTGCGTGAACAAAACTATGGGCGGGTCATCTTCACGGCCTCCACATCCGGTATCTACGGCAACTTCGGCCAATCCAACTACGGCATGGCCAAACTCGGCCTCTATGGCTTGACGCGAACCCTGGCCATCGAAGGCCGCAAGAACAATATCCTGGTCAATGCCATCGCCCCCACCGGCGGTACCCGCATGACCGAAGGCCTGATCCCGCCGCAGGTATTCGAACAACTCAAGCCTGAACTGGTCAGCCCGCTGGTGGTGTACCTGGCCAGTGAAACCTGCCAGGAAACCTCTGGTTTGTTCGAAGTGGGCGGCGGCTGGATGGGCAAGGTGCGTTGGGAGCGCAGCCTGGGTGCCGGGTTCGATCCGCGCAAAGGCTTCTCGCCTGAAGACGTCGCCGCCCACTGGCAGCAGATCTGTGATTTCGAGGATGCGGTGCACCCGAATGACAACCTGGAAGCGTTGAAGGAAATGATGGCGAATCTGCAACGCTACGCCGTTTGACTCGCGGCCTCGACCGGTTGCCGTCAGCGACGGCAACGCCGGTCAGGGGACGTATTTTTTCACCAGCGCTGCCAGGTTCGCAGCGGTCTCGATATCCATCACGCCGTCATGTTTCGCCGGACGAAAGTGCAGCTGAAACGCGCGCACCAGACGCTGAAAGCCCGAACTTGTCGTGGCGGCTGACGTGTCATACCCATATTTCTTGAACAGCCCGAGCAGTTGTTCGCGAGTCGGCAAGCCGTTGCATTGGTAAGCCTGCGTGTAAGCCTTTTGCGTAGGCCCATCAAACCAGGCGCCGATGCCTTTGGCGTACAACGCCTGCCAGGGAAACATCGGGCCTGGGTCGCTTTTCCTGCCGGCCGCAATGTCCGAATGCCCCACCACATTGACCGGGCTGATGTCCGGATAACGCTTGAGTATGTTCAACGCCAGGAATTCGATCGCCTCGATTTGCTGGGGCGAATAAGGCGGGAACGTGAACTGCCCCTGGTTGTCCGTGGCGAGATTGGCGATTTCAACGCCAATCGAGGTGTCGTTCAGATTATTTCGACCACCCCAACTGCTCACCCCTGCGTGCCAGGCACGTTGGTCCTCGTCCACCAGATTGAAAATCTGCGGCTCGTTGAAACCTGCTTTCAAGTAACTTGGGTCGGTGAAGTCCGGGATAAGGTAGTGAGCGCTGACCGAAGCGCCGGTCAATGCGTTGACGGAAGAAGAGAAGTTCGCGGCGGTGTAGTGAAAGACCAGAAAGCGGATTCGGCTGTTATAGCCGTTATTTGATCGATAGCTGCTGTAGTTGATTGGCGTCATAAGAACTCACTGAAGTTAAAAGTCGAAGCAGAATGCTGCGACTGACTTTCAGCGTATCAGTGGATTTTTTATGAGCTTGTAGTGGGGTTCTTACATTGTTGTAGGAATAGGCGTTTGGGTGTTTGGGAATTGATTGTGGTGGATGTAATGGAGTGATAAGCCAAAGAGTCCTCTGAATACTTGCTTACGCGGATGAAATGATTCCGTGGCGAGGGAGCTTGCTCCCGCTTGAGTGCAAAGCGCTCACAAAAGGGGGCCGCTACGCAGCCCAGCGGGAGCAAGCTCCCTCGCCACGATGATTGAAGAAAACCTCAAGTGAACAGCATTACCCATAACGTGGAGTCCATCAGGTCATACCTCTCCCGCACGGCTCAACATCCAGGCAAAGCGCTCGGCGGACCATTCCTTGCGGTCTGACACCTGGCCGTCGCCCAGCTCGATTACCCGCAGTACACCGTCTGACCTGAGCGCGACGTCGATCGAGAAAAAAGGACTGTCGATCAGCCGTGCGCATTCGATCACCAACTCAGGCACCTCGTCGGTGACGCCATAGGCCTGCCCGTGGAGCACAAAGTAACGACGCTCGGTTTCTTCAAGGTATTCCTCTCGTCGTCTGACGCATATACCGCCTTCAATCTGGCCACGATATTGGCGCATCTTTTCAACAAGCGGCGCTATACCTTCGGGAGTGTTCACCAAGCTGCCACTACCGGTGTTAAGCGATTTTACGTAGTCCTTGATGAAGTAACCTGGCCATTGCAGGCCTTCGAGTGCCTGAGTGAAGTTTGCATCACTGGCCAACACCACCGTTTCGCTCGTGTTGGCAACCAGCAATGGATACCATTGCGGCAAGTGATGACAGAGTCGATATTGCGTAGCGTCGGTCATTCCAATGATGCCCTTTTCGCACAGGTGGCTAACCAAAGCGGCATACGCGTCGAGTGTCAGCATCCACCCGCGATATAAAGTCGAGTCTCCAGACGTGAGGGGCGCAGAAGTCCTGAAAAGACCTGCTTCGAAATCTTCAAAAGAGAACAGCGCAGTCCTCAGTCCCGCAGTCATTACCGCTTCGTACTCTTCAGCGTACTGCTCATCGGGACGTTTTTTATCAAATGGGTCGCTAGGATAGAGGAGGTGCATAATGCTTTTTACCGATGAGAAGTGGAGGGTCAAATGCTGCTGGATTCGGTACCATCATGACATGGAGTCGAGAGAACCTGCTGCCGATTATTCAGCAGCAGGGTCGTTTAAGTATCTGGAAGGTCAGGGTTGTTTGAATCCCGGTTTTCCGTTGGCGGTGCGCCAGTTCTTTATCTCATCTACTATTGCTTCTGAGCTTTCCTTGCCAGGCTCTGGATAGAATAGTAAATCTGACCCGGCGGGATGCTCTGAGATTCTCTCGAATTCTAGTACCGCGTCGATATCCGCTTCTTCTGAAGGATAATTCCCCTCTGAAATTTCTATTACAAAGGCGAGAAATTCTTTCTCGGTTATATCTGTTATTGATTTTTTCATTGCTTGCATTCTCTATGAATTTCAATGTGTCTTTTAGGGGTGGTGAGAGTCATGTTGTCGATGTCGTAAACTTGACCATTTAAAGAAATGAAATGTTTGTGATGAAGTTCATATTTTGTTCGGCCGCCAATTTTTTCAGTTTTCCTGACGTAGGCAGAGCGTCCGTTCTTCATACGAGCCCGATTGCGTAAATTAAACTGTTGAGAAAGTATAGGATCGTCAGCGACGGCTTTCCAAAGAGCCTCCCGAAACTCCTTGAAATTCCCAAACCCTTTCCCCCTCAACTGATCCGCAATCTGCGACGGAATGGGTGCCCCTTCGCCTTTCGATGCTGCGTCCGTCCACACGCCTAAAACCGGGGCGCCTGTTCCCGTTGCAATCCCAGGGTCTTTCCGTCGATCCCTGAACATGACGTACAGGGGCGGCAGGCCTGAGTCGATTGGGAAAACAAAAACATAATCATCGAAACTGTTTTGGGTTATCTCAGGGAATGGATCGATTCGCCCCACCGCGGGCGTTACCGATGCGCCTGTATAAGCAGGTGGGGTGGGTGGTTCGGCTGGAAGTGCAGTGGAACTTTCCGGGTTGAACGGCCGGGGTCCACGTCAAGGTTCTGGGTGGGGTGTCTTCAGTTGTAGCGGTGTAGAGGTTCTGTTGTGCGTTGTAGGTAACCGGTAGCACCCGGACTTTCGACGGGTGGGTTACACCGTCAGTGTTGATCACGAGGATTTCTGACTGACCATCCGCCGTCGCTTGGGACGTGAGGCGTACGGGTAAGTCAACGGTCCCGCCGGCCGCCGCGATGGCTTGCAAATCGGAGTGTGGTGTCGGTGCGAGGTCTGAGAGTGGCGTGCTGAACGCATATCGCTCGGGTAATTCACCGTTCGCCAGCTTGGGTGAATAGAGCAGCGCCGCAACACCCGCCAAGGTCGGCGCAGCCACTGCCGTGAGCGATTCGACGGCCATGGCGACCGCGGCTCGCAGTGCAGCCTGGATTGCCAAGGTTGCTTCCGAACTTATGACCAGGCTACTGCCAACGAGCGTGAACACCGGACCGGTTGCGGCTGCCGCGCCCAGCATTGGGAATGCGCGACTCGCCAGGACGTTTCGCAGGGCCTGTTCTTGGGCAGTACGCTGGGCCTCGGCTGCTATGCGTGCCTTCTGCGCGGCAACGCGTCTGGCTCTGGCTCTGGCTCTGGCTCGTGCTCGTGCTTTTGCCTGAGCTGCGGCTTTCTCAGCCGCCGCCAGGCGTTGTGCCTCCGCTGCAAGCCGTGCTCGTTCTTCGGCAGCGCGTTTAGCCTCGGCGTCGGCTGCCATGCGCGCCGCCTCTGCGGCAACACGTTTGGCTTCGGCCTGGGCTTTTGCCAGAGCTGCAGCTTTCTCAGCCGCTGCCAGGCGTTGTGCCTGCGCTGCAAGCCGAGCTCGTTCTTCAAGAGCGCGTTTAGCCTCGGCCTCGGCCGCCTTGCGAGCGTTTTCAGCCTGTTCCTGCGCTTGAGCGACCGCCAGCCTTTTGAGCAACTCGGCTTGCTGTTGATTCAGCACGCTGATTGTCTGGGACAGCAGCTTTGCCTCATGCGCCGCCTTGTAGGACGCGGTCCAAGACTGTATTGCGGCGCCTTTCGGCTTGATTGGCTTCTCCATGGTCTGGGCTTTTCGGTAAAACTCCGACTTAGGTTTGCCAAGGGGGTCAGCGCCGAAAAAAAGATGGGCCAGTGCTGTTTGCCGTTGGAGTTCAGCAGTCTTGCGTGCCAGAAGTTTTTCGCGCACTGCCAATTCGCGGTTAATGGTTTCCACCGGGGGAAGTGGGAGCGTCGAACCCTCCAGTCGGGTAGCGGCCAGTTCGTATTCGATCGTGTTGAGCAGTTGCTGTGAACGGGCCTGATAGTCTCTTTGGGTTTCCTCCGCAGTCCCCGCCACCGTAATGGCAACCTGTGCCTCTCCCGTGTCAAAACCGCCGTGCTCGAAACCGGAGTAATAACTTCCGCCTCCTGCCGAGACGCCCAGTCCGCCGGCTCCCTTGCCGGAAGATGAAGTTGGCGTCATAGGCCTGCCGTGGGTGACACGAATATTTTTTTCCTGGGGCATGTCGACTTCCTTATCGATGCATGTATTCGGATAAATAGGGCGGCTTGAATCGCCGGAGACAAATAGTCCCCGTCTAAAGTCGCGAAAAAACTATGGCGTTAATTGCATAAGTTGGGCAGGTGAGCGTTTCCGACAGTGTTGTAGGAATCGAGAAGTTTCTATCGAGAAATAACCCGCAAATAAAAAAGGCCGCTGCAAAAAGCAGCGGCCTGAACATGACGTTGCAAAGGAGCTACAAATCAACGTCGGTAAACACGGGATGATGGATCGATACGCCAATCCATCCGAAGGACGGTACGCCAGGCGTGAGGGATGCCGTGGCGGCTTGCGCTTGCAGGCCCGTTGCCCTGCAAGCCCGGCCAGCATAGGGATCGAGTGCACCAGGAAACAGCCTGGATTCGGACATGCACCGTTACGGGGGATGCAACAGTCGCAATGGCGGCGATGAATATGCGCACGGCTGATAACCCATCATCCAGTCCGTCCATGCTCGACGCAAAGGCCCGCCTCGCATGGGCAGTAATCCTTTTTAGGTACAACGCGAATACCTCCTTGGTGCGCTTATCGCCCATGGCGTGCGGCAGTAGGGTGAAGCCTCTGTCACTCACCGGGGAAGACGCATGACAACAATAACAATGCGCGCCATCTTCAAGCCGCAGGCGCTGGCCGTTGCGGTGGCCTTGGGTTGCTGTGCCCAGGCGCAGGCCGTTTCATTCAACATTGGCGAGATCGAGGGTCAATTCGACTCTTCGCTGTCCGTGGGCGCGAGCTGGGGCATGCGCGACGCCGACAAGGACCTGGTCGGTACTGTCAACGGCGGTAGGGGGCAGTCGTCCACCGGTGACGATGGACGGCTGAACTTCAAGAAGGGCGAAACCTTTTCCAAGATCTTCAAAGGCCTGCACGACCTCGAACTCAAGTACGGCGACACCGGTGTGTTCGTACGTGGCAAGTACTGGTACGACTTCGAGCTCAAGGATGAAGGGCGCGAGTTCAAGGACATCAGCGACAGCAATCGCAAGGAAGGCGCCAAGTCGTCAGGGGCGCAGATTCTCGATGCCTTCGTCTATCACAACTATTCCATCGCCGATTTGCCCGGCACGGTGCGCGCCGGCAAGCAGGTGGTCAGCTGGGGCGAAAGTACTTTCATCGGTAACTCCATCAACAGCATCAACCCGGTGGACGTGTCCGCGTTCCGTCGCCCGGGCGCGGAGATCAAGGAAGGCCTGATCCCGGTGAACATGCTGTTCGCCTCCCAGGGCTTGACCGACAAGCTCACCATCGAAGGGTTCTACCAACTGGAGTGGGACCAGACCGTTGTCGATAACTGCGGCACATTCTTCGGCAATGACGTGGTGGCCGATGGTTGCACCAGCGGCTACACCGTGGGCAGTCCGGCGATTGCGCCATTCGTGCCATTGACCCGGGCGTTCGGCCAAGAGATCCAGGTGTCCAGGGAAGGGGTGATCATTCCTCGTAGCGGTGACCGCGATGCGCGGGATTCCGGCCAGTGGGGTACGGCGTTGCGCTGGCTTGGCGACGACACCGAGTACGGTCTGTACTTCATGAATTACCACAGCCGCACGCCTACGGTGGGGACGACTACGGCAGGGCTGTCCACGCTGGCAGCCTTGCCGGGGATGGTCTCGACTGCCAACGGCATAGCGCCCGGCAGCGGCGCGGGCCTGGCGCAAAGCGTGATGCTGGGACGCGGCCAGTACTACCTCGAATACCCCGAGGACATCCGCCTGTACGGCGCCAGCTTCTCCACCACTCTGCCCACCGGCACCGCGTGGACCGGGGAAGTCAGCTACCGTCCCAACGCGCCGGTACAGGTCAATACCAATGACCTGACCCTGGCGTTGGTCAACCCGATTGCCGGCGGTGCGGCCTCGCCCATTGCGACCAGGCCGGGGGCAGACAACACCGGCTACCGCCGCAAGGAAATCACCCAGGTCCAGAGCACCCTGACGCACTTCTTCGATCAGGTACTGGGTGCCGATCGCCTGACCCTGGTGGGCGAGGCGGCGGTGGTGCACGTTGGCGGGCTGGAGTCCAAGGACAAGTTGCGTTACGGCCGTGATTCGGTCTACGGCCAATACGGGTTCAACGGTGACACCGATGGCTTCGTCACCTCGACCTCCTGGGGTTACCGCGCCCGGGCGATTCTCGACTACTCCAACGTGATCGGCGGGGTGAACTTCAAGCCTAACGTGTCCTGGTCCCACGACGTGGCCGGCTACGGTCCCAACGGCTTGTTCAACGAAGGCGCCAAGGCCGTCAGCCTCGGTGTCGATGCCGATTACCGCAACACGTACACCGCCAGCCTGAGCTACACCGACTTTTTTGGCGGCGATTACAACGTTCTCGAAGACCGCGATTTCCTCGCGTTGAGCTTCGGCGTGAACTTCTGATCTGGCTGACAAGGAAAACCCAATGCGCAAGATGATCCTGCAATGCGGTGCCCTGGCCTTGAGCCTGTTGGCCGCGAACGTGATGGCGGCGGTTTCGCCGGATGAAGCGAACAAACTGGGCACCAGTCTCACTCCCATCGGTGCGGAAAAGGCTGGTAATGCCGATGGCTCGATCCCGGCCTGGACCGGCGGCATTCCGAAAAACGCTGGAGCAGTGGACAGCAAGGGCTTTTTGGCCGACCCGTTCGCCAATGAAAAACCGCTGTTCACCATCACCGCCGCGACGGTGGACAAGTACAAGGACAAACTCTCCGAAGGCCAGGTCGCGATGTTCAAGCGCTACCCGGAAACCTACAAGATCCCGGTCTATCCGACCCATCGCAGCGTGTCCCTGCCGCCGGAAATCTACGAATCGGCCAAGCGCAGTGCACTCAACGTGGCGTCCATCAACGACGGTAACGGCTTGTCCAACTTCACCGGCAACCGCTACTACGCGTTCCCGATTCCCAAGAACGGCGTGGAAGTCATATGGAACCACATCACCCGTTATCACGGTGGCAACCTGCGCCGCATCATTACCCAGGCCACGCCGCAGACCAATGGCGGCTTCACGCCGATCCGCTTCGAAGAAGAAATCGCCGTGCCGTTCCTGATCAAGGATGCCGACCCGGAAAAGGCCAGCAACGTACTGACCTATTTCAAGCAGGAAGTCACCGCCCCGGCACGCCTGGCCGGTAATGTGCTGTTGGTGCACGAAACCCTCGACCAAGTGAAGGAGCCGCGCCTGGCCTGGATCTACAACGCCGGCCAGCGTCGCGTGCGTCGCGCCCCGCAAGTGGCCTACGACGGCCCGGGCACCGCCGCCGACGGGTTGCGCACCTCCGACAACTTCGACCTGTTTTCCGGCGCACCGGACCGCTACGACTGGAAGCTGATCGGCAAGAAGGAAATGTACATCCCGTACAACAGCTACAAGCTCGACTCGCCCAGCCTCAAGTACGACGACGTGATCAAGGCCGGCCATATCAACCAGGACCTGACCCGCTATGAACTGCACCGGGTCTGGGAAGTGGTCGGGACCGTCAAGCCCAGCGAGCGGCACATCTACGCCAAACGCCACATGTACTTCGACGAAGACAGCTGGCAGGCCGCGCTGGTGGACCACTACGACGGTCGCGGTCAACTGTGGCGGGTGGCCGAAGGTCATGCCCAGTTCTACTACGACCACCAGAACCCGGGCTACACCCTCGAGGCGCTCTACGACATCATCGCCGGCCGCTACATTGCCCTGGGGATGAAGAACGAAGAGAAGCACAGCTACGAGTACGGTTTCGAAGCCCGGGCAGCCGACTACACACCGGCGGCGCTGCGTTCGACTGGGGTTCGTTAAGGTCTGACTGACTTGAAATGCTCATGAACGACCGGCAGCAAACCTGCCGGTCGTTTTTTTATGAGTGCTAATCAGCGCGCTGAATACTTCTCCTAAGGTGAGCGACACAGGACTAGGGTGATGAAACAACAATAAACAGGACTCTGCTGACATGACCGCCATGACCCCGTGTCCGGACCGTCCAGGATTGCTCCCTCGCCTGTCCTCGACGCATCTACCGCGGCGGTCCTTGAGCGAACCCTTGCTGGCCTCCGAGGCGCGGGTAAAGCTGCTGTGCGCGCCGGCGGGCAGTGGCAAGAGTGCGTTGTTCGCCGAATGTTTCCTCCAGGCCCCCGCCGAGTATCGGCTGCACTGGCTACCCTTGGCAGGCGCGGCGCTGAGCGTCGGACAAATGTGCGAGCACCTGGCGCAAACCCTCGGGTTGCCGGTGATGGATGAGGCCGGGCTGATGGCCCATCTGGCGCGATTGCAAACACCGACCTGGCTGTTTCTGGATGATTATTGCCGGGTACCGAATCCCGAGCTGGACCAGTGGCTCGACCGTCTGTTGAACGTCAGCAGCCCGGCGCTGCACGTGTGGGTGAATAGCCGCCGCCGGCCCCACTGCAATTGGCCGCGCCTGCTGCTCGATGACGAGCTGCACGAATTCGACACACAGGCGTTGGCCTTCACCCTGGACGATGTCCAGCAATTGCTCAGTCATCTGCCGGCCCCCCAGGCAACCCGCACGGCCCGTGAGGTGCTGCAGCGCAGCGGCGGTTGGTGCGCCGGGGTGCGCATCGCCTTGCTTGAGCGTTGTGAATGGGCGCGCCGTCACGCGTCGCCGGGGCGGCCCGGCACCCTGCTGGATTACCTTGAGTACGAGCTGTTCAGCACGCTGACCCCGGACCTGGCCCAGGCTTGGCGCGTGCTGGCCCATTTACCACGCTTCAATGCCCGGCTTTGCGAGCACCTGTTTGGCGATACTGTGGGCGCTGAGTGCCTTCCCTTGTTGCTGGACCTGGGGTGTTTTATCGAGCCGTGGGAACAGTCCTTGGACTGGTTGCACATTTTCCCGCCCCTGGCCCGCCTGGTACGCGACGAGCCCTGGCCGCAAGGACGGTCCTGGCACCGCCGGGCCTGTCAGTGGTTCGCCGCCGAGCAGGACTGGCAAATGGCATTCGAGCAAGCCATGCAGGCGGAGGAATTCGAGACCGCCGTCAGCTTTTTGCAGCACCTGAGCTTCGAGCATGTATTGCAACGCAGCAACGTGGTGCTATTGCTCAACCTGCATGATCAACAAGGTGAAGCGTTGACGCTGGGTACGCCGCAATCGGTGGGGTTGGTGACGGCGGCGCTGTTGTTTGCCGGACGCTTCGAACAGGCGTCGGCGTGTATCGAACAACTGGCCCGGTTCGTGCCCCAGCCCCAGGCCTGCCAGCAGCGACAAGTGCTGGCGCGCTGGCAGGTCCTGCGTGGTTGGTTGCTGCATCTCTCGGGAGACGGCGATCAGGCGCGCGAGCATTTTCTCCAGGCCCAGGCCAGTCTCGATCCACAAGCCTGGTCCCTGCGATTGCTGTGCCTGCGCGGGCTCACGCAGCAGGCGCTGCTCAAAGGTGAACTGGCCTCTGCCCAATGGATCAACCGCCAGGCGTTATGCCTGGCGCGTGCCCAAGGCTCGCTGGTGTTTGAAGGGTTGCTGGAACTGGACCACGCCCAGGTGCTGGAACAACGCGGTGCCCCCCATCGGGCCGACCATCTGTTGAGCGCCGTCCAGGCCTTGCTCGATAAGCCCGGCCAGGACTTTTCCGCGTTGTTGGGACGTATTGCCCTGCGCCGTGGGCGCCTGGCACTGCGCATGGGGCTTGATGAGTTGGCCGCCGAGCAATTTCAAATGGGCCTGGAAACCGGCCTGCGCAGCCAGGACAAACAAGTGCTCTATGGTTTTCTCGGCAAAGCGAGCCTGGCCGCCAACCAAGGTGACTACGGCGAAGCGTTCATGCAACTGCGCGACGCCGAGCGGATCATGCAGCAGCGACACATCCCCGACACGGTGTACCGCGGCGTGCTGCTGCAAACCAGTTGCCAGTTCTGGTTGCAGCAAGGGCGTCCGGAACTGGCCCATGAAGCCTTGACCCGGGTGTTGCGGCATTTTCGCGGGCCGCAGGCCAAGCACGCGCCTCCCGCGACGCTGGAGTTGATTCCGCGACTTGAATATCTACTGGTGCTGGCTGAGGTCTACTTGCATCGGGCGCAAGATCCGCAGGCTCGTTTGGAAGCCATGATCAGCCAGGCGCAATGCCTTGAAATGCATGGTCTGGAAGCCGAATTGCAGCTAGCGCTGGTTGAAGTGGTCTGGTTGTCCGCCGACCGTTCCCAGGTTCGAACGCTGGTGCAAGAAGGGCTCAAGCGAGTGGCTTGTTATCGGGCGCAGCAAGCGTTGTGTGAGTTGCGCTTGCGCCAACCTGACCTGTTGCACTGGACGCAGTCGGCGGAGCCCATCGAGCCGCCAGCGGCTGGCACTGAAGATGCGTTGCTCAGTCACCGGGAACTTGAAGTGCTGGAATTAATTGCACAAGGTCATTCCAATCAACAAATTGCCGAGCAGCTGTTCATATCGCTGCACACGGTAAAAACCCATGCGCGTCGGATACACAGCAAGTTGGGCGTGCAGCGGCGTACTCAAGCAGTAGCCAAGGCTAAAGTCATGGGCGTGATGGGGTAGATTGAAAACAATTCCGGGCAGTCTTTACGCACGCTTACATTTGTCTTTTTACAGTAAGGGGTTGGCTGATGTATAACTAAGCCCGGCGGAACGAACAGGAAGTTCGGTCCATGATATGACAAGGATGTCTTATGCATACTAAGTTGTTTTCTTCTTACTCTGAAAAACTGCTCGCACTGAAGAATACCCGTGTGGATTTTGCCGTGCAGGTGTTGTTAGGTGGTTATCTGGAGGCGCTGGGGGTCAACCCGTTCAGCACTTATCTGAATACACTGGCGAACTTTCCGAATCCCGAAGTGGGGTCGTCCGAAACCTTGTTCGAGGAAGCGTTGGCCTGGGTCGAAAAGCAGCAGATGCCCAGCTATACGCAGGGCGTCAGTAACGTGTTCAATAAGCGTTATTCTTTTGCCGCTGAAGACCGTGTCGAGGCGCTGGATTTGATAGCGTTTGAAAGAATCGTTGCGGATATCGTCAGCCGCCTGACTGAAAAACCTTCGATGGATTTATCCTGGCGCTCTATCAGGCCTTTGTCCGTTGAGGATGTTCATGGTGCATTGAAAGAGCAATTGCCCGGGATCGATCTGGATAAAGCCTACATCACTGGTTTTGTAACCCACGACTCGGGTGAGCGGGTGATGTCTTCTTCCGAGCCGCTGGTGGACTATCTACTGGACCATTTCAGCAACAATGATATTCCCTACCACTCCAAAGGCGATCACCAGGCTATTTATGTGGTTCCCTTCAGTGGGGAGGACCGCCATCTCCATCCGCAACTGGCCCCGGCTCACCTCAATGATCTAATGATCAGGGTTGTCCCGGATTTCCTGGGCTGATCCCGGATTCGCCTCATAGCCCATTCGCCAACTCACGGCCCGGGTCGCCGCCAGCAGGCGTTGCGCCGCCGGGCCGTGTTCGTCGGCATGGAACAGCGAGGTCGGGCCAACGATGGTCATGACCGCCGTCACTTGGCCGACGGCGTTGAATACCGGGGCGGACAGGGCGTCCACTCCCGGCATCAGCAAGCCATGCACGTGATGCAGGCCGCGACTGCGGATCCGCTCGCAGAGGTCGGCATAAACCGTGTCGTCGGCCAAGGCATGGTTGCTGGTGCTGTTCACTTCCTGCACGCGTAACTCGATCGTCTCGCGCTCTGGCAGATAGGCGCTGAAGACCAGCCCCGTGGATGAACTGAGCAGCGGCAATACCGAACCCAGTTGCGTCACCACAGTCACGGCCCGCACAGCGGGCTCGATGCGCACCACGGTCGCGCCGTGATTCCCCCACACCGCCAGGAAACAGGTTTCGTTCAGATCGTCGCGCAACTCGGCCAAGGGCAGTGCCGCCACTTGCAACACGTCCATGCCGTTCAGCGCGGCCAGGCCCACGCGCAAGGCCTCTCGACCCAGGCCGTAGTGGTTGGTGGCGGTGTTCTGTTCGGCAAAACCGCTGGCGATCAAGGCCTGCAGGTAGCGATGAACCTTGCTCGCCGGCATTTGCACGTGCTCGGCCAGGCGCGACAGCGACGTGGAGGGCGACAGCTCGGCCAGGGCCTTGAGGATGTCGGTGCCGACTTCGGCCGAGCGGACTTTCTGTTTACCGTTGTTGGGCGGGTTTTCCATGGAAGCGCAGGGTCCAGAGGCGAGTGGGCGTCTTTATAGCTTGACGGTCGCTGCCGAGCAAATTACGTTATGCGTAATTGAATTACGATAAAAATAACCCAGTGCGCTTCACGTTCCTCCATAGAGCGACGGGCCGCACTCAGTCCTGTGTTCAGGAGGCTCCATGCACCTCGACTCCACAGCGTCGGACCTGGTTTACCAATCCGGTTTCGGCAACGAATTCGCCAGCGAAGCACTGCCCGGTGCACTGCCGGTCGGCCAGAACTCCCCGCAAAAAGCCCCGTACGGCCTCTACACCGAGTTGTTCTCCGGTACCGCATTCACCATGGCCCGCAGCGAAGCGCGGCGTACCTGGCTGTATCGCATCCGGCCGTCGGCCAATCACCCGGCCTTCGTCAAGCTTGACCGGCAGATGGCCGGCGGTCCGTTGGGTGAGGTCACGCCCAATCGCCTGCGTTGGAACCCGCTGGAAATTCCCGCCGAACCGACTGACTTCATCGATGGACTGGTCCGCATGGCGGCCAATGCCAGCTCGGACAAGCCGGCCGGCATCAGCCTTTACCACTACCGCGCCAACCGTTCCATGGAGCGGGTGTTCTTCAATGCCGACGGGGAATGGCTGATCGTGCCGCAACTGGGACGGCTGCGAATCGCCACCGAACTGGGCGTGCTGGAATTGGCACCACTGGAGATTGCCGTGCTGCCCCGGGGCTTGAAGTTTCGCGTCGAACTGCTCGACCCGCAGGCCCGTGGTTACCTCGCTGAAAACCATGGCGCACCGCTGCGCTTGCCGGACCTCGGGCCCATCGGCAGCAATGGCCTGGCCAACCCGCGAGATTTCCTGACACCGGTCGCTCATTACGAAAACCTCGCCCGGCCGACCACGCTGGTGCAGAAGTTCCTCGGTGAGTTGTGGGGCTGTGAACTGGATCATTCGCCGCTTGACGTGGTGGCCTGGCACGGCAACAACGTGCCGTACAAATACGACCTGCGCCGCTTCAACACCCTCGGCACGGTCAGCTTCGACCACCCGGACCCGTCGATTTTCACCGTATTGACGTCGCCCACCAGCGTCCACGGCCTGGCCAACCTCGACTTCGTGATCTTCCCGCCGCGCTGGATGGTGGCGGAAAACACCTTCCGTCCGCCGTGGTTCCACCGCAACCTGATGAACGAATTCATGGGGCTGATCCAGGGCGCCTACGATGCCAAGGCCGAAGGTTTCTTGCCCGGCGGTGCGTCCCTGCACAGTTGCATGAGTGCCCATGGCCCGGACGGCGAAACCTGCACCAAGGCGATCAATGCCCAGCTGACGCCTGCGAAAATCGACAACACCATGGCCTTCATGTTCGAGACCAGCCAGGTCCTGCGCCCAAGCCGTTTCGCCCTGGACTGCCCGCAACTGCAAACCGACTACGATGCTTGTTGGGCCTCACTGCCTGTCACGTTCGACCCGACCCGGAGATAATTCATGACTCAACTTTCCACTGCCCGTAGCTGGGTTACCTCCGCCAACGGCCATGCCGATTTTCCACTGCAAAACCTGCCGCTGGGAATCTTCAGCATCGACGGCGGTGCCCCGCGCAGCGGCGTGGCGATCGGCGAGCGGATTTTCGATTTACCCGCCGCGCTGCAAGCGGGCCTGTTTGACGGTGCGGCGCGTGAAGCCGTCGAAGCCATGGAGGGCGGCCAGTTGAACGCGTTCTTCGACCTGGGACGCGCCGCCCGGGTGGCCTTGCGTGAACGGTTGCTGGAGTTGCTGCGCGAGGACAGTCCGCTGCGGGGCAAGGTCGAAGCCCAGGGCGCGAAGCTGCTGCCCCTGGCGAGCGATTGCCAGATGCACATGCCGGCGAAGATCAACGACTACACCGATTTTTACGTCGGTATCGAGCACGCGCAAAACGTCGGCAAGCTGTTCCGTCCCGACAATCCATTGTTGCCCAATTACAAATACGTACCCATCGGTTATCACGGCCGTGCCTCGACCATTCGCCCGTCCGGCACCGACGTGCGCCGTCCCAAGGGCCAGACCCTGCCGGCCGGCCAGACCGAGCCGACCTTTGGCCCGTGCGCGCGGTTGGATTATGAGCTGGAATTGGGCATCTGGATCGGCAAGGGCAACGCCTTGGGCGAACCCATCGCCATCGGCGATGCCGCCGAGCACATCGGCGGTTTCTGCCTGCTCAACGACTGGTCGGCCCGGGATATCCAGGCCTGGGAATACCAGCCGCTGGGGCCTTTTTTGTCGAAGAGTTTCCTGACCAGTATTTCGCCATGGGTCGTGACGGCCGAAGCCCTCGAACCGTTCCGCCGTCCTCAACCGGCACGTCCGGAAGGCGATCCGCAGCCGCTGCCGTATCTGCTGGACAAGCGTGACCAGGCCGCCGGGGCATTCGATATCGAGCTGGAGGTCCTGCTGCTGACCGAAACCATGCGCGAGCAGAACCTGCCCGCCCATCGCCTGACCCTGAGCAACACCCAGTACATGTACTGGACCGTGGCCCAAATGGTCGCCCACCACAGCGTCAACGGCTGCCAGTTGCAGGCCGGTGATCTGTTCGGTTCAGGCACCTTGTCGGGACCTGAAAGCGGCCAGTTTGGCAGCCTGCTGGAAATCACCGAGGGCGGTAAAAAGCCGATTGAACTGGCTAGCGGCGAAGTTCGTAAATTCCTCGAGGACGGCGACGAAATCATCCTGCGGGCCCGTTGCCGCGGGGAGGGCGTCACGTCCATCGGCTTCGGCGAATGCCGGGGCAAGATCCTGCCGGCGCGTTGAGGGTCAGGGCATGGAACTCTATACCTACTACCGTTCCACCTCTTCCTACCGGGTGCGCATTGCACTGGCGCTCAAGGGCCTGGATTACCAGGCCCTGCCGGTCAACCTGATCGCTGTGCCTGGGGGCGAACATCGCCAGCCGGCTTACCTGGCGATCAACCCCCAGGGCCGTGTACCGGCGCTGCGCACCGATGAAGGGGCGTTGCTGGTGCAATCACCCGCCATCATCGAATACCTGGAGGAACGTTACCCACAGGTGCCGTTGCTCAGCGCAGACCTGGCGGTTCGCGCCCATGAGCGAGGCGTCGCGGCGTTGATCGGTTGCGACATCCATCCGCTGCACAACGTCAGCGTGCTCAACAAACTGCGCCAGTGGGGCCACGATGAAACCCAGGTGACGGAGTGGATCGGGCATTGGATCAGCCAGGGGCTGGCGGCGGTAGAGCAGTTGATTGGCGATGAGGGTTATTGCTTCGGTGCGGTGCCGGGGTTGGCGGATGTGTTCTTGATCCCACAGTTGTACGCCGCCGAGCGATTCAATGTGTCTTTGCAAACCTATCCACGGATTCGTCGGGTTGCAGCATTGGCGGCCGGGCATCCGGCGTTCCAGCAAGCGCACCCGGCGAAGCAGCCGGACACCCCGGTTTGATAGTGATGTGGGCCGTTCCATCGCCATCGCGAGCAAGCTCGCTTCCACATTTGATTTGCGTACGCTCGGATCAACTGTGGGAGCGAGCTTGCTCGCGATAGCGATTCAACAAGCAACCTGAATCTGCATGCCTGCAACCGCTCAATGCACCACCGAATTCGGCGGCAAATGCCCCAGCCGCTCCGTCAGCCGGATTCGCTGGATCGGGTCGTCACTGAGCATGAGCGCATGCTCCAGGTCGAAGCGTTCGGCATTGGGGCAATCGAGTCGCTGGTACAGGCTGGCGCGGGCCAGGTAATCGGCGGCGCTGGCGTTGCCCAGCTCCAGCACGCGTTCGGCGTCGATCAGCGCCGCAATGTAATCGTCGTTCGACAGGTGCAATTGGCGGAGATTGCGCGACAGGCGCTGGAGCATCTGCGCAGGTTCGGCGGTGACCAGGTGCTCGGCCTTGAGCAGCATGTTCGCGCCGTATTGGCGTTGCAGCAGTTCGCGACAGTCATTGGGGTACAGCCGACGACCACCGCACGGGTCGAGCAGATGATCGGCGCCGGGCACTCGCAGCAGGAAATGGCCGGGAAAATTGACGCCGACCATCGGAATTTCCAGGCCTCGGGCCAATTCCAGGGCGATCAGGCCCAGCGCCAGGGGTTGGCCGCGTTTGCGCGACAGCACTTCGTTGAGCAGCGCCGCACGCGGGCGCAGAGGCGTGAAATCGTCCTGGGCAAACCCCAGGTCATTGAGGCGCCGCAACAACGGTTGGCCCAGTTCGCTCACAGGCAGCATCGGCAGGCCATGGCTGACCCGTTGCTGCAGATCCTTGAAATCCTTCAGCAAGGTCGGTACATCCACGTCGCGATCATGTTCGGCAGCGATCCATAACGCCGCTTCGAACAGCGCCGGTGGCGAGCGGTGAAGACAGTCAAAAAAGGCTTGGCGCGGTTTCATCAAACTCTCCGGGCTATGCCCCGTTGTAGCTCTGCCATGGACTTTCGTCCAGTCTCGGACAGACTCAGTGACGGGTTATGCCGAAAAAGACGGACGGCCCCGGCGACTTATTCCGGCGTGCTCCAGCAAATTTCGACTGCACGCCTATACTGGCGAAACAAACAAAAGTGATTCGGGAGCCTTACGATGTTTGCTCTCATGCAAAGCTCCCGCCTTGAATCGCTGCACCTAAGCGTAGACCCGGCGACCGGGTTGAAGGCGGTGATTGCCATTCATTGCAGCCGTCCGGGGCCCGCCCTGGGAGGCTGTCGTTACCTTGCCTACCCCGACGACGAAAGTGCCGTGGTCGACGCCGTGCGCCTGGCCCAAGGCATGAGCTACAAGGCGGCCCTGGCCGGCTTGCCGGTGGGAGGCGGGGTCGCGGTGATCATGCGTCCGGCCCATGTCGAAAGCCGGGCCGCGCTGTTCGAAGCCTTTGGTCGCTGCATCGAGCAACTGGATGGTCGCTACATCACCGCCATCGACAGCGGCACCTCGGTGGCCGACATGGATTGCATCGCTCAGCAGACCCGTCATGTCACCAGCACCACGGCCTCGGGAGACCCGGCGCCCCATGCGGCGATGGGGGTATTTGCCGGCATTCGTGCCACGGCCATGGCCCGTCTGGGTAGCGATAACCTGGAAAGCCTGCGGGTCGCGATCCAGGGACTGGGCAACGTCGGTTACGCCCTGGCCGAACAGTTGCACGCGGCGGGCGCGGAGTTGTTGGTCAGCGATATCGACCCTGGCAAGGTGCAACTGGCGATGGAGCAACTGGGCGCCCATCCGATCGCCAACGACGCGTTGCTTAGCACGCCCTGCGACATTCTCGCCCCTTGTGGGTTGGGCGGTGTGCTCAACAGCCACAGCGTGGCGCAACTGCGCTGCTCGGCCGTTGCTGGTTCTGCCCATAACCAGTTGAGCAATCTGCAAGTGGCCGATCAACTGGAGCGGCGCGGGATACTCTATGCACCGGACTACGTGATCAATTCCGGCGGGCTGATCTACGTCGCCCTCAAGCATCGCGGCGAAGAGCTGCCAACCATCACGGCGCACCTGTCCAAGATCGGCGCGCGGCTCACGGAAGTCTTCGCCCACGCCCAGGCGGAAAAGCGCTCACCGGCCCGGGTGGCCGATGAGTTGGCGGAGCGTTTGTTGTACCGATAAAAATGGCCGCCTTCGCCAGTCGCTACCCGCTAGTTGCAGGCGTCCGTGGGCGCTGGCGAAGGCGAGCGATCAGGGGCGGCCACCCTCGGCGATGACAGTGGCTTTGTGTTCCCGGGTGTAGGTCAGCACGAAATGCGCCACAAGCCCGAATATCAGCCCCCAGAACGCTGCGGCCAAGCCCAGGAAACTCATGCCCGAAGCCGTCACCAGGAAGGTGAGCAATGCGGCTTCCCGTTGTTTCTCGTCGGCCATGGCGCCGGTCAGCCCGGCACTGATCGCACCGAACAAGGCCAGGCCGGCAAGGGATGCGATCAGCTCTTTGGGCAGCGCGGAAAACACCGAGGCCAGGGTGGCGCCGAAGGTGCCCATCAAAATGTAGAACACTCCGCAGGCGATCCCGGCGATGTAGCGCCTGTCGCGGTTTTCGTGGGCTTCGCGGCCGGTGCAGATCGCTGCGGTAATGGCTGCCAGGTTAAAACCATGGGAGCCGAAGGGGGCCATCAAGACTGAGCCTATCGCGGTGACTGAAATGATCGAGCGCGCTGGCGTGTTGTAGCCCGAGGTACGCAACACTGCCATGCCCGGCACGTGTTGGCCGGTCAAGGTCACCAGCGCCAGTGGCAAGCCAATGTTGATGATCGCGTGCCAGCTCCATTCAGGGGCGATAAAGACCGGGTGGGCCACTGCGACGGTGATCGAGCTGCTGTTGAGCTCACCGAACGAGGCGGCTACCGCACAGCCGACGATCAGTACCGACAAAATCGCATAGCGTGGCGAAAAGCGCTTGAACACCAGGTAGGCGGCGATCATCGCCAACACCAGCGCCGGTTGCAGCTTGATGGACGTGAACAGCTCGGCACCGAAGCGGAACAGAATGCCAGCGAGCATGGCGGCGGCAATGGCCTTGGGCAGGCGATTCATCAGTTTGTCGAAGGCCCCGGACAAACCGACCACGGCGATGATCACCGACGCCACCACGTAGGCGCCGATGGCCTGGGGCAGCGTGACGTTGGGTAGCATCGACACCAGCAGCGCAGCGCCCGGTGTCGACCACGCCGTAATCACGGGGACACGCAGGCGCCAGCTCAGGAGCAGGCCGGTGATCCCGCTGCCGATGGAGATCGCCCAGATCCACGAAGACACCACGTCGTTAGGCAGGTGTGCTTCCCTGGCTGCCTGGAACACGATGATGAGCGGGCCTGCGTAGGAAATGATCACGGCGATAAGGCCCGCGATGACTGCTGACAGCGATAGATCCTTTCTGAGTGTGTCCATGATGTCTCGACTTGGCGCGGCAAGGGCGCGCAGTGATCAGGGGGGTGAGTCGATTGATTCGATTCGTGGGCAGTGTATTTGAAATGATTGAGTTGATTCAATAAGGGGATTTGTTGGTGTGAAATGTTTTTTCGAATTGACCTTTGTTTTCCTAGTTTAATGGGCTTAATCAGCTGATTTTCAATCATGTAAATTATCTCCATGGCGTTGGGTGATGATGCTTTGAAGTTTGTTAGATCGACTCAATCGACTCAATTTGTGGTCTTGATCGATTGATTAGGGACCTAACCTCCATGTGATATGCTCGGACCCTCATCATTTCTACGATGGCAGAGATCATTCATGTGGGTCCCCCAGCTAAGCGAGCTCAACCAGCCGATGTATTTGTCGATTGCCGATGCGTTGGCGCGCGATATCAGCAACGGGGTGTTGAGCGCAGGTGATCGCCTGCCGACGTTGCGGGAGCTGGCCACCACCCTGAATGTCACGCCGGGCACCATCAGCCGGGCCTATAGCGAAGCCCATCGGCGTCGCCTGGTGCAGGGGGAAGTAGGGCGAGGCACTTATGTGCTCAACCAGAAGCCGCCGGAGTTGCCGGCGAGCAATAGCGCCGCGTCGCTGAATCTGGGGCAATCCGAATGGCTCGATCTTTCAATCATCAAGCCTTCCAGCGAAACCTTGGAATATTGGTTGCGCGACGCGCTGGTGGGCATGGCCAAGAGCACTGATTTCGCCCGCGCCCTGGATTACGCGCCGGATGGCGGGCACCCGGCGCATCGCGAGGCGGGGGCGCAATGGTTGCGTCATTCATTGCCCGACGCGCAATGGCAGCAAGTGGTAATCACCGCCGGCGCCCAGCATGGCTTGATGGTCGCGATGAGTGCCCTGACCAACGCCGGCGACCTGGTGCTCTGCGAGGCGCTTTGCTACCCCGGCATCATTTCCCTGGCCCACGGCCTTGAGCGCCGCCTGCGTGGCGTGCCAATGGATGACGAAGGGATCATTCCCGAAGCATTGCGGGAACTGTGCCTGCGAGAGAAACCGGCGATGCTGGTCTGCGTGGCGACCTGCCAGAACCCGACGGCGGCGATCATGTCGCAAAAACGCCGGGCCCAGATCGCGGCGCTTGCCGAGGAGTTCGACTTCATCATCCTGGATGATGATATTTATGGTTTCCTCGCCACTGACCCGTCGATCAAACCGCTGTCGGCCTTTGCGCCGGATCGTTCGGTGTACCTGACCAGCTTGTCGAAGTCGGTCATGCCGGCGCTTCGCATCGGCTATCTCTACAGCCCGCCGAAACTGCTCTCACGACTGACCTCCATGGTGCGCAGCAGCGTCTGGATGCCGTCGCCGTTGACCGCGCAACTGGCCAGCAATGTCATCACCGAAGGCCTGGACAAGAAACTGGTCCGCATCCAGCGCAACGAAGCCGCCGAACGGCAAGCCATTGCCCGGGAAATCTTTGCCAATGTCGAGTTCAAGGCCCAGCCTCATGCCTATCACGTCTGGTTGACGCTGCCCGAGCCTTGGACCAGCGACGAATTCGCCATGCTGGCTCGGGCCAACGGCGTGCTGGTGCTCAGTGGCACTCAGTTTCAGGCTGAGCGGTCCGGGAGCACTCGCTGCGTGCGGCTGGTGTTGATGTCGCCCACCAGCCAGGACGAACTGCGCTTCGCCCTGACCAAGCTGGCCAGCCTGATCGATTCCGATCCACGCCGTTACTATTGAAAAAAGATCGCAGCCTGCGGCGGCTTCCACAAGGTGCATTTCCTGTAGAAGCCGCCGCAGGCTGCGATCTTTTTTGGTTATTCGTCCGACGGATTGAGCAGTTCGGACAAGGCGTCCGGTTGGCTCTTGAACGCCTTGGCGAACACATCGCGATTCTTCGCCATGTAGATCCCGGCTTCTTCCACCTGTTGCTCGCTCAGCGATGGAACGGCTTTTTGCAACACCTCGGCCAGCAACTCGGCGAGTTCCAGCATTTTGTCATGACGATCAGCTTCGGCTTTATCCATGAACAAGCGCTCCAGATCTCGGCTGCTGCGGTATACCACTTCGACGGCCATTCACCACCTCACATGCCTTCACATTGGTTATCGTTGTGACTACTGTATTTATATACAGGCCAAAGAATAAGCGAATCCTTTCTCTTTGGATAGTGGCTTTTTAATGTAGACCGCTTTCGAGGTTTGTCGCGCAAGCAACGTGTCGACTACCAGCCTATTGCCATCTCATCTTCAAGCGCTGGCCTTTTTTCTGCATGCAGAATAACCGTCACGTCCAATCTGCATCATTCGGTCGAGTCGACCTAAGGAAACTACATCGTGAAAATCAACTGGGCCGAGAATCTGCGCCAGAACGTGCATCAGCTGGCTGAATCCCTGGGAAACCTGTTCGTCGAGACCTTTCACTACCTGGCGTTGTTCGCCATTGGTGCGGTGACTGCCTGGGCGGCGGTGATGGAGTTCCTGCAGATGATCGAGGCGGGGCACATCAAGATCGATGACATCCTGCTGCTGTTTATCTATTTGGAATTGGGGGCGATGGTCGGGATTTACTTCAAGACCAATCACATGCCCGTGCGGTTCTTGATCTACGTGGCGATCACGGCGTTGACGCGCCTGCTGATTTCCAACGTCTCCCACCACAGCCCGCCAGACTTGGGGATCATCTACCTGTGCGGTGGCATCCTGCTGCTGGCGTTTTCGATCCTGGTGGTGCGTTACGCCTCGTCGCAATTCCCTTCGGTCAAGATCGAGCACCCGCACCGCAAGCTCGGCGCGGGTTCCAGCGAGCATGCCGAAGTGGAGAAGGGCGAGATCTAGAGGCCGGCAGCGGAGGACGCCGAACCCTGTACGTGCGGCGGTGGCAGCTTGATGTTGTCACCGCCGGTCATGGCTTCGAGGATCGCCACGGCGCTGTGACCCTGCTCGATGGCAATACCGAATTGAATGCTCTGCACCAAGCGTTTGAGCCGTTCCGGATCGTTGCGCTGCTGGGCGCTGATCATGCGTTTGGCGACGATGCGGCCAGCCTTGGACAGCGTCAGCATGATGCTCCCGTCCAGGCCCTGGATGCTCAGGTTGATTTGATAGTGCGGCGCAAAAGCGTCGGTAATGATCTGAAAAGGGTTGTCCATGATGCGTCACCGCCTGATTGAACGTGCAGTTGTTGACCGGCCTTGATCGGGATTAGTTCGCAACACCGGACCATCGGCCATTCCATGATCGTATTCATCTCAAGGTTGCGAAGCCGGGCAGGCGGTCTATCGAAGGATCGCGACCTGCGGGGCTCGTACAGGGAGTTAGCAAGGGGCATGCCGGAAAAACTGTCGGACAATGATCGCGGCGCCTAAGCGCTGAAGGCTCTGGAATACGGCTGTCGCGGCTGCCCGTTTCGGGGCAATAACGCGCGGATGTTCGCTGACGGTGCAGGGCGAGGGGGAATTTACGGGGGATGGGCGAGGCGAGGTAACTCCCGACATTAACAGCGCTTTTGCCCGTTGTCCGGCTTTATTTGCAAATCAATATTTATCTTTTTACAGGGGTTGAATTGTTCTTCCACCAGCCCGACTCTGTATTCAAGGGGCCGTTGCATTAACGTCGATGGCCCCCGGCGAGCTAGCTGAAATAAGGGATGAACTATGCAAATCCAAGTCAACAGCGATAACCATATTCAAAGCAGCATCCGACTGGAGGAGTGGGTACGTACTACCATCGAAAGCACGCTCGAACGTTATGAAGAGGACCTGACACGGGTCGAGGTTCATCTGCGGGACGAGAACGGCGACAAGCCCGGTCCCCATGATTTGCGTTGCCAGCTGGAAGCCCGGCCAAAAGGCCATCAGCCGATTTCCGTGACGCACAAGGCCGATACGCTGGAACTGGCGATCGAGGGGGCGGCCACCAAGCTTGAAAACGCCCTGGAGCATCTGTTCGGCAAACTGCGCGGCAAACGCGCTGCCATCGCGACACCGACCGAATCCGTTGCCCTGGCCGATGCGCTGCTGGAAGAAGAATTCCTGGAGAACGAACGGGCCGCACTCAACGGCTGAGCCCGATCACTTAAAATTACTCACCGAACAGACGGGCCTGCAATCGCAGGCCCGTCCTGTTTCAGCGGTCCATCTTTCAGCGGTTCACCCTGGCCCCGAATCAAAACGCCACGGACGTCTGAACATATAATGTGCGCGGTTCACCGACATACTTGCCCCGGTTGTTGTCGTCGAACGAGCGGGTGAAATACTGGGTATTGAAGATGTTCTTCACGCCCACCGCCACGTTCAGGACCGACAGTTGCGGGCCGAAATCATAGGCAGCGCGGCTGCTGAACAGCATGTAGCCGGGGATATTGCCGGTACTGCCGTCGGCGCTTTCAGTGCGGGTGTTGGCGTTGTCGGCAAACTGCGCGCTCTGATAGGTGCTGTTCAGGTTCAGCTTCCACGGCCCGTCCGTATAACCCACGCCCAGTGTGCCTTTGTGCTTCGAAGAGAATGGCACGCGGTTGCCTTTGTTCGGCCCGTCTTCACGAATGGTGGCATCGACAAAGGCATACGTGGCATACACGTCGAAACCGGCCAGTGCAGGGCTCAGGCCATCAAGGGCGTAGTTGATGCTGGTTTCGATGCCTTGGTGGCGAGTCTCGCCACGGGCGATCACCGAATCGTTGGTCTGGTTGCTTTCATACTGGTTGTCGAAGTTGATCAGGAATGCGCCGATCTCCGCCCGCAGGTTGCCATCGTCATAGCGGGTGCCAAGCTCCCAGGTGCGGGCCTTCTCCGGTTTCACTTCACCGCTGCTGACACGGTTGGGCATCTGGCTGTACTGCACACTGCCGAACGAGCCTTCGGTGTTGGCATACAGATTCCACTCATCGGTCAGGTGATACAGCACGTTCAATGCCGGCAAGGCCGTGTTGTAGTCGCCCTTGTACTTCACATTCGTCAGGTTGTTGGTTTGCTGGGATTCGATCATTTCGTAGCGAACACCCGGCGTGATGGTCCATTTCCCGATGTCGATCCGGTCATCGATGAAAAACGCATTGGCCTCGGTGCCCCCACGCGTATCACGGTCGTTGCGGCTGGAGGTGGTCGGCAATTCGTTGCTGGCGATCGGCGTGCGGTATCGCAGTTCGTGGCCGGCCTCGTTGATGTAGCGATAGCCGATGCCAACCTCGTGGCTGGTCGGGCCGAGGTCGAAACCTTGGGCGAAACGGGTTTCCAGGCCGCGTACCCAATATTCGCGAGGTGACAGGGACAGGAAGGTGCCCTGGTCCAGATAGCCGCTGCGCAAGGTCTTGGTGAAAAACGTACTGGCGGTGAATTCCCGGCGGTCCTGTTGGTAGCGGTAGCCGAAATTGACCAGGGTGCGACGGCCCCAGAAACGGTCGTTCGGACGCGTGGACTGATACGGGTTGGCATCATAGTCGGCCACATTCAGGCCGCCGGGCATGTCGGCCTCGCCTTCGTAATACTGGGCCATGGCATTGAAACTGTTGGCCTCGTCCAGCTGGTAGTTGCCCTTGAGAATCAGGTCATCGATTTGTGTGTCGCTGTGTTCGCGCCAGTCGCCGCCGCGGGTGCCGGAATATAGCAGCGCACCGCCCAAGCCGTTGTCGGCGGTGCCGCCCGCCAGCAGATTGGAGGACGTTTTGAAACCGTCGTGGCTGGAGGACGGGCTCGTCTCGGTCTGCAAGCCCCCCTTTACCGTTGGCGTATCGGGAATCGCCCGGGTCACGAAATTGACCACGCCGCCAACGTTCTGCGGGCCGTAGCGCACCGCGCCGCCGCCGCGCACGACATCCACCGCGTCCAGGTTGCCCATGCTGACCGGCGCGAACGATAGCTGCGGTTGACCGTAAGGTGCGAAAGGCACCGGAATGCCGTCCATCAGCACCGTGGAGCGTGAAGCCAGGCGTGGATTGAGCCCGCGGATACCAAAGTTCAGCGCCATGTCATGGCTACCGGTGCCGTTGTTTTCCGGTGCGTTGACGCCGGGGATTCGATTGAGCACATCCCGGGCCTGCGTCGCACCCTGACGTTCGAACGCTTCACGGCGGATGACGTCACGGGCGCCGGGGTGTTCGAAGACATTGGCCTGCGCGGCGTCGCCGAGCCAGTCACCGACCACGGTGGTGGTGCCGATGTCCAGCGCGGTGCTGGCGACCGGTTGCAGGCTGAAGGCGGTGTCTCCCTCGGGCCGGGCTTGCAGGCCTGTGCCTTCGAGCAGCGCGCTCAGACCTTGCTCTGGGCTGTAGTTGCCTTCCAGACCACGACTCTGCAGGCCTGCGGTTGTCTGCGAGCCGAAGGTAATCAACACCCCGGCCTCGCGTCCGAACTGATTGAGGGCATTCTCCAGTGACGACGGCGCGATGTGATAAGTCTTGGCATCTGCGGCCTGCACGCAAGGCAGTGCGACGCAGCCCAGGCTGGCCCCCAGGAGCCATTGACGCAGGGTACGGGCGAGCGGGGTGAGACGGATGGATTGCTGCGGCATGGATGAGAGTCCCGAGAAGGTTGTATCGAAGTGCTTTCCTTCTCTGTCACCCGAGGTGTGGAAAACGGCTCACTGGCGCATCATTTTTTTTCAGGGGGGCGGCCATGGTTCAAGCGCGGGCCTCGACCGTGACCCAATAGCGAGTGAAGCGCCGCACTTTTACCGGCAGGCTGACTTCCAGCAGATCGAGGATTCGTTCGCTGTTGTCCAGCGGATACGTTCCGGAGATCAGCAGGTTGGCGACCGCCTCGTCGCAGTGCAATTGGCCACGCCGGTAACGGCCGAGCTCGTCGAGAAAATCCGCCAGGCGCATGTGCGTTGCTACCAGCATGCCCTCCGTCCAGGCGCCGCTGTTCGCATCCAGCGCCGTGACGGGCCCGGCGCCGTTGATGCCAAGGCTCAGTTGCCGTGATGTCGCCAGCAACAAAGCCGGGCCGTGTCGGCTACGAACGTCCACCTCGCCTTCAAACACCGCCACCTGGGTGTGGTCCGGATACTCGCGTACGTTGAAGCGGGCGTTGCGGCTTTCCAGCAGACCTTGGGCGGTTAGCACTTGCAGGGGCCTTGAGTCCCGGGCAGCGGTTAACAACAGTTCCCCCTCCAGCAGGCGGATCAAGCGGCGTTGAGCGTCGAAGCGAACGTCTATCGCACTGCCGCTGTTGAGCTGCAACTGGCTGCCGTCATCCAGCACCAGGCGACGTCGTTCGCCCACCGGGCTGCGGAAATCGGCCATCAAGGGTGGCAGCAGTTGGCGTTCACGCAGGCCCCAGGTCAGCGCTGAGCCGGCCCCAAGCACCAGCAACATTTTGAGTGCCCGGCGTCGCGCAGCAGACTTTGGTGCATTGAGGACCGCATGGGCTAACGGCGGGGACACGCCGCGCAGCCGTTGATTGACACGCTGGATATGCTCCCACGCGCGGCGATGTTCGGTATGAGCATCGAGCCACTGTTCCCAGGCTTGCTGCTGGCGGGGATCGAGTGGGCCTTGCTGCATTTCCAGAAGCCAGTGCACGGCCTGTTCGGCCACCTGTGCGCTGACGTTAGGCGCGCCATTCATCGGTGGGATCATAAGGCGAAGTAGCAGCGCATCGCCGCCTTGTTCAGATGGCGCTTGACCGTTGCCAGGGAAATCCCCAGTTCACGGGCGATTTCGTTGTAGGTCAGGCCATCGACCTGGGCCAGCAGAAACGCTTGCTTGACCGCCCGTGGCAATCCATCGAGCAAATGGTCCAGTTCCATCAGGGTTTGCAGGATGATTGCCCGTTCCTCCTCCGACGGCGCCACCTGCTCCGGCAGTTGGGCGAGGGTGTCGAGGTAGGCGCGCTCAAGGTCCTGGCGCCGGTAATGGTTGAACAGTACGCGCTTGGCAATGGTCGTAAGGAACGCGCGAGGTTCCAGGGCAGGCTGTGGATTGCGGGCAGTCAGTACGCGCATGAACGTGTCCTGAGCCAGGTCGGCCGCACTGTCGGGACAGCCGAGCTTTCTTCGCAGCCAGCCGTTGAGCCAACTGTGATGGGCGTTGTAGAGCACTTCGACGGTGTGTACAGGCGGCAACGAGAAACATCCCGACAGCGATGAGCTGTTCTAGAGAACAAGAATTGTTCGCATTGTAGGGGCGCGATGGAGGCTACGGCAATCGGGATGAGTGCCTGGTTGTTTCATTTGATTGGGGCACGGTGGCGCCTAGCGCAAAAACGCCTGCCGATACTCTCCGGGCGTGGCGCCCAAGACTTGGCGAAAACGGTTGGTAAAGTGACTGGCGCTGGCAAATCCGCACGCCAGTGCCACGTCGCCCAGCGGTCGTGAAGTGCTGCGCAGCAAGTGCCGCGCGCGTGCCAGGCGTCTGGCCAACACATATTGATGAGGTGGCAGCCCGAAGCTTTCGCGGAACATCCGCGCGAAGTGGTATTCGGACAGCGCACACAGCGCCGCCAGTTGCCCGAGGCTGATGGCATCGGCTAGATGGTTGTCGATGTAGTCCACCAGCAAGCGCCGTTGATGAGCGGCCAACCCGCCCTTGAGGCGAAGTCCCTGGCGCTGGCCAACCTGACTGAGCAACAGATGGTTGAGCAGTTCATGGGCCAGGCTGGTGGTCAGCAGGCGTTCACCGGGCTCGTCCCAGTTCAGGGCGATCAGTTGGCGAAAGCGTTGTGCCTGTTGCGGGTCGTCGAGGAAGGTCGCCTCGTGCAGTTGCACCTGGCGGGGTTCGCGGTCCAGCAGCGTGACGCAACCAAGGGCGAATTGTTCGGGGCTGAAGTACAGGTGAGCGAGACGAATATCGCCGTTGATGACCCAGGCCGACTCATGGTCGGCCGGCAGGATGCAGAGCTTGTCGGGAGCCCCCGTGGTGTCGGGCCGTTCGCGGCGAAACGTGCCGGTGCCGCCGGCGATGTAGCACGACAGCGTATGGTGGGTCGGCGCCTCGTAGTCCCGGGCGTCGTGATGATTGCTCCACAAAGCGGCCGCCATGCCGTCCCCGAGCTCGGCGCTGTGCTCCAGACGAGCATTGGGCGAACTGTTGAGGGCTTGAAAGACTTGCAGGGTTTGCAGTGTCGGCATGATCGGTTCTCTCCGATTCGAATCCTACTCCGTCGGCCGACCCATGCCAGCCTGCAAACCGATAAAAGCGCAAGTTTACGCAAGTGCGGGAGGGACAACGGCGTGACACTGAGGGTCATTGTCAGGAGTTGTCACCATGAACCTCTCGTTGTACCTGCTTACCGTGCTCATCTGGGGCACCACGTGGATTGCCCTGAAACTGCAGTTGGGTGTTGTCGCCATCCCGGTGTCGATTGTCTATCGCTTTGGCCTCGCGGCCCTGATTCTGTTTGTGATGCTGTTGCTCAGCCGGCGCCTGCAGGTGATGAACCGGCGCGGCCATTTGATTTGCGTTGCCCAGGGCCTGTGTCTGTTCTGCATCAACTTCATGTGTTTCCTCACGGCCAGCCAGTGGATTCCCAGCGGGTTGGTTGCCGTGGTGTTTTCCACCGCCACGCTCTGGAATGCTTTCAATGCCCGGGTGTTTTTCGGCCAGCGGATCGCCCGTAATGTGCTGTTGGGTGGCGCCTTGGGGCTGCTGGGGTTGGCACTGTTGTTCTGGCCGGAACTGGCCGGCCACAGCGCGAGCCCGCAGACGCTGCTGGGGTTGGCATTGGCGTTGCTGGGCACCTTGTGTTTCTCGGCGGGCAACATGCTCTCGAGCCTGCAACAGAAGGCCGGCCTCAAGCCGTTGACCACCAATGCCTGGGGCATGGCTTATGGTGCAGCGATGTTGGCGGTGTGGTGTGTTTTCAAAGGCATTCCGTTCGACATGGAATGGAACGCGCGCTACGTCGGCTCGCTGTTGTACTTGGTGATCCCGGGCTCGGTGATCGGCTTTACCGCCTACCTGACGCTGGTGGGGCGCATGGGCCCGGAGCGAGCAGCGTATTGCACGGTGCTGTTTCCGGTGGTGGCCTTGAATGTCTCGGCGTTTGCCGAAGGGTACCAATGGACCGCGCCGGCGCTGGTGGGGCTGGTCCTGGTGATGCTGGGGAACGTGCTGGTGTTCCGCAAGCCGCGGCCGGTGGCGACGAATGTTGCGCTGGGTGCCCGCTGAATCAAAGGAGATGGCAGGCCCGTTCGGTGGGGCCTGCCGGGTGGTTTATTTCCAGACTTGCGGGTTGACCAGGTTTTGCGGTCGCTCGCCCATCAATGCACTTCGCAAGTTATCCACAGCAAGATTGGCCATGGCCTCGCGGGTTTCGTGGGTCGCCGAGCCGATGTGGGGCAAGGTCACGGCGTTTTTCAGCTGGAACAGCGGTGATTCGGTCAATGGTTCTTTCTCGTAGACATCCAGCCCGGCGCCGCGGATGCGGTTGCTCTGCAGGGCTTCGATCAGCGCCGGCTCATCCACCACCGGGCCACGGGAAATGTTGACCAGGATGGCGCTCGGTTTCATCAAGGCCAGTTCGCGTTGGCCGATCAGATGACGGGTCTTCTCGCTCAATGGCACCACGAGGCAGACAAAGTCCGCTTCGGCCAGCAACTGATCCAGCTCGCGAAATTGTGCGCCCAACTGGTTTTCCAGTTCGGTCTTGCGACTGTTGCCGCTGTAGATGATCGGCATGTTGAACCCCAACCGACCACGCCGGGCAATGGCCGCGCCGATGTTGCCCATGCCGACGATACCCAGGGTCTTGCCGTGCACATCGCTGCCGAACAGTTGCGGGCCGACGGTCGCTTGCCATTGCCCGGCCTTGGTCCAGGCGTCCAGTTCAGCGGCGCGACGGGCGCTGGTCATCAGCAAGGTGAAGGCCAGGTCGGCGGTGCTTTCGGTGAGTACGTCGGGGGTGTTGGTGAGCATGATCCCGCGTTCATTGAAATAGGCCAGGTCGTAGTTGTCGTAGCCCACTGACACACTCGACACTACTTGCAGGTTCGTGGCGCTTTGCAGTTGCTCGCGGCCGAGCTTGCGCCCGACACCGATCAGGCCATGGACGTGGGGCAAGGCTTCGTTGAATTGCGCGTTGATGTCGCCGTTCGACGGGTTGGGGACGATCACGTCGAAGTCCTGGCGCAGGCGTTCGATCATGGGGGGCGTGATACGGCTGAAGGCAAGTACGGTTTTTTTCATCGTGCAAGGCTCATCTGCAGGGAATACCAAGCACGCTAACATTCCTGGCGCGGGTTAGGCGAGAGGGGGAGAGTGTAATCGCAGCGCCGCCAGTCCTCTGTGGGAGCGAGCTTGCTCGCGATGGCGGTCTGTCAATCCATTGCGCGTGACTGGGCTGGCGCCATCGCGAGCAAGCTCGCTCCCACAGGGGGGGATCTTTACAAACTCAGGCGGCCCGTAGGGAAATGAAGGCGTAGGTGACCGGTGCTTCAGTGACCACCCGCGCGCCGCTGGCCGAGACCTGGTTGGCCACGTCCTCGCCGGACAGATGGAACTGCCATTCTCCAGCCGCTTGGTCCAACGGCCGAGAGCGGGCTTGATCGATGGCGGCGGCAAACGCAGCCATGTTCGGCAGGTAGGCCGTGAATCCGTCGCCCTTCAACGCCGTCGTGTGGATACCCAGGGACATGCAAATGCGTTCCTTGATCGCGATTTCCTCACGATCGGCTTGGCGTGAACGCTCGATCAACCGGGCCAGTTCCTGGTCCACCAATTCACCGCCAAGGATCAACTGCGGCCCGGTTTCCCACGACTCTGGTGGGCAATCCTTGGCGGCGGTATTGAGGGGGATGTGTGGGTTGATTTCCATGGGATAGATGCGGCACACCAAAGGTCTGCGCTCATAGATGCGGCACAGGTTTTCGTCGTCCAGATTATGGCAACGACCCACGTTATAAGCGGCGAACGTGATCGCCACCAGCGCGTCGCTCGTGCCGCTACGGACCACCGCCGAGCGTCGTTCGGCATGTTCACGTTGCGCCACCGGAAGGCCGAGGCCATTGGGCAGGAAGGCTTCGACCAGGACAATCACCTGGCCGCCGTCATTCGCCCACATCCTGGCTTCGTCGAGGGTCAGGGGAACGTGATGGCCGGTACAGCATTTACCGCACCCTACACAGGAAAACGTTGTGTTCATTGATCGACCGAAGGCAATAGGCTGAAAGCGGCGACAGAAAAACGCCGCGATAAGCCCGGCGAAGCAAGTTATGCGCCATTCACCTGCGGGCTATCGGGCCGGGCGAATCGCGTCCCACTCGGTGACATAGGCGGTTTTGGTTTTCTTGCGGTAGAGGCACAGCTCGGTGCCGGTCGCGTCTTTCATGTGTTTCTGTGGGTACTGGCCTTGCAGCAACAGCGCGGTGTAGCCGACCCGGTCGTCGAACTGCGCGGCGGTGCCCACCGGTTCGACATTTTTCAGGCCGCTGGCCTTGAGGCAGCTGGCGAGTACGGCTTTGTCATGCGCGGCCCAGGCATCAGGGCTGGAGGCATGGGCCTGGAAGGCCAGGGCGGCAAGGCCCATGAAGATCAGGGCATGGGATTTCATCAGACAGGTCCTTATTCTGGGGGCCAGGGCAGGAGTATGCCTGAGGTTTGCCGGACGATGATCAATCCCACGCCTTGGCGTGGGAACGATCCGGCCCGCTTCAATGACCTTGTTCGGCGACGGCCTTGGCCGCGGTGATCAGGCACTTGGTCAGTTCCGGCGAGGAGAACTTGGTCAGTACTCCGTTGGCACCGGCCAAGCGGGCCTTTTCACTGTTCATGGCGCTGTCCAGTGACGTGTGCAGCAATACGTAGAGGTGGGCGAAGTCCGGGGTCTCGCGCAGGGTGCGGGTGAGGGCGTAGCCGTCCATCTCGGACATTTCGATGTCGGAGACGATCAGGTTGATCTGTTGATCGGTGCCTTGCAGGTCCAGCAGGCACTCGATGGCTTCCTTGGCGCTGCGGGCGGTGTGGCATTGCAGGCCCAGGTTGCGCAGGGTGTACACCGATTGTTGCAGGGCCACCTGGCTGTCATCGACCACCAGGATTCGTGCGTTGCCCAGCACCTCGGCGTCTTCCATGCTCAGTTCGGTCGGCGCGGTTTCGATCTGTGCCGGGGCGATGCCGTGGATGACTTTCTCGATGTCGAGCACCTGCACCAGCGTACCGTCCACCGAGGTCACGCCGGTAATGAACGCTCGCACGCCGCCGGAGCCGTAGGGCGGCGGTTTGATGTCGGTGGTCAGGCAATGCACGATCTTGCTCACTGCCTGCACATGCAGGCCCTGCTTGGAGCGGCTGACGTCGGTGACGATGAGGCAACCGCCATCTGGATCCTCCAGTGGCCGCTCGCCGATGGCGCGGCTCAAGTCGATCACCGACAAAGAAGTCCCGCGCAGGGTGGCGATGCCTTTGACGTGTGGGTGCGACTCCGGCAGCTTGGTCAGTGGCGGGCAGGGAATGATTTCACTGACTTTGAGCAGGTTGATCGCCATCAGCTTGCCGCTGCGCAAGGTAAATAGCAGAAGCGAAAGTGAATCTGCGCGGGCTTTATTGGAAGACATAAAAACCTTCTGTGGAAAAAGGTGGGGCGAGCACGAAGATCGCCAAAACAGCTTTTGATATTGGGTTATCGACTTGTTGGGGGCAGGCTTTAGGACGAAAGCTGTGGTGAGGGGATTTATCCCCGATGGGTTGCGCAGCAACCCCAGAAACGTTGCGCGTTCAGTCTGATACTCCGAAGCAACAGGGTTTAGGGCCGCTTCGCAGCCCAGCGGGGATAAATCCCCTCGCCACAAGGTACCCACCATGTCCCGGGTCCAAGCAGGGGCAGGGGAGTTACTTTAGCCCCAATCGCCTGGCCATCCGCCCCAGGTTCGCCCGGTCCAGCCCCAGCTCCCGGGCGGCGCTGGCCCAGTTGTGCTGGTGACGTTCCAGGCTGGCGCCGATCAGCCTGCGCTGGAAGTCGTCCACCGCTTCGCGCAAGTCTGTGCTGACGCCGCCCATCGTCGGCGCTGGGGCGGCGGATGAGTGCGCAGGGTTTTCCTCGGCGACTGGGGGCAGGTCGAGATCCTGGGCGCCGAGGCTGAGGATTTTCGGTCGCACCGCGCACCTGCCCAAGGCTTTCAAGGCACTGCGGCCGATCAGGTGTTCCAGTTCACGCACATTACCCGGCCAGTCGTAGGCCAGCAGGGCGGCCTGGGCGTCGCTGTTCAGGCGCAGGCTGTTAAGGCCCATGCGCGAACGGTTCTGTTCCAGGAAGAAGCCGCTGAGTAACAGCACATCCCGTCCGCGATCACGCAACGCCGGCACCTGCAACGGGTACACGCTCAAGCGATGATAGAAGTCGGCCCGGTAACGGCCGTTGCGCACTTCTTCGGCGAGGTCGCGATTGGTGGCCGCGATGAGCCGCACATCGACCCGGTGTTCCTTGTCCGAGCCCAGGCGTTGCAACTGGCCGCTCTGCAACACCCGCAGTAATTTGGCCTGGACGGTCAGCGACAGCTCGCCCACTTCATCGAGGAACAACGTGCCGCCATCGGCCAGTTCAAACTTGCCGCGTCGATCGTTCGTGGCCCCGGTGAATGCACCGCGTACGTGGCCGAAGAGTTCGCTTTCCACCAGGGTGTCCGGCAGTGCGGCGCAGTTGAGGCTGATGAGTGGCTGCTCGGCGCGCTTGGAAGCGGCATGAATGGCTTGGGCGACCAGCTCCTTGCCGACACCGGTTTCGCCCGTGATCAGCACAGTCAGGTCACTGCCGCCCACCAACTTGATCTCTTCCACCAAGCGTTTATGGGCCTTGCTCTGGCCGATCATGTCGCGGTGTTGCTGGCCGCTGGCCTGGCGATAGACCTCGGCGCGGCGGTGCTCGTCCTCGGCCTTCAACGCCAGGCCCTCGATGCGTTCGGCGGCGCTGACCGTGGCGGCCGCGAGGCTGGCGAACGCCTGCAGGGCGCTCAAGTCGATGGGTTCAAAGCGGCCCGAGTCCAGCGAATCGAGCGTCAACAGGCCCCAGGGACGCTCGTCGACGAACAGCGGGCAGCCCATGCAGTCGTGAACTTCCAGATGCTCATCGAGACCCTCGACCAGCCCGTCGTAGGGATCGGGCAAATCACTGTCGGCGGCGAAGCGGGTGGGCTGCGGGTTGGCCAGCAGTGCCTCGAAGCGCGGGTGTTCGCTGACCCGGAATCGTCGGCCCAGGGTGTCGGTGCTCAAGCCATCCACCGCCAGCGGCACCAGGCAGTCACCGTCCAGGCGCAACAACGCCGCCGCGTCGCAGGGCAACAGGGCTCGCAAGGCGCCGAGCAGGCGTCGATAACGCTCGCCTTCAGGCAGTTCGCGGGAGAGGTCGGCCACCAGGGGTAGCAGGGAAGTCAGCAGTGTGGTTGCGGTCATAATGACTCCGTGTAGTCATAAAGACTATAGGGTGCGCCGTGTCGATATGACTACTTTATTTTTAAGCTATTGATAATAAACATAAAAGTTATTGGCATGAAAACTGATAGAGCTTGGGTACTGTTCTCTGTAATACGTCAGGAGTCACCCTATGCTCACTCGAGAAGAACGCGCCATCATTCGCTCCACCGTTCCATTGCTTGAAAGCGGTGGGGAGGCGCTGATTACTCACTTCTATCGCATGATGCTGTCCGAGTATCCCCAGGTTCGTCCGCTGTTCAACCAGGCTCACCAGGCCAGTGGCGATCAGCCGCGTGCGCTGGCCAACGGCGTGTTGATGTATGCACGGCACATTGACCAGCTCGACCAGTTGGGCGACCTGGTGGCGAAAATCGTCAACAAGCACGTCGCCTTGCAGATCCTGCCAGAACATTACCCGATTGTCGGTTCGTGCCTGTTGCGGGCGATCGCTGAGGTGCTGGGCGAAGAGATCGCCACGCCCGAAGTGATCGCCGCCTGGGGCGCTGCCTATAACCAGCTGTCCGATATCCTGATCGCTGCCGAAGTTGGTATGTATGAGCGCAAAGCCGCAGCACCGGGCGGCTGGCGGGGCGAGCGCGAGTTCACCCTAATGGCCAAGGTGCAGGAAAGCTCGGAGATCACCTCGTTCTACTTTGAACCGGCGGACAAAGGGCCGATCCTGGTGGCCGAGCCGGGCCAATACATCGGCATGAAATTGGTGCTGGATGGCGAGGAAGTGCGCCGCAACTATTCACTGTCGGCCCTGGCGGACAACGGCCAATACCGCATCAGCGTCAAGCGCGAGGCGGGTGGACGAGTATCCAACTACCTGCACCACCATTTTCAGGTCGGCAGCAGCATCCAGCTGTTCCCGCCGTCCGGTGATTTCTACCTGACCGCCAGCGACAAGCCGCTGGTGTTGATCAGTGGCGGCGTCGGCATCACTCCGACCCTGGCCATGCTGCAGGCTGCGCTGCAGACCGAGCGACCGGTGCATTTCATCCACTGCGCGCGCAACGGCCGCGCTCACGCCTTCCGCGGCTGGATCGACGAACTGGCCGAGCGGCACCCCCAACTCAAGCGTTTCTATTGCTATGACGAAGACGACGGCTTGAGCCCGGCGGCTGACAAGGTGGGGCTGTTGAGCGAGGAGCAACTGGCGCAATGGTTGCCGCAACAGCGCGACCTGGACGCTTATTTCCTCGGGCCGAAGGGCTTCATGGGCGCCGTCAAGCGCCACCTCAAGGCCTTGGGTGTGCCGGACCAGCAGAGTCGCTACGAATTCTTCGGTCCGGCGGCGGCGTTGGAATAAGGACGGGGCAAACCCGGGCAACCGGGTTGTCTTCATCGCGAGCAAGCTCGCTCCCACAGTTTTTTGCGCTGTTCACGGGAATTGTGTCCGCCGCTATCTCCTGTGGGAGCGAGCTTGCTCGCGATGGCGGCTGCAGGTCCATCCCTGTCCAACGGCCAGAATTAATCCCCGCTTAACCTTCTTGCGTTCTATTCCCCTCCAATGTCGACGCCCGCAGCTCGTTCACTGTCATGGTCAGCGTGTAGACTTCGGTAGATCCGATCGCGCGCCGGGTGTCGCGAGGCTGCGCGTCAATCCATGCATACAAAAGGAAACGCAATGAGTGAGGAAATGATGCGCCTGGGTCGTGAACGGCGCTTTCTGGTGCTGTTGGGGCTGATCTGCCTGGCGCTGATCGGCGGCGCGCTGTACATGCAGGTAGTGCTCGGTGAAGCGCCGTGCCCGCTGTGTATCCTGCAGCGCTATGCGCTGTTGCTGATCGCGATCTTCGCCTTTATCGGCGCGGCCATGCGCACCCGTCGCAGCCTGACGATTTTCGAAGGACTTGTAGTGCTTTGCGCCCTGGCCGGAGCTGCCGTGGCGGGGCATCACGTGTACACCCAGTTCTTCCCGGCGGTCAGCTGCGGCGTCGACGTGTTGCAGCCGATTGTCGACGGCCTGCCGCTGGCGAAGATCTTCCCGCTGGGTTTCCAGGTCGATGGTTTTTGCTCCACCCCGTACCCGCCGATCCTGGGGTTGTCCCTGGCACAGTGGGCGCTGGTGGCCTTCGTGTTGACCGTGGTGCTGGTGCCATTGCTGGTGTCGCGTAACCGCAAACACCTTCGCTGAAACACCCCAAGGAAACGCCCCGGTTTCTCTTCTGGAGAGCCGGGGCGTTTTGCATTTCAGCCTTGGAATGGATCAGCCTTGATCCGAGGCAAGAATGGGCTGCGACAGTGTGCGACATGTTGTCACACATTTTGCCTCCTACGATCCTTCCTGGCGTGGATAAACACCTCATCCTGTAACAAAAAAACAGTAGATGCGGCTCGGATTATCTCAAGCTGCTCTTCGTGCAACAGGCATTTTTAACAGCGAAGCGCCATGCGGCCTAGCCCCCGAAAAATGGGCCCTCCCCAGAAAAACAACATCTTCTGATGCCTCGCGAGCTGTCTAAATCGGGCGTAGTAGGCCTATATTTTTTGGGGTTCTTGTTGAGAATGAATTTCGATAAGATGCCGGCCGGTTGTATTGGCAGGCAGGGATTATTGCCGGATCGGATAAAAATTATTTCGGGATGAGACATGGTCTACAGCGCGCCAGCTCACTACAATCGGCCGCACCGAATTTCCGACCCGGCTCAGGCTTGAGCACGAGGTGGTCGAAGGGCGTTATCGCCCCATGCGACCCCGGGTGTCGGTGCCTCCAATACCCGCACCAAATGGAATTGGGCTTGAACTAGGCCTTTGACCAACGAATAAGAACTCACTGCTGGCCCAGGATGTGTCGAACAGCGTCTGATTGATGCTGCGACGGGCAGCCCTTATTCAATCCAAGAAAAATGCCAACCCTTGGCAGGGTGAAGTGTTGGCGATCAAAACCCAACTGCATTGCGCAAGCTGCTTTAGAGGTCGTGAGATGAGTAAAAACAGGTACCCCCGATTACTAGGCTTGTTGCCCCTGCTCGGCACGTTGTTGCTGGGAGGCTGCAACATGACCTTGCTCGATCCCAAGGGCCAGGTCGGCCTGGATGAACGAAACCTGATCATCACCGCCACGCTGCTGATGTTGCTCGTTGTTGTGCCGGTTATCGTCATGACTTTCCTGTTCGCCTGGAAATACCGCGCGTCCAACACCAGTGCCACCTACACGCCGAAGTGGTCGCACTCGACCAAGATCGAAGTCGCGGTGTGGACAATTCCAGTGCTGATCATCATTGCCCTGGGGTACATCACCTACAAGTCGACCCATGCCCTGGACCCGTATCGTCCACTGGATTCGGACGTCAAGCCGATCACCATTGAAGTGGTTTCGATGGACTGGAAATGGCTGTTCATCTATCCGGAACAAGGCATCGCCACCGTCAACAAGATCGTGTTCCCGGCCCACACGCCGATCAATTTCAAGGTCACCTCCGATACCGTGATGAACTCGTTCTTCATCCCGGGCCTGGGCGGCCAGATCTACGCGATGGCGGGCATGCAGACCAAGCTGCACCTGATCGCCAACCAGAACGCCGAACTCGACGGTATCTCTGCCAACTACAGCGGCGCGGGTTTCACCGGCATGAAGTTCAAAGCAATCGCCACGACCCAGGAAGATTTCGACGCCTGGGTCAACGATGTGAAGAAGGCACCTAAACAGCTTGAAAAAGCTGAATACGAAGCCCTTTCCAAACCGAGCCAGAACAACCCAGTCGAACTCTACTCGTCGGTCACGCCGAACCTGTTCCAGACCATCATCGACAAGTATGAAGGGATGAATCCGGGCAAGCCGATGCACCACGAGAAGAAAGAGAAGGAAGTGGCCCACAACATGGAAGGGATGGACATGAGTTCGCATTCAGCTGCCGGGGCAGAGGAGTAAACGATGTTTGGTAAATTAAGTTGGGAAGCGATCCCGTTCCACGAGCCGATTGTCATGGTGACCCTCGCCATCATCGCGCTCGGTGGTCTGGCATTGTTTGCAGGCATCACTTATTTCAAGAAGTGGACCTACCTGTGGACCGAGTGGCTGACATCGGTCGACCACAAGAAAATCGGCGTGATGTACATCATCGTCGCCATGGTCATGCTGCTGCGCGGTTTTGCCGACGCCATCATGATGCGTACCCAGCTGGCCATGGCCACCGAGGGTTCGCCTGGCTACCTGCCGCCTGAACACTATGACCAGATCTTCACCGCCCACGGTGTGATCATGATCATCTTCATGGCGATGCCCTTCTTCACCGGCCTGATGAACCTTGCGGTGCCGCTGCAGATCGGCGCCCGTGACGTGGCCTTCCCGTTCCTGAACTCCTTGAGCTTCTGGCTGCTGGTGTCCGGCGTGGTGCTGATCAACCTGTCCCTGGGCGTTGGCGAATTCGCCAAGACCGGTTGGGTGGCCTATCCGCCGCTGTCGGGGCTGCAATACAGTCCGGGCGTGGGGATGGATTACTACATCTGGGCGCTACAGCTATCCGGGTTGGGGACAACGCTGACGGGGGTCAACTTCCTCGCCACCGTGCTGAAAATGCGTACCCCGGGCATGAAGTTGATGGACATGCCGATCTTCACCTGGACCTGCACCTGGGCCAACGTGCTGATCGTCGCTTCCTTCCCGATCCTCACTGCTACCCTGGCTTTGCTGACGCTTGACCGCTACATGGATTTCCACATTTTCACCAATGAACTGGGTGGAAATCCGATGATGTACGTCAACCTGTTCTGGGCCTGGGGTCACCCCGAGGTGTACATCCTGATCCTGCCGGCGTTCGGGATTTTCTCCGAAGTCATCTCGACCTTCTCCGGCAAGAAACTGTTCGGCCACCACTCGATGATCTACGCTTCCGGCGCGATCTCGGTACTGGGCTTCATGGTCTGGCTCCACCACTTCTTCACCATGGGTTCGGGGGCCAGCGTCAACGCCTTCTTCGGCCTGGCGACGATGCTGATTTCGATCCCGACGGGGGTGAAGCTGTTCAACTGGCTGTTCACCATCTATCAGGGCCGCCTGCGTTTCACCAGCCACGTGCTGTGGACCCTGGGCTTTATGGTGACCTTCGCCATCGGCGGCATGACCGGCGTACTGCTGGCCATCCCGGGTGCGGACTTCGTGCTGCACAACAGCCTGTTCGTGATCGCCCACTTCCACAACGTGATCATCGGTGGCGCGGTATTCGGCTACATCGCCGGCTTCGCGTTCTACTTCCCGAAAGCGTTCGGCTTCAAGCTGCACGAAGGCTGGGGCAAGGCCGCGTTCTGGTTCTGGATCACCGGCTTCTTCGTCGCGTTCATGCCGCTCTATGTACTGGGCTTCATGGGCATGACCCGTCGCCTGAACGCCACCACCAACCCTGAGTGGGTGCCGTACCTGTACGTCGCCATGTTCGGTGCGGTGATGATCGCTGTCGGCATCGCCTGCCAGCTGATCCAGCTGTACGTCAGCGTGCGCGATCGCAACAAGCCAGAGAACGTGTGCGACCACGGTGACCCGTGGAATGCCCATACCCTGGAATGGTCGACCTCTTCGCCACCGCCGTTCTACAACTTTGCCGTGCTGCCAAAAGCGGACGTCATCGACCCGTTCACCGAGGCCAAGGAAAACGGCACCGCGTACCAGGCTCCGGCCAAGTACCAGCCGATCCACATGCCCAACAACACCGCGACCGGTGTGGTCATGGGCGCGCTGTTGACCGTGTTCGGTTTCGCGATGATCTGGCACATCTGGTGGCTGGCCATCGCCAGCCTGGTCGGCACCGTGGTGTATTTCGTGATCCATGCCGCCCGTGACGATCAGGGCTACATGGTGCCGGTGGATGTCATCGAACGCATCGAAGCCGAGCAGCACAAGCGCCTGGTAGCGGCCGGGAAAGTCCCCGCCACCGCCACCCGTGTTGAAACCTCGTTGGAACAGGCTTAAACCATGTCGAACTTAGTGACCACTGTTGGACACGCCCATGGTCATGACCATGGGCACGATGACCATCACCACGACTCGGGCGAGATGACCGTATTCGGTTTCTGGCTCTACCTGATGACCGACTGCATTCTGTTTGCGTCGATCTTCGCGGCCTACGCGGTGCTGGTTAACAACGTCGCCGGTGGCCCGTCGGGCCACGACATCTTCGAGCTGCCGTACGTGCTGGGCGAAACCGCGCTGCTGCTGTTCAGCTCGATCACCTACGGCTTCGCCATGCTGGCGTTGTTCAAGGGCAAGAAAAACCAGGTCCTGGGCTGGCTGGCCATGACCTTCCTGTTCGGTGCCGGCTTCATCGGCATGGAGATCAATGAGTTCCACGTACTGATCTCCGAGGGCTTCGGTCCTAGCCGCTCAGGCTTCCTGTCCGGGTTCTTCACCCTGGTCGGCACCCACGGTCTGCACGTGACCAGCGGCCTGATCTGGATGGCGATTATGATGTACCAGGTCCAGAAAAACGGCCTGACCGCCACCAACAAGACGCGCCTGAGCTGCCTGAGCCTGTTCTGGCACTTCCTGGACGTGGTGTGGATCTGCGTATTCACCGTTGTATATCTGATGGGGACTTTGTAAATGGCTAACGCACATTCCCATGATGGCCACGACGCCGGCCACGGCAGCGTCAAGTCCTACGCCATCGGTTTCATCCTGTCGGTGATCCTGACCGTCATTCCGTTCGGCCTGGTGATGTACCCGACACTGCCCAAGAGCCTGACCCTGTGGATCATCCTGATCTTCGCCGTGGTCCAGGTACTGGTGCACCTGGTGTACTTCCTGCACCTGGACCGCTCCGCCGCCCAACGTAACAACGTGGTCGCGTTTGTCTTTGCCGCGATCGTGATTGTCCTGCTGGTTGGCCTGTCGTTGTGGATCATGTTCAGCATCCACACCAACATGATGGCGCACTGAGGAAAGTCCGGATGTCCTTAAAGCACTTTATCCAAATCACCAAGCCGGGGATCATTTTCGGTAACGTGCTTTCTGTGGCAGGCGGGTTTTTCCTGGCTTCGAAAGGGCATGTCGATCTGGCCATCTTCCTGGCGGCGATGATCGGCACTTCCCTGGTGGTGGCGTCCGGTTGCGTGTTCAACAACTGCATCGACCGCGACATCGACATCAAGATGGAGCGCACCAAGAACCGCGCGCTGGTCCAGGGGCTGATCCCGGTGCAACTGGCCCTGGCGTTCGCCACGGTGCTGGGTGTGGCCGGTGTCGCGCTGCTGTATCGGGTGGCCAACCCGTTGGCGGCGCTGTTCGCGGTGATCGGTTTTGTCATCTACGTCGGCCTCTACAGCCTGTACCTCAAGCGCAAGTCGGTGCACGGCACGCTGGTGGGCAGTTTGTCGGGGGCGATGCCGCCGGTGATCGGCTACGTGGCGGTGAGCAACAGCTTCGACATGGCGGCGCTGACGTTGCTGGTGATGTTCAGCCTGTGGCAGATGCCGCATTCCTATGCCATCGCGATCTTCCGCTTCAACGACTACCTGGCGGCCTCGATTCCGGTGCTGCCGGTCAAGCGCGGCATCCGCGTGGCCAAGAAGCACATCCTGCTCTACATCCTGGCCTTCCTCGTGGCGACCTTGATGTTGACCTTCAGCGGCTACGCCGGCATGAGCTACCTCGCCGTCGCCGCCGCCATGGGCATGTACTGGCTGTACATGGCCTGGACCGGCTACAAGGCGGTGGATGACACGGTCTGGGCACGCAAGCTGTTCGTGTTCTCGATCTTCACCATCACCGCCCTGAGCGTCATGATGTCCCTGGACTTCAAAGTGCCGAGTGAGCTGCTGCTGACGTACGCGCCTTAAGCTTCAGATGCTGCACAAAAAGCCTCGCCTTCGAGAGAAGCGCGGGGCTTTTTGTCTATATAGGGGTATGGATTGGCTGTCATTCGTCGCAATAGATTAGGGTTTGTTGAACTGTAAGCAATTTGCCTATAGTTTCTGCCATGCGTACCCTATTTTTTGAAACGACTACGTTCACCGCCACGGTTGGCCATTACCTGACTGACGATGAATATCGCCTGCTTCAGTCCTATATGCTGCAGCATCCAGAGGTTGGTGACGTCATGCCACGAACCGGCGGCTTTCGTAAGCTGCGCTGGTTCGATGAACGTCGTGGCAAAGGGAAGCGAGGTGGGTTGCGAGTCATTTACTATTGGCTCATGAATGATCGTCAGTTCTGGATGTTTGCGATTTATGACAAGGACGAGTTGGAAAACCTGACCTCCGAGCAAGAGAAGACGCTCAAGCGCGCCATAGAAGCTGAGTTGAAAGTGCGAGGTACCTTATGAAAAAACGTGATCTGTTTGCCGAGATGATGCAAGGCGTCGGGGAGATGGCCGCTCAACGGGAGGGCAAGATTACCCTTCGCCAGATATCGATCGAAGACAAACCGGTTCCCGAGGTGTCGGCGCAGGAAATCGTAGCGTTGCGCGACAAGCTCCATATGTCTCAGGCCGTTTTTGCCAAGAGCATCAGGACCAGTCCTGGCACCCTTAGAAACTGGGAGCAGGAGAAGTCCAAACCCAATGCCCAGGCGGCTCTTCTGATCAGGCTGGTCGAGAAGTTTCCAGACATGGTTGAGCGGCTCGGAGCGGTTTGAGACGATCCTCTCATTCCCATGAAAAAGCCCCGCCTTCGAGAGAAACGCGGGGCTTTTTCATGGACGTTGCCCGGGCTGTCGATGTTCCTGTGGGAGCGAGCTTGCTCGCGATAGCGGTGGTTCAGCCTGCATGAGTGCTGGACGGCTTCATCGCGAGCAAGCTCGCTCCCACAGCGGCCTCGGGTGAGGCTTATTGCTGGGCGATGCTGTAGCCGTCGAATGCCTTCTGCTGTTGCAACGCAGTGACGATGCTTTTGCGGGTGGCCTGTTGTTCGGTGCCGTCGTTGTCCAGGAAGGTTTCGTTTTCCAGCTCGGCTTCTTCGCCTTCGCCGACAAAGCTGAAACCCAGGAACTCGAAGGCCTCGCGGTCGACGTTCGGCTTGGAGCGCGGCGTGCGCAAGGGCAGGGTGACGCTGATGCCGTCCTTGCTGATGACAAACACTTCCGCTTCCTTCTTGGCCCGCGAGGCTTTGCCTTTGCTGCCGCTCGGGTTGCTGATGGCCTGGTGGGTCTGGTTCAACACTTTCAGGGCCAGGCCGTAGACCAGTTCCTGAAACGATGGGTCGTCCTTGTAGCTGGAGAGGATGCGGCTGATCGGGAAGCGGCTGCTCAGGTCTTCCAGGGCCGCGAAATCGGCGGCTTCGGCGTCCTTGAGCTGCTTGAGCTGGCCCATCAGTTCGTAGGCCTTGTCGTCGTCGAAGGCATCGTGGGCCTGGCGGATAGCATTGCGCAGCTCGCGGATCTGGTCGCTTTCGCGGTTCGACTGGAACGCATCGAGGACCATCTCACTGATGTTTTTGGCCAGGGGCAGATGCTGTGAAAGATTGATGGAGTTTTCGTATTCCGCTTTGGACGACAGGGTGACTACGGATTCAGCGGTGTTGGAATCGGACATTGAAATTTCACTACTTCTGTTAGCGGGATGAGGCGAGAAAGGCATAGCGCTTTTTTCTGGTCGCCTAATCTATTGGACGCGAGCGGCGTTGTCACGGTTGAACCGGCGACAGGTCGGCATTTGTTGCCGGTCGCGGGGTTCAGCCGCGCATCAGATCGTTCAAGCGCAATGCATTGGGGATCGCGGCGCCACTGGCCGTGTTGTCGAAGATGCACCAGGTCGGTGTGTTTGGCTCGGTCTTCAACTGCCGGGCGAGCTGCTCTAGCCAGGCATCTTCATAGTGGGAGTAGTAGATTCGCGGTGACCCGTGCAACCGGTAATAACGAACACCGGGCCAGCCAGCTGGCAGGTCGCAGCCGGGCAGCGGCGACGGATCGGCGGCGACACGGCCGATGTGTTGCTCATCCAGCAGCGCCGCGACGGATGGCGCAAGCCAACTCGGATGCCGGGGCTCAAGCACCGCGAGGCCTTGATAACGGTCACGCAAGGCAGTGAAGAATGCCTCGGCCAACCTGGCGTCGAAGGCAAGCGATGGCGGAAGCTGGATCAACAGGCAGCCCAGCTTTTCCCCTAGCTGCGAGCATTGCCCGAGAAACTCATCCACAAGTCCTGCGCAATCGAACAGACGTCGCTCATGGGTGATCTGCTTCGGCACCTTGACCGAGAACCGGAAGTCCGGGGTGACGCTCTCTGCCCACTTTGCATAGGTGGCGGGGCGGTGTGGGCGGTAGAACGAACTGTTGATCTCCACGGCCGGGAAGCGAGCGCTGTAGCGTTGCAGATGAGTACCTTCAGCGGGAAACGACGGCCAATGCTCCCGGGGCAATGACCAGCCGGCGCAACCCAGGTAAAGATTGGGAGGAGAGGGGGATCGAGTCGACAAGGGCAAGCACCTGATTGCAAGCGTTACAACCTATGACCGCCGTAGACGCCGCAAAGATGCATTCATTTTTTTGCCGGTGTGCCGGGCCAGGCTCATTTGCAGATCACATTCTTGCCCGCCATCTTGGAGCGATACAGCGCCTGGTCCGCCCGGTCCAGCAGCGCCGCCTGCTGCTCATCGTCGAAGCGCTGCACCACACCGAAACTCATGGTGATCTGAAAATCCCCCACCGGCAGCAGGTCGGACAGTCCGCGGCGAATGGTTTCGGCCATCAGGCAGGCGTCGGCCAGTGAGGTGTTGGGCAAAATCATGATGAATTCATCACCGCCCCAGCGCACCAGCAAATCGCCGTCGCGCTCGCAGCGTTTAACGGCCTGCACCACTTGCACCAGCGCCGCGTCGCCGAACGCATGGCCGTAACGGTCGTTGATGTCCTTGAAGTCGTCGACGTCCATGGCGATCAGTGACAAAGGCTCGCGAAAGCGCTGGGTGCGCTCGCAGGCCAGTGGCAGCGCCTGTTCAAGGCGATAGCGATTGGCGACCAGGGTCAGGGCATCGGTTTCGGCGAGCCTGCGGTTTTCGTCGAGCTGGATCTGTAGCTGTTGATTGACCCGGGACAGTTCGCGGGTGCGCTCTTCGATGACGGCTTCCAGGGACTGGTTGCGCCGCTCCAGTTGTTCGAACAGGCGCTTCTTGTCGTCGATGCTGCGATGGGCGCCGATCATGCGAGCCACCGTGCCGTCAGGATTGCGGGCGATGATGTAACCGCGATCTTCGATCCAGATGTAGGAACCGTCCTGCGTGCGGCAGCGGTATTCGGCCTGGTAGCGGTGGGTTCGTTCTTCCAGGTAGCCGTCGAACAAGGCCATGACCCGTGGATAGTCCTCGGGGTGGATCACGCTTTCCCAGGTCAGCACGGTGTTAGTCAATGAATGGGGCAAGTAGCCGAGCATCGTGTACCAGCCGGGGTTGCGGTAGACGAACCCGGTGTTGGCGTTCCAGTCCCAGATGCCGTCGCTGACCAGTTCCAGAATGGTGTGCAGTACGTCTTCATCCAGATCGGACAGATCGAACCGCGGCCTATCGATGTTCGAGGCGTCTCCCATCGTCGTTTCCCCATCAGCCTTGACATCAAAATGCTCGTCCCAGGCCTGAAGAGTAGCCGATGGCGCGCGGGGCCACTAGCGGTGCTGGTGGCCGGCCGTGGGCCAGTCCTTTGTGTCGAGCCGTCAACATCATTGGGCTGCGAACTGAGGTTTCCCCCATTTCTGCAACGCAAACTCGACAAAACTGCGCAGTTTCGGCAATCGGTAGCGATCTTGGGCGTACATTAGGCTCATCGGTCGATGGGGCAGTTGATAATCCTGCAGCAGCGCTACCAACGCTCCATCCTTCAGGTCCTGCTCCACCAGCGCGTCGGGCAGCATCACCACGCCCATGCCGGCCAGGGCGGCGCGGTGCAGGCCCGAAGAGCTGTTGATCAGCATTGGCCCGCTCACCGGCACTTTGATTTCGCCATCCGGGCCGTTGATGGGCCAATGATCCTGGGCGAACCGCCACTCGTCGCCCGCAGGATAGGCGAATGACAGGCAGTCATGCTGTTGGAGGTCGACGGGTTTTTCCGGTGTGCCTCGCCGGGCCAGGTAGGTCGGCGAGGCGCAGATGGTCAGGGTGTAGTCCATCAAGGGACGGGCGATCCATTTTGGGTCTGGATGACCCAGGCGGATGGCGACGTCGAAGCCGTGCTCGAGCAGGTCCAGGCGTTGGTTGGTCAGCACGACGTCGAGCTTGACCTGTGGATGACGCTGGCTGAATTCGGCCAGGGCCGGCGCGAGGCGTTCAGTGCCGATGGTCAGCGGCGCGGTGATGCGCAAGATGCCGGTGGGCTCGCCCTGGGTCTGTTCGGCCAGGCGTTCGGAGTCGACCACCAGCCCCAGCACTTCTGAGCAGCGCTGATAGTAGACCGAGCCGAATTCAGTCAGGCGCTGACGTCGGGTCGTACGGTTTATCAAGCGCACGCCGAGGCGTTGCTCCAATGCACGAAGATGATTGCCCACCATGGTCGTGGACATTTCGCACGCCTGGGCCGCCGCTGTCAGGCTGCCGGTTTCTACCACCTTCACGTAAACGGTCATTGCCTGGAACAGGTCCATTATCAAGCTCAGCTTTTAAATGATTGAAGTAAAGCAGCGTTTATCCAGCACAAGTGGCTAACCATACTGGAAAAAACCACCCGATGGAGCTTGATGCCATGACCGCCGCCTGCCTGATGACCACTTACCAACCCCTGGCACTGAATTTCACCCGTGGCCTGGGTACGCGCCTGTGGGACCAGGACGGTCGCGAATACCTCGATGCGGTGGCGGGCGTGGCGGTGACCAATGTCGGTCATTCCCATCCTCGGCTGGTCGCGGCCATCAGCGAACAGGCCGGCCTGCTGCTGCATACGTCCAACCTGTACAGCATCGATTGGCAGCGGCGGCTGGCGGAAAAGCTCACGCAGCTGTCCGGGCTGGAGCGGGTGTTTTTCAATAACTCTGGCGCCGAAGCCAACGAAACCGCGCTGAAACTGGCGCGTCTCTATGGCTGGCACAAGGGCATCGAGCAGCCTTTGGTGGTGGTCATGGAGAACGCGTTTCACGGGCGCACATTGGGCACGTTGTCGGCCAGCGATGGTCCGGCGGTGCGGCTGGGTTTCAATCGGTTGCCTGGGGATTTCATCAAGGTGCCGTTCGGCGATCTCGCCGCATTGGAAGCGATCCAGCAGGCCCATGGGCAGCGCATCGTCGCGGTACTGGTGGAACCGATCCAGGGTGAAAGCGGTGTGCAACTCGCCCCGCCCGGCTATCTCAAGGCCTTGCGTCAACTGTGCAGCCGGCGCGCCTGGCTGCTGATGCTCGATGAAATCCAGACCGGCATCGGTCGCACCGGTCAGTGGTTTGCGTTCCAGCACGAAGGCATCGTGCCGGACGTCATGACCCTCGCCAAAGGCCTGGGCAACGGCGTGCCTATCGGCGCGTGCCTGGCCCGGGGCAAGGCCGCCGAGCTGTTTACCCCCGGCAGCCATGGCAGCACGTTCGGCGGCAATCCGCTGGCCTGCCGGGTCGGCTGCACGGTGCTGGATATCATCGAAGAGCAAGGCTTGCTGGACAACGCCCGGCGTCAGGGCGAACAGTTGCTTACGCAGTTGCGCGCCGAACTGGCGGATAACCCGAACGTGCTGGCTATTCGCGGCCAAGGCTTGATGATCGGCATCGAACTCAAGCAACCGGTCCGCGACCTGACCCTCTGCGCCGCCCGGGATCATGGCTTGCTGATCAACGTCACCCGGGGCAAGACCATCCGCCTGCTGCCACCGCTGACGATTGACGGGCGGGAAGTGGAGATGATCGTCAGGGGGGTGAGCCGCAGCCTCGCGCGGGGATAAGGTCGGTCCAGGCCCACCAGGCCAGGGCGGTCGCGCTGATCGACGCACCCAACAGGCACACCGCGACCCAACCCCACTGTGCATAAACCTGGGTCGCGGCGCCGGCTCCCAAGGCGCTGCCGATGGAATAGAAGCACATGTACGCGCCCACCAGGCGGCTCTGCGCATCAGGGCGGGCAGCGAAAATGAGGCTCTGGTTGGTGACGTGCACGGCTTGCACGGCGAAATCCAGGGCAATCACCCCGACAATCAACGCCAGTAATGAGGTCTGGGCGAACGCCGTGGGCAGCCACGACAGCGTCAACAATGCCAACGCGATGCCGGTGGTGCGCTGCCCCCATCCTCGATCGGCCCAGCGTCCGGCCCTTGAGGCGGCCAGCGCCCCGGCCACGCCTGCCAGGCCGAACAGGCCGATCTGGGTATGGGACAGCGACAGGGGCGGTGCACTGAGCGGCAACACCATTGCCGTCCACAACACGCTGAACGCGGCGAAGATCAGCAAGGCCAGGACGCCCCGGGTCCTCAAGGTGCGCTCCGTGACGAACAATTTGAAAAGCGACCCGATCAGCCTCGGATAAGACATGCCGGACCGGGGTGTGCTGGTCGAAGGCACTGTCTTGGCGAGCACGACAGCCAGGGTCACCATCAGTCCCGCGGCAACGAAGAACACGGCGCGCCAGCCAGCCAGGTCGGCGATGATTCCCGATACCAGTCGGGCCAACAGGATACCCAGCACCACGCCGCTGGTCACCGCTCCCACCGCTTGCCCCCGTTGTTGTGGTGAGGCGAGGGCGGCGGTGTAGGCGACAATGACCTGCACCAGTACCGCCATCATCCCCACCATGACCATCGCGCCCAGCAACACCGGCCACTGTCCGGCACCCCCTGCGACAGCGAGTGCCACGGCTGACAGCAGGGTCTGGCTGAGCATCAGGCGCTTGCGATCGAGCAGATCCCCCAATGCCACGATGAACACCAGGCCCACGGCGTAGCCCACCTGGGTAGCGGTCACCACGACACCGGCCAGGCCGGGGGCAACGTGCAGGCTTTCAGCGATGGCGTCGAGCAGGGGTTGGACAAAATAGACGTTCGCCACGGCAAATGCGCAGGTGACGGAAAACAATAGCGTCAACGAGCGGCTGAGCCTGGGAGCGTGCGTCCGGGACGAACGCGCAACGGATTCGTTGGATTGGGTTTCCGAAATCATGGGCCATCCTTGAACAATCAGGTTTTGTTTTGAAACCGGTTATTTGATTTCTAGCGTTCCCGGTTTTAATCTGCAACCAGTTTTTTCAATCAAGGAGAGCGGGATGACACAGCAAGCATCGCCGGGCAGCCATGAGTGCCCCGTGGGCCGAGCGGTTGAAGTCATTGGCGATCGCTGGTCGTTGCTGATCATTCGCGACGCCTTTGACGATGTGCGCAGGTTCAGTGAATTCCAGAAGAACCTCGGGTTGGCGAAGAACATCCTCGCCTCACGCCTCAAGGCGCTGGTGGAAGTGGGGGTGTTCGAGACCCGGCCCGCCTCCGATGGCAGCGCTTACAAGGAGTACGCGTTGACGCAGAAGGGCCGCGAGGTGTTTCCCATCGTGGTTTCGCTGCGCCAGTGGGGCGAACGGCATTTGTTCAGTGCTGGAGAAACTCACTCGGTGTTGCTGGACAAGGCGCATGATGAACCGGTAGCGCCGCTTGAGGTGCGCTCTGCCGATGGCAAGAAACTCGAGCCAGGTGACTGTCACCGCCGCCGGGTGACCAAACCCTGAGCGCTCCGGTTTGTGATGTGTAAGTTCTAGGTAAACGCAGCGCAGCGGGCGGAATTTTTAATCTTTGTCGCGTTCCAACGCCAGCCAGAGTCGATTGCCTACGCCCTGGCACTTCAGACAGAAAACCAGGAGCTTGTCCATGTTCACCTCGCGTCGCTTGATCGTTGTCGCTACCGCTGTGGCCCTGTTGTCCGGCTGCGCGTCGCCTAATCCCTATGACAATCAGGGCCAGGCTTCCACGGATTCTTCAGGCATGAGCAAGACCGCCAAGTACGGCGGCCTCGGGGCATTGGCCGGTGCGTTGGCCGGTGCGGCCATCGGTCACGATAACCGTGGCAAGGGCGCGTTGATCGGCGCCGCCGTCGTGGGCGCTTCCGCGGCCGGCTACGGCTACTACGCCGACCAGCAGGAAAAGAAACTGCGCGCCAGCATGGCCAATACCGGCGTTGAAGTGCAGCGCCAGGGCGACCAGATCAAACTGATCATGCCGGGCAACATCACTTTTGCCACCGATTCGGCCAACATTGCGTCCAGCTTCTACCAGCCGCTGAATAACCTGGCCAACTCCCTCAAGGAGTTCAACCAGAACCAGATCGAGATCGTCGGTTACACCGACAGCACCGGCAGCCGCCAGCACAACATGGACCTGTCCCAGCGTCGTGCCCAGAGCGTGGCGACCTACCTGACGTCCCAAGGCGTGAGCGGCGCCAACCTGTCGGCCCGTGGCGCCGGCCCGGACAATCCGGTGGCCAGCAACGCCGACGTCAATGGTCGTGCGCAGAACCGTCGTGTCGAGGTCAACCTCAAGGCGATTCCCGGCCAGCAATATCAGGGGGCGCCGCAGCAGCAGCAGGGGCAGACTTACCAGCAGTACCCGTGATCGCAGAAAGGTAAATGGAACGGGGGCCATGGCAACATGGCCCCCGTTTTTTGTGGCTGTCGCCAACTCCTCTGGCGAGGGAGCAAGCTCATCTCTCGCGACCGTGGCTACCAGGCCGGGGGCGATTCTGGCGGCAGCATCTGTGTCGGTGGCTTGCCGTTGGCGTTGTGCTGGTAGATCTGCGCGGGTTGGCCCTTGTCATTGAAGAACACCTGGCCGATCCCCGCTGAGTTCCACAGCCGTTCCCCAGCCTCGGCGTGTTCCGGGGTGTGGGGGACGATGCGCATGCTGCGGCGCTTGGTTAACCAGTTCAGGGGCGAGCGCGGTGAATAGAGCCAACGGTTCAAGCGGTCGAACCATTCCAGCAGCGCCGGTGGGAATTCATTCTTGATGCCGCTGCTGGTGATCTGCCAGATGCGTGGGCCGCCCTTGCGGTGTGGGATCAACACCTCGTAGACGAAGGAATAATGCACATCGCCCGACAGCACCACGTAATTACCGGGTGTGCGCGAGTGTCGGAAAATGTTCAGGATGACTTGGGCCGCGCCGCGATGGGCCATCCAGTTTTCCGCGTCCACCAGCAGTGGAAAACCGCACCAACTGAACACCCGCTGCACGGTTTCGATCAGCTTGACACCGAAGATCGGCGCCGGTGAAACGATGATCGCCGAAGGGTGATCCAGCAACTCTTGTTGCAACTCGCTCAGGGCTTCCCAATCCAGCAGGCCGGAAGGCTGCTTGAGGTTGTTCTCGCTGCGCCAGCGTCGGGTGCGGGTATCGAGTACCACCAGGGCCGGCGTGCTCGGCAGCACGTAATGCCATTGCTGGAAAGCCAGCAGCGTGTCGATCAGTTGGTCCTGGGGGCCGCTGTCGAGGTAGCGGTCCCGGGCGGTGTCGCCCAAGGCCACGGTTTGCTTGACCACGTCGGCAAAGGCATCGGGGTTATTGCCCCAGCCCTGGCAGAGCATGTAGGCGATCAACGCATTGCCGATGATGCGTTTGGAGAACGGATGGCCGTAGGCCGTTTCTTCCCACTGCGCGGACAGGTTCCAGTCATCGGTAATATCGTGATCGTCGAAAATCATCAGGCACGACAGGTGCGCGAACACCCGCGCCACGCCGTCCAGTCCGGCCTTGAATCCCTCGATGCGTTGTTGTTCCAGGTCGTAGCGCTGGCGCCGCTCGGCGGTCAACTCGGGTGGTTGCGGGGCGACCAGCGTCCACGGCACCGGGGACCATACCAACAGGTACATCGCCATGACTTCAGCGAAGGTCACCAAGTGATTGTCGGCGCTGCTGCTGGTGAAAATCGGCTTACGCGCCCCGCCGAAAAATCGCTCGCGCAGGGTTTCGTTGCTCTCAAGCGCGGGTAATAAATCAGCGCGATGGTAGTAACTGGCCGGGTGTTGATAGAGCTTGGCGCTGTCCTCCACCACCGCACCCTCCAGGCATTCCTCGAACAACCCCAGTCGCTCGATCAGCGCATGAATCGCCCGCAACATCGGCCCGGCGACGTCATCGGCGTAGACCTGGTCGCCGCTCATCATCAACAGCGCTGGCCGTTGCGTCGGCGCCTGGGCCAACAACCGGTCTACGCAAAGCAAGCCGTCGTGGGTCGGGTAATGGGGTTTGCGGCAAGAACCGTGGACCAACTGCTCGATGCGTGAATGCAGCATGAAGTTCGGACACTGGGCCTCGCCATACAGCAAATGCGGCGCCCATTCGGCGATGGGGGCGCCGTCCACCAGCAGGTCATAGTCAATCGCGATGTCCTGGGGCAGCGGGTTGTCGAGGCGCACATCGATCAGATGCACGAAAGCCTGCTGCCCCACCGGCACCACCGTGCAGCGCGACGCATCCAGCCCAAGATCGCCCACGCCGTCCACACGCAGCGTCAACGCCAACGGTCGCGTACCCACCAGCCACATCACCAGCCGCGAGGGCTCCAGCCGCCGCAACAACGGGCCGACGAGAACGGGAGGTAGGGTAGGGATGTGTGGGGTGGACGACAGCATTGGCGGAAAAGGCCCGGTTCAGGAAGAGGCGGGGATCATAACGCAATGTGCTTCGTCGCTGGGGAGGGTTGAGATTGAGGCGCGGTGAGCCCGCCTTTGTGGCGAGGGGATTTATCCCCGCTGGGCTGCGCAGCAGCCCCCAACAATTAACCAGGCACACCGTAGTGTCAGGTTTTAGGGGCGCTTCGCACCCCAGCGGGGATAAATCCCCTCGCCACAGGACAATGGCTGACACCTGTTCGAGTAGCTGTATCACTGGGTGTTGTTGGAAGCCTCGGCCGCCCTGATCAAATCCGGCCCGATTTCCTTTTCAAACTTCGCCCACACGGGCTTCATCTTGTCGCGCCATGCGCTGCGCTCTTGCGGCGTGAGGGTAATGATTTCGGTGGTCTTGGCATCCACGACATGCTGCTTGTCCAGCTGGTTGAACCGTTCCGCTTCCTTGTTCGCATGGGCGGTGGACTCGACCACGATCTTGTCCAGTTCAGCGCGGATATCCGGTGGCAGGCCGTTCCAGAAGTCCGAGGTGGTGATCAGCATGTAGTCGAGGATGCCGTGGTTGGACTCGGTGACGTATTTCTGCACTTCATTGAGCTTCTGGTTATAGAAGTTCGAGTAAGTGTTTTCCGTGCCGTTGACCAGCCCGGTGCGCAACCCCTGGTACACCACCGAGAAGATCATCGGTTGTGCCTTGGCGTTCACCATCTTGAACTGTTCCTCCAGCACCGCGGAGGTCTGTATCCGGAACGTCAGGCCTCGGGCATCCTCGGGCATACGCAGGGGCTTGTTGGCCGACAGCTGCTTCATGCCGTTGTGCCAATAGGCCAGGCCGGTCACGTTCTTGCTTTCCATGGACTTGAGCAGCTTCTGGCCCTCGGGGCTCTGCTGGAAGCGGTCCACGGCGGTGATGTCGTCAAACAAAAACGGCAAATCGAACAACTGCACCGACTTGGTGTATTGCTCGAACTTGGCCAGCGACCGCGCAATGATCTGCACCTCCCCCAGGAGCAACGCCTCCATCTCCTTGTCATCGCCATACAGTGTGGAGTTGGGATACACCTCGACCTTCACCTTGCCCGGCAACCGTTCTTCCGTCAGCTTCTTGAACATCAACGCGCCCTGGCCCTTGGGCGTTTGTTCACCCACCACATGGGAAAACTTGATCACTATCGGTTCAGCCGCCATCGCGTTGGCCCCTGCACTGAGGGCGAGGGTGCAGAGGAGCGTTTTCCATACTGGCTTGAGCATTGCGGGTTTCCCTTTTTTATTTGTCTTTATCGTACGGGCTCATTCAAAACCCGGCGTACAGCGGACAACGGCAAGTCTAGGAGAAAAAACGCCGACTGCAGGATGCCTATCCAAGAGAGGCCCCCGGGCATCTGCTAGGCTAGGCCGTCAGAATTGAGAACCTAGGGAAGGGCGCAGGATGTTTACATTCGATAAATTATGGAACAGCCATCCGCAGATATACGGCGACGCCGCGCCCTGCAGAGACAAAGGCAAAAAAAACTTCAGCGACCAATGTGCGATCAACCTCGGCGTAGCCCTGCGCCGCGCCGGTGCCGACATGGGCCAGCTCAAAAGTGTGCGCCATTGTTGGCAGCATCCCAGAAGCGAAGGGCACATATTGGCCGCTGAAGAGCTTGCCAACGCATTGACCCGCGCCAGGATTCCTGGCTTGCAGCCTATGAAGACAGTCAAAAGTGCAGACTTCGAAGACGCCCTGAAGGGGCAGCAGGGCGTTATTTTTTTCAAGGACTTCTGGCGTCGAGCAAATGAGACCACCGCGGGTCGCAGTGGTGATCATATCGACTTGTGGAATGGCCGGCGCCTGACGGATTGGATGAGTTACGTGCGCATACAAATGGGTTTTTCGATCGAAGGTACGTTCTCGGATTTCCATGACTCCAAGGACATATGGTTCTGGAGGGTCATATGAACTTCATCAAGGGAGCGTTGTTTGTCCTCCTGATCATTGCCCTGGCCGTTGGGGCGTTCAATCTGGTGTTCGTGGCGGTTGGCAACTACTTTGGACCGTTCTACGAAAGTGAGGCGGACCAGAGCCGTAACTTTGCAATCTGGTTGTTCGGCAATGTCGGGGTGGTGATCATCGCGGCGGTGGTCGGCGTCCTCTGGAATCGCCGGCGCAACCCCCGAATTTAGCAGCGGCCACAGCGTTGTAGAAACCTGTGGCGGGGGAGCCCAGGGGTCATCTTCCCTGGGCAAAGGGAAATTCGAGCTCACCGGCAAGACCCACATCGGCGAAATTCCCCAGGTGATTTCCAACCACCTCCTGACCTGCTTTTTTATAGCGGGCACAGACTCTGTGCCCGCTATAAATCCCCTGTGGGGGCGAGCTTGCTCGCGATGACGGCGGCCCATTCAACCTCGCCGCCCAGGCACACCGCAATCGCGAGCAAGCTCGCCCCCACAGGGTTTTCCAGCCCTCAGCGCTATCTTTTTAGCCTTCAAGTCATCATCCCCTCCCGTGGTAAGTGGCCCCCCTTTTTGTGTCTCGTGGTATGACGACATTTGAAGATTCTTCACGAAAAAATAACCTCTTCTTTCAAGAGGGTCTCATTGAAGCGCACATTTTATTGAATTTCAGGGTTGACAGCTCGCCGTGAACGTCAGAATAATCCGCTACGTTGTATGACGACATACAAATAAACAATAACAACTTGGTGCTCCTCCCCTATGAGAATCACAGGCGTTCACGTCGAAGTCTTTTCCACCCCTTCGCGCCGCGCTCAGGACAGTGCCGGCCATGCCCATCCAGGCGATGAGGTCATGATCAAGATGGCCTTGCTGCGCATCGGCTGCGACGATGGCAGCGAGGGTTATGCCTTTGGTCCGCCTGAGTTGATTCGTCCGCACATCATCGAGTCCTTCGTGCGCAAGGTGCTGATTGGCCGCGACCCGATGGATCGCGAAAGCATCTGGCAAGACCTGGCGCACTGGCAGCGCGGCAGTGCCGGACAGTTCACCGACCGGGCGTTGGCGCTGGTGGAGCAAGCCTTGTGGGACTTGGCCGGGCGCAAGCTCCAGTTGCCCGTGCACAAGCTGATTGGTGGTTATCGCGATAAGGTCCCGGCCTACGGTTCCACAATGTGCGGTGACGATCTGCCGGGCGGTCTGTCCACGCCGGATGAGTACGCCCAGTTCGCCGAAAAACTGGTCCAGCGCGGCTACAAGGCCATCAAGTTGCACACCTGGATGCCGCCGATATCCTTCGCCCCGAATCCACAAATGGACATCCAGGCCTGCGCCGCTGTGCGTGAAGCAGTGGGACCGGACATCGCGCTGATGCTCGACGGTTATCACTGGTACAGCCGCATGGATGCGCTGACCATTGGCAAGGCCCTGCAAAAGCTGAATTTCGCCTGGTTCGAAGAGCCGATGATGGAAGACTCGGCGGAGTCCTATGCCTGGCTGGCGGCCAACCTGGACATCCCGGTGCTGGGCCCGGAGAGCATCGCCGGCAAGTTCCACAGCCGCGCCAGTTGGGTCACCCAGAAGTCCTGTGACATCCTGCGCGCGGGCGTGGCCGGGGTCGGTGGCATCGGGCCGTGCCTGAAGGTGGCGCACCTGGCCGAGTCGTTCGGCATGGACTGCGAAGTACACGGCAATGGCGCGGCGAACCTGGCAGTGGTCGGTGCCATCAGCAACTGCCGCTGGTACGAGCGCGGCTTGCTGCACCCGTTCCTCGACTATGAAGAAGTCCCGGCGCACCTCAACAGCATCGTCGACCCCATGGACGCCGACGGTTTTGTACACCTGTCCGATCGACCGGGGTTGGGCGAGGACATCAACTTCGCGTATATCGAGGCCAACACCTTCTCCCGACATTGATCGTGCGCCACGTCCCAGGCCCATAGCGGCCCGGGCGACAAGTCTTTATAAATATAAGAAAGGACTGAACCATGAATCTCTGGCCCAAGCGCCTGACCAGGCTGCTGTGTGTCACCGTGGCCCTGTGCGCAGTGCAGGTGCCCGTCAGCCTGGCCCAAGGCGAAACGCCCCCCGACCAATTGGTGGTGGGCATGAGCATGATCAACCTGCTGTCCCTGGACCCCGCCGCGGCGACGGGCCTGGAGGTCGCCGAAGTCAACGCCAACGTCTACGACATGCTCCTGGAGCAGGACGCGGCGCAGCCGGACACGCTGATTCCGGCCCTGGCGAAAACCTGGGAGATCAGCCCCGACCGCATGCGCCTGACCTTCCAGTTGCGCGATGACGTGCGTTTTCACTCCGGTGCGCCGCTTACCGCGCAAGATGTCGCCTGGTCGTTGCAGCGGGTGGTCACCCTCAACCGCGCCCTGGCTTCCACCTGGAAAGCCTACGGTTTCACCGCCGATAACGTCGTCAAACTGATGCGCGCCGAAGGGCCGCACACCTTTGTCATGGAGTTGCCACGCGTCACTGACCCGATGCTGGTGCTCAACACCCTGGCCACCTCTCCCAGTGCTTTCATCATCGATCGCTCGGTCGCCTTGCAGCATCAGGTCGGCGACGACCAGGGTGCGGCCTGGCTGGCCACGCACACGGCCGGCTCCGGCGCGTTCAAGCTCGACATCTGGCGCGCCAACGACGTGATCCTGATGAGTCGCAATGACGACTATTGGCGCGGCGCCCCGAAGTTGCGCCGGGTGATCATGCGCAACATGACCGAGTCCCAGGCCCTGCGCCTGATGGTCGAGCGCGGTGACCTGGACGTCGCCCGGGGCATGGCGGCCACCGACATCAAGGCCTTGGGCACGGTCGATGAGGTGCGCATCCAGAGCATCGCCCGGGGCACGCTGTACTACGTGGCGATGAGCATGCAGCAGCCATTGTTCCAGGACATCCGCGTGCGCCAGGCCATCCGCCTGCTGATCGACTACCAGGGCATCAATGATGTGGTGATGCCGCACTACGGCGTGATCAATCAGCGGCCCTTGCAGTTGGGGCTGCCAGCACGCCTGGAAGACCCGGGCTATCGCCTGGACGTGGCCGAGGCCAAGCGTCTGTTGGCGGCGGCCGGTCATGCCGATGGCTTCAAAGTGACTATCCGTTCGCTGACCGATCCGCCGTTCATCAACATCGCCACCAGCCTGCAAGCGACGCTGGCCCAGGCGGGTATCCAGGCGACGATCATCACCGGCACCGGCAACCAGATCTACGGGGCGATGCGCGACCGTCAATTCGACATCCTCGTCGGGCGCGGGGGTGGCGGGGCGGAACGGCATCCCCATTCGAGCCTGCGCGCCCTGGTGTACAACCCGGACAACCGCACCGAAGCCAAGTTGAGCAACTTCCAGGGCTGGCGCACCTCGTTCTTCGATCCGCAGCTCAATCAGTTGATCGAGCAGGCCGAGCGCGAGCGTGACCCCGGGCGCCAGCGCGAAATCTACGCACAGATCCAGACCCTCTACGACCAACAGGCCGGGGCAATCATGCCGGTCTCCCAGATGGTGGACGAAGTGGTGATTCACGCGGATGTGCGCAACTACATCGGCCACACCGCCGCCACCACGCGTCTTCGGGACGTCTACAAGCAGCGCTGAAATCGACGGCCGCACGGCCAAGGCAGGAATGAACATGTCGACTGCATCCTTTTCAATCTGGACCACCCGGGCCGCTTCGGCGACCCGGCGCGGCGGCTCGGTGGCGGTGACGCTGCTGGGGTTGCTGCTACTGACCTTTTTCATCGGGCGAGTGATGCCCCTGGATCCGGTACTTGCCATCGTCGGCCCGGACGCCGACGCCTCGGCCTACGCCCAGGTGTACAAAGAGCTGGGCCTGGACAAGCCGTTGTGGACCCAGTTCGCGATCTACCTTGGCGACCTGCTCCATGGAGACTTCGGCATGGCCTTGTTGACCGGCAATCCGGTCATCACCGACATCGCCCGGGTCTTCCCGGCGACGTTGGAACTGGCGACCCTGGCCATTCTGTTTGGCGTGCTGGCGGGCTTGCCGCTGGGTGTCTACGCCGCGACGCATCAGGGGCGTGCCGGTGACCATGTCGCGCGGCTGATCACGCTGTTCGGTTACTCCACACCGATTTTCTGGATCGGCATGATGGCCTTCCTGGTGTTCTACGCCTGGCTGGGTTGGGCCGGTGGCGTCGGGCGCATCGGCCTGGCCTATGACGGGCTGATCCCGAAACACACAGGGCTGCTGCTGATCGATACCGCCTGGTCCGGCGACTGGGAGGCCTTCCGCAGCGCACTGCGGCACATCCTGCTGCCGGCGGTAATCCTTAGCTTCAACTCGGTGGCCTACATCAGCCGCATGACTCGCAGTTTCATGCTCGAACAACTGTCCCAGGAGTACATCATCACCGCCCGGGTCAAGGGCTTGTCCCAGCGCCGCATCGTCTGGGGGCATGCCTTCGGCAACATCCGTGTGCAGCTGTTGACCATCGTCGCGCTGGCCTACGGCGGCCTGCTGGAAGGTGCGGTGTTGATCGAAACCGTGTTCGCCTGGCCGGGCTTCGGTCAGTACCTGACCAGCAGTTTGCTGCTCGGTGACATGAATGCGGTGATGGCCTGCGTGCTGCTGATCGGCCTCATCTTCGTGACGCTGAACCTGATCAGCGATGCGCTGTACAAGATCTTCGACCCGAGGACTCGCTAATGAACCTGCCCCTTGCTTCCAGCGCCGCCGGCAGTGCCGCGCTGCCCGCTTCGAGTACGGCAGCGCTGGTCGCCAGCACCGTGCGCCTGCTGCGATTCTTGCTGCGCAACCCGATGACTTTCGCCGGCCTGGTCGTCGTCTCGACGCTGATGCTGGTTGCGGTCTTCGCCCCGTGGATTGCCGGCCACGACCCATTGCTGCAAAACCTCGCCGGGGCGTTGCAGGCCCCCAGCGGCGCGCACTGGTTCGGCACCGACGAATACGGCCGTGATGTCTTCGCCCGGTTGGTGTATGGCTCGCGCATCACCTTGTACATCGTCTTGCTGGTGACGGTGATTGTCGGCCCCATCGGTCTGTTGGTCGGCACGGTTTCCGGTTACTTCGGCGGTTGGGTCGATAGCCTGTTCATGCGCATCACCGACATCTTCATCTCGTTCCCCAGCCTGGTGTTGGCGCTGGCGTTCATCGCCGCCCTCGGCCCGGGATTGGAGCATGCGGTGATCGCCATCGCACTGACGGCCTGGCCGCCGATTGCGCGTCTGGCGCGGGCCGAAACGTTGCCGCTGCGCAACGCGGACTTCGTCGTCGCGGTGCAGCTGCAGGGCGCGTCGAGTACCCGCGTGATCCTGCGTCACATCATCCCGATGTGCCTGTCGTCGGTGATCATCCGCCTGACCATGAACATGGCGAGCATCATCCTCACCGCTGCCGCCCTGGGCTTTCTCGGCTTGGGCGCCCAGGCACCGCTGCCGGAGTGGGGCGCGATGATCTCCACCGGACGGCGCTACATGCTCGAAAGCTGGTGGCTGGTGGCGGCGCCCGGTGCGGCGATCATGCTGGTCAGCCTGGCCTTCAACCTGTTGGGCGACGGCTTGCGCGACGTCCTCGACCCACGCAGCCAATCCTGAGGAACAGCCCATGACTGAGATAAAACTTGCCGTGCAGGACTTGTGTGTGGAGTTCCGCAACGCCGGCAAAACCTCGTTGGCGGTGCGTGACGTGTCGTTCACCCTGGGCCGGGAAAAGCTCGCCATCGTCGGTGAGTCCGGTTCGGGCAAATCCACCGTTGGCCGCAGTCTTCTGCGCCTGCATCCGCCGACGGCGCGGGTCACCGCCAAGACCTTGCGCTTCGCCGACATCGACCTGTTGGCCGCCAGCGAAAAGCAGATCCAGGCGATTCGTGGTGCGCGCATGTCGATGATCATGCAAGACCCCAAGTACTCGCTGAACCCGGTGGTGCGGGTCGGCGAACAAATCGCCGAGGCGTACCTGGCCCACCACAAGGTGCCCCATCGCGAAGCGCGCGAACGGGCCCTGGACATGCTCGCCAAGGTGCACATCCGCGACCCACAGCGGGTCTACGATTTGTACCCGCATGAGGTCTCCGGCGGCATGGGCCAGCGGATCATGATCGCCATGATGGTGATCACCGATCCCCAGGTGATCATCGCCGACGAACCCACTTCGGCGTTGGACGTGTCGGTGCGCCGACAGGTGCTCAACGTGCTGGAAGAGTTGGTCAGCGAGCGTGACCTGGGGCTGATCTTCATCAGCCACGACCTGAACCTGGTGCGGAGTTTCTGCGACCGCGTGCTGGTGATGTACGCCGGTCGCGTGGTCGAGTCGATTGCCGCCGCCGACCTCGACCAAGCCACCCATCCGTACACCCGTGGCCTGTTGGCCGCACTGCCCAGCCTGGACCATCCACGCGCCACGCTACCGGTGTTGCAGCGTGACCCACTCTGGTTGAACGCTTGAGGAACCTGTCATGAGCATGATTGAAATCGCCGGCCTGAACCTCAGTTTCGGCACCGGCGCATCACTGAACGCGGTACTGCACGACGTCGATTTGAACGTGGCCGAAGGCGAGGCCTTTGGTTTGGTGGGGGAGTCCGGCTCGGGCAAGACCACCGTGTTGCGCTGCCTGGCCGGGCAGTACCAGCATTGGACCGGCCAACTGCAGGTCGCCGGCCAGGCCGTGACACGCAACCTGCCGCTGAACCACTACCGCACGGTGCAGATGGTGTTCCAGGACCCGTATGCCTCGTTGCATCCGCGCTACACCGTCGATGCCGCGCTGCAAGAACCCTTGCGCATCCACGGCATCGACGGACGCGCGCAGAAGGTCAGCGAGATTCTGCGCAAGGTCGGCTTGAACGACAGCTTCCGTTTCCGTTATCCGCACCAGTTGTCCGGTGGCCAGCGCCAACGGGTGGCGATTGCCCGCGCGCTGATCCTGCGGCCCCGAGTGCTGTTGCTGGACGAGCCGACCTCGGCGCTGGATGTCTCGGTGCAGGCGGAAATCCTCAACCTGCTGGCCGACTTGCGCCGTCAGGAAGGGCTGACCTACCTCATGGTTACCCACGATCTGGCGGTGGTGGCGCATTTGTGCGGTCGGTTGGCGGTGATGCAACAGGGCAGGGTGGTGGAGACGCTCGACAGTCAGCTTCTGGCGAACGACGGTGCCACACACGCCTATACCCGTTTGTTGGTACAAGCCAGCCGCGACATACAGCGCGTGCCCATCGCTGTTTGAGTTTCCATTAATCAGTTGTACTTGTTTTAACCCGTAAAAAGCGTTGAAGCCCAGGTATCAATGCCGCGCACGCGCTCGCCTGTGATTTAGCGTCTGCCCTAACTAACCTTTCAACCAACAAGAATAAAAAACATGAAAAAGACACTCGCAGTACTTTCGTTTGCTTCGTTGTTCACTTCGCTGGTTGCCGTGGCCGACACCGGTTATATCAACGTCCGTCATCAATATGCGGAACAAACCCGGATGCACGCCGACCGCGCCAAGTTCGGCATGCGCCTGGACAATGGCGTAGGCCTGGAAGGTGAACTCAAATACAAGACCGCCGGGGATCGTGAAGACGTCGCCTTCGACAACACCGTCGGCAGCGGCCATGAATTTACCGTCAACTACCAGCACAAGATCGATGATCGCTGGACGCTGACACCTTCGTTCGCCATGGAAAGCGACGAGGAATCCACCACCTACAAACTGGGCATGCGCCTGGGCTACAAAATCACCAAGGAGCTGAGCATCGCCGGCCGCTACCGTTACGATTCATCCAAGCTGGATCGCGACCAGATCGACCATGACGTACCGGACAACGGCCAGGACGATCAGAAGATCAATCGCTACGACGTCTACGTCAACTACGCGAACCAGGGGCCGTGGGCCTATGAGTATCAATTGACCTACTTCGATGCCAACTACATTCGTTATAACGGCGGCACCGACGACTATGAGCAGAATGCCGTGGTCAAGTACAAATGGGACAAACGCTGGGCACCGTTCTTTGAAGTAGGGGATATCAAAGTCAACTCGGTCGACAATGATCGCCAACTGCGTCTGCGGGTCGGTATTCAATACAACTTTTTCTAAGTTGTTGAAGCACCGGGATCAACTTGTGGGAGCGAGCTTGCTCGCGATAGCGGCGGATCAGTCAACATTGATGTGGCTGACACACCGCCATCGCGAGCAAGCTCGCTGCCACAGGAGGGCAGGGATTACTCGTTGTAGAACGCCTGCCGTTGCTGGGTTTCACGCAGGCGCATGCGGCTATTGCTCAAATGCAGGTACATGGCCGCCCGCGCCGCATCGACATTGCCGCTGGCGATAGCATCGAAGATCTGCTGATGTTCGGCGTTGATCCCTTGCAGGTAAGCACTGCGATCACTTTGCCCGGAGTAGGCGGAGTTCATGCGGGTACGCGGGATCAGCTTCGTGCCCAGGTGTTTCATGATGTCGATCAGGTAGTAATTGCCGGCCGCCTTGGCGATTTTCAGATGGAACTGGAAATCGGCATTGATGGTGGTGCCGGACTTTTCCGGCCCTTGCAGCAACGCCTCCAACGCCTGGGCCAGTTCGGCCAGGGCTTCGGGCGTTGCGCGTTCGGCGGCCATGCCGGCGGCCTGGACCTCCAGGCTCAGGCGAAACTCCAGCAGGCTGAGTACATCCGACAACGTGGCAATCGTCGCCGGGCCGAGGGTAAAGCCCTCGGGTGCCGGCATGTCCAGAACAAAGGTGCCGACGCCATGGCGCGTCTCCACCAGCCCCGCCGCCTGCAAGCGCGACAGCGCCTCACGCACCACCGAACGACTGACGCCTTCGGCCTCCATGATGTGCACTTCGGTGGGGAGCTTTTCGCCGCGCTTGAGCATGCCTTCGCGCATGCGCTGGGCAAAGCGGTCGACCAGTGTTTCGGCGAGGCGGCGTGGCTTGTTCAGTGGAGATAACGCTTGATCCGTCATCGGCTTGCTCTTGGGTGATCAGCGGGCATTATAGTGCGTTTCGCCGCGAGGTCGCGGCTATAATGCGCGATCGTCTGGCTTTTATGGAAAGGTGCAATGGACCGTGTCACACCCGATCGACGCCTGAGCATGACCCAGCAACTGGTGGTCGACCTGACGCAGCAGATACTGGCCGGCGAACTGCCTGCGGGCAGCAAGTTGCCCACCGAACAGGTCATCATCAAGGACCGCGGCGTCAGTCGGACGGTGGTCCGCGAAGCCATGTCGCGGCTCCAGGCCGAAGGGTTGGTGGAAACCCGTCACGGCATCGGCACCTTCGTAGTCGACACCGCCCGTCCCGGTGATTTCCAGGGCAGCAAACACGTCAAGGGTGGCGCCTACGACGCGCTGGCCGTCATCGAACTGCGCTTGAGCCTGGAAGTGGAAGCCGCCGGCATCGCTGCACAAAGGGCCACTGCGCAGCAGTTGCAGGCGATGCGAGAAGCGCTCGACGCGGCGAATGCCCTGGAGGCTGCCGATGACGAAAGCGCCCGGGTGGATTTCGAATTCCATTTGCAGATAGCCCAGTGCACCGGCAACAGCTTCTTTATCGATGCCATGGCCCATGTGGGCAACACGCTGATCGCGGTGGTGCAGCAGGTCGGACCTGTGGTGACGGACGAGAACCGGGCGTTGCTGGTTCGAGAGCGCGAGCAGATCTATGCGGCGCTGGCGCGGCGGGATGCGGAAGCAGCGCGGGCATCGATGCGGTTGCATTTGATCAATATGCAGCAGCGGGTTCGGGGTGTGGTGGAGTTGACGGCGCAATAACCTCCACCGCAGAACATTGTGGGAGCGAGCTTGCTCGCGATAGCGGCGGATCAGTCAACATTGATGTGGCTGACACACCGCCATCGCGAGCAAGCTCGCTCCCACAGTTTTTGATCTCGGGTGTGTGCAAATGCTTTATCCACCACCGCCCCCCTGTGGGAGCGAGCTTGCTCGCGATGACGGCGCTACAGCCCATGGCTGCTAGTTGCGCTTCCAGCACTCCGCAAACTTTGCACATACCCCGTAACGCTCATCCATCTGCGCCATTCTTTCCAAATGATGATCCACGGCTTCGACGGTCACGCCATTGCCGATGCGGAAGTACTCCACCATCATCGCGACGTCCAGATCGATCTCGGCTTTCTCCGGCTTGGCATTGGCGGTTTTGGGCAACGCCCATTGTTCCAGTTGCTCATCCTTCAACTGCCGCAGGCGCACCTGGTATTCCTCCTTGAAGCGTTCCATCGAGCGCGCTTTTTTCTGCGCCATGTCATCGCCAAATGTCTTCAGGTTTTCCCGGTACAGCGTCCAGTACTCAGCCGGCAGCTCGAAGCCGAGCTTGGCCTTGCGTTCGCTGATCAATGTGTCCAGTTTCTCTGGCGAATAAGGCTCGACTTTTTCCTTGGCCGGATCGGTTTTCACGGTGACGACCAGGCTTTTGTCGATGACCCGGTTCATCAGCTCCAGGCGATGGGGCGTGTCCGGGTAGGTCTTGGGAAACAGCGGATTGCGTCCGGCGCAAGCGGGGAAGTCTTTTTTCTGGATCGGGATCGGTGTGCGCACGTCCTTGCCGTCGACCCGTTGCAAGCGTTGCAACTGAGTCAGGCAGAGGTTCTTCTCGGACGTGAAGGTCACCTCGTATTCGGCATTGGCCTCGGGGGTAAAGTTGAAGCCCTTGCCGCACACGGCATAACCCGTGTTCATGTTGGTGCGCAGGTGAATCTGCTCGCCGGGCTTGAGCTTGACCTCAAGATAGCCCTTGGCGTTCTTCGGCGCCGGAACGCTCATGCCCACCCGCCGCGCGGTATCACTCAACAGCAGGTTGTTGAGAATGCCCGTGGTTTGCCCGTCGCAATGGGCTGCATCGAAATAGTCCAGCGTGGCGTTGCTGGTATTGGCGACGAACCGCAACTTGGCGGCGTCCGGTTCGATGGCGTCGGGGTAACTGCCGTTGACGCTGCAGCCGCCGAGTAATACAAACAACGCCGATAACGCTAACAACGAGGAAGAGCAGCGGGGCAGGGTGAGCATGGGTCATCCTTGATGGATCGATAAAGTTGGCAAATGCTACTGAAGTGCCACTATTGCGTCCATAACCTGCTGCTGAGCCGCAGGCCACCCATTATCTTCTCTACAAGGACTTATTGATGATCGACTTCAACAACAAAGGCTTCTTCAAGCTCAAGCAAAACGACGAATACGCCGAACGCGTCAAGGCCCTGTTGCTGGACGGCGAACAGGTCATCGACGCTTATAAGTCCATGCGTGATGGTGTGGTCTTCACCAACAAACGCATCATCGCGGTCAACGTGCAAGGCATCACCGGTAGCAAAAAGGACTTCACTTCCTTGCCCTACAAAAACATCGTCGCCTACTCGGTCGAAACCTCCGGCACCTTTGATCTGGACTCTGAGCTGGAGATCTACTTTTCATCCCTGGGCAAAGTGAAGTTCGAGTTCACCGGCAAGACCGCAATTGTGGAAGTCTCCAAGGTGATCTCCAAACACCTGCTGACCTGATCGGCAAACTCAATGCCCATCGCCAATCCGCCGTGGGCACTCAGGGCTCCAACGCCGGGCCCTTCAACTCGATCTGGTTGCCGTCCGGATCGAAGCAATAGATCGACCAGCCTTTTCCTTCCGCGCCATAGCGCATCTGGGCTTTCTCAACGCTCAGACCGGCGGAAGTCAAATGAGCGAGAAGGGCTTGTTCATCGAACGGTTCGATACGCAGGCAGAGATGATCGACGTTATGTCCTTGCTTCCCGGCCGCCGGCCCACCCTGGCGACCAAGGGGACCGTCAACCGCCACCAGGTCAATCATCGAAACGCCAGTGCCCAGATGAAGCATGCCTAGATCGTCCCGGCGCTTCTTGAGCTCGCAACCGAGCACCGACGTATAAAAAGCGAGGCTGCGCTCGAGGTCTTTTACACGCAGGACGATGTGGTCAATACGTTGAATCGTGAAGTTCTTCATATAGGCCTCCTGGTTCGGGGGTGGGTACTATGGGTTACTTCACCTTAGCCTCCAACGCTGGAATGTCATCGCAGAAGTCGGCCCACGGATGGGCTGCTGCCGTGTGAAATGCCCAAGTCAGACACAAAACCCTGTGGGAGCGAGCTTGCTCGCGAAGACGAAGGCACATTCAACACTGCATGTTCAGAAGACCGCTATCGCGAGCAAGCTCGCCCCCACAATTTGAGTGATATTGCCTGAGGCGATAGTTGTGACCGAGCAAGCGTAGGGTCGAGCAAACCTTTCAGAACACTGCGTCCGGGTCTTGATCCAGCCTTTCCACAGGCGTTGATTGTCACAGAAATTTCGCACGCTATCAGGGCTTCTGATACCGTGCAAAAAACCTGATTCAAGCGAGACTGAAAGCTTCTTGAATGGTTTTGATCAAGCGGTCGCCATCCACGCCTTTGTAGGCTTGAGGATTTGATGCAAGCTCGGCAGGCACTTGGTTAAGAAACGATTTCAAATCGAGCGCCAGTCGTTCCGGTAATTGGGCGATGCCCTCAGTGAGACCGACAGCCAGTACGATCACATCCCTGAAGTGCTTTTTGATATCGCGACTGTCCACGGCAATGCCTTGTTCAAGCAGCGCCTTCTTGTTAAGCCAGGCATGGGCTTTGAGGGGGACGAGCCGGTCGGCACCGATGTGGCTGATTTCCTGGGTGTGATCCACGCCGGCCAGCAGAAAGGTGTAGTACTCATCATCAAGAATGATCGCAGACAGGCTGGCGGCTTGTTCCTCCACGGGAATCTTGGTCATTCTGGCCGCTTCTTCATGCTCCAGGCCATCCGGCACTCGGGAAAACAGCTCGACCTGAATGGGAAAGGATTTGTCCTCAGGATTCTGGAAACGATAGAAAACCGGCGAGTCCCCATCGCTGTCCCCATTCTGGCGAATGGCATAGCCGCCGTCCTTGATGAACTTCCAGAACTGCCCGACGAACGCACGATCCAGTGCCTCGACGACCAGGACGATATCCAGATCCTTGGTCAGTCGAAACTCCTCACCCAGTTCCTCCATGGCAATCGAGGCGGCCACCCCGCCGATCAACACGTAGCTGCCCTGGAAGTCCCTGAAATACTCTCGAAACCGATCGACACCCACTACCATTTCACGTTCTCCATCATTTCATCCAGGCACATTTGCACGCGTTCGTCATGGTCATCCTTGAGGCTCAGATAGAGAGAGAATGGGTCTACCGTACCCGTGGCGATGTTGCTGCGTGGTGGCTCATAACTCCAAAACTGAATGCAGCACGCAGCATGGTTTGGCGGCACTTCAAAGTAGGGTGCCGTGCTCTCGAGTTTCGACTTGGCCGTTTTTGAAGTTGAGCCCCAAGCCCCGAATTCTTCCCCGTAGGCCGCAGTCGTTTCAGACTGCGCGCGGGCCCGAATCTGATCGAACTGCGTCGCGGTCATTGCAACGCAAGGGACTTTTGGGCTGGCAAGAAGGCTCATCTCTGCCAAGGCCGTTTCTCCCGCCAGCAGCATTGGGGTATCAAACGCCTCAGGAACAACATTGAGCCAAAGGGTTTTCTTGACCGGAGTGCGCATGGATTCCTTTACCATTTCCCAAGTCTCCTTGGGAGATAAGTGAAACAGGATCGCGGCCTCACCCATTTCCTTTCCTGGCTTAACAATGTCCAAGTCGGTCAATTCCTTGATCGCTCGGGTGACGGTCATTTTTGCGTAGGTAAAGGATTGCTCGAAGACTGCGCGCGTGATCAGGAAGGGGGGATGCCATCCTTTGATCAGGTATTGAATCAGCATGGCTTGGGTGGCGGGGCTCAGGACCTGGGGTTTTTCCAGGCGCTGGCGGTAGTACTCACGCAAATCCATGCCAAAGGCCGGAAGAAAAAGTTGATTGCCTGGCACGATGAACTGGACGCCTTTCTCCACCAGTCGCTTGCGGTCATAACTGGGGAGCGTGTCGGTGACGAAAATCATCAGGTCGCCTGTCTCGGGCAACTTGCTGTATGCCTGGAAGTTGTGGATGGCTTGAATATGCTTGGCGACATCCGCAACGCTGGCTTCGCGCTGCGGACGTTCCTTGAGAATGAGGCAGCCAGCCCCGAAGATTTCCGTGACGAAAAACTCGTAGCGGTCACGCAACGCATACGGAAGGATCTTGACGTTTTCCCACGGTTTCAAGCGCAGCTTCAGGCCTAACACGTTCTCTACGTAGACTTTGAGCTCGATCAGATCACGCCTTTCGGGGAGATCGTGGTCTTGGTGGGGGATGGTCATGGTCATTTGTCCATATCAGGATTTCAGCACGGTATCATGGGTTTTGATAGCGTGCAAAATTCATGATATTCCGCCGTGGATATTAGGTTCTATTCCTACTCCATGTTTCGATTTGGATTACGGAAATCTTCGCGTAGGTATTCGAGTTTATGCTTCTCGGATCTCATTGGTGTGATCCGTTTATTCTCAATTCGATGGGGTATGGCCCGGTTGCCCTTAGAGCTTCTCTTGCTTGAGCGCAGAAGTCTTCATAGCTTCGTGTGAGGAAGAGCCATTCCCGCTGGTGTTCAGAAGTGAATGTGCACAGCCACTTCGATGAGCCCTTGTTCGCCACGGCGGGCAGTAATAGTTCTTCCATCTTCTTCATTCGGACAGCGTCTTCGGGTGTCGGCATGACCGTCTTGGATGAAAACTTCCAGCTGACAATCACCGATACGGGGAGCGCTTGTTCCTCAGCAGGTGATAACGAATTCGTGCAGATCTGCTCGTCTATCTCGACGATTGCGAGGGCTTTTCCGTGGGAGGGGCCATCGTCGAGAAGTACGCTGAGTGCCTCCTGCTTTCGAGCTTTTCGATCAGCTACGCAACGATCGAACGCCTGGCTTTTGACCGGTCCTGCATCCAGGCATGGGTCCCGGCTGACGGGTTCGGGTAGATGGGGTTTGGGACTCGAACAGCCAACAAGCACTAAGCCCGCCAGTACCAATAGCCGGAGGCGGTTGTGCGCGCCCATCTGGCTACGCCCGAGATGTTGCTTGGTTTTTTCTGTGATCATCGGAATTATTCCTTTAACTCGGATCTGGTTCGCGGCGCGATTCTGCCAGAGGGATCTGAGCGCGGCGACCGATAGTGACTCCAACTTTCAGCGTTGGAGTCACTATCATTGGACGACCGATCACCAGCGGACGCCCAAACCATGAAAAAACAAGAACAGGACAGTTTTCTCCAAACCCTGAAAACCCGCTTCGAACAAAACCTGAACCGTCACCCAGACATTCCTTGGGCCGACGTCCAGGCCAAGCTCGAGAATAACCCCAACGCCCTGAAATCCCTCCAAGCCATGGAGGCCACTGAAGGCGAGCCAGACGTGATCGGCCTCGACCCGAAAACAGGCGCTATCATCTTCTGCGATTGCGCCAAAGAAAGCCCGACCGGCCGCAGAAGCCTCTGCTACGACCGCGCGGCCCTGGACGCACGCAAGGAAAACAAGCCAACAGGCAGCGCAGTTGAAATGGCCGAAGAGATGGGTATCGCCCTGCTGACGGAAGACCAGTACCGAGCGTTGCAGGAGCTTGGCGAGTTCGATGCCAAGACTTCCAGCTGGCTGGCAACGCCCCCTGGGCTTCGCGCCCTCGGCGGGGCGATTTTCGGTGACTTTCGTTATGGCCGGGTGTTCGTTTACCACAATGGCGTGCAGTCGTATTACGCGGCGCGAGGGTTTCGCGGGTTGCTGCGGGTTTGAGCCCATTCATTAGAGGGCGCTAAGGAACTGTGGCGAGGGGATTTATCCCCGTTGGGCTGCGTAGCAGCCCCAAAGCCATCCACCACGGTGCAATGCCATTTGAAAAATGCTAGCGATGCAGTCCGCTGTGTTTTTCTGAGGGCGGCAGAGATCGATCACTCGAAAACCAATCCCTCACACCCTTTGGCCTCAACCATCTTACTGAACCCCGGCAACCGCGCGACAAACTCCGTCTCGAACGCCAGATACCGATCCTGCGCCGCCACGTAACGAATCTGCGGCTTCACCCGCGCAATATCCTTGGAAGACAGCTTCACCACCTCATGGCTGCGCTGATTCCAGAACCAGGCCAGGGTGTGTGTGCCAAACGTATTGGCGCTGTAATTCCACACCCACCAATCCCCGTGCCCCCGGGCAACATGAAGCTGCCCATGAAACGTGCGCAACGTGATGACCTGCTTGGGCTGCGTGACCAGCAGGCGCGTGTCCTGGCGTAGTTCACTGCCGAAACCGTCCAACAGCGCTTTCGTCGTAGCGCCGGTCACGAAGTTGAAGCGCCACGCCAACAGCACCGTCTCCTGATAACCCGAATGCTCAACGTTCTGCCGCGCGCCTTCGCTGAACAGCAGCACCTCGTCACCCCCCAGGTAAGCCGTTGACGCCCTGAGTTTATAGCCCTCGGCAGGCATTGCCCGGGCGACGATGGCCGGGTGCGGAGGGTCTTGATTCCAGATCCAGCATAGCGGCCCATTGTGTTGCATGAACAGCAAGCGGCCAGGGCCGATGGGCAGGATCGTCAGTTCATCCGCGTACTCGAAAATCGCCTCGCTGCTGTGCGCCGTGATGCGCCAGATCCGCGTCAAATGCTCGGGTTCGTAGATGCGTTGACGTTCGAATATCGCCGAGCCCACCACCACGCAGGGTTGTTCAAACTCCGGCCATTGCACCCCGGCAGGCCCGAAGGCCGCGATCTCATCGCCTTGACGAACTTCGTATTGGTAACGGTCGTCCGCACTGTAATCGCCGCGCATGACCCGACGTTTCCACAGGCTGCGCTGGGCATCGGCATCGATGAGTTGCAAATCCGCACCGTCCACGCCGTCGGTCCGGTGTTCGAGCATGTCCTGCTCGGCGGGCGGCCATTGGTTGTAATCAATCAGGAAGCACAGCCACTGGTCTTCGTCCTGCTCGGTAATCGCGGCCCAACCGTTGCGGTAGTTGTATTCGTGCACATAGGTGGCGCCGGGGTAGTCATGGACTTCTTGCAGCCACTTCACCTTGCCGCGCTTGGGTTTGGCCGGTTTGCGTTCGGCGGCCGCAGGCTTGGGCGGCTCGATCAAGCCCGGCGTGAACCTCGGCTCAGTGCGCTGTTTTTCCCAATATTTGGCAAACGCCTCGCGCTGACCGGCCGGGACAATGACCGGCCGGTAATCATCGCCACCGGCGTCCAGGTTCCACAAGTCATAGCCCTGACCCGCCAACACCGGCGCCAGCGCCTCGAAGCAGACCTCGGGCATCTCATTGGACAGCTCATCCAGCAGCGCCTCGAAGGACGGCCCGGCAAACACGCCGATGTCGGGATAGTAGTGCTGTAACAGCGCAAGCAACTCGCCGCCTGGTGTTTTCCAATCGATATGAACCAACGGATCAAATTGCGATTGCATCACGCCTGTCTTCCTTGTGGTTTCTCTGCGGCCATCTTAGCTGCACACCGCCGAAGCCCCAAAGCGATGATAGGCCGGGCACAGGCCACTGTGGGAGCGAGCTTGCTCGCGATAGGGTCAGTTCAGGCAACATCAATGGCGGCTGGTTTACCGCTATCGCGAGCAAGCTCGCTCCCACCGGTATTGCGGTGTCGAACACCCGCCATCAAAAAAAAACCACTCGATCCCCTCAATCAAAAGCCATGGGTGCTCCAGCAAAGGTATCACCCCGCTTATCGCAGACATGATGGAACGGAGCACTTTGGGATTTCAAGCCGTCATCCGTCCGGATGCGGTTTTCCATTTGATTAGTCGACGCGAACCGCCTGGTCGTCATGGCACGACCCGGCGTATTAAGGATGAGTGAACAAAAATGAATAAAGTTTACCGAGTCGTCTGGAATGCCGTGATGGGCGCGTGGCAGGTGGCATCCGAGTTGGTCAAGAGTCACGGCAAAGACAAAAGCCGTACATCGCTCAGCCTCGTCATCGGCGTAGGCGGCAGTGTCTTCGCCTCGGTCGCCGCGGCGGGGGCGTTGCCTTCCGGCGGCAACATCGTGGCGGGGAATGGCAGCATTCAGCAAAATGGCAACAACATGGCCATTCACCAGGGCAGCGATAAGCTCGCGATTGACTGGCAGAGCTTTTCCGTCGGCAAAGGCAACACCGTCCAGTTCGTCCAGCCTGGCGCGGCGTCGGTCGCATTGAACCGCGTGTTGGGCTCGGATGTGTCAGTGATTCAGGGCGCGCTGAAAGCCAACGGCCAGGTATTCCTGGTCAACCCCAACGGCGTCCTGTTTACCCCCAGCGCACAGGTTGACGTGGGCGGCCTGGTGGCCTCCACGCTCAATTTGACCACGGAAGATTTCCTCGCTGGCAACTACCGTTTCAGTGGCAACAGCGCCGCATCGGTGGTCAACCAGGGCAACATCAACGCAGCGCAAGGCGGCACCATTGCCTTGATCGCCGCAAAAATCGTCAACGAAGGCAACATCACTGCGAACAAGGGCAATGTACTGCTGGGCGCCGGCAGTGTCGTGACGCTCGACCTGGGCGGGCCGGTGCAGTTGGAAGTGAAAGAAGGTGCGCTTCAAGCGTTGATCGAAAACGGCGGCGCCATTCGTGCCGATGCCGGCCGGATCCTGCTCACCGCCCGCGCGGCGGAAACCCTGGCGAGCACCGTCATCAACAACACCGGGTTGATCGAAGCGCGCTCCCTGGATGTCGGTGAGAATGGCTTGGTCACGCTGATGGGCGACCGGGGTGATGTGCAAGTCGCCGGACGCATCGATGTTTCCTCCAGCACTGCCAAGGGCGGCAAGATCGTCGTGACCGGCGAGCGCGTGGCCATCCAGGCTGGCGCCAAGCTCGACGCCACCGGGGCCAAGGGTGGCGGCGAAATCAATGTGGGCGGCAGTTGGCAAGGCAAGGATCCGACGATCAAGCAGGCCAGCCAGACCACGATCGCCGCAGGTGCGCTGCTCGATGCATCGGCCACCGACAACGGCAAGGGCGGCACCGTGGTGGCCTGGTCGGATGTCAAGAAACCGGGCAGCGTGACCCGCGTGGACGGCACGCTCAAGGCCACCGGCGGCGCCAAGGGCGGCGACGGCGGCAAGATCGAGACCAGCGGCGCTAAGTTGGCCGTGAGCAAGGCCGCCGATGCTTCGGCTAAAAACGGCAAGGGTGGCTTGTGGTTGCTCGATCCGGACAGTGTCACGGTAGGGCCGGGTGACGGAGGGTTGACGGGCGGCGCCAACGGACAAGACGTCACGGTCGGTTTCAACGCGATCAACACAGCCCTGGCCGGCGGCACTGACGTGGCGATCAAGGCCGACAATTCCATTCACTGGAACGGCGACTACACCCCGCTGAGCATCAGCGGTGAGCGGACGCTGACGTTGCAGTCTGGGCACAACGACGGCGGAACAGGCCGCTACGTCTTCGGCAATATCTTCCTCAACGGCGATATCGACGCCAGTGGTGCAGGCAATGGCAACAGCCTGGCGTTGATTCTCAACGGCAAAATCGCGCTCAACACCGACGTCAGTTTGAAGAGCAACGGCGGCAATATCGTGTTTGCCGGCGTGGTGGACTCCGATGCGGTTGCCAACAACCGCCAACTGCGCGTCGACGCCGGTTCGGGCTCGATCATCTTCAGCGACATGGTCGGCGGTAACAGCGCGCTCGGCTCCCTGTATGCAACCACCAGTGGTGCCGGCAAGACGTACATCAACGGCGCTAAAGTGTTCACCAGCGGCGAGCAGGTTTACACCGGCGCCGTTGAAATGGGCACTTCGCAGTTCCTGAACGCCGATTTCGAAAACGGCCTGGTCGGCTGGAAGACCTCCATAGACCAGTTCTTCACTGGCGTCACCGTGGTGGACGGCGTGGTATCGCCTGATGACCCGACACTGCCGACCACCTCGCCAACCAACGGCAATGCGCCGAGCGTGTCGCCTGGCGACCAGGGCGACATGAATTACAAACCCCTCACCCCGGTCGCCGCTGCTGGCCAAGGCAAGGACGGCGGCGCGGCGCTGCTGCTGGGGACCGAGAACAATTCCAACTGCCTCAACGCACCCGCCGGCTGCATCATGCGTGGCCCCTCGGTCGTGAGCGAGGGCACGGTATCGCTGGCGGCAGGGGAGAAGGTCAGTTTTGACTACAAACCGGTCGCGGGCGGCGATACCTACGATGTCTTCGGCTATCTGTTGAACGTCAATACCGGCGAATACCAGATCATCCTGAATGAAACGGGCAACGGTACGGGCGCGGTGAACTGGCAAAGCCATACGGCAACGGCTGAAAAGGCCGGCACGTACAAATTCGTGTTCGTTTCGGGGAGTTTCGACCAGACCGCAGGCAAGCAGGTCGGCGGCTCACTGTACGTCGATAACATCAAGACCAACACGTCGGGCAGCAAGGGCTTGCAAGGCAGCTCCATTACGTTCAACGGCAGCCTCAACAGCACCGACAATAACCTGGCCATCAAGGCGGACGATATCAACTTCAACGGCGGCGCCGGCAGCGTCACCGGCAACGGCAAGATCGCCCTCGAGACCAACACCCCGAGCAAAAACATTGCCGTGGGCGGCAGCACAGGCGACGCCCCCGGTTCGTTGGAGCTGACCGGCACCGACATCAGTGCACTGGGCGACGGGTTCACCTCCGTCAACATCGGCGGCGCGGACATGACCGGTGACATCAGCATCATCGAAGCGACCCGCATCAACGACAACCTTGTGCTCAACGCCGGTACCGGCAATATCCATATCAATGACCAACTGACCGTGGCAGACGCCCCGGGCACCGGTAACGATGACACCAAGCCGGCCCCGGTCCTGGTGTTGCAGAGCAACGGCGGCAAGGTCGACCAGACCGCCGGCGGCGCCATTGTCGCCGATGGCCTGGTGCTGCTGGGTGACGGCGCCGTTCATGATCTCGACAACGCGGCCAACGATGTCAACACGATCGCCAGCGACACTGGCACGGTCAGCTTTGCCGATGTCGATGACCTGACCGTCGGCGTTGTGACCATTCCCGATAGCCAGACCCCGACAAACCCGCAGGGCGTGCCGGTTGCCGGCATGACCCAGACCGGCGACCTGAACCTTATCGCGGACACGCTCACGGTCGGCCAGGCAGTGCTCACCCAAGGCGATACGAGCCTGACCGCCGACGAGATCGATCTCGCCGCGAGCGTTTCCGGTAGCGGCAGTCTCACCCTGCAGCAGAAGACCCCAGGCCTGGATATCCATGTGGGTGGTAGCGATGATCCGGAGGTGACCGGGCCTAACGATCCGTTGGTGCTGTCCGACGCTGACCTGGCCAATATCCAGGATGGCTTCGACAAGGTCGTCATCGGCAACGACAAGACCCGCAACATCACCGTTGACGATGAAGGCGCGACGTTCAAGGACGATCTGGCCCTGGTCGCAAACGGCGTCCTGGACCTGCTGGGCGATCTGACGCTCAAGGATCCCGAAGGCTCGGACGAGGACGGCGCGACCGGCAAGGGGCTGACGCTCAGCGTCGACGCGGGCAAAGGCGCGACCCAGGCAACTGGCGCGACCATTACCGCGGACGAACTGGCCTTGCGCGGCGAAGGCGACTTCAACCTGGGCAAGGGCGGGCACGACGTAGGTGTCATCGCGGCCGATGTCGGCAGCCTGAAATTCGTCGGCAACGGCAACCTGACGGTGGGCGTCGTGGACGGCACCGTGGGGATTACCTCCGATGAAGCGGTCACCCTGAAAACCGATCACGACCTGACGCTGGCAAAAGGTATCACCATTGAAAATGGCCCACGCGATGACGCCAACAATGGTCAAACCCGTGCCGACGACATCATCACCCTGGAAGTGGGAGGCAACGCCACCCAGTCCGGCGACGCTGGCGCCAAGCTGGATGCCAACGGCCTGGTGCTGCTGGGCGGCAATTACGCGTTGGGCAACACCGGCAACGTGATCGGCGATATTGCCAGTGAGGCGGGCAAGGTCCAATTCAACAACAGCGCAAACCTCAAGGTGGGCTCGCTGACCGCGACCCATGCCGACGGCACGCAGACAACCATCACCGGGGTGAACAACACCGGCGACGTCAGCATCGGCACCCAGGGTAACCTGGCGATCGACGAAGGGCTGGCGACCAGCGGCAACGTGTTCCTGAACATCAGCGGCAAGACCACCCAGGATGCCAACGGCAACATCACCGCCGATGGCCTGGCGCTCAAGGGCGGGGATTTCGATCTGCGCAACGCCAGCAACTGGGTCGGCGATATCGCCAGCCGGGCGAAGGATGTCAGCTTCGTTAACCGCAGCGACGTCACCGTCGGCAGGTTGACCGAGACGGCACTGGACGGCACCCAGCTGGATCAGATCGTCGGTATCGGCAACACCGGCAAGGTCCAGGTGGTGACGACGACCGGCAATATCACCCTGACCGAGAACGTCAGCACCACCAGCAATGCCGCCGATGCGATCGTGCTCAACGCCGGTCAATCCGCTTCGGCGGGCGTGGCCGCGGGCGGTGACGTGAAGGCCAACGCGGGCGTGACGGTGTCCACCGGCGCCGGCGGCCGGGCGGTGATCTACACCGGCAGCCTCGCCGGCAGCACCCGGATGGTGGATGTGGTCGGCAGTGGCAGCGGTAATTTCCGCTACAACAGTGACGAGCAGCAGAGCAATTTCGGCAGGGCGCTGGGCAATGCTGGCGTTCATGCCGTGTATCGCGAGCAACCGACGCTGGTGGTGTCCACGAACGGTACGACCACCCAGACCAAGCCGTTCGATGGCCGAACCACGTTCAATGGCGGCGGTATAGCCGGCTATGACGCCAACGGTCTGTGGAACGGCGACACCAAGCAGATGCTCGGCAATCCACTGTATTCGGTTGCGGATTCAAGCCTGGGCACGCACCTGATCACCATCGGTGGGCTGGCCGACCTCGGTTACTCGATCGTCAACAGCCCGGCCAACGCCAGCCTCACGGTGACGCAGTCGTTTGACATTGAAGCCGTCCGGCAGAGCGTCGCCGATGCGACACGCGTCGGCGCGCAGGTGACTTCGCCGCACGCCCCGGAGCTCAACCCGGCCCAACCGAAACCGGCTGACTGGTCTGATTACGGCGTCGACGACGGCGGTCTGTTGCTGGTTGACCAGGGCGGCACTCGTGCGAACGGCGCTGGTAACGGCGACAGCGATTCGGCTGCCCAGGCCGAGAACGCCGACAGCGAGCGGGAACTGGCCGGGACCGTCTGCTCCGACGGCGGTGTATCCGGCGGCGGCGCGTGTGCGGCCTACCCGCCGCAGACCGTTTTCGTCGTGCGCGGCGGTGTGCGCTTGCCGAGTCTGGCCATGCGTCCCTGATCCCTGACATCCACCTTTTCATTTGAAGGAACCCTTGGCCACGTCCCCGGACGTGGTCATGGGCTCAGGCAAGCCGAATTATTCGAGATTGATCCCATGCATAACAAACTGATGTCCTGCGCCGCCGGTCTGGCGTTGTTGTCCACTTCCCCGGCCTGGGCGGCGACCCTGCCGGCCCGCCCGATCCCCGACGCCGGCCGTATCCTGCAGGAACTGCCGATTCCGCAGCAGGAGCTGCCGCAAAGCATTCGCCTGGATGTAGAAGCACCGCAACCAACACAGGAAAAAGTCGGCGGCGCCAAAGTCCAGCTCAACGCCGTCCGCTTCACCGACAACACGCGCATCGACGAGGCCAGCCTGCAACGCGTCGTCGCGCCGGCCATCGGTCAGGCCCTTGACCTGGACGCGTTGCGGGAAGTGGCCCGGCAGGTCACGCTTTACTACCGCGAGCAAGGCTACCCCTTCGCCCGCGCCTACCTGCCGGCACAACGCATGGAGAACGGCGAGCTGACCATCGCCGTGATCGAAGGCCGCTATGGCAAAGTCACCGCCGTCAACGACGATGCAAAACTGGCCGCGCAGGCGCAGCCGTTCCTGGACGACTTGCAGCCGGGCGACGTGATCGAACGTGACCGCCTGGAGCGCAGCATACTGGTGCTCTCCGATTTGCCGGGCGTGGCTGTTCGTCCGGTCATCCGCCCGGGTGAAGCGCTCGGCACCGGTGACCTCAATGCCCAGGTGAGCAAGACCGAGGCCTTCGAGGGCAAGGCCACGCTGGACAACCACGGTAACCGCTATTCGGGGCGTAATCGCCTGACGGTACAAGGCGACTGGAACAGCCCGCTGATGCTGGGCGACCGGCTCAGCGCCGCGGTGATGGCCACCGATGAGGACCTGTATTTCGGCAGCCTCGGCTACTCGATGCCATTGGGCACCTCAGGCCTGCGTGGCAACGTGGGTTACGCCCAGAGCGCTTACGACCTGGGCGCCGAATTCGCCGACCTGGGTGCCAGCGGTACCGCCAAGGTCAGCAGCATCGGCCTGAGCTATCCACTGCTGCGCAGCAACCAGGCGAACCTCATGTTGGCCGGGCAATACCAGCACAAGGACCTTGAGGACAAGTACGAAGTGCTGGGCCTGAGCTTTGAAAAAAGCAGCAACACGCTGCCCATCAGCTTGCAATTCGACGTGAGGGACACGCTGTTTGGCGGCGGTATCACCTACGGCGGCGCGACGCTGACCTACGGTGACCTGAAGCTGGATTCGGCCCTGCGCGAAGGCGACCGTCAGACCGCCCAGACCGAGGGCGACTTCAGCAAAGTGAATGTCGACCTCGCCCGTCTGCAAGCGCTGCCGGCCAACTTCACACTCTTCGCCCGTTTCCTCGGCCAGTGGAGCAACGACAACCTCGACTCCTCCGAGGACTTCAGCCTCGGCGGCATCGATGGCGTACGGGCTTATCCGCAAAGCGAAGGTTCGGGCGACGAAGGCATGCTGACCCAGATCGAGCTGCGCTACCCGATCGACAAGTTCACGCCCTACCTGTTCTGGGACGCCGGCAAGGTGCGCATCAACCACAACGAGTGGGCCGATGAGGAAAACACCCGCAGCATCTCCGGCGGCGGTGTGGGCTTGCGCGCTCAATACGGCCAGCTCTCGTTCGACGCAACGGTCGCCTGGCGCCACTCCGGCGGCGAAGCGCAGAGCGATACGCGTCAGGAAAACCCGCAACTGCTCGCTCAGATCGGCTACCAGTTCTAATCGTTTCAAGGCTACCTGAAGGCATTGCTGGTCATTCAAAACGTTCAACAAACCTGTGGCGAGGGGATTTATCCCCGTTGGGCTGCGTAGCAGCCCTCAAATCAGGCACCTCGGTGTGTCAGGAAGATTGAGTTTGCTACTTTGGGGCTGCTGCGCAGCCCAACGGGGATAAATCCCCTCGCCACGGTTAAGTGAACAGCATCAACCAATTTAGCCATCCCGCCTGGGCTTTTGTCCGGGCACAGCCACCCCCTGTTTCCCCTCGCCACACGCCTCTGTGCCCCGCCTATAAAGTCCCGCATCGGTGAACGCCCCCAGACGGGACGACCATTTATCGCCGATTAATAATTTGATAGCTTCAGTTCTCACTTGATCTGCCGCTATATCGGTTTGTTGCCGGCCCCTGATTCCTCGGCCGGTAATTTCGCGACAGTGACCTGGCTAAACACAACAAGAGACCTGGCGAATGGACAACGGACGATACGCAGGGCAGGTAGCGACGGCGGGGCGCGCGGCGGCGTCCGACACGTTGCCGCATATTCTGCTGATCGACGATGTCCCTGAAGACATCCGCGCCACGCTCATTCTGTTGAAGACCCAGCCCTGGCGCATTTCCCTGGCCAGCGATGCCTACCAGGGTTATCAACGCGCCCTTGCCCTGCGCCCGGACCTGATCGTCCTGGATGTGCACATGCCGCAAATGGACGGTTTCAGCCTGTGCAGGCTATTGCGCGAGGCACCGGCCACCCGGCATACGCCGATCCTGTTTCTGTCGTCGGCCAATACGTCGTTGGAGCGCTTGGAAGGGCTGACGGTGGGTGCGGTGGACTACATCCCCAAATCCTGCGCCCCCGAGGAAGTGCTGGCGCGCATCAAGATCCACCTGCAATTGACCTGGCGAGCGCCGCCGGCCGTTCATGACAGCCCGGCCGATCCGGAACCGCAAGGCGATGAAATCGTGCTGCGCGCGGCGATGCGCCTGATCGAAAACCAGCTGGACGACATACCGTCCCTGGGCATGCTCGCGCAAAAAGTCGGCACTCATGAAAAACGCCTCTCCGCCATTTTTCGCGAACACCTGGGGATGACCGTGTTTGCCTACATTCGCGACGCGCGATTACGGCGCGGCCAGGATTTGCTCGCCGAAAGCGCCATGAGCGTGCAAGACGTCGCCGAACTGGTGGGCTTTCGCAACGCCTGCAATTTCACCACGGCCTTCCGCCAGCGAATCGGCATGACGCCCAGCCAGTTTCGCCAGCAAACCCTGGGCATCGCCGAAATCGAGTCGGCCGGGCGCGCCTGATGCGGCTCCTACAGCTTTTCTTGCTGGCGATAGGGTTGTTATCCACAGGCCCGCTGCGCGCGGCGCCTGTGGATATCTGCCAGGCTGAGCATCTGGAACTGATGCCTGTCCTGCGGGTTTTCGAGGACACTCAGGCCAGCTTGAGCCTGGAGGACGTCGCGCAGCTGCCCGACGTCCGCTTCAGCGCCGCCCCCCCGAACTGGCCATCCCAAAGCTATAGCCGCTCGGCCTTCTGGTTGAAAGTGTCGCTTACCAACTCAAGCGCTGTGGCGTGTTCGCGCCTGCTGGTAATCGGTGCGCCGCGCCTGGACGACATCCGTCTCTACCAACCTGTAGACGGGCACTGGCGTGAGGCCCATGCCGGAGGCACCTATCCCTTGGCCGAATGGCCCCAGCCGGCGGCGCGTCAGCCGGCGTTTCCAGTGTCGTTGGCGGCGGGGGAGAGCGTGACGGTGTTTGTCCGGGTGACGAGCCATTTTCAGCTGTTGCTGGAGCCGGAACTGTGGTCCGAACCGGCGCTGCTGCGCAGTCAGCAACAGACTTACCTGAGCGACGGGCTCACCCTTGGCATCGTCCTGCTGGTCGTGCCGTTCGGCCTGATCGTTGGCGGGATCCTGCGCTCCCGACTGTTGACTGTGAATGCGGGCGCGGTGATGAGTTACATCCTGCTGACCTGCATCCTCAACGGCTACCTGATCTACTGGCCCGCCGCGCTGGGTTGGACACGGGAGCTGCTGACCTGCGCCAGCGCCATCTCGTTCGTCCTGTTCCTCGCCTACTTCCGCGTGCTGTTGCAGGTGTCCGTCCTGCCCAAAGTCATTGGCTGGAGCTATTGGCTGCCGCTGTCGGGTTGTGTGCTCGGGCGACTCTGGTGGTTGAAAGTCGATCCCGTCCAGGGCGCGCAGATCGTCCAGATATCCCTCCTGAGTTTCTACGGGGTGCTGTTCGTCACGCTGTTCATGGCCTGGCGCAGACGACTGAGCTACAGCTGGCTGGCCTGGCTGGTGTCGGGGCTCTTGCTTGCACAATTGCTGATGCGGATGCTTTTCCCCCAGGAACAATTGCCCTGGCAGTCGCCCCAAAGCAAATACAGCTTATCGTCCACACTACCGGGCGTGATGTTGCTGGTGTGCACGTTAATCATGGAAGTGGCCCGCAGCCGCAACCGCGAAAAAAACGCCCTGTCCACGCTCGAACAACAACGCCAAGCCGAGCACGAACGCCTGGAAAGCACCGTGGCGCTGCGCACGTCGCAGTTGCGCGACTCCCTGGCGGCCCGCAGCGCATTGATGGCCCGCATCAGCCACGACCTGCGTTCGCCGCTGGTGCGCATCATCGACTACGCGCGTCTGTTGCATGCCGGACCGAACCGCGACTATCAAGCCACCATCGAGCGCAACGCCCGCCAGCAACTGGAGCTGATCGACGAGATGCTCGAGTTTTCCCGTGGCGAGTTGGAGCAGATGCAACTGACCCTTGCGCCGGGCTACCTGTACGGCTTCCTCAAAGAGGTCGTAGACGAAGCGGGCTTTCTCGCCGCACGCCAGGGCAACACCTTCGAGGCTGTGCTGGCGGATGACTTGCCGCCACTGGTGGAGGCCGACTTCAAACGCCTTCGGCAGGTCCTCATGAACCTCTTGGCGAACGCGGCGAAATTCACCCGCAAAGGCCAGATCCGTTTTGCAGTGAGTGCGGGCCCAGGCGCCGCCGCCGACAGCGTGGAGCTGCATTTCAGCGTGATCGACAGCGGCATCGGCATCGACCCGCAAGAGTTCGAACAACTGCTGCAACCGTTCCGTCGCGGTCGTAATGCGCAGCGCTATGAAGGCAGCGGGCTGGGCTTGTCCATCGTTACGCAATTGCTGGAACGCATGGACAGCCGCCTCGAACCCCAGGCCACCGAGCAGGGCAGCCACTTCAGTTTTCGCCTGCAACTCAAATGCGCCGAGGAACACGACCTCGAAAACGGCATTGTCGACAACAACGCCACGCCGTTTGACGGCACCGGCCAGCATGTCCTGCTGGTGGACGACATCGAGCAGAACAGCGAATGGCTCTATGACCTGCTGGCCGGCTACGGGTTTGACGTGAGCATGGCGGCCAGCGGCGAAGAGGCCTTGGCCTGCCTGGCGCAACAGCCGATTGACCTGATGATCAGCGACCAGATGATGCCCGGCATGGACGGCTGGGAATTGCTGCGACAGGTGCGCGAGCGCTGGCATGACCTGCCCGTGATGCTTTATTCGGCGGTGCCGCCACGCAGGCCGCAGGGTTATCCAGAGGACCTGGAGTTTAATGCGGCACTGCTCAAGCCCGCCGACAGCCGCGAATTGCTGGCGTGGGTCAAGGCCCTGGCCAGCCCGGACACAGCGCGTCGCGTGCTGGCTCGGGAGTTCTAGCATGCCGGGTCGGGTTTACCGGCTGCTGTTGATCGGCAGCCTTTCAGCGTGGCCTTGGGCATCGGTGAATGCCGGTCAAGAGGCGCCCGGCGCCCTCACGCTTGACGAAACCACGGTGACTGCTCGACGCCGCGAAGAAGACCCGCAAGACGTGCCCATCCCGATCAACGTCCTCTATGGCGAGCAACTGGATGAGGCCGGCCTGCACACGCTTCAAGACATTCAACAGCGCGTGCCGGGCTTGATCGTGTCCGGTCATGATGCCCGATACGCCGGGTTTGGCCTGCGCGGATTCGGCGCGACCGCCTACAACGATGGCCTGGAAGGCAGCGTCGGCACCTACGTCGATGGGGTTTACCAGGCGCGCCAGGGCATGGTCTTCACCGAGTTGATGGACATCGAGCGCATCGAAGTGCTGCGCGGGCCCCAGGGCACCTTGTTCGGCAAGAACACCACTGCCGGCGCGCTGAACATCATCACCCGCCAACCGACGTTCCAACCCGAGGCCAACCTTGAGGCCAGCTATGGGGAGCACGGTCTACGGGAATACCGCGGCACGATTTCCGGGGCGCTGCGCGACGACGTTTTGGCCGGGCGGCTGAATGTCTTTCAGCGTTCGGTGGATGGACAAGTGGAGAACCTCCAGGACGGTGCCCGCCTCGGTGACGCCGACAGCCAAGGCCTGCGCGGGCAATTGCTGTGGACCCCGAACCCGGACTTCAGTGCGCGCCTGATCGCCGACTACGCCGAGCAAAACGAGGCCGGCAACGTCCTGCTGGTCAATCACTACAGCCAGCAGACACGCAAGCGCGCCAAGTTCGTCGGCTATCCGCTGGCGGAGCCCGACCCTTACCAACGCGAAAGCCGCATCGACGCGCCGGGGCACCCGAAAACCCTGCAGAACGGCGTATCACTGGAATTGAACTGGGACCTCGACGAGGCGATGCGCTTCACCAGCATCACCGCCTATCGCGACTGGGATTACCGCGCCACCCGCGACAGCGATAGCTCCGCGCTGTCGGTCGCGCAGTCCGAGACCGAACTGGGGCACCGGCAATTCAGCCAGGAGTGGCGCCTGTCCGGCTCGGCCGGCTCGTCCATCGATTATGTCGCCGGGCTCTACTATCTGCGCCAGCAGCTCGACCGCGAGATCGACACCGAATTCGGCAAGGACGCCGCGCCCTGGTTCGTCGGCGACCAATTGGAGCAATTGCAAAAGCTCTATGGCATCACCTTCACCGATCCGAGGCAGGTGCCGGCGCGGTTGTTGGAAGGCTCTCGGCAACATTATGGCGGCGAGCAGAAGGGCGACAGCCGGGCGATTTTCGGTCAGGTTTCCTGGCGCCCCATCGACCCCCTCGAACTGACCGGCGGCCTGCGCTACAGCCAGGAGCGCAAGGACGGCTGGGTCTCGCGCGACGCCAGCAACCTCGCCCCGCTGACAGGCTTGCCGCCGGTTTTCCAGGCGGGTGGCCAGTTGTTGCGCGACATCGCCCTCGGCCGTGCTTATTACCGCGAAGACTCGATTGAAGAAGACAACGTCTCCGGCCTGCTCAGCGCCAGCTACCGCTTCAGCGATGCCGTGATGGGTTACGTCAGTTGGTCGCGGGGCTACAAGGCCGGCGGCATCAACTTCGACGTGGTCGGCCCGTTCACCGCGCCCACCTTCGAGCCGGAGCGCGCCACGTCGCTGGAACTGGGCATGAAGACGCGCTTCTGGGATGAACGTGCGCTGCTCAACCTTGCTGTCTACCAGACCGATGTCGACAACTACCAAGCGCTCACCTACAGCCCGCCGACGTCCGTGTTCGCGCCACCGCTGCGGGACAACCTGATCAACGTCGGTAAGGTCCGCCTGCGCGGCATCGAGCTGGACTCCGCCTGGCAACTCACTTCGCAACTCACCGGGCGCCTGGGCCTGGCCTGGAGCGATGCGCGCTACCGCAGCTTCCCCAACGCCCCGTGCCCGCCGGCCTCGGGCCAATGGACCTGCGACCTCAGCGGCGACCGCCTCTACAACGCGCCGGAATGGAACCTCAGCAGCGGCCTCGACCACACCCATCCGCTGCCCTACGGGCTGGAAGCCTTCAGCGGCATCGACTACAGCTTCCGGACCGGCTACTACGGCACCCTCGAAGGCGGCGAAGGCAGCTATCAACCCAGCTACGGCCTCACCAACCTGCGCCTGGGGCTGCGCAGCCAGGACCGTGCCTGGGAAGTGGAAGGCTGGGTGCGTAACCTGTTCGACCGAAACTACATCACCGCCGTCTATTCACTGCTCGGCGCCGGTGACTACGGCGTCATGACCGGCAGCGAAAGAACCCTCGGCACCACCGTCAGGCTCCGCTATTGAGCGAAATAAACCGGGTCGGACAAAACGCCAGACGATTACCGCCGGCCTTTTTCGACAGGTACATCGCCTGGTCTGCCTTGCTGATCAGCGCATCGACCTCCTGCCCATGCTCAGGAAAAAACGCCACGCCGATACTCGCGGCAATCTCCACCGTTTGCGCACCGATCAAGATGGGCGCATTGGCCGCCGCCAGCATCCGCTTGAGCAAAGGCTCGCTGTCTTCCACCTCTTGCAAACCCACCAGCCCCGCCACGAATTCATCGCCACCGAGCCGCGCCAACGTGTCGCCCTCCCGCAGCGTCGCATTGATCCGCGCCGCGACAATCTGCAACACCCGATCACCCCAGTCATGCCCGTAACTGTCGTTGAGCGCCTTGAACCCATCCAGATCAATGAACGCGATGGCCACCTTGTGCTGGTGAATCCGCGCCTTGCCCAACGCCTGACGCATCCGCTCGGCCAACAGCAACCGATTGGGCAATTGCGTGAGCGCGTCATAACGGGCATCGCGCTCCAGTAACTGAAGGCGTTGTTTCACCTGCGTCATGTCGCTGAGCAGCGCCACATAGTGCTGCACGTTACCGTGACGGTCATGCACGGCACTGATGCTGATGCGCGACGTCATTTCGCGGCCATCCTTATGGTTGCTTTGAATCTCGCCGGACCAGTGCCCGTGGAAATCCAGCGCGTTCTTCATCGGCGCATAAAACGCCGCGAGCCGACGCACCATGCGATGGGAATTCAACTCGCGGCCCTTCACTTCGTCCTGGCCGTAGCCGGTGAGGCGGGTGAAGGCTTCATTCACGGCGATGACCCGACCGTATGGGTCGACGAGGATGATGCCTTCGCGGGCGTGGCTGAACACGGTGGCGGCCAGCTCTGGACACAGGGTGGTGAGGCGACGGTCCAGGGGGGCTTCGTCACGGGTGGCCGGCCAGGTGTTGGAATCGAAGCCTTGCTGCGCCAGGTAGCGGACCAGGGAAGACAATGCTCCGTGCAGGCGGGTCAGGGCATTGCTGACGAGCCTGGAGTTGAGGCAATAGCTCCGGATGAAGGTGCGTAGGTTCATGGGTTTATAGGGGGCTGGCGGGTAAGGGGCTGGCTAGCGAAGTGGGCATTATCGAGGGGTGGATTGGCCGGGGACTTTGCTGGAGCGGATGGGAGCTTTGCGGGAAGGGATGAAACGGAAAGATTTTTATGCCGGGTCTGTCAGACGTTGGACGGCCAGGCTCACGAGCCGACGTCGTCTTGCGCTTTTTGTCTGTTCAAGCCTTCGCAGGCCAATCGCGCTTCGGCGGGAAAAGGGGGCGTGCTCAGCATCTGACGGCTGACCTTGTGCTAGGGAAAAAAATTCCCTAGCATGCCTGGCATGGCTACCGTATACAGCGACCGTAACTGGAAAATAAAAATTTACCCGGACGATCACGCGCCGCCGCATTTTCATGTGCAAACGCCCGATGGTGAATCGCTGGTGGAGATCGACGGGCTCCAGGTGCTTGGCAGAGGGGCAAACCCTAAGTCCCTGAAAGCCGCCTTGGCGTGGGCGGCAAAGCACACCGCTGACCTGCAGCGTGTGTGGAATGAACAGAATCGGAGGAGCTGACCCATGATCAGCAAAGCCAGAATCAGCAGCGTGAAGCCTGCCCCCGGCAAACATGCCTTGCAGGTGGAGTTTGCCAACGGTAAGCGCTACGACGTTGACCTGCGGGAACACATCCGACAATTCCCGGTACTCAAGCCCTTGGAGGACCTGTCGTTGTTCGGCACCGCCCAAGTGGGCGAATGGGGCTTCGATGTGAGCTGGGGTGATGACTTGGAACTGGCGGCTGTCACCTTGTATCGGTTGGCGCTGGAGCAAGCCGGTGAGGTGATGCCGACCCAGGCATTCAAACGCTGGATGACTGCCAACAAGCTCTCGTTGACGACCGCCGCGCAGGAGCTGGGCTTTACCCGTCGCACTATCACTGCTTACAGCAGCGGGACCTCAATGATTCCTAAGCATGTGGCCCTGGCTTGTAAGGGATGGGAGTTTGAGCACAAGGGCAAGAGAGCGACAAAAGCCAAGGGCCAAAAGACGTCTCAAATAGCTTGATGAGACTAGACCCCTTTGACTGCACAGCCCCCGTCGGATAGCTAGACTGTCTTATCTTTGGCCAGATAAGGCGCCGGGGGCGTAGCGGCGCTTCCTCAACCAGTGTGATTGGCATCGGAGCGGCACTGTTGTTTAGCCGGGCACTATATATGGCATGAGTCTGTGTTCCTCTTTTATTGACTACTCGCTCCGTGGCTACCAGCTGTCTCGATAGTCGAAGGAGACCTGATAGACGTAGGTGGGCCAATCAATTGAGTGCTGAAAATATGGTTGGAGAATTTTTATCCATTCTTGTGGAATATTAAACCCTCCGTTATTTATATTGTTTTCGACTGGGATTCCTAGCGCTTCAATGACAGAGTCGTCGTCACCCAAGTCTTCGGAATACTCCTCTCCCTCATAGAATTCGGTTTGCTTGCTATACCATTCGAGTCTTAGTTTGAGGCCCATTTGATTCTTTCGTTGATTTGGTAGATACAAAAAAATCAAAAGACCATAGTCTCTATTTTTCGAGAATTGCACCTGGGGTTGTCTTTGACAGTGCATGCAAACTAGCTGACGTCTTGTTGTCAGTCAGGTGCTGCTGGTTAAAAAAACAACAGGTCTTGGGGTAGGTCTATTGAACACACGGTTTCCAGTGCTGTAATTTGAGTTTTATTCAATTCGTAATCATAAAAATAGTTTTCTGCTTTAGTTCATTTCATTATTTTTGCTAGAGCCTGAGTGTCAATATGGAGTGTTTTTTCATATGAGGCGAAATCGTCGCCGTCAATTACGCCCATTATTTTGTGTTTCACCATGTCTGAAATCTCACTCATAGATGGTTTCCTTGAGGATCAATCCACCGTCCGCTAAGTCACCGTTTTTTACCAATGGGTTCGGTATCGAAATGCAATTTGATAGTCGAATTGTTCTGGGTCGATTGGGTGGTCAAAAAAGGGCTGGATGAGTGGTATCCATCCAGCGAGTACATCAAAGCCTCCGTCTAAAATTTCTGGTTCGCTTTCCAGATTCAACGCGGTGATTATCGATAAAACATCCCCCATGTCTTTCGAATATTCTTCGCCTCCAGCCCGTTCGGTTTCTTTGTCGTACCAATCCAATCTCAACTTTACGCCCATTGAAATCATGTCCTATTCGAGGCAGACGATTTGAATAATTCGGTTATCACCATTAAATGTTGCACGAGTCCACTCTTCTATCGTCTTTATCTGCTGCGGTAACAGGTCGTAGACAAAGCAAAAGTCTTCAGGTTTTGTCCAGTCCATAAGCGCAGCCAACTGGCCCATGTAGGTAATTGGAATTTCTACTGTCTGTATCAATTTTTCCGCTGTCATGTCAAAAATTTCAACGGTGGGCTTCATTTTTCTATTTTCCTTGCCGGGGCGGCGAATTTAGTTTGTTCGCCAATTATCGGGTCGTACTCGCCAAGATGTTTACCTTGTTTTGTATATGGTTCTACAGCACTATGACGTGAATGCTACTCAGTCTGCCCTTGTTCCAATAAAGTACTCCAATCCCTCCGGGAATTCGATTTTCAGTAGTTTTGATATTTCGTTGATTTGGCTTTTTGTAAGCTCCAGCTCGCCGGGTTCGATTTCTTCGAGAGACTTTCCTTCGGTTAGTTGAGCTAATGCTTGCATTAAGTTCGCATTTTTAATGGGCTTTTGAAATTGTAAGGAGTCGTCATTTTTTTCATCTGGATAGAAGCCTGTTATTGATAAGTATCGCATCTGTCTACTCTTCTAGTTATCTGGGGGTTTTTCTGCCGGGTTTAGCAGGTTTGGTTTGTTTTCCTGTTATATGATCGAACTCTCCAAGATGATTGCCTAGCTTGTCATATTTTTCCACCGCGGCGCTTTTTGAGTCCCATTCGTAAATTCTCCCTTTTTTATCCATCCAACGAACTCTGCGTTTTCCTCCTCCCTGAACAGAAGACTTGGATTTCACGACAGTGGCATCTGGAAATGCAGGTAGTAAATCAGGCGCATCGTGATATTGATGGTCCCCGGGCAAACTCATCACAACATAAACCGGCCGAACCCCCGAGTCCGCCGGAAACACCAGAATGAAATCCTTGTACTCCGGCGGATAGATCGGATCGACGATGATGCTGTCGGCCACTGACGTCGGGGGATAGATCCAGATGTTAGGCGCCTGTGGCGCCGCTTCCAGTGCTGGGATGCCAAGGGTGTCGGACGGGTCGCTGGCCGGGGTCCAGATCAGTTCGATGCCATCACCCAGGTCGGCGATGAATTGATCGGCGCGAGGGATGAACTGGACGACGTCGACCATTTCCCAGCCGCGGTTCTGGCCGGTGTAGAAGCCATAGCCCTTGAGACTGCCGTCGGCCTGCTGCTCGATGCTCAGGCGCATGCGGCTGCGGGCTTGCTTGAGGTGACGCAGCTGGTCTTCGCTGTAAAGCGCGCTGTCGCCCAGGCTGGACGGCCAGAGCAAGGCGACGATGCCTGTCAGCAGGGCTGCCCCAACGGTGCCGCCGACAGCGCCAGCCGTGGAAGTTGCCGAGCCGCCCAGCGCGAGCCTGCCCAAGGTAACGGGTACCGTGCCAGCGCCGATCCGCTTGAGGGGAATCGTGCCCGATGGGTCGGCGCTCCTGCCGCCGAGCCACATGAGATCGCCGTACTGCTTGACCAGGTCGGCCGGGACGTAGCCGTTGGGGTTGTTGTAATCGATGATGCCGTTGGGGAGCTTGCAGCTTTTAGCAAACACGCTTCCTGCGACGCTGAGCACGGGCTTTTTATCTAGCGTGGCCCCGCGCTCTCGTTCATAGGCTGCCTGCCGGGCAAGCATGGCTTCATAAGCTTGCTGCCGGGCTTCGCGCTCGGCCAGTTCGCTGGCGGTCATGTCCCGATAAGTGACGTAATGCCCGTCACCACCGGGCGGGTTTCGGACCTGGGGAATGTCTTTTTTGCGTGTCGCCACGTGGTGAGTCTCGTCCAGTGAGTGCGGGACAGACGCTAACGCGGGAAGAGAGGGGAGCGATGTAGGAGGTTTCTTGAAGTGGTTGTTCCGTTTTCCTCAATACAGGTAGGGCTGGCTGTTGAGGGGCGGAAATAAGCTGAAGCGTCAGCGAGGGATGTCAGTCATTGGGCGGCAATCAGACTGCGGACCCGTAGCGTGTATGGAATTAACAGAATCGGAGGCGCTGACCCATGATCAGCAAAGCCAGAATCAGCAGCGTGAAGCCTGCCGCCGGCAAACATGCCTTGCAGGTGGAGTTTTCCAACGGTAAGCGCTACGACGTTGACCTGCGGGAACACATCCGACAATTCCCGGTACTCAAGCCCTTGGAGGACCTGTCGTTGTTCGGCACCGCCCAAATGGTTGAGTGGGGCTTCGATGTGAGCTGGGGTGATGGCTTGGAACTGGCGGCTGTCACCTTGCATCGATTGGCGCTGGAACAAGCGGGTGAGGTGGTGCCGACCTAGGCATTCTCAGTTGGTTTTCAAATCAATCCGTGTATTTGACGTCAGACGTGCGCTGCGCGCTCAAACACCTCATCAGCCCACTGGTTCAGGCTTTTGCCGGCGGTTTGGGCTGCAATGGTAGCGGCAGCGTGCACTTCAGGACGAATGCGTAGCATCACCTTGCCGGAAGCAGGCTTCTCAGGGCTGACGCCTTGCTCGGCACAGTCCGCCAAGTAATCCTCAACAGCACTGGCAAACTCCGCTCGTAGCTCGGTCACGGAATCGGCGTGAAAACTGATGATGTCACGCACACCCAGAATCCGACCGACGAAAATGTCGTCACGCTCATCAAACTCAATTCGGGCTGTGTAGCCCTTATAAGTCATGCTGTTCATAGCTCAACTCCTGCCCGCTGGAGAAATTCGCGAGCCTCTTCTACCTGATATTTCTTGGCTTCTTTCCCAGGGTGTGGCCGATGGCAACGCCATTGGGCCTCCCCCAGGATCAGCTTGACCCGAGAACCTTCACGCTCCAGCACTTGGCCACCCAGATGAACGACCAAGGCTTCAATGTCAGCAAACACTATTGCCGCACTCGTTGGCGTACGGTGGATCGCTTCAAGGGTTTTCCGGTGTCTGTTTTTCATGGGGCTGATGCTATCAAAAGAAGATAGCACTATCTAGCCCGCTCGGCGCGTTGCCACTCTCAGCATCTTGTCCTCTTACTCTTTAGTGCCGTGGAATGGAACTCGTCGCCCGACCAACGAATGGTTCTCGCAGACTACCCGGCAGATTCCGCTACGCCAGCACCACCCGGCCAAACCGGGCGTTGTGATCCTGCGGCGTAATCGCCAGCAACTGATCGAGGCGAATCCCCAGGCGACCGTCCCTGGTTTCGACATCGAGAAACTCCTCCCGCGTGGGGGCGGTACGCGTTGTGATCGCACGGGCGGTCAGGCGTTGGCCGTCAGTCAGTTCGATGTCCAGCGTGTAGCCATACAGGCAGGCGATCTCCAGGTAATCATGCAGGTCGCAGTTCAACGGTTGATAGGTCTTCATCTCAAGTGACCCTCAATGGAGCGACCGGACAGGTCAGGGAGTCACCTGTCCGTCGCAAGATTAGAACTCTGAATCAGAGCAGTTGCTTCAACATCGTCTGCAGTTGCTTGTTACGCGCCTCATCCAATGGAAAAACCGGCAGACGCGGATCGCCGACTTCCAGGCCAAGAGTACGCAAGCCGGCCTTGATGGTGGCGGGCAAGCCGCCCTTGAGGATGAAGTCCAGCAGTGGCAATTGACGATAGAACAACGCCCGCGCCTGGCTCAGGTCGTTGGCCAGGACGGCCGCATACAGGTCGAGGTTGAGCTGCGGGATCAGGTTCGGCGCGGCGGTGCACCAGCCCTTGGCGCCGGCCGCGAAGGCTTCCAGCGCCAGTGGGTTGCAGCCGTTGTAGAACGGCACCTGGCCTTCGCCCAGCAATTGCAGCTTGTGCATGCGCTGAATGTCGCCGGTGCTTTCCTTGACCATGGTGACGTTATCAACTGCGTTGAAAATCCGCAGGATCAGCTCCACCGACATGTCGATGCCGCTGGTGGCGGGGTTGTTGTAGAGCATGATGGGCAAGTCGATGCTGGCGCCGATGGCCTGGTAGTGCGCGAGGATTTCCGCTTCGCTCAGTTTCCAGTAAGAGGCCGGCAACACCATCACCACATCGGCGCCCTTCGCCTGGGCAAAACGTGCGCGGCGTACCGCCTTGGCGGTGGTCAGGTCAGACACGCTGACCACGGTCGGCACCCGGCCGGCGACGCGGGCGATGCTGAACTCGCTGACCTGGTCCCACTCGGCGTCGCTCAGGTAGGCGCCTTCGCCGGTGCTGCCCAGGGGCGCGATGGCATGCACGCCGCTGTCGATCAGACGGTCGATGGACCGGCCCAGTGCGTCCAGGTCCAAGCCCTGGCCGTCGGTGGAAAAGGGCGTGATGGTGTAGCCGATGATGCCGTGGATGTTGGGGGTAGACATGGCTTCGCTCCTGGTGGGTTCAGTTCAAGCAATCGGCGTGTTGACGCAGGGTCTGCCGGGCGTAGTAGTTGAAGGCGGCCGCGTGGCGCTTCGGGCGGGCGATCCAGTCGTGGGCTTCGCGGCCCAGGTGAGGCAGGATCGGTTTCACCTCGCCGGCGGCCATGGCCAGCAATTGCAACTTCGCGGCGCGTTCGATCAGTTGGGCGATGTTGCAGGCTTCTTCCACGGTGGCACCGGTGGACAACTGGCCGTGGTGGGAAAGCAGGATGGCGCGCTTGTCACCCAGGGCACCGGCGATCAACTCGCCTTCCTCGTTGCCCACTGGCACACCCGGCCAGCCCTCCAGGAAGGCGCAGTCTTCGTACAGCGGGCAGAGGTCCATGTGGGAAATCTGCAGCGGCACTTCCAGCATCGACAGCGCGGCAATGTGGGTCGGGTGGGTGTGAATGATGCAATTCACATCCGGCCGGGCGCGGTAGACCCAGGTATGAAAGCGGTTGGCCGGGTTGGGCATGCCATGGCCCTCCAGCACCTCGAGGTCTTCATTGACCAGCAACAGGTTGCCGGCGGTGATTTCATCGAAGCCCAGGCCCAATTGCTGGGTGTAATAGGTGCCCGGTTGCGGCCCGCGCGCGGTAATCTGCCCCGCCAGCCCTGAGTCGTGACCGTTCTCGAACAGGATGCGGCAGGTCAGGGCCAGCTTTTGTCGTACAGTCCACGTATTATCCGGCAGTGTTTTCTGCATCTGGTTAACAGCATGCTGGACCAACTGGTCCTTGGGCGTCGCCAGTGTCTTGCTCATACCCGTTCTCCTGATTCGTTCTTTGACCGTTCTTGACCGTTCTTGATCCGCGTCATGGAAGCTGTGAAAGGAAGGTGCTAATGACACTAAATAGACTATATGACACAAAGTGTCATTTGCAATTGCAGATTGTCCGTTTCTCTGGAAATGTTGGTTACCTATGTCCATTCGCTTGAAATTGCTCAGGAAAAAACTCGGCATGACACTGGACGTCCTGGCCGAAAAAACCGGGATGACCAAGAGCTACCTGTCCAAGGTGGAACGGGGTTTGAGCACGCCCTCCATCGCCACGGCGCTCAAGCTCGCCAAGGCCCTGAGCGTGAAAGTCGAGGAGCTGTTCTCCGAAGAAAGCGTCTCCCTCGACAGCTACAGCCTGGTGCGCAGCGAAGACCGCCAATCCCTCGCGGCGAGCAGCGGCAGCTCCGAATACGCGGTATTGGCCCATCAAGTGTCCGAGCGCAGCCTGCTGCCCTTCATCCTCTATCCGGCGAGTGAATTCACAGCGCATCACGCGTTCAAGGAACACACGGGAGAGGAGTTTCTGTTCGTGCACGAGGGCCAGGTGGAAGTGGACTTCATGAACGAGCGCGTGCTGCTGAACCGTGGCGATGCCCTGCATTTCAATGCGCAGAAGCCCCATCGGCTGCGTTCGGTGGGGGATGTCCAGGCGCAGTTGCTGGTGGTGGTGCACAGCGATGAGTCGGGGGAGAAGGGCGAGGGCGCCTAGTGGCTCCAATCGCAATGCCATTCAGATAAGCAAAACAATGAACTGTGGCGAGGGAGCTTGCTCCCGCTGGGCTGCGCAGCAGCCCCTCCTATAAGCGCCTCGCCACAGACCTTCCGACAGCCTCAATTGAACGGCATCGGACATCTGCTCAGACCAGTCGAGCGGCGTCCTGTCAGTAAAGACCGACAGACACCAGCGACGAAGGCCCGCCAAGCCACAGCGCCTTGCGCCTTTGCCTACAACTACGCCAGAATCCGCCGGCTTGTGCGCCTGGGGTTGCGTCGGTAGTTTTGGGCCTGTCACTGATTGTCAGTGATCGGGTTTAGCAGCTCGCCGAGTTAAGTCGCACAACGCGTCCATCAGACAGGAATCCCCATTCCTGCACTTGATGGTGGCTGTGCGCAGGGCGTCCTCGGACGCGCCGATTTCTTAACTCGTCGGTCTGCTAACCTGCGTACAGCTGCCTCCCAATTCGTTTAGCAGCGAACGGGTCGTGGCCTCAACCAGAGAGTTAAGACCATGGTCAAAGTTACACCGAATCCTCCAGTTACCGACGAACCCACATCCCGTGCTCAGTCTGCCCGCAACAAAAAACTCGACGACGCGGCCCCCCGTGCGTTGGATTACTACCTGAAACCCAAGGCTAAGGGTGAAACGTCTGACAAGTCCGATTCCATTTTTCGGATTGATCCAGAGGTTGATTCTGAGTGTTTGCTTGCGAATCTCAGTGAGAACCTGGCTTCGGCGAATGCCATGATCAGTGACTTGGCGTTTGATCTGGATGGTTCGCGACGGCGGGTTGCGTTGGGGATCTTGCAGGTGATTGAGGTGAGTGAGCTGTTGGCGAATCGGGCTTTGGATATTGTTGAGGTGAGGTAGCCGAGGCGTTTGCCCTCAGGACAAGAAAGGTCTTGCGCAGCTAGGCCTTTCTTGTTCGGAAAAATTACCTCTCCTTACTTGCAATTAGTTGCTGCTGGTTAAAAAAAACAACAGGTTTCGGGGCAGTTCTATAGAGCACTCAGATTCCAACGCTTTAATTTGAGATGTATTAAGTTCGTAATCGTAAAAATAGTCTTCTTCTTTGGTCCAGCTCATTATTTTTGCTAAAACTTGAGTGTCAATGCAGAGCGTTTTTTCGTATGAAGCGAAGTCGTCGCCGTCCATTACCCCCATTATTTTGTGTTTCATGGCTCTATCCACCTCGTTGGGTCGGCTGGTTTGGTTTGGGCTCCCGTAATATGGTCGAATTCGCCCAAGTGCTTTCCTCGCTTGTTATATTTTTCTACTGCACCATGCTGTAAATCCCATTCATATATTATTTTGTCATTATCTTTCCAGCGAGGACGTAATCCTCCTCCTTTCATGCGGGTTTTGGGTGGCGCCCATTTCGCACTTGGAAAAGCAGGTAAAAAATCTGGTTTCGGGTGGTAGTCATGATGAGGCGTACTCACCACAACATAAACCGGCCGAACCCCCGAATCCGCCGGAAACACCAGAATGAAATCCTTGTACTCCGGCGGATAGATCGGGTCGACGATGATGCTGTCGGCCACTGGCGTCGGGGGATAGATCCAGATGTGAGGCGCCTGGGGCGCGGCTTCCAAGGCGGGAATGCCTAGGGTGTCGGCTGGATTCGCGGCCGGCGTCCAGATCAGTTCGATGCCATCACCCAGGTCGGCGATGAACTGGTCGGCGCGAGGGGTGAACTGGACAACGTCGACCATTTCCCAATCACGATTCTGGCCGGTGTAAAAGCCGTAGCCTTTGAGACTGCCATCGACCTGCTGCTCGATGCTCAGGCGCATGCGGCTGCGGGCCTGTTTGAGATTGCGTAACTGGTCTTCGCTGTAGAGCGCGCTATCGCCCAGGCTGGACGGCCAGAGCATGGCGACGATGCCTGTCAGCAGGGCAGCGCCGACGGTGCTGCCGGCAACTGCAGCCGAGGAAGTCGCCGAACCGCCCAGCGCGAGCCTGCCCAAGGGAACGGGAGCCGTTCCAGCGCCGATCTGCTTGAGGGGGATCGCGCCAGATGGATCGGCGCCGCGACCGCCGAGCCACATGAGTTCGCCGTACTGTTTGACCAGATCTGCCGGGACGTAGCCGTTGGGGTTGCTGTAATCGATGATGCCGTTGGGGAGCTTGCAGCTTTTGGCAAACACGCTTCCGGTCACGATGGGTAAAGGCTTTTTATCCACCGTGGCCCAGCGTTCTTGCTCATAGGCCGCCTGCCGGGCAAGCAGGGCTTCGTAAGCCCGCTGCCGAGCGTCGCGCTCGGCCAGTTCGGTGGCCGTCATGTCCCGATAGGTGACGTGATGCCCGTCACCGCCGGGCGGGTTTCGGACCTGGGGGATGTCTTTTTTGCGTGTCGCCACGTGGTTGTCTCGTCCAGTGAGTGCGGGACAGACGCTAACGCGGGAAGAGAGGGACGCGATGTAGGAGGTTTCTTGAAGTGGTTGTTCCGGTTTCCTCAATACAAGTAGGGCTGGATATTGAGGGGCGGAGCAATCTGAAGCGTCAGATGGGGCTGTCAGTCATTGGGCAACCGCAACTCGTCAGCCGACGTCGCCTTGCGCCTTTGCCTACAACTACGCCAGAATCCGCCGGCTTGTTCGCCTTGGGTTGCGTCGGTAGTTTGAGACCTGTCACTGCTCATCAGTGATCGGGTTTAGCAGCTCGTGGTGAAACAAGTTGTGCAAGGCGTCATCCAGTCAGGACTCCCATCCTGCACTTGATGGTGGCTGTGCGCAGGGCGTCCCCGGACGCGCCGGTTTCTTGTTTCCCCGGTCTGCTAACCTGCGTACAGCTGCCTCCCATCGTTTAGCAGCGAGTGGGTGATGGCTCCTACTACAGGAAGCAAGAGAATGGCAAAAGTTACTCCGAATCCCCCAGATGCCGACGAACACATCTCCCGTGCTCAATCTACCCGCAACAAGAAAATCGATGACGCTGCTACGCGAGCGTTGGATTTTTATTTGAAGCCCAAGCCTAAGAGCGAAACGTCTGATAAGTCAGACTCCATTTTCCGGATTGACCCTGCGGTTGATTCTGAATGTTTGCTTGCGAATCTCAGTGAGAACCTTGCTTCGGCGAATGCCATGATCAGCGATCTAGCGTTTGATCTGGACGGGTCGCGACGGCGTGTTGCGTTAGGGATTTTGCAGGTGATTGAGCTGAATGAGCTATTGGCGAATCGGGCGTTGGATATTGTTGAGGTGAGGTAGGTTGGGCATGTGGATCGTTAATCCACGAAGCATAAAGGGGTCTTGCTGAGCAAGACCCTTTTAAATGATTCCGTCCCCGTTACCACTGAATTAAGCGTCTCTATCGCGGCACGAGTGCCACTGACAGCTTCAATATTTCGGAGTATCTGAAGGAAGGCTGATGAAGAAAGGCGGGCAGATTTATTATTCTGAAAATAAATCTGATAATCATCTGGCCGGCCTCCTCACCTCACAGATGTGGCGCAAAATTCAAGGTGCGAACTTTAGACGAATGCTTAACGCAGTACAGATGAATGATGTGCGGAATGATTTGGGTAATCGATCCGCCTCATGGGTGTCATTTAGATGGGTAGCTATTTGATCTCGGTTGAGGTCATTCTGTCTTTGTTTGCTCGAATTGCTCTTGTCTTAATGTTTGTGCCTTTCGTTTTAGAACGTATCCGATGACTCCTGAAAAACATGTGGCCAAGAAAGACCATGCGAGATTTACCCATGCACTTACATTGAATTCTTGGGTGAAATATACTCCGAACATCTTCACGCCAGTGAGTCCTATGAGAAATAAAGTTATAGATAGTGCTGAATAAAGAATTTGTAAGGGGATGATTTTCTCCAGCGCTACTGTCATAAATATGTACCACGCTGAAATCAGGCAAATGCTAGTTATAACTCCGATGGCCGAGAGAGGTAGTGGAATTACGCTTCGCTCCATCGTGGCTCCCTCATTTTTTGCCTGACGAATATGTTTGATGGCGAAAATACTTTTGTCTGGCTGTTCCTGCTTGCTGATATTTGAGATTCCAAGGATTCGGGCGGATACTCCCTGTACTTTTATATCGTTATCGCTAAAGAGTTTTAGGATGAAAATATCGCCAGGGTTTATCAAGAGTGGCTGTATGATCGTCTGTCCTCCGGATTGGCTTAGTTGAAGATTTATGCCGGCCGGGTAGGAGTCAACAAGTTGGCTGGCTAAAACGTTGCCACCTGATGTTTCTATTTTAATAGGAGTGTCAAAATCCTCTTTTTTTATTGGGATTTTTCCGGTATTTTTCAACAGTAGTGTGATAAACGTTCCTTTCGATATGTCTTTTCCTTTAAATGATAGCTTTATCTGAGAGCTGACCGGATCATTTTCATCCAGATCTGATATAAAGACTTTTCTGAAGATGGTGTACTCTAACGATTTGTTATCTGAAAACATGCTACTCCAATAAGGAGAAAGCAAAAAAATTAACAAAGGTACAACCAATCCAGTAATTAACGCTGTAATATGTCCTTTCACGAATCGAATGCTTCCAGCCGAACTAAAAAATACAGGATGTCACATTGCTATATCAATTGACAACCTCAGAAGCCGTCGGTTTATTTGGCTGCTCATTCGACGCCTTGGTTTCGGTGCTCGCTCGTTGGGCACCCGCCCGAACGCACGTAAGCCTATCGGCCCGACGGATACCCATTGTGGAGAAAATGGGACTGAGAAAATGGGACGGATTTATTTTCTTTGGCTGTGCTGTGCTAGTCCTCGTTTAAGCAGCTTGGATACCCGGGTTGCAGCAAACCATGCAAATTGACCAAAACCAACCAGCAGGCGCTTCAGCACACGAAGGCACTGGCCCAGCCGATACCGTGCTGCCCTCAGAACGCGCCGCCTATCAGCCACAGGCCGTGCATCAATCAAACACAGCTTGGTAGTCGCCAAGGCCACTTTTGCTCCGACCGCTACGGCGACAGCAAGGAAATACAGCCAACGCTGATTCTTGGCTTTGTCATGTTGACTGACCAGCGTCGACAACTGCTTCAGAGAAGGCTTGGCACCGGCGAGCCAGGGAATGATGCATTCGCTGGCCAAGGCTACGGTGTGGCTGCTGATGTTTTTGTCTACAAGTCCCGGCGGGCCATCAGGATTGACCGAGCAATAGCCGCGGGGGACGTACTCACAGGTGCTGGAGAGCGGCGATGAGCGCGACATGCCATTGGAAAAGTGCTTCACGGGGCACAACCGTTGGTTGTAGTCGTTGATCTCTTTGCGGATTGCGATCACATCTTCATCGCTTAGGGTTCTTCTATTCGCGGCGTAGAACCCTTTGGAGTCGTCCGGTGCGTAACCTATGAAGTAGCTGGCTTCACCTTCCTTGATGTGAGTAAAGGTCCACTGTGAATCGCTGCTCCACTGGCACGACTTCAGGCTACCCAAGCCATTAGCTTTACAGTAATCATCGTAGCGCCTGATCTGGCCCAACAGGAACGCGCTGGCGTCCTGGATGCTCGCTGTCGCCTCCTTTAGCAATGCGGCGTCTTCATTGGCGCCGTTGTCCGCCACGAAGAACACCGCTGCGACCAGTGCCAGCGGAAACCAGAAGTGGTCGTATAGCTGTCGGAAGTGTTCGGTGAGGTTGAGGTTGTCATAAATAAGAACCATGACACCCCATCCGGTGAGGGCGCAAAGCATCAACAGGGGAATCAGCCCGACTTCGCTGCCCAGCTTTCCAACGCCATTGATGGTGTAGCGGATGGGCAGGTAATTGATGGTTGGGAAAAGGCCCAGGCAGTTCAACACACCGGGTAGGAACAGGAGCGCGAAGAAGATGAACACGCCTCGCTTCTTGCTCACGGTAAAGGCCGTTGCTGCCAGCAAGGGAATCAGCAGCAGTGACAGCAGCATCAGATAGCCCAGCGTGAGCACCATCGCTTCATCGGGCGACCAGTAAGTTCCGGTGATTTGCCCGGCGTCGTTACGCCCAGTGAAGGTCGATGATACGACGCCAAGGCCTTCCAGGATCTGGTGCAGGTTGTAGGCAGCGCCGTGGAGAAATTTTACGTAAGGGTAGAAAAAATCCCCTATTGAAATTGACATCAATCTGAGTCCTTCAATTCTGTAGTCATTCCTTGGTTTGCGTAGAAAAGGACGTTTGCAATTGTGCCACCGTTGGTATGACGCGGAGATTTTCTGCCAGACGATTCAGCTCCCGCCCCAACACCGTATCCACCCCATCAACCGCCCCCAACGCCAAATCCAAGCACTGACCAATCTCACCCTGAATCCCAGCTACAGCGCCCCGCCGTACCAACAACTCAAAAACCTCATGATCGCAACTGCGGGCGTCATGAGCACCCCAAGCTGACTACTGCAATTACGACGGTCTAGGCTGATCCTTAAATGCAGGATTTTTTGCAAACACCTCGGCGATGAAATCCATGAATACAATGGCCCTTTTGGGGAGAAGCCGGTCGGCAACGTAGATGACTTGCACGGGGACAGGCGGAGCTGCGTAGTCCCTGAGCAACACCTGCAGATTGCCATTTTTCAGCCCTTGCGCGTAAAGCCATTCGGGCCCCTGTGCGATCCCCAGTCCGTCGTTTACACACTCTCGTATGGCCTCAGGTGAGTTGACCCGAAGCCTGCCAGAAACGGGAACATCGATATCCCGAAAGCGCCATGTGGTGCCTGTCGACAGCAGGGTGTAGATCAGGCAATCGTGCGTTTTCAGATCATTGGGCGTCGTGGGGATTCCGCGTTTGGCCAGGTATCCTTTGCTGGCAACGCATACACGCTCGAACCAACCTAGCGGCCGGGCACGCATTGCGCTGTCTTCCAGATGTCCGATGCGGATCGCCAGTTCAGCCCCTTCGTCGACCAGATTCACATAGCGATCATTGATCTGCAGGTCGAGCGTCAACTCTGGATAGCGCTCCAGAAATGTGGATACATGGGGCACCACGAATGCATGGGCTAGGGCGGTCGGGCAGGCGACTCGCAACAATCCGGATGGGGCGACGTTCTCCCTGAAGGACGACTCCGATTCTTCCACGGCATCGAGAATGCGCCGGGTATCTGCGTAATAGCGTTCTCCCTCGGGAGTAAGGGCAAGCTTTCGTGTGGATCGGTGAAGCAGCCTGGTTTGCAAATGATCTTCCAGCGCCGCCACATAGCGGCTGACGTTGGGCTGCCCCAGCCCCAGGTCACGCCCCGCAGCCGAGAAGCTTCCTGTCTCAACAGCGCGAACAAAGCAGGTCATCAGCAGTAGTCGATCCATCCAGGCCTCTCATTCATGCAATACAAGCATGAAATGTATTCGAATAGGCCATCTTATCAATCCACGGGTATGAATACATAGTTTCCCTCTGGCAGGTCAGTACATCGACTGACCGTAAAAACCGAAAAGGAAACTGACATGTCCCGATTGCAAGGCAAACGCACTCTCATCACCGGCGGCACCAGCGGCATTGGCCTGGAAACGGCTAAGCAGTTCCTCGCCGAAGGCGCGCGCGTGATCGTTACCGGCGTCAATCCGGAGTCCATCGCAAAGGCCCAGGCGGAACTGGGTAGCGAAGTATTGGTACTGCGTGCTGACTCAGCCAGCATCGATGCGCAGAAGGAACTGGCGCAGGCCGTTCAGACTCACTATGGCCAACTCGATGTTGCCTTTCTCAATGCCGGCGTATCCGTTTGGCTGCCGATCGAAGAGTGGACGGAGGAAATGTTTGATCGCTCCTTCGACATCAACGTCAAGGGGCCGTACTTTCTGATCCAGGCATTGCTGCCAGTCTTCGCGAACCCTGCGTCGGTGGTTCTCAATACCTCGGTTAGTGCACACCTCGGCGCCGCGCATTCATCAGTTTATGGCGCGACCAAGGCCGCGTTCCTGAACATGTCGAAGACGCTTTCCAGCGAACTGCTCCCGCGTGGTATTCGCGTCAATGCAGTCAGCCCTGGCCCGATTGATACGCCGCTTTACGACAAGCTCGGTATTCCCGATGCCTATCGCGAACAGCTCAACCAGGATATCGCAGCGACCATTCCGCTCGGCCGGTTTGGTACGCCCGAGGAAGTGGCCAAGGCCGTGCTGTACCTGGCGTCAGACGAGTCACGCTGGACGGTTGGCTCGGAACTCATCGTCGACGGCGGCCGCTCGCTTTAGTTGCCAACGAAACGCGAAGGAACGTCTCCTGCGCTTTTACGGAAAACTGATTGCCACTCAGGCTTTCTTGAGCGAAAAAGGGACAGCGAGAAAGATTTATTTTCTTTTGTGTCCCTTCCTGGCTTCAGCACTCGTTCGGCGGGCACCAGCCCGAACGCACGCAAAGCCTATCGGCCCGGCGGATATCCGTTGGGCCGATGTCATATTTGTGAGCAGCTGCATGTTCTGGATATTCCCGATGACTATCGCTTCATGGATCCTGAACTGGTGGACATGCTTGAGCTGGCGGTGACGCCGTACCTGTGTATTTGAGCATTTAGGGCAATCTTCACGAGCCGCCCTTTCCTCAATGGCTAGGCGAAACGATCAGGCTCACAGGGAGCTCACCCGCAATCTCCGATAACTCCGTTCGCAATGCCATGGTGTTCTTAACAAGGCCGCGAGGGTCGTAGACGAAGAAAATGATTGCATGGCATTCGGGATGGGCACGATAGCGTGCGATATCCAGGATCAGCTCGTCGGCTAGCGATCTTGCGGTCATACCGTCGCGCGTCATCTTGAGTTCAATAAAGAGCCCATGTTCAGGCAGGAGGAAGTCTGCGCGGGTGCCGCCTGCTGCCATGCTCGGGGACGGCTCTTCAGGCTTTACGTTATCGAACTGCAATCTTAGCAACGCGCTGACCAGAAACTGGACGTCGTATTCATCGTCGAGCTGAACTCCCTTTCGGCCGCGCGGGCGGTGTTCCAGGTCTTTCGCAAAACGGTGAAAACGCAGCAGCATGCGCTCGATGATCTTGTCGGCTCGCTCTTGGGGGGCGGGGAGCACGGGCATATCAAAGGAGAAATGCTCTTGGAGTATCTGTTCCTCAAACCTGCGTTGCGCTTTTGGTGGCCCTTGGAAAATTGCGCAGGCTGCTAGCCCGATCAGAACCAACTCGATGGTCAAAAACAAAACAAGATAGCCTATGGAGACGGTCACTTTGTACTGGCCATCAAGCTTGTATTTGCTGCCTCCTCCCTGCCTGGGCTCGTCTCGTGGTACCAGTTTCAGGTTGAAAGTGACCATCACCCCGCCAATTCGATGTACGCCCTGTAAACCATGCAGCGAATCCAGGTCGATCTCCCCGCGGTTATACAGGTCGAGCAGAGCAAAGACCTCCCGGGTTGCCCGTTGATACTCTTCGCTATTGATCACTTCAAGCACTGCGGGATTGGTAACTCCAGAGTCCTCAAACCATGGGGCTATCCATGAGCAGTAAGTGAGGATGGGCATCAACGTCAGTATGATAAACCCGACCTTGGCGAACATGCGCCAGCGCCGGTTCTCCATCACTAACTCGCCCAGCGTGTCGTTTTCGCGACTTCTAACAAAAAATGCAGAGATCCATTTCAGCAAAACGTATTTCTCCAAGATGTTCGGTTGCGCCAGGTCTTGCAGGTTTACTGGATATCTTTCAGGTAATCCCTAAGGGTTATAAGCGGATCCCGAAGCTCCTCTATCGTCTGGGTAGCGCCGAAGTCAGTCACCAACCGCCCCAGTTCCCGTCCCAGAATTGTGTTGCTGCCCCCTATCGCTTCCAGTGCCAAGTCCAGGCAGTGCTGCACTTTCGCCTGGATAGCTTGGATGTCTTCCCTGCGCACTAGCAACCCAAACACCTCCCGATCACAATCGCCCATCAACGGATCATCCCGCAAAATCGGACTATGCCCCTCCGTCTCATAAGCCAGCTTCAGCGAGTAAAGAGCGACCGTTTCCAGCAGCAATTCCATGGGGTGAAGTCCTTTGTCATCGGGTGAGGAGGGTGCGGTGGAGCTGTGCAACATTCCAAGCCTTGAAAGCCGTAGCTGGGAGCATCGCTTGGGGGCGGTGAGTGCCGCCGGTATTAGGGGCTGCTTCGCGGCCCAGCGGGGATAAATCCCCTCACCACAAAAGCGGGTGGGGATTGGTTGGGATCTGCGTTAGCCACAAAAAACAACTTTTCTACAGACGAAAAAAAAGACCTTGAATTTCAAGGTCTTTTTTTAAGATGGTGCCCCGAGGGAGACTCGAACTCCCACTCCTTTCGAAAACGGATTTTGAATCCGCCGCGTCTACCAATTCCGCCATCAGGGCTCAATGGCGGCGAAGTATAGAGAGGTGCCTACCGTTGGTCAATCACGTTTCATGGTGAATTTTTGATATTTCCGCTAGACTTTCCGGCCCTGCTAGACGAACCCCATCATGCGTGTTGCTGACTTTACCTTCGAACTCCCGGATTCGCTGATCGCTCGCCACCCTCTGGCCGAGCGTCGCGCCAGTCGACTGTTGACCCTGGATGGGGTCAGCGGTGCCATGGCTCACCGTCAATTCACTGATTTGCTTGAGCATTTGCGCCCGGGCGATTTGATGGTGTTCAACAATACCCGGGTGATTCCAGCGCGGTTGTTTGGCCAGAAGGCCTCCGGCGGCAAGCTGGAGATTCTGGTGGAGCGGGTGCTGGACAGTCATCGTGTGCTGGCCCATGTGCGCTCCAGCAAGTCGCCCAAGCCGGGTTCGTCGATTTTGATCGACGGCGGCGGTGAGGCAGTGATGGTGGCGCGGCATGATGCGTTGTTCGAGCTTGAGTTTGCCGAAGAGGTGTTGCCGCTGCTCGACCGTGTCGGGCACATGCCGTTGCCGCCTTATATAGACCGCCCGGACGAAGGTTCGGACCGCGAGCGTTATCAGACCGTGTACGCCGAGCGCCTGGGGGCGGTGGCGGCGCCGACGGCGGGGTTGCATTTCGATCAGCCGTTGCTGGAGGCGATTGCCGCCAAGGGCGTGGAGACCGCGTTCGTGACGCTGCACGTGGGCGCGGGCACGTTCCAGCCGGTGCGGGTCGAGCGCATCGAAGACCACCACATGCACAATGAATGGCTGGAAGTGAGCCAGGAAGTGGTCGATGCCGTGGCGGCTTGTCGCGCCCGCAATGGGCGGGTGGTGGCGGTGGGGACCACCAGCGTGCGGTCCCTGGAAAGCGCCGCCCGCGATGGCGTGCTCAAGCCGTTCAGTGGTGACACTGACATCTTTATCTACCCGGGCCGGCCGTTCCATGTGGTCGATGCCCTGGTCACCAACTTTCATTTGCCCGAATCCACGTTGTTGATGCTGGTTTCGGCGTTCGCCGGTTATCCCGAAGCCATGGCCGCCTACAAGGCCGCCGTCGAGCATGGATACCGCTTTTTCAGCTACGGTGATGCGATGTTCATCACCCGTAACCCCGCGCCACGCGGACCCGAGGAAACAGTATGAGTCGCACCTGTCGCATGTCCTTCGAGTTGCTCGCCACCGATGGCAAGGCTCGTCGCGGTCGTCTGACCTTCCCCCGCGGAACCGTGGAAACCCCGGCGTTCATGCCGGTGGGCACCTACGGCACGGTCAAGGGCATGCTGCCACGGGACATCGTCGCCACCGGCGCGGAGATCATCCTCGGCAACACCTTCCACCTGTGGCTGCGCCCGGGCATGGAGGTGATCAAGGCCCACGGCGACCTGCACGATTTCATGCAGTGGAAAGGCCCGATCCTGACCGACTCCGGCGGTTTCCAGGTGTTCAGCCTCGGCGCGATGCGCAAGATCAAGGAGGAGGGCGTGACCTTCGCCTCTCCTGTGGACGGTTCCAAGGTGTTCATGGGCCCGGAAGAGTCGATGCAGGTTCAACGCGACCTGGGCTCGGACATCGTGATGATCTTCGACGAATGCACGCCGTACCCGGCCGATGAAGACGTGGCGCGGGTGTCCATGGAGCTGTCGTTGCGCTGGGCCCAGCGTTCCAAGAACGCCCATGGCGAAAACACCGCGGCGCTGTTCGGCATCGTCCAGGGCGGCATGCACCGCGACCTGCGCATGCGCTCCCTCGAAGGCCTGGACAAGATCGGCTTCGACGGCCTGGCCATCGGCGGTCTGTCGGTGGGCGAGCCCAAGCACGAGATGATCAAGGTGCTCGATTACCTGCCAGGGGAAATGCCTGCTGACAAGCCTCGTTACCTTATGGGCGTTGGCAAACCGGAAGATCTGGTTGAGGGTGTGCGCCGCGGGGTGGACATGTTCGATTGCGTGATGCCAACCCGTAATGCCCGCAATGGGCATCTGTTCATCGACACGGGCGTGCTGAAGATCCGTAACGCGTTCCATCGCCATGATGATTCGCCGCTGGATCCGACCTGCGATTGCTACACGTGCCAGAACTTCTCCCGTGCTTATCTGCATCATTTGGACAAGTGCGGCGAAATGCTGGGTAGCATGTTGAATACCATCCACAATTTGCGCCATTACCAGGTGCTTATGGCTGGTTTGCGCGAGGCTATTCAACAGGGTACATTGGCCGCCTTTGTCGAGGCCTTCTATGCCAAGCGCGGGTTGCCTGTTCCGCCCTTGGACTGAGTTTTCCGATCCCTAGATTCAATACTTGCAACTGGAGTGCTAAATGAGCTTTTTTATCTCTAATGCCATGGCTGACGCGGCTGCACCTGCTGCTGCCGGCCCTATGGGCGGCGGTTTCGAGTGGATTTTCCTGGTCGGCTTCCTGGTGATCTTCTACCTGATGATCTGGCGTCCACAGGCCAAGCGCGCCAAAGAGCAGAAGAACCTGCTGAGCAGCTTGCAGAAGGGCGATGAAGTGGTCACCACCGGCGGCATCGCTGGCAAGATCACTAAAGTGGCCGATGACTTCGTGGTACTGGAAGTGTCCGACACTGTTGAAATGAAGTTCCAGAAGGGCGCTATCGCGGCCACGCTGCCAAAAGGCACGCTGAAAGCGATCTAAGAGTTTCAACTTCTATTCAATCGACGGGGCGCGCAAGGCGCCCCGCGTCATAAGCGGGCGGCGTGATGCTGAACAAATACCCTCTGTGGAAATATGTACTGATCCTGGCGGTGCTGGCGGTCGGTCTGATTTATTCCGCTCCCAATCTTTACCCGGATGACCCGGCCATTCAGGTCAGTGGCGCAAGCACTGCGCTGCAGGTCACCCAGGCCGATCTGGACCGTGCGAGCGCTGCGCTCAAGGCGTCCAATATCGAGGTCAAGGCTGCGTCCATCGCCGAAAACGGCAAGGGCGGCCTGCTGCGCCTGGTCAAGTCGGAAGACCAGCTGCCGGCCAAGGACGTGGTGCGCAAGGCCATGGGCGATGATTACGTCGTAGCCCTGAACCTGGCCCAGACCACGCCGCAATGGTTGCGCAAGCTCGGCGCGCACCCGATGAAGCTCGGCCTGGACTTGTCCGGTGGTGTGCACTTCCTGCTGGAAGTGGACATGGAAAAAGCCCTCGACGCGCGCCTGAAAGTCTACGAAGGCGACGTCAAGAGCCTGCTGCGCAAAGAGCGCCTGCGCTATCGCAGCCTGCCGCAACTCGACGGTGCCATTCAGCTGGGCTTCAGCGATGAAGATACCCGCGAGCAGGCCCGTGCGCTGATCCGCAAGAACTTCAACGATTTCGACATTGTGCCGGCCGACCTCAATGGTCAGGCGGTGCTGCGTCTGGCGATGACCCCGGCCAAGCTGGCGGAAATCCGCGAATATTCCATCAAGCAGAACTTGACCACGGTCCGTAACCGCGTCAACGAGCTGGGTGTGGCCGAGCCGATCGTGCAGCGCCAGGGCGCCAACCGCATCGTGGTTGAGCTGCCAGGCGTGCAAGACACCGCCGAAGCCAAGCGTATCCTCGGCAAGACTGCCAACCTGGAATTCCGCCTCGGTGCTGAACCGGGTGCGTCCAAGGCTACTACCGAGAGCTTCGAGTTCCGTGAAGGCGGTCGTCCGGCGGCGCAGATCGAGCGTGGCCTGATCATCACCGGTGACCAGGTGACCGACGCCCAGGCGGGCTTCGACGAGCAGGGTCGTCCACAGGTGAACATCCGCCTCGATGGCCACGGCGGTGAACTGATGAGCCGCGCCACGCGCAGCAACGTCGGTCGCAGCATGGCGGTGATCTTCATCGAGCAGAAGCCGACCACCACCTACACCAAGCAAGTGGTCGATGGCGTCGAGAAAGACGTGCCGGTCCAGACCTTCAAGGAAGAGAAAAAGATCATCAGCCTGGCGACCATCCAGTCGCCACTGGGCAGCCAGTTCCGTATCACCGGCCTGAACGGCCAGGGTGAATCCTCGGAACTGGCCCTGCTGCTGCGTGCCGGTGGCCTGGCCGCGCCGATGTACTTCGCTGAAGAGCGCACCATTGGCCCGAGCCTGGGTGCCGACAACATCACCAAGGGTATCGATGCGTCGCTGTGGGGCATGCTGTTCGTCTCGCTGTTCATCATCGCCATCTACCGCTTCTTCGGCATCATCGCCACCGTCGCGCTGGCGGTGAACATGGTGATGCTGCTGGCCCTGATGTCGCTGCTGGGTGCCACGCTGACCCTGCCGGGTATCGCCGGTATCGTGTTGACCATGGGCATGGCGGTGGACGCCAACGTGCTGATCTTCTCGCGGATACGTGAAGAGATCGCCGCGGGCATGACGATTCAACGTGCGATCAACGAAGGCTTCGGCCGGGCATTCACCGCGATTCTCGACTCCAACCTGACCACGTTGCTGGTGGGCGGGATTCTCTTTGCCATGGGCACCGGCCCGGTCAAGGGCTTCGCAGTGACCATGTCCCTCGGGATCTTTACCTCGATGTTCACAGCCATCATGGTGACCCGCGCAATGGTCAACCTGATCTTTGGCGGTCGTGACTTCAAGAAGTTGTGGATTTAAGGGGCTGCCATGTTACGTACAATCAACTTCATGGGCGTTCGCAACATTGCGTTCGGCGTCACATTGTTTCTCACGGTCCTGGCGTTGTTCAGCTGGGCCACCAAGGGATTGAACTACGGCCTGGACTTCACCGGCGGTACGCTCATCGAGCTGACCTACGAGCGTCCGGCCGACGTGACCAAGGTGCGTGCGCAGTTGGCGAGTTCGGGCTACAGCGACGCCATCGTGCAGAGCTTTGGCGCAACCACCGACCTGCTGGTGCGTATGCCAGGCGAAGACCCGCAGTTGGGCCATCAAGTAGCCGAGGCCTTGCAGAAGGCCGGCGGCGACAACCCGGCCCAGGTCAAGCGCGTCGAGTTCGTCGGCCCGCAGGTGGGTGAAGAGCTGCGCGACCAGGGCGGCCTCGGCATGCTGCTGGCGCTGGGCGGCGTGATGCTCTACCTGGCTTTCCGCTTCCAGTGGAAGTTCGCGGTGGGGGCGATTGTCTCGCTGATCCACGACGTGATCGTGACCATGGGTATCCTGTCGTTTTTCCAGATCACCTTCGACTTGACGGTGCTGGCGGCGGTGTTGGCGATCATCGGTTACTCGCTCAACGACACCATCGTGGTGTTCGACCGGGTGCGTGAAAACTTCCGTGTACTGCGCAAGGCCTCGTTGGTCGAGAACATCAACATCTCGACTACCCAGACGCTGCTGCGGACCATGGCGACGTCGATCTCTACTTTGCTGGCGATTGCCGCGCTGCTGTTCTTTGGTGGCGACAACCTGTTTGGCTTCTCCATCGCGTTGTTCATCGGTGTGATGGCGGGTACCTACTCGTCGATCTACATCGCTAACGTGGTGCTGATCTGGCTGAACCTGAGCTCCGAGGATTTGATTCCTCCGGCGGCCACCGAAACGGAAGTGGACGACCGCCCATAAGGCTTGTCGCTCCGCCCGTCACCGCTGAAAAGGCGCGAGTTGAACTCGCGCCTTTTTTTGTGCTCCAAGGCTGGGAGAAGCGCGGATTAATCCGCTTGTGATGGCCTGGAGGTTCAAGTGAACAAATCGATGCTGGTTGGTGCGGTATTGGGTGCTGTCGGTGTGACTGCCGGTGGTGCGGTCGCGACCTACAGCTTGGTAAAGAGTGGCCCTGAATATGCGCAGGTACTGGCCGTGGATCCGGTCAAGACCCAAATCAAGACCCCGCGTGAAGTGTGCAAGGACGTCACCGTGACTCGGCAGAAGCCGGTCCAGGACCAACACCAGATCGCCGGCACCGTGCTGGGCGCCGTGGCCGGTGGCCTGCTGGGTAACCAGATCGGCGGCGGCACCGGCAAGAAAATCGCCACCGTGGCGGGTGCGGCCGGTGGTGGTTATGCCGGTAACAAGATTCAGGAAGGCATGCAGGAGCGCGACACCTACACCACCACCCAGACGCGCTGCAACACGGTCAATGACATCAGCGACAAGGTTGTAGGCTACGACGTTCGCTACATGCTCGACGGCAAAGAAGGCAAAGTCCGCATGGACCGCGACCCGGGCAACCAAATCCCGGTGAGCAAGGAAGGCCAATTGATTCTGGGCCAGAACGAACCCGCCCAGTGATCCAGCCGCTATGAAAAAAGCACCCTTCGGGGTGCTTTTTTTTGTGCCCGGCTTTCGGGCATCCCTCAGCCCCTGTGGGAGCGAGCTTGCTCGCGATAGCGATGGATCAGCTTGCATCCATGTTCAGGGTGTCATCCCTTGTGGCGAGGGGATTTATCCCCGCTGGGGCGCGAAGCGGCCCTCAATGCCAGCAACCCGGTATGTCAGGCAGATTGAATTGACTGCTTGGAGGGGGGGGGCGGCTTCGCAGCCCAGCGGGGATAAATCCCCTCGCCACAAAGGGAGGTGCTTGCCTACATGAGGGCAGATTCCAGCAGGCATAAAAAAAGCACCTCGAAAGGTGCCTTTTCTGTAGCCGAGCGGCTTAACGCTTCAACGAAGCCGGCAGATGCGGCTGGATTGCGGTAAGCACAGCCTTGAAGCATTTGGTGTTGCCGGCAACGATATGGCCTTTTTCAAGGAAGTCGTGGCCGCCGGTGAAGTCGCTCACCAAGCCGCCGGCTTCCTGGATCAGCAGGGCGCCTGCGGCCATGTCCCACTCGGACAGGCCCGACTCCCAGAACGCATCGAAACGACCAGCAGCCACATAAGCCAGGTCCAGGCTGGCGGCGCCGGCGCGGCGGATGCCGGCGGTCTGGCCGACCAGGGCGCGGAACATGCCCAGGTAGTTGTCCAGGTTGTCCATCTGGTCATCGCGGAACGGGAAGCCGGTACCCAGCAGGGCGCCTTCCAGGCTGGTGCGGCCGCTGACGCGCAGGCGGCGACCGTTCAGTTGGGCGCCACGGCCACGGCTGGCGGTGAATTCTTCCTGGCGAACCGGATCCAGCACGACGGCGTGTTCCAGGCGGCCGCGGTATTTGCAGGCGATGCTGACAGCGAAATGAGGGATGCCGCGCAGGAAGTTGGTGGTGCCGTCCAGGGGATCGATGATCCACAGGTACTCTTCGCCTTCGATGCCAGTGCCGGCGTGCATGCCGGTCTCTTCACCGAGTATGGAGTGGTTCGGGTAAGCCTTGCGCAGGGCGTCGACGATCTTTTGCTCGGCGGCGCGATCGACCTCGGACACGTAGTCCTTGGCGTCTTTTTCATCGACCTTGATGGTATCCAGGCGCTCGATGGAGCGGAAGATCAGTTCACTGGCGCTGCGGGCGGCGCGCAGCGCGATATTCAGCATGGGCTGCATGGATGTGTCACCTAAGGTTGTTAAAGAAAGCCGCGCATTCTATCAGAAAGTTTTCTCAGGAGAAGGTTGGTGTTCGCTTTCATAGCTTAACGGTAGGTGCTTCTGTAAGATTTGCTCCCTTTATCGTGTTCGAGAGCGCCCCCCTTGTTGCAGAACATTCGTGTCGTCCTGGTCAATACCAGCCATCCGGGTAACATCGGCGGAGCTGCGCGGGCCATGAAGAACATGGGCTTGTCGCGGCTGGTGCTGGTCGAGCCGCGCTTGTTTCCTCATCACGAAGCCGACGCCCGGGCCTCCGGTGCCGGCGACATCCTGGCCAGCGCGCAAGTCGTCGCCACCCTCGAAGATGCCCTGGTGGGTTGCAACCTGGTGCTCGGCACCAGTGCCCGCGACCGGCGTATCCCCTGGCCGCTGCTCGACCCCCGTGAATGCGGCACCAAAGTGGTCGAGGAAGCCGCGCAAGGCTTTGAAATCGCCCTGGTGTTCGGCCGTGAAGATTCCGGCCTGACCAATGACGAGCTGCAGCGATGTCACTTTCACGTGCATATCCCTTCCGACCCGGAGTTCAGTTCCCTGAACCTCGGGGCGGCGGTGCAGGTGTTGAGTTATGAAGTGCGCATGGCTTGGCTGGCGGCCGAAGGCAAGCCTAGCAAAGTCGAAAAAACCGAGGTCACGTCGCCGCGCAGTGAGACACTGGCGACCATGGACGAGCTGGAACGATTCTTTGAGCACCTGGAGCAGACCCTGGTGGACATCGAGTTCCTCGACCCGGAAAAGCCGCGGCACTTGATGGCGCGCCTGCGTCGGTTGTACGGACGAAGCTCGGTCAGCCGGGCGGAGATGAATATATTGCGCGGCATCCTCACGGAAACCCAGAAAGCGGCCCGTGGCGAGCTGATTAAGCGGAAGAAATAAAATGTTCGAACGTTTGCGTGAAGATATCCAAAGCGTTTTCCATCGTGACCCGGCGGCGCGCAATGCCTTTGAAGTGCTGACCTGCTACCCGGGGATGCACGCGATCTGGATCCATCGCCTGTCCGGCGCATTGTGGAACATGGGCTGGAAGTGGCTGGCGCGGTTGGTCTCGAACTTCGGCCGCTGGTTGACCGGGATCGAGATTCATCCGGGGGCCAAGGTCGGTCGTCGGTTCTTCATCGACCACGGCATGGGCATCGTCATCGGTGAAACCGCCGAGATCGGCGACGACGTGACGCTGTACCAGGGCGTGACCCTTGGCGGCACCAGCTGGAACAAAGGCAAGCGTCATCCGACCCTGGAAGACGGCGTGGTGGTCGGTGCCGGTGCCAAGGTGCTCGGGCCGTTCACGGTAGGGGCGGGGGCGAAAGTCGGCTCCAATGCGGTCGTAACCAAGGCCGTGCCGCCGGGTGCGACTGTGGTGGGGATTCCGGGGCGGATCATCGTCAAGTCCGATGAGGTGCAGGATGCCCGCCGCAAGGCCATGGCCGAGAAGATCGGCTTCGACGCCTACGGTGTCGGCGAAGACATGCCCGACCCGGTCGCTCGGGCCATCAACCAGTTGCTCGATCACCTGCAGGCCGTCGATGGGCGCCTGGAGGGGATGTGCGGCGCCCTGAAGGACCTGGGCAGTAATTACTGTGCCAAGGACCTGCCTGAACTGCGCGAGGAAGACTTTGCGTGTGTGAAGGACAAGGATGAGAGCCAGGCTGGCTGAAACCCTGCTGGCCTCATCGCAAGCAAGCTCGCTCCCACAGGGATCGCGTCAGCACCCGTGATCCAATGTGGGAGCGAGCTTGCTCGCGATAAACGATAACGCGGTATCACTGGTCGCCCCCGACCAGCCTTTGCTATCATGCGCGCGCTCTTTAGCGGGTAAACCTGAGTAAAGCACTAGGTCTTATACTTGACTTAAATACTCGGGAATTGCATACTCGCCCCCATTCCGTACTCCGTGGTAATTGTCCATGCGACTGACTACAAAAGGCCGATACGCCGTGACCGCGATGCTGGATCTGGCATTGCATGCGCAGCACGGGCCGGTGTCCCTGGCCGATATCTCCGAGCGCCAGGGCATTTCCCTGTCTTATCTTGAGCAGCTGTTCGCCAAGCTGCGCCGCAGCAACCTGGTGTCCAGTGTTCGCGGCCCCGGCGGCGGCTACCAGCTGTCGCGGGACATGCAAGGCATCCAGGTCGCCCAGGTGATCGATGCAGTGAACGAATCGGTCGATGCGACCAAATGCCAGGGCCTTGGCGACTGCCATGGCGGCGATACTTGCCTGACCCACCACTTGTGGTGCGACCTCAGCCTGCAGATCCACGAATTTCTAAGCGGTATCAGCTTGGCTGACCTTGTAACTCGCCGTGAGGTGCAAGAAGTAGCCCAGCGTCAGGACCAGCGCCGTTGCAACAGCAGGGCGCCGCACCTGGACAAGATTGAAGCGTCCGCCGTCGAATGACTGCCGCAGAGCAAGCGGAACGCCAGCCAGCCTGATTTAGGAGAGAGTCCATGAAATTGCCGATTTACCTTGATTACTCTGCGACCACCCCGGTTGATCCGCGTGTTGCGCAAAAAATGAGTGAATGCCTGCTGGTTGACGGAAACTTCGGTAACCCGGCGTCCCGTTCCCACGTGTTTGGCTGGAAGGCCGAAGAGTCGGTCGAAAACGCCCGTCGCCAGGTCGCCGACCTAGTCAATGCCGACCCGCGTGAAATCGTCTGGACCTCCGGTGCCACTGAGTCCGACAACCTGGCAATCAAGGGTGTCGCGCATTTCTACCACACCAAGGGCAAGCACCTGATCACCTCCAAGATCGAGCACAAGGCTGTCCTGGACACCATGCGCCAACTGGAGCGTGAAGGCTTCGAAGTCACCTACATCGAGCCCGGTGAAGACGGCATCATCACCCCGGCCATGGTCGAAGCCGCCCTGCGCGACGACACCATCCTGGTTTCGATCATGCACGTGAACAACGAAATCGGCACCGTCAACGACATCGCGGCCATCGGCGAGCTGACCCGCTCCAAAGGCGTCCTGTTCCACGTCGACGCGGCCCAGTCCACCGGCAAGGTCGACATCGACCTGTCCAAGCTCAAAGTCGACCTGATGTCGTTCTCGGCCCACAAAACCTATGGCCCTAAAGGCATCGGCGCGCTGTACGTCAGCCGCAAGCCGCGTGTTCGCCTCGAAGCGACCATGCACGGCGGTGGTCACGAGCGTGGCATGCGTTCCGGCACCCTGGCGACCCACCAGATCGTCGGCATGGGCGAAGCCTTCCGTGTAGCCAAGGAAGACATGGCTGCCGAGAACGTGCGCATCAAGGCCCTGAGCGACCGCTTCTTCAAGCAGGTCGAGCACCTTGAAGAACTCTACGTCAACGGCAGCATGATCGCCCGCGTACCGCACAACCTGAACCTGAGCTTCAACTATGTTGAAGGCGAGTCGCTGATCATGGCGCTCAAGGATCTGGCCGTGTCGTCCGGTTCGGCGTGCACCTCGGCATCGCTTGAGCCTTCGTACGTACTGCGCGCCCTTGGCCGCAACGACGAACTGGCCCACAGCTCCATTCGCTTCACCTTCGGTCGCTTCACCACCGAAGAAGAAATCGATTACGCCGCGCAGAAAGTCTGCGAGGCCGTTACCAAGCTGCGCGCTCTGTCGCCGCTGTGGGACATGTACAAAGACGGCGTCGACATTTCGAAAATCGAGTGGGCGGCGCACTGAGAAGTCGCCACCAGAGCGACTCACTGATGAGGATTAAAGCAAATGGCATATAGCGAAAAGGTCATCGACCACTACGAGAACCCGCGCAACGTCGGCAAGATGGACGCGCAGGATCCTGATGTCGGCACCGGCATGGTCGGCGCGCCGGCGTGCGGCGACGTGATGCGTCTGCAGATCAAGGTCAACGAGCAAGGTATTATCGAAGATGCCAAGTTCAAGACCTACGGTTGCGGCTCGGCCATTGCGTCCAGCTCCCTCGCCACCGAGTGGATGAAAGGCAAGACCCTTGATGAAGCCGAAACCATCAAGAACACCCAGCTGGCTGAAGAGCTGGCTCTGCCGCCAGTGAAGATCCACTGCTCGGTACTCGCCGAAGACGCCATCAAGGCCGCCGTTCGCGACTACAAGCAGAAGAAAGGCTTGATCTGATCCGCGTACCGGTAAGGAGTTTCCATGGCTATCCAGATGACAGAAGCGGCAGCTAACCATATCCAGCGCTCCCTTGCGGGGCGCGGCAAGGGTGAGGGTATCCGCCTGGGTGTTCGCACCACGGGCTGTTCTGGTCTCGCCTATGTACTGGAATTCGTCGACGAAGTGGGCGAAGACGATCAGGTGTTCGAAAGTCATGGTCAGAAAGTGATCATCGACCCGAAAAGCCTGACGTACCTGGACGGCACCGAACTGGATTTCGTCAAGGAAGGGTTGAACGAAGGCTTCAAGTTCAACAACCCCAACGTACGCGGTGAGTGTGGCTGCGGCGAAAGCTTCAACATCTGAGGCAGCTTGTGGGTACTCCTTGTCATTTTGCTTTGTTCCAGTTGCAGCCTGCTTTCCAGCTGGATCTCGATCAGCTGTCGGCGCGTTATCTGGAATTGGCCCGTGGTGTTCATCCGGATCGCTTCGCTGACGGCTCCGAAGCCGAGCAGCGGCGGGCGCTCGAGCAGTCGGCGAACCTCAACGAGGCTTACCAGACGCTCAAGAGTCCGGCCAAGCGCGCGCGTTACCTGCTCGCCATCAGCGGTCATGAGTTGCCCCTGGAAGTCACGGTCCACGATCCCGAGTTTCTTCTGCAGCAGATGCAATGGCGCGAAGAGCTCGAGGACCTGCAGGACAGCGCCGACCTGGCCGGTATCGCGGTATTCAAGCGCCGCTTGAAAGACGCCCAGCAAGAACTGAACGAAAGCTTCGCAGCCTGCTGGAACGATGCCGCGCAACGCGAACAGGCCGAGCGCCTGATGCGGCGCATGCAGTTCCTCGACAAGCTCACCTACGAAGTGCGCCAGCTAGAAGAGCGCCTCGACGATTAACCCAGTGCCGCTCCGGTCGCACGCCTGATTACAGATAAGTCCTGATTACGATGGCCCTACTGCAGATCGCCGAACCCGGCCAAAGTCCACAACCGCACCAGCGTCGCCTGGCTGTCGGGATCGACTTGGGTACTACCAATTCCCTGGTCGCTGCCTTGCGCAGCGGTCTTTCCGAGCCGCTGGCCGATGAGCAGGGGCAGGTGATCCTGCCGTCCGCTGTGCGCTATCACGCCGATCGCGTCGAAGTGGGCGAATCAGCCAAACTGGCCGCCGCCACCGATCCGTTGAACACCATTGTGTCGGTCAAGCGCTTGATGGGTCGTGGTCTGTCCGACGTCAAGCAATTGGGCGATCAGCTGCCGTACCGCTTTGTCGGTGGCGAATCCCACATGCCGTTCATTGAAACCGTGCAGGGCCCGAAAAGCCCGGTGGAAGTGTCGGCGGACATCCTCAAGGTGTTGCGTCAACGCGCCGAAGCCGCATTGGGTGGTGAGCTGGTAGGGGCGGTCATCACTGTTCCGGCCTATTTCGACGACGCCCAGCGCCAAGCTACCAAGGACGCGGCCAAGCTGGCTGGCCTTAACGTGCTACGCCTGCTCAACGAGCCGACCGCTGCTGCCGTGGCATACGGCCTCGACCAGCACGCCGAAGGCCTGGTCGCGATCTACGACCTGGGTGGCGGCACCTTCGATATCTCTATCCTGCGCCTGACCGGCGGCGTTTTCGAAGTCCTGGCCACCGGTGGCGACAGTGCCCTGGGCGGCGATGACTTTGACCACGCCATTGCCGGCTGGATCATCGAACAAGCCGGCTTGTCCGCCGATCTCGATCCGGGTGCGCAACGCCACCTGCTGCAAACCGCCTGCGCCGCCAAGGAAGCCTTGACCGACGCCGCCACCGTTGAAGTCGCTTATGGCGACTGGAAAGCCTCGCTGACCCGCGAAGCCTTCGATGCCCTGATCGAGCCCATGGTCGCCCGCAGCCTCAAGGCCTGCCGCCGTGCCGTGCGCGATTCCGGTGTCGAGCTTGAAGATGTTAAAGCCGTGGTCATGGTCGGCGGTTCGACCCGCGTGCCTCGGGTTCGTGAAGCCGTTGCCGAGGCGTTTGGCCGTCAGCCATTGACTGAGATCGACCCGGACCAGGTGGTCGCCATCGGCGCTGCGATCCAGGCCGATACCCTGGCCGGCAACAAGCGCGAGGGCGGCGAATTGCTGCTGCTCGACGTGATTCCGTTGTCCCTGGGGCTGGAAACCATGGGCGGCCTGATGGAGAAGGTGATCCCGCGCAACACCACCATCCCCGTGGCTCGTGCCCAGGACTTCACCACTTATAAAGACGGCCAGTCGGCCATGATGGTCCACGTGCTGCAAGGTGAGCGTGAACTGATCAGCGACTGCCGTTCCCTGGCCCGCTTCGAATTGCGCGGCATCCCGCCGATGGTGGCCGGTGCGGCGAAGATCCGCGTGACCTTCCAGGTCGATGCCGACGGTTTGCTCAATGTCTCCGCCCGCGAACTGGCTTCGGGCGTGGAAGCGAGCATCCAGGTCAAGCCGTCCTACGGCCTGACCGACGGCGAAATCGCCAAGATGCTCAAGGATTCCTTCCAGCACGCCAGCGACGACAAAGTGGCCCGCGTGCTGCGCGAGCAACAGGTCGACGCCCAGCGCTTGATCGAAGCCGTGCAAGGTGCCCTGGAAGCTGACGGCGACCGCTTGCTCGATCCCGAAGAGCGCATGGTCATCGAGCTGCAAATGCAGGAACTGTCCGAATTGATCAAAGGCACCGATGGTTATGCCATCGAGCAGCAGACCAAGCGTCTGTCGCAAGTCACCGATGCCTTTGCTGCCCGCCGCCTGGACTCGACGGTCAAGGCCGCCCTGGCGGGGCGCAACCTGAATGAAATCGAGGAATAACTGATGCCGCAGGTGATTTTTTTGCCCCACGAGAAGTTCTGCCCGGAGGGTATGGTCGTGGAGGCTGAGCCCGGTACGTCCATTCTTGAACTGGCTCATGAGCATCACATCGAGATGGAAAGTGCCTGTGGCGGTGTCTGTGCGTGCACGACCTGTCATTGCATCGTTCGTGAAGGCTTCGATTCGCTGGAAGAGGCGGACGAGCTGGAAGAAGATTTCCTCGACCGGGCCTGGGGCCTGGAAGCGCAATCGCGCCTGGCCTGCCAGGCGATTGTCGGCACCGAGGACCTGACCATCGAAATTCCGAGATACTCGCTTAACCACGCCGCCGAAGCGCCGCACTGATTCAGGGAGCTACAATGAGTCTGAAATGGGTTGATGTACTGGAAATCGCAATCCAGCTGGTTGAATCCAAGCCAGATGTAGACCCCCGTTACGTGAACTTCGTCGATCTGCACAAATGGGTGCTGGCATTGCCGGAGTTCAGTGATGATCCGACCCGTGGTGGTGAGAAGGTGCTGGAAGCCATTCAAGCCGCCTGGATCGAAGAAGCGGACTGAGTCTGCACCGTACGCAGTTAGGCAATACCCAAGAACCCGCGTATAATTCGCGGGTTTAATTTTTCGCAAATTACCGTTTCTGGAGTTACACCATGGCTGTTCAACGTACTTTTTCCATCATCAAGCCTGACGCCGTTGCTAAAAACGTGATCGGCAAGATCGTTACCCGTTTCGAAGACGCTGGCCTGCGCGTTGTAGCTTCGAAAATGAAGCAACTGTCCAAAGCCGAAGCCGAAGGCTTCTACGCTGAGCACAGCGAGCGCGGTTTCTTCGGTGAACTGGTTGCCTTCATGACTTCCGGTCCGGTTGTCGTTCAGGTGCTGGAAGGCGAAAACGCCATCGCTCGCAACCGTGAACTGATGGGCGCTACCAACCCTAAAGAAGCCGCTGCTGGCACCATCCGTGCTGACTTCGCCGAGTCGATCGATGCCAACGCCGTTCACGGTTCGGACTCCGAAGCCGCCGCTGCCCGCGAAATCGCTTACTTTTTCTCCGCTACTGAAGTAACCACTCGCTAAGCCCAGGCTTTTGAGTGAAGGTGAATCCATGACTACATCGAACGGCAAAACCAACCTGTTGGGCTTGACCCAGCCGGAAATGGAGAAATTCTTCGACTCAATCGGGGAGAAGCGTTTCCGTGCCGGTCAGGTAATGAAATGGATTCACCATTTTGGCGTCGACGACTTCGACGCCATGACGAATGTCAGCAAGGCCTTGCGCGAAAAGCTCAAGGCAGTTGCTGAAATTCGTGGTCCGGAAGTGGTCAGCGAGGACATCTCCAGCGACGGCACCCGTAAATGGGTGGTGCGCGTGGCGTCCGGCAGCTGCGTCGAGACCGTCTACATTCCCCAGGGCAAGCGCGGCACCTTGTGCGTTTCGTCCCAGGCAGGCTGTGCCCTGGATTGCAGTTTCTGCTCCACCGGCAAGCAAGGTTTCAATAGCAACCTCACCGCCGCCGAAGTGATCGGCCAGGTGTGGATTGCCAACAAATCCTTTGGCAGCGTCCCGGCGACCGTCGACCGTGCCATCACCAACGTGGTGATGATGGGCATGGGTGAGCCGCTGCTGAACTTCGACAACGTCGTGGCCGCCATGCACCTGATGATGGATGACCTGGGCTATGGCATCTCCAAGCGCCGGGTGACTTTGTCCACCTCCGGCGTGGTGCCGATGATCGATGAGCTGTCCAAGCACATCGACGTCTCCCTGGCGTTGTCGCTGCACGCACCCAATGACGCATTGCGCAATCAATTGGTGCCGATCAACAAGAAATATCCGCTTAAGATGCTGCTGGAATCATGCCAGCGGTACATGTCGTCCCTGGGCGAAAAGCGCGTGCTGACCATCGAATACACGCTGCTCAAGGACGTGAACGATAAGGTTGAGCATGCGGTCGAGATGATCGAGTTGCTCAAGAACATCCCGTGCAAGATCAACCTGATCCCGTTCAACCCGTTCCCGCACTCCGGTTACGAGCGCCCGAGCAACAACGCGATTCGTCGCTTCCAGGATCAGCTTCACCACGCTGGCTTCAACGTCACCGTGCGCACCACCCGCGGTGAAGACATTGATGCCGCGTGTGGCCAATTGGTAGGACAGGTGCTGGATCGCACCCGCCGCAGCGAACGCTACATTGCCGTGCGTGAATTGAACGCCGCCGACGATGTGGCGCAAAACGCTGCGAACAGTCACTAAGAGAGGAACTCTATGTCCCTGCGCTTCGCGCTCGTCTTGCTGTTGGCCGGGCTTTGTACCGGTTGTGTTCTGTCGGGTGACTACAACCCGATGAAAACCAGCAAGGGACGCGACGAGGCACGTGTGGCCTATGTGCAACTGGGCATTGGCTACTTGCAGCAGGGCATGACCGAGCGGGCCAAGGTGCCGCTCAAGAAGGCTCTGGAGCTGGATGATTCCGACCCCGATGCCAACGCGGCCCTGGCCTTGGTGTTCCAGGCCGAGATGGAACCCGAGCTGGCCGACGAGCATTTTCGCAAGGCGCTGTCTGGCCGGCCGCAGGATGCACGGATCCTGAATAACTACGGCAGCTTCCTTTTCGAGCAGAAACGCTACAAGGAGGCCTACGAGCGTTTTGAGCAGGCCGCCGCCGACACGCTTTATCCCGAGCGTTCGCGGGTTTTCGAGAACCTCGGCATGACGGCCTCGAAACTCGGCCAGCGTGACCTGGCCCGCCAGCAGCTGGAAAAAGCGCTGCGGCTCAACCATCAGCAACCGCGTGCCTTGCTGGAAATGGCTGAGTTGTCTTACGAAGACAGGCAATATGTGCCCGCGCGTGACTATTACGAACGTTTTAGCCTGCTGAGCGAGCAAAATGCACGTAGTCTATTGCTCGGTGTTCGACTGGCGCATGTGTTTGAAGATCGTGACAAGGCTGCCAGTTATGGCCTGCAACTAAAAAGACTCTATCCCGGTACGCCGGAATATCAGCAATACCTGTCGGAGCAATGATGAAAGCGGCGCATCCTGAAGTTGTAGCAGCGACTCGCGTAAACCCCGGTGAGACCCTGCGTCAAGCCCGCGAAAGCAATGGTTGGTCGCTGGCCGAAGTGGCCATCAAGCTCAATCTCACCGTGGCTTCCCTGGGCAATCTGGAAAACGGCGCGTTCGACAAGCTGCCAGGGCATACCTTTGCCCGGGGCTACATCCGCGCCTATGCCAAATTGCTCGGCATGGACCAGACCCTCCTGGTCCAGCAATTCGATCAATTCACCGGTTCCGATGCCCAGGGCAGCAATGTGCACAGCCTGGGTCGCATCGAGGAGCCGGTTCGCGTTTCCCACACTATTTTGCGCATCGTCAGCCTGTTGCTGCTGATCGCGGTGATCGGTGGCGGTTTTGTCTGGTGGCAGGACCAGGCGTCCTTGCGCAACAAGGAACCGGTCGCCATGAACCCTGAACATGTCGAAGTCGAAGGCGCCGACGGCACCACCCAGATCCATCCGCTGGACGAGCCGGAAGACCAGGCCGTGGTGGAAGCCCAGGGCGAAGGCGAAACCACCCTGGCACTGCCTCAAGGCCAGGACAGCGCCGATGCCGAGGCGGGTGCCGAGCCGGCTGTTCCGGCCCCTGCGCCTGCTGCACCGACTACAAACGCGCCGATTGCCGCCGTTCCAGCCGTCCCGAGCACGCCTGCGCCAACCGCCGCCGCACCGGCTACCCCAGCGGCTCCAGCCGCGGCACCCGTGGCGCCGTCGGCCGGTGAAGGCCAGGTACAGATTCAATTCGTCGCCGATTGCTGGACACAAGTCACCGACGGCAACGGCAAGGTGTTGTTCAGTGGCCTCAAGCGCAAGGGCGACAGCACCGCCATCAATGGCAAGCCGCCTTTCGCCGTACGCCTGGGGTATGCCCGTGGCGCGCAGGTCAGCTACAACGGCCAGCCGGTCGACATCGCTCCGTTCACCAGTGGCGAGACCGCTCGCCTGAAGTTGGGTCAATAAGTCATGCACGGCGAATCTCCAATCAAGCGTCGCGAATCCCGCAAGATCTGGGTCGGTAACGTGCCCGTGGGCGGCGATGCGCCTATCGCTGTGCAGAGCATGACCAACAGCGACACCAACGACGTGGCCGCCACGGTCGCGCAGATCAATCGCCTGGAAGCCGCCGGCGTCGATATCGTGCGAGTTTCCGTGCCGGACATGGACGCCGCCGAGGCGTTTGGCAAGATCAAGCAATTGGTCAAGGTGCCGCTGGTGGCCGATATCCATTTCGACTATCGCATCGCCCTGCGCGTGGCCGAGTTGGGCGTCGATTGCCTGCGCATCAACCCGGGCAACATCGGTCGTGAAGACCGCGTACGCGCCGTGGTGGATGCCGCCCGCGACCGGGGCATTCCGATCCGTATCGGCGTCAACGCCGGTTCCCTGGAAAAAGACCTGCAAAAGAAATACGGCGAACCGACCCCGGCGGCGCTGGTGGAGTCGGCCCTGCGCCATGTCGAGCACCTCGAGCGCCTGAATTTCCAGGACTTCAAGGTCAGCGTGAAGGCTTCCGACGTGTTCATGGCCGTCGAAGCCTACCGTTTGCTGGCCAAAGAAATTGTCCAGCCGCTGCACCTGGGCATCACCGAAGCCGGTGGGTTGCGTTCGGGCACGGTGAAATCCGCCGTCGGCCTCGGTATGCTGCTCGCCGAAGGGATTGGCGATACCATCCGCATCTCGTTGGCGGCTGATCCGGTCGAGGAAGTGAAAGTCGGCTACGACATTCTCAAATCCCTGCACCTGCGTTCCCGTGGTATCAACTTCATCGCCTGCCCGAGCTGCTCGCGGCAGAACTTCGATGTGGTCAAGACCATGAACGAGCTGGAAGGGCGCCTCGAAGACCTGCTGGTGCCGCTGGATGTCGCGGTGATTGGTTGCGTGGTCAACGGGCCGGGCGAAGCCAAGGAGGCCCATATCGGCCTCACCGGCGGTACACCGAACCTGATTTACATCGACGGCAAGCCGTCGCAGAAACTGACGAATGACAATCTGGTGGATGAGCTGGAACGGCTGATCCGCCAGAAAGCGGCCGAAAAGGTCGAAGCCGACGCCGCAGTGATTGCGCGTGGTTGAGTCGAACGAATTTAAGGATTACTTGTGAGCAAGTCCCTGCAAGCCATTCGTGGCATGAACGACATCCTGCCCGAGCAGACGCCCCTGTGGCGTTACTTCGAGGGCACCGTGGCGCGTTTGCTGGATAACTACGGTTATCGGCAGATCCGCATGCCGATCGTCGAGTTCACCGAGCTGTTCAAGCGCTCCATCGGTGAAGTGACCGACATCGTCGAAAAAGAGATGTACACCTTCGACGACCGCAACGGCGATTCCCTGACCCTGCGCCCCGAAGGCACGGCGGCCTGCGTGCGCGCAGTGCTCGAGCACGGCATCACGGGCGGCGGCCAGGTGCAGAAGCTCTGGTACATCGGCCCGATGTTCCGTCACGAGCGCCCGCAGAAAGGCCGTTATCGCCAGTTCCACCAGATTGGCCTGGAAGTGTTCAACCTCGACGGGCCGGACATCGACGCCGAGCTGATCGTCATGACCTGGCGCCTGTGGGGCGAGCTGGGGCTGCGCGACGCGGTCAAGCTTGAACTCAACAGCCTGGGCACCAGCGAATCCCGTGGTCGCTATCGCGAAGCACTGGTGGAGTTTCTTTCCGCGCACCTGGACAAGCTCGACGAAGACAGCCAGCGCCGTCTGAAGACCAATCCACTGCGCGTGCTCGACACCAAGAATGCCGATACCCAGGCGGTCCTGGTCGACGCGCCGAAAATGGCTGACTACCTCGACGACGAATCCCGCGCGCACTTCGAAGGGTTGAAGGCGCGCCTCGACGCTGTCGGCATTCCCTACGTGATCAACCCCAAGTTGGTCCGTGGCCTGGATTACTACAGCAAGACCGTATTCGAATGGGTCACCGACAAACTCGGCGCCCAAGGCACCGTATGTGCCGGCGGCCGCTACGACGGGCTGGTGGAGCAGATGGGCGGCAAGCCGACCCCGGGCGTGGGCTTTGCCATGGGCATCGAGCGTCTGGTGCTGATGCTGGAAGCCTTGGACAAGGTACCTGAAGAGCTGTCCCGTCAGGTCGACGTCTACCTGTGCGCCTTTGGCGAGGCCGCCGAACTGGCCGCCTTGTCGTTGAGCGAGCGGATCCGCGACCAGTTGCCCAACCTGCGCTTGCAGATCAACGCCGGCGCCGGCAGCTTCAAGAGCCAATTCAAGAAGGCCGACAAGAGCGGTGCGCTGTATGCACTGATCCTCGGTGACGACGAACTGGCCCAACAAGTGGTAGGTTTCAAACCCCTGCGTGGCCAGGGCGAACAACAAAGCATTGCCTGGGATGCGCTTGCTGCACACCTGGCCACCTGCGTCGTGCAGGGTTGAAGCTGTCAAACAGCCGATTTAGCGATTAAGGAGTATTGGGGTGTCGAGTACCGAAGATGAACAGCTGGCGGATTTGAAGGACTGGTGGACGCGCAACGGCAAGCCGCTGGTCACTGGCGGCCTGTTGGCGCTGGTCATCGTGTTCGGCTGGCAGGCCTACCAGAAATACCAGAGCAACCAGTCGCAAGGCGCCTCGGTGCTCTATCAGCAATTGCTGGAAACCACCCTGACCCCGGACGGCAAGCCTGACCCTGCCCGTGTGGCGGACCTGGCCGGCAAGCTGGACAAGGAATTCGGCGGCACCGCCTACGCGCAATACGGTCGCTTGTTCGTGGCCAAGGTCGCCGTGGACAGCGGCAAGCTGGATGACGCCGCTACCGAGCTCAAGGGTATCGTCGACAAGCCGGCCAACCCGACCCTGGGCGAAGTGGCACGTCAGCGCCTGGCGCAGGTGCTGGCGGCGCAGAACAAGGCTGAAGATGCGTTGAAGCTGCTCGACGGCGAGGCCGACAAGGCTTTCCTGGCGACCCGCGAAGAACTCAAGGGCGACCTGCTGGTACAGCTGGGCCGTGCCGATGAGGCCCATGCGGCCTACCAAAAAGCCAAGGCCGCGCTGTCGGATGAAGCCGCGGTCGGTGGCCTGCAAATCAAGCTGGACGACCTGGCCAAAGGGGATGCGTGACGTGATCCAGTGGAAACATGCAGCATTGCTGGCCCTGGCCATTCTGGCCGCGGGTTGCAGCAGCAACAGCAAGAAAGAACTGCCTCCGGCCGAGCTGACCGACTTCAAAGAAGAAGTCGTGCTGCAGAAGCAATGGAGCCGCTCCATCGGTGACGGCCAGGGTGAGACCTACAACATGCTGGTGCCGGCAATCGATGGCGACACCATCTATGCCGGCGACGTCACGGGCGTGGTCATGGCGATGGATCGCAGCAATGGCGACGTCAAATGGAAGCAAGATCTCGAACTGCCTGTGTCCGGCGCCGTTGGCGTGGGTTACGGGCTAGTCATGATCGGCACGCTCAAGGGCGAGATCGTCGCCCTGGACGCGAGCAGCGGTGAAGAAAAATGGCGCGCCCGCGTGACCAGTGAAGTGCTCGCACCGCCCGCCACCAACGGTGACGTGGTCGTGGTCCAGACCCAGGATGACCGTCTGATCGGCCTGGATGCCGCCACCGGCAACCAGCGCTGGTTGTACGACAGTACCCCGGCGGTACTGACCTTGCGCGGCACCAGTGCGCCGATCGTCACCAACCGCCTCGCGGTGGCTGGGTTGTCGACCGGTAAAGTGGTCGCCCTGGATGTTTCCAACGGCGTGCCGGTCTGGGAACAGCGTGTAGCGATCCCACAAGGTCGTTCGGAGCTGGAGCGTGTGGTCGACATCGACGGCGGCTTGCTGCTGTCCGGCGGTACGTTGTACGTCGCCAGCTACCAGGGCCGCGTGGCGGCACTGGACCTGGAAAGCGGTCGTCCGTTGTGGCAGCGCGATGCGTCCAGCTACGCCGGTGTCGCCCAAGGCTTCGGCAGCGTCTACGTGAGCCTGTCCTCGGGCACGGTCGAAGGCGTCGACGAGCGTTCCACCACTGCGTTGTGGAGCAACGACTCCCTGGCCCGTCGTCAACTGTCGGCCCCGGAAGTGTTCTCCAGCTACGTTGCAGTGGGTGACCTGGAAGGTTACCTGCACCTGCTCAGCCAGGTGGACGGCCGTTTCGTCGGCCGCGAGCGCATCGACAGCGACGGCCTGCGGGCCCGTCCGCTGGTGGCGGGCAACATGATTTATGTGTATGGCAACAGCGGCAAACTGGAAGCCCTGACCATCAAGTAAGACTATGCTTGGGGCTAATCCCCCAAGCGGCTTCACCTGTGGGAGTCAGCAAGCGCTGCTCCCACAGTGCTGCCCCGAGCACCAGCCGCTGCCTCGCAGCGGCTTTTGTATTTTCTGAAATAACGAAGTGGAGAGCCGCATGGTTCCCGTAATCGCCCTGGTGGGCCGACCGAACGTCGGCAAGTCCACCTTGTTCAACCGCCTGACCAGGACTCGCGACGCCATTGTCGGCGACTTGTCCGGTCTGACCCGTGATCGCCAATACGGTGAGGCCAAGTGGCAAGGGCGTACCTATATTCTGGTCGACACCGGCGGCATCTCCGGTGATGAACACGGCATGGACGAAAAAATGGCCGAGCAGTCGCTGCTCGCCATCGAAGAAGCCGATGTGGTGCTGTTCCTGGTAGACGCCAAGGCCGGTTTTACCGCCGCCGACCAGATGATCGCCGAGCATTTGCGCAAACGTAACAAGCGTTCCTACGTGGTTGCCAACAAGGTCGACAACATCGACCCGGACATGGCCCGCGCTGAATTCGCACCCTTGGGCATGGGCCAGGCGATCCCGATCGCCGGTGCCCACGGTCGCGGCATCACCCAGATGCTGGAAATCGCCCTGGCGGATTTCCCCAAGGATGACGCCGACGAGCCGGAAGACGGCGAAGAAGAGATCGTTGCCGAAGGTGAGGAGGCCAAGCGCATTCCGGGCCCGAGCGAAAAAGACGGGATCAAGATCGCTATCATTGGCCGTCCCAACGTGGGCAAGTCGACGTTGGTCAACCGCATGCTCGGCGAAGACCGGGTCATCGTCTATGACCAGCCCGGCACCACCCGTGACAGCATCTACATCCCGTTCGAGCGTAACGAAGAAAAGTACACGCTGATCGACACCGCGGGTGTACGCAAGCGCGGCAAGATCCACGAAGAAGTCGAAAAATTCTCCGTGGTCAAAACCCTGCAGGCGATCAAAGACGCCAACGTGGTGATCTTCGTGATGGACGCCCGCGAGGGTGTGGTCGACCACGATCTGAACCTGCTGGGTTTCGCCCTGGAAGCCGGTCGTGCGCTGGTCATCGCGATCAACAAGTGGGACGGCATGACGCCGAGCGAACGGGATTTCGTCAAGGTCGAATTGCAGCGCCGGCTGTTCTTCGTCGACTTCGCCGACATCCACTTCATCTCGGCCCTGCACGGCACGGGCGTGGGCAACCTCTACGCCTCGGTGCAGAACTCGTTCAAGTCCGCGGTCACCCGCTGGCCGACCAACCGCCTGACCCAGATCCTGGAAGACGCCGTTGGCGAGCACGCCCCGCCGATGGTCAACAACCGCCGGATCAAGCTGCGTTACGCCCACTTGGGTGGTGCCAACCCGCCGATTATCGTGATCCACGGTAACCAGATCGAGAAGGTGCCCAAGTCGTACGTCCGTTACTTGGAAAACACCTATCGCCGCGTCCTGAAGCTGGTCGGCACGCCGATCCGCATCGAATTCAAGGGTGGCGAGAACCCGTACGAAGGCAACAAGAACACGCTCACCGACCGCCAGGTCAACAAGAAGCGCCGCTTGATGTCGCACAACAAGAAGGCTGACAAGAAGCGTCGTGACAAGCGTTGATTGGCTGCTCACTGAAGGGCGTTGCCCACAGTGACTGAGACAGCACACAGAACCTGTGGCGAGGGGATTTATCCCCGCTGGGCTGCGAAGCAGCCCTAATACCCACAGCTCGGTGTGTCAGGTAGATTGAATTCACTGCTTTGGGGTTGCTGTGCAACCCAGCGGGGATAAATCCCCTCGCCACAGGGTTCTGTGTCGGGATGCTTGATAATAGGGTGCCTAGGGCACCCTTTTTCATGCCCGGCGATTGGGCTATCCTCGACCTCTCCCGCGCCGCACCAGAGCCGGGTGCAGACCCAGGGAACCCTCGATGATCACCAGCAAGTTGCCGAATGTCGGCATCACTATCTTTACCCAGATGTCCCAGCTCGCCGCGCAGACCGGCGCGCTCAATCTGTCCCAAGGATTTCCCGATTTCGATGGTCCCCAGGCCCTGCGCGATGCAGTCGGCCGGCATATTGCCCAAGGCCATAACCAGTATTCGCCCATGACCGGTTTGCCGGCCCTGCGCCAACAGATCGCGGCGAAGATCGCCCGCAGTTATGGTGTCAGTGTCGATGCCGACCAGGAAGTCACCGTCACCCCCGGCGCGACCCAGGCGATTTTCTGTGCCATTGCCGCCGTGGTCCACAGTGGCGACGAAGTGATCGTGTTCGACCCTTGCTATGACAGCTACGAGCCGGCGGTGCAGCTGGCGGGTGGGCGCTGCGTGCATGTGCAGTTGGGCCTGGAGGACTTCGCCATCGACTTCCAGAAGCTCGGCGAAGCCCTGAGCCCACGTACGCGGTTGATCATCCTCAACAGCCCCCACAACCCCAGCGGCGCCCTCATCAGTCGTGCCGAACTGGATCAGTTGGCGGCGTTGATTCGCGACCGCGACATTTACCTGATCAGCGACGAGGTCTACGAACACCTGGTGTTCGACGGCGTTTCCCACGCCAGCGTCCTGGCCCACGAAGAACTGTACCGCCGCGCCTTCGTGGTCAGTTCGTTCGGCAAGACTTACCACGTCACCGGCTGGAAAACCGGCTACGTGGTAGCGCCAGCGGCCCTGACGGCAGAGTTGCGCAAGGTGCACCAGTACGTCAGCTTCTGCGGTGTGACGCCGTTGCAGTACGCGTTAGCCGACTACATGGCCGAGCATCCGGAGCATGTCGACGAACTGCCGGACTTCTACCAGGCCAAGCGCGACCTGTTCTGCGATCTGCTGGCTCCGTCGCGATTCAGTTTCAAGCGGGTGGCCGGGACTTATTTCCAGTTGGTGGATTACTCGCAAATCCGCCCGGACTTGAATGACGTCGACATGGCGGTCTGGATGACCCGTGAGCACGGCGTGGCGACGATCCCGGTCTCGGTGTTCTACCAGAGCCCGCCCGAAGGCCAGCGCCTGGTGCGCCTGTGCTTTGCCAAACGCGAGGAGACGCTGCGCGAAGCGGCGGAAAAACTATGCGTGATTTGAGCGCGTTGCCCAATCTCAATGTCGCCTTGATCCAGACCACCCTGGCCTGGCACGACCGCCAGGCCAACCTGGCCCACTTCGAAGGTTTGTTGGAGCAGGCGCGTGGGGCGGACCTGATCATCCTGCCGGAAATGTTCACCACCGGGTTTTCCATGGAGTCCGAGGCCCTGGCGGAGCCGGAATGCGGTCCGTCGCACAAGTGGCTCAAGGCCCAGGCGGCGAAGCTGGATGCGGTCATCACCGGCAGTGTGATCATTCAGGCCGCCGACGGCAGCCATCGCAATCGCCTGCTGTGGGCGCGGCCGGACGGTGAAGTGCTGCATTACGACAAGCGTCATCTGTTTCGCATGGCGGGGGAGCACAACCATTACACGCCGGGTGAGCGCCAGGTATTGTTCGAACTTAAGGGTTGGCGGGTTCGTCCGCTGATTTGCTACGACCTGCGTTTCCCGGTCTGGAGCCGCGACGCCGAGGACACCGACCTGTTGCTGTACACCGCCAACTGGCCGGGTGCCCGGCGTCAGCATTGGAACCGACTGCTGCCGGCCCGGGCCATCGAGAACCTGTGCTACGTGGCGGCAGTGAACCGCATCGGTACGGACGGCAAGGGTTTTGCCTACACCGGTGACAGTCAGGTGCTGGATTTCCAGGGCGAGACCTTGCTCAGCGCGGGCGAGGCAGACGGGGTGTTCACGGTGTGTTTGAACGCGGCGGACCTGGCGGCGTATCGCACGCGGTTTCCCGCGAACCTGGATGCCGACGACTTCGAATTCATCTAATTGAAACGATTCAGCTCTTCAGGAATGGTGTTGCGTGCCGATAAACGGTCAGCCAAGGAGAATGCTCATGACCAGTATCAACGCAACCACCGTTAACCCGTATCCGCTTTCGGCCCCTAAAGTCTCGATCAAAGGGGCGCAGGAAGAACAAGCGCTCAGCCCCGTATCGTCCACCGAAACCGGCGACGACAAGGACAAGACCCTGCAGGTTGACACCCGCGGCGCGAATGTCGCCGGTGCTCCGTCCAGCGGTAGTGGGGACATCATCGAACAACTGAAAAAGCAGATCGAGCAGGCCGAAAAACTGCTGGCCCAGCAGCAAGCCCAACTGGCCCGGGTGCAGAAGAGCCAGGCCAACGAAGAGCTGAAGGCTCAGCAGGCCATGGCCATCCAGACCCAGATCATGGGTACCCAGGCGATGCTGCAAACCCTGCGGGCGTCGTTGTTGCAGGCCATGACCGTTTCTGTCGACACCCATGCCTGACAGTTTGGTTGCCTGACAGGCCTCATCGCGAGCAAGCTCGCTCCCACGGGGTTATGCAAAACCCTGTGGGAGCGAGCTTGCTCGCGATGAGGCCAGTACAGTCAGCACCCAACCATCAGCCAAACAAAAAGGCCCCAGGGTTCACACCCCGGGGCCTTTTTGCATTTCAGCCCAGGAATCAGGCTGCCTTGGCTTCTGGCTGGCTCAGCGAGCGGTTCAGCGCACTGAACAGGGCCTTGAAGCTGGCGGTGGTGATGTTTTCATCGATACCCACGCCATGCACCGCACGCTCGCCGTTAACCCGCAGTTCGATGTAGGCCGCGGCCTTGGCGTTGGTGCCAGCACCAATGGCGTGTTCGTTGTAGTCCATGATCTCCACCGGAATCGGCAGGCCGGCCACCAGGGCTTCCAGCGCGCCATTGCCCTTGCCGCGCCAGTGCAGGTTGGTCTCGCCCTGGCCCTTGCTGGCCACTTCCACCTCTACGGCGCTGTTGCCGTTCTCTTCCTGCAGGCGATGGCTGACCAGCGCGTACGGGGTGTTGGCTTGCAGGTATTCGCGTTGCAACAGGCTGTGGATCTGCTGGGCGGTCATTTCCAGGCCCAGGCGATCGGTTTCGCGCTGCACCACCTGGCTGAACTCGATCTGCATGCGGCGTGGCAGGCTGATGCCGTATTCCTGCTCCAACAGGTAGGCGATGCCGCCCTTGCCGGACTGGCTGTTGACGCGAATCACCGCCTCGTAGCTGCGGCCGATGTCGGCCGGGTCGATCGGCAGGTACGGGACTTCCCACAGACCGTCGGATTTCTGCTGGGCGAAGCCCTTGCGAATCGCGTCCTGGTGCGAACCGGAGAACGCTGTGTGAACCAGGTCGCCCACGTATGGATGACGTGGATGCACCGGGATCTGGTTGCACTCTTCGACCACTTTGCGCACGCCGTCGATGTCGGAGAAGTCCAGCCCAGGGTTGATGCCTTGGGTGTAGAGGTTCAGCGCCACGGTCACCAGGTCGACGTTACCGGTGCGTTCGCCGTTGCCGAACAGGCAGCCTTCGACGCGGTCGGCACCGGCCATCAGGCCCAGCTCGGTGGCGGCCACGCCGGTGCCACGGTCGTTGTGGGTGTGCAGGCTGATGAGCACGCTGTCACGGCGGGTGATGTTGCGGTGGAACCACTCGATCTGGTCGGCGTAGATGTTCGGGGTAGCGACTTCCACGGTGGCCGGCAGGTTGAGGATCACCTTGCGTTCAGGCGTCGGGTTCCAGACTTCGATCACCGCGTCGCAGACTTCCTTGGCGAACTCCAGCTCAGTGGCGCTGAAAGTTTCTGGCGAGTATTCGAATTGCCATTGGGTTTCTGGCTGCTGCGCCGCGTATTTGACGAACAGCTTGGCCGCGTTCACTGCGATTTCCTTCACGCCTTCCTTGTCCTGGTTGAACACGATGCGGCGGAACGACGGGCAGGTGGCGTTGTACAGATGGACGATGGCCTTTTTCGCACCGCGCAGGGATTCGAACGTACGGGCGATCAAGTCTTCACGGGCCTGGGTCAGCACCTGGATGGTGGTGTCGTCCGGGATGTGGCCTTCTTCGATGAGGGTACGCACGAAGTCGAAGTCGGTCTGGGAAGCGGCTGGGAACGACGCTTCGATTTCCTTCACGCCCACGGCCACGAGGGTTTTCCAGAAGCGCAGCTTCTTGACCGCGTCCATCGGCTCGATCAGCGACTGATTGCCGTCACGCAGGTCGGAACTGCACCAGATCGGCGCGGCGGTGATGGTCTTCGACGGCCAGGTGCGATCCGGCAGGTTGATGGTCGGGAAGGCGCGGTATTTGGAAGACGGGTCTTTGAGCATGCTCATCAGGGAATCCTTATTGTCGTGGCCGGAAAAAGGCGGCCTGCCGGTGGTTCGATGGGGGTGGCTTCACAGCCGGGACGAGGTGCCGCGATTCAGCCCGGCAGTCGTGCGCTGACGAGGCACAGGCTGCGGTGCTGGCGAAGCTGGATGAGGGTGTGAGAGGTTTTCATGCCTTCAACCCTAACCGCGTGGGGGAAGGATCGCAAGCAGTCGGAAAAAATTGAGAGAAGTTCTGTTTTTAGGCGGGTTTGCGAGATTTAATCGCGAGCTTTTCGGAAAATTGTAGTTTTATTGCGTCGATGTTTGGAGCTTGGCAATCCATGGGGAGGTGGTGATGCTGCTGCCGTCATCGCGAGCAAGCTCGCTCCCACAGGTACAGCGGCGTTTTTCAGAATGCCGAAATACCCTTGTGGGAGCGAGCTTGCTCGCGAAGAGGCCAGTAGCCTTGCACAAACCTCAGGGCTGAAACGCTCCGATGAAAATCGCCGGATCCACCCGCGCATCATTCAGGCTGATGTTCCAGTGCATATGCGGCCCGGTCGCCCGACCCGTGGAACCGACCTTACCCACCACCGTGCCCCGGGCCAGCTGCTGGCCGACCTTCACGTCGATCTTCGACATGTGGCAGAACATGCTGATGAAACCCTGGCCATGGTCGACGAACACGGTGTTGCCATTAAAGAAGTAATTGCCGGTGAGGATCACCTTGCCGGCGGCCGGGGTCTTGATCGGCGTACCGGCGGGCACGGCGAAGTCCAGGCCGGCATGGGGGTTGCGCTCTTCGCCGTTGAAGAAACGACGCACGCCGAACTTGCTCGACAGCGGGCCGTTGACCGGCTTGTCCAGCAACAGGTTGCTGGGGATGTTCGGGCTGAAGCTGCGGTAGGCTTTCAATTGCACCGCCAACTCAGCATCGATGCGCTTGAGGTCCGCCGGGTTCGGGTTGACCTGGCGTTTGTTCTTCAGGGTGATGTGTTGCTCGGGGTACTTTTTATAACCGACCACGAACGGCTGCGTCGCGCCGCCGCTGCTGATCTGTTGGGTGCCGGGCTGGACCGTCAGGGGAATGCCGACAATCGCCAGCCAGTTGTCCTGTTCCTTGACCACCAGCACCGGCTTGCCCTGGTAACTGGCTTTCGGCGCCTGGGCCGCGCTGCCCAGGTCCACCACGGCCACGCCGCCGGGCACCGGTTTGTTCAACAGGCGACTGATGTAACTGTCGGCGTGGGCGTTGAAGGTCAGGCACAGCAACAGCAGTGGGGCGAGATATCGCGGCATGAATCAATCCAGTAGAGAAAGGGTGACCGGCGTCAGGTGATTGTCTTCGACCCGCACCAGCAGCTCGCCTTCGCCGAGGCGGGCGGTCAGGCGCTGGCCGGTCTGGGTTTGCCCGGCGCTGCGGATCGCATGGCCACGTTCATCGAGCAAGATGCTGTAGCCCCGGCCAAGGGTCGCCAAGGGGCTGACGATGTGCAGCGTCTGCATCTGGTTGTGCAACTGCACGCGTCGCGCTTTCAGGCCTTCGCGCATTGCCCTGGGCAGGCGTTCGGCCAGGCTGTCCAGGCGCTGGCGCAGCAACGCCAGGTGTCGGCCCGGATGTTGCCCGGCCAGGCGGGTTTCCAGGCGGATCAAGCGTTCGCGGCGGGTATTGAGGCTGCGCTCGAAGGCCCGGCGCAGGCGCATGTCCAGGTCGTCGAGGCGCTGGGCTTGCTGGCGCAGGCGTTCGCCGGGATGGCGCAGGCGCCGGGTGAGGCCTTCGAGGCGCAGTTGATCGCGCATCAGGCGGTCACGCATGCGCATCACCAGCCGGCGGTGCAGGCTTTCGACCCGACGCACCAGGTCGCCGGCATCCGGTGCCAGCAGTTCGGCGGCGGCGGACGGGGTCGGGGCGCGCACGTCGGCGACGAAATCGCTGATGGACACGTCGGTTTCATGGCCGACGGCGCTGACGATCGGCGTGACGCAGGCATCCACCGCCCGGGCCACGGCTTCTTCGTTGAAGCACCACAAGTCTTCCAGGGAACCGCCGCCTCGGGCCAGGATCAGCGCGTCGAAACCCCGGGCGTCCGCCAGTTTCAGGGCGCGGACGATTTGCACGGTGGCTTCGCGGCCCTGCACGGCGGTGGGAATCAGGGTCAGGGCGATCTGCGGCGCACGACGGCGGAACACGCTGATGATGTCGCGGATCACCGCGCCGGTGGGTGAGCTGATGATGCCGATGCGTTGTGGATGGGCTGGCAGCGGCACCTTGCGTTCGGCACTGAACAGGCCCTCGGCGCTGAGTTTTTCCTTCAGGGCATCGAAGGCCAGGCGCAGGGCGCCATCGCCGGCCGGCTCCACGGTGTCGAGGATCAGTTGATAGTCGCCGCGGCCCTCGAACAGCGAAACCTTGCCGCGCACTTTCACCGCCAGTCCGTCCTTCAAGGCCTGGCGCACCCGCGCGGCGTTCTGCCGGAACAGCGCGCAACGCACCTGGGCGCCGCTGTCCTTGAGGGTGAAATACACATGGCCGGAGGCCGGACGGGCAAGGTTGGAGATTTCCCCCTCGACCCAGATGTTGCTGAACACGTCTTCGAGCAACACCCGCGCACGGCCGTTGAGCTGGCTGACAGTCAGGACCTCGCGGTCCAGGCCCAGTCGGGCAAAGGGATCTTTAATCATGGGCGGCATGATAAGGGCATTTGTAGCTGAATCTCCATGTGTACAGAGAATTAGACCGAGTCGCCTGCATCGCGAGCAAGCTCGCTCCCACAAGGGTTCTGCGTCGTACACAGCATTTGAATCCAATGGAAATCCAATGTGGGAGCGAGCTTGCTCGCGATAGCGGTGGACCTGTCACCACAAATGCTGGATATGCCCCGACACATCTGGCTAAAGTCGCCGCTTCCTCATCAAGGAAGTACCGGATGAATCTTCTGTCGTGGTTGGGCCAGTGGGCATTCGCGCCCATGGAATGGCTGGTGATCGGCTCGGCCATCGCCCTGGCTTACATCGTGTTCGGCATCGCCGGGTTCGGCACGGCACTGGTGGCCGCGCCCATCCTGCTGCTGTTCATGCCATTGTCGAAGATCATCCCGCTGCTGGTGCTGCTGGATTTTGTCGCGGCCTTCGGCAACCTGCTGCCGTCGCGCCGGGACGTGTCCCGGCCGGAGCTGTTGCGATTGCTGCCGTGCATGGCGCTGGGTTGCACCCTGGGGGTGATTTTCCTGCTCAACCTCAAGTCCGACCTGCTGTTGCTGTTGATGGGGCTGTTCATCAGCAGCTATGCGATCTACAGCCTGTTGATCAAGACCCGGCCGGCACAGTTGTCGTCGCTGTGGGCGTTCCCGATGGGCACGGTGGGTGGGATGTTCGGGGCGTTGTTTGGCAGTGGCGGCTTTTTATATGCGATCTACCTGAACAGCCGCCTGCCCAAGGATCCGGCCCGGGCCACGCAAAGTGCCTTGATCAGTTGCAGCACCGTGGTGCGTTTGAGCCTGTTCATCATCGCAGGCGTGTATGCCGAGCTACCCTTGCTGGTACTGGCGCTGTGTTTGTTGCCGGCCATGGCGCTGGGGCTGTGGGTGGGTCGTCGCCTGACGATGCGGATGTCGCGCGAGGCGTTCGTGCGCTTGGTGACCTGGCTGGTGCTCGCCAGCGGCATTGCCTTGATCGGGCGTTACCTGAGTGCTTGACCTGGCTCGGCCAGGGATTAAGCTGCCGGCCTTTATTCGCCCCCATGGGAACCTCCAGGCCTCGTCATGAATTCGCAAAGCATCATCGTCCCGAAAATTTCCACCCTGCCGGTCCACGAGCCCCGGGCCCGGGCGATCGTGCGCTGGCTGGTGCGCAAGAATATCGTCGAAGAACAACTGACCACCTGCGGGCGCACCGGCAATCGCATGGCCCACGCCATCGCCCCTGGCGCTCGGTCGGTGGTCTTGCATCCCGAGGCCTTGCCGTTCGGCGAAGCGATCAATGGCCTGGAGATCATTACCAAGCGCTGCATCTATACGCCGGGCAAGGGCTTTCTCGAAGAGGCCGGCTGTGCCGAGTGCCGTAAGGAAGTCGGCGAGGCGCTGTTCGAAAGCCTGGAAGACTGGATGCCAGCGCGCACCGACAACTTCACCTGCCCCGAGTGTGGGCACGAAGATGACATCAACGGCTTCCTGTTCCTGCAGCCCTGCGGCTTTTCCAACCTGGGATTCATCTTCAACAACTGGCTGGAGGCGGGGTTCAAGCAGGACTTTCTCGATGAATTCGCCGATTGGCTGGATCAGCCGGTGAGTTGGGTGAGGGTTGAGTTGTAGATAGGCACACTGGAGATTGCTTTTGTGGCGAGGGGATTTATCCCCGCTGGGGCGCGAAGCGGCCCTAAACCCAGGCTATGCGGTACATCAGGTATATGAGTCGACTGCTTTGGGACTGCTGCGCAGTCCAGCGGGGATAAATCCCCTCGCCACAGGGGGGCGGTGTACAGCCACAGTGCGGTGATTAGCCCCGTCAATCAGCCCGCCAATAATAGACAGAGTTTTACATTGAGCCAGACGGGGTCCATGAGTATAATGGCGCGCTTCCATTTTCCCGCTCGGGAGCCCCCGCGATGCTGCGTATCAGCCAAGAAGCTCTGACCTTCGACGACATTCTCCTAGTGCCCGGTTATTCTGAGGTACTGCCTAACGAAGTCAGTCTCAAAACCCGTCTCACCCGTGGCATCGAACTGAATATCCCACTGGTTTCCGCCGCCATGGACACCGTGACCGAAGCCCGTCTGGCCATTGCCATGGCCCAGGAAGGCGGTATCGGGATCATCCACAAGAACATGACCATCGAACAGCAGGCCGCCGAAGTGCGCAAGGTCAAGCGGTTCGAGGCTGGCGTGGTCAAGGACCCGATCACCATCGAGGCTGACGCCACGGTTCGCGATCTGTTCGAACTGACCCGCATGCACAATATCTCCGGCGTCCCGGTGCTGCACGATGGCGACCTGGTCGGCATCGTCACCTCCCGCGACGTGCGTTTCGAGAATCGCCTGGATGCCACCGTCCGCCAAGTGATGACGCCTAAAGAGCGCCTGGTCACGGTCAAGGAAGGCACCAACAAGGACGAGGTCCGCGAATTGCTGCACAAGCACCGCATCGAGCGCGTGCTGATCGTCGACGACAAATTCACCCTCAAGGGCATGATGACCGTCAACGACATCGAAAAAGCCAAGGCTTACCCGCTGGCCAGCAAGGACGACCAGGGTCGTCTGCGTGTAGGCGCTGCGGTCGGTACCGGCAAGGACACTGGTGACCGCGTCGCGGCTCTGGTGACGGCTGGCGTCGACGTGGTGGTGGTCGACACTGCCCACGGCCATTCCAAAGGCGTGATCGACCGTGTTCGCTGGGTCAAGCAGAACTTCCCTGAAGTGCAGGTGATCGGCGGCAACATCGCCACCGGCGCGGCCGCCAAGGCCTTGGCCGAAGCCGGCGCCGACGCGGTCAAGGTCGGTATCGGCCCAGGCTCGATCTGCACCACCCGCATCGTCGCCGGTGTTGGTGTTCCACAGATCAGCGCCATCGCCAACGTCGCCGCAGCCCTTGAAGGCACGGGCGTACCGTTGATCGCCGACGGCGGTATCCGTTTCTCCGGTGACCTGTCCAAGGCCATCGTAGCCGGTGCTTCCTGCGTGATGATGGGTTCGATGTTCGCCGGTACTGAAGAAGCGCCGGGTGAGATCGAACTGTTCCAGGGGCGTAGCTACAAGGCTTATCGCGGCATGGGTTCGCTGGGCGCCATGTCCCAGGCCCAGGGCTCTTCCGACCGTTACTTCCAGGACTCCTCCGCGGGTGCCGAGAAGCTGGTGCCGGAAGGCATCGAAGGTCGCGTGCCGTACAAAGGCACCCTGAGCGCCATCATCCATCAGCTGATGGGCGGCCTGCGTTCTTCCATGGGCTACACCGGCAGCGCCGACATCGAAGAGATGCGCACCAAGCCGGAGTTCGTGCGCATCACTGGCGCCGGTATGGCCGAGTCTCATGTCCACGACGTGCAGATCACCAAGGAAGCGCCGAACTACCGCGTAGGTTAAGGCCTCCAGCAAAATGTTAATCACCGGGGCTGTTCATTCAGCCCCGAGTTGTTTCTGATTCACTACATGAGAATGAGTCATGGCCCTCGACATTCACGCTCACCGCATCCTGATCCTCGACTTCGGTTCCCAGTACACCCAACTGATCGCCCGCCGCGTGCGTGAAATCGGCGTGTACTGCGAATTGCATCCGTTCGACATGGATGACGAAGCGATTCGCGAATTCGCGCCTAAAGGCGTCATCCTCGCCGGCGGTCCCGAGTCTGTGCACGAAGCCGACAGCCCGCGCTGCCCGCAAGCCGTGTTCGACCTGGGCGTGCCGGTCTTCGGTATCTGCTACGGCATGCAGACCATGGCCGAACAACTGGGCGGCAAGGTCGAAGGTTCGGACCTGCGTGAGTTCGGTTACGCCCGCGTCGACGTGGTCGGCAAGAGCCGCCTGCTGGACGGCATCGAAGACCACATCGACGCCGACGGCCTGTTCGGCCTGGACGTGTGGATGAGCCACGGTGACAAGGTCACCAAGATGCCGGAAGACTTCCACATCCTGGCCAGCACCCCGAGCTGCCCGATTGCCGGCATGTTCAACGATGATCGCCGTTACTACGGTGTGCAGTTCCACCCCGAGGTGACCCACACCAAGCAGGGCGGCCGCATCCTGTCGCGCTTCATCCTCGACATCTGCGGGTGCGAAGCCCTGTGGACCCCGTCGAAAATCGCTGAAGACGCCATCGCCCAGGTTCGCGCCCAGGTCGGTACCGACAACGTGTTGCTGGGCCTGTCTGGCGGCGTGGATTCCTCGGTGGTCGCTGCGCTGCTGCACAAGGCCATTGGCGATCAACTGACCTGCGTCTTCGTCGACAACGGCCTGCTGCGTCTGCACGAAGGCGAGCAAGTGATGGCCATGTTCGCCGAGAACATGGGCGTCAAGGTGATCCGCGCCAACGCCGAGGAGCAGTTCCTGAACAACCTGGCCGGCGAGTCCGACCCGGAGAAGAAGCGCAAGATCATCGGCCGCACCTTCATCGATGTGTTCGATGCTGAATCCTGCAAGCTGGACAACATCAAGTACCTGGCCCAAGGCACCATCTACCCCGACGTGATCGAGTCGGCCGGCGCCAAGAGCGGCAAGGCCCACGTGATCAAGTCCCACCACAACGTCGGTGGCCTGCCGGAAGAGATGAACCTCAAGCTGGTCGAGCCGCTGCGCGAACTGTTCAAGGACGAAGTGCGTCGCCTCGGCCTGGAACTGGGCCTGCCCTACGACATGGTCTACCGCCACCCATTCCCGGGCCCGGGCCTGGGCGTGCGGATCCTCGGTGAAGTGAAGAAGGAGTACGCCGACCTGCTGCGTCGCGCCGACCACATCTTCATCGAAGAACTGCGCAAGGCCGACTGGTACCACAAGGTCAGCCAGGCATTCGTGGTGTTCCAACCGGTGAAATCGGTGGGCGTGGTTGGCGATGGCCGTCGTTACGCCTGGGTCGTGGCCCTGCGTGCCGTGGAAACCATCGACTTCATGACCGCTCGTTGGGCACACCTGCCGTACGAGCTGCTGGAAACCGTTTCCGGGCGCATCATCAACGAAATCGAAGGTATCTCCCGCGTCACGTATGACGTGTCGAGCAAGCCGCCGGCGACGATTGAGTGGGAATGATCCCGCGTCCGGCATAGACCGGCACTAAAGCATCTCTAAGCCCGCGTAACTGCGGGCTTTTTGCGTTTCAGCCTGGCATTGTCTGATCGGTCGCAGCTCGCGTCGCGTGCGCGGCGATGAACATGGCGACGGCCGACCGGCAATAGGATTCGATTTCGTTGTCGTCCTCTGCTCTGGCCTCATCGAAGCGCGCGATTATCAGGAGATCGGATCCTTTGAAAAGCGCGGCAAACAAGCGGGCGGATCCCAGGGGGTCGGGCACGTTCAGAACCGCCTTCGCGTGCAACTGACGCAACAGGGCCTCAATCTGGGCGATGACATAGGCGGGGCCGGCTTCGTATTGGCGCTTGCTTAACGACTTTTGATTGGTCTTGTCGGCCATGATCATGGCTTCGACACTGCGCACGTCCGCGCTCAACAAGGTGCGAAGCAGGGATGTTCCCACCGCCATGAGCTGATCTGCCGCCGAGCCGCCGACGCCTTCAATAAGGGCCTGCGGTGCAAATTGATGGCAGTGGGCCGCGATGGCCGCACTGAACAGCGCCTCCTTGTTCTCGAAGTGCCGATAGATGCTGAGCTTGGAGATCTTCGCCCGCTGGGCGACCTTGTCCATGGTCGTCGCTTGAAAACCCAACTCCACAAAAAGTTCGCCCGCAGCGTCGACTATAGTTTGGCCAAGCGCCTCGTTGGCGGGCCGGCCGCGACGGGCCTGGCTGTTTTCGGTCATAAAAATTCCAGTACTTGACAGTATTCTAATTCTTGAATTATGGTACTTCAAAGTATCTTAAAAGTACAAACCAATCTCCTCCCTCCACAGTACGGAGCCCATCAACATGAATGACGTCATCATCATCGGCGGCAGCTTTGCCGGGCTTGCCGCCGCCCTGCAACTCGGCCGTGCCCGCCGCAAGGTCACCGTCCTCGATACCGGCCTGCCGCGCAATCGCTTCGCCGACCACTCCCATGGCCTGCTCGGCCACGACCACAAGCCACCGCTGGAGATCCTGGCCGAGGCGCGGCAGCAGCTGGCGCGCTATCCCACGATCCGGCTGGTCACTGCCCGGGCCGAGAGCGTCTCCGGCGCCATCGACGATTTCTCCGTCCTCACGGGCGAGGGCGAAACCCTCAGGGCGCGCCGCCTGATCCTGAGCTATGGCGTCGCCGACCAGATGCCTGAACTTCCTGGCTTTGCAGAAGGCTGGGGTACTTCCATCGTGCCTTGCCCCTATTGCGACGGCTTTGAAGTTGCCGGCCGGCATTGGGGCCTCGTCTGGTCCGGCCCAATGTCGCACAACTACGTCAGGCTGTACCACGATTGGACTGACACGTTGACGGTCTTCGCCAATGGTCACGACATTCCGCCCGACATCCGGGCCGATCTGGCGCGCCGTGGCATCCCTGTCGTCGATGGCCGGGTCACCGAAATCGACCATGACGAGAGCCATAACGCCACCGTCAGGCTCGACGCCGGCCCCTCTGTCGCGGTCGACATCCTGTTCGCGCATCCGCGCAACAAGCCGTCCGCACGCCTGCATGAATCGCTGGGTCTCGCCACGGTCGATACGCCCCAGGGCATCGTCCTCAAGGTCGACGAGCGCCGCGAAACCAGCGTGCCCGGCATCTACGCCGCCGGCGACCTCGCCAGCCTCGGAATGCCCTCGGTCACCACGGCATCATGGCAAGGCGCGACGGCGGGCATCTCCGCCCAGCAGTCGATGCTGGTTTGAGATCAAGCAGCATCGATCACGCCAATTTCAATTTCACAATAGACGCGAGTGCCACTATGGAAGTCCTGAAGAAATTCAAGCCGCTAGACGATAGATTCCCGCTTGAGCGCCAACTCGGCATCTCGGCCGCGCCAATCGTACTTATCAACATATTCACGGTCGGTTCCGCCGACGAAGCGGGCTTCCTGGACGCCTTCAAGGCGGCGGGCGAAACCCTGAAGCAGCAGCCGGGCTTCATCTCCACCCAACTGCACCGAGCGATCGGTGATAGCCCGACGTTCCTGAACTATGTGGTGTGGGAGTCCACCGAGACGCTCCGCGATGCCTTCGCTCGTCCCGAATTCGTCGCGAAGGTTTCGGCCTATCCGTCATCCGTCGTAGCCACCCCGCACTTGTTCCAGAAGGTTGCCGTCCCCGGCTTTTGCACGGCCTGACTCCAGAAATATGGCAAGGCGCGATGGCGGTTACCTTCGCCCAGCAGTCGATGCCGGCTTGAGAGCACAGATTGGAGATGAGCATGGAGGCGCACATATCCAAGACCAGAAAAACCGAAGCCAGCATCAGCATTCTCGCCCGACCACTCTTGAAAAAAGGCTGACACACATGGAGTTCGAACACGTCACTTTCGACCTGCCACACGGCACCTTTCATGCACTGAAGGGCGGGGATCCCGATGGTCAACCGACGATCGTCTTGCACGGTTTCCCGGATCATCCGCCGACCGCGAAGCCCTTCCTTGCCGAGCTCGGCCGCCGTGGCCGTCACGTCATCGCACCCTGGCTTCGCGGTTACGCGCCGTCCCCGACCGCGGGTCCGTTCGACTTCGCAGCCCTCACCAGCGACGTGCTCGCGCTGATCGACCGCTGGTCTCCGGGGCGAGCCGTGGAGTTGATTGGTCACGACTGGGGCGCCCTGATCACCTATGACGCCTGCGTCACCGCGCCGGAGCGGATCGAACGCGCGGTCGCGCTCGCAATCCCTCATCCACTCACGTTCATGAGCCGGCTGACGCACCCCGCTCAACTGCGCCGGAGCTCGTACATGGGGCTCTTTCAACTGCCTGGAAGCGGCTGGATCGCCACCGCCCGCGATCTTGCCTTCATCGACCGCCTCTGGCGTCAGTGGTCGCCCGGCTTCTCGCTCGATCCCGCTCTCAAGGCAGAGCTACACGAGCATCTGCGCAAGAGCATGCCCGCGCCCTTAAAGTATTACCGGGCGATGCTGCGCCCCGGCATGATTGGTGCGACGCGCCGCATGTCTCAGCCGATCACGGTGCCCCTGTTGCAGCTTCACGGTGCCAACGACGGCTGCATCCTCCCCGCGCAGGTCGACGACCGACATCGGTTCGCCGCCCCGCACGCGATGGAGATCGTCCCCGGCGTTGGTCACTTCCTACACATCGAGGCCCCTGAGGCGATCGCGGAACGGATCGCGGCATGGGCCAAGTAGCGTCCTTTCCTCCTTGCCTCGATCAAAGGGGCGCTGGTCAAGAACGAATCAAAACGAGGAGATGTCATGACAGAGCAAAAAGCCCCTCAGGTCGCCGACTGGAATGGCCAAAGCGGTGAGTACTGGGCCGCCAACCAGGCCCGGCTCGACGCCATGTTTGCGGTATTCGGCCAGGCCGCGATCGAAGCCGCCGCGCCCGGCACGGGCGAACGCGTGCTGGACGTCGGCTGCGGCGCGGGTGCGTCGAGTCTGGATCTGGCAGGCCGCGTCGGCGCGGGTGGCCATGTGCTGGGCGTGGACATATCCGAACCACTGATCGGCCGAGCGCGTGCGCTTGCGCCACAGGATACGCTGGCCCAGTTCCGGGTAGCCGACGCCAGTAGCGCCGAACTGCCCGAGGGCGCGTTCGACCTCCTGTTCTCGCGTTTCGGAGTGATGTTCTTCGACGATCCGACAGGGGCGTTCGCCCATATGCGGCGCGCGCTCCGGCCGGGCGGGCGGGTCGCTTTCGTCTGCTGGCGCGGCGTGGCCGAGAACGATTGGCTGCGCCTGCCGATGGGCGCGATCAAGGACATCGTCCCGCTACCCGCACCGCCCGGTCCCGAGGCGCCCGGCCCATTCTCGTTCGGCGACCGGGGGCGGCTGACACGCATCCTGACGGCAGCCGGCTTCACCGATATCGCTATCGCGCCCTTCGATGCTTCCATCCCGTTCGGTGAGGGCGGAACGCGGGATGCGGCGATCGACGACGCGGTGAAGATGGCGTTCGAGGGCGGCCCGCTGTCGCTTGTGCTCGCTGATCAGCCCGACGACATCCGCGCCCGCGCCTGGGCCGCGGTTCGTGCCGCCTTCACGGGCCTCCCCGGCGAGCGGTCGGTGATGATCGACGGCGCGGCATGGATCGTCACGGCAAGCAATCCGGCAAGCTGACAGGGGTTAACAGGGGAGACGCCCCCGCTCGGTGGCGCGGGGTGTCTTTGGCCGGTCAGATTGATGCCCCTTCTGGCTTGGAAACCGTCGTTTACAGCGTTTTCACGACACTCGTAAACGTTACCGGCGGCCTTCGCACACCGGTGATTCGCCGATGCGGCCTTCCTTGCACAGGTCGAGATTGTCCCTGCGCGAGAACCCTGCGTCTTTCATGCAGTAGAACCGAGTCAGCACAACATCAATCGGCGAGGTGTCTCCCGCGCCGTCAAGATTGGTATACCCGCAAGCACGCATGGCGTTGTCGACACCCGACTGGGGCACCCCCTTTTTGTACCATTGTGTGAAGTCCCCAGGCGGCGGTTGAAAGCCCCTTCCCGTGCAGCCAACCAGTAACACAGCGCACAAACTCAGCAACAGGCTCCTTGTGCACATGGCGTTATTCCTTATGGTTTGACTCGGATAAAGTATGAGACCCCGTCGGGTGAGTCTCTCCAGTGGTGTAGGATCAGCGTGGCGTCGGTAGACGGGGCAGTTCCACAGCAGCACCGACAGCGTACAGGGAACTTCCGCTCTGCAAATGCTTCTATACAGTCCTTTTTAAACTGTTCAGGGATCGAATGAAAACTTCTTTGGCATTTCCATTAGCAATCACTTTCGCCCTTGTCATGGCCGGCTGCAGCAGCCGTCAGGCGGGTGATCTTACTTCAGGGCCGGTCGTTCCACTGGCCATGAATGACCATCAAGCCAGCGTGACTTTCCGTACCATAGGCGGTGAGGGTGATCGTCCTGTCAGTTACATGTACGGGTATGCCAATACTGGATTCATGAGCGCGGGTGAGCGGGTTTATGACTCTGCTTACTTCAAGCGCATACCGGCTTATCTGAAGAAAATCGCCGGTGGGACCGACAGCATCAGTCAACTGGTCGAATCGGACAAAACGGTGTACGTGAAAGGGGAGGTCAAGGACAAGCCGTTTACCTTTAACGGTATTCCCATGCCCACGCCGTTCGACAAGGAACAGCCTGTTGCGCAGCAATTCACGCCGCAAGCCAAGAAGAATTACCTGGTTGAAACCGTGATCGCCGACACTTGGGTCATGAACGTGTACGAAGTCTCCGCAACGGGTGAACGCAAAACCATTGGCGTTCCAAAAAAAGATGCCGGCGCAAACTGACCGTGCAGGGATAGTTTTTTCATGACGATAAGAACTTTCCAATAAGGCATTCGGCAACCTATCAGTGTGGCGAGGAAGCTTGCTCCCTCGCCACAGGGGGATAGGCGTTTCCAAGGTGTCTGTGCCCAGCGGCTGCGCAAAGTCGTGTTTGAAGTTGTGCTTAAATGCCAACTTCCCCCATCGTTGCTCTTGGCTTGTCCACGTTTGTCGCTCTCTGCAAGTGAATGCGCAAAGCTGTCGGCCGCTCACAAGAAGACTGCAGACTTCCATCCCAAGAACACCGTGCCGACAAACTCAGAAGCGGTGTCATTGCCCTTATGTTCAAACGCATCCTGTCTGCCCTGGGCGGTAAGAAGTCCCGCACTTCGACACCTGTTTCTTCTGCGCACCCTGAGGCGACACCGCCCCAGCCGGCCGACAATGAACTTATCACGGTCTACGACAGCTACGGTCGTGAGATGAAGATCACCCGCAACGAGTGGCGCGACCAAGTCTTCCTGCCAAACCTGCAGGAGAAATGGCGTTCTGCCGACGAGCTCTACAGCCTGATTATTTCGGGATTGAATGATGGCTTTGTCGCTGACTTGATCCCGGCCGCTGCGCAACTTGTCGAGATCGACAGCAATCCCGAGCGCAGCCATGTCATCCAGGGCATTGTGCTGATGGAGAACGGCCAGCTCGATGCCGCCGAAAACACGCTGCGCACGGGGATGGCGAAAGTGGGCGCGACGGGTACCTTGCTGACCAATCTGGCCAAGGTCTTCAGTGAGCGAGGCGAGCCAGTGCTTGCCGATGAAACGCTTTGGCGCGCGATCCAGGCCGACCCCAACCTGGAGAACGGCCTGTTGTGGTGGGCAGCCATGCAGCGGGAAAGGGCCGGCGAGGCGGGCTATCTCGAGGCGCTGCGTTCCGTGGCGGCGTTACCCGGCAGTTGGCGTGCGCCATTGTGGTTGGCGCGTCATTGCCTGGAACAGAAGGACGTCGAGTCGGCACGCAGGTTTTACGCGCAGGTGCTGACGGCGGGTACCTTCGACGGCAATGCGCTGATGATGATCTCGGGCGACTTGGGTAACAACGGCCAGATCCCACTGATCGTTGAGTTGGTCGGGCCTGTCTACGATGAACGCAAACACGACCCCATGGCCGGTATCAACTTGCTGCGCGCCTATCAGGCACTCGGGAATGCGGTCGAAGGCGAGGCGCTGCTCGCCCGCCTGTATGCCCTGGGTTTTGCACCGATCAAAAGCCAACTCGATCAGTTTGCCCAAGCCTTCCTGCAAATGCACAAGCAGGACGACCGAGGCGTGCCGGTTGATCCTGAAAGCCTGAGGTTCGCGACGTTGGCATTGAGCCAGCCGATCTGGCACTACGGTTTGCGCAACGCCGACTGGTTCTTTGCGCAGAAACCGGAAGGGGCATCGGAAATCGGCTTCTTCGCGCTATCCAAGAGTACAGACGGATCAGAGCGCGCCGAATCGCAACGGGAGGATGAACTGGGGCGCTTCGCGCGCGCGATTCCTCTTTACCTGTCTGAAGCCGTGCACTACTGGAGCGACCATGTAGGCACTTGCTATATCCAAATCGTGGAAGGCGGCGGCCCGGTGCTATCGGGGTGTGAAGCCGACGGCCACGCGCTTTTCGATATCGTGCCGCCGACGATGAAGTCCTTTGTCACCGGCGAGATCGGCTGTTCGGGTGAAGGTGATCAAGCCCAATGGCAGATTTCCCTGAAACTCTGGGACTGCACGACCCGCACCCAGCAGACCGCCGAAAGCGGCAGCGCGGTGACAGCAGACATGGGCGCGCTGGTACTCGATCTTGAGACGCGCTTGCTGGCCGGCATTGGACTGAGGCGCGAGACACCACTGGATTCGTTCTACTTGCATCCCACGGCCGAAGTCCTGCCGGTGTACCTGACAGAACTGGGCCAGGCCTTCACGTTGACGCTGCTGGCGAACGGGCATATGCCCAAGTCCGCGATGTGGGGTGAGCGCGCCATGCTCGACTGGCCGCTCAACATGGTCCTCCACTGGCCGACGGTTGAAGTCGCAAAATTGATGTACATCTCCGGGTTGGGCAAAGCCTTCGATTACCAGTCGAACGTACTCGCCGAATACAAAGAGCGCAGCCTGCAATTGCTGCGTGAGTTGGAACAGGCGCGCAGCCCTGTATTGCGCTTGGCTCCGCTGATATGGAGGGTGTTCGGTATGCAGGCAGAGTTACACGCCTACATTCGGGACTTGCCCGCTGATACACGGCCTGAACATAAGGCCTGGCTGGCGCGAATCAGCGAATAAGGGGGCTCTCGACCACCGTCAGGGCGACTGACGGTGCGGGTTGAAGGGGGGTATGTCCGAGGAGAGTCCTATACTCATGGGCGTCCAGTTACGGCGACAGACACGCCGGAATAAGGAGCCTGCCATGAATGACACCCAACGACTTGCCGCGTTACGTATCGTTTTAATCGTAGTGGGGCTGATCGCCGTGTTCGCGATCTGGCCACTGATGATCCTTTGGCCGTCCGGTTGGACTTGGCACAGCGGCCATTCTGACTATCCGCTGATGATTGTCGGTATCTACGCCACTCTGGGCGTGTTCCTGCTGAGGGCTTCCCGTGATCCGATAAGGCACTTGAGCCTGATCTGGTTCACCGTGTGGTCGAGCGTCGTGCACGGCGCGATCATGGCCGTGCAGTCCTTTGGTGTCGGTATGGACGGGATGAGCCATTACGGCCATCTGCTCGGCGACGTGCCCGCGCTGTTCGTCGTCGCGGCGGCGCTGGCGTTCTTCACGCCTCGGGGTGAGAAGGCGCGTTTATTGGCGGGCTGATCCTTGCGTTGCGGCGTGCCTGAAAGCCCTGTGGATGAACTCTCCAGGGCTTTTCCATTTGGGTGGTCATCCCGATTTTTCTCAGCGGTGCCCTGGGACTTGTCGCTTAAAGCCGCTCGCTGTCGTCACCTTTCGCTACGATTCTGCCCTCATCGAGTTTGCCGAGAAGTGCTTATTATCCAAGGGAGGAGTTTGGTTGTCATTTGACAACCTTGCAGGTCATGCGAATACTGGAGACCACTGATGATTCGTCCCTCGCATCCGAAAAAGGAAGTCGAAGAAGCGTTGAGACATGCCGAAGCGTTGGGGTGGCGCGTAGAAGTCGGCGGCAGCCACGCCTGGGGGCGGACTTATTGTCCATACAACGACGAGGAGTGCCGCTGTGGTGAGTTCTGCATCACATCGATATGGAGCACGCCGAAGAACCCTGGCAATCATGCGCGAGCATTGCGACGCGTCGTGGACAATTGCACCACGCATCGCAATAGGTGTGGCGCTGATGACGATGCTGAGGAATAGAACGATGGAATATACCTTTACCTTGAAATATCAGCTTGCTGACGATGACTGTGCCTCGGATGAGCTGGTCGAGCGGCTGGGTGAAGCTGGCTGTGACGATGCCCTGGTCGGCATTGGGCAGCCGGGGCGGCTGGCGCTTGAGTTCACTCGCGAGGCTCCCGATGCGGTCAAGGCAGTGTTTAGCGCTCTGAGCGACGTCCGCCGCGCGGTGCCGTCGGCCAAACTGATCGAGGTTGCCCCTGACTTGGTGGGCCTAACCGACGTAGCTGAGATCGTAGGTGTTTCTCGGCAGAACATGCGCAAGCTGATGTTGGCTCATCCGAGCAGCTTTCCGACGCCGGTGCACGAGGGAAGTGCGTCTATCTGGCACTTGGCGGACGTTCTGACCTGGCTGCAGGCAAAGGGCAACTATTCGCTTACCAAGAGCGTGCTGGACGTGGCCCTGGTGGCCTCCCAGGTCAACGTTGCGAAAGAGGGCCGACGGTTACCGAGCTTGGCTGCCAAAGAGTTGGAAGCTTTGGTTGGGTGACGGCCATCATTGTTCGAGCGAGTGCCGCGACAATCCTTCACTTAATATTTCTCAATTGCGGGTGTATCGTATTCGCCTTTTGCGGGCCCAACGGTTCGCGCGGATCCAATAGGTGGTTGCGTTCATGTCCTTTACCCGTCGCCAAATACTCGGTGGCCTGGCCGGTCTTGTTGTCGTTGGTGTGGGTGCAGGCGGTGCGTCGCGGTACTGGCTGGGCAAGCGGGCCGATGCCGAGGCCGGTCACGACTATGAACTGATCGCCGCGCCCCTGGACGTGGAGCTGGTGGCCGGGCACAAGACCCAGGCCTGGGCGTTCGGCCCTTCGGCGCCGGGCACCGAGCTGCGGGTGCGCCAGGGCGAGTGGTTGCGGGTACGCTTCATCAATCACCTGCCGGTTGCCACCACCATTCACTGGCACGGGATCCGTCTGCCGCTGGAGATGGACGGCGTGCCGTATGTCTCGCAACTGCCGGTGCTGCCGGGCGAGTATTTCGATTACAAATTCCGTGTGCCGGACGCTGGCAGCTATTGGTATCACCCCCACGTCAACAGCAGCGAAGAACTCGGGCGTGGGCTGGTGGGACCGCTGATCATCGAAGAGCGTGAGCCCACCGGCTTCAAATACGAACAGACCCTGAGCCTCAAGAGCTGGCACGTGGATGAGCAGGGCGAGTTCGTCGCCTTCAGCATTCCCCGTGAAGCGGCCCGTGGCGGTACGGCCGGGCGGTTGGCGACCATCAACGGTGTGCCGCAGGCGGTGATTGACCTGCCGGCCGGGCAGATCACCCGGGTGCGTTTGCTCAACCTCGACAACACCCTGACTTATCGCATCAACATTCCAGGCGTTGAAGCACAGATCTATGCGCTGGACGGCAACCCCATCGAACCGCGCCCGCTGGGCAAGGAATACTGGCTTGGCCCGGGCATGCGCATTTGTCTGGCGATCAAGGCGCCGCCAGCCGGTGAGGAGTTATCGTTGCGCAACGGCCCGGTGCGTCTGGGGACCCTGCGCTCGGTGCCTAACAGTGACGCCCCGAGCCAATGGCCGCCGGCGCTGCCGCCCAACCCGGTGTCCGAGCCGGACCTGGCCAATGCCGAGAAACTCAACTTCAATTTCGAATGGGTCGGTTCGGTGTCGGTCAACGTCGACAACGGCAAGCCGCCGAGCCTGTGGCAGATCAACGGCAAGGCCTGGGACATCACCGACAAGACCTGCGCCGACCGGCCGATCGCCACGCTGAAAAAAGGCCAGAGCTACATTTTTGAATTGAAGAACATGACTCAGTACCAGCACCCGATCCACTTGCACGGCATGAGCTTCAAGGTGATCGCGTCGAACCGCCACAAAGTCGTGCCGTATTTCACTGACACTTACTTGCTGGGCAAGAACGAACGGGCGCAGGTGGCACTGGTGGCGGATAATCCAGGCGTGTGGATGTTCCACTGCCATGTGATCGACCACATGGAAACCGGCCTGATGGCCGCCATCGAGGTGGCGTGATGCGCCAGATTCGCCCCGCCAAAATCATCGACCGCAGCCGCGACCAGGACTTCATGCGCGAAGCCCTGGCGCTCGCCGCCCAAGGTGCCGCCCTGGGCGAAGTGCCGGTGGGCGCGGTGCTGGTGCAGGACGGCGAGATCATCGGGCGTGGCTTCAACTGCCCGATCAGCGGCCACGATCCCAGCGCCCACGCGGAAATGGTCGCCATCCGCGCCGCCGCCCAGGCGGTGAGCAATTATCGCCTGCCCGGCAGCACCCTCTATGTGACGCTGGAGCCCTGCAGCATGTGCGCCGGCCTCATCGTCCACTCGCGCATCGCCCGGGTCGTCTACGGCGCCCTGGAGCCCAAGGCCGGCATCGTGCAGAGCCAGGGGCAGTTTTTCAGCCAGGGGTTCCTGAATCATCGGGTGATGTACGAGGGTGGAGTGTTGGCCGAGGAGTGCAGTACGGTGCTGAGTGAGTTCTTCAAGGCCCGAAGAGCCAAGTCTTCAGACTGATCCCCTGTGGGAGCGAGCTTGCTCGCGATAGCGGTCTGTCAGGCAACATGTCTGTTGAATGTCCGGCCGTCATCGCGAGCAAGCTCGCTCCCACAGGGGGCTTGTGGTGGCTGGGCTATTTATTTACGTGCCACAATCACCGCACGCCTCGGCGCCGGCAGCCCTTCGATGGTCTTGCTGTGGTCGGCAGGGTCGAGGAAGTCACTCAGCGACTGGTACTTCATCCACTCGGTACTGCGCTGTTCTTCTACGGTCGTCAGGCTCACGTCCACGCAACGGACATCGCTGAACCCGGCGCGGCGCAGCCAGCGTTCCAGGGCCGGGACCGACGGCAGGAACCACACGTTGCGCATCTGCGCATAGCGATCCTCGGGCACCAGTACCTGATGTTCGTCACCCTCGATCACCAGGGTTTCCAGCACCAGTTCGCCACCCTTGACCAGGCAGTCCTTGAGGGCCAGCAGGTGTTCGATGGGCGAGCGGCGGTGGTAGAAAACGCCCATGGAAAATACCGTGTCGAAGCCTTCCAACTCCGGCGGCAAGGCCTCGAACGGAAACGGCAGGTGCCAGGCGTTGGGCTGCGAAAGGTAGCGTTGCACGGCCTGGAACTGACAGAAGAACAGCCAGTTGGGATCCACGCCAATCACGGTGTCGGCCCCGGCGCCGAGCATCCGCCACATGTAGTAGCCGTTGCCACAGCCCACATCGAGGATGCGCTTGCCCGCAAGATCCAGGTGCGGCGCCACCCGCGACCACTTCCAGTCCGAGCGCCATTCGGTGTCCACGTGTACGCCAAACAGGTCGAACGGCCCTTTGCGCCACGGCGACAGGCCCATCAGTGCCGTACGCATCTGTGCACGGGTTTCGTCGGAACAGTCGGCATCGAGGGTCAGGCCGTTCAGCAGGTCGACGGTGGTGGGTTGCAAAACCGGCAGCGCATCGAGGGCGCTTTGCCAACGCTCCAGGTCGCCGTGGCCCTTTTCCATCTTGCTGTCGAGTTGCGTCTGCAGCGTCGCGGCCCAATCGGCCAGGGGCGTGCCGGCCAGATGGCGGGCGAGGGGGGACAAATCGATCATGGCAGGGCAATCAACGAGGCGAAGTTAAGACACTGGAACCACGGCACGACTTTCGAGAAGCCGGCCGCCAAGAGGCGCTCGCGGTGCTCTTCGAGGCTGTCGGGCTTCATGACGTTTTCGATGGCGCTGCGTTTCTGGGCAATTTCCAGCTCGCTGTAGCCGTTGGCGCGTTTGAACGCGACATGCAGGTCGTTGAGCAGTGCATGTTCCTCGGCATCGTTGAAGCGCAGTTTTTCCGACAGGATCAGGGCGCCACCGGGCAGCAACGACTGGCGGATGCGGCTCAACAGCGCGGTGCGTTGGTCTGGCGCGATGAATTGCAGGGTGAAGTTCAGCGCTACCACCGAGGCTGGCTGGAAGGTCAGGGCGAGGATGTCGCCTTCAATCACCTCCACCGGCAGCAGCTCCTGGAACATCGAGTCCTGGCCGTTGAGGTATTCCCGGCAGCGCTCGACCATGGCCGCCGAGTTATCCACTGCAATCACCCGGCAACCGTCGGTGCGCACATGACGGCGCAGCGCCTGGGTCACCGCGCCCAGGGACGAGCCGAGGTCATAGAGCACGCTGCCTGGCTGGGCGAATTGCGCGGCGAGCACGCCGAGGTTTTCGACGATGGTCGGGTAACCCGGCACCGAACGCTTGATCATGTCCGGAAAGACCCGCACCACGTCCTCGTTGAAGGCGAAGTCCGGCACCTGGGCCAAGGGTTGGGCGAATAGACGATCGGGCTCTTTGCTCACGGCAGTTCCAGCGGCATGGGGGGTGAAAAGGCCGGCATTTTAACTAAAAAAACTGTGGGAGCGAGCTTGCTCGCGATTGGGGTGGTTCAGCCAGCCATAATGTTGGCTGATAGAGCGCTATCGCGAGCAAGTTCACTCCCACATTGATCTCCGTTCAGTGCCGCTTTAGCGGGAACGCCGACGCCGTAATCCCCCACTGACCGAGCCAGTAACTGATGATGATCAGGTAAGGCGCGGCATGGAAGGGCGCCACGAACCGGTTGATGCCGATCACACTGTCGGAAAAAACAAAAAACAGCGCCCCGGCGGCGGCCAGCCAGGCCGAACGTTTCGGCACTTCGGTGCCCAGTCGCGCCAGCGCTCGCCAGAGCATGGCGCTGATGACCAGGCCATAGACCATGACGGGAGCCAACAGCGGCCCGAGGCCGTTCGACACCAGGATCCCGAGCAGGACCGCGCCGATACTCAAAGCCAGGGCCAGCGGCAACAGCGCCGGGCGACGACAATCGCTGAGGTAGGCTTTCAGGTACGCCAGGTGCGCCAGCAGAAACGCGCCGAGGCCGAACACGAACAGGTCCCCCGGCCAAGCCAGCAACACGTCGCCCACCAGCGAAAAGATCAAGCCCAGGCTGATCCAGCGTCGATACTCGCCGGGTGGCGCATCGTGCAGCCAGCCGAGCAGGGCCAGCACCGGCATTGGCTTGACCAGCAGGCACAGCAGCGTAGCGTGCACGCTCAGGCCGTACAGGTAGGTGGCTGCGCCCATCAATGCAAGGATCAGCCAGCCCACGGTCATTTCACCGCTATGGCACAGTCGAAGGTTTCCACCGGAGGCACTTCCGGTGCCCAGGGCTGTTGATAGGTCAGGCGCAAGCGACCAGTGCCGGCGCTAAAGGCCTGGAAACGCCAGGTCGACACCCCGGCGGCACCGACGATGCCGGCATCCTCCGGGTTGCGATAAACCTCAGGCCCAAGGGATTTCAGCACGCCGCCCGCCGAATCCTGGATCGCCCAGCGATAACCGGTGGTGGGGTTGCTGGGCAAGCTCAGGATCAGGTTTTGCCCGCTGTTGAGTCGCACCGGGCACTGGCTCAGTTTTTCCACGGTCACGTTGTTGCTGGTTTGCGTGGCGCAGGCGCTCAGCAGGGCGAGGCTGACGGGGACAAGCAGGCGAGTGAGGGACATAAGGGCAACGGCTCCGGCATTCACGACGAACGGCGAGCATAACCGAAGATGCTACTGGGTGTGTCAGGTGGGGATGTGTTGTTGCGGATGACGCCATCGCGAGCAAGCGCGCTCCCACAGGGCTTGGTGTGGATCACAAATGCTGTGAACACCGCAAATCCACTGTGGGAGCGAGCTTGCTCGCGATGAGGCCCTTGCAGGCGCTACAGGATCCTCAGAACAACACCTTGGCCACATCCGCAAACCGCTTGGCAAAGTGCACCGTCACCCCTTCCTTGAGGTAGTCCGGCAGTTCTTCGAAGTTGCCCCGGTTGGCTTCCGGCAGGATCAGCTCGTTGATTTTCTGCCGTCGCGCCGCGATCACCTTCTCGCGCACCCCGCCAATCGGCAGCACATGCCCGGTGAGGGTCAGTTCGCCGGTCATGGCCACGCCTTTTTTCGGCGGTTGGTTGCGGGCCAGGGACAGCAAGGCGCTGGCCATGGTCACCCCGGCACTTGGGCCATCCTTGGGCGTGGCGCCCTCCGGTACGTGCAGGTGTACGAAGGCCTCGTCAAAGAACCTCGGATCGCCGCCAAATTGCTTCAAATGCGAGCTGACGTAGCTGTGGGCGATTTCCGCCGACTCTTTCATCACTTCCCCCAGTTGCCCTGTCAGCTTGAAGCCACGGTTGAGGGTGTGGATGCGTGTCGCTTCGATCGGCAAGGTCGCGCCGCCCATGCTGGTCCAGGCCAGGCCGGTAATCACGCCGATGCCGGACAGCACCTGCTCATTGCGGAACACCGGTTTGCCCAGGGACGCCTCGAGGTCTTTTGGCCCAAGCTTGATGACGGCCTTCGGGTCATCGATCAGCTTCATCACGGCCTTGCGCACCAGTTTGCCCAGTTGCTTCTCCAGCTGCCGCACCCCGGCTTCACGGGCGTAACCGTCGATCAGGGCCTTCAGGGCGCTGTCGTTGATCGTCAGGCTGCCCTTGGACACGCCAGCCTTGGCCAGTTGCTTGGGCCACAAATGGCGCTTGGCGATGGCGACTTTTTCTTCGGTGATGTAGCCCGACAGGCGGATCACTTCCATCCGGTCCAGCAGCGGGCCGGGGATCGAGTCCAGGGTGTTGGCGGTGCAGACGAAGAGCACTTTCGACAGATCCAGGCGCAGGTCCAGGTAGTGGTCGAGGAATTCGACGTTCTGTTCCGGATCGAGGGTCTCCAGCAAGGCCGAGGCCGGGTCGCCCTGGTAGCTTTGGCCCATCTTGTCGATCTCGTCGAGCATGATCACTGGGTTCATCACTTCGACATCCTTGAGCGCCTGCACCAGCTTGCCCGGCTGGGCGCCGATGTAGGTGCGCCGATGACCCTTGATCTCCGCCTCGTCGCGCATGCCACCGACGCTGAAACGGTAGAACGGCCGGCCCAGGGATTCAGCGATGGACTTGCCGACGCTGGTCTTGCCCACGCCCGGCGGGCCCACCAGCAGCACGATGGAACCGCTGATCTCGCCTTTGTAGGCACCGACGGCGAGGAATTCCAGGATACGGTCCTTGATGTCATCCAGGCCGGCGTGGTGCTGGTCGAGAATCTTGCGGGCATGCTTGAGGTCAAGTTTGTCCTGGCCGTACACGCCCCACGGCACCGAAGTCGCCCAGTCCAGGTAATTGCGGGTGACGGCGTACTCCGGCGAGCCGGTTTCCAGGATGGAGAGCTTGTTCATCTCCTCTTCGATGCGCTTCTGCGCCTGGGCCGACAGGGTCTTGCCCTCCAGGCGCTGTTCGAATTGTTCGAGGTCGGCGCTGCGGTCGTCCTTGGTCAGCCCCAACTCCTGCTGGATGACCTTGAGCTGTTCCTTGAGGAAGAATTGGCGCTGATGTTCGCCGATCTTGTTGTTGACCTCGGCGGAAATCTCTTTCTGCAGCCGCGCCACTTCGACTTCCTTACGCAGCATAGGCAGCACTTTTTCCATGCGCTTGAGCATGGGCACGCAGTCGAGTACTTCCTGCAACTCACTGCCAGTGGCGGAGGTGAGCGCGGCGGCGAAGTCGGTCAACGGCGATGGGTCGTTGGGGCTGAAGCGGTTGAGGTAGTTCTTCAGCTCCTCGCTGTACAGCGGATTGAGCGGTAGCAGTTCCTTGATCGCATTGATCAGCGCCATGCCGTAGGCCTTGACTTCGTCGGTCGGCTCGCTTGGTTGGTGCGGGTATTCGACTTCCACCAGATACGGCGGGCGATGGTGCTTGAGCCAGGTGCGGATGCGCACGCGGGTCAGGCCCTGGGCGACGAACTGCAGTTTGCCGGCCTCGCGGCTGGCGTGATGGACCTTGACCAGCGTGCCGTACAACGGCAGTGCCGAAGTGTCGAAATGGCGCGGGTCTTCCTGGGGCGTGTCCATGAAAAACAGCGCCAGGGAGTGATGATCGGACTTGGCCACCAGTTCCAGGGTTTCGGCCCAAGGTTCTTCATTGACGATGACCGGCAACACCTGGGCCGGGAAGAACGGGCGATTGTGGATGGGGATGATGTAGACCTTGTCCGGCAGGTTCTGGCCAGGCAGGGCCAGGCCGGTGCCGGAAGCGGTGTGTTCGATGTGTTCGGAGTCAGCGTATTCGTTCGTGGCTTCAGTAGAGTGCTGGTCGCTCATGGGGCACCTGCGCAATGGAGTATGGGTCTTAGATGGGGCAGGTGGGGGGTGGTTTCAATGGTGGGTGAATGTTAGCGGGTATTTCATTGAACGTTGTTCAGGCGTCCGACAGGTCTGGAGCCGGGCCTGTTGCCAGGCCCGGCTCCCTGTTCAGGCGACCTTGTTCAGATCGTTGTGGCGTGTCTCTTTCAGGCACAACACGGCGATCACACTGAGCACCGCAGCCCCTGATACGTAACCGCCGACGTAGCTAAGGCCGCCCATCGCCACCAGTTTCTGGGCGAAGAACGGCGCTGCCGAGGCGCCGACGATGCCGCCCAGGTTGTAGGCCGCCGACGCGCCGGTATAGCGCACGTGGGTCGGAAACAACTCCGGTAGCAAGGCGCCCATGGGCGCGAAGGTCACGCCCATCAGGAACAACTCGATGCACAGGAACAGCGCCACGCCTGCGGTTGAGCCGTGGGACAGCAAGGGCTCCATGGCGAAACCCGAGGCAATCGCCAACACTCCGCCGATGAGCAGCACCGGTTTGCGCCCATAGCGGTCGCTGGCCCAGGCCGACAGGGGCGTGGCAGCCGCCATGAACAGCACGGCAAAGCACAGCAGGCCCAGGAACGTCTCGCGGCTGTAGCCGAGCGTGGCCACGCCGTAACTCAGGGAAAATACCGTCGAGATGTAGAACAGCGCGTAACACACCACCATCGCCGCCGCGCCCAGCACCGTCGGTGCCCAATATTGGCTGAACAGCTCGACCAAGGGGATTTTCACCCGTTCCTGACGGGCCATGGCATTGGCAAATACCGGAGTTTCATGGAGCTTGAGTCGCACATAGAGGCCGACGATCACCAGCACCGCACTGAGCAGGAACGGAATCCGCCAGCCCCAGGAACGGAACTGCTCGTCGTCCAGGGTCATGGCCAGGGTCAGGAACAGCCCGTTGGCCGCCAGGAAGCCGATGGAGGGCCCCAGTTGCGGGAACATGCCGAACCAGGCGCGCTTGCCTTTGGGGGCGTTCTCGGTAGCGAGCAGCGCCGCGCCGCCCCATTCACCGCCCAACCCCAGGCCCTGGCCGAAACGCAGCAGGCACAACAGGATCGGCGCCCAGGCGCCAATACTAGCGTAGCCGGGCAGCACGCCGATGAGGGTGGTGCAGACGCCCATCAGCAAGAGGGAGGCCACCAGCGTGGACTTGCGCCCGATCCGGTCACCGAAGTGGCCGAACAGCGCCGATCCCAGTGGACGGGCGAGGAAGGCGATGCCGAACGTCAGAAAGGACGACAGCATCTGTGCCGTGCCTGAGGTTTGAGGGAAGAACACCGGCCCAATCACCAGGGCGGCGGCCGTGGCATAGACATAGAAGTCGTAGAACTCGATGGCGGTGCCGATGAAACTCGCGGTCGCCACGCGGGTGGCGGAGTTCGTCGGCTGGGCAGGCACAGCCTCGTTGCAAGTGGTGGTCATGCAGTGATCCCTGACAGTCATGTGCTCCGTTGGAGCGAATTATTATGGTTGAACACCCAGGGATGTGGGCAGGTGTCCTGTCGCTGTTTCGGGTAGGAACAGTCGCAAGGCTGATGCGGATTTTGCCGATGGTCTGGCCGGAACCGACTAAGTGCGGGGTAAGCACAGGGTTCGGGCGGGGCTGGGTAAGCGGATTGATTATAGGAAGGGGGCTAACGAATCAACAATATCTATTGACGCCGAAACGAGCTTTTGTGGCGAGGGCATTTATCCCCGTTGGACTGCGAAGCAGTCCCAAACGAAGTTACGCTGAATCTGATGCAACTGAGCTAATAGTTTGGGGGCCGCTGCGCGACCCAGCGGGGATAAATCCCCTCGCCACAACAGTGTTTCACCTTGAGCTTGCCGGGAATCAGGAAACTGCAGGCACCGAACTGTTATGCCACACCAGGACCTGGCTGACACGGTTGTCCACGGTCTCGATGATTTCCAATCGATAACGGCCGATCTTCAGGCAGACCGGGCTTTCGGGGATGGTTTCCAGCGCTTCGGTCACCAGCCCGTTGAGGGTCTTGGGGCCGTCGCAAGGCAGATGCCAGCCCAGGGTTCTGTTCAGTTCGCGGATCGACGCGGCGCCATCGATCATCAAGCGTCCATCGGGCTGGGGATGGACGTGGGGGTTGTCGAGGCTGTGCTCGCTTTCGAACTCGCCAACGATCTCTTCGAGAATGTCTTCCAGGGTGACGATGCCCAGCACTTCGCCGTATTCGTCCACCACCATGCCCAGGCGCCGTTGCTGCTTGTGGAAATTCAACAGTTGCAGCTGCAGGGGCGTGCTTTCGGGCACGAAGTAAGGTTCGTGGCAGGCGGCCAGCAGGGCTTCCTTGGTGAGGCTGGCGTCCGCCAGCAGATGGCGGATCTGGCGGGTGTTGAGCACCGCTTCGACCTGGTTGATGTCGCTGTGGAACACCGGCAGGCGGGTACGACGGTTCAGGCGCAGTTGTTCAATGATGTCGCCAATGGGGTCGTCGAGGTTGATGCCATCGACCTCGCTGCGGGGCAGGAGGATGTCATTGACGGTAATGTTGTCCAGGGCATGGATGCCGGAAATCGTATGCAGCCGGCTGTTGCGGTGTTCAGGTTCGTGCTCATTGCGCACAGGCGCGGGTAGCTCGTCGTCGCTTTGCTGTACCACGTTGCGCTTGCGGGCAAATGGACGCAGCAGCAACTGACTGACGCCATTCAACAGCCAGGCAAGGGGATAAAGAATCTTCAGAGGCACGCCAAGCAGGGCGTTGCCCAGTGCCAATACCGCGTCGGGTTGGCGGATGGCCAGGGTGCGCGGCAGGTAGTCAGCGAAAATCAGCAGGGCCGCACTGGTGCCGAGCCAGGCCATCCAGGGGCCGTTTTCCAGCCAGGTAAAAATCGCCAGCAATGTGCCGATCACCACGGCCAGGGCGCGGCAGAGGGTATTGCACAGAATCAGGCTGTCCCGGGGGAAGTTCAGCGCCTCCAGCGGTTTGTCGTTGGCGCGGGAGGCCTTGCGTTGGGCCAACAGGTGCAGTTGCGCGGCTTCGATCGCGGTGAACAGGGCCGACCAGAGGATCAGCACGACCAACACAGCGAATAGCGGCCCCACGGGCAAGGTATCCATCAGGGCCGTCCGTCAGATATGCAGAATGTATTCACGGACCAGCTTGCTGCCGAAGTAAGCCAGCATCAGCAGGCAAAAGCCGGCCAGGGTCCAGCGAATCGCTTTATGGCCACGCCAGCCGAGACGGGTGCGACCCCACAGCAACACGCTGAACACCACCCACGCCAGGCAGGCCAGCAGGGTTTTGTGCACCAAATGCTGGGCGAACAGGTTCTCGACGAACAGCCACCCAGAGAGCAGCGACAGCGACAGCAGGGTCCAGCCAGCCCAGAGGAAGCCGAACAGCAGGCTTTCCATGGTTTGCAGCGGCGGGAAGTTACGGATCAGCCCGGAGGGGTGCTTGTTCTTGAGCTGGTGATCCTGCACCAGCAGCAGCAACGCCTGGAACACCGCGATGGTGAACAGGCCGTAGGCGAGGATCGACAGCAGGATGTGGGCCAGGATGCCGGGCTCTTCGTCGATGATCTGCACCGTGCCCGACGGCGTGAACTGGGCCAGCAGTACCGTGGCCAGCCCCAGCGGGAACAACAGTACCAGCAGGTTTTCCACCGGGATGCGCGAGCAAGCCAGCAACGTCAGGGCGATCACGGCCACGGCGATCAGGCTGGCGGCGTTGAAAAAGTCCAGGCCCAGGCCGATCGGTGTCATCAAATGGGTATAAAGGCTGGTCGCGTGGCCGAGCACCGCCAGCACGCCAAGCGTGACCAGCAGGCGTTTGTTCGCCTTGGCGCCGGTGGCCAGGCGGGAGCCTTGATAGAAGGTCGCAGCGGCATAGAGGCAAGCGGCGGCGAGAGTGGCAAGCAAACTGGGTGACAAGGGGAGCATAAATCCTGTTAGGCAAGCCCGAAAGGCGCTGAGTTTGGCATAGAACCCCCTCCGCACGAAAGACCACCGCAACTGACAGCGAGCTGTACGTTGCTCGCTTCTTCGCTATAATCCGCGACCTGCCCACGCCGCAGGCTCGCCGAGCACATTTTTCACGGTCTGGGCCGCCATTATCCCGGTCTCATCTGGGCCTGAAAGGATCGCGCATGTTTGAAAACCTAACCGACCGTCTCTCGCAGACGCTGCGCCATGTCACCGGCAAGGCGAAACTGACCGAGGACAACATCAAAGACACCCTGCGCGAAGTGCGCATGGCGTTGCTTGAAGCCGACGTCGCCCTGCCGGTGGTCAAGGACTTCGTCAATTCGGTCAAGGAACGCGCCGTCGGCACCGAAGTGTCGCGCAGCCTGACGCCGGGCCAGGCGTTCGTGAAGATCGTCCAGGCCGAGCTCGAAAGCCTGATGGGCGCCGCCAACGAAGACCTGAACCTGAGCGCCGTGCCCCCCGCCGTGGTGTTGATGGCCGGTCTGCAGGGCGCGGGCAAGACTACGACGGTCGGCAAGCTGGCGCGCTTCCTTAAAGAGCGCAAGAAGAAGTCGGTGATGGTGGTGTCCGCGGACATCTATCGCCCGGCGGCGATCAAGCAGCTGGAAACCCTGGCCAGCGACATCGGCGTGACATTCTTCCCGTCCGACCTGAGCCAGAAGCCGGTGGACATCGCCCAGGCGGCAATTAAGGAAGCAAAACTCAAGTTCATCGACGTGGTCATCGTCGATACCGCCGGTCGCCTGCACATCGATGAAGAGATGATGGGCGAGATCAAGGCGCTGCATGCCGCGATCAACCCGGTGGAAACCCTGTTCGTGGTCGATGCGATGACCGGCCAGGACGCGGCCAACACCGCCAAGGCGTTCGGTGATGCGCTGCCGCTGACCGGCGTGATCCTGACCAAGGTCGATGGCGACGCCCGTGGCGGTGCCGCACTGTCGGTACGCGCCATCACCGGCAAACCAATCAAGTTCATCGGTATGGGCGAGAAGAGCGAAGCGCTCGAACCGTTCCACCCCGAGCGTATCGCTTCGCGTATCCTCGGCATGGGCGACGTGCTCAGCCTGATCGAGCAGGCTGAACAGACCCTCGACAAGGACAAGGCCGACAAACTGGCCAAGAAGCTGAAGAAGGGCAAGGGCTTCGATCTCGAAGACTTCCGCGACCAGCTGCAACAAATGAAGAACATGGGCGGCCTTGGCGGGCTCATGGACAAACTGCCGAACATCGGCGGCGTGAACCTGGCGCAGATGGGCAACGCCCAGGGCGCGGCTGAAAAGCAGTTCAAGCAGATGGAAGCCATCATCAACTCCATGACCCCGGCCGAGCGCCGCGACCCTGAGCTGATCAGCGGTTCGCGCAAACGCCGTATCGCCATGGGTTCCGGCACGCAGGTGCAGGACATCGGTCGCTTGATCAAGCAACACAAGCAGATGCAGAAGATGATGAAGAAATTCTCCGCCAAGGGTGGGATGGCCAAGATGATGCGCGGCATGGGCGGTATGTTGCCCGGCGGTGGCATGCCCAAGATGTAAAGAATCCAGGCGCCGGCAGTCATGCCGGTGCCGCCCACGGGGACGTGGGATCTCCAGCCAACCCGCCTGCGGCGGGCGCTGACCGGCCGTTTTCAACGACGGCTTCATGGCAGATCTGAATGGCATGCCGATAGGCGCCGGAAAAAGACATTTGCAAAAGTCCGGATATTCCTTAGAATATGCGGCCTTTCGGGCACCTATGCCCGCTGTGCATTTAGATTTGCAGCACCGACTACAGGAACGATGTTCACATGCTAACAATCCGTCTTGCCCTTGGCGGCTCCAAAAAGCGCCCGTTTTACCACCTGACCGTAACCGACAGCCGCAACCCGCGTGACGGTTCCCACAAGGAGCAGGTTGGTTTCTTCAACCCTGTTGCCCGTGGTCAGGAAGTTCGTCTGTCCGTGAACCAAGAGCGCGTAGCCTACTGGCTGAGCGTTGGTGCACAACCTTCTGAGCGTGTTGCTCAGTTGTTGAAGGAATCGGCTAAGGCTGCGGCCTGAGCAATATGAACGCGACGCCAAAAGATGCTGATGATTTGATCGTTGTCGGCAAGATCTATTCTGTTCATGGCGTTCGCGGCGAAGTGAAGGTGTATTCCTTTACTGATCCGATCAAAAACCTGTTGGAGTACAAAACCTGGACGCTCAAGCGCGAAGGTAGCGTGAAACAGGTTGAGCTGGTCAGCGGACGCGGGAACGACAAGTTCCTGGTCGCGAAGCTCAAGGATCTCGATGATCGTGAAGAAGCGCGTCTTCTGGCCGGTTATGAGATCTGCGTGCCACGCAACCTGTTCCCTGAACTGACCGACGGCGAGTACTACTGGTACCAGCTGGTGGGTCTGAAGGTCATCGATCACCTTGGGCAATTGCTCGGGAAAATCGATCACCTGCTCGAGACCGGTTCGAACGATGTCATGGTGGTCAAGCCTTGCGTCGGCAGCCTGGATGATCGCGAACGCCTGTTGCCCTATACCGAGCAATGCGTGTTGGCCGTCGACCTTGCGGCAGGCGAGATGAAGGTGGAATGGGATGCGGATTTCTAAACGTGGCTAATTTGCGCGTTGAAGTCATCACATTGTTTCCCGAGATGTTTTCCGCCATCAGCGAGTACGGCATAACCAGCCGCGCGGTGAAACAGGAGCTGTTGCAGCTCACCTGTTGGAATCCGCGGGACTACACCACGGATCGGCATCACACTGTGGACGATCGCCCGTTTGGCGGTGGTCCGGGCATGGTGATGAAGATCAAGCCCCTGGAAGACGCTCTGGTTCAGGCCAGGACCGCAGCCGGGGAGGGCGCGAAGGTGATTTACCTGTCGCCCCAAGGCCGCCAGCTGACTCAGTCGGCGGTACGCGAGCTGGCGAATTCGGATGCATTGATCCTGATTGCCGGCCGTTATGAAGGCATTGACGAGCGTTTCATTGAAGCTCATGTCGATGAAGAGTGGTCGATTGGCGACTATGTACTGTCTGGCGGCGAGCTGCCGGCAATGGTCCTGATCGATGCGGTTACACGACTGCTGCCCGGAGCTTTAGGGCATGCAGATTCCGCTGAGGAAGATTCCTTTACGGATGGTCTGCTGGATTGCCCGCACTACACCCGACCGGAGGTGTATGCGGATCAGCGTGTTCCCGACGTGTTGCTAAGTGGCAACCACGCGCACATCCGGCGTTGGCGTTTACAGCAGTCCCTTGGTCGGACCTATGAACGACGCGCCGATCTTCTGGAAAGCCGCTCGCTTTCTGGAGAAGAGAAGAAGCTGCTCGAGGAATACATCCGCGAGCGGGACGATAGTTAACAACGTATCGATGGTGAGTCCGACGACTTGCCTTAGGAGCACAGCATGACTAACAAAATCATCCTTGCACTCGAAGCAGAGCAGATGACCAAAGAAATCCCTACCTTTGCCCCGGGCGACACCATTGTCGTTCAGGTGAAAGTGAAGGAAGGCGACCGTTCGCGTCTGCAAGCGTTCGAAGGTGTCGTTATCGCCAAGCGTAACCGTGGCGTGAACAGTGCTTTCACCGTTCGTAAAATCTCCAACGGTGTTGGCGTAGAGCGTACTTTCCAGACCTACAGCCCGCAAATCGACAGCATGGCTGTGAAACGTCGCGGTGACGTGCGTAAAGCCAAGCTGTACTACCTGCGTGACCTGTCCGGTAAAGCAGCTCGCATCAAGGAAAAACTGGCTTAAGTCCAGCTTCCGATGCAAAAAAAAGCAGCCTGCGGGCTGCTTTTTTGTTGCCTGCGATTTGCTCTTTGAGCACCCTGCATACCTTCATCTTCTATTTCGATGCAGCCCGTGTTCGCATCTTCCATGAGTTTTTATGCCAGCCATCGATCACCCGCTGATAGACCAGTTTCTCGACACCCTATGGTTGGAGAAGGGCCTGTCCGATAACACCCGCGACGCTTACCGCAGTGACTTGGCCCTGTTCAACGGTTGGCTGCAGGAAAAAGGCCTGGAGCTGCCCAACGCTGGGCGGGAGTTGATCCTCGATCACCTGGCGTGGCGTTTGGAGCAGAACTACAAGCCCCGATCCACTGCACGGTTTCTCTCCGGTCTACGTGGGTTTTATCGCTATTTGCTGCGGGAAAAGCTGATCGCGGTGGATCCGACCTTGCGGGTGGAAATGCCGCAATTGGGTCGTCCGCTGCCCAAGTCCCTGTCGGAAGCCGATGTGGAGGCATTGCTGGCGGCGCCGGACCTCAGCGAAGCCATCGGCCAGCGCGACCGGGCCATGCTGGAGGTGTTGTACGCTTGCGGCCTGCGGGTCACTGAGTTGATCAGCCTGACGCTGGAGCAGGTCAACCTGCGCCAGGGCGTGTTGCGCGTGATGGGCAAGGGCAGCAAGGAACGCCTGGTGCCCATGGGGGAAGAGGCCATCGTCTGGGTCGAGCGCTACATGCGCGATGCCCGCCATGAACTGCTGGGTGGGCGCCCCAGCGACGTACTGTTCCCAAGCCTGCGCGGCGAGCAGATGACCCGCCAGACCTTCTGGCACCGCATCAAGCACCAGGCCAAGGTGGCCGGGATCGGCAAGTCCCTCTCACCCCACACCTTGCGCCATGCCTTCGCCACGCACCTGCTCAATCACGGCGCCGACTTGCGCGTGGTGCAGATGCTGCTGGGCCACAGCGACCTGTCCACCACCCAGATCTACACCCATGTGGCCCGGGCGCGGTTGCAGGACTTGCATGCCAAGCATCACCCGCGTGGCTGACATCTGCCGCGATGTTGTCAATGCTGACGCCATCGCGAGCAAGCTCGCTCCCACATTTTGGAACTGTGCCGGGCCGCAATTGTGCGTCCACCACAAATCCCTGTGGGAGCGAGCTTGCTCGCGATGACGGCGTGTCAGCCGACATCAATCCTGTATGTGCTTACAAAACGTCGTGCGTCAGCGGCATTCGGTCACGCGGGCCTTATGTGGTAGGCTTTGCCGGTTTGCACAGTGGGCGGCCGGAACCCGAATCTGCGGGTCGGCGTTTCCCCGTCCCATTTGTTCGCCTCAGGAGTCCCCATGCGTTTGATCCAGATGTTCACCGCCGCCGCCATTGCGTTGGCCAGTACCTTTGCCATCGCCGACGACGCGGCCGACAAGGCTATCCGCAAGAGCCTGGAAAACCTTCAGCTCGAAGTGCCGATCGAAACCATCTCCGCCAGCCCCATGTCCGGCCTGTACGAGGTCAAGCTCAAGGGCAGCCGCGTGCTTTACGCCAGCGCCGACGGCCAGTACATCGTCCAGGGCAACCTGTTCGAGCTCAAGGACGGCAAGCCGGTCAATCTCACCGAGATCACCGAGCGCCAGGGCATTTCCAAACTGATCAACGGCATTCCGGTTGCCGAAACCGTGGTTTACCCTGCGGTGGGTGAAACCAAGTCCCACATCACGGTGTTTACCGACACTACCTGCCCGTATTGCCACAAGCTCCATGCCGAAGTACCGGAGCTGAACAAGCGCGGTATCGAAGTGCGTTACGTCGCGTTCCCGCGCCAGGGCCTGGGCTCGCCGGGTGACGAACAGTTGCAGGCGGTCTGGTGTTCCAAGGACAAGAAAGCGGCCATGGACAAAATGGTCGACGGCAAGGAAATCAAGGCCGCCAAGTGCGAGAACCCGGTTTCCAAGCAGTTCGCCCTCGGACAGTCAATAGGTGTGAACGGTACGCCAGCGATTGTTTTGGCGGACGGTCAGGTAATTCCGGGCTACCAGCCGGCGCCACAAGTGGCCAAACTGGCCCTTGGCGCGAAATGAAATGATCATGGGCGGTCAGTTTCTGAAGATCTCGGCTCGGCGAAAACCTTCGTCGGGCCGTTAAACACTGAGTCGCGTTACTGCGTGGCTGTATTTCACGGCCGACCTTGCGTCGGCCGTTTCATGGGGAGTCAAGAGTGAATCCGGTCAAAGTAGGCATCTGTGGGTTAGGTACCGTCGGTGGCGGCACCTTCAACGTACTTCAGCGCAACGCCGAGGAAATTTCTCGTCGTGCCGGGCGTGGAATCGAAGTGGCACAAATTGCCATGCGCACGCCAAAGCCTCAGTTCCAGACGACCGGTATTGCGATTACCAACGATGTCTTCGAAGTGGCCACGAACCCTGAGATCGACATCGTCATAGAGCTGATGGGCGGCTATACCGTTGCCCGCGAGCTGGTACTCAAGGCCATCGAGAATGGCAAGCATGTGGTCACCGCGAACAAGGCGCTTATCGCTGTTCACGGTAATGAGATTTTCGCCAAGGCTCGCGAGAAGGGCGTGATCGTTGCGTTCGAAGCCGCCGTGGCCGGTGGTATTCCAGTGATCAAGGCGATCCGTGAAGGCCTGTCCGCCAACCGCATCAACTGGGTGGCCGGGATCATCAACGGCACCGGTAACTTCATCCTGACCGAAATGCGCGAGAAGGGTCGCGCCTTCGAAGACGTGCTCGCCGAAGCCCAGGCCCTGGGTTATGCCGAAGCCGATCCGACCTTCGACGTGGAAGGCATCGACGCGGCGCACAAACTGACCATCCTGGCGTCCATCGCCTTCGGTATTCCGCTGCAGTTCGACAAGGCCTACACCGAAGGCATCACCAAGCTGACCACCGCTGACGTGAACTACGCCGAAGCCTTGGGCTACCGCATCAAGCACCTGGGCGTGGCTCGCAGCACCGCCAGCGGCATCGAGCTGCGCGTACACCCGACGCTGATCCCGGCCGACCGCCTGATCGCCAACGTCAACGGCGTGATGAATGCGGTGATGGTCAATGGCGATGCCGCCGGCTCGACCCTGTTCTATGGCGCAGGTGCCGGTATGGAGCCGACGGCCTCCTCGGTGGTGGCCGATCTGGTGGATGTGGTTCGCGCCATGACCTCCGATCCGGAAAACCGTGTGCCGCACCTGGCTTTCCAGCCGGACTCGTTGTCGGATCATCCGATTCTGCCGATCGAAGCGTGCGAAAGTGCCTACTACCTGCGTATCCAGGCCAAGGATCATCCGGGCGTCCTGGCCCAGGTGGCGAGCATTCTTTCGGAGCGCGGTATCAACATCGAGTCGATCATGCAGAAGGAAGTCGAGGAGCACGACGGCCTGGTGCCGATGATCCTGCTGACCCACCGTGTGATCGAGCAGCGCATCAACGACGCGATTGCGGCGTTGGAGGCCCTGCAGGGCGTCGTGGGTCCGGTGGTCCGTATCCGCGTCGAGCATTTGAATTGAAGCAGCTGCAAGTTCCAAGCTAAAAGCTGCAAGTTAAATCAATACAGCTGCAAGCCATGAGCTGCAAGCTACAAGCAAAAGCCCGGCTGCTTTTAACTTGTAGCTTGTAGCTTGAAGCTCGAAGCTCAAACCGAAGGTTTGCCCTTATGCGCTATATCAGCACCCGCGGCCAGGCACCGGCCCTGAATTTCGAAGATGTCCTGCTGGCCGGCCTGGCCACGGACGGCGGCCTCTACGTGCCGGAAAGCCTGCCGCGTTTCACCCAGGAAGAAATCGCCTCCTGGGCCGGCCTGCCATATCACGAGTTGGCCTTCCGGGTGATGCGCCCGTTCGTCGCCGGCAGCATCCCGGACGCCGACTTCAAGAAGATTCTGGAAGAGACCTACGGCGTCTTTTCCCACAACGCCATCGCACCGCTGCGTCAGCTCAACGGTAACGAATGGGTGATGGAGCTGTTCCACGGCCCGACCCTGGCATTCAAGGATTTCGCCCTGCAACTGCTTGGTCGCCTGCTGGACTACGTGCTGCAGAAGCGTGGCGAGCGTGTGGTCATTGTCGGTGCCACCTCTGGCGACACCGGTTCGGCCGCCATCGAAGGCTGCAAGCATTGCGAGAACGTCGACATTTTCATCCTGCACCCGCACAACCGTGTCTCGGAAGTGCAGCGTCGGCAGATGACGACGATTTTCGGCGATAACATCCACAACATTGCCATCGAAGGCAATTTCGATGACTGCCAGGAGATGGTCAAGGCCAGTTTTGCCGACCAGAGTTTCCTCAAGGGCACGCGGCTGGTGGCGGTGAACTCGATCAACTGGGCGCGGATCATGGCCCAGATCGTTTACTACTTCCACGCGGCCCTGCAATTGGGTGGCCCGGCCCGTTCCGTGTCGTTCTCGGTGCCTACCGGCAACTTCGGCGATATCTTCGCCGGCTACCTGGCGCGCAACATGGGGCTGCCGATCAATCAATTGATCGTCGCCACCAATCGCAACGACATCCTGCATCGCTTCATGAGCGGTAACCAGTACGTCAAGGAAACCCTGCACGCCACGCTGTCGCCGTCCATGGACATCATGGTGTCGTCGAACTTCGAGCGCCTGCTGTTTGACCTGCACGGTCGCAATGGCGCGGCGATTGCCGGCCTGATGGACAGCTTCCGGCAGGGAGGCGGTTTCAGCGTCGAGCCTGAGCGCTGGACCGAAGCCCGCAAGCTGTTCGACTCCCTGGCAGTGGACGACGCGCAAACCTGCGAAACCATTGCCGAAGTGTTTGCACAGAGCAGTGAATTGCTCGATCCGCACACCGCTATCGGCGTGAGAGCCGCCCGTGAGTGCCGTCGCAGCCTGGATATTCCGATGGTGATCCTGGGCACCGCGCATCCGGTTAAGTTTCCGGAAGCGGTGCAGAAGGCGGGCGTAGGAAAAGCACTTGAGCTACCTGCACATCTTTCTGATTTGTTTGAGCGAGATGAGCGTTGCACCGTGTTGCCTAATGACCTGAAAGCCGTGCAGGCCTTTGTCAGCCAGCATGGTAACCGCGGCAAGCCACTCTAACCGCTGAAACCTGTCACATTTTGAAGCCCGTCTCCTGACGGGCTTTTTTGTTTCTGCATGCCAAACTGGCCGGGTTTTCGCCCTTGGAGGGACGGGCGAGTCATCTCGAAGGAAATGCAGATGTTGTTTTTTACCAAAGGAAAACCAGCGCTGGGCTGGGTGATAGGGCTGACCCTGATGTATTGGGGGCAGGGGGGCAATGCGGCACAATTGGCGACCTTCGAAACGCCGCCGCTCGACCCCGGCAAGCAACTGGTGCTGGATGCGCAGGAATTGAAGTGGATCAAGGAAAACCCGCGGGTCATCGTCGCTTCAATGCAGTTTCCGCTGTACCTGTTCAAGAACGAACGGGGGCAGTGGGACGGGCTGAACCATGAAATTCTCCAGCGCATTGCGCAAATGACGGGTCTTGAGTTCGTGCATCGCGAGTCGTTCTCCCCGGGTCAGCTACTGACGATGCTGGAGAATGGCGAGGCCGATATGACGACTCTCCTGGCGATGAACGATGAGCGCCGGGATTTCCTCAGTTTCAGCCATGCGTTTGGCGGTTCCGGCTGGGTGTTCGTCGGCCGTGACGGGGAGTCGGTACTCCATTCGCTGGAGCAGCTTGAGGGCAAGGTCCTGGCGTTGCCGGCACGGCATGCCTTGGAAGCGGAAATCAGGCGGGACTACCCGGCCATCGAATTGCGCACGACCAAGACGTATGGAGAGGCTAGGGCGCTGGTGGAGAGCCGGGAGGCCTATGCCACCATTGAAAATGAAACGGGGGTGCATCTGTATCCGGCTGGACAGTTGCAGGTAGGAAGTGGTCTTGAGGGCAAGTGGGAACCAGACTACCTGGCGGTGCGCCAAGACCTGACTCTGTTGCTCGGTATCTTGAATAAAGCGCTGGAAGTCTTCCCGGCCGAGGACATGCGCGCCCTGCGCGCCAAGTGGATGGCGGGTATCGCCCCCAACCAGGCGCCATCGATCTGGTTGCGGATGTCCCGTTGGGGCTACTGGTGCGTGACCGTGGTCGTGTTGTTCGGCTTCCTGTCCCTGTTGTGGAATCGTCGCCTGAAGATACAGATCGATCAGCGTCTCAAGGCCGAGGCGGTCCTCAAGGACCAATTGGTGCTCCAGAGAGCCCTGATGGATGCCATTCCCGACCCGATTTTCATCCGTGATCTCGAAGGGCGCCTGATCATGTGCAACAAGAGTTACGAAGACCAGTTGGCGACGCGCTTCGAAAAGCTGCGGGGTAGGCGGCTGACTGACTCCCCGACGTTCCCGCCGGCTACCGCCGAGCTGCTGCACGGGGAGGTGATGGAGCAATTGCGAACCGGCCAGTCCCGATTCGTCGACCGTCAGTTGATGTTCAGCGGCGGATTGCGCGAAATCTACCACTGGTCGGTGCCTTTCTACGGCGCCGATGGGCAGTTGCGCGGAATCCTGGGCGGATGGATCGATGTAGGGCGCCGCTGGAGCCGCACCGACAAGCTCTTGGCTTGACCGGGACTGGTCGCGACGAAAATGGTTTCGAGTGAAGGTTGTTGTTTCCCTGTCATATTGGACGCGCATGCTCGGTTGAACAGGTTCGAGGCGCGCCGGTTCGGTGCGCTGTCGAACTTTCTGCTGTGGCCCACGGTCACTTACTGTGAACATGCAGTTGTTTTCGGACTATTGAAGGGTGAGTGAATGGAAAGTATCAGCCTATTGCTGGGTGAGGCTTTGAGCCCGTATCAAGTCACGCTGACTCCCTTCGGCGCCAAGGGCGAATGCCTGGTGACGTTGAAGAATACCGTGGGGAGCATCATGGTCGAGCGGGTGTTCAACCAGGCCCAATTGACCGACAAGCGCCAATTGACGGACGTGGTCGATGGCCTGCACCGCGATGTACTGATTGCCGAAGGCCGCCTGGAGCCCTGTGTGATTGCGGCACTACGTAATCTGGCGCGCAACAAGGCGATGGCCATCCCGAATTGAGCGAGATTTTGTGGGAACCTTCTTACGTCCCCGTGAGTCAGACCTTTTACCAGCAAGAGCGAGCATTGTGCTCCGGTGCTTGTCGCTTGTTGTACTGACCTCAAATATGGTCACGTTTAACCCCGAGTCGTCTCCCCACTTCTCGGGGTTTCTTTTTGTCCGGCGTTCAAGGTTTTTGGCCCGTTCTGCTACTGAGCAGCGCTGAACCCTTGTGGGAGCGAGCAAGCTCGCTCCCACAGTTGATCTTCAGTGGACAGCGGTTTTCGTTCAGGCAGATCCCCTATGACGCGTCAAATGGCCCCGTCGGTGCGCAGTCGGGCGATCTGCTGCGCATCGTAGCCAAGCTCCCCGAGTACCTGCGCATTGTGCTCACCCAACGCTGGCCCGACCCATTCGGAGGTCCCCGGTGTGTCGGAGAGCTTCGGTACGATCCCCGGCATCTTGAACGCCTTGCCGTCCGGCAGCTTGGCCTGCAGAAACATTTCACGGGCGAGGAATTGCGGGTCGCTGAACATATCTTCGGCGCTGAAGATCCGGCTGGCCGGCACTCCGGCCTGGTTCAACTGCTCAAGGACGGCATCGAGCGGCAGCGAGTTGACCCAGCGATCAATGACCCCGTAAAGCTCATCGCGGCGGCTGTCGCGACCATCATTGCTGGTCAGTTGCGGATCATTGGCCAGGTCGTCACGGCCGATGATCTGCATGAAGCGCTTGAAAATCGCGTCGCCGTTGGCGCCAATCTGCACGTGTTTGCCATCGGCGCTGGTGTGGATGGACGACGGAGTGATGCCGGGCATGATATTGCCGGTGCGCTCGCGGATGAAACCGAACACGTCGAACTCCGGCACCATGCTCTCCATCATCGCGAAAATCGCCTCGTACAAGGCCACATCGACCACTTGTCCGGTTCCACCGTTGACCTCGCGGTGACGCAGGGCCATCAGCGCGCCGATCACGCCCCAGAGGGCGGCGATCGAATCGCCGATGGAGATCCCGGTGCGCACTGGCGGACGGTCCTCGAACCCGGTGATGTAGCGCAGGCCGCCCATGGACTCGCCCACTGCGCCGAATCCGGGCTGATCTTTCATCGGTCCGGTCTGGCCGAAGCCCGAGAGCCGCACCATCACCAGCTTGGGGTTCAGTGCGTGCAGTACGTCCCAGCCCAGGCCGAGCTTTTCCAACACGCCGGGGCGGAAGTTCTCGATCAGGATGTCGGCTTCACCGATCAGTTTTTTCAGAATCGCCAGGCCTTCTGGGTGCTTGAGGTTGAGGGTCAGGGATTTCTTGTTGCGCGCCTGGACGAACCACCACAACGATGTCCCTTCGTAAAGTTTGCGCCACTTGCGCAACGGGTCGCCGCCGTCAGGCGATTCGACCTTGATCACCTCGGCACCGAATTCACCGCAGATACGCGAGGCAAAAGGCCCGGCGATCAAGGTACCGAGTTCGATGACTTTGACGCCGGCAAGGGGTTTGGCAGTAAGCGACATGAGCGATCCTGTAAGGCAAAGGCAGAACGAATAGAGCGTTTTATCATAGGCCAACCGCTGTCGCCGCAGGTTGATGGTCGGCAATTCGTGGATTGCCCGCGTCATCGGTTAGACTTGCCGCCTTTCTCTGTATCAAGAAGCCCGTTCATGGCCCAGCCGTCCACGACCTATAAGTTTGAACTGAACCTCACCGATCTCGACCGCAGTGTGTACGAGAGCGTGAAGCAGACCATTGCCCGCCATCCTTCGGAAACCGAAGAACGCATGACTGTGCGTTTGCTGGCCTACGCATTCTGGTACAACGAACTGCTGGCATTCGGTCGTGGTCTGTCAGACGTCGATGAACCTGCGCTGTGGGAAAAAAGCCTGGATGACCGTGTGCTGCATTGGATCGAAGTCGGCCAGCCCGACGCCGATCGCCTGACCTGGTGCTCGCGCCGCACCGAGCGCACCAGCCTGCTGGCCTACGGTAGCCTGCGCGTCTGGGAAGGCAAGGTGATCCCGGCCGTCAAGAACCTGAAGAACGTCAACATTGCCTCTGTGCCCCAGGAAGTGCTGGAAACCCTGGCCCAGGACATGCCTCGCGTGATCAAGTGGGATGTGATGATCAGCGAGGGCACGATTTTCGTGACCGACGACCGTGGCCAGCATGAAGTCCAGTTGCAATGGTTGCTGGGCGAACGCGGTTGATCCGCCCCGGCATCAAGTGAACTCATTGTGGGAGCGGGCTTGCTCGCGAATACGGCAGATCAGTTTGCATTTATGTTGAATGTGCCGCCGCTTTCGCGAGCAAACCCGCTCCCACACAAGCTCCCTTGCCAGAATTTTCACGATTATCCAGAGAAATGTCCTTCACCCCATGCGCATAGAACCCCGCCAACTGCCCGACACCCTGCCGTTTCTCGGTGACCTGCCGCCCCTGTTGACCCGCCTATACGCTGCGCGTGGTGTGCAGTCCGAGGCTGAACTGGACAAGAGCCTGGCGCGCTTGATTCCTTATCAGCAACTCAAGGGGATCGATGCGGCGGTTGACCTGCTGGTGGTGGCGCTGGAGCAACGCCAGCGCATCCTGATCGTTGGCGACTTCGACGCCGATGGCGCAACGGCCAGTACGGTGGGCCTGTTGGGGTTGCGTCTGCTCGGGGCGGCCCATGTCGACTATCTGGTGCCCAATCGCTTCGAATACGGTTACGGACTGACTCCGGAAATCGTCGAAGTCGCCCTGACCCGCGAGCCGCAGTTGCTGATCACCGTGGACAATGGCATTTCCAGCGTGGAAGGCGTGGCGGCGGCGAAGGCGGCGGGGCTCAAGGTGTTGGTCACCGATCACCACTTGCCAGGCCTCGAACTGCCGGCGGCCGACGCCATCGTCAATCCGAACCAGCCGGGCTGTGAGTTCCCGAGCAAGGCCCTGGCCGGGGTCGGCGTGATTTTCTATGTGCTGATGGCGCTGCGGGCCCGTCTGCGCAGCCTGGGTTGGTACGCCAGCAAACCCCAGCCGAACATTGGCGAACTGCTCGACCTGGTGGCCTTGGGCAGCGTGGCCGACGTGGTGCCCCTGGACGCCAATAACCGGATCCTTGTCCATCAGGGCCTGGAACGGATACGCGCCGGGCGCGCCCGTCCCGGCATCAAGGCCATTTTGGAGGTGGCCAAGCGCGACCATTCGCGCATTACCTCCACGGACCTCGGATTTATCCTCGGCCCGCGTCTGAACGCGGCGGGGCGCCTGGACGACATGAGCCTGGGGATCGAATGCCTGCTCACCGATGACGCGGCCCTGGCGCGGGAGATGGCGGCGCAACTGGACGGCATGAACCAGGATCGCAAATCCATCGAGCAGGGCATGCAGCGCGAAGCCTTGGCCCAGCTCAAGGACTTGCCGGTGGAGTCGATGCCGTTCGGTTTGTGCCTGTTCGATCCACAGTGGCACCAGGGGGTCATCGGTATCCTTGCCTCGCGTATGAAAGAGCGCTATTTCCGCCCGACCATCGCCTTTGCCGATGCCGGGGACGGCCTGCTCAAGGGCTCGGGGCGCTCGGTGCCGGGGTTTCACATTCGCGATGCGCTGAGCGTGGTGGCGGCGCAACATCCGACTCTGATCAGCAAGTACGGCGGTCACGCCATGGCGGCGGGCCTGACCTTGCCGCAAGCCAATTTCCCGTTGTTCGCCGAGGCGTTCGACGCGGAAGTGCGCCGGCAGTTGCGTGAAGAAGACCTGACCGGGCGTCTGTTGTCGGACGGCACCCTGGCAGTGGAGGAATTCCATCTCGAGCTGGCCCGGGCGCTGCGCCACGCCGGGCCCTGGGGCCAACATTTTCCCGAGCCGATGTTCCACGGCGTGTTCCAGTTGGTCGAACAGCGGGTGGTGGGCGAGCGGCATCTGAAGGTGGTGCTCAAGAGTGAATGCGGTTCGGTGAAGCTCGATGGCATCGCCTTCGGCATCGACCGCGAAATCTGGCCAAACCCTACGGTGCGCTGGGTCGAACTGGCCTACAAGCTCGACCTCAACGAGTTCCGCGGCCAGGAAACGGTGCAGTTGATGATCGCTCATATCGAACCGCGCTAGGCTTTAGCGGTTAGTTACTGTGGGAATACTGTGCTGTTGCGAGGGGATAGATCCCCTCGCCACAAAGTAATCCGGCCGAATAGAGCAATCTGGCTACCCTGCCGTTTTTAAGTTCTGAACCCTCCCTCCTTCCAGGTTGTCGACTAGGCTCTAAGCACTGCTTGATAGCCCTTGTGACGTCTTGTCGAATTTATTTGCCCGCGGGGGCGGGTGTTGCACCTTTTGTCACTCGTCGACTTTTCAAACAGAACCCTGGAGCCTGCCCACTGATTCGAGAGGTGCCCCATGAGTCTGCTGCTGGAACCCTATACCCTTCGCCAATTGACCCTACCCAATCGCATCGCGGTGTCGCCGATGTGCCAGTACTCGAGCGCCGATGGCCTGGCCAACGACTGGCACCTGGTGCACCTTGGCAGCCGCGCCGTGGGCGGTGCCGGCCTGGTGTTCACCGAAGCCACCGCTGTCACCGCTGATGGCCGTATCACCGCCCAGGACCTGGGGTTGTGGAACGATGAACAGATCGAACCGTTGCAACGCATCACCCGCTTCATCACCGCCCAAGGGGCCGTGCCGGGCATCCAGCTGGCCCATGCCGGGCGCAAGGCCAGCACCTGGCGGCCGTGGCTGGGCAAGCACGGCAGCGTGAAACCCGAGGATGGTGGTTGGCTCCCAGTCGGCCCATCGCCGATTGCCTTTGACCCGCAGCACACCCAGCCCGTCCAACTGGACGAAGGGCAGATCGCCGGGGTTATCCAGGCGTTCGTGGCCTCGGCCAAGCGCGCCCTCACGGCCGGCTTCAAAGTGGTCGAGGTCCACGCGGCTCATGGCTATCTGCTGCATCAATTCCTGTCGCCCTTGAGCAACCAGCGGCGCGACCAATACGGCGGCTCGTTCGAAAACCGTATCCGCCTGGTGCTGCAAGTGACCGAAGCGGTGAGGGCCGTCTGGCCCGAGGAGCTACCGGTGTTCGTTCGCGTCTCTGCCACCGATTGGGTCGAGGACGGTTGGAACCCGGATGAAACCGTGGAACTGGCGCGACGGTTCAGGGCGGTGGGGGTGGACCTGATCGATGTGTCATCGGGTGGCACTGCCGCCAATGCGGAAATTCCCACCGGCCCGGGTTACCAGACACGCTTTGCCGAACGGGTGCGCAAGGAGTCGGAAATCGCCACTGGCACGGTCGGCATGATTACCGAACCGGCCCAGGCCGAGCACATCCTGCGCACCTGTCAGGCCGACATCATTTTCCTCGCCCGGGAATTGCTGCGCGATCCATACTGGGCCCTGCATGCCGATGATGACCTGGGTGGACGCAAGGCCACATGGCCGGCGCAGTACCAGCGGGCCACGCATCGGGACCAGCCGATTCATGAGTCTGATTTGCGCGATTGAGTGAGGGATAAAAAAGCCCCGGTCGTGTTGGCCGGGGCTTTTTTTATCTGGCTGAAATGTTCGGTGCCTGTACTCGCCCCATCGCGAGCAAGCTCGCTCCCACAGGGATTTCTGTAACCACAGATCCCGTGTGGGAGCGAGCTTGCTCGCGATGGGGCCAGTCCAGGCGCTGGATAACGCTCAGGGATACTTACGCTTATCCGGTGCCGGCGGAAAGTACTGGTACAGCCAGGTCTCGCTCAAGGTCCGGTCCTTGCTGCGAATGAACAGGCGCATCTGCACCGGGTCCACGCGGTCGTCGGTCGGGTACCAGTCGAAGGTGATGCGGTAACCCTTGATCGCATCCAGCACCAGCACATTGAAGTCCTTCACTTCGCCGTGGGAGCAGGTCACCACCGGTTCGATGCCGGTGCCTGGTGGCAACTGGTCGAGGCCACCGCCGCTGAAGTCCACGGCGAAACGCCGTGCCCAGACGGTCGGGTAATGCTCACCCGGCGCCCAGCCTTCGATGAAGCCACCCATGCCCGAACGGGTCGCGTCGACATGGGCCAGGTCGGTGCTCACCGGTGGCAGGGCGCTCCAGTAGAGCTTGTAGCCATAGTTCAGCGAGTCACCCGCGGCCACCGGTTTTTTCGGGGTCCAGAACGCGACGATGTTATCCAGGGTTTCGCCGGTCGTAGGAATTTCCAGCAAATCGACAGAGCCTTCGCCCCACGCCGTCGTCGGCTCGACCCACAGGCTGGGACGCTTGCTGTACCAGTCCACGGTGTCCTGGTAGCTATCAAAGTCATGGTCGGTCTGCACCAGGCCGAAGCCCTTCGGATTCTTGTCGGCGAAGGCATTGAATTGCAGGGTGGCGGGGTTGTTCAGTGGACGGCAGACCCACTCGCCGTTGCCGCGCCACATGGCCAGCCGGTCGGAATCGTGGATTTGCGGGTGAATGGTGTCGCACATGCGCCGCTCGACGGTGCCGCAGCTGAACATGCTGGTCATGGGGGCGATACCCAGTTGCTCGATGGCGGTACGGGCATTGATGTGCGCATCGACCTCCATCACTACGCGGGTCGGCTGGCAATCAATGTCAAACCGATAGGCACCAGTGGCGCTGGGGGAGTCGAGCAGCGCGTAGACCACGAAGCGCGTGCTGTTTTTTTCCGGGGTTTCGAACCAGAACTTGGTGAAGTCCGGGAACTCCTCACGCTTCTTGGCGTAGGTATCGATCGCCAATCCCCGGGCTGACAGCCCGTACTGGCCGCTGGCGTCCACGGCGCGGAAATAACTGGCCCCCAGGAACGAAAGGATGTCGTGGCGATCCAGCTCCGGCGCCTTGAACACCCGGAAACCGGAGAACCCAAGGTCGCCCGTCAGCTGCGAAGTGTTGACCGTGGTTTTCTCATAGTTGAACAGCTCCGGGCGGAAGTGCACCTCACGGGCCTGGCGGGTCTTGGGGTCGACGCTGTACATGCGCACTGGCTGCTTGAAGCCCATGCCTACGTGGAAAAACTGCACGTCCAGCTGACCGTCCAGCTCATTCCACAACGAGTGGTTGGCGTCGTACTGGATCGCGTTGAATTGCAGGGGCGACATCTGGGCCAGGGTTTGCGGCAGGACTTGCTTGGTGTCGACGTAGCGGCTTGCGGCCAATTGCCGGGCCTGGTCTTTCAGGGCGTTGAAGTCGAAGGGACGGGCTTCGCCGTCGGCAGTCTGGTCAGCAGCCCAGGCACGTGCGGCCATGAGCCCGGAGGCCGAAAGCCCTGTGTAGGCGGCGAAGGCCATGGAGGCCTTGAGCAGATTCCTGCGGTGCATAAATACAACCTTTCTCGAAACAATCCCGAGCCGTTCCTGGCCACAAAGATTGATGAAGGAGTTCGGACATGCCTTTGGCCAAACGCGAACAGACGTTAGAACAGATACCTGAGAGCTGGATCGGTTCACCGAGGCGCAAAATCATAGGGGATATGCAGGCGTTGAGAGCGAAGAAAGCGTGGCCTGGTCAAATTTTCTTACAGTTATTTCTTTTTTTATGCGGATTCCTGCCTTTTTTGACTAATTACTCTAAAAATCCCTTTTCACGGTATGAAACCTCCCTATTCTTTAGCTTGATAGACCGTTAACCGGGGCTGCGAAGGCGCTATCAAGTCAATTCGACGTACAGAAGGGCAACGTTCATGACGAAAATACAGGGCATTACCGAAATGCTGGGGATCTTTCCAGGCCTGATCAATGCGCGCAGGACACGGCGACTCAGCCTGGAGGAATTAAGACTGGTGGAGCGCTATCGAGAGCTGTCGGAAAACGACCGGATTGCCATGCGCTACCTGGTGGATGCGATGAGGAGTGTTTCGAGGTTTTGAATAGTCGTTGCGGTGAGCGGCCGGAGCAAAGGGGGAGCCGGCCGATATCATCCCTCCGACCAGTCCTGGGGACGTTCGCTGCGTTGATGCAGTATGCGCAAGATCTGCAATTGCCCATGCATGAGCCGGTAAGGCGCAACGAAAGGATAACGTGTCAGCACCAGTTCCCGAATATCGGGAACGACCGAAGGACGGCCCGAGCCGGGAAAGCGCTGCAGTTGTCGCAGCGTTTCCAGAATGGTGGTGATGACATCGTCAGCGCCTTCCGTGCCGATGACGGTTTGGTAGTGTTCATGAATCAAGTCGAGGTCACTCTGTGCTTTGTCGGTCAATACGATGCTCGGCACGCTTTGCCCACTTAGCCTTCACGGCATCCAGATCGGTCAGATTTCCAGCATCGGCATCTGCTATGCCTTCGCTGATGGCTTGCAGATGCCAGGACTCGGCCTCCATATATCGAACCAGTGCACGCTTGAGGTGGTATTGACGGTCGCGGTCGGTGGCGGCAGCCAACAAATCCAGCTGTTGGGCCAGACCTTCTTCCACACGAAAGGACAAAACGGGCGAGGCCATGGCGATCTCCTGGTGTATACGTTGTAGACAACCTAGGCGCTGCCAGGATTTCCGTCAACCGCGGTCGTGCACCGATTGACGAAAACCTTAGCAGCACCAACGCAGGGCAACCGCGAGTATGTGTTGCCAACGTTGTCTTGCATTCAATGCTTGAACATCACATGCCGCACCACCGTGTAGTCCTCCAGCCCATACATCGACATATCCTTGCCATAGCCGGAATGTTTCTGACCGCCATGGGGCATTTCGCTGACGAGCATGAAGTGGGTGTTCACCCAGGTGCAGCCGTATTGCAGGCGCGCCGCCAGGCGATGGGCGCGGCCGACGTCGGCGGTCCACACCGATGACGCCAGGCCGTAGTCTGACTCATTGGCCCAAGCCAACACTTGTGCTTCGTCGAGGAACGGCGTGACGGACACCACCGGACCGAACACTTCCCGACGGACGATTTCGTCGTCCTGCTGGGCGTCGGCCAGTACCGTCGGTTCGAAGAAGAACCCGTTGCCGTCCACGGTCTTGCCACCGGTGATCAGGCGGATATGCGGCTGGGCGATGGCCCGTTCGACGAAGCCAGCGACGCGGTCACGGTGCTGGGCGGTGATCAGCGGGCCCATTTCAGTGTCGGGCGCGGTTTGCAGGCCGTACTTGATACTGCCCACCGCGGCGCCGAGCTTCTCGACAAACTGCTCGTAAATGCCTTGCTGGGCATAGATGCGGCAGGCGGCGGTGCAGTCCTGGCCGGCGTTGTAGAAACCGAAGGTGCGGATGCCTTCCACGGCCGCGTCAATGTCGGCGTCGTTGAAAATGATCACCGGGGCCTTGCCGCCCAGTTCCATGTGCGTGCGCTTGACGCTGTCGGCGGTGCTGGAAATGATGTTCGAGCCGGTGGCGATGGAGCCGGTGAGCGACACCATGCGCACTTTCGGATGGGTGACTAGCGGCTGGCCCACGGTTGGTCCACGGCCGAACACCACGTTGAGTACGCCCGCCGGGAAAATTTCCGACGCCAATTCCGCCAGGCGCAACGCAGTCAGCGGGGTTTGTTCCGACGGCTTGAGCACCACGGTATTGCCGGCGGCCAGGGCTGGGGCGATTTTCCAGGCGACCATCATCAAGGGGTAGTTCCACGGCGCGATGGAGGCGATGACCCCCACCGGGTCGCGGCGGATCATCGACGTGTGCCCCGGCAGGTATTCGCCGCCGGCCGAGCCGTTCATGCAGCGACTGGCGCCAGCGAAGAAGCGGAACACGTCGGCAATCGCCGGAATCTCGTCGTTCAGCGCGGCGCTCAAGGGTTTGCCGCAGTTGTCCGACTCCAGCTTCGCCAACTCCTCGCCGTGGGCTTCGATGGCGTCAGCCAGTTTGAGCAGCAACAGGGCGCGGTCCTTGGGCGCAACCTGCGACCAGCTGTCGAAGGCGCTGTCGGCCGCACGGACGGCGGCATCGACCTGGGCTTCGCTGGCCTCGTTGATTTCCACCAGCACTCGCCCCAGCGAGGGGTTAAACACGGCTTGGCCGGGGCCTTCGCCGTTTACCAGGTGGCCGTTGATCAGCAGTTTGGTTTGCATGGCTTTGTCCTCATCGAAACAGTTATGTGTCTGCTGGAACCGATCCCTGTGGGAGCGAGCTTGCTCGCGATAGCGGTCTTACAGTCGACACGTGTGTTGAGTGTTCGTCAGTCATCGCGAGCAAGCTCGCTCCCACAAAAGCCCTTTTGTACAAGGCGAAAAAGGGGCTACTTCCCGCCGCTACCGGCCACGCTCTCACCCCCACGGGTCAAGTAATAGGCGCCGAGTATCGGCAGCATTGTCACGATCATCACCAGCATCGCCACGACGTTGGTCACCGGCACGTCGCGAGGGCGGCTGAGCTGGTTGAGCAGCCACAGCGGCAGCGTGCGTTCGTGGCCGGCGGTGAAGGTGGTGACGATGATTTCATCGAACGACAGCGCGAAGGCCAGCATCCCACCGGCCAGCAGTGCCGAGCCGAGGTTGGGCAGGATGATGTAGCGAAAGGTCTGCCAGCCGTCGGCACCCAGGTCCATCGATGCCTCGATCAAGCTGTGGGACGTACGCCGCAGACGGGCGATGACGTTGTTGTAGACAATCACCACGCAAAACGTCGCGTGACCGACGATGATGGTGAACATGCCCGGTTCGATGCCCAGGGTCTTGAAGGTCGCCAGCAGCGCAATGCCGGTGATGATCCCTGGCAGGGCAATCGGCAGGATCAGCATCAGCGAGATGCCTTGTTTGCCGAAGAAGTCCCGGCGGTACAGGGCCGCCGAGGCCAGCGTGCCGAGCACCATGGCGATCAGCGTGGCGATGGCCGCGATCTGCAGCGACAGCTTGATGGCCTCCAGTACATCCGGACGCGAGAAGGCGACGCTGAACCATTTCAGGGTCAGGCCCTTGGGCGGAAAGCTGAACGCCGCGTCTTCGGTGTTGAAGGCGTAGAGGAAGATGATCAGGATCGGGAAGTGCAAAAAAACCAGCCCGCCCCAGGCCGCGATCCGCAAGCCCCACGAGGCCCGGTCTTGAGAGTCAGAGTGCATCGAAAGCCCCCAGGCGCTTGACGATAGACAGGTAGATGGCGATCAGCACGATGGGCACCAGCGTGAACGCCGCGGCCATGGGCATGTTGCCGATGGCGCCTTGCTGGGCGTAGACCATGCTGCCGACGAAGTAGCCCGGTGGGCCTACCAGTTGCGGCACGATGAAATCCCCCAGGGTCAGCGAGAAGGTGAAGATCGAGCCGGCGGCAATGCCGGGGATCGACAGCGGCAAGATCACCTGCATGAACGTCTGCCGCGGCTTGGCGCCCAGGTCCGCCGAAGCTTGCAGCAACGACGGTGGCAGGCGCTCCAGGGAGGCCTGGATCGGCAGGATCATGAACGGCAGCCAGATGTAGACGAACACCAGGAAGCGCCCCAGGTGTGAGGTGGACAGCGTACTGCCGCCCACGCCTGGGATCCCCAGTACGAACTGCAACACCGGTCCCAGGCCCAGGTGCTGGACGAACCACTGGGCCACGCCGCCCTTGGCCAGCAGCAGCGTCCAGGCATAGGCCTTGACGATATAACTGGCCCACATCGGCAACATCACCGCGATGTAGAAAAACGCCTTGGTCTTGCCGCTGGTGTAGCGCGCCATGTAGTAGGCGATCGGGAAGGCGACGATGGCGCTGGCGATGGACACCACGATGGCCATGCTCAAGGTGCGCAAGATGATGTCGAAGTTCGAGGGCTGGAACAGCGCGGTGAAATTCGCCAGGGTCAGGTCGGGCGTGACCGCCATGGTGAAGTCATCAAAGGTGTAGAAGCCCTGCCACAGCAAGGTCAGCAGCGAGCCCAGGTAGATTGCGCCGAACCAGATCAGCGGCGGCACCAGCAACATCGACAGGTACAGGTTGGGCCGTCGGTACAGCAGGTTGGAGAAACGTCGCAACGGTGAGCCGGGCGTAGGCGTTTGAGTCATGGCCAGGGTGTTCATTTCACACCTCGCCGACGGTGTCATGCAGCGCGATCATTGCCTCGCGGGCCCAGCGTACCGTCAGTTGCTGGCCGGTCTGGTGCTGGGCGCCGGTGTCGACCCACTGAGTGTTGGCCTGGCTGAGGTTCAGGGTCTGGCCGTTCTCAAGCTTCAATTCATAGCGTGTGGCGCTGCCCTGGTACTGGATGTCGTGAAGCAGGCCGCGGACTTCGATTTCATGACCGGCCAACGGGCCTTCGGCGAAACGCACGTGTTCCGGGCGGATCGAGAACGGCTGTGGATAACCGCTCAGTTGCCGGGCCAGTTCGCCACGAATCACGTTGGAGGTGCCGACGAATTCGGCGACGAAGGTGGTCGCCGGTTTCATGTACAGGTTGCGTGGGGTATCGACCTGTTCGATGCGGCCCTTGTTGAACACCGCCACGCGGTCGGACATCGACAGGGCTTCGGTCTGGTCGTGGGTGACGAAAATGAAGGTGATGCCCAACTGGCGCTGCAGTTTCTTCAACTCGCCCTGCATCTGCTCCCGCAGCTTCAGGTCGAGGGCGCCCAGGGGTTCGTCCAGCAGCAACACCCGTGGGCGATTGACCAGCGCACGGGCCAGGGCCACGCGCTGGCGCTGGCCGCCGGACAGCTGCACCGGCTTGCGCTCGCCGTAGCCGCCCAAGGCGACCATCTCCAGCGCTTCATCGGCGCGCTGGATGCGTTCGGCCTTGGCAACGCCTTTGACTTTCAGGCCGTAGGCCACGTTGTCGCGCACATTCATGTGTGGGAACAGGGCGTAATCCTGGAAAACCGTATTGACGTCGCGCTGATAGGGTGGCAACCCGGCGGCTTCTTCGCCGTGGATGCGGATCGAACCGGCGCTGGGTTGTTCGAACCCGGCGATCAGCCGCAGGCAAGTGGTCTTGCCTGAGCCGGAGGGGCCCAGCATGGAAAAGAACTCGCCGTCCTGGATGTCGATGGAAACCCGGTCAACGGCCTTCACTTCGCCAAACTGACGGGAGACCTGGGTGAATTGGACTGCAAGCGTCATGGTGCGGTGCTCCATAAAGCGGGGCTTGTGTTCTGAGTTATCGGGCATGGACCTGTGGCGAGGGGATTTATCCCCGCTGGGCTGCGAAGCAGCCCCAAAGCAGTAGACTCCGTCTGCCTGATAGTCAGAGGCGTTAGTTTTGGGGGCGCTTCGCGCCCCAGCGGGGATAAATCCCCTCGCCACAAAAGCAGTGTTCGGCTGCGGTTAACGCCCACCCATGATCGCAATGTAGTCCTGGGTCCAGCGGCTGTACGGCACGAACTTGCCGCCCTCGGCCTGTGGGGTTTTCCAGAAGGCGATCTTGTCGAACTGGTCGAAGCCATTGGTCTTGCAACCTTCGGCGCCCAGCAGTTCGCTGCCCTTGCACGCCGCAGGTACCGCAGGCAAGGAGCCGAACCAGGCAGCCACGTCCCCCTGGACTTTCGGTTGCAGCGACCAGTCCATCCATTTGTATGCGCAGTTGGGATGCTTGGCCTCGGCGTGGAGCATCGTCGTATCGGCCCAGCCGGTGGCGCCTTCTTTCGGAATGGTCGAGGCGATCGGTTGTTTTTCGTTCATCAGGCCGTTGACCTGATACGGCCAGGCGCCGGACGCCACCACGCCTTCGTTCTTGAAATCGCTCATTTGCACGGTGGTGTCGTGCCAGTAGCGATGGATCAACGGTTGCTGGGCCCGCAACAGTTCCAGCACGGCCTTGTATTGCGCTTCGTCGAGTTGGTAGGGGTCCTTGATGCCCAGCTCAGGCTTGGCGCTCTTGAGGTACAGCGCCGCGTCGGCGATGTAGATCGGGCCATCGTAAGCTTGCACGCGGCCCTTGTTCGGCTTGCCGTCGGGCAGGTCCTGGGCACTGAACAGCACGCTCCAACTGGTGGGCGCCTGCTTGAACACTTCGGTGTTGTACATCAGCACATTCGGGCCCCATTGGTACGGGGTGCCATAGGTCTGCTGGTTGACCACGTACCACGGTGCATCCTTCAGGCGCGGGTCGAGATTCTTCCAGTTGGCGATCAGCGCGGTGTTGATCGGCTGCACGCGCTTGCCGGCAATCAGCCGCAACGAGGCGTCGCCCGAGGCGGTGACCAGATCGTAGCCACCCTTGGTCATCAGGCTGACCATTTCGTCGGACGTCGCGGCGGTTTTCACGTTGACCTTGCAACCGGTTTCCTTCTCGAAACCGCTCACCCAGTCGTAGGCCTTGTCGCTTTCGCCTCGTTCGATGTAACCCGGCCAGGCGACGATATCCAGTTGGCCTTCGCCAGCGCCAACGGCCTTGAGCGGTTCGGCGGCCTGGAGGCTGACGCTGGTCAGCAGCGCCGTGGTGATTGCACTGAGCAATGCGGTCTTGTGCGCGTACATGGGAATCCCTCTTGCTTTAATTATGTCGGGGCAGTGTTTGAACGAGATAAAGCGCCATGAATGGCTGTTATTAGCGTAGTGCTGTTATCTACAGATGCTGGCCGTGGCGGGCCATGATGTGGCGCACCACGCTGTAGTCCTGAAGCGAATCGCTGGACAGATCCTTCCCATAGCCCGAGCGTTTCAGGCCGCCGTGGGGCATTTCGCTCACCAGCATGAAATGGCTGTTGATCCAGGTGCAGCCGTATTGAAGCCGCGCCGCCACCTGCATGGCCTTGTCCAGGTTCTGCGTCCACACCGAGGAGGCCAGGCCATATTCGGAGTCGTTGGCCCAGTCCACCGCCTGGCTGAGTTCGTCGAAACGGGTCACGGTGACGACCGGGCCGAACACCTCGCGCTGGACGATTTCGTCGCTTTGCTTGCAGCCGGCCAGCAGCGTGGGTTGGTAATAGAAACCGGCGCCGGAATGCACCGCCGCGCCAGTGATGCGTTCGATGTGCGGCTGGCCGAGGGCGCGCTCGACAAAACTGGCGACGCGGTCGCGCTGGCGGGTGCTGATCAGTGGGCCGATTTCATTGTCGGCATCGCGCTTGCCGGCAAAGCGCAGGCTGCTGACCGCCGCGCCGAGCTCGGCCACCAGGCGGTCATGAATCCCGTCCTGGGCGTAGATCCGGCACGCAGCGGTGCAGTCCTGCCCGGCGTTGTAATAACCGTAGCTGCGCACGCCTTCGACCACCGCCTGGAGGTCGGCGTCGTTGCACACGATCACCGGTGCCTTGCCGCCCAGCTCCAGGTGCGTGCGCTTGAGGGTTTTCGCGGCGGCCTGGAGGATCTTCTGCCCGGTGACGATATCGCCGGTCAGCGAAACCATGCGCACTTTGGGATGGCTGACCAGATGGCTACCGACGCCTTCGCCGCCCCCACAGAGGATGTTGATCACGCCCCGTGGCAGGATCTGCGCCAGTGTCGGCGCCAGGGCCAGGATTGACAGCGGTGTGTGTTCCGACGGTTTAAACACCAGCGTATTGCCAGCAGCCAGGGCCGGGGCGATTTTCCACGCGGCCATCATGATCGGGTAATTCCACGGTGCAATGGACGCCACCACGCCAATCGGGTCGCGGCGCACCATGCTGGTGTAGCCGGGCAGGTACTCACCGCTGAGTTGGCCGGTCTGGCAGCGCACGGCGCCGGCAAAGAAGCGGAACACGTCCACCGTGGCGCTCAGGTCATCCTGGCGCGCCAGATGCAGCGGCTTGCCGCAGTTCAAGGATTCCAGGCGGGCCAGGTAGTCGGCGTTTTTTTCGATGGCGCTGGCGATGTCCAGCAGCAGGTTCGAGCGTTGTTGCGGGGTGGTGCGCGACCACCCGTCGAAGGCGCTGTGGGCCGCCAGGATCGCGGCTTCGACCTGCTCGGTACTGGCTTCGGCAATCTGAGCCAGTACTTCGCCAGTGGCCGGATTGAGGATAGGCTCGACAACGCCCTGGCCCGCGACCAGTTCTCCGTCGATCAGCAACGCGGTACACAACGGAGTTTGCGTGCCAGCCATGTTCGCGTTCTCTTTCTATAGATATTGGTTGAAACACAGAACCTGTGGGAGCGAGCTTGCTCGCGATAGCGGTGTGACAGGCAGCATTAATATCAACTGATCGACCGCCATCGCGAGCAAGCTCGCTCCCACAATGGATTGTGGTGATGCAGCAAGACTAGTGTTCAGCCGTAAAGCCGACAAATTCTAAATACTCAAGGCTACATTCGATTAAATAGATGGCTTGCGGCCGCCGTGGGGTTGTTCCCGGGCAACGGTCAAGAACGGGTCGACCAGTGTCGGTCGTGCCGTGCCTCGGCGCCAGGCCAGGCCGACGTCGAGAGTCTGGCTGAGGTCGGCGATCGGTCGCGCCTCAATGATGTCGCCTTCCAGCGACCAGGGGCGGTAGGTCATGTCCGGCTGGATCGACACCCCCAGTCCCGCCGCCACCAGGCTGCGCACGGCTTCGGTCGAGGCGGTGCGCAACGAGATCTTCGGTTGCAGCCCGGCGCCGCGCCACAGGCGCTGGGCGTTGCGGTCCATTTCATCGACGTTCAGTTGGATCAGTGGCTCGCGGGCCACGTCGGCCAGGTTGATGCTGTCGTGCTCCAGCAGTGGATGCTGGGCTGGCAGCCACAAGCGGTGGGGTGAATGGGTCAGCACCTCGGTCTGCAAGGCGTGGCGGTCTTCCAGGTTGGACAGGATCAGCACCCCGACATCGATTTCACCGCTGACCAATAAATGCTCGATGTACGGCCGTTCGTCTTCCATGACGCGGATTTCCACATTGGGATAGGCGCGTTGGAAGCGGGTCAGCAGATCCGCCAGGTAATAACCGGCGACCAGGCTGGTGACCCCGATGGTGACGTGGCCGGCCACCTGGTCGGTGCTTTGCTGCAGGCTGCGCTTGGCGTTGTCGACGGTGGCCAGGATCAAATGAGCCTGGCGCAGGAACTGATGCCCCTGGTGAGTCAGAGTCATGCCCTTGGCGTGGCGATTGAACAAGCCGACGCCGATTTCCTGTTCCAGCTGCTGGATGGCCAGGGTCAAGGTGGATTGGGAGATGAACGCCGTTTGCGCAGCGGCGGAGATCGAGCCGGTTTCGGCCACGGCGATGAAATGACGGATCTGGCGCAGGGTCATCATGGACGAATATCCGGTGGGCGACTTTTATCGATGGGTTGGAGTGTATATCGTTTTTTTTCAAGGACAGTCATTGCGCCTCAGGCAACATCTCGAAGCACTCTTGCCGAAGACGCCGGGCACTTTCGTTCTAGGCTGGTGGCCTTAATGATCCGGTTACCCGAATGCGTGGAGGCAGCAAATGAACACTCGTGGATTGCTCGATCAGCTACTCAAGTCCGGTCAGGAAATGTTGCAGAACAAGACTGGCGGTTCCCAAGGCAAGTCGTCCGGTGGTTTGGGCGGGTTGCTCGGCGGCTCCGGCAACTTGGGCGGCATGCTCTCCGGCGCGGGTGGCGGAGCGCTGGCCGCCGGCGCCATGGGCCTGTTGCTGGGTAATAAGAAGGCACGCAACTTTGGCGGCAAGGCCCTGACTTATGGCGGCCTGGCCGCCTTGGGCGTGATCGCCTACAAAGCCTATGGCAACTGGCAGGCCCAACAGGGCACCGCACCGAAAACCGAACCGCAGACCCTGGACCGCGTGCCCCCGGCGCAGGTCGAGCAGCACAGCCAGGCGATCCTCAAGGCGCTGGTGGCGGCGGCCAAGGCCGATGGCCATGTGGACGAGCGTGAGCGGCAGTTGATCGAAGGTGAATTCACCAAGCTCGACAATGACCAGGAGCTGCAACACTGGCTGCACGCCGAACTCAACAAGCCCCTGGACCCCGTCGACGTCGCCCGTGCTGCCAGCACCCCGGAAATCGCCGCGGAAATGTACATCGCCAGTGTGATGCTGGTGGACGAGGAGAGCTTCATGGAGAAATCCTACCTCGATGAACTGGCGCGCCAACTCAAGCTGGAACCAGGGTTGAAGGCAGAACTGGAAAAGCAGGTGCGGCAGGCGGCCCAATAAAATAGCAACAGTCCCGACATACCTTGTGGGAGCGAGCTTGCTCGCGATGGCGGTGGATCAGTCAATAATAAGTTGGCCGGCATACCATTATCGCGAGCAAGCTCGCTCCCACAGTGGTTTTGTGATGGGTGCTGAAATGGGGGCACTCATCTGTTGCTGAGAGATCAGTGAAGCTCGCCTTTCCCCACACTCCTCCCACACCGTCTTAAGACGCCGCCCCACCCTCGGCTATACTCCCCAGCATTTCAAAGTCTCCGAGGTTTTACTGTGAAGAACTGGACATTGCGCCAACGCATCCTGGCGAGTTTTGCGGTGATCATCGCCATTATGCTGCTGATGGTGCTCGTCTCGTATTCACGGTTGCTAAAGATCGAGGACAGTGAAGAAAAGGTCCGCGCCGATGCGGTGCCGGGGGTGTATTACAGTTCCATGATCCGCGGTGGCTGGGTCGACAGCTACGTCCTGACCCAACAGATCGTCGGCCTCTCGGGCAACCGGGAAATCACCGCCGAGGACAAGGCTCGTTATCAGCGCTTCGAGCAGCATCTGCGCGAGGAGATCCAGCATTATCAAAAACTGATCCAGGATCCTGTCGACCAGGCCTCCTTTGATGAGTTCGAGGTCAATCACCAGGACTTCAACCAGGCGGTGGCAAAGGTCTTGGACCTGTATCAACGCAAGGATTACGAAGGCGCGCGGTTGGCGCTGGAGAAAGAGCTGACGCCGGCCTGGCTCGACGGCCGTGGGCATCTGAACCAAATCATCGAGCGCAATCGTGAGCTGGCGGAAAAAGCCACCCAGACCATTGGCGATGCGGTGACGGCCGCCAAGGTCGCCATGGGCCTGTCGTTTCTCGTTGCGCTGATCGTCGCCGTACTCTGCGGCCTGTTATTGATGCGCGCGATCATGGCGCCGATGAACCGCATCGTGGAGATCCTCGAGATCATGCGCAGCGGTGACCTGAGCGGGCGCCTGAACCTGGCGCGCAAAGACGAATTCGGCGCGGTGGAAACCGGCTTCAACGACATGATGGCTGAGCTGACATCGTTGGTGTCCCAGGCCCAGCGCTCTTCGGTGCAGGTCACCACGTCGGTCACCGAGATCGCCGCGACTTCCCGCCAGCAGCAGGCCACGGCCACCGAAACCGCGGCCACCACCACCGAGATCGGCGCGACATCTCGCGAGATTGCCGCCACCTCTCGCGACCTGGTGCGCACCATGACCGAAGTGTCCACCGCCGCCGACCAGGCCTCGGTGGCCGCCGGCTCTGGGCAGCAAGGCCTGGCGCGGATGGAAGAAACCATGCATTCGGTGATGGGCGCCGCCGATCTGGTGAACGCCAAGCTGGCGATCCTCAACGAGAAGGCCGGGAACATCAATCAGGTGGTGGTCACCATCGTCAAAGTGGCCGACCAGACCAACCTGCTGTCCCTCAACGCCGCCATCGAAGCCGAGAAGGCCGGCGAGTACGGCCGTGGTTTCGCCGTGGTCGCCACCGAAGTGCGGCGCCTGGCTGATCAAACGGCCGTGGCGACTTATGACATCGAACAAATGGTGCGCGAGATCCAGTCCGCGGTGTCGGCCGGTGTGATGGGCATGGACAAGTTCTCCGAGGAGGTGCGCCGTGGCATGGCCGAGGTGCAGCAGATCGGCGAGCAACTGTCACAGATCATTCATCAGGTCCAGGCGTTGGCGCCGCGGGTATTGATGGTCAACGAGGGTATGCAGGCCCAGGCCACCGGTGCCGAGCAGATCAACCACGCCTTGGTGCAACTGGGCGATGCCAGCAGCCAGACCGTGGAGTCCCTGCGCCAGGCCAGTTCCGCCATCGACGAACTGAGCCAGGTGGCCGTGGGGCTGCGCAGCGGCGTCTCGCGTTTTAAAGTCTGATGAGTGAATTCGAGGCCAGAGGTGGCGCCGCGCCGGCGGTCCGGCAAACGCTGTTCCTGGTGTTTTGCATCGGTGACGAGCGTTATGCCCTGCAGGCCATCGATGTTGTGGAGGTGCTGCCGCGCCTGCCACTCAAGCCCATTGCCCGGGCGCCGTCCTGGGTGGCGGGGGTGTTTGCCTGGCGTGGCGCGGTGGTGCCGGTGATCGACCTGTGCAGCCTGGCCTTCGGCCATGGCGCCAAGGCCCGCACCAGCACGCGATTGGTGCTGGTGCACTACCAGCCCGACGCACAGCAAGCGAGGCAGGTACTGGGCTTGATCCTGGAACAGGCCACCGACACCCTGCGCTGCGATCCGGCGGATTTCCGGCCCTATGGCCTGGACAACCGGCAGGCCCCGTATCTGGGCCCGGTGCGCGAAGACGCCCAGGGATTGCTGCAATGGGTACGGGTCAATGACCTGCTCGACGAGTCGGTCCGCGCCATGCTGTTCCCCTCGCCGCCGCTGAGCCTCGATGACTTCGAGGTCCGGCCATGAACAACGATCAGCGTTTTTTCGACTTCCTCAAGGAGCGCATCGGCCTGGATGTCACTTCCGTCGGCACCGCCATCATCGAACGGGCGCTGCGCCAGCGCATCAGTGCCCAACCGGGGCGAACCACCGACGAATACTGGCAATGCCTGCAGCATTCGGCCCAGGAGCAACAGGCACTGATCGAAGCGGTGATCGTCCCGGAGACCTGGTTCTTTCGCTATCCCGAATCCTTCGCGACCCTCGCCAAACTGGCGGTCAAGGGCCTGGCCGAGATAAGGCACCTGCGGGCTCTGCGCATCCTCAGCTTGCCGTGCTCCACCGGCGAAGAACCCTATTCCATCGCCATGGCCTTGCTTGATGCAGGTCTTGGGCCTCATCAATTCAAGGTCGATGGGCTGGACGTCAGTCCGCTGTCCGTGGAGCGGGCGAAGGAGGCGCGCTACGGCAAAAACTCCTTCCGTGGCGCCGACCTGGTTTTTCGCGAGCGGCATTTCACCGCCGAAAACGAAGGCTATCGCCTCAGTGAACGGGTGCGCGAACAGGTGCGCCTGCAAGTGGGCAACCTGCTGGATCCGGGCCTGCTGGTGAACGAGGCGCCTTACGATTTTGTGTTCTGCCGCAATTTGCTGATTTATTTTGACCCGCCGACCCAGCAGCAGGTGTTCGAGGTGCTCAAGCGCCTGACCCATCAGGACGGCGTGCTGTTTATCGGCCCTGCCGAGGGCAGTTTGCTGGGGCGACTGGGCTTGCGTTCGATCGGTATTGCCCAGTCGTTCGCCTTCAGCCGCCAGGGTGCCCCGGAACCACAGCCGTTGCCTGCCTTGATGCCGACTCCGCTGCCGGTTCGCCCGTCGCCGCGAGTCGTCCCCCCAGTGGTTCGACCCCGGCCATTTGCAGGAAGCGCGAGCCCGCTAGCCGAGCCGAAAAGCAGTGATGCCGCGACACTGCTGGCCCACATCGCCGCCCTGGCCAACAGCGGCAAAAGCGCCGAGGCCCGTGCCGCCTGCGAGCAGTACTTGCGCAGCCACGCACCGGCGGCCCAGGTGTTCTACTGGCTGGGCTTGCTCAGCGACATGGCCGGCAGCGCACTGGAGGCCCAGGGTTATTATCGCAAGGCGCTTTATCTTGAACCGCAACACGCCGAGGCCCTGGTGCATCTGGCGGCGCTGCTGGCTTCCCAGGGAGACGCGGCCGGAGCCCGTCGATTGCAGGAGCGTGCCGCCCGCAGCGGGCGCACGGCTGACAGTGAGCGCAAACAATGAGCGGTTCGGCTTTTTACAACGTCACCCATGACGACGCCCAGGCCATCGACGACTGCTGGAATCGCATCGGGGTGCATGGCGACCAATCCTGCCCGTTGTTGGCCGAGCATATTCACTGCCGCAATTGCTCGGTGTATTCGGCGGCCGCCACCCGATTGCTCGACCGCTATGCCTTGCAGCACGACGAGCGCGACCTGGCCCTTGCGCCGCAGGAAACCGACGTCGTCACGCGCTCGCTATTGCTGTTCCGCCTGGGCGAAGAGTGGCTGGCCCTGACCACGCGCAGCCTGGTGGAAGTGGCGCCGTTGCAGCCGATCCATTCGTTGCCCCACCAGCGTTCGCGGGCCTTGTTGGGCGTGGCGAATGTACGCGGCGCGCTGGTGGCCTGTCTGTCGCTGGTGGAACTGTTGGACCTGGAGCCTGGCGGGACGGCGGTTGCCTCCGGACGAATCATGCCGCGCATGTTGATTGTCGCCGCCCCGGGCGGGCCGGTGGTGGTGCCGGTGGATGAGGTGGACGGCATCCACGCCATCGACGAACGCCTCCTGGCGAGCGCTTCGCAGTCGGCCGGCAAATACACGCGCGGTGTGTTGCAGTACAAGGGGCGCAGCCTGCGCTGGCTGGACGAAGAACAGCTACTGTCCGCTGTGACCCGGAGCCTGTCATGACCCCCGATCAGATGCGCGACGCCTCGTTGCTGGAACTGTTCGGCCTGGAAGCCGAAGCCCAGACCCAAGTACTGAGCGCCGGCCTGCTGGCCCTGGAACGCGACCCGACCCAGGCCGATCACCTTGAGTCGTGCATGCGCGCGGCCCATTCCCTCAAGGGCGCGGCGCGGATCGTCGGGGTCGACGCCGGGGTCAGCGTGGCCCACGTGATGGAAGATTGCCTGGTCAGCGCCCAGGAGCGACGGCTGGTCCTGGGCGCCGTCCACATCGACGCTTTGCTGCAAGGCACCGACCTGCTGACGCGCATCGCTACGCCGGGCAACACCCTTGGCGCCCCGGACATCGACGCTTACGTAGCGCTGATGGGGCGTTTGCTCGATCCTAATGCCGCGCCGACCCCAACGTCGACGCCACCCACCGGCGAGACGCCAGTCGAGCCTCTGCGCGTCGAACTGACCGAACCCGAGCCAGTCGCCCCCACGGAGCCAGCTCCCAAAAGCAAACGCCTCAGTGAAGGCGGCGAGCGGGTCTTGCGGGTCACGGCGGAACGCCTCAACAGCCTGCTGGACCTGTCGAGCAAATCCCTGGTGGAAACCCAGCGCCTCAAGCCCTGGCTGGCGACGATGCAGCGGCTCAAGCGCCAGCAAAGCAACGGCCTGCGTGCCCTTGAGGCGCTGAACGTGCACCTCAAGGAACATGCCCTGAGCCTGCCGGCCCAGGAAGCCCTTGATGATGCCCGCCGCTTGCTGTCCGAGACCCAGCAATTGCTGGCGCAGAAACACGCGGAACTGGACGAGTTCGCCTGGCAGGCCAGCCAGCGGGCGCAGGTGCTGTACGACACGGCGCTGGCCTGTCGCATGCGTCCGTTTGCCGATGTGCTCTCGGGCCAGGCGCGCATGGTGCGGGACTTGGGCCGCAGCCTGGGCAAACAGGTGCGCCTGGAGATTGAAGGTGAGAAGACCCAGGTCGACCGCGACGTGCTGGAAAAGCTCGAAGCGCCGCTGACCCACCTGCTGCGCAATGCCGTGGACCACGGTATCGAAACCCCGGAGCAGCGCGTGCTGGCCGGCAAGCCCGCCGAAGGCCTGATCCGCTTGCGGGCTTCCCATCAGGCCGGGCTGCTGGTCCTGGAGCTGGCGGACGACGGTGCCGGCGTGGACCTGGAACGGGTGCGCCGCAGCATCGTCGCGCGCGGGCTTTCCCTTGAGCAAACCGCCGCCAGTTTGAGCGAAGAAGAGCTGCTGACGTTTCTGTTCCTGCCCGGTTTCAGTCTGCGGGACAAGGTCACTGAAGTGTCCGGACGCGGTGTCGGCCTGGACGCCGTCCAGCACATGGTCCGTCAGGTGCGTGGTGCGGTGGTGTTGGAGCAGACAACGGGCGAAGGCAGTCGTTTTCACCTCGAGGTGCCGCTGACGCTCTCGGTGGTGCGTAGCCTGGTGGTAGAGGTCGGTGATGAAGCGTATGCCTTTCCCCTGGCCCACATCGAGCGTATGTGCGACCTGGCCCCCGAGGACATTGTGCAGGTCGAAGGCCGCCAGCATTTCTGGCATGACGGCCGGCACGTGGGGCTGGTCGCCGCCAGTCAGTTGCTCGATCGTCCCGCCGCACAGAACAGCGGCCAGAGCCTCAAGGTTGTGGTGATCCGCGAGCGCGAGGCGGTCTATGGCGTGGCGGTGGAGCGGTTCATTGGCGAACGAACCCTGGTGGTGTTGCCCCTGGATGAACGCTTGGGCAAGGTCCAGGACATTTCTGCCGGGGCCTTGCTGGATGACGGTTCGGTGGTACTGATTGTCGATGTCGAAGACCTGCTGCGCTCGGTGGATAAGTTGCTCGATACCGGGCGCTTGGAGCGCATCGCCCGACAGAACCAGACCCAGGCCCCGCGCAAGCGGATCCTGGTGGTGGACGACTCCCTGACCGTGCGCGAGTTGCAACGCAAGTTGCTACTCAATCGCGGCTACGACGTGGCGGTGGCGGTAGACGGCATGGATGGCTGGAACGCCTTGCGCTCGGAAGATTTCGACCTGTTGATCACCGACATCGACATGCCACGCATGGACGGCATCGAGCTGGTGTCACTGTTGCGGCGCGACAACCGTTTGCAGTCGCTGCCGGTGATGGTGGTGTCCTACAAGGACCGTGAAGAAGACCGCCGTCGTGGCCTGGACGCTGGAGCCGACTATTATCTGGCGAAGGCGAGTTTTCATGACGACGCCTTGCTCGACGCCGTGGTCGAACTGATCGGAGGGGCCCGCACTTGAAGATCGCCATCGTCAATGACATGCCCCTGGCGGTCGAAGCCCTGCGCCGGGCGCTGGCGTTCGAGCCGGCGCATCAACTGGTCTGGGTGGCCGTCAATGGGGCCGAGGCGGTGCAGCGCTGCGCCGAATACACGCCGGACCTGATCCTGATGGACCTGTTCATGCCGATCATGGATGGCGTGGAGGCCACCCGCCGGATCATGGCCGAAACCCCCTGCGCCATTGTGATTGTCACCGGTGACAGCCAGCAGAACGTCCATCGGGTGTTCGAAGCCATGGGCCACGGTGCCCTGGATGTGGTCGATACGCCGGCCTTGGGCGTGGGTAAACCCGAGGACGCGGCGGCACCGTTGCTGCGCAAGATCACCAACATCGGTTGGCTGATCGGCGAGCGCGGCAACCCTGAGCGAACCGCGCCGGCGGCCCAGCGTGTCTCGGTGTCGCGCAAAAGCCTGGTGGCCATCGGCTCCTCGGCGGGCGGCCCGGCGGCGCTGGAGGTGTTGCTCAAGGCATTGCCGCGGGATTTTGTTCCCGCCATCGTGCTGGTCCAGCATGTGGACGAGGTATTTGCCGCGGGCATGGCTGAGTGGCTGGGCAGTGTCTCGGGCCACAAGGTGCGCCTGGCGCTGCACGGCGAAACACCACAAAGCGGTACGGTGTTGCTGGCCGGGACCAACCACCACCTGCGCTTGTTGAAAGACGGCACCCTGGCCTACACCGTCGAGCCGGTCAACGAGATCTATCGGCCTTCCATCAACGTGTTTTTCGACAGTGTCGCCCACTTCTGGAGCGGTGATGCGGTGGGCGTTTTGCTCACCGGCATGGGCCGTGACGGTGCCCAAGGGCTTAAACTCATGCGTGAGCAGGGCTATGTGACCATTGCCCAGGACCAGCAGAGCAGCGCCGTGTATGGCATGCCCAAAGCGGCGGCCGCCATCGACGCGGCCGCACAGATTCTTGCGCTGGACAAGATAGCGCCACGGTTGGTGGAGATTTTAAGCCGATGATGAACCCCCGGACCCTTGCCCCAAGCCTTACTCAGGTAAGTTTTCATGAATGAATTACAGCTCGACGATTTCAAGCGCGATGAGAACGCCGCCATGGTCCTGCTCGTCGACGACCAGGCCATGATTGGCGAAGCGGTACGGCGCGGGCTGTCGAACGAAGAGAACATCGACTTCCACTTCTGTTCCGACCCGCACCAGGCCATCGCCCAGGCGGTGCGGATCAAGCCCACGGTGATTCTCCAGGACCTGGTGATGCCCGGCCTCGACGGCCTGAGCCTGGTGCGCGAGTACCGCAGCCATCCGGCCACTCGTGACATTCCGATCATTGTCCTGTCCACCAAGGAGGACCCGCTGGTCAAGAGCGCGGCGTTCGCCGCCGGGGCCAACGACTACCTGGTCAAGTTGCCGGACAACATCGAACTGGTGGCGCGCATCCGCTATCACTCGCGCTCCTACATGATGCTGCTGCAGCGCGACGCGGCCTACCGGGCCCTGCGGGTCAGCCAGCAGCAGTTGCTCGACACCAACCTGGTGCTGCAGCGGCTGATGAACTCCGATGGCCTGACCGGGCTGTCGAACCGCCGGCACTTCGATGAATACCTCGAGCTGGAGTGGCGCAGGGCGCTGCGGGACCAGAGCCAAGTGTCGCTGTTGATGATCGACGTGGATTACTTCAAGTCCTACAACGACAACCTGGGCCACCTGGAGGGCGACGAAGCCCTGCGCAAGGTGGCCACGGCGATCCGTGACGCGTGCAGTCGCCCGTCCGACCTGCCGGCTCGCTACGGCGGCGAGGAGTTTGCCCTGGTCTTGCCCAGTACCTCGCCCGGCGGCGCCCGGCTGATGGCCGAAAAGCTGCGCCAGAGCGTCGTCGCCCTGAACATCCCCCACACCACCCCCGATGGTGGCGCGAACCTCACCGTCAGCGTCGGTGTGGCGACCGTGACGCCTCAGCAGGGTAGCGATTGCCGGCAGCTGATTTCGGCGGCGGACAAAGGGTTGTACATCGCCAAGCACAATGGGCGTAATCGGGTGGGCTTCGAATAACCTTCGGTCGATAATGATGCTTTTGTGGCGAGGGGATTTATCCCCGTTGGGCTGCGCAGCAGCCCTAAAACCGGACACTGCCGTGCTTCGGGCAAATCGCGTCGGCTGCATTTGGGGCTGCTTCGCAGCCCAGCGGGGATAAATCCCCTCACCACAGGGGCCCCCTGGCTCGGTCTTGATCTCATTGCCCCTAAAGCCGCCAGGCGGGCTGCCGCTGGCGCTTGATTACGTTATACTCGCCGGCTTTCAAAAGTTCGCCAACGAGTGCTGCCCGCCATGGAAATCAACCCGATCCTTAACACCATCAAGGACCTGTCCGAGCGCTCCGAAACTATTCGGGGGTATCTTTGACTACGATCAAAAGCATGAGCGTCTGACCGAGGTCAATCGCGAGCTTGAAGATCCGAACGTCTGGAGCAAACCTGAATACGCCCAGGAACTGGGCCGCGAGCGCTCTGCGCTGGCGCAGATCGTCGAGACCCTGGACGAGTTGTCCAGCGGTCTGGCCGACTGCCGCGACCTGCTGGACATGGCTGTCGAAGAAAACGATGAAGGCGCGGTCGACGATGTGGTCGCCGAGCTGACACGCCTCGACGAGGCCCTGGCCAAGCTGGAGTTCCGTCGCATGTTCAGCGGCGAGATGGACATGAACAACGCCTACCTGGACATCCAGGCCGGCTCCGGCGGCACCGAGGCCCAGGACTGGGCCAACATCCTGCTGCGCATGTACCTGCGCTGGGCCGACAAACGTGGTTTCGACGCCACCATCATGGAACTGTCGGCCGGTGAAGTCGCCGGGATCAAGGGCGCCACCGTGCATATCAAGGGCGAATACGCCTTTGGCTGGCTGCGTACCGAGATCGGCGTCCACCGCCTGGTGCGCAAGAGCCCGTTCGATTCCGGCAACCGTCGCCACACCTCGTTCTCGGCCGTCTTCGTATCGCCGGAAATCGATGACAACATCGAAATCGAGATCAACCCAGCGGACCTGCGCATCGACACCTACCGTTCCTCCGGGGCCGGTGGCCAGCACGTTAACACCACCGACTCGGCCGTACGGATCACCCACGTACCGACCAACACCGTGGTCAGTTGCCAGAACGAGCGCTCCCAGCACGCCAACAAAGACACCGCGATGAAAATGTTGCGGGCCCGCTTGTACGAGCAGGAAGTGCAGAAGCGCAACGCGGCGTCCCAGGCCCTGGAAGACACCAAGTCGGACATCGGCTGGGGTCACCAGATCCGTTCGTACGTGCTCGACGCCTCGCGGATCAAGGACCTGCGCACCAATATCGAACGCAGCGACTGCGACAAGGTGCTCGACGGCGACATCGACGAGTACCTGGTGGCGAGCCTCAAACAAGGGCTGTAACGCGACACCCATGCGGTGGGCAGGCACGTTTCCACAGGAAGCGAGGCTTGCCCGCAAACTCCGGCCCGGGGCCGGGGGCAACGAACCTGTGATGGAATCCTTAAAGACATGAGCGACCTAGAACTCGACCCGCAAGCCCTGCAACAGGAAGAAAACTCCCTGATCGCCCTGCGCAAGGAAAAGCTTGCTGCCGAGCGCGCCAAGGGCCAGGCCTTCCCCAACGACTTCCGCCGCGACGCCTACTGCGACGTCTTGCAGAAGCAGTATGCGGACAAGACCAAGGAAGAGCTGGCCGAGGCGGCGATTCCAGTCAAGGTGGCCGGTCGTATCATGCTCAATCGTGGTTCGTTCATGGTGATCCAGGACATGACCGGGCGCATCCAGGTCTACGTCAACCGCAAGACCCTGTCGGAAGAAACCCTGGCGGCCGTCAAGACCTGGGACCTGGGCGACATCATTGCCGCCGAAGGCACCCTGGCCCGTTCCGGCAAGGGCGACCTGTACGTCGAGATGACCAGCGTGCGCCTGCTGACCAAGTCCCTGCGCCCGCTGCCGGACAAGCACCACGGCCTGACCGACACCGAGCAGCGCTATCGCCAGCGCTACGTCGACCTGATCGTCAACGAAGAGGTGCGCCAGACCTTCCGCGTACGTTCGCAAGTCATCGCCCACATCCGCAGCTTCCTGATGAAGCGTGACTTCCTGGAAGTCGAGACGCCGATGCTGCAGACCATCCCCGGCGGTGCGGCGGCCAAGCCGTTCGAGACTCACCACAACGCCCTGGACATGGAAATGTTCCTGCGTATCGCGCCGGAGCTGTACCTCAAGCGGCTGGTGGTCGGTGGGTTCGAGAAAGTCTTCGAGATCAACCGCAACTTCCGTAACGAAGGCGTTTCGACCCGGCACAACCCCGAGTTCACCATGCTCGAGTTCTACCAGGCCTACGCCGACTACGAAGACAACATGGACCTGACCGAGGAATTGTTCCGCGAGCTGGCGCAGTTGGTCCTGGGCAGCACCGACGTGCCGTACGGCGACAAGGTGTTCCACTTCGGCGAGCCGTTCGTGCGTTTGTCGGTGTTCGATTCGATCCTCAAGTACAACCCGGACATCAGTGCCGCCGACCTGCAGGACATCGACAAGGCCCGCGCCATCGCCAAGAAGGCCGGCGCCAAGGTGCTGGGCTTCGAAGGCCTGGGCAAGCTGCAAGTGATGATTTTCGAAGAGCTGGTCGAGCATAAGCTGGAACAGCCGCACTTCATCACCCAGTATCCGTTCGAAGTGTCGCCGTTGGCCCGTCGTAACGACGAGAACCCAAGCGTGACCGACCGTTTCGAGTTGTTCATCGGTGGCCGTGAAATCGCCAACGCATACTCCGAGCTCAACGATGCCGAAGACCAGGCCGAGCGCTTCATGGCCCAGGTGGCCGACAAGGACGCCGGCGACGACGAAGCCATGCACTACGATGCCGACTTCGTGCGTGCACTCGAATACGGCATGCCGCCGACGGCGGGCGAGGGCATTGGTATTGATCGCCTGGTGATGTTGTTGACCAACTCACCGTCGATCCGGGATGTGATCCTCTTCCCGCACATGCGGCCCCAAGCGTAAGTGTTTCAAATAAAAAGCCGCCTGGAAGGGCGGCTTTTTATTGCCTGTCTGGTACAAACGTATCAATTGGTTACTTTTTCAAAGAGCGAGGAAGACCTGTCGTGAATCGTGCAATGGTTCCAGAAGGTGCAGCGGGCGTGGCCACTGCTGTCGCTGAAAGTGTTCAGTACCAGGGCCGCAAGGCCAGCCGACAGGGCAGCGAACAGCGTCGCCAGGAGATTCTTGACGCAGCCATGCGCATTGTGGTGCGCGATGGCGTGCGGGCGGTACGGCACCGCGCCGTGGCTGCCGAAGCGGGCGTGCCGCTGTCGGCCACCACGTACTATTTCAAGGACATCGATGACCTGCTCACCGATACCTTCGCCCAGTACGTGGAGCGCAGCGCGGCGTTCATGGCCAAGCTGTGGACCAACAATGAAGGCCTGTTGCGGGAAATGGTTGCCTATGGAAACGGCAGCGCCGAATCCCGTTCGCAACTGGCGGACGACATTGCCCGGTTGACCGCCGATTACGTGCAGCACCAACTGGACAGTCGCCGCGATTACCTGATGGCCGAACAGGCCTTCCGCCAGGAAGCGCTGCTCAACCCGCGCCTGGCGGAACTGGTGCGTTCCCATCAGCAGATCCTGTTGCACGGTACATGTCAGTTTTTCCAGGTATTAGGCTCGCGCGAGCCGCAACAGGATGCCAAAGTGTTGACGGCGATTATCGGACGGATGGAATATCAGGGCTTGCTCAATGGCGCCGAGCCGGTCGCGGCAGAAGAAATGCTCGGCATCCTGACCCGCTACATGCACCTGGTACTGGCGTCGGTGTGAATTACACAGGTCCCTGGGGATTTATCCCCGCTGGGGCGCGTAGCGGCCCCAAAACCAGCCAACTCGGTACGTCTGGTTAACTGAGCTGACTGCAAGGGGACTGCTGCGCAGCCCAACGGGGATAAATCCCCTCGCCACAGTTGCCATAGGGAGTTCAAATGAAAGCCTGGCGTGCCGTTGTAATGGCCGTGTCGTTGCTGCTGCTCAGTGGCTGTCTGGTGTCCTTCAAGGCACCGTTGCCTGAAAGCGAAGTAGCGCCCAAGGGCCTGCTCGGCCAGTGGACCAGCACCAACGCCTGGGGCGAACCGTTGAACCTGGAGCTGACGGAGGTCGGCAAGCATCGCTACCAGGCCATCAGCTATTTCAGGGCCCGGCCCAAGGAGCGCGAAGCCATCCCGCTGACCGTTTCCCGTCACGGTAGCCGCTGGTACCTGTCGGCCAAGGTGCCGGCCCGGTATGGCGGACATTATGTGATCGCCGGTTTCGAATTGACCGACAAGCAGGAACTGGTGGTCTACAACCTGGACCTGGAGCAGGTCAACCAGGCCATCGCCCAGAAGATCCTCAGCGGCCAGCCGAACCAGAGCGAGGAGGGTGACGGCGTACTGGTGGACAGCGACATGAGCAAGGTTTTCAGTTACCTCGATGACCCGGCCAATTCCGATGTGTTCTCGGAAGCCGTGCGCTACCAGCGGCTGGACAAATCCCAATAATTGCAACAAGCGGACGTTTTTTCACAGGAGTTCCGGGTGGACGATTACCAGCAGACGATACGCACCTTGTCCGATCGCATTGTGCTGGCGCAGACGCCGATTCGTATTCTCGACGCAGTGAAATGGGATGACAGCATCCGCAAAGGCTTCCTCAAGGCCAAGGGCAAGGAAATGCCCGCCGTGGACCGCGACTATTACCTCAACCGGCCGCTGTCCTTCGACTCCAGCAAGGTGAAGCTGGAGTTCCAGAACATTGAGCGCGACATCACTCGCCAGCTCGGGCAGTTCAATCCGGTCGGCCAGATCATGCGCCGCATGTGCAAGGAATACCGCATGGTGGTGCGCATGCTCGAAGCGCGCGGCACCGAGGATTTCGGGCTGATTTCCCAGGAGTTGTACGGCGCGGCCTCCGACGCCTTCCACGCGGGCGACCCGACCCTGGCGGACCTGGGCCTGATGCTGTCCGACTACCTGAACAACATCGATGGCCGTGGCGACCTGAAGGACGAGCCGAAGATCCTGACGGCCAAGGACGCCGTGAGTTTGCTGCAACATCGCCTCAACCGGGTGTTCGGCGAAGCCGAAGAAACCATCCGGGTGTTCGAGTCCGACGGGATCGTGGCCGACGCGGCGGCGGGCGCGGACTACATCAAGATCCGCACCGATGCGATGTTCAACGAGCGCGACGTGCGGGCCTTGGAGGTCCACGAGGGGCTGGTGCATGTCGGCACGACGCTCAATGGCCTGAACCAGCCGATCTGCACGTTCCTGTCCAAGGGCCCACCCTCGTCCACGGTGACCCAGGAAGGCCTGGCGATCCTGATGGAAATCATCACCTTCGCGTCCTACCCGAGTCGCCTGCGTAAACTCACCAACCGTACCCGGGCCATTCATATGGTGGAGGAGGGCGCCGATTTCCTGCAGATCTTCGAGTTCTTCCGCGAGCAAGGTTTTGAAATGGCCGAAAGCTACGGCAACGCGAGCCGGGTTTTCCGTGGCTCGGTGCCGACCGGCCTGCCATTCACCAAAGACTTGTCCTACCTCAAGGGCTTCATCATGGTTTACAACTACATTCAGTTGGCCGTGCGCAAGGGCAAGCTGGAACAGGTGCCGCTGCTGTTCTGCGGCAAGACCACCCTGGAGGACATGCGTACCCTGCGGCAACTGGTGGACGAAGGCCTGGTCGTAGCGCCCAAGTACTTGCCCGAGCAGTTTCGCGACATGAACGCGCTGTCGGCCTGGATGTGTTTCTCCAACTTCCTGAACCACCTGAGCCTGGACCGGATCGAAGCGGATTATTCCAATATTCTTTAATCACAACACAGCCCCCCTGTGGGAGCGAGCTTGCTCGCGATAGCGTCAGGACAGTCAGCACAGCTGTGACTGAACCGCCGCTATCGCGAGCAAGCTCGCTCCCACAAGGAGGTTATGTTTCAACCCTGATCTTGCGAGGTTTCACCGGATGCGAATCCTCGGCATCTTTTGCTTGTTGCTGGCCCTGGGCGGCTGCAGCTCACTGCTGTTCTACCCCGAGCGCGGTCTGCCGTTTACCCCCGAGCGGGCCAAGCTCGAGTACCGCGACGTCACCTTGACCACCGCTGACGGCCTCAAGCTCCACGGCTGGTGGCTGCCGGTCAAGCCAGGTGTCGAGGTCAAGGGCACGGTGCTGCACCTGCACGGCAACGGCGGCAACCTGGCCTGGCACCTGGGCGGGAGCTGGTGGTTGCCGGAGCAGGGTTATCAGGTGTTGATGGTCGATTACCGGGGCTATGGTGTGTCCGAAGGCGAGCCGAGCCTGCCGGCGATTTACCAGGACATCGACGCCGCGTTCCAATGGCTCGACCAGTCGCCCGAGGTCCAGGGCAAGCCGCTGGTGCTGCTCGGCCAAAGCTTGGGCGGCGCGCTGGCGGTGCATTACCTGGTGGAGCATCCCCAGCGGCAACGGCAGCTCAAGGCCTTGGTGCTCGATGGCGTGCCGGCCAGTTACCGCGACGTCGGACGTTTTGCCCTGAGCACATCGTGGCTGACTTGGCCGTTCCAGGTGCCGTTGTCCTGGCTGGTGCCGGACGGTGATAGCGCGATCAGTTCCGTGGCGCAATTGAATGGCGTGCCGAAATTGATCTATCACAGCCTGGATGATCCTATCGTGCCTCTTTCCAATGGCATCCGTCTGTATCAAGCTGCGCCCCCGCCCCGGGTCCTGCAACTGACCCGCGGCGGGCATGTGCAGACGTTCGCCGACCCGACCTGGCGCACCGTGATGCTGCGCTACCTCGACGACCCCCAGCACTTCGACGGCCTGCGCCGCCTGGGCGAGGTCCCGAATTACCCGAAATCACCCGTTGAATCTGCTGAGAGTGCGCAATGAGCGAAGAACGTAACGCCATCCCCCTGATCATCACCGGCATCTGCAGCATCCTCGGTACCGTCGCGGTGCTGTGGTACTACGGTTACCTGCACTTCGCCAAGCCCGAGGACGCGTTGCTGCTCGACCAATTCACCCTGCTCAAGACCGTGCCGGGCGAGGACTACAAGATCTCCCTGGAGCCGGCTCCCCAGGTGGCCCAATGCATCGACGGCGTGCTGGTGCTGTTTGACACCCAACAGAAAGGCCTGACTGGCGTGCTGATCAACGAGAAGAAGCGCGCGGTGCGGTGCATGGGGCAGGAGACGCCGCAGAAGCTTCTGCCGTGAGCCATTCCTAAGGGCGCCAGCAATCTCCTGTGGGAGCGAGCTTGCTCGCGATAGCGATAGGACAGTCAATACAGCTGTGACTGACATACCGCTATCGCGAGCAAGCTCGCTCCCACAATTTTTATGCATGTCAGCCAACAAAAAGCCCCGCCTGACGAAATCAGGCGGGGCTTTTTTGTTGCACTCAGCCGATCAATTGGCGCTCATGGTCGAACGCGGGGCGACGGGTTGGTTGTCGTTGGAAATGGTCACTTCTACCCGACGGTTCATGGCGCGGCCCGAGACGCTGGTGTTGTCAGCGACCGGGAATTCCTTGCCATAACCCTGGGTCACGATACGGGCTGGATCGACGCCCATCTTCACCAGTTCGGTGCGCACGGAACCCGCGCGGCGTTCCGACAGCGACTGGTTGTAGGAATCCGAACCGGTGCTATCGGTATAGCCTTCGATGATCACCTTGCGGTCCGGGTTTTCCTGGAGGAACTGGGCCAGTTTGTTCACATTGACCAGGCCGCTTGAGCGCAGGTCGGACTTGTTGGTAGCGAACAGCACGTCGCCGAAGGTCACCAGGGTGCCGCGTTCGGTCTGCTTGGCGTTCAGGCTGTCCTGCAGTTGCTTGATCTGCGCGTTACGCGCATCGAGCAATGCACGGGCGCGTTCGTCGCCGGCGTTTTTCAGCTCGGCTTCGGCGTTGCGCAGGGCGATGGTCTGCTTGGCCACTTCAACGCGCTGGTTGGTCAGGTAGGCCAACTGGTCAACCTTGGCTTCGTCTTCCTTGTCCATATAGGCTTTGTCGGCCTTGGCCAGGAAGTCGGCGGCGTCCTTGGTTTCCAGCGCAGCCACCTTCGTCGCGGCCGGGTCAGCCTGCAGGCCGTTGTAGTTGGTGCGGGCCTGTTCCAGGTTGGCGTTCGGGTCGTGGGAGCAAGCGGCCAGGGCTACGCAGGCAGCGAGCAGGGCGGGCATCATCAAGTGTTTGTGCATCATAGTCTGTCGTCCTTTTATCAATGAGAAGTACGTCGTGGCGTGAACGGTTTACTGAACCTTGTTCATGCCTTCCTGACGCAGTTCCTGAACCCCTTTCTGAGAATCCTTGAGTGCTTGTTCGGCCTTGGCGGCCTGGGCCTTGCGCTCGGCGACGCGGGCATCCCACTCGGCCTGTTCGGCCAGACGCTTGGCTTCGTCGTATTTCTTGTCGTGCATGGCGATCTCGGCCTGCTTGAGCTTGTCCTGGGCCGACTTCATTTCCACGGCGGCAAATTCGGTACCGCCGGCGCTGACTGCGCTGTTGACCGCCGATTGGGTCACTGCGTATTGCTCGGAAGGAGGATTGCCAGCACAGCCGGCCAGGATGAAGCTGCTACCGATGGCCAGGGCAGCCAACTTCAGGCCGCGCAGGCCAGTGGATGAGGGTTTGGCAATGCAGGTATTCATAGGCTTCAACTCCATTGGGGAAACTCCTGAAAAAACGACTGATCCATGCTGGGACCGAAGCCTTGACGTCTGTTTTGGCGCTGGCGCCAGGGCGCGTTTATTTAAACGACTGTTCCAGTATGGTTACTGGGTGTGACCCGAGGCTTTTTTCAAAAGTTCAGCAAAGATGGCCACTCGCCAAAAGAATTACTGACTGATCGGTCAGCGCTCGAAAAGCTGAACTTTCAAGGCGCGCAGCGGTATCCACGGCACTGGGAAAGGAAAAGACAGTGCCGGGAGGCCGCCATTCGCAAGGCGGAAATCAGTGTTTAGATTTGTCGTTCTGCGAGGAGAGTTCGTGCAGATGACGGCGGGACAAGGCGAGAAAACGCGGGGTTGGCCCTACGTCTTCGTACAGCGGGTCACCTTCTTCATCGGTGGCCACCACCTGCGAACCCTTGATGTAGGGGAAGCTCGCTTCCAGCTCTTCCAAGGCCGCGCCGATCAATTCGCCCAGCAGTTCTTCGGGGTGGCGCTTGGGGTACATGTCGCAGATCGCCGCCAGGCGTGCGGCGGCTTCCACGTCCAGGTGAATCGTGTAGCCAGTCTGGGTCAGGCGACCCTTGGCGTTTTCTTCCCAATGCTGGGCGAGCTCACGAATTTTCATGATGGCCTCAATAAGCCTGCTCGTGGCAGGCGGTGAGTGGCAAGCCGTTGTGTGGCTTACATATGAGACTAGCTTTGTCCGACAAGGTTTAAAGTCCCTTCGTCGCTTGTCATAACCGAGTTGCATCGGCACTCTCTAGGTCATACGTCTAACCCGATAGCTGTCCGGACCTTTTTGCTGGAGAACTGCTGATGACCGATATCGATGCCCGCTTGCGCGAGGATGTCCACCTGCTCGGCGAGCTGCTGGGCAACACCATCCGCGAACAGTACGGGGACACGTTTCTCGACAAGATCGAGCAGATCCGTAAAGGCGCCAAGGCGGATCGACGCGGTTCCGTGGACGCCGAGCTCAGTGCCAGCCTCAACCAGTTGAGCGAGGATGAATTGCTGCCGGTGGCGCGGGCGTTTAACCAGTTCCTCAACCTGGCCAATATCGCCGAGCAATACCAACTGATCCACCGTCGCGAAGAGTCGCAACCGGAACCGTTCGAGGCGCGCGTGTTGCCCGAGCTGCTCGCCCGCTTGCGCGCCGAGGGCCATGGCGCCGAATCCCTGGCGCGGCAATTGGGGCGGCTGGAGATCGAACTGGTCCTCACGGCCCACCCCACTGAAGTGGCCCGCCGCACGCTGATCCAGAAGTACGACGCCATCGCCGCGCAACTGGCGGCCCAGGACCACCGCGACCTGACCAGCGCCGAGCGCGCGCAAATCCACGAGCGTCTGCAGCGGCTGATTGCCGAGGCCTGGCACACCGAAGAAATTCGCCGCACCCGGCCGACCCCCGTGGATGAAGCCAAATGGGGCTTTGCGGTGATCGAGCATTCACTGTGGCAGGCCATTCCCAATTACCTGCGCAAGGCCGACCAGGCTTTACACGCCGCCACCGGGCTGCGCCTGCCGTTGGAAGCCGCGCCGATCCGCTTTGCTTCGTGGATGGGCGGCGACCGTGACGGCAACCCGAATGTGACCGCCGCGGTCACCCGCGAAGTGCTGTTGCTGGCCCGGTGGATGGCGGCGGACCTCTACCTGCGCGACGTCGATCACCTGGCCGCCGAGCTGTCCATGCAAAACGCCAGCGAGGCTTTGCGTGCCCAGGCGGGCGAAAGCGCCGAACCCTATCGTGCGGTGCTCAAGCAATTGCGTGAGCGCTTGCGCGCCACCCGTAATTGGGCCCATGCATCCTTGAAAGAAACCACGCCGGCCACCGCCGATGTGTTGCAGCACAACCGCGAGCTGCTGGACCCCCTGGAGCTGTGTTACCACTCCCTGCATGAATGCGGCATGGGCGTGATCGCCGACGGGCCGCTGCTCGATTGCCTGCGCCGGGCGGTGACGTTCGGGTTGTTCCTGGTGCGTCTCGATGTGCGCCAGGACTCGACGCGCCATACCGCGGCGATGACCGAAATCACCGATTACCTGGGCCTGGGTCGCTATGAAGATTGGAGCGAGGAGCAGCGCATCAGCTTCTTGCTGGACGAGCTGAACAACCGACGTCCGCTGTTGCCCGCCCATTTCAAGCCATCGGCCGATACGGCGGAGGTCCTGGCTACGTGCCGGGAAGTGGCGGCGGCACCGGCGGCGTCCCTGGGGTCGTACGTGATCTCCATGGCCGGCGCGGCTTCCGATGTCCTCGCGGTGCAGCTGTTGTTGAAAGAGGCCGGCGTATTGCGGCCCATGCGGGTGGTGCCGCTGTTCGAAACCCTGGCCGACCTGGACAACGCCGGGCCGGTGATCGAGCGGTTGCTGCTGTTGCCGGGCTATCGCTCACGGCTGCAAGGGCCCCAGGAAGTGATGATCGGCTACTCCGACTCGGCCAAGGACGCCGGGACCACGGCGGCGGCCTGGGCGCAATATCGAGCCCAGGAACGGCTGGTGGACATCTGCCGCGAACAGCAAGTCGAACTGCTGCTGTTCCATGGCCGTGGCGGCACCGTGGGCCGTGGCGGCGGCCCGGCGCACGCGGCGATCCTGTCCCAGCCGCCGGGTTCGGTGGCCGGGCGTTTCCGCACCACCGAGCAGGGCGAAATGATTCGTTTCAAATTCGGCCTGCCGGACATCGCCGAACAGAACCTCAATCTGTACCTCGCCGCCGTGCTTGAAGCGACCTTGCTGCCACCGCCGCCGCCGACGCCCCAGTGGCGGCATCTGATGGACGAGCTGGCCGCCGATGGTGTCAACGCCTACCGCGCCGTGGTGCGCGAGAATCCGCAATTCGTCGAGTACTTCCGCCAGTCCACGCCGGAGCAGGAACTGGGACGCTTGCCTCTGGGCAGCCGGCCGGCCAAGCGCCGGGCCGGTGGTATCGAAAGCCTGCGGGCGATCCCGTGGATCTTCGGCTGGACCCAGACCCGCCTGATGTTGCCGGCCTGGCTCGGTTGGGAAACCGCCCTGAGCAAGGCACTGGAGCGGGGCGAAGGCGAGTTGCTGGGACAGATGCGTGAACAGTGGCCGTTCTTCCGTACCCGCATCGATATGCTGGAAATGGTGCTCGCCAAGGCCGACGCCGACATTGCCCGTTCCTACGATGAGCGTTTGGTGGAACCTGGACTGCTACCGTTGGGTGCGCATTTACGCGACCTATTGTCGCAGGCGTGCTCGGTGGTCCTGGGGTTGACCGGGCAGTCGCAGCTACTGGCACATAGCCCAGCCACGCTGGAATTCATTCGCCTGCGCAACACCTACCTCGATCCGTTGCACCTGTTGCAAGCCGAACTGCTGGCCCGCTCGCGGCAGCAGGAGGTGGCCCAGGGGAGCCCCGTGGAACAGGCGTTGCTAGTGTCTGTGGCAGGGATTGCCGCCGGTTTGCGCAATACCGGCTAAGGTTAGGCAGCGCACCGAAACGGCTCGTCCGGTGTCTCGGGGCGTGGTACTGGAGGGGAGGGAACCGGTCAGCCGGGCGACAGTTCGTGGTCCGGTTGCGCCTCTCGCCACCTCCTTCGAAGGTCGTATCGGGCGCGGGTTCCTCCGACTTTCGGCGGCTTGTGTGGGTCGGGCCTGCTGTGTATCTTGATCAGCCTTTGGCCGTTTGGGCGGTCACGATCCTGTTTTCCGAGATTGGCCCCACGAGGCGAATCCGAGCGTTTACATAAAAAAATTGAGGAGCACATCGATGCGCGTCATTCTGCTGGGAGCTCCCGGGGCCGGTAAAGGTACTCAGGCAAAGTTCATCACCGAAAAATTTGGTATCCCGCAAATCTCCACTGGCGACATGCTGCGTGCCGCGGTCAAGGCGGGCACTCCACTGGGCGTTCAAGCCAAGAGCATCATGGATGCCGGCGGCCTGGTGTCGGATGACCTGATCATCGCGCTGGTCAAGGATCGCATCGCTCAACCCGACTGCGTCAACGGCTTCCTGTTCGACGGTTTCCCGCGCACCATTCCCCAGGCCGAAGCCCTGGTAGACGCCGGCGTGGAGCTCGATCACGTGGTCGAGATCGCCGTCGACGACGAAGAGATCGTCCAGCGCATCGCCGGTCGTCGTGTCCACGAGCCATCCGGTCGTGTCTACCACACCGTCTACAACCCGCCGAAAACCGCGGGCAAGGACGACGTCACCGGTGAAGACCTGGTGCAGCGCAAGGACGACACTGAAGAAACCGTGCGTCATCGCCTGTCGGTCTACCATTCCCAGACCAAGCCGCTGGTGGCGTTCTACCAGGAGCTGTCGGCCAAGACGCATGGCAAGCCGAAATACAGCCACATCCCGGGCGTTGGTTCGGTCGATGCGATCACCGGCAAGGTGCTCGAAGCGCTGAGCTGAAAAGTCTGATCAGATGCATCAACTACGGCCCGCTTGCGGGCCGTAGTTGTTTATACTGGCGCACTTTTTTCCCACCTGATTTACGGACACATCGATGAGCACCTTGCTGGCCCTGGACACCGCGACTGAAGCTTGCTCCGTTGCCTTGCTGCACGACGGCAAGGTCACGAGCCATTACGAGGTGATCCCGCGCCTGCATGCGCAAAAGCTGTTGCCGATGATCCAGCAATTGCTCAGCGATGCCGGGACCACCCTGCTGGCGGTGGATGCGATTGCCTTTGGCCGTGGGCCGGGGGCTTTTACCGGCGTGCGCATCGCCATCGGTGTGGTGCAAGGGCTGGCGTTTGCGTTGGAGCGCCCGGTGTTGCCGGTGTCGAACCTGGCGGTGCTGGCCCAGCGTGCCTTGCGCGAACAGGGCGCCCGGCAAGTCGCGGCGGCCATCGATGCGCGGATGGATGAGGTGTATTGGGGTTGCTATCGCGAAACCGACGGCGAAATGCGCCTGGTCGGTGCTGAAGCGGTACTGCCACCCGAGGCTGCAGCTTTGCCGGCTGGGGCCGACGGTGATTGGTTCGGCGCCGGGACCGGCTGGGGCTATGGTGAGCGGATAGCCGTCAACCTCAGTGGCCAGGATGCCAGTCTGCTGCCCCACGCCGAAGACCTGCTGGCCCTGGCACGTTTTGCCTGGGCGCGGGGCGAAGCCATCCCGGCCGATGATGCGCAACCGGTGTACCTGCGGGACAAGGTCGCGACGCCCAAGTCCGAGCGGTAACTCGACAGCAACGGGTATTCAGGCGAACACCATTGTGGCGAGGGGATTTATCCCCGCTGGGGTGCGAAGCACCCCCCCCGACAGTGTTGTGCCATGCGCTCATTTGGCGAGTGCTGCGCACTCGAGCGGGGATAAATCCCCTCGCCACAAAGGATCCCTGCCACAAAGGATCCCTGCCACAAAGGATCCCTGCCACAAAGGATCCCTGCCACAAAGGCACTCCCTCGCCACACCGACCCTCCCCACCAAAAGTCATTTCCCCACCCAAAAGTCACGTCAAATATTGCCAGTCGTCACTTTTTCCGCCCGTTTTTAAACCTTTTTGACTTTATGTGTTCTAGTTATCACTTGCGCATTTGCGCGGCTGCGAAAGTGCCGCTAAATTGCCATCATTGATACCGAGCATTCTGTTATGCGTATAGACGGCGTTCCATCCCAGTCCTACCCCATCAAGCGCAAGCCTCGTGCAGGCAAGGCGACTGAGCCTGAGTCTTTCGAGGACATCGATGGCGAACTGGAATTTCCGTCTGAAGAGCAACTGGCCGCCCGTGCCGCCAAAGCTTCTGCGCAACGCCTGAGCAATCTTCCCGCCCGTCAGCAAGACATGCTGTATCACCGTTCCATGAGCCGCAGCGTGGCTACCGCCCTGGCCAGCTACCTGAGCACCGCCGGTTTCGTCGATTGGGATATGGAAGTGCTGGGACTCGACCTCTACATCTGATGGTGTTGCCTTATTACCTGGGCTGCCCGTCCTGGAGCGAAAACGCCTGGCGCGATTACCTTTATCCCCAGGACGCCAAAACCTCCGACTTCCTGAATCTCTATTCCCAAGTGTTCAATGCCGTGGAAGGCAATACGACTTTCTACGCCAGTCCCTCTGCGGCCATCGTCCAGCGTTGGGCCGAAACCATGCCCGGGCATTTTCGCTTCACTGCCAAACTACCCGGTGACATCAGCCACAATGGCGACTTGCGCGAACGCCTGACAGCCGCCGAAACCTTCGTACAATTGCTCAGCCCCCTGGGTGAGCGGGTTTCGCCGTTCTGGCTGCAATTATCCAAGGTCTTTACCCCCAATCGATTGCCCGAGTTGGCAGGTTTCATCGACGCCTTCGAGCGGCCGTTGGCCGTGGAAGTGCGCCACGATGAGTTCTTTGCCAAGGGCGATGCCGAACGGCGCCTCAATCGCCTGTTGCTCGACCGCGGTATCGAACGCATCTGCCTCGATCCCCGGGCGCTGTTCAGTTGCACCTCGACCGACCCCGGCGTGCTCCATGCCCAATCGAAAAAACCGCGAGTGCCACCGCGGCCGACGGCGTTCACCCAATGTCCGCAGGTGCGCTTTATCGGCCATCCCGTGTTGGAGGCCAACGAGCCATTCCTGACGCCCTGGGTAGAAAAAATCGCCGGGTGGATCGAAGAGGGGCGTACGCCTTATATCTTCCTGCACACCGCCGACAACCTGCTGGCAGCAAAGCTCGCCCAGCACTTTCACCGCCGCTTGATGAGTCGTTTGCCTGGCTTGCCGGCCCTGCCTGAGCTATATAGAGAGCCCGCCGCCGAGCAACTGGGTTTGCTCTGAGGCCTGATCCTTCTCTGCTCCGGAGCGAACAACATGGATGCGCAAACCCGTCGAGCCCAGGCGTTCAAGGCCTTGCACGAACGCGAAGAGGCTTTTGTCATTCCCAATCCGTGGGACGCCGGTTCCGCCAAGATGCTGGCCAGCCTCGGTTTCGAGGCCTTGGCGACCACCAGTGCCGGCCACGCTTTTTCCCTGGCACGGCCTGATGGTGCATTGGGGTTGGAAGACACCCTGGCCAACGTACGGGCGATTGTCGCCACCACCGACCTGCCAGTGGCGGTCGACCTGGAGAACGGCTTTGCCGACGCGCCCGAGGATTGCGCCCGCAACCTGCTCCGTGCGGCGCATGCCGGTGCGGTAGGTGGCTCCATCGAAGATGCCACGGGGCGCGAAGACAGCCCGATCTATTGCTTCGAGCATGCCGTGGCGCGGGTCAAAGCCGCTGCTGACGCCGTGCGCAGCTTGCCGTATCCGTTCCTGCTGACTGCCCGTGCGGAGAATTTCCTGCACGGCAATCCCGATCTGGATGACACGATTCGTCGCCTGAAGGCGTTTGCCGAGGCCGGTGCCGACGTGCTCTACGCCCCGGGGCTGAGTTCGGCCAAACAAGTGCTCGCGGTGGTGCAGGCCGTGGCGCCGAAGCCGGTGAATGTGTTGATGTCTGGGGCACTGGACCTGACAGTGGCGCAGTTGAGCGAGTTGGGGGTCAAGCGCATCAGCGTCGGATCGGCCCTGGCCTTGGCCGCGTATGGCGAGTTTTTCCGCGCGGCCGAGGAAATCCAGCAGCAGGGCACGTTCACGTTCACCCGTCGCTCGATGCCGTTCAAACAGGCCAACCAATTATTCAAGGGTTGATGCCCGAGGCAGTGTCGTGCGGTTTTTGAAAGGTTTAATGGTCGTGGCGCTGATCGTTGGCTTCGCCGCGCTGGCGGTATGGCGTGGCTGGCTGCCGCTGCCGCCACAGTGGAATCCCTGGGCGCCCCTGGATGTCAACCAGCCACCCAACCTGCTGACCCGCTACAAGCTCATGGCCCTGCGCAACGACCCGCAGCTGTGTGACCAGGCCCTCGCCACCTCGGGGCTGCGGACCGCTCGCCAAGCCGACAGTGGCGCCAATACGTCGTGCCCGTTGACCAACGTGTTGAGGGTGCAGGGTGGGGAGGTGGCACTGAGCAGCAGTTTCCTCGCCAGTTGCCCATTGGCGGTGGCGTTCGCGCTGTTCGAGCGTCATGCGCTACAACCGGCGGCAGCGGCGACCTATGGACAGAAAGTGACGCGGGTCGATCACCTCGGCAGTTTTGCCTGTCGCAACATGTACGGTCGGGAAAGTGGGGCGCGCAGCCAGCACGCCACGGCCAGTGCGTTGGATATCGCCGGGTTTCGCCTGGCCGATGGCCGCACGGTCAGCGTGCTCAGGGACTGGCCGAAGGACAACGCCGATGCGCGGTTCCTACGGCAGGTACGCGAGGGTGCCTGCGATATGTTCAGTGTGGTCTTGAGTCCGGATTACAACGCGGCGCACCGCAACCATTTTCATCTGGATGTCGGGCCATGGTGGATCTGTCGCTAGTGTCCTGAGCGGGTCAGGCAGCGATACGCAGGTTCTGCAGCACGATCGGGCGTGCCCAGCGGGTGTCGAAGTCCAGTTGCTTCTGCTGTGCCACGAGCTCTTCTTCCGGGAACGGCGGGAAGGGCTTGTCCAGCAGGTCGAGTTCGAATTCGGCAATCGGCAGGTGCAATGGACGCGGCTGCGGCGCCGGGCCAGGTTCAGGCAGCGGTTGGCCGGCGGCGAGGACGAGTGGGCGAACCCAGTGGCTCTCGAAGGTCTGCTGTTTTTGCTGGGCGGCGATTTCTTCCGGTGGGAAGGGCGGGAAAGGTTTGTCCAGCAGGTCGAGTTCGAATTCGGCGATGGGCAGGAACAGCGGCTCAGGCGGTTTGACCGGGGTTTCGATCACTTCGCAGGTGCGCTGGCTGACAATGTGTTCCAGCAGTTCGGCGCCGAGGGTTGGTTCAACCGCTTCATCGAGGGCGACTGGCTGATAGCTGCCAGGCGCCGGAGCGTTATCACCCAGTTGATCGGCCAGGGCCCGGGCGAAAAAATCTTGCCACAGGTGACTGACGCCGCTCAGGGCTTGGGTGTTTCGCAGGCTGTAATCGCCGTAAGGGGAGATAACGCCTATCGATGTGGATTGAATGTCTGACATTTTTCTCGGTCGACGCTCAGCTCTGGCAAAATGCCGTTCACCTTTGTTATCGGCCGTTTTTGCCGATCATTAATTTTTTGAGCATGTTTCCATGAATGAACAACGTCCATGAGTGAGCAACCGGTGGCCTGCCGCATCCATGTCCAAGCCTTGGCCCCCGCCTTCCAGCCCCAGGCCGAGCAGTGGGCCGAGCGGCTTGGCCTGCCTATGCAGGTGGACGATGGCGAGTTTGCCTTGCAGGTCGGCGAACAAGGGCTGCAATTGCAGCAACTGGGGCCGGACGCGCCGGGGCCGGTGCGGGTGGACTTCGTCGAAGGCGGTGCGGCCCATCGTCGGTTGTACGGCGGCGGCAGCGGCCAGATGATCGCCAAGGCGGTCGGGATCGCCCAGGGTGTGCGTCCGCGGGTGCTGGATGCCACCGCCGGGTTGGGCAAGGATGCCTTTGTGCTGGCCAGCCTGGGGTGTGAAATGAGCCTGATCGAGCGCCAGCCGCTGATTGGAGCGCTGCTGGAAGACGGCCTGGCCCGTGCGGCGGAGGATTTCGACGTGGCGCCCATCGTGGCGCGCATGCGCTTGCTCAAGGGCAATTCCATCGAGGTGATGCGCAACTGGGAGGGCGAGCCCCCCCAGGTCATCTACCTGGACCCGATGTTTCCTCATCGTGAGAAAACCGCCCTGGTGAAGAAGGAAATGCGCCTGTTCCGGCCCTTGGTGGGCGATGACCAGGACGCCCCGGCACTGCTGGCCGCGGCCCTGGCCCTGGCGACTCACCGGGTGGTGGTCAAGCGCCCACGCAAGGCCCCGTGCATCGAAGGGCCGAAGCCGAGTCATGGGCTCGATGGCAAATCCAGCCGGTATGACATCTATCCCAAGAAAGCGCTCAAGCCCTGAGGCCGCGTCGCCTGCATCGCGAGCAAGCTCGCTCCCACATTGGATCTGTAGCGTTTATCAAACCCTGTGGGAGCTTGCTCGCGATGAGGCCCTCCCAGCCAGCGAAAGGCTACGGGCTCGACCTATGGCCGATAAGCCCGCACAAACAACCCCACCACTTCCTGTACATGGGCCTCGGCCGCTTCGCCTTCCAATTGAGGGCCGCAGCCGAATAACAAGCGGAAGTTCGCCGCGCCCTTGATCAGGCAGAAGAAATGCTCGGCGGCATTGCGCGGTTTGTCGATGCTCAGGGCACCGCTTTGGTTGACCTTGCTCAGCAGCCGCTCCATGCCTGAGAGCATCCGCTGGGGCCCGGCTTCGTAGAAAATCGTCGAGAGCTTCGGATCCTGGCTGCCCAGGGCCATGATCAGCCGATGCAGGTTCACCGATTCGTCGCTGTTGATCAGTTGGTTAAAGCCACGGGCAATGTTCAACAACACATTCTCGATCGGCACGCCATCAGGCCATTCGTAAAACAGCGGCGGCACCTGTTCTTCGCACTTGGCCACGACGGCAGCGGAAAACAGCGTTTCCTTGTCGTTGAAGTGGCTGTAGACCGTCAGTTTAGATACGCCCGCCTCAGCGGCGACGGCGTCCATGCTGGTACTGGCATACCCCAGGCTCAGGAACAGTTTTTTTGCCGCGTCGAGAATGGCTTGGCGTTTGGCCAGGTCCTTCGGACGGCCAGGGCCGTTTGGGGGGGAAAGATTGTTCGACATTCTTCGCTTTTAATACTGGACTGGTGAGTTTGCTATTAATAACATACTCGTCAGTATAATTATTCCAAGCACCATTAGCGAAAGGTTACTCGCCATGTTCCGCTATGCGTTGTCCCTCGCCCTGCCAGTCAGCCTGGCGTTTTTATTGTCTGCGTGTGGTCATGACGAGCCGGTGCCCGTGGCCGTGCGCCCCGCCATGGTGGTGAAACCACAGCCTTCGGCCCAGGCGATGGACAGTTACCCCGGCGAAGTGCGCGCCCGTTTCGAGCCCGACCTGGCTTTTCGCATTGGCGGTAAGGTGAGCCGACGACTGGTCGAAGAGGGGCAGCGGGTCAAGGCCAATCAGGCACTGGCCGAACTCGACCCGGAGGATGTGCGCCTGCAACTGGAAGCCTCCCGCGCCCAGGTCGCCGCCGCCGAGGCCAACCTGAACCTGGTGCGTGCCGAGCGTGACCGCTACAAGACCTTGATGGAGCGGCAGATGGTCAGCCGCTCCCAGTACGACAACGCGGAAAACCTTTACCGTTCCGGCGCTGCGCGGCTCAAGCAGATCAAGGCCGAGTTCGACGTCGCCAACAATCAGGCCAGCTACGCGGTACTGCGTGCCCCGCAGGATGGTGTGGTGGCCCGGCGTTCGGTGGAAGTCGGGCAGGTGGTATCGGCAGGTCAAACGGTGTTCACCCTTGCCACCGATGGCGAGCGGGAAGTGCTGATCGACCTGCCGGAGCAGAGTTTTGGTCGGTTCAAGATCGGCCAGCCGGTTTCGGTGGAGCTGTGGAGCCAGCCCGACCAGCGTTTCAGCGGGCGCATCCGCGAACTCTCGCCAGCCGCCGACCCCAAGTCTCGCACCTTCGCCGCCCGTGTCGCGTTCACCGCTGGCAGCGTTCCGGCTGAGTTGGGCCAGAGCGCCCGGGTGTTTATCCAGGCCGCCGACAAGGTCTCGCTGTCGGTGCCGTTGTCGGCCCTGACTGCCGAGAACGGCGCGACTTTTGTCTGGGTGCTCAACGCCAACAACACCGTGAAAAAAGTCCCGGTGCGCGTCGGCGCCTTCGGTGAAAAAACCGTTCCGGTGCTGGAAGGCCTGGGCCCCGATGATTGGGTCGTGGCAGCTGGCGTGCATGTGCTCCTCGACGGCCAGCAGGTGCGGCCGGTGGATCGCTCCAACCGCGTGGTCAACCTGGCGGCCAAGGAGTAATCCCCGATGGGCTTCAATCTTTCCGAATGGGCGCTGCGTAATCGCCAGATCGTGCTGTTCCTGATGCTGTTGCTGGCCGTCGTCGGTGCGCTTTCCTACACCAAGCTCGGCCAGAGCGAAGACCCGCCGTTCACCTTCAAAGCCATGGTCATTCATACCAACTGGCCGGGCGCCACGGCCGAGGAAGTCTCGCGCCAGGTCACCGAACGCATCGAAAAGAAGCTGATGGAAACCGGCGATTACGAAAGGATTGTCTCGTTCTCCCGCCCGGGTGAGTCCCAGGTGACCTTCATGGCCCGCGATTCCTTGCATTCGGCGCAGATTCCCGAGCTTTGGTACCAGATCCGCAAGAAGATCGGAGACATCCGCGACACCTTGCCGGCGGGTATCCACGGGCCGTTCTTCAATGATGAGTTCGGCACCACCTTCGGCAATATCTACGCGCTGACCGGTGATGGATTCGACTACGCGGTGCTCAAGGATTACGCCGACCGCATCCAGATCCAGCTGCAACGGGTCAAGGATGTGGGCAAGGTCGAGCTGCTCGGTCTGCAGGACGAAAAAATCTGGATCGAACTGTCGAACGTCAAGTTGGCGACCCTCGGCTTGCCGTTGGCGGCGGTCCAGCAGGCCCTTGAAGCGCAGAACGCGGTATCGACCGCCGGCTTCTTCGAAACCGCCAGTGAGCGACTGCAGCTACGGGTTTCAGGGAATTTTCAGACAGTAGAGGATATTCGCAACTTTCCAATCCGGGTCGCCGATCGCACCTTCCGTATCGACGATGTGGCCGAGGTGCGTCGCGGTTTCAACGATCCGCCGGCCCCGCGCATGCGCTTCATGGGTGAAGATGCCATCGGCTTGGCCGTGGCCATGAAGCAGGGCGGCGATATCCTGATCCTCGGCAAGGCCCTGGAGGTCGAGTTTGCCCGTTTGCAGAACAACCTTCCGGCCGGCATGCAACTGCGCAAGGTTTCGGACCAGCCGGCGGCGGTGAAAACCGGTGTGGGCGAGTTCGTCCAGGTCTTGGTCGAAGCGCTGACGATTGTGTTGCTGGTGAGCTTTTTCTCCCTCGGGTTGCGCACCGGCATGGTGGTGGCCCTGGCGATCCCGTTGGTGCTGGCGATGACCTTCGCCGCGATGTACTACCTGGGGATCGGCCTGCACAAGATCTCCCTCGGTGCGCTGGTGCTGGCGCTGGGACTGCTGGTGGATGATGCGATCATCGCGGTGGAGATGATGGCGATCAAAATGGAGCAGGGCTTCGACCGGATCAAGGCCGCCAGTTTCGCCTGGACCAGCACGGCGTTCCCGATGCTCACCGGTACGTTGATCACGGCAGCGGGCTTCCTGCCGATCGCCACTGCGCAATCCGGCACCGGCGAATACACCCGTTCGATTTTCCAGGTCGTGACCTTGGCGCTGCTCGCTTCGTGGGTGGCCGCCGTGGTGTTCGTGCCGTACCTGGGGGAGAAATTCCTGCCGGACCTGGCGAAAATCCATGCGGCCAAACACGGCACCAACGATGGCCAGACCGACCCTTACGGCACGCCGTTTTATCAACGGGTCCGGCGGTTGGTGGAATGGTGCGTGCGTCGGCGCAAAACCGTCATCACCCTGACCGCGCTGCTGTTTATCGGCTCGGTGGTGCTGTTTCGGTTTGTGCCGCAACAGTTTTTCCCGGCGTCGGGGCGACTGGAGCTGATGGTCGATCTGAAACTGCAGGAAGGCGCTTCCCTGAGTAACACCGCCGAACAGGTCAAGCGCCTTGAAGCCCTGCTCAAGGACCACGTAGGTATCGACAACTATGTGGCCTACGTCGGCACCGGTTCACCGCGCTTCTACTTGCCGCTGGATCAACAGCTGCCGGCGTCGAGCTTTGCCCAGTTCGTGGTGCTCGCCAAGACCATCGAAGACCGCGAGCCGTTGCGCAGTTGGTTGATCAGCACCTTGAACGAACAATTCCCGACCCTGCGCTCGCGGGTCACGCGCCTGGAAAACGGTCCGCCTGTGGGGTACCCGGTGCAGTTCCGCATAACCGGTGAGCACATCGAAGAAGTCCGGGCCCTTGCACGGAAAGTGGCGACGAAGGTCCGTGAAAATCCCTACGTGGTTAATGTGCATCTGGATTGGGAAGAACCGAGCAAAGTGGTGTACCTGAACGTCGATCAGGACCGCGCCCGGGCCTTGGGCGTGAGCACGGCCAATCTGTCGAGCTTCCTGCAAAGTTCTCTCACCGGGTCCAGCGTCAGCCAGTACCGGGAAGACAACGAGTTGATCGAAATCCTGCTGCGCGGCACGGTGCATGAGCGCACCGAACTGTCGCTGCTGCCGAGCCTGGCAGTGCCCACCGACAGTGGTAAAAGCGTTGCGCTGTCACAGATCGCGACGCTGGAGTATGGCTTCGAAGAGGGGGTGATCTGGCACCGCAACCGTCTGCCGAACGTGACTGTGCGGGCCGATATCTACGGCAAGGAACAACCGGCGACCCTGGTGCAGCAGATCTTCCCGACCCTGGAGCCGATTCGCGCAGAGTTGCCGGATGGCTATTTGCTGGAAGTGGGCGGTACGGTGGAGGATTCGGCTCGCGGGCAAAAATCGGTGAATGCCGGTGTGCCATTGTTCATCGTGGTGGTACTGACGTTGCTGATGCTGCAACTGCGCAGTTTCTCACGCACGGCCATGGTGTTTCTCACGGCGCCCCTGGGGCTGATCGGTGTCACGCTGTTCCTGCTAGTGTTCCGCCAGCCGTTCGGTTTTGTCGCCATGCTCGGCACCATCGCGCTGTCGGGAATGATCATGCGCAACTCGGTGATTCTGGTGGACCAGATTGAACAGGACATCAAGGCCGGGCTCGCACCCTGGCAGGCGATCATCGAAGCGACCGTGCGACGCTTCCGCCCGATTGTGCTCACCGCATTGGCGGCGGTACTGGCGATGATCCCGCTGTCGCGCAGCCTGTTCTTCGGCCCGATGGCCGTGGCGATCATGGGCGGGCTGATCGTGGCGACGGCGTTGACGTTGCTGTTTTTGCCGGCGTTGTATGCGGCGTGGTTCAGGGTCAAGAAAACCTGAGCCCAATCCTGTGTGCACCGTAGACCCCATGTGGGAGCGAGCTTGCTCGCGATGACGGTATCAGCCTCAACATCTCCGTTGACTGTTACACCGCCATCGCGAGCAAGCTCGCTCCCACACTTATTTTGCGCCGGGTTTCAGAGAGTGCCGAAAACCTTCTTCGCCAAACTGGTCGCCGCAGCCGCCGGGTTCTGGCGGATGGTGGCTTCCTGCTTGCCGATCATCTCGAACAACCCATCCAGCGCCTGTTCGGTCACGTAGTTTTCGATGTTGGCGCTTTTGGCGTCCAGCACGCCGAAGGTCGCGGCCTGGCCGGCGAAGCTGTTGTATTTCTGTGCCAGGCCGACCTTGTCGGTGGCTTGCTTGACGATGGGCAGGAACTTGGCGCGGATCTGCTCGCGGCTGCTTTTGTTCAGGTATTGCGTGGCGGAGTCCTTGCCACCGCTGAGGATGCCCTTGGCATCGTCCACGCTCATGTTTTTCACGGCGTTGACCAGGATCGGCTGGGCCTGGACCACGGCGGCTTCAGCGGCCTGGTTCATGCTGGTTTCCAGTTGATCGACCTGCTCGCCCATGCCGAAGGCTTTCATCTTGCTGGCGACTTTGCCGAGCTTGCCCGGCAGCTCGATCTTAACCTCTGGGTTATTGCTGAAACCGCCGGGTGTGCCCAGTTGCTTGACCGCCACTTGGGCGCCTTGGGTCAGGGCGTCCTTGAGACCGCCCGTGGCATCTTTTTGCGACAGATCGCCAAGGGACAGGGCCATGGCATTGGCGCAGATCAACAGGCCCGCGCACAGGCCGGTGAAACGGAGGGTAGAACGGAGCATGACAGCTTCCTTGAAGAGAATTTGAAAAGGAATCAGCGTGCGGCGTTGACGCGGATCTTCAACGGCTGCGGATCCTTGCCATCGAGTTGCACGGTGTGTTGTTCGGTGGTGATAAACATCAACTGGCCGTCCACTTCGATGCGGGCGCTCACGGCATAACGGTGGCCGGGCTTGACCTGGGTCGGATCATAACTGAGGTGGAACGGCAGCGGGACCTGGCCTTTGACCGGGCCGTGTTGCTCGTCGAGGACCACCGCGGGGGCGTCGGCCAGGGACACGTCTTGCAGGCTCACGCTCAAGGTGGCAGTGGGCGGCAGGGCGATGCGTTGCAGGTAGAACACTTCGCCGTCGAGGCTGCTCTTGCCCGCCAACGGTGCGCTGGAGCAGGCGCTCAGGAGCGTGGCGGCGGTGATGAGAAGGAGTTTTTTCATGGGGTGTATTTCCATATTGAGGGCGCCAGGGGGAAAAAACTGGCGCCTGTGGGAATCAGTCCTGCGTCACCGGGGCAACCTGATCCGCCGCGTCTTCACTGCGATGCAACGCCACCTGGCGGATCGACAGGCGAATCTCCGCCGGCAGCACCCGCTTGGCCGCGCCTTCGGCCAATTCGCCCAGCAGCTCGTGGTAGCTGAGCTTGCCGGCCTCGTCGCGGCGCAGTACATCAAGGTCCAGCATAGTCTGGATAAAGTGGCGGAACAGGCTCTTGTCGAAGAACTCCGGGGCGTTCAAACCGTGCAGGATCGACAGGCGCTGGGCCATGACCGTGCAAAGGTCTTCCAGTTCTTCGGCGCTGACCGTGTTCTGGCCGCTGTTGAGCAGCAGCGAGACGGTCATGTAGAAGCGCTGCAAGGTCTGGGCGATGCTTTTGGACAGCAGGGTCAGCAGCACGAAGTGCCGCGAACTCGGCGCCGGCCGCAGGTACAGGTCGTTTTCGAAACGCAGCAGGCCCTGTTCCACAAACGCGTCGAGCCATTGGTCGACCACGCCGTCCAATTCTTCCAGCGACCAGCGAATGAACAGCTCCGATTGCAGGTAGGGGTACAAGGCGCGGGTATAGCGCAGGATCTGCTCGCGGCTCATGCGTGAGCTGCTCTGGAAGAAGCTGGCGAGCAACGCGGGCAGGGCGAAGATGTGCAGCACGTTATTGCGGTAGTAGGTCATCAGCACCGCGTTCTGTTCATCCAGATACAGAATCTTGCCCAGGGCATCGCTCTGTTCCGACAGCAGGTCCATGCCCTTCACGTGTTCGATCAGCGCTTGGCCGTCGCCTTCGGGCAAGGTGGTGTGGGGCGAATACGGCACTTTGCGCAGCAGCGCCAGGTACAGGTCCAGCACCCGGGCCATGGCACGGTCGTCCAGGGCCAGGCGGCTGGTGGAGAGCAGCGCCAGGGCGACGAGGTTGACCGGGTTGATGGCCGCGGCTTCGTTCAGGTGCCGGGCCACGCGCTCGCCGAGGCGGTGGGTGGTCGCGTTGAGCCAGGCTGGCTTGAACTGCGGGCCCAGCTCCTGTTGGCGCCAATCTGGCTGTTCACCGTCGAGGAATTCCGCCAGCTTGATCGGCTCGCCGAAGTTCACCGCCACCTGGCCGAAGCGTTGCTTGAGGGCGCCGATGACCTTGAAGATGTCGAAGATCGATTCTTTCTTCTTGCTGGCCCCACGCAGCTCGCCCAGGTAGGTGCGGCCTTCCAGTACCCGCTCATAGCCGATGTAGACCGGCACGAAGACGATGGGCATGCGCGATGAACGCAGGAAACTGCGCAAAGTAATGGCGAGCATGCCGGTCTTGGGTTGCAGCATGCGCCCGGTGCGCGAGCGTCCGCCTTCGACGAAATACTCCACCGGAAAGCCCTTGGTGAACAGCGTGTGCAGGTATTCGTTGAACACGGCGGTGTAGAGCGGGTTGCCCTTGAAGGTACGGCGCATGAAAAACGCCCCGCCACGACGCAGCAGGCCGCCGATGACCGGCATGTTGAGGTTGATGCCGGCGGCGATGTGCGGTGGCGTCAGGCCGTTGCGAAACAGCAGGTACGACAGCAGCAGGTAGTCGATGTGGCTGCGATGGCACGGCACGTAGATGACTTCGTGGCCCTGGGCGACGTTCTGCACGCCTTCGATGTGGTTGACCTTGATGCCGTCGTAGATCTTGTTCCAGAACCAGCTCAACACCACTTCCAGGAAGCGGATCGCGGTGTAGGTGTAATCCGAGGCGATTTCGTTGCCGTAGCGCAGGGCCTGGGCCTTGGCTTTTTCCGGGGCGATCTTTTCCCGCTCGGCTTCCTCGGCAATCGCCTGCTTGACCAGCGGCTGGTTCAACAGGCCCTTGACCAGGTTGCGTCGGTGGGAGATGTCGGGGCCGATGACCGCCGCTTTCAAGTTGCGAAAGTGCACCCGCAGGATCCGCTGGGCCATGCGCACGGTGCGTTCGTGGCCCTTGTCGTGTTCGATCAGCTCGCGCAGATGGATCGGCGCGGAGAACTGCACGCGGGTCTTGCGTCCCAGGATCATGATGCTCAACAGGCGGCGCAAGCGCCCGGTGACGGCCCAGCTGTCGGCGAACAACAGCTTCCACGGGCTGGATTCGCTGTCGGGCGACTGGCCCCAGAACACGCTGACCGGAATGATCTGTGCGTCTTCGGCAGCGTTGTGGGACAGGGCATTGACCAGCCGCGTCAGGGTCGGCGGCGCACCACGTTTGTCCTGGCGTCCGAGCCAGTCCGGCGCCGGTGTCAGGTAGAAAAACGCCGCCGGCTCCAACAGGTTGCCCACCGAGACCGGCAGCACCGGACGCGGCAGGCCTGCCTTGGTGCACTCGGTGTCGAGCACGGCCAGGTCGGTGAGCGAAGGATCTTGCAGGACGTAGAACACCGGACGACTGCGGTCGAGGTTGAGGGTGAAGGACGACTGGTTGATCGTCTCGGAGCGAACCCAGAGATACAACAGTCGGCGCAGGGTGCCAAACACAAGACGGCGGAACGGGGAGCGGGTCATACGGCTTCTGCATGAGTGAGTGGGGTGGAGCGGTCGGTAGTGTGCCGGATTCGTCGAAAATCGGCAAAAAAGCGCCGAAGTAAAGTCAGTTGAGAGTTTTTCCGGGTGTCATATACTCGCCATGTTGCTGCCCGGCCTCCCCATGGACGGCCTGACGGTGGTGAAAGTTCGTACGGCTTTCCATCGAAAAGCCGACTTAAAAATAAAAAATGGGAGTGAGCATCATGGCAACACGCGAGACCGGCAGTGTGAAGTGGTTCAACGACGCCAAAGGCTACGGCTTCATTCAGCGTGAAGGCGGGGCGGATGTATTTGTGCATTACCGTGCCATCCGCGGTGAGGGGCACCGTTCCCTGACGGAAGGCCAGCAGGTCGAATACGCAGTCGTGGAAGGGCAGAAGGGCTTGCAGGCTGAGGATGTGGTGGGGTTGTAAACCGCGCTTGCCGCCACAGTAAATCCCTGTGGGAGCGGGCTTGCTCGCGATAGCGGTGTGTCAGTCACTTCTAGTCTGGCTGATCTACCGCTATCGCGAGCAAGCCCGCTCCCACAGTTTTGAATGGGGTGTTCACTATTTCGTGCCCGCCACACATTCCCTGTGGGAGCGAGCTTGCTCGCGATGACGGCGGTACATTCAACATCATCGTCTCAGGCAGACCGCTATCGCGAGCAAGCTCGCTCCCACATTGGCTCTTCGGTGGGCTGGAGGTCTGCGTTAGGCCGTCTTCCAGGTAATCTCTTCTTCCCCATCAACGCTGATGCGAATCCAGCGATCCGCTGATTCCTCACCTTCTTCCTCCACCCACGAGCCAGGCGCGCAACGCACTTCGACATTCAGTGCGGCGAAGGCGGCGCGGGCGCAGGCGATGTCGTCTTCCCACGGGGTCTGGTCGCTTTCCAGGTACAGGCTGTTCCATTTGCCCACGGCCTTTGGCAGCCAGGTCACCGGGATGCTGCCGGCCTTGCACTTGTAGGTCTGGCCTTTCTGCACCCATTCGCTGCACGGGCCCAGGGCCTGGCTGAGCCAGGCGGCGATGGCCTTGTGGTCGACGTCGGCGTCTTTGAGGTAAATCTCGATATCGGGCTGGCGCATGGATGTCCTCGCTGCGGTCTTGAAAAATCCATTCGCGGATTTAACGGGCCCCGAGCGGTTGCCCGGGGCCGGAATCAAAAGGTTATTGAAGAACGAAATAATCGTAGCGCATCGACACGCTGACCTCGAACGGCTCGGCCTGCTCGATCACACTGGCGCGGCGTTCGGCACTGGCGCGCCAGCCGTGGGGCGTCATGGCCAGCAGGTTGGCGCGGTCCTGGCCACTGTCGAGGGTCAGCTTGAATTCGAGGGTTTCGCTGTGATCCAGCACCATGCCCGACGGCACCAGGGCCAGGTGTTTGTCATCGGTGTACTCGCGCACTTCGTCGTACAACCGCTCGCGCAATTCCATCAGATGGCCGGCGGTCGGGCCGACTTTCATCAAGCCGCCACCCGGGCTGAGCAGGCGCTTGGCCTCTTGCCAGTCCAGCGGGCTGAACACGCTGGCCAGGAACTGGCAGCAACCGTCCGCCAACGGCACCCGGGCCATGCTGGCGATCAACCAGGTCAGTTGCGGGTTGCGTTTGCAGGCACGCTTGACCGCCTCGCGGGAAATGTCCAGGGCATAGCCATCGGCATTGGGCAGCGCCTCGGCGATCTGTGCGGTGTAGTAACCCTCGCCGCAGCCGATGTCCAACCAGCGCCCGGGCGCGCGCTCGGCGGCCAGTTCGGCCAGGCGTCGGGCAACGGGGGCGTAATGCCCGGCGTTAAGAAAATCGCGCCGGGCTTCGACCATGGCCTGGTTGTCGCCGGGGTCGCGGCTGTTCTTGTGCTGCACCGGCAACAGGTTCAGGTAACCCTGCCGCGCACGGTCGAAGCGGTGGCCGGCCGGGCACACCACGCCGTTGTCCACCGCATTCAGCGGTTCACTGCAGATCGGGCAGGCGAGCATCAGGCGAGCAACTTGATCAGCGTCTTGTAGTAGATCTCGGTCAGCACGTCGAGATCGGCCGCCAGCACCCGTTCGTTGACCTGGTGGATGGTCGCGTTGACCGGCCCCAGCTCGACCACTTGCGTGCCCATGGTGGCGATAAAACGACCGTCGGACGTGCCGCCGCTGGTGGACGCTTTCGTCTCGCGCCCGGTGACGTCCTTGATGCTCGACGACACCGCGTCCAGCAGCGCCCCCGGCTCGGTGAGAAACGGCAGGCCGGACAGCGCCCAGTCGATGTGCCAGTCCAACTGATGCTTGTCGAGGATATCGGCGACGCGCTGTTGCAGGCCTTCGACGGTGGATTCGGTGGAGAAGCGGAAGTTGAACACCGCCTCCAGGTCACCGGGGATCACGTTGGTCGCGCCGGTGCCGGAATTGAGGTTGGAGATCTGGAAACTGGTGGGCGGGAAGAAGTCGTTGCCATGGTCCCAATGCTCGGCGGCCAACTCTGCCAGAGCGGGGGCGGCCAGGTGAATCGGGTTTTTCGCCAAGTGTGGATAAGCCACGTGGCCTTGCTTGCCGCGCACGGTCAGCTTCGCGCCCAGGGAACCGCGCCGGCCGTTCTTGACCACATCGCCCACCAGGGTGGTGCTCGACGGCTCGCCGACGATGCACCAGTCCAGCCGTTCCTGACGCGCCTTGAGGCGCTCGACCACGGCCTTGGTGCCATGGTGGGCCGGGCCTTCTTCATCACTGGTGATCAGGAAGGTCAGCGAGCCCTTGTGGTCCGGGTAGTCGGCGACGAAGCGCTCGGCGGCCACGATCATCGCCGCGAGGCTGCCCTTCATGTCCGCCGCGCCACGGCCGCAAAGCATGCCGTGCTCATCGATGACCGCATCGAACGGGTCGAGCTGCCAGGCTTGCACCGGACCGGTCGGCACCACATCGGTGTGCCCGGCGAAACACAGCACCGGGCCGTCATGCTTACCGTGGCTGGCCCAGAAGTTATCCACATCCTCGATGCGCATCGGCTCGAGCTTGAAACCGGCGTCGCCCAGGCGCTGCATCATCAGTTTCTGACAATCGGCATCCACCGGCGTCACGGACGGACGGCGGATCAGGTCGCAGGCGAGTTGCAGGGTCGGCGAGAGGTCGGCGTGGGCCGTCATGGAAAACTCCGGAAACATGGAAAGGAGACACGGATCTCTGTGGGAGCGGGCTTGCTCGCGAAGGCGGTGTGTCAGTCACACATGTATCGCCTGATACACCGCTTTCGCGAGCAAGCCCGCTCCCACAGGTCCTGAGTTCGGCCGTTGGATTGCATTTGGGCCAAGGTTCGCAAAAATGGCGGTTATCTTATAGCAAAACGACCACCATGGGCCCAAGTATGCCGACGGTGTGTGACACAGAACCTGTGGGAGCGAGCTTGCTCGCGATGACGGTGTATCAGTCGACATCGATGCTGGCTGATCCGACGCCATCGCGAGCAAGCTCGCTCCCACAGAGGTTTTGCTTAAATTGCCGAGACAAAGCCCTATAATGCGCGCCGGTTTTTGGGGTATTGGTCATGAGTACAGAAGATCCACGGTTTGCCGGCATCGCCCGCTTGTATGGCATCGACGGCCTGGAGCGCCTGCGGGCGGCCCATGTGGCGATTGTCGGCGTCGGTGGCGTCGGTTCCTGGGCGGCGGAAGCCATCGCCCGTTGCGGTGTGGGCGAGATTTCGTTGTTCGACCTGGACGACGTCTGCGTCAGCAACGCCAACCGTCAGTTGCATGCCCTGAACAGCACCGTCGGCAAGCCCAAGGTCGAGGTGATGGCCGAGCGGCTGCGGGGAATCAACCCCGATTGCACGGTGCATGCGGTGGCCGACTTCGTCACCCGCGACACCATGGCCGAATACATCACGCCGAACATCGATTGCGTGATCGACTGCATCGACAGCGTCAACGCCAAGGCGGCGCTGATCGCCTGGTGCAAGCGCCGCAAGGTCCAGATCATCACCACCGGCGGCGCGGGCGGGCAGATCGACCCGACGCTGATCCAGGTCTGCGACCTCAACCGTACGTTCAACGATCCGCTGGCCTCCAAGGTGCGCTCCACCTTGCGCCGCGACTACGGTTTCTCCCGCACCGTGACCCGCCACTACAGCGTGCCCTGCGTGTTCTCCACCGAACAACTGCGCTATCCGAAGCCAGACGGCAGCATTTGCTTGCAGAAGAGTTTTGTCGGGGATGGTGTGAAGCTCGACTGCGCCGGTGGGTTTGGCGCGGTGATGATGGTCACGGCGACGTTTGGCATGGTCGCGGCGACCAAGGCTGTGGATAAGATTGTGGCGGGTGTGCGGCGACCGGCGGATAGGGTCCAGCCTGGGCAGTGAGCGCTTTTGTGGCGAGGGGATTTATCCCCGCTGGGCTGCGAAGCAGCCCTCAAACCTAACAATGCGCTGTGTCAGACAGCTTGAGTTGACTGCTTTAGGGCTGCTTCGCAGCCCAACGGGGATAAATCCCCTCGCCACAATCATTGAGTCAACTCGCGCATCCGCTGCAGCACCGCATTCAAGCCATTGCTACGCGACGGCGACAGTTGCCGCGACAATCCCAACTGGTTGAACCAATCCGGTAAATCCACTTGCTGCAACTCCTCGGCGGTCAACCCGTTGACCCGCGCCAGCAGCAACGCCACCAACCCGCGGATCAACCGCGCATCGCTACTGGCGCAAAACTGCCAATGCCCATCAGCCAACCGCCCCACCAACCACACCTGACTCTCACAGCCGTGGACAAGGTTGGCCTCGCACTTGTCCTCGTCGCTCAGGGGCGGCAGACGTTCGCCCCATTGCATCAGCAGCCTGGCCCGTTGTTCCCAGCCCGAGGCGTCCTGGAAAACCTGTAGCGCCATGGCGGCATCGGCCGGCAGGTTCATCGCAACATCTCCAAGGCCTGATCCAAGGCGTCGAAGAAACGCTCGATGTCGGCGGAGTCGTTGTACAGCGCCAGCGACACGCGGATCGCCCCGGAAAGCTTCAGATGCCTGAACAGTGGCATGGCGCAGTGATGCCCGGCGCGCACGGCGATGCCTTGCTCGGTCAGCAGGTGGGCCAGGTCGGCGTTGTGTACGCCCTCGACCACGAAGCTGACCAGTGCCTGGCGTGGATTGCCCACCAGGCGTACGCCGTTGCGGGCCAGCAAGCCGTGCAGCAGGTAATCGTGCAGCGCCGCCTCATGGTCAATGAGCGCTTGCGGGTCGAGGCCGGACAGGTAATCCAGCGTCGCCCCCAGGCCGATCACGCTGGCAATCGGCGGCGTGCCGGCTTCGAAACCCAGCGGCGCCGGACGGAAGGTGGCGCTGTAGTAATCGGCCTGTTGCACCATCTCGCCGCCAAACTGCCAGTGGTGCAGTGTGTGAAGCGCTTCGGTACGGCCGTACAGCACGCCCAAGCCTTCGGGGCCGTAGAGCTTGTGGCTGGAAAACACGTAGAAATCGCAACCCAGGGCCTGCACGTCATGACGGCCATGGACCACGCCCTGGGCGCCGTCGATCACCGTCAACGCCCCTTGGGCCTTGGCCAGTGCCAGCAGCGCCGGCAAGGGTTGCCAGGTGCCCAGCACGTTGGACAACTGGCTCACCGCCAGCAGTCGCGTGCGTGGGCCGATCAGGTCGGCGGCGGTGCCCAGGTCGATTACCCCGTCGGCATCCAGCGGCAACACCACCAGCGTCAACGAGCGACGTTCGGCCAGTTGTTGCCAGGGCAGCAGGTTGGCGTGGTGTTCCAGGGCGCTGATGACGATTTCATCGCCCGGGTTGAACCGGTGTTCCAGCCCGTAGGCCAGCAGGTTCAACGCCGAAGTCGCGCCGTGGGTGAAGACGATCTGCCCGCCATCCCCGGCGTTGAGCCATTGCGCGACCTTGAGGCGGCTGTCTTCGAACGCCTGGGTGGCATGGGCGCCTGGCAGATGTTGCGCACGGTGCACATTGGCTGCGCCGTTGGTGTAGTAATGCGTCAGGGCATCCAATAGTGCTTGGGGTTTTTGCGTGGTGGCGGCGCTGTCCAGGTAGGTCTGGCCTTGCCGTTGCAGGGCGGCGATGGCCGGGAAATCGGCACGCCAGGGGGATTGGATCAACATGCTTTCGGGCCCTGCTGGAGTTACGCCGGACCCTGTGGGAGCAAGGTTGCTCCCACAGGTGAGGGGGGACGCGGCTTAGTTGTGCGCGTGCAGTGCTTCGTTCAGCTCGATGGCCGATTTATGGGTCTTGCATTCCACCGCGCCGGTCTCGGAATTGCGACGGAACAACAGGTCGGGCTGGCCGGCCAGGTCGCGGGCCTTGACCACTTTGACCAGTTGGTTGTGCTCGTCCAGCAGCTTCACCTTGGTGCCGGCGGTCACGTACAGGCCCGACTCCACGGTGTTGCGATCGCCCAGCGGGATACCGATGCCGGCGTTGGCGCCGATCAGGCAGCCTTCGCCCACCTTGATCACGATGTTGCCGCCGCCCGACAGGGTGCCCATGGTGGAGCAGCCGCCGCCCAGGTCCGAACCCTTGCCGACGAACACGCCCGCCGAGACACGGCCTTCGATCATGCCCGGGCCTTCGGTGCCGGCGTTGAAGTTGACGAAACCTTCGTGCATCACGGTGGTGCCTTCGCCCACGTAGGCGCCCAGGCGGACCCGTGCGGCATCGGCGATACGCACGCCGGCCGGAACCACGTAATCAGTCATTTTCGGGAACTTGTCCACCGAGAACACTTCCAGCAACTCGCCGCGCAGACGGGCTTCGAGCTGGTGCTCGGCCAGTTCGCTCAGGTCGATCGCGCCCTGGCTGGTCCAGGCCACGTTCGGCAGCAGAGGGAAGATGCCGGCCAGGTTCAGGCCGTGGGGCTTGACCAGGCGATGGGACAGCAGGTGCAGCTTGAGGTAAGCCTCAGGCGTGGAGCTCAGTTGACCATCTTCGGCCAGCAGGGTGGCGACCAGCGGCTTGTGGCTTTCTGCCAGGCGGGTCAGCAGTGCGGCTTGCGCGGCATCGACGCCCTTGATGGCTTCAGCCAGTTGCGAGGCCTGGGCGGTGGTGAAGGTGATGGCCTGATTGCCTTCGCTGTAGCCGAGGATCGGCGCGATGGCCTTGATGATGTCTGCCGACGGGTTGAGCAGCGGCTGTGCGTAGAACACTTCCAGCCAGGCGCCTTGACGGTTTTGAGTGCCGACACCGAAGGCCAGGCTGAACAGGGTAGTGGACATGAAATTACCTCTACAAAATGGACTGGGCAGGCTTACTTGATCTCTGCCGCATAAATATCTGGCTTGAAGCCAATCAGGGTTCGGTCACCGAGATCGAGCACCGGGCGCTTGATCATCGAGGGTTGGGCGAGCATCAGTTCGATGGCTTTCGTCTGGTCGAGATCGGCTTTGCGTTCGTCGTCGAGTTTGCGAAAGGTCGTACCGGCACGGTTCAACACTACTTGCCAGCCATGCTCGTTGCACCATTGGGTCAGGTGTTCACGGTCGATGCCGGCGGTCTTGTAATCGTGAAAGTCGTAGCGTACAGCGTGTTCATCGAGCCAGGTGCGCGCCTTTTTCATGGTGTCACAGGCTTTGATGCCGAAAAGGTGCAACGTTTTGCTTGAATCGGTCAAGGAAATTGCCCCCTTTGCAGGTGCTGGAAATAAAAGGTGAAGGATTATGCCATGACCGGACGGTTTCGCGACGGCCCAGGTTGATGCACACCAAAACCTGTGGAAGGGAGCTTGCTCCCACAAGAGGTGGGGCTGCGACATAGGTGTAACGGCCAAGTTAATCCTAGGCGGTTAATATGGCACTTCAACGGCAAGCTGTTGCCGGATGTGTGTCGCTGTCATTGGAAACCGCTATGCAGAGCGCCTATACCGTCCTGATCCTGTTGATGCTGGTGGGTGTTTCGCGCCTGCTCGGACGGTTGATCCCGCTGCCGTTGCCGCTGGTACAGATTGGCGCGGGCGCCTTGCTGGCCTGGCCGTCCCTGGGCCTGCACGTGGCCCTCGATCCTGAGTTGTTCCTGTTTCTGTTCCTGCCGCCGCTGCTGTTCTCCGACGGCTGGCGCATGCCCAAGCGCGAGTTGTGGCGCCTGCGGGGGCCGATCCTGACGCTGGCGGTGGGGCTGGTGTTGTTCACCGTGGTGGGCGCCGGTTATTTCATTCATTGGCTGCTGCCGAGTATCCCGTTGCCAGTGGCCTTCGCCCTGGCGGCGGTGCTGTCGCCGACCGACGCGGTGGCGGTGTCGGCGATTGCCCGCGACCGCTTGCCCGGCCCCCTGATGCACATGCTCCAGGGTGAGGCGCTGATGAACGATGCGTCGGGCCTGGTGACCTTCAAGTTCGCCCTGGCGGCGGCCATTACCGGGGTCTTTTCCCTGGCCAGTGCGAGCCTGACGTTCGTATTGGTGGCGGTCGGCGGCCTGCTGGTCGGCGTGGCCCTGAGTTGGCTGCTGGGCCGGCTGCGGGCGTGGATGATTGCCCGGGGTTGGGATGACCCAGCCACTCATGTGGTGTTCATGTTGCTGCTGCCGTTTGCCGCCTATGTACTGGCTGAGCGCTTGGGCGCCTCGGGCATTCTCTCGGCGGTGGCGGCGGGGATGATGCAGAGCTGGCTCGACCTGCTGCCGCGCCAGACCGGCACGCGGTTGCTCAATCGCAGTGTCTGGTCGCTGTTGGAGTTCGCTTTCAACGGCCTGATCTTCCTTCTGCTGGGGCTGCAGTTGCCGGACATCATCAAGGCGGTGACTCACCTCGAGACCACGCTGTGGCCAACGCTGTTCTACCGCTGCCTGGATGTAGTGGCGATTTTCCTGGTGTTGCTGGTGCTGCGGTTTGTCTGGGTACAAAGTATCTGGCGCCTGTCCGGGCTGCTGCGACGCTGGCGTGGTCAGGGCGAGCTGACCTTGGTTCCGAACGCACGTTCATGCTGGCTGTTGACCTTCGGCGGAGTGCGCGGTGCGGTGACGCTGGCGGGCGTGCTGTCGGTGCCATTGCTGTTGGGCGCGGGCGAGGCGTTTCCCGAGCGGGACCTGCTGATCTTCATCGCCGCCGGGGTGATTCTGCTGTCGCTGATCGCGGCGTGCATCGCCTTGCCGTTGTTGCTGCGGGGCATCGAAAAGAGCCCTGATGACAAACGGCGCAACGAAGTCCGCGAGGCCTGGCGCAAAACCGCTGAAGCGGCGATCCATGCGCTGGAAGTGGAAGAACCGATCGAGGCGGGCAGTACGCCGGATGCAGCCCAGGCGGCGCTGGCGACCGAGGTCAAGGCGCGGCTGATGTCCGAGTATCGCCACCAGCTCGACGTGTTCAACGATTCCGCCGAAGCCCAGGCGCTGGCGTTCGAAATGGACCTGCTGGAGCGCCGGCTGCGCTTGAAGGCTTTCCGGGCGCAGCGGCTGGAGTTGTATCGCCTCAGCCGTCACCACCAGATTGGCGATGATGTGTTGCGTGAGGTGCTGGGGGAGTTGGATTTGGCGGAGGCGAATTTGGGGTTGGGTAAATAGGTTGGGGTCAGAGCGGTAGGTAGGCCTTCACACCGGCAATCACGCCTTGCATGTCTTCAGAACCCAGGCGAGGAACAAAGTACTCTCGTCCCTTGGATCGAGTCCTTCGGTGCAGCTTGTCCAAACGCTCGAAGCTCACGGTATAGATCATGTCGCACTTTACCCACAGCTCTTTGTAGCCATCGGATTGGCGTGGGTTGGTATGGAGAAGGTGGTGCCAGTCCTGCTGAGTTTGTGGTGCCGTGGAGGAAATCGGCACCACAGTACAGAGCTTGCGACTGTGTGTGGCGGTAAGAGAGATCACCACTACCTTGCGGATTTTTAGCATTTCAGGAGCAACAAAGCCCCGCGTGAAGTCGCAAAGAAGAACATCGCCTTGCTTGGGATGGTAATAGAGAGGCATTCCTTATCCTCATAAAAAGCAAAGCCGCCCGAAGGCGGCTTCAATCGACGCGCAGTTGAGCTTGCTTCGCCCTTTCTGCGCCGCTGGGTCAACCCCGAGAGGGACCCAGACTCCTGCCAGCTTTCGCTGGTGACGGGATCGATTATGGCTACCGGCGATAGCGAATTCAAGCCAGCTTGAACGCTTGAAACAGTGTTGCATGGGATGGGTCGGTGTACTAAGCCAACGAAATCAATGTCTTCGCGTATCTCAGTACGTTTTATTTCTTTTCTTGTCTGAGCTGGCGGTCGCGGTCTGTCAGACGCACCGAAGTTTCCGACAAGTTTTTAAGGTTGTCCGTCGGAAGCGAGGGCTCTAGCCTTTGGGTGTCGCTGCCAAATCAGCGACCGGACGTGAGAATCCGAACTTTCCCTAGGAGCACATACTTCTGCGCTATTAAGTGCAGAGTTTCCAATACCTCAGCTCTAGGTAGCAGTTTCATGACCAAAGAATCTCAAACCTCACCCAAACTTGCCTCCACCTTCCCCTACGGCGACTACGCCCCTGAAAAGCTGCAAGAAGCCGCTGATCGTGCGCTGGATCATTACCTCAAGCCTGACGACAGCGAGTCAGACCCCAAGCCCTCGGTGCAGTTGTTCACGGTGGTGGACAGTGTCGATACCGAAGCCTTGCTAGCCAACCTCAGCGAAACCCTGGCTTCGGCCAATGCGATGCTCAGCGACCTGGCGTTTGACCTGGACGGCTCGCGGCGGCATGTAGCATTGGGAGTGGCGCAGATGATCGAGTTGGGGGAGTTGCTGGCGAACAAGTGCCTGGATCGGGCAGAGCTTCGGGCCTGATGTAGTAAGTGCCGGCCCCATCGCGAGCAAGCTCGCTCACACAGGTGGCAGTGTCGATCACAGGTTTTGTGAACAACACCCATCCACTGTGGGAGCGAGCTTGCTCGCGATAAATCGAAAGGCAAACACAAAAATCCCGGCAGAACACTGGACCTGTGGCGAGGGGATTTATCCCCGCTGGGCTGCGCAGCAGCCCTAAAATCTGGCGCCTCGGTGTGTCAGGCAGATTGAGTGGACTGCTTTGGGGCCGCTTCGCAGCCCAGCGGGGATAAATCCCCTCGCCACAACAGCATTTATGCGTGAGCCCCTTCCTGCTCAGGAACCAGCCGCACTTCCACCCTCTGACCCAACGCACGCGCCGCGCTGGCAAGCGTTGCCAGTGTCATTCCTGCATCGTTCTGATCCAGCGCACGATCAACAGCAGTGCGACTGGTGTGCATCCGTTGTGCCAAGGCCTTTTTGGTCACTTTCTGAAGCTTCATGGCTTCGGCAATCTGCCAGGCAATAACGCGTTTGAGCGCAGCGGCGGAAACTTCTTCGGCGATGCCTTGCTCGGCGAGGAAATCGTCAAAATCAGATCCGATGTGCTTGTTCATGCCGTACCTCATCATAATGGCGCGATATCCATTATGAATGAGGTGTACCGAAATAGGTGCATTGCGCAACCTAGACATCACTGAGTATTTGTACAGGGGTAGGTGGTGGCCGGTACGGATGTTGCTGTTGGGGCCGCTGCGCAGCCCAGCGGGAGCAAGCTCCCTCGCCACAACAGCGGTCCACTTCAGCCCGGTACAGCCATCAGCCTCGACGCTGGATAAACGCGCGAATCCGCTCCGCCGCTTCCACGCATTCGGCCAATGGCGCAACCAGGGCCATGCGCACGCGCCCGGCGCCCGGGTTGACGCCATCCACATCGCGGGACAGGTAGGAGCCCGGCACCACGGTGACGTGTTCCTGTTCGAACAGGTCGCGACAGAACGCTGCATCATCGCCGGCCACGTTTGGCCACAGGTAGAAACTGCCATCGGGACGCTGCACGTCCAGCACCGGGCTGAGGATTTCCAGCACGGCGTCGAATTTTTCCCGGTACAGCGCACGGTTGGCGCGTACGTGCACTTCGTCGTTCCACGCGGCGATGCTCGCCAGTTGGGTCTGAACCGGCATGGCGCAGCCGTGATAGGTGCGGTACAGCAGGAAGCCCTTGAGGATGTCCGCGTCGCCAGCGACGAAACCGGAGCGCAGGCCGGGCAGGTTGGAGCGCTTGGACAGGCTGTGGAACACCACGCAGCGCTTGAAATCCTGGCGACCCAGTTCGACGCAGGCGCTGAGCAGCCCTGGCGGCGGGGTCTGTTCGTCGAAGTACAGTTCGCTGTAGCACTCATCCGCGGCGATGACGAAGTCATGTTTGTCAGCCAGGGCGATGAGTTTTTTCAGCACGTCCACCGGGATCAACGCACCGGTCGGGTTGCCCGGGGAGCACAGGAACAGGATCTGGCAGCGTTTCCAGATGTCCGGCGAGACGGCGTCGAAATCCGGGTTGAAGCCGTTCGCGTCCAGGCACGGCAGGTAGTGCGGCTTGGCCCCCGCCAGGAACGCCGCGCCTTCGTAGATCTGGTAGAACGGGTTCGGGCTGACCACCAGGGCGTCGTCGCCACGGTTGACCACGGTCTGGGTGAAGGCGAACAAGGCTTCACGGGTGCCATTGACCGGCAGCACGTGGCGCGCTGGGTCCAGCCAGCCGTTCGGCACGTTGAAGCGACGCTCGCACCAGCCGGTGATGGCTTCACGCAGTTCCGGGATGCCGAGGGTGGTCGGGTACACGGCCATTTTTTCCAGATTACTGGCCAGGGCTTCAGCCACGAAGCTGGGCGAGCGATGCTTGGGTTCACCGATGGACAACGCAATGGGGCGTTTGTCGGAATTGGGCGTGACGCTGCCGAGCAGGGCGCGGAGCTTTTCGAACGGGTAGGGCTGCAACTGGTTCAAAGCGTTGTTCATCGAGGGCCTCGTCAATGTGGGCGCGGTCCTTGTGGGAGCGAGCTTGCTCGCGATGGCGGTGTGTCAGCAGCATCAATGCTGGATGTTCCGCCGCTATCGCGAGCAAGCTCGCTCCCACAGAGGGGGATTGTTCGTTCAGATGCTGATGCGTGTCAGGTGAGCATCGGGTTCCTGGTTGACGCTCAGGTGCCGGACGATGGCCTCCTGCAGGCGGCTGCACAGTTGCGGATCGGACAGCGGCTGGTTGTGAGCGTCGGTGATGAAAAACACGTCTTCTACCCGTTCGCCGAGGGTGGCGATCTTGGCGTTTTGCAGCGACAGATCGAACTCCAGGAAAATATGGCCGATCCGCGCCAGCAGGCCCGGGCGATCCGGGGCGCTGAGTTCCAACACGGTGACCTGGCGCTGGGCGTCGTTGTGGATCGTCACCTGGGGCGCAAAGGCGAAGTGCTTGAGCTGGCGCGGCACCCGGCGCTGGATGATGGTCGGGTAGTCCGCCGGGTTGCGCAGGGCTTCGGTGAGGCCGTCGCGAATCTGCTTGACCCGCGCCGGGTTGTCGCCAATCGAGTCGCCGTCGGTGTCGAGCACGATGTAGGTGTCGAGGGTGAACTGGCTGCTGGAGGTGATGACCCGGGCGTCATGGATGTTGAGGTTGAGCTGGTCCATCGCCGCCACGGTCACGGCGAAGAAGTCGTGCTGGTCCGGCGCGTAGATGAAGATCTGCGTGCCGCCCTCGAACTCGCGCTGGGTGGTTTCCTTGATCAGCACCAGCGGCCCGCCATCGGCCGGTTGCTGCAAGATCGCGTCGCTGTGCCAGGCGACGTCGCCGGCGGTGTGGCGCAGGAAATAGTCATCGCCCAATTGCGACCAGAGCTGCTCGACATCGTCTGGATCGGTGCCGCCGCGCACCAGGATGTCCAGGGCCGCGCTTTGGGTGCGACGGATCTGCTCTTCGCGGTCCACCGGGTTTTCCAGGCCGCGGCGCAAGGCCCGCTTGGTCTCGGTGTAGAGCTGGCGCAACAGGCTGGCGCGCCAGGAGTTCCACAGGCTCGGGTTGGTGGCGTTGATGTCGGCCACGGTCAGCACGTAGAGGTAATCCAGGCGCGTTTCATCGCCGACGATCTGGGCGAAGTCGTGGATCACCTGCGGGTCGGACAAGTCCTTGCGCTGGGCGGTGGTGGACATCACCAGGTGGTTCTGCACCAGCCAGACGATCAGCCGGCTATCCCACAGGGGCAATTGATGGCGCTGACAGAACGCCTCGGCATCCACCGCGCCGATTTCGGAGTGGTCACCCTGGCGGCCCTTGCCAATGTCGTGGTACAGCCCGGCCATGTAGATCAGCTCGGGCTTGGGCAGCTTGCCCATGAGCTTGCTGGCCAGCGGGAATTTCTCCGACACCTGGGTGTACTGCAGCTTACGCAGGTGCTTGATCAGGTTCAGGGTATGGGCATCGACCGTATAGATGTGGAACAGGTCGTGCTGCATCTGTCCGACGATGAAACCGAACTCCGGCAGATAGCGCCCGAGGATCCCGTAGCGGTTCATCCGGCGCAGGTTGCGGTGCACGCCGATCTTGCACTTGAACAACTCGATGAACAGGCTGGTGTTGCGGATGTCGTGACGGAAATCTTCATCGATCAGATGACGGTTTTCCCGCAGCAAGCGGATGGTGTCGGCGCGTACGCCCTTGATTTCCGGCTGCTGGGCCATGAGCACGAAGATCTCGAGCATGGCGAAGGGCGTGCGGCGGAACACATTGGCGTTGCGCGCTTCGATGTAGCCGTCGTGCAGTTGGAAGCGTGAGTTGATCGGCTGCGGCGGCTCTTCGTCCTCGGGGGCGAGGATGACTTCCTCGAAGTGCTGGATGATCAGCTCGCTGAGCTGGGCGATGCTCATCACCACGCGGTAGTACTGCTGCATGAAGTTTTCGATGGACTGCTTGGCATCCTGCCCTTCGAAACCCAACAGGCCGGCGATGGAGCGTTGGTGATCAAACAGCAGGCGATCCTCGGAGCGCCCGGCGAGCATGTGCAGGGCGTAGCGGACCTTCCACAGGAATTCCTGGGACGAGGCCAGCAAGGCATTTTCGCTTTCCACCAGGAACCCTTCGCCGGCCAGGGCGCGCAGGTTTAGCGTGCCGTACTGGCGACGGGCTACCCAGAGGATCGTCTGGATGTCCCGCAGCCCGCCGGGCGAGCCCTTGACGTTGGGTTCCAGGTTGTATTCGGTGTCGTTGTACTTATGGTGACGGGCTTTCTGCTCGGCGTGCTTGGCCAGGAAAAAATCCTTGCTCGGCCACATGTGCGCCGTGCTGGTGACATCGAGCATGCGCTGGCGCAGGCGCTCGGGGCCGGCGATGGTGCGGCTTTCCATCAGGTTGGTGATCACCGTCAGGTCGGCGCGGGCCTCCTCGGCGCATTCCTGCACCGAGCGCACGCTCTGGCCGACTTCCAGGCCGATGTCCCACAGCAGCGTCAGGAACCGCTCGATGGAATCGCGGAAAACTTCGTGATCGGCGCTGTCCAGCAGGATCAGCAGGTCGATGTCGGAGTAGGGGTGCAGTTCGCCGCGCCCATAGCCGCCCACCGCCACCAGGGCGATGTCGGCGTCTTCGCTCCAGTCGAACTGGTCCCAGGCCTTTTGCAGGATGTTATCGACGAACCAGGCGCGGTCCTCGATCAGTCGACGGATATCCCGGCCATTGCGAAAGCGTTGGTCGAGCACATCATGGGCCTGGCGGATCGCCTTCTTGAACGCCGAGATGGGGCTTGCCTTCAGGGCCAGTTCCGCCTGGAACTGGCCGCGGTCGAAGAGTTCGGGATCCACCTGCGGCATTGAATGGCTTTCCTTTCTATCTATAGCTAAAGACTGTGTGCGGGTCAGGCGGAAACGCGGGCGATGGTGTCGTCGCTGCGCAGGGTGAAGATTTCGTAGCCGGTCTCGGTGACCAGCAGGGTGTGTTCCCACTGGGCCGACAATTTGCGGTCCTTGGTAATGGCGGTCCAGCCGTCGCCCAGTACCTTGGTGTCGGCGCGACCCTGGTTGATCATCGGCTCGATGGTGAAGGTCATGCCCGCCTGCAGTTCCATGCCGGTGCCGGCGCGGCCGTAGTGCAGGATCTGTGGCTCTTCATGAAACACCTTGCCGATACCGTGGCCGCAGAATTCGCGCACCACCGAGAAGCCGTTCTTCTGCGCGTGCTTCTGGATCACCTCGCCGATGTCCCCCAGGCGGCAGCCCGGTTTCACCAGCTCGATGGCCATGTACATGCATTCCTGGGTGACTTTCGACAGGCGCTGAGCCCACTCCGGCACGTTGCCGACATGGAACATGCGGCTGGTATCGCCGTGGTAGCCGTCCTTGATGACGGTGACGTCGATGTTCAGGGTGTCGCCATCCTTCAACGGTTTTTCGTTGGGAATGCCATGGCAGACCACGTGGTTGATCGAGGTGCAGATCGACTTCGGGAAGCCTTTATAGTTGAGCGGAGCAGGGATGGCCTTCTGCTCGTTGACGATGTAGTCATGGCAGATGCGGTCCAGCTCTTCGGTGGTTACACCCGGCTTGACGTAATCGGCAATCATTTCCAGGACGTCGGCGGCGAGTTTGCCGGCGACACGCATTTTTGCGATGTCCTCGGGGGTCTTGAGGGTGACAGTCATACAGGCTCTCTCTGCGCTCGACGGCGCTGTTCAAAGCGAAATAGGCGGCGGATGGGGATCCGTGCGGCCCTGAAAACGCGATTCTAACAGACGATCAGTACAATGAGCTCTCCAGGCTGGAACTCTGTGGTGAGGGGATTTATCCCCGTTGGGCTGCGCAGCAGCCCCAAATCAGGCAGCATGGTCTATCAAGTCGATTGAATCGCCTGGTATGGGGCCGCTACGCGTCCCAGCGGGGATAAATCCCCTCGCCACAAGAGGTTTTCAGAATCCATGTTCCGTTTTCGCCCTTGCTGTGGTATAAAATGCGCCGCTTTCCGGGGATGACCCCGCAAGCTTAAATCCACACACGTGTCGACACGATGACCTGGGTGCCTCGGCTTATATAGGCCGCTGGTTGGTCATTGGGATACGTGGAGGCCAAACCCGACTTATCAAGGAACTATCATGTCCCAAGTCAACATGCGCGATATGCTGAAGGCCGGTGTGCACTTCGGTCACCAGACCCGTTACTGGAACCCGAAAATGGGCAAGTACATTTTCGGCGCGCGTAACAAGATCCACATCATCAACCTTGAAAAAACCCTGCCGATGTTCAACGAGGCACTGACCTTCGTAGAACGCCTGGCCCAGGGCAAAAACAAGATTCTGTTCGTCGGCACCAAGCGTTCCGCTGGCAAGATCGTTGCTGAAGAAGCAGCACGTTGCGGTTCGCCGTACGTCGACCACCGCTGGTTGGGCGGCATGCTGACCAACTTCAAGACCATTCGCGCTTCCATCAAGCGTCTGCGTGACCTTGAAGTCCAGTCCGAAGACGGTACTTTCGCCAAGCTGACCAAGAAAGAAGCGCTGATGCGCACTCGCGATCTTGAGAAGCTGGACCGCTCCCTGGGCGGTATCAAGGACATGGGCGGTCTGCCTGACGCACTGTTCGTGATCGACGTTGACCACGAGCGCATCGCGATCACCGAAGCCAACAAGCTGGGTATCCCGGTCATCGGCGTTGTCGATACCAACAGCAGCCCGGAAGGCGTTGACTACATCATCCCAGGCAACGATGACGCCATTCGCGCCATCCAGCTGTACATGGGTTCGATGGCTGACGCCGTGATCCGTGGTCGCAACAACGTGAATGGCGGCACCGAAGTCTTCGCTGAAGAAGCTCCGGCAGCAGCCGCTGAGTAAGTGACGCCCTGGCGTTGACTCAGTAAGCAAAAAGGGGGCTTGGCCCCCTTTTTGCCACCTCGAAAACCATTTGTCGGCAGCGCAGCTACAGCATCTGTAACGTGCAGCGGCTAACAAGGGTGGTTCGGGAAGAATTGAACGCCCGTTCGGTCGGGTGGAATGGTTGAAAACCTATCCAAGAGGATTTTGAAATGGCAGAGATTACTGCAGCGTTGGTCAAAGAACTGCGCGAGCGTACCGGCGAAGGCATGATGGACTGCAAGAAGGCCTTGACCAAGGCTGGCGGCGACATCGAGAAAGCCATTGATGACATGCGTGCTTCGGGCGCCATCAAGGCTGCCAAGAAAGCCGGCAACATTGCCGCTGAAGGCGCGATCGGCATCAAGGAAGACGGCAAGGCTGCCGTTATCATTGAAGTCAACTCGCAGACTGACTTCCTGGCCCTGCAAGACGACTTCAAGGCATTCGTTGCTGCCAGCGTAGAAAAAGCCTTCGCTGACAAGCTGACCGACGCCGCTCCGCTGATCGCCGCCCAGGAATCGGCGCGTGAAGCACTGGTTGCCAAAGTAGGCGAAAACGTCAACATCCGTCGCCTGGTTCGCATCGAAGGTGACGTTGTCGGTTCTTACCTGCACGGCAACAAGATCGGCGTCGTTGTAGCCCTCAAAGGCGGCAACGTGGAACTGGCCAAGGACATCGCGATGCACGTCGCTGCCAGCAACCCTGAGTTCCTGCTGCCTTCGGAAGTCTCCGCTGACGCCATCGAGCGTGAAAAAGCTGTGTTCATGCAGCTCAACGAAGACAAGATCAAAGGCAAGCCAGCCGAAATCGTTGAAAAAATGGTTGCCGGTCGTATCACCAAGTTCCTGGCTGAAGCGAGCCTGGTTGAGCAGGCGTTCGTCAAGAACCCTGAAATCAAGGTCGGTGAACTGGCCAAGAAAGGCGGCGCTGAAATCGTTTCCTTCACCTACTTCAAAGTGGGCGAAGGCATCGAGAAGCCAGTAGACAACTTCGCTGATGAAGTTGCTGCCCAGCTTGCGGCTGCGTCCAAGCAATAAGACAGTTTTTATAACTGTCGCCCTGAAGAGGCTGCCCGCTTAACGCGCGCAGCCTCTTTTTGGATGGGGACGCCGATTTCTATTGGTTTCCTGTCGGAACTGGCTTACAAAGCCGTGTTCCGATGGTGCTGTGTCAGCGCCAGACTAGAGTAAGAGCAGGCTGCAAACAGTCTGAAAAGAATTTTCGAAAATACGCCGCAGGAGAGATTCGCAATGGCTCAGCAGGGCAGTGGTTATCAGGCTCGCTATAAACGCATTCTACTCAAGCTTAGCGGCGAGGCCCTGATGGGCTCGGAAGAGTTCGGGATCGATCCGAAGGTGCTGGATCGCATGGCGCTGGAAGTCGGCCAGCTGGTCGGGATCGGCGTTCAGGTCGGCCTGGTCATCGGCGGCGGCAACCTGTTTCGCGGCGCGGCGCTGAGCGCGGCCGGCATGGATCGGGTCACGGGCGACCACATGGGCATGCTGGCCACTGTGATGAACGCCCTGGCTATGCGCGATGCGCTCGAGCGTGCCAATATCTCGGCCATCGTCATGTCGGCCATTTCCATGGTCGGCGTGACCGATCACTACGACCGCCGCAAAGCCATGCGTCACCTCAATGCCAAGGAAGTGGTGATTTTTGCCGCGGGTACCGGCAATCCGTTCTTCACCACGGATTCGGCCGCCTGCCTGCGAGCGATCGAGATCGATGCCGATGTCGTGCTCAAGGCAACCAAGGTCGACGGCGTCTATACCGCTGACCCGTTCAAAGACCCGCATGCCGAGAAGTTCGATCATCTGACCTACGATGAAGTGCTGGATCGCAAGCTGGGTGTAATGGATCTGACGGCTATCTGCCTTTGCCGTGACCACAAGATGCCGCTACGTGTCTTTAATATGAACAAGCCTGGCGCCCTGCTGAATATCGTGCATGGCGGCGCCGAAGGAACACTGATCGAGGAAGCGCAACAATGATCAACGAAATCAAGAAAGACGCTGAACAGCGCATGCAGAAATCCCTGGAATCCCTGGCGCACAACTTCGGTCGCATTCGTACCGGCCAGGCGCATCCGAGCATCCTGGAAGGTGTGATGGTGCCGTACTACGGCGCTGACACGCCGATCAAGCAAGTGGCCAACATCACCGTTAAAGACGCTCGCACCCTGCAAGTCGTGGCGTTTGAGCGCAACATGCTGGGCGCGGTCGACAAGGCCATCGGCAGTGCCGGCCTGAACCTGAACCCGACCAACCTGGGTGAGCTGCTGCTGATCTCCATGCCGGCCCTGACCGAGGAAACCCGCAAGGGCTTCACCAAACAGGCTCGTGACGTGGCTGAAGACGCCCGCGTTGCCGTGCGCAACATCCGCCGTGATGCCAACAGTCAGCTCAAGGACCTGGTCAAGGAAAAGGAAATCAGCGAAGACGAAGAGCGTCGCGCTACCGGCGAAATTGATGATCTGACCAAGAAGTACGTGGCTAAAATCGACGCGGATTTGGCGCAGAAAGAAAAAGACCTGATGGCCGTATAAGGGTCTCGTTTTCATGGATAAGACCAAGCAGGCCGTGCCGTTCGCGGTGCCGCGCCACGTGGCGATCATCATGGACGGCAATAATCGCTGGGCCAAGAAACGCTTTATGCCTGGCGTTGCCGGGCACAAGGCGGGGGTCGATGCGGTTCGCGCGGTCATCGAGGTGTGCGCCGAAGCCGGTGTCGAAGTGTTGACCCTGTTCGCGTTCTCCAGCGAGAACTGGCAGCGTCCGGCCGATGAAGTCAGTGCCTTGATGGATCTGTTCCTCAAGGCCTTGCGTCGTGAGGCCAAGCGTCTCAACGAGAACAGCATCAGCCTGCGCATCATTGGCGATCGCTCGCGTTTTCATCCTGAGCTGCAAGCCGCGATGCGTGAAGCCGAGGCTGCGACCGCCGGTGCCGACCGGTTTGTCCTGCAGATCGCCGCCAACTATGGCGGCCAGTGGGACATCGCCCAGGCGGCCCAGCGGTTGGCGCGGGAAGTCCAGGCCGGCCACCTGCGGCCCGAAGACATCACCCCCGAGCTGTTGCAAACCTGTCTGGCTACCGGCGACCTGCCGCTGCCGGACTTGTGCATCCGTACCGGTGGCGAACATCGCATCAGCAATTTTCTGCTCTGGCAGCTGGCGTATGCCGAGTTGTACTTCTCCGACCTGTTCTGGCCGGACTTCAAACACGAAGCCATGCGCACCGCACTGGCCGATTTCGCTTCCCGTCAGCGTCGCTTCGGTAAAACGAGCGAGCAGATCGAAGCTGGAGCCCGGGTTTAATGCTCAAACAACGAATCATCACTGCCCTGATCCTGTTGCCCATCGCCCTGTGCGGGTTCTTTTTGCTCGAAGGGGCAAGTTTTGCCCTGTTCATCGGGCTGGTGGTGACCTTGGGGGCGTGGGAGTGGGCGCGTCTGGCAGGTTTTCCTGCGCAGTCGGCGCGCGTCACCTACGCAGCAGTCGTGGCGGCCATGCTCTTCGTCATGTACCTGGTGCCAGGCATCGCGCCTTGGGTGCTGGGAGCAGCGGTCCTGTGGTGGGCGACGGCAACCTTCCTGGTGCTCACCTATCCGCGTACCACGCACCATTGGGCCAATGCGGCGACCAAGCTGATGATCGGCCTGTTGATCCTGTTGCCGGCCTGGCAGGGGCTGATCTGGATCAAGCAAGGCGTGTTGGGTAACTGGCAGATCATGGCCGTGATGGTGCTGGTCTGGGGCGCCGACGTCGGGGCTTATTTCTCTGGCAAGGCCTTCGGCAAGCGCAAGCTGGCACCGAAGGTCAGCCCCGGCAAGAGCTGGGAAGGTGTCTACGGTGGCCTGGCCCTGAGCCTGGTGATTACGACCGTGGTCGGTTTCGTGCGGGACTGGACGGTCGCCCAGCTGCTGATGGGCCTGTTTGGTGCCGCGCTTATCGTATTTGTGTCGGTGGTCGGCGACCTGACCGAAAGCATGTTCAAGCGTCAGTCCGGGATCAAGGACAGCAGTAATCTGTTGCCGGGTCACGGTGGTGTGCTGGATCGCATCGACAGCCTGACCGCCGCGATCCCGATCTTCGCCGTGCTGCTGTGGATGGCGGCGCCGTGAGTCGTCCTCAGCAGGTCACTGTCCTGGGTGCGACCGGCTCGATTGGCCTGAGTACGCTTGACGTCATCGGCCGGCACCCCGGGCGCTACCAGGTTTTCGCCCTGAGTGGTTTTACGCGCTTGAGCGAGTTGCTGGCGTTGTGCATACGCCACACGCCGCGCTTTGCCGTGGTGCCCGAGGCCGGCGTGGCGCGGGCGTTGCAGGATGATCTGCGAGCGGCCGGTTTGCCTACGCGGGTCCTGGTGGGAGAAGAGGGTTTGTGTCAGGTGGCCTCCGACCCTGAAGTCGACGCGGTGATGGCGGCGATCGTCGGGGCGGCGGGCCTGCGTCCGACGTTGGCGGCGGTGGAGGCTGGCAAGAAGATCCTGTTGGCCAATAAAGAAGCGCTGGTGATGTCGGGTGCGCTGTTCATGCAGGCTGTGCGCAAAAGCGGTTCGGTGCTGCTGCCCATCGACAGTGAACACAACGCGATTTTTCAGTGCATGCCGCAGGATTTTTCCCGTGGCCTGGGTGCTGTGGGCGTCCGGCGGATTTTGCTGACAGCGTCCGGTGGTCCGTTCCGGCAGACACCGCTGGAAGAATTGGTGCATGTTTCGCCCGAGCAAGCCTGTGCGCATCCGAATTGGTCCATGGGGCGCAAGATTTCCGTGGATTCGGCCAGCATGATGAACAAGGGGTTGGAGCTGATCGAGGCCTGCTGGCTGTTCGATGCCAAGCCATCCCAGGTCGAGGTGGTGATCCATCCGCAGAGCGTGATTCACTCCCTGGTGGATTATATAGACGGGTCGGTGCTGGCCCAGTTGGGCAACCCGGACATGCGCACGCCGATCGCCAATGCGCTGGCCTGGCCGGAGCGAATCGATTCGGGCGTGGCGCCGCTGGACCTGTTTGCCATCGCTCGCCTGGATTTCCAGGCGCCCGATGAGCAGCGTTTCCCCTGTCTGCGCCTGGCGCGACAGGCGGCCGAGGCGGGCAACAGTGCGCCGGCCATGCTCAACGCCGCCAATGAAGTGGCGGTTGCAGCGTTTCTCGAGGAACGTGTCCGTTACCCCGAGATCGCGAGTATCATCGAGGAGGTCTTGAACCTCGAGGCCGTGGTTTCGGTCGATGACCTCGACGCGGTATTCACTGCGGACGCCAGGGCTCGCGAGTTGGCGGGCCAATGGCTGCGGCGCCACGGGCGTTGAAGCTGCGAGACGTTAGCCAGGGCTGCCCTGGACAGGATTGCGGAGAAAACAGATGAGCGCGCTCTATATGATTGTCGGCACCCTGGTTGCGTTGGGGGTGCTGGTCACATTTCACGAATTCGGTCATTTCTGGGTCGCGCGTCGCTGTGGCGTCAAGGTCCTGCGTTTTTCCGTGGGCTTTGGCATGCCGTTGCTGCGCTGGCACGACAAGCACGGCACCGAGTTCGTCGTGGCGGCCATCCCGTTGGGTGGCTACGTGAAGATGCTTGACGAGCGCGAGGGTGAAGTACCTGCCGATCAGCTCGATCAATCCTTCAATCGCAAGACGGTCCGCCAGCGTATCGCCATCGTGGCGGCGGGGCCGATTGCCAACTTTCTGTTGGCCATGGTTTTTTTTCTGGGCGTTGGCCATGCTGGGCAGCGAGCAGGTGCGTCCTGTCATCGGTGCGGTGGAGGCCGGCAGTATTGCGGCCCGGGCCGGGCTCGGCGCGGGGGAGGAAATCGTCGCTATCGATGGCGAGCCGACTTCGGGTTGGGCCGCCGTCAATCTGCAGCTGGTGCGGCGCCTGGGCGAGAGCGGTTCGTTGCAATTGATGGTGCGTGAGCAGGGCTCTACGACGGATTCGCCTCGGGAGCTGGTGCTGGATAGCTGGCTCAAGGGCGCCGACGAGCCGGATCCGATCCGTTCCCTGGGCATCCGTCCATGGCGTCCGGCGTTGCCACCGGTGCTCGCCGAACTCGATCCGAAAGGCCCGGCCCAGGCCGCGGGCCTGAAGACCGGTGACCGATTGCTGACGCTCGATGGCCAACCGGTCAGCGACTGGCAGCAGGTGGTCGATTCGGTCCGTGTCCGTCCTGACGCCAAAATTGTCCTGCGCGTCGAGCGCGACGGTGCTTCAATCGACGTCCCGGTAGCCTTGGCTGCCCGTGGCGAGAGCAAGGCACCGACCGGTTACCTGGGGGCGGGCGTCAAGGCGGTCGACTGGCCACCGGAGATGATTCGCGAGGTCAGCTTCGGCCCTGTGGCGGCGATTGGCGAGGGTGCGCGTCGTACCTGGACCATGAGTGTCCTGACCCTGGACTCACTCAAGAAAATGTTGTTCGGTGAGCTCTCGGTAAAAAACTTGAGTGGACCGATAACCATTGCTAAAGTGGCGGGCGCTTCTGCCCAGTCGGGCGTCGCTGATTTCCTGAATTTCCTTGCTTATCTGAGCATTAGCCTGGGGGTTCTGAATTTGCTACCCATTCCAGTACTGGATGGGGGGCATTTGCTGTTCTATCTGATCGAGTGGGCGCGTGGTCGTCCCTTGTCGGATCGGGTGCAAGGTTGGGGGATACAGATCGGTATCAGCTTGGTGGTCGGGGTCATGTTGCTTGCCCTGGTCAACGATCTGGGTCGTCTGTAACGCGTCGCTGAATTGCGAATCTGCCGCATTTTGCGGCAGTTTGTTTATTGCCAGTTGGAATAAGAAAGGACTTCATGAAACGTCTGCTGCTAACTGCGGTTCTCACCGTATTGATGATCGCCGAAGTTCACGCCGAGTCCTTCACTATCTCTGATATTCGCGTCAATGGCCTCCAGCGGGTCTCCGCGGGTAGCGTCTTTGGTGCCTTGCCGTTGAACGTCGGCGAGCAGGCGGATGATCGGCGCCTGGTGGAATCCACTCGTGCGCTGTTCAAAACCGGCTTCTTTCAAGATATCCAATTGGGTCGTGACGGCAATGTCCTGGTCATCACGGTTGTCGAGCGCCCATCGGTCGCCAGTATCGAGATCGAAGGCAACAAGGCGATCTCCACTGAAGACCTGATGAAAGGCCTCAAGCAATCCGGCCTGGCCGAAGGCGAGATCTTCCAGCGTGCCACCCTCGAAGGCGTGCGTAACGAACTGCAGCGTCAATACGTCGCCCAGGGTCGCTACTCGGCCACCGTCGACACCGAAGTGGTGCCGCAGCCGCGCAACCGCGTCGGCCTGAAGGTCAACATCAACGAAGGCACCGTGGCGGCCATCCAGCACATCAACGTGGTGGGCAACACGGTTTTCCCTGATGAAGACCTGATCGATCTCTTCGAACTCAAGACCACCAACTGGCTGTCGTTCTTCAAGAACGACGACAAGTACGCCCGTGAAAAACTCTCCGGTGACCTGGAGCGCCTGCGTTCCTACTACCTGGACCGCGGCTACATCAACATGGACATCGCTTCCACCCAGGTGTCCATCACCCCGGACAAGAAGCACGTCTACATCACCGTCAACGTCAACGAAGGCGAGAAGTACACCGTTCGTGACGTCAAGCTCAGCGGTGACCTGAAGGTGCCTGAAGACCAGGTCAAGTCGCTGCTGCTGGTGCAGAAGGGCCAGGTGTTCTCGCGCAAGCTGATGACCACCACGTCCGAGCTGATCACCCGTCGCCTGGGTAACGAGGGTTATACCTTCGCCAACGTCAACGGCGTGCCGCAGCCCCATGATGAAGACCACACCGTCGACATCACCTTCGCCGTGGACCCGGGCAAGCGTGCCTACGTCAACCGCATCAACTTCCGTGGCAACACCAAGTCCGAGGACGAAGTGCTGCGCCGCGAAATGCGCCAGATGGAAGGTGGCTGGGCATCGACCTACCTGATAGACCAGTCCAAGACCCGTCTGGAGCGCCTGGGCTTCTTCAAGGAAGTCAACGTCGAGACCCCGGCAGTACCGGGCGTCGATGACCAGGTCGATGTGAACTACAGCGTCGAAGAGCAGGCCTCCGGTTCGATCACCGCCAGTGTCGGTTTCGCCCAGAGTGCCGGCCTGATCCTGGGCGGCTCGATCACCCAGAACAACTTCCTGGGTACTGGTAACAAGGTCAGCATCGGCTTGACCCGCAGTGAGTACCAGACCCGCTACAACTTCGGTTATGTAGACCCCTACTGGACCGCTGACGGTGTGAGCCTGGGCTATAACGCCTTCTATCGCACCACTGACTATGACGAGCTCGATGCGGATATCTCCAGCTATGCGGTGGACAGCCTGGGTGCCGGCGTCAACGTGGGTTATCCAATCAGCGAGACCTCGCGCCTGACATTCGGTCTTACCGCCCAGCAGGACAAGATCAACACCGGTCGGTATACCGTTGACGAGATCTTCGACTTCGTTGAGAAGGAAGGCGATAACTACCTGAACTTCAAGGCGTCCGCCGGTTGGTCTGAGTCGACCCTGAACAAGGGCGTACTGGCGACTCGTGGCCATTCCCAGAGCCTGGTATTGGAAACCACCACGCCTGGTAGCGACCTGTCGTTCTTCAAGCTCGATTATCGCGGCCAGCTGTTCCAGCCGCTGACTGACACCTACACCATGCGCCTGCACACCGAGCTGGGCTATGGCGACGGTTACGGTTCGACTGATGGCTTGCCGTTCTACGAGAACTACTATGCCGGTGGCTTCAACTCGGTCCGTGGTTTCAAGGACAACACCCTTGGGCCGCGTAGTACGCCGAGCCGGGGCACCAACCCTGGAACCATCGCTGACCCGGACCAGGATCCGCTTCCATTCGGTGGCAACGTGCTGATCCAGGGTGGCGTCGAGGTTCTGTTCCCGATGCCGTTCGTCAAGGATCAGCGCTCCCTGCGTACCTCGGTATTCTGGGACGTGGGTAACGTATTCGATTCTTCGTGCAGCGACACCACCAACACCAACGGTACTAGTTCCAACACCAAGTGCAACGACATCAGCTTGAGCAATATGGCCAGTTCCGTAGGTGTGGGCGTGACTTGGGTCACCGCACTGGGTCCGTTGAGCTTCGCCCTGGCGATGCCGATCAAGAAACCGGATGACGCTGAAACTCAAGTGTTCCAATTCTCCCTCGGCCAGACGTTCTAAGCGTCTGACCCAAGATAACGACAATGGATTTTGTAGGAGTACATCGTGCGTAAGTTGACTCAATTGGTTCTCCTGGCGACCGTACTGGTCGCGGGCCCGGCTTTTGCCGACATGAAGATCGCCGTACTGAATTATCAGATGGCCCTGCTGGAATCCGATGCGGCGAAGAAATACGCCGTGGATGCCGAGAAAAAATTCGGCCCGCAGCTGACCAAGCTCAAGGGCCTGGAAAGCAGCGCCAAGGGGATCCAGGACCGCCTGGTCGCCGGTGGCGACAAGATGGCCCAAGGCGAGCGCGAGCGCCTGGAGCTTGAATTCAAGCAAAAGGCCCGTGACTTCCAGTTCCAGTCCAAGGAACTGAACGAAGCGAAAGCCGTTGCCGACCGCGAAATGCTCAAGCAGCTCAAGCCGAAGCTCGACAGTGCGGTGGAAGAAGTCATCAAGAAAGGTGGTTTTGACCTGGTGTTCGAGCGTGGCGCAGTGATTGATGTCAAGCCTCAGTACGACATCACGCGTCAGGTCATCGAGCGCATGAATCAGCTGAAGTAATCCATGAGCGCGACCATCAAGCTCGGCCAATTGGCCGAGTTCCTCGGCGCCACCCTGCGTGGCGACCCGGAGAAGACAATTACTGGGCTAGCCACTTTGCAAGAGGCTGGCCCAGCTCAGTTGAGCTTTCTGGCAAATCCCCAATACCGCAAGTACCTGGCCGACAGCCGGGCTGCCGCGCTGTTGCTCAAGGCCGCTGATGCCGAAGGGTTTGCCGGCGATGCGCTGATCGTGCCCGATCCGTACCTGGCGTATGCGCGGATATCCCATCTGTTCGATCCCAAGCCCAAGCCGGCCGCGGGTATCCATCCCAGTGCCGTGATCGCGGCAGATGCGGTGGTCGATCCCACGGCCAGCATCGGCCCTTTTGTGGTCATCGAAAGTGCGGCCCGCATCGGTGCCGGTGTCACGTTGGGCGCCCATTGCTTCATCGGGGCGCGCAGCGAGGTCGGCGAAGGCGGCTGGCTGGCTCCGCGGGTCACCCTGTATCACGATGTTCGCATCGGCAAGCGCGTGGTGATTCAGTCTGGCGCGGTGCTGGGTGGCGAAGGATTCGGTTTCGCCAACGAGAAAGGCATCTGGCAGAAGATCGCCCAGATCGGTGGCGTCACGGTTGGCGATGATGTGGAAATCGGCGTCAACACCGCGATCGACCGTGGTGCACTGGCCGATACGGTCATTGGCAATGGCGTCAAGCTCGACAACCAGATCCAGATCGCCCACAACGTCCAGGTCGGTGACCACACGGCCATGGCCGCCTGCGTGGGCATCTCCGGCAGCACCAAGATCGGCAAGCACTGCATGCTGGCTGGTGGCGTGGGGTTGGTGGGACATATCGATATCTGCGACAACGTATTCCTGACCGGGATGACCATGGTGACCCACTCGATTACCGAGCCGGGTGCCTATTCTTCCGGTACGGCGATGCAGCCGGCGGCCGAATGGCGCAAGAGCGCGGCCCGTATTCGTCAGCTCGATGACATCGCGCGACGTCTGCGACAGGTGGAAAAGCGTGTAGGGGACGTGACCCCTGACGGTAATGCTTCATCAGATGGCTGATACCATTTTCATATCAAGTGTTCACGGCCGTTAAGGCTCCTTGATTTGCTAGCGGAGTGCGCGCCACTCGCGCCCCCAATCTTTACATAGGCTTCCCCCGAAATGATGGACATCAACGAGATTCGCGAATACCTGCCTCACCGTTACCCGTTCCTGTTGGTGGATCGGGTGGTGGACCTGGATGTTGAAGGCAAGCGCATTCGCGCCTACAAGAATGTCAGCATCAACGAGCCGTTCTTCAATGGTCACTTCCCCGCGCATCCAATCATGCCGGGCGTGCTGATCATCGAAGCGATGGCTCAGGCTGCCGGGATCCTTGGTTTCAAAATGCTCGACGTAAAGCCAGCCGACGGCACGCTTTACTACTTTGTCGGCTCCGACAAGCTGCGTTTCCGCCAGCCGGTCACCCCGGGCGATCAGTTGATCCTCGAGGCCAGGTTCATCAGTTGCAAGCGCCAGATCTGGAAGTTCGAATGCCAGGCTTCGGTCGACGGCAAGCCGGTCTGCTCCGCTGAAATCATCTGTGCGGAACGCAAACTATGAGTTTGATTGACCCTCGCGCAATCATCGATCCGACGGCCGTCCTGGCCGCCGATGTCGAGGTCGGCCCGTGGTCGATCATCGGCGCAGGTGTGGAAATCGGCGAGGGTACGGTGATTGGTCCCCACGTAATTCTCAAGGGACCCACCCGGATCGGTCGTCACAACCGCATCTACCAGTTTTCTTCGGTAGGCGAGGACACGCCCGACCTCAAGTACAAAGGCGAGGAAACCCGTCTGGTCATCGGTGATCACAACGTGATCCGCGAAGGCGTGACGATTCACCGTGGCACCGTTCAGGATCGCAGCGAAACGACCCTGGGCGACCACAACCTGATCATGGCCTACGCCCACATCGGCCATGACAGCGTTATCGGTAACCATTGCATCCTGGTCAACAACACCGCGCTGGCCGGTCACGTGCATGTGGCTGACTGGGCGATCCTGTCCGGCTTCACCCTGGTGCACCAGTATTGCCACATCGGCGCCCACAGCTTTTCTGGGATGGGCACCGCCATCGGCAAGGATGTCCCGGCCTACGTCACCGTGTTCGGCAATCCGGCTGAAGCGCGCAGCATGAACTTCGAAGGCATGCGGCGTCGTGGTTTCAGCGAAGAGGCCATTACTGCGCTGCGTCGCGCCTACAAGGTTGTGTATCGCCAGGGCCTGACGGTCGAGCAGGCGCTTGCCGAACTGGCCGAGGCTTCGGTGCAGTATCCGGAAGTCGCGATATTCCGCGACTCCATCCAGTCTTCGACCCGCGGCATCACGCGCTAATCATGGCTAATTTGCGTATCGCACTGGTGGCGGGAGAGGCTTCCGGTGACATTCTGGGCGCCGGTCTGATGCGCGCGCTCAAGGTGCAGCACCCCGCCGTGGAATTCATCGGGGTCGGCGGTCCATTGATGCAAGCCGAGGGGCTGACGTCTTATTTCCCGATGGAACGTCTGTCGGTCATGGGGTTGGTGGAAGTGCTCGGTCGCCTGCGGGAGTTGCTGGCCCGTCGCAAGAAACTGATCCAGACCCTGATCGATGTAAAGCCGGATGTGTTCATCGGCATCGATGCACCGGATTTCACCCTCAACATCGAACTCAAATTGCGCCAGGCCGGTATCAAGACCGTGCATTACGTCAGCCCGTCGGTCTGGGCCTGGCGGCAGAAGCGGGTGCTGAAGATTCGCGAAGGCTGCGACCTGATGCTGACGCTGCTGCCGTTCGAAGCCCGGTTCTACGAGGAGAAGGGCGTGCCGGTGCGGTTTGTCGGTCACACCCTGGCCGATACCATTCCCCTGGAGGCCGACCGCGAAGCCGCTCGCCAGGTGTTGGGCCTGCCGGAAGGACCGCTGGTGGCCTTGATGCCTGGCAGCCGGGGTGGCGAAGTGAGCCGCCTGGGTGGCTTGTTTTTCGATGCCGCTGAGCGCCTGCGGGCGATGCGTCCTGATGTGCGTTTTGTCCTGCCGTGTGCCAGTCCGCAGCGTCGCGTCCAGCTGGAAGCCCTGCTGGTCGGTCGCGATTTGCCGGTGACGTTGCTCGACGGCCGTTCCCATGACGCGTTGGCGGCCTGTGATGCGGTGTTGATTGCTTCCGGCACTGCTACCCTTGAGGCATTGTTGTATAAACGCCCGATGGTGGTCGCCTACCGCCTGGCGCCGCTGACGTTCTGGATTCTCAAGCGTATGGTCAAGAGCCCTTATGTCTCCCTGCCGAACTTGCTGGCCCAGCGCTTGCTGGTGCCCGAGTTGTTGCAAGACGAGGCGACCGCCGAGGCGTTGGCCAACACGCTTTCGCCCTTGATCGACGGCGGCCAGGAGCAAACCCGGGGCTTTGACGAAATCCACCGTACCTTGCGTCGCGATGCCTCTAACCAGGCGGCAGACGCGGTGCTGACCCTGATCGGCGCAAAACCATGAGCAACGTAAAGCTACAGATGGGCCTGGACTTCAACCTGGTCGCCGAAGTGGAAGAGCTGGTGGCCGGTGTCGATGAAGTCGGGCGCGGCCCGTTGTGCGGCGCGGTGGTGACGGCGGCGGTTATTCTCGACCCGAACCGGCCGATCCTGGGCCTCAACGACTCCAAGAAGCTCACCGAGGCCCGTCGCGAAAAACTCTACGACGAAATCTGCGAGAAAGCCCTGAGCTGGTGCATTGCCCGGGCTGAAGTCGAAGAAATTGACGAACTGAATATCCTGCACGCCACCATGCTCGCCATGCAGCGTGCCGTGGAAGGCCTGCACATCACGCCGAAGCTGGCGATGATCGATGGCAATCGTTGCCCGAAGCTGTCGATGCGCGCCGAAGCGGTCATCCAGGGCGACGGCAAGGTGCCCGCCATCGCGGCGGCCTCGATCCTGGCCAAAGTCAGCCGCGACCGGGAAATGGCTGCTTTCGAATTGATCTACCCAGGCTATGGCATCGGCGGTCACAAAGGCTACCCGACCCCCGTTCATCTGGAAGCCCTGGCGCGCCTTGGGCCAACGCCCATCCACCGGCGTTCGTTCGCTCCGGTGCGACTGGCCTATGAAGCCCGTGAAGGGTTGATCATAAACAGTCAGTGCCCTGTTTCTTAAGACGAACGATGCTTTTGTGGCGAGGGGATTTATCCCCGCTGGACTGCGAAGCAGTCCCGAAGTCTATCAGGCGTAACGGGTTGTCAGGTTTAAGGGCCGCTTCGCGCCCCAGCGGGGATAAATCCCCTCGCCACAAAAGCCGTGTTCGCGTTTTCAAGACCGGACACTCATGGCTGATGTTTTACCCAAGGCCCGGTACAATCCGGGCCTTGTTGTTTTCATGACTTAACGCAGGATCACTATGCCGGCTTCATTCGTTCATCTACGCCTGCACACTGAATACTCCCTGGTCGATGGCCTGGTGCGGATCAAGCCATTGGTCAAGACCCTGGTGGGCATGAACATGCCTGCCGTAGCGGTCACCGACCAGAACAACATGTGTTCGCTGGTCAAATTCTATAAGGCTGCCATGGGCGCCGGGATCAAGCCGATCTGCGGTGCCGACCTTTGGCTGTCGAACAAGGACCCGGACGCGCCGCTGAGCCGCATCAGCCTGTTGGTGATGAATGCCGTGGGTTACCGCAACCTGACCGAGCTGATTTCCCGCGGCTTTATCGACGGCCAGCGTAACGGCTCGATCATCATCGAGCGCGAGTGGGTGGCCGAAGCCAGCGAAGGGTTGATCATGCTGTCGGCGGCCAAGGAAGGTGAAATCGGCCTGGCCCTGCTCAGTGGCAACGCCGAAGAGGCCGAAGTCCTGGCCCGCGACTGGATGGCGGTGTTCCCCGATCGCTTCTACATCGAAGTGCAACGCACCAATCGCCCCAACGATGAAGAACACTTGCACGCCGCCGTGGCCCTGGCTGACAGGATCGGCGCGCCACTGGTGGCGACCAACGACGTGCGCTTCATCAAGCAGGAAGATTTCGAGGCCCACGAAACCCGCGTCTGTATTGGTGAGGGCCGGGCCCTTGACGATCCACGCCGTCCGAAGAATTACAGCGACCAGCAATACCTCAAGAGCGCCGAGGAAATGGCCGAGTTGTTCAGCGACCTGCCCGAGGCGCTGGAAAACACCGTCGAGATCGCCAAGCGCTGCAACATCGAAGTGAAGCTGGGCAAGCACTTCCTGCCCAACTTCCCGATCCCCGATGGCATGACCATCGACGAGTATTTCCGCAAGGTGTCTTTTGACGGTCTCGAGGACCGCCTCCGCGTCCTTCTGCCCAAGGACACCACCGAAGATTACGAAGCCAAGCGCCAGGTCTATGTCGACCGGTTGAATTTCGAGCTGGATATCATCATCCAGATGGGCTTCCCCGGTTACTTCCTGATCGTGATGGACTTCATCCAGTGGGCCAAGAACAACGGCGTGCCGGTGGGCCCTGGCCGTGGATCGGGTGCCGGGTCGCTGGTGGCCTACGTGCAGAAGATCACCGACCTCGACCCGCTGGAATATGACCTGCTGTTCGAACGTTTCCTCAACCCGGAACGGGTATCCATGCCCGACTTCGACGTCGACTTCTGCATGGACGGCCGCGACCGGGTGATCGACTACGTGGCCGAGAAATACGGCCGCAACGCGGTAAGCCAGATCATCACCTTCGGTTCCATGGCCGCCAAGGCGGTGGTGCGTGACGTGGCGCGGGTGCAGGGCAAGTCCTACGGTCTGGCGGATCGCCTGTCGAAGATGATTCCGTTCGAAGTCGGCATGACCCTGGAAAAAGCCTACGAGCAGGAAGAAATCCTGCGGGACTTCATCAAGGTCGATGAAGAAGCCGCCGAAATCTGGGAGATGGCCCGCAAGCTCGAAGGCGTGGTGCGTAACGTCGGCAAGCACGCCGGTGGCGTGGTGATCGCGCCGACCAAGCTGACTGACTTCTCGCCGATCTATTGCGATGAAGAGGGCGATGGCCTGGTCACCCAGTTCGACAAGGATGACGTCGAGGCGGCGGGCCTGGTGAAGTTCGACTTCCTCGGCCTGCGGACCCTGACGATCATCGACTGGGCGCTGAAAACCATCAACCGTGACCGGGCCAAGGTGGGCGAAGAGCCGCTGGACATCGCCTTCATCCCGCTCGATGACAAACCGACCTACAGCCTGCTGCAAAAAGCCGAAACCACGGCGGTGTTCCAGCTGGAATCCCGGGGCATGAAAGAGCTGATCAAAAAGCTCAAGCCCGACTGCCTGGAAGACTTGATCGCACTGGTGGCCCTGTTCCGTCCGGGCCCGTTGCAGTCCGGCATGGTGGATGACTTCATCAACCGTAAGCACGGCCGCGCCGAACTGGCGTACCCGCACTCGGATTATCAGTACGAAGGCTTGAAACCGGTGCTGGCACCGACCTACGGCATCATCCTGTACCAGGAACAGGTGATGCAGATTGCCCAGGTCATGGCCGGCTACACCCTCGGCGGCGCGGACATGCTGCGTCGGGCCATGGGTAAGAAGAAACCCGAGGAGATGGCCAAGCAGCGCGGCGGTTTCATTGACGGTTGCGCCACCAACGGCATCGACCCTGACCTGGCCGGTAACATTTTCGACCTGGTGGAAAAATTCGCCGGCTACGGCTTCAACAAATCCCACTCCGCCGCCTATGGCCTGGTGTCCTACCAGACTGCCTGGCTGAAGGCGCATTACCCGGCGCCGTTCATGGCCGCGGTACTCTCGGCGGACATGCACAACACCGACAAGGTCGTGACCTTGATCGAAGAAGTGCGGACCATGAAGCTGCGCCTCGACGCCCCGGACGTGAATGCTTCGGAGTTCAAGTTCACGGTGAACGACGAGGGCCGCATCATCTATGGCCTCGGTGCGATCAAGGGTGTGGGCGAGGGGCCGGTGGAGGCCATCACCGAAGCGCGCCAGGACGGGCCGTTCAAGGACCTGTTCGATTTCTGCGCCCGGGTCGACCTCAAGCGCATCAACAAGCGCACCCTCGACGGCTTGATCCGCAGTGGCGCGCTGGACCGTTTGGGTCCGTACTTCCAGGATGAGCCCAAGGCCTATCAGGCCAACATCGACCGCAACCGCGCGGTGTTGCTGGCGGCCATGGAAGAAGCGATCAAGGCCGCCGAGCAGACGGCTCGCACCCACGACAGCGGCCACGCCGACCTGTTTGGCGGGCTGTTCGTCGAGGAAGATGCCGATGTCTACGGCAATCATCGCAAGGCCAAGGAGCTGACCCTCAAGGAACGCCTCAAAGGTGAGAAAGACACCTTGGGCCTGTACCTGACCGGGCACCCCATCGACGAGTACGAAGGCGAGATCCGCCGTTTCGCCCGCCAGCGCATCATCGACCTCAAGCCGGCACGCGATACACAAACCGTCGCCGGGATGATCATTGCCCTGCGGGTGATGAAGAACAAGAAGGGCGACAAGATGGGCTTCATCACCCTCGACGACCGCTCCGGGCGCATCGAGGCTTCGTTGTTTGCCGAGGCGTTCCACTCGGCGCAGTCGTTGTTGCAGACTGACGCGATGGTGGTGGTGGAAGGCGAGGTCAGTAACGACGACTTTTCCGGTGGCCTGCGGCTGCGGGTCAAGCGGGTGATGAGCATGGAAGATGCCCGTACCAACCTGGCCGAAAGCCTGCGCCTGAAGTTGCAGACCCAGGACCTCAAGGGCGATCAGCTGCGTTGGTTGGGCGAATTGTTCAAGCGCCATCGCGGTGCCTGCCCGATCACCATGGAGTATGTGCGCCCCGACGCCAAGGCCGTGTTGCAGTTCGGCGAGGGCTGGCGAATCGATCCGGCGGATGCGTTGATTCAAGCCTTGCGTGACCAGTTCGGCAAAGACAACGTCTTCCTCCAATACCGTTGACGGCCAGGTGCCACTCTGGAAACCAGAACGACCCTGATCTCGACCTGAATTTTTAATCTCGACCTGAACGCGCCTCTCCCTTAAGGTAGGCGCGAATAGACAACCGGCCGGCCCAAGCTCTCTTGGACGTCGACCCAAGACGGACGCCTATGAACCCGAATTTTCTAGATTTCGAACAGCCGATCGCCGACCTGCAAGCCAAGATCGAAGAGTTGCGCTTGGTCGGTAATGACAATTCGCTGAATATCGGCGATGAAATCTCTCGTCTGCAGGACAAAAGCCGTACGCTGACCGAAGACATCTTCGGCAAGCTGACCAGCTGGCAGATCGCGCGTCTGGCGCGTCACCCGCGTCGTCCCTACACCCTGGACTACATCGAGCATATCTTCACCGAGTTCGATGAGTTGCACGGCGACCGTCACTTCTCCGACGATGCCGCCATCGTCGGCGGTGTCGCCCGTCTGGACGACCAGCCAGTGATGGTTATCGGCCATCAGAAAGGCCGCGAAGTGCGTGAGAAGGTCCGTCGCAACTTCGGCATGCCGCGCCCTGAAGGCTACCGCAAGGCCTGCCGCCTGATGGAAATGGCCGAGCGCTTCAAGATGCCGATCCTGACCTTCATCGACACGCCGGGCGCCTACCCGGGCATCGACGCCGAAGAGCGCAACCAGAGCGAGGCAATCGCCTGGAACCTGCGCGTCATGGCGCGCCTGAAAACGCCGATCATCGCCACTGTGATCGGCGAAGGCGGTTCTGGCGGTGCGCTGGCCATTGGCGTCTGCGATCAACTGAACATGCTGCAATATTCCACTTACGCGGTGATCTCGCCGGAAGGCTGCGCCTCGATCCTGTGGAAAACCGCCGAGAAAGCGCCGGATGCCGCTGAAGCCATGGGCATCACCGCCGAGCGCCTCAAGGGCCTGGGCATTGTCGATAAAGTGATCAGCGAGCCTGTGGGCGGCGCTCATCGCGACCCGGCTGCGGCGGCGGCGTTGATTCGCGCCGAGCTGAGCTCGCAACTGTCGATGCTGAAGAAATTCGACAACGATGCGCTGTTGACCCGTCGCTACGAGCGGTTGATGAGCTACGGTCTCTGAGCCAAGCGCTGTACCCCTGTGTGGGAGCGAGCTTGCTCGCGATAACGGTTTAACATTCAACAGATAAGTTGACTGATACGCCGCTATCGCGAGCAAGCTCGCTCCCACATTTGATTTGTGTGAAGGCCAGTTTCTATGAATCAGCCCAGGATTGATCTGCCAACCCGGCTCCTCACACAGCTATCCCCCTGGCGCGACGCCGTCACCTGGCGCATCGCCTTCTCCGGCGGCCTCGACTCCACCGTTCTGTTGCACCTGCTCGCATCTCTCTCAAAAAACCATTCCCTGCCAACGCTCTGCGCGATCCATGTCCATCATGGCCTGCAGGCTGTGGCTGATACCTGGCCGGACCACTGTCGTTCGGTCTGCGATGTCCTTGGGGTGCCGTTGCAGGTGGTTCATGTCCAGGTCCAGCCTGGCGCCAGCCTCGAGCGTGCCGCCAGGGAGGCGCGTTATGGCGCTTTCCTGGCAGCGATCCACGACAATGAAGTGCTGCTCACGGCCCAGCACCGCGACGACCAGGCTGAAACCCTGTTGTTTCGTTTGCTGCGCGGGGCGGGGGTGAGGGGCTTGGCGGCGATGCCGAGTCAGCGTCCTTTGGGCCAGGGTTACTTGCTGCGGCCCTTGCTCGATGTGTCCCGCGCGGAGTTGGAAGGCTACGCGACGCAACAGGGCTTGAGCTGGGTCGAAGACCCTTCCAACGACGATCACCGCTACGCGCGCAATTACCTGCGCCAGCGGGTTTTCCCCGTATTGACCGAACAGTGGCCCCAGGCCTCGATGACCCTGGCTCGCAGCGCTGCGCACTTGAGTGAAGCCCAAGGCTTGCTGGGTGACCTGGCGCGGATCGATCTGGCCGGCGCTACAACCCCCGGTGCGTTTGACTGGCTTGGCTTGCGATCGCTCGAACTGGCACCGCTACAGGCGCTGTCGCCGGCCCGCCAACGCAATGCAATGAGCCACTGGCTGGCGTCGATGACGACGTTGCCCGACAGCGATCACTGGTCCGGTTGGGACTCGCTGCGTGATGCCAAGGGTGATGCCCATCCCATCTGGCGCCTGGCCGACGGTGAGCTGCATCGGACCGGCGGGCGGATCTGGTGGTTATCCGACCACTGGTTGCGTCCGGCTCCAGGCGCCGTCCCGTGGCCCGATCCCTCGGTACCGCTGCGCTTGTCGGGCAATGGCGGGGTCACGCTGGGTGGCAAGCCGCCTGCGGGCCCACTTTGCGTGCGCTATCGTCAAGGCGGAGAGGTGATGGAATTACCCGGCCGCGGTCATCGGGATCTCAAGCGTTTGCTCAATGAAAACGGCGTGCCTGCTTTTGTTCGCGGCCGATTGCCGCTGCTGTATCGGGGTGAGCAATTGCTGGCGGTGGCCAACCTGAAGGGGCTCGACACAGACGCTGGTGGTTGTTGGAAATTGATCTGGACACCATGAAGCCAAGATCTGGGTTTGAGCTGATAGGGGCTTTCCGGTAGACTACGCTCCCTTCTTGATACAACTTCTGTGGATTCGCCTGAATTGCAGGAGTTGCCGATTACCAAGCAGTCTTTGCTGGGCGATTCCAAAAAATGTGTAGCGAGCAACGTACCGGTGATTTCACTTCCGGTCTGTCCCAACGCGGCGGTTTTTTTGAAAGGTGCACTGTGATTAATGCAGGTGATCGGGGGCTTCGGCCTTCCTTCGCTTTCCCCGGCGGCTCGGACCGCTTTAACGCAGACTTCTAGGGTTTTTCATGACGCGCTACATATTCGTCACGGGCGGTGTTGTTTCTTCATTGGGGAAAGGCATTGCCTCGGCTTCATTGGCGGCCATCCTGGAGGCGCGGGGACTTAAGGTCACCATGCTCAAGCTGGACCCGTACATCAACGTCGACCCGGGCACCATGAGCCCGTTCCAGCACGGTGAAGTGTTCGTCACCCACGACGGCGCCGAGACCGACCTGGACCTGGGCCACTACGAGCGGTTCATCCGCACGACCATGACCCAGAACAACAACTTCACCACCGGCCGTGTCTACGAACACGTGCTGCGCAAGGAGCGTCGTGGTGACTACCTGGGCGCGACCATCCAGGTCATCCCGCACATCACCGACGAAATCAAGCGCCGCATCATCAAGGGTGCTGGCGACGCCGACGTGGCGATGGTCGAGATCGGCGGTACCGTGGGCGACATCGAGTCCCAGCCGTTCCTCGAAGCCATCCGCCAGTTGCGTTTCGAAATCGGCGCCAAGCGCGCGATGCTGATGCACCTGACCCTGGTCCCGTACATCGCCACCGCTGGCGAAACCAAGACCAAGCCGACCCAGCACTCGGTCAAGGAACTGCGCTCCATCGGCCTGCAGCCAGACGTCCTGATCTGCCGCTCCGACCACCCGATCGACATCTCTTCGCGTCGCAAGATCGCCCAGTTCACCAACGTTGAAGAGCGTGCGGTCATCGGCCTCGAAGACGCCGACACCATCTACAAAATCCCGGGCATCCTGCACTCCCAGGGCCTGGACGATTTCGTCGTCGAGCGCTTCGGCCTGCAGTGTGCCGGCGCCGACCTGTCCGAATGGGAAGCCGTGGTCGATGCCAAGCTCAACCCGGAACACGAAGTCACCATCGCCATGGTCGGCAAGTACATGGAGTTGCTGGACGCCTACAAGTCGCTGATCGAGGCGATGAGTCACGCCGGCATCAGCAACCGCACCAAGGTCAACCTGCGCTACATCGATTCCGAAGACATCGAGAACCAGGGCACCGGCCTGCTCGAAGGTGCCGATGCGATCCTCGTTCCGGGCGGTTTCGGCCTGCGTGGCGTGGAAGGCAAGATCACCGCGGTGCAGTACGCGCGTGAAAACAAGGTGCCTTACCTGGGTATCTGCCTGGGCATGCAAGTGGCGGTCATCGAGTTCGCCCGTAACGTGCTGGGCTGGAAAGACGCCAACTCCACCGAATTCGATCGCGCCAGCGGCCATCCGGTCGTCGGGCTGATCACCGAATGGGAAGATGCCACCGGTTCCGTGGAAGTACGCACCGAAGCCTCCGACCTGGGCGGCACCATGCGCCTCGGCGCCCAGGATTGCCTGCTCGAAGCCGGTTCCCTGGTGCATGACTGCTATGCCAAGGATGTGATCGTCGAGCGTCACCGTCATCGTTACGAAGTGAACAACAACCTGCTGCCGCAACTGATCGAGGCCGGCCTCAAAATCTCCGGTCGCTCCGGTGACGGCGCGTTGGTGGAAGTGGTCGAGGCCCCGGATCATCCATGGTTCGTCGCCTGCCAGTTCCACCCCGAGTTCACCTCGACGCCACGGGACGGTCATCCACTGTTCAGCGGCTTCGTGAAAGCCGCTTTGGCTCAACATCAGAAAAAGGCATAAGACGATGGCCCAGAAGATCATTCGCGTCGGCGACATCGAGATTGCCAACGATAAGCCCATGGTGCTGTTCGGCGGCATGAACGTGCTGGAAAGCCGCGACATGGCGATGCAGGTCTGCGAGGAATACGTGAAGGTCACGCAGAAACTGGGGATCCCTTATGTCTTCAAGGCCAGCTTCGACAAGGCCAACCGCTCGTCCGTGAGCTCCTACCGTGGCCCGGGCCTGGAAGAAGGCATGCGGATCTTCCAGGACATCAAGCAAGCCTTTGGCGTGCCGATCATCACCGACGTCCACGAGCCGGCCCAGGCCGCAGTGGTCGCCGAAGTCTGCAACATCATCCAACTGCCGGCCTTCCTGTCGCGCCAGACCGACCTGGTGGTCGCGATGGCCAAGACCGGCGCGGTGATCAACATCAAGAAAGCCCAGTTCCTCGCCCCCCAGGAAATGAAACACATCCTGAGCAAGTGCGAAGAGGCCGGCAATGACCAGTTGATCCTCTGCGAGCGTGGTTCGAGCTTCGGCTACAACAACCTGGTGGTGGACATGCTCGGCTTCGGCATCATGAAGCAGTTCGAATACCCGGTGTTCTTCGACGTGACGCACGCCCTGCAAATGCCAGGCGGTCGTTCCGACTCCGCCGGCGGCCGTCGCGCCCAGGTGACCGACCTGGCCAAGGCTGGCATGAGCCAATCCCTGGCGGGGCTGTTCCTCGAGGCCCACCCGGACCCGGACAACGCCAAGTGCGACGGCCCTTGTGCCCTGCGCTTGAACAAGCTGGAACCTTTCCTGTCTCAGCTCAAGGCGTTGGACGAGCTGGTCAAGGGTTTTCCGACGATAGAAACCGCGTAACGCGGTTTTCTCCGGTAAAGTACCGCTCGATAAACGCTCTGGCCTGCGGGCCTGGCGTTATCGTCGGTGCGCTTGCCTGCCGTTCCATACCCGCCGACGGTAAAAGATTTCCTCTCGCTGCGTCGTTTTCGTCAACTTTGGAGTGTTTACAACAATGGCAAAAATCGTCGACATCAAAGGTCGTGAAGTTCTCGACTCCCGTGGCAACCCCACTGTTGAAGCGGACGTGCTTCTCGACAACGGTATCATCGGCAGCGCCTGCGCGCCTTCCGGTGCTTCCACTGGCTCGCGCGAAGCGCTGGAGCTGCGTGATGGCGACAAGAGCCGTTACCTGGGCAAGGGCGTGCTCAAAGCCGTCGCCAACATCAACGGTCCGATCCGCGACCTGTTGCTGGGCAAGGATCCTGCCGACCAGAAAGCCCTCGATCACGCAATGATCAAGCTCGACGGTACCGAAAACAAAGCCACCCTGGGCGCCAACGCGATCCTCGCCGTGTCCCTGGCCGCTGCCAAGGCCGCTGCCCAGGACCAGGACCTGCCGCTGTACGCGCACATCGCCAACCTCAACGGTACGCCGGGCGTGTACTCGATGCCGGTGCCAATGATGAACATCATCAACGGCGGCGAGCATGCCGATAACAACGTCGACATCCAGGAATTCATGGTACAGCCGGTTGGCGCTAAGACCTTCTCCGAAGGCCTGCGCATGGGCACCGAGATTTTCCATCACCTCAAGGCCGTGCTGAAGGCCCGTGGCCTGAGCACCGCCGTTGGCGACGAAGGCGGTTTCGCACCGAACCTGGCGTCCAACGAAGACGCGCTGAAAGTGATCTCCGAAGCCGTGGCCAACGCCGGTTACACGCTGGGCACCGACGTGACCCTGGCCCTGGACTGCGCCGCCAGTGAGTTCTACGAAGACGGCAAGTACAACCTGTCCGGCGAAGGCCAGGTATTCACCGCCGAAGGTTTCGCCGATTACCTCAAGGGCCTGACCGAACGCTACCCGATCATTTCCATCGAAGACGGCCTGGACGAGTCCGACTGGGCCGGCTGGAAAATCCTCACCGACAAGATCGGCGAGAAGACCCAGCTGGTGGGTGACGACCTGTTCGTGACCAACACCAAGATCCTGAAAGAAGGCATCGACAAGAAGATCGCCAACTCGATCCTGATCAAGTTCAACCAGATCGGCACCCTGACCGAAACCCTGGAAGCCATCCAGATGGCCAAGGCCGCCGGCTACACGGCTGTGATCTCCCACCGCTCCGGCGAAACCGAAGACTCGACCATCGCCGACCTGGCCGTGGGCACTGCGGCAGGCCAGATCAAGACCGGCTCGCTGTGCCGTTCCGACCGCGTTTCCAAGTACAACCAACTGCTGCGTATCGAAGAGCAGTTGAACGGCAAGGCCAAGTACAACGGTCGCGCCGAGTTTCGCGGTTAAGCAGTAAATGGTAAAAAGACAGCGGATAGTGTCGAAAAGGTCGCCCTGGCGACGGTTTTGCCTCTAATCTGATGCCTTATCAAGCACAAGCCTGGTTTTTCCAGGCTTCGTGCTATCAGACGTTTCAAAGTTTGGCATGGCTGTCTTTTTTCACTGGATACCTGATATTCGATGCGCAGTCCCAATTGGTTGTTTCTTGTCTTGCTCCTGTTGCTGGCTGGCCTGCAGTACCGCCTGTGGGTGGGCAATGGCAGTCTGGCGCAAGTGGCCGACCTGACTCAGCAAATAGCCGACCAGCACGCTGAAAACGAAGCATTGCTGGAGCGTAATCGGGTGATGGATGCCGAGGTCAGCGAGTTGAAAAAAGGCATGGAGACCGTTGAAGAGCGGGCTCGTCATGAACTGGGCATGGTCAAGGAGGGTGAAACCCTCTACCAGTTGGCCCAATGAGTATTCGTTTGCCGGCCTTCTGGGCCGTGATTCCTGCCGCGGGCGTCGGTGCCCGCATGGCCGCGGACCGTCCCAAGCAATACCTGCAACTGGGCGGGCGCACTATTCTTGAACACAGCCTCGGCTGTTTCCTCGACCATCCCACCGTCAAGGGCGTGGTGGTCAGCGTTGCACACGATGATCCTTATTGGCCGACCCTGGCCTGTGCCAATGATCCGCGCATCCAGCGCGTGGACGGTGGCGAACAGCGTTCGGACTCGGTGCTCAACGCATTACTGCATCTGCACGAGCAAGGCGCCGACGATTTCGATTGGGTGCTGGTCCACGACGCCGCCCGGCCGAACCTGGCCCGGGACGACCTGGACACGCTGCTCAGCGAGTTGGCGAACGATCCGGTCGGTGGCCTGTTGGCCGTTCCGGCGCGCGATACCCTCAAGCGCGTCGACAAACAGGGTCGCGTGCTGGAAACCGTCGATCGCAGCGTGATCTGGCAAGCCTACACGCCGCAGATGTTCCGCCTCGGCGCCTTGCATCGAGCCCTCGCCGACAGCCTGGTGGCGGATGCGCTGATTACCGATGAAGCGTCTGCCATGGAGTGGGCGGGGCAGGCGCCACGGTTGATCGAGGGGCGGGCCGATAACATCAAGATCACTCGGCCGGAAGATTTGGAGTGGTTGCGCCGGCACTGGGCGGGTCGTCGCTGATCAACTTCTGATCAGTTCCGATACCGTGTCGCGGCCTTCGCGAGCAAGCTCGCTCCCACATTGGATCTTCTCCAGACACATATTTGTATCTGCCGAAATCCCTGTGGGAGCGAGCTTGCTCGCGATGGCGATAGATCAGGCACCTGATAAATTACTGACAGAAGCCAGCTGACTTTAACCCCGATACTCCGGCCGCTGGGCCAACCCCTCCTTCAAATACTCCACCAACTTGCGCACCTTCGGCGAGAGATGCCGCTGCTGCGGATACAGCGCCCAAACGGCTGTATTCGGCGGCTGATGCGCCTCCAGCAACGATATCAACGCGCCGTTGTGCAAGTGTTCCAGCACGTAATAATCCGGCAACTGACACAACCCCACACCTTGCAGGGCCGCATCGAGCACTGCCTGTCCACTGTTGCAACGCCAGTTTCCCTGTACTCGCTGGGAAAATTCCCGCCCGTTTTGCTCCAATTGCCAGATGTCGGAGCTGCCAATCAGGCAGTTGTGACGGCTCAATTCCGACAAGCTGTGGGGACGACCGTAGCGTTCGAGGTAGGACGGCGAGGCGCATAAATACATGCGCCGCGGGGCCAGGCGCGTGGCAACCAGGCGTGAGTCCTGCAGGCGCCCCAGGCGAATCGCCAAGTCCAGCGATTCGTGAACCAGGTCGAGAGGGCGGTTGCTCAGTTCAATGTCCACCCGTAGCTGCGGGTAGAGTCCCATGAACCGCGTCACCAGCGGCACGATGAACCGCTCGCCATAGGCCACGGCACAGGTCATGCGCAGCATGCCCTTGGGTTCGCTGGTGAGATCGCCCACGGCTCGCAGGGCTTCCTCGCGTCCGTCCTGCAGGCGTTGGCAATGCTGCAAAAAGGTCTGGCCAGCCTCGGTCAGGGTGACCCGGCGGGTACTGCGATACAGCAGTCGTGTCTGTAGGCGTTCTTCAAGCCGTACGATTTGTCGACTGATGTGGGAGGAGGAAACCCCAAGACGCTCGGCAGCCGCGGTGAATTGGCTGCATTCGGCCACGGCGACGAACTCGTCAATCCCTTCCCAGCGGTTGTCGGACATGATTGATTATCCCTGTACAGCAATAATGTTTTGCTTTTGGCTGGATTATTCATCGTCCGGCGGAGGATTACACTCCCGGTCTTGTTTTTATTTCACTGGAGAGACCGGATGATCAAGTCGCGCGCTGCCGTTGCCTTCGAGGCCAAGAAACCCCTGGAAATCGTTGAAGTCGACGTCGCCATGCCCAAGGCGGGCGAAGTGCTGCTGCGTGTGGTGGCTTCCGGTGTCTGCCACACCGACGCCTACACCTTGTCGGGTGCCGACCCGGAAGGGATCTTCCCGTCGATCCTCGGCCATGAAGGCGGTGCCATTGTCGAAGCCATCGGCGAGGGCGTGACGTCGGTCGCGGTGGGCGACCATGTGATTCCGCTGTACACGCCGGAGTGCGGTCAGTGCAAATTCTGTAAGTCGGGCAAGACCAACCTGTGTCAGGCGATTCGCGCCACCCAGGGCAAAGGCCTGATGCCAGATGGCACTTCGCGCTTTTCCTACAAGGGCGAGACGATTTTCCACTACATGGGCACCTCGACCTTCTCCGAATACACCGTGCTGCCAGAAATCTCCGTCGCGAAAATCCCCAAGGAAGCGCCGCTGGAAAAAGTCTGCCTGCTGGGCTGTGGCGTCACCACCGGTATCGGCGCGGTACTCAACACCGCCAAGGTCAAGCCGGGTGACACCGTGGCCATCTTTGGCCTGGGCGGCATCGGCCTGTCGGCAGTGATTGGCGCCGTGAAGGCCAAGGCATCGCGCATCATCGCGATCGACATCAACCCGGCCAAGTTCGAAATCGCCAAGCAACTGGGCGCCACCGATTGCGTCAACCCGAAGGAGTTCGACCGTCCGATCCAGGAAGTCATCGTCGACATGACGGATGGCGGCGTGGACTTTTCCTTCGAATGCATCGGCAATGTCCAGTTGATGCGTGCCGCGCTGGAGTGCTGCCACAAGGGCTGGGGAGAGTCGGTGATCATCGGCGTGGCCGGGGCTGGCCAGGAAATCGCCACTCGTCCATTCCAGTTGGTGACCGGGCGCGTCTGGCGCGGTTCGGCATTCGGCGGCGTGCGCGGTCGCAGCGAGTTGCCTAGCTACGTGGAAATGGCCGAGAAGGGCGAAATTCCGCTGGATACTTTCATCACTCACACCATGGGCCTGGAAGATATCAACAAGGCGTTCGACCTGATGCACGAAGGCAAGAGCATCCGTACCGTTATTCATTTCTAAGGAGCAGCTGTAAGCGGCAAGCTACAAGCTGCAAGTGGGCATCGCGTTCTCTTGTAGCTTGAGGCTTGAGGCTTGAGGCTGAAATGCAATGAACCTCGAAAACATTTCCTGCCAGAAAAGCTTCGGCGGTTGGCACAAGCGTTACCGGCACCGTTCCGAAGTGCTCGGGTGTGACATGGTGTTTGCCGTGTACCTGCCGCCGCAAGCCGAGCAGGGCGGCAAATTGCCTGTCCTGTACTGGTTGTCCGGGCTGACCTGTACCGATGAAAACTTCATGCAGAAGGCCGGTGCCCAGCGCATGGCCGCCGAGTTGGGGTTGATCATTGTCGCGCCCGACACCAGCCCCCGTGGTGCCGACGTACCGGGTGATCCGGACGGTGCCTGGGACTTTGGTCTGGGCGCAGGCTTTTATCTGAACGCCACGCAGGATCCATGGGCGCGGCACTATCGGATGCATGACTACGTGGTGCAGGAGTTGCCGGAGCTGGTCGAAGCGCATTTCCCGGCCTCGGATAAACGCGGTATCAGCGGTCATTCCATGGGCGGGCATGGCGCATTGGTCTGCGCCCTGCGCAACCCGGGACGTTATCGTTCGGTGTCGGCCTTTTCGCCCATCAACAATCCGATGGATTGCCCTTGGGGCCAGAAGGCCTTCTCTCGCTACCTGGGGGAAGATCGCTCGAAATGGCGCGAGTGGGATGCCTGCGCGTTGATCGCTGAGGCTGACGAGAAATTGCCGCTGCTGGTGGACCAGGGCGATCGCGACGACTTCCTGGCCAACCAGCTCAAGCCTGAAGCCCTGCGCCAAGCCGCCAAGTCCGCCGGTCATCCGCTGGAATTGCGCCTGCAACCGGGCTACGACCACAGCTACTTCTTCATTGCCAGCTTTATCGATGATCACTTGCAACATCATGCACGCGCTCTAAACGTCTAATGCAGGTAGAATCACGCCCTGACAAAAATCGGGGCGTTTTTTTATGCGTATTGGCCACGGCTACGATGTTCACCGTTTCGCTGAAGGCGACTTCATTACTCTGGGCGGCGTGCGTATCGCACACAGCTTCGGGCTGCTCGCGCATTCTGACGGTGATGTCCTGCTGCACGCCTTGAGCGATGCGTTGCTCGGCGCGGCTGCCCTGGGGGACATCGGCAAGCACTTCCCCGACACCGACCCGCAATTCAAGGGCGCCGACAGCCGCGTGCTGCTGCGTCATGTGGTTTCGCTGATCCACGCCAAGGGCTGGAAAGTCGGCAATGTCGATAGCACCATCGTCGCCCAGGCGCCGAAAATGGCACCGCACATCGAATCGATGCGCCAGCTGATTGCCGAGGATCTTCAAGTTGAGTTGGACCAAGTGAACGTGAAAGCCACCACCACCGAAAAGCTGGGCTTCGTCGGTCGCGAGGAAGGCATTGCCGTCCATAGCGTTGCCTTGTTGCTGCGCCCATGACTGAACTGGAACTGTTGGGCCCACGGGCCTATGGCGAGCCGCTGGGCAGTGCGGTACTCAAGGCTATCGCTGAAGATTTCCAGGTCGATGAAGTGCTCGACATCCCGTTGACCGGCGATGGCGAGCATTTGTGGATCTGGGTGGAAAAACGCGGCTTGAACACGGAAGAGGCTGCCCGGCGAATTGCCAAGGCCGCCGGCGTGCCGTTGCGCACCGTCAGCTACGCCGGCCTCAAGGACCGTCAGGCCCTGACCCGCCAATGGTTCAGCGTCCAATTGCCGGGCAAGGCCGATCCTGATCTATCGGCGGCAGAGAACGACACGCTGAAAATCCTCAAGACCGGCCGGCATAAACGCAAGCTGCAACGCGGCGCGCACTCGGCCAATGGCTTCACCCTGCGCCTGACCCAGTTCAAGGGGGACGTGGCGGCCATCGATGCTCGGCTGCAACAGATTGCTCGCCAGGGCATCCCCAATTATTTCGGCGCCCAGCGCTTCGGCCATGACGGTGGCAATGTCGTCGACGCCCGTGCCTGGGCGGCGCGCAAGGCCTTGCCGGAACAGCGCAACGTGCGTTCGCGGTTGTTGTCCACCGCCCGCAGTTTCCTGTTCAACCGCGTGCTGGCGGCACGGGTGGCCGACGGCACCTGGCAGCAGGCGCAGATCGGCGACTTGCTGGCCTTCACTGACAGCCGCAGCTTTTTCCCGGCGGGCGAGGCTGAATGCAGCGATCCGCGCCTGGCGATCCTCGATCTGCACCCGACCGGGCCGCAGTGGGGCGAGGGGCCTTCGCCTACGGCTGGCGCGACCTTTGAGCTGGAACAGGCCATCGCCGAGGGCGAAGCCGATTTGCGGGACTGGTTGATAAACGCGGGAATGAGTCACGAACGTCGCATCCTGCGACTGCCCATTGGCGGGCTGTCGTGGCATTATCCCCAGCCTGACATTCTGCAACTGGAATTCGTCCTGCCGGCCGGATGTTTCGCCACTGTCTTGGTGCGCGAACTTGTCGATTTGGTGCCGGTGGGGCAGACGGACAGCCCATGCGTATTCTGATTTCTAACGACGACGGGGTGACAGCACCCGGTCTTGCCGCGCTTTATGCTGCGCTGGCGGATTTTGCCGAGTGCGTGGTAATCGCTCCGGACCAGGACAAAAGCGGCGCCAGCAGCTCGCTGACGCTCGACCGTCCGTTGCACCCTTGCTATCTGGATAACGGTTTCATCAGCCTCAACGGGACCCCGACCGATTGTGTGCACCTGGGCCTTAACGGCTTGCTGGAGCGCGAGCCGGACATGGTGGTGTCGGGCATCAACCTGGGCGCTAACCTGGGCGATGATGTGCTGTATTCCGGCACGGTCGCCGCGGCCCTGGAAGGTCGCTTCCTGGGGAAAACGTCGTTTGCCTTTTCCTTTGTTTCGCGGCAGGTGGATAACTTGCCGACCGCCGCCTACTTCGCCCGTAAACTGGTCGAAGCCCATGGCGCGCTGGACCTGCCGCCCCGTACGGTGCTGAACGTGAACATCCCGAACCTGCCGCTCGATCACATCCGTGGCATCCAGCTCACGCGCCTGGGACATCGTGCCCGCGCCGCCCAGCCCATGCACGTGGTCGATCCGCGGGGCAAGGCCGGTTACTGGATCGCCGCCGCCGGTGATGCCGAGGACGGTGGGCCGGGCACCGATTTCCACGCGGTGATGCAAGGTTATGTCTCAATCACGCCGTTGCAGTTCGACCGTACCTTCAACGACGCCTTTCGACATCTCGATGGCTGGCTGGAGGGGCTGCACTGATGGCTCGTGAGCAAGACGATATGATGCGCCGCGGAATTGGCATGACTTCCCAGCGCACCCGGGAACGGCTGATCCAGCGGCTTTACGAAGAAGGCCTGTCCAACGCCCAGGTGTTGGAAGTGATTCGCCGCACGCCACGGCATTTGTTCGTCGATGAAGCCCTGGCCCATCGAGCCTACGAAGACACGGCGTTGCCGATCGGCCACAACCAGACCATTTCCCAGCCTTATATGGTGGCCCGCATGAGCGAGTTGCTGCTGGAGGCGGGTCCGTTGGACAAGGTGATGGAGATCGGCACGGGGTCGGGCTATCAGACGGCGGTGTTATCGCAACTGGTGGAGCGGGTGTTTTCCGTCGAGCGAATCAAGGTCCTGCAGGACCGCGCCAAGGAGCGTCTGGTCGAGCTGAACTTGCGCAACGTGGTCTTTCGCTGGGGCGACGGGTGGGAGGGCTGGCCGGCCTTGGCACCTTATAACGGCATCATTGTGACCGCCGTCGCCACCGATGTCCCCCAGGCCTTGCTGGATCAGCTCGCTCCAGGTGGGCGACTGGTGATTCCGGTGGGGGCTGGAGAGGTCCAGCAGCTGATGCTGATCGTGCGTGAGGAGCACGGTTTTTCTCGACACGTCCTCGGGGCGGTACGATTTGTACCATTGCTCAACGGGCCGTTGGCCTGAGCATTTATAAACAGACGCTGAATTCCGTGGCATGGGTTGTGTCTTACAGCGGCATCGATAGGTTAAAGGCTGATTTGTTAAACAGCGTTCAACGGTGTCGAGCAAACGTGTGCGACCACCCTTCGTGCTTCCTTTATAGAGGTGCGGTCATGGTCAGTTGTATCGGTAGCACCTCTGCCTGGATAGGCAGTTTCCCATTTTTCAGCCACCACAAAGGGAGCGGCGGGTGAGTCTCACAGTCATTGCGCAGCGTATGGGTATCACGAGCTTTCAGCGCCTGGTGACTGGCCTTGTCTTGAGTACCTTGCTGGTCGGTTGTTCCAGTACGCAGTCGGGTAACGTCCGGGTCGTCGATCGCAATAACAATGCGGCGCCACAACGTCCTACAGTAACGACCGGTCAGTATGTAGTCCGTCGCGGTGATACGCTGTTTTCCATCGCTTTTCGCTACGGCTGGGACTACAAAGCCCTCGCGGCGCGCAACAACATTCCTGCGCCCTATACGATCCATCCGGGTCAGACAATTCGCTTTGACGGCCGCAGTGGTTCAACGCCTACGGCGGTGGTCACGCAGTCGGATTCGTCGGCTTCGTCGTCGAGTAAAACCACGGTTATCCGCCGCCCAGCGGGGGCGGCAACCGCGACAGTACCGTCCGTCGCGAGCAAACCACCCCCCGCGCCGATGCCTCCCGCAGGCCCCGCCCCGACAGGCTGGGGATGGCCTTCTAATGGCGTTCTCATTGGAAAATTCTCTTCAAACGGTAGTTTGAATAAAGGAATTGATATCGCCGGGGATTTGGGACAGCCTGTTTTAGCCGCGTCTGATGGCACGGTTGTGTACGCCGGGAGTGGTTTGAGGGGCTACGGCGAACTCGTGATCATCAAACACAGCGATACCTACGTCAGTGCCTACGGTCACAACCGCAGGCTGTTGGTTCGGGAGGGGCAGCAGGTCAAGGTCGGACAGACAATTGCGGAAATGGGCTCAACGGGAACGGACCGGGTGAAACTGCACTTCGAGATTCGCCGACAAGGTAAACCTGTAGATCCGTTGCAATTCCTGCCACGTCGTTGATTTGATTGTCAGCCTGTTCCGTCACGTAGAGGGAACAGGCTCCAGCGTTGCCAAGGATAAAGGCGTCGCTTGAGCTTGAGGTCGAACTCACCAAAGGACTATAACAATGGCTCTCAGTAAAGAAGTGCCGGAGTTTGACATCGACGATGAGGTTCTCCTTATGGAGACCGGCATCGCTATGGATTCGATGTCGAATGATGAAGGGGCGACTCCACCTTCCGTTCGTGCCAAATCCAAACACTCCGCTTCACTTAAACAACATAAGTACATCGATTACACCCGGGCGCTCGACGCCACTCAGCTGTACCTCAACGAAATCGGTTTCTCGCCGCTGCTCTCTCCCGAGGAAGAAGTTCATTTTGCGCGCCTGTCGCAAAGTGGCGACCCAGCCGGTCGAAAACGCATGATTGAAAGTAACCTGCGCCTGGTGGTGAAAATCGCCCGACGCTACGTCAATCGCGGGCTTTCGCTGCTGGATCTGATCGAAGAGGGCAACCTGGGCTTGATTCGCGCCGTCGAGAAATTCGACCCCGAACGAGGCTTCCGTTTCTCGACCTACGCCACGTGGTGGATCCGCCAGACCATCGAGCGGGCGATCATGAATCAGACCCGGACGATCCGGTTGCCGATTCATGTGGTCAAGGAGCTGAACGTCTACCTGCGGGCTGCCCGTGAGTTGACCCAGAAACTCGACCATGAACCCTCACCCGAAGAAATCGCCAACCTGCTGGAAAAACCGGTAGGTGAGGTCAAGCGCATGCTTGGGCTCAACGAGCGGGTTTCTTCGGTAGACGTCTCGCTGGGGCCGGACTCGGATAAAACCTTGCTCGACACCCTCACTGACGACCGCCCCACCGACCCGTGCGAGTTGCTCCAGGACGATGACCTGTCCCAGAGCATCGACCAATGGTTGTCGGAGCTCACGGACAAGCAACGGGAAGTGGTGATTCGCCGCTTCGGCTTGCGCGGTCATGAAAGCAGCACCCTTGAAGATGTAGGCCTGGAGATTGGACTGACCCGTGAGCGCGTCAGACAGATCCAGGTGGAAGGCCTCAAGCGTCTCCGGGAGATCCTGGAGAAGAATGGCCTCTCGAGTGAGTCGCTGTTCCAGTAACGAACGCAAGTGCAGCAGCAAAAGCCCCGACTGGTTCGGGGCTTTTTCGTTTCTGCGATGGGGGTTCTACGTCTTCTCTATTTATAGATTCGGCGTGTAAGCTTTTGCCTAGTGTTATGTAAGCGTTCGGATTCCCGTGCACGGGATAGACGACTATAAAGGCTGTCGTATTTTTTTAACTGTATGATTTATAAGGCGATTTAATTCGTGACTGTATCATGACAGAGACAGCCGACCGAGGCAGGCGGATTGCGCTCGGCTGGGAAAACACTAATATCAATCCTGTGTCGACGGACAGACACACCCGTCACGGACGATGGGGAAGGAAGGACATCGCAGGATGCGATTCATCAGGACGATGAAAAGGATCAAAGGGATTAGGGAAAAAATGTGGGCGGGTCAAACCGCCCCTTTTTTTTGCCTGCGATTCCTTGAATCCGGAAAAGCAAAAAGGCCCGCAATGGGCCTTTTCGACGAACGCAGGGATAATCAGCGTTCGAGCTCCTTGAGCTTATCGTCCTTGCCATCCCACTCAGCGGCGTCCGGCAGAGGATCTTTCTTCTCGGTGATGTTCGGCCATTTGTCCGCCAGCTCGGCGTTCAGTTCGATGAAATTCTCCATGCCAGCGGGCACTTCATCTTCGGAGAAGATGGCCACGGCAGGGCATTCCGGCTCACACAGGGCGCAGTCGATGCACTCATCCGGGTGAATGACCAGGAAGTTCGGGCCTTCGTAGAAGCAGTCCACCGGACAGACTTCTACACAATCGGTGTACTTGCACTTGATGCAGTTGTCGGTGACGACGAAGGTCATTTCTAATTCTCTCCTCAGGCGGCGGCAGCGGAACCCGTTCACGGTGGGCTCGCCAGGTTCGGGAGCGATAGTCTGCAGACCAGGCTAATTGCCTGCAGCATCCCAAACCGCGCGAGATTCTAACAGCTTGAAAGCCTGTGCGTTAGATCCGTGTCTTCAATGTATAGAGTAAATCCAGCGCCCGACGTGGGGTCAGGTCGTCCAGATCGAGCTTGGCCAGTTCATCGAGCACCGGGTGCGGCAGGCTGGCGAACAAATCGCTTTGCTGCGGTGCGGCCGGTTTGCCCTTGGTCGGGCGTGGCGCTTCGTGGGGCAGGCTGGTGGTTTCCAGGCGGCTCAGGTGCTCGCGGGCACGGCTGATCACTTCGCTGGGTACACCGGCCAGTTGCGCCACCGCCAGGCCGTAGCTCTGGCTGGCCGGGCCGGGCAGCACATGGTGCAGGAACACGATGCGCTCGTTGTGTTCGGTGGCGTTGAGGTGAACGTTGGCCACCAGCGGCTGGCTTTCCGGCAACACTGTCAGCTCGAAGTAATGGGTAGCGAACAGCGTGTAGGCCCGCAGGTGCGCCAGACGCTCGGCCGCCGCCCAGGCCAGGGACAGGCCGTCGAAGGTGCTGGTGCCGCGTCCGACTTCGTCCATCAGCACTAGGCTGCGCTCGGTGGCGTTGTGCAGGATGTTCGCGGTTTCGCTCATTTCCACCATGAAGGTCGAGCGCCCGCCGGCCAGGTCATCGCTGGAGCCGATCCGGGTGAAGATCCGGTCCACCAGGGACAGTTCGCAACTGGCCGCCGGCACGAAACTGCCGATGTGGGCCAGCAGCACGATCAGTGCGGTCTGGCGCATGTAGGTGGATTTACCGCCCATGTTCGGACCGGTGATCACCAGCATGCGGGTGTTGTCGTCCAGGCTCAGGTCGTTGGCCACGAACGGCGTGGTCAGTACTTGCTCGACCACCGGGTGACGACCCTGACTGATGCGCATGCACGGCTCGCTGACGAAGCGCGGGCAGTTGAGGTCCAGGTTCAGCGCGCGTTCGGCCAGGTTGCTCAGCACGTCCAGTTCCGCCAGGGCGCCGGCGGTGTCCTGCAACGGTGGCAGTTGGCTGATCAGGTCTTCGAGCAGCGCTTCGTAGAGCATCTTTTCCCGGGCCAGGGCACGGCTCTTGGCCGACAGCGCCTTGTCTTCAAAGGCCTTGAGTTCCGGGGTGATGAAACGCTCGGCGCCCTTGAGGGTCTGGCGGCGAACATAATCGGCCGGGGCTTGCTCGGCCTGCTTGCTCGGCAATTCGATGAAATAACCGTGGATACGGTTGTAGCCGACCTTGAGGTTGGCCAGGCCGGTGCGGGCTTTTTCCCGGGCTTCGAGGTCGATCAGGAACTGGCCGGCGTTTTCGCTCAGTGACTGCAACTCGTCGAGTTCGGCGTCGTAGCCCGTTTTCAGCACGCCACCGTCGCGGATCACCGCCGGCGGGTTGTCAATAATGGCTTTTTCCAGCAGCGCGGCCAGTTCCGGGTAGGTGCTGGTGGTGCGCGCCAGTTGCTGCAGGTGCGGCGCTTCGAGGTCGGTCATCGCCACTTGCAGCTCGGGCAAGGCGCCGAGGGCATCGCGCAGGCGCGCCAGGTCACGGGGACGGGCGTTGCGCAGGCCGATACGGGCGAGGATCCGCTCGATGTCGCCGATTTCCTTGAGCTGCGGTTGCAACTGCTCGAAGCGATAACGATCCAGCAGGCAGGTAATGGAGGTCTGGCGCGCCAGCAGCACGGTCAGGTCTCGCAACGGGCGGTTCAGCCAGCGCGTCAGCAGGCGGCTGCCCATGGCGGTCTGGCAGCGGTCGACCACCGATTGCAGGGTATTGTCGCGCCCACCGGCCAGGTTGGTGTCCAACTCCAGATTGCGGCGGCTCGCGCCGTCCAGCACCACGGTGTCATCCAGGCGTTCATGACGCAGGCTGCGCAAGTGGGGCAGGGCGGTGCGCTGGGTTTCCTTGGCATAGGCCAGCAGGCAGCCGGCCGCGCCGATGGCTAGGGTCAGGTTCTCGCAGCCGAAGCCCTTGAGGTCCTGGGTGGAGAACTGTTGGCAAAGGCTTTTCAGCGCCGAATCACGCTCGAAATCCCACGGCGCCCGACGCCGCACGCCACGGCGTTTTTCTGCCGGCAGGTCTTTGGGCCAGTCATCCGGGATCAACAGTTCCACCGGGTTGACCCGCTCCAGCTCCGCAAGCAGGTTTTCCCAACCCTTGATTTCCAGTACCGAGAAATTGCCGCTGGTGATGTCCAGCACCGCCAGGCCGAACAGGCGTTCATCGCCCAGCACTGCGGCGATTAGGTTGTCCCGGCGTTCATCCAGCAACGCCTCGTCACTGACCGTACCCGGGGTGATGATCCGCACGACTTGGCGTTCCACGGGGCCCTTGCTGGTGGCCGGGTCGCCGACTTGCTCGCAAATCACCACCGACTCGCCGAGCTTGACCAGCTTCGCCAGGTAACCTTCTGCTGCGTGGTAAGGAATCCCACACATCGGAATCGCCATGCCTGCCGATTGCCCACGCGCCGTCAGGGTGATGTCCAGCAACTTGGCGGCCTTCTTCGCGTCCTCGTAGAAGATTTCGTAGAAGTCGCCCATGCGGTAGAACATCAGCTGGTCGGGGTGCTGGTTCTTCAGGCGCCAGTATTGCTGCATCATGGGCGTGTGGCTGGAGAGGTCGTTCACGGCTGTATTCATGGGTGTCAGGCAAGCTCGTTGAAAGATGTGGGGCAAAAGGAGGGGCATTGGCCCGGCTTTTCCGCGATGGGCGCAAGGTTAACATGGGCGGTCTGGTGCTACCCATATGTGAGTGATGCTTGGGATTGTGTGCTTATCCGTTTTTTCGGTAACGGCTACTTATGGTTCCGCCCTTACGGCGGCTCACTTTCGAAGAGCGCGAAAGTAAGCAAAGCGCTTTTGCCCCACCACTCGGTGCCTCGCCTAGGCTCGGCATGCCTGAACGAAGGCATCGCTCCGTGGGCCGCCGCGAAGGGCCATCCATGGCCCAGCGCGGCTAACCCGGCATCCATGCCGGGTTGCCCACTGCGCAATACCTTCGTTCAGCCAGCGTGGTTAATGGGGCGCCGAGATCAACATCCACCGCGAGGCGGCCTGATAGCCGACCTGGTTCTGGGGGACCGCGTTTCCCCTGTGGGAGCGAGCCTGCTCGCGAAGGCGGCCTGACAGCCGGCCTGTCTCTCCGGCTGTACCCCGATCAACTGTGGGAGCGAGCTTGCTCGCGAAGGCGGCCTGACAGCCGACCTGTTTCTTCGGCTGTACCCCGATCCAACTGTGGGAGCGAGCTTGCTCGCGATGACGGCTGCCAATACAACTTAGTTGTAACTGGATGGCCGCTATCGCGAGCAAGCTCGCTCCCACAGTGATTACTCGGGCTTCTCTTAGGTCTCGGCCTGCATCATGAATGCCTACCTCACTTCAACCACATCCAACGCCCGATTCGCCAACAACTGGCCCAACTCAATCATCTGCTGGACCCCCAACGCGATATGTCGTCGTGAGCCCTCCAGGTCGAATGCCAGGTCGCTGACCATGGCATTGGCCGAGGCCAGGGTTTCGCTGAGGTTGACGAGCAGGCATTCGGCGTCGCTGTTGGGGGCGATGATGAAAAGGGTGTCGAGGGTGTCGGATGTTTCTTTGTCGTCTTTTGGCTTGAGGTAATAGTCCAAGGCGCGGGTGGCGGCTTCGTCGAGTTTCTTGGCGTTGGCAGACTGGCTGCGGGAGACGTGATCGTCGGGATTAGGGGGATTCGGAGTGTTCTTGAACATGCTTCTTAGATCCTTGAGTTGGAGCGGCCACCCATTCGCTACTAAACGAAGAGAGTGGCAGCTGTACGCAGGTTAGTAGACCGGGGATCCAAGAAACCGGCGCACCCGAAGGCGCCCTGCGCACAGCCACCATTGAGTGCAGGAATACCTGACTGAATGGAGCAATGAACATCTTGGATATCGAGCTACTAAACCCGATCACTGATGGGCAGTGACGAGAATCAAAGTACCGATGGGATCCAAGGTGGACAAGCCGGCGGATTCTGGCGCAGTCGTAGGCAGAGGCGCAAGGCGATGTAGCCTGGTGTCGCACATTTGAAGGAAGCGGATCGAGGGATTTCCCAAGAGGTTGTAGGGAAAATTCCTCATCCAAGGATTGGATAGAACGCAATCGGCCTGATATCCAGCGGATCGTTCCCACGCTCCGCGTGGGAATGCCGCCAGGGACGCTCCGCGTTCCGCTTCTGGAAGGTGACGCAGAGCGTCACGGGATGCATTCCCACGCAGAGCGTGGGAACGATCAACTGACCTTGAGGCGGTGATTTGTTCATTCATATGCACGCTTATGCAAAACAGCATTTGTCTTCTGCGAAAAGAACAAGCACTATGCGCGTTATGCAAAAACGCAACGTTTCTACCGTATTAAGAGCATTGCTCGATCAGCACGGGATCTCCCCCACGGAGCTTCACCGTCGTACTGGCGTGCCTCAGTCCACCCTCTCGCGGATCCTCAGCGGCAAGATTGTCGATCCTTCGGATAAACACATCTCGAAGATCGCCGAGTACTTCGCCGTGAGCACCGATCAGTTGCGCGGGCGCGCGGACGTTGTGCCCGCCGGCAATGCTCGCCGCGACGAGCCGCATTCCGAACTCAAGGACATAAGCCTGTGGGACGACGAAACACCCGTTGAAGAAGACGAGGTGTCGGTCCCTTTTCTGCGCGAGGTTGAATTGGCTGCTGGATCAGGAAGATTCGTCATCGAGGAAAGCGAGCGCTCTAGCCTGCGCTTCGGCAAGCGCAGCCTGCGGCATAACGGTGTGCAGTTCGACCAGGCCAAGTGCGTGACGGTACGCGGCAACAGCATGTTGCCGGTGCTGCGCGACGGCGCCACGGTTGGGGTGAACGCCGGCAAATGCGGGATCGGCGACATCGTCGACGGTGACCTCTATGCCATCAATCACAACGGCCAACTGCGGGTGAAGCAACTTTATCGCCTGCCCACCGGCATCCGCCTGCGCAGCTTCAACCGCGACGAACATCCGGATGAGGACTACACGTTCCAGGAAATGCAGGACGAGCAAATCGTCATCCTCGGCCACGTCTTCTGGTGGGGCATGTACGCCCGTTAATCCCTCCGCTGTCAGATAAAACCCGCCGCCGTGCGGGTTTTTTTTCGCCTCTGAAAATCGCCTAACCCCCGTAGCCATTGAGCGTTGATGCGCTGATGCATTCGATATGCATAAATAAATGCATTTACGCATTGACTGTATATGCATCCATGCATATTCTGTGTCCAAGCCGCTCGACAAAGCGGCTGGCAACAAAGCTCTTTAGTTCCACCAACAGGCAGCGATGAACCGGCCTTAACGGTTCAGAGGGTTGGCAACTGACCCGGGTGTGCAGCGTAAAGCACCAGAAGCAGTTATCCGGCGGGCAGGGACCGCGGTCGGAAAAACAATTTGAATGGATCCGTACCGCGCCAGTCGCGCCGAAAGATCAACTTCCTGCTGGCCATCGGTCAAGGAAGACGTAGGAACGCATTACTGAAAAGCCCGGTTCGTTGCCGGGCTTTTTGGAATGCCTACCTAAAGCAGGCAGATCGAAGAGTGCCGGAGTGTCGGCAAAAAATAAGGATATAAGCATGAAAAAATACGCACGTGTCGTGAACGGTAAAGTCGACAACATCTACGAAACCGTCAACCTGATCTCTGAGGAGTTCCCAGCCGATCAACTTTGGATTGATGTGACTGGCCGCTCCAGTGTTGAGGTCGATTACGACTACAACGCAATCAATACCGATGGGGTCTGGTCGTTCAACTCCGGGTTCCCTTGGCCGCAGACTGCACTTGCAGACCAGATGCGTAATGAAAAAGCCCTGCGGTTCGATGCTGTCATGACCCGTGTGGCGTCTTCGGGACTGCAATTCAAAGTCGATCTGGGCGTGGCCACCGCTGCCGAGCAGGCTTACTTGATTGCCTTCAAGGAATATTGCGTCGCCTTCACTCAAGTCAACAAACAACCCGGTTTTCCGCTGAGCATTGTTTGGCCGGAGTTGCCCTAAACGGAGCGTCGTTTTGAAAAGCCCGGTTCTGTGCCGGGCTTTTTTGCAGCTTTCCAAACATTCATCCACCCCCCAGGAGGCGTGACATGACAAACGAGCAACAAGCGTTGCTGGACATGCCGATCTGGCTGGTCATCGTGCTCGCCCTGGTGGGCGGGGTGACTGGCGAGATGTGGCGTGCCGACAAAGAGGGCGCCCGTGGTTGGTCGCTGTTGCGCCGCCTGGCCCTGCGCTCCGGCGCCTGCATGGTCTGCGGCGTCTCGGCGATCATGCTGTTGTACGCCATGGGCCTGTCGATCTGGGCCGCGGGTGCCTTTGGTTGCCTGACGGCGATGGCGGGGGCGGACGTGGCCATCGGGCTTTATGAGCGTTGGGCCGCCAAGCGTATGGGCGTTGATGGACCATCGCCGCGTGACCCTCGTTCCGACCAAAAATGATCCCTTCGTGCGGCCATATAAACAGGAGGCCTTGATGCCTGCCGTCCTTGAAAACCCCTCGCAGCTGTTAACGGCCATTGCCGAAACATTGCGCGCTTTCATTCCTGGTTTGAATGTCGCCAGCCCTCAGGATTTCAATGGTGCTGGCGATCCGCCTTGGGTATTGGTTGCCATTGAGCAGGATGCAGCAGGCATGCGATCCAGCGACGGACGCATTGCCCATGTCCTGACGATTTCTTTGCAAGTCGTGTTGTCGGGCACAGCGTCGGCCGCTTGCGACTTGGGTTGTGAGTTGAAACGCCTGGTGGTGGATAACCGCTGGAACCTTCCGGGTGATCAATGCGACCTGCCCGCTGACATCAGTGGTATCGCATCGACGTTTACCCGCGAAACCCAGTCGTACACCGCCTGGACCCTTTCCTTCACCCAAACCCTGTACCTCGGCCCAACGCTGCTGGAGGACCCGCTGGGCATCCCGAAATTTGCCCGTACCTGGGAAGTGTCGAACATCGACGACCCGGATCAATACACCACGCTCGAGGCCTGACCCATGTTCGATGCGCTGTTAAACCTGCATCTGGGGCCGATCATCGAGCGTCTGGCCGAGATGGAAACCGAGCTGGAAGACCTGCATCGGCGTGCCGACAGTTTCTGCCGCATCGGCGTTTGTCAGGAGGTCGATGCCGCCAGCAACACCTGCAAAGTCAGTCACGGTGGGCTGCTGACCCCGGCAATCCGCTTTTTCAATCCCAGTGCCGGCGCCCAGAGCGAGTCGCGGATTCCCTCCGTTGGCGAGCAATGCCTGTTGTTGAATCATGGCGGCGGCGAGGGCGGAGGGCAGTCGGTGGCGTTGTTCGGCCTCAACGGCGGTCAGTTCCCGCCCGTCTCGACCCTGGCTTCGCTGACGCGTCGTCTCTATCAGGACGGTACGGAAAACGGCTACGACCATGCCAGCCATGTCCTGCACTGGCAAAACGGCCCGGCGGCGTTTACCGGCTCTCGTGAATCCCTCGAACTGAACATCGGCCCGGCGCGGCTGGCGATGACCCCCGAGGCCATCGACCTGCAACTGGGCGCCGTCGGCCTGCGGCTCGACGCTTCCGGCGTGCACCTGAGCGGTCCGGTGGTGGATCACCAGGGGCGCGTCATCAGTACCGCATAAGAGATTTCCTCATGATTGGAATCGATCGAAATACCGGCACCACGGTGGACGACTGGCTGCAATTCGTGCAGCGCGCCACCCGGGCGTTGACCACGCCTTTAGGCACTCGTCAGAAGCGTCCTTTGTATGGCTGCGCACTCACGCAGTTGCTGGGGCAGAACCTTGGCGACGACCTGCTGATCCTGGCCCAGAGCCACGCAGCCCAAGCGTTCTACAACCCGCAAAACGGCATCAGTGATTTCGAGCCGCAGGTCATTGTCGCCAGCCGCCACGGCGCCGGCTTGCTGTTGCGCTTCGCCGGCACCTGGAAAAACCGTAAGCAAACCTTCGAGGTGGTGACATGAGCATGTTGATCCCCGGTCAGAACCAGTTGGCTGAACCGGCCATCGTCACCGTCGACGCGTTCGAGGATTTGCTCGCGGAGTTCAAGACCTTCGTTATCGAGTACGTCGGCGCCCGCTCTCCCGGGAGTGCGGCCAAGTTGTTGGAAAGTCTTGAGAACGAAAGCGAACTGCTGACCCTGGCCCTTGAGGCGTTCTGCGTCCGGCTGCAAACCCACGAACGCAAATACAACGCCCGCATCAAGCAGATGCTGGCGTGGTGGGCCACCGGGACCAACCTCGATGCTCGCCTGGCGGACATGGGGCTGGAACGTCAGTTGCTCGACCCGGGCGATCCGGCAGCGTTCCCGCCCATTGCTCCGGTCTACGAGAGCGACGATGACGCTCGCTTGCGTTACTACCTGGCGCCCCATGCTCCGGCGGCGGGCTCGCGCATGCAGTATCGGCGGGAGGTCTTTACCCTCGGTGAACGGCCTGCGGTGAAGGTGGACAGTGCCGCAGGCGGTGTGGTGAACGTGACCTACACGTTCGATCCGGATGGTCTCGCCGCGCAAGTCAAGGACGGCAACGGACGCCGGACGGCACCGGGCGAAGTCACGGTCACGGTGCTGTCCCGCGAGGGCGACGGCACACCGTCCGAAGCGCTGCTGAACGGTGTTCGCCTGCACTTCGCCCGGCCTGATGTACGACCGGAAACCGACCTGGTTATCGTGGAGGCCGCGCAAATCAAGCCCTACAAAATCCGCGTCGTGGCGAAGATCAACGCCGGCCCGGATTCAGGCTTGACCCAGGTTGCCGCCGAACAGCAATTGCGGGAATACGCCGAGGCGTGCCATCGATTGGAAGGTCGGGTGGACCCGAGCTGGATTGACTACACGCTGCACAGTGCTGGCGCGGTTCAGCTCCAGATTCTCGAACCACTTGCACCGATTGTGACGACGGCTTTCCAAGCCCCGTACTGCACGGGCGTCGAGGTCGAGGTGGAGACGTTATGAGTGACGACACACCACGCCCGAGCCTTTTGCCGGCCAACAGTTCGCCGCTGGAAAGAGCGCTTGACCTGGGTTTCGCCCGCTTGCTTGAACGCATCGATCCGCCGTTTCCCGAGCTGATGAATCCGCTCTCGACGCCCCTGGCGTTTCTGCCGTATCTGGCGGCGGATCGCGGTGTCAGTGAGTGGAGTTCTGAGGCGGCCGAGGCTGAAAAGCGTCTGACGGTGGAACTCGCCTGGCCCACTGCTCGGCAAGCCGGAACACGAAAGGCACTGGAAAATGCCGCCAAGGGCCTGCAGCTTATGCCCGACGTGCGCGCCTGGTATGAGCAAACGCCACCCGGCCCACCCTACAGTTTTTCCGTCAGGGCTTTCACCGAACAACCCTACAGCGAAGCCATCGACGCACGTCTCGACCGTCGCCTGGCCGATGCCAAAAGCGAGCGCGACATCCTGACGGTTTCGGTCGGCTTGAGTGCCTTCGGCCGTCACGTCATCGGCGCCGCGACGCTGTGTGGCGAGCTGACCACGGTTTATCCAGTCGTCATCGAAGGGCTCGAAGCCTCGGGCCAAGCCTTCATGGCTGCCGCGCTCTATAGCGTCGAAACCTCCACTATTTATCCACAGGGGTCCTAAATGGCCGACTACTACACCCTGCTCACCGATGCGGGGATCGCCTACGAAACCGCCTGCAAGGCGGCGGGCACACCCATCAAGCTGTCGCAGATTTCCGTCGGTGACGGCGGCGGCTCGGTCTACAACCCAGCCGCCACCGCCACGGCGCTCAAACGCGAAGTGTGGCGCGGGCCGCTCAATGCGCTGTTCCAGGATGAGAAAAACCCGAGCTGGTTACTGGCCGAAGTGACCATCCCGCCGGAAGTGGGCGGCTGGTATGTGCGAGAGGCCGGGATCTGGACCGATACCGGGATTTTGTATGCGATTGTCAAATATCCTGAGTCGTTCAAGCCGGTGCTGGCGACTTCCGGTTCGGGGAAAGAGTTTTACATTCGGTCGATTTTCGAGACCAGTAATGCTGAGTCGGTGACGTTGCTGATTGACGATACAGTGGTCAAGGCGACGCGGGCTTGGGTGGCGAGTTATGTCGCTGATGAACTTGCCAAGCTCGACAGGAAACAGTCGGTGCGGGTAGCGACGACGGCCAACATTGTCTTGAGTGGCGCGCAGGCGATCGATGGTATTGCAGTGATCGCCGGGAATCGGGTCTTGGTAAAGTCCCAGACTTTGGCGAAAGACAACGGTATTTACGTGGCCGCGAACGACGCTTGGGTTCGGGCAAAGGATGCCGATGCGAGCGCCGAAGTGACTTCGGGGTTGGTTGTCTCGGTGGAGGAGGGGACGACGCTTGCCAACACGATCTGGCAGTTGGTTACCGATGGGGCGATTGTGTTGGGCACTACGGGGTTGGTGTTTCAGAACATCACTCAAGGGTTTGCGCCGCTCAATTCGCCGGTGCTCGTTAATCCGACGGCAAATACGCCGCCGCTATTCGACAACACGAAGTCGATCGCGACGACTGAATACGTTATGCGCGCTAGTGGCAGCTATCGTGGCTTTACCAGTTTGACTGCGACCACCACGTTGACGGCATCAGCTGTTGGCACGCTGGTTACTGCCATCGGATCTTTCTCTATCACCTTGCCTCCAGTCAATTCCCTGCCGGCAGGTGGTGCGATCCATTTTCGGAATATCGGTAGCGGCATTGTCACCGTTGTTTGTGTCGATGCTGACAACATTAACTCGGGGGCAGGTCAGATTACGAGCATCGACTTGCAGGTAGGTGCGACCCTGGAGTTGACCGGTAATGGTGCGAGCGCGTGGTGGGCGAGTGGGACGGCACAGTTGCAATATTCAAGGATATTTGGCTCGACTGCGGCCCAGTTCGACAGCTCTCTCAGATTGGTGAACGCTGCCTTTGCCAAGCGGATGGGCGTCGAGTATTCGGTGTTTGTGCCGCTTACTGCCAGTTCCGCACTCGGTGCTTCGAGTATCGGCGGCATCATATCGGCGATATCACCTACACCGATCAGCATCACGTTGCCGCCGACCGCCGGAGTTGCAGAGGGTGCGACTATTGAGGTAGTGGCTACTGGAAGTGGTGCTGTAACTGTTCTTGCTTCAGGGGGGGACGTATTGGCGTCTCCGGTTGCGACAGGGATCACTGTCGTTCTAGGTATGGGGGATAACGCAGAATTCGTAAAGGTGTCGACGACTTGGCGCTTGCGTGGCGGGTCCTTAGCCCTTAAGTACGCTGCCTCCTTTGCTGCCTTATTCGGTTCCGCGGGCTATCAAAAATTACCGGATGGTTTGGTTTTACAGTGGGGGGCAGGGATAACTTCTACGGGGGGGGCCGCTACCATCGCCCTTCCTATCACGTTTCCGAACGCGGTAATGAAGGTTCTGGTTTCTGCATCTGGAACTAACTCTGTCCCGACGGTCGGTGTGGTTGCTACCAACTCGGTCGGAATTAACTGCTTCAACGGGAGTACCGGCGCCGGAAAGTCTGAAAACGTCCAGTTCCTAGCCATCGGTTACTAAGGAGAAAAGTATGTTCGCTTCAAAAATAGCCTGTGGTTTCTACGACGCAGCTATCAATATTTCGATGCCGGATGATGTGGTCGAAATTTCTGCTGAACGCCACGCTGAGCTGCTGGCGGGACAATCGGAGGGTAAGGTTATTGCCTGGGATGATGATGGTCTTCCTGTGCTTGTGGATCCGCAACCATCCAGCGATGAGGAGCTGGCAGTTGTCGAGCGGGCTTGGCGGGATCAGTGCTTGTCCGAAACGGACGGCGTGGTGGCTCGCCATCGCGACGAACTGGAGGAGAATGTTGGAACCACGTTATCTCCTGCACAGTATCTCGATCTTCAGCAATACCGGCGTGCGCTTCGCAATTGGCCTGAAGCGCAAGCGTTTCCTCGGCTGGATCACCGTCCGATAGCCCCCGCCTGGCTACCTGAGCAACCCAAATAAACGCCCCGCACCGACGGGGCGTTTTCTTATCCGTCCAACACCCAACAGCCCCTTCCCAAGGGGCTTTTTCGTATCTGGAGAACCCAAAAATGGCACCACGCCAAACCTACACCGTGCTCCTTCCATTTCCCACCGGAGGTGGTCACTGGTCGACCACCGGCCAGGAACTCGACCTGCTCGACGTCGAGGCCAATGCCTTGCGCAGTGCCGGTCGCCTGGAGCTGAAAAAAACCGAGGCCGGCGAATCGGTCTCCGCATCCACCCCGGCCAAAAAGGCCACCACCAAGAAGGCTGAATAACCATGGCTGAGGTTTTGAACTTCGAGCACAACGGCATTACCGTCAATGCCACTGAATCTCCCGAGGCCATGGGTGGCCTGGGTGACAACGTCATCGGGTTGGTCGGCACCGCGCCGAATGCCAACCCGCTGATTCCGAAAAATACCCCGTTCCGCATCAACAGCTTCACCACCCAGGCCCAGCTGGACCCGACTGGTGCCGAAGCGGGGACGTTGTTTCAGGCGGTCTACCAGATCCTCAAAGTGGTCAAGGTGCCGGTGTACGTGGTCATCGTCGAAGAGGGCGCCACACCGGCCGACACGCAGAACAACGTGATCGGCGGCATCGAGGCGCAGACCGGTCGCAAACTCGGTTTGGCCGCGTTGAGTGGGGTCGCTGAGGACCTGACCATCATCGGCGCGCCGGGCTTCACCGGCACCAAGGCCGTGGCCAGCGAGTTCGCCTCGTTCGGCAAGCGTATCAAGGCCCGTGTGGTGCTCGATGGCAAGGATGCCGCGGTCGCCGATCAAGTGACTTACAGCCAGGAACTGGGCGGCGCGGACCTGGGTTTCGACCGTTGCCTGGTGGTGCACAACATGCCGGCGGTGTACTCCAAGGCGGCGAAGAAAAACGTCTTCCTGGCGCCGTCGAGCCTGGCCATCGCCGCGCTCGCCAAGGTCAAGCAATGGGAGAGCCCGGGCAACCAGGTCACCTACGCCGAAGACGTGTCGCGTACCGTGGAATACAACATCCTCGACACCTCCACCGAAGGCGATCTGCTCAACCGCTACGGCGTCAGCTACTACGCCCGGACCATCCTTGGCGGCTTCTCGTTGCTGGGCAACCGCTCCATCACCGGCAAGTTCATCAGCTACGTCGGCCTTGAAGATGCCATCAGCCGCAAGCTGGTCAAGGCCGGCCAGAAGGCCATGGCCAAGAACCTGACCAAGTCGTTCATGGACCAAGAGGTCAAGCGCATCAACGACTGGCTGCAAACCCTGGTCGCCGACGAAACCATTCCCGGCGGCAGCGTGTACCTGCACCCGGAATTGAACAGCGTCGAGAAGTACAAGAACGGCACCTGGTACGTGGTCATCGACTACGGCCGCTACGCGCCGAACGAACACATGATTTATCAACTCAACGCCCGCGATGAAATCATCGAGCAGTTCCTGGAGGATGTTCTCTAATGTTTACCAACCGCGTAAGACAGGCCATCGCGGCCACCCTGCAGGGCCTGCCGTTGTCGGCGACCGTGGAAAGTTTCACCCCTCCCAAGATTGAGTTCGCCATGGAGACGATGAGCGGTGGGCGCTTTATTGGCGAGGAAATGGCCAAGAGTGGCACCGTGCTCGGGGCTACGTTGGTGCTGCAAGGCGTGGGGCCGGAAATCATGTTGGCCCTGGGGGTGAGTGTCGGCGACGACATCCTGCTGAACGTGCGCGAGGCCGGTCAGGACCAGGATGGCAATACCTGGTTCACCTACCACACCGTCGGCGGGAAGTTGAAGTCCCTGGTCGAAGCGCCGCTGAAAATGGGTGATAAACCGACCACCACGCTGGACCTCTCCTGCCGCACCTACAACCGCCTCGAAAACGGCGTCCCGGTGATCGACATCGACGTACGCACCCAGAAGTTCGTGCTCAACGGCGTCGATATTCTTGGCGATGCTCGCCGTGCGGTGTTGTTGCCGTAAACGAATGCCCGTCAGTTGAACACAATCCCTGTGGGAGCGAGCTCGCTCGCGATAGCGGTGGGTCAGCCAACATCGATGCTGACTGATCCGCCGCCATCGCGAGCAAGCTCGCTCCCACAGGTTGTCCTCTGATTCACCAAGGAACTGATTCCATGTCCTGGACGCCTCCCGTTCACGTCCTGCTGTCGCCGATCACCGGTGACGACGAAACGCAGATCAAGCAACTCCAACTCAAGCCGCTGTACTACGCCGCGCAGAAAGACGCCCTGGCCCGGGCCGGCGATGACGAAGACGATCAGTTCTTCGAGCTGGCCAAACTGGCCACCGGACTGTCGGTCAAGGAGCTCGACCAGCTCAAGCGCCCGGACTACGTGAGCATTGCGCAATACGTGCATGAAATGTCCACCCGTCCGACGTCCCACTTCCTGGAACAGGTGGACGGTGTACCCGCCGACCCCGACCAGGTGCAGCTGCTGCAACCGCTCAACGCAGCGGGCCGCAGCGTGACGTCGCTGAGCCTGGAGATGCCGATACTGCGCGCCACTAAGGCGATGAAGAAACTGAAGACGGCCAAGGAACGCGCGGAGTTCATCACCGCCCACTGCACTGGCCTGATGATTCCCGATCTCGATCGGCTGACCGTGCCTGACTGGACCCAGTTGCAGGTGCGCATCGACGATTTTTTAAACAAACCGGCGGACTTCTTTCGGAGCGCGACATCGAAGTGATCCTCGATGTGGTGCCGCTCATTTACTCGGTAAGTGAGGCGGAAATCCTGGAGTGGGACGCCGGCAAGGCCTTGCGCCGCTACGACATCGCGATCGCTCGCCTTGGCGTGAAACAGGAGTAGAGCGGGATGGCGGACGATAGATATTCGCTCAAATACGCAGCCTTTAACGACCGTGGGCTGGCGTTCGGTAATACCAGCCTCACGAGTGGTGTGTCAGCACAAAGCACAGGCCCGTCCGCCAGGGATCAGCTGCCGGGCCTCGACCTGGCGCTGGAAAGACTTGGGCTCAAGCTCGGTCTGCTGACGACGGCTATCGAATCATTGACCTTGAGGCTTTCGGCGCAACGGGCAATGGGCGCGGCAGCCAAGGCTGAGTCGGCCAATCAGTCAAAGGGCAGCTCAGGTGGCGGTCTCGAACCGCCGAAGTTGCTGAAACCGGCGATAGCGATGGATCTGGCCATGGCCGATCTGAAGCAGGCGGCCCGGTTTACTCCTCGCCAGATCGAAGAGATGGCTGAGCCGACTCAGCGGATCGCCATCGCTCCGCTAGTGGCGGCAGGGGGGACCCAAGCGGTTGATCTGGTGAGGATCGAAAGCCTGGCCGCCACGGCCGGAATCGGTAGCGATCTGCCCAATGCCTCGGACCGACAGTTCGAGCTGCTGCGCTTCGCCAGTGATGCGGGCGTTGCTGCCTCGGCATTCAGGCTACCGGCCATGGAGGTCGCCGAGATGATGGTCGGCTGGCGCACGTCCATGAAGCTCAGCGGCGCTCAAGCCTTTGACCTGGCGGATGCCTCCAACCATCTGAGCAAGATCCCCGGTGGCGCGAAAGCGGGTGACATCGGCGCCGTCTTGCAGCGTGACGGTGCGGCGGCGACGGCGGCGGGCCTGGCCCCTGCGCATGCCGCTGCGTTGACAGCGGCATTGCTCAATACCGGTTCGCAACAAACTGAAGCCAGCGTAGCGCTCAATACCTTCACGACTGCCATGGGCAAGGGTGATCAAGCCTCCGCCACTGAGCAAGCGGCCTGGAAGCAGTTGGGGCTGGAACCGAGTGCGGTGGCGAGCGGCTTGCGCGACAAGGACACCGCGCCTGGCACAGTAATGTCGGTGCTTGCGGCTTTGAATGCGCAACCTGCCGAGAAGCGTTCGACGCTGGCCTCCACGTTGTTTAGCTCCGGTGATGAAGCGGTGCTGCGCATGGCGCAGAAACTGGCCGATGTGAACGAAGCCTTCGGACAGGTGAAAGATCCAGCCCAGTACGCCACATCGCAGCTGGGTAATGGGGGCTCGGTGAGGCAGGACGCGTTGGCGCTGTCGAACACTCGGCAAGGTCAGTTGAACGTCTTGAGTGCGCGTGCTGAGCGGCTATCGGTGAACACGGGCAATGCCCTGGCGCCCGTCGAGGCTATCTCGCTTCAGGCGCTGGGTTCGCTGGCCGATGGCATGAGTGAACTGGCTGAGTCCTCACCTAAAGCCACCGCTGCCATTGTGCTGGTTGCCGCCGCGATCAAGCCGCTGGTGGGCATGCTGCTCAAAGCCCTCGGGGATGAGGTGAGCAGCCAAGCAGCCAAGCGAGTCTTGGGGACTGCGAACATTGCGAATGCCGAGGCTGTGGGGAGCTCCGCGCTTTCCTCGGGAGGCGTGATGGCCTCGTTGCGCTCGTTTACCCGTTGGATACCCGGCATGTTCGCGTTGAGTGCGGTTCCCGAGGTGGTGGGCGGCGCCATGGACGGCGACACCCGCAAGGTCGGGGCTGGCCTGGGCAGTGCTGGCGGCGGCTGGGCGGGAGCATCGGCAGGTGCTACCGGCGGAGCCACTGTCGGCGCTTTTTTCGGTCCGCTAGGCGCGGCTATTGGTGGTGCGCTCGGTGCGGTCGCTGGCGGACTGGCAGGCAGCTGGATCGGGGGAGAGTCGGGTGCCTGGTTGGGGGACAAACTCGCCGCGCCGGCCGACAAGCTCCCCCCTCCGGATCAAGCCGCCAAGGATCTGAGCAATGCCCAGACCACCATCGCGCAGAACAGCATGACCGCCAACATCTACATCAACGGCCAGGACCAGGCCAGCGCCAGTCAATTGGCCAACCTGGTCGTGCAGCAGCTCTCGGGCCAATTCGGCTTAACGACCGTGCCCAACTCACTGGCCATGCGCAGTGATGCGGCCCTGACCGACGGAGGTACGTGATGCGTCAACAAATGGCACTTGGCAGTTTCATTTTCGGTCTGTCGAGGAATTTCGCTTACCACAACCTGGTGCACACCTCGGATGGCGGCTGGAAGAGCATCGACATCCTCACCAGCAAACCCAAGTCCAGCCAGGTCGGCCAGGGCCTGCAAGGGCTGACGATCACGGGCAAGTCGATGTATGCGACTGCCATGGATCGACTCGATGAGCTAAGGGCATTGCAGGCCCGGCGCATCCCCCTGCCGTTGGTGGATGGCATCGGCCGCAACTGGGGCCTCTGGCAGATCAACAAGGTGACGGAAACCCAGACCGAGATCATCGATGACGGCACCGCGATGGTGGTCGGTTGGGTCATTGAATTGACGGAGTTCGCCAATGCGTAGAGTTCGAAGCATCGCCGGTGATTCGGTGAATCTGTTGCTGTACCGCGAGCTTGAGCGTTGTGACGATGCCTCCGAGGAAGCGCTGTGGCGGCTCAATCCGACGTTGGCCGAATGGGGGTCGGTCCTGCCGGCAGGTGTGTGGGTCGTGTTGCCGGAAGTGGACCTCAAGCCCGTGGCAACCCCGCCGGTTTCGGCTTGGGATTAAGGAGGCGATATGTCACTGGGTTTCACTCCCTCGGTAGAAATTTACGGCGCGAACGCCGCGCTGCTCAACGAACGATTGCTCAGTTGGAGCCACGTCGACGCGGCGGGAATCGAGTCCGACCAACTGACGTTGACGATCAGCCTGGAGGGGCTTGAAGGCTTGCCCAGCCTGGGCGGGAAAATCGGTCTGCGGGTCGGTTACCTGGAGTCGGGGCTGGTGGACAAGGGCGAGTTCGTCATTACCCGGCGCACGCCGACGCTGTTCCCGTTGCGCCTGACCTTGGTGGCCATGGCCGCGCCGTTCAGTGCGGCGGACCAGACCGGATTCAAACAGCGCCGCTCCGTCAGCCATGGCCCGACGACCTTGGGTGCGCTGTTTCGTCAATTGACCTCCAGGCACGGCTTTTCTCCGCGTGTGGCGCCGGACTTGTCGCTGATCAAGATCGAACACATCGACCAGTCCAACGAAACCGACATGGGGTTCCTGACGCGCCTGGCCCACCGTTACGACGCGGTCGCCAAGCCGGTCAACGAGTTGTATGTACTGGCGCGGCGCGGTCAGGCGAAGTCGTTGTCTGGCAAAGTCCTGCCGCAGATCCAACTGTCGGTGACGACGAACAATCGTCCGGGCGACCAGGCTTTTATCTCGGCTGTCCTTGATGAAACCGCCCGGGCGAAATACCAGGGTTGCAAGACCCGTTGGTGGGACGCGGCAACCGGCACATTGCGAGTGGAGGAGAGCGGCATCGCGCCGTTCAAGACCCTTCGCCAGCGTTTCCAGAGCGCCAACGACGCCCGCGCCGCCGGTGAAGGGGAGGTGCGCCGGATGATGCGCGAAGCACTCAAGGTGAAGATCGAATGCCCGGGCAACCCGGGGCTGTCGGCGGAAGGCATCGTGCTGCTGGACCCCACCTGGCCGGACTTTATGCGCGGTCGCTGGTCGATCGACAAAGTTACCGCCTCCGGTGACCGTGCAAACAGCTATCGCTGCAAGATTGACGCGACCTGCATCGATGCCAGGGGCTGACTCTGGTCCCCGTGTGAGCGAGCTTGCTTGCGAGTGGGCGACTCTAAATAACGAACTTCGATGACCTGGCTATGGACGTGACACAGCAGCAACTCATCAACATCATGCCCAATGCCCGCTCCCAAGCGGGCGTTTTTGTTTCTCCCCTTAACACCGCCATGTCCCGGCACCATATCGACAGGCCTAAACGCATCGCCGCGTTTCTGGCGCAGGTCGGCCATGAATCGGGGCAATTGCGCTATGTGCGCGAGCTCGGCGGTGAGCAATACCTCAGCCAGTACGACACGGGACCGTTGGCCGTGCGCCTGGGCAATACGCCCCAGGCCGACGGGGACGGTCAGAAATACCGTGGCCGAGGCCTGATTCAGATAACCGGTCACGACAATTACCTTCGTTGCAGCCTGGGTTTGTTTGGCGACGAACGCCTGCTGGCTTTGCCGCAGTTGCTGGAGCAACCGCAATGGGCCGCTGAATCGGCTGCATGGTTCTGGGAGCAAAACGGCTTGAACGAACTGGCTGATCGCGACCAGTTCAACAGCATCACCCGACGCATCAACGGCGGCTTGAACGGTTTGGAGGATCGCCTGCAACTCTGGGCGCGGGCGAGGGCGGTGTTATGCCAGCCTTCGGCCTGATGCCTTTTTCTGCTCGCACCCTGGGCATTGTCGTTTTACTGGCAGTGTTGGCGGGTGGTCCGGCGATGCTGGCGTGGCGACTCCAGGATTGGCGTTATGGCCAACAATTGGCGCAACTGGCCCAAGCCCAGGCCGCGACGTTGAGTCAGATAAGCCAGGCGGCAGCGATGCAGCAAAAGGCCGAGCAAGACAAACGCCTGGCCCTGGAACAACAACTCTCTACCAGCGAACACACCCATTACCGAGCCTTGAGCGATGCCCAACGTGACCAGGATCGCCTGCGCGATCGCCTTGCTACTGCCGATGTCCGGTTGTCAGTCCTCCTCGACGCCAACGATGTTGCCGCCGGCTGTGCAGTGCCTGCCACCGCCGGCGCCGGCGGCCTGGATCATGGCGCCCCACGCGCCCGACTTGACCCGGCGCATGCTCAACGAATTATCGCCATCACCGACGAAGGCGACCGTGGATTGATCGCCTTGCAGGCCTGCCAGGCTTACGTCAAGGCGTTGGGTCAGTAGTCCGCCGAGCCTTGCAAGCTACGAACGCTCGTGTACGGTAGGCCCCAATTGCGTCGAATCAGGAGAGCATCATGGACGACATTACTGAGCTGGCCGCTGAGCTGGGCCGGCGCCTGCAATTGCTCAATGCCCATGTGACCACGGCCGAGTCCTGTACCGGTGGTGGGATTGCCGAGGCGATCACCCGGATTCCCGGGAGTTCGGCCTGGTTCGAGGCGGGCTACGTGACCTATTCCAATCGCCAGAAAACCCAGCAACTGAATGTGCCGGGCGAGCTGTTCGAGAGGGTCGGGGCGGTCAGCCGTGAGGTGGTCGAGGCCATGGCGCGGGGTGCCCAGCAGAAAAGCCTGGCGCGGTTTGCCGTGGCGGTCAGTGGTGTGGCCGGACCGGACGGTGGTTCGCCGAGCAAGCCGGTGGGCACCGTGTGGCTCGCCTGGGGCGTCGGCGACAGGGTTTTCAGCGAGCAGCGATTCTTTCCGGGCAACCGCGATGAGGTCCGCCGACAAACGGTGAAGGCCGCGCTAGAGGGGCTGTTACAACATGCCTCTGTAGAAATCTCAAATCAGGGGTAGGCGATCCTGAATCGCTGTGGAATAATACTGGCTACTTATACAGGTGTTGGCCGTCAGGCCTTATTGATTACGTGAGGACTTTAATGGACGACAACAAGAAGAAAGCCTTGGCTGCGGCCTTGGGTCAGATCGAACGTCAATTCGGCAAGGGTGCCGTAATGCGTATGGGTGATCAGGACCGTCAGGCTATTCCTTCCATCTCCACCGGCTCCCTGGGCCTGGACATCGCGCTTGGCATCGGCGGGCTGCCAAAAGGCCGTATCGTTGAAATCTACGGTCCTGAGTCGTCCGGTAAAACCACATTGACCCTGTCCGTGATTGCCCAGGCTCAAAAAGCCGGCGCGACTTGCGCCTTCGTCGACGCCGAACACGCCCTGGACCCGGAATACGCCGGCAAACTGGGGGTCAACGTCGATGACCTGCTGGTTTCCCAGCCGGACACCGGTGAACAGGCCCTGGAAATCACCGACATGCTGGTGCGTTCCAATGCCGTCGACGTGATCATCGTCGACTCCGTGGCGGCGCTGGTGCCGAAAGCTGAAATCGAAGGTGAAATGGGCGACATGCACGTGGGCCTCCAGGCTCGCCTGATGTCCCAGGCCCTGCGCAAGATCACCGGTAACATCAAGAACGCCAACTGCCTGGTGATCTTCATCAACCAGATCCGCATGAAGATCGGCGTGATGTTCGGCAGCCCGGAAACCACCACCGGTGGTAACGCACTGAAGTTCTACGCCTCGGTTCGCCTGGACATCCGCCGTACTGGCGCGGTGAAGGAAGGTGATGAGGTTGTCGGCAGCGAAACCCGCGTCAAGGTTGTGAAGAACAAAGTAGCTTCGCCGTTCCGTCAGGCGGAGTTCCAGATTCTTTACGGCAAGGGCATCTATCTCAATGGCGAGATGATCGACCTGGGTGTGTTGCACGGTTTCGTCGAAAAATCTGGCGCCTGGTATGCCTACAACGGCACCAAGATCGGTCAGGGCAAGGCCAACTCGGCCAAGTTCCTGGCGGACAACCCGGAAGTTGCCGCAGCCCTCGAGAAGCAACTGCGTGACAAGCTGTTGAGCCCGGTGGCGGACGTCAAGGCAGTAGCGAATCGCGAAACTGTTGATGACCTGGCTGACGCTGATCTCTGATTGATTCGATGACCGCCGTACTCGATACCCTCGTCGCGGTGCGACGAACCGCGATGGACCTGCTCGCCAGACGCGAGCATGGTCGGGTCGAGCTGACGCGTAAACTGCGTCAGCGCGGTGCTCCCGATGAACTGATCGACACGGCGCTCGACCGTTTGACGGAAGAGGGCTTGTTGTCGGAGTCCCGCTACCTTGAGAGCTTTGTCTCTTATCGCGCCCGCTCGGGTTACGGTCCGTTACGGATTCGCGAGGAGCTCGGGCAGCGTGGCTTGCAACGCCCGGATATCGAACTCGCCCTGCGCGAAAGTGGTATCGATTGGCAGGCGCAACTGGCGGACACCTGGCGTCGCAAATTCTCAGGGCATTTGCCCATCGATGCACGAGAGCGAGCCAAGCAAGGGCGTTTCCTGGCGTATCGAGGGTACTCCATGGAAATGATCAACCGATTGTTCAGCGGTCGCGGCATCGATGATTAAACAAGAACGGCCCGCTATTTCGATAGCGGGCCGTTTTTTTATGGGCTCAGGTTGCCTTGATCGGTTCCCACGTGAGCGGGTGAGGTTCGGGAGTGGGCCGGGCCCAGTTTTCCGACAGGTTGATGTAGTCCACCAATTCCCTTAAGCGGCCGTGGTCGCGGGCGTTGAAGGTAAACGCCAGTCGTGTCAAATGACTGAACCGGGCTTCGTCGTGCTCCTCGCCGCTGTAGTCATGTTGATGAAAACAGTCGTTCAGGCACAGGTCGGCAAATTCTCCCTGCATTTGCTGCAGCGCCTGCTCGCTGAGCTTGTGATTCATGCGAATCACGAACTGGTGCTTGAGCCAGCGGCTGGAGTGGAAGTTGCGATAGAACTGGTTGATCTCTTCCACGGCTTCTTCGGCGTTGTACACCAGGCGCATCAATTTCATGTCAGTGGGCAGGATGTAGCGGTTTTCCGCCAGTTGCTCACGGATGAAATCCAGGGCGCCTTGCCAGAACTTGCCGCCTGGAACGTCCAGCAGTACCACGGGCACCAGGGGACTTTTACCCGTTTGGATCAGTGTCAGGACTTCCAGCGCTTCATCGAGGGTACCAAAGCCGCCCGGGCAGAGCACCAGTGCATCGGCCTCCTTGACGAAGAACAGTTTGCGGGTGAAGAAAAAGTGGAACGGCAGCAGGTTCGGTGTGCCTTCAACGGTCGGGTTCGCGTGCTGTTCGAAGGGCAGGGTGATGTTGAAACCCAGGCTGTGGTCCCGCCCCGCGCCTTCATGGGCGGCGGCCATGATGCCACCGCCGGCGCCGGTGATGACCATCATGTCCGAACGGGCCAGCGCCGCCCCCAGCTCTCGAGCCAGGCCGTACAGCGGATGTTCGATGGGCGTGCGGGCCGAGCCAAAGACCGTGACCTTGCGTCGACCCTTGAACTGTTCGAGCGTGCGGAACGCGTGCTCCAGTTCCCGTAGGGCCTGCAAGGTGATCTTGGCATTCCAGCGGTTGTGATCTTCCTGGGCCATGCGCAGCACGGTCAGGATCATGTCGCGGTAGATGGGGAGGTTCGGGCTGTTGGGTGATACCAGGTTGAGTTGCTCTTCGACCTTGCGGGTGAGGTCGTGGCCATGGCTCTCAAAATGCCGACTGAGCAGGTCATTCGGTTTATAAGGCATTCAACTTCTCCTTCTTAACAGGACCCCGGCCCGAACGAGAGATTCGTCAGGGCCACGACACTCCGTGTGTCGTTGTCGGCCCAGGCCTGTGCCTGGACGTTCGACCTGGCTCGACGCGATCTATGGCAGGCGATCAAGCCATCCTGCGGGTCCTGCTTTTTCCTTGAATGAAAGAACAATCACACAGCAAGGTGTTGGCGGGGCAGCCTCGTTCTGCCCGATGAAACACAGATACTTCTGAATCTAGCTGATCTTCGCTGTCCTGATCATGGCGCTCAAAAGTGACCGTTGGCAACCGCTGGATACACGCGCTGAAATACCTGCCGCTCGTCAGATGGCCGACCGGGTAGGTGCCGCTCTGATTTACTGATAGTAAGCGTGCCAATGCAATTCGGCGCTCAGGGCTGGGCGCCACGCGATGGACTGAACGGGATCGGGCATGGAGGCGGGAGAGATGACCAGGGTGACTCTGGAACTCGACAGGCAGTTGTACCTGACATTGCTGGAAGCGGCTCAGGCCAATCAGGTAAGTCTTGAAGAGGAATGCTGCCGACGGTTGGAAGGCCGGGCGTGGCGCTCGCGTTATCTGCAGGCGCTGGTGGCGGAACTGCGCGCCGACGATGAACAGCGGCGCGCACGTTCGGGTTGATTACTTCTTCGTCTTGGCCGGTTTCGGGCAGTCCGATTCCTGGAAGCGTTCGGTCGCGACCGGGCGATTGGTCTTAACCTCGGTGAACTCGTAGCGCATGGTGGCGCCCTTGGCCATCAGCTTGCGAAAGCCTGGATTGGTGCACACCGTGGAGCCCAGCTGGAAATACACGGCCTTGGGGTCGGCACGCATTTTCTGGGCGTGGCTGCTTTGCACACTGAGGTGGTTGATCAGCTCGGTGCCTTCGACGGTATAACCCTGGTCGAGAATGTCTTCGTTGATCGCCCGTGGCGTGCCGACGCTGCTTTGCGTGGCCACGTTCTGCAGCATCTTGTTCAGTTCGAGTTCTTTCAGCGAAGCAGCCTGAGCGCTGAGGGACGTCGCCAGCAGAACGGCAACGGTAGGGACGATAAGGCGCAGCATGAAACTCTCCTGGTTCAGTGACTGGTGGTTCGACCGATCACATGACTGTGCGTTCAGTGGCGGGAAATTATAGGGGAGCCCGGGCGCACGGTACAGGCTTGCGCGCTCTGATAGACTGCCGGCCTCAATTGCCTTGCCGAGTGTTGTTCGTGTCGAGTTTTCCTGTCTGTCGGCGTCGCCTACGATGAATCATGCCCCTAACGCCGTAGCCCGCCTGCGCGACCAGCGCATCGATGAGGGTATCAAGCCGATTCAGGCCCGTGGTTGGCGCGCTCCCCGTTGCGGCGCCTGTCGGGTGATCGAGAGTCATTGCCTGTGTGCCTGGCGTCCAAGCGTCGAGACCCGCTCCGGGATCTGCCTGATCATGACCAACAAGGAAGTGTTCAAGCCGAGCAACACCGGTTGGTTGATTGCCGACGTGGTGCGCGACAATCACGCCTTCATCTGGTCACGCACCGAGGTCGACGCACAATTGCTGGCGCTGCTGAAGGACCCGCAATGGCAGCCGTACCTGGTATTTCCTGGCGAATACGTCGAGCCATCTCGGGTCACCCACACGGTGGAACTCGATTCTGCCAAGCGTCCGCTGTTCATTCTGTTGGACGCGACCTGGACCGAGGCGCGGAAGATTTTCCGTAAAAGCCCCTATTTTGATCGGCTGCCGATCCTGAGCCTGCTGCCCGACAAGTTGTCGCGCTACCGTCTGCGCCGTTCCACCCGCAGTGAGCACCTGTGCACCGCCGAAGTGGCGGCGTTGTGCCTGGAGTTGGCAGGGGACCGCGATGCCGCGTCGGCCCTGGACGCCTATTTCGATGTGTTCAGCCAGCATTACCTGGGCGCCAAACGCCAGCAGGAGGTGAATGTATCGACCCCGGCCCATGCGCAGTTGCAGCCCTTTATCCGTACGGCGCAAGCAGTGTTGGCCCAATAGTGGCCCATACTGCACGCAGCGGTGGCAGTGCTGCTTGACCACCCTGGCTTCGCTGGGCATGCTGAGCGCCGACCAGGGTGCGGCCCAAGTTTGAAACGCTGTGTTTGGCGTTGAACAGGCCCCTGTGGATACCGCTGCTGGGCGGTATCTTGAGTGGTTTTGGCGAGGCGCGAATGCATCGGGCCTGCCATTAAAAAACAGGATCATTTTAAAAATGGCCACATACGAAATCCTGATTGCTGATGATCACCCGCTCTTTCGCAGTGCGTTGCATCAGGCAGTGACCCTGGGTCTTGGCCCGGATGTCCGGCTGACGGAGGTGGCCAGCATTGCGGAACTGGAGGTCCAGTTGACCGAAAAGGCCGACTGGGACCTGGTGCTGTTGGATTTGAATATGCCAGGTGCCTATGGCTTTTCAGGTTTGGTGCTATTGCGTGGTCAATACCCGCAGATCCCGGTGGTGATGGTTTCGGCCCAGGAAGAAGCGTCGGTGATGGTCAAGGCCCGGGAATTCGGTGCCAGCGGCTTCATTCCCAAATCCAGCTCTCTGGAACAGATTCAAAAAGCCGTGAAGGCTGTGTTGGATGGCGATGCGTCCTGGCCGCCCCAGGCGTTCGAAGCGGTCAGCGTGTCCGCCGAAGCCAAAGCCGCCAGCGAAGGCCTGGCCAGCCTCACGCCGCAGCAGTTCCGAGTGTTGACCATGGTTTGCGAAGGCTTGCTGAACAAGCAGATTGCCTATGAGCTGAGCGTGTCAGAGGCCACCATCAAGGCCCACGTAACGGCTATCTTCCGTAAACTGAACGTGCGCACCCGGACCCAGGCGGCCTTGTTGTTGCAACAACTTGAGTCAATTTCACCGCAGCCTTAATGCCTTTATTCACGCTTTTTTGACCGGTTTTGAATTAGCTTCTCCCACTCCTTTCGATCAGTTGCCTACTCATATGTCACCTTTTAAAGGCCAAACGGGCCTCAAACGCATCCTCAACGCCTCTGGCTATTCCTTGGACGGGCTGCGTGCAGCGTTTGTCGGCGAAGCGGCTTTCCGCCAGTTGGTGTTGCTCAATGCCGTGCTGATTCCGTTGTCGTTTTTCCTGAATGTCAGCCGCGTCGAGCAGGCGCTGTTGATTGCGGTCTGCCTGCTGGCGTTGATTGTGGAATTGCTCAACTCTGCGGTGGAGGCGGCCATCGATCGCATTTCGCTGGAACTGCACCCACTGTCGAAAAACGCCAAGGACATGGGCAGCGCCGCCCAGTTGGTGGCGCTGACGATGATCGCGTTGGTGTGGGGCGTGGTGCTGCTTTAAGCGTTCAGGCGTTCAGGCAATGGCCGGCAGCACGATTTCATCGCTGCGCTGGACCCCGGCGGTGAAGGCTCGGCACAGTTCGAGGAACTCACGCATGGCCGATGTCTGGTATTTCTGTTTATGCCAGATGAAATAAAATTGCCGGGCCAGGTCCATGTCCGGGGTTTCCACCGCGACGAGGCTGCCCCGGCGGAAAGCGTCGCGCAGGGCCAGGCGTGAGATGCAGCCAATCCCCAGGCCGGACTCCACGGCACGCTTGATGGCTTCGGTGTGCTCCAGCTCCAGGCGGATGTTCAACGCGCTGCGATGGTGGCGCATGGCTTGGTCGAAGGTCAGGCGTGTGCCGGAGCCCTGTTCGCGTAGAATCCACGCTTCATGGGTCAGCTCCTCCATGGTCGCCTGGCCGCGCTTGGCCAACGGATGTTGAGGTGCGCAGAACACCACCAATTCGTCCTCGACCCAGCTCTGTACTTCGATGTCCGGATGGCTGCAATCGCCTTCGATTAGACCCAGATCAATTTCATAGTGGGCAACCTGTTGCACGATATTGGCAGTGTTCTGTACGTGCAGCTTCACCTGGCTTTCCGGATGGCGCTGCATGAAGCCGCCGATCAGCAGGGTCGCCAGGTAGTTGCCGATGGTCAGGGTCGCACCGACCGCCAGTGAGCCGAAACCGGACTTGCCGTTGAGCAGGTCTTCGATCTCCTTGGCCTGGTCCAGCAGCGCCACCGCTTGGGGCAACAGTTGCTTGCCCAGGGCATTGAGGCTCAGGCGTTTGCCGGCGCGGTCGAACAATTGGCAGCTGGATTGACGCTCCAGTTCGGTGATGGAGGTGCTGGCGGCCGACTGCGAAAGATTGAGCAAGCCCGCAGCACGGGACACACTCTCTTGCTGAGCGACGGCGACGAAGACTTGAAGTTGACGTAGAGTAAATCGCATATCGATATAACCGATAACCCTTATCTTAATAATCCATTTAACAGATATTGTCGCCGCCATTAGAATGCGATGCAATTGCGCACATTGACGACGCAGGCATCATTCCCAGGAGTCCCCGTACATGAGCAACATGAACCACGAGCGTGTCCTCAGTGTTCATCACTGGAACGACACTCTGTTCAGCTTCAAGTGCACCCGCGATCCGGGCCTGCGCTTCGAGAACGGTCAGTTCGTGATGATCGGCCTGCAGCAGCCCAATGGCCGCCCGCTTATGCGCGCTTACTCGATTGCCAGCCCGAACTGGGAAGAGCATCTCGAATTCTTCAGCATCAAGGTGCCTGACGGTCCGCTGACTTCCCAGTTGCAGCACCTGAAGGAAGGCGACGAGATCATCATCAGCAAGAAGCCCACCGGCACGCTGGTGCTGGACGACCTCAAGCCTGGCAAGCATTTGTACCTGCTCAGCACCGGCACTGGTCTGGCGCCGTTCATGAGCGTCATCCAGGATCCGGAAACCTATGAGCGTTTCGAAAAAGTGATCCTGTGCCACGGCGTGCGTTACGTCAATGAAGTCGCCTACCGCGAGTTCATTACCGAGCACTTGCCCCAGAATGAGTTCTTCGGCGAAGCCCTGCGGGACAAGCTGATCTATTACCCGACCGTGACTCGCGAGCCGTTCGAGAACGAAGGCCGCCTGACCGACCTGATGCGCAGCGGCAAGCTGTTCCGCGACATTGGCCTGCCACCGATCAACCCGCAGGACGACCGTGCGATGTTGTGCGGCAGCCCGAGCATGCTCGACGAAACCAGCGAAGTACTCAACAGCTTCGGCCTGACCGTTTCGCCACGCATGCGTGAGCCGGGTGATTACCTGATCGAGCGGGCGTTTGTAGAGAAGTAAGGTGTTGTGGTGACTGATAGATCGCCATCGCGAGCAAGCTCGCTCCCACAGGTTGTTCACGCGTTTGGATTCAATCCAAATACCCATGTGGGAGCGAGCTTGCTCGCGATGGCAGCGACTCGGTCCAGCTGACAGAGCATAAAAAAGCCCGCGCCGCCTGATAAAGGCCGCGCGGGCTTTTTCGTTTCCGGGTTTATTTAACGACAGGAACGACTTCCAACACCCGGATCAACCCCGGCTGCGGGTAATGCCAGCGAACATCCAGGTCCCAGAACTGCGCGCCATATTCCCGTTCGGCTGTAGGAATCTGGTACGCCGGGCGTGGGTCTTGGGCCAGGCACTGTTCGATCAGCTCCACTAAGGGCTCTGCCAGGCGCGTGGCATGATCCTGGGCTTGTAGCAGGGCTGTGTCTACCCATTGCACGGGGATCAGCTCAGGCGCTGCACTGGCGATGTTGTTGGACGCCGCGTCGATGATGTCGGCGTAAGGTACGTAGGGCTTGATGTCCAACACCGGCGTGCCGTCCAGCAGGTCGATGCCCGAGATCCAGAGCCGACCGGCCTCGACCCGTTCCAGCTTCACCACCGACTGGCCGATGCCATTGGGGCGGTGGGTGGCGCGGGTGGCGAATACACCCATGGACTTGTTGCCGCCCAGGCGCGGCGGACGGACCTTCAAGCGTGGCTTGTCTTCCAGCGCCTGGTGGAACAGGAACAGTAGCCAGACATGACTGACCTGCTCCAAGCCCTGCACCGCATCCCCCTGATCGAACGGCGCCACCAGCTCCAGCACGCCGCGTGCGGCCGGGGCCAGTTGCGGTTGGCGGGGGATGGCGAACTTCTCCTTGAAACAGGAGCGGACGAAGCCGATGGGGGAGACGTTGTAGGCCATTTTGAAAGCTTCAAGTTGCAAGCTGCAAGCTGCAAGCTTTGAACTTGTCGCTTGCAGCTTATGGCTGTTATTTAGGCTCTGACGCGCAGCGTCAGGCCTTTGAGGAAGTTGCGCAGCAACTGGTCGCCGCACGGGCGGTAGTTGGTATGGCCGAATTTGCGGAACAGCGCGCTCAGTTCCGGCTTGGACACCGGGAACTCGGCGGCCTTGAGGATCGCGTGCATGTCGTCTTCCTTCAGCTCGAAGGCCACCCGCAGTTTCTTGAGGATGATGTTGTTGGTCACTGGCACTTCGATCGGCTGCGGCGGACGGCTTTCGTCCTTGCCACGCTTGAAGATCACCAGGCCATCGAGAAAATGCGCCATGACGTCGTCAGGGCAGAACACAAAGCCTTCTTCTTCATCTTTCTTGAGGTAGCCCGCCAGGTCCGCCAGGGACACGTCCAGGCCACCAAGCTTGATGATCTCGATGACTTTCTTGTCGCTGATGTCGAGCATGTAGCGCACGCTGCGCAGTACGTCGTTGTGAATCATGTGTGCAATCCTGATTAATCGGCAGTGGGCGCCCCAACTCGGTGCGGCGCCGGAAAATTAGAATTTCTCTTTGGTAGACAGGTAGCGCCACTGGCCCAGCGGCACCTTGCCGATGGACACGCCGCCGATGCGGATGCGGCGGATGGCGACCACTTTGAGGCCGACCGCCTGGCAGAACAGTGCGATTACGCCCGGTTGCGGGTTTTTCATGGCAAAGCGCAAGCGGTTCTCGTTTTGCCAACTGGCCTTGACCGCTGGCAGCTCTTTGCCCTTGTAAGTCAGGCCATGGTTCAAACGATTGAGGCCATGGGCAACCATGTCGCCTTCGACTTCCACCACATATTCCTGCTCGATCTTGGCGGCATCGGCGGTGAGCTTGCGCAAGATCTTCCAGTCCTGGGTGAACACCAGCAGCCCACTGGCGTTGGCCTGCAGGTCGGCGCTGGCGGTCAGGCGCAGGAAGTGGCCCTTGAGCGGCCGTTTGCCGAAGCGGTGCTCCTCGCTCAAGGTCTGTGGCCCAAGGGAGGCCATCGCGGTGTCCACATCCATGCCCGCCGGGGCGTTCAGTAGAAGGGTCACCGGTTCCGGCGCGGTGGCCTTGGCCTCGGGGTCCAGTTCAACCTTCTGGGTGGTGACCTTGAACTGCGGCTCGTCGATCACTTCGCCATCCACGGTGACCCAGCCGCCCTCGATGAACAGCTCAGCCTCCCGACGGGAACAGCCGACGAGTTCGATGAGGCGTTTGGAGAGACGAATCGGGTCAGTCATGACAGGGCCGTAACAAAAAGAGGGTGGGCATTGTACCTGCCTGGCGCCGGTTAATCGCGGGTCCATTTGCCTCGCGTGGCTTTTAGCCGCGTCGGGCCTTGAGGTCCGGCTGTTTGTAGCGCATGTGCAGCAGCGGGTAGGGCTGGTTCATGCCGTCCCGTTCCGAGCGACCGACCACTTCGAAGCCTTGCTTGAGGTAAAAGCCCAGGGCTTGCGGGTTCTGTTCGTTGACATCCAGTTGATCGGCGTTCAACTGTTCCATGGCGTAGCGCAGCAGTTGCTTGCCCAGGCCCTGGCCACGGTGCTGTGGGGCGATGAAAAGCATTTCGATCTTGCCGGCCGCGACGCCGGCGAAACCGGTGATCCGCTGGCGAGCGTCGCGGGTGCAAATGAGCATCACCGCGTCCAGGTAACGGGTCAGCACCAGGTTCTTCAGCAGCTCGATGTAGCTGTCCGGCAGGAAATCATGGGTGGCCCGCACAGATGCCTCCCAAACCTGGGTCAGTTCCTGATAATCGCCTGGTTTCGGTGTATGGATGACCGAATGCTGCCGCATGCCCGCCTGTTCCTTATGCTGGATATCCGGTGTTTCTCCATACGATAGCCGTAAAAAAGCCCCGCATCTTGTCGCAAGGGCAGGGCTTTTGAAATTTACTGCGGGGTTGGGGTTCGACAGATCAACCGATCTGTTCAGCCCACAAGTCATACTCGTCGGCGTCGGTCACCTTGCACCAGACCTTGTCGCCTGGCTTGAGGTTGCTGCCGTTGTCGATGAAGACGTTGCCATCGATTTCCGGCGCGTCGAAGAAGCAGCGCCCCACGGCACCTTGCTCGTCCACTTCATCCACCAAGACTTCGATTTCACGGCCGATGCGCATTTGCAGGCGCGCCGAGCTGATGGCTTGCTGGTGCGCCATGAAACGCTCCCAACGGTCCTGCTTGACGTCGTCTGGCACCACGTCCAGGTCCAGGTCGTTGGCCGGTGCGCCTTCGACGGGGGAATACTGGAAGCAACCGACGCGGTCGAGCTGGGCTTCGGTCAGCCAATCCAACAGGTATTGGAAGTCTTCCTCGGTTTCGCCGGGGAAGCCGACGATGAAGGTCGAACGGATGATCAGGTCCGGGCAGATTTCGCGCCAGTTCTTGATGCGGGCCAGGGTCTTGTCTTCGAAAGCCGGGCGCTTCATGGCCTTGAGGACTTTCGGGCTGGCGTGCTGGAAGGGGATGTCCAGGTACGGCAGGATCTTGCCGGCCGCCATCAGCGGGATCAGCTCGTCGACATGCGGGTACGGGTAGACGTAATGCAAGCGGACCCAGACGCCGAGGGTGCTGAGGGCTTCGCACAATTCGGTCATGCGGGTTTTCACCGGCGCGCCGTTCCAGAAACCGGTGCGGTATTTCACGTCGACGCCGTAGGCGCTGGTGTCCTGGGAAATCACCAGCAACTCTTTGACGCCGGCCTTGACCAGGCGCTGGGCCTCGTCGAGCACATCGCCCACCGGGCGGCTCACCAATTTGCCGCGCATCGACGGGATGATGCAGAAGCTGCAGCTGTGGTTGCAGCCTTCGGAGATCTTCAGGTAAGCGTAGTGACGCGGGGTCAGCTTGATGCCCTGTGGCGGCACCAGGTCGATCAGCGGGTTATGGTCCTGGCGCGGTGGCACTGCGTCGTGCACGGCGTTGACCACTTGTTCGTACTGTTGCGGGCCGGTCACGGCCAACACGCTCGGATGCACGTTGCGGATGTTGCCTTCTTCCACGCCCATGCAGCCGGTGACGATGACTTTGCCGTTTTCCTTGATGGCTTCGCCGATCACTTCCAGGGATTCAGCCTTGGCCGAGTCGATGAAGCCGCAGGTGTTGACCACCACCACGTCGGCGTCCTGGTACGTGGACACAACGTCATAGCCTTCCATGCGCAGCTGGGTCAGGATGCGCTCGGAGTCGACCAGAGCCTTCGGGCAACCCAGGGATACGAAGCCAACCTTCGGATTGGCTGGCGCGGTAGTGGTGGACATGTCTAACCTCGGTGTAGGGGGGATCGTCTCTTGCCGAGACAGGGCGCCTGGCGCGCCTCTGATCAAAAAGTGCGCAATTCTATCCATGGCCGACGCACTTGACCAGCTTTATACCGGGAAATACGACGAGTGCTGCGCTATGCTTCGCGCCTTTACGTTCTGTAGATTTCTATAGTCAACAAAACGTCTGTAACAACGCGTAAAACAGCGCATGCTGCTTCTACAAGGCAAAGTGCTTCGTTCAGGCAGGCAGGTTTGGCAATCAGGAGTGTTGGATGGGTCATGCAAGTAGTCAGGCGGCGGGTGCCGAGCATTCGGCAGCGAAGCCGGTGAGCATGCTGGTCGCGGCGGTCGGGGTGGTTTATGGCGACATCGGCACGAGCCCGTTGTACACCCTCAAAGAAGTGTTTTCCGGTGCCTATGGCGTTCCTGTCAATCACGACGGGGTGCTGGGGATTCTGTCGCTGATTTTTTGGTCGCTGATCTGGGTCGTGTCAATCAAGTACATGATGTTCGTCCTGCGCGCCGACAACCAGGGCGAGGGCGGGATCATGGCGCTCACCGCCTTGGCGCGGCGGGCGGCAGCGGGGCGGGCGCGGCTGCGGACGTTCCTGGTGGTCTGCGGCCTGATCGGCGCGGCGCTGTTCTACGGCGACAGCATGATCACGCCGGCGATTTCCGTACTCTCGGCCATTGAAGGCCTTGGCCTGGCGTTCGAAGGTATCGATCACTGGGTGGTGCCCTTGTCGCTGGTAGTGCTGGTGGGGCTGTTCCTGATCCAGCGCCACGGCACGGCCCGGATCGGCACCCTGTTTGGCCCGATCATGGTGACCTGGTTCCTGGTGCTTGGCGCCCTGGGCGTGTACGGCATCGCTCAACATCCGGAAGTGTTGCAGGCGGTGAGCCCGGCCTGGGCCGTACGTTTTTTTATCGTCCACCCGGGCATGGGCGTGGCGATCCTCGGTGCCGTGGTGCTGGCGCTGACCGGCGCCGAAGCGCTGTACGCCGACATGGGCCACTTCGGCCGCAAACCGATTGCCCGTGCCTGGTTCATCCTGGTGTTGCCGGCGCTGGTGCTTAATTACTTCGGCCAGGGCGCGTTGTTGCTGGGTGACCCGGAAGCGGCGCGCAACCCGTTTTATCTGCTGGCGCCGAGCTGGGCGCTGCTCCCGTTGGTGGGCCTGTCGACCCTGGCCACGGTGATTGCCTCGCAAGCGGTGATTTCCGGCGCGTTCTCCCTGACGCGACAGGCGATCCAGCTCGGTTACATCCCGCGCATGTACATCCAGCACACCTCCAGCGCCGAGCAGGGCCAGATCTACATCGGTGCGGTGAACTGGTCGTTGATGGTGGGTGTAGTGCTGCTGGTGCTGGGTTTCGAATCTTCCGGCGCGCTGGCTTCGGCCTACGGCGTGGCCGTGACCGGTACGATGCTGATGACCACGATCCTGGTGTCCGCCGTGATACTGCTGTTGTGGAAGTGGCCGCCGCTGTTGGCTATTCCGTTGCTAATCGGTTTTCTTTTGGTGGACGGCCTGTACTTCGCCGCCAACGTGCCGAAAATCATCCAGGGCGGTGCGTTCCCGGTCATCGCCGGTATTGCCTTGTTCGTGCTGATGACCACGTGGAAGCGCGGCAAGCAATTGCTGGTGGAGCGCCTGGACGAAGGGGCGCTGCCGCTGCCGATCTTCATCAGCAGCATCCGCGTGCAACCCCCTCATCGCGTGCAGGGCACCGCCGTGTTCCTGACCGCACGCTCGGACGCGGTGCCCCACGCGCTGTTGCACAACCTGCTGCACAACCAGGTGTTGCATGAGCAAGTGGTGCTGCTGACGGTGGTGTACGAAGACATTCCCCGGGTGCCGCCGCAGCGGCGTTTCGAGGTCGATGCTTATGGCGAAGGGTTCTTCCGGGTGATCCTGCACTTCGGTTTCACCGACGAGCCGGACGTTCCGCAGGCGCTCAAGCTCTGTCATCTCGATGACCTGGACTTCAGCCCGATGCGCACTACCTACTTTCTCAGTCGCGAGACCGTCATCGCTTCCAAGCTTGAGGGCATGGCCCGCTGGCGCGAGATACTGTTCGCCTTCATGCTGAAAAATGCCAACGGCAACCTGCGCTTCTTCAATCTGCCGTTGAACCGGGTGATTGAACTGGGGACGCAGGTCGAGATGTAGCATCAGGAAAACAAAAGCCCTCGTTGCCTTACGGCGGCGGGGGCTTTTTTATGGGCGACACAAAGGCTGATGCCAGAGTCAAGCCCCTGTGGGAGCGAGCTTGCTCGCGATAGCGGAGTGTCAGTTTGCAAAGATGTTAAATCTGCCACCGCCATCGCGAGCAAGCTCGCTCCCACATGAGGGTTCCGTGTAGACACTGCGGTGAAAAAAAGCCCCGGCAACCGCACGGTTGCCGGGGCTTTTTCTCAGGTTTGCATCAGATCACTGTTCGGCAATCTTGTTCTGCCGCTCGTTGATCTCGTCCACCAGGCGCTTGGCCAGGGCCGGGTAGTTTTCGTCGAAGTGGTGCCCGCCCGGCAGCTTGATCGCTTCCCCTACGGCGGTCTTCTCGGTGCAGCCACTTTCATCGGCTTCTTCGCCGCCGTAGATGCACACCACTTTGTCGGCCGGCAGCTTGGCCATTTCCGGACCGGTGGCGGCTTCGGTGCCAGCGTTGCCGAGCCAGCCTTCAACTTCGATCTCGAAGCTGCCGGTGCGGGCGAAGGCCAGCAGGATAATTGCGTCGACCCGCTGTTGTTCGGTGGCCGGCAGACGATTGTAGATCGCTGGCAGTACGTCGGCGCCGAAGGAATAGCCGGTCAGGATGAAGCGCTTGGTGCCCCAGATCTGGCGGTAGTGCTGCATCAGTTCCGTCAGGTCCGTCGCGCTTTGCTCCGGGCTCTTGTGCTGCCAGTAGTAGCGCAGGGTATCGATGCCGACCACCGGGTAGCCGATCTTGGCCATTTCATCGGCCACGTCGCGGTCCAGGTCACGCCAGCCGCCGTCTCCGGAAAGGAACAGGGTCACGGTGTCCCGCGCCTGGCTGGCGGGTACTTCCACCACAGGGATGCTCAGGCCGCCCTTGGCCTTGTCGGTGCCTACCAGGATTTTGCGCAGTTCGTTGTTCAACACCTGCGGCAGGTTAATGTCGTAGTCGCTGATGCTGGTTTCGGCATTCGACTGATCCCGTACGAAACCGGCGCTGGTGTCGTCAGGGTTATCGTTCCAGGCCACCAGCCAGTGGCCATGGGCTGCGCTTTTGGGCAGCAAGTGCGTGCAGCCGGGCTTTTCCAGGGCCAGGTCCACCGACACGGCCTTGGCCTTGTCGTCCTTCTGCTCCGCCAGCCAGCGCCAGGCCAGCACGGCGCCCGGGCCGATACCGCTGACCAGCGTGGCCGGCCCCTGGAGCTGCCGCAGGCCTGCCTGCAGGGCACGACCTTGCAGCATGCAGTCCTTGGGCAGGATCACCTGGACGATCTGCGCCGAGCCGCTGCGGCTGAGGGTCGTCAACTGCGTGTCGCTGAGCTTCTGGTCTTCATTGACGGCCACCAGCACTTGGGCGCGAGCCTTGGTGCCGGGGATGACCCGGGTCATCGGCACGCCATCGGCGGGCTCCAGTTGTTCAAGGGTGGGTTGTGGGGCCGGGCGGTTCCAGTACCAATAACCGCCGCCGAGAATCACTGCCAGCACCAGCAGGGCGGCCACTATGTATCGCCAGGAGCGTTGCATCATCAGCGTTTCACCAATCCAGTCAGGCCGCCTGCAATCAGGGCAGCGGTATCGGCCAGGGCCACCAGCGGATCGAGTCCGGCGGGCACTGCCATGTAACGAGGTTCCCAGTCAGGCTGGAATTTGTCTTTGAAGCGGCGCAGCCCTTGGAAGTTGTAGAGCTGCTCGCCACGGCGGAACACCATCGAACCCAGGCGTTGGGTCAGTGGCGCGCCGCGACGCGGTTGCAGGCCCGACAACGGGACCATGCCGAGGCTGAAGCGGGTGTAGTCATGGTTTTTATAATGCTGGATCAGACCGACCATCATGAATTCCATGGTCAGCTTCGGGGCTTCGGGGTGGGCGCGCATCAGGTCGAGGCTGGCCAGCTCGTGGCTGTGGGTCTCCAGCAGGTTGGCGAATGCCACCGGACGGCCTTCGAAACGGATCACCGCGATGCGGAAATGCTTGAGGTAGTCATCGCTGAAACGGCCCAGGGAGAAGCCTTTCTCGCGCACGTTCTTGCCCGTCAACCAGGCATCGGAAATGACCTTGAGCTCATCCATCGGCGCCTGTCCCGGCTCGTGGATTTCCAGCGACAGGCCGTCACGGGTGCCACGGTTCCAGGTGTAGCGTAAATCCTTCATCTCTTTGCCCTTGGCCTCGAGATCGAAACGCTTGAGGTCGACCCGCGCTTCTTCACCCAACTTGATCGCCGTCAGGCCGATGTCCATGTAGTACGGCAGGTTCTCGGCGCGCACCTGATAGAACACTGGGCGGGCGTGGTGGATGTCGCACAGGTCGCGGAATTGCCAGATCATTTCGGCCCGTTGCTGGGTGGGCCCTATCGGGTCGTACAGCGCCACCAGGCTACGGCCACGGCGGGCATACATCAGGAACGCTTCGTCGTTGGGGTGAAACAGCAACGCTTTGTCACCGGTCAGGGCCAGGCCGCCGTCGGGTTGCGACGATGCCATGAGGATCGTTTTGGCCCGCTCCAGCTCTTCAGCCGTTGGCACGTGGATCACCGGCCGCGCGGTACGCAACAGCCAGGTCAGGGATACCACCACCAGCAGGACCGCGGCGCCCAGCAGCGAGCGCAGGCCGCGAGGGGCGTCGGCGTCGAGGGTGAACTGCCACCAGAGTTGATGGCTGTAGGGCACGTCCTGGTAGGCAAACAGCAGCAGCCAGATCGACGCGCCGAGCACACAAAGGCTGGCGATCAGGAACAGTGGGGAAAATGGCAGCTCGGTCAGGCGACTCGCACGATAAAAGGAGCGCCGGAACACCGCCAGCAGGGCGGCGGTCAAGGTCAGCAGCGTGGCTTCTTCCCAGTCGAAGCCCTTGAGCAGCGAGAGCAGGGCGCCCACCAGCAGCAGCACAGTGGTCAGCATCCAGGCGGCCGACAGGCGACGGCGCAAGCCTTGGGCGAGCAACAGGCACAGCACGCCCACCAGGCTGGCGCCGAAGTGTGACGCGTCGACCAAGCGATGAGGGATCAGAAAACCAATGTGTTCCAGGCGAGTATCGATCTCCGGTGTCACCCCGGAAAACAGCAGCACCACGCCAGACAGGAACACCAGCACCGCCAGGATCGGTGCCGCGAAACCAGACGCCACGCGCAGGGTCTGGCGCGTCTGGAACAGCCGTTGTGCCTCGTTGATCAGCAGCAGCACGCAGGCCACCAGCATCGGTAGCAGCACATAGATCAGGCGATACAGCAGCAGGGCGGCGGCCAGTGGCGCGGCCCCCAGTTTGTCGGCAAACGCGGCCAGCAGGATCGCTTCGAATACCCCGACCCCGCCTGGTACGTGACTGAGTACACCGGCGGCCAGCGCCAGCAGGTACACCAGCAGGAACGCGCCGAATGGCGGTGCTTCGGGCAGCAGCAGATACAGCACCGTGGCGGCCGCGGCGACATCCAGGGCGGTGATGACCAATTGCAGAAGAGTCAGGCGTCGGCCTGGCATACGCAGCGTACGGCGCCCGGCCTTGACCAGCAGGGCGTCGCGATAGGGTTGTTCCGGCAGGCGCCGGCGATAAATGCCGATGGCCAGCACGCAGGTGAGCAGCAGCACGGCCAGGGCAATCGCCCCCAGCAAGATGGCTGGCAGGTGCAGTGCGGCAGACGCGGCGGGCAAGTTGCTGAGTGTTGCCAGGGCCGCCAGTGGCGGCAGCGCGCAGCCCAGTGACAGGCTGGCGAACAGGGTCATGTGGGCGACATCCGATGCCCCCAGGCCATGACGCGCATACAAGCGGTACCGAACCGAACCGCCCGACAGCAACGACAGGCCGATGGCATTGCCGATGGCAAACGCCGTGAACCCTCCCAGGATCATGGTCTGCGGTGGCAGCGTCACGCCGGCATAACGACTGGCGGACCATTCATAACCCAGCAGAATGATGAAACCGGCCACCGTGGCGGCTATCGCGCCAAGCAGGGCCGGCCGGGGCACTTCCAGAATCGAGTCGTGCAGGGCATACAGATCGAGTTCGCTCAGCAGATGACGGCAGGCAATTAATGCAATCGCAAACAGCAGCAGCGTGACGGCAAGGCCAATCGGCTGGCGGTATTGACTGATCCGATCCAGCCAGCGCAATCGCTCGGCCTTGATCGGTTGTGTCGCAGTAACGGAGTCTTGCGGGTCAGACGAGTGAGCGCGCATCAATCACCTCTTGAGCTATGCGCGACAGGATGGGGCTATCCAGCCAAGTTACCAATCCCTGCGGAAGAAAATAATTACAAAATCTTTGTAATGTAGTCTTTTTTGACACACACAAAAAAGGCCACTCTTTCGAGTAGCCTTTCTTGATATTTGGTTGCGGGAGCCGGATTTGAACCGACGACCTTCGGGTTATGAGCCCGACGAGCTACCAGACTGCTCCATCCCGCGTCTGTGTGGCGGCATTCTACAGGCGAACGCTTGAGTGTCAACCGTTAAAAGGTCGTGGGGTCAAATAAGTGTCCCGTCGGCCCTGGGACGGTGTAAATGCGCGAAATCAAAAGGAAATTGTCCTACAGCTTTCAAGCGAGGGGAGGCCGCGATGGGGCGCCGTGACAAAACAGGCGCGCACAAAAAAGGCCACTCTTTCGAGTAGCCTTTCTTGATGTTTGGTTGCGGGAGCCGGATTTGAACCGACGACCTTCGGGTTATGAGCCCGACGAGCTACCAGACTGCTCCATCCCGCGTCTGTGTGGCGGCATTCTACAGAGGATCGAGCAGCTGTCAACCCTGATGTGATAAAAACCTGTTCCGCTTCAAGCGCTTAGCCTTCGCTCAAGGCATTGTGACAGCGCTGTGACGCAGGCCTGGCAAGGGCTGGCGCTCTATTGAGCGGTTCGTTGCGATTGAAGAAGTAAATTTATGTAGGTTCTTTCCGGCCTTTACGAAGGATCTTTCAAACTACTGGTGCTATATACAGGTGTCGATGCGATACTGGTGGCCCGATTCGTCGCACGCTCCGCTCTTCTATGACGCAACGTAAAATCATCCACGTCGACTGTGACTGTTTCTATGCCGCTATCGAGATGCGCGATGACCCGCGGCTGGCTGGCAAACCCCTGGCGGTCGGCGGATCGGCGGATCGGCGAGGGGTGATTGCCACTTGTAACTACGAAGCGCGGGCCTACGGTGTGCGCTCGGCCATGTCCTCCGGTCACGCCTTGAAGCTTTGCCCTGACCTGACCATCGTCAAGCCTCGGATGGATGCCTACCGGGAAGCGTCGAAGGAAATTCATACGATTTTCAGCGATTACACTGACCTGATCGAGCCGCTGTCCCTGGACGAAGCCTACCTGGACGTCTCCGCCAGCGACCATTTCGGCGGCAGTGCCACCCGCATCGCCCAGGACATTCGCCGGCGCGTTTCCAATCAGTTGCACATCACCGTGTCCGCCGGCGTTGCGCCGAACAAGTTCCTGGCCAAGATCGCCAGCGATTGGAAAAAGCCCAACGGCCTGTTTGTCATTACCCCGGACCAGGTCGAGGACTTCGTCTCGGCCCTGCCGGTGAGCAAGCTCCATGGCGTGGGCAAGGTCACCGCCGACAAGTTGAACAGGCTCGGTATTGTCGATTGCCAGCAATTGCGTCAGTGGGACAAGTTGGCGCTGGTGCGTGAATTCGGCAGTTTCGGTGAGCGGCTCTGGAGCCTGGCCCGTGGGATCGATGAGCGCCTGGTGCATAACGACAGCCGGCGGCAGTCCATCAGTGTCGAAAACACCTACGACGTCGACTTGCCCGACCTGGTCAGTTGCCTCGACAAGCTGCCGGAACTGATGGAAACCCTCAGCGGGCGCATGGCGCGCATCGACAGCAGTTATCGACCGGGCAAGCCGTTCGTTAAAGTGAAATTCCATGACTTTACCCAGACCACGTTGGAGCAGGCCGGGGCAGGGCGGGACTTGGGCAGCTATCAGTTGTTACTGACCCAGGCGTTCAACCGCGGCGGCAAGCCGGTACGGTTGTTGGGGATCGGAGTACGGTTGGAGGATCTGCGGGGTGGGTTTGAGCAGTTGGAGTTGTTTGAGCGGTGAGGGCTGGCCCGGTGGGGCTGCTGTGGTGAAGGGATAAGTCCCCTCACCACAAGGGGAGCACTCTAGTTCGCCCCTGGATCCGCCACCAATCGTCCGCCATCCTTGGTCAGTGCTTTGAGGAACTCAGTCTGCAACTCTGGATCATTGCGGGTCAGTTCGATCAGGCTCTGTTCCAGCTCGCTGGCCTCTTCTTCAAGCCCTAGCTCCGACAGGCGCTTGACCCGGTGAACCCATTGGCTCACTTCGTCGTCTTCCAGGTCGTCGTAGATCAAGGCGTGGGCTTCCACCAGCTTGCTGCGCAAGGTGCTGCTGATGCTCAGGGATGAGTCGGTGTGTACCTCGTCCTGGGCGTCCGTCACGCTGATCTGCAACTTGCCGAACTGGCTCAGGTCCTGCTCGGCGAACGGGCTTTCCAGCAGGTTCAAGCGCAGTACGCCACTGCGGTCGGTGCTCAGTTCGAAGGTCTGCCGGGCGGCCTTGACCTCCACTGGGCGTTCGCTCCAGGGCAGGCTCGAATGTTCCGTGCGCTTGTCGCGCTGGACTTCGTCGATACCTGCCAGGTTCTGTTGGGCACGGCCATGGGAAGGCGCGTTCATGAACGGGTTGAGCCCGGCGAAGCCGTAGCTTATCCAGTCACGGGTGACGCTGTCCGGCAGGCTGCCGAGGGCGAACACATTGACCACGTTGGCGCCGACGCCGGCCACCACCGCCACCGCGCCCAGGGGGATCTCGTAAACCTCCCGCCAGGGTTGGTAGGGCGTGTAGCGATCGTAACGGCGGGTGACCTCGAACTCAGTGACTTCGAAGGTCTTCTGCTCGTTGATTCGTACGCGACGCTGCGGCAGGTCGAGCACCTTGGGTTCGCCCACATCAATCTGCAGGCTGTGGTCGAGCAGTTTGCGCTCGACCCGCTCTTCGTGCTCGCTGCGCTGCGACATCTGGTTGGCACAGCCGCTGACCAGCAGGGCGCCGCACAGGGCGGCGCCACCGAGGCCTAAGGTGTTTCGCTTGAACATGACGTCTCTATCTGGTGTCAGCGGCGGATACGGGCCTGGAGGAACGACAGCACGTCGGCGACCGGCAGCGCTTGTGGCTCGGCCTCGGTGCGGCTCTTGTATTCCAGGTTGCCTTCGGCCAGGCCACGGTCACTGACGACGATCCGATGGGGGATGCCGATCAGTTCCATGTCCGCGAACTTGATGCCGGGGCTGGTTTTCTTGTCGCGGTCGTCCAGCAACACTTCGAAGCCGGCCGCCGTCAGTTCGGCGTAGAGCTTGTCGGTGGCCTCACGAACCAGGTCGGTCTCGTAGCGCAGCGGCACCAGGGCTACCTGGAACGGCGCGAGCGTGTCGCTCCAGATGATGCCTTTGTCGTCGTTGTTCTGCTCGATGGCGGCGGCTACCACGCGGGAAACGCCGATGCCGTAGCAGCCCATTTCCAGGGTGACCGGCTTGCCGTTCTCGCCCAGCACTTCGCACTTCATCGCCTTGCTGTACTTGTTGCCCAGCTGGAAGATGTGCCCGACTTCGATGCCGCGCTTGATTTCCAGGGTGCCCTTGCCGTCCGGGCTCGGATCGCCGGCTACGACGTTGCGCAGGTCCGCGACGGTTGGGACCGGCAGGTCGCGTTCCCAGTTCACGCCGAAGTAGTGCTTGTCGTCGATGTTGGCACCGATGGCGAAGTCGCTCATCAACTCCACCGAGCGGTCGATGATGATCGGCAGCGGCAGGTTCAGTGGACCGAGGGAGCCGGCACCGGCGCCGATGGCGTCGCGCAACTCGGCTTCGGTGGCCATGACCAGCGGGCTGGCAACACCTGGCTGGTTGCCGGCCTTGATTTCGTTCAGCTCATGATCGCCACGGATAATCAGGGCGATCAGCTTGCCGGCTTCTTCGGCCCGCACGATCAGGGTCTTGATGGTGCGCTCGATCGGCAGGTTGTAGCCTTCCACCAGCTGGGCGATGGTCTTGGTGTTCGGCGTGTCCACCAGGCGCAGCTCTTCGGTCGGCGCGGCGCGGGACGTTTCCCGAGGCACGGCTTCGGCTTTCTCGATGTTCGCGGCGTAGTCGGAGCCGTTGCTGAAGACGATGTCGTCTTCGCCGGACTCGGCCAGTACGTGGAACTCGTGGGAGCCAGCGCCACCGATGGAACCGTTATCGGCTTCAACCGGGCGGAATTTCAGGCCCAGGCGGGTGAACACGTTGCAGTACGCCTGGTGCATGCGGTCGTAGGTGACTTGCAGCGAGGCCAGGTCGCTGTGGAACGAGTAGGCGTCCTTCATGATGAATTCGCGACCGCGCATCAGGCCGAAGCGTGGACGGATCTCATCACGGAATTTGGTCTGGATCTGGTACAGGTTGATCGGCAGCTGCTTATAGCTGCTCAACTCGTTGCGCATCAGGTCGGTGATCACTTCTTCGTGGGTTGGGCCTGCACAGAAGTCGCGACCGTGACGGTCTTTGATGCGCAGCAGCTCAGGGCCGTATTCTTCCCAGCGCCCCGATTCCTGCCACAGCTCGGCCGGTTGGGTGCCCGGCATCAATACTTCCAGGGCGCCAGCGGCGTCCATCTCTTCACGAACGATGGCTTCCACCTTGCGCATGACGCGCAAACCCATCGGCAGCCAGGTGTACAGGCCGGAAGCGAGCTTGCGGATCATGCCGGCACGCAGCATCAGCTGATGGCTGATCACGACGGCGTCGGAAGGCGTTTCTTTCTGTGTGGCGAGCAAATATTGACTGGTGCGCATGGTTGGCCGTTGTCGGTTGCTGATGACGAGAAGTGACGGAGCATTGTACGGGCGAGATGCCCTGGCGTACAGGCGCGTGGCCGCTCGCCAGGTGCAAGCGCCGGTTTCGTCGGCGCCTGCTGAAGTTTCCTACGACTCTTCCGCGGGTCGGGTTGGCGTCGGTTCTTTGGCCGGTTCCGGCTCCTGGCGGCGGTTCTCCTGGAACCAGTGCAAGGCAATCAGGAGCAAGGTCGGAACGCCCAGCAGGGCGGTAATCAGGAAGAAATTGTGATAGCCGAATTTCTCCACCATCACCCCGGAATAGCCACCGATCAGGCGTGGCAGCAGCAGCATGATCGAGCTGAGCAGGGCGTATTGGGTGGCGGAGAACTTCAGGTTGGTCAGGCTCGACAGGTAGGCGACGAACGCCGAGGTGGCCAGGCCGGAGCTGAAGTTGTCCAGGGAGATGGTGACGATCAGCATCTTCAGGTTGGCGCCCATGTCGGTGAGCATCAGGAAGAGGATGTTGGTGCCGGCCGAGGCGACGCCGCCGATGAACAGGATGGGCAGGATGCCGAAGCGCACGATCAGCAAGCCGCCCATGCCGGCGCCGACGAGGGTCATGATCAAGCCGAAAATCTTGCTGACGCTGGCGATCTGGTCCTTGGTGAAGCCTTGGTCGATATAGAACACGTTGGCCATGACGCCCATGACCGTGTCGGACATCCGGTAGGTCGCGATCAGCCCGAGCAGCAGAAGGGCCTGCCAGCGATAGCGCAGGATGAAGTCGTTGACGGGCGTCAGCACCGGCGCCAGCCCACGGCGGCCCACGGCGGACAGGCACAAGGCCGTGAGGAGGATATAGAGGATGGCTCGCAGGAAGGCGCGGTCCTGGAGCAACAGGTCGAGCAGGCTGACGCCTTCGAACAGCACGCTGGCGAAATCGGTGTTGTAGAGCTGGGTGAACATCGCCGGCACTGACACCAGCAGCACGATCAGCACAAACACCGAGGCCAACTGGTGAGCGAACGTGTAGCGCCCGGCCTGCAATTGAGTGCGCAGCGGCACTGGCGGTTCACGCATGAACAGGGAGGTGAGCAGCGCCGGGACCATCAATACGCCGAACAGCAGGTACGTACCGGCCCAGGCCGAGTGCTTATAGTTGAAACCGGTGGAACCGAAGCCTTCGGCGAAGAACAGGGCGCCGGCGGTGGCCAGGAGTGCGGCGATGCGGTAACCGGACATGTAGCTGGCGGCGAGTGCGGCCTGGCGGGTGTCGTCGGCGATTTCCAGGCGATAGGCGTCGACGGCGATGTCCTGGGTGGCCGAGGCGAAGGCCACGATCACGGCGATGGCAATCAACCATGACAGGTGTTTTTGCGGATCGCAGAAGCCCATGCCGATCAGGCCAAGGATCACCAGGCCCTGGGAAAGCACCAGCCATGAACGCCGACGCCCGAGTTTCCCCAGCAGCGGCAGGCGCCATTGGTCGAGTAGGGGCGACCAGACCCATTTAAAGGCGTACGCCAGGCCGATCAGGCTTGCGTATCCGATGGTTTCGCGGGCCACGCCGGCCTCGCGCAACCAGACTGACAGCGTGGAAAACACCAGCATGTATGGCAAGCCGGCGGCGAAGCCAAGCAGCAACAGCACGAGCGTCGAGGGACTGGCATAGGCGGCGAGGGCGGCGCGCCAGGTTTTACGGGGCATGGGCTGGAGTCTGCCTCAAAAATTGCGAAAACAAAGCGCGCACTCTAACCGCTGTGCTCTACCGGGCGCCAGCCATGGCGCTGAATATCAACACGATTATTCAGGACACTGATCCCTTCCATGCGCAGCCGTGCGCGTTGTTCGTCCCCCGAGGTGCTGCCCGCCGGCAGGCTGATCCGACCGCCGGCACCCAACACTCGATGCCAGGGCAGCTTGGTGTCGTTCGGCAATTGGCTGAGGGTGCGCCCTACCCAGCGCGCGGCGCGGCCCAGGCCGGCCATTTCGGCGAGCTGACCGTAGGTGACCACCTTGCCGGCCGGTACTTGGGCCAGGGTCAGGTAAAGGGTGGTGCGGCGGATTTGCGCGGCGTTCTCGGTGGCCGCTGGGGGCGCGCTCATAAAAGGTTCCTGAAAGGGATGTCCGTCTGTAGATTAATTCCTACAAGGCTGGTTGAGAAATGAACTCATCACCCATATGCGGGTCAGTCGTTGCTGAGGTGTCATCCTGGGGGATAATGCCGCCTTTTCACTGAAAACTTGAGCCCATTATCGCTTATGTTGTCTAGAACCCTGCTATGCCTAGCTGTCACCAGCGCCTCCATGCCCTTGCTTGCCGATACCGTCTGGTTGAAGAACGGCGACAAGCTCACCGGTAAGATCACCGTTTTCGATGGCGGCAAATTGCTGATCCAGACCGATTACGCCGGTGCGGTTCCTATCGATTGGAAACAGGTCAAGACCCTTGAGAGCGACCAGCAATTGCTGGTCAAGCAGGATGCCTACACGGGTGAGAAAGCCAAGGCCCTGCACGCCGCCGAGGACGGCAAGGTCACGCTAGCCAACGGCGATGCGCCCAAGACCGTCGAGCTGGCCAGCATCCAGCAAATCCTCAAGCCCAAGCCGGTGGTCGAGGACCTGGTATGGAAGGGCAATATCGATGCCGCGCTGGATTACAAGCGTGCGGAAAACGATACCGACGATTACGACGTCGACTTCAAGACCTCGGCGCGCCACGGCAGATGGCGGCATAACGCTGAAGGCGAATACAACCGTGAATTCCAGGATGACGTGGTGTCGACCGACAACTGGCGCCTGGAGTATTCCCTCGACCGGTTTCTCACCGATAAATGGTTTTGGCAAGGTCGCTTGAATTACAAGCGCGACAAGGTCGAGGACCTGGCGCGCCAGCGCGTCGTGGGTACCGGTCCGGGCTACCAGTTCTGGGATGACGAACTCGGCGCGTTCTCGCTGGGCTCGCTGCTCAACCGCACCGACTATGAATACCGCGATGGCGGCAAGGACAACTTCTATTCCGTGGCCATGAAGTGGGACTACAACCGCTACCTGATTGGCAAGCGCGTCGAGTTCTTCACCAATGGCGAAGTGGGCAAGCCGCTGTCTGATGTGGCGGACTACGCCTACGACGCCGAGGTGGGGTTGCGTTACAAGGTCACCGATTGGGCGTCGCTCAACCTCAAGGCCGAGAAGGATGTCATCGAGGGCACTGAAGACAGTGACTTGAGCAAGACGCGCTACACGGCAGGGTTTGGCGTGACCTGGTAATTCGGGCTCACCCACCCACACACCTGTGGGAGCGAGCTTGCTCGCGATTGCGTTCTGTCAGCCAACGTTGATGTTGCTGATCCACCGCTATCGCGAGCAAGCTCGCTCCCACAGTTTTTTGTGCGCTGGGGAAAACTGACAGGCACAAAAAAGCCCCGCTTTTGAGGGCGGGGCTTTTTACTAAAGCAAGGACAAGTTAGATAACTTGAACTTCTTCAGCTTGCATGCCTTTCTGACCGCGGGTAGCGATGAAAGAGACCTGTTGGCCTTCTTTCAGGCTTTTGAAGCCGTCGGATTGGATTGCTTTGAAGTGAACAAACAGGTCGTCACCGGATTGTGGGGTGATGAAGCCGAAGCCTTTTTCATCGTTGAACCACTTAACGGTACCAGTTTGGCGATTAGACATGGTGTAACTCCTTGAACAAAGATAACTGCGACTCAGGAAGAACCCTGGCCGAGACTGAGTGCAAAGAGCAGGAAAAATTCTTGTAGATGGTTGGATCGAAATTCAACATATCGTGTAGAGATTCTCAGTGACACAAGCAGCACAGTGGCGCCACCTTAACCCTTTTTCCGGAACGTGCCAATGGTCTTTGCGAAGGTTTCTCAGAATTAGTGACTGGCGGCGCGTGGTATTGCCGTCAGGACCCGGAAATCAAGGTGGATCGGCGAGAATTGTGTCCGGCGCTTTGAACCCGGCCTCGCGCCCCGGTAAGATGCCGGACGTATTTTTCCACCTCGCTATTCAGGAAACCCGCCATGAGCATCAAATCGGACAAGTGGATTCGCCGCATGGCGCAAGAGCACGGCATGATCGAGCCCTTCGTCGAGCGCCAGATGCGTGGCGAAGGCGCCGACCGGCTGATCTCCTTCGGTGTCTCCAGCTACGGCTACGACGTGCGCTGCGCCGACGAATTCAAGGTGTTCACCAACATCAATTCGGCCACCGTCGACCCGAAGAACTTCGACGAGAAGAGCTTCGTCGACGTCAAGAGCGACGTTTGCATCATCCCGCCGAACTCTTTCGCCCTGGCCCGCACTGTCGAATACTTCCGCATTCCGCGCAACGTCCTGACCATCTGCCTGGGCAAGAGCACCTATGCCCGTTGCGGCATCATCGTCAACGTCACGCCGCTGGAACCCGAGTGGGAAGGCCACGTGACCCTGGAATTCTCCAACACCACGACCCTGCCGGCGAAAATCTACGCCAACGAGGGCGTGGCACAGATGCTGTTCCTGGAGTCCGATGAAGAGTGTGAAGTGTCCTACAAAGACCGTGGTGGTAAATACCAGGGGCAGCGCGGTGTGACGCTGCCGCGTACCTGATTCAGACGAACTGTTGGAATTCCTGGGCGGGCAGACACTCTATTGCGTGTACTGCCCGTTTTTGCGTCAGCGCACCGGGCTTCGCCCAGGAGTTGTTCTATGAAGATCGATCCGCGAATCAGTGCCGAACTGGCAAAGCTTGAGCCCAATCAGATCGGCGTCATGGCCTGGTCATTGCTGGCCCATCCTGCCGAAGTGGCGGGCGGCATTCCCGGCCAGCCCGATCCCGATACCCCCAACGAACAGCCTGTCGAACCCGGCGAACCCACTCTGCCGGACGAGCCGCCTCCTGCGCCTGTTGCCTGATGAGATCATGGCCCGTTGCCTGGTTGTTCAGTTAACGGGCCATATTTCGTTATCGCCGATGACAAATATCCTGCAGTCATTGTCCTGCTCGACCTGATAGCCGCCCGTAAAGGCTCCAAAGGCCGGCAGCAGACTGACTTCACCGCCCAGCCGGAAGCACGGCAGCCGCAGGCGTTGCCGGCCCTTGCCGCTGAGGCGATAGACCGGGTGCACATGGCCGGCCAACACATGGCGGCAGGGGTGTGGGTCTGGTTCGTGCTGCACGGCGAATGGCCCCAGCAGCAAAGGCTCCGGGACGACGCGAATATCCAGCGCCGACGGTGGGTCGCCGGCACGCTTGTCATGGTTGCCGCGAATTAACGTCACGGCCAGGTGCTGATGTCGTTCACGCCAATCGGAAAGGGCCTTCAAGGTACCTGGCGCATGCGAGCCGGGACCGTGAAGAAAATCCCCCAGAAAGATCAGTTGTCGACACGCCAGGCTGGCCAGTAATGCATCCAGTACCGCAATGTTGCTGGCGGTCGTGCCGTGGGGCACCGGTTGACCCAGGCTTCGGTAAGCGGCGGCCTTGCCGAAGTGGACATCGGCCACCATCAGGGTTTCCTGGGCGGGCCAGTACAAGGCTTTCTCCGGCAGCAACCAAAGTTCTTCGCCGGCCAGGTTGACGGGATAAGGCGCGGGCATCAGCGGTCACCGCGATCGGCGGTTTTTTCCAGCTCGCTGACCATCCGTCGGATCCGGTCGGCAAGTTTTTCCGAGCTCATGCTTTCCCTGAACCGCTCCACCAGCAATGGAAATCCGAGCGGGGTGGGGCGCTTGATGACATGCAGGTCCAGTTCCAAGGTGTTGAGGCGTTCCAAGGTCTGCTCCAGTCGACGAATATCCAATTCTTCCCGCAAGACTTCCTCCCCAGCCTGGGCAAGCAGGAGGTTGTCGGCGTCATATTGCTTGAACACTTGAAAGAACAAGCCGCTGGAGGCCTGGACTTGTCGAGTGCTTTTCGGGGCACCGGGGTAGCCGGCGAATACCAGCCCGGCGATCCGGGCGATTTCGCGAAAGCGCCTGAGGGCCAGCTCTCCGGCGTTGAGGCTTGCAAGCACGTCGGGCAGCAAATTGTCGGTTCCCAGAAGCGCCGGGTTCAGGTGCCGAGACCAATCCACCGCCGTGGCGCTGAGCAATTCCAGGCCGTAGTCGTTGACCGCGATGGAAAAGGTCAGCGGTTGCTGCTGGCTGACACGCCAAGCCAGCAGGCTGGCCAACCCCAGATGAACCTGGCGCCCGGCAAACGGGTACAGGAACAAATGCCAGCCTTCCCGGGACTTCAGCGCTTCGGCCAACAACGTGGTATGCGTGGGCAAGCCGGACCAGCGCTGCTGGGTCAACAACAACGGCTGCACGGCTTGCATCTGCGGCCCTTCGAAGCGGCCCATGGCCGCTTCGCTCAGGCGCACGACCACCGCAGCCGCCAGTTCGCTGGAAAGCGGCATCCGTCCGCCGTTCCAGCGCGGTACAGCGGCTTTTTTCGCCTGGCTGCGACGCACGTAGGCGGTCATGTCTTCGACGCGGACCAATTCCAGCAATCGTCCGGCGAACAGGAAGCCATCGCCGGGCCGCAGGCGGGCAATGAAGCCTTCTTCCACACTGCCCAGGGTCTTGCCGCCACCGCCCTTGCTCCAGAACTTCAATTGCAGGCTGGCATCGCTGACGATGGTGCCGATGCTCATGCGGTGGCGCCTGGCCAGGCGCGCGTCGGGGACTCGCCAGATCCCGTGTTCGTCCGGTTCGACCCGTCGGTAATCGGGGTAGGCGGTCAAGGACAGGCCGCCGTGGCGCACGAATGCCAGGGCCCAGGCCCATTCGGCTTCGTTCAGGTCGCGATAGGCCCAGGCGCCGCGCACTTCCTCGAACAACTCTTCGGGAACGAAGCCGCCGCCCAGGGCCATGCTGACCAGATGCTGCACCAGCACATCCAGGGGCTTGTGGGGCGACTCACGCGGTTCGATGCGCCGTTGGGCTACGGCATCCTGGGCGGCGGCGGCTTCGATCAGTTCCAGGCTATGGGTAGGTACCAGCGTTACCCGCGAGGTCCGCCCCGGCGCGTGACCGGAACGCCCGGCACGTTGCATCAGCCGGGCCACGCCCTTGGCCGAGCCAATCTGCAGCACCCGCTCCACCGGCAGAAAATCCACCCCCAGGTCCAGGCTGGACGTGCAGACTACGGCTTTAAGCTGACCGTCCTTGAGGGCGCGTTCCACCCAGTCGCGGGTGTCCCGGGACAATGAGCTGTGGTGCAGCGCGATCAGCCCGGCCCAATCCGGTTTCGCTTCGAGGATGGCCTGGTACCAGATTTCCGCTTGCGCCCGGGTGTTGGTGAACACCAGGCAACTGCGGCTGGTATCGATTTGCGTGACGACCTGAGGCAGCATCTTCAGGCCGATGTGCCCGGCCCACGGAAAGCGCTCGACGGCCGGCGGCAACAGCGTGTCGACCTGCAGTGTCTTGTCGTTGGCCCCTTGCACGCTGACCCCGTTGCCTTGGGGGATCAATACCTGTTCGGCGTGGGCCTGGTTTCCCAGCGTGGCGGAGATGCCCCAGACGATGAGTCCGGGATGCCAGTGCCGCAAGCGAGCCAAGGCCAGTTGCAATTGCACACCGCGCTTGTTGCCGAGCAATTCGTGCCATTCGTCCACCACGACCATGCGCAGGGTCGAGACGGCGGTTTGCGCATCGGCACGGACGAGCATCAGGGTCAGGCTTTCGGGGGTGGTAATCAGGGTGGTGGGCAGTCGTCGGCCTTGGCGAGCACGTTCGCTGGCGTTGGTATCGCCGGTGCGCAGGCCGACGCTCCAAGGCAGCTGCAGATCCGCCAACGGGGCTTCGAGGGCTTTGCCGGTGTCGGCGGCCAGCGCTCGCATCGGGGTGATCCACAGGACGGTCAGTGGTTCGGCCGGTGGTTTGCGTTTGCGCGGTTTGTCCGTAGGAGGGGCCGGGCGGGCGAAACGATTGAGCGCCGCGAACCATAGGGCGTAGGTTTTGCCAGCACCGGTGTTGGCATGCAGCAACCCGGATTCCCCTCGCTTGACGGCGGTCCAGACCTGTTTCTGAAAAGCGAACGGCTTCCAGCCGCGGACGCTGAACCACTGGTTTGCGAAGTTGTTGGATGTCGCCATGCCTGCCGCGTGCGTCCTGAAGGTCCTTCTTCAGTGACCACGGCGAGATATGAAAGGTTTTAAAACCTTGTGGCGAGGGGATTTATCCCCGTTGGGCTGCGAAGCAGCCCCAAAAAAAGCTCAAGGATAATTTGCCAGGTGCACCGAGGTGGTCAACTGAGGGGCTGCTGCGCAGCCCAGCGGGGATAAATCCCCTCGCCACAAAAGCAGCACCTGGCCCCTCAATTCAGATGTGCGTAAGTCTATTTCAAGTTGCCGCTGAGGAACTGCTTGAGCCGTTCGCTCGTGGGGTTGCCCAGCACGTCTTCCGGCGCGCCTTCTTCTTCCACCAGCCCCTGGTGCAGGAAGAGCACCTGGTTGGAAACTTTGCGGGCGAAGCTCATTTCGTGGGTCACCATGATCATGGTCCGGCCTTCTTCGGCCAGGCCCTGGATCACTTTCAAGACTTCGCCCACCAGTTCCGGGTCCAGGGCCGAGGTGGGTTCGTCGAACAGCATGACCTCGGGTTCCATGGCCAGCGCCCGGGCAATGGCCACGCGCTGTTGCTGGCCGCCGGACAGGAACGCCGGGTATTGCTCGGCCACCCGCGCCGCCAGGCCGACCTTGTCGAGGTAGCGGCGGGCACGGTCGTCGGCTTCCTGTTTGCTGATACCCAACACCCGGCGTGGCGCCATGGTGATGTTTTCCAGCACGGTCATGTGGCTCCACAGATTGAAGTGTTGGAACACCATGGCCAGGCGCGTGCGGATGCGTTGCAGTTCATCGGCATCGGCCACGTGCATGCCGTGGCGGTCCTTGATCATCCGGATCGCCTGGCCATCCAGGCTCATGGCGCCGTCGTTGGGTTGCTCCAGGAAATTGATGCAGCGCAAGAAGGTACTTTTGCCCGAGCCGCTGGCGCCAATCAGGCTGATGACGTCACCGGTCTTGGCCTTGAGCGAAACGCCTTTGAGCACCTGATGTTCGCCATAGCTTTTATGCAGGCCTTCGATGGTCAGTTTGTACATGGAGCATGCATCCTCAAGGCGAAAGTAGGTAGCCGCTGCGGTAGGCTTCGGTGCCGGCGACATGGGCGATCACCATGCCGGCCGTGGCCATGCGGCGCAGCGAACGGGCGTATAGCAGGCCGGCGTTGCGGCAATGAACGGGCGTGACGGTGTCGTTGACCGGGTCGATGATCTCTGCCACCTGTTGCCCGGCCTCCAGGTATTCGCCGGGCAGGGCGCTGTAGACCAGCAGCCCACCCACCGGGGTGGCGACCGGTTCCACGCCGGCCAGCGGCGTGGCCGGGTAGGGCAGGTCGGGCAAGGGCATCGGTTCGCCGTCGATGGCGCCGAAGCGGATCAGGTATTCGATCAGGGCCTGGCAGTCGAGGCTTGCCAGGCCATGGTTGACGTCGCCCTGGCCGCGCAATTCAACGGTGACCGAAAAGCTGCCCAAGGGAATCTCGAAGCGCTCGCCGAAGCGTTCCTTGAGCTGCCACCAGAGCAGCGTGAAGCACTCATCGAACGATTGGCCCCCCGAATCGGTGGCGAGCAAACTGGCCTCGGCACCGATGTAGCGCGCCAAGGGCTCGACCTGCGGCCAGGCTTCCGGTGTGGTGTAGAGGTGGGCCACGGCTTCGAAGTCGCAGTGCAGGTCCAGCACCATGTCGGCGTCGCAGGCCAGCCGTTGCAGGACCAGGCGCTGAGATTGCAGCTGCGTGCTGGCGGTTTGTCGGGAAAGGGCATCGCGCAGGCTGGTGCGGATCAGCATCAGGTTGTGCTGCGGATCGTCGGTGAGCAGATCTTCGATTTCGTTGCCGATTTCTTCGCTCAGGTCGACGAACCGACGGTTGAAGTTCTGTCCGCTCTCCATTTCATAGCGCCCCAGGGGCACATCCATCAGCACTTGTTCAAGGCCGATGGGGTTGGCGACAGGCACCAGCACGATCTCGTGCCGCAGATGCCCGGACGCCTCGAGTTCGGCCAGGCGTTGCTTGAGGTGCCAGGCCACCAGCATGCCGGGCAGCTCATCGGCGTGCAGGGATGACTGGATATAGATTTTGCCGACGGCTTTTTCCGGGCCGAAGTGGAAACTGTGGATCTTGCGTGCGGTCCCCGGCAGCGGGGCCAGCAGGTCATGAATCTGGTGGCGCATTGCTTGTGTGTCCTGGAACGGAAGCCCTAGTGAGTCGGCCCGAGAAAGGCCAGCCAGCGGCGTTCGGCGAGGCGGAAGAGGCCCACCAGTGCAAAGGTGACGGTCAGGTAGATCAGCGCGGCGATCCCGAACGACTGGAAGGTCAGGAACGTGGCCGAGTTAGCGTCCCGGGCGACTTTTAGCACGTCAGGAACGGTAGCGGTGAACGCCACGGTCGTCGAGTGCAGCATCAAAATCACCTCGTTGCTGTAATACGGCAGCGAGCGTCGTAGCGCCGAGGGCATGATCACATAGGCGTAGAGCTTCCAGCCGGTCAGGCCGTAGGCCTTGGCCGCTTCGACTTCGCCATGGTTCATGCTGCGAATCGCCCCGGCGAAAATTTCCGTGGTGTAGGCGCAGGTGTTCAAGGCGAAGGCCAGGATCGTGCAGTTCATCGCATCGCGAAAGAAACTGTCGAGCAGTGGCTGGGCGCGCACCGCCGCGATGCTGTAGATGCCGGTGTAGCAGATCAGCAACTGGATATAGAGCGGCGTGCCACGGAACAGGTAGGTGTAGAACTGCACCGGCCAACGCACGTAGATCCTGGGTGAAACCCGGGCGATGGACAGCGGGATCGACACCAGGAAACCGATCAGCAGCGAGGCGCTGAGCAGCCACAGGGTCATTGCCAGGCCGGTGACGTTGACGCCGTCGCTGTACAGGAACGGCCGCCAGTATTCTTGCAGGAGTTCGATCATCGCACGGCCTCCCGGGCTCCGGCGGCGTAGCGACGTTCAAGCCAGCGCAGGATGAAATTGGACGCGCTGGTGATCAGCAGATAAATCAGCGCCGCCAGCACCAGGAAGTAAAACAGCTGATAGGTACTCTTGCCCGCGTCCTGGGCGGCCTTGACCAAGTCGGCCAGGCCGATGATCGACACCAGCGCCGTGGCCTTGAGCATGACCATCCAGTTGTTGCCGATACCCGGCAGGGCAAAGCGCATCATTTGCGGGAACACTACGAAGCGAAAGCGCTGGCCACGTTTGAGGCCATACGCGGTGGCGGCTTCGACCTGGCCCCGGGGCACCGCGAGGATCGCGCCGCGAAAGGTTTCGGTGAAGTACGCGCCATAGATGAAGCCCAGGGTAATCACCCCGGCGCCGAATGGGTCGATCTCGATGTATTCCCATTCCATGAAGTCGGTAAAAGACGTCAGCCAGGTTTGCAGGCTGTAGAAGATCAGCAGCATCAGCACCAGGTCCGGCACTCCGCGGATCAGCGTGGTGTAGAGCTGGGCAGGGATTCGCAGCAGTTTGACGCGGGACAGCTTGGCGCTGGCACCCAGCAGGCCGAGCAAGACGCTCAACAACAAGGACAGGGCCGACAGCTTGATGGTCATCCAGGTGCCTTGCATCAGCAGCGGGCCAAAGCCCTGCAGGCTGAAGGCAGAGAGCCCCAGATTTTGTAGGAGTTGTTCGAACATGAAAGAGGCCTTTGGCAGGAAGAAAGCGCCCATCCGAGACCGGATGGGCGCAGCGCATTATTTGCCGCTGTACAGATTCAGATCGCCAAAGTGTTTTTTCTGGATTTCGGCGTACTTGCCGTCATCGTGTAACGCTTTGATACCTTTATCCAATAGTGCCTTCAGCTCGTTGTTACCTTTCTTGATACCGATGGCGGTCTTGGCCGGCAGCAGTTCACTGTCCACAGGCTTGCTGACTTCATAGCCTTCGCCTTTCGGCGATTTCAGGAAGCCCAGCTCGGCTTGCAGCATGTCCTGGATGGCGGCATCGAGGCGGCCGGAGGTCAGGTCGGCATAGACCTGGTCCTGGTTCTGGTAGGCCTGGGTCTTGACGCCAGCCTTGTCCAGCACGGCTTTGGCGTAGGCTTCCTGGATGGTGCCTTGCTCGTAGCCGACGGTTTTGCCTTTGAGCGAAGCGGGATCTTCGTTCAGGCCCGAGCCTTTCTTGAATACGTACGCCGTCGGGCCGGAGAACAGCTCGCTGGAGAAGTCGATGACTTTCTCGCGGGCCGGAGTCACGGTCATCGACGAGATCACACCGTCGAACTTATTGGCCTTGAGGCCCGGGATCATGCCGTCGAAATCACTTTCGACCCATTTGCATTTGACCTTCAGCTCCGCGCAGATCGCATTGCCCAGGTCGATGTCGAAACCGACCAGGCTGCCGTCGGCGGCCTTGGATTCAAACGGGGCGTAGGACGGGTCGACACCAAAACGCAATTCCTTGTATTCCTTGGCCGTGGCGACGCCAGCGGCCATGCACAACGCCAGTGCAGAAAGGGTCAGCAGTGCTTTTTTCATTATTCAATCCCTAAAACCAATATGAGCGCTTGTGGCGCGTAAGTATTGTTACCGGTGAAGGCGAGAACGGTATGACGGCATAAAGGTAGCAATTTCCGAACCAGAGTGCCGAACAAGTGTTTTAAAAACTTTGGTGACTGCCGGCGGGGCATGATGGTGCGCGGGGATGAGCAGGCTTCAAAAGGTGCACCAAGATGGCGCCGACTCTGCGTTCTGGCGCTCAAGTGGTGGGGGGATGGCCGCTGCTCAAAGCATCGGTGTGCCGACCGCGCTGGAACAGGCCCTTCCCAGGAAAGCCGTAGTGACCTGAAGGGCTTAACCGCGTTTTTTCAAACCTCAGTATCAGGTCTCAATGCCGGGCTGCTGTGCGCGGAGGTGCTACTAAGCATTCGACCAAGGGATTGCCCGGTCATTTCGACATATCGGTAGGTGAACATCGACACCAGGACGACCGATCCCGCTATCAGTAAAGCGATGAGGTTATTAAGCGGCACATTACCGAGGTCCAGGTAACGAGTCCCGTCGATCATCGGTGCAATGTCAACGCCTGAGATTTTTTTCGCCACCATGAATGCCGACACTACGCAAAACAGAACGGCGGCGTGGGTCAGGTAGATGGAATAAGACAATTTGCCGAGAAAACCGAAGCCACGCCCCGCCAACAGCCGTGACACAGCGCCGCGATCAAAGGCGAATATCACCACGATGGCACCGAACAACGGGCTGGCCCACAACTGCTTCGCTGCAAAATCGTTGATCACGAAAACCAGCGCCACTACCACTGCCACCACTTCAAGCGTTGTCAGCCACCAGGTTTGGGCCTGGGCGGGGTGGGGGAGCTTCAGATACACGGCGTAAGCCAGACAGCCGGTGAAAAAGTAGGCGAGGCCCCGCAGCGACTCGATGGTAAAGAAAGCATTGCCTGCATACATCAACGCCAGGGCTACGAATACCACCGTCACCCATACCCACGTCCTGACGCCGAAAGCGATACCCAGGATCAGGGCGAAGATCATGTAGGTGTAATACTCGATACTGATGCTCCAAGACGGATAGTTGAACGACAGTGGGTTAGTCATATGTGTCCAGGATTGCAACAGCAGTGCATTCGGCAGGATTTCAGAAGGGGCAAACTTCCCGGTAAAAGGTGAGTTATTGAAGTCCATGCCTTTTTGGGCAGCCAAGTATCTCCCGCATTCCAGCAGTATAAAAATAATTAACATAAAGAGGTGCAGGGGGAGCAAGCGGAAGGTTCGTGTGATGAAGAACTTTCGAAAATTAAACTGCACCGAGCTGCCATAAGCATGCGTCAATACAAAACCACTCAATACAAAAAAGAAAGATACAAATACTTCGGCATGGCGAAATAACAACCATTCGGTAAAGCTGCCGCTGACGCGTAAGTGATAGAGCATCACTGAAATGGCCATCAACCCCCTGAAACTGTCCAGCGACTGGAACCGCTTCTCTGCGCGCATGGCAGGCTCCCTACTCGTGTGGGTGACACGTTCTGAATGTCGCTCCGATCAACACGCCATTGGGGCGGTCCCGCTCGGCTTCACCCTGAGAGGGGGCTGCCACTTCCCGAATGATTGCATCCCTTTCAGGGTTGCATAATGGGCCCGCGCAGGATCTGGACGATTGGAGATACTTAAATAAAATGACGCATCTGATGTCACGTTAGCAGTGCGCTTTAAAAGAGCAAGTCGGTTTTTTCTTGTCGTGATGAATGCTCGGATGACGCAATTACGGCGTCAGAAAAACTGCCAGTGCGCGGGGTATCAATAGTTTTTTAGAAACGCATGAATAAGAACTTGATTGCCTATCTTTAATTCAACTCAGGCCGGGATGGTTTGCGCGACTTGCTCAATTGTTGAAGTACCGGCTGAAAGCATTTTCGCCTTGACGTGGAGAGCGTCCTGACGCCGGCCGAAGCTGACGCTGGCCGGAGGAGGGCGGTCAACATTTCAACAGATCCTGCAGCGTTGCCAACGTGTCGGCTTCATCGACGCTTTTATCCCGGCGCCAGCGCAACATCCGTGGAAACCGCACGGCGATCCCGCTCTTGTGGCGCTTGGACAAGGCGATGCCCTCGAAACCCAGCTCGAAAACGAGGGTGGGGGCGACACTGCTCACCGGGCCGAATTTTTCCACAGTGGTCTTGCGTACGATGCTGTCGACCTGGCGCATTTCTTCATCGGTCAGGCCTGAATAGGCCTTGGCGAATGGCACCAGGGTGCGTTCGCGACTGCCCGGTGGGTTGTCCCACACAGCGAAGGTGTAGTCGCTGTAGAGGCTGGCGCGCCGGCCATGGCCGCGTTGGGCGTAGATCAGCACCGCGTCGACGCTGAAGGGGTCGATCTTCCATTTCCACCACACGCCCATGTCCTTGGTCCGCCCGACGCCGTACAGCGCATCGCGGGCCTTGAGCATCATGCCCTCGACACCCAGGCTGCGTGAGGCCTCGCGCTGCCGGGCGAGGTCGGACCAATTATCCCCGGTGACAATCGGCGACGACAGCAGCACCGGGCTGTGGCTACGGATAATCAATGCCTCCAGTTGTTGGCGGCGCTCGGTTTGCGGACGACTGCGCCAGTCTTCGCCTTGCCATTCCAGCAGGTCGTAGGCCATTACCACCACGGGCGCGTCTTCGAGGATTTTCTTGCCCAGGGTCTTGCGGCCGATGCGCTGCTGCAACAGGGCGAAAGGCTGGACCGCCGGTTGCAACGGCGTATCCGGATCGAAGGCGTCCTCGGTCACCGGTTGCGAGGTTTTCCACACCACGATTTCCCCGTCGATCACCGTGCCGTCTGGCAGCGCCTGCGCCAGGACATGCAGTTCGGGGAAGCGCTCGGTCACCAGCTCCTCGCCCCGCGACCAGACCCACAAATGCCCCTCGCGCTTGACCACCTGAGCACGAATGCCGTCCCACTTCCATTCCACCAGCCAGTCACTGGCCGGGCCCAGCAACGTGTCAAATTGCTCCAGCGGTTGCGATAAAGCGTGGGCCAGGAAGAACGGGTAGGGCTGACCGCCGCGTTGGGCATGTTCGTCGTCGGATTCGGCGGCGATCAGCTTGAGGTAACCGGCCGCCGTCGGACGATGGGACAGGTCGGTGTAACCCACCAGGCGCTGGGCCACCCGTTTGCTGTCAAGCCCGACCATGCCCGCCAAGGCCCGGGTTACCAGCAGTTTGGACACGCCGACCCGGAAGCTGCCGGTGATGAGCTTGATGCAGAGCATCAGGCTTGGCCGGTCGAGTTGCGCCCACAACGCCGGTAACCGCTGTGCCAACACCTCGGGTGACTCACCGCGCAGGGGCAGCAGTTTCTCCTCGATCCACAACGCCAGCCCCTCGTCGGAGCTATGGGGCGACTCCGGCAACACCAGCGAGATGGTTTCGGCCAGGTCGCCCACGGCCTGATAACTTTCTTCGAACAGCCACAATGACAATCCGGACACCTGCACCGCCAGCTCCCGCAGGATTTTTACCGGTACCAGTTGCCGTGGGCGGCCACCGGAGAGGAAGTACACCGCCCACGCCGCGTCCTGGGGCGGGGCCTGGGTGAAATAGCCCTGCATGGCGGCCAACTTGGCATTGCTGGACGTGGTGGCGTCCAGTTCGGCGTACAACTCGGCGAAGGCCTTCATGACGCGTCCTCGCCGGTGTCGGCGGCCGCGGCGACGTCTTCTTCATCATCGCCGTATTCGGTGACGAAGCCCTGGGCGTCGAGGCCTAGTTCGCGCAAATGGCGCACCAGCACGCCCACCGAACCGTGGGTGACCATGACCCGCTCGGCGCCGGTCTGTTCGATGGCCCAGAGCAGCCCGGGCCAGTCAGCGTGGTCGGACAGCACGAACCCCCGGTCCACTCCGCGCCGCCGTCGGGTACCGCGCAGGCGCATCCAGCCGCTGGCGAAGGCATCGCTGTAGTCGCCGAAACGGCGCATCCAACTGCTGCCACCGGCAGAGGGCGGGGCGATCACCAGCGCCCGGCTCATGATCGGGTCGTTCTTTTTCACGTCGCCGGCATAGATTGTCGGTGGCAGATGAACCCCGGCCTCGCGGTAGACCCGGTTCAGCGGTTCCACCGCGCCGTGGGCGAGGATGGGGCCAAGGGTTTCGTCGATGCCGTGGAGAATCCGCTGGGCCTTGCCGAAGGAATAACAGAACAGCACGCTCGCCCGGCCCGCAGCGATGTTGCCGCTCCACCATTGGTTTATTTCGTCGAAGACCTGTGCCTGTGGCTGCCACCGATAGATCGGCAGGCCGAAGGTGGATTCGGTGATGAAGGTATGGCATCTCACCGGCTCGAACGGTGTACACGTGCCGTCGGGCTCGACTTTGTAATCCCCTGACGCCACCCAGACCTCACCTTGATATTCCAGCCGCACCTGGGCCGAGCCCAGCACGTGGCCGGCGGGATGAAAACTCAAGATAACGCCGTGATGCAGCAGGCGTTCACCATAGGACAGGGTTTGCAGGTTGATGTCCTGGCCGAGCCGCGAACGCAGGATGCCTTCGCCGGGTGCCGCTGCCAGGTAGTGTTGGTTGCCGCCACGGGCATGGTCACCGTGGGCGTGGGTGATGACCGAGCGTTCAACCGGACGCCACGGGTCGATGTAGAAATCTCCGGGCGGACAGTACAGGCCTTCGGGGCGGGCAATGACAAGATCCATGCATTCACCGGGGCGATGGGCTTGTCAGGTAGAGGCGCAGGCGGGGAGAGAAGTTCTATCAGGTTTTGAAGGCGCAGGATCAGGTGGCTGGATGGGCAAATGTGGCGAGGGGATTTATCCCCGTTGGGCTGCGAAGCAGCCCTGAAACCAGGCAACTCAGTGTGTCAGGCAAATTGAGTTGGCTGCTTTGGGACTGCTTCGCAGTCCAACGGGGATAAATCCCCTCACCACAGGGGGCAGTCTATTTGCCGGGCACCAGGGTCAACCGCGTCTTGCCATACGCCCGATCGAAGTTCTGCGGTTGCAGGGGCAGGTTCTGATACTGCCCTTTGATCCACGGGTCGAGGCCATTGACGTAGTTCGGGCTGGCCGGGTTATCGGACTGGCCGGTGCCTCCCTGCATCATCAATGGCTCAGGCTGGCCGAAGTCGACGATAAAGCGCATCGCCGGCGCCAGGGTGGTGTTGAAATCCTGGCCCCAGGCGAACGCCGCGGTGTTGAGCGTGGTGGCGTCGCCACCGGCCGGTACCGGGCCGCGCACTGTCTGGCCACTGCTGTTTTTCCAGGCGTAGTGATGCAACGTGCCCCACTGCCAGGCCTTGTGATCGCCGCCCAACTGGCTGTCACCAGCGCTGATGGCCGCTGCCAGGCTGCGGGCGAGGATGACCGCCTTGTCTTCTTTCTGCGGTGTGCGCACATCGTCCCAGAACGGGCTGTCCTCGCGACCCAGCAGATGATCGGCTTGGGCCGAGTAAGACAATTGACCGTTGGCAACCAGGGCTTTCCACGCCGGGCTGCTGTCCGGGCCCAACTCGTCGAGGAAAATCTGCTTCATGCTTTCTTGCAGGAACAGCTCATAAATCGCTGCGTCGGCGGAAGTCGGACTGAGCCGGCCATCGAACGCCATCAAGCGGGTGTAAGCCTCGCGGGCCTTGGCCCGGTCAGCCACCGGCAGCGCTTCGATCGCTTGCTTGAGCGGCTGGGTCATGCCTGGTGCTTCGAAGACTTTCTTGAGCTTGGCCGCGAACGTGGTGGTCTGGTCGTACTGTATGGCGGTCAGGCTGCGGGTGTCGTGCTTGCCCCCGCCGGCCAGTTCGGCCATGCGCTCGCCACGTTCCGGCGCGGCCCAGGAATTGGACAACTGCATCCCGTATCCGTGGGGAATGACCCGCTGGTTGGCGGTGCCGAGCCAGCCTTGGGCGGGGTCCTGGTCGTACGGATGCAGCATCGGGTCGGCGTAACCGTCCCAATCGTAGCGACCGTCCCAACCCGGCGACGGCAACAGGCCTTCGCCTTCGCGGCGGTTCGGATAGCGGCCAGTGACTTGCCAGCCGATGTTGCCGGCGTCGGCGAATACCATGTTCACCGCCATGGCGCGGATTTCCCGGCTGGCATCGGAGGCTTTCTCGACGTTCTGCGCCCGGGACAGGTCGAAGAGCGCGTCGAGGGTCTTGTCGTCGGTGAAGCTCGGGGTCTGCAAGGCCAGGCCGAAGCCGTTGGCCATGGCCGGGCCCTGGGCGCTGTTGAGGAGCGGGCCGTGGCGGGTTTCAAATACGGCCTCGCGAATCGGTCGCTGACCTTTGATGAAGTAGGTTTCGTTACGCACCATCACCGGCTGCCATTTGCCGTTGACCTCGTAGGACAGGCCATTGCCCTGGCGTCGGATTTTTTCCAGGAATAGATCCTGGTTGTCTCCCAGTACGCTGGTCATGCTCCAGGCCACTTTGCCGTTGAAGCCCGCCAGAATCATGGGAATGCCCGCCACGGAAACCCCGGCCGCCTGGTACTTTGGCGCACGGATCTGCACCGGCACCCACAGTGACGACGTGCCCAATGGCCCATGGCTGTCGCTGGCCAACAGGCTCTTGCCGCCGCGGCTGCGTTGCGGCGCGATGGCCCAGTTGCTCGAAGACGTCACATTCAACAGATTCAGCCCGGCCAACTGGCCGGTGGCCTTGCTGATTTCGTCCAGGCCCGGGACTTGGCCGTTGAGTCGGATACCCTGGAATTTATCGGCCTCGGCCATCGGCAGTTGCTCGTCCGGGTAGGACGGGCTCAGCCAGGCGAGTTTGTCAGGGGTGACGGTCTGGGCCAGCACCAGGTTGGCGATTTCTTCCGGCAGGTTGGCCGACTGGCTGAAATTCAGCAGGCAGAACATCAGCGCCGAGTCTTCCGGCTTCCAGTACTCGGGTTTGTAGCCGGTGGCGGCCAGGTCCGATGGCAGTTTGTCGCGGTAGCGGAACAGGTACGCGTTGACGCCGCGGGCATAGACTTCGAAGAAGCGTTTGAGCCGGGGCGAAGACGCTTTGTACAGCTCATCGGCGTTTTTCTTCAGGTTGATGGCGCGCATGTAGCGGTCGACATCCAGCCGCTCGGCCCCGGACATTTCCGCCAACCGCCCCTGGGCCAGCAGGCGCAGGGTCACCATCTGGGTGAGGCGATCGCTGGCGTGGACGTAGCCGAGGGTGAACAGGGCGTCGTGGAAGCTGTTGCTTTCGATCAGCGGCATGCCCATGGCATTGCGCCGAACCGAGACGTTCTGCGCCAGCCCCTTGAGGGGCTGCACGCCGGAAGTGGGCGCTACGGTGTCCTGCGTGTTCCAGGCCTGGCAACCGCTCAAACCGAGCACACTGGCCACCGCGGCGGCAACGCCGAGCCGGGGGATGAAAGAAATAGAGGCTGGCGAGGCCATGGCAAAGCTCCTGCGGGAGGGGGGGCACCAATAAAGGCGCTACGTTAGTGAGCAGGAGGGGGCCGCGCAAGCGGGGGCGAGGGTTATTTGTTGATTTGGCGATGAAAGCCCGGGGCCACGGTTCCGGATAAGGCTTGCCTGTAGGAAACAGTAATGCTCAAGTACGGAAAATCCAATGACGAGCAATGGAAAAACTGGCGTGGAGCTACAGAAAAACGCGGCACTGATCCTCATCGATCAACAGAAAGGCATCCTGCATCCCAGGCTCGGCCCTCGCAACAATCCCGAGGCGGAGCTGCGCATGCTGGAATTGCTGGCGTTCTGGAGGCATTCGGTGCGGCCGGTGATTCATGTCCATCATTTGTCCCGCTCTCCGGACTCGGTGTTCTGGCCGGGGCAGTCGGGCGTGGAGGTTCAGCAACGGTTCGAGCCGATGGCCGGGGAAGGCCTGATTCAGAAACAGGTGCCGGACGCGTTCAGCGGCACCGCTCTGGAGGCGGATCTGCGCAAGGCCGGGATCGAGCAATTGGTGATCGTCGGCGTGGCGACGAACAACTCGGTGGAGTCCACGGCGCGTACGGCCGGCAACCTGGGATTCGACACCTGGGTGGCCGAGGACGCCTGTTTTACCTTCGACAAGGCCGATTATTTCGGCAATGCCCGTACGGCCAGCGAGGTGCATGCCATGTCGCTGGGCAATTTGCAGGGCGAGTATGCGACCGTGGCCAGTGTGAAGCGGATTCTGCAGGCGGGCTGATAGGTAGGTATTGACAGCGCCGGCCTCATCGCGAGCAAGCTCGCTCCCACATGGGGTCTGCGGCGATCACTGGACATCGCCTCACCGCCATTTCCCTGTGGGAGCTAACTTGCTCGCGATGAAGGTCTAGCAGGCGAAGAAAATTTTCGCCTGGCCCCTCAAGCCCCGTGACACTTCTTGAATTTCTTGCCATTGCCACAAGGGCAAGGGTCGTTGCGACCGACATCCTTCAGGGCGTTGCGCACCGGTTCCTGGTGGGCGTGGCCGCAGTTCGGACCGTGGACATGGCCGTGCTCGTGATCGTGATTGTGTTGATGGTCATGATCGTGATTGCAATCAGGGCCGTGAACATGGGGTTGTTGGGTCATCGGGGTTACTCCGCAATAAAATCGGCGGCGATTATCACGCCATTGCGCTCCAGGTGCACGTAGTGAGCGAGGAATAATCCGGTTTCCAGCTCACCTTCCAGACGATAGGGGATCTGCTGGCGGGGTTTCTCGAGCAGTTTCACCACGTCCCGCACTTGTGGCCACAGATTGGTACGGATCGGCACCTTGAAGTAGCCGCTGCGTTGAGGACCCACGGTGAACCAGTGTTCATGCTCACCCTCGGTCAGTAGCAGATCACCCAAGTGGATGCGGTAGGTCAGGCCGCGCACGGTGAGGTCGCTGTCGCCGGGGTTGTCGACGCGAAAGTGCAGCATGAACTTCTGTTCCAGCAACCGGGCCCGCACCACCTCGACCTTGACCAGGTGCACCTGCGGTTCAGGGGCTTCGTCACGTTGCCAGGACGCACAGCCGCCAAGCCCGACGAACAGCAGCAGGCAAGTGAGGCGTAGCCAGCGTGATGAGTGAGTCATGTCCGTGCCTCTGGTCTATTCCCAGTCTAGCCCGCTGGTGGGCGGGCGAGCGTCGGACGATTCCGATATCAACGTGTGAAGTAGCCTGCACAGCACTTCTTGAATTTATGTCCACTGCCGCATGGGCAGCTGTCGTTGCGTCCGATCTTGACCGGCACGGTTGGGTCGATGAAGTACCAACGCCCGTTATTCTGCACGAAGGATGACTGCTCGCGGTGGCTATGCTCTCCCTGGCCGTCATGCCAGCGCGCCGTGAACGTGACAAAGGCGTGTTCCGGTTGGCCGCCGAACACCTCGCTGCTTTCCACCTCCAGCCCCAGCCAGGTGCTGTTGGCGCTCCACTCGCTGATGGACTGGCGATCGAGGCCTTGCTGTTGGGCCGGGAGGGTGGTGGCCACCAGGTAATCCACCAGCCCCAGCACATAGGCGCTATAGCGCGAGCGCATCAAGGCTTCGGCGCAGGGCGGCGGGTGTCCGTCGTGGTAATGGCCGCAGCAGGTGTCCAATGGGTTGCCACTGCCGCAGGGGCAAATGGGTGTGTGCATGCTTGTGTTCACGGCTACCACCAGTATTTTCCAAAGTTTTCCGGGTTGGCCCAAAAGCGTGAGTTGAGCCAGTCGGGGACCTGTTTGTATTCAAGCAGATCGTAGGTAAACAGGGTCAGCACCTGCTCCTCGCGCTGGAATCGCTCACTGGCTTGCAGGGCCAGGGAGAAAAAGTCGGTTTCTTGCCAGCCGCAGGCGTTGAGGTCGGCGAGCACGGCGATGCGGCTGGCGTTGAGATTGCGGATGCCACCCAACAGGTTCAGACCGTCGCGCTTGGGCAAATGCTCCAGGCAATCGAGTGCCAGGGCCAGGTCGAAACGCTGCGCCGCCACGTCCGCCGGCAGCGAGCCGGGGCCGGCATGGACCACTTCGGTGTCGGGATGCGCCTGCCGGAACGCCTCGAGTGCGGGGAAACTGCTGGCTCCGATCAACAACAGTTTTTGCGGGGCGTAGCGATCAAGCACGGCGGCCAGGGCTTGCTGGGGCGTGCGCGAAGAAATGGCAACGGTCATCGAAGTTCCTCAGTCAGAATCATCACGATAGCCTGCGCGGACATCTCGGCCTAGAGCGGTTTGCGCCTGAACCTGTCGAAGTGCCGTAAACACTGGGCGAAACCGGCGCTAGCGTGATGCTGGCGCAGATCCTAACTCGGGTCTTTACTCCCCTGGATCGGCGCACACGCCGATCCCTCAAGGAGAAAACCCGATGAGCATAGTTCGGACAGCGTTACCCCTGGTTCTGCTAACCGGTGTGTTGACTGGTTGCGCAGGTTTGCAGAAAACCGACTGGCCGACCTGTGCGGCCGTCGGCGGCGTAATCGGCGCGGGTTTGGGCGCCACCGAAAGTACCTCCTGGGCTGGCGGCGGAGCGCTGTTCGTCGGCACCATGGCGGCGGCCTATTGCTGGGTGCACGGCGATGGCGACGAAGACGGCGATGGCGTGCCGGACAGCCGCGACAAGTGCCCGGGCACACCGAAGGGCGTGCAGGTCGATGCTGACGGCTGCCCGCCGCCCGTTCCGGCGCCGGTGGTTGAAGAAGTCGTGGTGGTCAAGGAAGAAACCATCGTGATCCGTGACGTGCACTTTGAGTTCAACAAAGCCACGCTGACCCCGGGCGACAAGGAGGTCCTGAGTACCGTTGCGACCCGGCTCAAGCAAGAAGCATCCACCGCGCAGTTGCGGGTTACTGGCCACACCGACAGCGTTGGCAGCGATGCCTATAATCAACGGTTGTCCGAGAAACGGGCCAATTCGGTGGTGCAATACCTGGTTGAAAACGGCGTGCCTCGTGCCAGTTTCGTCTCGGTGTCCGGTGCTGGTGAGAGCCAGCCGGTGGCCGACAACAAAACCGCCGATGGCCGCGCGATGAACCGCCGCACGGAAATCAAGATAAACCGCTGAAACCCTTGTCATCCGCGGCTTGTACAGTCGCGGATGCGGGTCTTTACTCCTGTGTGACCGGTATGGGCCGGTGACACAGGAGCCTTCACCATGAATGTTCTAATAAAGACCGCCTTACCGGTATTGCTGGCGGGCAGTCTGTTGTCCGGTTGCGCCACTCACAGCGATGGCAGCGCCCCTCTCAATCAACGCACCTGGCCAATCTGCAGTCTGATCGGCGGACTGGTCGGCGGTGGGCTTGGCGCCATTGAAAGCAGCGGCTGGGCTGCTGGCGGCGCCGCCTTGGGGCTGCTGGGCGGCGGCTTGATCTGTTACGCCCAGGATGGCGATGAAGACGACGATGGCGTGTTCGACCGCCGGGACCGTTGCCCCGACACACCGGCCAATACCCCCGTCGAACATCACGGTTGCCCGCTGCCGCAGTACCCGGCCAGTGCGCCACCGGTCGAACCTCAAGCACCGGCCTCCGAAGTCATCACCCTCAATGACGCCGGCAAGGTGCTGTTCGATTTCGACAAGTCCGATCTCACGGCAGAGGCTCGTCGCCAGCTCGATGGGCTGATGGGCAAATTGAGCCAGGCCAATATCGCCAGCATCCGAGTGGTGGGCCACACCGACAGCGTCGGGACCGATGCCTACAATGAGGGGTTGTCCGAACGGCGCGCCAGCAGCGTCGTGGAGTACTTGCTGACCCAGGGGCTGGCCCCGGACAAACTCACCAGCGAAGGCAAGGGCGAAAGCGAGCCGGTGGCCGACAACGAGACCGACGAAGGACGGGCGCAGAACCGTCGGGTTGAACTGCATCTGCAGCGTTGAGGCCTGAGCCAGAGCCGTCGGATCGCGCCCAGGGCGGTTCGGCGGTCGCTGGTCGACGGTAAATTAAATTTGCCTTTCCCTCTGGCTTATCCTGCGCGCAAGCCGTTACTGTGCGCCCAAAGAATAATACTCATCGGGGGGCGTATGAAGGTGTTTTGGGGGCTGGGGCGCTTGCTGACCCTGCTGTTCTGGCTGGTGGTACTGGTCAACCTGATCATGCCGTTCGTCTATCCGCTGCATGGGCTGGTCAACATCGCTGGAGCGATGTTGCTGGCGGTCCATTTGCTGGAGCTTTTGTTGTTCCGGGCCCGCTTTCGTGGCCGCCCCTCGCCTGGCCGCGATCGCCTCAGGGTACTGTTGTTCGGCCTCTTTCACCTGCAAACCATCCCGACCGCGCCAGAGGCTTCCCATGCGTAAATTGTGTCTGCTCATCGCCTTCGTGTGCCCATGGGCGTCGGCTCAAGTGCTCCAGGTAGAAAGCCACTCGTTGATGCGCCTGCCCAACACCACCAGCACCCTGACCCTGGAGCGGCTGGACGTGGCTGATTACGGCACGTTGCTGGTGCCCTCCAACGTCACTGAGCTGTCCATCGGCCAATTGCACTTGGGGCGCGAGGCGCGGATCGCCATTGTGCCTGCGCAGCAGGCGCTGGAAATGAAGGTCGCCCAGGCTGAATTGGCCGACGGCAGCCAGATCACTTCCCGGGGCGCGCCGGGCACTTATACGAAGGCGGCCCGGCCGGGGCGCGATCTCAACCTGCGGTTCAATGCCTTGAATGCACCGCTGTTGTCGGTGGATGCCCGCGGCGGTACCGGTGCCCCGGGTTTCGTGGGCCTCGACGGTGCCAATGGCCAGGCGCCGGGTTGCACCTGGGGTTCGGCCGGTCGCGGTGCCGACGGCAGCAACGGCAGCGATGGGCAACCGGGGGCCGCCGGTGCGCTGGTGCGCCTCGAAGTGCCTCGCGAGTATCCCGCCGAACAGATCAAGGTGGCGGTGGACGGCGGTGCCGGTGGTGCTGCCGGACCTGGCGGCAAGCCTGGGACGGGGGGCAAGGCCAAGGGTTGCCTGGTCTATACCGCTGATGGCGGTAAAAGCGGCCGCCCGGGTGCCGATGGCCAGCCAGGACCGGCTGGAGCGGCGGGCGCGGTGACGGTGCAGCGGTTCTAAGCGTGGGACGAGCCTAATGTGGGAGCGGGCTTGCTCGCGAAGAGGGCGTGTCAGGTTAATCAATGTTGACTGATCCACCGCTTTCGCGAGCAAGCCCGCTCCCACAGGTTCTGTGTGATACCTGAAGATTTTCTTCAGAACATCGGCCGCGCCGCGCCAATCGCCACTACCAGCAAGCCGATCAACAGATTGATCCCCACCAGTTTGCGAATCTTCCCCAACACCGCGGCGCCCGCCGGCCAGTCCTGTGCCGTCACAGCCGTACGCAACGACGGCAACTGCAAGCCCTGAATGCGGATAAACAGCGCCGTCATTACCACGTACAGCCCCATCATCACCTGCACATAGCGCGGCGCGGTTTCGAAACCGGCGAAACGCAGATGAATCAGGCCAACGCCACTGATCGGCAAAAGCACCACCGCCACCCAGACCCAAACGAAAAAACGCTGAAACACTTCGACCCACAACTTGAGCCGGGCAGGGCCCTCAAGCGCCGTCATTGCGGCGGGTCGCAGGATCATCCAGGCGAAGAACATGCCGCCGACCCAGACCAGGGCCGCGAGTAAATGCAGGGTGTAGACGAGGGCAAAGGGTGTCATTGAGTTACTCCGTTCTGCGCAGGATTCATTAGCGGGGTATGATAGCCGCCGATCCGAACCACTGAAAATTTATCCAGCGTTTTTAGCGCCCGACCATTCATGATCAGCACCGAACTCAAAACCACGATCCAGGGCGCCTATTCGCGTTTTCTCGAAGCCAAGAGCCTCAAGCCGCGATATGGCCAGCGCCTGATGATTGCCGAAGTGGCAAAAGTCCTGGGTGACATCGACACCGACGACGAAGGCCGGCGCAGTGGCGAGCCCGCCGTGGTGGCGGTGGAAGCCGGCACCGGTACCGGCAAGACCGTGGCCTACAGCCTGGCGGCGATCCCCACGGCCAAGGCCGCCGGCAAGCGCCTGGTGATCGCCACGGCCACCGTCGCCCTGCAGGAACAGATTGTCTACAAGGACCTGCCTGACCTGATGCGCAACAGTGGGCTGAACTTCACGTTCGCGCTGGCCAAGGGCCGCGGGCGCTACATGTGCCTGTCCAAGCTCGACATGTTGCTCCAGGAAGGCCAGGCGCAGACCGCCACGGCCCAGCTGTTCGAAGAAGAAGGCTTCAAGATCGAAGTCGATGAGGCCAGCCAGAAGCTGTTCACCAGCATGATCGAGAAATTGGCGGGCAATAAGTGGGACGGCGACCGCGACAGCTGGTCCACGGCCCTGGAAGACGCCGACTGGTCCCGTCTGACGACCGACCATAGCCAGTGCACCAACCGACATTGTCCGAACTTCGGCCAGTGCGCCTTCTACAAGGCTCGCGAAGGCATGGGCAAGGTCGACGTCATCGTCACCAACCACGACATGGTCCTGGCCGACCTGGCCCTGGGCGGCGGTGCGGTGCTGCCGGACCCACGGGACACGATCTACGTGTTCGACGAAGGCCATCACCTGCCGGACAAGGCCATCGGCCATTTCGCCCACTACACCCGGTTGCGGTCCACCGCCGACTGGCTGGAAACCACCGCCAAGAACCTCACCAAACTGTTGGCCCAGCACCCGCTGCCGGGCGACTTGGGCAAGTTCATCGAGCAAGTGCCGGAGCTGGCGCGGGAAATCAAGACGAACCAGCAGTTCATGTTCAGCGCCTGCGAGCAAGTGGCCGATTTCAAGCCAGGCGAAGACGTCGAGGGCCGTGAGCGGCCACGCCATCGTTTCGTCGGTGGCGTGATCCCAGAGCACATGCGCGAAATGGGCATCGAACTCAAGAAAGGTTTTGCGCGCCTGACCGATCTGTTCACGCGTCTGACCGACTTGCTCAAGGAAGGCATGGATGGCGAGGTCAACATCGGTATCGCCAGCAACCAGGCCGAGGAGTGGTACCCGCTGTTCGGCAGCTTATTGTCCCGTTCCCAGGGTAACTGGGAGCTGTGGACAGCATTCACCGCCGAAGACCCGGAAGACAACCCGCCCATGGCGCGGTGGCTGACTTTGGCCGAAAGCGGTTCGCTGTTCGATATCGAGGTCAATGCCAGCCCGATCCTGGCCGCGGAAATGTTGCGTCGCAACCTGTGGAACGTGGCCTACGGCGCGCTGGTGACTTCCGCCACGCTGACCGCCCTGGGCACTTTCGACCGTTTCCGCATGCGCGCCGGCTTGCCGAAGAAGGCCGTGACCGCCGTGGTCCCGAGCCCGTTCCACCACGCCGACGCCGGCGTGCTGCGGGTGCCGGATCTCAAGGCCGATCCACGGGATGCCGCCGCCCACACCGCCGCGATCATCCGCGACCTGCCAGAACTGGTGGAAGGCTCACGGGGCACCCTGGTGCTGTTTTCCTCGCGCAAGCAGATGCAGGACGTGTTCGATGGCCTTGACCGTGACTGGCGCAAGCAAGTGTTCATCCAGGGCAACCTGTCGAAACAGGAAACCCTGAACAAGCACAAGGCGCGGGTCGACGGTGGCGATTCCAGCGTGTTGTTCGGCCTGGCGAGTTTTGCCGAAGGCGTGGATTTACCCGGTGCCTATTGCGAGCATGTGGTGATCGCCAAGATCCCGTTCTCGGTTCCCGACGACCCGGTGGAAGCGGCGTTGGCCGAGTGGATCGAGGCGCGTGGCGGCAACCCGTTCATGGAAATCTCCGTGCCGGACGCCTCGCTGAAACTGGTCCAGGCCTGCGGTCGGTTGCTGCGTACCGAAGAAGATCGCGGCACCATCACCTTGCTCGACCGACGGCTGGTCACCCAGCGCTACGGCAAGGCGATTCTCAATGCGTTGCCGCCGTTTCGGCGGGAGATTTCCTGATACGCCGTAATTTTGCGTTCAGGAAGCTTATTTTGTGGTGAGGGGATTTATCCCCGCTGGGGCGCGAAGCGGCCCTGAAGCCAGGCGACTCAGAGTGCCAGGATAAATAGCATTGGCTGTTCGGGGGGGGGGCTGCTTTGCAACCCAGCGGGGATAAATCCCCTCGCCACAAGGACAGTGTCCAGCCAGCCGTCCTGTGGCGGTTCCCAAATGACCTAATGCCTGAAACAATGCCAGCCACTCTAAAAAGTCTTTGTTTCAAGGGAGTTGCGGGTGCAGATTCAAGGCCATTATGAGCTTCAGTTCGAGTCAGTACGTGAAGCGTTCGCGGCGCTGTTCGACGATCCCCAGGAGCGCGGCGCGGCGTTGTGCATTCAGGTCGGTGGCCGGACCGTCATCGATCTGTGGGCCGGCACGGCCGACAAGGATGGCAGTGAAGCCTGGCACAGCGACACCATCGCCAATCTGTTTTCTTGCACCAAGACGTTCACCGCCGTCACCGCGCTGCAACTGGTGGCCGAGGGCAAGTTGCAGCTGGATGCCCCGGTCGCCCGCTATTGGCCCGAGTTCGCCGTAGCCGGCAAGCAATCCATTACTTTGCGTCAATTGCTTTGCCATCAGGCCGGGTTGCCGGCGTTGCGTGAGTTGCTGCCGCCCGAGGCGCTTTATGACTGGCAAGCCATGGTCGATGCCCTGGCTGCTGAAACCCCCTGGTGGACACCAGGCGAGGGCCATGGCTACGCCGCGATCACCTACGGCTGGCTGATCGGCGAACTGCTGCGCAGGGCCGATGGTCGTGGTCCGGGCGAGTCTATCGGCGCCCGAGTGGCCAAGCCGTTGGGCCTGGATTTCCACGTTGGCCTGGCCGATGAAGAGTTTCATCGCGTGGCCCACATCGCCCGCGGCAAAGGCAATGTCGGCGATGCGGCGGCCCAGCGCCTGCTGCAGGTGACGATGCGTGAACCCACGGCCATGACCACCCGGGCGTTCACCAACCCGCCATCGATCATGACCAGCACCAACAAGCCGGAATGGCGGCGCATGCAGCAACCGGCGGCCAATGGCCACGGCAATGCCCGCAGCCTCGCCGGGTTCTACGCCGGTCTGTTGGACGGAAGCCTGCTGGAAGGGGAAATGCTCGACGAGCTGACTCGCCAGCACAGCTTCGGCGAAGACAAGACATTGCTGACCCAGACCCGTTTCGGCTTGGGCTGCATGCTCGACCAGCCGGATGTGCCGAACGCCACCTACGGCCTCGGGCCACGGGCATTCGGTCATCCGGGGGCGGGAGGCTCCATCGGGTTTGCCGATCCGGAGCATGATGTGGCGTTCGGCTTCGTGACGAACACACTCGGGCCCTACGTGTTGATGGACCCGCGCGCGCAGAGCCTGGCGAGGGTCCTTGCCACTTGTCTGTAAACCGCCATTGAAGGCGATGGGTACCGGAACCTCGTGCCCTTTCCAGTTTCAAAGCGTCTGTTTATGCGGCCCAAACATGGCCTTTTGTTTTTTCATTTACATCATTTTGTGGATATCCAATGTCATCGAATAAAACCCTCGCTCTGGCGCTGTGCTTCGCTATTACCGGTTGCGCTCAAACCCCACAAAATGATGCCGAGGGCAGCGGTGGCTGGTGGCCGTTCGGCTCTTCGGACAAAGTGGCGGTCAAAGAGACGCCGCCAGCCGCGCCTTTGAAGCCGGCCGCCGTTGCGCCGCAAGCGAAGGCCGAGGGCGCCACTCACTGGTGGTGGCCGTTCTCTTCCGATGATGCGACTTCGGATGTCGCCAAAAAAGACGAGCCGAAGCCTGAAGCCAAGGCACCGGTCGCCGTTGCCAAGGCTGAAGCTGCTGCTGAAAACAATGGCAAGTGGTGGTGGCCGTTCGGTGGGAAGGATCAGGAAACCGCGAAGGCGGTGCCGATGCCTGACCCGAAAGTCACCCAGGCCTGGCTCGACGATTACGAGCCGAAATTGCGCACCGCTATCAAGGACAGCAAGCTCGAGATTGAACGTCGCGACGATGTGCTGGTGGTGACCGCGCCGGTGGACAGCTCCTTCAACCCCGACCGTCCGGCGATGCTGCTGCCTGTGACCCTTGGCCCGTTCACGCGCGTAGCCAAGATCCTCGAAGCCGACCCGAAAACCGCCGTGCTGGTCCTCGGCCACGCCGACACCTCGGGCGCTGCGCCGGCCAACCTGAAACTCAGCCAGGAACGTGCCCAGTCCGTGGCGGCGATTTTCCGTCTCAGCGGCTTGCAACGTGATCGCTTGATGCTGCGTGGCATGGGCGCGGTTGCGCCCCGTGCGGCCAACGACAGCGTGGAAGGCCGTGCCTTGAACCGTCGCGTGGAACTGCTGGTCACGCCAGCGGACACCATGGTTGCGCTGCTGAGCAAATACAACATGCCTGCGCCTGCGCCAGTGACGCTGGTGGCTGCCCAGGACGCGAAGCCGGTGGTGGCGCCAGCTCCAGCGCCTGCGGCTAAGAAAGCCGTGACCCCGACGACCAAAAAAGCCCCGGCTAAAAAAGCCGTAGCCAAGGCTGCGACGAAGAAAACCCCGGCCAAGGCAACTCCGGCGAAGAAACCGCAACCGGCCAAAGCCGCCACCGATACCAAGAAAGTCGCGGCCGCCGATACCCCCAAACAGTGATGGGCTAACCACAAGGAACGCGCCATGACCCAAGCGCTGGCTGATATGCGCCGCGACTATACCCGCGACGGCCTGACCGAGGCGCAAGCCCCGGCCGAGCCATTCGCGCTGTTCCACCAATGGTTCGCCGACGCGGTGAAAACCGAGCAGGCTCCGGTAGAGGCCAACGCCATGACCCTGGCGACGGTGGACGCTGACGGGCGCCCGCACTGTCGGATCCTGCTGCTCAAGGGACTGGACGCCGAGGGCTTCACGTTCTTTACCAATTATGACAGCGCCAAGGGCCAGCAACTGGCAGCGAATCCTTTCGCGGCCATGACGTTTTTCTGGCCGACCCTGGAACGTCAGGTGCGCATCGAAGGCAAAGTGGTCAAGGTCACGGCGCAGGAGTCGGACGCCTATTATCAGGTGCGCCCGCTGGGCAGCCGTCTCGGCGCCTGGGCCTCACCTCAGAGCCGGGTGATTGCCGGTCGCGGCGAGTTGGAAGACTTGCTCAAGGCCACGGAACAGCGCTTCAGCGACAACCAGCCGCACTGCCCCGAACATTGGGGCGGATATCGTCTACTGCCCGAGCGCATCGAGTTCTGGCAGGGCCGCCCGAGCCGCTTGCATGACCGCCTCAACTACCGCCTGCAAGGGGCGAACTGGACTCGCGAGCGTCTGGCGCCTTAGCATTGGGATACCCTGCGGCAGCGGTTTGAAGCCATGGCTGCAGGTCCCGACGCTTGATGCCTTGCTCTTTGGCGCGGGCCAGTTGTTGCAGCATGTAGGTTTTTTTCTGCTCATCCTGCCCCGCCAACGACAATGCCAGGTCGCGATCCATCCAGCGTTTGATGCGTACATATAGCCACCAGTGGAAGTACAGACCGGCCACGGTGGTAGCGACTATGATGAAATAATCCATGAAAAATCCTTGGGTCGGTAACGCGGATATCGGAAATTGGCGCTACTGTGAGATGAATTTTCGGGCATGCCTGTATCCCACCTGAATGAAACCCTTTTTATCCCGGCGAGGCCGTGACAGGCGGCAAGCTGCGGAGTTTAATGAATACCTGTCTTTTGGAGTTGATGCTATGCGTAAGTCTGTTTTGCTGGTTGCTTCCTTTTCCACGATGGCGATGTTGCTCACTGGCTGTCAGTCGAGCTTGACCGGTGACTCCTACTCCCGTGACGAAGCGCGTCGCGTGCAGACAATTCGCATGGGGACCATCGAATCCCTGCGTCCGGTCAAGATCGAAGGCACCAAGACCCCAATCGGCGGTGCGGCCGGTGCTGTGGTCGGTGGTGTAGGCGGCAGTGCCATTGGTGGCGGCCGTGGCAGTATTGTCGCGGCGGTGATCGGTGCCGTGGCGGGTGGCTTGATTGGCTCGGCTACTGAAGAAGGCTTGACTCGTACTCAGGGTGTGGAAATCACTGTTCGTGAGGACGATGGCAGCATGCGTGCCTATGTGCAGCAGGTTCAGGAAAACGAGGTGTTCCGTGTGGGTGAGCGGGTTCGTATTTCCACTGTGGGTGGCACGAGTCGCGTGTCGCACTAATTTACGGGTTTACGGGCGGGATTCCTGAGTTGGTGTGTATATCCGTTATTTCCGTAACGGCTGCTGGCGGTTCCGCCCTTACGGCGGCTCACTTTTGAGAAGCGCAAAAGTAAGCAAAACGCTCATGCCCCACCACTCGGTGCCTCGCCTAGGCTCGGCATGCCCTCTCTCCGGCATTGCTCCGTGGGCCGCCGCGAAGGGCCATCCATGGCCCAGCGCGGCTATCCCGGCATCCATGCCGGGATGCCCACTGCGCAATGCCTGCGTTCGGCCAGCGTGGTCTAACGGGGCGCCCACGATCAAAAGCGTACGCGAGGCGGCCTTATAGCCGACCTGGCTTAGCGTGAACGCGTTCCTCCTGTGGGAGCGAGCTTGCTCGCGATGGCGGTAGTTCAGTTACATAGATGTTGGACCTGCTGTCGTCATCGCGAGCAAGCTCGCTCCCACAGTGGTCTATGTTTTATATAAGTTTTGTGTTTGCTGAAAATTTAATGCGAGCCTGCTCGCGATAGTTGCTATTCAACTTAGACGCTCTTGCTATTGCTCTTGCTTTTGCTCTGGACGTTGATCTCGGAGCCCCATTAACCACGCTGGCTGAACGCAGGTATTGCGCAGTGGGCAACCCGGCATGGATGCCGGGTTAGCCGCGCTGGGCCATGGATGGCCCTTCGCGGCGGGCCCACGGAGCAATGCCTGCGTTCAGGCATGCCGAGCCTAGGCGAGGCACCGAGTGGTGGGGCAGAAGCGCTTTGGTTACTTTCGCCTGGGCCGGCTTCCGGATTTTCGAAAGTGACCCGCCGTCAGGGCGGAACCGCCAGCAGCCGTTACCGCAGCAACGGATATACACACCAACCTCAGCTTTTAGAATGAGAGATCAGGAAGACAACACAGCCCGCTTACGACTGGCCGCCGCCGTCACCGCATAACCCAGCAACGCCGCCAGGATCGAACCGGTGAGGATCCCCATCCGATCCATGCCGGCGTAGTCGCTGACACCAGGCTCGAACGCCAGGGAGCCGACGAACAGGCTCATGGTGAAGCCAATGCCACACAGGATCGCCACCCCCAGTACCTGCCCCCAGTTAGCCCCGGCGGGCAGGCTGGCGATACCGATTTTCACCGCCAGCCAGGTCAGGCCGAAGACGCCGACGGTCTTGCCCAGCAACAGGCCGATCGCGATGCCCATCGGCACGTGGTGGGTGAAGCTTTCGACGGTGACGCCGCTCAGGGACAGGCCAGCATTGGCGAAGGCGAACAGTGGCAGGATGCCGTAGGCCACCCAGGGATGGAGGGCGTGTTCCAGAGTCAGCAACGGCGAGGTTTCGGCGTTTTTTGTCTGCAGCGGAATGCAGAACGCCAGGGTCACCCCGGCGAGGGTGGCGTGGACACCGCTCTTGAGCACGCAGACCCACAGGATCAGGCCGACGACCATGTAGGGCCCGAGCTTGACCACGCCCATCCGGTTCAACGCCACCAGCACGGCGATGCAGACGGCCGCCAATATGAGCGACAAGCTGGACAGAGCGCCGGAGTAAAAGATCGCGATGATGATAATGGCGCCCAGGTCGTCGATGATTGCCAGCGTCATCAGGAACAGTTTGAGCGACACCGGCACCCGCTTGCCCAGCAAGGCCAGCACGCCGAGGGCGAACGCAATGTCAGTGGCCGTTGGAATCGCCCAGCCTGCGAGGGCGGGGGGATTGTCGCGGTTGAGGAACCAGTAGATCAGCGCCGGTACGACCATGCCGCCAATCGCTGCCGCACCCGGCAGGACGATTTGCGAGGGTTTGGACAATTGCCCGCCGAGTACCTCACGTTTGACCTCGAGGCCGATGAGCAGGAAGAACATTGCCATCAGGCCGTCGTTGATCCACAGCAACAGCGGTTTGGCGATCTTCAGCGCCCCGACCTGGGCCACTACCGGCGTGTCCAGCAGGCCGTTGTACAACCAGGAGAGCGGCGAATTGTTGATGGCCAGGGCCAGTACGGCGGCGGCGATCAACAGCAGGCCGCTGGCCGCTTCCAGCTGGAAAAAACGTGTCAAGGAGTTACGTAGAGGCACGATCGCTCTCCCTATCGAATCAAAAAGATGGCACACCCTAACCCGTACTGTTAGTTGTTAAAACAAAAGTTATATTCTTTTTTGTTATATGTCGTTACGACGCGTGCGCCGCACAGTCGGGCAGTTACGGGGCATATTGGACCTTAGCTGTACCTGTGCGTGATGTCGGTTTTTTCCTAAGCTTGCGCCTGGTTTTTCCGAGACCACGTCGCGCCTGCATGACCGTCAGGTTTCCCCGCGTCGAACCGATCCAGTGAGAGGACACCATGAACGACCACCGCCAGTGGGCGCGCGAAGCGATTCGCATCATTGAGGCTGACTTCCAGCGCAGTGCCGATACACACCTGATTCCCCTGCCGCTGCCAGGCCTGCCGGGAATCGAGCTGTATTTCAAGGATGAGTCCAGTCATCCCACCGGCAGTCTCAAGCATCGGCTGGCTCGTTCGCTGTTTCTCTACGCGTTGTGTAACGGCTGGCTCAAGCCCGGTGCGCCGGTGATCGAGGCTTCCAGCGGCTCGACAGCCATTTCGGAAGCGTACTTTGCAAGGCTGCTCGGCCTGCCCTTTATCGCGGTGATGCCGGCGACCACCTCTAGGGAAAAAATCGCACAGATCGCTTTCTATGGCGGCCAGAGCCACCTGGTGGACGATCCTACGCAGATATACGCCGAGTCCGAACGCCTGGCCCGTGAACATGACGGTCACTTCATCGACCAGTTCACCTATGCCGAACGCGCCACGGACTGGCGGGCCAATAACAACATTGCCGAGTCGATCTTCCAGCAGATGCGCTTCGAGCGACATCCGGAGCCGAGCTGGCTGATTTCCAGCCCCGGCACGGGCGGTACCACGGCCACCCTGGGACGTTATGTCCGCTATCGCCAGCATGGCACCCGCGTGCTGTGTGCCGACGCCGAACGGTCGGTGTTCTTCGATTACTACCGCAGCGGCGATGCCAGCCTGCGCCTGGATTGCGGCTCGCGAATCGAGGGTATCGGCCGGCCACGGGTCGAGGCGTCGTTCTTGCCGAAAGTCATCGATGCGATGGTCAAGGTCCCGGACGCCTTGTCACTGGCGGCCATGCATTACCTGGCCGAGCGCTTGGGGCGGCGGGTCGGTGGGTCCAGTGGTACGAACCTGATCGGCGCGCTGATCGCCGCGAGGCAGATGGTTGAAGCGGGGGAGTCGGGGTCGATCGTGGCGATTTTGTGCGACGGCGGTGAGCGCTATGCCACGACCTATTACGATCCGGCGTGGCTCAAGGCCCAGGGCTATGAGTTGAGTGGGCTGATGGCTGCCGTGGCGGCGAGTGTGGAGCGGGGTGAGGCGCTGCCGGAAAGCGTGTTGCGGGCTAATATCTGAATCTTCCAGACGCTGAAATCCCTGTGTGCGAGCTTGCTCGCGATAGCGGTGGGTCAGTCAACGTCAGTGTTGAATGTTAAGCCGCCATCGCGAGCAAGCTCGCTCCCACAGGGGGACTGCTGTCAGGCCTCGAGGCCGAGAATGTCCCGCGCCACAGCCTCGGCAATCCGGATCCCGTCCACGCCCGCCGAGAGGATTCCGCCCGCATAACCGGCGCCTTCACCCGCCGGGAACAGACCCTTGACGTTCAGGCTCTGCAGCGATTCATTACGAGTAATGCGCAGTGGTGACGAGGTGCGGGTCTCGATGCCGGTCAGCACGGCGTCGTGCAGGGAATAGCCGCGAATCTGTTTTTCGAACGCTGGCAAGGCTTCGCGGATGGCTTCGATGGCAAAGTCCGGCAGGGCCAAGGCCAGGTCGCCCAGCGAGACGCCTGGCTTGTAGGACGGTTCGACGCTACCCAGTGCCGTTGACGGTTTGCCGGCAATGAAATCGCCCACCAACTGCGCCGGGGCTTCGTAGTTGCTGCCACCGAGGACGAAGGCGTGAGATTCCAGGCGTTCTTGCAGCTCGATACCCGCCAGTGGGCCGCCCGGATAATCCACTTCCGGGGTAATACCGACGACGATGCCGGAGTTGGCGTTGCGCTCGTTGCGTGAATACTGGCTCATGCCATTGGTCACGACGCGGTTCGGCTCGGAAGTCGCCGCCACCACGGTACCGCCCGGGCACATGCAGAAGCTGTACACCGAGCGACCGTTCTTGGCGTGGTGCACCAGTTTGTAGTCCGCGGCCCCCAGTTTCGGGTGGCCGGCGTACTTGCCCAGGCGCGCGCTGTCGATCAGCGATTGCGGGTGTTCGATACGGAAACCCACCGAAAATGGCTTGGCTTCCATGTACACGCCGCGGCTGTGGAGCATGCGGAAAGTGTCCCGGGCGCTGTGGCCCAGGGCCAGGATCACATGCCTTGAATGAATTCGTTCGCCGCTGGCCAGCTCGACGCCGACCAGTTGACCGTCCTCGATCAGCACATCGGTGACCCGCTCCTGGAAGCGCACTTCACCGCCCAGGGCGCGAATCTGCTCACGCATGTTTTCCACCACGCCTGTCAGACGGAACGTACCGATGTGTGGCTTGCTGACGTAGAGGATTTCTTCCGGCGCCCCGGCTTTGACGAACTCGTGCAGGACCTTGCGGCCCAGGAACTTCGGATCCTTGATCTGGCTGTAGAGCTTGCCATCGGAAAACGTTCCCGCGCCACCCTCGCCGAATTGCACGTTGGACTCGGGATTGAGCACGCTTTTGCGCCATAGGCCCCAAGTGTCCTTGGTGCGCTGGCGCACTTCCGGGCCGCGCTCGAGGATGATCGGCTTGAAGCCCATCTGCGCCAGCAACATGGCGGCGAAGATCCCGCACGGGCCGAAACCGACCACGATCGGCCGTTGGTTCAGGTCGGCCGGGGCCTGGCCCACCACTTTGTAGCTGACATCCGGCGCTTCGTTGACGTTACGGTCATCGGCGAACTTGCGCAGCAGGCTGGCTTCATCGCGCGCCGTCAGGTCGATGGTGTAGATGAAGCACAGTTCGGAGGATTTTTTGCGTGCGTCGTAGCTGCGTTTGAACAAGGTGAAGTCGAGCAAGTCATCGCTGGCGATGCCCAGGCGCTGCACGATGGCAGGGCGCAGGTCTTCTTCGGGATGGTCGATTGGCAGCTTGAGTTCGGTGATTCGTAACATGGCGGGATCCGGTTCGCGGGGCGCACAACTGCGCCAAGGCGTGAACCGGCGATTATAAGCCAAAACCGTCGAATCAGTCGTCGCGCGCACCACCGAAGTAACCGCAGCCGCGCTGGACCTGGCCGTTGACCCGCAGTTCGGCGCTCATGTGCTGAACGCTGCCGGTGACGCTATCGATGCAGCGCTGGGGAGTGACCCAGAGCTCGACCTTCTGGCCATTGGCCTCGGTGCTGAGATTGAAGCGGCCATCGCCCAGTTGTTCCTCCATGAAAGGCACGGCCAGCGGCGGTTGGCCCTCACGTTCGAGAACCAGGCCCTTGCCGCTGGCCTTGAGGTTCCATTCGGGACCATGGCCGGCGGCGCGCAGAATCAATAACTTGAAGTTCCCGTCATCGCAAGCGGTGCCCGAGCGCTCCAGGCGATACAACTGTTCCAAGTCCAGCTGGCTGTCGGTACCGGCGGCTGCGCTGGAGACGATACGACCACGCACATCGGCAAACAGCTTGCCCCGGTCATCGGCCAGGCTGGCGGCTTGTTGCAGCACGCTGGTGCCACCGCTGTCGCTGACGATGTAGCGGCGCTGTTCCTGGCACGGCTGGAACACCAGCTTGCCATCGACCGCCGTGAGTTCGCCTTGCATGCGCGTCTGACCAGCGTGGGAGGCGCTCTGACGGGTATCGAGCAGTTGGCAGCCGGCAAAGAGCGGCAGGAGGGCGACAAACAGCAGGGAGCGGGCGGCACGCATCATTGGGTCTCCAGACAAGTGCCGCCACGTTATCAGACTGATCCTGCATCACAAGGGGGATTAGCCCACGTGAAAGGTCTGACCGGTTTGTAGGCCTTCGACGCTCTTGGCGTAGGCCAATGCCACATCCACTGCGGGTACGGGTTTGAAGCCGCGGAAATAAGGCGCGTATTTGTCCATGGCTTCCAGCAGCACGTTGGGGCTCACCGAGTTGACCCGCATGCCCCGTGGCAACTCGATTGCCGCGGCGCGCACGAAACTGTCCAGGGCGCCGTTGACCAAGGCCGCCGAAGCACCGCTCTTGATCGGGTCGTGGCTGAGCACGCCGGTGGTGAAGGTGAAGGACGCACCGTCGTTGGCGAATTCGCGACCGATCAGCAGCAGGTTGACCTGGCCCATCAGCTTGTCTTTCAAACCGAGGGCGAAGCTTTCTTCGGTCATGTCGCCCAGGGGCGCAAAGGTGACATTGCCCGCCGCGCAAATCAGCGCATCGAAGCGCCCGGTTTTTTCGAACAGGGCGCGGATCGAGGCGCTGTCGCTGATATCCACGTGCAGTTCACCGCTCTGGCGGCCAATCCGAATAATTTCGTGGCGCGGCGACAGTTCATTATCAATGGCCGAACCAATGGTGCCGTTGGCGCCGATCAACAGGATTTTCATGAGCTGTTCCTTAGTGGGTTGAACGAGTTTTCAGTCTAGAGGGGTTCTTTCCATTGATAATCATGCTAATAGGCAACCTTTGGTTTTCATTTGGAAACAATCCAATGAGCGAAATGGATGACCTGGCGGCGTTTGCCGTGTTGATGGAGGCCGGCAGTTTTACCTTGGCGGCCCAGCAGTTGGGGTGCAGCAAGGGCCAGTTGTCCAAGCGCATCAGCCTGTTGGAGAGCCGGTTTTCGGTGGTGTTGCTGCAACGCACCACACGGCGCTTGAGCCTCACGGCGGCCGGTGCGGCGTTGTTGCCCCAGGCCCAGGCGTTGCTGGTGCAGGTGGAGAGGGCGCGTCAGGCATTGGCTCGGTTGAAGGACGATATTTCCGGGCCGGTGCGTATGACGGTTCCGGTTTCGTTGGGCGAAACCTTCTTTGAAGGTTTGCTGCTGGAGTTCGCTCGCACGTACCCCGACGTGCAGATTGAACTGGAACTCTACAACGGCTATCGCGACCTGACCCGCGATGGCTTCGACCTGGCGATCCGCTCCGACGCCGCCATCGATGAGCGATTGGTAGCCCGGCCGTTGCTGGCGTGGCACGAAATGACCTGCGCCAGCCCGGCATACCTCGATCAATATGGCGAACCAGAAACCCCCCAGGCCCTGGCGGAACACCGTTGCCTGCTCAACAGCCACTACAGTGGTCGCGAAGAATGGCTGTATCACCAGCAGCATGAATTGTTGCGAGTGCGGGTGTCGGGGCCGTTCGCCAGTAATCATTACAGCCTGTTGAAAAAAGCCGCCCTGGCTGGTGCTGGCATCGCCCGGTTGCCGTCGTACCTGCTGCATGAAGAATTGGCTGACGGGCGCCTGCGCTGGTTGCTGCGCGATTACCAGACCCGTCGCATGCCGATGTACCTGGTGCACCCGTATCAAGGCGGGTTGCCCAAGCGTACTCAGGTGTTGGCCGACTATCTGATTGACTGGTTCAAGCGCAGTGGGGAGGCGTTGGATCGGCTCCAGCGCTAGCGACTGCTGAAAAACTATGGCGAGGGGATAAATCCCCTCTCCACAAATGTGTTCTCCCACCAGGGCTGTGTTCGCTGGAAATTCAGGCAAAAAAAAACGGCCCGAAGGCCGTTTTTCCATGGCTACAGCCTCAACCGCCCAGGTACGCCTCGCGCACTTTCGGATCGGTCAGCAGCGCCTCGCCGGTGCCTTGCATGACCACCCGACCGTTCTCCAACACATACGCCCGATCGGCGATCTTCAGCGCCTGGTTGGCGTTCTGCTCCACCAGGAACACCGTCACGCCATCCTTGCGCAACTGTTCGATGATGTCGAAGATCTGCTGGATGATGATCGGTGCCAGGCCCAGGGAAGGCTCGTCGAGCAGCAGCAGCTTGGGTTTGCTCATCAGCGCACGGCCGATGGCGAGCATTTGCTGTTCGCCGCCGGACATGGTGCCGCCGCGCTGGGTAAAGCGTTCTTTCAGGCGTGGGAAAAGGTGCAGTACCTTGTCCATTTGTTCCTGATAGTCGCCCTTGTCGGTGAAGAAACCGCCCATGGCGAGGTTTTCTTCCACGGTCAGCCGGGCAAAGACCCGACGGCCTTCCGGCACCACCGCAATGCTCTTGCGCATGATCTGCGACGAGTCCTGGCCCACCAGTTCCTCACCCATGTAGCGGATGCTGCCGCTGTGGGCCTGGGGCGAACCGCAGAGCGTCATCAGCAGGGTGGATTTGCCGGCGCCGTTGGCGCCGATCAGCGTCACGATCTCGCCCTGGCGGACTTCGACGTTGACGCTGTGCAGGGCCTGGATCTTGCCGTAGAAGGTGGAAACGTTTTCGAACTGCAGCATTTACGCTTCCCCCAGGTAGGCTTTGATCACTTCAGGATTGTCACGGATCTGTTCCGGCGAGCCATCGGCCAGGGGCGTGCCCTGGTTGATCACGACGATGTGGTCGGAAATGCTCATGACCAGCTTCATGTCGTGCTCGATCAGCAGCACGGTGACGTTGTGTTCCTCACGCAGCACGCCGATCAGCGCCTTGAGGTCTTCGGTTTCCTTCGGGTTCAGGCCGGCGGCGGGTTCGTCGAGCATGAGGATCCGCGGACGGGTCATCATGCAGCGGGCGATTTCCAGGCGCCGTTGCTGACCGTAGGCCAGGGTCCCGGCGGTACGGTTGGCGAACTCCTTGAGGTTGACCTTTTCCAGCCAGTACTCGGCGTACTCCATGGCCTCGCGTTCGCTCTTGCGGAACGCCGGGGTCTTGAACAGGCCGGCAAAGAAGTTGGTGTTCAGGTGACGATGCTGGGCGATCAACAGGTTCTCGACCGCCGTCATGTCCTTGAACAGCCGCACGTTCTGGAAGGTGCGCACCACGCCTTTGCGGGCGATGTGGTGGCCGGCCAGGCCCTGGATCGGCTCGCCGTCCAGCAGGATGGTACCGCCGGTGGGCTGATAGAAACCCGTCAGGCAGTTGAACACGGTGGTCTTGCCCGCGCCGTTCGGCCCGATAAGTGCCACCACCTGTTTCTCTTTCACGGTCAGGGCCACGCCGTTGACCGCCAGCAAACCGCCGAAGCGCATGCTTAGATTTTCAACCTTGAGGATCTCGCGGCTCATTTGCGCAGCTCCGCTCTTAGTTTAAGTACGGGGCGTTGCATAGGCAGCAGACCTTGAGGACGCCAGATCATCATCAGCACCATCAGGGCGCCGAACATCAACATGCGGTATTCGCTGAATTCACGCATCATTTCCGGCAGCAGGATCATCACGATGGCGGCCAGGATCACCCCCAGTTGCGAGCCCATTCCGCCCAGCACCACGATGGCGAGGATGATCGCCGACTCGATGAAGGTGAAGGATTCCGGCGTCACCAGGCCCTGACGGGCGGCGAAGAAGCTGCCGGCAAAACCGGCGAACGCGGCACCGAGGGTGAAGGCCGACAGCTTGATCACGGTCGGGTTGAGACCCAGCGCACGGCAGGCGATTTCATCCTCACGCAACGCTTCCCACGCACGGCCAATCGGCATGCGCAGCAGGCGGTTGATGACGAACAGCGCGGCGAGGGCCAGCAACAGCGCAACCAGGTAGAGGAAAATCACCTTGTTGATCGAGCTGTATTCCAGGCCGAAGTACTCGTGGAAGGTCTGCAGGCCTTCGGCGGCGGTTCTATCGAAGCTCAGTCCGAAGAACGTTGGCTTGGGGATGTTGCTGATGCCGTTCGGGCCGCCGGTGATGTCGGTCAGGTTGCGCAGGAACAGCCGGATGATCTCGCCGAAGCCCAGGGTCACGATCGCCAGGTAGTCGCCGCGCAAGCGCAGCACCGGGAAGCCCAGCAGGAAACCGAAGGTGGCGGCCATCATCCCGGCGATGGGCAGGCAGATCCAGAAGCTCAGGCCGAAGTAGTGGGACAGCAGCGCGTAGCTGTAGGCCCCGACGGCGTAGAAACCCACGTAGCCCAGGTCCAGCAGGCCGGCCAGGCCGACCACGATGTTCAGGCCCAGGCCCAGCATCACGTAGATCAGGATCAGCGTGGCGATGTCCACCGCGCCACGGGAGCCGAAGAACGGCCAGACCAGTGCGCCAACGATCAGGGCCAGCACGATCCAGCGCTGGGTGGTCGGCAGGGTCAGGAAGTGGCTGGCCTTGGCCGGGATCACCGGCAGGCCGGGAGACGACTTCCACACCGCGCTGATCTGCGTGCTGAACAGCACGCGCAGGAACATCAAGACCGAACACACGGCGATGGTCGCCAGGATGGCCGGGCTGGTGCCATGCACTTCCAGATTGATACCGACGATGGTCAGTTTGAGACCGAGTACCGGGTAGGCCACGGCCCAGACCAGCAGGGCGCTGAAAAGCGCCGATTTGAGATGCCTAGTCATACTTTTTCAACCTCCGGGCGGCCCAGGATGCCGGTCGGCCGGAATAACAGAACCAGAACCAACAAGCCGAACGCGACGACATCCTTGTACTGGTCGCCGAAGATGTCGGCGCCAAAGGCTTCCGCCACGCCCAGCACCAGCCCGCCGAGCATCGCTCCGGGAATGCTGCCGATGCCGCCCAGTACGGCGGCGGTGAAGGCCTTGAGGCCCACGAGGAAGCCGGCGTTGGGGTTGATCACGCCGTATTGCATGCTCAACAGCACCGCGGCGATGGCCGCCAGGGCCGCACCGATGACGAAGGTCAGGGCGATGATGTTGTTGGTGTTGATGCCCAGCAGGTTGGCCATCTTGATGTCTTCGGCGCAGGCGCGGCAGGCACGGCCCAGGCGGGAGCGGGAGATGAACAGCGTCAGGCCGAGCATGGCGACCAGGGTCACCACGAACACCACGATTTGCATGTAGGAAATCAGCACTTCATGTGCGCCACCTGGCCCGATGGCAAAGTTGCCCGGAATCAGGTTGGGGATGGATTTGTCCTTGGAGTCTTGCGAAAGCAGAACCGTGTTCTGCAGGAAGATCGACATACCAATGGCGGAAATCAGTGGAATCAGACGGTTGCTGCCGCGCAGGGGGCGGTAGGCGATCCGTTCGATGCTGTAGCCATACGAACTGGTGACCACGATGCTCGCGATGAAGGCCGCGGTCATCAACAGCGGGACACTGTCGAGTCCCATCATGGCCAGCCCGGCGATGGCGATGAACGCCACGTAGGAGCCGATCATGTACACCTCGCCGTGGGCGAAGTTGATCATTCCAATGATGCCGTAAACCATCGTATAGCCGATGGCGATCAAGGCATACGTGCTGCCAACGGTCAGGCCGTTAACCAGCTGCTGGAAGAAGTGATAGATGTCAGGCATTACAGCGCTCCTAAAAACCTGATACGCATTTCACTGGTGGAGTCATTTTCCCGCCCGGCCCCGTGGATCTGCATCCACTTCGAGCACGAGGTTTGCCAGCGAACCGCTGATGACGGTTTTGAGATTTTCAGGTGGGGAGACTGGCGGATCACGCCAGCGCGGCCCAATACATTTAAAACAAAGCCCACGGCACGCCGTGGGCTTTATTGGCAGTCAGTCAGGCCAGGCCTTACTGAGGCGAAGCTTCGGTTTTAGGTTTGCCGAAATGCCACTCGTAAACCACGAACTTGAAGTCTTTCAGGTCGCCGTTCTTGTCGAAGCTCAAGTCACCGGTAGGGGTCTTGAAGGTGCCGGCGTGGATGGCTTCAGCCACTTTGCCCGCGTCTTCACTCTTGGCAGCCTTGATGGCGTCGGCGATCACGGTCACTGCAGAGTAGGACGGGAACACGAACGGACCGCTCGGGTCTTCTTTCTTGGCCTTGAACGCGTCAGCCAGGGCAACGTTGGCCGGATCCTGGTCGAAGGATTTCGGCAGGGTCACCAGCAGGCCTTCGGAAGCGTCCTTGGCGATTTGCGAGATCGAGTCGTTACCCACGCCTTCCGGACCCATGAACTTGGCTTTCAGGCCTTTTTCCTGGGATTGACGCAGGATCAGGCCCAGCTCTGGGTGGTAGCCGCCGTAGTAGACGAAGTCGACGTTGGCTTGCTTGAGCTTGGCGATCATCGAGGAGAAGTCTTTGTCGCCGGCGTTCACGCCTTCGAACACGGCAACCTTGATGCCCTTGCCTTCGAGGGTTTTCTTCACGGCGCTGGCGATGCCTTCGCCGTATTGCTGCTTGTCGTGCAGGACCGCAACGATCTTCGGCTTGACGTGGTCGGCGATGTAGTTGCCGGCCGCAGGGCCTTGGGCGCTGTCCAGGCCGATGGTGCGGAAGATCATCTTGTAGCCGCGAGCGGTGATGTCCGGGCTGGTAGCGGCCGGGGTGATCATGATCACGCCTTCGTCTTCATAGATGTCCGAAGCCGGCTGGGTGGAGCTGGAGCACAGGTGGCCAACCACGAACTTGATGCCGTCGTTGACGACTTTGTTCGCGACCGCGACCGCTTGTTTTGGATCACAGGCGTCATCGTATTCAACGGCTTCAAGCTTCTTGCCGTCGACGCCGCCCTTGGCGTTGATCTGTTCGATGGCCATCTTGGCGCCACTGAACTGCATGTCGCCGTACTGGGCTACAGGGCCGGTTTTTGGGCCGGCGATGCCGATCTTGATGGTGTCGGCGGCAAACGAATGGCTGGCAACCCCGGCCAGAACCATAGCGGCAAACAGTTTGGAAATCTGCTTAGTAGCCTTAGTCATAGTGCTCCACTCATGCTGTTGTAATTTTTATAGTCCTGGCGCCGTAGCAGCAGAACCGGGTCAGATATCTTGGATATCCCCGCGGAAAATGCCCCCGGCAACTGTACCGGTACAGTGTAGAGCGCCGATTGTTGGCAAGGGAAGCTGGCGCTTGGGGGCAAAACCTGAGGGTGTCGCTTTATTGAAAGAAAAAGACAGAATGGCGGCGGGGTTTGTCCGGACATATCGGCAATCCTTGGCTTTCCTGCGTTTTTCAATCGGTGCTGCAAATTGCTACCGGGTTTTTCTGCCAGACCACCGACGTTATGATTCGCGCCGATTTCTTTTCCGGACAGGTCCCATGAATCAAGAACCTAGCACCCTCTATGCCAAACTGCTTGGTGAAACCGCACCCATTACCTGGAAAGAGCTGGAGCCGTTCTTCGCCAAGGGTGCCCTATTGTGGGTCGATCCGGCACTGGATTTGATCGCAGCTGCCGAGGCCGTTGCCCGGGACGAAGGTACCAAAGTCGCCGCCTGGCTGGCCGCCGAGCAGCTCGCCAAGCTGTCTGAAACGCGGGCGCTGGATTTCCTGGAGCGTGATCCGCGGCTTTGGGCAGTGGTGGTTTCACCCTGGATTTTGATCCAGGAAAGAGCGTCGAACTGATCAATGCACCAACTTGGGTCGTTATTTTGGTCGCGCAAAAGTGTGTAGGTGAGTAGCGTGATGGCAGCCTGCCGTGGCGAAACGCCACAGGGTAGGGTGACGTATACGTAACGGGAACAGTTTATGGGGTGGCCTTTGAGCTGCTCAATTGTTTCTGGATGTTGTTTGTTTGGGGGCTTTAAGGCCGCCATCGCGAGCAAGCTCGCTCCCACAGGCGTTGTGAACACTGTCCAATGTGGGAGCGGGCTTGCTCGCGAAAGGGGCGACTCGGTCTTGCGCCGGGCCTCAGTAAGTCTTGCCCGTATGGTTATTCAGGGAAATAACCTTGGTCTTGCCGATGCGGTGACGGTAAATCTCACGCAGGTACTTGATGGCCTTCTTCACGCAGTCGCGGGACAGGCGGATGTCGTTGATCGAGACGAACTTGTCCTTGTCGCTGATCAGCTCGCGGTACTTCTTCTCATACATCGGCTTGATCGCGTACCAATTGGTGTCGAGGATTTTCGCCGGGTTTTCGAATTCGTTGAGCAGCTCGTCGATCCGTTCTTCGTCGAAGTCTTCATTGATGATGAAGTCCAGGATCGAGTTGTCCAGGGTGTCGTCGAAACGGTACGGGTTACGGGCGAAGCAGCGTTTGATAAAGGCCACGATCAGGGTCAGGAAATCATCCGACAGGCACGGACTCTTGGCGATCAGGGTGGTCAGCGACAAGTTGGCCGAGGCGCCGATCACCAGCGCGTAACGCTTGAGCGTGGTGTTGGGGAACAGGCTGTTGAGGTGGGTCTTGAGCCGGTTCAGGTCCATGTAGGACAGCTTGTAGTCCTTGGGCAACGAGACGATGGACACCACCGACGAGCAGTTCTTGAAGAAGTGCAGGTCATGCAGGGCCGCGGCGTCGTAGCCGGAGTTCTTGTACTGCTCCAGCGAGGCGCGGTAGCGCTTGGATTCGATTGGCAGCAGGCTGATGCCTTCGATGGCCTGGGTGACTTTGTTGAAGTGCGGCAGGTCGATGGAGCGGAAGAACAGGTCGTCGATGTTCAGGCGCGGCGGCTCTTTCTCGAACACCTTGAACTTGTCGCCGCTTGGCGCCGGGGTTTCCGGGACGACGGATTCGGCGTAGGCAATCGCCACTGGGCCGGCCAGGCTCATGAACAGGTCGTTGGCGTCCAGGCGAATGGTTTCGCCGATGTCGATGCCGGCACGACGGAAATAGTTCTGGTCGTAGTCGGTGGTCACGGCCTGGGCCGTCAGGATGTTGAAGATCTGTTGGGAGATGTACTGGTTGGCGTGTTTTTCCATGGCATTGACATCAATGTTCTGGATGTTGCCGTCATCACTTTCTTCGGCATAGCGCATGATGTCGTTGGAGATCAGCATCATCGCGTTCCACGGGCGGATACGGCCCATGACGCTGGCTTCGCTGCTGTCTTCGTTGGCGAAGTTGTACGAGAAATCCCATTCTTCCGACAGGTATTTGCACAGCAGGCGTCCGGCGTTGATGTGCAGGGCTTCGGACATTTCGCTACGGTGGTCGGAGATGTTCGGCAGCACGCAGATGCCGCTGGTGAAGATCGGCTCGAAGACGAAGGAGTGGCCGCTCTTGCTGTCGTGTTCGTCCATTGGCTTGGTGTCGAACGTCTTGTTCATGTACGAATACTGCTGGGCCAGGCCGAACTCCGAGGCCATGCCCGAACCCGTACCGCCGCCAGCACTGAAAATCGAGAAGTACAGGCGCGACTGGTTGGCCTTGATGCCACAGCTGTCGATCAGGTACGAGTGGATCATTTTCCAGTCGGGGCTGGAGAAGCGCTGGGTGTCCTTGTTCAGGATGATCTTGGCCAGGTACTGGCCCAGGATCGGCGCGTTACCGGCGCCACCGGCATGGACTTCCGACAGGTCCATGATTTTCATTTTGCTGTAGTCGCGCAAGAAGCCGCTTTTCTCGCCCTTGCGTGAGAAGCGGATGCGCCCGGCGATGTCCTTGTCCAAGTCACCGAGCATCACCAACGGTTCCACCAGGAACACCGGTTTGCTGGCCTTGCTGGTGCCCAGGCGCAGGTTGTTGCGGATCCACTGCGCAGGGCTGTAGCCCTTGTCGCTGTAGCCTTTATCTTCGGCGTTGAATTCGTTGAGGTAGAACTTGCGGGCGTTGTACACCAACTCGGCCACGTCCAGGGCGATGTTGGAACCGCAGCGACCCAGGCCGATCAGGCACACCGACGGGAACTCCTGCTGGTCACGCTCGCTGTTGTCATCCACCAGGTGCGGCGGGCGTGGGAATACGGTGTCGCGCAGGCCGTCGAGGTTGTCGAGGATACGGTCGGTGTTGGTTTCGGTGAAATACAGGTACTGCTGGCTCGACAGAGGGCGCGGGGGGCTCGACGGCTTCGAGACTTCAGGGCCGTTGGCGGCCGGGCTCAAGGTCAGATCGGATACCGCAGTGGCTGTTTTTTTTGAGGTCATTGTGCGCCATGTGCCTGAACTGGTGGCTCGACGATTGCAGTCATCGAACCCTCGCGGATGGGAATTCACGCCTGGATAAACGCGAATGTCGGTCCAAGCGGTCAGGGCTGCAGCCTGAGCAGCGCTCGGGATAATCTTTTTCCTGATCATGGTGGATCGGCCACCGGACCTCGATCTTTAACCCGCAAAAGGCGAAATGATGGCAATTGTTGCAGCAAGTTGATCAGCATCAAGAAATACGCCACTTCCCATGGTTGGGTATCAGCCTTGCGAATGATTGGAGACAGCTCCCGTGTCGCTGTCTAGATTGCATATCCAGGCCACGGACCGTTGGCCCATAACAATAAAAGAGACGGACCCATGCAGAACTCGACCCAAGCGGCGAATGCCTGGCGCATTCTGTTCCTGTTATTCCTGGCCAACCTGTTCAACTTCTTCGACCGCACCATTCCGGCGATCATCATCGAGCCGATCCGTATGGAATGGAGCCTCAGTGACTTCCAGATCGGCATCATCGGCACCGCCTTCACCATCGTCTACGCCATTGCCGGCTTGCCGCTGGGGCGCATGGCCGATACCGGTTCGCGCAGCAAGTTGATGGGCTGGGGCCTGGCGGCCTGGAGCGGGCTGACGGCGGTGAACGGCCTGGTGGGCAGTTTCTGGGCGTTCCTGGTGGTGCGCATGGGCGTGGGCATCGGCGAGGCCAGCTACGCGCCGGCGGCCAACTCGCTGATCGGCGACCTGTTCCCGGCCCATCGCCGGGCGCGGGCCATGGGTATCTTCATGTTGGGCCTACCGATTGGCTTGCTGTTGGCATTCTTCACCATCGGGGCGATGGTCAAGGCTTTCGACAGCTGGCGCGCACCGTTTTTTATCGCAGCCGTGCCGGGATTGGTGCTGGCGCTGTTCATGTTCTTCATCAAGGAACCCAAGCGCGGCGCGGCGGAAACCGTGCAGGTGTCCCAGGAAAAAGTCGACCGGCCGGTTCGTCGGGTGCTGGCGATTCCTACGTTCCTGTGGCTGGTGCTGGCGGGGCTGTGCTTCAACTTCGCCACCTATGCTTGCAATTCATTCCTCGTGCCGATGCTGCAACGTTACTTCCTGATGCCGCTGCACGAGGCCGCCGTGGCCACTGGGATCATGGTGGGCGTGACCGGGTTGTTCGGACTGACCCTTGGCGGTTGGGTCGCCGACAAGATTCATCAGCGAGTGGCCAATGGTCGGCTGCTGTTCGCGGCGTTCAGCCTGGCCATTTCGACGGTCACCACGGCGTGGGCATTGCATGCCGGGCGAATTGAAATCGGTGTGTTCGTAGCGGTGTTCAGCGTGGGGTGGTTGTTTGCCTATAACTTTTACACCTGCGTCTACACCGCGATCCAGGACGTGGTGGAACCACGCTTGCGCGCCACGGCGATGGCATTGTACTTTGCCGGGTTGTATTTGCTCGGCGGCGGCCTGGGGCCGGTGGTGGTGGGCGGCTTGTCCGACTACTTCGCCCGCACGGCCATGGCCAGCGCGGGTGTCGACCAGATGACCGAAGCATTCAAGGCCATCGGCCTGCACGATGCGATGTACCTGATCCCGGTGGCGCTGCTGTTGACCATGGTGTTCCTGTTCCTGGCGTCACGCTGCTTCGTGCGCGATGCCAAGCGGATGAAGGACGGGATGAGCGCGCAGGTGATGTCGCAGGGTGTCGCGGCGACGGCTTGATAGCACCTGACTCAGCTCCGGTGATGGGCCTGCTTTTGTGGCGAGGGGATTTATCCCCGTTGGGCTGCGAAGCAGCCCCCAAAAGCACTCAATTAATCTGACACACCGTGCTGTAGGGTTTAGGACTGCTGCGCAGCCCAACGGGGATAAATCCCCTCGCCACAGGTTGTGCATGGCAGCGAAATTGTGCCTAGCGAACCTTCTCATCCCGCCCACGCAGCAAGCGATTGGGCATCGCCACCGCGGCCGCCAGCCCCAACAGCGATACCGCCGCGCTGATCAACAGCAACTGCCGGAATGTCGCCTGCAATGCCTGGCGCAAGGCGTTCTGGGCTTCGCCCGGGGCGGCGTTGAGGCCGTCCAGCAAGACGTTGCCGGCATGTCCTTCACCGATCAGCGACGCGCCGGCGAGTTGGGCCAGGCTTGAGTCCTGCAGCAAGGCCAGCAGCAAGGCCGACATCAACGCCACGCCCACCGCGCCGCCAAGGGCGCGGAAGAGGTTGGTAGTGCTGGTGGCGACGCCGATGTCCTGTTGGTGTACGGAGTTCTGCGAACCCACCAATGAGGTGGGGAACTGCATGCCGGAGGCGATGCCGCTGAGCAGCATGAACAGACCGCTCAACCAGAACGCGTCAGGCGCAGTGAAGGCCATGCCGAGGATGGCGAAGGGAAAGAGCAGGGCACCGCTCAGGATCATCGGCTTGTAGCGCCCCGTGACCGAGGTCCGGCGGCCGGCGAAATACGCACCGATCGGCAGCCCTATCGCCAGTGGCAACAGGTGCAACGCCGCACTGTCGGCACCGGCGCCGGTCACGCTTTGGAAGCGCAACGGCATCAGCACCGTCAGGGAAATCGCCTGGAAACTGGTGAAGAACACCGTGCACCAGCACAGTACCGCGCTGCGGTTGGCGAACAGGTGCATCGGCAGCAACGGTTCCCGCGCCCGGCGCTCGTACCAGGCGAACGCTCCCAGGGCCATCCCCGCGCAACCCAGTAATCCCAGCACTTCACGGCTGTGCCAGGCATGGCCCTGGCCGATTTCGGTGATGCCCAGCAGCAGCGCGGTCAAGCCAATGATCAGCAACACGGTGCCCAGGTAATCGATGATCGGCGTGCGTTGCGGTACTGGCAGCCCCACCAGGGTGCGGCGGGCCACCCACCAGGCCGTGAGGCCCAGCGGCAGGTTGATCCAGAACACCCAGCGCCACGACAGGTACTCGGTCATGTAGCCACCGAGTACCGGCCCGGCCACGCTGGCCACCGCGTACATACTGCTGAAATACCCTTGGTAGCGACCCCGCTCGCGGGGCGGGATGATGTCGCCGATGATCGCCTGGCTCACGGAAATCATCCCGCCGGCGCCGATGCCCTGGACGATCCGCGCCAGCACCAGTTGCTCCATGTTTTGCGCCAGGCCACAGAATAGCGAGGCCAGGGTGAACAGGCCCATGCCGAACAGCATCAGGGGGCGGCGACCGTAGAGGTCACCGAGCTTGCCGTAGATCGGTACGGCCACGGTCATGGCGACCATGTAGCCGGAAATCACCCAGGCCAGCAGGCTGATGTCGGCAAATTGTGCGGAGATGGCCGGCATCGACACGGCGACGATGGTCTGGTCCAGGGCACCGAGGAAAATCGCCAGCATCAGGGCCACCAGCACGCTGCGGATGGCTGGCGTCGGGGCTTGGAGGGTGTTGAGCTGTGTCACGGAGGAACCTGCGGGCATCACGCCAAGTCGGCGAATGGGACGAAGCCCGCAGTTTAAGTCGGTAGGCGGCTATTCGATAGCCTCATAAGGAAGTCCGACGTAATTTTCCGCAATGGTTTTTCGACCGGCTTCGGAGTCGACGAAATACTCCAGCTCGGCTTCGCTGATGCGCTGGTTGAAGGCATCGTCGTCGAAGCGGTGCAGCATCGAAGTCATCCACCACGAGAACCGTTCGGCTTTCCAGACCCGCCGCAGACAGATGGCGGAATATTTTTCCAGCAAATCCACACGGCCGTCGCGATAGACCTTGAGCAGGATGTTGAACAACGTACTGACATCGCTGGCGGCCAGGTTCAGCCCCTTGGCCCCGGTGGGTGGGACGATGTGGGCCGCGTCGCCCACCAGGAACATCCGCCCGTACTGCATCGGCTCGACCACGAAGCTGCGTAGCGGCGCGATGCTTTTCTCGATGGACGGGCCGGTCACCAGGGCTTCGGCCAGGTCGGTGGGCAGGCGGTTTTTCAGTTCATCCCAGAAACGCTCGTCCGGCCAGTCGGCCACTTGCTCCTCGGCGGGGACTTGCAGGTAGTAACGGGTGCGGGTCTTGGAGCGCATGCTGCACAGGGCAAAGCCGCGGGCGTGCCGAGCGTAGACCAACTCTTCGTGAACCGGCGGGGTGTCGGCCAGCACGCCGAGCCAGCCAAATGGGTAGACGCGTTCGAAGACCTTGAGTTTTTCCGCCGGAATGGACTGTCGCGCCACGCCGTGGAAACCGTCGCAACCGGCAATGTAGTCGCAGTCCAGGCGCAAGGTTTGCCCTTCATGCTCGAAGGTCACGAAAGGGTGCTCGGTTTGCATGTCGTGGGGCTGGGCGTTGCTGGCCAGGTACAACGTGCGGGCGCCGGCGGCTTCGCGGGCGGCCATCAGGTCACGGGTGACTTCGGTCTGGCCGTAGACCATGACGTTTTTACCGCCTGTCAGGCCCTTGAGGTCGATGTGCACCCGCCGATCGTTGAGCACCAGTTCAAAGCCGTCATGGGGCAGGCCTTCGGCGTCCATGCGTTGGCCGACGCCGGCCTGGCGCAGCAGTTCGACCATGCCTTGCTCCAGCACACCGGCGCGGATGCGGCCCAGTACATAGTCCGGGGTCTGGCGTTCGAGGATGACAGTGTCGATGCCGGCGTTGTGCAGCAACTGGCCAAGCAGCAGGCCAGAGGGGCCGGCGCCGATAATCGCGACTTGGGTCTTGAGGGTTTTCATTGTTCTTATGACTCGCACGAAGCACGCGACCAGGGTCGGTGTTGATTGTTATGGACCGAGTGCTTGCATTTTTCGCTTGCTGGCCTGTCAATTGAAGGGGAAAACTGAGCCGATACCTGTACTTTCTGCCAATCGGTGCGATTATCGCCCGCAACCCCAGGCCCGGATCCACGTTATGAAAAAACCTGACCTGCCTTCGATCCCGGTGTTCAAGCTCTACGGCGAAAGCCAGGACTGGCCGACCCCGGATCTGCTGCACTGCGAAACCATTTCCAAGCGCAGCCGCGAGCATCACTGGGAAATCAAACCCCATCGGCATGCCGATCTGTGTCAGTTGCTGTTTGTCTTCAAGGGCCAGGCGGAACTGGAAATCGAAGGCCGGCGCACGCAGCTCACCGAGCCGGCGGTGCAGATCCTGCCGCCGCTGTCGGTTCATGGCTTTCGTTTTTCCGAGGATGTGGAAGGTTACGTGGTGACCCTGGCGGCGCCGCTGGTCACGCACCTGCAAGCGCAGTTGGGGCATTCGGTCAATGTGCTGGCCCAGGCCGAAAGCTACCCGGCCCTCGAGAATGCCGAGTACCTCAACAGCCTGTTCAGCGCCCTGCAGAATGAATACATGGGGCATCAGCCGGCTCGGGAAATGCTGATGCATGCGCTGGTCAGCGTGATCATGGTCTGGGTCAGCCGCCAGGTGATGCAGCGACACACCCAGGCCCAGCGCCCGCAACGGGCCCGGGAATACCTCAACGGATTCATTCAGTTGGTGGAAGAAACCTATCGCCAGCACGTCAAGGTCGAAGACCTGGCCCATCGCCTGGGGATTTCCGTGTCGCACCTCAACGGCACCTGTCGGGAACTGGCGGGGCAACCGGCGTTGCAGATCATGCATGAGCGCCAGTTATTGGAAGCCAAGCGGCTGCTGACCTACACCGGCCTGACGATTTACGAGATTTCCGAGATGCTCGGGTTCTCCGACCCGACGAATTTCACCCGACTGTTCCGCCGGCGCGTGGGAATCTCGCCCAAAGCCTTCCGCGACCGGCTCAAGACCGATCAACAGGACGACTGACCACGCCTCAGCGCAACGCGTTCAGGGTCGCGCTGTGAGGGATGCAGCGTTCGAAGTTGCAACTGGCGTATTCACGAGGCAGTTGCCGGGTCTGCTCGACCCGATAGGCCGCGGTGCCATACAGCGCCAGCGTGGCGGTGCAGGTAACAAATATGGCGAGGCGTCTTTTTGTTTTGATGTTCATGGCGGTGACCTCTGAACGAATACCCGGGGGTACTACTTTCAGCATAGGTCAGCCGTGGCGGGTTGCCAGCCTGGTAAGCGTCGCATTTAACCCGACATTCAGAATGCTGATATCCCCTGTGGGAGCGGGCTTGCTCGCGAAAGCGGTGTGTCAGTCACCATCAATGTCGACTGTTGCTCCGTCTTCGCGAGCAAGCCCGCTCCCACAGGGATAGAGGTGTTTTTCGGGGGAGTTATGCCAGGTGTTCCGGCTTCATCGGATCGCCCGGCTTGACGTCCAGTTGCTGGCGCACGTCTTCGAACATTTTGTCGTAGTACTCGTGCATCGAGCCGATGCTGGCGGTCTTGGGCAGGCCATATTGCTGGGCGATACGCGTGGCGTGGCGGGCGAAGTCGAAGGCCTGGTCCTTGGCCAGGAAGAAGGTCTCGTCCAGGGACTTGTCCTCCACCGTGCCATGCACCCGGAACGACATGCCGGTGCCTTCCTTGGGATCCTGTGCAACCTCGTAATCGATGCACAGGTTGTAGCTGAAATCTTCCTTGTTCAGCGCATGGCGTTCCATGTGCAGGTGACCGGGTTCGAACATGGCCATAAACGACTCTCCTCAAGGGCGTGGGTGTAGGGCAGACCCCGGATCCGCCCTGCAAGTTTCCTGTTATCGATAAGTGATGCCCGCTGTGGCCGTGCTGATGCGAGTGCCGGCCTGGCCCTGGACGATAGCATCGATGTCCGACAGCGACCCGATCACCGCGACCTTGCCAGTGTTGCGAGCGAATTCGCAGGCGGCCTGCACCTTCGGCCCCATGGAACCGGCGGCGAAACCGAGCCGCTCCAGTTCGTCGGGGTGGGCCTGGGCGATGGCTTTCTGGGTTGGCTTGCCGAAGTCGATGAACGCGGCGTTGACGTCGGTGGCGATCACCAGCAGATCGCTTTCCAGCTGTTCGGCCAGCAGCGCCGAGCACAGGTCCTTGTCGATCACCGCTTCCACGCCTTGCAGCTTGCCGTTGGCGTCGTACATCGTCGGAATGCCGCCACCGCCGGCGCAGATCACGATGCTGCCTTTTTCCAGCAACCACTTGATCGGACGGATTTCAAAGATGCGCTTGGGTCGTGGGCTGGCGACCACCCGGCGGAACTTGTCGCCGTCCGGGGCGATGGCCCAGCCTTTCTCGGCGGCGAGTTTTTCTGCGTCGGCTTTGCTGTAGACCGGGCCGATGGGCTTGCTGGGATTCTGGAACGCCGGGTCGTTGCCATCCACTTCGACCTGGGTCAGCAGCGTGGCGAACGGCACTTCGAAGTCCAACAGGTTGCCCAGTTCTTGCTCGATGATGTAGCCGATCATGCCTTCGGTTTCGGCGCCGAGCACGTCCAGCGGATAGGGCGTGACCGAGGTATAGGCCGCCGCTTGTAACGACAGCAGGCCGACCTGCGGGCCGTTGCCATGGGCGATGACCAGCTCGTTGCCGGGGTGGATTTTCGCGATCTGTCCGGCCGCGGTGCGGATATTGCTGCGTTGGTTGTCTGCGGTCATGGGTTCACCCCGACGCAGGAGGGCGTTACCGCCCAGGGCAACGACGATGCGCATGGTGTTGTCCTTCCAAAAAATGAACGAACAACGCGGTCCCTTGTGGGAGCGAGCTTGCTCGCGATAGCGGTGTGTCAGTCGACATCAATGTTGCCTGTTCCTGCGCCATCGCGAGCAAGCTCGCTCCCACAAGGGAACTGCGTTGGCTTCAGATATCCGCCAGCGCCGATACCAGGATCGCCTTGATGGTGTGCATGCGGTTTTCCGCTTGCTCGAAGGCGATGTTGGCCGGGGATTCGAAGACCTCCTCGGTCACTTCCACGCCGTTGGCCAGGTTCGGATAGCGGGCGGCGATGTCCTGGCCGACCTTGGTTTCGCTGTTGTGGAACGCGGGCAGGCAGTGCATGAATTTTACCCGTGGGTTGCCCGAGGCTTTCATCATCTGCGCGTTGACCTGGTAGGGCAGCAATTGCTCGATGCGTTCATCCCAGGCTTCCACCGGCTCGCCCATGGACACCCAGATGTCGGTGTGGATGAAGTCCACGCCCTTGACGGCTTCTTTCGGGTCTTCAGTGATGGTGATGCGTGCGCCACTTTCGACGGCGAAGGCCTGGCACTGGTCGATGAAATCCTGATGCGGCCACAGGGCTTTCGGTGCGCCGATGCGCACGTCCATGCCCAGTTTGGCGCCGATCATCAACAGCGAATTGCCCATGTTGTAGCGCGCGTCGCCCAGGTAGGCGTAGCTGATGTCATGCAGCGGCTTGTCGCTGTGTTCGCGCATGGTCAGGGTGTCGGCGATCATCTGGGTGGGGTGGAATTCGGCGGTCAGGCCGTTGAACACCGGCACCCCGGCGAACTTGGCCAGTTCCTCGACGATCTCCTGTTCGAAGCCCCGGTACTCGATGGCGTCGAACATCCGTCCCAGGACCCGGGCGGTGTCTTTCATGCTTTCCTTGTGGCCGATCTGCGACGACACCGGGTCGATGTAGGTGACGTGGGCGCCCTGGTCATGGGCCGCCACTTCAAAGGCGCAGCGGGTGCGGGTCGAGGTCTTTTCGAAGATCAGCGCGATGTTCTTGCCCTTGAGGTGCGGCTGTTCGGTGCCGGTGTATTTGGCACGCTTGAGGTCGCGGGACAGGTCCAGCAGATAGTGCAACTCGCGGTTGGTGTGGTGCATCAGACTCAGCAGGCTGCGGTTGCGCATGTTGAACGCCATGATATGGATCTCCTTGGGTTTCGGTTATCCCCTGGGCTGCGTTCGATAAACGCGGCCCAGGCTCGAAGGTCAGTAGTCGATCGGGTCGCGAATGATCGGGCAGGTCATGCAATGGCCACCGCCGCGGCCGCGGCCCAGCTCGCTGGCGCTGATGGTGATGACTTCCACCCCGGCCTTGCGCAGCAGGGTATTGGTGTAGGTGTTGCGGTCGTAGCCGATCACCACGCCCGGCTCCACGGCCACCACGTTGTTGCCGTCGTCCCATTGTTCACGCTCGGCGGCGAAGCTGTTGCCGCCGGTTTCCACTACCCGCAGTGCCGGCAGCTTGAGGGCGGCGGCCACGGTGTCGAGGAAGCTGCCATTCTCGCGGCGTACGTCGATGCCACCGGGCTTGCTCTCGTCAGGGCGCAGGGAAAACGCGACGATCTGGCTCACCACTTCGGGGAAAATCGTCACCAGGTCGCGGTCGCAGAAGCTGAACACGGTGTCCAAATGCATGGCCGCGCGAGATTTTGGCAGGCCGGCGACGATCACCCGTTCCACGGCGTTGTGCTTGAACAGGTTCAGCGCCAGTTGGCCAATGGCCTGGTGTGACGAGCGTTCGCCCATGCCAATCAGTACCACGCCGTTGCCGATGGGCATCACGTCGCCCCCTTCAAGCGTCGCGTTGCCATGCTCCTGGTCCGGATCGCCGTACCAGACCTGGAAGTCGGCCTGGGTGAACTCAGGGTGGAATTTGTAGATGGCGCTGGCCAGCAGGGTTTCCTGGCGGCGTGCCGGCCAGTACATCGGGTTCAGCGTCACGCCGCCGTAGATCCAGCAAGTGGTGTCACGGGTGAACTGGGTATTGGGCAGCGGCGGCAGGATGAAGCTGGAATGCCCGAGGAAGTCGCGGAACATCTGGATGGTCTTGCCACCGAAGCTGTCCGGCAGATCATCGGCCGAGACGCCGCCGATCAGGAACTCAGCGATATGGCGCGGCTCCAGGCTGCGCAGCCACGAGCCGACTTCATTCACCAGGCCCAGGCCCACCGAGTTGGCGGTGATCTTTCGTTGCAGGATCCAGTCGAGGGCTTCGGGAATGGCGACGATATCGGTCAGCAGGTTGTGCATTTCCAGTACGTCGATGTCGCGCTCGCGCATCTTGGTGACGAAATCGAAATGGTCGCGCTTGGCCTGGTTGACCCAGATCACGTCATCGAACAGCAGTTCGTCGCAGTTGTTCGGGGTCAAGCGTTGATGGGCCAGGCCTGGGGAACACACCATGACTTTGCGTAATTTGCCGGCTTCGGAATGAACGCCGTATTTCACTTTTTCCGTGGTCATTACAAATCCTCCAGTTAAAACAGTCAGCCAGCTACAAGGTCAGGAAGCCGTCGTAGAGCCCGTAGGCGGCCACCAGGGCGCCTGCGACCACTGCAGCGAAAATCAGCTTCTCGACAGAGGTGAAAACCGGTTTGCCCACCTCGCGCTTGGCCTTGGCGAACAAGATCGCGCCGGGGGCGTAGAGCAGGGCGGAGAGCAGCAGGTACTTGATCCCGCCGGCGTACAGCAGCCACATCGCGTAGATCAGGGCGATGGCGCCGATGACCAGGTCCTTGCGCCGCTCGGCCACGAAGCCTTCGTAGGTCTCGCCGCGTACCGCCAGCAGCACGGCGTAGGCCGCCGACCACAGGTACGGCACCAGGATCATCGAGGTGGCGAGGTAAATCAGCGACAGGTAAGTGCTGGCTGAGAACAGGGTAATGATCAAGAACAACTGGACCATCGCGTTGGTCAGCCACAGGGCGTTGGCCGGTACGTGGTTGGCGTTCTCCCGGCGCAGGAACTCGGGCATGGTGTGGTCCTTGGCGGCGGCGAACATGATCTCGGCGCACAGCAGCACCCAGGACAACAGCGCGCCGAGCAACGAGATGATCAGGCCGACGCTGATCAGCACCGCGCCCCAGTGACCCACCACATGCTCCAGCACCGCGGCCATCGACGGGTTCTGCAACTTGGCCAGTTCAGGCTGGGTCATGATCCCCAGGGACAGCACGTTCACCAGCATCAGGAACAACAATACGGTGATGAAGCCGATTACGGTGGCCTTGCCCACGTCGGTGCGTTTTTCGGCGCGGGCGGAGAAGATGCTCGCGCCTTCAATGCCGATGAACACCCACACGGTGACCAGCATCATGTGCCGCACCTGGTTCATCACGCTGCCCAGGTCCGGGTTCTTCAGGCCCCAGATGTCAGCGGTAAAGATATCCAGCTTGAAGGCGAACACGGCGATCAGCACGAACAGCACCAGCGGCACGACCTTGGCAATGGTGGTCACCAGGTTGATGAACGCCGCTTCCCGGATGCCGCGCAGTACCAGAAGGTGCACCGCCCAGAGCAGCACAGACGAACCGATCACTGCCGCTACGGTATTGCCCTCACCAAAAACCGGGAAAAAATACCCCAGGGTGCTGAACAACAGGACGAAGTAACCGACGTTGCCCAGCCAGGCGCTGATCCAGTAACCCCAGGCCGACGAGAAACCCATGTAGTCGCCGAAACCGGCCTTGGCGTAGGCATACACACCGCCGTCCAGATCGGGTTTGCGGTTGGCCAGGGTCTGGAACACGAAGGCCAGCGTCAGCATGCCGACGGCCGTAATGGCCCAACCGATCAGCACGGCACCGACGTCGGCGCTGGCGGCCATGTTTTGTGGCAGGGAAAAGATCCCGCCGCCGATCATGGAGCCGACCACCAGTGCGACCAGCGCACCCAGTCGAAGTTTTCCGGGGGTATCAGACATGTGTGAGACTCCAATGCAGGAGAAGAGAGTCGACAGCCTAAGTCGATTTGAAAGTTGAATTCCTGATCTAGGTCAGTGCCTGACAACATTCCATTGTTATTGAAGGAGTTGAAGCTTTCTTCATCTCCAAAAAATGTCCGGAAGGCCTGTTTCACAGGCTCTGGCGAGGCCGGTTTCCTCCAATACAGGGTATTCAAGCTAGTTGATTTCTGCGCAGCCGTAATTATTTTTCAGGCTGCTTTCATGACCAAAATAATCCTGGGTCATGACTTTTTTATTAGCGTCTTGGAGAATAACCGGCTAATAAGGTCTTGAACTTTGAGCGCATGACGTTATTCAAAAACGTTATGTCGCTTTATTTACTTAATTGACAGTGAGAAAAGATGCCGCAGCCGATTGAAAAGTTACGACTCGGTGCGCTGGTCGCGCTGGTGGTGGGGTCGATGATCGGCGGCGGGATCTTTTCCCTGCCGCAAAACATGGCGGCCCGGGCCGATGTCGGGGCGGTGCTGATCGGTTGGGCGATCACCGCCGTCGGCATGCTGACCCTGGCCTTCGTGTTCCAGACCCTGGCCAATCGAAAGCCTGAACTGGAGTCGGGCGTCTACGCCTATGCCAAGGCGGGTTTTGGCGACTACATGGGTTTCTCGTCGGCCTGGGGTTACTGGATCAGTGCCTGGCTGGGCAACGTCGGCTATTTCGTCCTGTTGTTCAGCACCCTGGGGTATTTTTTCCCGGTGTTCGGCCAGGGCAACACGCCAGTGGCCATTGGCTGCGCATCGTTGCTGCTCTGGGCGGTGCATTTCCTGGTATTGCGCGGCATCAAGGAGGCGGCGTTCATCAACCTGGTGACCACCATCGCCAAGGTGGTGCCGCTGGTCATGTTCATCGTCATCGCCGCCGTGGCGTTCAAGGCCGAGGTATTCACCCGGGATATCTGGGGTGCAATGAATCCGGACTTGGGCAGCGTGATGGACCAGGTGCGCAACATGATGCTGGTCACGGTGTTCGTATTCATTGGTATCGAAGGCGCCAGCGTTTATTCGGCGCGGGCGGAAAAACGCGCGGACGTCGGACGTGCGACGGTGATCGGCTTTCTCGGGGTCCTGGCGCTGCAGGTGCTGGTGAACGTGTTGTCCCTGGGCATCATGAGCCAGCCCGCACTGGCGCAGTTGCAGAACCCGTCCCTGGCCGGCGTGTTGGAACATATCGTCGGACCCTGGGGCGCGTTGTTGATCAGCCTGGGCCTGGCGGTGTCGCTGTTGGGGGCATTGCTGTCCTGGGCGCTGCTGTGCGCCGAAATTCTCTACGCCACCGCCAGGGACAAGACCATGCCGGCGTTCCTGACCAGGGAAAACGCCAACCATGCGCCGGTCAACGCGTTATGGCTGACCAATGGCATGATCCAGTTGTTTTTGCTGATTACCCTGTTTTCCGCAGGCACCTACACCAGCCTGATCTACCTCGCCTCATCGATGATCCTGGTGCCCTACCTGTGGTCGGCGGCCTATGCGGTGTTGCTTTGCGCGCGGGGCGAAACCTATGGGCAGGCCTCGGCCCAGCGCCTGAAAGACCTGTGCATTGGCGGCGTTGCGCTGTGCTATGCGGTGTGGCTGCTGTATGCCGGTGGCGTGAAGTACCTGTTGCTGTCGGCGCTGCTCTACGCACCGGGGGTCATCCTGTTTGCCCAGGCCAAGCGTGAGCAGCGGCAGCCGTTGTTCACCCATGTGGAGAAAGGCGTCTTTGTGTGTGTGATGTCCGGGGCAGGCGTGGCGGCGTATGGGTTATACAGTGGGTTTTTGGCGTTGTGAGGCGAAGGTTGCCTTTCTAGCGAATAGAGGCGGTCAGTGTGGCGAGGGGATTTATCCCCGCTGGGGTGCGAAGCGCCCCCAGAGAACGTTCGTGATTTTCCTGGCACACCGAGGCGCCAGGTTTCAGGGCCGCTTCGCGCCCCAGCGGGGATAAATCCCCTCGCCACAACGGATTGTGATCGACACGTTGGCAAGGTTTGCTCGCGATTGGGCGGCCATCACCACTGTGGGCGATGGGCGCCCAGCTCGGCTGCTGGCAGTGCCCATTGCAACGGCGTTCCGGTGATTTTCAGCGGCACTTGCAGCCGATGGGCCGGTCCCCACGGTGTTTGTTCTATCAGCAACCCCTGGTCGTCTTCGTCTTCAGGCCGCAATGCGGGCTGGGCGTGCGCTCCCTGTTCAATCAACAGCTTCGCCGTGCGGGCCAATGACAGACGTGCCGAGCCGCCGCGGCCGCTTTCCAGGCGTCGGGACAACAACACGATGGCGCTGGCCGCCATCAGGTACCCGGTGCCGTGGTCCAGCGCCTGCACCGGCAGCGGAGTCGGTTTGTCGGTGTGTTTCCAGGCCATGCCCGCTTCGGCGATGCCGCTGCTCATCTGCACCAGGCTGTCGAAGCCACGCCGGTTCTGCCACGGGCCGCTCCAGCCGTAGGCGTTGAGGCTGACGTCGATCAGGCCCGGGGCCAATTGCCGACGCTGTTCGGCGCCATAGCCCAGATGCTCCAGGGCATCGGCACGGTAGCCGTGCAGGAGGATGTCGGTGTCCTTGAGCAGCGCCTCGAACACCGCGCGATCATCGGGCCGATGCAAGTCGAGGCGGGTGCAGCGTTTGCCCAGGGTGACTTCCGGCACCACGCCGGGTTCGTTCCAGGTCGGTGGGTCGATGCGCAGGACATCGGCGCCCAGGCCTGCGAGGAAGCGGCTGGCGATGGGACCGGCCAGCACGCGGGTCAGGTCCAGCACCTTGAGGCCCGCCAGTGGCTGGGCCACGGAACCGAGCCAGGGCTGGTGCTGTTCGTCGACGCTTTTGTCCAAGTGCACCAGCGGCTCGGCATTCACCGCCGCGCCCTGGGGATGTGCCTGCCAGGCCTGCCACGAACGCATCTGGGCGGCACAACCGCCGGCGTCGATCACCGCTTGTTCCAGTTCGGTCTTGTTCCAGCGGGCCACTCTGCTCGCCATGTCGGTGCGGTCGATGCAGGGGCCGAGGACTTTCTCGGCGGCCAGGCGGTGATGCGGCGCGTTGGTATGCAGGCGAATCCAGCCGTCGGCGCAGGCGTAGTCGCCGGCCACCGGGTCCCACATCGGCGGCACGCTCCAGCCGATGGGGCGCAGGGACGTGGAGAACCAGAACGCGGCCAGGCGCCGGTCGACTTCGAGGGGCGGCAGGCGACCGGTTTGCTGGTGGATGAGCTCAGCGGCGGCCTGGCCGGCTGCAGCGATGCTGCCACAAGCCAGCTCCGTGACGGCGAACGCCGAGGGCAGGGCGCCTTCGCCAATGAAGGGGATCGGAGTCTTGGGCAAGCCGAGCGCGGCTTGCATGGACGTGAGCAGATCGGTCATCGAGGGCCCTCCAAAACGAGAGGGCCAGCATAGATCAAAATTCCGTTGGCGGTCGCTTCTCGGCCCAGCGGCAGCAGCCGGCACGACGATGGCGACCAGGCCGATGGCCAGGCTGGTGTAGGCGAGCAGGCCGAAGAGCAGTTGGGTGAGTTTTGAGGGACGGCGGTTCATGTGGCTTTGTGCAGGCATGCCCATGCCCCCTGTGGGAGCGAGCTTGCTCGCGAAGGCGGAGTAACAGGCACAGTTATTTTGACTGACACACCGCTATCGCGAGCAAGCTCGCTCCCACAGAAAAGCTCAATACTGCCGTGTCAGTTATTCGGCGTTGCACAACGCCAGGCAGTTATCGAGCATACGGTTGGAGAAGCCCCATTCGTTGTCATACCAGGCCAGTACCTTGAGCAGCTTGCCGCTGGCCTTGGTGTGGTTGGCGTCGAAGATCGACGACAGCGGGTTGTGGTTGAAATCGCTGGAGACCAGCGGCAGGGTGTTGTAGCCGAGGATCTTCGAATGCTGGCTGGCCTGGCGCAGCAGCTCGTTGACTTCCTCTGCCGAGGCTTCGCGCTTGAGCTGCACGGTGAGGTCCACCAGGGACACGTTGATCACCGGTACACGCACCGCCATGCCGGTCAGCTTGCCCGCCAGTTCCGGCAGTACCAGACCCACCGCTTCGGCGGCGCCGGTCTTGCTCGGGATCATGTTTTGGGTGGCCGAACGGGCGCGGTACGGGTCGGTGTGGTAGACGTCGGTCAGGTTCTGGTCGTTGGTGTAGGCGTGGATGGTGGTCATCAGGCCACTCTCGATGCCCAGCTCGCGGTGCAGCACCTGGGCCACCGGGGCCAGGCAGTTGGTGGTGCACGAAGCATTGGAAATGATCTGGTGGGACTGGCGCAGGATGTCGTGGTTCACGCCATACACCACGGTGGCATCGGCACCCTTGGCCGGGGCCGAAATGATCACCTTGCGGGCGCCGGCGGTGATGTGGGCCGCGGCCTTGGAGCGGTCGGTGAACAGACCGGTGCATTCGAACACCACGTCGATCTTCTCGGCAGCCCAGGGCAGTTCAGCCGGGTTGCGGATGGCGCTGACCGAGATGCGGTCGCCATTGACCGTCAGGCTTTCGTGATCGTGCTGGACGTCGGCATCGAAGGTGCCGTGAACCGTGTCGAACTTGAGCAGATGAGCGTTGATCGCACTGTCGCCCAGGTCATTGATGGCGACGATCTGCAAGTCGCGGCGATAGCCTTGGGTATACAGTGCACGGAGAACGTTGCGGCCGATGCGGCCAAAACCATTGATTGCAATTCGAAGAGTCATTAACTGCGCCGCCATCGATTTGTTGTTGGAATTACAAGATTATTCGCATAAAAATAGAAAACAAGCCTTTTTAGTGGCAATATTTTGTTTTATCTACAACGAGTGACCTGAATCAACTGGTCCGAATGGTCAATAAACCGTCTGTCGCCCAACGCCAGGGGGCTTTTGACCAGCATAGACAATCAGGTCGCCACACCCGTTAGCCTGGAGTTCTACACATGCATCCCCGCGTCCTTGAGGTCACCGAACGGCTTATCGCCCGCAGCCGCGCCACGCGTGAGGCTTACCTTGCATTGATCCGTGGAGCCGCCAGCGACGGTCCGATGCGCGGCAAGTTGCAATGCGCCAACTTCGCCCACGGCGTGGCCGGTTGCGGCACCGAAGACAAGCACCACCTGCGGATGATGAACGCCGCCAACATCGCCATCGTGTCCTCCTATAACGACATGCTCTCGGCCCACCAGCCTTACGAAACCTTTCCGGAACAGATCAAGAAAGCCCTGCGCGAGATCGGCTCGGTCGGCCAGTTCGCTGGCGGCACGCCCGCCATGTGCGACGGCGTGACCCAGGGCGAGGCGGGGATGGAGCTGAGCCTGCCGAGCCGCGAAGTGATCGCGCTGTCCACGGCGGTGGCGTTGTCCCATAACATGTTCGACGGCGCGTTGATGCTGGGCATCTGCGACAAGATCGTCCCGGGCCTGATGATGGGCGCGCTGCGCTTCGGTCACTTGCCGACGATCTTCGTGCCGGGCGGGCCGATGGTCTCGGGCATTTCCAACAAGGAAAAAGCCGACGTGCGCCAGCGCTACGCCGAAGGCAAGGCCACCCGCGAAGAGTTGCTGGAATCGGAGATGAAGTCCTACCACAGCCCAGGCACCTGCACCTTCTACGGCACGGCCAACACCAATCAATTGCTGATGGAAGTGATGGGCCTGCATTTGCCCGGCGCTTCGTTCGTCAACCCGAACACCCCGCTGCGCGATGCCCTGACTCGCGAAGCGGCGTTCCAGGTCACGCGCCTGACCAAGCAGAGCGGCAACTTCATGCCTATCGGCGAGATCGTCGATGAGCGTTCGCTGGTCAACTCCATCGTTGCCTTGCACGCCACCGGCGGCTCCACCAACCATACGCTGCACATGCCAGCCATCGCCATGGCGGCGGGCATCCAGCTGACCTGGCAGGACATGGCCGACCTCTCCGAGGTGGTGCCGACCCTGAGCCACGTCTATCCGAACGGCAAGGCTGACATCAACCACTTCCAGGCGGCAGGCGGCATGTCGTTCCTGATCCGCGAATTGCTGGAAGCCGGTCTGCTCCACGAAAACGTCAACACCGTGCTCGGTCACGGTCTGAGCCGCTACACCCAGGAGCCGTTCCTGGAAGATGGCGAGTTGGTGTGGCGCGATGGCCCGATCGAAAGCCTCGACGAAAACATCCTGCGCCCGGTGGCCCGCGCGTTCTCGCCGGAAGGTGGGTTGCGGGTGATGGAAGGCAACCTGGGGCGCGGCGTGATGAAGGTCTCCGCCGTGGCCCTGGAAAACCAGGTCGTCGAAGCCCCGGCCATGGTCTTCCAGGATCAGCAGGACCTGGCCGACGCGTTCAAGGCCGGTCTGCTGGAGAAGGATTTCGTCGCGGTGATGCGCTTCCAGGGGCCGCGCTCCAACGGCATGCCGGAGTTGCACAAGATGACGCCGTTCCTGGGTGTGTTGCAGGATCGTGGTTTCAAAGTGGCACTGGTGACCGACGGGCGCATGTCCGGCGCGTCGGGGAAAATCCCGGCGGCCATTCACGTCAGCCCCGAAGCTTATGTCGGTGGCGCGTTGGCCCGGGTGCAGGAGGGCGATATCATTCGCGTCGATGGCGTCGAAGGTACCTTGGAATTGAAGGTGGACGCCGCGCAATTCGCAGCGCGCGAACCTGCCAAGGGCCTGTTGGGCAACAACATCGGCACCGGTCGCGAGCTGTTTGGTTTCATGCGCATGGCCTTCAGCTCGGCAGAGCAGGGCGCCAGCGCCTTCACTTCTGCCCTGGAGACGCTTAATTGAAACTGGCTTTGGTCGGTGACATCGGTGGGACCAACGCACGTTTCGCGTTGTGGAAGAACCACAACCTGGAGAACATCCAGGTGCTGGCGACGGCAGACTATGCCTGCCCCGAAGAGGCCATCCAGGTTTACCTGGGCGGCCTGGGCATGCAGCCGGGGGCCATCGGTTCGGTGTGCCTGTCGGTGGCCGGTCCCGTGAGCGGCGATGAGTTTCGCTTCACCAACAACCACTGGCGCCTGAGCAACCAGGCGTTCTGCAAGACCTTGCAGGTGGAGAAGCTGCTGCTGGTCAACGACTTCTCGGCGATGGCCCTGGGCATGACCTGTCTGCGTCCCGATGAATACCGGGTCGTGTGCGAAGGCACCCCGGAGCCGATGCGCCCGGCGGTGGTGATCGGCCCGGGCACCGGGTTGGGCGTCGGTACGCTGCTGGACCTGGGTGAAGGCCGTTTCGCGGCGCTGCCAGGGGAGGGCGGCCATGTCGACCTGCCCATGAGCAGCCCGCGAGAGACCCAGCTCTGGCAGCACATCTACAACGAGATCGGCCACGTCAGCGCCGAAACCGCCTTGAGCGGCAGCGGTTTGCCTCGGGTGTACCGAGCCATTTGCGCAGTGGACGGGCACACGCCGGTGCTCGATACCCCCGAATCCATCACCGCAGCCGGCCTGGCTGGCGATCCCATTGCTCTGGAAGTGCTCGAACAGTTCTGCCGCTGGCTGGGACGCGTGGCCGGCAACAATGTGTTGACCCTGGGCGGACGCGGCGGCGTCTACATCGTCGGTGGCGTGGTCCCGCGTTTTGCCGATTTCTTCCTCGAAAGCGGTTTCGCCCGTTGCTTTGCCGACAAGGGCTGCATGAGCGATTACTTCAAGGGCATTCCGGTCTGGCTGGTGACCGCGCCGTATTCGGGCTTGATGGGGGCGGGCGTGGCGTTGGAGCAATCGGCACAAGCTTGAAGTTTGAACTGCGGACCTTGTGGGAGCGAGCTTGTTCGCGATGACGGAGTGTCAGTCGCCATTAAGGTTGACTGTTACACCGCTATCGCGAGCAAGCTCGCTCCCACAGGGGGTTTGTAGTGTGTTTGTAGTCCTCATCCATCAGGCATAATCCGCCCCAATCCAAATAACAAGGACGAGGCCCGTGAGTTCAGTGAACAAATCGATTTTGTTGGTCGACGACGACCAGGAGATTCGCGAACTGCTGGACACTTACCTCAGCCGCGCGGGTTTCCAGGTGCGCACCACGCCTGATGGGGCCGGGTTTCGCCAGGCGCTGAACGAGGCGCCGAGCGACCTGGTGATCCTCGACGTGATGCTGCCCGACGAGGACGGCTTCAGCCTTTGCCGCTGGGTTCGCCAACACCCGCGCCAGGCCCACGTGCCGATTATCATGCTCACCGCCAGTTCCGACGAGGCCGACCGGGTCATCGGCCTGGAGCTGGGGGCCGATGACTACCTGGGCAAACCCTTCAGCCCCCGGGAGTTGCAGGCGCGCATCAAGGCCCTGCTGCGCCGGGCGCAATTCGGCCAGGAACGTTCCGGCGGCGAAGTGCTGGCCTTCGATGAGTGGCGGCTGGACATGGTCAGTCACCGGCTGTTCCACACCGACGGTGAAGAGGTGATTCTCTCCGGCGCCGATTTCGCCCTGCTCAAGTTGTTTCTCGACCATCCCCAGGAAATCCTCGACCGCGACACCATCGGCAATGCTACCCGTGGCCGTGAATTGATGCCCTTGGATCGGATCGTCGACATGGCGGTCAGTCGCCTGCGCCAGCGTCTGCGTGACACCGACAAGCCGCCGCGGTTGATCCGTACGGTACGCGGCAGTGGTTATCAACTGGCGGCCAGTGTGGTTGCCAGCAATGGTCATTGATTGGATCAGGAAAGTCGCTCGACGAATACCGGTGCCGCGCTCGCTGCTGGGACGGATGCTGTTGCTGACCTTGCTGGTGGTGCTGTTCGCCCAGACCCTGTCCAGCCTGATCTGGGTCTCGCAGTTGCGCGCCACCCAGCTCGAAGGCCTGGTCACCAGCGCCCGCAGCCTGGCCCATTCAATGACCGCCAGCGTCAGCTATTTGCGCTCGCTGCCGGTGGCTTACCGGCCGCTGGTGCTGGATCAGTTGCGCAGCATGGGCGGTACGCGATTTGTCGTCACGCTCAACGACAAGCCCCTGGGCATGGACGTGCTGCCGGTCACACCGCGCAAGCTGGCGGTGCTCAAGGCGGTGGACGATGTGCTGCGCCGGTCCCTGGGTAATAGCGCCGATATCTCGGTCAATTTTGTCAGCCCGGACGATCTGCGGATTTTCAACGCCGGGCTCAAGCTCGACGAACTGCCCCGTTCATGGGCCCACTACGCCTTGACGCTTGAGCCTGTGAACCCGCCGGTGCTGGTCACGCAAATCCAGATGGCCCCGGGCGAATGGCTGTACATCGCCTCGTTGCTGCCCGAACCTTACACCGCGCTCGAAGAGCAAGACCTGCCCAAGCAACAGGTCGGCTTCATCGTCCTCACCAGCAGCCTGCTGTTGCTGTTCATTGGCTTGCTGGTGCATTGGCAGAGCCGGCCCCTCAAGCGCTTGGCCCGGGCCGCGCGGGACATGTCCCTGGGCGCTGAAGTGGAACCGGTGGCCGAGGGCGGTGGCAGCGAAGTGGTGGAGGTGGGCCGGGCATTCAATGCCATGCGCGAGCGCATCAGCCGTTACCTGACCGAACGCAGCCAACTGTTCAGCGCGATCTCCCATGACTTGCGCACGCCCATCACCCGCTTGCGCTTGCGGGTCGAGCTGCTGGAAGACGAAAACCTGCAGGCCAAGTTCGGCCGCGACCTGGACGAGTTGGAGTTGTTGGTCAAAGGCGCGCTGCAATGCGTCAAGGACACTGACATCCACGAGAACATCGAGCCGGTGGACCTCAACCATGTGCTCGATTGCCTGGTGGAGCCTTACCTGGCGCCCAACGGCAACGGCCGGGTGACCCAGGATGGCCGGGCGCTGGCGCCGTATCCCGGCAAGCCGCTGGCCCTCAAGCGCTGCATCGGCAACCTGATCGACAATGCCTTGAAATACGGACAGAACGCCCATCTGCACATCGATGACGATGAAATCGCGTTCATCCTGCACGTCGACGACGAAGGCCCGGGTGTGCCGGAACAGCGCCTGGAGCAAGTCTTCGAACCGCACTTCCGCCTCGCCGGGCAACAGCAGGGTTATGGCCTGGGCCTGGGCATTGCCCGCAACATCGCCCACAGCCATGGCGGCGAAGTCAGCCTGCAGAACCTGCGCGAGGGTGGGTTGCGGGTGACGTTGCAGTTGCCTCGCAGTGTGGAATAGCCGGACCGCGTTATCGTTCATCGCGAGCAAGCTCGCTCCCACAAGGGATTTGGGTTGAACATAGAATCCATGAACACTGTGTACTCCGTGTGGGAGCGAGCTTGCTCGCGATAGCGTCAGTAGCTCCGATCTCTCATTCAGAGTTATGTCACAAGTCGGTGACATAACTCGCCCCTTTCGTTACCTGCCACTCCTCATCCCTTGTTTAGACTCCCTGCGTCAAAACAACAAAAAAGGTACCGCTTGATGGACACCTTCCAACCGGCCTTCAGCAGTTGGCTGAACGCGCCTGCCCACCAGCAATGGCTGGCCGCCGAAGGCTTGCGACTGCTGGCGTTCGCCAAGGCATCGAAGCTGCCGGATGGCTTCGGCAACCTGGACGAGCTGGGGCGCCTGCCGGCCAATGCCCGGGCCGAGACCATGAACACCGCGCGCATGACCCACAGTTTCGCCATGGCACACATCCAGGGCCTGCCGGGGTTCACCGAGCTGGTGGATCACGGCGTCGAGGCCCTGAGCGGCCCTTTGCGCGACGCCGAACATGGCGGCTGGTTCGCCACGGCGCAGCCCCCTGAAGACAACACCGGCAAGGCCGCCTACCTGCATGCCTTCGTGGCCTTGGCCGCCAGTTCCGCGGTGGTGGCCCAGCGTCCCGGCGCCCAGGCACTGCTGGACGAAGCGGTGCGGGTCATCGACGAGCATTTCTGGAGCGAGGAAGAGGGCGCCCTGCGCGAGTCCTTCAATCGTGACTGGAGCGAGGAAGAGGCGTACCGCGGTGCCAATAGCAACATGCACGCCACCGAAGCGTTCCTGGCCCTGGCCGATGCCACCGACGATCCGCGCTGGCTGGCCCGTGCCCTGCACATCGTCGAACGAGTGATCCACGGCCATGCCGCCGCCAACGACTACCTGGTGGTGGAGCATTTCGATCGCGATTGGCAGCCGTTGCGCGAATACAACCACGACAATCCCGCCGACGGTTTCCGCCCGTACGGCACTACCCCCGGCCACGGTTTCGAATGGGCGCGGTTGCTGCTGCACCTTGAAGCGGCGCGGGTGCAGATCGGTATGCTGACCCCCGGTTGGTTGGCCCAGGATGCGCAAAAGCTCTTCGACCAGAACTGTCGTCACGGTTGGAATGTCGATGGTGCGCCAGGCATTGTCTACACGCTGGATTGGGACAATCGCGCGGTGGTTCGCCATCGCCTGCATTGGGTGCACGCCGAAGCGGCGGCCGCTGCCAGCGCCTTGCTCAAGCGCACCGACGAGGCGAAATACGAAGCCTGGTACCGACTGTTCTGGGAGTTTTGTGACAAGCATTTCATCGACCGCTGCAACGGCAGTTGGCATCACGAACTCGACCCGAAAAACAGCCCTAGCGCCGACATCTGGCCAGGCAAGCCGGACCTGTATCACGCCTGGCAGGCGGTGCTGATTCCACGCTTGCCCCTGGCACCCAGCATGGCCACGGCCCTGGCGAGACTCTCCAGTCCCGCCCCTGTGTAACCATGTCGTGACATTTGCACGTCCCTTCGTTACCTGCGAAGGGATTTCCCCTGTTTAGAATCCGTGCAGCGCAAGCTCCAGACTTGCATGCATAACAACAAGAAAGGTACTTCTAGATGAATGCGATTTCTCGCCTCGCTACTGTCATTTCTCTTGCTTCCCTGCTTCCCGTCGCAGCCTTCCCTGTCACCACCCTTGCCGCCGAATCCAAAGGTTCCGTGGAAGTCGTCCACTGGTGGACGTCGGGTGGTGAAAAAGCCGCGATCGATGTGCTCAAGGCTCAGGTAGAGAAAGATGGCTTTACCTGGAAGGACGGCGCTGTCGCCGGTGGTGGCGGTTCCACTGCCATGACTGTGCTCAAGAGTCGTGCCGTGGCCGGCAACCCACCGGGCGTCGCCCAGATCAAGGGCCCGGACATCCAGGAATGGGCGTCCACCGGGCTGCTCGACACCGACATCCTGAAAGACGTTGCCAAAGCAGAAAAGTGGGACAGCCTGCTCGACAAGAAAGTCTCCGATACCGTGAAGTACGAAGGTGACTACGTGGCCGTGCCGGTGAACATTCACCGCGTCAACTGGCTGTGGATCAACCCGGAAGTCTTCAAGAAGGCCGGCATCACCAAGAACCCAACCACCCTCGCAGAGTTCTACGCCGCCGGTGACAAGCTCAAGGCCGCGGGCTTCATTCCGCTCGCCCACGGTGGCCAGCCTTGGCAGGACAGCACCGTGTTCGAAGCCGTGGTGCTCTCGGTCATGGGCGCCGATGGCTACAAAAAGGCCCTGGTCGACCTGGACAGCGAGGCGCTGACCGGTAAGGCCATGATCGAGGCGCTGACCGAGTTGAAGAAAGTCGCGACCTACATGGACGCCGACGGCAAGGGTCAGGACTGGAACCTGGAAGCGGCCAAGGTCATCAACGGCAAGGCCGGCATGCAGATCATGGGTGACTGGGCCAAGAGCGAATGGACCGCGGCGAAGAAAGTCGCTGGCAAGGACTACGAGTGCGTAGCCTTCCCGGGCACCGAGAAGGCGTTCACCTACAACATCGACTCCCTGGCGGTGTTCAAGCAGAAAGACAAAGGTACTGCGGCCGGTCAGCAGGATATCGCCAAGGTTGTGCTGGGTGAAAATTTCCAAAAGGTCTTCAGCATCAACAAAGGCTCGATCCCGGTGCGTACCGACATGCTGGCTGACATGGCCAAGTACGGTTTCGATTCCTGCGCCCAGACCGCTGCCAAGGACTTCCTGACTGACGCCAAGTCTGGCGGCCTGCAGCCGAGCATGGCGCACAACATGGCGACCACGCTGGCGGTCCAGGGGGCGTTCTTTGACGTGGTGACCAACTACATCAACGACCCGAAAGCCGACCCTGCCGATGCCGCCAAGAAACTGGGCGCAGCGGTTCAGTCTGCCAAGTAATTTGCGCCGCGGTCCCTTGTGGGAGCGAGTTTTTGTGGTGAGGGGATTTAGCGAAACGTCGCACCGCCCCGATGGGTCGCGCAGCGGCCCCGAAAAGTTGCAATGGCGGAGTGTCAGAAACACCGCATGCAATGGTTTTGCGGCTGCTTCGCAGCCGATCGGGGATAAATCCCCTCGCCACAGAGCCCGCTCCCACAAGGGAATGTTCTTGTAATCTTTCATCTGTACTGGATTTCCCCATGAGTTCTGTTGCTGTGTTCAGCAAGGCCTCGCCGTTCGATGCATTGCAGCGCTGGCTCCCAAAACTGGTGCTGGCGCCGAGCATGTTCATCGTTCTGGTGGGCTTCTATGGCTATATCTTGTGGACGTTCGTCCTGTCGTTCACCACGTCGACGTTCCTGCCCAACTACAAATGGGCGGGCCTGGCGCAATACGCACGGCTGATGGACAACGACCGCTGGTGGGTGGCGAGCAAGAACCTGGCGCTGTTCGGCGGCATGTTCATCGGCATCACCCTGGTGATCGGCGTACTGCTGGCGGTGTTTCTTGACCAGCGTATTCGTCGCGAAGGGTTCATCCGCACCATTTACCTGTACCCGATGGCGCTCTCGATGATCGTCACCGGTACCGCCTGGAAATGGCTACTCAACCCCGGCATGGGCCTGGACAAATTGTTGCGTGACTGGGGTTGGGAAGGCTTCCGCCTGGATTGGCTGATCGACCCGGACCGGGTGGTGTATTGCCTGGTGATCGCGGCGGTATGGCAAGCCTCGGGCTTCATCATGGCGATGTTCCTCGCTGGCCTGCGCGGTGTCGATCAATCGATCATTCGTGCCGCGCAGATCGATGGCGCGAGCATGCCGCGTATCTACTGGAAAGTGGTGCTGCCAAGCCTGCGTCCGGTGTTCTTCAGCGCTGTGATGATCCTGGCGCACATCGCGATCAAGAGTTTCGACCTGGTGGCGGCGATGACGGCCGGCGGCCCGGGTTACTCCTCTGACCTGCCGGCCATGTTCATGTATTCCTTCACCTTCAGTCGCGGCCAGATGGGCATGGGCTCGGCCAGTGCAATCCTGATGCTCGGTGCGATTCTCGCGATCATCGTGCCTTACCTGTACTCCGAGCTGAGGACCAAGCGTCATGACTAGTCTCGCTGCCAAACCTTCCATCAGCCTGAGTCGGATCGCGATCTACGCGGTGTTGATCCTCGCTGTATTGCTTTACCTGGTGCCGCTGGTGGTCATGCTGTTGACCAGCTTCAAGACGCCGGAAGACATCAATACCGGCAACCTGCTGAGCTGGCCGACCGTGGTCAGCGGCATCGGCTGGGTCAAGGCCTGGGCCACGGTGGATGGCTACTTCTGGAACTCGATCAAGATCACCGTTCCGGCGGTGCTGATCTCCACCGCCATCGGAGCGCTGAACGGCTACGTGTTGTCGATGTGGCGCTTTCGTGGTTCGCAGCTGTTCTTCGGCCTGTTGCTGTTCGGGTGCTTCCTGCCGTTCCAGACCGTCCTGCTGCCAGCCTCGTTCACCCTCGGCAAGATGGGCCTGGCCAGTACCACCACGGGCCTGGTGTTCGTGCATGTGGTCTACGGCCTGGCGTTCACCACGCTGTTCTTCCGCAACTACTACGTCAGCATTCCCGACGCGCTGGTGAAGGCTGCGCGGCTGGACGGTGCGGGTTTCTTCACCATCTTCCGGCGGATCATCCTGCCGATGTCCACCCCGATCATCATGGTCTGCCTGATCTGGCAGTTCACACAGATCTGGAACGATTTCCTGTTCGGCGTGGTGTTCTCCAGCGGCGATTCGCAGCCCATCACGGTGGCGCTGAACAACTTGGTCAACACCAGTACCGGGGCCAAGGAATACAACGTTGATATGGCGGCGGCGATGATCGCCGGGCTGCCGACCCTGCTGGTCTATGTGGTCGCAGGCAAGTATTTCGTGCGCGGCCTGACGGCCGGCGCAGTCAAGGGGTAATCATGGCAACGCTCGAACTTCGCAATGTAAACAAGACCTACGGTGCCGGCCTGCCGGACACCCTGAAGAACATCGAGTTGTCGATCAAGGACGGCGAGTTCCTGATCCTCGTCGGCCCTTCGGGCTGCGGCAAGTCGACGCTGATGAACTGCATCGCCGGCCTCGAGACCATCACCGGCGGCGCGATCATGATCGGTGACCAGGATGTCAGCGGCATGAGCCCGAAGGATCGCGACATCGCCATGGTGTTCCAGTCCTATGCGCTGTACCCGACCATGAGCGTGCGCGAGAACATCGAGTTCGGCCTGAAGATCCGCAAGATGAACCAGTCGGCCATCGACGAAGAAGTCAACCGCGTGGCCAAGCTGTTGCAGATCGAACACCTGCTCAATCGCAAGCCCGGCCAGCTTTCCGGCGGCCAGCAACAACGCGTGGCCATGGGCCGGGCGCTGGCGCGGCGGCCGAAGATCTACCTGTTCGACGAACCGCTGTCCAACCTCGACGCCAAGCTGCGGGTCGAGATGCGTACCGAAATGAAGCTGATGCACCAGCGCCTGAAGACCACCACGGTCTACGTGACCCACGACCAGATCGAAGCCATGACCCTGGGCGACAAAGTGGCGGTGATGAAGGACGGGATCATCCAGCAGTTCGGCACGCCGAAAGACATCTACACCAACCCGGCCAACCTGTTCGTGGCGAGCTTCATCGGTTCGCCGCCGATGAACTTCATCCCCCTGCGCCTGCAACGCAAGGACGGCCGCCTGCTGGCGCTGCTCGACAGTGGCCAGGCCCGTTGCGAGTTGCCAATGGGCATGCAGGACGCCGGCCTGGAAGACCGCGAAGTGATCCTCGGCCTGCGTCCGGAACAGATCGCGCTGGCGGGCAGCGAGGCCAATGGCTTGCCGACCATTCGCGCTGAAGTGCAGGTCACCGAGCCTACCGGGCCGGACACCCTGGTGTTCGTCAACCTCAACGACACCAAGGTGTGCTGCCGCCTGGCGCCGGACGTGGCGCCACAGCCCGGGGAAACCCTGACGCTGCAATTCGATCCGTCGAAAGTGCTGCTGTTCGACGCCCAGTCCGGCGAACGCCTGGGCGTGGCCGGCCAGCCACAGGCTGACGTGCGGAGCGCCAACGTGGCGCAGTTCAAAGGCCGATGAAGAACAAATGTGGGAGCCTGCGTGCGCCCACAAAGAAGGAGTATGCGGTGAGTGGGGGACCACCCGCCGCAATCGTTGTAAACCGCGTTAGATAAAAACAGTTAATAACAATAAAGACGAGGATGTAGGGATGAAGAAGAAAAACAACGCCCAGCTAATCTGCCAGCTGTCAGCCGTTGCGGCGATGATGCTGGCCGGTAGCGCACACGCGGCCGACGCGTTCAGCGCCGACTCGAAGTGGATGACGGGTGACTGGGGCGGTGAACGGACCAAGCTGATCGAGCAAGGCATCGATATCAAGGCTGACTTCGTCGGTGAGATGGGTGCCAATCTCCACGGCGGCTACAACGATGACAAGACAGCGCGCTGGTCCCAGCAGTTTGGCTTGGGCGTAGCCCTCGACCTGGAGAAGCTGGCGGGTTGGGGAGATACAGAGGCCAAGATACAGTTCACCCGACGTGATGGTCGCAACATCTCCAACGACCGTATCGGTGATCCACGTGCCGGTACCCTCAGTTCTTCCCAGGAAGTGTGGGGTCGTGGGCAAACCACCCGTCTGACCCAGTTGTGGATCAAGCAGAAGTATTTCGACAGTAAGCTGGATGTCAAAGCCGGTTATTTCGGTGAAGGCGAAGACTTCAACACCTTCCCGTGCGAGTTCCAGAACCTGGCGTTCTGCGGTTCCCAGGCGGGTAACTGGGCCACTGGCATCTGGTACAACTGGCCGATCATGCAGGCGGCCATTCGCGTTAAATACAACCTCACGCCTGAGCTTTATGCGCAAATCGGCGCGTACAACCAGAACCCTTCGCAGTTGGAAAACAAGAACCGCTACAAGCTCAGCGGCAGTGGCACCAAGGGCACCCTCATTCCGGTCGAGTTGGTCTGGTCGCCCAAGCTCAATAATCTGCCGGGCGAGTACCGTGTGGGTTACTACAAAAGTACGGCCAAGGCTGATGACGTCCGTGAGGATGACAATGGTGACGACGCCGCGAGAAGCGGTAACGCCTATCGCAGCCACAGCAGTAAGGACGGCTACTGGTTCGTCGCGCAGCAACAGCTCACCACTCACAACGGTGACGCTTCGCGCGGTCTGAACATTGCGGCCAACGCCACCTTCCACGACAAGGAAACCAACATCGTCGACAACTACCAGTCGCTGATGTTCGTGTACAAGGGGCCGTTCGATGCGCGTCCTAAAGATGATGTCGGGATCGGTTTCTCCCGGATCCATGTCAACGAAGATGTGAAGAAAAACGCCGAGCTGGTCAACGTTGCCAATGGTGTCTCCGACTACGATGATCCGCTGTTCACGCCGTTGCGTAGCACTGAATACAACTACGAGGTCAACTACGGTTTCCACGTTACCAACTGGCTGACCGTGCGTCCTAACCTGCAATACATCACTCACCCGGGCGGTGTGGATGAAGTCGACAACGCGCTGGTGGCCGGCCTGAAAATTCAGTCGGTGTTCTAACGCTGTTGCGATAAGCTCCTCTCTATGTGCGCATATTTGCGGACAGCCAAGGCTGTCCGCTTTTTTTTGGGGAGCGCATGGTTAGCGCGTCACAAAAAATTGAGTATTCAATGATCTCCAGGACCGCGGCCCATGCATGAGCATCCGCTACAACGCTTTTTCAGATCCTTGCGCGAACGCCCGGTGTTTGCGTGGGAGCGTTATCGGCAGCGCGATGTGCTGGTGATCGATCATCCGCTGTGCCAGGCGGTGTTCAGCCGCCAGGGTGCGCAGTTGCTGCACTTTCAACCGCGCGGCCAGAAGCCTTGGTTGTGGTGTGCGGCCAAGTGGCCACAGGTCGGGGCGATACGCGGCGGGGTGCCGGTGTGCTGGCCGTGGTATGGCCGTCATCCGAGCGAAAACGCCTGGCCGTCCCATGGTTGGGCGCGCCTGATCGATTGGAAACTGCTCGACAGCCGCAGTGATGACGAAGGCGTGCACCTGCATTGGCAGTTGCAACTGTGCGACTGGCAGGTTGATCTGCATGCCGACCTGGGTGAGCGCATGGAGTTGCGCTTGAGCACCGAGCATCAAGACAGCTTGCCTTGCCAGCTGAGCCAGGCTTTGCACGCCTATTGGCGTATTGGTGACATCGGTGAGGTAGCGCTGTCCGGGCTCGAAGGCGCGCAGGGATACGACCAGTTGAGCCGTGCAGTTTGCCAGCAGGAAGGCGAGTTGCGGGTCGAGGGTGGTTGTCAGCGGGTGTTCCAGCACGAGGGAGAATTGCAGCTCAAGGACCACGCCTGGCAGCGGGAACTGTGCATCGACACGGGCGACAGCGCCGACACCGTGGTGTGGCATCCCGGCGCGCGGCCATTGCTGGGGGTGAGTTGGGACGAGGTGTCGGAATTCGTCTGTGTCGAAGCGGCCAGTGGCGGCACCGATAGCCTGTGCCTGGCGCCGGGGGAACGGGCGCACCTGAGTCTGCAGGCGCGGATGGGGGCTTGATTCAGGTTTGTGGGTGTCGCTGCTGGCCTCATCGCGAGCAAGCTCGCTCCCACGTTGGGGTTTGGATGGACACAAGATTTGTATCCGGTACAAAACCACTGTGGGAGCGAGCTTGCTCGCGATAGCGATCCATCAGGCGAAACAATACTCAAGCCGGTTCAGTTGAACTCATCCCCCACCGGATACCGGCTGGCATTCAAACTTTCCTTGATCTTGCGCAAATGCGGTTGGAAGTCCACGCCCCGGCGTAGGGTCATGCCGGTGGCGAGCACATCCAGCACGGTGAGCTGGATGATCCGCGAGGTCATCGGCATGTAGATGTCGGTGTCTTCGGGCAGCGGAATGTTCAGGCTCAAGGTACTGGCCTTGGCCAGGGGCGAGCCTTCGGCGGTCAGGCCCAATACCGAGGCGCCGTTTTCCCGGGCGATGCGCGCCACTTCCACCAACTCACGGGTACGACCGGTGTAGGAAATGATCACGAACAGCTCACCGGTATGGGCCACCGACGCAATCATGCGTTGCATCAGCACATCGGCGTGGGCGGTCACCGCCAGGTTGAAACGGAAAAACTTGTGCTGGGCATCCAGCGCCACAGGCGCCGAAGCACCGAGGCCGAAGAAGTGGATCTGGCGGGCCTGGATCAGCAGATCGACGGCCCGGCTGATCAAATTCGGATCAAGGGCCTGGCAGGCGCTGTCCAATGAGGCAATGGCACTGCCAAAGATTTTCCGGGTGTAAGCTTCCGGATTGTCATCGGCCTCCACCGCACGGCTGACATAAGCGGCGCCGCTGGCCAGGCTCTGGGCCAGTTGCAGCTTGAGTTCCGGGTAACCGCTGACGCCGAATGAACGGCAGAAACGGTTGACCGTAGGCTCGCTGACCGACGCGGCCTGGGCGAGGGCGGCGATGCTGAAGCGGGTGGCCTGCTGTGGGTTGAGCAGGATCACCTCGGCCACCTTGCGTTCGGCCTTGTTCAGGTCTTCAAGGCGACTCTGGATCTGCTCCAGTAAATTTCGCACGCGGTCCATACAAGATTCCTAGAAAGACGGGTCTTTGATACGACCCTTTGCGGTGGCCTATCCTACTGATGGCTCTGACGGACCACCACTCGGAATCGGAATTTTCGAAAAATGTTGTGGTTATTACTACATTTTTCCTTGAGTGATACCTTGAAAAAAGGTATTTGTAGCTTAACTTGATAAAAGAACAAACATCATGCATTCCATAACGGTTGAACCGTGCACATTTGCCTTGTTCGGTGCGTTGGGCGATCTGGCCTTGCGCAAGCTTTTTCCTGCCCTTTATCAACTCGATGGCGCGGACTTGCTGCACGAGGACACGCGGATCATCGCGTTGGCCCGTGAACCCGGCAGCGAGCAGCAGCACCTGGCGTTCATCGCCGCTGAACTGCGCCGCTACGTGGGCGACAAGGACCTCAACGAAACCGTGCTCGAGCGCTTCCTGGCGCGACTGAGTTACCTGCACGTGGATTTCCTCAAGGCCGACGACTACGTCGCCCTGGCCGAGCGGGTCGGTTCGGCCCCGCAGGTGATCGCCTATTTCGCCACCCCGGCAGCGGTCTACGGCGCAATCTGCGAGAACCTGGCCAAGGTCGGCTTGAGCGAAAACACCCGTGTGGTGCTGGAGAAACCCATCGGCTCGGACCTGGAATCCTCGCGCAAGGTCAACGACGCCGTGGCGCAGTTCTTCCCGGAAAACCGCACCTATCGCATCGACCACTACCTGGGCAAAGAGACGGTACAGAACCTGATCGCGTTGCGGTTCGCCAACAGCCTGTTCGAAACCCAGTGGAACCAGAACTACATTTCCCACGTGGAAATCACTGTGGCCGAGAAGGTCGGCATCGAAGGCCGCTGGGGCTATTTCGACAAGGCCGGTCAACTGCGGGACATGATCCAGAACCACCTGTTGCAGCTGCTGTGTCTGATCGCCATGGATCCGCCGGCTGACTTGTCCGCCGATAGCATCCGTGACGAGAAGGTCAAGGTGCTCAAGGCCCTGGCGCCCATCAGCCCGGAAGGCCTGACCACCCAGGTGGTGCGCGGCCAGTACATCGCCGGTCACAGCGAAGGCAAGGCTGTACCGGGTTACCTCGAAGAACCCAATTCCAATACCCAGAGCGACACCGAAACCTTCGTCGCCCTGCGCGCCGACATTCGCAACTGGCGCTGGGCCGGGGTGCCGTTTTACCTGCGTACCGGCAAGCGCATGCCGCAGAAGCTGTCGCAGATCGTCATTCACTTCAAGGAACCGTCCCACTACATCTTCGCGCCCGAGCAGCGCCTGCAGATCAGCAACAAACTGATCATCCGCCTGCAACCGGACGAAGGCATTTCCTTGCGAGTGATGACCAAGGAGCAAGGCCTGGACAAGGGCATGCAATTGCGCAGCGGTCCGCTGCAACTCAACTTCTCCGACACCTATCGCAGCGCACGGATACCCGATGCCTATGAGCGGTTGTTGCTGGAAGTCATGAACGGCAATCAGAACCTGTTTGTCCGTAAAGATGAAATTGAAGCCGCGTGGACGTGGTGTGACCAGTTGATCGCCGGGTGGAAGAAATCCGGCGATGCACCCAAGCCGTATGCGGCCGGGTCCTGGGGGCCGATGAGCTCCATTGCACTGATCACGCGGGATGGGAGGTCATGGTATGGCGATATCTGAAGTGAAACTGCCCCAGGGCGTCAGCGCCCTCGAATTCAAAAGCCCGGTGTTGTTGGCTGAAGGCTTGGCGTTGAAAGTGGCCGAGCAGTTGCGTGCCGCGCTTGATGCGCGTGGTGCGGCGACCCTGGTGGTGTCCGGCGGTCGTAGCCCGGTGGCATTTTTCCAGAGCCTGGCCAAACAGCCGCTGGACTGGTCGAAGGTGGTGGTGAGCCTGGCCGATGAGCGCTGGGTGCCGGTTGAACATGCCGACAGCAATGCCGGCCTGCTCAAGCGTTATCTGCTGCAAGGTGCCGCGGCCAAGGCCCAGTTCCTGAGCCTCTACAGTGCCAGCGCCAATCTGGAGGCGGCGGCCGAACAAGCGGATCGCTTGCTGGCCGAGCTGCCGCCCATCGACGTGCTGATCTTGGGCATGGGCGATGACGGGCACACCGCCTCGCTGTTCCCTGGCAGTCCGAACCTGGCCGAAGCCCTGGATGTCAACGGTACGCGCCGTTGCTGGCCGATGTTGGCGCCGACCGTGCCGCACCAGCGCTTGACCATGAGCCGCGCCTTGCTGGCCTCGGCGAAACACAAAGTGCTGTCGATTTCCGGTCAGTCGAAATTGACCACCCTGAACGCCGCAGTGGCCGGTGACGATGTCGCCGAAATGCCGATCCGCGCGTTTCTGCAACCTACGTTAGAGATTTACTGGTGCCCATGAACCAAGGATCAGCCGCTATGAAAAACCCTTCCCCGACCGTTTCCATGGCGGACAAAGTTACCCTGATCGACAGCCTCTGCGCCAAGGCGCGGATCCTGCCGGTGATCACCATCGCTCGCGAACAGGACATCCTGCCGTTGGCTGACGCCCTGGCTGCCGGTGGCTTGACGGCGCTGGAAGTGACCTTGCGTTCCCAGTACGGCCTCAAGGCCATCCAGGTGCTGCGCGAACAGCGTCCGGAACTGGTGACCGGCGCTGGTACCGTGCTCGACCGGCACATGCTGGCCGCCGCCGAGGCCGCCGGTTCGCAGTTCATCGTCACCCCGGGCATCACCCGTGACCTGCTCGAGGCCAGCGTTGCCAGTCCTATCCCATTGCTGCCGGGCATCAGCAACGCCTCCGGCATCATGGAAGGCTACGGCCTGGGCTATCGCCGCTTCAAGTTGTTCCCGGCGGAAGTCAGCGGCGGCGTCGCGGCCATCAAGGCCTTGGGCGGCCCGTTCGGCGAAGTGAAATTCTGCCCGACCGGCGGCGTGAGCCCGGCCAACATCAAGAGCTACATGGCATTGAAAAACGTGATGTGCGTGGGCGGTAGCTGGATGCTTGATCCGGAGTGGATCAAGAACGGCGACTGGGCCCGCATCCAGGAATGCACCGCCGAGGCGCTGGCGCTGCTGGACTGATTAGCTTTACCGAAACCTCGTTGGGTGTTCTACGGCTTTACGGTGCGCTTGGTCGGCGCGCCGTTTTTTTTGGACCGGGATTTGTCGCGTCAAATGGGCCTGACATTAAACCTGTGGCGAGGGGATTTAGCGAAACGTCGCACCGCTCCGCTGGGCTGCGCAGCAGACCCCAAAAAAACAGGGCCGCTTCGCGCCCCAACGGGGATAAATCCCCTCGCCACAATTATGTTCGGCTCAATTCCATCAGCGCCTGGACCAACCGCTGGATATCACCGGCCAGGGTGGTCAGTCCCGGGGTAATACGGATGCACGGCCCGACGCTGGTGTGGCGGACCACGGTGAAGATCCCATAGTCGTTGAGCAGTCGATCGGCCATCGCCTGCTGGTCCGTCTGGGCGGTGAAGCGCATCGAGGTGATGCCGCAATACAGGCTCGGATCGTCCGGGGTCATGACTTCGATACCCGGTACATCACGCACGGCGTTCACCCACAGGTCCCGCAGGTACTTGAGCCGCGCGCCCTTGGCCGCAGCGCCGCCCAGGGCATAGTGCTCCTCGAATACCAGGGGTAGGGTCAGCAGGGCCGGGATGTTGGGCGTGCTATGGGGGGTGCGCGAGCGGACGTCGGTGACGGGATAATGCCCTTCGTCCATGTCCGGGTCGATGTCGGCCAGCCGCTGCGGAGCAATGTATAAGAAACCCAGGGCCAGGGGCCCGCCGATCCACTTCTGCAGGTTGAATCCGGCGAAGTGAATGCCGAGTTTCTTGATGTCGAAATCGATCTGGCCCAAGGCATGGGCCCCATCGAGAATGATATCGACGTTAAACTCCTGGGCCGTCTCGGCAATAGCCTGGACCGGCATCACCAAGCCGGTGAGGTGGTTGACGTAAGTCAGCGCCATCAGCTTCACGCGAGGGTGGTCAATGAACGCTTTGCGATAGGTGCCCACCAGGCTTTCCAAACTGGCGGGGTGCTGATGGACCAGTTCGATCACCTCTGCGCCACGCTGTCGGGCCAGCCAGCGCATTGCGCTTTTGACCGCCGCGTACTCCAGGTCACAGACCAGCACCTGATCCCCCGGCTTCAGCCTGTTGTAGTTGCGGATCAACGATTGCAGAGCATCCACTGCGCTGGTGGCCATCGCCACGGTTTGCGGTGCTACATGGATCAGTTGCGCCACTTGTTGGCGAATCACTTCGTCCTGTTCCTGGTCGAAATGCTGGCGTACATACACCGAATTGCTGCGGTTGATGAAGGCGATATTGCGCTGGTATTCCTCGACCACGGTTCGCGACATGCGACCGAAGTAGCCGTTTTCCAGATTGAGCGGCCCCTCGGTGTCGACCTCATAACGGCCGACATAGGTCTGCCAGAAGGCTTCATCGTGGGCGCGCAGGGTATTTTCAGGCATGGGCGGGGCTCAATCGGTTAGTGGCGAGGCTTGGGTTTGCCGTGCTTGGCGCGCAATGGGTCGAGCAGATCCGACAGGCCGTTGTGGTCGATTTCCTGCATCAATGCCAGTAAACCGCCCAATTCTCCGTGGGGAAAACCTTCGCGGGCGAACCAGTTCAGGTATTGGCCAGGCAGGTCGGCGAGGATTCGCCCCTTGTATTTCCCAAAGGGCATCTGGCGTGTGACCAGCAGTTCGAGCTTTTCCGGGTTCATGGCGATCGTCTTGATTCAAACCACTTGGAAAATACAGGCATTCTGCATGCAGGCCAAATGACAGATCATGCAAATAACGCGGATACAGATTCTTGGGTGTTTTATAACGTATTGAATTTAAATGAATTTATGTGTGGCTTGAGGCTGGCACGGCCGATGCAATATCCCTTGTAGGTTTTATTCACCGAGCAAAGGAACTGAAAAATGACCGACATTAATAAAGAATCCATTTCCGTCCTGAATGACCTGATCGAGACCAGCAAAGATGGTCAGGAAGGCTTCAAGACCTGCGCTGAAGACATCAAGCATCCAGAACTCAAATCGCTGTTTGTCCAGCGCGCCGCCGATTGCGCCACCGCTGCTGCCGAACTGCAAGCGGCCGTTCGTGCGCTGGGCGGCGACCCGGAAACTTCTACCAGCGTAGCCGGTGACCTGCACCGCCGTTGGGTGGACGTGAAGTCCATGTTCACCGGCAAGGACGAGGAAGCGGTGCTCAACGAAGCCGAGCGTGGCGAAGACCATGCGCTCAAGGCTTACAAAGAAGCGCTGGAAAAAATCACCAAGCACAACCTGGTCGGTATTCGCGATCTGGTCGAGCGTCAGTACCACGGCGTTCAACGCAACCATGACCAGGTCAAGGCGCTGCGTAACCAGGCACGCGCCCGTTCTTAAACGCGCCCTGAACTAAAAGAACGCCAGCTTGCCTGGCGTTTTTTTGTGGGAGGCTGCTCAGATTGAAAGTGAACACCGTTGTGGCGAGGGGATAAATCCCCTCGCCACAAAAGCGTTCGCTTCAGTAGCTGCTGAGGATTCCCTTTAACTGGGCGTCCTCCAGAAAAAGTGTGTTGTTAAATTCGCCAGTAATCACCTCTGGACTCATATAGTTAGCTAGCTAATAATTAGCGCCTGCCAACCATCCTATATTGCATCTATCGTTATTGCGTCCCCCCAGAAGAGTTTCCTGCGTGCCCATTACCTTCCAGGCCTTGTTCGCCCCCGACCGCCTCGCTGTGCAGTTCGCCATCAAAACCGTACTCGGTGGTGGACTGGCGCTATGGTTGGCATTGCGCTGGGGCCTGGAGCAGCCGTCATGGGCCCTGATGACCGCGTTCATCGTGGCTCAGCCGTTGTCCGGGATGGTCGTGCAAAAAGGCTTGGCGCGATTGCTCGGTACCTTGGTGGGCACGGTCATGTCGGTGGTGTTCATGGGCTTGTTCGCCCAGGCGCCGTGGTTGTTCCTTCTAGCCCTGGCGCTATGGCTGGGGTTGTGCACCGCCTGTTCCACACTGCTGCGCAGTGCCTGGTCCTATTCATTCGTGTTGGCTGGCTACACGGTGGCGATCATCGCCTTGCCGGCCATTTCCCATCCGTTGGGCGTGTTCGATCAGGCGGTGGCGCGCTGTACCGAAATCAGCCTGGGGATTGTCTGCGCCACGGCGGCCAGTGCCTTGCTCTGGCCGTTGCGGGTCGAGCGGCAATTGGCCGGTCAGGCCCGGGCCGCCTGGCAGAGCGGCATGCAGGCGGCCCGGGCCACCCTGGCCGGCGATGCCCAGGCCCGTAAAGGGTTGCTGGAAATCCTTGGCAAGATCGTCGCGGTGGATGCCCAGCGCGAACACGCCTGGTTCGAAGGCCGCCTTGGCCGGCAGCGGGCCCGGGCCATCAGCGGCTTGAGCCAGAAACTGCTCATGCTGTTGCGCCTTTCCCGTTCGGTGCGTCGGCAATGGCAACAGCTCGAACCCCAGGAAGCCGAGGCTCTGCAGCCGTGGATGAACGAGGTGCGCCAGGCCCTCGACGCCGACAGCACGACTCTGCAAGCCTTGCGCCCCCGGGTATGGGATGCGTCTCACGATCCACAGATCAGCTCGGCGCAAAGTTACTGCCTGGCCCGTTTCGCGTTGTTGATCGATACCGCCCTGGCCGCCTGCGCCGCGCTGACGGCCGTACAAGAGGGCAGGGAGGCGACGGATCCACCGCGAACCTTGACGCCTCATCGTGATCTGTCCCTGGCCATGGTGTTCGGTGCCCGTAGTGCCTTGGCGTTCCTGGCGGTGGCCTGTTTCTGGCTGGCGACCGCCTGGCCCGCCGCCTCGGGCGCGCTGGTGCTCACCTGCGTGGTGTGCAGCCTGTTCGCCAGTCGCGAAAACGGCGCGCAGATTGGTATGAGCTTCCTGCGGGGCATCCTGTTGGCGGTGCCGACGGCGTTTGTAATTGGCGAAGTCGTGCTGCCGCAGTGGAGCAGCTTCGCGATGCTCTGCATGGCCATGGGTGTGCCGTTGTTTTTCGGGGCGCTGGGGATGGCCAAGCCGCAGATATTCGCCACGGCCACGTCGTTCTGCCTGCATTTCGTGGTGCTGGTGTCGCCGCTCAACACCATGAAGTACGACGTCGCGGCTTTCTTCAACAACGCCCAGGCGATGATGATCGGCGTCGGTGCGGCGGTGCTGGCATTCAATCTGCTGATTCTGCGCGACCCGGCCTGGCACAGCCGTCGCTTGCTGGCCGCGACCCTCCACGATCTGGTGCGCCTGACCCGGCGCAATCTGCGTGGCGCCGAGAGTTGGTTCGGAGGGCGCATGGCTGACCGGCTGTTGCAACTGGCGCGGCACTATCCCGAGCTGCCGGTACCGGCGCGCAGCCGTTGGGATGATGGATTGCTGGGCTTGGACATGGGCGATGAGCTGCTGCATTTGCGTCTGAGCCTGGCCGTCGCCCAAGTGCCCGACAACCTGGCCCAGCGCCGTTATTTCGACACGTTGGAACAGGTGCTCGAACGCGGTCCGGTCGGTAGGCAGGCCGATGCGCTGGCCCCGGCGAGCGCCGAGTTCCTGAAGGTGTTGTCGATGCAGCCGCCCGGGGATGCGTTGAAGTTGGCCCAGGGCGCAGTGGTGCAATTGCAGAACAGTTGGCGCGCCTGGTGCCGCCAGCACGAACCTGAACGACAGGAGCACAGCCATGGGCTTGCGTGAGTGGTCGATCGGCGGGGTGTTGCTCAGCCCGTTCCTGATTTATGTGGTGCTGGCCTTGTTGGTCACCGGTGCGTTGCGCCTGTTGCTCAGCCTGGTACCGGCCGGGCGCTGGATCTGGCATGAAGCCTTGTTCGACTGCGCCCTTTATGTCTGTGTCCTGACTGTTATTACCGTGGTCCTCGGGCCGCTATAGGAGTTGAACATGCGTACCTCCGTACGTGTCGCCGTCACGCTGGGCGTGGTGGTCGTGGCGATCTTCGCCGGGTTTCATTTGTGGCAGTACTACATGCTCACGCCCTGGACCCGCGATGCGCGGATCCGCGCCGACGTGGTGGTGATCGCGCCCGACGTGTCGGGTTGGGTGCGCGAGCTCAAGGCTGTGGATAACCAGGCGGTCAAGGCCGGTGATTTATTACTGAGCATCGACCGCGAGCGTTTCGAGGCCGCGGTGGAGAAAGCGCGGGCGGTGGTCCAGACCCGTCAGCAGCAATTGAGTCTGCGCGAGCACGAAGCCAGTCGCCGCGCGGCCCTGGGGCCCCAGGCCATCAGTGCCGAGCTGCGGGAGAATGCCCAGATCAACGCGGGCATCGCCCGGGGCGAACTGCGTGAAGCCCAGGCCGAGGCCAAGGTTGCCGAACTCAACCTGGCCCGCAGCCAAGTGCTGGCCCCACGCAGTGGCCACATTACCAACCTGCGCCTGGCCGAAGGCAATTACGTGAACGCTGGGCAGCCGGTCATGGCGCTGATTGACGATTCGACGTTTTATGTGCAGGCCTATTTCGAAGAAACCAAGCTACCGAGGATTCGCGTAGGCGATTCGGTCAAGGTCTGGCTGATGAGCGCCGACCATGCGCTGGAGGGCCATGTCGAAAGCATCAGCCGCGGTATCACCGACCGCAACACCAACCCCGATGCGCAGTTACTGGCCGAGGTTGAGCCGACCTTCAACTGGGTGCGCCTGGCCCAACGAATTCCGGTGCGGATCAAACTGGACAAGATCCCGGAGGGCGTGAATCTGAGCGCCGGGATGACGGCGAGTGTGCAGGTGCGCGAAGACCAGCAGTAATTTTGTGGCGAGGGGATTTATCCCCGCTGGGACGCGAAGCGCCCCCAACACTGCCAACTCAATCCACCAGACATATGGCGTTTTCAGGGTTTAGGGCTGCTTCGCAGCCCAGCGGGGATAAATCCCCTCACCACAGGTCACTCACCCTGGATGCATGTGAATCAACCAACAGTAATCGGCGGCAGCGTCGGCAACGTCACGGTCTGTTGCTTGCGCGGTGCGAGGATTTCGGCTTCGCCGTCCACCACCAGCTCATCGCGCTGATTGAACACGCGCGTGGCGATGCGTACGCGAAACTTCGGCAGTTTTTCCAGGATTTCCAGGCGTACGGTCAGGGTGTCGCCAATTTTCACCGGCTTCTGGAAGCTCATCTGCTGGCCGATGTAAATGGTGCCCGGCCCAGGCAGCTCGCAGGCTACCGCCGCGCTGATCAGCGCACCGCTGAACATGCCATGGGCAATGCGCTCCTTGAACATGCTCGCCGCGGCGAATTCGGCGTCCAGGTGCACCGGGTTATGGTCGCCCGACATCGCAGCGAACAACTGGATGTCGCGCTCTTCGACGGTCTTGCTGTAGCTGGCGGTCTGGCCGACTTCGAGGGCTTCGTACGGGATGTTGGTAACCTGGGTCATCTGTCTCAAATCCTGTGAGGGTAAAGGAAAACGCTGAATACCTACTCGCTTCGTGGCGGTCGCTTGTGGCTCAGGGCCTGGGCAATCCAGCCCAGGACGTCGGCCGTCACTTCGTCGCGGTTGGTCTCGTTGAACAGTTCGTGCCGGGCCTGTGGGTAAATCGTCAATTGCAGATGCCGGCTGCCGGCCTCGCGCAGGGCGTCGGCCAGATCTTTCAGACGCTTGCCTTCGCTCACCGGATCACATTCGCCGCCGATTATCAGCAATGGCAGGCCCGGATCGATCTGGGCGAGATTGGACGCTTTGCTGATTTGCTGCAAGCCACCGAGCAGGTCGACCCACAGCTGATTGGTGCAGCGAAAGCCACACAATGGGTCGTGAACGTATTTGTCGACTTCGCTCGGGTCACGGCTGAGCCAGTCGAAGGGCGTGCGTGTCGGTTTGAATTTCTTGTTGAAACTGCCGAACGACAGCCACTCGATCAAGGCGCTGCGCCCCCTGGCGCCCTGGCGTCGGCGCTCGAAGCGGGCGATCAGGCGGGCGGTGCGATAGAGCGCCACCGGTTGATAATTCGAGCCGCTGAGAATCGCACCGTGCAGGCTGGCGCTGTGATGCAGCAGGTAACCCTGGGCGATGTAGCTGCCCATGCTATGGCCCAGCAGCACAATCGGGGTATCGGGATGTTGCTGGCCAATGTGTTGGTTGAGGCTGGCCAGGTCGCCGACCACCTTGGTCCAACCATCCCCGTCGGCAAAGTGGCCGAGAATCGCTTCTTCGCCGGTTTTGCCATGGCCGCGCAGGTCCGGCGCGTAGACACCATAACCTGCATCGCACAGCGCCTGGGCCAGGCGCGCGTAGCGGCCGCTGTGTTCGGCCATGCCATGGGCCAGCATGATGAGCGCTTCAGGCTCGGCTTCGGGCAACCACTGATTGACGAACAGGCGGCTGTGGTCGGTCGCGGTCAGCCAGAATGACTGGTGGATCATGGCGTTTCCTTTGCGCAGGGTTGCTGCATTGTATAGCGCATCCGTTGCGTCTCGCCTGATCAGCCTATGCTGTGGCAGGAAGATTCACACAATCTATGACGCAGGTCGCCATATTTGCCTGATTGGCCATAGCTGCTAGTGTCCCAAGAGCTCCGCCTCTGCAAGCAACACAGAAGCGGCCCGGATACGCTCAGGTAAAGAGGACAAAAACAATGCAGCCTGATTTCTGGAATGACAAACGCCCGACCGGCGTGCCCTCGGAAATAGACCTGGGGGCCTATAAGTCGGTAGTCGAGGTGTTCGAACGTTCCTGTAAGAAGTTTGCCGACCGTCCGGCGTTCAGCAACATGGGGGTGACCCTCACGTATGCCGAGGTCGAACGCTATAGCGCGGCCTTTGCTGGCTATCTGCAAGCCCACACCGACCTGGTCCCCGGTGATCGTATCGCGGTGCAGATGCCCAATGTCCTGCAATACCCGATTGCCGTGTTCGGTGCCTTGCGCGCCGGGCTGATCGTGGTCAACACCAATCCGTTGTACACCCCGCGGGAAATGCGTCATCAGTTCAAGGATTCCGGTGCCCGGGCGCTGGTGTACATGAACCTGTTCGGGCAGAAAGTCCAGGAAGTGCTGCCCGACACGGATCTGCAATACCTGATCGAAGCAAAAATGGGCGACCTGATGCCCACCGCCAAGGGCTGGCTGGTGAATACGGTGATCAGCAAGGTCAAGAAGATGGTCCCGGACTATTCGTTGCCCCAGGCCGTTTCATTCAAGAGCGCCTTGCGCCTGGGCCGGGGCCATGGCATCAAGCCGCTGAAGGTCAGTCTCGATGACATCGCGGTGCTGCAATACACCGGCGGCACCACCGGGTTGGCGAAGGGCGCGATGCTGACCCATGGCAACCTGGTCGCCAACATGCAACAGACCCGGGCGTGCCTGGGCCAGGTCGGTGACGACGGTCATCCATTGTTGCGCGAAGGCCAGGAGGTGATGATCGCGCCGCTGCCGCTGTACCACATCTATGCTTTCACGGCGAACTGCATGTGCATGATGGTCACCGGCAACCACAACGTGCTGATCACCAACCCGCGGGACATCGCAGGTTTTATCAAGGAACTGAAGAACTGGCGGTTCTCGTTGTTGCTGGGGCTAAACACCTTGTTCGTGGCGTTGATGGACCATCCGGATTTCAAGACCCTGGACTTCTCCAACCTCAAGGTCACCAATTCCGGCGGTACCGCGCTGGTCAAGGCCACCGCCGAGCGTTGGGAGCAGATCACCGGTTGCGGCATCACCGAAGGCTACGGCCTGACCGAAACCTCGCCTGTGGCCTGCGCCAATCCGTATGGCGGCAAGTCTCGGTTGGGTACGGTGGGGTTGCCGGTGCCGGGGACGCTCATGAAAGTGATCAGCGATGACGGCGTCGAGCAACCCTTCGGCGAGCGCGGCGAGCTATGCATCAAGGGGCCGCAGATCATGAAAGGTTATTGGAACAAACCTGAAGCCACGGCCGAAGTGTTGGACAGCGAAGGCTGGTTCAAATCCGGGGATATCGCGGTGATCGACCCGGACGGTTTCGTGCGCATCGTCGACCGCAAGAAAGACATGATCATTGTCTCGGGTTTCAATGTGTACCCCAACGAGATCGAAGACGTGGTGATGGCTCACCCGAAAGTCGCCAGTTGCGCGGTGATCGGTGTGCCGGACGAGCGTTCGGGGGAGGCGGTGAAGTTGTTCGTGGTGGCGCGGGAAACCGGGGTCAGCCTTGAAGAACTCAAGGCCTACTGCAAGGAGAATTTCACCGGCTACAAGATACCCAAGCACATCGTGTTGCGAGATTCTCTGCCAATGACGCCGGTGGGCAAAATTCTGCGGCGGGAGTTACGGGATATCGCCTGAGGCGCCTGCCTCATGGAAACCCTGTGGGAGTGAGCTTGCTCGCGATTGCGGTAGGTCAGAGACAGAGATGTTGGCTGATACACCGCCATCGCGAGCAAGCTCGCTCCCACAGTTTTTTATGTATTGGGGCCCATTACCCAGGGCTTAGAATTTTTACTCTAAAAATGACCATAAAATATTCATGGGTCATGTTTGTGACTGTAGGGCCTTATTTTGGCTCTAGGCGACCCTTGGCAAAGCTGCTACTCTCGGCGCGCTTTTGTGACTTCTCGGCCTTCATTCAAGCCAGATTCACCAATAAACACACCAATAATAATCGCATCAAATGCGGTGAGAATTCGCGTTGCTGAGGAGTGGGCTTCCATGATTGAAGACTTTTGGAAGGATAAGTACCCAGCTGGGATTGCTGCCGACATCAATCCAGATGAGTATCCGAATATTCAGGCGGTGTTGAAGCAGTCCTGCCAACGCTTCGCCGACAAGCCGGCATTCAGCAACCTCGGCAAGACAATCACCTACGGTGAACTCTACGAATTGTCCGGTGCCTTTGCCGCGTATCTGCAACAGCATACCGATTTGCAACCGGGCGATCGAATCGCCGTGCAATTGCCCAACGTTCTCCAGTACCCGGTGGCCGTGTTCGGTGCGATCCGTGCCGGTCTCATCGTGGTCAACACCAACCCGCTGTACACCGCGCGGGAAATGGAGCACCAGTTCAACGATTCCGGCGCCAAGGCGCTGGTGTGCCTGGCGAACATGGCGCACCTGGCCGAGACCGTGGTACCCAAGACCAGCGTCAAGCATGTCATTGTCACTGAAGTCGCCGACCTGCTGCCGCCGCTCAAGCGTCTGTTGATCAACAGCGTGATCAGGTACGTCAAGAAGATGGTCCCGGCCTATCACTTGCCCAAGGCCATCAAGTTCAACGATGTGCTGAGCAAGGGCCACGGCCAGCCGGTCAGCGAAGCCAACCCCACCAGCGATGATGTGGCCGTGTTGCAATACACCGGCGGCACCACCGGCGTGGCCAAGGGTGCGATGCTCACCCACCGCAACCTGGTGGCGAACATGCTGCAGTGCAAGGCGCTGATGGGCTCCAACCTCAATGAAGGTTGCGAAGTGCTGATCACGCCACTGCCGCTGTATCACATCTATGCCTTCACCTTCCATTGCATGGCGATGATGCTGATCGGCAACCACAACATCCTGATCAGCAACCCGCGTGATCTCTCGGCGATGGTCAAGGAACTGTCGAAGTGGAAGTTCAGTGGTTTCGTCGGCCTCAATACGCTGTTCGTGGCCCTGTGCAACAACGAAGCCTTCCGCAAGCTGGATTTCTCGGCCCTGAAAGTTACCTTGTCCGGCGGCATGGCCCTGCAACTGGCGGCAGCCGAGCGCTGGAAGGCGGTAACCGGTTGCCCGATCTGCGAAGGCTATGGCATGACCGAGACCAGTCCGGTGGCCACCGTGAACCCGATCCAGAACATCCAGATCGGCACCATCGGCATCCCCGTTCCGTCGACGCTGTGCAAGGTGATCAACGATGCGGGCGTCGAACTGCCATTAGGCGAAATCGGTGAACTGTGCGTGAAAGGTCCGCAGGTCATGAAGGGCTACTGGCAGCGCCAGGACGCCACCGATGAGATCCTCGACAGCGACGGCTGGCTCAAGACCGGCGATATCGCGGTGATCCAGCCGGACGGCTACATGCGCATTGTCGATCGCAAGAAAGACATGATCCTGATCTCCGGTTTCAACGTGTACCCCAACGAACTGGAAGACGTGCTGGCAACGTTGCCAGGCGTGCTGCAATGCGCGGCCATCGGCGTACCGGACGAGAAGTCCGGCGAGGCGATCAAGATCTTCATCGTCGCCCGGCCGGGTGTCACGCTCACCAAGGAACAGGTGATGGAGCATATGCGTGCCAACGTCACTGGCTACAAGGTGCCCAAGGCGGTGGAGTTCCGCGACGCGTTGCCGACCACCAACGTGGGCAAGATCCTGCGGCGCGAGTTGCGTGACGAAGAACTCAGGAAGCTGGGGCTGAAGAAGTAAAAGTCTTGTAGACAAAAAGCCCCGCAGAAGCGGGGCTTTTTGTTGGGCGATGACCTGAAGCGAGAGCGCCTTTGTGGCGAGGGGATTTATCCCCGCTGGGTTGCGCAGCAAGCCCCTGAGTTCTGCCTGACACATCGGCAGTAGCTGATGAATCGTGGGGGCTGCTTCGCAGCCCAACGGGGATAAATCCCCTCGCCACAATCAGCTCCTCGCAAATTTTTCGGGTCCGGTTACAACCTGAACTGCGCAAAATCCAGGTTGGTGCCACCTGGCCGCATGTCCTGCAGGTAAGAGTCCTTGTCGGCGCTCAGTTCCAGGCTCAGGGCGGCCTTGCGCTTGCCCTGGTTGCGCACTTCCAGGCCTTCCAGTTTCTCGCGCAGGAATACCGTTGGCACTTTCAGGTGCAACAGTTCATCGGTGGTCGGCGTGTGCAACAGCAGGTGGATCCATTCGTATTGACCGATGGCCAGGCGCGCCACGGGGATATCGAACCAGAAGATGTTGCGGTTACGGTTCAATTCGCTGAAATGGCAGTTATTGACGCCCAGTACGGCGCCGCCCAGTTCCTGGTTTCTGCGGGCAATGGCCTGCTTTTTATCGAGTTTCATAACGTTCCTACCGGATTGGAGCTTCGGGCCGCAGCCTGAATACGTGGCGCATTCTCGGGGGTTGATCGACAAACATAAAGTGCAACCTGCATTCGACGATGAAATGTGCCGCAGAAAAAATGAAACTCCCCGCAAACCGCCTCGGTCAACCCTTATGTAATGACTTTTCGTACAGTTGTTCACAGGAGAGACACCATGGGTAGCACGAGCGATAAAGTGAAGGGCGTTGCCAACGAAGCCGTCGGCAACATCAAGCAAGGCGTCGGCAAAGCCACCGACAATGACCGCATGCGCGCCGAGGGTGTGGTCCAGGAGAAAAAAGGTGAGGCCCAGCAAACCCTGGGCAAGGCCAAGGATGCAGTCAAGAAAGGCGTCGACGAGGCATAACCGGCCTGGTGAAAAGCGTTTGTAACGGCCATCCGCGGGTGGCCGTTTTCATGTCGGCTCGAACTTGCACCGGGGAAATTGCTCCAAAGTCACCAAACAGGCTACTTTGTTGTACATAACGGCCCTTGAGTCGCCAGGCGACCCCCTTTTTTTGCGGCGAAAGGAGACGCACATGATGTTCCCGGCCTTGAAAGGCTTGCCTTTGCATCGTGTGATGATGCGCACCGTGACCGAGTTTCTCGACGACGAGATGTCAACCTACGCCTCGGCATTGGCTTACCAGATGCTGTTTTCGCTGTTCCCCTTCATCCTGTTCCTGATCGCGCTGATTGGCTTTCTGCACCTGCCGGACTTCTTCTCCTGGTTGCGCCTGCAATCGGAGCTGGTGCTGCCGCCCCAGGCCCTGGAACAGGTCAACCCGGTGATTGACCAGCTCCAGCAATCCAAGGGCGGGTTGTTGTCGGTGGGTATCGTCATTGCGTTATGGACCGCTTCCGCCGGTGTCCGGTTGATGATGAGCGCGATGAACGCCGCCTATGATGTGGTCGAGGGCCGTCCGGCCTGGAAGCGTTTTCCACTGTCGATTTTCTACACCATCGGCATTGCCGGCATGCTGCTGGCCGCCGCGGCACTGATGGTGCTTGGGCCACAGGTGATGGCTTGGATCGCGGCCCAGGTCGGGCTGGAGGAGTTCATCGTCACCCTCTGGACCATCGTGCGCTGGCCGGTGATCGTGTTTCTATTGATGGTCGCCGTGGCGCTGATCTATTACGTGATGCCTGACGTGAAACAAGAGTTTCGCTTCATCACGCCGGGATCGGTGCTGGCGGTGGTGGTGTGGATTATCGCGTCATTGGGCTTCGCGTTTTACGTCAAGACCTTTGCCAACTACAACGCCATGTATGGCAGTATCGGCGCGATCATTGTGTTGCTGCTGTATTTCTATATTTCCGCGGCGGTGCTATTGCTTGGTGCGGAAATGAATGCGGTGATCGAACACATGTCCACCGAGGGCAAGGACCGCGGCGAAAAGGTCGCCGGTGAGCACGAAAAGCAGCATGTGTCGGGCCTTGGGCGCGACCATTCCATTCCTCATACCCACACTGACGAAGCCCGATCATGATTCGCGACATCCTGAAAATGGGCGATGAACGCCTGCTGCGCATCGCCCCGCCAGTGCCCGTCGAAATGTTCGACAGCCCGCAGCTGTGGCAACTGATCGACGACATGTTCCAGACCATGGAAAGCGTCGGCGGTGTCGGTCTGGCGGCGCCGCAGATCGGCGTTGACCTGCAGCTGGTGATCTTCGGTTTCGAGCACAGCGAACGCTACCCCGATGCCGAGGCAGTGCCCCAGACGATCTTGATCAACCCGTTGATCACCCCGCTGGGTCCCCTGATGGAAGAGGGCTTCGAAGGCTGTCTGTCGGTGCCAGGCCTGCGCGGGGCGGTCGATCGCTACCAGCACATTCGCTATGAAGGCTTCGATCCCAAGGGCGAGCCGATCGTGCGTTACGCGTCGGGCTTTCATGCGCGGGTGGTGCAGCATGAATGCGATCACCTGATCGGGCGCTTATACCCGTCGCGCATCACTGATTTCAGCAAGTTCGGCTTTACCGAAGTGATGTTTCCCGATCTGGATCCGGCAGCGGACGACTGATCGCCGGACACAAAACCTTGTGGGAGCGGGCTTGCTCGCGAAAGCGGTAGGTCAGCTTGCATGGATGTTGAATGTGCCGCCGTCTTCGCGAGCAAGCCCGCTCCCACATGAGATCTGTATTGCATTCAGGACAGGGTATTTAGCTCCCACCCCATCGCAATCATCGGCTTGCTGCGGGCATACCGGCTCAGGCGCTCAGCCATCGCATAAGGCAGCTCGGGATCGCAGCTGAAGCCGCGCCGTTCATAAAAGCCGCGCAAGTCCGGGTGGCAGAACAGCCACACCGGCCCTTCAATACCTCTCACCGCTTCAGCGATCAACCGCGCCGCGATTCCTTGTACGCGGTATGCCGGATCGACAAACAACCCCGTCAACCAATGCCCACCCGACACCGGCCGCAGGCACAGCGCAGCGACGATTTCATCCCGACGTGCCACCCACAGCTGAGCTTCACGTACCGCTTTCATCGAGGATTGCTGGGCGCGATAGAACTTGTTCATCAGCGGCCACAGCGGTTCTTCGAGCTGTGTGTAGTGGATTTCGGACATGGCGGGGTCGCGGACGATAAGGGGAGGGCGATTATAAAAGAACACGAGTGCGGCGATAGGTGTATACCTGACTTCACATCCCGTATGAGTGGAGTACGTATCATGGCCAAAGGCATGGATTCAAAAAAAGCGGCAAAGAAAAAACCGGCGAAGACTGCCGATGAAAAACGCGCTGACAAAAAGACCAAGAAGGTGAATCTGTTCGGTCATTGAACCGGTACTGCGTCGGTTGACCCCAGGGATGAGCTGGGGCTGTCACCCCAACTCATGCGCTGAAACCGTTACAGCGTGGCGCTGCCCCAGGCTCAAAGCGAGGCGAGAAACGTATCCGTGACCAGGTCCTTGTCGCCCTTACGGTTCTGCTGCGCTTTTTCGACCTGGGCCATCGCTGACTTGTCCTGCATGCGCTGGGCAATCTCTTGGCTGACCGCCATTTGTTTCTCGGGCGGCATCGCCTCGAACTCTTCTTCAGTAATGCCCATCTCTTCGAGGATGCTGTCGCGCAGGCGCTCTTCGGGGGTCTTGCTCATGTAGTCCTTGAACTCGGCGGTTGCAGAGCCGCCCAGCGCCTTGGCCGCATCGGACGCTGATGAGGCCAGGGTTTGCAATTGCACGCGGGTCTTGGCGAAAGCCTCATCGACGTTGTCGTTGATGGCGGCGGCCGCACTGACCTGTTGGGTGGCGCGGCGGGTGAAGGACTCCTGGACCTGGGCACTTCCTTGACTGGCCTGGGCCTGGACGTTATCGCGCAACGCCTGCAACGCGGCGCTTTGCAGGCCGCTGGCGGCTTCGGCGGTCGGATCCTCGCCCGGGTGTTTGAGCGGCAAGACCATCGCTTGCTGTTTTGCACTGACCAACATGATGAATTCCTGTGGGTAATGGCTGAGCGATGGGCAGGAGCAAAACCCATGCCGCCGCCGTGAGCCTCCTGGATTTCAACGGCGGTGGACGCAAGGGCTACGAGTCAGGCGGCCAACCCTTGCCGTCGGACGGCATGGATCGACCGCCTCCGTGTGGGGAGGTTGCCGGCTCAGGTGCTTTCGCGCACCTTGAGTTCAAAGCCCAGGTCCACCACCGGCTGAGCGATGCGGTTACCCGCCATCAACGTCAGCATCTGTTCGGCGGCACGGCGGCCGATGGCTTCCCGTGGCGTGTTGATGCTGCTCAGGCGCGGCACCATGTGGGCCGAGGCGGGCAGGTCGTTGAAGCCAAGGATCGAGACCTGCTCGGGGATCTTGATGCCACAGCGCAGGGCTTCGAGCAGGGCGCCGTGGGCCAGGTCGTCGTTGCCGAAGAAGATGGCATCGACGTCTGGATGACTGGCCAGCAGTTGCAGGAACAACTCGCCGCCCAGGCCCACCGATGACGGGCGCGGTGTCAACATTTCCAGGTCCGGGTCATACAGCCCGGCTTTCTGCAGGGCGCGCCGGAATCCTTCGCCGCGCAACAGCGTGCGCTGGTCCAGTTGCGCGCCGATGTACGCCAGGCGCTTGCGACCTCGGGAGATCAGGTGCTCGGCCGCTGTCTCGCCGGCCTTGAGCTGGGAAAAGCCGACGCAATTGAGGCCGGCGCCCGGATCCAGCTCCATCATGTACACACACGGAATATTGCTCGCCTCGATCATGCGTCGGGCGCTTTCGGTGCGGTCGAAGCCCGTCAGCAGCAAACCACGCGGTTGATAGGCCATGTAGTTGCGCAGCAGGTCTTCTTCTTCGTCCCGGGAGTAGTGGTAGTTGCCGATCACCACTTCGAAGCCCTTGGGTCGCAGCACGCGATGAATGGCTTCCAGGGTGTCGATGAACAGCAGGTTGGACAACGACGGCACCAGCACCACCACCGAATGGCTCTGGGCCGAAGCCAGGGCGCGGGCGGCGGGATTGACGACGTAGTTGAGTTCCACGGCGGCCTGGCGGACTTTTTCCACCAGGTCGGCAGCTACGGTGCTGACGCCACGCAGGGCACGGGAGGCGGTGATGGGGCTGACACCGGCCAGGCGTGCGACTTCATTGAGCGTAGGGCGACCGGTGGTGCGAGTATTCTTATCGTTTTTAGGGGCGGTCATCAGGGCGGCTTGCCAAACAAAAATCAAGGCACTAAGGTAGCGCTGTCTCGACGCGGCTGCAAATGCGTGAGTGGGGTTTGCCTGAGCCCCGTCCGTTGGTGTCGTGAACGAACATGCTGCAACCACAAAAATGACAAGAAGGCGTCGGCAACTTCTGCTTTTGCTACGGTGTCATAACTGGCAAAGGTAGCGCTGTCTGCGCGCTGAGGTGTTACATGACTAATCCCATCACTGCCCTGGTCATCATGGGCGTTGCCGGTTGCGGCAAAACCTGCGTCAGCCAGGCCTTGTGCCAATTGAGCGGTGCCACCGCCATCGAAGGCGACACTTTCCATCCTGCGGCCAACATCCAGAAGATGAGCGCCGGTATTCCCCTGAACGACGACGACCGTGCCGGCTGGCTCGACAGCCTGTGCGATGAGTTGCGCCGTGTCGACGCTACGGGCGAGCGCCCGGTGCTGACCTGTTCGGCCCTCAAGCACAGTTACCGCGAGCGTCTGCGCAGCGCCTTGCCTGGCCTGGGCTTCGTATTCCTTGAATTGACCCCCGAAGTGGCCGCCGATCGTGTTTCCCATCGTCCAGGCCATTTCATGCCGTCGACCCTGATCGACAGCCAGTTTGCCACCCTTGAATCCCCTGTCGGCGAGCCCCTGACCCTGGCTCTGGACGCGTCCAGCCACAGCGTCGATGAATTGGCTCATCAGGCTTACACCTGGTGGCTGGAACACGGTTTGAAGCTGGCCAGTTGAGCTTCAATCTATTTGCGTCAGAAAGATAGCGCTGTCCCGACGGCTTACAAATAACTGCTTCAATAACAACAACAAATCAGGAGACACCTCCCATGTTCGGCATGTCCCACGAGACGTTCCTACTGCTTGATGCAGTGGTCACGGTGATCGGACTCATCGTCCTTATCACCAAGTTCAAGTTCCACCCGTTCATTGCCCTGACCATCGCCGCCGCGTTCCTCGGCCTGACGTCGGGCATGCCGACCGGCACCATCATCAAGGCTTTCCAGGACGGCTTTGGTGGCGTGCTGGGCTTTGTCGGCATCATCCTGGCGCTGGGCACGATGCTCGGCAAAATGATGGCCGAGTCGGGCGGGGCCGATCAGATCGCCCAGACCCTGATCCGCGCCTTCGGCAAGGATAAAGTCCAGTGGGCCATGATGTTCGCCGCGTTCCTGGTGGGCATCCCGCTGTTCTTCGAAATCGGCTTCGTACTGCTGATCCCGCTGGTGTTCATCGTTGCGCGCCGCACCGGCGTGTCGATCATCAAGATCGGTATCCCGCTGCTGGCCGGTCTTTCCGCGGTCCACGGCCTGGTGCCGCCGCACCCGGGGCCGTTGCTGGCGATTGGCATATTTGGCGCCGACATCGGCAAGACCATTCTCTACGGCCTGATCGTCGCGCTGCCGACGGCCATCATTGCCGGTCCGATCTTCGGTACGTTCATTGCCAAGCACATCCCCGGCCATCCGAACCAGGAACTGGTGGATCAACTGGCGCGCGAGACGGATTCCGCCGATCTGCCGAGCTTCGGCATCACCCTGGTCACCGTGCTGTCGCCGGTGTTCCTGATGCTGCTCAAGACCTTCGCTGACGTGGCGCTGCCGGACGGCAATATCTTCCGCGCCTGGATGGACATGATCGGCCACCCGATCTCGGCTTTGCTGCTGGCCTTGTTGCTGTCGCTGTACACCTTCGGCTACAAGCAGGGCATCGGTTCCAGCCAGATGCTCAAGTGGCTGGACGCCAGCCTGGCGCCAACCGCCGCGATCATCCTGATCATCGGTGCCGGTGGTGGCTTCAAGCAGATGCTGGTGACCAGCGGCGTGGGTGACGTGATTGGCCATATGGCCGTGAGCGCGCAGATTTCCCCGATCCTGCTGGCCTGGCTGGTGGCGGCGGTGATTCGCATCGCCACGGGTTCGGCGACAGTGGCAACCATTACCGGTGCCGGGATCGTGGTGCCGGTGGTAGGGATGATGCCGGGTGTGAACCGTGAGCTGCTGGTACTGGCGACCGGTGCCGGTTCGTTGATCCTGTCCCACGTCAACGATGCGGGTTTCTGGCTGGTCAAGCAGTACTTCAACATGACCGTGGCCGAGACCTTCAAGACCTGGACCGCGATGGAAACCATCCTGTCGGTGGTGGGGTTGATCTTTATCCTGCTGCTGTCGTTGGTGGTCTAACCGACGGTATGTAACCCATTGTGGGAGCGAGCTTGCTCGCGATGGCGCACTTACAGTCGATACTTCGCTGACTGTTGTACCGCTATCGCGAGCAAGCTCGCTCCCACACTGGTTTCGGATGATCAGCAGAGCCAGGGCGGGAGCCAACCCCCGCCGCTGGTTTAGGTCAGGCGTTAGGTTTGCTTACCAACCCATCCGCCCTGAACATCCCACGGATCCCACGCACCGCCTGGCGGATCCGGTCCTGGTTTTCGATCAGCGCAAAGCGCACGTGATCATCCCCATACTCCCCGAACCCCACCCCCGGCGAGACGCAGACCTTGGCTTCGGCCAGCAGCTTCTTGGCGAACTCCAGCGAGCCCAGGTGCGCATAGGCCTCGGGGATCTTGGCCCAGACGTACATCGACGCCTTGGGGTTTTCCACCATCCAGCCCAGTTCATGCAGCCCCTTGACCAGTACATTGCGGCGCTGGCGGTATTGCTCGGCGATGTCGCGCACGCATTGTTGGTCGCCTTCAAGGGCGGCGATGGCCGCTACCTGCAACGGGGTGAAGGTACCGTAGTCGTGGTAGCTCTTGATCCGCGCCAGGGCGTTGACCAGTTCCGGATTGCCTACCATGAAGCCGATGCGCCAGCCGGCCATGTTGTAGCTTTTGGACAGGGTGAAGAATTCCACGGCAATGTCTTTCGCACCCGGCACTTGCATGATCGACGGGGCTTTCCAGCCGTCGTAGACGATGTCGGCGTAGGCCAGGTCGTGAATCACCAGCACGTCGTACTGCTTGGCCAGAGCGATGACCCGTTCGAAGAAATCCAGCTCCACGCACTGGGCGGTGGGGTTGGACGGGAAGCCGAGGATCATCATCTTTGGTTTCGGAATCGAGCCGCGAATGGCCCGCTCCAGTTCGTCGAAGAAATCCACACCAGGCACCAGCGGTACCGAACGCACCTGGGCGCCGGCGATCACCGCGCCGTAGATGTGGATCGGGTAACTGGGGTTGGGCACCAGCACCGTGTCGCCCTGGTCCAGGGTCGCCAGCATCAAGTGCGCCAGGCCTTCCTTGGAACCGATGGTGACGATGGCTTCGGTTTCCGGGTCGATGTCCACTTCATAGCGGTCCTTGTACCAGCGCGAAATGGCGCGGCGCAGGCGCGGGATGCCTTTGGAGGTTGAGTAGCCGTGGGTGTCTTCGCGCTGGGCGACGGTGACCAGTTTTTCCACGATGTGTGGTGGTGTGGCGCCGTCGGGGTTACCCATGCTCAAGTCGATGATGTCTTCGCCGCGCCGACGCGCAGCCATCTTCAGCTCGGCAGTGATATTGAATACGTACGGGGGGAGTCGATCGATGCGCGCAAAGCGGCGCGGCGAACCTTGTTCGGCCATTGTTGCCTCGAAATACGTGAGCGCCCGGAACCGTCCGAGCGACGTTGGCCACTGCGGTGGCCTGCGGCGGAAGATAATGGGGCTGATGGCAAATTGTCCAGTAGCGGCGCAGAACTATTTTCGACGACACTGTCGACCCGCACGTGCGACCTTCATCCACGCCCGCGGACGGTTCAACCCGCCCTAGCCACAATTCGAACGGAATGATGATGGAATTTTCCAGCGGTTTCTTGCTGAGCCTCTCCCTGTGCCTGGACATTGGCGTGGCCAATATCGCGATGATTACCCTGGCGATGCAGCGTGGCTATTTCCAGGGTTTCGCCTTGGGCCTGGGCACCTGCGTGGGCGACCTGGTCTATGCCGTCCTGGCCTTGGCCGGCATGACCGTGCTGCTGCAATACGCAGCGGTGCGCTGGGTGCTGTGGATCGGCGGTTCGGTGTTGTTGCTGTATTTTGCGGCGAAAATGATCCATTCGGCGATTTACCACAGCGCAGTGTTGGCGCCGGCGGGTGAGGGGCGGGGCGATTCCTCTGGCCAGGCATTCTTTCGCGGGATTTTCCTGGCCATGTCATCACCCAGTGCCATTCTCTGGTTCGCGGCGGTGGGCGGCACGCTCATTGCTCGTTCAGGCGGAGGGACATTGCTCAGCTCGGCGCTGTTCCTCAGCGGTTTTCTCTGTGCCGGGCTGTTGTGGTGCGCAGCCCTGTGCCTGGCAGCGACCCAGGGCGGCAAATTGTTGGGCGATAAACTGTTGCGCTACTCCTATTGGGCATCGGCGGCGATCTTCTGCTATTTCGCGGTGTATGTGATTGTTTCTGGGTACAACGAGTTTGTAGGAAAAACCGCTGCGACCGTACTGCCTGGACTCTGATAAGCGAAACGGCCTGGCAATCACGGTTTGGCTTCTATACTGCCAAGCCCGATCTCATGTTTTCCGGAGTGTTGACGCATGGAAGAGCACAAGCGCGATAACGCAGCCGAACCACGCTTTGAGCACGGACGCTTTCAGCTGATCGCGGGTTTTGGTGCCCGTTTTACCCAGGAAACCGCCCAGGACATTCCGCTGCTCTGGGAAAAGTTCCTGCCCTGGCTCGGTAAGGTGCCAGGGCAGAAAGACGAAGTAACCTACGGCGTGTGTTGCAACGCGGACGGGAAGGGCGGGTTCGAATACATCGCCGGGGTGGAAATCAGCCGGCTCGACGATCTGCCTGAGCAATACCGCTGGATCGAAATTCCGGCCGGATACTACGCGGTGTTCGAACACAAAGGCCCATTGAAAAGCCTGCCGGACACGTTCCAGTACATCTGGAAAGAGTGGTTGCCGCGGTCCGGGCACGAAGCAGCGGACGAACCGGAATTCGAACGTTACAGCGAAGACTTCAACCCCAAGACCGGCGAGGGCACCCTGGAGATCTGGATACCGCTCAAGCCGAGCTGATCGATGTGGACCCCTGTGGGAGCGGGCTTGCTCGCGAAGGCGGTGGGTCAGCTTGCATCAGTGTTAAATGTGCTGGCGCTTTCGCGAGCAAGCCCGCTCCCACAGGGGATGGTGGCGCCCTTCAGCGATTGTTAAAACACCAAGCCCATCCGCCGCTCGTAGCCGATGCGGCCCTTGTAAGCCTCTCCGCTGTCGACCCAGCCCAGGCGGGTGTACAGGCCAATGGCCGATTCGTTATCCGCATCCACCGACAGTTCCAGCCCCCTGATTTGCGGCCAAGCCGCCCGCGCCACGTCGGGCAGCGCTTGCAGGCAGGCCTTGCCGTACCCCTTGCCCTGGGCCCGATAATCGACTTGCAGGGCGTGCAGGGTGGCGCTGTGCTCATCGGCCCAGGCGGGCAACACGGGTGGGCGCTTGAGCAGCAGGAACGCCACTGGCACGTCGTCGGCCAATAATGCGAACCCCTTGACCCCCGGGCCAGGCTTGGACAGCAGTGTGTGCAACGCACCGTGGATATCGCCGGCGAACTTGACCTGTTCGGGGTGGATCTCGATGGCTTCGACCTGCTTGCGTTGGAGCGCGGTGAGCGCTTCGTACGGTATGAGCTGTGCGATCACAAGAATGTCCGTTGTTTGGCGGCGAAAAAGGGCCGGGGAATTCTAGCGAATTTTTTTCTTTGAATTATTTTGTTTGGTTGTCGATTCAGCGTTTCTCCAAACGACTAAGGGTGTCTTCAACAAAAAACTGCGGAGAATCATCATGAACACCCAAGCCACTGAAACCGAGATCCAAGCCCTGATCGATACGTATCGCCAGGCTGTCATGACCAAGGACGTCGAAAAGGTCATGGCGCTCTATGACGACAACATCGTCTCGTTCGATGCCATCCAGGCCTTGCAATTCAAAGGCAAGGCCGCTTACCGGGCCCATTGGCAGGCTTGCATGGAGATGTGCCCCGGTCCGCACAAGTTCGACTTTCATCAAGTCAAGATTACCCCGGCCGACACCATCGCTTTCGCCCATTGGCTGGCTTATTGCGGCGGCACCAACGAGAAGGGCGAGGAACAGGCCTGCTGGATGCGCGTCACCGCCTGCTACCAGCGTGTAGCCGGGCAATGGCGGATCGTCCATGAACACTGGTCCGCCCCGTTCGACCCGATGGCCGGTACAGCGCTGTTCGACCTGCAACCCTGATCGTCGGTTTTTTCGCCAAGCGTCTTTGCGCCGTCCATAGTTGATCAGTTCGATCACGGAGCCTTCCATGAAGTACTTATGCCTGGTCTATAGCAACGAACACGTGCTGCACAGCTCGCCTGACAGCCCGGAGGATGCCGAGTGCATGGCCTATGCCGAATCGATCCAGGGCAGCGGGCGGATGCTCGCCGCCGAAGCCCTGGAGTCGGTACAGACCGCCACCACGGTGCGCATGCGCGGTGGCAAGCTGTCGATCACCGACGGCCCGTTCGCTGAAACCAAGGAGCAACTGGCGGGCTTCTACCTGATCGACGCCAAGGACTTGAACGAAGCGATCCAGGTCGCCGGCAACATTCCGGCGGCCCGGGTCGGCTGCGTCGAAGTCCGACCGGTACGCCAACTGAATCCCTGAACAACAATCACAAACAGGACTTCATCCATGAACCTCAAGCCTGCCCCTTTTGAGCTATCCATCAGCCGGGTGATCGACGCCCCGCGCCAGAAGATTTTCCGCGCCTGGACCGAGCCGGCCCTGCTGGTCCAATGGTGGGGCCCCCATGGCATGACCACGCCGGAATGCGAAATGGACCTGTGGGTCGGCGGCCAGTTTCGCACGCTGATGCGCGCGCCCGATGGCAGTGAATACCCGACCCTGGGGGTCTTCCTGGAAATCGTCGCGCCGCGGCGCCTGGTGTTTACCGATGCGTTTGTGCCTGGCTGGATACCTTCCGGCAAAGCCTTCATGACCGCCGAAGTGCTGCTCGAGGAGGAGAGCGGTAAAACCCGTTACACCGCCCGCGCCCTGCACTGGACTGAAGAAGACCGCCAGGCCCACGAGGCCATGGGCTTCCATGAGGGCTGGGGGCAAAGCCTGGACCGGCTCGAAACGCTGGTGACCCAAGGCATGCCCGACTGATGTCGGCCGAAGCGGTCAAGGCGCGGGTCGAACAGGTTTATAGGCAGGACTCGCGGCGGATCCTGGCGACCCTGATTCGCCTGCTGGGGGATTTCGACCTCGCCGAAGAAGCCTTGCACGAGGCCTTCTTCATCGCGGTCGAGCGTTGGCAGCGCGACGGTGTGCCGGACAATCCACGGGCGTGGCTGGTGTCTGCCGGGCGCTTCAAAGCCATCGACAGTTTGCGTAAGCGGGCACGTTTTGCCGCCTCCCGACCGCTGTTGATTGCCCAGCTCGAAGAACTGGAACAGGCCGACTGGAGTGAGGAAGACGTGGAAGACGATCGTCTGCGGCTGATTTTCACCTGTTGCCACCCGGCCCTGGCCGCGGATGCCCAGGTACCGCTGACGCTGCGGGAAGTGTGCGACCTGACCACCGAGGAGATCGCCCGGGCTTTCCTCGCCGCCCCAGCGGCCATTGCCCAGCGCATCGTGCGGGCCAAGGCGAAAATTCGCGATGCGAAGATCCCTTATCAGGTGCCCTCCCGCTCGGAACTGCCCGATCGGCTGGACAGCGTGCTGCGGGTGATTTACCTGGTGTTCAACGAAGGTTATTCGGCATCCATGGGCAGCGAGCTGACCCGCGAAGACCTGACCCGCGAAGCGATCCGCCTCGGGCGCCTGCTGATGGAGCTGCTGCCCGAAGCCGAGGTCATGGGGTTGCTGGCGTTGATGCTGCTGCACGAGTCTCGACGGCCGGCGAGAACCTCACACGCCGGTGAGCTGGTGCTGCTCGATGAACAGGACCGCTCCCTGTGGGACGCCGAGCTGATTGCCGAAGGCTGTGCCCTGGTGGAAGCTGCGCTGAGTACCCGGCGGTTTGGACCTTATTGCCTGCAAGCGGCGATTGCGGCGGTGCATGCCGAAGCGCCCACGGCGCAGGAGACCGACTGGCCGCAGATCGTCGGGCTTTACGATGTGCTGCTGCGTGCCGTGCCCTCGCCGGTGATCGAACTCAACCGGGCTGCCGCGCTGGCCAAGCGCGATGGGCCGCTGGAAGGGTTACGCTTGATCGATGGGATCCTTGGGCGCGGTGAGTTGCTGGACTATCACCTGGCCTACTCGGCGCGGGCTGAATTCTGTCGGCAGTTAGGGCGATTGGATGAGGCGAGGACAGCGTATCGACGGGCATTGGAGTTGACGCAGCAACTGCCGGAACGGCGGTTTATCGAGGGGCGGCTTGCGGGGTTGCAGTGATGGGCCACCAAGGACCTGCAAGCACCGAATCTGTGGCGAGGGGATTTATCCCCGCTCGAGTGCGCAGCGCTCGCCGACAACTGGCAGCGTTGCATAGAGATCTGGGATTGCTTCGCAATCCAACGGGGATAAATCCCCTCGCCACAAGAACAGCTTCGGCTCTATTTCTACTGAGTGACGGCATCAGACAAAAAAAAGCGACCCGAAGGTCGCTTTTTAAGTCAGCCAACCTTGATCAGAACTCGTGATCAGCGTTGTCCGGGTTCAGGTCGCTGATACCCAGCTTGCCCGCAGCCTGTTCAATCGAACCGGTCTGCTTGACCAGGGCGGCGATGGCGTCGCGCACGATCTGGTTGCCGGCGGTGTTACCGGCGGCGATCAGTTGGTCGTAGTGCTCACCCTTGTTGGCGTGATCGACCATGACCTGGATCTTGGCTTCGGTGTCGGCCAGATCGGCCTTGAGCGCGGTGTCGGCGGCCGGGTCGGCCTTGGCCACCAGGGACGACAGGCTGGCGCCGGTCATCTTGGTACCGTCGACGCGGGTGTATTCGCCCAGATACACGTTACGCACACCTTTGGCATCGTAGAAATGCGAGTTGTGCGTGTTGTCGCTGAAGCAGTCCTGCTCGTCTTCTGGCGAGTTGGCTTCCAGGGACACCTTCATGCGCTCGCCCGCCAGTTCACCCAGGGACAGGCTGCCCATGCCGAACAGCATCTTGCGCAGGCCGCTTTCGGCCGGCTCGGCTTCCAGGGTAGCGCGGTAGTTGTCAGCCACGTTCGGCTTCCAGTTGCCGACCATTTCTTCCAGGTCGTTGACCAGCAGCTGGGTCACGGACTTGAGGTAGGCACGCCGACGATCGTTGTGGCCGCCAGTGGCACCGGCGCCCTGCAGGTAGTCGGAAGCCGGACGGTTGCCCGCGCCAGGGCCGGTGCCGTTGAGGTCCTGGCCCCACAGCAGGAATTCGATGGCGTGGTAGCCGGTGGCGACGTTCGCCTCGGAACCGCCCAGCTCGTTGAGACTGGCGAGTTTTTCCGGGGTGATGTCTTTTACGTCGACCTTGTCTTCACCCACCTGGACTTCGGTGTTGGCGATGATGTTGGCAGTGGCGCCCGGGTTACCCAGCGCGTGCTCGTAGGATTTGTCGACGTAGTCGATCAGGCCTTCATCCAGGGGCCAGGCGTTCACTTGGCCTTCCCAGTCGTCGATGATGGTGTTGCCGAAGCGGAACACTTCGCTCTGCAGGTAAGGCACGCGTGCGGCGACCCAGGCAGCCTTGGCGGCTTTCAGGGTATCGGCGTTCGGCTTGGCCAGGAACGCGTCGACGGCGGTTTGCAGGGTTTTCGCGGTGGATTCGGCATCGCTGTAGACGGCATAGACGATGTCGGCGTAGTGCGCGACAACGGCCTTGGCGGCGGTTTCGTCAACTTTGCCGGTGGCCGCCGGGGCAGCCGGTGCCGCGGTGCTGGCAGCAGGCGTTGGCGCCTGCGGCGCGGCGGCCTTGTCTTTGCCTTCGCCGCAACCGGCGAGGGAAATAGCAATGGCCAGCAGACTGGCGGTGGCCAGGGGCATACGAATCATGGCGAACATCCTGCTTCGGTAATGGGATGGGACAGGCGCGAGGTGCGCAAAGCTGCGACATAATGCGAAAGATTTGCATTATGTGTAAAGGGCTGTGGCTGTAAATATTTCTTATTTAATCAATACAGGATTGCAGCCTTCGCAAGCTCCTACAGAACAAGTGCGATCCGTTGTAGGAACTGCTGAAGGCTGCAATTTATGAAAACCCATTAGGAAGGCATCAGATGATGGAGACCTTGCTGCGCTCCGCCTGCTTCAGATAAACGCCCAACTCCCGTGCCGGCAACGGTTTGCTGTAGTAATAGCCCTGACCTTCGTGACAGCCCTCGGCGATGATGTACGCCTCCTGCTCGACCGTCTCGACGCCTTCGGCGATCACTTGCATCCCCAGGCTTTTGCCCAGCTGGATGATGGCTCGGACGATGGTCGCGTCGTCTTCGTCATCGAGCAGGTCCTGGACGAAGCTCTTGTCGATCTTGATTTTGTCCAGCGGCAGGCTCTTGAGGTAGCTCAGGGACGAGTAACCGGTCCCGAAGTCATCGATGGCAATCAGCGCGCCGGAGCGGCGCAGGCTCAGCAAGTGCTGGGCGGCGGTGGTGATGTCTTCCATCAGGCCGGTTTCGGTGACTTCCAGCTCCAGGCTGCGCGGCGGCAAACGGTACATCTGCAGGAGATTGTTCACCACCCGTGGCAGTTCGGCGTGGTGCAGTTGCACCGTCGACAGGTTGACCGCCATGCGCAGGTCGACGAAGCCCTGGTCGTGCCATTCGCGCAACTGTTTGCAAGCCTGGTCCAGTACCCATTCGCCGATGGCGATGATGGTGCCGTTCTGCTCGGCCAAGGGAATGAACAAGTCCGGCGGCACGAGACCGTGTTCAGGGTGATGCCAGCGGATCAGGGCTTCGATCCCCACCACCCGCAGGTCGCGGTAACTGATTTGCGGCTGATACACCAGGGAGAATTGTTCGCGGGCCAAGGCTTCGCGCAGGTCTTTCTCCAGTTCGCGACGGCGGCGCATTTCGCTGTCGACGCTGGCGATGTAGAACTGGTAGCGATTGCGCGAGCGAGCCTTGGCCAGTGTCATGGTCTGCTCGGCTTTCTGTAACAGCTTCTCGGTACTGTCGCCGTCTTCGGGGAAGAGGGTGATGCCGATGGTGGCCCGCAGGCGAATTTGCTGATCGTCGATGGCGAACGGCGCCTCCAGGTCATCCAGGATGCTCTGGGCCAGCTCGGCGGCTTCATAGGGCTGCTCGATGTCGGCCTGGACCAGGGCGAACTGGTCGCCTCCCAATCGCGCCAGGGCCCCGAGGCGTCCGCTGTGGGCCCGCAACCGATCCGCGAGGGCCAGCAGCAACTGGTCGCCCGTCTGATAACTGAACTGTTCGTTGATACCCTTGAAATCATCCAGCCCTACACACAGCACCGCCACCCGCCGTTGCAGGCGCCCGGCGTCCACCAGGATCTTGTCCAACTGCTGTTGAAGCTGCTGACGGTTGGGCAGGCCGGTGAGGAAGTCGTACTGGGCCATTCGCAGCAGACTGTTTTCCGCTTCGTGGCGCAGGTGCGTATTGCGTTCGATGGATTCGAGCAACTGGTTGGCAGTATTGATCCAGAGGCCCAGCTCGTTTCTCTCGTGGCCCTTGAGCTGCGGGATCTTGTGGGCGCTGGGGCGGTCGGGATTGATCTCGGTCAGGTGCTCGATGATCCGTGACAGCGGCTTGGTCAGTAGCCAGTGATAGACCAGGTACAGCACCAGGCCCATGGCCAGGGCTCGCAGCATCCCGGAGATGAAGATGATGACCGAGTTGACGATGAAGCTCTGACCGTAGGTGGCGGTGTCGAGGGTAATGCTCAGGTCGCCGTAATACTCACTGTAGGGCCCGCGCCCCACTAATTGCGTCGTGAAGGTGCGCTCCTTGCCCAGGATCAGGTCGGTCAACCAGCGGCTTTCGGACTTCTGCAAGGGCCGGTTTTTTTCGGCGAGCATGGTTTCGTGAGGGTGGCCGATGGAGGCCATGCGCACGGCGTCGTCCTGGAACAGCCCTTCGATCACCTGCATGCCCATTTCCCGGTCCAGACTGTAGACGGCCTGGGTCGAAGGGTCCCGGAACATATCGAGAATCCGCTGGGCGTCGCTGGCCACGGCCCGGTTGGTTTTGTAGGCATCGAACACGATCTGGGCACAGCTCAAGACCATGCCAACGATCAATGCCGAGAGGAGCACGACCCGGAGCAACTTCACAGACAAGCTGTTCTTGAGTTCCAGCTTCAAAGAGGGGGTTCCTTGTTCTGTGCGGGTAGCGTCAAGTTGCCATGAGTATTGGCAATCCTGTGATGTCAGTCAAAGGGACAATCAAACACAGGGTTTTTCGTTTGAGGCCTGGCCGATACACCGTTTTTTCCGAGCGATTGCTCTACGGTCATTGTGTCGGTTGGAAAGGGGCGCAACTTGAGGCCAGGAAGGACTTTTTATTGGATTCCAGATGCGAGGTCGTGTCTGCGAATCGAGGGCAGACCCTGGATTCAAGGTAAAAAAAACCCGGCAAGGCGCCGGGTTCTTTTGTCTGGCATCACGACTTAAGCGGTGAAGGTCTTGCCTTCGAACTGCTCAGCCACGAATTTCCAGTTGACCAGGTTCCAGAACGCTTCGACGTATTTCGGACGGAGGTTGCGGTAGTCGATGTAGTAAGCGTGTTCCCACACGTCGCAGGTCAGCAGCGGAGTGTCGCCGCTGGTCAGCGGGTTGCCGGCGCCAATGGTGCTGGCCAGGGCCAGGGAACCGTCAGCCTTTTTCACCAGCCAGCCCCAGCCGGAACCGAAGGTACCGATGGAGGTCTTGCTGAACTCTTCCTTGAACTTGTCGAACGAACCGAAGGCCTTGTTGATGGCCTCAGCCAGTGCGCCGGTTGGTTGACCGCCGGCGTTTGGCGCCAGGCAGTTCCAGTAGAAGGTGTGGTTCCAGACCTGAGCGGCGTTGTTGAAGATACCGCCCGAGGAAGTCTTGACGATTTCTTCCAGGGTCTTGCCTTCGAACTCGGTGCCAGGCACCAGGTTGTTCAGGTTCACGACGTAGGTGTTGTGGTGCTTGTCGTGGTGGTATTCCAGTGTTTCTTTGGAAATGTGTGGCGCCAGTGCGTCGTGTGGATAGGGCAGTGGCGGCAATTCGAAAGCCATGGTGATTCTCCTAATCAGGTCAGTTGCGGTGAGCGCAAGGCCGATCACGGGCGGCCAGACTAGCGCCGGGGAGTTTGTACTCTTTGCGGCGCAGGAGTCGGATCATAGCACCGGGGGTGCGGCATAACCACGCAACAACTGTGTGGAATAGAGGTTCCAGAGCGGTTTGGAATAATCAACCCGAGACGATCAACTGCGCCGCCACGGTGAACATCATCATTGCCACCAGCACATCCAGTATCCGCCAGGTACTCGGCCGGGCCAGCCACGGGGCCAGCCATGCGGCGCCCAGGGCCAGGGTGAAGAACCACAGCAGCGAGGCACTGGCCGCGCCCACGACATAGGCCCCGGGCACGCTTTGCTGGGCGCCGAGGGAGCCGATCAGCAGCACGGTGTCGAGGTACACGTGGGGATTGAGGAGCGTCACCGCCAGGGCGCTGAGCAGCACTGCCCGTAGGGAACGCACGACCTGTTTCCCGTCCTGCTGCAGGCTTTGCTTCGAACAGGCCCGACGCAACGCCAGGCTGCCATACCAGAGCAAGAACGCCGCGCCACCCCAGCGAGCGATCGCCAGCAACAACGGGCTCTGGGCCAACAGCGTCGCCAACCCGAACACGCCGGCGGCCACCAGCAGCGCATCAAAGGTGACGCACAGCGCGGCCACCGGTAAGTGATGCTCGCGGCGCAAGCTTTGAGCCAGTACAAACGCGTTCTGCGCGCCAATGGCCATGATCAGCCCGAGGGCCACCAGCAGTCCGTTCACATAGCTTTGCCACATAGTGTTTACTCCCGTCGATGCTTGAATGCTGGCCATTCTCCGGTTTGACGCTGTATAAGAAAAACCAATCCTGCTGATTGCTCATTAGGAAAACTGATGTTCGATTATAAATTGCTTTCCGCCCTGGCGGCGGTTGTCGAGCAAGCCGGTTTCGAACGGGCGGCCCAGGTGTTGGGGCTGTCGCAATCGGCCATTTCGCAGCGGATCAAACTGTTGGAAGCGCGGATCGGCCAGCCTGTGCTGGTGCGCGCCACGCCGCCTGCACCGACCGAGATCGGCCGCCGCTTGCTCAATCATGTGCAACAGGTGCGGCTGCTCGAGCGTGACCTGCAAAGCCTGGTGCCAGCACTGGACGAAGAGGGCCTGCCCGAGCGTCTGCGCATCGCCCTGAATGCCGACAGCCTGGCGACCTGGTGGGCGGCCGCCGTGGGCGATTTCTGCGCCGAGCACCATTTGTTGCTCGACCTGGTGGTGGAAGACCAGACCGTCGGCCTCAAGCGCATGCGTGCCGGTGAAGTGGCGGCCTGCGTCTGCGCCAGCGAACGCCCTGTGGCCGGCGCCCGCAGCGTATTGCTGGGGGCCATGCGGTACCGGGCGCTGGCCAGTCCAGCGTTCATTGCCCGGCACTTCCCTGACGGGGTGCGCGCTGACCAATTAGCCCGTACCCCGGCGCTGGTGTTTGGCCCGGATGATTTCTTGCAGCACCGCTACCTCGCGTCCGTGGGCGTGGAGGGCGGTTTCGAGCATCATTTGTGCCCCTCGTCCGAAGGTTTTATTCGTCTTGCTGAAGTGGGGCTGGGCTGGGGGCTCGTGCCGGAGCTGCAAGTGCGTGAGCAGCTGGAACGAGGTGTGTTGGTGGAATTGTTGGCAGATAAACCGATCGATGTACCGCTGTACTGGCATCATTGGCGCAATGGTGGACAGTTGCTCGGCTTATTGACCGAGCGATTGATCGCAGCGGCAAGCAGCACGCTGCAAGCGGTCAGTTAAAAGCCCCTGGCTGGAAGCTTGAGGCTTGTAGTTCGAATCTGATTTCTAGGAGTATTCATGAAAATTCTGGTCACCGGCGCAAGCGGCTTCATTGGCGGGCGCTTTGCGCGCTTCGCCCTGGAGCAGGGCCTGGATGTGCGGGTCACCGGTCGCCGGGCCGAGAGCGTGGAACATCTTGTGCGTCGCGGTGCGCAGTTCATTCCGGGGGATTTGAGCGATCCGCTGCTGGCCCGCGATTTGTGCCTGGATGTCGAGGCCGTGGTGCATTGCGCCGGTTCGGTGGGGCTCTGGGGCCGTTACCAGGACTTTCACCAGGGCAATGTCCAGGTCACGGAAAATGTGGTCGAGGCTTGCCTCAAGCAGAAGGTCCGACGCCTGGTTCATTTGTCCTCGCCGTCCATTTACTTCGACGGTCACGATCACCTCGGGCTGACTGAAGAACAGGTGCCCAAGCGCTTCAAACACCCCTACGCCGCCACCAAGTACCTGGCCGAACAGAAAGTCTTTGGCGCCCAGGAGTTTGGCCTTGAGGTGCTGGCCCTGCGGCCACGCTTCGTGACCGGCGCGGGCGATATGAGCATTTTTCCGCGCCTGTTGAAAATGCAGCGCAAGGGTCGACTGGCCATCGTTGGCAACGGCTTGAACAAGGTGGATTTCACCAGCGTGCAGAACCTCAACGAAGCGCTGTTCAGCAGTCTGCTGGCCACTGATTCTGCCTTGGGCAAGGCCTACAACATCAGCAACGGGGCACCGGTCCCGCTGTGGGATGTGGTGAATTATGTGATGCGACAGATGGAAGTCCCACAGGTCCGGCGTTATCGTTCCTACGGATTGGCTTATAGTGTCGCCGCCCTGAATGAAGGTTTTTGCAAGGTGTGGCCGGGCCGCCCTGAACCGACGCTGTCGCGCCTGGGCATGCAGGTCATGAACAAGAATTTTACCTTGGACATCAGTCGCGCCCGGCATTATCTCGATTACGATCCACAGGTCAGCCTGTGGACGGCTCTTGATGAATTCTGCGCCTGGTGGAAGTCCCAGGGGCCTGTATGAAGGCCTCCGGACGCCCGCTGATCGGTCCGTCATGAACCGAGTGCCAGGTTCGGGGTCAATCGGTGCGGCGGGCGAGGGGGTTATACTCGCCGCATCTAGCCATCACCGGTTTCCCAAAGGTTGAACCCATGCCCATGCGTAACGATGCCAACGATGACTTCGACGATATCCCGAGCCTGCGGATGCGGGCCGATATTCCCGATGACGATGACTTTCTGCCCAACCGCCAGCCCCATGTGCAAGCACGCCCGGCGCCCGTTGTCGCGGACAAGGTCAAGGGCCCTAGCACCGGGCCGCTGTGGGCATTGGTCGGCGCGCTGTTGTGTGCGTTGGGCTTCCTGGCCTGGTGGAGCTTCCAGCAGATTTCGCTGATGGAACAGCAACTGGTGGCCACCCAGGAAAGCTTCGCCCGGATCAGCGAGGATGCGGCGGGCCGCTTGCAGGAGTTTTCCGGCAAGGTCGTCGCCGGCCAATCCAATGTGATGAGCGACAGTGAAGCCTTGAAGCTGCAGATCAAACAGTTGGACAACAAGTTGCAGGAGCAGAACCGGCAATTTGAAGGCAAGTTGCAGGATCAGTACAGACAACTGCAAGGCGTGTTCGGCCCGTCCGCCGACCTGGACAAGGAACTGGCCCAGATCATTGCCCAGACCACTGAACAGCAGAACACCAACACTCAGTTGCAAGCTTCCAACAAGGAGCTCCAAGCCCAGGTCAAGGCACTGGCGGCTGAAGTTTCCGCCCTGAAAAACCAGGGTGAGGGCGGAGCCCTGGATGCCCAGCTCAAGAGCATCGGTGCCGACATCACTGCCCTGAAAAGAGCCACCTCCAACTCAGCCATCGAGCGCCTGGAGCAGGACATGATCGTGCTCAAGAGCCAGCAGGATAAGGGCGGTAGCACCGCCGAGTTCGATGCATTCCGTGGCCAGGTCACCCGCAACATCAATACTTTGCAAGCGCAGATCCAGCACCTGCAACAGCAACTCGGCGCTCGGGCTCAATAAGTCGTTTGTTCGCGAGAGTGGAACGTCAGTGCGCATCATTCTGAATGTGCCGCCGCTATCGCGAGCAAGCTCGCTCCCACAGGGCCAGCACCCTCCAGTGTGGGAGCGAGCTTGCTCGCGATGACGTCCTGTCAGTCAATGCCCACAGGCGCCCTAGCAATCCCCTGAATACTTCCACATCACCCCACGCCGTCTACGCTCTTGAAACACCAACAAGAACGAGGGGCGTGCGTATGGTTTTTTTTCATAAGGTGGCCTGGCTCGGGGCAATGCTGATGCTGGGGTTGGCACCGGTTCACGCTGCGACACCCGACGATGGCCAGGCAGCCCGAGCCCTGCTGGAAAAGGCCCTGGCCTATTACCACGACAACGGCGACAAAGCGTTTGCCGCCTTCAGTCGCCAGGGAGAGTTCGTCGACCAGGACCGCTACGTGTTCGTGGTCGATACCCAGGGCGTCATGCTCGCCAGCGGCGGTCCTTCTTCGGCGCTGATCGGGCGAGACGTTTCCGAGGTTCTGGGACCGGACTTGCGCAAAGCCTTCAAGGACGCCCTGAAAACCCCGGAAGCCAGTGGCATCCAGCAGGCCGAGTATCGCTGGCAGAACTGGGCCGACGGCAAGGTCGAGCGCAAGCATGTGTATTTCCAGCGGGTCGGCGAACGAATCCTGGCCGTCGGCTACTACCTGCCACGGGCTTCCGCCGAGCAGGCCAAGGCGCTGCTGGGCAAGGCCTCGAGCGATTTATTGAAGAACGAGAAGGCCACGCTGACGGCGGTTAACTCCCTCAAGGGCGGTTACCTGCAGGATGATCTGTATGTCTTTGTCGTCGACCTCAATACCCGGCGCTATGTCGGCCACGGCACCAACCTGCGGCTGCTCAATACCGACTTCGCCAAGGTCAAGGACCCGGATGGCAAACCGGTGGGCGAGCCGATCCTGACCTTGATCGGGAAACAGGACGAGGGGGAGTACGAGTACCGCTGGAAGAATCCGGTGACCGGCAAGGTCGAGGATAAGCACGCCTACCTGAAGAAGGTCGGGCATTTCCTGGTGGCGGTGGGGTATTACAGTCCTTGAGGTCACAGCTGACCGTGTTCCCAGTCCAAACAGTTCTGTGTTTGGCAGGTTTGCATAAAAAAGGCCCGCATCGCTGCGGGCCTCTTGTTGAGTAGCTGTGGCAATCAGCCCGCCACCAACACCCGAATCGCCTCCAGGCGCAACGCCGCCTTCTCAAGCATCGCCAGGCCTTGTTCGCGCTGTTGGCGCAGGGCCACCAGTTCACTGTCGCGCACGGTCGGGTTGACGGCCTGCAGGGCAGTCAGGCGTGCCAGTTCCTCGTCGGTATCGGCGGCCAGGCGCCGCTGGGCCTCGGCCACGCGTTCGGCGTGGCGCGGGGCGATCTTCTCTTCGCCGGCGTTGATCCGTGGCGTCAGTTGGTCACGCTGGGCCTGGATGAACTTGTTGGCGCTGGCACGGGGCACGCTTTCGAGTTGGTCGTTCAAGGTTTCGAACGAGACCCGGGCGGCCAGGTCGTTGCCGTTGGCGTCCAGCAGGCAGCGCAGGGCGGCTGGCGGCAGGTAACGGCCCAGTTGCAGTGAACGTGGGGCAACCACTTCACTGACATAGAGCAGTTCCAGCAACACGGTGCCGGGCTTGAGGGCCTTGTTCTTGATCAACGCCACGGCGGTGTTGCCCATGGAGCCGGACAGCACCAGGTCCATGCCACCCTGCACCATCGGGTGCTCCCAGGTGATGAATTGCATGTCTTCGCGAGACAGCGCCTGGTTGCGGTCGTAGGTAATGGTCACGCCTTCGTCGTCGCCCAGCGGGAAGCTGGCGTCGAGCATTTTTTCGCTCGGCTTGAGGATCAGCGCGTTTTCCGAATGGTCCTCGCTGTCGATGCCGAAGGCGTCGAACAGGGTTTCCATGTAGATCGGCAGGGCGAATTGGTCGTCTTGCTCGAGAATAGCCTCCACCAGCGCATCACCTTCACCCGCACCGCCGGAATTGAGTTCCAGCAGACGGTCGCGACCGGTGTGCAGCTCGGCCTCCAGGCGTTCGCGTTCGGTCCGGGCTTCGTCGATCAATGCTTGCCACTGGCCGTCATCGGCTTCTTCCAGCAGCGGCAGCAGGCGTGGGCCAAACTGATGCTGCAAGGCGTTGCCGGTCGGGCACGTGTTGAGGAAGGCATTCAAGGCTTCGTGATACCACTGGAACAGGCGCGCTTGCGGGCTGGTTTCCAGGTAAGGCACATGCAGCTCGATGATGTGCTTCTGGCCGATCCGGTCCAGACGACCGATGCGCTGCTCCAGCAGGTCCGGGTGCGCCGGCAGGTCGAACAGCACCAAGTGGTGGGCGAACTGGAAGTTGCGACCCTCACTGCCGATTTCCGAGCAGATCAGCACTTGGGCGCCGAACTCTTCGTCGGCGAAATAGGCCGCCGCGCGGTCACGCTCCAGGATGTTCATGCCTTCGTGGAACACCGTGGCCGGGATCCCGGAACGCACGCGCAGGGCGTCTTCCAGGTCCATGGCGGTTTCGGCGTGGGCACAGATCACCAGCACCTTGGTGCGCTTGAGCATCTTCAGGGTGTCGATCAGCCACTCGACCCGCGGATCGAAACGCCACCAGCGTTCTTCTTCACTGGCGTCCGGCTGGGCCTGGAAGCTGACTTCCGGGTACAGCTCGGCGTGATCGCCCAGAGGCAGTTCGAGGTATTCGTCCGGGCATGGTAGCGGGTAGGCGTGCAGCTTGCGCTCCGGGAAGCCCTGCACGGCGGCGCGGGTATTGCGAAACAGCACGCGGCCGGTGCCATGGCGGTCCAGCAGTTCGCGGACCAGGCGGGCGCTGGCTTCGACATCGCCATCATTGACGGCGGTCAGCAAGGCTTCGCCTTCGTTCCCCAAAAAGCCGTGGATGGTCTGGTGGGCTTCGGGCGAGAGGCGGCCTTTGTCCAGCAGCTCCTGCACGGCTTCGGCCACCGGGCGATAGTTTTCGCTCTCGGCGCGGAAGGCCTTGAGGTCGTGGAAGCGGTTCGGGTCCAGCAGGCGCAGACGGGCGAAGTGGCTGTCCTGGCCCAGTTGTTCCGGGGTCGCGGTCAGCAGCAGCACGCCCGGGATCGTCTCGGCAAGCTGTTCGACCAGCGCATATTGCGGGCTGACCTGATCTTCGTGCCATACCAGGTGGTGGGCTTCATCGACCACCATCAAGTCCCAGCCGGCGGCGAACAGCGCATCCTGGGCCTTCTCGTCGTCTACCAGCCACTCCAGCGCCACCAGGGCCAATTGGGTGTCTTCAAACGGGTTGCTGGCATCGCTTTCGATGAAACGTTCTTCATCGAACAGTGCGACCTGCAGGTTGAAACGCCGACGCATTTCCACCAGCCACTGGTGCTGAAGGTTTTCCGGCACCAGGATCAGTACGCGGTTGGCGCGGCCGGAAAGCAGTTGGCGATGGATCACCAGGCCGGCTTCGATGGTCTTGCCCAGGCCGACTTCGTCTGCCAGCAACACCCGCGGCGCAATGCGGTCGGCCACTTCGCGGGCGATATGCAACTGGTGGGCGATTGGCTGGGCACGTACGCCACCCAGGCCCCACAGCGAAGACTGCAACTGGCGACTGGTGTGTTCCAGGGTGTGGTAGCGCAGGGAAAACCAGGCCAGCGGGTCGATCTGGCCGGCGAACAGACGGTCGCTGGCCAGGCGGAACTGGATAAAGTTCGACAGCTGGGTTTCTGGCAGGGTGACGACTTCGTTCTGCCCGTTGAGGCCGTGGTAGACCAGCAGTCCGTCGACATCATCCACTTCGCGCACGGTCATTTTCCAGCCTTCGAAGTGAGTGATCACATCGCCTGGCGAAAACCGTACACGGGTGAGGGGCGCATTCCGTAGCGCGTACTGGCGAGTGTCGCCAGTGGCCGGATAGAGCACGGTCAACAAGCGGCCGTCCTGTGCCAGAACGGTGCCTAAACCCAGCTCGGCTTCGCTGTCACTGATCCAGCGTTGCCCCGGTTGATACTGCTGCGCCATGCTGCCTGACTCCCGCCTTGAAAAAGCCGGTTATCTTAACGGAATGATCCCTCAGACCAAAGGAATTACGTAAGCATTACGCTGCCGTGGGGGCTGATTCATCACTCGACGGTACGGAACTTAAGCGTGTTCGGCGATCAAACAAGCTCGGCCCCGAGTGTTGCTGCAATGCCAACTGGGTCACAAGTTTCAGACCGGCGGTTCAAGCTGCCATCCCCTCAGCCGACAACCTGAAGACAGGAGACCTTTATGTTGCCACCCATACTTCCCTTGAGCGTCGTACCGATCAACGCTCAAACGGACCCGGTCCGCCAGCGACCGGACATACCGCCCGTGGTCCCGGTGCAGCAAAGCTCCAACGAAAGCACCATCGACCTGCAAAAGCGCGATCCGGAAGAGGCCGCGCTGTTGCTGCGCGAGGAACAGCGCCGCCAGCAGGAACGCGACAAGCGCCGCCACGAAGCCGACGAGGACCCCGAGGAACACCTGGCGGTACCGGGTACCGAACTCAATGCCGATAACACTGTGCCGGTAGTGCCGCTGATGGAAGAAGAGTCGCGCCAGGGCCTGTGGGTCGATATCCAGATCTGATTCAGGCTTTGCCGACGTACGCAGGCTGGTCAACGCCGCCAACAGCCCGCATCATGGGCGCATCCGCAATTCACTGCACGATGCCGACACGCCATGAGCCAAGACGACAAACTGATCGACCTCAGCGCCGAGCGCGCCAAGCGCGTTCACGACCTCAACGAAAAACGCCTCAATGAAGTCCGCCAGGCTTTTGAACAAGCCATGCCGTTGGGTAAACCCAAGAAAAAGCCGAAAAACAAACCGAAGAAGCGTTGAACTCCCCTCGATCCATTGATGCAGATCAGTTATTTCCCCACCTTTGCGCCCCGTTGCGGGCGTTATTGACCCCGGTCAATTTTCATCCAGGCCTGATTGGTTAACTTGAACCCATCGCAACAGGGGCAAGACCAGGAGGCCAGTCATGTTTTTCGATAATGTGGTGTTTGCCGGGGTGTTGACGGTCGGCCTCATGTTCGTGTTTTTCGCAGGCTTTGGATTATTCATCTGGAAAGACGCACATAAGCGCAAGAAGCCGTAGGTCTTTCTGGTTACAACGAGCACGCAAGGCATTTTGGGCGACTTCGGTCGCCCTTTTTTTTTGGGGCAAATTTCTCCAGTTCCACACAAAACCATTGTGGGAGCGAGCTTGCTCGCGATAGCGGTGTTTCAGCCGCCATTGATACTGGCTGACCTGACGCTATCGCGAGCAAGCTCGCTCCCACAGGGTTGGGTGTTTTGGGCATAAAAAAAGGTGCGAACCACCAGGGTCGCACCTTTTTTTGTGGGGCGCTGGAATCAGCTACCCAGGGCCTTGGACGCCAGCCAGAACAACCCGGCCGACAGCCCCACCGTCGCCGGCAGGGTCAACACCCAGGCCAGCAGGATGTTGCGCACGGTGCCACCTTGCAGGCCGCTCTTGTTGGCGACCATGGTGCCGGCCACGCCCGAGGACAGCACGTGGGTGGTGGAAACCGGCAGGCTGAAGATGTTCGCCGCGCCGATCATGCACGCCGTGGTGATCTGCGCCGACATGCCCTGGGCATAGGTCATGCCTTGCTTGCCGATCTTCTCGCCGATGGTCAGCACCACACGCTTCCAGCCGACCATGGTACCCAGGCCGAGGGCCAGGGCGACTGCCAGGATCACCCAGAACGGGGCGTATTCGGTGGTGGCGGTCAGGTCCTTGCGCAGCTTGTTCAGGTCGTCTTTCTCGCGGGCCGCCAGGCCTGGCAACTTGCCGACCTTCTTCGCCGTGTCATCCAGGCAGAGCAGGTAGCGGCGCACTTCGATGCGGCTCTCCGACGGCAGCGAATGGTAGTCCGCCACGCCTTTGAGGGTGTCGAGCAGTGCAGCGATGGTGGGTTCTGTCTGCTGCGGGTTACAACGGAATTTTTCCGGCAGATCGCCTTTCACGCTTTTGCCCAGCGCCAGGTACTCACCCAGGGATTCGTTGTTGCGCTGGTAGAACTGGCTCAGGTGCAGGGTCGCGTCACGGGTCCGCTCGATCTGGTAGGTGGTGCTGCCCAGGTCGAGTACGAACTGCGCGGGCACGATACCGATCAGCACCAGCATGATCAGGCCGATACCTTTCTGGCCATCGTTGGAGCCGTGGACGAAGCTGACGGCCATGGCCGAGATCACCAGCACCAGGCGATTCCAGAATGGCGGGTGCTTTTTGTCGTCGATCTTGCGGCGCTGTTCCGGCGTCTTGTGCATCTTCGACAGTGGACGCCACCATTTCAGGCCAATCAACACCAGGGCGGCGATCAGGAAGCCGGCCATGGGCGAGAACACCAGGGAGGCGCCGATATCGATCGCCTTTTGCCAGTTCACCCCGTCGGCCAGCGGAATATCGTTGATCAAGGCGTTGGCCAGGCCGACACCGAGGATCGAGCCGATCAGCGTGTGCGAACTGGAGGCCGGGATACCGAAGTACCAGGTGCCCAGGTTCCAGGTGATGGCCGCTGCGAGCAGCGAAAACACCATGGCCAGCCCGTGTCCGGTGTTCACATTGATCAGCAGCTCCACGGGCAACAGGTGGACGATGGCATACGCCACCCCCACGCCGCCCAGCAGCACGCCGAGGAAATTGAACACACCGGAAAAGAACACCGCCAGATGAGGCGGCATGGCTTTGGTGTAGATAACAGTGGCAACCGCGTTAGCGGTGTCATGAAAGCCGTTGATGAACTCGAAGGCGAGGACAAAAGCCAGGGCGAGCAAGAGGCTCACAAGCACCCAAGCATCCAGTCCGCTGAATAAATCGATCATGAAGGTTTTCTGACCCGGTCGTAAGGGGGCGCGATTATGCCAGAAAACCTTGGCAATCGATGCATCGGCTGCTCATCGGTAACATTCTTCAACGAAATAATTTGTAGGAAACGCTCTGGGCCGGGGATTTCGACAGGGTACGCAACCCATTGATTTCGGGCTGGAAAGCACGAAAGGCAAGAGCAATCCCGGCGCAAAAGGTGCTTCAGGTGGTTGTATGAAATATCTGAAAAAGCTCGGCCACGAATACACCTCGACCGCAGGCGGAAGGAGAGGGCGGCCCGCTCATGGCGGGCGTCCAGCATCGGCGTCCGGCCTGGGTGTTGGCCGGATACCGCTCCACAAGAACATCAAGTCTTGAGCGTCACTGCTCTTCGGCCTTGAGTTCTTTTTCCATCTTTTGCAGTTCCTGGGTGAAGGCCTGGTCCTGAACGGTGGCGCGCTTGCGCCAGGGTTTGCGTTCCGGTTCAGGCTGCGCGGCGTAGGTGGTGACTTCCCCGCCGTAAACTTCCTTGTAACGTTGTTCCTGGCGCTCAAGTTCCGCGCGCAGTTCGTCTTTCGTCACAGTTCTACCTAATAAAGTGAAATTGAATCTGGTGATACGCACTGCATGTAGGCATGCAGACGGCCACGGCACCAGAGCTGACAGCTGACGTAGCATCAGGGCTTCGTGTTGTTGCCAATACAGGGGAAGCGGCCATTTAAGGTGCTTCGGGCACCTGTTGCGTGCACCACGCAATGAACTGCAGTGCCCGCGGACGGAAACGGTCGATTGGCCGCTTCGTCACTGAAGTGCATTATAGCGGTCCACTCGAAGAACACTATCGGGAAAAATTAAAAGTATCCATTGTTATGTGAACCCCTGTTTGCTTGTGCAACTTTTGGCAATTAGGTTTCAGGACGTCCGGCAAGTGTCGGAAGGCTGACGCCATTGAAGGTGGCAAGTTCAATATCCCAGGCATTGTGTTCAAGTCCAACCACCAGGGATCGTCGAACTTATAGTCCGCTCGACAGGCGAAGCGGATCGCCCCGCAGAGCAAGCTGATTGCGATTATCGGGCGCTGGTTCGATAATCGAACGGTCTTGGCGGTCCAGCCCTTGTCTGTCTGCCAGGCAGCCGCTTGTAATAGCCGTCATTCGCCGGGAAGGACCAGACATGAACGACCAGCTGCGCAACGCCTTCACTTCAGTGGCGCCTCCGATCGTCGCCTCGCCGGCCAAGCGGATCCAGGCGCTGACCGGCGACCCGGACTTCATGACCTCCCTGGCCCGGGGACTGGCCGTGGTCCAGGCGTTCCAGGAGCGCAAACGGCACCTGACGATTGCCCAGATCAGCCACCGCACGGAAATCCCCCGCGCCGCTGTCAGACGTTGCCTGCATACCTTGATCAAGCTCGGCTACGCCACCACTGACGGACGCACCTATTCACTGTTGCCCAAAGTGTTGACCCTCGGTCACGCCTATCTGTCATCGACGCCCCTGGCTGTTTCCGCCCAGCCGTACCTGGACCGCATGAGCGAACAGTTGCACGAAGCCTGCAACATGGCGACGCTCGAAGGTGACGACATTCTCTACATCGCCCGGTCGGCCACCACCCAGCGGCTGATTTCCGTGGACCTGTCCGTTGGCGGGCGTCTGCCGGCCTATTGCACCTCGATGGGCAGGATTCTCCTGGCGGCCCTGGACGACGCTTCGCTGCGTGATTACCTCGATCACGCCGACCTGCAGGCCAAGACCAGCCGCACCCTGCACACGCCTGAGGCGTTGCTTGAGTGCCTGCAACAAGTGCGGCAGCAGGGCTGGTGCATTGTCGACCAGGAATTGGAGCAGGGCCTGCGTTCGATTGCCGTGCCGGTGTACGACGCTTCCGGTCAAGTGGTGGCGGCGCTGAATGTCAGCACCCATGCCGGGCGAGTCAGCCGCAATGAGCTGGAACAGCGCTTCCTGCCAGGCCTGCTGGGGGCCAGTCGCGACCTGAGTGCGCAACTGTTCACTTAAGCTGTTCGATAAACGCACAGAGTCGCCTCTGGCGAATTGACGGTGTTTGCTGCGCCTCTTTAATGTCGCGGCAGCGTCATCCGGCCTGGCTCGGCTGTTGGAGGGCGCTCTCTGTTCGCCTGCGTTGCTTGCGTGGAATAAAAATAAAATGAACCAGCCCCAGATCTCTGTAGGCAATTGCCTCGACGTGCAGTCCTTCATCAATGCCCAACCCATCTCGCGCTATCAATGGCGAGTGGTGATTCTCTGCTTCCTGATTGTCTTCCTCGACGGCCTCGATACAGCGGCCATGGGCTTCATTGCCCCGGCCCTGTCCCAGGACTGGGGGATCGATCGTGCCAGCCTCGGCCCGGTGATGAGTGCCGCGTTGATCGGCATGGTGTTCGGCGCACTGGGTTCGGGCCCATTGGCTGACCGCTTCGGGCGAAAAATCGTACTGGTGGGCGCGGTCCTGTTGTTCGGCGCATTCAGCCTGGCGTCGGCCTACAGCACTAACGTCGATCAATTGCTGGTGCTGCGTTTCCTGACCGGCCTGGGGTTGGGCGCCGGGATGCCAAACGCCACCACGTTGCTGTCGGAATACACCCCGGAACGCAAGAAATCCCTGCTGGTGACCAGCATGTTCTGCGGGTTCAACCTGGGCATGGCCGGCGGTGGGTTCATCTCCGCCAAGCTGATACCCGCGTACGGCTGGCACAGCCTGCTGCTGATCGGCGGGATCCTGCCGTTGATCCTGGCGGTGGTATTGCTGTTCTGGCTGCCGGAGTCGGCGCGTTATCTACTGGTGCGCAATCGCGGCACCGACAAAGTACGCAAGGCCCTGGCGCCGATCGAACCCAATACGATTGCCCAGGCCGCGAGCTTCAGCGTGCCGGAACAGAAAACCGTGAAAGCCCGAAACGTATTGGCGGTGATTTTCTCTGGCACCTACAGCGCTGGCACGTTGCTGCTGTGGCTGACTTATTTCATGGGCCTGGTGATCGTCTACCTGCTGACCAGTTGGCTGCCGACGCTGATGCGCGACAGTGGCGCGAGCATGGAGCAGGCGGCGTTTATCGGTGCGTTGTTTCAATTCGGTGGCGTATTGAGCGCGGTCGGTGTGGGGTGGGCGATGGACCGCTTCAATCCGCACAAGGTCATCGGCCTTTTCTATCTGATGGCCGGGATATTTGCCTACGCGGTAGGGCAGAGCCTGGGCAACATCACCTTGCTCGCCACCCTGGTGCTGGTGGCCGGCATGTGCGTCAACGGTGCGCAATCGGCGATGCCTTCCCTGGCGGCGCGATTCTATCCCACCCAAGGCCGGGCCACGGGTGTGTCCTGGATGCTGGGCATCGGTCGTTTCGGCGCGATCCTCGGTGCCTGGATGGGCGCGACCCTGTTGGGCCTGGGCTGGAACTTCGAACAGGTCCTGACCGCCCTGGTCATTCCGGCTGCCCTGGCGACCACGGCGGTGGTGATCAAGGGCATGGTCAGCCATGCGGATGCGACCTGAGCCAGTGATATGCCCCTGTGGGAGCGGGCTTGCTCGCGAATGCAGTGAGTCAGACAAAGTAGTACTGCCTGACAAACCGTATTCGCGAGCAAGCCCGCTCCCACAGTGATCTCTGTGTATTTGGATGAATCGATAGCTAAACAACAATCTGTTCGATAAACGAACACTCAGTCGATTATCGGATTGTTTGGCGTTTTCTCTCAGCTTAATCTTCAGTCACTCCGGCGCTTAACCTCGCGCCTTTTTCTTCATGTCGGTCTACTGGAAAACGGGAGCCTGCCCCATGGCTGAAATCCTTTCGCTGCACGACGCGGTGAAGCAATTCGTCAACGACGGCGATACCGTCGCGCTCGAAGGCTTCACTCACCTGATTCCGACGGCGGCGGGTCATGAAATCATTCGCCAGGGCAAGAAAGATCTGACGCTGGTGCGGATGACGCCTGACCTGATCTACGACCAGTTGATCGGTGCCGGCTGTGCTCGCAAGTTGATTTTCTCCTGGGGCGGTAACCCGGGAGTGGGCTCGCTGCACCGCCTGCGTGACGCGGTAGAGAAGCAATGGCCACATCCGCTGGAGATCGAGGAACACAGCCACGCCGACCTGGCCAACGCCTACGTCGCCGGGGCCTCCGGCCTACCGTTCGCGGTGCTGCGGGCCTACGCCGGCTCCGACCTGCCCAAGGTCAACCCGCTGATCAAGAGCGTGACCTGTCCTTTCACTGGTGAAGTGCTTGCCGCAGTGCCTTCGGTGCGCCCGGACATCACGGTGATTCACGCCCAGAAGGCCGACCGCAAGGGCAACGTGCTGCTGTGGGGCATTCTTGGTGTGCAGAAAGAAGCCGCCCTGGCCGCCAAGCGCTGCATCGTCACCGTGGAAGAAATCGTCGACGACCTGAATGCGCCGATGAACGCCTGCGTGCTGCCGACCTGGGCGCTGAGTGCGGTGTGCCACGTCCCGGGCGGCGCTCATCCGTCCTACGCCCACGGCTACACCGAGCGTGACAACCGTTTCTACCAAGCGTGGGACCCCATCGCCCGGGACCGTGAGACCTTTACCGCCTGGATCAACGAATACATCCACGGCACCCGGGATTTCAGTGAATTCCAGGCCCGACTGGCAGCCGCTTCGGAGGCGAAATAATGACGTACTCCACCAACGAAATGATGACCGTCGCCGCGGCCCGCCGGCTGAAGAACAACGCCGTGTGCTTCGTGGGCATCGGCCTGCCGTCGAAAGCCGCCAACCTGGCACGGTTGACCTCGTCGCCGGACGTCGTGCTGATCTACGAATCCGGCCCGATCGGTGCCAAGCCCAGTGTACTGCCGCTGTCCATCGGCGACGGTGAGCTGGCGGAAACCGCCGATACTGTCGTGCCGACCGGTGAGATTTTTCGCTACTGGCTGCAAGGCGGGCGTATCGACGTCGGTTTCCTTGGCGCGGCCCAGGTCGACCGTTTTGGCAACATCAACACCACGGTGGTGGGCGACTACCATCAGCCGAAAGTCCGTCTGCCGGGTGCCGGTGGCGCACCGGAAATCGCTGGCTCGGCCAAGAGCGTGCTGATCATTCTCAAGCAGTCGGCGCGTTCGTTTGTCGACAAGCTGGATTTCATTACCTCGTTCGGTCACGGCGAGGGTGGCGATTCGCGCAAGCGCCTGGGGCTGCCGGGCGCCGGTCCCGTGGGCATCATCACTGACCTGTGCATCATGGAGCCGGAAGCCGACACCCATGAGTTCGTGGTCACCGCGCTGCACCCCGGCGTGACCCGCGAGCAAGTCATTGCTGCCACTGGCTGGGCGATCCGCTTCGCCGATCAGGTGCAGACCACCGCCGAACCGACCGAAGTAGAGCTGCGCGCACTGCGCGACCTTGAAGCTCGCACCGCGGCGGCCCACGGCCAGGCACCGGGAGAAGCCTGATGCGCGACGTGTACATCTGTGATGCGATTCGAACCCCCATCGGCCGGTTTGGCGGCGGTTTGTCCGCCGTGCGCGCCGATGACCTGGCGGCTGTGCCGATCAAGGCGCTGATGGAACGCAACCCATCGGTGGACTGGAGCGCGGTGGACGAGGTGTTCCTCGGCTGCGCCAACCAGGCTGGCGAAGACAACCGCAACGTGGCGCGCATGGCGCTGCTGTTGGCGGGCCTGCCGGAGAGCATTCCTGGCGTGACCCTCAACCGTCTCTGCGCCTCGGGCATGGACGCCATCGGCACGGCGTTCCGCGCCATCGCCAGCGGCGAAATGGAACTGGCCATCGCTGGCGGCGTGGAATCGATGTCCCGCGCACCTTTCGTGATGGGCAAGGCTGACGCAGCGTTCTCGCGCAACATGAAACTGGAAGACACCACCATTGGCTGGCGCTTCATCAACCCATTGATGAAAGCCCAGTACGGTGTGGACGCGATGCCGCAGACGGCGGACAACGTGGCCGACGACTACGCCGTGTCCCGCGCCGACCAGGACGCTTTCGCCTTGCGCAGCCAACAGCGCACGGCGGCGGCCCAGGCGGCAGGTTTTTTCGCCGAAGAAATCGTGCCGGTGCGCATCGCCCATAAAAAAGGCGAAACCGTGGTCGAGCAGGACGAGCACCCACGCGCCGACACCACGCTGGAAACCCTGGGCAAACTCAAGCCGGTCAACGGCCCGGACAAGACCGTCACCGCCGGCAACGCGTCGGGGGTCAACGACGGCGCGGCGGCGCTGATCCTGGCCTCGGCCGAAGCGGTGAAGAAACATGGCCTGACGCCGCGTGGCAAAGTGCTGGGCATGGCCAGTGCCGGCGTGGCGCCACGGGTGATGGGCATCGGCCCGGTGCCGGCGGTGCGCAAGCTCACTGAACGGCTGGGCCTGGCGGTCGCCGATTTCGACGTGATCGAACTCAATGAAGCCTTTGCCAGCCAGGGCTTGGCGGTGCTGCGCGAGTTGGGGCTGGCGGACGATGCGCCGCAGGTCAACCCGAACGGCGGCGCCATCGCCCTCGGCCATCCCCTGGGCATGAGCGGGGCGCGGTTGGTGCTGACGGCGCTGCATCATCTGGAAAAGACCGGCGGTAAGAAAGGCCTGGCGACCATGTGTGTCGGCGTCGGCCAGGGTCTGGCATTGGCCATCGAACGCGTCTGACGCGTCGCTCTACTAATAAGAAACCGAGGAATGCTTCATGACTGACAAGCCTGGTTATCGTCGCCCCCAAGCGGGCACCCAGCCGGAGTATCTGCACCCGCCGTACCAGTCCACCAACCTGCGCTCGCCGTCCAAGCCGTTGGTGTTCCTGCCGCACTCGCTGTCGGAAATCACCGGCCCAACCGTAGGCGCCGATCGCGTGCAGGAGAAGGACAACGACTTGACCGCCCAGCATGCCGGCGAGCCACTGGGGGAGCGAATCATCATTCATGGGCGCGTGCTGGATGAACACGGCCAGCCTGTGCCAGGCATCCTCGTGGAAATCTGGCAGGCCAACTCTGCCGGTCGCTACAACCATGATCGCGATAACCATGACGCGCCGCTGGACCCGAACTTCACGGGCACCGGTCGCACCATCACCGACGCTGACGGCTGGTATCAGTTCCAGACCATCAAGCCTGGCGCCTACCCTTGGGGCAACCACCCCAACGCCTGGCGCCCGGCGCATATCCATTTCTCACTGTTCGGGCCGAGCATCCTGACGCGCCTGGTGACGCAGATGTATTTCCCTGGCGATCCGCTGCTGGCCTACGATCCGATCTACAACTGCGTACCGGACACGAGTGCCAAGGAACGCCTGATTGCCAGTTTCGACCTGGAAAAAACCATCCCCAACTATGCCCTCGGTTATCGCTGGGACATCGTCTTGCGCGGCCGCGATGCCACGCCGATGGAGAAATAAGATGACGCTCACCGCCACCACGTCCCACACCGTTGGCCCGTACTACCACATCGGCCTGACCTGGCTGAACCGCGAAGACCTGACCGTCGCCCAGACACTCGGCCAGCGCGTGGCGATCACCGGGCAGGTGATCGATGGCAACGGCCAGTTCGTCAACGACGCGATGCTGGAGGTCTGGCAGGCCAACGCCGCCGGTAAATATGCCCATCCTGAAGACGACCAGGACAAACCCCTGGACCCGCATTTCGAAGGCTTCGGCCGGGTGCCGGTGGATGCCGAAGGGCGTTTTCGTTTCACTACCATCAAGCCGGGCAGCGTGCCGGGATTGGGTGGCACGACCCAGGCACCGCACCTGGTGGTGTTGGTATTCGCTCGCGGGCTGGTCAAGCATTTGCTGACGCGGATCTATTTCGACGGCGAACAAGCCAACGAAACCGACCCGCTGCTGGCCTGCGTGCCCGAAGAACGTCGCGGCACAATCGTGGCCAAGCCTGATGCGTCGGGCGTGTACCAGTGGAACGTGATCCTGCAGGGGACGGATGCCGAGACGGTGTTCTTCGATTACTGAATGTTGATAGGCGATGATTGTTCCCACGCTCCGCGTGGGAATGATCATCGTCCTTGTGGGAGCGAGCTTGCTCGCGATGACGGCGCTACAGGCGCTACTGCTTGAAAGACTGTTTGTGGAACGGGTCTGTTACGAAGTGTGTCTAGACTTTGTCCATTCCCAACGAGTGAATAATCCATGGCCACCCCAATCATCAGCCACTACACCGGCGAAGAACGCAGCAAGCGCATCTTCGCCATCGTCGGTGCCTCATCCGGCAACCTGGTCGAATGGTTCGACTTCTACGTCTATGCGTTCTGCGCGATTTATTTTGCGCCGGCGTTCTTCCCGTCCGACAACCCCACGGTGCAACTGGTCAACACGGCCGGTGTATTCGCCGCCGGGTTCTTGATGCGACCCATCGGTGGCTGGATTTTCGGCCGGGTGGCGGACCGTCACGGGCGCAAGAATTCGATGATGATCTCGGTGCTGATGATGTGTTTCGGCTCGTTGCTCATCGCTTGCTTGCCCACCTACAAGGACATTGGTGTCTGGGCGCCGGTGCTGCTGCTGTTCGCGCGCCTGCTGCAAGGCTTGTCGGTGGGCGGCGAGTACGGCACCACCGCCACCTACATGAGCGAAGTCGCCCTCAAGGGCCAGCGCGGATTTTTTGCCTCGTTCCAGTACGTGACGCTGATCGGCGGGCAACTGTTGGCGGTGTCGCTGGTGGTGATCCTGCAACAGTTTCTCAATGAAGACGAACTGCGCGCCTACGGCTGGCGGATCCCGTTCGTGGTTGGTGCCGTGGCCGCGTTGATTTCCCTGTTCCTGCGACGCTCCCTGAAGGAAACCAGCAGCAAGGAAATGCGCGAAAACAAAGACGCTGGCAGCATCGCGGCGCTGTTTCGCGACCACAAGGCGGCGTTCATCACCGTGTTGGGCTACACCGCCGGCGGTTCGTTGATTTTCTACACCTTCACCACGTACATGCAGAAATACCTGGTGAATACCGCCGGCCTGCACGCCAAGACCGCCAGCTACATCATGACTGGCGCGTTGTTCCTGTACATGTGCATGCAGCCGTTGTTCGGCATGCTGGCGGACAAGATCGGCCGACGTAACTCCATGCTCTGGTTCGGTGCCTTGGGCGCGTTGTGCACCGTGCCGATTTTGCTGACCCTGAAAAGCATCAGCAGCCCGTTCCTGGCGTTCGTCCTGATTACGCTGGCGCTGGCAATCGTCAGTTTCTACACCTCCATCAGTGGCCTGGTTAAAGCCGAGATGTTTCCACCTGAAGTGCGAGCGCTGGGAGTAGGGTTGGCCTATGCGGTGGCGAATGCGATTTTTGGCGGTTCGGCCGAATACGTTGCCTTGAGCCTGAAAGCCCAAGGCATGGAAAACGCCTTTTATTGGTATGTCACGGTCATGATGGTGGTGGCGTTCCTGTTCAGCCTGCGCCTGCCCAAGCAACCGGCGTATTTGCACCACGACCTTTGAACCCACCTGATCATTTGAGGTTTGTTTGAGTCACTGTGGCCAGAGATTGTTGTGGCGAGGGGATTTATCCCCGCTGGGGCGCGAAGCGGCCCTAAATACCAGCAACTGGGTCTGTCAGACAGATTGTGTTGCTGCTTAGGGGCTGCTGCGCAGCCCAGCGGGGATAAATCCCCTCGCCACAGCAATCTCCTAGCCTCAGGACATCTACCTTCCCAAGGACTGTTTATGAGCGAACGACCGGGCAATCAGCTGTTCGATGCCTACTTCACCGCCCGCGACATGCGCGAGGTGTTCTGCGATGCGGGCCGGGTCCAGGCCATGCTGGACGTCGAAGCCGCCCTGGCCCGGGCCGAGGCGCGGGTGGGGTTGATTCCACAAAGTGCCGTGGCGTCGATCGAAAAGGCCTGTCGCGCCGAGCTTTATGATTTTTCGGCGTTGAGCGAAGCGATCGCCAGTGCCGGCAATTCGGCTATCCCGCTGGTCAAGGCGTTGGGCAAGCGCATCGCCGCCGAGGATGGCGAAGCCGAGCGCTACGTGCACCTGGGCGCCACCAGCCAGGACGTGATGGACAGCGGGCTGGTGCTGCAACTGCGCCAGGCATTGGGGCTGATCGAAGGCGAGCTGGCGCAACTGGCCGCCATCCTGGCCCGACAAGCCGAACGCTACGCCGCCACACCGTTGGCCGGGCGCACCTGGTTGCAACACGCCACGCCTGTGACCTTGGGGATGAAAATCGCTGGTTGGCTGGGGGCGATCACCCGCAGTCGCCAGCGCTTGAAAGAACTCAAGCCGCGCTTGCTGGTGCTGCAATTCGGCGGTGCTTCTGGAACCCTCGCCGCCCTGGGGGAGCACGCCTTGCCCATCGCCGAAGCCTTGGCCGCCGAACTGCAACTGAACCTGCCGGAACAGCCGTGGCATACCCAGCGCGATCGCCTGGTGGAGTTCGGCTCGGTGTTGGGCCTGATCGCCGGCAGCCTGGGCAAACTGGGCCGCGATATCAGCCTGTTGATGCAGACCGAGGCCGGCGAAGTGTTCGAGCCTTCGGCGCCGGGCAAGGGTGGTTCGTCCACCATGCCCCACAAGCGCAACCCGGTGGGCGCGGCGGTGTTGATCGGCGCGGCGACGCGGGTGCCCGGTTTGGTGTCGACGCTGTTCAGCGCCATGCCCCAGGAGCACGAGCGCAGCCTGGGCCTGTGGCACGCCGAGTGGGAAACCTTGCCGGAAATCTGCTGCCTGGTCTCCGGTGCCTTGCAACAGGCGCGACTGCTGTCCGAAGGGCTGGAAGTGGATGCGGCGCGCATGGCCCGCAACCTGCAACTGACTCAAGGGCTGGTGTTGGCCGAAGCGGTGAGCATTGTCCTGGCCCAGCGTGTGGGGCGCGACACGGCGCATCATTTGCTGGAGCAATGCTGCAAGCGCGCCGTGGCCGAACAGCGACATCTACGCGAGGTGCTGGGAGACGAACCCCAGGTCACCGCGCAGCTATCGCCGACCGAGCTTGATCATCTACTTGACCCGGCGCACTACCTCGGACAAGCCCAGACCTGGGTCGCCCGAGCCGTGGCCGAACACCTTGCCTTGAACGCCTGAAAGGAGATTGTTGTGGGATTCGTCAAACTCGCCGAGGGCGATCTGAACTATTGTTTTGATGAGCAGCGACTGGACGGGTCGCAAGACGCCCCGGTGCTGCTGCTCTCCAACTCCCTGGGCACCGACCTGCACATGTGGGACGAGCAGGTCGCGGCCTTCAGCGAACACTTTCGCGTGCTGCGCTTCGACACGCGCGGCCATGGCCAGTCGCTGGTCACGGAAGGGCCGTACAGCATCGAACAGCTGGGTCGCGACGTGCTGGCGATGCTCGATCAGTTGAACATCGACAAAGTGCATTTCTGTGGGTTGTCCATGGGCGGGTTGATCGGCCAGTGGCTGGGGATCAATGCCGGCGAGCGCCTGCACAAACTGGTGGTGTGCAACACCGCCGCCAAAATCGGCGACCCGTCGGTGTGGAACCCGCGCATCGAAACCGTGCTGCGCGATGGCAAGGCGGCAATGGTGGCGCTGCGGGATGCTTCGATCGCCCGCTGGTTTACCGCGGATTTTGCCGAGGCTCAACCTGCGAAGGTGAAGAAGATCACCGACATGCTCGCCGCCACTTCGCCCCAGGGCTACGCAGCCAACTGTGCGGCCGTGCGTGATGCCGATTTTCGTGAGCAACTGTCGTCGATCCGCGTGCCGCTGTTGGTGGTGGCCGGCACTGAAGATGCGGTGACACCGCCGTCGGGCGGGCACTTCATCCAGGAGCGGGTCCGCGGGGCCGAGTACGCCGAGTTCTATGCCGCGCACCTGTCCAACGTCCAGGCCGGCGCCGCGTTCAGCGCGCGGGTGCTGGATTTCCTGCTTGATTCCAGCCGCGCCTGAGGAGTTTTTTGTGGACGAGAAACAACGTTACGACGAAGGCATGCAAGTGCGCCGCGCGGTACTGGGCGATGCCCACGTCGACCGCAGCCTCAATGCCCTGACCGAGTTCAACAGCGAATTCCAGGAGATGATCACCCGCCATGCCTGGGGCGACATCTGGACTCGCCCGGGCCTGCCGCGCCACACCCGCAGCCTGATCACCATCGCCATGCTGATCGGCATGAACCGCAACGAAGAACTCAAGCTGCACCTGCGCGCCGCCGCCAACAATGGGGTGAGCCGCAGCGAGATCAAGGAAGTGATCATGCAGAGTGCGATCTACTGCGGTATTCCGGCGGCGAACGCTACCTTTCATCTGGCTGAGTCGGTGTGGGATGAACTAGGCGTCGAGTCGCGGGCTTAAGGGCGTATCTCATTCCCTGTGGGAGCGGGCTTGCCCGCGAAAGCGGTGGGTCAGTCGGCGAGGATGCTGACTGTGCCGCCGTCTTCGCGAGCAAGCTCGCTCCCACATTGGATCCGCGACGAACGTAGATTATGTGATCCCCGCCAGTCCCCTGTGGGAGCGGGCTTGCCCGCGAAAGCGGTGGGTCAGTCGACGAGGATGCTGACTGTGCCGCCGTCTTCGCGAGCAAGCTCGCTCCCACATTGGATCCGCGACGAACGTAGATTATGTGATCCCCGCCAGTCCCCCTGTGGGAGCGGGCTTGCCCGCGAAAGCGGTGGGTCAGTCGACGAGGATGCTGACTGTGCCGCCGTCTTCGCGAGCAAGCTCGCTCCCACATTGGATCCGCGGCGAACGTAGATTATGTGATCCCCGCCAGTCCCCCTGTGGGAGCGAGCTTGCCCGCGAAAGCGGTGGGTCAGTCGACGAGGATGCTGACTGTGCCGCCGTCTTCGCGAGCAAGCTCGCTCCCACATTGGATCCGCGACGAACGTAGATTATGTGATCCCCGCCAGTCCCCCTGTGGGAGCGAGCTTGCTCGCGATAACGATGGAACAGCATCGAATATCTCAGCGGGCTCACCGCATCCAGGCTTTACAACAAGCTGATCGGATAGCTGACGATCAACCGATTCTCATCGAACTCATTGGTGCTGTAGTCCCGACGCATCGTCGAGTTACGCCACTTCACATTCAGGCTCTTCAGTGCGCCGCTCTGCACGGTGTAGGCCAGCTCACTTTCACGACCCCATTCCTTGCCATCGTCGACGGTGGCGGTGTGCACGTTGTCGCCGCTGATATAGCGGTTCATCAGGGTCAGGCCCGGCACGCCGACGGCGGCGAAGTTGAAGTCGTGGCGCAGTTGCCAGGATTTTTCCTTGGCGTTGTCGTAGCTGGAGTTGTAGCTGTCGTTCGCCAGGGTGCCGCCGCTGGTGCCGTTGACGCGCATCCAGGCGTCATCGCCGCTGAGTTTTTGCAGGCCGACATAGAAGGTGTTGCCGCCATACTTGGCCGAGAGCATGGCGAAGGCGGTTTTGTTGTCCAGGTCGCCGGCCAGGGCGCTGCCGTCTTCCTTGCCGATGAAGTAGCCAAGGTTGGCGCCCAGGGTCCAGTCGCCGATGGGCTGGCTGTGGGTCAGGTTGAAATACTGCTGTTGGTAGATGTCGGACAGTTCCGCGTACCACACACCGACCTGGGTGCGTTTTTCGTTGAAGGCATATTCGCCGCCGCCGAAGTTGAAGCGGTCGGAGGTGAACGCGCCGCGGCCGTTCATCGACATGTCTTCCATGCTCGCGTCATTGCGCGGGCTGTTGCCACGGAACTGGCCGCCGTAGAGGCTCAGGCCGTTGATCTCGGTGGAGGTCACCTGGCCGCCACGGAAGGTTTGCGGCAGGGAACGACCGTCGTCGGAGCGCAGGATCGGCAGCACCGGCATCCATTCGCCGACCTTCAACTCGGTCTTCGACACCTTGGCCTTCAGGGCCACGCCCAAACGGCTGAAGTCATCGGCTGGGCGGCCGTCGTCATGCACTGGCAACAACTGCGTACCTGCGGTGCCACGGCCGCCGTCGAGTTTCACCGAGTACATGCCCAGCACGTCCACACCGAAACCGACCACGCCCTGGGTGAAGCCAGACTTGGCGTCGAGGATGAAACTCTGGGTCCACTCTTCGGCCTTGCCCTGGGCGTTGTTCGGGTTGGTGAAGTTGCGGTTGAAGTAGAAGTTGCGCAAGTTCAGCGTGGCCTTGGCGTCTTCGACGAACCCTGATTCCGCAGCCAGGGCGGGTAGGGCGGTACTGGTCAGGGCGACGGCAATGAGGCTGGGGAACAAGTGCTGTGTGGGCTTCATGGGCGTTGTCTCTATTTTTGTGGACGAAGCGGGTCGTTGCCGCACGTTTTGAAGTGCGGGTGGTAAGGGTGGAGCCAGGGGTGTCAGGGCGATCGGGGATCAGCCGGGCGAGGCGGGGCGTAGGGGCATGGCGTCGAACCTGTTGTTATTGGTTTTGTGCGAAGGATGGTGAAGGGCGGCCCGGGATCGGTTCAATTGCCGTTTGCGGGTTTTGGGCGATTATCGAACAGCAAAACAATTGGTTGGATGGACCGGGTACATATCCATTGCTGCGGTAACGGCCACTTATGGTTTCGCCCTTACGGCCAGCCCTTTCAAGGTCTTTGATAAAATCCCCCAAAACCAGTCAGGGTGACGAAAGCAGTGTGGGCAGAAGTTCTAGCGCGGTTTGAGAAAAAAACACCGGCCAGTGTCATGACCAGAGTGATATTGGAACAAGCTGTTCCTGCTGAATGGGTCGATCAGGTGTTTGAAGAGCACCGTCAACGGCAGTACCCACGTGAGCTTTTGTTTTCAACCATCGTTGAACTGATGTCCCTTGTTTCATTGGGCTTGCGACCTTCGCTGCATGCCGCCGCGCGGCAGATGGAGGATCTTCCTGTCAGCTTGGCGGCGCTGTATGACAAAGTCAGCCGCACAGAGCCTGCGCTACTGCGCGCCCTGGTCACCGGCAGCGCAGAGCGCTTGGTACCAACGATAAAAGAACTGGGGCACTCAGCTATTTTGCCTGGCTGGCAACTACGGGTCGTTGACGGTAACCACCTGCCTTCCAGCGAAAAGCGTCTGGGCGCTTTGCGCCGTGAACGGGGCGCCGCCCGGCCTGGTTTTTCCGTTGTGGTTTACGACCCCGATCTGGACCAGGTCGTTGATCTTCAGCCTTGTGAAGATGCTTATGCCAGCGAGCGCGTCAGCGTGCTGCCCTTGCTGGAAAAGGCCTGTGCGGGACAACTGTGGATGGCCGATCGACTCTACTGCACGCTCCCGGTCATGGAGGCCTGCGAAGATACCGGGGCCTCGTTCATCATTCGCGAACAGAGCAAACATCCACGCCTGCTTAAGGAAAGCGACTGGCAGGTGCCTGTCGCGGTCGCGGCAGGCAGCGTGCGCGAGCAAACCATCGAAGTAAAAGGTGGACGCCAGTGGCGGCGAGTCGAACTGAACCTGCAAAATCCCACCGAATCCGGCGACATCAAGCTGCTGTTCTGGAGCAACTTGCCAGACTCTATCAGTGCTGAGCAAATCGCCGATTTGTATCGCCGTCGCTGGAGCATCGAAGGGATGTTCCAGCGCCTGGAAGCGGTGTTGGACAGTGAAATCGAATCCTTGGGCAACCCTAAAGCAGCCCTGCTGGGATTTGCGTCGGCCGTGTTGGCTTACAACGTTCTGGCCGTGCTCAAACGCAGCGTTGAGCAGGCGCATCGCCAGACCCTGCCCGACGATTGGGAAGCATCGATTTTTCACCTAACGGTACAGGTACGCAGCGGTTACGAGGGGATGCAAATAGCCTTGCCAGAATATCTATGCATCCCGATCCCCGCTGCAGGACTGACTCAGTACCTGCTTGCACTCGCTCGAAATATCCAGCCCAAAGCGGTCGCCAAGAGCAAGCGAGGCCCGAAAGTGCCCAAGGCAAAGGAGTGGCTTGAAGGCAAAGCCGCGAATGCCCATGTGTCAACGGATCGGGTGCTCAAGGCAGCTAAAGCCAAAAGACCTTGAAAGGGCTGGCCCTTACGGCGACTCACTTTCGAAAAGCGCGAAAGTAAGCAAAGCGCTTTTGCCCCACCACTTGGTGCCTCGCCTAGGCTCGGCATACCCTCTCTCCGGCATTGCTCCGTGGGCCCGCCGCGAAGGGCCATCCATGGCCCAGCGCGGCTATCCCGGCATCCATGCCGGGATGCCCACTCCACAATGCCTGCGTTCGGCCATCGTGGTTAACGGGGCGCCGAGATCAACGTCCGACGCGAGGCGGCCTTAGAGCCGGCCTGACTCTTCCGGTCGTACACCCATCAGACCTGTGGGAGCAAAAGCTTGTTCGCGAAGGCGGCCTTACAGCCGACCTGATTCTGGCATCTGGACTACGATCCAATGTGGAAGCGAGCTTGCTCGCGAAGACGATGGCACAGTCGTTGGAGATGTTGAATGCTCCGGCCTCTTCGCGAGCAAGCCCGCTCCCACAGGGAAAACGCGGTCCCACCAAGAACCAGGTCGGCTACTAGGCCGCCTCGCGGTGGACGTTGATCTCGGCGCCCCGTTAACCACGCTGGCTGAACGAAGGTATTGCGCAGTGGGCAACCCGGCATGGATGCCGGGTTAGCCGCGCTGGGCCATGGATGGCCCTTCGCGGCGGCCCACGGAGCAATGCCTTCGTTCAGGCATGCCGAGCCTAGGCGAGGCACCGAGTGGTGGGGCAGGAGCGCTTTGCTTACTTTCGCGCTTTTCGAAAGTGAGTCGCCGTAAGGGCGAAACCATAAGTAGCCGTTACCACGAAAACGGATATGTACCCAGTCAACAAGAGCAAAGCCAGCTGACAGGCCGCCATCGCGAGCAAGCTCGCTCCCACAAGATTTGTGGCCGGTCTGACAGACGCGGCGATTTTTCCGACGAGGTTTTAAGGTTGCTGCTCGGAAGCGGAGTCTCTAGCTTGTTTGGGTCGCTGCCAATCCAGCGACCGGGACTGCAAGCCCGCCGAATTCGTTAGGCGCCAGCGTCCGGACCCACGTCTCGGGCTTCAATTGATGCAGGAGCGCCGTTATGAAAAAACACCATCCTTCTTCGCCATCAGAGAGCACTTTCCCCTACAACGACCCCGATCCAGAAAAGCTCCAAGAGGCCGCAGACCGAGCACTCGATTACCATCTGGGCACCCACCCTGATCCCAAATCCAAAACATCAACACAAGTCTTCACCGTCATCGATACCATCGACACCGAGTGCCTACTGGCCAACCTCAGCGAAACCCTGGCCTCGGCCAATGCCATGGTCAGCGACCTGGCGTTCGAGCTGGAAGGCTCACGGCGGCATGTCGCCTTGGGCGTGGCGCAGATGATCGAATTGAGCGAGTTGTTGGTCCATCGAGCACTGGATATCGTCGACCCTCGTTAACCCAGTCGCTGTTAAATACGCACAAACAAAAAGCCCACCTTTCGGTGGGCTTCGTGTTTAGCGTTCAAGCGTCGATCAGAACAACCGTGTCGCAGGTGCTTCTTCTTTCACCGGCTCGTTCTTGCCAGTCTCGGCATTCCAGCCACCACCCAGTGCCTTGTACAGGTTGACCTCGCTGGTCAATTGCGAGAGGCGGTCAGTGATCAGCGACTGTTGGGCGCTGAACAACTGGCGCTGGGCGTCGAGGAAGGTCAGGTTGCTGTCGACGCCGATGCGGTAGCGACGCTCGGCCAGGCGGTAGTAGTCCTGGTTGGCGGCGACGAAAGCGGTCTGGGCCTGCAACTGTTCATTGTAGGTCCGGCGTGCAGCCAGGCCGTCGGAGACTTCCTGGAACGCGGTCTGAATCGACTTCTCGTAATTGGCGACGTTGATGTCTTTCTGGATCTTGGCGTAATCCAGGCTCGCCCGCAGGCTGCCGGCGTTGAAAATCGGCAGGTTGATCTGGGGGGCGAAGGTCCAGGTGCCCGAGCCGCCCTTGAACAGGCCGGACAGGTCCGGGCTCAAGGTGCCGGCATTGGCCGTCAGGCTGATGCTCGGGAAGAACGCGGCCCGTGCGGCGCCGATGTTGGCGTTGGCGGCCAGCAGGTTGCGTTCGGCCTGGAGGATGTCCGGACGACGTTGCAGCAAGTCCGACGGCAGCCCGGCCGGCACTTCGCTGAGCAGGTCATCGCTCAGCGGTTGCGGGTTCAGGTTGGCCGGCAGGCCGGTGCCCAGCAGCAGGGTCAGGCTGTTTTCGTCCTGGGCCACCTGGCGGGTGTAGCGGGCCAGTTGCACACGGGCGTTTTCCACTGCCGTGCGCGCCTGGCTCAAGTCCAGAGCCGAGGCCACGCCAACTTCAGCGCTGCGCGAGGTCAGCTTAAGGCTTTGATCGTACGCCCCCAGGGTTTCCTCGGTCAGCTTGAGCAGTTCCTTGTCGGCCTGCCAGGTCAGGTAGGCGTTGGCGACGCTGGCCACCAAGCTGATCTGGGTGCTGCGGCGGGCTTCTTCGGTGGCGAAATAGCTTTGCAGCGCTTGCTCGCTCAGGCTGCGAACCCGACCAAACAAGTCCAGCTCATAGGCACTGATGCCCAGGGTGGCCGAGTAGGAACTGCTGATGGCCGCTTCGCCGGTTTGCGAAGCCCGGGCCGGCACGCGCTGGCGACTGCCGGAACCGGTGGCCGAAACCGCCGGGAACAGGTCAGCGCGCTGGATGCGGTATTGCGCGGCGTAGGCATCGATGTTCAGCGCCGCAACGCGCAGGTCACGGTTGTTTTCCAGGGCCACCTGAATCAGCTGTTGCAACGCCGGGTCATGGAAAAACTGCTTCCAGCCCTGCTCGGCGGCGGCCTGGCCGGGCGCCTTGGCGGACTCGTAGGCCGGGCCTTGCGGGTACTGCGCCGCGACCGGTGCGTCGGGCCGCTGATAGTCGGGAATCAGCGAGCAACCGCTGAGCACGACGGCGGCGATGGTCAGGGAAAGGAGCGACTTGCTCATTGGCCAGCCTCTTTAGAAGTTTCAGGAGTATCGTCCTGGTCGGCATTTTTGCGGCGACCTATCGACGACACGGTCACAAAGAACAATGGCACCCAGAAGATTGCCAGGATCGTAGCGGTCAACATACCGCCGATCACACCGGTACCGATGGCGTGCTGGCTGCCCGAGCCGGCGCCGGTGGAGATCGCCAGCGGGACCACGCCGAGCACGAACGCCAGGGACGTCATGATAATCGGCCGCAGACGCATCCTACAGGCTTCGATGGCGGCTTCCATCAGCGTTCGGCCCTGTTCGTGGAGTTCCTTGGCGAATTCCACGATCAGAATGGCGTTTTTCGCCGCCAGGCCGATGGTCGTCAACAGCCCCACCTGGAAGTACACGTCGTTGGAGAGACCGCGCAGGCTGGTGGCCATCAAGGCACCAATGATCCCCAGTGGCACCACGAGCATGACTGCGATCGGAATCGACCAGCTTTCATACAGCGCCGCCAGGCACAGGAATACCATCAGCAGCGACAAGGCGTACAACGCAGGTGCCTGGGAACCCGACAGGCGTTCCTCGTAGGACAGGCCTGTCCAGGAAATCCCCACACCGGCCGGCAGCTTCTTGGCGATGGCTTCGACTTCGGCCATGGCTTCACCGGTGGAATAGCCTGGGGCCGGGGAACCGAGGATTTCCATCGCCTCTACGCCGTTGTATCGAGCCAGTTTCGGCGAACCATAGGTCCACTCACCCTTGGCGAACGCAGTGAACGGCACCATGGTCCCGGCGCTGTTGCGCACATACCACTTATTCAGGTCTTCGGGGCTCATGCGAGCATTCGGCTGGCCTTGGACGTATACCCGCTTCACCCGACCGCGGTCGATGAAGTCGTTCACGTAGCTACTGCCCAGGGCTATCGACAGTGTGTTGTTGATGTCCGAGAGGGTAATGCCCAGCGCACTGGCTTTCTCGTCATCGATTTCCAACTGGTATTGCGGCTCGTCGTTCAGGCCGTTCGGACGCACCTGAGACAGGACCTTGCTCTGGGAAGCCATGCCCAGGAACTGGTTGCGAGCTTCCATCAACTTGTCGTGGCCGATGCCGGCACGGTCCTGCAGGAACACGTCGAAACCGGTGGCGTTACCCAACTCCATCACCGCTGGCGGAGCGAAGGCGAACACCATGGCGTCGCGGAAGGTGAAGAAATGTTGCTGGGCGCGGCCCGCGATTTTGAACACGGTGTTGTCAGCGTTACGCTCTTCCCACGGCTTGAGCATGATGAACGCCAGGCCGGAGCTTTGGCCGCGACCGGCGAAGTTGAAGCCGGTCACGGTGAACACCGAGGCCACGCCATCGCCTTCACCTCCATCCTTGCTTGGACGCAGCAGGAACTCGCGCATATTGTCCACCACCACCTGGGTACGCTCGGCGCTGGAGCCGGCCGGTGTCTGTACCTGGGCAAACAGCACGCCCTGGTCTTCTTCCGGCAGGAATGCCGTCGGGATACGGGTGAACAGCCAGACCATGCCGACCACGATGATCACATAGGCGAGCAGGTACGGGGCCTTGTGCTTGAGCATGTTGCCCACGCCGCGCTCGTAGCTTCTTACGCCGCGGTCGAAGGTGCGGTTGAACCAGCCGAAGAAGCCGCGTTTCGGCGTGCCGTGCTCACCCTTGGGGATGGGTTTGAGCATGGTGGCGCACAGGGCCGGGGTGAAGATCAAGGCCACCAATACCGACAAGGCCATGGCCGAGACGATGGTGATGGAGAACTGTTTGTAGATCACGCCGGTGGAGCCGCCGAAGAACGCCATCGGCAGCAGTACCGCCGAGAGCACCAGGGCGATACCCACCAGGGCCCCCTGGATCTGGCCCATGGATTTCTTGGTGGCTTCCTTGGGCGACAGGCCTTCTTCGCTCATCACCCGTTCGACGTTCTCCACCACGACGATGGCGTCGTCCACCAGCAACCCGATGGCCAGCACCATGCCGAACATGGTCAGGGTGTTGATGCTGAAACCGAACGCCGCGAGGATCCCGAAGGTACCCAGCAGCACCACCGGCACGGTCATCGTGGTGATGATGGTGGCGCGGAAGTTCTGCAGGAACAGGAACATCACCAGGAACACCAGCACGACCGCTTCGGCCAGGGTTTCAACCACGCCCTTGATCGACTCGCTCACCACCGGCGTGGTGTCATAGGGGAACACCACTTCCAGGCCTTGCGGGAAGAACGGCTTGAGGTTTTCCACGGTCTGGCGCAGGGCCTTGGCCGTGTCGAGGGCGTTGGCGCCGGTGGCCAGTCGCACCGCCAGGCCGGAGGCCGGGGCGCCGTTGAACTGGGCATTGATGGCGTAGCTCTCACCGCCCAGGCCAACATCCGCCACGTCGCCGACGCGCACTTGCGAGCCGTCCGGGTTGACCTTGAGCAAAATCGCCTTGAACTGCTCGGCGGTTTGCAAGCGGGTCTTGCCGATGATGGTGGCGTTCAGTTGTTGACCAGGCCGGGCAGGCAGGCCACCGAGTTGGCCGGACGCAATCTGGACGTTCTGCGCGGAAATGGCGTTGCTCACGTCCACCGGGGTCAGGTTGAAGTTGTTCAGCTTGGCCGGGTCGAGCCAGATCCGCATGGCGTACTGGGCGCCGAAGACCTGGAAGTCACCGACACCAGCGGTGCGCGAGATCGGGTCCTGCATGTTGGACACGATGTAGTTGGACAAGTCCTCACGGGTCATGCTGCCATCGCGCGACACCACGCCGATCACCATCAGGAAGTTGCGCACTGACTTGGTGACGCGGATGCCCTGTTGCTGCACTTCTTGCGGCAGCAATGGAGTGGCGAGGTTCAGTTTGTTCTGGACCTGGACCTGGGCGGTATCGGAGTTGGTGCCCTGCTCGAAAGTCGCGGTGATGGTCATGCTGCCGTCGGAGTTACTTTCCGAGGACACATAACGCAGGTTGTCGATACCGTTGAGCTGCTGCTCGATGACCTGCACCACGGTGTCCTGTACGGTTTGCGCGGACGCACCCGGGTAGGTCACCTGGATGGCGATGGCCGGTGGCGCGATGCTCGGGTACTGGTTGATCGGCAATTTGAGGATCGATAAAGCCCCGACCAGCATGATCACCAGGGCGATCACCCAGGCGAAAATCGGACGGTCGATAAAAAATTTCGACATGGTTTACTCCCCTTTGCCGCCGGCGGCTTTATCAGCTGCCTGGGCGGGGGCCGGGTTCTTCGCGCCAACGTTAGTGGCTTCAGTGGCTTTGACTTCCACGCCTGGCCGTACGTATTGCAACCCTTCGGTAATCAGGCGATCACCGGCCTTGAGCCCGTCTTCGATCAGCCACTGGCTGCCGACGGTGCGGCTGGCCTTGAGTTGACGCAGCTCGACCTTGTTGTCCGCACCCACCACCAGCGCGGTTGGCGCGCCCTTGAGGTCACGGGTCACGCCTTGTTGCGGTGCCAGGATCGCCGCGCTGTTCACACCGGCCTGCAATTGGGCGTGGACGAACATGCCCGGCAGCAGGGTGTGGTCCGGGTTGGGGAACACGGCGCGCAAGGTCACGGAGCCGGTGGTCTGGTCGACCGACACTTCCGAGAACTCCAGCTTGCCTTCATGTGGGTACTGGCTGCCGTCTTCCAGGGTCAGCTTGACCATGGCGGCGTTGTCACCAGCCTTCTGCAAGCGGCCACTTTCCAGCTCACGACGCAGTTGCAGCAGTTCAACCGAGCTTTGCGTCACGTCGACGTATATAGGGTCCAATTGCTGGATAGTCGCCAGGGCGTCGGCCTGGCCATTGCTCACCAGCGCGCCTTCGGTGACCGAGGAGCGACCGATACGGCCGGAGATGGGCGCGTAGACCTTGGTGTAGCGCACGTTGATCTGGGCGGTCTGCAGGTTGGCTTCCGACTCCAGGCGATTGGCCACGGCGGTGTCGTACTCCTGGCGGCTGACGGCTTGTTCGTCCACCAATTGCTTGTAGCGATCGGCAATCGACTTGGTCGACCGCAGGTTGGCCTCGGCGCTTTTCAGGGTCGCTTCGTACACGGCTGGATCGATTTGGTACAGCTGCTGGCCGGCCTTGACGTCAGCGCCTTCCTTGAACAGGCGCTTGAGGATGATGCCGTTGACCTGCGGACGAACTTCCGCAACGCGGAACGCACTGGTGCGGCCCGGGAGCTCTGACGTCAGGGTGAAAGGCTGGGCCTTTAGGGTTACGACGCCGACCTGAGGGGTGGGGGGCGGAGGCGCCGCCTCTTCCTTCTTGCATCCGCTGAGCAGCGATGCCAGGGCGATGGCAGTAACCAGAGCGGTAACAGCTGGCTTGAATTGCATGGAAATCCTCGGGTCCAGGCGCGCAACAGGCGCACTCGAAAAGTGGAAGGTCGAAAGAGCGAGATAAGCAATTAGTAGGATGCTAAGAAATATACTTACGTACATGGTTGTTTGTAAACAGCCAAATTGCGTACCATCCGTATTTACAAAAGCCTGACAAAGGCATTCGTAGGACGGGGACGCGTTGTGAGAAACGCCGCCTCATATTTGTTCAGCTGATCCATACGCATTGCTGATGCATCCTGATTGAGGTGTTTACTGCCATGGTCCGTCGTACCAAAGAGGAAGCCCTGGAGACTCGCAGCCAGATACTTGAAGCGGCCGAAAAAGCCTTTTTCGAGCGAGGCGTGGCTCGCACGACGCTGGCCGATATCGCGACGCTGGCCGGTGTGACGCGCGGCGCCATCTATTGGCATTTCAGCAATAAGGCGGACCTGCTCCAGGCCATGCTCGATACCTTGCATGAACCGCTCGATGACTTGGCCCGCGCCAGTGAGAATGAAGAGGAGCTTGACCCGCTGGGCTGTACTCGCAAGCTGCTGGTGCAATTGTTTCAGCAGGTTGCCCTGGATCCGAAGACCCGACGCATTAATGAAATTCTGTTCCATAAGTGCGAATTCACCGATGAAATGTGCGATTTACGCCAGCAGCGGCGCCAGGTCAGTCTCGACTGCAATGTGCGGATTGTGCTGTCGTTGAGCAATGCGATAAAGCGCGGTCAATTGCCCGATGACTTGGACCCCGAAAGGGCGGCGATTGCCATCCACGCCTACATCGACGGCATTCTCTACCAATGGCTGCTGGCTCCCGACAGTTTCGCGTTGGCCGGTGAGGCTGAGCGCTGGGTAGACATCGGGCTGGATATGCTGCGCCTGAGCCCCAGTCTGCGCAAATGAAACAAAATGCGTAATTGCGTCGGTTTGTGTCAATAGCTGATCGGAAAAACCCCGCCGGGCCTGGATCCCGGCGGGGTCGTTCATGGAGCAAATCGTTGGCCCGTCGACAGCGCGCAAGTCGTTAATCGTGCAGGGTCACCATGGCAGATTTATGTATAAGAGCCATGCCGGCGCCTGTGCGGGGCGATCCGCCGCTGTCCATTAAACTACTCGACAATAAGGCGGACGGTATAACTGAACGGTGGCTCCAGCATCTTCTGGGAAACTTCCGAGCGACAAGTATATTCGCCATTGCCGGTGTAGGCCGTCCTGCTTTTCCAGTCTGGTCGATAACGAGGCTCGAGAACGCCAAAACCAATAGGCGCTTCGAATCGGGTTTGTACTTGGCAGCCGAAATCGGCCCCGTCCATTTGATACGAGAGCAGTATTTCAATCGGTTTGACTTTCCTCAGGCTGGGTTGCCAGTCAGAAGAGGGGTAAGTGTATTTTCTTTTATTGACGAAATGGATATTTCGAATGGACTTGGGGGAAACGTCGTAACCGCTCAAGGATAAGTCCGCTGGCGGTGCCGGGTCGGTGACCATGTTGACCATGTTCAGAGTACGGGAGGTGTTATTGGTGATCTCCACGGTAACCCCGGTATTGGCCTGGCTGCTGGCAACCATCGCCGGTCCGATTAGCAGGGCAAGGGTGAAACTTTTCAGAATGTTCATAGTGATGCATCTCTTCTTACAGGCTCGCTAAAGCCCACATATGTATTGGTTGTGTGTTATCTGGTGTTGGTTGAAGGTATTGTCTGTTGAACTCTTTATCGGAGTTTTAATAGGTTGGTAGTTATGAATGTATAGGCGTCAATCCATTGGCTGATTAATAAGTGGCTCGGGCTTTATTATTAGCGTTGTTGAATGCTTGAATCCATAGTGACTGCTTGTTGTCTTGTTATTTGATGTTTCGGTTGTTGCTGGTTAGTTTGGGTTTGAGGTGGGCGGGTATAAAAAAAGCCCCGGCTCTTTCGAGTCGGGGCTTTTGGGGTAAAGCCTGGTTTTCTAACTTACATCACCGGGTAGTCGATATAACCCACTGGGCCTTTCCCATAGAACGTTTCCGGATGAGGCTCGTTCAGCGGTGCATCGGCTTTCAAACGTGCCGGCAGGTCCGGGTTGGCAATGAACGGCACGCCAAAGGCGACGGCATCGGCCTTGCCTTCGGCCAGCCAGGCATTGGCGCTGTCCTTGGTGAAGCGTTCGTTGGCGATGTACGGGCCGCCAAAGGCTTGCTTGAGTTGCGGGCCAATGCTGTCGTCACCCTCCTTCTCGCGGGAGCAGATGAAGGCGATGCCGCGCTTGCCCAGCTCGCGGGCCACGTAGCTGAAGGTTTCCAGACGGTTCTCATCGCCCATGTCATGGGAGTCGGCGCGTGGCGCCAGGTGCATGCCAACCCGGCCGGCGCCCCAGACTTCGATAACCGCATCGGTCACTTCCAGCAGCAGGCGAGCACGGTTTTCCAGGGAACCGCCGTACTGGTCGGTACGCTGGTTGGTGCTGCTTTGCAGGAACTGGTCGAGCAGGTAGCCGTTGGCGCCGTGGATTTCCACGCCGTCGAAACCGGCGGCCTTGGCGTTCTCGGCACCTACGCGGTAGGCATCGACGATGTCGGCGATCTCAGCGGTTTCCAGGGCGCGCGGCGTCGGGTAATCGGCCAGCGGACGCACCAGGCTGACATGGCCTTTGGGCTGGATAGCGCTCGGTGCCACCGGGGCTTCACCGTTCAGGTACGACGGATGCGAGATCCGGCCCACATGCCACAGTTGCAGGAAGATCTTGCCGCCGGCGCCGTGGATCGCCTTGGTCACGTTGCTCCAGCCGCGTACCTGGTCGTTGGACCAGATGCCCGGGGTGTCCGGGTAGCCGACGCCCATCGGCGTGACAGAGGTCGCTTCGCTGAGGATCAGGCCGGCGGAGGCGCGTTGCACGTAGTACTCGGCCATCAGCGCGTTAGGCACGCGGCCCGCGTCGGCGCGGCAGCGGGTGAGTGGGGCCATGATGATGCGGTTTTTCAGCTCGATGTCGCCAAGTTTGATCGGATCGAAAATAGTCGTCATGAATTACAACCTCGTCAGAATCGGGGAGTGGTTAAAAGTCAGTGAGTTGCCGGAGCCAGTTCGGCATTGCCGCCCTGGCGGAAGGTGATAAGGGTGAGCAGCAGCGCCAGCACGGCCAGCGCGCCGGCGGCCAGGGGCACGGAAGTCAGGCCCAGGCCATGGTCGATGACGCTGCCACCGACCCAGGCGCCCAAGGCGTTGCCGATGTTGAAGGCGCCGATGTTCAGGGTGGACACCAGGTTCGGCGCGGCTTTGCCGAAGGTCACCACGTTGACTTGCAGGGCCGGCACGGCGGCGAAGCAGGCGGTGGCCCAGAGGAACAGGGTGATTTCGGTCGGGATCAGCGCCACGCTGGTCCAGCTCAACACGGTGGACACCACGGCCATGGTGAGGAGGACGCCCATCAGTGTGTTCGCCAGGCTCTTGTCCGCCAGTTTGCCGCCGATGATGTTGCCCAGGGTCAGGCCCAGGCCGATCAGCACCAGGGTCCAGGTCACGCCACGGGGCGATACGCCGGTGACTTCGCCCAGCAGCGGGGCGACGTAGGTGAACAGGGTGAATACCGAGGCGGAGAACAGCGCGGTCATGCTCAGGGACAACCACAGGCCGGCGCCCTTGAGGGCGACCAGTTCCGAGCGCATGTCGAGTTTTTCTTCATCGCGCTTGGCCGGCAGGAAGCGGATCAGGCCGATCAGGGCAATCACACCGATGACGGTCACGGCCCAGAAGGTCGAGCGCCAGCCCGCTTCCTGGCCCAACGCGGTGCCCAGCGGAACGCCGAGCACGTTGGCCAGGGTCAGGCCGGTGAACATCAGGGCCACGGCCGAAGCACGCTTGTTGGGCGCCACCAGGCCGGCGGCCACCACCGAACCGATGCCGAAGAACGCGCCGTGGCACAGGGCAGTGACCACTCGGGCGAACATCAACACGTTGTAGTCGCTGGCGATGGCACAGAGCAGGTTGCCGACGATGAAAATCCCCATCAGCGCCACCAGGGCGGCCTTGCGTGGCAGCCGTGCGGTGGCCAGTGCCATGAACGGCGCACCGATGGCCACGCCCAGGGCATAGCCGGTCACCAGCCAACCGGCACCGGGGATCGACACACCGAGGTCGGCCGCCACTTCAGGCAACAGGCCCATGATGACGAACTCGGTGGTGCCGATGGCGAAGGCGCTCAGGGCCAGGATGAGGAGTGAGAGAGGCATGTCGGGTCCTTGTCAGATCAGAGCTCTTGGCTCATTTGCGTGAGGAATTGCTGGATCACTTCCTCGTTGCGTTTGAAGAAATGCCATTGACCGACCTTCTGGCTGGTGATCAGTCCCGCCCGTTGCAACACCGCCAGGTGGGCGGAAACCGTGGACTGCGACAGGCCGCAACGCTGGTCGATCTGCCCGGCGCAAATGCCGAACTCGTGGTTGTGCAACTGTTCGGGGAACTGGAGCTTGGGGTCTTTCAGCCAGTTGAGGATGTCTCGCCGTACTGGGTGTGCCAGGGCTTTTATTATTTCGTCGAGGTCAAGGGGCATGAGTGGCAGCTCGTGATGGGCTTGCAATGGATAAAACGCTATATCGCGATGAGGCGAACTTTAAATCGTTATTTCGCGATATACAAATATGGATTTGATCTGGATGCCGAATAAATCGCTATATCGGGTTATAACGATATTGACTCGACGGTGCTAAGCTGCGGGCCATGAATTATCTCGCGCACCTGCACCTCGGCGGCCCTGGCCGGGAACAACTGCTCGGCAGCCTCTACGGCGACTTCGTCAAGGGGCCGCTGCAAGGGCTGTACGATCCGCAGATCGAAGCGGCGATTGCCCTGCATCGGCGCATCGACATGTACACCGACCGCCATCCCTTGGTGGACATCGCCCTGTCGCGTTTTTCCACGGTACGGCGACGGTATGCCGGGATCGTGCTCGACGTGTTCTTCGACCACTGCCTGGCTCGGGACTGGACGCTGTACGGTGAAGGGCCGTTGGTGGATTTCACGTCTCGTGTGTACCAGGTACTCAGCACCGAACCCCAACTGCCGGGGCGTTTGGCGCAGATCGCGCCGTACATGGCGGCGGATGACTGGCTGGGGTCTTATCGGGAGTTCGAGGTGCTGGGGCAGGTACTGCGCGGTATTTCCCGGCGCCTGTCGCGGCCGGAGGAACTGGCGGGGGCGATGCGGGAGTTGATCGAGCTCTATGAGCCGTTGAGCGAAGATTTCCGGCTGTTCTATCCGCAGTTGCAGGATTTTGCGCTGAATCAAACCACGCCGCAGGTCTAATTATTGTGGGAGCGAGCTTGCTCGCGATAGCGGTGTATCAGTCAGCTCATCTGCTGAATGTCAAGCCGCTATCGCGAGCAAGCTCGCTCCCACAGGGGCTGCGCAGACATCCGGGTCAGGCCGCAATCGCCGCCGGCCGCATCGGCGCTTGCTGCTTCTCGGGGATCGCGCCGAACAATGCCTTGTGCACCGCCTGTTGCGCCTGGAACGCCAGCGCCGCGCGCTCCTGGCCGTGGCAGGCGATGGGTTGCAGCAGGTGGATGTGCACGTCGCCGCGATCATGGGCAAACAAGCGCATCAGGTGTGATAGCAAGTCATCATCGCCAATGAACGGTGCCAGCGAATCCGGCTCACCGTCGCGCAGGTAACGAATCGCCACCGGTTGCAACGCCACATCGGCATCGATGGCGGCGGATAACAAGCGACCATGGAAAGTCCGCAAGGAGCGGCCATCGGTGGTGGTTCCTTCGGGGAACATCAACAGCGGATGGGCCTGTTCCAGGTGGCGGCTCATCTGTTTGCGGATCAACTGGCTGTCACCCGAGCCACGCCGGATAAACAGGCTGCCGGCCTTGGCGGCCAGCCATCCGGCCACCGGCCAGGTGCGCACTTCGGCCTTGGACAGGAATGACATCGGCGTGAGCATGCCCAGCAGCGGGATGTCGGTCCAGGACACGTGGTTGCTGACCCACAGCATCGGCCGTTGCGGCAGCTGGCCGTGGACGGTCACGGAAAAGGGCAGGGCACGGCTCAACCGCGCCATGAAGAACCGCGACCAGCGTTGGCGGCGGACCATGGAGTTGGCAACCCCGAGGCGTTCGAACAGACCGAACAGGCCAGCCATGCTCAAGCCCAGCGCCACCACCAGCAGCACTCGCGCAATCCGCGCGTACACCCGCAACCGGCCCATCAGACCGCTGCCTTGAAGTGGCGGGCATAGCGCGGGCAAAGTTCGTCGCGCTTGAGCAGGATGAACACGTCGGCCACCTGGAAGTCTTCGTCCCAGCACGGCTCGCCGCAGATCTTCGCGCCCAGGCGCATGTAGGCCTTGAGCAACGGCGGCATTTCGGCGATGACGTTGGACGGCACGTCCAGGGCGGGCAGCGGTTTTTTCGGCACGGCTTGCAGGTGTTCTGTGCACAGGTAGCGCTCGCGCAGGCGCTGCATGATCGCCTGGGCCTGGATACCGCCATCCTGCATTGGAATGCTCGCGCAGCCCATCAGGTAGCTGTAGCCGCCTTCGTTCAGCACTTCGGCCAGCTCGCCCCAGAGCACCGCGATGGTGCCGCCGTTGCGGTAGGCCGGGTCGACGCAGGTGCGGCCGATTTCCAGGATGGGCCCTTTAAGGTGGACCAGACCGTTGAGGTTGAATTCTTCTTCGCTGTAGAACCGGCCCAGGCTGCTGGCGGCCTGATGGTCGAGCAGGCGCGTGGTGGCCACGAGACGGCCAGTGTTCAGGTCGCGTACGCCGATGTGGGCGCAGTGAACATCGTAATCATCCATGTCCAGGCCCACTTCCGCGCCTTTGAGCTTGGCGTTGAATTCGCCGCTGAAGACGTTGAAGCGCAGGGCCTGGGCTTCTTGCAGAGCGTTGGCGCCGATCAGGCGTTCGGCTTGCAGGCGGCGGTCATTGCCGGTGTCGCTGATGCGGGCGATCTGGGTCATAGCGAATCTCCGTACGGGCTGTTCAGTTGCAGCCAATCGACTTTCTTTATGCGGCCATGTTGTGCAAAGTCAGGCTATGTAGCCCCGGTGTCATCGCCATGAAGCTTTGGTGATGCTTATATGACAGCCCTCAAGGAGCCTCCTATGCCCTGGCAAACCCTGATCGAACGTGGCGAGCGCCTGCCGGCCCATCCGGACCTGGCCGAAGGTTATGCAACCTTGCTGCAACGCCTGGGGCCGGTGATGCCGTTCGAGCTGGCGGTGGCTGGAGCACGCTTGATGGCCACGCCGGGGCTGGCCTTCCTTGTGGGGTACCAGGCGGCGCTGCGGGTGCTTTGGCCGAGTGCACCGCAAAGCCTTGGCGCCTTGTGTGCCACTGAACAGCGCAGCCTGCGCCCGGCGGACATGCGGACCCGCCTCAGCGATTTGCGCTTGAGCGGACGCAAGGATTTCGTCACCGCCGGCGACGCCGCCGAATGGCTGCTCATCGCCGCTCGCAGCGAAGCGCCTGGTGAAACGCCACGACTGAGCCTGGCCGTGGTCTATCCCGGCGAGCCCGGCGTAACCCTGGAAAAACTCCCGGCCATTGCCTTGATGCCAGACGTCAGCCATGGCCGTGTCCTGCTCGACGACGCGCTGTGCGAATTGTTGGCGGGGGACGGTTGGGATGCGTACGTCAAACCGTTTCGCACCCTGGAAGATCTTTACGTGCTCAGCGCCATGACCGCCTGGCTGTATGGCGTGGGGCAGGAATGCGCCTGGCCCCAGGCGTTGCAGTTGCGCCTGCTCGCGTTGCTGGCCGGTTGCGCGGAGGTGAGCCGGCACAACCCGTCCAGTGCGGCCGGGCACGTGCTGTTGGGCGGGTTGTTCGCGCAGTTCGACGGGCTCGATGGCGAACTGAATACCGCACTGGCCGCCGGGCCTGCGTCGTGGCGCGAGATGTGGACGCGAGATAAAGCGGTGATGGAGATGGCGGCGGGGGCGCGGGCCAAGCGGTTGGCCAAGGCGTTGGGGTAGCCCTCCAAACAACCACCCCTCCTGTGGGAGCGAGCTTGCTCGCGATAGCGGCGGATCAGCAACAATACTGTTGGCTGACACTCCGCCATCGCGAGCAAGCTCGCTCCCACAGGGGGTCGCACAAACTCAAATTGTCATCAATTCTGCATAGGCTCTGAAGGTTCAACCCTGCGAGCCCCAAGCATGTCCAAAGGCTGGTTCCTGATCCCGCTGCTGATACTCAACCTGAGCGTCCAGGCCGAAGACTGGCCCGGCGAGCAATGGCCAAGCGGCCCGACCCCGAGCGGGCCGGCCATCGAAGCCTTGGAACAATACGCCTTCCCACCCCGGGACGATGCGAGCCGTGAGGGCATCCGCACCGACGCGCTGCTGGTGATCCAGGACGGTCGGCTGGTCTACGAACGCTACGCAGGGCAGACCACTGCCGAGACCCCGCACTTGACCTGGTCCATCAGCAAAAGCCTGATGGCGACGGTGTTCGGCGTGGCCTACGGTGAAAAACTGTTTGGCCTGCAAGACCCGGTCGCCCAGTACTACCCGGCGCTAGGCAAGCACCCGGACATGACCCTGGCCGATCTTTTCCACTGGGCCTCGGGCCTGGATTGGCAGGAAGACTACGAATACGCGCCGCTCAATTCCTCGGTGGTGGCGATGCTGTATACCCGGGGCCGCCGCGACATGGCGGGGTTCACCGCGCAGCATGAAAGTTTCAGCCCGCCAGGGCAGGTGTTCCGTTATTCCAGCGGCGACAGCAACCTGCTGGCCGCCGCGCTGAAAAACATCGTCGGCCCGCAGCGCTATCCGGACTACCCCTGGACGGCCTTGTTCGAACCGCTGGGCATGCGCCACGCCATTTGGGAAACCGACGCCAGCGGCACATTCGTCGGTTCGTCCTATGCCTACCTCACGGCGCGGGACCTGGCACGTGTCGGGCTGTTGATGCAGCGAGACGGTCGCTGGGGCGAACGACAGTTGATCCCCAGGGATTGGGTCGCGTTCAACCGCGAGCCTTTCGCCCGATTCCAGGTCGGCCAGGACGAAGCCGTGCCCGGCGGCCATTGGTGGCTCAATCGTGCCGCCGACCCGGCGATCCGGCCCTGGCCTGACGCGCCGGCGGATACCTTTGTCGCGTTAGGACACTGGGGCCAGGCGTTGTACATCATCCCCAGCGCCAGACTGGTGATCGTGCGCTACGGCGACGACCGCGACGGCAGCTATCGCCACAATGAACTGCTCAAGCGAGCCATGGCGGCGTTCGCCGGGGCGGTGCAGCCATGAAGCGCAAGTGGCTGTTCCCGCTGGTGTCGGTGCTGCTCGTTGTCCTGTTGGGCTGGATCTGGCTCGAGCGGGTGGCGCTGCGAGCCTTTCCCGACATCATCAGTGCCTATACCGCCAAGGAGTATTGCTCGTGTCGCTACGTGATGGAGCAACCGGCGGACTACTGCCGTGGCTATGTGAAACAGTCGGTGCCCGTCAGCGACTTTTTCGACTCGGCTGAAGCTAAACGCATCACCGTCAGCGGGTTGGGGCGTAGCCACAGTGCTCGGTGGCTGGGGGCGCGGCAGGGGTGTCGGTTGGAGTAACTCGAGAGCGACGCGAACCTTGTGGCGAGGGGATTTATCCCCGCTGGGCCGTGCAGCGGCCCTATAGCTGACAATGAGGTCTATCAGACCGCATCGCCTGTTTTTGGGGCTGCTACGCAGCCCAGCGGGGATAAATCCCCTCGCCACAGGATCACCTGTGTTTCTGGCCGTTGTTGAAACAGACAGTTTGCAAGCGCCCTCGGCGCGGTTAAGGTTCGCCACAGGTTTATCTGCCCCCCGAGTGTGTATGTTCAAGCGGTCTTTCTCTCTCGCTGTCGCGAGCTTATTACTGGCCTGCACCGCGCTGCCGGCCCAGGCCGATTGGTACCTGGACGGCGAATCGTCGCGGCTGTCGTTTATCAGCAGCAAAAATGGCAATGTCTCCGAGGTCCAGCGGTTCCTGGTGCTTCACGGCCAAGTCCAGCCCGAGGGGCTGGCCCGCCTGGAAGTGGAGCTGGAGTCCATCAACAGTGGCATCCCCCTGCGGGACGAGCGCATGCGCACTGAGCTGTTCGAGATCAAGCAATTTGCCGAAGCCGCTGTCACCGCGCAGCTCGATCTCGCGCCGATCCAGGACCTGGCCAACGGTGCGCAGTTGGAATTGCGCCTGCCGCTGACGGTGAACCTGCACGGCAAGTCGCATGTATACAACGTCGAACTGCTGGCGACGCGCCTGGATGAACGCCGCTTCCAAGTGGTGACCCTGGAGCCGGTGGTGCTCAACGCAGCGGATTTCGATTTGGCGCCGGGCCTGGAGAAGTTGCGAAACCTGGCCGGGTTGTCGGCCATCAGTCTGTCGGTGCCGGTGAATGCGGTGCTGATTTTTACGGCGCGCTGATATGAGCGGCCCGGTATTCCCCTGGCGTGAAGGCAATCGCTTCGAGTTGTTGGTCGATGGCCCGCAGTTCTTCCCGCGCATGCTGGTGGAAATCGCCCGCGCCCAGGAACAGGTCGAACTGGAACTGTACCTGGTAGAGGCGGGGGCCTGCGCCGAGGCGATGGTCCAGGCCCTGGTCCAGGCCGCCGAGCGCGGTGTTCGCGTGCGTTGCCTGTTCGATGACTACGGCAGCCTGGCGTTTACCCTGGGCCTGCGCAATCGTCTGACCGAGGCCGGCGTGGAGTTGCGGTTCTACAATCGCCTGAGCTGGCGCCGCTGGGTGCGCAATCTCTACCGCGACCACCGCAAGTTGTTGTTGGTGGATCAGCGTTTGGCCGTGGTCGGCGGCACTGGGGTGACCGATGAATTCTGGAATCCCCTCGATGACCGCTGTGAGTGGCACGAAGTGATGGTGGAAATCGTCGGCCCGCTGGTGCTCGACTGGCAGTTGCTGTTCGATCGCCAATGGCTGGCCAACCGTCATCGACGAGCCTGGAAGCCGGCGTCCAATTTTGGTTTGCCACGCTTGCCCCGTGTGCCGCCAGTGGGCGAGGGCATGGGGCGGGTGGCGTATGCCGACGCCCGCCAGCATCGCGACATCCTGCAATCGCTGTCCCGGGCGTTGAACAGCGGGCAGAAGCGGATCTGGATGGCGACGCCGTATTTCCTGCCGACCTGGAACGTTCGCCGTTCCCTGCGCAAGGCCGCGGCCCGGGGCATCGATGTGCGCCTGTTGCTGACCGGCCCGCGCACCGATCATCCATCCGTACGCTACGCCGGGCACCGTTACTACCCAAGGCTGCTCAAGGCCGGGGTGAAAATATTCGAATACCAGCCGTGTTTCCTGCACCTGAAGATGGTGCTGGTGGACGATTGGGTCAGCATCGGTTCCTGCAATTTCGATCACTGGAACCTGCGTTTCAACCTTGAGGCGAACCTCGAAGCCCTCGACCCGGCCCTCAGTGCGGCGGTGGCAGCGAGTTTCGAACGGGACTTCGCCCAGAGCCTGCAAGTCAGCCTCGACGCCTGGCAGCGTCGGCCGCTGTGGAAGCGAGTCAAGCAGCGGGTGTGGGGGTTGGTGGATCGGGTGGTGGTGAATCTGTTGGATCGGCGGGGTTAGGCTCACCGCAAGCCCGTGTGGGAGCGGGCTTGCTCGCGAAGGGGGCATAACAGTCAACATCTCCGTTGGTTGTTAAACCGCTTTCGCGAGCAAGCCCGCTCCCACACTGGTTTTTGTGGTGTTCGGGACTCAGAGCAACTCAAAACTCTGCTGTTTCACATCCTGGGAGTCCAGGCCGATCTGCACGTTGAACTTGCCTGGCTCCGCCGCGTACTTGAGCTGGGCGTTGTAGAACTTCAGGTCGTCTTCGGTGATGGTGAAGTGAACGACTTTCTTCTCGCCGGCCTTGAGCATCACCTTGCGGAAGTTTTTCAGCTCCTTCACTGGGCGGATGATCGAACCGGTCACGTCCTGGATGTACAACTGCACGACGGTTTCACCGTCACGCTTGCCGGTGTTTTCCACCGTGACGCTGGCGTCGAGCTTGCCGGTCTTGTTCAGGGTGGTGGACGACAGGGCCATGTCCGACAGGCTGAACTCGGTGTAGCTCAGGCCATAGCCGAACGGATAGAGGGGACCTGTGGTGTCATCGAAGTACTGCGAGGTGTAGTTGCCCGGCTTGCCCGGGGTGAACGGCCGGCCAATGCTCAGGTGGTTGTAGTAGGTCGGAATCTGCCCCACCGAACGAGGGAAGGTGATGGGCAGTTTGCCCGACGGGTTGTAGTCGCCGAACAGCACATCGGCGATGGCGTTGCCGCCCTCGGTGCCGCTGAACCAGGTTTCCAGGATTGCATCAGCCTGTTGCTTCTCGTCCAGCAACGACAGCGGTCGACCATTCATCAGCACCAATACCAGCGGCTTGCCGGTGGCCTTCAAGGCCTTGATCAGCTCACGCTGGCTGGCGGGAATGTTCAGCTCGGTGCGACTCGAGGATTCATGGGACATGCCACGGGACTCGCCCACGGCGGCCACCACCACATCGGCGTCCTTGGCGGCTTGCACCGCTTCGTCGATCAGCACTTGGGCTGGGCGCGGGTCGTCCACCACTTCCGGGGCGTCGAAGTTGAGGAAGTTCAGGTAGTCGAGCACCTTCTTGTCGCCGGTGATGTTGGCGCCACGGGCGTAGACCAGCTTCGACTCAGCGCCCAGGGCGCGGGTCATGCCGTCGAACAGGGTGACCGACTGCGCTGGGCGCCCGGCGGCGGCCCAGCTGCCCATCATGTCGATTGGCGCCTTGGCCAGCGGGCCGACCAGGGCGATCTTCGCGGTCTTCTTCAGGGGCAGGGTCTGGTTGCGGTTTTCCAGCAGCACCAGGCTGCGGCGCGCCACGTCACGGGCATCGGCGCGGTGCATACGGCTTTCGGCATAAGTGTCGGCCGGGTCGTCCTCGGCCTTGCCGATGCGCAGGTACGGGTCCTTGAACAGGCCCATGTCGTATTTGGCCGCGAGCACTTCCCGGACCGCGTTATCGATGTCGCTCTGTTCGATCTCACCGGCCTTGAGCAGCCCTGGCAGTTCCTTGCCGTAGAGCGAGTCGTTCATGCTCATGTCGATGCCGGCCTTGATCGCCAGCTTCGCCGCTTCGCGACCGTCCTTGGCGACGCCGTGCTTGATCAGTTCGAAAATGGCGCCGTGGTCACTGACCGCCAGGCCCTTGAAGCCCCATTCCTTGCGCAGCAGGTCGTGCATCAGCCAGGTGTTGGCGGTGGCCGGTACGCCGTTGATGGAGTTCAGCGCGACCATCACCCCGCCGGCTCCGGCGTCGATGGCGGCGCGGTAGGGCGGCAGGTAGTCCTGGTACATTTTCACCGGGCTCATGTCCACGGTGTTGTAGTCCCGGCCGCCTTCCACCGCGCCGTACAGGGCGAAGTGCTTGACGCTGGCCATGATGCTGTCGGCCGCGTTGGCGCCGTTGCCCTGGAACGCCTTGACCATCACCCCGGCAATGCGTGACACCAGGTAGGTGTCCTCGCCAAAACCTTCGGAGGTCCGGCCCCAACGTGGGTCGCGGGAAATGTCGACCATGGGCGCGAAGGTAATGTCCAGGCTGTCCGCCGCGGCTTCCTGGGCAGCGATCCGGCCGGAACGGTAGATGGCGTCCATGTCCCAGCTCGAGGCCAGGGCCAGGGGGATCGGGAAAATCGTGCGGTGGCCATGAATCACGTCATAGGCGAAGAACATCGGGATCTTCAACCGGCTGCGCATGGCCGCGTCCTGCATCGGACGGTTTTCATCGCGGGTGATGGAGTTGAACGTACCGCCGATGTTGCCGGCGGCGATTTCCTTGCGGATCATCTCCCGGGGCATTTCGGGGCCGATACTGATCAGGCGCAATTGGCCGATCTTTTCATCGAGGGTCATCTGCTTCATCAGATTGCTGATGAACGCGTCCTTGTTCTCCATGGGGGCTGGCAGGTTGTCGGCAAATACGGATTGACTGGCCAGACTGACAAACAGGCCCAGCAAACACAGCTTCTTCATGAATAATTTTCTCGCAAGCCTAAAGGGCAGTGCTCAGGACACGCCGGTCAGCCAAAATGTGAGGAGCGGCTATTGTTGTTCAGTTAAATGCAGCACACTTTCGAACCCATTGGGCTGAACTTAGTTTCGCACTGCGCATCTTTTAGCCCATCGACCCGATTCAATCCAGTGCGGCGGCAGATTATGCCCCAGACGCCAGTGAGATAGGTGGCCGGTTTTTTTAATGTCATGCCAGGGAGCGCTTCATCCAATGAATCCACGACTGAACCACCTTCGCAGCCTGCCGATGCTGGCCTTGATGCTGCTCACCACGCTGCTGGCCGGTTGCGGCATCAATAACATCCCGACCCTGGACGAACAGGCCAAGGCCGCCTGGGGCCAGGTGCAGAACCAGTACCAGCGTCGCGCCGACCTGATTCCCAACCTGGTGGAAACCGTCAAGGGCTACGCCCAGCACGAGCAGGAAACCCTGACCGCGGTGATTGAGGCGCGGGCCAAGGCCACGTCGATCCAGGTCGATGCAAACACCCTGGATAACCCGGAAAAACTCAAGCAGTTCCAGCAGGCCCAAGACCAGTTGACCGGCGCGTTGAGCCGGCTGATGGTGGTGTCCGAGCGCTACCCGGACCTCAAGGCCAACCAGAATTTCCTGGCGCTGCAATCGCAGCTCGAAGGCACCGAGAACCGCATCGCCGTGGCACGCCGCGACTTCATCCTGGCGGTGCAGAAATACAACACCGAAATCCGTACGTTCCCGGGGCGCCTGTGGCACAGCGTGATGTACAGCGACCTGCCGGTGCGCGAAACCTTCGAGGCCACTAGCCCCAATGCCGAGAAAGCGCCGGAAGTGAAGTTTTAATGGAGCAGCTACAGGCTTCAAGCTACAAGCCTCAAGCACAGGCCATGCGCACAGCTTTTGCTGGCAGCTTGAAGCTAGCCGCTCGCAGCTGCGCCTTTATGCTATTGCTCTGGGTGTTTGCAGTCACGGCCCAGGCCGAATTGAAGTTTCCGGCGCTGACCGGGCGCGTGGTGGACACCGCCCAGATGCTCGAGCCGTCGGTGCGCGGGCAACTGGATGCGCAGCTCAAGGCCCATGAACAGGCCACCGGCGAGCAAGTGGTGGTGGTCACGCTGGCGGACCTGCAAGGCACCAGCATTGAAGACTTCGGCTATCAGTTGGGGCGGCATTGGGGCATCGGGCAAAAGGATAAAAACAACGGCGCCCTGCTGATCGTCGCCCGGGATGACCGTAAACTGCGCATCGAAGTGGGCTACGGCCTGGAGGATCGCCTGACCGACGCCCAGAGTTCGGTGATCATCAATCAGGTGATCACCCCGGCCTTCAAGACTGGCAACTTCAACAAAGGCATCAGCGACGGCGTGGCGGCGATGCTGGTGGTGTTGGGCGGCAGCCCGTTGGACGAACCGGCCCCGGCATACAGTGCGGACGGGCAGCAGGAAGAGAGCGATTTCATCGGGCGTCATCCATGGCTTTTCGTGCTGTTGGTGATGCTGTTTATCATCACTGTTATGGTTTGCCAGGTGCTCGGTATCCTGCCGTCCGGAGGTGGCGGTTCCAGCAGCTCCGGCCGGGGAGGCTTTGGCGGTGGCGGGGGTTCCAGCGGCGGTGGTGGCGGCTTCAGTGGGGGCGGGGGCAGTTTCGGAGGCGGCGGTTCGTCGGGCGGCTGGTGACAATAATAATGAGCGGGCGTTTCTAACCATGGCATTACTGACTGAACACGAACAACGCAAGGTCGCCGAGGCCATCGCCCGGGTCGAGCGGGACACCGATGCCGAACTGGTCACGGTGCTCGCCGCCCGTGCGGACGACTACGCCTATATTCCCTTGTTGTGGGCCAGCCTGCTGGCCCTGGTGCTGCCCGGCGTGCTGCATTACCTCACCGGCTGGCTGACCCTGCACAGCCTGTTGCTGGTGCAGTGGGTCAGTTTCATTGTGCTGTGCCTGGTGTTTCGCATCCCCAGGATTACCACGCATCTGATTCCCCGTTCCGTGCGTCACTGGCGGGCCTCCAACCTGGCGCGTCGACAGTTTCTCGAGCAGAACCTGCACCACACGGTGGGCAGTACGGGAATATTGATCTTCGTTTGCGAGGCCGAGCGTTATGTGGAAATCCTGGTGGACGAAGGCATTTCCAAGCGACTCGACAACAAGAATTGGGACGCCATCGTCGCCGCGTTCACCCAGCAGGTTCGCCAGGGGCAGACGCTGGAGGGGTTCGTGACCTGCATCGAAGCCTGTGGCGAATTGCTCAAGGTGCATGTGCCGGTGACTCACGAGCGCAATGAGCTGCCGAATCGGTTGGTGGTGTTGGGGTAAGCTACAAGCTACAAGCTACAAGCTACAAGCTACAAGCTACAAGCTGGACAACTCACTAACGCTTGCAGCTTGTAGCTTGCAGCTTAAACTACCGCCATTCCCGATTCGCCCGCCCCGAGGCCGCTTTTTCATGTCCGCCACCGCAACTCCCGCCCGTCCCGCGCCGGATCACCACGCCCAGTTCATCGCGCTGTTGCAAGCCAGCCTTGAGCAGAATGCGTTCATCAAGCTGGTGCTGGCCAAGTACGTGGGTGACGAAGCGGACCTGCAACGGCTGATCATCAAGCAGCTGACGGTCAAGGAGCAGGCCTGCCTGTCTTTCGTCTATCGCTACAAGACCCGCGACATCACCAAGAATTTCCCGCTGGCCGAGGGCGTGGAAACCGTTGCCGCGCTGTTGCCGGCGTCGTTCAAGAACGCGCATTTGCTGGCGGTCACCGACGAGGCGCAGTTGGAATACAGCAAGAAAGGCAAGAGCTCGCTGTTCAAGAGCAAGCCCCAGCAACTGCGCGAAGTGCCGTCTGCCGAGCACAACCGTGAGAAAAATCGCTATCTCGACCTGACCCGGCCGTTCCTGGCCGATTTGGGGGTGACCAACCACAAGCACGAGCTGATTCCGGCGATGTCGCGCAAGTGGAAGCAGATCAACAAATTCATCGAAGTCTTCAGCCATGCGCTGACGTCTTCGCCACTGGCCCTGGACAAACCGGTGCGGGTTTCGGATTTCGGTTCGGGCAAGGGGTACCTGACCTTCGCCATCCACGATTACCTGCGCAACACGTTGCAAGCCGAAGGCGTGGTGACCGGCGTCGAGCTGCGCGAAGACATGGTCAAGCTGTGCAACGAAGCGGCCGCGCGCTTGGAACACCCGGGCTTGAGCTTCCAGCACGGCGACGTACGCAGTGTGGCACCGAGCGCGGTGGATGTGATGATCGCCTTGCACGCCTGCGACATCGCCACCGATTACGCGATCCACATGGGCATCCGCTCGGGCGCCTCGATCATCATGTGCTCGCCGTGCTGCCACAAGCAGATCCGCCTGCAGATCCAGAGCCCGGCGCTGCTCAAGCCAATGTTGCAATACGGCCTGCACCTGGGCCAACAGGCGGAAATGGTCACCGACAGTCTGCGGGCGCTGTTCCTGGAGGCGTGTGGCTACGAAACCAAGGTGTTCGAGTTCATTTCCCTGGAGCATACCAACAAGAACAAGATGATCCTGGCGGTCAAGCGCGCCGAACCGACTGATCGGGCCGAACTGCTGGCGAAGATCCAGGCACTCAAGGCGTTCTACCACGTCACCGAGCATTGCCTGGAAACCTTGTTGCGGGCTGATGGTTATCTCTAACGCTGAGCCCCCCCTGTGGGAGCGAGCTTGCTCGCGATGGAGCGATGACGCGGTGTGCCTGAGAGACCACATCGCCTGAATCGCGAGCAAGCTCGCTCCCACAGACTGTCCTGCCACTTCTTTTGTGTGCAGCCCGTCAGGTAATGATGGGTTATCGCTCATCCGCCGACTTACCGGACTACCTTTAATGCGTTCACCCCTCACGCATTTCCAAAGGAGCCCAACCCATGGCCGCCAAGAAAATCCTGATGCTGGTCGGCGATTACGTCGAAGACTACGAAGTCATGGTGCCGTTCCAGGCGTTACAGATGATCGGCCATACCGTGCACGCGGTGTGTCCGGATAAAACGGCCGGGCAGACCGTGCGCACGGCGATCCACGACTTTGAAGGCGACCAGACCTACAGCGAGAAACCAGGGCATCTGTTTGCCCTTAATCATGATTTTGTCGGTGTCGAAGCCGCCGACTACGACGCGTTGTTGGTGCCGGGCGGTCGGGCGCCGGAATACCTGCGCCTGAATGAAAAAGTCCTGCAACTGGTGCGCGATTTCGACCTGGCGGGTAAGCCGATTGCCGCGGTGTGCCACGGTGCGCAATTGTTGGCGGCGGCGGGCATCCTGGAAGGGCGCGAATGCAGCGCCTACCCGGCCTGCGCACCGGAAGTACGCCTGGCGGGCGGGACCTACATCGACATTCCCGTGACGGAAGGCCACGTCCAAGGCAACCTGGCGACCGCGCCGGCCTGGCCTGCGCACCCGAACTGGCTGGCGGGATTCCTCACCCTGTTGGGCACGGCCATCACCTTGTAGCGCGCTGCGGGGCCGACTGGCAGAACAAGCGCAGCGGGTCTTTACTGCTTGAGCGACATTTTGCGCGCCCAGAGGAGAACCCCTATGTCTGGATGGTACGAAATCAGCAAAAGCAGCAATGGCCAGTTTCGGTTTGTACTCAAGGCGGCCAACGCCGAAACGATTTTGACCAGCGAGCTGTACGCCACCCGTAGCGGTGCTGACGGTGGCATCGCGTCGGTACAGAAAAACAGTCCGCTGGCTGAACGCTATGAGCTCAAAAGCACCAAGGACGGCCATCCGTACTTCAACCTCAAGGCCGCTAACCACGAAGTGATCGGCAGCAGCGAGGCCTACGCCTCGGACGCCGCCCGAGACAAAGGCATCGCCAGCGTCAAGGCCAACGGACCGACGACGGTGATCAAGGACAAGACCCTGGCAGCGCTTTGACGGCAAACCAATAGATGCAGTAGCGAGGTCTTTGTGGCGAGGGGATTTATCCCCGTTGGGGTGCGCAGCAGCCCTCAAACATGACAACTCGGTATGTCAGGTAGACCCAGTTTTTCGCTTTTGGGGGCGCTGCGCACCCCAACGGGGATAAATCCCCTCGCCACAAGTCCACCCTGTCTCCGATTCAAATAGTTCTGTCCAATGCTGACTTACCTAAACCTCCACCGGCACCGACAACTTCGGATTGCCCAGTGGATGGCTCTTGGCATCGAAGAAACGCAATTGAACATCCAACCCCTGGAACACCTTGGCGTAATGGCGCTTCTGGTGCTGGATAAACGCCTGGCTGCGCGGATAGATCGAAATCGCCACCGTTTTCGGCGCTGCCTGCCGCAAGGCTTGGACAATATGTTGGTCCTGCTCGCCCAGGGCGTGGCCGAACAGGCACAGGTTGTCGCCGTGGTGCAGTAACTGGTCATAGCAGAACGACAGGTAGTCGGAGCTGCGGATGGTCTTGAGCTTGTCCGAACTCGGGCCTTCATTGACGAACAGCGGCACGTCGTCGAGGGTCTTGATCGTGTTGTTGATGGCGAAGCTGCCCAACAGCGTGCCTTCGGTGGAGGTGAGCTTGCGCGCCGTGCCGTCCTGGTTGCGCACCAGGTGCAGGCCACCGTGCAGGTATAGCAGGCGCGGTTTGTCCGTGGCCACCTGGCTCAGATCAAAACTGTGGTCGACGCCGAAGAACAGGTCGGTGAGGGCCTCGGGCGCGTGCTGGATCGCCCAGTAGTTGAGCAAATCGTAGTTGGTGGTGAACACCGTGCGGTAGTGGCTCATTTCCTGGTTGAGCGTCGCCAGGGTCGATGGCTGCACCAAGCGCCACGGGATATGCACCGCGTGCACGGTGTTGATCAGCGCTTCCTTGATCGCGTAATAGCGATTGCGCGGCGCGGCGGAGCTGACGGCCAGGGCCTTGTTGACCCGGCTGGTGGTTTTCAGCGCGCCGAGCACTTGTTCGAAACTGCGCGTCTGCATCGCGTCAAACACACTCAATTCAGACGGGCTCAACGGCTTTTCTTCAACGGTGCGGGCGTTTTCGAACAACGAGTCGTAGCCGAAATCGTCCCATACGGCGCGGCTGGCACCATTGCCCACCAGCAAGCCGCTGAAGGTGATGTTGGCGCGCAAGGCCTCCCAGTCTTCGAGCCGGGCGTCATGTTCCTGGAAATCGGTCATTGCGAAGCTCATCTCAAAATGTGGCAAAAGGCAGGGCGCGACTTTATCACGACCCAATCTTGAGCCAGATCAAGATACGCCGTGACTACTCGGTCATTCTGTAGGCCCTGCCGATCCGGCCTCTTCCTGGAGCATGACCCCATGAGCAGTACTTTTTTCATTCCCGCCGTGAACATCATGGGGCTGGGCTGCCTCGATGAGGCCATGGTCGCCATCCGCAACTATGGCTTTCGCAAAGCATTGATCGTCACCGATGCGGGGCTGGCCAAGGCCGGTGTCGCGAGCATGGTGGCCGGGCAACTGGCGTTGCAGGACATCGATTCGGTGATTTTCGACGGTGCCAAGCCCAACCCGAGCATTGCCAATGTCGAGCTTGGACTGGGGTTGTTGAAGGAGAGTCAGTGCGATTTCGTGGTGTCGCTGGGCGGTGGTTCCCCCCACGACTGCGCCAAGGGCATCGCCCTGTGTGCCACCAACGGCGGGCAGATCCGCGATTATGAAGGTGTCGACCGTTCGAGCAAGCCGCAATTGCCGCTGATCGCCATCAACACCACGGCCGGCACCGCCAGCGAGATGACCCGTTTCTGCATCATCACCGACGAGACACGTCACGTGAAAATGGCGATTGTCGATCGTAACGTGACCCCGCTGATGTCGGTGAACGACCCGGCGCTGATGGTGGCGATGCCCAAGGGCCTGACGGCCGCCACGGGCATGGATGCGCTGACTCACGCGATCGAGGCCTATGTGTCCACCGCCGCCAACCCGATCACCGATGCTTGCGCGCTGAAGGCCATGACCCTGATCAGCAATAACCTGCGCCTGGTCGTGCGCGACGGCACCGATCTGACGGCGCGGGAGAACATGGCCTACGCACAGTTTCTGGCCGGGATGGCGTTCAACAACGCTTCGCTGGGTTTCGTCCACGCGATGGCGCATCAACTGGGTGGTTTTTACGACTTGCCTCACGGCGTGTGCAACGCAGTGCTGTTGCCTCACGTGCAGAGCTTCAACGCCTCGGTGTGCGCTGCGCGCTTGACCGACGTGGCCACTGCCATGGGCGTCGATACACGTGGGGTCAGTTCGGAAGAGGGCGCCCGGGCTGCCATTGCGGCGATTCGCAGCCTGGCCCTTGACGTGGACATTCCGGCCGGTTTGCGTGACCTGGGCGTACGCCTCAACGACGTACCGGTACTGGCCGCCAACGCCTTGAAAGATGCGTGCGGCCTGACCAACCCACGCGCGGCTGATCAACGGCAGATCGAGGAAATTTTCCGCAGCGCGTTTTAAGCCATCCGGGGCGGCATGAACCTTACGCATAGCATCGCCGCCGCCCCCAGCAGCGCGCACAATGCTGCCAGCGGCCAGGCCTGTTGGCTCAACAACAAGCTGGCCATGGCGCCGATCCCCGCCGCCATCAATTGATGCAGGAAACCGCTCAATGCCATGGCGTAGGCGCCGGCTATCGGTGAACCCTCGTTGGCCAGGGACAGGCTGATGGGGTAGTTCAACGACTGGCCGAACACCGCGAAGCAATACGGCAGCCAGAAGAGCAACGCGATGCTGCTCAGGGTGAGGCTGCCTGCCAGCATGGTCGCGCTGCCGCCGAGCACCAGTGCGATGCCCCACCCCATCATCCGCCGTTGACCGGTGCGCAGCACAAAAGCGTTCACCGCCAGCGCGCCGAGCAGATACGCGGCGCTGATTGGCCAGCCCAGCAAACCGTACTCAATGGGCGACCAGTGAAAGCTTTCCTGCAGAATCAACGGCGCTGCGGTATTGAAAGCAACGATCACACCGTAACCCAGCCCTCCTGCCAAGGCTGGCAGCAAAAAACCATGTCGCGTGAGGATCTGCCCGTAAATACGCCACGCCGATTGCCCGTTGCTGGTTTGCGCCAATACCGCAAACCTGGCCCTGGACACTGCGGCCGCCATGGCCACGCTGACTGCGCCCACGCCATAGAAAATCGCCTCCCAGCCGAACGCAGCCTGGATCAGCGAGCCCAGGTACTGGCCGATGCCGAGGGCAATCACGAAGGCGATCGATATCCAGGACAGTGCCTTGGCCAACAGGTCGCCGCTGAAGCTGTCGCGAATCAATACCCGCGCCATCACCGAAATACCGCTGGCGCCGATGCCCTGGATCAACCTGAGGGCCAGGAACCCTTCCACTGTCGTGCCCAGCGGCAGGGCCAGGTTGCCCAGGCCGTACAACCCCAATGCCGCCAGCAAGACCGGTTTGCGCCCCAGGCGCTGGCTCAGGCTGCCCCACAGCAACATGGGCAGCGCCATGCCGATCAGGTACACCGCCAGACCCCAGGACACCCGGGACGCATCGGCCCCGAGATCCCGGGCGATATCAGGCAGGGCCGGCAAGTAGATGCTCATGCCCAGTTGCGCCAGGAAGACGGTGGTGCAGGTAACGATCAAGGTTGTACGGTTCTTCATCAACGACTCATTTCAAAGGCGGATGTCACGCCCGCGTGCCAGCAGCAGCTCGGTAATCCGTTCGCAAAATGAGCGAATCACGTTCGGCTCCATATCGGCGCGCAGGGTAACGCGGATGGCGGCCTTGCCTTGTGGCACCACGGGGAAAAAGACCGCTGAAGTAAAGTACCCCAGCTCGGCCAGTTCGACTGCCACGCTGCTGGCCAAGGAGGCTTCACCGCAGGGCATCAGACGGATCGCCATGGGGCTGCCGTGCTGTTCGGTACGAACCAGACTATCGAACAAGCGAATATTAGCCTGCAAACGCTCCTGCAAGGCGCTGAATTCTCGGCTGCGGTGCAGGCGGATCGAGGCCATGCCTGCGCCAATCGCTGCTGCGTTCAGGCTTTGGGACCAGTTGCTCGGCCCTCCATAACGCTGTACCAGCGCCTTGTGCCGTTCACTGCCGAACATGGCCAACCCGCCACTGGCCCCGAATGATTTGGCCAATGAGGCGACAATCAGGGTGCGCTCGTCCACCGCATGGAGACGTGAACGAACCAGACCGGCGCCGCATGACCCTACGGTGGACAACGCATGGGAGTCGTCCAGATAGAGGAACAGGCCATAACGATGCTTGAGGTACAGCAGGCTATCGAGGTCCGCCACCCCACCCATGCTGTAGGCGCCATCGGCCACGTAGGCCACGTTGCGTTGGTGTTTGCACACGTCTTCGAGGAAATCCATGTCGTTGTGCGGGCCTGTGATGACCTGGGTTTCATCGGCGCAGGCGGCCTTGAAGTGGTTCATCGAGTAATGGGCATGTTTATCGAACACCATCACCGGCGGTCGATTGCCCGTCAGTACGCCGCTGGCCAGCAACGGTAGAATCCCGGCGCTTGCCGCGCTGCAAGACAAGGCACTGAGGCAACTGGCGCCAAACAACTCTGACAATTGGGTTTCGTACTGGTCCAGGATCGCCAGCTTGCAGCGATTCTTTGAATTGGCGACACGCAGGGTGCCGGTTTCCCACAGGGCGGTCATGGCGCCATCGAGCAAAGCGGGGTGGTAATCCAAGCCTAGATAAGACGTGGTACAGAAATGCTGGAAGGTCCGGCCGTATTGGTCGACCAGGACATTGGGCGTCTTGACCTCGACGTTCAGCCCGGAGATTTTCCCGACCTCAGCGCTTTGCCAGTCCGGGTCCGCCAGGGAGATGACCTTGCGGTAGTTGGTGAAGTGATGAGGTGATTGCGCAGTCTGGTTCATAGTGCGATTACATTCCTTGGTTGAGGGTTGCTGTCCGTGGGTTATTTCACTCTGTGTGTGTTTCCAGACTTTACAGATCGTTGTGCAGGGCTTTGAATCGGCCGTTTCCGGTGTGTTTGAGTGTTACTGGAGACTTCTGTGTAGGATCTTGCCTAAGAGCTTGGGCGGAGAATCCATTTGCGGCGTCGGAGCCCTGGCCCGCTACGCTTTAGCCCCAAGCCCAGCGGGTTTGGCTTATCCATATGTTCCCAAGGTTGCTTGTCGATGCTCTCTGGCCTCAACCATCTGACGCTTGCTGTCACTGACCTGGACCGAAGTGTGATTTTTTATGGCGAGCTATTGCAGCTTCGTCTTGAGGCCAGGTGGGACTGCGGGGCCTATTTATCGTTGCCCGGGTTGTGGTTGTGCCTGTCTCTCGACCCGTTGCGCAAGGCCGGGCCGGCGGCGGACTACACCCATTACGCATTCAGTATCAGCGCCGAGCATTTTCCGGTGCTGGTGGCGCGGCTGAGTGAAGCCCAGGTGGCCGCGTGGCGGGACAACCGCAGCGAAGGTGACTCGTTTTATTTTCTCGACCCGGACGGGCACAAACTCGAAGTCCACGTGGGGGATCTGCTGTCTCGGCTGAAGGCCTGTAGGCAGGCGCCTTATGCCGGGATGGTATTTTTTACCGGTCCGTGAGGCTTGATGGGGAGCCACGTCGGATCGAGTGATCTCCTCCAGCTTTGCTCCTGATCGCCTACGCTATCTTCATGGGTACCAGGCTGTGTGTCTCGTACCGGCCGATACGTAAGGTTTTGCTCACCGCTGCATTATCCGGATGACCTCCAGCCCCATGGATACTTCAAGTTCCGCGCCGCTGGCCAGCTACATCGACCTTCTGCTGGATGCCGTGTGTGCTGTCGACGGCCAAGGGCGTTTCGTGTTTGTCAGTGCCGCCTGCGAACGCATTTTCGGCTACACCCCGCAAGAGCTGATCGGCCAGCCGATGATCGAGATGGTGCACCCTGCCGATCGCCAGCGGACCCTGGAAGCCGCTCGGGAGATCATGGACGGCGAGCCCAAACTCAACTTCGAGAACCGCTACCTGCGCAAGGACGGTGGGGTGGTGCACATTCTGTGGTCGGCGCGCTGGTCACCGGTGGATCAATTGCGGATCGCCGTGGCGCGGGACATTACCGAGCGCAAGCAGGCCGAGTCCCGCCAAGCGGCGCTGTACGCGATTTCCGAGGCGGCCCATGCCGCGGCGGATCTGCTGGCGTTGTTCAAACGTATCCATCTGATCATTGGCGAGTGGCTGCCGGCGCTGAATTTTTCGGTGGCGCTGTATGACGAGCAATGCGCGCAACTTAATTTTCCTTATCACGTCGACGACTCGGAGCGACAGCCCGAACTCCCCGGCACGATCACTGGGCGTCTGTGCGCCGAGGTGATTCGCAGTGGCCAACCCATCCTGTTGACGCCCGGTTGCAGCGAGCCGACGCCGGGGTTTTGCGACCTGGTGGCGCAGCCGGACGCGCCCTGTTGGCTGGGCGTGCCGCTGAACTCGCAGAACGGCACGATCGGCGCTCTGATCGTCAAGAGCGCGCCGAACAACGCCCGTTATACCGAGCAGGATAAAGAACTGCTGCAATACGTCTGTGCGCAAATCACTATCGCCATCGAGCGCCAGCAAATGCACGCCCGTTTGCAGCACATGGCGCAGTACGACCAGTTGACCCAGGTGCCCAACCGCGAATTGCTGCGTGACCGCTTCAAGGCGGCGCTGGCCACCGCCCGCACCGCATCGGGGCGCATGGCCCTGCTGTACATCGATCTGGATCGCTTCAAGCAGATCAACGACACCTACGGCCATGGGGTGGGCGATATGCTGTTGCAAGCGGTGGCCAGTCGACTCAAGGGTTGTGTCCGTGACACCGACACCGTGGCACGCATTGGTGGGGACGAGTTTGTGGTTCTACTCCACAGCATTCAGGTCCTGGAAGATGCCCACCGTGTGCAGGAGAAAATCCGTCATGCGTTGGCCCAACCGCTGCGCCTGGACGGGCATTGCCTGAGCATTGAGCCGAGCATTGGTGTCGCCTGTTTTCCCGACGATGGCACCGAAGACGTGGCGCTGTTCCGTCACGCTGACGCGGCGATGTACGCCGCCAAACGCCATAATCACAAGGCGTTCGGCATCTGACCGCGCGCCACCGTTCGTCGTGGCGCTGGAGATTTTTTCAAACCTTGCGGCCCTGTTCTTTTCGGATGTCAGGTAGATCCCGCTTGCCGGAAACATCGCCCATGATCGAACGAAGGTGTTTGCAGCGGGTCGCAAGGGTGGGAGAACCATTCTCACGACTGTCGCAGGAGACCCGAGGCAAACCGGGTTAGAGGCCTCGCAGATTGTCGCGGATGGTTCTGATTCAGCGGCGGACCCCCGCCAGAACCTTTATCAGAGGAGGGCGCGATCATGAGCCGGATGGCCATCTTTTTACGCACCACCAGTCTTGTTGTGCTGATGGGCCTGGGTGCCAACAGTGCCTGGGCCCAATCGCCTGCCGAATTCATCAACGATGCTTCGGCCAAGGGCATGGCCGACATCGAGGCCAGCCGCATGGCCCACGGGAAGGCCGAATCCAGGGAGGTCAAGGACTACACCATCATGGTGATCAACGACCGCACCACCGCCAATCAACATCTGGCGAAGATCGCGAAAAAGCTCGACTTGCCTGTCGCGCCAAGGGAGGAAGTGGCTGACAAGGCCAAGGCCTTGATGCCGCAGGTACAGGAAGGAGAGTCCTTCGAGGCTGCCTATGCCGCCAGCCAGGTCAAGGCCACCGAGGAAGCCATCGCGCAAATCCAGCAGCAGGCCCAGACCACCGAAGTGCCGGAAATCAAGGCGTTTGCCGATGAGACCCTGCCTAAATTGCAGACCCACCTTGAGATGGCCAGGGCGCTGCAGGCCAGTCGCTGATTCGCAACCCTTCTTACATCAGGACCAGGGCGCTCGCGCCCTGGCTCATCTTGCCCGCCGAAAAGGAGAAGTTCGATGTCCACACGCCGAGAACCCAACCAATACGCGATGCAGAACCCACTGACCCAGTATCCGCGCCCACCCTTTCCCGACCAGCCGCAGTCGCCGCCGGGTATTGACCAGGACATGGTGCCCAAGCCCGATCATGGTGAAAAAAGTTACCAGGGCTTCGGGCGCCTGGAAGGACGCAAGGCCCTGGTCACCGGTGGTGACTCAGGCATCGGTCGTGCCGCCGCCATCGCCTATGCCCGCGAGGGCGCGGATGTCGCGATCAACTACTTGCCCAGCGAAGAGCGGGATGCGCGGCAGGTCATCGAACTGATCGAAGCCGAAGGCCGCAAGGCGATTGCGATTCCCGGTGACCTCAAGGACGAAACCTTTTGTGTGCAATTGGTAAGGAGTGCCCACGAGCAATTGGGCGGCCTGGATATCGTGGTGAACGTTGCCGGTAAGCAGGAAGCGCAAAAAGACATTGCCGACATCACCACTGCGCAATTCGACGACACCATGAAAACCAACATCTATGCGATGTTCTGGATCTGCAAGGCAGCGGTGCCGCTGATGCCGGCGGGGGCGACGGTTATCAACACGGCGTCGATCCAATCCTACGATCCGTCTGCGACGCTGTTGGATTACGCCACCACCAAAGCGGCCATCGTGGCGTTCACCAAGGCGCTGGCCGGGCAGGTCATCAGCAAGGGCATCCGGGTCAATGCTGTGGCACCGGGGCCGATCTGGACCGTGCTGCAACCCAGTGGCGGCCAACCGCAGGAGAAAATTCCTACCTTTGGCGCCCAGGTGCCGATGAAGCGTCCAGGCCAACCGGCCGAATGTGCGCCGCTCTATGTATTGCTGGCATCCCAGGAATCGAGCTACATCACTGGGGAAGTGTTTGGCGTGACGGGCGGTAATCCGTTGCCCTGATAAGTTGCCGACCGCGCGAGTGGCATGTCGCCCACTCGCGCATCTCTCAGCACTGGTTCAAGTCGATCTTGCTTTTCGCTTCCAGGCCTTCAAGGCTTTTGACCTCGTCGTTGCCCATGGCTTGGTAGTGCTTTCTCAGGGCTTCCAGTTGTTTGAGGTCCAGGGATTCGAGTCCGAGCATGGCGTTTTGTGCCTCCTTGGTCGCTCGCAACAACTCATCGATCTTCAGGTGCAAGATGTCTGTATCGCGGTTCTGCGTGTTCTGGATCAGGAACACCATGAGGAAGGTGATGATGGTGGTCGAGGTGTTGATGATCAATTGCCAGGTGTCGTTGAAACCGAAGAAAGGTCCGCTGGCTGCCCACAGTGCCAACAACACGATGGCTCCCAGGAATGTCTTGGGGCTCCCCGCCCAGAGGGCCAGTTTTTGCGCGATTTTTGCGAACGTCATTGCCGTGTTTCCTTATGGGATGCACCTGTCTGGTGTGACAGCAACGAAGCGATGAAAATTCTACTTACATTTCAGTCGCCAACCTCCGTCGACGTTCATCGTCCGGCACGATGACAGTCGCAACCATTACCGCTCTCGCAGGTCACTGCTGAAAGCCCTCGGTATCGGAGTACATCATGAATCTCGCCCGCACTTTTTGCCTTGCCTGCTGCTTGTTCGCCCTGCAAGGCTGTTTCGACAACTCGGATAACGAGACCAAGGACAACACCGACGGCACCAAGTCTTCGGTGCAGATGCAGGAGTCCGGGGCGGAGAAAAAATAGACGGCCCGCAGCCATCGGAGGGGTGATTGCAAAACCCCTGTGGGAGCGAGCTTGCTCGCGATGGCGTCAGATCACTGCATCCCTGCTGGCTGACAGGGCGCTATCGCGAGCCAGCTCGCTCCACATCCGTCACCGCCCTTAGGACGTCAGCGGCACGCTACGCTTCCCTGGGGACCGGACCTCTTGTGTAAAGAGATATTGTTGTGCTATCACTCGCGCAAGGACGCTCAGTGCCCAGTTAACTTCCCAATAGGGAGAAGGGCCTTGGATGGAGCTCAGCATGGATCGGCTGCGCCAGCACGCAATTGATCGTAAAAAATCAAACGTATCCCGATTTTTCAAATTGGGCGTTATGTCGTGCCTGAAATTTAATAAATGACACCTTAATTACCCATTTTTCTAGGCGAAATCTCCGCTCAAGCTTCAGTGGCCACAGCCGAAAAACACCGCAGAGATTCTTGTAAACAAACACTGTTTTTACGAGCCTCCTCTACCATCCTTAAGCAGGGAAGAAAAAATGGCAGTTATCAATGGAACAGCTGGCGCAGATGCACTAATTGGCACCGCAGGGGATGATGAGATCAACGCTCTGGGCGGGAACGATGTAATCAAGGGCACCGCTGGCGCAGACAAAATTGATGGCGGTGCTGGTACAGATACTGTTGATTACTCAGCATCGACTGAAGGTATCAGTATAGATTTGCGCCAGGGAACTGGACTTGTTGGACGGGGTGGCGATGCAGAGGGGGATATTCTCACTGGTATCGAAACCGTCATAGGCTCTGCCTTCAACGACGTGCTCTCCGCTGGTCCGTACACCACAGCCGCAACGTTACGGCTGGAAGGTGGTGCTGGCGATGACATCTACACCATCGGCATGGGCTACACACCCACCATCATCGAACAGGCCGGTGGCGGCAACGATGAAGTCCGCGTGTCGGTGATCAATGCCAGCGGCACGGTCCTGGCTGCCAACGTTGAGCGTTTGACCTATGTCGGTACTGGCGCATTCATTGGTTACGGCAACGACAGCGACAACATCATTACTGGCGGCTCAGGCAACGACACACTGTACGGTGGCGCGGGAGCGGATCAGTTCATCGGCGGTGCCGGCTATGACATAGCGGGTTATACCGACAGCAAGGAAGCTGTGACCATCAACCTCAAGACGGGTGTGCATTCCGGGATCGCGGCAGGTGATACCTACACCGACATCGAGGCGATCAGAGGATCGAATTTCAACGACACGTTCGTTGGCGATGGTAGCGGTATCGATTTCGACGGCGGTGCCGGGATCGACACGGTCGACTACTCGGGCTCGACAGCCGGGGTAAACATCAATATCCGTACCGGGACGGGAACCGCAGGAACGGGCGGAGAGGCCGAAGGCAGCACTTTGGCGAATATCGAAACCGTCATAGGCTCTGCCTTCAACGACGTGCTCTCCGCTGGTCCGTACTCCACAGCCGCAACGTTACGGCTGGAAGGTGGTGCTGGCGATGACATCTACACCATCGGCATGGGCTACACACCCACCATCATCGAACAGGCCGGTGGCGGCAACGATGAAGTCCGTGTGTCGGTGATCAATGCCAGCGGCACGGTCCTGGCTGCCAACGTTGAGCGTTTGACCTATGTCGGTACTGGCGCATTCATCGGTTACGGCAACGACAGCGACAACATCATTACTGGCGGCTCAGGCAACGACACATTGTACGGCGGCGCAGGAGCGGATCAGTTCATCGGCGGTGCCGGCTATGACATAGCGGGTTATACCGACAGCAAGGAAGCTGTGACCATCAACCTCAAGACGGGTGTGCATTCCGGGATCGCGGCAGGTGATACCTACACTGACATCGAGGCGATCAGAGGATCGAATTTCAACGACACGTTCGTTGGCGATGGTAGCGGTATCGATTTCGACGGCGGTGCCGGGATCGACACGGTCGACTACTCGGGCTCGACAGCCGGGGTAAACATCAATATCCGTACCGGGACGGGAACCGCAGGAACGGGCGGAGAGGCCGAAGGCAGCACTTTGGCGAATATCGAAACCGTCATAGGCTCTGCCTTCAACGACGTGCTCTCCGCTGGTCCGTACTCCACAGCCGCAACGTTACGGCTGGAAGGTGGTGCTGGCGATGACATCTACACCATCGGCATGGGCTACACACCCACCATCATCGAACAGGCCGGTGGCGGCAACGATGAAGTCCGTGTGTCGGTGATCAATGCCAGCGGCACGGTCCTGGCTGCCAACGTTGAGCGTTTGACCTATGTCGGTACTGGCGCATTCATCGGTTACGGCAACGACAGCGACAACATCATTACTGGCGGCTCAGGCAACGACACACTGTACGGTGGCGCAGGAGCGGATCAGTTCATCGGCGGTGCCGGCTATGACATAGCGGGTTATACCGACAGCAAGGAAGCTGTGACCATCAACCTCAAGACGGGCATTTATTCCGGGATCGCGGCAGGTGATACCTACACCGACATCGAGGTGATCAGAGGATCGAATTTCAACGACACCTTCATTGGTGATGGTAACGGTATGGATTTCGACGGCGGTGCCGGGGTCGACACGGTCGACTATTCGGGTTCGACTGCCGGGGTAAACGTTAATATCCGCCTGGGGACCGGAACTGCAGGAACGGGCGGAGAGGCTGAAGGCACGATTTTAACGGGTATCGAAACCGTCATAGGCTCTGCCTTCAACGACGTGCTCTCCGCTGGCCCGTACACCATAGCCACAGGGGTACGACTGGAAGGTGGGGCTGGTGACGACATCTACAACGTCGCCATGGGGTACACACCCACCATAATCGAACAGGCCGGTGGCGGCGACGATGAAGTCCGCGTGTCGGTGATCAATGCCAGCGGCACGGTCCTGGCTGCCAACGTTGAGCGTTTGACCTATGTCGGTACTGGCGCATTCATTGGTTACGGCAACGACAGCGACAACATCATTACTGGCGGCTCAGGCAACGACACACTGTACGGTGGCGCGGGAGCGGATCAGTTCTTCGGCGGTGCTGGCACCGATGTAGCGGGCTATCTCGACAGCAAAGAAGCAATGGTCATTAACCTCAAGACGGGTGTGCATTCCGGGATCGCGGCAGGTGATACCTACACCGACATCGAGGTGATCAGAGGATCGAATTTTAACGATATCTTCTATGGCGGTAGTTCGTCCATGCGGGTGGACGGCGCGGGTGGCCTGGATTTAGTCACTTATGAACAGGCTGGCAGCGCGGTGACGATCGACCTGACCAGCGGGGCTAACACAGGGGAGGCGGCTGGCCACACCTACGCCAACATTGAGTTTTTTCAAGGCAGCAATTTTAACGACACGCTATCAGGCTCTGGTCTGAAGGACATCTTTATCGGTGGAGCAGGCGCAGACGTAATCGATGGTCGCGTAGGTCTCGACAGTGCTTTTTACATTACAAGCACAACAGGAGTCTCGATCAACTTGCAGACTCAAATCAATCAAGGTGGCGATGCCGAAGGAGATGTATTGCTCAACATCGAACACGTGTTGGGCAGTCACTTCAACGATGTCTTGGTTGGAGACGCGGGTGTCAATTACCTGGAGGGGGGATTGGGCAACGACGTCATCGACGGCGGGGATGGCAATGATTACCTCTATGGCGGGCTGACGTCGTCGATGGGACCTTTCAAAGTCGATAGCTCGGCCAATGGGCCGCAGGCAGACATTTTGTATGGCGGCAACGGTAACGACACCATCGTCACGGCTGCCAGCGATGAGGGTACTCAGGCTTACGGTGAGGCCGGAGGTGACGTTATCACTGTGAAACATGGCATGGCTGACGGTGGGGAAGGCAACGACTTGTTGACCGGTGCAGGCATGGGCTTTTCGCTGTCAGGAGGTCAGGGGGATGACAGACTGATATTGCAGGCCAGCGGTTTTGCTAACGGTGGTGAGGGTGACGATATTTACACCATCGACACTCCAGGGTTAGTGACGATTCAGGACAACGGCATCAGCGGCGGCGACAAATTGGTTTTGTCCTATATCAGCAGCTCTGAACTGTTGGCTGATCGCATCGGTGATGACCTCTATCTGCACCGATCAAGTTTCACTCCAGGGCAGACACCGCAAGAAGGTGTGCGCCTCCAGGATTGGTTTGCAGGTTACGACACCATCGAACAGATCCAGACAGCGGATATGCAGCTCGTCAGTCTGTCGGGCCTCAAGGGGTTTGCCGATGATCTGTTTTCCTAAACAGCTGAGCCGGCGTTTCTTGCCGCTTCATACTGGTCAGGGTAGGAAAATGCATTCAATGGCAATCACGCTTTCATAATCAGCCTGGAATGTGTCGCTTTTGCCCGGTATTGCTTGAGCCGGGCAAAAGTTTTCAACCCTGCACCCTGGAGAGAAACGTCGCCCGAATTGACTACAGCGGTGAAGACACACGTTTGAAGACAGGCTGCGGCAGGAAACCAGATGTATCCGTCCAGCCAACACACCTTCCTGACTCCAACACCAAAGGCGATGGTCTAATCGCGGGGTAAGACGTAAGCGAGCAAGCTCGCTCCCACAAACGTTCACCGCCCTTGCTGCAATACCTTGAGAGCGGCAGAAGCGAGGAACCCTGACCGGCTTTTCTCTTCAGGATGGTGCAACACATATTCATCAATGCGATTGAGCAGATAGCCTGGCAGCGTGATGTTGAGCTTCTGCGCCTTACCCAGGTATTTGGTTACATCGATGTCCACCAGCGCCCAAGTGCAGCCGGCATATTTTGGATTAGCCGCATGCAGGGTGACGGTGTTGGCTGGCGGAATCGCCGAACCGTCTTCAGCCAGAATCTCGAAGTGCCCCTCAATGGCCTCACGCGCCATCGCCATGGCCTCGTCCAGGTCGTCGCCTGCGGAAAAACAACCGGGAATATCCGGCACTTCAACACCCCAGGCGTGCGTGTCATCGCCCATGGAAATCGCAATCGGGTAAAGCATATTCATCGTCCTCCGGGAACGCAGGGCAACGGGCCGGCTGGAGCAGCGCCTGTTGCAAGATACTGATGGCCGTTTTCTTGAGCAGGTCCTTCTTCGGATGAGGAACCGTGACCAGTCCCGGTTTGGTCGGGTGCTTGAAGTGATGGTGACTGCCCCGAACCCGCACCAGATACCAACCGTCCGCAATGATCTGGCTTATCAAAAATCGGCTATTCACAACACCTCCGTGTGGTGTGCTTGGTGGGTACTATACCTACTGAAATTTAATGATCAACACCATAACCACCGGGATGACACTAGCGGGTGGGTGAGCTGATTGCACCGAAGTGTAGAAGCCGCGCCCGGCAAGGGGAGCGGCTAGGTGAGTGGGGTTATTTCGGAATGTGAGGGAGGGTAAAAATACGACCGTGGCGAGGGAGCTTGCTCCCGCCGAGCTGCGCAGCAGCCCCCGGTTTCAGCCCAGTTCGCTTCGCTCCAGGTGTCGTCCGACCAGCTTATCCACAGGCACTAGGCCTGCTGCACAAACGTCAGCCGCACCGCAAACCCAATCAAAAGGCTTCCAAACAACCATTGCTGAACACGCTGGGCCGAAGGGGAGCGTTGAAGCCAGCGCCCAAGCGCGACACCTACCAGCGCGTAGCCGCTATCAAACAACAAACCCACGCTGACCAACACCACGCCCAGGGCCGCAAACTGCCCCAACACCGGTCCGCCCTGCGGATCGATGAACTGTGGCAACAACACCGAGCAAAACAGCAATGCCTTCGGGTTGAGCAGATTGGTTAGCAGCCCACGCCGAATCGCCTGATACCAACGCCGCTTTCCGGCCTCGATACCGGCTCCTTCAAAACTCGGCAACAACGTGGTCCTCAGGCATTGAAAACCGATCCATAACAGGTAGGCAGCCCCGGCCAGGCGCACCGCGTCAAAGGTCCAGGGCGCAGTCTTGAACAATGCCGAAAGTCCCAATGCGGCCAGCGCGACATGACATCCCCGGGCGATGCCCAGGCCCACCGCCGTCGCCAGTGCCGCGCCCTTGCCCTGGCGGGCACCGGTTTGCAGCAACAGAATCATGTCCGGCCCAGGCAGCAAATACGCCACCATCAAGGCCATCAGGAACAACCAGAGCTCTGCCATGCCACACCTCCCTTCATCGACGATTCGATCGTGCCAGTCTAGGGCCGAGGGGCAGGGCAGGTGGTTGCGAAGTCAGCTTCTAAAGCTAAGGAAATTGGCATAACCTGCCATATGCTCGTGTCATTCCATCGGAAAATGCCAACTCATGAAACTGGATGCCTTCGACCGCAAAATCCTCGCCGCACTGCAAAGGGACGGTCGCCTGAGCAACGTGCAACTAGCCGAAGAAATCGGCCTGTCCCCGTCACCCTGCCTGCGCCGCGTGCGGATGCTCGAAGACGCCGGTGTGATTCGTGGTTATCAAGCCATTCTGGATCGCGACGAAGTGGGCCTCGGGCTGACGATTTTTGTCGGCGTGAAAGTTGAGCGGCACAACGACGAACGAGCCGAAGCATTTCGCCAGGCGGTCACGGCATTGCCGGAAGTGATTTCGGCGTTCCTGGTGTCAGGCGAGTCGGATTTTCTGTTGCAAGTCGTGGTGCCGGACTTGCGCGCCTATGACCGCTTCGTCACCGGGCATTTGTTGAAGCTGCCGGGCATAAGTGACATCCGCAGCAACTTTGCGATTCATACGGTGAAGACGCCGGGGGCGTTGCCGTTGGGGCATTTGCCTGGCGGCTGAGCAATGAACGACACAAGTAGGCAGCCAAGATACAAAAAGCCCCGCTGCGAAAAACGCCGGGGCTTTTTGGTTTGTCGTTAGGTGGGAGTCTGCGGCTCCCATTCTCAAACGTACGGTCTATCTATTGTTTCTCGGCTTTTTTTCTAACTTCAACTTCCGATCTAGGCGCAATGACTTTCACAACGTCATCAATTACTGCCTTGCTCATCTCCAACAAAAAATGCGCAGCCCAGGCGTAGCGGTCGGTGCTCTTCTCAAACGCCGCGTCTTCGGCAAGCCGGTGAGCGAGATGCAAAAGATCCGATGCCCGTTCCAATGCCTCTTGGATGGGGACGCCGCCGTTGACACGGAACAGTGCTCGATCAGCGGAATAGTTGAAGGGGGTGTAGCCGATGGTTTTTAGCTCAGTGTTTTCGTTCATGGCCTGCCTCCGTTGATGACGAGGTAGTGAGGCCGAAAGTTGAACGAATGATTGAAAAGCGAGTTGCTGTGCATTGTCTAGCTCCTTGACGTCTGGAGCTGCCACTTTCGTTCCAAGCGAATGGGTGGCAGCTGTGCGCAGGTTGGAAACCGGGAGTCAAGGAAACCGGCACGCCCAAAGGCGTCCCACGCACAGCCGCCAAAAACACAAGTTTACAGGCGTAAAACTACCTCTGCACTTATGAAGGCGTGCGGTTTCGTGACTCACGGGTTTCCAAGCCCGATCGCTGATTTGCAGCGACGTCTGGAGAGTAGCCACCGAAGAACAAGGGCAACAAGGCGAAAACTCGCCGAAAAGCAAAGTAAGCGCACCCCCTACGCAATTCTCGGAATTTGCCTACAAATCTTCATGGGAACCATACGATATTTTTGATAACGCTGATTCTCCAGACCCGAGGAACAGACTCTGCTCGTTGCGTTGATTTGAGGAAGGGGTCATATCTGACCTTTAATTGGCATTTATCCTCTATAACTGGTCGAATATAGCCATTTATCAAATCGCTTGAAGGGTGGCCATGTCGCTCATGCATTTGCTCTATTCGCCGGCTGAGATCGCCAGGAATGTTGGGTAGAACGCGAAGACGCTCCGCCTCTCAAAGAACCTCTCCCGCAAGACGCTCGCCGAGAGTCGGGGATGTCTGAGTCCACCATCAAGCGATTTGTGTGAAAATGGGGAGGTATTTATTTTCGACGGAGACGGGGGCCATCTATCTACGGAGATCACCTCACACTTCCCCAAAGATCAGCCATAAAAAACCGGCCACCAAAAGCCGGTTTATTTATATCCCCCGCCAAACCACATGACGTGAGACCAGAATTCGATTGGAGCGGGTGAAGGGCATTCTCCCTATCCCTATCTGTCACGTAAGTCCTTGAAAATTTGAGTGTTGCATAGAAGATTGTATTACACGTTTGTAGGACCTGCGTGGTCCCCGAAGGTAGAAAGTAACACCCTTAGAATTGAGGGGGCAGCGGAGGGGTAGCTTGTGCTTTAGGGCTAACTTTTTGGCAAGACTTTATCAATTGAGACAGCAACCTCAAGCGACCTATGTTGCCTGCCCGCAGATGTATGATCACACGCGAATTCACCACGCAGTTTGAACAGGCAAGCGAGATTGATGAGTCAGTGGCCGCGGAAATGCCAATTGCTGAAGAAAGGACCCCGATATGCATTCCCTTAAGGACGGTGTCGCGAGAGATGGATATGCTTTCGTTCGCGACTATTGCCCCGGCGCAGACGCACTTGCGGTCGCAAATGCGCTTGGTCATCCGCTGGAGCCATGGGAGGGCGGAACTGTCCAAGACTTGGTCCCTCGGTCTATCGCGACACCAAACACATATAGCGGTAGCTACGGGCTCGGTTGTTTCCCATTTCACACTGATCTTGCGCACTGGCGTATTCCACCTCGATACCTACTTCTAAGATGCGTGACCGGTTACGCTGATGTCCCAACGCTTTTGCTCGACGGGAAAAGCATCTTTGACGCGGTGACTTTGGACATTCTTACACGTGCCATTTTTAAGCCGCGCAGACCGAGGAACGGAGCGCTCGCGCTGCTGCGATTGTGCGAACCCACCAGTGATGGCTATTGCTTCCGGTGGGATGAACTGTTTCTCAAGCCGGCGAGCAAAATTGGTGAGCTCGCCAGTCAACGTATTAAGGAAAACCTTGATAAATGCGAGCCTTTGAAGATCGCCCTTGCGCGAGTTGGCGACACGTTATTAATCGACAACTGGCGCATGTTGCACGCACGCTCGCCGATTCCCGCTGAGCGTGAGAATCGAAAGATTCAGAGAATTTATTTGGAGAGCCTTCAGTGAAGAAGACAGTCAAACCCGCAGCAACCCCAACGACCTGGGACCCGGAAGCGCTCTATCTCAAAGCTCAACGCTATGTGCAGCATATGAGTGATTTAGACAGCGACGATTGGGAATATGCTCTTTGGTCGGGATTTTCCCTCGAATTTCTGGCGCGAGCAGCGCTCGCCAATGTCAGTCCCACACTTTTGGCAGAGACCGACAAGAGTTGGGCCAGTCTCTACCATGCGCTAGGTTTTAATCCTATCGAGGAAAGGTTCACGCCGAAATCCATCGCAGTCAGTGAGGTTTTCAAACGCCTTATGGCGATTTTGCCGGACTTTACGAAGGAGCACGATGTAGTGGTCTAATGAAACCGGACACTCATTTAGGCGAGAATGCTCGCCAGATAGAGGTGTCAGATGACCAAACAACGCCGTACCTTTTCCGCTGAATTCAAACGTGAGGCCGCAGGCCTCGTGCTCGATCAAGGCTATAGCCATATCGAAGCCTCCCGCTCGCTTGGGGTGGTCGAGTCCGCGTTGCGCCGCTGGGTTAATCAGCTTCAGCAGGAGCGCACCGGCGTTACTCCGCAGAGTAAAGCGCTGACGCCAGAGCAACAGAAAATCCAGGAACTGGAAGCCCGGATCGCCCGTCTTGAGCGGGAGAAATCCATTTTAAAAAAGGCTACCGCGCTCTTGATGTCGGAAGAGCACGAGCGCACGCGCTGATTGATCAACTGAGCCCCCAAGAGCCGGTTGATTGGCTTTGCGCAGTCTTTGATGTCACTCGTTCGTGTTACTACGCCCACCGTCTCAGGCGCCGAACTCCAGACGTTGAGCGGCTTCGGTTGCGCAGCCGGGTTAACGAACTGTTTACGCAAAGTCGAAGCGCTGCCGGTAGCCGCAGCATCGTGTCGATGATGCAGGAAGACGGCGAGCAGATCGGCCGGTTCAAGGTGCGAGGCCTGATGCGGGAACTGGGATTGATCAGCAAGCAACCGGGTTCGCATGCGTATAAAAAAGCGACGATTGAGCGACCAGACATTCCGAACATTTTGAATCGAGAGTTCGATGTTCCAGCGCCTAATCAAGTCTGGTGCGGCGATATCACCTACATCTGGGCTCAAGGGAAATGGCATTACCTGGCTGTGGTTATGGATCTTTACGCGCGCCGAGTGGTGGGCTGGGCGCTGTCGAACAAGCCGGATACGGACCTGGTGATCAAGGCGCTGGATATGGCCTATGAACAACGCGGTAAGCCTCAGGGCCTGATGTTTCACTCGGATCAGGGCTCGCAATACGGCAGCCGCCAGTTCCGCCAACGGCTCTGGCGATACCGTATGCGCCAAAGCATGAGCCGTCGTGGAAACTGCTGGGATAATGCTCCGATGGAGCGCGTGTTCCGGAGTTTGAAAACTGAGTGGATACCGACCGTGGGTTACATGACGGCTCAAGAGGCACAGCGAGACATCAGTCATTATCTGATGCATCGCTACAACTGGATTCGTCCACACCAGTTCAATAGCGGGCTGACACCAGCTCAGGCCGAAAAAAGACTTAACGTCGTGTCCGGGATCAGTTGACCACTACACGAGGGCTTCGGAATCTTGCACACAGGTAGGCGCAATGCCGAGCTACATTCAGGCGAGCCAGGCTTCGACGGAATCAAAAGCTCGGTTTGGCAGCCGCGTTTTTATCAGGCAAGTGAGGTTCTTCTCCTTTCAATCGGGATGACGCTTGAGGACTTTTTTGGTAAGGATGAGGCAAAGGTTGCGAAGCAAGTTATTGCTGCCGCAGTCGACGATAGTGCTAAAGCAGTGAAAGGCGAAGTCGAAGCCCATAAAAAAGTCTGGCTCGCCAAAAGTGACAAGGAGCGTGGCATGTTGGGTGCTCAGGCTGCGGTCAGGGCAACTCGGCAAGCAGGTCACCGTGTTGAGTGTCCAGCATGTGCTTCGCATGCACTCGTTGTGGGTGAGCCTGTTTCAGCACCCATTCAAACCCTGCGGGATGGGGAAATAACTGAGAAGCAAGAACATCTGCCAAACCATTTTGAATGCGTCGCTTGCGGCTTGAAGATTGCCGGTCTTTCTCGCCTTACGGTTGTTGGCCTCGGCGACCGCTACAAGAAGACGCAGATCTATGACGCGGCGGAGTATTACGCGCCGCAAGATGACTATATGGGCTACGACGAAGACAACAATGAACCCTGAAACTTAGGGCTCATTGACGGGCAAATCGAAAGTCGAGGGAGGGCTGCTCGCTAAAAACTCAGTCATTTGACTCGATAATACGACCGATGATGACGTGGCGATTCAGCCCAACCAAGTGATGTCGATAGACGCCTGCTATACGGGAGCGACTGCGGGCTGAGAAGAAATCTCCAGCAAGCTTTCGAGGTGAGCTTCGACAAACAGCATCTTCACCAGTTTGCCTAGACGCTCATATTGGGGTCTTGAGCGATTTTTTTGCAGGCCTGAATGTAGTTATCCATTGCTGATCCGAATGTCTTTCGTAGTTCTCTTTGTGAACGCAGAGGTCAACTATCCTAGACATGAAAAAAACGCAGCTTTTCAGTAAGCGTCCGCCCAACACACCTTACGTGATTAAACGGGCACCCACCTGTGCGGCAACAGCTCGGTAATCTCACTCGCCCGCTGCGTCGGCACGCGTGTAAGAACATCCTTCAAATAAGCATACGGATCATGCCCGTTGAGCCGCGCCGACTGGATCAAACTCATGATCGCTGCGGCACGTTTACCACTACATAACGAGCCCGCGAAGTAACCGTCCGGGTATGGCCCTTCGCTGGGGCGTGTACTGGAGGCAAACCAGCGATTGGTTTGAGCCAGCAGGGCGTGACTGTATTTCTCGAATACAGCAACCAGCTAAAGCACATACTCAAAATGGCTGAGCAGTTTCACTGTCTCGGGTAGCTTCTGTTGCAAAAGCTTGTCGAGATATTCCCGGACGGTATGTGGCGGATTCTTTAAGGACGCGCGTTGCCGTTGCGCCGCCTCAACAACAGCTGCCTGATCCAGGTCCCACAGGTCGACGATGAATTCGTCTGGGTGTAAAGCCTCGATTCCCCAAGAGTCCAAAGCAGCTTGAGGAAAATCCTTGAGGTTGAAGGTGACAATTGCGGACGCGTTGCATTTGATCGCAGCGGCGAGAACGTGCCGATCGTCAGCGTCCGGAAGATCCAGTTGCGCGACAATCGATTCGTAATCAGTGACCAGGGCATCCGGGATGGCCCGATCCATGAGCGCTGAAGTGCGGTTTACTTGATCGACCGTGAGATCTGGCCGCTTCACCAATAGATTGCGCTTCCATTCATCGTGGATCTGCGCTGACCAGCGCGCGCGATACGCACCGGTCAGTGCAAGACGCATCAAAAAATCACGCAAGGGTGCGGGGTAGAGAACATTCGCGTCATAAACTGCCGTGTAAGGTGAATGCCTCATTCGTACCCCATCCCCAGCTCCTGCGCCTGGGCGGCTAGCTCATCCAGAATCGCGTGACTGTCCTGTTCACGTCGGTTTTTGTATTCCATCAAGTCAGCAAACTTGATTCGACGATGACGGCCCGTTTTGGTGTGCGGCATCACTCCCTCATCAAGCAGCTTGACCAGATGAGGCCTCGAAACGTTGAGCAGATCAGCCCCTTCCTGGGTGGTCAGCTCTGCATGAATTGGAACAACTTTGACGGTGTTGCCCAACGCAAGCTCGCTGAGAATTTCACCGAGTAGGCGAATTGCATAGATGGGTAGTTCTACGACTTGCCGTTGTTGTTCTCCGTCAACCAATTCAATTCGTTGGGTTTCCTGCTTGGCTGAGAGGAAGGCGGCTATCTGACGGCTTGACTCCACGGCCACAGCAATCTCCCTTTCATCAGGTAGTACGGCGCGGGTGAGGTCGGCGGTAGTCATGGCTATCTCCATAAATCGTTTATGTGCTTTAGGTGCGGCTGCGCATGGGTAACCGCATGATTGCTTTTTATTCGAAATAAACGAAAAACGCAATAAACGAAATGGCTTTGAGGTAATGACATGCTTGGAGGCGTTTTTTTGAGCGGTTAGCTTTGTCGACCCCCTGCGCGTACGGCTTGATTCCCACGCCATGCCTGCACAGGCACCAAACGGAGGGTGGCGGCCATACGAAGGTTGGTAGATCGGGCATCGGAACCGGCTCCCCCAGAGGAGCCCTGCGCATGGTCACCATAAGTGCTGGCCTAGAGAGGGCCGTGCAAGGTGACACTATGCGTCGATGCGGAGGGTCTACCAAATCCGATCGCTGTTTTTCCAGTGACCGGAAAACGATAGAACTCACCTCCAAAACGCACAAGCCGGCGGACTCTTACGTACCCGTAGGCAACGACGCAAGGTGTTGTAGCTTTCACGAAATATCTGCGGAGGTGCTTAAACGGTGATGTTTAAGTCAAATCCCGGACATAAAAAAACCGGCCATCAAGGCCGGTTTTTCTTTCCTGCATCCCCCGTCGATACCAACGTGGGAAAAAATTCGATTGGAGCGGGTGAAGGGAATCGAACCCTCGTTATCAGCTTGGGAAGCTGGAGTAATGCCATTATACGACACCCGCTCAGAGCGGCTGACTTTGTACCAGATGTGGCCAGGGATTTGAAGTTTTTCTTTACGTACGGCGAGGTCACTCGTCTACGCAAGGCTTAAACCAGAGCGGTCGTTCGCGGGCAAGCCCCATTTGCCGAAAAGCGCAGGGTGGGGCTTGCTCGCGAGGACTCGGTTTCAGATAGCCAGTGCATGGTAGCCCTGCACGTAGTTGTAGCGTGGTCGGCTTTCGTGGTGTGTCGGTTGCAGGAAGTCCAGTAAAGCGTTGCGGCTGTCCCGGCAGGCGGCTTTGTGTTCCATATCCAAGAAGTGCCCGGTGGCTTGCAGTGTGCTGAAGCTGCTCTGCTGCACATGTTCGGCAAAAAGCTTCGCGTCAGCGGCCGCGGTGTATTCGTCCCATTCCCCGTTCAGGAACAGCACAGGCACGTTGATTTTTTTTGCCACGTTGACGTAGCACAACTGGTCACTGTGGAGCACATCGCTGATATGGAAGTGCATCTGCCCGTATTCGTGCTCCGCCAGGCTGCTGACGTGGCGATGGTTGAAGCGCTTGAACAGCGGCGGCAGGTGTTTGCCGATGGTGCTGTTGACCAAGTGCCCGACACGGTCGCCGTCCAGGCTGCCGAGGTAATCCACGCCGCGCTCCAGGTAGTCGCGCATCGGCGCGTTGAGTACCGGTGAGAACGAGCTGATGACTGCTTTTTCGATGCGTCGTGGGCGCTGCGCCAAGGCGGTCAGCGTGGCGGCGCCGCCCCAGGAAAACGACAGCACATGCTCGGCGGCAAAGTGATCGATCAGTTCCAGGAGGATCTGGCCTTCGACCTCTTTCGTCAGCATGGTCTCATGCCGGTTGTGGGCTTTGGACTTGCCCGCGTAGGGCTGGTCGTAGAGCACGACGTTGAATTGCGGGTAGAGGTTTTTGGCGGTCTGTGCAAACGACGCAGTGGTGGCCATTGAGCCGTTGACCAGAATGATGGTCTTTTGTGCGGCGTCTGCGCGATAGAACTCCGTGTAAACCCGATACTGACCCTGTATATCCAGCACAGCGATTTCTGGCCTCATGTCATAAGACTCCTGGCAAGCGGGTATGCGCGCAATGAGATTGCACGAGCAATGTGACAGGTAGGCATACGCCTGAAAGATAAGGCCCATGTCGATCCAAGGAAGACGGTCGACGGGTGTTGTTATAGGCGGGCAGTCTGCCGGAGGAAAAGGGCGGAACCTGAGGGTTCTGGCCGGCAAAAAGTTTCTTGGAAGTATGTTGTGACTCATCGGTCACATTTCGGCCGACGGTTTGATTCAAGCAGGGGGGCGAGCGTTGTGCAAGTACCTATTTGAAAATTGTTCGACACTTCTGCCCGGCGGTCATCGAGTCAGATCAGGCGGATCTCTTCAGGCGTCAAGGCGCGGTATTGACCGGGCTCGAGGTTGGCGTCCAGCAGCAGTGGTCCCATGCGTTCACGGTGCAAGCGCAGCACCTTGTTATCGAAGTGGCCGAACATGCGCTTGACCTGGTGATAGCGCCCTTCAACGATGCTCAGTCGCGCTGATTTCGGCCCCAGCAACGTCAGCTCGGCTGGCTGGGTAGTGAGGTCTTCGAAGGCGAAGTACAGGCCGCGAGCGAAGGTGATGGCGTATTCGGCGGTGATGGCTTGCTCGGTTTCGACGTAATAGACCTTGGGCAATTTGGTCTGCGGCTGGGTCAGGCGCCGCGACCAGCTGCCATCGTTGGTGATCAGCATCAGGCCGGTGGTGTTGAAGTCCAGGCGTCCGGCGATGTGCAGGTCGTCCTTGTCCGGTTCGTCCAGCCAGTCGAGCACGGTGGGGTGTTGCGGATCGCGAGTGGCGCTGACGCAGCCGGGCGGCTTGTGCAGCATGAAGTAGCGCGCCGGTCGGCCGGCTTGCAGCACTTCGTCGTCGACTTCGACGCGACTGAATTCACGTACCGGTGCATGGGGATCGTTGACGGTCTGGCCATCGATTCGCACCCGGCGCTCCACCAGCAACAGGCGCACTTGTTGGCGATTGAATCGCGGCAGATTGCTGAGGAAACGGTCGACGCGCATGGGCAGTTCAGGCAGGGCAGCGGAGGGTGGGCATCTTACGCGATCGGCTGGGGCTTGGCGCGCAACTGGGCCTCGACCTGGGCGCAGCGTGGGCACAGGCAGGATTGATTACGCAGTTCGGCCGGCAATGCTTCAAGCACCGCCGGGTCGATGCTCACGCCATAACACCAGCAGGCCCTATCGGCGGTGCGTGGGTCGGCCAGGGTACAGTCGTTGACGCCACCGCAGGCTGGGCAAAGCTCAGGTTTATTCATAACTGGAGTGAGGCAGTTCCACGCAGGTTCGGTTGCACCCGGTCTGCCGGGCGCGTTGCAGCGCATGATCGGTCCGTAACAGCAGACTGTGCAAGACGTCTTCGTCCTGCAAGGTGGTGAGGCCGATGCTGACGGTCACCAACAGTTGTTTGCCACTGCAGAAGTAGCGTTGTGTTTCGATGCGTTGGCGTATTTTCTCGGCGATGTTCAGACCGGTCTTTCCATCGGTGTCCTTGAGCAGCACGACAAAGGCCTCGGCACTCCAGCGACACACAATGTCTGATTGGCGCAGGCTTTCAGTCAGATCGCGAGCGAGCCCGGTCAGCAGTTGATCGGTGGCAACGTGACCGTGACTGGCGTCCAGCCGCTTGAAATCATCCAGCTCCAACAACAGCGCGGTCATCGGTTTGGGTTCGCGCTGGGCTTCGTGCAGGGCTTGCACCGCCAGCAGGTCGAAACCGCGGCGGTTCGGTAGTTCGGTCAGGCTGTCGAGAATGGTCTGGGCGTCGATGCGGTGTTGGTAGTCATTGATCATTCGATACAACATGGCCAAAACCGCCAGCGTCACCAGCAGACCCAGCAAAAGATTCAGGTACAACACCTTGAGCGTGTTGTCCCGTGCCGAGGTATTGGCTGCGTAATAGCCCAACAATGAAATGATCAGAAAACCTGTACCAAGCAGCGCCACTACGGCCAGCAGTGGCTTGCGCTGGGAATACAACGGCGAACGAAGCGACATGGCGATTCCCTTGGCTAGGACCCAATGGAGTCAGTTTAGTGGCCTTGTGGGAAAAGACAGTCGAATTTGCAGGTTTGCAAGATTGTGGCGAGGGGATTTATCCCCGCTGGGCTGCGCAGCAGCCCCAATACCTGACAGCGCGGTGTATCAGACAGAGTGCATTGGGGCCGCTTCGCGGCCCAACGGGGATAAATCCCCTCGCCACAGGGCAGTGTTTACTCAAGGGTCGTTAGATAAGCCCGCCATCCTCCCAGATGGCTGATGTCCCGTGCGCCCTCCAGGCCATACGACTCACAGATGAATCCGCTTTCCCAGCGCCCATCGGCCAATTGCACCTTGCCCAGCCCCAACGGTGCGGGGATGCCGGTCAGGAACGAGCCCAGTTCACTGCTCGGCAGCTCCCAGACTTCGACCTCGATCGCCACGCCGCCTTCATGAACTCGAACCATACCGGGGCGCAGGGGAGGGCCGCCGGCCAAGGCATGGAGACGGTAATCCGCTGAGCTTTGGGTGGCCTCGATCAGCCGGGCACCGCGTTGCTTGAGCTGCCAGTTCAGCGCCAACCCGTCCAGGTGCGCGCCACACACGACCAGTCGCGCCCGGTCGTGGCGCGCCGGCTGGGCGGGAACGGGCAAGGTCTTGTCCTGTTGACGCTGCAAGGCATCGGCCACGCTCAAAAGGTATTGATCAGTGAACGCTCGACCGAACAGCGTCACGCCCCAGGGCAAACCGTTGGCCATGAACGCGCTGGGAACGGCGACGGCGGCGTAGTCCAGCAGGTTCATGAAATTGGTGTAGTAACCCAGTTCCGAGTTGCGTAGCACCGGTTCGGCGGCCAGTTCGGCGAGGGTCACTGGCCGGCCGATGGTCGGTGTGAGCACGCAATCGAGCGCGTCCATGGCCCGGTCGCATTGGGCTTTGAGCGCTTGTAAACGGTAGCGGGCGTGGAAGGTTTGTACGCCATCCACCGTAGGCGCTTTCGCCAATACGGCGCGGATGACGGGTAAGACGGCGTCGGGCTCGCGCTCCATCAATGGGCCGGCAACGCTGTAGCGTTCGGCCACCCATGGGCCCTCATAAAGCAGTCGTGCGGCTTCCAGGAACGGCGACAGGTCCAGTTCCACCGCTTCACCCCCCAGGCGTTCGAGTCGTTCGATGGCCTCGAGAAACAGCGACGGACCTTCAAGGCAGCCGAAAAACGCCAGGTCCTGCTGACGTGGCACACCGAAGCGAAAGCGCCGAGGCGCGCCGAACGCAGAGCCATCGTTCCACTGCGGGTTGTGGCGGCTGTAGTCGTCACGAGGGTCTGGACGGGCCGTCAGCGCCAACAACTGGCTGGCTTCCTTTGCGGTCGCCGTGAAGGTCGTGACACAGTCCAGCGTACGACAGGCCGGGACCACGCCCGCCGTGGAGATCAACCCCAGGGTGGCCTTCAATCCCACCAGGTTGTTCAGCGCCGCTGGTACCCGACCAGAGCCGGCGGTATCGGTGCCCAAGGCGAAACTTGTCACGCCCAAGGCCACCGCCAGTGACGAGCCGGCGCTCGAACCACCGGCCGGATAGTCGGGCAACACGCTGTTGCGACAGGCGCCGTAGGGCGAGCGAGTGCCATTGAGGCCAGTAGCGAATTGGTCGAGGTTGGTCTTGCCCAGGGGGATCGCGCCCAGTGCCAGCAACTGCTCGACGATGGTCGCCGAGCGTGGCGGCACATAGGCAAATGCCGGGCAGGCTGCGGTGGTCGGAATGCCGGCCAGGTCGATGTTGTCCTTGATGGCAAAAGGTACGCCGTACAGCGGCAGGCTCTCCAGGTCGCGGCCTTCCAACGCGGCCAGGTAGGGCTCCAGTTCCTCGACCGTCAGCAGGTGGATGAACAGGTGATAGTCCGGGTTCAGCGCCGCGGCTTTTTCCCGCAGGTCCAACAGCAATTTGCGAGGCGTCAGTTTGCCGCTGCGGTAGGCATTGCGCAGGTCGTCCAAGCGAAGCGAAAGGTTCATGGGGTTAATCCTTTGATTGAGTTCAGTCACGTTCCAGCACCACGACGCGCTGGCCGGCGCGCACCGCCGAACCGGGCTGCACGCGCACCTCGCGCACCACACCGGCCGAGGGCGCAAGCACCGGGATTTCCATCTTCATCGACTCCAGGATGACCAACACATCGCCGACGGCGACCCGAGCGCCAACCTCCACCTGAACCTGCCAGAGGTTTCCGGCGATGTGGCTGTCGACGCTCAGTTGACCGTCAGTCAGCTGCGCATCTTCGCTTGGCGCGATGGCCGGTTCTTCACTGTCGAAGTGCGCCTGGCCACTGGCGATCCAACGCTCGCGCTCAGCGTCGAAGGCGCCTTGTTGCTGGCGGCGGAACGCGGCGATGCTGTCGGCCTCCTGCATCAGGAAACGCTGGTAGTCAGCGAGGTTGAGCTGGCTATGCTCGATCTCCAGGTCGAAGCGGCCCAGCGGGAAGTCCCGGCGGATGCGCAACAGTTCATCGGCGCTGACCGGGTAGAAGCGGATCTGGTCGAAAAACCGCAGCAGCCAGGGCTTGCCGTCGAATGCGGCGACGTCTCGATAACGATTCCACATCTGCAACGTGCGCCCGACGAACTGATAGCCGCCAGGCCCTTCCATGCCGTACACGCACATGTAGGCGCCGCCGATGCCCACCGAGTTTTCCGCGGTCCAGGTCCGGGCCGGGTTGTATTTGGTGGTCACCAGTCGATGCCGTGGGTCGAGCGGTGTGGCGACCGGTGCGCCAAGGTAGACGTCCCCCAGGCCCATGACCAGGTAGCTGGCGTCAAACACCGTGCGTTGCACCTCGTCGAGGTTGGGCAGGTCGTTGATGCGTCGAATGAACTCCAGGTTGCTCGGGCACCAGGGCGCGTCCTTGCGCACGGTGGTCATGTATTTCTCGATGGCGAGTTGGCAAGCCGGATCGTCCCAGGACAGTGGCAGGTGGACGATGCGCGACGGCACTTGCAGGTCCTGCGCGGCGCACACGGCGTCCCATTCCCCGGCGACGATGGCCAGTAGCTCGGCCAGGGGTAATTGCTCGGGTTGGTAATGCACTTGCAGCGAGCGAATACCCGGCGTCAGGTCGATCACACCGTGCAATTGTTTGTGTTCCAACGCCTGCATCAAGGCATGGGCGCGAAAGCGCAGCACCAGGTCCAGTTCGGGGGCGCCGATTTCCAGCAGCAGGTGGGTGTCGCCGGACAATCTCGCCACCAGATGGGTGTCTTCCTGGCCGATATCCAATACCACAGGCGACATGATCCCCTGTGGGAGCGAGCTTGCTCGCGATAGCGGCGGTACATCCGACATCGAAGTCACTGACTGACCGCTATCGCGAGCAAGCTCGCTCCCACACTGATCCCATTTCAAGGCCAGTGAGCGGGCGGTCGATATATCCACCGGCACGAATCGCACCTTGTCCCCAGCCTTGAGCTGCCCCAACTGCCAGAGATCCGCTTCGATCACCGTCACCGGGCAGACGAAACCGCCCAGGCTCGGGCCGTCGGGGCCGAGGATGACGGGCATGTCGCCGGTGAAGTCCACGGCGCCGATGGCGTAGGGATTGTCATGGATGTTGGAAGGATGCAGCCCGGCCTCGCCACCGTCGGCGCGTACCCATTCAGGTTTCGGCCCGATCAGTCGGACGCCGGTGCGGCTGGAGTTGAAATGGACTTCCCAGGCTGTGTCGAAGAACGTCTGGATGTAGCGCTCGGTGAAATATTCGGGCGCGCCGTGGGGGCCGTAGATCACGCGGATCTGGCGCAGGCTCGGCAGTTCCAGGATCGGTGCGCTCGTTGGCGGCAGCGTCGTGTGCTCATCCAGCGGCACCAGATGCAACACATCGCCGGTACACAACGCCCGTCCACCATGGCCGCCGAACTGACCGAGGGTAAAGGTACTTTTGCTGCCCAGGTAATCCGGCACTTGTACGCCACCCTGCAGGCACAGGTAGCTGCGCGCCCCGGCACCGGAAATGTTGCCGATGGCGAGGGTGGCGCCGGCAGCGATCGACAACGGGGTGTTCATCGGTACGGCTTCACCATCGAGCGTAAGGGCAATCACCGCACCGGTCACCACCACCCGGGCATCGCAGTTGAAACGCAGCAGCGGCCCGTTCATGGTGATTTCCAATGCTGCCGCACCTTCCTCATTGCCCAGCAGGCGATTGCCCAGGCGCAAGGAACGGCTGTCCATCGGTCCTGACGGCGGCACCCCTACCGCCCAATAACCGAGGCGGCCGGGATAGTCCTGGACGCTGGTCTGGGTGCCGGGGCTGAGCACTTCAACGGTGTGAGCACGGTAGACCAGCGCGTCCAGGCAGCGGGTCCAGGGCTGGCCGTTGGCAAACGGTGCATCGAGAAGAATCTGTTGCAGGTAGTCGCGATTGGTTTCGACGCCGTACAGCAGGCTTTCGCCCAGCGCTTGGTGCAAGCCCTGGCGGGCCTGCTCGCGGGTTGGCGCCCAGCGAATGACTTTTGCGATCATCGGGTCGAAGTAGGCCGGGATCTGGCAACCGGCCTCGACCCAGGTGTCGATGCGCAGCTGTTTGCCGTCGGCCTCGGGGAATTTCACGGCGGTCAAAAGCCCTGGGCTCGGTTGGAAATCCCGGCCTGGATCTTCGGCGTACAGGCGCGCCTGAATCGCGTGGCCCTCGGCTTTCAAATCCTGGCTCAACGCGCTCAGGGGCGGTAGATCACCGGCCGCCAGTTGCACCATCCAGCGCACCAGGTCCACGCCCCACACCTGCTCGGTGACACCGTGCTCCACTTGCAGACGGGTGTTCACTTCCAGGAAGTAAAAGCGCCCGGCGTCGCTGTCGAACACGAACTCCACAGTGCCGGCGCTGCGGTAGTTCACGGCCTGGGCCAGTTGGATCGCTGCTGCGCAGAGTTCGTCAGCCATGCCCTCGGGCAGGTTGGGGGCCGGGGTTTCCTCGAGGACTTTCTGGTTGCGCCGCTGCACCGAACAGTCGCGCACGCCCAGGGCGATCACCTGGCCCTGGCCGTCGCCGAACACCTGTACTTCCAGATGCCGCGCACGTTCGATGTACTTCTCGATGAACACCCCGGCGTCGCTGAAGTTGTTCTGGCCCAGGCGCTTGACCGCCTCGAAGGACTCGCTCAGCTCGGCGGCGCTGCGACACACGCGCATGCCGATGCCGCCACCGCCGGCGGTACTTTTGAGCATCACCGGATAACCGATCCGGGTGCCGGCCAACAGTGCGGCGTCGAGGCTGTCGAGCAGTTCGGTGCCTTCGAGCAGCGGCACGCCGTGTTGCCGCGCCAGGTCGCGGGCGGTGTGCTTGAGGCCGAACACGCGCAGTTGTTGTGGCGTCGGACCAATGAAGGCGATCCCGGCCGCTTCGCAGGCTTCGGCGAAAGCTGCATTTTCCGAGAGAAAGCCGTAGCCGGGATGAATCGCCGTCGCGCCGCTGCTTTTGGCGATCGCCAGGAGTTTGTCCACCGCCAGATACGTATTGACCGCCGCGCCTTCGCCCAGGCTGTGGGCTTCGTCGGCCTGCAAGATATGCAGGCTGGCGGCGTCGGCTTGGGAATACACCGCGACGCCTTGGACCTTCAGTTCGCCCAAGGTCCGCAGGATGCGACAGGCGATGGCGCCACGGTTGGCGATGAGGATTTTTTCGAACATGGCATTGCCCCCTCAGGCTTGCGTGCTGCCTGAACTGGGATGCGGGCCGTCCCGCAGTTTTCGATGGCCGCCGGGGTCGTCCCAGGCGGCAAACCTCCAAACATCACTGCGCCCCTTGTGGGAGCGAGCTTGCTCGCGATAGCGGTGGTACATCCAACATCAATGTGACTGACTGACTGACAGACCGCTATCGCGAGCAAGCTCGCTCCCACAGGGGGGCTGGGCGTTATTTGATGCACTGCCCCGACCGGCTCTGGCACAACGCAAACAGCCAGCGCCGCAGGCGGGTGAGTTTCAGTTCCATATCAAAAGCTCCGCAGGCGTGGGGTTGTAGGCGTTGCACGGGTTGTTCAGTTGCGGGCAGTTGGAGATCAGCACGATCACGTCCATCTCGGCCCGCAAGTCGACGTATTTGCCCGGCGCCGAGATCCCGTCTTCGAAGGTCAGCCCGCCGTCGGCGGTGACCGGCACGTTCATGAAGAAGTTGATGTTCGGCCCGATATCGCCCTTGCCCAGGCGACCATCGTGGGCACAGGCCCGCAGGTAGTTGTCACGGCAGCTGTGCATGTAGCGTTTTTCCAGGGCGTAGCGCACGGTGTTGCTTTCCTGGGCGCAGGCGCCGCCGAGGGTGTCGTGGCGTCCACAGGTGTCTTCGACGATGGTCAGCATCGGGTGGCCGAGGTTGGAATACAGCACGCTGCCGGTGCTCAGGTAAACGCTGTTTTGCCGACGCAGGGTGCGTTGCACGTCGTAGCGTTCCTTGGGGTTGGCCAGGCTGTAGAACAGCGTATCGACCGCCTGGTTGCCTTCGAGGTCGAGGATGCGCAGGGTCTGGCCCGCCTTGACCTCCACCAGCCAGGGTTCCCCGGCGGGAATCGTGGCGCGGTAGACGGCGGTTTCGGGTTGCTTGTGTGCGGTGGCGATGGCGAGTGACATGGCAGCGATCCTCAGGCGAACAGGCGGTCGGTGTTGATGAAGCCGCGCTGGTTTTCCGGACGCGAAAGGCGGCAGTGCTCGGCGACGCTGGCATCGGCGTTCATCCAGCTGAGCTTGAGCGGTTGCGGGGCGTAGTGCGGGTTAGGGTCCATTGGGTGTTGCAGCGCGGTCAGCACCACCAGGGTGTCCATCGGCGCGTACAGCTCGATGTAGTCGCCGGTCAGGGAGTTGCCCTCGACGAAGTGAAAGTTTCCCGCCTCATCGACATCGACCCGGCTGAACAGGTTGAGGGTCATCAGCAGGTCGGACAGGCCCAGTCCCCATTTGCCCAGTTCCACCAACAGGTTGTCGGTGCCGTTGCGGAAGAAGCCGTTGCGCAGTTCCTGGTAGCGGCCCTGACCGTATTTTTGCGCGACTTCCTCGGCGCAGAGCACGCCGCCCAGGCTGTCGCTCCAGCCGCAGGTGTCGGTGGTGATGGCGGCCAGCACCCGGCCCATGTCCGAGTAGAGGCAGTGGCCGGCGGTGAGTTTGGCGGTGTGTTGGCATTTGAGGCTGTCGGGCAGGTTCAGGCGTTCGGTTTTCTCGTTGGCATTGAGCAGCGTCAGGCTCACGTTGGCGCCGCCGCGCAAGTCGGTCAGGCGCAGCAGTTGGCCGCGCTTGAGCACGAAAGAACGGTGGCCTCCACCGGGCAGCAGTTCTTCGGCGAAGGGTGTAAACAAGCGGGTCGAGTCGGGCATGGAAAAACTCCTTTCAAGCGATACGCAAGGTGCCGGCCAGTTCGGCGGGCAGGGCGTCGACGGCGGCACGGGCGGTGCGGCGGTCGCTGTTCAATGGAATGTCGTAGGTGATGCGGGCGCCATAGGCACCAGGGGCGTGGGGATCGACACGGACCTTGTCGAACACCAACAGGCGTGTGCCGAGGCTGAAGCCTTCGGACAGGTCATGGGTGACCATGAACACGGTCAGCCGGGTTTCGCGCCACAGCTCCAGCAACAGGGCGTGCATGTCTTTGCGAATGCCCGGGTCGAGGGCGCCGAAGGGTTCGTCCAGCAGCAGGACCCGCGGCTTCATGATCAGTGCCTGGGCGATGGCCAGTCGCTGCTGCATGCCCCCGGACAGTTGCGCCGGGTATTTATCCTGCGCATGGCCGAGGCCGACCTTGTCCAGCAAGTGTGCGGCTTCTTCACGGGCCTGCCGTTTGGCGCTGCCGAACAGGCGACCGAGCAGCGGCGAGCGCGGCAACTCCAGGCCCAGGGCGACGTTGTCCAGCACGGTCAGGTGCGGGAACACCGAATAACGTTGGAACACCACGCCCCGGCTGGCATCCGGCTCGCCGGCCAAGGGCTCGCCATCGAGGAGAATCTGTCCGCGACTGGCTCGTTCCTGGCCCAGCAGCAAGCGCAGGAAGGTCGACTTGCCGCAACCCGACGCCCCCACCAGGGTGCAGAACTCACCCTCGGCGACGCTCAAGTTCAAGCGCTCGAGCACCACCTGGTCGCCGTACTGTTGCCAGACGTTGTTCACGTTAATGAAACTCATGCCTTCGCCCCCTCATACCAGGGGAACGCTTGCCGGGTCAGGCGCTTGAGACCCCAGTCCATCAGCCAGGCGAGCAGGGTGATCCACACCACGTAGGGCAGAATCACGTCCATCGCCAGGTAACGGCGCACGAGGAAAATCCGATAGCCCAGCCCATCGGTGGAGGCGATGGCTTCGGCAGCGATCAGAAACAGCCAGGCTGAACCGAGCATCAGCCGCAGGGAAATCAACAGGCGTGGCAGTAATTGCGGCAGCACCACCCGCAGCATCAGGGTCCAGGTCGAAGCACCAAGGGTCTGGGCCTTGATCAGCAGCTCAGGCGGAATTTCCCGGGCGCGCTGTTCCAGGTCCCGGGCCAGGCACGGTGTGATGCCAATCACGATCAGCATCACTTTCGACAATTCTCCCAAGCCAAAGACGATGAACAGGATCGGCAGGATGGCCAGCGGCGGCACCATCGACACCACGGTGAGCAGCGGCGATAACGGCGCGCCCAACAGCGGCAACGTGCCGGCGGCAATGCCCAGGCATAGCCCGGCCAGGGCGCTGATGCCCAGGCCGATGGCCAACCGGCGCAGGCTCGACGCGGTGTCTTGCCAGAGCAAGTAATCGCCGCTGCGGGCGTCGGCGGTGAAGGCCAGGCGCTTGACCGCATCGGCCATTTGCACGGCACTGGGCAGCAGTTTGTCGTTAGGGTTGTCCGTCAACCGTTCGGCCGAGCCCATGAAGTAGGCGAACAACACCAGCGCGAAGGGCAGGATCACCAGCAACAAGCGGCTGGGACGATCCGGGTAGCGGTTGATCAGGCGCATGCCAGGTCCTCCGGTTTACAGCTTGGCGTCGGCGGCCAGCTGTACGTAGGTCGGGTCAAAGCGCAGCTTGAGGTTGGCTTTGTCGCCACGGGTCACGCCATTGGCGAACGCCATGCCGACTGCGTTGGCGTCCTTGGCGCCTTCGCCCAGCAAGCCGTGCTGGAACGAGAACTCGGCGACTTTGCCCATGGTGCTGGGCAGTTGCTCGCTGGTGGCGAAACCCAGGGCTTCCTTGGGCGTGGCGAACAGCTTGGTGGTGTCCAGTTGCGACTGAAAGCCGGCCAGGTCGGTGCCCGAGGCCTTGGCCATGTGCTCCAGCGCGGTCTTGCTCGCGGCGTTTTTCGCATTCATCAGCGCCACCACTTCAAACCAGGCGCCGGTCAACGCTTTGCCCAGGGCCGGGTTGTCCTGCAGGGTCTGGGTGTTGACCACCATCATGTCCATGATCTCGCCGGGAACCTGGCTGGAATTGAACACTTCGCTCACGCCGGGTTGGGCCTTGATGTCCGAGAGCATCGGGTTCCACGTGGTGACGGCCTTGACCTGATCGGTGTTGAAGGCGGCGGAGATGTCGGCGTCGGAGGTGTTGACGACCTTCAGGTCCTTTTCGGCGAGGCCCACGGAATCCAGGGCACGGGCCAGCAGGTAATGGGACACCGACAGTTCCACCAGATTGACGTCCATGCCCTTGAGGTCGGCCACTTTCTTGCCTTCACCCTTGAGGACGATGCCGTCGTTGCCGTTGGAGAAATCGCTGACGATCAGCGCGGTGCTGTCCACGCCGCCGGCCGCGGGAATGGTCAGGGCGTCCATGTTGGTCATGGTGCAGCCGTCGAACTGACCGGCGGTGTACTGGTTGATGGACTCGACGTAATCGTTGAGCTGCACGAAATCGATCTTGATGCCGTATTTTTTTGCCCATTTATCGACGATGCCTTGGCTGCCGGCGTATTCCCAGGGCATCCAGCCGGCATAAATGGTCCAGCAGACGCTGAAGCGGTCTTTTTGTGCGGCGGCGGACGAGAGGCTCACGAGGGCCGAGAGGACGGCGAGGAGCAGGGCGGACAGACGAAGCTTGAACATGGTGGTTCTCCAGTTGATCAAGGGCGGACAGGAGCAACGCGGCACCGCGAACGGTGGCTTGTCTCCCGGGCTTTTGTCCCGCCGTGTAACCTCAACTGGAGGTCGCCAACTCTCGGACCAGTCACTCGCCAGAAGCGAGCCGGAACCCTAGTCAGCCATTGCAAATTGTGGTGCCGCGAACCTGTGATGACTCCTGCACGGGGTTTGTTAAAGCGAGAGCCGTGCCAAGTCCGCTGAAGGCCCGGGCCAGAGAGGGCGGGGGCTGGAAAGGGGTGAGTGAGTACGGATTTATGCCAAGTTGTGGTGCTGTGGCGCACTGTAAGGGGGCAAAGCGCTACATGTTTCTAGTTATTGCTAGGTCGCACCAGATTCCGATTTCGCTGTCAGATTAATCGTCAGTCACCCAATAGATGACTGCCGCCCCTCAGCGTCGCTGATGTGGCTCATTCGCGGTCCAGGAGGCCGCCATGTATCGACGACTGCTCCTCATTGCGTTTCTCGGTTTGACTCTTTCGGCATGCGTGCCTTACTACGACGGAGACTCGAGCTACTACCGTTCCGAGGTCTACACCTCACCGGCACCGGTCTATTACGGTGGCGGGAGCTACTATTCGGCACCGCGTGGCTACTACGCACCGCGGTATTACCAACCGGCGCCACGCTATTACTCGCCGCCGCGCTACTACCAGCAAGGCCCACGCTATTACTCGCCACCGCGAGCGGCGTATCGGTCTTATCCACATCGGGGGGCTGGGACGGCCGTGACCGGGGCGGTTGGAATGATGACCGACGGGGTCGAGGCGGGCGTGACCATCGGGGACGCGGTGGTCATGACGGACGGGGCGGTCACCGCTGATCCCGCGGCAACAGAAAGCGGCGCATAAAGCGCCGCTTTTTTGTGCCTGCAATAAACCCGATGGGATAACCCTTGTGGGAGCGAGCTTGCTCGCGATGGCGTCGGGTCGGCCAGCATGGATGTGCCTGACATGCCGCAATCGCGAGCAAGTCGCTCCCACAGGGCACTCTTCCTGGCTCGTTACTCGTTGGACAAATCCGCCAGCGGATGCCGCCCTTCCCACGCCTTGTGAAAGTGCGCCTCGACTGCCGCTTCAGGCACACGGTTGATGTCCGGCCAATGCCAGTGCGGCTTGTGGTCCTTGTCGATCAGCCGAGCCCGCACGCCTTCGCTGAATTCCGGATGACGGCAGCAATTGAGGCTCAGGGTGTATTCCATCCGGAACACACCGGCCAAGGACAAATGCCGCGCCCGGGCGATCTGCTCCCAAACCAGATGAGCGGTCAGCGGCGAGCCTTCGGTCATGGTCTTGGCCGCGCGGGCGATCAGCGGATCAGGGTGGTCCACCAACAGGCTGAGGGCTTTCCAGGCGCAGCGCACGTCGCTGACATCCAGCCATTCGTCGATTTTCTGCCGACGTGGCAGCCATTGGGCCTCGGGCAGTTGGGCGATGGCTTCCTGTTGCAAGGCCTTGAGCAGACTGTTGAGCTGCATCTCGGTCTGCTCCTGCCAGTTGAGTTGCAACAGGCCCTCGATCAGGTCGTCCTGCTGTTCATCCAGCAAAAAACGGTCGGCCAGGCCCAGGTCGATGGCGTCCCGAGCATTCATGTGGGCACCGGTCAGGCCAAGAAACAGGCCAAGCTTGCCCGGCAGGCGCGACAAAAACCAACTGGCGCCGACATCCGGGTACAGGCCGATGCTGATTTCCGGCATCGCCAGGCGACTGCTCGGCGTGACGATCCGTGTGCTGGCGCCTTGCAGCAGCCCCATGCCGCCGCCCAGGACGTAGCCGTGGCCCCAGCACAACAAGGGTTTGGGGTAGGTGTGCAGGTTGAAGTCCAAGCGGTATTCCGCCGCGAAAAATTGCGCAGCCAGGGGCGGTACTTCACCGGGGGTGGCACGGCAGGCTTCCACCAGGCTGCGGACTTCACCGCCGGCGCAGAAGGCCTTGGCGCCGTTGCCGCGCAATAACACACAAACGATTTGCGGTTCTCTGGCCCAGGCATCTAGACGATCGCGCAGAGCGTTGATCATCGGCAAGGAAAGGGCGTTCAGGGATTTTTCAGCATCCAGCGTGGCGATGCCGATGCGGGCACCGTCGATGCCGGTGAGTTCTTCGAAGTGCAGATTCATCGTGACCTCGATCAGAAAATTGAATGATCAGTATGACCGCTGCGTAGGAAAGTGCCGGTTCTGCGTCAGATCAATTGACAAGCCATGTAGGCTTTCCTAGGGTGCGCCCATTGTTTTTTACCGGATGCAACCATGACTGCTGACGACCGTATCAAACTCGAACCGAGCTGGAAGCAGGCACTGCGTGCCGAATTCGACCAGCCCTACATGGCAGAGTTGCGCGAATTCCTGCGGCGGGAATACGCGGCCGGAAAGGAGATTTATCCACCGGCACCGTTGATTTTCAATGCCCTCAATTCCACGCCGCTGGACCAGGTCAAGGTGGTGATCCTCGGCCAGGATCCGTACCACGGTCCGGGCCAGGCCCATGGCTTGTGTTTCTCGGTGCAGCCGGGCGTGCCGACGCCGCCGTCGCTGGTGAATATCTACAAGGAATTGAAGCGCGATCTGAACATCGATATCCCGAGTCACGGCTACCTGCAAAGTTGGGCCGACCAGGGCGTGCTGCTGCTCAACACGACCCTGACCGTGGAGCGCGCCAATGCCAACGCCCACGCCAAAAAAGGTTGGCAGCACTTTACCGACAGGATCATTGAAGTCGTCAGTGAACACCAGCCGCACTTGGTGTTCCTGTTGTGGGGCGCCCATGCCCAGAGCAAGCAGAAGCTGATCGATGCGACCAAGCATTTGGTGCTGACTTCGGTCCACCCGTCACCGCTGTCGGCCCACCGAGGCTTCATCGGCTGCGGGCATTTCAACCGGACCAACAAGTTTCTCCAGCAGCAGGGCGAGACGCCGATCGATTGGCGGTTGCCGCCGCTTTAAGCGGTCGGCAGTCAGGGCCCCATCGCGAGCAAGCTCGCTCCCACAGGTTCAGGGCAACACAAATCCCCTGTGGCAGCGAGCTTGCTCGCGATGAAGGCGCCGCGGACGATCAGGCCGAACCCGGCTTGCGCATCCAATACCTGAACAACGGCTCCGCCAGAAACAGCACGAACAGCAGCCGCATCACCTGCAACGCCGTCACCAGTGGCACCGACAGTTGCAACGTCTCCGCCGTCAGGCTCATTTCCGCGATGCCGCCGGGCATCATGCCCAGCGTCAACGAACGCAGATCCAGATGGGTCAAGGTGCTCAAGCCCAGGGCTGCAAGCGTGGCGATCAGCATCGTCAACACCGTGCCAACCAACGTGCGGCCCATGAACGACGGTGCCCGACGAAAGAACTGCCGGTTGAAATGACAACCCAGCCCGCTGCCGATCAACCATTGGCCGATCTGGCTGGCGCCGTTGGGCAGGCCGATGTGCAGGTCCCAGCCGATGCTCACCGCCGCGCTCACCAGCAACGGCCCGAACAACCACGGGTTCGGTTGGCGCAAGCGTTCCCAAATCCAGGCGAGCAGGGCGCCCGCCGGGAACAAAATGGCCAACCACAGCCAGTCCACCGTGGTGGCGTGCTGCGCCGGCGAGCCTTCGCCCAGCAGGTACTTGAAGGCCGCCGGCACGCACAGCACCACCACCAGCACCCGCAGGCTCTGGCCTGCGGCGACGCGACTGAGGTCCGCGCCGTTGCGGGCGCCGAGGTTGACCATTTCGCCGGAGCCGCCCGGCATGCTGGAGAAGAAGGCGGTGGCGCGGTCCTCGCCGGTACGGCGCATCAACCACACACCCACTACGCTGGACACGCTGGTGATCAACGCGCCGAAAAAGATCAAGCCGAAGTGGCTCAGGACCTGCTCCATCACCACCGGGGTGAAGTGCAGGCCGATACCGATGCCTACCACCCATTGGCCGCATTTACGGCCGCCGGGAATTTCCATCAGTTGCCACGGCGTCAGGCAGCGCACCAGGATGATCGCCAACAATGAGCCGACCATCCAGGGCAAAGGCCAGCCGATCAGGCTGGCCAGGTAACCGCCGGCCAGGCCGACCAGCGGTGTTCCCCACCATTGTCTGAAAGTCGCTTCAGACATTGGCCAGGGCGCGACGTTGTGCGGCGCGGCGACGCCAGATCCGCAGCAATGGCATGAACAGCATGATCGCCGTCAGGATCCAGCAGCCGAAGGTGATCGGGCTCGACCAGAGGATTTCCAGCGCACCGTTGGAGATCGACAGCGCACGACGCAGGTTCTGTTCCATCAAGCCGCCGAGGATGAAGCCCAGCAGGACCGGCGACAGCGGGAAATCCAGCTTGCGCAGGATGTAGCCGAAGATGCCAATGCCGATCATCAGGAACAGGTCGAACGTCGTCGCATGCACCGCATAGACGCCGATCCCGGTGATGATCGCGATGACCGGTACCAATGCCCAGTTCGGCACGGCCAGGATGCGGGTGAAGATGCGGATCATCGGGATGTTGAGGATCACCAGCATGATGTTGGCGACGAACAACGAGGCGATCAGGCCCCAGACGATGTCCGGCTGTTGCTGGAACAGCAGCGGGCCCGGCGTGATGTTGTACAGCGACAGTGCGCCGATCATCACCGCCGTGGTGCCCGAGCCGGGAACACCGAGGGTCAGCATCGGCACCAGCGCCCCGCAGGCTGCGCCGCCAATGGCGGTTTCCGGAGCGGCGAGGCCGCGCTTGTCACCCTGGCCGAACTTGCCACTGGCACCGGCGATGCGCTTCTCGGTCATGTAGGCCACGGCACTGGCCAGGGTCGCCCCGGCACCGGGCAACACACCCATGATGAAACCGAGCACGCCGCAACGCAGGTTCACGACGAAGACCGACGCCGCTTCCTTGAAGTTGAACATCATCCGCCCGGTGGCTTCCACCGCTTCCTGGCCGCGATGGGTTTTCTCCAGCAGCAACAGGATTTCACTGATGGAGAACAAACCCAGCACCAGCACGACGAACTGAATGCCATCGGTCAGGTGGATGTTGTCACCGGTGAAGCGATAGACACCGCTGTTGGCATCGATCCCGACACTGGACAGGAACAGCCCGATCAGCGCCGCGATGAACGTCTTGAGCGGTCGGTCGCCGGCCATGCCGCCGAGGCAGACAATGGCGAACACCATCAGGACGAAATATTCCGCCGGTCCGAAGGCAATCGCCCATTTGGCCAGCAACGGCGCGAACAGCACCATGCCGCAGGTGGCGATGAACGCGCCGATGAACGAACTCCACGCCGACAGCGACAACGCCACTCCGGCCAGGCCCTGGCGAGCCATCGGGTAGCCGTCGAGGGTGGTCATCACGGTGGAGGCTTCCCCCGGGATGTTGAGCAGGATCGAGCTGATGCGCCCGCCGTATTCGCAACCCAGGTACACCGCCGCCAGCAGGATCAGCGCTGATTCCGGCGGCAGGCCCAGGGCGAAGGCAATCGGGATCAGCAGCGCCACGCCGTTGATCGGGCCCAGGCCCGGCAGCAGACCAACCACGGTGCCGATCAAGGTGCCGCTCAGTGCCGTGACGAGGTTGTAGGGCGTCAGTGCAACGCCAAAACCCTGGCCGAGATAATTCAGGGTATCCATATCAATTCTCCAGGACGTCGAGCAGGCCCAGGGGCAGCGGCACGTCCATCAGCTTGTCGAACAACAGATAAAGACCGATGGCCATCAGGCTGATGATCACCACGCTCGGCACCCAGCGCCCGCCATACAGGCGCGCCATCGGCACGCCGATCAGGATGCTGGCGACAATGAAGCCCAGGGGTTCGAAGGTCCCGGCGAATACCAGCAGCAGCGCCACACAGATGCCGATCTTCTGCAGGGTTTCACGGTCCAGTTGCGGATCTTCGTCGCTGTGCACGATGGGGGTCGGACGAAACAGCATGTACAGCAGCGCCAGGCCCATCAGCCCCAGCATCAGCAGGGGAAAGGCGCGCGGGCCGACCGGTTCGTAGGAAAAGGCTGCCTGATACGGCCAGGCCATCAGTGCGAGGCCGATGCAAACCAGCAGCAGCACCGCGGCAAAAATACGTTGGATGGTGAGCATGACTAACTCCTGGGCGGCGCCGGTGATGCCAGCGCCGCCACGCGACAGAGACGGTTACTGGATCAGGCCGAACTCTTTGGCCAGTACCTTGTAATCAGCCACTTGCTTCTTCACGTAGGTGTCCAGCTCCGGGCCGGTCATGGCAAACGGGAACAGCTCACGCTGGTCGCGCAACTTGGCGAACTCTTCGGAAGCCAGCAGCTTGTCGAATGCATCCTTCCACCAGGCGTAGTCTTCATCGCTGACTTTTGGCCCGAGGTAGAAGCCGCGGACCACCGGCCAGACGATGTCATAGCCTTGCTCGCGGGCGGTGGGGATGTTTTTCATCTCCGGCTCGTCGATGCGCTTCTCGGCAAACACCGCCAGCAGGCGCATGTCGCCGCTCTGGATATGGGGCATGGAGTCGGAAATGTCGGTACTGCCGACCTGGATGTGGCCACCGAGCAGCGCCGTGGCGATCTCGCCGCCGCCTTCGAGGGCTACGTAACGCAGGTCGCGGGGGTTGATGCCGGCGGCCTTGGCGATGAGGGCGGTCTGCATCCAGTCCTGGCTGCCGACGGTGCCGCCGGAACCGATGACCACCGAGCCCGGATCTTTCTTCAGGGCCTGTACCAGATCGTCGAGGTTCTTGTAGGGCGAATCGCTTTTCACCGCGATGGCGCCATAGCTGGTGCCGACGGCGGCCAACCAACGCACGGCGCTTTCATCGAAACGACCGAACTTGCCCTGGGCCAGGTTCAGCAACGAGCCGCTGGACCAGGCCACCAATGTGCCGGCGTCGGCCGGACGCTGGGCGACCACTGCGTTGTAGGCTACCGCGCCGACGCCGCCGGGCATGTAGGTGACGCGCATCGGCTTGGTCAGCAGTTTCTGGTTGACCAACGCGCTTTGCACCAGCTTGCACGTCAGGTCGAAACCGCCGCCAGGGGAGGCCGGGGCGATGCATTCGGGGCGCTTGGGTTCTTTGGACGGATCAGCGGCGAGCAACTGCCCGGCGAACATCAGGCATCCGGCGGCCAAGGCTACTTTACGCAGTGATAGGTTCATCGTTATCTCCACAGGAGTTGTTGTTGTGTGTGGTGTAGATTCGGTGTTGCTGGCCCCCGGCCCTCGCGTCGCGGATGGCGGGCGCAGGTCGTTGCCGAACGTATCGGGATTGAAGGCGCGGGAGGGCCTCAGACCGAGGCGTGATGGCGCTGGCCAGGATGGTCTGATTGAAGCGGGAAAGGCGGGCAGGCATTGGAGCCTGGAGCTGTAGGGACAGCATGTGATTACTCCGCTTTTATTGTTTTTATTCGGCGAAAACGCTTCGAGGCGTTTTTCGTTCGCGATGTGCGTCGCGACGGGCAGTCGAAACCGTCCGTGGGAGGACTCTAACGGCCCAACCTTTCGCTAACCTTTCAAAAGCTTTCAACGTGTTTTTTGGCTTCACAGTGGCGGATGCGGCTGTAAACTCCGCGCCAAAGAATGGCGTCGACCATCCCTGAATCGAGGAATAACCCATGCGTGTTCTGCTCGTCGAAGACCATCTGCAGCTCGCCGAAAGCGTTGCCCAGGCGCTCAAGAGCACCGGTTTGACCGTGGATGTGCTGCACGACGGGGTGGCGGCCGACCTGGCCTTGAGCAGCGAGGAGTACGCCGTGGCAATCCTCGATGTGGGGTTGCCGCGCATGGATGGCTTCGAGGTGCTGGCGCGCTTGCGCTCGCGAGGCAAGACCCTGCCGGTGTTGATGCTGACCGCTCGCAGCGACGTCAAGGACCGAGTCCATGGCCTGAACCTTGGCGCCGACGATTACCTGGCCAAGCCCTTCGAACTCACCGAGCTTGAAGCGCGGGTCAAGGCGTTGCTGCGCCGTAGCGTGTTGGGTGGTGAACGCCAGCAGCGCTGTGGTGGGCTGGTCTATGACCTGGACACCCGCCGCTTCACCCTCGACGATGAACTGCTGACCCTGACATCACGTGAGCAGGCCGTGCTGGAGGCGTTGATTGCCCGGCCCGGTCGGGTGATGAGCAAGGAGCAAGTGGCGGCCCAGGTGTTCGGCCTGGACGAAGAGGCCAGCCCCGACGCCATCGAAATCTACATCCACCGCCTGCGCAAGAAGCTCGATGGCCATGCCGTGGCGATCGTGACATTCCGAGGCCTGGGCTACCTGCTGGAAAACCGCGATGCATAAGCCCGACAGCCTGCGTTGGCGGCTGCTGCGCAACCTGGCGTTGCTGCTGGTGGTGCTGATGCTCGCCAGTGGCCTGAGCGCCTACTGGAACGGTCGCGAGGCCGCGGATACCGCCTACGACCGTACCCTGCTGGCCTCGGCCCGGACCATCGCCGCCGGTCTTTCGCAACGCGACGGCAGTCTCAGTGCGGATGTGCCTTACGTGGCCCTGGATACCTTCGCCTACGACAGCGCCGGGCGTATTTATTACCAGGTCAATGATATTAATCAGAAGTTGATTTCCGGCTACGAAAACCTGCCTGGCCCGCCGCCCGGCACGCCGCGCACGGACGATTATCCGGCCCTGGCCCGCTTCTATAACGCTCGATATCAAGGCCAGACCGTGCGGGTGGTCAGCCTGCTCAAGGCGGTGAGTGAGCCGGAGATGAACGGCATGGCGGAAATTCGCGTGGCGGAAACCGAAGAAGCGCGGGTCAGCATGGCCCGTAGCCTGGCGGCCGACACCTTGTTGCGCCTGGGCATGCTGGCCGTGGGGGCGCTGTTGTTGGTGTGGTTCGCGGTCAGTGCCGCGCTGCGTCCGCTGGAGCGCTTGCGTACGGCGGTGGAAGAGCGCCAGCCGGACGATCTGCGACCATTGCCGCTGGTGGAAGTCCAGCATGAGCTTTGGCCACTGGTGCGCGCCCTCAACCATTTCACTGAGCGCCTGCGTGGGCAATTCGAACGCCAGGCGCAATTCATTGCCGATGCCGCCCATGAACTGCGCACCCCCCTGGCCGCACTCAAGGCGCGCCTTGAGCTGGGCCTGCGCGCCAGTGAGCCGGCGACCTGGCGTGAAACCCTGGAAACCGCGGCCCAAGGTACCGACCGGCTGACCCACCTGGCGAATCAGCTGCTGTCCCTGGCGCGCGTGGAAAACGGCGCCCGGGCCATTGCCGAGGGCGGTGCCCAGTTGCTCGATCTGAGTCAATTGGCCCGGGAGTTGGGCATGGCCATGGCCCCGCTGGCCCATGCCCGAGGCGTAGCGTTGGCCCTGGAAGCCGACGAGCCAGTGTGGCTGCGGGGTGAACCGACCCTGTTGAACGAGCTGTTGAGCAATCTGGTGGACAACGCCCTGGCCCATACGCCGCAAGGCGGCAATGTGATCCTGCGGGTCACGGCGCCGGCGGTGCTGGAGGTGGAGGACGATGGCCCCGGCATCCCACTGCATGAGCGGGACCGGGTGTTCGAGCGCTTCTACCGACGCAACCAGCAAGTGGCCGGTTCAGGCCTGGGATTGGCGATTGTGGGCGAAATCTGCCGTGCCCACTTGGCGCAGATTACCCTGCATGACGGGCTGGAGCGTGGGTTGAAGGTGCGGGTGAGTTTTATCCCGGGTTCAGATTAAGCCAAGGTCAGGCCTGACTTGAGTTTGTTGGCTGGCCTGCTTAATAAAACATCGACCGCGCTTCTTCGATATCCACGCACCGGGCCTTGTTGTCCGGGTCGATGCCCAGTTTCTTGAAGGCTGGAACCGCGAACACATCAATTTTACTGAGCGGGTGGTCGGTGTCCTTGTAGCAATACAGCGCAGCGATCTGCACCAGGTCGATATAATCGATTTGTTTCGAATCCCGGGTGAAATCCAGATACTGCCCCGGCAGTTTCACCAGCCTCTCCGGAAACTCCCAGACGCTGAGCAACTTGTCTCCCAGCACCGGGTGAATCGTTTCGATGACGTGGTTAAGGCTGACTGGATCCGACAGCAATTCGTTGTTGTCCTGTGCATAAGTCAGGATCGGCAGCACGCCAATCTGGTGCACCAGGCCGCCCAACGCCGCCTGATCAGGTTTGAGCTGCGTATACCCGCGGCACAACGCATAGCTGACGCCGGCGATCTCCAGGCTTTTGCGCCAGACTTCGCGCATCTTCTGTTCCACCACCTCGGAGCGGGCATGGAATATCTGCTCCATGACCAGGCCAATGGCCAGGTTGCTGCTGTAGTTGACTCCCAGCCGGGTGATGGCTGTGTGCAGGTCCGTGACTTCTTGCGTAGCGCGCAGCAGCGGGCTATTGACCACTTTTATCAGACGTGCCGAGAGGGCCGTGTCGCGGCCGATCACTTTGCTCAGGTTGCTGACGCTGATTTCCGGGTCTTCGGCGGCCCGGCGAATCTGCAGGGCCACTTCCGGTAGTGTTGGCAGAACCAGGTCATCGTTATCGATGGCCTGTACCAAATCCCGTTGGACCTTATCCGCCAAATCGCTCATTTCGGTTCTCTAGGGTGTTGCGACAAATGCTGCGATCAGCGCTGGATTTCGCGGTCACGGTCCAGCTCGTAAGGCAAGTCCAACAACTGCAGGCCCGGGCCTTCCAAAGCACCAAGGTGAAGATTGCCATCTTCTGCTGCTTCGGCCTGTAACACCGCCAGCAGTTCAATGTTTCGCTCGGCACGAGCGGCAATCACCACTTCACCGATGGAACTGCCGTGAGTGGGGGAAAACAGCGCGGTGCCGGGTTCCGGCAGTTCGCTGGCGTCCAGCTGCAAGCGATACAGGCGCCGCTTGAGCTTGCCCAGGTATTGCATGCGGGCGACGATTTCCTGGCCGGTGTAGCAACCTTTCTTGAAGCTCACGCCGCCGACGGCCTGCAGGTTGAGCATCTGCGGGATGAACAGTTCGCGGGTGGCCGGCATGACCTGGCCGATCCCGGCGCGAATCTGCCCCAGCAACCAACGGTTCAGGTCCGCCTCGGTCAGTTCGGCGCGCAGCCGGGCTTGCAGTGTGCCTGCCTGTTCGGCAGGGGCCCAGAGTTCGGCGCGGCCGGGAGAGACGCGGATGGCGATCAATGCATCGTGGCGAGCGACGCTGTCGGTGGCGGGTGGCAGTTCGAGACCCAGGCCGGTCAGCGCGTCGTCGGCGTTTTCCAGTCCGAAACGAACCCAGGCCGTACTTTCATCGGTGAGCTTGGATTTGGAGAACACGGCATATTTTTTCAGATCCGCCAGTTGCGGCTCGAGCAACTCGGTGGCCATGGCCATCAGCACACCGTCACCTTCGAGCAAAATGCGGAAACTCGATTGCATCCGGCCTTTCTGGGTGCAGCGGGCGCCGAGGCTGGCCTGGCTGTCGCTCAAGTAGTTGAGGTTGCAGGTCAATTGACCTTGTAGGAATTTGCTGGCATCCACGCCGCGGACCGCGAGAACGCCTTCGTGGGACAGGGTGCAGAAAAAAGCGGAATCAGCCATGGGTCATCGCAGGGTAAATAGTCTGGTGGACATCATAAGGGGGCGCCCTTGAAATGGGTAGTTCACAAAGGATCGATGGTGCCCGACCAAAGCCGTCTGTTCCGCTGCGGCGGGGCCTGTATACTTGCGCTCTATTTGAGGAGCGCTCCATGGTCGAAGATGTTGAACTGAATCGCCTCTACTGGCACAGCCGCCGCGGCATGCTTGAGCTGGACGTGTTGCTGGTGCCGTTCGTGAAAGAGGTCTATCCCCATCTTAATGAAGTGGACCGTGCGTGCTACGTCCGCCTGCTCGAGTGCGAGGATCAGGACATGTTCGGCTGGTTCATGGAGCGCAGCGAATCCGAAGACCCAGAGTTGCAGCGCATGGTTCGGATGATTCTGGACCGTGTCCAACCCAAGTAGTCGCTTCGAATGCCGCTGGCAGGCCTGCGGGCAACTGCTGGCGGCCTATCTCCTGGCCCAGGTGTTCGCCTTGGCTTCGTTGTTCCTGTTGTCAGTCCCGTTCTGGTTCACGGCGCTTGGCGTTGCGCTGTGCCTGGCTCATGGCGCCTGGACGATACCGCGACATCTCCTGCTGACTCATCGCCGGGCCTTTTGCGGTTTACGTCGGGATGCTGGTGGCTGGCAGCTCTGGAGCAAGGCCGATGGCTGGCGGCCAGTGCAGTTGCGCCCTGACAGCCTGGCACTGCCGGTGATCGTCGTGCTGCGTTTTCGCCTGCAAGGGGAGCGGCGGATCCGGTCGCTGTGCGTGCCTCGCGACGCGCTGGCGCCGGATGAGCATCGGCGCCTGCGGGTGCGGCTCAAGTTCAGTCGGCGTAGGTGGGCGGCACCAGGATAGTGTCCAGCGCCTCGGGCAGCAGGTTCGGGTAGTCGAGGGTGTAATGCAGTCCTCGGCTCTCCTTGCGTTCCATGGCCGAGCGGATCATCAGTTCGGCCACTTGGGCCAGGTTGCGCAGTTCGATCAAGTCACGGCTGACTTTGTAGTTGCTGTAGAACTCGTCGATTTCGTCCAGCAGCAAGCGCACCCGATGCTGCGCCCGTTGCAGGCGCTTGTTGGTGCGCACGATGCCAACGTAGTCCCACATGAAACGCCGCAGTTCGTCCCAGTTGTGCGCAATGATCACGTCTTCATCCGAATCGGTGACCTGGCTGGCGTCCCAGGACGGCAGGGCAGCAGGAATGGCGATTTGCGGTAGCTGCTCAAGAATGTCTGCCGCGGCCGAGCGCGCATAGACGAAACATTCCAGCAATGAGTTGCTGGCCATGCGGTTGGCGCCGTGCAGGCCGGTGAAGCTGGTTTCGCCAATGGCATACAGACCCGGTACATCGGTTCGACCCTGCTGGTCGACCATCACGCCACCACAGGTGTAATGCGCCGCCGGCACCACTGGGATCGGCTGTTTGGTGATGTCGATGGAGAACTCCAGGCAGCGCTCGTACACCGTCGGGAAATGGCTTTTGATGAACGCTTCGGGCTTGTGGCTGATGTCCAGGTAAACGCAGTCGATGCCCAGCCGCTTCATTTCATGGTCGATGGCCCGGGCGACGATGTCCCGTGGCGCCAGTTCGGCACGGGAGTCGAAGCGCTGCATGAAGCGTTCGCCATTGGGGAGTTTCAAATGGGCTCCTTCGCCACGCAGGGCCTCGGTCACCAGGAAACTCTTGGCCAGCGGGTGATAAAGGCAGGTGGGGTGGAACTGGTTGAACTCCAGGTTCGCCACCCGGCAACCCGAGCGCCAGGCCATGGCAATGCCATCACCGCAGGCGCCGTCGGGGTTGCTGGTGTACAGATAGACTTTCGCCGCGCCGCCGGAGGCCAGGATCACAAAGCGTGCGCCGTAGGTGTCGACTTCGCCAGTACCGCGATTGAGCACGTAGGCGCCCAGGCAACGGTCGCCGTCCAGACCCAGGCGTTTTTCGGTGATCAGGTCGACCGCGACGCGCTGTTCCAGCAATTCGATGTTCGGCCGTTGCCGGGCCTTGGCCAGCAGGGTCTTGAAGATCGCCGCGCCGGTGGCATCGGCGGCGTGAATAATGCGCCGGTGGCTGTGGCCGCCCTCGCGAGTCAAATGAAACTCGAAACCGCGGTCCTCGGTGCCGGATTGCTCGTCGCGGGTGAACGGGACACCTTGGTCGATCAACCACTGGATGGCTTCTTTGCTGTGCTCGACAGTGAAACGCACCGCCTCCGGATTGCACAGGCCGCCGCCGGCATTGAGAGTGTCTTCGACGTGGGATTCAATGGTATCGGTGTCATCCAGCACGGCTGCGACGCCGCCCTGGGCCCAGAAGGTCGAGCCGTTGGCCAGGTCGCCTTTGCTCAGCACTGCAATGCGCAGGTGCTCCGGCAGGGTCAGTGCAAGGCTCAATCCGGCGGCGCCGCTGCCGATTACGAGAACATCGTGTTGAAACTGTTGGCTCATTTGGAAGGATTCCGCTCAAAGCGACCCGGGTCGGGGTTGGCGCACGACATCCGCTTTAACGGGTCAGGCAGCCACGCAGCCCACTAGTATATAGAGGGGGGGATCGGCACAATAGCCGGGCATACATGGCAATGTGAAACCAGCGTGACACAAAAGCGACACGCTTCGTCGGATCACGGTTTCACCAGAAACGCGATAAGGCGGCCGTTTCGAGGACAGTACGCGGTTTATCTCGTCATGGTTGCCCAAGATTCAATTCACAACGCTATAAATAGTGGGAACTTTTGCCAAGCGCCTACGTTCAATAGACGGTTGTCTGCAAAAGGGAGCAGCGTCGGGTTGGTGCAAGATTTCGATTGGAGTCTCTGCCGACAGGCCCGGCGACAGATTATTCGCGCAGCCGGGGAATCTCGTGCTGCGTTTTTCGTGCGTGCCGAGATCAGAGCGCGTCGGAAACTTGCTTGGAAGGGGGAGAACTTTTGCGAAAAGCCCGAGTCTATGTTTGCAAGCCCGGTCATTTAGTAATGCAAGCCTCCTTCGAGCTTATCGAGGAGTGTTCATGCTAACCCAGGAAGAGGATCAGCAGCTGGTCGAGCGCGTTCAACGCGGCGACAAGCGAGCTTTCGATCTGCTAGTGCTGAAATACCAGCACAAAATTCTCGGGTTGATCGTGCGTTTTGTGCACGACACCCATGAAGCCCAGGATGTCGCTCAGGAAGCTTTTATCAAGGCTTACCGAGCACTTGGTAACTTTCGCGGGGACAGCGCGTTTTACACGTGGCTTTACCGCATCGCCATTAACACGGCGAAAAACTATCTGGTTTCACGCGGCCGCCGGCCGCCGGATAGCGATGTAAGTTCCGAAGATGCAGAGTTCTATGACGGCGATCATGGCCTCAAGGATCTCGAATCACCGGAACGAGCGTTGCTGCGGGATGAGATCGAAGGCACCGTCCATCGAACTATCCAGCAACTGCCCGAAGATTTGCGTACGGCTTTAACTTTACGTGAATTCGACGGTCTGAGTTACGAGGACATTGCGAGCGTCATGCAATGTCCGGTGGGCACCGTGCGCTCCCGGATCTTCCGCGCTCGGGAGGCCATTGATAAAGCCCTGCAACCGTTGTTGCAGGAAAACTGAGACAGCGGCGACAGCCAAGAGAGGAACGCCATGAGTCGTGAAGCCCTGCAGGAATCGCTGTCCGCAGTGATGGATAACGAAGCGGACGAATTGGAATTGCGTCGGGTGCTCAATGCCTTCGACGATGTTGAAACCCGTGAGACCTGGGCTCGTTACCAGATCGCCCGGGCTGTCATGCACAAGGACTTGCTGCTTCCGCGTCTGGACATCGCTGCGGCCGTTTCTGCTGCATTGGCTGACGAAGCCGTACCGGCAAAAGCTTCCCGAGGACCATGGCGTAGCCTGGGTCGCCTGGCAGTTGCCGCTTCGGTTACCGTAGCCGTTTTGGCCGGTGTACGTCTGTACAACCAGGATGAGATTGCTGGCGTGCAAATGGCACAACAGTCCACTCAGCCAGGCCTGGCCGCTCCACAGGTCAAGGGCCCAGCGGTACTGGCCGGTTATAGCGAAGGGTCGGAAGCTGCAGGTCCTATGGTCAACGGTGTTCTGCAAGGCCAACCCGGCTGGCATGATCAGCGTCTGCCCAACTACCTGCGTCAGCATGCCCAGCAGGCTGCCTTGAAGGGTACCGAAAGCGCGCTGCCTTACGCCCGTGCAGCCAGCCTGGAAAACCGTTAAGGAGGACGATTGCGCGCCATACCTCTATTCACGCTTCTGCTTGGGGGCTGGTGTGCTGTTCCAGCCTATGCCGGTGAGGCTCAAGATTGGTTGAATCGTCTGAGTCAAGCCGAGCAACAGCAAAGCTTCCAGGGCACTTTCGTCTACGAGCGCAACGGTAGTTTTTCTACCCATAACATCTGGCATCGTGTCCAGGATGGCAAAGTCCGCGAGCGGTTACTCCAGCTCGACGGCTCGGCCCAGGAAGTCCTACGCATTGATGGGCATACTCAATGCGTCAGCGGCTCCTTGATCGCCGGGCTGGGCGATACGCCTGATGGCACCGCGCGTGCGCTCGATCCGCAAAAACTCAAGAACTGGTACGACCTTGCCGTCATTGGCAAGTCGCGTGTGGCCGGGCGTCAAGCGGTCATCGTGGCTTTGACGCCCAAGGATCAGCATCGCTATGGTTTCGAGCTGCATCTGGACAAGGAGACCGGCTTGCCGCTCAAGTCGTTGTTGCTCAATGACAAGGGCCAATTGCTCGAGCGTTTCCAGTTCACTCGCTTGAGCATTGCCGAGCCGTCAGACGGTGAACTGCAAGCCAGTGCGGACTGCAAGGCGGTCGCGCAGGAGCAAAGTAAAGCCGCCTCGGTGAAAGCGGCCTGGCATTCGGACTGGCTTCCATCTGGTTTCGAATTGACCAGCAGCACAGCGCGCAAGGACCCGGACACCAAGATCCAGGTCAATAGCTTGATGTACGACGACGGCCTGGCTCGCTTCTCGGTGTTCCTGGAGCCTTTGAACGGCGCTAACGCTACCGATACCCGTACTCAACTCGGCCCCACGGCTGCCGTCTCTCGTCGTCTCACGACGCCTCAGGGCGAAATAATGGTCACGGTAGTCGGCGAGATTCCCATCGGGACGGCGGAGCGGATCGCGCTCTCTATGCGATCCGACGTCGCGGCGACCCAGTAGCATGGCACTGGGGTGGTTCGATTGCGCAAGAGGCTGATAGCGCCAGGGCTTGATCGAGATGCCGAAACTTCCTGTCAGCATTTTCATTTGCAAAACTTTTTGTTTTTTTCTATAGGTCAGAGCCGCTCGGCTCTGGCCTTGTCTGTTCCCGGAACAAAAATACCGGCGTATCTTGCCTTGGTGTTTCTTGCTCCATATCGCTTAACCCTGCTCGTCGTAACGGGAGCCGTATGTCGATACCACGCTTGAAAACCTATCTCTCCATTTTTGCCACCGTGCTGGTGCTTGGTCAGGCCGTTCCTGCCGTGGCGGTCGAATTGCCTGATTTCACACAACTGGTCGAGCAGGCCTCGCCCGCGGTGGTGAACATCAGTACTACCCAGAAGCTGCCGGATCGTCGGGTGTCGGAGCAACAGATGCCTGACCTGGAAGGCTTGCCACCAGCGCTGCGCGAGTTCTTTGAGCGCGGCATGCCGCAGCCGCGCTCGCCCGGTGGTGGCCGTCAGCGTGAAGCGCAGTCCTTGGGCTCGGGATTCATTATCTCGCCCGACGGCTACATCCTGACCAATAATCACGTGATCGCCGATGCCGACGAAATCCTGGTTCGGCTGGCTGATCGCAGTGAGCTCAAGGCCAAGCTGATCGGCACCGATCCACGTTCGGACGTGGCGTTGTTGAAAATCGAAGGCAAGGATCTGCCGGTGCTCAAGCTGGGTAAATCCCAAGACTTGAAAGCCGGCCAATGGGTGGTGGCCATCGGTTCGCCGTTCGGCTTCGACCACACCGTGACCCAGGGCATCGTGAGCGCTATCGGTCGCAGTCTGCCGAACGAAAACTATGTGCCGTTCATCCAGACCGACGTGCCGATCAACCCGGGTAACTCTGGTGGTCCGCTGTTCAACCTCGCCGGTGAAGTGGTGGGTATCAATTCCCAGATCTACACCCGTTCGGGCGGCTTCATGGGCGTGTCCTTTGCCATTCCGATCGACGTGGCCATGGACGTTTCCAACCAGCTGAAAAGCGACGGCAAGGTCAGTCGCGGTTGGTTGGGCGTGGTGATCCAGGAAGTGAACAAGGACCTGGCCGAGTCGTTCGGGCTGGAGAAGCCGGCCGGTGCGCTGGTGGCGCAGATCCAGGAAGGCGGTCCGGCTGCCAAGGGTGGCCTGAAGGTGGGTGACGTGATCCTGAGCATGAACGGTCAACCGATCATCATGTCTGCGGACCTGCCGCACCTGGTAGGCGCTCTCAAGGCCGGTGCCAAGGCCAACCTGGAAGTGATTCGCGAAGGCAAGCGCAAGAATGTCGAGTTGACCGTCGGCGCTATTCCTGAGGAAGGCAAGGAGTTGGATTCGCAGGCCAAGTCTGGCGTCGAGCGCAGCAGCAATCGACTGGGCGTGGCGGTGGCCGAGCTTACCGAAGAGCAGAAGCGGACCCTGGAGCTGCAAGGCGGCGTAGTGATCAAGGAAGTTCAGGAGGGGCCTGCCGCCCTGATCGGCCTGCAGCCGGGCGACATCATCACGCACCTGAACAACCAGGCAATCGGTTCCGCCAAGGAGTTCACCGATATCGCCAAGGCTCTGCCGAAGAACCGCTCGGTGTCGATGCGGGTCCTGCGTCAGGGACGTGCAAGCTTCATTACCTTCAAGCTGGCCGAATGACCGGTTAGCGGCTCAATAAAAAACCGCCTCGAAAGAGGCGGTTTTTTTGTGCGCGACGAATACTCAGCCCATCATGTCCTTGACCAGGCGTTCCTGTTCCATGAGTTCCCGCTGCCGGGCATCGATGCGTGACGACAGCGGGAAGTTGGTGCCAGCGCGTCGTTTGGCGAAGTCCAGTTGCTGGATGGCCTGACGGTAGTCACCCACCAGTGCGAAGTACTCGGCCCGTGCCTGATGCAAACCGATGATATTGCCCGACAGCCCACGCGTCTCGGCCACCATGTACCAGACATCCGGATCGTCCGGGCGGGTCTTGAGGAGGTTTTCCAAGGCTTTTTCGGCATCGGCGGGGCGATTCTGCTTGAGCAGCAGGTCGACGCGCACCTGGTTGAGTGGATAGTTGCCCGGGTATTGGCTCAGCATCCGGTCGACGCGGGATTGAGCGTCGGCCAGCTTATTGCTGGTGATGTCCAGATCCACCTGGGCCAGGTTGTAGATGATCTCGTTAGGCGATTTGGCCAGCAGCGGCTTGAGGTTCTCCCGGGCTTCATTCAACTGGCCGCCCTTGATCTGCGCGATCGCCAGGCCATAGCGGGCCACGTCGTTGTTCGGGTTTTCGTCCAGCTGTGCCCGGAAGCGCTTGGCGCCCAGGCCTGGGGTTTCTTCATAGGTCAACTGGACCCGTGCGCGAATCAATTGGTAACGCACGCTGTCCTCGATGCCCCCCGGCTTGGCTTGTTCGGCTCGGTTACGGGTGTCGGCGATCCGGGACTCGGTCACCGGGTGAGTCAACAGGAATTCGGGCGGTTTGGCGTCAAAGCGATACTGGCGCATCAGGCGTTCGAACATGGTCGGCATGGACCGTGGATCGTAGCCGGCTTTTTCCAGGTTCTGGATGCCGATGCGATCGGCTTCCTGTTCGTTCTGGCGAGAGAAGCGCCGCTGCTCCTGGATGGCCGCGGCCTGGGTCCCGGCAATGGCCGCGATCCCGGCGTCACCGCCACCGGCGGCGGCAATCACGATGCCGGCCAGCAGCGCCGCCATCATAGGCACTTGCATGCGCTGCTGGGCTTCGACGCCGCGGGCAAAGTGGCGTTGCGACAAGTGCGCCAGTTCGTGGGCCATGACCGAGGCGTATTCACCTTCGGTCTGCGCATTGAGGAACAGGCCGCCATTGACCCCGACGATCCCGCCTGGTGCGGCAAAAGCGTTGAGCTGCGGACTGTTGATCAGGATGAACTCCAGGCGTCGGTCATTGACCTGGCTGGTCTCTACCAGTTTGTAGACACTGGACTCGACGTAGTCCTTGAGCTGTGGATCGTTGAGCTGTGAAACCTGGCTGCGCAGCAGGGCCAGCCAGGCGCGGCCCAACTGGTGTTCCTGTTCCGGCGAGACAATGGCAGAACTGGCGTCGCCAAGTGACGGCAGGTCGTCGGCGAAGCCCGGTGAGGCAAGCAGGCAGGCGAGCGTCAGCAGGGTGGGGCGCAGAAATGTCATGCACGAAGCCTTAGTCGACAAAGACCCTACTGTAGCCGGACACCGGGCCCGGGACCAGATATTCTAGGCCGCTCAATCACCTGCCGCGGAGTGAACCGATGACCGATGCTGTAGCCCACGATGCCGAACTGGACGCCAGCGGCCTGAATTGTCCGCTGCCGTTGCTCAAGGCCAAGCTGGAACTCAATCGCCTGGCCAGCGGCGCCGTGCTCAAGGTGACCGCGACGGACGCGGGTTCCCAGCGGGATTTCCGCACCTTCGCCCGGTTGGCCGGTCATACGCTGCTGCGTGAGGAAGACGACAATGGCGTCTACCGTTACTGGCTGAAGAAAGCCTGAAAAATCGATAGCGTCTCTTAAGGATTTTTAATGTTCAAAGTGTTACGCGACTGGATTCAGCGCTACTTCTCCGACGAGGAGGCGGTGGTGCTGGCGGTGCTGCTGTTCCTGGCCTTCACTGCGGTCCTCACCCTGGGTGGCATGCTGGCGCCGGTACTGGCGGGGATGGTGCTGGCGTACCTGATGCAGGGGTTGGTCACGACGCTTGAGCGCCTGCGGCTACCGGGTGCCGTGGCGGTGGGCTTGGTGTTCGCCTTGTTCATGGGCTTGTTGTTGGTGTTCATCGTGGTGATCGTGCCGCTGCTCTGGCACCAGTTGGTGACGTTGTTCAACGAGCTGCCGGGGATGCTTGCCAAATGGCAGTCGGTGCTGTTGTTGCTGCCTGAGCGCTATCCGCACCTGGTGTCCGATGAGCAGGTGTTGCAGGCCATCGAAGTGGTGCGCGGCCAGATCGGCAAGTTCGGCCAGTGGGCGCTGACGTTTTCGCTGTCCAGCTTGCCACTCCTGGTGAACATCATGATCTACCTGGTGCTGGTGCCGATCCTGGTGTTTTTCTTCCTCAAGGATCGGCAAATGATCGGGCGCTGGGTCCGTGGCTACCTGCCCCGTGAGCGGGCGCTGATTACTCGGGTGGCCCAGGAGATGAATCGCCAGATCGCCAATTACATTCGCGGCAAAGTCATCGAGATTTTCATCTGCGGCGGGGTGACCTATGTCGGCTTCGTAGCCCTGGGGCTCAACTACGCCGCACTGCTGGCGCTGCTGGTGGGGATTTCAGTGGTGGTGCCCTACGTCGGCACTGTGGTGGTGACCGTACCCGTGGCGTTGATTGCGCTGTTCCAGTGGGGCTGGGGCGACCAGTTCATTTATCTGATGGCGGTCTACGGGATCATCCAGACGCTGGACGGCAACGTGTTGGTACCGCTGCTGTTCTCCGAGGCGGTGAACCTGCATCCGGTGGCGATTATCTGCGCAGTGTTGTTATTCGGCGGGTTGTGGGGATTCTGGGGCGTGTTCTTTGCGATTCCCCTGGCGACACTGTTCAAGGCTGTGCTGGATGCGTGGCCGAGCAAGGAGCCGGTGGTGGCGCCGTTGTTGTAGCTGATTCATCGGTTGGGGCTGATGGCCTCATCGCGAGCAAGCTCGCTCCCACAGGGTTCTATTGAACATCACAGATCCCATGTGGGAGCGAGCTTGCTCGCGATAGCGCCAGGACAGGCAACGAAAAATGTCAGGCCTTGTTCAGGGCCTGAGCCGCCGCCAACACCGCATCCACATGCCCAGGCACCTTCACGCCACGCCACTCCTGGCGCAGTACACCGTTCTTGTCGATCAGGAACGTGCTGCGATCAACGCCCAGGTATTCCTTGCCATAAAGCTTTTTCAGCTTGATCACGTCGAACAGCTGGCAGACGGCTTCGTCCTTGTCGCTGATCAGCTCGAACGGAAACTCCTGTTTGCACTTGAAGTTCTCGTGGGACTTGAGGCTGTCCCGGGAGACGCCGAACACTTCGGTATTGGCGGCCTTGAACTGCGCGTACTGGTCACGAAAGCCCTGGCCTTCGGTGGTGCAGCCAGGGGTGCTGTCCTTGGGGTAGAAGTAAATCACCACCTGCTTGCCTTTGAGGGCGGCGAGGCTGACGGTCTGTCCGCTGGTGGCGGACGCCTGGAAATCGGCAACCGGCTGGTCGACGGCAACGGCCATGAACGTTTCCTTACATTGGGTTTTGTGGGCGCCACGGTTCGATCAGTGCGTCCAGGTTCATCGCATCGGCGAAGTCCAGGAACTGATCGCGCAGCCAACTGATCTGGGTGCCGGCCGGCAAGGTCACGGTGAACGTGGCGTTGAGCATGGTGCCGCCGGTCTGCGGGGCCTGGTAGGTGTCGCATGTCAGGTTTTCCAGCTCGACCTGGTGGTCCATGAAAAACTGGCACAGCTCGTTGATGATGTCCGGCCGGTAGGCCGAGCTCACATAGGCCACGTAGGGCAAGGCCTGGGGACGGTTCTCCAGGGCGGCGCTGCGCACCACGTTGACCGTGAAGGCGTGCTTCTTGGCCAGCAATGGCAGGCTGCCTTCCAGGCGAGCCAGGGCGTCCCAGCTGCCGGAGATTTCGAGCACGAGCGCACTGCATTCGCCATGACGAGTCAGGCGTGAGGTTACGACGGCACAGCGATTTTCATGGCTGGCGCGGCACAGGACGTTAGTCAGCTCCATGGGGTTGGCGCCAAGGGCACTGATAACAAGGAATTGTTCGCGGACTGTGGGGGTGGACATGCAGCATTCCTAAAGCGATGAGCGGTCGGCACTTCATGCGGCTCGACACGGCCCCAGGCCCGGGTAAACGAACGGTTCAAGCCCTGTGCCTGGGGTTGCGCTGCATTCCGGGACGGCGGGAATGCACAAGGACAAACGCAGGATCGGGGCTTGTGGCGACGAAAACGGAGGCTGGGAACCGGCGAATGAGCTTATCAGTACCGATCAAAGCCTGAAGGGTAGCGAAAACCATCGCCAAGGGGAATGGTAGTTCGCTTGTACAAGCATCTTGGCGCCAGTACCATTACCGCTCTCTTTTTCCGGCAGGAGCGGTTTCATGATTGCGGGCAGTATGGTGGCACTGGTCACACCCATGGATGCACAAGGGCGTCTTGACTGGGTCAGCCTCAGCAAACTCGTGGACTTCCACCTTGAAAACGGCACCCATGCCATTGTCGCCGTCGGTACCACCGGCGAGTCGGCAACCCTCGATGTCAACGAGCACATCGAAGTCATCCGGGCCGTGGTCAAGCAGGTCAACGGTCGCATTCCGGTCATCGCCGGTACCGGCGCCAACTCGACCCGCGAAGCCGTCGAGCTGACCCGCAACGCCAAGGAAGCCGGCGCCGACGCCTGCCTGCTGGTCGTTCCGTACTACAACAAGCCGACCCAGGAAGGCTTGTACCAGCACTTCAAGTTCATCGCCGAAGCGGTCGCCATCCCGCAGATCCTCTATAACGTGCCCGGCCGCACCTCCTGCGACATGCAGGCCGAGACCGTGATCCGCCTTTCCACTGTCCCGAATATCATCGGCATCAAGGAAGCCACCGGCGACATGAAGCGCGCCAAGGCCATCCTCGACGGCGTGAGCAAGGACTTCATCGTCCTTTCCGGCGATGATCCGACCGCGGTCGAGCTGATCCTGATGGGCGGCAAGGGCAATATTTCCGTCACCGCCAACGTCGCTCCACGCGAAATGGCCGACCTGTGCGAGGCGGCGCTCAAGGGCGATGCAGACACCGCACGGGCACTCAACGAAAAACTGATGCCGCTGCACAAAGACCTGTTTCTCGAAGCCAACCCGATCCCGGTGAAGTGGGCTTTGGTCGAAATGGGGCTGATGCACCAAGGCATCCGTCTGCCGCTCACCTGGCTCAGCGAAGCCTGTCACGAACCGCTGCGGCAGGCCATGCGCCAGTCCGGCGTCCTGGTTTAATTGAGGAAGTACAACGCATGAAGCGAATGGCCGGACTTTCCGCACTTGCCTTGATTATCTCCAGCACCAGTGGCTGCGGATGGATCTGGGGCCCGGAAGGTTACTTCCGCGACCGTGGTAGCGATTACCTGGAAGCGCAACAGACTGCACCGATGCAACTGCCGCCTGATGTCAGCGTCGCCAAGCGCCTGGATCCGCTGTTACCGATCCCGCGCAACGTGGCCGACGACAGCGTCAAGGGCGAATACATCGTCCCACGTCCACAGCCGCTGTCGGCCGTGGCCGATGCCAGCGACTACACCCTGCAGAAGAGTGGCGATTCAAGCTGGGTCATGGCCCAGCATCCACCGGCCGAAGTCTGGCCCGTGGCAATCCAGTTCTTCCAGGACAACGGTTTCCGCCTGGACGAACAGCGCCCGCAGACGGGTGAATTCACCACCACTTGGCAACGTTCCGATGAGCTGTCCGCTGCCGTGGCCAAGCGCATGAGCGCCGCAGGCGTCGCCGCCGACAGCGAAAGCCGCGTGCGGGTGCGTATCGAGCCGGGTGTGCAGCGCAACACCAGTGAAGTCTACGTAGTCAGCGCCGAGCGTCCTGCCGGCAGCACTGCCGACGTGGCGTTCACCAACCGTTCGGTCAATACCGGCCTCGACGCTGCGCTGGTGGACGACATGCTCGCCAGCATGAGCCGTACGGCAGAGCAGGGTGGTTCGGTCTCGATGTTGGCCTCCAAGGAGTTCGATGCGCCGAGCCGCGTCAGCCTGAGCGAAGACGGCAGCGGCAACCCGGTGCTCAACGTCGGTTCGGACCTGGATCGTGCCTGGTCGAGTGTTGGCCGTGCGCTGGAGCAGGGCGAATGGCGGGTTGAGGACATCAACCGCAGCCTGGGCCTGTACTACATCAACCTCGCCGAAAAGGCCGAGAAGAAAGACGAGAAGCCTGGCTTCTTCAGTGGCCTGTTCGGCAGCAAGCCGGACAAGGAAGAAGTTGAAGCCCGCGCCGAGCGTTACCAGGTTCGCCTGAGCAAGGTCGGCGAAAACGTCCAGGTCACCGTCGAGAAGAACATCAACACCGTGGCGCCGGCCGATGTGGCCCGCAAGGTATTGAGCGTGATTCAGGATAACCTGGGCTGATCCGATGCGTTTTGCCGTTCTCGGCAGCGGTAGCCAGGGGAACGGCACGCTGATAGCCAGCGCCGACACGTACGTGCTGGTCGATTGTGGTTTCTCCCTGCGGGAAACCGAGAAGCGCCTGTTGCGCCTGGGTGTGCACCCGGCGCAGTTGAGCGCGATACTGGTGACCCACGAACATGCCGACCACGTGCATGGCGTGGGTTTGCTGTCTCGGCGCTACAATCTGCCGGTCTACCTCAGCCGCGGAACGTTGGATGGCCTGCGCAAGCCCATCGAGCCCGCCGGTTTCGTGGCCGGGGGCGAGCAATTGCGCGTTGGCGCCCTGGATATCAGCGTGGTCAGCGTGGCGCACGATGCCCGGGAGCCGACGCAGTATGTGTTCAGCGACGGCGAGCGGCGCTTCGGGTTGCTCACGGACTTGGGGTCGTATTGCAACAAGGTGATGGACAGCTACCGGGACCTCGATGCGTTGATGATCGAGTCCAACCACTGCCGCGATATGCTGGCGCGCGGGTACTACCCGTACTTTCTCAAGCAGCGGGTAGGCGGGGAGCGCGGACATTTGAACAACCACCAGGCGGCGTTCCTGGTGGCCGAGTTGGGCTGGCAAGGCCTGCAACACCTGGTCCTGGCCCATCTGAGCAGCAAGAACAACCTGCCGCAGCTGGCCCGGCAATGTTTTGTCGACACCCTCGGGTGCGACCCGGACTGGCTGCAATTGGCCGATCAAGATTCAGGGCTCGACTGGCGACATATCGCCTAGCCCACTACTTAGCAAGCGGAGCCCATCATGGAAAAACGTGAAGAACTCTACCGCGGCAAAGCCAAATCGGTTTACAAGACCGACGACGCTGACCGCTTGATCCTGCTGTTTCGCAACGACACCTCGGCGTTCGACGGCAAGCGCATCGAACAGCTGGACCGCAAGGGCATGGTGAACAACAAGTTCAACGCCTTCATCATGCAGAAACTCGAAGCCGCCGGCGTGCCGACCCAGTTCGACAAGCTGCTGGGTGACAACGAATGCCTGGTCAAGAAGCTGGACATGATCCCGGTCGAATGCGTCGTGCGTAACTACGCCGCCGGCAGCCTGGTCAAGCGCCTGGGCGTGGAAGAGGGCATGAAGCTCAACCCCTACACCTTCGAGCTGTTCCTGAAGGACGACGCCAAGGGCGACCCGTTCATCAACGAATCCCACGTCGTGGCATTCGGTTGGGGCACCGCCGAGCAACTGGCCCGCATGAAGGAATTGTCCCTCAAGGTTAACGAAGTGTTGACCAAGCTGTTCGACGACGCCGGCCTGCTGCTGGTGGACTTCAAGCTTGAGTTCGGTGTGTTCAGCGACGGCTCCATCGTCCTGGGTGACGAATTCAGCCCGGACGGCTGCCGCCTGTGGGACAAGGACACCAAGAAGAAGATGGACAAAGACCGCTTCCGCCAAGGCCTCGGTGGTGTCATCGAAGCCTACGAAGAAGTCGCCCAGCGTCTGGGTGTACCGCTGTAATCGACGCAAGCATCTGATAGCACGGAAAAAATTTCGCCCGGGGGTTCGCTTCCGGCAAATGTGCTGGTATGATGCGCGCCACTGGAGAGATGCCGGAGTGGCCGAACGGGACGGATTCGAAATCCGTTGTACTGGCGACAGTACCTAGGGTTCAAATCCCTATCTCTCCGCCATAATTGAATACGACTAAGCCCCTGAAATGGTTGAACATTTCAGGGGCTTTTTCGTTTCTAGCAATGCGAAGCTGATCGATGAAGACTCTCGCTTTAACTGGCGACGTACTGGCCAGCTTCGAGGCGCAGATCAATGGCGGCATCGGCCTGCAGCGCACCCTCTCGACAACTGATCATCAAGACCTACTTCGTAATAGGAAGCTTGTCAGTGGTTACAAATTGATCGAACGCTTTCTGACTATCACGTGCGGCTTGCCGAACATCATGAAATGTCAGTTCATTGTGAACGAGCTTTTTGTGGGGTTTGTCGACTTTTTTTGTGATGGGCATGGGGGCCGTCATCGCGTTTGTATCCAGCTTCGGTGCCATAGACTCGACGCCTATCCATGACGAAATGGGCCTCGTTGGAGGCCCTTGTAATGCTAGGCTGGCTCGGCATCCAATCGTCTGGCCAAGACGTCGAGCAAGTCGCAGCCATCCCAAACCCGCGTCGCCCTTATGAACGACGCTTGAACTATAGGGCTCCCCTCAGCGTTTCAGCAACGGGCTGATGTGTAGGAGGATTCTTTGAATTATGTAGGTGGGTAATGTCGGAAATTACTCCTAAGCAGCGAGCGCTTTCCCTTAGCCGTTTTTAACCCGTTATCTGCTTCCAACAAGGGGTTTCTCCACCTCAGAAACCCGCTCAAATGAGCCTCCTCACAAGCTCATTTCTTTGTGACAACTAGACTAATGGTCTATAGCTCAAGGCATGCCTGCCGATAGGTAAGGCAATCCAATCTAAGGAGTGACCCCCATGCTGCGGTTCTTTGCCGATCTAGGCTTCCGCTGGAAAATCACCCTTCCAATCGCTTTCCTCGCCGTGTTGCTGGTGCTGATGGGGTGGTCGGGGATGCGTGGTATTGGCCAGGTGACTGAGTCCAGTACTCAGTTGACCAAGCGCTATTTGCCAGCCATCAGTCTGTTGCTCAACGCCGATCGCGATCTTTACCAGGCTTTTGTCGCCGAGCGCAGTTTGCTTGATGGTCATGCGGACGAGCATCTGAAGGCGCTGGGCACCAGTCATGAGACGAATATGAAGCAGGCTTATGATCGCGTGCAGCAATATGCCGCGATGCAGCCGGGGGCCGAGGCGCTGGCGTTGGTCAGTCAGTTCAATGACGCTTTTGCAAAGTGGAAGCAGGTTTCGCTGCGTGTCATAGATCTGTCCGTGAAGGATCGGGAGGCTGCCAGCACGCTGAGTTTTGGTGATAGCGAGCGCTTGTTCGAGACCATGCGCGATTCCATCGACAAGCTTGGCGAGTTGGAAGAGCAGGCGTCGCACCGGGAGGGGGACGCGGCGATCGACTACGGCAAGGAAGTGGGGATGCATCAGGGCGCCATTCTGTTGATCGGGCTGCTTGGCTGCATTCTGGTCGTTGTTGCCCTGCCGCTGGTAGTCCTGCGCCCTATGCGTCGATTGCTCAGTCGCGTCGAGCAGATTGCCGAGGGCGGCGGCGATCTGAAAGGGCGCCTAGAGGTGCGTTCGGCTGACGAGCTGGGCCAGCTTGGCAATGCCTTCAACCGCTTTCTCGACAAGTTGCAGCCGCTGATTGCCGAGGTGGGTCGGGTGACCGGGGAAGTTGATGCCGCGGCACGTAACATGGCCAACATGGCCGCGACCAACGACAAACTGATCAGCAGCGAGCATGCGGCGCTGGATCAGGTCAGTACGGCCGCCACCCAGATGAGCGCCGCCGTGCATGAAGTGGCGAGTAGCGCACAGAACGCCTCGGACGCCGCGCAGCAAGCCACCAGTCAGTCCCGTGATGGTGCTGAGGTGGTCAGCAGTACGATCGAATCGATCCGCCAACTGGCCCATGAGGTGGAAAGCGCCTCGGGGACCATCGAGGCATTGGCTCAAGAGACTTCCAGCATTGGCGCGGTACTTGAGGTGATTCGTGGTATCGCCGAACAGACCAACCTGCTTGCATTGAACGCCGCCATTGAGGCCGCGAGGGCGGGCGAGCAAGGCCGCGGTTTTGCCGTAGTGGCCGACGAAGTCAGGGCGCTGGCGGCGCGTACCCAGGATTCGACCAAGGATATCCAGGTTCGCATCGAGCGTCTGCAAGCCGGTGTCGCCAAGGCTGTGCAAGCCATGCACACCGGTAGCACCAGGGCCCGCGACAGCGTCGAGCGTGCCGCGGGCGTCGATCAGGTGCTCAGCGGCACCGGCGGTTCAATACAGCGGATCAATGACATGGCCGCACAGATTGCCAGCGCCTGTGAAGAGCAGAGCAGTGTCACCGAGGAAATCGCCCGTAATATCTCCGACATCCGTGACTTGTCCAACGAAGCGGCGGAGAACTCTGCCCAGAGCATGCATGCCAGCCAGCAGCTTTCCAACTTGTCGAGGACCTTAGCGGAACTGATCGGCCGCTTCCGCACCTGAGGCAGGCTCGAACGTGAGCACCTCCGAACCCTTGGCGGCGGTCACCGACGACCGCCAGCGGGCCCTGCATCAGGACGGTTTCGTCCTGCTGCCCGCTGTATTGAGCGCTGCGCAAATCATCGATTTGCGTCGTGCTATCGACCAGCTCAAGCCCCAGCACTGGGACTACAGCGGCGTCATTGATCACTACAAGTGCGTCTTCAATCGCGATCCGTTCTGGCTGCCATTTCTTGAGGTGAGCGGCGTGATCGAGTTGGCGGAGGCGGCGCTGGGAGCGGACTGCCATATCATCGGCCAGACCGCCTGGCGTTGCCATCCCGGCTATGTCGGGGCTCCGTTGCACTTGGATTATCTGGTGATGGAATTGCCGCCTGGCCTGTTGGCCGATCCAGCTTTCGAGTTGCCGATGCAGATTTGCACCGCGCAGTTTTACCTTGATGACATCGATGCTGACTTGAGCCCCACGTGCGTCATCCCTGGCAGCCACCGAGCGGGCCGCAGGCCAGTGGCGGGAGAGACACAATGGCAAGGGCGACCTGCGCAGCCTGTGCTGTGTCGCGCTGGCGATGCGTTGATGCTGCGCAGCGAGTTATGGCATGCCGGCAGCGACAACCGGACCGCCGATCGCACGCGGTATCTGCTGCAGGTGCATTACGGTCGGCGGATGGTCGCGCAGAAGTTCTCGCCTTACCTGCACTGGCAATTCAACCCTGTGGTGCTGGCGGCAGCGACACCTCGCCAACGACGCCTGCTGGGCGACCATCAGGAAGCTGAATACGATTGACTCTCCGGCGGTAGGGCCTTCAGTCAAATCCAGACATCATTGTCTGCCGTGCGCTCATTGGCTTCGCCGGTGTTGATGACGCCGCGAGGCTCGATCAACAACACTTTTACCTCCTGTGCGGCGTAGGGCTTGTGCTCGACGCCCTTTTTCACGACGTACATCTCCCCTGCGCCAATCGTTACCGCGCTGTCGCGAAAATCGATACGAAGTTCGCCTTCCAGCACGATGAAGGTTTCATCGGTATCGGCGTGGGCGTGCCAGATGAATTCGCCTTCGAGGCGGGCCACCTTGAACTGGTAGTCGTTCATTTCGGCCACCACTTTCGGTGCCCACTGATCTTGGAACAAGGCGTACTTCTGGGCGAAATTGATAGGGGCGTGATTGGCAGTCATCAGGAAATACTCGCTCTGGGGGCTTGGAGTGATGCCACAGAAAGCTGCCCACCCGGAGCAGCTCATGGTCGATACAGCGCCGCGCTGTTTAGATTTCCTTCACCGGTGTCTCGCCGTGGGCACTTTTGATCAGCCCGATGACGTGAAGGCAGTCGGCTTTGTTCACATAGGATTCGCCACTGGCGATCGTTTCGTGGTTACCCGCTCTCAAACGCCAGCGCCATTGGCCTTTTCCGGTGTTTTGGGTTCCTCGGGTCTGCCTGTAGATTTCAAAATACATCGGTCCGCTCCATGCGATTGACTCATTAAGACATGCTTTGCACATGTCGTTGCAAGCCTAGCCAAGCTGATAGTTTTGGCTATCGCCAATACGTTTCCAATGATGATGAGATATTGCCGAAAATTGCAGTGCTGTTGCTCAAACTGACCCGCACCGGGAGCCATGGATGAACCGCAACCAATTGCGCAAGGCCGACATCAACCTGATGGTGGTGTTTGAGACGCTGATGCTTGAGCGTAACGTGACACCGGCACGGGACGAAACAAATACTGCGTAAAAGAATAAAGTCGAGGTATGGTTTGCCACGGCTGAACCCACCTGGTCATATTTCGAATTGGAGTCGAACACATGCCTCACCTGCACATGGAATACACCGCCAACCTGCCCAACCTCAAGGCCGACGTAGCGCTGTTGCGCCTGAATAACGCATTGGTGGCGTCCGGTCAGTTTGCCGCCGAGTCAGACATCAAGAGCCGGGCGGTGAAAGTCGAGACTTACCGAGTGGGCACTGGCCTGGGCGAGCGTGGTTTCGTGCACGTGAAGTTGGCCTTGCTGAGCGGTCGCTCACCGGAAATCAAGAAGCAACTGGCCGACAGCCTGCTGGCCGTGATCCAGGAGCTGGACGAATGGCCGGCGGACGTTTCCGTGCAGCTGTGCGTGGAAATCCTCGATATCGATCGGGGTCCTTACGCCAAGGCGCTGATCGGTCAGTGACGGTCAGGCGCCTCTTTCGGCGCAGGCCATGATGATCTGTTCGCGCAGCCAGGTATTGGCGCTGTCCTGATCGGCGGCCAGGCTCCACTGCATGTCCAGGGTAAAACCCGGCAGGCCCTTGGGCGCTTCGTGGTGATTGAAAATCGCCTCGTTGGCCAGCAATTTCTGGATGCGGCGGGGCAGGGTCAGGATGAAGTCGGTGCCGGTGATCATCTTCAGCGCCGCACTGTAGCTGTTGGCGCGAGCGGCAAGCTGGCGTTGATGGGCCTGCTGTGACAGCCAGCCATCCACCATGTTGCTGGGCGAATTCCAAGGCGTCGGAAAAACGTGCCGGCGCTCCAGGAAAGACTGAAGGCTCAATTGCGCTTGCAATGGCGTCGCCCGTTTATCCACGACACAGACCAAGTCCTCCTCCAGCAACTGCCGGGATTTGAAATCGGCATGGGTGCTGTGGAAGTTCGGGCCGAAGCAGATCACCAGGTCCAGGCTGCCGTCACGCAGTTCCTCGGCCGGAATATCGGCTTCGAATTTGTGCATATTTACCACCACCGGCAGGTTGGCGTAATCGAAGCCTTGCAGCAGTTGCGGCAGGATCAGGTGCTCGAAGTATTCCGGTGCGCAAATATTGAAGGTGACGGCCTGCCGGGTCGGATCAAACGTCGGCGCACCGGCATGGCACAGGTTGATGCTTTGCAAAATGGCGCGCACGTGGTCGTACATGCCCTCGGCCTTATAGGTGGGGCGCATGCCGGTGCGGGTGTTGATAAACAGCTCGTCTTCGAAGCAGGTCCGCAGTTTCTTGAGGCAGTAACTGACCGTTGACTGACTGACACACAATGCCTCGGACACACCGGTCACGCTGCTTTGCTCGTACACGGCGGTAAACACCATGAGGTCCTGCATATCGAGCTTTCTGAGGGAGTTACTGTTCAGCATCCGTTCTGTCTCGCTGTGCTCCTTGCGCGGATGTAGCGCAAATCAGACCGACGATCCTAACGGAACGATGGTCCCAAGAAAATGCCATGCACGGGGTTTCATGGTGGAGAGTGGGACAGATAATGTCGCGAATACGACGTGAGGAGCAACGCCCCGGTCGTTTGCCATTGTTTAGTCTGATCCGATCCAAGTTCCATCAAATCCATGTTTAATCACCCTCAGTGTCGTGGGACGCTTCCAAGGTGTGTTTCCGGTGACGCGCTTATGGACGGTTGGTCCGCGGCATTCCAGTACTTGTCATCCGCCGTGGCTGGTCCGGTCGGCCGGTTCACGCCTGCTTTCACCCCTTCGCTCTGCGCACTGCCCTCTGAACTGGCTTTTTGGGCACTCTGGCATTGTCGCCACGCCCGTCCTCCAGATACCTGTATTCACGGTTGATCAACCCGCGTGTTCGCCGATGCGAACGCAGACTGACGGCGCCTCATCGCCCGTCCGACCCGTCAATACGAGCCTGTTCATGAGCCTTTCCAAACACTCTTTCGCACCTGTGCAACACGCCCAGGCGTTCCTGGCGCAGCATCCGGATATCGAGCTGTTCGAGCTGTTTATCCTCGACAACAATGGTGTGCCTCGGGGCAAGTTGCTGCATCGGGATGAGCTGCTGGCGGTCTACGAAAGTGGCCGGCCGTTGCCCAGTACGATTCTCGGCCTGACCCTCAATGGCGACGATGTGGAGAATTCCGGGCTGGTATGGGACGTCGGTGACATCGATTGCCGAGCCTATCCCATCAGTGGCAGTTTGCAGCGCATGCCGTGGCGGCTGATCCCCACGGCTGCCGTGCAGGTGAGCATGCATCCTCAGGAGGGCATGCCGGCCACCATTGCCGATCCGCGCTATGTGCTCAGCCAGGTGGTCGAGGCCTTGCAGGCGGACGGTTATTACCCGGTGATGGCCGCGGAACTGGAGTTCTATCTGTTGGACGCGCAGCGCGACAGCGCGGGCCGGCCACAACCGGCGCGGGACGTGGATGGCGGCAGGCCGCGCGCCACTCAGGTTTACGGTTTGCGTGAACTGGAGCAGATCGAGCCGTTTCTCGCGGACCTTTACGCGGCGTGCAAGCTGCAGGGCATTCCTGCCCGGACGGCCATTTCCGAATACGCACCGGGGCAGGTGGAGATCACGCTCGAACACCGTGCCGATGCGCTGCAAGCCATGGATGAAGCCGTACGCTACAAGCGGCTGGTGAAGGGCGTGGCGCATAAACATGGCATGCAGGCGTGTTTCATGGCCAAGCCATTCGATCATCTGGCGGGCTCCGGCATGCACATGCACGTCAGCCTGGCCGACAAGGATGGCCACAACCTGTTTGCCAGCGAAGCCGCCGACGGTACGCCGCTGCTGCGCAACGCGGTGGGCGGAATGCTCCACACCTTGCTCGATTCGCTGTTGCTGTTCTGTCCCAACGCCAACTCCTACCGCCGATTCCAAAGCAACAGCTACGCGCCGCTGGCGGCGACCTGGGGAGTGGACAACCGCACGGTGAGCCTGAGAGTGCCGGGCGGTCCGGCCTTTTCGCGGCACATCGAGCACCGTATTTGCGGCGCCGATGCCAACCCGTACCTGGCCGCCGCAGCCATACTGGCCGGCATCCATCACGGCATCCGTGAACGGTGCGATCCGGGAGCGCCCGTCGAGGGCAACGGCTATGCCCAGGCGACTGAGTTATTGCCTACCGATTGGCTCACCACCCTGCGCGCCCTTGAAGCCTCGACCTGGGCGAGGGAAGCCTTCGGCGATGAGTTCCTCGGTGTCTACCTGGCGGTCAAGCGTGCCGAATACCGCCAGTTCATGGGGGAGGTCGGAGAGCAGGACTGGCGCTGGTACCTGAATCAAGCCTGATGAGCGCTTAGAACCGGCTGTTTAAATAATTATTTAATGGCAACTTTTTCACGAAAAATTGATGGTGGACTGCCTAGAGTTTGTGGTGCCGTAGGGAACGATTTTTTCACATTCACTTCGGCGCCGCTTATTCAAAGAGTAACTTCCAGGAAACCGTCAACCATCATGCTGACTATTAAAGCCGTGCGCCCCGAGTGGGTGACGCTGGCCGCGAGTGCCTTCTTATTAGTGGGTTTCAACGTCATTCTCTGGCAACACTTGCTCACGATTACGGCGACTGACGGTCGGGGCCTGCTGTTGTGCGTGGCGTTTGGCGTGATGGTGTTCGGTGTGTTCAACCTGGTGCTGACGCTGGTGGCGTTCCGTCCGCTGCTCAAGCCGTTGTTGATGCTGCTGTTTTTGATCAGTGCCGGCGTGGCCTATTTCATGGCCCAGTATGGCGTGCTGATCGATGCCGGCATGTTGCGTAACTTTGCGGAAACCAATGCCACGGAAGTCCGTGATCTGTTATCGCTGAAGTTATTTGCCTACCTCGGGCTACTGGGGGTATTGCCGTCCTGGTTATTGTTCAAGACCCCCATCAAGTATCGTCGCTGGCCCAAAGAGTTGTTAAGTAAGTTAGTTGTCGGTGTGGCCACGGCGACAATCATTGGCGTGGTTGCCCTGGCCAATTACCAGGGCTTGTCTTCGTTGTTTCGTAACCACCACGAGTTGCACTTGATGGTGGTGCCGAGCAACTACATTGGTGCCTCGATCGGCTACTTGCGCGAGCAGGTCGCGTCGGCCAAGCAACCGTTCATCCCGCTGGGCGAGGATGCGGTGCGCAACCCCGTCTGGCAAAGCCACGCCCGCAAATCCCTGACCGTGCTGGTGGTGGGGGAGAGCGCCCGTGCCGAGAACTTCGGCATCCTCGGTTACAACCGCGATACCACCCCGACATTGGACAAAGAGGCCGGCCTGATCGCCTTCACCGATGTGCATTCCTGCGGCACCGAAACCGCCGTGTCGGTGCCGTGCATGTTTTCCAACATGGGGCGCAAGAACTATGACGCCAGCAAGGCCAGGAATGAGGAGGGCCTGCTGGATGTGCTCAAGCGTGCCGGCCTGGAGGTGATCTGGCGTGATAACCAATCCGGCTGCAAGGGCACCTGCGATCGCGTCACTTTGCAGGACGTGAGCAATCTCAAGGATCCAACCCTGTGTGCCAGCAGCGAATGCCGTGACGAAATCCTGCTTCAGGGGCTGCAACATTTCATCGACACCCTCGACAAGGATACGGTGCTGGTATTGCACCAGATGGGCAGCCACGGTCCGGAATATTTCAAGCGCTATCCCAAGGAGTACGAGCATTTCACTCCGGTGTGTGAAAGCAACGCACTGAACAATTGCAGCCGCGAGAGCATCGTCAATGGCTACGACAACACGCTGGTGTACACCGATCATGTGCTGTCGACCCTGATCGACTTGCTGCGGGCCAATCAGGACAAGGTCGACACCGCCATGCTCTACCTGTCGGACCACGGCGAATCCCTGGGCGAATACAACCTGTTCCTCCACGGCACGCCCTACATGCTTGCTCCGGAGCAACAGAAGCATGTGGCAATGTTGGCCTGGTTTTCCGACAGCTATCAGAAGTCTTTCTCGGTCGATACCCATTGCCTGCAACTGAGTCGGGAAAAGCCTTTGAGCCAGGACAACCTGTTTCATTCGATGCTCGGGCTGCTGGAAGTCAACAGCAAGGTCTACAACCCGGACCTGGACTTGTTCGCCAACTGTCGCGGTGCGGTGATCGACGGTGTGTTGGCCCGGGAATAATTGCCTACACCTTTTTTTCACGCATGGCCGTTTAAGCTGTCGTCCATTCATTCTCCAAGAGCCGTTTGTATGTCCGGGCGTCCCCCTTCCACCGTCGAGCTTGAGTTCGCCAGGCAGCACGACCAGGAGCATGCGCAAGTCTGCTGCCAGCCGGCGCCGCGCCGCCTGCGCCTGGCGTTCTGGCGTGACGAGCAAATGGTGCGCAATGCCCTGAAAGTGGCCGGTGAGCCGGGGCTGGTGCTGGATGTGGCGTGTGGGGCGGGGCGGTTCTGGCCGGTGCTGGCCGAGCATGCCAACCGGGTGATCCTGGCAGCGGACCCTTCGCCGGACATGCTTGAGCACGCGCTCACCCACCATGGCGGCGCGTTGCTCGAGCGGGTCAAGACGTTCCCGAGTTCGGCATTCACCCTCGGGCTGTCGGCCAACGCGGTGGATTGTATTTTTTGTCTGCAACTGTTTCGCCACATCAGCGCCAGTGAGCATCGCCTGGCGTTGTTGCGTGAATTTCATCGGGTCAGTCGCGACACTGTGATCGTGTCGGTTCAGATCGAAGGACGCCTTAAAATCGGCCAGGCGCCGCAACGCCACCTGGCCGGCAAGGCTGACGTTGAGGCCGAATTCCGTCAGGCCGGTTTTACCGTGCTGTGGTATCAGGATTTCCTGCCCGGTTTTGCCCTGACACGGGTTTATGTACTGCGTAAGACCAGTTAAGTTCGGATGTAGGACTATTCTTGCGTTTGCGCAGGCAATTTCTCACAGGCTCCCGCTCTATGGATGCTCGCAATCGCCGGCGGCGATATATACTGCGCGCCATTCTTCAAGGGAGAGCCGTGTGGCCATCGATATTCACTGGATTCGCGACAACGATAGCCTCGGTCAGTTTTGCGCCGAATGGCAGCAGTTGCCCTTCGTCGCCCTCGACACCGAATTCATGCGGGTCGACACCTTCTACCCCATTGCCGGTTTGCTGCAGATCGGCGACGGCAAGCGTGCCTACCTGATCGACCCCTTGACCATCGACAACTGGCAGCCCCTGGCCGCACTGCTGGAAAACCCGGCGGTGCTCAAGGTGCTGCACGCCTGCAGCGAAGACCTTGAGGTCCTGCTGCGCCTGACGGGCAGCCTGCCCGCGCCACTGTTCGATACTCAACTGGCCGCCGCCTACCTGAACCTGGGTTTTTCCATGGGTTACTCGCGGTTGGTGCAGTCAGTGCTGGGGATCGAATTGCCCAAGGGCGAGACCCGCTCCGACTGGTTGCAGCGGCCCCTGTCCGAGACGCAGATCAGCTACGCGGCTGAAGATGCGGTGCATCTGGCGGAAGTGTTCGTGCAACTGCGCCCGAAGCTTTCCGACGAACGATTCACCTGGGTCCTGGAGGATGGCGCCGAACTGGTGGCCAACCTGCGTCGCGAAGTCGACCCCTATGAGGTGTACCGCGAGGCCAAGCTGGCCTGGAAACTGTCCCGTGCCCAACTGGCTGTGCTGCGCGAGCTGTGCGCCTGGCGCGAGCGAGAGGCGCGGGCCCGTGACTTGCCGCGCAATCGCATCATCCGCGAGCACTCGCTATGGCCCCTGGCCCGCACGCAGCCGGATAACCTCGGCGCGCTGGCGAAAATCGAAGACATGCACCCACGTACCGTACGCCAGGACGGCGAGTTTCTGTTGGACCTGATCCAGCGCGCCGCCAGCGTGCCGCCCGAACAATGGCCGCCCGCCGTGGCGGAGCCGTTGCCCATCGAGGCCTCGGCGCTGGTCAAGCGTCTGCGGGCGCTGGGGCAGGCTGAAGCCGAGCGCCTGGGGATTGCCCCGGAGCTGATGCTGCGCAAGAAAACCCTCGAAGCGCTGATCAAGAGTGGCTTCCCCGAGGGCCCATACCAATTGCCCGATTCGCTGCGTGGCTGGCGCCGCGAATTGATGGGCCAGGCGCTGCTCGACAGCCTGGCCACTGCCGGAGAACAGCCTTGAAACGTATCTGCTCCATCTACCGAAGCTCGAAGAAAAGCGAGATGTACTTGTATGTGCTCAAGAGCGATGCCTTGAAGCGTGTGCCCGAGCCTCTGATGGCGGCCTTTGGCAAGGCGATCCATGCCTTTGACCTGGTCCTGAGCCCCGAGCGAGCGCTGTCCCGGGAGGACATCGACAAAGTGCTGGAGAACCTCGACACCCAGGGTTATCACCTGCAGATGCCACCGGCCGAAGACGAGTACATCGAACATTTGCCCGAAGAGTTGCTGCGACGCAACGACCCGGTCTGACGATCTCCTGGCCCCCGTCCTGGGGGCTCTTGAAACACTGGAATGATTTATTGGCGATGACCGCCTGGATGGAGCGACACTCTGTCGGCGGTTGTCTGCATCGTTTTTGAAAGGTTGATTCATGCGCGTTCTGATTGCCGAACACGACCACGTGGTGTATGCCCAGCTGCTGCGCCAGGCTGCCCCCGATCTCGAAGTCCTGACCAGCGGCGACTCCGCTGAATTGTCGCGACTGGCCGCCGACTGTCCGGTCTGGCTTGGCCAGCCGGATCTGCTGGCCACCCTGCTGCGTCAAGGCCATCACCCCCACTGGCTGCAATCGACCTGGGCGGGCATCACGCCGCTGCTGGCCGAGGGCTTGACGCGTAATTACCGCCTGACCCGTGCCGTGGGTATTTTTGGCCAGGTCATGGCCGAGTACGTGCTCACTTACATGCTCGGCCACGAGCGTGAGGTGCTGGCGCGATTGGTCAGCCAGGTGGAGCGCAAGTGGGACAACCGCCAGGGACAAGGCCTGGCCGGGCGCAAGGTGCTGATCGTCGGGACCGGCGATATTGGCCAGTGCGTGGCGCAGTTCCTGGTACCGTTTGGCGTGCAGTTGTATGGCATTGCCAGCGAGGCCCGGGAGCTGGCGCCTTTCATCGAGGTCGGGACGTTGGAGGATCTGCCACGCTTGGTGGGCGAGGTGGATTACGTCATCAACCTGCTGCCCAACACGCCCAATACCCATGACGTGTATGACGCGGCGTTGTTCAAGCAATTCAAGCCAAGCGGACTGTTCATCAATGTCGGACGCGGCGTGGCCGTGGTGGATGCGGATCTGGTGCAGGCCTTGAAGGATGGGCACCTGGCCGGGGCGGTGATCGACGTTTGCCGCCAGGAGCCACTGCCGCAGCGTCACCCATTCTGGACTGCCTGGGGCCTGCTATTGACCGGCCATAGCTCGGCGCCGACATCGCCGACGATGATGGTGCAGTTGTTCCTGGAAAACCTGCGGGCCTATCAGGCCGGTGAGGCGCTACGCGGGGAAGTGGATTTCAACCGGGGCTACTGAGGCCCGGATTCAGTGTGGGGCTGAGCTTGCTTCCACAGTGGGTTTTCAGTGGTCACAAAAAAATGTGTTCGCCACAGATCAAAATGTGGGAGCGAGCTTGCTCGCGATGGCGTCATGTCAGTCGACATCAAAGTGACTGACCTGAAGCCATCGCGAGCAAGCTCGCTCCCACAGTGGATCTTCAGCGGTCAAAAAATAGGGTTACAGGGTGAAGTCGCCCTCAGCCACCAGTTCGCTCAACGGTCGGCGTGGGCTTGGGGTTTCGCGGGCCTGGAGGTAGTCGGCCAGGGTGGATTTGTCCCCCAGCTTGCCAATCGCCACGGCGGCGTGCAGCGCATAACCTTCCGGGATCTTCAGTTCCTTGCGAGTCAGTTCCTGGTCGAAACCGGCCATGCCGTGGGTGTGCCAGCCGCTGAGGCTGGCTTGCAGCGCCAGGTGGCCCCAGGCCGCGCCGGTGTCGAAGGTGTGGGACTGCGCCGGGGTTTCCTCGGTGGCGCCGGGCACCGCAAAGGTGGTTTTCGACACGATGATCACCAACGCCGAGGCGTGCTGGGCCCAGCTGCGGTTGAATTCATTGAGCAGGCCCAGGAAGCGCTCCCAGTTTGGCGTGTCGCGGCGCGCATACAGGAAACGCCAGGGTTGCGAGTTGTAGGCCGACGGGGCCCAGCGCGCGGCTTCGAAAAAGCCCAGCAGGGTTTCTTCGGCGATGTTCTCGCCGGTAAAGGCACGGGGCGACCAGCGTTCGATGAACTGAGGATGAATGGCGTAATCGGCGATGCGAGGATTGGCGCTCATGGGCTTACCTGACTGGGTTCGGGAAGATGAATGAAGCAACCTACGTCCCGACGTCCAGCCTGGCAAGCCCCTGCCTACCGACAGTCGCCAATGCTTGGCCTGGCGAGGTCCCGGCACTAGACTGTCGGCCTTTTCACCACCTGATGTTGATGCTTGAGCCATGGCCGCCAAAGTCGAACCGTTCTGGATACGCAAAACCCTCGATCAGCTCGATCCGCAGGAATGGGAATCGCTGTGCGACGGATGTGGCCTGTGCTGCCTGCAAAAGCTCGAAGACGAAGACGACAACAGCGTCTACTACACGCGCATCGCCTGCAAACTGCTGGACCTGAAAACCTGCCAGTGCACCAATTACCCCAACCGTCGCGATTTCGTTCCCGATTGCATCCAGCTCACGGCGGGCAAGGCCGATGAGTTCAAATGGCTGCCACCGACCTGCGGTTATCGGCTGGTCAGCGAGGGCAAGGATTTGCCGCTATGGCATCACCTGGTCTGCGGCGACCGCGACGCCGTGCACCACGAACGTATTTCCCAGTCCGGGCGGATGCTGGCCGAAGGCAGCGTGCCGGAAGAGGATTGGGAAGATCATCTGATTTTCCGCGCCGGCTGAGCCGCCGGGCATCGCGCTACCAGGGAGAACCCATGGCTGCAGGATTGAAACGGATGCTGGCGGCCGGGCTGCTGGTGGTATGCGGGCCGCTGTGGGCGGCGCAGAAAGTCGATCTGGATTATCACGTGCACCTGTTGCCGCAGAGCGACCAGGCCGAAGTGCGCCTGACCCTGGCGCGGGGTTCGGCGGTACGCAGCCTGGATTTCGACCTGGGTGACGGCAGCCGCTACAGCGACTTCAAGGCTGACGGCCAATGGCAGCTCAGCCCTGGCAAACAAGCGCGTGGTGTCTGGCGCCCGGCCGCTGACAAGGCGAGCCTGAGCTACCGGGTACGCATCAGCCATGCGCGCAAGACGGGCACCTACGAAACCCGCATGACCCCGAACTGGGCCTTGCTGCGCGGCGACGATCTGGTGCCGTCGGCCAAGCTCGATCAGCAGGACGGCGTCGAACTGGTTGCCCGGCTGGAAGTGGAGTTGCCCGAAGGCTGGAAAAGCATCGAGACCCCCTGGCCGCGCATCGGCAAGCAACGCTTTCGCATCGACAACCCCTCGCGTCTGTTCGACCGCCCCACGGGCTGGATGCTCGCCGGCAAGCTTGGCAGCCGCCGTACGCGCCTGGGAGAGACCGAGGTGACGGTGGCTTCGCCTCGGGGCCAGGGCATGCGCCGGATGGACGTGTTGACGCTGCTGACGTTCGTCTGGCCGCAGGTGCAAGCGGTGGTGCCGCGCCATCCTGCCAAGCTGCTGATTGTCGGCGCGGGTGACCCGTTGTGGCGGGGTGCCCAGGCCGGGCATGACTCGATTTACCTGCACAGCCGTCCGCCGCTGGTCAGCGAGCGGGGCAGCAGCCCATTGTTGCGCGAGTTGGTGCAGGCGCTGGCGCGTGTCAAGGATCATGATCGCAGCGACTGGATCAGCGAGGGTCTGACCGAGTACTACGCTGTCGAGCTGCTACGCCGCGCTGGCGGCATGAGCGATGAGCGCTATCAGGCCCTCAATGACCGGCTCGCCCGGGACAGCAAGGGTGTCACGACCTTGCGCGGCGAGCAGATCAGCCCGGCGACGGTGGCCAAGGCGGTGTTGCTGCTGCAGGAACTGGACCGCGAGATTCGCCTGAAAACCCGTAACAAGCGTTCGCTGGATGATGTGTTGCAGGGGGCGATGCGGCTGGAAACGGTCGACACCCAGGAGTTTGTGCAGCTCAGTGAAAGCATCCTGGGGGCCGGCTCTACGGTGCTGGATACCCGGTTACTTCAGTGACGCCGCTATCGCGAGCAAGCTCGCTCCCACATTGATCGATGTCGTACACAAACAGTGTGTCCACCAAAGATCCAGTGTGGGAGCGAGCTTGCTCGCGAAGGGGCCATCAGGCCCACCGCACCTATCCGATCAGAGCCCAGCCTTCGGCGACACCAGCGAATCATTCCCGGTCACCGTCGCCGTGCCAGTCGCCGCTTCGGCATTGGTCTTCAGGCGGCTCAGCTCATCGCCGGCCTGTTCGATGCGGGCGCGGGCGTTCTGCAGGTTCTGACGGTTCTTTTCCAGCAAGCTCTTGGCCGAACAATGCCCAGTGATGCCCCGGGCCAGGGCCATGCCGCCGATAGCCAACTGAGCCAGACCGATCACACCGCCGCGACGCAAGCCCTTGCCCATCATCAGCACACCGCCAGCCAGTGAGCCAATACGTTCCCAACCATGCACGTTTTGCGGCGGATGAGATTGGAAAGGGGTGCTCTCAATCGGCTCGAACGGATTGTTATCGCTCATGATCTGTCTCCAGTATGGGGTTGGTATAAAACTGACTGCCCGAGCGATTGCCTTGTTCAATCGAGTTTTGCACCGATCAGCGGAATTGCGGCCCCGAGCGGGTGTTGTTGCCTTTGGCCATGCGGTCGTACAGCACGACGTTGACCGTGGCGGCCAGGTTCATGCAGCCGGTGGTGGGGATGTACACCACGTCTTCGCACCAGTCGCGAATGTCTTTGTCCAGCGAGCCGTCTTCGGGGCCGAAGATGTACAGCGCCCGGTCCGGATGCGTGTATTCCGGCAGCGGGCGGGCGCCTTCCACCAGTTCCACGGCCACCGGCACACAGCCCAGGGGCAGGATTTTCTTCAGGTCGTCGATGCCGATCAGCGGAATGTCGTAGTGGACTTTCTTGGTGTCGGTGACGAAGTCGGCGGCGCGTTCATAGCGTTTGCCGGTGTAAAACACCGAGGCCACGCCGTAGCAACCGGCGGCACGCATGACCGAACCGACGTTTTCCGGTGACTTGGGGTTGAACAGACCGATGCAGCTGTAGCGTTTGTTGGCCACGGGCGGGGTGCCTTTGGGGAAAAGGCGCGATTATACGGGGAATGGGGGAGGGTGGTCAGTTTCGCTGATTGGTGGTGAAGGGGCGATCGCCATCGCGAGCAAGCTCGCTCCCACACTGGCTTCCCGGTGTTTACAAGACCCTGTGGCGAGGGGATTTATCCCCGCTGGGTTGCGAAGCAGCCCCGATATCTCACTGCCACCGCGCGCTGTCAGACCGAATGCAGGGGGCCGCTGCGCAGCCCAGCGGGGATAAATCCCCTCGCCACAATGGCAGGCTACTCGTCTTTCTTCATCAACCCGGCCAACGCCGCAAACGGGTTGTGCGTGGCCTTGGCGATTTTCGGCGTGCTCAGCGAGCCCTCGCCGAAATATTGCTGGTCGGTGTAGCGCGAGTGTTCGTTGTCGTGGCAGTACAGGCACAGCAGTTCCCAGTTGGAACCGTCCTGCGGGTTGTTATCGTGGTTGTGGTCGCGGTGGTGAACGGTCAGTTCGCTCAGGCGCTTGCCGGAAAACTCACGGGCGCAGCGACCGCAGACATGGGGGTACATTTTCAGGGCCTTGTCGCGGTAGCCCATTTCCCGATCACGCTGGGCGTCGGCGAGGATGCGGTCCAGCTTGGCAGTGTTGGACGGTGGCGTTGACGAACTCATGGGTTCACCTTTGTAAATAAAGACTGATGACGGTTGGGTACAGTTTAGCTTAGCCCTTGAGTTTCTCGGCAATCCAGATGGTGTGGCGGGTGCCTTTGTTGCCGTGGGCGAACACTTGCACTTCTTCGGCTTTGAAGCCGGCTTTCTTCAGCTTGTCGGAAAACTGCCGGTCAGCGCTGGCCGACCACACCGCCAGCACGCCCTTGGGCCGCAGGGCCTTGGCGCACGCTGCCAGGCCACCGGCCGAATACAGCCAACTGTTGGCTTTCTGGGTCAGGCCTTCCGGGCCGTTGTCGACGTCCAGCATGATGGCGTCGAAACCCTGGGGCTCGGCTTGCAGCACCTTGGCCACGTCTTCCATGCGGATCACCGTGCGCGGGTCCGACAGCGGTCGCCCGGCCTTTTCACCGAGGGGGCCGCGGTTCCACTCCACCACACCGGGGACCAGTTCGGCCACCACCACTTCCGCAGTCTTGCCCAGATGCTTGAGCGCCGAGGCGAGGGTAAAGCCCATGCCGAGGCCGCCGATCAGCACGCGCGAGCGGGGCCGGCCGGCGACCTTGCGGCAGGGAATCTCCGCCAGGGCGTCTTCGGAACCGTGCATGCGGGTGTTCATCAGCTGCCCACCATCACCGCCCTGGATCTTGATAACGAAGTCTTCGCCGTACTCGAACAGGCACAGGGCACCGCCGTTGTCAGGGATGGGGGTGGTGTCGAGCAGAACGAAACGTTTCATGGAAATCTCGTGAGAGGGGGCAAACCGGCGCGGTAAGGACTAGCCTGAAGACAGACAATAGCCACGGAGCCATTGATGAAGTGCATCATTCTAACGGCCATTGCCCTGGCGGCGCTCTCGATAAGTTCGGCGCAGGCCCAGCAACCGACGATTCCGGTAAGCCCGGCGTCCATTCCCGGCTCGCCCGGCACGGCCACACCCATGCCATACCCGCCGGTCACGCCCAACGGGGTGCCCAAGCCAGGCCCCGGAAGCGGTGGGCCGCCGTTGTTGCCACCGATTGAAATGCCCAAGCCGCCCAAGGACCAGCCGATACCGGGCATGGAGCCGAATCCGCCGAAGGCCAAGCCGCCGGGGGGGTAAATCGACAAGACGACGCAATAACCTGTGGGAGCGAGCTTGCTCGCGATAGCGGTGTGTCAGTCAACTTCAGTGCTGGCTGATCCGCCGTCATCGCGAGCAAGCTCGCTCCCACAGGTATTGGCTGTCAGACCTGCTGCGACAGCAACTGCCCATCGGCCATGCGCAGGCGCTTGGACAGGGAGACGGCGAGGGCGCGGATGATCTTGGCGGCGATCTTCGGGGCGTCGTTGAGCATTTTCTCCAGGGAGTCCTTGCCCAGGTTCAGCAACTGGCAATCACTGGCGGCGATGCAACTGGCCGAGCGTCGCTCGCCATCGAGCACCGCCATTTCGCCGAACGCCCGGCCACTGCGCAGCGTGGCGATGGTCACGGGTTGGCCGTCGGGGCCGGTTTTCTGCACGGCCACTTGCCCGGTGTGGATGATGCACATGAAGCTGCCGGCATCGCCCTCGCGGAAAATCGCTTCGCCCGCGGCGATGGCGCTGATGCTGAAGTAGCCCGACGCCGCAGCGAAGTCGACAGGCAGCAATTGGTCGAACAGACCGCAGTCCATCAGCCAGTCGCGGATTTCTTTGTTCAGTAAGGTCGGTTCTGACATGTCGTCACGGTCTTTTTCTTGTGTCTGTTGCGTGTTCGGATTGAAGAAGATCCCTTGTGGGAGCGAGCTTGCTCGCGATGGCGTCGGATCAGCCAGCACTGAAGTTGACTGACACATCGCTATCGCGAGCAAGCTCGCTCCCACATTGGATGGGGTTACATCAGCGCTTGGCGCATGGAGCTAAGACCCGACCGCCCCACAGAGTTCCTCAGCCCAACCCCAAAACCTTCAAAACAAATGCATATTCGAGCGCTACGTCACGCAACCCCTGGTAGCGCCCGCTCATTCCACCGTGGCCGGCGCCCAGTTCGGTCTTGAGCAGCAAGGGGTTGTCATCGGTCTTGGTGGCCCGCAACTTCGCCACCCACTTGGCTGCTTCCCAATACTGCACGCGACTGTCGTTGTAGCCGGCGATCACCAGCAGCGCCGGGTACGCCTGGGCGCTGACGTTTTCGTACGGGGCGTAGGCCCGGATCCGATCATAAACGTCCGGCTCCTGCGGGTTGCCCCATTCGTCGTATTCGGTGACGGTCAAGGGCAGGTCCGGGTCGAGCATGGTGTTAAGGACATCGACGAACGGCACTTCGGCAATCGCGACCTTGAACAGCTCCGGACGTTGATTGAGCACCGCGCCGATCAACAAGCCACCGGCGCTGCCGCCGCTGATCGCCAGCTGCTCGGCGGTGGTGAAACCCTGGGCGATCAAATGCTCGGCGCAGGCGATGAAGTCGCTGAACGTGTTGTGTTTGTGTTCCTGCTTGCCGGCGCGGTACCAGGCTTCCCCCAATTCACCGCCACCGCGCACGTGGGCGATGGCAAACGCCACGCCACGGTCGAGCAGGCTCAGGCGCGCGTGGGAAAACCACGGGTCGAGGCTTTCGCCATAGGCACCGTAGCCGTACAGGTACAGTGGCACCGGCTGGCCGAGGGACTCGCGCTTGACCACCAGGCTGATGGGCACCTGCGTACCGTCCGGTGCCGTCGCCCACAGCCGCTGGCTGACGTAGGCATCGGCGTCGAACGGGCCCAGCACCGGGGTTTGCTTGAGGACGACCTGTTCGCCGCTGGCCAGGTCCAGCTGGCGGATCTGCGCCGGGCGGTTCAGCGCCTCGTAGCGTAGGCGAATGCGCTCGCTGACGAATTCCAGGCTGTTTTGCACATGCAGGCTGTAGGCCGCGTCCGGCAATTGCACCCGATACGCCGGCAAGCCCTGTGGATGAACTTCGATGATCGGCAGGCCGCCTTCACGTAGGCTCAAGGTCATGGCCCCGGCGTTCAGGCTCAAGCCGTCGATCATCACGGTGTCGCTGTGGGGGATCAGGTTCTGCCAGTCGGCTTCGGTCGGCACCACGCCCGTATCGGCGGCCTGGTACAAGGCGAAGTTGATGCCGTCGCGGTTACTGCGGATCAGCCACGTCCATTGGCCGTCGAGCAGGCCGTGATCGACATCGTATTCGTGGTCTTCCCGCCGTGGCGCCAGGCAGGTAAAAGGCTGTTGCGGCTGCGTGGCGTCCAGTACCCAGACTTCACTGGTGGTCTTGCTGCCCAGGGACAGGATCAGTTGCCGCTCGGAGCTGGAACGGTAGCAATGCAGGAAAAAACGCCCGTCCGGCTCGTGGAACACTTCTTCGGCGGCGGTGCCATCGAGGCGATAGCGCCAGAGTTTGTGCGGGCGATGGGTCTCGTCCAGCTCACCGAAAAACAGCGTCAGGCTGTCATTGGCCCAGGTCATGCTGCCGTCGCAATTCTCGAAGGACAGTTCACTGACCTTCTCATTGGACAATTCCTTCACGAACAGCGTGTAAATCTCGTCGCCCGTGGTGTCCAGGCTGTAGGCCAGGCGCTGGTGGTCGGGACTGATGCTGAACGCGCCAAGAGAAAAGAAACCGCCGCCGGCCAATTCGTTCGGGTCCAGCAGCAGCTGTTCGCGGTGCTCGTCCACGGTCAGGCTGTCGTCGGCCGGGCGCGGGCAGCGGTAATGGCGCGGGTATTCGTCACCGGCCGTGGTGCGGGTGTAATACAGGTACGGGCCCCAGGGCGAGGGCAGGGACAGGTCGGTCTCGAGGATTCGGCCCTTGATCTCCTGGAACAGGGTTTCGCGCAGTTCGGCCTGGTCGGCGAGTTGCGCCTCCTGATAGCTGTTTTCCGCCTTGAGGTAGTCGAGCACGGCGTCGGTGTCGCGCTCCTGCAGCCAGGCGTAGGGGTCAACACCGGCGTCCCTGTGGGCAATCGGGGCGTTGGAAACGTGGGCAGATAGGGACATGAAAGGCTCTCGAACAGTGTACGAAAAAGGGACCAGCGGCCGGCGTGGTTAGTTCTGTCAGGCAAGCGAACTCGCCACACAAGCCACTCGGCAGACGCCGGGGCAGCCTGACGAGCGAAAAGCCGTTACTATAAGCGCCTCTTTGCCTGCCTTGCCATGGACACCATGACCGAGAACGACTATCTGATTGCCTGGGGCCTCTACGCCTTCGCCGCCCTGGGCTGCCTGCTGGTATGGATGCGCATGACCCGCTGGATGTGGCGCTGGTTGCGCGAGCCGCTGCGGCTGTTGATGGCGGTGCTGCTGTTCAGCCCCACCATTGTTGATCCAGTCAAGGAAAAGGTCGCCCCGGCCCTGGCCATTGTGGCCTTGGACGTGTTGTTCAAGGTGGGCAACAACGTCTGGCGGGCAGCGTCGGACCTGCTCATGTACGGCATGATCGCCTTCGGCCTCTACTTGGTTGTCGTGCTGATCCGCTTCCCCATCGAGCGCGCCTCCAACGCTCGCAAGGAGCGGGCTGCCGCGGCAAAAGCGGCCGCTGCCGCCGATGAGCCCGAGGATGAACCACCGTTCGGTGTGGCCGGTGATGATCGTTATGGTCGCCCGCCGGTGCCGAGCAATCCCCAGCGTTCGCGTATCGAGCCGCGGCTGTAAACCAAGCCTGCCCATTCAAGCGAGAGTTCGAGCATGTGTGAGTTACTGGGCATGAGTGCCAATGTGCCGACCGACATCGTGTTCAGCTTCACCGGGTTGATGCAGCGCGGCGGCAAGACCGGGCCGCACCGGGACGGCTGGGGCATCGCGTTCTATGAGGGCCGAGGCCTGCGCCTGTTCCAGGACCCGGCCGCCAGCAGCGAGTCGGAAGTGGCGAACCTGGTGCAGCGTTATCCGATCAAGAGCGAAGTGGTGATCGGGCACATCCGCCAGGCCAATGTCGGCAAGGTCTGTCTGTCCAACACCCACCCGTTCGTGCGTGAGTTGTGGGGCCGCAACTGGTGTTTTGCCCACAACGGCCAACTCGCCGATTTCCACCCAGAGGTCAGCTTCTACCGCCCGGTGGGCGACACCGACAGTGAAGCGGCGTTCTGCGATGTGCTCAACCGCGTGCGTCAGGCTTTCCCGGAGCCGGTGGAGGTGGAGCAATTGCTCCCTTCGTTGATTGAGGCCTGCGCCGAATACCGCAGCAAAGGCGTGTTCAATTGTTTGTTGAGCGATGGCGACTGGCTGTTCTGCTACTGCTCGACCAAACTCGCCCAGATCACCCGTCGCGCCCCGTTTGGCCCGGCGCGGCTCAAGGATGTGGACGTGATCGTCGATTTCCAGGCCGAAACCACGCCCAACGACGTGGTCACGGTCATCGCCACCGAACCCTTGACCGAAAACGAAACCTGGACCCGTTACGAACCGGGCCAATGGAGCCTGTGGCGACGCGGCGAATGCGTCAGCCACGGCCAGACCGAATAAGGACGTCACGTTATGTTGCTCAGTTATCTCCGGCTGGTGTTGTTCGCAGTGGGCCTGTTGGTGGGGGTCCAGGTACCGGGCTTCGTCAGCGATTACGCCAAGCGGGTCGAGGCGCACTTGATCGAGGCGCAAACCGGCCTGCAAGGTTTCCAGGGCACCGCCAACCAGTTTTTCAAGGGTGACATGCAGGCCCTGGTAGCCCATTACCGCGCCAGCGAAGACCCGATCTTTCGCAGCGATGCCGACAGCCTGAACACCTTGCTGGTTCGCCAGCAGGCCCTGGACAAACAGTTCCAGGCGATGCAAGGCCCGTGGTACATCCGTTTGCTGCAAGTGGCGCTGGCCGCCGATCCGGATATCCGCAAGGAAACCTGGAACGGCTATAGCTACCAGATCCTGCTGACCCCCGAGGCCATGATCTGGGGCATCAGCGGGGCCCTGCTGCTGTCGTTTGGCCTGGAGTGCCTGTTCCGCTTGATCGACTGGGTGGTACTGGGCGGCAAGCGCCTGCGCCAGAGCCGGCCGATTGAAGAGCGGGATTTGCGCGGGTTGTAGCCAACAATGGTCTTGCTGTTGTGGCGAGGGGATTTATCCCCGCTGGGGCGCGAAGCGCCCCCTTACAAGGCCACCACATATGTCAGGCGGATCATTTCTATTGCTGCATTGGGGGCTGCTTCGCAGCCCAGCGGGGATAAATCCCCTCGCCACAACGGTGTTCAGCCAGGCCCTGCGTCTTACCCAATCAAGTTTTTCTTATGACCCAGCCGAGGTTTTATTCGTTGGACGGGATCGGCCGCGCGCTCAAGAATCGGGGCAACGGTCTCCACGTCAGCGTCGTCGAGACTCACAACAATAAAACCGCGGAGAACCCCCATGAGTGCACCCGACACGCTCGGCGTCCCTAAACCCCAGGCCCGTTCTGGCCCGTTCGATTGGTATCGCAATATCAACCAGCAGGAGCGTCGCACATTCTGGAGTTGCAAGATTGGCTACGCCCTGGACGGCATGGACACCCAGATGCTCAGTTTCGTGGTGCCGACCCTGATCGCGATGTGGGGTATCACCACCGGGCAAGCGGGGCTGATCCACACCAGTACCCTGATCGCTTCGGCCATCGGCGGCTGGGTGGCGGGCATTCTCTCGGACCGCATCGGTCGCGTGCGCACCCTGCAACTGACGGTGTTGTGGTTCGCGTTCTTCACCTTCCTGTGCGGCTTCGCCCAGAACTACGAACAACTGTTGATCGCCCGCACACTGATGGGCTTCGGCTTTGGCGGCGAGTGGACCGCTGGTGCGGTGTTGATGGGCGAGGTGATTCGCGCCAAGGACCGTGGCAAGGCGGTCGGTATGGTGCAATCGGGTTGGGCGCTGGGCTGGGGCATGACGGCGATTCTGTATGCGCTGCTGTTTTCGGTGTTGCCGCCGGAAGATGCCTGGCGCGCACTGTTCATCCTCGGCATCGTGCCGGCAGTGTTTGTGATTTTCGTCCGCCGGCTGGTCAAGGATCCGGACGTCTATAACCAGACCAAGGCCCGGCTGACGCCGGAAAACCCAGCGAAGTTCTACGAGATTTTTGCCCCCGGCATTCTCTTCACCACCCTTCGCGCCTCGCTGCTGACCACCGGCGCCTTGGGTGGTTATTACGCCATCACGTCCTGGTTGCCGACGTTCCTGAAGAATGAACGCGGCTTGAGCGTATTGAGCACCGGCGGTTATCTGGCAATGGTGATCGTCGGCTCTTACGTGGGTTACGTCATCAGCGCGTACCTGTCGGACATCCTGGGCCGGAAAAAGAACTTCGTCCTGTACGCCATCGGCTCATTCACCATCGTGCTGCTGTATACCCAACTGCACGTGAGCAATAACGTGATGCTCTGGCTGGGCTTCCCCTTGGGATTCTTCGCGTCGGGCATGTTCAGCGGCATGGGCTCGTTCCTCACCGAACTGTTTCCTACGCGTATTCGTGGTTCGGGCCAAGGCTTCTGCTACAACATTGGCCGGGCGGTGGCGGCATTGTTCCCCCTGTTGATCGGCCTGCTGAGCCAGAAGGTGCCGCTGAGCGTGGGAATCGGTGCGTTTGCGGCGGTGTCCTATGGCGTGGTGATCCTGGCGGCCCTGAGCCTGCCGGAAACCCAAGGCAAGCAGCTGGAAGCCGAGTAACTGATAACCTGCGGGGCACATGCATGTCCCGTAGTTAAACGAAGCAAGCATCTACAGGAGCGTTCACCGTGAACCGCCTGCTATTGAACTGCGACATTGGCGAGAGCTTCGGCAGCTGGACCATGGGTCTGGATGCTGAGGTGATGCCTTTCATCGATTGCGCCAACATCGCCTGCGGCTTTCATGCCGGCGACCCGAGCATCATGCGCAAGACCGTCAGCCTGGCCCTGAGCCACGGCGTGCGGATCGGCGCGCACCCGGCCTATCAAGACCTGGCCGGCTTTGGCCGGCGGTCCATGGCTTATGGCGCCCAGGAGTTGCAGGATTTGCTGCATTACCAGATCGGCGCCCTCGACGGCATTTGCCGGGCCCAGGGCGGGCAGGTCAGCTACGTCAAACCCCATGGGGCGATGTACAACGACATGATGGCCAATCCAGCGCAACTGCGTGCCGTGATCCAGGCGGTTGCCGCCTATGACCGGCAATTGCCGTTGATGCTCATGGCGACCCGGGACAACAGCGCCGCCCAGGCCCTGGGCGATGAGTATGGCCTGACCCTGTGGTTCGAAGCCTTCGCCGACCGTGCCTATGACAGTGCCGGCCGCCTGGTTTCGCGGCAAGCGCCGGGAGCCGTGCACCACGATCCCGAGGTCATCATCGAGCAAGCCCTGACCATTGCCCGCGGCGATGCGCTGACTGCCAGCGATGGCAGCGCCCTGAATCTGAAGGCCAACACGTTGTGCGTGCACGGTGACAACGCCAGTTCCGTGGCCGCTGTGCAACGTATCCGCGAAGCGCTGAATCGGCAGAGCGCGCCATGACGCCACGCTTGGAAGTGGTGGCGGTGGACTGCCTGATGGTCCGATTGTTCGATGAGATCGCCGAGAGCAACATGCCGTGGATGCTCGCCGCCAGTGCGCGTCTCAAAGCGGTATTTGCCGAGCATCTGATCGATCTGGTGCCGTCCTACACCACGCTGATGGTGCACTACGATATGTTGGCGCTGACGCCGGCCCAGGCCCGGGATCTGATCGGCGAGGCGCTGAGAAACCTTTCACCCGATGCCCGCTCGGTCGGCCAATGCCATGTGCTGCCGGTGTGGTACGACCCCAGTGTCGGCCCGGAGCTGGACCTGTTGGCGAGCCGCGGCGGCTTGACGGTGGAGCAGGTGATCCGCTGCCACAGCGAGCGCGAGTACCAGGTGTTCGCCCTGGGCTTTGCACCTGGATTCGCCTTCATGGGGTTGGTGGACGAAGTGCTGGCCGCGCCACGCCTCGACACGCCGCGCAAGCGGGTAGCGGCGGGCAGCGTCGGGATCGCCGAGCGTCAGACGGCGGCGTATCCGGTGGTATCGCCCGGTGGCTGGAACCTGATCGGCCGCACCCCGGCCAAACTGTTCGACCGCGAGCGCGACGGCTACAGCTTGATGCAGCCCGGCGACACGGTGCGCTTCGCCGCCGTGGATCACGCCGAATTCATCGCACTGGGCGGCGACGACACACCGCTGGAGGCCCAGGCATGAGCCGTCTATTGATCGAGGCCAGCACACCGCTGTGCCTGTTGCAGGACACCGGCCGTTTCGGCGTCAGGCATTTGGGCGTGACCCAGGGCGGGGCGGCGGATTGGCTGTCGATGGCCTGGGCCAACTGGATGCTGGGCAACGCCCCGGACGCGGCAGTGGTGGAAATCACCCTCGGCGGCTTCACGGTGGTGGCCGAAGAGGATTGCGTGCTGGCGTTGACCGGGGCGGACCTGGGCGCGCGGGTAGACGGTCAGCCGGTGGCATCGTGGCGCTTTTTCAGCCTGCGAAAGGGGCAGACGTTGGCGCTCACCCAGCCTGTACTCGGTGCCCGGGCATACCTGGCGGCCCCTGGCGGATTCAATGCGCCTGCGGTACTGGGTAGCCGGTCGACGGTGGTACGTGAAGAGCTCGGTGGCCTGGATGGACGGGGGCGGGCGCTGAGTCGCGGCGCGCACCTGAGCTATTCGGGCTTGGCGACGCCTCGGCCCATTCCTCGCGCGCTCATTCCGGATTTTCAGCAGGACTCGCCGCTGGACCTGATCCTCGGAGCGCAGAATGGGGCGTTCAGCGGGCAAAGCCTGTACGACGCGTTCAATATCGCCTGGACGCTGGACAGTCGCGCTGACCGCATGGGTATCCGGTTACTCGGCACGGCGCTGGAATACCAGGGCCCGTCGATGATCTCCGAGGGCATCCCCCTGGGCGCCGTGCAGGTGCCGCCGGACGGCCAGCCGATCGTGTTGCTCAACGATCGACAAACCATCGGCGGTTATCCACGCCTGGGCGCCTTGACGCCGTTGGCCCTGGCCCGACTGGCGCAATGCCTGCCGGGTGCGCAGGTGCGGTTGCGGCCGGTGGTGCAGGAGGTTGCGCATCGGCAGCAGGTGGAGTGTCTGCGCAGTTTTCTGGACCGCTAAAAGCATCGTCGGATCGCCGCCCGGAGCAAGCTCGCTCCCACACTGGATCTTCATCACACAAAAGATCCCCTGTGGGAGCGAGCTTGCTCGCGATGAGGCCCTAGAGGGCACCAAAGAATCTACTTGGACAGAAACCGCATCCCTTCCTCCAAACCCCGCAAGGTCAGCGGATACATCCGGTCTTCCACCAATTCGCGCACGATATTGGTCGAGGCGGTATAGCCCCAGGTGTCTTTGGGATAAGGGTTGATCCAGATGAGTTTCTTGTACTTCTCCATGAAGCGCTGCATCCACACATAGCCGGCCTCTTCATTCCAGTGTTCGACGCTGCCGCCGGCCTGGGTGATTTCATAAGGGGCCATGGCGGCGTCGCCGATGAAGATCACTTTGTAGTCGGCGCCGTACTTGTGCAGCAAATCCTGGGTCGACGTGCGTTCCGAGGTGCGGCGCAGGTTGTTCTTCCACACTGACTCGTACACAAAATTGTGGAAGTAGAAATACTCCAGGTGCTTGAACTCGGTCTTGCAGGCCGAGAACAGTTCTTCGCAGATTTTCACGTGGGCATCCATCGAGCCGCCGATGTCGAACAGCAGCAACAACTTCACGGTGTTGCGTCGTTCCGGGCGCATCTGGATGTTCAGCAGGCCGGCGTCCCGGGCGGTGTGGTCGATGGTGCCGTCGATGTCCAGCTCTTCGGCCGCACCTTGGCGGGCGAACTTGCGCAGGCGGCGCAGGGCAATCTTGATGTTACGGGTGCCCAGTTCCACCTGGTCGTCGAGGTTCTTGTACTCGCGCTGGTCCCAGACCTTCACGGCCTTGCCTTGGCGCTTGCCGGCATCGCCGACGCGAATGCCCTCGGGATTGAAGCCGCCGGAGCCGAATGGGCTGGTACCGCCGGTGCCGATCCACTTGTTGCCGCCGGCATGGCGTTCCTTCTGTTCTTCCAGGCGTTTCTTGAACTCTTCGATCAGCTTGTCCAGACCACCCAGGGACTGGATCTGCGCCCGCTCTTCGTCAGTCAACGAGCGCTCGAACTCCTTGCGCAACCAGTCTTCGGGAATCAGCGCCTGGAGATGATCGTCGAGTTTCTCCAAGCCGTTGAAGTAGGCGGCGAACGCCCGGTCGAACTTGTCGAAATGCCGTTCGTCCTTCACCAGGATCGCCCGGGACAGGTAATAAAACTCGTCCATGTCGGCGAAGATCACCCGCTGTTTCAGCGCGTTGATCAGGTCCAGCAGTTCACGCACCGACACGGGCACCTTGGCGGCGCGCATTTCATTGAACAGGTTAAGTAGCATGGCAATCGCCCTCGCTCTTGTTAAACGAAGAGGATCAGCGAGTGCCGCGGCGGCTCATGAACGCCAGGCGCTCGAGCAGTTGCACGTCCTGTTCGTTCTTGACCAGGGCCCCGGCCAGCGGCGGGATGGCCTTGGTCGGATCACGCTCGCGCAGCACCGCTTCGCCGATGTTGTCGGCCATCAGCAGCTTGAGCCAGTCCACCAGTTCGGAGGTGGAAGGTTTTTTCTTCAGGCCCGGCACCTTGCGCACGTCGAAGAACACGTCCAGCGCTTCGCTGACCAGGTCCTTCTTGATGTCCGGATAATGCACGTCGACGATTTTCTGCAGGGTGACACGGTCGGGGAAGGCGATGTAGTGGAAGAAGCAGCGGCGCAGGAACGCATCCGGCAGCTCTTTTTCGTTGTTGGAGGTAATGATGATGATCGGCCGCTGCTTGGCCTTGATGGTTTCATCGGTCTCGTAGACGTAGAACTCCATCTTGTCGAGTTCTTGCAGCAGGTCGTTGGGGAACTCGATGTCGGCCTTGTCGATTTCGTCGATCAGCAGGATCACCCGCTCCTCGGACTCGAACGCTTCCCAGAGCTTGCCCTTCTTCAGGTAGTTGCGCACGTCATGGACTTTGTCCACGCCCAGTTGCGAGTCCCGCAGACGGCTGACCGCGTCGTACTCGTACAGGCCCTGGTGAGCCTTGGTGGTGGACTTGATGTGCCAGGTGATCAGGCGTGCGCCGAAGGACTCGGCCAGTTGCTCGGCGAGCATGGTCTTGCCGGTGCCCGGTTCGCCCTTGACCAGCAGCGGCCGCTCCAGGGTGATGGCGGCGTTGACGGCCAGTTTCAGGTCATCGGTGGCCACGTAGGCGCGGGTGCCTTCGAACTTCATCTGCAATTCCTCGAACGGTGTCGCCGGCCTGATGAGGCAGGGCGCGCGAAATAAATGTCATGCCCGACTATAACGCGGCGCCCCGGCGACTGTGAACGCAGACGCTGTATTCAGTCTCTGAATGGAGCGTCACATGTTGACTCAGTCTCGGCCGCTTGCCAGTATTGCATATCGCCAATTTGGCGATATGTTTGGTGCATGTCTACTAAATATCGATTCAAGAATACTTACCGCATTCAACTGCGTGAACGAGACCCTCCACCGCCCCCTGTTCACCTGACGGGTGGTGGGTTGGATGTGATGCTGAGCCTGGACACCGTGGAAGTGATGATGGGCCGCGCGCCGCCGTTGATCATCAAGGAAGCGCTGGACTGGGTCAGGGTTCACCAGGCGCAACTGTTGGAGGACTGGAAACGATGCTACCCATGAAACGGCCGCGGCTATTGGCCGTGCAGGCCTTATTCCCGTTCAGTCTTGAACTGACGTTCATCGACGGGCAGCGACTGACGTTGGACTTGAGTGCCGACGTGCAACGTTACCCAGGCTTGCAGCCTTTGCTGAAAGAGGCAGCGTTTGGAGGCGCGAGCCTGGGGGACGATGGTTGGAGCGTGGAATGGCCCGAACTGGATATCCAGATCGGGGCCGATACCTTGTATCTGGATGCGCTGGCGCAGAATGCCGTGGATGAAAATACCCGTATCTTCATCGGTTGGCGTGCCCGTACCGGCTTGCCGTTGAACAAGGCCGCCGAAGCCCTCGGGGTCAGCGCTCGCAGCATCAGCCGCTATAGCAGTGGGCGCGAGGCTGTACCGCGTTCGCTGGCCCTGGCGTGCCTGGGATGGGACTCGCTGCAGCGTGGCGCGGGCATCGCGGCGGCGGAACCGATCGGCCGCTACACCGTCACGCGCAAGCCCTAGTTGGTCGAAGGCGGTGGTTGTTCATAGCGAGCGTTGAACGCCTGGACGAAACCGTTGCGCAGAATCTGCAGGAAGGCTTCGAAGGCGCTGATGTCCTGCTGATGAACGTTGCCACTGAGTTCCACCCGGGTGGCGAACTGGTTCTTGCGCTGGTTCTTGAGGGCTGTCTCACCCGTGCCGACCAGTGCCTCCCAGACGGAGCGGAAGATGTTTTTGTTCTTGTTTTCCACGTCCTGTTGCCAGTCGAACACATCGACATCACGCAACAGTGGCTTGATGTAGCCGCTGAGTCGGGCATTGTCGGCTTCGGCCTCGACCACCAGGTCGCCGTGGCCGGCGTTGAAATCGAATTTGCCATAGGCCGCGGCGAAATCGTTCAGGCGCTTGAGTTCGATGTTTGTGGCCCGCAGGCGGAAGTCGAAGTCCTCGAAGTTGCTCAACGGGTCGAAGGTGGCCTGCATTTCCAGGGGCGCATGTTCGGCCACCAAGGCCTTGCCCTCGAAACGGGCATCGCGTTTGCCTTCGGTGTCGACCACGTTGGTCAGGTTGTAAAAACTGGCGTCGACATCGGTGGCCCGCAGGTTGACCGGAGGCTTGGAATTGAAATTGCGAAAGGTGACCTTGCCGTCCCTGATCCGCACTTCGTTGAGGGTGATGGGCAGCAGCTTACTCAATTGCTCCCGCCAGTTGGTGCCTTGGCCGGTCTGGGAGTTCTGCCGGTTGGCCCCGCCGTCGACGAAGTTCACTTCGGGGCGGGCGAACTCTACCTCGGCCACCACGGCATGGTCGTACCACAGCGAATGCCAGCTCACGGACAGGTCGATCAACGGCGCGTCGACAAATGGCACCGGGACCTTGCCGTCGACCTTGACGATTTTCAGGCCGTTGATCCGGTAGGCTCCACGCCAGAGCGCCAGGTCCACGTCGATCACCTGGCCGCGATAGTCGCCCATGTCGGCGAGCTTGTCGTTCAGGTAGTCGCGTACCAGGTAAGGCAGGGTGAAATGCAGGACCACGAGCACCGCAACGATGGCGGCGAGAGTCCACAGTGGCCAGCTGTATCGACGCTTCATGTCAGTCTCCAGCATTGTTAGGGGGACTAATGCCATTGACTGTCGTAGCCACTGGAACGTTCGGTGCAACTGGACGCCCAAGAGCAACAGGCATACCTTTAAATGCTTAAATTTCCCGCTGCATCAAGGACCCAGTCATGAGCCGTATATTTGCAGACAACGCCCATTCCATTGGCAATACGCCACTGGTGCAGATCAACCGTATCGCCCCGCGTGGCGTGACCATCCTGGCCAAGATCGAAGGGCGTAACCCAGGGTATTCGGTCAAGTGCCGGATCGGCGCGAACATGATCTGGGACGCTGAAAGCTCGGGCAAGCTCAAGCCTGGCATGACCATCGTCGAGCCCACGTCGGGCAACACCGGGATCGGCCTGGCGTTTGTCGCCGCCGCCCGTGGCTACAAGCTGATGCTGACGATGCCAGCGTCGATGAGTATCGAACGGCGCAAGGTGCTCAAGGCCCTGGGGGCGGAGCTGGTGCTCACTGAGCCGGCCAAGGGGATGAAAGGGGCCATCGAGAAAGCGGCCGAGATCCTGGCCAGCGACCCTTCCAAATACTTCATGCCGCAGCAGTTCGATAACCCGGCGAACCCGGCGATTCATGAAAAAACCACCGGCCCGGAAATCTGGAACGACACCGACGGTGCGGTTGACGTGCTGGTAGCGGGCGTGGGCACCGGAGGAACCATTACCGGGATTTCGCGGTACATCAAGAACACCTGCGGCAAGCCGATCCTGTCGGTGGCGGTCGAGCCGGAGGTTTCACCGGTGATTACCCAGGCAATGGCGGGCCAGGAGATCAAGCCCAGCCCTCATAAGATCCAGGGGATTGGTGCGGGATTCGTGCCGAAGAACCTCGACCTGTCGATCGTCGATCAGGTTGAGCGGGTCACTGATGACGAATCCAAGGTCATGGCCCTGCGCTTGATGCAGGAGGAGGGCATCCTCTGCGGGATTTCCTGTGGCGCGGCGATGGCCGTGGCCGTGCGCCTGGCGGAAAAACCGGAAATGCAGGGTAAGACCATCGTGGTGATCCTGCCGGATTCGGGTGAGCGGTATCTGTCGAGCATGTTGTTCAGTGATTTGTTTACTGAGCAGGAGACTCAGCAGTGAAGTTGATGAGCTTCAGCCAAGATTCAGGCCATGCATGTTAAGAAGGGAATTGTTGCGTAATTTTCAACAGTGAATGTTGCGCCGGGTAGTTTCCGGGCCCGGCAGCGATCTATAACATGGCCGGCCGCTGCGTCGGGCTGATGGCGTTGCGTAAGTTGTTTTGGACAAGGAGTTATAAAATGACCGTTTCGTTCGTCGCCAAGGCCTCGGTGTTGCTGCTGTTCCTGGGCAGTACGCTGTACGTGCATCTGCGCGGTAAGGCGCGTCTGCCGGTATTGCGCCAGTTCGTTAACCACTCGGCATTGTTCGCTCCCTACAACGCCTTGATGTACCTGTTCTCCGGCGTGCCGTCCAAACCTTATCTGGACCGCAGCAAGTTTCCCGAGCTCGATGTGCTCAAGGACAATTGGCAAGTCATCCGCGACGAGGCCATGCACCTGTTCGACGAGGGGTACATCCGGGCCGCGGAAAAGAACAATGACGCGGGCTTTGGTTCGTTCTTCAAGAAAGGCTGGAAGCGCTTCTACCTCAAGTGGTACGACAAAGCGCTGCCGTCGGCCGAATTGCTGTGTCCCCGCACCGTCGAGCTGGTCAACCAGATCCCGAATGTGCGCGGCGCGATGTTTGCCCTGTTGCCGGGCGGCAGCCACTTGAACCCCCATCGAGACCCGTTTGCCGGTTCCCTGCGCTATCACCTCGGGCTGTCCACGCCCAATTCCGACGACTGCCGGATCTTCGTTGACGGTCAGATCTATGCCTGGCGCGATGGCGAAGACGTCATGTTCGATGAGACCTACGTGCACTGGGTCAAGAACGAAACGCCGCAGACTCGGGTGATCCTGTTCTGTGACATCGAACGACCCTTGAAAAGCCGGCTGATGACCCGTCTCAACCGCGCCATCAGCGCCTTTCTTGGCCGCGCCACTGCGCCGCAGAACCTGGAGGATGAACACGTCGGCGGCATCAACCGGGCCTATGCCTGGAGCAAGACGTTCAGTGACGGCATCAGCGGCCGGGTCAAGCAGTTCAAACGCAAGCATCCCAAGGCCTACCGGGTGATGCGGCCAGTATTGGCGGTCGCGGTGCTGACGGTCCTCGGCTATTGGTTATTCGTTTAAACATTGCGTAACACTTCGAGCGCTGGTTATAGTCAGCGCTTGTCGGGTTCTCGAACCCACCCTCCAAGAGATCGGCTCATGCCTGCATCCCCTGTCATCGCGGTTGTCGTCCCAGCGTTCAGCGCTGGCGTCGTGCCGTGCGGGAATCAGCAGCCTGCGCAGATCGGTCAATACCCCCCACCAGCCAGTAACCCACCGGTGTACGCCGTCGTATCACCGCCGGGTGTTGGCGTTCAGGGCTGATCGGCAACTGCTGTCATCCCCTGTGCTCGCCTGAAACAACTACTGGACTTCAGCTTCGGCTGAGTTGGCTTTTTGCCTGACTACAGGTGGTATTCATGTTTTCCCTATCCAAAAACGCCTTATTGGCGGCGGCTTCCACGAGCCTGTTCGTTCTGCTGTGGAGCAGCGGGGCGATCTTTTCCAAGCTCGGCCTGGCCCACGCTTCACCTTTTGCCTTTTTGCTGATCCGTTTTGCCATCGCCCTGTCGGCGCTGGTGCTGTTGATCCCGGTGTTCAAGTTCAAACTGCCGAAAACCGGCAGGCCGATGCTGTACGCGGCGACCACCGGGCTGGTGTTGCTGGGGGCCTATCAGATCTTTTATCTGCTGGCCCTGCAGATGAACGTCACCCCAGGGGTCATGGCGACGTTGATGGGCGTGCAGCCGATCCTTACCGTGGTGCTCGTGGAGCGCCAGCGCTCCTGGCAGCGCCTGTTCGGCCTGGCGCTGGGGTTGGTGGGATTGGTCATGGTGGTGTACCAGGGGATCGGCCTGGCCGGCATGTCCCTGGCCGGGATGCTTTGCGGTTTGCTGGCCCTGGTGAGCATGACGGCCGGTTCCATCATGCAGAAGCGCATCACCGATAATCCCTTGGGCACCCTGCCTGTGCAGTACCTGGCCGGGCTCGTATTGTGCGCGGTGTTCGTACCATTCCAGCCGTTTCACTTTGAGTACAGCGTGGGCTTCATCGGGCCAGTGTTGTGGATGGGGCTGGTGGTGTCGGTGCTGGCGACGTTGCTGCTGTACCGTCTGATCGCCCGGGGCAACCTGGTGAATGTCACCAGCCTGTTCTACCTGGTGCCGGCGGTGACGGCGATCATGGACTACCTGGTGTTTGGCAATCGGCTGGCGTTGTTGAGCTGGCTGGGGATGGGGCTGATCATCGTGGGGTTGGTGTTTGTGTTTCGTAAAAGCCGTTAGCCCTTAGTTATTCGCTGGTTGTACCACCGCTATCGCGAGCAAGCTCGCTCCCACAGGGTTATGCGCAGCCCTTTTGTGGGAGCGAGCTTGCTCGCGATGGCCTATTCAGCCACACCGATGGATTACCGGGCAGAGACTTCAGCCGGTTTCACCGCCCCTGGCTTCAACACCAGCCACAACGCCGCCGCAATCAACACCCCGCCATACAGATGCGCCATCCCCAGCGGCTCATCCAGCAGCAAGGCTCCCCACAGCACGCCGAACGGCGGGATCAGGAACGTCACGGTCATGGATTTGACCGGGCCGATGGAACTGAGCAGGCGGAAATAAAGGATGTACGCCAGCGCGGTGCACACCAGGCCCAGCCCCAGCAGTGACAACCAGACGCTCCAACCACCCCAGCTGACGGGCGGCTGGCTGATGACGCTGTAGCCAAACAGTGGCAACAAAAATACCGTGGCGCCAAACATACTGCCCAGGGCTGAAAGGCGACTGTCCAGCCCGCCTTGATGATCGAGCCAGCGGCGGGTGAGAAAACCGGCGAAGCCGTAGCACGTGGTGGCGAGCAGGCAGGCGAGGGCGCCCATCAGCAATTGCAGGTCGAAGGCCACCGGGCCGGCACGGGTCAGGATGCCGACGCCGAGCAATCCCAGGAACACCCCACTGACCTTGGCCACCGTGAATTTTTCGTGGAAGAACAATCCGCCGATCAATACCCCCATCAGCGGCGTGGTGGCGTTGAATATCGCCGAGTAACCGGCCGGCAGCACTTGGGCGGCCAGCGAGTAAAACGTCGCCGGGATACCTGAGTTGATCAGGCCCAGCATCATCACGACTTTCAACTTGCCGCGAAAATTCCAGTCGACGCGCATCAGCGCCAGAATCACCAACAGCCCGACGAAGGCGATGGATACGCGGAAAAAGGCGGTGGGGATCGTGCCAATGACGGGGGCGATAATGCGCATGAACAGGAAGCTCGCCCCCCAGATGGCGGCCAATGAGAGCAGGCGCAGGATATCGACGGGGTTCACGAATCATTCCTTCCTTGTTTGGTCGGCAAGTGTCGCCGCCCTGAATACCGATGGCAATGGTTGCGTTGCCGCGCGATTGGCCTCTAAGCTCAGTCGCCCATAACACGCATGACCCGCCGAGGTTTACCCTATGCCGCAGCCATGGCCCGCTACCGATATCGCCCGTTCGATCCTCGACGGCTTCGACGATTATCGTGAGCATTTCCGGCAGATCACCGATGGTGCCCGTGCCCGGTTCGAGCAGGCCCGGTGGCTGGAAGCCCAAGCGGCTTCGGCGGCGCGAATCAATTTGTATGAAGAAAAAGTCTTTGAAACCGTCACTCGATTGCGCGCGACCTTCGACGCTGAGTCGTTGATGGATGTCGGCTGCTGGCCGCTGGTCAAAAGCGCCTACATCAGCCTGATCGACCTGCGCTTCGACGATGAGCTGTCCGAGACCTGGTACAACTCGATCTTCTGCGGGCTGTTCAGTCATGACCTGATCAGCGACGGCACCATGTTCATCCACACCACCCGACCCAGCCTGCGCCGCGCCCGCGCCGCCCAGACCCGCACCTACAAACCCCAGGGGCAGTTGGACCGGATGTTGGCGAGCGTGTTCTCCGACTACCGCTTCAGCGAAGATTACGCCGACCTGCCAGGCGACCTGCAGCGTCTCGAAGCCCAACTGCGGGAGAACCTGCCGGACTGGGTGTGCAAGGACCCGGAGCTGACGGTGGAGTTGTTTTCTTCCGTGCTCTATCGCAACAAGGGCGCTTACCTGGTGGGCCGGATCTACACCCGCGATGAGCAATGGCCGCTGGTGATCCCACTGCTGCACCGCGAAGGCCGGGGCATCCAGATCGACGCGCTGATCACCGACGAGGCGCAGGTGTCGATCATCTTCTCGTTCACCCGCTCGTACTTCATGGTGGACGTGCCGGTGCCAGCGGAATTCATCGGCTTTCTCAAGCGTATCCTGCCGGGCAAGCACATCGCCGAGCTGTACACCTCCATCGGTTTCTACAAACACGGCAAATCCGAGTTCTACCGGGCGCTGATCAATCATCTGGCGAACACCGACGACCAGTTCATCATGGCGCCGGGCGTGCGCGGCATGGTCATGAGCGTCTTCACGCTGCCGGGCTTCAACACCGTCTTCAAGATCATCAAGGACCGTTTCTCGCCGTCGAAAAACGTCGACCGCGCCACGGTGATCGAAAAGTACCGCCTGGTGAAAAGCGTCGACCGGGTCGGACGCATGGCCGATACCCAGGAATTTGCCGATTTCCGTTTTCCCCTGGGCAAGTTCGAGCCGGCGTGCCTGGAGGAATTGCTGGAAGTGGCGCCGTCCACGGTGTCGGTGGAAGGCGACACGGTGCTGATTCGCCACTGCTGGACCGAACGGCGCATGACCCCGCTGAACCTCTATCTGGAAAACGCCAACCAAGACCAGGTGCGCGAGGCGCTGGAAGATTATGGCCTGGCCATCAAGCAACTGGCGGCGGCGAATATCTTCCCCGGCGACATGCTGCTCAAGAACTTCGGCGTGACCCGCCACGGCCGCGTGGTGTTCTACGACTACGATGAAATCTGCTTCCTGACCGAAGCCAACTTCCGCCACATCCCCCAGCCCCGCACCCCGGAAGACGAAATGGCCTCCGAGCCCTGGTACTCCATCGGGCCGCTGGACGTGTTCCCCGAAGAATTCCCGCCGTTCCTGTTCGCCGACGCGGGGCAGCGCAAGCTGTTCGACCAGTTGCACGGCGAGCTGTACAACGCCGACTACTGGAAAAGCCTGCAAGAGGCGATCCGGGCGGGGAAGGTGATCGATGTGTTTCCATATCGGCGCAAGGACCTGGATAACGAATAACCGGCGACCTTGAATCCTGCGAGCCCCTGTGGGAGCGAGCTTGCTCGCGATGGCGGTGTACCAGTCAACATCAATGCACGCTGAACCACCGCTATCGCGAGCAAGCTCGCTCCCACAAGGGGGGGGCGGTGGGCTGCTTTGCGTGTTCGGCGCAATGGCCGCAAATCTGCGACAATCTGCCCCCTGCACAAACCGACGACCCTTGCGTACCTGATGACTGACCAAGCCCCCGCTATCGACAAGCTGCTGAAAAACCTCGACCACGCCATGCTTGCCGACCGTCACCGGTTGCGGCGGCAGTTGCTCGAGCTGCGCAAGAAACCCGATGAGGCCAAGCTGGCCCAGTGGGTGACGCGCATGCAGGCGTCGTGCGACCAGGTGCTGGCGCGCAAGGCGAGCCTGCCGGTGATCCGCTACGACGACAATTTGCCGATCGCCGCCAAGCGCGACGAAATCAAGGCGGCGTTGCTCAAGCATCAGGTGCTGATCATCGCCGGCGAGACCGGCTCAGGCAAAACCACGCAGTTACCGAAGATCTGCCTGGAAATCGGCCGCGGCCAGCACGGCCTGATCGGCCACACCCAGCCGCGCCGGATCGCCGCCCGTAGCGTGGCGAGCCGTGTGGCCGAGGAGCTGGCGACGCCGTTGGGCGCGCTGGTGGGTTATCAGGTGCGCTTCGAGGACCAGAGCGACGCCAACACCCTGATCAAGCTGATGACCGACGGCATCCTGCTGGCCGAGACCCAGAACGACCGCTACCTCGAGCGCTACGACACGATCATCGTCGACGAAGCCCACGAACGCAGCCTGAACATCGACTTTCTACTGGGCTACCTCAAGACCCTGCTGCCGCGCCGTCCGGACCTCAAGGTGATCATCACCTCGGCGACCATCGACCTGGAGCGTTTCTCCAAACACTTCGATGACGCGCCCATCGTGGAAGTCTCGGGCCGCACCTTCCCGGTGGAAACCTGGTATCGCCCGCTGACCCTGGAGCAGGACGAGGAGGGCAACCGGGTCGAGGACGACTTGACCGTCGACCAGGCGATCCTCGCCACCCTCGATGAAATCGCCGCCTACGAGCGCAGCGAGCGCCGCAGCCCCGGGGATGTGCTGGTGTTCCTGCCGGGCGAGCGGGAGATTCGCGACGCGGCGGAGATGCTGCGCAAGGCCCAGCTCAAACACACCGAGATCCTGCCGTTGTATGCGCGCTTGTCGCCGGCCGAACAACAGCGGATCTTCCAATCCCACCCGGGCCGTCGCGTGGTGCTGGCGACCAACGTCGCCGAAACCTCGCTCACCGTGCCCGGTATCCGCTACGTGATCGACAGCGGCACCGCGCGCATCAGCCGCTACAGCTATCGCGCCAAGGTCCAGCGCCTGCCCATCGAAGCCATTTCCCAAGCCAGCGCCAACCAGCGCAAAGGCCGTTGCGGACGGGTCGAGCCGGGGATTTGTGTGCGGTTGTACAGCGAGGAAGATTTCCTCGGTCGGCCGGAATTCACCGACCCCGAGATCCTGCGCACCAACCTGGCGGCGGTGATCCTGCAGATGCTGCACCTGCGCCTCGGCGAAATCACTGATTTCCCGTTCATCGAACCGCCGGACGGCAAGGCCATCAGCGACGGTTTCAACCTGTTGCAAGAACTCTCGGCGGTGGACCGCAACAGTCAGCTGACCCCGCTCGGTCGGCAGTTGGCGCGTTTGCCGGTGGACCCGCGCATGGGCCGTATGCTGCTGGAGGCGGCGAAGCTGGGCAGCCTGCAGGAAGTGTTGATCGTCGCCAGCGCCATGTCGATCCAGGACCCGCGCGAGCGTCCGCCGGAGCGCCAACAGGCGGCCGACCAGGCCCATGCCCAATGGAAGGACCCGGACTCGGATTTCGCCGGGCTGGTCAATCTGTGGCGCGGTTTCGAAGAACAGCGCCAGGCCCTGACCGCCAGCCCGCTGCGCAACTGGTGTCGCAAGAACTTCCTCAATTACCTGCGCTTGCGCGAGTGGCGCGATTCCCATCGCCAGTTGAGCCTGATCTGCCGCGACATGCAGTTGAGCCTCAATAAGGAATCGGCGGATTACCCGAAACTGCACAAGGCGGTGCTCTCGGGCCTGTTGAGCCAGATCGGCCAGAAAACCGAAGACGGCGACTACCTCGGCGCCCGTCAGCGGCGCTTCTGGATTCATCCGTCATCGGGCTTGGGCAAGAAACGTCCGCAGTGGCTGATGACCGCCGAACTGGTGGAAACCACCAAGCTGTATGCGCGCATGGTGGCCAAGATCGAGCCGGACTGGATCGAGCCGTTGGCCGGGCACTTGATCAAGAAAAACCACTTCGAACCCCACTGGGAGAAGAAGCGCGGACAAGTGGTGGCCTATGAGCAGATCACCCTGTTCGGACTGATCGTGGTCGGTCGCCGACCGGTGCACTACGGGCCGGTCGACCCGGTGGTGTCGCGGGAGTTGTTCATCCGCGAGGCGCTGGTGCGCGGCGAGATCCAGTCCAAGGCCAAGTGCCTGAGCGCCAATACCCGCTTGCTGGAGCAGCTTGACGAACTGGAAGCCAAGGCCCGCCGCCGCGACATCCTGGCGGACGAAGAAACCCTGTTTGCGTTCTACGATGCACGCTTGCCGGCTGAGATTCACCAGACCGCGACGTTCGACAGTTGGTACCGGATCAACAGCCAGAAAGACCCGCAATTACTGATCATGCGCGAGGAAGACGTGTTGGCCCGCGAGGCCAGTGAAGTCACCGCCGCGCATTACCCGGACACCTTGCGCGTCGGTGACCTGACCTTGCCGCTGAGCTATCACTTCGAGCCCAACCATCCCCGCGACGGCGTGACCTTGCGTGTGCCGGCGCCGTTGTTGCCGATGCTGCCGCCGGAACGCCTGGAATGGCTGGTGCCGGGGATGATCGAGGCCAAGTGCATCGCTCTGGTGCGCAACCTGCCCAAGGCCCTGCGCAAGAACTTCGTGCCGGTGCCGGACTTCGTCAAGGCGGCGCTGCAACGCATCACCTTCGCCGAGGGTTCGTTGCCGCAAGCCCTGGGCCGCGAGCTGCTGCGCATGACCGGGGCGCGGGTCAGCGACGAAGCCTGGGTGGAAGCGGCGCAGCAGGTGGAAAGCCATCTGCGCATGAACCTGGAAATCGTCGACGGCCAGGGCAAGTTCCTGGGTGAAGGCCGGGACCTGGCCGAACTGACGGCGCGTTTTGCCGAAGCCAGCCAGGCCGCCTTGGCCGTGCCGCAAACGGCCAAGAGCCAGGCGCCGGTGGAGGCGAAAATCTTCGCGCCGGTGGCCGAGAAAACCCAACAGAAGATTGCCGGGCTGTCGATGACGGTCTACCCGGCGCTGGTGGAAGAGGGCGGCGTGGTCAAGGAAGGGCGTTTCCCGACCCCGGCCGAAGCCGAATTCCAGCATCGCCGCGCCTTGCAGCGCTTGTTGATGCAGCAATTGGCGGAGTCGGCGAAGTTCCTGCGGGGCAAGTTGCCGGGGCTGACGGAGCTGGGCCTGCTGTACCGCGACTTGGGCCGCATCGACGGCCTGGTGGAAGACATCCTGCTGGCCAGCCTCGACAGCTGCGTGCTCGAAGGTGAAGCGAGCCTGCCCCGCGACGGCGCCGCCTTGGCTGCCCTGGCCGAGCGCAAGCGCGGCGGCTGGACCGAACACGCCGAACGCCTGGCGAAGCTGACCCTGGACATCCTCAAGCTCTGGCATGGCCTGCAAAAACGCTTCAAGGGCAAGATCGACCTGGCCCAGGCCGTGGCGCTGAACGACATCAAGCAGCAACTCAGTCACCTGGTGTACCCGGGCTTCGTGCGGGAAACCCCGCATCAGTGGCTCAAGGAACTGCCGCGCTACCTCAAGGCCATCGAACAACGTTTCGAGAAACTGGGCAGCCAGGTGCAGAAAGACCGGGTCTGGAGTGGCGAACTGTCGAACCTCTGGGCCCAATACCAGGCCCGCGCCAGCAAACACGCCCAGGAAGGCAAGCGCGATCCGCAGCTGGAACTGTACCGCTGGTGGCTGGAGGAATACCGGGTGTCGCTGTTTGCCCAGCAGTTGGGGACCAAGGTGCCGATTTCCGACAAACGCCTGGGTAAGCAGTGGAGCGTGGTGGAAGGCTGATCGCAGAAGTCAGGTGATACTCATAACCCCTGTGGGAGCGGGCTTGCTCGCGAATGCAATTGCACATTCAACATTGTTGCAAGCTGACCCACCGCCTTCGCGAGCAAGCCCGCTCCCACAGGGTTTTGTGTGGTGAAGAAGGGAGAATGGGCCAAACGCCAGCGTTTATGGCAAACTTCGCGCCTATAAATGCCGGTTCCGTGGTTTCGAGCGTCAACGCCACGGGCGGATCCGGAATAAAGCGATGCCAGGGCTGCTTCCCCGGATGGGAAAAGTCCCTTTGTGTATTGGCACGTCGGTGCCAATACTTTCTGCCTGAACAGATCAGAGACACGACCCATGCATAACGTCGTCATCAGCGGCACCGGCCTGTACACCCCGGCCAATAGCATCTCCAACGAAGAGCTGGTGCAATCGTTCAATACCTATGTTGCGCAGTTCAATGCCGACAACGCCGACGCCATCGAGCGCGGTGAAGTCGAGGCATTGACCGAATCCAACGCCGCGTTCATCGAAAAGGCCTCCGGCATCAAGAGTCGCTTTGTCATGGACAAGGACGGCATCCTCGACCCGCAACGCATGGCGCCGCGCCTGCCCGAGCGCTCCAACGACGAGTGGTCGGTGCTCTGCGAAATGGCTGTCGGTGCTGCGAAACAGGCCCTTGAGCGCGCCGGCCGCACGGCCGCCGATATCGACGGCGTGATCGTCGCCTGTTCCAACCTGCAGCGCGCATATCCGGCCATCGCCATCGAGGTCCAGGAAGCCCTGGGCATCGAAGGTTTCGGTTTCGACATGAACGTGGCCTGTTCCTCGGCGACGTTCGGCATCCAGGCCGCGGCCAACAGCGTACAACTGGGCCAGGCCCGGGCGATCCTGATGGTCAACCCGGAAGTCTGCACCGGCCACCTGAACTTCCGTGACCGCGACAGCCACTTCATCTTCGGCGACGCGGCCACCGCCGTGATCATCGAACGGGCTGACCTGGCGACTTCGCCGTACCAGTTCGACGTGGTCAGCACCAAGCTGCTCACCAAGTTTTCCAATAACATCCGCAACAACTTCGGCTTCCTCAACCGCGCCGCCGAAGAGGGCATCGGCAGCTGCGACAAGTTGTTCGTCCAGGAAGGCCGCAAAGTGTTCCGCGACGTCTGCCCGATGGTGGCCGAGCTGATCGGTACCCACCTGGAAGAAAACCAACTGAACGTCGGTGACGTGAAACGCTTCTGGCTGCACCAGGCCAACTTGAGCATGAACCACCTGATCGTGCGCAAATTGCTGGGCCGCGAAGCCACCGAAGCGGAAGCCCCCGTGATTCTCGATCGCTACGCCAACACCAGTTCGGCGGGTTCGGTAATCGCGTTTCACAAATATCAGGATGATTTGCCCAGCGGCTCGGTTGCCGTGCTCAGCTCGTTTGGCGCTGGGTACTCGATTGGCAGCGTGATTCTGCGTAAGCATTGATGACTGGCAACGGGATGTATTGTGGCGAGGGGATTTATCCCCGCTGGGCTGCGTAGCAGCCCCAAAGCAGGCAATGAATACATCCTGATGTACCGCAATGGCAGATATCAGGGTCGCTTCGCAACCCAGCGGGGATAAATCCCCTCGCCACAAAAACATAGCCAGTCCTTCCAGGCAATGGGGCGTTGAATGACGGCCACCGACGACACCCTCCTGCTCACACGCCTCCTGGCCGGTGAGCAGCAGGCCTACAAGGAACTGGTCAGCACCTACCAGGGCCCCATGCGGGCGGTGGCCTATGCCATCGTCGGCAGTCGCCATGCCGATGAAGTGGTGCAGGACGCGTGGTTGTCGGTGGTGCGCAATCTCAACGGTTTCCAGGGGCGTTCCAGTCTCAAGACCTGGCTGCTGACGATCACTGCCAACGCCGCCAAGGGCCGTTACAAGCAGAACCGCCGGGAAGTACTGCTCGATGATCTGCCGTCGCCCCACGGCACCCTGGGCGATGAGCGCTTCGCCGCCGATGGCCATTGGCTGCTGGCGCCGTTCGCCTGGCACCAGGACACACCGGAGGCGTTGCTCACGATGAGCGAATTGCGCGATTGCCTTGAACACACCCTGCTCAGCCTGTCGGAACTGCAAGGCAGCGTGTTGACCCTGCGGGAACGCCAGGGGCTGGAGCCGGAAGAGATCTGTAATCTTCTCGACATCTCGCTCTCCAACGTACGCGTGCTGTTGCATCGCGCCCGGCTGAAGGTCTTCGCGACCGTGGAACATTTCGAGGAAACCGGCGAATGCTGACCTGCAAGGAACAAGTGGCGCGCTCCAGCGATTATCTCGATGGTCAACTGAGCTTTCGTGAACGCCTGATGGTGCGTCACCACCTGATGTTCTGCCCCAACTGCCGGCGGTTTATCCGCCAGATGCGCCTGATGCAGGCGACCCTCAAAAAGCTTCCTGAAGCCCCCATTCCCGATCTGGATCACCTCGCCGAAAAACTCGCCGCCGAACGTCGCCGAAACATCCGCTGAGACCTGAGAAACCACCTACCCCTGTGGGAGCGAGCTTGCTCGCGATGGCGGCGCATCAGGCAACAAATCTGTCACTGACATACCGCCATCGCGAGCAAGCCCGCTCCCACAAGGGGCTTGCCGTTGTGCTGGTTATTCCCATTCGAAGTAAAAAGTTCCGCTGTCATAAAATCTTTATGTGATAGCAACTCGCCTGACACAACCGGTCGCCAAGATCCCCTCCCAACACCAGCGGGCCCAGTTCCGCGTGTTTTCTAACGCATAGACTACCAACAGGGGAATTCTTCGATGATTCGCAAGCACTTCGCAGGTTTTGCCGCCAGCGCACTGGCCATGGCAGTAACCGCCCAGGCTTTCGCCGGCACCGTCACCACTGACGGCGCCGATATCGTGGTCAAAACCAAGGGCGGCCTCGAGGTCGCCACCACTGACAAAGAGTTCAGCTTCAAGCTCGGTGGTCGTTTGCAGGCTGACTACAGCCAGTTCAACGGTATCTACACCGACAATGGTGACAAGGCCGATGCCGCGTACATCCGCCGTGGCTTTCTGGAACTGTCTGGCGTGCTGTACACGGATTGGGCCTACACCATCAACTACGACTTCTCCCACAACAGTGGCGACTCCGATAACGGCTACTTCGACGAAGCATCCCTGGCCTACAACGGCTTCAAGCCGGTTTCGATCAAGGTCGGTCGTTTCGACCCCGACTTCGGCCTGGAAAAAGCCACCAGCTCCAAGTGGGTGACTGCTCCTGAGCGCAACGCCGCCTACGACCTGATCGACTGGGCCAACGGCCACCAGAACGGTCTGGGCATCCAAGCTTCCAGCACCTTCGCCGATTCGTTCTATGCCTCGGCCGGTGTGTTCAGCAAGGACACCGACGACACTGACGGCAACAGCATCAAGCAAGCCAACGGTCGCTTCGTGTTCGCTCCGATGCACGAAGCTGGCAACGTGTTGCACTTCGGTTTGAACGTAGCCTCCCGTGACGTTTCCGACACCGCGTTCGACGCGCGTTATCGCTCCCGTCTGGGCATGCGTGGCGTTGAAACCCTGGGCGGCAACGATGCGGGTCCTAACGGTAACCGTCCGGTACTGGGCGGCGCCAACAACTCGCCGGCCGGTTCGTACGACACGGATACCGCTTACGGCCTGGAAGCCGCTTTCGCCATGGGGCCTGCGTCGATCCAGGGTGAATACATTTCCCGCAAGACCAAGGCTGACAGCGACGCCTTCGAAGACCTTAAGGGCCACGGCTTCTACGTCCAGGGCGCCTACACCATCACCGGTGAATCCCGTGGTTATAAAGTCGGCAAGTTTGACGCGATCAAACCCCAGAACAAGTCCATCGGCGCGTGGGAAGTGTTCTATCGCTTCGACAGCATGACCGTCGAAGACGACAACATCACCACCGCCTCCGCCACCCGCGACGTGGGCGATGCCGAAGCCAAGGTGCACAACCTGGGCGTGAACTGGTACGCCAACGAGGCGGTGAAAATCACTGCCGCTTACGTCAAGGCCAAGACCGACAACGTCACCAACGCCAATGGCGATGACGATGGCAAAGGTGTGGTTGTTCGTGCCCAGTACGTGTTCTAAACCGTGCTGATTTGATACAGCGTTCTTGCTTCATCCGTTAAAGCTCCTTTGAACCCCGCCTCTGGCGGGGTTTTTTTATGCCTGCCCGGTCAGGATCGGCGATACTCGTCCCATCCGCCGCCTGGATTTCGGGGAACCGCATGCCGCTTCACGTTTTCGACAGCTTGTCCGCCATCGCGCCGCAAGAATGGGACGCCCTGGTGCCTGCCAACCAACCGTTCCTGCGCCACGCCTTCCTGAGCACCCTGGAAGACAGCGCCAGCCTCGGCCCACAATCCGGTTGGCAAGCCGAGCATTTGCTGCACATTGAAGACGGTCGTCTGCTGGCGGCCTTGCCCAGTTATCGCAAGTGGCACTCCTACGGTGAATACGTGTTCGACCACGCCTGGGCCGATGCCTGTGCCCGGGCCGGGATCGATTACTACCCCAAGCTGCTGACGGCGGTGCCGTTCAGTCCGGTCAGTGGCCCACGACTGCTGGCGGCCCGTGTGGAGGACGGCCTGGAGTTGCTGGGCAGCCTGCCGGGTTATCTGGACATCGAAGGGCTTTCCAGCGCCCACATTAACTTCACCGACGCCTTCACCGACGCGGCGCTGGCCGGGCAAGAAGGCTGGTTGCAGCGGATCGGCTGCCAGTACCACTGGAAAAATCGTGGTTATCGGGACTTCCAGGATTTTCTCGATGCCCTCAGTTCGCGCAAGCGCAAGCAGATGCGCAAGGAGCGTGAACAGGTGGCGGGGCAGGGCATCGCGTTCGAATGGCTCGAAGGCCGGCAACTGGACGAGGCCCAGTGGGACTTTGTCTACGCCTGTTACGCCAACACCTACGCGGTGCGTCGACAGGCGCCGTACCTGACCCGGGCGTTCTTCAGCCTGCTGGCCGAGCGCATGCCCGAGGCTATTCGCGTGGTCTTGGCCAAGCAAGGTTCACGGCCGGTGGCGATGGCGTTCAGCCTGGTGGGCGGCGACAGTTTCTACGGGCGTTACTGGGGTTGCCTGGCGGAATTCGACCGCCTGCACTTCGAAACCTGCTTCTATCAAGGCATGGATTACGCGATTGCCCATGGCTTGCAGCGCTTTGATGCCGGGGCCCAGGGTGAGCACAAATTGATTCGTGGGTTCGAGCCGGTGATTACCCGCTCGTGGCATTACTTGCGTCATTCGGGGTTGAAAGCGGCTGTGGCGGACTTTCTCGTGCGCGAGCAAGAGGGAGTGCTGGCCTATGCCGAAGAGGCGAAAACAGCACTGCCTTATCGGCAGTGCTGATCTTCGCAGGGTGACTCAGCGGTCTTCGTTGCCCAGCCAGCGGTACGCGACACCGCCGATGACAGCACCCAGCAGCGGTGCCAGCCAGAACAGCCACAGTTGCTCGATGGCCCAGCCGCCGACGATCAACGCCGGACCGGTACTGCGGGCCGGGTTGACGGACGTGTTGGTGACGGGAATCGAGATCAGGTGGATGAGCGTCAGGGCCAGGCCAATGGCAATCGGTGCCAGCCCGGCCGGGGCACGTTTATCGGTGGCGCCGAGGATGATCAGGATGAACATCGCCGTCATGACCAGCTCGGTCACAAAACCTGCCGCCAACGAATACCCACCGGGTGAATGCTCGCCGTAACCGTTCGACGCCAGGCCGGACGCGGCCAGGTCAAAGCCTTCCTTGCCGCTGGCGATGAAGTAGATCAACGCGGCAGCCAGCACGCCACCGATGACCTGGGCGATGATGTAGGCAGGCAATTCCCTGGCCGGAAACCGCCCGCCCACGTACAAACCCACCGACACAGCCGGATTCAGGTGGCAGCCGGAGATATGACCGATGGCGAATGCCATGGTCAACACCGTCAGGCCAAAGGCCAGGGCAACCCCCAGCACGCCAATCCCGGAGGCGGCCAATACCGCGCTGCCGCAGCCGCCCAATACCAGCCAGAACGTACCCAACAACTCAGTCGTTGAACGTTTGAGTAAAGACATAAGCATCCTTGATAAAACAGTCGTGATAATCGGTTATGCATCCAGCAGTATTACGACAGGTTCATCTCCAGAACCTGGGCTGAGTACAGCAGAGCGCAGCGACAAATCCAGCGGCATAAAAAAACCGCCAGCGTCATGGACGGTGGCGGTTTTGGCCGTGGTCGGCGGGGAGTATGTCGCGGCTGTTCGGGCCGGATGGATCCCGGACAGAATTTTTCAGAAAGGCCGTGGTGCTGCACTCCACAGAAGTAGAGCAAGGCGCGGTCAGCTTTTGTGGCGAGGGGATTTATCCCCGCTGGGTCGCGTAGCGACCCCACAGCAGCTGCATATAATTGGCCTGGCACACCGAAGTGCAAGTTTTTGGGGCTGCTTCGCAACCCAGCGGGGATAAATCCCCTCGCCACAGGTTCTGTGGTTGGTCCAAGCATCTTCATCACAGAGCCCGTTCCGGCTCAGTCGATCCCCACGAACCCACCCGTCTGATGCTGCCACAACCGCGCATACAACCCGCCATGGGCCAGCAACTCGGCATGGCTGCCAGTCTCGGCGATGCGGCCATTTTCCAGCACCACCAGCCGGTCCATCCGGGCGATGGTGGAGAGGCGGTGGGCGATGGCGATCACGGTCTTGCCTTGCATCAGCGTCTCCAGGCTTTCCTGGATTGCCGCCTCGACTTCCGAGTCCAGCGCGGAGGTCGCTTCGTCCATGATCAGGATCGGCGCGTCCTTGAGCAGCACCCGGGCAATGGCGATGCGCTGGCGCTGGCCGCCGGACAGTTTCACGCCACGTTCACCGACATGGGCATCGAAGCCGGTGCGGCCTTCGGCGTCCGAGAGTAACGGGATGAATTCATCGGCGCGGGCCTTGCGTACGGCTTCCCAGAGTTGTGCATCGGTGGCGTCGGGCTTGCCGTAAAGCAGGTTGTCGCGAATCGAGCGGTGCAGCAGCGAGGTGTCCTGGGTGATCATGCCGATGCGTTCGCGCAGGCTTTCCTGGCCGACTTCGGCGATGTCCTGGCCGTCAATGAGGATGCGCCCGCCCTGCACGTCATAGAGGCGCAGCAGCAGGTTGACCAGCGTGGACTTGCCCGCGCCGGACGGGCCGATCAGGCCGATTTTCTCACCGGGCTTGATGGTCAGGTTGAGGTCGCCGATCACACCGCTTTTCTTGCCATAGTGGAAATCCACGTGCTCGAAACGCACCTCGCCGCGAGCGACCGCCAAGGGCTTGGCCTGGTCGCGGTCGGTGACGCTGACCGGTTGGGCGATGGTCTGCAGGCCGTCCTGGACCATGCCGATGTTTTCGAAGATGCCGTTGACCACCCACATGATCCAGCCGGACATGTTGACGATGCGGATCACCAGCCCGGTCGCCAGGGCAATGGCACCCACGCTGATCAGCGACTGGGTCCACAGCCACAAGGCCAGCGCCGTGGTGCCGACGATCAGCATCCCGTTCATGCTGGTGATGACCACGTCCATGCTGGTCACCACGCGGCCGGCCAGTTGGGCTTTTTCGGTCTGTTCCTGGATGGCTTCGCGGGCATATTGCTGTTCGAAGTTGGTGTGGGCGAACAGCTTCAGGGTGGTGATGTTGGTGTAGCCGTCGACGATCCGGCCCATCAGCTTGGAGCGGGCATCGGACGACACCACCGAGCGCTCCTTGACCCTTGGCACGAAGTAACAGAGGGCGCCGATGTAGGCAGCGATCCACATCAGCAGCGGAATCATCAGGCGCCAGTCGGCTTCGGCGAACAGCACCAGGGAACTGACGGCATAGATCAGCACGTGCCACAACGCATCCACGGCCTGTACTGCCGAGTCGCGCAGGGAGTTGCCGGTCTGCATGATGCGCTGGGCGATGCGCCCGGCGAAGTCGTTCTGGAAGAAATTCAGGCTCTGCTTGAGCACGTAGCTGTGGTTCTGCCAGCGGATCAGGCTGGTCATGCCGGGGCTCAGGGTCTGGTGCACCAGCAGGTCATGCAGGGCCACGAAGATCGGCCGAAAGACCAGCGCCACCACGGCCATCCAGGCCAGTTCCAGGCCGTGGATCTTGAAGAAGTCCACATTCGGCGTGCCCTGGGTCAGGTCGATGATGCGACTCAGGTAACTGAACAGCGCCACTTCGATCAGCGCGCCGATCAGGCCCACCACCAGCAGCACGGCGAAGCTGGGCCAGACTTGTTTCAGATAATAGGTGTAGAAGGGCAGGACCCGGTTCGGCGGGGCCGAGCTCGGGGCGTCACGGAAGATATCAATCAGTTTTTCGAAGCGGCGATAAACCATCGGTAAATGCCCTGGCAGGGGCTCTCCTTTTTGCTATGAGCGGCGCGGGGTTGCCGCCGCCGCTCAGGCTTGCCATGTGCCTCTTCAGTCGATGCGCTTGGCCGACTTGATGAACACAGGATCGGCTGGCACGTCTTTCATGCCGCCGCGTTGGGTGGTTGGCGAATTGACGATGATGTCCACCACGTCCATCCCTTTGACAACCTTGCCGAAGACCGCATAGCCGTCTCCAGTGTCGAGGAAATCGTTGTCCTTGACGTTCACAAAGAACTGGCTGGTGGCTGAGTCGGACACGGATGTGCGGGCCATGGACAGGGTGCCGCGGACGTTATGCAAACCGTTTTTCGATTCGTTCTTGATCGGAGCTTTGGTTTCTTTCTGCTGCATTTGCTGGGTAAAACCACCGCCCTGGATCATGAAGCCCGGGATCACACGGTGGAAAATCGTGTTGTTGTAGAAGCCGCTGTCCACGTACTCAAGGAAGTTCTTGGTACTGATGGGGGCCTTGACCGGGTCCAGTTCGATTTCGATCGGGCCGTTGGTGGTTTCCAGCAATACGTGGGGCGCCTTGGTCGGCTGTGCGGCCATCAGGTTGGCGGCAAACAGTACGGTGCCAGCGGCGAGGGCGATTTTTTTCAGCATGGGGTCAGTGATCCTGAGTGGTGGAATCGGTTGCGGTCAAAAAGTCGAGCAGGGTTTGGTTGAAGCGTTCGGGTTGATCCAGCGGGGTAGCGTGCCGTGAATCGGCGATGACCACCAGTCGTGCGTCGGGCAGCCGCTTTACGTAGGCTTCTTTCAGCGCCACCGGGGTGTAGTCGTGGTCGGCGCAAATGACCAGGGTTGGACAGGCGATTTGCGACAGTCGTTCCTGCACGCCCCATCCCACGACGGCATCGAAGCTGGCGAGATAAGCATGTTTGTCGTTTTTTGCCCAGCGCCGAGCCATTTCCAGGCGTAACTCGGCTTGCTCGGGCTTGGGAAACAGCTTGGCGCCCAGGGCCTTGCCGATGGTCTCCAGGCTGAGGATGCGCATCAGGCTCCAGCGCTTGAACCATTGCCAGCAATCGTCGGGCGTGCGGACTTTGACCTCGGGCGCGCTGTTGACGATGCACAGGCTCTTGACGAGACCGGGTTGGTCCACCGCCAGTTGAAAGCAGATCATGCCGCCCATGGACCAGCCCACCAGATGCACCGGACCCAGGTCGAGGTGTTCGATCAGCGCGATCAGGTCGGCGCTGAAGCCTTCGATGCTATAGCGTTCGCGCGGCTTGTCGGAACGCCCGTGGCCGCGCACGTCCACCACGATCAGGTGGTAGCGGGTGGACAGCACCGGGATCTGTTTTTCCCAGTCGCGGGTGCTCGAGCCCAGGCCGTGGACCAGCAGCAAGGGCGCGCCGTGGCCGTATTCTTCGTAGTGCAGGTTGCAACCTTCGTGTTCGAAATAGGCCATTGGCGAAGTCCTTGTCAGGCTTGTTCAGGGGCGGCGAACGGCGCATCCAGCGGCGCGGTGTCGAAGGTGCGCAGCAGTTCGATCAGGATCTGCGTGGCCGGGCCCAGGGGTTTTTCCTTGTTTGAATACAGGTAGAAGCTCGGATTGCGGCTGCCGCCCTGATCCAAGGGTAGACGTTTAAGCGTGCCGTCCCTCAGTTCCCGTTCGATCATGTGCCGGGGCAGCCAGGCGAAACCCAGGCCGCTGCCGACGAAGGTCGCGGCGGTGGCCAGGCTGCCGACGGTCCAGCGCTGCTCGGCACCGAGCCAGCCGACGTCCTTGGGTTGGTGGCGGCCGGAGTCGCGGATGACCACTTGCAGCTGGCTTTCCAGGTCCTGGAATGTCAGCTCGCGATTGAGCCGATGCAAGGCATGTTCGGGGTGGGCCACCGCGATGAACTCCACGTCGCTCAATTCCGCTCCCAGGTAACCGGGAATACTGAAGCTGCTGATGGCCAGGTCGGCCACGCCTTCGAGCAGCACCTCTTCCACCCCCGACAGCACTTCTTCCCGTAGCCGTACCCGGCAGCCGCGGCTTTGTGGCATGAACGCCGTCAAGGCGCGCACGAGACGGGCGGTAGGGTAGGCGGCATCGACCACCAGGCGCACTTCCGCTTCCCAACCTTGCTCCATGTGATGGGCCAGGTCTTCCAGCTGGCTGGCCTGTTTCACCAGTTGCCGGGAGCGGCGCAGCAGCACGCCACCGGCTTCGGTCAGCACGGCCTTGCGCCCATCGATGCGCAGCAACGGCACGCCAAGCTGATCCTGCATGCGGGCCACGGTGTAACTCACCGACGACTGGGAGCGATGCAGCACTTCGGCGGCCTGGGCGAAGCCGCCATGATCCACCACGGCCTGCAATGTTCGCCATTGATCAAGGGTCACGCGGGGCGCTTTCATATTGAGCTCCTCTTGTCCTAAGCTGGCGGTCCCTTGGTGGAGACTGCCGAATGAAGAAAATCTGTTGTGCGGTGCTGGCCCTGTTGCCGCTGACTGCGTTTGCGTACCCGATCGATGTGGAAAAACACCTCAACGGCCTGAGCATCGACTACACCGCCTATGACACCGACGCCGACATCGGTTCCATCCAGGTCAATAACTACGGCAGCACGGACGCGGCCTGCACCGTGGTTTTTCGCAACGGCCCGGAAGCGCCTCGCACCCGCAAGATCGAAGTCGCCGCCGGCAAGTTCAAGAACACCACTGCCAAGTTCAACCGCAACATCATCAAGCTGCGCATTGAGCTGACCTGTAAGCCGAAATAGCCCGACGGCGGAGCAGCGATGCAGCGCATGCTCCGCTTATAAACGAAATTATCGATGCTTTACAGCAATTATTTGCGCTTTTTCATCGATTCAGCCACGTTTAACCTTCACTCCATCGACTGACAACATTCTCAGATGGAGCCTACATCCCATGTCCCGCGTTCTGATCATCGAAAGCAGTGCCCGCCAGCAAGACTCGGTTTCCCGTCAACTGACCCAGACCTTCATCAGCCAGTGGAAAGCCGCGCACCCGGCCGACGAAATCAGCGTTCGCGACCTGGCCATCAACCCGGTGCCGCACCTGGATGCCAATCTGCTGGGCGGCTGGATGAAGCCTGCCGAGCAGCGCAACGACATCGAAAACGCCTCGCTGGAGCGTTCCAACCAATTGACCGATGAGTTGCTGGCCGCCGACGTGCTGGTGATGGCCGCGCCGATGTACAACTTCGCCATCCCCAGCACCTTGAAAGCCTGGCTCGACCACGTGCTGCGTGCTGGCGTGACCTTCAAGTACACCCCCACCGGCCCCCAGGGCCTGCTGGTCGGCAAGCGTGCTTTCGTGCTGACCGCTCGCGGTGGCATCCACGCCGGTGGCAGCACTGACCATCAGGAACCCTATCTGCGCCAGGTCATGGGCTTCATCGGCATCCACGACGTGAGCTTCATCCATGCCGAAGGCATGAACCTGGGCGGCGACTTCCAGGAGAAGGGGTTGAATCAGGCCAACGCCAAATTGTCCCAGGTCGCCTGATCCGTTAATCCTCGGGTAATCGCCAGGTGGTCTAGTGGCCTGGCGCTTCCCTTCAAACCGTTTTGCGCATCGAACCTCCCTTTGCACTTGTTGCTCCTGAGTGCAGTAGCCCGATCGAACGCTTTAGCGAGATCGGGCTTTTTTTTGGGTTGGAAAGAGCCCCCGCCTAAATGGACCTGAGCCTCAATCTTCGGGCCGGGAAAATGTGTTGAACGGACACTCAGTCATATTTGGCCCCGTCTCCCCAGTCCCGCTGTGGTAGGCTGTTTCCCAAATCTCAAACACCCTGGTAAACACGAAAAACTGGCGCTTCGGTCAAGTAAGTCTTTGCCGTCAATACTTGCAGCAAGTGAAAACGAGCTCTGCTTGAAATTACAGTATGGAGGCTGTGATATGTTCAAAGTCAGGCGGAAAACATGGGCTTTATTCTTGGCCTATTTCATAGGGGCCAGTGGCTATATCTATTACCTGTATGTCGAGACCCAGGGCGTTCTCACGGACAACATTAATAGCAAATTGCTGCATGCCGCGTTGGGCGCTTCGGCCATCCTCGGCGATCGTTACCATGACCATCTGGTCGACAAACAATCCAAGACGCCAGCGCAAGACTGGGATGCCATTCAGCGGCTCTCCAGCTTCAATGAGTCAATGGGCACGGCTTTTGTGTACAGCGTGGTCAAACGCGATGGAAAGGCTTATCTGATCAGCTCCAGTGCCTCAAAAGAAGAAATCCAAGCGAAGAATTACGTGCGTTTTTTCGATCCTTATCCAGATGCCAGCCAGGCTTTACTGGATAGTTTTGAACGCACCGAGCCAACCTGGATCGACTACGCGGATCATTGGGGCGACTTTCGCGCCGTCTTCGTCCCGTTAAAATCCCAAGACGGTACGGTGTATGTCGTTGGCGCGGAAATTACGTTGGCGGACTACTACCAACAACTTAACCAGGATTCCCTGTATCACATTATCCTTGCCATCCTGCTGTTTCTTGCCTTCATTCTTTTTCGCATGCGCGCTCATCTTCAGCAATTACAAATAAACGAAAAAATATTGAATCAGGCAAAAAATGCCGCCGAGGATGCGGACCGTTCGAAAACCCGATTCCTGGCGACCATGAGCCATGAAATCCGCACGCCCATGTACGGCGTCATTGGCGCCACCGAATTGCTGGCCCGGTCTGCCCTGGACCCCGAGCAGCGCGGTCTTCTAAACACAATTCATAACAGCGGCCGGACGCTGCTCTCACTGATCGATAACATACTTGATCTTGCCAAGATCGAAGCGGGAAAACTTGAGCTGAAACCTTGTGTGTTCGAAGTGAGGGCACTGGTTTCATCCAGTATTGAAATGATCCGGCAAAGTATTCAGGACAAACCCATCGTACTTGAGGCCCAGTTCTCTCTAGACGTACCGCCCTTGATCAAAACCGATATCGATTGCCTTCGCCAGATATTGATCAACTTGTTGGGTAATGCCGTCAAATTTACCGAAGCCGGGAAAGTATCACTCATGGTCACCACCAGCGGTTACGGCCCTCAAGCCCGGCTCGATTTTTCCATACACGATACCGGCATCGGCATCCCGATAGAACGACAGGACAGCCTGTTCAAGCCCTTCGCTCAGTTCAAGGAACCGGCCAGCCAGCGCTTTACCGGAAGTGGGCTGGGTCTTTCAATCTGTAAGACGCTGGTCGAGGCGCAACACGGGACTTTAACCTTCACCAGCCAGCCTGGCGTCGGATCGACGTTCTCTTTCTCACTTCCCATGGCGCTTTTTTCAACCAAGGAAATACCCACTGGAGACGATCCAGCAGCGGTGGGTTTCGACTCGTCTTTTGCTGCGGATTACCCGCTCGATATCTTGCTGGTAGAGAACCATTCCCTGAGCCAGAAAGTGGCCATGGCGATGCTGCAAGAGTTGGGTTACGCGCCCGACCTTGCGTCAGATGGACTGGAAGCGGTCAACCGGTGCATGACTGCGACGCCAGAGGTCATTTTCATGGACATCAACATGCCTGTCATGGATGGGCTGGAGGCCGTGGGTAAAATCCGCGCACTCCCACAGGGCGATACTTGCTATATCGTTGCTTTCACCGCGAGCGCTTTTTCGAGCGAGCTGGAGCGTTTCAGGGCTGCTGGTGCCGATGACATTTTAACCAAGCCGGCGAACCTCCAGGCGTTGACCCGGGTGCTTCAGCGTGCCGCCAGCTACCGGCAGCAGCGCCAGGCCGGCACTTCGGTCGTGGATGCCATTTGAAGATCGAGGCTGCACCATCGCGAGCAGGCTCGCTCCCATCGTTCAAAACGGCTATCTTCGCCGCCACTTGAAACGAGGGGCGTATGGGCTATCTACTTTTTGTGACGCTGATCCAGGCGTTTTCCTTCAGCCTGATCGGGGAGTACCTGGCCGGGCATGTGGACAGCTACTTCGCGGTGCTGGTGCGGGTCTTGCTGGCGGGGCTGGTGTTCATTCCTCTGACCCGCTGGCGTCAGGTGGAGCCGTCGTTCATGCGCGGCATGCTGTTGATCGGCGCGTTGCAGTTCGGCGTGACCTACGTGTGCCTGTACCTGAGCTTCCGAGTATTGACGGTGCCCGAGGTACTGCTCTTCACCATCCTGACGCCGCTGCACGTGACCCTGATCGAAGACGCGCTCAATCGTCGCTTCAACCCCTGGGCCTTGATCGCGGCGCTGGTGGCCGTGGCCGGCGCGGCGGTGATTCGCTACGACCGGATCAATCCGGATTTCTTCATGGGCTTTTTGCTGCTGCAACTGGCCAACTTCACCTATGCGGCCGGGCAGGTGCTGTACAAGCATTTGGTGGCCCGTCACCCGAGCGATCTGCCGCACTATCGGCGTTTCGGTTATTTCTATCTCGGTGCGCTGATGGTGGCGCTGCCGGCCTTCCTGCTGTTCGGCAAGACCAATTTCTGGCCCGAAGCGCCGTTGCAATGGGGCGTGTTGGTATTCCTTGGCCTGGTTTCCACCGCGTTGGGACTCTACTGGTGGAACAAAGGCGCGTGCCTGGTCAACGGCGGGACGCTGGCGGTGATGAACAACCTGCACGTGCCGGTGGGGCTGCTGGTGAACCTGCTGATCTGGAACCAGCATGAGGACCTGGGGCGGTTGCTGCTGGGCGGGTCAGTGATACTGGCGGCGGTGTGGATCAGTCGGTTGGGGATCCGCCAGTCTCAGCCTTCACCCTGATCCCCTTGTGGGAGCGGGCTTGCTCGCGAAAGCGGTGGAACAGTCAATTAAATATCGACTGATACCCAGCCTTCGCGAGCAAGCCCGCTCCCACAAGGGTTTTCTGGTGGATTCAAACGACCTGTTTCTGCGGCTCTGAAATGGAACTCGCCCCCAGCACCGCCGGCAGCAACCCTGAACGCAAATCCGTGCCGCTGGGCTGCTGGTACAGGTTCAATCCGAACTCCGGCATCACCGCCAGCAGGTAATCGAAAATATCCCCCTGGATGCGTTCGTAGTCGGCCCATACGGTGGTGCGGGTGAAGCAGTAGATTTCCAGCGGGATGCCCTGGGCCGTGGTCTGCATCTGTCGGACCATGCAGGTCATGTTCGGCTGGATCTCCGGGTGACTTTTCAGATACGCCAGGGCATAAGCGCGGAAGGTGCCCAGGTTGGTCATGCGTCGACGGTTGGCCGACATCGCCGCGACGTTGCCCTGGGCTTCGTTCCAGGCCTTGAGTTCGGCCTGCTTGCGACCGATGTAGTCGGTCAGTAGGCGCACCTGGGTCAGGCGCTGTTCTTCTTCATCATGCAGAAAGCGCACGCCGCTGGCATCGATGAACAGGCTGCGCTTGATCCGTCGCCCGCCGGACTGCTGCATGCCGCGCCAGTTCTTGAACGATTCGGACATCAGGCGCCAGGTCGGGATCGAGACGATGGTCTTGTCGAAATTCTGCACCTTGACCGTGTGCAGCGTGATGTCCACCACATCACCGTCGGCGCCGACCTGGGGCATTTCGATCCAGTCGCCGACCCGCAACATGTCGTTGCTGGTCAACTGCACGCTGGCGACGAACGACAGCAGGGTGTCCTTGTAGACCAACAGGATCACCGCCGACATCGCCCCCAGGCCCGACAGCAGCAACAGCGGCGAACGGTCGATCAGGGTGGCGACGATGATGATCGCGCCGAATACATACAGCACCATCTTCGTCAGCTGCACGTAGCCTTTGATCGAGCGGGTTCGCGCATGTTCGGTGCGCGCGTAGACATCCAGCAGGGCGCTGAGCAGGGCACTGAGGCTCAGCACCATGAACAGGATGGTGAAGGCCAGGGCGACATTGCCGAGGAAAATCAGGCTGGTCTTGCTCAGTTCCGGCACCAGGTGCAGGCCGAACTGGATGATCAGCGACGGCGTCATCTGGGCCAGGCGATGGAAGACCTTGTTCTGGCGCAGGTCGTTGATCCAATGCAGGGACGGTTGGCGGCCGAGCAATTTGGCGGCGTGCAGAATCAGGTAGCGCGCCACGCGCCCGAGCACCAGGGCAATGACCAGCAGCAACATCAGGGCCAGGCTGGAATGCAGGAGCGGGTGCTGGTCAAGGGCACCCCAGAGGTCTTGGATGTTGACCCAGAGTTGTTTGATGTCCATGGACGAAACGGTTCTTCTATTAAAGACGCGAGGGTGCGATTAGAGCATTTAAGCCCGGTCGAGTGACCGTTGATGACAAATCGGCTTATAAAAATCCACTGATTTACTGCCGTTTGTATAAAGAAACTCGGCCTTCGCGCTCGAAACCGTTACCCTATGCAGCTGTTTTTTTGCATTTCTTCGAGGTAGCACCCGTGTTTTCCCAATTCGCCCTGCACGAACGCCTGCTCAAAGCCGTGGCCGAGCTTAAATTTGTCGAGCCAACGCCAGTGCAGGCAGCGGCTATTCCGCTCGCGCTCCAGGGGCGTGACCTGCGGGTGACGGCGCAGACCGGCAGCGGCAAGACCGCCGCGTTCGTGCTGCCGATCCTCAACCGCCTGATCGGCCCGGCCAAGGTTCGCGTCAGCATCAAGACCCTGATTCTGTTGCCGACCCGTGAACTGGCCCAGCAGACCTTGAAGGAAGTGGAGCGCTTCTCGCAGTTCACCTTCATCAAGTCCGGCCTGATCACCGGCGGCGAAGACTTCAAGGTCCAGGCCGCCATGCTGCGCAAGGTGCCGGACATCCTGATCGGCACGCCGGGGCGGATGATCGAGCAACTGAACGCCGGCAACCTTGACCTCAAGGAAGTCGAAGTCCTGGTGCTGGACGAAGCCGATCGCATGCTGGACATGGGCTTTGCCGAAGACGTGCAACGCCTGGTGGACGAATGCGTCAATCGCCAGCAGACCATGCTGTTCTCCGCCACCACCGGCGGTTCGGGCTTGCGGGAGATGATCGCCAAGGTGCTGAACAACCCCGAGCACTTGCAGCTCAACGCGGTCAGCCAGCTGAACTCCACCACCCGTCAGCAGATCATCACCGCCGACCACAACCAGCACAAAGAACAGATCGTGAACTGGCTGCTGGCCAACGAGACCTACCAGAAAGCCATCGTCTTCACCAACACCCGGGCCATGGCCGACCGCATCTACGGTCGCCTTGTCGCCCAGGAATACAAGGCGTTCGTGCTGCACGGCGATAAAGACCAGAAAGACCGCAAGCTGGCCATCGACCGCCTCAAGCAAGGTGGCGTGAAAATCCTCGTCGCCACCGACGTCGCCGCCCGTGGCCTGGACGTGGACGGCCTGGACATGGTGATCAACTTCGACATGCCCCGCAGCGGCGACGAATACGTGCACCGCATCGGTCGTACCGGCCGAGCCGGTAACGACGGCCTGGCGATCTCGCTGATCTGCCATGGCGACTGGAACCTGATGTCGAGCATCGAGCGCTACCTCAAGCAGAGCTTCGAGCGTCGTACCATCAAGGAAGTCAAAGGCACCTACGGCGGACCGAAAAAGGTCAAGGCTTCGGGCAAGGCCGTTGGCGTGAAGAAGAAAAAAGTCGACGCCAAGGGCGACAAAAAGAAAACCGGTGCCAAGGCACCCACCAAGCGCAAAATCGCCAACCGCCCGAAGACCGACGCGCTGTCGCTGGTCAGCAAGGACGGCATGGCCCCGCTCAAGCGCCGCAAGCCAGAAGCGCCAGCGGCTGAGTGAAGCGGCGGTAGGGCTTCATGAAAAAACCGGACCTTGGGTCCGGTTTTTTTATGGGTGGAACTCAATTTTAAATTCGATGCAGAACCCTGTGGTGAGGGGATTTATCCCCGCTGGGTTGCGAAGCAGCCCTAAAACCGGACACTCGGTGTATCTGGTTCAACTGAGCTGCTTTTACTGGGGTTGCTTCGCAACCCAGCGGGGATAAATCCCCTCGCCACAAAAGCAGGCTGTGTTCGAGATGTGGGCAATCACCCAGCTTTCTTTTCTGCGCTCTTCAGTTCTTCCAGACGCTTATCAATCAACTGGCACTTATCCGGCATGTCCTTGCTGGCAGTCTCCATATCCATGGCCTGCAACTCGTCGTTGATTTCCTTGGCCTTGGCCGGGTTCTGCTCGGTGAGCTTGGTCACTTCCTGGGCCAGTTGTTCCCGCTTGGCGGTGGCTTCCTCGGGAGTGCAGGCCCAGGCGGGCAGGGCGCAGGTGAGGGCGGCGGCGAGGGTGAGCTTGAGGAAGGTTTTCATGGCAGGGCCTCGTATTCCTTGTTGGGCAGGTAATGGGTTGAGGCCGGCGTTGGTCGGAAAGTTCATTTGCCAGGCGCTGCGAGGGCCTGTGTGTTCGTTTCGTAGGAGGTTTCCGGCTCTGCACCGGACCTTTCATACCGTCGTACGAGAGGCGTCTGATTTCAGACGAACGGATCCAATAATAACCTCAAGGCTCAACCGATTAAGTTGACGTCAAAATGATGGCTCATTAATATCGCGCCACTATTTTGATGTCACTTTTGGATCGAGGGATCGAACATGACCAAACCCGCCTTTTGGGCGAGGTTGTGCCTGGCTTTGCTGTGCCTTTCTCCGCTGACCCTGGCTCGCGCCGCCCCCACGCCTGGCGATACGGACCTGATCCGCGAGCGTCAGAACCGCTTGCTCGAAGAGCAACAACGCCGCCTCGAAGAACTCAAGGACCTGCCAGGACAGGAGGCGAAGCCGGCCCAGCCGACAGCGCCTGCCGATACCCGTTGCTTTCCCATCAAGACCATCGAACTCAAGGGCGCCGACAGCCTCTCCGCCCGTGAGCGCGAACGCCTGCTCAAGCCCTACATCGGCCAATGCCTGGGCGTACCGCAGCTCAACGAACTGCTCAAGGTCATCACCGATCACTACATCGAAAAAGGCCTGGTCACCAGTCGCGCCTATCTGCCGCAACAGGATTTGTCCGGCGGGCATTTGAGTGTGCTGGTGGTGGAAGGGCGGCTCGAAGGCTTGAAGGGCGCCGAGAACAGCAAGCTGTCGGAGCGCGAATTGGCGATGGCGTTTCCCGGCAAGACCGGCGAGTTGGTCAACCTGCGGGAAATCGAGCAGATGGTGGACCAGCTCAATCGCCTGCCGTCGAATCAGGCGAAGATGGAGCTGACTCCCGGCAAGAACGTCGGCGGCAGTGAAGTACGGGTGACCAACGAGCCGCAAAAACCCTGGCGCGCCGGACTGTCCCGCAGCAACGACGGCCAGCGCAGCACGGGCGAGCAGCAGTGGGGCACCAGTTTCGAGTGGGACAGCCCGCTGGGTTTGGCCGACCAGTTGATGTTGCGCGGCGGTCATGACGCGATGACCGACCACCAGCACACCTCACGCAACGCCATGCTCTATTACAACCTGCCGTTTGGCTGGTGGAACCTCAGCTACACCTACAGCCAGAGCGAGTACCGCTCGCAAATCCCGGCCAACGGTTTCAACTTCAAGCAGACCGGCGACAGCCAAAACCATCAGGTGCGCCTGGAGCGAGTGATCCACCGCGACGCCCTGAGCAAGACCTCCCTCAACACCGGCCTGGCCTACCTGCGCACCAACAACTTCATCGAAGACAGCAAACTTGCCGTCAGCAGCAATCGTCTGAGCGAAGCCCAGTTCGGCATCAATCATGGCCGCCGGGTCGGCAGTGCTTTCGTCAACCTGGACTTGGGCATGCAGCAAGGCATCGGCGCCTTCGATGCCCAGGGCGACAACGATCCAGGCCCCGGTCAGGCCGATGCCCGCTATCGCAAATACACCGCCACCGCCAGCTACCTGCAACCCTTCAAGCTGTGGGACGAATCGTTCAGCTTCAGCAGCCTGATGACCGGCCAGCGCAGCGAAGACGTGCTGTTCAGCCCGCAGCGCATGAGCCTGGGCGGACAATCTTCCATCCGTGGCTACAAGGACCAATCCCTGTCCGGCGACAGCGGCGGTTACTGGCGCAACGACCTGCGCTGGAGCCGCCCGGTGACCCTGGAATGGCTGCGGCCGGTGTTCGCCGAATACGGCACCAGCCTCGGTTATGACCAGGGCGTGATTCGTGGCGACCGCTACAACGGCGACCAGCACGGGCGCATGTCGAGCAACTCAGTGGAGCTGTTCGCCCGCGGTGAGCACCTGAACGCCAGCGTCACCTTTGCCCACTCCCTGGAACGCCCGGATGCCCTGACCGAGCGCGAAGCGCCGATCTACTTCCGCGTGGATGTACTCCTTTAAATTCTGTTGCAACGAGACCTGAACATGGACGACCGTCAACACGCCTTCCTGGCCCGCCAGCCTTCAGCCGTACTGAAAAACCGCGATCAGTTCTGGGGCATGCCCAAGCGCGGCCTGGCGTTCCTGTTGGCCAACGTCATGTTCTGGCAACCGATGTGGGCCCAGGCAGAAGGCATTGTGGTCAGTGCGCCGGGCACCGGCCTGGACCAGGCAGGCAACGGCGTGCCCATCGTCAACATCGCCCGGCCCAACGGCAGCGGCCTGTCCCACAACCAGTTCACGGACTACAACGTCGGCAGCAACGGCGTCATCCTCAACAACGCCACAAACCGCACCCAGGCCACGCAACTGGGCGGGATCATCCTCGGCAACCCGAACCTCAACGGCACGGCTGCCACAACCATCCTCAACGAAGTCAACGGCGGCAACCCCAGCCAGCTGCGTGGCTACACCGAAGTGGCCGGGCAGTCGGCCCACGTCATCGTCGCCAACCCCTATGGCATCACCTGCAACGGCTGCGGTTTTATCAACAGCCCGAAGGTCACGTTGAGCACCGGTAAAGCGGTTATCGAAAACGGCCAGTTGAACCGCTACCAAGTAGATCAGGGCAGTGTCGCGATTGAAGGCGCGGGCCTTAACGCCAACAACGTCGACCACTTCGAAATCATCACCCGCAGCGCCAAGATCAACGCCGAGATCCAGGCCAAGAACCTGACGATTGTTGCCGGCCGCAATGACGTCAACGCCGACACTTTGAGCGCCACCGCCCGCGCCGATGACGGCAGCGCCAAGCCGCAATTGGCTATCGACTCTTCGGCGTTGGGTGGGATGTATGCAGGCGCCATCAAGCTGGTGGGCACCGAGGCCGGGGTCGGGGTGAAGCTGGACGGGAAGTTGATTGCCAGTGGGGGGGATATCCAGCTTGATGCCAATGGGCATTTGAGCATGGTTGATGCCTCGGCCAGTGGAGCCGTGAACGTTAAGGCGGCCAGCCTCGATGCCCGTGGGCCGGTCTACGCCGGCACGACGTTGAACGCGCAGACTCAGGGCGATCTGACCAACCAGCAAACCCTCGCGGCGCGGGACAGTATCGTCCTCAATGCGGGTGGGCAGTTGACTAACAACGGCATTATTGAAGCCGGCGTCAACGCCGATACCACGCGCAACACGACGGGTGATGTGAGCGTTACTGCGCAGAACCTGAACAACAGTGGCAAGAGCATCATCGCCAGCCGGAACCTGACGGCGAACGTTGCGCAGACGTTGAGCAACCAGGGTGGCACCTTGAGTGCCGGGCAGGCCGGTACGGTCAATGCCGGGATCCTGGATAATCAAAACAAGGGACAGGTGCTGAGTGCCGGCGTGTTGAACGTGACGGCCAATCAAGCTTTCAACACCAGCGGAGTGATCAACAGCACGGGAAATTTGACGAGTGCCGTCGGCCAGCTGAATAACAGTAACGGCGAAATTTCCAGCGCCGCCATCACCCGCCTCAACGGCTCTTCTCTGAACAACCGTGGCGGCCAGATCCTTGGCGACCTTGGCTTGAACATCGATCTCAGTGGCGCGCTGGATAACCGCGACGGTCTCCTGGGCTCGGGTAAAAGCGTGGATCTGCGCGCTGCCACTCTCGATAACCGTGACGTTGGTGTGGTGGTCAGTGACGGCACGCTAACCACCCGCATCAGCGGATTGCTGGATAACCAGAACAAAGGTGAAATCAGCGCCAAGGGTGTGATGGATGTGCGCAGCGCCAGCCTTGACAACCGAGGCGGCAAGATCAGCGGCAAAGACACCCTGACCGTGACCGGCCCTTCGACCGATAACCGGGGTGGCGTGATCCAGGCGGACAAGCACCTGAAGCTTCAGGTCAGCCAATTGGATAACCGTGATAAAGGTTTGATCAGTGGCAAGGCCAGCATCGCCTATGAAGGCACGCGCCTGGACAACGCTGGAGGTTTGTTCAGTGCCGTAGGTCCGGTCACCCTTGATGCCGCTGAGGTGCAAAACGCCGCCGGGCGGATATCGAGCCAGAACGACCTCACCGCTACTATCGGTCTGCTGCAGCAACAGGGTGGGGAACTGGTTGCCCAAGGTAATCTGAAGCTGACCGGTACCACCCTCGACAACCGCAATGGCGGGTTGATCGGCACCACCAAGGCGCTGACGTTGAAGGTCGATGAGATCGACAACCGTGCCGGCGAGCTGTCCAGCAACCTGTTGTTGAACATCGAAGGCCAGCGCCTGCGTAACAGCGAGGGGGGCAAAATCCTGGCCGGCACAGACCTGCAAATGGTCGTTGCCAAACTGCTCAACCAGAGCAAGGGCCTTATCGTCGCCCAAGGCTCGACAAGCCTCAAAGGTACTTCGCTGGACAACAGCGGCGGCAGCCTGAACAGCCTTCAAGGGCTGGATATAACCCTCGATGACGCCTTGCTCAACATCCAGGGTTTGATCAATAGCGAAGGGACCCTGACCGTCAATGCTGCAAGCCTGGACAACACCGGAGCGAGCCTTGGCAGTGCCGGTGCATTGTCTGTGACCAGTCGCGGAGCCTTGCTCAACAAAGGCGGCTCGATCAGCACCGACAGCACATTGATCGTCAACAGCGTCAGCCTGGACAACAGCCAAAAAGGCCTGATATCTGGCAACGCCATCACGCAGATCACCACCGGTGACTTGGATAACAGTCAGGGCGGTCGCCTCATTAGTGGCAGCACCCTGGAACTCACCGCTCACCAGGTCGATAACGCTGCTGGCCGGATTGCCAGTCAAAAAGCCTTGACCGCTTCGGTGACCGGGCTCGATCAGCAGGGCGGTGAGCTGTTCAGTCAAACCGGACTGGATCTGGATTTGAACAAGGGGCAATTGAATAATCAGGCTGGCCTGATCAACGCCACCGGCCCGTTGTTGCTGAAAAACCTCAACGGTGTGAACAACCAGGGCGGCGAGATATCCAGTCAGCAAGCGTTCGACTTAACCGCTACTGACTTGAACAATAACAGCGGCAAGCTGCTCAGCAACAAGGGTCTGACCCTGCGCATCGCGCAAGTCCTGGATAACATCAAAGGGGTGATCTCCGCCGCCTCCCTGGACAGTCGCAGCGCCAGTCTCAACAACAATGAAGGCCTGATCAGCAGCTACGATCGGCTCGAACTACGAACCGACAAAACCCTGGATAACCAGAGCGGCACCGTCGTCGCTGACGGTGAGCTCCTGCTGGTCGCCGGGACGCTGGATAACCGTAGCGGTGAAATCGCCGGCAAGGCCGACGCCATTGTCCAGGCTACGTCACTGGACAACCGCAAGGGCCAACTGATCGCAACCGGTACCTTGCAGGTCACCGCCGACACGCTCGATAACCGATTGAACGGTCTGTTGGGCGCAACCGAAGCCATGACCCTGGCGGTCAATGAGGCCGATAACCGTGGTGGCGAAATCACCACTAACTCCGACCTGACGATCATCGGCAAGACATTCGATAACCGTGACGGTGGCAAAGCCTTCGCCGGGCAGGCCATGAAGCTGACCGTCGATCAACTGCTCAACGGTAACAAGGGCTTGCTCAGTGCTACCTCGACCCTGACCGCGAAGGGACATTCGCTGGATAACACGGGCGGTAATCTGCTGAGTGCGCAGAACATGCACCTGGACTTGACCGGCGCCTTCGACAACAGCGAGGGCCAGGTCAACAGCGAAGGTGCCTTGACCGTCGAAACCAGCGAGCTGACCAATACTCAGGGCAGTCTTTCCAGTGCGAACGATCTGAAACTCACCAGTGACACCAGCATCAAAAACCAGGGCGGCCGCCTGATCACCGATGGCGCGCTTACGCTGGTCAGTGCCAGCCTCGACAACAGCCAAGGAGGCAGCATCAGTGGCAAAGGCGCGGTAACCGTCACCACGGGCGCGTTTGATAACAGCCAAGGCGGCCGATTGACCAGTGCCGCCACGCTGGACCTTGTCGCAGGCCAGGTCACCAATCAGGAAGATGGCCGTATCGGCAGTCAAGATGCCTTGACCGCGACGGTTACCGGTCTGAATCAACAAGGCGGCAAGTTGTTCAGCAATACCCGCCTCAGCCTGGACATGCAGCAGGGGCAGCTCAACAACCAGGGCGGCCTGATCAACGCACCGGGTGCCTTACTGCTCAAGCAACTCAAAGGCGTCAACAACCAGGGCGGTGAAATTTCCAGCGCCCAAGCCTTCACCCTGACCGCCCAGAACCTGGATAACAGCAACGGCAAACTGCTGAGCAACCAGGTCCTGACCCTGCGCATCGCCAACGCAATGGACAACGTCAAAGGCCAGATCGGCGCGGCGGCGCTCGATGTACGGGCGGCCAGTTGGAACAACAGCGGTGGCAGCCTGATCAGTCGTGGCGATCTTGGACTCACCGTAGATGGACTGCTGCGTAACGATACCAAGGGGTTGATCAGCGCGGCGCAGGCCATGCATATCGCCAGCGCTGACCTCAACAACCAGGGCGGCACGTTGTTGGGCGTGGGTTCCGTGACTCTCGACGCAATGGCACTGACTAACCGCGACAGCGGTTTGATCAACAGTCAGGGCAAGCTGACAATCATTGGTACGAGCCTGGATTCCAGCAATGACGGCGAAGTTTCGGCCAAGGGTGATATCGACCTTACACTGACTTCGCTGACCCAAAATGGCGGGCGCCTGCTAGGTGACAACGCGGTCACGGTAGATGTCGCAAACGGCGAACTCGACAACCGCAATGGCCTGCTGACCGCCAAAGGCCCGTTGACTCTCAAACGCCTGCGTGACCTGAGCAACCAGAACGGCGAAATCTCCAGCAACCTCGGCTTTGATCTGATTGCTCGGGCGATAGACACCACGGCTGGCAAAATCATCAGCGGTGAAAAACTGCTGGTCAGCGGCACGAGCCTGACCAACCGTAAAGGCCTGCTGTCCGGTTGGCAGGGGCTGGAGGTCACAGGCGACAGTCTGGACAACCGCGACAGCGGCACGCTATCGAGTCGCAACGGTGATGTGGCTGTGGACCTCAAGCAGGCTCTGCTCAACAGCAATGCCGGTGCGCTGGTTAGTCAAGGCAACCTGAGCGTCAAATCAAAGAGTCTGGATAACAGCAATAAAGGCATCCTCAGCAGTGGTGCGGGACAGACCCTGGAGCTTAACGGCGAGCTCAACAATAGCCTTGGCGGTCTCATCGACAGCGGTGCCGGGCTCGGCATTACCGCCGCGGCATTGACGAACGCGGATGGCGTCGTCAATGCGCAGCAGGTTATCGATGCCGAGGTGAGTTCCCTGAACAATACCAGCGGGCAGATCATCGGCAATGCAGCACTGACGCTGAAACTGCTCGGCAGTCTGAACAACAATAACGGGAAACTGGCCGGCGCCGGCCCGATGCTGATCAAGGGTGTTACCGATCTCAGCAATCAGAAGGGCCAACTCGCCGGCCAAAGCACGCTGACCCTGCTGACCCAAACCTTGGATAACAGTCTGGGCGGGACCGTCGCCGCCAACGATGCGCTGCTGCTCACCGCCAGCGGTGCGGTTCGCAACAACGCTAACGGCTTGATCTACAGCCAAAAGGCCGACGTGCAGATGCAAGCGGCCAGTCTCTTCAACGCCCAGGGCACGATCCAGAGCCAAAACGGCCTGACCCTCGATATCAGCGGCGACCTCGATAACCAGAGCGGCAGAGTCATCGCTCAAAGCGGAACGACCTTCGTCAAGGCCGCCAATATCGATAACCGTGGCGGTACATTATCGAGCATCCTGGGCGCGCTTGAAGCCCGGACCGTTGGCGTACTGCGCAACGGCTTCGACCTGAGCAACAGCAATCAGCGGGGCATTATCCAGGGCCAGGCACTGAAACTCACTGCCCTGGCCGGCCTGAACAACAACGGCGGGCGGATGTCGGCGCAAGGCGGTGACGCAATCATCACCGCCGCTGCCTTCGAAAACCGTGGCGGCACGCTCTACGCCAAGGGGCTGGCTGGTATCACCGGTACCAGCCTGGACAACGCCAGCGGTCAGATGGCCGGTGACACTATCAACCTGAGCCTCACCGAAGCCCTGAACAACCGCACAGGCATCATCGAAAGCGACACTCAACTGACGGTCAAGGCAACCAGCCTTGATAACCAGGGCGGCCAACTTCGCTCACTCGGCAACTCAGGCAAAACCAATTTCCAGATCGGCGGCTTGCTGGATAACCGCAATGGTGTCCTGGAAACCGTCAACACCGACCTGACACTGGCCGTTGGCAGCTTTCTCAACGGCGGTGGGCAACTCAACCACGTAGGGCTCGGGACGTTCGATATCTCTACTGCCAACGTGATGGGCGCCGGTGGTGGTATCACCACTGGCGGTACGCTGGCGCTGAATGCCGACACTTGGATCAACTCCAGCGTGATCCAGGCCGGACGGCTCAACGTTGATGTGAAAAATTTCACCCAGACGACCAGTGGCCAACTATTGGCCACCAGGCATTTGCAAGGTCGCGGGACAAACTGGACCAATAACGGACTGATCGCCAGTGACGCCAGCCTGGATCTGCAACTGGACGGTAGCTACGGTGGTAATGGCCGGGTGTCGAGCCTCGGTGACTTGTACTTGGGCGCGGCGCAGCTGAACTTGAACGCGGCCTCCAGCATTGCCGGTGGCGGGGGAACCACCGTCAAGGTCGGCGGACAACTGAGCAACGCGGGCAGACTGACGTCCAATGGCGATTTAACTGTCGAGACAGGGAGCCTGAGCAATACCGGCACCTTGGGCAGCGCACAGTCGTTGAGGGTAAAAAACCCTTCGTTGATAAACGACCATGGGCTGATTTTCAGCGGGCGGGATACGGCGCTGGAGGTCGACAGCGCGACCAACAATTATGGCGATTTCTATAGCCTGGGTGACCTCAGCGTTAAAGGCTATAACGGCGCGGCGCGGGCCAGTGTGCTGGAGAACATCTCCGGGGTCATGGAAAGCGCCGGGAACATGTCCATCAATGCCACCACGCTGAACAACCGTGGCGAAAAGTTCGAAGTTGCCCGCAAGCTGATTTCTTCATTCATTGCCGTGCATTGCAACGATTGCAGTGGCGACACCTACTATGTCGATTATGGGCTGCGTGAAATCTATGAAGGGTCGGTGGTCGACCAGTCACCCACAGCGAAGCTGACCGCCGGCGGTAACTTTACGTTCAACGGTGGAGACTTCCTCAACAGCCGCAGCGAAGTGACGGCGGCTCGCGACATCACCATCGCTGCCAATAATTTCAGCAATATCGGCGCGGCCGGTGGGACCATCGAACGCACCCGGATTTTCAGCGCGCCAGGGATTACCGACGGTACGCACAATCGATTTGCCCTTGGGGCGATGTGGGAGTTCAACAAACGCAACGACAACGGGCCATTGACCTTTCACTACATTGATGATGTCGGGCAATTCCGAACCACTGACTACGCGATGGAGAGGTATTACCAAAAAGGTAGTGAAGAGGAGCGCATGATCCTGGTGGATAGCGTAACCAGGAAAAAACTGAATGGATATGGCGCATGGCATAAGCCTGAGCGCTATGAAACTTCCGAATACGACCCCGACAACCTGCTGCCTCTTCCTGCTCAGCTCACCCGTTACAACGTGAGTAGCGACGTTGAGGTTTCCAGGGACGGTGGGGCTGTTCAATCGGCGATCGTCCAGGCCGGTGGCAAAGTCAGCATCAATGCGGCGCAAAACCTGAGCAACAGCGTCGTACACGAAGATTACGCTTTCAGCGCGGGCGTCGACCGTCGACAGAACACCTTGGGTGGGGGCACTGGCAAGCCGGTACTGGCACACATCAATAGTCAGCTGCCGCCTGACCTTTCCAAGCAGCAGGTCAACCCACTGAGCCTGCCGGGTTTCGTATTGCCGACGGGGCAAAATGGGTTGTTTCGCCTCAGTGGCCAGGGAGCGACGACCCAGTCGATTTCCTTGGCGCCGACCGGATCGCCGGGCTGGAACCTGGGCAATTCAGACGTTGGTATATTGCAACGTACGACGGTGGTTGCCGACGGCCCGCGCACCCTATCGGTCAATGGCCCCACCGCAGTCGCAGACAGCCAGCGGGCGGTCTTCCCGGTCAGGCGTGTGCCGTTGCAGGCCGTGGAAAACGCCAGTGCTTTTGACGCCTCGGTCCTCTCTACTACGACGGGTGTCGATTTGCGGAGCGACGTCAAGGCGACATCGGTCAATCAGCCCGTCAACCGCGTCACCGGTCTGCCGGACGCCAAAACCCCGTCCAACGCTCATAAATACCTGATCGAAACCAATCCGGTACTCACGAACCTCAACCAGTTCATGAGTTCGGATTATCTGCTGAAGAACCTGGGCTACGATCCGGACACCAGCGCCAAACGCCTGGGGGATGGCCTCTACGAGCAACGCCTGGTCCAGCAAGCCGTAGTCGCCCGTACCGGCCAGCGTTTCATCGATGGCCAGACCTCCGACGAAGCGATGTTCAAGTACCTGATGAACAATGCCATCGCCAGCAAGGATCAGCTGAACCTGGCGCTGGGCGTGACGCTCACGGCGCAGCAAGTCGCCGCCCTGACCCATGACATCGTCTGGCTCGAAGAGCACGAAGTGAACGGTGAAAAAGTCCTGGTGCCGGTGCTGTACATGGCCAACGCCAATAACCGGCTAGCCGCCAACGGCGCGTTGATTCAGGGCACTGATGTAACGCTGATCGCAGGCAAGGACCTGACCAACTCCGGGACATTGCGAGCCAGTCATAATCTCTCTGCCACAGCCGGCAAGGATCTGGTCAATAGCGGACTGGTGGAGGCGGGGAATCGACTGGACCTGCTGGCCGGCAACAACGTGGTGAATAAAGCCGGCGGGATTATCGCCGGGCGTGACGTGAACCTGGTAGCGGTCAGTGGCGACGTGATTAACGAGCGCACCGTGACGGCCTTGGATTCACGCTATTCCAGCACCACGCTGCACCGCGATTATGTCGACAGCGCCGCCCGGATCGAAGCAGCCAACGATCTGACGATCTCGGCCGGCCGTGATGCCCTCAGTACCGGTGGGGTGATGAAAAGTGGTGGCGATACTTATATCGATGCCACTCACGACATCAACGTCCTTGCCGTGGAAGAACGCAACTCTGGCGAACAGTCTCGCTTCCGCAGCGAAACGATCACCCAGCAGAGCGCCAGCATTGAAGCCGGGCGGGATCTGACGCTCAAGAGCGGACGTGACATAGCCGTGGTCGCCAGTGACATCACGGCGAAGCGCGATGTGTCGATGACGGCGGCCGAAGATCTGCTGCTGTCATCCGATGCCGATGAAAACCACAGTTATTCCAGAGTCCGCAAGACAACACGTCAGAAAGATAATGTCGCGCAAGTCGCTGCCACCGTGGAAGCAGGAGGCGACGTTTCGCTGAAGGCTGGCGGTGACATGGCACTGGTCTCCAGTCGGATAACGGCTCAGGACGAAGCGTACTTGGTGGCCGCGGGGAAAGTGGAACTGCTTGCCGCTCAGAACAGCGATTACTCGCTGTATGACATGAAGAAAAAAGGCGGGTGGGGCAGCAAGAAAACCCAGCGCGATGAAGTCACCCACGTCACTAACATCGGTACGCAAATCAGCACTGGCGGTGATCTGACGGTGCTCAGCGGCGGCGACCAACGCTACCAGGTGGCCAAGCTTGAAAGTGCCCAGGACATCAACTTGAGCAGTGGCGGCGCCATCGCCTTTGAAGGCGTTAAGGACCTTCACCAGGAGAGCCACCAGAAAAGCCGCAACAGCATGACCTGGAACTCCGCCAAGGGCCGTGGCAACACCGACGAAACCCTGCGTCAAAGCCAGTTGGTTGCCCAAGGTGACTTGGTCATCAACGCCGTCAACGGCTTGAACATCGATATCAAGAACATCAACCAAAACACCGTCAGCCAGACCATCGATGCCATGGTCAAGGCCGATCCACAACTGGCTTGGCTCAAGGAAGCCGAGGCGCGTGGCGATGTGGATTGGCAACTGATCAAGGAAACCCACGAGTCGTTCAAATACAGCAGCTCGGGCATGGGGCCGGCGGCGATGTTGGCGGTGATTATTATTGTCACTGTCCTTACTGCAGGGGCCGCGAGTGCGGCTGTGGGAACCGCAGCCAGCGCGACAGCGGGTTCGGGAACGGCCATGGCTGCTGCGGGCACCGCAACAACCTCAGCCGTAGCCAGCGGAGCTGCCGTCGGTTCAACCGTGGGGGCAGGGCTGGGGAACATCATGGCATCCTCCGTGCTGACATCGATGGCTAGCGGGGCCGCGGTCAGCGCGATTAACAACAAAGGCAACCTGGGCGCCGTCTTCAAAGATGTTTTCTCTGCCGAAAGCCTGAAGGGTTATGTGCTGGCAGGCGCCTCAGCGGGTATCGCTTCGCAGTTCGGGTTTAGCGCCACGGATTTGAAGTTTGATCTAGCCAGCGCTCAAAGCGTGGCTATCAAGTTGGCTGCTGATGCCGCGGCCAAGACGGCAATCATGGGGGGGAGCCTGAAGGACAACCTGGTTGCTTCGGCATTGGGTTCGGCCATCAGTATTGGTGGTGCGGTTTCGGCCAATAAGATTGGTGACATCACCGTTTTTGACGACGGCAAGCTTTCAAAAGTTGTAATGCATGCGGCGCTGGGTGGATTGATGGCCGAAGCCATGGGCGGGGACTTCCGCACAGGCGCTATTGCTGCGGGGGCGAATGAGGCGTTGGTGGACGCTCTTGCCGATAAATTGTTACCGGTCGGAGTCGATAGAAACAGCCCGGAGTATCAGCAAGGCGTAAGCAAATTGCTCGCGGCCTCCCAACTTATAGGCGTATTGACGGCGGCGTTTACAGGGGGGGATGCGTCTGCCGCGGCGGCAGTGACGGCAAACGCAACGCAGTACAACAACCTCGACCACCCATCAGCAGAGCGCCTGCTCAAAGAGCTTCAAGGTTGTCGGGTGACTGCAGGGTGTAGCGCAAATACCATCCGTGAGATTATCGGGCGGTACGAAGCGCTGTCTGCCGAGCGCTCCATGGCTATCAATGCCTGTAAGAGTAGAGCCTGTGTAGAGGGGATCCAGAGCAGCGCGGTTTCACTGGAGGCACCCGTCGCCAAGGACCTGATGGACTTCCTGCGTCGTAACGTCTCTTACGATATGGCCGGGTTACTCACCGGGAATCCAGGGGCTGTTGCTGTTCCATCGCAGGGGGTTGATGGCTGGGGCGCGCTGTTTACCTCCGACAAGCAGATGGCCTTCGCCAAGAACCTGAAGGAAGGTTGGCTGACGCCGGGCGAGTGGGCAGGAGTCGATCAATGGGTCAAGGAGACCAGTTGGCTTGATCAACAGGTTGGACGGCAGTTGTCGCTGTTTGAGCGGGCTGGGTTGTTGACTGAGCTGAAGACTACCTTGAGCATGGAGATTCTGGGTAAAAGTCCGGTAGTTGTCGGTGTTACTGTTCCGAAAGGGGGAGCGGCGGAACAAGCGACTCCGCCAGGCTCGAAACCTGGGTCCCCCGCGTCGCAAGCAGATGGCGATTTTGGCTACTTAAACCAGCCAGTGAATAAAACAGCCGCTTTTTTTGATGCTTACGCTTCAGCCAAAGGGTTTATTAAAAATGGTAGGATCGGTGCTGCTGATTTGGAAAAGCTGGTGCCGCCAGGTACGCCGAATAGTTTCATACCCTCAGGTACAATTGCCGATGGGAGCAAATTTCAATACAAATGGAATGGTCAAAAAGTCGAGATAAAATGGCATGCGCCTGATGCGAACGCTGCTGCTAAGTTTCCTGGCTCAAATGCTGGCTCTGGATGGACTGCACAAATAAAAATAGGAAACAAGCTGCTTGGTCAAGATGGCTTGTTGTACAGGCAGCCTTCCAATACAACGCATATACCGGTGGATTTTTAATTATGAAGAGTTTTGAATACTACGTTGCGCTGCCAGATTCAATGACTGACAAAGAGCTCGATGTTGAATTTACAGAGTTGTTGGATGGTTTCGAGTCGCAAAGTGTCGGGCAGAGCGACTTTGTAAAGTCACTTTTAGAATTAAGTGATAGGCAGTGGCATACTTATAATGTTTTGGATGTTGGTATAAGGGAGCGGGTTGAAGATTGCTTGATCTCCGTGTGGAATGGGTGTGATCGAGTGTTGGTTGAAGATATTATTAGTATTATGGTGAGGTTGGGGCTCGAGAAAATAAGAGTGTTTCTATGCTCCTGTTCATCAATAGATGTGTCGCCGGAAGTTTTTAATGAGATTTCACTTGCGCTTTCTGAATTGGGTGGCTCAGTTGAGGATCCGTACAGAGGTATGCGTTAAAGAGACGGAAAGGCACAAAAGGAATACCAGCCACAGAGGCTGCTTTGTAAGGGCAGAACCGGGCAGAACCGGGGACAGACCACGTTATCTGTGCGTTTCTCAGATAGAAAACGTGGTCTGTCCCTGGTTTTCCACGTCAGACCATTCCGATTGATCAGATTCGATTGATCCGTGATGCTTTGCAGCGAGGTCAGTTGACGGGCACAAGTCGTTTCGTAGATGAGGTAGAGCGGATTGTTGGAGTGCGGGTAGAGCAGCGAGGGCAGGGGCGGCCGAGGGCTGAGTCAGGAAAATAAATCTGTCCCCTTTTTGGTGTGTTTTCCAGAGTACCTCGGTTGCGCGATGACCTGTACAGCCTGACGGAATCTGAAGCATCCAGGCTTGACATGGAACAGAAAGCAACGCTAGCCATGTCGGCGTTCAGCTTGGGTCAGTCTGTAAGGAGCATCGGGAACTTTTTGCAAGGTCTCATCGGTCTTGGAGAGAGCACTGCTATACTCGTTAAAAATGCGGATGAGGCTGCGTTAGCCGGGGCAAAAGCGACTGGGACGGTGATCGATACCGCTCCGATGGCCCAGCGGGTCATGGATGTTCGAGCTGGATTGCCGTCTAATTTAAAACGCAGTGGTAACGTAGCTGTCGCGGAAATAGATATTCCCGGAATACCTAAGCAGATGGCTGCGCACAGCCAAGTCTCTGATGCCGGTAAAGGGCTTATTGGCTCTGGAAGTGGAAATTTTGTGGCTCAATCTGTACCCCACAAGGCCGGAGATATGGTTTATCGGGGAATAGATACGGAATACAAAATCCTAGACAACATTGCTGATCAGTTGGGAAGCAATACCTCCGCAAGAGGGACTGTAAATATTCTTACGGAGAAAGCAGCTTGCGCAAGTTGTCTAAACGTGGCTGAGCAGTTCAAGGCGAAGTATCCCAATATCACAGTTAACATTCTTGATAATCAGGGCGTTATGCTCCGTCCGCCGAGGAAGATGCCGTAATGGAAGAACGTGTGACTTATGGTGAAATCCGGGCTTGGTTTCTGGGCAGCTATTACAACTATTGCAGGGTCAAGCTCAGCCACCAAAGCCTATGGGCTGAGGGAGAAAGCGAAGTAGGCTATGCCTACAGTGAGCTTGAGAACTCCTTTGATTTGCCTATTGAGAAATTAATGTTGGAAGTTTTAGCGCTTATTCTTTCGGCGGGCAGGTCTTCGGAGAAAGTCAAGAAACATCATCTTGATATTGTCCATGGATTGCTAAAGGAGATCAATCTGTCTTCTGTTCTGGATGATTTGCCTTCTGATGAGGCAGCAGAGCTAAGAGATGATCTCAGAGTTTTAGGTCTTTATTAATTAGCCCTGGGAAAAAGGGGACCGGGAAAAAGGGGACGGATTCTGGAAAAAGGGGACAGATTTATTTTAAATGCTTTGCTATGCTGAAAGCTTCCACGCATGGAGGATCCTTATATGCCCAGAATGTTTTATCGGGGGGCGGCCGAGAGTTGAGTCGGGAAAATAAATCTGTCCCCTTTTTGCTTCGTATTCCAAGGACCAAACATGCTACCCAGAGCTATCACAACAGGACTTCTATTGGCATTGGCCGGTTGTACCAATATCACAGTCGAGCCAGTTGCCTCTCAATATAAAATCTCGCATCTCTGCATCGAAGAAAATCCGAAAGTGGTGACGGGTGATTTCGTGGATGGCCTGCAAACACTGCTGCGTCAGCACGGCATCGAAAGTCGGTTTTACGCCGCGCCTGTTCCAAGTAGTTGTGAGTATCGTCTTGCTTATACCGCCACTTATTCCTGGGATATTGCCCGGTACTTGTCCGATGCTAGCGTCCGGCTCTTCAAGGGCGATCAGCAGATAGGTTTTGGGCAATACCATTTGGCGGGCGAGGGTGGCTTAGATCCTTCCAAGATAGCCTCAGTCGAGCAGAAAATGACACCTGTTATTAATCAGTTATTAGAGAATAATAAATGAGTTCAACATTAAAAAGTATGCCGGTCCTATTGCTCATGCTGATGTTGGTCGGCTGCGCTCACACCAGCTCCAGTCAACCATATTTTGAGCCGCCGCCATTACCACAGGGCAAGGCGCTGATTTACATGATGCGGACCCAGGTCCTTCTAGGCAGCTTTTATGACAGCGTGTTCAGTATCAACGACAGTGCGGTTGTAGGACTCAACAACAAAACCTATTCCTGGGTGCAGGTAAGCCCGGGCTTATATAAGATATCGGCCGGGCAGCATCCGCATCCCAACAACGTATTTCTGAACTTGCCGGTCGAACCGGGCAAAGAGTACTTCGTTGAATATACACAGGAGCATGCGGTCGAAATGGTCCGGGTACGGAACGCCGAGGAAGGGAAAGCTATGGTGAAGGGATACTCGTATATACCGGTCAAGTAGTCGCCCTCCCCAAGCTAAACGGGCGACCTTGGATCGCCCGTTCTCCTCACTCCGCCGCCAGCGCCCGCAACCGCCTCCCAATCACATCCATCACATCGCAGCCATCGCGCAACGCAATCGTCAGCATTTTGCAGAAATCAGATAGCACCACCGTATCCGAGCCGATCTCCGAGCGAAACGCAATGTTCTCTAATACCTGAGTCACGGTGCGAATACGGTAGTCGGCGGTTTCGAAGAGGACATCGAGGGGGGCTTCGGTGTCGATGAGGAAAAGGGACAAGGAAAAGGGGACAGATTTATTTTTCAACTCTCTGCTACGCTGAAAGCTTCCACGGATGGAGGATCCTTATATGCCCAGAATGTTTTGCCGGGGACGGCCGAGAGTTGAGTCGGGAAAATAAATCTGTCCCCTTTTTGTTCTATGGCTAGTGAGGCTTCCGATCACCCAATAAGAGGGTTTATTGGGACCAAGGGGACCGCAAAAAGGGGAAACCGTTAGCCGGTCTCAAGTCAAGGCTAAAAGCCAACTCGCCCTGCAGCTTTTAACTGCATGGTTTCCTGCTCCTTTTTTTGTCTGTCCGTTTCTCAGGAAGATTTCTCCTGTGCCTAGGACCTTTCATACGTTCGTACCGGAGGCGTCTGATTTCAGATGATTGACCTCGATAGTAGCCTCCGGAAAAGAGGTATCCCGCGCCGATTGAGGTTCCTACCTTCTGAGTGATCTTTGGCACTACGGCGAAGAGCGCTGGATCAGGCCTGATCAACGAGTTGGCGTGGTCGTGTTCACCGAGCGGCGGGACAATGTAATCCGCCTCATCTCAGCGTTAAAAGCCACCTAGGTAGAAGGCCAACATTATCCCGAAACCAATGAAAACTGACTGGGAACGCTTGCTAAGAATGGATGACGAGGGCATCGACACCACCGACATTCCTGAACTGGATGAGGACTTCTTTCGCTGCGCCGAGTTGCTTGTACCGGTAGAGCAGGCGGTGACCCTAGATCTTGAGAAAATCAATAACAAGGACATTCCCGACTTTCGCCTGCACCCACTCAAGGGCGCGATGCGTGGACGCTGGTCGATCATGGTGAACGGCAACTGGCGCCTGACATTCGAATTCCGCGACGGAAATGCTTATGTCTTGGACTATGAGGATTATCACTGATGAACTTGCACAACCCGCCCCATCCTGGTGAGTTCATTACCGAGATCTATTTGGAGCCGAACACTATCAGCGGACGTGAGCTGGCAGAAAAGCTTGGGGTGGTCCCTTCGACTCTGAGCCGCGTCTTGAAGGGGACTAGCCGCGTTTCGCCTGAAATGGCGCTGCGGCTGTCTGTAGCGCTTGGCCGCTCGCCGGAGAGTTGGCTGGCCATGCAGGATGCTTACGATCTGTGGATCGCTCGCCAGCATGTGGATTTGCAGCAGGTAGAAAAACTCGCTTTCGCATGATTCATTCGCCGGCCAGTTCGGTCATCCCTTTGGCGCGTGCGACTATCTCCATCGCTTTGGCGAAATAGCTCGCATCGCCGGTTTCCAGGGCATCGCTTATAAACTCCGCAATGGCCTCGGAAGTACTGAGGTATTCTGCGGGGTCAAATTCTGTAAAAGTCTCAGTCAACTTGTACTCTCCATACATTTGAAACGGGCGACCCTAAGGTCGCCCGTTTTCATTACTCCGCAGCCTGCGCCCGCAATCGCCTCCCAATCACATCCATCACATCGCACCCATCACGTAGCGTTATCGTCAGCATTTTGCAAAAGTCGGAAAGCACCACCGTATCGGAGCTGATATCTGAACGAAACGCGATGTTTTCCAGCAGTTGGGTCACGGTGCGAATGCGATAGTCGGCAGTTTCGAAGAGAACGTCGAGCGGGGCCTCAGTGTCGATGAGCAGGGTAGCGGGGGTACAGTCAATGCCGGTGATGGGCATGTATCTGGTCATATTCAGAGCCTCGAAAATTAATGAGTCTCTCTGTGGATCGGGTCGCCAAACCCGGTCGCCTTTTGAGCGACGAGGGACTATAGGCCGACCCGTTCCTGAGCCACAAGACGCCATTTTCCGAGCTTTGTGTAGGACCTTTGGCCTTGCCGCGGTCGGCTTTGGCGCTGCGACAGGTCAGGCAATGCAAGCGCCTGCTACGCAGTCGAGCGGGAGCAAGCTCCCTCGCCACAGGGACCTCGCTCGACTTGTGCAGGTTGGCGCATCAGCCATGGCAGCAGCTGTGTGGCTTGGCCTCGTCGTATTTATCATGATGACGCACCCAGTCCATGATTTCGTCTTCATTGCGGCCCTTGGGCGTCAGGTCGAGGTAGTTGTAGGTGCCGACCAGGATGTCGAGGCCGCGGGCGTAGGTTGAGTAGGTGTGGAAGATGTCGCCGGCTTCGTTGCGATAGAAGACGCTCAGGCCGGGGAGTTCGCCTTCGGTGGTGTCGGTTTTTTCGTAGTTGTAGGTGGCTTTTCCGTCGGCGGTGTCTTCGGCTTTGAAGCTGACGCCGAAATCGTAGTTGAAGTCGCAGCCGTTGGACGAGACCCAGTCGAAAGCCCAACCCATGCGCCGTTTGAATTGCTGGAACTCGGCGAAGGGTGCGCGGGAGACGGCCGCCACGGCCACGTCGTGGTGGGCCAGGTGTTGGTTGGCCCCGTCGATGTGGTCGGACAGGAATGAGCAACCCTGGCAGCCTTCTGTCCAGCCGGGGCCGAACATGAAGTGGTAGATGATCAGTTGGCTGCGGCCACCGAACAGGTCGGCCAGGTTCAGTTCGCCGTGGGGGCCTTGGAAACGGTAGGGTTTGTCGATTTTTACCCAGGGCAGGGCGCGGCGCTCGGCGCTGAGTTTGTCTCGTTCGCGGGTGAAGGCTTTTTCGTGGGCCAGATGCTGGCGACGGGCTGCGAGCCATTCTTCCCGCGAGACGACCGGATGATTCTCTACGTTCATGGTGATTTCTCCTGCATGGCAGCGCTGCTGGGTGGGCGCTTCAGCAACTGGTCGTTTGGCCTTCGATGAATTCGACAGGCCGTTGGTCGGTTCAAGGCATAGACCGCCCGGAAACCCGGCTGAACGGCGGCGTGGCGCCTCGGTCACAACCTAGGTAGGCATCTCACTCTTTAGAGGATGGACCAGGATGACGACTTATAACTGGGACTTGATCGAAAAGTTGCTGCACGAAGTGCAGAACGGCGCCGGCCACAGCTTTACTCCTCGGCCTTATGCGGAGGAGTACGCGGCGGCGAAGGCGGCTGCAGGCGAAGAGATCGAGAACCTCGATCATCTGAAAGCGGTCGCCGGGGAGTACGAAAAGTTACTGCTGGAGCGTGGCTATATCGAGCCTCGGCCGGAGGAAGAGGGCGGCAATGGCGAGAACTTTGTGCTGACGCCGCGTGGCTCGCGGTTGTTGAGCCTGATCGACAGCAGCATCCCAGGCAATGATCATCCGCGCCAGGTGCTGGATGAGCAGGACGATGCGCTGGATGAGTTTACCTTTGATGATTTGGCGTCCAAGGCGCAGATTGCCTGACAGGCCTGCACTGAACCCTGTGGGAGCGAGCTTGCTCGCGATAGCGATTGAACAGGCAACACATTTGTTGAATGTCAGACCGCTATCGCGAGCAAGCTCGCTCCCACATTTGGATTTCCCATATTGGATCTTCAGGGGTTTCAGGATCGTGCCGCTTTCAGGCACTTCAAATCACTGAAATCCTTCTTCACTCCATCGATTTTCTTCAGCAACTGTTCGCGCTGTGCCGGGGTGCTTTCGGCCATGAGGTCTACCAGTAGGCTGCGGGCCTGGGCTTCGGTTTTGCTGAAGGCTTCGCGGTAGGCCGGGGTCCAGAGGCTTTCGCGGTTGACCAGCAGTTGCTCGATGCGTTTCGGGAAATCCGGGCTGTGGCGCTGGGCCACGGCTTCGCTGAACTGGTTCTGCCAGTGGGCGCGGTTGGCGATCCATTGTTGGTTCTGGTCGCCCAAGGCGGTGGACCAGGCCATTACGCGTTGGCGTTGGGCGATGCTGAGCGGGCCGAGCCAGTCGTTCAGGCGTTTTTCCATGCGTTCGCTGCGTTCCTGGATCTGTTCCTGCAACGTCGGCTTGAGGTATTGCTGCTGGCGTTTGCGCTGGTCTTTGACGAAAGAGGCGTCCATGTCGTCGACTTGTTCGTCACTCAGACCTTGCAGCAGTTCGATGGCCGACGGGGTGATTGCCCGGGCGGTTTCGGCGATGGCGGCCTTGGCTTCCCAGGTGCGTTGTTGCAGGGCTTCGTCGGTCACTTGATTGGTTTGCACCATGGTTTTCAAACGGTCCAGCCAGTCGAGGTAGCCGGGCAGCTGCGTCGTGCAGTGCCAGGTCAGGTGCTCCTTGAGGCGTTCGTTGAACCAGTCTTTTTGCTCGCCTTTGATCTCCAGGTAGTCGTTGAGGGTCCAGGGGATGATCAGGTCGAGGTTGCGGTAGGCCAGGCCTACACGGCTGCAGGCGGTCAGCGTCAGCAGCAGGGCGATGAACATGGCGGTGCGTGTTAACCAGCGCGACATGAGCGAGTCCTTGCGAGGGCATGGTTGTGAAGGTGTAGCTGTTTTGTTTGAGCATCGCAGGCGCGCAGCAGTTCAGCCGATTGAATACGTAACACTTAGTAAAAAGGGCTAGTAGAAAGGGTGCGCCATCTTGAGGGTCAGCAGGCTGTCACATTCGCTGTTGTGGCCCGAGTACGCCGAACAGCTGCTACCGCTGAGGCTCGAGTCGCTGTAGATCAAGTCCAGGTCGATGCCCTTCCAGGGCCGGGAGATTTTCAACGACCAGTCGCTGAAACTGCCTACGGAGCCGTTCTCCACCGAGACTGGCGAGTTGAGCTGGTGGGTGGTGTATTTGGCGCTGATGCCGATGCCAAATGGCACGTTGCCGCCCAGGTCGGCAAACAACGTGCTGTTCTGTTTGTCTGGATCGTTGCTCAGGGCTGCGCCGAAGCGGCTGCCGAGGACGGTCAGGCCGCCGAAGAACTCCTGGCTGTCGAGGGTATCGACGGTGGGGTAGCTGTAGTGGATCAAGCCGACTTCGTAGCCCAGGGTCTGGTCGAAGGGTTGTTTAAAGCCCATGTAGGAATCGATTTCAAGTTTGGCGGACGAGGTCAGGCCGGCGCTGGGTGACCACTGGCCGACGTACCAGCCGCTGTCGTGGCTCAGGTCCAGGCCGCCATGAAACGAGCCACTGCTGGACGGGGTGACCAAGCCTTCGGCCATGCTGCGGCTGGGGGTGGTGCCCAGTTTGAGGTCGAAGTCGCCGAGTTCGCGCTGGAACACCTGCCCCTGGGCGAGGGAGCATGTCAGCAGGCTGATCGCCAGCGGAACCATAGGAATGCGCATGCTTCACTCCATGAAATAGCGAGGAGCAGGAACGGTAACTAAGCTGAAACGCTTGAGCTAGAGAGGTGCAAGGATACCGGCGAATGCTCGGCAGCGAAGGCCGTTCGTCGATTTATAGGAAATGGATAGGGCGGGGAGGGTTCCAGTCCAAGCGCTTCGAAGCTCAAAGCGCTTTGGGACCAGGTGACGCGCAGGTTACTTCTTGCCCAGGCTGATCTGCTTGGATGGGCCGAATGTCTGGCCGCTGACGCCTTTGGCAATTTGCTGGATCTCACCGCCGGACTTGAGGAACGCAGCGATTTGGTCGTTGATCGACTCGCTGGTTTCAACGGCTGGAGCTGGCTTTGATTTGCTGTTGGATGCTTTTACGCGCATGACGGCCATTAACCTAAAGATAATTAATTGGGCCAGGCATCGTACAGGAAATACTTGACAATAGCTTGGCAAATATCCTTCGAGATTATCCTCGGCGGGTTGGGATTACGGCCGGTTTATCCGGTAATTATTGCCCTAAGCCACTGTTTTAAATAACAACTGTGGCGCGAATATAGCGCCGATGTCGCGGCGTGCGCGCCGTCCATCGCCTGACGAATGGCCAGGTCTTGAGGGAAAACCCCAGGGAAATCAAGGGCTGCGCCGGGCTTCTCGGGCAAACCTCGCCTGTGCTCACGAATCGCGGCGCAAAACCGGGTAGAATGCCGCCCACGCAATGAGGGTACAGGAAATGGCTTTAGTCGGGCGCTACAACAGTTTGCAAGTGGTTAAACACACTAACTTCGGTTTATATCTGGACGGTGGGGCGGACGGCGAAATTCTGCTGCCCAACCGTTATATCCCCAAGGATATCCCCAGCGAAGATGAAGACTGGCTCAATGTTTTTATTTATCTGGACAGCGACGACAAACTGATCGCTACCACGGAAAAACCAAAAGTACAGGTGGGTGAGTTTGCCAGCCTGAAAGTGGTTGAGGTCAACAGCATTGGCGTGTTCCTGGACTGGGGCCTGCCCAAGGATCTGCTGCTGCCGTATTCCGAAGAAAAGCGCCAGATGACCGCCGGCGAGTACTGCGTGGTGCACGTCTACCTCGACAAGCACACCCGTCGCATCACCGCCACGGCGCGCCTGGATCGTTATCTGGACAAGACGCCGGCCAACTACACGCCGGGGCAGGAAGTTGATTTGCTGGTTGCCGAAGCCACCGACATGGGGTTCAAGGCGATCATCAACAACAAGCACTGGGGCCTGATCCACAAGAACGAAATCTTCAAGTTCATGCGTGCCGGCAAAGAGGAGAAAGGCTTCATCAAGGAAATTCGTCCGGACGGCAAGATCAGCCTGAGCCTGCAGCCAGTGGGCCAGGAAGCCGCCACCAGCCTGAACGCGAAGATCCTCGCCAAGTTGCGGGAGAACAATGGCACGCTCCCGGTCAGCGACAAGAGCGACCCGGCGCTGATCAGCAGCCTGTTTGGCGTGAGCAAGGGCAACTTCAAGAAAGCCATTGGTGCGCTGTACAAGAATGGGCAGATTGTCATTCATGCGGATCGCATTGAGTTGAGCTGATCTCAGCCGAGCCCAGCTTTGTGGCAAAAAGGACTCTGTGTGGCGAGGGGATTTATCCCCGCTGGGGCGCGGAGCGGCCCCAAGATAGCTAACCTGCTCTGCCTGGCACATCGAGGCGCCAGGCTCAGGGGCTGCTTCGCAGCCCAGCGGGGATAAATCCCCTCGCCACAGGAACTGTGCTCGCCTTTCGTCTGTATACAAAACCCTGCACCTTTAGCATGCACCCGCGCCCTGTTCGTGGGCGTATCCCTGTTCCTGCGCGGCGTTCCTCTGCGCCACACACCACGGTTTGTCTCACATTCTTCGCCTATGGCACGCATTCTGCGTAGCAACGCGTATACAAACCATGCCGGCTCCCGTGCGCAGTATGGTGAGCAGGTCGACCCGGGGGCACGGCGGTACTCAAAAGGAGCCCGCAATGTCCGAGCAAATGCCCAACGGCTACAGCCCCCGTCTCTATAACGAAGACCTGGGCCCGCTGCCGCAGAAATGGAATTGGTACAACATCTTCGCGTTCTGGATGAGTGATGTGCACAGCGTCGGCGGCTACGTATTTGCCGCCAGTCTGTTCGCATTGGGACTGGCGAGTTGGCAGGTGTTGATTGCCTTGCTCGGCGGGATCTGCATCGTGCAGTTGATCGCCAACCTGGTCGCCAAGCCGAGCCAACAGGCGGCGGTGCCGTATCCGGTGATCTGTCGGCTGGCGTTCGGGGTGTTTGGGGCGAATATTCCTGCGGTGATCCGCGGCTTGATTGCCGTGGCCTGGTACGGCATTCAGACGTACCTGGCGTCCAGCGCGCTGATCATTGTGGTTTTGCGGTTTTTTCCTGCAATGGAAGTCTACGCCACGCCACAATTTGCCGGTTTGTCCTACTTGGGCTGGTTCGGTTTCCTCAGCCTGTGGTTTGTCCAGGCGCTGGTGTTCTGGACCGGCATGGAGTCGATCCGTCGTTTCATCGACTGGGCCGGGCCGGTGGTCTACGCCGTGATGTTTCTGCTGGCTGGCTGGATCGTGTGGAAGGCCGGTTGGAGCAACATCAGTTTCACCCTGGCGGAAAAGTCCTTGTCCGGCTGGCAGGCCTTCGGCCAGGTGATCGTGGCGACGGCGCTGGTGGTGTCGTACTTTTCCGGCCCTACCCTGAATTTCGGCGATTTCAGTCGTTACTGCCGGAGCATGTCTGACGTGCGCCGGGGTAATTTCTGGGGGTTGCCGGTGAATTTCCTGGCGTTCTCCCTGGTCACCGTGGTGATTGTTTCCGGGACTTTGCCGGTGTTCGGCGAAATGCTCCACGACCCGATCGCCACCGTGGCGCGGATCGACAACAACGTGGCCGTGCTGTTGGGGGCCTTTGCTTTCGTGACCGCCACCGTCGGCATCAACATTGTCGCCAACTTCGTCTCTCCAGCCTTCGATTTCGCCAACGTCGCACCCAGCAAAATCAGTTGGCGTGCCGGAGGCATGATCGCGGCGCTGGCGTCGATTTTCATCACGCCGTGGAACCTGTTCAATAATCCCGAAGTGATCCACTACACCCTGGACGTGCTGGCGGCGTTCATTGGCCCGCTGTTCGGGATTCTGTTGGTGGACTACTACCTGATCAAAAAGCAGCAGATCGACGTCGATGCGCTGTTCAATGACGGGCCGAGCGGGCGTTACTACTACAGCGGCGGCATCAACTGGACGGCGGTCAAGGCGTTGATTCCGGCGACGCTGATGGGGGTGGCGATCACCTTCACGCCGATGCTGCAATCGATGGCCAACTTTGCCTGGTTCACCGGTTGCTTCCTCGGCGGGGTGTTGTATTTCGCCCTGGCGCGGCGTGAGCTGGCGCCGCACCCATCGTTCAGTCCGGCCTGATCAACGCAGGACGGTCTGGGTGCAAGGGCTCACGGCGTTTCGGCTGGCGGGCCGCAACAACAGCCCGCCGGCCAACACCAGGCCGCTGCCGGCAATGATCAGCGCCGGTTGCAACCCGCCGCTGAAATGGCTGCTCAGCGCCGCCAGCAGCGGGCCGCTGAGTTGGCCGACGGCAAAGCAGGCAGTCAACAGCCCGGCGTTGCGCTGGGTGGCCTGTGGCGTCAGTTCCCGGGCGCGCAGCATCACCAGTTGCATACAGGCCAGGAACGGTGCGCCACACAGGATGACGCCCAATGCCAACCCCGGCCCGCTACCCAGCAGGCAGGCGAAGACCCCGGCCGCTTGCAGCCACAACGTACCGATCAGCCAGCGAGCTGTGGTGGTCGGGTCGGGTCGGTGCAGACTCACCAGCAATACGCCGATCGCGGCGGCCAGGCCGAAGCAGGGCCAGAACAAGTCCGCCTGCCATTGCCCATGGAACTGCGCCGAGGCCATCTGCGAGAGGAAAGTGGCCGGAATGATGTAGCCCAGGCCATATAAGACGTACACCGCGCCGAGCCGAGCGATGCCACGGTTTGACGTAGTGCCGGCCGACGGGGCAACGGTCGTGTTTGCGGCGGGTTGCGGCAGCATCGGCAGAATCACCAGCAACATCGCCAATGCCACGCCGGCATACACCAGCCACAGGGTCGCGGAGGTCTGGCCCAGCAGGTTCGAGCCCAGGGCCAGCATGCCTGTCAGAAAAATCCCCAGCCCCGGTCCGGCAAACACCAGTGCGCCGAGCCGCGGCCGTCCTGCCGCTGCGGCCAGGGGTTGGCTCAAGGCGGTGATCATCACCATTACCCAGGCACTTGCCACGCCGGTGCCGAAGCGTAGCGCCAGGTGCGGCCAGAAACCCCAGGCCCAGAACGACGCCAGGGTCAGCAGCACGCATAGCCACAGGCCGCCGAGCAAGCGCCGCTGCACCTGTTCCGGGCGGCGGGCGAACATGGCGTCGAGCGCGCCGAGGAAGTAACCCAGGTAGTTGGCGGCGGCAATCAGACCGGCGGCGGTCAAGTCGAGCTGGCCTTCGCCGATCAAGTGAGGTAACTGGGGCGTCAAGGCGAAGCGGCCGATGCCCATGGCCATCATCAAGGCGATGAAGCTGCCGAGCAGACGAATAAGAGGTGACATGGTCGTTCTCCAGCGTTGAGGCGAATGACCGTCAGGCTAGGACTGATTGACTTTCATTAAAAATGAATAATAGTGAGTAACTTGTTCTTTTTTGGAGAAGGTCGTGGAGTTCAGCCAATTACGGATTTTCCAGGCCGTGGCCGAGGAAGGTTCCATCACCCGGGCCGCCGAGCGCCTGCACCGGGTGCCGTCGAACCTCTCGACCCGGCTCAAGCAGCTTGAAGAGCAGCTGGGCGTGGATCTTTTCCTGCGGGAGCGTCAGCGCTTGCAGTTGTCACCGGCGGGAAAAGTCCTGCTGGACTATGCGGCCAAGCTCTTTGCCTTGCACGACGAAGCCCATGCGGCCGTGCAGGGCGGGCAGCCGGCCGGGGATTTTGTACTGGGCACGATGTACAGCACGGCGGCGACGCATTTGCCGGACCTGCTAGCGGCTTATCACCGGGCGTACCCGGCGGTGAACCTGCAAGTGCAATCGGGACCCAGTGCTGAGCTGCTTGAAGGCCTGCTCACCAACCGGCTCGACGCGGCACTGGTGGACGGCCCGCTGGAGTTCGCGGGGCTGGATGGCGTGCCGTTGTGCGACGAGCGGTTGGTGCTGATTACCGAGGCCGATCATCCGCCGGTACACAGTGCCCTGGATGTGCAGGGCCGTGCGGTGTTCACGTTCCGGCGTGGTTGCTCGTACCGGATGCGATTAGAGGCCTGGTTTGCCCATGATCACGCGACCATGGGCCGGGCGATGGAAATTGAGTCTTACCAAGGGATGCTGGCGTGTGTGATCGCCGGGTCTGGGGTGGCGCTGATGTCCGAGTCGATGCTCGCCAGCCTGCCGGGCCGCGAACGTGTGACGGTGCATCCGCTGGCCGAGCCGTTTGCCAGTGCCACGACCTGGCTGATGTGGCGCAAAGGGATGGTAGGGGCGAACCTCAACGCCTGGATCGAGCTACAGCAACAGGCTTGGCCACGGACACCCATGACAACGGCGCAATCGGCTTGAACTCCGGGAGGTGGATTTGGATCAATTCAGTAACAGATCATTGCAATCTGTAACGAGCATTGCGTAGGACTTCGGACTATTATCAGTGCGAAGGGGCCACAGAATTCTGCCGCTCGCACCACCCTGAGGGGGCACCACGATGAAAGAGAAAATCCAGAACTGGCTTCACGACCTGGGTGTCGCGCTGGGGCTGATCGAGCCGCCAATGCAACCGATACCGATCCGCACCGATGACGAGCAACGCCGCCGCCAACCGCGCCGCCGGTAAAACCACCAGGAATTTGAAGAGATCGCAGTTCCGGACCATTTCAATTGAGATGGCCCGGAACTGCGATCTTTTTATTTCCGAAACACACCCCTGTGGCGAGGGGATTTATCCCCGCTGGGCTGCGAAGCAGCCCTAAAAAGGTCAACTCAATCTGTCAGGCACACCGAGATGTCAGAGTTTGGGACCGCTGCGCGCTCCAGCGGGGATAAATCCCCTCGCCACAGGTGCGTTCGGCTTGATTCAGTTGTTGATCAAACCGCCTTGGCCACCGCACTCGGCCGTGGCGACAACACACTCACCACGACGAAACTCACCAGTGCCACGCCCAGGCTGTAGTAGATCGGCGTGTTGGCGTCCAGGCCGTCCTTGATCATGAATAGCAGGGCGGTCAGAAAGCCCAGCGACATGCTGGTGATCGCACCAGCCGTGGTCGCGCGCTTCCAGTAGATGGCGCCAATCAGCGGAATCAGCATGCCGCCCACCAACAGGTTGTAAGCCAGGGTCAGGGCGCTGATGACATCGCTGACCACCAGGGCGATCACCAGAACCACCGCGCCCATCAGCAGGGTGGCGATGCGGTTTTCGTGGACGTCGCCGCTGCCGCTTTCACGACCCTGGCGCAAGCGTGGCAGCAGGTCCTGGACCACCGTGGTGGAAGCCGCGAGCAGGCCCGCCGCAGCGGTGGACATCAAGGCTGCCAGGGCGGCGGCGATGACCAACCCGCGAATGCCATTGGGCAGGCTGGTCTGGACGACGCTGGCGAAGGCGTTGTTGACGTTTTCCAGGTCCGGCAGCAACACCTTGGCGGCCATGCCGATCAACGCCCCGGCCAGGCCGTACAGCACGCAATAGAGACCGGCGGCGGTGCCGGCCACTTTCGCCACGCGTTCGCTGCGGGCGGTGAATACCCGCTGCCAGATGTCCTGGCCGATGAAGATGCCGAAGAAGTAAATCAGGAAGTAAGTGAGGATGGTGTCCCAGCCAATCGCGGTGAAATCGAAGTAACTGGCCGGCAATGCCGCCACCATTGCATCCCAGCCGCCCGCGTCATTGATGGACAGGGGCATCAGCAGGAACACCAGGCCGACGGTCATGATCAAAAATTGCACGATGTCGGTGAGGGTTAGCGACCACATGCCGCCGATGGTGGAATACAGCACCACCACACCGCCGCCCACCAGGATCGACACCCAGAACGGCAGGCCGAACAGCACCTGCATCACAGTGCCGATGGCGATGGTCGAGGTAGCGCCGATCATCAGCGCATAAACCAGCATGATCAATGCACTGGCTTGACGCGCGGCCGGGTTGTAGCGGCGCTCCAGCACTTGGGTCACGGTGTAGATCTTGAGCTTGAGCAATGGCTTGGCGAGGAACAGGCTCAGGCCGACGATGCCCAGGCCGATGGCGCCGCACAGCCAGAACCCGGAGATGCCGTAGACGTAGCCCAGGCGCACGGTGCCAATGGTGGACGCGCCGCCCAGGACGGTAGCGGCCATGGTGCCCAGGTAAAAGCCCGGGCCGAGGTTGCGCCCGGCCACCAGGTAGTCATCACGGGTCTTGGCGCGGCGCATGCCGTACCAGCCCAGGGCGATCATGCCGGCGGCATAGATGAGAACGACGATTAAATCCAAAGCCATGATGGCGTGTCTCCGATTGTCTTTTTTATAGTGGGGACGGCTGGTACCCCAGCCAGAAAAGCTCGGGTACTGCCCTTGTGGCGAGGGGATTCATCCCCGTTGGGCTGCGAAGCAGCCCCAAAACAGCCAACTCAATCTGTCTGGCCCACCGAGGTGTCAGGGTTTGGGAGCGCTGCGCGCCCCAGCGGGGATAAATCCCCTCGCCACAGGTTCTGCACTCGGCTGGTTTTTGCTCCGCGGATCATCCGGCCCATACACCGCCGCCGGTTCCGGGAACAACCCAAGCAGCACCAGGTACACCACCGAAGCCAGGCCCAGGGTCACCGGCAGGCTGATGTCGATCCCACCGGCCAGTTCGCCCAAAGGCCCGACAAACTGCCCTGGCAGGTTGACGAAGCACAACCCCACCAATGCGCTGGGAATCCAAGCCCCGAGGCCACGCCAGTTCCAGCCATGGGTGAACCAGTAGCGTCCGCCGGTTTCGCCCCGGGTGAACACTTGCAGGTCATCCGGGCAGTAGAAGCCGCGGCGCACCAGCAGGCCGATGATCATGATCACCATCCAAGGCGTGGTGCAGGTGATGATCAGTACGGCGAAGGTGGACACGCTCTGCACCAGGTTCGCGGCGAAGCGCCCAATGAAGATGAAGGCAATCGACAGCACGCCGATCAGCAATGTCGCCTTGACCCGCGACAGTACCCGTGGGAACACGCTGGACATGTCCAGCCCGGTGCCATACAGCGACGTGGTGCCGGTGGACATGCCGCCGATCACTGCGATCAGGCACACCGGCAGGAAGAACCATCCCGGCGAAACCGCCAGCAGCCCGCCCACGTAGTTGTTGGCGGCGATGTAGTCCGGCGCCTTGATCGCGACGATGGTGGCGGTGGCGAGGCCGAACAGGAACGGGATCAGCGTCGCCAGTTGCGCGGCGATCACCGCCAGCATGATGCGGCGCTTCGGCGTGTTGCGGGGGATGTAGCGCGACCAGTCACCCAGGAACGCCCCAAAGGAAATCGGGTTGCTCATGGCCACCAGCGCCGCGCCGATGAACGCCGCCCAGAAGCCCGGCTGACCAAGGGCGACGGTGCCGGCGAACTGGCTGTCGAAGGTTGGCGCGAAAGCCAGGATGCCTAGTAGGAACAGCAGGCTGGCGGCCCACACGGCAATGCGGTTGACCCACAGCATGAAGCGAAAGCCATAGATGCACACCGTCAACACCAGCAAGGCGAACAACCCGTAGGCCAGGCCCAGGCTCAGGTCGGTTTCCGGTACGCCGATCAGCCGCTTGGCGCCGCCGATCAATGCATCCCCCGAACTCCACACCGACAATGAGAAGAACGCAATGGCGGTCAGCAATGACAGGAACGAGCCGACGATCCGCCCGTGCACGCCGAAGTGCGCACCGGAAGACACGGCGTTGTTGGTGCCGTTGAGCGGGCCGAAGAGACCCATGGGGGCGAGGATGATCGAGCCCACCAGTACCCCCAGCACAATCGCCCAGACACCGGCCTGGAACGACAGGCCGAACACCACCGGGAAACTGCCGAGCACGGCAGTGGCAAAAGTGTTGGCGCCGCCGAAGATCAGGCGAAACAGATCGCCCGGGCCGGCGGTTCGTTCGTGGTCCGGGATCTGTTCGACCCCGAAGGTTTCGATTTGCGTAAGGCTGTTGTCGTTATTGTTATTCATGACCTGCTCCGATCATAAAGGCGCGCTCATCGTGTGTGAGCGTCGCCTGTTTGGCTAAGGGGGTGGCAGCCCTTCCGGCATGGCGGACAAATGTTCATGGCAGGCCAGCCATAGGCCTTGTTGTTCTTGCTCGCGACCTTCCTGTTTGCGGAACAGGATGGTTTCGCGTTCCTGGCTAAAGTGTCGCTCCCCTTGCATGCGCAGCTCGGTGGCCACGTCATGGATGAACACCGCCACGTCCCCTTGCAGGCTGACGAAGGCGTTGCTCGAGGTGCATGACAGCACCTCGAAACCATCCTCGGATCGCCAGCGATCCCACAACGCCTGGTAGGCATCGCGTGACAGCAGGGGCTGTTCGAGGGTGTAGAACACGAAACTCGCGTCGGTCGTGAACGCGCCAAAGTAGGCGTCGCGATCATTGCGGGCGAAGGCCGACACCAGTTCTGCGGCGGCCTGGAGAACCTGCTCCTGTTCGTTCATGGCCGCACCTCAGCGATGAACCACGCCGGGCAGTACGCAGAGCATCTCGTACAGCAGGTTGGCGCCCAGCAGCGAGGTGTTGCCGGTGGTGTCGTAGGGCGGCGAGACTTCTACCAGGTCGCAACCGACCAGGTCGAGGCCCTGGCAACCCCGGACGATTTCGATCGCCTGGATGGTGGTCAGCCCGCCGATTTCCGGGGTGCCTGTGCCGGGCGCCCAGGCCGGGTCGATGCCGTCGATGTCGAAGCTCAGGTAGACCGGGCCGCCACCGACTTTCTCACGGACTTCAGCCATCAACGGTGCCAGGGATTTATGCCAGCACTCTTCGGCCTGGACCACACGAAAGCCCTGGTTGCGGCTCCAGTTGAAATCATCGGCGGTGTAGCCCTGGGCCCGCAGGCCGATTTGCACCACGCGGTCGCAGTCGAGCAGGCCTTCTTCCACGGCGCGGCGGAAGGTGGTGCCATGGGCGATTTTCTCGCCGAACATGTGGTCGTTGACGTCGGCGTGGGCGTCGATGTGCACCAGGCCGACCTTGCCGTGCTTCTTGTGGATAGCCCGCAGGATTGGCAGGGTGATGGTGTGATCGCCGCCCAGGGTCAGGGGGATGACGTTGTGCTCGAGGATCTTGTGGTACGACTCTTCGATGATCCGCACCGCGTCCAGCAGGTTGAAGGTGTTGATCGGCACATCACCGATGTCGGCCACTGACAACGAGTCGAACGGCGCCGCACCAGTGGCCATGTTGTAGGGGCGGATCATCACCGATTCGGCGCGGATCTCGCGGGGACCGAAACGGGTGCCGGCGCGCAGGGAGGTGCCGATGTCCAGCGGCACGCCGACGAACGCCGCGTCCAGGCCGGCAGCGGTTTGCAAGTGGGGAAGTCGCATCATGGTGGCGATGCCGCCGAAGCGCGGCATTTCGTTGCCGCCCAGTGGTTGGTGAAGAGTCTTGTCCACGGGTAGGGCCTCATCGCTGTTTTATTTATCAGGGGCCGATTCTGCGAAAAGCGGGTGCCGTGAAGAATCGCTGGGGGAAAATACTTAGTTCAGATTTTTCTAAACTAATGCGGGACGGGGCGATAGACTTCGCGTCAGCGCCGTCCCCCTGTTTGGATTGGGAAGTAGTGGCCCCTGTGGCGAGGGGATTTATCCCCGCTGGGGCGCGAAGCGGCCCTAAAATTTGAAAGCTCGGTGTGTCAGGAAAATGATATTGGGGCTGCTTCGCAGCCCAGCGGGGATAAATCCCCTCGCCACAAATGTGCAGTGACCCGCCTGTATGGAGACATCCCAATGGCCAACGCTTTACCCGACCTGAAACTGCTGCGCATCTTCGTGAGCGTGGTCCGGCATCAGGGGTTCGCCAATGCCCAGCACGAACTCAACCTGTCCACGTCGGCCATCAGCACCTACATGAGCCAGCTTGAATCGGCCCTGGGCCTGGTGTTGTGTCATCGCGGTCGGGGCGGTTTCAGCCTGACCAGCAAGGGCGAGTTGTTCCATCAGGAAACCCTGCGCCTGCTGGGCGAGCTCGAAGGGTTCGAGCAATACGCCGCGGCGCTCAAGGGCGAATTGCGTGGCACGTTGAACCTGGGGGTGATCGATTCCACCGTCAGTGACAAGGCCTTGCCGTTTGCCGAAGCCATCGGCGCCTACAGCCAGGAGCATCCGGCGGTGCATCTGCACCTGTCGGTGATGAGCCCTTATGAGCTGCAGCTGGGCGTGCAGGACAATCGCCTGGACCTGGCCATCGGTGCGTTTTCCACGCGTATGAGTGGGTTGGTCTACATGCCGCTGTACCGTGAGCAGCACTGGTTGTATTGCAGCAACCGCCACTCGTTGTTCAACGAGCGGCGCATCCCCGAGCAAGTCATCACCCAGCAGCGCATGGTCGGGCGCGGTTACTGGAGCCAGGCCGAACTGGCCCGCCACGGCTTCAAGCACAGCGCGGCGACGGTGGAGAGCATGGAGGCACAGTTGATCCTGGTGCTGTCCGGTGCCTATATCGGTTACCTGCCCGAGCACTATGCCCAGGCCTGGGTCGACAAGGGCGATTTGCGCGTGCTGCTGCCGGCGACCTTTGGTTATCAGGCGCCGTTTTCGATGATCGTGCGTCGTGGCCGTAGCCGCGAGCCGCTGATCCAGACGTTCCGCGACCTGCTCAAGGCGCAGCTCAACCAGGCCTGAGGTGCCCATGTCCCGAATCCATTGCTCGCGTTGCCACAGGCCGCAAAGCCATTGCCTGTGCCCGTTGATCCCCAGCCTCGACAGCCGCACCCGGGTGTTGCTGTTGCAGCATCCCAGCGAAGTGAACCACGCCTTGAACACCGCCCGCCTGGCGGCGTTGGGGCTGAACAATGCCGAGTTGATCGTGGGCGAAGTGTTCGAGGATTTGCCCAGGCTGCTCGATCAACCGGGGTATCAGGCGCGCTTGCTGTTTCCCGGCGACGAGGCGCAGCCGTTGCAAGCCTATGGCCCGTCCGATGAGCCGATCCTGCTGGTCGTCCCCGATGGCACCTGGCGCAAGGCGCGCAAGTTGCTGCACCTCAATCCCTTGTTGGCGGCGCTGCCGAGGGTGACGCTGGCCGAAGGCGGGGTGTCTCGTTATCGCTTGCGCAAGGCACCCGGGCCGGGGGCGTTGTCGACGGTGGAGGCGATTGTCCAGGCGTTGCAGACGCTGGAGGCGCCGGCGGGTTTCGAGCCGTTGTTGAGGCCGTTCGAGGCGTTGATCGAGGGGCAGATTGCGGCGATGGGGGAGCAGACGTTTCGACGTAACCATGCTGAGAAATGAGTGCTGTCTTCGCTGGCCTCATCGCGAGCAAGCTCGCTCCCACATTGGGTGTGTGTTGATCACAAGTCTTGTGCACGCTGGAGATCAACTGTGGGAGCGAGCTTGCTCGCGATGGCGGCCTATTGATCAGAGGAGATTCCAGTTAGAAACTACCGCTCGCGCATCGCCTCGGTCCGCGCCTTCAACACCGGCTTGAGCAAGTAATCCAAGACACTCTTCTCGCCGGTAATGATATCCACTGTCGCCACCATCCCCGGGATGATCAGCAATGGTTTGGCATCTCCACCCAAGTGGTTTTTATCCGTGCGCACCTGGATCAGGTAGAAGCTGTTGCCCTTGTCATCGGTGATGGTGTCGGCGCCGATCAGTTCGAGCTTGGCGCTCAGCCCGCCATAGATCGTGTAGTCGTAGGCGCTGAACTTGACCATGGCTTTCTGGCCCGGGTGCAGGAACGCCACGTCCTGGGGGCGGACCTTGGCTTCGATCAGCAGGTTGTCTTCCAACGGGACAATTTCCACCATGTCGCTGCCCGGCTGGACCACGCCACCGATGGTGTTGACCTTCAGTTGCTTGATCACCCCGTGCACCGGCGAAACCACGGTGGTGCGGGTCACGCGGTCGTCGATGGCGATGCTCGACGCGGCGATTTTCGACAGCTCCGTGCGTTTCTCGTTAAGGTCCTTGGCTGCGTCGGAGCGGAAGGATTGTTCGGACTCGTCGATCTTGCTCTTGATCTCATTGATCGCCGATTCGGCCCGAGGGATCGCCAAGGTGGTGGCGTTGAGCGAGCCGCGGATTTCCACCGCGCTGCGTTTGAGCCGCAGGATCTCCACCGGCGACACGGCCCCGGTGCGCACCAGCGGCGCGGACATGTTCATTTCTTCCTGCAGCAAGCCCAGGGCGGAGCTGAATTGGCCTTGCTTGGAGCGAAACTCCGCCAGCTCCTGGGTCTTCTGCCGCAGTTGTTCGGTCAGGGTCCGCTGTTCGCTGGCCAGGCGCCGTTGCCGTTGTTCGTACAGCGAGCGTTCGTCCTCGGCCACTTGCGGGGCCTTGGCGATGACCTCTGCGGAAAGCTTGAAAGGGCGGCCCTCGGCCTCGGCCGACAGGCGCTCGACCTGGGCGGTCAAGGCATAGCGGTCGGCTTCGCTCTCGCCCTTGTTCGACAGAAACCGCGTATCGTCCAGGCGCAGCAGGGTGTCGCCCTTGTTCACCATCTGGCCTTCACGGACGAAAATCTCGGTGACGATACCGCCCTCCAGGTTCTGGATCACCTGGATCTTGCTCGACGGAATCGCCTTGCCTTCGCCCGTGGTGACTTCCTGCAAGACCGCCAGTTTGGCCCAGACCAGCCCGGTGATGATCAACCCGGCGGCCAGCCACACGGTGACACGGGAGCGCCGGGGCGAATCCTGCAACGTGGCGCCGGCGGTTTCCGGCATGAATTCGCTTTCGGCGCTCTTGCTGAAACTGCCGAAGTAGCTTCGAGCGGCGGAATCCGGTGTTTGAGCAGACATGGGCGGTACCCGTCGGTTAAGTGAAGTGGAGCTGGTCGCGGTTTTTTGTGGCGAGGGGATTTATCCCCGCTGGGCTGCGAAGCAGCCCCAATACCATTTTCCTGACACACCGAGCTTTCAGGTTTTAGGGCCGCTTCGCGCCCCAGCGGGGATAAATCCCCTCGCCACAGGTACGGTGTGGGTTGTTAAACCGCCGCCGTCCCCACCCGCCCCTTGCGCAACGCATCGATGACCGCTTCCTTCGGCCCATCCGCCACAATCCGCCCGTTGTCCAGCACCACCAACCGGTCCACCAGGCTCAGCATCGAGGTGCGGTGGGTCACCAGCAGCACGGTCTTGCCCTGGACATGGGTGTGGAGCTTTTGCCGCAGGACGTCTTCGCTGCTGTTGTCCATGGCGCTGGTGGGTTCATCCAGCAGCAGGATCGGTGGGTCGAGCAGCAGGGCCCGGGCCAGCAGCACGGCTTGGCGCTGACCACCGGAGAGCAACTGTCCGCGCTCGCCCACCGGGCGGTCGAAGCCTTGGGGATGCTGGCGGGCCAGTTCGGTGACACCGGTCAACTCGGCGACTTCCAGCATGCGCGCGTCACTGATATAGCGGGCGCCGAGGGTGAGGTTGTCCCGCAGGCTACCGGCCAGCAACGGCAGGTCATGGGCGACGTAGCCGATCTGTTGGCGCAGGTCGGCGACGTCCAGTTGCCGCAGGTCCAGGCCATCGAGCAGCAATTGGCCTTCCTCCGGGGCATAGAAACCCATCACCAACCGCGCCAGGGTGCTCTTGCCCGAGCCACTGCGACCGATGATGCCCACCCGCTCGCCGGGTTTGAGGCTGAAGCTGATATTGGCCAGTGCCGGCGCATTCTGGCCGTTGTAGTGGAACGTCACGCCGTTGACCTCCAGCGCGCCCTGCAACTGGGTGCGGTCCAACGGCCGCTGCTTGGCGTCGCGCTCCTGGGGCAACGCCATCAAGGCATCGGTGCTGCGCATGGTGAGCTGGGCTTGCTGGTAGCGGGTGATCAGTCCGGCGATCTGCCCCAGCGGAGCGAGGACCCGGCTGCCGAGCATGTAGGTCGCCACCAGCGCGCCGACGCTGAGGTTGCCGGCGATGATGCTGTAGACCCCGGCGACGATGGTCGCCATGCCGGCCAGTTGTTGCAGGAACAACGTGCCGTTGGTCGCCAGTGCCGAGAGGTTGCGGGCGTGGCTGTCCAGGCGGGTGAGGGCGCCGTGGGTGCTTTCCCATTGATGCTGGCGCTCGCTTTCTGCGCTACAGGCCTTGAGGGTTTCCAGGCCGCCGAGGGTTTCAATCAACAAGGCTTGGCGCTGGGCGCCGAGGGCCAGGCTTTTTTGCACGGTGTCACGCAGGCGCACCTGGATGATCATCGCAAAGACAATGGTGAGCGGAAAAGCCACCACCGGAATCACCACCAGCCACCCGCCCAACAGGCCGATCACCAGCAGCATCAGCACGGCGAAGGGCAAGTCGATCAGGCTGGTGAGGGTCACGGCGGTGAGAAACTCCCGCAAGCCTTGGAAGTCGTGGATGCTCTGGGCAAATCCGCCGATGGTCACCGGTTTGGCCTTCATGGCCATGCCGGTGATGCGCTCAAACAGCGTGGCGGAAAGAATCACGTCGGTTTTCTTGCCGGCGGTGTCCAGCAGATGGGCGCGTACCACCCGCAGGACCAGTTCGAAGCCGGTGCCGATCAACAGTCCTATGGCCAATACCCATAGGGTGGACGTGGCCTGGTTGGGCACCACGCGGTCGTAGGTCTGCATCACGAACAGCGGCACCATCAGCCCCAGCAGGTTGATCAGGAAACTCGCCAGGATCGCGTCGCTGTACAGCCAACGCGACAGTTTCAGGGTGTCGCGAAACCAGGCTTCGACCCGCGGTACCAGGGGCGCGCGCAGGTCTTCGAGTTCATGGCGCGGCCGGGCGAACAACGCCTGGCCGCTGTAGTCGGTGGTCAGTTCCTCGCGACTGACCCATTGTTCGCCGCCATCGGCTTCGCTGGGCAGGATCAGCGCCTTGCCGTCCTCGCCCCAACGGCGCAACACCGCGCAGCGACCGCCGGCCAGAATCAGCATCACCGGCAGGTTGAGCGGCGAGATGTCGCCCAGGTCACGGCGCAGCAAGCGCGCTTGCAAACTGGCCCGGGCCGCTGCGCGGGGCAGCAGGTCCAGGCTCAGGCGTTGGTGCGCCATAGGAAGCCCGGCGCTGAGGCTGGCGCGGCTGACTGTCGCGCCATGGAGTTTGCAGAGGATCAATAGACCGTCCAGCAAAGGATCGTCGAAATTCAGGCGCGGATCGGCGCCAAGGGTTACGGGTTCCATGCTGGTCACATTGATCGCTCCCATTCTTTTTCTGTGGGGCTACTTCAGTTCGGGCAGCCGTGCTTCGTTTTTGACTTCGGTCTGGGCGACCGCGTCGGCCGGCAGCACTACCCGTTGTTTGCTCAGGAGCTGGCCCATGTTCGCCAGCACCCGGTACATCGAGTATTCCTCGGTGTAACGCACCTCGGTGTAGCGACGGTTGGCGTTGTACAGCTCGTTTTCGCTGTCGAGCACATCGAGCAGGGTCCGCTGGCCGAGGCCGAACTGATCCTGATACGCGGCGCGTACGCGGGAAGTGGTTTCGGCGTATTCGCGGGCGGTGGGGGTCTGTTTGCGGGCGTTGTTCATCGCGTTCCAGGCCAGGCGCGTGTCTTCGTTGAGCTGGCGCAGGGCGTTGTTGCGAATGTCCATGGCCTGGTTGATCTGGTGGGCATTGGAGGCCAGCCGGGCCTTGTCACTGCCGCCGCGGAACAGGTTGTAGTTCATCACCACACCGACCCGCCAGTTGTTGTCGTGACCTTCTTCGCCGCCGATGTTGTTGTTGGCGCCCACGGCCGCCTCAGCGTCGAAACGCGGGTAAAACGGCGACTTGGCCACTTCGTACTGGCTTTCGGCGGACTGTATGTCGGCCTGGGCCGATTTCAGGTACGGGTTGTTTTCCACCATGCTTTGCTGGGCTGCGCGCAGATCAGCGGGCATTTCGCCTTTGGTCGAGGGCGGTGCTTCCAGCTCATCGGGCATGCGCCCGACCACGCTGTAGAAATTCGCCTCGGCATCGGCCAGGTCGACCTGGGCGGTATCGTAGTTGTTTTCCGCCAGGGCCCGACGGGCATTGGACTGGTCGGAGTCGGCCGTGCTGCCCACCCCACGCTCGGTGCGCAGGCCGATCTGGTCGTTGACCCGCAGGTGCGCTTGCAGGTTGTTCTTGGCCAGGGTCACCAGCTCGCGCCGCTTGAGCACTTCCAGGTAGACCTCGATGGTGCGCAGGGCCAGGTCCTGGGCGGTGCCCTGGGCGTAATAGGCCCGGGAGTTGACCACGCCTTTGGTGCGCTCCACTTCGTTGGCGGTGTTGAACCCGTCGAAGATCATCTGCCGCAAACGCAGCTCCGACTGGGTGTAGGTCAGGATATTGGTGTGGTGGTTGCCCAACGCCCGGGTGTTGGTGTTGTCGCTGTAGCCACGGCCGTAACCGGCATTCAAATCCACCGATGGGAAGAAGCCCCCTCTCGCGACTTTAACGTCTTCATTGGCCGACAGACGGCTATCTACCCGTTGGGCCAGCTCCGGGTGAGTCGCAATGGTGCTCTGGATGGCTTCGGTCAAAGACATGGCCTGCGCCTGAGAAGAGCAGGCCATGGCCAGCAAAACCGCGCTGCAGAGGGGGGTTAGAACGCGCATGGGGTGCATCTCCTGAGGTCTGTAGTACTTCGATGTCGCCAGAATATTGACGTATTTAAGATCAAAACCGTTTCAAGCTTGTAACAACACAGCTAAGAACATTCTGCGCAAAACCTAAGAAGAATTTTTCATAAGTCTTATTCCAAAAAAAACTTATGTGCTTAAAAAAAACCAGCACATTGTTCAAAGGGAGAGCCTTTGAATCTGCGGGTCCTGACGGCTTTTAGGCGTCAATAAAAGTTCCATCAAAATTTTGAAACGAATGTAAAGAAGTGCCGAGAGGGCGAAATGAGCAGTGATTTGGTGTGACGGTTTTTTGTCATTGCGGCGAATGGCTAGCACCTCTCACTGACCCGAAAGCTGGCAGATTTTCCAGATTTTGTGGGTTGTCGACCTGAGCACGAATTCTTTACCCAGACAGGTGCCGACTGCGGTTGGCAACGGAGGAAATGCACATGGCAGCGCTCATCGGTACCGTCAGCAAGGTGGTAGGGCAGGTTTTCGCAGAAGCGGCCGGTGGTCTGCGGCGACCTCTGGTCGAAGGTGATCGGCTCTATGCCGGCGAACACTTGATCACCGGGGCCGAAGGGGCAGTGGCAGTGCATTTGCAGAACGGTCAGGAGTTGACCCTGGGCCGCGGAAGTAACCTGACCCTGACTCCCCAGTTGCTCGCCAACCATGCGCCTCATGTCGACACGCCTGAAGCGGTGACACCGAGTGACGCGCAACTGACCGATGTGCAAAAACTGCAACAAGCCATCGCCGCCGGTGCCGACCCGACCCAGACCGGCGAAGCCACGGCCGCGGGCCCCGAGGGCGGCAACCCCGGTGGGGTGGGTGGCGGGCACAACTTCGTGTTGCTGGAAGAAGTCGGCGGGGAAGTCGATCCGCAGATTGGTTTCCCCACGGCGGGGTTCAACGGCATTCCCGAGTTTCCATTTCTAGAGCTGGCGGGTGATCCGGATAACAACGGCGACGATGGCGCGGTGCCGCCCGGAACACCGGATAACCCCGTGACGCTTGATGGGGTCAACGTGGAGGGGGGCGAACTGACCACCCGCGAGGCCAACCTGGCCGACGGCACGACCAGCAATCCGGCAGCGCTGGTGCAAAGTGGCACCTTCACGGTTTCTGCCCCCGATGGGCTGAGCAGCCTGAGCATCGGCGGCATCAGCGTGATCGCCGGCGGCGTGCCCGCAGGCTTTCCCCAAACGATCACCTCGGCGCTGGGCAACACGTTGACCATCACCGGCTACAACCCGGCCACCGGTGTGGTCAGCTACAGCTACACCCTGACGGACAATGAAACGCATCCTGCCGGCGGCGGGGCCAATAACATCACCGAACAGTTCCCGGTCGTGGCCATCGACAACGATGGCGACATCGCCACCGGGACCCTGGACGTCAACATCACCGACGACGTGCCCCAGGCGATCGACGACAGTCACCCCGACTCGGCATCGGAAACCCTGGTCACGCTCACCGGCAACGTATTGCCCAACGATCATCAAGGCGCCGACCGTATCCCCACCGGACCCGACAGCGGACCGATCATTGGCGGGACGTTTACCGGCACCTACGGCACCCTGGTGCTCAACCCCAACGGTACGTACACCTACACCCTGAACACCAGCGACCCGCAGTTCGTCGCGCTGCACGGTGGAGGAAGCGGCACCGAAACGTTCACCTACACCCTGACCGATGCCGACGGCGACACCAGCACCGCGAACCTGGTGCTGCAAGTGCACAACAACGATGATCCGGTGATCATCCGCGGCCTCGACACCGAGGGCGGTGAGCTGTCATTACAAGAGAAAAACCTCAGCGATGGCAGCAGCCCGGATGCATCGGCCCTGACCCAAAGCGGCACTTTTACCGTCACTGCGCTGGACGGTGTGCAGACCTTGAGCGTGGGCGGCATCAATGTCGTCACTGGCGGCGTGGCAGCTGGTTTCCCACAGTCGATTACCACTGCGTTGGGCAACACGCTGACCATCACAGGCTACAACGCCAGCACCGGTGTGGTGAGCTACAGCTACACGCTGCTGGACAACGAAGCCCATCCAACTGCCAACGGCGCGAACAGCCTCAGCGAACAGTTTGCCGTTGTAGTCACTGATGACAACGGCACCACGGCCAACGGCAACCTGGACGTGAACATCGTCGACGACTTGCCTAAAGCCGTGGACGACAGCAACGCCAGTACGGCCTCGGAAACCCACCTGACCCTGACCGGCAGTGTGCTGACCAACGACACCCAAGGTGCGGACCAAGTCGCTTCCGGCCCCATCACCCCCGGCACGTTCACCGGCACCTACGGCACCCTGATCCTCAACGCCGACGGCTCCTACACCTACACCCTCAATACTTCCGACGCAGACTTCAAAGGTCTGCACGGCGGTGGCAACGGCAGTGAAACCTTCACCTACACCCTGACCGATGCCGACGGCGACACCAGCACCGCGAACCTGGTGCTGCAAGTGCACAACAATGACGATCCGGTGATCATCCGCGGCCTCGATACCGAGGGCGGTGAGCTGACGGTCCAGGAGAAAAACCTCAGCGACGGCAGCAGCCCGGATGCATCGGCGCTGACCCAAAGCGGCACCTTTACCGTCACTGCGTTGGACGGTGTGCAGACCTTGAGCGTGGGCGGCATCAATGTCGTCACTGGCGGCGTGGCAGCTGGTTTCCCACAGTCGATTACCACTGCGTTGGGCAACACGCTGACCATCACAGGCTACAACGCCAGCACCGGTGTGGTGAGCTACAGCTACACGCTGCTGGACAACGAAGCCCATCCAACTGCCAACGGCGCGAACAGCCTCAGCGAACAGTTTGCCGTTGTAGTCACTGATGACAACGGCACCACGGCCAACGGCAACCTGGACGTGAACATCGTCGACGACTTGCCTAAAGCCGTGGACGACAGCAACGCCAGTACGGCCTCGGAAACCCACCTGACCCTGACCGGCAGTGTGCTGACCAACGACACCCAAGGTGCGGACCAAGTCGCTTCCGGCCCCATCACCCCCGGCACGTTCACCGGCACCTACGGCACCCTGATCCTCAACGCCGACGGCTCCTACACCTACACCCTCAATACTTCCGACGCAGACTTCAAAGGTCTGCACGGCGGTGGCAACGGCAGTGAAACCTTCACCTACACCCTGACCGATGCCGACGGCGACACCAGCACCGCGAACCTGGTGCTGCAAGTGCACAACAACGACGATCCGGTGATCATCCGCGGCCTCGACACCGAGGGCGGCGAGCTGTCATTACAAGAGAAAAACCTCAGCGATGGCAGCAGCCCGGATGCTCCGGCCCTGACTCAAAGCGGCACCTTTACCGTCACTGCGTTGGACGGTGTGCAGACCCTGAGCGTCGGTGGCATCAACGTCGTCACCGGTGGTGTCGCGGCAGGTTTCCCTCAATCGATTACCACCGCGTTGGGCAACACCCTGACCATCACCGGCTTCAACGCCGCGACGGGCGTGGTGACCTACAGCTACACCTTGCTGGACAACGAAGCCCATCCAAATGCCAACGGCGCCAACAGCCTCAGCGAGCAATTCGCCGTGGTCGTGACCGATGACAACGGCACCACCGCCAACGGCAGCCTGGACGTGAACATCGTCGACGACTTGCCGACCGCCCATGCTGATTCCGCCTCGGTGGATGAGGGCGGGACGGTCAGTGGCAACGTCCTGAACAACGACGAAGGCGGTGCCGACGGGCCGGCCACGAGTGGCGCCGTGATTGGCGTGCGCGCTGGCAACGACTACTCGACCCCGGCGATCGGCGGCTTGAACACTCAGATCAATGGCACCTACGGCTACCTGACCCTGGACGCCAATGGCAACGCCGTCTACCACAGCAACCCGAACACCGTCAGTGCCCCCGGTGCTACCGACGTGTTCACCTACACCGTGCGCGATGCCGATGGCGATGAAAGCACCACCACCATCACCATCGATGTCCACGATATCTGCCTCGTCGCTACACCCGAGCACGAAATCAGCGTCTACGAAAAAGCCCTCGACCTGAACCAGGATGGCCAGGACCTGGCGCCCGGCACCGTCACCGGCAGCGCCCCGAATGCCACCAGCGAAACCGCCAGCGGCAGCCTTGTCGGCTCGATCAGTGGAGCCGTTGGCGCAGTCACGTTCGCGCTGGTGGGCAACGCCACCGGTGCCTACGGTCAACTGTCGCTTCAGCCCGACGGTTCGTATACCTACACCCTGACGGCGCCAGCCACGACCACGCCTCACGCCAACGATGGCCCGAACGTGCTGAGCGAAAGCTTCACCTACCAGGCCACGGACTCGTTGGGCAACACGGTCACCAGCACCATCGTCATCGACATCGTCGACGACGTACCCAACGCCCATGCCGATTTTGCTTCGGTGATGGAAGGCGGCACGGTCAACGGCAATGTGCTGGACAACGACGTGCTGGGCGCGGACGGTGGCATGGTGATCGGCGTACGCGCCGGCAGCGACACCTCGAACCCGGCCGTCGGTGGCCTCAACAGCCAGATCAATGGCACCTACGGCTACCTCACCCTGGACGCCAACGGCAATGCCGTTTACCACAGCAATCCGAACACCGTCAGCGCCCCCGGTGCGACCGACGTGTTCACCTACACCGTGCGCGATGCCGATGGCGATGAAAGCACCACCACCATCACCATCGATGTCCACGAAAGCTGCCTCGTCGCCACGCCCGACCACGAAATCAGCGTCTACGAAAAAGCCCTCGACCTGAACCAGGATAGCCAGGACCTGGCACCCGGCACCGTCAGCGGCAGCGATCCGAATGCCACCAGTGAGACTGCCAGTGGCAGCCTCGTCGGTTCGGTCAGCGGTGCCGTGGGCGCAGTGACCTTCGCGTTGGTGGGCAACGCCGCCGGTGCCTACGGTCAACTGTCGCTTCACCCCGACGGCTCCTACACCTACACCCTGACCTCGCCGGCCACCACCACGCCTCACGCCAACGATGGCCCGAACGTGCAGAGCGAAAGCTTCACCTACCAGGCCACGGACTCGTTAGGCAACACGGTCACCAGCACCATCGTCATCGACATCGTCGACGACGTGCCCAAGGCTCACTGTGATGTCGCCTCGGTGGTGGAGGGCGGGACGGTCAACGGCAACGTGCTGGACAACGACGTGCTCGGTGCCGACGGCGGTGCAGTCATCGGCGTACGCGCCGGCAACGACACCTCGAACCCTGCCACTGGCGGCCTCAACACCCTGATCAACGGCACCTACGGCTACCTGACCCTGGACGCCAACGGCAATGCCGTTTACCACAGCAACCCGGACGCTGTCGGCGCGCCGGGCGCCACCGATGTGTTCACCTACACTGTGCGCGATGCCGACGGTGATGAGAGCACCACGACCATCACCATCGACGTGCACAACAGCTGCCTGGTCGCCAATCCCGACCAGGACATTACCGTCTACGAAAAAGCCCTGGACCTGAACCAGGACGGCCAGGACCTGGCGCCCGGCACCGTCACCGGCAGCGATCCGAGCGCCACCAGCGAAACCGCCACCGGCAGTCTTGTCGGTTCGGTGACCGGTGCCACCGGCGCGGTGACCTTCACCCTGGTAGGCAACGCCACCGGCGCTTATGGTCAGCTATCGCTCCATCCCGATGGCTCGTACACCTACACGCTGACTTCGCCTGCCACGACGACACCCCATGCCAACGACGGCCCGAACGTCCTGGGCGATAGCTTCACCTATCAAGCGACGGATGCCCTGGGCAACAGCGTCACCGGCAACCTGGTGGTGAGCATCGTCGACGATGTGCCCACCGCCGTCGCCTCCGAGCGTTCGGTGACGGCGGTGGAGATCGACTCGAACCTGCTGATCGTACTCGACGTGTCCGGCAGCATGGCCGATGCTTCCGGTGTGCCGGGGCTGTCGCGGCTGGACCTGGCGAAACAGGCCATCAGTGCCTTGCTGGATAAATACGATGACCTGGGGGACGTGAAAGTCCAGCTCGTGACGTTCAGCAGCAGCGCCACTGACCAGACGTCGGTGTGGGTGGATGTGGCAACCGCCAAGTCGCTTCTCACCAGCCTGACGGCCGATGGCGGGACCAACTACGATGCGGCGGTGGCGGCCGCCAAGACCGCGTTCGTCACGTCCGGGCAACTGACCGGGGCGCAGAACATCGGCTACTTCTTCTCCGACGGCAAACCCACCTCGGGCCAGGAAACCGGCACGGCCGATGAAGCCGCGTGGAAGGCCTTCCTCGACGCCAATGGCATCAAGAACTACGCCATCGGCCTGGGCAGCGGCGTCAGCAACGCCAACCTCGATCCGCTGGCCTACGATGGCAGCACCCACACCAACACCAATGCGGTGGTGGTCACCGACTTGAACCAGCTCAACTCGGTGCTTTCCGGCACGGTGCAGGGCGTGCCGGTCACCGGCAATCTGTTGGGCGAAGGCGGCTCGTTCGGTGCCGATGGCGGGTTTATCAAAAGCCTGGTGCTCGATGGCACCACGTACAGCTATGACCCGGCGGCCAACGGTGGCCATGGCGCGCTGACCGCCAGCGGCGGGATCAACCACGGCAGCTTCAATACCGCGACCAACACCCTGAGCATCGCCACCAGCCACGACGGTACCCTGGTGGTCAACCTCGACACTGGCGCGTTCAGCTACACCTCCCAGACCGCCACCAGCACGTTGATCACCGAGCACATCGGCTACACCGTCAGTGACAACGATGGTGACCTGGCCAGTTCCAGCCTGGTGATCAAAGTCGTGCCTGACAGCCCGCCCGTGGCGGTCGACGACAACATCATCACCAACGTGCTGTCGGGCAACATCGTGATCCCGGGCGAGTTGCTGCTGGGTAACGACAGCGACGCCAACGGCGATCCGCTGACCGCTTCACCCACCAGTTTCAATACCGGCTGGGCCGCCAAGGGCGCGGATTTCACTGGCAGCACCGGCACCGTCAGTTTCACCGGTAACAACGTGCAATCGATCAACCTCAATCGCAGCGCCTTCGTCGCCAACACCGCGACCATGACCGCCGTGTTGGTCGTCAGCGGCGCGTTGGGGGCGGTTTCCAACAACAACGTCAATGATGAAGACCGGCTCAACATCAGCCTCAAGCAGGGTGAAACCCTCACCTTGGACCACAATTTGGCGGGCGGCCATATCACCCTGGAATACGCCCTCAATGGTGGGCCGTTCATTGCGATCACCGACGGTGCCTCGTTCACGGCGGCGGCGGATGGCAACTACCAGATCCACGTCACCAACATTGCCAACGGCAGCGGCGGCAACCCCAACGGTGCGGAGAACTATCAACTGACCATGACCGTCAACTACGCCGGCGCCCAGGACAGCACACCGGATTATCACGGCAGCTATACCGCCAGCGACAACCACGGCGGTAGCGACGGTGCAGCGGTGGGCATCAGCTACCAGGCGGGCCACACCCTGACGGGCACCGCTGGGGACGATGTGCTGGTGGCTGGCAACGGTGACAACCTCCTCAATGCGGGCGACGGCAACGACATACTCAGCGCCGGCTCGGGCAACAACACCCTGCATGGCGGGGCAGGCAATGACTTGCTCTACAGCGGCACGGGCAACGACCTGCTCGACGGCGGTACGGGCAACGACACCGCGAGCTATGCCCATGCAACCGCCGGGGTCACCGTGAACCTGGGGCTGTTGGCGGCGCAAAACACCTTGGGCGCCGGTACCGACACACTGGCGGGCATCGAAAACCTGATCGGCTCGAACTTCAACGACACCCTCACCGGTGACGGCGCGAGCAATCGTATCAACGGCGGACTGGGCCATGACGTACTCAATGGCGGTGGCGGTGACGACCTGCTCATCGGCGGCCTGGGCAACAACACCCTCACCGGTGGCAGCGGCGCCGATACCTTCCAATGGCAGGCGGGCAACAGCGGCCATGACCTGATCACGGATTTCACGCCCGGCCTCGATAAACTCGACCTGTCCCAACTGCTGCAGGGGGAAAACGGCAGCGCCGCGTCCCTGGACGACTACCTGCACTTCTCCGTCACCGGCAGTGGCGCTTCGGTCACCACCAGCATCGACATCAGCAGCATCGCGGGAGGGACGCCGAACCAGACCATCGACCTGGCCGGCGTCAACCTCGCCAGCCAATACGGCGTCACGCCGGGCGCGGATGGGATGATCGCGGGAGCGGATACGGCGACCATCATCAACGGGATGTTGAATGATCACTCGTTGAAGGTGGACACGGTGTGAGGTGAGCTGAACGACAAAACCCGCCAGTTTGGATGTGGCGGGTTTCGTTCATTTTGGCGAAGACAATTTCGTGTGGGTAGACCCACAGCTTTCTGAAGGTACCCAGGCCTTTGTGCGAGGGAGCTCGGAAGAGGGTAACCCTTCACCGCTCTTGATTTTCTGTCACGACCGCCAAATCGGCACTTGCTTCGACAAGTTCGCTGTAAAGCTCGGCGGTGGCTGCGTCTAGCTGAGGCGCGTTACGGAGGCGGAAACCCCATCCCGCCGCATTGCCAAGTTCGAAAACAGTTCTTGTGGCCACGCCGAGTATATTTTCTGCGGTGACAAAGTGCACCGTTAGTGTTCCCACATTATGAGGGAACGGGTCGTGCCCACTTACCCGGCCGGCGGTATATATGAGCTGATTAGCAGTGTTCCAGATAGGGTAAAGGTATTCATTTTTATTTGGGAATCTGCGGAGGATCGCCTCGCGCAACCCTGTGATTTCCGAAGGACGTGGCACCACGGGATTCAATTGATCTAGCGACCACGTATATAAAACTACCCCCGTGGCGTACCCACTACGACTCTCAATTTCATATTTGTTCGAGACCTGAACCTCGTAGGAGGCCCATTTTTTGTGAGCGTCGATCACGGTGATCAAGGTGCGTCCGTTGCGTAGGCCGGTCACAAGTCCATCAGCACTTACAGTCGCTATAGTATTGTCCGCCGAACTGTACTCAAATGGCGCACTGCCTCCGTCTGGGGTTCGGCGGCGTTGATTTTCAGGGCCGTAATTGCTGGTCTGAGTCCACGGATCAGTAATATGTTCCGCGAGAAATACTTCCACACCGTTAAGCTCCATCAAACTTTGATCAATGGGCAGGTGCTCATCCGAGGCGTTCGTAACAGTCGCTGTGGCCGTTTTCGATTCCCCGACGGTTGTACCGCTTCTGGACAATATGTATGACACCAACACCGTACTGTCCGGGATCACCTTGTGATTCGGGACCTCAACGACACAGGGGATCTTTTGCCCAACCCCATCTACTTCAACGGTGCCCGTCACGGGGAAGCTGTCATCCGGCTGGCCGGTGACTTTCGTTAAGTAGGTCGCTGTGATCATGTCTCCGGGCATAAAATCTGGGGCGTCGGTCAAGATGATCAGCGATAAGGGGTTGGCTCCCAATTTTCCCAAGTCGATGACGCTGGGATCGTCACCCGCCTCGCTGAGGACTTCCCGTGGAATAGGCTTCGGCAGTTGCGCACGGCCAAGATGAATATCCAAACGTTTGGTGGGCGACTGGTTGGAGTTGCCCAATTGGTCTGTCACCCGGTATTGGATCAGTGTGTTGGCGTTGTCACCCGCCTGTTGAAAGGTCTCGGTAAACAAGGTCTTCACCACGGGTGTCGACGCGTCGATGACATCGACCGGGACGGTTATCTCCCCCAACAGAAACTCGATGCGATCGTAGTTTCGCTGGTGGGAGTAGGTAAAGCCGAACTCCACCCCTTGCGCCGCCCGCTCGGCGCTGACCCCATCGCGGACGACATCGGGCGGGATCACCAGGTCCAGGCCTTCCGGCGCGGGTTCACCGGGTGCGCGCAGGTGATACAACACGAATAAATCCCTGGAGGGCCGGGAGGAATTGTCACTGGGGCGGGTCACGATGTAGTACAGCCGGTTGACCCCATGGATCAAGCGCCCGTGGGGAATGTACAACGGCATGCGGTTTCCTTCCTCCCCTGGCTGGACCGTATCGCCAGCGACGGGAACAGGGTTGTCATTGACATACAGGTCGACTCGATCCCAAGCCTCCAGCGGCCAGGAATGACGTTGCATCTCCCTGAATGGGTCAATCAGGCATTCGAGCCCCCGAGGCTGGTCGTCGTACAGGCTTTTGGGGATACCGCCATCGGCGAGGTTCGCAGGCTTCACTGGCGTGATCCAGCCCGGAACGATCACGGGAATCAGATTGAACAACTCGTCTAGGGCAGAGGATTTGATGTCCATAATGTTCTCCCGGCAGGGAAGGGGCGTGAGCCTCTTGAATAGTGATATCCGTAGCAAAAGGGTATTTATCCCCGTCCGACCGCTCAGCAGCGGCGATCCGGCTGGCAAGGTGCACCTGTGGTACCGCCGCACCTGGTCCGAAATTCAGGTTTGTGCATCTAACCGATGACCCGCATACAGATCAGAGCCCGTCCCGCAAAATGTGTGGCGTTGTCAGTAGAGTTCACGATGTCCGAGGGGAACGAGGTAAAGCCCCAACTACCGTTCGGGGGAATAGGCGGAGGAGCCCATATCAATGCGGTCGGATATAGCCATTCGCTTCCTATCTCAAAGCGCGTAGTCAGAGCGCTGCCCCAGCCAAATCCAGGCCTGAAGCCGCCGGATTGGATATATGGCGTAGCCCAAGCATTTGCTTGCCATGCATCCATGTAGGCATTCCCGTTATTGAAAATAACATCGTGCACCATGCCGGCTGTGACATCGTAACTCGAGGTTTTTCCCTTGGAATCGCGGACAGTGATGGTGGTGGTACCGGCCCCTTTGACCAGAACGCCTCCTTCATCAACATCGACTGTGGCAACGCTGGGCTTGCTGGACCTGTAGGTATAGGGGGGCGTTCCTCCGGTAGGTTGTCGTTCCAGGTCGTAGTAACGATTTTTTGGAGCGAAGTTGCTGGTGGTGTAGATGATCTGGGTAAAGACATGTGGGGTTGTATCAATGATGTCGGAGGTTCCAACGGTGAACGTCCAGGGTTGCGACACCGGTTCGGTTCCATATTTCCCTTTGGCGGTGAAGCTGTGATGACCCGTGGCTAAGCCGATGACGGCGTGGGTCCAAATACCGCCGTCGACATAGGCGATACCTTTGGAATCGATGACGTCAAAAATTTCCACTTGCTTATCGCTCACGCCAGTGCCTCTGAGCGTGACGGCGGTCGCCTCGGTGCTTGTGCCATCGGGAATGTCAGCGCCTTGGTCATCTTTCACTGAGGTGATTTGCGGCGCAGCAAGTTGGCTCAGGTGGATATCCAGGCGCTTGGCGGGTGACCGGTTGAAGTTGCCCAATTGATCGGTCACGGTAAACTCGACCACTGTATTGGGGTTGTCACCCGCCTGCTGGAAGGTCTCGGTAAACAAGGTCTTCACCACGGGTGTCGAAGCGTCGATGACCTCGACCGGGACGGTTATATCCCCCAACAGAAAATCGACGCGGTCGTAGTTTCGCTGGTTGGAGTAGGTAAAGCCGAACTCCACCCCTTGCGCCGCCCGCTCGGCGCTGACCCCATCACGGACAACATCGGGCGGGATCACCAGGTCCAGGCCTTCTGGCGCGGGCTCGCCGGGTGCGCGCAGGTGATACAACACGAATAAATCCCTGGAGGGCCGGGAGAAATTGTCACTGGGGCGGGTCACGATGTAGTACAGCCTGTTGACCCCATGGATCAAGCGCCCGTGGGGGATGTACAACGGCATGCGGTTTCCTTCCTCCCCTGCTGGACCGTATCGCCAGCGACGGGAGCGGGGTTGTCATTGACATACAGGTCGACTCGATCCCAAGCCTCCAGCGGCCAGGAATGACGTTGCATCTCCCTGAATGGGTCAATCAGGCATTCGAGCCCCCGAGGCTGGTCGTCGTACAGGCTTTTGGGGATACCGCCATTGGCGAGGTTCGTCGGCTTCACTGGCGTGATCCAGCCCGGAATGATCACGGGGATCAGATTGAACAACTCGTCTAAGTCGGAGGATTGAATATCCATCATGTTCTCCTGGCGGGTGACCATTGTTAGCCCCTCGGGACGCGGTTATCACACTCCAGGCAGGGGAGATTGGCTACTGTCAGAACTAACAGGTACGGAGGAGTTTGAGACCAATGGTTGGGTTGAGGAGATTGACTCCTGCTCGGCTGCGCCCTGGAACTGCGGGGAAACGCCCCTTGCGACCAGTGACCACAATCAAGGTCTACGCAGGGTCTTCTGCCGAAGGATATACACCGTCACCAACACCGCACTGGTCAGCATGAACCCTCGCGCCCATGGCAGGGGCACCAGGTAGCAGGAAAAGAGGATGCTCGCCCACATCAGGCCGATGGCGTAGACCTTGCCCTTGAGCGGGATGCCGTTGCCGCTGAGGTAGTCGCTGATCCAGGGGCCGAGGCGGGGATGTTCCACCAGCCAGCGATAGAAACGCGGTGAGCTGCGGGCGAAGCAGGCGGCGGCCAGCAGCAGGAAAGGGGTGGTGGGCAGTACGGGAACGAAGATGCCGATGACCCCCAGCACTACGCTCAGCCAACCAATGGCCAGCAGAGCGTAACGCAGGATCAGCGGGCGATTGCCGATGGGCGCGGGCACCCGGTCGCTCAGTGGTGACGCGGCTTGAGGATCGCCGGTTTCTCGTCGGGTGCGTTGCACAGCAGGTACAGGGCAGTAAGGGCTTCCGGGATCTGTACGATCATGTCGTCCATCAGGTTCGCGTCGGCGGCGATGTCGGAAAACTCCGGTTGTTCGTCGAACAGGCCGGAACCCACCATGATCGGCAGGAGCATTTCGCTGACTTCTTCTTCGGCGGTTTCGAACCAGGCGGCTTCGCGCAGGAACACGCCTTCCATGAAGCCGATGCACCAGCCACGCAGTTCCGAATCGTCCGGGTCATCGCCCAGGTCCAGTTCGCACGGCAGCTCGAATTCTTCGTCGGAAGCCAATTGACGGGCGATGTGGGCCTTGAGGCCGACCAGCGTGGCTTCGATTTCGGCGCGCTGGGCTTCGTCGCTGTAATGCGGCTCTTCGGCGAACAGGGCGTCGATCCACTCACGATCCGGCACCGTTTCGGAGCAGATCGACAGGGCGGTCAGATAGCCGTGAGCGGCCACGTAATCCAGCGCCTCTTCGTGCAGCTCATCGGCGTCGAGGAAGACTTGCAGGCGGGTCAGTTGCTCAGCGAAGGACATTACGGGCTACCTTGGGGAATAAACAATGCGGGAATTCTAGGCCTTCTTGAGCGCCCAGGCCAGCCGCGTGGCGTATTTGCCTTGTCCATGAGGGCTGGGTTGCCCAAGGGCCGGGGGACATGCCGAAAAAGGAGGGCCGGACTCGGTCCCTGTGGCGAGGGGATTTATCCCCGTTGGGCTGCGCAGCAGACCCAAAATGGTCACCTGAGTTTGCGATCCACTTGATAAACCGAGAGGGGCTGCTGCGCAACCCAGCGGGGATAAATCCCCTCGCCACAAAAACAGTGTTCGGATTCCTTGCTTTCAAAGTCCGAAGCACCTCTTGTCAGCAGCGCCCTTCGCAGCGAAGGCCTCGGGTATACTGCCGCGTTTTGTGATGCCCTGCGGCGTCCCGCCGGTTCGAAACGCGCACTTACGATTTGCCGGTGCAGCTTTTTTGATTCTGAACCAGCCTTGCAGGGATGTTTCGGTGATTTTTGGAGTTTCTATGCTCGAACAGGCTCAACGCGTCCTCAAGGACATCTTCGGCTACGACAGTTTCCGTGGCCGTCAGGGTGCCATTATTGAGCGCGTGGCCAGCGGTGGCGATGCCCTGGTGCTGATGCCCACCGGCGGCGGCAAGTCCTTGTGCTTCCAGGTGCCGGCGCTGCTGCGCGACGGCCTGGCGGTGGTGGTATCGCCGTTGATCGCCTTGATGGACGACCAGGTCGCGACCCTTGAAGAGCTGGGTGTGGCCGCCGCGGCGCTGAACTCCACCCTGAGCGCCGAGCAGCAGCGAGACCTGGCGACGCGCATCAAGCGCGGCGAGGTGAAAATGCTCTACCTGGCCCCCGAACGCCTGGTGCAGCCGCGCATGCTGGCGTTCTTGCAGAGCCTGGAAATCGCCCTGTTCGCCATCGACGAAGCCCACTGCGTGTCCCAATGGGGTCATGATTTCCGCCGCGAATACCTGCAATTGGGCCAACTGGCGGAGTTGTTCCCCGACGTACCGCGCATCGCCCTGACCGCCACCGCCGACAAACGCACCCGTGAAGAAATCGTCGAGCGCCTGCACTTGCAGGACGCCGAGCGGTTCCTTTCCAGCTTCGACCGGCCCAACATTTTCTACCGCATCGTGCCCAAGGAGCAGCCGCGCAAGCAGCTATTGGCGTTCATCGCCGAGCGGCGCAGCGATGCCGGCATTGTCTATTGCCTGTCGCGCAAGAAGGTCGATGAAGTGGCGGCGTTCCTGTGCGAACAGGGCTTTCCGGCGTTGCCGTACCACGCCGGCCTGCCCAACGACCTGCGGGCCTATCACCAGAAGCGCTTCCTCAACGAAGAAGGCCTGATCATGGTGGCCACCGTGGCCTTCGGCATGGGCATCGACAAGCCCAACGTGCGTTTCGTCGCGCACCTGGACTTGCCCAAATCCCTCGAGGCCTATTACCAGGAAACCGGGCGGGCCGGTCGCGATGGCTTGCCGGCCGATGCCTGGATGGCCTACGGCCTGCAAGACGTGGTGATGCTCAAGCAGATGCTGCAGAACTCCGAAGGCGACGAACGCCACAAGCGCCTGGAGCAGCATAAGCTCGACGCCATGCTCTCGCTCTGCGAAGAAACCCGCTGCCGTCGCCAGACCCTGCTGGCCTATTTCGACGAAGACATGCCCCAGCCGTGCGGGCATTGTGACAATTGCGTCGATGGCGTGGAAACCTGGGACGCCACCGAACCGGCCCGCCAGGCGTTGTCGGCCATCTATCGCACCGGCCAGCGCTATGGCGTGGGGCATCTGGTGGACGTGTTGCTGGGCAAGGACAACGAGAAAGTCCGCAACTTCGGCCACCAACATCTCTCGGTCTTCGGGGTGGGCAAGGCCCGCACCGAGAGCGAATGGCGGTCACTGTTCCGACAGCTGGTGGCCCGCGGCCTGGCCGACATCGACCTGGAAGGCTATGGCGGCCTGCGCCTGAGCACGAGCTGCCGGCCCTTGCTCAAGGGCGAGGTCACCCTGGAACTGCGCCGCGACCTCAAGCCGGCGACGGCGGTCAAGAGCAGCAAGAGCCAGGCCAGCCAACTGGTGCGCGGTGAAGAGCGCGATCAATGGGAAGCCTTGCGCGCCTTGCGCCGCAAGCTGGCCGAAGAACACGGTGTGCCGCCGTACGTCATTTTCCCCGACTCGACGCTGCTGGAAATGCTCCGCAGCCAGCCTACGTCCCTGGCCGAAATGGCCCGGGTCAGTGGTGTGGGCGCGCGCAAGCTGGAGCGTTATGGCGAGGCCTTCCTCCAGGTGCTCGGTGGCGAGGTCGAGGCGCCGAAAGTGGTGGCCGATGTACGCCACGAACTGATCACCCTGGCCCGCGCCGGCATGACGCCGCTGCAGATCGCCGGGCAACTGCAATGCTCTGAGAAAAACGTCTACACGATGTTGGCCGAGGCCATCGGTAAACAGCAATTGTCCCTGGAACAGGCACTGGACTTGCCCGAGGAACTGATGGGCGAAGTGCAGGATGCGTTTCTGGATGGCGAAGGCGAGTTACCGCCGGTGTCGGAAATCGCCGCGCTGTTTGTCGGCCGGGTGCCTGAAGGTGTCCTTTATTGCGTCAGGGCTGCTTTGCAGTCGGAATTCGAAGTTTGATCAATGAGTTAGCACCTTTAACGATTCAGTACAGGGCAAACCTTGCTTGAATCCGAAGCCCATGCTTAGCTGACTAATAATTAGTTTTTCTCTATTTCAGATCTGGTGAGTTTTTATATGCCTTTAACCGATCAACACCGTTTTGGCATGCAGCTGGCGCAAATGTCCCGAGGCTGGCGCGCCGAGCTGGATCGTCGCCTGGCCGGGCTGGGCCTGTCCCAGGCGCGCTGGCTGGTGCTGCTGCACCTGGCCCGTTTCGAACAGGCGCCGACCCAGCGCGAACTGGCCCAGAGCGTCGCCGTCGAAGGCCCGACCCTGGCCCGGTTGCTCGACAGCCTGGAAACCCAGGGGCTGGTGCAGCGCCAGGCAGTGGCGGAGGATCGTCGGGCCAAGAAAATCGTGCTCTGCGCGCCGGCCCGACCGTTGATCGAACAAATCGAAACCATCGCCACTCAGTTGCGCCGGGAGTTGTTCGAGGGCGTCGACGAGGCGGACATGCGCGTGTGCATGCGGGTCCACGGCACGATCCTGGCCAACCTGGAAAAATCCTGAGGCACATCCCCGGCGCCAGACTTTTGAGATTCGGCGATTAGCGAACTATAACCAGTACTAAGCGTTCGTATTGGATGCGTTTCGCTCAGTCCGGTAATCGAAAGGGATGCCCATGCTTGGAAGTTTGCAGTCCACGTTGCGCAGTTGGGTCAACGTGTCGGTCGTCGTGGGTGCCCTTGGGTATTCGGCTTTGGCCTCCGCGCTGGGGCTGGGGGAGATCACGCTTCATTCTGCCTTGAACCAGCCGTTGCGCGCCGATATCGCCCTGGTCGATGTGGCTGGGGTGAGTGAGGGCGATTTGTCGGCCAGCCTGGCCAACCCTGACGATTTCAGCCGTGCGGGTGTGGAACGGGTGTTCTTTCTCAACAGCCTGCGCTTCACGCCCGTGCTGCGCGGTGAGCGCAGTTTCATTCGGGTGACCTCCAGCAAACCCGTCGAGGAACCGTTCCTCAATTTCCTGGTGCAACTCAATCAACCCAACGGGCGTCTGCTGCGCGAATACACCGTGCTGCTCGACCCGCCAGGTACACCGGGAATCTTGCCGGCCCGCGATGAACCTTCTGGTGCCCCCGAGTCCTCGCTCGCGACCCCGGCAACGCCTGCCATCAAGCCGCCCCCGGCGGTACAGGGCAAGCGCTACACGGTCGTGCAGGGGGACAACCCCTGGGTCATCGCCAAACGCCTGCATGACGCCGGCAGCAACGCGTCGGTCAATGAGCTGATGCAGGGGATCCAGGCCCTGAACCCTGGCAGTGACCGGCTCTCCATCGGGCAGCGCTTGTTATTGCCCGACTCGGCGGTGTTGCCAACGCCTGCTCAAACGGCTGCCCCGGCCTCCGTTGCGTCGGATGAGCAATTGGCTGCCAACGTGCTGCAAAACCAACAGCAACAGCGAACCATCGAGGAACTGCAGGCCAGACTTCAGGCCCAGGACCAGGAAATCGCCGGTCAGCGCAAGCAGATCAGCGAATTGCAGACGCGACTGGCCGAGGTGGCGCCGGCTTCGGTTGCGTCGACGCAGCCGCAGTCAGAGCCACCTGCACCTGCACCTGTTTCTGTAGCGGAGACGGACGCCGCGCCAGCGACAGGGCCAGCCCCGGAACCTGAGGGCATCAATTGGTTGTGGATAGCGGGGCTGGTGGGCCTGCTGGGTTTGCTGGCGTTGTTACTGTGGCTCCGTCGTCGGCAGCAGGAGCAGGCCGACGCGCAGCCAATGCCTGGACGTCCTGATCCGATGCTGGAGGACGACACCGACATCGACACAGACACCTATCTCTCGACAGCCGACACGAAGCAGCCCGAGGCCGCCGCGTCGTTCCATAACGGTGACGCGCCCTTGGGGGATGTGCTGGATGGCGTCGGGATTTACCTGACCTATGGTCGTTTCACCGAAGCAGCAGGGTTGCTGCGCGCCGCATTACTGGCGGAGCCGGAGCGCACCGATCTTGGGCTCAAGTTGCTGGAAGTGTTGGGCAAGCAGGGCGATGTCATTGGTTTCCAGGCCCAGGAGCATCATCTATTGGCCCAGGGGCTCGATGCCAGAACGCTGGAGGAGATTCGCGGGCGCTACCCCAAGGTCGCTGCGATCACCGCCCCTGTGGTGGCATCGGTAGAACCGCAGGCACCGGTCTCTGCACCTGAACCTGAACCCGCAGGCGTGCCCGGTGATGAGTTCGAGCTGGATCTGGAGGCGTTGTCCATGGACACCAGCTGGGACCTGAGCGATGCCCCGGACAACGCCCCTGGAAAAACTGCTGCGCCATCGCCTGCTGTCGATGCGCCCGAGGGGTTATCACTCTCGGGTTTCGACGAGTCGGACCTGCAATGGGGCGCGCCCCTGGAAACCGAGTCGATGGACGACGCCTTTCTTGATGGGTTTGCCGATGAAGAGCACTCCCTGGAGCTGGAGCCGCTACCGTCCGAATCCATGCCCCTCGAACCCATGCCCCTCGAAACTATGTCCTTCGAACCTCAGGCACCGGAACATTCGATCAAGCTGGAGCACGCGCAGAACTGCATCGACGACGGTGATGTGGAGACCGCCATCACCCTGCTTGAAGAATTGCTCGAAGAGGGTGACGAACCCCTCAAGCAGACTGCCCGGGTGTTGCTGGCTGGGATTCGCTGAAGCGCTATCGATTGGTGCTGCTTGTGCCGCCGCTATCGCGAGCAAGCTCGCTCCCACAGGGTGTACACCACAACCCCCTGTGGGAGCGAGCTTGCTCGCGATAGCGGCCTGCCAGGCTGGCATCTTTCCCAGGCAAATCCCCGGCCCCTCAAAACGTCTGCCCCAGATTCAGGTACACCGCCTGTTCATCATCATCGTTAAAGCCATAACTGAAATTCAAGGGCCCCAATGGCGTGTCAAAGCCTAGGAAAATGCTGGCGGCATTGATGTAGCCGCTGTCGAATTCATTGTCGTTGTTCCACGCCCGGCCGCGTTCCAGCGAGCCGCCGATGTACAGTGGAAAGTCCAGCGGCAGGTAGGCCCGTGGCGTGAGCCGGCGGTAGTACACGGCGCGCATCAGGCTCATGTTCTGTCCGGATATGCCGTCTTCGCGAAAGCCCGACAGCTGCCGCGCCCCCCCGAGTACAAAGCTTGAAGTCACCACTTCGGCCGTGTCGAGGGTTCGGCCGTAGCGCCCGCCGAGGATGAAGGTGTCCGGGCCGCTGCTCAGGGCCTTGTCCAGTTTGAATTCCCATTGGCGATAACGCTCGTCGGAACCCAACCCCGGTTCATACTGGCGCCAGGTCAGGCCGATGTCTTCGCCTTCATGGGGGAAGTACACATTGTCGAAGGAATCGAATGAGTATTTCAGCTCGTAGAAACCTTCGTTGAAGTTCTCGCTGGGCAGGTCGTGGTCGCCGATGCGTACGTCCGCCTTGCCCCAGGCTTGGCCGACGCCGAAACGAATTTCGCCACTGTTGCCGATCTGGCGGCCTACGTTCAGGCCGAAGCCATAGCGCTCGACGCGATATTGGGCCACTGGATCGTTGTCCAGGATGGACTCCACGTTGCGCGATTCGAATTGCCCATAGGGGGCGATGAAGTAGCGCGAGCCAACATCCAGCGGTTGGTAGAACTCGCTGTACAACTCTTGCTTGCCGCCGATTTGCGCCCGGGTCAGCCATTCGGCACCCAGGCGATTGATGCCGTTGACCCGATAACTGGCGCCGAGATTGAAGGCGCTGTCGCCGCGCATGTCGTCCGACAGGCTCAGCCCCAGTCGCAGGTAATCGGTGCCGGTGCGTTTGCCCCGGGCGCTGATCACCAGCGTATGGTCCGGGCCCTTGCGCACCACCCGGTACTGCACTTGTTCGAAGTAATCCAGGCCGTACAGCGTCCCCATGTCGGTCTGCAGGCGACCCAGGTCCAGTGGTTCGCCGATTTGCTGGCGCACGTAATAGCGAATCACGTCGTCGCCGACTTTCGAATCGTTCTCTACTCGAATCGCGGTGATGACCGGTGTGCGTTCGCTCGGGGTGCGCGCCGCGGTGAGTGCAGGATCGACCGGCTCGGCGGGACGCAGGCGGGCCAGGCGAGCCTCGAGTATCCGCGCGGCACGGTAGCCGGCGTCGATCATTTCCTGGGCTCGGCCGAAGTCAGTGGAGCCAAAGCTCGCCAGGGCCGGCTGGATCAGCACGTCGTCTTTTTTCAACGTCGCCAGCTGCTCTTCAGAGTTGCGCCGGGTCATCAGGGTCGTCGACTGGTTCAGCACGTCGACCACCGTAACCAATTGCTTACGGTTGCGCAGCGGTGTGCCGATGTCGACCACGATGGCCACGTCCACCCCCATTTCACGGGCCACATCCAGTGGGATGTTGTCGGACATGCCGCCGTCCACCAGCAGTCGGCCATCCAGCTCCACCGGGGCGAACACCGCCGGGATCGACATGCTGGCGCGAATCACCTTGGGCAGGTGACCTTTGCGAAACACCACCTTTTCGCCGCTGGCGATGTCGGTCGCGACCGCGCGGAAGGGGATCGGCAGTTTGTCGAAGTCCCGGGTGTCGCTGGCGTGGGCCAGCAGGCTTTCGAGCAGCAGGGCCAGGTTCTGGCCCTGAATGACCCCCAATGGCAGGCCGAGGCTGCCGTCATCGCGAAAGCTCAATTTCTGTTTCACCAGGAAGTCCCGGTCATCCTGCTTGCGCCGGAACGGCACGTCCTTGCGTGGCGGAGCGTCGGAGAGTGCCTGTTGCCAGTCGATGCCCAGGGCGAGTTTCTCCAGTTCGTCGATCTTGTAGCCTGAGGCGTACAACCCGCCGATGACTGCGCCCATGCTGGTGCCGGCAATCGCGTCAATCTTGATACCTTGCTCTTCCAGGGCCTTGAGCACGCCGATGTGGGCCAGGCCGCGTGCCGCGCCGCCGGACAACACCAGGCCGATTTTCGGGCGCGGTGCCTCGACGGCATGAGCGAACAAGGGCAATAGCAACAGAAGCAGGCAGGGCAGCAGGCGGCGCATCGTCAATCTCGGGCGGGCGATCAAAGGCGAGTATTATAGCGATGCCTTCGAACCCAGGAGTCCACCGGCAATGACCGAACACAAACCGGAAGTCGTCATCACCTATTGCACCCAATGCCAATGGCTGCTGCGCGCCGCCTGGCTGGCGCAGGAACTGCTCAGCACTTTCAGCGATGACTTGGGCAAGGTGTCTTTGGTGCCGGGCACCGGCGGGATCTTCCACATCAGCTGCGACGGCGCGCAGCTCTGGGAACGCAAGGCCGACGGCGGCTTTCCGGAAGCCAAGATCCTCAAGCAACGGGTCCGCGACCAGATCGACCCGACGCGGGACCTGGGCCACAACGACCGGGTTCAGTGAGACGCCGCTTCGGCGCCAACCCCCGGTTTCTTCGAACTGCCCAATTGGCTCGAGACCACGATGGCGGCGATGATCACCACGCCCCCCAGCAGCATGCGCAGTGTCGGATTCTCATCGAACAACAACCAGGCCATGGTGATGCCGTAGACCGGCTCCATGGCGAATACCACCGCTGCGGTGCGGGCCTTGATCACCGCCAGGCTGGCGACGAACAGGCTGTGGGCCAGGCCAGTGCAGAACACGCCGAGCAGCGCGATCCACAGCCAGTCGAGCGGGCGCACGTCGCTCAGTTGCGGCGCGGCCATCGGCAACAGACACAACCCGACCACCAGGTTCTGGCACAACGCGGCCTGGACCGGTGGCACCCGGGCGGAACCGGCGCGGTTGGTCAGTGACAACAGGGAAAACAGTAATCCCGAGCCCACGGCCCACAGCAGTCCGGTGGTGGCGCCACTGGCCAGGTCGAAGTTCGGCGTGACCAGCACCAGGCCGACGCTCACCAAAACCACCAGCAGGATTTCATTGAGGCGAATCCGCTCGCGGAAAATCAGCCCCTCGAGCAACACCGTGAAAGCCGGGAAACTGGCGAACCCCAACGTGGCGATGGCCACGCCGGCGATTTTCACCGAGATGAAAAAGCTCACCCAGTGCCCGGTCAACAACAGCCCACCGAGCAGCAAGCGGCGGCCGTCCTGGGCCCGGAGTTTCTGCCAGCGGGTGCTGCTGGCGAAGCGGGCAAAAACCGCCAGGGCCAACACCGCGAATACGGCGCGCCCGAAGACGATGACCGTCGGCGAGGCGGCGGCGAGTTTGCCGAACACACCGGTCAGGCCAAACATGAGTGCGCCGATGTGCAGGGCGCCGAGGGCGGTACGGGGTGTCATTGCGGTCCTTGTTGAAACGGTTGCGGATCAGGGTATTGAACCTCTGGCTGGCCGTTTTTGTCTGTCGCGATCCTAGCGATTTTTAGCGCGAAGCTAGCGTTGGCGCCGCAATTTGCCCGGCGAGGCGCCGAATTCGCGCAACACCGCCGCAGCGAAGGCACTCTGGGAGCTGTAGCCGACCCGATGGGCGATTTCACCGATGGGCAGGTCCGAACCGCGCAGTAATTCGACGGCCTTGTGCAAGCGGCGGCTGCGGATGTAATCCATCGGGGTTTGCCCGCATTCGGCGACGAAGCGCGCATGCAGGCGGGCACTGGAGAGCCCGGCGACCTGCGCCAGGTCCGCCACTTGCAGCGGATAGGCGGCGTATTGGTCGATATGGGCATTGAGTGCGGCATAGGGCAGGCGCCGACCGCCGAACGTTTCGGGGCGAGCGCCATTGAGGCTGGCCAGAAGCAGCACTGCGCCTTGCTGGGCGATCACCGGGTCCTCCACCGGGCTCCCGGCGAGCCAACTGACCAGCTGGTTTTGCCCCGCATCCAGGGGCAAGCGAGCGCTGTCGTCGAGCAAGCGGCGGCTGGCGTCGGCATGATCGCCCAAGGATTGCCCGAGCCATTCATCGCTCGGCACATCCAGCACCAGGCAACGGCTGCCATGGGGGCTGCCGCAGGCGTGATGGGCGCCGGCCGGCACCACCACGAAACTCTGTTGCACTACTTGACTGCCGCACCCTTCGACCTCGAAATCCAGCGCGCCGGACAGCCCGAACACCAGTTGGGCATGGTCATGGCTGTGGACAATCAAATCGTGGCTGTATTGGCGTAGCGTGAGGATCGGTCTCATCGCGGTCTCCCGTGGCAGGCGGTCAGTCTACACCGAGGGCGCGGCGCCTCGCGCTGTCATGTAATCGACTTGCGTTTGTCATGGAGCATTAACCGCTGGCGTGCACAGTGGCACAAACGATCAGAGGGTTGCCCATGACCAGCGCCGAGCTCGCCAGACCCAGCCGCAAACAGCGTGTTCGCACCCTATGGATTTCCGATGTGCACCTGGGCACTCGGGATTGCCAGGCCGAGCACTTGTCGCAGTTCCTCAAGGGCTATCACGCCGACAAGATCTACCTGGTCGGTGACATCATCGACGGCTGGAAGCTGCGCGGTGGCATGTACTGGCCCCAGGCTCATACCAACGTCATTCGGCGCTTGCTGACCATGAGCAAGCGCGGCACCGAGGTCATTTATGTCACCGGCAACCATGACGAATTCCTGCGGCGTTATTCGAAGCTGATCCTGGGCAATATCCAGTTGGTGGACGAAGCCGTGCACGTCACCGCCGACGGTCGGCACCTGCTGGTGATCCACGGCGATCAATTCGACGTCATCACGCGTTACCACCGTTGGCTGGCGTTCCTTGGCGATTCGGCCTACGAGTTCACCCTCACGCTTAACCGTTGGCTCAACCATTGGCGGGCCCGTTATGGCTACGGCTACTGGTCGCTGTCGGCGTACCTCAAGCACAAGGTCAAGACGGCCGTCAGCTTCATCAGCGATTTCGAAGAAGCCATCGCCCATGAGTGTGTGAAGCGCGAACTGCACGGCGTGGTATGCGGGCATATTCACCATGCCGAGATTCGGAGGGTGGGCGAGGTGGAGTACCTCAATTGTGGCGATTGGGTCGAGTCGTGCACGGCGCTGATCGAACATTGGGATGGCTCGATCGAGCTGTATCGGCTGGCGGAGGCTCAGGCGCGGGAGGCGCTGCTCAAGGCCGAAAAGGTCGCCGAACCTGCCTGAACCGTTGTGGCGAGGAAATTTATTGTGTGCCTAGAGGATTTATTGTGGCGAGGGGATTTATCCCCGTTGGGCTGCGCAGCAGCCCCAAAATGGTTACTTGAGTTTGCGATCTACCTGATAGATCTAGGGGGCTGCTGCGCAGCCCAGCGGGGATAAATCCCCTCGCCACAGGTTTTCTGTGGTTTTCAAAGCGGCGTTTGTTCCGCCATCGCCGCCTTGTAGATCGACTGCTTCGGCGCGGCGAATAGCCTTTCCAGCATCGGCTCGAAGAAGCTCAACGGCAGGGTGTCGTACTCGGCATCGAACGCGGCCGCGTCGTACTTCGCACAAAAATCGATGGTCGCCTGGTACTGCGGATGCCCGCTGAATTGCTCCCGCAGGTGCCGGTCCATGCCCAGGTGATGAAAGAAATAGTAACCCTGGAATATCCCGTGTTTCTCCACCATCCACAGGTTTTCGGCGCTGACGAAGGGCTTGAGGATGGCCGCGGCGATGTCCGGGTGGTTGTAAGCGCCCAGCGTGTCGCCGATGTCGTGGAGCAGGGCGCAGATCACGTACTCCTCATCCCGCCCGTCCCGGTAGGCCCGGGTGGCGGTTTGCAGGGAGTGGGTCAGGCGATCCACCGGGAACCCGCCGAAGTCTCCGTCCAGCAATTTCAGGTGCGCCAGGATCCGGCCCGGCAATTGCCGGGCGTAGGCGCTGAAGTCGGCTGCGATGATCGCCCAGTCTTGCTGGGTGCCGTCCTGCATGTGGGTAAAGCCTGCGCGTGGATTCATCGATCGTCCTTTGATTGCATGGCCGCTAGAACGCGACCTTGCCCAGCAGCATGTCGCGGTACATGACGAAGTCGCCGAGCAAACTGTAGAACGGATACTGGAAAGTGGCGGGGCGGTTCTTTTCGAAAAAAAAGTGCCCGGCCCAGGCGAAGCCGTAGCCCGCGACAGGCAGGGCGAGCAACCACCACCAAGTACCCGCGACGAACGCCAGGAGGAAAATCAACATGAGCAGGGAAGTGCCGACAAAGTGCAGTCGTCGGCAGGTGCTGTTGCTGTGCTCGCTGAGGTAATACGGGTAGAACTCAGCGAATGTATTGAATCGTCGGGTGTTTTCCACGACTGCAGGCTCTGTGGTTGTTGTTGTTTATTCAAGTCTAGAGGGATCATGGACCCCGGCCAGTGACAATGGGCGCCACTCTAGTGTCCTGTGTTACAAATGCCCTTGCTTTTTGTAATGGAAGACACTGGTATCCTTCGCCAAATCCAGCCGCACCCTGCGGCTCGTCATGCAAGTAGAAACGCCATGAGCGAACGAACGACTTCTTCAAGCTGGGCGATGGGGATTGTCAAGGCGCTGGAAATGGACGGCCTGGATTGTCGAGCGCTGTTCAAGCAATTGGGCCTGGACTTTGACGCGTTGGACGATCCGGATGCGCGCTTTCCCCAGGACTCGATGACGCGGCTCTGGCAACGGGCGGTGGAGTTGTCGGGCAACCCGGCCATCGCCCTGAACATGGGCAAAGTGGTGCGCCCGGCGTCCTTTCATGTGGTCGGTTACGCCTTGATGTCCAGCCGCACCCTGGTAGAGGGTTTCCAGCGGCTGGTGCGTTATCAGCGGATCATCGCCGAAAGTGCCGACTTGAGTTTTCGCCGACTGGAAGAGGGCTACGGGCTGATTCTGACGGTGCATGGCGACCATCTCCCACCCACCCGTCAAAGTGCCGAAGCCTCCCTGGCTTGTGCATTGGCCATGTGCAACTGGCTGACCGGACGTACCTTGCATCCGGTGAAGGTATTGTTCCAGGGCACCGAACCCGTTGACCTGGCCCCTTATCAACAGGCGTTCCCCGCGCCGCTGGTGTTCGGCGCCGCCTATGACGCACTGATTTTCGAACGGGCCGACATGGAAGCGCCGCTGCCCACGGCCAACGACGCCATGGCGCAGCTCCATGATCGATTTGCCGGTGAGTACCTGGCGCGGTTTTCGGAAAGCCGCGTGACCCACAAGGCGCGGCAGGTGCTGTGTCGACTACTGCCCCAGGGCGAGCCCAAGCGTGACGTGGTGGCGCAGACGCTGCACTTGTCCCAGCGCACCTTGCAGCGGCGCTTGCAGGAAGAAGGCACGAGTTTCCAGAGCCTGCTCGACGACACCCGCCGTGAACTGGCCGAGCAATACCTGGCGCAACCGGCCATGACCCTGCTGGAAATTGCCTATCTGCTGGGATTTGCCGACCCGAGTAATTTTTTTCGCGCCTTTCGCCGCTGGTTCGACACCACGCCCAGTGAATACCGGGCGCGGGCCAAACCGGTCAGTGACGCCAGAACGCCGGGATACACAACACGAACACCGTGATGATCTCCAACCGGCCCAGCAGCATGCCCCCCGACAGAATCCACTTGGCCGCATCCGGCAGCGGTGCGAAGTTGCCGGCCGGGCCAATGGTTTCCCCCAATCCCGGACCGACACCGGACACGGTACTGGCCGCGCCGGTCAGGGCCGTCATCCATTCCACGCCCAGCAGCGACAGCAGCAGGGCGATCACGCAGATGGTGATGGCGAAGAAGAACGAGAAGGTGAGAATCGAGCGGACGATTTCTTCGTCAAGGCGATGGCCGTTGTATTTCTGCTTGATCACCGCACGCGGGTGGATCAGTTGATTCAGGTTGGCCCGGAGCAGGATGTAGGCCACCTGGAAGCGGAAGATCTTGATCCCGCCGGCCGTCGAGCCCGAGCAGCCACCGACGAAGCCCAGGTAAAAGAACAGCATCAGTGAGAAATTGCCCCACAGGCTGTAGTCCCCCAGGGCGAAGCCGGTGGTGGTGACGATCGACGTCACGTTCAACGCCACGTGCCGCAGCGCGTCCAGCCAATGCAGGTCGGTGGTCGCCCAATACCAGGTGCCGAGCACCAGCCAGGTCACCAGCAGTACGCCGATCAGCCCCTGGACCTGCTGATCCTTGATCAGCGCCCGGCGATTGCCTCGCAGCGTCGAGACATACAGGGCAAACGGCAGGCTGCCGAGGATCATGATGACGATGGCGACCCAGTGCACCGCCGGCTGGGTCCATTTGGCCAGGGACAGGTCCGAGGTGGAGAAACCGCCGGTGGAGATCGCCGACATCGAATGGTTGATGGCATCGAACAGGCTCATCCCGGCCCACCAGAGCGCCAGGGTGCCGAGGATGGTGATGCCCACGTAGGACGCCACGATCAGCCGCGCCACCATGTGCGAGCGGGGCATGACTTTTTCCGAGCGGTCCGATGATTCGGTCTGGAACAGCCGCATGCCACCGATGCGCAACAGCGGCAGGATCGCCACGGCCATGCCGATAAAGCCGATCCCGCCGAGCCAGTGCAGCAACGAGCGCCACATCAGGATGCCGGGGGACATGGTGTCCAGGCCGCTCAGGACGGTGGCGCCGGTGGCGGTGATCCCCGACATGCTTTCGAAGAACGAATCCGTGTAGCTGATGTGCTGGGTCAGCAGGAACGGCAGCGCGGCAAAGATACACACCACCAGCCAACTGCTGACGGTCAGCAGGTACATGTCGCGCGGGCGCAGGTGTATGTGTTCCGGGCGTCCGGGAAGCACCAGGGCCAGGCCGGCGACGAAGGTGATCATGCTCGACCAGAGGAACGACGGCAGATCGCCGGTACGCTCGAAGATCAGCAAGGTGACCATGGGCACGACCATGAAGATCGCCAGGGTGATCAGGAAGATGCCGATAATGAAACCAATGATCCGCAGGGTCGGCAACGCCATGAAGTCCGCTCGGGCTGAAAAGGGGAGGGCGCCATTCTACCTGCGACCAGCGGCATGTAAACCGGCACCCGGCGACGCTTGGGGCGAGCGCAGCTCGGGTGGCGGAATTTGAACTAACGAACTCGCGTACATGCCACTAGAATAGCCAGACATTTTTTCAGGAGGTGGCCGATGCAGGCTCTCGACGCTTTGCTCAACCGTGTTTCCGTTCCGCGCCTGATCGAACCGGCACCCACGCCCGAACAGCGTGAGGTCATGTTCGCCGCGGCGATGCGGGCCCCGGATCACGGCCAGTTGCGGCCATGGCGCTTTTTAACGGTGGAAGGGCCGGCGCGTCATCGCATGGGGGAGCTCCTGGCCGAAGCAGCGCGGCTCAATGATCCGCAGGCACCCGAAGCCGTGGTGGAAAAGGCCCTCAACGGCCCGTTGCGCGCGCCGCTGGTGGTGGTGGTCATTGCTCGTTTGCAGGACCATTTCAAAATCCCGAAATCCGAACAGCTGCTGGCGGCCGGCTGCGCGGCCCATGGCATCCTGCTGGCGGCCTACGCCCAAGGCGTTGGCGGGGTCTGGCGCACGGGTGAGCTGTCGTACTCACCTCATGTCGCCGAGGGCCTCGGCCTTGAAGAAGGGGAAGAGGTGATCGGTTTCCTTTACCTGGGCACCCCGCAGAAAGAAGCACGCACCGCACCGCAGGAAGATGTCGGGCAGTTTGTCCGGGAGTGGACGGGGTTGTAGGTACAACGCTTGGCGCCGCTTTTGTGAGGGGTATTTATCGGTGATGCGGGCATTTAACTGTGGCGAGGGGATTTATCCCCGCTGGGCTGCGAAGCAGCCCCAAAATGCCAGGATAGGGGCAGCCTGACACTCCGGGGGGGCTAGGTTTTAGGGCTGCTGCGCAGCCCAACGGGGATAAATCCCCTCGCCACAAAGGTATGTGCTCAGCTGTTAAAGGTGTGGTGACTTGCAGGCATCAGCAATCGCCTCGGCCAGCAGATCCAGGCGCGTGGCGTCGATGCCCGCGACGTTGGCCCGGCCCGTGCCCACCATATAGATGCTGTGCCGTTCGCGCAGGTGCTTGACCTGCTCCGGCGTCAGGCCGGTGTAGGAAAACATTCCACGTTGTGCACCGATGTGGGCGAAACGTTCGCGCAAACCGTGGGGTTCGAGGGCTTCCAGCAGGCCGCTGCGCAGCTGCGCGATGCGCAAGCGCATGGTCTGCACTTCGTCGGCCCACAGGCTTTTTAGCTCCGGATTGCCGAGGATCGTCGCCACCACTGCTGCGCCATGATCTGGCGGTGTCGACCACAGGTTACGGGCGATATTGGCCAATTGACTGCGGATGTCCACCAGCTTCTCGGCATTCCGGGCGCAGACGATCAGCGCACCGGTGCGGTCGCGGTACAGGCCAAAGTTCTTCGAGCAGGAACTGGTGATCAGGACTTCCGGCAGCGCATCGGCAAACAGCCGAACCGCCCACGCGTCTTGCTCCAGTCCGTCGCCGAAGCCCTGGTAGGCGAAGTCGATCAGCGGCAGCAGGTCGCGACTGCGCACCACCTCCAGCACCTGGCGCCATTGATCATGGGACAGGTCGAAGCCGGTGGGGTTGTGGCAGCAAGCGTGCAGCAGCACCACATCGCCTTTCGGTGCCTGGTCCAGGGTCGCCAGCATCGCTTCGAAATCCAGGCGATTGTCGGCACCCACGTAGGGGTAATGACTGGCCTTGACGCCGGCGGTGGCGAAGATGGTTTCGTGGATCGGCCAGGTCGGGTTGCTCAGCCAGACGCCCCGGCCCGGCAGGCATTGGGCGATGAAATCGGCACTCAGGCGCAACGCCCCTGTGCCGCCCGGTGTCTGGGTAGCGCCGGCACGTTTTTCGCTGATCAGCGTTGAATCGGTACCCAGCACCAGCTCATTGAGCAACTGGCCGAACGCGGCGTCGCCGTGGCCGCCGATGTAGGTTTTGGTGGTCTGGCGATCCACCAAGCGCTGCTCGGCCTGCTTCACTGACTGAAGAATCGGTGTCAGGCCCTGGGCGTCTTTATAGACGCCCACGCCCAGGTCGAACTTGCTCGGATTGGTGTCCGCCCCGTAGGCCTCCATCAGGCCGAGGATCGGGTCGCCGGGCACCCGGCCGATGGCATCGAAATGCATTACTTGCGGCCCTCGGCGGTCTTGGCCACGTCATCGGTGCGGGCGGCCATGATGAAGTCGTTGCGATGCAGGCCCTTGATGGAGTGGCTCCACCAGGTCACGGTGACTTTGCCCCACTCGGTGAGCAGGCCCGGATGATGACCTTCGGCCTCGGCGATTTCACCGACGGCGTTGGTGAACGCCAGGGCGTGCTTGAAATTCTTGAACAGGAAGACTTTTTCCAGCTGCATCACGCCGTCGCGCACTTCGATGTTCCAATCCGGGATCTGCTTGATCAATACCGGTAGTTCTTCGTCGCTGACTTGCGGGGCGTCGGCGCGGCAGGCTTCGCAATGGGCTTGGTTCAGAGTGTTCATCATGTGTTCCTGGATCGAATATTGAAAAAACGTCGATGCACCCACGCTAAAGCAAAGCTGCGCTGTGCAACAGACTCAATTGAGATCAAAAGCTGCGGTTCACGCGGCTTTTGGTGGAAATTTCGGTGTATGCAAGCCCAATTCCCGGCCGCGCTTGACCAGGCCCATGATGTCTTCATGGGCCAGGTCGAACAGGCGCTTGAGTTCAGGCAGTACGAAGTACACGGGCTGCAGGATGTCGATGCGGTACGGCGTGCGCATGGCTTCCAGCGGATCGAAGGCTTGGTGTTCCGGCTCGTCCGACAGGCAGTAAACGGTTTCCTTTGGCGAAGACAGGATGCCACCGCCGTAGATGCGCCGGCCTTGCGGGGTTTGCACCAGGCCGAACTCGATGGTCATCCAGTACAGGCGCGCCAGGTAGACGCGTTCTTCCTTGGAGGCCTGTAGGCCAAGTTTGCCGTAGGTGTGGGTGAATTCGGCAAACCAGGGGTTGGTCAGCAGCGGACAGTGGCCGAAGATCTCATGGAAAATGTCCGGCTCTTGCAGGTAATCCAGTTCTTCACGGGTACGAATAAAGGTCGCGACCGGAAACTGCTTGCTGGCGAGCAATTCAAAGAACGTCTGGAAGGGGATCAGCGCCGGTACCCGGGCGACTTGCCAGCCCGTGGTCGCGCCCAGCACCTGGTTGATTTCGTCCAGTTGCGGAATGCGATCGTGGGGCAGGCCAAGCTTGTCGATGCCGTCCAGGTATTCCTGGCACGCACGGCCTTCGATGACTTTCAGCTGGCGGGTGATCAGCGTATTCCACACCGCGTGTTCTTCGGCGGGGTAGTGGATAAAACCTTGCGCATCGGGCTCGCGGGCCACGTATTGCGTCTGCTTCATGCTGCTCTCCTGCTGATTCCCTTGGAGGGAAGGCTGTTTGTTTTTATGTCCAGCGATGCATTAGAGATAACTCGAAGCCGGAGTGCGTGCAGCCGAAGAAAGCAGTTGGGCAGGAACAGCTACGTGTCCTTTTGTAAAGTTTTCGTTACAGTCGGGAGTGTGCTTCGGCCGCGTTGAGAATTTTGGCTGGGAAATGGCCTACAGCTGTCACATAATCTTGACAATTATTTATGTGCCTAGACAAAAATGGCGCGCCTTTTCTATCTCACCCACATCCGGGCCCTTTTATGCGGATCAAAGTCCATTGCCAGAATCGCATCGGCATCCTGCGGGACATTCTCAACCTGTTGGTGGAGTACGGGATCAACGTCGCCCGAGGGGAGGTGGGAGGCGAGCATGGCAATGCGATTTATCTGCACTGTCCGAACCTGATTAACATTCAGTTCCAGGCGCTACGGCCGAAATTCGAAGGCATCGCCGGGGTATTTGGCGTCAAGCGCGTGGGGCTGATGCCCAGCGAGCGGCGGCACATGGAGCTCAACGCCTTGCTCGGTGCCTTGGAGTTTCCGGTGCTGTCCATCGACATGGGCGGCTCCATCGTCGCCGCCAACCGGGCAGCGGCGCAGTTGCTCGGGGTGCGGGTGGACGAAGTACCGGGGATTCCGCTGTCCCGCTATGCCGAGGATTTCGATTTGCCGGAGCTGGTGCGGGCCAACCAGTCGCGGATCAACGGACTGCGGGTCAAGGTCAAGGGCGATGTGTTCCTGGCCGACATCGCCCCGCTGCAATCGGAGCACGACGACAGCGAGGCCATGGCCGGCGCCGTGTTGACGTTGCACCGGGCCGACCGGGTGGGCGAGCGTATCTATAACGTGCGCAAGCAGGAATTGCGCGGCTTCGACAGTATTTTCCAAAGCTCCAAGGTGATGGCGGCGGTGGTCCGTGAGGCCCGGCGCATGGCGCCCTTGGACGCGCCGCTACTGATAGAGGGCGAGACCGGCACTGGCAAGGAATTGCTGGCCCGCGCCTGCCACCTGGCGAGCCCCCGCGGGCAATCGCCGTTGATGGCACTTAACTGTGCCGGGCTGCCGGAATCCATGGCTGAGACCGAGCTGTTCGGCTACGGTCCCGGCGCCTTCGAGGGCGCCCGGGCGGAAGGCAAGCTCGGCCTGTTGGAACTGACCGCCGGCGGTACGCTGTTTCTCGACGGCGTTGGAGAAATGAGCCCGCGCCTGCAAGTGAAACTGCTGCGCTTTCTGCAGGACGGGTGCTTCCGGCGTGTCGGCAGCGATGAAGAGGTGTACCTGGACGTCAGGGTGATCTGCGCCACCCAGGTGGATTTGTCCGAACTCTGCGCCCGGGGAGAATTCCGTCAGGATTTGTACCATCGCTTGAACGTCCTCTCGCTGCACATCCCGCCACTGCGCGAATGCCTTGATGGCCTGGCGCCGCTGGTGGAGCATTTTCTCGACCAGGCCAGTCGCCAGATCGGTTGTCCGCTGCCCAAACTGGCCCCGGCGGCGATGGACCGTCTCAGTCACTACCATTGGCCGGGCAACGTCCGGCAGCTGGAAAACGTGCTGTTCCAGGCTGTTTCCCTGTGCGACGGCGGCACGGTGAAGGCCGAGCATATCCGCCTGCCGGACTATGGCGTGCGTCAGCCCCTTGGCGATTTTTCCCTCGAAGGAGGCCTGTCCGACATTGTCGGGCGTTTCGAGAAAGCGGTGCTGGAGCGCCTGTATTCCGAACACCCCAGCAGCCGGCAACTGGGCAAGCGGTTGGGGGTTTCCCATACCACCATTGCCAATAAGTTGCGCGAATATGAAGTCGGCAAAGACTCCGGAGCGTAATCAATTGTGGCGAGGGGATTTATCCCCGCTGGGCCGCGTAGCAGCCCCAAAGCAGTCAACCCGACACACTTTAATTGTCTGTTTTCAGGGGCGCTTCGCACCCCAGCGGGGATAAATCCCCTCGCCACAAAAATGTGGTGCAGTTGCCGGATGGGTATACCTTTGCCTTGCAGCGGCACGATACCGCCGGTTTTTCGTCTTCGATATACCTCCCATAATCCCTTCCAGCGCCCTCAAGCCCTTTGTTTACCGGGCCCTGTGGCGCCAGAAAAAAGTTGGTCTGCAAATTGCTTAAGGCTGTGCAACACAGCAGTGGGCGGCAAACGTCCGGCATGCAGAGGAACGACAGTGGACAAGTACCTTTATGTGGCAATGACCGGCGCCAGCCAGAACGCGCTGGCGCAGCGGGCCCATGCCAACAACCTGGCGAACATCTCCACCAACGGTTTTCAGAAAGACCTGGAGCAGGCCCGCTCGATGCCTGTATTCGGTGACAGCTTTCCGGCGCGGGCGTTTGCCATGTCCGAGCGACCTGCCACTGACTTCACCCCGGGCGCGCTGGTGGAAACCGGTCGTGACCTCGACGTCGCGGTCAGCGGGCCGGGCTGGATGGCCGTGCAGAATCCCGATGGCGGTGAAAGCTACGTGCGCACCGGCAGCCTCAATGTCGATGCCCTGGGCGTACTGCGGGCCGGCAACGGCATGCCGGTAATGGGCAACGGTGGTCCGATCGCCGTGCCGCCGGAGCAGAAAATCGAAATCGGCCAGGACGGCACCATCAGCATTCGCGCCATGGGTGAAGGCCCGCGGGTGATGGCTGAAGTGGACCGCATCAAGCTGGTCAACCCGGACCTCAAGAACATGACCAAGGGCCTGGACGGCTCGATCCGGACCAAGGACGGCCAGCCGGCGCCCATCGATGGCAACGTGCAGCTGGTCTCCGGCTTCCAGGAAGCGAGCAACGTCAATGCCGTTGACGAGATGACGTCGGTGCTGGCCCTGGCCAAGCAATTCGAGCTTCACGTCAAGATGATGAACACCGCCAAAGAAGGCGACGAGGCCATGGCCCGGGTCTTGCAGATCTAATCATTAATTACAGCGCTGCGCCGAAAAACAGGCGTACGAGGAGAATCGAATGCTTCCGGCTCTATGGGTTGCCAAAACAGGTCTGTCCGCCCAGGACACTAACCTGACGACCATTTCCAACAACCTGGCGAACGTCTCGACCACGGGTTTCAAGCGTGATCGCGCTGAGTTCCAGGACCTGCTGTACCAGGTCAAACGCCAGCCAGGCGCCCAGTCGACCCAGGACAGCGAACTGCCGTCGGGCCTGCAAGTGGGTACCGGTGTGCGCATTGTCGGCACCCAGAAAAACTTCACGGCCGGCAGCCTGCAAACCACCGAGCAACCACTGGACATGGCCATCGACGGTCGCGGTTTCTTCCAGATTCTGCAGCCGGACGGCACCACGTCCTACACCCGTGACGGTACGTTCCACCTCGACTCCAATGGCCAGATCGTCAACGCCAGCGGTTTCGCCCTGGAACCGGCCATCATTATCCCGAACGATGCCCAAACCTTCACCGTAGGCCGCGACGGCACGGTGTCCATCACAGTGGCGGGCAACCCGGCTTCCCAAGTGATCGGCAACCTGCAGACCGCCGATTTCATCAACCCGGCCGGCCTGCAATCAGCGGGCAACAACCTGTTCCTGGAAACCGCCGCCAGTGGCGCGCCGCAAGTCGGCACACCGGGCCTCAACGGTTTTGGCACCACGCTGCAGAACACCCTGGAAACGTCCAACGTGAGCACCGTGGAGGAGATGGTCAACATGATCACCACCCAGCGCGCCTACGAGATGAACTCCAAGGTGATCTCCACCGCCGACCAGATGCTCTCGTTCGTTACGCAGAATCTGTAATCACGTCTATAGAGGCGGCCTGAGGTCGCCTGCAACACCGAGAGGTAGGGTCATGAATCGCTTCGTATCTGTTCTGGCACTGAGTGGCATCACCGCACTCGCGGGCTGTGTCGGGCCAACGCCCAAGCCCAATGACCCGTACTACGCTCCGGTGTTGCCGCGCACGCCATTGCCGGCCGCTGCCAACAATGGCTCGATCTACCAGGCCGGTTTCGAACAGAACCTGTACAGCGACCGCAAGGCCTTCCGGGTCGGTGACATCATCACCATCACCCTGAACGAACGGACCCAAGCCAGCAAGAACGCCAACGCGCAGATCGACAAGACCAGCCAGACCAGCGTCGGCCTGACGTCGTTGTTCGGCTCCAGCCTGACCACCAATAACCCGATCGGCGGCGGTGACCTGAGCCTCAACGCCGGTTACGGTTCCGACCGGGCCAGCAAGGGCGACAGCAAGTCCGGCCAGAGCAACAGCCTGACCGGTTCGATCACCGTGACCGTCGCCGATGTATTGCCCAACGGCATTATCGTCGTACGGGGCGAGAAGTGGCTGACCCTCAACACGGGTGACGAGCTGGTGCGCATCGCCGGCATGGTTCGCGCCGATGACATCGCCACCGATAACACGGTTTCGTCGACCCGGGTGGCCGACGCTCGTATCACCTACTCGGGCACTGGTGCCTTTGCCGATGCGAGTCAGCCGGGTTGGTTCGACCGTTTCTTCCTCAGCCCGAAATTCCCTTTCTAGGTGGCCCAGTTGAATCTTAAGCAGCTGTTGATGGGTGCGTTGGTGATGTCGGCAGCCTTTACCGCTCAAGCCGAGCGTCTGAAGGATATCGCCAGCATTTCCGGCGTGCGTTCCAACCAGTTGATCGGCTACGGCCTGGTCGTGGGCCTGAACGGCACCGGTGACCAGACCACCCAGACCCCGTTCACCCTGCAGACCTTCAACAACATGCTGTCGCAGTTTGGCATCAAGGTACCGGCAGGTTCCGGCAACGTGCAGTTGAAAAACGTCGCGGCGGTGTCGATCAGTGCCGATCTGCCGGCGTTCGCCAAGCCCGGCCAGCAGGTGGATATCACCGTTTCTTCCATTGGTAACTCCAAGAGCCTGCGTGGCGGCACCTTGCTGCTGACGCCGCTCAAGGGTATCGACGGCAACGTCTACGCCATCGCCCAGGGCAACCTGGTGGTGGGCGGTTTCGATGCTGAGGGGCGCGATGGCTCGAAGATCACCGTCAACGTTCCGTCGGCCGGTCGCATCCCTGGCGGTGCATCGGTGGAACGTGCGGTGCCGAGCGGTTTCAACCAGGGCAACAGCCTGACCCTGAACCTCAACCGTTCCGATTTCACCACCGCCAAGCGCATCGTCGACAAGATCAACGACCTGCTGGGCCCAGGCGTGGCCCAGGCGCTCGATGGCGGCTCGATTCGCGTCACTGCGCCGCTCGATCCGAGCCAGCGGGTCGACTACCTGTCGATCCTGGAAAACCTTGAGGTCGATCCGGGCCAGGCCGTGGCGAAAGTGATCATCAACTCGCGTACCGGTACCATCGTGATCGGCCAGAACGTCAAGGTTTCTCCGGCCGCCGTGACCCACGGCAGCCTGACCGTGACCATCACCGAAGACCCGATCGTCAGCCAGCCGGGACCGTTGTCCAACGGCCAGACCGCCGTGGTACCCCGTTCGCGGGTCAATGCCGAGCAAGAAGCCAAGCCGATGTTCAAGTTCGGCCCGGGCACTACCCTGGATGAAATCGTCCGGGCAGTGAACCAGGTCGGCGCGGCGCCGGGCGACTTGATGGCGATTCTCGAAGCCTTGAAGCAGGCCGGCGCGTTGCAAGCCGACCTGATCGTGATTTGAGGACCGATCCATGGACATGCGCAAGGGCACTTTGATCAGCGGCGATTCGGGCTCCTACTCGGACTTGAACCGCCTGAACCAGCTCAAGGTTGGCGACAAGAACAGCGACGGCAACCTGCGCAAAGTGGCGCAGGAATTCGAATCGCTGTTCCTCGGCGAAATGCTCAAGTCCATGCGTTCGGCCACCGATGCGCTGGGCAAGGACAATCCGCTCAATACGCCTGAAGCCAAGCAATACCAGGAAATGTATGACCAGCAGTTGGCTGTTTCGATGTCTCGCGAGGGCGGTGGTATCGGCCTGGCCGATGTGCTGCTGCGCCAGATGTCCAAGAACAAGCCGCTGGCGCCAGGCGAGGCCGCAAGCCTGTCGGCAGCCAAGCAGCAAGAGGCGCTGGACAAGGTCGCCAAGGCGGTGCCCACGCCAGTGGCGGCCGGTACGCTGCCCGACGGGCCGCTTTCACGCTCCAATGGCCAGCGCCCGCTATGGGCTTCCCGGGCCGTGAACGCACCGCAAGGGGCGGGCGAGGGCGCTCACCGCAACGATATGGAACTGATCAACCAACGCCGCCTGGCCTTGCCACCGAAACTGGCGGACCGTCTGCTCGCCGGGCTGGTGCCTTCGGCGTCGGTCAATGCCGAGGCGCCCGCGCAGAACGTCTTGACGGATCGCGCCATCGCCGCTGCCAAACCGGCTACTGGCGAACTGGCCAACGGCGACTGGCTGGCGGCGCTCAAGGCTTCCGAGCCGAGCGGGGGGATGCAGGTCTACGGTCGCTCGGTGGCACAACCACCACTCGCACCGGCCCGCAAGGCCTTCCGCGATGCCGACGAATTCGTCAACGCCATGTTGCCGATGGCCAAGGAGGCCGCGGACCGCATTGGTGTCGACCCACGTTACCTGGTGGCCCAGGCCGCCCTGGAAACCGGTTGGGGCAAATCGGTCATGCGCCAGCCCGATGGCAGCAGCAGTCACAACCTGTTTGGTATCAAGGCCAGCCAGAGCTGGAAAGGCGATTCGGCACGGGCGATCACCAGCGAGTTCCGCAATGGCGAGATGGTCAAGGAGACGGCCGAGTTCCGTTCCTACGCCTCGTATCGCGACAGCTTCCATGACCTGGTCAATCTGCTGCAAAGCAACAGTCGCTATCAAGATGTGCTGAAGTCGGCCGATAACCCCGAACAGTTTGTACGCGAGTTGCAGAAGGCCGGTTACGCCACCGACCCGAACTACGCCAACAAGATTTCGAATATAGCCCGGCAGATGACGAGTTATCAAAACTACGCTTCGGCAGGCGCCACCACGACTTTATAAGGTCTGAACCATGAGTTTGCTCAATATAGGGATGTCGGGTCTGTCAGCAAGCCAGACCGCGTTGGTGACCACCGGTAACAACATTTCCAACGTCGATACCGCCGGGTATTCGCGTCAGCAGACCGTGCAGACCACCAAGGCCTCCAATCAATACGGCAACGTGTTCATTGGCTCCGGCACAACCCTGGCTGACGTGCGCCGGGTGTACAACGCCTACCTTGAAGCTCAACTGAAAACCACCACCTCGCTCAACAGTGATGCGGCGGCCTATCAGGGGCAAATCACCCCGCTCGATTCCCTGTTGTCGGACAGCGGCACCGGCATGAACGGCGCGCTGACCAAGTTTTTTGCCTCGGTGCAAAACGTCAATGCCAAGCCAGGTGACGATGCCTCCCGTCAGTTGCTGCTCAGCGACGCCCAGGCCCTGAGCAACCGTTTCAACTCGATCGCCAGCCAACTGACGGCGCAGAACGAGAACATCAACGGCAACCTGACGAATATGGTTGAACAGATCAACAACCTGGCTGCCACCGTTGCTCAACTGAACAAGAAGATCGCCGAGGTCTCCAACTCCGGCGGTGCTCCTAACGACCTGCTCGATGCCCGCAACGAGACCATTCTCCAACTGTCGACCTTCACGGGTACTCAGATTGTGGAAAACGGCAGCAGCCTGGACATCTATCTGGGCTCCGGCCAGCCGCTGGTGATGGGCAACACCGTCAATACCCTGCAAGCCGTGCCGGACAAGAACGATCCGGGGCGCGTGGGCATCCAGCTCAACAGCGGTTCCAGTTCGATGGACCTGACCTCGGTGCTCACCGGTGGCGAGATCGGCGGCCTGATGCGCTACCGCAGCACCGTGCTCGACCCGGCCATGAACGAGCTGGGTCGTGTGGCCCTGGTGGTCGCCGACCAGATGAACACCATCCAGGCCTCGGGCATCGACAAGAACGGCGCCTTCGGTTCCAACCTGTTCAGCAGCATCAACAGCGCCGCTCAGATGAGCCAGCGCAGCGTCGCCGCGTTGACCAACAGCGCAGGGTCCGGCAACTTCAACGTGTCCATCGAGGACACCGGCAAGCTGACCATCAACGACTACAAAATCACCTTCACCAGTGGCACCGACTATACCGTCCAGCGCCTGCCCGATGGCACGTCGATGGGCGCGTTCAACACCGCGACCACGCCGCCTCCGGTGGTCGATGGCTTCTCGCTGACCTTCGGCAGCGGCACAGCGGCGGCCGGTGATTCGTTCAAGATCACCCCGACCCGCAACGCGGCGACCAGCATCAAGACCGAGATGACCGATTCCAAGCGGCTCGCGATTGCCGCGCCGTTGGGCGCAGCCATCACACCGGGCGGCAGCGGTACGCTGACCATTCCGGCCAGCGGCCAGCCGACGATGACCACCAAGCTGGACATCTACGACGAAGCAACCACGGCCATCATCCAGAACGGCATCAAGAACTCCATGCCAGTCAAGGTGGTCTTTGATGCGACCTCGGCCGGGGGCACCAGCCAGGCTTACCGATTGCTGGATGCCAAAGGCGGCCTGATCAGCAGCGGCACGATCAAGCCAGGCCAGAGCAACACCCTGAGCCTGAGCGTTCCGCTCAAGGACGCCAGCGGCGCCCCGATCATGGATTCATCCATACCGCCGGTGCAGCGTACCGTCACCTTCGACATGTCCATCGCCGGTTCGCCATCCGACGGTGCCGGCATTGATGTCAGCCTCACTCAGCCCGGCAGTCTGGACAACCGTAACGGTACGGTTCTGGCCGGCTTGCAGACTGCCAAGACCGTGGACACCAGTTCCGCCAGCAAAGGGATTTCCCTGAACGACGCCTACGGCAAGCTCGTGGAGGGCGTCGGCTCCAAGGCCGCCCAGGGCAAGCTCGACAGCGCCGCCACCGGTGCGATCCTGAACAACGCCAAAGGCGCCCGCGACTCGTTGTCGGGCGTGGACCTGGATGAAGAAACCGGCAATCTGGTCAAGTACCAGCAGTACTACACCGCGTCTTCGCAGATCATCAAGGCTGCGCAGGAAATCTTCAGCACATTGATCAACAGTCTTTAAGGAGCCGTAGCCCATGCGCATTTCCACCTCCCAGTTTTACGAGAGCACGGCTGCGAACTACCAGAAAAACTTCGCCAAGGTGGTCAAGACCAGCGAAGAAGCCAGCAGCCTGGTGCGTGTGAATACTGCCGCCGATGATCCGGTGGGGGCTTCACGTCTGCTGCAGCTGGGCACTCAGGCGTCGATGCTCGACCAGTACGAAACCAACGCCAACACCATCAAGGCGACCCTGGGCGCGACTGAAGCGGTGATGAACAGCATCGGCAACGTGTTGCAACGCGCCAAGGAATTGGCCGTCGGTGCCGGCAACGCCGGCTACACCGACGCCGACCGCCAAGCCAACGCCTCGGAGCTGGCGCAGATCGAAGAGCAGTTGCTGAGCCTGATGAACAGCAAGGACGAGAACGGCAAGTACATTTTCGCAGGCTCCAAGGGCGATACCATTCCGTTCACCCGCAACAACGATGGCAGCTACAGCTACAACGGCGACCAGGTGACCCTCGACCTGCCGGTTGGCGACACCATGTCGATGGCCACTAACAGCACTGGCTGGGAAGTCTTCCAGCAGGCCGTCAATACCAGCCGCAGCAAGGTGACCATGACCGCCCCCGCGGTGGATGACGGCCGTGTGGTGCTGTCCAATGGTCAGGTATCGTCCAGCGTCAGCTATAACAGCAAGTTCCGCAGTGGGGAGCCGTACACTGTCGAGTTCACCAGCGGCACGCAACTGAAAATCACCGACTCCGGCGGCAATGATGTCACCGCAGAAGCCAGCCGGGGTGGTGCTTTCGACCCCAACACCAAAAGCGGCCAGGCGGTGCAGTTCCGGGGGCTGGAATTGACCCTGAACATCAATCTGCAAACCGGTGATACCGCCGGCACCGTATTGCCCGGTCATACTTTCACCCTGGCCGCCAAGCCGGACACTTTTGTCACGACCCGCAGCCCGGGCAATCCGACCCCGGTTCAGGTTACCAACAGCACGATCACTGACCCGGTGGCATATCACGCCAGCTTCCCTACCGGTTCGGCTGTGTTGAAGTTCACCAGCGCCACTGATTTCGACCTGTACGCTGCGCCGTTGACTGCCGACAGCCAGCCGGTGTCCAGCGGCACCCTGGCCGGCAACGTGGCCACCGCTTCGGGGGTGAGCTTCACCCTGGACGGCACGCCAGCTGCCGACGATCAGTTCAGCATCGCGGTCAACACCCACGAGACCCAGAACATCCTGGACACCGTGAACCAGCTGAAAACCGCGCTGAACACGCCGACCAACAACGATCCGATTGCCGTGCAGAAGTTGCAGGCGTCGCTGGCCTCCGGTATCGGTAACCTGGCGAGCGGCACCGATCAATTGTCCAGCGGCTTGAGTTCGGTGGGCGGGCGCGGACAGGCCTTGGACAATCAGAGCGATACCAACCAGAGTCTGATCAAGGCTAACGCCCAGACTCAATCGTCGATCCGTGATTCCGACCCGGCCGAAGTGATGACTCGTCTGACCTTGCAGCAGACTATGCTGCAGGCCTCGCAACTGGCCTTCAGCAAGATTGCCCAGTTAGGCTTGTTCAACAAGATCTGAGTCGGTATCCACCGAGCCGCCAACCGTCTTTTTTTAAGCGGTTCCGGGGCGCCGATCCGAAAGGGGCGGTGCCCGCCGCTCGAGAGTTTTTACCGTGAAGCCACTTCCCCTCGTCAGCATTGTCATACCAGCCTATAACCCTCGGTTCTTTGACCAGGCACTGCTCAGCGCCCTGGCCCAAACCTATGAACAGGTCGAAATTGTTGTTTGCGACGATTCGCCTGACGATGACATTCGCCAGATCGTCGATGCCATCACCGAACCGGCTCACCCGATCCGCTATCTGCGAAACCCTCGGCGGCTGGGGCTCCAGGGCAACCTGTTGCGCTGTGTCGAGGAGGCGCGGGGTGAGTTCATCAAGGTGCTGTGTGACGACGACCGGCTGTTTGCGCCGTGCATCGCCATGCAAGCTAAGGTGCTGGTGGAACATGCCGATGTCAGCGTGGTATTTGCGCTTCGGTTGTTGTGCGATGCCGGTAATTTCATCTTGCCGCCGCGAGTCGACAACTGCCGCTTTACGCCAGGTGACGCGCTGCTCAAAGGCGACGACATGTTGGCGATTTTCGAAAGCACGCCGGCCAATTTTATTGGCAATTTCAGTTCCACTCTGATGCGTCGTGCCGATGTCCTAGAGCTATTGCCGGCGCTGCTCCAGGATGGGGTTGGGTTCGTCGCTACGCTGGATTTTGCCTTGTTCGTCTGCCTGATGCGTCGCGGCAACCTGGTGGCGCTCGGCACAGTATTGAGCATGGAGCGTTTGTATCCTGAGCGTTTGAGCAAGACGCCAGAAATGCTCAGGGCGGCTAAGGTGGAGTGGGAGTGGTTGGCGCAGATGCTTGCCGCTCGCAACGGCGAAGCGGCTCCCGCCTCTGGCTGGGTGCGCTATGTCGACCTGAACAAAGTCACCGATCAACCGCATGCCTGGCAGGAGTTGTGTGTCACCCGAATACTGGGTAACCGCAACACCGTCGTTAATGGTCGGGTGGGCGCGCAGAGTGAGAGCTACCCGGAGTTCTACCGCGAGTGGCTGTCGATCCGCCGATTCAGCGAGGTGGAGCAGCGCGTCATGCCTGCCCGGATCGATAGTTGGCCGTTGCGGCCGAATATCGTCCCGATCGTTATCGACAGCGTCGGTGATGGTGTGGCGTTGGCGGCGACGCTGCGCAGCATTGATGAACAGCTCTATCCAGCACAGGCCGTGGTGGTTTTGTCCGACGCCCACTGCGAGGCCACTGACCGCGTATTGCAGTTGCCCTATCAGTCTGACTGGGCCCGGCAACTCAATGCCATTGTTCCGCAGCTGGAAGGCGCACACTGGTTCTATCTGCTGCGTGCTGGCGATACGCTTCGTGATTCAGCATTGTTGATCCTGGCCGAGCGCGTGGCAGGGATACAAGGGGTTCTTTGCGTCTATAGCGACGAAGGAGCGCTGATGGACGCAGAGTCATGCGAGCCGGTGTTCAAGCCGGACTTCAACCTGGACCTGATGCGCGCCTATCCCTACGTCGGTCGAACCCTGGCTTTTGAGCGCGAGCGTTTCATGGCCTTGGGCGGTTTCGATCCGGCACGTGGTGAACTGGCACCTCATGATCTGCTCTGGCGCCTGGTGGAAGAAGCCGGTCCGCAGATTATCGAGCACATCGCCGAAATTCAGGTGGAGTCCGTCCTGAGCTTTGCCCAATGGTTGTCCTGGCCCGAGGTCATTGAGAATAATGCCGCAATGGTTAGCGCGCACCTTGACCGTATTGGCATGGCCCATGAGATTCGCCAAGACACCTTGCCATTGATCAATCGCATCGACTATCGGCACAGCACACGCCCGCTCGTATCGATCATCCTGCGCACCGGTGATTCGCTTGCAGCGTTGCAGCGCTGCACCGAGAGCCTGATCGAGCGCACCGCCTACACCCATTACGAAATCCTGATTGTGGACAGCGGCGTCCAGGCCCCGGCCATGCTTGACTGGTTGGCGAACATGGCGCAACTGGGCGCGAGCATGCTGCGGGTGCTGCGTTACGCTGGCGAGGATAACGATGCAGCGGTGCACAACTTCGCTGCGAGCCAGGCCCGAGGCGAGTACCTGTTGTTGCTCAGTCCACAAATCGTCATGGGTGAAAGTGATTGGCTGGACGAAATGCTCAATCATGCCCAGCGGCCTGAAGTCGCGGTGGTTGGAGCGAGAATACTCAGTCCCCAGGGCGCGATTGCCGGTGGCGGACAGATCCTTGGGTTGGCTGGGCCGGTGGGTACGCCGTTTCAGGGTGAGTCGGCAGCATCCCGAGGCTACATGCAGCGCTTGCATGTCACCCAGAACTGGAGTTCGGTCAGCAGCGATTGCCTGATGGTGCGCAAGCAAGTGTTCGAAGACCTTGGAGGTCTGGATGATGCGGCTTTTACGCTGGGCCTCAGCGATGTCGACTTGTGCTTGCGGGCGGGCAAGGATGGCTACCTGGTAGTCTGGACGCCTTATGCCAGCGTCATGCAGGTTGCTCCGCCGTCATCTGGTAAGCCTGAAGAAACAACACGGTTGGAGCGCGAGCGCGAAATTTTCTATCGCAAGTGGCTGCCCCAGATCGCCCGAGACCCGGCCTATAGTCCTTCCTTGAGCCTGGGAGGGTCCAGTTTCAGCCTCGAACCTTCGCTGCGTAACAACTGGAACCCGTTCTGCACTCGCGCCTTGCCGCTGGTGCTTGGTTTGCCGGTCAATGCAACTGCGGTGGGCCACTATCGTGTTACTGCCCCGTTGGCTGAGCTGGAAGCGGCTGGACGGGTCATTGCCCGGGTAGCCTATGAGTCGCCTTCCACTGTTGATATCGAGCGATTGTCTCCAGACACTATTGTCTTGCAGGGACGCTACAGCGAGGGTTCCGCTGGCGACATCCTGCGAATGAAGAAGTATTCCAATGCTTTGCGAGTTTTCGAGCTTGACGACTACATCGTCAGCGCACCCAAGAAAAATACCCATGCTCGCAACAAGCCGGCCAATACCGAGCAGATGTTGCGCGAGGGAATCGGGCTCTGTGATCGCGTGGTAGTGACCACTCAATCACTGGCCGATGCCCTGTCCAGTATGCACAGCGAGATACGCGTGGTGCCCAACATGCTGCAGCCCGAGCCGTGGGCCCGGTTGACCAGCCGCCGCAGCACGTCTTCCAAGCCTCGGGTTGGCTGGGGCGGTGGCACTAGCCACAGCGGCGACCTGGAGATCATCGCCGACGTGGTCCGCGAGCTGGCCAATGAAGTGGAATGGGTGTTCTTCGGCATGTGCCCTGAGGCATTGCGCCCCTACATTCATGAATTCCACGGTACGGTCGGTCTGGATACCTACCCGTTCAAATTGGCCAGTCTGAACCTTGACCTGGCACTGGCGCCGCTGGAATTTCACATCTTCAACGATTGCAAGAGCAACCTGCGCTTGCTGGAATACGGTGCCTGCGGCTACCCCGTGATCTGCACCGACACCAAGGCCTACGACGGTTTCCTGCCCTGTACCAAAGTGCGCAGCAACAGCACCGAGGAATGGATCGCGGCGATCCGCATGCACCTGGCCGACCCTGACGCCAGTTATCGGATGGGCGATGAACTGCGCGAAGCAGTGCTTCGTGACTTCATGCTCAGTGCCGATAACTTGCAGCATTGGTTGTGGGGGTGGTTACCGGATTGACTCCGAGGGGACAGGCGACTTCAGTCGCCTTTTTTATCACCTGAATCTCCAAACTTATAGGCTGATTCTGGAGAATGGTTTTTGATCACAAGTGGCGCTTCACTGTCGCTTGGACGGTACCCGCTTTTCACAACGGAGCAAGGAAGAAGCAAATGGCAGTGATTAATGGAACAAGCGGCGTAGATACGCTGGCCGGAACTAGCGGTGATGATGAGATTTATGGTTTAGGCTCGAATGACGTCCTCCTGGGCAGTGCTGGGGCTGACAAACTGGATGGTGGGGCAGGAGTCGATACGGTGGATTATTCCGCATCGGCGGCTGCCATTAACATTGATATTCGCACCGGCGTCGGCAGGGCTGGCATCGGTGGCGACGCAGAAGGCGATACGTTGTTGGCAGTGGAAAAAGTCGTCGGTACAGCTTTTGACGACACTTTCACCAGCGCAATCGGTAACGTGACCTTTGAAGGCGGCGCTGGTAACGATATCTACAACGTTGCTACCACCGGCGTGAAGATCATCGAACAGGGCAATGGCGGCTTCGACGAACTGCGTACTAGCGCCGCAACGACGACCATGGATGCGTTCATCGAGAAAATGACCTACACCGGCACAGCTGCTTTCACCGGCTATGGCAACGCTAGTGACAACGTCATTACCAGCGGCGCGGGCAACGACGTGCTGTTTGGCGGTGACGGAGCTGACCAGTTCTTTGGCAGTGTGGGGGTGGATGTAGTCGGTTATACCGACAGCAAGGTGGCGGTGAATATCAACCTCAAAACTGGCATTCACTCCGGCATCGCCACCGGCGATACCTTTACTGACGTCGAAGTGATCCGTGGTTCGAATTTGAACGACACCTTTGTAGCAGATGGACGGGCGATCGGTTTTGACGGCGGTGCGGGCGTCGATACGGTGGATTACTCGACGTCGGCCGAAGCGATCAACGTTGATATACGAATCTACAAAGGTTTGCCGGGGATTGGTGGCGATGCCCAAGGCGACACGCTGGAAGGCATCGAAAAGGTCATAGGTACCGCATTCAACGACACGTTCAGCAGCGCCTGGGGAGCGGTGACGATGGAAGGCGGGGCCGGAGACGATCTCTATACCGTCAATACCAGTGGGAACAAGACAATTGAGTTGGCCGATGGCGGTTATGACGAAGTGCGCACTAATCAGGCCACTTTCACTCTGGACCCGTTTATCGAGAAACTGACCTACACCGGCACAGCGGCCTTCACCGCTTACGGCAGCGCCACCGACAACATCATTATTGGCGGCGCAGGCAACGACGTATTGTTCGGGGGGGACGGCGCCGATCAGTTCTTCGGCGGCGCTGGGTTGGACGTGGCCGGTTATACCGACAGCAAAGTGGCCGTGAATATCAACCTCAAGACGGGCGTCCATTCCGGCATCGCTACTGGCGACACCTTTACCGACATCGAAGTGATCCGTGGTTCGAATTTGAACGACACCTTCGTGGCCGATGGCCGGGCGATCGGCTTTGACGGTGGTGCGGGCGTCGATACGGTGGATTACTCGACGTCGGCCGAGGCGATCAACGTTGATATACGAATCTACAAAGGTTTGCCGGGGATTGGTGGCGATGCCCAAGGCGACACGCTGGAAGGCATCGAAAAGGTCATCGGCACAGCCCTCAACGACACGTTCAGCAGCGCCTGGGGAGCGGTGACGATGGAAGGCGGGGCCGGAGACGATCTCTATACCGTCAATACCAGTGGGAACAAGACAATTGAGTTGGCCGATGGCGGTTATGACGAAGTGCGCACTAATCAGGCCACTTTCACTCTGGACCCGTTTATCGAGAAACTGACCTACACCGGCACAGCGCCTTCACCGCTTACGGCAGCGCCACCGACAACATCATTATTGGCGGCGCAGGCAACGATGTATTGTTCGGGGGGGACGGCGCCGATCAGTTCTTCGGCGGCGCTGGGTTGGACGTGGCCGGTTATACCGACAGCAAAGTGGCCGTGAATATCAACCTCAAGACGGGCGTCCATTCCGGCATCGCTACTGGCGACACCTTTACCGACATCGAAGTGATCCGTGGTTCGAATTTGAACGACACCTTCGTGGCCGATGGCCGGGCGATCGGCTTTGACGGTGGTGCGGGCGTCGATACGGTGGATTACTCGACGTCGGCCGAGGCGATCAACGTTGATATACGAATCTACAAAGGTTTGCCGGGGATTGGTGGCGATGCCCAAGGCGACACGCTGGAAGGCATCGAAAAGGTCATAGGTACCGCATTCAACGACACGTTCAGCAGCGCCTGGGGAGCGGTGACGATGGAAGGCGGGGCCGGAGACGATCTCTATACCGTCAATACCAGTGGGAACAAGACAATTGAGTTGGCCGATGGCGGTTATGACGAAGTGCGCACTAATCAGGCCACTTTCACTCTGGACCCGTTTATCGAGAAACTGACCTACACCGGCACAGCGGCCTTCACCGCTTACGGCAGCGCCACCGACAACATCATTATTGGCGGCGCAGGCAACGACGTATTGTTCGGGGGGGACGGCGCCGATCAGTTCTTCGGCGGCGCTGGGTTGGACGTGGCCGGTTATACCGACAGCAAAGTGGCCGTGAATATCAACCTCAAGACGGGCGTCCATTCCGGCATCGCTACTGGCGACACCTTTACCGACATCGAAGTGATCCGTGGTTCGAATTTGAACGACACCTTTGTAGCAGATGGCCGGGCGATCGGTTTTGACGGCGGTGCGGGCGTCGATACGGTGGATTACTCGACGTCGGCCGAGGCGATCAACGTTGATATACGAATCTACAAAGGTTTGCCCGGTATTGGTGGCGATGCTCAGGGTGACACTTTAGAGAATATCGAAAAGGTCATCGGCACAGCCCTCAACGACACGTTCAGCAGCGCCTGGGGAGCGGTGACGATGGAAGGCGGGGCCGGAGACGATCTCTATACCGTCAATACCAGCGGCAACAAGACGATCGAGCTGATCGATGGTGGCTACGACGAAGTGCGTACCAACCAGGCCATCTTCACCCTGGATCCGTTCATCGAGAAACTGACCTACACAGGTACAGCGACTTTCACCGCTTATGGTAACGCCACCGATAACATCATCATCGGCGGCGCAGGCGATGATGTGTTGTTCGGCGCAGCCGGTGCGGATCAACTCATTGGTGGAGCAGGCGTGGATGTCGCCAGCTATGGCGATAGCCGGGTAGCGGTTACCCTTAATATGACCACAGGCGTCCATTCCGGTATTGCAGCAGGCGATACCTATCAAGAGATTGAAACGCTGCGTGGGTCTGGTTTTAACGACACCTTCATCGGCGGTTCGCAAGCGATGGGCGTGGATGGCGCGTTGGGAACTGATCTGGCCAGCTATGAACAGTCCTCCAGCGCGGTGACCATCGACCTGACAACCAATGTGAATGCCGGTGATGCGGCAGGCGATACGTTTACCGCGATTGAGATCTATCAGGGCTCCGACTTCGATGACACGCTGTTGGGCTCTGCTAAAGCCGACATTTTTATTGGTGGTGCGGGCGCCGACGTCATTGATGGTCGCGATGGTGTGGACCAAGCCTGGTATATCAACAGTGCTGCCGCTGTGGATATCAACCTTCAGACGGGTATTCACCAGGGCGGCGATGCCCAGGGTGATGTGCTGACTAACATCGAGCGAGTCATGGGCAGCCAGTTCAATGATTCGATGACTGGAGACAGTCTGGCTAACTGGTTGGAGGGAGGACTGGGCAATGACACCATCTACGGGGGCGATGGCGCCGATTACATATATGGCGGCTTGTACACGGCTACAGGCCCGATGCTTCCCGGTGGCCCTGCCAACGTGGCCCAGGCCGATCAGCTCTATGGCGGTCTTGGCAATGATGCGATCACCACGGCCAGCCTGGACACCGGAACAGTGGCTTATGGCGAGGCTGGCAATGACGGTATCGCGGTGTTCAGCGGCATTGCTGATGGTGGGGCTGGCAACGATATTTTGTTGGGGAGAGGTGATGGTTTCCGCTTGTTGGGCGGGGCCGGCGATGACACTTTGACTGTCGCCGAAGATGGTCAGGGGTTCGTTAATGGAGGTCAGGATGACGATACCTACGTCATCGATACCTACGGCCAGGTCACGATCAAGGATGACGGTACAGGAGGGTTTGACCGAGTGTTGCTTAACGGAATGGAGTCGATGGACACGATAACGACCGTGCGCAGTGGCAATGACGCCTATATCTTCAATACCTCCAGCTACCATTCAGGCCAACCGCTTTCGGACATGGGCGTGAAGCTGCAAGACTGGTATGCAGGCTTCAACACTATCGAGCAGTTCCACACGTCCAATGGAGATGTCTTTACGATCCCCGCATAATCCCTGCGCGTGCCCCCTTGCCCGGGGAACTCGATCAGGAGCAGGGTTACAAAAACGCCTCTGGGTCTTATTGATCCAGAGGCGTTTTTATGTGATACGGGCGCAATCTTGCGCGGGCGAGTCCTGCCGTAAGCGGACTGTCTGGTGTGGAACTTGCAACTCAGCGCAAATCGCTCAACGAGCGTCAAGTTTCCATACGACTGTCATCAAGCCTGATTGACTGACGACAGGGATGTCACGAAAAACCAAGGGACGGATACCAGTTGAAACCCCATAATCCTATGAGTGCGCCTGTCGTTGCACCTTCATTGAAATCAGTACTGCGCCGGGGGCTGCTCGGCGCTGCGCTGTTTTCCGGTGTGATCAATATTCTGGCGCTGATTGGCCCGGTGTTCATGCTGGAGGTGTATGACCGGGTGATTCCCAGCCAAAGCGTCCCGACCCTGGTCGCCCTGGGGTTGCTTGCGTTGGGCGTTTATGCGCTTTCAGGCCTGCTGGATATCATTCGCTCCCGGGTCATGGTGCGAATCGCTTCCTCGCTGGACCTGGCACTGTCTTCCAAGGTCTTCAAGGTGATTGCCGGTGCGTCGCTGAAGACGCCCATTACCGGCGATGCCTTGAAACCGGCCCAAGAGTTGGACCAGATCCGAAGTTTCATTGGCGGACCGGGTCTGGTGGCGTTTTTCGACTTGCCCTGGATGCCGGTTTACCTCGCGGTCTGCTTTTACATTCACCCACTGTTTGGCCTTTTGGCCGCCGGCCTGATGATCATCCTCATCGCGCTGACCGTAATTACTGACCGGAAAACCCGCAAACTGATGCAGGCATCAGCCGATGCGTTGAACAAGCGCAATCATTTGGGCCAACAAGCACACCAGAATGCTGAAGCCCTGATGGCCATGGGCATGTTGGCTAACACGTCGAATATCTGGCAGAAGAATCACAGCACCTTCATCACCCTGCAACGACGCTCGATCGACATCGGCGGTTTTTACGGTGGCATTTCCAAAACCCTGCGCCAGATCGTCCAATCGGCCGCCCTGGCGCTGGGGGCGTGGCTGGTGATCAAGGGGGACATGAGCGGCGGTACGATGATCGCAGCCTCGATTATTGTGGCGCGGACCCTGGCGCCGGCGGAGCAGGTCATTGCCACATGGCGCGGCCTGTTGGGGGCCCAGATTGCTTGGAAGAGGTTATTGGAAGTGTTTTCCATGTTCCCGGATGCCCAGAGCAAGACCGAGCTGCCCGCTGCCCATCGCAGTTTGCAGGTCGAAAGTATCTTTGCCTCGCCGCCCGGCGCGCAACGCCTGACTTTGCAAAATATCAACTTCATGGTCGCTGCGGGTACTGCCGTGGGCGTGGTAGGGCCGAGCGCATCGGGCAAGTCATCACTGGCGCGCGTGCTGGTCAACGCCTGGACGCTGGCCCGCGGGCATGTGCGGCTCGATGGTGCGCCGCTCGATCTGCTGACCGAACAGGCGCGAGGCAAGTTGATCGGTTACCTGCCTCAAAGCGTCGGGCTGTTCACCGGAACCGTCGCCCAGAACATCGCCCGGCTAGACCCTTCGGCACCGGACAGCGCGATTGTCAGCGCTGCGCAATTGGCCGGTGTGCATGAGCTGATCCTGCAATTGCCCCAGGGCTATGAAACCCAAGTGGGCGAGGGCGGAGTGAACCTTTCGGCCGGCCAACGGCAGCGGGTGGCATTGGCCAGGGCACTGTTTGGTGATCCGTTCCTGGTGGTCTTGGACGAGCCGAATTCAAACCTCGATGCCGAAGGCGAACAGGCACTGGCCAAGGCCATCCTGATACTCAAGGCTCGTGGCGCAATCGTGGTGGTGATTGCCCATCGAACCAATATTCTGGCGGTGATCGATCAGGTACTGATCCTCGAGAACGGCGTGCAAGTCGCTTACGGCCCCAGGGATGTCGTCCTTAAACGGCCTCCCGTAGCGCCTCCCAAGCCCTCCAATAATGTGGTGGAACTGGGAGCGTCGAACTGATGCATACCGATCAAGAAGTCACCCTGACCGATTCCTTGTCCCGTCATCTGCGTTGGGGGGCGATCTCATTGGTGGTGCTGCTCGGCGGAGGGCTGACCTGGGCGGTATGCACCAATCTGTCCGGCGCAGTGATCGCCACGGGCGTTGTGGCTGTGGAGGGGAGCGTCAAGACCGTCCAGCATCCTACCGGCGGCGTCGTCGCCGAACTCCTGGTCAAGGAAGGGCAGACTGTTGCGGCGGGAGATGTGTTGCTGCGTCTGGACGCAACCTTGCCGGCCGCCAGCCAAGCCATTGTGAGTAAATCCTTGAATCAGGCCTGGGCCCGGCTGGCTCGCCTGGAGGCCGAGCGGGACAATGCCAGCGAAGTCCCGCTGCCCAAAGAATTGCTGGCCCGCATGAGTGTGGATGAGGCCAAAGCAGTCATGGTCATCGAGCAGCAATTGTTTTTCGACCGACGCGCTTCCCGAGACGGCCAGAAGAAGCAACTGCGCGAGCGCATCCAGCAACTCAACGAAACCATTGCCGGCCACGACATCCAGCAGAAAACCAAGCAAGAAGAAATCGAGCTGATCGACAGCGAGTATCAGGCCGTCAAGAAACTGTTCGACAAAGGCATGATGACCCTCGACCGGGTCAATGCCTTGGCCCGGGGGATTGCCCGGTTGCGTGGAGAACGGGGCCAGCTCATGGCATCGATTGCCGAGGCGCGGGGCAAGATCGCCGAAACCGAGTTGCAACGACTCCAGGTTGACCAGACCTTCCGCAGTGAGGTGTCCCAGGAGTTGCGTGATCTGCTTGCCCGGCAAGGTGAGCTGATCGAACGGGAAATTACCGCCAGCGACCAGCTCAGACGCATCGACATCACCTCGCCTATTGCTGGTCGTGTACAGCAATTGGCGGTGCATACCATTGGCGGCGTGATTTCCCCCGCCGAAGGACTGATGCAAATCGTACCGGCCGATGATGAGTTGCTGGTGGAGGCGAAGATCAGCGCCCAGGATATCGACCAACTGACGGTCGGGCAGTCGGCGATCTTGCGCTTGAGCGCCTTCAACCGCAGCACCACGCCGGAACTGACCGGCACCGTGGTGCGCCTGTCAGCGGATTTGATTCAGGATGAACGTACCGGGATTGGCTTTTACCGGGCGGGCATCAAGATTCCTCAAAGTGAGTTGGCAAAACTCCAAGGGCTTGCCCTGGTGCCGGGGATGCCTGTGGAGTCGATGATCCAGACCGGCTCCCGGAACGTTATGTCTTATTTGCTTAAACCGATTAGCGACCACGCCCAACGAGCATTCAGAGAGGGCTAGTTCTTCATTCTGAATGGCCGACGAGGTTATACAGCGCCAGAGCTTTGGATATCAGCATTCGCTGGCGCGTTTCCTGCAAGCCCCTCTCATATCGCCATAAAACGAGCGCTTCCGGCGAATCGGAGCGCCCGGATCGGCATTGAAGGTGTAATCCCCGCGCCCGCAAAGCGAAACAACGCTTGGCCGAGCCTGGTGATGAACAAGAGGGGAGACGATGAAGGCAGTTATCTTGGCAGGTGGTCTCGGCACGCGGATCAGCGAGGAGTCGCACCTCAAGCCTAAACCGATGATCGAAATCGGCGGCAAGCCAATTCTTTGGCACATCATGAAGCAGTATTCCGCCCATGGAATCCACGACTTTGTCATTTGCCTGGGCTACAAGGGCTACGCCATCAAGGATTTCTTCGCCAACTACTTCCTGCACACCTCCGATGTCACGTTCGACATGTGCAACAACCGCATGGACGTTCACCAGAACTACAGCGAGCCGTGGCGCGTGACGCTGATCGACACGGGTGAAGAGACCATGACCGGCGGGCGACTGCGTCGGGCGGCCCGTTATTTGGAAAACGAAGAGGCGTTTTGCTTTACCTATGGCGACGGCGTCTCGGACCTCAATATTGGTGCGCTGGTGGATTTTCACCTGGCGCACGGCAAGCTCGCCACGGTCACGGCAGTCCAGCCGCCGGGACGCTACGGCGCGCTAGAGCGCAATGGCGATACGGTCCTGGGCTTTACTGAAAAACCTCGGGGTGACGGTGGCTGGATCAACGGTGGTTTCTTTGTACTCTCGCCGAAGGTCCTGCCTTATATCGCTGACGATCAGACTTCCTGGGAGGCCGCGCCGCTGGCGGCATTGGCGAGCGAACAGCAACTGCAGGCGTTCCAGCACGACGGATTCTGGCATCCGATGGACACCCTGCGGGATAAAAATCATCTTGAGGCCCTGTGGCAAAGCGGGGAGGCCCCGTGGAAACAATGGGGTTGAGTCCGGAGTTCTGGTGCGGTAAACGGGTGCTGGTCACCGGCCACACCGGCTTCAAGGGCAGTTGGCTGGCGCTGTGGCTGCAAAGCCTGGGCGCGCAGGTCAGTGGTTTTTCCCTGGATCCGGCCACCGAGCCCAGCTTGTTCGAACTGGCGCGGGTGGGCGAGGGCATGGATGATCGGCGCGGTGATTTACGTGACCTCGGCGCGTTGCTGGAAGTGCTCGCCGATGTGCAGCCGCAGATCGTCCTGCACCTAGCGGCCCAACCGTTGGTACGCGAGGGTTATCGCGATCCGCTGGGCACTTATTCCAGTAACGTCATGGGCACCCTGAACCTGCTCGAAGCGGTCCGCCAGATTGGCGGTGTGCGAGCCTGTGTCCTGGTTACTACCGACAAGGTCTACGCAAATCAGGAATGGCTGTGGCCCTACCGCGAAAACGAAGCCCTGGGCGGCCACGATCCTTACAGCAGCAGTAAGGCCTGCTGCGAGTTGCTGGCGCAGTCTTATGCCGCCTCGTTTTTCTCCGCAGATCGTTACGCCGAACACGGCTTGGCCCTGGCCACGGCCCGAGCCGGAAACGTGCTGGGCGGCGGTGATTTTGCCCCTGAACGCCTGATCCCGGATGTGCTCAAGGCTTGGTCGTCGGACGAGCCGGTGACGCTGCGCTATCCCCAAGCCGTACGCCCCTGGCAGCACGCCCTCGAGCCGCTCGCCGGTTACCTGCAATTAGCGGCCTGCCTCTTTGAGCAAGGCCCGGAGTTCGCCGGTGCCTGGAACTTTGGCCCCGGCGAAGCGGACATGTGCAGTGTCGGCGAAGTCGTCCAGTTGCTCGCCGAGCGCTGGCCGCAAGCGCCCGGCCTGCGCATCGAACCGAGCGATTTACATGAGGCTGGCCTGCTGCGTCTGGACAGCAGCCGCGCCCGGCAATTGCTGGTTTGGCAGCCGCGCTGGTCGTTGCAGCAGTGTCTTGCCCAAACCCTCGATTGGCATTTGGCGTGGCAGAACGGTGATGACATGCGTGAGATCACGTTGAATCAATTGAATCTCTACAGGGGGCGGTTATGACTGATTTCACCCTTCAGGCGTTAGCGCTGGAAGGTTTGTATCTGATCCGGCAAAAAGTCTTCTGCGATGATCGGGGGCGATTTGCCCGGTTGTTCTGTCAGTCCCGCCTCACGCTTCAGGGACGACCGTTCGCTATTCGCCAGATCAATCATTCACGTACGGTTGAAAAAGGTAGCGTACGCGGCCTGCACTACCAAAAGGCCGGATACGCAGAGTCCAAGCTGATTACTTGCGTACGGGGCGCGGTATGGGACGTGGTGGTTGATTTGCGGCCGCAATCCCCAACCTACCTGCAGTGGCATGCCGAGGAACTGCGAGCCGATGACGGACGCAGTTTGCTGATTCCTGCAGGTTTCGCCCATGGTTTCCAAGCCCTGACCGATGACGCTGAAGTGCTGTATCTGACCGATGCTGACTACGCACCGGATCATGAAGCCGGCCTCTCGGTCATTGACCCTGCACTGTCCATCTCCTGGCCGCTGCCGGTTAAAAATCTGTCGGCCAAAGATGCGAGTCATCCGTTGCTGGACAAAGATTTCAGTGGGGTTGAGCTGTAATGGGTCATTCCTCGACCGTACTGGTTACGGGAGCCACTGGTTTTGTCGGTCGGCATCTGGTCAGTGCTTTACTCGCCAAAGGTTTCAACGTTCGAGCTTCAGGTCGAAACGTCGAAAGCGCGCGTGCTATGCCATGGTTTGATGATGTGGAGTTTTGCACCGCAGACGTCCACGCACCGGACCTGGACGTGGGTGCGCTGACCGACGGCGTCGATGCCATCGCGCATCTGGCTTGGCCAGGCCTGCCGAACTATCAGGCGCTGTTCCATTTCGAGCGAACCTTGCCCTTGGACTACGCGTTTCTCAAACGCGTGATCGAGGCCGGCGTCAGCCATGTTCTGGTCACCGGTACCTGTTTCGAGTACGGACTGCAAAGTGGTCCATTGAGCGAGGCGGTGATCGCACAGCCCTGCACGCCGTATGGCCTGGCGAAACATACTTTGCATCGGTTCCTTGAAGCCTTGCAGCGAGAACGTGCATTTACGTTGCAGTGGGCACGCCTGTTTTATTTGCACGGCGCGGGACAAAATCCTAACAGTCTGTTGGCCAGTCTCGATCGGGCGATCGACGAAGGTGATGCACAGTTCAACATGTCTGCGGGCGACCAATTGCGCGATTACCTGGAAATCGGACAAGCCGCTTCTCAATTGGCCTCGCTAATAGCCCGGCGCGATGTCGATGGGGTGATCAACTGTTGCAGTGGCCATCCGGTGTCGGTGCGGGCGCTAGTTGAACAGCGAGTGCGTGAGCGCCAGTCGGCCATCGCCTTGAACCTGGGCCACTATGGGTATTCGGGTCATGAGCCCATGGCGTTTTGGGGCGATGCGCAGCGGATTTCGCAGCTCAGGAGAGAAGAACATGCAGCATGAACTGTATCGGGCGAACGGACTTCCGATCTTACAGAACCGTACATTTGCCACTGCCGAACAGGCTCAGGCATCGGCCAGCGCGGATATCGTGCTGGTGCAGGACAGCCAGAGCGGTCTGATCTTCAATCAGGCATTCGACGCCAGCAAACTCAGCTATGACGTTGACTATCAAAACGAGCAGGCGTACTCAGTGCAGTTTCAACAGCACCTGAATGACGTCGAAGCGATTCTGGCGCAACATTTCACAGACAAAAGCCTCATTGAAGTTGGTTGTGGCAAAGGTTATTTCCTCGAAATGCTGCGAGGCCTGGGCTACTCCATTACTGGGATCGATCCTTCCTATGAAGGTGATAACCCTGATGTGATCAAGGCGCCCTTCAGTCGGGAATTGGGGGTGGAGGCTGACGCCATCGTGTTGCGCCATGTGCTGGAGCACATCAGTAATCCGGTGGGTTTTCTGGCTGAAATCGCCGCTGCCAACCAGGGCGGACAGATTTATATCGAAGTGCCGTGTTTCGACTGGATTATTCAACACAACGCCTGGTTCGACGTGTTCTACGAGCATGTGAATTACTTCCGCCTCGCCGATTTGCGTGCAATGTTCGGGACGGTGCACGAGGCAGGGCATTTGTTCGGCGGCCAATACCTTTACATCGTTGCCGATCTTTCCACTTTGCGCAGCACACCCGCCAAGGCTCCACAGTCGCTGATACTGCCGGAAAACTTCACCGCCAGTCTCGACCGTGCCGTGCAGATCATTCGGGGCGCGCCTGAGCAAGGTTCGGCGATCTGGGGCGCGTCCTCCAAAGGCGTGATCTACTCATTGGCGCTGCAACGCGCAGGCGTGGCAGTGGATCGCGTGGTGGATATCAATCCGGCCAAGCAAGGGCGCTACTTGCCTCTGAGTGGTGTGCGAGTGTCCTCCCCTCAAGAGGCGATGGACACCTTGCCCGAAGGCGCCAATCTGTTCGTGATGAACTCCAATTACCTCGAAGAGATCAAGCGGATGACCGGTGGGCGCTACGTCTACCACGCCGTTGACAGCGCTTCGTTCCAATAACCGCGAGATTCGAAAATGACCGACAACACTATCCATGAAGCTTTCAAAGCCCAATGCCAGGCTGAAATCTCAGCTCAAGGCCAAGACGAGAAAGTCGTTGCGCTGGCCAAGGAGTTTTTCAACGAATCGGCCCGCCATAAGTACAGCTACCATTTTTCCTGGATGGGGCGGCCGATCATCCAGTTGCCACAGGACATGATGGCGATGCAGGAGTTGATCTGGCAGATCAAGCCTGACCTGATCATCGAATGCGGCATCGCCCACGGCGGTTCGATCATTTATTACGCCTCGTTGCTGGAGCTGCAGGGCCATGGAGAAGTACTGGGCATCGACCTGGATATCCGTCCCCATAACCGTGAAGCCATCGAGAGCCACCCGATGAGCAAACGCATCTCGATGATCGAAGGTTCGAGCATCGATCCGGCCATCGCCGAGCAGGTCCATGCAGCGGCCAAAGGCAAGAAAGTCATCCTGGTGCTCGATTCCAACCACACCCATGACCATGTGCTCGAAGAGCTGCGCCTGTATGCGCCGTTGGTTTCGGTGGGCAGTTATTGCGTAGTGATGGACACGGTGGTGGAAGACATGCCGGCTGACTTCTTCCCGGATCGGCCATGGGGCCCGGGCGACAATCCGAAAACCGCGGTATGGAAGTACCTTGAAGAAAACGGTGACTTCGAAATCGATCAGCAACTGCAGAACAAGCTGTTGATCACTGTCGCACCGGATGGCTATCTGCGCCGGGTTCGTTGATTTATCCGTTTCAAGTCATTGGCGTCTGGCAGGTTGTGGGGACTAGGAAATATGCAGGTTCGAAATACGATTAAAGACAAGGTGACGCCGCTGAACGAGCGGTTCACCGTGGTGGTCATCTCCCACAACCGCAGCGCATTCCTGCGCCGTACGTTGCATTACTACAGCAGTTATCCGTGTTCGATTCTGGTGCTGGATTCATCGGTGGAACGGGATGAACAGATTGCCCGGGAATTTCCGTCGGTCGATTACCGCCACCTGCCCCAGTTCACTTACAAGGGGCTGCAGGACAAGCTGGTGTATGGCGTCAATCAGGTCAAGACGCCCTACATGGTGTTCGCCGCCGACGATGACTTCCTGCTGCACGATGCCTTGACCGAGTCGGTGGAGTTTCTCGAAGCCAATCCGGATTACGGCCTCTGCCACGGCTACGGAATCATGTATCTGTCCTGTGCGACAGAAGTCTGCTACTTCCGTCGTGACCGCAAAGTGCATGAGGACTACGACAGCGAACTGGCCGAGGACCGTGTGATCCGCTTCATGGATCAATTCCTGCCGCCGTTCTACGCCGTGACCCGCACTGACCTGCTGCAACAGTGGTACGGCATGCTGCCGCCAGGGACCAGTTTCGAGTGGCAGGAAATCGGCCATACTTTTTACCTGTTGGCTTGCGCCAAGGCGCGGATCCTGCCGATTCCATTCGCCGTTCGCGAACTCAACTACGGCGGTTCAGAGCACAACACCAACGTGTTGACGGTGCTGAGTTATAAAGACGCTAAAAGCGTCGCCGAGCGTGAGCAATTCGCCGAGTTCCTGGCGTCTCTCCCTACGCCTCTGCGCGAGCAGGCGCCGGGGCGTGTCAAGCAGATTGCCCTGGACAGCTTTGCGGCCATGGCTGACTGCCTGCTGCAGGGTCGCTCACTCAAAGGCACGCAGATCATCCGTTCGACATGGCTGGAGGCGGGGAGTGAGCCGGTCCGTTCGTTTGGCCCACAGCAATTTGTCGAAATGCCGTTCTACAATCAGCGGGTCTTCGACCTGCTCACTCAATTTGAATTCCTGCTGCATGCCATGCCGGCCGGTCGCCTTCAGCTTCAGCAGTTGGAAGGCATCCTGCTGCGCCAGCATGAACTGATGCGGCTGCAACCCAACGACAACGAGCGCACGATACGCAGCCGGTTATGGGAGGCCCAGGGCCTTTACGCATTCAACCGCACAGTGGTCAAGCGCCTGGCCGAGTCGTTGAAAAACAGCGACGAACCAGACGAAGCGGTGAAGTTGCAGGCCTGGGCCGAGCGGCTGGATTCGGTGCCGGGCCAGCAGGATCGCCGGTTGCTGGATAACATGCACTCCGGCCGTCTATTGAGCTGGCTTGAAGCACGTAGCCCCAACGCCCAGCAGCTCACATCCATTGCAGCCCATCTGTCCGAGCATCAGGGCGGACCGCGCTTTGGCATTCTGCTGCTGGACCTGGGCGCGGACATGTTCAAGCTGCAGGCCACCTTTGACAGCCTGGTCAACGGCCACTGCAAGGCGTTCAACGTGGTGGTCTTCACCACTGGCGACCTGCCGGCGACCACCACCGTGCGCGACACCGTGCACTTCGTCAAAGTCAGCACCTCCAATTATGTTGAGCGCGTCAATCAGATCATCGGGCAATCGACTGCTGACTGGATGGTGCTTGCCGAGGCCGGTGACCAGTTCACCCCGAGCGGCCTGTTGCGCGCCAGCCTCGAGCTGATCGATGCCGACGGCGTGCGGGCGGTGGCGATGGATGAAATCCAGCGCAAGGCTGATGGCAGCCTCATCGATGTGTTCCGCCCTGGCGTCAATCTCGATTTCCTGCAATCGGTGCCTTCGCTGATGGCGCGGCATTGGCTGATTAATCGCGAAGTGCTGGCCCAGGCCCGCGGATTCACGCCCGAATACACCCAGGCCCTGGAGCAGGATCTGCTGTTGCGCCTGATTGAAGACGCAGGGCTGGCCGGCCTGGCGCACCTGGCCGAGCCGTTGCTGATCTGCGACGCCCCGCCGGAAGAGGAAAAGCCCCAGGAGCGCCAGGTACTGACGCGCCACCTGGCTGCCCGCGGCTATCGCGCCCAGGTCACCTCGGCGCTACCGCTGACATACCAGATCGATTACCAGCATGCCGAGCGGCCACTGGCGTCGATCATTCTCGAAAGTCGAGACAATTTCGAGCAGGTACAGCAGGCACTGGTCAGCGTGCTGCAACGCACCCGCTACCATCGGCACGAAATATTGGTTGCCGATAACCACAGCCAATCCGAGGAACTGGCTCAGTGGCTCGATAGCCTGGCAGGCAAGGGCGAGCGGATCCGCGTTCTGCGCAGCGACCGGCGCCTCAGTGCGTCGGCCCTGTACAACTGGGCGAGCGCGCAGGCCAAGGGCGAATACCTGGTGCTGTTGTCGGCCGAAGTGCAAGTGGTCAATGCCAACTGGCTCGACAGCCTGCTCAATCAGGCCCAGCGGCCCGAGGTGGGGGTTGTCGGCAGTAAGCAAATGGATAACCGTGGTATCACTACCCAGGCTGGGCTGGTACTGAAGCCCGATGGCAGGGTGGGCTCGGTGTTCGTTGGCGAACGCAAGGACGCCAAGGGCTATCTCAATGGCCATCAGGCGGAACAGAACTACTCGGCAGTGTCCGGCGCGTGCCTGATGATCCGTAAAGACTTGTTCGAAGCCGTAGGCGGCCTGGACGAAGAGCATTTCGCCGAGGCCTTTGCCGACGTCGACCTGTGTCTGAAAGCGGCCGACGCAGGCTATCTCACGGTCTGGACACCCCAGGCCCAGATGCTGCACGCCGGTACGTTCCCCGATGCGCCGGAGGCGGCCGACGCTTTGCGCGACAAGTGGCAGGCGCGCTTCAACCATGACGCGGCCCGTAACCCGAGCCTGGCCTTGACCGGCACTGGCTTTGCGCTGGGCACCGCCACGGCTGTCGACTGGGCGCGATTGCTCCCATAAGCCTGGCAAAAGGAATCAGGGTATGTTCAACGGTAAATCGATTTTCATCTCAGGCGGTACCGGTTCATTCGGGCGCAATTTCATCCGCCGGTTGCTGGAGCAATACCAGCCCAAGCGCGTGGTGGTGTTTTCCCGCGATGAACTCAAGCAGTACGAGATGCAACAAACCTTCAATGCGCCATGCATGCGCTATTTCCTGGGGGACGTGCGCGATGCTGATCGTCTGCGCCAGGCCATGCGCGGCATTGACTATGTCGTGCACGCCGCGGCCCTCAAACAGGTGCCGGCGGCGGAGTACAACCCTACCGAATGCATTCGCACCAACGTCAATGGCGCCGAGAACATTATTGCCGCGGCCATCGACAATGGCGTCAAGAAAGTGGTTGCGTTGTCCACTGACAAAGCCGCCAGCCCGATCAATCTGTACGGTGCAACCAAGCTGCTGTCGGATAAGCTGTTCGTGGCGGCCAACAATATCGCCGGCGAGCAGCAGACCCGGTTCGCCGTGGTGCGCTATGGCAACGTCGCCGGCTCGCGGGGGTCAGTGGTGCCGTTCTTCAGCAAGTTGATTGCGGAAGGTGCGACGCAGCTGCCGATTACCGATGAACGCATGACCCGTTTTTGGATTACCCTCGATCATGGCGTGCAATTTGTGCTCGACAGCTTTGCCCGCATGCACGGTGGCGAAGTCTTCGTGCCAAAGATTCCGTCGATTCGCATCGTCGATCTGGCGTCGGGCATGGCTGGGCATCTGCCTCACAAAAACGTCGGGATTCGTCCCGGTGAAAAACTCCACGAACTGATGGTGCCGCTGGACGATGCGCGCATGACCATAGAGTTTGCCGATCACTACACCATCCAGCCATCCATTCGCTTTACCAGTGTGGATGTGGATTTTGGCGTGGATAACCTGGGTGAGCGAGGCAAGCCCGTGGCAGAAGACTTCGAATATCGTTCTGACACCAACCCGCACTTTTTGTCGGTGGAACAGATCGCCGACCTGCATGCGCGGTTGTCGGCATGATCCCCTACGGTCGGCAAAACCTCGATCAGGCCGACATCGATGCGGTGGTGGCCGTATTGCAGTCCGACTGGCTGACCCAGGGGCCGACCCTAGAGCATTTCGAAGAGGCCATGGCCAATCGTTGTCAGGCCGCTTACGCCGTGGCGGTGTGCAACGCGACGGCCGCACTGCACATCGCCTGCCTGGCGGCGGGGCTGGGGCCCGGGGATCGTCTATGGACCACCCCCAATACGTTCCTGGCCTCGGCCAACTGCGGTCGGTATTGCGGTGCGCTGGTGGATTTTGTCGACATTGATCCGCTGACCTGGAACCTTGACGCTTGTGCGTTGGCCGCCAAGCTTGAAGAGGCCGAGCGTGACGGAACGCTGCCCAAAGTGTTGGTGGCGGTGGCGTTTTCGGGGCAAAGCTGTGACATGCGCAAGATCGCCCAGTTGTCCGAGCGATATGGCTTCACGGTGATTGAAGATGCGTCCCACGCAGTCGGGGCGTCTTATGCCGGTCGTCCGGTGGGGTGTGGCGAGTTTGCGTCCATGACTGTGTTCAGTTTCCATCCGGTGAAGATCATCACCAGCGGTGAAGGCGGCATGGTCCTGACCAATCGCCCGGAACTCGCGCAGCGGCTGCAACGTCTGCGCAGCCATGGGATGACTCGCGACGCGCAGCAGATGACCGAGCCCAGTCACGGTCCCTGGTACTACCAACAAATCGAGTTGGGTTTCAATTACCGCATGACCGACCTGCAGGCTGCATTGGGGCTTTCGCAGTTGAACAAACTGGATGACTTTATCGCTCGGCGTCGCGAACGGGTGGCGCGCTACAATCATCTGCTGGCAGCTTTGCCACTCGTTTTGCCCGGCTTGCAACCTGAAGCCGAGTCGGCCTGGCATTTGTATGTGGTGCGCTTGCAACTCGATAGCATCACGCTTGGTCATCGTCAGGTGTTCGAAGGCTTGCGTGCAGCCGGGATTGGCGTGAACCTTCATTACATCCCGGTTCATTTGCAGCCGTATTACCGCGACCTTGGGTTTGCCGCAGGCGATTTCCCCCAGGCCGAGCGTTATTACGCCGAGGCCATCAGCTTGCCCATGTTTCCTACCCTCAGTGATGAACAACAGGACTATGTGGTCGAGCAATTGCGCCAATTGCTTGAGGAGTAACGGTGAGCACAGTCGCAATCATCCCTGCCCGTGGCGGTAGCAAGCGGATCCCACGCAAAAACCTGAAGCTGTTCGATGGCGTGCCGATGATTGTCCGGTCGATCGAAGCCGCGTTGACCTCTCGATTGTTCGATGAGGTAGTGGTCAGCACAGACGACGAAGAAATTGCCGACATGGCGCAGGCTCATGGTGCTCAAGTTCCGTTCATGCGTCCGGCGTCGCTGGCTGATGATTTCACCGGGACGGCAGCCGTGATTGCCCACGCATTGACTGAACTGCACGAGCGCTCGTTCGATTTCGCCTGCTGCATCTATGCCACCGCGCCGCTGTTGCAGGAGCGGTTCCTGCGCCAGGGGTATGAAGCGCTGCGTACGCATCCTGACAAATCGTACGCATTTTCGGTGACGGGTTTCGGCTTTCCCGTACAACGCGCCTTGACGCTGGATGAGCAGGGCGCGCTGACGCCGCTCTATCCTCAGTTTCGCGACACTCGCTCCCAGGACTTGCCCGAAGCATTCCAGGACGCGGGCCAATTCTACTGGGGGCGCCGGGAGGCCTGGTTGCGCGGTGACGTGTTGTTTTCGCCCAAGAGCTTGCCGGTGGTCCTGCCTCGTCATCTGGTACAGGACATCGACACACCAGAGGATTGGAAGCGAGCCGAATACCTCTACGCCGCATTGAAGGCCGGTGGGGAGCTGAAATGAGGGTTTTGATCCGCGCTGACGCTTCGCCAATCATTGGCAGCGGACACATCGCCCGCTGCCTGACCCTGGCTCGCGTGTTGCGTGGGCATGGCGCGCATGTCACGTTTGCCTGCCGTCAATTGCCAGGACATCGCTTGCAAGCGTTGGAGGAGGAGGGCTTCGAGACGTTTGCCTTACCGGATTCCTATCCTGGAGAGGATCCGCAGCAGGCCATTGAATCCTTGTTGCCCTGGCAGGCGGATATCGCGGCGCTGCAACAGGTATCGAGCGACCAACCTGGTTTCGATTGGGTCATCGTCGATCATTATGGCCTGGACCATCATTGGCAGACGGCTGCCCGGCGTTTTGCCCCAAGAATCATGGCAGTGGATGATCTGGCGACCCGTACCTACAGCGTCGATCTGCTGCTCAACCAGAACCTTTCTGGTACCCGAGCCGCCTACACGGGGTTGTTGCCCGAGTCTTGCCGGACGCTACTCGGACCGCGTTACGCCCTGTTGCGCGATGAGTTTCGCTGTGCGGCGATTGACATCAAGCCCAGGGCCAGGCGAGTGCTGGTTAACTTTGGCGGGTTTGATGCGGCGATGCAAACCCATCACGCCATGTTGGCGTTGGCGGATTTTCCGGAGCTTGAAGTCGATTTTGTTGCCGGTGCGGACAACCCGGTCTGGGCTCGGATGCAGATGATGGCAGCGAGTCGACCCAACTGGCGCTTGCACAGCTTTGTCGGCCATTTCCATCAGCTCATGATCGAAGCTGATTTGTTCATTGGTGCTGGTGGCGGTACCAGTTGGGAGCGCGCCGCCATGGGCCTGCCCACGATCTGCATCGCGGTGTCGAATAATCAGCATGCCAATAGCGAGGCGATGGCGACGTTTGGAGCCCACGTTTATCTCGGCCCTCGAGAGAACGTCACGGTCGGACAGTTGCGCCAGGCCATCGGTTTCGTGGCAGACAATCAAGGCTTGCGCAAAAGCTTGGCTGAGCATTCCCGGCGGTTGGTCGATGGCTTGGGTGCCCAACGGGTCGCCGTCACGCTGGCCGGAGCATTGTTGAGGGTTCGACCAGCGACACAGGCCGATGCCCAATTGATTTTCGAAGGTCGTAACGCCGAGGCTGTACGCCGTGTATCGTTGGATGCATCAAGCATTGACTGGAGCAGTCATTGCCAATGGTTGCGTGCAAGCCTGGTCAACGAGCAACGCCTGCTATTGATCGGCGAAGCGGCGGACGGACCGATAGGCGTATTGCGCTATGACCTGCAAGGCACTGACGCGCTCGTGTCCATTTATCTGTTCGAAGGCCGCATCGGGCTTGGCTGGGGAAGGGCGTTGCTGGCCCGCGGCGAGGCATTTGCCGCTGCCCACTGGCCTCAATTGCGAAGCCTCACCGCTCAAGTATTGCCCGCCAATCGAGCCTCCCTGAGCTTGTTTAGCCAGGCTGGTTTTATTCAGAACACTTGCGTGTTTACACGCGTCTTGAAGGATCACCTCCATGGCTAGTTTCAAGATCGGCCACTGTGTCATTGGGGCTGAGGCACCGCCTTTCATCATTGCCGAAATGAGTGGCAACCATAACCAGTCCCTGGAGGTGGCGCTGGAGATCGTCGAGGCGGCGGCCCGGGCCGGTGCGCACGCTTTGAAGTTGCAGACCTACACCGCCGAAACCATGACGCTGGACTTGAACGAGGGTGAATTTTTCATCAAGGATCCCAACAGCCTGTGGGCTGGAACGTCGCTTTATGAGTTGTATGAGAAGGCCCATACACCGTGGGAATGGCACGCCCCAATTTTCGCCCGGGCCAAAGCCCTGGGCTTGTTGGCCTTCTCGACGCCGTTTGATGAGACGTCCGTGGATTTTCTTGAAACCCTCGATGTGCCGGCCTACAAGATCGCCAGCTTTGAAAACACGGATCTACCGCTGATCCGGCGAGTCGCCGCCACCGGCAAGCCGTTGATTATTTCTACCGGCATGGCGAGCGTTGCTGAACTCGACGAAACTGTAAGGGCGGCCCGAGAGGCCGGTTGCAAGGATCTGGTATTGCTCAAGTGCACCAGCACCTATCCGGCCACCCCGGCCAACAGCAATGTGCGTACTATCCCTCATCTGCGGGAATTATTCGGCTGTGAGGTGGGGTTGTCGGATCACTCCATGGGGGTTGGCGTGTCTGTCGCCGCGGTGGCGTTGGGGGCAACCGTGGTAGAAAAACATTTCACTCTCGACCGCGCGGCGGGTGGGGTGGACGCCAGTTTCTCCCTTGAGCCTGCGGAGCTGGCGGCGCTGGTGATCGAAACCGAGCGTGCCTGGCAAGCCATGGGGCAGGTGCACTATGGCGTGACCGAGGCTGAGCGCAAGTCGCTGATCTATCGGCGTTCTCTGTATGTGACGCAAGACATGAGCCCTGGTGATGCGTTTACACCACAAAACGTCCGGGCTATTCGCCCAGGCCTGGGACTGCCCCCCAAGTACGCCGACTCTCTGATGGGCCGTTGTGCTCGTAAAGCCATCAAACGCGGCACTCCATTGGCCTGGTCGCTGGTTGAATAGCCCTTTCAAAAAGACCTTATTAGGAAAATTGGCGTGACCTACGAGTCATAACGCGCATCTTCACTGTATTGTATTGACCGGGAAGATGGCGCCTGGCCCTTATCAGGCCCAGTGATAGCCCTTTACACTTCCCATTTGTCGGCGCCCCTCGATTCCTTGCGAGCGGTGGTATTGGGCTGTTTTTGATTGGGAAGCCGTAATGATTGGCATAAAAAGCATTGCGAGCTACGTTCCTGTAGCCGGCGTGGACAATTACGCACAAGGTGCAAAATTTGAAAAGGATGAAGAGTTCATCCTTGGCAAGATTGGTTCGGCCTTCTTGCCACGCAAGGATGACGGGCAGGAAACCTCGGACCTGTGTGTTGAAGCGGTCAACGCTCTGTTTGCCAACAATCCCGGCCTGAAACGCGAATCCGTCGACGTGCTGATTGTCGTTACACAGAATGGCGATGAAGAAGGCTTGCCTCACACGGCAGCCATCGTCCAGGACAAGCTCGGCTTGCCGACCACCGTGGCCGCGTTCGATATTTCCCTGGGCTGCTCGGGTTATGTCTATGGCATCTACGCCATCAAGGGCTTCATGGAGGCCGCTGGCCTGAAGAATGGCCTGTTGGTGACGGCTGATCCGTACTCGAAAATCGTCGACCCGGAAGACCGCAACACCACGATGCTGTTTGGCGACGCCGCCACCGCCACCTGGATGGGTGAAGATGCGCCGTGGCAACTGGGCAAGGCCAAGTTCGGCACTGACGGCTCTGGCGCCCCGCACCTGAAGGTCAGCGACGGTGTATTCTTCATGAACGGCCGCCAGGTGTTCAACTTCGCCTTGCTCAAGGTGCCGGCCCACCTGCATGAGTTGCTCGCCGATTCCGATCTGCAAGCCAGCGACATTGATGCGTTTTGCATTCACCAGGGCAGCGCGGCAATTGTCGATGCGGTGGCACGGCGTTTCGAGGGCGAGCCGGAAAAATTCATCAAGGACATGGTCGAGACCGGCAACACCGTGTCGTCGAGTATTCCGTTGCTGCTGGAAAAGCACGTGCTCGATTCCGATTGGAAGCGCGTGGCCTTGAGCGGTTTCGGCGTAGGCCTGTCCTGGGGCTCGGCGATCATCTATCGCCCGTGACCCACTAAAACCCGGGCACAAAAATAGCGTCCAAGGTGTAACCTTGAACGCTATTTTTTTGCCTGACGCGAAAGCGAGACACCATGAGCGAGTTCTTTGAGCGCAATCTCCGGATAATCCAGCAGCGTTGGCCGGCCTTGGCTGAGCGCTTGTCAATGGAGGATGTCGGTGGATTGCAGGCCGATCTGGTAGAGGGGCTTGGGTCGACCTTGAGCGTCAATGGCATCCAACTGACCAGCCGGCATGACCGACTCGCCGAGGCAGACCTGCAAGCCTCCAGCCTGCCGCTGGACGCTGCCATTGTGCATGTCTATGGCACCGGGCTGGGCGATCTGCAGAATCGCTTGCTGGAGCGGGCCGGGCTTGAACAGTTGTTTGTGCATATCCTCAACGGTGCGGTGTTCGCCCTGGTGCTGCAGGTGCTGGATCAATCTCCCTGGCTTTCCGATCCGAGAGTGGTGTTGCTCTATGCCGGTGATTTGGCGGAGATCCAACTGCCATTTTTCGCACTCCCCGCCGAGTTGGTGCTGGCCGATGATTACAACGCCAAGATTCGTGATCGATTGATCAGTGAAAATCATCTGGACTTCACTAACCGAGCGTTCGACCCTCGGTCCCCTGAGATTGTCGAGCGTCTGCAATCGACTTTCAGTCTTGTGCGCAAAGATCGTGACGTTGCCGAGCTGTTCGGCACCTTAGACAGGCGTGAGGCGTTTGTTATTGCTACCGGTCCCAGTCTTGAGCAGCACTTCGAGAAACTGCGTCATCTGAGCAAGCAAGCCGAGCGACCGTTGTTGATTTGTGTCGATACGGCTTACCGACCGTTGATCGATCATGGCATTGCCCCGGATATCGTGGTCAGCATCGACCAGCGTATCTCGGCGCGACATCTTCCGCCCGAAAGCACCGATGGCATTGCCCTGGTTTATCTGCCGATGGCCGACCCTTTGGTGATCGGAGCGTGGCGGGGGCCGCGTTACGCCGGTTATTCCTCGAGCCCTGTCTACCGTCAGATGCGGGGGCAGCTGCGCCGGGCCGAACTCCATGTGGGCGGCAGCGTGATTCATCCGGCAGTCGATCTGGCGGTGAAAATGGGCGCTGCGCAGGTCACGCTTTTCGGCGCCGATTTTGCCTTTCCCCATGACAAAACTCATGCAGGCTGGGGTGACGGTGACTTGGGGCCGCAACTGGGCGCGTCCAGGCATTGGGTGCTCGATGGGTATGGCCGGCGAGTCAAGACCCAGCTCAACTTCCGCAGTTACCTATGCGAGCTGGAGCGTTTTATTGCCGGGCACCCCCAGGTGCGTTTCCATAACAGCAGTCGGGACGGGGCAATGATTGCAGGCACTGATTTCCACCCGGAGTATGTGCAATGAGCCAGCTTCAAGGGGTGGTCGATGACGCTCGCGAATGCGCACGCCTGTTTCGTCTCGGAAAGGACGTTGAGGCGGGGTTGGCAATGGTCGTGCTGATTGAATCGGCTCAGCCCTTGGTTGAACTGATGCCGGGCGATATCGCCTCGTCATGGAACATGCTACTCGCCTTGATGCTGGGTGATCAGCAGGCGCAGAACTGGATCTCCTTAGCCGATTATCTTGAGTACGAGTGCGTCCAACTGCTGACCGCTGATCAGTCGAACTGATTTTTTTTTGCCGCCGCACCGCTGTCATTAGCCTCCAGTGACGCCAGTGGCGTTTCCCTGACGCCATTTTTCTACCCTTCAATCGCAGCCAAGTCCTTGATTTACGAGGGGTGGCAACCTGATGGCAAAATTTTTTAAAAAACTGCTAAAGCAAGTTCCGATTACGACGATAACTATTACGAAGGTTCTCTAGGCCACACCCGGCGGTTGCCAGGGCCGGAAGCCGCAGTACCCAACCAACGAGGAATTCGTCATGGCTTTAACAGTAAACACTAACGTCACATCGTTGAACGTTCAGAAGAACCTGAACAAGGCTTCCGATGCTCTGTCCACTTCGATGACCCGTCTGTCTTCCGGCCTGAAAATCAACAGCGCCAAAGACGACGCCGCCGGCCTGCAGATCTCCACTCGTATGAACTCGCAAATCCGCGGTCAGACCATTGCGATCAAAAACGCCAACGACGGTATCTCCATCGCCCAAACCGCTGAAGGCGCGATGCAGGAATCCACGAACATTCTGCAACGTATGCGTGAACTGGCTGTTCAGTCCCGTAACGACTCCAACGGTACTGCTGACCGTGTCGCTCTGAACAAAGAATTTGCTCAGATGTCGGACGAACTGACCCGTATCGCCAAGTCTACCAACCTGAACGGCAAGAACCTGATTGACGGTACCGCTGGCACCATGACCTTCCAGGTTGGTTCCAACACCGGTGCTGACAACCAGATCACCCTGACCCTGGACAGCGGCTTCGACGCAGCTTCCCTGTCGGTTGACTCCGCCACCGTTCAGATCACCGGTACTGACTCGACTACCGCTGAAGCTTCGATGAACAACGCGCTGGTCAAAATCGACGCTGCTCTGGCCAAGATCAACTCCAGCCGTGCTGACCTCGGTGCTGCACAAAACCGTATGACCAGTACCATCTCCAACCTGCAAAACATCAACGAAAACGCCAGTGCTGCACTGGGTCGCGTACAAGATACCGACTTCGCTGCTGAAACTGCACAACTGACCAAGCAGCAGACTCTGCAGCAAGCGTCTACCTCGGTTCTGGCCCAGGCCAACCAACTGCCATCCGCTGTACTGAAGCTGCTTCAGTAATAGCCGGATGAGTTTTAGCGGGGGAGTGCGCTTGCGTGCTCTCTCGCTTTTTCCGTTCAAGAGGTGATGGACATGGATATGAGCGTGAAGCTGAACTTGTCTTATCCAGCGGCGAGGCCGGCACCTACCGTGGTCGACAAGCCCGTGGAGAAGCCTCAAGCCGAGCTTGCCACCGTGACCCCGGTCAAGCAGGCGCCTAAAGACGCTGCCGCTGAGCAGGACAAACTCAAGAAGGCCGTTCTGGAAATCGAGAAGTTCGTCCAGTCGGTCAAGCGCAACCTGGAGTTCTCTATTGATGAGCCTTCAGGCAAAGTAGTGGTCAAAGTGATTGCCAGTGGTTCCGGTGAAGTGATTCGTCAGATCCCGAACGAAGAAGTTCTGAAACTGGCCAACAGTTTGAATGATGCAAACAGCTTGTTGTTCAGCGCTGAAGCCTGACAACCGGCACGAATTTTGTTGTTATGTTCTTTTGGGCGTTGTAAAGGTCAAAAGGCCGGCGACACACTGAAGGGAGTCCCACATGGCAAGTCCAATTCTACCTGGCTTGGGTTTAGGCTCTGGCCTGGATACCACCGCTATCGTCAAGGCGCTGGTGGATTCTGACAAGGCGGCCAAGCAAGGTCAGATCGACCGTGCCACGAAGACGAATACGTCGAACATTTCCGGCATCGGTTCGTTGAAGTCCCTGTTGGCTACGTTTCAGTCCGCGCTCGAGGCTTTGGGGAGTACGACTAACCCTCAGTTCACCGGCTTTGCCGCTACATCTTCCGATGCCAAGATATTGACCGCGACGTCGAGTAACTCGGCGGTCGGTGGTACCTATAGTGTCAAGATCACTAATCTGGCTACTGCCTCGAAGGTGTCGACGGCTGCTTTCGCCGGTGGACCTACGAGCGCAGTGGAAGCGGGTACGCTGACGATCAGCAGCCAGAGCGGTGCGTCCTACGCCGTTGATGTTCCATCTGGTTCCACCTTGCAATCGGTCAGGGATGCAATCAACTCCAAATATCAAGCCAGTGGCGTGAACGCCAACATCGTGACGGACAGCTTTGGCTCGCGTCTGGTGGTGGGTTCTACAAAGACCGGTGCGGGGAATGATCTGTCTTTAAGCGGTATTGCCAGCCTGACCGCTGACGGCACCGCGCTCATGGTCAACCCGCCGACAGCGGCGTCTTCCGGCTCCCTGTCGCTTGCCACTGATGCGAAATTCGAGATTGACGGGCTGGCAATGTCGAGTCCGACCAATAAACTGGACAATGCGGTCACGGGCTTAAGCATGACATTGGTTGCGCCTACCGCCACTGCGGTAACGGTTACCGTTGCCACCAACGCTGACGGCTTGAAGGCTTCGATCCAGAAATTCGTCGACGCTTATAACGCCATCGCCAAGGCAGTGACCTCGCTGACTAAACCGACGACAGACGCTGACGGTAAGTCCGTGCCGGCGGCATTGGCCGGTGATGCCATGCCGCGCGCGCTGTTGGAAGCTATCCGAGGTCCATTGTCCCAAACGGGTGCTGGTACCAAGCTGACAGTTTTGTCCCAGTTAGGGATTACCACCAACCAGACGACCGGTACATTGGATTTCGACAGTGCCAAGTTTTCAACTGCTTTGAATACAAAACAGTTGGGTGGGGAAGTTCAAACGCTGTTCACTGGCGAGAACGGCTTGATTGAGCGCATGCAGAAAGCGATCAAGCCGTATACCGAGATCAAGTTGGACGCGGCGGGCAAGCCCGTTGATAATATTCTGGCTGCTCGATCCAAGAACCTGACTGTTATCCAGAAAAAGCTGGCTGCGGACCAGGCAGCACTGGATCGCCGGATCGACACGCTGACCAAGGTACTGACCAAAAAGTACAACGACATGGACACCCTGGTTGGCAAGCTGAAAGCCACCGCCAGTAACATCACCTCCATGTTCGAAGCGATGACGGCCCAGCAGAAAAACAGCTGATTTTCGACTGATGTAAAAAGCCCGGCAGCGTTTTGACAGCGCTCCGGGCTTTCGGCTTTTCGGTCTAAAGTTTTTTGACGCGGCGTCGATACGCTGTTTATACGAACCGAAGTTTTCAGATGAGGTAGAACATGAATCCGATGTTAGCCCTTCGCCAATACCAGAAGATTGGTGCCCAGGCGCAAACCTCCGAAGCAAGCCCCCATCGTCTTGTGCAGATGCTCATGGAGGGCGGGCTGGACCGTATCGCCCAGGCCAAGGGCGCGATGGAGCGCAAGGATATCCCGAACAAAGGCGTGTTGATTGGCAAGGCTATCGGCATTGTCGGTGGCCTGCGTGAAGGCTTGGACCTGGAAAACCAGGCTGAGTCGGTCGCTGAGCTCGATGCCCTTTACGCCTACATGATGAAACGCCTGGCCGAAGCCAACGCCAAGACCGATCCGAAGATCCTCGACGAAGTCGCCGATCTGCTTCGCACGGTCAAGGAAGGCTGGGATGGCATCGCGGCGCCTGGCCCGCAATTCTAAGGAGTGCTCTCATGAGTCTTGTCCTGCAGCGAATCGAACAAACCCGTGATGCCTTGGTTGATGCCCTGGCCGAGCGAAACTGGGAGGCCATCGGTCAGCTGGACCTGGCTTGCCGTTCCTGCATGGAAGACGTCCTGAGCGAATCCGAGGTGGATGAGGCGGCGTTGCGTAATAATCTTGAGGAGTTGCTGGGGGTCTACCGGCAATTGCTGGAGGCGGCCACAGGAGAGCGCCAGGCGATCGTCGACGAGATGTCGCAGATCCATCAAGCACAGAATGCGGCAAAGGTTTACCATCTGTTCGGTTAACGCTCAGTTAATCCGAATCATATGCGCCATAAATTTGACTGTGCGCAGTTTTTTGACTTAACTAGTGGCTGTATCCAGATATCAGGCGTCTACAGGCATGACAAGTCTGCAAGCGTCCAGCTTGCCCCCAAATTCCGGGCATTGAGTTGACTAGGGAAGTTGCTATTGCATGTGGCGTGAAACCAAAATTCTCCTGATCGATGACGATAGCGTCCGCCGCCGCGACCTGGCGGTGATCTTAAATTTTCTTGGCGAAGAAAATTTACCCTGCGGAAGCCATGACTGGCAGCAGGCCGTCGGCTCTTTGTCGTCCAGTCGTGAAGTCATTTGTGTCCTGATTGGGACCGTCAATGCACCCGCGACTCTTTTGGGCTTGCTAAAGACACTCTCGACCTGGGATGAGTTCCTTCCGGTTTTGTTAATGGGCGAAAATTCTTCCGTTGACTTGCCTGAAGACCAGCGCCGTCGGGTTCTTTCGACCCTCGAAATGCCGCCCAGCTACAGCAAATTGCTGGATTCGCTGCACCGCGCCCAGGTTTATCGCGAGATGTACGACCAGGCTCGCGAGCGCGGCAGGCATCGCGAACCCAATCTTTTTCGCAGCCTTGTCGGCACCAGCCGGGCGATCCAGCATGTGCGCCAGATGATGCAGCAGGTGGCCGACACCGACGCCAGCGTGTTGATCCTTGGCGAATCGGGCACTGGCAAGGAAGTGGTAGCGCGCAACCTGCATTACCACTCCAAGCGCCGTGAAGCGCCCTTCGTGCCGGTCAACTGCGGTGCGATCCCTGCCGAGTTGCTGGAGAGCGAGCTGTTTGGCCACGAGAAGGGCGCCTTCACCGGAGCGATCACTAGCCGGGCCGGGCGTTTCGAGCTGGCTAACGGCGGCACGCTGTTCCTCGATGAAATCGGCGACATGCCGTTGCCGATGCAGGTCAAGCTGCTGCGGGTCCTGCAGGAACGAACTTTCGAGCGCGTGGGCAGCAACAAGACCCAGAGCGTCGATGTGCGGATCATCGCCGCGACCCACAAGAACCTCGAGAGCATGATCGAGATCGGCAGTTTCCGTGAAGACCTCTATTACCGCCTCAACGTATTCCCGATTGAAATGGCGCCGCTGCGTGAGCGGGTCGAAGACATTCCGCTGCTGATGAATGAGCTGATTTCGCGCATGGAGCACGAAAAGCGCGGCTCGATCCGATTCAACTCGGCGGCGATCATGTCCCTCTGCCGTCATGGCTGGCCGGGCAACGTCCGTGAGCTGGCCAACCTGGTGGAGCGCATGGCGATCATGCATCCGTACGGGGTGATCGGCGTGACCGAGTTGCCGAAGAAATTCCGTTACGTCGATGACGAAGACGAACAAATGGTCGACAGCCTGCGCAGCGATCTGGAAGAGCGGGTGGCGATCAACGGCCATACGCCGGATTTCACCGCCAATGCCTTGCTGCCGCCAGAAGGCCTGGATCTCAAGGACTATCTAGGCGGCCTGGAGCAAGGGCTCATCCAGCAGGCCTTGGACGATGCCAACGGTATCGTGGCCCGTGCGGCGGAACGCCTGCGCATCCGGCGTACCACCCTGGTGGAGAAGATGCGCAAGTACGGCATGAGCCGTCGCGAAGGAGATGAACAGGCGGATGATTGACGCCTGTTTTCCAACCGCCTGATTTCCAGGCGGTTTTTTTTCGGCACGGGTATTGCTATAGCCCTCGCAACGTTCCGTTTAACTGACGGTCAGCCAAGCGAGAGAGCCCGATGACCCAAGCCGCCCAGATGTCTCCTGTCCCCGAGCCGGGGCTCATGCCGTCCGCTGAGCAGGCAAGCCGGCTTGGACTTGAGCAGGCGTTTTCGCTGTTCAATCAGATGTCCAGCCAGCTGACCGATTCCTACAGCCTGCTTGAAGCCCGGGTCACCGAGCTCAAGGGCGAGCTGGCGGTGGTCAGTGCCCAGCGCATGCAGGAATTGGCGGAAAAGGAACGCCTGGCTAATCGCCTGCAAAATCTGCTCGATCTGTTGCCCGGTGGCGTCATTGTCATTGATGCACATGGCCGTGTACGCGAAGCCAACCCGGCCGCCTGCGAGTTGCTTGGCCTGCCGCTGGAAGGTGAGTTGTGGCGGCATGTCATCGCTCGTTGCTTCGCCCCTCGTGAAGACGACGGCCATGAGGTGTCGCTCAAGGACGGTCGTCGCCTGTCCATTTCGACGCGTTCGCTGGATGCCGAGCCTGGGCAGTTGGTGCTGCTCAACGATCTGACTGAAACCCGTCACCTGCAAGATCAACTGGCCCGCCATGAACGCCTGTCTTCCCTGGGGCGGATGGTGGCGTCGCTGGCTCATCAAATTCGCACGCCGCTCTCTGCTGCCTTGTTGTACGCCAGTCATCTGACTGAACAGCAACTGCCAATGGAAACCCAACAGCGGTTCGCCGGGCGACTCAAAGAGCGCTTGCACGAGCTGGAGCATCAAGTGCGCGACATGCTGGTATTCGCCCGTGGCGAACTGCCGCTAACCGACCGCGTAACCCCCAAGGCCCTGCTGCAATCCTTGCAGGCAGCGGCGCTGACCCATGTGCAGGATTTGCCAATCCGCTGGCAGTGCGACAGCCATGCCGGTGAGGTGCTGTGTAACCGCGACACGCTGGTGGGCGCGGTGTTGAACCTCATCGAAAACGCAATCCAGGCCAGCGGCGGCGATGTCCGCCTGAAGGTGCACTTGTACACGCGCGGCAACACCCTGCGCCTATGTGTCAGCGACAGCGGCAGCGGTATCGAGCCGGCCGTGCTGGCGCGCCTGGGTGAGCCGTTTTTCACCACCAAAACCACCGGTACTGGCCTGGGCCTGACCGTGGTCAAGGCGGTGGCCCGTGCGCATCAGGGAGAATTGCAATTGCGCTCGCGGCTGGGGCGCGGCACCTGTGCGCTGGTGCTCTTGCCGCTGTTTTCCAGCGTGCCGAGTGTGGAGTAAGGGTCATGGCGATCAAGGTATTACTGGTTGAGGATGACCGGGCCCTGCGCGAAGCGTTGGCCGATACGCTGGTGCTGGCCGGGCATGATTATGCCGCGGTCGGTTCGGCGGAAGAGGCGTTGCTGGCGGTGGGCCGGGAAGCGTTCAGCCTGGTGGTCAGTGACGTCAACATGCCCGGCATGGACGGTCACCAATTGCTCGGCTTGTTGCGCGCCCGCCAGCCGCAATTGCCGGTATTGCTGATGACCGCCCACGGTGCCGTCGAGCGCGCGGTGGATGCCATGCGCCAAGGCGCCGCGGATTATCTGGTCAAGCCGTTCGAGCCCAAGGCATTGCTGGACCTGGTGGCTCGCCATGCCCTGGGCAGTCCCCTCATTGAAGGTGAGGGGCCGGTGGCACTCGAGCCGGCCAGCGCGCAGTTGCTGGAATTGGCCGCGCGGGTCGCTCGCAGCGATTCGACCGTATTGATTTCTGGCGAGTCAGGCACCGGCAAGGAAGTGCTGGCACGCTACATCCACCAGCAATCCCGGCGCGCCAACGAACCGTTCATTGCCATCAACTGTGCGGCGATTCCCGACAACATGCTCGAGGCCACGCTGTTCGGTCACGAAAAAGGCTCGTTCACCGGCGCCATCGCGGCCCAGGCCGGCAAGTTCGAGCAAGCCGATGGCGGTACCATTTTGCTGGATGAAATTTCCGAAATGCCCATGGGGCTGCAGGCCAAGTTGTTGCGGGTGTTGCAAGAACGGGAGGTGGAGCGGGTCGGTGCGCGCAAGCCCATCAGCCTGGACATCCGTGTGGTGGCGACCACCAACCGTGACCTGGCCGGCGAAGTGGCGGCGGGGCGTTTCCGGGAAGACCTTTACTACCGCCTGTCGGTATTTCCGCTGGCCTGGCGCCCTTTGCGCGAGCGCACGGCCGATATCCTGCCACTGGCCGAGCGCTTGCTGGCCAAGCACGTCAATAAAATGAAGCATGCGGCGGCCCGGTTGTCGCCCCAGGCCCAGGCGTTCCTGATTGCCTACCCCTGGCCCGGCAACGTACGAGAGTTGGATAACGCCATTCAGCGGGCGTTGATCCTGCAGCAGGGCGGTTTGATCCAGCCGGAAGATTTCTGCCTGAGCGGGCCGGTGGCCTGTGCGCCGTTGCCTGCACTGTCGCCTTCATCGGCACCGGCGCTCATCCCTCCCATGGACGCGGAAGGTGAATCGGCGGGCGCCTTGGGGGACGATCTGCGTCGTCGTGAATTCCAGATGATCATCGACACCCTGCGCGCCGAGCGTGGCCGCCGCAAAGAGGCCGCCGAGCGCCTGGGGATCAGCCCGCGTACCCTGCGCTATAAGCTGGCGCAAATGCGTGACGCTGGAATGGACGTCGAGGCTTACCTCTTCGCCAGTTGAAACCCTTGTGTGCGAGCTTGCTCGCGATAGCGGTCGATCAGTCAGATTGATGTTGAATGTGAATGAGTGATGGCGAGCAAGCTCGCTCCCGCAGAGGGGCGCGCATTTGTTTCTTTCGGCCATGGAGCTGGCACCCTTGTTGCTAACACCTGTGTACCCGCTGAGTAAGTGTCAAAAAAATGCGGGCCGCCAGAGAGAGTAGACCATGAGCCAAGGTATTGAATTTAATCGGTTGATGCTGGACATGCGGGCCATGCAGATGGACGCCATGGCCCAGCCCAAATCGGTCGCGGTCCCACAAGTGGGCGGCAGCAGCTTTTCCGACATGCTCGGTCAGGCCGTCAATAAAGTGAACGATACCCAGCAGGCTTCGAACCAGTTGGCCAGTGCTTTCGAGATTGGCAAAAGTGGGGTCGACCTGACCGACGTAATGATCTCTTCGCAGAAAGCCACTGTCTCGTTCCAGGCGTTGACCCAGGTTCGCAACAAACTGGTCCAAGCCTATCAAGACATCATGCAGATGCCGGTCTAAGGAAATTATTGAGTCATGGCAGAAGCAGCCGCTGATAACGTTCCGGCAAAGACCACTCCGATAGACGGCAAGCCGCCGCTGTTCGGTCTGTCTTTCCTGGAAAACCTCTCCGAGATGACCATGCTGCGTCAGGTTGGCCTGTTGGTGGGCCTGGCTGCGAGTGTGGCGATTGGGTTTGCCGTGGTGCTGTGGTCCCAGCAGCCAGACTACCGTCCTTTGTACGGCAGCCTGGAAGGCCTGGACGCCAAGCAAGTCATGGAAACCCTGGCTTCCGCCGACATTCCTTACACCGTCGAACCCAATTCCGGTGCCTTGCTGGTCAAGGCCGATGACGTCGCTCGTGCGCGCCTCAAGCTCGCCGCCGCTGGCGTGACGCCTACCGATGGCAACATCGGTTTCGAGATTCTCGACAAGGATCAGGGCCTGGGCACCAGCCAGTTCATGGAAGCGACTCGTTATCGTCGCGGCCTGGAAGGCGAGCTGGCACGCACCATCTCCAGCCTGAACAACGTCAAGGGTGCCCGCGTGCACCTGGCGATTCCGAAAAGCTCGGTGTTTGTGCGCGATGAGCGCAAGCCAAGTGCTTCGGTCCTGGTGGAACTGTACTCGGGCCGCTCCCTGGAGCCGGGCCAGGTGCTCGCCATCATCAATCTGGTGGCGACCAGCGTTCCTGAGTTGAGCAAATCCCAGATCACCGTGGTCGATCAGAAAGGCAACCTGTTGTCTGACCAGGCGGAAAACTCCGAACTGACCATGGCCGGCAAGCAGTTCGATTACAGCCGCCGCATGGAAGGCATGCTGACCCAGCGTGTGCACAACATCCTGCAACCGATCCTGGGTAATGACCGCTATAAAGCCGAAGTGTCGGCCGATGTGGATTTCAGTGCCGTCGAGTCGACGTCCGAGCAGTTCAACCCGGATCAACCGGCGTTGCGCAGCGAACAATCGGTGAACGAACAGCGTACCGCCAGCAATGGCCCGCAAGGTGTGCCGGGTGCCCTGAGCAACCAGCCACCGTCGCCGGCCAGCGCGCCGCAAACCACCGGTGGCGCCACGGCGGCCGCTGGCATGGTGCAACCCGGCCAGCCACTGATCGACGCCAATGGCCAGCAGATCATGGACCCGGCCACCGGCCAGCCGATGCTGGCGCCGTATCCGGCCGACAAGCGTCAACAGTCGACCAAGAATTTCGAGCTTGACCGTTCCATCAGTCACACCAAGCAGCAGCAGGGGCGTTTGAATCGCCTGTCGGTAGCCGTGGTGGTGGACGATCAGGTCAAGGTCAACCCGGCCAACGGCGAAACCAGCCGTGCGCCATGGAGCGCCGACGAATTGGCGCGCTTTACCCGTCTGGTGCAGGACGCCGTCGGTTTCGACGCCAGCCGCGGCGACAGCGTCAGCGTGATCAACGTGCCGTTCTCCCTGGAGCGCGGTGAAGTGATCGCCGATATTCCGTTTTATTCGCAACCCTGGTTCTGGGATGTGGTCAAGCAAGTATTGGGTGTGCTGTTCATCCTGATACTGGTGTTTGGCGTGCTGCGTCCGGTGCTCAACAACATTACTGGTGGCGGCAAGAACAAGCAGTTGGCTGGCTTGGGTGACGTAGAACTGGGAGGCATGGGCGGCCTGGATGGCGAATTGGCCAACGATCGCGTCAGCCTCGGCGGGCCGCAGAGCATTCTGCTGCCAAGCCCGAGCGAAGGCTATGACGCTCAGTTGAACGCCATCAAGAGTCTGGTGGCAGAAGACCCGGGTCGTGTGGCCCAGGTCGTGAAAGAGTGGATTAACGCAGATGAGTGATAATCGAGCCGCTGTTGCCAAATTGTCCCGGGTCGACAAAGCCGCGATTTTGCTGCTGTCCCTGGGTTCGACCGACGCCGCCCAAGTGCTGCGCCACATGGGGCCCAAGGAGGTCCAGCGTGTGGGCGTGGCCATGGCGCAGATGGGCAATGTGCACCGCGAGCAGGTCGAACAGGTGATGAGCGAGTTCGTCGACATCGTCGGCGATCAGACCAGCCTGGGCGTCGGTTCCGATGACTACGTGCGCAAGATGCTGACCCAGGCGCTGGGTGAGGACAAGGCCAACGGCCTCATCGACCGGATTCTGCTGGGCGGCAATACCAGCGGCCTGGACAGCCTCAAGTGGATGGAGCCGCGCGCCGTTGCCGACGTGATCCGTTACGAGCACCCGCAGATCCAGGCGATCGTGGTGGCTTACCTCGACCCGGACCAGGCCGGTGAAGTGCTGGGTAACTTCGACCATAAAGTGCGGTTGGACATCATTCTGCGGGTATCTTCGCTCAACACCGTGCAGCCAGCGGCCCTGAAAGAATTGAACCAGATTCTCGAGAAACAGTTCTCGGGCAATTCCAATGCCTCGCGCACCACCTTGGGTGGCATCAAGCGCGCGGCGGATATCATGAACTTCCTCGACAGTTCGATCGAAGGCCAGTTGATGGATTCGATCCGCGAAGTCGACGAAGACCTGTCCGGTCAGATCGAAGACCTCATGTTCGTGTTCAACAACCTGTCGGATGTCGACGACCGTGGCATCCAGGCACTGTTGCGCGAAGTGTCCTCCGATGTGCTGGTCCTGGCCCTCAAGGGGTCGGACGAAGGCGTCAAGGAGAAGATCTTCAAGAACATGTCCAAACGGGCGGCCGAACTGTTGCGCGACGACCTCGAGGCCAAAGGCCCGGTGCGCGTCAGCGACGTGGAAACCGCACAGAAGGAAATCCTCACCATCGCCCGCCGTATGGCCGAAGCCGGAGAGATCGTTCTCGGTGGCAAGGGCGGCGAAGAGATGATCTAAGGTCGTTATGTCTGCCAAGAGTGATGAGTCACCCAGCGACCTGATCCGCGCCCGGGACGTCGGTGGTTTCGACGTCTGGTCGCTGCCCAGCTTCGACCCCCACGTGCCCGAGCCTGAACCTGAGCCGGTGGAGGAACTGCCGGAGATGGAGGAGGTGCCGCTGGAGGAAGTCCAGCCACTGACCCTCGAAGAAGTCGAGAGCATTCGCCAAGAGGCCTACAACGAAGGCTTCGCCGTGGGTGAGAAAGAAGGTTTCCACAGCACCACACTCAAGGTCCGTCAGGAAGCCGACGTGGCGCTGACGGCCAAGTTGCGGGCCCTGGAATCGCTGATGCACAACCTGTTCGAGCCCATCGCCGAGCAGGACACCCAGATCGAGAAATCCCTGGTGGGTTTGGTGCAACACATCGCCAAACAGGTGATCCAGCGTGAATTGGCCATCGATTCGAACCAGATCGAACACGTCATGCGCGAAGCCCTCAAGCTATTGCCGCTAGGCGTAGGCAACGTGCGGTTGTACATCAATCCCCAGGATTTCGAGCTGGTCAAAGCCTTGCGCGAGCGTCATGAAGAAACCTGGCGCATCGTCGAGGATGCTGCGTTGTTACCGGGTGGTTGCCGCGTGGAAACCGAGCACAGCCGTATCGATGCGACGGTGGAAACCCGCATCAGCCAGGTCATGGCCAAGCTGTTCGATCAATTGCACGAGCAGGCCCTGCACCCGGCCGCTGCCGATTTGAGCCTGGAGTTGCCGGACGAACCTTTGATCGCCGCTGATAACGATCTGGGCGACGCTGCACCGGATGCCTCTGAATTGAATGCTCCTGCACTGGATGGTCGCGATGCGCCTTGAGCGAACCAGTTTCGGCAAGCGCCTGGGCAGCTACGCCGAGGCCACCGAACTGGCCGGCCAGCCGATCCTGGAAGGGCGCCTGCTGCGCATGGTCGGCCTGACTTTGGAGGCCGAAGGCCTGCGGGCCGCCATGGGCAGTCGCTGCATGGTGATCAACGACGACAGCTATCACCCGGTGCAGGTCGAAGCCGAAGTCATGGGCTTTTCCGGCAGCAAAGTATTTTTGATGCCGGTGGGCAGTGTCGCCGGCATCGCACCTGGCGCGCGCGTGGTGCCCTTGGCCGATACGGGTCGGCTGCCCATGGGCATGGGCATGCTCGGGCGAGTGCTGGACGGGGCCGGACGTGCCTTGGACGGCAAGGGCGGGATGAAGGCCGAAGACTGGGTGCCGATGGACGGCCCGACGATCAACCCCCTCAAGCGCGATCCCATCAGCGTACCGCTGGACGTGGGCATTCGTTGCATCAACGGTTTATTGACAGTAGGGCGCGGCCAGCGTCTGGGCCTGTTCGCCGGTACTGGGGTGGGCAAGAGTGTGCTGCTGGGCATGATGACCCGTTTCACCGAGGCCGACATCATCGTGGTGGGGCTGATCGGCGAGCGGGGGCGTGAGGTGAAGGAATTCATCGAGCACATCCTGGGCGAAGAAGGGCTCAAGCGTTCGGTGGTCGTGGCCTCGCCGGCGGACGACGCGCCGTTGATGCGGCTGCGGGCCGCCATGTACTGCACCCGTATCGCCGAATATTTTCGCGACAAGGGCAAGAATGTCCTGTTGCTGATGGATTCGCTGACCCGTTTTGCCCAGGCCCAGCGGGAAATTGCCCTGGCCATCGGCGAACCGCCGGCCACCAAGGGTTATCCACCTTCGGTGTTCGCCAAGCTGCCAAAACTGGTGGAGCGCGCCGGTAACGCGGAAAAGGGCGGCGGTTCGATCACGGCGTTCTATACCGTGCTGTCTGAAGGCGACGACCAGCAGGATCCGATTGCCGACTCCGCACGGGGCGTGCTCGACGGTCACATTGTGTTGTCCCGGCGCCTGGCTGAAGAAGGGCATTACCCGGCCATCGACATCGAGGCGTCCATCAGCCGGGTCATGCCGTCGGTCATCAGCGCCGAGCACATGAAGCGGGCCCAGCAGTTCAAGCAGTATTGGTCGCGCTATCAGCAAAGCCGTGACCTGATCAGCGTCGGCGCCTATGTGCCCGGCGGTGATCGTGAGACCGACACCGCCATCAATCTTTATCCGGCCATGGCCGTTTACCTGCGCCAGAGCCTGAACGACAACATCGGCATGGGCGCCAGCGAAGCGCACCTGCAGAGCATTTTTACCCCGGTTGCCGGCGGATAACCGGCCATGGCCACGAGTCGTGCGGCACGCCTGGCACCGGTGGTGGACATGGCGGAAAAAGCCGAGAAAACCGCTGTCCAGCGGTTGGCGTACTTCCAGGGGCAGGTCAAGGTTGCCGAAAGCAAACTGGCGGACCTCGAAAACTTTCGCCTCGAATATCAAGAACAATGGATTGCCCGTGGTAGCCACGGGGTCTCCGGGCAGTGGCTGCTGGGTTATCAAGGGTTTCTTGCGCAGTTGGGTACCGCGATCGACCAGCAGCGCCAGAGCCTGGTCTGGCACCAGAACAACCTGGAAAAGGCCCGCCAGAGCTGGCAGGAAGCCTTCGCCCGGGTCGAAGGGCTGCGCAAACTGGTGCAACGCTACATTGATGAAGCTCGGCAACTGGAAGACAAGCGTGAGCAGAAACTGCTGGATGAATTGTCCCAGCGTCTGCCGCGTCAGGATCCGTATTGATCATGAGTCGGGTTTTGTCGGCTGATTGAGCCAAAACCTTGCTCAGACCTCTACCAGATGCTAAACCTTGTACACGTATGTCCATGACAAGGAAGCCAACTATGTCAGTTGTTACCGAAGTATCCGACGATGGGAAAAAACTGACGATTTCGGTCGAAGGTCGATTCGATTTCGGACGGCATCAGGAATTTCGTGAGTCCTACGAGAGGCTTAATACAAGGCCCGATTCCATTGTGGTGGACCTGAAGAAAGCCACTTATCTGGACAGTTCTGCCTTGGGCATGCTCTTGCTGTTGCGCGATCATGCCGGTGGCGACGATTCGGATATCCGGGTCGTCAACAGCAGCAGCGACGTCAAGAAAATCCTCGCGATCTCCAACTTCGACAAGCTGTTCGACATCAGTTGATCACCATGCAATCGTCGTCGGAACCGCTGACGGTCCTGATTGCCGAAGACAGTGCCGCTGACCGACTGCTGTTGTCGACTATTGTCCGCCGCCAGGGCCATCACGTGCTCACGGCGGCCGATGGCGCCGAGGCGGTCGAAGTCTATCTGGAGCAGCGCCCGCACCTGGTGTTGATGGATGCGATGATGCCGGTGATGGATGGCTTCGAGGCCGCGCAAAAGATCAAGCAGTTGGCCGGGGACCAGTTGGTCCCGATCATTTTCCTCACGTCATTGACCGAAAGCGAAGCCTTGGCCCGTTGCCTGGAGGCCGGCGGTGACGATTTCCTGGCCAAACCCTATAACCAAGTGATCCTGGCCGCCAAGATCAAGGCCATGGACCGCTTGCGTCGATTGCAAGCCACCGTCGTGGAGCAGCGTGACCAGATCGCCCGGCACCATGATTACCTGCTCAACGAGCAGCGGGTCGCCAAGGCCGTGTTCGACAAAATCGCCCATTCCGGCTGCCTGAGCGCGCCGAACATCCGTTACTTGCAATCACCCTATGCCCTGTTCAACGGCGATTTGCTGCTGGCCGCGTTCAACCCGGCCGGCGACATGCACATCCTTTTGGGGGATTTCACCGGCCACGGCCTGCCGGCGGCGGTCGGCGCGATGCCGCTGGCGGAGGTGTTCTACGGGATGACCGCCAAAGGCTACGGCCTGGCGCAGATCCTGCGGGAGATGAATGCCAAGCTCAAACGCATCCTGCCGGTGGATATGTTCTGTTGCGCGACGCTGCTGTGCCTGAGCTTCGAGCGTTGCACGGTGGAGGTCTGGAACGGCGGCATGCCCGATGGTTACCTGCATGACAGCCTCACGGGCGTGCGTACGCCATTGCCGGCGCGGCACCTGCCGCTGGGCGTGCTCAAGCCGCAGTTGTTCGATGACCGCACTGAAGTGCACCCGATGGCACTGGGGGACCGGGTATTCCTGTTGTCCGACGGTGTGATTGAGACCAGTGACGACCACGACCAGCCGTTTGGCGTGGAGGGGTTGCAGCAGGTGTTCGCGGCCAATCGTGAGCCTGACCGTCTTTTCGAAGATATTCAGCAAGCGCTCCGAGATTTTCGCGGTGAGGCTCGGGACGACTTCAGTATGGTGGAGGTGCGTCTGGTCGCCCCAGGGCAACTCAACCCGCCGCCGCCGGTCTATTCCGATAGCGGGCAATCCAGCCCGCTGGACTGGTCGGTGAGCTTCGAGTTTCGAGCGCAGACCCTCAAGCGGTTCAACCCCATGCCGTACCTGCTGCAGTTGCTGCTTGAGGTTCATGGGCTCAGAGCCCAGAGTGGTGCCCTGTACAGCGTAATGTCCGAACTCTATTCCAATGCGCTGGAGCATGGGGTGCTGGGGCTCGATTCGAGCCTCAAGCATGACGCGTCGGGTTTTGCCCAGTACTACAGGGAGCGCAATGCGCGCCTGGATGAGCTGAATGATGGTCACGTGCGGGTGCATTTGCACGTCACGCCCCTCGGCGACGGTGGGCGCCTGGTCGTCGAGGTGGAAGACAGCGGCCAGGGTTTCGATGTGGCCCGGGTGCTGGCGCGGCCCTTGGACAGTGATCGGTTGTCGGGACGCGGCGTGAGTCTGGTACGCCAGTTGAGCCATCAGGCCTGTTGGTCCGACGATGGTCGTAGTGCACGCGTGGAGTTTTTCTGGGAGGCTCTGGCATAATCGGGCCATTCTTGATCAGGGAGCGAACAAGTGAGTGAGATTCATCTGGACCGCGATGTGCTCAGCACATTGAAGGAAGTCATGGAGGATGGGTATCTGGAGTTGCTGGATACGTTCCTCAACGATTCCGAAGCCCGCCTGCGGGTGCTGCATGAAGCCCGGGACGCTGAAAAGCTGGGCGCCACGGCCCACAGCTTCAAAGGCAGCAGCAGTAATATGGGCGCCATCCGCCTGGCCGAGCTGTGCGCAGAGTTGGAACAGCGCGCCAAGCAGCCGTCATTGGGCGGTATCGAGAAATTGGTCAGCGAAATCGACAGCGAGTTTGCCCATGTTCGAAACCTTTGCAGGGAAGAGCGCGAAGGCTTTCACTGCTGAGAGCTGAGCGTCGTAGACATTGGCCCGTCCCTTGCATTGTCCTCTCCACCTGTACCTATGATTCCAGTGCAGCGGAGATCTTTTTATGCCCGTCATGCCCAATACACTGCTCCAGGCCAATGCCCAGGCCAAGCCCCAGGCGACTGTCAATTCACCGGCAGTCACCCCGGAGCGCGGGGATAAAGCCTCCAACTTCGCCCAGGTCTTCGCCCAGCAGGCCCCCGCCAAATCATCGGCGGCCCCGGAGCCTGCGGTGAAACAGGTTCGCGACAAGTCTTCCGACAACACCGTCAAAAAGGACGCCGGCAACGAAACCGCTGCCGCCCCGGAACCGACGGTTGCCGATAGCGGCAAACCCTTGCCCGCTGACAAGCCGGCCACTACCGACGACCAGGCTGCCAGCGATGACAGCGGCGACAAGGCTGAAACTCCGGTAGCGGAGGCTGTCCCTGTCGATCCGACACTTGATCCCGCGTTGCTCCCGGGCGTGGTTGCGCCAGTCGCTACCGTTGAGCCGGAACCTGCGCCGGTGGTGGCCACTACTGAGCTTCAAGTCACCGTTGCGGTGTCGGGCCCGGTTGCTCCCGCGCCGGTTGCGGCCCCAGTGGTCGATCCGACGTTCGACCCCCAAGCCGATCCGCTCGATGCATTGCCGGCCTTGCGGTTGGCGATGGAGCAGGGTGGTCATGTTTCCGCTTCCAGCCAGGCTCAGTCCAAAACCGCCGCCGCAGCGGCATCGCTCGACGGTGAACCGACTTCGGCCCAGACCTTCGCCGCGGGCATGGCGAACATGCTCACTGTGCAGGCCGATCAGAACAGCACCGAATCTGGCAGCCAGGGCGGCGACAAAGCGTTCAGCGGCTTGATCAGCGACGGCCTCAAGGACCTCACCGCCGCTTCCAGTGACACTCGCGTGGACGATTTCGCCAACCGCCTGGCGGCGCTGACCCAGGCTGCGACACCAAAAACGGCCAACGCGGTGCCAGTCAACCAGCCTATCGCGATGAATCAGAGCGGTTGGACCGAAGAAGTGGTCAACCGGGTGATGTATCTGTCCAGCGTCAATCTCAAGGCGGCCGATATCCAGTTGCAACCCGCCGAGCTCGGGCGCCTGGATATCCGGGTGAACATGGTTCCGGACCAGCAGACCCAGGTTACCTTCATGAGCGCCCATCCTGGCGTGCGCGAAGCCCTCGAAGGCCAGATGCATCGCCTGCGCGACAGTTTTGCCCAGCAGGGCATGGGCCAGGTCGACGTCAGCGTGTCCGATCAGTCTCGCGGCTCGCAGAACCCGGATCAGCAAGCGCAGCAGCAGGCCCAGGCCGGTCGTGTTACGTCGAGTGGTGGGCGGGTGGATTCGGCGGATGAACACCTGCCGGCCAGCATCGCTGAAGTGGCTGCTACCACCACCAGCGTCATTGGCTCCAGCGCGGTCGATTACTACGCCTGATCCAGCGCTGTAACTCCTGTGGGAGCGAGCTTGCTCGCGATAGCGTCGGCTCAGTCAACACGCCAGTGACTGATACCACGCTATCGCGAGCAAGCTCGCTCCCACAGTGTTTTTGTACGGTCGCAAACCCCATCGCGCCCGCCATCCTGCTCTCGGACACTTCTGGCATAACACTTGCTCCAGCCTTGCCGTGCAACAGTGAAAACCCCGATTAGTGACGGATTATTGGCATGGCGAAGAGTGAAGCAGCAGCTGTAAAAGACCCTGCAACCAAAGGCAAACTCAAGCTGATCATCATGATCGTGGTGGGTTTGCTCCTGGCGATCGGTGTGTCGGTGGGGGCGACCTGGTATTTCATGCACAGCGCTCAAAGCAAGCCTGCGGCAGCGGTCGAAGCCGCGCCGGTGGGTAAGCAGCCGGCGGTTTTCGAACCCATGGCGCCGGCCTTTGTGGCCAACTACACCCAGAACGGCCGCCAACGCTACATGCAGGTGAGCATTACCCTGCTGGGCCGCAACCAGGCTGACCTGGAAGCGTTGCGGGTGCACATGCCGCTGATCCGCAACAATCTGGTCATGCTGTTTTCCGGACAGAACTTCGACACCCTGGCCACTCCGGTGGGCCAGGAAATGCTGCGTCAGAAAGCCACTGCCAGCGTGCAGGAGGTGGCTCAGAAAGAGCTCGGCAAAGTGGTGATCGAACAGTTGCTCTTCACTAACTTCGTATTGCAGTAGGAGCAGGACATGGCCGTGCAGGACCTGTTGTCCCAGGACGAAATCGACGCGCTCTTGCATGGTGTCGACGATGGCCTGGTGCAGACCGAAAACGCTGCTGAACCGGGCAGCGTCAAAAGCTACGACCTGACCAGCCAGGATCGCATCGTTCGCGGACGGATGCCGACCCTGGAAATGATCAACGAGCGTTTCGCCCGGTACACCCGTATCAGCATGTTCAACATGCTGCGCCGCTCGGCCGATGTGGCCGTCGGTGGCGTGCAGGTGATGAAGTTCGGTGAGTACGTGCACTCGCTGTACGTACCCACCAGCCTCAATCTGGTGAAAATCAAGCCGTTGCGCGGCACGGCGCTGTTCATCCTCGACGCCAAGCTGGTGTTCAAGCTGGTGGACAACTTCTTTGGCGGTGACGGTCGTCACGCCAAGATCGAAGGGCGTGAATTCACCCCGACCGAGCTGCGGGTGGTGCGCATGGTGCTGGAGCAGGCCTTCGTCGATCTGAAGGAGGCCTGGCAGGCGATCATGGAAGTGAACTTCGAGTACATCAACTCGGAAGTGAACCCGGCCATGGCCAACATCGTCGGCCCGAGCGAAGCCATCGTGGTCTCGACCTTTCACATTGAACTCGACGGCGGTGGCGGCGACCTGCACGTGACCATGCCGTACTCGATGATCGAGCCGGTGCGCGAAATGCTCGACGCCGGCTTCCAGTCGGACCTCGACGACCAGGACGAGCGCTGGATCAACGCCTTGCGCCAGGACGTGCTGGATGTCGACGTGCCGATCGGTGCGACGGTCGCCCGCCGCCAACTGCGCCTGCGGGACATCCTGCACATGCAGCCGGGGGACATCATCCCCGTCGAAATGCCTGAAGACATGATCATGCGCGCCAACGGCGTGCCGGCCTTCAAGGTCAAGATGGGCTCTCACAAAGGCAACCTGGCGTTGCAGGTGATCGAGCCGATCGAACGCCGCTGAGCGGTGTCGAACGCCTACGTTTTTAACGCGTTTTAACGTTTAACTGATTTTTGCCCGCCGAGGACACATGATGGCTGACGATATGAATACCCAGGATGACCAGGCGCTGGCCGACGAATGGGCTGCGGCCCTGGAAGAAACCGGCGATGCCGGGCAAGCCGACATCGACGCCTTGCTGGCGGCCGACACCGGCGCTCACGCGTCCAGCCGCCTGCAGATGGAAGAGTTCGGCAGCGTGCCAAAGAGCCATGAACCGGTGACGCTCGATGGCCCCAACCTGGATGTGATCCTTGACATCCCGGTGTCGATTTCCATGGAAGTGGGCAGCACCGACATCAATATTCGCAACCTGCTGCAGCTCAACCAGGGTTCTGTCATTGAGCTGGATCGCCTGGCGGGTGAGCCACTGGACGTATTGGTCAACGGTACGTTGATCGCCCATGGCGAAGTGGTGGTGGTCAACGAGAAGTTCGGCATTCGCCTGACGGACGTGATCAGCCCGAGCGAACGCATCAAGAAGCTGCGCTGAGTGAAAGGGTTCTTCGCAGCAGCCTTGATGCTGCCGTTCAGCGTGCTGGCGGCCGAGCCGGTTGCCACGGCGGCCGCTGCGCCGGCAGTGGGCAGTAGTGGCGTGGCTGGGCAGTTGGCGCAGTTGGTGCTTGGCCTGTTGCTGGTGCTGGGCTTGATCTTCTTTCTCGCCTGGCTCTTGCGGCGCGTGCAGCAGGCGGGGCCGGCTGGCAAAGGGCAGGTCATCGACATCGTCGGTTCCCGCGCGCTTGGCCCGCGCGACCGGCTGGTGCTGGTGCAGGTCGGCAATGAGCAGATTTTGCTGGGCTTGAGCCCGGGCACCATTACGGCGTTGCACGTCCTCAAGGAGCCGGTGCAGGTGCCCTCCGCCGAGCAGGCCACTCCCGAATTTGCCCAGCGTCTCATGGAGCTGCTGGGTAAAGATCAGAAGGATAAAAAGTAATGCCGTTGCGCATTCTGTTGGCGTTGGCCCTGATGCTGGCTGCACCGTTGGCGTTCGCCGCCGATCCGCTGTCGATCCCGGCGATTACCCTGGGTACCAACGCCGAAGGGGCTCAGGAGTACTCGGTCAGCCTGCAGATCCTGCTGATCATGACGGCGCTGAGCTTCATTCCGGCGTTCGTCATGCTGATGACCAGTTTTACCCGGATCATCATCGTCTTTTCGATCCTGCGCCAAGCCTTGGGCCTGCAGCAGACGCCGTCGAACCAGATCCTCACCGGCATGGCACTGTTCCTGACGATGTTCATCATGGCCCCGGTGTTCGACCGGGTGAACCAGGATGCACTGCAACCGTATCTGGCGGAAAAACTCACCGCCCAGGACGCCGTGGCCAAGGCCGAAGTGCCGATCAAGGATTTCATGCTGGCCCAGACCCGCAGCAGCGATCTGGAACTGTTCATGCGCCTGTCCAAGCGCACCGACATCGCCAGTCCGGATCAGGCGCCCTTGACGATCCTGGTGCCGGCGTTCGTGACCTCCGAGCTGAAAACCGCGTTCCAGATCGGTTTCATGATTTTCATCCCGTTCCTGATCATCGACCTGGTGGTCGCCAGCGTGCTGATGGCCATGGGTATGATGATGCTGTCGCCGCTGATCATTTCCCTGCCATTCAAGATCATGCTGTTCGTACTGGTGGATGGCTGGGCGCTGATCATCGGTACCCTGGCGGGCAGTTTCGGCGGTGTTTAGACCTTTTGCAGGTAGGGCGATATGACTCCTGAAGTAGCGGTAGACCTGTTCCGTGAAGCGCTCTGGCTGACCACCATGATGGTCGCCATCCTAGTGATCCCCAGTCTGCTGGTGGGGTTGCTGGTGGCGATGTTCCAGGCGGCGACCCAGATCAACGAGCAGACCTTGAGCTTCCTGCCGCGCCTTCTGGTGATGCTGGTCACCCTGATCGTCGCCGGTCCCTGGATGGTGCAATCCTTCATGGAATACATCCAGCAGCTGTACGGCAGTATTCCGCAGTTGATCGGCTGACCGTATGTCGATGCTCGCGCTGACGGACACCCAGATCAGTACCTGGGTGGCTTCGTTCATACTGCCGCTGTTTCGCGTCACTGCGGTGCTGATGAGCATGCCGGTCTTCGGCACGACCCTGGTGCCCACCCGCGTGCGGTTGTATTTTGCCTTGGCGATCACGGTGGTCATCGCGCCCGGGCTGCCGCCGATGCCGCCAGTCAATGCCCTTGATCTCAGCGCGCTGATGCTGGTGGCCGAGCAGATCCTCATTGGCGTCTTGATGGGATTCTCGCTGCAGCTGTTTTTCCAGGCTTTCGTGGTGGCCGGGCAAATCATTTCGATCCAGATGGGCATGGCCTTCGCATCCATGGTCGATCCGACCAATGGCGTGACGACGGCGGTGATCGGTCAGTTCCTGACCATGCTGGTGACGCTGCTGTTCCTCGCCATGAACGGGCATCTGGTGGTATTCGAGGTATTGACCGAGAGCTTTACCACCTTGCCCGTGGGCAGCGCGTTGCTGGTCAATCATTTCTGGGAGATCGCCGGCAAGCTCGGTTGGGTCCTGGGGGCGGCGATGGTGTTGGTATTGCCTGCGATCACCGCGTTGCTGGTGGTGAACATTGCCTTTGGCGTGATGACCCGGGCGGCGCCGCAACTGAACATTTTTTCCATCGGTTTCCCGCTGACCCTTGTGCTGGGCATGGTGATCTTCTGGGTCAGCATGGGGGATATTCTCAACCAGTATCAGCCATTGGCCACCCAGGCCTTGCAGCTGTTACGCGACATGGCACAGGCGCGCTGAACCATGGCTGAGAGCGAGAGTGGCCAGGACAAGACAGAAGACCCCACGGAGAAGCGCAAGAAGGAGTCCCGGGAAAAGGGTGAGATCGCCCGTTCCAAGGAACTCAATACGCTGGCGGTAATGCTGGCCGGGGCGGGCGGGTTGCTGATTTATGGTGGCGGCTTGGCCTTGGACCTGCTGGAGATCATGCGGCTGAACTTCTCTCTGCCCCGCGAGGTGCTGCTCACTCCGGGCACTATGGGGCAGTATCTGCTGCACTCGGGCAAAATTGCGATTCTAGCGGTGCAGCCGGTACTGATCTTCTTGCTGTTCGCCGCCATTATTGGTCCGATTTCCCTGGGCGGCTGGTTGTTTGCCGCCGGTAGCCTGGCTCCCAAGTTCAGTCGGATGAATCCGGCCGCTGGCCTCAAGCGTATGTTTTCTACCACGGCGCTGATGGAGCTGCTCAAGGCTTTTGGGAAATTTCTGCTGGTCCTGTTCGTTGCATTGACCGTGTTGCAGTCCGACATCGACGACCTGCTGCGCATCGCCCATGAGCCGCTGGAACAAGCCATTATCCACAGCGTGCAGTTGGTAGGTTGGAGCACGTTGTGGATGGCCTGCGGCCTGATCCTGATCGCCGCCATCGATGTGCCGATCCAGCTGTATCAGAGCAAGCAGAAGCTGATGATGACCAAGCAGGAAATACGCGACGAGTATAAGGATCAGGAGGGTAAGCCGGAGGTCAAGCAGCGGATTCGCCAGTTGCAGCGTGAGGTGTCCCAGCGGCGGATGATGGCGGCGATTCCCGACGCCGATGTGGTCATTACCAACCCGACCCACTATGCCGTGGCGCTCAAGTATGACCCCGACAAAGGCAGCGCCCCGGTATTGCTGGCCAAGGGCAGTGACTTCCTGGCGTTGAAAATCCGTGAAATCGCGGTGGCCAATGAAGTGATGCTGCTCGAATCCCCGGCCCTGGCGCGGTCGATTTACTACTCCACTGAGCTTGACCAGGAAATCCCCGGAGGCCTGTACCTGGCCGTGGCCCAGGTGCTGGCCTACGTCTACCAGATCCGCCAACACCGCGCGGGCAAGGGCAAGCGCCCCGAGCCGCTCAAGGACTTGCCGATCCCACCGGATTTGCGGCGGGATTCTTGAGGTCGGCTAATCCGTAGGATTATTGCGCTTGGCGTGCAAATTCTATGCACCTGTTAGTTCTGACAGTAGACGGTCGTTCTCCCCGACCCTCTAATGACTTCGAGGCATCTCCAGCCTTCCTTCTCGTGGTGCTTCTGCCAGCGAGAGAGGCAATTGCGGAGTCAAACTATCGAGGGCGTGAGCATGGCAGCGGGCGAATACAAAAAACTTGAAGGCATGAAGTTGGAGTTCGTTTCGGGAATGCTCGAGGCAAATGGCGGTGAACGAGCCATCCGCTGTTCGTTTACGTTCGACATGACGCTCGATTTCACGCGCTTCGTGAAAATGGCGAATGGGTATATCCCGGGGTATCTGGAGCATGACATCAATGCCATTCGGCCCGAGTTGGATGGGTTGGCCTATCACATCTCCTACAATTATTTCGCTGACGCGGCCGGCAATATTGGCGGTAACGAAGCGTTGTTCCGTGTCTTTGGTCATCCCGACTATTACCTGAACGATTGGTCAAGTGGCGGGCTGGAAAAGCGCTATGGCAAACCCGCTTTCCAGATCATCGACGGGCGGTTGCGGATAAACGCACGCACTGATTTTCGATGGGAAGATCCCAAGCAATTGATCGAAATCGCCGATCTGCCAATCATTCAGTTTCAATGGGCACTCAACCTGATGGAAGGCCATTGGTCTTCGCCTGAGAGGCCGTCGTCTGATATCAAGGCACCGTCCACCGTGGCGGTGCTTATGTATGCCAATGAGGACCTTATTGAAGCCGAGGGTCTCCAGATGTTCAGGGGCACCCGCTACCTGAGAGGCCGGGCGTTGGATTTTGGCCCTATTAAACCGGAACAGATTCTGACGGCGCAGTGATCGAGTGAATACGTCGGGGCCACAATGACGGTGTTGGACGTCGTTGCGGTCGCAGGTCTTTCCCCTCGCGACAAAAGTTGGAAGGCTTCTTGCAATACCCCGTCTGCGCCCGTCCGGGGCGTCAAAAGTTTGCTTCACAGGCACGGGGAATATTGGTGGATCGCTCTCAGTTACTCAGCACCGCGCGCAGCAACGTAGCAGATCTCAGCCGGGGCAATCTGGGTGTGCCGATCTTGCTGCTGGTCATGCTCGCCATGATGATGCTGCCGGTGCCGCCGTTCCTGCTGGACGTGTTCTTCACGTTCAACATCGCCCTGTCGATCGTGGTGCTTCTGGTATGCGTCTACGCCTTGCGGCCGCTGGATTTCGCGGTGTTCCCGACCATTCTGCTGGTGGCGACATTGATGCGCCTGGCGCTGAACGTGGCATCGACCCGGGTGGTCATGCTCCATGGCCAGGAAGGTCACGCCGCCGCTGGTAAGGTGATCCAGGCCTTCGGCGAGGTGGTGATCGGCGGTAACTACGTGGTTGGTATCGTGGTCTTCGCCATTTTGATGATCATCAACTTCGTCGTGGTGACCAAGGGCGCCGGGCGAATCTCCGAGGTGAGCGCGCGGTTCACCCTCGATGCGATGCCCGGCAAGCAAATGGCGATCGACGCGGACCTCAACGCCGGCCTGATCGACCAGGGCCAGGCCAAGCTGCGCCGTCTGGAAGTGGCCCAGGAAGCCGAGTTCTACGGTTCCATGGACGGCGCCAGCAAGTTCGTACGCGGTGACGCCATCGCCGGCCTGCTGATTTTGTTCATCAACCTGATCGGCGGCATGGCCGTCGGTATCTTCCAACACAACATGACTTTCGGCGACGCCGGCAAGGTTTACGCCTTGCTGACCATCGGTGACGGTTTGGTGGCGCAATTGCCATCACTGTTGTTATCCACAGCCGCCGCGATCATGGTGACCCGCGCTTCGGGGTCCGAAGACATGGGCAAGCAGATCGGCCGGCAGATGTTCGCCTCGCCCAAGGCCCTGGCGGTTGCCGCCGGCCTGATGGCGGTGATGGGCCTGGTGCCTGGCATGCCACACTTTTCCTTCTTGAGCATGGCGGCCCTGGCGGCGGGTGGCGCCTACCTGTTCTGGAAGAAGCAGAACGTGCAGAAGGTCCAGGCCCTGCAAGAGGTCAAGCGCCAGCAGGAACTGCTGCCATCGCCAGCCCGCGCCATGGAAACCAAGGAGCTGGGCTGGGACGACGTGACGCCCATCGACATGATCGGCCTGGAAGTCGGTTACCGCCTGATTCCATTGGTCGACCGCAACCAGGGCGGTCAATTGCTGGCGCGGATCAAGGGCGTGCGCAAGAAATTGTCCCAGGACTTGGGCTTCCTGATGCCCACCGTGCATATCCGCGACAACCTCGACCTGGCGCCGAGCGCCTACCGCTTGACGCTGATGGGCGTGATCTTGGCCGAAGCCGAGATCTACCCGGATCGCGAGCTGGCGATCAACCCGGGGCAGGTCTACGGCTCGCTCAACGGCATCACCGCCAAGGATCCGGCTTTTGGCCTGGAAGCGGTGTGGATCGAAATCAGCCAGCGGGCCCAGGCTCAGTCCCTCGGCTACACCGTGGTGGACGCCAGCACCGTCGTGGCGACCCACTTGAACCAGATTCTGTACAAGCACTCCAGCGAGCTGATCGGCCACGAAGAAGTCCAGCAACTCCTGCAAGTACTGGCCAAAGGCTCGCCAAAGCTGGCGGAAGAGCTGGTGCCGGGCGTGGTGTCGTTGTCACAATTGCTCAAGGTGTTGCAGGCGCTGTTGGCCGAACAGGTGCCTGTTCGCGACATTCGCAGCATTGCCGAGGCCATCGCCAACAACGCGTCCAAGAGTCAAGATACCGCCGCCCTGGTGGCTGCGGTTCGGGTCGGCGTATCCCGCGCAATCGTCCAAAGCATTGTAGGCACTGAGTCTGAGCTGCCTGTGATCACTCTGGAGCCAAGGTTGGAACAGATATTGCTCAATAGTCTTCAGAAGGCAGGACAAGGCTCGGAAGAGGGTGTTCTGCTGGAGCCAAGCATGGCTGAGAAGCTGCAGCGTTCGCTGATCGATGCAGCCCAGCGGCAGGAGATGCAAGGCCAACCGGTGATCCTGCTGGTGGCCGGCCCGATTCGCGCGATGCTCTCGCGATTCGGTCGCCTCGCGGTCCCGGGGTTGCATGTGCTGGCGTACCAGGAAATACCGGACAACAAGCAAGTGACCATCGTTGCGACAGTAGGGCCCAACGGCTGAGGTAGTGGTTTATGCAAGTGAAGCGTTTTTTCGCCGCCGATATGCGTCAGGCCATGAAGCTGGTTCGTGACGAGCTGGGCGCTGAAGCCGCCATTATTGGCAATCGCCGGATCGCTGGCGGTGTCGAGCTGACGGCGGCCCTGGATTACAAATTGTCGGCGCTGGCCCCGCGCGTTCCAAACATGGAACTCGAGGATGAGCTGCGCAAGACCCAATCGCGTATCGCCAGCGCCCAGGCCGAATTGAGCCTGCGCAGCAGCGAAGGCCAGGCCAGCGCGGGCACCAATCGTCAATTGTTCGCCGGTCAGCCGCTGACGGCCGGCCTGCCGTTGACCGCCGCCGAGCCGCTGATCGAGCAGGCCCAGGTCGAGCCACGTCGTCCGGCACCGGCTCCGGCCGCGCCAGGCGCGGGTATCGACCCGCGTGCCTTGGACTCGATGCGCTTTGAACTCAACAGCCTGCGTGAACTGATGGAAGTCCAGCTTGGCTCCCTGGCCTGGAACCAGCTGCAAGGCAGCCGTCCAGCCCAGGCCAACCTGTGGCGTCGCCTGCAACGCATTGGCCTGTCCGGCCCGTTGTCCCGGGACCTGCTGGCGCTGATCAACGGTATCGAAGAACCTCGCCAGGCCTGGCGCATGTTGCTGGCGCACCTGGCGCGGATGATTGCTACACCGGAAGTCGAACCGCTGGAAGAGGGTGGAGTGATTGCGATGGTCGGCCCTGCCGGCATGGGCAAGACCACCACCCTGGCCAAGCTCGCCGCCCGTTATGTACTCAAGTACGGTGCCCAGAGCATTGCCCTGGTGAGCATGGACAGTTTCCGCATCGGCGCTCAGGAACAACTCAAGACCTTGGGCCGGATCCTCAATGTGTCGGTGACCCATGTGGATCCGGGCCAGTCCCTGGCCCAGGCACTGGAACCACTGCTGCGCAAACGCGTCGTGCTGATCGATACCGCCGGCCTGCAAGCCAGCGATCCGGCCCTGCGCATGCAGCTCGAAAGCCTGGCCGGGCGCGGCATTCGGTCAAAAAATTATCTCGTGTTGGCAACCACCAGCCAAAAGCAGGTTCTAACCGCCGCGTACCACAGCTACAAACGCTGCGGGCTAGCCGGCTGCATCCTGACTAAGCTGGACGAAACGGCAAGCCTGGGCGAGGTGTTGAGCCTGGCGATCGGTCATGAACTACCGGTGGCCTATCTGACCGACGGACCGCGGATCCCGGATGATTTGCATCTGCCGCGCCGTCATCAACTGGTCAGTCGTGCCGTGAGTGTGCAAATGCAGGAAGAACCCAGCGAGGAAGCCATGGCTGACATGTTCGCTGACATCTACCACAGCCCGACCAAACAGGTCGGCTGAGGTAATCATGAATATTTTTTGTACCTACATCGATGGTCTGCCATGCATTGTTCCGAATGGGAACGCGCAGCCAGTAATGTGGCCTCCGTCTAAGTAAGACAAGGTAAAGAACGAACATGGGCAGCATGCATCCCGTACAGGTGATCGCGGTGACCGGCGGCAAAGGTGGCGTCGGGAAGACTAACGTGTCAGTGAACTTGTCCCTGGCTCTGGCAGAGCTTGGCCGACGGGTCATGCTGCTGGACGCCGACCTGGGCCTGGCGAACGTCGATGTGCTGCTGGGGCTCACCCCCAAGCGCACGCTGGCGGACGTCATCGAAGGTCGCTGCGAACTGCGCGACGTGCTGCTGCAGGGGCCAGGCGGTATTCGCATCGTGCCGGCGGCCTCTGGCACCCAGAGCATGGTTCATCTGACCCCGGCCCAGCACGCGGGCCTGATCCAGGCCTTCAGCGACATCGGTGACAACCTCGATGTGCTGGTGATCGACACCGCAGCCGGTATCGGTGACTCGGTCGTCAGTTTCGTCCGCGCCGCCCAGGAAGTACTGCTGGTGGTCTGCGACGAACCGACGTCCATCACCGACGCCTACGCCCTGATCAAGTTATTGAACCGTGACTACGGCATGAACCGCTTCCGCGTCCTGGCCAACATGGCCCAGAGCCCGCAGGAAGGGCGCAACCTGTTCGCCAAGTTGACCAAGGTCACCGATCGCTTCCTGGACGTCGCCCTACAATACGTCGGCGCCGTGCCGTACGACGAAAGCGTACGCAAGGCCGTCCAGAAGCAACGTGCCGTTTATGAAGCTTTTCCCCGTTCCAAATGCGCGCTGGCGTTCAAGGCGATCGCCCAGAAGGTCGACACCTGGCCACTGCCGGCCAACCCTCGCGGGCATCTGGAATTTTTCGTCGAGCGTCTTGTGCAACAAACAGCAGGGCCCGTGCTATGACTGCCAGCGGTTACAACCATCTCTACAAAAAATCGGCACGGGACGCCCAATACGAACTGATTGAGCGTTATGCGCCACTGGTCAAGCGTATCGCCTATCACTTGTTGGCGCGGTTGCCGGCCAGTGTCCAGGTCGAGGACTTGATCCAGGCGGGCATGATCGGCCTGCTCGAAGTATCGAATAAATACGATGCGAGCAAGGGCGCCAGTTTCGAGACGTATGCCGGTATTCGCATCCGTGGGGCGATGCTCGATGAAGTCCGCAAGGGCGATTGGGCACCGCGTTCGGTGCACCGTAATACCCGTATGGTCAGTGACGCGATTCGCGCTATTGAAGCTAAAACCGGGCGTGACGCTAAAGATCACGAGGTTGCGGCCGAACTCCAGTTGAGTCTCGATGATTATTACGGGATTTTGAACGATACCTTGGGCAGCCGCCTGTTCAGTTTCGACGACCTGTTGCAGGACGGCGAACACGAAGGGCTGCACGAGGACAATGCGAGTGCTCACATGGAGCCGTCGCGTGACCTGGAAGATGAGCGTTTCCAGAGCGCGCTGGCGGATGCGATTGCCAATTTGCCGGAGCGTGAGCGACTGGTCTTGGCGTTGTACTACGACGAAGAGCTGAATCTCAAGGAAATCGGTGAGGTCCTGGGGGTCAGCGAATCGCGGGTCAGCCAGTTACACAGCCAGTGCGCGGCCCGTTTGCGGGGGCGTTTGGGGGAGTGGCGAGCGCGCTGACTGCAGTGTGGGGACACTGCGAACGAGGTTGGTCTGGCAAGCACTGCGCCAGTCTCCATTCGCGGGGCTCCAGACCGTTGTCGAGTGTTGTGCCGGATTGATTGAAATGGCGCGTTCAGGTGCTGGACGCGTTTAAGACTGCTTGGAGGTCGAATTGGACAAGAACATGAAAATCCTCATCGTTGATGACTTCTCAACGATGCGGCGGATCATAAAAAACCTGTTGCGTGACCTTGGGTTCACCAACACGGTCGAGGCCGACGATGGCACCACTGCCATTCCGGTCCTCAACAGCGGGAGCATCGACTTTCTGGTGACTGACTGGAACATGCCCGGCATGACCGGTATCGACTTGCTGCGCCATGTGCGCGCCGACGAAAAACTCAAGCACCTTCCCGTGCTGATGGTGACTGCCGAAGCCAAGCGCGAGCAGATCATCGAAGCGGCTCAGGCCGGTGTAAACGGCTATGTGGTCAAACCCTTCACGGCCCAGGCGTTGAAAGAGAAGATCGAGAAAATCTTCGAACGCATCGGTTAACCGCGCCACGGGGGAGCTATGGATAACGAATCTTCAATGGGCGATTTTGAATCGACCCTGAAAAAACATGCCCGCGAACTGGTCGACAGCCTTGAAAAAGGTCGTTTTGGCGATGCGGTTCAAATGATCCATGAGCTCAACCAGACCCGTGACCGGGGTCTGTATCAGGAAGTGGGCAAGCTCACGCGTGAATTGCACAGCGCCATTGTCAATTTCCAGATCGACCCGAACATGCCCCAGGCCGAGGAAGTCTCGCAGATCACCGACGCCACCGAGCGTCTGGGTTATGTGGTCAAGCTGACCGAGGCCGCAGCGAACCGCACCATGGACCTGGTGGAAAGCGCAACGCCGCTGGTCAATGGCCTGAGCGAGGAAGCCCAGGCCTTGAGCACCGACTGGGGTCGGTTCATGCGGCGCGAAGTCGGCGCTGAGGAGTTTCGGGACCTGGCCCGGCGGGTCGACGGTTTCCTGACGCGTAGCAGCGCCGATAGCCGCGCGGTGGCAAGCAATCTCAACGACATTCTGCTGGCTCAGGACTATCAAGACCTGACCGGTCAGGTGATCAAGCGCGTGACCCAATTGGTCACCGAAGTCGAAAGTAATCTGCTCAAACTGGTGTTGATGGCCAGCCAGGTCGACCGCTTTGCAGGCATCGAACACGACCGTGAAGCGATCCTTGCTGAAAAAGATCCACAAAAACATCTCTCTCAGGGTGAAGGTCCGCAGATTCATGCCGATAAAAGAGAAGACGTTATGTCCGGTCAGGACGATGTGGACGATTTGCTGTCCAGCCTTGGATTCTGAGTTTTAGCCCTGTTTTAGGAGCAGCCATTAATGAGCTTCGGCGCCGATGAAGAGATCCTTCAGGATTTCCTGGTTGAGGCCGGCGAGATTCTAGAGCAACTGTCTGAACAACTGGTCGAGCTGGAAAGCCGACCGGATGATGCGGACTTGCTCAATGCAATTTTTCGCGGTTTCCACACTGTAAAAGGAGGCGCCGGCTTCCTCCAGCTCAATGAGCTGGTGGAGTGCTGCCACATTGCCGAGAACGTGTTTGACATCCTGCGCAAGGGTGAACGCCGCGTTGATTCGGAACTGATGGACGTGGTGCTTGAAGCGCTGGATGCGGTCAATAGCATGTTCAGCGAAGTGCGTGAGCGCTCGCCGATCACCGCGGCCACGCCTGAGTTGCTCGCTGCGCTGGCACGCCTGGCGGAGCCGCAATCGGCGGACGAACCCGCTCCGGCTGTCGAGGCCGCCGTTGAAGAACCGGTCGCCGAGGAATCGGGCGACATCACCGATAACGAATTTGAACAGTTGCTGGACTCGCTGAACGCCGTCAAGGCCCAGGCCGAGGCCCCGACAGCGTCGGTAGCCCCTGCTGCGCCCGCCAATGTGACTGCTGCCGCCAGTGATGAAATCACCGACGACGAGTTCGAGTCGTTGCTCGACCAGCTCCATGGCAAAGGCCAGTTCGCTCCCGATGCAGCCGTCCCAGCGGCGGCCCCGGCCGCCCCGAAAGCGGCGGGCGACAACTCCGACATCACCGACGACGAATTCGAAGCCTTGCTCGATCAGTTGCACGGCAAGGGCACGTTTGCCGTTGACGCGCTGGATTCGGCGATTGCTTCCGCGCCGAAACCGGCCAAGCCTACCGCCGCCGCGGCTGGCAGTGACCTGATCAGCGACCACGAATTCGAATCGCTGCTCGACGAACTGCATGGCAAAGGCAAGTTCACTGAAGTCGGTACGGCTGCCGCAGCGCCTGCTGGCGCGGCTGCCGCGCCGACGGCCAAGGCTGCTGCGCCCAAACCCGCTGCCAAGGCTCCTGAGCCCAAGGCCGAGACACCCAAGACCGAAACGTCCAAGCCTGCTCCGGCCGCTGCCCCTGCAGCCGCCCGGGCTCCGGCGGCTCCACCCGCGGAAAAACCCGCCAGCGAAGCCGAGACCACCGTTCGGGTCGACACTGCGCGCCTGGACGAGATCATGAACATGGTCGGCGAACTGGTGCTGGTGCGTAACCGTCTGGTGCGCCTGGGCCTCAACAGCCAGGACGAAGCGATGTCCAAGGCTGTGTCGAACCTCGACGTGGTCACGGCCGATCTGCAGACGGCGGTCATGAAGACCCGGATGCAGCCGATCAAGAAAGTCTTCGGGCGCTTCCCGCGCCTGGTTCGTGACCTGGCTCGCCAGCTCAAGAAAGAAATCAACCTGGAACTGGTGGGCGAAGAAACCGACCTGGACAAGAACCTTGTCGAGGCCCTGGCCGACCCGCTGGTCCACTTGGTGCGCAACGCGGTCGACCACGGCATCGAGTCGCCGGAAGAACGCGAAGCGTCGGGCAAGGTGCGTAGCGGCAAGGTGATACTGGCCGCCGAGCAGGAAGGCGACCACATCCTGCTGTCGATCTCCGACGACGGCAAAGGCATGGACCCGAACGTACTGCGTTCCATCGCGGTGAAACGCGGTGTGATGGACAAGGATGCCGCCGACCGCCTGAGCGACACCGAGTGCTACAACCTGATCTTCGCGCCGGGCTTCTCGACCAAGACCGAGATTTCCGACGTGTCGGGCCGTGGCGTGGGCATGGACGTGGTGAAAACCAAGATTTCCCAACTCAACGGTTCGATCAACATTTACTCGACCAAGGGCCAGGGCTCGAAGATCGTCATCAAGGTCCCGCTGACCCTGGCGATCATGCCGACCCTGATGGTGATGCTGGGCAACCAGGCGTTCGCTTTCCCACTGGTCAACGTCAACGAGATCTTCCACCTCGACCTGTCGCGCACCAACGTGGTGGACGGCCAGGAAGTGGTGATCGTACGGGACAAGGCACTGCCGCTGTTCTACCTCAAGCGCTGGCTGGTCAGCTCCGCGGCTCATGTGGAGCAGGGCGAAGGCCACGTGGTGATCCTTTCGGTGGGCACCCAGCGGATCGGCTTCGTCGTCGACCAGTTGGTGGGCCAGGAAGAAGTGGTCATCAAGCCGTTGGGCAAGATGCTCCAGGGCACCCCGGGCATGTCCGGCGCCACCATCACCGGCGACGGCCGCATCGCGTTGATTCTCGATGTGCCAAGCATGCTCAAGCGTTACGCCGCTCGGCGTATTTGATTCTGGAGGGGCGTGGCCCAGGGCCGCGCCTCGTCTAACGGAGTGTTTATGGTAGTTAAAGTCCTGGTGGTGGACGATTCGGGGTTTTTTCGCCGCCGCGTCTCGGAAATTCTTTCGGCGGACACGAGTATTCAAGTCGTCGGTACGGCGACCAACGGCAAAGAGGCAATCGATCAGGCGCTGGCGCTCAAGCCAGATGTGATCACCATGGACTACGAGATGCCGATGATGGATGGCATCACGGCCGTGCGGCATATCATGCAGCGCTGTCCGACCCCCGTATTGATGTTCTCGTCCCTGACCCATGAAGGCGCCCGGGTGACCCTCGATGCGCTGGACGCCGGGGCGGTGGATTTCCTGCCGAAGAATTTCGAGGACATTTCGCGCAACCCCGACAAGGTTCGGCAGTTGCTGTGCGAGAAGGTCCACAGCATTTCCCGCAGCAACCGGCGTGTCGGTGCCTACAGCGCGCCTGCGCCGGCTCCTGCGCCCAGCCCTGCGCCAGCCCCGGCTGCGTCGGGCGGTTTCAATCCGGCCCCGGTGCGCAGTGCTCCGGCCCCGGCACCCGCTCGTCCAGTGTCCACCAGCACATCTTCGCCGGCTCCCAAGCGCAAAGCCTACAAGCTGGTCGCCATTGGTACGTCTACCGGTGGCCCGGTGGCGCTGCAACGGGTCCTCACACAGTTGCCGGCCAACTTCCCGGCTCCCATCGTGTTGATCCAGCACATGCCCGCCGCCTTCACCAAGGCCTTCGCCGAGCGTCTGGACAAGCTGTGCAACATCAGCGTCAAGGAAGCCGAGGATGGCGACATCCTGCGTCCGGGCTTGGCCTTGCTGGCGCCGGGCGGCAAGCAAATGATGATCGATGGTCGCGGCGCGGTGAAAATCCTGCCGGGCGACGAGCGTTTGAACTACAAGCCTTGCGTGGACATTACCTTCGGCTCCGCAGCCAAGTCCTATGGTGACAAAGTTCTGGCGGTGGTGCTCACCGGCATGGGCGCTGACGGTCGCGAAGGCGCGCGGCTGCTCAAGCAGGGCGGCAGTGCAATCTGGGCTCAGGACGAAGCCAGCTGCGTGATCTACGGCATGCCGATGGCCATCGTGAAAGCGGACCTCGCCGACGCGGTGTACGGCTTGGACGACATTGGTAGACACCTGGTCGAGGCGTGCCTGTAATGGATGTGCTCAGCCTGATCGGCATCGTCATGGCGTTCGTCGCCATCATTGGCGGTAATTATCTGGAAGGCGGTCATCTGGGGGCATTGGCCAACGGTCCCGCGGCATTGATCGTGCTGGGTGGCACCATCGGCGCCGCGTTGTTGCAGTCGCCCATGAGTGCGTTCAAGCGCGCCATGCAAGTGCTGATCTGGATTCTGTTCCCGCCTCGCGTGGACTTGGCCGGCGGTATCGATCGGGTGGTGAACTGGAGCCTGACCGCGCGCAAGGAAGGCTTGCTGGGGCTGGAAGGGGTGGCCGATGCCGAACCCGATAGCTACTCGCGCAAGGGCCTGCAATTGCTGGTGGACGGTGCCGAGCCAGAAGCCATCCGCAGCATCCTGGAAGTGGATTTCTACACCCAGGAAAGCCGCGACATCGAAGCGGCCAAAGTCTTCGAAAGCATGGGTGGCTACGCGCCAACCATCGGCATCATCGGTGCGGTGATGGGCCTGATCCATGTGATGGGCAACCTGGCCGATCCGTCGCAGTTGGGCAGCGGTATCGCCGTGGCCTTCGTCGCGACGATCTATGGCGTGGCCAGTGCCAACCTGGTGCTGCTGCCGATCGCCGCCAAGCTCAAGTCTATCGCCTTGCGTCAGTCGCGTTATCGCGAAATGCTGCTGGAAGGGATCCTGTCGATCGCCGAAGGGGAAAACCCGCGTTCCATTGAGTTGAAGCTCCAGGGCTTCATGGACTGATGGAGGATATGGAACATGGCACGTCGCAGGCATCGTGAAGAACACGTCAACCATGAACGCTGGCTCGTTTCCTACGCCGACTTCATCACTCTGTTGTTCGCCTTCTTCGTGGTCATGTATTCGATCTCGTCGGTCAACGAAGGTAAATACAAGGTGATTTCCGAGGCGCTGATCGGTGTGTTTACCGACTCCGACCGCGCCCTCAAGCCCATCCCTATCGGCGATGAACGGCCCAAGACCACGACGCCAGCCAAGCCGTTGGTCAGGGATGCCGAGCAGGTTGATGCCGGTATCGCGGGCGGTAGCGATCCGCTGAAAAGCATCGCCGACGACATCAGTGCGGCGTTCGGCGACCTGATCAGCTCCAACCAGATGACGGTGCGCGGCAATGAGTTGTGGGTCGAGATCGAACTCAACTCCAGCCTGTTGTTCGGCAGCGGCGATGCCATGCCCAGCGACATGGCGTTCAACATCATCGATAAGGTGGCGGCGATCCTGAAGCCGTTCGACAACCCGATCCATGTCGAAGGCTTCACTGACGACCAACCCATCCGCACCGCGCAGTATCCGACCAACTGGGAGCTGTCCTCGGCCCGTTCGGCGAGCATCGTGCGGATGCTGGCGATGCAGGGGGTGAACCCGGGTCGCCTGGCGTCGGTGGGCTATGGCGAGTTCCAGCCGGTGGCCAATAACGCCACGGCCGAGGGGCGTGCGCGCAACCGTCGCGTGGTGTTGGTGGTGTCGAGAAACCTCGATGTTCGCCGCAGCCTGACTGCTACCGGCACGGCCAATGCAAAACCGGATGCCGCCTTGAAGCGGGCTGGCACACAAACTGCACCGACCTCGGTCAAGCCGCCGGGACGACAGAGTGCCGTCAATTCTCCGTCACCCGCTTTATAACCGAGCTATTTCTCGGTCGAGTCTGTTTCGACCGGGAGGAACGATCCGAATGAGAGTCTGGGCAGTCGCCAATCAAAAAGGGGGTGTGGGTAAAACCACCTCTTCCATCGCTTTAGCCGGATTGCTGGCCGAGGCGGGCAAGCGCGTGGTCATGGTCGATCTGGACCCCCACGGTTCGATGACCAGCTATTTTGGTTACGATCCCGACAGCCTGGAGCACAGCAACTACGACTTGTTCCTGCACAAGGGCGTCGTGCCCGAAGGCCTGCCGGGGCAATTGCTGTTGTCCACCAGCGACGAGCGGATTTCCCTGTTGCCGTCGAGCACAGCCCTGGCCACCCTGGAGCGGCAGTCGCCGGGACAGAGTGGCCTGGGGCTGGTCATCGCCAAGAGTCTGGCGCAGCTGTGGCAGGATTTCGATTACGCGATCATCGACAGCCCGCCGCTGCTCGGTTTGCTGATGGTCAACGCCTTGGCGGCCAGCCAGCAACTGGTGATCCCGGTACAGACCGAGCACCTGGCGGTCAAGGGCCTGGAACGCATGGTCAATACCCTGGCGATGGTCAATCGCTCGCGCAAGCAATCGCTGGCCTTCAGCATCGTGCCGACCCTGTTCGACCGTCGTACCCAAGCCTCCCTGGGCACCCTGCGCGTGCTGCGGGACAAGTACCCGGATGACATTTGGCAAGGCTACATTCCCGTCGATACCCGACTGCGGGACGCCAGTCGCGCCGGTTTGACTCCTTCGCAATTCGACGGCAAGAGCCGTGGTGTGCTGGCCTACCGGGCGCTGCTCAAGCACCTGCTGGCCCAACAGCTTGTTTCACAGCAGGTGGCTTAAGGTGACGAGGTTTCCCACAGGCATTGCGCTTGCTTGCGAGCGCTCAAGTCCTACCGCATTCATGCCGATAACCTCTTTAAGCGGCGCAGTGTTCCTATGAGCCGCCCGATCAAGACAACCTCGCGTCCGCAAATGGCCTTGCAGTCCTACCTGGACGGGCTGTTGCAGGAAGCGACCGAAGAACTGCCACCGGAACCGAGCGTGATCGAGGCGTTGCCCGAGAGCGTTGAAGCCGAAGGTGTGCTGGATGAATTTCAGGCGGCCGTGCTCGAAGAGCAGGCCCGTGATGCACAGAAGTCAGTGCTGGCCGCAGCGATCGAGGCACCGTTGAGCAGGCCTCAGGTGGCGGTGATGGAAGCACCTGCGCCGATCCTGGCGCCGGTCTCGACCGTTGCACCGTTGCTGCAAGGTCTGGTGACGCCGGTGGTGGAGATCCACCTACCGCCCAGCAACACGCCGCCGCCGGTGCCGACCGATGACCGGCCTGCCTGGGCCGCCGAACCGTTCGAGTGTTTGTTGTTCGATGTGGCCGGGTTGACCCTGGCGGTGCCGCTGGTATGCCTGGGATCGATTTATTCCCTGGCCGGGCAGGAATTGACGCCGTTGTTCGGCCAGCCGGAATGGTTCCTCGGGATCCTGCCGAGCCAGGCCGGCAACCTGAAGGTGCTGGATACCGCGCGTTGGGTCATGCCGGACCGTTATCGCGATGATTTTCGCCAGGGCCTGCAGTACGTGATTTCGGTGCAAGGTTACGAATGGGGTTTGGCGGTGCATCAGGTCAGTCGCTCGTTGCGCCTGGACCCGAACGAAATCAAATGGCGCAGCCATCGAGGGCAACGGCCATGGCTGGCCGGTACGGTGATCGAACACATGTGCGCCTTGCTGGACGTGTCCGAGCTGGCCGAGTTGATCGCCAGCGGCGGGGCAAGACACCTGGGCGGCACCAAGCCGGTCCAGAAACCGAAATAAGACAACCGGTGGCGTACAACGTCACGGGACAGAACACACGCCGCCACAGGCGGTTATTCGAGGGGTCAGGGTATGAATGATAAGGCGTCGTCTCTCAAGGGTTCCGAAGATCCGATTTTGCAATGGGTAACCTTCAAACTCGATAACGAAACCTACGGCATCAACGTGATGCGCGTTCAGGAAGTGCTGCGCTATACCGAGATCGCCCCGGTACCGGGTGCCCCCAGCTACGTGCTGGGCATCATCAACCTGCGTGGTAACGTGGTGACGGTGATCGATACGCGCCAGCGTTTTGGCCTGAGCTCCACCGAGGTCAACGACAACACCCGTATCGTGATCATCGAAGCCGACAAGCAAGTGGTCGGTATCCTCGTCGACAGCGTTGCCGAAGTGGTTTACTTGCGTCAGTCGGAAATCGAAACCGCGCCTAACGTCGGGAACGAAGAGTCGGCCAAGTTCATCCAGGGCGTCTGCAACAAGAACAATGAGTTGCTGATCCTGGTCGAATTGGAAAAAATGATGAGCGAAGAAGAGTGGTCGGAACTGGAGAGTATCTGATTTGATTCTTGAGGTAGCAGTCATTGTCCTGTTCCTTTTTTGGGCAGGCACGCTGGCGATGTTTGTGACCTATGTACGCGGCCAGCGGCAGATCGCCGCCCAGCAGGCCCAGGGTGATGCGCTGCGCGATCAGCGCATCAGGGACCTGGCCAAACGCGTTGACGATTACCAGAACGGCACCGTGCGCATGGGCGAAGCCATCCATGAGCTGCGTGCCGTGGTCGCGCCGTTGCCGGACAAACTGGGTCAACTGGAACAGCGTGACCCCTCCACCTTGTCCTTCGCCCAGGCCGCCCGCCTGGTTGGGATGGGCGCCAGCGTCGACGAACTGACCCAAGCCTGTGGCTTGACCCAGGCCGAGGCGGAGTTGATGAGTAAGTTGCACAAGGGCGGCTAAGCGCTTTTGCCTGAATCCTGTGGGAGCGAGCTTGCTCGCGATAGCGGTGTGACAGTCAACGAAGGTGTTGACTGTGCGCCCGCCTTCGCGAGCAAGCTCGCTCCCACAGGTTTTTCTGGCGAACCAATCTTTCCAGCCCAGCCCCTGTGGCGAGGGGATTTATCCCCGCTCGGGTGCGCAGCAGCCGCCTAAAAATGGGGTCGCTGCGCAACCCAACGGGGATAAATCCCCTCGCCACAGATCAGTAATCGTCGCCGCGGTCGGTCACATCCTTCTCGACACTCGCTGCATCCGGGTCATACCCCTGAGGGAATTTGCCCTTGAGGTTCCACGCGAAGGCAATGATCTCGGCGATCGTGCGGTACAGCTCCTCCGGAATACTGTCGCCCAATTCCATTCGGGCCAGCAGCTTCACCAACTCCGCGTTTTCATAAATTGGCACTTCGTTTTCCCGGGCGATCCGCAGGATCTCCTCGGCCAGGGCTTCGTCGCCCTTGGCGGTGAGGGTCGGGGCGTGGTGGCCGTCGTACTTGAGGGCGATGGCTTGGCGGGCTTGGGTGTCGGTGCTCATGCGGTTTCATCCACCCAGCGTTGTTCCAGGCGAGTCTTGGGGCCTTGGGGCGGGGTGCCGAGGTGGCAGTCCAGGTCGCCGACGTTCAGGCCACAAGTCACGAGGCGTTCACGCAGCGCTGTCAGGTTGCTTTCGATCAGGCTCGCCGTGTACGGCCGTTCGGCCCACAACTGGCTCGACAGGCTGCCGCTGAGCAGTTGCGCCTGAATTTGTAGCGGCCCCAGCGGCTCCATGTCGAATGCCAGCTCGACCCGCCAGAGTTGCTGCTTCGGCTCGCGTTCTTCCCGGCGTTCGTGTGGCTGTTCCCGAGGCGGGGTTTCCTCGCGCTGGAACTTGACCTGCAAGGGCACGATGTCCTGCAGGTTACGCATTGGGATTTCCAGTTGCCACGTGCTCATCAGCCGACCGTCGTCGGTCAGGCCGGTCTGTTCCAGGCTCGACAGCTGATGGCTTTGCAGGCGCGACACGGCCGCCGCCGCCAGGCGTAGCAGGTGTTCCAGATCGCCTTCTTCGTCCTGGCCCTTCAACAGGCGCGAGGGCAGGGGGAAACCGGTGGGTTGTGGCTTGGCGCTGACCTGGCCGAGGGTGCCCAAGGCGTTACGTACAAAACTGGGCAGCACCTGGGCCAAGGTGTTGGCGGCGATAATGGCGGTGAGGTTGGTGGACGCGGGCAGGGCCGGCGTCAATTGGGCGATCAGTTTCAGCAGGTCGCCTTTCATGTCCGGTGCCGGGCCCGGCGGCTGCCCAGCCAGCAATTTGCTTTCCAGAAACGCGCCGCTGGCGATCATGGCCTGGGCCAACCCCTTGGGCGTGCTCAGTTGCTGGACATCCGGCAGGCCCGCCAGCAGGCGCGTCACCGCTGCGCGCAGTTCGGCGCCGGTTTCGTCGGTAGTCGGCAGGTTTTGCAGGACGGTGATCAGGCTTTCCAGCGAGCCCTGTCGGCTCATTTGCGTGACCAACTGCTGGCTCACCGCCAACTGTTCCTGGCGGTTGCTCAGGGGAATGAATTTCAAGGTCTGGGCATCTTGCACCTGGGCACTCAACAGCGTGCCGATGCGCAGCGGTTGCGGGCTGTCGATGTCCAGGGTGCTGCCGGCCTGGGCGGTGTTGAGCAGACTCACCAACGAGCGATACACCGCCGGCTGCCCCGGCAACTGCGGCAGGGCCTGGCTGGTCAGCACCTTGCCTTGCAGCAGGGTGCCGACCGGCAACTGTGCGGTGTCGATCCGGGTCAGGGTGGCGACGCTGGAGGCGACGGCCTGTTGCACGGTGACGGCCAGGTTGCTGGCGGACGGTTGGGTCACGGCCAGGCTGGTGCCTTGTGGCAACGGCTGGGTGCTGGTGGCCTGCACGGTGGTCTGGCGGCCGCTCTCCAGGGTGACCTTGAGCAACAACTGGAAGGTCTGGTCGGCTTGCTTGAGCGACAGCACTTCAGCCTGGGCGGTCTGGCCGGAGCCGATCAGGCCTTCGACCGGCGTCAGCAGCTTGAGCAGCTCGCCGGTGACCGCGGGCATACGAGTCGTTGCCGTGGCCTGGGGCAGCGGCGCAATGTTCATGTCGCCTGTCATCTACGGTACTAACCTTCGGAAATAAGCCCTCTTTAGAGTAGGGCATCACATGTATAATGCCGCCCGTCTTTCCGGGAGTGGCGAAAACCTTGCAATTGTTTGACGCAGCTCTGTGGAACAGGTCGTCAAAGCATCTATGCTGCACCTCTTTAACGGCCGCTGCACCGCCGACTTGAACCGTATAAGGCCCGCGATCCCTTGACCAGTCCTCTCCTGCAAACCGTTGGCCTCGCCTGTGAGCGAGACTTGCGGCTGCTTTTCGAACATCTCGAATTGAGACTCTCCAGTGGCGATATGGTGCAGATCAGCGGCCCCAACGGCAGCGGCAAGACCAGCCTGTTGCGCTTGGTGGCCGGGTTGATGCAACCAACCGCTGGCCAGGTGCTGCTCAATGGCCAGCCCTTGCAGAGCCAGCGCAGCGAACTGGCCCGCAACCTGCTCTGGATCGGTCATGCCGCCGGTATCAAGGATTTGTTGACTCCCGAAGAAAACCTCAGTTGGCTCTGTGCGCTGCATCGGCCGGTCGGGCGCGAGGCGATCTGGCAGGCGTTGGCGACTGTGGGCCTGCGTGGTTTCGAAGACGTGCCCTGCCACACCCTGTCCGCCGGTCAGCAGCGTCGTGTGGCCCTGGCCCGGTTGTACCTGGACAGCCCGCCGCTGTGGATTCTCGATGAGCCATTTACCGCCCTGGACAAGCAGGGTGTGGCCCAACTTGAAGAACACTTGGCCCGCCACTGCGAAAAGGGCGGTATGGTGCTGTTGACCACCCACCACACGCTGGCCCGGATGCCGTCCGGTTATCGCAACATTGATCTGGGGAACTGGGCCGTATGAGTGTGTTTGGCCTGTTGCTTGCCCGCGAGGCGCGCCTGTTGTTTCGTCGCCCGGCCGAACTGGCCAACCCGCTGGTGTTCTTCTCGATCGTCATTGCGCTGTTCCCGCTGGCGGTCGGTCCTGAGACTCAATTGTTGCAAACCTTGTCGCCAGGGCTGGTCTGGGTGGCGGCGCTTTTATCGGTCCTGCTCTCGCTGGACGGGCTTTTCCGCAGTGATTTCGAAGACGGTTCCCTGGAACAGTGGGTCCTTTCGTCGCACCCCTTGGCCCTTCTGGTTTTGGCCAAGGTACTGGCACACTGGGTTTTTTCCGGACTGGCGCTGGTGCTGCTCTCGCCACTGCTGGCAATGATGCTGGGCTTGCCCGGCGCGTGCATGCCGGTGCTGCTGGTGTCGTTGCTGCTGGGCACGCCGGTGCTGAGCTTGCTCGGTGCGGTGGGCGCGGCGTTGACGGTGGGGTTGAAGCGCGGCGGCCTGTTGCTGGCCCTGCTGATTCTGCCGTTGTATATCCCGGTGTTGATCCTCGGCAGCGGCGCCTTGCAGGCGGCATTGCAAGGCATGCCGGCAACCGGTTATCTCCTGTGGCTTGGCAGCCTGACCGCCCTGGCGATAACCCTGACACCCTTTGCAATAGCCGCTGGCCTGAAGATCAGCGTCGGCGAATAATAATGACGCCTGGTCAAAAACTGACCACTTCTTTAGAAGTAAAGGCAGACCCGGCGGTTCGTGATGGCGAGCCGCAACCGTGATGGAAACAGCAATGAACTGGACCTGGTTTCATAAGCTCGGCTCACCCAAGTGGTTCTACGGCATCAGCGGCAAGATGCTGCCCTGGTTGAGCCTCTTCGCACTGCTGCTGATTGGCGCCGGCGTGGTCTGGGGCCTGGCCTTCGCGCCGCCGGACTACCAGCAAGGCAACAGCTTTCGCATCATTTACATACACGTTCCCACGGCGATGCTGGCCCAGTCCATCTACGTGATGCTGGCCGTGTGCGGTGTGGTCGGGTTGGTGTGGAAGATGAAGCTGGCTGACGTGGCCCTGCAATGCGCCGCCCCCATCGGTGCCTGGATGACCGCCGTAGCGCTGGTCACCGGCGCGATCTGGGGCAAGCCGACCTGGGGCTCATGGTGGGTCTGGGATGCCCGACTGACGTCGATGCTGATCCTGCTGTTCCTGTACTTCGGTCTTATTGCGCTGGGCAACGCCATCAGTAATCGTGACAGCGCCGCCAAGGCTTGCGCGGTGCTGGCGATTGTCGGCGTGATCAACATCCCGATCATCAAGTACTCGGTGGAATGGTGGAACACCCTGCACCAGGGCGCGACGTTCACCCTCACGGAAAAACCGGCGATGCCGGTGGAAATGTGGCTGCCGCTGTTGCTCACCGTACTCGGCTTCTACTGTTTCTTCGGCGCGGTGCTATTGCTGCGCATGCGCCTGGAAGTGCTCAAGCGCGAATCCCGGGCCAGCTGGGTCAAGGCCGAAATACGGAACAGCCTGGAGGTCGCTCGATGAGTTTCGCTTCATTCGGCGATTTCCTCGCCATGGGTCATCATGGCCTGTATGTCTGGTCAGCCTATGGCATTTGCCTGGCGGTGCTGGCCCTCAACGTGGCGGTGCCGATCGTGGCCCGCAAGCGGTATCTGCAACAAGAGGCGCGTCGTCTGCGCCGGGAGAACGGTCAGTGAATCCGCTGCGCAAAAAACGTCTAGTCATCATTCTTGCGATCCTGGTGGGTGTCGGTGCCGCGGTCGGCCTGGCCCTGAGCGCCCTGCAGCAGAACATCAACCTGTTTTACACCCCGACCCAGATCGCCAATGGCGAAGCGCCCAAGGACACCCGCATCCGCGCCGGTGGCATGGTGGAGAAGGGCTCGCTAGTGCGGTCCGGGGATTCCCTGGACGTGAAATTCAACGTCACCGATTTCAGCAAGACTGTGACCATCAGCTATCGCGGCATCCTCCCGGATCTGTTCCGTGAAGGACAGGGCATCGTCGCCCTGGGCAAGCTCAATGCCGACGGCGTGGTGGTGGCCGATGAAGTGCTGGCCAAGCACGACGAAAAATACATGCCGCCGGAAGTGACCAAGGCCTTGAAAGACAGCGGCCAGTCGGCGCCCGCTCCCGCGAAGGAGGGTTGATCGATGACTGCTGGTATTTTTATTCCCGAGTTGGGCCACCTGGCGATGATCCTGGCCTTGTGCTTTTCCCTGGTGCAGGCCGTGGTGCCGTTGCTGGGTGCCTGGCGCGGCGACCGTTTGTGGATGAGCCTGGCCCAGCCCGCGGCGTGGGGGCAGTTCGCCTTTATGCTGTTTGCCTTCGGTTGCCTGACCTACGCCTTCATGGCCGATGATTTTTCCGTCGAGTACGTCGCCAGCAACTCCAACAGCGCCTTGCCCTGGTACTACAAGTTCAGCGCGGTGTGGGGCGCCCATGAAGGCTCGCTGTTGCTCTGGGCGTTGATCCTCGCCGGCTGGACCTTCGCGGTCTCGGTGTTTTCCCGGCAGTTGCCTCAGGTGATGCTGGCTCGGGTGCTGGCGGTGATGGGCATGATCAGCACCGGTTTCCTGCTGTTTTTGATCGTCACCTCCAACCCGTTCAAGCGCATCCTGCCGCAGATGCCGATGGACGGCCGCGACCTCAATCCATTGTTGCAGGACATCGGCCTGATCGTTCACCCACCGATGCTCTACATGGGCTACGTCGGCTTCTCCGTGGCCTTCTCCTTTGCCATCGCCGCGTTGCTGGGCGGCCGTCTCGATGCCGCGTGGGCACGTTGGTCGCGGCCATGGACCATCGTCGCCTGGGCCTTCCTGGGCATCGGCATCACCCTCGGTTCGTGGTGGGCCTATTACGAACTCGGCTGGGGCGGCTGGTGGTTCTGGGACCCGGTGGAAAACGCCTCGTTCATGCCCTGGTTGGTGGGCACTGCGTTGATTCACTCCCTGGCGGTCACGGAAAAACGTGGGGTGTTCAAGAGCTGGACCGTATTGCTGGCTATCGCGGCGTTCTCCCTGAGCCTGTTGGGAACCTTCCTGGTGCGTTCCGGCGTGCTGACGTCGGTGCATGCTTTCGCCTCGGACCCTGAGCGCGGCGTGTTCATCCTGATGTTCCTGCTGTTCGTCGTCGGCGGTTCGCTGACGTTGTTCGCCCTGCGAGCGCCGGTGGTGAAAAGCCAGGTCGGCTTCAACCTCTGGTCCCGGGAAACCCTGCTGCTGGGCAATAACCTGGTGCTGGTGGTGGCCGCGTCGATGATTCTGCTGGGCACGCTCTACCCGCTGGTGCTCGACGCGCTGTCCGGGGCCAAGCTGTCGGTTGGCCCGCCGTACTTCAATGCGTTGTTCATCCCACTGATGGCGATCCTGATGGTAGTGATGGCCGTTGGTATGCTGGTGCGCTGGAAAGACACTCCGGTCAAGTGGTTGCTGGGCATGCTGACCCCGGTGCTGTTGGGCACCGCCGCCCTGGCCGTGGTGGCCGGCGTGGCCTATGGCGATTTCAACTGGGCGGTGCTGGCAACGTTCGCGCTGGCGGCCTGGGTGTTGCTGGCCGGCGTACGGGACATCTTCGACAAAACCCGCCACAAAGGCCTGATCAAAGGCCTGCCAACCCTGACCCGCAGCTACTGGGGCATGCAGATCGCCCACCTGGGCATCGCCGTCTGCGCCCTGGGCGTGGTGCTGTCGAGCCAGAACAGCGCCGAGCGCGACCTGCGCCTGGCGCCGGGGGAGTCCATGGACCTGGGTGGCTATCAGTTCGTTTTCGAGGGCGCCAAACATTTTGAAGGCCCGAACTTCACCTCCGACAAAGGCACCGTGCGGGTCATTCGCGACGGCCGGGAAGTGACCGTATTGCACCCGGAAAAACGCCTCTACACCGTACAGAACTCGGTGATGACCGAAGCCGGGATCGATGCCGGTTTCACCCGCGACCTCTACGTGGCGTTGGGTGAGTCCCTGGGCGACGGTGCGTGGGCGGTGCGGGTTCACGTCAAGCCGTTCGTGCGCTGGATCTGGTTCGGTGGCCTGCTCACCGGCCTGGGTGGGGTGTTGGCGGCGCTGGATCGGCGCTATCGAGTCAAGGTGAAAACCCGGGTGCGTGAGACCCTGGGCATGACGGGAGCCGCTGCATGAAGCGTTGGTTGATGCTGGTGCCGCTGGCACTGTTTCTGTTGCTGGCGGTGTTTTTGTACCGTGGGCTTTACCTGAACCCGAGCGAGCTGCCATCGGCGATGATCGGCAAGCCGTTCCCGGAGTTTTCCCTGCTTTCGGTGCAAGGCGACAAAACCCTGACCCGTGCCGACCTGTTGGGTAAGCCGGCGCTGGTCAACGTGTGGGGCACCTGGTGCATTTCCTGCCGGGTCGAGCACCCGGTGCTGAATAAACTGGCCCAGAACGGCGTGGTGATCTACGGCGTCAATTACAAGGACGTCAACGCCGACGCCTTGAAGTGGCTGGCCGAGTTCCACAATCCGTATCAACTGGACATTCGCGATGAAGAGGGCTCCCTGGGCCTGAACCTGGGTGTCTATGGCGCGCCGGAAACGTTCTTCATCGACGCCAAGGGCATTATTCGCGACAAGTTCGTCGGCGTGATCGACGAGCAGGTCTGGCGCGAGAAACTGGCCGCCAAATACCAGGCACTGGTGGACGAGGCCAAGCCATGAAGCGCTGGTTAGCGGCCGCCATCCTCGGCTTGAGCCTCGTCGGTATCGCTCACGCTGCCATCGACACCTACGAATTCGCCAACGACGGCGAGCGCGAGCGGTTTCGCGAGTTGACCAAGGAACTGCGCTGCCCCAAGTGCCAGAACCAGGACATCGCCGACTCCAACGCGCCGATTGCCGCCGACCTGCGCAAGGAGATCTTCCGCATGCTCGGCGAGGGCAAGGACAACCAGCAGATCATCGATTTCATGGTGGATCGCTACGGTGAGTTCGTGCGCTACAACCCGGCGCTGTCCTCCAAGACCGCGCTGCTCTGGTTCGGTCCCGCCGGGCTGTTGCTCGGTGGTTTCGTTGTCATCGCGGTGATCGTGCGCCGCCGCCGGGTCCAGCGCACAGCGGCCCCGGATACGCTTTCTGTCGAAGAGCGCCAGCGCCTCGACCAACTGTTGGATAAAACCAAGCATGATTGATTTCTGGCTCGCCGCAGGTCTGCTTCTTCTGATTGCCCTGAGTTTTCTGTTGATCCCTGTACTGCGCGGTCGTCGCGCCCAACTGGAGGAGGACCGTACCGCGCTCAACGTGGCGTTGTATGAGGAACGCGTCGCCGAGTTGCAGGCCGAGCGGGAGGAGGGCGTGCTCAACGCGGGGCAACTGGATACCGGTCGTGCTGAAGCCGCCCGTGAACTGCTCGCGGACACCGAGGGCGCCGATGTGCCACGGGAATCGCGGCTGGGCAAGCCGTTGCCGTTGCTCGCCGCTGTGCTGGTGCCCTTGTTGGGCCTGGGGCTGTATCTACATTTTGGTGCCAGCGACAAGGTTGAACTGACCCGCGAATTTGCCCAGGCGCCGCAGTCGATGGAGGAAATGACCCAGCGCCTGGAACGGGCGGTGGCGGCGCAGCCGGATAACGCCGAGGGGCTGTATTTCCTTGGCCGCACCTACATGGCCCAGGATCGCCCCGCGGATGCGGCGAAGATCTTCGAGCGCACCGTCGCGGTGGCCGGTCGACAACCCGAGCTGCTGGGGCAGTGGGCCCAGGCGCAGTATTTCGGCGATGGCAAGAAATGGTCGGACAAGGTCCAGGCCTTGACCGACGAAGCGCTGAAACTCGATCCCAAGGAAGTCACCAGCCTCGGCCTGTTGGGGATCGCCGCGTTCGAAGGCCAACGCTACCAGGAAGCGATCGATTATTGGGGACGCCTGTTGGCGCAACTGCCGGAGGGCGACAAGTCCCGTGAGGCGCTGCAAGGTGGCATTGCTCGTGCCACCGAGAAGCTTCAAGCCAGCGGTGGCAAGGTCGCCCAGGCCCCGGCGGCCAAGGCTGCGGCGCTGCTCAAGGTGCGCGTCGAGTTGGCGCCGGCCCTCAAGGACAAGGTGCAGCCGGGCGACACGGTGTTCATCTTCGCCCGCGCCGCGTCCGGTCCTCCCGCGCCGCTGGCGGCCAAGCGCATGACCGTCGCCGACTTGCCGGTCACTGTCGAGCTGGGCGATGCGGACGCGATGATGCCGCAGCTGAAACTGTCGAACTTCCCTGAAGTCCAACTGGTGGCGCGCATCTCGCGGGCCGGTCAACCGACCGCCGGCGAGTGGATCGGCCGCAGCCAGCCCCTGGCGAGCAGCACCACGGCGCAGCAACAACTGACCATCGACAGCCCGGACAAATAACAGGAATTCGCCCCATGACCGCCATCGCTCGTATCACCCTGCTCACCCTCGTCCTGGGCTTGAGCGCTTGTGCGGTCCAGCGCCCGCCGGAGCCTTCGGCGCCGCTGCCACCCATTCCACCTTCGGGCCCGGCCACCAAGCCGGCCCCATCGACCCCACCGGGCAAGCCTGTTACCCCGAACAAACCGGCCAAGCCGGTACCTCGCACTTCTGCCAGTTTCGCCCCGCCGCCGGGTGGCAACAGCCACTGGGATGCCAAGCTAGGGGTCTATGTGCTGGATAACCAGCCCAACACCTTCTATCGCCAGCGCACCTACTACCGTTGGAACAACGGCTGGAGCCGCTCTGTCAGCCCGAACGGTCCGTGGGAAGAAACCACCATCGAAGGTGTACCGGGTGGGTTGGGGCGGCAGTTTCATTGAGGATGGCGTGATTCATACAGACGATGATCGTTCCCAGGCTCCGCGTGGGAACGCCGCCGGGGACGCTCCGCGTCCCATGACGCAGAGCGTCAATGGATACATTCCCACGCAGGAGCGTGGGAACGATCAGACTTCGGGGCTTTCAAGGTTCGACCTGTCATGTCCGTCGTCGTAGAATGCGCGCCTTTGCGAGCCTTCATCGGCCAACCGCGTATTTATCGGAGCACCTGACCATGACGACTACCCCGACCGGCGACTACCTGGAAACCCTCTACGAAGGCTACGGCCAGCGTTTTCGGATGGACAAGCTGCTGCACGAAGTGCGCACCGAGCACCAGCACCTGGTGATCTTCGAGAACCCGCGCATGGGCCGGGTGATGGCGCTGGACGGCGTGATCCAGACCACCGAAGCCGACGAGTTCATCTACCACGAGATGCTGACCCACGTGCCCATCCTCGCCCACGGCGCGGCCAAGCGGGTGCTGATCATCGGTGGCGGCGACGGCGGCATGCTGCGTGAAGTGACCAAACACGTCGGCGTCGAGCACATCACCATGGTGGAAATCGACGGCACCGTGGTGGATATGTGCAAAACGTTCTTGCCCAACCATTCCAAGGGGGCCTACGACGACCCGCGCCTGAACCTGGTGATCGACGACGGCATGCGGTTCGTCTCCACCACCCAGGAGAAATTCGACGTCATCATTTCCGACTCCACCGACCCGATCGGCCCGGGTGAAGTGCTGTTCTCGGAAAACTTCTACCAGGCCTGCCATCGTTGCCTGAACGAAGGCGGCATCCTGGTGACCCAGAACGGCACGCCGTTCATGCAACTGGGCGAAGTACAGACCACTGCCGGGCGCCTGCGTGGCCTGTTTGCCGACTGGCACTTCTACCAGGCCGCCGTGCCGACCTACATCGGCGGCGCCATGACCTTCGCCTGGGGTTCGACCGACACGGCCTATCGCAAGCTGTCCCGCGAAACCCTGCGCGAGCGGTTCATCGGCAGCGGCATCGTCACCCGTTACTACAACCCCGAGGTACACATCGGCGCGTTCGCCATGCCGCAGTACGTGTTGCAGGCGATCAACAAGCCAAGTAACGACTGACTTTGCGATGTGGCAAGGAAGCTGTGGTGGCTAGGGAACAAGCTTCCTAGCCACCACAGTGCTCGGCTGTAATAGCGGTACTTTTGTGTTTCCAGATGTTCATTGGACAAATTTTTCACAAAATCTTGCGGACAATCTCCCGCGCTCTATCGCCGGCGGTTATTTAATGGCAATGCCTTAGCCGTTCGTGCAACATTTGCGCACTCGCGCAAGCCCCGGGGCCGGCACTGGCCAACAGAGGGGGCGCCGTTGTTCTTTTTGTCACTTAAACTCCAATAGGTCCTCAATCGACATGGCAATTCCTGACGCCCTGAGTCAGCAGCGCACCACGCATCGCTTGCTGCAGCCGACCGTCAAATCGCACCTGGCCTACACGTTGCTTTGTGCCCTGGTGATGATGGTCATGTTCAGCCTGCTGCGCGTGGCGCTGCTGGTCTATAACCGCGAAATGATCCTGGATACCCCGGCCGCGACCTTCATTGAAGCGTTCGCCAACGGCCTGCGTTTCGACTTGCGCCTGGTGGTCTACCTCAGCATTCCGTTGCTACTGGCATTGTTCAGCGCCCGGGCCATGGCGGCCCGTGGTTTCTTTCGTTTCTGGCTGACCGTCACCTCCAGCATCGCGCTGTTCCTGGGCCTGATGGAGATGGACTTCTACCGTGAATTTCACCAGCGCCTCAACGGTCTGGTCTTCCAGTATGTGAAGGAAGACCCGAAAACCGTGATGAGCATGCTCTGGTACGGTTTCCCGGTGGTGCGTTACCTGCTGGCCTGGGTCGGCGGTACGCTCATCCTGAGCCTGGCGTTCAAGGGCGCCGACCGCGCTACTCGCCCACGTGGGCCTTTCAGCGGTGGCACCATCGGCACGCGCCAGATCGCCCCGTGGTACGGCCGTGTCGCGGTGTTCATGGTTTGCCTGCTGGTCGCAGTGGCCGCTGCCCGTGGCACCCTGCGCCAAGGGCCGCCCCTGCGCTGGGGTGACGTCTACACCACCGATTCGAACTTCGCTAACCAGTTGGGGCTCAACGGTACGTTGTCGCTGGTGGCGGCGGCCAAGAGCCGGATGTCCGAAGACCGTGACAACATCTGGAAAGCCACCCTCGAGCAGCCGCTGGCACAGCAGACCGTGCGCGACATGCTGGTGATGCCCGACGACAAACTGGTGGACGCCGAGACTGCCGCCGTACGCCGCGACTACACGCCGCCGGCCGACAAGACCCTGCCCATCAAGAACGTGGTCGTGATCCTCATGGAAAGCATGGCCGGTCACTCGGTGGGCGCCTTGGGTGCGCCTGGCAACATCACGCCTTACCTGGACAAGCTGTCCAAGGAAGGGCTGCTGTTCGACCGCTTCTTCTCCAACGGCACCCACACCCACCAAGGCATGTTCGCCACCATGGCGTGCTTCCCGAACCTGCCGGGTTTCGAATACCTGATGCAGACCCCGGAAGGCAGCCACAAGCTGTCGGGCCTGCCGCAATTGCTCAGTCCACGCGGCTTTGATGACGTGTATGTCTACAACGGCGATTTCGCCTGGGACAACCAGTCGGGGTTCTTCAGCAGCCAGGGCATGACCAACTTCATCGGGCGTAACGACTTCGTGAACCCGGTGTTTTCCGACCCCACCTGGGGTGTGTCCGACCAGGACATGTTCGACCGTGGCCTGATCGAGCTCAAGGCGCGGGAAAATGGCAAGCCGTTCTATGCCTTGCTGCAAACCCTGTCCAACCACACGCCTTATGCGTTGCCGACGCCGTTGCCAGTGGAGCGGGTCACCGACCGTGGCAGCCTGAACGAACACCTGACCGCCATGCGCTACGCCGATTGGGCACTGGGCCAGTTCTTCGAGAAGGCCCGCAAGGAGCCTTACTTCAAGGAAACGCTGTTTGTCGTGGTCGGCGATCATGGCTTTGGCAACGAACGTCAGATCACCGAAATGGACCTGGGCCGTTTCAACGTGCCGATGCTGTTGATCGGCCCGGGTATCCAGGAAAAGTTCGGCCAACGCAGCCACACCGTGGGCACTCAAGTCGATATCGTACCGACCATCATGGGCCGGGTCGGTGGGCAAGTGCGCAACCAGTGCTGGGGGCGTGATCTGTTGAACCTGCCGGAAGGCGATACCGGTTTTGGCGTGATCAAGCCGTCGGGCAGTGAACAGACGACGGCGATCATTCGCGACGACAAGATCCTGGTCCTGCCGAAGGAAAAGGAAATGGCGCCGAAGATGTATCGCTATGAGTTGGGTGCCAACCCGCGTGCGGAAATCATCCCGGATGCGCCGGACACCGCACAGATGAAACTCAAGCTGGAATCATTCCTGCAGACCGCCACCAAAAGCCTGTTGGACAACACCGCTGGCGTGGTTGACGGCAAGCCGGACTGAGGCTCGGCGAGCATGAAAAAAGAGGCCTGAAGAGGCCTCTTTTTTTTTGCTCGCCTAGTGGTTTATATCTTGCCCAGTAATAGCAGGACCAACAGCACCACCAACACTACACCAATGATACCGGACGGACCGTAACCCCAACTTCTGGAGTGCGGGAAGACCGGAAGACCACCGATCAGCAGGAGGATCAGGATGATGATAAGTATTGTGCCCATTGTTGATTTCCTTATTGGTCAGTTCTGGAGTGATGCAACTTTCAACTACCAGCACGCATGCGTTAAATCCGGGCGGCTTAATATGTCCGACCGTAACGTCCTGTAAAAAATTCAAAGTTTTTTAGTACTTGAAGAGGCACCTGCTTATCGCGGTTTGTGACGAGGGTATTTCCCCCGTCAGGCATGACCCACACAAAGCATTTCTCAATCAAAACTTCCTACGGTTTGCCCCCGCCATTCAGCATTCTGATGGAGCGTGGGTCCGGCCAGGTCCTTCGCTACACTCGGTCCATCTCTCCCGGAACAACAAGGCTGTTTCCTATGCAAAATCGCATGATGATCACCGGTGCCGGCTCAGGCCTGGGTCGCGAAATCGCGCTGCGCTGGGCCCGTGAAGGTTGGCGCCTGGCCCTGTCGGATGTCAGCGAGCCTGGCCTTAAGGAAACCCTCAAGTTGGTGCGTGAAGCCGGAGGCGAGGGCTTCGTCCAGCGTTGCGATGTGCGCGACTACAGCCAACTGACTGCGTTCGCCCAAGCCTGTGAAGAGAAGTTTGGCGGCATCGACATTATCGTCAACAATGCCGGCGTGGCTTCGGGCGGGTTTTTCAGCGAACTCTCCCTGGAAGATTGGGACTGGCAGATTGCGATCAACCTGATGGGCGTGGTCAAGGGCTGCAAGGCGTTCTTGCCGCTGTTGGAAAAAAGCCGGGGCAAGATCATCAATATCGCCTCTATGGCAGCCCTGATGCAGGGGCCGGCCATGAGCAACTACAACGTGGCCAAGGCTGGTGTCGTCGCCTTGTCGGAAAGCCTCCTGGTCGAGCTGGCACAGCAGGAGATCGGCGTTCACGTGGTATGCCCGTCGTTCTTCCAGACCAATCTGCTGGACTCGTTCCGTGGCCCGACCCCAGCCATGAAAGCCCAAGTGGGCAAATTGCTGGAAAGCTCACCGATCAGCGCCGCCGACATTGCCGACTACATCTACCGGCAGGTCGCCGAAGGCCAGTTCATGATCCTGCCCCATGAGCAGGGCCGGATGGCCTGGGCCCTCAAGCAAAAGAACCCGCAGTTGCTGTATGACGAAATGACCGTCATGGCCGACAAGATGCGCGCCAAGGCTCGACAGAACCCGAGTTGACCTGGATGCCCGGTGTCCTCAGGATGGCGCCACTCGGCCTTCCTGATGGACCTTCCCATGCTCAATTACCTGTGGTTCTTACTCGCCGCGCTATTTGAAATCGCCGGTTGCTATGCCTTCTGGATGTGGCTGCGCCAGGGCAAGAGCGCCTGGTGGATCGCCCCGGCGCTGCTTAGCCTCACGCTGTTCGCGCTGTTGCTGACTCGTATCGAAGCCACCTACGCCGGTCGCGCCTACGCCGCCTACGGTGGCATCTATATCATTGCTTCGATCGGTTGGCTGGCCGTGGTTGAACGTGTGCGACCGCTGGGTTCCGACTGGATCGGTGTCGCGCTCTGTGTGCTGGGGGCCAGTGTGATTCTGTTCGGCCCGCGGTTCTCGGCCTCTTGAAAAAAAGCGCTTCGACAAGGTTTTGCAGGAAGTTTCCTTCAGTCGCCAGAGCTTTGGTTGTAGGGGCTTACTGAATTCTTGCGCCTGCCTTGAGAACACGAAACAGGCCGGGCATGGTCAAGGTCCAGACAATCTTAAGGATAAGAACCATGCTTGTACTAAGCCGTGCAGTGGGCGAGTTGATTTCCATCGGCGATGATATTTCCGTCCGGGTGCTGTCGGTCAGCGGCAGCACCGTGCGCTTTGGTGTGGAGGCACCTCGGCATATCGACGTCCATCGCTCCGAAATCTACGAAAAGATCCAGAAAAAAAGGGCCCAGGCCGCTCGCAAGGCGTGTTCAGTCGAATAGATGCTTGGGCACATCGTGCTTGAGCATCAGTTGACACTGCTCGCTGTCGGGGTCGAAGACGATCAACGCCTGGCCCTTGGTCAAGGCCTGCCTGACTCGCAATACCCGCGTTTCCAGGGGCGTGTCGTCACCATTGTCGGTGCCGTCACGGGTCACGAAATCCTCGATCAGGCGGGTGAGCGTGTCGACTTCGAGTTGGTCGTGGGGGATCAGCATGGTGTACCTCGGCTAGACAATAGCGAGATGCTACGGCCAATGGGCTTTTGCGGCTAGCCTGTGGTTTTCGCTCACTGCAAATCCTTGTGGGAGCGGGCTTGCTCGCGAAAGCGGTGGGCCAGTTTGTATCAATGCCGCATGTGCCGACGCCTTCGCGAGCAAGCCCGCTCCCACAGTTGGATTGCGATACGCCCGCGCGAACCATGTTGTTAGCTGAATCAGCTATCCGACCGTTGCCCAATCAAGCTGTCCACCGACGGCACCCGGGTATCGCTTTCCATCTGCGTGTCATGTTCGATCTGGTGACTGAAGCGGTCCAGCGAACCCTGGGCTGGTTGTGCGTCGCTGGCGAACACGGGTGGGCTGAGGATGTAGGCGCCGAGCAGGCGGCTGAGGGCGGCCAGGCTGTCGATGTGGGTGCGTTCGTAGCCGTGGGTGGCGTCGCAGCCAAAGGCGAGCAGGGCGGTGCGGATGTCGTGACCGGCGGTGACGGCCGAATGGGCGTCGCTGAAGTAGTAGCGGAACAGGTCGCGGCGGGCCGGCAGATCGTTCTCCTTGGCCAACTTCAGCAAGTGCCGCGACAGGTGATAGTCGTAGGGGCCGCCGGAGTCCTGCATGGCCACGCTGACCGTGTGTTCGCTTGAGTGCTGGCCGGGTGCGACAGGCGCGATGTCGATGCCGACGAACTCACTGACGTCCCAAGGCAGCGCAGCTGCCGCACCACTGCCGGTTTCCTCGGTGATGGTGAACAACGGGTGACAGTCGATCAGCAGCTCTTCGCCGCTGTCGACAATCGCCTTGAGCGCCGCCAGCAGCGCCGCGACCCCAGCCTTGTCGTCCAGGTGCCGGGCGCTGATGTGGCCGCTCTCGGTGAACTCCGGCAAGGGATCGAAGGCCACGTAATCGCCGATGCCGACACCCAGGGTTTCGCAATCGGCGCGGGTGGCGCAGTAAGCGTCCAGGCGCAGTTCGATGTGGTCCCAACTGATGGGCATTTCATCCACCGCGGTGTTGAACGCGTGCCCGGAAGCCATCAACGGCAGGACGCTGCCACGAATCACCCCGGTGTCGGTGAACAGGCTGACCCGGCTGCCCTCGGCAAACCGGCTGGACCAGCAACCCACCGGGGCCAGGGTCAGGCGACCGTTGTCCTTGATGGCCCGCACGGAGGCGCCGATGGTGTCCAAGTGGGCCGACACGGCCCGGTCGGGGCTGCTCTTGCGGCCCTTGAGGGTGGCGCGGATCGTGCCGCGCCGGGTCATTTCGAAAGGAATGCCCAGCTCTTCGAGCCGCTCGGCGACGTAGCGCACGATGGTGTCGGTGAAGCCGGTAGGGCTGGGAATGGCGAGCATTTCCAGCAGGACTTTTTGCAGGTATTCGAGATTCGGTTCGGGGATTTTGCTGATCATGGAAACTCCTGATGGGTTGAGCACATCGATGGTTTCGATGAGAGAAAAGGGGGAGTGACCGACGTTGGAACATCGGGGGCTTTCACGCCGCTATCGCGAGCAAGCTCGCTCCCACAGGTTCGATTGAACGCCCTGGATCCAATGTGGGAGCGAGTTTGCTCGCGATGGGGTCAGTTCAGGTATTACACCTCTAGCAGGCCACCGCCTGGCTATGGGGAAACAACAGATCCACAAAGCGTTCGGCGGTGGGTTGCGGTTCGTGGTTGGCCAGGCCGGCGCGTTCGTTGGCTTCGATGAACACGTACTCGGGCTGATCGGCCGCCGGTACCAGCAAGTCGAGGCCGACCATGGGGATGTCCAGCGCCCGGGCGGCGCGTACCGCCGCGTCGGCGAGGGTGGGATGAAGAATCCCCGTGACATCCTCCAGGACACCGCCGGTATGAAGATTCGCCGTTCGCCGTACGAACAGGTGTTCCCCGGCCGGCAGGACGCTGTCGTAGTCAAACCCCGCCGCGCTCAGCGTGCGCTCGGTCTCGGCGTCCATCGGGATCTTGCTTTCCCCGCCCGTAGCGGCTTGTCGTCGGCGGCTCTGGGCTTCGATCAGCGCGCCGATGGTGTGCTGGCCATCGCCGATCACCTCCGCCGGACGGCGGATCGCCGCGGCCACCACTTCGAAGCCGATCACCAGGATCCGCAGGTCGAGCCCTTCATGAAAGCTCTCCAGCAACACCCGGCTATCAAACTGCCGGGCCGCTTCGATGGCGCTCTGCACTTCTTCAATCGTGCGCAGATCCACCGCCACGCCTTGGCCCTGTTCTCCGTCCAGCGGCTTGACCACCACTCGCTCGTGCTCATCGAGGAACGCCAGGTTGTCATCGGCATTGCCTGCCAACTGCTGGGCCGGCAGGTTCAGGCCGGCGTTTTTCAGCACCTTATGGGTGAGGCTTTTGTCCTGGCACAAGGTCATGCTGATGGCGCTGGTCAGGTCGCTCAAGGATTCGCGGCAGCGCACCCGCCGGCTGCCATGGACCAGGGTGAATAACCCGGCCTCGGCGTCATCCACCTGCACTTCGATACCCCGACGGTGCGCTTCCTCGACAATGATTCGCGCATACGGGTTGAACGACGCCTCGGGCCCAGGCCCCAGGAACAGCGGCTGGTTAATGCCGTTCTTGCGTTTGATGGCGAAGGTCGACAGGTTGCGGAAACCGAGCTTGGCATAGAGGTTTTTCGCCAGGCGATTGTCGTGCAGGACCGAGAGGTCGAGGTAACTCAAGCCACGGCTCATGAAGTGCTCGACGAGGTGGCGCACGAGTACTTCGCCAACGCCGGGGCGTGAACATTGCGGGTCCACGGCCAGGCACCAGAGGCTGCTGCCGTTTTCCGGATCGTTGAAGGCCTTCTGGTGGTTCAGGCCCATGACGCTGCCGATCACCGCGCCAGTGTCGTCGTCTTCGGCCAGCCAGTACACCGGGCCACCCTCATGTCGCGGGGTCAAACGGTGCGGGTCGATGGGCAGCATGCCGCGAGCTTGGTAGAGCTGGTTGATCGACTGCCAGTCGGCCTCGTTCTGGGCCCGGCGAATCCGAAAACCGCGAAACACCCGCGTGGCCTGGCGATAGTCGCTGAACCACAGGCGCAAGGTGTCGGACGGATCGAGGAACAGTTGTGCCGGCTCCAGCCCCAGCACTTGCTGGGGCGCGGCGACGTACAAGGCGATGTCCCGTTCGCCGGGCTGTTCGTTGAGCAGTTCCTGGGCCAGGCTCGCCGGGTCCGGGAAGGTGTGACCGATCAGCAATCGGCCCCAGCCGCAATGCACGGCGATCGGGTCGGCACCCAATGCGCTGCCGTCTTCGGCCAGGCGTGCCTGCAGGCGTTCATAGGACGGTGCCTGGCCGCGCAGAAGGCGTTGGTTGTGAACGGTTGCATGAGGTTTCATCAATCAGATTCCTTGCTCGCTGAGCCACAGGTTCAGCGCCGCCAGTTGCCACAGCCGCGAGCCGCGCAACGGGGTGAGCTGGCCGTTGGGGTCGGTCAACAAGCGGTCGAGCATGGCCGGGTTGAACAAGCCGCGATCCTGGCTCGGATCCAGCAGCAGTTCGCGGACCCAGGCCAAGGTGTCGCCTTCCAGGTGCTTGAGGCCCGGGACCGGGAAATAGCCTTTCTTGCGGTCGATCACCTCGCTGGGGATCACCCGTCGGGCGGCTTCCTTGAGGACCTGCTTGCCGCCGTCGGGCAGCTTGAATTTCGCCGGGACCCGCGCGGAAAGCTCCACCAGTCGGTAGTCGAGGAACGGTGTACGGGCTTCCAGGCCCCAGGCCATGGTCATGTTGTCGACGCGCTTGACCGGGTCGTCCACCAGCATCACCGTGCTGTCCAGGCGCAAGGCCTTGTCCACGGCGGCATCGGCCCCCGGTTGGGCGAAGTGCTCCTTGACGAAGTCACCGGCCGCGTCGTTGGCCGTCAGCCATTTGGGCTGCACGGTGGCGGCATATTCTTCGTAGCTGCGATCGAAGAATGCGGCGCGATAGGCCGCATAGGGATCGCTGGCGCCGTCAACCTGCGGGTACCAGTGATAGCCGGCGAAAAGTTCGTCGGCACCCTGGCCGCTCTGCACCACTTTGCAGTGCTTGGCCACTTCCCGGGACAACAGGTAGAAGGCAATGCAGTCGTGGCTGACCATCGGCTCGCTCATGGCACGGAACGCCGCTGGCAATTGCTCGATGATTTCTTTTTCGTCGATGCGCAATTGGTGATGGCGGGTGCCGTAATGCTTGGCGATCAGATCCGAATACTGGAATTCGTCACCGCGCTCGCCGCCGGCATCCTGGAAACCGATGGAAAAGGTCGACAGGTCCTCCACGCCAACTTCGCGCAACAGCCCCACCAGCATGCTCGAATCCACGCCGCCGGACAGCAGCACACCCACATCCACGGCGGCACGCTGGCGAATGGCGACTGCTTCGCGAGTACTGTCGAGCACGCGGTCGACCCAGTCTTCCAGGTTCAGGTGCTGTTCATCGGCCCGTGGGCCGTAGGGCAGGGTCCACCAGGTCTTCTGCTCGGTGGTGCCGTCGGCTTCGACCCGCATCCAGGTGGCAGGTGGCAGTTTTTCAACACCGGCCAGCAGGGTGCGGGGGGCCGGGACCACCGCATGAAAATTCAGGTAATGATTGAGGGCCACCGGGTCGAGCATCGGGCTGATGTCGCCGCCCTTGAGCAGCGCCGGCAACGCCGAGGCGAAGCGCAAGCGCTGGCCGGTGCGCGACAGGTACAGCGGCTTGACGCCGAGGCGGTCGCGGGCGATGAACAGCCGCTTGGCATCGCGTTCCCAGATGGCGAAGGCAAACATGCCGTTGAGCTTGGGCAACAGCGCTTCGCCCCAGGCGTGGTAGCCCTTGAGCAGCACTTCGGTGTCGCCACCGGAATAGAAGGCGTAGCCCAGGCCTTCGAGCTCGGCCCGCAGTTCCGGGTAGTTGTAGATCGCGCCGTTGAAGGCCAGGGACAGGCCCAGTTGATTGTCGACCATGGGTTGGGCCGAACCGTCGGACAGGTCCATGATTTTCAGGCGCCGATGGCCCAGGGCAATCGGGCCCTGGCTATGAAAACCCCACGCGTCAGGGCCGCGTGGGGCCAAGTGATGGGTGATTCGTTCTACGGCTGCAAGGTCCGCAGGTTGTTGATCGAAACGTAACTCTCCAGCTAATCCGCACATGTGGTGTGAACCCTTTGTATTTCGGCATGTGTGTCGCTACTGGTGATTCTCTCGTACCGTTTTCGTACCACTTTCTACTCGGTCCAGCTTGTCCAGCTCTGCCCAGTTACTTGGGGAACTGATCCACTTGGCGTAGGTGGAAAGCAGCACTTGCACGCTGTGCCCGAGCTGCGCGGCGATGAATGCTGGATTCATGCCGGACATCAAACACATCGTGGCGTACGTATGGCGCGTGTCATACATTCTGCGATGCCGAATTCCTAACTTCCGCAGCGCGCTCAGCCAGTAGCGTTTTGGACCTGTCTCAGACCGGATGTACAGCTCTGTTCTTTCACCCGAGCCTTCCGGCGCGAAAACGTAATCAGAGCGCGCCGCCGTAAGAGGTCTGGCTTTTTCGAGTGCCCGTAACGCTCGATCGTTCAATAAAACTTCCCGGGTGACCTTGGTCTTGGTCCGCTCCTGGATCTTTCCATATATGCGAATCCGACAGACTTTGGCTGTCCGCTTGCGAGTGTCGACCTCGCTCCAGCGCAGCGCCATCGCGTCTCCTGGCCGCATCCCTGTGTAGAAGGAGAACTCAAAAAAGCACGCGTAAATCTGCTGCAAGCCGCTCGTCAATTCGTACAGTTTCTCGATGACCAGATCCGCCTCGGCCCGGGTGAAAGGGTCCAGGTCTCGCTTGGGCACCCTGGTGGGCGCTATCGAATTCGCCGGGTTCCGGGTGATCAACTCGTCCCGCACCGCTTGGGTAAAGATGGTGGTGACCAGCCGAACGGCATCGCGCCGGCGGACGGGGGAGGGCCAGTCGATGTCGTTGACCACCTTGCGCATCAGGACAGGCGTGATGGTGTCGAGGCGCTTCGACGCGAGGTAGGGCACCCAGTACGTTTGGAGGGTTGACCGGTAGTTCTTCCGGGTGCTTTCGACGATTTGTAGGCCATCCAGCCAATCCTGGGCGTAATCGAAAAATATAGGAATGGCCTGAGCGTCAAGGCTCCGGGTTCCCGGGAACAGCTCGGCGTACTATTCAGCAGTCAGCGCGCCGAGCTTATCCAGCTGCTTTACTTGAGCACGTAGGTTCGCTGCAGTAGCGATGTCTTTCGGGGTTTGAGGGAAGGCAAGCGTTTCGCAGCACCGCTTCTTGTTCCAGGTGAAGCGAATTCGGATGGAAGGCCCGACGAGCTCAACCCCTGATGGCGGGTCCACAGGCTTTCTATCCATTCGTCATATCTCTGCTTGCTGTACATAATTCGTCCATCGATCTTCATCCATACACCCGGTAGGATGATCTTCCGCACCCTCTTTCGCTGCAGCGCCTTCGCTGTGGTTCCCACGAGCTCCGCCATCCGCATCTCGGTGACCTTGTCGTGAAGAAGCTCTTCAGCTGCTGACATGGTTTCCCCCCGTCGCCTCTTGCGACTCAGCCACCACGCGCAATTTGAGGTTGATCCCACAGGCCTGGGCCAGGCGCATAAGATCGCTGACGGTGGTGCAGGGCTCTTGCATGGCCTGGCCGAAGCGAACGAGGCGCGAGCCGAGCTGGCTGAACTCGTTATTGAGGGCAATTCGGCTGCCGCCTGGCGATGTAGCTGGCATGGCTGCGCCTCCGCTCCTTCCGGCCCCCGGATCGCTGCCCGGTAACCAGCCAGGAAAATCAGGTAGTCCGCATGAGTGCGTTCGTCGACGAATCCGCTGCCCCCCTTCGTCAGTTCGTCATTGGTGGCTCCAATTGGGTTAGCTGCGATGAACAGATCACGGGGCAGCCATCACCCTTACGCGATGCAGAATTAGAGATAATTGCAGTGTTCAACTGTCAACAAGATTCCGACATCTGGAAGAATCAAGGGCAAGTGAATGAGGATGATGAAAGGCTACTGGCCTTTCAGTAGAAATCAAATATCTCTATCGTATGATTAAGCTCATCCTCTGCCCAGCTGTTGGCAGAGGATGATTTTATGTTCTTGGTCTGCTATCAAGGAATTCTGATATGGTTTTGGGCTCGCTATACCCAAAGCCTAGGAGTTTTTTGATGTCTTCTGATAAGCCGCTGGTGTCAATGTTGTCTGGCAGTCTGATTTGTTGCTTGAGAAACGGAATGGTATACACGTGGTTCACACCTCTTCGAGCGATGCTGGTTGAGTTGAAGCCTCCTGCATGAAAAATCATGCAATCCAAAACTATATAATCTCCAGCTTTCGCCTCTATTTGAATAGCATTTTTACTTATGTATTCAGGTGAAGGGAATTTAGTGGATTTGTGCGATGCTGGCAAAACAAATGTACCGCCATTTCTTTCCGTAAAATCGTCAACACAAAATATAGCATTAACAGCGATTGGACTGCTCGATGTGAAATGTTGATACGGAAGATCTCTATGCCATGCCCCTTGATTATACTGTTTTTTTGGAGGGTTTATGATGCTGTTTTGCTGATTTAAAATGAAATCCCCTTGGATTAATTTGCTGATTAACGATAAAAGTATTTTATTTGTGGCGATTTTTAGAAACGACTCTGGGCCGTGAGTAAGCGGGGCGCGTATAATATTCAGTTCGTCAGTATATGTAAGCTTGTCAAGACCGAAGGTTTTAATGTACTGGTCGCGGTTTGAGTCAAAATCTATTTGAAAACGATTAAGTTCTTCGATGCCGATTCCGGACGGGATTGTAGCGTATCCCAAGGAGCTAATTTGCTCTGCGGCCAAGTCGATTGCGCTTTCGGAGATCGTTCTTTGAAGAATTCCATAACTGCTTGTTGGTATGTGGTTAAGCATTTTATTTTCCTGAGTTATGGATTTCTTTTATAATGGTGTAAGGGCGTTGTTTTATCTCCATAAATATCTTTGATATATAGATTCCTTGTATTCCTAGAAACGATATTATCAGGCCCGAAAAAAGCCAGATGGAGGCAATTATTGAGGTGTAGCCACTTGGGATTGTTGAGTGTGATAGGAATTTAATTATCAATAAGAGGATGAATGCCACAGCGGTTGCAGAGATAATTAGCCCTGAGTAGAATGTGAAGACAAGAGGTAGGCTGCTGAATGAGGTGACTGCATTAACTAGGTGGCTGATTTTTTTTCGAAGTGAATATGTTGTTGGGCTAGTATTGTGCTTCGTTACCTGGATGGCTAATTGCTTGAATCCAGTGATAACCCATATGCCGCCAATGTTTAACTCTCGTTCTTTGTGCATTAACAAAGCATCGACATATCGCCGCGACATTAATCTTGCAGTAACAATATTGTCTGGTTGGTCTATGCCGGTAAGCGCCCTGAACAATCGGTAGAATAAATATCCCGATAGTTTTTCGGTTCGCCCTCCTTTCCGACTACCTTGTGTTCCGTATACAACATCTAGGTCACTACTATTTTTTACTGCGTTCGAAAAGGTGGCTAGCCATTCGGGCTCTTCCTCTAAGTCGCTATCAATCAAAAAAACCTGTTCACCAATCGAGTGTGCCAGCCCGGTCATCATGGCCTTGTGATGGCCAAAATTTCTCGATAAATCTATTACGGTTACATGTTTGTCTATTTTTGCTATTTCTATAGCAATGTTCAGGCTGGAATCAGGAGATCCGTCATTGACAAAGATTATTTCGTAGCTCTCGCCAGCATAACTTTCTGCGGCTAACTTTGATCTGCGGTAAAACTCATCAATATACTTTTCTGATTGGTATAAGGTGGACACTATTGATAGTTTCATTTGTGATCGCGTTCTCAAATTCTTTAAATAACTTGGCCGCATGAGCCCCGGCAGAGTATACCGGTACTGGTATGGTGAGCCATAGCCTCACCAAAATTTTGTTAGTTGACCCATCTCGACAATTATCCAAATGCTGGCGCTTGGCGCTAGAGCCGCTGGACGGTGTCCGCGAGTGATGAGAAGCTTAGCGACCAAAAAGGAGGTCGCCATGGACGTTTTGCCACCAGGTACGATACTGCAACTGATGTACCTAAGAGAGCGGATTTCTGGTCTTAAACCAGGGAAGTTTGTTGAGATCGGCGCCGGTGCTGGGCACATATCTCATCTTCTGCTGTCGTTAGGGTGGCGTGGAAAGGCATACGATTTGTCGCCGACAACGGCAGAAACGTTGCGTAACCGTTTCGCTGGCCAGATTGCTAACGGCAGCTACGATGTTGTCGTAGGTGATTGGTTGACTGCACCGACCGAGCCATGTGACCTCGTAATTTCATGCATGGTCATGGAGCATTTTGATGATGAGGGTCAGCGTGCTTTTATCTTACATGGGCGGAATTGCCTTACTACTGATGGGGCCATGATCACTATCGTCCCGGGTTCTCCTGCCCACTGGGGGATCGAGGACGAGATCGCTGGCCACTACCGTCGATATAGTCGGGAGACTGCGACCAGCGTTTTCGATCAAGAAGGCATGAATATGGTCCACATTTCGGGGCTGACGTATCCGGTATCGAATATGTTATTCCCGCTGTCAAACTTCATTGTGAAACGCAACGAGTCCAAGAAACTATCTCTCAGCATGATCGATCGAACAAAGCAGTCTGGCATCCGCGGCGTCCCCATGAAGACCACTTTCCCCAAAGCTCTTGGCTTGCTTTTGAACGAAAGAGTTATGTTTCCGCTGCATATTGTTCAGAAGGCCTTCGGAAACTCTGACAAGGCAATGGTCTTATACTGCGAGACTAAGCGCTCCCAAATCTAGCTTCGCCTAACCAATATACCCGCCGTCGAGCGGGTATTTTTTTGCCTTGAAAACGCCATGCCTATCACCGCGCAGCAACTGCTGCAGATCCTCCCGAACGCCGGCGCAATAGCCGGCTTTTTTGTGCACGGAGAAAAGTAATGACTGAAACCGATAAAGACCGCGACATCCTCGCTCGCACGTTATGGGGTGAAGCCCGCGGCGAAAGTTTGGCCGGACAGATCGCCGTGGCCTGGACCATCCGCAACCGCGTGAACGACGGCAAGGCCAAGTCGTGGTGGGGCGAGGGCTATGCCGGAGTTTGCCTCAAGCCCTACCAGTTCAGCTGCTGGAACAAGAACGACCAGAACTATCCGTATCTGAGCGGCGTCAAGCCGATCCCGCCGAAGCAGTTCGCCCAGGCGCAGCGGGCGGCCGACTTGGTTATCTCCGGTGCAGAGCCTGACATCACGAAGGGCGCGACCCACTACTACGCGACCACGATGCCGAAGCCGCCGGCCTGGGCAATCACATTTTCTTCAAGGATGTGCCATGACTCCCGCCTCATTCAAGTTGATGGTTGCTGGCGTGGCCGTGGCCTTGATCCTGGCCATGAGCGCGACGTGGCAGGTGCAGGAGTGGCGCTACGGCAAGCAGTTGGTAGACATCGAATCAACCCAAGCGTTCGCCGTTGCCGAGGCGGGTCGCCTGGCCCGCGAAGAAGAACAGCGCCGCCAGGCGGCAGTGAATAAGGAAGCGAGTGATGCACGAGAACAGAACAAGGCTGCAACTGTGGATGCTGGTGTTGCTGGTGAACGGCTGCACGTCGAAGCTGGTAAGTTTGCCGGCACTGCCTGCGGCGATCCCGGAGCTGCCCAGCGAGGCGCGTCAGCCAACCGCGCCGCCATGGTGCTCTCCGACCTGCTCCGGCGAGCTGACAAAAGAGCGGGAGAGTTGGCGGTTGCGTATGACCGAGCCAGAATAGCGGGGCTGGCTTGTGAGCGGAGTTACGACGCAATTAGTTCTGGTGGAGCGAACTGAAAGGCCCTGCGCTAGGCGGGCCTCGTCATTATTTCAGTTGTTTCGGTGCATACATCGAACCAATTTGGAGCGCCTCTTCCTTACCGCCTTTCAACATTGGTGCCTTTTCAGGACGTAGTCAGGGAACTTTGTGACAAGATAATCGTATCTGAACCACCTGCGGAATTCTGCGAGGGCATGGTTGGGGTAAGTGCTTGCCTCCTGAGGATTGCTTTTGGCTTGAGGATATCGAGCGGGTAGTTGTGCTGACAGGGAACTCGTTTCCCATAGATCGCATCGAGGTTGAATTCCTTCCAGCTCACATCTGTCCGACGCTGATGTCCGGGAGGGTCTTATGGTTGAGGGTAAGGTCTACAATTAAGCCTGTGACTTCGTTGAAGACAATGAAATGACCCAGAGGGGCAGTATTGTTTAGTATCGATACACTTTCGTGGTGAAACCGCCATTTATCACCCGGTTTGTAATTGAGAGATTCATAAATGAAACGGCGAAGCCCAAGTGCTGCAAAATTTCTAAAATTATCTGTGGCTTGCTTGTTTGGAGATCGCGTCTCAAATGCGTAATACTCCAAAATAGCCATGCAGACGACGTCAGGGTAGGCATAGTGAGGGCTTCCATCGCGGACGGTTTCGATGAAAAGAGATCGATCAGTGTAGCGTCGACTGAACAAATATTCTTTTATAAAAGAGATCCGATCTTTTGTTATCGCTTGATCGTCATAGTGCTCAATCCATTTTTGCGTTATTTCTTGTATGGCGCTACGAGGCGCGCCGGTGACGAATGCCAAGCCCCGTTGTGTAAAGAATGGGATGCCGTTTTCAAGGACCCCCATTTCGATTCCATTAACATCACCTTGAACTTCCACCCCAAGATCCAGCTTGATCTGTTGAGGGGCGGCTTGCAAATCCTTAATGAAACGAAAATCTGATAGGTCTCGTACCACTTTTTGTACCAAACGTGCATTTTTTAGGGGCTTTCAGGGTGATGGTTATCCCCTGAAAGCCCTTTGAGATCCCCTAACCAACAACTCCAGCTAATCGGCACATAAGTCCTTACCGGTTTTTCCGTTGGGGAGGGGTCGAGCTGCACGCGACGACATGGCGGGTACCCTGAAACTGACCGAGGGGATTGCTGTGAGTTTTAGATCGATGCGTTATAAGCAGGCGGGTGGGGTTGGGCTGAATGTTGCGCGGCCCTTGTGGGGAACGAGTTTGCTCGCGATAGCGGTGGATCAGTTGGCCTCTGAGTTGACTGACACACTGCTATCGCGAGCAAGCTCGCTCCCACAGGGTTTGTGGCATGTCTCAAGAAGTCGGTGCTAAGCCTTCCCCCGAATCAACTCCCGCAATGCAAACCGGTTCGGATGGCAGGCCTCGGCCACGCTTCGGGGCAGTGGCAGGGGTTCGTTATCCAGCCAGGCGGCGATCAGCTCACCCGACAGCGGCGCGGTGATCAGGCCCCGGGAGCCGTGGCCGCTGTTGATGTACAGGCCATCGAGCCACGGGCAGGGGCTGTCCGGTACTTGGCGGGCGTCTTTGCCCAGGGCCGAATAGGCCTCGATGAACGCCTGTCTGTCAGCCAACGGACCGACAATCGGCAGGTAGTCCGGACTGGTGCAACGGAACGCCGCACGGCCTTCGAGGTTGTGCGGGTCCAGGGTGCTGGCGTTCAGGCGATCCACCAGGTCCAGGGAGATTTCTTCGAGCATCTGCAGGTTGCCGGCGTGCTCGGCGGCGGTAGGGGTCAGGTCGTCGCTCTTGAAATCGAAACTGGCGCCCAGGGTGTGCTCGCCCAGTCGCGGCGGGGCCACGTAGCCTTCGGCACACACCACCGTCGCCAGGTCCTGGCTGCGGACGGTCTGCGGCAGGCGGGTGATTTGCCCGCGAATGCGCTTGAGCGGCAAGTCGGCGGCCGGTTCGAAACGTTTGATCTCGGCGGCACTGGCGAGGATCACTACGGGCGCGCTGGCCAGGCAACGTTCACCGTCCCAGGCCTGCCATTGGCCGTCGATCCGGCGCAGCTGCAGCACTTCATGATGGGGTTGCACGTCAATCGCTGGTCCCGAAGCCTGCCAGCGACACAGCGCCGGCGGATGGACCCAGCCACCCTCGGGATAAAACAGACCGCCATGGACCAGGCCAACGCCGGCCCGCGCTTGGGCCTGTGGCTGATCGAGCCAATGCAGCAAGTCGTCTGGAAACGCCGCGGCCAGTTGTTTGTGGCGCTCGGTTTCCTTGGCGTTGAAGGCCAGTTGCAAGACCCCGCAAGCGTCCCAGTCAACGCCGCGTCGCAGATGTGTCAGCACGCGCCGGGTGTAGCCGAAACCGCTGAGGATCATCTGCGACAATGCCGTACCGTGGGCCGAAAGCTTGAGGTACAGCACGCCCTGGGGGTTGCCGGACGCTTCCTCGGCCAAGCCGGCGTGACGTTCCAGCAGCGTCACCTGCCAGCCGCGTGCGGCGAGGCTCGCCGCGCTGGCACAACCGGCCAGGCCGCCGCCGATCACCAGCGCCCGACGCTCGCCGGTCAACGGAGCAGGGCGCGCGTACCAGGGTTTCACCGTGAGCGGCGCCGGTACCTGCTCCGGCCAGCCGAGAAATACCCCGCGCAGAATCTCCCATTTATGGCCGATGCCCGGCGTGCGCTTCATCTTGAAGCCCGCTGCGTTCAACAACCGTCGTACCCAACCGGTGCTGGTGAAGGTGCTGAGGGTGGCGCCGGGCGCCGCCAGCCGTGCCAACTCGGCGAACAACTCGGCGGTCCACATCTCGGGGTTCTTGGCCGGCGCAAAGCCGTCCAGAAACCAAGCGTCGACGTGCCCATCCAACTGCGGTAACTGCTCCAGGGCATCGCCGATCAACAAGGTCAGCGTCACCCGTCCATCCGCCAGCGTCAGGCGCTGGAAACCCTGGTGAATCGCGACGTACTGCTCAAGCAATTGATCCGCCTGAAAGCTCAGCTGCGGCCATAGCGCCAGGGCCCGGCGCAGGTCTTGCGGGCTCAAGGGGTATTTCTCGACGCTGACAAAATGCAGCCGCGCCTGGGCCGGGGCGCAATGCTCGAACAGTTGCCAGGCGCAGAGGAAGTTCAAGCCGGTGCCGAACCCGGTTTCGCCAATCACCAGCCGTCCGTCCTCCGGCAGCGCAGCAAAGCGCTCGGCCAGGTTGTTCTGCTCAAGGAACACGTAACGGGTTTCTTCCAGGCCCGACTGGTCGGAAAAGTACACGTCGTCGAACACCCGCGAACGCGGGCGACCCTGTTCATCCCAGTCGAGTTGGGCGTGGTGCTGTGCGGGTGTCATGGCAGGCTCGGTCAAAACAAGGTGGCCATTCTAGCCGATCGGTATCCGCTTGCTTGACCCATCGCAATAGAGCGCTGTTCTGGATGGAATCTGCTGCACCGGGCCGCGTCCAATCCGCTAGTCTTGCCCCATTCCTGGAAGGAGCTGCCCATGTTTGAATCCGCTGAAATCGGTCATGCCATCGACAAAGAGACCTTTGAGGCCGAGGTGCCGGCGCTGCGTGAAGCGCTGCTCGAGGCTCAATTCGAGTTGCAGCAGCAGGGCCGGTTTCCGGTCATCGTGTTGATCAACGGCATCGAGGGCGCGGGCAAGGGCGAGACGGTGAAGCTGCTCAATGAGTGGATGGACCCCCGGTTGATCGAAGTCCGCACCTTCGACCAACAAACGGACGAGGAACTGGCGCGGCCACCGGCATGGCGTTATTGGCGGATGCTGCCGGCCAAGGGGCGCATGGGGATTTTCTTCGGCAATTGGTACAGCCAGATGCTGCAGGGGCGGGTTCACGGCGAGTTCAAGGACCCACGGCTCGACCAGGCCATCAACGCGGCAGAGCGCCTGGAAAAAATGCTCTGCGACGAAGGCGCGCTGATCTTCAAGTTCTGGTTCCACCTGTCCAAGAAGCAGATGAAAGCCCGGCTCAAGGGGCTCAAGGATGACCCGCTGCACAGCTGGCGCATCAGCCCGCTGGATTGGCAGCAGTCCCAGACCTATGACAAGTTCGTCAAATACGGTGAGCGGGTGCTGCGCCGTACCAGTCGTGATTACGCGCCGTGGCATGTGATCGAAGGCGTGGACAGTTGTTATCGCAGCCTCACGGTGGGAAGGATCCTGCTCGAAGGATTGCGCCAGGCCCTGGATCGGCCGAAGGTCAAGCCGGAAAAAGTCAGTGTGGCGCCGTTGCCGGCGTTGGACGACCAGCTGACGCTGATCGACAGCCTGGACATGACCCTGCGCCTGGACAAGGCCGATTACGAAGAGCAATTGATCACCGAGCAGGCGCGGTTCGCCGGTTTGCTGCGGGACAAACGCATGCGCCGCCATGCCCTGGTGGCGGTGTTCGAAGGCAACGATGCGGCGGGCAAGGGCGGCGCGATCCGACGGGTCGCGGCGGCCCTCGACCCGCGCCAATACAGCATCGTGCCGATTGCCGCGCCCACCGAAGAGGAACGCGCTCATCCCTACATGTGGCGGTTCTGGCGGCATATTCCGGCGCGCGGCAAGTTCACCATGTTCGACCGCTCCTGGTATGGCCGGGTGCTGGTGGAGCGGGTCGAAGGGTTTTGCAGCCGGGCCGACTGGCTGCGGGCCTACGGCGAAATCAACGATTTCGAGGAGCAGATTGCCGACGCGGGCGTGGTGGTGGTGAAGTTCTGGCTGGCCATCGACAAGGAGACTCAGCTCGAGCGCTTCCAGGAACGCGAGGAGATCCCCTTCAAGCGTTTCAAGATCACCGAAGACGACTGGCGCAACCGGGATAAGTGGGACGCCTACCGGGCGGCGGTGTGCGACATGGTGGACCGTACCAGCACCGAGATTTCCCCTTGGACATTGGTGGAAGCCAACGACAAGCGCTGGGCGCGGGTCAAGGTGTTGCGCACTCTCAACCAGGCGCTGGAGGACGCTTTCGAGCGTTCGGAGAAACAGGCTCGCCAGGCGAAAAAAAGCCGGAAGTAGCCAATGAGGGCGCATACGCGGGATGAATGATTGTCGCGGTCGGATATACGGTGGACCTATGCTGGACCCACTTCCTACCGACCACAACAATGAGGGTACCGCCATGCGTGAAGTGGTGATCGTCGACAGCGTGCGGACTGGCCTGGCCAAGTCCTTTCGCGGCAAGTTCAACATGACCCGTCCGGACGACATGGCGGCGCATTGTGTCGATGCCTTGTTGGGCCGCAATGACATCGACCCGGCCAGCGTCGAGGATTGCATCGTCGGCGCCGGCTCCAACGAAGGCGCCCAAGGCTTCAACATCGGCCGCAACGTGGCAGTGCTCTCGCAACTGGGCATCGGCACCGGCGGCATGACCCTCAACCGTTTCTGCTCTTCGGGCCTGCAAGCCATTGCCATCGCGGCCAACCAGATCGCCTCCGGTTGCAGCGAGATCATCGTCGCCGGCGGTGTGGAGTCCATCAGCCTGACGATGAAAAGCGTCAACACCGACAACCTGATCAACCCCCTGCTCAAAGAGCAAGTACCCGGGATCTACTTCCCCATGGGCCAGACGGCCGAGATCGTTGCGCGTCGCTATCAGGTCAGTCGCGAAGAGCAGGACCGCTATGCCTTGCAGAGCCAGCAACGCACCGCCCAGGCCCAGGCGGCCGGGCTGTTCGATGACGAGATTATTCCGATGACGGTCAAGTACCGCGTCGAGGACAAGAACACTGGCGCGGTGCAGATCCTCGATGGCGTGGTGGATCGTGACGACTGCAACCGTCCGGACACCACTTATGAAAGCCTGGCCGGCCTGAAGCCGGTGTTCGCCGAAGACGGTTCGGTGACGGCGGGCAATTCCTCGCAGTTGTCCGATGGCGCCTCGATGACCCTGGTGATGAGCCTGGAAAAAGCCCTGGCCCTGGGGCTCAAGCCCAAGGCGTTTTTCCGTGGTTTTACCGTGGCCGGTTGCGCACCGGATGAGATGGGCATCGGTCCGGTGTTTTCCGTGCCGAAGTTGCTCAAGGCCAAAGGCTTGAAGATCGCTGATATCGACCTGTGGGAGCTCAACGAGGCCTTTGCTTCCCAATGCCTGTACGCCCGTAATCGATTGGAAATCGATAACGAGAAATACAACGTCAACGGCGGCTCGATCGCCATCGGCCATCCGTTCGGCATGACCGGCTCACGGCAAGTGGGGCACCTGGTGCGCGAGCTGCAACGGCGTAACCTGCGCTACGGCATCGTGACCATGTGCGTGGGCGGTGGGATGGGGGCGACAGGGTTGTTCGAGGCGGTTCGTTAACCGTTTACCGCAGAGATGGGGTGGCAAAAGGATCATCTTTTGGGAGGGATTTAACTGTGGCGAGGGGATTTATCCCCGTTGGGCTGCGTAGCAGCCCTGAAACCTGAACCCCCAGTGTGTCAGACACACTGGGGGTTTCTTTTGGGGCTGCTGCGCAGCCAACGGGGGGACTTAGCTGGCAACCTGGGTCAACTGCCGCATCCGGTCGATATACGCTTCTATCTCCCGTTCTGCCGCCTCGCGACTGGCGAATGGACCCTCCTGCGTGCCTTCACGGGTATTGAAATAAAACTCGCCGTTTACCCGGCAGATCCGGTCACTGCGAAAAATCGTCGTAGGGGCGGGATCCTGGGCGCGTTTGCCAAGCATAGTGAGTCTCCATGGGGGGCGCGAGGTCGGTTTCATTGAGCATATGTGGTGTCGTGAATTTGCGCCTGGCCAGCCGATCGACGGCTGCGACCCATACAATCCCATGGGCGCCTTTGCTCAACTGTCCCTGTGTCGCCGGGCCAGACGCGCCTAGAATGGGGGCTCACTGTCTTGAGCTTCGAGGGTTGCATGCACATATCGTCCGGTCGCTGGGTCTATGGCCTGTTCCTTGCCCTGTTGACCGCTTTGCTGTGGGGCATCCTGCCGATCAAGCTCAAGCAAGTCTTGCAAGTGATGGACCCGGTCACCGTGACCTGGTTTCGCTTGCTGGTGTCCGGTGGCTTGCTGTTCATCTATCTGGCGGCGACCCGACGCCTGCCCAGCCGCAAGGTGCTCGGTCCTCGTGGCGGCTGGCTGGTGGCGATGGCGGTGCTGGGGCTGGTGGGCAATTACGTGCTGTACCTGATGGGCCTGAACCGGTTGAGCCCTGGCACGGCGCAGTTGGTGGTACAGATGGGGCCGATCATGTTGCTGGTCGCCAGCCTGTTTGTGTTCAAGGAGCGGTTCAGTGTGGGGCAGGGTATTGGCCTGGCAGTGCTGTTGATCGGCTTCACGCTGTTTTTCAACCAGCGCCTCGGCGAGCTGCTGACCTCCTTGAGCGACTACACCGCCGGGGTCTTGATGGTCTTGTTGGCGTCCACGGTCTGGACGTTCTACGCCCTGGGCCAGAAGCAACTGCTGACGGTGTGGAATTCGTTGCAGGTGATGATGGTGATTTACCTGTTCTGTGCGTTGCTGCTCACGCCTTGGGTGCATCCGTTGGAAGCGCTGCAATTGAGCCCTCTTCAGGGCTGGTTGTTGCTCGCGTGCTGCCTCAACACGCTGATTGCCTACGGCGCGTTTGCCGAGGCGCTGGCCCATTGGGAAGCCTCGCGTGTCAGCGCGACCCTGGCGATCACGCCGCTGGTGACCTTTGCCGCAGTGGCAATAGCCGCCTGGTGGTGGCCTGACTACGTCCATGCCGAGCAGATCAATCTGCTGGGGTATGGCGGGGCGGTGCTGGTGGTGCTGGGATCGGCGCTGGTAGCGCTGGGGCCTTCGCTGATGGCCGGGCTCAGGGCCCGGCGTGAGCGGATGGCGGTAGGACGTTAAGAGCACCACAGATCGTGCGACCGACACAAAATTAATGTGGGAGCGAGCTTGCTCGCGATGGCGGCGTGACAGTCGATGGAGATATCGACTCGCCCGGCCCTATCGCGAGCAAGCTCGCTCCCACATTTGATTTTCAGTGGACGCAAATTCGCTGAGGGCAGCCAGTCATCAGCCCTGGCTACCCGCCTCCAGCATATTCTCCGGCCGCACCCAGGCATCGAACTCTTCATCGGTGAGATACCCCAGCTGCAACGCCGCCTCGCGCAGGGTCAGCCCTTCGCCGTAGGCTTTCTTGGCGATCTCGGCGGACTTGTCGTAGCCGATGTGCGGGTTAAGCGCGGTCACCAGCATCAACCCGCGCTCCAGGTGCGCGGCCATCTGCTCGGCATCCGGCTCGAGCCCGGCGATGCAGTGCTGTTGGAAGTTGCTGCAGCCATCGGCCAGCAGGCGGATCGACTGCAGCAGGTTATGGATGATCACCGGTTTGAACACGTTCAGCTGCAAGTGGCCCTGGCTGGCGGCAAAGCCGATGGTCACGTCGTTGCCCATGACCTGGCAGGCCAGCATCGACAAAGCTTCGCACTGGGTTGGATTGACCTTGCCGGGCATGATGGAACTGCCCGGTTCATTGGCCGGCAATTTCACTTCGGCGAACCCGGCCCGTGGCCCGGAGCCCAGCAGACGCAGGTCGTTGGCGATTTTCATCAGGGTCACGGCCAGGGTTTTCAGCGCGCCGGACAGGGCGGTCAGGGGCTCATGGCCCGCCAGCGCGGCAAATTTGTTCGGTGCGGTGACGAACGGCAGGCCGGACAGTGCCGCCAGTTCGGCGGCAATCGCTTCGCCAAAGCCATGGGGTGAATTGAGTCCGGTGCCCACCGCCGTACCGCCCTGGGCCAGTTCGCAGACCGCTGGCAGGGCGGCGCGGATGGCGCGTTCGGCGTAATCGAGCTGGGCAATGAAGGCCGACAGTTCCTGGCCAAAGGTGATCGGCGTGGCATCCATCATGTGGGTGCGACCGGTCTTGACCAGTTTCATGTGGCGCGCCGCCAGCTCCGCCAGGCCGCCGGACAGTTCACCGATGGCCGGCAGCAATTGCTGCTGGACGGCCTGCACCGCGGCGATGTGCATGGCGGTGGGGAAGCAGTCGTTGGAGCTCTGGGAGCGGTTGACGTGGTCATTGGGGTGCACCGGGCTCTTGCCGCCGCGCGGGTTGCCCGCCAGCTCGTTGGCACGTCCGGCGATCACTTCGTTGACGTTCATGTTGCTCTGGGTACCGCTGCCGGTCTGCCAGACCACCAGTGGAAACTGGTCGTCATGCTGGCCGTCCAGCACTTCGTCGGCGGCCTGCTCGATCAGGCGGGCGATGTCGGCGGGCAGATCACCATTGCGGTCGTTGACCCGCGCGGCGGCTTTCTTGATCAGCGCCAGGGCGTGCAGCACCGACAGCGGCATGCGTTCGTTGCCGATGGCAAAGTTGATCAAGGAACGCTGTGTCTGGGCGCCCCAATAGGCGTCATCCGGGACTTCAACCTGGCCAAGGCTGTCGGTTTCGATACGGCTCATCGGGTCAAACTCCTGTAGGGCTGAATGCGCAGTTTAGGCCCTGATGGGCAGCGCCGGTTCCCTCAATCTAGGGGTGGGTGGTTCGGCCCGTCAATCGGACGTGAGAAGCATCGGGGTTGAGGCGCGGCGTTTTTTAGGCGCAGAATGGTCGCCCTTGGGGTTTTACCTCGCCTTTAATGAAAGGAAACTCGATGACCCGTCTTCGTGCCATCTGTACCGCAGTTGCTCTGGTGTGTGCCAGCGGCCCTGTTCTTGCCGATACCGCCAGCCACAACGCCAGTGCCGAAGCGTTCCTGACCCTGGCCCACGCTGACAAACTGGGCACCCCGGTGTACATGCAAGTGCAGCAAATGTTTGCTCAGCGCTTTGAGCAGACCAAAGCCCCTGAGTCGAAAAAAGCCACCCTGGAAACCTACCAGGCCAAGGCCAATGCCGCGCTGGACCAGGCCATCGGCTGGAACAAGCTCAAGCCGGACATGGTCAAGCTCTACACCAGCAACTTCAGCGAGTCGGAGCTCAAGGACCTGGTGTCCTTCTACCAGTCGCCACTGGGCAAGAAAGTCCTGGAAAAAATGCCCCAGCTGACCCAGCAATCGGCCCAACTGACCCAGGCCAAGCTTGAAAGCGCAGTGCCGGTGGTCAACAAGCTGCTGGCGGACATGACAGCCGAGCTTGAGCCAAAAGCCGCCGCCCCTGCCAAGAAAAAGCCGTAAGCGGAGCCTGGTATGAGCATGCAACAACGCATCGAATCGACGCTCGGGCTCTTGCAGCCCGAGTATCTGCAAGTGCTGGATGAAAGCCACATGCACAGCCGTGGGTTACAGACCCACTTCAAGGCCGTGGTGGTCAGCCAGCAGTTCGAGGGACTCAATCGCGTCAAGCGCCACCAGAAGGTCTACGGCACGTTGGGCGAGCTGATGGGCGAATTCCATGCGTTGGCGCTGCACACCTACACCCCTGAAGAATGGGCAAAAATCGATACTGCCCCGGCTTCGCCGACGTGTGCCGGGGGTAGCAAGGGGTAGAGCGCTACAAGTTTCAAGCTATCAGCTACAAGCTATAGCGCTGTGGCTTGCAGCTCGAAGCTTGGAGCTTGAAGCTGCTTTTTTGCTAGAATCCGCAACGCGCCTTCCCGGGCGCGTTTTTTTTTCGCATCCGGTTCACCCTTTACGAGGGTAGCCACCTGGAGAAACACCCATGACACAACCCATTGTCGTGGCGGCACTGTATAAGTTCGTCACCCTTGAAGATTACGTCGAGTTGCGTGAGCCCTTGCTCAAGGCCATGCTCGACAACGGCGTCAAAGGCACGCTGCTGATCGCCCAGGAAGGCATCAACGGCACGGTCTCCGGCACTCGCGAAGGCATCGATGGCCTGCTGGCCTGGCTCAAGAACGATCCGCGCATGATCGACATCGACCACAAAGAGTCGTACTGCGACGAGCAGCCGTTCTACCGCACCAAGGTCAAGCTCAAGAAAGAAATCGTGACCCTCGGCGTTGAAGGCGTAGACCCGAACAAACAAGTCGGCACCTACGTTGAACCGCGGGATTGGAATGCGCTGATCAGCGATCCGGAAGTGCTGTTGATCGACACCCGCAATGATTATGAAGTGTCCATCGGCACCTTCGAAGGCGCGATCGACCCCAAGACCACCAGCTTTCGCGAGTTTCCCGAGTACATCAAGGCCAACTTCGATCCGGCCCGACACAAGAAAGTCGCGATGTTCTGCACCGGCGGCATTCGCTGTGAAAAAGCCTCCAGCTACATGCTCGGCCAGGGTTTCGACGAGGTCTATCACCTCAAGGGCGGCATCCTGAAATACCTCGAGGAGGTGCCTCAGGAAGAAACCAAATGGCGCGGCGACTGCTTCGTATTCGATAACCGCGTAACCGTTCGCCATGACCTCAGCGAAGGGGACTACGATCAATGTCACGCCTGTCGTACACCGATCAGCGTGGAAGATCGTGCTTCGGAGCATTATGTACCGGGCATCAGCTGCCCTCATTGCTGGGATAAGCTGAGTGAGAAGACCCGCCGCAGCGCCATCGACCGGCAAAAGCAGATCGAATTGGCCAAGGCCCGCAACATGCCGCATCCAATCGGCTACAACTACAAGCAGTCATCTTCCGAGGCTTGAACCATGGCGCCACGCCTGCTCTATGTGATGGACCCGATGTGTTCCTGGTGCTGGGGCTTCGCGCCGGTGGCCGAGGCGCTGGTCGAGCAGGCGCAAGCCGCCGGTGTGGAATTGCACCTGGTGGTGGGCGGTTTGCGCACCGGCAGCGGTGCGGCCCTGGAACCGACCACCCGGCGCTACATCCTGGAACATTGGCAGGCCGTCACCGAGGCCACCGGCCAGCCGTTCAAGCTTGAAGGTGCGTTGCCGGACGGTTTCGTCTACGACACCGAACCGGCCTGCCGGGCCGTGGTGACAGCCCGCAACCTGGCGCCTGACCTGGCCTGGAAGCTGGTGAAGCTGATCCAGCAGGCTTTTTATGTACAAGGCCGCGACGTGACCCTCGCCAGCGTCCTGGTGGAACTGGCCGAACAGGCCGGGCTGCCGCGTATCGAATTCGCCGCGGCATTCGACCGCGCCGACCAACATGCGGCCACCGCTGCGGATTTCACCTGGGTGCAGGACCTGGGCATTGCCGGGTTCCCCACGTTGCTGGCCGAACGTGACGGCCAATTGGCCTTGCTCACTAACGGCTACCAGCCCTTGAGCCAATTGTCTCCATTGCTGGGTCGCTGGCTGGAGCGCGCGGCCTGTGCCTGACCTGTCGGATGAGGCAGAGGTCACGCGGCGCATCGATCGGTTGAGCTGGGCGGAAATCCGTAGGCTGGCCCTCAAACACAAGAAAGCCCTGTGGATCGCCAACGGCGTGGCCGTTCTGGCGACGTTGTGCAGTGTGCCAATCCCGTTGCTGTTGCCGCTGCTGGTGGACGAAGTGCTGCTGGGGCACGGCGATGCGGCCTTGAAAGTCATGAACCAGGCATTACCGACAGAGTGGCAGCGCGCGGCCGGCTATATCGGCCTGATGCTGCTGGTGACCTTGGCCCTGCGCTGTGGTGCGTTGCTGTTCAACGTATTGCAGGCACGCTTGTTCGCCAGGCTGGCCAAGGACATCGTCTATCGCATTCGTATCCGGCTGATCGAACGTCTCAAACGCATTTCCCTGGGCGAATACGAAAGCCTGGGCAGTGGTACCGTGGCGGCCCACCTCGTCACGGACCTGGACACCCTCGACAAATTCATCGGCGAAACCCTCAGCCGTTTCCTGGTGGCGATGCTGACCCTGGTGGGCACTGCTGGCATCCTGGTGTGGATGCATTGGGAACTGGCGCTGCTGATCCTGTTGTTCAACCCGCTGGTGATCTATGCCACGGTGCAGTTGGGCAAGCGGGTCAAGCACCTCAAGAAGTTGGAGAACGACAGCACTTCGCGCTTCACCCAGGCCCTGACCGAAACCCTGGACGCTATCCAGGAAGTGCGCGCCGGGAACCGCCAGGGGTATTTCCTCGGTCGTTTGGGGGGACGCGCCAAGGAGGTCCGCGATTACGCGGTGAGTTCGCAGTGGAAGACCGACGCCTCGAACCGCGCCAGTGGTTTGCTGTTCCAGTTCGGTATCGATATTTTCCGCGCGGCGGCCATGCTCACAGTGGTGTTTTCCGACCTGTCCATCGGCCAGATGCTGGCGGTGTTCAGCTACCTCTGGTTCATGATCGGCCCGGTGGAGCAACTGCTCAACCTGCAATATGCTTTTTATGCCGCCGGCGGTGCGCTGTCGCGGATCAACGAGTTGCTGGCCCGTGCCGATGAACCGCAATACGCTGGCGGTGTAGACCCGTTCAAGGGGCGCGACACCGTGGGCATCGACATTCAAGGCTTGAGCTTCGGTTATGGCGAGGAGCTGGTGCTCGACCAATTGAACCTGTCCATCTCGCCGGGCGAGAAGGTCGCCATCGTCGGGGCCAGCGGCGGCGGCAAGAGCACCTTGGTGCAGCTGTTGCTGGGGCTGTACACGCCGCAGTCGGGAAGCATCCGTTTCGGCGGCGCCACGCAGCAGGAGATCGGCCTGGAAACCATCCGCGAGAACGTCGCGGTGGTGTTGCAGCACCCTGCGTTGTTCAACGACACGGTGCGCGCCAACCTCGCCATGGGCCGGGAGTGTAGCGACGAGGCCTGTTGGCGGGCGCTGGAGATTGCCCAGCTCGATGCCACGGTGCGAGCGTTGCCCCAAGGGTTGGAGAGCGTCGTCGGGCGTTCCGGGGTGCGCCTGTCGGGCGGGCAGCGTCAACGGCTGGCCATCGCCCGCATGGTTTTGGCCAACCCACGGGTGGTGATTCTCGATGAAGCCACCTCGGCACTGGATGCCGCCACTGAGTACAACCTCCATCAGGCGCTGGCGCGATTCCTCAGCGGGCGTACCACGCTGATCATCGCCCACCGATTGTCGGCCGTGAAACAGGCTGATCGGGTGCTGGTATTTGACGGCGGTCAAATTGCTGAAGACGGTGACCATCTACAGCTGATTGCCGAAGGTGGTTTGTACGCCCGACTCTATGGTCACCTGCAACAAATACAGCAGCCTTGAGTTTCCTGCGCTTTTCTGCGCTTAGTATCTGAAAAAACTCAAGGAAACTCCCCGACTTCCTCCGAATCTCAAGCCAAAGCCTGTCGTTCCTTCATCCGGTCATTCGAAGGATCGAAAACTAGCCTAGGCTGTGGAGTCAGGAGCGGAATTCTCGCGGGTGTTCATCCGGCAGTACCTGTGCAAGGGACCTCATGAAGCAAAAGCAGACTCTAGGAACGCCACGGCTGCTGGGCATCGTCTGGCCCTTTATTGCCGTTGTGTTATTTCAAGCACTACTTGGAGGCGTCAGCCTTTATGTGTTGTCTGCGGTTCGCGGCTATGTGGCGGGAGAAAGTCTTTGGTCCAAGGGCCAGAAAGACGCCATTTACTACCTCAACCTCTATGCGGACAGTCGTGACGAGGTAATTTTCCGCAAGTACCAGCAGGCCATCGCCGTACCCGAGGGCGGCCATGAACTGCGAGTCGCACTCGACCGTGAGCCGCCGGACCTGGACGCGGCAAGGGCAGGCATCCTCAAGGGCGGGAACCACCCGGACGACGTGTCCAGCGTGATCTGGCTTTATCTGAATTTCCGTCACTTCAGTTACCTGGAAGAGGCCATCGACCTCTGGACGGTGGGTGACGGCTATCTGATCGAGCTGGATAACGTCGCCCGGCAGATGCACGACAGCATTACCGCAGGCCAGGCGTCGGAGAGCGATATCCGTGGCTGGAAGGCCCAAATCTTTGCGATCAACGACTCCGTCACCCCGGCCGCCAAGGCTTTCAGCGATGCGCTGGGCGAGGGGTCGCGCTTTATCCTGCGCCTGTTGCTGGTGACCAACTTCGCCACGGCCCTTGGATTGATTGTCCTGGCGTTATTGCGTACGCATAAATTGCTGGCCCAGCGGCAGGTCTTCGCCAACGCGCTGCAATTGGAGAAGGAGCGTGCGCAGATCACCCTGCAATCCATCGGCGACGGGGTGATCACCACCGACGTTGAAGGCGCCATTGCCTACATGAACCCCGCTGCCGAAGCGATGACCCACTGGAAAGCCGAACACGCCACGGGGCTGCCCTTGGCGGCGCTGTTCAATCTGCTCGACGACAATGCCCAGACCGAGGGCCTGACCCTGATCGAGCACATTCTCAGCGGTCGGCTCAGCGGCGCCAGCGAGCATTCCAAGTTGATCCAGCGCCTGGACGGCAGCACGGTGTCGGTGACCCTGGTGGGGGCGCCGATCCGTCATGCCGGCAAGGTCAGCGGCGCCGTACTGGTGCTGCATGACATGACCCAGGAACGCCAATACATCGCCAACCTGTCGTGGCAGGCCACCCATGACGCCCTGACCGGCCTGGCGAACCGTCGGGAGTTCGAGTATCGCCTCGAGCAGGCTTTGCACAACCTCACCCGTCAGGTCGGGCGCCATGCCTTGATGTTTCTCGACCTGGATCAGTTCAAACTGGTCAACGACACCTGCGGCCATGCGGCGGGTGACGAATTGTTGCGGCATATCTGCGCCTTGTTGCAATCGGGCCTGCGGGAAAATGACACCCTGGCCCGGCTGGGCGGCGATGAGTTCGGCATTTTGCTGGAGAACTGTTCGCCGGAGGCCGCGGAAAAAATCGCCGAGGGGCTGCGCCAGACAGTGCAAAACCTGCACTTTGTCTGGAAGGGCCGGCCGTTTGTCACCACTGTGAGCATTGGCCTGGTGCACATCGCCCAGAACCCGACCACTCTGGAGGCGTCCCTGCGCGCCGCCGACATGGCTTGCTACATGGCCAAGGAGAAGGGGCGTAACCGGGTCCAGGTCTATCACGCCGACGACTCGGAGTTGTCCCTGCGTTTTGGTGAAATGGCCTGGGTCCAGCGTCTGCATATGGCCTTGGAGGAAAACCGCTTCTGTCTTTACGCCCAGGAAATCGCCGCGCTGGGCCCGGGCGACCATGGCGGTGGGCATATTGAAATCCTGCTGCGCCTGCATGACGAAGCCGGGCGGATGATCTTGCCGGACAGTTTCATCCCCGCGGCAGAACGCTATGGCCTGATGACCTCCCTGGACCGTTGGGTGGTGGAGAATGTCTTCAAGATCATTCGCCAGTGCCTGAATGAGTCGCGTCAGGAGCCCATGGCCATGTGTGCGATTAATCTGTCAGGTACTACTATCGGAGATCAGGCGTTCTTGGACTTTCTGCGTAAACAGTTCGTGGCCTACTCGATACCGCCAGAAATGATTTGTTTTGAAATTACCGAGACCAGCGCTATTTCGAATCTGGGCAGCGCGATCCGCTTTATCAATGAACTCAAGAGCTTGGGCTGCTATTTCTCGCTGGATGACTTTTGCGCCGGAATGTCTTCATTCGCTTACCTGAAACATTTACCTGTAGACTTCTTGAAGATCGACGGGAGTTTCGTAAAGGATATGCTGGACGACCCGATTAACCGTGCAATGGTCGAGGTGATCAATCACATCGGCCACGTCATGGGTAAGCGCACTATTGCCGAATTTGTTGAGACCACCCAGATCGAGCAGGCATTGCTGGAAATTGGTGTGGATTACGCTCAAGGGTATGTGATCGAACGCCCGCAATTGTTTACCTGTGACACGTTGCAATGTCGGCCGGCCCGGCCCCAGCCGTTGTTATTCAAGGCCCCCGGCACGTTCCGCTGAACTTCTTTGTTGATCCGGAAAATCACAATCAAAAGGAGCCCGACAGTGATCGACACATTCAACCGAACAGGCCCGCTCATGGACCCCACGAGCTATCCGAAATGGGCACAGCAGCTCATTACCGATTGCAGCGAGAGCAAGCGCCGGGTTGTCGAACACGAGCTGTATCAACGCATGCGCGATAACAAGCTCAGCGCCAGGACCATGCGCCACTACCTCATTGGTGGTTGGCCGGTCGTTGAACAGTTCGCTTTATACATGGCACAAAACCTTACCAAGACCCGTTTTGCCCGCCATCCCGGCGAGGACATGGCGCGTCGTTGGCTGATGCGTAACATTCGTGTCGAACTCAACCATGCCGATTACTGGGTGAACTGGAGCGCCGCCCATGGCGTGACCCTGGAAGATCTGCAAGCCCAGCATGTACCGCCTGAGCTCCATGCGTTGAGCCACTGGTGTTGGCACACCAGCTCGTCGGACTCGTTGATCGTGGCCATCGCCGCGACCAACTATGCCATCGAGGGGGCGACCGGGGAGTGGTCGGCGCTGGTGTGTTCCAGCGGTGTCTATGCGGCGGCTTTCGCCGAGGAAGACCGCAAGCGGGCCATGAAATGGCTGAAGATGCATGCCCAGTACGATGACGCCCACCCTTGGGAAGCCTTGGAAATCATCTGTACCCTGGCCGGCATGAACCCAAGCAAGGCCCTGCAGGCGGAGCTGCGTCAGGCCGTGTGCAAGAGCTATGACTACATGTACCTGTTCCTGGAGCGCTGCATGCAACTGGAGCAGTCGGAGTCCGTGGCGAAATCTTCGTCCACCCGTGAGCGTCTGGCACTGGCTGGGAGCTGATTTCCTCCGCTTCGCATAGCAACCCAATGTGGGAGCGAGTCAGCTCGCGAAGAGGCTGGCAGTCAACGGGGAGGTTGGCTGTCAGACCGTCATCGCGAGCAAGCTCGCTCCCACATTGATTCCAGTGTTCCTTGATTGTTTTTTTCAGCCCGCCATCGCCAACCGGTTGCGGCCTTCGCGCTTGGCCACGTACAGCGCGCTGTCGGCCCGGCGCAACAGGCTCTCCGCTGATTCGCCCGGCAGCAGGGTCGCGCAACCCAGGCTGACCGTCAGTTCAATCCGTGTGCCCGCCGCGAAATAATCCTGTGCCTGGGCGGCGTAACGCAATCGTTCACCGACCATGGCCGCGGCATCGCGGCTGGTGTTGGAAAGCAGGATCAGAAACTCTTCACCACCAAACCTGAACACCATGTCCACATTGCGCAGTTGATTCTTGATCGACTCGGCAACGGACTTGAGTACTTCGTCGCCTACGCCATGCCCATGGTTGTCGTTGATACGCTTGAAATGATCGATGTCGAGCATCAGCAGCGACAGAGGCTGCAGATGACGCCTGGCCATGTCGATTTCACGCACCAGGGTCTGGTCCATGGCGATGCGGTTACCGGTGCCGGTCAGGGGATCGCGCAGGGCGCTTTGGGTGGCGGCACGGTAGAGCAGGGCGTTGCGCAGCGGGTAGAGCAACGTCGAGAGCACGGACTCCAGGTCGCTTTGCTCCGACTCGGAAAAGCGCTGGTTGCGGCGAAACACCAGCTCCCCCAAATGTTCGCCTTCATGGCTGAGGTTGTAGCTGAGGGTGTGGTGGCCGCGCTGACCGAATTCGAGACGCAGATCGCTGGGTTTGTGCTGATAGGCCAATGCGTCCAGGGGCACCAGGCGTTGAACTTCCCGGAAAAACAGGCCCAGGATTCGTTGCGGCTCCAGGCTGGTCTGCAATTGTTGGCTCAGTTGCTGACGCAGTTGCGAAAGGTTGACGGACCGTGCCACGAGCGGCGACGGCTGGCCGAAGCCCAGGCGCTGCAACTTGGCGCTGTCGAAGTCAATCGCGTTGATCTGGTTGGGCGTTTTCATTTTGGCGTTAGCCCCTAAGCTAAATCTGTTCCTGCCGGGCTGGGTGAGGCGACTTTGGTAGCGCGTCGCACTGATCCTTCAGTCCCGTAGGACATCTGATTTGAGTTTAGTCCGCTTCCCTGACAGGCGTAAGACTCGTCTCAACGTCCGTTCCCCGCCGAACATGGCGTGTTTGAGGATATTTAGAGCGAAAGTCGTGCCATTCAGTTCATTAGAATAAAAACCGATTAGGAATCAAGGAATTGATAGCCAGTCGCGGGCATTCCTCCGTCTTTTTTGCGACGTGGAGTTGGCGGTTCGTCTGGCTGGGCATCGAAGGCGAGTGCGTCGCGACGGTAATACGTCGCGACGTGGAGGAGGGTTACTGCGCGTTGAAGGCTTGGCCGTTGATGCCGGTGCTGTCCGGTCCCATCAGATACAAGTAGACCGGCATGATTTCTTCAGGCGTCGGGTTGTTGAGCGGGTTTTCCCCCGGATAGGCCTGGGCGCGCATGCTGGTGCGGGTTGCTCCAGGGTTGATGCTGTTGGCGCGCACCGCGGCGACGGTATCGACTTCGTCGGCCAGGGTCTGCATCAGCCCCTCGGTAGCAAACTTGGACACCCCATAAGCCCCCCAATACGCCCGGCCTTTGCGCCCGACGCTGCTGGAGGTGAACACCACGGACGCATCCTGGGACAGCTTGAGCAGCGGCAGCAGGGTGCTGGTGAGCATGAACATGGCGTTGACGTTGACATGCATCACCCGCATGAAATTTTCGCCGGACAATTGCTCCAGCGGCGTGCGCGGGCCAATGATCGAAGCGTTGTGCAGCAGACCGTCCAGATGGCCGAACTCGGTTTCGATCATGGCCGCCAGTTCATCGTATTGATGGGGCAGGGCGGTTTCGAGGTTGAACGGAATCACTGCCGGCTGCGGATGGCCGGCCGCCTCGATTTCATCGTAGACCTGGGTCAGGTTGGCTTCGGTCTTGCCCAGCAACAGCACGGTGGCGCCATGGGCGGCGTAGGCTTTTGCCGCAGCGGCACCGATCCCGCGACCGGCGCCGGTGACCAGAATCACCCGGCCATTGAGCAGGTCGGGACGGGCGGAATAATCAAACATAAAAACCTCACGAAACAGAACAAAAGCCGCTCAGCAACCACACAACGCGTTATCCAGCACTTCACGCAGCGCCGAAGGGTGATCGATCACCACATCCGCGCCCCAATGCTTGGGGTTGTCGTCCGGGTGGATATAGCCGTAGGTCACCGCGCAGGTCTTGGTGCCGGCGTTGCGGCCGGACTCGATGTCCCGCAGGTCGTCGCCCACGAACAATACGCTGGCCGGGTCCAGGTCGAGCATCTTGCACGCCAGGATCAGCGGTTCCGGGTCCGGCTTGCTGTTTTTCACATGGTCAGGGCAGATCAGCACCTTCGAGCGCTCGGCCAGGCCCAGTTGCTGCATGATCGGCTCGGCGAAACGCACCGGTTTGTTGGTGACCACGCCCCAGATCAGGTTGGCCGCTTCAATATCGGCCAGCACCTCGGCCATGCCGTCGAACAGATGGCTGTGGACCGCGCAACCCTTGAGGTAACGGTCGAGGAACTCCTGGCGCAGTTCCTCGAACCCCGGTGATTCCGGGTCCATGGAAAAGGTCACCGCGACCATCGCCCGGGCACCGCCGGAAATCTCGTCGCGAATGTGCTGCGTGTTCATCGGTGGCAAGCCACGGTCGGCGCGCATGGCCTGGCAGATGGCGATGAAGTCCGGCGCGGTGTCGAGCAGCGTGCCATCCATGTCGAAGAGAACCGCTTTGAGACGCATCGCCTTACTCCTCGCGCAGGGTCTGGATCATGTAGTTGACGTCAACGTCGGCGGCCAGCTTGTAGTGCTTGGTCAGCGGGTTGTAGGTCAGGCCAATGATGTCCTTGACGGTCAGCCCGGCCATGCGGCTCCAGGCGCCCAGCTCGGAAGGCCGGATGAATTTCTTGAAGTCGTGGGTGCCGCGCGGCAGCAGCTTCATGATGTATTCGGCGCCGATAATGGCGAACAGGTACGCCTTCGGGTTGCGATTGATCGTGGAGAAGAACACCTGGCCGCCAGGCTTGACCATGCGAAAGCACGCGCGGATGACCGATGACGGATCCGGCACGTGTTCGAGCATTTCCAGGCACGTGACCACGTCGAACTGCCCGGGCATTTCCTCGGCCAGGGCTTCGGCGGTGATCTGCCGGTATTCCACGCTGACGCCGGACTCCAGTTGATGTAATTGCGCAACCGCCAGCGGGGCTTCGCCCATGTCGATGCCCATCACCGTTGCCCCGCGCTGGGCCATGGCTTCGCTGAGGATGCCGCCGCCGCAGCCGACGTCGAGGACTTTCTTGCCGGCCAGATTGACCCGTTCGTCAATCCAGTTGACCCGCAGCGGGTTGATATCGTGCAGCGGTTTGAATTCGCTTTCACGGTCCCACCAGCGATGGGCCAGGGCTTCGAATTTGGCGATTTCGGCGTGGTCAACGTTGCTCATGTGCAGATCCTCGAAAAACTTGAAAAATCGTATGCCCCGAGCCATGGCTCCAGGGGTCGGGTTATTCGTTGTGACCGCTGACGCGACGGCCCCAGGCCTGGGCTGTGGCGGTCAGCTGCGATTCGTCCAGGCGAGTCAGCCGGCCATCTTCCAGCAACGGCTTGCCGGCCACCCACAGGTGTTTCACGCAATCGCGGCCCGTGGCGTAGATCAGTTGCGACACCGGGTCGTAAACCGGTTGTTGCGCCAAGCCCGACAGGTCAAAGGCCACCAGGTCGGCGGCCTTGCCGATTTCCAGGGAGCCGACCGTCGCTTCGATGCCCAGCGCCCGGGCGCCATTGAGCGTGGCCATGCGCAACGCCCGGTGGGCGTCCAGGGCCGTGGCCGAACCGGCAACAGCCTTGGCCAGCAACGCGGCGGTGCGTGTTTCGCCGAGCAAGTCCAGGTCGTTGTTGCTCGCCGCACCGTCGGTGCCGATCGCCACATTGACCCCGGCCTGCCACAAGCGCTCCACCGGGCAGAAGCCGCTGGCCAACTTCAAATTCGATTCCGGGCAATGAATCACGCTGCAATTGTTTTCTACCAGCAAAGCCTGGTCTTCATCGCTGACCTGAGTCATGTGCACGGCCTGGAAGCGCGGCCCCAAAAGGCCCAGTCGCCCCAGCCGGGCCATGGGCCGCTCGCCAGTGTTATCCACAGCCTGCTGCACTTCGAAGGCGGTTTCGTGAACGTGCATATGAATGGCCGCGTCCAGCTCTTCGGCGATCACGCGGATTTTCTCCAGGTTCTCGTCGCCCACCGTGTAGGGCGCATGGGGGCCGAATGCGACTTTGATCCGTGGATGGTGCTTGAGGTCGCCAAACAACTCGATGCCCTGACGAATGGCTTCGTCGGCACTGGCGGCGCCGGGGATCGGGAAATCCAGGATCGGAATGGCGATTTGCGCGCGGATGCCACTGTTATGCACGCGTTCGCTGGCAACCTTGGGGTAGAAGTACATGTCAGAGAAGCAAGTGATGCCGCCCTGGATCTGCTCGGCGATCGCCAGGTCGGTGCCATCGCGCACGAAGTCTTCATCGACCCATTTGGCTTCGGCTGGCCAGATATGCTGTTCGAGCCAGGTCATCAAGGGCAGGTCGTCGGCCAAGCCGCGGAACAAGGTCATCGCCGCATGGCCGTGGGCGTTGATCAGGCCCGGACTGAGCAGCATGCCGGGCAATTCGCGAACCTGGGCGGCGTCACACTTGAGGGCTTCCGCCCGCGGGCCGATGAACACGATGCAACCGTCGCGGATGCCCAGGCCATGGTCCTTGAGCACCACACCGGCGGGTTCGACAGGCACCAACCAGGTCGGCAGCAATAATAAGTCGAGCGCAACGGCAGGCTTGGGCATCGTGGAACGGTTCCATGGGTTATAAAGGATGGCGAAGTATACCCGAGCGTCTTCGCGGAGGGATCGCTATAATCGGCGGCTTTTGTTCATGAGTGCGGGGTGAGGGATGCGCGATCGACTGTTGGCTGCGGAGAAGGTGAAGGCCATCGATTGGCGGGATGGCGCCCTGTACCTGCTGGATCAGCGTATTTTGCCGTTCGAGGAAAACTGGATCGCCTACACCAGCGCGGCGGGTGTGGCCGAGGCGATCCGCTCGATGGTGGTGCGCGGTGCGCCCGCCATTGGTATCAGCGCGGCCTATGGCGTGGTGCTGGCGGCGCGGGCACGGATGGCCGAAGGCGGTGACTGGCAGGCGGCGCTGGAAGCCGATTTTGCCTTGCTGGCCGCTTCCCGGCCGACGGCAGTGAATCTGTTCTGGGCCTTGGACCGCATGCGTGACCGGCTGGGGCGCTTGAAAGAGCACGCCGAGCCGCTGGCGGTCCTTGAGGCCGAAGCCATCGCGATCCACGAGAGCGATCGCGAAGCCAACCTGACCATGGCCCAGCTCGGGGTCGATCTGATCCGCAAGCATCAGGGCAATGCCCAGGCCATCCTGACCCACTGCAACACTGGCGCCCTGGCCACCGGCGGCTTCGGCACGGCCCTGGGGGTGATTCGCGGCGCCTTCCTCGAAGGCATGGTCGAGCGTGTCTATGCCGATGAAACCCGTCCTTGGCTGCAGGGCTCGCGCCTGACTGCATGGGAACTGGCCAACGAAGGCATTCCGGTGACCCTCAACGCCGATTCCGCCGCCGCCCACATCATGAAAACCAAGGGTGTGACCTGGGTGATCGTCGGCGCCGACCGTATTACCGCCAATGGCGACGTGGCGAACAAGATCGGCACGTATCAGCTGGCGGTCTGCGCCATGCACCACGGCGTGCGCTTCATGGTGGTGGCGCCGAGTTCGACCATCGACATGAGCCTGGCCAGCGGGGAAGACATCCCGATTGAAGAGCGCGACGGGCGCGAGCTGTTGGAAGTCGGCGGCAAGCGGGTCGGAGCGGATGTGGATGCCTTCAACCCAGTGTTCGACGTCACCCCGGCGGACCTGATCGACGCAATCATCACGGAGAAGGGCATTGTCGAGCGCCCGGATACCGCGAAGATGGCGCAGTTGATGTGTCGCAAGCGGCTGCATTAATGGTGGGTGCTGTCTGACTGCCGCCATCGCGAGCAAGCTCGCTCCTACATTTTGATCGAGTCGCCTGCAGCGTTCATGCACGACACAAATCCCCTGTGGGAGCGAGCTTGCTCGCGATGAGGCCCGAAAAGTCAATAAAACAGGCAGAATCGAGCCATGAATCTTCATTCACACTGCCTCTGAGGCCCTCTGGCCCTCTATCAGCCTGTCACCGGTCAACTAACTATGCTCCATGCGCATCAGGGGGATAGGTGCGTGGCGGCTCTTGTGATAACATCCGGCGGTTTCCAGGGCTGCCTCGCGAGGTGGCCTTTACTGCGCAGATCCGTGGCATAACTCGTTGATTTGTCGTAAGTCGCTGCACGGCACTTGTTCTGCAGCGGCGAGCTTCGTTCGTCCCATCTGGATGTGACGAGGTTTCACCAGAAAAAGGAATCAGGCTTCTCATGGGCGAACTGGCCAAAGAAATCCTCCCGGTCAATATCGAAGACGAGCTGAAACAGTCCTACCTCGACTACGCAATGAGCGTAATCGTCGGGCGGGCGCTGCCGGATGCGCGCGATGGCTTGAAGCCCGTGCACCGGCGCGTGCTGTTCGCGATGAGCGAGCTGGGCAACGACTTCAACAAGCCGTACAAGAAGTCTGCCCGTGTCGTCGGTGACGTGATCGGTAAGTATCACCCCCACGGTGACACCGCCGTGTACGACACCATCGTGCGGATGGCGCAGCCATTCTCCCTGCGCTACCTGCTGGTAGATGGCCAGGGCAACTTCGGTTCCGTGGACGGCGACAACGCCGCGGCCATGCGATACACCGAAGTGCGCATGACCAAGCTGGCCCACGAGCTGCTGGCCGACCTGCATAAAGAAACCGTGGACTGGGTGCCGAACTACGACGGCACCGAAATGATCCCCGCGGTCATGCCGACCCGTATCCCGAACCTGCTGGTCAACGGCTCCAGCGGTATCGCCGTGGGCATGGCGACCAACATCCCGCCGCACAACCTCGGTGAAGTCATCGACGGTTGCCTGGCCCTCATCGACAATCCCGAGCTGACCGTCGATGAGCTGATGCAATACATCCCCGGCCCGGACTTTCCGACGGCCGCGATCATCAACGGTCGCGCCGGCATCATCGAAGCCTACCGCACCGGCCGTGGCCGCATTTACATGCGCGCCCGCTCGACCATCGAAGACATCGACAAGGTCGGTGGTCGCCAGCAGATCGTCATCACCGAACTCCCTTACCAGCTGAACAAGGCCCGTCTGATCGAGAAGATCGCCGAGCTGGTGAAGGAGAAGAAACTCGAAGGCATCACCGAGCTGCGTGACGAGTCCGACAAGGACGGTATGCGCGTCGTGATCGAGCTGCGCCGCGGCGAAGTGCCGGAGGTGATCCTCAACAACCTCTACGCCCAGACCCAGCTGCAAGCCGTATTCGGTATCAACATCGTCGCGCTGATCGACGGCCGTCCGCGGATCCTGAACCTCAAGGACCTGCTGGAAGCCTTCGTGCGTCACCGCCGCGAAGTGGTCACCCGTCGCACCGTGTTCGAACTGCGCAAGGCTCGCGAGCGTGGCCACATTCTCGAAGGCCAGGCTGTTGCCCTGTCGAACATCGACCCGGTGATCGCGCTGATCAAGGCTTCGCCAACACCGTCGGAAGCCAAGGAAGCGCTGATCAGCACGCCTTGGGAATCCAGTGCCGTGGTGGCAATGGTCGAGCGTGCCGGTGCCGACTCGTGCCGTCCGGAGAACCTCGATCCGCAATACGGCCTGCGCGAGGGCAAGTATTTCCTGTCCCCGGAACAGGCCCAGGCCATCCTGGAACTGCGTCTGCACCGCCTGACCGGCCTGGAGCACGAGAAGCTGCTGGCCGAGTACCAGGAGATCCTCAACCAGATCGGCGAGCTGATCCGCATCCTCAACAGCGCTACGCGCCTGATGGAAGTGATCCGCGAAGAGCTGGAAGTGATCCGTGCCGAGTACGGCGATGTACGCCGCACCGAGATTCTCGATGCGCGTCTCGACCTGACCCTGGGCGACATGATCCCGGAAGAAGAGCGCGTGGTGACCATTTCCCACGGCGGCTACGCCAAGACCCAGCCGCTGGCTGCCTACCAGGCCCAGCGTCGCGGCGGCAAAGGCAAGTCGGCTACAGGCGTCAAGGACGAGGACTACATCGCGCACCTGCTCGTCGCCAACAGCCACACCACGCTTTTGCTGTTCTCCAGCAAGGGCAAGGTCTACTGGCTCAAGACCTACGAGATTCCGGAAGCGTCCCGTGCCGCTCGCGGTCGTCCGCTGGTCAACCTGTTGCCGCTGGACAGTGATGAATACATCACCACCATGCTGCCGGTAGAGGAATACACCGAAGGTCACTTTATCTTCATGGCCACCGCCAAGGGCACCGTGAAGAAGACCCCGCTGGAATCCTTCAGCCGTCAGCGCAGCGTTGGCCTGATCGCCCTGGAACTGGACGAAGGCGACGTGTTGATTTCTGCGGCCATCACCGACGGCGAGCGTGAAGTCATGTTGTTCTCCGACGGCGGCAAGGTGACGCGCTTCAAGGAATCCGACGTTCGCGCCATGGGCCGTACCGCCCGCGGTGTGCGCGGCATGCGCCTGCCGGAAGGCCAGAAGCTGATTTCCATGCTGATCCCCGAAGAAGGCAGCCAGATCCTCACCGCTTCGGCGCGTGGTTATGGCAAGCGCACGGCCATCAGCGAGTTCCCTGAGTACAAGCGTGGCGGCCAGGGCGTGATCGCCATGGTCAGCAACGAGCGTAACGGTCGTCTGGTCGGCGCTGTCCAGGTGCTCGATGGCGAGGAGATCATGTTGATCTCCGACCAGGGCACCCTGGTCCGTACGCGAGTCGCCGAAGTGTCGAGCCTTGGCCGTAACACCCAGGGCGTGACCCTGATCAAGCTGGCCAGTGACGAAACGCTGGTGGGACTTGAGCGGGTACAGGAGCCATCGGAAGTTGAAGGCGAGGAGCTGGAAGGCGAGGAAGGCGTGGCGTTCGACGGCACCCTCGGTGCCGATGTCGATGACATGACCGGCGACCAACCGCTCGATGCTGCCGCAGACGAAGAAGAACCGCAGGACTAAGCGGACACGCAGGGGGCGGATGAAGATTCGCCCCCTTGTTGTTTGTCCCTTTTGAAAATTTGCGACACTGCGCATTCTCCTTGTGGGAGCGGGCTTGCTCGCGAATGCGGTAGATCAGTTAATGAGATGTCGACTGACCCACCGCATTCGCGAGCAAGCCCGCTCCCACAGGAGGAAATGGGTTGAATAAGATTTAAGTGACCACCAGATCAGAGCGAGATTGGATGTGAGCAAGAGAGCCTATAACTTCTGTGCCGGCCCGGCGGCGCTGCCTGAAGCGGTCCTGAAGCGTGCCCAGGGTGAACTTCTCGACTGGCATGGCAAAGGCCTGTCCGTCATGGAGATGAGCCATCGCAGCGATGAGTTCGTGTCCATTGCCACCAAGGCCGAGCAGGACCTGCGTGATCTGCTGAACATTCCGTCCAATTACAAGGTGCTGTTCCTGCAAGGCGGCGCCAGCCAGCAGTTCGCCCAGGTCCCGCTGAACCTGCTGCCGGAAAGCGGCAAGGCCGACTACATCGACACCGGCATCTGGTCGCAGAAAGCCATCGAGGAAGCCTCGCGCTACGGCCACGTCAACGTTGCCGCCACCGCCAAGCCCTACGACTATTTCGCCATTCCCGGCCAGAACGAATGGAACCTGTCCAAGGACGCGGCCTACGTTCACTACGCGCCGAACGAAACCATCGGCGGCCTGGAATTCAACTGGATCCCGGAAACCGGCGATGTGCCCTTGGTGGCCGACATGTCTTCGGACATCCTCTCGCGCCCTGTGGATATCTCTCGTTTCGGCATGATCTACGCCGGCGCCCAGAAGAATATCGGCCCGAGCGGCATCCTGGTCAGCATCATTCGTGAAGACCTGCTGGGGCGCGCCCGCTCCCTGTGCCCGACCATGCTCAACTACAAGGTCGCGGCCGACAACGGCTCGATGTACAACACCCCGCCGACCCTGGCCTGGTACCTGTCCGGCCTGGTGTTCGAGTGGCTGAAGGAGCAGGGTGGTGTCGAAGCCATCGGCAAGCTCAACGAAGTGAAGCAGCGCACGCTGTATGACTTCATCGACGCCAGCGGTCTCTACAGCAACCCGATCAACAAGACCGATCGCTCGTGGATGAACGTGCCGTTCCGCCTGGCCGACGACCGTCTCGACAAGCCGTTCCTGGCTGGCGCCGACGAACGCGGCCTGTTGAACCTCAAGGGTCACCGCTCGGTCGGTGGCATGCGCGCCTCCATCTATAACGCCGTCGATATCACCGCGGTCAACGCGCTGATTTCCTACATGGCAGAGTTCGAGAAGGAACACGGCTGATGTCCGAGCAAGAACTCAAGGCGCTGCGCCTGCGCATCGATGCCCTGGACGAAAAAGTCCTCGAGCTGATCAGTGAGCGCGCGCGCTGTGCCCAGGAAGTCGCCCGGGTGAAGATGGCTTCCCTGGCGGAAGGCGAAGTGCCGGTGTTCTACCGTCCTGAGCGTGAGGCGCAGGTGCTCAAGCGGGTCATGGAACGCAACAAGGGGCCGCTGGGCAACGAAGAAATGGCGCGGCTGTTTCGCGAGATCATGTCGTCGTGCCTGGCCCTCGAGCAGCCGCTCAAAGTCGCCTACCTCGGCCCTGAAGGTACCTTCACCCAGGCTGCGGCCATGAAGCACTTTGGTCATGCCGTGATCAGCAAGCCCATGGCGGCCATCGATGAAGTCTTCCGCGAAGTAGCGGCCGGCGCAGTGAATTTTGGCGTGGTGCCGGTGGAAAACTCCACCGAAGGCGCGGTCAACCACACGCTGGACAGCTTCCTCGAGCACGACATGGTGATTTGTGGCGAAGTCGAGCTGCGCATCCACCATCACCTGCTGGTGGGCGAGAACACCAAGACCGACAGCATCAGCCGGATCTATTCCCACGCCCAGTCCCTGGCCCAGTGCCGCAAGTGGCTGGACGCGCATTACCCGAATGTCGAGCGCGTGGCGGTATCGAGCAACGCCGAAGCGGCCAAGCGGGTCAAGGGCGAGTGGAACTCGGCGGCGATTGCTGGCGATATGGCTGCCGGCCTCTACGGGCTGACGCGCCTGGCCGAGAAAATCGAGGACCGCCCGGACAACTCCACGCGGTTCCTGATGATCGGCAGCCAGGAAGTACCGCCGACCGGCGACGACAAGACATCGATCATCGTCTCCATGAGCAACAAGCCCGGCGCACTTCATGAACTGTTGGTGCCGTTCCACGACAACGGTATCGACCTGACTCGGATCGAGACCCGTCCGTCGCGCAGCGGTAAATGGACCTACGTGTTCTTCATCGATTTCGTCGGCCACCACCGCGATCCGCTGGTAAAAGGTGTGCTTGAGAAAATCAGTCAGGAAGCAGTGGCACTCAAGGTGCTGGGTTCCTACCCCAAGGCAGTTCTTTAAGGGCGGATAGCAAATGAGTGGCAACTTCCTCGCTCTGGCACAGCCAGGCGTGCAACAACTCTCGCCTTACGTTCCGGGCAAGCCCGTGGACGAATTGGCCCGTGAGCTGGACCTGGACCCGGCCAGCATCGTCAAGTTGGCGAGCAACGAAAACCCGTTGGGCGCGAGTCCCAAGGCGCTGGCGGCGATTCGCGATGAGCTGTCCGAGCTGACCCGTTACCCCGATGGCAATGGTTTCTCGCTCAAGAGCCAGTTGGCCGAGCGCTGCGGCGTGGAGCTGAACCAGGTCACCCTGGGCAACGGTTCCAATGACATTCTCGAGCTGGTGGCGCGTGCCTACCTGGCGCCGGGCCTCAATGCCGTGTTCAGTGAGCATGCGTTTGCGGTCTACCCGATCGCCACCCAGGCGGTCGGTGCGGACGCCCATGTGGTGCCGGCCAAGGAATGGGGGCACGATCTGCCGGCCATGCTGGCCGCCATCGACGCCAACACCCGCGTGGTCTTCATCGCCAACCCGAACAACCCGACCGGCACCTGGTTCGACGCCCAGGCCCTGGACGACTTCCTGCAGGACGTGCCCGAGCACGTGCTGGTGGTGCTGGACGAGGCCTACATCGAATACGCCGAAGGCAGCGACTTGCCCGATGGCCTGGATTTCCTCGCGGCCTATCCGAACCTGTTGGTTTCGCGCACGTTCTCCAAGGCCTATGGCCTGGCATCGCTGCGGGTTGGCTACGGCCTGTCCACCGCGGTGGTGGCCGATGTGCTGAATCGCGTGCGCCAGCCGTTCAACGTCAACAGCTTCGCCCTGGCTGCCGCTTGCGCCGCATTGCAGGATGACGCCTACCTGGCGCAAAGCCGTCGCCTGAACGAGGCCGGTATGCAGCAACTGGAAGCCGGCTTCCGTGAACTGGGCCTGGGCTGGATTCCATCCAAGGGCAATTTCATCTGTGTCGATGTCGGGCGTGTTGCCGCGCCGGTCTTCCAGGGCTTGTTGCGTGAAGGCGTGATCGTGCGTCCGGTGGCCAACTATGGCATGCCGAACCACCTGCGCATCACCATCGGCCTGCCGGCGGAAAACAGCCGTTTCCTCGAGGCGTTGAGCAAGGTCCTGGTTCGTGGTTGATGTCACTTCGCTGCAACCTGCTGCCCCTATGATCGGTCGCCTGGTGGTGGTCGGCCTGGGATTGATCGGTGGTTCGTTCGCCAAGGGCTTGCGTGAAAGTGGCCTGTGCCGTGAGGTGGTCGGTGTCGACCTGGATCCGCAGTCGCGCAAGCTGGCCGTGGAATTGGGGGTGGTGGATCGCTGTGAAGATGACCTGGCGAGCGCTTGCCAGGGCGCGGACGTGATCCAGCTGGCGGTGCCGATCCTGGCCATGGAAAAACTGCTGGCGCGCCTGGCGGCCATGGACCTGGGGCCTGCCATTCTCACGGATGTCGGCAGCGCCAAGGGCAACGTCATACGCGCCGCCACCGAAGCCTTCGGTGGCATGCCTGCGCGCTTCGTGCCCGGCCATCCGATTGCCGGTTCCGAGCAGAGCGGGGTGGAAGCCTCCAACGCTGAACTGTTTCGTCGTCACAAGGTGATACTGACGCCGCTGGAGCAGACCGATCCGGCTGCGCTGGCGGTGGTGGACCGCTTGTGGCGTGAGCTGGGCGCCGATGTCGAGCACATGCAGGTCCAGCGTCACGATGAAGTATTGGCCGCCACCAGCCATTTGCCGCACCTGTTGGCGTTTGGTCTGGTGGATTCATTGGCCAAACGCAATGAAAATCTTGAGATCTTCCGTTACGCTGCCGGCGGTTTCCGCGATTTCACGAGAATCGCCGGTAGCGACCCGGTCATGTGGCACGACATCTTCCTCGCTAACCGCGAAGCTGTCCTGCGCACTCTCGATACATTTCGCAGTGACCTCGACGCCTTGCGCGACGCGGTCGATGCAGGGGACGGGCACCAATTGCTGGGCGTTTTCACACGCGCCAGGGTGGCCCGCGAGCATTTCAGTAAAATCCTGGCCCGTCGGGCCTATGTGGACGCTATGAACTCCAACGATCTGATTTTCCTGGCACAACCTGGTGGCTCCCTGAGTGGGCGTATTCGTGTACCGGGCGATAAATCGATTTCCCATCGCTCGATCATGCTCGGCTCCCTGGCCGAAGGCGTGACCGAAGTGGAAGGTTTCCTCGAGGGCGAAGACGCCCTGGCGACGCTGCAAGCGTTTCGCGACATGGGCGTGGTCATCGAAGGCCCCCACCACGGTCGCGTGACCATCCATGGTGTCGGCCTGCACGGCCTCAAGCCTGCTCCGGGGCCGATCTACCTGGGTAACTCCGGTACCTCGATGCGTCTGTTGTCCGGCTTGTTGGCCGCGCAAACCTTCGACAGCACCCTGACCGGCGACGCCTCGCTGTCCAAGCGGCCGATGAATCGCGTGGCCAACCCGCTGCGGGAAATGGGCGCGGTCATCGAGACTGCGGCCGACGGTCGTCCGCCGATGACCATTCGTGGCGGCAACAAGCTCAAGGGCCTGACCTACACCATGCCGATGGCCAGCGCCCAGGTGAAGTCCTGCCTGCTGCTGGCCGGCCTCTATGCCGAAGGCAAGACCACCGTCACCGAGCCGGCGCCGACCCGCGACCACACCGAGCGTATGCTGCGCGGCTTCGGCTACCCGGTCACGGTCAACGGTGCCACGGCCTCCGTCGAGTCTGGCAACAAATTGACCGCGACCCACATCGAAGTGCCGGGCGACATCTCGTCGTCGGCGTTCTTCCTGGTGGCTGCGTCGATCGCCGAAGGCTCCGACCTGGTGCTCGAGCACGTCGGCATCAACCCGACCCGTACCGGCGTGATCGACATCCTGCGCCTGATGGGCGCTGACATCACCCTGGAAAACCAGCGTGAAGTCGGCGGCGAACCGGTAGCGGACCTGCGCGTAAGAGCGGCTAAACTCAAGGGTATCGAGATCCCCGAGGCGCTGGTCCCGCTGGCCATCGACGAATTTCCGGTGCTGTTCGTGGCGGCTGCCTGTGCAGAAGGGCGCACCGTGCTGACCGGCGCCGAAGAGCTGCGGGTCAAGGAGTCGGATCGCATCCAGGTGATGGCGGACGGTTTGCTGGAGCTGGGTGTCAAGTGCCAGCCCACGCCGGACGGTATCATCATCGACGGCGGCCAGATCGGCGGTGGCGAAGTCCATGGTCACGGTGATCACCGTATCGCCATGGCCTTCAGTGTTGCGTCCTTGCGCGCCAATGCGCCGATTCGCATCCATGATTGCGCCAACGTCGCCACGTCGTTCCCGAACTTCCTGGCGCTGTGCGCGCAGGTCGGTATTCGTGTAGCACAAGAGGCGCAGTCGTGAACATCAAGGCACCGGTCGTCACCATCGATGGCCCAAGCGGCTCGGGCAAGGGTACCGTCGCCGGGATCCTGGCCAAGCAGCTGGGCTGGAACCTGCTCGATTCAGGTGCCTTGTATCGTCTGCTGGCGTTCGCCGCCGCCAACCATGGTGTCGACCTGACCAACGAAGAACTGCTCAAGGCCCTGGCCGCGCATCTGGACGTACAGTTCATCGCCGCGACCGACGGTCAGCTGCAGCGCATCATCCTGGAGGGCGATGAAGTCAGCGATGTCATCCGCACTGAAAGTGTCGGCGCCGGCGCTTCCCAGGTCGCCGCGCTGCCGGCGGTGCGTGAAGCGTTGCTGCAACGCCAGCGCGCCTTTCAGGAGCCGCCGGGGCTGGTGGCCGACGGTCGCGACATGGGCACGGTGGTATTTCCCGATGCGCCGTTGAAGATTTTCCTCACCGCCAGCGCGGAGGAGAGGGCGCGTCGCCGTTATTTGCAGTTGAAGGGCAAAGGCGAGGATGTTAGTCTGTCGAGTCTGCTAGATGAGATCCGTGCACGCGACGAGCGTGATACCCAGCGCGCAGTAGCCCCGCTAAAGCCGGCGGCCGACGCGATTCAGCTGGATTCCACGGAGTTGTCCATCGATCAGGTGTTGCAACGCATCATGAGTGAGATCGCCATTCGCGATATCGCCGGGTGACCAGGAAGCTCCGCAGGGGACCAGTCATAGTCCTGCGGTGCTTCTTTTATATGAAACTAACCCACACCGTCTGGGGTGTGGAGGCGGGCGTATTCTTCGCCCTAATCAACAGGAATTAAAATGAGCGAAAGCTTTGCGGAACTCTTTGAAGAAAGCCTGAAAACCCTGAACCTTCAGGCAGGCTCCATCATCACCGGTGTTATCGTTGATATCGATTACCAAGCTCGCTGGGTAACCGTTCACGCTGGTCTGAAGTCTGAAGCACTCATCCCGCTTGAGCAGTTCTACAACGACGCTGGCGAACTGAACATCAACGTCGGTGACGAAGTTCACGTTGCGCTGGACTCGGTTGAAGACGGCTTTGGTGAAACCAAGCTGTCCCGTGAAAAAGCCAAGCGCGCTGAATGCTGGATCGTTCTGGAAGCGGCTTTCGCAGCTGAGGAAGTGGTCAAGGGCGTTATCAACGGTAAGGTTAAAGGCGGCTTCACTGTCGACGTTAACGGCATCCGTGCGTTCCTGCCAGGTTCCCTGGTTGACGTCCGTCCAGTGCGCGACACCACGCACCTGGAAGGCAAAGAGCTGGAATTCAAGGTCATCAAGCTGGACCAGAAGCGCAACAACGTTGTCGTTTCCCGTCGCAGTGTCCTGGAAGCCGAGAACTCCGCCGAGCGTGAAGCTCTGCTGGAATCGCTGCAGGAAGGCCAGCAGGTCAAGGGCATCGTCAAGAACCTCACCGATTACGGCGCATTCGTCGATCTGGGTGGCGTCGATGGCCTGCTGCACATCACCGACATGGCCTGGAAGCGTATCAAGCATCCTTCGGAAATCGTCAACGTTGGCGACGAGATCGATGTCAAGGTTCTGAAGTACGATCGCGAGCGCAATCGTGTTTCCCTGGGCCTCAAGCAACTGGGTGAAGATCCATGGGTCGCTATCAAAGCCCGTTACCCAGAAGGCACCCGCGTCACCGCTCGTGTTACCAACCTCACCGACTACGGCTGCTTCGCTGAGCTGGAAGAAGGCGTTGAAGGCCTGGTACACGTTTCCGAAATGGACTGGACCAACAAGAACATCCACCCTTCGAAAGTCGTACAAGTCGGCGACGAAGTGGAAGTCATGGTTCTGGACATCGACGAAGAGCGTCGTCGTATCTCCCTCGGCATCAAGCAGTGCAAATCTAACCCATGGGAAGATTTCTCTGGCCAGTTCAACAAGGGCGATAAAATCTCCGGCACCATCAAGTCGATCACCGATTTCGGTATCTTCATTGGTCTGGACGGCGGCATCGACGGCCTGGTTCACCTGTCCGACATCTCCTGGAACGAAGTGGGCGAAGAAGCCGTACGCCGCTTCAAGAAGGGCGACGAGCTGGACACCGTTATCCTGTCGGTTGACCCAGAGCGCGAGCGCATCTCCCTGGGTATCAAGCAACTGGAAAGCGATCCGTTCTCCGAGTACGTTCAAGAGAACGACAAAGGCGCAATCGTTAAGGGCATCGTGAAAGAAGTTGACGCTAAAGGCGCCATCATCACCCTGGCCGACGATATCGAAGCGACTCTGAAAGCCTCCGAAATCAGCCGTGACCGCGTTGAAGACGCGCGTAACGTTCTGAAAGAAGGCCAGGAAGTAGAAGCCAAGATCATCAGCGTTGACCGCAAGAGCCGTGTAATCCAGCTCTCCATCAAGTCGAAAGACGATGCTGAAGAGAAAGAAGCCATCCAAAGCTTGAAAGACAAGCCTTCGGATAGCATCGCTGCTGGTCCTACCACTCTGGGCGACCTGTTGCGTGCACAAATGGAAAAACAGAACTGAGTTCTGTCAAACCATAGAAAAAGGGCGACTTCGGTCGCCCTTTTTTGTGTCTTTGATATTTCAGAATTTTCTGACTCCCTTAAACGCTGCTGAATTGCGATCATTCGCGGTGCGGTGAAACCAACCCCACAACCTGGCTGTCTCTTTTATGAAGCAGATCAATAATCTATTCAGGGGCTGTGGCTTGTTTGGGAATGGGGCCGGCTCTCTACCTAAGGGATCTGAATGAACAAGCTCTTTCTGGTGTTGACCGCCCTGCTGTTGACGGGGTGCGCTACAAGCGCCAAGACCCACGCAGTGCGCGGTGTCAGCGGTATCGAGGTCGATTGCTCAGGGTTGGGTTCCGGTTGGGAGAAGTGTCACAAGAGGGCAGCGAGGGAGTGCAAGGGAGCAGGCTACAAGGTCATTACCCGATCCGACGATGCGAAGGATGAAGATCAATACCCCTTCGGTTTCAACCCGGCGGGTTATCTGACTCGAACGATGTTGGTCATCTGTCGATAGCTTGAGGAGGTCGCGCTATCTGCACGGCAAGAGCAGCAGGGGAATGAAGAAGAATGTCAATACTTGGGCTGTTCAAATCCCTTCGGCCATGCTAAAACCTTTTCAAGCGATTTTCCTAGCTGCTTGAAAAAGAAGGGAAAAATATGACGAAGTCGGAGTTGATCGAACGAATTGTCACCCATCAAGGGCTGCTCTCATCCAAAGATGTGGAGCTGGCTATCAAGACCATGCTTGAGCAAATGTCCCAATGCCTGGCGACCGGAGACCGCATTGAGATCCGTGGCTTCGGCAGCTTTTCCCTCCATTACCGTGCGCCGCGCGTAGGGCGTAACCCGAAAACGGGCCAGTCCGTTAGCCTCGACGGTAAATTCGTTCCACATTTCAAGCCAGGTAAAGAGCTTCGGGATCGTGTGAACGAAGAGGAGGAAGGGGTTTGACCTTCGTCGTAAAAGGAATGGCTCATGCGTAATCTGAAACGTATCCCTCTTGCCATATTTGTCCTTTTGATGATTTTGGTCGTCCTCGCTTTTGTGCTGGAGAATCAACAGCAGGTTTCTCTGTCGTTCCTGGGCTGGGCTGGGCCGCAATTGCCAGTGTCGGCGATTGCTGTGATTGCGTTGTTGATCGGTATGTTGTTGGGGCCGTTGCTGGGGTGGCTGTTGGGGCGTATCAAGCGAGCTTCGCGAAAGCGGCTGGCGTAGCAGCGATACAGATGAATCCTACCCTTCAAACAGAACCGGTCAGTCTATCTTCGTTAGTAAATCATTCATTTACCTGTAAAATGCTTCCCTTGAACGAACATGGCTTCTGCCTGTTCGAACCAAAGTGACGAAGCATCGCCGGAGCGATGGCTTTATGTGAATGGATTAGACGGCGCCGGGTTGGCTGCCGGTCGACAGCTCAAGGGTATGGTTTCGCGTGAAAATTCTAGTTACCGGCGGCGCCGGGTTTATCGGCTCCGCAGTCATTCGGCATATCATCTCCAATACGACTGATTCCGTAATCAACGTCGACAAGCTCACCTACGCCGGTAATTTGGAGTCCCTGGCTGAAGTCAGCCAAGATCCGCGTTATGCGTTTGAGCGGGTTGATATCTGTGATCGCGGCGAAATCGACCGCGTCCTGCGTGAGCATCAGCCCGATGCAGTCATGCACCTGGCTGCGGAATCCCATGTGGATCGATCCATCTCCGGGCCATCCGAGTTCATCCAGACCAACATCATCGGCACGTACACTTTGCTGGAAGCGGCACGCCATTACTGGGCTGCCCTGAATGACGCACGTAAAGCCAACTTTCGTTTTCACCACATTTCGACGGATGAAGTGTACGGCGACCTTGAAGGGCCGGAAGATCTCTTCACTGAAACCACGCCGTACCAGCCGAGCTCTCCGTACTCCGCCAGCAAGGCCAGTTCCGACCATCTGGTTCGTGCTTGGGCCCGCACTTATGGTTTGCCGACACTAGTGACCAACTGTTCGAACAACTATGGCCCATGCCATTTCCCCGAGAAGCTTATACCGCTGATCATTCTCAACGCGTTGGAAGGGAAGCCTCTGCCGGTCTACGGCAAAGGTAACCAGGTACGCGACTGGCTCTACGTCGAAGATCACGCCCGCGCACTTTACAAGGTCGTGACGGAAGGCGTCATCGGTGAGACGTACAACATCGGCGGCCATAACGAAAAGCAGAACATCGAAGTTGTACAGACCTTGTGCGCACTGCTTGATGAGTTGCGCCCAGATTCCGCCCATCGTCCTCACGCCAGCCTGATTACTTATGTTCAGGATCGTCCTGGGCATGATCAGCGTTATGCAATTGATGCCAGCAAGATTCAGCGCGAGCTGGGCTGGACGCCGGAAGAAACGTTCGAAACTGGCATCCGCAAAACCGTTGAGTGGTACCTGAACAACACCGAGTGGGTCGCTCATGTGAAGAGCGGCAGCTACCAGCAGTGGATTGATCAGAACTACGCGGATCGCTCGAACAACGCATGAAAATCCTCCTTTTGGGTAAAAATGGGCAGGTGGGTTGGGAGCTGCAACGTTCCCTTGCGCCGCTGGGCGAGTTGATCGCACTGGATCGTCATCCGGTTGATGGTTTGAATGGTGACCTGTCTGACCTCGATGCACTCCGTGCAACGATCCGCCAGGTTGGCGCCGATATAATTGTCAATGCAGCGGCTTATACGGCTGTAGACAAAGCCGAGTCCGAGGCCGAGCTGGCAGAGCGAATAAATGCTCAGGCTAGCCAAGTCATGGCCGAAGAGGCTGGCGCCCAAGGCGCCTGGCTGATCCATTATTCGACCGATTACGTCTTCAGTGGCGAAGGTACAAGGGCTTGGCAGGAGAACGATGCGGTCGCCCCCGTCAATTGCTACGGTGCAAGCAAGCTGGCCGGCGAACAGGCGATTATCGCGTCAGGCTGCAAGCACCTGATCTTTCGCACCAGCTGGGTCTATGGCGCTCGCGGCAATAACTTCGCCAAAACCATGCTGCGTTTGGCCAAGGATCGCGAAATCTTGAGCGTCATCGCTGACCAGATCGGAGCTCCAACCGGCGCTGACCTGATTGCTGACGTGACCGCGCAGGCTATTCAACAAGTTCTGCAACGTCCCGAACTGTCGGGCTTGTATCACTTGGCGGCCGATGGCGAAGTTTCCTGGCACGGCTATGCTAGCCATGTGATCGGTTTCGCCCAGGACAACGGCGAGCAGCTTGCCGTAAAGGCGATCAATCCGATTGAAACTAGGTCTTACCCAACACCTGCGCGCCGCCCTCTGAATTCGCGTTTGAATACCCGGAAGCTGCGTGACAACTTTTCTCTACACTTGCCGGATTGGCAAAGTGGCGTAACCCGAATGCTTAGGGAAGTTCTGAATAAATGAGCACCACAAATCGTAAAGGCATCATCCTCGCTGGCGGTTCGGGCACGCGTCTGCATCCGTTGACCCTAGGTGTCTCAAAGCAGATGCTGCCGATCTACGACAAGCCGATGATCTTTTATCCGCTGTCGGTCTTGATGCTCGCAGGTATGCGGGAGGTTCTGATTATCTCCACGCCGGAAGACTTGCCATGTTTTCGCAAGTTGCTGGGTGACGGCAGCCTGTACGGCATCAAGCTCACCTACGCCGAGCAACCTAGTCCTGATGGCTTGGCGCAGGCCTTCATCATTGGCGAAGAGTTCATCGGCGAAGATCCTTGCTGTTTGATTCTGGGTGACAACATCTTTTATGGTCAGCACTTCTCGGACAACCTGCGTTCCGCCAGTACTCAAGAACATGGCGCTACCGTATTCGGCTACCACGTCTCCGATCCGGAGCGTTTCGGTGTTGTTGAGTTCGACAAAACCGGTCGAGCGCTGAGTATTGAAGAGAAGCCGCTGAAGCCAAAATCCAACTATGCCGTGACCGGTCTGTACTTCTACGACAATGATGTCGTCGAGATCGCCAAGAGTATCAAGCCGTCCGAACGCGGCGAGCTTGAAATCACCGACGTTAACCGTGCGTATCTGGAGCGCAAGACGCTTAATGTCGAGATGCTGGGCCGTGGTTTCGCCTGGCTCGATACCGGTACCCACGACTCTCTGCTTGAAGCCAGTCACTTCGTGCACACTATCGAGCAGCGCCAAGGCCTGAAGGTTGCGTGCCTGGAAGAGATCGCTTACCACAATGGCTGGATCACAGCCGAGGAGTTGGGGGCCCAGGCTAATGCGCTGAAGAAGACGGGGTACGGGCAGTATCTGCAGAAACTGCTGGACTCGCCTTCCCACTGATTCGGAAGCTTGAACCTTTCGAACGGTAGCGTTTAACCAGTGCGGGCAGGTACGGCAATGCCAGTTAAACATCCCAAGGTTGCGGTTTTGCTGGCTGCCTACAATGGCATGCAGTGGATCGAGGATCAGCTGGCCTCGATCCTGGACCAGTCAGCCGTCGACGTAACTGTTTATATCAGTATCGATCCTTCCACTGACGGTACCGAAGCTTGGTGCGTGGCTTATGCGGCTGCGCACCCCGAAGTTTTCGTCTTGCCAGCCGCTGGTGGTTTTGGCGGTGCTTCCCGTAATTTTTTCCGCCTCGTCCGCGATGTCGACTTTGAAGGCTACGACTTCGTCGCCTTCGCCGACCAAGATGATGTTTGGCATGCGAATAAACTCCAGCGTGCGACTCAAGCCATCCAGGCCCGTCGTGTAGAAGCCTATTCCAGCAATGTTACGGCCTTCTGGCTAAATGGCAGCACTCACGTGCTGGAGAAGGCGCAGCCTCAGGTCGCATGGGATTTTCTGTTTGAAGCGGCTGGGCCTGGCTGTACCTATGTGATGAGCAAAAAACTCATTGACTCCCTAAAGGCTTCGATGGTTGCCAATTGGCAGCAGCTGCAAGATGTCAGCTTGCATGACTGGTATTGCTACGCCTTCGCACGTAGCCATGGTTACTGCTGGTATATCGACCCTGAGCCGTCCATGGACTATCGCCAACATGAGCGTAACCAGGTAGGCGCCAACAAGGGTTTGAGCTCGTTAGTTGCTCGTTACAAAACCATTCATGACGGTTGGTGGTTCAATCAGGTTCAGTTAATTGCGCTGTTGGTGGGGCAGGAGGACAATCCTTTCGTGCAGACATGGCTGAAACTGCGACGCAGACAGCTCATTAAGCTTTCACTCAGCGCCTGGCATTGCCGGCGTCGGGTGCGGGATAAGGTGTTTTTCTTTTGTATTTGCTGGGCTACCGCATTGATCGGGAAGAAAGCCAAATGAATGCCCCAAAGGTATTGGTCACTGGGGCAAGCGGGTTTGTTGGAGAGGCGTTGGTCCTGAAGCTGTTGATGGACAAGAGGTTCAGCCCGATCGCAGCTGCTCGCGGTGCTACGCGGTTGCATGGGGTGTGCCCTGTGGTGCCATTCGATCTCACGGATGCCAAGGTCTTGCCTGTACTCGACGATGTACAGGTAGTCATTCATGCTGCTGCTCGAGTGCATGTCATGAATGAAACAGCGGGGGATGCATTGGCCGAGTTTCGCAAGGTCAATGTTGAGGGGACGGTTAAGTTGGCTGAGTGTGCCGCAACATCGGGAGTAAGACGATTTATTTTTATTAGCTCGATCAAGGTCAACGGCGAAAGCACTCTTCCAGGTAAACCATTCAAAGCAGATGATTATCCGAACCCACAAGATCCTTACGGTATCTCGAAGTACGAAGCCGAAGAGGCGCTGAAGCAACTGGGCCACGACACCGGTATGGAAGTAGTGATCATCCGACCGCCCCTGGTCTATGGACCTGGAGTGAAAGCTAACTTTCTGAATATGCTGAGCTGGCTCAATAAGGGAATTCCTTTGCCACTTGGCTCGATTCGGAATCAGCGTAGCCTGGTGGCAATCGGAAATCTGGTGAGCCTCATAGTGACTTGCATTGATCATCCCAGAGCGGCCAATCAGACTTTTCTGGCCAGCGACGGTGAGGACCTGTCCACAACTCAACTGCTGCGTCGCCTATCCAAGGCGCTTGGCAAACATGCTCGACTCTTGCCTATACCTGAGTGGATGTTGAAACTTGCAGCCTCGACACTGGGTAAGCAAGCCGTCGCTCAACGCATATGTGGCTCGCTACAAGTCGATATCAGCAAAAATCGCGAACTATTAGGATGGGCGCCGCCCATCAACATGGACAAAGCTATGCGTCAGACCGCTGGCCATTATCTGGAAAAACAAACGAAATGACTGTTTGGTGGCTGCTATTTGCGGTATTCGCTGGCTCTTGGGTATTGACGCTTGTCTTGCGTCGTTACGCCTTGGCGAAGAGTCTGATGGACATACCTAACGAGCGCAGCTCTCATTCGGTCCCGACCCCGCGTGGGGGAGGGGTAGCCATTGTGATCTCCTTCCTTTTGGCACTTCCTGTCCTTGCGGGGCTCAATTTGCTGAGCCCGCAGACCTTGTACGGTTTGTTTGGTTCGGGTCTGCTCATTGCGATTATTGGGTTTGCCGATGACCATGGCCATATCGCCGCCAGATGGCGGTTGCTGGGGCATTTCTTCGCTGCCGGTTGGGCACTGTTCTGGTTGAACGGGCTCGCGCCAATTGAGCTATTTGGCCTAACCGTTGATTTGGGATGGTTCGGCAATATTCTGGCATTGGTGTATTTGGTATGGATACTCAACCTCTATAACTTCATGGATGGCATTGACGGATTAGCCAGCGCTGAGGCTATCAGTGTTTGTCTGGGGATGTGTCTGGTTTACTGGTTTAGCGGGCATCCTGAGCTGAGTTGGGCTCCGTTGATTCTTGCGGCTGCAGTGGCGGGGTTTCTGTGGTGGAATTTTCCACCGGCGCAGATTTTTATGGGGGATGCGGGGAGTGGGTTTCTCGGTATGATACTTGGAGGGCTTGCCCTCTGGGCTGCATGGAGTCGACCAGAGCTAATATGGAGTTGGTTGATTCTGCTTGGCGTTTTTATCGTAGATTCGACATGGACGTTGATGCGAAGGCTATTACAAGGCCAAAAAATATATCAAGCGCATCGAAGTCATGCTTACCAATATGCCTCGAGAGTATTCAACAGCCATAAAGTAGTCACTGTGGGGGTTGTCGCTTTGAATTTAGTTTGGCTGCTTCCGATCGCAGTGATAGTTGGAAGTGGGTATATGGGTGGTGTGTCAGGCCTAATGTTGGCTTATGGACCTCTGATTCTTTTAAGCTTTAAATTTAAGGGCGGTAAGGCAGAATTTTAAAGTTGGATGAGAGTCATGTCTGAATGTATTTAGGGTGGGTGGATAGTAATAATTGAACATAGTACTTTAATAAGGAGGGGTATCATAGCTTGTTTAGGACGACCGCAACCCAGAGGCTGATTTCTCCGGCTAGGGTTTGTCTGTGTACACCGGACTTCATGATGAAGTGTATTCGATGTAAAAGGTGACTTTTCCGGGCATTACAGAAATTTTCGAAGTGTAAAAGATTTTCTGTGGAAAGGTAGGTTTGCATTTTTTCGAGAATATAAATGTTATGGTTGTTCCAGTTCTTGAAACGTCCCGAAAACATCTTTATTAAGCGGGATGCCCTGGCTGTAATTCCAGAGTTTGAACCAATAAGGTTGTTGTCATGTTGGCGATAGTCGAGGGTGGGAAATTTATCAAACGTAATTTCTCCTCCTGCTCCGCTTACCAGTAGATAAGCAAGCCAATCATGCGCTGGTATAGGTGCATCATCCGGTGTTTGACTTATCAGCTCTTTTGCACTTTTATTGACTAGCATTGTGTTCGCACCTGCCAGGCTCTGGACAAGGGCATTTCGGAAAGAAGGTGGTTTCGAGTATAAGGGGGAGAAGCCAATCACTCCGCCATTCATGTTTACCAGTCTAGTTCGAGAGCAGTAGAGGGCGGGTTGAATTGATGCTGAGTTGGAGAGCCGTTTGATGCTTCTCTCTAGTTTGTCAGCAAACCATATATCATCTTGATCGCAGAACGCGAAAAAATCTGCTGCTGTATAATTGCGTTTTATAAGTGATAGAAAATTTTTCGCGAAACCCTGTTTAGGACCTTGGAGCAATGTAACTTTTCCAGGTGAAAATTTTGACTTAAAACACTCTATTTTATGAATTGTACCATCGGTCGAACCGTCATCGGAAACATAAAGAGACCAGTTCGTGTAGGTCTGATTGGCAATGGAGTCAAGTTGCTCTTCTAAAAATTTTTCACCATTATAAGTGCAAAGAAGAATCGCTATATGACCAATCTGCTCAGTGGTATTGATCTGTTGTGCGTTAAATGGCATATGTCTCTCTGTGGGCCTACATGCTTATTAGTTTTAATGTCAGGGTTGGCATGTGATCGATGGTCTGAGTAATTGTCAGCGATCAAGGTGTTTTTATCAATCATAAAAGTCCTGGACGCGGATGCGAGATGCGGATGGGAATCCCGAAGCGTCAGCGCAATGGCAAAACCAGGGGGGGGCACAGTATCGTGCGTAAGTCAGCGGGTGGCTGGGCCCAAGCATGGTGACTTTCTGTGTTTTCTGATGGTCCATTCATGATTGAAGAGTAAAGGTGGAGGTTTGACTAGATAACTATGGATCAGGTATTATATAAGGTCTAATGTGCTGATGAAAGATCCTCGGAGCGTGTTTTTGATGATCTTGTTTGATATTCAGACTCTGGTGCTGGCTATATGATTTATGTATTCAGCTTGATTTTTGGTTTTGAAAATGTATGTGGTTCGTGGTCGATGGTAAAAAGAGGGTTGTCTGTGAATAAAATTAGGGTGCCTTTCTAATGCAGAATTTCTCTGCGTCCCCGCGTGAGATGTTTGCCAGCCTGTATAGGAATCGCAATCTTGTACTAGCGCTAGTAAAACGGGAAGTTGTTGGTCGTTATCGAGGCTCTTTTATGGGCTTGATATGGTCATTTTTGAATCCGGTATTCATGTTGGCCGTTTATACTTTCGTGTTTAGTTTTGTTTTTAAAGCTAGGTGGAGCGTAGGGAGTGATTCGAAAGCCGAATTTGCTCTGGTTTTATTTTCGGGGTTGATTGTTTTTAATATATTCGCTGAGTGTGTGAATAAGGCGCCCGGTTTGATAGTGTCTAATGTGAATTATGTTAAAAAAGTAGTTTTTCCGTTAGAGGTTTTACCTTGGGTGGCAATTGGTGCATCATTGTTTCATGCTTTTATTAGTTTAATAGTGTGGCTTGTTGCTTATGTAATGTTTTTTGGGTGGCCTGCGGTTAGTATCTTTCTTTTGCCTTTGGTTATTGTTCCGTTGGTTTTGTTTGTTGTTGGTTTGTCGTGGTTCATAGCATCTCTTGGTGTGTACTTGAGAGATGTAGCGCAGTTTATAGGTATTGTTACCACGACGCTGATGTTCGTATCTCCAATATTTTATCCGGCTACCGCGTTGCCGGAGGAGTATAGAAGGTTTCTATACATGAATCCATTAACCCCGGCGATTGAGCAAGCAAGAGAAGTTTTGTTCTGGGGAAGGATGCCTAGTTTTTCGCTTTTAGCTGTCTACTTGGTTGCTTCCAGTATAATTGCTTTTGCTGGTTTTGCATGGTTCCAGAAGACAAGGAAAGGGTTTGCAGATGTCCTCTGATATTGCAATAAAAGTAGATGGGCTCAGCAAGTGCTATCATATTTATGATACGCCTCGGGACAGACTTCTACAGATGTTCGCTCGCGGCGGTAGACAGTACTTTCGTGAGTTTTGGGCTGTCCGTGATGTTTCTTTCGAAATAAAGAAGGGAGAAACGGTAGGAATCGTTGGGCGTAACGGAAGCGGTAAATCGACATTGCTGCAGATGATATGCGGTACGTTGAATCCAACGCACGGTTCAATAGCTACAAATGGGCGGGTCGCTGCCTTGTTAGAACTCGGATCCGGGTTTAATCCCGAATTCACTGGGCGTGAAAATGTCTATTTAAATGCCGCAGTACTAGGACTTTCCAAGGAAGAAACTGACTCTCGCTATAGTGATATTTTAGCTTTCTCGGAAATCGGTGATTTTATAAATCAACCGGTTAAAACATACTCCAGCGGGATGATGGTTCGTCTCGCATTCTCTGTGGCGATAAATGTTGATCCGCAAATTCTAATCGTTGATGAGGCACTCTCTGTTGGAGACGAGCTTTTTCAGCGTAAGTGTTACTCTCGCATAGAAGAAATTAAGAGAACAGGATCTACAATTCTTTTTGTTTCTCATTCTGGCGCAGCGATTATAGAACTTTGTGATCGCGCAATTTTGATGGATTCAGGTGAAAGACTAAGTGTAGGATTGCCTAAGTATATAGTGGGTTGCTATCAAAAATTATTATATGCTCCGCGCGAAAAATCTGAGGTTATCAAGTCCCAGATAAGGGCAGCGCTGCTATGTGATAGTCTCGCTTCGGATGATGCGCTAGATGAGTTAGGCAAAGCATTGCCCCCTGGAAAGGGGGAGGATGTTTCGCTCAAAGAAAGTTACGATCCTAACTTAAAGCCGACTAGCACCATAGAATATGCCGACAATGGCGCTTGTATAAGTGATACCGAAGTTGTTAATTCGCTTAATAGTAGAGTTAACAATCTGGTGGCGCGCGGCATATATAAGTACAAGTATCGTGTGACCTTCAGTCGGTCTGTAACGAGTGTTCGGTTTGGTATGTTGATTAAGACAACCTCTGGCGTTGAGTTAGGTGGTTCACATACGGCCAACCTCGCTCAGGATGGGATTCCATACGTACAAGCTGGTCAAGTCTATAATGTAGAGTTTTCTTTTACGTGTAATCTCAATCCGGGTGTTTATTTTTTAAATGCCGGTGTTACTGGATGCGTGGACGGGGTGGATGTATATCTTCATCGTTTGCTTGATGTTCAAATGTTTCGAGTTCTGCCTGATTCTAAAAATCTGGCAACAGCAATTGTTGACTTTAACTGCGTGCCAGAAATTGAGTGCCTGATATGAAATCCAGAAAAAGATTGATTGTTGTCATTGGTATGCATCGCAGTGGTACTAGTGCAATTACCCGAGGACTTGAGCTTTTGGGTGTGGGCTTGGGAGCAAATTTGCACCCGGCAGCATCCGATAATCCTAAAGGATTCTGGGAAGACAGTGAGTGTCTCGAAATCAATGAAGAGCTTTTGAGCTATTTTGGATCAGCTTACGATCAACTAGGTGGGGATTGGGATACTTCAATCGCGGATTCGGAGATTAGCCGTATCAAGCTGAAAGCGTCACAGCTCATCTCCAGAAAACTGGAAGAAAATAATATCTGGGGTTTTAAGGACCCGCGTACCAGTCGCTTTCTTCCCTTTTGGAAAGAAGTCTTCAGATCGGTTGAGTGCGATGTGAGTTATGTTATCGCGTTCCGCAACCCGGTAAGTATTGTCGACTCGCTTAGCAAGAGAAACAATATTCCTGCAGAAAAAACCTATTTTCTCTGGCTTCAACACATGCTACCTGCGTTGCAGATGACGGAAGACGCCCGTCGTGTTGTGGTAGATTATGATGAGTTTATGGATGCTCCTTATGATCAAATGAAGCGAGTGGGTAAGTTTCTAGATCTTCCCATCGCTGAGCAAGGTTCTCAAGAGGTCGAGATTTTTGAAGGCGGATTCTTGGATAAGGGCTTGCGGCATAGCCGTTATAGCGAAGCTCAATTAAGATTGGATAGTCGTGCATCGTCTATAGTGTATGACACATATCAGTTTTTGTCGAAGCTGTCACGTGATGAGCTCGAGCTTGGAGAGTCCATTGCTAATGAGATACTGTTGGGACTACAAACTGAATTTATCCGGTTTTTTCCACTAATCGATCTTGTTAATAATCTCGAAGATGAGCGACGTAGTTTATGGTCGGATATTGCAAGGCTAGAACTGAGCAATAGCGAAAGTAGTCAGTGGTTAATTAAAGAAGTTGCCGAATCGCGTCAGCTCAATACTCAATTGCTGCAGCTTGGTGTCGATAGGGATCAGTTAAGTATTGAATTGCAGCAAAAAAAACAAAAACTTGACGGTGTTGAGAATAGAGTAATAGATCTCGAGCGTGAGCTTGATCAAATACTGAATAGCTCTTCGTGGAAAATTACGAAGCCGCTTCGTTTTTTGCGCAGAGTTATGCATGATCGTGTGTTTAAACTTTTAGTTGGCAAGTTTGGCTGGGTGGCTCGTACTATATGGCATGAGCTTCCATTTTCAATTGAATTTAAGTCAAAAATAAAAGCTATTTTGTTCACAAAACTTCCAATCCTATTCTCATGGAGCCAAGCCTATCGTAGTTGGTATGGCATGAACTTTTCAAGTTTTGATCTGCCATCCCCCGCGACGTTTACTAACCATAATCATGAGGAAAGTGTAGGATGCTACGTTCCCCTATTAAGATCCAATCCACCAAAAAAATTACCGGTACGGCTCATAGCATTTTACCTACCTCAATTTCACGCTATTAAGGAAAATAATGACTGGTGGGGAGAGGGTTTTACGGAGTGGACGAATGTAAAACCGGCTCGGCCTCAGTTCGATGGTCATTATCAGCCTCATGTCCCCGGTGAGCTCGGCTATTATAATTTGTTGGATCGTGATGTTCAAAAGCGCCAGATAGAGCTTGCTAAGCTTTACGGCGTTGGTGGCTTCTGCTTCTACTATTACTGGTTTGGTGGTAAACGGTTGTTGGAGCAACCTATTGAAAATTATCTGGCTGATAGCACTCTGGATCACCCATTTTGTTTATGCTGGGCTAATGAAAACTGGAGTCGTCGCTGGGATGGGAAAGACAGTGAAGTTCTCATAGCCCAACAGCACTCACCAGAAGATGATCTTGCCTTTGCAGCAGACGTTGCAAGGTACATGAAAGATTCCCGATACATACGGGTCGACGGTAAACCTCTGTTAGTTGTTTATCGACCAAGTTTGCTGCCATCTGCACTTGAAACAAGCCAGCGTTGGAGAAAGTGGTTTCGTGAGCAAGGTATCGGTGAGATATACCTTGCATATACGCAATCTTTTGAAGTTGAAGATCCAAGAGCGTATGGTTTTGATGCGGCAATTGAGTTTCCGCCTAATAATTCTGCTCCGCCAAACATAACTTCTCAAGTAAAGGCCTCCGGCAGTTTTGGCGGTACGGTTTATGATTGGTCTGTGTTCTTGAAAAGATCGCAGAATTATAAGAAGACACCTTATCGTCTCTTTCGCAGTGTTTGTCCATCCTGGGACAACACTGCGCGGAGAAAGAACGGTGGTACTGTGTTTCTCAATAGTACTCCAAAAGACTATCAAGCATGGCTTGAAAACGCCATAGTTGAAACTTGTCAGCAATCGGGCACGGCGGACGAGAAACTGGTATTTGTAAATGCCTGGAACGAGTGGGCGGAAGGTGCACATTTAGAACCGGATGCAAAATACGGTTATGCTTGGTTGGATGCTACTCGCAGAGCGCTGACCGGTGAGGCGTACGGAGCGCAAAAAATTAATATTGCGCTTATTTCTCACGATGCGCATCCACATGGAGCCCAATTCTTGGCGCTTGGGATGGTTCGCTCTTTAGTTAATGATCTTAAGTTACTTGTGCATACAGTGTTACTGGGTGAAGGTCGGTTACGAGGAGAGTTTGCACAGTACTCCCCCGTTTACGATTTACTACCTGGTCCAGACTTTGAACGTCGTTCTTTTGAGCTTGCCCGCGAGCTTGCTGAAAAAGGTATAGAGCATGCCATCGTTAATACCACCGTTTCCGGTAGCTTCGTAGAAGCACTTACCTCCCAAGGTATTCGCTGTGTAAGTCTTATTCATGAGATGCCAGGAGTCATAGCGACCAGTAATCTTTCTGAGCAAGCCAAAGATATAGCACGATTTGCGCATCGAGTGGTATTTCCTGCAAGCATAGTTAAGGACGGTTTTGCCGGCTTTGCCGATATAGACGAAGCAAAAAAAATCATCCGACCTCAAGGGCTTTGGCGCAGGAACCTTTTGCGATTTAATAAGGATCAAGTACGTAAAGAGGTGCGCGAACGGTTTGGTATGGCCTTGAACGCGCCAATTGTGTTGGCTGTTGGATATGCCGATCGGCGCAAAGGGGTCGATTTATTTGCTAAGGCTGCGCTGGAGGTACTGGAGTCAAAACCTGATGCATTGTTCATCTGGATTGGCCATTGGGATGATCTTCTCCATAGGGAAGTTGAAGCCGTCGTCAAGGAGCATGTTTCTTCGTTTAAGTTTCTTGGCTATGAACCTGATACCGCGAGCTATCATGCAGCCGCCGATGTTTACGCTCTTACTTCCCGTGAAGACCCGTTCCCAAACGTGGTGCTAGAATCATTCGATGCAGGAGTTCCTGTGGTCGCATTCGAAGGTTCTGGTGGTGGAGCCAAACTCGCTTCCAAGACAGGCGGCCGAGTGGTGCCGATGGAAGACGTTAGCGCATTTGCTCAGCAACTGGTGAACCTATTAGATCAGCCGGAAATTACTCAGGCATTGGGCGAACAGGCGAGCTCCCTTGTGGACCGAGATTATGCGTTCCGGAGTTACCTCTTTGATCTTTGTGAGTACTCAGGTATTAAGCTGCCTAGGGTATCTGTTGTTGTTCCAAATTATAATTATGCTCGGTACATTGTAGGACGACTAGACTCGATTTTAAATCAAAGCTTACCTATCTATGAGCTCATTATTCTCGATGATGCGTCGACGGATGAAAGTGTTTTTGAAATTAAAAAATGGCTTTCTAATAATAAGATCGAATGTCGCCTGATTGTTAATGAAAAAAACTCGGGTAGTGTTTTCGATCAGTGGGCCAAAGGAGTTGCACTCGCGACAGGCGACTTTGTATGGATTGCGGAAGCGGATGATCTAAGTGCGGCGGACTTTCTGGAAACGGTCATAGCGCCTATGGAACGGGATAGCGAAATTTCAATCAGTTATTGCGAAAGCCAACAAATAAATGGGCAGAGTCTTCTCCTATCTAATGATTATCAAGTTTATCGGCAGGATATATGCAGTGATCATTGGCAAGTGCCCTATATTGCCGATGGTGATGATGAAGTCATAAAATATATGGCCGTCAAAAACACTATTCCCAACGTCAGCGGAGTTCTATTTAAGCGGCAGGCGATATCCGATACGTTTCTGCAGTGTCTCGCGGAAATTAGGTCTTTAAGCAAGGCCGGTGACTGGTTGACTTATATTAAGGTATTGAGGAGCGGAAAGATTGCTTTCACACCGCGTCCGCTTAATTTTCACCGCCGCCACTCGGGCAGCGTAATTGGCGGCAGTAACGCCAGTAGACTGCTAGAAGAAATTTCGATTGTCCAAAAGCTGGTTGCAAGTGAGTATTCACTGTCTAGCACTGTAGCACTTCAAGCTAAAAGCTATATTGAGGAATTGCGTAGACAATTTTCTCATTATGATCAGGTATCCAAATGAAAAATTCGGATAGCTTAAATACCGAAAGTTTGCGCGCACAGCGTTGTCTTGTGTTGGGTGCCTCTGGTTTTATTGGTACTAACTTGTGTTTAGCACTTAAGGGACGTGTGAAAGCTGTCCGAGCTTTCTCTAGGCATATGAACACGATCGAAGGTGTTGAGGTTTTTCAGGGGGATTTTCTCAATGAAGAGGACCTCATTAGGGCTGTCCGCGACATAGATGTTGTCTTTCATCTTGTCAGTACCAACACACCGGCGAGCTCCAATGCGTCTCCGATACTGGATGCTCAACAAAATATTATTCAAACGTTACAGTTGCTAGAGGCGTGTCGGGCTTCCAATGTACGGCGAGTCGTCTTTGTGTCGTCGGGCGGAACGGTCTACGGTGATGCCTCGGTTATTCCTACGCCGGAAGGAAGCCTGGAGCAACCAATATCAGCTTACGGTATAAGTAAGCTTGCGATTGAAAAATACCTCGCGTTGTATGAGAGGCTCTACGGCATTAGTACGGTATCGCTTAGGGTATCTAATCCATATGGTCCTTATCAATATGCTCGAAAGCAGCAGGGTGTAATTGGCGCTTTTATATCTAAGTCACTGAGAGGCGAAAATATAGAGATATGGGGTGATGGGTCCATTATTCGCGATTACATATATATAGACGATGTGGTGGGTGCGTTGATAAAGGCCATTACTTATAAGGGTGACCTGCGCGTTTTTAACGTAGGAAGTGGGGTCGGTGTTAGCTTGGTTGATATTGTCGCTATACTATCGGAAGTCTTGGGTGATAACCTTCATTTGACTTATAAAGGCGCCAGAGGCGTAGATGTTTCGAAGAGTATTCTGGATTGCACATTGGCTAAGACGGAGCTTGACTGGACTCCGTTTGTTGACATTCGAAGCGGAATACTGAAAACATTGGCTTGGTTCAAAAATAGCTGATTGGTCGGGTGTATATTTCATCCTCCGGCAGATAGCCTAAATAGGTCCCAATGCACATCGCGCTGAAATTTTATAAAACGCGCTTACAAGAGAGTTGAAGTGTAATGTCAATATCACCAACCATCGCAGTTATTATCCCTTGCTACAAAGTCCGTGAGCATATCTTGGCGGTCATCAGTGGAATAGGTGCAGAGGTCAGCAAGATTTATGTTGTAGATGACTGCTGCCCGGACGGGTCGGGAAATTATGTTAGCGAGAACTGTCATGACAAGCGCGTTATAATTCTTCGGCATGAGGTAAATCAAGGGGTTGGTGGTGCGGTTATGACTGGTTATCAAGCGGGTATCAAAGACGGGATAGATATCCTTGTTAAGGTTGATGGTGATGGTCAGATGGACCCTGAACTCATACCTCGCTTTATAGCCCCAATAGCAGCTGGCGAAGCTGATTACACGAAAGGGAATCGCTTTTTTGATCTTGAAGAAATCCGAGCTATGCCGAAGATGAGGCTGTTTGGAAATGCGGTTCTATCCTTTATGACTAAATTATCTTCCGGCTACTGGGACCTTTTTGATCCAACAAACGGGTTTACTGCAATACATAAAGATGCCGCGCGTCATCTTCCGTTCAATAAAATTAGTCGGCGCTACTTCTTTGAGACGGATATGTTATTTCGTCTAAATACTCTGCGTGCAGTAGTAATTGACATTCCTATGGATGCAAAGTATGGCGATGAAGTCAGTAATCTGAAAATCTCCAAAGTAGTAGGCGAGTTTTTTACCAAGCATGTTCGTAATTTCACGAAGAGGATCTTCTATAACTACTACCTTCGAGACATGTCTGTTGCCTCCCTGGAGTTGCCTGCTGGTTTATTAATGTTGTTATTCGGCGTGACATTTGGCTCCAGTCATTGGATTGCCTCCATTGAAACTGGAGCTCCCACTCCGGCAGGTACGATAATGCTTTCTGCTATTCCAATTATCGTGGGCATTCAATTTATTCTGGCCTTTTTGGCTTACGACATTTCATCAGTTCCACGTCGCGTGCTGCACAATAAACTACGATGAAAAATAATGTAGAGTCTACAAATATGTCTCTGGTTCAGTTTGCTCTGATACTTCTTACAGTTTTTGCGCTTTCCACAGGTCAGATTCTATTTAAGCTGGCTGCGACGAGTTTTATTTATAATCCAAATAATATAATAGCCAGTTTTCTGGATGTGAAGCTTATTGTCGCATTACTGGTATACGCCGTGGCTACAGTTATGTGGCTTATTGTGTTGCGCTCGATGCCCTTGCGACTAGCATATCCATTTGTGGCACTAGCATTTTTCATCGTCCCATTAATGGCGCATTATTTACTGGGAGAGTCTCTAAGTTGGAAGACATTTGCAGGTGCGGCGTTGATTGGAGTCGGTGTATGGATTTCTATACTTGAATAAGATTTTTATACTTTTCCGATTGCAATAATAGTCATTTCGAATCGTATCGTTAGTTACGATTGTTCGACGAATAAGGATGCTACATATGAGTTTTTTTTTGTTGAATCGGGATTTTGTTCCTGAAATACAAAGCCTGATAACGCGTCGTCAGAATAATGTATCAACGTTGGCATGCTATCTGTTGGTCGCAGTGTTTTCTGTATTCTATTATTTGATTTTTCATGGCCCAGCTAACCTACATGACGTGTCACACTATTTGGTTTCTGGTGTCGCGATGGCGAGGGATCATGCAAATTTTATCTATCCATATTCATCAATGAACCCGGAGGGCGGTGGTTCTGCTTATGGGTACTTCCAAGAGAATAGTCAGCTTATAGATGTCACGAAGAGCTATCCATCTAAGCTATATTCCTCAGTTTTCTCTTTATGGTATTTGATGTTTGGTACGATGCGTTTTTACTCCGCGCATCTGCTATCCATAGGGGTAATAGTTGTTTCCAATATGCTTTTGTTTGCAATAGCGCGACGTTTTTTTGTTGGACTAAAACAGTTTTTATTTATTATAAGTGTAGCTTTCACTCCGGTGGTGATAACCGCGGTTTATCCAGGTAACGATACGTTTGCGTACTTCTCCAGTATTTTGGTTCTTTGGTGCTGTTTTTGCACACGATTGAGCCCACTATCTATAGGATTGTTAATCGGTGCGCTGTCTCACTTCCGGTCTCAGATAATTTTCTTCCTTTTTGTACTGCCTGCGTTGCTGGTGTGGGTAAGCGAGAGAAAATCTTGGCCGAAAATTCTTATCGGGTCGGTCACAGGTGTAATCATAAGCTATCTGGTTATTGGTATGTTACTTAAGCTTCCAATAAATTCCACAGATGTGTCGGGTGGTGGGCTTGAGTTTTATATACGATTTTTCCTTACTAGTTTTTACGGTCTTGGAGACATAAGAATTGTAATAGATCAATTTATTCACAATGTCGTAAATTTAAGTGATAAAAATTATCTTTACATTTTTCTTTTTACCGGTGTGCTTGGGCTTTTTGCGAATAATGTTAAGCTTTCACAAGGTCTGTCATTTTGTGCACTGGTGATAGTTGTTTTCCCACTGTGTATTTTTAGTTTAGATCGCTATTCAGCACCTCATGCCAGATATTATGTCGGAGCAATACCTTTCCTGGTTCTCTCTTGGTTTTTATTTTTGGAGTGTCGGGGGTGGGTAAAGTCTAATGTGTTGGCTGTATTTACTACCGTACTTGTGGTCAGCGCCTGGTATAGCATAAATGGATTTCCACTCAGTAATGCTTCATCAATCAGTGCTATAAAGAGTCGTGTCGAGTTTTTGGATTTCGCTGGAGCTGATACAGTTCTGCGTGAAAATTTTAACGAAAGTGATTTGCTTATCACCAATAATTCGCTGCCTTCTGGTTTGTCTAAATTACGTAATTTTATACCGTACCCGACATACCAAGAGTTTAAGAATGGTGATAATCGTGAAATAGACGGTTTGGTATTTGTTTATGCGGATAAAGGGGTAAATGACTTCTTTAAGCCGGTAGATTGGATGGTTAACGGTTCACTTCCTGACGAGATCCGCGATGGAGCAGGGACTACCTTCAAAAGGGTGTTCTACCAGACAAGTCATTTAGATCCCGATTTTACGAGGCCGGAGGATGAGGCGAAATTTGTTCTGTATAAAAATGTTGACTCATCGCGAGTTAAAAAATTTGATAGTTTAGGACGGCGAGTTTATTCGGTTAACTATCACGATGAGCTTAATGTCCCGGTAACCAAGTCACCATTTTTTGATGACTCTAAATTTTGGTCAGGCCACCCCCACCTGTTGAAGGACTCATTAGGAGTCGAAGTCGGGCCGGGGGCCGACAACTCAAATATCTTATCACAGCGGTTCTCTACAAAGGCTGGAGACGTGCTTAAGGTGCAGGCTGTCGCATTAAACAGTAGAAAAAGATCTGGTAAAGGTCGGTTGCAGATTAATTGGATTGACCAACAAGGACAGTTTATAAACACCAGCATCTCGATATTTAATGCTACGTCGGAGCCTAAAAAATATAATAAAATATTTGTCGCTCCAAGTAATGCTGCTGAGGGCATCGTTTATGTTACGCCGCACGATAAAGATAGTGTTCTGAAATTTATATCTATGGAAGTTTTGAGGGCATCGCAAGATGACTAATAATCAGGTAGGCGCAGATTCATCGTTGCTAGTGTCGGAGGTAAAACTGCTAGGCGCAAAAAAGCTTGGGTTGGAAGGATTAAACTCTCTGCGAGGGATTGCAGCGGTATTGATTGTTATTTTTCACGTCCTTGGTATGCATGGATTAAAGATTCCTCCTCAATTTTCCTTCGTTCCGGCCTACTTTGGTCTGGGGGTCCCGTTATTTTTCGTAATTAGTGCGTTTTCGCTGTTTTTAAGTACAACGTCACGTGTTGGTAAAGACGGTTGGCTTTCTTCATATGCCATTAGACGTTTTATGAGAATCGCTCCTTTGTTTTACTTTGTTGCGACATTTTACTTGATATATATACCGCTTCAGTTTGGTTCATATATTTCGCCGATGAGCTATTTTGGGACGCTCTCGCTTTTATTTAATTTTATGCCCGGCCAGCATGAAAGTATGGTTTGGGCAGGGTGGACGATTGGTGTTGAAGTACTATTTTATATTCTGGTTCCCTATTTGCTGATTTTTGTCAGGAATATCTACATTTCGGTGATTGCTGTTTTGGCAGCCGTTGCATTGAGTGCGGTGTTTTATAAGTTTTATCTTTCTGCTAGTTACCCGGCGGGATATGCCTATATGAGTTTTTTGGGCTCGATAGGAGTGTTCTTTTTTGGTATATTTGGTTTTTTTCTTTATTCCGATCTCAAAGCTCGAGTTCATGTTCGAGGTATAGGATATATATTATTATTTTTAGCGCTGTTACTTACTTTTGGGCTCGTGGCGAAAGAACAAATATTGCTGTCGATTGTCGGTAATCGGTCAAGTCTATGGGCGCTCGTTTTTGTTATGTTGATAGTGTCCCAGTGCTTAGCTCCAATTTTTGCTATTACCAATCCATTATTTTCATACTTGGGGCGTCTTAGCTTTGGACTGTATCTCTGCCATCCGCCTCTTGTGTATATGTTGAAACCTGTTTACGGCTATTTTTATCAATATTTCGGTGATGGTTTTGCATTTGTGAGTTCTGCGTCAGTCACACTTCTTATCCTTGTGCCGGTAGCCAGGTTGATGAATTTCCTGATTGAGGAGCCCGGCATTCGGTTAGGTGAAAAATTGATAAGCAGAAGAGTGGGTAAGGATTTCCTTGCTGCACATTAATACAGGCCTCTGCATCATAAATTTGTTTGACGTTATCGTTAATTGGGGAGAGCGGATAGTTGTTAGCCCCTTTTTAATGTATTTTTCAGTTCACAGATGCTGGAACGAGTCACGAGGTCGGTGGCCCAATTGGTGGGGGCAAGTATATTTTTCGAAGAGATTTGACTCGATAGTAATTGCTCCACATTTTAAATCGTCAATTGGTCCTCAATGCTGGCTCCCCATTCTTTTATGGAGCCCCCACTTCATGACGCATCCCAACGCCAAAGTCGAAAGATTTTATCTGTACCCGGAGCCTGTGGATTGTAAGCGCTCCATGCAACAAAGGGCCGGACCGCACGCTCGGCGGCGTAAGGAGTATGAGTTCTGTGAGTGCGAATCCCACCCGGCTACTGTCGTTTTGCTGGAAACACTTTGGAGCAGTTCAGGAGGCAATGAATAGGCTGAAGTATTTGAAGAAAGATTTTCTTTAGTAAGTCAATGACCGTGCAGACCGTAGCGCGCAGCGAACACCAAGCAGACCCCGAAAATGCCTTGCGGTAGCCGACCCGCCATATAACGGGGGAGGTTGATAGTGCTAAAGGATCGAGTGTCAGACGAACTTGCACTGCCGCCGGGGTAGCGGTAATGGCAAGTACAGAAGGCGCAGCGGCAGTGCTCAACTTTACAGTTTGGCCGAGTTGGCTAAAACCTGCGGTCAGGAGCCCTATTCGCGGCTGCGCCACGCACTTGAGCGCCTGCCACAAGCCTCGAACGTAGAAGACTTCGAGGCCTTGCTGTCGTGGAAATGCATGCCGAAAATTTCAAGATAGCCATAGGATTAGGGCCTCTTCAAGTACATGCACTTTTCTAATTCCGGCAACTCAGCTAGAAGCGGCACGCAACACCTCGACGACGCGATCCTGCTGCTCATCCGACAAACCAACCCACATTGGTAACCGAACCAGTCTTTCAGACTGCTGGATAGTGACTTCTAAGTCACCATGCGCACGTCCATAGCGCACTCCCGCAGGGGATGAATGGAGGGGCACGTAGTGAAAAACCGACCAGATTTCGTTTCGCTTAAACTCATCGAGAATTTTTTGACGATCTAGTTCTGGCGACAGCAGTACATAATACATGTGGGCATTGTGCGTGCATTCCTTGGGTATTACTGGGCGCCTTAAAGCCCCTTTGGCCTCGAGCGGCTCGATAATATCGTGGTAGCGCTGCCAGCTTGCCAGCCGGGCGCTTGTTATTCGGTCTGCTTCTTCAAGTTGGGCCCAAAGAAAAGCTGCGATAAGTTCACCCGGAAGGAATGATGACCCCACCTCTTGCCAAGTGTACTTATCCACTTCCCCCCTGAAGAAGCTACTGCGGTCAGTACCTTTCTCACGGATGATCTCCGCGCGCAACGCCAGTTCAGGGGTATTGACGAGTAGTGCCCCACCTTCTCCTGAGATAACATTTTTGGTCTCATGGAAACTGTAGGCCCCCAAGTCACCGATACTGCCCAGTGCCTGGCCCCTGTAACTCGCCATCATTCCCTGCGCCGCATCCTCAACGACTTTCAATCCATGCTGTCGAGCGATAGCCATGATCGTATCCATTTCGCACGCAACACCCGCGTAGTGGACCGCGACTATCGCGCGGGTGCGGGGCGTGATTGCCGATTCAATCAGCCTTTCGTCTAGATTCAGCGTGTCTTCTCTGATATCAACGAATACGGGGACACCACCGCGGAGCACAAAAGCATTAGCGGTAGAAACGAATGTGTACGAGGGCATGATGATCTCGTCGCCCGGCCGAATGTCCAACAGCAAGGCAGCCATTTCAAGTGCTGCCGTGCAAGAGTGGGTAAGTAGACCCTTATGGCAACCAGTTCGATCCTCTATCCAGCTATGGCAGCGTTTGGTGAAAGGCCCGTCCCCAGCCAAACTGCCGTTAAAATGCGCCTCAGCAATATAGTAGAGCTCCTTGCCCGTCATGTGAGGCCAGTTAAACGGAATGCGGTTATTTGTTTTTTTCATATATTCCTTAAATCAATTCGTGGTATCGCCTTTCAGAATTTTACAATAAACAAGTAGCATGCGTAAAACAAAGGTTACTTCTATACTGTTGTGGTGGCGTAGTGCAGTCAGATCTACAGTTTTCGTGCCGCAATAAGCCTGGAGCCGCCAACAGGATAATTTAGCCCAAGCTTAATCCCAGCAAGCTCCAACATCATTAGAGAGTAAAATACTTTATTCAAAAATGGATTGATCTTTAGCTCATCAGTAGGGTTGGAAGTGTGTGGATTTCTTTTTTGGAACTCTCGCGAAAGCATCATTGCTGGAAGAAGAGTCGTTACAAATGACGTGCTATTTAAAAGCTCAAAGCTACGGGAGCGAACCTTTGCCTCAATTTCCAGGCGAGTGTATCGCCGCACATGACAGGCGTATTCATCGGAAGCGCTCCACAGCCAGGGATGCTGCGGGACAGTCAATAACAAAACTCCACCAGGCTTCAGTGCTCTATGGAGTTGAGCAAGGACAGCTTCATCCTCCTCAATATGCTCCAGCACATCAAAGGCGCCTATCGCATCGAATTCATCCACGAACGGCACATGGCGTGCGTCCATTTGCATGAAGTTCGCAGAGTTTATTCGCTCAGCGGCATGGGATAAGCCAGCAACGAAAATTTCACTGCCACTCAATGCTACTTCTGGATGTGCTTCAGAGATGGCAGACAACACAAAACCAGTGCCGCAACCAACCTCCAGAAAATTTTGAAGGTTTGGCATGTAGGTACGAAGAGCCCAGAGAATAATTTTGTTGCGGGCTTGAAACCAGAAATTAGTAGCTTCTAATCTGGCTAATTCAGGAAAGTACTGGGATTTGAATCCGCCTCCATCATTTGCTAAGCCTGGTGCATGAGCCACTACACCGTTCAACAAGACCGGTGCGTAATCGCACACTGGACAAATCCATCCGCCCAAAGAAAAAACATGTTCGCACTTAAGACAGCGTTTCATGACCGTGTTACTCCCTTTTCGGCCGGTTGTGGCGCGAACACGAATACCCGCGACAGCACAAACAAGAAGATGGCAACCACAATGATTGCTACGGCTTGGACGAGTTGATGTGAAAAATTCAACCAGTCCACAAATAGCGTCAGCAAAAATAAATTCAGCAAATAGCCTGCTAGTTGTACGAACAGGTAGCGGATACCGGCTATGCCAATGTGCCCGTCATGGCGAAAGGTAAAGCGTCGGTTAGCAATGAAACCGATCAGAGCCCCTGCTGAATATAGTAATGTCATCGTTAATTTAGGGGCACCCCATAAATGGGTCAGGAGAAGGTAGATTGTATAACCACAAAGATTAGTGAGTACACCAATAAGTGCGTATCTAAAAAGTTGCCGAAAAACCTTTTGAGATGGTGAAAAAATCGATTCAGCATTCATCACGAACCGCCAAACCAAAACCGGTTTTACCATACCCGTTGCCATTGTAAAGCATGTACAAAGCTCCTGAGTGATGAAATGCAAATGGGTATTCGATCATCTCAGAGTCCCACCCACTCGATGAGACGTCAATCCACGCACTATTTAGGTCCAATTCCCATTTTTTTCCATCCATGGACTGGGCGTGTCCTATGCGGTACTTTTCCCCGGCGCCGCTACGATATGAGAACCACATCTCAAAATTCCCGCAGTCGTTCATCACTACGGTAGGTCTTGAAAAGGCTTGAGCTCGTCCAAGTTCGTAAGGCACGGCTAAACCAGTCCGATTCCAGTTACTCCCGTCATCAGATGAGGCATGCTGGATTACATGCAACATCTCGCCGTTACCTGCATCCCAAGTAAGCGTAGATCCGTACCACATATGAAAGCCGCCTGATGGCCTTCCAAGTACCCAGGGATAGGACAAGCTGATAGGATCGATTGTATTACTGCCCAGGAAGGGTTCAGGGCTATCCAGTTCCAGCGTGAATTGTTGGGTTACGATCAGGCGGCCTATATCTCCTCGCCAGTGTCCGTCTATGGGATTTTGCCACCCCATGAACAACATATATTGAGCGCCGTCTGCTTCGTAACAGTTGCCAATACTTACGCCGTCGGAGAAAAAACTACCAATCGGACCGTGCTCGAAAAATGGGGCATGATGTTCGTTAATAACTTTGCGCTGAGCAATATCGACATCGACAGCACCCACAGAGGAGCGATTGAGCTCATCACGGCCACTGAAGAATATACGATAAACATCGCCTTCCATATGTACAGGCAAAGGATTGGCTGCATGCGAAATCAATTTCGGATGTCGCCCGCTTGGCTTGGGAGTGTAAAGCTGACCTAGTTTTCTCCAATATCTAGTCATATGCCCCTTAACCTAGTACTCGGTACCCTTGAGCGTTCTGTAGCCGCACCGATGTAAACGCCATCGGGATCTGCGTCATCGAGGAGCAGTGCCCCTGCTCCTACAACACACCGATCTCCAATTTTGATGTGGTCGCGTAATGTGGCGTTTACCCCGACAAAGCATTGCTCGCCTATTTCCACACCACCTGAGACAACTACATGCGATGCAATGAAAGTATGGTCATGGATAACTGAATGATGGCCTATATGATTACCACTCCACAAAGTCACGTTGTTACCAATTATTACAAATGGTTGGATCGTATTGTCTTCAAAGATGAAACAGTTTTCGCCAATTTTTCCGTCGTTGAGCATCGTTGCGCGAGAACTAATATAGCTCACAAGCTTATAACCGCTCTCTTTTGCAGAAAGGAACTTCTCCTTGCGAACTGCGTTAAGCTTCGAATAGCTCAGTGCGACGAAGAAATCATTTTTCTCGGGCGGATACTCTTTAGTGATATCTTCAAAAGCGACGACAGGTAAGCGGCAAAAGTTAGACTCCTTGATATAGCAGGAGTCGACGGTAAAGGCGACGACCTCGTATTCCGAGTCAGTGCTGAAGTAGTAATGCGCAAGTTGAGCAATTTCTCCAGAGCCAAAAATTACAAGCGATTTCTTCATGGCGTTTTCCTAACCAGAATAGTGAACTCATAAAGCCCATAGTCATGGAGCAGAGCAACCTGAGGGGAATAGCGGCGCTTGCATAGATCAAACAGCAGGCACGGGTCGGCGTAGTAGAGATAGTCGCGTTTCTTGTCCTCGTCGGAGTACGAGGTCAGGCAGTTGAAAGAGAATCCAAGCCTGCTGGTGCGATCCAGCACGTCCAGTGTGCTTTGGAGGTAGTCATACCACTCGGCGTTCGATCGACCTTGGCGCACGTTGAAGATCCCGCTGGCCACGCCATAATCAGATACCTGGTCTGGCTCTGCTGAAGGGATGAATCTGGCGCGAGGTATAGCAGCATACCTTTGGCTCGCAGCCCTGATCATTTCGGGGGAAACGTCCACACCAAGGTATGTATGAGTCGAGTACTTTCCCTGCAGATAGTCCAACAAGGCGCCGTAGCCGCAACCAAGATCGTTCAGTGAGAAATTAGATTTTTCTGAGCCAATCACTTTGCAAAGTTGCTCAAATCGAATGGTTTGACTCTCTTCACCATTCCAGTCGACGCCACGAGGCGTGTCTCCATGCTCCGCAAGCTTTTCGGCATAGTAAGCCGCTACCTCTCGGAGCAAATCAATCTTGTTGTTGTGCATAGATGTGCCTCACGATGGTATAAGGACGTTGTTTCGTTTCAGAGAATATTTTTGACAAATAGATTCCAACCACGCCAATAAAAGAGATGATCATTCCACCAAGTAGCCAGATTGAAGCCATCACCGAGGTCCATCCGCTTAACGGCTTTGAAAGGAAGAGCCAATGCGTGACTAGGTATGCGATATAAGTCAAAGCAAACAACGAGATCGAAACACCAATGTAAAAAATATTCACCAAAGGTGCATTGCTGAAAGACGTAACCGAGTTAACCAATAAATACATTTTGCTACGAAAGGTATATGTGGTTTCGCTAGTATTATGTTTTTTTATGATATGTGGGCGCTGGTCAAAACCAGTGATATGCCACAAACCTGCCATGAAAACTTCCCTCTCCTCATGGAGCAACAGCGCTTCAACATAACGACGTGTCATCAAGCGTGCAGTGACAATATTTTCCGGTAGTACTAGACCTGTCAGTGCTTTAAAGAAGCGATAATACCACTGACCGCTCCAGCGCTCGAACCAGCTTCCTTTTCTACGTTCTTGGACTCCGTAGACCACATCGCAGCGCTCGATATCCATCTGCCCAGCAAAGTGCATTAGCCATTCAGGCTCTTCTTCAAGGTCGCTGTCAATCAGATAAACTCGCTCCCCTCTGGCGTGCGCCAAGCCAGTCATCATCGCTTTGTGATGACCGAAGTTACGTGACAAGTCAACGACAACAACGTGCGAATCTTGCTCTGTGAGTTTTACAGCCAAGTCCAAGCTATTGTCTGGCGATCCATCGTTTACAAGAACAATTTCGAAGTCGTCTCCTGCTAGTTGCTTTGCAGCGGCGCTCGCCCGCTCATAAAACTCATTTAGATAAGGCGCAGATTGATAAAGGGTCGCAACGATTGAAAGTTTCATTCCACATACCTCATGTATCGACGGGCATCTTTGCCACAATTGAACAGGAGATCGAGGATGGTGACACCATGTGTAAACTCCCCCCACAGTTGTTGATATTCCGGGTAATCCGCATAATCGAACCAAGTAAGTTTAAGACCCTTATCTGAAAAGACCTTTTCGTCGACATAGTTCTTGGCCGCTGGACCTGAAATGTACTCAGTGCCGCCGGCCTGTATACAAAGATCGGCAAGGCGTTCGGTCTTACCTTCTTGCAGTCTGTAGTCCCATGAATTGGTGATTACAGTGTTGATTCCTAAGTAATCGCAGATAGCTTCAATAAAGCGACGGTTCAATTGTGAGATGTGGGTGAAGGTCTCTTGGATATAGATCGGCTCCAGCCATGCGGAAATTTGAGAAAAATGTGGTGCACGGCGATAGTTCTGTACCAACGCTTTCCAATGCGTAACCGCCCACTCAGTGTCGTCGATTTCTGTCTCGCGGATCTTCTGATGGTATTTACCCTTCACCACGACAGGAACCGTCAGCCACTGAACACCCTGTGGCGTCTTAATTTGGTTGCGGTTACGCCAGTCTCGCCGCGTGTACTGCATGTCATCGTAAAGAATGAACTCATCCACTGCCGCAATCATGTCAAAATAGCCTTTCCATGGAATATAGTTTGATTGCAATATGGCTACAGTTTTACTCACTCATCTTCTCCAGGTCTGATAATTAAATCCATCGTGAACGCCCGAGAAATAACCAAGCGCAGTCAGATAACCGCCTGCCTCTGCACTATTTAAAGAATGCGGATTTAATATTAAGTAATCAGGTTTATGTTGACTGATAAATCGTTGAAAAGCGTCCCTCGCAGCGGGATTCGTTGAGCTTCCGTACAAATAGCTGGCAGTAAGATTGCGCTCCAAGGCGTTGTCGGTGTCAAGATATTTACCAACAACAAGCCCTAGGTAGTCTTCTCTAAGGTAATACTGTGGAAATTTTGATGTATAGATAACAAGATTGCCAGAAATTTCGAGCGGGGCAAAAACACTTCCCGGTGCCATTGATTTTGCAAAATCGTTTACATATGAGCGCATTGGCTCATGGATTTTGTAACTCCAAAAATCAAACTTAGCACCATTTTCGGGCCTGAGGACAGACGAAGGTGAAACAAAGATCAATCCGCCGAGTAAAAGAAATGTGGAGGAAACTATGATTTTAAATTGTCGTGCCTTGGGAACTAAAGAGCAAAATGCAATCGCAGAGATAAGCGGAAATGGCAAAAGATAAAACATTCGCCAATAAGCATTTTCTGTAGTTATGTGCCTTATAACAAAACCCGAGACAACAGGATTTAATAGGAGTACAAAAGGAATCAATGTCCATAAAATAAAGAATTTTCTATGGGGTGAGAATAGGCTCACAAGAACCAATGAAATCACAAAAATAAATGGTGTGAGCGGAAAGTCAGTATTTATAAGATAACCAATCTGGTCAAAGAAGTCGGCAGAGAAGCCTGAATTAATCGAGCTTCCAGCGGGCATTACTTTCTGTGCTTCTTGTCTGAAACTCAAAGCAAGCATTGCAGTTGGTAAAAGCGCAATAAAATAACCAATTCCTACCTTCAAAGCGTTCGTGCTAAACAATTCACCCCTTGATAGAAAGAAGGCAAAATAGACAGCTAGCGACAAAAAAGGCACATAAATAAAGGTGGTCGTCGTTAATGTGATTAGTGCAATGGAAACTATAGTTAGAAAAAAAATTTGTCGAATTTTTTTTTCATTAAAATACTTAATTGAATAATAAGCCCAGCTATAAAATCCAAGGTAAAACAAGACGAATTTTCCGTGGAATGCCCTTGCGATACTTAAGTTTCCGTATGTTCTATGGGTCTCCCCCAGCAACATTGCTAACATTACAAGGAAAATAGCGCCCGCTAGCCTGGTACGAGTTTCCTGATAAAATAGACCCAATAAAAGATAAATTGAGCAAAATGCAAGAAAACCAACTAAAAGCGGAAATATTATATGATATATAGTGAGAAAGTGGACGCCTAATAATGAAGATAATGATGCTTGCAGCACCTCATAATATTGGAAGACAAAAGAATTTGCTTCGGTCGGAATTCCTGCTATCCAAGTTATAGAGTTGTCTATAAGGGCACTTGGGTTTTCCGTGTAAAAGACCGCCTTGGGGGCGTAGACTGAGTCATCGATATCAGGCCTATTAATTGATGATGTTATCAGTCCAGTCGTGAGTGCAGAAAGAAATACCAGGATAGAGTTTTTTTGTTTGAGCGCGCTTACCACATAATTTCCCTTGCGGAGGAGGATGCTCCCCCCCAAAATCAATAATAGGATAAAAACGATACCTATGATATTGGAGGCTGTTCCGAAAGCAATGGAGGTTTTTATTCCAATTGAAAATACAAAAAATCCCGCTGCCAGAAAAACATAGAAATATGCCAGCAACAACTCAATCGTTCGGTCCTCTGGATTTACAACAATCTTCATTATTTTCTCGGCTTTCTAGTGCTGTCGCAATTGTTTAGAGGTTGTCGGCACCATTTTATCCTTTGGAAGGGTAGGGCGTCACCCTTATACTTATGTAGCCTTTTTTTTGCGTGTTGGCATGCCTACGGAGGAACCTGAAGCGTACGCCTTCCGTCGATAAACAAGCCCTGGAAGCTTTTTTCCGGGCGTCTGGACTTGCCCCCTACCAAACCGGAAGCCCGTTAAATTGATGCTTCCGCTAAGCGCCTGAACTCCCTCGGTAAACGATACTTCAAGGCGCTGTGCGGGTGCTGCTCGTAGTAATGCTCGAAGGGCAATCGCCGGGTTACGCAATGCCATCTCTGGCTTGGGCGCGTTTGCCATGGAGTCGTCCTTACTTGTCTTCACGAAGCTCTCGGCCATGCTATTGCTCTGCTGGCTGCGTACCGTGGTGGTCGGAGGCTGAAAGCCAATCTGTCGAGCAAGCAGGCGAGTCTGTTCAGCAGTGTACGCCGAGCCGTTGTCACTGAGCTATCGCGCCGGTGTGGCGGGCAGTTGGTCGCCGAAGCGTTTTCCACGCTTTCCAGCATCAAGTCGCGGATATCGTCGCCGCTGTATCCGCTCGGGTTCGCGACCCCGCCGATGGCCTCGCGAGCACTGCAGTCCAGGGCGAAGGTCACGCTCAGTTTGGCACCGCCCTCGCAACGAAACTCAAAACCGCCCGCACAGCAACGCATATCACTGGTTTTTACCGCGATACGTCTTTGGGCCGGCGTGGCACATCGGGTTGCTAGATCCTGCGTTCAAGCGGCAGGTTGTGATCACACATGATTCGGTAAGTCCGCTTCACGTTGATCGCAGGTTGCGACTGGGTTTCACCGGCTCGACGCAACAACCCTCAGACACGCCGGTAGCCATAGCTGGGCAACTCGCTGACCTACCGTTGGATTTCGACGACCACTAGATCAGCATCGTCCACAAGACTGTGGCGCCGTGCTTTGGGCGATACCGATTGCTCGATTCGAACCGTTAATTGCAAGTGCGCCACACCGAGACATTCGCGAATCTGCTTCACTGGCCGTCCCCGCCAACAAGTGGAAGTGCAGAGTCCATTTTCGCGTTCTGGAAATTTCCACGGCCTCTTTGAGGACTTCTGCTTACATCGTTTCTTGTTCAGCATCCGTTGCAATTCAAGGACCTGCTTGAGCGCATTATTCAGTTCTGAGGCAGGCACCACGGTCTCGCCAGCGCTGACCGCCGACAGGCGCAAGCGGCGGTGATGTCGTCATCCTGATACAGCTTGCGCCTCAGGAATAGCTAGTTGTTGGCATTGATGCCGTTACGCCGAGCCACTACCGAAACGCTTGCCCTGGCTCAAAACTATCGCAAACCATGGTCAGTTTTTCCTTTGGGCTCCAGCTGCTGCGCCGCCCCTGGCCCAAAAGCTCCCAACTCTTATCGTCGCTGTTCGTAATAAACATAACCGTTTGTCTATGCCTTATCGTAAGGAGGGAAACGGCGTTCTGTCTTTCATGGGGTTCGTTCACTGGCATACCCTATGCAACAATTCTACGGGCCGAGCCAGCAAATTTTTGTCGTTAGCGCGACTATAATGCTTGAACAATGAAGATGTTGACTCGATACACATTCAGACACGTCACCTTGATTTTGTGAAGGGCCTGCTGTAGGTTGGTATTCTGTTCTATGGGCTTGAATATTGGTTTTTCAAGTTGAATACTGGTTTTTCAAAAGAGATGTCTAATGGATAGGGATGTGGTTTACGAGCAATTGTCCGCTGTATGCGCTAGCAAAGAAAAGTTGTATTCTACCTTGCGTTCACTTCCATTAGATGTTGTTGGTGATGTGTTATTGCATATACCGGATGAGTATTTTGAACTAAAATGTGCTCTTCCGACGATGGCTTCCGAGTTGGTTCAAACTAACTGGACTGGCTCCTCCGGATATACCTTGCTACTTCAAAGTTCTGCTTTCGTGAGGTCTGTATCTAGCAGTTATGTTGCATTGACCGGAAAGACTCTAGAAAATGGCAACATACTTGATTTCGGATGTGGTTGGGGACGGCTGATACGCCTTATGTATAAGTTCTCGCCTCCTGAAAGAATTTACGGTTGTGACCCTTGGGACAAATCAATCGCTACTTGTCTAGAGAATAAGGTAGCAGGTAACCTAGCCTTGTCTGATTATTTACCTGAAGAACTACCGTTTCCAAGTGTGAATTTTGACTTTATTTATTCCTTCTCTGTTTTTACCCATCTGTCCGAACGAGCATGTAATAAAGCACTAGAGGCCTGTAGGAAGGCGATATCATCTGATGGGATCATGGCGATAACCGTTCGACCTAAGTCCTATTGGGACTATCATGTCGATACGATAGATAAGATTGATCGGGATAAAATGAAATTTGACCATGAGGCTATAGGTTTCGCTCATACTGGGCATCATCATCGGGTTATGGAAGACGGCGACATACTTTATGGCGATACCTCGATTTCTATAGACTATATTTCACGCAACTGGCATGACTGGGAAGTGGTTGGAACCGACGTATTCTTGCAAGACCCTTTTCAGACTGTTGTTTTTTTAAAGCCGAGACTCTAACCGCTAATTTGGAATGCATTAGGTCTACGCTCTGCGCTTTTTATGTTATGTACAAGAGGTAAAATTTTACCTTATCTTGCATCGAGTATTAATGTACTTGTGGCCTGTTTCTATTGCTTTGAATCACGCTCAAAGCAGGCATCTAGTGCAGGGCGGGCCATCCTGGGGGCAGAGTCGACTTTGTTTCTGGTTATAAATAATATGTTTATTTTTCTATTTTTTTGATGTGTTTCTGGAAAATAAATCAGAAGCTTTTACAGCAGCCATTGACGCGTAAACTCGTAACTCAGGAACGGCAGTCGCCTCCCAAAATTTTGCCTTCAGCATGGGCCCAACGTAGGTCAGCCAAGTAGAAGCCTGTCCCTGGCTATCGACAACCGCTAAGTCATCGGTTACGTTTATTCCCAGGTCGTGTTGGTCGATACTGATCAGATCCTCGCTTATAAGTGACCTTATCAACTCTTCACCTATGAGTTTTGGATTTGAGTTTGGGCCAGTGCAATTGATTATGTGTTTTACTTTGATGATGGTTTCTTGGCGCTTTCCGCGCAAATTAATTTTAAGTTCTACTTCGTCAGCTCTTTCTTCGACTAGTTTTATTCGTCCCGCGATTGTAGAGATTTTGTTTTCTTTAAGTGCTTCTTCAAATGTCGCATATGTGCTTGGTGCAACTCGATGACGATGTGTATCCCAATAAGGTTGTACATGACGGAGAAATCGATTACGTTCTTTTTCTGTAAGGCGCATCCAGAGTTGCGATGTGATGGGACGAAGCGCAGCGACTACGTCGCGCCAATCAGAATCTGAGCATGTGTTGAGGTAATCCCTGATAATGCGATAATAATTTAAGATCGTGGGTGCTTGCAGAGTTAAATTTTCACGAAGTGAATCGTGAGATACGGCGATACCTCTGGTAGTTCTATGGGGTAAAGGTAAAAGACCACGGCGAGAAAGCATGTAAATTTTGCCAGTATGATTATTTTTTTTTAAACTGGAAACCACATCCAATGCAGTTAGTCCCCCGCCTACCAAAAGAATCGGGGCATCATTATTGTAGAGTTTTGTTATAGTCTCGGACCATGGATCGGAAATGTAACTAGGCGCGTCTTGAAGCCCCTTCAATGCGTACGGAGTTAGAGGGGGGAAATGCCCTAACGCTAGAATCACTTGGTCCGCAAATATCTCTTCGTTGTTGTCTAGTTTTATCGTTGCTCCTTTTGCACGACCTGAAATATGTGTTGCATTTGCACAAATCTGTTTGAAATGAACTCTGCCTTTTGCGCTGAGTTCTGCGCCTTTCAACATGGATTCTAAGTACTCACCATACAATTTTCGAGGCGTAAAACTGCTCGCTGTAATATTTTTATCAAATAACTGGCAGTATTTCAGATAAGAATCAGGCTCGTTGACGATGGCGGTCATGTTTCCCGCAGGTACGTTGAGGAGGTGTATCGGGCTATTGGTGCCATAAGCCAATCCCTTGGCCATTTGTCCTGAGCGATTGACAATGATTAACTTTGAATCATCTGGAGCGGTGCGCAGGAATTCAATGGCAGCAACTGTTCCGCTGAAGCCTGCGCCAATAATAACTAACGTGTTCATGTGCGCGATACTTTCAAGTATTCGAGTATCTGCGCTACACAGGTATCGATATCGTTTTCGAGGGTGTTTATTCTAATGTCGGGATTCGCTGGAGGCTCGTATGCAGAGTCTATTCCGGTAAAGTTCTTTATCAGTCCCTGTTCAGCCTTTTTATAAAGTCCTTTGGGGTCTCTCCGCATGCACTCGGAGAGCGGGGCATCGACAAAGACTTCGATGAATTTAGTGTCTCCAATGACATCTCGCGCTAGTGCCCGATCTCGCATAAACGGTGAGATAAAGGCAGTGATAACAATGAGTCCAGCATCTAAAAATAATTTGGCAACCTCAGATATTCGCCGAATATTTTCGACTCGGTCAGCATCACTGAAACCCAAGTCTTTACACAATCCCAAGCGAATATTATCGCCGTCAAGGAGATAGGTGTGGTTGCCTGAGTCGCACAAAGCCACCTCTAGAGCATTGGCAATTGAAGATTTTCCGGCTCCGCTTAGGCCGGTTAGCCAGATAACGACAGGATGTTGATTTTTTAGTTCGCTCCGACGTTCGGCGTTTACTGATTGCACATGAGCTACAAGATTATTAGACATACCGTCTCGTTGAAATCGATAAGAATGAAAATTGGGACGCACTGGTAGTGGGCATGAAGGAGGTGGTCGTATCGAGCATTTCCTGCTGATTTCGTAAACTGGCAGTGCCATCCGACCTCCCTTCTGTAGCTTATTTTTACAGGTTTTCCCATGACTCGCGTAGACGGTGATTGTAGCGAGGCTTGCGTCAAATTGCTCGTGCGGACCTTGAGCGGATGATCGCGCTTGGCTACCAGAAGGCTGCTTGGCTCATCTACACATTAGTCGTCTCTTTTCCCCCGAGGCGGCTACAATAGCGACTGCTGTTTTTAAGGGGGCTGCACGCTCAGATGATGGTAATGGATAGGTTACGGACTCTTCTGCTAGGACTGCCTCGCCGGCAGAAAAGGCTCATCCAGGTGGCTACAGACGTGATGCTTGTCTGGGTAGCGCTTTGGCTCGCCTTTATCGTTCGTCTCGGCATAGACGACATTTACAGCCCATTAAGGATCCATTTCTGGCTTTTTGCCTGTGCGCCGATAATCGCAATCCCCCTCTTCATCCGCTTCGGCATGTACCGCGCCGTCATGCGCTATTTCGGCAACGACGCTCTCGTCGCTATCATCAAAGCCGTCAGCCTTTCCTCTCTGATCCTGGCCCTCGTCGTCTACTGGTACAGCAACCACCAAGCCGTCGTCCCTCGATCCATCATCTTCAACTACTGGTGGCTGAGCATGGTCATCATCGGCGGCCTGCGCTTGTGCATGCGTCAATATTTCATGGGGGATTGGTTCACCGGCGGACAGCATATTCCCTTCACCAACCGTGACGACGGACTGACCAAGGTCGCAATTTACGGTGCTGGCGTCGCAGGTAACCAGCTCGTCGCCGCGTTACGCATGGGGAAAATGATGCGGCCGGTGGCATTCGTTGATGACGACGCGAGCATCGCTGATCGATCGATTTCCGGCCTGCTGGTCTATAAGCCCAAGCACATCCAGCAGATGATCGACGTGACAGGCGCACAGGAAATCCTCCTGGCCTTGCCCTCGTCAACCCGTGCACGCCGTAGGGAAATTCTCACAATGTTGGAGCGCTTCCCTTTACACGTTCGAAGCGTCCCCAACTTTACCGACCTCGCCAGCGGTCGGGTGAAAGTCGACGACATCCAGGAAGTGGATATTGCCGACCTGCTCGGTCGCGACGCTGTGCCTGCGCAGCCGGATTTGCTCCAGCGCTGTATTAAAGGCAAGACAGTCATGGTGACTGGTGCGGGTGGCTCAATCGGCTCTGAACTCTGCCGGCAGATATTCGCGTTGGGGCCCACCACGCTTCTTCTGTTCGACCACAGTGAGTTCAACCTCTACAGCATCCTGTCTGAGCTGGAGCAGCGCGCCGATCGGGAGTCTGCCTCGGTCAAGCTGTTGCCCATTCTGGGATCGATTCGTCACCCAGATAAATTGCTCGATGTAATGAGAACCTGGAAAGTCGACACCGTTTACCATGCGGCTGCGTATAAGCATGTGCCGATTGTGGAGCACAACATTGCCGAAGGCGTATTGAACAACGTCATTGGTACGCTGAACACCGCGCAGGCTGCGTTGCAATCCGGGGTTGCCAACTTTGTGCTGATATCCACGGACAAGGCTGTGCGCCCAACGAATGTGATGGGCAGTACCAAGCGTTTGGCGGAGCTGACGCTGCAAGCACTGAGCCGGGAGGTCGCGCCGGTTCTGTTTGGCGACAAGGCCAATGTATCGCGGGTTAACAAAACCCGTTTCACCATGGTTCGTTTTGGCAATGTGCTGGGGTCGTCGGGTTCTGTGATTCCTTTGTTCCACAGCCAGATCAAATCCGGTGGCCCGTTGACGGTCACGCACCCGAAAATCACTCGTTACTTCATGACTATCCCCGAAGCCGCGCAGTTGGTCATCCAGGCGGGATCCATGGGGCAGGGTGGGGATGTGTTCGTGCTGGACATGGGCGAACCGGTGAAGATTGTCGAGCTGGCAGAGAAAATGATTCACCTGTCGGGCCTGAGTATTCGCTCGGAGCGTAATCCCCAGGGGGATATTTCCATCGAGTTCACTGGCCTGCGGCCAGGCGAGAAGTTGTATGAAGAACTATTGATCGGCGATAACGTCGCCGCAACCGAGCATCCGATGATCATGACGGCTAGTGAGGATCATCTGCCCTGGGATGTATTGAAGCTCAAGCTGGGTAGCTTGCTCTACGCTTTGGAGAGGGACGATTACGCACGGGTGCGTCAGCTGTTGCGTGAGACTGTCCACGGCTACACCCCCGATGGCGAAATCGTCGATTGGCTCTACCAGCAACGCCGCCTGGATTCCTGATTGTTACACACCCTGTAACGTACACATTTTTGACAGCGAGTCATCATCGCCTAAGTTTGAGAGGCAGCTTCGGAAAAGCTGCTTCTCTCTTAACGATGTCATGGAGCGTCATTTATGCGTACAGGCTATTTCTACTCTCTGGTTTTTGCCCTTCTGACCGGTGCCTCAATAGCGGTCATCGCTGCGCCCGCGGTCAAGCCCGAGACGACGTCTGCATCGCAGGCAATGGATGTATCGACGAAGTTGCAAAGCGCCAAGGTGGACCTTAATGGGGCGGATGCCGCGACGTTGCAACGCGAGTTGACGGGGATAGGCAAGGCAAAGGCTGAGGCGATTGTTGCGTATCGTGAGAGTAATGGGGCCTTCTCATCGGTGGAGGAGTTGCTGGAAGTCAAGGGGATTGGAAAGGCGCTCCTGGACAGGAATCGCGACAAGCTGGAAGTGAATTGAGGTGACGTAGTGAAGGAGGCCGGTCGAGACGACTGGCCTTTTTTCGTTTCTGGCGGATGAACAGAGTACGGTGATGATTGTGGCTGGGCCCCATAGTTCTGAGTTCAGCATGCGACATGGTACAAATCGTGATTACTCATTGCCAATCAATAGCGCGCAGATGCGCCTGGTGTTTTGCGTCGCGCCCTATGAAGCGAAGAGCCTTTATCTCGACGATTCCGAGCAACTGCTTTTGCAGTTTCTGACTCCCGCTATCCATCACTGATCGAGGATGTGTGCCATGTACAAAGACTACCCAGCCGCCTACCAAGTCAGCAAAGGCTCAGCCCTTCAGGTGGACAAACCCTTCTATGACCGTATCCGCGCTGAGCAGGACAAGCGCACGTTGATCGAGCAGTTCGAAGTGCCGATCCGCACTGGTCGCGCTTGGCATGTGCCGGCCGGTCATGTATTCCGCGTCACGACGCCGGTGGGCCCGCAGGTGGGGGACTTCAATGTCTGGAATGCCCACGACCCACGAGAGCGTTTGTGGGCGGCGCGGACTCGGCAGTTGCAAGGGGCGCATGTCAGCACTCATGACCGGCTCTGGTCGAACCTGCCTTTCTTACGCCCCCTGGTGACCATCACCGATGACAGCCTGGCCGGTTACGGCATCGACGAGCATGGCGGGCGGTTGCACGATTTGCTGGGGACCCGTTGTGACCCGTACGTGAACAAGATGCTGACGGGCGAAGACTTTCACCATCACTGCCATTCGAACCTGACCCGTGCGGTATTGCCCCATGGCTTGACTGAGTTCGATGTGCACGACGTATTGAATATTTTCCAGTGCACCGGGCTCAACCATGACGACATGTACTTCATGAAGGCTTGTCCTGCCCAGAAGGGCGATTACCTGGAGTTTTTTGCCGAGATCGATCTGCTGTGCGCCTTGTCGACTTGCCCCGGCGGGGACTTGTCGTTGGCGATGTGGGGGCCGGATGCGCAGGATCCCCTCAGTGTCTGCCGTCCATTGGGGGTGGAGATCTATCGGTTGGAGGATGCATTGCTGGAAGGTTGGAGTCAGCCTGAGCGGGCGGCATACAACGGGTTGCATGGTTTGCACATTGCCAAGGCGGATTGGGAGAAGTAACGCAGCAGATGCAGTAATGCGGGGGCTTTTGTGGTGAGGGATCAAGCACCCTCACCACAAAAGCGGTGTGCGGCTCAGCGATCCTTGGCCTCTTTCGCATCCATCTCCGCATTACGCTCAGCCACGCGCTTGCGTTGTTCATCCGTCAATTCGACCTTGTTGGCGGTGTCGCGCAGCATCATCAGACCGCCGACGATCGAGCCTATTGCAACAATCAGAATCAACCAGGCATACCAGGGCATAGGGCTCTCCTTGAGGGGGCGATGGACGGGCGAACATTTCGCCGGTCCATCGCACCTACCACTTATGAGCGAAGGTTGTTCGCAGTGGTTCAATACTACGCCCGTTCTGCCGGGTTCACCTCAAAGGCCGGTCAGCATCGCATCGGCCGGGGCATCGGCGCGCAGTTGTGCGGTAAGCATGAAGTACAAGAACCCCACCGCCATGAAACCGAGGAAGATCAGCCCGATCAACGCGTTGAACCAGGCCATCGCCACCAGGCACACCACGGCCAATACCAGGGCGATGCCGGGTACCAGCGGATAGCCCGGTGCTCGGAAGGTGCGTTCCAGGTTAGGTTCGATTTTACGCAATTTGAACAGGCTGAGCATGCTCATGATGTACATGACGATCGCGCCGAACACGGCCATGGTGATCATCGCCGCGGTCAGGGTCATGCCGCCTAGGTTGATCAGGCCATCGCTGTAGATCGCCGCGATGCCGATCAGCCCGCCGGCGATGATGGCTCGGTGTGGCGTCTGGAAGCGCGACAGTTTGGCGAGGGAGGCGGGCAGGTAGCCGGCGCGGGCCAGGGCGAAGAACTGCCGCGAGTAGCCAAGGATGATGCCGTGGAAACTCGCCACCAGGCCGAACAGGCCGATCCACACCAACATGTGCAGCCAGCCGGAGCTTTCGCCGACCACGGTTTTCATGGCCTGGGGCAGCGGATCGTTGATGTTCGACAAGGTGCGCCAATCGCCGACGCCGCCGGCAAAGAACATCACGCCCATCGCCAGGAACACCAGGGTCAGGATGCCGCTAATGTAGGCCTTGGGAATCGTGCGTTTCGGGTCCTTGGCTTCTTCGGCCGCCATGGCCGCGCCTTCGATGGCGAGGAAGAACCAGATGGCGAAGGGAATCGCGGCGAACATCCCGGCAATGGCCGGTGCGCCGAACACATCCGAACCGGCCCAGCCGTTCAAGGCAAAGTGGCTGAAACTGAACGCCGGGGCGACGACGCCCATGAACACCAAGAGTTCGGCCACCGCCAGGACGCAGACGATCAGCTCGAACGTCGCGGCCAATTTGACCCCGAGGATGTTCAGGCCCATGAACACGATATAGGCCCCGACCGCCGCGTGTTTCGGGTCCAGGGACGGGAACTGCACGTTCAGGTAGGCACCGATGGCCAGGGCAATGGCCGGCGGCGCGAAGACGAATTCGATTAGGGTCGCCAGCCCGGCGATCAGTCCGCCTTTCTCGCCAAAAGCCCGACGGCTATAGGCAAACGGCCCGCCGGCATGGGGAATGGCGGTGGTCAGCTCGGTGAAGCTGAAGATGAAGCAGGTGTACATGGCCGCGACCATGAATGACGTCACCAGGAAACCCAATGTCCCGGCCACCCCCCAGCCGTAGCTCCAGCCAAAGTACTCGCCGGAAATCACCAGCCCGACGGCAATGCCCCATAAATGCAGGGTGCCCAGGGTGGGCTTGAGTTGTGTGTTCATCGGTGGCTCCCCTCGATCTTTAGCAAAAGCGCTGGCGAGGGGCAGTGCAGTGGGCGTGCCAGGGCGGCAATGGCGGTCGTAATGGGTGAAATCGTGTCGTATCGGGGATGTTCGCTGCCGGATAGCTTGGTTTCGTGCCCCAGTTCAGAGCGTCGGCGTCCGGGCTGGCCCTATCGCGAGCAAGCTCGCTCCCACATTTTGATCTGTTGTGAATACAGAATCTGTGTCCACTGAAGCCCCCTGTGGGAGCGAGCTTGCTCGCGATAGGGCCAGCCCAGCCAACCAACCTCCCATTTTTTACACATTCTTTATCCCCCAAGCCCCCTCTCGATCTCGTTCCTTTACACCCTCCCTACCGACAATCACTCCACACACGGCACGACGCCGTATCACGGAGAAATCCCATGAGCCTTCTGGACGGGGTGTCGCTGCTGTTGGCAGTGGCGCTGTTCATTTATCTACTGGTTGCGCTGTTGCGCGCGGATCGGAACTAGGAGCGGCTATGCACGGTTATGACTACGGGCTGATCCTCGCCTTTTTCGCCCTGGTGCTGATTCCGGCACCGTTTCTGGGGCGTTTTTACTATCGGGTGATGGAAGGCCAGCGTACTTGGCTTTCCCCCATCCTCGGCCCGGTGGAGCGCGGTTGCTATCGCTTGTCCGGTGTCGATCCCGCCGTTGAGCAGAGCTGGCAGAAATACACCCTGGCCCTGCTCGCGTTCAACCTGGCGGGTTTTGTGTTGCTGTTCGCGATCCTCCTGCTACAGGGATATCTGCCCCTCAATACCGAGCAGTTGCCCAACATGGAGTGGACCCAGGCCTTCAACACGGCCGTGAGTTTCATGACCAATACCAACTGGCAGTCCTACAGCGGCGAGGCATCGCTGAGTTACTTGAGCCAGATGGTCGGCCTGACGGTGCAGAACTTCGTCAGCGCCGCCACCGGCCTTGCCGTGCTGGTGGCGCTGTGTCGCGGGATCGGGCGCAAGTCCGCCGCGACGCTGGGTAATTTCTGGGTCGACATGACCCGCGCCACCCTCTACGGCCTGTTGCCGCTGTGCCTGTTGCTGGCGTTGTTCCTGGTGTGGCAGGGCGTGCCGCAGACCTTTGCGCACTATGTGCATGGGGTGACGATGCAGGGTGCCGACCAAGTCATTCCCCTGGGCCCGGCCGCCAGCCAGATCGCGATCAAGCAACTGGGGACCAACGGCGGTGGTTTCTTCGGCGTCAACTCCGCGCACCCGTTCGAGAACCCGACGGCCTGGAGCAATCTGTTTGAGCTCGCCTCGATCATCCTGATTCCCGCCGCTCTGGTGTTCACCTTCGGCCATTACGTCAAGGACCTGCGCCAGAGCCGGGCGATCATCGCCTGCATGCTTGTGCTGTTTCTGATCGGTGGCGCCACGTCGTTGTGGGCCGAGTACCAGCCCAACCCGGCCCTGAATGACGTCGCGGTGGAACAGACCGCGCCGCTGGAAGGTAAGGAGACACGTTTTGGCACCACCGCCACGGTGCTGTGGTCAGTCACCACCACGGCAGCCTCCAACGGCTCGGTCAACGCCATGCACGACAGCCTCAATCCACTCAGCGGCATGGTTTCCCTGGTGAACATGATGGTTGGCGAAGTGATCTTCGGCGGCGTCGGGGCCGGGCTCTACGGAATGTTGTTGAACGTGCTGATCGCGGTGTTCCTGGCCGGATTGATGATCGGCCGCACCCCGGAATACCTGGGCAAGAAACTGGGCGCCAGGGAAGTGCAACTGCTGGTGGTGACCCTGCTGGTGATGCCCGTGAGCGTATTGGTACTGGGCGCCGTTGCCGCGAGCCTGCCCGGGCCGGTCGCAGCGGTCAGTAACCCTGGTGCCCACGGTTTCAGCCAGTTGCTGTACGCCTACACCTCGGCGGGGGCGAACAACGGCTCGGCCTTCGCCGGTTTCGGTGCCAACACACCGTTCCACAACCTGATGCTGGGCCTGGGTATGTTGATCGGTCGTTTCGGCTACATCCTGCCGGTGCTGGCGTTGGCCGGTAGCCTGGCGCTGAAGAAAACCGCACCGATTGGCCAGAACAGCTTCCCCACCCACGGTCCGCTGTTCGTGACCTTGTTGACCGTGACCATCCTGCTGGTGGGCGGCTTGACCTTCCTGCCGACCCTGGCCCTGGGGCCGATTGCCGAACACCTGAGCCTGGGCTTCTGAGGGAGATGAAGATGAATATGCCGATGAGCAAAACCGTCGTCGCCAAGGCGCCGGAGCAACCGAAAACCGCCATCGCGGCCCTGTGGCGGCCAGCGCTGGTGCAAGCCTTCGTCAAGCTCGATCCGCGCCAATTGCAGCGTGCCCCGGTGATGCTGGTGGTGGAATTGACCGCGATCCTCACCACCGTGCTGTGCTTCATTCCGGACAACGCTGTGCCGACCTTCGTCGCCGCGCAAATCGCCCTATGGCTGTGGTTCACCGTGCTGTTCGCCAACTTCGCCGAAGCGTTGGCCGAAGGTCGCGGCAAGGCCCGGGCCGACAGTCTCAAGGCCGGTAGCGAGGGCCTGAGCGCGCGGCGCCAGACTGCCAGCGGTTTCGAAGTGATCCCCGCCACCCGCTTGCGCAAAGGCGATGTCGTGCGCGTCGCGGCCGGGGAAATGATCCCCGGAGACGGTGAAGTGATTGAAGGTATCGCCGCCGTCAACGAGGCGGCGATCACTGGCGAATCGGCACCGGTCATCCGCGAGTCCGGCGGGGATCGCTCGGCCGTCACCGGCAATACGCGGCTGGTCTCCGATTGGTTGCTGGTACGCATCACCAGCAACCCCGGCGAGTCGACCCTGGACCGCATGATCGCCCTGGTCGAAGGGGCCAAGCGCCAGAAAACCCCCAACGAAGTGGCGTTGGATATCCTGCTGATCGGCCTGACGCTGATCTTCCTGCTGGTGGTGGTAACGCTGCAACCGTTCGCCCATTTCGCCAATGGCAACCTGCCGCTGGTGTTTCTGGTAGCGCTGTTGGTCACGTTGATTCCCACCACCATCGGCGGGCTGCTGTCGGCCATCGGCATCGCCGGGATGGATCGGCTTGTGCGCTTGAATGTGATCGCCAAGTCCGGCCGCGCGGTGGAGGCGGCGGGGGATGTGCATGTGCTGATGCTGGACAAGACCGGCACCATCACCTTTGGTAATCGTCGCTGTGCCGCGGTCCATGCCGCCCCTGGTGTGAGCAGCCAGGCACTGGCCGAAGGCGCGCTGTTTGCCTCGTTGGCCGATGACACGGCGGAGGGCAAGTCCATCGTCGAGTTCCTGCGCGCTTTGCATTCGCAGCCCGAGCCGGGTCTCGAATCGCTGACCGCCGTGCCGTTCAGCGCCGAAACCCGCTTGTCCGGCGTGGATTATCAAGGGCGCGTTTACCGCAAGGGCGCCGTGGATTCGCTGCTGAGTTTTATCGGTCTGGCAAAAGCCGAGTTGCCACCGGCGCTGGCCCGGGAGGTCGACAAGATTGCCCAGAGCGGCGGTACGCCCTTGTTGGTGTGTGCCGATGGCAAACTGCTGGGGGCCATTCATCTGAAGGACGTGGTCAAGCCCGGTATCCGCGAGCGTTTCGCCGAGCTGCGCAAGCTGGGTATTCGCACCGTGATGGTCACTGGCGACAACCCGCTGACCGCCGCCGCGATTGCCGCTGAAGCCGGAGTCGATGACGTGCTGGCCGAGGCCACGCCGGAGAAAAAACTCGCGCGCATCCGTCATGAGCAGAATGACGGTCGGTTGGTGGCGATGTGCGGCGACGGCGCCAATGACGCTCCGGCACTGGCCCAGGCTGACGTTGGCATGGCGATGAACGACGGCACCCAAGCCGCGCGGGAGGCGGCCAACATGGTCGACCTCGACAGCGACCCGACCAAGTTGCTGGACGTAGTGCAGATCGGCAAGGAATTGCTGGTGACCCGTGGGGCGCTGACGACGTTTTCCATCGCCAATGACATCGCCAAGTACTTCGCGATCCTGCCGGCGCTGTTCGCCTCGATTTATCCACAGCTCGGCGTGTTGAACGTCATGCACCTGAGCAGCCCGCAGAGCGCGATCCTGTCGGCCATCGTGTTCAACGCCTTGATTATCGTCGTGCTGATCCCCCTGGCCCTGCGCGGCGTGCGGGTGCAGGCGGCGAGCGCGGCGGCACTGCTGCGGCGCAATCTGTTGATCTATGGCTTGGGTGGGATCGTGGTGCCGTTCGTGGGGATCAAGGCGATCGACATGCTGCTGACGGCGTTGAATCTGGTTTGAGCCAGTAATGGGCCTGACCACTGACATTGTGGCGAGGGGATTATTGTGGCGAGGGGATTTATCCCCGCTGGGCTGCGCAGCAGCCCCCAAGCCTGATACCTCAGTGTGTCAGGCAGAACGATGGCGACTGTTTTTGGGGCTGCTGCGCAGCCCAGCGGGGATAAATCCCCTCGCCACAAATGTGTTTTCAAATCGAGGGTTTTGAAATGTTCACTCTGATCCGCCCGGCCCTGAGTCTGTTGCTTCTGATGACCCTGCTCACCGGCATCGCTTACCCACTGCTGGTCACGGGCGTGGCGCAAGTCGCCTTTCCCGCCCAGGCCAACGGCAGCCTGATCGTCGATGCCGCCGGCAAGGTCCGTGGCTCGATGCTGATCGCCCAGGATTTCACCGGCGATGCCTGGTTCCATCCACGGCCCTCTGCCGGCGCCTTCGCCACGGTCGCCAGCGGTGCCAGCAACTTCTCCCCGAGCAACCCGGCCCTGGCCACTCGAGTGATCGACGATGCCCACAAACTGCAAGTGCCCGGTCAGGGGCCGGTGCCGCTGGCTTTGCTGACCACCTCCGGCAGCGGCCTGGATCCGCACTTGTCACCGGCCGCGATTGCCTATCAACTGGCACGTGTCGCCATGGCGCGCAACTTGCCGGTCTCGACCTTGCAGCAACTGCTGGACGCCCACATCGAGCAGCCCCTGGTGGGGCCGCCGGTGGTGAATGTGCTGGCGTTGAACCTGGCGCTGGAAAAACTGTAAGAACCTGTGGGAGCGAGCTCGCTCGCGATGAAGGTACGTCAGCCAACATTGATGGTGACTGATTCACCTTCATCGCGAGCAAGCTCGCTCCCACAGGGTATTTGATCAACACCTGAAAAAGAGCCCCCTCGACATGAGCGACTCCGGCCGCGCCGATGCACTGTTAGCCAATCTGTCCCGCAACGACCGTGGCCGGCTCAAGGTCTTCCTGGGCGCGGCCCCGGGTGTCGGCAAGACCTACGCCATGCTGCAAGCGGCCCACACCCAACTGCGTCAAGGCGTGAAAGTCGTTGCCGGGGTGGTGGAGACTCACGGTCGTGCTGAAACCGAAGCGCTGCTCGGTGGCTTGGCGCAGCAGCCGTTGGTGCGCTCGGAGTATCGCGGCGTGATGCTCGAAGAAATGGACCTCGATGGCCTGCTCGCCGCCCGGCCGAGCCTGGTGTTGGTGGACGAACTGGCCCACAGCAACGCGCCCGGCAGCCGTCACGCCAAGCGCTGGCAAGACATCCAGGAGCTGCTCGCCGCCGGCATCGATGTCTACACCACCGTCAACGTCCAGCATCTGGAAAGCCTCAACGATCAGGTGCGTGGCATCACCGGTGTGCAGGTCCGCGAGACATTGCCGGACTGGGTGCTGCAGGAGGCCGATGAGCTGCTGCTGATCGACCTGCCACCGCGCGAGCTGCTGGAGCGCCTGCGCGATGGCAAGGTCTATGTGCCGGAGCAGGCCCGGGCGGCGATCGATGCGTTTTTCACCCAGACCAACCTGACCGCGCTGCGTGAGCTGGCCATGCAGACGGCTGCCGCGCAGGTCGACAACGACCTGGCCCAGGGCTATCGACAACTGGGCCAGGCGGCTCCGGCGGTGCGAGGGCGATTGCTGGTGGGGGTGGACGGCGACGTCCAGGCCGAGCGTCTGGTGCGCCATGCCAGTCGCGTCGCCCAGCGCCGACATTTGCCGTGGAGCCTGGTGCATGTGGACAACGGCAGTGCCCGGGACGAGTCATCGCGCCAGCGCCTGCAAAATGCCCAGCTCCTGGCTGAACGCCTCGGCGGGGACGTGGTGCTGCTGCGGGCCGGTGAAGTCGCCAAAACCTTGATCCAACACGCCTCAGAACGACGCGCCACGCTGGTGCTGGTGGGTCAGTCCCGGCCGCGTTTGCGTCGGCGGCTGTTCGGCGGTGGTTTGGCCTCACGCTTGCTGCGCGATGCCCGGGGCCTGGAAATCAACGTGCTGGACAGCGACGAACAGCCGCGACCCGCCCATGTGCGTTCGAGCACCGTCCAGACCGGTTTCGACTACGTGCTGGCGCTGCTGGCGACCGTGGCGGCCAGCGCCTTGGCCTGGGGGATTTCGGGGCTGTTGGCGCTGCCCAATATCTCCCTGGTGTTTCTGATGGCGGTGTTGCTGGTGGCGGTCCGCAGCAGCCTCGGCCCGGCGCTGGCCTGCGCGGCCATGTCATTCCTGGCCTATGACTTTCTGTTCATCCCGCCGAATTTCTCCTTCACCATCCAGCGCGAAGAAGATGTGCTGACGCTGGTGTTTTTCCTGCTGATGGCGGCCCTGACCGGCAACCTGGCTGCCCGTCAACGCCGACAGTTGCAAGCCTTGCGCGACACTCAGCAGGAAACCGGTGAATTGCTCGACCTGTCGCGCAAGCTCACTGCCGCCACCGACCGCCAGGCGGTGGTCAGCGCCGCCGCGCAGCACCTCAACGGTTTGCATGACTTGCAATTGTGCCTGCTCAATCGCGACGGCCAGGGCGATTGGAAGGTCGAGACCGGTGAGCCATTGACGTTCTCCGAGGCCGAGCGCGCGGCGGCCGACTGGGCTTGGCAGCATGATCAACCGGCTGGCGCGGGCACCGGGACGCTGCCGTCCGGGCGTTGGTGGTGGTGGCCGCTGTCGGCGGAGGGCGGGCCGCTGGCGTTGCTGGGCGTGTGCCCAAAAGAAGGCAAGCCGCTGAGCGGCCAGCGTCGCCGTTTGCTGGCGGCCCTCAGCCAGCCGCTGGCCCAAGCGTTGGCGCGAGCGCAACTGGCCCAGGATCTGGAAGCGGCGCGCCTGCACGGCGAAACCGAGCAACTGCGCAGTGCCTTGCTGGCCTCGGTGTCCCATGATTTGCGCACGCCGCTGACGTCCATGCGCGGCAGCATCGACAGCCTGCTGGCGCTGGGGGAGGCGATTCCGCTGGCGGATCGGCGGGAACTGCTCGAAGGCACCCGCGATGAAGCCGAACGATTGGATCGCTACATCCAGAACCTGCTGGACATGACTCGCCTCGGCCACGGCGCCCTGAAGCTGGCGCGGGACTGGGTGGCGCCGGCGGATATCGTCGGCAGCGCGCTGAACCGTCTGCGGGCGGTGCTGGCACCCTTGGCGGTGGGCATCGAGGTGCCCGCCGACTTGCCGTTGCTGTATGTCCACGCAGCGCTGATCGAACAAGCCCTGATAAACGTGCTGGAGAACGCCGCACGCTTTTCACCGGTCAACGGACGGCTGCTGTTGAGTGCGGGAACGACGGGCAGCGAAGTGTTTTTTGCCGTCGCCGATGAAGGCCCCGGGATCCCTCAGCAGGAGCGGGAGAAAATCTTCGATATGTTCTACACCGCCGCGCGCGGTGATCGCGGTGGGCAGGGCACCGGGCTGGGATTGGCGATCTGCCAGGGCATGGTGGGTGCCCATGGTGGACGCATCAGCGTGGCCGATGGCCTCGACGGGCACGGCACCTGTATCACCCTGCACTTGCCGTTGCAGGCACAGCCGGACATGGACGATGAAGCCTGAGCGACGCTGGGTTACTCTCTTGTCAATTGATTGCATTGAATGGACCCCATGAGCCAGACCGCGACCCTTTTGGTCATCGATGACGAACCGCAGATCCGCAAATTCCTGCGCATCAGCCTGACCTCCCAAGGCTACAAGGTGCTGGAAGCCGGTACCGGTACCGAAGGCCTGGCCCTGGCGGCGCTGAACAAGCCCGACCTGCTGGTGCTCGACCTGGGCCTGCCGGACATGGACGGCCAGCACGTGTTGCGCGAGTTTCGTCAATGGTCGGCGGTGCCGGTGCTGGTGCTTTCGGTGCGGGCCAGTGAAGCGCAGAAAGTCGAGGCGCTGGACAACGGCGCCAACGATTACGTGACCAAGCCGTTCGGTATCCAGGAGTTCCTCGCCCGCATCCGCGCCCTGTTGCGCCAGGCTCCAGCGGGTGAAGCCCAGGAAGCCGCGCTGAGGTTCGGTCCGCTGACGGTGGACCTGGCGTACCGTCGAGTGTTGCTGGACGGCGCCGAAGTGGCCCTGACCCGCAAGGAGTACGCCGTCCTGGCGCAACTGGCGCGGCACCCGGGGCGGGTCATCACCCAACAGCAACTGCTCAAGGACATCTGGGGCCCGACCCACACCGAGGACACGCATTACCTGCGGATCGTGGTCGGCCATTTGCGTCAGAAACTGGTCGACGACCCGACCCGGCCCCGGTTCATTGCGACCGAGGCGGGGGTGGGGTATCGGTTGTTGGGGGAGGGTGGGGTTTGAGTTTTGTGCTGCCAGGGCTGGCGCCTTCGCGAGCAAGCTCGCTCCCACACTGGACCGAGTTGGAAACAGGTTTCGAGGGCTCAGTCGAGCCAATGTGGGAGCGAGCTTGCTCGCGATGAGGCCCTTAAGGCCACCCGAGCCCCTCAGTTCTTCTCATTCTCATACCGATCCAACGTATCCCGAGCAATCTCGCGCCCCAGTGCGATCAACTCCGGCGCCTTGTAGAACTCAAAGAACCGACACACCCGCTTCGGCACGTTGATCAGTACATCCGGCGGATAACCGGCGATTTTGTATTGGGCCAGCGACGTTTGCATCACTTCGAAGCTCTGGTTGATCAAATCCAGCAACGAGGCCGGGCCGACGTTATCGATGATGAACGAGCCCGTGGCGGATTTCGGTGCGCCTTCGGCCTCTGGCGCGGCTGCCGGTTGCTGGCCGTCAGGCTCGGCCGATTCGAGCCACGGGTTGATTTCGCCGGCCTCGGCCTTCAACGCTTCCTGCTCCAGCAGCAACAACTGCTCGGCCTGCTTGCGGCGAAACGGCAGGCGCGAACCCAGTGAGTTGACCAGGGTGTCGAAGCGACGCCTGAACGCGGCCGGCCGCTGGATCACCGGCAGTCTGTACTGCTTCTGATTCGTGGCATTGAGGTTGACCGCGATGATCAGATCGCAATGGCTCGACACCACCGGCACGATCGGCAGCGGATTGAGCAGGCCGCCGTCCACCAGCATGCGGTTGCCTTGCATCACCGGCGTGAACAGGCTGGGAATCGCCGCCGAGGCGCGCATCGCCTGATGCAGGCAACCTTCCTGGAACCAGATTTCCTGCTGATTGGTCAGGTCGGTGGCCACAGCGGTGTAGGGGATGCGCAAGTCTTCAATATTGATGTCGCCGACGATCTTGTGGATCTGCCCGAAGACTTTCTCTCCGCGAATCGCCCCGAGGCGAAAGCTGACGTCCACCAGTCGCAGGACATCCAGGTAATCGAGGCTTTCGATCCAGTTGCGGTAGTCCTTGAGTTTGCCCGCGGCATAGATCCCGCCCACGACCGCGCCCATGGAACAACCGGCGATGCAGGCAATGTCGTAGCCGCGTCGTTCGATTTCTTCGATCACCCCGATATGGGCATAGCCCCGGGCGCCGCCCGACCCCAATACCAATGCGACACGTTTTGTCATGACCTGGCCTCTTGTCGAACAGACTTCAACAATGCACTGATCGACGGCTGGGCTCAATCGTTGTGGCGCAAGCGTCGTTTTTTGACACGCCATGACGGCATTTGCGTATGCTCGCCCACACTTGAATTTCGGCGGTCAAGCCAAGGCACTTTTCGCCTTTGCCACCGTCTTAACACCACGACTGTTTGACCTGACTTGAGGTGTAATCGATGAAAGCCCGGATCTGCCTGCCCCTGGTGGCGTCCTTGATGGTGTTGGCCCTGGCCGGTTGTGCAGGCAAAACCGCTTACCGCGACAATTGCGCCAGCCAACTCGACAATGCCTGGCGTGAACTCGACTTGGCCAAGGCCGAAGGCTTTGCCGGCACCGTCAGCTACTCCAAGGCCTTGTCGTTGCTGACCGGTGCCAAGACCCAGCAACAATTCGAAGCGTTCGAAGGCTGTTCCAAGAAAGCCGAGAAGGCGCGTTTCTACATCCGCGAGTCCCGCGCAGGGCGATAAAAAAGCAGCCGCAAGCTTCAAGTTGCAAGCTGCAGGAGGGGTACACGCTGCTTCCCCTTGCAGCTTGAAGCTTGCCGCTCAAAGCTGCGTACGGAGTACGCCCCATGATCGATCGGCTGGTGGCCCAAATACTGGGCCTGGAAGTTCGTCTGCTGGCCTGCCAGGCTCGCTTGAATGCCCATACCGACAGCGAAGCACTGCATGATCTGCGGACCACGGTTCGCCGTTTGCGCAGCCTGCTTCGCCCGTTACGTGGATTGCCCGGTGTCGAACAGCTGGAAACAGCCGCTTCGGCGGTCGGTACCCTGACCACACCTTTGCGCGACCGGGAAGTGTTGGCGGCTTACCTTGAGCAGCACGGCAAGATCGAAGCGGCCAAGCGGCGCCAGGTGCAAATGGCTGCCGCATATCCGGCCGTAGCCGGCAGCCCGGAGCTGGCGCAGTTGCTGATGATCCTCGACGCGTTTCCGCGCTTCGTTCGGGCCGCCCAGCGCCAGGGCCTGCTCAAAGGGTTGCGTAAACACATCGAAAAACGCCTGGACAAACAATGGAAGAAACTCGGCGAAGCCCTGCGCGATCCGGCCCATGACCGCCATCGCTTGCGTCTGCTGATCAAGCGCGTGCGCTATGCCATTGAAGCCTATCCTGAACTCAACCGGCTGCCTGAAGCGGCCTTGCCACGGCTCAAATCCGCCCAAGGCGCGCTGGGCGACTGGCACGATTGCTGGCAATGGTTGGCCAGGGCCGAGCAGGAAAGCGATCTGCAATCTTGCGTACCGACCTGGCAGGACACGATGGCAAAGGCCGAGGCCAAATCCGATAAGGTGCTCGACAAGTTGGTGGCGAGTTGCTTCAAAAAATCCTGAGTCCACCACTTCCTGTGGGAGCGAGCTTGCTCGCGATGACGCTGGGTCAGCTTGCATCTATGTTGACTGACCCACCGCTATCGCGAGCAAGCTCGCTCCCACAGGGATTGGCGTGAATTCAGGGGCGCGGCTCTTCTGTCAGTCTCTTTGGCCGGAATGAGCGCTGTGCCGCCGGCCTGGGCTGGTTAAGATCCCTTCATCTTTCTCCCCTGTCTTCGAGGTTGTCATGCGCTTTTGCGATTTGATCGATGCCGTGCGCCGTCAGCCAGACGCCGTGACCATCGCGCCTGAATGGGGTCAAGGGCGCGCCTCTTTTGGCGGTCTGGTGGCGGCGCTGCAATACGAAGCGATGCGTGCGCAGGTGTCGACGGATCGTCCGGTGCGCTCGCTGGCGATTACCTTTGTCGGCCCGGTCGAGCCCGACGTGCCCGTCAGTTTCGAAGTCGACGTATTGCGTGAAGGCAAGGCGGTCAGCCAGGTATTGGGGCGGGCCGTGCAGAACGGCCAGGTGGTGACCGTAGTGCAGGGCAGCTTCGGCGCATCGCGGTCCTCCGTGGTGGCGGTGCAAGCCGACCCCGCGCCAGAGTTCAAAAGCGTGGAACAATGCCAGGAATTGCCCTACATCAAAGGTGGCACGCCGGAGTTCATGCGTCACCTGGCGATGCGCTGGAGCGTCGGTGGCTTGCCGTTCTCGGGCAATAAGTCCCGGAGCATGGGGGGCTGGGTACGTTTGCGTGGGGACGTGAAAGAGGAGGCGTTGAACGAGGGCCACATCCTCGCCCTGGTGGACGCCTGGCCGCCAGCGCTGTTGCCGCACCTCACGCAAATGGCGCCGGGCAGTACGCTCACCTGGACCATTGAGTTCGTCCAGCCGCTGCTGGAGCTCACGACACTGGACTGGTGCAAATACCTGGCCGAGATCGATCACGCCCAGGACGGCTACGGCCACGTCGCCGCAAAATTCTGGAGTGCCGATGGCCGCTTGATCGCCATCAGTCGGCAGACGGTAACCGTCTTCGGCTAAGGCTTTTCGTGACCGTGGTGCTGCAACCCGAGTGCAGCGACCACACCGATGATGCCGATGGCGACATCGGCCGGGTTCAAGCTGAACACACCTGACACCAGCAACAGAAACGCGATGATGAACAGCGGCACCGCCATCAGCTGCAACGCGTGGTTGGTCGAGTGGCGATGGTCAGGACAGACGCGCCATTGCCAGGCCGGAAAGTGGGGGTGACGTTTGCCCATGATGCTGTTCCTTGAGTCATGACACTGAATGACCCAAGAATAGGCTTGCCCGGGCGGGACGGCGAATCGCGGTTGGCTATTGATGCGATAGCTGGCCATAAAGCTTTTGTGCCGATGAATTACTTTTGTGGCGAGGGGATTTATCCCCGCTGGGGCGCGCAGCGCCCCCAAAAAAGCCGACTCAGTCTACCTGGGGCACCGGGTTGGCAGTTATGGGGCCGCTTCGCGCCCCAACGGGGATAAATCCCCTCGCCACAGGGTTCTAAAGCTTGAGTTGCCCGATCGCCTTGCTCAGCTCGCCCGCCAACGTTGCCAGTTCATGGCTGGTGGTGGCTGAGTCCACCGTCTGGCGTACGGTGTTTTCGGTCACGTCGCGAATACTCACCACTGCCCGGTTCATCTCTTCGGCGACCTGGCTTTGCTGTTCGGCCGCGACCGCAATCTGGGTGTTGCTCTCACGCATCTGCGCCACCGCACCGGTGATCTGCTCCAGAGCCTCGCCGGCCTCGCGGGCTTGTTGCACGCAATCGTCGGCCTTGTTCGAACTCTCCTGCATGAAATCCACCGCGTCCCGGGTTCCGGCTTGCAGGGCCGCGATCATGGTGGTGATTTCATCCGTGGAACTCTGTACCCGCTTGGCCAGATTGCGTACCTCGTCAGCCACCACGGCAAAACCGCGACCCATTTCCCCGGCCCGTGCTGCTTCGATGGCTGCGTTGAGGGCCAGCAGGTTGGTTTGCTCGGCAATGCTGTGGATCACGCTGACCACGCCATTGATCTTCTGACTGTCTTCGGCCAAGCGTCCGATCATTTCGGCGGTCTGCTGTACGCCCGAGGACAGCCCGGTGATCGACTGTTGCACGCGGCTGACCACTTCGCGGCCGTTGCCGGCCAGAGTATCGGCGGTTTTCGACAGGTCGCGGGTGGCGCCGGCATGCTGGGCGATGTGATAGACCGTGGCAGACATTTCGTTGATCGCCGTGGCCGCCTGATCAGTCTCGCTTTGCTGGCCGAGCATGCCGCGGCGAACATCGTTCATGCTCGATGCCAGGCGCGCCGCACCACTGTCCAATTGCCGGGCAGTGCTGGCGACCGTGTCCACCACGCGCTGATAACCAGCCTGCATGGCGTTGAACGCGGCGGCCATCTGGCCCACTTCGTCCTTGCAGGCCAGGGGCACGCGGGCGGACAAGTCACCGGTTTTTTCCACGTGCAGCATCACGTCTTTCAGCGTGTTCAGCTGGCTGAGCAGAAAACGGATCAACAACTGCGAGGCCCCCAGCATCGCCAGCATCAACACGAACACCGCCACGGCGTATTGGCTGAAGCGCTCGCCAAACACTTGGCCCAGGCTGACGCCATGGGCGAGTACCGCGAGCCGTTGGTCGTCGCCTCGCCGGATCACTTCGGCCCCCAGCAGCGGATCGTCGCCGAACAGCGGCTTGGCATTGACTTCGACCCAGCCATCGGCGTGCGCCAGTGAAGGCAATGATTGATTATTGAACACGGGGATCTGTTCGCGATGGAATCCCAGCAGATGATCGGTCTTGGGCACCGGTTGCCCGGCAGGCCACGCCTTGAGCAAGCGCGCCTGGGCCTGGGCGTTCGCCTGGGCAGCGTGGTTGCGTGCTTGTTGTTCGAGCTGCACGGCGAAGAGCACCAGCAACAAGGTGGTGACAAAGGCGACGGCATTGACCGCCCAGAATTTGTATTTCAGCGAGATATTGCTAAGCCAGGCACCCATGGAAGGTTTTCTCTGATAGCGGAAACAGCATTGGCAAGGTGCCAGTATTGTGCTGCTACTCGAGGACGTGAGTGTTGATGCGGGTCAACAGACGAAGTGGTTCCCTGTGGGAGCGAGCTTGCTCGCGATCGCGGTGGATCAGCTTGCAGGGAGGCTGATTGACCCATCGCCATCGCGAGCAAGCTCGCTCCCACAAGGGATTTATGTCGTTCAGGAAATCAGGGGCAACCCAAAAAACGCCCGGGCGCACGCCGTGCTATGGGCCGCAAGATCTTCCTGGGTTTCCCCGCGGTGCAAGGCCACCTCGCGCAAAACCTCCGGCAAATAGGCCGGTTCGTTGCGACCATTCTTGGGCTTGGGTCGCAGCGTGCGGGGCAGCAGGTACGGTGCGTCGCTTTCGAGCATCAGCCGTCCGCGGGGAATTTCGCGCACCAAGGGATGCAGGTGTGTGCCCCGGCGTTCATCGCAGATCCAGCCGGTGATGCCGATGTGCAAGTCCAGGTCGAGGTAGCTGAACAGTGCCTTTTTTTCGCCGGTAAAGCAGTGCACCACCGCGGCAGGCAACTGGTCGCGAAAGTCCCGGAGAATTTCCAGCAGGCGTTGATCGGCGTCCCGTTCATGGAGGAAAACCGGCAGTTGCAGTTCCACCGCCAGGGCGAGGTGTTCTTCCAGGACTTTTTCCTGTTGTGGCCTTGGGGAGAAGTCCCGGTTGAAATCCAGCCCGCATTCACCCACCGCGCGGGCGCGGCTTTGCCTGAGCAAATCCTTGAGGTGCCGGGCGCTATCGGCGGTCCAGTCGCTGGCGCTGTGGGGGTGGATACCGGCGGTGGAAAATAGCCGCTCCACGCCGTCATCGAGGCGGTCGCACAGCGCCAAAGCCTGCTCGCTGCTCTCGATGCTGGTGCCGGTCAAGACCAGTTGGCAGACTCCGGCCTCATAGGCGCGCTCAAGCACCGCCTGGTGTTTGTCGGCGAAACTGGAGTTGGTCAGGTTGACGCCGATATCGATGAGTTGCATGGTGCTACCTCGGCCCAAAGGCCGGAAAGCATACCAGAGCTGTAGATTTATAAGAAAAGCCAAGAACTACAACGAGTTGAGGCTGTCTGTTGAGACCGCGAGGCAAGTCGGGTTGGTATAAACGCCATCACTGTGCCAGTCTTTCGCACTTTTCAGCGCCTCAGGCGCTCTGTTTCTGTCGATCCCAGCCTCGATTTTCAAGGCGGCGGTCCGCAGTGTCCTTCCGGAGAGTGGATGGCACGTCTTCAGGTGTTGCTACTGCTGTGTTGTTCGCTGTTGTTGCCGATGCCGGCCGAAGCGCGGCTGCCTGGTCCTGTGCAAGCGGTGGCGCCGGGCACGGTGCGCGACTTGGCGCAAATCCGTAGTAGCCGGGTATTGAAGGTGTTGGTCAATCAGAGCCGCAACAGTTCCGGTGAAGTCCAGGGACAGCCCATTGGCGTCGAATACCATCGATTGCGGGCCTTCGAACAATACCTCAACGGTCACGCCCGTGACGGCCAGGAAATCACCCTCAAGATCATTCCCAAGGCCAAGGATCAGTTGCTCGGCGCCTTGCAGCGCGGGGAGGGCGACCTCGTGGCCCCCGGCGAATTACTCGATCTCCAGGCCGCTCATGCGATCAGCGCCAGCAACCCAATCCGTACCGACGTGCCGTTGTTGCTGGTGGGCATCAAGGGCGAGAAGCGCTACACGCGTGTGGAACAGCTGTCCGGCAAGACCCTGGCCCTGCCCAACGGCAGTGCGGCCGGGGATGCGGTGAGCCAGATCAACCAGAAACTCGCGTTGCTCAAGTTGCCACCGGTGAAGATCGAATGGGTCGACCCCAGTCTGGCGGTGGAAGATGTGCTGGAAATGGTCCAGGGCGGGATTTTCCACCTGACAATCGTTGAGCAGCCCATCGCCGAGCGCTGGGGCAAGATCCTTCCCAAGTTGCGCTTCGATCGTCAGGTGCTGATTGGTGAACCGAGTGACGAGTATTGGTTCGTGCGTCGCGACGCCGCCATGCTGCGGGCGAGCATCGACCAGTTCCTGGCGATTTACAAGGTACCGTCCAACCAGGACGCCGCGTTCCTGCGCATCTATCGCCGCTTGTACCAGGTGCACTATCCACTGGCCCGAGCCGATCGCCAGCGTCTGGAGAAACTGCGCCCGGTGTTGCAAAAGCATGCCGAGGCCCAGGGCATGGACTGGCTCAACCTCGCGGCCCTGGCATTCAAGGAATCCGCCTTGCAACCCAACGCCCGCAGCGGCAGCGGCCCGACCGGCCTGATGCAGATCACTCCGGCGGCGGCCCAGCGAGTCGGGGTCAATAACATCCAGAACCTGGATGCCAACGTGCAGGCCGGCGCCAAGTACCTGGCCCTGATCCGCCGCAAGTTTTTCGCCAGCCCCAAGCTCAACGAGCGCGAGCGCATGGCCTTCGTATTGGCTGCCTACAACATGGGACCTGAGCGGGTGCAGGGTATGCGTGCCGAGGCTCGGCGCCGGGGGCTGAACCCCAACCAATGGTTTTTCCAGGTCGAGCGTATCGCCATGGAGCAGGTGGGAATGGGCGCCGTCAGCTATGTTAATAGCGTGAACAAATACTATTTGGCGTTTGATCGGGAACGGGAGTCGCTGGAGCCGGAGGAACAGAAGGTCGCCCAGCGTAAATGATCGATTAAACTGATTGGTATGTCGAAATATTTGCGCTTTTATAACAAGTTTTTTTGATTAATATGGCGACCAATAACCACACACCTAGGATGACCCCCATGAGCTCGTTGATCAATAAAGTCCTGTTTACCCGCGCCGGCTACGGCCTGACCGTCCTGCGCCTCGCTGTCGGTATCATTTTCGCCGCTCACGGTTCGCAGAAACTCTTTGGCCTGTTCGGCGGCTACGGCCTGACCGGAACGGCGCAGTGGATGGAAAGCATCGGCCTGACTCCGGGTTACGTAATGGCGACACTGGCGGGCGGTACCGAGTTTTTCGCCGGGCTGGCGTTGATCATTGGATTGTTGGCGCGTCCGGCGGCGCTGGGCCTGGCCTTCTTGTCGCTGGTGGCGATTTTTTCCGTGCACATCGGCAACGGCCTGTTCATGGCCAACAACGGTTATGAGTTTGCCCTGGCGTTGCTGGCGGGCAGTATTGCGGTGTTGATTGAAGGTGCCGGCAAGTTGTCAGTCGATCGTGCCATTGCTGATTGATTGCTTGGTTTGAGCCGCAAGGCCCCGTTTGTATTCCACTGCTGTTCGCTAATAAAACGGTGCTTCTTCTTGAGGGGGAGCGCCGTTTTTTTTGGGCTCGTCTTTAGGGGGGGTTATAGTTTGTGTGTATATCCGTTGCTGCGGTAACGGCTGCTTAGGGTTCCGCCCTTACGGCCAGCCCTTTCAAGGTCTTTGATAAAATCCCCCAAAACCAGTCAGGGTGACGAAAGCAGTGTGGGCAGAAGTTCTAGCGCGGTTTGAGAAAAAAACACCGGCCAGTGTCATGACCAGAGTGATATTGGAACAAGCTGTTCCTGCTGAATGGGTCGATCAGGTGTTTGAAGAGCACCGTCAACGGCAGTACCCACGTGAGCTTTTGTTTTCAACCATCGTTGAACTGATGTCCCTTGTTTCATTGGGCTTGCGACCTTCGCTGCATGCCGCCGCGCGGCAGATGGAGGATCTTCCTGTCAGCTTGGCGGCGCTGTATGACAAAGTCAGCCGCACAGAGCCTGCGCTACTGCGCGCCCTGGTCACCGGCAGCGCAGAGCGCTTGGTACCAACGATAAAAGAACTGGGGCACTCAGCTATTTTGCCTGGCTGGCAACTACGGGTCGTTGACGGTAACCACCTGCCTTCCAGCGAAAAGCGTCTGGGCGCTTTGCGCCGTGAACGGGGCGCCGCCCGGCCTGGTTTTTCCGTTGTGGTTTACGACCCCGATCTGGACCAGGTCGTTGATCTTCAGCCTTGTGAAGATGCTTATGCCAGCGAGCGCGTCAGCGTGCTGCCCTTGCTGGAAAAGGCCTGTGCGGGACAACTGTGGATGGCCGATCGACTCTACTGCACGCTCCCGGTCATGGAGGCCTGCGAAGATACCGGGGCCTCGTTCATCATTCGCGAACAGAGCAAACATCCACGCCTGCTTAAGGAAAGCGACTGGCAGGTGCCTGTCGCGGTCGCGGCAGGCAGCGTGCGCGAGCAAACCATCGAAGTAAAAGGTGGACGCCAGTGGCGGCGAGTCGAACTGAACCTGCAAAATCCCACCGAATCCGGCGACATCAAGCTGCTGTTCTGGAGCAACTTGCCAGACTCTATCAGTGCTGAGCAAATCGCCGATTTGTATCGCCGTCGCTGGAGCATCGAAGGGATGTTCCAGCGCCTGGAAGCGGTGTTGGACAGTGAAATCGAATCCTTGGGCAACCCTAAAGCAGCCCTGCTGGGATTTGCGTCGGCCGTGTTGGCTTACAACGTTCTGGCCGTGCTCAAACGCAGCGTTGAGCAGGCGCATCGCCAGACCCTGCCCGACGATTGGGAAGCATCGATTTTTCACCTAACGGTACAGGTACGCAGCGGTTACGAGGGGATGCAAATAGCCTTGCCAGAATATCTATGCATCCCGATCCCCGCTGCAGGACTGACTCAGTACCTGCTTGCACTCGCTCGAAATATCCAGCCCAAAGCGGTCGCCAAGAGCAAGCGAGGCCCGAAAGTGCCCAAGGCAAAGGAGTGGCTTGAAGGCAAAGCCGCGAATGCCCATGTGTCAACGGATCGGGTGCTCAAGGCAGCTAAAGCCAAAAGACCTTGAAAGGGCTGGCCCTTACGGCGGGTCACTTTCGAAAAGCGCGAAAGTAACCAAAGCGCTTTTTGCCCCACCACTCGGTGCCTCGCCTAGGCTCGGCATGCCCTCACTCCGGCATTGCTCCGTGGGCCCGCCGCGAAGGACCATCCATGGTCCAGCGCGGCTACCTCGGCATCCATGCCGAGGTGCCCACTGCGCAATGCCTGCGTTCGGCCATCGTGGTTAATGGGGCGCCGAGATCAACGTCCGCCGCGAGGCGGCCTGAGAGCCGACCTGGCTTTTTCGGTCGTACTCCGATCCAACTGTGGGAGCGAGCCTGCTTGCGAAGGCGGCCTGACAGCCGACCTGTTTCTTGCGGCTGTACTCCGATCCCCTTGTGCGAGCTTGCTCGGGATGGCGATGGCTCAGTCAATGAAGATGTTGAATGCTCCGGCCTCTTCGCGAGCAAGCTTGCTCCCACAGGAGAAACGCGGTCCTACCCCAAACCAGGTCGGCTCTCAGGCCGCCTCGTTTTTGATTTTGATCTGGGGCGCCCCATTAACCACGATGGCCGAACGCAGGCATTGCGCAGTGGGCAACCCGGCATGGATGCCGGGTTAGCCGCGTTGGGCCATGGATGGCCCTTCGCGGCGGCCCACGGAGCAATGCCGGAGTGAGGGCACACCGAGCCTAGGCGAGGTGCCAAGTGGTGGGGCAGAGCGTTTTTGGTTACTTTTGGCGCTTTTCCAAAAGTGACCCGCCGTAAGGGCGGAACCCTAAGCAGCCGTTACCGCAGCAGCGGATATACACCCAAACTATAAAATCCCACCTCAGAAAGACAAGCCCAAAAAACGACCCCTCAGGAAGAAACACCACTTTTCTGAGTGAACAAGCATCACGTCATGTACGGGCTTTTTATGCGCGCCGATTCTTGACACTGCCCAGTCAGCTTCTCTAGGATGCCGCTCATGCGCCGATTTAAACAGCTACTTGCGGGGCGCCAGGTGACTCATCCAGTTACCGATAGAAGCCGGAAAGCCAGGCTTCGAAATACCGCTAAAGCGCTGGTTCGGTGTTGCCTCTCACCTGCCATGCAGACTTTTGAGGCAGAGACACGACACGATGAACGCATCCAGCCCCGTTGTACGTCTTGCGCCGATCACGGCGAACCTTTTGCAGCGCAATCCAAAAATTCTCCTGGGTGGTACCCACCAGCCAACGCTGTTGCGTTATCTTGATGGCTGGCCGCGACGTAGCCACGGGCCTGCCGCTTTCCTGATCCAGTTCATTGAAGACGGTGAGTCCTTGGCCCGTTTTGCCGACAACAGTTTCGACCTGGCCGTGATCCAGTCCCCGAGTGCGGCAGACGCGCCTGAAATGATCCGGCAACTGACCCGTGTCGCGCGGCAGGGATTGATCACCCGTCGTTGAGATGCCCAGGTTGGCTGCAAGCTGAAGGCTCCGGATTACGGGTAAGCAATGTCCACGATGTAGACCCGTTTTTCTCCTGTCGGCGTCTGGACGCTGACTTCGGCGTCCAGGGCCTTGCCGATCAGTGCCCGTGCCAACGGTGAATCGATACTGATCAGGTTCTGTTTCAAATCCAGCTCATCCGGGCCGACGATGCGATAGCGCGCTTCTTTGCCATCCTCATCTTCGACTGTGACCCATGCGCCGAAATAGACCTTGTTGGGGTCGCTGGGTTTTTCACTGACGACTTTGAGCGCTTCAAGGCGCTTGGTGAGGAAGCGCACGCGACTGTCGATTTCCCGCAGCATTTTCTTGCCATAGGTGTATTCGGCATTTTCCGAACGATCACCCTGGGCTGCCGCTTCGCTGACCGACTGGGTCACTTGAGGACGGCGCACATGCCACAGTTCATGGAACTCGGCGCGCATCCGCGCTTCACCCTCGGGGGTGATCAGCGCGGTGCCGGCGGTGCGGGGTGGACGATAACGGCTCATGGCTACTTCTTATCAAGGTGAAGCCGGAAGTCTATCAACCCTCGCGCAATACTGTCAGCGGACTGGCATTGAGCGCCCGACGGGTGCCAAATACACCCGCGGCGCCAATCAACAATGCGCCCACCAGCGGCAACACCAGCAGCCATGGATGCGGGTGCCAGGGCAGGTCGAAGGCATAACGGTAGAGCACCAGGCTCACCAGTTCCGAACCGAGGGCAGCGAGCAGGCCGCTGACCGCACCCAGCAAACCGAACTCAATGCGCCGGGCCTTGACCAGCAATGGCCGTTCGGCGCCCAGTGCGCGCAACAGCGCGCCTTGGCGGATCCGTTCGTCGAGGGTTGCCTGCAGGCCGGAGAACAACACCGCCATTCCCGCCGCCAGCACGAACAGCAACACGTACTCCACGGCCAGGGTCACCTGGGCCAGGATGCTGCGCAGTTGTTCGAGCAGGGCCTCGACTTGCAGGATCGTCACCGCCGGAAAGGCCCGGGACAGGTCGACGATCTGTTGGTCGTGTCCCGGCGCCAGGTAGAAACTGGTGAGGTAGGTCGCCGGCAGGTCTTTCAATGTACCGGGCTGGAAGATCATGAAGAAGTTGGGCTGGAAGTTGTCCCAGTTGATCTCCCGCAGGCTGGTGACCTTCGCTTCACGGTTGACGCCGCCCACGCTGAAGACCAGGCGGTCGCCCAACTTGATCTTGAGGTTCTCGGCGACCTTGCCTTCCACCGAAACCCCCGGGACATCGTCCGCAGGTTGCTGCGGCCACCAGGTCCCGGCGGTGACGACGTTGCCTGCCGGCAGATCGGCGGCCCAGGTCAGGCTCAGGTCACGTTGCAGCGCTCGGTCGCCAGCCGAGTCCTTGGTGACGAACTCCGTGGCCGGTTCGCCGTTGATGCTGATCAGTCGCCCCGGCACGACCGGGTAGAGCGGTGCCGATTGCGCCGACAACGCCAGCAGCTTGTCGGTGAAGGCCTGCTTGTCGTTGGGCAGGATGTTCAAGGCGAAATAATTCGGGGCGTTTTTCGGCAGTTGGTTTTGCCAGGTGTCCAGCAATTCGCCGCGCAACAGCGCAATCAAGGCCATGGACAACAGGATCAGGCCGAATGCCAGTGCCTGGCCGGCCGCCGCCAGGGGATGGCGCAGTAACTGGCCGAGGCCCAGCCGCCAGGGCAAGGAGGCGCGGGCCAACAGGCGGCGCAGGCTCTGGAGCAGCAACAGCAGCAGGCCACCGAGCACCAGTGCGGCAACGACGCCACCACCCAGCAGGGCGAAGGTCAGGACCAGGTCCAGGCTCAGGCGCCACATGATCAGGCCAAGGGCTCCCAGTGCGGCACCGTAGACCACCCAGGTGCTGGAGGGGATCGGCAGCATGTCCCGGCGCAGCACGCGCAACGGCGGTACCCGGCCCAGTGCGGCCAGCGGCGGCAGGGCGAACCCTGCCAACGCCACCAGCCCGGTACCGATCCCGGCAATCGCCGGCAGCAGGCCTCCCGGCGGCACGGTGGTGGGCAGCAGGTCATGCAGCAGCGCGAACAATCCCAATTGAGCGATCCAGCCCAGCAGGGCGCCACTGATGCTGGCCAGCAAGCCCAGCACCGTTAATTGCAGACTGAACAACACCATGGTTTCCCGGCGTGACAGGCCCAGGCAGCGCAGCAGGGCGCTGGCGTCGAAACGTCGGGTGGCAAAGCGATTGGCCGAGAGCGCGACGGCAACGCCGGACAGCAACACGGCCACCAGGCTGGCCATGTTCAGATAGCGTTCGGCCTTGCCCAGGGCGCCTCCGATCTGCCGGTTGCCGTCGCGGGCATCCTGCAGGCGCTGGTTGGCTTCGAGGCCAGGCTTGATAAGGTCGCGGTAGGTCTGCAGGGCTGATGCCGGGCCGCGCCACAGGTCGCGATAACTGACGCGACTGCCGGGCTGCACGACACCGGTGGCATCCAGGTCCTTGAGGTTGATCAGGACCCGGGGCGTAAGGCTGTAGAAATTGCCGGCGCGATCCGGCTCGTAGGTCAAGACACGGCTCAGGCGCAGGGTCTTGTTGCCTACGTCGATGCTGTCGCCGATTTTCAGGTCCAGTGCGGTCAGCAGCCGGGCTTCGACCCAGGCCTCGCCAGGGTTCGGTCGTCCGCCGGTTTCTTCCGGCGCGAACGGGGCTGGGGCGCTTTTCAGCTCGCCGCGCAATGGGTAGATGTCATCGGCTGCCTTGATGCTGGACAGCTGAATGCCATTGTCGGTGGCGACGACGCTGGAAAACTCCACCACCCGGGCATGTTCCAGGCCCAGCTCGGTGCCACTGCGGATTTGTTCGGGGCGGGCCGGCGAGCTGCCTTCGAGCAGCAGGTCGGCGCCGAGGAATTCGGTGGCACGCATCATCATCGCGCCGTTGAGACGGGCGCCGAAGTAACCGATGGCGGTGCTTGCCGCTACCGCCACCAAAAGGGCGAAGAACAACACGCGCAACTCGCCGGCGCGGGCGTCGCGCAACAATTGGCGGACAGCGAGACTGAACAGGCGCAACAGCGGCAAACGTGCCATCAAGGCTCCAGTGGCGCGACCATCTGGCCGGCTTCAAGTCGGATCAGGCGCCGGCAGCGATGGGCCAGGCGTTCATCATGGGTGACCAGCACCAGGGTCGTGCCGCTTTCCTTGTTCAGCTCGAACAGAAGATCGCTGATGCGCTCGCCCGTGTGGCTGTCGAGGTTACCGGTGGGTTCGTCGGCAAACAGCACGTCGGGTTCGGCGGCAAACGCCCGGGCAATCGCCACGCGTTGCTGCTCGCCGCCGGAAAGCTGGCGGGGCGAGTGGGTCAGGCGCTGGCCGAGGCCGACCCGCTGCAGCAATTCCGTGGCGCGTTCGCGGGCGTCCCTGCGGCCGTCCAGCTCCAGCGGCAACATGACGTTTTCCAGGGCGTTGAGGCTGTCGAGCAATTGGAACGATTGGAAAACAAAACCGACATGCTCGGCGCGGATCCGCGCACGCTGGTCTTCATCCAGTGCGCTGAGGGCCTGGCCGGCGAGCGTCACTTCGCCGCTGCTGGGCAGGTCGAGGCCAGCGAGCAGGCCCAGAAGGGTGGATTTGCCGGAACCGGACGCGCCGACGATGGCCAGGCTGTCGCCCTTGTTCAGTTCCAGGCTGAGTTCGTGCAGGATGGTCAGTTCACCTTCCGCGCTGGGAACCACTTTGCTAAGGTCCTTCGCGGTGAGAATGCTTGAGCCCATGGAGAATCCGATGCGTGTGTGGTTTTTGAGTGCCGGCCTGGCCTTGATGTGCATGGCCCAGAACGCAGCGGCGGGTACAGTCCTGATCGTTGGCGATAGTATCAGCGCGGCTTTCGGCCTGGATACCCGACAAGGGTGGGTGTCGTTGCTCGAACAACGGCTCAAAGTCGAGGGTTTTGACGATAAAGTGGTCAATGCCTCCATCAGCGGGGACACCAGCGCCGGAGGCCAGGCGCGGCTGCCGGCGCTGCTTGCAGCCCATAAACCGGACCTGGTGATCCTGGAACTGGGTGGCAACGATGGCTTGCGCGGGCAACCGCCAACGCAATTGCAACAAAACCTTGCAGCGATGATCGACAGCTCCCGGGCAAGCGGTGCCAAGGTGTTGTTGCTGGGCATGCAACTGCCGCCCAATTACGGGCGCCGATACACCGATGCCTTCGCCCGGGTCTACAGCACCCTGGCCGAGGAGAAAAAAGTGCCGCTCGTGCCGTTTTTCCTCAAGGACATCGGGGGGGTTCCCGGGATGATGCAAGGTGATGGACTGCATCCGTCCGTCGCGGCCCAGGGCAAGTTGCTGGAAAATGTCTGGCCGACGCTGAAACCGCTGCTTTGACGCTTTTCTACCGGCGGGCTTTCGGCTAATGTGGCGCCCCCGATTTGGAGCCCCCGATGCCGCGTCCCGCCTGGTCCCTGTTTGCCTACCAACTGATCGAGCCTGACGAACAGCTGGACCTGTTCGCCTGTCAGGAAGTGCGGGTACACCTGGTGACTCGGCAACTGGAGCTCGGCGGCTCGGCCGACCGCACCCTCTGCGGCAGCCTGCTGCCGGCCCAGCCGCGCTGGTCGGGGGTTGATCGCAAGATATTTCAGGATCATCGCCTGTGTTCACTCTGCCGGGCGATCCTGGAGTCCCAGAAACGCGGCACTTCGCCGATCTGGCCTGAGCTGCGGTTCGAGTTGTAATCCTCGGATTCCAGGCTGCCCTTGTGGGAGCGAGCTTGCTCGCGATGACGGCTGCACATTCAACATCGGTGCCGGCCGACCCACCGCTATCGCGAGCAAGCTCGCTCCCACAGGGGGGGCTTGCAAAGCCCCTAAGTTGCTGCACATCGGACGCTTGATTGCCGCTCTCCCCGAAGTAACAGGTGGCGGTGTACAATCGCCATTCTCAAACCCCTCTGTTCGATCTGCGAAGGATTTCCGGATGTTGCCGCGCTTGCCTGCCGTCACCCGCTGCTTGTCTCTTGTCGCCCTGTGTATGGCTGGCCCCGTTGCGGCACTGGAGCTGCCCCTGCCACCGCCGGGTGAAGACATCATTGGCCAGGTGCAGGTCATCAAGGCCAAGTACGAAGACACCTTCGCCGACCTGGGCACGACCTATGACCTGGGCTACAGCGAGATGGTCGCCGCCAACCCGGGGGTCGATCCCTGGTTGCCGGGCGCTGGCACCGAGATCGTGCTGCCCACTCGCTTCATCCTGCCGCCGGGCCCGCGCGAGGGCATCGTGATCAACCTCGCTGAGTACCGTCTCTACTACTTCCCCAAAGGCCGCAACGTGGTCTACACCTTTCCCCTGGGCATTGGGCGGGAAGGCTGGGGGTCGCCGATCGCCCACACCAGCATCATTGCCAAGACCCCGAACCCGACCTGGACCCCGCCGGCTTCGATCAAGGCCGAGCATGCCGCAGACGGTGACCCGCTGCCGAACGTGGTGCCAGCCGGTCCCGACAATCCGCTGGGCCCGTTCAAGTTCACCTTGGGTACCCCGGGCTACCTGATCCATGGTTCGAACAAAAAATTCGGCATCGGCATGCGCACCAGCCATGGTTGCTTCCGGATGTTCAATAACAACGTCCTGGAAATGGCCAGCATGGTGCCGGTGGGCACATCGGTACGGATCATCAACGATCCGTACAAGCTGGGGTTGAGCGGCGGCAAGGTGTACCTGGAAGCCCATACACCGCTGGACGACAAGGGCAACCCGTCGGTGGTGGACAAGCACACTGCGGTGATCAACGCGATGCTCAAGCGTGAAGACATTACCAGCAACCAGCGCATGGACTGGAATGTGGTGCGTGACGTGGTGGCTGCCGAAGACGGGCTGCCAGTCGAGATCGCTGTTCCGAGTACGTCGGCACCGATGGTATCGAGCGCACCGATCGACCTGCAGCAATAACGACCCATTAGAACCTGCCGATGTTTTGCGATGTCGGCGGGTTTTTTATCGCCTGGAAAACAGCGGGCAAAAAAAAGCCGACCCAAAAATGGATCGGCTCGATAACAATCCCGAAGGACTATTACTTGCGGCTAGCTTTTTCCAGCATGCGCAGAGCACGCTCGTTAGCTTCGTCAGCAGTCTGTTGTGCTTTTTGAGCAGCAGCCAGAGCTTCATCAGCTTTACGGTAAGCTTCGTCTGCACGAGCCTGGGAGCGAGCTGCTGCGTCTTCGGTAGCAGTCAGACGTGCTTCGGTTTCTTTCGATGCGCTGCTGCAACCGGTAGCCAGAACTGCGGCCAGGGCCAGAGCAGAGAATTTCAGAACGTTGTTCATCGTGTTCCCCTTCAAGGACTTTCTATTTAGTGACTGTCTCCTCAGACTGAGGAGTTAGCCGGCGTACATACTACCCATTACTTGTAGTAAGTAAACTGACGTAGCGCAAGAAGCAAAAAAATTGTAGGCGGTGATTCTTTTTCGAGCAACTTTTCTGAGCGTTGTTTAAAAAATATACAGTCTTGAGCCCAGGGTGGGAGCGCGCTCATCCAGAAAAGTTCCGTTGACAGGCGAACTCTTTGAGCCCTCGCTAACGTTGTTGTTTATTGATTCGCCTAAACTTTTGTTCATTTTTTGTGCAGTGCGCCTGGCATCTTTATTGGTATTGGCGGTGACTTTAACTACGCGCGCTCGTCTCAAGACTCAACAACTGGCGATGTTCAGCTATTGCGCCTGGGCCGACTAGCGTGACGGTGGCGCTCAATCGATAAACCCGACAGGCTTTTCCCCTTCAATGACAGGCGTGCCTTGAGCATTTGCGTCATTGGTGCCTACTATTCAGGACGTGCTCGGGTTTGAGCGGTTGGGTTTTGGCGCTCGGTGACCAGACAGGCACGGGGTGGCGTAGATGTTCCTTCGCCGGAAAAACATCGGTAAGGTAGGGGTCAGCATTCAGACCCGCGAGGAGTAGTGATGAGCGAGGCGTTGTCCATCCACCATGACCAGGCTGGTCATCAGTTCGAGACCAATGTGGACGGTCATCGTGCCTATCTGACCTATATGGACCTGGGTAAACAGACCCTGGATATCTATCGCACCTTCGTGCCCAACGCCTTGCGCGGCCGGGGCATTGCGGCGGCGCTGACCGAAAGGGCGCTGCAGTACGCCGAAGAAATGGGTTACACGGTGATCCCATCCTGCTCCTACGTGGAGCGTTACATGGAGCGTCACCAGCGGCACGCGGCGAAGCTCTGAGACAACGGATTCCCCAAAAAAACGCCGGGCTGTAAAGTCCGGCGTTTTTTTATGCGTTGCTTTTATGTGTTGAAGCAGGCCGATCAGCTGCGCTGGCGCTTGGGCAGCACATCCTTGAGTTTGGCGTGCATGCTACGCAGGGTGTTCTCGGTCGCGCTCCAGTCGATGCAGGCATCGGTGATGGAAACGCCATACTGCAAGTCGGCGAGGTCTTTGGGGATCGCCTGGCAACCCCAGTTCAGATGACTTTCGACCATCAGGCCAATAATCGACTGGTTGCCTTCCAGGATCTGGTTGGCCACGTTCTCCATGACCAGTGGCTGCAGCGCCGGATCCTTGTTGGAGTTGGCGTGGCTGCAGTCGACCATGATGTTCGGCTTGATCTTCGCTTTGTTCAGCGCCTGTTCACACAGCGCAACGCTCACCGAGTCGTAGTTTGGCTTGCCGTTGCCACCGCGCAGCACTACGTGACCGTAGGCGTTGCCCTTGGTGGTGACGATCGACACGCCACCTTCCTGGTTGATGCCCAGGAAACGGTGAGGGCTGGAAACCGACTGCAAGGCATTGATCGCCACAGTGAGGCCGCCATCGGTGCCGTTTTTGAAACCGACGGCCGAGGACAAACCGGAAGCCATCTCGCGGTGGGTCTGGGATTCGGTGGTGCGCGCGCCGATGGCCGACCAGCTGATCAGGTCCTGCAAGTATTGCGGGGAGATCGGGTCCAGGGCTTCGGTGGCGGTGGGCAGGCCCATTTCGGCCAGGTCCAGCAGCAACTGACGACCGATGTGCAAGCCATCCTGGATCTTGAAGGAGTCGTCCAGGTACGGATCGTTGATCAGGCCTTTCCAGCCGACGGTGGTCCGGGGCTTTTCGAAATACACCCGCATCACCAGGTACAAGGTGTCGGAGACTTCCGCCGCCAGCACCTTCAGGCGCTCGGCGTATTCGTGGGCGGCCTTGATGTCATGGATCGAGCAGGGCCCGATGACCACGAACAGGCGATGGTCGGTGCCGTCGAGAATGTTGCGAATGACTTCCCTGCCCTTGGTCACGGTGCGCAGGGCAGCGTCGCTCAGGGGGATATCGCGCTTGAGCTGGTCAGGCGTGATGAGGGTCTCGTTGGAGGCGACGTTAAGGTCATTGATCGGTAAATCAGCCATCGTGTTACTCGTCAGGTCACGGGTGCCGGCCGCCAGCGATCCCCGCGCGGCGGTGCACAGCGAATGTTAAGCGCGTCGGGGAGCCGAACCTTATCGCGTTACGAGGCTGCTCGACAATGGGCTGGGGCCGGTTTAATGCCCTATTGGCAGGGGAAAAGCCTTGAAGAGAGCTCTGCAACAGATTCGTGAGCGGATGTAATGAAGATTGCATGCCATACGGCCCACGCCGATAGTGTACAGGGGCCGTTTACCAGAGGAGTCGTAAAGATGCAGGCAGGCGTTAAACCGCGGATCGGGATGATCGGCACCGGGGCGATAGGCGGGTTCTACGGGGTGATGCTGGCACGCGCCGGCTTTGACGTGCATTTCTTGTTGCGCAGCGAATTCGGCGCCGTGGCCGAAGGTGGTTTGCGAGTCGATAGCGCGGTTCATGGCCCGCTGACCCTCAACCCGGTCCAGGCCTATCGCTCGGCGGCCGACATGCCGCCTTGCGACTGGCTGCTGGTCGGCGCCAAGACCACCAGCAATGCCGACCTCGCCCCGGCCATCGCCCAGGCCGCCGCTGACGGTGCAAAAGTCCTGCTGTTGCAGAACGGCCTGGATGTCGAAGATGACCTTCGGCCGTTGCTGCCTGATTCGTTGCACCTGTTGGGCGGCCTGTGCCTGATCTGCGTGCATCGCGTCAGTCCTGGCGTCGTCGCTCACCAGGCCCTCGGTGCCGTCAATCTCGGTTACCACAGTGGTCCTTGCCGCGATCAGGCGGAACGCATGACGATTGTCGAGGCCGGGGCGCAACTGTTCCGTGCCGCCGGTCTGGAGTCCCAGGCCATGCCCGACCTGCAACAGGCTCGCTGGCAGAAGCTGGTGTGGAACGTGCCGTACAACGGCCTATCGGTGCTGTTGGGGGCCAGTACCTCGCCGTTGATGGCCGACGGCCACAGCCGTGGATTGATCCAGGCGCTGATGGGGGAGGTGGTGCGCGGTGCTCAGGCTTGCGGCCATCATGTTGCACCGGGCTATGCCGAGTATCTGTTCATGATGACCGAAAAGATGCCCGACTACTGGCCGAGCATGTACCACGATTATTCCCACAAACGCGCGCTGGAGCTGGAGGCGATCTATGGTCGGCCATTGGCGGCGGCGAAAGCGGCGGGGTGTGAGCTGCCGAAAATCGAAGCCTTGTATCAGGCGTTGGCGTTTATGGACCGACGCAACCGCTGATTGGGCAAAATGGGGGAGTGACATGGCAAGTAACATCGACGACAAACTGGTGCTGGCGATTTCGTCGCGGGCGCTGTTCGACTTGCGTGAAAGTCACAAGGTGTATCTGTCGAGCGGCGTCGAGGCCTATCGGCAATACCAGATCGAGCATGAAGACGAAGTCCTCGAACCTGGAGACGCCTTTGCCCTCGTGCAAAAACTGCTGAGCCTCAACCAACATCTGGGGCGTGCCCGGGTCGAGGTGATCCTCGTTTCGCGCAACAGTGCCGACACGGGGCTTCGGGTGTTCAACTCGATTCATCATTATGGCCTGGCGATCTCCCGTGCAGCGTTCGTTGGCGGACGCAGTCCGTACCCTTATCTCAAGGCGTTCGGCTGCGATCTGTTCTTGTCCACCCATGCCGAAGACGTGCGCAGCGCCCTGGATGCCGGATTTGCCGCGGCGACCATTCTGTCGGGCGGTGCCAGCCGCGCCGCCAGCGAAGAGCTGCGCATTGCCTTCGACGGAGATGCGGTGCTGTTCTCCGATGAGTCGGAGCGCGTCTATCAGACCGGTGGTCTGGAAGCGTTTCAGGCCAGTGAGCGTCAATCCGCCCGCGAGCCGCTGCGAGGCGGGCCGTTCAAGGGCTTCCTGGCGGCGCTCAATACGTTGCAGCGTGAGTTTCCCGAGGATGCCTGTCCAATCCGCACGGCGCTGGTCACCGCCCGCTCGGCGCCGGCTCACGAGCGGGTTATCCGCACGTTGCGCGAGTGGGATATTCGTTTGGACGAGTCGTTGTTTCTGGGCGGCCTGACCAAATCGGCGTTCCTTGAAGCCTTTGCCGCCGACGTATTTTTCGACGATCAGACCGGCCACTGCGAACTGGCTCGCGAAGTGGTCGCCACCGGGCACGTGCCCCACGGCATCAGTAACGAAGTGAAGCTCTAACTGCCCGTTGTTCAGGACGTTACGCCGCACGTCGCGCACTTCAAGGCACTGCTAAGCTGAATCAATCTCCGCCATCTTGGCACACGAGGAGGTCACATGATTCGTTCGATGCTGTACGCCACAGACTTGGGGCTCTATGCCCCCTATGTGATGCAGCATGCCTTGGCGCTGGCACGGACGTTCGAAGCCGAGTTGTATGTGGTGCATGCGGTAGAACCGATGGGGCTGTTCGCCGAATCGGTGTTGCAAAGCTATCTCGACGAGCAGGCGCTGAACGAATTTCACCGCCAGGGTCTGAATACGGTAATGGCCAATATCGAACACCGGGTGCTCGACAGCTTTCGAGAGGAGTTGGGGGAGGGGCAGCAGGACTTGAAGCTGATCAAGTCGGTCAGGGTGTATCAGGGCGATCCGTCCCAGGTCATTCTCGAACAGGCTGCGAAACTCTCCGTCGATTTGCTGATCGTAGGCAGTCATTGCCAGGGAGCCAGCGGTGAAACCCCTTTGGGTAGGACCGCCGCACGGGTATTGCAGTTATCCCGTGTGCCGGTTTACCTGGTGCCGTTGGTGCAGCGCCGACGGCAGGGGGAGGCTTGAGGCTAAATGATGGCTTTTTATAAAAAGTTCTAGATTTATTGAGCTGACCATTCATATAGTTATATACCGTCGCTGATGCCCGTGGCGTCCAACTGCTTTGAGGGATACATATGAAGCTTCAACAACTGCGCTACATCTGGGAAGTGGCGCACCACGACCTCAACGTTTCCGCTACTGCCCAAAGTCTTTACACCTCACAGCCTGGCATCAGTAAGCAGATCCGCCTGCTGGAAGACGAGTTGGGGGTCGAAGTCTTCGCCCGCAGCGGCAAGCACCTGACCCGCGTGACCCCGGCCGGTGAGCGCATCATCACCACGGCTGGCGAGATTCTGCGCAAGGTCGAAAGCATCAAGCAGATCGCCCAGGAATTCTCCAACGAGAAAAAAGGCACCCTGTCGATTGCCACCACCCACACCCAGGCCCGCTATGCGCTGCCGCCAGTGATCAGCAGCTTCATCAAGCAATACCCGGACGTGGCGTTGCACATGCACCAGGGCTCGCCGATGCAGATCGCCGAAATGGCCGCCGACGGCACCGTGGACTTCGCCATTGCCACCGAGGCCCTGGAGTTGTTCGGTGATCTGGTGATGATGCCGTGCTATCGGTGGAACCGCTGCGTGGTCGTGCCCCAGGGCCATCCGCTAACCAAGCTGCCGAAGCTGACCCTCGAAGCCCTGGCTGAATACCCGATCGTGACCTACGTATTTGGTTTCACGGGCCGTTCGAAACTCGACGAAGCTTTCAGCCATCGCGGCCTGACCCCGAAAGTGGTGTTCACCGCCGCCGACGCCGATGTGATCAAGACTTATGTTCGACTTGGCCTGGGCGTGGGCATCGTGGCGAAAATGGCCGTCGATACCAAGCTCGACAGTGACCTGGTGGTGCTGGATGCCAGCGAGTTGTTCGAATCCAGCGTGACCAAGATCGGCTTCCGTCGTGGCACCTTTCTTCGGGGTTTCATGTGCGACTTCATCGAGAAGTTTGCACCGCACCTGACCCGCGAAGTGATGGCCAAGGCCATCCAATGCCACAACAAGCAGGAACTCGAAGAGCTGTTCGACGGTGTCGAACTGCCGGTGCACTAAGCCCCAGCCTTAGAACGCCTCGGTGACAGCGAACTGTTGCCGGGCGCCCGCCACGACGATCTCCACTTCATCCCCTTCGAATTTGCCCAACAGGCTTCGGCCCAGCGGCGAGCGAGGGGTGATGACCGTGATCGGCTGCCCCACCAGCGACACCTTCAACCCCGCCGCATCGGGCCCCAGGAACAGCCATTGCTGGCGACCGTCTTCATCCTCCAAGCCAATCAACGTGCCCACCTGAATGCCGCGCTGTTCGTCGTATGGCCTTAGCGTCAGATTCTGGCAAAGAGCGAGGGCCTGGCGGATTTCTTCCACGCGCCTGGCTTGCCCGGCGGCGAGGTACGAGGCTTCAAGGCCCAGGGTGTCGTACTTGTTCTCGGCGATATTTTCTTCATGGGTCGCGGTTTCGTAGGCGGTCTGCGCGGCGCGTTCGGCAATGTCGAGATCAATCTTGAGCTTATCGAGAATCAACTGGTGGACGGTCTGTTTGTTCATGATCAATCGCAGAATTGCAAAACGTTGGCGCGGCTTTTTTCACTGGGTGCATTCTGGTCCTGTTGCAGCCAGAACTGGCACTTGGGGTTGGACTGGTTGCGCGGGTTGCTTCGGGCCTGATCGAGGGCCTGGCGCTGCTCGTTCCTTTGCAGGTTTTGCTGATACTGCTCGAACATGGGGGTTGGCGGTTCGGGGGGCGGTTGCACCGCCGGTGGTTGCGCCAGTTGATGGACGGCGGCGGCCACCGGAGCCAATTGTTCGTTGAACAGGAACCTGGACAGCAGCCAGCCCGTCAACACGATGGCGAGGAACCCCAGCCACAGGCCCAGGGCAATGCTGACGGTCAATTGCAAAGCGGTAAGGCGCGAGGGTGTCGAGTGATCGGGCATGGCTGCTTCCTGGCAGGGCACGGGTAGGCGGTGATTGTCGCATGAAGATTAATCGCCGTCGGCTCTTCTGCATCATCACTCTAATGCGGGACAATCGGGCCTTTGCCACAGGGAGTCGGGAATGACCGTGCGCTGGGATATTTTTTGCACCGTCGTCGATAACTTTGGCGACATTGGCGTCACTTGGCGCCTGGCTCGGCAATTGGTGGCCGAGCATCGATGCGCGGTGCGGCTGTGGGTCGATGACTTGCGTGCTTTCGAACGGCTGTGTCCGGAAATCGACGTCACCCTTTGCGAACAATGGCAGCAGGGCGTGCAGGTGTGCCATTGGCCCAAGGCGTGGCTGCCTACCGAAGCGGCTGATGTGGTGATCGCTGCGTTCGCCTGCCAGTTGCCGAGTGCCTATATGGATGCAATGGCCGAACGCCAGGCAACACCCTTGTGGATGAACCTCGATTACCTGAGCGCCGAGGACTGGGTGATCGGTTGCCACGGCTTGCCGTCGGTCAAATACAAGCATGTGCAGAAGTATTTCTTTTTCCCGGGGTTTCAGGAGGGGACGGGTGGCCTGCTGCGCGAGGCGGGTCTGCTGGAGCGTCGTCAGCAATTTCAGCAGGACGCCGAGGCGCAACGAGTATTCCTGCAGGGATTGGGTGTCGATCGGGTAGCGGGCGCACGGCTGATCTCGCTGTTTGCTTACGAAAACGCCGGGCTGGCAAGTTGGTTTGACGCAATGGCCAGCGATGCCCAGGCGTTTCATGTGCTGGTTCCCGAAGGACGAGTGCTGGGCGATGTCGAGCGTTGGCTCGGGGTCGACGGCCTGATGGCCGGTGCGGTGCATCGACGCGGTGCGTTGACGGTGCAGGTGTTGCCCTTCATCCGGCAGGATCAATACGATCAGTTGCTATGGTGCTGTGATCTCAATGCCGTGCGGGGTGAAGACTCCTTCGTACGCGCCCAATGGGCCGGTCGACCGCTCCTTTGGCACATTTACCAGCAGGAAGAAGACGTTCATCTGGAAAAACTCGAGGCGTTCCTCAGGCTCTACACCCGAGGGCTTTCGCCGGCGGCGGAAAAAGCGATCAGCGGTCTTTGGCAAGCCTGGAATGCCGGCCAGGACATGACCGAGCACTGGGAATCCACCTGCCAGTATCACCAGGAACTGGCTGATCACGCCCAGGCGTGGTGTCTGGAACAGGCTTCGCGACCCGATCTTGCCACGGCGCTGGTGAAGTTTTATGGAAATTGGCTATGATACGCGGCCTAGATTTTTGTAAATCCCATCCAAATTCGGATATTCGCAATGAAAACTGGTAAAGAACTGAAACCCGGGACCGTGATCCGTCTCGAAAACGATCCTTGGCTGGTTCAGAAAGCTGAGTTCACCAAGTCGGGTCGTAACAGCGCGATCATGAAGACCAAGCTGAAGAACCTGCTGACCGGTTACAAGACCGAGATCGTCTACAGCGCCGATGACAAACTGGACGACGTGATCCTCGACCGCAAAGAAGCGACCCTGTCCTTCATCAGCGGTGACACCTACACGTTCATGGACACCACTGACTACACCATGTACGAACTGAACGCCGAAGACCTCGAAAGCGTTCTGCCATTCATCGAAGAAGGCATGACCGACGTCTGCGAAGCCGTTTTCTTTGAAGAGCGCCTGGTTTCCGTAGAACTGCCGACCACCATCGTGCGTCAGGTTGACTACACCGAAGGTTCCGCTCGCGGCGACACTTCCGGCAAGGTGATGAAGCCTGCCAAACTGAAGAACGGTACCGAGCTGTCGGTTGCTGACTTCATCGAAATCGGCGACATGATCGAGATCGATACCCGCGAAGGCGGTTCCTACAAAGGCCGCGCTAAATAAGCGAAGTCTTGTGTATGAAAAAGCCCGACCATTGAGTCGGGCTTTTTTATTTCACCAAGAAGGTTGTGTCTGGCTTGGTGATGCTCAGTCACTTCAAGTGTTGCTTGAGCTCTTCGGACACCTGCAACATCGCCGAACGCACCGCCGGCACCTGGCTCACCACGTTGAGCAAACCGTAGTCGTGGATCATGCCGTTGTAGCGCACCGCCGTGACGGGCACACCGGCTGCGTCCAGTTTGCGCGCGTAGGCTTCACCCTCATCACGCAATACATCGGCCTCGGCGGTCTGCACCAACGCGGGCGGCAGGCCCTTGAGTTGTGCGGTGGTGGCCCGCAACGGCGAGGCATAGATCTCGCTACGCTGCCCGGCATCGGTGGTGTAGTTGTCCCAGAACCACTTCATCATGTTTTTGCTGAGGAAGTGTCCCTCGGCGAACTGGTTATAGGACGCGGTCTCGAAACTGGCATCCGTCACTGGCCATAACAGTGCCTGGAAGCGCAGCGCCGGCGTGCCTTTGTCCTTGGCCATCAGCGCCACGACGGCCGCCATGTTGCCACCGACGCTATTGCCCGCCACGGCCAGGCGCTTGCCATCGACATTGATCTGCTTGCCATGCTCGGCCACCCATTTCGTGGCGGCATAAGCCTGGTTGATGGCTACGGGGTAATGCGCCTCGGGGGAGGGCGTGTAGTTGACGAACACCGCGACGGCGCCCGAGCCCGCCACCAGATCCCGGACCAAGCGTTCGTGGGTCGGGAAGTCGCCCAGGACCCAGCCACCGCCGTGGAAGAACATGAACGCGGGCAACTCACCCTTGACCCCGGCGGGGCGAACAATGGTCAGGCTGATCGACTGGCCATCGACCTGGATGGTCTTCTGGCTGACGTCGGCCTTGGGCAGGGTCAGTTTCACACCGGCCTGGGCGCCGACCAGTACGGCACGGGCGTCCTTGGGTGATAGCTGCTCCAGTGGCTTGCCGGTGCCGGCATTCAATGCATCGAGAAACGCCTGGGTGTTGTGTTCCACGATGCCGTCGGCGAAGGCGCTGCCGACGCTGAGGGCGAGAAGGGTACCGGTCAAGGCTTTGCTGAGTGTGTTCATGTGTCTCTCCTTAGGTTCGGGTCCGGGGTCGGTGGGTTAGACGGTTACGTGCAGGCGTACATCAACGTTGCCGCGAGTGGCGTTGGAGTAGGGGCAGACCTGATGAGCCGCATCCACCAGGCTTTGCGCATCGGCTTGGTCCAGGCCCGGGAGGCTGATGTGCAGGTCGATGTCCAGGCCGAAACCGCCGGGGATCTGGCCGATACCGACATGGGCGGTAATCGAGGCGTCGTCCGGGATCTTGCGTTTGCTTTGGCCAGCAACGAATTTCAGTGCACCGATGAAGCAGGCCGAGTAACCGGCGGCGAACAGCTGCTCGGGGTTGGTTGCCGCACCGCCAGCACCACCGAGTTCCTTGGGCGTGGCGAGTTTGACGTCGAGGACGTTGTCGCTGGAGATGGCACGCCCATCACGGCCGCCGGTGGAGGTTGCGATTGCGGTGTAGAGAGTTTGCATGGTGAGAGCCTCGCTTCAGGTTGGTTTGTTGCGCTAAATGTTTGCGCGCTAAGTAGGTGTGAAGTGAATGTACAGCGCAAATATTTTGCGCGCAAGATAAATTTTTGAAGCGAGATCGAATAAATCAACTGAAAGGACGTGTAACCCTTGAGTTAGAGCTGTTCGGTGAGTTGATTTTTTTTTGCGGATGGACTGATGGTTTAAGCGGAGGCGGGGCTGACGCTATCGCGAGCAAGCTCGCTCCCACATTTGATCGTGGTTGACGCAAAATTCAGGCGCGCCGCCAATCTCTTTGTGGGAGCGAGCTTGCTCGCGATAGCGGGGGGCAATCGACATCAATGTTGAAATGTGCCGCCGTCCCGGCGAGCACACTCCCACAGGGGAAAGTCAGAGGCTGTCTTGCAAGTGGCTGCGCAATTGTTGCAGGTCCTGTTGCAGCTTTTTCAACTGCTCCAGGGTCTGGCCGCTGGCGGCGAGGATGCATTGGGGGATGTCGCGGGCCTTTTCATGCAGGGCACGGCCCTGTTCGGTGAGTTCGACAATCACCACGCGTTCGTCTTCACGGCTGCGGGTGCGGCTCAACAGGCCTTCGACCTCAAGCCGTTTGAGCAGCGGGGTCAGCGAGCCGGGGTCGGTGAGCAGGCGGGTGCTGATTTCCCCGACGGTCAAACCGTCTTTCTCCCACAGCACCATCATCGCCAGGTACTGCGGATAAGTCAGGCCCAAGGCTTGCAGCAATGGCTTATAGACTTTAGTCATCATCAGCGACGTGGAGTGCAAGGCGAAGCAGACCTGGTTGTCGAGCAGCAGGGCTTCGCAGGGTTCGGGGGTGTTACGCGGGGTGCTCATGGCAAAACCTTCAGATCAATGATCGTACGAATTTAGCGGGCGAGCCTTTAATGCGCCAGATAATTCTGACGATCTGTCAGATGCTGCGTTTCCTCGCTGGCGCCGACTGCGTAGGATATGCGTCCTGGAGAGGGGAGTCGTCTGTGATCGAATTTGTGATGTTTCTGGTGTTCGGTGCCGTGTTGGGCACCCTGGGGGGATTATTCGGGATCGGCGGTGGGCTGATTGCAATTCCGGTGCTGGGCGTCTGGTTCGGTCTCGACCAGCAACTGGCTCAAGGTACGGCCCTGGTCATGGTGGTGCCCAACGTGATGCTCGCGTTGTGGCGCTATCACCAGCGCAATCGCATCGAATTGCGCCATGTCCTGCCGCTGGCGTCCATGGGTTTTTGCTTTGCCTGGCTTGGCTCGATCTGGGCCGTCGGCATCGATGCGCAAAGCATGCGGATCGGCTTCGTGGCGTTCCTGATTGCGCTGACGGTCTACAACCTTGTCCGGATGTTCGCCGCCACCACGCCAGCCTCGGCGCAAATGCGCTATGGCTGGCCATGGCTCGGCGTGCTGGGGGCGGCGTCGGGGACCATGGGCGGTCTGTTCGGCGTCGGCGGGGCCGTTGTCGCGACGCCGATCCTGACCAGCGTGTTCGGCACCACCCAGGTGGTGGCTCAAGGGTTGTCCCTGGCGTTGGCCTTGCCCAGTACCGGCGTGACCCTCGCCACCTATGCGTTACACCATGAGGTGGACTGGGGGATCGGCCTGCCGCTGGCCGTCGGTGGCCTGCTGAGCATCAGTTGGGGGGTGAAAGTCGCCCACGCCCTGCCGGAGCGACTGCTGCACGGGCTGTTCTGCGGTTTCCTGGTGCTGTGCGCGGTGCTGCTCGCCCTTAAAGTTTGAAACCTTCGACGATGTGCTCGGCCAGGCATTCGGTAATCGGCGACGGGTTGTGCAGGTTGCGGATCAGCATGATGCTGGCCTCGGGCAGTTCCGGCAGGTCCTCGGCCTCGCCCAGTACGCGCATGTCCGGGGGCAGCAGGCTCTCCAGCTGCGCGGTGATCGCCAGGCCCGCGCCAACCACCGCCATGAGCGCCGACAGGCTGGAGCTGTTGTACGCCACGCGATAATCGCGACCCATGGCATCCAGCGCATTGCAAGCCCATTGCCGACAGAAGCAGTCACTGTTGAACATCGCCAGCGGCAGCGGTGTTTTTTCGTGGACGTTGAAGCACGCGGCCTCGGCCCAGACAAAACGTTCCTTGCGCAGCAACTGGCCGATTTCGTCTCCCGGCTTGCGGGTGACGATGGACAGGTCCAGGTCCTGGCGCTGCAGCAACTGCTTGGATGATTCGCAGTGCACTTCAATTTCGATCAGGGGATAGAACTGGGCGAAACGCTGCAGGATCCCCGGCAGGAAGCGCATCACATAATCGTCTGGCGTGCCGATGCGCACCGTGCCGACCATGTGCGGTTCGCGCAGGGTATTGAACACTTCGCTGTGGAGCTTGAGGATCCGCCGGGCGTAACCCAGCAATACCTGGCCTTCGGCGGTGAGCTTGACCTGGCGCCCGTCACGCTCGAACAGCCGCCGCTGCAATACATCTTCTTCCAGCCGCTTCATCTGCATGCTGACGGCAGACTGGGTGCGATTGACCAATTCCCCGGCACGAGTGAAACCGCCCTGGTCGGCGATGGCGACAAAGGTCCGCAGCACTTCGGTATCGATGCTCGGGTAACTCGACAATTGATCAATCTCCGAGATGTATTGCATAAGAAACATTCGTTGGATTGATCTTAGCGTTAGCGCGAGACTTGAGCCATCCCCAACGGAGGACATCACGATGAAAGGTCAAAAAGGTTATCTACTGATAGACAAACTCTCCCATGGCTTCTCGATCAGCGCCCTGTTGCACAAGTTTAGCCGCTGGTACGAATTGCACCATGAACGCGAATTGCTCGCCGGAATGAGCGACGAGGCGCTCAAGGACATTGGCGTCAGTCGTGCCGACGTGGAACAGGAAGTGGTTCGGCCATTCTGGGATGACCCAATGCACAAATGAGCCATCCTTCCCTACACAAACCCCTTATTGGTGAGGTAGGTTGCGAGCAGACAAGGAGATCTCCATGCCCGCGACTGTGTCCTTTACCCTCAAACAGGCCCGGCGTCTGGCGTTGGCCGCCCAAGGATTCGATGGGCGTTCATCGCCAGCTTCGGTGCAACCCTCGCGCCTCAACCGCCTGATCGAACGCCTCGGCGTCCTGCAGATCGACTCAGTCAATGCTTTGGTGCGCTCGCATTATCTCCCGCTGTTTTCCCGTCTCGGTCACTACAGTCCAGATTTGCTCGATCAAGCGGCCTGGAGCCAAGGACGACGTCGCACGTTGTTCGAATATTGGGGCCATGAAGCGTCGCTGCTGCCGATGTCCATGTATCCGCTGATGCGCTGGCGGATGATTCGGGCGTCCCGTGGCGAAGGTATTTATCAACAGTTGGCGCGTTTCGGTCATGAACGCCAGGATGTCATTCGCCGTGTCCTCGCTTCGGTCCGGGAGCAGGGCGCCCTCGGTGCCGGCAGCTTGTCCACGCGCCAGGAGAAGGCCGGGCCCTGGTGGGACTGGAGCGCCGAAAAGCATGCGCTGGAATGGCTGTTCGCCGCCGGCGAAGTCACCGTGGCGGGGCGGCGCGGGTTCGAGCGGCTCTACGACCTGCCGGAGCGGGTATTCCCAGCCTCGGTCCTGCAACAGCCCCTGCCAGACGAGGCCCAGGCCCAGCGCGCCTTATTGCTGCATGCCGCCGAGGCCTTGGGCGTCGCGACCGAGAAGGACCTGCGCGACTACTTTCGCCTGGGGCCGGCCGACAGCCGTGGACGGCTGGCCGAATTGGAAGAGGCCGGCGAACTATTGCGCTGTGAGGTGCAGGGCTGGAAGCAACCGGCCTGGTGCCGACCCGCGGCGAAGATTCCTCGCAAAGTAGCGGCCAGCGCCTTGTTGTCGCCGTTCGATTCGCTGGTCTGGGAGCGCAGCCGCACCGAGCGGTTGTTCGATTTCCGCTATCGGCTGGAAATCTACACCCCTGTCCACAAGCGGGTGTATGGCTATTACGTATTGCCTTTCCTGCACAATGAACGCATCGCCGCTCGGGTGGACCTGCGGGCGGAGCGGGCCCTGGGGCGATTGGCGGTGCATGCGGTGCACGAGGAGGAGCCAGGGCTGGACGAGGAGGGCGTGCAGGCCTTGGCGATTAACCTGCGGCGCATGGCCGACTGGCTGGGCTTGGAGCGGGTTCAGCTGAATTGTCAGCGGGTGGGTGGGGTGCGGTTGGCGGTGGCATTGGCCCAGATCGGTGGTGACTGAGCAGGCCCTATCGCGAGCAAGCTCGCTCCCACATTGGATCTGCTGTGAACACAAAACCTGTGGTCACCCGGGACCCCTTGTGGGAGCGAGCTTGCTCGCGATAGCCGTCTAACCGGCGAAGAAGAACCTACCGCCGAACCTGCTTCAACGTCTCGGCAATCAAGAACGCCAGCTCCAGCGACTGATCGGCATTCATCCGCGGGTCGCAGTGGGTGTGATAACGGTCCGACAGTCCATCCTCGGTGATCGGTCGCGCGCCGCCGATGCATTCGGTGACGTTTTGCCCGGTCATTTCGATGTGAATCCCGCCGGCATAGGTACCTTCGGCTTCGTGGACCTGGAAGAACTGCTTCACTTCGCCGAGGATCTGCGCGAAATCCCGGGTCTTGTAGCCGCTGCTGGCCTTGATGGTGTTGCCGTGCATCGGGTCGGAGCTCCACAGCACTTGCTTGCCTTCACGCTGCACGGCGCGCAACAGCGGCGGCAGGTGATCGCCGACCTTGTTCGCGCCCATTCGCGCGATCAGGTTCAGCCGGCCCGGATCGTTGTTTGGGTTGAGCACGTCGATCAGGCGGATCAGGTCGTCAGGGTCCATGCTTGGCCCTACCTTGACCCCGATCGGGTTGTTCACACCGCGCAGGAATTCGACATGAGCACCGTCCAGTTGACGGGTGCGGTCGCCGATCCACAGCATGTGGGCCGAGCAGTCGTAGTAATCGTTGGTCAGGCTGTCACGGCGCACGAAGGCTTCTTCGTAATTGAGCAGCAGCGCTTCGTGGGCGGTGAAGAAACTGGTTTCGCGCAGTTGCGGCGAGCTGTCCATGCCGCAGGCGCGCATGAATGCCAGGGTTTCGTCGATGCGGTCGGCCAGGTGGCTGTATTTTTCCGCCAGGGCCGAGTTGGCGATGAAGTCCAGGTTCCACTTGTGCACCTGGTGCAGATCGGCGAAACCGCCCTGGGCAAAGGCGCGCAGCAGGTTCAAGGTGGCGGTGGACTGGTGATAGGACTGCAACAACCGCTCCGGGTCCGGTACGCGGCTTTTTTCGTCGAAACCGATACCGTTGACGATGTCGCCGCGGTAGGCCGGCAGGGTCACGCCGTCGATGGTTTCGTCGTTGGCCGAGCGCGGTTTGGCGAACTGTCCGGCCATGCGCCCGACCTTGACCACCGGGCAGCCGGCGGCAAAGGTCATGACGATCGCCATCTGCAAGAGCACCTTGAAGGTGTCGCGGATCTTGGCCGCCGAGAACTCGGCAAAGCTTTCGGCGCAATCGCCGCCTTGCAGCAGGAACGCCCGGCCCTGGGTGACCTCGGCGAACTGACGGCGCAACTCCCGGGCTTCACCGGCAAACACCAGGGGTGGATAGCTGGCCAGGGTCTGCTCTACCCGCAACAGGTGCGTCGCGTCGGGGTAACGGGGTTGTTGCTGGATCGGCAGGGCGCGCCAGCTGTCAGGGCTCCAGGGTTGGCTCATCATGATCTCTAGGTGATTTACGCTCGGACGGCCATGTTATCAGCAAATTAGTACGTGACCTGTTCCGGTTGCTTCGCGGACAATCGCGCCTTTGTCCCGTATCCGCAGGCTCATGCCGGCACGGCAACCATCAGGAGATGAAATGACAGAGGAGCGCGTCGAGCATTTGCTCGCCGAGGTGCACGACGAGTTCGGCATGATTCGCGTATTCGAAGTGGCCGATTACCGGTTTCTGGAGTTTGGCGATGCCATCGAGCAAAGCTGCGTGTTCACAGCCGATCCGAGCTGGCTCGAATATGACTACACCCGCGCCATGCTCATCGGTGCGTTGTGTCACGAGCAGCCGGAAAGCGCGCTGTTCCTGGGGCTGGGTGCCGGTACGCTGACCCAGGCCTGCCTCAAGTTCCTGCCGCTGGAAGACGTCGAGGCCATCGAACTGCGCCCCGATGTTCCGCGCCTGGCCATCGAATACCTGGGGCTGGACGACGATCCGCGACTGTACATCCGCGTCGGCGATGCCCTGGAGCTGCTTGAGACCGCCGAGCCGGCGGACCTGATTTTCGTCGACCTTTATACCGATGTAGGCCCTGGCGTCGGGCACCTGGCCTGGGGCTTCCTGGAAAACTGCCAGAAGCGCCTCAACCCGGGCGGCTGGCTGGTGATCAACCAATGGGCCACCGATGACGGCAAACCATTGGGCGCGGCGCTGTTGCGCGGCTTGTACCACCGACACTATTGGGAACTGCCGGTGAAAGAGGGCAATGTGATCCTGATCGTGCCGGCAGATCTGGACCAGATGCTGGACATGGAAAGCCTGGTCGCCCGGGCCGAAGGGCTGGCGCCGCGGTTGGGTTATTCGTTGCAGTCGTTGATCAAGGCGATCCGGCCTGCGACCTGACACAAATCAGAGCACCGCGAAGATCCTGTGGCGAGGGGATTTATCCCCGCTGGGGCGCGCAGCGGCCCTATCGAGGCTCAGTCATTCGCAAATGTCTCAGATAAGTCGGGGGCTGCTTCGCAGCCCAGCGGGGATAAATCCCCTCGCCACAATGAAGTTCGTGTCGTCTGGGGGTGAACCGTTTTAGCTGGCTGTCCCAAGGCCCTCTGACAGCGAGCTCCGTACTGGGGCTCTGCGATAAAAAAAGCTCCCTTTTCGGGCGAATTCCGGTATAGTGCGCGCCGGCCTTTAGCCGGGCCGCGTCAAGGTAGCGCAATTCTCCGAAGTCAGCTTCGGCTGCATGTCCGCACAACGGATGCTTCCGCGACGTTCTTTTTCATTCATTCGTTTTCGCAAATCCCCGCCGACAAAGCAGCCAGGGCGACTCTTGAGTCTCAACACGGCACGCGCAGCTTTGGAGCATGGGTCTTTGCGGATGCACTTAGAGGCAGACCCATGACCCAGGAAACCGGCGGCTTCGCCGCTTTTAATCTCAATCCGAACATTCTTGCAGCTGTCATTGCGACCGGCTACGAAGAACCTTCGGCTATTCAGCAGCAATCGATCCCGATCATCATGGCCGGCCACGACATGATTGGTCAGGCGCAAACCGGTACGGGTAAAACCGCCGCGTTCGCCCTGCCGATCCTGCATCGCATCGATCCTGCCAAGCGCGAGCCGCAAGCCCTGATCCTGGCGCCAACCCGTGAGTTGGCGCTGCAAGTAGCCACCGCTTTCGAAACCTACGCCAAGCAAATGCCTGGCGTTACCGTTGTGGCCGTTTACGGCGGCGCCCCGATGGGCCCACAACTGAAAGCCATCCGTAATGGCGCGCAGATCGTTGTCGCCACTCCGGGTCGTCTGTGCGACCACCTGCGTCGTGACGAGAAAGTCCTGGCGACCGTGAACCACCTGGTTCTCGACGAAGCCGATGAAATGCTCAAGCTGGGTTTCATGGATGACCTGGAAGTCATCTTCAAGGCCCTGCCAGCCACCCGTCAGACCGTATTGTTCTCGGCTACCCTGCCGCAGTCGATCCGTGCCATTGCCGAACGCCATCTGCGCGATCCGCAACACGTGAAGATCCAGACCAAGACCCAGACCGTCACCGCGATCGAGCAGGCTCACCTGCTGGTTCACGCCGACCAGAAGACCTCGGCTGTACTGAGCCTGTTGGAAGTCGAGGATTTCGACGCCCTGATCATGTTCGTACGGACCAAGCAAGCGACCCTGGACCTGGCCAGTGCCCTGGAAGCCAAAGGCTACAAAGCCGCTGCGCTGAACGGTGACATTGCCCAGAACCAACGCGAGCGCGTCATCGAGTCCCTCAAGGATGGCCGCCTGGACATCGTCGTGGCAACCGACGTCGCCGCCCGTGGCCTGGATGTTCCGCGCATCACCCACGTGTTCAACGTGGACATGCCGTACGATCCAGAGTCCTACGTTCACCGCATCGGCCGTACTGGCCGTGCCGGTCGCGAAGGTCGTGCCCTGCTGCTGGTCACCCCGCGTGAACGCCGCATGCTGCAAGTGATCGAGCGTGTAACCGGTCAGAAAGTAGCTGAAGTTCGCCTGCCGGATGCCCAGGCCGTTCTCGACGCCCGCATCAAGAAACTGACCAACAGCCTGTCGCCGCTGGTAGCTGACGCCGAATCGACCCACGGTGATCTGCTGGATCGCCTGACTGCCGACATCGGTTGCACCCCGCGTGCCCTGGCCGCTGCTCTGCTGCGCAAGGCCACCAATGGCCAGGCGCTGACCCTGGCTGCGATCGAGAAGGAGCGTCCACTGGTGCCGAACAGCGCACCACGTGGTGACCGTCCTGAACGTACCGGTGATCGTCCTGACCGTGGTGATCGTGAACGTCGTGCACCGATCCCGCTGGCCGAAGGCCGTGCCCGCTGCCGTACCGCGCTGGGTGCCCGTGACGGTATCGCCGCCAAGAACCTGCTGGGGGCCATCCTCAACGAAGGCGGTCTGGCGCGTGAAGCCATCGGTCGCATCCAGGTGCGTGACAGCTTCAGCCTGGTGGAACTGCCGGAAGATGGTCTGGAGCGTCTGCTGACCAAACTGAAGGACACTCGCGTAGCCGGCAAGCAGCTCAAGCTGCGTCGCTATCGCGAAGATTGATCGGCTCTCGGGCTGATTGATCGAACATAAAAAATCCCCGACTGGTTCGGGGATTTTTTATGCCTGGTGTTTGGTGTGCCTTCAGGGGGAGTGGGTGGAGGCCAATCGCGAGCAAGCTCGCTCCCACAGGGGGTTTGTGAACACCGAAATCCAATGTGGGAGCGAGCTTGCTCGCGATTGGATCGCCTCGGTGCCCCTCAGTCAAACCGATAAATGTCCATCCCCAACGTCCCCATCGTGAACCCTTGGTGAGCCACGCTGAATTGCCCACCGGCACCCCGAGCAAAATACAGCGGCAACAAATGCTCATCGCTGGGGTGGCTGCGCACGGCGTTCGGTGCCTGGCGACGGTAATCATGCAACGCAGCCTCATCGTTGGCCGCCAGCTTCTCAACGATCCAGTCGCGAAAGGCCTTCGCCCAGGGCTCGATGCTTTCCGGGCCGGCATTCCAATCCAGGTCGCGCAGGTTGTGAGTAATGCTGCCAGAGCCGATCAGCAAGACATCCTGCTGGCGCAGGCTCGCCAGGGCCCGGCCAACCTGTGTCTGCAACGCGGGTCCCTGGCGGCTGGGCAGGGAGACTTGTACCACCGGGATGTCGGCCTCGGGGTACATCAAGGACAGTGGTACCCAGACGCCGTGGTCGGAGAGTCGCTGGTTGTCGAGGCGTGCCGGCAGATGTACGGCATCGAGCATGCCTGCTACTTGCGCGGCCAGTTGCGGATCGCCCGGCGCAGGGTACTGCACCTCATACAGTGCCGGCGGAAAGCCGCCGAAATCGTGCCAGGTGCGCGGTTGCGGGTTCGCACTGACCAGCAGTTCATTGCTTTCCCAGTGGGCGGACACGATGACGATGGCTTTGGGCCGGGGCAGTTGGGCGGCGAGAAGGGCCAGTGCCGGGCCACTGTCGCCGGGTTCCAGGGCCAGCATCGGTGAGCCATGGGAAATAAACAGGCTGGGCAGCATGAACGGACTCCTGAGCGTTAAGATGGTGTCATCTTCCGCCAGGTCAATGATCTAAATCTAATATAAGTTTTAGCCCGTTTTGATCGATTTTTTGGAGCGAATCATGGAGCCGGAGTTTTGGCATAAGCGGTGGTCATCGAATCAGATCGGCTTTCACTTGCCAGAAGTGAACCCCTATCTGCAACGTTTCTGGCCGCAACTGGGATTGGCGCAGGGCAGTCGAGTACTGGTGCCCCTGTGCGGGAAAACCCTGGATCTGTTGTGGCTCGCCCATCAGGGATATTCGGTGCTGGGCGTGGAGCTGTCGGAAAAAGCCACTGTCGATTTTTTCCTCGAGCATCAGCTTGAGCCTCGCGTGAGTGAAGAGGGGGCTTTCAAAGTGTTCCGGGCCGGTGGCATTGAGATTCGCTGTGGCGATTTCTTTGCCTTGGGTGCGCAGGAGGTGGCCGGTTGCACTGCGTTGTACGACCGCGCGGCATTGATTGCCTTGCCTGTGTCGATGCGGGAGCGGTATGCGGCCCATCTGCAGAACATCCTGCCGGAGTGCGTGGGGCTGTTGATTACCCTGGATTACGATCAGGCACAAATGCCCGGGCCACCGTTTTCCGTCGGGGATGACGAAGTGCGGCGGCTGCTGGGGGATGCCTGGCGGCTGGAGGTCTTGCAGGAGCAGGATGTGCTGGGTGAAAGCTGGAAGTTCTTGCAGGCTGGCGTGACGCGGCTGGATGAGCGGGCGTATCGGATTTCCAAGGGGGGAAGGGGGCCAGCCCTTTACTGAGGGGGACGTGTGTATATCCGAGCAGAGCAAAAGCAGGAGCAGGAGACGTCCAGCATCTATGTGGCTGAACCACCGCTATCGCGAGCAAGCTCGCTCCCACATGGATTCGCGGGTGTTCACAGCATCTGTACACGACACAAAAACCTGTGGGAGCGAGCTGCTCGCGATGAGGCCAGTCCATTCAACATCTTCATCGACAGTGACATCGCCTTCGCGAGCAAGCCCGCTCCCACAGGGGAAACGCGATCCCCATCAAGAACCAGGTCGGCTATCAGGCCGCCTCGCAGTGGACGTTGATCTCGGCGCCCCATTAACCACGCTGGCCGAACGCAGGCATTGCGCAGTGAGCAACCCGGCATGGATGCCGGGTTAGCCGCGCTGGGCCATGGATGGCCCTTCGCGGCGGCCCACGGAGCAATGCCTGCGTTCGGGCATGCCGAGCCCTAGCGAGGCACCGAGTGGTGGGCATGAGCGTTTTGCTTACTTTTGCGCTTCTCAAAAGTGAGCCGCTGTAAAAGCGGAACCGCCAGCGGCCGTTACCGCAGAAACGGATATACACACGAACTAAAAAGCCCACCCATAAAGACCCATAAAGACCCATAAAGACCTGCCCCAAAAAAAACGGCGCCTCCACCTCAGGAAGAAGCACCGTTTTTTCTTAGAGTGAACCGCTTTGCTGCAGGTCTAAAAAGCCTGAACGATTAGCCGCGACGACGCAGTGCGTCGATACGCTCTTCCAGCGGCGGGTGGCTCATGAACATGCGCGCCAGGCCTTGTTTGATACCACCGTTGATGCCAAAGGCATTCAGGGTGTCGGGCATGTGGACGGGCAAGCCTTGCTCGGCGCGAAGGCGTTGTAGGGCGCCGATCATGGCGCTGGTGCCCGCCAGGCGTGCACCGGCGTCGTCGGCGCGGAACTCGCGTTTGCGCGAGAACCACATGACGATGGCGCTGGCGAGGATGCCCAGGACCAGTTCGGCAAAGATGGTCGCCACGTAGTAGGCGATACCCTGGCCCTCTTCGTTCTTGAAGATCACCTTGTCTACGAAATTGCCGATGATGCGGGCAAAGAACATCACGAAGGTGTTCACCACGCCCTGAATCAACGCCAGGGTCACCATGTCGCCGTTGGCGACGTGGCCGATCTCGTGGGCCAGCACGGCCTTGACTTCATCGGGTGAAAACCGCTCGAGCAGACCCTGGCTGACCGCGACCAGTGCGTCGTTCTTGTTCCAGCCGGTGGCGAAGGCGTTGGCCTCGTAGGCCGGGAAAATCCCGACTTCCGGCATTTTGATACCGGCTTCGCGAGACAACTGCTCGACGGTTTGCAGCAGCCATTGTTCATGGCGAGTGCGCGGCTGGCTGATGATCTGGGTGCTGGTGCTCATCTTCGCCATCCACTTGGAGATGAACAGCGAGAACAGGGAACCGGCGAAACCGAACACCGCACAGAAGATCAGCAGCTGATTGAGGTTGAGGTCAACCCCATTGGCCGCCATGAACCCGTTGAAGCCAAAAAGGCTCAGGGTGATGCTGGCAATCAGCACGACCGCCAGGTTAGTGGCCAAAAACAGCAGGATGCGCATCATGGTTGTAGAAATCTCCTCATGCTAAAAATGTAGCGTCATGCGGGGTATATAAGGTGCTGCCGCAGGCTATTCAACTCACTGACTATTTCAAACTGTGTCCTACAGGCGTCCTAAATGATTGAAAGACTTTTCTGAAAGTGACCGTGGAAAAGAAATGTGCTGCCTGTACCCCGTGAACGTTGAGCCCGGGTGTCCGTCGGCTGGTCAGCCCCTAGTGTAGAGGGCCGGCCGAAACCAGTGGCATGGATATGTTGCTGAATCAAACAGCGTGCGAGGCGAGGACTCCTCGCACGCGGTGAGGCTTATTGACGGTAGGACTTGAGGAAGTTGCCGATCCGACCGATGGCCTGGTCGAGGTCATCGACCCGCGGCAGGGTCACGACGCGGAAGTGATCCGGCCACGGCCAGTTGAACGCCGTGCCCTGGACCACCAGCAGCTTCTCGGACAGCAGCAGGTCGAGTACGAATTTTTCATCGTTGTGGATTGGGCAAACCTTGGGGTCGATGCGTGGGAAGGCATACAGCGCACCCATCGGCTTGACGCAACTGACGCCGGGAATGTCGTTGAGCAGTTCCCAGGTACGGTTGCGTTGTTCCAGCAGGCGCCCCTGGGGCAGGACCAGGTCGTTGATGCTCTGGTAGCCGCCCAGTGCCGTCTGGATCGCATGTTGGCTCGGGACGTTGGCACACAGGCGCATGTTGGCCAGCATGTCGATGCCTTCGATATAGCTCTGGGCGTGATGCTTGGGTCCGGTAATGACGATCCAGCCGGAGCGGAAACCGGCGACCCGATAGGATTTGGACAGGCCGTTGAAAGTCAGGCACAGCAAGTCCGGTGCCAGGGAGGCGGTGCAGATGTGCACGGCATCGTCGTAGAGGATCTTGTCGTAGATCTCGTCGGAAAACACCACCAGGTTGTGCTGGCGGGCCAGTTCCAGCATGCCCAGCAGCACTTCCCTGGAGTACACCGCGCCGGTCGGGTTGTTCGGGTTGATGATCACCAGCGCCTTGGTATTGGGCGTGATCTTGGCCTTGATATCCGCCAGGTCAGGGAACCAGTTGGCCTGCTCGTCGCACAGGTAATGCACCGGGTTACCGCCGGACAGGCTTACGGCGGCGGTCCACAATGGGTAGTCCGGCGCCGGCACCAGCACTTCATCGCCGTTGTTGAGCAGGGCCTGCATCGACATCACGATCAGCTCGGAGACGCCGTTACCCAGGTAAATGTCTTCGATGCCGACACCTTCGACCTGCTTCTGCTGGTAGTACTGCATCACGGCCTTGCGGGCGCTGAACAGGCCCTTGGAGTCGCTGTAGCCCTGGGCGGTCGGCAGGTTGCGGATGACGTCCTGGAGGATTTCATCGGGCGCTTCGAAACCAAAGGGTGCCGGGTTGCCGATGTTCAGCTTGAGGATGCGATGGCCTTCCTCTTCCAGGCGTTTGGCGTGCTTGAGCACCGGGCCGCGAATGTCGTAGCAGACGTTGGCGAGCTTGTTCGATTTGCTGACCTGCATGGTGATGTGTTCCCGAAAATGAACGATCCAGGCGGCGTATGAACTACCGTACTGGGGATCCTGCGTCTGTGCCCAGGCCCGACGCGGTAAATGCGTGACAATCCGTTTGAATGCGCATGATGTGGCTGCCAGACTGGCGCCTGACGAGGCGCAATCATACGTGCCGCCCGATCTGCGGAAAAGCGTCGGATCGGGCTTTTTCAATTGCCGAGGTAGGACGATGGAAAAGTTGGAAAAAACCCTTGAAGAATGGCGCGCCATGCTCGACCCGGAACAGTACAACGTCTGCCGGTTGAAGGGCACCGAACGGCCATTCTCCGGTAAATACAACGCCACCAAGACCGACGGTGTGTACCACTGCATCTGCTGCAACGAGCCGCTGTTCGATTCGCAGACCAAATTCGATTCCGGCTGTGGCTGGCCGAGTTTCTACGCGCCGATCGAGGGCAGCGCGGTGGTGGAGGTGCGGGATGTCAGCCACGGCATGATCCGCACCGAAGTGGTCTGCGCCAAATGCGACGCCCACCTGGGCCACGTCTTCCCTGACGGCCCGCCGCCCACGGGCCTGCGTTACTGCATCAACTCGGTGTGCCTGGACCTCGTGGCCCGCGAGTGAATTGAACACAGTCCTTTGTGGAGAGGGGATTTATCCCCGCTGGTCTGCGCAGCAGCCCCAAGAACCGTAACTTCGGTGTCTCAGGCTGATCGCTTTCAGCCTTTTGGGGTCGCTGCGCAACCCAGCGGGGATAAATCCCCTCGCCACAGCTCTGTGTTTGGCTGCAACTCATCGATGCCAATACCGGTTTCGATAATTAAATTGCACACAATTGAATCGCTCGCTATCTTCTCCGCCTGACCCCATACCTTCGGAGCCTCGCCATGAGCGACAACCTGCTGAGCATCCCGTGCACCACCATCAAGGGCGAGCAAAAGACCCTCGCCGATTTCGCCGGCAAGGCGGTGCTGGTGGTCAATACCGCCAGCCAGTGCGGGTTCACCCCGCAATACAAGGGCCTCGAGGCGTTGTGGCAGGCCTATAAGGACCAAGGCCTGGTGGTGCTGGGCTTTCCTTGCAATCAGTTCGGCAAGCAGGAGCCGGGCAACGAAGGCGCGATCAGCGAGTTCTGTGAACTGAACTTCGGTGTGAGTTTTCCACTGTTCAAGAAAATCGAAGTCAACGGTGCCAACGCCCATCCCTTGTTTGTCCAACTGAAGCAACGGGCGCCTGGCGTGCTGGGCTCCAAAGGGATCAAGTGGAATTTCACCAAGTTCCTGATCGGCAAGGACGGTCAGGTGGTCAAGCGTTTTGCCCCGACGACTAAACCCCAGGACCTGACCGGCGAGATTGAAGCGCTGCTCAAATGAATGATCTGTCAGTCGATTCGCTGAAGCTCGACAGCCAGTTGTGCTTCAAGCTGTACGCCGCATCCCGGGCGGTGATCCGTGGCTACAAGCCGATGTTGGATCAGCTCGGCCTGACCTACCCGCAGTACCTCGCGATGCTGGTGCTGTGGGAGTGGCAGGTGAACGCTCCGGAACAACCCACGGTCAAGGCCCTGGGCGAACGGCTGCTGTTGGATTCGGGCACGCTGACGCCGCTGCTCAAGCGCCTGGAACAACTGGACCTGGTCCAGCGCCAGCGTTCGGCCCGCGACGAGCGGGAGGTGCACTTGAGTCTGTCGGCGACAGGTCGGGCCTTGCGTGAGCAGGTCGGCCCGCTCAAGGCTCGCCTGTTGTGCGACAGCGGGGTCGATCTGGACCGCCTGGCGAGTTTGCGCGACGGCCTCGATCATCTGCTGGGGCAGATCAAAGCGCTGACGTAGTAGGAACCCACTGATCCAGCAGCGCCGCCAACTCTTCGCGGCGGAACGGCTTGGACAAGTAATCGCTCATGCCGGCCGCCCGGCAGCGCTCGCGTTCCTCGGGCATGGCGTTGGCCGTCAGCGCGACAATCGGCAGATCCGGCCAGCGCCCGCTTCGGCGAATCTGCCGGCTGGCTTCGTATCCGTCCATCACCGGCATGTTGCAGTCCATCAGCACCAGGTCGAAAACCTGTTGTTCAAGCTGATCCAGGGCCTCGGCGCCATGGCCCGCGACGATGACTTCGCAGCCCAGCTTGACCAGCATGCCCTTGGCCACCAGTTGGTTGACTGGATTATCCTCCACCAGCAACACCCGTCCGCGCTTGGACGGCGCCCGGGCCTCGATCTGCTCGTCATTGATGGTGGTTGCCTCGCTTTGCAGGGCGCGTCGCAGGATCTGGTACAGCGCATGGCGTGCCAGCGGTCGAGCCTGCTGTAACAGGGGCGTGAGGGCAGCGGCCTCTTCGCTGGGCATGAAACTGCCATAGGCGGTCACCAACAGGATCGGAGCGTCGAAGGTTGGCCGCAGGGTGAACAGGCATTCCGGGCAATCAGTGATCAGAATATCCGGCTTGAGCCCCAGCAGCCTGTCATCCACGGAGCGCCTCACGTAGTCGAGCCCCCAGACCGGCAGCAACATTTCCAGCAACTCGGCCAGGCCACTGCTGGCGGAGGTAATGGCGACGACGTTACCGCGCAGGGGTTCGACAGGCGCCGCAGGGGTATGACAGGGCAGGGGCAGATTGGCGCAGAACTGGCTGCCGAAGCCGGCTTCGGAACTGATGGTCAACCGACCCTGCATGGCTTCGCAGAGGTTGTAGGTCAGCGCCAGGCCCAGCCCGGTGCCACCAAACTGGCGGGTAATACCCGCGCCTGCCTGGGTGAATGGCTGCAAAATTCTCGCTTGGGCCTCTTGGGGGATACCGATGCCTGTGTCGCAGACCTCGATCCGCACACCGCCGTCGTGGTGGCTCAATTTCACATCGACCCGGCCGAAGCGCGTGAACTTCAGTGCGTTGGACAGCAGGTTGCTGACAATCTGCCGCACCCGGGTCGGGTCGCCAAGGATCTGCGCCGGGAACTGCGGGTCGATCAGGCAGGCCAGCTCGACGCTGGGGGCGGCGTTCTGGGACAGCAGGTTGGCGGTATCCTCGACCAGGGCGCCGAGGTCGAACGGGATGCGCTCGAGTTCCAATTGGCCGGCGTCGAATTTCGACAGGTCGAGGATATCGTTGAGCAGTTCGACCAGGACCTTGCCCGAGTCATGGGCAATCGATAGCTGTTGCTGTTGTTCGGCCGTCAGGGGGCCGTCCAGGGACAGGGCGATCATTCCCAGCAGGCCGTTGAGTGGCGTGCGGATCTCATGGCTCATGTTGGCCAGGAAGGCAGAGCGGGCTTCGGCCATGTCCAGCGCCGTGCGCCGGGCCACCTCCAGCTCTTCGTTGGATTGGCTGAGGCGGGCGTTGATGGCCTTGAGTTCGGCGGTGCGTGCCGAGACGATGTTTTCCAGTTGCGCCAGGTATTCGGTCAGACGGTTTTCGGCCGTGCGCCGCTGCTGGATTTCGGTGGAGATATTGTCGAACTGCTGGTTGGCGACCGACACCAGTACACCGATTTCATCGGACTGGTGGCCGGCAGGGCATTCCAGGCGGTTCTGTTCGTGGTTGCTCGGGTCGCGACTGCTCAGCTCGCGAATGACCCGGACCAGGGGCTTGGTCAGCATCACATAGAACAACGCCAGCAGCAGGCCGGTCAGGATCAGGCTGCGGGCAAAACCGTTGAGCAGCGTGACCTCGGCGCGGCGCAGGAAGCGGCTGCCGAACGCGTAGGTGTCGACGTCCAGCCGCAACAGGCCCAAGGATTCGCCGGGCAAGTGGTCCAGGTAGAGTCGGTCTTCGAACTGGCGCTGGGCGCCGAACAGGAAGTCACTGATGAACCGGTAACTGCTTTGCAACTCTGGCCGTTTGACGCTGGCCAGCACGGTATTGTTATTGTCGATCAGCTCGGCACCGATGATGGCCGGTGAACGCAACAGGCCCATGGACAGCTCCTGGGCGAGTTCGGAGTCGATGTTGTAGGCGATGCGCGAGGCCGGGTTGTGGCTGATTTCCAGCAACGACAGGATTTCACGGTTGATCGAGGCGTCTTCGCTGGCATAATCGATGCCTATCTGCATCAGGCTGAGCAACGTGCCCAGCACGAAGCCCACCAGGACGGTCAGTCGGGCCTGTTTATAGGACAACCGTTGGGTGAATCTGATGTCCATGGAGTGATGAACCACTTACGTTTCCCTTCGCCGGTCAAGCATAGCTGATCATCTCTGAATACCGGTGCTGCCGGTGTGTGTTGTGTGGGATAGACCCGCCATTGGCTACGACGTTTCGTCGCATTGGCGCCATCATTACTGTGAACCTGTCCGAGGAGAAGACGTGGATTCCCGATTGAATGCTTTTCTTGAGCGCGCCGATGCCGTGCTGGCGCGTATCGAACCCTTGCTGCCCGCGCCCCGGCTGGCGATCGATTGGACCCAGACCCTGGCCGCGCGCTGGCAGCGGGACGGGCGTAGCGGTTATCTGCTGCCGCTTCAGGTCAGCCTCGACATGCGCCTGTCGGACCTGATTGGCGTGGATCGCCAGGTCGAACAATTGGGTCGCAACACCCGACAGTTCATCGACGGCATGCCCGCCAACCATGCGCTGCTCTGGGGTTCGCGGGGCACCGGCAAATCGTCCCTGGTGCGTGCGTTGCTGGCCGAGCACGCCCAGCATGGCCTGCGGCTGATCGAGATCGAGCGCGACCACCTGGCCGATCTGCCCCGGGTGGTCGAGCAGATCGCGAAACTGCCACAGCGCTTCGTGGTGTTCTGCGATGACTTGTCGTTCGAGTCGGGTGAAGGAGATTACCGCGTGCTCAAAAGCGTGTTGGATGGTTCGCTCGAGCAGGCGCCGGACAACGTGCTGTTGTACGCCACCTCCAACCGCCGCCATCTGGTGCCGGAGAAGGAAAGTGACAACGAAAACTGGAAACGTGTCGACGGCGAGCTTCACCCCAGCGAAGCCGTGGAGGACAAAATCGCCTTGTCCGACCGTTTCGGGCTGTGGCTGTCGTTTTATCCGTTTACCCAGGAGCATTTCCTCAACGTGGTGGAGCACTGGATCGGCGAGCTGGCGGCCAAGGCCGGGCTGGCCTGGCAGCGCGACGAGGCGCTGGACATCCAGGCGGTGCGCTGGGCCACCGGACGCGGCAACCGCAACGGGCGTTGCGCTTATCAGTTTGCCCGTTATTGGGTGGGCCTGAAACTGTTGGAGCACAAGGCATGATCGATTTGCAGAATACGGGAGCAGGCCTCGACGGCTACGGCTTGTTATCGGCACAGCTTGAATCCTTGCTGGCCGATGAGCGTGATTTCATTGCCAATGCCGCGCAATTTTCGGCGTTCCTGTTCAGTCAGCTGGACGACTTGAACTGGGCTGGTTTTTACCTCAATCGCAACGAAGAACTGGTGCTGGGACCGTTCCAGGGCCAGATTGCCTGCGTACGGATTCCCTTCGGCCGCGGTGTGTGCGGTACCGCTGCGGCGACCCGCCAGACCCAGCGTGTCGAAGATGTCCATGCCTTCGCCGGCCACATCGCCTGCGACAGCGCCTCGAACAGCGAGCTGGTGGTGCCACTGGTCAAGGACGGACGCCTGATCGGCGTGCTCGACCTGGACAGCCCGAAACTGGCGCGCTTTACCGAGCATGACCAGGCCGGCATTGAACAGTTGGCAGCGATCTTCCTGCGCCTGACGGATTGCTGATCATGCCTTCAGCCCCGCCTTGACCCGCAGGCTGTCCGGGTCGACGTCGTCGATCTGCTGCGGGTCGAGGAACTGGCTGGCGTAATCGAGGTAGATCTGTTCATCGATGAACAACCCGAACAGTTCGGGATCGATGTGGGCGTCACGGCACATGGTGGCCATGATGCCCAGGGCTTCGCTCAGGGTCTTCGCTTTCTTGTAGGGGCGGTCGGCCGCCGTCAGCGCTTCGAAAATGTCGGCAATCGCCATCATGCGGGCCGGCAGGCTCATCTCCTCGCGCTTGAGCCGCTTGGGGTAGCCGCTGCCGTCCATCTTCTCGTGATGACCGCCGGCGATCTCTGCCACATTGTTCAGGTGGCTGGGGAAGGGCAACTGGCTGAGCATCAGGATTGTCTGCACCATGTGATGATTGATGACATAGCGTTCCTCACGGGTCAGCGTGCCTCGGGTAATGCTCAGGTTGTAGAGTTCGCCACGGTTGTATTTCCATGGCGGCACATCGAGCTGGAAGCCCCACGGGTTGTCCGTCGGGATCAGCTCGGCGGCGTGCCGTTCCAGCAGGTGCTCGGGCTTGTCCGCCAACAACGGCTCGGTGACCGGGAGGGTTGGCTTGGGCGTGCGCGCCTGGCGCCGATTTTCTTCCCAGGACACCCCGAGGCGATCATCGAGGGTCCGGGTCCATCGGCGCTGAGCGATGTGCTGCAAGCGTTGCAGATCGGCGTCGGCCATGGCTTCGGAGCCCAGATTGCAGCGGGCGACAAAGGCAAAATCCTCATCGAGGCTGGCCAATGCCGCGTCGCGCCGCTGGGCCAGCGCTGACGGTTCACCCCCCGTCGCCACGGCCTGCCAGTAGTCGACCCAGGCGTCGCGTTTGAGCACTTCGAAGCGGGTGCGGATTTCGTGAATCCGATCGTTCAGGGTTTCCAGTTTGGTGGCTTTATCCACCACGTACTCCGGCGTGGTGACCTTGCCACAATCGTGCAGCCAGGCCGCAATGTGCAGCGCTTCCCATTCATCTTCCGTCGGTCGGTAGGCCTGGAACGCCGGCGCCTGGCTGGCGGCGGCAGCCTGGGCGAGCATCAGCGTCAGGGCCGGTACCCGTTGGCAATGGCCACCGGTGTAGGGGCTCTTGGCATCGATCGCACCGGCCAGCAGTTGGATGAACGAGTCCAGCAGTTGCTTTTGCCGGGCTTGCAGGCGTTGGCTTTCGATGCTCACGGTGGCGACACCGGACACTGCCTGCAGAAAGGCGATGCGGTCTGGTTGCAGTTTTTCCAGGTCGGCTTCGGTGCCGCTGTCGGCGATCAGCAGTACCAGTACGCCGATGGTTTCCTGATGGCGATTGCGCAGGCGAATGCCGATCAGATGAACCCGTGGAGCGTCCAGTGCCAGCAGGACGCTCCGCAGGTCGGCGGCCTGCTCGAAGCCCAGTGAGGTCACGAGGTTTTCCGAGGTGGCCAGTGGCTGGAGCCATGGCGGGCTGTCGTCAGTGTCAAGCCCATAGCCTTTCAGCTCGAAGGCCTTGAGGTCACGAGGGGCTCCATCGATCACCAGCCCGTACGGCTTGACCCGATCCTCGTCGTTTTCGCGCAGGTAGATCAGGCCGGCCTGGGCCTGGGCGATTTTTACGGTCTCGAACAGCACGTGTTCCAGCAGGGGAGCGAAGCGGGTTTCGGCGCGCAGGCTGGCGGTGATTTCAAAGAAGCTTGCCAAGGTTTCTTTCATTCGCGCCATCGAGACGCTCAACTGATCGACCTCCAGCACAGGGGAGCGACGCGACACCGGGTAGTTGAAATCAAAGCTGCGAATGGCATCGGCCTCCTGCACCAGCGCATGCAGGGGCTTGACCAGGATCCTGGAGGTCAGCCAACCCAGGGGCAGGCACAGCAGCAAGGTGGCGAGGGTGATGAGCGCGCCTTGCCAGCGCAGGCGATAGGCATCGGCCAGCAACTCGTCTTCAGGGACCAGCAACGCCAGTTCCAGACCCCGCGGCCCGCCTTCCTGCATGTGGCTGCGAGACACGATCCACTGGCGTCCGAGCGCCGTCAGACGTGGGGTGCCAGTGTTGTCGTCGAGCGCGGCGGCGATGGCCGGGCTGAGGTCACGGGCCTTGATCAGGCGAGCCGACTGGATGTCGGCAATCAGCCGGTCGCTGTCGGGGTAGCCCACCGCGTTGCCTTCGGGGTCGAGCAGCACGATCTCGGTGCCGGCGGTCACTTTGTGCTTGGCCAGGGTTTGGGACAGGGCCGCCAGGGTCAGGTCGGCACCGATGACCGCCCCCTCGCCGCTGCGCCGGGCCAGGGTGGTGCCGATATGGCGGGTAGAAAAAAACACATAGGGTTCGGTGGTGATCTGGCCTGTGTTGTTCAGTGCGCTGCGAAACCAGCTGCGACTGCGCGGATCGTAGGATTCGTCGGCAATGTCATGGCGATTGATGAGCACCAGGGCCTCGTCGTAAAACAACGACTGGGAGCGGACCGGACCTTCGTTGTTCGCCCGCTCCACGGTCCAGACCTGATAGGCCGCGTTGGCCGGCGCTTTCAGGGTCGCTTTCAGGTCGGCGGTGCGCAGTGGCCGGACCATCAGAAAGTTGCCGTTGCTGTCGCCCAGGTACAGCGACGCCAGGTTCGGGTTGTCCCGTAGCGCCTGGCTGAAGGGCACGAGCAAGGCCAGGCGTTGGGCCATATGGGGCGAGCGAGTCGCCGGGTAGTCGGCCAGCAGGCCCAACAGATGGCGGATCGGTTCGTAGGTGTCGTACAAATCCAGGCGCACATCCTGCTCGATGCGGTTGAACAGCTTTTCGCTGCTGGACAGGATGATTTGCGTGGTTTGTCGGTAATTGAAAATGCCCAGCACCACACCCGTCAGCAGCAGAAGCAGGGTAAACATCAGGCTGATGTGGACATGCAGGGGAAACCGGCGTTTTTCCGGACGCGGTGCGCTGGGCATTGCAGTCACTCCAAGTGATAGAGGGCGTTCTCAATCAGTTTCTCCAGTGCGGTGGGGCAACTGATTGAGAACGCCCCCTGACACGCACGGCTGAGCGAACAGCATAGTAAATGCCGGATTATTTTGCCTTGGCGATCTCTGTTTCCAAGGCCTGCCCCAGTTCCGTCATGGCGTGGTCGAGGGCTTCGGCGCATTCGATCATTCGCTCAGGCGCCTGGGCTTGATGACACGCCTGCTCCAGCGCCTCGCACCGCTGGATCAACGAGGTCGCCTGCACAATCCGGGCGACGCCTTTTATTTTGTGCGCCGCTTCGATCAGTGCCTGGCGGTTGCCGCCACGGGCGACCTCGAGCAATTCCTGGCGGTCCGAGCGGTTGCTGTTGAGCAATTCGGCCAACAGGCGCCGGGTGGATGAGGGGTCACCGCCGGTCAATGCCTGCAGGCTCAGCATATTGAACACCCGTGGCCGGCTGACGGGTTTTATCGCCTTCATCCATTGGCTCAAGGCGCTCAGGCTGATCGGCTTGAAGAGGCAGTCGTCCATGCCGGCGTCCTGACAGCGTTGCTTTTCCTCCGGTTGTGCATTGGCGGTAAACCCCAGGATGGTGCAGGGCGGCAGTTGTTGTTCGGCCTCTTGCCGCCGAATCGATCGCGCCAGTTCGTAACCGCTCATGATGGGCATGTTGCAATCGGCGATGACCAGGTCGAAATGCCCCGCATGCCAGGCCTCGAGCCCCTGTGCACCATCGTGGGCGACCTGATAGTGATGACCGAGGTATTCCAGCTGCTGCGACATTAACAAGCGATTGGCGGAATGATCGTCCACCACCAGAACGTTCAACGCCGTCGCGGTCGTCTCGATCACCGGATCGGGAAGTGCACCAACCGTCGTCGTGGGCAAGACGGTCAGTTGCAGGCCAACCTGGACCTGCGTGCCGGTGCCCGGCTGGCTGCTCATGTGCAGGCTACCGCCCATCATCTGGCACAGGTTGCGACTGATCACCAGGCCCAGCCCCGCACCTTTGCGGGCCATCCGGCCGGTATTGTCGACTTGGGCAAAAGGTTCGAACAACCGTTGCAGATCCGCCGGGCTGATGCCGATGCCGCTGTCACTGACCTCCAGGTGCATGTGCACGACGTTGTCCTTGGCGGTTCGAGACAGCTGGACCTTGACCTGCACCTGACCCTGTTCGGTAAATTTGAGGGCATTGCTGATCAGGTTCGACAGCACCTGCTTGAATCGCAATGGGTCCATCAACACGTCCGGGTTGCCTTCGCCAGGCTCAAAGTGCAGCGACAACGCCAGGTTTTTCTGCCGGGCCACGCCTTCGAAGACCCGAATGACCGACTGCAGCATGGCCCTGAGATTGACGCGCTCGGGCGCCAGGCTCAGATGACCTGATTCGATTCGGGCAATGTCCAGGATATCGCCGATCAACTCCAGCATCCCGGCGGCCGATTCGTACGCGACCTCGATTGTCGAGCGGTCAAAATGGCCCTTGTCGGCATGTTTCAAGGCCAGTTCAAGCATGCCGATCACCGCGTTCATGGGGGTGCGGATTTCATGGCTCATGGTCGCCAGGAAGGTACTTTTGGCCCGGTTGGCATCGTCTGCCCGTTCCTTGGCGGCTCGCAGTTCCTCAAAGAGCTGGCGCCGCTCGCTGATGTCGATCCATCCGCCGATGATGCCTTGTACTTGAGCGGCGGAATTGCGATAGGGGAGGATCCAGTGATAGATCGTCAGCTTTCTATCCCCGATGTGCAGCGGCCGATCCACGATCAGGGCGGTGCCTTCGGCCATGACGCGCTGGTAGTCCGCCTGGTACTCCTGCGCTTCGAAAGCATTGCTCATGGACCCGGGCATGACGTTCTTGCCGATGACGTCTTCGCGTTTGGCCCCGAACGTTTCCAGGTAGCTGTCGTTGCAGCTTTGCAGGAAGCCATTGCGATCTCTCACGTAAATGGGGTGAGGGGTGCCGTTGAGCAGCGAGTGCATGAATTCGAGCTGATCGTTGAGGGCCAGTTCCGCCCGTTGTCGCTGCCGGATCTGGCGCTGCATGTAGGCATTCCACGCCAGCGAAAGCAGCAGCAACAGGCCGACGCCTGCGACGATCTGGAAGAACAGGCGGTTAAAGGTGCGCCAGGTCTGTTCCGAGGCCGAGACGTAGCCGCGCCAGCGGTTGTTGATGACGCCCAGCTCGTCGGGGTCGATGCTGGTCAAGGCCTTGTCGAGAATGGCATTCAACTCTGTGGCATTTTTCGCGGTGGCCAAGGAGAACATGGCCTGCTGAGTGCCAACCGTGCTGCTGATTTGCAAGGTGTCGCGCAGTGAGTGGGACGAGATGAAATAGTTGGCCATGACCAGAGAATGCACGCTGCCATCGACTTGGCCCTGGGCGAGCATTTCAATAGCCTGCAAGGGGTCTATGGTTTCGATTATCTTGATGTTCGGATACTGGTTGCGCAGCCAAGCGATAACCGGATTGCCTTTGGCGATCGCCAGGCTTCGGGTCCCGAATTGGTCGAGTGTCGCCGGTGTATCGGAGGGCTTGCGGGTCAGCAGGACGAACGAGCTGTCGACATAAGGGCGGCTGAATTTCAACTGTTGTTGCCGTTCGCTGCTCGGCAACAGCGCGGCAATCATGTCGGCCTCGCCATTCAGGACCGCGGCAATCATTTCGCTGTCGTTCCGATGCCGCTGGATGTCCAGGCGCAGGCCAGTGTGCAGCCGGATCAGCTCCAGCAGGTCGGCGCTGATCCCGCGAAAGTCGCCGTCCGAATCAAAGAACGTGAAGGGGGCCGACGTTTCGTTCACGGCCACCCGAATCACTGGATGCCGGGCCAGCCAGCGCTCTTCCCGGTCGGTCAGTTGTATCTTGTGTTCCGTGAGGAACAGGTCACTGCCTGCGCTCCATCGCTTGAAAATGGCCGCTTGCTCGGCGATGGAAATCTGGTTCAGCGTGGCGTTGATGACTTCCAGCAGCCGGGTATCGTCACGCCGCACCGCGAAACCAAACCCGTGGGACTCATGTTTGCCAAAGCTGGCCATGCGGATGTTGCTCAGGTAACCCTTACTGATCATGTAATGGGTGGAAATGGTATCGCCGAGAAATACATCGGCCTGGCCAAAGGCGACGGCGTTTATGGCGTTCTGGTAGGAGGGATAGGTGGTAATGAGCGCCTTGGGGTAGAGTTTTTCTATTTCCTGCAATGGCAGGTAGTGATAGACCATGCTGAGCCGCAGCCCCTTGAGGTCTTCAGTCAGGGGACGGTTTTCATTCATTCGGGTCACAAGGACGGGTTGGTCCACTGCATACGGCGTCGATAGGGCAATGCCGGGGGTACGGGCTTCGAAACCGTTGGCGGTCCCCAGCATGTCGATGTGTCCATTCTTGAGCGCCGCAATGGCCGCCTCACGGGAATCGAATCGCAGGACCCTCATGGGCAGACCGGTCGCTTTGGCGATGACGCCGGCGTAGTCGGCAGTCATGCCCTCATAGTCGCGCCCGCTGGTGGAGAGATCGAAGGGCGGATAGTCCGGCGCAGAGGTTCCCAGGACCAACTCCCGCCGGTCCTGGAGCCAGGCACGGTGGGCGTCATCCAGCCTGGCCTCGCTATGGGCCGGGGTCGATCGACCCAGAAGCGTATAGGCCTCGGGCATTCCCGAGGCCGCTGCGAGGGTTCCTGCATATAAGCCTGCGCCGATCAGCAGGAGACAATTCTTTATGCATTCGAGCATCCTGTTCCTTCTCATACCAGCGCGTTGCGCTTGGCCATTTCAATCAGTTCTACCAAGGATTTGACTTTTAGTTTTTGCATCAGGCGTTTTTTATAGGTGCTGACGGTTTTATTACTTAGGAACATCCCCTTGGCGATTTCCTTGTTGGTGCGGCCCTGGGCAAAAAGTTGCAAAACCATCAACTCCCGATCATTGACGCTCTTGAAAAGATCCAGCTCTATACTGCGCGGATCATCCTGGCGTACCGGGTTCAGTGCCTGGCTGGGGAAGTAGTTGTAGCCGGACAGTACGGCTTTGATGGCGCTGACAAGTTCACTGAGGTCTTCTTGTTTACAAACGTAACCGGAGGCGCCGGACTGCATGCATCGGATACCGAAGAGCGTTGGCGATTGTGCCGTGAGCACCAGCGTTTTCAGTGGCGTGGTCATGGCATTGAAGCGCGACAGGATTTCCAGCCCGTCAAGTTTGGGAATGCTGATGTCCAGGATCACCAGGTCAGGCATGCATTCGCGCACCATTTGCATCGCGTCGACGCCGTTGTCAGTTTCCCCTACGACCTTATAGCCCTCATGTTCCAGGAGCATGCGAACGGCGAGGCGGATGACCGGATGATCGTCGACAATGAAAACGGAGTTCATGAGTAAAGTATCCTACGCGCTTAAATAAAGCGCGCACCTTAGCCCAGTTAAAGCCGGGGTCGTACGAGGCGCGAGGCGTGCATCCTCAGTTTCAGATGTTTCCTACAAAAAAAGAGGCAAGGTACTACGGTGTAATTAGGTTTTTAGTAAGTTGTTAAAAGGGAAGGGGGGCTTATTGGCCGTTTGTGAAAGGATATTTCCTTCAGAATGTTATTTATGTAAACAAGTGGCCCGCAAGGTAATTCAATAGTTGTAGCGGGTTACACACTGCTGTCTGAAGTGCAGGCATTGTTCAACGTGGCATCCATCCCAAATCCCCTGTGGGAGCGAGCTTGCTCGAGATCGCATCGGATCAGCAGCATTGAAGTTGACTGATCTACCGCTATCGCGAGCAAGCTCGCTCCCACAGGCTCTACGCCCGAGCCCCCGTATCGCCTCTCATTGGCGGGTGCGGCCGGTCATCTCCTGGGCCATTTCGCTGGCGTAACTGTCGGTCATCCCGGCGATGAAATCGATCATTCGCAGGAAAGCGCTATGCAGCGGGCCGTTGGGATCGGGGGCGTTGTTGCCCAGCAGGTCGAGAATGCGCCGATTCTTGAACGAGGGCGTACGGCCACCGTGCTGTTCCAGGGCCGCTCCGCAAAAGCCGTTGAGCAGGATCTCCAGCGTGGTGTAGGCGCCGATCTCGTTGAGGGTCTTGCGCTTGTCCTGGAATATTTTCTTGCGGGCCATGTCCTTGGCATTCAGCACGCAGCGTTTGGCTGGACCGTGCATATGTTCCACCAGGTCGCCTGGCAGTGTGCCGGCCAGCAACGCCTCTTGCTGCTCGACGAACGCCCTGGCCGCGGCGTTGGTCAGGTGCTCGATGGCCTTGCCCCGCAAGATCGCCAGTTTGCGCCGACGGGAATCCAGTGGCCCAAGTTGACGGTAAGTGTCTGGAAGATCGTCGCCCACCAGGTCCAGGAGCAGCGACTCCACCTGTGGATATTCCAGCAGGTCCATCTCTACGCCGTCTTCCAGGTCGATCAAGGCGTAACAGATATCATCGGCGGCTTCCATCAGGTACACCAATGGATGCCGTGCCCAGCGCTGGTCTTCGAGCTGTGGCAGGCCGAGCTTGTGGGCGATCTGCTCGAGCAGGGGTAGTTCGCTCTGGTAGCAACCGAACTTGTGTTTCTTGTAGCCCAGGGAGTCGGCGTGGCGGGCGGTCCAGGGGTATTTCAAATAGGTGCCGAGGGTGGCGTAGGTCAGCCGGGTTCCGCCGTCAAACTGGTGGTACTCAAGCTGTGTGAGAACCCGGAAGCCTTGGGCGTTACCTTCGAAGTTCAGAAAGTCGTTGCGCTCGGCTTCGCTCATGGCGTCAAGCCAACCGCGGCCTGCGGCTTGCTGGAACCAGTAGCGGATAGCGTCTTCGCCGGAATGACCGAACGGTGGGTTACCGATGTCGTGGGCCAGGCAGGCCGATTGCACCACCATGCCCAGGTCGCTCGGTTCACACCAGTCCGGCAAGGTGCCGCGGATGGTTTCCCCCACCCGCATACCCAGGGAGCGTCCGACGCAACTGACTTCCAGCGAATGGGTCAGGCGCGTATGGATGTGGTCGTTGCTGGAGACCGGATGAACCTGTGTCTTGCGCCCGAGACGACGGAAGGCGCCGGAAAAGATGATGCGGTCGTGGTCTTTATGGAAGGGGCTACGGCCCAGTTCTTCTGGGCTGTGCAACGTTTTTCCGAGGCGTTCGCGAGTCAGCAGGGTATGCCAATCCAAGGCCGGTTACTCCGTTTGATGAGGACAATGCCCTAGCTTCCCGGTTCGTGGGGCACCCTGCAAGCTCTCTCGCCACGCACTGCCAGGTCAGGGTTTACGTACGTCCTTGGCCAGTTTGATCAATGGCAGCAGCGTTGTTGCCAGCCGGATCAGGCCGGCCAGGCCACCGGCGCGACCGCTGCGGCTGCGTTTGCCGGTGATGAAACCGAGCAAGGACACCGCCGCCACGCCCCACAACGGCGCGTGCTTGATGCCGAAACCTTCGTGCCAGCTCTGTGTCAAGCCGCGCACTCGCTGCAAAGGCTGCAGCAACTGGCGGGTTTCCTGACGGATTTCCTGGCGGTGCATTTCCATACGCAGGCGCACCAGCGCCTTGCGCATTTCCTGGCGTGTCCGGGCTTGGGGAATATCAGGCAGGCTCATGGCAGCAGGCGCTCCCGATCATTGGCCAATTCTTCGAGGGTGGCGTGGAAGGGCGAGGACTCATCGTAGATCGCTGCCTTGAGTCGAAGACCGCAGAACAGCGCCGCCAGCAGATAAAACAGACACAGGCCGATGATTCCCGCCAGACGATAGGTATCCCATACCAGGATCAGCACCAGCGCCGAAAGCCCGACTAACAGCAGCAAGCCGAACACCAGCGCAAGCCCGGCAAACAGCAGGAGGCTGACGGTACGGGCCTTTTGTTCCTGCAATTCAATGCCGAACAGTTCGACGTGACTGTGCAGCAGTCCAAGGAATGCCGCGCCCAGGCGGCGCGCCGTAGGTTGTGTGCCCGCTTCGGACGAGCCCGGTTGTTCGATACCCATGATCAGCGCCGTGTTGCCAGTAGACCGATCAAAAAGCCCACGCCCGCTGCAATGCCGACGGATTGCCAAGGGTTGGCCTGTACGTACTCCTCGGTGGCGGCGACCGCAGCCTGGCCACGTTCGCGCACTGAGTCTTCGGTCAACTTGAGGGTTTCGCGAGCGCGCAGCAGGGTTTCGTGAATCTGGCCGCGCAATTCATCCGCCTGATCACCCGCCAGCGTCGCGGTGTGATCCAGCAACCGCTCGGTGTCGCTGACCAGTGTCTGAAAATCTTCCATCAGGATTTCTTGAGCAGTCTTTGCCTGGGTTCTGGCCATCGGTGAATCTCCGTAAGTGACGTCTGAAGCGTTCGAGTATGAGCCTTGTCGGAAGGTTCAGTGAAAGTGACTGGTACAACTTTTGCTCAGGCTTTTGCCATGTACTGGTGCGACACCCTGCACCTGTGCGCTGAAGCTGGGCACAACCCCGCGAAACCTTAACCCAAATAATCAAAACCCGCGAAGCGCCTCAAAGCGGGACGTCGTGTTGTCGGTTTTTTCGCACCAAAGCGGTTCACTAGCTTTCGACAGGCTAGTGCATCGTTTCAACTTGGTGCGCTGGCAGGGCGGACGAACCGGTTTGGTGCTTTTTTCAACTTTTTCAGGTCTGCCCAACACCATGGAAAATATGCAAAGCGCTGTGGAGAATCTCGTCCACAGCTCCAACACGCTATTCATCTTGCTCGGTGCGGTCATGGTTCTGGCGATGCATGCCGGTTTTGCGTTCCTTGAAGTGGGAACCGTCCGGCAAAAGAACCAGGTCAACGCATTGTCCAAAATCCTCAGCGACTTCGCTGTCTCGACCTTGGCCTATTTTTTCATAGGTTACTGGATTTCCTACGGCGTGACCTTTCTGCAACCGGCAGCGGTGCTCAGCGCCGATCATGGCTACAGCCTGGTGAAGTTTTTCTTCCTGCTGACATTTGCCGCCGCCATCCCGGCCATTATTTCCGGCGGAATCGCCGAACGTGCCCGATTCGCGCCGCAGTTGTGCGCCACGGTACTGATCGTGGCGTTTGTCTATCCGTTCTTCGAAGGGTTGATCTGGAACGGTAACTTTGGTTTGCAAGCCTGGTTGCAAGCGCGGTTCGGTGCCAGTTTCCACGACTTTGCCGGTTCCGTGGTGGTGCATGCCATGGGTGGCTGGCTGGCATTGGCCGCCGTGCTCTTGCTTGGACCGCGTAACGGCCGCTACCGGGACGGTCGCCTGGTGGCGTTCGCGCCATCAAGCATTCCGTTCCTGGCCCTGGGATCGTGGATCCTGATTGTCGGCTGGTTCGGTTTCAACGTGATGAGTGCCCAGACCCTGCCTGGGGTGAGCGGGCTGGTGGCGGTCAATTCATTGATGGCCATGGTGGGGGGGACCGTGGCGGCACTGATTGTCGGGCGCAACGACCCGGGCTTTCTGCACAACGGCCCATTGGCCGGCTTGGTGGCGGTCTGTGCCGGTTCCGACCTGATGCACCCGGTAGGCGCGCTGGCGACCGGTGTCATTGCCGGTGCTTTGTTCGTCTGGTGTTTCACCGCTGCCCAGGGCAAGTGGAAAATCGACGATGTGCTCGGCGTCTGGCCGTTGCATGGGCTGTGTGGTGTGTGGGGCGGCATTGCCTGTGGCGTCTTCGGCCAGGGCGCCTTGGGCGGCCTGGGCGGGGTCAGCTTGATCAGCCAATTGATCGGTACGGCATTGGGTGTCTTCATCGCCCTGGCCGGAGGGTTCGTGGTTTATGGCGTGATCAAGTTCGTGCTGGGGCTACGGCTGACGCAGGAAGAGGAGTATTACGGTGCCGACCTGTCGATTCACAAGATCGGCGCGGTCAGCCAGGACTGACCATGGCGCTACGGCTCCTTGTCCTGATTACCCGGGTAAAAGCCATGCAGCAGGCGATAGCGGTCATGGCGGACCTGATCCACATGTTGCTGGACCTGTTGCTCGGGCAGGCCAAGCATGATCAGGGCGTGGGATGCCAGCATGAGGCTCGATTCCAGCAGCTCCGGGACCACTTCGCTGGCCCCGGCAGCCTGCAACTCGGCCAGTTGGCTGTCATCGCGGGTGCGCACCAGGATCGGCACTTTCGGGTTGAGCCTCCGGGCTTCCTTGAGCACCGTGATGGCAATGTCGGTCTTGTCGACCGCAATCACCAGCAACCTGGCGCGGCTCAGTCCGACGGCGGCCAGCAGGTCCCCCCGTCGTGAATCCCCATAATGCACGCAGTTTTCCCCAACGATGGCCTCCTGGATAATGACCGGGTCATCATCCAGGGCAACGAACGCCTGGTTTTCGCGGCGCAGGAATCGTCCGATGGACTGGCCGACGCGCCCATACCCGCAAATGACCACGTGACCCGATAGGCCGGCGTTGAGCGCGCTGATCTGGTCCAGTTGCGCCGCTTCGTTGGGTTTGCGGTACAGGCGGGCGGCGATGCGTGGCGCGGCGCGCAGCAACAGCGGGGTCAGTAGCATCGAGCAGAACGTCGCAGCCAGCAGCAGGCCACTGAGGTCGGCGGGCATGAGACGGTTCTGCTGCATCAAGGCCATCAGGGCGAAACAGAATTCGCCACCCTGGGCCAGGGCCAGGCCGCTGCGCCAGGCGGTCTCTCCGTCACTGCCGCGCCATTTCACCAGCACGGCGACCACGCAGCCCTTGATGAGCATCAAGCCCAGCGTCAACCCAAGGATCAGCGCGCCGTCATCCACAAACAGCTGCAGATCGATCAGCATGCCGATGCTGACAAAAAACAGCCCCAGCAGGATGTCGCGAAACGGTCGGATATCGGCTTCGATCTGATGCCGGTAGTGGCTTTCTCCCAGCAGCATGCCCGCCAGAAACGCCCCCAGGGCCGGTGACAGGCCGAGCAGATGCGTCAGCCAGGCCGTCAGCAACACGATCACCAGCGCCAGTAGCACAAAGAGCTCAGCGGACTTTGACGCGGCCACTTCATGGAACAGCCGGGGAAGCAACAGGCGACTGGCCAATAGCAAGCCGCCGAACAGCACCAGTGTCTTGCCCAGGGTCAGGGGCAGTGCCCAGTACCACGGGTGCTCGCTGCTGCCGGCGAACACCGGCACCAGGGTCAACAACAGCACCGCGACGACATCCTGGAACAGCAGCACACCGATGGCGTTCTGGCCGTGGCTGCTGAAAATCTCCCCCAGGCTGGTCAATTCCTTGCTGACAATGGCCGTGGATGACAAGGCCAGTCCCGCACCGAGCAACAGCGCCGCGATCACGGGGGCGCCAGAGAGAGCCAGCAAGGCGGCCAGGATCGCACCCGAACACAGCACCTGCAGGCTGCCGAGGCCGAACACGAGTCGGCGCAGTTCGAGCATCTTCGACAAGGAGAACTCCAGCCCCAACGAGAACAACAGGAAAACCACGCCGAGCTCGGCCAGGTCTGGCAGTTCTTCGCTGTCGTTCACCCAGTCCAGCGCCGTCGGTCCGACCGCTAATCCGACACAGAGATACCCCAGCACCGGAGGCAGGCGCAGTCGCCGGAACAGGGCGATGACCACCAGGGACGAGGCGAGGATGATCAGCAGGTTGGCAAACAAGGTGTACTCCAATTCAAGGCTACAACGCACAGCGTAGAGGGGAAAATGCGACAAGCGTCGCTGGAAAAGCATTGGCGATCAGTGATTTGCATCAGCGTTTTACCGAAACACCCCGAAGCGAGGCAGCAACTCGACGGTTTCGCGGGGCGAGCCTAGAATGACCGTCTATCTTTTTTAGGTCTACTTGCCATGCTTCCTGAATGCCAGTTGTTCGGCACCCTGGGTTGCCATCTCTGCGAAGTCGCCGAGGCAATGCTGATGCCTTTCGTTGTTGAAGAGCGCTTGCTGGTGGAGCTGGTGGATATTTCAGAAAACGAAGCCTGGATGGACGATTATGCGTTGCGTATTCCTGTGCTGCGCAGGCTGGATACCGGGGCCGAGCTGGAATGGCCCTTCGAGACCGAACAGATAGTGGCATTCCTGATTTGAATGCTTCGTCCGTCGGTTCCCGATACGACTGTTGGCGATAGAGGGGTGTTTCGGTTACTGTATGCCCATACAGCTATCTGGAGTGCATCCCTTGGTCAATGTCGAACAACTGAAAAATAGCGTGAACCGGATGTCCGTGGAGGTTGTGCGCGAGGCGGTCCAGGAGTTACGCCTGGACGGGCTGGTGACCGAAGGCAAGACGCCCTTCAACAAACTGCATTTCAATACCTGCTTCGCTGAGATCGAAGCGTTGTTCCAGCGTGCCGGTTACCACAAACAGCTGGATGTGGTGGGTTACCAGGGCCTGTTGTATGCGTTGTACGATCCGGGTCGCTGGGAGGCGGTGGAGGTGCTGCGCTGGTTGAAAGAGTTCACCGAGGCGGCGGCAAAGCCAACGTCGATCCCGGCGTGAAGCAATCAGTGTTGGGTTAGCGGGCGAGACTGTCGGATAATGCTGCCCTGCAAAAAAGCTAAGAGTTTTTAATGTCCGGTTCCTCGTTTTCCGCCGCGCACCATCAGGCCAGCACGCTGTATCTGCCTCCCGGCGCCTGGCAAACAGTGTTGGAGTGTCTGTGCGAGCATTTCAGCGCCATCAGTCGCGAACAGTGGCTGGACCGAATTGCCCGAGGGCGGGTGCTGGACGGGGAGGGCAGGGCGATCCATGTCGACTTGCCGTACCGTGAAGGCCTGCGTATCCACTATTTTCGTGAAGTGCCCGACGAAAAGCCGATCCCGGTGGTGGAGTCGATCCTGTACGCCGACGAGCACTTGGTGGTGGCGGACAAACCGCATTTTCTACCGGTCACCCCGGCGGGCGAGTATGTCGAGCAAACCTTGTTGCGACGCCTGATCCGGCGATTGGACAATCCCCATCTGGTGCCGCTGCACCGTATCGATCGGCACACGGCCGGCCTGGTGTTGTTTTCAGCCAACCCGCAGACCCGTTCGGCTTATCAAACACTGTTTCCCACGCGTCGGATCGAGAAACGCTACCAGGCCATTGCCCGCGCGTTGCCTGCGCTGGCCTTTCCTCGGGTGCATAAAAGCCGAATGATCGATGGCGAGCCGTTCTTCCGAATGCAGGAAGGGCCGGGTGAACCCAATACCGAAACGGCCATTGAAGTGCTGGAAAGAAACGGCGAGCTGTGGCGCTACGGTCTGTACCCGGTCACGGGCAAGAAGCATCAGCTGCGGGTGCATATGAATGCCCTTGGCGCGGGTATCTGCAACGATCCGTTTTACCCCGAGGTCATCCGCGACGCGCAGGACGATTACGCCAATCCGCTCAAGCTGCTGGCCCAAGGGTTGCGTTTCATCGATCCTGTCACTGGCCAGGAGCGTGTCTTTGAAAGCGGCATCGTGCTGCAGTGGTAATCAGCCCGACTTTCGGACAGGCATAAAAAAGCCCGCATAGAGTGCGGGCTTTCCTGTATCTGACTGCGGTGTTGAAGATTACAGGTCCTTAACGGTACGAACCTGATCCTTGTTCACGCGGGTTTGCTTGCCGTCCAACTGCTCGAATTCGTAGAAGCCGCTCTCTTCATCGTACTTGGGCGTGTCGACGGCCTGGATTTCGCGACCGTCATTCAAGGTGATCACTGTTGGCGATGCGCAACCGGCGAGAGTGGCAAGGCCCAGTGCGAGCATGAAAGTGGCGAGGGTCCGTTGAGTCATGGTGTTTCTCCGAAATGGATTCTTCAAGTTACTAACCTTCAGACGTATACATCGCATGCAAGTTCCTGGCTAGTGTCAATCTGACACGCCTTTGTGTTGGGCCAGCAGTTCCGGTGTATTGAGATTCGCCAGCCGAGGATCGTTGGCAGAGCATTGCAAGGCTACAGCGTGGAGGTTGCGCATGATACGGCCGGGGCTGCGTTCGCCTGCGTTCCAGGCCTGCTCGAAGGTCCCGGCCAGGGCGCGAGGAATAACGCACAGCAGCGGCTCCCAATGTTCGCCATGACGCACCATCAGTGGCACATCGGGATGTCGGCTTGCCGTTTCGCGCATGCTGTCGAGCAGGTTCGAGTCGATCTGTGGAACGTCGCAGGGCAGCACCAGCAGATACGGATGCCTGGCCACCCTGAGGCCCGCGCGGATACCGGCCAATGGACCGGGAAAGCCACCTTCGTCGTCATGCACCAATTGATCGGCATACAACCCATAACGTTCCGGGTTGCGGTTGCAAGAGATAATCAGGTCATCGCTCAACGCCCGGGTCTGGCGATGGAGATGGGCAATCAGCGGCTCGCCTTGCCACTCCAACAAACCCTTGTCTTGCCCGCCCATGCGTTGTCCACGGCCGCCCGCCAGGAGCAGAATGGAGCATGATGGCAGCGGCGTGTTTGTGGTCATGGCGTGTCTCCGCAGAGGCGAAAAAATGAAGCGCTGTGATATAACACCGGGCTGTTTCCTCCACAACTGGACGAGCCTATGAAAGCCAAGGCTGATGTACCTTTCGTATCGCTCAATATCGCGGTGCTGACGGTGAGTGATACCCGTACCCTGGAGACCGACACGTCCGGGCAGGTTTTTGTCGACCGGCTCACGGCGGCCGGCCACAACCTGGCGGAGCGGGTCCTGCTCAAAGATGATTTGTACAAGATTCGGGCGCAAGTCGCGACCTGGATTGCCGAGGACGTGGTGCAAGTGGTGTTGATCACGGGCGGCACCGGCTTTACGGGTCGCGACAGCACTCCGGAAGCCGTTGCATGCTTGCTGGACAAGCAGGTTGACGGTTTCGGTGAGCTGTTCCGGCAGATATCCGTGGCGGACATCGGCACTTCCACGGTTCAGTCCCGGGCGCTGGCGGGATTGGCCAATGGCACGCTGGTGTGCTGCCTGCCGGGCTCCACCAATGCGGTACGCACCGGATGGGACGGGATCCTCGCCGAGCAACTGGATGCGCGGCATCGCCCGTGTAACTTCGTACCCCATCTGAAACAGGCAGCGGCTTGTGAATCCCGTGGGTAAACCGGGCAAGGCCGGCAGCTTGATGGCTGTCGAAGTCGCCTTGGAGCGACTGCTCGAGATGGCGGCGACCACGCCGATTGTCCAGCGCGAGCGTTTGCCTTTGGCCGCCGCACAAGGGCGGGTGCTCGCCGAGGATCTGGTATCGACCCTTGATTTGCCTCCATGGCCCAACAGCGCCATGGACGGCTATGCCTTGCGGCTGGCTGACTGGAACGCAGAGCCGTTGGTGGTCAGCCAGCGGATTTTCGCCGGACAGGCCCCGGAGCCGCTGGCGGTTGGAACCTGTGCACGGATCTTCACGGGGGCGCCAGTCCCTGCTGGCGCCGATTGCGTCGAGATGCAGGAAAACGCTGTGATTGAAAGCGACCAGCGGGTGCGGTTTACCGAGCCTCTGGTCCGTGGGCAGAACATCCGCCCTCAAGGGCAGGAAACAACCGTTGGGGAGCAAGTCCTCTCTGCCGGTACTCGCCTGGGGCCGATCGAGCTGGGGCTGGCGGCATCCTTGGGCTGTGCATCGCTGGAAGTGGTGCGCAAGGTGCGCGTTGCCGTCCTGTCTACGGGGGATGAACTGGTCGAGCCCGGCCAGGCGCTGGGCCCGGGTCAGATTTATAACAGTAACCGCGTGTTGCTCTGTGGCTGGTTGCAGCGCCTGGGTTGTGAAGTCGTTGACGCGGGCATCCTACCCGATGATTTGCCGGCCACTCGCAAGCGCCTGGCACAGTTGTCGGACGTCGACCTGATCCTGTCCACTGGCGGCGTATCGGTGGGGGAGGCGGACTTTTTGGGTATCGCATTGCGCGAGGAGGGAGAGTTGACGCTTTGGAAGCTCGCCATCAAGCCTGGGAAGCCGCTGACGTTCGGGCATTTTCGTGGTGTGCCAGTGATAGGCCTGCCTGGAAACCCCGCCTCGACACTGGTGACGTTCGCGCTGCTGGCGCGGCCTTACCTGCTACGACGCCAGGGCGTCCAGTCGGTAACACCGCTCAAGTTCACGGTGCCGGCCGGGTTCGCCTGGCCGAAAGCCGGCAGTCGACGAGAATACCTGCGAGGCCGCATGGAGAATGGTCGCGCGATCATCTACCGAAACCAAAGCTCCGGTGTTCTGCGCAGTGCAGCCTGGGCTGAAGGCCTTGTCGAAGTGCTCGAAGGGCAGACGCTGGTCGAGGGTGATCCGGTAGGCTTTATCCCCTTGAGCGAGGTCCTGGCCTAGTGCTACTGCGGTAACGAGCTGCGGCCCAAGTCGAATACTCGGGCCCTCTGTCCGTTGCCTTATCGCGTGAGCAGCATCACCACCTGATCGAAACGACTGTTCGCAATCCATCCCAGCAGACCGATGACCACCGCTGCCGCGCCGGCCGAATAAGCCAGCCTGTGGCGGATCACCTTTACGTCGGTGCGGATTTCATCCATGTCTTTGCGGATGTATTTGAGGTGGGTTTCCAGTTCAACGACGCGCGGTTCCAAATCAATTCCTCCAATGGGATTACTGCAACTTTTGCATTCGTTTCGAGTATCGGCCCGCCTACTCCCGAAGGACGGGGGCTGCGGGGCCGAGATCTTGTATTCATGGCTACGCATGGGACGCTTTATCCCTTTGGCCATAACGGTTCGAACCACTGATCCGGCCCCGGTGGGTCGTGATGTATCCATTCATGAGTTAGCACGTCCTTGTGTAAATGAGCGTTTTAAAGGTCCAGCACAACAGAGCGCCAAGGTGTCTCAATACGGCTAGAGGGTCAATTGACCTGATTCGCCAGGTCTTGTAAGAAAATTCTTCGAATGGAGACGTATCGATCAGGTGGGTTGCTCCACCGTTTTTCCTGGGCGTCGGATATCGTGTTTTTTATTAAATTGAGACAAGCCGGGCTTTTTTGGTCGAATGAGCGGTCCCATTCCCCAGAACCTTCCATTGACGGAGACAACGATGAGCAAAGGCAAGGCGCTGATGATTTTGCATGGCAAGCAAGCGCTCAACGACGAGGTTCGCGCCGCAGTGATGCTCAAGCGCAAGCAGGGCTGGGACCTGGCAGTACGGTTGACCTGGGAGGCCGGTGATGCCCGACGCTGCGTCGATGAGGCGTTGGACGCTGGCTACACGCGGCTGATCGCAGGTGGCGGTGATGGGACCTTGCGTGATATCGCCGAGGCGATTGCCCACAGGTCGAGCGATGCCAGCCTGGTGTTGCTGCCGCTGGGCACTGCCAATGATTTTGCCCGGGCGGCCGGCGTCCCGCTGGAGCCGGCCCAGGCACTGGACTTGCTGGATGTTGCGCCCCAGGCTGTTGATGTAGGCGAAGTCGGCGGCCAGATTTTCCTGAACATGGCGACAGGCGGTTTTGGCAGCCAGGTGACGGCGAACACCTCCGAGGACCTGAAGAAAGTCCTGGGAGGTGCTGCTTATCTGTTCACGGGCCTATCGCGCTTCAGTGAGCTAAGTGCGGCCTATGGCGAGTTGCAGGGGCCCGGCTTCCAATGGCAGGGCGATTTGCTGGCGCTGGGTATCGGCAATGGCCGGCAGGCCGGGGGCGGCCATGTGCTGTGTCCGGAGGCGCTGGCCGATGACGGATTGCTGGATATCAGCATCCTGCCGGCGCCTCAGGAAGTGGTCAGCACGCTGAAAGATTTGCTGGCCGGTGGCCTGGGTATCGACAACATGTTTGTGCGCGCCCGCTTGCCATGGGTGGAAATCAAGGTCGCCCAAGGCCTGGATATCAATCTTGATGGCGAACCGTTGCAGGTCGACAGTCTGCGGTTCACTGTACGTCCAAAGGCGCTGCGTCTGCACCTGCCGTCCGATTCACCGCTGCTGGGGGGCTCGGCGAGGCTCAATCGTCCAGGCTGATGATCTGTTCGCGCACCGCGAACAGCACCAGCCCGGCCACGTCATGAATTTGTAGTCGCTTCATGATTTGTGCCCGGTGGGTTTCCACGGTCTTGATGCTCAGGCTCAGGCCGTTGGCAATTTCCCGGGTGGACTTGCCGCGCACGATCAGTCGCAGTATCTCCAATTGGCGCGCGGTCAGGTTGTGGGTCTGGGCAGGGTCGGGCTGATGTTTCTGGACGCGTGTCAGCGCCTGGTTGATCACGGTGTGGGCGATGGCCGGGCTCAGGTAGCGTTCGTCATTGCGCAACGCCTCCAGGGCATGCTCCAGCTCGGTGGGAGTCGCGTCCTTGAGCAGATAGCCATGGGCTCCGGATTCCAGGGCCTGCATGATCAACGCCGGATCGGTGTGCATCGACAGGATCAGCACCTTGCTGTGAGGGCGCGCCTGCTTGAGCTGTCGCAAGGCGTCCAGGCCGCTGGTGTTTTTCATGGAGATGTCCAGCAGCACGATATCGGGAACCAGTCGTTCTACCAGCTCCAGCAATTGCGTGCCGTCATTGGCTTCGCCGATGACCGCATAGCCGGGCAGGTCCATGACCAGGGCACGCACGCCAGCCCTGATCAGCGAGTGGTCGTCTACCAGGAGCAAATTACAAATCAATGGAGAACCTTATTCTTACTGGCTCGTTCCAGGGCTCGGGGCGCCCAGGGAAAGCGTGCTTCGATGTGTGTGCCGTTGCCGGCCTCGCTGATCACCTTGAGGGTGCCACCCAGTTGCTCGGCTCGCTCTGACATTCCGGCCATGCCGCGTTGGCCTTCGCGAGCGGGGTGGGTGGCGGGAACGAATCCCTGGCCATCGTCGCTGATCAGCAGCGTCAGTCCTTCGGGTAAGCGTTGCAGGCGCACCAGCAGATTTTTCGCTTGGGCATGGCGCAAGATATTGGTGACGGCCTCCTGGGTGATTCGGAAGGCGGCGACTGCCATTTCCTCCGGAATACCTGTCATGCGCTGCTGGCAATCGAGGCTCCATTTCACCGGGGTGTTGGCCAGGGTCTTGAGCAGGTGCGCACGCAGGCTGGCTTCAAGTCCCAGGCTGGTCAACTGCCTGGGGTTGAGGATCGCTGACACATCGCGGACCTTGTTCAGGGTTTCGTCCAGGGTGTCGCAGAGGACCGCGCATTGGCCCTGCAATTCTTCCGGCATCCGGCGCTTGAGCCATTCGCTTTGCAGTTTCGCCGCGGTCAGCAACTGGCCGATGTCGTCGTGCAATTCGCGGCTGAGTCGATGGCGCTCGTTTTCCTGGACCTCAAGTAACCGGTCGGCCAGTTCCTGGGGCTGGAACTTGATGGATTTGCGCGACAGCCGATGGTGGATCCAGACACAGATCATGGCCGCGACATTCAGCGCCAGCAGGCTCAATGGCACCGTATGGGCGAACAGGTAAGTCAGCAGGCAGCCGAGGGCCGAGCAGATACACAGTAATAATGTGAAGCGGCGGGCGTTTTCTCGGGAGGGAGGCCAGGTGATGAATGACTTGAGGCTGGCGTACATAGCGGATGGAGCCAATGAATGTTCGCTGCGGGCAAGCCGGTCAGCTCATCTGACAGGCCGGGTCGGGTAAACGTTTCAGGTCGAAGGCATCTTCAGTTGACGGCTTTTGTGCCGCTGTCTGAAACGACTGACGGGGAGATAGTACCACTTCATAAATCGTTGGTCGCGCTCGGCATGGAGGCGAAAAAATCGTCATGGCCAGGCCCATCACACTGAGCCGGCATCATAGTGATCAGGCTTGTTTCTGGGGGTAGGGCACCAGACCCATCGGCCGCGACGCCGGCACTGTCTCGCAGGGATCCTGGCCTACCTGGACCGCAAATGCTTCGATCAGCGAAGCCTGTTCGCTGCTGTCCAGGCCGAGCTGGCCGGTGGTGTGATCGACCAGTTCCAGTTGCCAGGCCATCAGGGTGAAACAATCCTTCAGCGCGCCCAAGGCCTGCTCATGCAGCTCCATGTGGTTTTGCGCATGGCTGAGCAAGCCATGGATATGCAGCGAAAACTCCGAAACGGCTTCCAGCGCGAGGGCGTCGGCCTTGTTTGCCAGCTTCAACAAGGTGCTGAGCATGCAATCGATGGCGTCCTTGTCGTTGTTGATCAGTTGCAAATGGCTCAGGCATTCCTCCGACTTGGCCAGAAGCGTCTCGGCTTCGGTCAGAAATTCAGGAAGGCGCTGACTCCAGTTCTTACGATCGTTCGGCATGCTTATCTCCACAACATCATGTCAGGCGAAAGAAAATCGCGTGTGGCGAACGGCTGGACTGCACCGCCAGCAACGAACGAAGACACGTCAGCATGTCGTTGCCGTCCGGCAATGACAAAATCGCAAACGATTGCATTGGCGGGATCGGCCAAAAGGCTGGAGGTCCGAAGTCCTGCGGTCGCGCACAAAGGCCTGACTCCATTCAGCAATGAGAATGGCGTCACATTAATGGCTATTGGATAGTAGGAATATCAGGTTGGACCTGATTGTTTCTAGGGGAATCCCTTATGCAAGGGAACCTTGTACGCAAACCGAGGTCGCGCAGCGGGGAAAATGGCAAATGAAACCGTGAGGCCAGTAAAGCATGATGTTAATGTGATATCAATTCCCCTCGGTCATCTTTCATGCAGGGGTCAAGATCCGGCTCACCCGGCCGATAGCCCTCTTATAAGATTTCATCCGAACAAGTCCAGGAGTCATCGATGGCCGGCATTCTCGATTCAGTAGATCAGCGAACCCAACTGGTGGGTGAGAATCGCCTGGAAATTCTCATGTTTCGCCTGGCGGGGCGACAGTTGTTCGCCATTAACGTATTCAAGGTCCAGGAGGTGCTGCAACTGCCGAAGCTGACGTTGATGCCGCAGCGCCACCCGTTCGTGTGCGGCGTGGTCAATCTGCGGGGCCAGACGCTTCCGGTGATCGATCTGTCCCAGGCCATCGGCATGCGTCCGTTGGTGCCGGGGGCCAATAGCACCATCATCGTCACTGAATACAACCGTTCGGTTCAGGCATTTCTGGTGGGCGGCGTAGACCGCATCGTCAACATGAACTGGGAAGCCATCCTGCCGCCCCCGACCAGTGCCGGCCGTGAACATTACCTGACCGCCATCAGCAAGGTGGACGATCAGTTGGTGGAAATCATCGACGTGGAAAAAGTCCTGGCCGAAATCGTGCCGTACAACGCCAAGGTCTCCCGGGAAAAACTCGAAGACCCGGTGCTGGAGCGTGCCCGCGGACGTGAAGTGCTCTTGGTGGATGACTCCAACGTCGCGCTCTCCCAACTGCGTGACACCCTGGGTCAGTTGGGGGTGAAAATGCACATCGCCAGTGACGGTCTGAAAGCCCTGAACATGCTCAAGGCCTGGGCGGATACCGGCGAGGTGATGACCGATAAATTGCTGATGATCTTCACCGACGCGGAAATGCCTGAAATGGACGGCTACCGCCTGACCACCGAGATCCGCAACGACCCGCGTCTGCGTGGGCTCTACGTGGTCCTGCACACCTCGCTGTCCGGCAGCTTCAACGATTCGATGGTCAAGAAGGTCGGCTGCGACAATTTTCTCTCCAAGTTCCAGCCGGACAAGCTGGTCGATGTGGTGCGCCAGCGGTTGATGCTCGGCTGAATCCGGTGGTGGTTTGCTTCGATGGTCGGCTCGTATAAGGTGGCATTTTTTCGCCTCCAGGGAAGTTGACCATGTTGCGGCTGAGTGCGCTGTATCGGTATCCGTTGAAGTCCGGCAAGGGCCAGCCCCTGCAAGGGATTGGCCTGGATAAGCTCGGGTTGGACGGTGACCGGCGCTGGATGCTGGTGGATGAGGGCACGGGCCGTTTCCTGACCCAACGCGCCGTGGCGAAGATGAGCCAACTCTCGGCCTTGTGGAATGAGGCAGGAGGCCTGACGCTCAGCGCGCCAGGCCACGGCACCGTTGACGTGTCATTGCCGGCGGTCCTTGAAGAGCAGCGGCGCGGGGTGATCATCTGGCGCGACACCTTGCGTGTGCCGGATGCCGGTGACGAGGCGGCTGCCTGGGTCAGCGAATTCATCGGCCATCCTACCCGGCTGGTGCATGTGCCGGTGGAACTGGCGCGTACCACCGCAGCCGGTTACGGCAAGGATGACGACAAAGTCGCGTTCGCCGATGGCTTCCCATTGCTGCTGATCGGCCAGGCGTCATTGCTGGACCTGTCGAATCGAGTCGGTCGGCCGCTGGAGATGCTGCGCTTTCGGCCCAACCTGGTGATCGAGGGCAGCGAGGCGTTTGCCGAGGATGGCTGGAAGCGTATCCGTATTGGCGAGGTAGAGTTTCGAGTGGTCAAGCCATGCTCGCGCTGCATCATGACCACGGTCGATCCACAAACCGGCGAGCGCGATCCGAACCGCGAGCCCTTCGCGACGTTGCAGCAGTATCGTTCGACACCGGACGGTGCGATGTTCGGCCAGAACCTGGTCAACGACGGTAACGGTCGGCTTGAAGTCGGCATGCCGGTTGAAGTGCTCGAATAAACACCGCGCTCGAAATGAAAAATGCCCGTGTCGTTGGACACGGGCATTTTTATTGGCGATGCAGACTCAGCCGCGGTATTCGCACAGGTAAGCGGTGTCGACGGTTACCTTGAGCTGAAACTTGCTGTTGGCCGGTACATTGAACTGGCTGCCGGCTTCGAAGGTTTCCCAGTCGGTGCTGTCGGGCAGTTTCACGGTCAGGGCGCCGGAGACGACGTGCATGATTTCCCGCTGGGCTGTGCCGAATTCGTATTCGCCCGGTGCCATGACGCCGATGGTCGCGGGGCCGTCGGCAGTGCCAAAGGCGATCGACTTGACGGTGCCGTCGAAGTACTCGTTGACTTTAAACATGGGCGATTCCTCGAAAAGGGCTGAAAAAGGCCGGCCAGTATGCACAAGGCTTCAACACACGTCATCTGCCGCGCCGGGGTGTGGGCCGCGGCTCAACCTGGAAGCACCAGGGGCAGTAGCCGCGCCGTATTGCGCGCATCCTCCAGGGCGCGGTGCTGTTGACCGCAGAATTGCAGGCCGGCCAGTTGCAGCGCGCCATTGAGCCCCAGCGGTCGCTCCAGGCGGCGGGCCTTGGCGAAGCGTTGCTTGAGGTTCATGTGCGGTAGTTGGGCGAGGACACTGTGCAGTTGCTGATGCTGCCACTCCTGAAGCAGTTGCTTGCGGTCGTAATCACCCCAGCTGACCCAGCTTTCCAGGTTCGAGTGATAGGGCGCCAGCCAGCGTTCGAACGCTGGCCAGACGTCGGTCAACGGTGCGGCGCTGTCGATGTTGGCTTGGGTGATGTGGGTCAGTTCGCGACAGAACGGCGTGAGCAGCGGTCGTCTCAGAGGGCGTACGAAACGCTGGAAATGATCCACCTCTCGGCCGGCACGGTTCACCAGCGTGGCGCCGATCTCGATAATTTCCATTTCGGTTACCGGCCAACCCCCTTCATCGGTGGTGGCCTCCAGATCAATCACCAGCCAGTGAGGCATCGCAGGGTTCCCGGTATCGGCGTGCTGATGGGTTTGAGCGTAGTCAAAGCCGGCGCATCCGCCTAGTGCCTGTTTCGACCTGCAACAAAACCTGCCGATGAGTGCAGAGCCGCGCCAATGTCGCGGGTCTTTGTCCCGAGCGCTTGCTAGGTTGCGCCGGCCAGCTTAAATTGCCCGCGCCACCTCTGCGCTTTGGTGCCGTGGCCGCACGTTGATCGATCGACTGTAGGAGAGAGCGGGTGGACGAGCAAAGAGCCCTGAGCGTGATGCGTGAGCTGGTCGACCACGGGCAACTGACCGACCCGGACAGCGCGCGCGGCAAACTGCTCCAGACCGCCGCTCATCTGTTTCGTAACAAAGGCTTCGAGCGCACCACGGTGCGTGATCTGGCGAGCGCCGTGGGCATTCAGTCGGGCAGCCTCTTTCACCACTTCAAAAGCAAGGACGACATCCTGCGGGCAGTGATGGAAGAAACCATCCGCTACAACACCGCATTGATGCGTGCAGCCCTGGCCGAGGCGGGCGGCGTGCGTGAGCGCGTGCTGGCATTGATCCGCTGTGAGTTGCAGTCGATCATGGGCGGCAGCGGCGAGGCGATGGCGGTGCTGGTCTATGAATGGCGCTCGTTATCCCAGGAAGGGCAAAGGCAAGTGCTGGCCTTGCGTGATATTTATGAGGACTTGTGGCTCGAGGTCTTGGGCCAGGCCAAGGATGCCGGGTATATTCGCGGTGACGTGTTCATTACTCGGCGTTTCCTCACAGGCGCGTTGTCCTGGACCACGACCTGGTTTCGCGCCGAAGGCAGCCTGAGCCTCGATGAGTTGGCCGAGCAGGCCCTGATTCTGGTACTTGAAGAAAAACAATAATCAAGCGGCGCTTTCAAAGGGCCGTGCGCTGGCTAAGCGGCTGAAATCACCTAGCTTGATAGTCGTGATGGGTACTTTTGGGGAGTGGGTTATCTTGACGTTTTCATCGATGGGGATGACCTCGCGTATTGTGCTGGCCGCACTGGCCATGTTCTTGACGTTGCCGGTTGAAGCGGCGCAACTGGTCCGGATCGGCGCAGCCCATTTTCCGCCTTACACCGTTCGCCCCGAGAATGGCGCCGACACCGGCCTGTTGCCGCAAATGGTCGAAGCCATGAATCGATTGCAAACCGACTACCAGTTCGTGCTGGTGCCGACTTCGATCCCGCGCCGTTTCAATGACTTCAAGCAAGGTCGGGTCGATATGGCGATTTTCGAGAACCCGGACTGGGGTTGGCAGGATGTACCGCATACGTCTGTGGACATGGGCCTGGAAGATGCGGAGATCTTTGTCACCCAGCGCCAGCCGGATCGCCCGCAAAGCTATTTCGCTGACCTGCGGGGCAAGCGCCTGGCCCTGTTCAGCGGTTATCACTACGCCTTTGCCGAATTCAACGCCGACCCCAAGTTCCTCACCGGTCAATTCAACGCCACGCTCACCTACTCCCACGACAGCAACCTGCTGATGGTGTTGCGGGGGCGAGCGGACGTTGCGCTGGTGACTCGTTCGTATCTCAACGATTACGTGTTGCGCAATCCCGAAGTCGGCCCGCAGTTGCTGGTCTCCGAACGTATCGATCAGGTTTATCACCATTACGCGCTGATCCGGCCGCAGGCGCCGATTTCAGCCGAAGCGTTTGGGCAGTTGCTGCAGAAACTGCGGGACAACGGCCAACTGCTGGCGATTTTCAGCCCCTATCAAATTGCCCTGGTGCCGACGCATTCCCATTGATGCGCCACTAAATTTCCGTTCCTGGCTCACGTCACACGTTGACTACCGACGAATACGCGAGCCCCTTCCATGTCCAACCTCACCCACCCGACGACGCTGCCCTTGCCCGGCGGTCGTCGCCTCGGCGCCGATGAAACCGAACGTCACCTGAGCCTGATGCTTGAAGGCGCGCCGCTGATCCGGCTGCGCCTGGAGCGCGGTCCTGAACTGCACGTGCACTTGCAGGAAATCAACGACCGGCCCGTCGGCCCGGCGCTGTGGGCCGCCTGCTATTGGCTGTTTGCCCGCGATTGCAGCTGCCAGCGCCTGACCTGGCACCTCAACGAGCGTCCTGGCGAAGCCTTGCTCAGCGGCTTGTTGACGAGCACCGAGCGCCCCGGCGAATACGCCTGCGAGCGCACGACGTTCTGGCAACTGCCGCAGCCCTGGCTGGGGGAGTCGTTCAGCGGCAGTTACCCGCAGCAGATGATCATCACCGATGGCAAGCGCCATCCGCGTCGGCCCGTGAAACCGCGAGGGGAAGTGTATCGACGCTTCGATGCGCGGCTGGGTGCCTGGGTGTCCTTGCGCACCCTGGAAATCGAGCAGGACCTGTCCCGCTTCAACCGTTGGCAGAACAGTCCCCGGGTGGCGAATTTCTGGCAGGAGGAGGGCAGCCTGGAACAGCATCGCGAGTATTTGGGCAAGCTGCAGAGTGATCCCCGGGTCTTGACCTTGATCGGTTGCTTCGATGACCAGCCGTTCGCCTATTTCGAAGCCTACTGGGCCAAGGAAGATCGAATCGCGCCATTCTATGACGCCGGGAACTACGATCGCGGCATCCACATGCTGGTGGGCGAAGAGCAGCACCGGGGCCCGCACAAGGTGGCGAGCTGGTTGTCGGCGCTGGTGCATTACCTGTTTCTCGACGACCCGCGCACCCAGCGCGTGGTGGCCGAACCCCGTGCCGACAACGCGCGGATGATCGGTCATCTGCACAACCAGTGCTTTCATTGTGAAAAGGAATTCGATTTCCCTCACAAGCGTGCGGCGCTGATGATCCTGGGACGTGAGCGGTTTTTTGATCGGTGTGGGTTGATGTGAGGGCAGGGGCGGTCATCAGGCCGCCATCGCGAGCAAGCTCGCTCCCACAGGGATTTGTGGTGAACACCAACGTTGTGAACACCCAAATCCCTTGTGGGAGCGAGCTTGCTCGCGATGAGGCCGGCAAAACCACCGCAAGTTACCGCCGGGCGAACGTATCCCCCCGAACCCCCGACACCTTGCGGCAATGCACCAGGGCATCGCGGATCATGAAGTTCACCAGTGTCGGAGAGACCCCCAGTTCCTTGGCGATGTCTTTCTGGGGCACGCCGTGCAGGCGGTACATCTCGAAGGCGTAGCGGGTGCGGCTGGGCAATTCGGTCAGCGCATCGGCGATGTGCTCCAGCGTGGAAAAGTTGATGTGGGAGGTTTCTGGCGAAGCACCCTGGATCACCACGTTCAACCCTTCCTCTTCCGGGCCCGAGTATTTCTGTTCCAGCGCCTGCTTGCGGTAGTGGTCGATCGCCAGGTTGCGCACGATCTGGAACAGATAGCTGAGCTGAGCCTTGAACGAAGAGGTGATCTGTGGCGCCGATTGCAGCCGGAAAAAAGCGTCCTGCACCACATCTTCTGCTCGAGACCGGCAACCGGTGATGCGTGCCGCGATTTTGACCAGGATCATTCGGTTGTCGACGAATGCCTGGAGTAGCGGTGAGTCGCACCTGCTTGTGGATACTTGTTCCGTCATGGAATTCACCTTGCTGCAAAGAGTTGGGAGGACGACCGAACGGTCAGGCTCGTCCTACGCATCGAGCGACAAATTAGGCTGAATGATAATGATTGTCAATTGAGAAGAAGAATTATTGATGTGCGAAAGTCCAGCATGAGGCGTGCGACCCGTTGCCGCGGCACATTGCCGTCAAAGGGAGTGACGCGGACGGTCGCTGACTAATTATTTGTCGGCGTTATCCGTTCCATGGGGGACCACTTGCAAGTCGAATTTCAGGCAGGAAACCCCATGACCGACGCGTTTGAACTCCCCAGCACCCTGGCTCATGCCCTCCAGCGCCGCGCCGCGTTGACGCCGGACCGGGTGGCCTTGCGCTTCCTCGCCGACACCCCGGAGCAGGGTGTGGTGTTGAGTTATCGCGACCTGGACCTGCGCGCCCGGACCATCGCCGCCGCCTTGCAAGCCGAAGCGGCCTTTGGCGAGCGCGCGGTGTTGCTGTTCCCCAGCGGCCCGGATTACGTCGCGGCGTTTTTTGGCTGCCTCTATGCCGGGGTGATTGCCGTGCCGGCCTATCCTCCAGAAACCGCCCGTCGCCATCATCAGGAACGCCTGCTGTCGATCATCGCCGACGCCGAACCACGCCTGCTGCTGACCAGCAGCGATCTGCGCGCGCCCTTGCAAGCCATCGAATCGGCCCCGCCGGTGCTGTGTGTCGATACCCTCGACCCAGCCATCGCCGGGCAATGGGTGTTGCCGACGCTGCAAGACGATGACATCGCCTTCCTGCAATACACCTCTGGCTCCACCGCATTGCCCAAGGGCGTGCAGGTCAGCCACGGCAACCTGGTGGCCAACGAATTGTTGATTCGTCACGGTTTTGGCATCGACTTGAATCCCGACGACGTCATCGTCAGCTGGTTGCCGCTGTATCACGACATGGGCTTGATTGGCGGCTTGTTGCAGCCGGTGTTCAGCGGCGTACCGTGTGTGCTGATGTCGCCCGCGTACTTCCTCGCCCGGCCACTGCGTTGGCTCGAAGCGATCAGCGAGTACGGCGGCACCATCAGTGGCGGCCCGGACTTCGCCTATCGGTTGTGCAGCGAACGGGTCAGCGATTCAGCCCTGGCGCGTCTCGACCTGAGCGGCTGGCGCGTGGCCTATTCCGGCTCCGAGCCGATCCGCCTCGACACCCTGGAACGCTTCGCCGAGAAGTTCGCCCCGTGCGGCTTCATGCCGGACAATTTCATGGCTTCCTATGGCCTGGCCGAAGCGACCTTGTTCGTGGCCGGCACGCCGCGCCGTCATGGCATTCCTTCGCTGCGGGTGGATGACGCGGCACTGGCGCAAAACCGTGCCGAACCGGGGCAGGGCAGTGCGGTGATGAGTTGCGGTGTCAGCCAGCCCGGGCACGCGGTGCTGATTGTCGAGCCCAATACGTTGCAGACACTGGCGGACAATCGGGTCGGCGAAGTCTGGGCCACCGGGCCAAGCATCGCCCACGGCTACTGGCGCAACCCCGAGGCCACGGCCAGGACCTTTGTCCAGCACGATGGCCGCACCTGGCTGCGCACCGGCGACCTGGGTTTCCTGCGCGACGGTGAGCTGTTCATCACGGGGCGCCTGAAGGACCTGTTGATCGTGCGCGGTCACAACCTTTATCCCCAGGACATCGAACAAACCATCGAGCGCGAAGTGGAAGTGGTGCGCAAAGGCCGGGTGGCGGCATTCGCGGTCGATGAGGGGGGCGAGGAAGGCATTGGCATCGCCGCGGAAATCAGCCGCAGCGTGCAGAAAATCCTGCCCCCCGAGGCCTTGATCAAAGCCATTCGCCAGGCCGTGGCCGAAGCCTGCCAGCAAGCCCCGAGCGTGGTGGTGCTGCTCAATCCCGGCGCGTTACCCAAGACTTCCAGCGGTAAGTTGCAGCGTTCGGCCTGCCGTTCCCGATTGGCGGATGGCTGCCTCGACAGTTATGCGCTGTTCCCGTCGGCCGAGCGTGAGGACGCTCGTGAGACGGGCCCATCATCGGCGCTGCAAACGCTGATCGGCCAAGTCTGGTGCGAGCACTTGCAGGTCGAACAGGTCCAGGCCGACGACCACTTCTTCCTGCTGGGCGGTAACTCCATCGCCGCCACCCAAGTCATCGCGCGACTGCGGGACCAACTGGGCCTGGAACTCAACCTGCGCCTGCTCTTCGAAGCCCCGACCCTGGCGGCTTTCACCGCAGCGGTGGCGAGCCTGCAGCAAGACGGCGGCCAGGCCCAAGGCGCGATCAGCGCCTTGCCGCGCCACGAAGCGCTGCCGCAATCCCTGGCCCAGAACCGTTTGTGGATCACCTGGCGGCTCGATCCTGCCAGCCGCGCCTACAACATTCCCGGCGCCTTGCACCTGCGCGGTGAGCTGGACGAAGACGCATTGCGCGCCAGCTTCCAACAACTGATCGAGCGTCACGAGTCCCTGCGCACGCGGTTTCTGGAACGTGAAGGGATAGCCCTGCAACAGGTCGATCCGACTGCTGAGTTCAACCTGCAAGTGCTCGACCTCAGCGACGTGCCTGCCGACCAGGGCGAAGCCCGGGCGCGGCAGGTTCGAGACGAGGAAGCGGCCACGCCGTTCGACTTGGAAAAGGGCCCGCTGCTGCGGGTCACCTTGCTGCGCCTCGATGAGGACGACCATCAATTACTGGTGACGATGCACCACATCATTGCCGACGGCTGGTCGATGAATGTGTTGATCGAGGAGTTCTCGCGGCTGTACGCCGCCGCCCGCCAAGGGCAGGTTGCCGAACTGGCGCCGCTGCCCTTGCAGTACGCCGACTACGGCAGCTGGCAGCGGCAATGGCTGGCCCAAGGGGAGGCCGAACGCCAACGGGCGTACTGGAAACAGCAATTGGGTGACGAGCATCCCACCTTGGCCCTCGGCACGGATCATCCGCGCAGTGCACAACGCCATCGCAGTGCCGCGCGTCATAGCCTGCGCCTGGACAAAGGCCTCGGCGATGCCTTGCGTCGCGTGGCCCAGGCCCATGACGCAACGCCGTTCATGTTGTTGCTGGCGGCGTTCCAGGCATTGCTGCAGCGCTACACCGGCCAATCCGACATCCGCATCGGTGTGCCCAACGCCAACCGCCCGCGCCTGGAAATACAGGGCCTGATCGGGTTCTTCATCAACACCCAGGTGCTGCGCGGGCAGGTCGATCCGCGGCAAACGTTCACCGCGCTGCTGGCCCAGGCCCGGGAAGCCACCCTCGGTGCCCAGGCCCATCAGGACTTGCCGTTCGAACAACTGCTCGAAGCGTTTCCCCAAGCCCGGGAACATGGCCTGTTCCAGGTGATGTTCAACCACCAGCAACGTGACCTGAGCGCCTTGCGGCGCCTGCCGGGGTTGTTGGCCGATGAGTTGCCGTGGCACAGCCGCGAAGCCAAGTTCGACCTGCAACTGCACAGCGAAGAGGATCGCAACGGCCGGCTGACGCTGTCGTTCGACTACGCCGACGAGCTGTTCGAGGCGACGACTATCGCCCGCCTGGCCGAGCATTTCTGCAACCTGTTGCGCGCCGTTTGTACCGATCCCCAACAAACCATCGGCGATGTGCCGTTGTTGACCGCCGAGGAACATGCGCGGCAGCAACAGTGGAGCGCGGCCCCGTGCGCGCCGGCCAGCCAGTGGTTGCCGGAGCTGTTGAACGAACAGGCCCGGCGCACGCCACAACGTACCGCGCTGCTGTGGGACGGCGGCCAGTTGGACTACGCCGAGCTGCACACCCAGGCCAATCGCCTGGCCCATTACCTGCGGGACAAAGGCGTCGGCCCGGACGTGTGCGTGGCAATTGCCGCCGAACGCTCGCCGCAGTTGCTCATTGGCGTGCTGGCAATCCTCAAGGCCGGTGGCGCCTACGTGCCATTGGATGCCGATTACCCGGCCGAGCGCCTGGCCTACATGCTCCAGGACAGCGGCGTCGATCTGTTGCTGACCCAAACGGGGTTGCTTGAACGTTTGCCAGCCTGCGAGGGCGTCAGCGTGATCGCCATGGACGCCCTGCATCTGGAGCAATGGCCAAGCAACCCGCCGGGCTTGCACCTGCACGGCGAGCACTTGGCCTACGTGATTTACACCTCCGGTTCCACCGGCCAGCCCAAGGGCGTCGGCAACACCCACGCGGCCTTGGCCGAACGCCTGCAGTGGATGCAGGCCACCTACCGCCTGGATGAAAGCGATGTGCTGATGCAAAAAGCCCCCATCAGTTTTGACGTGTCGGTGTGGGAGTGCTTCTGGCCGCTGATCACCGGTAGCCAACTGCTGCTCGCCGGCCCCGGTGAACATCGCGACCCGCACCGCATCGCTCAGTTGGTGCAAGAGTTCGGCGTGACCACGCTGCACTTCGTGCCGCCGCTGCTCAGCCTGTTTATCGACGAACCCTTGAGCGCCCGATGCACCAGCCTGCGCCGGGTGTTTTCCGGCGGCGAAGCCTTGCCGGCCGAGCTGCGCAACCGCGTGCTGGCGCAACTGCCGTCGGCGCAACTGCACAACCGCTATGGCCCGACCGAAACCGCGATCAACGTCACCCATTGGCACTGCACCGAGGCCGATGGTGAACGCTCGCCAATCGGCCGTCCCCTGGGCAACGCGCTGTGCCGTGTGCTCGACAGCGAACTCAACCCGGTACCGGCCGGTGTGTCGGGCGAGTTGTGCATCGGCGGCCTGGGCCTGGCCCGGGGTTACCTCGGCCGTCCGGGCCTGAGCGCCGAGCGTTTCGTCGCCGATCCGCTGGGATCCGCCGGGGCGCGACTGTACCGCACCGGCGACCGGGCCCGCTGGAGCGCCGACGGCGTGATCGAGTACCTCGGTCGCCTCGATCAACAGGTCAAGCTGCGCGGCTTCCGGATCGAGCCGCAGGAAATCGAAGCGCGGTTGCTGGCCCAGGACGGCGTCGCCCAAGTGGCGGTGCAGGTGCGCGACACTGTGGCCGGCCCGCAGCTGATCGGCTATTACACCGCCCCCGATGTGGCGGAAGATCAGGACGCGTTGAACACCCGGCTCAACGCCGCACTGGCCGCCGAACTGCCTGACTACATGGTGCCTGCTCAGTTACTGCGCCTGGATACCATGCCCCTGAGCCCGAGCGGAAAACTCGATCGTCGCGCCTTGCCCGAGCCGCAATGGCAGGTGCGCGAGCACGTCGAGCCGGTCAGCGTCCTTGAGCAGCAGATCGCCGGCATCTGGCGCGACGTATTGGGGCTTGCACGCATCGGCCTGCGGGACGATTTCTTTGCCTTGGGCGGCCATTCGCTGCTGGCGACCCAGATCATTTCTCGAACCCGCCAGGCGTGCGACGTCGAGCTGCCGTTGCGGACGTTGTTCGAGGCCAGTGAACTGGGGGCGTTCTGCGAACAGGTGCGCTTGATCCAGGCCAGCGGCCAGACCAACCGCCAGCCGCCGATCGAGACGGTCGATCGCAGCCAATCGGTGCCGCTGTCGTATTCCCAGCAGCGCATGTGGTTTCTCTGGCAGATGGAGCCGGACAGTCCGGCCTACAACGTTGGCGGCATGGCGCGCCTGCGCGGGGTGCTGGATGTCGGGCGCTTCGAAGCGGCCTTGCAGGCGCTGATCCTGCGCCACGAAACCCTGCGCACCACCTTCCCCAGCGTCGACGGCGTGGCCCGGCAACAGGTGCACACCGAAGCGGGCCTGCGCATGGACTGGAAGGACTTCTCCAGATTGGCCGCCGATGTTCGCGAGCAGCGGGTGCTGCAATTGGCCGACAGCGAGGCGCACAAGCCCTTCGACCTAGAAACCGGACCGTTGCTGCGGGCCTGCCTGGTCAAGACCGCCGAGCAGGAACATTACCTGGTGCTGACCCTGCACCACATCGTCACCGAAGGCTGGGCGATGGACATTTTCGCCCGCGAACTGAGTGCCCTGTACGAAGCCTTTATCGACGACCGTGAATCGCCCCTGGAACCCTTGCCAGTGCAATACCTGGACTACAGTGTCTGGCAGCGTCAGTGGCTGGAGTCCGGTGAGCGTCAACGGCAACTGGATTACTGGACCGCGCAATTGGGCCGTGAGCATCCGCTGCTGGAATTGCCGGGCGACCGTCCGCGTCCGCCGGTGCAACGCCATCGCGGCGAGCTGTTCCGGTTCGACCTCAGCGATGATTTGGCCGCGCGAGTCCGCCACTTCAACGCTGAACAGGGCTTGACCCTGTTCATGACCATGACCGCCGCCCTGGCCGTGCTGCTCTATCGCTACAGCGGCCAGACCGACCTGCGCATCGGCGCGCCGGTGGCCAACCGCATCCGCCCGGAAAGCGAAGGGCTGATCGGCGCGTTCCTCAACACCCAGGTGCTGCGTTGCCAGCTCGATGGGCAAATGTCGGTGGGCGAACTGTTCGAGCAGGTGCGCCACACCGTGATCGAAGGCCAGTCCCATCAGGACCTGCCGTTCGATCATCTGGTGGAAGCCCTGCAACCGCCGCGCAGTGCGGCGTACAACCCACTGTTCCAGGTCATGTGCAACGTGCAGCGCTGGGAATTCCAGCAGAGCCGCACCCTGGCAGGCATGACCGTCGAATACCTGGCCAACGACGCCCGGGCCACCAAGTTCGACTTGAACCTGGAGGTCACCGACCTGGACCATCGCCTGGGTTGCTGCCTGACCTACAGCACCGACCTGTTCGACGAACCGCGCATCGCTCGCATGGCCGGGCACTGGCGCAATCTGCTGGAAGCGCTGTTGGCTGATCCCGCTCGACGGTTGAGCGAGTTGCCTCTGCTGGAAGCCGGCGAGCAGCAACAGATGCTCGACAGCCTGGGTGTCGAACCCGGTGAGCATCGCCTGGACCAATGCCTCCACGAACTGTTCGACGAACAGGCCCGGGGGCGTCCCGCCGCACCGGCCTTGACCTTCGCCGGGCAGACCCTGACCTACGGCGAACTCGACAGCCGCGCCAATCGCCTGGCCTGGATGTTGCGCGAGCGCGGTGTCGGGCCGCAGGTGCGGGTCGGCCTGGCCCTGGAGCGTTCGCTGGAAATGGTCATCGGCCTGCTGGCGATCCTCAAGGCCGGCGGCGCCTACGTGCCGCTGGACCCGGAATACCCGCTGGACCGCTTGCATTACATGATCGAAGACAGTGGTGTGCGGGTGCTGCTCAGTGACCGGGCGATGTTCCACGCCTTGGGTCCATTGCCGGATGGCATCGAGCGCTGGTGCCTGGAAGATGATTCGGCGGCGCTGGCGCAATACCCGGACCAGGCACTGCCACTGATCAATCTGCCGCAACATCAGGCCTACCTGATCTACACCTCCGGTTCCACCGGCAAGCCCAAGGGCGTGGTGGTGTCCCACGGTGAAATCGCCATGCACTGCCAGGCGGTGATCGAGCGTTTCGGCATGCGCCCGGACGATTGCGAGCTGCATTTCTATTCCATCAACTTCGACGCCGCCACCGAGCGTCTGTTGGTGCCGTTGCTCAGTGGCGCCCATGTGGTGCTGCGGGCCCAGGGCCAGTGGGACGCCGAGGAAATCTGTGGGCTGATTCGCCAGCATCGCATTAACATTCTCGGCTTCACCCCCAGCTACGGCAGCCAGTTGGCGCAATGGCTGGCGACCCAGGGGCAGACCCTGCCGGTGCGCATGTGCATCACAGGCGGCGAAGCCTTGACCGGCGAGCACCTGCAACGGATCCGCGCCGCGTTCAGCCCGAGTTTGTTCTTCAATGCCTATGGCCCGACCGAAACCGTGGTCATGCCGCTGGCGAGCCTGGCCCCGGAGCACCTGGAGGAGGGCGCGGCCAGTGTGCCGATTGGCCGTGTGATCGGTGCCCGGGTGGCCTACATTCTCGACGCCGACCTGGCCTTGGTGCCCCAGGGCGCCACGGGCGAGTTGTACGTCGGCGGCGCCGGCCTGGCCCAGGGGTATCACCAGCGCCCGGGCATGACCGCCGAGCGTTTTGTTGCCGACCCGTTCGCTGCCGATGGCGGGCGGCTCTATCGCACCGGTGACCTGGTGCGTCAGCGTGCCGACGGTCTGGTGGAGTACCTGGGACGGATCGACCATCAGGTGAAGATCCGTGGTTTCCGCATCGAACTGGGGGAGATCGAAACCCGCCTGCTGGAACATGACGGGGTACGCGAGGCGGTGGTGCTCGCCCTCGACACGCCGGGGGGCAAGCAACTGGCCGGTTACCTGGTGAGCGATGTCGCCGAACAGGGTACCGAACAACAGGCGGCCCTGCGCGATGCCCTGAAGCACCACCTCAAGGCACAGCTGCCCGACTACATGGTGCCCGCGCACCTGATCCTGCTGGCGAGCATGCCGCTGACCGCCAACGGCAAGCTTGACCGCCGCGCCTTGCCGATGCCGGATCCTGAGCTCAATCGCCAGCACTACGTGGCGCCGAGCAACGCCTTGGAGCAGACCCTGGCGGCGATCTGGTGCGCTGTGCTGAACGTGGGCCAGGTGGGCCTTAACGACAATTTCTTCGAGCTGGGCGGTGATTCGATCCTGTCCATCCAGGTGGTCAGTCGCGCTCGGCAGCAGGGTATTCATTTCACTCCCCGCGACCTGTTCCAGCACCAGACCGTGCAGACCCTGGCCGCTGTCGCTACCCACAGCCAGCAGATAAGCGCCGAGCAGGGCCTGTTGCAGGGTGAATCCGGGCTGACGCCGATCCAGCATTGGTTCTTCGACAGTCCGATCCTCAACCGTCATCACTGGAACCAGGCGCTGTTGCTGGAACCGGCCATCACCCTGGACCCGCTAGCGCTGGAGCAGGCACTGCGCGCCGTCTTCCAACACCACGATGCCTTGCGCCTGGGCTTTGACGAATCTTCCGGGCACTGGCGCGCCGAGCATCGGCCATTGTCCGAGGCGGCGCTGTTGCAGCAGGTGTCCGTGGAGGGCGTGGAGGCCTGTGAGCGTGTATTCGCCGAGGCCCAACGCAGCCTGGATCTTGCAACCGGCCCTCTGCTGCGTGCCGTGCTGGCGCAAATGCCTGATGGCCGGCAACGGCTGCTGATCGTCATCCATCACCTGGTGGTCGACGGGGTGTCGTGGCGAGTGCTGATGGACGATCTGCAAACCGTCTACCGCCAGGTCACGGCCGGCCAAGACGCCCAACTGCCAGCCAAGACCAGCCCGTTGCGTGATTGGGCCGCGCGCTTGCAGGCTTACGCCAGCAGCGAATCCCTGCGCGAAGAACTGGATGGGTGGCAAGCGCAGTTGAGCGGCCCGCAGGTAGCGTTGCCGTGCGCGTGTCCTGAGGGTGGGCGCCAGGAGCGTCACGCGCAAACGCTCAGCGTGCGCCTCGACGCCGAGCGCACCCGGCAACTGCTGCAACAGGCCCCGAGTGCCTACCGCACCCAGGTCAACGACCTGCTGCTCACGGCGCTGGCTCGGGTACTGTGCCGTTCAAGTGGCCATGCTTCGACCCTGGTCCAGCTCGAAGGCCACGGCCGCGAGGCGTTGTTCGATGACATCGACCTGACCCGCACCGTGGGCTGGTTCACCAGCGTTTATCCGGTGCGCCTGAGCCCGTCGGGTGAAGACTTCAGCGCGTCGATCAAGGCCATCAAGGAGCAACTGCGCGCGGTGCCCCACAAGGGTCTCGGCTATGGCGTGCTGCGCTACCTGGCCGACCCGGCGACTCGCCAGGCAATGGCCGGCCTGCCGCAAGCGGCGATTACCTTCAACTACCTCGGTCAGCTCGACCAGACCCTCGGCCAGGACGCGCTGTTCCGGCCGCTGGACACACCACTGGGCGCCATCCACGACCCTGATGCGCCATTGCCCAACGAGCTGAGCATCGACAGCCAGGTCAGCGGCGGCGAGCTGGTACTGCGCTGGACCTTCAGCCGCGAACGCCACGACAGGCAGGCCATCGCGACCCTGGCCGATGCCTACCTCGGTGAGCTGCAACGCCTGGTCGAACATTGCCTGACGGAGGAGGCGGGCGGCCTGACGCCGTCGGATTTCCCCCTGGCGAAACTGACCCAGGACCAACTCGACAGCCTGCCGGTGCCGGCCGCGCAGATCGAAGACGTCTACCCGCTGACGCCGATGCAGGAAGGCATGTTGCTGCACACCCTGCTGGAGCCGGGTACCGGTCTGTACTACATGCAGGATCGCTACCGCATCAACAGCGAGCTGGAGCCGCAGCGATTCGCCCAGGCCTGGCAGGCGGTCATCGCCCGGCATGAAGCCTTGCGTGCGTCGTTCTGCTGGAACGTTGGCGAAGACATGCTGCAGATTATCCACAAACCCGGCAGCACGCCGGTGGATTATCTGGATTGGTCCGCGGTGCCCGAAGACGCTCAGGAAGCCAAGCTCCAGGCACTGCTCAAGGACGAGCGCGAGGCCGGTTTCGATCTGTTGAACCAGGCGCCGTTCCACCTGCGGCTGATCCGGGTTGGCGCAGCGCGCTACTGGTTCATGATGAGCAACCACCACATCCTGATCGATGCCTGGTGCCGCTCGCTGCTGATGGATGATTTCTTCGAGATCTACACCGCCTTGGGCGAACAGCGCGAGGCGCAACTGGCGGTGCCGCCGCGCTATCGCGACTACATCGGCTGGCTGCAACACCAGAGCCTGGCCGAAGCCCGGCAGTGGTGGAAGGGCAATCTGCAAGGCTTCGAGCGGACCACGCCGATCCCCGGCGACCGGCCGTTCCTGCGCGAACATGCCGGTGACAGCGGAGGCATGATCGTCGGCGACTGCTACACCCGCCTCGACGTGCGTGACGGTGCCCGCTTGCGCGAACTGGCCCAGGCCCACCAACTGACCATCAACACCTTCGCCCAGGCGGCGTGGGCCTTGGTCTTGCGGCGGGTGAGCGGCGACCGGGACGTGCTGTTCGGCGTCACTGTCGCCGGGCGTCCGGTGGAACTGCCGCAGATGCAACGCACGGTGGGGTTGTTCATCAACAGCGTCGCGCTGCGGGTGCAAATGCCCGAGGACGGCCAGCGTTGCAGCGTGCGCCAATGGCTCAGCGGCTTGCTGGACAGCAACATGCAACTGCGTGAGTACGAATACCTGCCGCTGGTGAGCATCCAGGAAGTCAGTGAACTGCCCAAGGGCCAGCCGCTGTTCGACAGCCTCTTCGTGTTCGAGAACGCGCCGGTGGAAGTCTCGGTGCTGGACCGCGCCCAAAGCCTCAACGCCACCTCGGACTCGGGCCGCACCCACACCAACTTCCCGCTGACGGCGGTCTGCTACCCGGGGGATGACCTGGGGCTGCACCTTTCCTACGACCAGCGCTACTTCGATGAATCCACCGTCCAGGGGCTGCTGGGCGAGTTCAAGCGCTTGTTGCTGGCGTTGATGGAGGGGTTCCACGGTGACATGGCCGAGCTGCCGCTGATTGGCGCCGAGGAACAGGCGTTCCTGCTCGACGGCTGCAACCAGAGCGAGCGGGCCTATCCGCTGGAGCAAAGCTATGTCGCGCTGTTCGAGGCGCGGGTTGCGGCCGATCCGCAGAGCATCGCGGTCAGTTGCCTGGACACGTGCTACAGCTACGCCGAGTTGAATGCCCGCAGCAACCGCCTGGGCCATGCCCTGATCGCCGCCGGTGTCGGGCTCGATCAACCGGTGGCGCTGCTGGCCGAACGGGATGCAGATCTACTGGGCATGATCATCGGCAGCTTCAAGGCCGGTGCCGGTTACCTGCCGCTGGACCCGGGCCTGCCGAGCCAGCGCCTGAGCCGCATCATTGAACTGAGCCGCACACCGCTGCTGGTCTGCACCCAGGCCTGTCATGCCCAGGCCCTGGCGCTGCTGGACGCGTTCGCCTGTTCCGGGCGGCCGAGGCTGCTGGTGTGGGAGGACGTCCAGGCCAGCGATGTCTCGCTGGAAAACCCTGGCGTCTACAGCGGGCCGGACAACCTGGCCTACGTGATTTACACCTCCGGTTCCACCGGGCTGCCCAAAGGCGTGATGGTCGAACAGCGGGGCATGCTCAACAACCAGCTCAGCAAGGTGCCTTACCTGGCGCTGAGTGAGGCGGATGTGATCGCGCAGACGGCGTCCCAGAGCTTCGATATTTCGGTCTGGCAGTTCCTCGCCGCGCCGTTGTTTGGCGCTCGGGTGGACATCGTGCCCAACGCCATCGCCCACGATCCCCAGGGGCTGCTGGAGCATGTGCAGCAGCAAGGCATCACCGTGCTGGAAAGCGTGCCGTCACTGATCCAGGGCATGCTCGCCCAGGAGCGCATTGGCCTGGACGGCCTGCGCTGGATGCTGCCCACCGGCGAAGCGATGCCGCCGGAACTGGCCCATCAATGGTTGCTGCGTTACCCGGACATCGGCCTGGTGAATGCCTATGGGCCAGCGGAATGCTCCGATGACGTGGCGTTCTTCCAGGTCGACATGGCCTCGACCCGCGGCACTTACCTGCCGATTGGCACGCCCACCGACAACAACCGTCTGTACCTGCTCGATGGCGCGCTGGAGCTGGTGCCGCTGGGCGCCGTCGGCGAGTTGTGCGTGGCGGGCACCGGGGTTGGCCGCGGTTATGTCAGCGATCCATTGCGCACCGCCCCAGTGTTCGTGCCGAATCCGTTCGGCGCGCCGGGGGAGCGGCTATACCGCACCGGCGACCTGGCGCGGCGCCGCAGCGATGGGGTGTTGGAATATGTCGGGCGCATCGACCATCAGGTGAAGATCCGCGGCTACCGCATCGAACTGGGGGAAATCGAAGCGCGGCTGCATGAACAACCCGAAGTGCGCGATGGCGCGGTGGCTGTGCAGGAAGGCGCCAATGGCAAGCATCTGGTGGGCTACCTGGTTGCCACTGACTCGGCGCTGAAGCCGAGCGAACGCCTGGAGCGCATCAAGCAACGCTTGCGCAGCGAGCTGCCGGAATACATGGTGCCGCTGCACTGGCTATGGCTTGACCGCTTGCCGCTCAACGCCAACGGCAAACTCGACCGCAAGGCCCTGCCGGCCCTGGAGATCGGCCAATTGCACAGCCAGGACTACCAGGCCCCCGGCAATGCGCTGGAACAGACCCTGGCAGACATCTGGGCCCAAGTGCTGAAAGTCGAGCGGGTGGGGGTGCGGGACAACTTCTTTGAACTGGGCGGGCATTCGTTGCTGGCGACGCAAATTGCCTCGCGGGTGCAAAAGGCCCTGCAACGCAACGTACCGCTGCGGGCGATGTTCGAGTGCAGCACGGTGCAGGAACTGGCTGAATATATCGATGGACTGGCGGCCAGTGAAATCACCGAGGAGAAGGTGGATCGGCTGAATGATCTGATGGCGGAGTTGGAGGGGCTGTAGTTTTACAGTGCCTGTGGCGGCCTCATCGCGAGCAAGCTCGCTCCCACATTGGATTTGTGTCGATCACAAACCCTGTGGGAGCGAGCTTGCTCGCGATAGCGTCAGCCCTGACACCGCCAAACTCAAGGTTGACGCCTCGCCCTGCACGGCTCAGGCTCCCCAGGGCTTTTCCACCATTCAACCAAGGAGGTCATCGATGCCCTTTGCAACTGTTGACGGAAAAACGCTGCATTACCTGGACCAGGGCCAAGGCCCGGTGGTGTTGCTGGGTAGCAGCTATTTGTGGGACCACACCATGTGGGCTCCGCAGATCGAAGCCTTGTCCTGCCATTATCGAGTGATCGCCCTGGACCTGTGGGGCCACGGCCAATCCGGGCGCTTGCCCGAGGGCATGACCTCGTTGGACGACCTGGCCCGCCAGGCGCTGGCGCTGATGGATCACCTGGATATCGACTGCTTCAACCTGGTGGGGCTCTCGGTGGGTGGGATGTGGGGCGCGCGGCTGGCGCTGGCGGCGCCGAAACGACTTACGTCCCTTGTACTGATGGACACCTACGTGGGCGTCGAGCCGGAGCCGACTCGCCAGTATTACTTCTCGCTGTTCGACAAGATCGAAGCCAGCGGCAGCATTCCCGAACCTTTGCTGGACATCGTCGTGCCGATTTTCTTCCGGCCGGGCATCGATCCGCAGTCAGCGCTGTACCAGCAGTTCCGCGCCTCGCTGGCCGCACTGCCGGCCGACCGCCTGCGCGACAGCATCGTACCGTTGGGGCGGATCATTTTCGGGCGGGACGATATCCTGCCGCGCCTGCATGAACTGGATGCCGGGCGCACGATCGTGCTCTGCGGCGACCAGGACAAACCGCGTCCACCGTCCGAGGCTCAGGAGATGGCGGAGCTGATCGGTTGCCCTTGTCTGCTGATCCCGGAGGCGGGGCACATCTCTAACTTGGAGAACCCGGAGTTCGTGACTGAGGCGTTGTTAGCGATTCTGACGCGCAAGCACTGAAATTGTGGCGAGGGGATTTATCCCCGCTGGGTCGCGAAGCGGCCCAATGCTGTCGACCTGGTTTATCAGGTTCACCGAGGTGTCAGGTTTCAGGCCTGCTTCGCAGCCCAGCGGGGATAAATCCCCTCGCCACAGGTATTCGGGGCTTTTGGGATCACTTCGGCCCGAGAATCTTCACCAGTTTGTCCGGTGATGGCGCGCCTTGCTGTTGTTGCAGGTCGCCCTTGTCATCCAGATAGAAAATCGCCGGGGTGGCGGAGAGTTCCAGTTCGTCCATCAACTGCTGGTTGGCGTCCAGTTTTGCCTGGATGGCCGGCGGTATGTCCTTCAGCGGCTTGAGGGCGCTGCCCTTGCCGGCCTTTTCATGGGTTTCCAGGGCTTTTTCCGGGTCCTTGGCGGCCAGTAGCGCGGCGGATTTGGCCGGGCTGTCTTCGCGGATGATGCCTACCATGATGTGGCGCAACTGCACTTTACCGGCCTTGACCCAGGGGCGAGCCTGTTCCCAGAACATGTTGCAGTACGGGCAGTTCGGGTCACTGAACAGGTACACGGTGCGTGGGGCGTCCTTGTTGCCGTCGGCGATCCAGTTGCTGGCTTGCATCTTCGCCCAGACTTCCTTGGCCATCGGTGCATACACCAGCTTTTGCAGCGGCTCTACACTCAGGTCCTTGCCGTCGGCATCGTACAGATTGCCCAGCAGGACGTGCTGGCCATCAGGCGTCAGGTACAGCGCCATGCCACGGTTCTGGTATTGCGCCGCGTAACCGCGCAAGCCGTCCGGGGCCTCGAAGGTGCCGATGATTTTCGCGCCCTTGGCTTCGATTTTCTTGATGGCCGCAGGCAGTTCTTCGGCCTGTAGCAGCGGTGCCTGCAGCAGTGCGCTGGCGAACGCCAGCGTCAGCAGACGGTGGAGGCGGGGCATGGCGGTTTCCTTGTGGCAGGGTGGGACGCCGCGGTCGAGCCCGGCGTATCGAAGTTTTCCAGGGCATGGGCCAGGCTCGCTTCCGACAATTCGCCCAGATGGCTGCCCAGCAGGCGGCCGTCGGCGCTGTAGAACAGCGTGGTCGGCAAGGCCATGGATCCGACGGCCTGGCCGAGGCGACCACTGCCATCGAACAGCACGTTGTCCAGGCTCAAACCCTGGGTGGCGAGGTAAGTGCTGACGCTTTGCATGCTTTCGGCCTGGTTGACGAACAGGAAGGTCAGGTCCGGGCGCTGCTGTTGGGCTTCTTCCAGCACCGGCATTTCCCGTCGGCAGGGCGGGCACCAGGTGGCCCAGAGGTTGATCACCAGGGGGCCGCCCTGATAATCGGTGAGTTTCACGGTCTCACCGTCGGCGGTGCGCAGGGTGATGTCCGGCAACCGGGTGCCTTGCTCGTAGATCGTCAACGACATCGTCGCCACCAACCAGAACAGCAGGCCACTGCCGACGCCGAAACCCAATGGTCGACGCAGGACCGGCCGGCGCCGAGCCCAGAGCAGTGCGCCGATCACCAGCGCCAGCACGCCCGGCCAGGCCAGGAAACCGCCGTCGCGCAGATCGACGATCTGCCATGGGTCGTCCTGGTAATGGCTCCAGTAGGCCGCGACAAAGCCGATCCGCGCCACCAGCAGGCCCAGCAAAAACAGCACGAACAACACCGACTCGGGATTTTCGCCACCGCGCTTGGCCACTCGCCAACCGACGAAAGTCGCCAGTGCGAGGGCGCTGATCAGCAACAGATGATTAAGGGCGATGGCAAAGGTGCCGAGGGTGAACGTCAGCATCAGCGCGTGTCCCGGGTGAGGTTCCAGCGCTCCAGGAACACCTTGGCGTCGACTTCTCCGGTGATCCGCTGGCTGCGCCGTTCTTCACCGTCGGCGCCGATCCACAGCAGGCTTGGCGGCCCAGGTACCTGGTAGCGACCCAGCAATTCGCGGCTGGCGGGATTGTCGGCGGTCACGTCCAGACGCAGCAGGCGCACGTCTTTCAGGGCGTCCAGCACCTCGGCGCGGCCGAACACCTGTTTTTCCATGATCTTGCAGGACACGCACCAGTCGGCGTAATAGTCCAGTAGTACCCATTGCCCCTGGGCCTTGGCCGCGTCCAGTTGCCGTTGCAAGGCAGCGGGCTCGCTGACCGTGACGAAAGCCTCGTGGGCACTGACGGTCCCGCTGCCTTCGGTGCCGGCATACACCTTCAACGGCTGGAAGAAATCGTCGCCGCCGCCCGCCGCGCCAATCACCAGCAGGCTGCCCCAGAGTCCGAACAGCAGCGAGGCGCTGCCGCAGACATAGGCGATGCGACCGAAACCTTCGGTCTGGCGCCAGGCGCTATAAGCAGCAATCAACAACAGCACGCCCCATAGGCCGAGCCACAACGAACCGTCGATGACCGGGCGAATCAGCAGCAATGCAGTGCCCAGGAACAGGAAACCGAACACGCCCTTGACCAGGTTCATCCAGGCGCCGGGCTTGGGCAGGAAGCGATTGCCCACGGTCACCAGCAGTAATAGCGGCAGGCCCATGCCGATACCCATGGTGAACAGGATCAGCCCGCCGTGCAGCGCATTGCCGCTCTGGGCGATGTACAGCAGCGCGCCGGCCAGCGGGGCGGTCATGCACGGACCCACCAGCAGGCCAGACAGCGCCCCGAGGATCCCGGCGCCCATCAGGCTGCCGCCGCGCCGCTGGCTCCCGGCGTTTTCCAGTCGGTCACGCAGGGCGGCGGGTAACTGCAATTCGAAGAAGCCGAACATAGGCAGCGCCAGTAACACGAATACCGCTGCGAAGGTCCCCAGCAGCCAGGGTTGTTGAAGCAGTGCCTGGAGGTTGGCCCCCAACAGCGCGGCGAGCACGCCCATGGCAGCGTAGACCAAGGCCATGCTGATCACGTAACTGCCGGCCAAGGCCAGCCCGCGCCGAGGCCCGGCGCCGCTGCCCACCACCAGCCCGGCCAGGATCGGCAACATGGGCAGGGAGCACGGCGTGAACGCCAGCAACAGTCCCAGGCCGAAGAACACCAGCAGGCTCCAGCCCAATGCCCGTTGCTGCAAGCCGCTGGCCAGGGCCTGGTCCGGCGCCTCGCCAGTGGCTGTCGCGGTTGCACTGCTGCCCCCCAGGTCCACCACTTGAGTCTGGGGCGGATAACACAGGCCCGCGTCGGCACAGCCCTGGAAGCCGACTTTGATCTTGCCGGTGGCACCGGCTGGAATCTTCAGCTCCAGCGCCTGGCGATAGACTTGCTGGTCGCCGAAAAACTCATCGCTGTGGGCTTCGCCCTCCGGCAGCTGTGGTTTTTGCGCCTCGGCAAGCCCGTCGAACCTGAGTCGTTTCTGGTACAGGTAATAGCCATCGGCAATCTGCCAGAACAGCTGGGTTTCACCGGAGTCCAGGCGTTCGGAGGTGAACACGAACGCCTTTTCCACCGGCAGGAAATCGGGTTTGGTCTCGAAGGGATTGGCGGCTTGGGCCAGGCCCGAAATCAGGAGCAGCCACAGCAAAAACAATCGACGCATGGATAAAGCCTTAGAACGGAGCGAGTGGAAAGCACAATGGCGACTGGCGATTAACCGTCGATTAACCCGGCGACGACCGGTAAGCCGCGACGATCGCCCATGTTTGCCGTACTCGTCGCATAATGTCGGCTTAATCGGCCAGCGGCCTAATGTACCTTTTTCCACGAGGCTTACCATGCACGTACTGGTCTGCGAAGACGATGAGTTGATCGCCAGCGGGATCGTTGCCGGGCTCACGGCCCAGGGCCTGACCGTCGAACACGTCGCCACGGCATCGGCGGCGCGGGCGATGGTCGGCGTGGCCGAGTTCGATGTCATGGTGCTGGACCTGGGGTTGCCCGACGAGGACGGCCTGAAATTGCTCAAGCAACTGCGCCAGCAAGGCCTGGAGATACCGGTGTTGATCCTCACGGCCCGGGATTCGGTAACCGATCGGGTCGATGGCCTGCAGGCCGGCGCCGATGACTATTTGCTCAAGCCCTTCGACCTGCGCGAACTCGCGGCGCGCCTGCACACGCTGCTGCGGCGGGTGGCGGGGCGCAGTGTCAATCTGATTGAGCACGGCCGCCTGACCTACGACCCCAGCAGCCGGGAAACCACGTTGGCCGGCCAGCCGGTGGACTTGTCACGTCGGGAGCAGTCGCTGTTGCAAGCGCTGCTGCACAACCGTGGCCGGGTGCTGTCCACCGAGCAACTGAAGGACAGTGTCTACGGGTTCAATGACGAGCTGGAAAGCAACGCCCTCAACGTCCATATCCATCACCTGCGACGCAAACTGGGTAACGGGATCGTCGAGACCGTGCGCGGGCTGGGTTATCGCCTGGGTCCGGCCGACGGCGGGGAATCTTCGAAGTGATGAGCCTGCGACTGCGCCTGAGCCTGACCCTCGGCGCGGCCTTCGCCCTGATCTGGGCCTTGGCCGCGGCATGGATGCTCAGCGATCTGCGCAACCAGATGATGTTCTCCCTCGACCAGCGTCTGGTGGCCTCGGCGCGCATGGTCGCGGGGCTGCTGGAACAGTTGCCACCACTGCCCAGCAAGGGCGAAGGCACGCATTTCAGCGCTGAGCAATTGAGCATTCCCGGCGGCATGGCCTGTCAGGTCAGCTCCTTGCGTGGCGAAATTCTGGCCCGCAGCCACGGCACGCCAGAGCAAGCCCTGGAGGCCGAGAAAATGGGCTTTCACGACCAGATGATCGACGGCGCGCCCTGGCGCAGCTTCACCTTGGCCCGGGGGGATCTGCGCATCACCACCGCCGACCGTCAGATTGAACGTGAAGCCTTGAACATGTCGATCCTGCTGGCGGCCTCGGTGCCGGTTGGCGTGGCGTTGCTCGGCTGCCTGTGTTTGCTTTGGCTGGGCATCGGCCAGGGCCTGGCACCGCTCAATCGCATGCGTGACGCGCTGATGCGGCGCAATGCCGATTCGCTGGAACCCTTGCAGATCCATCCGCTGCCCAGCGAGCTGCGGCCCCTGCTGGAAACCCAGAACCAGCTGTTCCAGCGCATTGGCAAGACCATCGAGCGCGAGCGTCGGTTGACCGGCGATGCCGCCCATGAACTGCGTAGCCCACTGACCGCCATCAAGACCCACCTGCAAGTGGCGCGGATGACCGAAGGCGCCGCCCGCGATCAGTCCCTGGCCCGGGCCGAGGAGGGCGCCGACCGCTTGCACCGCACACTCGAACAGTTGTTGCTGCTGGCTCGGGTCGAGGGCAGCCTGTCGTTCGACGACGGCGTGCAATGCAACGCCGAGCAGGTTGCCCGGCTGGCGATCCAGGACGCGGCCAGCAGTGATTCGCGGCGGATCAAGCTGAAAATATCGCCGGGACTGTCCGACGCACCCGTGCAGATGCCGGCGGTGCTTTCCATCGCCGCCCTGCGCAACCTATTGGATAACGCGCTGCGCCATACGCCGGACGATACCGATGTGGAGCTGAGCCTGGAGATGATCGGCCAGCGCGTGCGTTTCCAGGTGCGTGACCACGGTCCCGGCATTGCCGCCGACGATATCCAGCACCTGACCCAACGCTTCTGGCGCAACGGCCAGAGTACCGGCTGCGGGTTGGGGCTGGCGATCGTCCAGGCCATCGTCCAGCGTTGCGGCTGCGGCCTGCATTTCGACAGCCGCCCGGATGGGCTGCGGGTTGAATTGACGATGCCGGTGGGGGCCCGCTAGCGGGCCGCTGCAAGCGACAAGATGGAGCGCTTGAAGCTTGAAGCTACAACTTCCCATTGGCGCGCCCACCTTGTCCGGGTCTATGTTTTTTTCAGCTTGACTCAAGGAATGAGGAAAACCGCGCCATGGACACCTTCATCGAAATCTGCACGGCCACGCCCAGCGATGCCGGCATCATCAGCCGGATCGCCGAGCGCTCCATCCGGGTCGGCTGTGCCGTCGCACACCGTAATGACCTGCGCATCGTGGAGGCCTGGGTCCGCGGTAACACCCTCACTCATGTACGGCCCTGGCTGGCCGATCCTCGGTTGCGCCTGACCCTGGCGCGTTTGCAGGGACGGCCGGTGGGCACTGCCATGGCCTCGGTCGAGGGCCGGATCGCGTTTTGCTATGTGCAACCGGAGTGGTTTCGCCGTGGCGTCGGACAAGCACTGGTGCGCGACATCGAGGCGTGGCTGCGCGAGCGCGGGGTCATCCAGGTGCGACTCGACAGCACGAGCACGAGCCATGCGTTCTATCGGCAGTTGGGGTTCGAACAAAATGCCGAGGCCTCGGTCATCGACGGCGTCACGGTCATTGCAATGCACAAACCATTGATCGAGCCCATGGGGAAAGTTCGGCCCGAGAGTAAATCCTTGCCGCGCTGATGCGTTTCCACAACAGGAAACCTGCACGTGCGCCCGACCGGATACGCACCTGCGCGGTATGCCATCTGGGTCGCTACTTACAGTGGATTGCGGGGTCGAGAGATGTCAGTCGCCAACAGCCTTATCGAAGCACAGCCGGCGCGGGTCAACGTCGCCCCGGCCGAGACGCTCTATCAATTCAATGAGTCGCCACTGCTGGTTCGCCAGAATCGGCAAGAGTCCAACGCCCGCAGCTATCCGCGGCGCATTCCCCTGGCCCTCAAGCGCGCCAGGGGGTTGTATGTCGAGGACGTCGAAGGCCGGACCTTCATCGATTGCCTGGCTGGAGCCGGCACGCTGGCGCTGGGGCATAACCACCCGGTGGTGATCGAGGCGATCCAGCAGGTGCTGGCCGATGAGCTGCCCTTGCATACCCTGGACCTGACCACGCCGGTCAAGGACCGCTTCGTCCAGGACCTGTTCGGCCTGTTGCCGGCGCAGTTGGCCGTCGAGGCGAAGATCCAGTTTTGTGGCCCCACCGGCACCGACGCGGTGGAAGCCGCCCTCAAGCTGGTGCGCACCGCCACCGGGCGCAGCACCGTGCTGTCGTTCCAGGGCGGTTATCACGGCATGAGCCAAGGCGCGTTGAGCCTGATGGGGAGCCTGGGGCCGAAGAAACCCTTGGGGGCGTTGCTCAGCAACGGCGTGCAATTCATGCCATACCCCTACGATTACCGCTGTCCGTTCGGGTTGGGTGGTGCCGAGGGCGTGAAGGCCAACCTGCATTACCTGGAAAACCTGCTGAACGACCCCGAGGCCGGTGTGCAATTGCCGGCGGCGGTGATTGTCGAGGTGGTGCAGGGCGAGGGCGGGGTGATCCCGGCCGATCTTGATTGGCTACGCGGCTTGCGGCGCATTACCGAGCAGGCCGGCGTGGCGCTGATCGTCGACGAAATCCAGAGCGGTTTCGGCCGCACCGGCAAAATGTTCGCGTTCGAGCATGCCGGGATCATTCCGGACGTTGTCGTCCTGTCCAAAGCCATCGGCGGCAGCCTGCCGCTGGCGGTGGTGGTCTATCGCGACTGGCTCGACACCTGGTTGCCAGGGGCCCATGCCGGGACTTTCCGTGGCAATCAAATGGCCATGGCTGCAGGTTCTGCGGTAATGCGCTATCTGCTGGAGCACAACCTGCCGGCCCACGCCGCTGCCATGGGCGAGCGCTTGCGCGAGCACTTGCTCATCCTGCAGCGGGATTTCCCGCAACTGGGCGATATTCGTGGTCGTGGGCTGATGCTCGGTGTCGAACTGGTGGACCCGGCAGGCAAGCCGGACACCCTTGGTCATCCGCCGGTGCATGCAGGCCTGGCGCCACGGTTGCAGCGCGAATGCCTCAAGCGTGGACTGATCCTGGAGTTGGGTGGCCGGCAGGGCGGCGTGGTGCGTTTCCTGCCGCCGCTGATCATTACCGCGGCAGAAATCGACCGGGTCGCCGAGATTTTCGGACGAGCCTTGAAGGCCGCCGTGGTCGACAGCTAATTTTCCCCTGGCCCCATACGTTCCTTTCATATCCTGGCTGCGCATGTGTCGCAGCGAACCTCGAGCATAGATGGAGAAACACTCATGACTTCAGTATTCGACCGCGAGGACATCGTCTTTCAGGTCGTGGTCAACCACGAAGAACAGTATTCGATCTGGCCAGACTACAAGGCGATTCCCGAAGGCTGGCGCACCGCTGGCAAAAGCGGATTCAAAAAGGAATGCCTGGCCTACATCGAAGAAGTCTGGACCGACATGCGCCCGCTGAGCCTGCGCAAGAAGATGGAAGAGCAGGCGGCTGCGGCCCACTAAATGAGGAGCCTGTGGCAGCAAGAAAGCTTTCCACAGGAAGGCTGCGGGAGAATACGAATCTTGCAGCCACATCAGAACCCTTGTGGGAGCGAGCTTGCTCGCGATAGCGGTGGATCGGCAACATTGATGCCGGCTGACACTCCGCAATCGCGAGCAAGCTCGCTCCCACAGAGGCCGGCGTTACCCGCTATTGCTCGATCAAAAAATCAATCAACGCCCGTGCCGCCGCCGGCAATTGCCGATGGGGCGGGTAGATGATTGAAAAGGGTCGGCTGCGCCCGCCAAAGTCCTCCAGCAAAGCCACCAGTTCCCCGCGCTCGATTCGCTCCCGGACAATGAATTCATAGGTCTGGCAGATCCCCATCCCGGCCTGTGCCAGGGACACGATGCCCAATACATCATCGGACACCTGCGCATTGCCCGCCGGCAGCCATTCCCGGTCTTCATGATTGTCGCGAAACAGCCAGGGAGCGATGCGTCCGCTGCTGGGCATTACGAAGGGCAGGCAGGCGTGGCCAGTCAGTTCATCGACGTGCCGGGGCGTTCCGGCACGTTCCAGGTAATGCGGTGCGGCCACCAGGCACAGGCGGGCGTCTTCGAGCTTGCGCCCGACCAAGCCGCTGTCCGGCAGTGGCCCTAGGCGGATCGCCAGGTCATACCCCTCGGCCACCAGATCGACATTGCGGTTGGTGATACTCAGCTCGACCCGAACTTGCGGGTAAGCCTCGGCGAAACGCGCCAGCAGCGATGGCAGGCGGTAATGACCGTAGGTGGTCGGTACGCTCAAGCGCACACGACCGGTCAAGACACCGTCCTGGCCCTGGATTCGCCGCTCGGCGTCGTCAATCAGGGCAAAGGCCGAGCGCGACTGTTCCAGGTACAACGTGCCGGCGTCGGTCAGGTTCAGCCGCCGCGTGGTGCGTCGCAGCAGCTGTACGCCGAGCCGGGCTTCGAGGCGGGAAATGGCCCGGCTCAATACCGAAGGCGTGGTGCCCAGCGCCACGGCACCGGCACTGAGGGTGCCTTTTTCCACCACGGTGACAAAGGCCTCCACATCGGCCAGGTAATCGAATCGACGGGCCATTGTTGCCTCCAGAGGCCAAGTGATGTTCCGGGTGGCGAGTTTATCGCCGATAAAGACATCAATACAGTGAGGTCATCTTTGATCGAGACCTCCTGGAGTCATCATGAAAAAACTCACTACCCTGGCGCTGTCTGCCACATTGGCGGCCACCAGCGTCGCAGCCCATGCCGACCATGTGCTGGTGGTCCTGTCGGACGCCAATCACCTGGACCTGCAAGACGGCAAGGTCTTCTCCACTGGGTTCTACCTCAACGAACTGTTGCAACCGGTCAAGCTCCTGCTGGACGCCGGCCATCAGGTGACGTTCGCCACCCCGGAAGGCAAGGCGCCGACGCTGGACCGGTCGTCAGTGGACAAGATGTATTTCAACAACGATGTGGCGGAGCTGGAGCGCTACCAGGCGTTGCTGGCGCAACTGAAGATCACTTCGACACAGGAGTCGCCGGTGGTCAGCCTGGCCCGTGTCGAACAGATGGGCCTGGAGCAGTTTGACGCGGTGTATATCCCCGGCGGTCATGCACCGATGCAGGACCTGCTCACCAGTGCGCCGCTGGGTCGGGTGTTGACGCACTTCCATGGCAAGGGCAAGACCACCGCACTGGTCTGCCACGGACCGATCGCGTTGCTGTCGACATTGCCCAACGCCCAAGGATTCGTCGACCAGTTGACGGCTAAAAGACAGGCCTCGGCCCCGTCGGATTGGATCTACGCCGGGTACAAAATGACCGTGATCAGCAATCAGGAAGAGGAACTGGCCAAGGGGCTGCTGGGCGGTGGGAGCATGAAATTCTACCCTCAGACCGCGTTGCAGCAGGCTGGCGGGCAGTACAGTAGCAACACCTCGCCGTGGACGTCCCATGTGGTGACGGATCGGGAACTGATTACCGGCCAGAATCCGGCCTCGGCGCTGGCGGTGGGGCAGGCGTTGGTTGAGCGGTTGAAACCATAGGCCGGAAGACTTCCTATCCCTTGTGGGAGCGAGCTTGCTCGCGATGACGGAGTGTCAGCCAACATTGATCTTGCTGACCCGCCGCAATCGCGAGCAAGCTCGCTCCCACAGGTTTTTCCGGCACACCACCTGGTTATTTAAACCGCCGCTCCACCCCTTTCTCCACCAGAATCTTCGCCGAGATCTCTTCCACGGAAAAATGCGTGGAATTGATATGCGGTATGTTCTCGCGCCGGAACAGATTTTCCACCTCGCGTACTTCGAACTCGCACTGGGCGTAGCTCGAATAACGGCTGTTGGGCTTGCGTTCGTTGCGGATCGCGGTGAGGCGGTCCGGGTCGATGGTCAGGCCGAACAACTTGTGCTGGTGGGCGCGCAGGGCGCTGGGCAGTTGCAGGCGCTCCATGTCGTCTTCGGTCAGCGGATAGTTGGCCGCGCGGATGCCGAATTGCATCGCCATGTACAGACACGTCGGCGTCTTACCACAGCGCGACACCCCCACTAGGATCAGGTCGGCCTTGTCGTAATAATGCGTGCGGGCGCCGTCATCGTTGTCCAGCGCGAAGTTGACCGCCTCGATCCGCTCCATGTAGTTGGAGTTGTGGCCGATGGAATGGGACTTGCCGACCGAGTAGGAGGAATGCTCGCTCAGTTCCTGTTCCAGGGGCGCCAGGAAGGTGGAAAAAATGTCGATCATGAAACCATTGGACGTTGCGAGAATCTCACGGATGTCCTGATTGACGATGGTATCGAAGATAATCGGGCGAAAACCGTCGGTTTCGGCGGCTTTATTGATTTGCTGTACCATGGCCCGCGCTTTGTCGACGTTGTCGATGTACGGACGTATGAACTTGGCGAAGGTAATGTTTTCGAATTGCGCCAACAGGCTTTGGCCCAGCGTTTCGGCCGTGATGCCGGTGCCGTCGGAGATAAAAAAAGCAGATCGTTTCATTTGTGCCTTGGGCCTTAAGCTAGTAACGATTCTTGGATATGATAGGCGCGATTTGCTGGCCGCCAGTGGCCCGCATTCTCACTTATTTTCCAGGTCCAGGCCATATCGCCGACAATCGCTCCCCTGGAGCCGTCGGTGCCTTGAGCTTTTCCAACACAGTTAGTGGAGAGATCACCTTGGTAGAGTACGTAGTTTCCCTCGATAAGCTCGGCGTCCATGATGTAGAGCATGTGGGGGGCAAGAACGCATCCCTGGGCGAGATGATCAGTAACCTCGCCGGTGCCGGCGTATCGGTGCCAGGTGGCTTCGCCACGACCGCTCAGGCTTATCGTGATTTCCTGGAACTGAGTGGGCTGAACCAGCAGATCCACGAAGCGCTCGATGCCTTGGACGTCGATGACGTCAACGCCCTGGCCAAGACCGGCGCCCAGATCCGTCAATGGATCATGGAAGCCGAGTTCCCCGAGAAACTGAACGCCGAGATCCGCACCGCTTTCGCCAAACTGTCCGAAGGCAATCCCGATATCGCCGTCGCCGTGCGTTCCTCGGCCACCGCCGAAGACCTGCCGGACGCCTCCTTCGCCGGCCAGCAGGAAACCTTCCTGAACATTCGTGGCGTGGAAAACGTCATCCGCGCGGCCAAGGAAGTCTTTGCCTCTCTTTTTAACGACCGTGCCATTTCCTACCGTGTTCACCAGGGCTTTGACCATAAGCTGGTCGCCTTGTCCGCTGGTGTGCAGCGCATGGTCCGCTCCGAAACCGGCACTGCCGGTGTGATGTTCACCCTCGACACCGAGTCGGGTTTCCGTGACGTGGTGTTCATCACCGGCGCCTACGGCCTGGGTGAAACCGTGGTCCAGGGCGCGGTGAACCCGGATGAGTTCTACGTCCATAAAGGCACGTTGGAAGCCGGTCGCCCGGCCATCCTGCGCCGCAACCTGGGCAGCAAGGCCATCAAGATGATCTACGGCGACGAAGCCAAGGCCGGTCGTTCGGTGAAGACCGTCGACGTGGACAAGGCCGAGCGCGCGCGTTTTTGCCTGAGCGACGCCGAAGTCAGCGAGTTGGCCAAGCAGGCGATGATCATCGAGAAGCACTACAAGTGCCCGATGGACATCGAATGGGCCAAGGACGGTGACGACGGCAAGCTGTACATCGTGCAGGCCCGTCCGGAAACCGTGAAGAGCCGCACCCAGGCCAACGTCATGGAGCGCTACCTGCTCAAGGAAACCGGCACCGTGCTGGTGGAAGGCCGTGCCATCGGCCAGCGCATCGGCGCCGGCAAGGTACGGATCATCAAGGACGTCTCGGAGATGGACAAGGTCCAGGCCGGCGACGTACTGGTTTCCGATATGACCGACCCGGACTGGGAACCGGTGATGAAGCGCGCCAGCGCCATTGTCACCAACCGTGGCGGGCGCACTTGCCACGCGGCGATCATCGCCCGTGAACTGGGTATCCCGGCCGTGGTGGGTTGCGGCAACGCCACCCAACTGCTCAAGGACGGCCAAGGCGTGACTGTTTCCTGCGCCGAAGGTGATACCGGCTACATCTTCGAAGGCGAACTGGGCTTCGACATCAAGAAGAACTCCGTGGACGCCATGCCGGACCTGCCGTTCAAGATCATGATGAACGTCGGCAACCCGGACCGTGCCTTTGACTTCGCCCAATTGCCGAACGCCGGTGTGGGCCTGGCCCGCCTGGAGTTCATCATCAACCGCATGATCGGCGTGCACCCCAAGGCGCTGTTGAACTACGACGGCCTGCCGTCGGAGATCAAGGACAGCGTCGACAAGCGCATTGCCGGCTACGACGATCCGGTCGGTTTCTACGTCGAGAAGCTGGTGGAAGGTATCAGCACCCTGGCGGCGGCGTTCTGGCCGAAAAAGGTCATCGTGCGCCTGTCGGACTTCAAGTCCAACGAATACGCCAATCTGATCGGCGGCAAGCTCTACGAGCCGGAAGAAGAAAACCCGATGCTGGGCTTCCGCGGCGCTTCGCGTTACATCAGCGAGGCTTTCCGTGACTGCTTCGAGCTCGAGTGCCGCGCCCTCAAGCGCGTGCGTAACGAGATGGGCCTGACCAACGTCGAGATCATGGTGCCCTTCGTCCGTACCCTGGGCGAAGCGAGCCAGGTCGTCGATCTGTTGGCGGAAAACGGCCTGGCCCGTGGCGACAATGGCCTGCGCGTGATCATGATGTGCGAGCTGCCGTCCAACGCGATCCTGGCAGAAGAGTTCCTCGAGTTCTTCGACGGTTTCTCCATCGGCTCCAACGACCTGACCCAGTTGACCCTGGGCCTGGACCGCGATTCCGGGATCATCGCTCACCTGTTCGATGAGCGGAACCCGGCGGTCAAGAAGCTGCTGGCCAATGCCATCGCCGCCTGCAACAAGGCCGGCAAGTACATCGGCATCTGCGGCCAGGGCCCTTCGGACCACCCGGATCTGGCCAAGTGGCTGATGGAGCAGGGCATCGAAAGCGTTTCGTTGAACCCGGACTCCGTGCTGGAAACCTGGTTCTTCCTGGCTGAGGGTCAGGCAGCGGTCTGATCGAGTGAAGGGGCCGGTCACACGGCCCCTTTTGATTGAAGTAGGGCGGGCTCCTGATGGATGCCGCCCTTTTTTGTGCAAGAGCATTATGCAAAGCAGCAGCAACCTTTTTCCTGTCGCCCTGATCAGCGCCGAGCGGCGCGGCGATCTGAGCGAAGACGTCTATCGCTTGAAACCCGGCAACAGCCCGGACTACAGCGTCGAATTGGCCGTCACCCGGCTGGGCATGGCCGACGCCACCCAAACCCGTGGCGTTCCCGTGATCCTGTTGCATGGCAGCTTTTCCAACCGGCGCTTCTGGTATTCGCCCAAGGGTTTGGGCCTGGGGGCGTACCTGACACGCCTGGGCTTCGATGTCTGGATCCCCGAAATGCGCGGCCATGGGTTGTCCCAGCGCAACCAGGGCTACCGCAACAATCGCGTGGCCGATTACGCCCGTTACGACTTGCCGGCCATCGGTGCCTTCGTGCGCGAGCAGAGCGGGCAAGTGCCGCACTGGATCGGCCATTCCCTGGGCGGCATCACCCTGGCGGCAGCCTTGGGCGGCCACTACCTGGGCGAGCCTGCCGTGGCGTCGGCGGCATTTTTTGGCACCCAGGTCAGCCGCACCTACTGGCCGCTGAAGATCCCTCCGGTGGAATGGAGTGGCCGCTTCATTCTCAAACGCTTTGCCCAATTATCCGGCGCAAGGCTCAAGCGCGGCCCCGAGGACGAGCCCATCGGCCTGGCCTTGGAGAGCATGCGTTGGTACGGCCTGTTCGGGCGTTTCGGCGATGCCGAGAAGAACTGGTGGGCGGGCCTGGCCGATGTGCAAGTGCCGGTGCTGGCGGTGAGTGCAGTGGCTGATCACCAGGACCCGACCTGGGCCTGCCGCAAACTCTTCGAGCAGATCGGTTCCGAGCACAAACAGTTTGTCTGCCTCGGCCGCAAGCACGGTTTCAGTGACGATTTCGGCCATGTCGAAATGCTGGTCAGCAAAGCCGCGCACACGGAGGTCTGGCCTCTGGTGGCGCGTTGGCTGGAGGATCAGCACGCGCCGTTGCTGGAAAATCTGCCGGTCCTGGCCGAGGCGGTTTGAGCGAAAGGCTCTGACAGGGGCATTTCGCTCTGGTCGGCTTGCGGCTAAGATATGACGCGTTGCGCTGTTACGGTCATAAACGGTTGTTCATTCAACCTGACGTTCAAGCCCTACAGGAGTTGTTCGATGAACCATTACCTCACGCCCGACCTGTGCGACGCCTACCCGGAGTTGGTGCAGGTGTTGGAGCCGATGTTCAGCAATTTCGGCGGCCGCGATTCCTTCGGCGGCGAAATCGTGACCATCAAGTGCTTCGAGGACAACTCGCGGGTCAAGGAGCAGGTTGAACTCCAGGGCAACGGCAAGGTGTTGGTGGTCGATGGTGGTGGCTCCCTGCGTCGGGCACTGCTGGGCGACATGTTGGCGGAAAAAGCCGCGAAAAACGGCTGGGAAGGGCTGGTGATCTACGGTTGCATCCGCGACGTCGACGTCATCGCCCAGACGGACCTCGGGGTCCAGGCACTGGCCAGCCATCCGATGAAAACCGACCGGCGTGGCGTCGGCGAGCTCAATGTGCCGGTGACCTTTGCCGGCGTGACGTTTCGTCCGGGCGAGTATGTCTATGCGGACAACAATGGCGTGATCGTCTCGCCAAGCCCGCTGAAAATGCCTGAATGAAGTGCCACAGTCATAAGGGATGAGGATGTTCGAGGAAGAAAACGCGCAATGGGGGCTGGTGCATGCCCTGGTGCTGGACGGTAAAGGCGGCGCGCGTTCCATAGCCCGGACCGAACTCGACGATTTGCAGCTCCAGGCGCACGAAAGCCTGTGGCTGCACTGGGATCGCAGTCATCCGCAAACCCATACCTGGCTGCGCAAATCCAGTGGCCTGAGCGAATTCAACTGCGACCTGCTGCTCGAAGAGAACACCCGGCCGCGGCTGTTGCCATTGCCCAATGCCGAACTGCTGCTGTTCCTGCGGGGGATCAACCTCAACCCGGGCGCCGAGCCGGAAGACATGGTGTCGGTGCGGATCTTTGCGTCCGCCCAGCGCGTGATCTCCCTGCGCCTGCGTCCACTGCGCGCTACCGATGAGCTGCTGGCGCAACTGGCCGAGGGCAAGGGGCCGAAAAGCACGTCGGAACTCATCCTTTATATGGCGCAGTACCTCACCAATAAGGTGCAGGACTTGGTTACCTGCCTCTCTGAAATCGTCGACGGCGAGGAGGAGAAGCTCGATACTGACGAACGGTATACTCCCGAGCACGATGCCATTTTGCATATCCGTCGACGGGCGGCCGGGCTGAAGCGATTCCTGGCACCACAGCGGGATATTTTCGGTCAGATGACACGGCTTAAATTGCCATGGTTCGTCGACGACGACGGCGACTATTGGAATGAATTGAACAACAGCCTGACCCGTTACCTCGAGGAGCTGGAATTGACCCGAGAGCGCGTGGGGCTTGTGCTGGAGGCCGAAGACCGGCGTCTTTCGGTGCGTATGAACCGCACCATGTACCGCTTTGGCATCATCACCGGGATTTTCCTGCCGATGAGTTTTCTCACCGGCCTTTTGGGCATTAACGTCGGCGGTATTCCGTTCTCCGATAGCGCTTACGGCTTCCTGGTCGCCTGCCTGCTGATGGTCTGCGTGGCGCTGGGGCAGTGGTGGTTATTCCGCCGTTTGCGCTGGGTGTGAAGAAGTCTTCATGTGACCCGACGAAATTTGACCGCGTCTCCCACAGACATCACGAGAGGTGCGTATGCACGATCCGTTCGAACAGTCTTTGCGCGACATGCTCAGGGCTTCGCCATCCAGCCGGGACGACGACGCATGTCTGGGGCGTGTACTGAAAACCGCCAACCGCCAGGTCGGCGCCGGCGATCTGTTCAGCCTGCTGGGCCGCTGGCTGCCCGCGCTGATGATCGCCTTGAATAACGGGTCGGCCCACGTCTCGCCGGTGTCCCGTCGTAAACCTGTTACTCGCACCGCTGATAAGGCTGATTGAATATGGAACTGAATCTCTGGACCCAGAGCCTCGTCACGGCAATGACTGCGTTGTGGACCAAAGTGGCTAACTTTATCCCCAACCTTTTTGGCGCGCTGGTCGTGCTGTTGTTGGGTTTCGTCGTCGCCAAGCTGCTGGACACGCTGCTTTCCAAGTTGCTCGCCAAACTGGGGCTCGACCGCTTGATGGGCGGCACCGGCCTGACCAAGCTGCTGTCCCGGGGCGGCATCCAGGTACCGATTTCGACCCTGATCGGCAAGATCGTCTATTGGTTCGTCTTGCTGATTTTTCTGGTTTCCGCGGCTGAGTCCCTTGGACTTGAGCGAGTTTCAGCTACGCTCGATATGCTTGCGCTGTATCTGCCGAAGGTTTTCGGGGCGGCGCTGGTGCTGCTGGTTGGCGTTCTGCTGGCGCAACTGGCCAATGGGCTGGTGCGCGGTGCGGCCGAGGGCGTAGGGCTGGATTACGCCCAGGGTTTGGGCAGGATTGCCCAGGGCCTGGTGATCATCATCAGTATTTCGGTCGCGATCAGCCAGTTGGAGGTCAAGACTGACCTGCTTAACCATGTGATTGTGATCGTATTGATTACCGTTGGTCTGGCGGTTGCGCTGGCAATGGGATTGGGAAGCCGGGAAATCGCCGGTCAGATTCTTGCGGGAATCTATGTGCGTGAGCTGTATGAGGTTGGGCAACAAGTGCGTGTTGGCGAGGTCGAAGGCCAGATCGAAGAGATCGGCACGGTGAAGACCACATTGCTGACCGAGGAGGGCGAACTGGTGTCGCTCTCCAATCGGATCCTGCTGGAGCAGCATGTGAGTAGCCGCTAACCCGGCAAACCCTGCTAATGTATGCCGCCGCAAAATGCCCGTTATCGCAGGCTGCGGCGCACATTGACCTAGACTGTCGGCCCGACTTGTTTTGAACAAACCCCAATCGCTATCTACGCGCTACGACCCCCGTGATCTCTCCGATGAGGAGTTGGTCGCGCGCGCGCATACGGAGCTGTTCCACGTAACACGCGCTTACGAAGAGTTGATGCGGCGTTACCAGAGAACATTATTTAACGTTTGTGCACGGTATCTGGGGAACGATCGCGACGCTGACGATGTCTGTCAGGAGGTGATGTTGAAGGTGCTGTATGGCCTGAAGAACTTCGAGGGGAAATCGAAGTTCAAAACCTGGCTCTACAGCATCACGTACAACGAATGCATCACGCAGTATCGCAAGGAACGGCGAAAGCGTCGCTTGATGGACGCTTTGAGCCTGGACCCTCTCGAGGAAGCGTCTGAAGAAAAGGCGCCCAAACCCGAGGAAAAGGGTGGACTCGATCGCTGGCTGGTCTATGTGAATCCGATCGACCGGGAAATTCTGGTGCTACGATTTGTCGCAGAACTGGAATTCCAAGAGATCGCAGACATAATGCACATGGGTTTGAGCGCGACAAAAATGCGTTACAAGCGCGCTCTTGACAAATTGCGTGAGAAATTTGCAGGCATTGCTGAAACTTAGTTTGGCGCAAATATCTCTTACGTGTAGGCAAGTTCTGATAGACTTGCCGCCGAGTTGTCCCCCGGTTTGCGGGACTGCTTCACAATCACCAGATGGGGATTTAACGGATGAAACTGAAAAACACCTTGGGCTTTGCCATTGGTTCTCTTATTGCTGCCACTTCGTTCGGCGCTCTGGCACAAGGCCAAGGCGCAGTTGAAATCGAAGGCTTCGCTAAGAAAGAGCAATTCGACAGCGCTCGTAACTTCAAGAACAACGGCAACCTGTTCGGCGGTTCGGTTGGTTACTTCCTGACCGACGACGTTGAACTGCGTCTGGCCTACGACGAAGTGCACAACGCACGTACCGACGACGGCACGAACGTCAAGGGCGCCAACACCGCTCTGGACGCTCTGTACCACTTCAACAACCCAGGTGACATGCTGCGTCCTTACGTCTCTGCCGGTTTCTCCGACCAGAGCATCGACCAGAATGGCAGCAACGGTCGTAACCGTTCCACCTTCGCCAACGTTGGTGGCGGCGCCAAGCTGTATTTCACCGAGAACTTCTACGCCCGTGCAGGCGTTGAAGCTCAGTACAACATCGACCAAGGCGACACCGAGTGGGCGCCAAGCGTCGGTATCGGTGTGAACTTCGGTGGCGGCTCCAAGCCTGCTGCTGCTCCAGTTCCAGCTCCGGCTGAAGTCTGCTCCGACAGCGACAACGATGGCGTGTGCGACAACGTCGACAAGTGCCCTGACACCCCAGCCAACGTAACCGTTGACGCTGATGGCTGCCCAGCAGTTGCCGAAGTTGTACGTGTTGAGCTGGACGTCAAGTTCGACTTCGACAAGTCGGTCGTCAAGCCTAACAGCTACGGCGACATCAAGAACCTGGCTGACTTCATGAAGCAGTACCCATCCACCAGCACTACTGTTGAAGGTCACACTGACTCCGTCGGTCCTGACGCTTACAACCAGAAACTGTCTGAGCGTCGTGCAAACGCCGTTAAGCAAGTTCTGACCAACCAGTACGGTGTTGAATCGTCCCGCGTTCAGTCTGTTGGCTACGGCGAATCCCGCCCAGTTGCCGACAACGCCACTGAAGCTGGTCGTGCAGTTAACCGTCGCGTAGAAGCGACAGTTGAAGCTCAAGGCAAGTAATTAGCCCGAAGCTGTAGAAAAGCCCGGCTTAGGCCGGGCTTTTCTTTGCCTGCGATTTATGGGAGATGGAGGATGTGTCAGGCAAAGCAAAACCTGTGGGAGCGAGCTTGCTCGCGATAGCGGTGGGTCTACATCCTTGATGTTGACTGATACGCCGCCATCGCGAGCAAGCTCGCTCCCACAGGTTCGATGTTGTTTGTTACAGCGCTGAAGCCTGGACCCACGCAGGCTGCGATCCTGCAAGTTCAGCGGCCGCTGCCACCGCCCCAATCACCAGGATGGCCGGGCTCTTGAGGTGGAACGCACTGGCATCGGCTTCCATCGAGGCCAGGTCGCTGCGGCAGTCACGCTGGTGGGGCAGGGAAGCGTTTTCAATCATCGCCACCGGGGTGTCCGCCGCCAGGCCACCGGCCAGGAGTTGCTCGCGGATTTCACTCAGTTTCGCCACGCCCATGTACACCACCAGCGTCGTACCGCTTTGGGCCAGGGCTTGCCAGTTCAGGCTGCTGCCGTCCTGGGTGTGGGCGGTCACCAGTGTCACGCCACGGGCAATCCCGCGCAGGGTCAGCGGAATATCGCACTGGGTGGCGCCTGCAAGCCCCGCGGTGATGCCATTGACCAGCTCCACTTCGACGCCATGCTCACGCAACCACTGCGCCTCTTCACCTCCCCGGCCGAAGATGCACGGGTCGCCGCCTTTGAGACGCACCACGCATTTACCCTGGTGGGCATAACGCAGCATCAGGCGATGGATAAAAGCTTGCGGCGTGGACCGGCATCCGCCGCGTTTACCCACGGCAATGATGCGTGCGGCGGGGCAATGCTCAAGCACGGCGCCATTGACCAGATCGTCGATCAGCACCACGTCGGCCTCGCCCAAGGCGCGCACGGCTTTGAGGGTCAATAATTCAGGGTCACCGGGACCCGCACCCACCAGCCAGACTTTTGCGTTCATAGTGTTTTTCCTCACGAGATAACGGCCACCGGTTGCGCAGTGGCAACCAGCAGGCGCTTGATTTCCGGTACACAGGAGCCGCATTGCGTGCCGCAACCCAGTTCCTTTTTCAACCCCTGCAGATCCAGGCCACGTTCAATGCCCGCGCAGACCGCACGCTGGCTGACGTTCATGCAGTTGCACAGTGTTTTGCTGCCTTTGAGCGAGGAGCTGGCGTTGCCCGGCGGCGCGCTCAAAGGCGCCAGCAGCCAACGGCGCAATTGCTCATCGGCACGACCTTCCTGCCACAGGTTCTGCAACCAGTGCCGGGCCAGGGTTTCGCCGGCCAGGCGGATGGCGGTGATGCGACCGTTTTCGATGCGCACCCGTTTACCGATGGAGCGCCGTGGATCGTCATAGGCCAGAACCGGGCCATCGATCAGCCCCAATTGCTCGTCAATCGCCTGGAGCAGTTGCGGTTCGGGTGCAACGGCGCTGGCAGCGCGAATCAGCAATGCAGGACGTTCACGACCGGTCAGACTCAGGCTGGCGTAGGCAAACGCCTCACACAGCGGTCGTAGCGTCTCCAAATGCTGTTGAACATCGCCTTCGATCAAGGCGAAAAGCTGCCAGGGCAGGCTCACCGGATCCAGGCGTACGCCGCTGTGTTTGAGTTCCGGTTGTTTCGACAGAGGGTCGAAGGCCGGTTGGGTCAGGGTGTTGACCCCGCCCTTGAGAAACCGGTCGCCCCAGTGCATGGGCAGGAACGCTTGGCCGGGGCGCACGCTTTCGTCACTTTCCACCGCCACGATCACGGCGCCGCGGCGGCTTTTGAGGCTCACCAGGTCGCCGGCTTGCAGGCGATGGCGCTGCAGTTCGTCGGGATGCAGGCTGAGTACGGCTTCGTTCACATGGCCGAACAATTGCGCGGCGGTGCCGGTACGGCTCATGCCGTGCCACTGATCACGCAGTCGACCGGTGTTGAGGGTCAGCGGGTAGCGGGCGTCGCGTAGCTCCTTGGCGGCGCGATACGGGTCGGCCACGAACCGGGCGCGGCCGCTGTCGGTGGGAAAAATCCCGTCCATGTACAGACGCGCCGTTCCGACTGTCGCGCCGTCCGGGAAAGGCCATTGCTGCGGGCCGAGGTGATCGATCAGTTCATGGCTGATGCCGGACAAGTCCAGGTCGCGACCCCGGGTCAACTGCTTGTACTCATCGAACAGTTGGGCCGGGTTTTCAAAGGCGAACAGGCTGGGCTGGCCCGGCCGCAGGCGCTTCTCCAGGCGTTGTGCGAAATCCACGGTGATTGCCCAGTCCGCCCGCGCTTCGCCCGGTGCGCCGATCGCCCGGCGGACGTGGGAAATGCGCCGTTCGGAGTTGGTCACCGAGCCTTCTTTCTCGCCCCAACTGGCCGCCGGCAACAGCAGGTCGGCAAACGTGGCGGTTTCGGTGGTCCGGAAAGCCTCCTGCAGCACCACGAATGGGCAGGCTTGCAGCGCTTCACGCACCGCCGTCTGGTCTGGCATCGATTGGGCCGGGTTGGTGCAGGCGATCCACAAAGCCTTGATTTTGCCGCTGCGAACCTGCTCGAACAACTCGATGGCGCTCAGGCCCGTGGTGGCGGGCAATTGCTCGACGCCCCAGTAACGGGCGACTTCGGCGCGATGCTCCGGGTTGGCTGCTTCGCGATGGCCTGGCAGCAGGTTCGACAGGCTGCCGGTTTCCCGTCCGCCCATGGCATTGGGCTGGCCGGTCAGTGAGAAAGGTCCCGCACCCGGCCGGCCGATTTGCCCGGTGGCCAGATGCAAATTGATCAATGCGCTGTTCTTGGCGCTGCCAGCGGTGGACTGGTTCAAGCCCATGCACCACAGCGACAGGAAACTCGGCGACGTGCCGACCCATTCGGCGCACTGATGCAGTTGCTCGACGCTGATACCGCACAACTGGGCGACCATGGCCGGCGTGTAGTCGCGCACCAGGTTTTTCAGGTCCGCCAAACCTTCGGTGTGGGCCTTGATGAAGTCGCGGTCGACCCAGTCTTCCCACAGCAGCAGGTGCAAAATCCCATGGAACAAGGCGACATCGGTACCCGGCAGGATCGCCAGGTGCAGGTCCGCCAGATCGCAAGTGTCGGTGCGCCGGGGGTCGATGACGATGATCTTCATCTGCGGCCGGCGGGATTTGGCTTCTTCGAGGCGGCGAAACAGGATGGGGTGCGCGTAGGCCATGTTACTGCCGACGATCATCACGCAGTCGCTCAGCTCCAGGTCTTCATAGCTGCAGGGCGGGGCGTCGGCGCCGAGGCTGCGCTTGTAGCCCACCACGGCGGAGGACATGCACAGCCGGGAATTGCTGTCGATGTTGTTGGTGCCCACCAACGCCCGGGCGAGTTTGTTGAAGGCGTAGTAATCCTCGGTCAGCAGTTGCCCGGAGATGTAGAACGCCACGCTGTCGGGGCCGTGCTCGGCGAGGGTCTCGGCGAAGACACTGGCGGCGTGATCGAGGGCGCTGTCCCAGTCGGTGCGGGCCCGGGCCAGGCCTTTGCCCAGGCGCAGTTCGGGGTACAGGGCGCGGGCGGCGAGGTCACCGGTCAGGTGCAGGGTGGAACCCTTGCTGCACAGTTTGCCAAAGTTGGCCGGATGGGCGGGATCGCCACTGACGCCGAGGATGCGCTCGTCGTCATGCTCGATCAGCACGCCGCAACCGACCCCGCAGTAACAGCAGGTCGAGGCAGTGGTCTGGCGCTTCATCAGCTTGCGTCCCGCAGGGCCAGCATCACCCGGCCGTTCTCGACTCGCGCCGAATGATGATGGGCGCAGCCCACGTCCGGGGCCTGGGCCTGGCCGCTTTCCAGGTCGATCTGCCAGTTGTGCAGTGGGCAGGCCACGCGCTTGCCGTAGACCAAGCCTTGTGACAACGGCCCGCCCTTGTGGGGGCAACGGTCATCGAGGGCGAACACTTCATCGTCGCTGGTGCGGAAAAATCGCGATATCGCCTTTGGGGCCATTGATGATGCGCGAACCGAGGATATTGATCTCTTCCAGTGCGCAGATATCCAACCAGTTCATGCCAGCACCTCCAGAGTCTTCACGGGAATGACCTCGAACTCTTTTTTCAGCTGGGGTTGTTCCAGGCGTTGCTTCCACGGGTCCTGTTCCAGCGACAGGGAAAACTTCAGGCGTTCGTGAAGGGCCTTGCGCCGGTCCGGGTCTTCGAGCACGGCTTTCTTGATGTGCTCCATGCCCACCCGCTGCATGTAATGCACGGTGCGTTCGAGGTAGAAGGCTTCCTCGCGGTACAACTGCAGGAAGGCGCCGTTGTATTCGCGCACTTCTTCGGCGGTCTTGAGCTTGACGAAAAACTCGGCGACCTCGGTCTTGATCCCGCCGTTGCCACCGATGTACATCTCCCAGCCGGAATCGACGCCGATGATGCCGACGTCCTTGATGCCGGCCTCCGAGCAGTTGCGCGGGCAACCGGAGACGGCCAGCTTGACCTTGTGGGGCGACCACATGTTGAACAGGTCGTGCTCCAGCTCAATGCCCAGTTGGGTCGAGTTTTGCGTGCCGAAGCGGCAGAACTCACTGCCCACGCAGGTCTTCACGGTGCGGATGGACTTGCCGTAGGCGTGGCCGGACGGCATGTCGAGGTCTTTCCACACGCCGGGCAGGTCTTGCTTCTTGATGCCCAGCAGGTCGATACGCTGGCCGCCGGTGACCTTGACCATGGGCACGTTGTATTTGTCGGCTACGTCGGCAATGCGCCGCAGTTCCGAAGGATTGGTCACGCCACCCCACATCCGCGGGACGACCGAGTAGGTGCCGTCTTTCTGGATGTTGGCGTGGGCACGTTCGTTGATCAGGCGCGACTGCGGGTCGTCCTGGGCTTCGCCGGGCCAGGTGGAGATCAGGTAGTAGTTCAGCGCCGGACGGCAGGTGGCGCAGCCGTTCGGGGTGCGCCAGTTCAGGTAACTCATGGTCCCCGCGATGGTCAGCAGGTGCTGGTCGCGGATCGCCTGGCGGATCTGGCCGTGGTTGAGGTCGCTGCAACCGCAGATGGCTTTTTCGCTTTTCGGCTTGACGTCCGCCGCGCCGCCGACGGTGTTGATCAGGATCTGTTCCACCAGGCCGGCGCAGGAGCCGCAGGAGCTGGCGGCCTTGGTGTGTTTTTTCACGTCATCGACGCTGAACAGCCCGTGTTCCTGGATCGCCTTGACGATGGTGCCCTTGCACACGCCGTTGCAGCCGCAGACTTCGGCACTGTCGGCCATGCTCATGGCCTTGTCCTGGCCTTGGTGGCCGACGTCGCCCAGGGCGTTTTCGCCAAACATCAGGTGATCGCGGATCTCGCTGATGGCGTGGTTTTCACGGATCTGGCGGAAGTACCAGCCGCCATCCGCCGTATCGCCGTAGAGGCAGGCACCGACCAGCACGTCGTCCTTGATCACCAGCTTTTTGTAGACGCCGCCGATCGGGTCGGAAAGGGTGATGGTCTCGGTGCCTTCGCCGCCCATGAAGTCCCCGGCGGAGAACAGGTCGATGCCGGTGACTTTCAACTTGGTCGACGTGACCGAGCCCTTGTAAGTGGCGAAACCCAGTTGCGCTAGGTGGTTGGCGCAGACCTTGGCCTGTTCGAACAACGGTGCGACCAAACCGTAGGCGGTGCCGCGATGGCTGGCGCATTCACCGATGGCATAGATGCGCGGGTCGTAGGTTTGCATCGTGTCGTTGACCAGGATCCCACGGTTGCACGGGATGCCGGATTTTTCCGCCAGTTCGGTGTTGGGGCGGATGCCGGCGGCCATCACCACCAGGTCGGCGGGGATGATGTCGCCATTCTTGAACTGGACCGAGCCGACCCGGCCGTTGCCGGCGTCGTGCAAGGCCTGGGTCTGCTCGCTGAGGCGGAATTTCAGGCCACGGTTTTCCAGGGCGGTTTGCAGCAGCTGGCCGCTGGTCTTGTCCAGTTGCCGCTCCAGCAGCCACTCGCCCAAGTGCACCACGGTCACGTCCATGCCCCGCAGCTTCAAGCCATTGGCGGCTTCCAGGCCCAGCAGGCCGCCGCCAATCACCACGGCGTGCTTGTGGGTCTTGGCGGTGTCGATCATCGCCTGGGTGTCGGCGATGTCGCGGTAGCCGATCACGCCGTCCAGGGTGTTGCCGGGAATCGGCAGGATGAACGGGGTGGAGCCGGTGGCGATCAGCAGGCGGTCGTATTCGGCTTCGCTGCCGTCTTCGGCGATGACCCGGCGCTTGACCCGGTCGATCTCCACCACTTTGCGGTTGAGCAGCAGCTTGATGTCGTTGTCCAGGTACCAGCTCAGGTCGTTGAGCACGATCTCTTCGAAGGTCTGCTCACCGGCCAGCACCGGCGAAAGCAGGATGCGGTTGTAGTTGGTGTGGGGCTCGGCACCGAACACCGTGATGTCGTACAGCTCGTTGCTCAGCTTGAGCAGTTCCTCGAGGGTTCGAACCCCGGCCATGCCGTTGCCGATCATTACCAGTTTGAGTTTTTTCATCAGGGTTCTCCGCAAGCCAGGTCCGTTTCGTCACGGCGATCGGACTGGCTCGGCAATTTTTACGAAAACAAAAAAAGGCGTCCCGCTAGCAAGCTAGCGAGGACGCCTTTGTCCTGGTCCCGTTCTCTCGGGAAGCACCGCCTTCATCGTTGGAGGCGTTGCTTTATGTATGGTGAGGGAGGTTATGCAGTGGTTGTGCCAAGTGCCGCGAGGGTGCGGATTTATTGGGGGAAGCGTGGGGCGGGGAGGGTGAAGGCGGATTTATTGCACCGAATCAAAGCGTGTTGCCCGGTAATGGAGCGTAGTGAACTAGGCCCTGTGGCGAGGGGATTTATCCCCGTTGGGCTGCGCAAGTGGCCCCAAGCCAGGCAACGCGGTGTGCCAGGAAGATTGAGATCATTGCTTTAGGGCTGCTTGCGCAGCCCAGCGGGGATAAATCCCCTCGCCACAATAATCATGAGCCGTGAAACACCAAAAACAGCAGCACAACATTCGCCACCAGCGACACCAGCGCCAAGGTCCGCCAGACCTTCAGCGGTTCGCGCTCCAGCAACGGCCGGGGCCTTACGCTCAAGCTGCGGCGCTCGCCCTGTTCCAGCAGCAACAACCACTCCTCAGCCGTTTCAAAGCGGTGCTCCGGATCCGCGGCGACGGCACGCTCCAGGCTTTGCCCGAGCCATTCAGGCAGGTCCGGTCGATAGCGACTGGCACTGACCGGTACGCCAAAGCGTGGGCGCTGGAATGCTTCGATTTCGCCGTAGGGATAGTGCCCGGTCAGCAGGAAGTACAAAGTCACGCCGACCGAGTACAGGTCCTGCTGCGCGGTCGGCGCGGTGCCGGCGAAGGCTTCCGGGGCAATGTAGCTGGGCGTGCCGGGCAATACGTTGGCCTGGTCCTCGGACAGGCCCGGGCAGTAGGCCAGGCCGAAGTCGAGCAAGCGCAGTTCCCCATCGTCCCCCAGGTGGAGGTTTTCCGGCTTGATGTCGCGGTGGTAGATCTGCCTTCGATGCAGCAGGCCCACCGCCCGCACCAGCCGTTGCGCCAGGTCCAGCCATTGCGCCAGGGACAGCGGCCCGCCCTGGTTGAACAGCTCGGCCAGGGTCGCCCCGGGATATTCGCGCATCACGTAGTACAAATGCTGCCGCTGGGGAACGCCATGGACCTCGGGAAACTGCCGCCCGGCGACCCGCTTGAGAAACCACTCTTCCGAGAGCAAGGCCTGTCCGGCCCGGGTATCGTCCCGTAGCTGCACGGGCAGGGTTTTCAGCAGCCAGGGTTGGCCTTGGCCGTCATGTACCCGGTAGAGCAACGATTGCTGACTCTGGCCGAGGAGGCTTTCGATCTGCCAGCCCTCGAAGACCTGGCCCGGTTTCAGCGCAGGCGGTAGGGGCCATTGCTGCAATTGGATCAGCGCATCGCCGATGCTCGCTTCGCCCAGCGCATCGACCCGCACCAACAGGGCGCTGGCGTTGTCCTGGCTGCCGGCCAAGTGCGCGGCATTGACCAGGGTCTGGGCGGCGAGGTCCAGGTCCGGTTGGTCCCGAAGAATGCCGGCGATGGCCGTGTCCCCCAGGACCGCCCAGACGCCGTCGCTGAGCAGCACGAAGGTTTCGTCGGTGCGCAGTTCGCCGTCAAGAAAGTCCAGGATCAAGTGTTGATCCAGCCCCAGGGCACGCTTGAGCACATGTTGCATGCCCTGTTGTTCCCAGACGTGGTCTTCACTGACTCGTTGCAGGTGCTCGGCATGCCAGCGATAGACCCGGCAATCGCCGACATGGGCGAGGGTAAAGCGCCGGCCCCGCAGGACCAGGGCGCTGACGGTGGTGAGCAGCGGTTGCCCGCCACCGTTGGCCTGCAGCCAGCGATTCTGCGCCAGCAATAGCCGATCCAGTGCCTGGGCCACGCCCCAGGTTTGCGGCGTGGAGTAGTAGTCCAGGGCCAGGGCCTGCAAGGTCGAACGGGCGGCCAGTCCGCCATCGGCGCATTGGCTCACGCCGTCGGCGATGGCGAACAGGTATCCCTTGCTGGCAGCCAGGGCCGGCGCCGGGGTGACCAGGCGCAGGGCGTCCTGGTTTTCTTCCCGCGGGCCGATGGCACTGGCTTCGGCGAAACTCAGTTGCAGACTCATGGAGGCTATTTATACCCGAGCCGCGGTGACAGCGGCCGAACCCCACGTGGTCCTCCAACGACGCTTGACGCCGTGCAGACCGAACCAGGCCAGGACACCCAGACTGGCGAACAACCACAGCGCCAGTTGATAGCTGCCGGTGCTCTGCTTGATCGCACCCATGCCTGCCGCGAGGGCAAAGCCACCGATACCGCCGGCCATGCCGATCAGCCCGGTCATCACGCCGATTTCGCGACGGAAGCGTTGTGGCACCAGCTGGAACACCGCACCGTTGCCCGCACCCAAACCGAGCATGGTGCAGACGAACAGGGCCAGGGCCGCATAGGAACTCGGCAGGTTGAAGCCCACCGCCGCGATGCAGACCGCCGCCACGGTGTACATGCCCAGCAAGGTGCGAATGCCGCCGAAACGATCCGCCAGGGCACCGCCCAAGGGCCGCATCAGGCTGCCACCAAAGACGCAGGCGGCGGTGTAGTAGCCGGCGGTGACCGGGCTCAGGCCATATTGGTCGTTGAAGTAGCCGGGCAGGGCGCTGGCCAAGCCGATGAAGCCGCCGAAGGTCACGCTGTAGAAGAACATGAACCACCAGCTGTCACGATCGCCCAGGGCCTTGAGGTAGTCGGCCATGGACTTGGCTTTCGGCCGCTCGGGAGCGTTCTTGGCCAGCCAGGCGAAGAGCACCAGGGTCAGCACCAGCGGGATCAGGGCGAAGCCGAAGACGTTGGTCCAACCGAAGGCCACCGCCATGACTGGGGCGATCAACGCCGCGAGCACGGTGCCCGAGTTACCGGCGCCAGCGATGCCCATGGCCTTGCCCTGGTGTTGTGGCGGATACCATTGGGAGGCCAGCGGCAACGCCACGGCGAACGACGCGCCGGCCACGCCTAGGAACAGGCCCAGCAACAGGGCTTGCTCGTAGCTGTGGATGCCGAGTTTCCAGGCGCAGAACAGCGCACCGATCACAATCACCTGGCCGACCATGCCGGCGGTCTTTGGCGAAATCCGATCGGCCAGCAGGCCCATGAACAAACGCAGTACGGCACCGGCCAGGATCGGCGTCGCCACCATCAGGCCGCGTTGCTGGGTGGTCAGGTGCAGGTCGGCGGAGATCTGTACCGCCAGGGGACCGAGCAGGTACCAGACCATGAAACTCAGGTCGAAGTAGAGGAAGGCCGCGAACAATGTCGGGGTGTGGCCGGATTTCCAGAAGCTTGAATTCATCGCGCACCTCAGCTGTAAAAGTCTCGAGAAATGAGTCAGTGCTTTGAGCAGTGCGCCGCCTGTGGTCGCACCACCGGCCCCGAAGGGCCAAAACAAAAAAACGCCGCAACCCGGATCGCCAGAGAGGCAAGGAGGGTGTGCGACGTCTTTGTCGTAGGTGGGGCAACCGCCGTTGGTTACCTGTGCAGTTGCTTAAGCGAGATCTGTGCCAACAGCAGGAATCGGCGGTGTCCTCTGAACCTGTGGGAGCGAGCTTGCTCGCGATGACGGTGGGTCAGTCGATATTGATGTAGGAAGTTAGATTGCTATCGCGAGCAAGCTCGCTCCCACAAAGGATCCGCAGTGGCCGCAGAGCCTGTAGGAGCTTGCTCGCGATGGCGCCAGGCCAGGCGCTACAAGGCCTTCAGCCCAGCAACTCGTTCATGGCAATGATCTGTTCCGCCACCTGGATCAGCTTCTGCTGGCGGCTCATGGCTTGGCGGCGCATTAGGGTGTAGGCCTGTTCTTCATTGCACTCCTTCATCTTCATCAGCATGCCCTTGGCCAGTTCGATGCGCTTGCGCTCGGCCAGTTGCTGGTCGCGGGCCAGGAGCTGGGCGCGCAGGGCCTGGTCGCTTTCGAAGCGGGCCATGGCTACGTCGAGGATCGGTTGCAGGCGTGCGGCGTGGATGCCTTCGACGATGTAGGCGCTGACGCCTGACTTGATCGCCTGGCGCATGACATCCGGGTCGTGCTCGTCGGTAAACATGACGATCGGTCGTGGCTGGTCGCGACTGACCAGCACCACTTGCTCCATGACATCACGTCCGGGTGACTCGGTATCGATCAGGATCACGTCCGGACGCACCGTTTCGACGCGTGCCGGCAGGTCGATGGTCAATCCGGATTCGTCGATGACTTCGAATCCGGCTTCAATCAGGGCGGCTTTGAGGCGGCCGACTTTTTTCGCGGTGTCGTTGATCAGCAGGATACGCAGCATGGTCGAGGCTCCTGTCAGCGGCTGGCGAAAAGGGGAGCCGCATCGCTCAAGGCGTGCAGTTTGAAGCTGCGGGCATATTTGGCCGGGTCCGAACCGTCCCAGATAGTGCCGTCGATCAACTGGCTGCTGCGCATGTCCTGGCGCGGGGACACGATGCCCAGTGCGCCAGCGGCTTCGCGGTACAGCTTGAGCTGCTGGACGTCCCGGGCCACGGCCAGGTAATCCGGGTCTTCGCGCAACAGCCCCCAGCGGCGGAACTGGGTCATGAACCACATGCCGTCGGACAGGTACGGCAAGTTCACCTCGCCATTGCCGTGGAAGCGCATGGCGTGGGGATCCTGCCAACTGTTGCCCAAGCCATCGGCGTAGATCCCCAGCAACCGGGGCTCGATGCAGTCCAGTGGGGCGTCGAGGTATTCAGGCGCACTCAACAGTTGTGCGGTGCTGCGACGGTTTTCGCTGCTTTGTTCAATGAAGCGGCTGGCTTCGAGGATCGCCATCACCAGGGCCTGGGCGGTATTGGGGTACTGCTCGACGAATGCGCGGGTGCAACCCAGGACTTTTTCCGGGTGATCGGGCCAGATGGTCTGGGTGGTCGCCAGGGTGAAGCCCAGGTTCTGCTTCACCGCGCTGGCGCACCAGGGCTCGCCGACGCAAAACCCGTCAATACGCCCGGCTTGCAGGTGCGCGATCATTTGTGGCGGTGGCACCACCACGCTGTCGACATCCGACAACGGATGGATGCCCTGGGCGGCGAGCCAGTAATAGAGCCACATGGCATGGGTGCCGGTGGGGAAGGTCTGGGCGAAGGTCAGTTTCGGGCGAGTTTGGTGCACGTGCTGTTCCAGTGCCTCAGGACTGGTCACGCCTTGGGCCTGCAGGCCATGGGACAGGTTGATGCTCTGGCCGTTCTGGTTCAGGCCCATCAGCACGGCCATGTCGGTCGGCGCGACACCGCCGATGCCCAGGTGCACGGCGTAGATCAGGCCGTAAAGGCTGTGGGCGGCATCGATTTCACCGCTGACCAGCTTGTCCCGCAGGTTGGCCCAGGACGTCTGGCGCTTGAGGTTCAGGGTCAGGCCGTAGGGTTGGGCGAAGCCCTGGGTGGCGGCTACCACCAGTGGGGCGCAGTCACTCAAGGCCATGAAACCGAGGTTGACCGCGCTCTTTTCCGGGGCATCGCTGCCATTGACCCAGGCCAGGGGGTTGGCTGGAACTTCATTCATCGCGCTTCACCTTCCACATAAAAAAGCGCCGTATCCGGACGGTTGCCAGGGCAAGCCGGATAACGACGCCGTTGTCCTTTAAAACAGTGTGGCACTCATTCCGCCATTGGCATGGGCGCCGATGAACGAAAAGGGTGCAAGGCATATGCCAGCGCGTGCCCCATCACCTTTGCATCAAGATTAGAGACGCCGGGTCTTTCATCCTGTCGGCTCTTCCAAGGCTACGCAGCAAACGAGACCGGTGAGCAGGACAAATCATGCGCGCTCGTTCCCACCCACTCCTCCGCCCCGGCTATAATCCCCGCCTCATTTCGTCGAACGAGTCACACCCGCCCATGTACACCCTGGCCCGTCAGCTGTTGTTTAAACTTTCCCCGGAAACCTCTCACGATCTGTCCCTGGACCTGATCGGTGCGGGTGGGCGTCTAGGGCTTAACAGCTTGCTGTGCAAGGCCCCGGCGAACCTGCCGGTAACAGTCATGGGCCTGGAGTTCCCCAACCCGGTCGGGTTGGCTGCAGGCCTGGACAAGAATGGCGCGGCCATCGACGGGTTCGCCCAGCTGGGATTCGGTTTTGTGGAGATCGGTACCGTCACCCCGCGCCCGCAGCCGGGTAATCCCAAGCCACGGCTTTTCCGCCTGCCCCAAGCCGAGGCGATCATCAACCGCATGGGCTTCAACAACCTGGGGGTCGATCACTTGTTGGCCCGGGTGGCCGCCGCCAAGTACAAGGGCGTGCTGGGCATCAACATCGGCAAGAATTTCGACACCCCGGTGGAGCGCGCCGTCGACGATTACCTGATCTGCCTGGATAAGGTCTACGCCCACGCCAGCTACGTGACCGTCAACGTCAGCTCGCCGAACACCCCGGGGTTGCGTAGCCTGCAATTCGGCGACTCCCTCAAGCAACTGCTGGCCGACCTGGCCCGGCGGCGCGCCGAGCTGGCGGTGGTGCACGGCCGGCATGTGCCGCTGGCGATCAAGATTGCCCCGGACATGACCGACGAAGAAACCACCCAGGTCGCCCAGGCCCTGATCGAGACGGGCATGGACGCGGTGATCGCTACCAACACGACGTTGGGGCGCGAAGGTGTCGAGGGGCTGGAGCACGGTGATGAGGCGGGTGGGTTGTCTGGCGCGCCGGTGCGCGACAAGAGCACCCACACCGTGAAGGTGCTGGCCGCCGAACTGGCGGGACGCTTGCCGATCATCGCGGCGGGCGGGATTACCGAAGGCAAGCATGCCGCCGAGAAAATCACCGCCGGGGCGAGCCTGGTGCAGATTTATTCGGGCTTTATCTATAAAGGGCCGGCGCTGATCCGTGAGTCGGTGGATGCGATCGCGGCGTTGCGTTGATTGATCTTTGGAAACCCATGGTGGCGAGGGGATTTATCTGTGGCGAGGGGATTTATCCCCGTTGGGCTGCGCAGCAGCCCCCGAAAGAACCTACCCGATCAACCTGACACACCGAGGCGGTAGTTATAGGGGCTGCTGCGCCGCCCAGCGGGGGTAAATCCCCTCGCCACAACTGTGTTCACAGCTCCGGTAGGAGTGGTGTTTATCAGAATCCAGGCATTAAAAAGGGCTCCTCGAAGGAGCCCCCTGGGCCGTAGCCCGCCGTCCGGATGGGACGTGCGTGGTTAAATCGATATGGGTGTCAAATTGTCGAGTTCTTGAGTATTAAGCCCTGTGTCAGCCGACGGCGTGAAGTTCGTTGAGTCTATGGATACCCGCAGTGCCGGTCATACCGTCCCAGTTGTCGCCGCGTCCTTCTCGCCAGCCATTGATCCAGGCTTGACGTACCGACGGTAGAGTAAAGGGGCAAAGCTCACGGGATTTACCACCAACGCCATATTGGTAACCGCGTAAAAATGCTCTTTCCAACGGATCACGCTTAAGTCTTCTCATAGGGTGTTGCCCTCACTTGTTGACTGTTGCTTAGCGTCGACCTCTATCGAGGCCGGGGCAGAATCATTCTGCCGTTGGTGGCTCGTTGCCGGCGTGACGAGCCGAGGTGTTGACGCCGTTGCGACGTCAACCTGTGTTGAGTTCTAACCAAAGCGTCACAGGGATGGAATGATCGTTTTGTCATAAGCACGTAACAAAAAAGCCGTTAGGGTGATAAGTAACTTGATGTTCGTTGACCGCTTTTGAGCAAGACCCCTGTATGATCGGCCCTGCGCCAAAGAGGGCGGCCTTCCCTCGAATGAGAATGTCCCCCTGTTGCACTCGGGTACTATTCGACGAAAGGGTCGAGTTTTCACAATTTGTTGCACAGAATTTTTTTTCTGCCTTCGCATCTAAGCTCTTTTAACCTGGGCGGCGAGGGTGGCACGGCACATTTTCGTGCCACACGGGTGCTCTTGAGAAAAGCACCTGATTGAACCCGGCCCGGCAATGCGTTGCCCGGTCCACTTAGCCAAAGGCTCTGGAAAACCCATGTCCGATCGTTTCGAACTCTTCCTCACTTGCCCCAAGGGCCTCGAAGGCCTGCTCATCGAGGAAGCCGTCGGGCTTGGCCTTGAAGAGGCGCGCGAGCACACTTCGGCGGTGCGTGGCATGGCCGACATGGAGACGGCTTATCGCCTGTGTCTGTGGTCGCGTCTGGCCAACCGCGTGTTGCTGGTCCTCAAGCGTTTCCCGATGAAGGACGCCGAAGACCTGTACCACGGCGTGCTGGACGTCGACTGGCAAGACCACATGCTGGCCGATGGTACCTTGGCGGTGGAGTTCAGCGGGCACGGCTCGGGCATCGATAACACCCATTTCGGCGCCTTGAAGGTCAAGGACGCCATCGTCGACAAACTGCGCACCCCGACGGGCGAGCGGCCGTCCATCGACAAGCTCAACCCGGACTTGCGCATCCATCTGCGCCTGGACCGTGGCGAAGCCATTCTCTCCCTGGACCTCTCCGGCCATAGCCTGCATCAGCGCGGTTATCGCCTGCAGCAGGGCGCTGCGCCGCTGAAGGAAAACCTCGCCGCCGCCATCCTGATCCGCGCCGGCTGGCCGCGCATTGCCGCTGAAGGCGGGGCACTGGCCGACCCGATGTGCGGTGTCGGCACGTTCCTGGTGGAAGCCGGCATGATCGCCGCCGACATGGCGCCGAACCTGCGTCGCCAGCAGTGGGGCTTCACCGCCTGGCTCGGCCACGTGCCGGCGCTGTGGAAAAAGCTCCATGAAGAAGCCACCGCCCGCGCCGACGCCGGGTTGGCCAAGCCACCGTTGTGGATCCGCGGCTACGAAGCCGACCCGCGGCTGATCCAGCCGGGCCGCAATAACGTCGAGCGTGCGGGCCTGAGCGAGTGGATCAAGATCTATCAAGGCGAAGTCGCCACGTTCGAGCCGCGTCCGGACCAGAACCAGAAGGGCCTGGTGATCTGCAACCCGCCGTATGGCGAGCGTCTGGGCGACGAAGCCAGCCTGCTTTACCTCTATCAGAACCTCGGCGAGCGTCTGCGCCAGGCGTGCCTGAACTGGGAGGCGGCGGTATTCACCGGCGCCCCGGACCTGGGCAAGCGCATGGGCATTCGCAGTCACAAGCAGTATTCGTTCTGGAACGGTGCCTTGCCGTGCAAGCTGCTGCTGATCAAGGTGCTGCCGGATCAGTTCGTCACCGGCGAGCGTCGCACCCCGGAACAGCGTCAGGCCGAGCGTGAGCAGGCTGCCTATGATCAGGCGCCTGAAGTCCCGCAAGAGCGCCAGTACAACAAGAACGGCAACCCGATCAAACCGGCTCCGGCACCGGCCCCTGTGGTCGAGCAGGCGCGCTTGAGCGAAGGCGGGCAGATGTTCGCCAATCGCCTGCAAAAAAATCTCAAGTTGCTGAGCAAATGGGCCAAGCGTGAAGGTGTGGATTGCTATCGGGTCTACGATGCCGACATGCCGGAATATTCCATGGCCATCGACCTGTACCACGATTGGGTACACGTCCAGGAATATGTCGCGCCAAAATCCATCGACCCGGAAAAGGCCTCGGCCCGGCTGTTCGACGCCCTGGCGGCGATTCCCCAGGCACTGAACGTCGACAAGAACCGCGTGGTGATCAAGCGTCGCGAGCGTCAGAGCGGCACCAAGCAGTACGAGCGCCAGAGCGCCCAGGGCAAGTTCACCGAGGTCAACGAAGGCGGCGTGAAGCTGCTGGTCAACCTCACCGATTACCTGGACACCGGGCTGTTTCTCGATCATCGGCCGATGCGCCTGCGGATCCAGAAAGAGGCGGCCGGCAAGCGCTTCCTCAACCTGTTCTGCTACACCGCGACCGCCAGCGTCCATGCCGCCAAGGGCGGTGCGCGCAGCACCACCAGCGTCGACTTGTCGAAAACCTACCTGGATTGGGCCCGACGCAACTTGTCGCTCAACGGGTTTTCCGACAAAAATCGCCTGGAACAGGGCGATGTGATGGCCTGGCTCGAGGCCAGCCGTGATGAGTACGACCTGATCTTCATCGACCCGCCGACCTTCTCCAACTCCAAGCGCATGGAGGGGGTGTTCGACGTGCAGCGTGACCACGTCCAGTTGCTGGATTTGGCCATGGCTCGCCTGGCGCCGGGCGGCGTGCTGTACTTCTCCAACAACTTCCGCAAGTTCCAGCTCGAGGACAATCTCGGCGAGCGCTACGCGTTGGAGGAGATCACCGCCAAGACCATTGATCCGGATTTTGCCCGCAACGGCAAGATTCATCGTGCCTGGAAGATCATGGCCCGTTGATTCAGGGCTGATTGGATCCACGGAGCCTTGTAATTCAAGGCTTCTAGCCTCATCGAGGGGCTGGTCAAAGTGATGGCGTATGGCTATAACTTAGGTTGTGTCCAGGGCTGTTCCTCTGCCTGGCTCCTTTCCTGAGTTGTATTTATGGCATTACATCAGGTGCGTCCCAGAATCCTGGGCTTTATCAGCGAAGACGTGTCGGCCTGGCTGGTGGCTTCGCTGGTATTGCTGGCAGGTACGTGCCTGACTGGCTTGCTGACCTGGGCGATGATGAATCTGTTCCACCAGCAGTTGAGCCAACGCTTCGTGCTGCAAGCCGAAGAGCGCTTGAGCCGCATCGAGGAACGCTTCCAGGGGCAGGAGCAACGTCTCGACGGTCTGAGGCGCTTCTTTTCCAACTCGGAAGGGGTTTCCAACGACGAGTTCCGTGGCTATGGCGACGCTCTGTTGCGACGCACCCTCGCGTTCGCCTGGGCGCCACGGGTGTTTCGGGAACAACGGCGGCGGTTCGAACATCAGGCCCGGGCGGAGGGGGCGGACACCTTTACGATCCGTGAGATCGACGGCGCCGGCGGCCTGCGCCAGGCCGCGGAGCGGGACGAGTACGCGCCAGTGCTCTACATCCAGGGCCAAGCGCCCCACGGGAGCCCTTTGGGGCTGGATCTGCTGGCTGATCCATTGCGCCGAGCCACCCTTGAGCGAGCTCGCCAGTACGGAACGATGGTGGTCTCGCAGCCATTGGACCTGGTGGGCATAGACCCGGACTTCGCTCGTGGGGTTTTGCTGGTGGCGCCTGTTGCCAGGGCATCGGCCAAGGAACCGTTCGGTTACGTCGTGGCGGCCATCAGCATGCGCCAACTGGTCGGTGATGGCCTGCCGGAGCCCGGTCATGACAACCTGTCGATGCGCGTCCTGGATCTGTCCACGGATGATCGCGAGGAAGTGCTGTTCGAGTCGCTCGACACACCCGCTGATAGTGATTTGTCGATCATTCGCCTGTTACGCCTGGCCGATCATGACTTCCGGGTGGAGTTGCGTCCCAGCAGCACCTTTCTGGCGACTAACCATTCCACCGCGATGAGCCTGATGGTGTTGGGTGGTTTGCTCAGTCTGTTGCTGAGCGCCTTGCTCTATGTGCTGGTCAGCCAGCGGCAACGGGCCCTGAAACTGGTGGAGCAACGCACCCAGGAACTGCGCGCCCGTGAACAAGAGTTGCGCGGTACCCATGGGCAGTTGCGGGGTGTGCTGGATGCCGCGACCCAAGTCGCGATCATCGCCACCGACCTGCGCGGTGTCATCACCACGTTCAATGTCGGCGCTGAACAGATGCTCGGCTACGACAGCAGTGAGGTCCTGCACAGCATGACGCTTGAGGGCCTGCACGTTCCGCGCGAACTCCAGGCCCGGGCCGCGCAGCTCAGCGCGCGCTACGGCAAACCGATCCCCACGTGCCACGCCATGTTGGTCGAAGGGGGCGAGCAGGGTGGCCAACAGGCCCGGGAGTGGACGCTGGTGCGTCGCGATGGCAGCCACCTGACTGTGAACATGTTGGCCACGCCGATGCTCGATGACCAGGGGCTGTGGGTCGGGCATCTGGCGATCTGCATCGATATCACCGAACGCATGCGTGTCCACGAGGCCCTGGCCGCCCGGGACCTGTTGTTGAAAAAACTCAGCGCCCACGTTCCCGGCGGTATCTACCAGTTCCGGATGGACTTCAATGGCCACTTCAGCGTGATCTATGCCAGTGATGGCATTCGCGAGATCTATGAGCTGGAGCCCGATGTACTGCTGGCAAACGCCGAAGCGGTGTTCTTGCGCATTCACCCGCTGGACAACGCCCGGGTCCGCGCCTCGATTCGTGCTTCGGCCGATACCTTGAGCCCGTGGCGGGAGGAGTACCGGGTGCAGTTGCCCTTGCGCGGCCTGCGATGGGTGCGCGGCGAGGCCACGCCTGAGGAGTTGCCCGGCGGCGGGGTGTTGTGGCACGGCTATATCTCGGATATTTCCGATCTCAAGCGGGTGGAAGAGGAACTGCGGGCCTTGTCGGTGACCGATGCCTTGACCGGCATCCGCAACCGGCGTTATTTCCAGGAACGCCTGACCTCGGAAATGCTCCGGGTGGAACGCGGCTCTAGCGAGCTGGCGGTTATCATGCTCGACATCGATCACTTCAAGCGTATCAACGATCAGCACGGCCATGCCGTGGGCGACCGCGTACTGCAGGCGGTTTGCCAGCGCATTGCCCAGCGGCTCAGGCGTACCGACGTGTTCTGTCGGCTGGGTGGGGAAGAGTTCGTCGTGCTGTGCCCTGACACCGACGGTAGCAGTGCCTATGCATTGGCCATTGGCCTGTGGGAAGGCCTGCGCGGTGCGCCGATCGATGACGTGGGTATCGTCACCGCCAGTTTCGGTATCGCCAGTTGGCGCGTCGGGGAGGGCGCGGATGCGTTGCTGTTGCGGGCCGACTCGGGCGTGTACGCGGCCAAGCAGGCAGGACGGGATCGGGTCGAGTCGCAGCCGTAACTTGATCAAAATGTGGGAGCGAGCTTGCTCGCGATAGCGGTGGTTCAGCCTGCAAAGAGGCTGAATGTTCCGACGCCATCGCGAGCAAGCTCGCTCCCACCTATGTTTTCTGATCGCCCCCGGCGAATCGAGAACTCAGAGCACCGAAGCCGTCTGCGGCAGTTTTGGCTGGCGGTACAGGTCCAGCAGCACCTGGTCCAGCACTGACGAAGCGCCCCATGGCTTCGGATCGTTGAGGATCGCTACCACCGCCCAAGTGTTGCCATTGATGTCGCGGCTGTAGCCAGCGATGGCGCGGACGGTGTTCAAGGTCCCGGTCTTGACGTGAGCCTCGCCCGCCATGGCAGTGGTCTTCAGGCGTTTGCGCATGGTGCCGTCGGTGCCGGCAATCGGCATCGAACTGATGAACTCCGCCGAATACGGGCTGCGCCAGGCGGCTTGCAACATCGCGGCCATTTCCCGGGCGCTGACCCGCTCGGCGCGAGACAGGCCGGAGCCGTTCTCCATTACCAGGTGCGGGGCGGTGATGCCTTTCTTGGCCAGCCACTGACGCACCACCCGTTGCGCCGCCTTGGCGTCGTCACCGTCGGCTTCGTTACGGAACTGCGCGCCGAGGCTCAGGAACAACTGCTGCGCCATGGTGTTGTTACTGTACTTGTTGATGTCGCGGATGATCTCCGCCAGGTCCGGTGAGAACGCCCGGGCCAGCACCTTGGCGTTGCTCGGGGTCGCGGCCAGGCGGTCCTTGCCCTGGATGCTGCCACCCAGTTCTTTCCAGATCGCCCGCACCGCACCGGCGGTGTAGGTGGCGTGGTCCAGCAGCGACAGGTAGGTCTGGGAGCTGCAACCGTCACCCAGCTGGCCGCCGACGGTCACGGTCACGCTGCCGTCCGGCTGGGGCACCGGGTTGTAGCGTACGCCGCCGGTGCATTGCTTGGAGTTGACCGCCTTGACCTGGTTTTCGATACGAATGCTGGCAATCGGCGGCTCCACCGACACCAGCACCCGGCCGCCGTCATTGCGGGCGACAAAGCGCAGGGCCTTGAGGTTGACCAACAGCGAGTCGGGCTTGACCAGGAACGGTTTGTTTTCGTCGTTACCGTCGTCATTGAACTCGGGCAATTGCGGCTGAATGAAGAAGCCGCGGTCTAGCACCAGGTCGCCGGTGACTTGTTGCACGCCGTTGGCCCGCAGGTCACGCATCAGCAGCCAGAGCTTTTCCATGTTCAGCTTGGGATCGCCGCCGCCCTTGAGATACAGGTTGCCGTTGAGAATGCCACCGCTGAGAGTGCCGTCGGTGTAGAACTCGGTTTTCCACTGATGATTGGGGCCGAGCATTTCCAGGGCCGCGTAGGTGGTCACCAGTTTCATGGTGGACGCCGGGTTCACCGAGACGTCGGCGTTGTAGAGGGTCGGGGTGCCGGGGCCGTTGAGCGGGACCATCACCAGGGACAGGGCATCGTCTTGCAGCTTGCTGGCCTTGAGGGCTTTTTGCACGTTGGGCGACAGGGCGGTATTGATCGTGGCGGCGCTGGTGGTGACAGGGAGGGCCAAGGGAAGCAGAAGGCTGGCCAGAAGCAGTGGACGCAAAGATTTGATCATGTGAAATAAAACCCTACGGGCGAGGGGGGAAAAAGACGAGGACATGAAAATGAACGCCCTCAACGGTCATGAAAGTGTCGGCATTATGCCCCAAGGTGCAACGGCTTGTGCCGTGCCTGAGCCCTTCCAGGCGCTATTTTTTTACCGACGGTAGGTCGATGCACCCGATCAGTCGGGCAATCGACGCATCAAACTGGTAAAGTGCCGGCCGTTATTACTTATGAGGATTGTTCCAATGGCGACTAACCGTTCCCAGCGTCTGCGCAAAAAACTGTGCGTGGATGAATTTCAAGAGCTGGGTTTCGAACTGAACCTGGATTTCAAAGAAGATCTGGCCGATGAGGCTATTGACGCTTTCCTCGACGCGTTCCTGAAAGAAGCCATGGAAGCCAATGGCCTGGGCTATGTCGGCGGCGACGACTACGGTCTGGTTTGCCTGCAGAAGCGTGGTTCGGTGACCGAAGAGCAGCGTGCAGCCGTTGAGGCCTGGCTCAAGGCGCGTCCTGAGCTGACCAGCGTTGAAGTCAGCCCGCTGATGGACGTCTGGTACCCGGAAAAGCCGATCAATCCGGTCGCTTGATGTTCCGATGATGTTCCGAAACCGGCAGCCCGTCTGGGTGCCGGTTTTTTTGTGCCTGTCTGTCACGGGCTGCATGCCCACGCAGAGCGTGGGAACGATCAATCCTTGCGCCAGTTCAGAATCACCAGGGTCAACACCCCCGCCACAATCCCCCAGAATGCCGAGCCGACGGAAAACAGCGTCAGCCCCGATGCCGTGACCATGAAGGTGACCAGCGCCGCTTCCCGTTCCCGGGCTTCGCTCATGGCGATGCTCAAGCCATTGATGATCGACCCGAACAATGCCAGCGCCGCGATGGACAGCACCAGTTCCTTGGGCAGCGCCGCGAACAACGCCGCCAGGGTCGCGCCGAACACCCCGGCAATCCCGTAGAAAACCCCGCACCAGACCGCTGACGTGTAGCGCTTGTTGCGATCTTCATGGGCGTGCGGCCCGGTGCAGATGGCCGCGCTGATGGCGGCCAGGTTGATGCCATGGGAGCCGAACGGAGCCAATAGCAGCGAAGCGATACCGGTGGTGGTGATCAACGGTGAGGCCGGCACGTTGTAACCGTCGGCCCGCAGCACGGCGATGCCGGGCATGTTCTGCGAAGTCATCGCCACCACAAACAGCGGAATGCCGATGCTGATGGTGGCCGCCAGGGAAAAGTGCGGGGCGGTCCAGACCGGTGTTGCGACTTCCAGGGCGAAATTGCTGAAATCCAGCAACCCCAACAGCCCGGACAGCGCCGTGCCGATCAGCAGCGCCGCCAGCACCGCGTAGCGCGGCGACAGGCGCTTGACGATCAGGTAGGTGAAAAACATCCCCAGTACCAGGCCGGTGCGATGTTGGGCGGCAATGAAAATCTCGCTGCCGATCTTGAACAGGATCCCGGCCAGTAATGCCGCCGCCAGCGAGGCCGGAATGCGTTTGACCAGGCGCTCGAAACTGCCGGTCAGGCCGCAGATGGTTACCAGCACCGCGCAGGTGATATAGGCACCGATGGCCTCGCCATAACTCACGCCGCCCAAGCTGGTGATCAGCAAGGCCGCCCCTGGTGTCGACCAGGCGATGGTGACCGGCGTGCGGTAACGCAACGACAGGCCAATGGAGCACACCGCCATGCCGATGGACATCGCCCAGATCCACGACGAAATTTGCCCGCTGCTCAGCCCCGCCGTCTGCCCGGCCTGGAACATCAGCACCAGAGAACTGGTGTAGCCGGTCATCATGGCGATGAACCCGGCGACGAAGGCTGAGGGCGAGGTATCGGCCAGCGGACGAAGTGGCGTGGTCGTGACTTCGGTCATGGTGAGTGGTGGTCCTTGTTGTAGATTGGCTGGACTGGATGACGCCACAGATTTGGGTTTAAAGCTTAAACTCAACACAGTTGCCGATTGCAATACAGCCATGTCCGCAAACAGCCATACAGTCGTGTTGCCATCAGAGGTTGTGTACAATCGCCGTGTTGTTTACGCGATACTTGCCAGCGACCCGCTGTGCCGTATTACAGTCACGGTCAATTCGCCGCAGTTCTCCCGACCCGAGTGCCCATGAACGAACAGTTGCAGCCCCTCAAGAAACAACCGCGAGCAGGTAAAGCCGGCCGCAGCGGAACCCAGGACGATATTGTCTATGCGCATATCTTCGAGGCCATCCTCGAACAACGCCTGGCGCCCGGTACCAAGTTGAGCGAAGAGGCGCTGGGGGAAATTTTCGGGGTCAGCCGCACGATCATTCGCCGGGCATTGTCACGCCTGGCCCATGAAGGGGTGGTGTTGCTGCGGCCCAATCGCGGCGCCGTGGTGGCCAGCCCAAGTGTCGAAGAGGCGCGCCAGGTGTTCCTGGCCCGGCGCCTGGTGGAGCGGGCGATCACCGAACTGGCGGTGCAGCACGCCACGGCCGAACAGCTGGCTGAATTGCGGCAGATGGTCAGTGACGAGCGCGACAGTTTCTCCCGCGGTGACCGCGGCGCCGGCATCCGTCTGTCGGGCGAGTTCCACCTCAAGCTGGCCGAAGCGGCAAAAAACGCCCCGCTGATCAGCTTCCAGCGCAGCCTCGTGTCCCAGACGTCGCTGATCATCGCCCAGTACGAAAGCGGCAACCGCTCCCACTGTTCCTACGACGAACACACCCAATTGATCGACGCCATCGAGGCGCGCGATGCGACGTTGGCGGTGGACCTGATGATGCATCACATGGACCACATCGACAGCAAGCTCAATCTCGACGAAGAAAGCGCCTCGGATGATTTGCATGCGGTGTTTTCGCATTTGTTGCAGAGCAAGAAACCGGGGCGCTCGACGGCCAAGCTCTGATTGAGTGGCGTCAGCGGCACCGCGTCGGCTTCATCGCGAGCAAGCTCGCTCCCACATTGGATTTAGGGTGTTCATATATCCCTGTGGGAGCGAGCTTGCTCGCGATAGCAATCCAACAGCCAATAAAAATCTACCGCTGATGTACTAACCGGCCCGCCGCATAAGTCTGCGCCACCGTCCGGTCATCCCCCAGTGTCATTAACACGAACAACCGCTCGGCAATGTCCTTGGCCTGCTTGAGGCGATAGCTCAGCAGCGGCGTGGCGTTGTAGTCCAAAACCAGGAAATCCGCGTCCGTGCCCGGCTGCAACGTGCCGATCTTGTCCTCCAGGCGCAAGGCCCGGGCGCCGCCGAGGGTGGCCAGGTACAGCGATTTGAACGGGCTCAGTCGCACACCCTGGAGTTGCATCACCTTGTAGGCTTCGTTCAGGGTCTGCAACAGCGAAAAGCTGGTGCCGCCGCCCACATCCGTGCCCAACCCCACGTTCACTTTGTGTTTTTCGGCCATCGGCAGGTTGAACAGGCCACTGCCGAGGAAAAAGTTCGAGGTCGGGCAGAACGCGATGGCCGAACCGGTCTCGGCCAGGCGTGCGCATTCGTCGTCGCACAGATGCACGCCGTGGGCGAACACCGAACGCTCGCCGAGCAGTTGGTAGTGGTCATAGACGTCCAGATAACCCTTGCGCTCGGGAAACAGCGCCTTGACCCATTGCACTTCCTGCAGGTTTTCACTGATGTGGGTCTGCATGTACAAGTCGGGATATTCCCCCAGCAGTTGACCGGCCAGGGTCAGTTGCTCCGGGGTGCTGGTGGGGGCGAAGCGGGGGGTCACGGCGTAATGCAAGCGGCCCTTGCCGTGCCAGCGCTCGATCAGCGCCTTGCTCTCGGTGTAGCTGGATTCGGCGGTGTCGGTCAGGTAGTCCGGGGCGTTGCGGTCCATCATCACTTTGCCGGCGATCATTCGCAGGTCGAGCTGCTGGGCCACTTCGAAGAACGAATTCACCGATTGCGGATGCACACTGCCAAACACCAGCGCCGTGGTGGTGCCGTTGCGCAGTAGCTCCTTGACGAAAATATCGGCCACCGCGTCGGCGTGGGCCTTGTCGGCGAACTGGCCTTCGCAGGGGAAGGTGTAGGTGTTGAGCCAGTCCAGCAACTGCTCGCCGTAGGCGCCCACCATGCCGGTCTGCGGCAGATGGATGTGCGTGTCGATGAAACCGGGGGTGATCAGCGCATCCTGGTGATGGACGACTTCGATGTCCGCCGCCAGGGTTGGCAGCAGCTCGTGGGCGTGGCCGATGGCGCTGATCTGGCCGTTTTCCACCACCAGCAGTCCGTCTTCGAAATATTCATAAGACGCCTCGATGCCGACTTCGGCGGGGTCGGCGAGGCTGTGGAGCAGGGCGGCACGGTAGGCTTTGCGGGTCAGGGGCATGGGCGTTCTCAACGAGGGTTCAACGGTTCGCCTGGCTGCGGCGCGAGACTGGCAGCAGCTTGGCAATCGGTTCGGCGCGGGCGGTGTGCTGGCCGAAATCCGCGTTATAGGTGGCGATGATTTCGCCGGCGATGGAGATGGCGATTTCCACAGGCAACTTGCCTTTGACTTCGCCGATGCCCATCGGGCAGCGCATGCGTTGCAAGGTGCTGCTGTCGAAGCCGCGATCGCGCAGGCGATGTTCGAACCTGACCCGTTTGGTCTTCGAGCCGATCAGGCCGAAGTAGGCGAAGTCGTTGCGCTTGAGGATCGCGGCGCTCAGTTCCAGGTCGAGCTGATGGTTGTGGGTCATGACGATGCAGTAGCTGCCGGCGGGCAATTCGTCGACTTCATCCAGTGGCTCTTCGCTCACGATCTTGCGCACACCGTGGGGCAGTTGCTCGGGGAATTCCGCTTCCCGCGAGTCGATCCAGCGCACCTTGCAGGGCAGGCTCGCCAGCAGCGGTACCAACGCGCGACCGACATGGCCGGCACCGAATACGGCGATTTGCGCTTGCACCTGGCCCATGGGTTCGAACAGCAATACGGTCACGCCGCCGCAGCACTGGCCCAGGCTCGCACCAAGGCTGAAGCGCTCCAGATGCGTGCCTTGCTGGCCGCTGGCAAGCATTTGCCGGGCGATCTCCATGGCTTTGTATTCCAGGTGCCCGCCCCCGATGGTGTCGAAGATCTGGCTGGCGCTGATGACCATTTTCGAACCGGCGTTACGCGGCGTGGAGCCGAGTTCCTCGATGATCGTCACCAGCACACAGGGTTCGCCGCGGGTTTGCAGGTCGGCGAGGGCGCTGATCCAGTTGTACATAATTCACCTCGACATCTGTGTTGTCTGTTCAGGCCTCATCGCGAGCAAGCTCGCTCCCACATTGGGGCGGTGTTCGCAATCCCTTGTGGGAGCGAGCTTGCTCGCGATTGGCCGCGCCGCGGTCTAGAGCGAAGCCACTTCGACTTCAGCTTCCTCAGCCTTGACCGCCTTCAACCCCCGCATCTGCTCACACCCCCACAACACCCGCTCTGGTGTCGCCGGTGCATCGATTTTCGGTTGGTGCCGGTAATCCCCCAGGCTCGCCACGGCGTCTTTGATGGCGCACCACGCGGCGATGCCGAGCATGAACGGCGGTTCGCCCACGGCCTTGGAATGGAACACCGTGTCTTCGGGGTTCTTGCGGTTTTCCACCAGTTTGACCCGCAGGTCCAGCGGCATGTCGGCCACGGCGGGGATCTTGTAGCTGGCCGGGCCATTGGTCATCAGCTTGCCCTTGTCGTTCCACACCAGCTCTTCCATGGTCAGCCAACCCATGCCCTGGATGAACCCGCCCTCGACCTGGCCGATGTCGATGGCCGGGTTCAGCGAGGCGCCGACGTCGTGGAGGATGTCGGTGCGCAGCATCTTGTACTCGCCGGTGAGGGTGTCGACGATCACTTCGGCGCAGGCCGCGCCAAAGGCGTAGTAGTAGAACGGACGGCCGCGGGCCTGGCTGCGGTCGTAATAGATTTTCGGGGTCTTGTAGAAGCCGGTGCTCGACAGCGAGACCTGGGCGAAATACGCCTGCTGCACCAGCGCCTCGAACGACAGGATGTGATCGCGTACCCGCACATGGCCGTTGTGAAATACCACGTCTTCTTCGCTGACCTTGTACTGCCGCGCGGCGAACTCCACCAGGCGCCGCTTGATGGTTTCGGCGGCATTCTGCGCCGCCTTGCCGTTCAGGTCGGCGCCGCTGGAGGCCGCGGTGGGCGAGGTGTTCGGCACTTTGTCGGTGTTGGTCGCGGTGATCTGCACGCGGTCCATTTCCACCTGGAACACCTCGGCCACCACTTGGGCGACCTTGGTGTTCAGGCCCTGGCCCATTTCGGTGCCGCCATGGTTGAGGTGGATGCTGCCATCGGTGTAGACGTGGATCAGCGCGCCGGCCTGGTTGAGAAAACTGGCGGTGAACGAAATGCCGAATTTCACCGGGGTCAGCGCCAGGCCTTTTTTCAGGATCGGGCTATTGGCGTTGTAGCGGCGGATCGCTTCGCGGCGTTCGGCGTACTGGCTGCTCTGCTCAAGCTCGGTGGTCATTTCCTCGAGCATGTTGTGCTCGACGGTCTGGTAGTAGTGGGTGATGTTGCGTTCGGTCTTGCCGTAGTAGTTGGCCTTGCGCACGGCCAGTGGGTCCAGACCCAGGTGCCGGGCGATGGCATCCATCACCTCTTCGATGGCGACCATGCCTTGGGGCCCGCCGAAACCACGGTAGGCAGTGTTCGAGGCGGTGTTGGTCTTGCAGCGGTGGCCGTTGATGGTCGCATCGCCCAGGTAATAGGCGTTGTCGGCATGGAACATCGCCCGGTCGACAATCGACGCCGACAGGTCCGGCGAGCAACCGCAGTTGCCGGCCAGTTCCAGGGCGATGCCGTGCAAGCGCCCGCGGCTGTCGAAGCCCACGTCGTATTCGATGTAGAAGGGGTGGCGCTTGCCGGTCATCAGCATGTCTTCGACCCGGGGCAGGCGCATCTTGGTCGGCTGCCCGGTGAGGTGGGCGATGACCGCGCACAGGCACGCCGGGCTGGCTGCCTGGGTTTCCTTGCCGCCGAATCCGCCGCCCATGCGACGCATGTCCACCACGACCTTGTTCATCGACACGCCCAGCACTTCGGCCACCAGTTTCTGCACTTCGGTGGGGTTCTGGGTCGAGCAATAGACGATCATGCCGCCATCTTCGGTGGGCATTACCGAGGAGATCTGGGTTTCCAGGTAAAAGTGTTCCTGGCCGCCGATGTGCAGCGAACCCTGGATGCGATGCTCGGCGCTCGCCAGGGCCGTGGCCGAGTCACCGCGCTGGTGGGTGTGGCTGTCGAGCACGAAATGCCGTTTGCGCAGGGCTTCGACCACATCCAGCACCGGCTCCAGGTCTTCGTATTCGACGATGGCCGCCATCGCGGCCTGGCGAGCGGTGTCCAGGTCCTTGGCGGCGACGGCCAGCACCGGTTGACCGACGAACTGCACGTCATCGATGGCCAGCAGCGGATCGCCAGGCAGCAGCGGGCCGATGTCCTTGAGGCCCGGGATGTCGGCATGGGTGATGGCGATACGCACGCCTTCGAAGGCGTAGCAGGGCGCGGTGTCGATGCGGATGATTCGGGCATGGGCGCGGTCTGACAGCCGGGCGTAAACGTGCAATTGGTTCGGGAATTCGAGACGGTCATCGATGTACTGCGCCTCGCCGGACACGTGTTTGGCGGCGCTGTCATGCTTGACGCTGCGGCCCACGCCGGTGGTCAGGTCGCGGGCGAACAGCTCGGCCAGTTCGGCTTGAGTCTTCTCTACGGTGTGATGGTTAGACATAAGCGGTCACCCGAGTCTCGATGTGCGGCGTTTGCAGTTCGATGAAGTATTTGCGCAACAGGTTGCGGGCGCTGAGCAGGCGGTATTCCTTGCTGGCGCGGAAGTCTGACAGCGGTGTGAAATCCTCGGCCAGGGCCGCGCAGGCGCGTTCGACGGTGCTGTCGTTCCACGGCGCACCGATCAGTACGGCCTCGCAATGCTTGGCGCGTTTGGGCGTCGCGGCCATGCCGCCGAAGGCGATCCGGGCATCGCGGACCACGCCATTGTCGATGCGCAGGTTGAACGCGGCGCACACGGCGGAAATGTCATCGTCCAGGCGCTTGGAGACTTTGTAGGCGCGGAACGCCTGCTCGGCACTGGCCCGGGGCACGATGATCTTCTCGATGAATTCGCTTTCCTGGCGCGCAGTGACGCGGTAGTCGATGAAATAGTCTTCCAGGGCCAGGGTGCGACGGGTCTGGCCCTTGCACAGCACGATTTGCGCGCCGAGGGCGATCAGCAGGGGCGGTGAGTCGCCAATCGGCGAGGCATTGCCGATGTTGCCGCCCAAAGTGCCTTGGTTGCGGATCTGCAGCGAGGCGAAGCGTTGCAGCAGTTCGCCAAAGTCCGGGTATTCGGCTTTCAGGGCTTCGTAGCAATCGGAGAGAGCGGTGGCGGCGCCGATCTCCAGGCGATCATCGAAGCGTTCAATGCGCTTGAGTTCGGCGACGTTGCCCACGTAGATCATCACCGGCAGGGTGCGGTGAAACTGCGTGACTTCCAGGGCCAGGTCGGTACCGCCGGCCAACAGGCGCGCTTGAGGGTAAGCATCGTACAGGTCGGTCAGGTCGGCCACGGTCAGCGGTACCAGGCAGCGCTTGTCGCCGCTGTTGAGTTCGCCGGTTTCGGTCGGGGCGATGGCTTTGAGGCGGGCGATGGTTTCGGCTTCGCGAGCGTCGAACTGGTCCGGCTGCTGGCCGCAGCAGGCCTGTTCGGCCGCGGCCAGGATTGGCCGGTAGCCGGTGCAGCGGCAGAGGTTGCCGGCCAAGGCTTCGTGGGCCTTGTGCGCATCGGGTTGCACGCTGCTCTTTTGCAAGGCAAACAGCGACATGACGAAGCCGGGCGTGCAGAAACCGCACTGCGAACCGTGGCAATCGACCATCGCCTGCTGGACGCTGTGCAACTGGCCCTGATGCTTGAGGTCTTCGACGCTGATCAGTTGCTTGCCGTGCAGGGCCGAGACGAAGGTCAGGCACGAGTTGAGACTGCGATAGCGCATGCGCTCACGGCCGGTTTCATCCATGTGCAGTTCGCCCACCACCACGGTGCACGCGCCACAGTCGCCGCTGGCGCAGCCTTCTTTGGTACCGGATTTACCGACATGCTCGCGTAAATAATTGAGCACGGTCAGGTTCGGGTCCAGGGCGTGCTCGCTACGGAGTTCCTGGTTGAGTAAAAACTGGATCACGGAAGGCCTCGCAGACTCATTATTGTTGTATCGACTTGGGCCGAATTTATCAGTTCTGACTTTTCGGTCAATGATTTTCTGACTTAAAGGTCAGGAAAATTTGTTTTGTCGATGAACAACGGTTTCGGGTATTGATCCTCGAGGGATGTCCTATATCCATCAGTTAAGCGCAAATCCCTGTGGGAGCGGGCTTGCTCGCGAAGACGGCGTTTCTGCCGGTGGATTTCTTGCGGACGGACTGGCCTCTTCGCGAGCAAGCCCGCTCCCACAGGGGCCGGACCACTGAAAAAATTGCTTATATCGTGCCAAAAACCCGCTGCAGGCCCTGCGCCATGACGTATTGAGTGCGCTACACTGCGCCGCTTGTGCAAATCGAAGAGTTTGAAGGACAACCATGACGTTCAAGGCCCCGGACAGCCTCGCCGAGCAAATCGCCCATCACCTCGCCGAGCGCATCATTCGCGGCGAAATGAAGCCGGGAGAGCGCATCCAGGAGCAAAAGGTCACGTTGGCGCTCAATGTCAGCCGCGGCTCGGTGCGCGAGGCCCTGCTGATTCTGGAGCGGCGCCATCTGATCGCCATCCTGCCGCGCCGTGGCGCGCACGTCACCGAGCTCACCGAACACAATGTGCGCAGTCTCTGTGCACTGATGAGCGAGCTGTACATCCTGCTGGGCCATGCCGTGGCCCATGGCTGGCGGGACCAGGCCGACATGGCGCCGTTCATGGCCATCCAGCAGCGTCTCAAGGACGCGTTTGCACGCCAGGACATCCGCACCTTCGTCGATGAAAGCTTCAGCGTGATGCGCGCCGCGTATCCGTTCGCCAACAACCCTTACTTGCAGGAAACCGTCGAGAACCTGCAACCGGCCATGAGCCGTGCCTATTTTCTCGCCCTGGAACAACGCAAGGCTGAGATGGGCGAGTTCCTCGAACTGTTCCAGCGCCTGCTCGCCGCTGTGCTGGCCCGTGATTTGCCGCAGATCCGCCTCGTGCTGACGGCCTACGCCCAGCGCAGTTGCGATCTGGTGGTCTCTGCCTTGACGAAGGCCTGAACGTGCGGCTCAAGTGCATTAAACTGGCGGGGTTCAAATCCTTCGTCGACCCGACCACGGTGAACTTCCCCAGTAACATGGCGGCGGTGGTCGGGCCCAATGGCTGCGGCAAGTCGAACATCATCGACGCCGTGCGCTGGGTGATGGGCGAGAGCTCGGCCAAGAACCTGCGCGGCGAGTCGATGACCGACGTCATCTTCAACGGCTCCACCAGCCGCAAACCGGTGAGCCAGGCCAGCATCGAGCTGGTGTTCGACAATTCCGACGGCACCCTGGTTGGCGAATATGCGGCGTATGCGGAGATTTCCATTCGTCGCAAAGTGACCCGCGACAGCCAGAACAGTTACTTCCTCAACGGCACCAAGTGCCGGCGGCGCGACATTACCGATATTTTCCTCGGCACCGGCCTGGGCCCGCGCAGCTACTCGATCATCGAGCAGGGCATGATCTCCAAGTTGATCGAGGCCAAGCCCGAGGACCTGCGTAACTTCATCGAAGAAGCCGCCGGGATCTCCAAGTACAAGGAGCGGCGCCGCGAAACCGAAAACCGTATCCGCCGCACCCACGAAAACCTCGCCCGCCTGACCGACCTGCGCGAAGAACTTGAGCGCCAGCTCGAACGCCTGCACCGTCAGGCCGAGGCCGCCAAGAAGTACCAGGAATATAAGGGTGAGGAGCGTCAGCTCAAGGCCCAGTTGTCGGCCCTGCGCTGGCAGGCGTTGAACGAGCAGGTTGGCCAGCGTGAGGCGGTCATCAGCAACCAGGAAGTCAGTTTCGAGGCGTTGGTGGCCGAACAGCGCAACGCCGATGCCGCCATCGAGCGCCTGCGGGACGGGCATCACGACCTGTCCGAGCGCTTCAACCTGGTGCAAGGGCGCTTTTATTCGGTGGGCGGCGATATCGCCCGGGTCGAGCAGAGCATCCAGCACGGCCAGCAACGGCTGCGTCAGTTGCAGGATGATTTGAAGGAAGCCGAGCGGGCGCGCCTGGAAACCGAATCCCACCTGGGCCACGACCGCACGTTGCTGCTGACCCTTGGCGAAGAACTGGACAGGCTCACGCCGGAACAGGAAGTCACCAGCGCCGCCGCCGAAGAAGCCGCTGCCGCCCTGGAAGAGGCCGAGCTGACCATGCACGGCTGGCAAGAGCAGTGGGACAGTTTCAACCTGACCTCGGCCGAGCCGCGGCGTCAGGCTGAGGTCCAGCAATCGCGCATCCAACAGTTGGAAACCAGCATGGAGCGCCTGGCCGAACGGCAGCGCCGCCTGGCCGAAGAACGCGCCTTGCTCGCGGCGGACCCGGAAGACGCGGCGATTCTTGACCTGGGCGAGCAACTGGCGGCCAGCGAAGCCACGCTCGAAGATTTGCAGGCCAGCGAAGACGCCCAGGTCGAACGGCTTGAGCAACTGCGCCAGGCCTTGCAACTGGCCTTGCAGAACCAGCAGCAGGCCCAGGGCGAACTGCAGCGACTCAATGGGCGCCTGGCCTCGCTGGAGGCCTTGCAGCAAGCCGCGCTGGACCCGGGCACCGGCACCGCCGAGTGGCTGCGCGACCAGCACCTGGCCGAACGCCCACGGTTGGCGGAGGGCCTGAAGGTCGATGCCGGTTGGGAACTGGCGGTGGAAACCGTGCTGGGCGCGGACCTGCAAGCGGTGCTGGTGGATGACTTCGGCGGCTTCGACCTGTCGGGTTTCACCCAGGGCGATCTGCGCCTGCTCAGCCCAGCCGGCGACGGGGTGCGTGTGCCCGGCAGTTTGCTGGACAAAGTCGAGGCCCAGGTCGATCTGTCGCCGTGGCTGGGGCAGGTCAAGCCGGTGGCAAGCCTTGAACAGGCCTTGGCCTTGCGCGGGCAATTGGCGGCTGGCGAAAGCCTGATCAGCCAGGACGGTTACTGGGTCGGCCGGCACTTCCTGCGGGTGCGCCGGGCCAGCGAAGCCGAGAGCGGCATGCTCGCCCGGGGCCAGGAAATCCAACGCCTGAGTGCTGAGCGCGAAGAGCGCGAGGCCAGCGTCGAAGCCCTGGAAACCGAATTGCAAAACCTGCGGGCGCAACAGCGTCAACAGGAGAATGGCCGCGAGCACCTGCGTCGACTGCTGCAGGATGAGGCCCGCCAACAGGGCGAGCTCAAGGCGCAGTTATCGGCCGGCAAGGCCAAGCTCGAACAACTGGCCCTGCGCCGCACCCGCCTGGAAGAAGAGATCGCCGAGTTGGGCGAGCAGCGGGCCTTGGAGCACGAGCAGATCGGTGAGGCGCGCCTGCAATTGCAGGAAGCCCTCGATGCCATGGCGCTGGACACTGAACAGCGCGAACTGTTGCTGGCCCAGCGTGACAGCCTGCGTGAACGCCTGGACCGGGTGCGCCAGGAAGCTCGCCAGCACAAGGATCATGCCCATCAGTTGGCGGTGCGCCTGGGCTCGCTCAAGGCTCAATTCGATTCCACCCGCCAGGCCTTGGAACGGCTGGAAATGCAGTCCGAACGCCTGACCGAGAAGCGCGAGCAGTTGAGCCTCAATCTGGAGGAGGGCGAAGCACCGCTGGAAGAGCTGCGCCTCAAGCTCGAAGAGTTGCTCGACAAGCGCATGAGCGTCGACGAAGAACTCAAGACCGCGCAAATTGCCCTGGAAGACGCCGACCGCGAATTGCGCGACGCCGAGAAGCGCCGTAGCCAGGCCGAGCAGCAATCCCAGCTGATTCGCGGCCAGATGGAACAGCAGCGCATGGAGTGGCAAGCCCTGACGGTGCGGCGCAAAGCCTTGCAGGACCAATTGCTCGAAGACGGCTACGACCTCAACGGCGTGCTTGCCACCTTGGTGGCCGGGGCGAACGAGAAGGACGCTGAAGAGGAACTGGAACGTATTGCCCAGCGCATCCAGCGGCTGGGGGCGATCAACCTGGCGGCCATCGACGAGTACCAGCAGCAGTCCGAGCGCAAGCGCTATCTGGATGCCCAGAACGATGATCTGGTGGAAGCGCTGGAGACCCTGGAAAACGTCATTCGCAAGATCGACAAGGAAACCCGCAATCGCTTCAAGGATACCTTTGATCAGATCAACGGCGGTTTGCAGGCCCTTTTTCCAAAAGTTTTCGGTGGCGGCAGCGCTTACTTGGAACTGACGGGCGAAGATTTACTCGATACAGGGGTGACAATCATGGCGCGTCCTCCTGGCAAGAAGAACAGCACCATCCATTTGCTCTCCGGTGGCGAAAAGGCACTGACCGCCCTGGCCCTGGTTTTTGCCATCTTCAAGTTGAACCCGGCGCCGTTCTGCATGCTCGATGAAGTCGACGCACCGCTGGACGACGCTAACGTAGGCCGCTACGCGCGGCTGGTGAAGGAAATGTCCGAAACGGTGCAGTTCATCTACATCACCCACAACAAGATCGCCATGGAAATGGCCGATCAGCTCATGGGCGTGACCATGCATGAGCCGGGCTGCTCGCGACTGGTGGCGGTGGATGTGGAGGAGGCGATGGCCATGGTGGATGCCTGAAACACAGGCCGTAGGGCATCTACCTGGAGCGCTGCAGATATTTTTTACCCCTGGGCCTGTCGTCCAATCCACAGATTGGGCACAAGCCCATGCGACAGACGGTGTAAAGTTATCTTTGGTCGTGCTAGTTTAATGTCAATTTTTCGTATGCGTGGGCAAAACGCCATTCAGAACATAGAGTTGGCGCCACGTTTTAAAGCGGTTTGCAAATAGCTAAGCCCCTTATTTTTCAGCATTTTTATAGAGGCACGGGATTACATGGAAATCGGTCTGCGCGAGTGGCTGATCGTCATCGGCATCATTGTCATTGCCGGTATTCTTTTCGACGGCTGGCGCCGCATGCGCGGTGGCAAGGGGAAACTGAAGTTTCGTCTTGATCGCAGCCTGTCGAACCTGCCGGACGACGACGGCAACGCCGAGTTGCTGGGCCCGCCACGGGTGCTGGACACCCATAAGGAACCGCAGCTGGACGAGCACGACCTGCCGTCGATGAGCGCACCTGCGCGCGAGCCTCGGGAATCGGGTTCCAAGCGCGGCAAGCGCAACAGCGAGCCGTCCCAGGGCGACCTGAACCTCAATCTTGACCTGGACGGCGGCCCGAGCTTCAGCAGCCGCGACGACGATTTCCCGGACGATAACAAAACCTCGAGTGCCGACAAAGACCAGGCCCAGGCCGAAGAAGTGCTGGTGATCAGCGTGATCTGCCGCGACCCGGCCGGCTTCAAGGGCCCGGCGTTGCTGCAGAACATCCTGGAAAGCGGCCTGCGCTTTGGCGAGATGGACATTTTCCACCGCCACGAAAGCATGGCTGGCAATGGTGAGGTGCTGTTCTCCATGGCCAACGCCGTCAAGCCAGGCGTGTTCGACCTGGACGACATCGACCACTTCAGCACCCCTGCCGTCAGTTTCTTCCTTGGCCTGCCAGGTCCACGTCATCCCAAGCAGGCTTTCGACGTGATGGTGGCTGCCGCACGCAAGCTGTCCCAGGAGCTTAATGGCGAACTGAAGGATGACCAGCGCAGCGTGCTGACTGCCCAAACCATCGAGCATTACCGCCAGCGCATCGTCGAGTTCGAACGCCGCGCGCTGACCCAGAAACGCTGAAGTCAGCAGAGCCTTTGTGGCGGAGGGGCTTTTTGTGGCGAGGGGATAAATCCCCTCGCCACAGGTTCTGTATTGGTAGGTTCAGACTCGAACTGCCGACGATTTTAAAAGATTGAGCAGCCTAGGCTGCTCTTTTGCTTTATGAGAGAACACCCATGAACGCCGTCGAAACCCGCATCCAACAGCTGCGCACTGAGTTGGATCAGCATAACTATCGCTACCACGTCCTCGACGAGCCGAGCATTCCGGACGCCGAATACGACCGCCTGTTCCACGAGCTCAAGGCCCTGGAAGAGCAGCATCCGGACTTGGTGACCAGCGATTCCCCGACCCAACGGGTCGGCAGCGTGGCACTGTCGGCGTTCAGCCAGGTGCGGCACGAGATCCCGATGCTCAGCCTGGGCAACGCTTTCGACGAAGCCACCATGCGCGAGTTCGACCGCCGAGTGACCGAAGGCCTCGACTTACCTGTCGGCGATCTATTGGGCGGTGGCGCGGCGGTGGAATACAGCTGCGAGCCGAAGCTCGATGGCCTGGCGGTCAGCCTGTTGTATCAGGATGGCATGCTGGTGCGCGGTGCCACGCGCGGTGACGGCACCACTGGTGAAGACATCAGCGTCAATGTGCGCACTGTGCGCAATATTCCCCTCAAGTTGCAGGGCAGCGGTTGGCCACCGCTGCTGGAAGTGCGCGGTGAGGTGTACATGTCCAAGGCCGGCTTCGAGCGCCTCAACGCCACGCAACTGGAGGCGGGCGGCAAGACCTTCGCCAACCCGCGTAACGCGGCGGCCGGCAGCTTGCGCCAGCTGGATTCGCGGATCACTGCCAACCGTCCCCTGGAGTTCTGCTGCTATGGTATCGGCCAGGTCACCGCAGACATTGCCGATACGCACATCGGCAATCTCAAGCAGCTCAAGGCCTGGGGCATGCCCATCAGCCGTGAGCTGAAACTGGCCCACGGCATCGACGAATGCCTGGACTACTACCGCGACATCGGCGAGCGGCGCAACGCATTGCCTTATGAAATCGACGGTGTGGTGTTCAAGGTCAACAGCATTGCCTCCCAGCGTGAGCTGGGCTTCCGTGCCCGCGAGCCGCGCTGGGCCATTGCCCATAAATTCCCGGCCACTGAAGAACTCACCGAGTTGCTGGACGTTGAGTTCCAGGTCGGCCGCACCGGGGCCGTCACGCCCGTGGCGCGACTCAAGCCGGTGAAAGTTGCCGGCGTGACCGTGGCCAACGCCACCCTGCACAACATGGACGAAGTGGCGCGCCTGGGCCTGATGATCGGCGACACTGTGATTATCCGTCGTGCCGGTGACGTAATCCCGCAAGTGGTGCAAGTGATCACCGAGCGCCGCCCGGATGATGCCCGTCCGGTGGAGGTCCCCAAGCAGTGCCCGGTCTGCGGCTCCCATGTCGAGCGCACGCAGTTGATCAAGCGCAGCAAGGGCCGCGAGACCATCAGCGAAGGCGCGGTGTACCGCTGCGTCGGTCGCCTGGCCTGCGGCGCGCAGCTCAAGCAGGCGATCATTCATTTTGTGTCGCGTCGGGCCATGGACATCGAGGGGCTGGGCGAGAAGAGCGTCGAGCAACTGGTGGACGAGGGCCTGGTGGGCTCGCCCGCCGATCTGTATGCCTTGACCTTTGAGCAAGTGGTCGACCTGGAAGGTTTCGCCGAACTGTCGAGCAAGAACTTGCTGGCGGCCATCGTCGACAGCAAAAAGCCGAGCCTGGCGCGTTTCATCTACGCCCTTGGCATTCCGGACGTGGGCGAGGAGACCGCCAAGGTCCTGGCTCGCTCCCTCGGTTCGCTGGAGCGCGTGCAGGCGGCTTTGCCCCAAGTGCTCACGTATCTGCCGGATGTCGGCCTGGAAGTGGCCTACGAGATCCACAGCTTCTTCGAAGACCCGCATAACCGCCAGGTGATCAAGGACCTGCTGCGCCACGGCCTCGATATCCAGGACCAGGGCGAGTTGGGCGCCGAATTTTCCGCCAGCACGACGCTGGGCGGTTTTCTCGACAAGCTGCACATTCCGTCGGTCGGGCCGGGCGGGGCGCAGAAACTGGCGGACAAGTTCGGCTCCCTCGAAGCGGTGATGAGCGCCGACTGGCTGGACATGCGCCAGGCATTGCCGGAAAAACAGGCCAACGCCGTGCGCGAGTTCTTCGCCATCGCCGCCAATCGCCAACAGGCCGAGGCTGCGGAACAGCAGCTGCGGGACTTCGGCATGCATTGGCAAAGCGAGAAAAAAGTTGTCGAAGGCCTGCCCGAAGCGGGACACACCTGGGTGTTGACCGGCTCATTGGAGTTGATGAGCCGCGACGTCGCCAAGGACAAATTGGAAAGCCTGGGGGCCAAGGTGGCCGGTTCGGTGTCGGCGAAAACCCATTGCGTCGTGGCCGGGCCGGGTGCGGGTTCGAAGCTGGCCAAGGCGAATGAGCTGGGGATCAAGGTGCTCGACGAAGCGGCGTTTGTGGCGTTCCTTGGGCAGCACGGTATCGAGATCTGACACGATCGCTCCCACTGCGTGGGAACGATCAAGGGCAGGGGATGATCTAGTCTTGCAGGCTCCTGGGAAAGATCGCCATGTACCGCTTCTTCGAACAACTGACCTCACGCATCGCGGCGCCTTTCATGGGCGACCGCTCACGCAACAGTAAGATCTGGCCGTGCCGCTGCGGCCAGTCCCTGTTTTTTCGCAACAGCCAATGCCTGGCCTGCCTGGCGGTGCTGGGCTATCAGCCGGAGCAGAGTCGCCTGTCGTCCTTGCAACCCGGCGAGCAACCCGACACCTGGACATTGGACGTCGACCCGCAAGCCGGACTGTTCCGTCGTTGCGCGAACCTCGACACACCGGCAGCGTGCAACTGGCTGTTACCGGCCAACGGCAACGATACCCTGTGCATCGCCTGCAGCCTGAATCGCACCATTCCCGACCTGTCGATCCCGGAAAACCCCGAGCGCTGGCGCAAAGTAGAAACCGCCAAGCGCCGGCTGGTGGCGCAACTGATCACCCTCGGCCTGCCGGTCATCCCGAAAACCGTCGATGAAAACATCGGCCTGGCGTTCGATTTCATCGGCGTCGACCCCGATGGCACGCCACCGACCACGGGTCATGCCAGCGGGTTGGTCACCCTCGACATCAAAGAGGCTGACGATGCCCATCGTGAATACGTGCGCCAGCAGATGCGCGAGCCGTATCGCACCTTGCTCGGGCATTTTCGTCACGAAGTGGGTCACTATTATTGGGATCGCTTGATTGCCAACAGCCCCTGGCTCGAGGCCTTTCGCGAACTGTTTGGCGACGAGCGCGCCAGTTACGCCGAAGCCCTGGAACGCCACTACCAGCAAGGCGCGCCGCTGGACTGGCAAACCCGCTACGTCAGTGCGTACGCCACCATGCACCCTTGGGAAGACTGGGCCGAAACCTGGGCCCACTACCTGCACATGATGGATGCCGTGGACACGGCGCTGGGCTTCGGCATGAGTGCCCGGGAAATGGATTTTGATTATCAGCCGTTCCCGCCCGAGACCTTGTACGACCCCGAACACACTGGCGGCGCGGCCTTCCTCTCGTTCGTCAACGCCTGGATCGAACTGGCCGGCATGCTCAACGAACTGTCCCGCAGCATGGGCCAGCCGGATTTCTACCCGTTCGTCGTACCGGCCGCCGTCATTACCAAGCTGCATTTCATCCATCTGGTGATCCAGGAAGAGGGTGGCCGGGCGGATGAGGTGCTGTTGTAGCTTTGCTCCCACGGCAAGTGCTTGAACATCTTCAGTTTTTTAATCCGGCGGGAACGGTTGTAACTTCTCGTCAGATAGGTACAATGGCGCGGCTCGCCGTCAGGCGGGCGTCGTTATGGTGACCCCATCGGTCCCCCCGCAACGATTACCCGTGAACCTGGTCAGATCCGGAAGGAAGCAGCCACAGCGGGAACATTGTGTGCCGGGGTGTGGCTGGTGGGGTTGCCTCCATAACGCCCAGGCCTTCGTTCGCAAGGCTTTTTGAATTCCAAATTTCTTTTTGTTTGCTGATCGATATCGATCGTTGCTTTCTGCTGTCCGGCTTTTGGCCAGGCAGGGCAATCGAAGCCCAAAAAAAGCAGCCCGGTCCTATCGCACATCGACAGGGCCGGGCTCAGAAACGCTTGCGGTTCTGCGATCAGTATTGAGCCTTCACATACTCAGCAATCGGCTCCTGCAGCAGGTCCTGTGGATGATCCCCGCCAAAGGTCGCCCATTTGCTTTTACCCGTCAGGATCGCAGACCCCAGTGGTTCTGCGCCCGTCGGGCCATAGATGGCCAGCTTCACTTCAATCTTGTCGGGGATGCCTGACCATTCCGTGGCGCGTTCTTCCCAATGGAGGATTTCCGGGATGACGTAGTAGCCCGAGGGGCTGTTTTGTCTCAGGCAGCTCAGTTCACGGCACGCGCCCATTACCGTCACACGGTTGGTGTAATGAGAGAAGGCCGTTTTAACGGCGGCGGCGGTCATGTCGCCGGACGCAGGGTATACCGTCGTTTCGTAGCGGCCGTCGATCGGCGTGGCAATGGCGATCGGCATTTGCCGATCAAGTTTTGCCTGGCTGGGGAATACATCTTGTTGTGCATATTTAGCGGTGCAGCCGGTGGCGAGTAGCGAAACAAGAATGATCGAGAGTTTATGCACGGTGTGCCCTTGGGATTCTATTGATGTCAGCGGGTCGCAGGCATCATGGGGATGCAAGATGGACTTTGATAGTCAGGGGTCGCGGTCGTTGATGTCAACGTGACATTGTTTGTTGGTCGCCGACGGAATCGAAGGGCATGGGTAAGGGTTGCCAATTGGACAAGCGAACACCAAAGAGAAGCCAGGCCTGTCTTGCATCGACAGGTCTGGCTGCTCTTTTTCATGACGGTATCAAGACTTGGACATCGCCTGGTCAACCGCGGCGATCAGCTTCCCCAGGTCTTTCGGCGTGGCTCTGTGTATGACACCGAACAGATAGGCCCGCTGTTCGTCTTCCTCGCTCATGTCGGTGAAGAAAGCTTTCGGTTGCACATCCAGCACATTGGCAAGCAGGAACAGGGCTTCGACGCTGGGGGTGTAGTTGCCGGTTTCGAAGCGGCTGATGGTTTTGGGGTCAAAACCGGTTTTTTCGCCAAGTTCAGCCTGAGTCAGCCCCGCTACTTTGCGATAGCGTCTGATGGCCGCACCCAAACTTGAAATTTGCATCGCTTAATTCCCATTTAGAATCAAGAACTTAACGATAGATTTTCGCATTAGGCAACTGCATGATTCATCACCTTGACTTGCAAAATGTGATGTGTTTCGTAGAATCGGCCTTTGGCACGGGTATTTAGTGACCTGCTTCAGAAGCCGGGATGTGCGAAAAGAGTGGGCCTTGTGTTTCTTGCCGCGACACAAGGCAGGGGCCTGCTCCCTCTCAGGTCGCGCCTCCAGGGCCCGCGCTCCAGCTTATCTCAAGGTGTTTGAGCCTAGTTGATTTTCGCCTGTTCCAGAGGCGGTGCAACCGCGCGCGACAAATGAGCCTGACTCATGGATGACTGCTTCGATGGATAAGAAGTACCGCAGAGCCGTTGACGCCGCCGCGATTTTTTCCGAAACCGATCTGAGCGGGCGCATCACTTACGTCAACGACCAGTTTTGCAGCCTTTTTGGTTACCCGCGCGATGAGTTGCTGGGCGCGAACCATCGCCTGCTCAATTCCGGCCAACACCCCGACGAGTTTTTCAGCTCCATGTGGCACACCATTGCCTTGGGGCAGGTCTGGAAAGGGGAGATTTGTAACCGGGCCAAGGACGGAACGTTGCACTGGGTCGATACCACCCTGGTTCCGGTGATCGACGATGAGAGCGGGCAAGTCGAACGCTACCTGGCGATTCGCTTCGACGTCAGCGAAAAGCGTCGGCTGTTGCACTCCTTGCAATGGCGGGTCGGGCACGATGTGCTGACCGGATTGCCCAACCGCACCTACTTGTCCGAGCTGCTGGACCAGGCCCTGGCGTTTTCCCGCGCGGAAAATCTACCCCTGGCGGTGTGCATGCTCGACCTTGATGGCTTCAAGGCCGTCAACGATGGTCATGGCCATGCCAGTGGTGATCGGCTGTTGGTGGAGGTTGCCAGGCGATTGCGCAGTATCGTACGTGGCGAAGACGTGGTGGCTCGGTTGGCCGGGGACGAGTTCGTGCTGGTGCTGCGCCATGTGCGTGGGATGGATGAATTGAATGCCGCGCTGAACCGTGTATTGGTCGCCGTTTCAATGCCGTATGCCATTGACGGCAAGGGCATCAAGGTCTTTGCCAGCATTGGCGTCACGCTGTTCCCGTGGGACAACGAAAACGCCGAAACCTTGTTGCGCCACGCCGACCAGGCGATGTACGTGGCCAAACAAAGTGGCCGCAATCGTTTCCATCTATTCGATGTGTCCCGGGACAAGGAGGTCCGGGCTACTTATCAGACTGTCGAGCGGGTCCGCCAGGCGATGGCGACTCACGAGCTGCGGCTGCACTTCCAGCCCAAGGTCAACATGCGCAACGGCGCAGTGGTCGGCCTGGAGGCGTTGCTGCGCTGGAAACATCCACAGCGTGGCCTGATCCCGCCTCGAGAGTTCCTGCCGCTGGTAGAGGAAACCGATCTGATCGTCGAGATCGGCGAGTGGGTGATGGAGCAGGTGTTGACCCAGCTGCAGCAGTGGCAGCAGGCAGGGCAGGGCTGGCCAGTGAGCATCAATATCTCGGCGCGGCATTTCCAGCGCACGGATTTCGTCGAGCGCCTGCGAGACGTATTGGAGCGACACCCGACGGTGTCTCCGCGCATGCTGGATCTGCAAATCGTCGAATCCGTCGCCGTGGAAAACCTCGCACACGTCAGTGCCTGCCTCCAGGCGTGTCAGGCCTTGGGTGTGGGATTTTCGCTAGGCGGCTTCGGCACAGGCTATTGCTCGCTCAACGACCTCAAGCACCTGCGCACGCAAACCATCAAGATCGACAAGACCTTTGTCCGCGATATTCTCGATGACCGCGACGACCTGGCGCTGACCGAGGCGGTGATCGGCCTTGCCCGGGCATTTGGTCGCCAAGTCGTCGCCGAGGGATTGGACAGCCTCGAACATGGGCTACTGCTGCTGCGCCTGGGCTGCGAGGTGGCTCAAGGCTATTTCATCGCCCGCCCCATGCCGCCTGAACAAGTCCCCGGCTGGGTGACGGGATTCATTCCGCCGTTGCAATGGCAGCAGCGGCCGGGCATTCAGGGAGAGTCGGCCGCGGTTTCCGATGTTTCACTGCGGCCAGTATAGAGCTGGATGATCGCGTCGATTTCCCCCGATATTTTCATTTTTTGCAAGGTGAGCAAAATGCGTTGCGCTGGAATTCTCGGGTCATCGCGCACGTAACAACTCAACAGCTGTTGCTGGAGAACAGCCACTTCGTGCAATTGCTGGTCAGCGGTATGCCGTTGATTGAACCAGTCCAGCGCCCACTGGTTGCTGACCGCATAGCGATAGCGGCCGGCCAGCAGTTTGGCCAGCACTTGTTCCTGGCTGCGTGCATCGTCACGCCGCAGGTGCCCGCCGTCGAACAAAGGCTGCAGGGTCGGATAGGTATAGCTGAGCACGGTGCCGATGGGCTGGTGCGGCAGCGTCGCCGGCGTCACCGTGGCGGGGGCGTTTGCCGTGGCGACGAGGATGTCGCGTTGGAAAAACAGCGGGACACTCCAGATATAGTCGCCACCCTTGTCGGCAACCCAATCGGGGGTGACATAACAACGTACGTCGACTTCGCCGTGTTTCATGGCACCGTCCAGGCGAGCGCGGGACAGGACGTGAAATTCAGCCGGCATGCCTACGTGGGTCGCCAGGCTGGTCATGACGTCGGGAATGATGCCCTGGGTCGGACGGCCTCGCTCGATCTGCACCATCGGCATGGCCCAGCCGTCGGTAATGGCGAATCGCAACGGTACTTCTTCGGCAAAACAACCTGTACCCACCAACAGCAAAGCCCCCATGGCTGAGCGCATAAACTCTCCTGACTGTGTAAAACCGGTCGACAACCGAGTCCCTGACCCAAGCTTAGTCAGATTAGACGAGCACACTGGATGCAATTTCGCCCCTGCTCCGCTAGCATTAGCCGCTTATGTTCCTTCGTTGCGACGGTTTTCGATGAGTTATCAGGTTCTTGCACGTAAATGGCGTCCGCGCTCGTTTCGCGAAATGGTCGGCCAGACCCATGTGCTCAAGGCTCTGATCAATGCCTTGGACAGCCAGCGGCTGCACCATGCCTATCTGTTCACCGGTACCCGGGGCGTGGGCAAGACCACCATCGCGCGGATCATTGCCAAGTGCCTGAACTGTGAAACCGGTATCACTTCGACACCTTGTGGCGAGTGTTCGGTCTGCCGGGAAATCGACGAGGGCCGCTTCGTCGACCTGATCGAGATCGACGCCGCCAGCCGCACCAAGGTCGAAGACACCCGCGAACTGCTCGACAACGTGCAGTACGCGCCGAGCCGTGGGCGCTTCAAGGTCTACCTGATCGACGAAGTGCACATGCTCTCCAGCCATTCCTTCAATGCGCTGCTCAAGACCCTCGAAGAACCGCCGCCCTACGTCAAGTTCATCCTGGCGACCACCGACCCGCAGAAACTTCCTGCAACGATTCTGTCGCGGTGCCTGCAGTTCTCCCTGAAAAACATGACGCCGGAACGGGTGGTCGAGCACCTGACCCACGTATTGGGCGTCGAGAACGTGCCATTCGAAGACGATGCGTTGTGGCTGCTGGGCCGCGCCGCCGATGGTTCGATGCGTGACGCCATGAGCCTGACCGACCAGGCCATCGCCTTCGGTGAAGGCAAGGTCATGGCCGCCGATGTCCGAGCCATGCTCGGCACCCTCGATCACGGCCAGGTCTACGACGTGCTGCATGCACTGATCGAAGGCGATGCCAAGGCGCTTCTCGAGGCGGTGCGTCACCTGGCCGAGCAGGGCCCGGACTGGAATGGCGTGCTCTCGGAAATCCTCAACGTGTTGCACCGTGTTGCCATCGCCCAGGCCTTGCCTGATGGCGTCGACAACGGCCATGGCGACCGTGATCGCGTGCTGGCCCTGGCCCAGGTGCTGCCGGCCGAAGACGTGCAATTCTATTACCAGATGGGCCTGATCGGCCGCCGTGACCTGCCCTTGGCACCGGATCCGCGAGGCGGCTTCGAAATGGTCCTGTTGCGAATGCTGGCGTTCCGGCCAGCCGACACGGCGGATGCCCCGAGGCAAACGCTAAAGCCAGTGGGGATCAGCCAGGCCACAGCTGATTCCGCCAAGCCAGTGGCTGCCGCGCCCGTCGTTGCGCCGGCAGTGACTTCGGCTCCGGCAGCGGTGGCACCTGTAGCCCAGCCGGTGCCGGCGCCTGTTGTCGCGACACCCGAGCCGGAACCCGAGCCGGTCGTCGAAGCGCTGCCCGAGCCCGTCGCCGAAGAAGTCGTCGACCTGCCTTGGAACGACCCGGTCGAGCCGCAAGTGATCCAGCAGCCGGTCGTCGAGCCCGTGTTGGAAACCGTCGCCGAGCAGCCCGAGTTGCCGCCGATGCCCTTGCCAACGCCCGACAGCGTGGTGCTCGATGCGCCGGAATGGGTCGCAGCGCCCGTGCCCGAGCCGACGGTGGCCGATGTCGATATCGCCACGCCGGGCATCGACCTGGACGACGAGCCGCCGCTGGATGAGGATTACATCGAGCCGGACATGGATTCGGCCTACAGCTACCTGGACGAGCTGGCCAGCGAGCACGCCGCCGAGCCAGCACCGGAGCCCGAGCCAGAACCCGCGGCGATGCCGGCCACCGGGCTGGCGCTGCAATGGCTGGAGCTGTTCCCGAAACTGCCGATCACCGGCATGACCGGCAGCATCGCCGCCAACTGCACGTTGATCTCCGTGGAGGGGGACCACTGGCTGCTGCACCTGGACCCGGCCCACAGCGCGCTGTTCAACGCGACCCAGCAGCGTCGCCTCAACGATGCGTTGAACCAGTACCACCAGCGTACCCTGACGCTGAGCATCGAGCTGATCAAGCCTGAGCAGGAAACCCCGGCCCAGGCTGCGTCTCGCCGCCGTGCCAACCGTCAGCGCGAAGCCGAGGAGTCGATTCATGGCGATCCGTTCATCCAGCAGATGATGCAACAGTTCGGCGCCGTGGTCCGCCACGATACTATCGAACCTGTCGAGGCCCCGGTTATCCAGGGCTCATAACTGAAAGCGCCGGGCCGAATGGGTCGGGCGTGTTGTCTATCCAAGTACTTTCGAGGTGATTCCCATGATGAAAGGTGGCATGGCCGGCCTGATGAAGCAGGCGCAGCAGATGCAGGAAAAAATGGCCAAGATGCAGGAAGAACTGGCCAACGCCGAAGTCACCGGCAAGTCCGGTGGCGACATGGTGACGGTGGTCATGACCGGTCGCCACGACGTCAAGCGCGTCAGCATCGATCCGAGCGTGGTCGAAGGCTTGAGCGAAGACGACAAGGAAATGCTTGAAGCCCTGTTCGCCGCCGCCGTCAACGATGCCGTCCGCAAGATCGAAGCCAACAGCCAGGACAAGATGTCCGGCATGACCGCTGGCATGCAACTGCCACCGGGCATGAAGCTGCCGTTCTGATTCGCCATCCCGGTGGGGATGGGCTACACACAATGCCAGGCACCGCGCCTGGCATTTTTGTTTCTGTCCAAGGCAATGTGGTGGCTATGAGGCCGCTATCGCGAGCAAGCTCGCTCCCACACTGGATTGAAGTGTTCTCAATTGTGAGGTTCATCGCAGGTCCTATGTGGGAGCGAGCTTGCTCGCGATGCCGTCACTGCGGTCCAACCGAACAAACATCGAACGCCGCCCCCTCGGCAATGGTCTGCTCCCTATACGTGCCACTCAACGATCAAGGAGAACGCTTCCATGTCCCAAGCATCGACCTCCAACCAGCGCATCGTCCTCGCTTCCCGCCCCAAGGGTGCGCCCACCCCGGACAATTTCCGCCTTGAACAGGTGGCGCTGCCGGACTTGGTGGACGGGCAGATCCTGCTCAAGACGCTGTTCCTGTCCCTGGACCCCTATATGCGCGGCCGAATGAGTGACGCACCGTCCTACGCCGCGCCGGTGGAAATCGACGAGGTGATGACCGGTGGCGCTGTCAGTCGCGTGGAGCGCTCGATGCACCCGAAATTCCAAGAGGGCGATCTGGTGGTGGGGGCCACGGGTTGGCAGAGTCACAGCATCAGCGACGGCCGCAATGTCATCCCCATCCCGTCCGGGCTGCCCAGCCCATCGATGGCCCTGGGTGTGCTGGGTATGCCGGGCATGACCGCGTACATGGGGCTGATGGACATCGGCCAGCCCAAGGCCGGGGAAACCCTGGTGGTGGCGGCGGCTTCGGGCGCCGTGGGCTCCGTGGTCGGCCAGGTGGCGAAGATCAAGGGCCTGCGAGTGGTCGGCGTGGCTGGCGGCAAGGAGAAATGCCAATACGTGGTCGACGAGTTGGGGTTCGACGCCTGTGTCGATCACAAAGCTGAAAACTTTGCCGAGGAACTGGCCCGGGCTTGCGACAAGGGCATCGACATCTACTACGAAAATGTCGGCGGCAAGGTCTTCGACGCAGTGGTGCCGTTGCTCAATGCCAAGGCGCGTATCCCGCTCTGTGGCCTGATCGCTTCCTACAACGCGCATGAAGCGCCGAGCGGTCCGGATCGCTTGCCGGCATTGCAGCGTACCTTGCTGACCAAGCGCGTGCGGATCCAGGGTTTTATTGTGTTTGACGATTACGGTGACCGTCAGCCGGAGTTCATCAGTGCCATGGCGCCCTGGGTGCGCGATGGCAAGGTCAAGTTCCGTGAAGACGTGGTCGATGGCCTGGAGAATGCGCCGCAGGCCTTTATCGGTCTGCTGGAAGGGCGCAACTTCGGCAAGTTGGTGGTGCGGGTGGCGCAGGATTGAGTATTTGACGCTAATCGGAGGCGCGGGTATAAACCGCGTCTCGTTGTTATGTCGGACATTTCCTCCATGAGCTTCAGCCCTTTGATTCGCCAACTGATCGATGCCTTGCGAACGTTGCCAGGTGTGGGTCAGAAAACTGCCCAGCGCATGGCGTTGCAATTGCTTGAGCGTGATCGCAGCGGCGGTTCGCGCCTGGCCCAGGCCCTGAGCCAGGCCATGGAAGGGGTCGGGCATTGCCGTCTGTGCCGCACCCTCACCGAAGACGACCTTTGCCCACAATGTGCCGACCCGCGTCGGGACGACAGCCTGCTGTGCGTCGTGGAAGGGCCGATGGATGTGTACGCGGTGGAGCAGACTGGTTTTCGGGGGCGTTACTTCGTGCTCAAGGGCCATTTGTCACCGCTCGACGGCTTGGGCCCGGAAGCCATCGGCATTCCGCAGTTGGTCGCCCGAATCGAAGAGGCGGGCACGTTCACGGAAGTCATTCTCGCCACCAACCCGACGGTCGAGGGCGAAGCCACTGCCCACTACATCGCCCAGTTGCTGAACAACAAAGGCCTGATCGCCTCCCGCATCGCCCACGGCGTGCCGTTGGGTGGCGAGCTGGAGTTGGTGGACGGCGGGACGCTGGCGCATTCGTTTGCCGGGCGCAAGCCGATCGCGCTGTAGCCGCTACACAGTACCTGTGGGAGCGAGCTTGCTCGCGATAGCGGTGGATCAGTCAACATCCATGCGACTGATAAATCGCCATCGCGAGTAAGCTCGCTCCCACAGGTTCGATTGTTGCCTGCCAATTACCTTTCGCTGAGCGAAAACTGCGTCAGACAGAATGTCGGAATCCCCATGTCTTCCAAACGCTGGGAGCCGAGCAATTCCGGCAAATCAATAATCGCCGCCGCTTCGTGGACCTTGGCGCCCATGCGGCGGATCAGGTTGGCGGCGGCGATCAGCGTGCCGCCGGTGGCGATCAGGTCATCGAACATCACCACCGAATCACCCTCGCACAGGCTGTCGGCATGCACTTCCAGGAAGGCTTCGCCGTATTCGGTCTGATACCCCTCGGCCAGTACGTCCGCCGGCAGCTTGCCTTGCTTGCGGAACAGCACCAGTGGTTTGTTCAACTGATAGGCCAGGATCGAGCCGATCAGGAAACCGCGCGCATCCATCGCGCCGATGTGAGTGAACTCGGCCTCGACATAACGGTGGGCGAAGCTGTCCATCACCAGCCGCAGGGCGGTGGGGGACTGGAATAACGGGGTAATGTCGCGAAAGATCACGCCTGGCTTGGGGAAGTCGATCACGGGGCGGATCAGGGATTTGATGTCGAAGGAGTCGAAGACCATCGGGGAGGCGTCCTGGGTGAGCTGCAAACGCGGCAGTATAGCGCGGCCGAGGCTATTGCTCAGCCGCCCTGCAGCCGCGCTTGTCCGTCAGCCGTCGAGCGAGCCGCCGGCCAGGGCGCAGAGCTGGATCGGGTCGAGAATATGAATTTCCTTACCTTCGGCCGCGATCAACTCATTCTGCTGGAAACGGGTGAACACCCGGGACACGGTTTCCACCGCCAGGCCCAGGTAATTGCCGATTTCGTTGCGCGACATGCTCAGGCGGAACTGGTTGGCCGAGAAACCGCGGGCGCGAAAGCGTGCCGAGAGGTTGACCAGGAACGTGGCGATGCGCTCGTCGGCGGTTTTTTTCGAGAGCAGCAGCATCATTTGCTGATCGTCGCGAATCTCCCGACTCATGACGCGCATCAGCTGACGACGCAGTTGCGGCAACTGTATGGCCAGCTCGTCCAGGCGGTCGAAGGGAATTTCGCACACCGAGGTGGTTTCCAGCGCCTGGGCCGAGACCGGATGGCTCTCGGTGTCCATGCCGGACAAGCCCACCAGCTCGCTGGGCAGGTGGAAACCGGTGAGCTGCTCTTCGCCGCCATCGCTCAGGTTAAAGGTTTTCAAGGCGCCCGAGCGCACGGCATAGACGGAGTCGAAGGTGTCGCCCTGACGAAACAGGAATTCACCTTTTTTCAACGGGCGGCCGCGTTTAACGATGTCGTCCAGCGCTTCCATGTCCTCCAGATTCAGCGAAAGTGGCAGGCAGAGGGGGGCCAGGCTGCAATCCTTGCAATGGGCCTGGCTATGAGCGCGCAGTTTGACTGGCTCGGACATTTCTTAAATCCTTGTGGGAAATCACACATAGGCCGTAAGGGTACCCCAGCGCCGGCACTCCGGCCAGTGTGGTTTCGTCGCCAAATTGTCGCGCTCAGATGACGCGGGAGAAGCGTTGTCGATTTTGCTGCTCCAGGTAGGCATCGAACACCATGCACACTGATCGCACCAGCAGCCGCCCAGCGGGCAGTACCCTGATGTGTGTGTGGTCGACCTCGATCAATTCATCCGCGGCCATCGCCTGCAATTGCGGCCATAACGGCGCGAAATAGCCGTGGAAATCGATGTTGAAGCGTTGCTCGATCTCGGCGAAGGCCAGGTTGAAATGACAGATCAACTGCTGGATCACCGCGCGCCGCAACCGGTCGTCGGTATTGCAGATCAGCCCCCGACTGGTCGCCAATTGTCCGTCGGCGAGGGTGTTCTGGTAATGGTTCAGGTCGCTGCTGTTCTGGCAGTACAAATCGCCGATCTGGCTGATGGCGGACACACCAAGGCCGATCAGGTCGCAATGACCGTGGGTGGTGTAACCCTGGAAGTTGCGCTGCAGCGTGGCTTCTTCCTGGGCGATCGCCAATTCATCGTCGGGGAGGGCGAAGTGGTCCATGCCGACGTAGCGGTAGCCAGCGGCGGTCAGTTGCTCGATGGTGCCTTGCAGCATGGCCAGTTTCTGCTCCGGGTTCGGCAGGTCCTGGCTGTTGATGCGCCGCTGGGGCATGAAGCGTTCTGGCAGGTGGGCGTAGTTGAACACCGAGAGCCGGTCCGGTTGCAGCTCGATGACTTCCTGAACCGTGCGGGCGAAGTTTTCCGGCGTCTGTTTGGGCAGGCCATAGATCAGGTCAATGTTGATCGAGCGGAACTGCAAGGTCCGGGCAGCTTCGATCACGGCGCGGGTTTCTTCCAGGCTCTGCAGGCGATTGACGGCGCGTTGCACGGCCGGATCCAGGTCTTGCAGGCCGATGCTGACCCGGTTGAAGCCCAGTTCCCGCAGCAGGCCCATGGTCGACCAGTCCGCTTCGCGAGGGTCGATCTCGATGCCGTAGTCGCCGGAATCGTCGTCCAACAGGTGAAAATGCTTGCGCAACTGGGCCATCAACTGGCGCAGCTCGTCGTGACTGAGGAAGGTGGGGGTGCCGCCGCCCAGATGCAGCTGTTCCACGCGCTGGGCCGGGTCCAGGTGACAGCCGATCAGCTGGATTTCCTGTTCCAGGCGTTGCAGGTAGGCGTGGGCGCGGCCGCGGTCCTTGGTGATGACCTTGTTGCAGGCGCAGTAGTAGCAAATGTTCGCGCAGAACGGCACGTGCACATACAGCGACAGCGACCGCAAGGCCTTACGACTGTCGCGCAGGGCGTGGAGTAAGTCGAAGGCGCCCACCTGGCTGCCAAATTGCGCGGCGGTCGGGTACGAGGTATAGCGTGGCCCCGCCAGGTCGTAACGGCGGATCAGGTCTGTGTCCCAACGAATGGCGTCAAGCATGCGGGCGTTCCCCGGATAGGCTGGCATGGGGCGAGTCTAGGGGAGCGGCCCGGGTGGCGTGTTGATTTGCATCAACGGGGCATAATTGGGAGGAAAATCCCGCCGCAAATTCCTTGTGGGAGCGAGCTTGCTCGCGATAGCGGTCTGGCTGGACCGGTGATGTTGAATGTGCCGCCGTCATCGCGAGCAAGCTCGCTCCCACACCGGGGCGTGCCGAAGCACTCGGTCAGTGGCCCATGAGCCAATGCTGATGCGGCCCTGGCAGCGTCCAGATCCCGAAAACAATCACCAACAGTCCGCCGGCCATGCGCACACTGCGTTTGCGCAGCAGGGCAGTGACGCGTTCGGCGGCCAGGCCGGTGGCGAGCAGCACTGGCCAGGTGCCGAGGCCGAAGGCGAGCATCAGCAGCGCGCTGTCCAGTGCGTTGCCTTGGCTGGCGGACCACAGCAGGGTGCTGTAGACCAGCCCGCACGGCAGCCAGCCCCACAGTGCGCCGAGCAGCAAGGCCCGGGGCAGGCTCGACACCGGCAGCAAGCGGTTGGCGACGGGCTGGATGTGTCGCCACAAGCCACGCCCCAGGCTTTCGATGCGGGTCAGGCCGCTCCACCAGCCCGCCAGGTACAGGCCCATGGCGATCAACAGCAAACCGGCCAGCACGCGCATGATCATCGCCGCCGGGCTGTTGGCCACGGCCCAGCCGGCCAGGCCGATCAGCAATCCAGCGGTGGCGTAGCTCAGGATTCGCCCCAGGTTGTACGCCAGCAGCAGCCGGAAGCGCCGGCTGCGCTGTTCCTTGGGAATCGCCAGGGTCAGGGCGCCCATCAGGCCGCCGCACATGCCCAGGCAATGGCCGCCACCGAGCAGACCGAGGATGACCGCCGAGACCAGCAGTGGCGCCAGGTCAAGCATGGGGCGCAGCCTTGTCGTCCGGCTCGCGGGCCTGGCCGCTGGCTTCGTCCACCGCCGCCTTGTGGTTCGGATCCTGGTCGTCGAACAGAATGCTGTGGGCCGGACCGTCGAGGTCGTCGTACTGCCCGCTGTCCACCGCCCAGAAGAAAATGTACACGGCGATGGCCACGATCAGCAGCGCGGCCGGGATCATTACGTAAAGAGCTGGCATGTCAGGACTCCATGCCCGCGCGGCTCAGGCCGGCAGCGGGCGGGTATCGGGCGTGGCGTCGATTACCTGCGCCTTGGGCTGACGAGTCAGCCTCAGCGCATTCAACACCACGGTCAACGAACTGATGGACATGCCGACCGCGGCCCACACGGGTGTAATCCAGCCGAGGGCGGCGAACGGCAACATGAGGCCATTGTACAGCCCTGCCCACACCAGGTTCTCAATGATCACTCGGCGGGTGCGCCGGGCCAGATTGAAGGCGTGGATCAGGGCGTCGAGGCGGTTGGACAGCAGCACCGCGTCGGCGCTGGTCTTGGCCAGGTCCGTGGCCGAGCCCATGGCGACACTGATGTCCGCCGCCGCCAGCACCGGCACGTCGTTCACCCCATCACCGAGCATCAGCACCTTGCGGCCTTGTTGGTGCAACTGCTGCAACACGGCCAGTTTGTCGTCCGGGCGCAGACCGCCCCGGGCCTCGTCGATGCCCAGTTCGGCGGCGACGCTGGCGACCATCGGCGAACTGTCGCCGGACAGCAGCAACGTCCGCCAGCCCCGCGCCTTGCAGGCCGCCAGCAGCGCCGGGGCATCGACGCGTAGGCGGTCGTCCAGGACGAACCAGGCCAGTGGCCCGATATCATCGCCCAGCAACAGCCATTGACCGGGTTCGTCTGGCATCACCGGTATCGCCGCGCCACTGAGCTCACAGACAAAACCGGGGTGGCCGATGCGCAGGCGTTGTTTGTCCACTAAACCTTCGAGTCCCAGCCCCGGCGTGCTCTGTACGTGCTCGGCGGCCAGTGGCGCACGGCCAAAGGCACGGGCGATGGGGTGCTCGGAGCGATTTTCCAGGGCCGCGGCCAGGCCCAGGCATTGATCGCTGTCCAGGGCCGCCAACGGTCGAATGGCGCGCAATGCCAAACGACCTTCGGTGAGGGTGCCGGTCTTGTCGAAAATCACCGTGTCGATCTGGTTCAGGCCCTCCAACACATGGCCGCGAGTCAGCAGCAGGCCAAGCTTGTGCAGGGTGCCGGTGGCGGCGGTGAGGGCGGTTGGCGTGGCCAGCGACAGGGCGCAAGGACAAGTGGCGACCAGCATTGCCAGGACGATCCAGAAGGCGCGCGAGGCATCCAGCTGCCACCACAACAGTCCGATGGCAGCCGCCGCGACGAGGGAGAACAACAGGAACCACTGTGCGGCGCGATCGGCAATTTCCGCCAGTCGCGGTTTCTCGGCCTGGGCCCGCTCCAGCAGCCGCACGATGGCCGACAAGCGAGTGTCCTGTCCAAGGGCCAACACCTCGACTGTCAACGCACCTTCGACGTTCAGCGTGCCTGCGGTGACTGCGTCGCCTGCCTGGCGGGGTTGTGGCAGGTATTCGCCGGTCAGCAGCGATTCGTCGATGCTGGACTGGCCCTCGAGGATCTTGCCATCGGCCGGCAGGACCGCGCCGGGATGCACCAATACCCGGTCGCCGGTGCGCAATTCGCTGAGCAGGATGCGCTCGCTCTGGCCGTTGTCTTCCAGGCGCAGGCACGAGGCCGGTAACAGATTGACCAGTTGGGCGGTGGCGGCGGCCGTGCGCTCCCGGGCCCGGCGCTCCAGGTAACGGCCGGCCAGCAGGAAAAGGGCGAACATGCCCACGGCATCGAAATACAGCTCGCCAACGCCGGTGATCGAGGTCCAGATCCCGGCAACGTAAGCGCCGCCGATGGCCAGGGACACCGAAACGTCCATGGTCAGGTGGCGGGTGCGTAGGTCGCGCATGGCGCCCTTGAAGAACGGCGCACAGCTGTAGAAGACGATGGGGGTGGTGAGGAACAGCGCGACCCAGCGCAGGATGGTGTGCATTTCCGGGCTCAGGTCGATGTTGAATTCCGGCCAGGTGGCCATGGTCGCCATCATCGCCTGGAACCACAGCAGCCCGGCCACGCCCAATTGGCGCAGGGCCAGGCGGTTTTGCGCGGCGAGTTGCTCGCAAGCCTGGTCGGCCTGATACGGGTGGGCGACGTAGCCGATCTGGCGCAATTCGGCGAGTAGCGCGCTCAGTGGCAGTTGAGCGTCGGCCCAGCGCACCTGCAGGCGATGATTGGACAGGTTCAAGCGCGCCTCGGCCACGGCCGGCAGGCTGCGCAATTGTTTTTCGATCAGCCAGCCGCAGGCGGCGCAGCTGATGCCTTCCATCAACAAGGTGGTTTCGGCCAGCTCGCCCTCATGGCGCACGAACGATTGCTGCACGTCAGGGCGATCGTACAGCGCCAGTTCATCGGTCAGTTGGACGGGCAGGGTCTCGGGGTTGGCCGATGCTTCGCTGCGATGCAGGTAATAACTCTCCAGGCCACCGGCCACGATGGCCTCGGCCACCGCCTGGCAGCCCGGGCAGCACAACTCGCGGGTTTCACCGAGGACAACGGCGGTGAAGCGACTGCCGGCGGGAACGGGCAGGGCGCAGTGGTAGCAGGGCTGTGGAGTGGTCATTGCGTTTTCACAGAACGTTGTCCAATGATCGTTCCCATGCTCGGCGTGGGAACGCATCCTGTGACGCTCCGCGTCACGCTTGCGAGGGGGACGCGGAGCGTCCCGGGCTGCGTTCCCATGCGGAGCATGGGAACAATCAGAACCACAGGAAAGCGGCTTACTTCTTCAGGTCTTCAGCGCCTTGCAGCGGTTCATCGCCGAGCAGGATGGCCTGGTCGTGGTTGATCTGTTCTTCTTCGAACAGGCGCCAGGTCTTGTCGTTCTCCACACCCAGCAATTCGACAAAACGCCGGCCTTCGATCTTGTCCGTCAACTGGCCGATGTACCGCCCCGGTTCGCTGTCATTGCGGGTCAGGACGATCTTGCGGTCCTTCTCCGGCTGGGTCGGCGAGATCAGGCTCAGTTCCAGGGTCTGGGGACGGCTGTTGCCATTCAGGCGCAGGTTCACTTCACCGGTGACGTCGTCCAGTTGCGCGTTGGCATGCAGTTGCAGGGTCTGGGCCAGCAGTTCGCGCTCCAGCGAGCGGTTGATGCCCTTGCCGGCTTCGTAATAGTTGTCGTTGACCAGGTTATCCGGATTCTTCACCGCAATGGTCACCATCGTCAGGCTCAGTGTCACCGAGCAGGTCAGGATCGCAATGATGATCCACGGCCAGAGGTGCTTGTACCAAGGGCTGGTGGCGGTTGCTGCAGGCATGTGCATTTCTCTCAACGAGTTTGTGGGCCGATGAACCGGCTCTTGGCTTCGACATGTACGCTTTCGTCATCGGCATCCTTGAGGATGAAGGTCACCTCGTTGGTGCTCGATGGCAGTTGTTCCGGTGCGCTGGACAATTCCACCGGCTGGCTGAAGATCTCGCCGGCCGCGACCTTGATTTCCCGTCGGCCTTGCAGCTTGAGGTCGGGCAGGCCGGTGGCTTCCAGGACGTACGTATGGTCGTGCTGGTCTTTGTTCATGATCTTGAGGCTGTAGACGTTCTCGATCCGCCCTTCGGCGTTTTCGCGGTACAGCACGCGGTCCTTGCTGACGTCGAAACCCACCAGCGAACGCATGAAGAACGCCGTCACCAGCAAACTGATCATTGCCAACAGTACCAAGGCATAACCGATCAGGCGCGGGCGCAGTTTATTGGTTTTCTGCCCCGACAGGTTGTGTTCGGTGGTGTAGCTGATCAGGCCGCGGGGGTAATCCATCTTGTCCATGATGTTGTCGCAGGCGTCGATGCAGGCCGCACAGCCGATGCATTCGACCTGCAGGCCGTCGCGGATGTCGATGCCGGTGGGGCAGACCTGAACGCACATGGTGCAGTCGATGCAGTCCCCCAGACCCAGGGCCTTGTAGTCGACGCCCTTCTTGCGCGGGCCACGGCTTTCGCCGCGACGCGGGTCGTAGGACACGATCAGCGTGTCTTTGTCGAACATGACGCTCTGGAAGCGGGCGTAAGGGCACATGTAGATGCACACCTGCTCACGCAGCCAGCCGGCGTTGCCGTAGGTGGCGAGGGTGAAAAAGCCGACCCAGAAATACGACCAGCCGTCGGCCTGGCCGGTAAAGAACTCGAACACCAGTTCGCGGATCGGCGTGAAGTAACCGACAAAGGTCATGCCGGTGACGAAACCGATCAGCAGCCACAGGCTGTGCTTGGCGAACTTGCGCAGGAGCTTGTTGGCACCCATGGGCGCCTTGTCGAGCTTGATGCGCTGGTTGCGGTCGCCTTCGGTGACTTTTTCGCACCACATGAAGATCCAGGTCCATACGCTTTGCGGGCAGGTGTAGCCGCACCAGACGCGACCGGCATAGACCGTAATGAAAAACAGGCCGAAGGCCGCAATGATCAACAGCCCGGACAGCAGGATGAAATCCTGGGGCCAGAAGGTCGCGCCGAAAATAAAGAATTTGCGCTCCGGCAGGTTCCACCAGACGGCCTGATGGCCGCCCCAGTTCAACCAGACCGTACCGAAATACAGCAAGAACAAGAATGCTCCGCCCAGCATCCGCAGGTTACGGAACAGGCCGGTGAAGGCGCGGGTGTAGATCTTTTCCCGAGAGGCATAAAGGTCGACGGTTTTGTTCGCGTCCTTGGCAGGCGGGGTAACGTCATGTACCGGAATCTGGTTGCTCATCAATTGCATCCCACGGCAGTGGAAAAGTGCCGAGGCCAGTACGTGCCGACCACGGTCACAAGGGGTGTTGCAGTGGCGCAATGATACGCCTGTCGCTCTAACTCAAGGGTGCGACCTTTGGTCGCGTTGGGGGTAGGGGCACAATGGTGTAGCGGGATGTAACAAGTCTTGATCCAAGTCAATTGACTATAGACATTCTGTTGCGTTGGGGAAAACGAAAGGGCCTGCTGACTCATTCAGCAGGCCCTTTCGGGTTGGCTGGGTGCGACTATCGTGGGCGATTCGTCCGTCGTGAGGATGCCTTAGCTGGACCACGGGTCAAGCAACGCCACGCCGCTGCTTTGGAAATCAGCCACATTGCGGGTGACTACGGTCAGTCCGTGGACCAGCGCAGTGGCGGCAATCAGTGCATCGCATTCATTGCTGCGATCCGGAACGTGCAGGCGAGCGCAGCGCAACGCGACCGCGCGGTCGACCGCCAGGATTCTTCCGGCGAATGCGGGCATGACATGGTTGTCCAGCCATGCGCGCAGGTGGCCGCCTTGCACCGGGTCCTTGCGTTCGAAGCGCAACACGCCGGTTTCCAGTTCCAATACGGTAATCGCCGAGAGGTAAAGGCTGGGGGCGGGCACGCTCCGCGCCCAAGCCTGTACGTTCTTATCGGCTTGAGGCTTGCGCAGTTCCGAGATGACGTTAGTGTCGAGCAGGTACATCAGGACAGGTCCACCGGTCGAGGAGAGATGACGGCACGCTCGGTATCGAAATCAATATCCGGCGTGTCGGGCATGACCAGCAGCTCGACAATGCTGGTGCCGATGCCGGTCAGTTTCTGGTACTCCTCAATGCTTAGCAGCACATGGGCCGGCTTGCCACGGTCGGTGATGATGACCGGCCCCTGACGGGTGGCTTTTTTGGCACCACTTGTGTCGTGGTTGAATTCGCGGCTGGAAATAGTGGTGATGGACATGGCGGCGTCCTCGAGAAAATTGAATGTAGGAACGTTACTACTCTCGTTGATTGCGGGCAAGACAAAACAATTTCGTCCCGTCGCACCGGCAAACAAAAAGGCCCCGTCAACGTTGGTTGACGGGGCCTTTGGTACATCGGGCGTTGGCTTTACTGGGCGTCAGCCGCAGGAGCTTTTTCACCGTGAGACAGGCTGTAGACATAGGCGGCCAGCAAGTGGACCTTGTCGTTGCCTTGCAGGTCGGCCTGGGCAGGCATCTGGCCCTGGCGGCCGTAGCGGATGGTCTGCTGCAGCTGAGCGAAGCTCGAACCGTAGATGAACCCCGCCGGATGCGTCAGGTCTGGCGCGCCCATGGCAGGCGTGCCTTTGCCGGCGGGGCCGTGGCAGGCCACGCAGTTGGCTGCGAACAATTTCTGGCCATTGGCTGGATCGGCCTTGGCGCCTTCCGGCAGTTTGCGGCTGTGCAGGCCGGTCACCAGGTAGGCGGCAACGTCGGCAACGCCTTGCTCGCCGACCACGGCAGCCCAGCCCGGCATCACAGCGTGACGACCGCCCATGATGGTGGTCTTGATGGTTTCCGGCTCACCGCCCCAGCGCCAGTCGGCGTCGGTCAGGTTAGGGAAGCCGTAGGCACCCTTGGCGTCGGAACCGTGGCAGACCGAGCAGTTGGAGGCGAACAGGCGGCCACCCATCTTCAGGGCTTGCGGGTCCTTGGCGACTTCTTCGATCGGCATGGAGGCGAATTTGGCGAAGATCGGACCGAACTTGGCGTCCGAACGGGCCATTTCCTTTTCCCACTCGTGGACGCCCGTCCAGCCGGTCTGGCCGTTGGCGAAGGCGGTCTGCTTTTCGTTGTCCAGGTAGTTGTAGCCTGGCAGCAGGCCTTTCCAGTTGCCCAGGCCAGGGTAGAGCACCAGGTAACCGAGGGCGAACACGATGGTGCCCACGAACAGCATGAACCACCATTTCGGCAGCGGGTTGTCGTACTCTTCGATGCCATCGAACGAGTGACCAACGGTCTCGTCCGTTTGTTCGGCGCGCTGGCCCTTGCGGGTCGACAGCAGCAGCCAGGTCAGGGCGAAGATCGTACCCAGACTGAGGACTGTGACGTACAGACTCCAGAACGTAGTCATTCTTTGTTACTCCTAGAAGCTTGCTCGACGTGCTTGATGGCTTCGGGATCATCCGCGAACGGCAGCAAGGTCGCGTCTTCAAACTCCGACTTGCGCTTGGGGCTGAACACCCACAGGGCCAGACCGATAAAGGCCACCATCACGACGACGGTGCCCAGGCCACGAATCATCCCGATATCCATCAGATCACCGTTTGCTTTTGATGATGGTGCCCAGGCCTTGCAGATAGGCCACCAGCGCGTCCATTTCGGTCTTGCCCTTCACGGCATCCTTGGCACCGGCGATGTCTTCGTCGGTGTAAGGCACGCCCAGGGTGCGCAAGACTTCCATTTTCTTGGCGGTGTCTTTGCCGTCGAGCTTGTTTTCTACGAGAAACGGGTAGGCCGGCATTTTTGACTCAGGCACCACGTTGCGCGGGTTGTACAGGTGCGCACGCTGCCAATCGTCGGAGTAGCGGCCGCCAACGCGGGCCAGGTCCGGGCCGGTACGTTTGGAACCCCACAGGAATGGGTGGTCCCAGACGCTTTCACCGGCGACCGAGTAGTGGCCGTAGCGTTCGGTCTCGGCGCGGAACGGACGGATCATCTGCGAGTGGCAGCCGACACAACCGTTGGCGATGTAGATGTCACGGCCTTCCAGTTCAAGGGCGGTACGCGGCTTCATGCCTTCGACCGGCTTGTTGGTCACGTCCTGGAAAAACAGCGGGACGATCTGGGTCAGGCCGCCGATGCTGACGGCGATGACCATGAAGAAGGCCAGCAGGCCGATATTCTTCTCTACTGCTTCGTGCTTCATCAGTGAGCTCCAACTACGGCGATCTTGGCGGCGGCTTCAGCTTCAGCCGGGTCAGAGGCACGAACGGTGCGATACACGTTGTAGGCCATGAACAGCATGCCGCTGGCGAAGAACGCGCCGCCCAGGGCACGCACGATGAAGCCAGGGTGGCTGGCTTGCAGCGCTTCGACGAACGAGTAGGTCAGGGTGCCGTCGTCGTTGATCGCACGCCACATCAGGCCCTGGGTGATGCCGTTGACCCACATCGAGGCGATGTAGAGCACGGTACCGATGGTCGCGAGCCAGAAATGCGCGTTGATCAGGCCGGTGCTGTGCATCTGCGCACGACCGAACAGTTTCGGGATCATGTGGTAGATGGCGCCGATGGAAATCATCGCGACCCAGCCGAGCGCACCGGCGTGTACGTGGCCGATGGTCCAGTCGGTGTAGTGGCTCAGGGAGTTGACGGTCTTGATGGCCATCATCGGGCCTTCGAAAGTCGACATCCCGTAGAACGCCAGGGAGACCACCAAAAAGCGCAGGATCGGGTCGGTGCGCAGCTTATGCCAGGCGCCCGAAAGGGTCATCATGCCGTTGATCATGCCGCCCCAGCTTGGCGCCAGCAGGATGATCGACATCGCCATGCCCAGGGACTGCGCCCAGTCCGGCAGTGCGGTGTAGTGCAGGTGGTGCGGACCGGCCCAGATGTACAGGGTGATCAGCGCCCAGAAGTGCACGATGGACAGGCGATAGGAATAGATCGGACGCTCGGCCTGTTTCGGCACGAAGTAGTACATCATCCCCAGGAAGCCAGTGGTCAGGAAGAAGCCCACTGCGTTGTGGCCGTACCACCACTGGATCATCGCGTCGGTCGCGCCCGAGTAGGCCGAGTACGACTTGAAGAAGCTGACCGGCAGGGAGGCGTGGTTGACGATGTGCAGCATGGCGGTCACGACGATGAAGGCACCGTAGAACCAGTTACCGACATAGATGTGCTTGGTCTTGCGCTTGACGATGGTGCCGAAGAACACCAGGCCGTAGGTCACCCAGACGATGGCCAGCAGGATAGCCAGGGGCCATTCCAGCTCCGCGTATTCCTTGGTGGTGGTGTAACCCAGCGGCAAGGTAACGATGGCGCCGACGATCACCGCTTGCCAACCCCAGAAGGTGAAGGCCGCGAGGCTGTCGGAAATCAGTCGCGTTTGGCAGGTTCGCTGCACGACGTAATAGGAAGTGGCAAACAATGCACAACCACCGAAGGCGAAGATCACCAGGTTGGTGTGCAGCGGGCGCAAGCGTCCAAACGTCGTCCATGGCAGACCGAAATTCAACTCCGGCCAGACCAGTTGCGAGGCGATGAAGACACCGAGCCCCATGCCAAGGATCCCCCAGACCACCGTCATGATGGCGAACTGGCGGACTACCTTATAGTTATAAGCAGTCGGACTGATTGCTGTGCTCATTCTAAGGTTCCACGGTTTGGGTGTTTTATTAGGATAAAAATCGGTCGCAAGTATGGAGAAAGCGGGGGGTCATTGCAACGCGCCATGACCTGGGTCAATGCTTTCTAAAGCTGATTCTGCGGCCTTTCCATGTTCCGTGTAGGGACAAAATTGGCCCTCGGCAAAATGTCGCAACGAAGGAAAGCGGCGAGGGGGTCGGGTCGGTTGTAACGGGGTGTGTTCGAACACGGCGTTCGGGAGATGCCAGGCGATTGTCACAACACCCGGTATCTACCTGCCTTTGCGGCCTTTTTTGCCGAACGGATTGTCGAACACATCGGGTCGGGTCGACCTCAGACCGGCAATCGCCAGTGCACGAAGGGTCAGCTTAGACCCGATTCCAGAGAACCGAAAGGAGAGGGGGGAGAGGGTGCGACAATGCGTCGCGCAATGGCACGGAACCGCCGCACCCGGATGGATGCGGCTGTTCGTGTGGTCAGGATTTATTCGCTTTTACTTTGCGCTTGCAGGCGTTCGGCGCCCGCATTGTGGGACAGGCTGTAGACATAGGCGGCCAGCAATTGCACCTTGTCATTGCCAAGCAGTTCATTCTGCGCCGGCATATGCCCCTGGCGGCCGTGGCGAATGGTCTGCTGCAATTGGGCCAGGCTGGTGCCGTAGATGAAGCCGGCCGGTTGCGTCAGGTTCGGCGCGCCCATGGCTTCGGTGCCCTGGCCGTTGGCGCCGTGGCAGGCGACGCAGGTGGTATTGAACGCCTGCTGGCCGGCTTGCAGGTCGGCACCGCTGTCTGCCGGCAGCGGCAGGCCGGCCAGGTCGTGGCGTACATAGGCGGCTACGTTTTTGACCCCAGTGTCCCCCAGTACTTCGCCCCAGGCTGGCATTGCAGCCATGCGGCCGCCCAGGATGGTGGTCTTGATGGTGTCGGCGGCACCGCCCCAACGCCAGTTGCTGTCGGCCAGGTTCGGGAAACCAAAGGCGCCCTTGGCGTCCGAGCCATGGCAGACCGAGCAGTTGGAGGCAAACAAGCGGCCGCCCATCTTCAGCGCCTGTGGATCCTTGGCGACTTCTTCCACTGGCATGGCGGCGAATTTGGCGAAGATCGGTCCGAACTTGGCATCGGCCTTGGCCATTTCCTTTTCCCATTCATGGGCGCCTGTCCAGCCGTTCTCGTAGCCCGGCAGGATGCCTTTCCAGTTACCCAGGCCCGGATACAGGACCAGGTAGCCGACGGAAAACACCAGGGTGCCGGCGAACAACAGGAACCACCACTGCGGCAGCGGGTTGTCGTACTCCTCGATGCCGTCGAAGCTGTGGCCCATGGTCTGGTCGACGCTGCCCTTGGTTTCGCCCTTGCGCGTGCCGATCAGCAGCCAAGTCAGGCCGATCAGGCTGCCGATGGTCAGTACGCAGATCCACGTACTCCAGAAGGTGGTCATGGCCGGGTACTCCTTGTTGCAGGGGCTTGGGGGTTGGCGATGTCGGCGGGAGGCTCGTCGGCGAACGGCAGCAGGCGCGCCTCGGCGAACTCCGAACGGCGCTTGCTGCTGAAGACCCACAGGGTCAGGCCGATGAAGGCCACGAACACCACGACCGTGCCCAGGCCGCGGATCATTCCAGTACTCATTTCAAGAACCATGGCTCACCTCTTGCTCTTGATGGCAGTGCCGAGCACTTGCAGGTAGGCCACCAGCGCATCCATTTCGGTCTTGCCCTTGAGCGAGGCCACGCTGGCGGTGATGTCCTCGTCGGTGTACGGCACGCCCAGGGTGCGCATGGCGCGCAGCTTGCCTTCGGTGTGGCTGCTGTCTACCGCCTGGGTCACCAGCCATGGATAGGCCGGCATTTTCGACTCGGGCACGACGTTGCGCGGGTTGTACAAGTGGGCGCGGTGCCAGTCATCGGAGTAACGTGCGCCGACTCGGGCCAGGTCCGGGCCGGTACGTTTGGAACCCCACAGGAACGGGTGGTCCCAGACGCTTTCACCGGCCACAGAATAGTGGCCGTAGCGCTCGGTCTCGGCGCGGAATGGACGGATCATCTGCGAGTGACAGCCCACGCAGCCTTCGCGGATGTAGATGTCACGGCCTTCCAGCTGCAGGGCGGTATAAGGCTTCATGCCGTCCACCGGTTTATTGGTCACGTCCTGGAAGAACAGCGGCACGATCTGGGTCAGGCCGCCAATGCTCACGGCCAGCACCATCAGCAGCATCAACAGGCCGACGTTTTTTTCGATTGTTTCGTGTTTCATGGTGGACTCCTCAGGCCATCTGCGCGGCAGCGGCGGCTTCGGCAGGCTGGTAGGCCCGCACGGTGCGCCAGGTGTTGTAGGCCATCAGCAGCATGCCGAGAAGGAAGATCGACCCGCCCGCCAGCCGCACGACGAAGCCTGGGTGGCTGGCCACCAGGGTTTCGACGAAGGAGTAGGTGAGGGTGCCGTCCTCGTTCACCGCGCGCCACATCAGGCCCTGGGCGATGCCGTTGACCCACATCGAGGCGATGTACAGCACGGTGCCGATGGTCGCGAGCCAGAAGTGCGCGTTGATCAGGCCGATGCTGTGCATCTGTGGCCGACCGAAGACTTTCGGGATCATGTGGTACAGCGCACCGATGGAAATCATCGCCACCCAGCCGAGCGCACCGGCATGCACGTGGCCGATGGTCCAGTCGGTGTAGTGGGAGAGGGCATTGACGGTCTTGATCGCCATCATCGGACCTTCGAAGGTCGACATGCCGTAGAACGCCAGGGACACCACCAAAAAGCGCAGGATCGGGTCGCTGCGCAACTTATGCCAGGCGCCCGAGAGGGTCATCATGCCGTTGATCATGCCGCCCCAGCTCGGCGCCAGGAGGATCAGCGACATCACCATGCCCAGCGACTGCGCCCAGTCCGGCAGCGCGGTGTAGTGCAAGTGGTGGGGCCCGGCCCAGATGTACAGGGTGATCAGCGCCCAGAAGTGCACGATGGACAAGCGATAGGAATACACCGGGCGCTCGGCTTGCTTGGGCACGAAGTAGTACATCATCCCCAGGAAGCCTGCGGTGAGGAAAAAGCCCACGGCGTTGTGGCCGTACCACCACTGCACCATCGCATCGGTGGCCCCGGCGTACACTGAGTAGGACTTGGTGAAGCTCACCGGCAATTCCAGGTTGTTGACGATGTGCAAGATCGCCACGGTCAGGATGAACCCGCCGAAGAACCAGTTACCGACGTAGATGTGCTTGGTGTTGCGCTTGGCCACGGTGCCGAAGAACACGATGGCGTAGGCGACCCAGACGATGGTGATCAGGATGTCGATCGGCCATTCCAGCTCGGCGTATTCCTTGGAACTGGTGTAGCCCAGTGGCAGGCTGATGGCCGCGAGCACGATCACCAGTTGCCAGCCCCAGAAGCAGAACGCGGCGATTTTCGGCGCGAACAGCTGTGTCTGGCAGGTGCGTTGCACCGAATAAAACGAACTGGCAAACAGGGCGCAGCCGCCAAAGGCGAAGATCACCGCGTTGGTGTGCAGCGGGCGCAGGCGGCCGAAGCTGGTCCAGGGCAAATCGAAGTTGAGCTGCGGCCAGACCAATTGGGCGGCGAGAAAAACCCCGAGCCCCATGCCGACGATGCCCCACACCACCGTCATAATGGCGAATTGGCGGACCACCTTGTAGTTGTAGGCGGTACTGATAGAAGTGTTCATGGTTCCCCATCCACGGTTCAGCCGAAGTGAGCGCCTGCGCAAGGCAGTGCGGCGTTCTTCGCCTGGAGTTATAGGCAGACTAAAAGCGAGGTCAGCATGGACAAACAGCACAAGGCCAGTATTGACGGGGATCAATGGGCGCAGTGTGTGGCCGAACACAGTTGGTTATGGACTGCCGCGCAACCGGGTGTCGGCGTCGAGCCGCCGACCCTGATTCTGGCCCACGGCGCCGGTGCGCCGATGGACAGCGGCTTCATGGACGAAATGGCTGCGCGCCTTGCCGCGCATGGGGTCAACGTGCTGCGCTTCGAGTTTCCCTACATGGCCCAACGTCGCTTGGATGGGGGCAAGCGCCCTCCGAACCCGGCACCGAAACTGCTGGAGTGTTGGCGTGAGGTGTATGCCACGGTGCGGCCTTATGTCGCTGGGCGGCTGGCCATTGGCGGCAAGTCCATGGGCGGGCGCATGGCGAGTTTGCTGGCCGATGAAGTGGGCGCCGACGCGCTGGTGTGCCTGGGGTATCCCTTCTATGCGGTGGGCAAGCCAGAGAAGCCACGGGTCGAGCACCTGGCGGGACTGAAGACCCCCACCTTGATCGTCCAGGGCGAGCGCGATGCGCTGGGCAATCGGGAGGCGGTGCAGGGGTATGAATTGTCACCGGGCATCGAGGTGATGTGGTTGGTGGCGGGGGATCATGACCTCAAGCCGCTGAAGGCTTCGGGGTTCAGTCATGAGCAGCATCTGGAAGCGGCGGCGCAAAAAGCGGCTGGGTTTCTTATTCGGGAGTGAAGTGTTTGTCTCGGCTTAACAGGTTCCCCAACTGGCAAGTAAAGTCATGAGGGGGAACCTGTTTGCAGTAAGGATTTGCCACTTTGCATGAGTCTTTTTAGTCACCGAGGGTTAAATCAAATGTCCCTGTTGGGTTCAGTCGATAAGTTTTGAAGACGGCAGTGAAGTCGCCCTTGGCTGTTCCTTTGATAGGGTCGAGCCGGATGGTTAATTCTGCTTTATCCGCACTGACCACCTGAAAGCCATAGAAGTCGGGCGGTGCGGGGATCGAGTGGACGTGACGAAACCTGAGCCCGCCTTCCACTGTGTAACTGGCATCCATAATTTCATCGCTGACGTAGGGAATCGAAAAACCGAAACTGAAGTAGTTCTCCTCGGGAGCCGAGCCGGTGCCTCCGCTAATGGACCAACTCTTCTCCCCCGTGGGCGGATATGTATGCAGGTAAAACAATGTACTTTCGGCGCTGACGGGACCTGTGCCGAGGTTCCAGATAAATGAGTTTCCTGTGGCTTTCAGGGTCTTTTCTTTGGGAATGAAAAAGCTTTGACTGTTCATGTGAGTCCCTCTCTGTTAATTGCCGCGCATTAAAATTTCTTGCTGGCTTTCGCAGGGTAGGGCCGTGGGGATTGCTGTCTACTGTCAGAGTTGACAGGTGGTGGCGATAAGATGGATGAGTTTCTTCGGCGGGTTTCTGGTAGGCAGTCCTGGCCTTATCGCGGGCAAGCCCGCTCCCACATTGGAATGCATTTGATTGAGCGGCCCCCACCCCTGTGGGAGCGAGCTTGCTCGCGATAGCTATCTATCAGGCAACAAAAAACCCGGAAGCTTTCGCTGTCCGGGTTTTTGATCAAGCCAACAATATCAGCGGTTAAACCGCTCCACCAACGAATACTGCGTATTGGCCGTACGGGTCAGTTCTTCGCTGAGCAGCGCCGAGCTGTGGGCCTGGCCCGAGGTCTGGTCGGCCAGTTCCGAGATGTTGCTGATGTTGCGGCTGATCTCCTCGGCCACTGAGCTTTGTTCCTCGGTGGCAGCGGCGATCTGGGTGGTCATGTCGGTGATGTGGGCCACCGCTTCGCTGATCCCCACCAATGCCTGGTCCGCTTCCATGACCCGCGCCACGCCTTCTTCAGCTTGGCGATGGCCGGCGTCCATGGTCTGCACGGCGTTGGTGGCGGTTTGCTGGAGCTTGGCGATCAGGGCATGGATCTGCCCGGTGGATTCGCTGGTGCGTTGCGCCAGTTGCCGCACTTCGTCGGCCACCACGGCGAAGCCGCGGCCCATCTCACCGGCGCGAGCCGCTTCGATGGCGGCATTGAGGGCCAGCAGGTTGGTCTGGTCGGCGATGCCTTTGATCACATCTACCACGCCACCGATCTCGTCGCTGTCCTTGGCCAGCTGGGTCACGGTCTGGCCGGTTTCGCCGACCACTACCGAGAGGCGCTCGATGGCTTCGCGGGTTTCCCCGGCGATGTCGCGGCCGCGACGGGTCAGGCGATTGGCTTCCTGGGTGGCATCGGCCGTGCGCTGCACGTGGCTGGCGACTTCCTGGGTGGTCGCGGCCATCTGGTTGACCGCGGTGGCGACCTGTTCGGTTTCTACCCGCTGGCGCTCCAGGCCACTGGAGCTGTTGTGGGCCAGGGTGTTGGACTGGCGGGCCTGATCGTTAAGGTGCTCGGCGGTGTCCTGCAGGCGGGTCAGGCAGGTTTTCAGGCGCGCTTCCTGACTGAGGATCGACATCTCCAGGCGCGCCTGGGCGCCGCGGCTGTCGGTGTACATTTGGGCGATCAGCGGGTCGGAGGTGGTCTGCTCGGCCAGGCGCAGCAGGCGCTTGATCCCGCGTTGCTGCCATTGCAGGCCCATCAGGCCCAACGGCACCGACAGTGCGGCAGCCAGGGCAAAGCCCCAGGACGAGTTGAGGAACGCGCCGACGACGAAGCTCAGTTGGCTGACCAGGATAAACGGCAACCAGTCCTGCAATATCGGCAACCATTTGTCGCTGCTGGGGACCGCGGATTTGCCCTGGTTGATACGTTGATAAAGCGCTTCGGCCCGGGCGATCTGCTCGGCGGAAGGCTTGACTCGCACGGATTCGTAGCCGACCACCTGCTTGCCTTCGAACACTGGCGTGACGTAGGCGTTGACCCAGTAATGGTCACCGTTCTTGCTGCGATTCTTGACGATGCCCATCCATGGCAAGTCTTGTTTCAGTGTGCTCCACATGTGCGCGAACACGGCGGGCGGGACATCGGGGTGACGCACGAGATTGTGCGGTGAACGGATCAGCTCTTCCTTCGAATACCCACTGATTTCAACGAACGCGTCGTTGCAGTAGGTGATCACGCCCTTGGCATCGGTGGTGGAAATCAATCGTTGCTGGGCCGGGAAGGTCCTTTCTCGTTGTGTGACGGGCTGGTTGTTACGCATGGTGTGGTCAATCCGCAAGGCTTTGGAAGGTTGTCGGCGCCGTCAGGTTTTTATTGAAGTTATTTTTCCCGTCGCTATCACGCCAGCATGGGGTAGGTAAATAGGGCGAAATGAAGCAGGTTGAGGCCGAAGTGGGTGGCAATCGCTGCACCCAGACCGCCAAAACGATAAGCGAGGCCGTAACCGATCCCCGCCAGGCCCGACAGCAGCACCCACTCCCAGCCTGCCCCGACGTGCACGAGGCCGAACAGCAGCGAGGCCAGCAGTAACGCCAGGTTGTCGCCGTAGCTCAGATGTTTGAAGCAGCGGCTCAGGCCTCCCTGAATGTAGCCACGAAACAATGCTTCCTCCACCAGGGTGACCAATAAAAGATTATTAAATACCCACAACCAGGCGTGATCCGGCCACTTCGGCGCCCAGTGGATCATGCCCAGCAGCATCGCCCCGCCGAGTGCCAGCACCGCGCTCAGCGTCAGGCCCAGGGCCGTGGCGTAGACCGACAAACGCAACGAGCGCCGGCCGACTATCCAAGGGCAGGCCAACAGCAGCCAGAAACCGATCAGCGCCTTGTCCTGGTTCAGGTACATGGCAAACGGCACGGCATCATCGGTCAAGCGTTGCGCCGGGATTGCTCGCCCGTTGAAGAAACCTGGCATCCAGTGCAGCGCCAGCGCCAACGCCATCACCACGAACAGGACATGGCCGAGAAACCGGCCTACCGGCATCTGGTGCTGACGAACCGCATACCCGGCGAATAACAACAGTGCGATCGAAATGACCGCGGTCCAGGCCAACTGACCGTAGGCCAGGGCCAGGCCATAACCGATGGAGAGGAGGGCCAGGTACGGCCAGGGTAGGGCGGGCATATCACATCCTTTTGAGTCTGATGAACAGTTGTGGCGGGCAGGGCAGGCCGAGTCGGCGGGGATTATAGGCAGGCTGATACAAAAACACCGCCCTTAAGCGGCGGTGTTTTCGTAGGACGGGTCTTCTTAAGCTGCAATCAATTGCCGTAGGACATAGTGAAGGATCCCTCCAGCCTTGAAATACTCCACTTCATTCAAGGTATCGATCCGGCACAACACTTCAATCCGCTCCTGGCGGCCGTCCTCTCGGGTGATCACCAGCGGCAGGTTCATGCGGGGCGTCAGTTCGACGTTGTCCAATCCTAGAATGTCCAGGGTTTCCTTGCCCGTGAGGTTCAGGCTCTTGCGGTTCTGGTCGAGCTTGAACTGCAATGGCAGCACGCCCATCCCCACCAGGTTGGAGCGATGGATGCGCTCGAAGCTTTCGGCGATCACTGCCTTGACCCCCAGCAGGTTGGTACCCTTGGCCGCCCAGTCTCGACTGGAGCCGGTGCCGTATTCCTGGCCGGCGATCACCACCAGCGGCGTGCCTGCAGCCTGATACAACATGGCGGCGTCGTAGATCGGCATTTTTTCCCCACTGGGAATGTAGAGCGTATTGCCGCCTTCTTCACCGCCGAGCATTTCGTTGCGGATACGGATGTTGGCGAAGGTGCCGCGCATCATCACCTGGTGGTTACCGCGCCTTGAACCGTAGGAGTTGAAGTCCCGAGGCTCCACGCCCTGTTCGCGCAGGTAGCGGCCGGCCGGGCTGTCGGTCTTGATGTTGCCGGCAGGGGAGATGTGGTCGGTGGTCACTGAGTCTCCCAGCAGGGCCAGGATCCGGGCGCCCTCGACGTTCCTGACGGCCGGTGGCGGCCCGCCGATGTCGTCGAAGAACGGTGGGTGCTGGATGTAGGTCGAGTCATCCTGCCAGACGTAAGTCGCCGCTTGCGGCACTTCGATGGCCTGCCATTGCTCGTCACCGGCAAACACGGCGGCATACTCCTTATGGAACATGCTGGTGTTCACCTGGGCCACGGCATTGGCCACTTCCTGGCTGCTGGGCCAGATGTCCCGCAGGTACACCGGGTTGCCGTCACGGTCGTTGCCCAGTGGCTCGCTGCTGATGTCGATGCGCACCGTGCCGGCCAGGGCATAGGCGACCACCAGGGGCGGCGAGGCCAGCCAGTTGGTCTTCACCAGCGGATGCACCCGGCCTTCGAAGTTGCGGTTGCCGGACAAGACGGAGGCTACGGTCAGGTCGGCTTTCTGGATGGCTTTCTCGATGGGGTCCGGCAACGGCCCGGAGTTGCCGATACAGGTCGTGCAACCATAGCCCACCAAGTCGAAACCGAGTTTATCCAGATACTCGGTCAGGCCGGCCGCGTTGTAGTAATCGGTGACCACCTTGGAGCCCGGCGCCAGGGAGCTCTTGACCCAAGGCTTGCGGGCCAGGCCTTTTTCCACGGCTTTTTTCGCCAGCAGCCCGGCGGCCATCATCACGCTGGGATTGGAGGTGTTGGTGCACGAGGTAATGGCGGCAATCACCACCGCGCCGTTTTTCAGGCGATGGGTGTGGCCTTCGAATTCGTACTCGGCTTCGCCCACCTGGTCGGCATTGCCCACCGCGACGCCACCGCCGCCTTCACTTTCCAGGCGACCTTCTTCTTTGCTGGTGGGTTTGACTTGCAGCCCCAGGAAGTCACTGAAAGCCTGGCCAACGTTGGGCAGCGAAACCCGGTCCTGGGGGCGTTTCGGCCCGGCAAGGCTGGCTTCGACACTGCCCATGTCCAGCTCCAGGGTGTCGGTGAACACCGGTTCCTGGCCGGGCAAGCGCCACAGGCCCTGGGCTTTGCAATAGGCTTCCACCAGTTTCACGGTTTCCGTCGGGCGTCCCGACAGGCGCAAGTAATCCAGGGTCACGTCATCCACTGGGAAGAAGCCGCAGGTGGCGCCGTATTCCGGGGCCATGTTGGCGATGGTGGCACGGTCGGCCAGGGGCAGGTCGGCCAGGCCGTCGCCATAGAACTCGACGAATTTGCCCACCACGCCTTTCTTGCGCAGCATTTGCGTGACCGTCAATACCAGGTCGGTGGCGGTGATGCCTTCACGCAGCTTGCCGATGAGTTTGAAACCAATGACTTCGGGAATCAGCATCGACACTGGTTGGCCGAGCATGGCCGCTTCCGCCTCGATCCCGCCGACGCCCCAGCCCAGTACGCCGAGGCCGTTGATCATGGTCGTGTGGGAGTCGGTGCCCACCAGGGTATCGGGGAAGGCGTAGGTGCGGCCGTCTTCTTCTTTGGTCCACACGGTGCGGCCCAGGTATTCGAGGTTGACCTGATGGCAGATGCCGGTTCCCGGCGGTACCACGCTGAAGTTGTCAAAGGCGCTCTGGCCCCAGCGCAGGAAGGCGTAGCGTTCGCCGTTGCGCTGCATTTCGATGTCGACGTTCTGCTCGAACGCCTGGCTGCTGGCGAATTTGTCCACCATCACCGAATGGTCGATGACCAGGTCCACCGGCGACAGCGGGTTGATCCGCTGGGGATCGCCGCCGGCCTTTTCCACGGCGGCGCGCATGGCGGCCAGATCGACCACGGCGGGGACACCGGTGAAGTCCTGCATCAACACCCGTGCCGGGCGGTATTGAATCTCGCGGTCGGAACGACGGTCCTTCAGCCAACCGGCGAGGGCCTTGAGGTCGGTGCCGGTAACGGTTTTTTCATCTTCCCAGCGCAGCAGGTTTTCCAGCAGCACCTTCAGGGACATGGGCAGCTTGTCCAGGTCACCCAGGCTTCGGGCGGCGTCCGGCAGGCTGAAATAGTGGTAGGTCCTGGCGTCGACTTGCAGCGTTTTAAGGGTTTTCAGGCTATCGAGGGACGGCATTGCAATCACTCCTTTGAGTCCGCACGGCTACGGACTGACGGGATGGACAGAGGCTTTAACGTAGCCCTGTTTTAAGCGTATGACTAATCACTGGACTCTATGGGCAGGTCCGGGGTTCCGAACTCCGCTATCATGCGGCGGTTTTCGTGACAGGCTTTGCTACGGAGTTTCAATGAACACGCTTTTTATGCACTGCCGGCCGGGCTTCGAAGGCGAGGTCTGTTCCGAGATCGCCGAGCACGCCGCACGGCTCAACGTGGCCGGCTATGCCAAGGCCAAACCGGCCAGTGCCTGCGCTGAATTTGTCTGCACCGAAGATGACGGCGCCGAACGGCTGATGCGCGGTCAGCGTTTTGCCGAGCTGATTTTTCCGCGCCAGTGGGCGCGAGGTACCTTTATTGATTTGCCGGAAACCGACCGCATCAGTGTCATCCTGGCCCACATGGCCGATTTCCCGGGCTGCGGCAGCCTGTGGCTGGAAGTCGTGGACACCAACGACGGCAAGGAGCTGTCGAACTTCTGTAAAAAGTTCGAAGGGCCTTTGCGCAAAGCGCTGACCGCTGCTGGCAAGCTGGTGGACGACCCACGCAAGCCACGCCTGCTGCTGACCTTCAAAAGTGGCCGCGAAGTGTTCCTGGGCCTGGCGGACGCGGATAATTCGGCGATGTGGCCGATGGGCATTCCGCGCTTGAAGTTCCCTCGGGAGGCGCCGAGCCGCTCCACCCTCAAACTCGAGGAAGCCTGGCACCATTTCATCCCGCGGGACCAATGGGACGAGCGCCTGCACAGTGACATGACTGGCGTGGACCTCGGCGCGGCCCCCGGTGGCTGGACTTGGCAACTGGTCAACCGTGGGATGCTGGTGACCGCCATCGACAACGGTCCGATGGCTGAAAGCCTGATGGACACCGGCCTGGTGCAGCACCTGATGGCGGACGGCTTTACCTTCAAGCCGAAACAACCGGTGGACTGGATGGTCTGCGACATCGTCGAGAAGCCGGCGCGTAACGCGGCGATGCTGGAAGAATGGATCGGCGAGGGCCATTGCCGCGAAGCGGTGGTCAACCTCAAGCTGCCGATGAAGCAACGGTACGCCGAGGTCAAGCGCTTGCTCGAACGTATCGCCGACGGTTTCAAGGCCCGGGGCATCAAGGTCGAGATCGGTTGCAAGCAGCTGTACCACGACCGTGAGGAAGTGACCTGCCATTTGCGGCGGTTGGACACGAAGAAGCCGAAGTCCCGCTAGCCCTCGGGAGATCGAAACCCTGTGGGAGCGAGCTTGCTCGCGATGGCGTCGGTACATTCAATTTGGATGCAAACTGACCCACCGCTATCGCGAGCAAGCTCGCTCCCACAGGAGGCAGTGTGACGCCAGAGGTGACCGAACGCCGACATTGCGCGACAATGCCGGCCAGTTTCAGGAGTAGAACATGAGTGAAATGAACGACACGCCGGTCGACGGCACGCTGGATGCCACCGGCCTCAATTGCCCGGAACCGGTGATGATGCTGCACCAGCATATCCGCGACCTGGCCCCCGGTGGCCTGCTGAAAGTCATCGCCACCGACCCCTCGACCCGTCGCGACATCCCCAAGTTTTGCGTGTTCCTGGACCACGAACTGGTGGCACAGCAGGAAGAGGCGGGCACCTACCTCTACTGGATCCGCAAGAAACTCGCTTAATCCATCGAGCGGCTGATGCGGATCTGCTTGCGCGCGCTGCGGGCCAGGCGAATCGACAGCATCAATGCCGCGCAGCTCAAGCCCACGATCAGGCCTTGCCACAATCCGCTCGGGCCGCTGGCCGCGCCGAGCCAGTCGGTCAGCCCCAGGGCGTAACCCACTGGCAGGCCGATGCCCCAATAGGCGAACAGCGTCAGGATCATCGTCACCCGGGTGTCCTGGTAGCCGCGCAATGCGCCTGCCGCCGTGACCTGGATCGCATCGGAAAACTGGAACAACGCCGCATAGACGATCAGCATCGACGCCACTTCGATCACCACCGGATCGGCGGTATAGATCGCCGCGATAGGCCCGCGCAGTGCGAACATCAAGCTCGCCGACAGGCAGGCGTAGGCCAACGCCGTGCCCATGCCCACCCCGGCGGCGAAGCGCGCTTCACGGGGCTGAGCGCGCCCCAGGGCCTGGCCGACCCGCACCGTGACGGCCATGCCCAGGGAGTAGGGGATCATGAACACCAGGGAGCTGAAGTTCAGTGCGATCTGGTGCCCGGCCACCACGGTAGCGCCGAGGCTGCCGATCAGCAGGGCGATCACTGCGAAAATACTCGACTCGGCGAACACCGCAATGCCGATCGGCAAGCCGATGCCCAGCAGGCGTTTGATGACCGCCCATTGCGGCCAGTCGAAACGGCTGAACAACCGACTCGACTGATAGGCCGGTGCCCACCGCGCCCAACCGGCCATGCCCAGGACCATGACCCACATCACGATGGCCGTGGCCCAGCCGCAACCGACGCCGCCCATGGCCGGCACGCCGAGGTGACCGTAAATGAAGATGTAATTGAGTGGAATGTTCAATGCCAGTCCGCACAAGCCCAGCACCATCGCCGGACGCGTACGACCCAGGCCGTCGCTGAAGCAGCGCAGCACGTGATACAACGCCACGGCCGGCAGGCCGGTGCCGATACCCCGCAGGTATTCCATGCAGGGGCCGATCAGTTCGGGGTCGACCTTCATGATGTGCAGGATCGGCTCGGCACTGAACAGCGCCAGCGTCGCGATCAACCCCACCACCAGCGCCAGCCACAGCGCCTGGCGTACCAGCGGACCGATCTGGTCGAACGTGCCGGCGCCGAAGCGCTGGGCGACTTTCGGGGTGGTGGCCAGCAACGTGCCGGTCATTAGCAGGAACACCGGCACCCAGATCGAGTTGCCCAGCGCCACCGCCGCCAGGTCCCGTGGGCCGACGCGCCCCGCCATCACCGCATCGACAAAGCCCATGGCGGTGGTCGCCAATTGCGCCACCATGATCGGCAATGCCAAGGCCAGCAGCGTTCTGAGCTCCTGGCGTACCCGGGCTGGGCGGGAGAGCGGGGTGGAGGTGTCGATCACAGGGTTCACAGGCGAAGCGTCCGAAAAGATTAAGCGCGAGGCGGCGGATTCTACGCCTTGACGCAGTGGTCAGGAAAAAACCTGTGTTGTGGATTTGTAATCGCTTGCTCCTGGTAATGCGTAGACCTACTGGAACGCCTACACTGCCTACCCCGCCAAAGGAGCTCTGCCATGCTGATCGTCGCTGACGAAAACATCCCTCTGCTTGATGCGTTTTTCCAAGGTTTCGGCGAAATCCGCCGGGTGCCCGGGCGGGGCATTGACCGGGCGACGGTCGAGCAGGCCGACGTGCTGCTGGTGCGCTCGGTCAGCCAAGTCAATCGGGCGCTGCTGGAAGGCAGCAAGGTGCGCTTCGTCGGCACCTGCACCATCGGCACCGACCACCTGGACCTGGATTATTTCACCGAGGCCGGCATCCGCTGGGCCAGTGCGCCGGGCTGCAATGCCCGTGGCGTGGTGGACTACGTGCTGGGCAGCCTGATGACCCTGGCTGAAATCGAAGGCGCGGATCTCCAGCGGCGGACCTTCGGCGTGGTGGGTGCCGGCCAGGTAGGCGGGCGGTTGATCGAGGTGCTCAAGGGCCTTGGCTGGAGCGTGAAGGTTTGCGATCCGCCACGCCAAGCCGCTGAAGGCGGCGAGTATGTGAGCCTGGAGCAGATCATCGAGCAGTGCGACGTGATCAGCCTGCACACACCCTTGACCCGTGACGGTGAACACCCGACCTGGCACCTGTTCGACGAAGAACGTCTGAACCAGCTCAAGCCCGGCACCTGGTTGATCAACGCGGCCCGAGGCCCGGTGATCGATAACGCCGCGCTGCGCGAGGTGCTGCTGGAGCGGGAGGACTTGCAAGCGGTGCTGGATGTCTGGGAGCAGGAGCCGACCGTGGATGTAGACCTGGCCGACCTGTGCGTGATTGCCACACCGCATATTGCCGGTTACAGCCTCGATGGCCGTCAGCGTGGCACGGCGCAGATCTACGAGGCCTTGTGCGCTTTCCTGGAACGACCGGTTGAAGTACGCCTGAGTGACCTGCTGCCGCGGCCCTGGCTGGCTGGCATCACCCTGGACGCCGAAACCGACCCGGCCTGGGCCCTGGCGGCGCTGTGCCGGAGCGTGTACGACCCACGTCGCGACGACGCGGATTTTCGCCGCAGCCTGGTGGACACCGTCGATGAGCAACGCCGCGCGTTCGATGCCTTGCGCAAGCATTATCCGCCACGCCGGGAGATCGACAGCCTGGAGGTTCGCATCGTAGGAGAGAGCCCGGCTTTGCAACAGATCGTGACAGCGCTGGGTGCCACTGTGATTTAGGCAAGGCTGTTGTGGCGAGGGGATTTATCCCCGCTGGGGCGCGTAGCGGTCCTAAAAGGATACTCCCGATCTATCAGATTGACTCTGTTCGCTCATGGGGCTGCTACGCAGCCCAGCGGGGATAAATCCCCTCGCCACAGGTCTTTGTTAGGCTATTCAATAGTGACAAGCTGCTTCATTCGGGCAGGCATAAAAAACCCGACATCAACGTCGGGTCCAATTGAAGACGGGGCTGTATCACTTTTGTTCGGCAGGTTTGACCAGGCGTTTTTCCAGTTCGCTGCACGCCTTCTGGATCATGTCTTCAGTGATCGGTACTTCGCGCCCTTGGGCGTCGATAAACGAGCAGCCCAGGGACTGGTCCGGTTGCGTGCGGATCACTTGAATCTTGTCGTCGCTGCTGTGTTGCAAGGACATGGCCTGTCTCCTCATCAGGTTGTGTGCCTACTTTAATGTCGCCAGGTGACCGAGCCATGACACTCCTTGTAGGTTCATGGCGACACCTCCACTCAATCAGAAAGACAGTTGCGTTTCCAGCCAGACTTTAGACCGATAACATCTATGCGCTATTCGTTGCGGTCATATTTAACCTGACTCATTCTGATTCAACCCTGGTTGCGCTGCTTTTCGGTGCCGCTGGCCGGTCTTTTTCCTGTTGGTTTATCGGATGCTCCTGATGCTTTCTTCCCAGCAACGTCGTGCCATACGTCTGGCCAGCGGTTTCATCGCTCCTTATCGCAAGCAGGTTGTCGGCGCCTTACTGGCCCTGATTGTCACCGCTGGCATCACCTTGTCCATGGGGCAGGGCATCCGGTTACTGGTGGACCAGGGGTTCATGACCCGCTCACCGCACCTGCTCAATCAATCCATCGGCCTGTTCATGGTGCTGGTGGTGGGGCTGGCGATCGGTACCTTTGCCCGTTTCTACCTGGTGTCGTGGATCGGCGAGCGGGTGGTGGCCGATATCCGGCGGCAGGTGTTCAACCATCTGGTGTACCTGCACCCGGGTTTCTATGAGAACAACCGCAGTTCGGAGATCCAGTCGCGACTGACCACCGATACAACCTTGTTGCAATCGGTGATCGGTTCGTCGCTGTCATTGTTTTTGCGCAACGCCTTGATGGTCATTGGCGGCATCGTGCTGCTGTTCATCACCAATCCCAAACTCACCAGCATCGTGGTGATCGCATTGCCGCTGGTGCTGGCGCCGATCCTGGTCTTCGGCCGGCGAGTGCGCAGCCTGTCGCGTCAGAGCCAGGACCGCATCGCCGACGTTGGCAGCTACGTCTCCGAAACCCTCGGTCAGATCAAGACCGTGCAGGCCTACAACCATCAGGTCCAGGATGAACAGCGTTTTTCCGTGACGGTGGAGCAGGCCTTCGACACCGCCCGCAAGCGTATCGCCCAGCGGGCCTGGCTGATCACCCTGGTCATCGTGCTGGTGCTGGGGGCGGTGGGTGTGATGCTCTGGGTCGGCGGCATGGATGTGATCGCCGGGCGAATTTCCGGCGGTGAACTGGCGGCTTTTGTGTTCTACAGCCTGATCGTCGGCAGCGCCTTCGGCACCCTGAGCGAAGTGATCGGTGAGTTGCAACGCGCCGCCGGTGCGGCGGAGCGCATTGCCGAATTGCTGCGTTCGGAGAACATCATCCAGCCGCCGGCCTCAGGCCTGGTGACGTTGCCGGAGCGGGTTCGCGGCGATTTGCGCCTCGAAGGCGTGCGTTTTTCCTATCCTTCCCGACCGGAAAGCTATGCGGTCGATGGCCTTGACCTGACCATCCACGCAGGTGAAACCCTCGCCCTGGTCGGGCCCTCCGGCGCGGGCAAATCAACGGTGTATGACCTGCTGCTGCGTTTCTACGACCCGGTGCTAGGGCAGATTTTCATCGACGACGTGCCATTGACCCAGCTCGATCCGCTGGATCTGCGCCGTCATTTCGCCCTGGTTTCGCAAAACCCGGCGCTGTTTTTCGGCACGGTCGAGGAGAACATTCGCTACGGCAATCCTGAAGCGACTTCCGAGCAAGTGCGCGAAGCCGCACAGATCGCCCACGCCCACGACTTCATCGAAAAAATGCCCGAGGGCTACCAGACCCATCTGGGTGATGGCGGCCTGGGGTTGTCCGGCGGCCAGCGCCAACGCCTGGCCATCGCCCGGGCCTTGTTAGTGGACGCACCGATCCTGCTGCTGGACGAAGCCACCAGCGCCCTCGACGCGCAAAGCGAACACCTGATCCAGCAAGCCCTGCCCAGCCTGATGAAAAACCGCACCACCCTGGTCATCGCCCACCGCCTGGCGACGGTGAAAAACGCTGACCGGATCGCGGTGATGGACCAGGGCAAGGTGGTTGCCGTGGGGACCCATCAGGAACTGGTTGCCAGCAATGCGCTGTATGCGCGGTTGGCGGCGTTGCAGTTCAATGTGGGGTTGGAGGCGGCAACCGACTGATACCGCGTCCACAGGGGATGCTGTGTTTGATGCAGAGCCTGTGGGAGCGAGCTTGCTCGCGATAGCGGTAAGTCAGCTTGCATTCATGTTGCAGGTGCCGACGCCATCGCGAGCAAGCTCGCTCCCACAGGAGAAGGGCTAATTCACTGATCATCGAAATACCGCTCATGCCAGTCCACCAACGGCTGTGGCGAGTTGAGTTTCTGGCCGTAGATCACCGAATAAGACAACACGTTCTGCACGTATTGGCGGGTTTCGTCGAAGGGAATGCTTTCGACCCAGACGTCGAAGCTCAAGTGGTCGGCGCCGCGCAGCCACTGGCGCACACGACCGGGGCCGGCGTTGTAGGCGGCGGAGGCCAGGACGCGGTTGCCGTTGAACTGGCTGTGGACCTGGCTCAGGTAGGCCGCGCCGAGCTGGATGTTCTTGTCCGGGTTCAACACTTGCTGCGGCGAGGCCAGGGGAATGCTGAACTTCCGGGCAGTTTCCTTGGCGGTTCCGGGCATCAGTTGCATCAGGCCGGCGGCACCGACGCCGGAGCGGGCATCATCCATGAAGGCGCTCTCCTGGCGGGTGATGGCGAACGCCCAACTTGGATGCAAGCCGCGGATCTTGGCTTCGCGTACCAGGGTCTCGCGGTGAGCCATCGGGAAACGGATGTCCAGGTCGTCCCAGTACTTGGCCTGGCTGATGGTGCGGATCGCCGGGAAATACCACTTCAGGTCGTAGGCCAGTTTCGCCTGGGCAACCATTTCGTCCCGGCTGAAATGCCGGCTGACGTGATACCACTCGCGGCGTCCATCGACAATGTCGCCACGGGCGTGAAATTCCAGGGCCCGACGCACACCGGGCGTGTTGCGCACCTTGTTGATCAGCGCCTGGCTCATCACCAGCGGTTTGTTGACCAGCGAGTACGGCGACTGGGAGCGGTCGGCGGCGAGGAAACCATAGAAGTCCCGCTCACGAGCCAGATGCTTGTAGAGCGTCAGCGCTTCGGGGTTCTGCGGCTGTGCCAGTTCGAGCGTGCGGGCCTGCCAGTAGCGCCAGCGATTGGTGCTGGCCAGCGTCTCGGGCAGACGGCGGGTCAGTTGGTAGGCGTCATCCCAACGAGCTAGACGCAGCAGCAGGCGCAGGCGCCATTCCGAAACAGTGTCGTCCCGCAGTTCCGGGTCGTATTTGGTCATGACATCGAGCGCACGGCTGTCGAAGCGCTTGGCCAGGGTCAGGCCGATTTCCCGGGCAATCGCGACTTTTTCATCCCGGGAGAAATGCATGGTGCTGGCGTAGCCGTCCAGCAGCGCCATGGCTTTTTCTGGATCCTGACGGGCCAGTCGGCGCAGTCCGAGGCTGACGATATCGGACATCGGTTCATCGGCTGGAGTGAAGCGCGCGGGCTGGTTGAGCAGCTCGGGCTTTTGCGCCACGTCCACCAGCAATTGGCCACGAGGGGCGAGGGTGGTCAGGCCGCTGACCAGGCTGTTGGCCAGCGGGTAATTGCGTGCCTGGGCGGCCAACTTGGCGCGCTCCCAGCGTTTTTGTTCGGTCAACTGGCCTTGGGAGGCCCACAGGCCGAACAGTGCGTCACACGCCGCCGGCTGGGACTTGCCGGTCAGCCAGAGTTTTTCGGTGTTGGCGTAGCCTTCGGCCTTGAGGCCATGGCTGAGCTGGTACTGGGCGTTGAGGCAGTCCAACTCGGTGAAATTGAGCTTGGGGTCGTAATACTTGACGAAGGTTTCCCAGTCGCCGCGCTCGGTCAGCCAACGCAGCCAGCGCAGTTTCATCCAGTTGGCCTGGGGCAGGTCACCGTGTTCGGCGAGGAATTTCTCGATTTCGGCGTTACTGGCGCTCTTTAGGCGAGCGGTCAGTTCGTCATAAGCCAGGTACGGCTCCAGCGGGTAATCGCGAAGGGCCTGGCTGTAGCGAAAATAGGGACCGGAATCACCCTTGGCCAAGGCGCGCTTGGCCTCATCGTAATACTGGCGCTGGGTGGAAATATCCACCGCCTGAGCGGTTTGAACGGCAGTGGCACACACGAAAAGACAAGACAAAACACTAAAAAGGCGACTGCGCATGATACGTCCGGGCAGAAAAAACATGACAAGCCCAAGGGGTAACCCAGGGTAACTGTCTGTAGCTTAGCCTTTTGCCAGCAACCGGCGAAAGCTTTGCCGGGCCGCAGGTGCAAGTTCGCAACATTTGTTGTGCAGAGTGCTTCCTTGGCGAAATTGGCGGACTCTTGAAGCCTCATCTCAGGTAGAATGCGCGCCCGGTTTTTGGAGAAGCTCATGACCCTGCTCAAATTCAGCGATGTGTCCCTTGCTTTCGGCGCTATGCCGTTGTTGGACAAGGTGTCCTGGCAGATCGCCCGTGGTGAGCGGGTGTGCATCATCGGCCGCAACGGCACTGGCAAGTCCAGCATGATGAAGCTGGTCAAGGGCGACCAGAAGCCCGATGACGGCTCGGTCTGGCGCGCGCCAGGCCTGAAAATCGGCGAATTGCCCCAGGAACTGCCGGTGGCCGACGAGCGGACCGTGTTCGACGTGGTTGCCGAAGGCCTGGACGGTGTCGGCGCGCTACTGGCCGAGTATCACCACCTGAGCCAGAACATCGTCACCGACGCTGACCTGGACAAGTTGATGCACGTGCAGCACGACCTTGAAGCCCGTGATGGCTGGCGGTTGCAGCAACTCGTCGACAGCACCCTGAGCCGCCTGCAATTGCCGGCCGACAAGACCCTCGCCGAGTTGTCCGGTGGCTGGCGTCGCCGCGTCCTGCTGGCCCAGGCCCTGGTATCCGAGCCGGACCTGCTGTTGCTCGACGAACCGACCAACCACCTGGATATCGGCGCCATCGCCTGGCTTGAAGAGGCCTTGAAGGACTTCCAGGGTGCGGTGCTGTTCATCACCCACGACCGTTCCTTCCTGCAGAACCTGGCGACGCGCATCCTTGAATTGGATCGCGGCGGCCTGATCGATTGGAACGGCGACTACGCCAGCTTCCTGGTGCACAAGGAAGCGGCGCTGGCAGCGGAAGAAACCGCTAACGCGCTGTTCGATAAGAAGCTGGCCCAGGAAGAGGTCTGGATTCGCCAGGGTATCAAGGCCCGTCGCACCCGCAACGAAGGTCGTGTGCGAGCGCTCAAGGCCTTGCGCATGGAGCGCAGTGAGCGTCGCGAGCGCACCGGCAAGGCCAACATTCAGTTGGATACCGCTGACAAGTCCGGCAAGCAGGTGATGGTCCTGGAGAACGTGAGTTTCGCCCACCCTGGCGGCCCGTTCCTGATCAAGGACTTCTCCATGGTGCTGCAGCGTGGCGATCGCATTGGCCTGCTGGGGGCCAACGGTACCGGCAAGACCACCTTGCTCAAGTTGATGCTCGGTGGCCTGGTGCCGACCGCTGGCAAGGTGGAAGAGGGCACGAAGATCGACGTTGCCTACTTCGACCAGCTGCGCCACCAACTGGACCTGGAAAAGACCGTGATCGACAACGTGGCCGAAGGCCGCGACTTTATCGATATCGATGGTCAGAGCCGGCATGTGCTGAGCTACCTGGGTGATTTCCTGTTCAGCCCTCAGCGCGCTCGTACGCCTGTCAAGGCGCTTTCCGGTGGTGAACGTGCTCGTCTGTTGCTGGCCAAGCTGTTCAGCAAGCCAGCGAACCTGCTGGTGCTCGACGAGCCGACCAACGACCTGGACGTGGAAACCCTCGAATTACTGGAAGAGGTGTTGTTGACCTTCAACGGCACCGTGCTGATGGTCAGTCACGACCGGGCATTCCTCGATAACGTGGTCACCAGTACCTTGGTGTTCGAAGGCGAAGGCCTGGTGCGCGAATACGTCGGTGGTTATCAGGACTGGCTGCGCCAGGGCGGCTCGCCGCGCCTGCTGGGCGTGACCGAGAGCAAGTCTGGCAAGGCCGACCTGAATTCGGCGGTGGTCAAGGCCGAGCCTGCCCCGGTTGCCGCCGCAACGGCGCCGGCGAAGAAAAAGCTCAGCTACAAGCTGCAGCGCGAGCTGGAAGCGCTGCCGGGTGATATCGACGCCAAGGAAAAGCAGATCGCAGCGGTGGAAGCCGAAATGGCCGACGCCGGGTTCTACCAGCGGCCTGCCGCTGAAACAGCCAAGGTCATCGCGCAGTTGGAGCAGTTGCAAGCCGAGCTGGATGCACTGGTCGAGCGCTGGGCTGAACTGGACGCGTGATCGACTGTTGAAAAAAATCCCGGGGCTCAGCAATGAGCACCGGGATTTTTATATGGCATGCAGTCCTCTGTGGGAGCGGGCTTGCTCGCGAAAGCGGTGTATCAGTCGAGTTCGATATTGACTGTCACGACGCTTTCGCGAGCAAGCCCGCTCCCACATGGAGTTACGAGCGCTTGACCAGATGCACCGCCAGCACATCGCAAGGCGCGCCATGCAGCACGTCGTTGGCGGTCGAGCCCAGCAGCAATGCCAGGCCATGGCGGCCATGGCTGCCGACGACGATCAGGTCGCAACCCTGCTCCTTGGCCAGGTGATGGATCTCCTGGCGCGGCTGGCCGTAGGTCAGGTGGCAGTTTTCCTTTTTCAGGTCAGGATACTTCACGATCAGTCGGTCAAGGCGTTCCTTGGCTTGATCGAATTGCTGTTGTTGCAACTGGGAAAGGTCCATTGGCACATCACCACCAAAGGCCATGGCCATCGGCTCGACGATATGCACCAGCGACAGCTTGGTGTCTCTGCCGTCGCACAGGGCGCGAGCGCGTTTGACGACGGGATCGCATTCTTCAGTGAGGTCGACGGCGACCAGGACGTGTTCGTAGTACATGGAAAGCACTCCAGAGAATTGCGATACGGTAAGTATGGCTGGTTTCAAGCGCATTGACGGTGACGTGGCTCAATGGGCTCATCAGAATTCGGGAGTACAGATATGACGGTCTGGATAGTGGTGTCAATCCTGTTAGTGGTGTTAAGCCCCTTGGCATGGTTGCGGCCGTCCCGTGTTCAGAGCGGCCGCATGGCCCTGCGCATGGAGGCGCGACGCCTTGGATTGGCCATGCAGCTGGCGCCGCAGGAGTGGCCGCACTGGCTCGGCCAGCAGCCGCCAAACCCCTGTGCCCAGTACCACCGACCCCGGCGCGGCAAGCAGCCGGCTGTCTGGAGCTATTGGCAAAGTGCGCCGGGCGTATGGGTCAACCAATGGCGGGAAGTCTGCCAGGATGAGGCGTTGCTCAATCATTTCGAAAAATTGCCGGCCAACGTCTACAAAGTCGAAGCCGACCGGCAAATGATCGCCCTGTACTGGGGCGAGAAGGGCGAAGCCAGTGTTTTGCAGGACATTACCGACGTGCTCAAGGCGCTGGCCTGAGGCGTAAAAAAGCCCGACAGTCTCATCGGGCGGGTTGGCCAGGCAGGCCGGTAATCAATCTCGTGTCAGGGCGTGCGTTCGCAACGTCCTTCGTTCCCAAATATTCAATCGCGCTCCGACAGCGTAGTCGGCTGGATCCGGTATGTCAGGAATTAGGGCGATTTTTCTAATTATTGATTCTATGAATAGCTGCTCATGCGGCGTCGTGTTGTGGATCCGTATGGTTCGGAAATGACCGTAAAGTCGTGCTCAGCCCTCTGTTTAGGGCGATTGACAATTGTCGGAAATTCCGTGAAGGTGACGTACCCAAATCAAACGGGCGTATGAATTGAGCGTTTGTATTTCAGAATGCTCCTACAGAACCCGACTATCGCGTTGACGGGTGTGCCTGGCGGATTGGCGTAGCATCGACGGTAACGTCAATGCCGAACCAGCAGCCAGCGTCCAACGTGTACTGTTCAGCTTCCATATCGTGGAGATCAGTTGATGATTTACGAAGGTAAAGCCATCACGGTTAAGGCTCTTGAAAGTGGCATTGTCGAACTGAAGTTCGATCTCAAGGGTGAGTCCGTCAACAAGTTCAACCGTCTAACCCTGAATGAATTGCGTCAGGCCGTGGACACTATCAAGGCAGATGCTTCGATCAAGGGTGTGATCGTCAGCAGCGGCAAGGACGTCTTCATCGTCGGCGCCGACATCACCGAATTCGTCGATAACTTCAAGCTGCCCGATGCCGAACTGATCGCTGGCAACCTCGAAGCCAACCGTATTTTCAGCGACTTCGAAGACCTCAACGTACCGACCGTCGCGGCCATCAACGGCATCGCCCTGGGCGGCGGCCTGGAAATGTGCCTGGCGGCGGACTACCGCGTCATGTCCACCGTCGCCAAGATCGGCCTGCCGGAAGTCAAGCTGGGCATCTACCCAGGCTTCGGCGGTACCGTGCGCCTGCCGCGCCTGATCGGTGCCGACAATGCCATCGAATGGATTGCCGCCGGCAAGGAAAACCGTGCTGAAGACGCGCTGAAAGTCGGCGCCGTGGATGCCGTGGTCGAGCCTGGCAAACTCCAGGAAGCGGCCCTTGAAACCATCAAGCGCGCCATCAGTGGCGAGTTTGACTACAAGGCCAAGCGTCAGCCGAAGCTGGAAAAGCTCAAGCTCAACGCGATTGAGCAAATGATGGCCTTCGAGACCGCCAAGGGTTTCGTGGCAGGTCAGGCAGGCCCGAACTACCCGGCGCCGGTCGAAGCAATCAAGACCATCCAGAAAGCCGCGAACTTCGGTCGCGACAAGGCCCTGGAAGTCGAGGCCGCCGGCTTCGTCAAGCTGGCCAAGACCTCGGCTGCGCAAAGCCTGATCGGTCTGTTCCTCAATGACCAGGAGCTGAAGAAAAAGGCCAAGGTCTACGACGAAATCGCCCGTGACGTGAAGCAGGCCGCGGTACTCGGTGCCGGCATCATGGGTGGCGGTATCGCCTACCAATCGGCGTCCAAGGGCACGCCGATCCTGATGAAAGACATCAACGAACACGGTATCGAGCAAGGCCTGGCCGAAGCGGCCAAGCTGCTGGTCGGCCGCGTCGATAAAGGTCGCATGACCGCGGCGAAGATGGCCGAAGTGCTCAACGGCATTCGCCCAACCCTGTCCTACGGCGATTTCGGCCATGTCGACCTGGTGGTCGAAGCGGTTGTCGAGAACCCGAAGGTCAAGCAGGCGGTGCTGGCTGAAGTCGAAGACAAGGTCAAAGAGGACACCATCCTCGCCTCGAACACCTCGACCATCTCCATTTCGCTGCTGGCCAAGGCCCTCAAGCGTCCGGAAAACTTCGTCGGCATGCACTTCTTCAACCCGGTGCACATGATGCCGCTGGTGGAAGTGATCCGTGGCGAGAAGTCCAGCGAACAGGCGATTGCCACTACCGTTGCCTACGCCAAGAAAATGGGCAAGAACCCGATCGTCGTCAACGACTGCCCGGGCTTTCTGGTCAACCGCGTGCTGTTCCCTTACTTCGGCGGTTTCGCCAAGTTGGTCAGCGCTGGCGTGGATTTCGTGCGCATCGACAAGATCATGGAGAAATTCGGCTGGCCAATGGGCCCGGCGTACCTGATGGACGTGGTCGGCATCGACACCGGCCACCACGGTCGCGACGTCATGGCTGAAGGCTTCCCGGACCGCATGAAGGACGACCGTCGTTCGGCTATCGATGTGCTCTACGAAGCCAAGCGCCTGGGCCAGAAGAACGGCAAGGGCTTCTACGCCTATGAGACCGACAAGCGCGGCAAGCAAAAGAAAGTCGCCGATTCGTCGGTGCTGGAAGTGCTCAAGCCGATCATCTACGAGCAGCGTGAAGTCACCGACGAAGACATTATCAACTGGATGATGATCCCGCTGTGCCTCGAAACCGTGCGCTGCCTGGAAGACGGCATTGTCGAAACCGCCGCCGAAGCCGACATGGGTCTGGTCTACGGTATCGGTTTCCCTCCATTCCGTGGCGGTGCGCTGCGTTACATCGATTCGATCGGTGTGGCCGAGTTCGTTGCCCTGGCTGACCAGTACGCTGATCTGGGCGCGCTGTACCACCCGACCGCGAAGCTGCGTGAGATGGCCAAGAACGGCCAGCGTTTCTTCGGTTAAGCGCCCAACGACTAGAGCGAGAGAACATTTATGAGCTTGAATCCTAGAGACGTCGTGATTGTCGACTTCGGTCGTACGCCGATGGGCCGCTCCAAGGGCGGCATGCACCGCAATACCCGCGCCGAAGACATGTCGGCGCACCTGATCAGCAAGCTGCTGGAACGCAACGTCAAGGTCGACCCCAACGAAGTCGAAGACGTGATCTGGGGCTGTGTGAACCAGACCCTGGAGCAGGGCTGGAACATCGCCCGCATGGCTTCGCTGATGACCCAGATTCCCCACACTGCGGCCGGCCAGACCGTCAGCCGCCTGTGCGGTTCGTCCATGAGCGCGCTGCACACCGCCGCCCAGGCGATCATGACGGGCAACGGTGACGTGTTCGTCGTCGGCGGTGTCGAGCACATGGGCCACGTGAGCATGATGCACGGTGTCGATCCGAACCCGCACATGTCGCTGTACGCGGCAAAAGCCTCGGGCATGATGGGCCTGACTGCGGAGATGCTCGGCAAAATGCACGGCATCAGCCGCGAACAGCAGGACGCCTTTGGCGTGCGCTCCCACCAGCTCGCCCACAAGGCGACCGTGGAAGGCAAGTTCAAGGACGAGATCATCCCGATGCAGGGCTACGACGAGAACGGCTTCCTGAAGCTGTTCGACTACGACGAAACCATTCGTCCGGAAACCACCCTGGAAAGCCTGGCGGCCCTCAAGCCGGCCTTCAATCCGAAGGGCGGCACCGTGACAGCCGGTACGTCGTCGCAGATCACCGACGGTGCCTCGTGCATGATCGTGATGTCGGCCCAGCGTGCCCAGGACCTGGGTATCCAGCCGATGGCGGTGATTCGTTCGATGGCCGTGGCGGGTGTGGACCCGGCGATCATGGGCTATGGTCCAGTACCGGCCACGCAGAAAGCCTTGAAGCGTGCAGGCCTGGGTATTGCCGATATCGACTTCTTCGAACTCAACGAAGCTTTCGCCGCACAGGCCCTGCCGGTGCTGAAAGATTTGAAAGTGCTCGACAAGATGAACGAGAAGGTTAACCTGCACGGCGGCGCGATCGCCCTGGGTCATCCGTTCGGTTGCTCCGGTGCGCGTATCTCCGGCACGCTGCTCAACGTCATGAAGCAGAATGGCGGCACCTTTGGTGTGTCGACCATGTGCATTGGCCTCGGCCAGGGCATTGCCACTGTCTTCGAACGCGTCTAAGCGTTACGTCGATGGAAGCCGGGGCCAAGTGCCCCGGTTTTTGTTTTTTCCGGGTTTAGTAGAAAATTTTTGTTTTTATTTTGAAAAGATTTGAGTGAAGGCCAAGACATGCCGATACAACCTGGGCTCTACCAACATTACAAAGGTCCGCAGTACCGCGTATTCAGCATCGCGCGGCATTCCGAGACCGAGGAAGAAGTGGTCTTCTATCAAGCCCTGTATGGTGATTACGGCTTTTGGGTACGTCCCTTGAGCATGTTCCAGGAGTCCGTCGAGGTTGACGGCGAACAGGTGCCACGCTTTGCTTTGGTGCAGGCCGAGGAGAGCATTTTTTCCAGGCCTTGAGGCCAACCTGCGGGTAACCCTGTGCTTGACCTCACCTTGCAGCCACTATATATAGCGGTGCCGCGTCAGGCGCCAACCGCCTTTCACTTTTTAGAATTCAGGAATTTTCTGATCCATGGGCAAATCGCTGGTCATTGTGGAATCCCCGGCTAAGGCCAAGACCATCAACAAGTATCTGGGCAACCAATACGTGGTGAAGTCGAGTATCGGCCATATCCGAGACCTGCCCACCAGCGGTTCGGCTAGCGCCAGCAAGGAGCCAGCCGCCAAGCGCGGCAAGGCTGCGGCTGGTGAAGCGCCGGCGCTGTCGCCGAAAGACAAGGCGCGCAAGCAGCTGGTCTCACGCATGGGGGTCGATCCGGAACACGGCTGGAAAGCCAAGTACGAGATCCTCCCAGGCAAGGAAAAAGTCATCGAAGAGCTGCGCCGGCTAGCCAAGGATGCCGACACCATCTATCTCGCGACGGACTTGGACCGCGAAGGGGAAGCCATTGCCTGGCACCTGCGCGAAGCCATTGGTGGGGATGACAGCCGCTACAAGCGCGTGGTGTTCAACGAAATCACCAAGAAGGCCATCCAGGAAGCCTTCTCCCAGCCAGGCGAGCTGGACATCGATCGGGTCAACGCCCAACAGGCGCGCCGCTTCCTTGACCGCGTGGTGGGCTACATGGTCTCGCCATTGCTGTGGGCCAAGATCGCCCGCGGCCTGTCGGCCGGTCGCGTGCAGTCGGTTGCGGTGAAACTGGTGGTGGAGCGCGAGCGCGAGATCCGCGCGTTCATTCCTGAAGAGTACTGGGAAGTCCACGCCGACCTCGGCACCGCGAAGGGCGCCACCGTGCGCTTCGACGTGGCGCGGGAAAAGGGCGAAGCCTTCAAGCCGCTCAACGAAGCCCAGGCCATGGCTGCGCTGGAAAAGCTCAAGGCTTCCAGCTACAGCATCGTCAAGCGCGAAGACAAGCCGACCAGCAGCAAACCGTCGGCACCGTTCATTACTTCTACCCTGCAACAGGCCGCGAGCAACCGCCTGGGCTTTGGTGTGAAGAAAACCATGATGATGGCCCAGCGTCTGTACGAAGCCGGCTACATCACCTATATGCGTACCGACTCGACCAACCTTTCGGCCGATGCCGTGGCGATGGCGCGCACTTATATAGAAAGCGAGTTCGGCAAGAAATACCTGCCGGAAACGCCAAATGTCTACAGCAGCAAGGAAGGCGCGCAGGAGGCGCACGAAGCGATTCGTCCGTCCGACGCCAACACCGAGCCAAGCAAGTTGTCGGGCATGGAGCGCGATGCCGAGCGTCTCTACGAGCTGATCTGGCGCCAGTTCCTGGCCTGCCAGATGCTGCCGGCGCAATACCTGTCGACCACGGTCAGCGTCGGTGCCGGCGACTTCGAGTTGCGCGCCAAGGGCCGCATCCTGAAGTTCGACGGCTACACCCGCGTCATGCCGCAAATCACCAAGCCTGGGGATGACGACGTCCTGCCGGACATGGCCCAGGGCGACGTGATGAAGCTGATCAAGCTTGATCCGACGCAGCACTTCACCAAACCGCCGGCCCGTTATTCGGAAGCCAGCCTGGTCAAGGAAATGGAAAAACGTGGCATCGGTCGCCCTTCGACCTACGCGGCGATCATTTCCACCATCCAGGATCGCGGCTACGTGGCGCTGCACAACCGTCGTTTCTATTCGGAAAAGATGGGTGACATTGTTACTGAGCGTTTGTCCGAGAGCTTCTCGAACCTGATGGACTACGGTTTCACCGCCGGCATGGAAGAGAACCTCGACGATGTGGCCCAGGGTGAGCGGGACTGGAAAAACGTCCTCGACGAGTTCTACGGCGACTTCAAGAAAAAACTCGAAGTGGCCGAAAGCCCGGACAACGGCATGCGGGCCAACCAGCCGGTCATGACCGATATTCCGTGCCTGACCTGCGGGCGCCCGATGCAAATCCGCACCGCCTCGACCGGTGTCTTCCTCGGCTGCTCGGGCTACAGCCTGCCACCCAAGGAACGCTGCAAGGCGACGGTCAACCTGGTGCCGGGCGATGAAATCGCAGCCGACGACGAGGGCGAATCGGAATCTCTGGTATTGCGTGGCAAGCATCGCTGCCCGATCTGCAGCACGGCAATGGATGCCTACCTGCTGGATGAAAAGCGCAAGTTGCACATCTGCGGTAACAACCCGGATTGCGCCGGTTACGAGATCGAAGAGGGCACCTATCGCATCAAGGGCTACGAAGGCCCGAGCCTGGAATGCGACAAGTGCGGCAGTGAGATGCAGCTCAAGACCGGGCGTTTCGGCAAGTTCTTCGGTTGCACTAACCCAACCTGCAAGAACACCCGCAAACTGCTCAAGAGCGGTGATGCGGCGCCGCCGAAGATGGACCCGGTGAAGATGCCGGAGCTCAAGTGCGAGAAGGTCAATGACACCTACATCTTGCGCGACGGTGCTTCCGGTCTGTTTCTGGCGGCCAGTCAGTTCCCGAAAAACCGCGAGACCCGTGCACCGCTGGTGATGGAAATCCTGCCGCATAAGAGCGAGATCGATCCGAAGTACCATTTCCTCTGTGAAGCACCGCAAAAAGATCCAGAAGGGCGCCCGGCGGTGATTCGCTACAGCCGCAAGACCAAGGAGCAGTACGTGCAGACCGAAGTCGACGGCAAGCCTACCGGCTGGAAGGCGTACTACGATGGCGGTAAATGGACCGTTGAAGACAAGCGCTGATCGCCAGGGCTTGTCTGGAGGGCGGGGTTGAGGCTCTTGTGGCGAGGGAGCTTGCTCCCGCTGGCGGCGCAGCCACCCTCTACAATCGCTAAATCCGCATAGACCTAACAAAAAGGCCGCATGACAACCCATAGGTTTTCATGCGGCCTTTTGTTTTTGGCTTGCAGTGGCCTCGGTTGATCCACGACACTGTCGTCCTTGCGTGAAGCTTTTATTTCGTTGGGGAGAATGCCGCCATGGCCCACGAACTCTACACCCGCACCAATCAGAAAATTTATTTCGCCGGCCTGTCGCTCGAAGCGCTCGCCAGGGCGGAGGACGGGCGTGCGATGAATTCCCCGGCGCTGATCCAGGCAGGGCGTGAGTCCGCGCTATTTCACCTGTACGGTGCGTTGTTGGGGTTGTGCCATGAAATCGCCGGTTTCTATCGCCTGCCACAAGCGAATGCGCCCCGGGCCGAACTGCTGTTGACCCGCGAAGTGCTGGATACCATTGCCATCCCGGAGTTGGCCGAGATGGTGGAGCTGGCCCATAACCCGGAAACCTGGCTGGCCCAGCTGTTGGCCGCCCACGCGGCGCTGTTCCAGCCTCCACGGGCTCCTCGCAAGCCCAAGGGGGACGTGACTCAACCGTTGATCGTTGCGGTCAACCTGGACGAGCAGGAGCCCGAGCAGGAACTGAGCCAGGAGGAGCTGGAGAGCTGGCGCCAGAGCTTGAAAAGCCTGGCGATCCGCTTTCGCGAAGGTTTGAACGAATGCTGAATTTTCCTTCAGTCCGCTCTGTTTGTTGATAACGCTTGGTCAAGATCCCGAGCGAAGCCTGGCCGATGACTATATAATCCTCGCCTTTCGTGGAGAACAGACTTTTATGCCTACGTCGTTTCTAGAAATTGTCGAACTTCCTGATGGCCGCATCGAGCTGCGCAGGGCTGAGGACGAAGGTTCTCTGGTGACCCTGAACTTCTCCGAAGATGCCAAGGTATTCCTTCAAGGCCAACACGTCGAAGTCGCGAAGGCGATGCTGAGTGTGGGCGTTCAGATGGCGGGTCGCCTGGTTGAAGGCGAATTCAACAAGGAAGAGGGGCCGCGGGTTCTTCATTGATTCCGTCGGTCGGTTTCTTCGGAAGATAGTATGACTGGCCGGCTTCTCTGCCCTGGAGAAGCCCTGCGTTTGTTTAGCCCAATCGAATATTCAGGCTTTGTGCGTCCCCGGTGCGGGCGGCGCTGATCAATTGTTGCCGCGCGGTCGCGGTCAAAGGATTGAGCCAGCTGACCACCGTATGACTGCGGCCCAGACGCAAGGCTTCACAAGTCAGTTGTTGGGCGCTTTGGGTGCCTCTTGGTTGCAGCAGCAGGATGCGCTCACGGTTCAGGCCGGCATCCCGCAGCCAGGCCTGGGTCACGCTGGCGGGTGGTGCAATCAGTGTCAACCAGCGAGCGTCCTGGTCCTGGCTGAGCTCTCGCAGAATCGGCGCCAGCAGGTTCAGGCAGTTCCCGGCCGCACCACGTAACGACAGTTCGCTGAAGGCCTCGGGTTCGACGCCCCAGGGTGACTCGATCACTTCTTTCAGGACTGGAACCAGCGGTTGGGCCATGAACGCCTCGAACAGCGGAAGTTGTGTGTGCTGTGGTGTGTGTGGGAACTGCATAAAGCCTCCTTTAGCGGCGAATGACGCCAACACTCAAGCCTTCGATGACCAGGTCCTGATCTTTCAGGTTCACTTCGATAGGGGCGAACTCGGGGTTCTCGGCGATCAGCCAGACCTTGCTGCCGTCGCGCTTGAAGCGCTTGACGGTGACTTCATCACCAATTCGCGCCACCACGATCTGGCCGTTGCGAGCCTCGCGAGTGGTGTGGACCGCCAGCAGGTCGCCGTCGAAGATGCCGATGTCCTTCATGCTCATGCCATGCACGCGAAGCAGATAATCAGCCCGTGGATGAAAGAATGAAGGATTGATGTTGCATGACTCCTCGACGTGCTGCTGGGCGAGGATCGGGGCGCCTGCTGCTACCCGGCCGATGATCGGAAGGGTGGTCTCGTCGGCCTTGGCTTCGAAGCCAGGAATACGAATGCCACGGGACGCGCCCGGGGTCATTTCGATTGCGCCCTTGCGGGCCAGCGCCTTAAGGTGTTCTTCGGCCGCGTTGGGCGACTTGAAACCCAGTTCCTGTGCGATTTCCGCGCGGGTCGGCGGGTAGCCGTTGTCTTCGAGGCAGCGTTTGATGAAGGCCAGAATCTCTGCTTGGCGTGGCGTCAGCTTTAGCATAATGATCGCTCTGTCTTTTTATACAGTGACTGGGATTATATACAGTGGACGCTGCTTGGCAATCCTCCTTTTTTCTCTGGCCGCTCGACGGTCGGTCGGCTGCTGGAAACGGGCATGACTACAGCCTGTTTAAAGGTGTGGTTAAATAGCTGACCGGGCGTTCGCAAAACGTCCCGGCAGGCTTGACAACCCCAAGGCTGAAACGTATGTTTCAAACAAGTGTTTGTCAGGCGGAGTAGCCATGGCCCAGTCGGAAACCGTTGAACGCATTCTCGATGCTGCCGAGCAGTTGTTCGCGGAAAAAGGTTTCGCCGAAACCTCGTTGCGTCTGATCACCAGCAAGGCCGGGGTCAACCTGGCGGCGGTGAATTATCACTTCGGTTCGAAAAAAGCCCTGATCCAGGCGGTTTTTTCGCGCTTCCTCGGGCCTTTCTGCCTCAGCCTCGATCGCGAGCTGGAGCGCCGCCAGGCCAAGCCTGACGTCAAGCCTACCCTGGAAGAGTTGCTGGAAATGCTGGTCGAGCAAGCGCTTGCCGTGCAGCCACGCAGCGGTAACGATCTTTCCATTTTCATGCGCCTGCTGGGCTTGGCATTCAGCCAGAGCCAGGGCCACTTGCGGCGTTACCTGGAAGACATGTACGGCAAGGTGTTTCGCCGCTACATGCTGCTGGTCAATGAGGCCGCGCCGCGTATTCCCCCGATCGAGCTGTTCTGGCGCGTGCACTTCATGCTCGGCGCCGCTGCGTTCAGCATGTCCGGTATCAAGGCGCTGCGGGCCATTGCAGAGACCGATTTCGGTGTGAACACTTCGATTGAGCAAGTGATGCGCCTGATGGTGCCGTTCCTGGCTGCCGGCATGCGTGCCGAAAGCGGTGTCACTGATGAGGCCATGGCGGCCGCGCAGTTGCGTCCGCGCAGCAAATCAGCCCCGGCGCTTGCCAAGGCTTGAGCACACGGGTGGGCGCGGCTGCCCACATCCGCTAAGCTAGCCGCCCATGCCGACTCTCGTTTCGAACCCGCTTTGTATTTCATTGCATAACCGCGGCCTGCCGAGCCTGGAGCTCGGCGGCGCGGTTGTGCATGTGGGGTTCATCGTTATTAAGGAAAAGCTATGACTGCTGGCCTGCAAGGCTCGTTGATGGTGGACGTCGCCGGTACCTGGCTGACGGCCGAAGATCGCCACCTGCTGCGCCAACCCGAAGTGGGCGGCCTGATTATATTTGCGCGCAACATTGAGCATCCACGGCAAGTGCGCGAGTTGAGCGCCTCGATCCGCGCCATCCGTTCCGACCTTTTGCTGGCGGTCGATCAGGAAGGGGGGCGAGTGCAGCGCTTGCGCCAGGGGTTTGTGCGTTTGCCGGCGATGCGGGCAATTGCTGACAATCCGAATGCAGAATACCTGGCCGAGCAGTGCGGCTGGATCATGGCCACGGAAGTGCTGGCGGTCGGCCTCGACTTGAGCTTTGCACCGGTGCTGGACCTCGATTACCAGCGCAGCGCGGTGGTGGGCAGCCGCGCCTTCGAGGGTGACCCCGAGCGTGCGGCGGTGTTGGCCGGTGCATTCATTCGTGGCATGAACGCCGCCGGAATGGCCGCAACCGGCAAGCATTTTCCTGGGCATGGCTGGGCTGAGGCTGATTCCCACGTGGCCATTCCCAATGATGAGCGCAGCCTCGAGCAGATCCGCGCCAACGACCTGGTGCCGTTTGCCAAGCTGAGCAAGCAACTGGCGGCGGTCATGCCCGCCCATGTCATTTATCCGCAGGTTGATGCCAATCCGGCGGGCTTTTCCCGGCGCTGGTTGCAGGAGATCCTGCGAGGTGAGCTGCAATTCGATGGCGTGATTTTCAGCGACGATTTGTCGATGGCCGGCGCCCACGTGGTCGGTGATGCGGCCAGTCGGATTGAGGCCGCCTTGTCGGCCGGTTGCGACATGGGCCTGGTGTGCAATGACCGCGCTGCCGCTGAACTGGCCCTGAGCGCCGCCCAGCGCTTGAAGGTCAAGCCATCGGCGCGCATCGCCCGCATGCGCGGCCAGGCGTTCGCCTCCACTGAATACCGTCAGGATCCCCGTTGGCTGACGGCGATCGGCGCGCTGAAAGCCGCCCAACTGATCGATTAAGGACCCCTTTTATGACCGTTTACGCAATTATCGGCGGCACTGGCCTGACCCAGCTCGAAGGCCTGACGATTCGTCAGTCTCTGGCGGTGGATACACCCTATGGCGCGCCATCGGCCGAGGTGCAGATCGGCGACTACGCCGGGCGCGAAGTGCTGTTTCTGGCTCGCCATGGTCATCCCCATCGTTTTCCGCCCCATCAGGTGAACTATCGCGCCAATCTCTGGGCCCTCAAGCAGGCCGGCGCTGAGGCGATCCTGGCGGTCAACGCGGTGGGCGGGATTCATGCAGGGATGGGGACCGGGCATTTCTGCGTTCCCCATCAGTTGATCGATTACACCAGCGGCCGCCAGCACACCTATTTTGCCGATGACCTGGAAGCGGTTACCCACATCGATTTCAGCTACCCCTACAGCGAGTCGCTGCGCCAGCAACTGATCGCGGCCCTCGCCGCCGAAGGGTGTGGCTATAGCAGTCACGGCGTGTATGCCTGCACCCAGGGACCACGCCTGGAAACGGTGGCCGAAATCGCCCGCCTGGAGCGCGACGGTTGCGACATCGTCGGCATGACCGGCATGCCGGAAGCGGCGCTGGCTCGCGAATTGGAGCTGGATTACGCCTGCCTGGCGCTGGTGGTGAATCCCGCGGCGGGCAAGTCCACGGCGGTGATCACCATGGCCGAGATCGAGCAGGCGTTGCATGACGGGATGGGGAAGGTGAAGTCGACGTTGGCGCGGGTGTTGATGGCTGGCTAGCTGCACGGACAGCGTTTACGGTTAGGGTGGTTGGACGAGGAGTGGCTGCTGGAGCTCCAGATCATCAACGCAGGGCCCTCGGCAGCTCCTTGTTTTCATTATCTGACTCTTATTAAGTTCTGATCCTATGATTAAGTCGATTGCCGAACTCCTGGAGATTGAATGGGGGGAAATGTTCAATCAGCGATACCTTGAGCGCGCATTTGACTACGCCGAGGATGATCGGGTGCGGATACTGGAAATTGATGATCGAACCGTTCGTGCCGAATGCAAGGGCTCCGGTGCGAATCTCTACCAGCAAGTTATCGAACTGATTATTCATCGCGACGATTACGAGGTTGATTTCCAGTGCTCTTGCCCGGTCGGCGCCGGTTGCAAGCACTGCGCAGCGGTGATGTTTCACTTGATGGAAGATGAGCAAGCGCTAGAGGCTTGCGTTGCCGAAGGGCGCTTGAGCACCGAACTCGAAACCTGGATCGAGCGCATTCCAGGCCAAAGTTCCAACCCGGCGCCCGTCGAAAAAAGTACCGATGCCAGGCTTTTCTACAAGCTCAATAAAAGCACGTCTTCCGGTAAGTGGATGCTGCAACTTTTCAAGGGGCGTCAGCTCAATGATGGTTCTCTGCGGGATTTAAAAGGGTTTTACCAACTTGCAGACATGCTGATTCGCTCGCCGAATTACATGACTGATATCGATAGGCAGATCGGTCGACTACTGATCAGCGGTCATGACTTCCGCGGTCAGGCGAACAGTTATCCGCTGCAAGGTCGTAGTGGCGGCGACGTGCTTGCGCTCGCACTGCAATCTTCTCGCTTGTTCTTCGATTTTGATCCGCCGCAACCCATCATCGCCGGCCCGCAAAAAACCGTTCAGTTCTCTTGGGCGGAACAGCCTAATGGCAACTACCGGCCTCAGTGGCAAAGTACCGATCAGGTACTGGAACATATCCTCGCCCTTGAGCCCCTCCATTATCTGGATGTCTGGCGCGGGGAGCTTGGCCAGCTTTCTTATGAGCTGGACGATAGACTCGCATGCCATTTATCCGCTGCACCAGAGGTGCCGGCTAGACATGCGGTACTTTTCAGTCACCGGATCAACGCTGTCGGCCGAGCGATCCCGACCCCGGAAAAACTGACTGAACGCATCATCGACGGTGTCGAGCCGAAGGCGCTGTTGACGTTGGGAAGTTATGTCAATTATCGGCACTGGCGATCCGTTCCAGAACATCGCGCGGCGTTGACCTTTATTTATGATGGGCATGTTGTGGACGCTAAGAGTCCCGCTGAGGTGTCGATCCTGTCCGGGGTCGAAACCTTGCGTATCCAGCGCAAGCCTGATGCCGAGCAAGCTTTACGCACCGTTCTACGTAAAGCAGGTTTCAAAAGGACCGCTCGCAAGAGCCTTGCACTGCCAGAAAGTGCAGGTGAGTTGTTCCAATTGCCTGACGAGGCGGCCTGGTTGGTGTTCATTGATCAAGGCCTGGCGCAATTGCGAGCCGCTCATTGGCAAGTTGAAATCGAAGACAGCTTTCATTTCAATCTGCAACCCGTGGAGCAGCTTTACGCTGACATCGAGGAGTCCCCCGGCCGGGAGTGGTTCGATTTACAGCTGGGCATCGTCGTGGATGGGAAACGGCACAGCCTGCTGCCGATTTTGCTCCATCTGCTTCGCTCAAACCCCGAGATGATGGATCCGGTCAATCTCGACCAGCGCAGTGACGAGCAGTTGATGTTGATCGATCTCAACGGCGGAAAACTCGTGGCGGGCCCTGGCGTGAAGGTCGCGTTGCCGTATGGGCGGGTCAAGCCGTTGATGGCCACCCTCGGCGAGCTGTACATGAAGGAACATCGGGGCGACTCGATACGCTTGAATGCCTTTGATGCGGCCAGGCTAAATGCGCTCGATGGTATTCCCCTGGCTTGGCAGGGGGGCGAGCGGTTGCGTGCTTTTGCAAAACGATTGCATGAGTCCACTCATGTGCATGTCCCCGCCCCCAAGGGCCTCAACGCTGTGCTGCGACCCTATCAGCTCGAAGGGCTTAACTGGATGCAGACCCTGCGTGAGCTCGAAGTCGGCGGCATCCTGGGCGATGACATGGGCCTGGGTAAAACCTTGCAGACCTTGACTCACCTGTTGTGCGAGAAGCAAGCCGGACGCCTGGATGTTCCGGCGCTGGCCGTCATGCCCACCAGCCTGATTCCCAACTGGCTCGACGAAGCGGCACGCTTCACGCCGCAGCTCAACGTGATAGCGCTTCATGGCGCTGCCCGGCAAAAAGACTTCGCCTGCCTTGCCCAATACGATCTGGTCTTGACGACGTATGCTTTGTTGCCGCGAGATTTGGAGGTGTTAAAGCCCCAAGCCTGGAGTGTACTGATTCTTGATGAAGCGCAGAACATCAAGAACCCTGCCAGCAAGGCTGCGCAAGCCGCCCGCGAGCTCAACGCCCGGCAGCGGCTGTGCCTGTCCGGTACCCCCATGGAAAACCACCTGGGCGAATTGTGGTCGCTGTTCCATTTCCTGTTGCCCGGCTGGTTGGGGGATAGCAAAAGCTTCAACCGGGACTACCGGACCCCAATTGAAAAACAGGGTAACAGCGAGCGAATGCGGCACCTGACGGCCCGGATAAGACCTTTTCTGCTACGACGTAAAAAGGAACAGGTTGCCACCGAACTGCCACCCAAGACCGAAATCGTGCATTGGGTCGACCTCACTGACGGGCAGCGGGATGTCTATGAAGCCGTGCGCGTAGCCATGGACAAGAAAGTGCGCGACGAAATTGCCCGTAGTGGTGTGGCCCGCAGCCAGATCATCATCCTTGATGCATTGCTAAAATTGCGTCAGGTCTGCTGCGACTTGCGGCTGCTCAACACCACGCAGACCGTCAAAGCGCTGCGTTCCGGTAGCGCAAAGTTGGCCAGTTTGATGGAGATGCTTGAAGAGCTGCTGAGTGAAGGGCGCAGGATTTTGCTGTTTTCCCAGTTCACCTCGATGCTGGCCCTGATTGAAGATGAGCTGCAAAAGCGTAGCCTTGACTATGCGTTATTGACGGGCTCCACCACGGATCGCCGCACTCCGGTGAGGGATTTTCAAAGTGGCAAGGTGTCGTTGTTTCTGATCAGCCTGAAGGCGGGCGGTACGGGGCTCAATCTGACCGCCGCCGACACGGTGATCCATTTTGATCCGTGGTGGAATCCTGCGGTGGAAAACCAGGCGACCGACCGGGCTTACCGGATTGGGCAAAACAACCCGGTGTTCGTTTACAAGCTGATTGCCCGAGGCACGGTGGAAGAAAAGATCCAGGCCCTTCAGCAGGATAAGGCTGCGTTGGTCGGCAGTGTACTTGACGGTGGAGCGACGGGCGGGTGGAAGCTTGAGCAGAGCGATATCGAAGCGCTGTTTGCGCCGTTGCCCAAGACCTGATTCACCCACGCATCGATATAGTTGTTGCTTGATAGTCGGCTATCGCGCGCAAGCTCGGTTCCCACAGGGGGCGGTGTGAGTCAGCGCTTCTCCAACTTATCCGGTAGCGGCGCAAACAGAGCCTCGATATCGTCGCTCTGCAGTTTCCAGTCTCCGGCCACGCGCCCATCCAGCACGCCGGCCGCCAGATCGGACTTTTCCTTCTGCAGCAGCTGAATTTTCTCTTCCACCGTGCCCCGGGCAATCAGTTTGTAGACGAACACCGGCTTTTCCTGGCCGATGCGGTAGGCACGGTCGGTCGCCTGGTTTTCGGTGGCCGGGTTCCACCACGGGTCGTAGTGAATCACGGTGTCGGCCTCGGTCAGGTTCAGGCCCACACCACCGGCCTTCAGGCTGATCAGAAAGATCTGACGCTTGCCACTCTGGAATTCCTTGACGGGCGTGCGACGGTCCCGGGTCTGGCCGGTCAGGATGGCGTAATCGACGCCGCGCTTCTTCAGCTCCTCTTCAATCAGCGCCAACATGGACGTGAACTGGGAAAACAGCAGCACCCGACGGCCTTCTTCAAACAACTCTTCGAGCATTTCCATCAGGCTGTCGAGCTTGCCTGAGGTACTGCCGCGGGCGGGGAGGGTGGCGTCGTTGATCAGGCGTAAGTCGCAACACACCTGGCGGAGCTTGAGCAGTGCCTCGAGAATGATGATCTGGCTGCGGGCCACGCCTTTGCGGGTGATCTCATCGCGGACTTTCTTGTCCATGGCCAGGCGCATGGTTTCGTAAACGTCGCGCTGGGCATCGCTGAGTTCGACCCAATGGATGATCTCGGTCTTGGGTGGCAGCTCCGTCGCCACTTGTTCCTTGGTCCTGCGCAGCAGGAAGGGTTTTATCCGGCCGTTGAGGTGTTGCAGTCGTACGTCGCTGCCGCGCTTTTCAATCGGTACACGGTAATCGCGGTTGAAACTCTTGACGTCCCCGAGCCAGCCCGGCAGCAGGAAGTGGAACAGCGACCACAGTTCGCCCAGGTGGTTTTCCAAGGGCGTACCGGACAGGCACAGCCGCTGCCGGGCGTTGAGTTCGCGGGCGGCCTGGGCGGCTTTGCTGGTGGGGTTCTTGATGTACTGGGCTTCGTCGAGGATCAGCACGTGCAACGGCTGCACCGCCAAGCGCTCGACATCCTTGGGCAGCAGCGCATAGGTGGTGAGGACCAGGTCGTATTCGGCCAGTCGTTCGAAATGCTTCTTGCGCCCGGCGCCGTACAGGGCCAGTACCTTGAGCTGTGGCGTGAAGTGGGCCGCTTCGTCGAGCCAGTTGGGTATCAGGCTGGTGGGCATGACCACCATGCACGGCCGATCGAGGCGCCCGGCATTTTTTTCGCTGAGAATGTGCGCCAGGGTCTGTAGGGTTTTGCCTAGGCCCATGTCGTCCGCGAGGATGCCGCCGACTTCCAGCTGTCGCAGCGATTGCATCCAGCTCAAGCCTTCGAGTTGATAAGGCCGCAGTGTTGCGTTCAGGCCGTCTGGCGCGGTGGCGGTGTAATCCTTGATGTCCCGCAGGCGTTGGGCCAGGCCGCGAATGTGCTCGCCACCTTCCCAGGTCAGGGGCATGTCTTGCAGCGGGTTCAGGCGCAAGGCGTCCGCGCTGTTGAGGCGCAGTTTGGTGGTGCCCGGCTCTTGCAGGTAAAACTCGCCCAGGGTCGCCAGCACCGGTTTCAGGCGGCCGTAGGGCAGGGCCACTTGCTGCGGGCCGAACTCAGAGTTCGGACGGTTGGGCAAGTTGACCAGGATGAGCTCATCGTCACGGCGCCTGGCCAGGCGTTCCGGGTTGAACAATTCGATGTGCGAACGCATCAGGTTCAGCAGGATCGGCAGCAGGCTCAGACGCTCGCCATTGACGATGATTCCCAGCTCCAGGTCGAACCAGTCCCGTTCCGGCGTTTCCTCGACCGTGGCGTACCATTCGTCCACGGCCGTCAGGTCGAAGCCGAAATCCTCATCGATCTGTAACTCCCAGCCCTGATCACGCAGTTTTGGCAGGTCGTTGAGGGTGAACGTCAGCCAGGCACTGTCATTGACCATTTCGTACAGCTCGCCGGCACTTTCCGGCAGGGCTTTGCTTTGCCGGGTCGCGACCTTGAAACCGAGGATGCGTAGCTGTTCGCGGTAGGACTGTTCCACATCGGTATGACGTTTTATCCGCAACGTCTGTGTTTCCTGGCGAATCAGCACGTCAGTGTTGCGCTGGCCGCTGACGTATTCGTCCAGATAACTGAAGGACAGCGCGGCACGGTGTTGGATGTAACGTTGCATCTTGCCGTTGCGCGGCTCGAAGGCGCTAAACTCGATACTGGCCAGCCACAGGCGTGGCATCGGCTGCACGTTGTCCACCAGCACTTGCGGCGGGGCCTTGGGGCTGCGGTTGTCCAGCACCGCCTGGAGTTTCTCCAGCAACTGCGCGTCTTTCTCGGCGGCCGGATACGCCAGGGTTTCCTGGACTTGCAGCAATACCGCCGCACAGTGCTTGCAGTTGATGCGCACCGGGCAGGTACAAGCCGCCTCGAGCAGAATCAACGCGCCCTTGGCTGACTCTTTAAGGCGAATGGTCTGACGGTAGACGTTGCCGCCAGAACCTTCGCAACTGGCGGTGATGGTGCTGTCGCCGGCCTCGACAATCCTGACGCGGTTTTCCAGCGCATAACGGCGCCCGCGCTCCAGGCTCTGTTCCTTGAATCGATTGACCCAGGAAGGTGCCAGGGGTTTGCTCAGGGGCGAGGGCATAGGCGCGCCAATCAGTCCGGAATGACTTCAGGTGCCTGCCGTGGCGCGGGCGCGGTCAGCGAGGTGATCTTGATCAGCAGGCCGAGGTGGCCGTTATCGAGGAAATTCAGTTGGCCATTCTTGGTATGGCTCTGCTGTTTGAGGCGCTCGCTGGCAGTGACCAGGCCATTGGCGTCGATCTGGTTGATCCAGAAATCGGCATCCACGTCGGTGAAACGGCCCAGTTTCAGTTCCAGGGTGCCCTCGATGGGGAATTGCCCAAACTGTTCGGCACCGTCGCTGATGGCGACTTTGCGGCCCTGTTCACCGAGGGTCTGCTGCCAGGCCTTGTGCATCAATACCGTGTATTGGCCGCTGGTGGTGAGTTTCTCGACGATGTTGCCCATGGCCGGCGTGCGCTGGCTGTCCGCGCCCAGGCGTTGCGCGCCGGCGTCCCAGTCTTCCGGCGCGGCGCGGCTGACAATCGCCGGCTCGGCGTTCTGGCGGACCAGAATCATTTCAACCTGATACAGGTCGTCGGCAAACGCCAGGGGAGCGACCAGGGTCAACAGCAAGGTCAGTGAGCGAAACAGGCGCATGTGGCGTCCTTCAAGCAGTGGTCGGAGTGAGGCGCTCGAACAGCGCTTCTACGGTATTGAAACGCTCTTCCGCGCGTTCCATGGGCACCATGAATTTGAACATCGTGGCACCTTCGAACTTGTAGCGTTTGGGCTGGCCCTGGATCAGTTTGATCAACACCAGCGGATCGACCGGGGTCTGGGCCTCGAACTCGATACGACCGCCGTTGGGGCCGCCGTCGACTTTCTTGATGCCCAGTTGTTCGGCCTTGAGCTTGAGCAGCGTCGTGCGCACCAGGTTCTTGGTCGGCTCCGGCAGCAGGCCGAAGCGGTCGATCATTTCCACTTGCAGGTCCTTGAGGCCGTCTTCGTCGCTGGCCGAGGCGATGCGTTTGTAGAGAATCAGTCGCGCGTGGACATCCGGCAGGTAGTCTTCCGGGATCAGCGCCGGCACCCGCAGGTTGATTTCCGGCCCGCCGCCCAGGGGCTGGTCGAGGTTCGGCTGCTCGCCCTTGCGGATCGACTTGACGGCCCGTTCGAGCATTTCCATGTACAGGGTGAAGCCGACGGCCTGGATCTGGCCGCTCTGGCCGTCGCCGAGCAATTCGCCGGCACCACGTATTTCCAGGTCATTAGTGGCCAGCACGAACCCGGCGCCGAGGTCCTGGGTATTGGCGATGGCTTCCAGGCGCTTTTCCGCATCCGGGGTGATCTGCTGGCGCGGTGGCGTCAACAGATAGGCATAGGCCTGGTGGTGGCTACGACCGACCCGGCCGCGCAACTGGTGCAGTTGGGCCAGGCCGAATTTGTCGGCGCGCTCGATGATGATGGTGTTGGCGCTCGGTACGTCGATGCCGGTCTCGATGATGGTCGAGGCGATCAGCACGTTGAAGCGCTTGTGGTAGAAGTCGCTCATGACCTGTTCGAGTTCACGTTCGCGCATCTGCCCGTGGCCGATGCCAATGCGGGCCTCCGGCACCAGTTCGGCCAGGTCGGCGGCGCATTTTTCGATGGTCTTCACGTCGTTGTGCAGGTAGTAGACCTGACCGCCACGCAGCAGCTCGCGCAGCAAGGCTTCCTTGATCGTGCTTTTGTTCTGCTCCATGACGAACGTGCGCACCGACAGGCGCCGGGCCGGCGGCGTGGCGATGATCGACAGGTCGCGCATGCCCGACACCGCCATGTTCAGCGTGCGCGGGATGGGCGTCGCGGTCAGGGTCAGGATATCGACTTCGCTGCGCAGGGCCTTGAGCTGTTCTTTCTGGCGCACACCAAAGCGGTGTTCTTCGTCGATGATCACCAACCCCAGGTTTTTGATCTTCACGTCGTCCTGCAGCAGTTTGTGCGTACCGATGACGATGTCGATCTTGCCCTCGGCCAGGTCGGCCACGGCGGCGTTCACTTCCTTGGTGGACTTGAAGCGGCTCATCACTTCCACGGTCACCGGCCAGTCGGCGAAACGGTCACGGAAACTGTTGTAGTGCTGCTGGGCGAGCAGGGTGGTCGGCACCAGGATCGCGACCTGCTTGCCACCGTGCACGGCAATGAACGCGGCGCGCATTGCCACTTCGGTCTTACCGAAGCCCACGTCGCCGCACACCAGCCGGTCCATCGGCTTGGGCGCGAGCATGTCGGCGCGCACGGCTTCGATGGTGGTCTGTTGGTCGACGGTTTCTTCGAAGGGGAAACCGGCGCTGAAGGTTTCGTAATCGGCTTTCGGATCGGCGAAGGCGTAGCCCTCGCGGGCGGCGCGACGGGCGTAAATGTCCAGCAGTTCGGCGGCCACATCGCGCACTTGTTCGGCGGCTTTGCGCTTGGCTTTCTGCCAGGTTTCCGAGCCCAGGCGATGCAGCGGGGCCAGGGCGTCGTCGCTGCCGGTGTAGCGGGCGATCAGGTGCAGGTTCGCCACCGGCACGTAGAGCTTGGCGCCCTCGGCGTATTCCAGGGTCAGGAACTCGGCGGCCTGATTGTCGATTTCCAGGGTCGCCAGGCCCAGGTAGCGGCCCACGCCGTGGTCGATATGCACCACGGGCGCGCCTTCGCGCAGCTCGGTGAGGTTCTTGATGACCGCGTCGTTGGCGGCGTCGGCGCGTTTCTCGCGACGGCGGCGCTGCATGACGCGTTGGCCGAACAGCGGGCTTTCCGCCACCAGGGCAAGGGCCGGATCATCCAGGACGAGGCCGTCGTTCAGTGGCGCGATGGTAATCGCCAGGCGATCCTTGCCCGCGACGAAGCCCGGCCAGCTGTCGACTGTCTTGGGTCGCAGCTTCAGACGTTCGAGCAGCTCCAACAGCACTTCGCGACGCCCCGCGGATTCAGCGGTGAACAGGACGCGACCGGGGAACGCGTCGAGGAAGCCGGCAAGTGCCGCCAAGGGTTGCGTGGCCTTGGCTTCGATCGCCAGGTCCGGCAGTGCCCTGGCCGGAAAGCGCTCACGGCCGACGCCGGTTTCCACGTCCTGCTGGCTCGCCACCACCCGTGGCCAACTCTTGAGGCGGGCAAAGCAGTCTTCCACCGGCAGGAACAACTCGGCGGGTGGCAATAAAGGACGGGCAGGATCGACGCGACGCTCTTCGTAGCGATTGCGCACGTCGTTCCAGAAATTTTCTGCGGCCTGTTCAATGCCCGGCAGGGAAAACACCTGGGTGTCCTGGGGCAGGTAATCGAACAGGGTGGCGGTTTCTTCGAAAAACAGCGGCAGGTAGTACTCGATACCGGCGGGGGTAATCCCGCTGCTCAGGTCCTGGAAGATCGGGCAGCGGCGGAAATCCACATCGAAGCGCTCGCGAAAGCGCGCCTTGAAGCGGGTCACGGCGTCTTTTTGCAGCGGGAATTCCTTGGCCGGCAACAGGCGGATCGACTGCACTTTGTCGATGGAGCGCTGGTTGTCCGGGTCGAAGGTGCGCAGGGTCTCGATTTCGTCATCGAACAGGTCGATGCGATAGGGCAGTTTGCTGCCCATCGGGAACAGGTCGATCAGGGCGCCGCGTACGGCGAACTCGCCATGCTCGTACACCGTGTCGACGCAGCGATAGCCACTGGCTTCCAGGCGGCTGCGCATTTGCTCGACGTCGAGCTTCTGGCCGATGTCCAGTACCAGGCTGCTACCGAGCAGGAACTGGGTCGGAGCCAGGCGATGTAGGGCTGTGGTGATCGGCACTACCAAAACGCCATGACTGAGCTCCGGCAACCGATAAAGGCTGGCGATTCGCTGGGAAATGATGTCCTGGTGGGGCGAAAACAGATCGTAGGGCAAGGTTTCCCAGTCCGGGAAATGCAGCACGGGCAAGTCCGGGGCGAAGAAACTCAGCTCCTGTTCCAGCCGTTCAGCGCTTTGGCTGTCGGCGGTCAGTAGCAGGGTGAAACGCTTTGCAGCGCTGGCAGCCTCGGCGATGGCCAGGCTCAGGGCGGCACCGGGCAGGTTGCCCCAGTGCTGTTTACCTGCCGCGGCAGGGAGTAGCGGAAGACGCAGAACGGGCACGGAAGGTTGAGCTCCAGCGTTGCGACAAAGTCGACAATTGTAGCGGGGGAAGGGGGTGGCTGTCAGTCGCAGACTACCTTGGCAGACAGGAAAACCACGGTGCGACGGGCGCGCATTGCTCCGCGATGGACTCGGCGGCATAATGTAGCCCCTTTTTTCAGCCCCTACATGTGGAAGGTTACCGTGACTCAGAAGCCCGACCAGTGTCTTGGTGAATGGATTGATCGTGAAGCTCTCGCAGAAGCGATGATCCCTCTCATCGGTCAGCTCTACCGCAATAACAACGTGGTGAGCTCGATCTATGGCCGCAGCCTGATCAACCAGTCTGTCATCGCGATCCTCAAAGCCCACCGCTTTGCTCGCCACCGTTCTTCCGACGACAGCGAACTCTCCGTCCACGAAACATTCCCCCTGCTCAAGGCCATGAGCGAGCTCAAGCTCGGCGCGGCTTCGGTGGATCTGGGCAAGTTGGCGTTCAAGTTCCGCAACGAAGGCAATGGCCGTAGCGCCGAGCAGTTCGTGCGTGAAGAGATGGCCGATGTGGTTGGCCAGCAGAACGCTTCGCCTCGCAAAGGCACTGACGTGGTCCTGTACGGCTTCGGTCGTATCGGCCGTCTGCTGGCGCGCATCCTGATCGAAAAAACCGGTGGCGGCGACGGCCTGCGCCTGCGGGCGATCGTGGTGCGTAAAGGCGCCGAGAACGACCTGACCAAGCGCGCCAGCCTGCTGCGTCGCGATTCGGTCCATGGTTCGTTCAACGGCACCATCATCATCGATGAAGAAAACAACACCATTCTCGCCAACGGCAACCTGATCCAGGTGATCTACGCGAAGAGCCCGACCGAGGTGGACTACACCCAGTACGGTATCAAGGATGCACTGCTGGTGGACAACACCGGCGTATGGCGTGACGCCGAGGGCCTGGGCCAGCACCTGGCCTGCCCGGGCATCGACCGCGTCGTGCTGACTGCGCCTGGCAAGGGCAAACTGAAGAACATCGTCCACGGCATCAACCACGGCGAAATCACCGCTGACGACAAGATCGTCTCCGCTGCGTCTTGCACCACCAACGCCATCGTGCCGGTGCTCAAGGCAGTGAACGACAAGTTCGGCATCGTCAACGGTCACGTCGAAACGGTTCACTCGTACACCAACGACCAGAACCTGATCGACAACTTCCACAAGGGCGACCGTCGTGGCCGCAGCGCCGCGCTGAACATGGTCATCACCGAGACCGGTGCCGCCACCGCCGCTGCCAAGGCCCTGCCTGAGCTGGCCGGCAAGCTGACCGGTAACGCGATCCGTGTGCCTACGCCGAACGTGTCGATGGCCATTCTCAACCTGAACCTTGAGAAAGCCGCCACCCGTGAAGAGATGAACGAGTACCTGCGCTACATGGCGCTGCACTCCGACCTGCACAAGCAGATCGACTTCGTTAACTCGCAGGAAGTGGTGTCCACCGACTTCGTGGGCTCGCGCCACGCCGGTGTCGTGGATGCCGAGGCCACCATCAGCCAAGACAACCGCGTTGTTCTGTACGTCTGGTACGACAACGAATTCGGTTACAGCTGCCAGGTGGTTCGCGTGATGGAAGACATGGCCGGGGTAAACCCGCCAGCGTTCCCGCGCTAAGCCTTAGCCGCTTGTGAAAACGCCCCGACTTGTCGGGGCGTTTTTTTGTCCAGAGGTTTTGTGTTGAGTGCGCCGGCCTCTTCGCGAGCAAGCCCGCTCCCACAGTTGACCGAGTTGTTGCTGATGTATGCGGTCCAATGTGGGAGCGGGCTTGCTCGCGAAGGCAATCTATCAGGCGCCGCTCACCATCGAAGCCTGTGCGGTCCGCAGTTCATGACGGTTGCCCTTGAACAACACCAGGGTCGCAATCAACCCCAGCACCGCCGCCCCACTGAGCCATATCCCCGGTGCAGCCTTGTTGTCGAGCACATGGATCAGATAGGTACACGCCGCCGGGGTAAACCCGCCGAACGTAGCCGTCGCCAGGCTGTAGGCCAGGGAAAAACCGGTGGTACGCACTTCAACCGGCATGATTTCCGTCAAGGCCACCACCATGGCACCGTTGTAGGATCCATACAGGAACGACAACCACAGCTCGACAATCAGCAAATGGCTGAAGCTGGGGTTCGCCACTAACCAGGACAGCGCCGGGTACGCCGTCAGGATCGCCAGGATAGTCGCGCCGAGCAGCAGGGGCTTGCGTCCGATTTTGTCGGAGAGCGCCCCCATCACGGGCAGCCAGAAGAAATTCGACAAGCCGATGCACACCGTGACCAGCAGTGCGTCCAGGTCCGACAGGTTCAATTCGGCCTTGCCGAAGGTCGGCGTGTAAGCGGTGATCAGATAGAACGACACCGTGGTCATCACCACCAGCGCCATGCCAGCCAAGACGATGCCGAAATTCTGACCGATGGAACGGACGATTTCCGACAGGGTGGGGCGGTGCTTTCTCGCCTGGAATTCAGGTGTTTCTTCCAGTGAGCGACGGATTACGAATATCGCCGGCACGATCATGCAACCCACCAGGAACGGTACGCGCCAGCCCCAATCGCCCATCTCCTGAGGGCTCAGCCAATGATTGAGACCCACCCCCAACAGGCCGGCAAACACCACGGCAGCCTGTTGGCTGGCGGATTGCCAACTGACAAAGAAGCCCTTGCGCCCTGGCGTGGAGATTTCCGCCAGGTACACCGATACACCGCCCAGTTCCACACCGGCAGAAAAGCCTTGCAGCAATCGGCCCAGCAGCACCAGCAAGGGCGCCGCCACGCCCAGGACGGCGTAGCCCGGCACGCAGGCGATCAGTACGGTGCCCAGGGCCATCATCGCCAGGGTGATGATCAAGCCTTTGCGGCGCCCGTGGCGGTCGATGTAGGCGCCGAGAAAAATTGCCCCCAGGGGGCGCATCAGGAACCCGGCACCGAACGTGGCCAGGGACAGCATCAGCGAGGCGAATGCACTGTCGGTAGGGAAGAACGTCTTGGCAATGGCCGTGGCGTAGAAGCCGTAGACCATGAAGTCGAACATCTCCAGGAAGTTGCCGCTGACAACGCGAAAAATCGCCTTGCCGTTGCTCGTGGTGGAAGACATGGGGTAGGTACTCACTCTGACAAATCTTGTATGGAGGTTGTATCTCCTGTGGGAGCGGGCTTGCTCGCGAAGAGGCCGGCACATTCAACACAGACGCTGCCTGCCTGACCGCTTTCGCGAGCAAGCCCGCTCCCACAGGATTTGCAGCTGGACTGACTAGCGCTGAAGCCCATAATGGCTGGCGCGGTTTTGAGGGGAGATGAAGATTTGTTAACTGGACGGTGGGGAAAGCTTGTGGTCCTGGTCGGCGTTTTGTCCGGCTGCGGCAATGGCGACACCCTGGAGCGCTTCGATGGCCCGGCCATGGGCAGTCATTATTCCATTCAATACGTCAGGCATTCCGCCACGCCCGGTCCGAAAGCGGTGCAGGCCGAGGTGGAAAACATCCTTGCCGAAGTGGATCGGCAATTCTCGACCTATCGCAGTGACTCGGACATCGAGCGTTTCAATGCATTGCCGGCCAATAGCTGCCAGGTCATGCCGGGGCCGGTCCTCGAATTGATCCGGGTCGGTGAACAGTTATCCATTCAAAGCGACGGCTCGTTCGACCTGACGGTGGAGCCGCTGCTGAACCTGTGGGGCTTCGGTCCCCAATCCCGAGAAGAGAAAGTGCCGACCACGCAAGCCTTGGCCCAGGTGCGCCAGCGCGTCGGGCATGGTCATTTGCGCATCGACGGCGACCGGTTGTGCAAGGACGCTGCGGTGGAAGTCGACTTCAACAGCATCGCCGCCGGTTATGCCGTCGACCGGATAGCCGCCAGGCTCCAGGCCCTGGGCATCGACAGTTACCTGGCCGAAGCCACCGGTGAACTCAAGGCTGCCGGGCGTAAACCCGACGGCTCGGCCTGGCGCATTGCCCTGGAGGCGCCGCGGGACGACCGGCAAGTGGCTGAGCGTGTCATCGAAGTCAATGGCTACGGGGTTTCGACCTCCGGTGACTACCGGCGTTATTTCGAGCAGGACGGGACGCGTTATTCCCACACCTTTGATGCACGCACTGGTGCACCGGTCCTACACAACCTGGCGTCAGTCACGGTGATTCATCCTTCGGCGTTGATGGCCGATGGACTATCGACGCTGTTGCTGATTCTCGGTCCTGAACGGGGTTGGGACTATGCCGAAAAGCACGGTATCGGGGTGTTTTTCGTTCTGCGCGATGGCAATGGCTTTGTCACCCGTACTAACGATGCATTTGAACGGATCAGTAACGGAAAAACCCAATGATGACAGCGTACTGAAAGGCCCCCTGTGGCGAAATAGCGCAGGCAAAACTAGCCTACGACGCGACCAAGGGGTAATGTGCGCGGCGTTGACGCTTCTATAGACTGTGGCCGGGCTCGTGAACCGGCCCCAAATTGTTCTTTCATGCCGCAGGCCGGCATGATTTAGCCGTATGTGCCAAATAAGGCACTGCGGCCTGTTCTGAGGAGTACGCATGGCTGTCTACAACTACGACGTGGTGGTACTGGGTTCCGGCCCGGCGGGGGAAGGCGCGGCAATGAACGCCGCCAAGGCGGGGCGCAAGGTGGCGATGGTCGACAGCCGTCGGCAGGTCGGCGGCAACTGCACCCACTTGGGCACCATCCCGTCCAAGGCCTTGCGTCACTCGGTCCGGCAGATCATGCAGTTCAACACCAATCCAATGTTCCGGGCCATCGGCGAGCCACGCTGGTTCTCCTTCCCGGACGTGCTCAAGAGCGCCGAGAAGGTGATCTCCAAGCAAGTGGCCTCGCGTACCGGCTACTACGCCCGCAACCGTGTCGACGTGTTCTTCGGCACTGGCAGCTTTGCCGACGAGCAGACTGTGGAAGTGGTCTGCGGCAATGGCGTGGTCGAGAAGCTGGTGGCCAAGCACATCATCATCGCCACCGGTTCGCGCCCGTATCGCCCGGCCGACATCGATTTCAACCATGCGCGGATCTACGATAGCGACACCATCCTGAGCCTGGGTCACACCCCGCGTAAGCTCATCGTCTACGGTGCCGGCGTGATCGGGTGCGAATACGCCTCGATCTTCAGCGGCCTGGGTGTGCTGGTGGAGCTGGTGGATAACCGCGGCCAGTTGCTGAGCTTCCTGGACTCGGAAATCTCCCAGGCCCTGAGCTATCACTTCAGCAACAACAACATCACCGTGCGCCACAACGAAGACTACGACCGTGTTGAAGGCGTCGACAACGGCGTGATCCTGCACCTCAAGTCCGGCAAGAAGATCAAGGCCGACGCCTTGCTCTGGTGCAACGGCCGTACCGGCAACACCGACACCCTGGGCCTGGAAAACATCGGCGTGAAGGTCAACAGCCGCGGCCAGATCGAAGTCGATGAGAACTACCGCACTTGTGTGCCGAACATCTACGGCGCCGGTGACGTGATCGGCTGGCCGAGCCTGGCCAGTGCCGCCCACGACCAGGGTCGTTCGGCCGCCGGCAGCATCGTCGACAACGGCAGCTGGCGCTTCGTCAACGACGTGCCGACCGGTATCTACACCATTCCGGAGATCAGCTCGATCGGCAAGAACGAGCAAGAGCTGACCCAGGCCAAGGTGCCGTACGAAGTGGGCAAGGCTTTCTTCAAGAGCATGGCGCGGGCGCAGATCGCCGGTGAGCCGCAAGGCATGCTGAAGATCCTGTTCCATCGCGAGACCCTGGAGGTGCTGGGCGTGCACTGCTTCGGCTACCAGGCTTCGGAGATCGTGCACATCGGCCAGGCGATCATGAACCAGCCGGGCGAGCTGAACACGCTGAAGTACTTCGTCAACACCACGTTCAACTACCCGACCATGGCCGAAGCCTATCGGGTAGCGGCGTACGACGGGCTCAACCGGCTTTTTTGAGCGGCTCCGGCCGGTGGCCTGAGCCGGCCGGGGAGACCGATTTCAGCCTTTCTCAAGCGTGGCAGTGGCCAAACCGGGAAAGTCTGTAATCAGGCTGTCAGCGCCAAAGTCGGCGAGCCTGCGCATCAGCGCGGGTTCGTTGACGGTCCACACCGACACATGCAGGCCTTGACGCTGCGCCTTGATCAGGCGTTCCGGCGTGCACAAGGTCCAGTTCAACGCCAGAATCTCACAGCCATAACTCTGGGCGACCTTCAGCGGGTCGAGCCAGGCGTATTCGGCCACCAGGCCGCGGGAGATATCCGGGGTCAGGTCCAGGGCAGCCTTGAGCACTTCCCGGGAGCTTGAGGTAATAGTGATTTTGTCCAGCAGCCCGAACCGCTGGGCCATTTCGCGGATCCCCAGCACGGTGGCGGCGGCACGGGTGCGTGAGGCGCTCTTGACCTCCAGCTGCCAATGCTCGAAATCACACTTCTCGAACAGCTCCTCCAGGCGTGGGATCGGGCACGGCTTGATCCAGCCCGGTCCACCCTTGCGCGCATCGTAGGTCACCAGTTCGGCAGCCGAATGCTCCACCACCTTGCCACGGCGATCAGTGGTGCGCTTGAGGGTCGGGTCGTGGATCACCATCAACTCGCCGTCCATGGACAGGTGCAGGTCCAGCTCGCAACGGCGTACGCCGTGCTTCAAGCACTCCTGAAAGCCGGTCAGGGTGTTTTCCGGTGCTTCGCCCTTGGCGCCGCGGTGGCCATAAATGAGGGTCACGGTTCTTCCTTATTGATACCTGATTCGTTCAGTTCCCGGGCCAGGCGCCGTTCTTGCGCCTGTTTCTGCAGGATGTAGCGGGCCAGCAACTGGCGCTGGGCGTCGGTGGGGCGTTCGAACTCGGTGCCGACGTCGTAGCCGTCGCCCTTGGGGTCACAGTGGGTGACCCGCGCTCGCAGCAGCAAACCGAGGGCCTGGGGCATCAGCACCAGCTTGATCGACAAGTGGGCGCCGACGGCGATTGGCGTGGGGTATTGGAAGTCGACGCCGCCTTCGGAAATGATCACCGGCTGCGGTTCGCCGATTTCGCCGAGCACCGTCAGGGCAATCACTTGGCTGAGCAGGTCGATGCGTTTGTTCATCGCCTTGAGGTACGCCGCGACGCTGCGTTCGCGCTCGCTGATCTGGCGCAGCAGGTGCTGTGACTCGAATTCACTCAGGTGCAGTTCACTGAGCAGGTTGAACAATGGAGAAGCATCCTGCAACACTTCCTGGCTGGCAGCTTCAGGAATGGAGAGGGGCCGAATTTCCAGTGCGATCGTGTCCTCGATACGGTAGTATTCGCGGCGATCTTCTTCATCTAATGTCGACATGGCGAACCCATGGTAGCGGCGGTGGTCTGAGTGTAAAGCTGGTTTGTGACCCCCGCCACAAGGACGTTCCTTTTCCCTCCGAACAAGCCCCGACATGTTCAGACCTCTCTTCGTATTTATCGGCACGCGTTATACCCGTGCAAAGCGTCGCAATCATTTCGTATCGTTCATTTCCCTGACATCCATCATCGGACTGGCCCTTGGCGTGGTCGTGATGATTGTCGTGCTCTCGGTGATGAACGGCTTCGACCATGAAATGCGCACCCGCGTGCTAGGCATGGTGCCCCACGCGACCCTCGAAACCGGCGAAGCCATCAACGATTGGCCGAGCCTGGCCGCCAAGGTCAAGCAGAACCCGCAGGTGCTGGCCGTGGCGCCATTCATCCAGATGCAGGGGTTGCTGACCAACGACGGCAAAGTGTCCAAGGTGTTGCTCAATGGCATCGACCCCGGGCTCGAGCGGCAGGTATCGATCATCGATAACTTCATGCAGCAGGGTAAACTCGACGACCTGGCGCCCGGCAGCTTCGGCATCGTCATCGGTGACAAGGCCGCGGCCAAGCTCGGCGTGGCCATCGGCGACAAACTGACCTTCGTCGCCCCGGAAGTCACCGTGACCCCGGGCGGCATGTTCCCACGCATGAAGCGCTTTACCGTGGTTGGCATTTTCCATGTCGGCGCTGGTGAGCTGGACGGTTACCTGGGTGTCACCAACCTTCAAGATCTGGCGCGCCTGCATCGCTGGAAACCGGATCAGGTCCAGGGCCTGCGGTTGAAATTCGACGATCTGTTCCAGGCCCCGCGTGTGGCCTGGACCATCGCCCAGCAGCTTGGCGAAGACCGCTACTACGCCCGGGACTGGACCCGCACCCACGGCAACCTGTACCAGGCGATCCGCATGGAAAAAGCCATGATCGGCCTGCTGCTGTTGCTGATTGTCGCCGTGGCGGCGTTCAACATCATTTCCACGCTGGTGATGGTGGTGAACGACAAGAAGGGTGACATCGCCATCCTGCGTACCCTTGGCGCCACGCCGGGGCAGATCATGCGGATCTTCATGGTCCAGGGCACCGTCATCGGCGTGATTGGCACTATTGTTGGCGCCTTGGTCGGGATGTTCGCCGCGCTGAACGTCAGCGCCGCGGTTGCCGCCCTCGAAGGCCTGATCGGGCACAAGTTTCTCAACGCCGACGTGTACTTCATCGACTACCTGCCGTCGCAATTGCAGGCAGATGACGTGTTGATGGTCTGCGGCGCCGCGTTGGTCCTGAGTTTCCTCGCCACCCTGTATCCAGCCTGGCGTGCCGCGCGCACCCAGCCTGCGGAGGCGTTACGTTATGAGTGAGTCGGGCATGAGTGAAAAAGCAATCTTGAGCTGCCGCAACCTGGGTAAATCCTACGAGGAAGGCCCGGAGTCGGTGGTGGTGTTGTCGGGCCTGCAGCTGGAGCTGCACCCTGGCGAGCGCGTGGCGATTGTCGGCACCTCCGGGTCGGGCAAAAGTACTTTGCTCAACCTGCTGGGCGGCCTCGATACGCCGTCCGCCGGCAGTGTCTGGCTGGCAGGCGAAGAACTCTCGGCGCTGAACGAAAAGGCCCGCGGCCTGCTGCGCAACCGGTCCCTGGGGTTCGTTTACCAGTTCCACCATTTGCTGCCCGAGTTCACCGCGTTGGAAAACGTCTGCATGCCGCTGTTGATCGGCCGCACCGCGATTCCTGAAGCCCGTCAGCGCGCTACGGCCTTGCTGGAGCGGGTCGGGCTGGGGCATCGCCTGGAGCACAAACCGGCCGAACTGTCCGGTGGCGAGCGCCAGCGCGTGGCGATTGCCCGGGCCCTGGTCAACAAGCCAGGCCTGGTAATGCTCGATGAGCCGACCGGCAACCTCGACTCCCACACCGCCCAAGGCATCCAGGACTTGATGCTGGAGCTCAGCACGTCGATGCGCACCGCGTTCCTGGTGGTGACCCACGACATGAACCTGGCCCGGCAGATGGACCGCGTCCTGCACTTGCAGGAAGGTTGCCTGACGCCCATCTGACCGACCGAAACCCGGTGTTTGTGACGAACGCCGGGTCTTTTATTTTTATACGGTGCCCCGCGAATGTTCAGACCGTTATCGATCTTTATCGGCACGCGCTATACCCGCGCCAAGCGCCGCAATCGCTTTGTTTCGTTCATTTCCATGACCTCGATGATCGGCCTCGCCCTGGGCGTGCTGGCGATGATTGTGGTGCTGTCGGTGATGAACGGCTTCCAGCGCGAAATGAGCTCGCGCATCCTCGGCATGGTGCCCCACGCCACCATCGTCGGTGTCAATCCGATCGACGACTGGCAGCCGGTGGCCGCCGCGGCGCTGAAGAATCCTGAAGTGACCGCCGCCGTGCCGTTCACCGAGATGGAAGGCATGCTCAGCCACAAGGGTTCGATGCAGCCGATCCAGATCAGCGGCATTGACCCGGCCCAGGAAGGCAAGGTGTCCATCGTGGCCCAGCATATCGTCCAGGGCCGTCTCGATGCGTTGAAGCCGGGCGAATATGGTGTAGTGATCGGCGAAATCACCGCCCGGCGTTTTCGTCTGAACGTCGGCGACAAAATCACCCTGATCGTGCCGGAAGTCAGCACCGCACCCGGCGGAATTACCCCGCGGATGCAGCGGCTGAACGTGGTGGGCGTGTTCAAGGTCGGCGCCGAGCTGGACGGCTCCATGGCCCTGATCCACCTGGCCGACGCCGCGCAGATGCAGCATTGGCAGCCAAACCAGGTGCAGAGCGTGCGCCTGGCGGTGAAAGACCTGTATGCCGCGCCGCAAGTCTCTGGCGACATCGCCACCGGGCTCGGCGCGGACTTCAAGGCCGACGACTGGACCCACACCCAGGGCAGCCTGTTCAGCGCCATGAAGATGGAAAAAACCATGATTGGCTTGCTGTTGTTGATGATCGTCGCGGTGGCAGCGTTCAACATCATCGCCACGCTGATCATGGTGGTGAACGACAAGGGCGCGGATATCGCGATTCTGCGCACCATTGGCGCCACGCCGCGGCAGATCATGGCGATCTTCATGGTCCAGGGTACGGTGATCGGTGTGGTCGGCACGCTGATTGGCGGCGTGCTCGGGGTGATTGCGGCGTTGAACGTCAGCGCCCTGGTGGGTTGGCTGGAACGGGTCAGTGGGCAGCACATCTTCAGTTCCGATGTGTACTTCGTCAGCAACTTGCCGTCGGAGCTTCAGCGCGGCGATGTGCTGCTGATTTGTTCCGCCGGGTTCATTCTGAGCTTCCTTGCCACCGTGTACCCCGCGTGGCGTGCGGCGAAGATCGAGCCGGCGCAGGCGTTGCGGTATTCCTGATACCCCAGGGGTGGCCGCGAGACCCTTGTGGCGAGGGGATTTATCCCCGATGGGCTGCGAAGCAGCCCTAAACCCTGATAGCTCGGTACATCAGGCCGATTAAATTGACTGTCTTGGGGCCGCTTCCCGGCCCAGCGGGGATAAATCCCCTCGCCACAGGGGGGCGTCGGGCTTAATCCACCTTCGGCAATTCGATCAGGAACCGCGTCCAGCCATCGGCTGATTCACAGCGGATCTGCCCGCCATGGGCGCGGATGATCGAGCGGGTAATCGCAAGTCCCAGCCCTGCATGTTCGCTGCTGCCTTCCTGGCGAGCCGGGTCGGCGCGGTAGAAACGGTCGAACAGGCGCGGCAACAGGTCCGCCGCAATCCCCTCGCCACTGTTCTCCACGCTGACGCACACCACCTGAGCCTCATCGACAATCCGCACCCGCACTTCGCCGCCGTCGGGGGTGAAGCGCAGGGCGTTGTCCAGCAGGTTGGACAGGGCCCGGCGCAACATGCTGCGGTCACCCTCGATGGGGCCTTCGCCCTCACGACTCAAGCGAACGTTGGCGTCTTCGGCCAAGGGCGCGAAGAATTCCAGCAGTACGTCGACCTCCGCTGCCAATGCCAGCGGTTCGCGGTTGGGCGCCAGCAGGCCGTGGTCGGCCTTGGCCAGGTAGAGCATGTCGTTGACCAGTTGCGCCATCCATTGCAGTTCTTCGAGGTTGCTGTGCAAGGCCTCGCGGTAGTCCTCCAGCGGGCGCTCGCGGGTGAGGGTGACCTGGGTGTGGGTCAACAGGTTCGACAATGGTGTGCGCAATTCATGGGCGATGTCGGCTGAGAACGCCGAGAGTCGTTGAAAGGCGTCGTCGAGGCGTCCGAGCATGGCATTGATGCTGTGGGCCAGTTCCGCCAGTTCTGCGGGCATTTGCTCTTCAGGCAGTCGGGCGTTGAGGGAGCGGGCCGAGACGCTGCCGGCGATGGCGCCCATGCGTCGCAACGGCCGCAAGGCGCGTCGGGCGGCCCACGCGCCGAGCAGGGCGGTGGCCAGGGCCGAGAGGCCCACGGTCAACCAGATCAGGCGCTGCATGCGTTGCAGGAAGTGCTGGTGATGGGTGATGTCCAGCAACAGCGTCAGTTGCGGCGAATTGGGTTGGTCGGGATACAGCGGTGCGTTCAACACGCGGTAAGCGTTGTCGCCATCGTTGAGGGTGGACAAGCCGGGACGCTCCGGCAGCTGAGCAGGAATCCGGATCGAGCTGTCGTACCAGCGCACGCCATCGCTGCCCTTGATGCGCAGCGCCAGGTCGGCCTGACGGCTCAGTTCATCTTCCAGGCGGCCCTGGGTCTGTTCGGCGTCGAAGTCTTGCAGGGCGTGGCGCAGGCCGATCAGCTTGCCTTCCAGCAGTTGCTGGTCCAGCTCGATGAAGTGCGCCTCGCTGCCCCGGCTGAACAATACTCCAGCAAACAACGACACCACGGCGGTGCAGGCAGCGAACAGCAGGGCCAGGCGGCTACTCAGCGACCACTGGCCCCTCACAGGCTGCGCTCTTCAAGCACATAGCCCATGCCGCGCACGGTGTGGATCAGCTTGTTGGGGAAGTCATCGTCAATCTTGATGCGCAGGCGCCGGATGGCGACTTCGATGACATTGGTGTCACTGTCGAAATTCATGTCCCAGACTTGGGATGCGATCAGGGATTTGGGCAGCACTTCGCCCTGGCGGCGCAGGAGCATTTCCAGCAAGGCGAACTCCTTGGCGGTGAGGTCGATGCGCCGACCGCTGCGTTCGACGCGGCGGCGGATCAGGTCCAGGCGCAGGTCGGCCAGTTGCAGGCTGGTTTCCTGAGGCGTCGAGCTGCCCCGGCGCAACAGGCTGCGCACCCGCGCCAGCAGCTCGGAAAAAGCGAAAGGCTTGACCAGGTAATCATCGGCACCCAACTCCAGGCCGTGCACTCGATCCTGTATCGCATCCCGCGCCGTGAGAAACAGCACGGGTGTATCCAGGCCAGCCCCGCGCACCGCTTGCAGAATCTGCCAGCCATCGCGGCCGGGCAGCATCACGTCGAGGATCAGCAAGGCATATTCACCGCTCAAGGCCAGTTGCTGGCCGGTGACGCCGTCGGCCACCAGGTCGGCGTTGAACCCGGCTTCGCCCAGGCCTTGGCGCAGGTATTGGCCGGTTTTGGTTTGGTCTTCGACGATCAACAGTTTCATGGGCGGCTCGATGCAGGGTTGGAACGAGGGCGTTATACCGTGGCAGGCGGGCCCGTGGCGCAACCTGACAAAGTTGTAATCGAGCTGTCAGCCGATTGGCAGGCGTACAGCGATAGAGTTCTCCACAAGCTGAACCTTATCCGCTTGGAGTATGAACATGTTAATGGGAAACCGCTTGATCCTGGCCGCTTGCGCATTGCTTCTCGGTGCGCCGTCGTGGGCATCGCCGGGCCATGTTGATTTCGGCCAGCCCGCGCCGGCAGCCAAGGCCAGTCGCAGCATCGAGGTGGTGATGAGCGACATGGCGTTTAATCCTGGCGCGCTCGATATCAAGGCTGGGGAGACCGTACGCTTCGTGTTGATCAATAAAGGCCAGTTGCTCCACGAATTCAACCTGGGCAACGCCGCGATGCATATCGAACACCAGCAGGAAATGCTGAAGATGCAGCAGAGCGGACAGATGACGCCGACCGCGATGAAGCCAGGGATGGGTCATGGCGCCATGAACCACGACCAGGCCGGCATGAAACACGACGACCCCAACAGCGTGCTGGTGGAGCCGGGTAAAACCGCCGAGCTGACCTGGACGTTCACCAAGGCCACGCGCCTGGAGTTTGCCTGCAATGTCCCCGGTCATTACCAGGCCGGGATGAAGGGCGACCTGACTGTCAGTCAGTAAGCACTCAAAGGCTGCGGCAAAGGCTGATAGAATCCGCTGATTCTTCAGTCAGGTTTCCGTCATGCATCCCGCAGCCGAACATTCGCCGCTGGGCAAATCCAGCGAATACATCGCCACGTACACGCCGTCACTGCTGTTTCCGATCCCGCGCGCCGCGAAATGGGCGGAATTGGGCCTGACGGCCGAGACCTTGCCGTACAAGGGCGTGGATTTCTGGAACTGTTTCGAGCTGTCGTGGCTGTTGCCATCCGGCAAGCCGGTGGTGGCCATCGGTGAATTCTCGATCCCGGCGGACTCGCCGAATATCATCGAGTCCAAATCCTTCAAGCTGTACCTCAACTCCCTGAACCAGACCCCGTTCACCGATACCGCAAGCCTGGAAACCACTCTGCGCCAGGACCTGTCGGCGGCGGCCGGGAAGCCGGTGGGCGTGCAGGTTCGCAGCCTCAAGGATGTGGAAAGCGAAGGCATCGTGGCGCTGCCCGGTGCGTGCATCGACGACCTGGACATCAGCGTCGACTCGTACGAGCACCCGCGTCCGGAGCTGCTGCGTTGCGATGATTCACGCATCGTCGAGGAAAGTTTGCACAGCCATCTGCTCAAGTCCAACTGCCCGGTGACCAGCCAACCGGACTGGGGCAGCGTGGCGGTGGAGTATCGCGGCGCGGCCTTGGACCATGCCAGCCTGCTGGCCTACATCGTCAGCTTCCGCCAGCATTCGGATTTTCATGAGCAATGCGTGGAGCGGATCTTTCTCGACCTGCAATGCCTGCTCAAGCCGGAGAAGTTGACGGTGTATGCGCGGTATGTGCGTCGTGGTGGGCTGGATATCAATCCGTATCGCAGTACCGAAGCGGTACAGTTGCCGAATAACCGATTGGTTCGCCAATAAAGCCCCCAGTGGGAGCGAGCTTGCTCGCGATGGGGCCAGCCCATTCAACATTGATGTTGCTTGAAACTCCGCTATCGCGAGCAAGCTCGCTCCCACAAAGCCCTGCTATCAACAGCAGGGCTTTTTGCATTTGGCGGGGGTCAGATTCCCATATTGCCCAAGGTTTGCACGATATTGCGCAAGGTCCCGGCGAGGGTGGGATGTTCCAGTTCGAAGCGTTCGACGGCCAGGTTCACATTGTCAGCGAGGTTGGTGTCCTGTGTCTTGGTTTCCAGCTCAAGCTCAAGTTCGATCTGTTGCATCAGCGCGTGCAAGTCATCGCGCTCGACTTCCGACAGCGGTGGATTCTGTTCCAATTGCTCGCGCAGTTTATTGAGCTGTTCTTGCAATTCGCGGGCAGGCATTGGCGTACTCCCTTTATTGATAGGCTCAGCCATGGACCGCGACGGTGCGTCAAAAGTCCATGGCTTGCCTTAAGAGTAATCCACCCTTACGGCCCCTGCATGATCCGGGTCATGGCTTCTCGCCTTTGAGTCGGCGCAGGCTGATATCGGCCAGGCAGGTGTCGAGTTCGCCCAGGTGATCGATCACCGAATGCACGCCCAGGCTGAACAATTGCACGGTGGCCTTGGCGCGCTTGGTTTCCCGTTGCTGTTGGCTGAGCGCCTGCCATTCGACAGGCGCCAGGCCACACAATGAGCCACAGGACGCCAACCCGATGGTCCATAAACCCGCGTTGAGCCCTGATTGCAACAGCTTGGGTTCACCGCTGACCAACACGCAGCCGTCCAATTGCTGGACATTCAGCGCCATCAAGGCTTGCCAACAGGCATGAGGCGCCGGCCAAGGATTATTTGTTGCTGGAAGTTGCGGCGGTTTGATCCAGCTCGGCAACGAAGCCGCCAGGGCATGGCCGGTGGCGGGTGGTAGTTCGTCGAGCCAGGCGCAGGGAATTTCCTGACGGTGCAAGTTGTGTAAACATTCGAGGGCGCCAAGCGTCGGTTGCGCATGCTCGACCGGGGCTGCCCCTGGCTGACGAATGCGCGCCCCGAAATCCACCAGGCATCCGCTAAGGCCAAACAATACGGCAGTCAGGCTGGGAGCGGGGAGGGGCAGGGCTTCGGCGCGGGGCATGGGAACGTCCTTGAAATAACCAGCAGCCTAACGGTCCTCCATGACAGTCCGGTGACAGTGAAATGAAGGCGCTGGGTGGCAGAAGTGTCCTAAAATCTGCTTCGTTTTTTCAATGCTGTCAGTAGGACTTTTCCGCCTTATACTAGCCAGCTTACCGCCTGGGCTCGGCGCCCTTGCCTGAACAATCCAAGGAGTTTTCCCCTATGCGCTGGAGCCATCGTCTAGCTCAGCTGTGTCTTTCCGCCGGCGTCCTGCTGGTTCCGTTCGCCACCCAGGCCGCGACGGAAGAAGATCCTTGGGAAAGCATCAACCGTCCGATCTTCACCTTCAACGACACCGTCGATACCTATGCGCTCAAGCCATTGGCCCAGGGTTATCAGTACGTGACGCCGCAGTTTCTCGAAGACGGCATCCATAATATATTCCGCAACATCGGTGACGTGGGCAATCTGGCCAACAACGTGCTGCAGGCCAAGCCGGCCGCCGCCGGGGTCGACACGGCCCGTTTGATCTTCAACACCACCTTCGGCCTGCTGGGTTTCTTCGACGTGGGCACCCACATGGGCCTGCAGCGCAGCGATGAAGATTTCGGCCAGACCCTCGGCTACTGGGGCTTGGGTAGCGGGCCGTATGTGATGCTGCCACTGCTGGGCCCAAGCACCTTGCGTGACGCGCCGGCCAAGCTGGTCGATGACTACACGGCCCCGTATCGCTATATCGATAACGTCTCGGTGCGTAACTCAATTCGCGGCCTGAACGTCGTCGACACCCGCGCCAGCCTGTTGTCGGCCGAGAAAATGGTGAGCGGCGACAAGTATGTCTTCATCCGCAACGCCTATCTGCAAAACCGCGAATTCAAGGTCAAGGATGGCCAGGTCGAAGACGATTTCTGATTTCGACTCATAAACCAGGAAGGCGGCCCAAAAGGCCGCCTTCTGTGCTTTGAGCGCGGGTTCGAGCCGGTTTGATCCTTCCATTGAGTTACGCTTCGCTCGGTTCTTATAACTCTCTGTGCTTTGACAAATAAAGACGGCAAGCGGCTATCTGCCTGAGCTTGAAACGCCCCGCGGATGGGAGTACCGTCTGCGCCTTAGAAGGGCACCTCTGATGTAACTGTGTGTAGGGAAAAGACCTGAAACCGGTACGACAGAGAGGCTAGAAAGCGAATCCAGTAGTGCGTGCCAGGTCAAGTTGCCCCAGCCCGCTACGCCAACCTAATTCTGGCGCCGTTTGCCCACATGCCAAAAACCAGTGCCACGCTGCTGATAATCGATGATGACGAAGTGGTGCGAGCCAGTCTCGCGGCCTACTTGGAAGACAGTGGTTTCAGCGTCCTGCAGGCCAGCAATGGCCAACAGGGTCTTCAGGTATTCGAGCAAGACAAGCCCGACCTGGTCATCTGCGACCTGCGCATGCCGCAGATGGGCGGACTCGAACTCATTCGCCAGGTCACCGAGATTTCCTCGCAGACCCCGGTGATCGTGGTTTCGGGCGCGGGCGTGATGAATGACGCGGTCGAGGCGTTGCGCCTGGGCGCGGCGGATTACCTGATCAAGCCCCTCGAAGACCTGGCTGTGCTCGAGCACTCGGTGCGCCGGGCCCTGGACCGTTCGCGCCTGTTGGTGGAAAACCAGCGCTACCGCGAAAAACTGGAAACCGCCAACCGCGAGCTGGAAGCCAGTCTGAACCTGTTGCAGGAAGACCAGAACGCCGGGCGCCAGGTGCAGATGAACATGCTGCCGGTCAGCCCTTGGACCGTCGACGATTTCCGTTTTGCCCACCAGATCATCCCGTCGTTGTACCTGTCGGGGGATTTCGTGGACTATTTCCGGGTCGATGAGCGACGAGTGGCATTCTATCTGGCGGACGTTTCCGGCCATGGCGCTTCCTCGGCGTTCGTGACGGTGCTGTTGAAGTTCATGACCACGCGTCTGCTGTTCGAATCCAAGCGCAATGGCACGTTGCCAGAATTCAAGCCATCAGAAGTCCTTGGGCATATCAACCGAGGCCTGATCAGTTGTAAGCTGGGCAAACACGTCACCATGGTCGGTGGGGTCATCGACGAGGAGACGGGTTTGTTGACCTATAGCATCGGCGGTCACCTGCCGTTGCCTGTGTTGTATACACCAGACAGTGTTCGTTATCTGGAAGGACGTGGTTTGCCGGTGGGCCTGTTCAATGAGGCCACCTACGAAGACCACGTGCTGGAATTGCCGCCAGTATTCAGCCTGACGCTGATGTCTGATGGCATTTTGGACCTTTTGACAGAACCTACACTCAAAGAGAAAGAAGCGGCCTTGCCTGAACGGGTGAGAGCAGCGGGCGGCAGCCTGGAAGGCTTGCGTCAAGTGTTTGGATTAGCCACGCTAGGGGAGATGCCGGATGATATCGCCCTGTTAGTGTTGAGCAGGAAACTTTGATGAGTACTGGTAGAATCCAGTTCGCCGAGCAGGACGGCACCTTTGTCCTGAAGTTTGTCGGTGAAGTGCGCCTGACCCTGTGTTCGGCGCTGGATGCGACTATTGAGCGGATCTTCACCGCGCTGAACTTCAGCGCCATCGTGATCGATCTGACCGAAACCCGCAGCATTGACAGCACCACCCTGGGCCTGCTGGCCAAGCTGTCGATCCTGTCGCGGCAAAAGGTCGGCCTGCTGCCGACCGTTGTCACCACCCACAACGACATCACCCGTCTTCTGCAGTCCATGGGCTTCGACCAGGTGTTCAACATCGTTGGCGACCCCGTGCCATGCCCTGAGTGCCTGGACGACCTGCCTGACCAGGACCAGTCTGAAGAGGAAGTGCGGATCAAGGTGCTCGAAGCCCACAAGATCCTGATGGGGCTCAACGACTCCAATCGCGAAGCGTTCCATGACTTGGTGAATGCGCTGGAGCGGCCTTGAGCCTTGGGCTTGTGTAGGCTGCACCGGCCTCATCGCGAGCAAGCTCACTCCCACAGGTTTTATGGCATTCTCTTAATCGAGCCCAACCGACATCCCCTGTGGGAGCGAGCTTGCTCGCGATGGCGTTTGTCGACCCGCCACATCTCTTAAGTCAAGCGGCATAAAAAAGGGCGAACCCAACCAGGTTCGCCCTTTTTGCATGCCGGCTGAATCACCTCACAGCTTGGCTTGCAGCAACGCCTCCAGCTTCTCCTGGTCGCGGGCAAACTGACGAATACCTTCGGCCAGTTTCTCGGTCGCCATGGCATCCTCGTTGGACAACCAACGGAACTGCGCCTCATTGAGGATCAAACGTGCTTCCCCAGCCTGGCCTGGCGCCAGTTTGCGCTCGAGCTTGCCTTCATCGGCGGCCAGTTTCTCCAGCAGCTCAGGGCTGACGGTCAAACGGTCACAGCCGGCCAGTTGCTCGATCTGATTGAGGTTACGGAAGCTCGCGCCCATGACCACGGTCTTGTAGTCATTGGCCTTGTAGTAGTTGTAGATGCGCGTCACTGACTGCACGCCCGGATCATCCGCGCCGGTGTAGTCGTTGCCATTGGCTTTCTTGTACCAGTCGTAGATACGGCCCACGAACGGCGAAATCAGGAACACCCCGGCATCGGCACAGGCCGCGGCCTGGGCGAAGGAGAACAGCAAGGTCAGGTTGCACTGGATGCCTTCACGCTCCAGCTGCTCGGCGGCGCGAATACCTTCCCAGGTGGAGGCAATCTTAATCAACACCCGATCCCGGCCAATACCGGCCTTTTCGTACAGATCGATCAGACGATGCGCACGCTTCAGCATGGCCTCGGTATCGAACGACAGGCGCGCATCCACTTCAGTGGAAATACGCCCTGGGATCACTTTCAGGATTTCTTGCCCGACCGCTACGGCAAAACGGTCGCTGGCCAGGCCGACGTCACCCTTGCAGTCCGCGACGCAGGCGTTCAGCAGCTCGGCGTAGCCTTGGATGGCCGAAGCCTTGAGCAGCAGGGAAGGGTTGGTGGTGGCATCCACGGGTTTAACGCGGGCGATGGCTTCGAAGTCGCCGGTATCGGCCACGACGGTAGTGAATTGTTTGAGTTGTTCCAGCTTGGAAGTCATGAGCGTGCTCTGTCCTATGGGTCTGTTGACATTACCCGAGGGCCGGCAGCCACTCAAGGGCGTGAAGAGGTATCAACGGTCCCGGCGGCAACAACCTGAAAACGGCTGTTTGAAAGGCCGGGGCGGGTATCGGTAGATACGATGCCAAAACCGGCCGCAGGTTCAAAGCAAGTGACGGTTAACGTCCTTCCAGCAATTGCCCCGCCTGATCCAGTAACGCCAACGGATCCTTGGTCTTGTGAATATCCACCGACAACAACTGCCGAAACCGTCGCGCGCCCGGGAAACCGGTGCCCAGCCCGAGTACGTGGCGGGTGATGTGATGCATGGCCCCGCCAGCGGCCAGATGACTGGCGATATAAGGTCGCAACTGCGCCAACGCCTCGGCCCGGGTGATTACCGGCGCCGTGCTGCCGAACAGCTGCTGATCCACCTCAGCCAGCAGGTACGGGTTGTGATAGGCCTCGCGCCCCAGCATCACGCCGTCGAAAGTCTGCAAGTGCTCATGACACGCCTCCAGCGTCTTGATCCCGCCGTTGAGCACAATCTCCAGCTCGGGAAAGTCCGCTTTCAACCGAGCGGCCACGTCATACCGCAAGGGCGGGATGTCGCGATTCTCCTTTGGCGACAACCCCTCCAGAATCGCAATCCGCGCATGCACGGTGAAACTCGTGCAACCGGCCTCGTGCACCGTCCCGACGAACTCACACAATTGCTCGTAACTGTCCCGCCCATTGATCCCTATCCGATGCTTGACCGTTACCGGAATCGACACCGCATCGCGCATCGCCTTTACACAATCGGCCACCAAATCCGGATGCCCCATCAGGCAAGCGCCGATCATATTGTTCTGCACCCGGTCGCTGGGGCAGCCGACGTTGAGGTTGACCTCGTCGTAGCCGTGCTCCTGGGCCATCCGTGCGCAGGCGGCCAGGTCGGCAGGCACACTGCCGCCCAGTTGCAGGGCCAGTGGGTGTTCGGACGGGTGGTGGCGCAGGAAGCGTTCATGGTCGCCGTTGAGTAGCGCGCCGGTGGTGACCATTTCGGTGTAGAGCAGGGCGTGTTTGGAGAGGATGCGTAGGAAGAACCGGCAGTGGGGGTCGGTCCAGTCCATCATCGGCGCAACGCTGAAGCGGCGGGAAGGCTCTTGGCGAGATGATCCAGTGTTTACGGGCACTTTAGTTTTTTCTAAGTTCATTGATACTGATCTTTTATACAGCTGTTTTTACCCATTTTTCCTTGTTTTTGGAAAGCGGTTGCTACATTGTAGCAACCGGTCTCGGCAATGTAGCAACTGGATATGGGCACGATCACATCACGCAAGCGCAAGGACAATTCGACGGCCTACACGGCGCAGATACGGATTAATCGGGACGGGAAGACAGTTTATCAGGAAAGCCAAACCTTCGACCGCAAGCAGGTGGCTCAGGCATGGATCAAGCGGCGGGAGACGGAGCTGGCCGCGCCTGGTGCTATCGAACGTGCGAACCGGAAGGGGGTGACAATCAAGAAAATGATCGACCAGTACCTGGACGAGTACGAGAAGATCCGGCCGCTGGGGAAGACTAAGCGAGCAACCCTGACGGCGATCAAGGAGACGTGGCTGGGCGAGGTCGATGATTCGGCGCTGAATAGCCAGAAGCTGGTCGAGTTTGCTCAGTGGCGGATGAGCAAAGAGGGAGGCGGTGTCCAGGCGCAGACGGTCGGGAATGATCTATCGCACCTAGGCGCGGTCCTCTCGGTTGCTAGGCCGGCCTGGGGGTATGAGATAGATCCGCTTGCCATGACTGACGCTCGAAAGGTGTTGCGTAAGCTTGGAATGGTCACCAAGAGCAAAGAGCGCAATCGCCGGCCTACTCTTGATGAGTTGGACAAGCTGATGAAGCACTTCTTCGACATGCAGACTCGGGGTAATAACTCGATTCCTATGCCGAAAATAATCGCTTTCGCACTCTTTTCGACACGTCGGCAGGAGGAAATCACGCGGATACGCTGGGAGGATCTCGACGAATCCAGGCAGGCAGTGCTGGTTCGAGACATGAAGAATCCTGGTCAGAAGCTAGGTAACGATGTCTGGTGCCACTTGCCCGATGAGGCATGGGCGATCCTGAATTCAATGCCCAAAGTGGAGCGAGAGATTTTCCCCTTCAACGGTAAATCGGTATCAGCCTCTTTCACCAGGGCTTGCCCGTTGCTGGGAATAGAAGACCTTCATTTTCATGACCTGCGGCATGAAGGGGTGAGTCGGTTGTTTGAGATGGACTGGGATATTCCTCGGGTGTCGAGTGTTTCGGGGCATAGGGACTGGAACTCATTGCGGCGGTATACGCATCTGAGGGGAAGAGGGGATATTTATAAAGAGTGGGAGTGGTTAGGGAAGCTGGTTTAGCTGGCGTGTCGAAATCATGATGTGCGCGCAAATAGTGCGATTCCACATTGATATCACTTTGTAAAGCGGGTAAGTTGCGGATGTAGCTGAATAACAAAATTACGCCTCTGAAGGAAATATTGTGAAAGGAATCAAACCATTTTTGGTGTTGCGTTACTCATTGATCGAAAATAAGCAAGGCGCCCTTGTTCCTAAGGCTTTACCCAAACCCAAGGGGGCTGTTGTCGTGTCTGCCCTTCAGGATGATGGTCGAGAGTTTGTAAAAAATAAGGTTCGTTATAGTTTTGTAGGCTTTACTTATGTGGAGCCAATTGCTGATGAGTTTCCGAAGGGGCGATTTTTAGTAGGGAAAACAGCAAAGCATAAAATCACAAAAGTTGGTGATAAAATACCGGGCGATATAGTTCCTCACGACGCTGATGATTGGGTTCCTGTAATAACGGTTGTAGATGTTGTTGATCAGTATGTTTTCGTGCAGCATGATTGGCGGTTCGGTACAGAGGAGCAGATTGCAAACGCTATACATGCTGGGCTTAAAGATCCTGTGTCGGATGAGTTTAACTATTCGATATTTATTGAGCCTAAAACTATAAGGGGCGAGTTTTGGAGTGTGATTGAGTCTCACAAAAAAGTGTATGAGATTGAACTGGAGCTTATATCTCCTAATATACTTGAGACGAATGTGAAAGCTCGAGAAGCTCTAAAGGCTATGAAGGAGCTTTTTGGCCAAGACGAGGTTAGGATTACGCTTAGTAACGAATACGGTGATCTTAAGGTTCCAATATTGCCGGTTCAGGATTATGTGGATTATATTGAAGAGGGAGAAGGTAAGTGGAGCGTGACAACTGAAGGCGAAAATAATGGTAAGAAAATACATAAAAGTATATCTGCCATAGTTAAGGTTGACCTGAATGTTCCTTCGGACGACATAGTGATGCATGAGGGGCAGCTAGAACTGGAAACTGGGCAGCCTGCGCCGGGGCGTTCTGATAATGATGCGCGGATGGTGGCTGATGTTTATTCTGCAATAGGTGAGTTGTTGAGGCGTTAGTATGCTCCGCCTATCATTTGCTTTCTTTACTTCGTTCAGCCTTTTCTTTCTTTTGCTGTGGGGCACGGGAGGGGAGGCAGCACCATTGTTTGGTAGTGTTAATGCGGTCCTGTTCGTCTTGGGAGCATTGTTTGGTGCACTATCATTGGCGTTTTTCAATTACGTGGAAGGGGTAATGAAGGATGTTCCTAAGAAATTGAAGGTACAGAAGCCGCAAGCGTACAAGCTGGTCGTGGATGCTTTGACTGATTTGAAGCATGAGGTGATTGTTAATGTTGTTTTGGTAGTTGTTCTGTTGATGTTGGCGGTAGTTGTTGGCGCTTTTGGTGATATGGCGTTTGTGCAGAGATTGGTTCTGTCAGAGTATTGGGGTTGGGGGGTAATGTCGGTTCGTGGTGCTTGTTTGTTAAGCGTTCTTGTCGTGCTGTTTGTTCAGGCCGCTGGGTTCATAACTGCGAATAAGCTGCGGGCGGAAATATCCATGTATGGCGAGTAGTAACTGTATCTTACCTTTTCTAATTAGTAAGCGGGACCAAATCGGCCCCGTTTACTTTAAGCTGCTCTGCCCATCAATTGGTTTTGTTCTTTGGCTGCCTTTTCACGTTGGCGATCAATGTAGTCTGCTAAATCCTTAATGTGGATGCCTAGGGCGGCCTTTTGGCTGTTGGCCCCCAATCGAACTACCGGGATATCTATTTCCCCATCAAGTTGTTTGCGCTTGAATTTTTCTACAGTCAAGTGCATATAGTCCTCGCATACTTTTCCTAGCGGGATGACCGCTTGTCCTTCATATTGAGCCATCAGTAAGAAGAGGGTATTCATGCAGCCTCCATCATATCGCTTGTATTTTCGGTCATATTAGCTTCAATCAAAGCCATCATAGGCCAGGGAGAGACAGAGTTTCCTACCATCAATACCTGATCTTTCTTGCTGAACTTCTGGCCGTCGTGGCCATGGTCAATCACGTAGTTGTCCGGAAAGCCCTGGGCTCGGTAAAGCTCCCGGGGGGTCAGCATTCGCATGCCAATGTCGACGATGACGTACGGCGTGCCCCTGATAACTACGCTAACCAGTGCCAGCCGGTCCCGTGTCGTGATCGTGGCAGCCGGGTCGCGCAGGTCGTAGATATTGTCGGTGCCGTAGTACCCCATCAGGAAAGCGGCAACGCGCAGAGCGCCTTCCTTCACGTCTGGTGCGAGTGTGTACTCGAGCAGCGCGTGATGTTCTGCGCCGGCACAGATAGTTGAGATCGGCTCATCCGTCGCCCTGCCCACACAGTTCTTGCGCAAGGTCAGCAGATTGGCGGTCACCAACTGCTGTTGGCTGCCCGTCGTGGTTATCGCTGTCAGAGGTTGGGCTGGGTGCCGTCCCAACGTTTCGTTGAAGCCACCGTTGTGTTGTGCGATGTAGGCCACGGCGAGCGCGAAGTGTCCGCCCTTGACCTGTGCGCAGATGGTCCCCAGGGGTGCATCAGCGGCCATAGTTCGCTGGGTAGTTGCGTTGGCGTGCTCTGTGAGGAAAGGCGTGACTTGTGGTGTCACCAGGGCGAAGCCATGCGCGTCAGTGATGGTCTTGGTTGGATCTTGCACAGACTGGCATCGAGCGATGTCATTGCCCGAGTGATTGACGCTTACGATGAACGGGTCGGCATGATCAACCACATAGCGGCGGGCACCTTTGCGAACGCGCTCCATGGTTTTGCTTGCCAATGGTCGGCGTACACCAGCGGCACGGCCTTCTTCTTTCGTCAGAAAGATACTTGGGCAGGGGATCGACCAATCGATGATGCTGGCAGCGTTACGCCAAGCTTTTTGACCCTTCGCAGGTTCTTTGAAGTGGGTCGGCTCCGGCCAATACAGTGGCTTGCCATCGCATCGAGCGACCATGTAAAGGCGTTCACGTGTGGTAGCGGCGCCATAATCGCAGGCTTTGAGTTTTCCATGCAGGATGTCATAGCCCATGTTCTTGAGAATCTGCAAGAAGCGGCGCCAAGTCTTGCCCTTACGTTTCGGATCAGGCACCAGGTATTGATCCTGCACCGGAACGCGCTCGCCTGGTGCGGCCACGCTGCCGTCGCGGTGAATCACCCGGCCGGTGGTTTTGCATCGCTTAGCAATCAAGGGGCCCCATTGCAGGATCTGCCAGACGTTTTCCATAGTGATGAGGTCGGGTTTGACCTGCCCGGCCCACTTGACGGTGACCCACGACAGAGAGCGGCTGGCACTGCTGCGTGGTTGTCCTCCGGCGGCAAGGCTGTGATGGGTACATTCAGGGCTTGCGTGTAGGTGTGCGACGGGGCGGCCTCGTGTCGCCTTTCGGGGGCACACCTCATAGACGTCCGAGATGTAATGCTCTGCGCCTGGGTGGTTGCGCTTGTGCATGCTGATGGCTTTGGGGTTGTGGTTGATCGCGATATCGACGGCTTTGCCCGTAGCCATTTCCTGGCCCATGGTTGCGCCGCCACCACCGGCAAACAGGTCGACGCGGATCTTGCCCATGAGGTCGAGGCCAAATTGGGTGATGACGGCAGTGCTTATTGGGGTTTGGGAAAAGGCGGTCATACGCGGGCTCCATGCGTATACCCCACGACAGGCTGCGCGAGCGGGCGATTTTTAGCGATCAGCGTGGCTTCAGTTGCTGCTGCCCGGCGCAGCCTTTCATGGGGTGTAAGTGCCTCGGCAGTGGCATTGGAAGAAGCAGTAATGCCTGCTACTGCGCAGCAGAGACTGTTTTTTACAGGCGCGTCGACCCTACTAGCGCTGCGGAGCAAAGCGGACTGGGTTTGGGTGTAGTTCTGTTCGTTCTTCATGCCGCTTTCCTCCGGTGTTCAATAGCGAGTTGGTCCATCAGGCGCTGGTGGTAGGTGAGCCGGGCTTCGGTGGGCGACCACGGCCGGATGCGTTCGGGCGCGGGTTCAATGCCGACAAGGCAATCCCAGGTGGCCGGGTCGGGTGGCATCAGGTCGCGGCGTTCGGTGGCCAGGGCGATCAGGTCGGCTTGGGTGACGAATGCCGGCAGCTCCTGATCGATGCTGAATTGGGTGCAAATGCGTTCCCAGATCCAAGTCTCGACGTCCTGGTAGGCGTGCATCCACTGTTTGAGCGGCCGCACCATGTCGCCGATGTAGGCTTCGGTCGCATCGTGGAGGAGGGCGGCGAGTTTGTGCTCGGCCGGCACCAGATCCGCAACCAAGCAACTATGCTGGGCCACGCTGTAGAACTCGCGGGTGTGGCCGTTGAAGCGGCACAAATGTGCGAGCGAGTGCGCAATATCTCGTGGGTCGATCATGTCGACGTCCGGCTCGAACAGGTCAAAGCGTTTGCCGGTATGCGTGAGGATCCAGTTCATGCTGCCTCCTTGACCAGGTCGGCGAGCAGCAGGGCGTTCTGGGTGTCCTTGTGCAACTTGCGCAGGGCGTCGTAGCCGATCAGCAGCGACAGTTGCCGGTCGAACTCTTTGCGGAATCGAGTCACTTCGCGCAGTTCGGCGGTGGCTTTGGCGTGTTGCTGGTGCAGCGCGCTGGCGTCTTGAGGTGAGAGGCGTAGCATCGGGCTATGACGGCTCATGCTGCGTCCTCCACGTTGACCTGATCCAGCAGAGCGGCCATGCCCAGTGCTTTCTCGCGCAGGTCGAGCGCCTGCTGTGCCTGTGCCTTCGAGCTCATGGCGCGGAAGGTGTCAGAGGCCAGCCTCAGTTTTTCGGCGATCTGCATAAGCGTTTGGCGTTCTTGAGGGCCGAAGGCTTGGCTTTCTTTTAGCCGCTTCGCATGGGCTGCGAGGTGCTTGTGATCGGCACGGATGAATTGGAGGGATGCCTCCAATTCGCGGATAGCCTTGGCGTTGGCTGCTCTTTCGTCGTTCGTGCCCTCTTCGATACCTTCGACGCGGCCGTCAATGAGCCCGCCTCGGTAGCCGGTCCAGTAGATGAGGGTCGCGCCGACTATCAGGCCGATCAATGCGCAGATTTGAATTGCAGTCATGTGGTGTGCTCCTGGTGGTGTGGGTGGCTGGTGGTGGCAGCCGTTACGGTTAGGCTTCTTCGGTTGCGTCGGCCTGGGCCTTCGCGTGGACTTCGTCGGCCTTGTAGGCCTGGATATCGATCAGTGCCGCAACGTGGCGGATGTGCGCGTACTTCGGTGCTTTGCGGCTGTTGTCCAGCGTGGTCACGGGCAGTTGAATGCGGCCGCTGGTGATTTCGGCTGCAAACGACTGCTCGTTGAGGTTGCGGAAGTACTGCACACGCAGCTTTTCGAGGGGGATAAGCACGTCGCCGAAGGTGCGATACAGCAGCTCGACGGTGGCCGGGTCTGGTGCTGACAACAGCCGCAGCGGTTGCTGGTCGGTGTGTGGGCTCATTTGGCCCCCGTCCTGCAGTGGTCATTGATGTCGTTTTTAAGGGAGCGCAGTGCTTCCTCCGCGGAACTGCCATAACCTGCAAGGCAGGTGATGCCGCTACCGAATCCTTCATGGTTATGGATGGACACTGAAACATGTACCGGTATTCTGTTCGACAGGCGGATCGATGTGGAGACTGAGCTGGTAGGGCTTAGGGATTCAGCGTCAAGCTGGGTTGCGATAAGCGATACAGCGGCATGCAGCTCCGGCAGGCTTGCCAAAGATGGTGTCGGCGAGTCAACGGTTATTCCTGCAGCACTACACACCAGTTGAGCGAAGCCTTGGATATGTTCAACAGTCCGGTTGGTCGCCTTGATCGAGAGCAGCTCATTAAGCGCATGATCAATCAGTTTGTGGTCCATGGTTTTTCTTCCTTTGGGGATGATTCCAGGCATTGAGGCAGTGGCGTTTGGTCAGCTCGCGCAGATGCTCCGGCACCTCAAGGAGCGCGGCGTTGCGCTCCTCTCGGGTGCGTAGGGCGATGATCTGGCGGGCGTATTCCCTAGGCCACGTCACGGTTGTCTGCCGGGATGGCAGGAAGGTCGAGGCCCAATTGCTCTGCTAGCCAGGGGATGCCGGCCTGCCGGACGCGTGTCGATTGGCTGTACTGCATGCCCAGCGTGTCGTGGTACCAGTTGCTGTCCTTGACCCGAAGGTATTCACGGTCGCGGACGGGGAACGTCGGCAGGTTGCGGTCGGTGAGCAGCCCCTTTTCACGCATGAGCTTGATCAGGGCGGGGCGAGTCAGGCCAAAGTGTTTGGCGGTCTTTTCGAGATTGCGCTCCATGTCAGCCCTCCTATGCTGCGTGCGCGGCGGGTGTTGCCAGCGCAGCCAGGTGGTTGATGGATTCGCAAACCTGCTCGTACATCTCGGCGTCAGTGCCGCACACGGTGAAGCACTTGGTGCACGGGCTTTTAACGCCGATGCTCATGACTACGGTGATGCCCGAACGTGTACGTGTCCGGTGCACCGCGAGCCGGATTGGCAGTTCAAAGCCCAGGTCCAGGTCGATAAACCCGCCTGTGGAAACCAGTCTGTAAACCTGTTCCCGCTGCTGGCTACTGAAAGCGCCGTACTCACGTTCAGCATGTCGTTTCGGCTGGGGTTCGCCTGCCAGGTCTGAAGGTCCATTAACGACCTCCTCAATGAAGTCGGCGAGCTTCAGGTGTGTTTTTTTGGTGTTGGGCACGGTCAGCGTGTGACGCTCTGAGCCCAGCTCAACGGTGAAGGTATTGTCAGTCTTGTTGCGTTCAACTTTCAACCGAAACGCCAACACATCGCGTCGATATAGGCGTCGAAGGGTGTGATTGAAAGTCCCGCTTAGGTTCACCTGGGCGCTGAGCAATGTCAGTGTGCGGTTGTCGATCAGGAATTTGCTCATGCTGCCCGACCTCCGTCGTTTGGATCGAAGGAAGTCGGTGCGGTACGGGCATGTTGCTTGGGTTTTGACGGGATGAAGGTGCAGCCGTAGATGCGGGCCAAGCGCCTTACTTCGAAGATCCGGGATAGGTCGGCAACGGCCGGATGGACGTGCAGGGATGCTGTGGTGTGCATGGTTTTGCCTCGCTCTGTGGTGGAAGAGTGAGGCAAATATCACGTGTCGTGTTGCACAAGTCAACACGTATTGTGATTATTTTTTGGGTTCGTGAGTGAACCGTGATGATTTGAGGATGCCGCCGACGAGGTGCACTTTCATCACTTCATGCTGATCCAGGTGCAAGGGGCTGTGGTCCTGGTTAACACTGTCAAATCTATACACCCCGTCTCGCAGATAGATGTACTCCTTGATCATTGAGCGACCGTCATAGGTCTGCACCATGACCTCATCGCCAGTCACATAGGCTTTATTCGGCTCTATGAGCACGTACTCACCGCTTTTGATTCTCGGATGCATGCTGTCGCCGATGACCCTCAAGCCATAAGCATTTGGGTCATCACTGAAAATATGTAGATAGCCATCGCCATGGCCCACCGGGAAATCCAAGGCTTCAAAATACCCATCCATCCCTAGTTTCGCTGTGCCTACCACGGGCACCACTCCTGTCTTGGCTGGGCCTATCAGCCTTGCCGTTCCATCTGAAGAGTCCGACACAGTTGTCGACGCATCTTCAGGTTCTGCAGAAGCCTGCTGTGTTGAGTTCGTGCCGCTTATGAGTTCAGCAACCGTCACCCCTAACGCAGGGGCCAAGAGAGCAAGATCCATCAGATTCGGCTCCCTGAGATCGCTCTCATAGTTGCCTATTCGAGATTGAGACGACCAGCCGCAGACCTCCGCTAAAGCCTTCTGGCTGATGCGTTTCTGTTTTCTGAGTCGCTTGATGCGTGAGCCTAAAGTATCCATGTGGATTTTTTATCACGTAATGAAATATATTTTTCTCACTTATCGTGTTGAGTAAATCACGTAATGTGTTTATTCTCTGCGCTGACTAGAGGAGTCAATTCCATGAATAACATTGCTCGCCTTAGGAAAGAGGCACAAATAAAGCAAAGAGACCTCGGGCAGGTCTTGGGTTGGACGCAGGCCCGTTTGAGTAACTACGAGTCGGGTAACCGGATGCCTGGATTGAGTGATTGTCGTGCCATAACGGCCGCACTGAATCGACTAGGGGCTAGCTGCACGCTTGATGATGTGTTTCCCCCGGAGCCTGTCCTGGCACGCGCAGCTTAGAAAAAAGGCGACCCAAAGGTCGCCCAGTTCCTCCCGGCACGCACCACCACAGCGCTGCCGGGTCGCGATAAAGGTAGGCGGGCACACCACATGCAAACCACCTCTCTTTATCGCGCTTTCCCAGGGCTCGGAAGCCTTGGTGTTGCTGCCTTTTCCACCACAGATTGGGCGGCTGTTGCGCCAGGGGTGAACAAAGGATTGTTCGTCCCGGCACGGTGCCGGTGTTGATCCCTAAGATCTAGCCGGCGTTTGGGCCCTTTCAAGCCACGCGGCAAATGTATCACCACTGCATGTCGCGCGGCACTGGCAACTTTCAAGGATTAATGCCATGAGCCGAATCGCTCTGAGTTGCGTCGAACGAGCACAGCGGGAAGTCCTGCCGCTCGATCTGGCGCTTTACCATGCCGCACGGGACTATCCGGGCGGCGCCGCTGCAATCGCCGCCACCACCGGCCGCAACCCCACCACCCTGCAGCACAAGCTATCCCCCACGCACCCTAGCCACTCGGTGAATATCCAAGAGTTTGGCGAGATCCTCGAACTGACCAAGGACAGACGCATCCTGGATGCGGTGCATGCCTTGGTCGGCGATACGATCTGGCATGAGCTGTCGGAGGTGTACACCACTGACATGCCGGAAACCCTGACCGTCGGCCTCGCCGAGTATTTCCGGCAGGTGGCTGATCTGGCCGATACCTGGGCCAAGAGCATTGGCGATGGTGTGGTTAGCGATCACGAGCTTGCAGCGATTCGCCTGCAGGTGTTTCGAGGTATCCAGGGGCTGCTGGGCTTGTTCAACCGCGCCACGTACGTCAACCAAACAACGCGGGGTGATGGCCGTGGCTGATATTGCTGATTTCGCCAATGACCTGGTGCAGGAGCGAATCGATCAGGCGCTTGCTGCTCGCAGTGCGTTCAAGCCGGCGTTGCCTGGGCATTCCTTGTTGTTCTGTGAAAGCTGTGACGATCCGATCCCTGAGGCGCGGCGATTGGCCCAGCAGGGATGCACGCAGTGTGTGAACTGTCAGTCCATCGATGAGATGCGGGAGGCTCGTCATGCTCGATGACGTGCTGAATCAATTTGCGGACTTCGGTCTGGAGCCCGCGCAACCGCTGATTTACGGCAAGCTGACTCGATGCAAGACCGCCCTGGATAAAGGCAAAGAGAAAAACGGCTGGTACGTTCTACACGAGCACCACACCGAGAAGGGCGAAACCTTGATCTTCGGTGCGTTCGGCGACTGGCGTACAGGGGAAACGCAAAAGATCAAGGTGAAACCCGGCCGGATGACGCCTGAAGAGCGTGAAGTGATGCGCGCTCGTCAGGAGGAAGCCAAGCGCAAGGCCGCCGAGAAGGCTGCCAACGCTGCCCGTCGAGCGGCTAACCGTGCTGCTGGTTTATTCAAGCGGATGCCCGAGAAAGGCCGTAGCGCCTATCTGGATCGAAAGCAGATCGTGGGCCTGGGCGTTCGTTATGCCCCGCGCTCCGGCGCGGTTTTGGTACCCATGCAAAACGCTCGGGACCAGATCGTCGGGTTGCAAGTGATATTCCCCGAGAAGCAAGAGGAAACCGGCCGCGACAAGTCTTACTGGCCCTATGGGATGGCGAAGGAAGGCGCCTTCCACCTCATTGGTCCGCACCCTGAGCCGGGCGAGCCGGTGCTGGTGTGTGAGGGCTACGCCACCGGGGCAAGCCTGCACATGGCGACCTCGTTAACGGTCGCCATTGCCTTTGATGCGGGCAACCTGATGGTGGTCGCCAAGGTAATGCGCGAGCGGTTCCCGGGGCGTCCACTCATCATCTGCCGGGATGATGACTGGAAGACCAAGCGCCCGAATGGCGAGCCTTGGAACCCAGGTGAAGAGAAAGCCAACAACGCGGCAACGGTTATAGGTGGTCAGGTAGTCGGCCCTATCTTTTCGGGGGAACGAGAGGACAAGTGGACTGACTTCAACGACCTCCACTGTGCAGAAGGATTGGAGGCGGTGCGCCGCCAGGTACTGGCGGTGGTCAAGCCACCTGCAGCGGGTGGCTGGAAAGACCAGTTAGCCCGTACAGAAAACGGCATGTTGATCGCGCACATGCAAAACGTAGAGCTGATCCTGGGCAACGATGAACGTTGGTCCGGTGTGATTGGCTTCAGTGCGTTCAGCTCCAAGATCGTCAAGCTGCGTGCTGCCCCGTATGGCGGCGGTGTTGGCGATTGGGCTGATATAGATGACATGTTGGTCATGAAGTGGCTCGCGCAACAGTACAACCTGCGGGTAAAGGCGAGCAGCGTTATTGAGGCTGTCAGTGTTGTTGCACATGACCATGCCTTTCATCCTGTACGCGATTACCTCAACGGCCTTGAATGGGATCGGGTGCCACGGCTGGACACATGGTTGACGGACATCATGGGTGTTGCCCCTTCGGACTACAGCTCGAAGGTCGGTAAGCGCTGGATGGTGTCGGCGGTCGGCCGGGTGATGCAGCCGGGCTGCAAGGCTGACTCGGTGATGATCCTCGAAGGCGCACAGGGCGCCGGTAAATCCACGGCCATGTCGGTGCTGGGTGGTGCCTGGTTTATGGATACCCCCTTCGCCTTGGGCGACAAGGATGGGTTCCAGGCGATTCGCGGCAAGTGGATCGTTGAACTGGGGGAGCTGGATAGCTTCAACAAGGCCGAGTCCACCAAGGCAAAGCAGTTCTTCTCGGCCTCGACCGACACCTACCGCGAGAGCTATGGCCGTAGAACGATGGACGTGCCACGCCAGTGTGTTTTCGTGGGTACGACGAACCAGGACGAATACCTGAAGGACGCCACGGGGAACCGGCGTTATTGGCCGGTCGCTTGTACCAAAGTGGACCTGGAGCAACTGCGCGAGATCCGCGACCAACTGTGGGCCGAGGCGATGTTTTGCTATCAGTCCGGCGATATCTGGTGGGTCAATCGGGAGGAGGCGCCGTTGTTCGCCGAGGCCCAGGAAGAGCGCTTTGTGGTGGATGAGTGGGAAGGCCCCATCCTGGCCTGGCTCGAGGAGTCCCAGCTTGGCGAGACGGCAACCGGCACCGACATTCTGCTGGGCGCTTTGAAGCTGGACTACGGACATTGGGGCAAACCTGAACAGATGCGCGTTGGAGCGATCATGCATCGGTTGGGTTGGCGCAAGGTCCGGCTACCCGCATTGCCTAAGAGCGGCGTCCGGCCCTGGGGATACAAGAAGCCACAAGATTGGGGCAGGGCATCGAACCTGAAAGTGCAGCCGGTCGAGGAGCCATGTTTCGATGATTAAGGAGATCGATGCGCGGCTGCGCAAATGGGCCGAGGATCTGCATTGCGGCCTGAGTGCCGGCGGGCTCGCCGGTGGGAACATGGTCGCCATGATGATGGAGAGCAATGGGCAGTTGATTCGAGGCCGGCGTGCGTTCCGGGCACCCTTGGAGGGTTCGCTAGATATCGAGCTGATCGTGACCAAGCATCTCGACCCCCTGCATGTGCAAATCGTGCGAGAGCACTACTGCAACCAGGACTCGGACATGCGCTTGAAGTATGCCCACTGCGGCTGCGGGCGCGACACCTACTACCAGCGTCTGCATGACGCGCATCTGTGCATCTATGGGCTGTTGATGGGGATCGCTGCTTGATCCTTTCTGCGTCCGTGGCTGTCCGACCGGCTCGCCTTGTCCCACTGTTGTTTGATGCAGTTGGACTAGCGCGGGCCGCGCTGTTGTTGGTCTGTCCTACTGTCCAACCCTCCCACACGTCCCGCCCATGTGTGAGCGTAGCGGGAGCGCATACGCGCCCATGGCGCGCACGCGTGTTCTTAGCTTTTTCTCTTTACGGGAGAGAGGAGAAAATAAAGTAGGACAGTGGGGCAGGCCCCGATTCTAGGCGCCTGTAGCTGTCCTACTTCGACCTGAGATAGTGGGACAGGAAGGACAGCGCCCCAGGCGCTGGAGGCCGAAATAAAGATATTCGCCGACATTGCCTAGGCGTTCACCAGACATTCACCGGGTGGCATTAAAAGGGGCTTGCTGCCACCGGAATCGACCTGTAAAAAGTACTCATCTTCGATAGGTGCGACCGCATAAAGCGGGAGGCACCACACACCAAACCCGGCCCTTGCGCCGGGTTTTTGCGTTTAAGGGGCGGGGCAATGACGAGCGAGCAGCAAGCACTGGCAGAGATGCCGATCTGGTTAGTAATTCTCCTGGCTTTGGTCGGTGGCGTATCGGGGGAGATGTGGCGGGCCGACAAAGACGGGGCGCGGGGCTGGGTGTTGTTGAGGCGCTTGGCGCTGCGGTCCGGGGCCTGCGTTGTCTGCGGGGTGTCAGCGATGATGTTGATGATCGCCGCCGGCATGTCGCTCTGGACGGCAGGGAGCCTGGGCAGCATCACAGCGATGGCCGGTGCCGATGTAGCCATCGGCCTTTACGAACGCTGGGCCGCCAAGCGGCTGGGTATAGCAGAGGCACCGCCGGCCAGTGGTGGCCAGGGATGATTCTGGCGCCGGGGACCCTGGGAACATTCAGGGGGCACGGGATCGCAAACCCGCGGGAAAGCGTTAGCGGCAGGGTTGTCAGCTTACTGAAATTCAACCCGTTGAAATTGAAAGGTCTGCATTGAAAAGCCGTTGAAAGGAGGGCTCATGACAGAACCACAGTACCTGTCGAAGAGCGCCTTCGCGGCCCGGATCGGCAGGGCGCCGAGTTACATCACCTGGTTGAAAAACAACAACCGGCTGGTGCTCAGTGCCGACGGCAAACAAGTCGATGTTCAGGCCAGCGAAGCGTTGATTCGCGACACCGCCGACCCGAGCAAAGCCGCCGTCGCCGAGCGTCACCAGCAGGACCGGATCCAGCGCGACGTGTACGGCCAGCTTTCAACTTCGGTTGAGCCGACTCCCACGGCTGCGCCGCCGCCCGCGAACACCCCTGCGGGGCAGCTCCCGGATTTCCAGAAAGCCCGCGCACTACGCGAGCACAACCTGGCTCAGCTCGCGGAAATCGAGCTGCACAAAGCCAAGGGATCGCTGGTCGCATTGCCCGCTGTGAAATTGGGTGCCTACAACGCTGGCCGCCTCCTGCGCGATCAGCTGTTCGGCATGCCGCCACAGCTGGCGCCGGAGCTGGCGGTCATGACCGACCCCTGGGAAATCGAAAAGCACCTGACGGCGGCCTTGCGCCGCACGCTGGAGGACGCGGAGCGCCTGTCCTCGGCGGACCTTGAACACGCCCTGAACACGAGTTGAGCCTATGCCCACGGAAATCCCTGACGGTGCAGAGGTGTACCGCGAGGCGTATTTCCGTGGGCTGCGTCCCGACCCGGATGTCTGGATCGATGTATGGGCCGACGAGTACATGCGCATCCCGCGTGACACCGGCGCCGCCGAGCCCGGCCAGTACCGCACGTCGCGAACACCGTATGCCCGCGAACCTATGCGTTGCTTGTCACCGGCTCACCCCTGCAAGCGCGTGGTGACTATGGTCGCCTCGCAGTTGATGAAAACCCAGATCGCCTTGAACTGGATCGGCGGCCTGATCCATATGGCGCCGTCGAACATCCTGACTCTGCTGCCTAGCCTGGGCTTGGCGAAGCGGGTCTCCTCGCGCATTGGCAAGACCATCAAGGCTACGCCGGTCCTGCGTGAACGGGTGGCCTCCAGCCGCTCGCGAGACTCACGCAATACCATGGACACCAAGGAGTTCGAAGGCGGTTCGCTGTACGTCACCACAGCCGGCTCGGCGGCCAACCTTTCGGAGTTGTCGGCGCGCTACGTCTACGGCGACGAGATCGACCGCTGGGAAGTGGACATCGGCGAGGAAGGTGACCCCATCGAGCTGGCGGAAACGCGGGGCAGTACGTTCGGTCGCAATGCGAAGTTCTACTTCTCCAGTTCTCCAACCATCAAAGGTGCCTCGCGGATCTCCGACCTGTTCGAGGGCAGCGACCAGCGTCACTACTACGTGCCGTGCCCCACCTGCGGCCACATGCAGACCCTGGAATGGGAACGCCTGCACTACTCGCGGGACTTCAGCGTGGTGCACTACCAGTGCGCAGGCCCTGATTGTGACGTGCTGATCGAGGAGTACCACAAGGCCGAGATGCTCGCCAAAGGCGAATGGCGTGCCCATGCCGAGGGTGACGGCGAGACGGTGGGGTTCACCCTCAACGCCTTGTACTCACCGCTCGGCTGGATGGACTGGAAGTCCCTCGCCAAGCAGTTCGAAAAGGCCAAAAAAGCCCAGGCCAAGGGCGACCTTGAACCGATGCAGGTGTTCTACAACACCCGTTTGGCGAAGGTATGGGACAGCGCCCAGGAGCAAACCAAGGCCGATACCCTGAAGCACCGGGCACGCCTGGAAAACTTCACCCTCGGCTCGATGCCGGCTGGCGTGCTCATGATCACCGGCGCCGTTGACGTCCAGGCCAACCGCCTGGAGTTCATGGCGATGGGCTGGGGCGTCGGCATGGAGCGCTGGGTCATTGACTATCAGATTGTCGCAGGCGACCCGGCTGACGACCGCACCTGGGCTGCGCTGGACGAGTTGCTGAAGGCCAAGTACCGGCATCCGTGCGGTGTTGGCCTGGGCATTCTGGCGACGGCTGTCGACTCCGGCGGCCATCATACCGACGAGGTCTACCAGTTCTGCCGCGTGCGCCGCTGGCGCAACGTATTCGCCATCAAGGGCGCGAGCAAGCCGGGTAAGCCGGTGATTGCTCAGCGACCATCCATGGTGGACGTGACCTGGAAAGGCCAGACCGAACGCAACGGCGCCGAGCTGTGGTTTGTCGGTACCGACACGGCGAAAGACTGGATCTACAACCGCTACCCGTTCGAGTCCGGCCCGGGCGCGTTGCACTTTGCCAGTGACCTGCCGGACGACTTCTTCGCGCAGTGCGTAGCTGAACGTAAGGTCGCCCGCTACGTGCGGGGTCACAAACGCATCGAATGGGTCAAGGGCAAGGCCGAGCGCAATGAAGCCCTCGACCTGATGGTGTACTGCCTTGCCATGGCGCACTACCTGGGCATCAACCGCTACAAGGAGCACGACTGGGAGCGGGTCCGGCAGGCCCTGGCGCAATCTGGGTTGTTTGATGACGCGCTGGGGATCAAGCCCGTGCAGGGCGAACGAGTCACTCAGTCGGTTCCGGCGGCCATGTCACAACCAGCACCACAGCCTGTTGCTCAAGCGGTTCAACCGCGACCCGCTGCACCAACCCCTCAACGCCGCAGCTCCACCAGCGGCTATCTGAAGAGACGCTGATATGTCCTTTACACAAAAGCACCTCGACGCGGTTGAGGCGGCCATCGCTCGCGGTGAGAAAGTCGTGCGCTACACCGACCGCACCGTGGAGTACCGCACCGTCGACGAGCTGATCAGGGCTCGCGACGAGATCCGCACCTCTCTGGTCAACTCGGCCGGGCCGCGCTCCCGCGTAGTCCGGCTTTATCACGGAGGCAAAGGAGTCTGATGGCCCGACACTATCCGACGCTGAGCCGTAGCGGATTCTTGTTGCCGTCGAACATCAAAGCCAGTTACGAAGGCGCCGGAGAGGGTCGTCGATCCACTGGCTGGGATGCGCCCGACAACGGAATCAACAGCATCAACACACCGGCACTGCGCAACCTGCGCGGCCGGTCACGGGCGGCGGTGCGCAACGACCCGTATGCCTTCAACGTCATCGACAAACGCGTCAGCAACTTGATCGGCACGGGCATCACGCCCAGGCCGAACACCGAAGACAACGCGCTTCGCAAGCTGCTGCAACTGCTATGGGATGACTGGGTAGACGAGTCGGACGCCGATGAACACACCGACTTCTACGGGCAGCAGGCGCTGGTCGCTCGAACCGTCGAGACTTCCGGCGAGTGCTTTGTCCGCCTACGACCACGCAGCCTTGACGAGGGGCTGGCGGTGCCGCTTCAAGTGCAGATCCTCGCGCCGGAGTTCGTGCCCCACGACAAATTCGAGACCACGCGCACCGGCAACGCCATTCGTGCTGGCATCGAGTTCACACCGGATGGCAAGCGGGTGGCCTACTGGATGTACCTGTCGCACCCCCGCGACGGCGTATCGCTGAACGCTGGTTACAACCAGTTGGTGCGGGTGCCGGCATCGCAGGTGCTGCACATCTTCGAACCGGTCGAGCCGGGGCAATTGCGCGGCGTACCGCGCTTGTCTCCTGTACTGAAACGGCTGCGTAGCCTCGATAACTATGACGATGCGGTACTGTTCCGGCAGGAGGTTGCAAACCTGTTCGCCGGATTCATCAGCCGCCCGGCACCGGACTCTGGCCCAGTACCTAGGGATCCCGTAACCGGTGAGCCGCTGAGCTTCGACCGAGACGGCTTCACGCCCATGGTCGCGCTGGAGCCCGGCACCATGCAGGAGCTGGGGCCGGGTGAGGAGGTTGAGTTCTCCAAGCCGCCGGACGCAGGCAACAACTATCCCGACTTCATGCGCCAACAACTGATGGCAGCAGCGGCGGGCACCGGCACGCCATACGAGATCCTCACCGGTGACATGCGTGAAGTGAATGACCGGGCGTTGCGCGTCGTATTGAACGAGTTCCGGCGCCGCTTGGAACAACTGCAGTTTGGCGTGTATGTGCATCAGCTCTGCCGCCCGATCCGTGCTGCCTGGATGGACATGGCGGTCCTGTCCGGTGCCTTGGTGTTGGACGACTACGCCAAACGGCGCCGCGAATACCTGCGCACACGCTGGGTGCCGCAAGGCTGGGCCTACATCCAGCCCGTCCAGGACGTGCAGGCCCGCCGGATGGAAGTGCAGGCCGGCTTCGCCTCGCGCAGCGAAATGGTCACCCGCACCGGTTACGACGCCGAAACCGTCGATGCAGAAAACGCAGCCGACAACGCCAGAGCCCAGGCGCTGGGCCTCAACTACAACACGCACGAAGCCGTCGAGGTTACTGACGACAAGGAGCAACCATGAGCAAACCAGCGCTTCCGCGCATTTACAACAGAGCCGGCCAGCGGGTGAGTGTCCAGGACAAGACCTGGTACGCCATGCAGGAGAGCGGCGAAGCCGAGGAGCGGGTTATCGAGGTGTTCGTCTACGGCGAGATCGGCACCTGGGGCATCACCGCCAATCAGTTCGTACAGGATCTGCGCGCCATGGACGACGGCGTTTCGCCGGTTATCGCCGCATTCAACAGCATCGGCGGCGATTTGTTCGATGGTCTGGCGATGCACAACGCGTTGTCCCGCCTGGGCGAGCGTTGTACCGGCCGGGTCGATGCCCTGGCAGCCAGCGCGGCCAGTGTCGCGGTCTGCGGGGCCCACCGCGTGGTCATCGCCTCCAACGCAATGCTGATGATCCACAACCCATGGACCTACGCGGCAGGGGACGCCGAAGACTTCCGGAAAGTGGCCGACGTCCTGGATCAAACCATGGAGGCCATTATCGCGGCCTACAAGGCCAAGGCGCCGGACATCGACGAAGCCGAGCTTCGGCGCCTGGTGGCGGCTGAAACCTGGCTGACTGCCAACGAAGCAGTGGCCCTCGGGCTGGCCGATGAGGTGGGCGACGGGGTGAAGGTCAAGGCGTGTCTGGGGCAGGGCGCCGTGCTGCAGCGTTACCAGCATGCCCCGGCTGAATTGCTTGCCCAACTGGACGAGCCACCTGAACCGGATATCGAGCTGGAGCCTGAACCTACTGATCCGCCCCAGGATCCTCCTGTGGCGAACTCGGCCAAGCTGGCCCTGATGATCACCCAGCGTTGTACGGCGGACGGCATCAGCAACCTGATTGAGCCGCTGCTCAACTCGACCAAACTGGAAAGCGAGGCCATCGTCCTGGCAGGCTTGGCCCGTGCCAAAGCCGTAAACGATCTCTGCGTTGCCGCACGACTGCCTGAGTTCAGCGCCGAATACGTCGCGGCCGGTTTGGATGCCGCCTCGGTTCGAGCGCGTCTGTTCGACAAGCTGGTGGGCAGCGGCAAAGGCTTCGAGATCGATAACAGCCTACCGCTCAACGCAGATCCGGCCCCGAAGGTCCAGGCCAAACAACCCGACCCCACCTCTATCTGGGCAGCCCGTCAGGCGGCGCAGTCAGGTATCGCTAATACCTCGAAAGGAGCAAGACCATGACCATCAAACTGGAACCGATGCACGCCGGAGAATTCCTCCTGTCCGAGGGGGCCGGGAACATCTCGCGTGAAGCGATCAACGTCGCGGCAGGCCCGGCCTTGAATCCAGGGCAAGTACTCGGGCTGATCACTGCCACGGGCGAGTTCGCCCCTTACGACCCGACAGCTGAAGACGGCACACAAACCGCCGTGGCGATCCTCTTCGGCCCGCTTGGCGAATCCGACGTGGTACGTCGAGCCCGTGCCGTGGTGCGCCTGGCTGAGGTGAGCGAAGTCCACCTGACCGGCCTCGACCCGGATGCTGAAAAAGCCCTAGCCGCGCATTTCTTGATCGTCCGCTGAGTCGATCTCCCTCGTTTCCAAACCCGCTCAGAGCGGGTTTTTTCATTTCTGGAGTGTACCCATGGCCGATATTGCCATTTTTGACGACGAAGCGTTTGCCGTACCGGCGCTCACCGCAGCAATCAACGAACAACCCTATCTGCCGGGCCGTATCAGCAGCCTCGGCCTGTTTCAAGAAGAGGGCGTTGCTACCCTGACAGTGCAAATCGAGAAGGATGGCGACACCCTGGCGCTGGTGCCAGCCGGTGAGCGTGGTACTTCGGGTCTGGTCGTCGGTGCCAGCAAACGCAAGATGATTCCTTTCAACACCGTGCACCTGCCGGAACGCTTCACCATCAAGGCCGATGAGATCCAGGGCATCCGGGCGTTCGGCACCCGCACCGAGTTGCAAGCGGTACAGGACGTCGTGAATACCCGGCTGGCAAAAGCGCGCCGCCAGTTGGATGCCACGCACGAGTTTCAGCGCATGGGCGCACTCAACGGCTTGATTCTGGATGCTGACGGTTCGACACCTTTGTTGGACCTGTATGCCACCTTCGGGGTGTCCCGACAGAAACTGACCATGGGACTGAACGACCCGAGCACCGAACTGCGAGTCAAATGCGGTGAGGCATTGGACATGCAGGAGGACGCGCTGGGTAGCGTCACCAGTACCGGCTCCCGCGCCTTCTGCGGCAAGAACTTCTGGAACAAGCTGATCGTTCACAAGTCGGTCAAGGAAACCTACATCGCCACGCAGCAAGCGGCGGCATTGCGCGGTGACGCTCGGGAGAGTTTTGAGTTCGGCGGCATCGTCTGGGAGCGCTACCGAGGCAAGGTGGCCGGTGTGGCCTTTGTCCACGACGACAAGGCGCTGCTGGTGCCTGAAGGCGTGCCGGACCTGTACATCTCGGTGTTCGCACCGGCTGACTACATGGAAACGGTCAATACCCAGGGTATTCCGTACTACAGCAAGCTGGAGCCGTTGCCGTTCAACAAGGGTGTGGCCGGCGAAGCGCAATCCAACCCGCTGCACCTGTGCTCACGGCCCCGTGCGCAGATCCTGCTGGAACTCTAACCATGAGCTTTCGCGAGCTGGTCGGTGACCTGGACAACACGGTATTCGATGTTCTCGGCGACCCGGTGCTGATCGAAGGCCGACCAGTCCTGGGCATGTTTTCCGCACCTTGGTTGCAACCCAAACTTGGCCGGATTAACACCGGCCTTCGCGAGCCGCACCTGGTCATTCGGGTAGCCGACGCCGAGGGCGTCAGCGAGCGGCAGCAGGTCGTGGTTGATCTGCCGGTGCATGACGGTGGTGGAAATTACATCATCGTGAGGCCGGAACCCGGAGGGGATGGTCTGGTGACGTTGGTATTGAGGAAATCGCCATGAGCGTCGGCAGCTACTTCAAGCAATCAGCCAGCAGCGGGATGATTACGCTGCAGGCGGATCGATCTGATTTAAAGGCGTTCGCCGACTTCGCTGCGTTGGTCCCCAAAGCTGCCATTGCAGCCCAGCGTCGGGCGATCAACAAAACCCTGCGATGGTTGCGCACCCACATTGCTCGCACCGTCAGCCGACAGGAGCGCATTGCGGTCTCTGCAGTGCGGCAGCGCCTGCGAGCCTACCCGCTCTCGGGCAATGGTCAAGGCAAGCTCTGGTTCGGTATCAACGCAATTGAGGCCAGCCGGGCGGGGCGACCTCGGCAATCGCGGTCGGGTGTGTCGGTGGCGGGGCGCCGGTATCAGGGGGCGTTTTTCAAAAAGGTCTACGGCGGTCGAGCAGATATCTGGATTCGTACGGCGAGCAAGCACTTCAAGGCCAGTGATTACCCCGACAGTGAAGTGTCCGGCGGAACAGGGCCTAGCTCGGGCTGGATTGCAGAGAATGGCAGCCGCTACCCCCTGGCCAAAGCCAAGATTTCACTGGAGGACGTGCGGCCACACTTCGAATCGTGGACCAATCGCGCTCACCAGCGCCTGCTTGAGATCCTGGAGCAGGAACTGAACTTTGAACTGCAGAAGTATCTGCGAGGATCTGGCCGTGTCTGACTTCAGTCTTGAGCTTTTGTATGAGGCCGTTGAGGCTCATATCGACAAAGCGATCCCCGGATTGGCCTGCGTGCGGACCATGCCCTATATGGCCGATCATATTGTCTTGCCTGCTGCAGTTATTGAGTTGGTCGAGCTGGAGCCCGGCCGGGATCCTGGAACAGGGGAGACGGCGCTGGTAGCGCGCTTGGAGGTGCGGTTCATCGTTGGCGGTGAGGATGCCGAATGCCAGCAGAAGGCGGCATTCGCCGCCGCACAAATGGCTGTGCTGTTGCGGATCCAGACATGGGGGCTGGAGGTCGAACCTGCCGAGTTTGTTCGGGCAGCCCAAGACTGGACCCGCCCCGAGTTGGATGGCTATGCGGTCTGGGTCGTCGAATGGACGCAGACCGTTTACCTGGGTGAAGAAGAGTGGCCCTGGCCCAATCAGCCACCCGGCTCCCTGCTCTGGGGCTTCGGCTCTGAAACCGGGCCTGGAAGCGAAGGCAGTTACCTGCCTCCGGAGGAGATGGCATGACCTACGCAAGCGCACAGCATGACCGCATGCTGGCCGGCCTAGTCAAGGATTGCTATGTGGTGGCGGTTGATTTGGCCGCTTCGCCGCCGGTATGTCGAGTGTCGGATGGGGAATGGGTCAGTGCCTGGGTACGTTGGCACAGCATCGCTGCTGGCAAAGCTCGTCATTGGCGAGCGCCTAGCATGGGCGAGCAGGGAACTCTGGTAAGTGCGAGTGGCGAAGTGGCCCAGGGTACCTTCATTCCCGGCCTGTATGGCAGTGCTGGTGCACCTCCGGACAATCGCGATCACGTTGAGGTATGGCGCTTCGATGATGGTGGCTCGCTGGTCTATGACTGGCAGGCCAGCTCCTACAGCATCACTGTGCCAAGCGGCACCGTCACCATTAAGGTTGGCGGTACCGAAGTACTGGTCACAGACAGCGCGATCAACGCCTTAGCGGGCGATATCACCTTGACCGGCAATGTGCTGATCGACGGTCCGTTACGGGTCACGGGCGACATTAACGGCGGCGGCAAAATCATCGACACCGCAGGCAACACCCCGAACCACAAACACTGACCCTGTCGTTTACCCACAACCCGCCGCGTGCGGTTTTTTGCATTTCTGGAGTAGTCCATATGAGCAAAGTACGAACAGAGCATGAGCGAACAACTGCCGAAGCGGCAATGCCTGGGCCTGCACCAGCCGAGCCGCCCTCAAGCATCGGCCCGGCGCGGGTGTTTCGCGACACGCGATTCACCTCACGCACTCTCATCATGCCCGACGGCCAGCCGGTACCGGTGGTCGCCGGTCAGGTGACAGCGTGCGGCGATGAGCAATACGCCTTCTTGAAGGCCCACCCGGATCTGCAACCGCTGACTGAGTAAACACCATGATCGGAATGGACCGTCGTACGGGGCAGCCGCTGTCAGGTTCGGCGCATCTGCGGCAGTCCGTGGAAGACATTCTCAGCACGCCGGTAGGCAGTCGCCGCATGCGTCCGGAGTACGGCAGCCATTCGCGCCGTTACGTCGACCTGCCGGTGAACGAGGGCTGGAAAAGCGCGGTGCAGGCCGAAGTCGCCCGCGCCCTGGGGCGTTGGGAGCCCCGTTTGAAGTTGGAGCGCGTGCGGGTCACTGCGGTGGTGGATGGCCAAATCACCCTGCAGCTGACGGGATCATATATGGGCGACGGCGTAGTGCTGGAGGTGAACGTATGAGCACTATCGACCTTTCGGCGCTGCCAGCGCCGCAAGTGTTGGAAAGCCTGGATTTCGAAGAACTCTATCAAGGGGAGCTGTCGGCGTTTCGCGAATACATGGGCGATAACTGGACGGCGCTTCTTGAAAGCGATCCGGTGACGAAGCTGCTGGAGCTGGGCGCTTATCGACGCATGCAGAACCGGGCGCGGGTCAACGATGCCGGTAAAGCGTTGCTGCTGGCTTTTGCAAAGCGGGCCGACCTTGATCATCTGGCAGCCAACGTAGGGCTCAAACGCTTGGTTGTTCAAGCCGAGGATCTCTCCGCCGTTCCGCCCGTGTCGGCGGTGATGGAGGAGGACGACGCCCTGCGCGAGCGGGTCCAGCTGGTATACGAAGGGCTGACCACGGCCGGCCCCCGAAACAGCTACATCCTGCACGCACGAAACGCTTCGGGCCTGGTGGCAGATGCCACGGCCGAAAGCCCGGCGCCTGCGGAGGTGGTAGTGACGGTGCTGTCCCTTGAAGGCGACGGCACGGCCAGCCCCGAGCTATTAGCCGAGGTCGAAACCTACCTTAGCGATGATGACCGGCGGCCGGTTGCTGACCGGCTGACGGTGCAGGGCGCTGAGATCCTGCCTTATCGAATCGATGCTGTTGTGTACATGGCCGGTACTGGACCGGAAAACGAGGCGGCGTTGGCGGAGTGCAAGGCGCGCCTGCAAGCCTGGCTCAATCCACGCCGACGCTTGGGGGTGGAGGTGGCTCGTTCAGCCATTGATGCGCAAGTCCATGTCAGTGGCGTGGCTCGTGTAGAGATCCCTGGGTGGGAGGATATCCGACCCTCGAAGGCTCAAGCGGCGTGGTGTTCGGGCTTTAGCGTAACGCGGGGTGGCTGATGAAAAGCTTGCTACCGCTCAACAGTACCCAGCTTGAAAGGGCTATCGAAGCGGCTATCGATGAAACCACAGAGGTACCGCTCAGAACGCTGTACAACCCGGACACATGTCCTGCCCACCTGCTTTACCAGTTGGCGTGGGCCTGGTCCGTGGATCGCTGGGACGAGGCGTGGCCCGAGGAGGTCAAGCGCTCAGTGATTCGTTCTTCGTTCTACGTCCATGCCCATAAGGGCACCATCGGCGCCTTGCGTCGGGTGGTTGAGCCGTTTGGTTATCTCATTGAGGTGGTCGAGTGGTTCAAGACCCAACCCATGGGTGTGCCGGGTACGTTCGCCTTAAAAATCGGCGTTTCTGATGAAGGTATCAGCGAAGAGACCTATCGGGAGCTGACGTGGCTGATTGACGACGCCCGGCCGGTTAGTAGGCATTTGACCGGGCTGGCGATCAGCCTCGAAACACAAGGCCGATTGAACATCGGCGCTGCCCTCTACGAAGGCGATGAAATCGACGTGTACCCACCGGTTATGCGTGACATTGAAGTCACGGGCCGTTTCGGCGTGGTGGGTCGCGAACACTCCATAGATACCCTGGATGTTTACCATGATTGATGCGAACTCGCAGTTCTTCGCCATCCTTACGAACGTGGGGATGGCCAAGCAGGCGAACGCCGACGCGCTCGGCATTCCTTGGAAAATCACTGATATGGGCGTAGGCGATGCCAATGGCACGGATCCTATCCCCAATGCAGCTCAAACCAGGCTGATCAACGAATGGCGACGCCGGCCGTTAAATCAACTCAAGGTGGACCCGGTGAACCCGGCAGTGATCATTGCCGAGCAGGTTATTCCGGCTGATGAGGGCGGTAAGTGGATTCGCGAAATTGGGCTGTATGACGCCGATGGTGATCTGGTGGCGGTGGCAAATTGCGCGCCGAGCTTCAAGCCGGTGTTGACGCAAGGTTCCGGCCGCACGCAAGTGGTGCGGATGAACTTAATCGTGTCCAGCGCCGGCAATGTCACGCTCAAGATTGACCCTTCGGTGGTGCTGGCCACGCGAGAGTATGTCGATTCGCGCATTTTCGAAGAGCTGGGCAAACTCGACACCAAACAATCGGTTCGCGTCGCGAGTACCGCCAATATCGTATTGTCTGGTCTCCAGACGCTCGACGGGGTCGCCTTGGTAGACGGGGATCGAGTTCTGGTTAAAAACCAGACGGCGGCCAAGGACAACGGCTTGTATGTCGCCGCTGCTGGGTCTTGGTCGCGCTCGCTGGATGCCGATAACAACGCCGAAGTTACATCGGCCTTGCTGGTGTCGGTGGAGCAGGGGACTACCCAGGCCGATACTCGCTGGCAGTTGGTCACGGATGGTTCGATTGTTCTCGGTACCACCGCCTTAGCGTTCCAGAACATCACCCAGGGCTTTGCGCCTATCAATTCCCCGGCGTTGATAAATCCTACGGCAAATACACCGCCTCAATTCGATAACAGCAAGTTGCTGGCTACAACTGAGTTTGTGCAGCGGGCACAGGGGAATTTTGCCGGGACTATGGGTATCCCGGCACTGCCTGCAACACTGAATGCCTCGCACGCCGGCAACCGTATTGTGTTATCTGCATCAGGGACGTTGACCCTTCCGCCGGTTGATTCTGTGCCTACCGGAGCCAAGTTTTATCTGTTCAACGCGACCCAGGGAGTGGTCACTGTTGTTCGGCAAGGTGCAGATATTATTTCCGCCTTTGGTAGTGGACTGCTGACCTCGGTAACTATGCAGTCCGCCTCTAACCTTGTCATCACGGTAGGTAACGGTCAGTGGGTCGTTGAAGAGGGGTGTCGGCTCTGAAGTACGCGGTGGAATTTGCCTTGTCTGCCGCGCCGAACGGATACCAGAAACTCCCATCTGGTCTGATCGAGCAATGGGGCGGTGTCTCTGTCGTAGATAACACCGAGCAGATCATCACCCTTCCCACTGCTTTCCCCAACGCTATTCTCGGGATGGTCGCATCTCCCGCCGTCGCCGCAGCAGCCGGAGCCGGTGAGTTCGCCACGGCAGCTGCGCGGCGAAACGTCACCAGTCTCAGTACTATTTTAGTAAGCGCGAACACGGGGCCGACCACGTCTGTGACTCAATTCGTAACCTGGCGTGTATGGGGATATTGATCATGATCTTTTTTAATGCAGCCAAGTCTGGTTTCTACGACTCAGCCGTGCACAGCTCTATTCCAGAGGGTTGCGTCGAGGTTTCCGCTGAGGATCACCGCGCGCTCATGGATGGGCAATCTGCTGGAATGGCCATCGCTGCTGATGAGTACGGCGGCCCTATTCTTATCGAGCGGCCGCTGCCTAGCGCTGAGGTGTTGGCAGCTATTGAGCGCGCCTGGCGTGATGCGCAACTAGCGTTAACGGATCCGCTGGTTTCACGCCACCGTGACGAAGCGGAAGCCGGTGGCGCCACCACGCTGACCGTCGAACAGTACACAGAGCTGCAAGCGTACCGACAAGAACTGCGCAAATGGCCGCAGGGCGCCGAGTTTCCGCTTACAGAACACCGTCCAATTGCACCGGCTTGGATAGGCCAGCAGTCCCATTAGACGCCCCGCACTGACGGGGCGTTTTCTTTTCCGCTTCACCACAAACAAAGCCTCGCGCTGCGGGGCTTTTTCGTATCTGGAGAATCTATGAGCTTCTTTCATGGCGTGACCGTCACGAACGTGGACACCGGTGCTCGCGTTATTGCATTGCCGTCGTCCTCGATCATCGGACTGGTGGACACCTTCGTGCCGGCGCCGGCCTACACCGCGCAGCCGAATGATCTGGTGATGATCACCAATGAGCGCGAAGCGGTGGCCGCGTTCGGTCCTGACTCGGCAATGACCAAAGCCTGCCAGGCCATCTACACCCGAGCCAAGGCGGTGATCGTCGCGTGCGGCGTGGCCAAGGTTGCGGATCCTGCTGAACAGACCTCGGCAATCATCGGCGGTGTACAAGCCAACGGTAAGCGTACTGGCCTGCAAGCGCTGCTGGATGGTAAGAGTCGGTTCAACGCGCAGCCGCGGCTGTTGGTGACCCCCAAACACAGCTCGACACTGGCGGTCGGTACGGCCCTGGTTGCGCTGGCTGACAAACTGCGGGGGCTGGCCATCCTCGACGGCCCGAACACCACCGATGAGGCCGTTATGGCGTACGCCGAGAACTTCGGCGCCAAGCGGGCATTTCTGGTTGACCCAGGTGTGCAGTATTGGGACACCACGGCGGACGCCACGGTCGATGCGCCGGGCTCTGCCTGGGTGGCGGGTTTGTTCGCCTGGACCGACAGGGAATATGGCTTCTGGGCTTCGCCTTCGAACAAGGAATTTGTCGGCATCACCGGTACCTCGCGCCCGATTGAGTTTTTGGATGGGGACGAAACCTGCCGGGCCAACCTGCTCAACAACGCCAAGATCACCACGATCATTCGCGACGATGGCTACCGCCTGTGGGGCAATCGCACCCTGTCGAGCGATCCGAAGTGGGCCTTCGTGACTCGCGTGCGAACCATGGACATCGTCATGGACGCGATTCTGTACGCCCACAAATGGGCGGTGGACCGCTCCATTACCGGGACCTACATCAAGGACGTGACCGAAGGGCTGCAAGCCTTCATGCGCGACCTCAAAGCCCTAGGCGCAATCATCAACTTCGAGGTGTTTGCCGATCCGGAGCTGAACACGGCCAGCCAGCTGGAGCTGGGCAGGGTGTACTGGAACATCCGCTTCACCGATGTTCCTCCGGCAGAAAACCCTAACTTCCGCGTAGAGGTCACCAACCAATGGCTGACCGAAGTCCTCGACACCGCCGCTTAAGGAGCGACCTCAATGGCAATGATTCCCGAAACCCTGGCGAACCTGAACTTGTTTGTAGACGGCGTCAGCTTCCAGGGCGACGTGCCGAGCCTGACGCTGCCCAAGCTCACGCTCAAGATGGAAGAGCATCGCGGCGGCGGCATGGACGCGCCGGTCGAACTGGACATGGGCATGGAAAAGCAGGAGGCGAACTTCACCACCACGGGCGTGCGCCGTGAGTCGTTGAATTTCTTTGGCTTGGCTGACGGGACCTCGTTCAACGGCACGTTCCGGGGGGCTTACAAAGGGCTCAAAGGCAAAGTCACGCCGGTCATCGTCACCCTGCGCGGCACGTTGAAAGAGGTCGACATGGGCGACTGGAAAGCGGGCGACAAAGCTGAAATCAAACATGCCGTCGGGCTGACCTACTACAAGCTCGAAGTCGACGGCCGAACCGTCTACGAGATCGATCCTATCGGTATGCGCCGAGTAATCAACGGCGTTGACCAACTCGCTGCCCAACGCTCGGCCCTGGGCGTCTGATCCCCTCTCTTGAATTCAAGGAAACATCACCATGAGCAATACTGAAACTCCAAGCTGGATGACTCTGGCCGCTGACCGCGTCACCGTGAAACTGACCGTCCCAGTCGAGGCCAATGGCGTGCGTGTCGATACGCTGAGCCTGCGAGCACCGACGGTGCGTGACCTTCGTGTGGCCCGGCAAACCGCGCCCAACGATGAGGAACAACAGGATTTGAACCTGTTCGCCTCGCTGGCCGAGGTGGGCACCAAGGATCTGGACGGCATGGCCCTGAAGGACTACGCCCGCTTGCAGGCCGGTTATTTTCGTCTGGTGCAAGAAGATGAACTTCACCCAGGCAGTGCAGAAGCAACTCGCTAAGCGCTTAGCCGCCGAGCTGAATTTTTCCTCTGAAGAAATCCAGACCATGCCGTTCTCTGACATGGTCTGGTGGCTCTCGGATTGAACAAGGGGTAGTCGATGGCAAGCAAGCTGGCGTTATCGCTGGTGATTGGCGGCGCCGTCAGTTCGACGGTGGGGTCTGCCTTTCGCACGGTTGAAGGGCATATCAGAAAGCTGGAGGACAAAGGCAACAAGGCCAAGGTGCTCAAGAGCACCATAGGCGAAACCATCCGTCTGCGTGATGAATGGAAGCGGGCGCACGAAACGGGCGCTGCCTCGGCGGACGGCCTGTTGCGCAAGCTCAACGGCAACCTTGATGCCCTGCGCAAGCAGGGTGTTCAGGTGGGCCGGTTGGGCCAGGAATACCAGAGGCTCGGCCAAGCCGCCAAGGCTGCCGATCTGCAGCTCAAAGGGCATCAACAGCTTGATGCCGGCAAGAAAGGGCTTACGTCGAGCATTGGTCAAGGCGTCGTTGCCACTGGCCTTGCCGCGATCCCCACGAAGATCAGCGCAGACTATCAAGCGATTATCCGCGACATCGCCATCAAGGCCGACGTGGTCAACAAACCACAGGAAGCACAGCTTAACCAGACGGTAATCCAGACCTCACGCGATACGGGCATGGCTCGAAACGATGTGGCGGATCTGGTGAATCAGCTGGTCGGTGCCGGTATGGACCTCAAGCAAGCCATGGCCTACGCGCCGACGGCGGCCAAGTTCGCCATCGGCCAGGGCGCGTCGGGCGTCGACACGGCCAGCATGATCATGGCGCTGCAACAAAACGCCAAGATCAATGACCCCAAGGTGATGCAGCAGGCGCTGGAGGCCATCGCCTTCCAGGGGCAGGCGGGTAGCTTTGAGGCCAGCGACATGGCCCGGTGGTTTCCTCAACTGCTGGCCACCATGGAGAAGAATGGCAGCACCGGCATGGACGCTGTCAGCTCCCTGGGCGCGATGCTCCAGGTCCAGATGAAAACTGCCGGTGGTTCGGACGAGGCGGCCAACAACCTCAAGAACTGGATGGAGAAGATCGGTTCGAGCGATGTGGTCAAGGCGTACAAGGACGCTGGCATCGATTATCAGGCCTCGCTCAATACTGGCATTCAAAAGGGCATGTCGACCCTGGAATCCAGCTTTGCTCTGGCCATGAAATATATCCAGGCCACTGACCCGGCCAAAGCCGCAAAAATGGCCGAGGCCCAGGCGAAGATCAGCAAGGAGGCTGATCCGGAGAAAGCCAAGGCTGCACTTGATGCGCTGGAGAAGTCCCTGCGAACTGGTGATCTGTTCGCCGACATGCAGGTCAAGGCAGCACTCACGGCCTATTCGCAAAATAAGCAGCTGTACGAGCAACTGAAGAAAGATTCGCAATCCTCCGGCGGGATCCTGGACAAGAACCTGGCCGAGCGGCGCGAAACCTCGAAACAGATGTGGGACGAGCTGGGCCAGGCGGTCAGCGATGGGATGCGTAGCATCGGTGACGCCATCCGCCCAGCAACCGATGCAGTCGCTCAGGGCCTCACTTCGATTGTCCGTGGGTTAACGAAACTGTCGGATGGCGCGCAACCGGTGGTGCTCGGTATCGCCGGCATCACCGCTGGGTTGATAGCGCTCAAGACGGCAGCCGGCGCCGTCAAGATTGGTAAGGGCTTGTACAACATCAGTCGCGGCCGGGCGATGGAGCGTGGTGCTGGTGCCCTCGGTGATGCAGTCGCCAAGGTTCCGAAAACCGGTAACAAGACAGTGGATAGGGGCTTGGGTGTTCTCGGCAAGTTGATGGGCGCTGGCACCGATCCAGCAGCAGGAATCAGCAATGAGCCGCAGCGTGTTTTTGTCGTCAATGCCGATGCAATAGGCCGGGCGGGCTCCGACCCAGGTGCAGGCCCCGGAGGTGGTGCTGGCAGGCGTCAGCGTGGCCGACGTGGTCGACGTACGGGCATTGGGACAATCTCGCGTCGGCGGGTACCCGCCAGGGCGCCCAGCGTCCCGGCAGTACCAATGCCCGCCGCCGCGTCGGTGATGCCAAAGGCCGGCCTTCTGGCGGCTGTCCCTATGGCTGCTGCGGCGGAGGCGGTGCCCAGTGGTTCGCTTGGCCGGGCAGTTCACTCGCTCAGAGGTGTCACCCGAGCCACTAAGCGTATCCCTGGCGGTTCGGTTCTGGATGCTGGGGTGGGTGTCATTGATACCGCGCTCAACGCCACGACCCAGGACGAAAAAGCCGAGGGCTATGGCGGGGCTGCGGGAGGTTTTGCGGGTGCCCTAGCCGGCGGTGCAGCAGGGGCCGCTATCGGTTCGGTCGTGCCGATCATCGGTACAGCCATTGGCGGCGCAATCGGCGCCGCTTTGGGCGGCCTGGGTGGGGAGAGTATCGGCAGCTTCTTGGGCAAGTCCTGGTTTGGCAGTGAGGCCAAGGCTGAAGAGGCCAAGCCTCCCGAGGTCGCCAAGCCAGCTGAACCCACACCGTCCGTGTCGCCAAAGGTTGAGCAGGCTTTCAGCTTCGCGCCGAATGTCTCCATCACCGTTCAAGGCGATGTGAAGGACCCCGCGCAACTGGCTCGGGAACTGGAGCCACACTTGCGTCAGCTTATGGAGGCGTTCTCTCGCGAGACGCTTGCCCGCCAATCGTCAAATCAATTGTTCGATGCGCCGCACGTTTAAGGAGATGCCATGGCCTACATGGAGCAAATGCAATCGGTGCTGAAATCGCTGCTTGCGGCGGGGGAGTCTGGCCGTACCAGCCTCGACGGCATGCTGGGGCCGCTCAACGGCGCCATCAGCGACATGACCGGCGCCGCCTCGGAGCTGGACGGCGTGCCCTTCATCGGTCCAGCCATCGGCGCCAAGGTCCAGCGGACCATGCGAGCCATCAACGCAGCACAGTCCGCCGTAGGGCAGGTGGCGGCCAAATACAATCAGGCCGTCAACGCCGCCAGTCAGGTGCAGGAACGGCTGGGCTCGCTCAAGGAACAGGCGGGGAAGGCGGGCGCGGCGATCAACCGCATTGCCGGACAGGTAAGCCCCTCGCTGGGCAACATCATGCCCACGGGGGCATTCACTCCGCAGCTGACCCCAGCTGCAGAAGCGGTGAAACCCTTCCCGCACCTGCTGATCATGCAGCCGCTGGAGCCGAACGCCCAGCCGTACTACTTCAACCTGGACACGGCGGCGTTCGAGGAACTGCGTCGGCAGACATCGTTCCGCTGGGCTGGCCAGGAGCGCCTGACGCGCAGCATTGCCCAGCAGGCGGTCGGCCAGGGAGAGGACAAGATCACCCTCAAGGGGGCGATTTTCCCTGGCTTCAAAGGAGGGCTCAAACAGCTGGATACCCTGCGCACCATCGGCGGCCGTCTGCAGCCGGTGAACCTGACCACCGGCTACGGCGAAGTGCTGGGTACCTGGTGCTTGCTCAACATCGAGGAAGAACAAAGCCATCTGCTCGCCGGTGGCATCCCACGGAAGCAATCCTTTTCACTGGAGTTTGTGAGCTATGGCGACGACCTGCAGAACGTCTGACGGGGATCTGTTGGACACCATCTGTCATCACTACTACGGCCATCTAAATGGCACGGTGGAGGCCGTGCTTGCCGCCAATCAAGGCCTGGCCGATGAGCCTCAGCCGTTTCACGCTGGTGTGATCATCCTGTTGCCGGATCTGCCAGCGCAGACGCTGGAGGAGGTCCAATTGTGGGATTAATCCCTGTCGTCTCATCCCACGGACCCCGCCTTGTGCGGGGTTTCTTTCATCAGGAGTGTCATCAATGAAGCCTACCTTTCGCATTGTCGCGGACGGCAAGGACATCACCACGCTGATTAACGACCGGTTGTTGGATCTGCGCATTTCCGACAAGCAGGGAATGGAGTCGGACGAGTTTGAGTTGCGCATTGATGATCGTGATCAAGCGGTCGCGTTGCCTGCACGCGGCGCACGCATTGAGGTTTACCTGGGATATGTCGGGCACGCGCTGACGCGTTTGGGAAAATACACCGTCGACAAGATCGTGGTGTCCGGGCCGCCCGATACCATGAGTATTCAGGGCAAGGCCAGTGACATGCGCGGTAGCGGTAAAACCGTGCGCAGTAGCTCGTGGGAAAACGTGGCGTTACAACAGATTGTGCGCGATGTGGCGGCGCGCAACGGCTGGCAGCCAGTGTGCCCTGTGTTGGCGAAGGTGCCCCGTGTCGATCAGCTTAATGAGTCCGATTACAACTTCATCACCCGCCTGGCCAAGCAGTATGACTGCACGGCCAAACTGGCCGACGGCAAACTGTTAGTGATGCCCCGCCAAGGCGGACAAACCGCGAGCGGCAAAAACCTGAGTCCGGTGGTGCTCCAGCGTTCGGACCTGAGCCGGTACCAATTTAGCCTCGGTGATCGCAACGCGCAGAAGGCCGTACGCACCAAGCATCAAGACAAGAAAAGCGGCGCCCTGAAAGTGGTGGAGCTGGATAACAAGGATTTGCCCGATGGGCTGCCCGCCGTGCATACCGACCGTCATATCTACCCAAACAAATCCGCCGCCGAGCAGGCCGCAAAGGCGCGCTTGGCTGCGTTCAACCGCAGTACTGCCGGCGTGCGCCTGGAAATGGCCGGGCGAACCGATGTTTTTGCCGAGCGACTTATCGTGGTCCAGGGCATCAAGCCCGGCCTCGATGGAGAGTATCTGGCGGATGCAGTGGAACAGATGTTCACCCCTGCGGGCTGGACCACCGTGGTCGAGTGCAATGGCGGTAAGAAGGGCAAGGCCAATGCCAAGGGGAAGAAAAAGAAGAAGGAAGCTAAGCCGGTCAAGGTCGTCCAGCTTTAGACGAGCCCAGCACTACCATCAAATACAATCGCAGCCCGCCACCGAGCGGGCTTTTTTTTGGAGCCCCCCATGTCTATTACCGAGCAGCAACTACAACGGATCATGCCCAACGCCCGCCGCCAAGCGGGCGTTTTTGTTTCGGCCCTGAACGCCGCCATGGCCCACCGACAGATCGATACCCCCAAACGGCAGGCGGCATTCCTAGCCCAAGTTGGGCATGAGTCCGGCCAACTGCAGTACGTGCGCGAGCTGGGCGGCGATCAATACCTCAGCAAATACGACACCGGTTCGCTGGCTTTGAAACTCGGCAACACCCCGAGCCCGACGGAGATGGCCAGCGCTATCGTGGTCGCGGCTTAATCCAGATTACCGGTACCCACAATTACCTACGCTGCAGCTTGGCGCTGTTCGGTGACGAGCGTCTGTTGCGCACGCCCGAACTGCTGGAGCTGCCCCAATGGGCGGCTGAGTCGGCTGCATGGTTCTGGTGGGTCAGAGAGCTGAACGTGCTGGCTGACCGTGATGAGTTCGAAACGATCACCCGGAAAATCAACGGTGGACTCAACGGCCTGCAGGATCGGCTGCAGCTATGGGAGCGGGCGAGGGCTGTGCTATGCGTCTCGTCGACCTGATCCCGCTGCAATACCGCGTGCTGGTCGCCGGGCTTTTACTGTGCGCTTTGGTCGCCGCTTCGGCGGCCATCGCCTGGACGGTCCAGGGCTGGCGATATGGTCTGCAGCTCGAAAAACAAGCCCGGCTCCACACCGAAACCCTCAAGCAAATCGCCCAGGCCTCGGCCGCGCAGCAGCGTGCCGAACAAGACAAGCGTCTGGCCCTGGAACAGCGGCTAGCCGCCAGCGAGCAAACCCACTACCGAGTCCTTACCGATGCCCAACGTGACCAGGATCGCCTGCGTGATCGCCTCGCTACTGCTGATGTCCGGCTGTCAGTCCTACTCGACGCAACCGATACCGCCGGTAATTGTGAAGTGCCAGCCACCGCCGGCACCGGCCGCGTGGTTCATGGAGCCACACGCGCCCAACTTGACCCAGCGCATGCTCAACGAATTGTCGGCATCACCGATGCCGGCGACCGGGGGCTAATTGCCCTGGCGGCCTGCCAAGCCTATGCCAAAGAAGTTTCAACACCGAAGTGAAAAGGAGCGACCGGACCAGATGCGCCAACATCTAACCCGGTCGCCGTCCCTGCAGATGTCCCTGCAAGTCCAGCCAAGGCTCCTGCTCCGTGCACAAAGCGCGGCGAGCCTAGCACCTGTTTATCCATACAGTAAAGGTCTTGCTTTCAATGTCTTCTCCCATCATCCCCTGGATGGGCGGCAAACGCCGCCTAGCCGACCGCCTCATTCCGCTTTTTCCGCCTCACGAATGCTATGTCGAAGTCTTTGCCGGCGGTGCCGCGCTTTACTTCATGCGACCCCAGGCCGCGCCTATCGAAGTCCTGAACGACATCAACGGCGACCTGGTGACGCTCTACCGCGTCGTGCAGAACCACCTGGAAGAATTCGTGCGCCAGTTCAAATGGGCGCTCAGCTCCCGCCAGGTGTTCGAGTGGCAGAAAATGACCCGTCCTGAAACCCTCACCGACATCCAGCGCGCTGCCCGGTTCTTCTACCTGCAGCACCATGCCTTCGCTGGCAGGGTCACGGAGCAGACATTTGGAACTAGGACCACTGGTCCAGCCATCAACCTGCTGCGGATCGAGGAAAACCTTTCGGCCGCGTGGCAGCGACTGTCCGGCACCTACGTCGAAAACCTCCCTTGGCTTGATTGTGCTGAGCGCTATGACCGCGCCCATACGTTTCACTACATGGACCCGCCGTACTGGCAGACCGCCGGATATGGCGTGGATTTCCCGTTCGAGAATTATGAGCGGATGGCTGACTTCATGCGTCGCTGTAAGGGCAAAGTAATGGTCAGCATCAACGATCACCCGGACATCCGCCGGCTGTTCGAGGGCTTTCATTTTGAGACGTTGGACATTCGGTACAGCAATACGAACCAGCGTCAAGGCAAGGCTGAAATCAGCGGCGAACTAGTGATCATGAACTGGGATCGTGCGGCGCTGGGAGGATTGTTTTGAGGAACCTCTCCGCGCTCCCTACAATCTCCAAAGCTGACGGGGCTGGTGACATGACGGGGGGCCTCAGGGGAGTGATCCAGCGGCATCAGCAGGGATACGCCCTATCATTGGCCACCGATCATGAATCCAGGCGTACTCGGCCGGAGGGGAGGTGGTGATTACGTAAACGCGCCGATTTTCGTCGTCGCCAAGCACCAGGCACTCCAACCCGTAGCCCTCGTTCATATCGAACCAGTGTGATACCCGTTCTCCATCCTTTTCCATGTATCGCTGCACGAGACCGACTGCGCGCTTCGGGTGATATTTGTCCCAGCCACCCCGTTCTACGGTCTCCCATTTCGCCCAACCACCAGATGGGCCTGTGCCGGTTTCCTCTCGGCGCCGGCCCCATCGCACCCACCCAAGATCAGTCCCGTCTTCAAGTAGGACGGGAATCGCAGCCTTGGGATTTGGGAAATACACCTTGACCCGCTCGTAAGCTTTATTCTGATCCGCTGCCTCGACTCCGCCGCACATCACATTCCCCTGATTCGCCTGCCTTGTGGTGTGGACCTTGGCATTCCTCGGGAAGTTTGCTCGGGCATCGCATTTTTTCGACGAACCCCAGACCACTGCAAAGCTGGCAATCCTCTCGTTCGCCGAACCGATCCAGACACTTCCAGCACTGAATAAACCTAGCCATCTCTAGAAAAGGCCTGATCCTTTCAACGATTACTAGATCCCGATTTTCAGTTGCGACCTGGATAACGTCGACCATCCATCGGTATGCGTCTGGGTCTTCAATCGCCCCATACATCTTTCCCAAGACCATTCGCTGCGTCTCCACCAAGTCGAACTGTCGGCCATCGTCCATCGTCAGGGTAAGACCTTCTATGCGCCCGACGTCTGTCGAAAAGCTGTGCTTGAGAATTAATCCCGATTTAGTCCGATAAACTTTCCCATCATAGGGGCGTAGTGGATCGCCACGGCTATCGTCCAGGCGCAGGATCGAATGGAATATTGTCCCGATCCTCCGGCCTCCCTCTTGAGGGACAACGTCATAATCGCATGCACCGCGATAGAGGATCGGGTTCAACTGCAGCTCTTCCACCGTGTACCAGTAAGCGGCATTCGCCATTTCATCCAGCTCCAGCTGCTCCATTCGATCAATTAGCTTTTCCTCGGCGAGACGGGCGCTGATCTCGTGCAGGTGATATCTGTGTGCCTCGGGGTTTTGCGTTCGGAAGTCGTGATCGTCGAGAGCTGCGCGCCAGAGCTGAAGTCTCAATGCCTTGGCCTGTTCAAAGTTCATGGTGGGAATCGCTGATGGAATACTGTCTGGATATACAGTAATCGAGAGCCCTGGTGCTGGGCGATACCGAGGCGACGAAATGCAAAGGTCGCGAGACGTTTGCACCAAGCCGCTTGTCTGATGATTTCTACGCAAATTGACCGTAATACTTGTACAGGATACTGTATATTTGTACAGTTTTTTGGAAGTCGTGCGTCATGAGCTTTTCAATTCTAGGACTGATCAACGGGGGCGGGTTGAAGCTGCCTCTATGTTCGTTTCGTGTGCCTGCGGGGTTTCCGTCTCCGGCGGCTGATCACATCGAAGCTCACATCTCATTGGATGAGGTTCTGAACATTCGCGCCCCGCATGTTTACCTGGTTTCCATCGCCGGGGAGAGCATGCAGGGCGCTGGGATCTTTGAAGGTGATTTGGCCGTTGTAGACCGTGCGATTGAACCGATGCATGGCCATATCGTCGTGGCGCTGCTGAACAACGAACCCGTATGCAAACGCCTTTGCATACGTGGGAAGGAGGTGATTCTCCTGTCGGAGAACCCAAAGTACCCACCGAGGTACGTGCTCGAGGGCGACGAACTGGTCATCTGGGGCATCATCACCTGCAGCGTGCGCAGCCATGTCTAAAGCCCTACCAGTTTTCGCCCTGATCGATTGCAACAGCTTCTACGCCAGTTGCGAAAGAGTGTTCCGCCCGGACCTGGCCCGCGTACCCATCGTGGTGCTGAGCAACAACGACGGGTGCGTGATCGCCCGTAGCTACGACGCCAAGCCCTACGTGAAAATGGGCGAGCCGTATTTCCAGATCAAACACAAGCTGCAGAAGCACGGCATCGTCCCGTTCTCGTCGAACTACGCACTCTATGGCGACATGAGCGAGCGCGTGATGACCCTCATTGAATCGATGGTGCCGGCCGTCGAGGTCTACAGCATCGACGAGGCCTTTGCGGATCTTACCGGCATCGACGGCCGCGATGCCCTCGGCCGCAAGATCCGCAGCCATGTGCTGCGCTGCACCGGCATCCCCGTCGGGGTGGGCATCGCTCATACCAAAACCCTGGCAAAGCTGGCTAATTACACCGCCAAGCGGCTCCAGGTGCAAACGGGCGGCGTGGTCGACATCTGCGATTCGTTCAAGCGTGACTGGGTGCTGCGCAACACCGACGTGTCTGAGGTCTGGGGCGTCGGTCGTAAGATGAAACTTCATCTGGACGCCATGGGGATCAAAACCGCGATGGACCTGGCGAAAACCGACCCGTGGACGCTACGCAAGAAGTTCAGCGTGGTGATCGAGAAGACCGCCCGCGAGCTGGCCGGCACGCCGTGCCTGGAGCTGGACGAGCCGGATCCGCCGAAGCAGGAGATCTGCTGTAGCCGGATGTTCGGTAAGCGGCTCACGGAGCTGGCACCGATCAAGGAAGCGGTGGCCACATACATGATGCGAGCCTCGGAAAAGCTCAGGGCGCAGAAGTCGCTGTGCAAGAAGATCCGCGTCAGCATTCGCACCGGCATGTTCAACCCGGAGGAGGCGAAGTATGCCAACGGTGTACTGATCGATATGCCGTACCCGACTGATGATGTGCGGCTACTGACCAAGGCGGCGGTGGACGCGCTCGACCGGGTTTTCCGGCCGGGGTTCAAGTACAGCAAGGCCGAGGTGCTGTTGATGAACCTCTGTCATCAAGGGGAATACACCGACGACCTGTTTGCCACCTCCCAGCCAACCGACGCCACGAAACTAATGGCTGTGTTGGACCAGATCAACGGACGATGGGGGAGGGGGACACTCCGATCAGCCAGCGTGCCCGTCAATCCAGATTGGTGGATGCGGCGCGGCATGATGAGTCGGAGCTTTACGACTAGACTAGATCAGCTATGGATGGTTCGCTGTAAGTAAGCGGCCCGTAAAAGACTAGCCATGACTCGTGGCAATACAATAGAGCTTGTCTTGGTCTCTTCACGAGAGTTTGCAGTGATTTCAGATTTAAAAGCTCGTAACGATGGTGAAGGCTGGTTGAAGTGAATCGACTCAAGGGGAGCGACCTCAAAGAGCAGCACGTTAACCAGTTCAGACTACCTGTGGCCATTTGAAAGGACCCTGTTATGCCTGTTGAGCATCGCCCACCGACCCAAGCTACAGTGAAAGAGCTTTATGCCAACGCGTTCAGGTGTGCGTACCCATCATGCCAGCGGCCGCTATATAAGGTTGATTCAGAAACCGGTGAGAGGTTTTTGAACTCCAATGTTGCTCATATATGCGCTCGTAGTGAAGGGGGCGAACGTTGGGACGCCGATATGACAGAGGAGGAGAATCGTTCGATAAGAAACCTCCTAATACTTTGTCTTGAACATGCTTGGGAGGTCGACCGACCTAATCGAGTGGATGTATTTCCCCCTAATCTGCTCAGAACCTGGAAGCAAGAACAACTCAAAGAGTTCGATGCTATAGGAGGGCAAGGTTGGATGCTTACATCTGAGATGGCAAGTGAGGCATTACGTGCGTCTGTAGATGGCATTACGATCAAAAACTCCGTTTTGCACCTTGGCGGTTTAGGCGGCGCTGGCCCCGGTGCTGGAGGTGGAGGCGGCGGGGTTGTGGGGAAGAACGCGAAAGCAGGGGATGGTGGCAACGGTGGAAGTATTCGTTACGAAAGCATATGGAAGAGCGACGGTGTTTTGAATTACAAGCTCCCCTCTGGTGAGTCCCCTGGAGCTGGCGGCGGCGGAGCAGGTGCGGAAGGTGAAAATGCGGTGGGCGGCGGCGGAGGTGGCGGAGGAGAAAGCGTTTACACGACGCTTTCTTTAGATCAGCTCGATTCTCCCGAAGAGCCGTTAACCATAGAGGTGTGCATTGGTGAAGGTGGAAAAAGTGGGCGGCATCCTGGTGAACATTCCGGTAACGGAGGCAACACTGAACTGCGCTTTGTTACAGCCGACGGGAAGATAGTTAGATCTATTGTAGCTAAGGGAGGGGGGAGGGGGCAGCCAGGCTTCGCAATGCCCCCGGCAGCTCGGGAGGTGACATCCGCAGAAATTGACTCCGGGCTTGTTGTGTCGACGCTCATGGTCGCTGATGCATTACATTCAAAGGGCGGTCTGCTTTATGTATTGGGAGGCGCCGCAGAGAGCTGGATTATTCCACAGCTTCCAGCAGATGTTGTCTGGCCAGCGACGGTTGTTGTATCTATGGGGCAAGTGCCGGCCTCTCTTTTACTCACCTTTTTTATTGTTGTTGATGATCCAAATGGACAAGAGATTTTTAGACTGCCGTTCAACGTGATTAGGGGCGAGGATCGGCTTGTTGCTAATTTTACCCAGTGTATAGCTGTGCAATTCGGTGCAGAAATCGCCGGGATATGGAGTTTGCGGATTTTGTCAGGTGGTTACGAATTTGCCCGACTACCGATGGAAATTCGAATTCAGGAGGACTGAGCGCTTAAAATCGACATAGCTCTGCGGGGGGAGGGCAGTTGGCTTTTTTTTGGCAGAAAGCCGGCACTGAGCGAGCAAAAAGAAGCTTCCGCTACGAAAACGCCCCCTTCGTTGCAGCCGAAGCGAGGCTGTGGATAGACGATTCTCGTGCCAAACATTGCATATTGAGGGAGAAATCAGGTGGATCTAAACACACAGCCCTGACTTTACCGCCAAGCAAAACCCATAGGACGTAGCGGTTTCCATCTCGCCCATCGCCGTAGGGCTGAAAAATGCAAGCTGTGATTGTTAGGTTTTTGCTACGGGAAGTATGAGGAAATGAATTCTAAGCAAGCAGGGCGGCGTGCCCGGCGATTAATCCATCATGGAGGATGCCCAGGGGCCGCTTTGGATCCATTGCGGACCTTCATACCGGCTAGATAAAAAACAATTTCTATGGGCATACAGTGAACAAAAACTGAGTTTTGTGATATCAAAGAGCCTTCAAAGGATGGGTTTGGGGGCGCGCGCCCTCCTTAAGAGTAGGGGATAGGAAATGCTCCTTGCAAAAAACTGCTTCACAAAGGACAACCTGAAAACTAGAAAAACTATAAAGCTGGGTACGCTGTATGAGTATAGAAAAATTGAAAGTACTCAGATCGTTGATAGCGGAGAAGGCACATACTCTTTTTTACTAAAATTTGATGGAATAGTTGAGATTGAAAGGCGCTGGTTCAGTCTCATGTTTCAAGGCGCAGTCAATATAGGTGGCGATGAACATCATCCGCAAATTCCGGGAGCCATGAACGCGATCATTCATGAACTTGAATTATATGGTGTCGATGAAAAGTTCATCAGGGTGAGAAACTCAAGCGCAAGCATCCACCGAGAAGCGCTCAACGAGTTCATTTTTTGCATGTCCAGAGTTAGGAAGTTACGAGATGCTGTAGGACTATTTCCTGAATACGACGACTGTTGGTACATGACCGCAACAAAAGCTCATGACCTGGGGCAAACGCTTTCAGCACTTCTAAGGGACCGCATTGTCTCTGGGCGTCAGTCAGGTAATCACATCGTGGATCCAGACATTTCATTGGTAGATTTGTCAATCCACTGTCGGCATGAACTAGTTTCTTACCTTGGTCGTGAAATCCACATATCAGATGCCAGCGCGTTCACCGCGGATCACTTCATGCGAAAGATATGGGATATGGCATTTGTAAAGCCTGCCTCGTTTTCGCCAGAGCAGGAATATCGATTCAGCTTCACAATTGTGGCAGGAGATAAGATCCTTATACCTATCGTAGATAATGTAATTTTGAGTGCTGAACAGTTGGTTAGTTGGGCATTATGATCAGTAACTAATAAATTCAGTTTGGTTTAACGTCGGGCACACCATTGATTGTTGCAGTATGCAGCGGTGGCGTCCTTACAGCGCTGATCCTTCACCTGCCAAGTGGCCGGGGAACCTTTAATGGCACGGATTCGGAGCAATGTATGTTGCTCAGCAGCGCCATTTTTGGTGGATGGCTGACTTGCGATGCAGCATTACTAGGATTCCGAATGACCGTTTCAGGCCGATTGCTGTCTGTCGCTTAGGCCCGCGATTGGCTGAAGCTCATGCTGGATGAGCGTAGTGAGATAGAACCCACCCCACACGGCGTAACTCTCGGCCAGCGCTGCACGGATGTAATGCGCGAAGCTGCGGTTGCTAGATATTTGCTACGGGGGCGGCTAAAAAAGCGGCGCTAAGCAAGCGGAACGGCGGGTTCGGTGATGAATCCGTCCAATCCATCATCGGGGCAACGGAGAAGCGGCGTGAGAGTGGGGCAGGTGCGACGATGATTGGGGACATTGGCGTTTCTGGAATGGGCAAGGCTGGGAGGTGGGGAGTTTATCAGGATTGGGAGAGAGGTTGAGGCTCGTATTGCGTGGATGGCATTTGGCTACTCCTCGGCTACGCTTGGATTGATCCTGTGCAAGAGAATACTGATCTATCAATACTGAAGTTTGTATCCGATCACTCCAAGTGTCGAAGTCAATGAGGCTTTTATCGTACAAGCAAGAGGAGGAGGGTATGTCGTTCAATGATATTTCTTGCCATGTCTGGGCTATCGCTGGGTACTATGATGATGACATCGCAAGGGCAGTGAACACGGCGTACACGGCGGCAATTCTGCAACAGGGTGCAGTTGCTAATAATCAAGGCGCCCGAACAGCCGCCTTGACCCATATAGTTACCACTGTTCGGGCAAATCAGAATTCGGTTATAACTGCTGACCCCTGCATCATATACGGAGGGTTTCGCCGAGGGCAGAGCGGTCCTGAACATATGTGGTTGGAATATAACGGCAGAATATATGAGACCATGCCGGGATATAGCATGTACTCTGAGCTGGCTAGTAATGCCAGCAGGAACAATCCACAGCTTGAGAATGATCATTTCACGGCAGCGCAGGTGGGTGTCGTTCGCTCCTATCTAACGGATGATCAGAGATCAATGATTGACGACTATCATATGTTGTTGAATGCAGGAGATCCGATGGAGGATGATTAGCGATAGCGAACAACGGTTTGATCGAATTTTGCCCCACCTTCCAACCCTAAACATTCATGACCCATTTGCCGGTTGTTTGACTTGTGGGGGAAAAATTTCTACCAGGTGCGGGATGGGGAATACCGCTCATCGTATACTCACTGGCTCATGCCGATACGGGTGATGGTTTCGGTTTTGATCTCTACGAGGCTTAATGCGCCATCGGAAAATGAGCAGCCGGTGTCGATATAGACGACATTACCTAGGTGCATAACAGCGGGTACTGTTGAGTGACCCACATAGAGCCGGGTGACTCCTTCGATGAAGGTGTAATCCTCTCGCTCGATTTTTTCTCTGGCATACAGTGCTGTTTTCAAAGCTTGTTGTTGATTCGGCTTTCCGAGTCTTCCAGTAATAGCGTCCTTCGCTTCCGGCCAGCCACCGTTACTCCTGATGGCAGGAGCTTCGGCATGAACTATTCCAATTGTTTGATCGCTTGATAAATTGATTTCAATAATCAAAGGGAGTGCTTGCAAGGCTTTTAAAAGTTCTTGCTGGATGTCTGGCTGTAATTCGTAGAGCCACGCCCCACCATTTCGGATATGCCTGCGTATGTCGCCGTGGCCGGAGATGCATTCAATAAGCATATGTTCATGATTGCCGCGTACCGCATGGAACCACGGTTTTTCAAGCCAGTTCAATATGTCTATAGAGTCGGGGCCTCGGTCGATGAGGTCTCCCACAGAGAAAACACGGTCCACTTCGCTATTGAAGTTCACCTTATCCAGGGCTTCTGTCAGGAGCTTGAAGTGCCCGTGAATGTCGCCCACCGCAAAATCGCGACCTTCCTTGTTGGGTGGGAATGACGTCGTCCTGTACATTTTTTGTGCTTTAGCAGATTTTAGTTGATGGCAACTGTATCACTTGGCGGAATGAGCGCGTAAGGCGCTGTACGTGGGGAGGTCCTGCGATCAAGGTTGAATCGTTTGCCCGATACACTTTTCGAAAACCTGCTCCATCGGCGCCAGGGCGCAGTTGTAAGCCGCAATGTTGGCAAAAATCCATTCGTCCTTTTCGATCCCCCACCAGCTGATTTCAAATCCGGCATTCATGATCAGGTGCTCAAAGAGAATGCGCTGCGCCCGGCCGTTGCCTTCGCGGAAAGGGTGGACGACGTTGATATCGGAATAGACTTCGGCGACAGCGACGATCAGGTCCGCACGGTTCAGCCCCTCGAACCAGTTCGCCGCCGCCATGTTGGCGAAGATCTTGTTGGCCTCCTTCTCCATGTACTCGGGTTGGCAGAAGCGGGTGTCTTGTTTGGACATGCCAACGGTGCGCAGCTCCCCGGCCCACTCGAACAAGTCCGAGAACAGGATTCGATGAATGTTCTGCAGGTAAGCAAGGCTGTAGGGAGGAGGGCTGAATTCGACGTTGTCCGCCGCGATGGCCGAGAGCTGTTGCTCGGCTTCGCTTAACGTCGATTCATCGCGAATATCGAGTTTATTGCGCAAGACTCTGGAGCCGGGATAGCAATAAGCGTCTTCGCCGACTCCATATTTGTCTGGCATCAGGCCTTGGTCTTGGCGAAAGTCTTCAAGACCTCTTCACGGGTCGGCATTTTTTCTTCGCCGTCCGCCAAGGTCATTTTGAAGCCCTCCAGGCGTAGGCTGGCCGCATAGTTTGAACGGCGTGTCCGGGCTGCGTAGGCTTTTTTGGTTTCAATGCTGATATTGCCCATGGGGCTGGACCTCAATCGCGTTGGTGAGCCGATTATAGCCCATCCCGCTGGCATGGCCTATGTCGCAGCCTGTACGGATGGCCCCTGAGAAGGCCCCCCTTATTCTTCTTCCTTCACAAGATTACCATCGGCGTCATAGACCAGGAACTCGTCGGAATTGTTCGGATCCCTCACGCTGTAACGGGCTTCGTTGCCGTTATCAGGGACGGTCATGCTGGTGTAAGAACCGAGCTTTTTGAACTGTTTGTTGTTTTGACTGATCAGCACCAGCCCAGATCCACTGCCGGCCGGGATGGCGGCGGCGTAGCGGGTTTGGAACGCGCTGATCCTGTTGTACTCCAGCGCAATCCGCAATCTACCGGTCAGGTCGATGGCACCATAGCTTTGGTCACGGCCGACCACTGCCATACCGTTGGAGAACGGCTCCACCTCGTCATAGGGGAGTTTGATGGGAAGCTGCGTGCCCTGGCGGTTGATAAAAGCAAACTTCTTACTTTTAGCGTCCTGTACCAACAGCGGTTGCTCGCCAAAAAAACGGCCGATTGCGTTGTAACCCTGGGCGTTGATTCGCTTGCCTTCCAGGTTGAAGACGTCCTGGCGACTTCGGTCGGCTGAGTGGGTGTAGAGGTAATCACCGCTTTGCTCAATGTTGGAGAACTGCGGTGGCAGAATCTCCTTGCCGGCCAGGGTATAAGCGCCGTAATGGCCTTCCGTGGCATAGGTTTTATTGCCGAGACGAGCAATGAACACGTTACCGGTTACCGTGGGATTGACGAACTTCATTGGCAGCGTGAAGCGGTGCGCCTTGGCGTCGTAAATCCCATAGGGGCCGTTGGTTTCACGCTCTACCAGCAACAGGTCATTGTCCAATGTTTGCGATATGTATTCGAACGGCAGGTTTATAAGTTTATTGCTGCCGGGGGCGAAGTAAGCGAGTTGGCTCCGCACCTCCTGCACGTCCCGTTGCGGCTCGTTGGATTTTTCCAGCGTAAATAACGTGTAGGTATCCGCCACTCCGCCATCCTGCACTTCTGTCCAGCGCGGTTTGATCAACCACTGTCCGGCCGGATCGATGAAGCCGTAGAGCCCGGATTTCCGCTCGCGGGCGATATAACGCGTTTGCTCTGCTAGAACGTTGTGCACCTCGTCGATAACGGCGGTGTGGTCTTCCATCGGATCGAGCACATGAATGACGATACGCTGCGGCGTGGCCTCGAACTGGTAGTCGACCTCGGTGTTTTTCAACGGCCCCGCCTGAGTGGAAAGATGATTGGCCAGTCGCTCGATTTGTTGTTGCACAGCCTGACTGGTCTTGAGCCGATCGAGGTCATCCTTGGTCTGCAGCAGGGCTTTGTAAAAATCATGCATCGCCGCAATATCGCCGTCCGAAGGGAAGGAGCGGGTGCTGTTGCCGTTGCTGTAAAGCGCCTTGCCCGAGTCGGTCAAACCCTGCACTACGAAGGTCGACATTTTGGGCGTACTCAGCCGTATCGAGGCGCTGGCGTCACCCAGGGCCGTGAGCTGAAAAGATTGGCCGTCGTCCAGGGTCACTCGCGGATGGTCCTTGTCCAGGACCACTTTTTTGAACGCCGGATAGCTGCGGTAAGCGATCGTCAGGCTGAGGCTGGCCAAGGGTTTGTTGAGCGCCAGTGTGATGGGGTTATCGAGCGACGCATCATCATCAGGGCCTGCCTTGGAGGATACCTTGATATCGGCGAATGCTTTCTCGCTGCCGTCTCGAAAATGCAGGCGTTCTGGGCGGTACTGTTCGGCCGCCGGCTCATCCGGCGTGGCGGCACGCTTCCACAGGGGGTCAAGGCTGCTGGTGTCGAACCTCACTTCGGAACTGTCAGCAAACAGCCGTTGAACAAAACGCAGGTCCTGGGTCGATGTCAGAGCCGTTTTCACCTGTGCACTGGTGAAAGGAACAAACAACTCCTCGTATTGCAGTTCTTGCTGGCTGGCCGACTCGGTCTTTTCAACGGTCAGGCTAAATTCCGAGTCAATGACCAAGTCCAAGGCTCTGAGGGTTTCACCGGTGTCATGGATCAGGTAATTCAGACGCTTTTGCGCCTCAGGCAGTGTCAGCGTGCCGATGTCCTCTATGCCCCCTTCGTTCATGTCCTCGGCGGTGAAACTTTCATCTGCCCACGTAGTGTTCTGGCGAAACAGGTAGTAGGACGTAGCGCCCACCACTAACAGGATCGCGCTCAGTATCAACAGCAATCTCAAACGAGGCTGGGTAAGGTTCATTTTTGGCTTCGGCGGCTAAAGGGCGGGGAAAGTGCAGCTAGCTAACCACAGCGCATTGCGGCCTGCCAATGGTCTGGATGGCTTTAATTGCTGGATGAAATCCAGGCGTGCTGCGCCGGTATCGTTGCAAGCAAGCGGTTAAATCGCGACTTCGTATTTGTGCGAAATCCAGACAAGCTCTGTACCTTAGGCGCTGTGTTTCAGCACGCGGTCACCCCTTAGCATTCCTTCACTCAGTTACCCCACAGAAGGAATTTCTCATGCAGTGTTTCACTCGCCGCTTCCTCGCCGCCTGTGCATTTTTCGGCATTGTCGCCAGCACTGGCGCATTGGCCGAAGTCCATCCAACCATTCGAGCCATGGCCGGTGCACAGCCGACCAGCGAACTGCCTGCCGGTAAAACGGCGTTACTGGTGATCGATTTTCAGAACGAATACTTCACCGGTAAGATGCCGATCCCCGATGGTGCTGCGGCGCTGGCCAATGCCCGGGAGCTGATTAAGTTCGCAGATGAACACAAGATGCCGGTCTACCATGTCCAGCACATTGCACCTGCAGGTTCGCCTGTGTTTGCGAAGGATGGCCAAACCGTGAAGTTCCACCCAGACATGCAACCCAGGGTTCGGGATGTGGTGTTGCAGAAAACCACCGTCAGCGTCTTCGGCAGTACCGATCTGGACACGCGTTTGAAGAGCGCAGGTATCGAGAACCTGATCATCTCGGGCCTCATGACCCATGCGTGTGTGGCCGGTGCTGCCCGTGATGCGGCGTCTCTGGGCTACAACGTACTGGTCGCTTCCGATGCATCGGCGACCCGCGCGATTACCCGGGTCAACGGTGACGCAATAGACAAGGATTCTTTGCACAAAGCCGCGTTGGCTGAAGTCGAGGACACTTTCGGTGATGTGATGACTACCAAGCAGATCATCCAGTTACCGGTGCGCTAAAACGCTATGAACCAGATGCTCGCCATGCGTGTGTTCCGCTGCATCGTAGAAGCCCAGGGGTTTTCGGCCGCGGCTGAGCGGCTCGATACCACCCACTCTTCAGTGTCGCGACACTTGCAGCAACTGGAGTCTGCGCTGGGCGTGCGTCTGGTCAATCGCAATACCCGAAGCATGAGCCCTACGGCGGCTGGCGAACGGTATTACGCGGCTTGCGTGGATATTCTCGATCGTGTTGATGCAGCATCCCAAGCGGTAACCCTTGAGCAGCAACGTCCCTCGGGATTGCTTCGAATCAGCGTGCCGCTGGCGGTGGGCACCTTGGAATTGGCTCGTTGGCTGCCGGCTTTCCAGCAGCGTTATCCAGACATCCAGGTCGATCTGTCCTGTTCTGATCCTCTTGTCGATCTGGTGGCCGAAGGGTTTGATGTGGCGTTACGGATTTGTGGGCCGCTGGCCGATAGCAGTCTTGTCGCACGCTTGCTCAGTGTTTCGCCGCTGGTCTTGGTCGCGGCACCGGCCTATGTATTCAAGGCGGGGCTGGCTCGCCATGTCGCTGATCTCAACGAGCATCGCCTGTTGACGTATGCATCGGCTACCCAGTGGTCGCTGGTCAATGAAGGGGGCGAGTCGATCACCCTGGACTGTCACAGCGCCTTCCATACGGACACCATCACCGCCTTGCATGCCTGTGCCCTGGCGGGTGGGGGCATTGCTGCGTTTACCCTGGCGACGGTGCAGGATGACCTGCTGACGGGGCGGCTGGTTCGGATTCTGCCTGATTACACCCTTGGGGTGCGGCATTACTACGCGCTTTTTCCTAATGCCCGGAACTTGCCTGCCAAGGTCCGAGCGTTTGTCGATTACATGGCTCAGTACTACCAGGACCAGGGCTGACTTTGCCGAGGCCATGGACACTTGACGCTCGACACAGAAGCACCTCTGGACGTACTGCACGACACCGCCGCCTACCGCGTCGCGGCTGTCACGCAACAGTTTCTTCCGAGTTGTTCAACGGTATCGCGTTCACTGCAAATCTCCTGTGGGAGCGAGCTTGCTCGCGATAGCGGTGGGTCAGTTGATGAGGGGGTTGGATGTGCCGCCGTCATCGCGAGCAAGCTCACTCCCACAGGGTGATCAGTGCTTCGATGAATTTGTTATATCCTCCTGGGGAGGATAGGGTGCCTACGTAAATCTACTGAAACCCGAGGCTCAGCCCATGAGTGAGCACGACCACGAACATCCCCATCCCCACCAAAGCCATACAGCGATCATCAAGCGCCTCAAGCGCGCGGACGGCCACTTGCGCAGCATCATCACCATGATCGAAGAGGGCCGTGAGTGCGTGGACATCGCCCAGCAGTTGCACGCGGTGGAAAAAGCGGTGTGCCAGGCCAAGCGGACATTGATCCAGGATCACATCGACCACTGCCTGGAGGACACCGTTTCGTCGCTGAATAACGGCGAGCGCGCTCCGCTGGAAGCCTTCAAACAAATCACCAAGTACCTCTAGGCCCGACATGCCCAATTTTGCTGAACTGCTGCAACAGGGGAGCGCTCACGCCTGGCTGTATTTCCCCAGCGCTATCCTGCTGGGCGCGCTGCATGGTCTTGAGCCTGGCCATTCCAAAACCATGATGGCGGCGTTTATCGTGGCCATCCGGGGCTCGGTCAAGCAGGCGGTGTTACTGGGATTGGCGGCGACGCTTTCCCATACCGCCGTGGTGTGGGCGATTGCCATCGGCGGCATGTACCTGGGCCAGGGACTGGATGCCGAAACCACGGAGCCTTATTTCCAACTGGCGTCTTCTGCGCTGATCATTGCCATCGCATTGTGGATGTTGTGGCGTACCTGGCGTGGCGAGCAGATGTTCAGGTTCGAGCAGGGGCATGACCACCACCATCATCACGATCACAAACATGACCATTCGGAACCCGAAGGCCTGGCGCTGTCGCTGGAAGGCTACCAGGATGCCCATGAGCGGGCGCATGCCAGCGATATCCGCAAGCGTTTCACCAACCGGGAGGTCACCACGGGCCAGATCATCATGTTCGGCCTGACGGGCGGCCTGATCCCGTGCCCCGCGGCCATTACCGTCCTGCTGTTGTGCCTCCAGGTCAAAGAGGTCGCGCTGGGCGGCCTGCTGGTCCTGTGCTTCAGCATCGGCCTGGCGATGACCCTGGTCACGGTGGGTGCCGCCGCGGCCATTGGCGCAAGGCAGGCCTCCAATCGCTGGCCTTGGCTGGGCACCGTTGCCCGACGCGCACCGTACCTGTCCAGCGTGTTGATCATTGGTGTCGGTCTATACGTGGGTATCCACGGCTGGATCGGCTTGAATGCGTAGCCTCGCCCCGGATCATTGATCAGGCGCACCATCGAGCGCAGTGGGTGCGCTGCCCGGTCGATGCAACGAAGCTCCCTCCAGGGTCTTCCAAAGCTTGCGCATCGTCGGATTGCGATTGGCAATCGCGCAATATGAGCGAATCTCCAATCGCGTGCTCCATTGCTCGCCACCGGCCCTGACCAACAAGCCACGCTCCAACTCGTCGGCGACTGCACTCTGCGGCAGCCAGGCCACGCCGTAGCCCTCGATTGCCATGCGCATCAGCAGCATCGCCATGTCCGCTTCATAACAACGCTCCAGCGCGACCGGCTCAGGGCCGTTGTGGATGACGATATCAGCGACGCGCCCCAGGAAAGTCGTTGCCGTGTAGGCCAGGTAGGGGACCGGTTTTCCAGAGCGTCCCGGTAAACGGAACAGCGGCTCGCCCCGGTGGTTGGGCGCGCACAAGGGGATGAACGCGTCATGGCCGAGGGTCAGGCTGCCGAAGCGTTCGGCGTCCAGCAGGATCGGGGCGAGCGGATGGTGGTAGACCATCATCAAATCGCAGCTGCCTTCCTCCAAGGCGATGACGGCGTCGTGAATATTGGCGGCCACCACCCGGGCGTTGAACTGTTCAGTGTTTTGCTGGAACTGTGAGAGCCATTTCGGCAGGAAGGTCATCGACAGGCTGTGGCCGGCGGTGATCTGGATGGAGCGCCCCGGCATCCGTTCCACGTCGCGCAAGGTCGAACGCAACCGGAGTAAACCGGCGAGCGCCTCTCTGCTTTCATCGCAGAAGGTGATGCCCGCCGCCGTGAGCTGGACAGGGTAGGTGCCACGGTCCACCAGCTTGACCCCCACCCATTCCTCAAGGGACTGGATTCGCCGCGACAAAGCGGATTGAGTCACGCAACGAACTTCGGCCGCGCGGGAGAAGTTCTTCCATTCGGCAATCGCCAGAAGATCGTCCAGCCATTTGAGTTGCATCCCGAAATCTCCCGCTGTGAGTGCGCCATTTTACTGTGCAATGGCCCGGCCTATCGCGGTATTTGAACAACTATTCCAAAAGCGCATGGGTTGATCTGGATTACTCATCATGCCTTTGAATCCGCTCCTTAGAATCGTCTTCGTAGTCCCTGTGCCACGTACGGCATCGGTACCGCCACTTGATTCCTGCCAAGTAAAAAAATCCAAGAACTACTTGAGGACAGCACCGTGAAGAAGAATAAGCTCCCACGTCGAATTGCAATGGGCATTGCCCTGGGCGTGCTGGTCGGTTGGGCGTGTCACCATTTCGCAGGGAGCGAGCAAAGTGCCAAAGAGATAGCCGCTTACTTCTCGATGGTCACCGACATTTTCCTGCGCATGATCAAGATGATCATCGCGCCCCTGGTTTTCGCGACGCTGGTCGGTGGTATCGCCAGCATGGGCAATTCCCGTTCCGTCGGCAGGATTGGCGCTCGGGCGATGGCCTGGTTCGTCACTGCTTCAGTTGTGTCGCTGCTGATCGGGATGGGCCTGGTCAATCTGTTTCAGCCCGGCGCCGGACTGAACATGGACGTCGCCCAGCATGCAACGGCTGCCGTTCCAGTCAACACGGGCGATTTCAGTCTCAAGGCATTCATTGGCCACGTGTTTCCGCGCAGTATTGCCGAGGCGATGGCCAACAATGAGATCCTGCAGATCGTGGTGTTCTCGCTGTTCTTCGGCTTCGCCCTGGCCGCAGTGAAACGGGCCGGTTATACCCGGATCACGGACTCCATCGAAGAGTTGGCGAAGGTGATGTTCAAGATCACCGACTACGTGATGGCCTTCGCACCGATTGGGGTGTTTGCCGCCATCGCCTCGGCCATCACCACCCAGGGGCTTGGCTTGCTGGTGGATTACGGCAAGCTGATTGCCGAGTTCTACCTCGGGATCCTGATCCTCTGGGCCTTGTTGTTCGGTGCCGGGTACCTATTTCTCGGGCGTTCCGTTTTTCACCTCGGCAAGCTCATTCGCGAGCCGATTCTCCTGGCCTTTTCGACTGCCAGTAGCGAATCCGCCTACCCGAAGACCATTGAAGCGCTGGAGAAGTTCGGCGCACCCAAACGCGTCTCCAGCTTCGTGTTGCCCCTGGGTTATTCGTTCAACCTGGACGGCTCGATGATGTACCAGGCATTCGCCATTCTATTCATCGCCCAGGCCTACAACATTGACCTGAGTTTCACTCAGCAACTGCTGATTCTTCTGACACTGATGATCACCAGCAAGGGCATGGCCGGGGTTGCACGCGCTTCGGTCGTCGTAGTCGCGGCCACGCTGCCGATGTTCAATCTTCCCGAGGCGGGGCTGTTGTTGATCATCGGCATCGACCAGTTCCTGGACATGGCTCGCACGGCCACCAACGTGGTGGGTAACAGCATCGCGACGGCTGTGGTCGCCAAGTCCGAACCTCTCGAAGAACCCGTTGAGGACGATGACGCTCATTTCCCCGTTCGGTCTCGATCCGAACCGGTTCCGGTGGTTTGAGGAGAGGGTCATGAAGGTTAAAGCGAAGTCGAGCCGCCAGGCTCCTGTTGTCCGCAAGCTGGGCATTGTCGGTGGGCTTGGGTCACTGGCCGGGGGCGATCTGTTCTACAAGTTGGTCAAGTCGCGGGCGGTACTCGAGGATCAAGGTCGCTACCACTTCCTCTTCGAGCAGCACCCGTTCAAGGACGTATTGCTGCCCCTGGACCAGGACGCGAGCATGACGTCGCGCAAGTTCTATGTATTCCAGGTGTGCAAATCGTTCGAGGAAAGCGGTGTCGATGCGGTGATGCTGCCGTGCTTCGCCAGCCATACCTTTCGCGCTGAAATCCAGGACGAACTGGGTATTCCCGTGCTGGACATGATGGCCGCCTTGACCCAGCACGTCAGCCACACGGTTGCGGCCCAGACGACGTTGGGAGTCATCGCCTCCGACTTCGTGCGCCATTGCGGCTTGTTCGAACGACATTTCGGGCAACACTTCAAGATTGTCTACCCCGCCGCTGATGCTCAATCGGATTTGATGGAGGCCATGTACGGCCTCAACGGGATCAAGGATGGCCACTTGGAAGGCGTACCGCTTGAAGCGGTCTACCAGGCTTGCCTCTCGCTGCAAGCCCAAGGCGCCACGGTGATCTTGCCTGGCATGACCGAATTGTCCCTCGTCTGTACCGACTTGCAGCGTCGCGGCATCACCGTGCTGGACATCAATGAGATTTACGCTGACTTCGCGACGCTGGATCAGCAGCAGCCCAGGCGCCCGCCCTTCAAACTGGGCATCGTCGGTGGCGTCGGCCCTGCCGCCACGGTGGATTTCATGGCCAAGGTGGTGGCCAATACGCCAGCAGGTAAGGATCAGGACCACATCAAGATGGTGGTCGAGCAAAATCCCCAGATACCGGATCGAACGGCCAACCTGCTACGGGATGAAACCGATCCGACCCTGGCGATGTACGCCACCTGCAAACGCCTCGAAAGCGCGGGTGCCAACGCTATCGCGATTCCCTGTAATACCGCCCATGCTTTCGTCGAGCGCATCCAGACGCACCTGAGGGTGCCCATCGTGAACATGCTGACCGAGACGGTGGAGTGGATCGTGCACACGTACGGTTCGGGCAAGGCGGTAGGGCTGTTGGCGACATCCGGTACTGTGCAAAGCCAGGTCTATCACCAGGCCGCGCGCCGCGCCGGACTTCAGGTCCTCACGCCAGGCGTCGATTATCAGGCGATGGTCATGGAGGCCATCTATGGGCCGCGCGGTATCAAGGCCGGTTTCACCCAAGGGCTCTGCAAGGAGCAATTGTTGCTGGCGGCCGAGCACCTGTGTGAACTGGGGGCGGGGGTTCTGATTCTGGGGTGTACGGAGTTACCGCTGGTGCTGGATCATTGCGAGGGGGTCGACATTAACGGGCATACCGTGGCCCTGGTCGACCCGACGACGATCCTGGCCCTGAAGTGCATCGCGTTGGCCGAGAAAACCGCAAAGCCGATGGCCCCTCCGAAGGCACCTTCGAGCGTCGCAACGCTTTCAATCTAAGAAAACGAACCCTGTGGCGAGAGCGCTCACAAAAAAATGCGCCGCGGCTCCCACAGGGTTTGTATCAGCCCAACTGCGGGGCAAACTCCACCACCGGCATCTGTCGCTTCATCAGCACTTCACCGTTGCGGATCGAGTAGAGCGGTAACCCCTGGCTGCGGATCACTTCGTAATCACTGTCGGCCGACAGGATCAGCAGGTTTGCCGGGCGCCCCGGTTCCAGGCCGTAGCGCTCGCCCAGGGCCATGGCCTTGGCGCTGTTGTCGGTGACCAGGTCGAGGGCGCTTTGCAGGTTGCGGTAGCCGAGCATGTGACAGATATGCAGCCCGGCTTCCAATACCCGCAGGATGTTGCCGTTGCCCAGCGGATACCACGGATCGACGATGGAGTCCTGGCCGAAGCACACGTTCATCCCGGCTTCGAGCAGTTCGTTGACCCGGGTGACGCCGCGGCGCTTGGGGAAGTTATCGAAGCGTCCCTGCAAGTGGATGCTTTCAGTGGGGCAGGAGACGAAGCTGATGCCCGAGTGCCCGAGCAAGCGAAACAGCTTGGCGCAGTAGGCGTTGTCGTAGGAGCCCATGGCCGTGGTGTGGCTGGCGGTGACCCGCGCGCCCATGTCGCGGCTGCGGGCTTCTTCGGCGAGCACTTCGAGGAAGCGCGAATGCGGATCGTCGGTTTCGTCGCAATGCACATCCACCAGGCAACCGGTGCGTTCGGCCAGGTCCATCAGAAATTTCACCGAGCTGACGCCCTGGTCGCGGGTGTACTCGAAATGCGGAATGCCGCCCACCACGTCGGCGCCCATGCGGATCGCTTCTTCCATCAGCTCGCGGCCGTTGCGGTAAGACTCGATGCCTTCCTGGGGAAACGCGACGATCTGCATGTCCACAAGGTGCCGGCTTTCCTCGCGCACTTCCAGCATCGCCTTGAGGGCTGTGAGCTCCGGGTCGGTCACGTCGATGTGGGTACGCACATGCTGGATGCCGTGGGCGGCGAGGGCCTGGAGGGTTTTCTTGGCGCGGGTCTTGGTGTCTTCCTGGGTGATGGTGGCCTTGCGTTCGCCCCAGCACTCGATGCCTTCGAACAGCGTGCCGCTCATGTTCCAGCGCGGCTCGCCGGCGGTGAGGGTCGCGTCCAGGTGGATGTGCGGCTCGACGAAGGGCGGCACCACCAGGTTGCCGCCGGCATCGAGGTCTTCCGGGCCCAGGCTGGGGGCCTCGGTCTGACGGGCGATGTTGGCGATCAGGCCGTTTTCCAGGTGCAGTTCATGCAAGCCTTCGCGGTTGCGCAGGCGGGCGTTGATGATGTGCATCAGGCGAGTCCTTTATAGGTCTTGTAGTGGTGCGTCGGCGGTGCGAGTACCCATTACGCCGATCAATAGCACATACGTTAGCGCGCCAGTGGCGATTCCTACCAGTGGCGCGACCCATGGCGAGTTGAACGCGGCGACGGTGCCAAGCCCATAGGCCAACAACCCGGGCCAGTTGAACGCCGGCAGCTGTGCTTCGGCCAGGCGTGGATAGCGACCGCGCCAGCGGAAGAAGAAATCGGCCATGATCACGCCACCAATGGGCGGGATCACGGTGCCCAGCAGAATCAGGTATGGCACCAGCAAATCGTACATGCCCAGCAGGGCCAGCAGCGTGCCGATCACGGCGCCGCCCAGGGTCACGGTTTTGCGTCGACGGGTACGCAGCAGGTTGCAACCGGCCACTGCGAAGTTGTAGATGGTGTTGTCCTGGGTGCTCCAGATGTTGAGCAGCAGCATGGCCATCGCCGCCATGGCGAAACCCTGCAGCAGCAACACTTCGACCACGTCCGGCTGTTGATAGACGATGGCCCCGTAGGCGCCGATCAGCACCATCAGGCCGTTGCCGAGGAAGAAGCCGATCAGGCTCGCCAGCACCGCGACCTTCGCCGAACGGGAGAAGCGCGTCCAGTTGGTGGCCTGGGTCGCGCCGCTGACGAAGGTGCCGAACACCAGCGTGATGGCGGTGGACCAGTCGAGGCTGGCGGTCGGTACCACCGCCAGCAAGCCGTCGAGGCCGCCGATCTTAACCGTCGCCACCCACATCGACAGCATCAGCAGCAACATCATGGCTGGCACGGCGATGTACGAAAGGATTTCCAGCCCGCGATAACCCACGTAGGCCGTGGCGCAGAAGCCCAGGCCGAACAGCACCATCAAGCCCAGCACGGTGCTTTCGCTCAATTCGAAATATTTGCCCAGCACCACGGCGGCGGTCGCCGTGCCCCAGGCGTACCAGCCGATCTGGGTGAAGCCCAGGATCAAGTCGCTGAGCTTGCTGCCCACCTCGCCAAAGCAGAAGCGGCCCATCAGCACCGAATTGAGCCCGCTCTTGAACGCGATGTAGCCCAGGCCCGCGGCATAGAGGCCCAGCAGCAGGTTGCCGAGGGTGATGACCGTGAGCATTTCGGCAAAACCGAACGCCACCCCCAGCTTGCCCCCGGCAAACATCGTGGCGGTGAAAAAGGTGAAGCCCAGCAGCACCATGGCCGTGGAGGCCAGGCCCTTGCGGGCATGCATCGGGACTTCGCTCAAGGGATAGTCGTTGCCCGGATCGTTCTGAGTCATGTGGCGGTCCTTGCGGATGAGGGGAATATCGCAAGCGTGCAGTGGCCGTGCCAAGCGAGTGATCGCGAGGTTATTTATAGACAATCCTGGGGATTGGGTGGGCGCAGGGATCGAAAGCGGTGCGCGAGTGATTCAAGTTGGAACACAGATCTCATTGCGCATGAAGATCCCTGTGGGAGCGAGCTTGCTCGCGATAGCGGTCTGTCTGTCACCTATGTGTTGAATGTGCCGCCGTCATCGCGAGCAAGCTCGCTCCCACAGGGGAAATGCAGTGTTTTTCAGGTCGGGGAGGACAATGGCAGAAACCGTAACACCGCTGCCACGATGGCCTCCGGCGCATCTTCCTGGACCAGGTGCCCGGCCTTCGGAACAGGGTGAAGTTGCGCCCCCGGGATCAACCGGTGCAGAGCCCGGCCGCGCTCGATGGGAATCCACTGGTCATCCTCCCCCCAAAGGATCTGGGTCGGGCAGCGCACGTTCGGATACAGGCCCTCGGCTTCACGGGTGTAGCGTTCGTCCATCTGCGCGATCTGCCGATAGAACGCCGCCTGGCCCGTCTCGCCAAGCCACGGCTGCACGTAGGGCGCCAACTCTTCGTCGGGGATGTCCCGTTTGATCGCGCCGCGGATATAGGTGGGCACGATGGCCCGCTGAATGTAGTCGGGCAGGCCGCTGAAGGCCGCTTCATGCTGGCGTACATGCTGCACGAAAGGTGAGCCCCAGGGCGACAGCGCCACGGGGTCTATCAGGGTCAGGCTGCGGTAATTCTTGCCGTTGAGCAGATGCGTGCGCAGGGCGGTGGCGCCGCCAAAATCATGGGCCACCACGTCCGGGCAGTCCAGGCCCCAGTGCTCCAGCAGTTGCGTGAGCAGATGGTTCTGCACGCCGAGGGACACGTCGGCATCCGGTTGCGCGGACTGGCCATAACCCAGCAGATCGAAGTAATGCACCCTGTGGGTGGCGAAGAACAGTGGGGCGATTCGGTGCCACACGTAGGAAGAGAAGGGCGTGCCATGGACAAACACCAACGGCGGGCCATCGCCCTGGATGGCGTAGCGAATGCGGTGCCCGTTGAAGTCGAATTCCTGATCCAGCGGCCAGTTGGTCATGATCGGCGCTCCACTGAAAATGGCTCAGGGACCAAGCATAGGCCAATGCTGACGGGACAGGAAAACACAGGGGTGGCAGCCAAGTCTGTGGGAGCGAGCTTGCTCGCGATTGCGGTTTGTCTGTCACCTAGGTGTTGAATGTGCCGCCGTCATCGCGAGCAAGCTCGCTCCCCAGGCTTTATTCGCCGTGATAGATGCAACCGCTGGTGCACGTCTCATGGATGCGAATGGCGCTGAGCTCCGGTAGCAACGGCTTCAACTCATTCCAGATCCACTTGGCCAGGACTTCGCTGGTGGGATTTTCCAGGCCCGGGATGTCGTTGAGGTAGTTGTGGTCCAGGCGCTCGTAGAGCGGCTTGAAGATCGCCTTGATCTCGGAGAAGTCACGAATCCAGCCGGTGTGCGGGTCGATGTCGCCGCTCAGGTGGATCGCCACCTTGAACGAGTGGCCATGAAGGCGGCCGCACTTGTGGCCTTCCGGCACGTGGGGCAGGCGGTGAGCGGATTCGAAGGTAAATTCTTTGAAGATTTCCACAGGTTCGGGCTCTTTAAGGTAGCGGTCGCGAGGCAGGCGGCGGAGTTTATCAGTTTGATCCCTGCGTTGCGCGAGCGTGCTGACTAAAGGGTCAGCAAACGCTCGCCCAGCCCACCGTTGGCCGCCAGTTCGAGGAACTCGTCACCGAGCCGGCGGCTCTCGTCCATCGCCGTGCGCCAATATTTGCGGCGGCTCGGGTCATCGCCCATGAAGCGCTTGAAGTCGTTGCGGTCCGGCAGTTTGCCGTAGGGCAGGCGCGCCAGGTATTCACGGGACGGCGCCAGCAACAGCACGTCCTGCAGGCGGTCGACGTTGCCCCGACGCCACGGCAGGCCCTTGTCGAACCAGCCGGGAATGACCCGGTCGGTGAAGTGCGGATAGAGCACGATGTCCTCGCCGCTGTAGGGCAGGTCAAGGTGGTAGTCCAGCAAACCGCCGTCGCGGTAGGTGCCGGTACCGGCGCCCGGCAGGTCGCGCACGCCTTCCATCACCATCGGGATCGAGCCTGACGCCAGCAGGGCCTGGCGCAGGTTGCCGGCGGCCAATGGAACGAAACGCGACGGAAAGTCATTCAACGGATGCAGGGGCGGGGCCAGGCGCGGGTCATGGATGATCAACCGTTCGAAATGCCGCGACAGCCGGGCGCGGCCCCGCAGGTTGTCGGCGATCACCGACGACAGCCCCAGGCCCAGCCGGCCGCGATGATCCTGGGCGAGCAGGCCGTGGCTCTTGACGACCATGATGTTGAGCCGGTATCGCGGGTTATCGAGGATCGAGGTGTCGCGCCCGTCGAGCAAGTCATCGAGCATGCGCTGCGAGCTCTGGCTGACACCGGCCATGGTCACGCCTTTGGCGAAGCTTTGTTCGTTGTACAAGGTGCCCAGGCGCCGGATCCCTTCGGCGGCGTCCGGCAGGCAGGCGCTGGCGAAGCGCCAGGCTCCCACCGAGGCCCCGATCAGCGAGCGTTCCCGGGGCGCGGCGGGCAACCATTCGCCGAACAGCGCCAGGTCCAGACCTTGGATGCCCAGGGCCTTGGGACCGCCAGCGGCGCCGGGCAAAATGCCGACGTCGGCGGCATTCAAGCCGGCCTGGCGGATTCGTGCAAAGGCACGGGGGCCGGCCTTGAGGGTCAGGGCGGGAAACTTGATGTGGATGGCGGTCATACCGGTCTCGAATACGGGTAGGCGGCTGATTATAACGACACAAAACCCTGTGGGAGCGAGCAAGCTCGCTCCCACATTGATGTGGGTTCCATGATGGCAATTCAGTTTCAGTTAAGTTCACCCCGATACAGTCGCCCGGTAAACCTATAAAAGGAGAAAACCCATGAACCGCCTGACTGCCCTGTTCCTCGCGACCTTCATGGCCCTCAGCACTGGCCTGGCTCACGCCCGAGACCTCAACGACGACGAAGCCCGCAAACTGCAAGACGCTGGTACCATTCTGTCCTTTGAAAAACTCAATGCCATTGCCCTGGCCGAACACCCTGGCGCCACCTTGACCGATACCGAGCTGGAAGAAGAGTACGGCCGGTACATTTATCAAGTGGACATGCGCGATACCCAGGGCATTGACTGGGATCTGGAAGTGGACGCCGTCACCGGCAAGGTGCTCAAGAATCATCAGGATACGTAATGAAGCTTAATCTATGCGCCCGCAGCCGATGGACGCTGGTGCTGCTGGCGTTTTGTTCGCTGGCCATGGCCCGGGACCTGGACCAGGACGAAGCGCTGCAACTGCGCCAGCAGGGTGTGATCCTGCCGCTGGAGCACTTGCTGCAACAGGCGCTGGACCTGCATCCCGGCGCCAAACTGCTGGAGGCCGAGCTGGAGGAAAAACACGGCGTCTATATTTATGAGGTCGAGCTGCTGGATACCGACGGCGTCGTGCGCGAACTGGACTTGGAGGCCGCAACCGGCCGCTTACTCAAAGATAAGGAAGACTGATGCGCCTGCTTCTGGTGGAAGATCACGTTCCCCTGGCCGACGAACTGATGGCCGGGCTGACACGACAGGGTTACGCCGTCGATTGGCTCGCCGATGGTCGCGACGCGGTGTATCAAGGCAGCATCGAGCCCTATGACCTGATCATCCTCGACCTCGGCCTGCCGGGGGTGCCGGGGCTCGAGGTGTTGGCCCAGTGGCGCGCCGGCGGCCTGGCGACCCCGGTGCTGATCCTGACCGCCCGCGGCTCCTGGGCCGAGCGTATCGAGGGCCTGAAGGCCGGCGCCGACGATTACCTGACCAAACCGTTTCATCCTGAAGAACTGCACCTGCGGGTCCAGGCGTTGTTGCGCCGTTCCCATGGCCAGGCCAACCAGCCGACGCTCAAGGCGGCGGGGTTGCATCTGGATGAAGGTCGCCAATGCGTGATCCGCGACGGCACGGACATCCAACTGACCGCCGCTGAGTTTCGCCTGCTGCGCTATTTCATGCTTCATCCCGAGCAAATTCTTTCCAAAAGCCATCTCGCTGAACATCTGTATGACGGTGAAACCGAGCGCGATTCCAACGTGCTGGAAGTCCACGTCAATCACCTGCGGCGCAAGCTGGGACGCAGTGTGATCGAAACCCGTCGCGGCCAGGGTTACCTGTTCGGCGGGCAGGCGCAGTGATCTCCATCCAGCGGCGCCTGAGCCTGGGCCTGATTGGTGTGATGGTGGTGGTCGGGCTGGTTCTGGCGCAAACCAGTTTGTGGTTGTTCGAACTGGGCTTGCAGCGTTACCTGGAAGCCGGGCTGCGCAACGACAGCGAGAACCTGCTGGTGGCCCTGGTGCGTGGGCCGCAGGGTCTACAGCTGGATGAGCGACGCTTGTCGCCGGCCTATCAACGGCCGTTTTCCGGGCATTATTTCCGCATTGATTTTGCCGAAGTGCATTGGCGTTCTCGCTCCCTGTGGGACCAGGAACTGCCCCGGCTCGACCATCCAGGCCTGCACAGCAACCTGCAATTGGGGCCAGAGGGGCAGAAGCTGCTGGTACTGCGCACCGACTATCGACGCCTGGGCCAGGCGATTTCCATCAGCGTGGCCCAGGACTACACACCCGTGCGTGACAGTTTCCGGCGGATGCAGCAGATCGGCCTCGGCCTCGGCTTGGCGGGGTTGCTGTTGATTCTGTTATTGCAACGCATCACTGTGCACCGCGCCTTGCGTCCCCTGGATCGGGCCCGCGAGCAAATCGCCCAGTTGCAGCGCGGGCAGCGCTCGCAGCTCGACGAGCAGGTGCCGCGGGAACTGGAACCGCTGGTGGCGCAAATCAACCATCTGCTGGCCCACACCGAAGACAGCCTCAAGCGTTCGCGCAACGCGCTGGGCAACCTGGGCCATGCCCTGAAAACCCCGCTGGCGGTGCTGCAAAGCGTGGCTTCGAACGAAAAGCTCGATCCCTATCCTGAGTTGCGCAAGCTGTTGCTCGAGCAACTGGAGCAGGTCAGGCAGCGCCTGAACCGCGAACTCAACCGTGCCCGACTCTCCGGCGATGCGCTGCCCGGCGCGCACCTGGACTGCGACGCCGAGCTGCCGGGATTGTTGGCCACGCTGAACATGATTCACGGCGAACACCTGCATTTGAGTTACCTCGCATCGCCGGGCTTGCACCTGCCCTGGGATCGGGAAGACCTGCTGGAACTGCTGGGCAATCTGCTGGACAACGCCTGCAAATGGGCAGACGCCGAAGTGCGCCTGACGGTGACCGAGACGGCCGAGGGTTTCAGCCTGGCGGTGGAAGACGACGGCCCAGGCATTCCCGAGGATCGTCGCGAACAGGTATTCAGCCGCGGCACGCGACTGGATGAGCAGACCGATGGCCATGGCCTGGGGCTGGGCATCGTGCGGGACATCGTCGACACCTGGGGTGGGACGTTGGCGCTGGCCGAGAGTGAGTGGGGCGGGTTGAAGGTCGTGATCGAACTGCCTAAACGCTGACCTCTATCGCATGACGCCGCCCATCCTGTGGGAGCGAGCTTGCTCGCGATGGCGTCCGTTCATTCCCATCGGTATCAACTGATAGATTGCTATCGCGAGCAAGCTCGCTCCCACAGTCGAGGGTGGTGGCTGCAAATACTGCGAGACAGGAAAACCCGCCGCATGACGCTTGCAGCTTGCCGCCGCTTGCTGCAAAGTCGCGACCTTTTTGTCCGGTGGCTTTCCATCGCTGTGCTTTGAGGTAACGATGATAAATGCAGTAATTGCCGCGGTTGGCGTCATGCTGGTGCTCAGCTTGTCCCGCGTGCATGTGGTGATCGCGCTGATTGTCGGCGCGTTGGTGGGTGGCCTGACGGGTGGCCTGGGCATCGAGGCGACACTCAAGGCGTTCAACGCCGGCCTGGGTGGCGGCGCGACGGTGGCGTTGTCCTACGCCTTGCTCGGCGCTTTCGCCGTGGCGATTGCCAAATCCGGCATGGCCCACGCCCTGGCGGACAAAGCCCTGGCCCTGGTGGACCGCCAGGACGCCGCCGGTGGCACGGGCGTCAAATGGGTGCTGATCGGCCTGTTGGGAACGGTCGCAGTCGCCTCCCAGAACATTCTGCCGATCCATATCGCCTTCATCCCGCTGCTGGTGCCGCCGCTTCTCTTTGTGCTGACCAAGTTGCAACTGGACCGCCGTTTGATCGCCTGCGTCATGACCTTCGGCTTGATCACGCCCTACATGTTCCTGCCGGTGGGCTTCGGCAATATCTTCCTCAATGAAATCCTGCTGGCCAACATCGCCCGCAGCGGCGTGGACGTCAGTGGCATCAACGTCACCCATGCCATGGGCATTCCGGCGCTGGGCATGGTGTTCGGCCTGCTGCTGTCGTTGTTCAGTTACCGCAAGAAACGCGTCTACGACCTGAAGAGGATCGCCCGGGTCGAGCAGGTGGCGGTGCGCTACAACCCCATGACCCTGCTGGTGGCGGGGCTGGCGATTGTCGCGGCGTTCGCCATCCAGCTCTTGGTCGACTCGATGATTATTGGCGCCCTGGTCGGGTTCCTGATTTTCTCGGTATCGGGTGTGGTGCGCTGGCGTGAAACTGACGATCTGTTCACCGAAGGCATGAAGATGATGGCGATGATCGGCTTCATCATGATCGCCGCCTCAGGCTTCGCCGAAGTGATGAAGGCCACCGGTGAAGTCCAGAGCCTGGTGGAGACCTCGGCGGCCTGGATCGGCCACAACAAGGGCATCGGGGCGCTGATGATGTTGTTGGTGGGGCTGCTGGTGACCATGGGCATCGGCTCGTCGTTTTCCACGGTGCCGATCCTGGCGACGATTTTCGTGCCGCTGTGCCTGCAACTGGGCTTCAGCCCGCTGGCGATCGTCTGCATCGTCGGCACCGCCGGCGCCCTGGGCGATGCTGGCTCGCCCGCCTCGGACTCGACCCTGGGCCCGACCTCTGGCCTGAACATCGACGGTCAGCACCACCACATCTGGGACACCGTGGTCCCGACCTTCATCCATTACAACCTGCCGTTGCTGGCGTTCGGTTGGGTGGCGGCGATGGTGTTGTAGCCTCAAGACCGAGTCGCCTGCATCGCGAGCAAGCTCGCTCCCACATTGATCTGCTGTGAACACCATCAGTCCCATGTGGGAGCGAGCTTGCTCGCGATGGGCCTTCCATTCAGCGACTCTGCTTCAGACCGTTCGCGAAAGCCTTTTCACCTTGTCCTACAGTTTTACCGCGCCGTGCCGTTAATACAGTTAACCACGCCATAAAACCAACAAGAGTGAACAGCATGCGCCTGAGCCTGAAGGCTAAAGTCCTGTCCCTGGCAATACTGCCCGTTTTGTTGTCCGCTGTGATCATCAGTCTGACCACGGCGTTCATCTTGAAGGAACAAGCCCGCAATGAGGTACAGCAGACCCGCGAGCGTCTGCTGGCCGATGCCAAGGCCACGTTGCAGAACTACGTGGCGGTGGGCCTTACCGCCATTAAGCCGCTGTACGATGCCGCTGCCCCAGGCGATACCGAGGCGCGCGCCCAGGCGATCAAGCTGCTGTCGAGCGTCAGCTACGGCAAGGACGGCTACTTCTTCGGCTACGATTCCGAGACCGTGCGCCTGTTCAAGGCCAACAGCCCCGACGGCGTGGGCAAGAGTTTCAAGGACAACCGCGATCCGAACGGTGTCTACGTCAACCGCGACCTGGTGAAGGTCGCCAAGGATGGCACCCATTACCTCGAATACAGCTCGCCATTGCCTAACAGCAAAGACCTGGTGCCGAAACTCGGCTACACCGAATACCTGGCCAAGTGGGACATGGCGGTCGGTAGCTCGGTCAACCTGGACGGCATCGAAGGCCAGGTGGCCCTGGTAGAAGCCAAGGTCCATGATCGTGTACAAGGCGTGATATTGAGCATTGTCGGGATCGCCGCCGTGGTGTTGCTGGTAATTGCGGTGGTGGGCCTGTTGCTGGCCAATACCATCCTGCGGCCGCTGAACCTGATGAAAGACAACCTCGATGACATCGCGGCAGGCGAGGGTGACCTGACGCGCCGCCTGGCGATCACCAGCCAGGATGAACTTGGCCAACTGGCCGGTTCGTTCAACCGCTTCGTCGACAAGATCCACGGCCTGGTGCGGCAGATCACCGACATGACTTCGCAACTGACCGGCCTGGTGACGCAAGTTTCCGAGCAGGCCCAGCGCTCCGAGCAAGCCATGGAACGTCAGCGCCACGAAACCGATCAGGTTGCCACGGCGATCAACGAGATGTCCTCGGCTGCCCAGGAAGTCGCCCGCAGTGCCCAGGGCGCCGCCGTCGCGGCGCAGCAGACCGACGAAGAAGGCCAGTCCGCCAAGCGCGTGGTGGCCGGCAGCATCCAGCAGATTCATGCGTTGGTGAACGATATTCGCAGCAGCGGCGTGTCCCTGGACAGCCTGCAGCAGGACGTGGCCTCGATTGTCAGTGTGCTCGGGGTGATTCGTTCGATCGCCGAGCAGACCAACCTGCTGGCCCTCAACGCCGCCATCGAGGCCGCGCGTGCCGGGGAGGCGGGGCGTGGGTTCGCGGTGGTGGCCGATGAGGTGCGGGCCCTGGCCAGCCGGACTCAGCAAAGCACCCAGGAAATCCAGGGCATGATCGATCGCCTGCAATCAGGCACCCATGCGGCGGTGGAAGCGATGCGTCGCTCCAGCGAGGCGGGCGATGGCACGTCGGCGAAAGCCAACGAGGCCGGGGCGTCCCTGGACACCATGGCGCAGTTGATCGGCACCATCAACTCGATGAACGCCCAGATCGCCAGCGCCGCTGAAGAGCAGACCGCCGTGGCCGAGGAAATCAACCGCAGCGTGCATCAGATCGCCGTGGCGGTGGACAGCGTCGCCGACGAAACCCAGCTCGGCGCCCAGACCTCCCGCAGCCTGGCTGATCTGGGCCAGCGCCTGGGCAAACTGGTAGGGCAGTTCCGGATCTGACGTCCAGGAGCTGCCGAAGGCTGCGATCTTTTGCTCTCGATCCAGATGTTTTCACCTGGGCAACCGGGTCTTATCGGGAAAGAAGGATCGCAGCCTTCGGCAGTTCCTGCCGCGGGCTGAAACCTGCTAGTTTGCAAATCCTGAATTCACCAGCAATCTCTGTGGGAGCGAGCTTGCTCGCGAAGGCGGTCGATCAGCCACCGCCTGCGTTGATCATGAAATTGCTATCGCGAGCAAGCTCGCTCCCACAGAGGAATTGCGCTGCCGGTCTTACTTCTCGCTGATATCCCGCATCAACAACCCAAACCGCAGGTCCACCGCATCCGGAATCGGCACGTACACCACATGCCCATCCCCCGGTGCCACGTCGATGCCTTGGCCCTTGATGTTCTGCAACTGATGCAGATCGAAGTGAAAGTTGCCCTTGGGGGTCATCAACTCCATGTGATCCCCCAGACTGAAGCGATTCTTCACCCGTACTTCGGCCAGGCGTTCGCGCCGTGCGCCGGTCAGTTCGCCGACGAACTGCTGGCGCTCCGACACCGAGCTGCCGTTCTGGTAATTCTGGTATTCGTCGTGCACGTGGCGCCGTAGAAAACCTTCGGTGTAGCCGCGCTGGGCCAGGGATTCCAGGTCGGTCATCAGGCCGCGGTCAAACTCACGGCCGGCCACCGCGTCATCGATGGCCCGGCGATACACCTGGGTGGTGCGGGCGCAATAGAAGTGCGACTTGGTCCGGCCTTCGATCTTCAAGGAATGCACGCCCATGCGCGCCAGTCGTTCCACATGCTGCACCGCCCGTAGATCCTTGGCATTCATGATGTAGGTGCCATGCTCGTCCTCGAAGGCCGGCATCAACTCCCCAGGGCGGTTCGCTTCCTGAAGCAGGAACACTTCATCGGTGGGGGCGCCGAGGCCCAGGGTCGGTGCGGGCTCAAAGGTTTGCACGATATCGCCCGCTGCGTTTTCCACCGCCGGTTGCGCCGAGTACTTCCAGCGACAGGCATTGGTGCAACTGCCCTGGTTGGCATCACGCTTGTTCATGTAACCCGAGAGCAAGCAGCGCCCGGAGTAGGCCATGCACAGCGCCCCATGGACGAACACTTCCAGCTCCATGGCCGGCACCTGCTCGCGGATCTCGGCGATTTCCTCCAGGGACAACTCCCGGGACAGGATGATCCGGCTCAAACCCTGCTGCTGCCAGAACTCGACGCTCGCCCAGTTCACCGTATTGGCCTGTACCGACAGGTGGATTGGCATCTGTGGAAAATGCCGGCGAACCAGCATGATCAACCCCGGGTCGGACATGATCAATGCGTCCGGCGCCATGGCGATCACCGGCTCCAGGTCCTTGAGGAACGTGCGTAGCTTGGCGTTGTGCGGGGCGATGTTCACCACTACGTAGAAGCGCTTGCCCATGGCCTGGGCCTCGGCAATGCCCAAGGCCAGGTTCGCGTGGTCGAATTCGTTGTTGCGCACCCGCAGGCTGTAGCGCGGCTGACCGGCGTACACCGCATCGGCACCGTAGGCGAAGGCATAGCGCATGTTTTTCAGGGTGCCGGCGGGCGCCAGCAGTTCGGGGGCGGCGAGGGTCATGGTGGGGTCAGGTCGCAAAAAGCGGGGAGGCTACGCCAGGGGCGGCCAGGCCTCATTGACCTGAATCAATGTGCAGCGCAAACGTGAAGGCACTCCGGCGAGTCCTGGCGGACTAATGTGTATCCCGCCTTTGGACATGGAAAGCTGATGAATCGAAAGATGCTACAAAACAAAGCCCAGATGTTGCTCCTGGTGCTGGTCACGGTCGCCTTCATCTGGATTCTGCTGCCATTTTACGGTGCGGTGTTCTGGGCGGTCATCCTGGGTATCGTCTTTGCGCCGATGCAGCGCCGCTTGCAGTTGAGGTTCGGCTGGCACCGCAATGTCACCTCGCTGGTCACGTTGAGCATCTGTGTGGTCTGCGCGATCTTGCCGGTGATCATCATCAGTACGTTGTTGGTCCAGGAAGGCGCGGCGTTGTACAAGAGCCTGGAAAGCGGCGAGCTGGACATTGCCGATTACCTGGCCCGCTTCAAGGATGCCTTGCCGCCGTACTTCCAGCACCTGCTGGACCGTTTCGGCCTGGGCAACCTGAACGGCTTGCGCGACAAGATCGTCAAGAGCGCGATGCAGGGCAGCGAGTTCTTCGCCACCCAGGCCTTCAGTTTCGGCCAGGGCACCTTTCAGTTCCTGGTCAGCTTCTTCGTGATGATCTATCTGCTGTTCTTCTTTCTGCGCGACGGTGCGGAACTGGTGCGCAAAGTGCGCATGGCCGTTCCCCTGGGGGAACATCAAAAGCGCCGTCTGCAGTTGAAGTTCAATCGGGTGGTACGGGCCACGGTGAAGGGCAACCTGCTGGTCGCCATCAGCCAAGGTGCGCTGGGTGGGCTGATCTTCTGGATCCTGGGGATTCCGACCGTATTGCCCTGGGCGGTGCTGATGGCGTTCCTGTCGTTGTTGCCGGCGGTGGGGGCGGGCCTCGTCTGGGCACCGGTGGCGGTGTACTTCCTGCTCTCGGGGGCGATCTGGCAGGGCGTGGTGCTGACGCTGTTCGGGGTGTTCGTAATCGGCCTGGTGGACAATTTCCTGCGGCCGATCCTGGTGGGCAAGGACACCAAGATGCCTGACTACATGGTGCTGGTCTCGACACTGGGTGGGCTGGCGGTGTTCGGGCTGAACGGCTTCGTGATCGGGCCGCTGATCGCCGCGCTGTTCATGTCCTGTTGGGCCTTGTTCGTCGAAAGCACGCCGCGTGTGCAGTTGCCCTAGGCCCTCAACAGGTAGGGCCCGATGCGTTGCGACAGTGCCTGGGCGGCGGGCAGTGAAGTCAGCGGGCCGCTGATGGTCACGCCGTCTTGCACCAGGTACCAGCAGGCCAGCAGCCCGAGCTCCCGGAGTGGGGCGGGGACGGCACTGCCAATGACAGACATGATTTGAACCTTGGGCATGGGAACCTCCATCAATCGATGGGGTTACCTTACGACTCAGCCGGGGAGACGAAAAATCAACAGCCTCGATAGTAGGAATCGATGCCGCTCAATCGACGACCAAGTCGAGCATATGCACCACTTCCTGCTCGTTGAGCAGACCCTTGCGAACCAGGTTTTCCGCCAGCAATGAAAGGAACTTGGCGCTGCGGTGGCCTTCCAGGTGCCTGAGTTCAGTCAGTACGTTGTACACCTTGCTGGAGGTGCACAGGCCGACAATGCGGTGAGGATTTTGCGTGGGCATAGCTTCGTCCTTGTTGTTATGAAGCTGTTATTGACGGACATCACCAGTTTGCGGCGATGCCATGACACTCGCGTGACAGCTTGGATGATCGAAAAAAGAAAGCAGGATTCAGACCATAATGCCTTTTTGGCGCCAGATTATTGTTCCGGCAGCGACCTCGACAGGCTTTTTCAACCGGCAACGCTTTTTTTTGCCCACAAAAAAGCCCCCGAATCTTTCGATTCAGGGGCTTGATTTGTCGCTATCTGGCTCCACGACCTGGACTCGAACCAGGGACCCAGTGATTAACAGTCACTTGCTCTACCAACTGAGCTATCGCGGAATGACGCGTATGTTACTGATTGGAAAAGAGAAGTCAAGCCTCTGCCGGCAAATGGTGCAGTCCAGGTGACCATTGAAGGTTCGGCAACGATTGGCAGTTACCGCGACGGCGAGAGAGGACTACCATGGTCGCCCGGAAGTGGCAGGACGCGCTGCCGGCCATTCGCCGACCAAGGTACGCGCCATGAACCCTCTGTTACCGCTTCACCCAGTCAACCGCACCGAGGTGTCGCTATGAGCACCACGCAGATCAGCTTGCCCAAAGGCGTGGGGCCGCACGCCGAAAAACTTTACGACGCCATCGTCCAGGCGAGCACGGCTGAAGAACTGAACCGTGCCGGGGGCAAGGCCGAGGGGTTTGTCCTGGGACTGGAAAGCACCAAGGCCATCAAGAGCCAGGTCGCCGAGTCGTTATATGTCGTGTACGACGATGCGGCGAGTCAGCGGGCGACGGAGTTGTAGTCGCGATGCATTTGCTTGTATAGGAAATGCGGGGCTGGATGCTTTGTGGCGAGGGGATTTATCCCCGCTGGGCTGCGTAGCAGCCCTGAAATCAGCAACGGATGTAGCAGGTTAATAACTTCAAGCACCTTGGGGCTGCTTCGCAACCCAGCGGGGATAAATCCCCTCGCCACAGGTTTTGGTGTGTGCCTGTTTTCATAGGTTTAGACAGCCAAAAAAAACGGGAAGCCATGGCTTCCCGTTTTTCATCCCGACGACCTTCAGATCACCTGGACAATGGCCTTGGTCACCGCATCGATGTTGTTCTGGTTCAGCGCGGCCACGCAGATGCGGCCGGTGTCCAGGGCATAGATGCCGAACTCGTTGCGCAGCCGCGTCACTTGTTCAACGGTCAGGCCGGAGTAGGAGAACATCCCGCTCTGGCGTGCGACGAAGCTGAAGTCGTGCTGCGGCGCGGCCTTGGCCAGCATGTCGACCATCTGGTTGCGCATGCCGCGAATGCGCAGGCGCATTTCGGCCAGTTCCGCTTCCCACTGGGCCCGCAGCTCAGGGCTGTTGAGCACGGCGGCGACGATGCTGGCGCCATGGGTCGGCGGGTTGGAGTAGTTGGTGCGGATCACGCGCTTGACCTGGGACAGCACACGGGCGCTTTCCTCTTTCGATTCGCTGACGATCGACAGGGCGCCAACGCGCTCGCCGTACAGGGAGAACGACTTGGAGAACGAGCTGGACGCAAAGAAGGTCAGGCCCGACTCGGCGAACAGGCGCACGGCCGCGGCGTCTTCGTCGATGCCTTCGCCAAAGCCCTGGTAGGCCATGTCCAGGAACGGTACGTGGTTCTTGGCCTTGACCACGGCCAGCACGTTTTTCCAGTCTTGCGAGCTCAGGTCCACGCCGGTCGGGTTGTGGCAGCAGGCGTGCAGCACAACGATCGAACGGTCGGGCAGGGCGTTGAGGTCTTCCAGCAGGCCGCTGCGGTTCACGTCATGGGTGGCCGCGTCGTAGTAGCGGTAGTTCTGCACCGGGAAGCCGGCGGTTTCGAACAGGGCGCGGTGGTTTTCCCAGCTCGGGTCGCTGATGGCCACGACGGCGTCAGGCAGCAGTTGCTTGAGGAAGTCGGCACCGATCTTCAGAGCACCGGTGCCGCCCACGGCCTGGGTGGTGATGACGCGACCGGAGGCGATCAGCGGGCTGTCCTTGCCAAACAACAAGGTCTGGACCGCCTGGTCGTAGGCGGCAATGCCGTCGATGGGCAGGTAGCCACGGGAAACGTGCTGAGCCACGCGAGTCGTCTCGGCTTCGACAACGGCGCGCAGGAGTGGAATGCGCCCCTCCTCGCTGCAGTAAACACCCACGCCCAGGTTGACCTTATTGGTACGGGTGTCGGCGTTGAATGCTTCGTTGAGGCCCAGGATGGGGTCGCGGGGTGCCAATTCGACAGCGGAAAACAGGCTCATTATTGCGCGGCTCTGAATGGAGTGTGGGGGGACGTGTCGCGCTCCAGCCGGATGCACTAGAGCGGTGCACAAACGGGGAGCTAGTATAGAGGCCATCACTGGGCAGGGCGACAGGCGATTCGGCTTTTACGGTAAGTATTTTCGATTTTTTTCGACCGTTAGTCCCTTCGCCGCGTCAAAGTCTTCAAGGCGTGTAGGACGTTCGTCTTGAAAGCGAAGGCATTCACCTCCACATTGTGTGCATCCCAGCTTTTTCCTCGGACGGCAGCAGCCGTTTCGGTCTTTCTCGTTCCTGTCGGCTGGCCGACAGGGGTGAACCCAGAGGTTATGTTATGTCTGAATTCCAGCTAGTCACCCGATTCGAGCCCGCCGGCGACCAGCCGGAAGCGATCCGCTTGATGGTCGAAGGCATCGAGGCCGGGTTGGCGCACCAGACGCTGCTCGGTGTGACCGGCTCGGGCAAGACCTTCAGCATTGCCAATGTGATCGCCCAGGTTCAGCGCCCGACCCTGGTGCTGGCGCCGAACAAAACCCTGGCGGCGCAGTTGTACGGTGAGTTCAAGGCGTTCTTCCCGAACAACGCGGTGGAGTATTTCGTCTCTTATTACGATTACTACCAGCCCGAGGCCTACGTGCCATCGTCGGACACCTTCATCGAGAAGGATGCCTCGATCAACGACCACATCGAGCAGATGCGGCTGTCGGCGACCAAGGCGTTGCTGGAACGCAAGGACGCGATCATCGTCACCACGGTGTCGTGCATCTACGGCCTGGGGAGCCCGGAAACCTATTTGAAGATGGTGCTGCATGTGGATCGCGGCGACAAACTCGAGCAGCGCGCCTTGCTCCGACGTCTGGCGGATTTGCAGTACACCCGCAACGACATGGATTTCGCCCGGGCGACGTTCCGAGTCCGTGGCGATGTGATCGACATCTACCCGGCGGAATCGGACCTGGAAGCGATCCGCATCGAGCTGTTCGACGATGAGGTGGAGAGTCTTTCCGCATTCGACCCGCTGACCGGCGAAGTCATCCGCAAGCTGCCACGCTTCACCTTCTACCCCAAGAGTCACTACGTGACGCCACGGGAAACCCTGCTGGATGCCATCGAAGGGATCAAGGTCGAACTGCAGGAGCGCGTGGAATACCTGCGTTCGAACAACAAGCTGGTGGAAGCCCAGCGTCTGGAACAGCGAACCCGCTTCGACCTGGAGATGATCCTGGAGCTGGGCTACTGCAACGGCATCGAAAACTATTCGCGCTACCTGTCGGGTCGCCCGGCGGGTGCGCCGCCGCCCACCTTGTATGACTATCTGCCGGCCGACGCCTTGCTGGTGATCGACGAGTCCCACGTCAGCGTGCCCCAGGTCGGCGCCATGTACAAAGGCGACCGCTCGCGCAAGGAAACCCTGGTGGAGTACGGTTTCCGCCTGCCCTCGGCCCTGGACAACCGGCCGATGCGCTTCGATGAATGGGAAAGCGTCAGCCCGCAGACGATCTTTGTCTCGGCCACCCCCGGCAACTACGAGGCTGAGCATGCTGGCCGGGTGATCGAACAATTGGTGCGGCCGACCGGGCTGGTGGATCCGCAAATCGAAGTGCGCCCGGCGCTGACCCAGGTCGACGACTTGCTTTCGGAAATCACCAAGCGCGTAGCGTTGGAGGAGCGGGTGCTGGTCACCACGCTGACCAAACGCATGGCCGAAGACCTTACCGATTACCTGGCCGACCATGGCGTGCGGGTGCGGTACCTGCACTCGGACATCGACACGGTGGAGCGGGTCGAGATCATCCGCGACCTGCGCCTGGGCACCTTCGATGTGCTGGTGGGCATCAACCTGCTGCGCGAAGGCCTGGACATGCCGGAAGTGTCGCTGGTGGCGATTCTCGACGCCGACAAGGAAGGTTTCCTGCGCTCCGAGCGCTCGTTGATCCAGACCATCGGTCGCGCTGCGCGTAACCTCAATGGCCGGGCGATTCTTTACGCCGACCGCATGACCGGCTCCATGGAGCGGGCCATCGGCGAGACCGAGCGCCGTCGCGACAAACAGATTGCCTTCAACCTGGCCAACGGCATCACGCCCAAAGGGGTGTTCAAGGACGTTGCCGATATCATGGAAGGCGCCACCGTGCCTGGCTCGCGCAGTAAAAAGCGCAAGGGCATGGCCAAGGCCGCCGAAGAGAGTGCCCGCTACGAAGCCGAACTGCGCTCGCCGAGCGAGATCGCCAAGCGTATCCGGCAGTTGGAAGAGAAAATGTACCAACTGGCCCGGGACCTGGAGTTCGAAGCGGCGGCGCAAATGCGTGATGAAATTGGCAAGTTGCGGGAGCGGTTGCTGACTGTCTGAGGTTCTGGGGTAATTTCAAGGGCGCCATCGCGAGCAAGCTCGCTCCCACAGGGAACCCAGTTGTCCGCATTGGGCGCGGTCCAGTGTGGGAGCGAGCTTGCTCGCGATGGGGGCGCCTCGGTCTAACGACTGGCCACTCAAATCCGCCTCTTACTGGAGCCCGCCCGCCATCGCCTGTTACCATTCGCCCCCTGTTTGATCTTCGCTTTTATATTCTTTCCGAGACATGCCATGACCACCGTCCGCACCCGCATCGCGCCTTCGCCTACTGGCGATCCCCATGTCGGCACCGCTTACATCGCTTTGTTCAACTATTGCTTTGCCAAGCAGCATGGCGGCGAATTCATCCTGCGGATCGAGGACACCGACCAGTTGCGTTCGACCCGCGAGTCCGAACAGCAGATTTTCGACGCGTTGCGCTGGCTGGGCATCGACTGGAGCGAAGGCCCGGACGTCGGCGGCCCCCATGGCCCGTATCGCCAGAGCGAGCGCGGCGATATCTACAAGCAGTACTGCCAGCAGCTGGTGGACATGGGGCATGCGTTCCCCTGCTTCTGTACCGCCGAAGAGCTGGACCAGATGCGCGCCGAGCAGATGGCCCGTGGCGAAACCCCGCGCTACGACGGCCGTGCATTGCTGCTGTCCAAGGAAGAAGTCGCTCGTCGCCTGGCAGCTGGCGAGCCCCATGTGATCCGCATGAAGGTGCCCACCGAGGGCGTCTGCGTGGTGCCGGACATGCTGCGTGGCGACGTCGAGATCCCGTGGGATCGCATGGACATGCAAGTGCTGATGAAGACCGACGGCCTGCCGACGTACTTCCTGGCCAACGTGGTCGACGATCACCTGATGGGCATCACCCATGTGTTGCGCGGTGAGGAATGGCTGCCGTCGGCACCGAAACTGATCCTGCTCTACGAATACTTCGGCTGGGAACAACCGCAGCTGTGCTACATGCCGCTGCTGCGTAACCCGGACAAGAGCAAGCTGTCCAAGCGCAAGAACCCGACCTCGGTGACGTTCTACGAGCGCATGGGCTTCATGCCCGAAGCGATGCTCAATTACCTGGGCCGCATGGGCTGGTCGATGCCGGACGAGCGCGAGAAGTTCTCGCTGCAGGAAATGGTCGAGCACTTCGATCTGTCGCGTGTCTCCCTGGGTGGGCCGATCTTCGACGTCGAGAAGCTGTCTTGGCTCAACGGCCAGTGGCTGCGGGACCTGCCGGTGGAGGAGTTCGCCGCACGGGTGCAGAAGTGGGCGTTGAACCCTGAGTACATGATGAAGATCGCTCCCCACGTGCAGGGCCGGGTAGAGACCTTCAGCCAGATCGCACCGCTGGCCGGTTTCTTCTTTGCCGGTGGCGTGACGCCGGATGCGAAGCTGTTCGAATCCAAGAAACTGTCGGCCGATCAGGTCCGCCAGTTGATGCAGTTGATCCTGTGGAAACTCGAAAGCCTGCGCCAGTGGGAAAAAGACAGCATCACCGCCACCATCCAGGCGGTTGTCGAACATCTGGAGTTGAAGCTGCGTGACGCCATGCCGCTGATGTTCGCCGCGATTACCGGTCAGGCCAGTTCGGTGTCGGTGCTCGATGCCATGGAAATTCTCGGCCCGGACCTGACCCGCTTCCGCCTGCGCCAGGCCATCGACTTGCTCGGTGGCGTGTCGAAGAAGGAAAACAAGGAGTGGGAAAAACTGTTGGGTGCGATCGCCTAAGCGGTCGATGGGGCAGGGCATGCCCCGGTTTTCCGGGGTTTGTCGGTAAGTGATTGTTATCCCGGCAAAAAACTTTCAAATTTGTTGAAAATAAATTTGACAGCCCTCTGATACGCCCTTAAGATTCGCCCCGTCCTCAGCGATGAGGGGCTATAGCTCAGCTGGGAGAGCGCTTGCATGGCATGCAAGAGGTCGACGGTTCGATCCCGTCTAGCTCCACCAATTTACACTTCAGGGCCTGGCCACACGGGTCTTGAAGCGATCAACACTCAGCGTTGATCAGTTGTATAGAAGGGTTTGCGTCCCCTTCGTCTAGTGGCCTAGGACACCGCCCTTTCACGGCGGTAACAGGGGTTCGAGTCCCCTAGGGGACGCCAGTTTTACAGAAGCGATGTTGCAAGATATCGCTCCGCCGCGAGGCGAAAAATCCGGGGCTATAGCTCAGCTGGGAGAGCGCTTGCATGGCATGCAAGAGGTCGACGGTTCGATCCCGTCTAGCTCCACCAATTTACAGGTTCAAGGTCTGGCCACACCGGCCTTGAGTCGATCAGTTCTCAGCGCTGATCATGTTCAGAAGGTTTGTGTCCCCTTCGTCTAGTGGCCTAGGACACCGCCCTTTCACGGCGGTAACAGGGGTTCGAGTCCCCTAGGGGACGCCACGATTACCCGCTCTGCGGGATTTTATAAGGGTCATTCAATTCTTGAATGGCCCTTTTGTTTGCCTGGCGTTCGGCCAACTCTTCTATTTCTCGAAAAGATGCTTCTGATCAGTGGTCAGAATTTTCGCTTGCATAAAATTATTATGAGAATAATATTTCAATCGTAATATTCGGAGGTGGCGATGAGCGATAAAAAGGCACAAACCCGTGAACGCATTCTCAAGGCTGCCAGCGACGCGCTGATCCAGCGTGGCCCGGCGGAGCCGAGCGTGGGCGAGGTGATGGGCGCGGCCGGGCTGACAGTGGGTGGCTTCTATGCCCATTTCGAAAGCAAGGATGCCTTGATGCTGGAGGCGTTCAAGAACCTGCTCAGCCGGCGGCGTGGCTTGATTGCCGACATGGATGCCGAGCTGACCGGTGAAGAGCGGCGCGCTTTGGTCGCGGCGTTCTATCTGTCGCGCAAGCACCGCGACTCCACAGAAAACGCTTGCCCGATCCCTGCGTCAGTCGGTGAGCTCGGGCGGCTGCCGGATGCGTTCCGTGAGGTTCTCAATGAGCATATCGAGCTGATGACCGCACAGTTGGCGGCCAGCCCGGAAGACTCCGACAAAGTCTTGGCCGACATTGCCCTGATGGTCGGTGGCCTGGCGCTGGCACGGGCATTGGGCCCGGGAGAGTTGTCGGATCGTTTGTTGCGTGCCGCGAAGTCGGCGGTGCGATGAGCTAAGGCGCAAGCCCTGGAGATGAGCGATGAACAGGTTGAGCTGGATTCGTGGCGTCAATGGCACACTTGGCCGGCTGGCTCCGCGCCTGGTAGCGAAGAAGATGCGTGGGGTGTTCATGCAGCCCCGGAACCTGCCGCCCCGCGACTGGGAATTGCCGCTGCTGGCCAGTTCTGAGCGCATCACCTTGCGTTTCGGACTGTCGGCGTTACGTTGGGGCAGGGGCCCGGTCGTTCTGCTGATGCACGGCTGGGAAGGGCGGCCCACTCAGTTCGGGGCGTTGATCACTGCGTTGGTGAACGCCGGCTACATGGTGGTGGCGCTGGACGGCCCGGCCCATGGTCGCTCTCCTGGTCGCGAGGCGAATGTCTTGCTGTTCGCCAGGGCCATGCTTGAAGCCGCGGCTGAGTTGCCGCCGCTGCAAGCCGTGATCGGGCATTCCATGGGCGGTGCCAGTGCCATGCTGGCGGTTCAGTTGGGGTTGCGTACCGAGACCCTGGTCAGTGTTGCCGCACCCGGGCGTATTCTTGGCGTGTTGCGCGGGTTCGCCCGAATGATGGGGTTGCCACCCAAGGCACGTTCGGCCTTCATTCGCGAAGTGGAGCGTGATGTCGGCATGCGGGTCTCGAAGATGGACGTCTCCCACTACCAGCTGGATCTGCCCGGGCTGATCGTCCATGCCGAGGACGACACGTTCGTCTCGGTCAAGGAATCGCAACTGATCCACGAAGCCTGGTTCGACAGCCGCTTGCTGCGATTGCCCGAGGGTGGGCACCAGCGGGTGCTGGCCGATCCTCGGGTCATTGATGGTGTGTTATCACTGCTGGCTGGGCGCAGCCTGCAAGCGCGGCAATCGGCTTGATCATCCGTTACACTGCCCCGATCCACATTCAACCGGGAGAGGGGCATGGGCTGGGATCGGGCAACGCCATTCATCATTGATCTTCAAGTCAATGCCGAAGACATCGACGGGCTGGGCCACGCCAACAACGCGGTATACGTCACCTGGCTTGAGCGTTGCGCCTGGCGCCATTCCCAGCGCCTGGGGCTGGACCTGGTCGAATACCGGCGACTGGACCGGGCCATGGCGGTGGTGCGGCATGAAATCGATTATCTGGCGGCGGCCTACGAAGGCGACGAGCTGCAACTGGCGACCTGGATCGTCGACTGGGACCAGCGGTTGAAGATGACCCGGCATTTCCAGCTGATCCGCCCCAGTGACAACACCACCTTGCTGCGCGCCCAGACCACATTCGTCTGCATCGAACTGTCCACTGGCAGGCCCAAGCGCATGCCGCCGGAATTCATTGAAGGCTATGGCGTGGCGCTGAATCCATCTGGCGCCTTCATAGACTGACCCACCGCCATCGCGAGCAAGCTCGCTCCCACATAGATTGTGGTGGGCTCCGATGCTGTGGGTGTCCCCAACCCCTGTGGGAGCGAGCTTGCTCGCGAAAGCGGCGGCACATTCAACACTCCCGCAAGCTGACTCACCGCCATCGCGAGCAAGCTCGCTCCCACAAGGATTTGTGGTGAATGCCGGATATGTGGGCAAAATCCGGTAAACTGCCGCACGTTTTTTCGTTGAGTGTGTTTTTCCATGCAAATTGCCCTGGCGCCCATGGAGGGGTTGGTCGACAACATCCTGCGGGACGTCCTGACTCGGGTTGGTGGTATCGACTGGTGCGTCACCGAGTTCATCCGCATCAATGACCGCCTGCTCACGCCGGCCTATTTCCATAAGCTCGCCCCTGAGCTGCTGACCGATGCCCGGACCGCCGCCGGCGTGCCGTTGCGGGTGCAGTTGCTCGGGTCCGATCCGGTGTGCCTGGCGGAAAACGCGGCGTTGGCTTGTGAGTTGGGCTCAGAGGTCATTGACCTGAACTTTGGCTGCCCGGCCAAGACCGTGAACAAATCCCGGGGCGGGGCGGTGTTGCTTAAGGAGCCGGAACTGCTCAACCAAATCGTCGAACACGTGCGTCGCGCGGTGCCCAGGCACATCCCCGTCACCGCCAAGATGCGCTTGGGTTTCGACAGCCCTGACGGCGCGCTGGTCTGTGCCACGGCGTTGGCCGAAGGCGGCGCGGCGCACATCGTGGTGCATGCGCGGACCAAGACCGATGGCTACAAACCACCGGCTCACTGGGAATGGATCCCCAGGGTTCAGGACGTGGTCAAGGTGCCGGTGTTCGCCAACGGCGATATCTGGAGCGTGGAAGACTGGCGTCGGTGCCGCGAGATCAGCGGCGTCGAAGACATCATGCTCGGACGCGGCCTCGTTTCCCGCCCTGACCTGGCCCGGCAGATCGCTGCGGCCCGGGCCGGTGAAGAGGTGGTCGAGATGTCCTGGGCCGAGTTGCAACCGATGCTCCAGGATTTCTGGGTGCAGGTGGTCGAGCAACTGACACCCCGTCAGGCGCCCGGTCGGTTGAAGCAATGGCTGGCGATGCTGACCCGCAATTACCCTGAGGCGGTGGCGCTGTTCACTGCCCTTCGGCGGGAAACCGAGCTGGACGCGGTGGGTCGTTTGCTGGGTGTACAGCGTCCCGAAGCAGCCTGAAAAAAAATCAAAAAAAGCTCTTGAAAAGTATTTGGCGGACCCTAGATAGGGGTTGCGCGATGCCGAATTCGGGTCGCGGAGACAAAAAAACTTGCTGAATTTTTCAGGAGATTTGAATCATGAGTACTGCATTTTCCCTGGCCCCTCTGTTCCGTTCCTCGGTGGGTTTCGACCGTTTCAACGACCTGTTCGAAACCGCCCTGCGCAACGAACCGGGCAGCAGCTATCCACCCTACAACGTGGAAAAACATGGTGATGACGAGTACCGCATCGTGGTCGCCGCCGCCGGGTTCCAGGAAGAAGACCTGGACCTACAAGTGGAAAAAGGTGTGCTGACCATCAGCGGTGGTAAACGCGAGGCCAGCAGCGACAGCGTGACTTACCTGCACCAGGGTATCGCCCAGCGTGCGTTCAAGCTGTCCTTCCGGTTGGCGGATCATATCGAGATCAAATCCGCCGGCCTGAGCAACGGTCTGTTGAGCATCGATCTGTTGCGGGTGGTACCGGAAGAGGCGAAAGCCAAGCGCATCCCGATCAATGGGGCGCAACAGCAAGCCGTGTTGCAAAACTGATGCATCGCAGCTGAAGAAGGGCGCCAAATGGCGCCCTTCTTCATTGTGGAATGACAGTGTGAGGATTCCATTGTGGCGAGGGGATTTATCCCCGCTGGGCTGCGAAGCGGCCCCAAAACCAGCCGCCTCGGTATGTCAGGCGGGTCAGTGTCGTTCAATTTCTTTGGGGCTGCTGCGCAGCCCAACGGGGATAAATCCCCTCGCCACAAAGTTACGGCAACAACCGCTCAAACGCCTCCAGCGGCAACGGCCGGCTATGCAAATAACCTTGGTACAAATGGCAATCAAGCCCCTGCAGGAATTGCAATTGCTCCAGGGTCTCCACGCCTTCGGCAATCATTTCCAGGTTGAGACTGCGGGCCATGGCGACGATGGCGCGGATGATTTCAGCGTCGTTGGGGTCGCTGGTGGCGTCGCGCACGAATGACTGGTCGATTTTCAGCGTGTCCACCGGCAGGCGCTTGAGGTAAGTCAGCGACGAGTAGCCGGTGCCAAAGTCGTCCATGGCGAAGCTCACCCCCAATTTCTTGAGCCGGCGCATCTTGGCGATGGTGTCGTCCAGGTTCTGGATCACGATGCCTTCGGTGATTTCCAGCTTCAGCATGGAGCAGGGCAAGCCGTGGGTGGCGAGGCAGGTTTCAATGCGTTCGACGAAGTCGCTCTGGCGGAACTGCCTCGGGCTAATGTTCACGCACAGGCTGAATTGCTGCGGATCGACCTTGCCCCTGGCGATCAGTTGCTTGAAGCCGTCGCAGGCTTCATCGAGGATCCAGGTCCCGACTTCCAGGATCAGGCCGCTGTCCTCCAGCACTTTGATGAATTCGGCGGGCGACTGGGCGCCCAGGTCTGGGTGATGCCAGCGTACCAGGGCTTCGGCACCGATGATGCGGTTGTCCCGAGCGTCGACCTGAGGCTGGAAATGCAAACTGAATTCGCCGCGTGCCAGGGCCTGGCGCAGGTCGGTTTCCATGCGCAGTCGTTCGCTGGCGGCTTTTTGCATGGTGGCGTGGAACATCTGCGAGGTGTTGCGGCCCGAATCCTTGGCGCGGTACAGCGCGATGTCGGCGCGCTTGAGCAGGTCGGTCGGGGTAGAACCGTGGTCGGGAATCAGCGCCATGCCGATGCTCGGCGTGACTTGCAGGCGCTGGCCATCGAGGAACATCGGCTCCGAGAGCAAATCGCGCAAGGTATCGGCCAGGTTCTGCACTTGCTCGCTGACAGCTGCGCGGCTGCCTTCCAGACCGCTGAGCAAGACCACGAATTCGTCGCCGCCCAGCCGCGCCACGGTGTCTTCCAGGCGCACGCTGGCTTCAAGGCGCGCGGTGATGATTTTCAGCACGGTGTCGCCCACCGGATGACCGAGGGAGTCGTTGATGTGCTTGAAGTGGTCCAGGTCGAGAAACAGCAGCGCGCCACGCAGGTTGTGGCGCTTGAGCAGGGCGATTTGCTGGCTCAGCCGGTCCATCAGCAACGCCCGGTTGGGCAGGTTGGTCAGCGAGTCGTGATAGGCCAGGTGGCGTATCTGTGCTTCAGCGTTGCGCAGCAGGCTCACGTCCCGGGCCGTCAGCAACAGGCAGGCCGTTTCGTTGAGCGTGATGGGCTCCACCGAGACCTCTACGGTAAGCAATTCCCCCCGTTTGTTGCGCCCGAGCATTTCCATGTGGTGCACGCGGCCCTTGAGCTGCAGTTCAGCCAGCAACGTCGCGCGCTGTTTTTCTTCGGCCCAGATTCCGACTTCGTAGACCGTGTGCCCGATCACTTCGTCGGCGCGGTAGCCGGTCAGGCGGCAGAAGCCGTCGTTGACTTCGAGGTAGCGGCCGCTGTCGCATTCGGTAATGGTGATGGCGTCGGGGCTGGAGTGAAACGCCTTGGCGAATTTCTCCTCGCTGGCCTTGAGGGCCGCTTCGGAACGTTGTTGTTGGGTGATGTCCCGCAAGGTGGTGACGATGCACGGCTGGTTGCTAACGTTGATTTGTCGGCTGGAGATCACGCAGGTCAGTGGCTGGCCGTTTTTATGATGGACGACGATGGCGACGTTGTTCAGGGATTGCTCGCGGATCACTCGTTCGATGCGTTGCAGGCTGCTGCCCGAAGCATCCCAGAGCCCGATTTCGTCGGCGCTGAGGCCGATCACATCGCTCGCTGCCCAGCCGAAGGTCTGGGTGAAACTGGAGTTGATTTCGAGGAACCGGCCGCTGTCCTGATGAGTGACGCAGATCGGGTCGGGGCTGACCTGGAACAGCGTGGCGAATTTCTCCTCCGATGCCGCCAGGCTCTGCTCGCGCTCGACCTGATCGGTGATGTCCAGCAAGGTGCCGGCCATGCGCAAGGGGCTGCCGTCGTCATTGCGATAGAGGCGGGCGCGGCTTTCCAGGTAACGGGAGCTGCCGTCCGGCAGTTGCACGCGGTAGGTCAGTTGATAGTTGCCCGCCGGCCCTTCCCGCAGGCTGCGGTAGGCGTTACGCATGTTATTGCGCTCTTCGGTGGGCACGCCGTCAAAAAACGCATCGAAGGATTCGTGGAATGGCTTGGGTTCCAGGCCATGGAGTTGCGCGGCCCGCGCCGAGCCATAGAGCATGCCGCTGGGAATGTGCCAATCCCAGGTACCCAGCTGCGCCGAGTCAAGCGCCAGGTCCAGGCGTTCCTGGCTGTCCTTGAGGGCCTGTTCGGCCAGTTTGCGCTCGGTGGTGTCGAGGAAAGTGCTCAACAGATAGGGCTGGCCCTCGAGCTCGACTTTTTGGGCGCTGAGAATACCGTTATGGACCTGGCCGTTGCTGGCTCGAAACTCCACCTCCATGCTCACCAGTTCGCCCTTGGCTTTCGTCGCCTCCACTAGTTTTGCCCGTTGCCCGGGGTCGACCCACAGCCCCAGCTCCAGGGTGGTACGGCCAATCACGTCGTGTACCGGCCAACCAAACAGGCTTTCGAAATACTGGTTGGCCTCGCTGATCAAGCCGTCTTCCTGACGGGTCAGCAAGACCATGTTGGGGCAGAGGTGAAAGAGCGTGGCAAAGCGTTTTTCCGAGCTGCGCAGGGCCTGTTCCCGCTCGCGTTGATGGGTGATCTCGCGGATCACCCCGATCATTCGGGGACGGCCACGCTTGTCGGGCAGCACGCTGCCACTGATTTCCAGCCAGTGCAGGCTGCCGTCAGGCCAGACGATGCGGTGGTGCATTGCCTGTTCCAGTGGCACGCCGGCCACCGCCGCGTGAAAGGCCCGCATGGCTTTGGCCCGGTCTTCGGGCAATAACAGGTCCAGGTAGTCCACGTCGGCCGGTAATGGCTGGCGCGGATCGAAGCCGAACAACGCCTGGGTGCCCCGGGACCAGCTGATCTGCCCGGTATCGATGTCCCACGACCAGGCCCCCAACCGTGCGCCGTTCAGCGCGGCCAGCAACTGCGGTGCGCTGTCCCAGCTTTGCTCGGACCGTTTTGGGTCGAGCGCCTGGATGCGCGGCAGGGGCGGGAGGTGGTCAGCGGGTTTGGGCATTATCTAGCGAGCCTTGGCAGATTGGGCGTTGGGCACAGGTGTTGCGGCTCTATAGGAGTAGCACAACCTATGCCTTTGTCCTTGGCAGATCGATTTGTGCGTCCAGTAAGGCCATGAAAGCCCGTGCGGCATTCGACAGCGTCCGTTCGGTGTGCAAGATATAGCCTAGCTGGCGACTGAGCTGTATGCCCGGCAAAGGAATGCGTGCCACCTGATCATCGAGCATGGTGCGCGGCAGGACGCTCCAGGCCAGGCCGATGGAAACCATCATTTTTATGGTTTCCAGGTAATTCGTGCTCATGGCGATGTTGGGCGTCAGGCCCTGGGCCTCGAACAAACGTCGGACGATGTGGTGGGTAAAGGTGTTGCCGCCCGGGAAAACCGCTGGATGCAAGGCAATGTCCGCCAGGTTGACACCACCGTTGTCCAGCAGCGCATGTTCCGGGGCCACCACGAAGTCCAGGGGGTCGTCCCACACCGGCGTGGCGCGCACCAGCGTGTGGGGCTCGGGGGCGAGGGTGATGACGGCCAGCTCCGCCCGGCCATGGAGGATTTCTTCGTAGGCCACTTCCGAATCCAGGAACTGAATATCCAGCGCCACTTGGGGGTAGCGTCGGGTGAACTCCCTCAATAAAGGAGGCAGGCGGTGCAGGCCGATGTGGTGGCTGGTGGCGAGCGTCAGGCGGCCGGTCACTTCGCCGGTCAGGTTGGTCAGGGCGCGGCGGGTGTCGTCCAACACGTTGAGGATTTGGTAGGCCCGTGGCAGCAGGGCGCGGCCGGCCTCGGTCAAGCTCACTTCACGGCCCAGGCGATCGAACAGGCGCACCTTGAGTTGTTGCTCCAGGCCCGCAATGCGCTTGCTGATGGCCGGCTGGGTCAGGTGCAGGCGTTCGCCGGCGCCGGAGAAACTGCCAGTCTCGGCGATGGCAATAAAGGCATTGAGGTTGGCGAGGTCCATGGTGGTTCCGGTCGAATTCCAGTTGGTTATGCAAAGTATGAAAAATATGAATTTGAGTTATTTAATGTAACCCCATAGGATCAGCCTCACAAGCCAAGGGGTTATTGATTCGCTCAGGACCCGGGGCATAGAAACAAGCTGATGAGGAAACCGTCTGATGGCCGGCAAAACGCTCTACGACAAGCTCTGGGATTCGCATTTGGTCAAGCAGCGCGACGATGGCTCGGCGCTGATCTACATCGATCGTCACATCATCCACGAAGTGACTTCGCCGCAAGCCTTCGAAGGCCTGCGCCTGGCCGGGCGCAAGCCATGGCGCATCGATGCCAACATCGCGACCCCGGACCACAACGTACCGACCACCCCGGAGCGCAAGGGCGGCATCGAAGCCATTGCCGACCAGGTCTCGCGTTTGCAGGTCCAGACCCTCGACGATAACTGTGACGAATACGGCATCGTTGAATTCAAGATGAACGATGTACGCCAAGGCATCGTCCACGTCATCGGCCCGGAGCAGGGCGCGACCTTGCCGGGCATGACCGTGGTCTGCGGCGACTCCCACACCTCGACCCACGGTGCCTTCGGCGCCTTGGCCCACGGTATTGGCACCTCCGAGGTCGAGCACGTGCTCGCCACCCAGTGCCTGGTCGCCAAGAAAATGAAAAACATGCTGGTGCGCGTCGAAGGCAAGTTGCCGTTCGGCGTGACCGCCAAGGACATCGTCCTGGCCGTGATCGGCAAGATCGGCACCGCTGGCGGTAACGGCCATGCCATCGAGTTCGCCGGCAGCGCGATCCGCGACTTGTCCGTCGAAGGCCGCATGACCATCTGCAACATGTCCATCGAAGCCGGTGCCCGCGTGGGCCTGGTGGCCGCCGATGAAAAGACCGTGGAATACGTCAAGGGCCGTCCGTTCTCGCCCAAGGGCGCGGAATGGGACATGGCGGTCGAGGCCTGGAAAGACCTGGTCTCCGATGCCGATGCCAAGTTCGACACGGTGGTCGAGCTCGACGCGACGCAGATCAAGCCGCAAGTCAGCTGGGGCACTTCCCCGGAAATGGTCTTGGCCGTGGACCAGAACGTACCGGATCCGGCCAAGGAAATGGACCTGGTCAAGCGCGACTCCATCGTCCGTGCCTTGAAGTACATGGGCTTGAGCGCCAACCAGGCGATCACTGACATCCAGCTCGATCGTGTGTTCATCGGCTCCTGCACCAACTCGCGGATCGAAGACCTGCGCGCCGCTGCGGTAATCGCCAAGGGCCGCAAGGTGGCCTCGACCATCAAGCAGGCCATCGTGGTGCCGGGCTCGGGCCTGGTGAAGGCCCAGGCCGAAGCGGAAGGGCTGGACAAGATTTTCCTCGAGGCCGGTTTCGAATGGCGCGAGCCAGGGTGCTCGATGTGCCTGGCGATGAACCCGGACCGTTTGGAGTCGGGCGAGCATTGCGCCTCCACCTCCAACCGTAACTTCGAAGGCCGTCAGGGCGCCGGTGGCCGTACGCACCTGGTGAGCCCGGCCATGGCCGCGGCGGCGGCTGTCAACGGCCGTTTCGTCGACGTCCGCGAATTGATCTGAAGGAGCGCAGCATGAAAGCTTTTACCCAGCACACTGGTCTTGTCGCGCCTTTGGATCGTGCCAACGTTGACACCGACCAGATCATTCCCAAGCAGTTCTTGAAGTCCATCAAGCGCACCGGCTTCGGCCCGAACTTGTTCGATGAGTGGCGCTACCTGGATGTCGGCCAGCCGTACCAGGACAACTCCAAGCGCCCGTTGAACAAGGATTTCGTGCTCAACGCCGAGCGTTACCAGGGCGCCAGCGTGTTGCTGGCCCGGGAGAACTTCGGCTGCGGTTCGAGCCGCGAGCACGCGCCATGGGCGTTGGAAGAGTACGGTTTTCGCAGCATCATCGCGCCGAGCTACGCCGACATCTTCTTCAACAACAGCTTCAAGAACGGTTTGCTGCCGATCATCCTCAGCGATGCTGACGTGGATGAGCTGTTCCAGCAGGTCGAGGCCAACCCTGGCTATCAACTGCAGATCGACCTGGCCGCCCAGACCGTGACCCGCCCCGACGGCAAGGTGCTGAAGTTCGAGATCGATGCGTTTCGCAAGCACTGCCTGCTCAACGGCCTGGATGACATCGGCTTGACTCTGCAGGACGGCGAGGCGATTGCCGCGTTCGAGGCCAAGCACCGGGCGAGCCAGCCTTGGTTGTTTCGCGATGCTTGATTGATTCGAGATTGAGGTAGGCAGTACCGGCCTCATCGCGAGCAAGCTCGCTCCCACATTGGATTTGCGGTGTTAACAATCCCCTGTGAGAGCGAGCTTGCTCGCGATGGGGACAGCCCAGGCGATACAAACTTCAAGGACATCCCATGACCAGCACCGCCCACAGTCAAGTAGTACAAAAGCAATTCGGTGAACAGGCTTCGGCCTATCTGAGCAGTGCCGTGCACGCCCAGGGCACCGAGTTCGCGCTGCTACAGGCTGAGCTGGCAGGTCATGGCGATGCCCGGGTGCTGGACCTGGGGTGCGGCGCCGGGCACGTGAGTTTCCATGTCGCGCCATTGGCCGGTGAAGTGGTGGCCTATGACTTGTCCCAGCAGATGCTCGACGTCGTGACCGCGGCGGCAGTGGAGCGGGGCCTGGACAACATCGCCACGGTGCGGGGCGCCGCCGAGCGCCTGCCGTTTGCCGACGCTGAGTTCGACTTCGTGTTCAGCCGTTATTCGGCGCATCATTGGAGCGACCTGGGCCTGGCCTTGCGGGAAGTGCGCCGGGTGCTCAAGCCGGGCGGGGTGGTGGCGCTCATTGATGTCCTGTCGCCTGGCGCGCCCTTGCTGGACACGTACCTGCAAAGCGTCGAAGTGCTGCGTGACACCAGCCATGTGCGCGATTATTCCGCCGGTGAATGGTTGCGCCAGGTCAGCGAAGCGGGACTGCATACCCGCAGCACCTCGCGCCAGCGCCTGCGCCTGGAATACCGTTCCTGGGTCGAGCGCATGCGCACCCCCGAGGTGATGCGGGCGGCGATTCTCGAGCTGCAGCGCTCGATGGGCGACGAAGTGCGTGAATATTTTGAGATTGAGGCCGATGGTTCGTTCAGTACAGATGTACTGGTGCTGTGGGCCGAGCGATAGCATTTTTCCCGGCCAGTCGGGTACAAAGCCCGGGACGGGCCGATAAAGCAAACGAGGAAAGCATGAGCAAGCAGATTCTGATTCTCCCAGGCGACGGCATTGGCCCGGAAATCATGGCCGAAGCGGTCAAGGTCCTGGAATTGGCCAACGACAAGTACGGCCTGGGCTTTGAGCTCAGCCACGACGTGATCGGCGGCGCGGCCATCGACAAGCATGGCGTGCCCCTGGCCGATGAAACCCTGGACCGTGCCCGCGCAGCCGATGCCGTGCTGCTGGGTGCCGTGGGCGGCCCGAAATGGGACAAGATCGAACGCGACATCCGCCCCGAGCGCGGCCTGCTGAAGATTCGTGCTCAACTGGGCCTGTTCGGCAACCTGCGTCCGGCGATTCTCTACCCGCAACTGGCCGATGCTTCGAGCCTGAAGCCGGAAATCGTCTCGGGCCTGGACATCCTCATCGTCCGTGAGCTGACCGGCGGTATCTACTTCGGCGCCCCACGTGGCACCCGTGAGTTGGATAATGGCGAGCGTCAGGCCTACGACACCTTGCCGTACAGCGAAAGCGAAATCCGCCGTATCGCCCGGGTCGGTTTCGACATGGCGCGCGTACGCGGCAAAAAGTTGTGCTCGGTGGACAAGGCCAACGTGCTGGCTTCCAGCCAACTGTGGCGTGAAGTGGTCGAGCAGGTGGCCAAGGATTACCCGGACATCGAGCTGAGCCACATGTACGTCGACAACGCCGCCATGCAACTGGTGCGCGCGCCGAAGCAGTTCGATGTGATCGTCACCGACAACATGTTCGGCGACATCCTGTCCGACGAAGCGTCGATGCTTACCGGTTCCATCGGCATGCTGCCGTCGGCCTCCCTGGACGCCAACAACAAGGGCATGTACGAGCCGTGCCACGGTTCGGCGCCGGACATCGCCGGGCAGGGCATCGCCAACCCATTGGCGACCATCCTGTCGGTGTCGATGATGTTGCGCTACAGCTTCAACTTGAACGATGCCGCCGACGCGATCGAAAAAGCCGTCAGCGTGGTCCTGGACCAAGGCTTGCGCACCGGTGATATCTGGTCGCAAGGTTGTACCAAAGTCGGTACGCAGCAAATGGGCGATGCAGTAGTCGCCGCGCTGCGGAATCTGTAATCTTTCCGGCCCACCGCTTCGACGGTGGCCCACTTTTGTATAGGTGTAGTTGCGATGAAACGTGTAGGTCTGATCGGTTGGCGCGGCATGGTCGGTTCCGTGCTCATGCAGCGAATGCTGGAAGAGCAGGATTTCGATCTCATTGAGCCGGTGTTTTTCACCACGTCCAACGTGGGTGGCCAAGGCCCGTCCGTGGGCAAGGACACCGGTGCGCTCAAGGATGCCTATAGCATTGACGAGCTCAAGACCCTCGACGTGATCCTGACCTGCCAGGGCGGCGACTACACCAGCGAAGTCTTCCCCAAGCTGCGTGAAGCCGGCTGGCAGGGTTACTGGATCGACGCTGCTTCCAGCCTGCGCATGCAGGATGATGCGGTGATCGTCCTCGACCCGGTGAATCGCAAGGTCATCGACCAGCAGCTGGACGCGGGTACCAAGAACTACATCGGTGGCAACTGCACCGTCAGCCTGATGCTGATGGGCCTGGGCGGCCTGTTCGAAGCGGGTCTGGTGGAGTGGATGAGCGCCATGACCTATCAGGCGGCTTCCGGTGCCGGCGCGCAGAACATGCGCGAGCTGATCAAGCAGATGGGCGCGACCCACGCCGCCGTCGCCGATGACCTGGCCAACCCGGCCAGCGCCATCCTGGACATCGACCGCAAGGTCGCCGAGGCGATGCGCAGCGATGCGTACCCGACCGAGAACTTCGGCGTGCCGCTAGCCGGCAGCCTGATTCCGTGGATCGACAAGGAACTGCCCAACGGCCAGAGCCGTGAAGAGTGGAAGGCGCAGGCCGAAACCAACAAGATCCTCGGTCGCTTCAAGAGCCCGATCCCGGTGGACGGCATCTGCGTGCGCATCGGCGCCATGCGCTGCCACAGCCAGGCGTTGACCATCAAGCTGAACAAAGATGTGCCAATCGCCGACATCGAAGGGCTGATCAGCCAGCACAACCCTTGGGTCAAGCTGGTGCCGAACAACCGCGACATCAGCATGCAGGAGCTGAGCCCGACCAAGGTCACCGGCACCCTGAACGTGCCGGTGGGGCGTTTGCGCAAGCTGAACATGGGCTCGCAATTCGTCGGTGCCTTTACCGTCGGCGACCAACTGCTGTGGGGCGCGGCTGAACCGCTGCGTCGCATGCTGCGGATTTTGCTCGAGCGTTGATCGATTGCTGCTGTGAAAGAACCCGTGCCTTGTGAGAGGCGCGGGTTTTTTATTGGGCGAGTTGTGTGTCGGGGTTGGCCTCATCGCGAGCAAGCTCGCTTCCACATGGGATCTTCAGTGACCGCAAAACCTGTGGGAGCGAGCTTGCTCGCGATGGGGCCAGCCCAGGCACTGCAAGTCCCCCCAGCCAATTGCCTGCATACCCGCCACCCGGTAAAGTGCCGCTCCCCACGTTTTACCTGAGGTAGACCCATGAGCCAGTCCTTTGATATTGCCGTGATCGGCGCCACCGGTACTGTCGGCGAAACCCTCGTCCAGATTCTCGAAGAGCGGGACTTCCCGGTGGGCAACCTGCACCTGCTGGCCAGCAGCGAATCGGCAGGCAGTTCGGTGATGTTTCGCGGCAAAAACGTGCGGGTGCGTGAGGTCGATGAGTTCGACTTCAGCAAAGTCCAACTGGTGTTCTTCGCCGCCGGCCCGGCGGTGACCCTGAGTTTTGCGCCACGGGCCACGGCTGCCGGTTGCGCGCTGATCGACCTGTCCGGTGCCTTGCCGCCGGAACAGGCGCCGCAGATCGTGCCCGAAGCCAATGCCCAGGTGCTGGTCGGACTGGGCAAACCCTTTCAGGTCAGCAGTCCGAGCTCGTCGGCCACCATACTGGCGGTCGCCCTGGCACCGCTGCGCGACGACCTGGAGTTACAGCGCATCAGCGTGACCGCCAGCCTCGCTGTATCCGCCCAGGGCCGTGTCGCTGTGAGCGAACTGGCGCGCCAGACCGCGGAGCTGCTTAACGCCCGCCCCGTGGAGCCGACGTTCTTTGACCGGCAGATGGCGTTCAACCTGCTGGCCCAGGTCGGTGCCCCGGACGAACAGGGTCATACGCCACTGGAAAAGCGTCTGGTCCGTGAGTTGCGCCAGGTGCTGAATCAACCTTTATTAAAGATTTCCGTCACTTGCATTCAAGCCCCGGTGTTTTTCGGCGATAGCTTTAGCGTGACTGTGCAGTCTGCCAACGCCATCGACCTGGCGAAGGTCAACGCGGCCCTGGAAGCGGCGCCCGGTATCGAGCTGGTGGAAGCGGGCGATTACCCGACGCCGGTGGGCGATGCGGTGGGGCAGGATGTGGTGTATGTCGGTCGTGTACGCGGTGGCATCGACGATCCGGCGGAACTAAATATGTGGCTGACGTCAGATAACGTGCGCAAGGGCACGGCGCTCAATGCAGTGCAGGTGGCTGAGTTGTTGATAAAAGACCTGCTGTAAAAGATACTTGGCAACAATTTGTCGAATCATTCTAGCTGGGCGCTATGCTTGGCCAGAGCGTTGAAGGCGAACATCCCTCCGGGGCATGAATGAAACGATCGCGCGCGCCGTCGCTTCGGGGCTGCGCGCAATGCCTTACGGCAGCGGCATCAACACCTTCTCGCTGGCCGAGGAATGTTCAAACAAAGGAAGAGGCTATGGTTCAAGTTCGCAAACTGGTGTTAGCAATAGCGGCCGCCTCGGCGCTGTCCTCCGGTATGGCGCAAGCGCTCGGACTCGGGGAATTGACCCTCAAGTCGCCGCCGAACCAGCCTCTGGTCGCCGAGATCGAGTTGCTCGATGTCCAGCAACTGACTGCCGCCGAAGTCGTACCGAGCCTGGCCTCGCCCGATGACTTCGCCAAGGCTGGGGTCGACCGCAAGGCTTTCCTCAACGATCTGGCCTTTACCCCGGTGATCAACGCCAATGGCAAAAGCGTCCTGCGGGTGACCTCCAGTCAGCCGCTGTCTGAACCGATGGTCAAATTCCTGGTGCAGGTGATGTGGCCCAACGGCCGTCTGCTGCGCGACTACAGCGTGTTGCTCGATCCGTCCAAATTCTCGCCGCAGGCTGCTGAGGCGGCGCGGGCGAAGCCGACCCAGGTTGTGTCCACACCGGTTACCGGGGCCACCAAGCCCTCCCAGTACACCACCACGCCGCGCGATACCCTGTGGGAAATCGCGGCCAAGGTGCGCAACGGCGGGTCGGTCCAGCAAACCATGCTGGCGATCCAGGCGTTGAACCCCAAAGCCTTTATCAATGGCAATATCAACCTGCTCAAGACCGGCCAGGTGCTGCGCCTGCCAGACCCTGTGCAAAGCACCGCGCTGCCGCAACCCCAGGCCATCGCCGAAGTGGCTGCGCAGAATGCCGCCTGGCGCCAGGGGCGTCCGGGCGTGGCGCGCAATGGGCAGCAGCAGTTGGACGCGACCAAGCGTGGTCGCGGTGAAGGTGCGCCGGCGCAGGCCGCCGGTCGCGATAATTTGAGCCTGGTGTCGGCCGAATCTGCGAAAGCGGGTGGCAAGGGCAAAGGCGCTGCCGGCGACGCCCAGGCCCTGAGCAACAAGCTCGCGGTCACCCAGGAAAGCCTCGACTCGGCTCGCCGGGACAACGAAGAACTGAAAAGCCGCATGGCCGATCTGCAAAGCCAGCTGGACAAGCTGCAGCGCCTGATCGAGCTGAAGAACAATCAACTGGCCAAGATGCAGGCCGACGGCAGCGCTGTCCCGCCTGCCGGTGAAGCGCCCCCGGCGATGTCCGCAGAGTTGACCCCTGGGCCAGCGGTGCAAACCCCGGCGACGGTTCCGGCCCCTGCGCCTGAAGCGTCCCCTGAGGCAACGCCGCCAGTTGCACCGGTCGAACCGACACCTGCTTCCGACACGCAAAAGTACAACGACCTGCTGACCAACCCGATCCTGCTGGGATTGATTGGCGGCGGCGCACTGGTCCTGCTGTTGCTGCTGTTGTTGCTCGCCCGCCGTCGCAAGGCCCAGCAAGAAGCGGAGAAACACTTGCGCATGGCCCGAGCCCTCGAGGAGGAGGCCGACTTCTCCCCGGAGCTCGATCTGCCCCCGAGCAGCTTCGAGGGCATTGATGTTCCACCGCCAAGCGTAAAGCTCGAGCCAACACCGGCCCCTAAACCCATGCCCAAGCCGGCCCCGTTGGTCGCACCAGTGATCGTCACGCCGCCTATCGCGGCGCCATTGGTGGCGCCGGCCGCCGAGCGCTCCGACGATGTGCTGCCCCAGGCCCAGTCCCATATCGACCGCGGTCGCTTGAACCAGGCGGCGGATCTGCTTGAGCAAGGCATCAAGGCCGAGCCTCAGCGCAGCGACTTGCGCCTCAAGCTGATGGAAGTCTACGGCCAGCAGGGCGACCGCGACGCCTTCGTCGCCCAGGAGCGTCAGCTGGTGGCCAATGGCGAAAACTACGCCCAGGTCGAACAGCTCAAGAGCCGTTTCCCGGCCATGGTGGTCGCCGCCACTGCCGGGCTGGCCGCTGCGGCCGTGGCTGCGGAGCTGGACGCGCAGTACGTCAAGGACCTGCTGGAAGACAAGGTGCCGACCGATGAGGAACTGGACAGCGCCTTCGACCTGAGCCTGGATGATATGGAGGCCACGCCCGTCGCGCCGGCCCCCGAGCCTGTCGCCGAGCTGGACGCGTTCCCGGAAGATGACGACCTGAGTTTCGAGTCGGTGCTCAAGCAACAGACCGAAGCCAACGAAAGCCTGGACGACCTGTCAGAGTTTGACCTGGACCTGGGCGCCGATGCCCCGATGCCGGCCCTCGATGACGAAGACTTCCTGCTGGACCTGGGCGACGACCTCAAGGGCTTGGACTTGCCTGAGGCCGACACGCCAGCCTTGGCTGACACGCCGGCCGACGACCTCGAACTGCCGGCGGATTTCGACCTGTCCCTGGCCGATGAAATGGATGCCCAGGACAAGCCAAAAGATGCTTTCGAGTCCGAGCTGGATGACGTCAACGCGGAACTCGATCGCCTGTCTGACGACCTGAGCCTGCCGACCTTCACCGCCGATGACGCCCTGGTCGGCGCTGAAGACGAGCCGGACTTCGATTTCCTCAGCGGCACCGACGAAGTGGCGACCAAGCTCGATCTGGCCCAGGCCTACATCGACATGGGCGACAGCGACGGCGCCCGGGATATCCTCGGCGAAGTCCTCAGCGAAGGCGACGCTACGCAGAAGAGCGAAGCGCAGGAAATGCTGGCGCGCCTGGTCTGAGAGGATCGGGTGAACAAAAGCGGCAGCCGATGAGGCTGCCGTTTTTGTTTGGGGCGGAAATTTGAGGGGGCTTTGCGGGCGCCATCGCGAGCAAGCTCGCTCCCACAAGGGGCTGACAAATAAATGTGGAAGCGAGCTTGCTCGCGATGGCGTCTGCCCATTCCCCCCAGGATCAACGGTTGCGCTGGCATCCCACCCCGGCCGCCTTATAATGCCCGCCTTTGCGTACCTCAGCAGGCTGTAATTCCTTGGCAAACATAGACAACCCGGCTGCCGAAATGGCGGCCGAAGGCTTTTTCCGGATCGCCCTGGGCGTTGAATACAAGGGCTCGCGCTATCGTGGCTGGCAGCGGCAGGCTTCCGGTGTACTGACGGTGCAGGAAACCCTTGAAAACGCCCTGTCCAAAGTCGCCGATTCGCCCGTGTCGCTGCATTGCGCCGGCCGTACCGATGCCGGTGTGCACGCCTGCGGCCAAGTGGTGCATTTCGACACCCAGGTCGAGCGTTCGATGAAAGCTTGGGTGATGGGTGCCAACATCAACTTGCCTCATGACGTCAGTGTCAGTTGGGCCAAGTCGATGCCCGCGCATTTCCATGCCCGCTTCAAAGCCATCGCCCGGCGTTATCGCTATGTGATTTACAACGATCAGATCCGCCCGGCGCACCTGAACGAAGAAATCACCTGGAACCACCGTCCGCTGGACGTCGAGCGCATGGCCGAGGCCGCGCAATACCTGGTCGGCGTCCATGATTTCAGCGCCTTCCGCGCCGGTCAGTGCCAAGCCAAGTCGCCCATCAAGGAGCTGCACCACCTGCGCGTGACCCGGCACGGCAAAATGATCGTGCTCGACATCCGCGCCAGCGCGTTCCTGCACCACATGGTGCGCAACATCGCCGGCGTGCTGATGACCATCGGCGCGGGCGAGCGGCCGGTGGAATGGATCAAGGAAGTGCTCGAAAGCCGTATCCGCCGTTCCGGTGGCGTGACGGCGCATCCGTTTGGCTTGTATCTGGTGCAGGTCGAATATCACGACGAATTCGAGCTGCCGCAGCGGTATATCGGGCCGCATTTCCTCACGGGCTTCTCGGAACTCGACGGCTGACGCCCTGCGTAGCATTTGCTACCATCCGGGACTTTCACGGATTTGCCTGAGGTTTTAACGACATGCCGGTCGTTCGCAGCAAGATTTGCGGGATCACCCGCGTCGAGGACGCGTTGGCGGCGGTCGAGGCCGGGGCCGATGCCATCGGGTTGGTGTTTTATGCCAAGAGCCCACGAGCGGTGACGGTGCAGCAGGCGAGGGCGATTATCCAGGCCTTGCCGCCGTTCGTGACCCCCGTGGGCCTGTTCGTCAATGCCAGTCGTTGCGAGTTGGGCGAGATCCTCGATGCGGTGCCACTGGCGCTGTTGCAGTTTCACGGCGACGAGACGCCGGCCGATTGTGAAGGCTGGCATCGTCCGTACATCAAGGCGTTGCGGGTCAAGGCCGGGGATGACATTGCGGCCAGCTGCGAAACCTATGCCAGTGCCAGCGGTATTTTGCTGGACACATACGTAGAGGGTGTTCCTGGAGGCACCGGTGAAGCGTTCGACTGGTCGTTGGTGCCGCAAGGCCTGGGCAAACCGATTATCCTCGCCGGTGGCTTGACGGCGGAAAACGTGGCCGAGGCCATTCGCCAGGTGCGCCCTTACGCAGTGGACGTGAGCGGCGGGGTGGAGCAGAGCAAAGGCATCAAGGATCCAGCAAGGATTCGTGCATTCATGGCCGCTGTACGCAGCAGCCAGTTGTCGATGTGACGGCTGGCAGACTGCCGCCGTCCATACCAGCACTGTACAAAGCAGGCAGGCGCCGCCTCCGGGTGGGCCGATAGCGAAGTGGTAACCGCGCTGCAGCGGTTGCCGGGATGGCAGAGGAAGGTTGGGCTGCACGCAGGTCACGTTTCGCACTGACCGTGGCGGCCCTTCGACTCGCCGCACAATGAATTTAGCTCAAGGGCATACGCGGGGCCGCGAACCACAGTGTTCGGGCCGCCGGTACTGGAGAAAGAAAGCATGAGCAACTGGTTGGTAGACAAACTGATCCCTTCGATCATGCGTTCCGAGGTGAAGAAAAGCTCGGTGCCTGAAGGTCTGTGGCACAAATGTCCATCCTGCGAAGCGGTGCTGTACCGCCCCGAGCTGGAAAAGACCCTGGACGTTTGCCCCAAGTGCAACCACCACATGCGCATCGGCGCGCGTGCCCGTATCGACATTTTCCTGGATGCCGAAGGCCGTGTTGAATTGGGCGCCGACCTGGAGCCCGTGGACCGTCTGAAATTCCGCGACGGCAAGAAATACAAGGACCGCCTGACCGCGGCCCAGAAGCAGACCGGCGAAAAAGATGCCCTGGTGTCCATGAGCGGCACCTTGCTGGGTATGCCGGTGGTGGTCTCGGCCTTCGAATTCTCCTTCATGGGCGGTTCCATGGGCGCCATCGTCGGTGAGCGCTTTGTTCGTGCCGCCAACCATGCCCTGGAAAACCGTTGCCCGATGATCTGCTTCGCCGCTTCCGGCGGTGCGCGGATGCAGGAAGCGCTGATCTCCCTGATGCAAATGGCCAAGACCTCCGCGGTGCTGGCGCGTCTGCGTGAAGAAGGCATTCCGTTCATCTCGGTACTGACCGACCCGGTCTACGGCGGCGTTTCCGCCAGCCTGGCGATGCTGGGTGATGTGATTGTCGGCGAACCGAAGGCCCTGATCGGCTTTGCCGGCCCGCGCGTGATCGAGCAGACCGTGCGGGAAAAACTGCCGGAAGGCTTCCAGCGCAGTGAGTTCCTGCTGGAGCACGGCGCCATCGACATGATCATTCATCGCCAGGAGCTGCGTCCGCGTCTGGGTAACCTGCTGGCTCAACTGATGGGCCTGCCGACGCCGAAATTCGTCGCCGCACCGATCGAGCCGATCGTGGTTCCACCGGCGCCTGCTGGCCTATGATCCAACGTACCCTGGGCGACTGGCTTGCCTACCTCGAGCAGTTGCATCCGTCGGCCATCGACATGGGGCTGGAGCGCTCGCAAGCGGTAGCGTCCCGCATGGGACTGGTCAAGCCGGCGCCCCGGGTCATTACCGTCACCGGCACCAACGGCAAGGGTTCTACCTGTGCCTTCGTGGCCTCGCTGCTGCGGGCCCAGGGGCTGCGTGTCGGTGTGTACAGTTCGCCGCACCTGCTGCGCTACAACGAGCGGGTGCAAGTCAACGGCGTCGAAGCCACTGACGCCGAGCTGTGCGAAGCCTTTGCCGCGGTGGAAGCCGGGCGGGGCGAGACGTCCCTCACTTATTTCGAAATGGGCACCCTGGCGGCGTTCTGGCTGTTCGCCCGCAGTGGCCTGGATGCCGTTGTGCTGGAAGTCGGCCTGGGCGGGCGGCTCGATACGGTCAACCTGGTGGATGCGGACATCGCACTGGTCACCAGTATCGGCGTGGATCATGCCGATTACCTGGGTGACACCCGCGAATCCGTGGCTTTCGAGAAGGCCGGTATCTTTCGCCAGGGCGCGCCTGCGCTTTGTGGCGATCTCAATCCCCCTCAGCCGTTGCTGGACAAGGTCCGCGAACTGAGCTGCCCGTTCTTCCTGCGCGGTCGGGACTTCGATCTGGCGATGACCGAGCAGCATTGGCAATGGCGCGGCAGTGACGCCCAGGGCAACCCGGTGGAGCTGCACGATCTGCCGCTGCTGGACCTGCCGATGGAAAACGCCGCACTGGCGCTCCAGGCCTACCTGTTGCTGGGTTTGCCGTGGGCGGCTGGGGAAATTGTCGACGCCTTGCAAGCGACCCGCGTTGTCGGGCGCCTGGATCGGCGGCAGTTCGATTGGCAGGGCAAGCGCCTGAACCTGCTGCTGGATGTCGGCCACAACCCCCATGCGGCGCATTACCTGGCCGAGCGCCTGGCGCGGCGCCCGGTTGCGGGGCGGCGCCTGGCGGTGTTCGGGCTATTGTCCGACAAGGATCTGGATGGCGTAGTCGACGCGTTGGGTGCTAGTGTCCAGCAATGGGCGGTGACGCCGCTGGATTCGCCGCGCTCGCGGCCGGCGGCCGAGCTGCAGGCAGCCTTGCAGCAGCGCGGTGCTTCGGTGCAAGCCTACGACAGCGTGGCCGCCGCGCTGGAAGGGCAGTGTGCCCTGGCGACGGCCGAAGACGAGATTCTGCTGTTCGGATCATTTTTTTGTGTTGCCGAGGCCCTTCAATGGTTGGCCCGGCACGCCACGGAGGAAGCTGCAGATGGCATTGCTGGATAAAGCGTACAAGCAGCGCATGGTAGGGGCCTTGGTATTGGTGGCCCTGGCCGTGATTTTCCTGCCGATGCTGTTTTCCCGCCAGGACGAGCAGCGCCAGGTCACGGTCGATGCGCCCGCCGCTCCCCAGGCACCGTCCGTGCCGCCTGTGCAGGTCGAGCCCGTGGCAGTGCCCGAGCCGCAGGCGCTGCCCCAGGAGCCTGTCCCGAGCGATGAGGAGCTGGCCGAACAACCGGCGCCTTCGATGCCCATTGCACCGACGCCTGCAACGCCTGCGCCTGTCGCACCGAGCAAGCCGCCTGTTGCGCCAACCCCGGTCCCTGCCGCTCCGGCGGTCAAGCCGCCGCCAAGCCAGCCGATTACCGCCGCAACGACCAAGCCGGACACTACGCAAAGCCGCGTGGATGCCAACGGCCTGTCGGTCAGTTGGTCGGTGCAATTGGCCAGCCTGACCAGTCGCGAAAGTGCTGAAAGCCTGCAGAAAACCCTGCGCAGCCAGGGCTACAACGCCTACATCCGCTCCGCCGATGGCAAGAATCGCGTGTTTGTCGGTCCGTTGATCGAGCGTGCCGAGGCCGATCGCCTGCGCGACCTGCTCAGCCGTCAGCAAAACCTCAAGGGCTTCGTGGTGCGCTTCCAGCCGGAGCGCGGCTGACAGCGATTCAGCTGATTTGAATCGTGCAGCTTACCGACAGCTCTGCGCTCTGCTAAAATGCGCCGCCTTATCCGTCTGTAGGCTGCACCGTGCCATTTACCTGGGTTGACTGGGCGATCGTTGCGATCGTCGCCATCTCCGCATTGATCAGCCTGAGCCGCGGCTTCGTCAAGGAAGCCCTCTCGCTGCTGACCTGGATTATCGCGGGGGTCGTAGCCTGGTTGTTTGGTGGTTCGCTGTCCCAGTACCTCGCCGGATACATCGAAACGCCTTCGGCTCGCGTGATCGCGGGCTGTGCCATCTTGTTTATCGCCACCTTGCTGGTCGGCGCAATGATCAATTATCTGATCGGCGAACTGATTCGCGTCACCGGGCTTTCCGGGACGGACCGGTTCCTGGGCATGGCCTTCGGCGCGGCGCGTGGCGCGTTGCTGGTGGTCGTGGCCGTCGGGCTCCTGAGCCTGGGGCCGGTGCAACAGGATACGTGGTGGCAGGAGTCTCGGCTCGTGCCACAATTTCTATTGGTCGCAGACTGGTCCAAAAACCTGATCCTGGGTTGGAGCAGTCAGTGGCTTGCCAGCGGTATCAGCGTACCCGCTGAAATACCGTTCAAGGAACACCTCTTGCCGACGGCCAAAACGCCGCAGTGAGTGTTGTTCAGTTCAGATCCATTAAGTAGGGGTTGCGTCGCATGTGTGGCATCGTCGGTATCGTCGGTAAGTCGAACGTCAATCAGGCGCTGTATGACGCGCTAACCGTGCTCCAGCACCGCGGCCAGGACGCTGCCGGTATCGTGACCAGCCATGACGGCCGGTTATTCCTGCGCAAGGACAACGGCCTGGTGCGTGACGTGTTCCACCAGCGTCACATGCAGCGCTTGGTCGGCCACATGGGCATTGGCCACGTGCGCTATCCGACCGCGGGCAGCTCGACCTCGGCTGAAGCCCAGCCGTTCTATGTCAACTCGCCGTACGGCATCACCCTGGCGCACAACGGCAACTTGACCAACGTCGAGCAGCTGGCCAAGGAGATCTACGAATCGGACCTGCGCCACGTCAACACCAATTCCGACTCGGAAGTGATGCTCAACGTGTTCGCCCATGAGCTGGCCCAGCGCGGCAAGTTGCAGCCGACCGAAGAAGACGTGTTCGCCGCTGTGACCGACGTGCATAACCGTTGCGTCGGCGGCTACGCGGTGGTGGCGATGATCACCGGCTACGGTATCGTCGGTTTCCGCGACCCGCACGGCATCCGCCCGATCGTGTTCGGCCAGCGTCACACCGACGAAGGCGTCGAGTACATGATCGCCTCCGAAAGCGTGTCCCTGGACGTACTGGGCTTCACCCTGATTCGCGACCTGGCCCCGGGCGAAGCGGTCTACATCACTGAAGACGGCAAGCTGTACACCCGTCAGTGCGCGACCAACCCGTCCTTGACCCCGTGCATCTTCGAACACGTCTACCTGGCGCGTCCGGATTCGATCATCGACGGCGTCTCGGTCTACAAGGCCCGCCTGCGCATGGGCGAGAAGCTGGCAGACAAGATCCTGCGCGAGCGTCCGGATCACGACATCGACGTGGTCATCCCGATCCCGGACACCAGCCGTACTTCGGCCCTGGAGCTGGCGAACCACCTGGGCGTCAAGTTCCGCGAAGGCTTCGTGAAGAACCGCTACATTGGCCGTACCTTCATCATGCCCGGCCAGGCTGCGCGGAAAAAATCCGTACGCCAGAAGCTCAACGCCATCGAGCTGGAGTTCCGCGGCAAGAACGTGATGCTGGTGGATGACTCCATCGTGCGCGGCACCACCTGCAAGCAGATCATCCAGATGGCCCGCGAAGCCGGTGCCAAGAACGTATATTTCTGCTCTGCGGCCCCGGCCGTGCGCTACCCGAACGTCTACGGCATCGACATGCCGAGTGCCCATGAGCTGATCGCTCATAACCGCACCACCCAGGAAGTGGCTGACCTGATCGGTGCCGACTGGTTGATCTACCAGGACCTGCCGGACCTGATCGAAGCGGTCGGTGGCGGCAAGATCAAGATCGAGCAGTTCGACTGCGCGGTGTTCGACGGCAAGTACGTCACCGGCGACATCGACGAGGCCTACCTGAACAAGATCGAGAACGCTCGTAACGATGCGTCCAAGGCCAAGACTCAGGCGGTCAGTGCGATCATCGATCTGTACAACAACTGATTGACGAACCGGCCCTGAGGGGCCGGTTTGCGTTTAAATCGATTTCAGGAGTGACAGCATGAGTCAGGATTGGGATGCCGGTCGGCTGGACAGCGACCTTGAAGGCGTAGCGTTCGATACCCTGGCGGTTCGCGCCGGCCAGCACCGCACGCCGGAAGCCGAACATGGCGATCCGATGTTCTTCACCTCCAGCTACGTGTTCCGTACCGCTGCCGATGCGGCGGCGCGGTTTGCCGGCGAAGTGCCGGGCAACGTTTACTCGCGCTACACCAACCCGACCGTGCGGGCATTCGAAGAGCGCATCGCCGCCCTGGAAGGCGCCGAGCAAGCCGTGGCCACCGCCACCGGCATGGCCGCGATCATGGCCGTGGTGATGAGCCTGTGCAGCGCTGGTGACCACGTGCTGGTGTCGCGTAGCGTCTTCGGTTCGACCATCAGCCTGTTCGAAAAGTACTTCAAGCGCTTTGGCGTGGAGGTTGATTACGTACCCCTGGCGGACTTGTCCGCTTGGGATGCCGCGATCAAGGCCAACACCAAGTTGCTGTTCGTCGAGTCGCCTTCCAACCCTTTGGCCGAGCTGGTGGACATCGCGGCGCTGGCGGAAATCGCCCACGCCAAAGGCTCGATGCTGGTGGTCGATAACTGCTTCTGCACTCCGGCGCTGCAACAACCGCTGAAAATGGGCGCGGACGTGGTGGTGCATTCGGCGACCAAGTTCATCGACGGCCAGGGGCGTTGCATGGGCGGCGTGGTGGCCGGTCGTGGCGAGCAGATGAAAGAAGTCGTGGGCTTCCTGCGTACCGCCGGGCCGACCCTCAGCCCGTTCAACGCCTGGATCTTCCTCAAGGGCCTGGAAACCCTGGGCCTGCGCATGAAAGCCCACTGTGCCAACGCCCAAGCCCTGGCCGAGTGGCTGGAGCAGCAGGACGGCGTCGAGAAAGTGCATTACGCCGGACTCAAGAGCCATCCGCAACATGATCTGGCCACGCGTCAGCAGCGCGGTTTTGGTGCCGTGGTGAGTTTCGAGGTCAGAGGGGGCAAGGAGGGCGCCTGGCGCTTTATCGACGCTACCCGGCTGATCTCCATCACCGCCAACCTGGGTGACAGCAAGACCACCATCACTCACCCAAGCACCACCTCCCACGGCCGTCTGTCGCCCCAGGAGCGTGAAGCGGCGGGAATTCGTGACAGCCTGATCCGTGTCGCGGTCGGCCTGGAAGACGTGGCCGATTTGCAAGCCGACCTGGCTCGCGGGTTGGCGGCCTTGTGATTGAGCTGGCAACGCCTCCAAGTGGCACTCATGGCCGGGTTGCCCTGGTTACGGGCGCCGCGCGGGGCATCGGCCTGGGCATTGCCGCCTGGCTGATCTGTGAAGGTTGGCAGGTCGTACTGACTGACCTGGACCGCGAACGCGGTTCCAAGGTCGCGAAGACGTTGGGCGATAACGCCTGGTTCATCGCCATGGACGTATCGGACGAGTCGCAAGTCGCCACCTGCGTCGCCGAAGTGCTTGGGCAGTTCGGGCGGCTCGACGCGTTGGTGTGCAATGCGGCCATCGCCGACCCGCACAACATCACCCTGGAAAGCCTGGACCTGGCTTATTGGAATCGTGTCCTGGCCGTGAATCTTGGCGGGCCGATGTTGCTAGCCAAGCATTGCGCGCCGTATCTGCGCGCCCACAACGGCGCCATCGTCAACCTGGCCTCGACCCGTGCCGCGCAATCGGAGCCCGACTCCGAAGCCTATGCGGCGAGCAAGGGTGGCTTGCTGGCCCTGACCCATGCCCTGGCGATCAGCCTGGGGCCGGAGATCCGGGTCAATGCCGTCAGCCCCGGTTGGATCGATGCCCGCGACCCATCCCAACGTCGTGCGCAGCCACTGACCGACGCCGATCACGCCCAGCATCCGACGGGCAGGGTTGGTACGGTGGAGGACGTGGCGGCGATGGTGGCCTGGCTGTTGTCGCGCAATGCCGGATTCGTCACGGGCCAGGAGTTCGTGGTGGACGGCGGCATGACCAAGAAAATGATTTATGAGTGAGCACGGTTGCCCGTGCCGTTTGAAACTGTTTTGAAAAAACTTCAACCCTGCTATTGACTTAGCTTCGGTACCTGCGTAAATTTCGCGGCCTCAACGAAGCAAAGGGTGATTAGCTCAGCTGGGAGAGCGTCTGCCTTACAAGCAGAATGTCGGCGGTTCGATCCCGTCATCACCCACCATGTTTTACGAGAGTTTTGCGAAAGCAAAACGGAAGCTGTCAAAAGCCTCCACCGACGCGCAGCGGTAGTTCAGTCGGTTAGAATACCGGCCTGTCACGCCGGGGGTCGCGGGTTCGAGTCCCGTCCGCTGCGCCATATTTTCCGAAGCAGGTTCGCCTGATTCGAGATTGAAGCCCAAGGGTTTTGATCAGACGAGTTAACTGGACGCAAGTCCATAGCGATACGCAGCGGTAGTTCAGTCGGTTAGAATACCGGCCTGTCACGCCGGGGGTCGCGGGTTCGAGTCCCGTCCGCTGCGCCATATCTGCTTCGAGGCCCACTGAACGCCTTGAAGCTAAGAAGAAAGCTGCAGAGCTATCTTCTGGTCGATAGCAAAAACCCTGGTCGAAAGACCGGGGTTTTTTGTTTTTGGCGAAATGAGACTGGAACAAACCTGTGACGAGGGAGCTTGCTGTGGCGAGGGGATTTATCCCCGCAGGGCTGCGTGAAGCAGCCCTTGTTGTTGGCAGCTTCAGAACCCCAATTTATCCCGCAACCCGTAATACCAGGCACCCATCGCCGCGAACGGCGTGCGCAACAGTTGCCCGCCAGGGAAAGGGTAGTGGGGCAGGTCCGCAAACGCATCAAAACGCTCAGCCTGACCACGTAGCGCCTCGGCCAGGACCTTGCCCGCCAGGTGCGTATACGTCACGCCATGGCCGCTGCAGCCCTGGGAATAGTAGATGTTATCCCCCAGGCGCCCGACCTGCGGAAGACGCGACAACGTCAGTAGGAAATTTCCGGTCCAGGCGTAATCGATCTTCACATCCTTGAGCTGCGGGAATGCCTTGAGCATCTTCGGACGAATGATCGCCTCGATATTCGCTGGATCCCTCGCGCCATACACCACGCCGCCACCGAAGATCAGACGCTTGTCCCCCGTCAGCCGGTAGTAATCGAGCAGGTAGTTGCAGTCTTCAACGCAATAATCCTGCGGCAGCAGGCGGCGAGCCAGCTCATCACCCAACGGCTCAGTGGCGATCACCTGAGTACCGCACGGCATGGACTTGGCCGCCAGCTCCGGCACCAGGTTGCCCAGGTAGGCATTGCCCGCCACGATAATGAACTTGGCCCTGACCTTACCCTGCGGCGTGTGCACGACCGGGCTGGCGCCACGCTCGATACGCACCGCCGGCGACTGCTCGTAAATCACTCCGCCAAGGGACTCCACAGCCGTCGCTTCGCCCAATGCCAGGTTGAGCGGATGAATATGCCCGCCGCTCATGTCCAACATGCCGCCCACATACTCCTCGCAAGCCACCACCTCGCGAATACGCCGCTGATCCAGCAGCTCCAGCTGGGTGTGGCCGAAACGCTCCCATAAACGCTTCTGCGACTCCAGATGGCCCATCTGTTTAGCGGTGAGCGCAGCGAATACACCGCCGTCCTTCAAATCGCACTGAATCTGATACTTCGCCACCCGCTCACGAATGATCCGCCCGCCCTCAAACGCCATATTGCCCAGCAACTGCGCCTGCTGCGGACCGACACTGCGCTCGATCACATCGATGTCGCGGCTATAACTGTTAACGATCTGCCCGCCATTGCGACCCGAAGCCCCAAAGCCCACCTTCGCCGCCTCAAGCACCGTGACCTTGAAACCGTTCTCCAGCAAAAACAGCGCAGAGGACAGGCCGGTGTAGCCAGCGCCGATCACGCAAACATCCGTCTCGACGTCATCCTGTAGAGCTGGGCGCGGAGGAACCGGGTTGGCCGACGCGGCGTAATAAGACTCTGGATACGGTGTGTTCGCCATTCTGGAACCTCTGTTTTATATTTTTTACGAATGCGCCGATCCTACCCGAGATAAAAATTGGCCGCCAGCCACCCCCTGAATCTTCGTCGTATTGGTGAAATTAAATATTTTGCATATTCATAGGGTTAGGTAAAAAAAAGGTATTGACACCCCTTTGGAATTCCGTAGAATGCCGCCTCACAGCAGGCACGTAGCTCAGTTGGTTAGAGCACCACCTTGACATGGTGGGGGTCGTTGGTTCGAGTCCAATCGCGCCTACCAAACAAAATCCGCTCTGCTGGGCGGTCTAGAAGGGCTCACCGAAAGGTGGGCCCTTTTTTTTGTCAAAACTTTTGCAAAACCTCCACTTACAACGCCAGTTCGGCGCCCACCTCAACGTATTCCTGGTCTGTCCCCTGTTTCCTCCAACGAATTGTCGCCATCACTGATTCCGGCGACAGGGGCTGATCGGTATGCCAGGCGTATGCGCGTGAGTTGGATAAATTCGCCACGCCACGATTTTCATCTCCCTGGCTTGCTCGAAACTCATGGCGTAGGGGCGGTCGCGGCAAAGAAGCCCACGAGCTGTAGTGCGGCCGATGAGGGTATGACAGAACGATGGGGTGGCACAGAAGCTGTACATAAATTATATTTTTGTACAGGTTTTTAAGCGGAATGTGAAAAGTGACGCCCCTCGAAAAGCTGATCTCCTGGCACGAAAGCTGGATTCTTCGTAATCAGACCGTGAAATGCAGACGCTGCGGTGTAGAGCAGCCTGAGCAAGACAGGCAGCTCCAGTTTGTCCACGAACCGGACTGCCAAAACGCGAGGTTCGGTACACAACCGTGGCAGGCTTTGGATGAAGTGAGAGATGCCTATTGGATCCCCCCGAAAGCTTCGTCAGTCGATCATGACGTCAGTCCCGATCCATCAGAGCAGCCAATGCCACCTTGATCATTGCTGTTCTGAATCGAGCCTTCTCGAGGTGCTCCAGACCTTTATATGGTTTCAGATTCTGGCGACCCGGTCGGGTGACTCCATAAGCGCAGCTTCCTGGGCGTGCCTGTTTTTTTTCATGCTAGATTCTGCGCGTTCAACCTGTGCGATCATCTGGTCCGGCTGGAACGCCTCATCTCTTTAAACCCATTTATGGATATGGAAATTCAATGAATACATCCAAGCTTTCGACTGCACTGTCCTGCGCCGTTGCCATTTTCATGTTGGGCGGCTGCGCTGCCTCTGTGAAGAGCGGCGGCACTCAAGCGCTGGTCATTCGGGAGTCAGCCAAGCAGAACCTAGTGGTCAACTTCCAGGGAAACAGCAAGGTTGAACAAAACGAGGACTGGCCTCGTTTGAAGCAGGAATGGAATGAAGCGCTGCAAGCGGAAGCAACCCGTGCCGGTTACAACCTTGTGGAAACCAAGGCGCCGAGCCTTCAGGGTAAAGACGGTGTCGGTATCAAGATCAACGTGACCAATTTCCGTTACCTGACCCCTGGCGCGCGCTACGGAGCTGGGGTCATGGTGGGAAATGCGTGGGTCAATTCCAGTGTCGATTACTCGGACTTGAGATCAGGCCGCCTGATTGGGACTCGGACGTACGACACGTCGTCGTCTGCCTGGGAAGGCGTCATGTCGGCTATGACTCAGGAGCAGGTTCAGGCTATTTCGCAGAAAATCATAAGTGACATTAAGAGCGCAAAAGCCAAGTAATGCGATCCTACCTGACCAGCGTCGGTTGATCGGGGCGGGCATCTGATGCTCTTGTGTCCGCCAAGGCGATGTTGGACGTGAGACAAAAGCTGTTTGACGCCCGGCGAGCCAACAAGCCATCATCTATTCATCCTGTCATTCTTGCGTACGTAGGAGTGCACAAAAAGCCCGGCCATAGTGTCGGGTTTTTTTTTGGAGTTATCGAGTACACAAGGACATGGTCATGCGGGTTGTCGCTTTCGTAACTTTTTTTGCTGTAGCACTTACTGGTTGCTCTGGAATACCTTCAGTTCCATACGAAGAGCCTGCTCAATCAGAAGGATTGGCGCGTGTTCGCGTTATCACGAACTCCAGTGTGTACGGAGATAGCATCACAGGCAGTTGTGCGCCTGCTACCCGTCATAAGATGGCTGAAGCCGGACGTTTCGGGGGAGACGGGACGGCGAACATCAACTATCCCCAGCACCCCCTGAAGCCGGCGAGCGTTGGTATGCCGAAAAGAGTTTCGCCCACTCTGACTCAGTACATCCCTGCCATTCGGATGGGCGAAGGGGTGTATAAAGAGGTCGTAACCGAGTATCGCGTCAGGGCTGATTTACCCTTCCAAATTGCGACCCTGGGCGCGACCATTGGTAGCTATGGCAGCACTTACTCGTCCTGCGGTGCCCAGGCGCTCGTTTACACGCTGGAACCAGGAAAAGACTACGAAGCTTTGGCAGGAGTGGGTAGCATGCCAAACAATGAAGGTGGGCAAGCGCTTCTTTGCATATTGGGGGTTTTCGAACTCGCCACTTTACCTGGCACTCCAATTGTCATTCCCAAAAAGCTGACGCCTGCTGCGCCTCCGCAGGTGGTCTGCAAGAACTAACAAGCCAGGCTGCGATAGAAGATTACGGATGACATCACTTGGCTCCAACGAGGTTTTCATCATCCGACCGAAGATCGGCATCGGTCGTTTGCTCTTCGTCCCACTGCTTCGCCAGGCACCCTGGGGCATCACGGCAGTTTTTTGTATCAGCTTATCGACCGGGTTGTCGTTACCTGGGAGGGAATGGCCGGGCATTGTCCTCGCAAGCCTTGTTGTGATGGGGTGGGTATATCAACTGGGCAGAGATATCAGCGAGCGTGCTTCACTGGCTGTGCAGTCGTCTGGCGTGGCTTTCCTCGGGCGGTATCGGCTAACGAAACGCACACCGCTGCGAGTAGTGCTCAAACCCGACGGCCATCCGGCAGTTTTTCACACGTCCTACAGTCATTATGTCGAGTATGAAAACGGGCGCTTGTTAATCGCTCGCCGTATCCTCGGGAAAAAAGTCAACCAACAGAAACAGCTCGCCCGTGAGCTAGCTGCATTTCTGGGCATATTTGCATACGTCGATGATGGCTCTGGAGGACTGAAGAAATTAGCCGGCCAACAGTTATGAAAAGTTGTTTGGGGACGCTCGGAGCTGGCCTCGCTAACCGTATAGTGATCCCCGCCGCCTGGGTATCGGGGCTTGCGACGATAGGACTCTTGTGGGGCGTGATACGGTTTTCGCCCGACAAACTTACAGTCGAAGGACGTCAGCTCTTCGTGGCTTCTTTTTCTATTTTTTGCCTCACCATCTGGTACTTGATATGGCGCAAGAGACGAGCAAAAGCACTTGTAGCATCCATCAACCTGAAAGAGGGCTTGAGCCTTGACGATACTCAGCTGCTCGGCTATCCAAACCCCTTGTTTTTTGTCTTTGACCTCTCCAACAAGAAACTCGCTCAATGCCAAAGCGCCACCGGCGACTATCAAATTCAAGACCTCACTTGGGTAACAGGCTGGCAGTATGAGTGGCAACAGGTTGACAGCAGGGTGTCGGGCGGCGTTCTTCGAGTAGTCGATGGGGCAGGCATGAGCGTTCCAGCCGACGAGATCCGACGTAGATTCATAAACTTCTCACTGATTTTGACCGTTGCCGATACAAGTCATCCTCCCTTCCGTTTCCCAATGAACCGGAGCGCAGCTGAAGAGTGGTGTACCCGGTGCAATGTACTTTTCAAGTGATAAACAAGATTCCTAAACGGTAACTGTGGCTGATTGTCGAGAGATAGACACAACCTTAGGGACAGGTAGCCAGAGGCCAACCGACGCGCGCTGCGCGGAGAAGGCTGGCCTTGACGACCAAGCGGTGAAATGGGGCAATCATGAAGATGTAGACCCGGCCTAGACGGTTGTGGCACTGGACCACGGTTGAAAAAACGAGTTGGCGACTGCCTTCTGGCTCTGCCTCTCCAGAACATAGGATCGATATCCGGAAGTCGAGGTGCTTGTCGTCCTCTCCCAACACGATTTCAGCCTGGTTCGTGCTGTAGACCTTGAAGGGTCCAATCCGATTAGCAAGTGATGCCAGATGCTTGGCTGTCTTGAGCCCAAAACAGGCAACGACAGCGTCACGGACGTTCGTGAGCCATCCGATCCAGGATGGCTGGTGGGAAAGGATGAATCGAGCTAGCAAATCCGGATTGCCAGATGTGCCCGCAGGGAGCCGAATCGCAAAAGCGTCCGCCAGGTTCATCGACTGGTAAAGGTGGATGATGCCGGATCTCGAGGGGACTGGCACGGGCATAATGAGCTCAAATTCTCGGCGCATCGGGGATCTCTCCTGAGTTCTAACGATTGATTGGACGACATGCCATGCCGCGTTCCTTGTCACCCTGTCGGATACTGCGCCCGATCAAGGCATCATAGAGCGCTTGCTGCCCAGCAGGTAGAACAGGGAGCAACGTCGCGCGGCGCTTGTCGGCATCGAACCAGGATTCCACCAACCACCCCACCAGATAGAGCGCCGAAAGGCATCCGCCAGCGGTTGCAACGTTCCCCTGGCAGACAAGAGGCTGGTCTACGGGCTCAAGTCCCAGCGCTTGCAAGCTCGATCGTGCATCCGGGTGTGTAGTCGCTTGACCGCTGAGCAGCCCAAGCCGTTCCAGAATGAAAGCGCCGGCGCATATGGAGCCGATTCGCTGGCGCCCAGCGTCAAGTTCAAACGACGGCAGGAAATCCGGGGCGGCAAGGGCAGCGGGTACTCCCTCCTTGCCGCTGACGAACAATACCGCGTCGGCACTGTTGGCCTCGGAAAGCGGACCGTGTACCGAAACAGGCAAGCCGTGCGCCGATCGCACGATAGGACTAGAACCCAATATTCGGACGTGCCAGTCCTCAGTGTTGCGGCCTAAGATGTCCCACATCAGGAAGAGGTCGATATCGGTGAATTGGTCGAAAGCAACCAGAACGATTTTCTTCAAGGCGAACTCCATGACATGTGCTGGCGTGCAAAACGCGACGGCCATCTGCGGGTGTTCGCAGCGTATCAATCGGTTGCGCACCATACACAGTCTGTATGGCGCTAAATATGGAGCGAAATAACGGGTGAGCACACTAACGCGTTACCACTGGATCGCGGCGGGTTTTGAGGCCCTCGACCAAACAGGACACATTGGCGTTTCGGCCGAGAGTCTATCGCGCCGGTTGAATGTGACCCGCGGATCGTTCTATCACCATTTCCGCAATCGCGAAGACTTCGTCCGCACCTTGCTGGCTGCTTGGGAAGAAGACTACACGGAGCGCATGCTCGCTTATGCGGCGCAGGGTCGTAGCGCGGGCGAAATCTTGAAACGCTACTTGAGTATTGCCGCTGAGAAACAACCTGGGCGGGAAGTGTCCATCCGAGCCTGGTCGTTGCACGATCCGTTGGTAGGCGAGTTTCAGCAGCGTGTTGACACAAGACGACTGGACTTCGCAGTACGCACGTGCCGCCGCTTGGTCCATATGCCAGGCCAAGCAGAAGTGATGGGGCAGGTGGCCCATCTGTGCCTGATTGGTGGTCAACAGGCAGGGCTGCGGCGTGATGCCGCTCGCTTCAATAGTTTCCTGCATCGAGCCTTTTCACTTTTCGAAGGGACTCTTCCACTGTGGCGGGCCTAAGTCCTGAGCTAAATTAATGAAAAGGAGGCACCCACTAGCCGGTCCCTTTTCCATTCGTTCGCAACCCAATCCATGCGGAGGAACCGGATGACGACGAAACAGTCGGCAGATTCCAAGCCAGCAACTGCGGCTGATATCGAGAGATCGATCCTGGCCCTCAATAAAATGGCTGAGCGTCTTTGGGGGGATGGTCGTGAAGCTGAAGCAAAAGCGCTTCTAGACGCCTTGGATGCACTAAACCGTGCGCTCGATCGCATCAGGATTGGGGAGAGCCGCAGGGTTCTTCATTGAAACGAGTTTGCTACCTGAGATAAAGATGTCTCATGTACAAAATAGCAGTGACGTTTTTAGCGGCCGCCGCACTGGCTGGCTGCGCCTATCAGAAATCTCAATATGTTCTCGACGTCGAAAATGCACCCATTCCAACCGAACCGGCAGCAATGGCCACTGAGTGCGCGCGCATTTACAGTGAAATCGACCGAAACAACCAAGCCATGGCTCGCAGCTACCAAGACGGCAGCTTCACCATGAAAGCTCAGCACGAAAAAGACGCGCGTAACGAGGCGCTCTCTCTCAGGCGATTCAAGATTGGTTGCCCTCAACGATGATTCCCGGATGGGGCCTGCTGTCCCCGGTTTCCCACGCTGTCTGATTCACCCTTCAGGCAGGTGAATGATTAGTCGCATGCCCAGGCTGCGCATGAAGATCAATGCCTAGCGCATGAATGACCTTGAGTACGGTATCGAATCTCGGTTTTGATCCGGGGGCGAACGCCTTGTACAAGCTTTCTCGTCCCATGCCAGAGTCTTTAGCGATCTGCGCCATGCCTCGGGCCTTGGCTACATAGCCGATCGCTCGGAGAAACTCCTCGCTATCACCATCAGCCAACACCTGAGAAAGGTATTCACTGATCGCTTCATCGCTATCGAGTAGTGCCGCCATGTCAAATGTCGTCAGGTGTTGGCTCATGCTCAAATCTCCTTTGCCAATTTCTTCGCTCGCCGGATATCAGCACTCTGTGAAGACTTGTCACCACCAGCCAATAGCACGATGACCACTCCACCGCGCATGGTGAAATAGACCCGGTAGCCAGCGCCTACATCCACACGCAATTCTGAAATACCATCACCGACAGGTTTCACATCGCCCAGGTTACCTGCTGCTGCGCGGTCAATGCGGCGGGCGATAGCGATTTTTGCTCGCAGATCACGAACCGATGAATGCCAGGCAATGAACGTCTGCGTTTGCTGGATGAGATAATTCATGAATCGACCGTATCCAGTTGGATACTGGAAGTCAAGATGCTGATGCTGGTCATCCCTCAGTATTCTCCATCCGGGGTGGGGGGAAGAAAATGGGAACAGATCACGATCTGATGATGAGTGAACTCAAAACCGTGGTCTGTCCCCAGTCTTTTCCATAGCGGCCAGGAGTTGGCGCCAGATCGATTAGGACTTATATGAAAAAAGTAGTTTTGGCACTCTCGCTGGTCACATTGGCAGCCTGCATGCCTTATCAATCAGTGACCTCGACAGATCCAAACTGGATGCGTCTTGGTGGATATGAGCCTGAAGGCTATCCAAGGACGTTTGTTGAGAACCTGAGCGGCAATTGCTCTCAGGTTACCGAGTCATGGTCTGAGGGGAGAATCAATGGTCGTATCCTATGGACCAAGCACCAGTCTCGAACGCCTGTTGCCTGTCCATAGGCGCCTGTCCACTGGGCTTTTGTCCATGCTGGATGGGTGGCCTGCCTGGTGAAAGCGGAACCGATCTATGATGACTTTTCGCTTTCTCAAAACAGAAGCCTCGTCTTCATTCAACCCAGAACGGCTAAGGGGTCCGAAACTGGTGCAGCGCCACCATCATCACAATCACCGCAGCAGCAATCCCTAATCCCATCGTCCAGTTCGACTCGGGCGTATCCTTGAACCACATACCTTTACTCGGGTAGCGCCCCAAGCTGATGAGCTTGACTATCGGCCAACCGATTGGAAAAAAATCGCCCGCGCCACATATTCGAAAATGAACTCCAATAATGTGTCCAGCATCGTAGCTCCACCTTGCGTATGCGATCTTCGGTAACTGTACTGCAAGCACGCTCCTGGAGGAGAACTCCACGGTCTTTCCCATTCAGCCGTTACTCTGTCCCAGCACCCACTCACTAAACGCCCGAATCGCCGCTTGCCGCTCCCGCCCCGGCACGCACACCAGCGTATATCTCGCCCCCGCCAGGCGAACCTCAGGGCGATAGTCCACCAGTTCCCCACGCGCAACCGTCTCAGCAACCAATACATTGCTGGCAAGCACCAACCCATGCCCGGCAATCGCCGCCTGCAATGCATGCTGTTCCTGGTCATAACGCCTGAAGCGCGCATTATCCAGCCAGCTCAAGGTGCCGGCCTGGGCGCACCAGGCAGGCCAGTCAACCGCAACATTCGCGCTACTCAGCCACGGCACATCGATCAGTTCCACGGGCAAACCCGGTGCGGGCGGTTGCCAGTCGGGGCGGCAATAGACGCCAAAGTACTCGTCCAGCAACGGCTGCTCGAACAGCAGTGGATCGGGTGTGAAGAGGGCGCGGATCGCCAGGTCGATGCTTGCATCACGCCTCAGGTCCACCACGTCGTTGCTGCTGTGCAGGTTGATGTCTATCGCCGGGTGCAACCGATGAAAGTCCCCGAGCCGGGGTATCAGCCACAGGCTGGCGAACGCCGGTGTGGTGCTCACGACCAAGGACTGCGCAGTGCACGGCGGCGACAGCGTCTGCAAGCCGTGCTGGATATCCAGCAGGGCGCGGTGCAGTTGTGGCTGAAGGCGCTCACCGTCGGCGCTCAGGCGCACGTTTTGGCTGGAGCGTTCGAACAGTCGCAGGCCAAGGAAGGCTTCAAGGCTCCTGACCTGGTGGGAGATCGCCGCCGGGCTGACGTTCAGTTCCAGGGCCGCTGCCTTGAAGCTGCCTAGCCGAGCGGCAGACTCGAAGCCACGCAAGGCGGTGAGGGGCAGTTTGGCGAACATGGGCGGGTAGGTTACTCAGGTTGAGCGTGGCTCAATTTAGCTCAATTGTGCGCAGGCGCTCAACTTGCCAGGCTGTGGTCTCCCAAGCCAACCCAGGAGTTCATCGATGCAAGGCACGCCGCGAAAAATCCTCCAGGCCGTACTCTACGAAGCCGGCGGCGTGCTGTTTGTGGCGCCGGCGCTGGCGCTGACCTACGACCAGGGCATGGGCTATTCAACCCTGTTGTCGCTGGTGATTTCTGCTGTCGCGCTGGCCTGGAACATGCTTTTCAATGGTCTGTTCGAATGGTGGGAGCGCCGCCAGCGTAGCCATCATCGCAACTGGCAGCGACGGCTGCTCCATTCCTTGGGATTTGAAGGCGGTTTGACGTTGATTCTGACCCCCGTGATTGGGGCGTGGCTAGGCATCAGCCTGTGGCTGGCACTGATGACGAACCTGGGACTGTTCGTGTTTTTCTTTTTTTACTCGCTGGTCTTTCAATGGGTGTTTGATCGTGTGTTCGATGTTCCGCTTTCAGCGCAGTCAGGTCAGGGGCGTGTATCCAACGCTCCCTGAATCAGTTGGACGCAGAAGTGCTCGGTCGCTTTGTTCAGTGTCTGGAAAAGCACATGCCCAAGAGTCGATATTTGCCGGGGCGTTATCGGGAGTTACCGGGCGTTCAGGCAATCGACTGCTTGGCTGTCCCTCATGGTCTTTCGAGCCGCTAAGAACAGCAGCCATAAAAAAGAGGACAGCCATACATAGAATCCGTAGCTGTAGCCCGTGACGGTCAGACGTCCGTCTCCATCATTCCACATGCTCGTGTAGAGGTACGACGATAGACCGAGCAGCGTGGCGCATAAGGAACTGATCAGTCGCCGTTTCGCACTTTTTTGCGAAAAATATGCCACGATGAAAAAGGGATTGGCCAACCAGGCAGCACTGTCACCCAATAACGCTAGAAACCCGATGCAGAGAGCTTCGTAGCCGTAGGTGACACTCTCAAATTCCCATACTTCATTGCGCGTATTAATGGCTGGTAGCATGAGGCTGAAGGCAAAAAGAGCCAGGCTTAAGTCTCGAGCTTCTAATCGTAGTGGATGGAATTTCATCAGCTCTCCTTGCTGCAAAAAAATAGTCGTCCGGCAAAGGCATTCATTTGAATAAGGAAACACCGCGTGAAACGGAATCTCTCCCTGATCCTTGTCATCCTGGCTGCAACGCTCGGTGGTTGCGCCGCCAACAAGCCGGCCAATGATCCATCCTTGATTGGTTCATGGAAAGGCCTGCGAGCAGAAAACGGCAAATGCCAGTTCCTATCCTGGAACAACAACCTCAAGCCCGACGGTCGCTTCACCATCACTTTTTTCCGGGATGCCCAGCAGACCCAGCCGATTCAAACCGAACATGGCACCTGGTCTGCTGGCAGTGGCAAGAACGAAATGAGAACCGACGGCGTGCGTTTGCCTGATGTCTACACCTACGAGTTGATTGATGCCGACACCGTGCACTATGTCAACGTGGCGTCAGACCCTTCCGGCGATTGCCAGGAAGATTATGACTTCACTGAGCGCCGCATTCGTGGTTAAGCCCATTTGATGGAGATTGCCTTATCGACGGCGTTTTTTGCGCAAGAGACATTCACTCGTTGGCCTGAGCCTGTTTGATCTTGCGTGAATAAATGATGCTGGTAGGGTGGCGCCTCGTTCAAATCAGCATTCTAGAGGGATCTCTTATGCGCTCATTTTTCGCCAAGACTTTTGGCGGCCTTACTACCAGCTACTACATCCGCCAGTTTCTTTTTGGGCTGCTGTTCACTGTGATGATTATCTCCCTGGCGGCCAACGGCCCTGGAGGAATCGGGGCGAAGCCTGGGCTGATTGTGTTGGCGATCATCAACACATTGCTTTATCCGTACTCTCGATTCGTCTACGAAAGCGTTGTCGGCTACATCATGGGCAACAATGTTTTTTTCGTGAATGCACTGTTGATGCTGATAGTGAAGATTTTCACCATGGCCATGTGCTGGTCATTCGCGATTTTGGTGGCGCCGGTGGGACTGGCGTACCTATTCTGGCGCAACAGCCGTTCGGCCGTTGAATAGGTCAATCGCCCAGTTTCCATAAGGGCCCGACACCTTTCGCGTATCAGCAAGGGTGTCGCGGCCCGTAACGGCGCTATCGTCTGATCACTTGTGCGTCGAGCGACGTCAACGACCGGCTTGATCTGGCGGCAACGGTCCCTTCGATTTCTGTACTAACATCAATTTCTCACCACATGGAGGAGTTGAGAATGTCTGATTGGATAGTTTCTTGTCATGCTGAGAAGAACGGAACGCATTTTAAATCAACTGCTACCGTAATCATCCATGGTTTCACGTTCGACACTTTGTACGATAGCTTAGGCGCTAGTCTATTTAGCGAAATCCGAGCCGCGGCACATAGGTGTAAATCCCCGTTTGGGGACTCCGCGCCTATGGATATTATTTGCGCGAGGAAAGGTGTTCCGATAGAAGGAATTTTATACAGTCCAGGCGCCGATATTCCTGATTACAATTTTTGGGAGCTGGATGAAAAATGGACGCAGATGGATATGAACGGATTGTATGGGTATCCCTCTATGAATAGGTATCTGATTTCTCAGAATCAAAATAATCCGAGCACGTTGAGTGACTTTTTTCAGCGCATAGTGAAGCCAAAGCCTGACGAGAACGTTTACTTTTACTGGCTCGCCTGTAAAGCATAGCGCGAGTCAAAGCACTGCCTGGACTCAGCTACCTTGCGAAGCTGCTGATTGAGCTAGGCGAGGAGGGCGTCGCTTATGTTCGAAACCATGCGGTAAGGAAGACAATTTCCATGATCGCTACCATGACCATCAGCCCTACGAATCCCATTGAGAACACGCGCTTGCGACGAGGCCGATTGTTCTGATTTCACGACTCAGCAACCCAAAGCCCGCACACTCATGACGAGGTGCGGGCTTTTGATGACTCCATGCCTGCAATCAGAAACGCATGCCTTGGAACGGATTCCAGCTTTGTTCACCTTTCACTTCTTTGAGGTAGTACGAGTAGTTGGCCATAAGCGCATAGGTCATGGAGAACGCCACGCTCAGGCCTGTGCTCAACGGCCTTGGAAAGTCCATGCCCACGATCGCGAAAATCACACTCAGCACGATATTGATCGCCAGCATGATGCCGATCAGGGCGAGGTTTTTCTTCCACAGACCCAGGACGAACAAATAAATAGGGCCGAAGAAAAACGCAATCACGTTGGCGTTAATGAGCAGTTTTTTCTTGAAACCAGGCAGCGCCTTGAGCGCCGGCTTGAATCGTGGGTCGCTTGGCGCACCGTAAGTGTCGAAGAAGTTAAAGCGTTCTTGCCACTTGGCGCTGTATTTGCCGTTGGTTTGGGTTTGTTCAGTGGTGCTCATTTTTAAGGCTCCTGGTGTTCCATGAGGTGATTTTTTCTTCCGAGATGTCCTGCGCTTCGGTTTTTCCTATCTTGGCGCGCGGATTCTATTGGTTTCTCGATCGGTTGAACCCAATAAATTGTCCGAGGCGTTTGGTCTGCCCGCTTTATAAGCGTTTGTGCGAAGAAATACCGTACTGGCTGCTTGAATGACCCTCTGATCTGTGACGCGCATCACTGTATGAAGGATCTGGAACCTGCGTCCAAAATGGGGGTGTTGAGTGTGTGAATCGGGATAAGAGTTGATACTCCCGGCAGCGCTAAATAGACTACGGGCTTCAATCAAGGAGTTGTCAAATGTCTTTAGTAAGGATCGCTAGCCTGTCCCTCTTGCTGAGCGCTTCCGGATTGACCGGTAGCGTACTTGCCAATCAGGCCGTTGAGACCCATCAACTTGCCGTAACGCTCGTGGCGATGGAGCATCTGTGCAATAACGCAAACCCAGGATTAAAGGGGTCTGTCGAAAATGCCATGGCCAGCGATCCCAAGGTGGATGAGTCGACCAAGGCTGAAGTCCGAAAAATAAGTTCAGATCCCGCCTACAAAGGCGAAGTCGAATTCATGATGCAGTCCCTCAAGCGTTCAGGCATGGCGGCGATGGCACAGGATCTCTGTAAAAGCTACGCGGCGCAGTAGTTCGGCTGCCTGATCGTTCATGGCTAAAAGTCCTGCCGAAAGTGTCGAGCCCCCCATGTCAGGCCGCATACTGCCTTTTTTTCACAGCGGCCACTCAGAAGAGGCGATGTTTTGTCGAACGTTGAAGCGCATCTGCACGACCTAACGCGGCACCATATTTATGACGGTTTCAGACAGTTAATTCCGATCTCTCTTTTCGTCATCGTGTTCGGCGTCGCCTTCGGCTTGGCTGCTGCACAAACTGGCTTGAGTGATACCTCCGCCGTGCTCATGAGTACGCTGGTTTTTGCCGGCGCTTCTCAATTTGCCGCGCTGGATCTGTGGGGACAGCAAGTCCCCATTGTTCCGCTGATGATCACGGTCTTCGCCATCAACGCCCGACACCTGTTGATGGGCGCAACGCTTTACCCGTGGCTGCGGGAGTTATCCGTTGCCAAACGCTACGGAGTGATGCTGGTGGTCTCCGATGCTAACTGGGCGATGGCGATGCAGGCGTTCAATCAAGGCAAGCCGGGGCTCGGGATTTTGTTCGGGGGCGGCCTTGCACTCTGGATCACCTGGATCCTGGGCAGTTGGCTGGGTCTTCATTTTGGCAGCGCCATTGAGAACCCGGTCAGTTTCGGGCTCGACATGGTGATGGGATGTTTCTTGCTGGCGATGGTCGTTGGCGGGAAGAAAAACCCACGCATGTTCATTATCTGGACGGTGGCTGCCTGCTCCTCGCTGTTGGCTTACTGGTACTTGCCGGCCAACAGTCATGTGGTGGTCGGCGCTTTGGCGGGGGGCATTCTGGGCGCGTGCTGGATGGAGAAAAAACAATGAACATCGAAACGGCGGGTTATGGCTCGTTGATCGTCATATTGATCATGGCCGCAGTGACATTGGCGACTCGGTGGGGCGGTGTTTTCGTGATGTCGTTCGTGCCGATCAACTATCGGGTGCAGCAATTCATCACTGCCATGTCCGGCTCGGTGTTAGTGGCCGTTCTGGCACCGCTGGCGGTGAAGGGTGATAGCGGCGCGCGGATGGCTCTGCTGGCCACGGCAATCGTCATGTTGATAGTGAAAAAGCCCTTGCCTGCGATTGCGGCCGGCATACTTGCAGCCGCCTTAACCCGGCAACTGTGAAACGCAGATGATCTCGAGTCGCCCGCTCATCCGCGGGCGATGAGTTCCAATCAATGCCCAGGTCAATAATTCAGTGCAGTGGCCTCCCCGAATGAGTGCTCCTGTACACCCGCCAGAAAGTGCAGCGGCATCTCCTGTTTCGCTTCGATGGGCGAAATGTCAAAGCTTCCCACTACCTGACCCTGAAGCGCACTCAGCCGTATCGACTCTTCTTCCTTTGCCTTTGCCATTCTCGCGTGGTTCGCTGCGATTTCGTTGAGAGTTGACACGGTACATCTCCGTTTGCTGACCAAGCATTGATTAATTTGCCGCCGCGTCAGAATTACGTCGCTCTTGGCTGCTAAGACAGGCCAGTGCAAACCCTAAGCCAGACATGACCGCCCATTGAGCCCAACATTTAACAGGCGACGAATGGCGGGTCTACTGTCCATAACTGCCCAGGCAAACGCTCAGCAACGCGGCAACACGACAACCTTGCCTCAACAATAAGTCACTGATAATACAAACCAACGCATCCGAATCCGCTGTTTTTGTCGGGGACTTCGACGCGGGCGCTCATCAGTCGGCATCTGCGCCATAGACCTCTGGCACGGGTGTCGTGTTTCTATAGGCCACCATCACTCTGGCGCCGATCAGGCCCGTGGCGAGCGCGAGCAGCAGGATCACCTGCTGTGTTCCAACAGGCGCCGCCAGCACCGCGACCAGCAGGCCCGCGAGCGGTTGCGAGAGGTTATTGAGCAGCGTAATGACGCCGACGGTCTTGCCGAAATCCTTAGGTGGAATGACTTGCTGGCGGAGGGTGCGGAAGTAGACGTTGAACATCTTGTCGAACCCGACGATGAGCAGAAAACCGACGACATAGCCACCAGTGTTCGGGCTGAACGCAGTGATGAAGGCGCCGACGGTAATCAGCGTGTAGGACACGCCTCCCAGGATTTTCAAGGGCAGGCTCACCCGCGCCAGGAAGAACAGGATGATGATGGTGGTGAGCGCCCCGGCTGCCTGCAGCCCGGCGTAATAGTCCTTACCGGCGCTGTATTGGCCAATCACCATGGCGGCCGAGGTGGCGAGGGTAACGCCGATAATCAAGTTGACGCCCACCGCCAGGCCGATGATTTTTTTCAACTCTGTAAGGCGCAGGATATGGCCGAAGGCAATGCGCAGCGGGTTCAGCCAGACATCGTGATGTTGCTCGAAGGTTTCCAGCGTGACCGAGCTGGTGCGTTGCCAATATCTCATGGCCAGGTCCGCCAGCAGGAACAGCCCCGCAGTCGCCAGCACGACCCAGTGCCACGCCCACACCTCGAGCATCAGCGCTGCGATCAGCGGGCCGAGCACCAACCCGGTCTGGTCGGCAATTTGCGAGTAGGACAGGGTCTTGGTGTAGGTGTAGTGCTTGAAGATGTAGGGCATCACCACTTCGCGAGCCATGATGCCTTGGGTGGTGAGTACACCGCACAGGGCCGAGACGATGACGATCCAATAGAGACCGCCAAAGACTCCGTAGAGCATGACCGCCACGCCACAGGCCACGGCGCGATAGACCTGGCTGATGTGCAGGAGACGAATGGGCGCAAACTTGTCGCACAACGCTCCGCAGATCGGGAACGATAGATACCGTGGCAAGGATTCGACAAAGAAGGCCAGGCCCGCCCAGGACACGCTGTTGGTGCTCTGGAAAACAATCAGCGGGACGATGAACAGCAAAATCTGGTCGGCCAGCCGGGAGAGGAACATTGAGGTGAAAAAAGCCAGGTAATCCTTGCGCATGAAACTCCATGATTGCGGTGTTCAGGTGTTATCGGGTGCAGGCAAGCGACGCCAGCGTGATATGGAACTAATATCACCGTCAGTCTCTATATCTTTACAGGGGACGTCCCTTTTTTGAGAGAACTGCCATGTTCAAATCTCGCTCGTTGATTGCTGCAGTTACCTGTTTCGCCCTGGCGGCGGGCCCTGGCATTGTTGTCGCGGACCCGGGCAACGGCAAGGGCAATGCTCAATTCGATCAAGGTCCGGGTCAGGGAGGAGGAAAAGGCGGGCAGGGCAACAAGGGCGGTGGTCAAGGCAATCCCGGCAATAAGGGTAATCAAGGCGGCAAGGGCAACCCTTCCGGTGGCGGCGGTGGCGGCGATTGGCATAACGGCCCCAGCATCGATCGTGGCGGTATTCTCGGTCTGCTTGGCGGCCATCGTGATTATTGGAGCCCTGGTCCGGCATTGCCACCGGGTATCCAGAAGAACCTCGCCCGGGGCAAGCCGCTGCCACCAGGCATTGCCAAAAAGTTGGACGGTCGCCTGCTGGGGCAGTTGCCGCACTATGATGGCTATGAATGGCGCCAGGCTGGCACCGATTTGATCCTGGTGGCGATCGCCAGTGGCATCATCTATGAAGTGCTCAACGGTGCGTTTGATTAACCCTGTGTGCTAACGAAATGGCGGCCTCTTCGGAGTAACGCCAGTCAATTAAGCGAAACGCCTGTGGGAGCGAGCAAGCTCGCTCCCACAGTTTCATATCAGTTTTCCAGTTGCCGCAGGCGTTTGTACAAGGTATTGCGGCTGACCCCCAGCCGTCGCGCCAGGTGCGATATGTTGCCGCCCACCGCCTGCAATTGGCGGTTCAGATCCTCGATATCGTTCAGGTCCACCGTCAGCGGCTCGGGTGTCTCCACCGGTTCCATTTCCAGGTCGACAAAGAAATCATCGGGCAGGTGCTCCGCGCGGATCGGCTGTTCCTCGGCCATCGCCAGGGCCACTTGCAGCACGCTGCTGACCTGCCGCAGGTTGCCCGGCCACGGATGGCGCTCGAACAGGTCCAGCACCTCACGGCTCAGGCCGGCCCACTGGGTCGGTTCGCGATGGTGTTCCCAGAGGCGTTTGAACAGGGCCTGCTTGTCGCTGCGTTCGCGCAGCGGTGGCAGTTCCAGGGTCAGGCCGCCGATGCGGTAGTACAGGTCTTCGCGAAACCGCCCCAGTTGCACCTGTTCGCGCAGCGAGCGGTTAGTGGCGGAAATGATGCGGATGTCCACCGGGAACAGCTCGGCGCTGCCCACCGGTTGCACGCAACGCTCCTGCAAGACCCGCAGCAGCCGGGCCTGGGTCGGCAGGGGCATGTCGCCGATCTCATCGAGGAACAGCGTGCCGCGGTCGGCCTTGCGGATCAGGCCGATGCTGCCCTTCTGATTGGCGCCGGTGAAGGCGCCTTTTTCGTAACCGAACAACTCCGACTCCACCAGCTCGGCGGGGATCGCCGCGCAGTTGACCGCAATGAACGGCTGCTTGCAGCGGGAACTGGCCTGGTGCAGGGCTTTGACGAACACTTCCTTGCCGACACCGGTCTCGCCGTGGATCAGCAGCGGAATGTCCTTTTCCAGCAAACGCTCGGCCTGGCGCACGGCTTTTTCCACCCGGCTGTCACCGAAGTGCAGGGTGTTGAGACTGATGGTGGAGGCGTTGCCGGGCACCGGCGACGGCGCGGGCTCGGTGAAGACGCGAGCCTTGATCGACACTTGGTTCGGACGCCGGAGCAAGCACTGGAAACGGTTGCTGCCGGACGCTTGCAGGGCGAACGGCAGGCCGTCGGGTTGGTTCAGCAATTCCAGCAGCGAAACCTTGAACAGGCTTTCGATGCTAACCCGCGACAGGCTCAGCCCCAGCAGGTTGTCGGCCCGGCGATTGGCGGACAGTACCTGGCCGCTCTCATCGAAGATCAGCAGCCCGGCCCATTGGCTGTCGAGGTTGTTCAACCCGGTGTTGAAGGTCAGCTGGAAGTGTTCACCGCGAAACAGGTTGAGGATCAGCCGGTTCTCCACGGTCTGGCTCATCATCTTGACCATGCCCAGGGTGTGGGAGGGCGGCAGGTAGCTGTCGCTGGAAACATCCAGCACCGCGATGACCTTGCGCTCGGCGTCGAAGATCGGCGCGGCGGAGCCGGTCATGAAGCGGTTGGCCTTGAGAAAATGCTCATCGTGTTCGATGTGCACCGCTTGTTCACAGGCCAGTGCGGTGCCGATGGCGTTGGTGCCGCTGCAGCGCTCCATCCAGCTCGCCCCGGCGCTGAAGCCATGGGCCAGTTTCGGCTCGATGAAGCGCTGGGTGCCCCAGGAGGTCAGCACCTGTCCCTGGTTGTCGGCCAGCATGATCAAGCAATTGGAATTGCTCAGGATGTTCTCGTAATACGGCAGGACTTCCTGGTGCGTGGTCTGCACCAGCGAATGCTGGCTCTCCAACAGCTGGGCGATGCCTTCGGCGGGCAGTTGATCGAAGGCGGGCACGCTCTGATGGCTCAGGCCAAAGGCGCGGCAACGGGACCAGGAAGCCTGGATGATAGCGTCGTGGGACAAGGCGGGGGCAGGTGCGGCCATGGGGCACTCTCGCAGGAGCTGTTTTTATTGTTGTGGGCAGTCTCGCACAGACTCCTTGTGCTGGGGCAGATCCAGGCACTACTTAATATGCACAGACCCTGTGGGAGCGAGCTTGCTCGCGATAGCGGTGGATCAGTCACATTGATTCAGCTGACCCACCGCTATCGCGAGCAAGCTCGCTCCTACGGGTCCTATTCAGTGTTGTTCAAAATTGTTCATTGTCAACCCGATAATTGTTCAGTTGTTCAGCTCTCGTTGTTCACTTGTGTTCATCAACGAATGTATTTTTCTGAAGGAACTGACGAAAACTTAATAGGATCAATGGCTTGTAATTTCTGGCACGGCTTTCGCTTTTAGGTTCGGGTCGCTTGACTCCAAATAATAAAAAGGCCGAGCCATGTCATTACAGCTTGAGCACATCTGTCGCACCGTCGAAGGCCAGACCTGGATCGACGATGCCAATCTGATTTTCGAACCCGGATCCTTCAACGTTCTGCTGGGCCGCACGCTGTCCGGCAAGACCAGCCTCATGCGGCTGATGGCCGGACTGGACAAGCCCGACAGCGGTCGCATCCTGATGAACGGCGTCGACGTCACCAAGCGCCCGGTGCGCCTGCGCAACGTGTCGATGGTCTATCAGCAGTTCATCAACTACCCGACCATGACCGTTTTCGAAAACATCGCCTCGCCATTACGCCAGGCCGGTGTGTCCGACGAGGTGATCCAGAGCAAGGTGCTGGAAACCGCCAGGATGTTGCGGATCGAGAAATTCCTGCAGCGCCATCCGCTGGAGTTGTCCGGCGGCCAGCAGCAGCGCACGGCCATGGCCCGGGCACTGGTCAAGGACGCTGAACTGATTCTGTTCGACGAGCCGCTGGTGAACCTGGACTACAAGCTGCGTGAGGAACTTCGCCAGGAAATGCGCGAACTGTTCCAGGCCCGCCACACCATCGCCGTCTACGCCACCACCGAGCCCAACGAAGCGTTGGCCTTGGGTGGCACGACCACGATTCTGCACGAGGGTCGGATCATCCAGAGCGGCAAGTCGTCTTCGGTGTATCACCAGCCGCAGACGGTGCTGGCCGCCGAGCTGTTCTCCGAGCCGCCCATCAACCTCATGCCAGGACGCATCGCTGGCAATGAGGTGAGCTTCGCCAATTTCGTGCACTTCCCGTTGAACGTCGACCTGCGTCCGGTGGGCGAGGGTGAGTTCCGCTTCGGCGTGCGCCCCAGCCATATCTCCCTGGTGCCGAGCAACGACGACGACCTCGAACTGGCGGTGACCGTCGAGGTGGCCGAGATCAGCGGTTCGGAGACGTTCCTGCACGTGCGCAACGAGCACTTCCTGTTGGTGCTGCACTTGCCCGGGGTGCACGAATACGACGTGGACGCGCCGATCCGAATCTACATCCCGACCCACAAACTGTTTGTCTTCGATGCCCAGGGCAAGTTGGTCCAAGCCCCCGGCCAGCGTATTGCGAGGGTTGCCTGATGGCTGAAATTCGTTTGCAGAACCTCGCCCACAGCTACACCAGCACCCCGGCGGGCCCAGAAGACTACGCGATCCGTGAGATGAACCACATCTGGGAGCAGGGCGGCGCCTACGCGTTGCTCGGGCCTTCGGGCTGCGGCAAATCCACCTTGCTCAACATCATTTCCGGGCTGCTCAGCCCCTCCGAAGGGCAGGTGATGTTCGACAGCAAAGTCGTCAACGACCTGACCCCGGAGCGGCGCAACATTGCCCAGGTGTTCCAGTTCCCGGTGGTGTACGACACCATGACGGTGTTCGACAACCTGGCGTTCCCTCTGCGCAACCAGGGCATGGCCGAGGCCAGGATTCACACCAAGGTCCAGGAAATCGCCGAGGTCCTGGACCTGCAGAGCCTGCTGGACAAAAAGGCCCGCAACCTCACCGCCGATGAAAAACAGAAAGTCTCCATGGGCCGTGGCCTGGTGCGCGACGACGTGTCGGCGATCCTGTTCGACGAACCGCTGACGGTGATCGACCCACACCTGAAGTGGAAGCTGCGGCGCAAGCTCAAGCAGATCCACGAGCAGTTCAACATCACCATGGTCTACGTCACCCACGACCAGTTGGAGGCGTCCACCTTCGCCGACAAAATCGCGGTGATGTATGGCGGCCAGATCGTGCAGTTCGGCACCCCTCGGGACTTGTTCGAGCGCCCGAGCCATACCTTTGTCGGTTATTTCATCGGCAGCCCGGGCATGAACCTGATCGAGGTCACGGCGCAACCCGGTGGCGTCGGCTTCGGCTCGACTCATTTGCCCCTGTCCTCGACCTTGCAACAGCGCATCGCCGAGGCTGAGGGCAAAAACCTGAAGGTCGGTATTCGCCCCGAATTCGTGCATGTCTGGGACGGGCCTTACGACGACGCGATGCGGGCCGACGTCGTCCACGTCGAAGACCTGGGCACCTACAAGATCCTGACCCTCAACCTCGACGGCGCGCCGCTGAAGGTGCGCCTGGCCGAAGACAAACCGGTGCCGGAAGGCACTGCGTACATCAGTTTTCCGGCCCAATGGCTGATGGTTTATGCCGATGAATACTTGCTGGAGCCGTTGAGCGAGGTACAGCCATGAATAAGGTGCAGAACAACAAGGCCTGGTGGCTGGTGTTGCCGGTGTTCCTGCTGGTGGCCTTCAGCGCCGTGATCCCGATGATGACCGTGGTCAACTATTCGGTGCAGGACATCTTCGACCAGTCCAGCCGCTACTTCGTCGGCGCCGACTGGTACAAACAGGTGCTGCTCGATCCACGCTTGCACGATTCACTGTTGCGCCAGTTCATCTACTCGGCGTGCGTGCTGCTGATCGAGATCCCCCTGGGCATCGCCATCGCCCTGACCATGCCGACCAAGGGCAAGTGGTCGTCCCTGGTGTTGATCATCCTGGCGATTCCGTTGCTGATTCCATGGAACGTGGTGGGCACCATCTGGCAGATCTTCGGCCGCGCCGACATTGGCTTGCTCGGCTCGACCCTCAACAGCCTGGGCATCAACTACAACTATGCGGCCAACACCATGGACGCCTGGGTCACCGTGCTGGTGATGGACGTCTGGCACTGGACTTCGTTGGTGGCGCTGCTGTGCTACTCCGGGCTGCGGGCGATTCCGGATGTGTATTACCAGGCCGCGCGGATCGACCGGGCCTCCAGCTGGGCCGTGTTCCGGCACATCCAGTTGCCGAAGATGAAGAGCGTGCTGCTGATCGCCGTGATGCTGCGCTTCATGGACAGTTTCATGATCTACACCGAGCCCTTCGTGCTCACCGGCGGCGGCCCGGGGAACGCCACGACGTTCCTGAGCCAGACCCTGACGCAGATGGCCATCGGTCAATTCGACCTGGGCCCGGCGGCGGCGTTTTCCCTGGTGTACTTCCTGATCATTCTGTTGGTGTCGTGGCTGTTCTACACGGCCATGACTCACTCCGACGCCAACCGTTGAGGGCCGCACGATGAGCAAGAAAAAGCTGATTCCGCTGCTGATCTACATCCTGTTCCTGCTGGTGCCCATCTACTGGCTGCTGAACATGTCGTTCAAGAGCAACACCGAGATCCTCGGTAGCCTGACCCTGTGGCCCCAGGATTTCACTTTCCATAACTACAAGGTGATCTTCACCGACCCGAGCTGGTACACCGGCTACCTGAACTCGCTGTACTACGTGAGCCTGAACACGGTGATTTCCCTGAGCGTGGCGCTGCCGGCGGCCTATGCGTTTTCCCGCTATCGGTTCCTGGGGGACAAGCACCTGTTCTTCTGGTTGCTCACTAACCGCATGGCACCCCCGGCGGTGTTCCTGTTGCCGTTCTTCCAGCTGTATTCGTCCATCGGGCTGTTTGACACCCATATTGCCGTGGCCTTGGCCCATTGCCTGTTCAACGTGCCACTGGCGGTGTGGATCCTCGAAGGCTTCATGTCCGGGGTGCCGAAAGAAATTGACGAGACTGCCTACATTGACGGCTACAGTTTCCCCAAGTTCTTCGCGAAGATCTTCATTCCGTTGATCGGTTCCGGCATCGGTGTCACGGCGTTCTTCTGCTTCATGTTTTCCTGGGTCGAACTGCTGCTGGCACGCACGCTGACTTCGGTGAATGCCAAGCCGATCGCGGCGGTCATGACCCGCACCGTGTCGGCATCCGGTATCGATTGGGGCGTGCTGGCGGCGGCGGGGGTGTTGACCATCCTGCCGGGCATGCTGGTGATCTGGTTCGTTCGCAACCACGTGGCCAAGGGCTTTGCCCTGGGCCGGGTCTGAGGAGTCGATGATGGAATGGATGAACTGGACCGCCCCCACGGCGGCATTCTTTGGGGTCATCGCCTTGCTGCTGGCAGGCATGACCACGTGGGAATTGCGTTCGCCGAGTATCCCTCGGCGTGGTTTCCTGCCGATTGCCACCACCCGTGGCGATCGGTTGTTTATCGGTCTTCTCGGTAGCGCCTATCTGCATCTGCTGGTGATCGGCGTTACCGACTGGAGCATCTGGATAGCGTTCGCGTTGTCTTTGGTGTGGCTGTTGGCAGTGATGCGGTGGGGCTAGTCGCGAAGGTTCGCCGATCAGGCTCTTAAACCCAAACAGGAGGTCTCTATGTTCGATAAAAACAATAAGCTGCGACATAGCGTTTCATTGGCAGCCATGCTGGCACTCAGCGGGTTGAGTGCTTCGGCCTGGGCCGACGCCTATGAAGACGCTGCTAAAAAATGGATCGGCAGTGAATTCAAGCCGTCTACCCTGACAGCCGAGCAGCAGCTCGAAGAACTCAAATGGTTCATCAAGGCCGCCCAGCCGTTTCGCGGGATGAAAATCAACGTGGTGTCGGAAACCATCGCCACCCACGAGTATGAATCCAAGGTGCTGGCCAAGGCCTTCAGCGAAATCACCGGGATCCAGCTGACCCACGACCTGCTGCAGGAAGGCGACGTGGTGGAGAAACTGCAGACCCAGATGCAGTCGGACAAGAATATCTATGACGGCTGGGTCAACGACTCGGACCTGATCGGTACACACTTCCGCTACGGCAAGACTGAATCGATCACTGACCTGATGGCCAACGAAGGCAAGGATTTCACCTCGCCGACCCTGGACCTCAAGGACTTCATCGGCACCTCGTTCACCACCGCGCCGGACGGCAAGCTCTATCAACTGCCCGACCAGCAATTCGCCAACCTGTACTGGTTCCGCGCCGACTGGTTCGAGCGTGCGGACCTGAAGGCCAAGTTCAAGGCAAAATACGGCTACGAGCTGGGTGTACCGGTGAACTGGTCGGCCTATGAAGACATCGCCAAGTTCTTCTCCGAGGACGTCAAGGAAATCGACGGCAAGCGCGTCTACGGGCACATGGACTACGGCAAGAAAGACCCGTCCCTGGGCTGGCGCTTCACCGATGCCTGGTTCTCCATGGCCGGTGGCGGCGACAAGGGGCTGCCCAACGGCTTGCCGGTGGACGAGTGGGGGATTCGCGTCGAAGACTGCCATCCGGTCGGTTCCAGCGTGACCCGTGGCGGCGACACCAACGGCCCGGCGGCCGTGTTCGCGACCACCAAGTACGTGGAGTGGATGAAGAAGTACGCGCCACCGGAAGCGGCGGGCATGACCTTCTCCGAGTCGGGTCCGGTGCCGTCCCAGGGCAACATCGCCCAGCAGATTTTCTGGTACACCGCCTTCACCGCCGACATGACCAAACCAGGCCTGCCGGTGATGAACGCCGATGGCACGCCAAAATGGCGCATGGCGCCGTCGCCGCGTGGTCCGTACTGGGAAGAGGGCATGAAGCTGGGTTATCAGGACGTGGGCTCCTGGACCTTCCTCAAGTCCACGCCTGAGAAACAAAGACTGGCGGCCTGGCTCTACGCGCAGTTCGTGACGTCGAAAACCGTGTCGCTGAAGAAAACCATCGTTGGCCTGACGCCGATTCGTGAGTCGGACATCAACTCCCAGGCGTTGACCGACCTGGCGCCGAAACTCGGTGGCCTGGTGGAGTTCTACCGCAGCCCGGCCCGCGTGCAGTGGACCCCGACCGGGACCAACGTGCCGGACTATCCACGTCTTGCGCAACTGTGGTGGAGCCACATCGCCGAAGCTGCCAGCGGCGAGAAAACCCCGCAACAGGCCCTCGACGGCTTGGCCAAGGATCAGGACGCGATCATGACCCGCCTGGAACGCTCCAAGGCCCAGGCCACCTGCGCCCCGAAAATGAATCCCGAGCGCGACGCGCAATACTGGTTCGATCAGCCGGGCGCACCGAAGCCGAAACTGGCAAACGAGAAGCCTAAAGGCGAAACGGTGAACTACAACGAGCTGCTGAAATCGTGGGAGGCGGCCCGCAAATAAACCTGCATCTGCAATGAATGAACGGCACCGAAAGGTGCCGTTTTTGTTTGCGACACAAGGACTCTACGGCCCTCTTATGGTGGCTCCATACCTGTGGGATCGGTGTACGCAAGGTCATTGAACGACTCGAAACCAGTGTGGGCAGAAAGCTCCCACAGGATCTGTGGATCAGCCAGCCTTGGCCGAGCCTGGCTGGGTGCTTCCTGCCACCGGCGATGGCGCCGGTTTCATGAGGGCATCCAGTGCCTGGCGGTAGGATCGGCCCGCCAGGCTCATGCTGTTGTTGTGCGTCGCGCCGGGCACCAACAGCAGACGCTTGGGCTCTTGGGCTGCGTTGAACAGTTGCTCGCTGAAACGCGGTGGGACGTAGCGGTCGGCGGAGCCATGCACCACCAGCAACGGCATGTTGATCTCATGGATTTTGTCGATGGAGTCGAACTTCTGCGACAGCAGCCAGCGCACCGGCAGGGTGGTGTTCGCCATGACGGTTGCCACATCGCCCAGGGACGTGAACGTGGATTCAATGACCAAGCCTCGGGCCGGGACGATGCTGCCGTCTTTGGCTGCCTTTTGGCCAAGTTCCGCAGCGAGGTCCACGGCCACGGCGCCGCCCAGGGAGTGGCCGTAGATCAGCCGCCGGGCCGGGTCCGGTTGCAGCACTTCAAGACGCTTCCAGGCGATACGCGCGTCTTCGTAGACGCTGGCTTCCGACGGTAGATTGCCCTGGCTTTTGCCGAAGCCACGGTAGTCGATAGCCAGCACCGAAAAACCCAGGGCCCGCAACTGCTGGATACGAAACAACTGCCCGGTCAAATTCCAGCGCACACCGTGCAGATACAGAATCGCCGGCGCGTTTTTTTGTTCGGCCGGCCACCACCAGCCGTGGATATTTTCCCCGGCCTTGAAGCTTTTTGGCTTGAGATCGAACTCCTGCACACCGCTGGGTAAACCACTGAACCAGGTCGCCGTGCCCGGCTCGATCCGAAAGACCAACTCCCGTTCCTTGTGCTGCAAAACAGCGCAGCCCAGCGGCAGGCCGACCACTAACGCGCCCATGCACAGCCAGGCCAACCCGCGGCGTTTCAGGCCAGAAAGTAAGAGTGAAGACATCGATGCCATTCGCTAGTCGAAACCGAAGATGCCTTGTAGCAGATTCTCTGAAAACGGCGCAGGGGTTTGCGACTGTCATTCGTCTGAAGTGCGCTTTTCGACGTTGGAAAATTCCCTATCTCTGTGTCTTACCCCCTATTGCTTTGAGGAGGACGATGCCGTCGCGGTCGCTTTGGGCCGGCGCTTGCCAAGCCACGGCTTCAAGCTTTTCCATAGCCGCAAGGCAGTTCCCAGGAGCAAGCCACCGGGCTGCCATGAATAAAAACTCCAGCGCCAGTGTTCCAGTTGGCCGGTCATGCGTTCGTGTAACTGATGGCTGGAGTTCTCCAGGCTGACCCGTGATGCATCGATCCAGCGCCAGTTTTCGTCCAGCCCCCAGCGAATCCACTCTTCGAGCAATACCCGGCCGCTGCCCAGGTCGGCGTGTTGCGGCAGGAACGCCAGGTTGTAGTCATACAATCGGCCTTGGTCCAGCAGGCCGAGGCGATAGCTGATGCATTCGCCGTTCAGTTCCAGTAGCACCACCCGCACCAGGCCTTGGGCGGCGAGGGCGGTGAAGGCGTGATTCATCCATTGACGGCGCCTGGGGTCGGCGAAAATGCCGACGCCTTCCTCGCCTTTCCAGCTGGCGGCCTCGACGTCGGCCAGGGCTCGCAACAGCTGTCCCATGCTAATGGCGTCCGGCGTCACTCGACGGATTTCGGCACCGCAAGCGGCGATCCGCTTGCGCGCCCGACGCAGCTTGTAGCGTGGGTCGCCAGAGATTTCCTGATGGTCGCTGTCGCTGATCAGGTGCACCGGAACCCGGCAACTGAGTCGCCGCTCTCCGGTGGAGCTCATTGCCATCCAGGCGCTGAGGACGCTTTGCTCACCGACCGGCTCGATCACTTCATTCAATTGCAGCAACGCGTGAGGCAAGTGCTGACGGATCTGCATCAGTGCCAGGCCCATGTCTTCGGCGTCCAGGCGCGCCAGCAGGGCGATACGGTCGGCCATTGGAAAACCCAAATGATGCAACACCCGGAACCGCAGCCCGCCGATATGTTCAGGTCCTGATACCAAGGGCAGGCACACGCACAAGGTCTGGTCCTGCCAGCCCAGCAGCACATGCAGTTGCTGCTCGGGCAACAGGGCAATTTCCGACGCTTGCAGCCAGGCCAGGGTGTTGAACGGTGTTGCGTCGGCCACCTGGGTTCGCAGCTGTTCATAAGCTGATACAGGAAAGTCCGCCGCGCCCAGGGAGCGACACCATTGGAACCGGATCGCCATGGGGATCAGGCCGCCGAAGTCGAGGCAGCCGGCTGGGCCGGTTTACGAAAGGCGTCCAGTGCCGTGCCGGTGTAAGACGTATTGCGCAGGAACCGCCAATGACCGAGCAAACGGTACAAGTGGGTGATCTGCCCGCGCTCCTGGAAGCCCATGCGGATATGCATCTTGATCGCTTGGATGTTTTGCAAATCGCAGACATCGACCATTGTGTTGCAACCGTGGTCCGCCATGACTTTCCATATCTCCAACTGCATGTCCGCCGAGATACTGGTACCCCAGTATCTACGAATCGCCTCGCCACCGAACTGAAAGTACTCGCCAGGCTTGATCGGAAAGTTGCAGCGATAGAAATGGTGGTCGAAATAGTCCCGTGTACTGGCCCAGGCGAAGCCCACGGTGTCGCCCTGATCATCCAGGTACATCAAGCCTGTGTAGCCTTCGGCCGCCAACTCGCGCATGGTTTCGACACGGTCGCCGAAGTGCCGGGCAAAAGCATCGGCATTGCTGACCGTGATGAACTCCAGGCGCATCGGTGGGTAGGGCTTGAGATTATGGGGGGGGAGCGGGGTCCGTATATCGTGCTCCAGCCACACCAATCGGGTGTGGGAAAATATGTAGCGTCTGCATAGCTGCTTTAGAACGGCGCGTAGACCTTTTTTCTGAATGCGATCACGCAATGTCTGCAGAGCGTTCATGGTGCCTCCTGACGAGTGGCAGGGTTGGGGGGAAGAGGGGCTGTCCAACTGAGGGCGAACACGGTTTCCCCTGGCAGGAGAAACCCGACCTGGCCAGCCTTGCAATCAAACGGAGCGCGGTGGCTGCGGTTGTCCGGGCCGAAATACAGCAGGGTCATGCCTGGCTGAGGGCAGGCCGTGCCGTCGAGGCTGACTTGATGGGCTCGCGTGCTTTTGTTCACGCCCAGCAGATTGCGTTGCTTCCCGGTGGCCATGGCCAATACGTCGACTTCAAAAGCGTCGTTATCCAGGCGCAGCACCTGATCGAGCCAATGCTGTTGAATGAACTGCTGGGCCAGGCCCACGGGCTTGAGCTCGAAGCGCTGATCGTCCAGCACTCGCACCATGCCTTTGGGGTACTCCGGTTCGTCGGCGGCCATGAACCAGTTGAGCATGTCCAGCCAGCCGTCGGCCGAGGCGTTAATGGCCACCGACGTCCACCACAGGGCGGCGTAATGGGTTTCCTGATCGTAAGGGCTGAGACCCGAGCCGCCGGACATGTTGGTCTGGTCCAACAGCAAGGCCTTGCGCGGCCGACCCTGGCTGTCCAGTCCCACCAGATTGGCGGCCTGACGGACACTGTCGCGGTAGACCCGGGTCGCCAGCAGGTCGCGGATCATCCATTCATGCCAGGCCAGGGCGTCGATCTGGTCGTCGGACGTCGCCAGCAGGCGCCGTGCCCAGTCGATCCCACGCTTGTCAGCGGCATTTTCGATTAAGGGCCCGTTGCTGAACTGGGAGCTGGCCGGCATGGCGATGCGGACACCGGCACGTGCGTTGGCAGGATCGGCGCGGACCTGGGCCGCCATGCTCTGGAACATTTGCTGGAAACTGGCGAAGTCTGGGTAATTGAGGTTCGGCTCATCGGCAAAACTGAGGTAATGGAGGCCTTTGCCGCCTAAAGCGCGAGTCGATGTGAGCCAGGCTTGCAAGCCGCTGTGACTGGTTCGATCGGGCTTTAGATCAGACCGGCGCTGGCTGGCGGCCAACAGGGTGATGTTTTGGCTGATGGCGAACCGGTCTTGGTACAAGCGTCGGAAGGCATCTTCATAAGTGCCCCTGGCCGCCGTGATATCGACGAAGCTGTAAAGGGTTGCCGCCTGGGGTTTGAGCGCATCGAGCACGGCGTAGCTGGACGGCGGCAATAATTCGTAGGGCAGAGCTATGCCCAGCTTGGGGGTCGTGCCGAGCGTCTCGTCGTACAGTTTTAGGTGGGTCTGACCCGGATCCTGGCGCAGTGGCAGCAGGTGCGCCGGGTCCTGGGCGAACAGGTTGGCGGTGCCGTCCAGCCAGAACGCGGCCTTGCCGTTGCCCTGCAGGTGCAAGCGCCAGATTTGTTCGACGTCAGCTTTCGGCAGGGCGACCTGATCGAACTGCCAGTAAGCCCGGTATGGCTTGAGGTTCAGTTGCAACTGCTTGCCGTCGCCGACGCGCCGGGCTTGCAGCGCACGTACGCCGCCGTGAAACTTGCCCGCCAGCACCGCCTGTTCGCCAGCCGCTACCTTGAAATACAGCTCGTCGCCGTCGTGGGTTTCGGCATTGAAATGCACCTTTGCCGGGGCAAACAGGGCGCGGGTGCGCGCGTCGTGCTCAACGGTGTAGCGACGGAAGCTATAGCCGGGAATTTCCAGGCGATAATTGGCGGCACCCGGCGGCAGCGGCCACTGCTGTTCGCCACGGGGCTGATCCGCCTTGACCAGGCGCTCACCCGCCAATCGTCCCTGGCCGTCGAGCAGATACAGGTGTTCGGTATTGGCCTCGGCTTGCCAGGCGGGCACCCAGCGCACGGTGACTGTGTCCTGGCGGTCGGTTTGCAGGTACAGGCTGCCGTCACGGATGCCGGTCCATTGCAGGGACGCGCCTTGGGCCAACAAGGCCAGGCTCCAGAGGCACAGGCCTGCGGCCATTTTCCATCCATGCCGTACTGGCCCCATCGCGAGCAAGCTCGCTCCCACAGTTGATTTGTGGTGGTCGCGGACAGTGTGTTCGGCACCAGGCTTTTGTGGGAGCGGGCTTGCTCGCGAAGAGGGCTGCACATCCACCATTGATGCAAGCTGACCCACCGCTTCCGCAAGAACAACCCCGCACCCTGTGGGAGCGAGCTTGCTCGCGATGGCGGCTTGGCGGGCAACCATGCTCATGCCGATTTCCCCAACAGCATTTGACGCATTGGCAGCAAATCGCTGGGCAGGATGATCAGCGTCTGCCACGGCGCCACGCCGCTGAGGCGGCAATACATGACAAGCATTGCCAGGGTGACACCCAGGTAGGCGATCGAGGACGCGGCGGCAGCGCCGACGATGCCGTAGCGCGGGATCAAAATCAGGTTCAGCATCAGGTTCAACAGCGCTCCCCCGCCCATCAGCAGCGAAACGGTACCGGGGCGATTCTTGCCCAGCAGGTCCAGGCGCAGGATGCTCGCGTAGCACAACCCGAACACCCCTGGCAGCAGCGCCAGCAGGGCCGGGTACGCCGGTTGATAGGCGATGCCGAACATAGTGACGATCAGCCATTCGCCGACCAGTACCATGCCCAGGCAGGCACCCAGCATGGCCGTGGCGGTCAGGCGCAAGGCCAGCGGGGTCAGGCGCTTCATGTCTGAGTCTTGCTGCAGCAGGCGTTTCATCAGTGGCGTGGTGACCGCTTCCGGCACGATATGCAGCAGTTCGGCCGCCGCGCTGGCCATGGCGTAGTGCCCCAGCGCCGCGCTGCCCAACAGCGCGCCGATGAACAGGTAATCCGAGCGCATCATCAGTTGCTGGAACAACAGGTCCGGATGACTGCGGACACCGTAACGCAACAGTTCGGTCTGGCCGGTGCGATCCCAGCGCAGGGTGACCGCGTGATCGCGACGTAACCACATCCAACCCGCCAGCACCACCAGGCTCAGGCCCGCCAGCCAACTGATCAGCGCCGCTTCCAGCGCCGTGTCTTTCCACATCCAGAACAGCGCCACGAACAGCAACAGTGGGACCAGGGATTCCATCAGGCGCAAGGCGTTGAACACGCCGACGCCGCCGGAGGCATTGTGCAGCGTCAGCAGGCCGGTCTTGAGCGCCGCCAGCGGCACGGCCAGCAACAGCAGCCAGGCCAGCAGTCCCAGTTGTGTAGTGACGTCCAGTTCGGCGCCGAACTCACGTACCAGCGCCACCACCAGCAGCGTCAGCAACCCCGCCAGCAGACAACCGAAGACCAGCACGTGGCTGAGCAACAGGCTCATCGAGCGATGCTGCGCCGCCTGATAACCCACGGCGGAATTCAGGCCCCCACTGGTGGTGGCACTGATCAGGTCCGGCAGGGTGCTGAGCAGCGCCAACAGCCCGCGTTCGCTGGGCCCCAGGATCCGTGCCAGCAACACGTTGCGCAACAGGCGCAGTCCGATCATCGCCAGGCTCGTGCCCATGCTCATCACCAAGAGCCTGAGGTAACGTGCGCGGTTCATGAACGGGCTCCTCGGCGAATACGCCAGGCCAATAACTCAGGGTGACAGGCGTTGCGTTGGCTGACGCCGAAACGTGGCAGGTTCAGAGGGTCGCCGTCATGGCGATACAGTCCGGCCTCGGTGCCCAGCGCGAACGGAAAACCGTGGGCCGCTACCTGCTCGCGCACACGTGCGTCATTGTCACCGTTGGGGTAGCAATACACCGGCAAGGGTTGGGCACAGCCATTTTCCAAGGCCGTCCAACTGCGGGTCAGTTCTTCATGCAGGCGCTGGTCGTCCAGCCCGGTCAGGATCGTGTGGCTGGCGCCATGGGGGCCGAAGCGGACCAGGCCGGAATCTTCGAGCATGCGCACCTGGGGCCAGTCCAGCGCTTGGGGTTGGGAACCGTGCGGGCAGGTTTCGGAGAGGTCGCTCAAAGTGCGTGGATCGAGGCTCTTGAGGCTTTGCAGGTAGTGCAGCAGTGCCAGACTGCGACGCTCGTCGTCGATGTCATCAAGCAGCACTGGCAACGGTCGACCGACGTGTTGCAAGTGCTCGATCAGCGAGCGCCGCGCTACCTGCCCATGGCTGCCCCACAGGGTTTCGCCGATGCTTTCCCACCAGAAATGCTGCCGGCTGCCAACGAAATCGGTGGACAGGAAAATGCTCGCCGGCACCTGGTATTGGCGCAACAGGGGAAAGGCGTTCATGGCGTTGTCGCGCCAGCCGTCGTCGAAGGTCAGGGCCACTCGGGGACGGTTTGGAACGCTTTCAGGATCGGCCAGCAGCAAGGTCATCAACGGCACGCATTCAAAATGCTGTTGCAGCCAGATCAACAAGTGTTCGAACGCCTCGGGCCCTACGCACAGCTCGTTGCGATGGGGCAGTTCGGCGGCACCATCGTTGTTCAGTACCCGGTGCAACATCAGAATGACGCCGGCGCCGCGCAATGCATGGCGACCCAGGGAGGTGTTCAGGTACAGCCAGCCGCCGGTGCGCTTGATTGTGGTCTTGATGTGGGTATTGATCGGCATGTCAGGCACTCATCGAGTCTGATCGGGGGTCCATTGGTTGTAGCTGTGCCCGCGCAGGAACTGCCACAGGCCGGCGACCATGCCGGCCAGGGTCACCAGCACGAACGCGGCGAGGCGAAACGGTCTGGGCAAGCGGTGACGCACGTCCAGCAGGCCGGCCACGGCGAAGGCGTAGCCGAGTAGCTGGGCAGACAGGGTCAGGCGATAGAAACCATGCTCATCGAGCAGCCAGAGGTTGGCCACCAGCAGGGGCAGCAACAGTACCGGCGCCAGCCGGCGGATCAGCTTGTGGCTAATCAACGCGATGGCGTACAGGCCATGGCACAGCGGGTTGAGTAGCTCACGCCGGGCCGCCAGACTGATCAGGCCGCCGACGGTGACGCGCTGGCGGCGGCTGAACTGTCGGCCGGCTTCGTCCACGCCTTGATCGAGCACCTTGGCGTCGTCGACGTAGACGACGCGTTTGCCCGTGATCGGTGCGCAGGTATTGATAAAAAAATCGTCGTTGACCAGGGCTGGAATCGGTTGGTACAGCTCGCGGCGCAACGCCTGCAGCGCACCGTCGGCCGAGACCGTGCAACCGGTGCGACTTTCCACCCGGCGCAGCCAGGCTTCGTAGTGGCGGTACAGGCTTTCGCCCACGCTCAGGCCTGAGCCCGGGACGGGAATGTTCATATTACCGACAGTACCGCCGACCCCAGGGTCGGCAAACGGTGCCAGCAGGCGCTCCAACGTGCCGTCGAGCCAGTGAACATCCGCGTCGGTAAACACCAGGATATCGCCGGTGCAACGACTGACCGCGGCGTTGAGCACGCTGTTCTTGCCTTGGCGCGGCAAGTCGAGTACCTCGATGCGCGGATCTTCGAAGCTGCGCGCCAGGGCCACGGTCTGGTCGGTGGAGCCGTCGCTGGCGACAACGATCTGCAGGCTGGTGGCCTGATAGTCCTGGGCCAGCAGATTGCGCAGTTTGTTCTCGATATTGCGTTGTTCGTTGTGCGCGGCAACGATCACACTGACCCGTTGCGCAGGCAGAGGCTCGGGCCTGAGTCTGGGAAAAAATGGCCCGGCGAGCGTCAGCAGCAATGGGTAACCCAGGTAGGCGTATACCGGTAGTAACAGGCACAACCAGAAAATGAACTCAGCCACGGGCAGGCCTCCTTGCTTTCCAATGACAAAGGCTGAGGATGAGCGCGGCGCCGGCCAGGTGCAGGCGTACCCAGTGCAGGCCCCAGAGCTGCAGGGTCAGGCGCGGGTTACGGTGCTTGTGGCTCTGGTGCAAACTCAGCACCAACCCCGGCACGGTCGTCAACAGCCCCAGCATGAGTGCATGTTGAGGAACGCCAGCGACCAGCGCGAAGATCGCCAGCAAGTCCAGCAGCCAGACAAGCATCGCCAACATCGGGAAGCGCAACAGGCGCAGGCTCACGCCGTTGGTACGCAGCAATTGCACCAGACTGCCCTGGCGCCACAACTCCTTGCCCATCCACTCGCGCCAGTTCATTTCGTAGCCCCAGTGCAGGGCGGTGTATTCATTGACCGACAATAACCGTGCGCCCTTGGCCGTCAGGCGCAAGGTTAAGTCCTTGTCCTCACCGGTGCGCAGCGTCTCGTTGAACCCGCCGGCCCTGTCGAACCATTGGCGGCGCATCAGCAGGTTGGAGGTGGGCAGCCAATCCACGCGCTGCATGGTATGTCGCAAGGGGAGCGAGCTCCGCCGATGCCAGGCCGTGGCGTACCAGGGGGCTTGCGCGGGGGTGTACAAGTCCAGGCCGAATACGTCGGCGACGTCTGCGGTCTCCAACCCCAGCAAATGCGTCAGCCAGTCCTCGGGCATTTCGATGTCGGCGTCGATGAAGGCCAGCCATTCACCGCTGGCAACCTGCGCGCCGCGATTGCGCAGGGCGCCGATCAGCACACCTGGAATCACCAGGACCTGCGCACCGAACTGCCGGGCAATCTCCGGGCCCTGATCCTGCGAGCCGTTGTCGACCACGATCAACTCACACGCAAGACTGGCGGCATTGGCGGCCCGTTGTGCGGCCAGCAGCGTGCGGCCGATGTGCCGGGCCTCGTTGTACATCGGGATGACGATACTGACGCGGCTCATGAACGGGCCTCCTGCGGCGCGGCCTGCTCGGCGTCGTAGCGCAATATGCTGGACAAGGCGAGCATGATCCACAGTAACTTGTGGTTCGGCGCGCTGAGGAACATCAGGAACAACGCCAGCGACAGGAAACTCATGCCCAGGTGCGTCAACAGGTCCGCCTGGGCCCAGTCCCGGCGCTGGAGCCAGAGTTGGCGCGCGCGCACCAGGTTGTAGAGGCCCAGCCCAATCATGCCGACAAACATCAAGCCGCCTGGTACGCCGATTTCGCTGAAGATTTGCAGGTAGGTGTTATGGGCCTCACGATACAGATCCCCCAGTTTGCGATTGGCCGAGAACGCCTTGGCGTAGCCGGTGGGGGCGTAGTGCTGCGGAAACGTCCCGGGGCCAGAACCGAGTATTGGTTTCTCGCGGATCATCTGGCTGCCCACCACAATGTAGGAGGCGCGGCGCCCCAGGGATCCGTCCTTGTGGTCGTTGGTGCCGGAGCTGAGGATGCTCAATGACTGGATGCGTGCCACGTAGCTAGCAGGCATCAAGGCGATAGTCGCTGGGACCATGAGTGCCAGGCCGAGCATCGCGAACCCCAGGTGACGAGGACGCACGCGCGGTAGCTGCGCCCGATAGTGATACAACCCGATCATCAGCGTCAGCAACAACACGACCAGTCCTGAACGCGATTCGGTCTTGGTCATTCCACCCAACAACAGGATGACACCGCCCCCCCAGAACAACCGGTGCAGCAGGTTCTGGCTGCGTATTGTCAACAACAATGCCAGCGGTACGGTAAACGCAATCAACAACGCAAAGGCGTTCGGGTCTTCCAGCAAACCCAAGGCGCGGCCCTGTTCCTGGTATTTGGCTGAAAACATCGCGAGCACGCAGGTCGCGGCGACGCTCACTGTCATCAGCCGGGCGAACATCTCCAGGTTCAGCTCGCGACTGATCAACAACGTGATCATGAACAAAATCGGCCCTACTGCGAGTTCACGCATTTGTGTCAGGGACAGGTCCATGTTTTCCGAGATCAACAGGCTCAGGCCGTACAACGCCATGAAGCCGAGCAATGGCTTCCAGATATTGCTACGCAAGCGCGTCGCAGGGATCTGGTGCAACGCCAACTGCAGCATCAAGATCAGGATCAGCGCCACGCCGAGAAATTTGCTGCCGGAAAACGCGTTGTCCTTGAACAGGCCTTCGAACGGCAGCAGCGCGGCAATGCCCAGCAAACCCCAGGCGGGCTTGCGGTACAGCACAGCGACACCCACCAGCCCAAGCACTGCACCCGGTGCGAGAAACGGATAAGGACTGGCCAGCAATGCCAGGCACACCAGCCCCAGCAGACCGACGATCGAGAGCGGGACGATCATGGCCGAGCCTCCCGTGCCGTGCGGATATAGAGTTGCGACCAGCGTTCGGTCAGCGTGCGCAGGTCGTAGCGGTCGCGTTGGGTGCGGCGCGCGTTGTCGGCGAGGAGCCGCGCCAAGTGCGGTTCGCTGAACAGCGTTTCGATCTGGCGGGCCAGCTCCTTGCTGTCGGCCGGCGCGGCGAGCAGGCCGTTGTGGCGGTCTTGCAGGATATCGGGAATGCCACCGACGCCGAACGCCACCACGGGCACGCCGGCCTGCATGGCTTCGAGCAGGATCATCGGCGTGCCTTCGGTGCGTGAACTGATCACCAGCGCATCGAGACGGCTCCACCAGTCGTTCATGTCCGTCTGATAACCGGGCAATTCGATGCGCATGGGCAGCCCGGCGTCAACGATGCGCTTGAGCAAGGGCTGGCGTTCCGGCCCGTCGCCGAGCATGACCGCGTGCAGCGAGGCATGGCGCTTGCACAACGGAATCATCGCGTCGAGGAACAGGTCCGGGCCTTTCTCGTTGCTCAAGCGGCCGACGTAGCCGACCCGCCAGCGTTGCCTGTCGTCGCGATGGGGCAGCGGCGTCGTGACGGCCGGCAGACCATTGGGGATCACGTCGAGTTTTTCCGCGTTCACGCTGGCCTGGCGGTGCAGCGCCGCGATGCTTTCGGCCACGCACACCACGCGCTTGACCGGCGCGGTACGGCACAGTTGCAGACTCAACCACGTATAGAACCGCTGCTTGGGGCTGCGCGGCGTAAAGCCGTGCTGCGTGATCACCAACGGCAGGCGCAACAGGGTCGCCGCGGCCCAGCCGAACAACAGGCCCTTGAAGTTGTGCGTATTGATCAGCGGTCGCTCGGCGCGCCGTTGCCGCAGATGCTGCAACAGTTCGGGCCAACTGGCGCAGGGGTGACAGTCGATCCCGGCCTGGCGGAACCGCGTGATCAAGGTCGGCGGCGCCGCCAGGAACAGCACCTGATGCTGGCCGGGTGTCGCCACGCAATGATCGAGCAGCATCCGCTCGGCCCCATAGAAGCCACTGCTGCCGAGCAGATGAATGATCGACAGGGGGCGGCTGCGGTGGGACGGGCTGAACGGCGCGTTCAATTTTTCACCCAATGGACAAGGCTGGGCACGCTCCAGTTGCGGTGCGGGTTGATCTGCTCGGGCGACTGCTCGTTGATCACCAGCAGCACCGGTAGGTCCAGTTGGTGGCCGATTTGCGCCGGATGCTTGAAGCGATGGTCGAAGAACTCACGCACATAGACCAGGGCGATCGCCAACAGCAGGCCGCTGAACAAGCCGAAGGGGATGATCAGCATCGGCTTGGGAAACGCCGCAGAGGTGGGCTCGAATGGCGGGCTCAGTACCCGGGCGTTGGACAGGTCGTTGTCCAGCGAACGGGCGGAGCTGGCTTCGGCGAACCGTTGGGCATAGGTGGAGAACGCCGCATGCAGGGCGTTGATCTCGGTGTCCATCTGCCGCAGCTTGCTCTGGGTTTCCTGAAGTTGGTGGATGCGCTCCTTGAAGGCGGCGATACGTTCGACCTTCTGGTTGATCACCGAACTGACCACCGCCAGGTCGGTGGTGCGTTCCTGGATGCGGTTGTTCACCACTTTGAGGAATTGCTGGCGAGTGCGCATGATCTGCTCCCGGGCCAGCAGCATGGGTTCGCTGCTGGGCTGGAAGATCGCCAGATCGTTGAGGTAGCGGCTGACCTGGCTGGTCAATTGCTCGCTCATTTGCCTGATTTCCCGATCTTCGAAGGCAATGTTGTCCATGGTGGTGGTGAAGGTGAAGGGGAAGGTGTAGTCGTTGAATCGCGCGCTGTTCGCCGCCGCCAGGCTGGTCTTGAGGTAATCCAGCCAGCGTTGGCCTTGCAGCAGACGGTCCTGGAACAGATTCAGGGCCTGCTCCTCGGTGTTGATCGCATTCAAGCGAAAAGTGATTTCTTCCTTGGGATCGGAAGAACCCACGCCTTCAAGCAGCGTCAGGCGGTTGCCCTCCAAACCGTCAAGGCGGGTCTGGTACTGGACTTTTTTCTGCTCGTAGAACGTCTGGGGCAACTCTATCGATTGCAGGTCCTGGCGACCGGTGAGGTAGTTTTCCAGCAGTTGCGCCACGAAACGGGTGCCCTGGGCCGGGTCGCCGAAGCTGTAGACGATGGAGATGACGTTGGAGCCGGGCAAGGTCTCGATCTTCAGGTTTTCAATGGCCTCGTCGGTCAGCGTATCGAGCACGGTGTCGCGTACCGGATCGACCTCGAGTCCCAAGCCGTCGCGCAACGGATTGATGACGTACTCACGCAATGGCTGGGTGACGTAGCGCTTGAGCGGTTCGCTCACCCACTTGTTGAGGATGCCCGGACTTGGGGTGTACTCGCCCTGGTCGCGCAGCGTCTTGATGGTTTCGCGAATCAACGCCGGCGAGCGCAGGATGTTGCTCTCGGTTTCCATGTCCGCCAGTGACGGTGGAACGAACGTCGCGTTTTCCTGGTTCAGTGAAGTCGTGGCGTCGCCTTGGGAAAGTTTTTTCGACTGGACGATCACCTGGGCGGTGATGTCGAAGCTCTGCTTGAGCATCAACGGCAGCACCAGGGCGATCACGGCAAAAATCAGGAAGACGCGCTTCACCCACTGCTTGTTGGCGAAGAAGATCCTGAAGAACTCGTGCAGATAGTTTTCCTTGGGGTTCATGATCGGTCACCTGGGTCAGTTGCTGTCGCTGCTTTTGTCGAGGTCGTAGCCGAAGCTGACGCCAACGCCCTGGAACAGCACCACATCGGCCAATTGCCGGGCCATTTCACCGGCTTTGGCCAGGCCGGTCTTGGGCACGAAAAGCATGTCTTCCGGCTGCAGGTAGGCGATCTGGGAGGCGTCTCCGCTCAGGGCCTTCTCCACGTCGTAGTGGCGGGCTTCAACCTGATTTCCGTTGCGACGCATGATCACCACCGAGTCGAGCCTGGCCTTGACGTTCGTGCCCCGGGCCAGGGTCAGCGCCTCGAGAACGGAGATCGGCCGGCGGATCGGGTAGGAACCGGGTTGGGCCACTTCACCGAGGACATAGATCTCGTTGCCGCCGGTGGACTTGAGCAGCACGTCCACCGTCATGTGGCCGGGCAGTTGGGCATAGCGCTCGTTGAGGAAGGTTTCCAGCTGAGTGACGGTCATGCCTTGCAACGGTACGGCGCCGATTTCCGGGAAGCTGGCGTAGCCATCCCGGCCCACGATGATTTCCCGGCTCATGCCGGTGGCCGGATGGGTCAGGGTGTTGCGCAGGCTCGTCTCGCCGGACAGTGGGCTGGTCACCATGACGGTCAATTGGTTGCGATTGGGCTGGAACAGCATCTTCTGGTTGTAGGCACGCTGCACAGCCAGGCGCGCCTCGTCGGTGGTCAGGCCGGAGACTTTTACCGAGGTGTTGGCACCCGGCAGTTCTATAGTGCCGTCGGGCATCACTTGTTGCGTGCCGTTGAGTTGGCTGGCGGCGGTGAAGTTCAGGGCCACCTGGTCGCCCGGCTGCACGCGGTAAGCCTGGGAAGAGGTGGTGTCGATATGAAAAATCACATCCAGCACGTCCTGGGGCCGCAGGGTCTGTTCGACCTTGGGCATGTCGGTGGCCTGGGCGTTGGCCGGTGCGGCCGTGAGGATCTGCACCGGCATCGAGCGGGTATCGGTGGTGCTGGAGCAACCGGCAAGCGGCAGCAACAGCAGGACAAGCATTCTGGCGTTCATCTCGTCATCCTTTTGCAGGCTTACAGGTTGTTGTAGAGCCACTTGGGCATGTAGTACTTGCGGCGGTTGAACACGCTGCCGACCACTTTCGCGCCCGCTTGGGACAGGCGCTGGCGGGCGGCCTGGGCCACTTCCCAGCGGGTGTCTTCACCGCGCACCACCAGCACCACGCCGTCCGCCTGGGTACTCATGACCAGGGTGTCGAAGGCCGAGTACACCGCGTCGGCGTCGATCACCACGAAGCGGTACTGCATCGCCAGTTGCTTGAACAACGGGCGCAGACGCTCGGGACTCAAATGTTCGGCATTGCGCCCGAGACGGCCGTGGGGCAGCACGTCGAAGGGCAGGCTGGAGGTCTGCACTACGCAGTCCTGCAACAAGGGCGGCGACACGCTGTTGAACAACAGGTCGCTGAAGCCGCGCTCCTTGTGCAACGCCAGTTGTTGGCTGAGGTTGTGCGGTGACTGGCTGGCGTCCACCAGCAGCACACGACCGCTGCTCATCTGCGCCAGTTGAGCGGCCAGCGCCATGGCGCTGGTGCTGGTCCCGGTCCCGGTGTTGGCGGCCGTCAGAAGCAGAATCCGCAGGGAAGGGTCGAGCACGGTCGAGGTCAGATTGGTCTCGCTCGGGCTTGCAATGGTGAGGATATTCGTTGAGCCGTCCATTTAACTCGCTCCGTGGCCGCTGAAAACTTTGAAGGGGGTAATCATCAGGATCTTCAAATCCAACAACAGGCTTTGTTCAGCGATGTAGCTGAGGTCCAATTCCACGCGCTGGTCGAAGTCGATATTGCTGCGCCCGGAGATTTGCCACAGGCCGGTCAGGCCGGGGTAAATGCTCAGGCGCACAAGATGGTTGTCCTTGTAGCGATAGGCGTTGAACGAGGTCGGCCGCGGGCCCACCAGGCGCATGTCGCCAGTCACTACATTGATCAGGTTCGGCAGTTCGTCGAGGCTGCTGCGTCGCAGGAATCGGCCGATGGGGGTAATGCGTGGGTCGTTGTCGATCTTGAAGTCGATGGCATCGGCACCGTGCTTGTTGAGGTGGCGCAGCGACTCCTTGAGGGCTTCGGCGTTGGCGACCATGGTGCGGAACTTGTACATGCCGAAAACCCGGCCCCGGTAGCCGGTGCGCTTCTGCACGAACAGCACTGGGCCGGGGCTGGAGAACTTGACCAATAGGGCCAGGCCCAGCAGCAGCGGGCAGAGCATCACCAGGATCGCCAGTGCGCCGAGGCAGGCCACCACCCGGTTGGTGCGCGAGACGGTCCAGGGCCGACCGCCGTCGCGACCGGTCAGCCAGCCACGACCTTGTCGGTGGATGGCGGCGTCCAGGCGCCTGCGGTGATCGGGGTCGACACGTTTGTCGCGTCCGCGGGTATCGATCGGAATGTCTTGCTCATGATGGGTCATAGGTCCTCCGCTGAAGTTCAGCCGTGAACGGCGCGTGGGCGATGGGAAATGCGTAGTAATCGAGGAACCACTGGACGAAGCGGCCCAGGCCGTCGTCCAGCGTGATGCCGGGCCGGAAACCGGTGGCCCGTGCCAGGTCGCTGGCGTCGGCGCAGGTATTGAGCACATCCCCCGCTTGCAGCGGCAGCAGCTCGATGCGGGCGGTTCGGCCCAGGTGTTTTTCCAGCAGCGCCACGTAGGTGCGCAGTGCCACCGGGTGCTGGCCGCCGATGTTGTAGATCCGCCAGGGCGCACGGCTGGTGGCGGGGTCCGGTGGTTCGTGATCCCGCAGCGGCGTGACGTGGGGCGGTTGTTCGATCAGCCGGGCGATGCTTTCGATGATGTCGTCGATGTAGGTGAAATCGCGCTGGTGCTCGCCATGGTTGAACAACTGCAGCACACGGTCTTCGACGATGGCGCGGGCAAACTGGATGGGCGACATGTCTGGCCGCCCCCAAGGGCCGTACACCGTAAAGAACCGCAGGCCGGTGCAAGGAGTACCGAACAGATGGCTGTAACTGTGGGCCATCAGTTCATTGGCTTTTTTGCTGGCCGCGTACAGCGACAGGGGGTGGTCCACGTTGTCCTGCACCGAATACGGTATGCGCGGGTTGGCGCCATAGACGGAGCTGGAGGAGGCGTAGATCAGATGCTTGACCGGATGCCGGCGGCAGCTTTCCAGGATATTCAGGAACCCGGTGAGGTTGCTGTCGACATAAGCCCGCGGGTTTTCCAGGGAGTAACGCACCCCGGCCTGGGCGGCGAGGTGAATCACCACCTCTGGGCGGCGGGTTTGGAACAAATCATCGATGGCCGATGCGTCGACCAGGTCGATCCGGGCCAGGGGGAACTCGCCAGCCTGGTCTTTCACCCAGGCCACTCGGTCGTGCTTGAGCTGCGGGTCGTAGTAGTCGTTGAAATTGTCCAGCCCGCACACCCGATGCCCGTCGCGCAGCAGTCGCAGCACGCAATGGGCGCCGATGAAACCGGCCGCGCCGGTCACCAGGATATTCACGCTTGTGGCCCTTGGGTTGGCAGGTTCGGCACGGTGTGCCGCAGGCCGATGCCGCGATACAGCAGCCCGGCGGCGGCCAGGTGTTCGGGGTTGTACAGGTTGCGGCCATCGATGATGACCCGCGCACGCAGTTTGCTGGCCAGCAGGTCGAAGTCCACCACCCGGAAATTTTTCCATTCGGTGCAGATCACCAACGCGTCAGCATCTTCCAGGGTGTCGTCGCGGGTGGCGCACAAGTTCAGGTCTTTGCGATAGCCGTAGAGACGGCGGCATTCGGACATGGCTTCGGGGTCATAGGCCTGGACCCGGGCGCCTTCGCGCCACAGCGCCTCCATCAGGTAGCGGCTGGGCGCTTCGCGCATGTCGTCGGTGTTGGGCTTGAAGGCCAGGCCCCAGATGGCAATCGACTTGCCGGCCAGGCCATCGGGGAATTGCAGCGCCAGTTTTCCGAACAGGATGTGTCGCTGGCTGTCGTTGACGTCGGTGACACTGCGCAGCAAGCGCAGTGGCATGCCGCTTTGTTCGGCGGTGTGGAGCAGGGCGCGCAGGTCCTTGGGAAAGCATGAACCGCCGAAGCCGCAACCGGGGTAGATGAAGTGATAGCCAATGCGCGGGTCCGAGCCGATGCCCTTGCGCACCGCTTCGATGTCAGCACCCAAGCGTTCGGTGAGGTTGGCCAGCTCGTTCATGAAGCTGATGCGGGTGGCGAGCATCGCATTGGCGGCGTACTTGGTCAGTTCCGCGCTGCGGTTGTCCATGAACATCAGTTTTTCGTGGTTGCGGCAAAAGGGCGCGTAGAGCTCCGTCATCTGGTCGCGGGCCAGCGGGTCGGCGGTGCCGACGATGATCCGGTCCGGGCGCATGCAATCGGCCAGGGCGCTGCCTTCCTTGAGAAACTCGGGGTTGGACACCACGCGCACGACGAGCTTTTTCAAGCCTCGGCGTTCAAGGACCTGGCGCGCGCACTCGGCGACTTTGTCGGCCGTGCCCACCGGCACCGTGGATTTGATGATCAGGGTGCGATCGCTGTCCATGAAGTCGGCGATTTGCCGAGTGACTGCCAGCACATGGCTCAGGTCGGCCGAGCCGTCTTCATCGGCGGGGGTACCGACGGCGATGAAAATCAGTTCACCGTGGTTGACCGCGTCGCTGGCTTGGGAACTGAACAACAACCGCCCGGCCTTGATGGTGTCTTCGAGCAACGCGGACAGCCCCGGTTCGCTGATGGTCGGGACCGCTTGCTGCAGCTGCCGGATCTTGTTCGGGTCGATGTCGATGCACAGGACGCGGTGTCCGACATCGGCCATCGCGGCGGCTTGGATCAATCCCACATACCCCGTTCCAAATACGCTCACGTCCATTCTTGGCGCGCCTCATAAACCGATTGATGTAACTCGGATGAAACTGTTTAGAGGGGTATAGCGCAGCCTTCAGAAAAGCGTGTCAGCAAAATGACAGTTGTCAGTGTTGGTAATTCAAGTGAAGTCGGGCCTTTTGATATCAAGTCATTGACTGACTTAAAGAAGTGGCGGTTTTACTGGGGTATGCAGGTGATTTAACAAAGCGATGAACGGTAGTTATCCATAGTTTTTTACATTTTGTGACGTGGATTCGTGTCATTTTTGGGGTAACTATTTTTTGACGCTCTGCTGATAGGCGTCATTTCTTGCGCTTTGAAAACTCACTGCTAATGTGCAGAAAAGAACCTCTCCTCAACGCCGCGACACCGTCGAGAAACACATGGCCCGATACCTCAAGGAACTGCTGTTGGTGCTGTACCTGGTGCGGGGGTATGACTATTACCTTGACCGTCTGGGGGCGCTGGGTTTTGGTTTTGCCACGCTGTTGTTCGTTGCGATGTTCGGCGCTTTGGTGGTGGCGTTGTGGATGAGCGCCTACATCCGCCAGACCTTGCTGCGGCATCTGTTCGCGCTGGCGATGTTTGCTTCGGCGGTGTTCTTCGAGGTGTACACCCGGGTGACCGACAGCTACCTGACCTACAGCCAGTTCGTGTCACTGGTGTACTCCGGCGGTTTCATCCAAGAGGCGGCCTATCAGTATCGCGAGGTGATCATCAGCGCCGCGGCCGCTGGCTTGTTGCTGTTGTTGGGGCTTGGCCTGAAGCCTCGCCGCTCGGTGTCGTTGCCCGGTTTTCTGCCCATCGCTGCGCCCGTGATGGGAGTGTTATTGCTCAGCGCTGTGTTGTTCGTGCGGGCGGGCGAGGGCGCGCGCGGCCTGCCGGTGATGTACACGCCGTTGGCCTATTTGAATCTCTTTGCCTATGAGTCCTTGCACAATACCATCGGCCCCCGGGAACCGGTCAGGCTGGCAAGGCGAACGTCGGCGATCGAGCATGACATCGTGCTGATCATCGATGAAAGCATCGCTGGCAATTATCTGGATATCAATACGCCGTCCGGCGTGTACAGCGGGCTGAAGACGCCGCCTGATGGCGTGGACATTTTTAATTTCGGCTACGCGGCCTCGATCGCCAACTGCAGCGCCGATACCAACGTCACCTTGCGTTACGGTGGCACTCGCGCCGACTACGTGCGCATCAACAGTACCTTGCCTTCGATCTGGCAGTATGCCAAAAAGGCCGGCTTGCGTACCGTCTACATCGACGCCCAGCGCACCGGCGGCAACCTGCAGAACCTGATGACCAAACTGGAAAAACAGGACATCGACGAATTCGTCCAATTCGACCAGGTCAGCGTGCGCGACCGCGACATGGCGGTGGCGGCGAAGTTGATCGAACTGCTGGGCGACCACCAGGCCGAACTGGTGCTGATCAACAAGGTGGGGGCGCATTTCCCGGTACACGACAAATACCCCGATGATTTCATGAACTACCGCCCGGCCTTGCCGCGCGGACAGTTCCAGGAAGTGACCGATACCGGCAGCCGCGACGGCTTCAATGGGCAGAAAGATGATTGGCTGTTGTACCGCAACGCCTACCAGAACACCTTGCTGTGGAACATCGGTGAGTTCTTCAAGCGGATTTTTCAGCAGGCCAATCTGAGCAACGCTGTGCTGATCTACACCTCCGACCACGGCCAGGACCTGCACGAGCGCGGCAACCCCGGGCTCAACACCCACTGCGACGGTAACCCGGTGGCGGAAGAGGGATTGGTGCCGTTGGTGGTGATTCAGGGCAGTCAACTGCGCACCCTCGATTGGCGCGATGCCTGGGCGCAAAACAAGGACCGCTCGAGCCACTACAACATCTTCCCGACACTGTTGCAGCTGATGGGGTATGACCCGGCCGGGGTCGAAGCGACCTATGGCAGGTCCTTAAGCCAACTGACCAATGACGACTTCACCTTCAACTATCGTTTCAACGCACGGCTGGGGGCCAAGCCGGCGTGGAAACACATTGATCTGAGCAGCGTCGTGACACCGCCAACCGGACAGGTTGAAATGGCGGCGGGGCATTGATCGTCGTGGGCGCGATGCGCTCACGCGTAACTTCCCCCAAGGGCTCTCACTGCGCTTCAACCTCCGCTATCCTGACTCCCTCGCTTATCTGTCGAGCTTTACCATGCTTGAGGTCCACGACGTCTTCAAAAGCTACACCACGCCGCAAGGCCCGTTGCCGGTGCTGCAGGGCGTCGACCTCACGCTGAAGCCGGGCAGCAGCCTGGCGTTGATGGGGGAGTCGGGCAGTGGCAAGAGCACGTTGTTGCACCTGGTCGCCGGTCTGGACAAGGTGGATCGCGGCAGCATTCGCAGCGGCGAGTATCGGCTCGACGGCATGAGCGAAAGCCAATTGGCGAACTGGCGACGCACGGAAATCGGCCTGGTGTTCCAGCAGTTCAACCTCATCAGCAGCTTGCCGGTGGAGGACAACCTGGCGTTCCAGGCGCGGCTGTGCGGCCGCCATGACCCTGCCTGGCAGGCTCATCTGGTGCAGCGGCTCGGGCTGAAAGACTTGCTGCGACGTTATCCCGAACAGCTTTCCGGCGGACAGCAGCAACGGGTGGCGCTGGGGCGGGCGCTGGCCTCACGGCCGCCGTTGTTGTTGGCTGACGAACCCACCGGCAGCCTCGACGAAGCCACCAGCGACGAGGTGTTGCAACTGTTGTTGGAATTGCTGGACGGCAGCCCCACCAGCCTGCTGATGGTCACCCACAGTCCCCGGGTGGCGGCGCGCCTGGCCCATCGCGTGGTGTTGCACCATGGGCGCCTGGCGCAGGTGGCCCAGGGGTGATGATCTTTCGCCAGACCCTCAAGGCGCTGCTCAGCCATTGGCGCCAGCACCCGGTGCAGTTCTTCAGCGTACTGACCGGGCTCTGGCTCGCCACCGGCCTGCTCACCGGCGTGCAGGCGCTGAACAGTCAGGCCCGGGACAGCTACGCCCGGGCCAGCCAGCTTATCGGCGGCGAACCCCAGGCCAGCCTCAGTGCGCCTGGTAGCGGCACCTTCCCTCAGCAATGGTTTGTCGACCTGCGGCGCCACGGCTGGCCGGTGTCGCCGGTGGTGCAAGCACGGGTGATGCTCAAGGGGCGCGAAGACCAGCGTCTGCAACTGATGGGCATCGACCCGGTGTCGCTGCCCCCCGGTGCGGCGCTGGCGGGGCAGGCGCGGGAGATCACCGAGGTGGTGGAGTTCTTCAGCGATCCGGGTCGCACCTGGATTGCTCCACAAACCTTGCAAGCCTTGGGGATGGGCGAGGGCGACCGGCCTCAAACGGTCGAAGGGCAATCCCTGCCGCCACTGCACGCCCAGGCGGACATGGCGCCGGGCGTGTTGTTGATGGACATCGGTTTTGCCCAACAGGTACTCGGGCTGCCGGACCAGTTGTCACGACTGTTGTTGCCCGCCACGTTCACTGCGGCGTTGCCGGAGGCGTTCAACGGCCGGCTGCAATTCAAGCGCGCCGATGAAGAAAACAACCTGTCGCGCCTGACCGAAAGCTTTCACCTGAACCTCGACGCCTTGGGATTTCTCTCCTTCGTAGTGGGGTTGTTCATTGTCCACGCGGCTATCGGCCTGGCCCTGGAACAGCGTCGCAGTCTGCTGCGAACCCTGCGGGCCTGTGGCATCAGTGCGCGGGTGTTGATCACCTGCCTGGCCCTTGAATTGGGCGCGCTGGCCTTGTTGGGCGGGATCGCCGGGGTGCTCAGCGGTTATTGGCTGGCGAGCTTGTTGTTACCCGATGTCGCGGCGAGCCTGCGGGGCTTGTACGGTGCCGAAGTGGCCGGGCACCTGAACCTCAGCCCGTGGTGGTGGCTCAGTGGCGTAGGCTTGAGCCTGTTGGGTGCGTTGTTGGCCGGGGCCGACAGCTTGCTGCGGGCCGCGCGCCTGCCTTTGCTGGCGTTGGCCAATCCCCAGGCCTGGCATGAGGCCCATGCGCGCTGGTTGCGACGCCAGGGTTGGGTGGCGACATTGGCGGCGCTGATCGCCGTGTCGGCGTTGATCTGGGGCGACAGCCTGGCCAGCGGTTTTGTCTTGATGACCAGCTTGTTGCTGGGGGCGGCGCTGGCCTTGCCGGTGTTGCTCAATCGCACGCTGAACCTGCTGGTGCGCCGCAGCCGTTCGGTGCTCGGGCAATGGTTTCTCGCCGATTGCCGCCAGCAACTGCCGACGTTGAGCCTGGCGCTGATGGCTTTGTTGCTGGCGCTGGCGGCCAATATCGGTGCCGGCAGCATGACTGCAGGCTTCCGCCAGACCTTCAGCAACTGGCTCGAACAACGGCTGAGCGCCGAGTTGTATATCAATCCGCAAACCCCGGCCCAGGCGGTGGAGTTGCACGCCTGGCTCAAGCAGCAACCGGCGATCACTGCCGTCGTGCCCATCTGGCAGGTATCGATCCCGTTGCAAGGCTGGCCGACGGATATCTACGGCATCATCGATCATCCCCACTATCGCCAGCATTGGCCGCTGTTGGAGTCGGCCATTGACGAGCCTTGGACACAACTCACCCACGCCGACACGCTGATGCTCAGCGAACAGCTGGCTCGGCGCCTCAAGGTGAGGATCGGCGACCCGTTGACTATCCCGACCCCCACCGGGCCGTGGACGCCGCAGGTCGTCGGGATCTATGCCGACTATGGCAATCCCAAGGGCCATGTGCTGGTCAATGCCGATCATTTGCGGGCGCACTGGCCGGACCTGACGCCGAATCGCTTTAACCTGCGTATCGAGCCGTCCGCGATGGCTTCGATACTGACGGTGTTGCAAAGCCGGTTCAGCCTGGACGACAGTCGCATCGTCGATCAGGCCCGGCTCAAGGGCTGGTCGACCCAAGTGTTCGAACGCACCTTTGCCGCTACCGCCGCCCTTAACAGCTTGACCCTGGCGGTGGCCGGGGTGGCGTTGTTCATCAGCCTGCTGACCCAGAGCCAGAGTCGCCTCGGGCAGTTGGCGCCGCTGTGGGCGCTGGGGGTGACGCGCCGGCAACTGATGTTGCTCAACCTCGGCCAGACCTGGCTGTTGGCGCTGCTGACCCTGGTATTGGCCTTGCCGCTGGGCATCGCCCTGGCCTGGTGCCTGGACGCGGTGATCAACGTGCAGGCTTTCGGCTGGCGGCTGCCGTTGCGGGTGTTCCCGTTGCAGCTGGCGCAATTGCTGGCCCTGGCGATGCTCGCCACGCTCCTGGCATCGGCCTGGCCGCTGTATGCGTTGTACCGCACGCAGCCGGCGGATCTGCTGAGGAGCTTTGCCCATGAAGATTAGAGTCGGCCTGATGGTGCTGGCGTTGCTCAGCGGTTGTGATGACTCGCCGCCGGCGCAAAAGGGCTTTGCCGGCCTCGGCGATCAGGCTGTGGCATTCACACCGGTGGTGCCCGGCCGGGTGTTCAGCTTTCCTGCTGACCACGGGCTTCATGAGGGCTTTCGCATCGAGTGGTGGTATGTCACCGCCAACCTCAAGGATGCCGAAGGGCGTGAGTTCGGTGTGCAATGGACGCTGTTTCGCAGCGCCTTGAACGCGGCTCCCCAGGCCAACGGCTGGCGCAACCAGACGATCTGGCTCGGCCACGCCGCCGTCACGTCCGCCACCGTCCACCATGCCGCCGAGCGTTACGCACGGGGCGGCGTGGGGCAGGCCGGGGTGCAGGCGACACCCTTCGAAGCCTGGATCGATGACTGGCGTTTTGGCACTCAAGCGTCAGGCGTCGACCCGCTGGCGGATATGCAATTGCAGGCCCGGGATCCGCACTTCAGCTATGCGTTGCGGCTCACGTCGACCCGCCCGCTGGTGTTGCAGGGCGATCACGGTTTCAGCCAGAAATCCGAACAGGGCCAGGCGTCGTACTACTACAGCCAGCCGTTCTTCCAGGCCAGCGGCCAACTGGAGATCGATGGCCAGCGCTACACGGTCAGCGGCCCGGCCTGGCTTGACCGCGAATGGAGCAGCCAGCCCCTGACGGCAAACCAGACCGGGTGGGATTGGTTCTCCCTGCACCTGGACAGCGGTGAACATGTGATGCTCTATCGCATGCGCCACAAAGAGGGTGAACCGTACCTGACGGGCACTTGGATCGATACCCGGGGCCAGGCGCAAACCCTGCACGCGGGGGAGATCAGCCTGGCGCCACTGGACACCGCCAAGGTCGCCGGGCGGTCGATGCCGGTGCGCTGGTCGATCAAGATCCCCGCCAAGCAGCTCGACGTCACCACCCAGGCCTTGAACCCCAACGCCTGGATGAACCTGCGTATTCCCTATTGGGAAGGACCGGTGCGATTGAGCGGTAGTCACGTCGGCAACGGCTACCTGGAAATGACCGGCTACTGAGAATTGCCGGAACTCCCCGCGAATCCAAGCCCTCATACCTTATGAATGCCTCGCAGGAGCCCGTCATGAGCGATGACCTCAAACCTCCGTCGCTGGCCGATTGGCAGCGGTTGTTCGACGACAAGGCCTATTGGCAGCAGTCCCCTGATGCACACTTCAGTGAGCTGATGCGGGTGAATGATGATCTGTTCGGCCTGGGCGCCATCGACTTGGCGCAGTGGCAAGATTTAAAAGCCAAGGCCGAGCAACTGCATCAGCGTTCCCCGGATGCCAATGTCGCTGAAGAAGTCGCCGACCCTGACGCCTGATCGCCAGGTTTGAAAATCCAAGGAGTTCGTCATGAAACACCGTTCCGATCAAACGCCGCACAACCCTGACGAGCCGGCGATGCCTGGCGAAGTGGAACGCGACAACGACGCCCTGCGCCCTAACGATCCGGCCAAGCGCAAACAGCAGCACGGGGACTCCGAGGCGGGAGAGACCGATGCGCAAAAAGCCGGACGGCATCAGTCGTCGATCATTTCGACTCCAGATGAATAATTATTTAACGGGGCTCGCGGAAATATCCTGCAAGTTCCACTAGTATTGTGCCGTTCGCCCAGTGTCAGGCTCTTTACCAGTGCATGGAATGCCGAGGCCGTCGCACTGGGCGAACACCTCTCAGGGGCAAGTATCCCCGTTCACTTCAATGCACATCGGCCAGCAGACCTGGCCGGTGCATTGATGAGACGCTCGAATTAACTGACGACCGGCGAACGCCAGTCATCGGAACCTGAGGTGCCACTGACTTCGTGGGTCCAGGTGATCTTGCGATACGTGAAGTGCACATCTTCCAGATGGGTGAAGTGCGCGTTTGCGGGATCCTGGCAATTGAGCATGAAGTCCTTGATCTCGACGATGAGCGCGTCCTCCAGTGTCGTGGTGTAGTAATGCTCCTGGGTCCCGGCAGCCGAAGTGCGGTACCACTGGATCTCGACTTTGGTCAGGCGTTCGCCGCTGGTCAGGGCTGCCAGCAGCAGTGGTGAAGCCTTGTCGAACACTTTGGTGATGATCATCGGCTTGTGTATGCGTTGACCGGTTGGCTGACCCGACTGAGGGTCGCGCGGGATCATGACCTGGTGCTCGAAGCCTTGCACCATGACCTGGTCTTCATGACCCTCTTGGTAAGTATTACCAACTGAGTCGGCTGTAAACGCGCCAGCAGTGATCAGGCCTTGCTTGGTGCCTTCGATGGACATGTAAGCGGGGGTAGCCAATGGATGCTCTCCTTCCTGGATAACTTAGGGCCTGGGACGGGGAATCGTCCCGAGGTGGCCTGACGGTTATCAAGAGCCGTGCCATCCAAGAAAAAAATATACAGTTCAAAGACTTAGGCTTCCCCTGGGTATGTCATTACCTCGGGCAGATAGAAATGCGCGCCAGGGGCCGCCCAGTGCAGTGCACCCTCTTGCGCACCGCACTGGCGCTACGGCCCTTCAGGCGCAACGGCCCGATTGTTGAGCTTCTCGGCAGATCTATAGCGCAACTTCTTACACGACCGACCTTCAGTCTGTTCCTACAGGCCCAACGCAGCCCTGCATTCATCGATGGAGCGCTGTTGCGTCTCGGCATACAGCCCCAACTCATCAATGGTCGCGCGCCCCAGCGCCTCTTCAAAAGCCTGGCGATTGGACTGTCCGGTATAGCGATTCTGGGCGGCATCGCCGAGGTTCGACTGGAAGATACCGGCGGCGCTGACCGGCAGGAAGTCTTCGTATACCAAGGGTTCGGCGCGCAGGTATTGCTGCTCCAGCAACTGTTCCAGCGAGGCTGTTTGCTCGACGGTGCCTTTTGCGGCGAGGCCCTTTGGCGTCACGAAATAGCGGAAGTAGGCCAGCGTCTGTCGACGCAGTTCATCGTGGTTGTCGGGGAATTGGGCAAAGTGTTCACCCATCAGCGTGTTGTAGCGTTCGGCGTTGGCTTCGTTGGGAAAATCCCCCAGCGCATCCCGTGCAGCGTTGAGCAATTGATCGTAGAGCGCGCGCCCCTTGGGCGTGAGGGCGGCGCCCCGTTGCTCGATTTCGCCAAAGCGGGCGCTGTGGCTGCCTTGGGATTGTGGTTGGTCGATGAAACTGACGGACTCATCGAGCGCCTTGAAACTGGTCTGGCGCAGCAGGATCGGGCAATGGCGACGGGGCGGGCCTTCGATCACGGCTTTGGGCGTGATGCCGTGCATGGGCATCTGGGCCTGGACGATGTCGATGTCCAGGGTACGTGGCGTCAGGTGATTGATGTGCGGCCCCTTGAAGGCCACCACGTCGGCGATCAAACGGTGTTGGCTGCTCAACTGCCGATACTGCTCGGCCGTGACCGTTGCGCTGTGGTGCCAGCGAAACGTTTCCAGCGCCTGTAGGACGAAGTCCTCGGCTTGTGGCGCCGTCAGGCCGCCCTGGCGTTCGGCGAGACCGATGAGTTCAAGTGCGGCGGGGGTAAAGATCTGCCGCTTATCCAGCACCGATTCGGCGAAGGCCCGAAGCTCGGTGTTTTCGATCAGCTCCAGGCGCAGCAGCGAGGTGAACACCCTGAACGGGCTGAGCTGCAAGGCGGTTTCATGCACGGCGCGAAATGCCGTGGAATGCACCGGCACCCCGGCCGGCGTGAGGTCGTAGTAGCCCACCGGCTGCATGCCCATGACCGCGAACAGGCGACCCAGGGTGGCCAACTCTGCGGCGGTACCGACGCGGATCGCGCCGTGGCGTTCGAGGTCCAGGCGCTGGAGTTCGCCGGTACTGCGCAGGTGTTCGGCCAATGACGGACTGTCTGCCAGCACCTGGGCATTGGTTTGCTCCACCAGCTTCATCAATGCGCCGTACAGCGGCACCTCGTCGCGGTACATGCCGGACATCGCTTTGGAGAAGCGTTGGCGGATCAGGTCGGGACTGACGAAGCTCATTGTGAAGGTTCCTGGTTCGGGCGGTGGGAAAGTTGAGCGAAAGATCGCAGCCTTCGCCAACGCCGACAAACGAAGAATCTTCAGGACTTCATTCTGCCAGGGACTGATCCAGCCACTCTCTGGCCATGGGGGAGTGGTAGTCCAGCTGGCGCGGATCGATCGTCCCCACGCTCCGCGTGGGAATGCCGCCTGGGACGCTCCGCGTTCCGCTTCTGGGAGGTGACGCAGAGCGTCACGGGATGCATTACCCACGCGGAGCGTGGGAACGATCAGAGCGAGGTCACCTCAGGCTGCTGCACCGCCCAGCGCGAGCAAGCCCTCTCGCCACCATTCATATGCTGAGTCAGGCAGCCGGTCATTGCCCCAACCCCTTGAGGAATTCGCGATACAACGCTGCGGTTTTCCCCGGTTTTTCAATCATGGGCAGGTGGCCGACCCCGTCCCAGATTTCTACCCGCAAATCGGCGATGCCCTTGCTCCACACGGGCACGCTGCTGACGTCGATCACCCGGTCCTGACGACCCCAGAGCAACAGCGACGGGGCACGGATGTCAGCCAGGTGGGGTTCCATCGGCGGGCTGGCGCGAAAGTCGCGGTAGATCTCTGCCAGTTCCTCCCGGCGCTGCATATAGCGCTCGGCCAATGCTGCCATCACCATGCTCGGCACCCAGGGCGGCGAGGCCATGGTCATTGCGTAGAAGGGCGTGAATTCCTCCCGTGAGTGCACAAGGGACGGGTTATGGCCGGCGGCGAGCTGGCGGTCCATGTCGCTGGGCTGGGGTGACGTGACGCCGGCCGGATTGAGCAGCGCCAGGGTCAGCACGCGTTCAGGCGAAGTGGCCGCCAGCCAAGCGGCGAGATGACCGCCCATGGAGTTACCGATCACATGGACCTTGTCCAGGCCACAGGCGTCGAGTAACTCGATCATCCGCCGGGCCTGGGTCGGGATGTCATAGCCGCCGCCGGCCTTGAAGCCGGTTTCGCCGTGGCCGGGCAGGTCGGGGATCACTACCCGGTAGTCGCCGACAAACTGCCGGGCAACGCGCAGCCAGAGTTCCTTGTCGCCGCTGTAGCCGTGCAGCATCAGGATACTGCCGGGAGCCTCATAGGGCCCGCCTTGCCAGGTCGACACAGTCATCTCGCTGATGGGCACGGTGATTTTTCGCAGCCGGTAGAGGCGTGCCTCCAGGGCCATGCTCGTGTCGTACAGCACATGGCCGATGCCTGGGTACGTCAACCAGCTCCAGGCGATGAACACAGCAAGAACCACCAACAACACCAGCATATTTTGCCCTCCATGGGTCACGAAAGAATGTGATCGGCCAGCCTGAGTCGACGGGTCAGACAGTGATAAGTGAAGCTGAAACCGGGGAACATCGCGATGACGTGGCCGCTTTTGCTTTGATACCAGCTGTGACACCCGCCGGATTTCCACACGGTGCGTTGCATCTCCCGGTGGATCATCTCGGTGTAGCGCTGTTCGGCCGCCGGCCGCACCTCGATGCTACGCAGGTTTTGCCGGTTCAGGGTGCGAATACAGTCCAGGATGTAGTTCATCTGTGACTCGATGATGAACAGCGCCGAGGTGTGGCCGCTGCCGGTGTTGGGCCCGGTCACGATAAACAGGTTGGGAAAGTCCGGCAGGCTGGTGCCCAGGTAGGCGCGCGGGTATTGAGCCCAGGCATCGCGAAGGCGCCTGCCGTTTTTGCCGGTCACCGGATAGGGGACCACCCCGTCGGTGGCATCAAAGCCTGTCGACCAGACGATCAGGTCCAACTCGATGTGTTGGCCGTCCCGGGTGAGGATCCCGGTTTCGTCGAGGGCGGCGATGCCTTGCTCTGGGCCATGCACGCTGACATTGGCCCGGCACAGGGCTGGATACAACGTATTGGACAGAATGACGCGCTTGCAGCCGATCAGGTAATCCGGGGTCAGTCGGCGCCGTAGATTAGCGTCCGGGACCTGGCGTTCCAACAGCTTCAGCGCCTGGCGTTGGACCATGCGCACCGCCGGCCGTGAGTACTTGAAGGCAAGCACCCGGGTTTCGAATTGCCAGTAGATCGACCAGCGCAACAGCGTGCGCACCGGTGCCAAGCGCAGCAGCCAGCGTTCGAAGCGGTTGAAGGTGTGATCGGGGCGCGACAACACCCAGTGGGGTGTGCGCTGGAACACGTGCAGGTGCTCGACTTCTGGCGCAATGGCGGGAATCACCTGGGCGGCGCTGGCGCCACTGCCGACAATGGCGACGCGTTTGTGGCGGTAGTCGTAGGCGTGGTCCCAGTGATTGGTGTGAAACGTCTTGCCCTTGAAACGTTCCCGACCTTCGAACGGCGGGATCACCGGTTGGCTGAGGGGCCCCGTGGCGTTAATCAGGAACTGTGCCCGGTAGATGCCTTTGCTGGTACGGACGCTCCATTGCCTGGCGGTATCGTCCCATTCCACCCCCTCGACATTCTCCCCCAACTGTACCTTGTCCCGCAGCTTGAAGCGCTCGATCACGTGTTGGGTGTAGCGGTGCAGCTCCGCCTGTCCGGCGAACATCCGGCTCCACGCGTAAGCGGCGAACGACAATGAATACAAGGGCGACGGTACATCCACCGCCGCGCCGGGGTAGGTATTCTGGCACCAGGTACCGCCGAAGAAATCCCGGCGCTCCAGGAGCAGGAAATCCTCAATGCCCTCCTTGAGCAGATTGACCGCCGCGCACTGGCCTCCAAACCCACTGCCGATGATCAACACCTGATAACTGCCCATGGACCTCCTTTCGGGTGGTTTGCTGATACCCCTTGTCATGTATAGCCAAAATCCAGGGGGAGCCCAGTTTTGGAAGAGAATAAATACCCCTTCATTCGGTAGTGGCTATTTGATGGTGCCCTGATAGACTCCAAGCAACCCCATCCCGATAACTTGGGAAACTCCGGTGCAGAGGCCCCTATGCAGAAAGCGGGAAAAAAGGGACGCACGCTCGCCAGGAGGCTCTATATATCTCGCATCCTGGGCTTGGCGCTGGGGATGCTGCTGGTCAGTGCTGCCCTTTATCCTCTCGATCCGCCGCGGTGGGTCTGGGTTTTCATGCTGTTCAATGGTCTGCTTTGGCCACACGTGTCCTATTTATTGGTCCGGCATCGCGCGGTGCCGTACCAGGCAGAACTCCTTAATTTACTGATCGATGCGTGTCTTGGCGGCTTCTGGGTCGCGGCGATGCAGTTCAACCCACTGCCTGCGGCGGTCACGTTGGCGATGATGGCCATGAACAACGTCGCCATTGGCGGCTTGCGTTTCCTGCTCGTCGGGGCGGTGGCCCAAGCGGCGGGCATTGGCGTAGGCATGATGATTTTTCCCCTGGCCAGCGTGCCCATGACCAGCCCGGCGCAGATCTACGCCTGTTTGCCTCTGTTGTGCCTGTATCCGATGGTGCTGGGTTGGTTCTGCTTTCGACAGGCCGACGCCCTGGGCCGGCAAAAGCGCGAGTTGCTGGCCCTGAGCCGTACCGACAGCCTGACCGGGTTGCTCAATCATGGCGCCTGGAAAGATCGGCTCAACGAGGAGTTCGAACGCTGCGGGCGTCACCCAAAAGACGGGGCTGGGCGCGGCGCGATTGCGCTGATCGACATCGATCATTTCAAAGCCATCAATGACACCTATGGCCATGTGGCCGGCGACATCGTACTGCGTCGACTCGGCAAAATGCTCAAGCAGAATCTGCGCGCCGCCGATGTCGCTGGCCGGTATGGCGGTGATGAGTTCTGCGTGATTCTGCCGGACCTGACACTGGCCAACGCCGTGCAGGCCATGGACGGCTTGCGCGAGCGCTTCGCGATGCTCGGCTACGAGCAGAACCCGGCGTTGAAGGTGAGCCTGAGCATTGGCCTGGCGGCCTTCGACCCGGACTATGACGACGCGACCCTCTGGCTCAATGATGCCGACCTGGCGCTTTATGAAGCCAAGACCACGGGGCGCAACCGGGTCACTTGCTACCGGCCCCGACCGGTGTTGGAGGCGTCGGCCATTCCCCTTTGAGGCGATCAATGAGCGCCTGCGGTCTAGAGCCTTGGGTCATAGTCGGGTAGGGTTGCCCAGGCACTCTCTCCCGATACGGAACAAGGATGAACCCATGACGATTACCCCGCTTCGCTCCCGTCTGGCCGTCAGTCTCGGCCTGAGCCTGGCCCTCGGCGTCTTCGCCCCCGTTGCTTTCGCACAGCCCCATCAACAAGTCCTGAGCGGCGCCGAACAGTACAAGGGCGAGGCCCTGAAACTGCTCGAGCGGCTGGTGAACATCGACTCCGGCTCAGGGTATGTGCCGGGGTTGACCCAGGTCGGCGACATAGCCATCGACGAATTGAAAAAGCTCGGCGCTACCCTCGAGAAGGTGCCTAATTCCGACGGCACCGAACATATCCTGGCGACCTTCAAGGGCACCGGTAAGGCGAAGATCCTGCTGATGGCGCACATGGACACGGTGTTCAAGGAGGGCTCGGCCGCCGAGCGTCCCTTCCACATCAAGGATGGCCGGGCCTATGGGCCGGGGGTGATGGACGACAAGGGCGGCATCGTCGCCGGGATCTACGCCTTGAAAATCCTCAAGAACCTGGACTTCAAGAACTACGCACAGATTACTTTCCTGCTCGACGCCAGCGAAGAAACCGGCACGGATGTCGCCACTGACCTGATCAAGAAAACCGCCAAGGCCCATGACGTGACACTCAACCTGGAACCGGGTCGTCCGGCCGACGGTCTGGTGGTCTGGCGCAAGGGCAGTGCCACGGCGCTGCTGGAGGTCAAGGGCAAGGCGGCGCACGCCGGTGTCGCGCCGGAACTGGGACGCAATGCGGCGATGGAAGCCGCGCACCAGATCCTGCAACTGGGCAAGCTCGGTGATGCGCAGAAGAAAACCACCATCAACTTTACCGTGCTCCAGGCCGGCGACCGAACCAACGTGATCCCCGACAAGGCCAGCGCCAAGGCCGATGTGCGGGCGGCGGTGCCGGAAGAATTCGACCGCATCGAAAAAGACCTGGCCCGCGTGTCGCAAGACAAACTGATCGCCGACACCGAAGTCACCACCAGCCTCAAGCGCGGCCTACCGCCGATGCCACAAACGGCTGAATCGGATCGTTTGATGGTCATGGCCCAAGGCATCTATGGCGAGCTGGGGCGCAAGCTCACCGAAGAAGGCAGCGGCGGCGCGGCGGACGCCAGTCTGTCGGCCGGGGTTGGCACGCCGACGCTGGATGGCTTTGGCATCGTCGGCGGCAACATTCATACGCCTGAGGAATATGCCGAGGTTGAGAGCGTGGTGCCCAGGATTTATCTGCTGTCGCGGATGATCATGGAGTTGGCTAATCGATAGCCGATTGCGCGTTCTACCCTAGGCACCGGCTATGTCCGCCACGACCACGCTCCGTCTGTCGTCTTCGGTAATACAGACGCGTTTGCCATTCGCCGAGATGGCCATGGAGTGTGGTTGTATTGGGGCGATGAGGCTTACGTCAACGACCTCGTAAGTGCCGGTGTCCACTGTTTGCAGGGCGCTCCATTGTTGCCCGCTCTCGCTGCGGCTGAGTAAGTAATAGGCACGATCACCTTGGGGGCTTAAATGGATGTGCTTGCCTCCTGCCTTGAGTGCGTGTGTCTCTTCTGTCGCCGTGTTTATCACGGCCGTTTTGGTCGCGGCGGCGATGTAAAGCAAACCGTTTTTCCATACGGTTGAATCCCGAGCGAGGTTCTCAATGGGGTATTCCATCGGCGCGATGACTTGGTTGGCTTGGGTGTCGATACGCCCGATTAAAGTGCGGTTTTGGTTGAGTACGAGTGGGAAAAAGCCCCGGCGCCCGATCGGGTCGATGGCAATGTTTGTCGGTAGATTACCTGCCTCGATTGCAAGGGTCGTGATCAGCACGTCCTGGTTGGTATCGATCACCGCGATTTGGGCCATATCGAACTGCCCAGCGCGGGGGCACGTCACATAGGCTCGCCCGTTGGTCGGGTCGGTCGTGATCTGCCTTAGTGCAACGTTAATGTCTATTTCGCGGATGACTGCGTTTAAGTCGGTATCAATGACAAGAACCGCACGACTGTCGAGGCTGGTCACATAGCATCGGTTTCTGCTCTCATCGAACGCTGTATACGCAGGCCGTGGCACCGCCGGGATATTTGCGATGACAACGTTATTCACGGTGTCGATCATCGACACACTACCGAGACCAAAATTGCAAACAGCTGCTCGACTGCCGTCAGCGCTAAGCGCGACGCCACGAGGCCTGGCACCGTCTGGGAGGGTAATGGTTGAGTATTTCATGGCGTTCGTCATGGCAATGGTCCTCAAGCAGGGCGATGCTGGGTTCGCATCACGCTTGAAGCGGGCCGCTAATTGCTTCAAGCCAGCGATGCGCTGTCGCAAGCACAGAGACTGTCAGCAGGCGTTTGAGCTGGCTACTGTAGGATCTGACAGGTCGAGGAGATTTACGACGTGCGGTGGGCTTGGGGCTGAGCCATACGAGGCGAGGGAACTTGCTCCGTTCGGCTGCGAAGCAGTCGCAAACTGGCTGGCGGGATCATTCCCACGCTCCGCGTGGGCATGCCGCCAGGGACGCTCCGCGTTCCGCTTCTGCACGGTGACGCAGAGCGTCACGGGGATGCATGCCCACGCGGAGCGTGGGAACGATCAACTGATCGAACGCGGTTAGCGTGGATCGACGTTATCCAGCGCTCGGTTTGCCAGCAATCCACTCAGCTCGATCAGCTGCTGGATGCCCAGGGCCACGTGCCGCTTGGAGCCTTCCAGGTCAAACGCCAGGTCGCTGACCATGGCATTGGCCGAGGCCAGGGTTTCGCTGAGGTTGGCGAGCAGGGACTCGGTGTCGATGCCGTTGACCACCGTGAACAGTTGGTTGGGATCGGCTTCGGGTTGGGACGGTTTGGGATTGAGGTAATAGTCGAGGGCGCGCTCGGCGGCTTCGTCGAGTTTTTGGGTGTTGGTTTTTTTGCGTGGTGAAGTCGGATCGGTGTCCGGCGGGTTAGGTGTTGGTTTGAACATGGATGAAACTCCTTGGTAAATGGAGCCGCACCTATTGCTACCAAACATTAGGTGGCGGCTATACGCAGGTTGGTAGACCGGGTACCAAGGCAAACCCAGCGCGCCACAAGGGCGCCCCGCGCACAGCCGCCATAACAAACCTGCCGACGAAAATCGCCAACGGCTGTATTTGACGGAGCTGTGCGCCTTAGTTTTACCCGGGCTACCAAACCCGATCGCTGATTTGTCAGCGACCGGAAAACGATAAAGCCGGGCCTCCAGGCGCACAAGCCGGCGGATTCTGGCGTAGTTGTAGGCAATGGCGCAAGGCGGCGGAGCTTGGTCCTACATCGAAATCAGCGGGATAAACACCAGGCTCTTGTGGCGAGGGGATTTATCCCCGCTGGGCTGCGCAGCAGCCCCTAAAGGCGCTACGCAATCTATCTGATATACCCGTTGTCAGGTTTTAGGGCTGCTACGCAGCCCAGCGGGGATAAATCCTCTCGCCACAAGGGATGTGTCCGGCCTTTGGACCCTAGTAAACCCAAACCTCCACCCGCCGATTCCTGATCCTTCCTTCATCTGCACTATTGGCCGCCACGGGCATCAGCGCGCCGAAGCCGCGCACTTCCCGCAAGGTCACGCCGTACTTGACCAGTTCACGTCGCACCGCCATGGCCCGCAGTTTGGACAGAAGATCCGCCCGCGCCGGGTCGTCCTTGGCGTCGCCGAAACCCACCAGCGTCACGCGGCGCTCGGTCTTGCCGTGTTTCTGGATGTAGTCGAGCACCCGGCCCAGGTCCTGGAGAGCCTTGTTGTCGAGGTTGGCGCTGCCTTCTTCGAAGCGGAAATTCACCGTCAGGCGCTGGGCATGGCGGCTCAGGGCCTGGTAACCCTCGGGCATCAACGCATTGGGTGTGACGGCCATGGCCTGGACGGTTTGGGCGATGAACCCGTTGGCCGCGACGATGGCCTGGCCTTTGTCACTTTGGGTGAACTCGACCAGTGCCGTGGCCCACGGGTTGGTTTCCCGGGGAGGTAAATAGAAGAACAGCCGGCGGGACAAGGGGTAGTCCTCGGTGGCGATCAGGTGGTTCAGCGGCAACATCGGTTGCGAATCGCCGTCGACAATCGCCAGGGCCTTGGCCTGGCGTACGTAGGGCAAACCGATGAAACCGATGCCTTGTGGGTCCTGGCTGACCGCGTCGGACAACTGTTCGCTGGATTCGAAGCGCCGCGCTGTGGGATCCAGCCGCTTGCCGTGTCGGCCAAGTACCAATTCCTTGAAGGTATCGTAGGTGCCGGATTGTTCATCCCGGGCATACAGATGAATCGGCCCACCAACGCCGCCCACCGCTTCCCAGGTCTTCGCCTCGCCGCTGAATAGCCGCGCCAGTTGCACGGTGTCGAGTTGGCGCAGCGGGTTGGAGGAATGAAGGATGATCGCCAGGCCATCAATGGCGATGACCTGCTCGGCGGCAGGACTTTTCAGGTCGCCCAGGGATGACAATTCCTTCAGTTCACTGTTCTTGATTGGCCGGGAAGAGGCCGCCAGGTCGGCGCTGGCCTGCTTGAGGGCGGCGAAACCGGTGCTGGAGCCGTGAGCCGCGATGTCGACTTCCACCCGCCGGCCATCGGCGGTCTGGCCAACGATACGCTGCTCGTTGTCGCGCCCGGTGATTTCGCTGCTGACCCTGAGCAGGCCCTGATCTTCCATCAAGCCTCTGACCAGGGCCGGCCCCAGCGCCGCACCGATGGTATTGGAGCCCTGGAGGCGCAAGGCTGGGCCCTGTTCGGGAATGGGCAAATGGCCGGCCCATGCAACGAACGGTAGCCAGAGGCCCATGAAAACCACAACACACAGCCGCATGCCGGCACCTTCTGAACCCGAGGAAGTGCCGGAAGATTAAGTCAGTCAGGTTACTGAAAGGTGACAGGGGTGCGACGGAGCACCGAAATCCAATGTGGGAGCGAGCTTGCTCGCGATGGCGGTGGCACATTCAAGAACAAATGTGACAGCTGGGATCGCTATCGCGAGCAAGCTCGCTCCCACAAGGGTTGGTGTGACTCGATCAGCTCAATTGCAACCAGATCGGCGCATGGTCCGACGGTTTTTCCATACCCCGCAGCTCATAGTCCACACCGGCATCCTTGACCCGTGGCAGCAGGCCATGGGAGGTGAGGATCAGGTCGATGCGCAGGCCACGCTTGGGTTCGTCTTCAAAACCGCGGCTGCGATAATCGAACCAGCTGAAACGGTCGGTGACGTCCGGGTTCAGGTGGCGGAAGCTGTCCACCAGGCCCCAGTTCTTCAGGCGGGCCATCCACTCGCGTTCTTCCGGCAGGAAGCTGCATTTGCCGGTTTTCAGCCAGCGCTTCATGTTGTCCGGGCCGATGCCGATGTCGCTATCTTCCGGGGAAATGTTCACGTCGCCCATCACCACCACGGGCTGGTCGTTGCTGAAGCGGCTTTCCAGCAGTTGCTGCAGATCGCTGTAGAAGCGTTCCTTGGCCGGGAATTTGGTCGGGTGATCGCGGCTTTCACCTTGTGGGAAATAACCGTTCATGATGGTCACCGGCACGCCGTTGGCATCGGCGAAGGTGCCCCAGATGAAGCGGCGCTGGGCGTCTTCGTCGTCGCCTTCGAAGCCTTTATACAGACTCAGCGGCGCCTGGCGGGAGAGCAGGGCGACGCCGTAGTGGCCTTTTTGCCCGTGGTAATGCACGTGGTAGCCCAAGGCCTGGATCTCGGCCAGGGGGAATTGTTCGTCGTGGACCTTGGTTTCCTGCAGGCCGATCACGTCCGGCTGATGTTTCTCGATCAGCGCCGCCAGCTGATGGGGACGGGCGCGCAGCCCATTGATGTTGAAGGAGACGATCTTCATGGTCGGCAGTCCTGGCAAAACTGCGATGCTAGCTGACATGTCGGAACTGAGCCAGCGTGGCAGTAGGACAAATGCGCTGCTAATGTCCTTTGCTTGTAGGAACGATCACAACCCAATCGGGTTCGTACTCAATAAGAGCAGGGCCTCATCGAGCCTCGCCCCAGGAGATCTACCGTCATGCCTGAAACCGCCACCGCCATTGCCGACATCCATATGCTCGACAGCGGTTACTCCCGCGAAGCGCGTTCATTGCTGTACCAGGCTTATCGCCATGAGCCGACCTTCAGCTTCCTGTTCGAGTCCGAGCGGCCCGGTTATGAACATCGGGTACGGGCCACGGTGCGCGAGCTGGTCAAGCAGCATTTTCTCCAGGATCTACCGGCCATCGGCCTGCTGGTCAACGACCGTTTGATTGGCATCGCCCTGATCGCGCCACCGCAACGGCGACTGGGTATCACCGAAAGCTGGACCTGGCGCCTGCGCATGGTGTTGAGCACCGGTTTTCGCTGTACCCGGCGCTACCTGGATTACCACGCGGCGGTGGCGGCCTGCTTGCCGTCGGACGCGGTCCATGTGTTGCCGTTGCTGGGGGTTCATCCCCAGTTTCAGGGCCAACACTTTGGCGAACAGCTGCTCGAGGCGGTGCACAACTGGTGTGCGGTGGACGAAAACTCCCAAGGCGTGGTGCTAGACACCGGCAACCCACGTTACCTGGAGTTTTATAAACGCCAGGGCTACGAAGAAATCGGTGAGATTGCGGTAGGACCCGTCCGCGAACATGTGTTCTTTCACGCCAACCCCCAGGTCTTACAAAGCGCAACGGCGTAATCGGGCGAACTTTTGGGAAATGTCCGGCTCTATCAGGCTTCCAAGCCCGTGATAGCATCCGCGCCATGAATTTCCCAGGACGAATGACCAGTGGCGCGCTCTTGCTGTCCCTCAGCTGCGTGGCGCTGGCACAAAGTGAATTGGATGTACGGGTCAAGCCGTCCAACGACGCACTCAAGGCCAACGTAGAAGGTTACATTGGCGGCGTGGGCGATCGTGACGAAGAGGCCTTGCTGCGCTTCAGTCGTGGCGCCGAGGAGCAGGCACGCAAAGCCGCCCAGGCGCTGGGCTATTACCAGCCGCAGATCGACAGCGAGGTCAAGGGCGGCAAGGTCCCGCGCCTGGTGCTGACCATCGACCCCGGCGAGCCTGTGCACTTGCGCAATGTCACCGTGCGCATCGATGGCCCGGCGGCTTCCCTCAAGGCTTTTCGCGTACCTGATAACGCTGCCCTCAAGCCTGGCGCGGTGCTCAATCATGGCCGTTACGAAGACGCCAAGCGACTGATCCAGAACCAGGCGTCGCGTTACGGCTTTTTCAGCGGGCGCTTCGTCAGCCAGCAGTTAAGGGTCGATCCCCAGGCGGGCATCGCCGACATCGAGTTGATCTACGACAGCGGCCCGCGCTACACCTTGGGCCCCGTGCACTTCGAAGGCGACACCCCGCTGGACCAGGATCTGCTGCAGCGCATGGTGCCGTTCAAGGCGGGCACCGCGTACGATTCCGAACTGATTGCCGAGCTCAACCAGGACCTGCAATCGAGCGGTTATTTCGAAGGTGTCCGGGTGGATGCGGCGCCCACCGCCGCCGTCGACAACGTGATTCCGGTGGCGGTCAAGCTCGACACCCGCAAGCCGCGCACCATGGGCCTGGGCCTGGGGTTCTCCACCGACGTCGGCCCGCGGGCCAAGGCCAATTGGACGCGCCACTGGGTCAATGCCCAGGGCCATAGTTACGGCTGGGAGACGGAAGTGTCGGCGCCCCGACAGAACGTCGGCCTGTGGTACGACGTGCCCCTGGACCCACCGCTGACCGACAAGCTGCGTTACGCCGGCGGTTATCAATATGAAGAGCTGGCCGACACCGATAGTCTCAGCAAACTGCTGACCGTGGGCCCGGAATGGCACAGCAAGTTGCCCAGCGGCTGGCAACGGGTGGTGTCGCTCAAGTGGCAGCGCGAGGAATATCGCCTCGGCGACGATGCGGGCCTGAGTACGCTGCTGATGCCCGGTGTCAGTTATTCCTACCTGCGCAGCGACAACCGCATCGACCCCCACAACGGCTACCGTCTGCAATTCGATACCAAGGTGGCCAAGGAAGGGCTTGGGTCGGACAACAACCTTTTATATGGCACCGCCATGGTCAAGGGGTTGACCACGGTGTTCGATAAGCATCGTCTGCTGGCCCGGGCCCAGATCGGCGGCAGCGCCACCAATGGCTACAAATCCATTCCGCCGTCCCTGCGCTTTTTTGCCGGTGGCGACCAGAGCGTGCGCGGTTACGACTATCAGAGCCTGTCGCCGGAAAACTCCGAAGGCGATCGCATCGGCGGTCGCTACATGGTCGCCGGCAGCCTCGAATACCAGTATTCGGTCGCGGAAAAGTGGCGGGTGGCGACTTTTATCGACCAGGGCAACTCTTTCAATAGCCTTGAATTGCCGAGTCTCAAGACCGGTGTGGGCGTCGGCGTGCGCTGGGTGTCGCCGGTGGGCCCGATCCGCCTCGACCTGGCCCATGCGATGGACGACGAGGGCGGCATTCGATTGCACTTTTCCATGGGGCCCGAGCTGTGACGCGTGGTTTGAAGATAACGCTGCTGGCGCTCGCTGGGTTGCTGGTGGCGCTCGTGCTGGCCTTGAGCGTTGTGCTGGGCACAGCCTTTGGCAGTCGTTGGGCCCTCGGCCTGGTGCCAGGGTTGAGCGTGGAGAATTTCCAGGGGCGGCTGGGTGGGCAGTGGAGCGCCGATCATGTGTTGTGGCAGCAGGACAGCAGCCGGGTGGAGCTGGATCGGCTGATATTCGCCTGGTCGCCGCTGTGCCTGACGCGCATGACCCTGTGCATCGAACAGCTCAAGGCCGACAAGGTCAGCCTGCAATTACCACCGTCTGCCGATGAGCCAAGCAGCGGGCCGATCACCTTGCCGGACCTGGACTTGCCGGTCGCCATTGAATTGGGCGAGGTGCAGATTGGCAGCTTGTTGTTCAACGGCAGCGAACAGCTCAAGGGGCTCCAGCTGGCCGCTCATTGGACCGCCCAGGGCTTGCAGATCGACTCGGTGCAATTGCAGCGCGACGAGCTGAGCCTGAAGCTGTCCGGGTTGCTGAAACCGGGCGGTGACTGGCCCTTGCACGCCGAGGGCCAGCTCACCTTGCCGGCACCGGGCGCCACGCCCTGGCGGCTGGACCTGAAAGTGGACGGTGACCTGCTCAAGACCCTCAATCTCGACGCCGACAGCACAGGCTACCTGCAAGGTCGTTTGGTCGGCGAGTTGCAACCCTTGGTGGACAACCTGCCGGCCAAGGTGCGCATCACCGCCGACGGCTTCAAGGCCAGCGCCGACCTGCCGGACACCCTGGTGCTCAATCAGTTGGAACTGACCGGCGAAGGCGATCTGAAAAGCGGCTATCAACTGCTCGGCAAGGCCACGTTGCCCGCCGAGAAAGGCCCGGTGGCGTTGTCGCTGCAAGGCAAGGTGGATGCCAACGGAGCCCAGATCGCCGGCCTGGATCTTAATGCCGGCGACCAGCAAAGCCTGAAGCTCACCGGTCAGTTGGACTGGCGCGAGGGCCTGAGCGCCGAAGCGAAAATCGCCTGGCTGGATTTCCCCTGGCATCGCCTCTATCCGCTGATCGACGAGCCGCAGGTTACGCTGCGTAGCTTCAACGGCGAGGTGTCCTATACCGACGGCAAATACCTGGGCAATTTCCAGGCTGCGTTGGACGGCCCAGCCGGGGCTTTCAACCTGGACAGCCCGTTCAGCGGTGACCTGACGCAGATCTTCTTGCCACAGCTCAAGCTCACAGCGGGGCAGGGCAAGGCCGAAGGGCACCTGAACCTGCAGTTCGCCGACGGCATCGCCTGGGACACGGCGCTGCAACTGTCGGCGATCAATCCGGCGTACTGGCTTGGCGAGCTGCCCGGCACCCTGGCCGGGCCATTGCGCAGCAAGGGCTCGATGAAAAACGACAGCCTTGCCCTTGATGCAGACTTGGACCTCAAGGGTAAGCTGCGCGGCCAACCGGCGTTATTCCAGGCCAAGGCCAGCGGCGCCGGTGAGCAGTGGAAACTCAGTGCGCTGGATATCCGCCTGGGGGATAACCGCATCAACGGCGCCGGCAGCCTGCAACAGAAACTCAGCGGCCAGATCGACATCAAGCTCGCGCGCCTGGCCCAGCTCTGGCCGCAATTGCGCGGCCAAGTCATGGGCCGTGTCGATGTGGCGGGGACGTTGAAGGCGCCCCAAGGCAAGCTCGGCCTGCAAGGCTCGCAACTGGCGTTCCAGGACAATCGTCTGCAAAGCCTGAACCTGGACGCGACCCTCGACAGCGCGCAACGCGGCAAGGTCGATCTCAAGGCCAGCGATATCCGCGTCGGCGAAACCTCACTGGGCGTCCTGACGGTCAGCGGCCAGGGCGACATCAAGCAGCAAAAGTTGAGCCTGGACCTGCAAGGACCGCAGCTCGACACGACCCTGGCGCTCGATGGCGCACTCGACCAAGGCAACTGGCGCGGGCGCCTGGCCAGCGGCGAGGTGCAGGCCGGTGGGCAAGCCTGGCGCTTGCAGGCCCCGGCGAAACTGGAGCGCCTGGCCAATGGCACGCTCAACGTCGGTGCCCATTGCTGGCGATCCGGCCAGGCCAGCCTGTGTGGCGAAGACCAACGCCTGATGCCGGAGCCGAAGCTGCGTTATCACCTCAAGCAATTCCCCATCGAAAGTCTGGCCCAATGGATGCCCAAGGATTTTGCCTGGCAGGGCCAGCTCAACGCTGATCTGCAATTGGATCTGCCGGCCAGCGGTCCGAACGGCCGGATCCTGGTGGAGGCCAGCGGCGGTACTTTGCGGATCCGCGACAAGGATCGCGACAAGGCGCAGTGGCTGGACTTTCCGTACCAGACCTTGACCCTCGACAGCCGCCTGACCCCCAAGCGCATCGACACCCAGCTGAATTTCGTCGGCGCCAAGCTCGGTGAGCTGATGCTTCAGGCGCAGATCAACCCGCTGCCGGCCAGCAAGCCATTGAGCGGTTCATTCCGCCTGACGGGCCTGGACCTGTCGGTGGCCCGGCCGTTCCTGCCGATGGTGGAAACCCTCACCGGCCATCTGAACGGCAGCGGCACCTTGTCCGGTGGTTTGCTGGCGCCCCAGGTCAACGGCAACCTGGTGCTCAGCGACGGCGAAGTGTCTGGCCCGGAACTGCCCATCAGCCTTGAAGCCTTGCAGATGCGGGCAATGATTACCGGCGAAGCGGTGCAACTCAACGGTGACTGGAAAAGTGGCAAGAGCGGGCAGGGTAGCCTGAGCGGGCGCATCGCCTGGGACGAGGCACTGACCATGGACCTGGCCCTCAAGGGCACGCAATTGCCGGTCACTGTCGAACCTTATGCGATGCTGGACGTGGCGCCGGATCTTCATATCACGATGCAGGGCGAACGGCTCTCCATTGCCGGCAAGGTCCTGGTGCCCAAGGGCGAAATCACCGTCCGGGAATTGCCGCCGTCTACCGTCAAGGTATCGGATGACACAGTGATCGTCGGCCACCAGACCGAAGAGGGCAAGACGCCGCTGGCCATGGCGATGGACATCGACGTGATCGTCGGCCAGGAGAAGCTCGCGTTTTCCGGGTTTGGGTTGACGGCCAACGTGCAGGGGCAAGTCCACATCGGCGACAACATGGACACCCGTGGCGAACTCTGGCTCAACGACGGCCGCTACCGGGCCTATGGGCAACGGCTGACGGTGCGACGGGCGCGTCTGCTGTTCGCCGGGCCCATCGACCAGCCCTATCTGGACATCGAAGCGATCCGCCAGACCGACGACGTGATCGCCGGCATCCGCTTGAGTGGCAGCGCCGAACAGCCGACCACGCAAATCTTCTCGGAACCGGCCATGAGCCAGGAACAGGCGTTGTCCTACCTGGTACTGGGCCGGCCGCTGAGCACCACGGGCGAGGACAATAACATGCTCGCCCAAGCCGCCTTGGGCCTGGGGTTGATGGGCAGCTCGGGCGTGACCACCAGCCTGGCCAACAACCTGGGGATCGAGGACTTCCAGCTCGACACCCAGGGCAGCGGCGATACCACCAGCGTGGTGGCCAGCGGCAACCTCTCGGAAAAACTCAGCCTGCGCTATGGCGTCGGCGTGTTCGAACCGGCCAACACCATTGCCCTGCGCTACAAGCTGAGCAAGAAGGTCTACCTCGAAGCCGCCAGCGGCGTCGCCAGCTCCCTGGATATCTTCTACAAGCGCGATTTCTGAAGCTTCCCTAAACCCCCTGTGGGAGCGGGCTTGCTCGCGAATGCGGTGTGTCATCCAACAGATAAGTTGGCTGATCCAACGCCTTCGCGAGCAAGCCCGCTCCCACATGTTTTATCCGCGTTCGTCCGGTCATGCATAGCAACCTATCTATTTGTTTGACATTTGCTGCCTAAGCAGTAATATCTCGACATACATTCACTGCCTAGGCAGCAAACGGTGGTCAGATGAAGCATTTCACCCCAGACGATTTCCACAATTGCCATCTCGGCATGCTGCTCGGCCGCGCCGCGCTGCTCAAGGACCGGATCATCGATACCCACATGGAACCCGTTGGCATCACTGCCGCGCAGTTCAAGGTATTGATCATCATGGCCCAGCACGGCATCGATACGCCCGCCGAGCTGTGCCGCTACCTCTCCCTGGACAGCGGCTCGATGACGCGAATGCTCGATCGCCTGGAACAGAAAGGTTTCCTCGCCCGCCAGCGCTCGGTGGATGACCGTCGGCAAGTGCTGCTGGTGCTGACCGAAGCCGGCCAGGCCCTGGCGGATCGCCTGCCGGTTATCGGCGCCGACGCCATGAACCAGTTGGCTGGCGCCATCAGCCGCGAGGAGCTGCAAACCCTCGAACAGATCCTCAAGAAAATTCTGCTCGCCGCCGGTGACCCCATCACCGTGTTGCGATTGGGGGACAAATGAAACGTAAAACCTTGCGTACTCGCCTGAGCTTGGTGGTGTTGGCCATGAGCCTGGCCGGTTGTGCCAGCTACAGTGGCCTGAAGACCGAAGGCGTCAGCCTTGAAGCCCAGAGTCTCAAGGCCGGGCAATCCCTGAACGGTGTCACCTTGTCGCCGGCCTCCTGGCCGAAAAGCGACTGGTGGAAAAGCCTCGGCGATCCGCAACTCGACGGGCTGATTCGCGAAGCCCTGCGTGACAGCCCGGACATGCAGATCGCCAGTGCCCGGGTGCATCAGGCCAGTGCCGCCGCCTATGCCGCCAACGCCGCCCGTATGCCGACCCTGGATGCCAGCGGCAGTGTCAGCCGTTCGCGCCTGGCCCGTGACCAGGACCCGCAGGGGCAGGGCGGGGCGTACAGCACCCTGCGTTCGCTGAGTGTCGATTTCAATTACAACTTCGACCTCTGGGGCGGCCAGCGGGCCGCCTGGGAAGCCGCCCTGGGCCAGGCCCGCGCCGCCGAGATCGATCGCCAGGCCGCGCAACTGACCCTGGCCGCCGACGTGGCCCGGGCCTACAGCGACCTCGGCCAGGCCCACATTATTTATGACCTGGCGTCCGAGGACCTCAAGCGCACCCGGCAAATGCTTGACCTGAGCAAGCGCCGCCTCAACGCCGGGATCGACAGCGAGTACCAGTTCCAGCAGACCGAAAGCCTGGAAGCCAGCGCCGATGCGACCCGCATCGACGCGGAGAAACGCCTGCAAAGCGCGAAAATCGCCCTGGCGGTGTTGTTGGGCAAGGGCCCGGACCGTGGCAACGAAATCGCCCGGCCCAATGTGTTGCAGTCCAGCGCGGTCGCCCTGCCGTCGAACCTGCCGGCCGAGCTGCTGGGCCGCCGTCCGGACCTGGTCGCGGCGCGCTGGCGGGTCGAGGCGGCAGGCAAGGACATCGAGGCCGGCAAGACCAACTTCTACCCCAACCTCAACCTGAGCGCGGCGGCGGGAGTGCAGTCGCTGCTGGGCGATGCGATGTTCGGCTCGGCCAGTCGTTTCTTCAATGTGGCGCCCACCGTGTCGTTGCCGATTTTCGATGGCGGCCGCTTGCGGGCCGACCTGGATGCCCGGGATGCCGATTACGACATGTCGGTGGCGCAGTACAACAAGAGCCTGGTCAAGGCCCTTGGGGATGTCAGCGACACCATCAACCAACTGCGCGACATCGCGCGGCAGATCGGTGCCCAGCAACATGCCACCGATATTGCACAGAACTCCTACGACACCGTGGTCCAGCGCTACGGCTCCGGCATCGGCAATTACCTGGACGTGTTGAGCATCGAGCAGCAACTGCTCCAGGCCCAGCGCCAACTGGCGAACCTGAATGCCGAACAGATCGATTTGTCGATCCAGCTGATGCAGGCCCTGGGCGGTGGTTTCGAGCCCCAGGCCCTGGCTGCGGCCACGCCGGCCCCCACCACGCCGAATAACTGATTCGAGGTACTAGTCATGGCCACTGCCGAAACGACTCAATCCGAAAACACTCAAGACAGCAGCAATCCGCGCAAGCGCAAGGTGATGCTGGTGGCCCTGGCGGTGATCGTCATCCTCGCCGGCCTAGGCGTCTGGGGCTGGCATGAACTGTATGGCCGCTGGAACGAAAGCACCGACGATGCTTATGTGAACGGCAACGTGGTGCAGATCACGCCGCTGGTCACCGGTACCGTGGTGAGCATTGGCGCCGATGACGGTGACCTGGTGCGAGAAGGCCAGGTGCTGGTGCAGTTCGATCCAAGCGATGCCGAGGTCGGGCTGCAAAGCGCCCAGGCCAACCTGGCGCGGACCGTGCGTCAGGTGCGTGGCTTGTACAGCAACGTCGACGGCATGCGGGCGCAGGTCAATGTGCAAGAAGCCGAAGTGCAGAAGGCCCAGGAAAACTACAACCGACGCAAGAACCTGGCGGCCGGCGGGGCGATTTCCCAGGAAGAACTGTCCCACGCCCGGGACGACCTGACCTCGGCGCAGAATGCCCTGGCCAATGCCCGGCAACAGCTCAAGACCACCAGCGCCCTGGTGGATGACACCGTGGTGTCGTCCCATCCGGATGTGCAGGCCGCCGCCGCGCAGTTGCGCCAGGCCTACCTGGCCAATGCCCGTAGCACCCTGATCGCACCGGTCACCGGTTATGTCGCCAAACGCACTGTGCAACTGGGGCAGCGGGTGCAGCCAGGCACGGCGCTGATGGCGGTGATTCCGTTGGATCAGCTGTGGATCGACGCCAACTTCAAGGAAACCCAGCTGCGCGACATGCGCATCGGGCAACCGGTGGAGATCGAAACCGACCTGTACGGCAGCGATGTGAAGTACAGCGGCACCATCGACAGCCTCGGCGCCGGGACCGGCAGCGCGTTTGCCTTGCTGCCGGCGCAGAACGCCACGGGTAACTGGATCAAGATCGTCCAGCGGGTGCCGGTGCGCGTCCATGTCAATGCCCAGGAGCTGGCCAAGCATCCGCTGCGGGTGGGCCTGTCGACCCAGGTCAACGTCAACCTGCACGACCAGAGTGGCCCGGTACTAGCCCAGCAGCCACCGCAGAAGGCCTCATTCAGCACGCAGATCTACGACCGGCAACTGGCCGACGCCGACGCGATGATCACGCGCCTGATCCATGAGAACAGCGCGGCTGCCAGCAAGACGGTGCAGCGCTAGGCCGTTACGGCCCTGAACCTGTGGGAGCGAGCTTGCTCGCGATAGCGTCGAGTCAGCTTGCGTCAGTGGTGACTGATACACCGCTATCGCGAGCAAGCTCGCTCCCACAGGTCTTGTGTTGTCACTGGCGGCTTGCCCGCGATTTCGCCACCTTCGCTTCATAGGATTTCGCAATGAGCAATAACGCGTCCTTCACGCCGCCCAGCCTGTTGCTCAGCACCATCGGGCTGTCGCTGGCGACGTTCATGCAAGTGCTCGACACGACCATTGCCAACGTCGCCTTGCCGACCATTTCCGGCAACCTGGGGGTGAGTTCCGAGCAGGGCACCTGGGTGATCACCTCGTTCGCGGTGAGCAATGCCATCGCGTTGCCGTTGACCGGCTGGCTGGCCCGGCGGTTTGGCGAGGTGAAACTGTTTTTGTGGGCGACCATGCTGTTCGTGCTCGCCTCGTTTCTGTGTGGTGTCTCCACCTCGATGCCGGAGCTGATTGGTTTTCGTGTGATCCAAGGATTGGTGGCCGGGCCGTTGTACCCGATGACCCAGACCTTGCTGATTGCCGTGTATCCGCCAGCCAGGCGCGGCATGGCCCTGGCGTTGCTGGCGATGGTCACGGTGGTGGCGCCGATTGCCGGACCGATCCTCGGTGGCTGGATCACCGACAGTTACAGCTGGCCGTGGATCTTCTTCATCAACGTGCCCATCGGCGTCTTCGCGGTGATGGTGGTGCGCCAGCAGCTCAAGGCGCGGCCGGTGGTCACCAGCTACCAACCGATGGATTACGTGGGTTTGATCACGCTGATCATCGGCGTCGGTGCGCTCCAGGTAATCCTCGACAAGGGCAACGACCTGGACTGGTTCGAGTCGAACTTCATCATCATGGGCGCCGTGATTTCGGTCATTGCCCTGGCGGTGTTCGTGATCTGGGAAATGACCGACCGGCATCCGGTGGTCAATCTGCGGTTGTTCGCCTATCGCAACTTTCGCATTGGCACCATTGTGCTGGTGGGGGGCTATGCCGGGTTCTTCGGCATCAACCTGATCCTGCCGCAGTGGTTGCAGACCCAGATGGGATATACCGCCACCTGGGCCGGACTGGCGGTGGCGCCGATCGGGATCCTGCCGGTGTTGATGTCGCCCTTCGTCGGTAAGTACGCCCACAAATTCGACCTGCGCCTGTTGGCCGGGCTGGCGTTCCTGGCCATCGGCCTGAGCTGCTTCATGCGCGCCGGGTTCACCAACGAGGTGGATTTCCAGCACATTGCCTTGGTGCAGTTGTTCATGGGTATCGGTGTGGCGCTGTTCTTCATGCCGACCTTGAGCATCCTGATGTCGGACCTGCCGCCCCATCAGATTGCCGACGGCGCGGGGCTGGCGACGTTCCTGCGGACCTTGGGCGGCAGCTTTGCCGCATCCCTGACCACTTGGATCTGGATCCGCCGGGCCGACCAGCACCATGCCTACCTGAGCGAAAGCATCAGCACCTTCGAGCCCGCCACCCGCGAGGCGCTCAACCAGCTCGGCGGCGCGAGCACGCCGGCCTATGCCCAGCTCGACCAGGTCCTCACCAGCCAGGCGTACATGCTCTCCACCGTGGATTACTTCACGCTGTTGGGCTGGGCGTTCATGGGGTTGATCGTGTTGGTGTGGCTGGCGAAGCCGCCGTTTGCGGCGAAGGCGGGGCCGGCTTCGGCGGGGCACTGATCCAGAAGTGAAATGCAATCCAATGTGGGAGCGGGCTTGCTCGCGAAGAGGGCATGACAGTCACTTTGATAGTGACTGACACACCGCTTTCGCGAGCAAGCCCGCTCCCACAGGGGGATTCAGGTTGGGCTGCTGGAGATTGTGTCGGGCGCTGATAACAGCGGCGGCGGGGCAAACCCAAACGGCGCCAACGCAAACCCCTGTTCATCCACCTGCAATGCCCATCCTTGCTTGTCCCAATCCCCTAGCACAATGCGGCGTGCGGCATGGTCGCCCAGTTGCAGCTTATGGATGGCGGGACGATGGGTGTGGCCGTGGACCAGGGTCTTCACGCCGTATTGCTGCATGATCCGCGGGATCTCTTCGGGCGTGACGTCGACGATGTCATTGGCTTTCATCCGCGTCTGCGCACGGCTTTCGTTGCGCAGTTTACGCGCCAGTTTCTGGCGACTGCCCAGCGGCAGGTGACGCAGGATGAACAGTGTGACCGGGTTGCGCAGCCAGCGCCGCAGCTTCATATAGCCTTCGTCGCGGGTGCAGAGGCTGTCGCCGTGCATCAACAGGACCGGTTCGCCGTTGAACTGCACGACACTCGGGTCCTTGAGCAGGGTGCAGCCGGCCGCTTTGCAGAAGGCCTGCCCCAGCATGAAGTCGCGATTGCCGTGCATCAGGAAAATGGCCGTGCCGCTGTCGCTCAATTCGCGCAGGGCCTGGCAGATGGAACGCTGGAACGGCGTCATGGCATCGTCGCCGATCCAGGCTTCGAAAAAGTCGCCCAGAATGTACAACGCTTGCGCCGAGCGGGCGCGTGTGGCGAGTAAATCCAGAAACGCCCGGGTGATGTCCGGGCGCTCCTCTTCCAGATGCAAGTCTGAAATCAGCAGTATCACTCAATGATCTCGGCTTTCTCGATGATCACGTCTTCTGCCGGGACGTCCTGGTGGCCGGCCTTGGACGTGGTGGAAACGCCTTTGATCTTGTCGACGACGTCGGTGCCTTCAACCACTTTGCCGAACACCGCATAGCCCCAGCCCTGGGTGGTCTTGCCGCTGTGGTTCAGGAAGCTGTTGTCGGCCACGTTGATGAAAAACTGCGCAGAGGCCGAATGCGGTTCCATGGTACGGGCCATGGCGACGCTGTATTTTTCGTTCGGCAGGCCGTTGTCGGCTTCGTTCTGGATGCTTGGGCGCTTGTCTTTCTTTTCTTTCATGCCTGGCTCGAAACCGCCGCCCTGGATCATGAAGTTACCGATGACACGGTGGAAAACGGTGTTTTCGTAGTGGCCGGTCTTGACGTACTCGATGAAGTTGGCAACGGTCAAGGGTGCCTTCTCGGCGTTCAGTTCCAGGACGATGTCGCCGTGGTTGGTGGTCAGTTTGACTTGGGTCATGATTACTACTCTTTCAAGAAATTCGTGGGCTTCGGGGCGCGAACGCCCGCAACCGGTCTGGCTGCAATCGGCCAGGTTGGGCAGTTTAGCGCGCCAGGCACGAATTTCGAGGCTGTTTTTCATCTGGTCGTCGATTAAATTCAATCGTTTACCGGCCTGGCCTGTCAGCGGCTTGACAGCATCGGCTATGATAGGGGCTTTGATTTATCAGGCCGCACCCGGCCGCGCACTTGTCTGTTCAAGGATCCTATGAGCAAGCCCACTGTCGACCCTACCTCGAATTCCAAGACCGGCCCGGCCGTGCCGGTCAACTTCCTGCGCCCGATCATCCAGGCGGACCTGGATTCGGGTAAGCACACACAGATCGTCACTCGCTTCCCGCCGGAACCCAACGGTTACCTGCACATCGGCCATGCCAAGTCGATCTGCGTGAATTTCGGCCTGGCCCAGGAGTTCGGCGGCGTCACGCACCTGCGTTTCGACGACACCAACCCGGCCAAGGAAGACCAGGAATACATCGACGCGATCGAAAGCGACGTCAAGTGGCTGGGTTTCCAATGGTCCGGTGAGGTGCGCTACGCCTCGCAATATTTCGACCAGTTGCACGACTGGGCCGTGGAGCTGATCAAGGCCGGCAACGCCTATGTGTGCGACCTGACCCCCGAGCAGGCCAAGGAATACCGTGGCAGCCTGACCGAGCCGGGCAAGAACAGCCCGTTCCGGGATCGCAGCGTCGAAGAGAACCTGGACCTGTTCGCCCGCATGCGTGCCGGCGAATTCCCCGACGGCGCACGGGTGCTGCGGGCCAAGATCGACATGGCCTCGCCGAACATGAACCTGCGCGACCCGATCATGTACCGCATCCGCCACGCCCATCACCACCAGACCGGTGACAAGTGGTGCATCTACCCGAACTATGACTTCACCCACGGTCAGTCGGACGCCATCGAAGGCATCACCCACTCGATCTGCACCCTGGAGTTCGAAAGCCACCGTCCGCTATACGAGTGGTTCCTCGAACACTTGCCCGTGCCGGCTCACCCGCGCCAGTACGAGTTCAGCCGCCTGAACCTGAACTACACCATCACCAGCAAGCGCAAGCTCAAGCAACTGGTGGACGAGAAGCACGTCAACGGCTGGGACGACCCGCGCATGTCGACGCTGTCGGGCTTCCGTCGTCGTGGCTACACGCCGAAATCGATCCGTAACTTCTGCGAGATGGTCGGCACCAACCGTTCCGATGGCGTGGTGGACTTCGGCATGCTGGAATTCAGCATCCGTGACGACCTCGACCACAGCGCCCCGCGTGCCATGTGCGTGCTGCGTCCGCTGAAAGTCGTCATCACCAACTACCCGGAAGGCCAGTTCGAGAATCTCGAACTGCCGCGCCACCCGAAAGAAGACATGGGCGTGCGTGTCCTGCCGTTCGCCCGGGAAATCTATATCGACCGTGATGACTTCATGGAAGAGCCGCCGAAAGGCTACAAGCGCCTGGAGCCTACTGGCGAAGTGCGCCTGCGCGGCAGCTACGTGATCCGCGCCGACGAAGCGATCAAGGACGCCGACGGCAACATCGTCGAGCTGCGTTGCTCGTACGATCCCGACACCCTGGGCAAGAACCCTGAAGGTCGCAAGGTCAAGGGCGTGATCCACTGGGTGCCGGCCGCTGCCAGCGTCGAGTGCGAAGTGCGTCTGTACGATCGCCTGTTCCGCTCTCCGAACCCGGAGAAGGCCGAAGACAGCGCGAGTTTCCTGGACAACATCAACCCTGACTCACTGCAAGTGCTGACCGGTTGTCGTGCTGAACCCTCGCTGGGCAATGCACAGCCGGAAGACCGTTTCCAGTTCGAGCGCGAAGGCTACTTCGTCGCGGATATCAAGGACTCGAAACCAGGTCAGCCGGTATTCAACCGTACCGTGACCCTGCGTGATTCGTGGGGCCAGTGATCAAGTCTTAAGGAAACACCGTGCTTACGATCTACAACACGCTCACCAAGAGCAAAGAAGTCTTCAAGCCGCTGGATGGCAACAAGGTGCGCATGTACGTCTGCGGCATGACCGTGTACGACTACTGCCACATTGGTCACGGTCGCAGCATGGTCGCCTTCGACCTGGTGACCCGCTGGCTGCGGTTCAGCGGTTATGACCTGACCTACGTGCGCAACATCACCGACATCGAAGACAAAATCATCAACCGTGCCCGCGAAAACGGCGAGCCTTACGATGCGCTGACCGAGCGCATGATCAAGGCCATGCACGAGGATGAGGCGCGCCTCAATATCCTCAAGCCGGACCTGGAGCCCCGTGCCACGGACCACATCCCTGGCATGCTGAGCATGATCCAGACCTTGATTGACAAGGGCTATGCCTACGCGCCGGGCAATGGCGACGTGTACTACCGCGTCGCCAAGTTCATGGGCTACGGCAAGCTGTCGCGCAAGAAGATCGAAGACCTGCGCATCGGCGCACGCATCGAAGTCGACGAGTCGAAACAGGACCCGCTGGACTTCGTGCTATGGAAAGCCGCCAAGCCGGGTGAGCCGAGCTGGGAATCGCCATGGGGCGCCGGGCGTCCGGGCTGGCACATCGAATGCTCGGTGATGTCCACCTGCTGCCTGGGCGAGACCTTCGACATTCATGGTGGCGGCAGTGACCTGGAATTCCCGCACCACGAAAACGAAATCGCCCAGAGCGAAGCCGCCACCGGCAAGACCTACGCCAATGCGTGGATGCACTGCGGCATGATCCGGATCAACGGCGAGAAGATGTCCAAGTCCTTGAACAACTTCTTCACCATCCGCGACGTGCTCGACAAGTACCACCCTGAAGTCGTGCGTTACCTGCTGGTGTCGAGCCACTACCGCAGCGCCATCAACTACTCGGAAGATAACCTCAAGGACGCCAAGGGTGCCCTGGAGCGTTTCTATCACGCGTTGAAAGGCCTGCCGAGCGTAGCGCCTGCCGGCGGCGAAGCGTTCGTTGCACGGTTTACCGAAGTGATGAACGACGACTTCGGCACGCCGGAAGCGTGCGCGGTGCTGTTCGAGATGGTGCGCGAGATCAACCGCCTGCGTGAGAGCGATCTCAATGCCGCGGCAGGCCTGGCGGCGCGCCTGAAGGAATTGGCCAGCGTACTGGGTGTCTTGCAGCTCGAGGCTGACGACTTCCTGCAAGCCGGTGCCGAAGGCCGTGTGGATGCCGCCGAGGTCGAGGCCTTGATCCAGGCGCGCCTGACCGCACGGGCCAACAAGGACTGGGCCGAATCCGACCGCATCCGCGACCAGCTCACCGCCATGGGCGTGGTGCTGGAAGACGGGAAGGGCGGGACGACCTGGCGATTGGCGGACTGAGATTTCTTAGCGCGCACAATCCCCCTGTGGGAGCGAGCTTGCTCGCGATAGCGGAGTGTCAGGCAACATGTTTGTCGACTGATACACCGCCATCGCGAGCAAGCTCGCTCCCACAATTTTTTGTGCTCAGCCTGGCAATCATTCTTTTATGAGCTAGTACTGTCAGGTCGATTCGACGTTCTCTGACAGGGTGCTTCCATGTTGGCTCATTGGTCTCTGGCGGCCATTCATCTTCTGGCGTTCGCCCTCGGGTTCTGGGCGGTGCTCACGCGCGGCACGGCGTTTGGGCGCCTGGCGGGTGGGATGGACGCGGTTCGAAACGTGTTGGTGGCGGACAATGTGTGGGGGCTGTCGGCGCTGGTGCTGCTGGTGACCGGTGGGATTCGGGCTTTCGGTGGGTTCGAAAAGGGCTCGGACTATTACCTGCACCAACCCCTGTTTCATCTGAAGATGACCTTGTTCCTGCTGATCCTGCTGCTTGAAATCGCGCCAATGATCACCTTGATCAAATGGCGGATCGCGTTGGGCAAGGGCGCGTCGATTGATCCTTCAAGGGCCGGCCGGTTTGCCCGGATCAGCCACATCGAAGCTTTGCTGCTGGTATTGATGATGATTGCCGCCACGGGCATGGCCCGTGGCGTGAGCTTGGGCTGACCGGTCACGTACGCCTGCTTCGTTGCCATTAAAACGAAACGTCTGACAGCCATGCTACTAGCCATGCCATTAGTATCGGTTTCACGGGCTGGACGAAGAATCAACGGCAGGGTGGAGCAGGGTAAGGTGCGGGCGACCTGAATCTTTAGCCAGCCATTGCGGCGATGCAAACGGGCTGGCTACGGACTGCAGCAAGGCTCAGGGAGTTTGCGGTTTGTCAGGGGCGGTAAGGCCTGCCTGAATACGCTGATAAATCTCTTCACGATGCACCGCAACGTTTTTCGGGGCGTTGATGCCGATCCGGACTTGTTGGCCGCTAACGCCCAGAATGGTGATCGTGATGTCGTCACCAATGTTTATGCTTTCACCGACTTTGCGGGTGAGTATCAGCATGGTGTTCTCCTTGATTACTTTATAGGGCACCTGATTCAGACAGTGCAGATGTCGGTACTGCTTATAGATTAGTGCTAAGTGTCACAATGTGGGTGCCTCTTTCTGACGCGCAGACGCAGCATTAATTCCCAGGGTGCGACTATACAGAGACGCCGGGCAGGATTCTCTTGTTTTAAGCACTGTTTGCGGCGTTCTTGGTGGATGTGAGTGTTAAAATCCGCGCCTCATGTCTTCACAGGGGAAACGTTGTGCGCAAATTGGCTTGGGTTATCGCGGTATTGGTACTGGCGGGGTGTGGTGAGGGACGTGATGTCGAAGCACCGAAGCCGAAACCCGCCGCCACCTCCGCCCCGTCCGTCGCTGCCGCGCCGCAGTGGGCCGTCGAGGTTCGTGGCGAGACACCGCAGGCTGTCAGCGACCTGACCGGTTGGCTCATCGAACACAGCTTCATGTCGAACGTGGTGCGGGAGAATGGCAAGGAGCGCGTCCTGGTCGGTCCTTTCAGCTCCGAGGCCGAGGCCCAAGCCAAGCAGGAACAGGTCACGGCCGCCCTGGTCCGGGCGAAGAAACGCAACATCGAGACGTTGGTGGTGGATTACCCGACGGCCCGATAATCAGGCAGCCCAAAAGTCAGTCAGAGCACAAAACCTGTGGGAGCGAGCTTGCTCGCGATAGGGGCATGTCAGTCCACATCAATGCTGGCTGATCCACCGCTATCGCGAGCAAGCTCGCTCCCACAGTTGGTTCTGTGCTGTTCACAAGTGCGAGGTCAACCGCAGGCTTTCATGTCCACCGGTCCGACGAACTCGTTCCCACGTCCCATGACGCACGCCACGCTCTGGTTGCGCTGACGTTCCCAGCTTTCGACCGGGTAGGTCTTGTCCCAGGCTTCATACAGGCGTCGGTCCTGTTTCGACAGGCGCAGGCCATATTGCTTGCTCATGTAGAAATAGGTCCGGGCGATCATCCCCCGGATGGAGGGGCGAGGCATGACCTTCTTGGCCTTGAAATCCACCTGGGTCAGGCATGAGCCGTATTGGCCCTTTTGCTCCGGCAGCCAGCCGAAACTGAAATTGCTGCGATCACCATTCACTTCCCCGATGCTCGGCACCAGGTTGTGCAGGTCGGCCTCGGCTCGTTGATAGACTGGATCATAGCGGGTGCAGTTCTTGCGACCGCCTTGTTGCCAGCATTGACGCTGATGACCGATCTGCCAGGCCGGGACGATATGCTCCCACTCGATGCGCGCGGCACGGCTGGCATTCTTGCGCGGTACGTAACCGCAGGCGGCCAGGTTCACGCGATTGCCGGTGTATTTGCAGCCACAGTAAAACTCGGTGGATTGCGGGGCATAGAGTTTCCAGGCGACTTTCTTGGCTTCGTTGAAGGTGCGCGGGGCACCGGCCTGTGCGCCCATGGCGATGAACACAAGCAAAAAAGCTAAACAGCGAACACTCATCAGGCTCAATCTTCCTTCGGCACAACCCAGAAAACCTGCACACCACCATCGTCGCGATAGGCGAGGGTCACGTTGTCGTTCTCGTCGATTTCTTCCAGGAGGCGCTCCCACTCATCCACCGGTTCGTCGGGCAGACGGAAGATCAGGGCGGCCTTGGCTTTTTGCGCGGTAGGGGCGTTGATGATTTTCGAGACCCGGAGGCCGAGTCGCGTATAGGAATCTAAGGGGGTGGTTGCAGCGGAGGGGGTGGCCACAGGATTATCCTTATTAAGCTGTACGGGCATACAGTATTTAACCGTAGGCATTTACGCAACTACTTAAAATTCAAGAAGATCGTCTGACAGCACTTTTTTCGTTTTGGTGTAGGAGAAAGGAATTTTTTATCGGCTTGCGTAAACAGGTGTTACCCGCTCAAGGTGGCGAAGCTATTGACTGATTTCATCGGGCGCTAAAGAAAGTGCTTCGGCGGGCGATGTCCTTCGTAGGAATCCCCCTTCATGGAGTTTTGACATGTCGTTTTCCATCGGCTTTCCCAATGCGGCAGCGGTGACCATCGGCGGAAAATCCGCCGCCACCCTGAAGGCTTTGAGCGAGGCAGAAGACCAGGCCGCCGATGAGGCCCTGGGTACAACGCAAGCCTCGGGCAAGGTCCGCACGGGCATGGGCGCTGGCGCTGAAGCAACCGACCAGGCGCAGGAGGGCGGTAGCACCCAGAGCGTGGCGGTCCAGGTGCTGCTCAAGCGGATGCAAGAGCTTCAGCAGCAGCTCAGGGAGCAGCAACAACAACTGGCCGCCGCCCAGGGGCGTAACTATCCAACGGAGGAAGCCAAGACCTCGGCAGTCATGGCAGTCCAAGGCCAGATTGCCGACACCAGCGGCGCGCTGCTGGAGGTCACCGGCCATTTGGTCACGGAGCTGGCGAAGGGCTCAAGTTCCGGCTCGGTGGTCAACACGACGGCCTGACGTCTTCAACGTTGCGGGTGAAACCGCAACGTTGACAAATCCGCGAAGCCTTACCATAGTTCACTTCACGCAAACGTTTGCGCGGCGTTCCGTGCATTGATTTGCTCACAATAATCATAAGATCGGAGTGAACCCATGAAGTTGCCATTCGCTGGACGTCTTCTCGCTGTCGCCATGCTCGCGGCCGCATCCGCTGCGCTGCCTATCTCCTCGGCATTCGCCCAGACCGCTGAAAAACCCAAGGTCGCCCTGGTCATGAAATCCCTGGCCAACGAATTCTTCCTGACCATGGAAGACGGCGCCAAGGCTTACCAGAAGGAACACTCCGCCGATTTCGACCTGATCTCCAACGGGATCAAGGATGAAACCGACACCGCCAACCAGATCCGTATCGTCGAGCAGATGATCGTGTCCAAGGTTGACGCCCTCATCATTGCGCCTGCCGATTCCAAGGCCATGGTGCCGGTGATCAAGAAAGCCGTCGATGCCGGCATCACCGTGATCAACATCGATAACCAACTCGACCCGGCCGTGGTCAAGAGCAAGAACATCAACGTTCCGTTCGTAGGCCCTGACAACCGCAAGGGCGCGCGACTGGTGGGTGAATACCTGGCCAAGCAGCTCAAGGCCGGTGACGAAGTCGGCATCATCGAAGGCGTGTCTACCACCACCAACGCCCAGGCGCGGACCGCCGGCTTCAAGGATGCGATGGAAGCGGCGCAAATCAAGGTCGTCTCCCTGCAATCCGGCGACTGGGAAATCAACAAGGGCAACCAGGTTGCCGCGTCGATGCTCAGCGAATACCCGAACATCAAGGCTCTGCTGGCCGGCAACGACAGCATGGCGGTTGGCGCGGTCTCGGCCGTACGGGCTGCCGGCAAGGCGGGCAAGGTGCAAGTGGTCGGCTACGACAACATCAATGCGATCAAGCCCATGCTCAAGGACGGTCGTGTCCTGGCGACCGCCGACCAGTTCGCTGCCAAGCAAGCGGTATTTGGCATCGAGACGGCGCTGAAAATCCTCAAGAAAGAAAAAGTCGACAACGGTGCCAACGGTGTTATCGAAACTCCGGTCGAGCTGGTGACCAAGTAGTTATCCTGGCGACACAACGGTGCTCGCCCATTCGGGCGAGCGCATGGAGAGTTTTTTTATGTCCGTTTTCGACCCGAACGCTGTCCTGTCTGTCAGCGGCATCGGCAAGACCTATGCCCAGCCGGTACTGACCGGCATCGACCTGACGTTGATGCGCGGTGAAGTGCTGGCGCTGACCGGCGAAAATGGCGCTGGTAAAAGCACCTTGTCCAAGATCATCGGTGGGTTGGTGACGCCGACCACCGGGCAGATGCAGTTCCAAGGACAGGATTATCGTCCCGGCAGCCGTACCCAGGCTGAAGAACTGGGCGTGCGCATGGTGATGCAAGAGCTCAACCTGTTGCCGACCCTTTCCGTGGCCGAGAACCTGTTTCTCGACAACCTGCCCAGCCGCGGCGGTTGGATCAGCCGCAAGCAGTTGCGCAGGGCGGCGATCGAGGCCATGGCCCAGGTGGGGCTCGATGCGATCGATCCCGACACCCTGGTGGGTGAGCTGGGTATCGGTCATCAGCAGATGGTCGAGATCGCCCGCAACCTGATCGGCGATTGCCATGTGCTGATTCTCGATGAGCCGACCGCCATGCTCACGGCCCGCGAAGTCGAGATGCTCTTCGAGCAGATCACCCGCCTGCAGGCCCGGGGCGTGTCGATCATCTACATTTCCCATCGCCTCGAAGAATTGGCGCGGGTGGCCCAGCGCATTGCGGTACTGCGCGACGGCAACCTGGTCTGCGTCGAGCCGATGGCCAACTACAACAGCGAGCAACTGGTGACGCTGATGGTCGGCCGGGAGCTGGGCGAGCACATCGATCTCGGCCCGCGCCAGATCGGCGCGCCGGCCCTGACCGTTAAAGGCCTGAGCCGTTCTGACAAGGTCCGCGATGTGTCCTTCGAAGTGCGCAGCGGTGAGATCTTCGGTATCTCCGGCCTGATCGGGGCAGGGCGCACTGAACTGCTGCGGCTGATCTTCGGCGCCGATGCGGCCGACAGTGGCACCGTGGCGCTGGGCTCGCCGGCCAATGTCGTGAGCATTCGCTCCCCGGCCGATGCGGTGGCCCACGGTATCGCGTTGATTACCGAGGACCGCAAGGGCGAAGGCCTGCTGCTGACGCAATCCATCGCGGCCAACATTGCCCTGGGCAACATGCCGGAGATTTCCAACGCCGGTTTCGTCAATGGCAGCCAAGAGCATGCATTGGCGCAGCGGCAGATCGACGCCATGCGCATCCGCAGTTCCAGCCCGACCCAATTGGTGTCCGAGTTGTCGGGCGGCAACCAGCAGAAAGTCGTGATCGGTCGCTGGCTCGAACGCGATTGCTCGGTGCTGCTGTTCGACGAGCCGACCCGTGGCATCGACGTCGGCGCCAAATTCGACATTTATGCGCTGCTCGGCGAGTTGACTCGCCAGGGCAAGGCGCTGGTCGTGGTGTCCAGTGACCTGCGGGAATTGATGCTGATCTGCGACCGGATCGGCGTGCTGTCCGCCGGGCGCCTGATCGACACTTTCGAGCGCGACAGCTGGACCCAGGATGACTTGCTTGCCGCCGCATTCGCCGGCTACCAGAAACGTGATGCGTTGCTCAACGAAGCAGCGCCTAGGGATCTTCCATGAAAACCGCATCTGCCGTCGCTAAATCGAATGGCAACTTCTATGGCCTGGGCACTTACCTGGGCCTGGCTGGCGCGCTGCTGGCGATGGTTGCGCTGTTCTCGGTCCTGAGCAGCCATTTCCTTTCCTACGATACTTTCAGCACCTTGGCCAACCAGATTCCAGACCTCATGGTGCTGGCGGTCGGCATGACCTTCATCCTGATCATTGGCGGCATCGACCTGTCGGTAGGGTCGGTGCTGGCGCTCGCGGCATCGACCGTCAGTGTTGCCATCCTCGGCTGGGGCTGGAGCGTCTGGCCATCGGCGTTGCTCGGCATGGCCGTGGCGGCGCTGGCGGGTACCGTCACCGGTTCGATTACCGTGGCGTGGCGAATTCCCTCGTTCATCGTTTCCCTTGGCGTGCTGGAAATGGCCCGGGGCCTGGCGTACCAGATGACGGGCTCGCGCACGGCCTACATCGGTGATTCCTTCGCCTGGCTGTCCAATCCGATTGCCTTCGGCATTTCGCCTTCGTTCATCATTGCCCTGCTGGTGATCTTCATTGCCCAGGCGGTGCTGACCCGTACGGTGTTTGGTCGCTACTTGATCGGCATTGGCACCAACGAAGAGGCCGTGCGTCTGGCGGGTATCAACCCCAAGCCCTACAAGATCCTGGTCTTCAGTCTGATGGGCTTGCTGGCGGGCGTGGCGGCGCTGTTTCAGATTTCCCGCCTGGAGGCGGCGGATCCGAACGCCGGCTCGGGGCTCGAACTGCAAGTCATCGCGGCCGTGGTGATCGGCGGCACCAGCCTGATGGGTGGGCGCGGTTCGGTCATCAGCACTTTCTTTGGCGTGCTGATCATCTCCGTGCTGGCGGCCGGCCTGGCGCAGATCGGCGCCACCGAGCCGACCAAGCGCATCATTACCGGCGCGGTGATCGTGGTGGCGGTCGTACTCGATACCTATCGCAGCCAGCGCGCCAGTCGGCGGGCCTGAGCCATGGCGACGATCAAGGATGTGGCGGCGCTTGCGGGGATTTCCTACACGACCGTGTCCCATGTGGTGAACAAGACGCGGCCGGTGAGCGAAGAAGTGCGGCTCAAGGTCGAGGCCGCGATCGAACGCCTGGACTACGTGCCCAGCGCCGTGGCCCGCTCGCTCAAGGCCAAGACCACGGCGACCATCGGCCTGCTGGTGCCCAACAGCCTCAACCCCTACTTTGCCGAGTTGGCCCGGGGGATCGAGGATCACTGTGAGCGCAATGGCTATTGCGTGATCCTGTGCAACTCCGACGACAACCCGGACAAGCAGCGCAGTTATCTGCGAGTGCTGCTGGAAAAGCGCATCGACGGCCTGATCGTTGCGTCTGCCGGTGGCGACGTTGGCCTGGCCGAGGGGCTGGCCAATGTGCGCACGCCGATGGTCATCGTCGACCGCGGGCTCGACGGCGTTGATGCGGACCTGGTGCGCATCGACCATGAGTACGGCGCGTACCTGGCGACCCGGCACCTGCTGGAGCTGGGCCATCGCGATATCGCCTTTATCGGTGGTCCGGCCGACACCAGCGTGGCGCAAATGCGCTTGGCCGGTTATTGCCGCGCCTTGAAAGAAGCGGGGATCGAACTGCCCGTCGAGCGCATGCTCGAGAGCGATTTCACCAGTACTGGTGGTTACCGCGCAGCCGCCCAATTGCTTGAGCATCAGCCGCCCACGGCCATTTTTGCCGCCAACGACATGATCGGCATCGGTGTGCTGCGGGCCGCCGCCGAGCGCAACGTGCGCGTGCCCAGCGAACTGTCGGTCATTGGTTTCGATGACATTCAAATGAGCCGCTATGTCTACCCGGCGTTGACCACGGTGGGGCAATCGATCCTGCAGTTGGGCGAGATGGCGGCGCAAGTGCTGCTGCGGCGTATTGCTACGCCGGGGCTTGCCACCGACCAGCGCATCGTGACGCCCAGCATTGTCTTGCGAGAGTCGACTGCGCCGCTGTCCGGTGCATTCGCCCAATACCGCTGAACCGAATTGAAGAGTAGTGATGTATGCCAGCAAAAGTAGTGGTAGTAGGCAGCTTGAACATGGATCTGGTGACCCGGGCGCCGCGTCTGCCCCGGGGCGGTGAAACGCTGATCGGCCAGTCGTTCTCGACCATTCCTGGGGGCAAGGGCGCCAACCAGGCCGTGGCCGCTGCGCGCCTGGGCGCGCAGGTGTCCATGGTGGGTTGCGTGGGCAGTGATGCCTATGGCCAGGAATTGCGTGGGGCGCTGCTGGCCGAGGGCATCGATTGCCAGGCGGTCGGCATCGTGGACGGCTCCAGTGGCGTCGCGCTGATCGTCGTCGATGACAACAGCCAGAATGCGATCGTTATCGTCGCCGGTGCCAACGGCGCGCTGACCCCTGATGTCCTCGACAGTGTCGATGAAGTGCTGCAAGGCGCCGATGTCATCATCTGTCAGCTCGAAGTGCCGGACGCCACCGTTGGTCACGCCCTCAAGCGGGGCCGTGAGTTGGGCAAGACCGTCATCCTCAACCCGGCGCCAGCCTCCCATGCGTTGCCCGCCGACTGGTACGCCTACGTCGACTACCTGATTCCCAATGAAAGCGAGGCGGCGGTCCTCAGCGGGTTGACGGTAGATTCCCTGGAAACCGCCGAAGCCGCCGCGACGCACTTGATCGCCGCCGGTGCCGGCAAGGTGATCGTGACGTTGGGTGCCCAGGGGCTGATATTCGCCAACGGATCGAGCTTCGAACACTTCCCGGCCCCCCGGGTCAAGGCGGTGGACACCACGGCGGCCGGGGACACCTTTGTCGGCGGCTTCGCGGCAGCCCTGGCCAGTGGCCAAAACGAGGTCGACGCGATTCGTTTCGGACAGGTCGCCGCGGCGTTATCGGTTACCCGTGCGGGGGCGCAGCCCTCCATTCCCACCTTGCTTGAAGTACAGGCTTTCAAATCATGAAAAAGACGCCGTTGTTGAACGTGGCCCTGTCACGACTGATCGCCTCGCTTGGGCATGGCGATAAAGTGGTCATCGGGGATGCGGGCCTGCCGGTACCACCTCAGGTCGAGTTGATCGACCTGGCCTTGACCCAGGGCATTCCCGATTTTGTCAGCACCTTGAAGGTGGTACTCAGCGAAATGCAGGTGGAAAGCCATGTGCTGGCTGAGGAAATCTTCGATAAACAACCGTCGGCCCTGACGACACTGGAGGCGCTGCATGCCGACGGTGCGCTGGGGACGCGGGCGTTGGTCAGCCACGAGCAATTCAAGAGGCTTAGCCGTGAAGCCCGGGCGATTATTCGCACGGGAGAGTGTTCGCCGTACTGCAACATCGTGTTAATCGCTGGAGTGACGTTCTAAACCTGTCAACCTTGCACAAGGAGTGCGCCATGCACCGCTATGCTCAGAAAATGCATCAACTGGTCCGGAGTCTGCTGCTTTTGTCCTTGATCACCGCTACGAGCGCCCAGGCGGCGGAAAAAATCGACCTGATCATCGACACCGATCCAGGGGCCGACGACGTGGTTGCCTTGCTGTTTGCCCTGGCGTCCCCTGAAGAGCTGCATATCCGTGCGCTGACCACCGTCGCTGGGAATGTGCGCCTGGACAAGACCTCCCGCAATGCTCGCCTGGCGCGGGAGTGGGCAGGGCGCGAAGAGGTGCCGGTGTACGCCGGGGCGCCAAAACCGCTGATGCGCACACCCATCTACGCCGAGAACATCCATGGCAAGGAAGGCCTGTCGGGTGTCACCGTGCACGAGCCGAAGAAGGGGTTGGCCGAGGGTAATGCCGTCAACTACCTGATCGAAACGCTCAAGGCCGCCAAGCCCCACAGCATCACCATTGCGATGCTCGGCCCGCAGACCAACCTGGCCCTGGCTTTGATCCAGGAGCCTGAGATTGTCCAGGGCATCAAGGAAGTGGTGATCATGGGCGGCGCGCACTTTAACGGTGGCAATATCACGCCGGTGGCGGAATTCAATCTGTTTGCCGATCCGCAAGCGGCCGAGATCGTCGCCAAAAGCGGCCTGAAGCTGACGTATCTGCCCTTGGATGTGACCCACAAGGTCCTCACCAGCGAAGCGCGCCTGAAGCAGATCGCCGCGGTGAACAACAATGCCAGCAAACTGGTGGGCGATATCCTCAACGAGTACGTCAAGGGCGATATGGAACACTACGGCATGACGGGCGGGCCGGTGCACGACGCGACGGTGATCGCTTACCTGCTCAAGCCGCAATTGTTTACCGGGCGTTCGGTCAACGTCGTGGTGGACAGTCGCGAGGGCCCGACTTTCGGCCAGACCATCGTTGATTGGTACGATGGCCTGAAGGCGCCAAAGAACGCCTTCTGGGTGGAAAACGGTGATGCCCAAGGCTTCTTTGACTTGCTGACCGAGCGTCTGGCGCGTCTCAAGTAATCGGCCTTGCCGCGCGCTCGCAGGCTATCTGCGGGCGCGTGCGTTTCAATCCGCGGCATCAATGATGCTCGGGTAGCGTTCGAATGCCTGCTGGATGAAGTTGCGGGCGACCTCCGTCCCCAATTCCTTGACCAACAGTTCTATACCGATGATTGCCAGTTCCTCCGGGCTGCCCGGGCTATAGGAACTGTGGCCCTCCGACCATTTGGCATTGATGGTGGCTTCGATGCTGACGGTGCTCATGGTGGGGCTCGCGAGTTGGAGGTCTGTAGGCTGAGTTAACCATTTTTGCCAAGGTTTTGGCACTGCGACTTAGGCATCAGGGAAGGGCTGTGCGACACTTTGTTTTTTGGGATTTCTGAAGGAGCCCTTGCCGTGCAGATCGATTTGAACGCGCCTGACGGGCTGACCCTGGAAGCGGTTCGTCAGTTGCTGGCGTCGGCCAGTGATGACGAGCACACCCAATTGCGGGTGACCAAGGGAGGGATCGCCTACTTGTCTTCGGGGGTAGTAGGAGGCGCCGATATTGACGGCTTGCTGTTTCGGCTTGAAACGTGGGCCAAAGGTTCGGGTTATGTCGGACGGATCGCTGCCAGCGACGAGGTCTGGGTCACGCAGATCTATAACGCGCTGAAAGAGAACTGGCCGAATCCGCCCTATGATTACATTGACGTTTATTAACGGCCGTTCATATTCAGTCACGATTCATGTCTGAACACCGCTTGCGGGCTCAGGCAAACTGCCGGTTTCCGGTTGAGGGCAGGCTGATGGCCAGGGTGTTGAAACCAAAGCGCCGTTTGGGCTGTCGCACGCTCTCTGTTTATCTATCAAAAAAGGAGGCTTCATGCCTTGGAAGCTCGCGTCATTGAGTACTTTGCTGGCCGCTGCGTTCTTGAGCGGTTGCAGCAGCAGCCCCTCTGAGTCGACCCCTGACCCCGTGGCAACCGAGACCGGTAGTGGTCGTTGCGAAGCAAAGGCCGCCGAGTTCGCCATTGGCAAGCAGGCCTCGCCGCAATTGCTGGAACAGGCCCGCGCCCGCGCCGGCGCGCAGAATGCCCGGATCCTCAAGCCCAACGACATGGTGACGCTTGAGTACCGCTCTGATCGCCTGAATCTCAGCACCGATGCCAACCTGGTGGTCAATCGCGTGAACTGCGGCTGATCGTCGGTTTTTCAATCTCCCATAAAAAACCCCGTCACATGGACGGGGTTTTTTTAGTGCGCCGAGAAATTACTCAGGGCGAACTTGTGCAGCTTGCATACCCTTTTGGCCTTTCTCAGCCACGAAGGAAACGGTCTGGCCTTCTTTCAGGCTTTTGAAACCGTCGCTTTCGATAGCTTTGAAGTGTACGAACAGGTCGTCACCGCCACCTTGAGGAGTGATGAAGCCGAAGCCTTTTTCATCGTTGAACCATTTAACGGTGCCGGTTTGGCGATTAGACATGGTGTATCTCCAAGAAACATATATTTTCAGTGTACTGTGCTGCTCAGGCCAACTGGGCACACCCGGGTATCATAGTCGAAATGTTCGATTTGGGAGCCCCCCGGACGCACTGTTTGCCAATCAGTTGTGTTTTCTCTACCGCCTGAACCCGCTGAAAGGCCCGGTTTTAAAGGCTTTCAGCGTAAAGTAAAGACGATAAAAAAAGCTGTAAAACCTGCATAAATAGTACGAAAAAGCGCTTTTTTTGGCCTTTTACTCAGCCCCGGGCGGCATTAAAGACTCCGGTTGTTCACTTTTTCGCGGGCACATCAGCCTTGCATTTGGCGATCTCGCCAAGGGCTTTTTGCTGCAATTCGGGGGTGGCCTTGTTGTCCATCAGTGCCTGGATATCTCTTGCCGGGTAGGACTTGATTGCATCGGCGCCACAGGCACAGTGGGATTTGGCCTTCGCCGCACCAATCTGTGGGGTAGCGGCCTGGGTGCACTGGGCCATGTATTTATCTCGCTCGCCCTTCGGCCAGTCGGCGTGGGCACTCAACGGCAGCAGCAGAACAAGGGGGGCGACTAAGGCGAACAGGGTATTGAGACGCATGCGAGGATGCTCCTTCTGGGTCGATGTTCTGTGATTCGAGGGCTCTAGGGCCGATCAAGTTCAGCACTCTGGCATAAAAGCGGACGATTTGCCTTCCTGTGACAGGCTTGTGCATCGATGACCGTTCATCTGTGCTAGCATGCCGGGCTCGGGTATTTTCAGGCTCCGGAGGACGACAGGTCCCGGCAGCGGCAAATGTTCGAATAACCCTGATTTGAATCCCAGTCACTCTGGTTCGGTTTCCCGGTTGGCCGCAAGGCTCCTGCCGCTGTAAGGCAGGCGTTCGTCATTGAATGGCCTGGACTGGATCTTGTACTGGCTCATCCCAACCCACGTGACCTTTGGTAGGGGTCACCACTAGGAGAGGAGGCGCCATGCCAACTATTACTCTTCCCGACGGCAGTCAACGTTCATTCGATCACCCGGTTTCCGTAGCCGAGGTCGCCGCATCCATCGGCGCGGGCCTGGCCAAGGCCACCCTGGCCGGCAAGGTCAACGGCAAACTGGTTGACGCCAGTGACGTCATCGACAGCGACGCCACGCTGCAAATCATCACGCCAAAGGATGAAGAGGGGCTGGAGATCATTCGCCACTCTTGCGCGCACCTGGTCGGCCACGCGGTCAAGCAGTTGTACCCGAGCGCGAAGATGGTCATCGGGCCGGTCATCGATGAAGGCTTCTATTACGACATCGCCTTCGAGCGTCCTTTCACGCCGGAAGACATGGCGGCCATCGAACAGCGCATGCAGCAGCTGATCGAGAAGGATTACGACGTCATCAAGAAAGTCACCCCGCGCGCCGAAGTCATCGAAGTGTTCAAGGCCCGTGGCGAGGACTACAAGCTGCGTCTGGTGGAAGACATGCCAGACGAACAGGCCATGGGCCTGTATTACCATGAAGAATACGTCGACATGTGCCGTGGCCCGCACGTGCCGAACACGCGTTTCCTGAAATCCTTCAAGCTGACCAAGTTGTCCGGCGCTTACTGGCGTGGCGATGCGAAGAACGAGCAGTTGCAGCGGGTCTATGGCACCGCCTGGGCCGACAAGAAACAACTGGCGGCCTACATCCAGCGCATCGAGGAAGCCGAGAAGCGCGATCACCGCAAGATCGGCAAGCGCCTGGGCCTGTTCCACACCCAGGAAGAGTCTCCGGGCATGGTGTTCTGGCACCCCAATGGCTGGACCCTGTACCAGGTGCTTGAGCAGTACATGCGCCAGGTCCAGCGTGAAAACGGCTACCTGGAGATCAAGACGCCACAGGTGGTGGACCGCAGCCTGTGGGAGAAATCCGGGCACTGGGCCAACTACGCCGACAACATGTTCACCACCCAGTCGGAAAACCGCGACTACGCCATCAAGCCGATGAACTGCCCTTGCCACGTGCAGGTGTTCAACCAGGGCCTGAAAAGCTACCGCGAGCTGCCGATGCGCCTGGCCGAGTTCGGTGCCTGCCACCGTAACGAGCCATCGGGTGCGCTGCACGGCATCATGCGGGTGCGTGCGTTTACCCAGGACGATGCGCACATTTTCTGCACCGAAGAGCAGATGCAGGCCGAGTCCGCCGCCTTCATCAAGCTGACCATGGACGTCTACCGGGACTTCGGCTTCACCGAAGTCGAGATGAAGCTGTCCACTCGTCCGGAAAAACGTGTCGGCTCCGACGAGCTGTGGGATCGCGCCGAAGCGGCCCTGGCCGCCGCCCTCGATAGCGCGGGCCTTGCGTATGACCTGCAACCGGGCGAGGGGGCCTTCTACGGTCCGAAAATTGAATTCTCGCTGAAAGATTGCCTCGGTCGCGTGTGGCAGTGTGGTACCTTGCAGCTCGATTTCAACCTGCCGATCCGTCTGGGCGCCGAATACGTGTCCGAAGACAACAGCCGCAAGCACCCGGTCATGCTTCACCGCGCGATCCTCGGTTCGTTCGAGCGTTTCGTCGGGATCCTGATCGAACACTACGAGGGTGCGTTCCCCGCGTGGCTGGCGCCGACCCAGGCAGTGATCATGAATATCACTGATAAACAGGCAGATTTTGCCGCCGAAGTCGAAAAAACTCTCAACCAAAGCGGATTTCGTGCCAAGTCCGACTTGAGAAATGAAAAGATCGGCTTTAAAATCCGCGAGCATACTTTGCTCAAGGTTCCCTTTCTCTTGGTTATTGGAGATCGGGAGGTCGAGATGCAGACTGTCGCTGTGCGTACTCGTGAAGGTGCTGACCTGGGCTCGATGCCCGTCGCCGAATTCGCTGAGTTTCTCGCGCAAGCGGTTTCCCGGCGTGGTCGCCCAGATTTGGAGTAATTATTATTAAGCGTGAAATGAGACAAGATAAACGAGCTGCACCGAAAGCCCCGATCAACGAGAATATCTCGGCACGCGAGGTTCGGTTAATTGGCGCTGACGGCGAGCAGATTGGCATCGTCTCGATTGATGAAGCGCTTCGTATTGCTGAAGAAGCCAAGCTTGATCTGGTAGAAATTTCCGCAGACGCAGTCCCACCGGTTTGCCGGGTGATGGACTACGGCAAGTCGATCTTCGAAAAGAAGAAGCAGATTGCCGCGGCGAAGAAGAACCAGAAGCAGATTCAGGTAAAAGAAATCAAGTTTCGTCCAGGGACGGAGGAAGGGGATTACCAGGTAAAACTGCGCAACCTGGTACGTTTCCTGAGTGACGGGGACAGGGCCAAGGTATCCTTGCGATTCCGCGGCCGTGAGATGGCCCACCAGGAGCTGGGGATGGAACTCCTCAAGCGGGTTGAACAAGACCTGCTCGAGTACGGTTCGGTCGAACAGCATCCTAAGATGGAAGGACGCCAGCTGATCATGGTCATCGCCCCGAAAAAGAAGAAGTAATCAACAGGGCACGGCAGGCCTTGCGATTATGTTTATCAACTGAATGCGGAGTATCCGAACATGCCAAAGATGAAAACCAAAAGTGGTGCTGCTAAGCGGTTTCTGAAAACTGCTAACGGTATCAAGCACAAGCACGCTTTCAAGAGCCACATCCTGACCAAAATGTCGACCAAGCGTAAGCGTCAACTGCGCGGTAGCAGCTTGCTGCATCCGTCTGACGTGGCAAAAGTCGAGCGCATGCTGCGCCTTCGTTAATTTTTGGATCAAGAATAGAGGAAGTAACTCATGGCTCGTGTAAAGCGTGGCGTCATTGCCCGTAAGCGTCACAAAAAAATTCTGAAACTTGCTAAAGGCTACTACGGCGCGCGTTCCCGCGTATTCCGTGTTGCCAAGCAAGCGGTAATCAAGGCAGGCCAATACGCCTACCGTGACCGTCGTCAGAAAAAACGTCAGTTCCGCGCTCTGTGGATCGCTCGTATCAACGCTGGTGCTCGTGTTAACGGTCTGTCCTACAGTCGTTTCATTGCCGGCCTGAAAAAAGCGTCCATCGAGATCGACCGTAAGGTTCTGGCTGATCTGGCAGTGAACGAAAAAGCGGCGTTTGCTGCGATTGTCGAGAAAGCTAAAGCCACCTTGGCTTAAGTACCCCCGACAGTCACCAGGGCTCACCTCTGTGGGCTCGGGTGTTAAACGTCATAAATAGGGGAAGAGCCTTAAAGCTCTTCCCCTATTTTGTATCTGGAGTCTGTACATGGAAAACCTGGATGCGCTGGTCGCTCAAGCTCTAGAGGCTGTGCAAAGCGCTGAAGATATCAATGCCCTGGAGCAAATCCGGGTTCTGTACCTTGGCAAGAAGGGCGAGTTGACCCAGGTGATGAAGACCCTGGGGAACCTGCCGGCCGAAGAGCGTCCGCAGGTCGGTGCGCTGATCAACGTTGCCAAGGAACGTGTCACAGAGGTCCTTAACGCGCGCAAGGCGTTGTTCGAGGAGGCGGATCTGGCTGCCAAACTCGCCGCCGAGTCCATCGACGTGACCCTGCCTGGCCGTGGCCAGACTTCCGGCGGCCTGCATCCGGTGACCCGGACCCTGGAACGCATCGAGCAGTTCTTCACCCACATCGGCTACGGCATTGCCGAAGGCCCTGAGGTCGAAGACGACTACCACAACTTCGAGGCGCTCAACATCCCAGGCCATCACCCGGCCCGGTCGATGCATGACACCTTCTATTTCAATGCGAACATGCTGTTGCGCACCCATACCTCACCGGTACAGGTCCGCACCATGGAATCGCAGCAGCCGCCGATCCGCATCGTCTGCCCAGGCCGCGTGTATCGCAGCGACTCCGATATCACCCACTCGCCGATGTTCCACCAGGTCGAAGGCCTGCTGGTTGATCGCGACATCAATTTTGCCGACCTGAAAGGCACGATCGAAGAATTCCTGCGGGTGTTCTTCGAAAAAGAACTGGCGGTGCGTTTCCGCCCTTCGTACTTCCCGTTCACCGAGCCCTCCGCTGAAGTCGACATGGAATGTGTGATGTGCAGCGGTAAAGGCTGCCGTGTCTGCAAGCAGACTGGCTGGCTGGAAGTGATGGGCTGCGGGATGGTTCACCCGAACGTGCTGCGTATGTCCGGTATCGATCCGGAAGAATTCTCGGGTTTTGCTTTCGGCATGGGCGCCGAGCGCCTGGCCATGCTGCGTTACGGTGTGAATGACTTGCGCCTGTTCTTCGACAACGACTTGCGGTTCCTTGCGCAGTTTCGCTAGGTCGCAGTCGGTAACGAATCTATTAGGAGAGCAGGATGAAATTCAGTGAACAATGGCTGCGCGGCTGGGTAAGCCCGCAGGTAAGCCGGGACGAGCTGGTTGCTCGCCTGTCGATGGCCGGTCTTGAGGTCGATAGCGTCACGCTGGCCGCCGGTGAATTCAGCGGCGTGGTGGTGGGCGAGGTGTTGAGCACCGAGCAGCACCCAGACGCTGACAAATTGCGGGTTTGCCAGGTCAGCAATGGCGCGGAGACCTTTCAGGTGGTCTGTGGCGCACCCAACGTGCGGCCGGGCCTGAAGATCCCGTTCGCCATGATCGGTGCCGAGCTGCCAGGCGACTTCAAGATCAAGAAAGCCAAGCTGCGTGGCGTCGAGTCCAACGGCATGTTGTGCTCCCAGGCCGAACTACAGATCGGCGAAGGTAACGATGGTCTGATGGAGCTGCCGGCTGATGCGCCGGTGGGCCAGGACATCCGTGAGTACCTGGGCCTGGACGATGCGAGCATCGAAGTCGACCTGACGCCGAACCGTGGCGACTGCCTGTCCCTGGCCGGTCTGGCCCGTGAAGTCGGCGCGCTGTATGCCGCTGCCGTGACGCGTCCTGTGGTCGCGACCGTGCCGGCTGTGCATGATGAAGTGCGTTCGGTTGAAGTCCTCGCTCCGGCGGCGTGCCCGCGTTATTTGGGTCGCGTGATCCGTAACGTCGATTTGTCGAAGCCGACGCCGCTGTGGATGGTCGAGCGCCTGCGCCGTGCCGACGTGCGCAGCATCGACGCCGCTGTGGACATCACCAACTATGTGATGCTGGAGCTGGGTCAACCGCTGCACGCGTTCGATCTCGCCGAAATCAACGGTGGTATCCGCGTGCGCATGGCCGAAGAGGGCGAGAAGCTGGTCCTGCTCGACGGTCAGGAAGTGACCCTGCGCAGCGATACATTGGTGATTGCCGACCATTCCCGCGCCTTGGCGATTGCCGGCGTAATGGGCGGCGAGCACAGCGGTGTGTCCACCACAACCCGTGACGTATTCCTTGAAAGCGCGTTCTTCGACCAGATTGCAGTGGCTGGCAAGGCGCGCTCCTATGGCCTGCACACCGATGCCTCGCACCGTTACGAGCGTGGTGTGGACTGGCAACTGGCCCGTGAAGCCATGGAGCGCGCCACAGGCCTGCTGCTGGAGATCACGGGCGGCGAAGCCGGCCCGATCATCGAAACCGTCAGCGAACAGCACCTGCCGAAGATCGCTCCGATCACCCTGCGTGCCCAACGCATCACCCAGATGCTGGGCATGGAAATGGACGCTGTCGAAGTCGAGCGCCTGCTCAGCGCCCTCGGCCTGGGCATCAGTGCTGATGGGGCAGGGCAGTGGCGCGTCGAAGTGCCAAGCCATCGCTTCGATATCAGCCTGGAAGTCGACCTGATCGAAGAACTGGCCCGCCTGTACGGCTACAACCGCCTGCCGGTTCGCTACCCGCAAGCGCGCCTGGCCCCCCAGGCCAAGGCTGAAGCCCGTAGCGATCTGCCGGAACTGCGCCGCCTGCTGGTGGCCCGTGGGTATCAGGAAGCGATCACCTACAGCTTCATCGATCCGCGCCAGTTCGAGCTATTCAATCCGGGTGTCGAGCCGCTGTTGCTGGCCAATCCGATCTCCAACGACATGGCGGCCATGCGCTCGTCCCTGTGGCCTGGTTTGGTCAAATCGCTGCAGCACAACCTGAACCGTCAGCAGGATCGTGTGCGTCTGTTCGAAAGCGGCCTGCGCTTCGTCGGTCAACTGGACGGCTTGAAGCAAGAGCCGATGCTGGCCGGTGTCGTCTGTGGCAGCCGCCTGCCGGAAGGCTGGGCGCAAGGTCGCGATGTCGTCGACTTCTTCGACGTCAAGGCTGACGTGGAAGCGGTGCTCGGCTTCGCCGGTGCGCTCGACGCGTTCACTTTTGTGCCGGGCAAGCATCCAGCGCTGCACCCGGGACAGACCGCGCGCATCGAGCGAGACGGTCGTGAAGTCGGCTATGTCGGTGCTATTCACCCTGAACTGTCGAAAACCTTGGGCCTTGATCGTCCGGTCTTCGTTTTCGAGCTGGTTCTGGCTGAAGTCGCCCTAGGGAAAATGCCGAAATTCCAGGAGTTATCGCGCTTTCCTGAAGTGCGTCGTGACCTGGCGTTGCTGGCTGATCTCGACGTTGCATCCAGCGCTGTGCTGGAGGTAATCCGTGAAAATGCAGGCGAATGGCTCACGGACCTCAGGCTATTTGACGTGTATCAGGGTAAAGGCATTGATCCGCATAGAAAAAGCCTTGCAGTCGGCTTGACCTGGCAGCATCCATCGCGCACTCTTAATGACGATGAGGTGAATACCGCAACGCAGAACATCCTCACCTCGCTCGAAAACAGGTTGAACGCCACGTTAAGGAAGTGACGTATGGGGGCTCTGACGAAAGCTGAGATGGCGGAACGTCTGTATGAGGAGTTGGGCCTGAATAAACGGGAGGCCAAAGAATTGGTCGAACTGTTTTTTGAAGAAATCAGGCACGCTCTGGAAGACAACGAACAGGTCAAGTTGTCTGGTTTCGGCAATTTCGACCTTCGGGACAAACGCCAGCGGCCTGGCCGCAATCCGAAAACGGGAGAAGAAATCCCGATCACGGCTCGCCGTGTGGTCACCTTTCGTCCAGGGCAGAAGTTGAAGGCCCGAGTTGAGGCTTATGCTGGAACCAAGTCATAACGATGAACTACCCGTCATCCCGGGCAAACGCTACTTCACCATTGGTGAAGTCAGCGAGCTGTGTGCGGTAAAGCCGCACGTGCTGCGCTATTGGGAGCAGGAGTTTCCTCAACTCAACCCGGTCAAGCGCCGCGGAAACCGCCGGTATTATCAGCGACAAGACGTGCTGATGATCCGGCAGATCCGCGCACTGCTGTATGATCAGGGATTCACCATCGGCGGCGCGCGCCTGCGCCTCTCGGGTGATGAAGCCAAAGACGACACAACCCAGTACAAACAGATGATCCGCCAGATGATCGCCGAGCTCGAAGATGTACTGGTGGTGCTCAAGAAATAAAATTTCTGCTTTTAAATACTTCCAGTTTTCAAAAGCTTGCGATATATTCCTGAGCGTTCCGTTGAGAAGCGGAACAAGATTCACGCCTAGTCGGGGCGTAGCGCAGTCCGGTAGCGCACTAGCATGGGGTGCTAGGGGTCGAGTGTTCGAATCACTCCGTCCCGACCATATTTTTCAATGACTTAGCCCAATCTGAAAAGGTTGGGCTTTTTCATGCTTGAAAAATTATTCCCACATTTGCTCACGGATGTCTTGGATCTCGGTAGCTATACCATCTGAGAAGCGTTCGACCGCCATGTCTCTGGATAGTAGCTCCTACCAATGCAAGAACCTGAAGAGGCGAAGACGTTTGTAATGGCTTACTGATTGGACATTCCGCGAGGCAAGCTTGGGGTGATGGCTGTAGGTAGCGCTGACCAGCAACGGCCAAGGAAGACAGTTTCCTACTCGAAAACGGTGCCCCATAGGGCCATCGTTTTCATGTCTATCGATAAGTCGACCACACTTAAAACAGGTCTTCCGGTTGCATCGTCAAAATAATTTTTCCGGCGTTCTTGGAAGACTCCAGCCAGCGATGGGCATCGGCAGCCCGTGACAGCGGGAAAGTGCTGTCCACGACAGGTTCGAGGCTTTCCGCGCCATCGAAGCGGTCAAGCCAATGCTCGCGGAAGCGCTTGATCATGTCGTGCTTCTCCGGCTGGGTGCGGGACTTCATGACCGTGCCGATGATTTGCACGAAAATTCTGGCTGATCTTGAGAGTGCCGAAGCCGAAGCAAGCAATGCGGCCCTGCAGCCCAGGGGAACACTACGTGTGCATTGCGTTCCCGGACTGGCCCGGCATCTGGTCAGTGCCGTGCTGGAGTACCGCAAGCAATTTTCGGATGTCACTGTGGATTTATTGCTCTCGCAACGAATGCCTAACTTGTTGGAGGACCAGCTGGATGTCTCGATTCTGATCGCCCGAGCGCTACCCGATTCGGCGTATGTCAGCCAAAAGATCGGTGTCAGCCATTGTGTTCTGGTGGCGTCGCCAGACTACTTGGCTCGGCGTACGCCGCCCGAGACGCCTGAAGACCTGCGTGATCACCAGTGTCTGCTGTTGGGCACCGTGGACTATGTGCGGGATGAATGGCAGCTCAAGAGCAAGGCGGGGGACGTAGCATTTGTCCCTACAGGGCCAAGTTTCAGCGTCAACGATATGGATGCGATGGCGCTTGCCATACGGGAGGGCGCTGGGATTGGTTTGCTGGCCGGATTTACCGCCATCGACGATTTGCGCTCCGGCAAGCTAGTGCGGGTTTTGCCTGACTATCATACGTATGAGCGCAACGTGTATGCCGTCTATATCTCTCGACAGTTCGTCGACGCAAAAATCACTCGCTTTATCGACACGTTGAAAGATCGGGTTGGTAGTCAGCTGGCCGCTACGGCTCAGGAGCTCATCGATTGAAATGCCACAAGGCATAAAGGTATTTGTGCCTCGATGAGACGACTCTCCGATGCGCAATTATTGACGGACAGGTTGATTAACTTCTGCTGCAACCGCCCATGTCGTTATAGGCCAGTACGTGCCGGCTCCCTTGAAGATATTCATATCCAACATGAACAGCAGAATTTGCGAGCCATTCAAGAGACTCAATGGCAAGAGTTAGAAGGCACGCTGGCTGAGTTCACAGACATTGTTTCGACCATTCGCAATATCGCCAATCAGACCAATCTGCTGGCTCTAAACGCCGCCATCGAGGCAGAGCGTGCAGGGGAGGCCGGACGTGATTTTGTGATGGTAGCCGACGAGGTACGTAAGTTGACCACTCTGACTAGTGTTGCCACCCAGAAGGCAGTTTCTCTCGTAGCCAGGCACGACTAGCCTTCAGGCACAGACAGCGCCTCAAGAGCCGCGCTTGGTGAAATGTTGGCCACATCTCTGCACTGTTGGGGGTTATTGTTCAATGATTGACTTCGCTTGATCGCACTGGCTGATATAGTTTTCGGGAAGCGCTTTGTGATTAAGGAGTAGCTCCAGTTCCTTGGTGCAAATGGGTAGCATGACGACTTCGTAGTATTTTTGCCATTGCGCCATAGACTCTTCGTTACTTTGCCGTACTGCTTTATAGTTGCCGCCGATCATTAGGCCGGCGAATGCCGCGACCATTAGGGCTATCATCGCGAAAGGCATCAGGTTACGCCACTCGGCTGCTGACTCCTTGCTGAGCAAGTAAGTGAGGAGGGTGGCAACGATGCCTAGGACCCCTGTGACTAATGACTGTCCAAGCGGAGTTGCACTGCCACCTGCGATCACGCCCAAAATCGTTCCGAGAAAGCACAACGCTATTATGAGTGGTGTGTGTCCCGGCTCAAGCTTATGCCGGGATAGCTTTAATATCGCCAGGCACATGGCGATATTCAATATTATGGCGGCAAGCGACGGACCTGCCATATAGGTGAGGGAGTGCAGCAGTGGATTAAGGCTTTCCATGCAGTTTTCCAATCAATGACAGTTGAGTGTCGCGGCGGGCTGCACTTATTGCATCCCTTTGTACGATTCAATACCGCCTTTATACCCTTCGATTAAATCTTGGTAGGACGGTTGCCCGTTCCCAGGCTTCAGTTCGTCCGAGCGCCGTAATATTTCGACGCCCTTGCGCTGTTCCTCTAGACGCAAACGGTACTCTTCAGGGTTCTCATCTGCACTTGGCTTCCAAGTGATACAGCAGCGACGAGGCTTTTTGGGTCCTACGCCAATTGGGCTGTTAACGTCGGCGGTAGGCGAAACTGCCAAACCAGTAATTTCTGCAGAATACGTCTCGAAGGACGCAAGCAGCATGGCTAGTAGGACGGCGGTTTTGTGCAGGCTCATCGTGACACTCCCTCGTGGCGATCTGTGTAATGTCCAGCGTGCTGATCTAAAAATTCGGGGCGCGGGAAAATGAGGTCGGAGTGGCCGCGCATGAAGTTACTGCCCGCTCTATGAGGCGGCCTCTATACAGTGACTCGGTTCCATAGACGAACCTCTATACGCAAGGTCGCCGAAATGCCAGGCCGGATGCCGTCTTCGGTCTTTACCGGGATATCGAAACTCACTCCCGCTCCACCCGGCAGGTCCTGCGTTACGCACGGAGTCGTTGCCAGGTTAGGTGTCTTGCTTTGGTAGCCATGCAGTATTTTGTACCCGATGGGCTCCGCGGCATCAGGAATGGCTTCCACCAGAATCAGCTCTCTGTAGATGTAGCTGCCTTCGTAATGTTGGTTTGGCCAGAACGTGTTCTCAACCATATAGTCAGGTACCAACACCGCCAGATCGAACGCGAACGCGACAGACTTGGCTTGGCTGACACTTTTGGTTTCATCAAGGAACACTGAGAACAGTTGAGGGCTGGCGCTCCTGTCCGGAGTGGGGGCGCCGTCCACAAGTGGAAAGAGTTCGTCGTACATCCGATGGATTGCTGAGTTTTCACGCACGACCCGACGATGTATTTGCCATTGGCTACCTCGTACGCTGGCGACGATTTCGAATTGATATGAAGCGCGGATCTGTTTGCCCTTGTCTTTTTCATCTTGAATGTCAGCGGGTAAAGTCAGACTGTGGATATCCAGTATCCCGTCAATGCGCAGACTCCCGAACAGGAAACGTGTCAGGTTCTGGTATCCCTCTTCGGAGTTGACGACGCCGTAGTGTCCGGAATGACTACGATGGGCAAAGGCTGCAGGTGAACGAATGATCTGGTTGGCGTTGCGCGAGAAAGTAGTGGCGTTGTCGATTCTGACCAAACCGTCACTTGCATCGCCCACGGCCCATGCACTCATACCCTTCATAACGGTGTAGTCGCTGGGGTTGGTGCCCACGAGGTTGAACACCCGTTCGGCGGGGAAGTTGGTGAGTACACAAACGTCTGGGTCACTGGAGGGGATTAACTGTGACGGGGGAATGGCAAAGTAGTCAGCCATACGCTGGCGATTGAAGTTGTTGGCGTCTCCAAAAGTGGCCCATGCTGGAACATTGCGTACGATTCGCAGATCGATGCCGTTGTGAGGGGTAGCATAGGTGAAGAGTTTATCGACGGCCTGGCGGGCCTCGGGGCTCCCTAACTTCGGATTTTGCAGAAACGCTCGGGCAACCAGGCCGCCCATGGAGTGAGCGACCAGATAGCAACGAAAGTCTTCTTTGGAAACACCATTATCTAACGGTTTGCCGGTGATGGGGTCATCACCTTTGCGACATACGAGCGCACGTACCCTGAGAATCAGATCGCTCAGGCCTTCGGCAAAATGCTGGATGGGTGGAGTGTTGCCGCTCCCGAAAGTCTCGGAGGCTTCGTCGTAGTAACGGAAGATAATGATCGATTGATAGGGCAGCGCGATACCGCGCAGCAATGGTTGGGTCGGATTCTCCGGGTCGGGCTCGGTGAGGTCTTGGCCGTTGACGTAAATATCATCGTAGCGGCGTTCGCTTTGTTGTGTGCCTTGGTTGAGCCAGACGATTTCATCTTTGAGGCGAACCATGGGCGACTCAAAGAAAAATTTCTGAACCTTGCCGTTCCACAGCTGCCGTGACTTGGATGAGCCAATGTTAAAACCCATGTAGGGATCGGCGACGGTTTCTTCTATTTCATCGTTAGTGGCAGCGAATCCGCGCACGTATATGATCGGGTGGTAAGGGTGATGTTTGTTCACGATGGGCTCCGTTTTGTTCACGTCCGACGGCAACAGGTGCACTTAGCAACGGCGTAATTTCGACTTTGACGACGAAGTCGTTCCCAGTTTCTACTTTTTGGCCGGCGCTTTATGGACACCCTCGACAGCCTTTACGATGGCCTCTAACTCCGCGATGCGAGTGGCTTCGGTCTTGCCCGATGGATTGAGGACGTCGGTCAATTTGGTGGCAAAGTCTTGAGGCGCCGCTTGGGTATGGTCTTCTCGGGCGACTCTGATCAGCAGCCAAGAGCCGCCTTTGAATAAGGTACCGGTGGGATCGCTGATATAGGGGCTATGGCTGCCCTCGGTGATTCTCATCGACGCAAAGTCGGGAAGTTCGTCTCGGCGCTCCATCCTGATGATTGCGTAATAGCCTTCCTGTAGGGGCGCGCGGCTGGTTCGTGGCGCTAGTACAGTCTGGGACGAGGCGAGGGTCTTGCCGGTGTAGGTGGGGTCGAACTCCATTTGATAGCGAAGCTCAACGTCGTCGCCATTAGCGCCTAACAGTGCGCCGCCCAAGGTATTGAGCACGTTAAGTACGGGGGTGCCAGGCGCATAGGCGGCGCTGCCGACTTTTGCAAGTTCCTGAAGCAAATGGCGACCTTGTTCGTTTTCGTCGTTGTCGAGCTCCATGATTGCCACATCCATGAAGAACGTGCCGCCCTCGTAGGTTTTGGGGCCATAGAGGGGGATATTCAGGGCATTGATCAACTGTCCGCTTTCGCGGACGTCTTCGTTGTAATAAACAACGCGGCCGTTGCGTTGGATATCGGCGGGATTAAAGGTGAGTCCCGTGGTCGTGGTGCGCTCTGCGACATTCGCCAGAATGGCTATTTCACCTCTGGTGTTCTGCGCCGACCCCAAGCCACTGGCATTCCCGTCGCCTCCGTTGCAGGGCACGGCACCGGTATTGCTGCTGGAGAACCAGTCTCGAGGAGTAAGGCGCTCGCGGAAATCGCAGATATAGGCAGCCGTGAGTTTCACTGAGATCGCTTCGCCTTTTGTGATCGGCGCGGGGGCTTTTTGCGAGGGAAGGAGGAATACGCTTACGACGTGGATGCCGTCAGTGGAGTGAGCGATCTGAACTGCACCTTCGTTGTGTTGAAGGTTCTGCGAACAGCCTGCCAGGATAGTCCAAAAAGCCGCGGACGCGAGGTAATGAAAACAGTTGGACATTATGTGCATCTCCTGAAGTCAGGTGAGAACCAATTGGTACAAGTGGACCAAAATCAGTTACACACGCGCTCATCTGTTTACGAGATGCAGACTCGTTACCTAAGAATGCCGACAGCCAAAGGAGTGCTAGAAGAGTGATGTAGAAATTAGCTCGGTTTTTCCTGAGCGCAAGTTTTTTATAGAAAAAACTCAGAAACAATAAGTGCCATTAAATTGCATAGCTAGCTAAAGAAATAAGCAAGCTCAAGTGGTGGAAGTTTTGTTCAGTGTAAGTGTCGATTTATTATTGACGTCAACTTTCCGCATTAGGTCATGGGCAGAGCAAAGAAGAAGACGTTGCTAACGTAGCAGTGAACAGAGCCCGGTCTAGCGCCGGGCTTTTTTTGTTGCCTGGTCTATTCAGACCTTGATCAGACTAGTTTTTAGCACCGGTCAAAGCCTTGTAGAAATTCGACCACGCCAATCCACTGAATCCTAAGATCCCCGCCACTATATTTCCGCACTGCTGGAGCGACGAGTAAGGTCCAGCTATGTAGTGGTCTAATGAAACCGGACACTCATTTAGGCGAGAATGCTCGCCAGATAGAGGTGTCAGATGACCAAACAACGCCGTACCTTTTCCGCTGAATTCAAACGTGAGGCCGCAGGCCTCGTGCTCGATCAAGGCTATAGCCATATCGAAGCCTCCCGCTCGCTTGGGGTGGTCGAGTCCGCGTTGCGCCGCTGGGTTAATCAGCTTCAGCAGGAGCGCACCGGCGTTACTCCGCAGAGTAAAGCGCTGACGCCAGAGCAACAGAAAATCCAGGAACTGGAAGCCCGGATCGCCCGTCTTGAGCGGGAGAAATCCATTTTAAAAAAGGCTACCGCGCTCTTGATGTCGGAAGAGCACGAGCGCACGCGCTGATTGATCAACTGAGCCCCCAAGAGCCGGTTGATTGGCTTTGCGCAGTCTTTGATGTCACTCGTTCGTGTTACTACGCCCACCGTCTCAGGCGCCGAACTCCAGACGTTGAGCGGCTTCGGTTGCGCAGCCGGGTTAACGAACTGTTTACGCAAAGTCGAAGCGCTGCCGGTAGCCGCAGCATCGTGTCGATGATGCAGGAAGACGGCGAGCAGATCGGCCGGTTCAAGGTGCGAGGCCTGATGCGGGAACTGGGATTGATCAGCAAGCAACCGGGTTCGCATGCGTATAAAAAAGCGACGATTGAGCGACCAGACATTCCGAACATTTTGAATCGAGAGTTCGATGTTCCAGCGCCTAATCAAGTCTGGTGCGGCGATATCACCTACATCTGGGCTCAAGGGAAATGGCATTACCTGGCTGTGGTTATGGATCTTTACGCGCGCCGAGTGGTGGGCTGGGCGCTGTCGAACAAGCCGGATACGGACCTGGTGATCAAGGCGCTGGATATGGCCTATGAACAACGCGGTAAGCCTCAGGGCCTGATGTTTCACTCGGATCAGGGCTCGCAATACGGCAGCCGCCAGTTCCGCCAACGGCTCTGGCGATACCGTATGCGCCAAAGCATGAGCCGTCGTGGAAACTGCTGGGATAATGCTCCGATGGAGCGCGTGTTCCGGAGTTTGAAAACTGAGTGGATACCGACCGTGGGTTACATGACGGCTCAAGAGGCACAGCGAGACATCAGTCATTATCTGATGCATCGCTACAACTGGATTCGTCCACACCAGTTCAATAGCGGGCTGACACCAGCTCAGGCCGAAAAAAGACTTAACGTCGTGTCCGGGATCAGTTGACCACTACAGCTATCCACCTAGGTGTTCCCTCCACAAACTTTCCGTCAAGCCCTAGAAAAGCGCCGCCCAACACAACAACTAAGAGCGCCGCAATCGCAAGTACAACCGTGCTGATTCCCCATGCGTTCACACCAAAATTAGTGCTCATAACTTACTCTCCTCGTTTTCCAGAAAATATAGCTATAGCAGGTGTTTTTTTGTTTGCTGCGGTTTTCCCCTTTTAGGGCCACAGTCTCTTGACAGTACAGTCGGTGAGCAGCGCGCTGGCGACACCGAGCTGACTCACTTGGCAGAACGTTCCATGACGGCCCTGCAGTTGCCTCTCATCCTGCAACAGCCGACCGCTACCGATTCACGGCTTCAGGCACCAGCAACCCAGACGCCAATGCGACAAAGCTCTCCACCACCTGCTCGGACGCCCTGTGCGGATCATCGGCATTGGCGATCCACAAGGACGCGCCGAGCAGGGCGCCCATGATCAGGCGCGCCGTCGCTTCAGTGTTGACCGGGCGAATCGTTCCCTCATCGATCAGCCGTTGGATGCTGTGTTGGGTGCTGCGGATGCACGCGTTCTGGCTGGGCCATTGCGAGGGATCGCCCAGCACTGACGGCCCATCGAGGAACACAATGCGTTGAATTTCAGGTTCCAGGGACATCTTGATGTACGCGATGGATTCATCGATGAAGCCGTCCCAGATCGTGGCCGCCTCATCGATGATGACCGACAGGCGCGCCATCATTTCTTCGTCGATCTGGGTGATAACGGCCTGCAGCAAGCCTTTCTTGTCACCGAAGTGATGGTATAGCGCGCCCCTGGTGAGCCCCGCTTGGGCGGTCAGATCGTCCATCGAACTGTCTGCATAGCCTTTCGTCGCGAAGGCCTCCCGTGCTGCCTTGATCAGCTTGCCGCGGGTCTCCGAAATCATGTCCGCACGCTTCTGCGCCATCGAGCGTTTTCCTCATAAAAAATTTAACATGCACGGCGTATGTCAGTTGACATACGCTGCGTATGTCGTATTGTTGCTCACATACGAGGCGTATGCAATCGACATGAAGATCTGCTTCTTCAGTCCGGTGACGCCGCTTTTCAGCACAGGATACCGAGCAATGCGTGAGCAGCGCGATCCCGAGAGTTCATTCACCAGCGTCGGCCAAGGCAAAACCCTCGGCCTGATCGTCAATCCTGTTGCGGGCATGGGCGGCCCGGTGGGTTTGAAGGGCACCGACGGCCCCGACGTCCTGCTAGAAGCGCGACGCCGTGGTGCGCGGCCGGTCTCCAGCGAGCGCGCCGTGCTCGCGCTCAAGCGCCTGGCCGCCTCATCCATGCCTTTTCGCTTGCTCACCGGCTCTGGCGCGTTGGGCGAAGACGTTGCACGCGCCGCTGGTCTCGACCCTATCGTCATCTACCGCTCAACCTCCGAGTCGAGCCAAGCCGATGACACGCGGAGCGCGGCGATTGTCATGGCCTACGCCAATGTTGATCTACTGCTTTTCGCCGGCGGTGATGGCACGGCGCGGGATGTGCTGGGAATGGTCGGTGACCGGGTGCCGATCCTCGGTATCCCGACGGGCGTGAAAATGTATTCCGCCGTTTTCGGTACCAATCCCGAAAACGCCGGAAACCTCGCCGCACGTTTTATTGCCGGCGAGCCTTCGGTGCGCTTTCGCGAGGCCGAGGTGATGGACATCGATGAAGCGGCCACGCGAAATGACCAGGTGTCGGCGCAACTCTATGGCTACGCACGCAGCCCTTATGAACGTCACCTCGTACAAAACGCCAAATCCGGCTCCATTGCCAGTGACAACCTGGCGCTGGACGCCGCCTGTCGGCAGGTCGTTCGAGAGATGCGGCCGGGCTGCCTGTACCTGTTGGGTCCCGGCACCACCACGCGGCGCGTGATGACCGAACTCGGCCTGCCATCGACGTTGCTGGGTGTCGATGCCGTACTGAACGGCACGCTGGTGGGCTCTGACCTCAACGAACACCAGTTGATCCGGCTGATGGAGGGCTACGAGACCCGCATCATCGTCGGCGTCCTTGGCGGGCATGGCAGCTTGTTCGGCCGTGGCAATCAGCAGATCAGCGCCGAGGTCATCCGCCGGGCAGGGCGCGAGCACATCATCGTGATCGCCTCGATGGACAAGCTGCTCTCCCTCGACGCCGGTTGCTTGCGCGTCGACACCGGCGATGCCCAAGTCGACACCACGCTCAGCGGCCATATACGCGTGCACACAGGACCTGACCGGTCCGTCTTTTTCAGGGTTCGATCCTGACCATTTGTTCCATCCGAAACCGAGGTTAACCCCATGAGCAATCATGTCGCCCACCCCTACATGGCGAACTCCGTACCCGCCCTCAAGCAGGAAATGCTGGACTCCATTGGTGTTGACAGCATCGAGGCACTGTTCCAGCAAATCCCCGAGCAACATCGCCTGCAACGGCCGATCAACCTGCCGCCAGCCCTGAACGAAAGTGAGCTGCGCCGACACCTGGTCAGTACGCTGTCGAAGAACAAGACCTGCGAGCAGAACCTCAACTTCCTCGGCGCCGGCTGTTGGCAGCATCACGTCCCGGCGGCCTGCGACGAGGTGGTACGGCGCAACGAATGGCTGACATCGGTGTTCGGCGAGCCGAGTTCCGACCACGGGCGCAACCAGGCCTGGTTCGAGTTCTGCAGCCAGCTCGGCGAGTTACTGAATATGGATCTGGTCGGTCTGCCCGTGCGCAGTTGGGGCTGTGCCGCCGGCCACGCCATCCGCATGGCCACACGCATCACCGGGCGCAACGAAGTGGCGGTGGTCCGTGCCATCGACCCGGAGCGGCTGTCGATCATTCGCAACTACTGCGAACCGGTCGACATGCCGAGCCACATCGTCGTACGCCTCGTCGACTATGATCCGAACACCGGTTTGCTCGACCTCGATCACCTGCGCGCCTCGATCGGCGCGCAAACCGCCGCTGTGTATTTCGAAACTCCGTCCTACTTCGGGGTGATCGAACAGCAAGGCGCCGAGATTGCGGCGATTGCCCATGCGGCGGGCGCCGAAGTGATCGTCGGTGTCGACCCTATTTCCCTGGGCGTGCTGGCAGCCCCCATCGATTTCGGCGCGGACATCGTGGTCGGTACCACGCAGCCGCTCGGCGTGCACATGAATTGTGGCGGCGGCGTCAGCGGCTTCATTGCAACCCGCGACGAAGCTCTCTACGCGCATCAGTACCCGACGCTGTTTATCAGCATCGCCGAGACCACCCAGCCCGGCGAATACGGTTTTGGCCTGAGCCTGTTCGAACAATCCTCCTATGGCTTGCGTGACAAGGGTAACGACTGGACCGGTCACTCGGTGTACATGTGGGCCATCGCCAACGCCGTGTACATGGCCATGATGGGGCCGCAAGGCTTTGAAGACGTGGGCAAGGTGATTCTGCAACGGGCTCACTACGCCGCCAAGTTGCTGGCTGAAATTCCAGGGGTAGGCGTGACATTCACGTCCGGTTTTTTCAAGGAGTTCGTGGTCAATTTCGAGGCCACCGGGCTCAGTGTGAAAGACATCAACAAGCAGCTGCTCGCACTGGGGATCTTCGGCGGCAAAGACCTGACGCAGGATTTCCCGGAGCTGGGGGCCAGTGCGCTGTATTGCGTCACCGAGATTCACACCCAGGCAGATATCGAGCGTCTGAGCGCTGCACTCAAAAAGGTAATCGCACAATGAACACCACACTCAAGGAATACCACGCCCCCGTCTGGAGCGAACCGGTCATTATGGAAATGGGCTATCCCGGTCGCCGCGGTGTGATTTTTTCCGAGGTCGAAGCCGACGTTCAAACAATGGTCGGCAGCGCCGCTGATTTGATTCCCGCGACCATGCGCCGCTCGCGCAAACCGGCGTTGCCGGAAATGTCCGAGCCCGAAGTGCTGTATCACTACTTGCGCCTGTCGCAGCAGACCCTGGGCATGATGAATATTAGCCTGTTCGGCACCTGCACGATGAAGTACAACGCGCAGATCAACGAGGCCATGGCCTGGCGCCCGGAAATCACCCACATGCATCCCTATCAGGACGAAGATACCCTGCAAGGCGCGCTTGAAGTGGTGCATGGCATGGACACCATCCTGCGCGAGTTGTCCGGGATGGATCAGTTCATCTTCCAGGCTGGCGGCGGTGCCGACGCGGCCTATACCAGTTGCGCCGTGACCCGCGCCTACCATGCGTCCCGTGGTGAACTGGCCCAGCGTGACGAGATAATCACCACCCTCCAGACACACCCCAGCAGTGCCGCGACGGCTGCGGCGGCGGGGTTCAAGGTCATCACGCTGATGATCGAGGAAAACGGCTATCCGTCGCTCGAATCGCTGAAGGCTGCGGTGTCCAACCGTACTGCCGCATTGATGGTGAACAACCCCGACGACATGGGCGTCTACAACCCCGAGATGCGCGAATGGGTGCGCATGGTGCATGAGGCCGGAGGCCTGTGCTTCTACGATCACGCCAACTTCAATGGCGCGATGACCAAAATCCGCGCCCGCGAACTCGGGTTCGATGCCTGCATGTTCATGCTGCACAAGACCTTCGGCGCGCCCAAGAGTGGCGTCGGCGGCCCCGCTGTCGGGGCTTATGGCTGCTCGGCGGAACTCGCACCGTTCTTGCCGGCGCCAGTGGTCGCCTTTGACGGTGAGCGCTATCGCCTCGACCATGACCGTCCACAAAGCTGCGGCAAGATCCGCGAGTTCTGGGGCAATGTCCCGGTAATTCTCAAGGCCTACGCCTGGTCTCGCGCCATGGGGGCGGCGGGTATGGCTGAGGCCTCGGATATTTCCGTGCTGGCCAACAACTACATGGAAAAAGGCCTGCTGGCCATTCGCGGCGTCACCCGTTCCCATCCAGAGGCCACGAGTCCGCGGATGGAAATGACGCGCTACAGCCTTGAGCAACTCAAGGAAGACACCGGGGTGGATGTCCACGACGTGCAGAACCGCATGAGCGATTTCGGGATTGATCCGATGTGGAGCAGCCACCACCCATGGCTGGTGCCCGAGCCGTTCACCCCGGAGCCGGGCGAAATGTATGGCAAGGAAGCGCTGGACACCTGGATTGCGGTGCTCGCGCGAATCTCTGACGAGGCCTACTCTAATCCCGAGATCGTCAAAACCTCGCCGCATAACCAGGCGATCCACCGGCTCAAGAGCGCGCCACTGGAAGACCCGCAACACTGGGCCATGACCTGGCGCTCGTACGTGCGCAAGAACGATAAACGTACGGCTTGAACCAGCGATGGCATCGATGCAACGCCCCGTCGATCAGGCGGGGTCGTGATTCACACCTGTTCAGAGCCAACAATCAGCCATTGGAAGTGCCCCGGCGTGCTACGCGGCTAGGGACTTCCCCACAGGAAAACCTCATGTCGATTTTCGAAACGGGCCTGGCGCCCTCGCCAGTCAATCATGTCGCACTCTCACCCCTGAGCTTCATCGAGCGCACGGCCTCGGTCTACGGTGAATATCCGGCGGTGATCCACGGCGAAGTACGGCGTAACTGGCAACAGACTTATGAGCGCTGCCGACGCCTGGCCAGTGCGCTCGGCGGGCGGGGTATCGGCAAGGGTGATACGGTCGCGGTGATGCTGCCCAACATCCCGGCCATGCTTGAAGCGCACTTCGCCGTGCCAATGATTGGCGCCGTCCTCAATACCCTCAATGTACGGTTGGATGCGCCCGCCATTGCCTTCATGCTGGAGCACGGTGAAGCCAAAGTGTTGATCACCGACCGTGAATTTCACGAGGTGATCCGTGAAGCCTTGAGCCTGCTATCCAGTCCGCCCCTGGTGGTTGATGTGGACGACCCGGAGTACGGCGCAGGCCAAGCGCTCAGCGATCTGGACTATGAAGCCCTGCTCGCTGAGGGCGACCCGCAATTCGCCTGGCAATGGCCTGAGGACGAATGGCAAGCCATCGCCCTCAACTACACGTCCGGCACCACCGGCAACCCGAAAGGCGTGATTTACCACCACCGTGGCGCCTATCTCAATTCGCTGGGCAATCAGATGACCTGGGCCATGGGCAATCATCCGGTGTACCTCTGGACGCTGCCAATGTTCCATTGCAATGGCTGGTGCTACCCGTGGACCGTCACCGCACTGGCCGGCACCCATGTGTTTCTGCGCCGCGTGGAGCCTGAGAAAATCCTTACCCTGATCAATCAACACCAGGTCAGCCATCTGTGCGGCGCGCCCATTGTGCTCAACGCGCTGGTCAACCTGCCGGACTCGGCCAGGGTCACTATCGATCACCCGGTCAACGCCATGGTGGCGGGCGCCGCGCCGCCGGCCAAGGTCATCGGTGCGGTGGAGGAAATGGGCATCAAGATTACCCACGTGTATGGTTTGACCGAGGTTTACGGTCCCGTGACCGTTTGTGCCTGGCACGCGCAATGGGATGAGCAACCGCTCGATGAGCGGGCGAAGATCAAGTCACGCCAAGGCGTGCGCTATCCGACGCTGGAAGGCCTGATGGTCGCTGATCCGCAGACCCTGGAGTCGGTGCCTTGCGATGGGATCAGCGTCGGCGAAGTCTTCATGCGCGGCAACACGGTGATGAAGGGGTACTTGAAGAATCCCGAGGCCACCCGTGAGGCATTCCAGGGCGGCTGGTTTCATACCGGCGACCTGGCGGTTCGTCACCCGGACGGCTATGTCGAAATCAAGGATCGTCTCAAGGACATAATCATCTCGGGCGGAGAGAATATTTCCACCATCGAGGTTGAGGGTGTTCTGTATCGTCACCCGGCGGTACTGGAAGCGGCGGTGGTCGCCCGTCCGGACGAAAAATGGGGTGAAACCCCGTGCGCCTACATCACCCTCAAAGCCGACTGCCAGGATATTCGGGAAGCCGACATCATCCGCTTCTGTCGTGAGCATCTGGCAGGGTTCAAGCTGCCGAAAACCGTGGTGTTCAGCGAGTTACCGAAAACCTCGACGGGCAAGATCCAGAAGTACGTGCTGCGTGGCTGGGCCAGGGCACTCTGAAAAGGAACCCGCTTGATCGATGACCGGTACTTTTCGCAGTCGGGATACGCACATGGCTCGCCACTCAACTACGGACGGATTCATTACATCGCATCATAAATGAAGTTCCCAGCCCCATCTTTATCCACCGCCATGTAACTTTTTACCATCCCCTCCATGTCGCCGCCCCATCATTCCGGTGGGGGGCTCACTGGAGACTGTCCCATGCCTTTCATCAATGTTCGTATCACCCGTGACGGCGTTACCCAGGAGCAGAAGGCCCAGGTGATCGCTGAGATCACTCAGACCATGCAGACGGTGCTCAACAAGGATCCGCACCTGACCCACATCGTCATTGACGAGGTCGACACCGATAACTGGGGTTATGCCGGTATGACCACCACGCAGTACCGCAAGGGGCTGGCGGAGTCGAAATCATGACGCGTACGGCCAGTATCGATTGCGTGTCGGACGTGGTGTGCCCTGGGTGCGCGCCGTCGGTAACGGCGCTGGATCAGGCGATTGGCAATCCCGCCGGCCAGGTTGCTGTCGAGCTGAGGTTCAAGCCCGCCGAAGCCTGATTGCACAACTTATCCATCCATTTTTTACTTAGCGAGAAATCATCATGAGCCATGCAAAAAAAGTCGTTGTGGTTACCGGCGCTTCCCAAGGTCTCGGCGCTGGCATTGTCGAGGGATTCCGTAACCTGGGCTATCAGGTGGTTGCGACTTCCCGGTCGATCAAGCCATCGAGCGATCCAGACATCCTTACCGTGGCCGGTGACATCGCCGATCCTGCCACTGCCGAGCGCATCATCCGCGAAGGCGTGGCCCGCTTCGGTCGCATCGATACGCTGGTCAACAATGCCGGGGTGTTCCTTGCCAAGCCTTTCACCGATTACACCCTCGAAGACTATGTGAACGTCGTGGCCACCAACATGGGCAGTTTCTTCCACATGTCGCAACAGGCCATCGCGCAAATGGAAAAACAAGGCGATGGCGGTCACGTGGTCAGCATCACCACCACGCTGGTCGACCACGCGGTGCAAGGCGTGCCCTCAGTGCTGGCGTCGCTGACGAAGGGCGGCATGAACGCTGCCACCAAGTCCCTGGCCATTGAGTACGCCAAGCGTGGGATTCGGGTCAACGCCGTTTCGCCCGGCATTATCAAGACCCCGATGCACAGCGAGGAAACCCACGCAGCGCTCGGCAGTTTGCACCCGGTCGGCCACATGGGTGAAGTCGAGGACATCGTGGGTGCGGTCCTGTACCTGGACAGCGCGGCTTTCGTCACCGGGGAAATCCTCCACGTTGACGGTGGGCAAAGCGCCGGTCATTGATCACGGCAGAGTCGTTTCGCCACCCGGTTGGCGGCACTTGGACATGTTTCAGGGTAAACCTGAGGCAGCCAAGGGTCGCCTGCATCAACCGTAAGAAGCCCCTACGAAAAAACCAAGGGACGCTGATCATCGATGATCGAGGGATGCTCGATCATGTGCTTCGTCAACTTCGACCAGGGTTGCGTAACCGTCATAACGATAGATTCGCTGTTTGTCACGGGCATAGCCGTCATCCAGGAATTCGAGGGTTGCCAGGTCGATGCGCTTGGCACTCAGCGGGCGCCGGTGGCAGAACAGCTTGCGCGTGCCCAGTTGTAAAAAATCGGGATGCGGTACGCGGATTTCATCAGGATCGAAATTCACATCCAACGGCTTGCCTTCACAGAGGATCAGTGTCGGACTGACCGCATAAATACCGAGAAAGCGGGTAGTGGAGGGATGTAAATGTTTTTTCGCTTCGCCGTAGTAATACACGGCCGCTCGATCCTTGGCCCAACCATGACCACAGGATTGGAACGTATCCGCTTGTGCCTTACGAATCAGCTCGGGAGGATGATAAAAAATCCTGTGGCAGAACACTTGTTTACCGTCAGTCAGGTAGGGCTCACCCAGTGAACGGAAATGCTCCGCAGACTCCTGGGAAAACCGTTCGGGTACTTCCGTGTCGGCGTTATGGTATGGGATCAGATACAAGCCGTTGGCGTCGCCACACAGGTGCGTGTCCAGCACTCTGAAACTCGCCGCGTCCAGCCCATTGATGACGCGACCGTGGAAATACACCTGGCGGCCCTGTTCGAAGCCGCGACCGAGGTCACGCAAGAGCTCTGTTTTCGTGGGCATTTGCGGTGCTTCAGGCGCTGTCTGTAAGCGGTGCCACCAATAGTCCTTCAGCTGCGGATGGGCTTCGAAGTAAGGGGCCCATGCCTGTTGCATGGCCGCATCGATGACGCCGCCAGAGCCCAGCGGGCCATGCTTGTCACCGACCAGCACGGGCGAGTAATCCTGATCACTCTGATAGAGCTGGGTCACTACGAAGCTCTCTACGTCGACATCAAGGCGTTTATGACGCCGATAGACGTGCTGGTGATCACGGTAATAATCGAACCCCAGGTGACGAAAGCTCGGGCCATGGGCATCACGCAGACGGGTTCCGGCTGCATAGACGTACTTGTCGTCCACGGCAAAATACTCATCCTCGCGTTCGCTGGCGCCGACCACGCGCCCGCAGGCATCGAACGCCGGCTGCCAGCACTTGAGCAGGTGGAAGTCGCCCACGTAGCGAATGGTCTTTCCGGTCAGGTAATAGGCACGTTGGCGGTCTTTGGCGTAGCGTTCGTTAAGCACGCTGAAGGTTGCCGGGTCGACCTTGTCGATGCGGTAGAAGTATTCGTATGAAACGCTCGAGCCTTGCTGCGCTTGCACGATGATCGACTGCCCATCCGTTCCCCAGCGACGGGCGAGCATCTGGAAGTCGTATGGTTTGGCGACCGGCAGCGGCGAGCCGTCCTTCTGGTGCAGAGGGTTGAAGCCCTTGTAGACCTGATTGTCGATCACTCTATAGGACGGGTGATTGCAATAACGAACCCGGGCCGTGGCGCTGGCGATAAATTGCCCATGCAGAAAGATATTCTCGCCATCACTGAACAGCGCGCAAGCGGCAGTTACCGATGCCGGCGATGATTCCAACAGGGCAAGACGGTCGGGTCTTGCCTGTGGGATTTCTGTGATCGAGTAGTCGCCCAACCAATAGGCGCCGGTTCTATCACGCCAGTATTGATAGCCCAGACTTTCCAGGCCCTTGTCGAAACGAAACGGTAGTGCATGAAGCACGTGGTAACCGTGGCGCTCCAGGTAAGCGGGAAGCAGGTAGTAATCCCGCAGCGCATCGCGCAGGACCTGAGGATTGCGTCGATGCCGCCAGACCGGTTGGCCGACACGCAAGGGGGAGGGCGGGTAATGCCCATCGCTGGCGCACCGAGCTAACTCGCGGGGTTGCATACCTTCAGGGGTGAGCAACATGTACACATCAGGCACTTGCCCGTCGCCCAGCAGCGCACCGTCCATGAAGGCGAAGCCTTGATGCCATTCAAGGTTCAGCGGTTCCCAGTCAGCAATAGCCGTTTCTATGCTTGTCATGTTATTGCGACCTGAACGTCTGGTGGTTGGCCAAGGACATCTCACCCGTCTCAGCGCTGTTTTTTTCAGCCGTTGCAGCAGACTGGACTACATTTTTTGCTGCGGGGCTCGACACTGGCGAGGCAGGGGTAAGCGTGTATATACTTTGGCAAATTTTGTCAAAAGCAGGCAAAGCCATGAGCACTATGAATATCTCCCTGCCAGACGCTCTTAAATCCTTTGTAGATGATCAGGTTAGCCAGCGAGGCTACAGCACCAGTAGCGAATATGTGCGCGAGTTGATTCGCAAGGATCAGGATCGCCAGCAACTGCGCGGTCTGGTACTCGCTGGGGCTGAGTCGGCTCCCGCTGCGCCTGTGAACGGCGACTACTTCGAGTCCCTGCGTGCCAAGGTGCGCAAGGGCTAAGGATGAAGGAGAAACCCGTCATTGCGCGAGCCCTTGCTAACCAGGATGTAGAGGACGTCATCAGCTATTACCTTGGTGAGCACGCCGAGCAGGCGGCACTCAGTTTCATTGATGCCCTGGAAAACGCCTATACCCATATCAGCCGCCATCCGGCATCGGGTATGTCCCGGTACGCCCATGAGCTGAATTTACCTGGATTGTTCTGCTGGCCACTGAAACGCTATCCCTACCTAGTGTTCTACGTCGAGCGTGATGAGCACATTGACGTATGGCGTGTTTTACATGGCACGCGGGATATCCCTGAATGGTTGGTTGAAAGCTCCCTCCATTAACAGGTTGGAATGGGTGTCATCATGAATTCAGCGAGCCGAACGGCCAAAATAACGTAGCCCAATCTAAAAAGATTGGGCTTTTTCACGCCTGAGACAATGAAGCACCAGGCCAGTGGTCGACGCTGCCGTGATCAGAAGATGAACTTGAACAGCGCAATGACCACGATCAGGCCGATGATGAAAATGATGCCTACGGTACCGCCAAGGAATTTCAACATAACAGTGCTCTCATCAGGTGGGCTTAATCTTCTAGACCACCCTCGACAACGCTCGTTTCGTTGGATATTCACCCACGGACAAATCAATGCACTGCCCAGGACCTTGGCACCGGAACATGCTCGAACTTTGAAATGGTCTTGATCCAATAGCGGCGATACTCAGTCTGGTCTGGCGCCAAGGGTTTGTGGGTTGACCAAGGATGTTCGGCCTTCAAACTGGCGCGGTAGGCCTCCCATTCTTTTTGCTCGGCCACTTCCCTGGCTTTGGCTCTGTCATCGAACCAACCCAGGACGTAGGCGTCGCCCTGATCCGTGCCGTGCGCTATCAGCAGATAAATGTCAGTCATTACGGTCCCACCGTTCAATCCTGAAAACCAGTCACTGGGGTCTTATCAGGGTATCGGCAGCTGCTTTGTGTTTTTGAGATTTATTGATGATGGCGTGGAAAACCGTCGGGAGATAGACAGCCACACCGCATCCGGCCTGTCGGCTCACTCAACCTCGCGGTTCAGCCACCATCAGCAACGACTGCGGCACCGGGCTTTGCGGGTGCTGCGGCTCCTGCAGGCCGGCCAGTCGAAAGCCGGCCATCTCCAGGGCATTGAACCAGCTGGACAAGGTGCGAAAGTACCAGGGCATAGGCTGCCACTGGCCCTGGAACCCGGCGAAGGTTTCTTCTCGCCACCCATCCTGATAGTTTCCCGCCGCTACGCTCCACGGATGCAGGGTCTGGATCACCAATGCGCCGCCAGGGGCGAGCAGGGCGTTCATGGCGGCGAGCAGTGGGATGATGTCCTGGTGGAGCAAGGCGAAGTTGGCGCAGATCAGGTCGTAGTCGCGGCCGATGTCCACCTTGGCCTGGGCCAACGCTTCGTAGTTCGCCACATGCACCTGGGAAGAGCCCGCCGCCCGCGCAGCGTCGACCAGCGTTGCATCGCCGTCCACGCCGACCGCTTCGATAGCCCGCTCAGCCAGGGCCCGCAACAGCCAGCCCTCGCCGCAACCCAGGTCGAGTACACGCTTGGGTTGGCGGCCTAGCACTGCCAGCAGGATGGCCTGGTCGGTGACCTTGATGCGGCTTTCGAGGGCGCCGCTGCGCACGGCTTCGATCCAGGATTGGGCATTGTGCTGCCAGCTTTGCAGAAGGACGGATTCGGGAGTGGGCATCGCCATGTCCTGATGCTTGGGTTGGATACAAGGATAGGACAAATGCGGCTGGCCTGGGCACGGTTATCCCTACCAGCCTTTTACCCCGCTCATATCGGGCAGTTTGTGGGCGATGCCCTTGTGGCAGTCAATGCAAGTGGCCTCACCGTTGGCCAATGAGGTCGAGTGCATGGCTGAGGCGCGCTTGCTCTGGCGGGTAAAGTCCATGAACTCGAAGTTGTGGCAATTACGGCATTCGCGCGAGTCGTTGGCCTTGAGCCTGGCCCACTCGTGCTCGGCCAGCTCGCGTCGCAAGGCCAGGAATTTGTCACGGGTATCGATGGTGCCGAAAATCTTGCCCCACACCTCTTTCGACGCTTGCATCTTGCGCGCGATTTTATGGGTCCATTCGTGCGGCACATGGCAGTCCGGGCAACTGGCGCGTACGCCGGAGCGGTTGGTGTAGTGAATCGTGTCCTTGAGTTCGACGAACACGTTGTCGCGCATTTCATGACAGGAGACACAGAACGTCTCGGTGTTGGTGGCTTCCAGCGCGGTGTTGAAGCCGCCCCAGAAAATGATCCCGGCGACAAACCCCCCAAGCGTCAGGAACCCCAGGCTGTAGTAAAGGCTCGGACGACGCAGGACACCCCAGTAGTCCTTAAGCAGGGCGAACAGTGCTTTCATGTTGCGTCCTCAAGGTTTCTGCCCGGCGTTGGCGTCGTCTTGCAGAATTTTGTCTATGGTCTCGAAACTGTTGTTCACCAGGGGTTTGGTTTCTGTTTGTGGCACGTGGCATTGATTACAAAAGTACCGACGCGGTGACACCGCTGCCAGCGCCTGGCCATCGCGGTCCATGTAGTGGGTGATGCTGATCATCGTGGCCTGGGTCCGCGCGCTGTTGGCACGGCTATGACAGGACAGGCACTTGTTGCCGTTCGTGTCGACCTGATAACCACGGATGGTGTGGGGAATGGTCGGCGGCTGATCCGGGTAATTGCGCTCGCGCTTGAGGTCCTTGTTTTCTTCGTCGGCAAGGGGGGGCGCGGGCATGCTCTGGGTCAAGGTGCCGCCGGGCCGACGTCCGTCCGGCGCAGGCGCATCGAGTGGGTAGTCGATCTCGGCGGCGATGACCACGCCAATCGCCGCGAGCAGGAGCAACGGCAGGGTTCGCAAAAGCATGACGGTTCTCCTCAGGCCACGCTGATCAACTCGATGCGTATCGCGCATTTTTTATAGTCGGTTTGCTTGGATATCGGGTCGGTGGCATCCAGCGTGACCTTGTTGATCAGTTTGTTGGCGTCGAAAAACGGCACGAACACCAGCCCTTGCGGAGGCTTGTTGCGCCCACGGGTTTCGATGCGCGCACGGATTTCGCCACGTCGGCTGATCAGCTTCACTTCGCTGCCACGCCGCGCCTTCAAGGCCTTGGCATCCTCGGGATGCATGTAGACCAGCGCGTCCGGTACCGCCTTGTATAACTCTTCGACGCGTTGGGTCATGGTGCCGGTATGCCAATGCTCCAGGACGCGTCCGGTGCTCAGCCAGAAGGGAAAGTCGGCGTCGGGGCTTTCGGCGGGCGGCTCGTAGGGGAGGGCGAAGATGATCGCCTTCTTGTCGGGGTAACCGTAGAACTGCACCTCGCTGCCTTTCTCCACGTAGGGGTCCAGTCCTTCGCGGTAACGCCAACGGGTTTCCTTGCCCTCGACCACCGGCCAACGCAGGCCCCGTTCGCTGTGGTAACGGTCGAACGCGGCCAGGTCATGCCCGTGGCCACGACCGAACTGGGCGTATTCCTCAAACAGGCCTTTTTGCAGATAGAAACCGAAGGCCTTGGCTTCATCGTTTTTGTACCCGGCTTCTATCTGATCGACGGGGAACTGGTCGACCTGGCCATTTTTGAACAGCACATCGAACAGGGTCTTGCCCTTGAGCTCAGGTGCCTTGGCCAGCAATTCGGCGGGCCAGGTTTCATCGGTGGTGAAGCGCTTGGAAAATTCCAGCAACTGCCACAGGTCCGACTTGGCGTCACCTGGCGCGCTGACCAACTGATGCCAGAACTGCGTCCGCCGTTCGGCGTTGCCGAAGGCGCCTTCCTTTTCCACCCACATGGCGCTGGGCAGAATCAGGTCGGCGGCTTGGGCGGAAACGGTCGGGTAGACATCGGAGACAATCACGAAATTATCCGGGTTACGCCACCCCGGCAGGACTTCCTGCATGATGTTCGGCCCGGCGTGCATGTTGTTGCTGGCCTGGGTCCAATAAACGTTTAGCACGCCGTCCTTGAGCATGCGGCTCTGTTCGACCGCGTGAAAACCGGGTTTTTCCTGAATGGTGCCCGCCGGGAGTTTCCAGATTTTTTCAGCAATGGCGCGGTGCTTGGGATTGGTCACCACCAGGTCGGCGGGCAACCGATGGGAGAAAGTCCCCACTTCCCGTGCCGTGCCGCAGGCTGACGGCTGGCCGGTCAGCGAGAAGGGGCTGTTGCCCGGCTCGCTGATCTTGCCCGTGAGCAGATGGATGTTGTAGATCAGATTGTTGGCCCAGACACCGCGGGTGTGCTGGTTGAACCCCATGGTCCAGAACGAGACGACCTTGCGCTTGGGGTCGGCATACAACTCGGCCAGGTTTTTGAGACGCTCAGCGGGAACCCCGGTCTCCTTGGCGGTTCGTTCCAGTGTGTAGGGTTTGACGAAGGCGGCGTACTGCTCGAAAGAAATGTCCGTCCAGGTGTTGGCCTTGGCGGCATTGGCGGCTTTTTTCTCCCGTGGGTCGTCAGGGCGCAGGCCGTAGCCGATGTCGTCGGCGCCTTTGGCAAACCGAGTGTGCTTGCTGATGAAGTCCTGGTTCACCGCGCCGCTTTCAATGATGTGATTGGCGATGTAGTTAAGGATCATCAAGTCTGTTTGCGGCTTGAACACCATGGGGATGTCGGCGAGTTCGAAGCTGCGATGCTCGAAGGTAGACAGCACCGCCACTTTCACATGGGGCTGGCTCAGGCGCCGGTCGGTGACCCGGCTCCAGAGCACCGGGTGCATCTCGGCCATGTTCGAGCCCCAGAGCACGAAGGCGTCGGTGGCTTCGATGTCGTCGTAGCACCCCATCGGTTCATCCATGCCAAAGGTGCGCATGAATCCCATCACCGCCGAGGCCATGCAATGGCGGGCGTTGGGGTCGATGTTATTGGAGCGAAAGCCGCCCTTCATCAATTTGTTGGCGGCATAACCTTCCCACACCGTCCATTGCCCGGAACCGAACATGCCGACCGATCCAGGCCCTTTGCTTTTCAAGGCTTCCTTGAATTTCAGTTCCATGATGTCGAAGGCTTGCTCCCAGCTGATCGGCTGGAACTCACCCTGTTTGTCGTATTGACCATTTTTCATGCGCAACAACGGCTGGGTCAGGCGATCGACGCCATACATGATCTTTGAAAGAAAATAGCCCTTCACGCAGTTCAGCCCACGATTGACTTCGGCCTTGACGTCGCCGTGGGTGGCGACCACTCGGTTATCACGGGTCGCGACCATCACGCTGCAACCGGTGCCGCAGAAGCGGCAGGGCGCTTTGTTCCAGTCCAGGGTGACCATGTCGGCTTCGGTCACCAGGTTACTGGCGCTCGTCACGATTGGCAGGCCGGCAGCGGCGGCGGCAATGGCGGCGGCCTGGGTCTTGACGAAGGATCGGCGGGTCATGCTCATTCGATATCTCCTTCGGGTTCGAGGAGTTCGTGATAGATCAACGCAGCATTGAGCACACCCGGGAGGTTGTTGATCTGATCGATGCGTTGAAGAATCTGGCTTTCATGGACGGCTTCAAGGACCACCACCAGTTTTCCCGCCGCACTTTCCTGATGCAGTTCCAAGCCCTCCAGCAGACGCAGATTGGCTTTAACGGCATCGAGCAATTCAGGTCGGGCAAGTACCAGGAGACTGGCAATGTGCAGGGCTTCGTCCATGAGCTGGCTCCCATAACCTTCAAGAAAGGTGATCAGTCAGTTGGGTGGTCCTGGCGGGCCATACAGCATCTGGAAGAACCAGACGAGGAAGCCGTAGCCGCCGACGATAGCGACGGACAACAACGGAAAGAGGCAGACGACAAGGAAGAGGAAAAGCCGGGTTTCCTTGCGGCGATCAGGTTTGCGTTCTTCAGCCAATGACATGGGGACATCTCCAGCTGATCCTGCGTTGATACTAGGTCATGCTGTCGTATCCGGTCGCTCTAGCGACCAACGGTCAATCTTCTTGTCCAGGCAATGGCGGTTTCATTCCAAGCGGTTTTTAGGTCTGCTGCTATGCGGCCGTCGATTTCATCCTGCTGTCGCTCGCGGTATCCCGGAACAGGCGAGGTGACATGCCGAACGTCGATTTGAAATGCCGGCTGAAGTGCGAGCTGCTGCCATAGCCCCAGGCATACGCGATCTCGGTAAGCGAGCGATGGGCATGTTCCCGGCTGCGGTCGGGCAGTCTGTCATATCCTTCATCTGGCTCAGGAATGGCGTCGAAGACGATGATAAACAGTAGCGATCATTTATCGTTGGCGCGGGGGCTCAGCAGCAGCGGACAACGGCTTCAACGATCACTTCATGACGTGCTGTCAAACAGCATTTGCCATGGCGCGCCGGATTCAATACAGGCGCATGCGGGCGCTCTGGACGCGGCCCAATGGGTTATCAAGACACCGTTGGAAACGCGGCGTGGATTACCTGAGTTCCTAGAGCCTTATTTGTCCCAGGCACTCGGCGCCGCGCCCAGAACCGATGAACATCTGGAGGCGCTGCTGGAGGCGTTGAGCACGCTGCTGCCTCATGTCGCCTGGACTCATCGCCAGGCTCAGGCAGGCCAGGACGACAGGTTCGTGCAAAGGCATCGACATGGAATGATCGCCGGCCCGGGAGGACTGTTTGAATGTTCCTCCATGACCCTGGGATTGGCCCTCATGGCGCCTGATACCGACTATCCCTTCCACCAACATCCTCCGGCTGAGTTCTATCTCGTTCTTTCCCCAGGCGACTGGTATCGAGAGGACGTGGGTTGGTGGAGTCCCGGAGCAGGGGGCGTTGTCGTCAATCCTCCTTCCTGCATCCATGCAATGAGATCAACGCACGTTCCACTGTTGGCGCTGTGGGGGTTGATTCATTGACGTCGTGCCATCGTTCAGAGGCTGAGTATGTCGGTAGCCACCCGATGGCGGAGGCCAATAACGATGCGCACTGTGCATGAGGCCCCGCGGCCCCAACTCGGCATTATCTTGTGCCTGCTTTCAATGCTGCTCTTTGCAAGCCAGGACGGCATCACCAAGGTGCTGGTCAAGGACCTCCCGGTCGCGCAGCTCGTCATGGTGCGCTATTGGGTATTCCTTGCGTTTGCTATTGGCTATAGCGTCTATCAAGGGCGCCTGCGGGTTGCCTGTCGAAGCCGGCATCCTGTTCTCCAGATCCTCCGGGCGCTGATTGGGGTCGGTGAAAGCGCTTTGTTCGGATTGGGGCTGCGTTACCTGGGAATGGCTGAGATGCATGCCTTGTATGCGGTCTTTCCCCTGATGACCTTGGCGTTGGCGGGCGCGTTCCTGGGCGAGGCCATCGGGATTCGTCGATGGATGGCCGCTGCCCTCGGTTTCATGGGAACCTTGGTCATCCTGCGTCCAGGGAGCGGTGTTTTCGAACTTGCCGCGCTGATTCCCCTGCTGTCGGCCTTGGGTTTTGCGATCTTCAGCGTGCTGACCCGGCGAATCAGCCGGGATGATTCCTTCGCGACGAACATGCTCTACATGGGATTCTTCGGGGCGATAGCCATCACGCTGTCAGGCCTGCCAGGATGGGTTTCTCCGAGCCCGGAACAGTGGGGCCTGATCGTTGTGCTTTCCACGATAGGCATGGTGGCGCAGCTTTTATTCCTCCAGGCGCTCAAGTATGCAACGGCCGGTGCGCTTCAACCCTTCAACTACACGCTGTTGGTGTTTGCCACGTTCATCGGCCTGTTTGTATTCGGCGAATTGCCTGATATATGGACAGTCGTGGGCGCGGGGTTGGTGGTCATCGGTGGTCTGTTTGCGCTTAAGGCGAAAGGGTAGGGGGTGTTATTGATGTTACGTGCAGAGAGCCGTCCCTGGCTCTCTCAGGTGCAACAATTTAGAACTTGAACCGCCCCACCAACCCCTTGAGCTGCCCGGAAATATCGGTCAAACGCCCCGAGCCGGTCTGTGCCGAATGGGCAAACTCTTCCACCAACTGCGCATCGGCATGGATCTGCGCGATGTGTCGGTTGATGTCTTCGGCCACCTGATGCTGTTCTTCAGCGGCCGTAGCGATCTGGGTGTTCTGGTCGCGGATCGAGTCCACCGAGTTGCGGATCTTGTCGAAACTGTCGCGGGCCTGTTGGATGCGCTCGACGCTGGTTTGCGACGTTTGCAGGCTGCCTTGCATCTGCAGGGTGACTTCCTGGGTACGCCGCGCGAGGTTGCCCAGCAGGCTGTCGATCTCGCCCGTGGAGTCGGCCGTGCGTCGTGCCAGGGCGCGGACTTCGTCGGCCACCACGGCAAACCCACGGCCCTGGTCGCCGGCACGTGCCGCTTCGATGGCGGCGTTGAGCGCCAGCAGGTTGGTCTGTTCGGCAATCGAGCGAATGGTGTCCAGGATGGTGTTGATGTTCTTGCTGTCCTGCTCCAACGCCTGCATGGTCTGGGTCGACTTTTGCAGATCCTCGCTCAGTCTCAGCACGCTGCCGGTGGCTTCGCCGATATGCTGTTGCCCATCGTGCACATCGCGGTAGCCCTCGTCCGCACTGGTGGCGGCCTGGCTGCACGAGCGGGCCACTTCGTTGGCGGTGGCGACCATCTCGTTGAAGGCGGTGCTCACCAGCTCTACCGCTTGACGCTGGCGCCCGGCGGCTTCATTCATGTTCTGGGCCACTTCACTGGTGTCGGCCGCCGCATTTTGCAGGTCGGAAGAGGCGCTGCCGATGCGCTGCACCAATTGCGCGATCATGCCCAGGAACTGGTTGAACCAGCTGGCCAGGGTGGCGGTTTCATCCTTGCCCTGCACCGTGAGTTTGCGGGTGAGGTCACCTTCACCTTCGGCGATTTCCTGCAGGCCATTGGCAACCCCGCGGATCGGCCGCACGATCATGCTGGCGAAACTGGCGCCGACGATGGCGAAGACCACGGCCAGCGCAGCCGCGATGGCGGCGATCAACCAGGTCAGGTTCGAGGCTTCGGCCATCACTTCGTCACGCTTGATCAGGCCGATGAAGCGCCAGCCCAGGCCTTTGGAGCTGACCACGTTGGCCATGTAAGGCACGCCGTCGATCTCGATCTGGGTCACGCCATCGCTGCTTTTGGCCAGCTCGGCATAGTTGGGGCCCAGGTCGGCCAGCGGCTTGAAGTTGTGCTTGGCATCGGCGGCGTCCACCAGGACGTTGCCGTTGGCTTCCACCAGCATCAGGTAGCCGCTTTCACCCAGCTTGATGTTCTTGACCAGTTCGGTGAGTTGCTTGAGCGACACGTCCAGGCCTACGACGCCCACCAGCTTGCCGCTGGCGTCGGCTACCGTGTGTACGATCCCGATCAGCGACACGTCGTCCGGTGCCCAGTAGTAGGCGTCAGTACGCACGGTGTTGCCGGGCGAGGCGACGGCCGCCTTGTACCATGGACGCACGCGTGGGTCGTAGTTGGAGATCTTGGGGTCGTCAGGCCAACTGGCGTAGCCGCCATCGGCCAGCCCCACGGAAAGATAGGCGGTGGTTGGATGGCTCTTGGCGAATCTGTCAAAGATCTCCAGAAGCTGCTTGTTGTTTTCCGGCAGGGGAATCTGTGCGGCATCGGCGCCGGAATAGTTTTTCAGGTCTTTGGCGGCGACGATGCGTGGGTCCTTGGCAAAGAACTCGACGTTCTGGCTGATCCCGTCGAAGAATTGCTTCATGCCATTGTCGATCTGGCGAATCTCACGACCGCTGCTGTCCAGGAAGTTGGCCTTGGCGGCGTCGCGCAGGTTCAACACGACAAGCACCGCCACCAGGATGACCGGGAGGCAGGCAATGGTTGCGAACGCCCATGTCAGCTTCTGTTTGATATTCATGACTTCTCCCGCAGGTATTTATAAGTGTTGGAACGGCGGAAACATTAGCGGTGAGCGTTGCGAATTCTGGAGGTGAAGCGCCCATGCCTACCTATAGCGTATCGACCAAGGTCCTATGTACTTTAGGTCGTTCGGCTATTAGCGGATTGCTGATCAACGGCGGTGAGACGATTGCAGACAACGTCGCTAATCTGGAAGATAGCGGCGACGGCCCTGCATCGCGTTGCCTTTTTTCAAGGCGTCAGAGTCAGGCAAGCCCTGATCGTCTCCCTGTATCAACGAGGCCCTATGCCAAGCGCATTCGAGAGCGTACTTAAAAACAAGAACATGGCTTATCGCCCACTCGGGGCGCCACCTGCCGACCAGGCGCCCATCCGCGTTGCGTTTGTATTGATGGACAATTTTTCGATGATGTCCTTTACCGGCGCGGTGGACGCGCTGGTCACCGCCAACCTGATGAGCGACATGCCCCTTTACGAGGTGCTGACGGTGGGGGCGTCGGGGTGTCAGGTGACGAGTGACCTGGGGATCGTCATTTCCGCCGATGTCGATCTGGCGCAGTTACCGGAAAACCTGGACGTGCTGATCGTCGCCGGGGGCTTTCGCGTGAAGTTGCAAGGCCTGCCTTTGCTGCGGCGCAAGCTGCGCGCCAATGCCACGTCCGGAGCGATATTGGGGGGGCTGTGGAACGGGGTGTTTTTTGTCGCCGATGCCAACCTGCTCGATGGTTTCGAATGCGCCGTTCATCCGGAAAGCCGCGCCATGATGACGGAGATGTTCCCCCTCGTTAAGGTGTCCAGCCGGGCCTATATCGTTGACCGGGAGCGGGTCAGTTGCGCCGGCGCGAACAGTTCGCTGCGCATGATGCTCCAGTTGATCAGCAAGACGGGAGGGCAGGCGCTGGTGGGGGCCATCGAGGAGATTCTCCGGTGTGATGAGTCTGGCGATGATGCGACGGACTTGCCGCCAGTGTTCGTCGAGACGGACCCGACGTTGCCGGAAAGTCTCAAGCTGGCGCTGGAGTTGATGTGGCAAAACGTCGAGGAGCCCTTGACCATCGATGAGCTGGCAGCCTGCGTGAAGATTTCCAAGCGGCAGTTGGAACGGCGGTTCTGCAGTTTTCTCGGGGCGACCCCGACGCGTTATTACCTGGAACTGCGCCTGACGCGGGCGCGCCAGCTGATCCAGCAGACCAATCGTTCCGTGACGGAAATCGCCGTGGCGACGGGCTTCGTCAGCTCGCCGCACTTTCAGCGTCGCTTCCGGGATTTCTTCGGCGTTCCGCCGGGCAGCTATCGTTCCAAGCTTGAGCGCAAGCAAGCGTTGCGCTGAGCTGGCGGTAACGGGCGCACGCGTGTGTCGCCCTATGAGGTCTGGCTTGTCTGCTTGCGCTGGAAACCAGCGAGTCCAGATCAAAAAAAACCGATGCCCCTGCGGGCATCGGTTTTTTATGGGGACAGTATCTGCGCCTCATGGCATTTGCGGCAGTTCCTGCGGCCGCAAATCAAACACCAGTACCTCGGCATCCTGGCCGTTACTCAACGTCAGTGCCTGCTCCTCGCGCACTCGCACACCGTCACCTTCCTGTAGCGGCACACCATTAAGCTCGACACTGCCTCGGGCCACATGCACGTAGGCATAACGATTGGGTGCCAGGTTCAGGGTGGCGCTTTCCTGGCCGTCGAACAGCCCGGCATATACCCGCGCGTCCTGGCGCACCTGGAGCGAGCCTTCGGCGCCGTCCGGGGAAATGATCAGTTGCAGGCGCCCGCGTTTTTGTTCGGCGCTGAAGTGCTCCTGTTGATAGCGCGGCGTGGCACCACTGACGTTGGGCACGATCCAGATTTGCAGGAAGTGCACCAATTCGTCGGCGTTGTGATTGAACTCACTGTGGGCCACGCCACTGCCGGCACTCATCAATTGCACATCGCCCGGGCGAATGACCGAACCCGTGCCCAGGGTGTCCTTATGCTCCAGCGCGCCTTCGAGCACATAGGAGAAAATCTCCATGTCCCGGTGAGGGTGTTGGCCGAAGCCCTTGGCGGCCGCGACCCGGTCGTCGTTGATGACCAGCAGGTCGGAGAAGCCTTGTTCATTGACGTTGCGGTAGCTGGCGAAAGAAAACGTATGGAACGAGGTCAGCCAGCCGTGGCGGGCGATGCCGCGGTCCGAAGCTTTGCGAAGGGTCAGCATGGTAATTCTCCTGGTTCAGTGGGTGACGGCTGTGGCCGTTCGCCGGGTTCAGAAGAAGGTTAATGGTTATCGAGATATTCAATAAGCAGGTGAAAAACGAAAGACTGTCCGTTTTGAGTGGACAATGCTCAAATGTGACCAGCAGGCCCTTCGTTTCGCCATAATGCAAGGGATGATTGATGCCCTCAATTAAACGACGACTCCTGTGGGAGCGAGCTTGCTCGCGATAGCGTCCGTTCAGCTTGCTTCAATGTCGTTTGACACTCCGCTATCGCGAGCAAGCTCGCTCCCACGGGGTTTCATTCCAGGGTTTGGGTTGGCGAGCATCAGGCTTCGCTGCGCTCACCTGGATTTTTTGGTGTATGTCCCAATGAAAACCGTTGCAATGGTGTTGTTCCCGGACTTCTTGCTGCTCGACATGGCCGGGCCGCTTGAAGTGTTTTCCATCGCCAATCGCTATCTCGAACCAGACCATCGTTATCAACTGCTGACCCTGGGCACCGAGCGCGGCGGGTTACGGGCGTCCAATGGCGTGACGGTACAGGCCGATATTCATATCGACCAGGCCTGGGCGGCTTATGACGTGTTGCTGGTGCCGGGTGGGCCTGGGGCCTACGACGATCAGCATCCGGGCCTGCATACCTGGCTGCGCGCGGCGGCGCAGCGGGCCACGCGCTACGGCTCCATTTGCACCGGGGCCTTTGTGCTTGGCGAGGCTGGATTGCTTGACGGTTACCGCGTCACCACTCACTGGCATTACACCGAACGCTTGATCCGCCGTTTCCCCAAGGCGCTGGTGGAAACCGACAAGATCTTTCTCCAGGACCGACGCCTGATCACCTCCGGCGGTGTCACCGCCGGGATTGACCTGGCGCTGTCCATCGTCGCGCAAGACCACGGCCGCAAAGTGGCGCTGGACGTGGCCAAGGTGTTGCTGGTGGTGATGAAACGCCAGGGCGGGCAGGCGCAGTTCAGCCCCTCGGTGGCGGCGGTGGCGACCCAGGAGTCGGCCATTACCCGGGTGCAGAATCATGTGATGGAGCACCTGGAAGAACCTTTCACCATCGAACGCATGGCGGCGCTGGCCGCCATGAGCTCGCGACATTTTGCCCGGGTCTTCGCCCGTGAGGTGAAGATGACGCCCATGGAGTTCCTGCAAGGCGCGCGCATCGACCGGGCCCGCCAGTTGCTGGAAAGCACTGATCTGCCCCTCAAGACCGTGGCATTTCGCAGTGGCTTCGGCAGTGTGCGCCACATGCGTTTTCTGTTCAGTGAAAAGCTCGGCCTGACCCCGGTACAGTATCGCCAGCAATTCAGTTGAACATTGTGTCCGTCCAGGGCATCGCGATGTCCGTGACGCTCCCTGTGCCAGCATTGTCCTCTTGGCAGTGCCTGCCAAGATAACGGCGAACCCTCTGGAAAGGATGCGCAGGAGCCGGGGCAGACGCGTTCAGTGATAGGGAACGTGTCTGCCCGGATCGGTTATCCGGCGCTGGATCGCCCATGAACAGTTTCGTCAAACCCGATTCCGAGCCGGCGGTGGGCTTCGGTCCGTTTGCCTTTTACCGACAGCAGCGACTGGTCACGTGTGGGGGCAAGCCGCTGGCATTGGGCGGGCGTGCCCTGGACATTCTCCAGGTGCTGGTTGAACACGCCGGCACTTTCGTCAGCAAGCAGGCGTTGATCGCGCGCGTCTGGCCTGACAGCGTCGTGGAAGACATCAACCTGCGGGTGCACATCGCGGCGTTGCGGCGGGCCTTCGGTGATGGGCGGGACGGCTGTCACTACATCCTCAATCATCCCCGCCAAGGCTATTGCTTTGCGGCCTCCGTGGCCTTGAAGGCAGGTGTCGAACGGCACACCCCCCGATTATCCGATCGGCATAACCTGCCCGCTCGATTGAGTCCGGTGATCGGTCGCGACCCAGTGCTGGGGCGGTTATTGGCTGAAGTGCCCAAACAGTCCCTGACCACCGTGGCTGGCCCGGGCGGTGTCGGCAAGAGCACCGTGGTGCTGCGGGCGGCGGAGCTGTTGTTGGAGCATTTTGACGACGGTGCCTGGTTCGTTGACCTGTCCGCCGTCAGCGACGCCTCGCAGGTGTCGGCGCAGGTCGCCCGCACACTCGGCTTGCCAGGCGAGCACTTGGACCGGGAACTGGCACCCTGCCGAATGTTGCTGGTGCTCGATGGCTGCGAACATGTGCTCGACGCCTGCCGAGTGCTGGCTCAGGCACTGCGCTCGGCACCTGGGGTGTCGCTGTTGGTGAGCAGCCGCGAACCCTTGGCCATCACGGATGAAAGCGTTGTGCAGTTGCAGGGCCTGGCAGTGGCATCGGCCCTTGCGCCTGGGCATCAGATAGCGGCGTGCCCGGCCGTGCAGTTATTGATCGACCTGGTTGGCGCCCGCCAGCAAGGCTTCAAGCCGGGGGAGCGCGACTGGGTCATCCTTGCGCAGATCTGCCAGCGCTTGGACGGGTTGCCGCTGGCATTGGAACTGGCGGCAGCCCAGGTCGACGCCCTGGGCGTGGCTGGGGTGCTGGAACAACTGGATTATGGTTTGTCACTCTTGAGCCATGGACGACGCACGGCGGTGGCCCGCCACCGAAGCCTGGCGGCCTTGCTGGATTGGAGTTTCGAGCGCTTGAGTGCTGATGAACAGAAGGTGTTCCAGCGCCTGTCGGTGTTTGATGAACCCTTTACTCTCAAGGCGGCCATGGCGGTGATCAATTGTGCCGAATTGGCTGCTGGGCAATTGCCTTGGTTGCTGTCACGGCTGGTGAGCCAATCACTGGTAATGGTCGAGCAGGGCGCCGACGGGGTTCACTTCCACTTGCTCCACACCACCCGCGCCTATGCCCGGGAAAAACTACGGCGCAGCGGTCAGTGGCAGGTGTTCCAGCGGCATTACGCGTTGCAGGAGGCTTGGGCGCCACGCCGCTCAAGGCCCGAGACGATGACCCAGGGTCTGGAGCAGCGCGCTGGCTTGCTGTAGGTCGGGCGTGTCGAACCCTTCGGTGAAACGTCGATAGACCGGCCCGAGCAGATCCCGCGCGGCATGCTCCCGACCCCGGCGTTGCCATAGCCGGGCCAGGGACATGGCGCTGCGCAGTTCCCAGGCCAGGGCATTGTGGTGCCGGGCCACGGCCAGGGCGTCCAGCAACTGCTCTTCGGCGCGACCCTCAAGGGACGGGGCGTTCTGTGCCAGCAAGGTTTCGGCGCTGGCCCGCAGGACTTCCGCTGTGCACCAGCCCGCGGCGCCACTGTGGGCGCGCTCGAGTTGCGCCGGGCTGACACAGTCGGCCCGTAGCGTGACAACGATGTCCTGAATCAGTCCGTTGGTCCGGCTTGCCGCCAAGGGAGTGCCATCGAGTGCGCACTCGTAGTGGCAGGCCCAATCATGGAACAGCATCACCGAATGCTTCCTGGCTTGTTGCTTCAACAGTTCGAGTCTTTCCCGGGCAGATGAGTGGTCGCCGTTGTAGAGGGCGATCACGCAACCGGTGACCGCCAGGGTGTAGCAGATCGAAATACCGTGGTTGATCTGCAAGGCGATCTGCAGCGCCAGGTTGGCGGTGCGCCGGGCTTTCTCGGCAAAGCCTTGCAGCCAGAGGATGCGCGCCAGAATCGTCAGTGCGGCCACGCTCTGATCGTATTGCACGCCGAAGCCATGGGTGAAACGGCTGAGATGACCGCTCTGGGCCAGGCGCTGGATGACCTGTTCGGCATCGCGCCGCGCGGCACGCTGATCGCCGCTGAAATGCAGCGCCAGGACTCGCAGGCGTTGGGTACTCAAGGAAAGGCTCGGCTCGCCATGCAGGCCCAAGCGGTCGAAATCCTGGCTTTGATCCAGTGCCTCCTGGTAACTGCCGCGACTGAGGTTGACGGTCATGTGCCCCGACACAGCCCGCAACTCGCCCGCCAGGTCCTGGCATTGCTGCGCCAAATGCCGGGCCTTGACGAAGGCACGGACGGTGGCGGGCGTACCCCCCTCGGTATGGTAATTGAAACTGGCATGGGCCAGCTCCAGGGCGAGGGTCAACCTTGGGCAGGGCGAGGGGCTGGCTTGTAATAATTCCAGCGCTTTGCTGACGTAAAGCCCGTGCTCCTTGAGCAGCGACAGTTCGTGCCAGAGGGGCAGGGTGCGGGCGGTCAGGCGGATCGCTACCGCGTGGGAACCCTGCGGACCCAACCCCCGGTCGAGCGCCGCACGGATGTCATCGCGATAGGCCGCGTAGCGGGAGATCCACAGCCGTGTGGGGGTGTTTTCCCAGTCTTTTTCGGCCTGCTCCATCAGCGTCAGGCAACGCTCGGCGTGGCGCGCCTGGCTGGCCGCCAACTCACCGGCCTCGGCCAGTTTTTCCAAGGCATGGCTGCGGGTGGTATCCAGCAGGCGGTAGCGCACCTCTTCATCGCCGATCTCGACGTTGAGCAACGATTTGGCGACCAATTGGCTGACCGCCGCCAGCACCTGGTCGGGCTCGACATGCTGGCCGACGATCACCGCCGCAGCCGATGCCAGGTTGAAACTGCCCATGAACACCGCCAATCGCCGCAGGCAGGTCTGTTCGCAAGGGGTTAGCAGCGCGAAGCTCCAGTCCAGCGTGGCGCGCAGGGTTTGCTGGCGTGGAGCGGCGTCGCTGTCGTTATGGAGCAGGGTGACACTGCCTTTCAGTTGGCGGTGAAGTTCCTCCAGTCCGAATCGGCCGACCTGGGCGGCGGCCAGTTCGATGGCCAGGGGGATGCCGTCCAGTCGCTGGCAGATATCGACCACCAATGGCACCAGCGGGTCGGTCAGCTCGAAGTCGTCATGGCTGGCCATCGCCCGTTCGGCGAACAACTGCAAGGCCGGGTACTCCACGGCGGGATAACCCTCGATAGGCATCTCTCGCGGCGGGAACGCCAGGGCGTCCAAGCGCTGCACATGCTCGCCCTCGGCACGCAGGCCTTCGCGGCTGGTGGCCAGGACATGCAGGTGAGGGGCACCGCGCAGCAGGGTTTCACAGAGCACGGCGACGGTATCGATCAGGTGCTCGCAGTTGTCGATCACCAGCAACAGATGCCGCGCCTTGAGCTGTCGGGCGATGCTGTCCAGTGAGTCGCCGTCATGCAACGGCAGGTCCAGCAGCGCACACAGGTTGGGGGCAATCATGGCTGGATCATTGAGCGCGGCCAGATCCAGCAGATAAGTGCCGTCGCGGTAATGGCCGATCAACTGTTCGGCGACCCGCAGGGCGACGGTGGTCTTGCCGATGCCACCGGTACCCACCAGCGTGATAAAGCGTTTTCGCGGCAGCTGGGCCACCAACGCTTCTACCAGCGCCTGGCGGCCGATCAGTCGCGTGCGTCGCAGCGGCAGGTTGTGGGCCAGTGATGGATGAGGGATGCACGCCAGTTCTTCGAGGGGTTCGAGTGACACCGGTGCGACAAAACTGTAGCCGCGTTGCGCCACGGTGACGATGTAGCGCTGGCCATCCTGACCATCTCCCAGGGCCTTGCGCAATGCTGCGACGTGCACCCGCAGATTGGTATCTTCCACGACGCTCTTGGGCCAGACCCGGGCAATCAGCTGCTGTTTGCTCACCACCTGCCCAGCGTGTTCAAGCAACACCAGCAGAATCTCCACCGCCCGTCGCCCCAGGCGCAACGGTTGCCCGGCTTCCAGCACCAGGCGTTGGCGAGGATGAACCTGGTAAGGGCCGAAATGCACGGTCTGTTCGACGGGGAGGTTGAGGTAGTGGCTCATGTTGCTCTCAATGTTCTGGTCCAGATGCCTGGGCTTTACCCGAGCATATTCCTCAGGTTTGACTTCAAGCGCAACGGCGCAGGCTCTGCTCCGAGCCTTCCAGCCGCTGGGCCCTGTGGCTAGAGAGCAAGCTCCTTCGCCACAAAAGCAGGTTTTTAACACGTGCGTCCCGAAAAAATTAACAACGTTTAACTCACGCCAATACCCCTCGTGGTCGGACCATAAAACGATCCACCCACCTCAAGGAGTCATGTCATGAGCACCTTCATCACCCGCGACGGCACCGAGATTTACTACAAGGATTGGGGCACTGGTCAACCGGTGGTCTTCAGCCACGGCTGGCCGTTGAACTCGGACAGTTGGGAGGCGCAGATGATGTTCCTGGCATCCAACGGTTACCGGGTGATCGCCCATGATCGCCGTGGACACGGGCGTTCCAGCCAGCCCTGGGACGGCAACGACATGGACACCTACGCCGATGACCTGGCCGAGCTGATCGAGCGGCTGGACTTGAAGGACGCGGTGTTGCTCGGCTTCTCCACCGGCGGTGGCGAAGTGGCCCGCTACATCGGCCGCCATGGCGCCGCTCGAGTCGCCAAGCTCGGCCTGATCTCGGCGGTCACGCCACTGATGCTCAAGACTCCAGCCAACCCGGGCGGCTTGCCCGTCGAGGTGTTCGACGGTTTCCGCCAGGCCTCCCTGGCCGACCGTTCTCAGCTATACAAAGATGTGGCCAGCGCGTTTTTCGGCGCCAACCGGCCGGGGGCCAAGGTCTCCCAGGGCATGATCGACTGGTTCTGGATGCAGGGCATGCTCGCCGGCCACAAGAACACCTACGACTGCATCAAGGCATTCTCGCAGACCGATCTTTCCGAAGACCTGCGCAATATCGACGTGCCGACCCTAGTGGTCCATGGCGATGACGACCAGGTGGTCCCCATCGAAGCCGCTGGCATCGCCGCCGCCAAATTGCTGAAGAACTCGCAGTTGCTGGTGTATCCGGGCGCGCCCCACGGCCTGACCGACACACACAAGGACCGCTTGAACGCCGACCTGTTGGCGTTCATCCAGGGCTGAAGGGGGAGGTGCGGGGGCTTGCCCTGATGCTATGAGGCAAGCACAGATTTCATGTGGGAGCGGGCTTGCTCGCGAAAGCGGTGTGTCAGTCGACGAAGATGTTGAATGTCGGTGCGCCTTCGCGAGCAAGCCCGCTCCCACAGGGACTCCACCAATCCTTGGTATTCGACAGGACCAACACCCATGAATCGCAACGATTTACGCCGCCTCGACATGAACCTGCTGGTGATCTTCGAGGCACTGATGTTCGAAAAGAACCTGACCCGTGTCGCCGAAAAGCTGTTCATGGGCCAGCCGGCGGTGAGCGCGGCACTCGGGCGGCTACGGGATCTGTTCGATGATCCGCTGCTGATACGCAACGGTCGGAGCATGGAGCCGACGCCCCGGGCCCTGGCGATTCTGCAGGAACTGCAACCGGCCATGGACACGATTTCCGGCGCGGTCAGCCGGGCCAAGGCCTTTGATCCGTCCACCAGTTGCGACGTGTTCCGCATCGGCCTGTCCGACGATGCCGAGTTCGGCCTGTTTCCACCCTTGCTGAGCCAACTGCGCGAAGAAGCGCCGGGCATCATTGTGGTGGTGCGCCGGGCCAATTTCCTGCTGATGTCGTCGCTGCTGGCCAGCGGTGAAATCAGCGTCGGGGTCAGCTACACCACCGACCTGCCGGCCAATGCCAAGCGCAAGAAACTGCGGGATATTCCCTGCAAGGTCTTGCGCGGCGACAAGCGCCCGGGCCCCCTGACCCTGGACGAATACTGCGCGCGGCCCCACGCCATGGTCTCGTTCTCGGGCGATTTGAGCGGCAACATCGACCTGGACCTGGCGCGGATCGGTCGGGCCCGCAAAGTGGTGCTGGCAGTACCGCAATTCAGCGGGCTGCGGGCCTTGCTGGCCGGTACCGAACTGATCGCCACCGTGCCCGACTACGCCGCCTGCGCGCTGGTGGAGGGTTGCGCCCTGCGTGCCGAGGATCCGCCGTTCGAGATCAATGCCGCCGAGTTGTCGATGGTCTGGAGCGGCGTGCATGACAACGACCCGGCCGAGCGCTGGCTGCGCTCGCGCATTGCCACCCACATGTCCCAACCGTTGCCGGCGGCCGCCTCGACGGACCCCGACGGAGCGCACCGATGAACCTGACAGATGAACGTCCGTTGCAGGACCTGGGCTTGTTGTTCCTGCGCCTCAGTGGCGCGCTGTTTCTGCTTTGGGTCCATGGGCTGCCGAAGCTGTTGCACTACAGCGTCGAGCTGACGCGCATCGAAGACCCCTTTCACTTGGGGGCGGCGCCGACCCTGGTCCTGGCGATCTTCGCCGAGGTGCTGTGCCCGCTGCTGATCATGGCCGGTGTCCTGGTGCGCCTGGCGTGTCTGCCCATCCTGTTTCTGCTGGCCGTGGCGCTGCTGGTGGTGCACCCGCAGTGGAGCCTGGAAGAAGGGCAGTTCGGTTGGTTGCTGCTGATCATATTTACCAGCGTATTCATTGCCGGGCCCGGGCGCCTGGCCATGAACACGCGTTTTGTTGGAGTGCTTCGCCATGTCTGAATCTCAAACCATCGGCTCCCCTGCGAGCCCGGCCAAACCCGGCTTCGACGAAATCGTCACCCTGGTGGTCAAGCACCGGATCAAGGCCGGCCAGGACGCGGCCTACGAGGCCTGGTTGCGGCGCATCGTAAGCGTGGCCGGTCAGTGGCCAGGGCACCTGGGCGTGGACGTGGTCCGGGGCAAGCGGGGCGGACTATCGCTGTTCACCTGCGTGCTGCGCTTCTGTTCCACCGAGGCCATGCAACGCTGGCTGGACTCGCCCGAACGCCGCGAACTGGTGGAGGAGGCCACGCCCTTGCTGGCCGACGGCGACCAGACCGAAGTCGCGCCGCACAAGGAATTCTGGTTCGCCCCGCTGGCCGATGCCGCCACACCGCCGCCGCGCTGGAAGCAGTCGGTGGTGACGCTGCTGGTGATCCTGCCGCACACCCTGCTGGTGCCGCTGATCTGGGGGCCGTTGCTGCAACTCAATGCGTTTCTTTCCAACTACGTGGTGGCGACGTTCCTGATCACCCTGACCATCGTGCTTTCGGTGGTGTACGTGTTCATGCCGCTGGCGACTCGATTGTTCGCACCCTGGATGGAAGCTTCGAAGGCCCACGAACACCTGGAGCCCGGCCATGGCCAATAACGACGATCCAACCGATCCGCTGCGCCGCCAACTCTTGGCCGCCGGGTCCTTGCTCAGCGCGGCGGCGGCTTTCTGGCCACGTCTGTCCCTTGCCTCTACTCATTCAGAAGGAAATCCGATGAACGCCGATCTGATTCTATTCAATGGTCAATTCCATACCGTCGACCGTGAGAAACCCCGCGCCAGTGCGGTCGCCATCAGCCAGGGACGCTTCGTCGCCGTGGGCACCGATGCCGAAGCCATGGCCCTGCGCGGCAGTGGCACCCAGGTCATCGACCTCAAGGGCCGCACCGTCATCCCCGGGCTCAACGACTCGCACTTGCACCTGATCCGTGGTGGCCTGAACTACAACCTGGAGCTGCGCTGGGAAGGCGTGCCATCCCTGGCCGATGCCTTGCGCATGCTCAAGGACCAGGCCGACCGCACGCCAACGCCACAATGGGTGCGCGTGGTAGGCGGCTGGAACGAATTCCAGTTCGCCGAAAAACGCATGCCGACCCTGGAGGAACTGAACCAGGCCGCTCCCGATACGCCGGTGTTCGTGTTGCACCTGTATGACCGCGCCTTGCTCAACCGCGCCGCGCTGCGGGTGGCCGGCTACACCCGTGACACACCGAACCCACCGGGCGGCGAGATCGTCCGTGACAGCAAGGGCGAACCCACCGGCATGCTGGTGGCGCGGCCTAACGCGATGATCCTTTATTCGACGCTGGCCAAGGGGCCGAAGCTGCCGCTCGAATACCAGGTCAACTCCACGCGCCAGTTCATGCGTGAACTCAATCGCCTGGGGCTGACCAGCGCCATCGATGCCGGCGGCGGCTTCCAGAATTATCCAGACGATTACGCAGTGATCGAGCAACTGGCCCGGGAACAGCAGTTGACGGTGCGCATCGCCTACAACCTGTTCACCCAGAAGCCCAAGGAAGAACTCAGCGACTTCAAGAACTGGACCGGCAGCGTCAAGTTGCACCAGGGCGACGACTTCCTGCGGCACAACGGCGCCGGTGAAATGCTGGTGTTTTCGGCGGCGGACTTCGAGGACTTCCTCGAGCCACGCCCGGACCTGCCGCCTGGCATGGAGCAGGACCTGGAGCCGGTGGTCCGTCACCTGGTGGAACAGCGTTGGCCGTTCCGCCTGCACGCCACCTATGACGAGTCCATTAGCCGCATGCTCGATGTGTTCGAGAAGGTCAACCGTGACATCCCGTTCAACGGCCTGCCGTGGTTTTTCGACCACGCCGAGACCATCACGCCGAAGAACATCGAGCGGGTCAGGGCGCTGGGTGGCGGCATTGCGATCCAGGATCGCATGGCCTTCCAGGGTGAATACTTCGTTGACCGCTACGGCGCCAAGGCCGCCGAAGCCACGCCGCCGATCAAGCGCATGCTGGCCGAAGGGGTGCCGGTAGGTGCCGGTACCGACGCTACGCGGGTGTCCAGCTACAACCCTTGGACCTCGCTGTACTGGATGGTCAGCGGCCGTACGGTCGGCGGCCTCTCATTGCACGAAGAAGGCCTGCCGCGCCTGACCGCGCTGGAATTGTTCACCCATGGCAGTGCCTGGTTCTCCTCGGAGCAGGGCAAGAAAGGCCAGATCAAGGTCGGCCAATTGGCGGATTTGGCAGCCCTGAGCGCGGATTTCTTCAGCGTCGAGGAAGAAGCCATCAAGTGGATCGAGTCGGTGCTGACGGTGGTCGACGGCAAAGTGGTGTATGCCGCTGGTGATTTCGAGAAGCTCGGGCCGGCCAGCGTCCCGGTGCTGCCGGACTGGTCGCCGGTGGTCAAGGTCCCAGGCCACTGGCGCCCGACCTCACCGCTGCAGGCGCAGGTGCACCAGTGCAGCGGTCCTTGCACGGTGCATTCCCATAGCCATGAACGGGCGCGCCTGTCGAACGTTCCGGTCAGCGATTTCCAAGGCTTCTGGGGCGCGTTTGGCTGCTCCTGCTTTGCCTTCTGACTGATACACACAGATCTCCCCTGTGGGAGCGGGCTTGCTCGCGAATGCGGACTGACATTCAGCATTTTCGTCGACTGACACACCGCTTTCGCGAGCAAGCCCGCTCCCACCAGGGTTTTGTAACATCCATCCCAAAGGAGTCATCCCATGAGCAATGTTCCCGCCTACAACCGTCTGAACAAAGACGACGCGGTAGTCCTGCTGGTCGATCACCAGACTGGCCTGATTTCCCTGGTCCAGGACTTCTCGCCCAACGAGTTCAAGAACAACGTGTTGGCCCTGGCCGACCTGGCGAAGTTTTTCGAACTGCCTACCATCCTGACCACCAGCTTCGAAAAAGGCCCTAACGGCCCGATCGTGCCGGAGCTCAAGGAAATGTTCCCGGACGCGCCGTACATCCCACGTCCAGGCCAGATCAATGCCTGGGACAACGAAGACTTCGTCAAGGCGATCAAGGCCACCGGCCGCAAGCAACTGATCATTGCCGGCGTGGTGACCGATGTGTGCGTGGCGTTCCCGACCCTGTCGGCACTGGCGGAAGGTTTCGACGTATTCGTCGTGACCGATGCCTCGGGTACCTTCAACGAAACCGTGCAACAGGCAGCCTGGGTACGCATGACCGCTGCCGGCGCACAGATGATGAACTGGTTCTCGGTGGCCTGTGAGCTGCACCGCGACTGGCGCAACGACATCGAAGGCCTGGGCAACCTGCTGTCCCAGCGCATTCCGAACTACCGCAACCTAATGAACAGCTACTCGGCGCTGACGGCCAAGTAAGCGATTCATGCTCAATGACGCCCGCCTTGTGCGGGCGTTTTCGTGCCTGGTATCAATTTCTCGGCAAGCTGATCCGCCGTCATCGCGAGCAAGCTCGCTCCCACAGTGTTATCGAGTGTTCTCGGAACCTATGTCCACCACAAAACCCTTGTGGGAGCGAGCTTGCTCGCGATGACGGCAGCACAGGCGACACCTTCCCAATCTGTCTCACCCAGACCACAATGCCTCATAGAACATCCTGACTGTCCACCCCCGGAATGACAATGAACCCCTTCGAAGAAATGCGCATCTTTGCCCAGGTCATGGAGTCGGGCAGTTTCACCGCCGCGGCGGACAAGCTGGGGCTGTCCAAGCAGTTCGTCAGTCGCAAGCTCATGGAACTGGAGCAGCGCCTGGGGGTGCGGCTGCTCAACCGCTCGACACGGCGCCTGGATGTTACGCCTTTAGGGCAACGTTACTACGAGGCGGCGCTGCGTCTGCTCAGCGAAGTCGAGCAGGTGGAGCAAGCCATCAGCGGCCAGACCGACGAGCCCCGCGGCACCATTCGCCTTAGCGCGCCGCTGTCCTTCGCGGTGGCGCACCTGGGCAGTCTCTTGCCGGTTTTCTTGCAGCGCTATCCGGGCGTCAGCGTGGAGGTGGACCTGAGCGACCGCTCGGTGGATCTTCTGGGGGAGGGCTATGACCTGGCGCTACGGATCGGCGTGCTGGAGGACTCGACCCTGATCGCCCGGCGCATTGCGACCATCGGACGGGCGTACTGCGCCAGCCCCGCCTACCTGGCGCAAAGAGGCACGCCCACGCGGCCTGAAGACCTGCGCAATCATGATTGCCTGCCCTATGGTCACAGCCGTCAGGTCCAGTGGCGATTCGGTGGGGCCGGCAAACCCTTGACCTTGGAGGTGGCGGGTCGCATGCGCGCCAATAACGGTGATTTGCTCAGGGACGCGGCCATCGCCGGGATGGGCATCACCTACCTGCCGACATTTATCCTGGGCGATGCCTTGAGGGATGGGCGATTGATCAAGGTATTGGAGGAGTTCGAGACCGAGCCGCTGGCGCTGTCGGCGGTGTACCCGCAACATCGACAAAGCTCACGCCCGGTGCAGGCGTTGGTGGAGTTCTTGCGCGAACAGATGCAATAAATGCCGGAACGCATCCAGCCGTCAATTGACGGCTGAAGCATCCACGGCAGGTGATCAGGCGGCCAGGTTGGCGCTGCTCAGTTCTTTTTTGTACTGCGCTTTCATGGTTTCCATTTCCTCACCCAGGGCATCGAGTTTGGCTTTGCCCAGCAGCTTTTTCGCGTGAGGGAACATTTCCTTTTCTTCTTCTTCGATGTGGTGCTCCAGCAGTTCCTTGACCACTTTCACGCGACCGGCAAATTCTGGCTGCGAGGGGTCGGTGGTTTTCAGGTCCGGCAGCACCAACGAGTCGACGGTGCGGTGCTCTTCCTTGGCTTCGTAATACATTTCTGCTTCGTCCTTGCCGCCCGCTTGCTTGAACGCCGGATACAGAATTTCTTCTTCCAGGCGGGTGTGGATGGAAATTTCCATTTCCAGTTTCGCCAACAGGTCAGTGCGTTTCTTCAAGGCGCGATCGGTGGACTCGCTCAGCTGAGTCAAAATGGCTTTCACGCGTTCATGGTCGGCTTTCAACAGATCGATGGCGTTCATAAGTAGCTCCAGGCAATTCACGGTTTACGGGTTGGCTTCAAGCGCCGACGCCGTGTATGAGGTGAATTGCATCAGCCGTGCCAGCCGAAGCGACTTGAAAAATCGTTTTAAAACAATATGTTGTGTAAGGAGCGTTTTTCAGGTTCGTGCAAGCTGCAAGAGGGCGGGAAAAATGTCTTGCACTTTGCGTTGATGGCTAAACGCTTTCGATCAGTTGCCGGACCCGTGTGGCAATCGCCAGGCACGACGTCAGCCCAGGCGACTCAATTCCGAACAGATTGACCAACCCCGGCACCTGATGCTCGGCTTCGCTGCTGATGAGGAAGTCCCGGGCGGGCTCGCCGGGAGCGGAAATCTTTGGCCGGATGCCGCTGTAGGCTGGTTGCAGGCTTCGCTCCGGCAGGCTGGGCCAGTAGTTGCGAATTGCCGAGTAGAAGGCTTCGGCCCGTGCCGGATCGACTTGATAGTCTTCGCCCTCGACCCATTCGATGTCAGGACCGAAACGCGCCTGGCCTGCCAGGTCCAACGTCATGTGGATGCCCAGGCCGGCGGCTTGCGGCGCGGGGTAGACCAAATGCCGAAAGGGCGCGCGTCCGCTCAGGCTGAAATAATTGCCCTTGCACAAATAGTCAGGAGGTACCGATTGCGCTGCCAAGCCCTCGATGCGGCGGGCGAGGGCGGGCGCCTGGAGGCCGGCGGCGTTGATCAGTTGGCGGCAGGACAAGCTCATCTGCGCCGTACCGCCCAGTTCCAACAGAAAGCCATCGCTGCTGATACGCGCGCTCAACAGCGGCGTATGGAACGCGACGGTCGCGCCGGCGGCCTCGGCATCGCCCTGCAACGCCAGCATCAAGGCGTGGGAATCGACGATACCGGTGGACGGTGAATACAACGCGGCGACACAAGCCAGGGCCGGCTCCAGGTCCAGCGCCTGTCGTTGATCGAGCAGGCGCAGGTCGTCCACGCCATTCGTCAAACCGCGTGTCAGTAAGGTTTCGAGCCCGGCCACCTGGGCCTGGTCCTTGGCGACGATCAACTTGCCGAGCCGGCGGGTCGCAACGCCGTGGCTTTCACAATAGTCGTACAGCCTGTGCCGGCCTTCGACACACAACTGCGCCTTGAGGCTGCCCGGTGGGTAATAGATACCGGCGTGGATGACTTCCGAGTTGCGCGAGCTGATGCCCATGCCGATGGCTTCGCCGGCTTCGATCAGCAGCACGTCGTGACCGGTGCGGGCCATTTCCCGGGCTGTGGCGAGCCCGACGAGGCCAGCGCCCACCACCACGCATTCAATGTCGACGTTCAACCTAGTCTCTCCCCCAGGGTCTGCAAGTTGGCCGATCTCAAGGATAGCCCTGCTGGGGCCATTTAGACGCTATGCCGTCTGGATAGAATCCACGCCGCTCGGTACGCTGGGCTTTGGTACCACTCTGTTGATCTACCCTTCGTCCAAGGAGCGTACTGATATGCCTCGTTTCGCTGCCAACCTCAGCATGCTTTACCCGCAACACAGCTTCTTGGAGCGTTTTGCGGCCGCAGCGGCCGATGGTTTCGACGCGGTTGAATATTTGTTCCCATACGAATACAGCCCCCAGGTGCTCAAGCAGCGGCTGGAGGACAACGGCCTGGTCCAGGCCTTGTTCAACGCGCCGCCCGGCGATTGGGCCGCGGGGGAGCGAGGCATTGCGACGCTGCCGGGTCGCCAGTCGGAGTTTCGCGAAGGGGTTGACCGCGCCCTGGACTATGCCGCGGTGCTCGGCAATTCGAAAATCCACGTGATGGCCGGCTTGCTGGCGTCCGAAGCCGAGCGCGCCCGGCACCACGGCGTGTACCTGGAAAACCTCACCTACGCTTGCGCCCAGGCGGCGAAGGTTGGCGTCACCGTGTTGCTGGAGCCGATCAATACCCGGGACATGCCGGGCTTTTTTCTCAATCGGCAGGATCAGGCCCATGCTATCTGCCGGGAGGTGGGCGCGCCGAACCTCAAGGTTCAGTTCGATTGCTACCACTGTCAGATTGTCGAGGGTGACCTGGCGAGCAAACTGCGCCGTGACTTCAGTGGCATCGGCCATATCCAGGTTGCCGGGGTGCCGGATCGCCATGAGCCGGACCTGGGGGAGGTCAATTATCCCTTTCTGTTCGAGCTGATGGATGAGTTGGGGTATGACGGTTGGGTCGGTTGCGAGTACCGCCCTCGTGGTGATACCTCGTCTGGCCTGAAATGGTTGCGGGATTGGCAGGCGCGCTGAGTCTTTGTGGGAGCGGGCTTGCTCGCGAAAGCGGTGGGTCAGCTTGCATCGATGTTGAAGGTGCCGCCGTCATCGCGACCAGGCTGGCCGAGTCCACGTCATTGATCCTCACGTGTGTGCCACAGGCGTAGCAGGTACAGGGTGGAACCTACTATTTCATAGCGCATCTCGTAGTGGCCGACCTGAATCAGTCCGCGCTTCTTGTCTTACCTCGTATCACTCTTGGCGAACGAGAGCCAAAAAAAATGCCCGTATCTAGCGATACGGGCATTTTCAGTGGTTACGACGCTTAGACGATCAACCGGTCAAGCCCGCCTGCTGAACCAAAGTCAGCAACGGCTGCGGGTACACACCGAGGAAGAACGCCAACACGGCGATGGCCAACAGCATCACGCCGCCTGCCTTCTGTTCCCAGTGCAGCTCGGCATCGTGGCGACGCAGGTTCGGTTCCATCAGGTACAGGGTGACCATCACGCGCAGGTAGTAGAACACGCCGATGGCACTGCCCAGCACCAGGGAGCCGACCAGCCACCATTGGTGGGCCTCGACGCCGGTGGCGATGATGTAGAACTTGCCGATGAAGCCGGCGGTCAGCGGGATGCCGGCCAGGGACAGCATCATCACGGTCAGCACGGCGGTCAGGTACGGACGGCGCCAGAACAGGCCGCGGTATTCGTACAGGGCGTCGGCGTCGCGGCCGTTGTATGGCGAGGACATCAGGGTGATCACGCCGAAGGCGCCGAGGCTGGTGATCACGTAGGTGACCAGGTACACGCCGATGGCTTCCACGGCCAGGCCCTTGCTGGCGATCAGGGCGATCAGCAGGTAACCGAAGTGGGCGATGGACGAGTAACCCAGCAGACGCTTGAGGTTGCTCTGGGTCAGCGCCAGCAGGTTACCGAACAGGATCGACGCGATGGCGATGATGGTCAGTACGTTGCTCAGCACACCGCTGCTGGCCACTGGCGAGATCTGGAACAGACGCACCATCACCGCGAACACCGCCACTTTCGACGCAGTGGCCAGGAACGCCGCCACTGGCGCCGGGGCGCCTTCGTAGACGTCTGGGGTCCAGAGGTGGAAGGGCACCAGCGACAGCTTGAACGCCAGGCCGATCAACATCATGCCCAGGCCCAGTTGCGCGATCGGGCTAGGCAGGCCGGTGGCCGCCAGGGCCTGGCCGATGCCGACGAAGCTCAGGGTGCCGGCTTCGGCATAGAGCAGCGCCATGCCGAACAACAGGAACGCGGAACCGGCCGCCGACAGCACCATGTATTTGATGCCGGCTTCCAGGGAGCGCTTGTTGAAAAAGGCGTAGGCCACCAGGCCGTAGACCGGCACCGACAGCAGTTCCAGGCCGATGAACAGGCTGGCCAGGTGCTGCGCGCTGACCAGGACCAGGCCACCGGCGGCGGCCATCAGGATCAGCAGGTACAGTTCTTCGCGGTTGCCCGGGTAACCCGAACCGCCATCGCCGAGGTAGGCGTGGGCGAGGGTGACGCAGGCCAGGGTGGCGACCAGGATCAACGCCATGTACAGGCAGGCGAAGCTGTCGATCTGCAGCAACGGCGTGACCGCCAGTGGTGCGACTTTCAGGGCCGGCAAAATCGACAGCAAGGCCAGGTTCAGCCCCGCCACCGACAGCAGGAAGGTCTGTGAGTGATTGCGCCGCCAGGCGATCGCCAGCATCACCACGATGATCGTGGCGCTGGTGATCAACAGCGGCGCAAGCGCGATAAAGTGTTGAATCGTGAATTCCATAGCGCTCTTACCGGGCCGAAGCGAGTTGAGAGAAGGCGGTGCCGAGCCACTGCTGCACGCCATGCATCGTGGCGGCAGAGGTGTCGAGGAACGGTTGCGGGGAAACGCCGAGGTAAACCAGCAGCACCGCAAGGCCGAGCACCATGATCAGTTCGCGACCGTCCATGCCGCGCAGCACTTCATCCGACTTGGCCGGACCGAAGTAGGCGCGGTGGATCATGATCAACGAATAGACCGAACCGAACACCAGGCCAGAGGTGGCAATCGCCGTGATCCAAGGCGAACTGACGAACGAGCCGATCAGGATCAGGAACTCGCCGACGAAGTTACCCGTGCCCGGCAAGCCCAGGGACGCGGCTGCGAAGAACAGGCTGATGGCCGGCAGGTAGGCGATGCGCGACCAGATGCCGCCCATCTCACGCATGTCCCGGGTGTGCAGGCGTTCGTACAACTGGCCGCTGAGGATAAACAGCGCCGCCGCCGACAGGCCGTGGGCCAGCATCTGGATCACCGCGCCTTGCAGGGCCAGCTGGCTGCCGGAGTAGATCCCGATCAGCACGAAGCCCATGTGCGAGACGCTGGAGAACGCGATCAGGCGCTTGATGTCGGTCTGGGCGAATGCCAGGAACGCACCGTAGAAAATCCCGATCAGGCCCAGGGTCATGGCAATCGGCGCGAACTCCGCCGAGGCATTGGGGAACAGCGGCAAGGCAAAGCGCAGCAGACCATAGGCCGCGGTCTTGAGCAAGATACCCGCCAGGTCCACGGAACCTGCGGTCGGCGCCTGGGCGTGGGCATCCGGCAGCCAGGAGTGGAACGGCACCACCGGCAGCTTCACCGCGAAGGCGATGAAGAAGCCCAGCATCAGCACGTACTCGGTGGTCTTGGACATCTGCACTTTCAACAGGTCGGCGTAGTTGAAGGTGATCACGCCGGTGTTGTTGAAGTTGACCAGCACCAGCCCAAGGATCGCCACCAACATGATCAGGCCGGAGGCCTGGGTGAAGATGAAGAACTTGGTCGCCGCGTAGATCCGGGTTTTCTTGCCGTCCGAAGAACTGTGACCCCAGAGCGCGATGAGGAAGTACATCGGCACCAGCATCATTTCCCAGAAGAAGAAGAACATGAACAGGTCCAGCGCCAGGAACACGCCGATCACACCGCCCAGGATCCACATCAGGTTCAGGTGGAAGAAGCCGACGTGACGCTGGATCTCTTTCCAGGAGCAGAGTACCGAGAGGATACCCAGCAGGCCGGTCAGCAGGATCATCAACAGCGACAGGCCGTCGAGGGCCAGGTGTACGCTGATGCCGAAGCGCGCGATCCAGGCGTGCTTGAATTCAAGCGCCCAGGTCGGATCGGCGCCAGGGGCCGGAGCGAATGAATAGTCGCCGGTCGCCCACAGCCAGAGGCCGAGCGCGAGTTCCAGGGACATGGTCAGCAGCGCAATCCAGCGCGGGAGCGTGGAGCTGGAGCGCTCCGCGATCCAGCACAGCAGGCCGCCGATGAAGGGGATCAGGATTAGCCAGGGCAGAATCATGACGGGCTCGTTTCCTTTCGCAAGTTCGCAAGGTTCATATCAGACCGCTACCAGCACGATGGCGCCGATAACCAGCACGGCGCCAGCCGCCATGGAAGCCGCATACCAACGCAGTTGACCGGTCTCGGTACGGCTCAGGGCGGTGTGGCCGCCCTTGGCCATGCGCGGGATCAGGCCAATGGTCTGGTCGAGCGGGTCTTTGCGCAGAATGTGGCTGATCGCAAGGTATGGCTTGACGAACAGTTTGTCGTAGATCCAGTCGAAGCCCCAGGCGGCGAACCACCAGGCCGAAAGGAATCGCCCGATGCCGCTGTTGGCGACCGCCGTGACGAAACGACGCTTGCCCAGGAACAGCAGGGCGGCCAGCAGGATCCCCGCCAGGGCGATGGCGCCCGAGGCGATTTCCAGGCTGTGCTTGGCTTCGCCGCCGGCATGGCCGACGCTTTGCGGCAGCACATCGGCCAGCGGTGGGGTGATCATCGCGCCGACGAAGGTCGACAGCACGATCAGCACCGACAGTGGCAGCCAGTGGGCAATGCCGTGGCCAGCGTGGGCTTCGGTCTTGGCTTCACCGTGGAACGCGATGAAGATCAGGCGGAAGGTGTACAGCGAGGTCATGAACGCACCCACCAGGCCGGCATAGAGCAGGCCTTGGTTACCGCTGGCGAACGCTTCCCAGAGGATCTCGTCCTTGGAGTAGAAACCGGCGGTGACCAGTGGCAGGGCCGCCAGGGCCGCGCCACCGACGATGAAGCTGGCGTAGGCCAGCGGCAGTTTCTTCCACAGGCCGCCCATCTTGAAGATGTTCTGCTCGTGGTGGCAGGCAACGATCACCGCCCCGGAGGCCAGGAACAGCAGAGCCTTGAAGAAGGCGTGGGTCATCAGGTGGAAGATCGCGCCTTCCCAGGCACCGACGCCCAGGGCCAGGAACATGTAGCCGATCTGGCTCATGGTCGAATAGGCGAGGATGCGCTTGATGTCGGTCTGTACCAGGGCGGCAAAACCGGCCAGCACCAGGGTCACGCCGCCGACGATGCCTACCAGGTGCAGGATGTCCGGCGCCAGGGCAAACAGGCCGTGGGTACGGGCGATCAGGTAGACGCCCGCGGTCACCATGGTCGCGGCGTGGATCAGTGCCGAGACCGGGGTAGGGCCGGCCATCGCGTCCGCCAACCAGGTTTGCAGTGGCAGTTGCGCGGATTTACCAACGGCACCGCCCAACAGCATCAGGGTCGCCAGGACGATCCAGAAGTCACCGACCTTGAAGTGCTCGGGTGCCTTGACCAGCAGTTCCTGAATGTTCAGCGTGCCCAGTTGCTGGAACAGGATGAACAGGCCGATGGCCATGAACACGTCGCCGATCCGGGTGACGATGAACGCCTTGAGCGCCGCGTTACCGTTGTTGCGGTTGCTGTAGTAGAAACCGATCAACAGGTACGAGCACAGGCCCACGCCTTCCCAGCCGAAGTACAGGAACAACAGGTTATCGCCGAGCACCAGGAACAGCATGCTGGCGATAAAAAGGTTGGTGTAGGCGAAGAAGCGCGAGTAACCGGCTTCACCGCGCATGTACCAGGACGCGAACAGGTGGATCAGGAAACCCACGCCAACCACCACGCCCAGCATGGTGATGGACAGGCCGTCCAGGTAGAGGGCGAAGTTCGGCGTGAAGCCTTCCACCGCCATCCAGCGCCACAGCACCTGCACATACACACCGCCTTCGGGCGGGGCGACGTTGAACTGCCAGATCACGTAGGCCGTGACGAGGGCGGACAGGCCAATGGAACCCACGCCGACCAGCGCCGAAAGGTTTTCCGACCAGCGTCCACGGGAGAACGACAGCAGCAGGAAACCGATGAGGGGGAATACGAAAGTCAAAAAGATTAGGTTCATCCGCGCATCTCGCTGGCAGCGTCGATATCGAGAGTGTGGAAGCGGCGGTACAGCTGCAACAGAATCGCCAGGCCGATACTGGCCTCGGCGGCTGCCAGGCTGATCACCAGGATGAACATGATCTGTCCATCCGGCTGCGCCCAGCGAGCGCCCGCGACGATGAAGGCCAGGGCGGAGGCATTCATCATGACCTCCAGGCTCATCAGCACGAACAGAATGTTACGGCGGACCATCAGGCCGACCAGACCGAGGCAGAACAGGATGCCGGCAACCGCCAGACCATGCTCGAGAGGGATAGCAGGCATGTGATTACTCCTTCGCCTCGTTACGGCCCAAATGGAACGCCGTGACGGCTGCGGCAAGCAGCAGCATCGAGGCGAGTTCGACAGCCAGCAGGTACGGGCCGAACAGGCTGATGCCCACGGCCTTGGCGCCTACGGTGGTGTGGCCGATGGCCTGGCCGCTCTGGTGAGCGAACAGCACATACAGCAGTTCACCCAGCAGCAAGGCGGCGAGAATCACCGGCCCTGCCCAGATGCCGGGCTTGAGCCAGGAGCGTTCCTGCTGGACCGAGGCCGGGCCCAGGTTCAGCATCATCACCACGAACACGAACAGCACCATGATGGCGCCAGCGTAGGCAATCACTTCCAGGGCACCGGCGAACGGTGCGCCGAGGGCGAAGAAGGTCATGGCCACGGCGATCAGCGAAATGATCAGGTAGAGCAGGGCATGTATGGGATTGGTGTTGGTGACCACACGAAGCGTGGACACCACCGCGATACCCGATGCGAAATAGAAAGCGAATTCCATCTTTCTTCCTTAAGGCAGCAAGCTCTTCACGTTGATCGGTTCGGCTTCATTCTGCGCGGCGCCTTTCGGCTTACCGGCAATGGCCATGCCTGCAACACGATAGAAGTTGTAATCAGGGTTTTTACCGGGACCGGAAATCAGCAGATCTTCTTTCTCGTAAACCAGGTCCTGACGTTTGAACTCGGCCATTTCGAAATCCGGCGTGAGCTGGATCGCGGTGGTCGGGCACGCTTCCTCGCAGAGGCCGCAGAAAATGCAGCGCGAGAAGTTGATGCGGAAGAAGTCCGGGTACCAGCGACCGTCTTCGGTTTCAGCTTTCTGCAGCGAGATGCAACCCACCGGGCACGCCACGGCGCACAGGTTGCAGGCCACGCAGCGTTCCTCGCCGTCGGGGTCGCGGGTCAGGACGATGCGGCCGCGATAGCGCGGCGCGAGGTAGACCGGCTCTTCCGGGTATTGCAGGGTGTCGCGCTTGCGAAAGCCATGGCCGAAGATCATGACCAGGCTTCGCAGTTGGGTACCGGTACCCTTAACGATGTCGCCAATATATTTGAACATGGGTCAAATCCTCACTGAACCGCGGCCGCAGGCGCGTTCATCAAAACGATCGCAGCGGTCACCAGCATGTTGATCAGGGTCAGCGGCAGGCAGAATTTCCAACTGAAGTCCATCACCTGGTCGTAGCGTGGACGCGGGATCGAGGCGCGCAGCAGGACGAACAGCATGATGAAGAACGCGGTCTTCAGGGCGAACCAGACGAAGGACAGTTGCGGCAGGATGCCGAACGGACCGTGCCAGCCACCGAAGAACAGCGTCACCAGCAGCGCCGAGATCAGGATGATGCCGATGTACTCACCGACGAAGAACATGCCCCATTTCATGCCGGCATATTCAATGTGGTAACCGTCGGCCAGTTCCTGCTCCGCTTCCGGCTGGTCGAAGGGGTGACGGTGAGTCACGGCCACGCCAGCGATGAAGAAGGTACAGAAGCCGAAGAACTGCGGAATGATGAACCACAGGTTCTGGGCCTGGTACTCGACGATGTCGCGCATGTTGAACGAGCCGGCCTGGATCACGATGCCCATGAGCGCCAGGCCCATGAACACTTCGTAGGACACGGTCTGGGCCGAGGCCCGCAGGCTGCCCAGCAGGGCGAACTTGTTATTGCTCGACCAACCGGCGAACAGCACCGCATACACCGACAGGCCGGCCATGGCGAAGAAGAACAGCAGGCCGATGTTCAGATCCGCCACGCCCCAGGTCGGGGTGATCGGGATGATCGCGAAGGCGATCAGCAAGGCGCTCATGGCCACGACCGGTGCCAGGGTGAAGATCACCTTGTCGGCAAACGGCGGCGTCCAGTCTTCCTTGAAGAACATCTTGATCATGTCGGCGGCGATCTGGAACATGCCGAACGGGCCGACGCGGTTCGGACCGTAGCGGTCCTGCCACCAGCCCAGCAGGCGACGTTCGACGAAGCTCAGCAACGCGCCGCAGACCACCACGGCCAGCAGGATCACGATAGCCTTGAGAACCGTCAGGATCACGGCGATCACTTCGGGGGTGAACCAGCTCATTGCGCTGCCTCCTGCAGACCGTCGACGGTTTTGCCGAAAATCGCCGGCGGAATGCCCGCCAAACCGGCCGGCAAGGCCACCAGGCCGGCGCCCAGTTCTTCATTGATGCGCAGCGGCAGACGCAGGGTCTGGCCGGCAACGTTCAGGCTCAGCAGGGCGCCATCGTTGACGCCCAGGCGATCGGCTTCGGACTTGGCCAGCGCCACGTAGGCGGCCGGGATGCGTTCCTGCACCGGTGCGGCTTTGGAGGAGTTCTCTTCGCTGCCGAACAGGTGATGGAACGGCACGACCTGCCAGGTGCCCGGCGCCGGGTTGAAGGCGCGCGGCACACTGGCGAACCAGCCGAGGCCATCGCCCTGGCTTTCGATCAGGCGGGTGCCCGGGTCGCCAGCACGCAGGTGACCACCGACTTCGTCCTGGAACTTGTTCCAGGCTTGCGGCGAGTTCCAGCCCGGGGACCAGGCGAACGGCACTTGCGAGCGCGGTTCGGTGGAGCCCGAGTAACCTTCCATGGAGAACGAGAACGCAGTGTCGTTGTCCTGGGAGGTCCGTGGTTCGTGGACGCTGATGTCGGCGCGCATGGCGGTGCGACCGGAGTAGCGCAGCGGTTCGCGCGCCAGTTTCAGGCCCTTGATGCGGAACGAGGCTGATGGCGCGGCATCGACGATGCGAGCCAGTTGCGGGCTGCTCGAAGCGACGGCGGCGGTGACGTGGTCCAGTTGCGTCCAGTCGATCGGCTGGTCCAGCAGGGTGGCGCGCAGGGCGTGCAGCCAGCGCCAGCCTTCGTGAACCAGGATGCTGGCGTCCAGGTAAGTCGGGTCGAACACCTGGAAGAAGCGCTGGGCGCGACCTTCCTGGCTGACCAGTGTACCGTCGCCTTCGGCGAAGCTCGCCGCCGGCAGCACCAGGTGGGCACGGTCGGTGGTGGCGGTTTTCTGGTGGTCGGCGACGATCACCACTTTCGCGGCGCTCAGGGCGGCGTCCACGCGGGCTTTGTCGGTGCGGGTATACAGGTCGTTTTCCAGCACGACGATGGCGTCGGCACTGCCGTCGATCACCGCTTGCAGGGCCGCGTCCACCGATTCACCACCGAGCATGGCCAGGCCGAGGCTGTTGGCCTCCGGCACGATCAGGCTGATGGAACCGTTCTTCTCGCGCAGCTTCAAGGCCTTGGCGATGTTGGCGGCGGCTTCGATCAAGGCCTTGGAACCCAGGGAGGTGCCGGCGATGATCAATGGGCGCTTGGCCGCCAGCAGGGCGTCGGCGATGCGTTGGGCCAGGGCGGCGGCTTCGCTGTCCAGGCCTTCGACGGCCGGGGCGCTGGCGTCCAGGGCGTGGGCCACGGCAAAACCGATGCGGGCCAGGTCGTCCGGAGCGGCGTGGACGCATTCTTCGGCGACGTCGTCGAGCTTGGTTTCAGCGAGGCTGGCGATGAACAGCGGGTTCAGCGCGTGCTGGCCGATGTTCTTCACGGCGGCGTCGAGCCATGGCTGCACGCGCATGGCGTCGGCCATGTCCTCGGCCTTGCCCTTGACCGATTGGCGCAGGGCCAGGGCCATGCGGGCGGCGGTCTGGGTCAGGTCTTCGCCAAGGACGAACACGGCGTCGTGGTCTTCGATGTCGCGCATCGTCGGCACCGGTAGCGGACTGTCCTTGAGCACTTGCAGCACCAGGCGGATGCGTTCCAGTTCACCGGCTTCGATGCCACTGTAGAAGTGCTCGGCGCCGACCAGTTCACGCAGGGCGTAGTTGCTTTCCAGGCTGGCCCGTGGCGAGCCGATGCCGACGATGTTGCGACCGCGCAGCAGCTCGGCGGCCTTGTCCAGCGCTTCGTCCAGGCTCAGCTTGGCGCCGCCCGCCAGCTGCGGTTGGCGTGGGCGATCCTTGCGGTTGACGTAGCCATAGCCGAAACGACCACGGTCACACAGGAAATACTGGTTCACCGAACCGTTGAAGCGGTTTTCGATGCGTCGCAGTTCACCGTAGCGTTCGCCCGGGGAGATGTTGCAGCCGCTGGAGCAGCCATGGCAGATGCTCGGCGAGAACTGCATGTCCCACTTGCGGTTGTAGCGTTCGGAATGAGTCTTGTCGGTGAACACACCGGTCGGGCAGACCTCGGTGAGGTTGCCGGAGAACTCGCTTTCCAGGGTGCCGTCTTCAACGCGACCGAAGTACACGTTGTCGTGGGCGCCGAATACGCCCAGGTCGGTGCCGCCGGCGTAGTCCTTGTAGAAACGCACGCAGCGGTAGCAGGCGATGCAACGGTTCATCTCGTGGGAGATGAACGGGCCGAGGTCCTGGTTCTGGTGGGTGCGCTTGGTGAAGCGATAGCGGCGCTCGTTGTGGCCGGTCATCACCGTCATGTCTTGCAGGTGGCAGTGACCGCCTTCCTCGCAGACCGGGCAGTCGTGAGGGTGGTTGGTCATCAGCCATTCGACGACGCTGGCGCGAAACACTTTCGCCTCTTCGTCGTCGATGGAGATCCAGCTGCCGTCGGTGGCGGGGGTCATGCAGGACATGACGATCCGACCACGCTTGTCGTTCTCGTCGGTGTACTGCTTGACCGCGCACTGGCGACAAGCGCCAACGCTGCCAAGGGCGGGGTGCCAGCAGAAATAAGGAATGTCGAGGCCCAGGGACAGACATGCCTGTAACAGGTTGTCTGCGCCATCGACTTCGAGCTCTTTGCCGTCTACGTGGATAGTGGCCATGGTTCAAAGTTCTTCGTTGGCCCGGTGTCAGCGGGCGTGGCTAATGGAATCTTGTCGTTCGCGTGAATCAACACAGCCGTTTACGGCGTCATCACACGAGAAGACGAAGGGCACGGACCCTTCGTCTTTTTAAGCGTTTACGCGCCGACTACGATCGGCTTTGCCAGAGGCGGGACGACGGCGCTGGTGGGCGCGATGCCGGCTTCGAACTCTGGACGGAAGTATTTGATGGCGCTGCCCAACGGCTCCACGGCACCCGGTGCGTGAGCACAGAAGGTCTTGCCTGGGCCGAGGAAGCCCACCAGACCCAGCAGGGTCTCGATGTCGCCGGCCTGGCCTTCGCCGTTTTCAATGGCCCGCAGCAGCTTGACGCTCCAGGGCAGGCCATCGCGGCAAGGGGTGCAGAAACCGCACGACTCACGGGAGAAAAATTCTTCCATGTTGCGCAGCAGGGAAACCATGTTGACGCTGTCGTCCACCGCCATCGCCAGGCCGGTACCCATGCGGGTACCCACTTTGGCGATGCCGCCGGCGTACATTTGTGCGTCCAGGTGTTCCGGCAACAGGAAACCGGTACCGGCGCCGCCGGGCTGCCAGCACTTGAGCGTATAGCCGTCGCGCATGCCGCCGGCGTAGTCTTCGAACAGCTCGCGGCCGGTGATGCCGAACGGCAGTTCCCACAGACCAGGGTTCTTGACCTTGCCGGAGAAGCCCATGAGCTTGGTGCCCATGTCTTCACTGCCATCGCGGGCCAGGGATTTGTACCAGTCCACGCCGTCGGCAATGATCGCCGGCACGTTGCACAGGGTCTCGACGTTGTTCACGCAGGTCGGTTTGCCCCACACGCCTACGGCGGCAGGGAAGGGCGGCTTGGAGCGTGGGTTGGCGCGGCGGCCTTCCAGGGAGTTGATCAGCGCGGTTTCTTCACCGCAAATATAGCGCCCGGCGCCGGTGTGGACGAACAGCTCGAAATCGAAGCCGCTGCCCAGGATATTCTTGCCCAGCAGGCCTGCGGCCTTGGCTTCTTCCACGGCACGGTTCAGGTGCTTGGCGGCGGTGGTGTATTCGCCACGCAGGAAGATATAGCCGCGGTAGGTCTTCAGCGCACGGGCGCTGATCAGCATGCCTTCGATCAGCAGATGGGGCAGTTGCTCCATCAACATGCGGTCCTTCCAGGTGTTGGGTTCCATTTCATCCGCGTTGCACAGCAGGTAGCGGATGTTGATGGATTCGTCCTTGGGCATCAGGCCCCACTTCACGCCAGTGGGGAAGCCCGCGCCGCCACGACCTTTAAGGCCGGAATCCTTCACGGTCTGGACGATGTCGTCCTGGGCCATGTCGGTGAATGCCTTGCGCGCAGCGGCATAGCCATTCTTGGCCTGGTATTCGTCCAGCCACACGGCTTCGCCGTCGTCACGCAGACGCCAGGTCAGGGGATGGGTTTCGGCCGAACGCTGGATGCGGTTGGCGGGCCCGAAGGAAGTCAGGGTCATACGTAGCCCTCCAGCAGTTTGGCGACGCCATCTGGCTTGACGTCACCGAAGGTGTCGTCATCGATCATCAGCGCCGGGGCCTTGTCGCAGTTACCCAGGCAGCACACCGGCAGCAAGGTGAAGCGGCCGTCGGCGGTGGTCTGGCCCAGGCCGATGCCCAGTTTGCTCTGGAGCTCGCCGACCACCGATTCGTGGCCGCCGATGTAGCAGACCATGCTGTCGCAGACGCGAATGATGTGGCGGCCGACTGGCTGGCGGAAAATCTGGCTGTAGAAAGTGGCGACGCCTTCGACGTCGCTGGCCGGGATACCGAGGATCTCGCCGATGGCGTAGAGCGCGCCATCGGGCACCCAGCCACGTTCCTTCTGGACGATCTTCAAGGCTTCGATCGACGCCGCGCGCGGGTCTTCGTAGTGATGCAGCTCGTGCTCGATGGCCGAGCGCTCGGTTTCGCTCAGGGCGAAACGGTCTGTCTGGATAAGCGTGCTGTTCATGCTTAGCGGTCCACGTCGGCCATAACGAAATCGATACTACCCAGGTACGCGATCAAGTCCGCGACCATGCTGCCTTTGATCACTGAGGGGATCTGCTGCAGGTGCGGGTAGCTTGGGGTGCGAATCCGGGTGCGGTAGCTCATGGTGCCGCCGTCGCTCGTCAGGTAATAACTGTTGATGCCCTTGGTCGCTTCGATCATCTGGAAGGACTCGTTGGCCGGCATGACCGGGCCCCACGAAACCTGCAGGAAGTGCGTGATCAGGGTCTCGATGTGTTGCAGCGTGCGCTCTTTTGGCGGCGGCGTGGTCAGCGGGTGATCCGCCTTGTACGGGCCTTCCGGCATGTTGCGCATGCACTGGTCGATGATCTTGATGCTCTGGCGCATTTCCTCGACGCGAACCATGCAGCGGTCGTAGGCATCGCCGTTGGCCGCCAGCGGGACTTCGAATTCGAAGTTTTCGTAGCCGGAGTAAGGGCGTGCCTTGCGCAGGTCGAAGTCGCAACCGGTGGAGCGCAGGCCGGCACCGGTGACGCCCCATTCCAGGGCCTCCTTGGTGTTGTAGGCGGCGACCCCGACGGTACGGCCCTTGAGGATGCTGTTCTGCAGGGCGGCCTTGGTGTATTCGTCCAGGCGCTTGGGCATCCACTCGACGAAATCCTTGACCAGCTTTTCCCAGCCCCGTGGCAGATCGTGGGCAACGCCACCGATGCGGTACCAGGCCGGGTGCAGGCGGAAACCGGTGATGGCTTCGATCACCGTGTACGCCTTCTGGCGGTCGGTGAAGGTGAAGAACACCGGGGTCATGGCGCCCACGTCCTGGATATAGGTGCCCAGGAACAGCAGGTGGCTGGTGATACGGAAGAACTCGGCCATCATGATGCGGATGACGTCGACCTTCTCCGGCACCTTGATCCCGGCCAGTTTCTCCACCGAAAGCACGTACGGCAGGTTGTTCATCACCCCGCCGAGGTAATCGATGCGGTCCGTGTAGGGAATGTAACTGTGCCAGGACTGGCGTTCGCCCATCTTCTCGGCGCCACGGTGGTGGTAACCGATGTCCGGGACGCAATCGACGATTTCTTCACCGTCGAGCTGCAGGATGATGCGGAATGCACCGTGGGCCGAAGGGTGGTTCGGGCCGAGGTTGAGGAACATGTAGTCCTCGTTGGCGCCCGAACGCTTCATGCCCCAGTCTTCAGGCTTGAAGCGCGCGGCTTCTTCCTCGAGCTGTTGCTTGGCCAGGGACAGGCTGAACGGGTCGAATTCGGTGGCGCGGGCCGGGAAGTCCTTGCGCAGCGGGTGACCTTCCCAGGTCGGCGGCATCATGATGCGCGTCAAGTGCGGATGGCCGGGGAAATCGATCCCGAACATGTCCCACACTTCACGTTCGTACCAGTTGGCATTCGGCCAGATACCGGTCACGGTCGGCACGCTAAGGTCGCTTTCGGACAAGGCGACCTTGATCATTACGTCACTATTACGCTCGATCGACAGCAGGTGATAGAACACGGTGAAGTCGACGCCGTCGGGCAGCCCTTGACGCTTGGTGCGCAGGCGCTCGTCCACGCCGTGCAGGTCATAGAGCATGACGTACGGCTTGGGCAGGTTGCGCAGGAAGGTCAGGACTTCGACGAGTTTGGCACGGGCAACCCAAAGCACCGGCATGCCGGTACGGGTCGGCTGGGCGGTGAACGCCTCGGGGCCAAAACGGTTGTTCAGTTCGACGACCACATCCTGGTCGTCTGCCTTATAAGGCGGGATGTACAGAGCACTGCCTGTAGTCATGGTTATTTATCGCTTTCGGTCAACGTAAAGAATGAAGCCAGGTTCTCGTTTCTTGTACAGGAACAGAGCTGGATCAGACTTCGTCGGGGCTGCGCAGGTTGGTGACTGCGATACGCTGTTCGCGGCGCTGTTCCTTTTGCGACGGCATCTCGGCGCGATAGACGCCTTGATCACCAACGACCCAGGACAGAGGGCGACGCTCCTGGCCAATCGACTCCTGCAACAGCATCAAGCCTTGCAGGAAAGCTTCAGGGCGAGGCGGGCAGCCGGGCACGTAGACGTCCACGGGCAGGAACTTGTCCACCCCTTGAACGACAGAGTAGATGTCGTACATGCCACCGGAGTTGGCGCACGAACCCATGGAGATGACCCACTTCGGTTCGAGCATTTGCTCGTAGAGACGCTGGATGATCGGCGCCATCTTGATGAAGCAGGTTCCGGCGATAACCATGAAATCCGCCTGGCGTGGCGATGCCCGGATCACCTCGGCGCCAAAGCGCGCGATGTCGTGGGGCGCCGTGAAGGCGGTGGTCATTTCCACGTAGCAACACGAAAGGCCGAAGTTGTACGGCCACAGGGAGTTCTTGCGACCCCAGTTGACCGTGCTGTTCAGCACGTCTTCGAGCTTGCCCATGAAAATGTTCTTGTGGACTTGATCCTCTAACGGATCAGCGACGGTTTCCCGCGCGCCAATCGGGTACTGCTCGTTAGGAGCATCGGGGTCGATCCTGGTGAGATTGTATTGCATTGCCAAAGCCTCATTGTTTCAGCTTCGCTTGCCGCTTGCGCCGAGCTTCCGGAGCCCAATCAAGCGCCCCCACTCGGTAAAGGTAGACAAGACCTGCCAACAGAATTGCTATGAAAACGAGAGCTTCGACGAATCCGGTCCAGCCGCTTTCGCGGACGGACACAGACCATGCAAAGAGAAAGAGGGCTTCGATATCGAAGATCACGAACAGCATCGCGACCAGATAGAATTTGGCTGAGAGCCGCAAGCGGGCGCCACCGGTAGGCAGCATGCCGGACTCGAACGGTTCATTTTTGCTGCGGCCCCAGGCTTTTGACCCAAGCAGACTCGACACGCCGAGCATGAAGGCACACAGGCCAACGACGCCCAGAAGGAAAATGGCAAAGCCCCAGTTGTGGGCCATGAGTCCTGTCGCTTCGGACATGCTGGAAATCCTTAACAGAGAGCAAAGGTCTCTGAGCTTGAATGAAATAACGCAGTGACGATATGTCGCAGCAATCAATCGCGGTGATTTTATGGCTAAACACCGGGCAAGTAAAATTCCTATGGCGAAATTATTTATTGGAATAAGGACATAGCGCACCTCCAGGACCCTGCGGCCCCGGCCCCGTGGGCGTTGGCCGGTTATTCATCAATAATATTTCGTGCGGAATGTAACAATGATAACGACTTCCAAATGATAATTATTATTATCTATACCGGCCTTTTCTACAGTGCACTTAGTATCGTGTCTGAAAGGCTGTCTTAATCGTCGCTACTGCAATTGTCAGCGTCGGACGTTTTACTCCTTTTCGGACTGCCCAATACTGCGTTCGATCAATTTTTCTAGCGCTGCGTCGAAGTTTTATGGGGGGCTGCTCCCGTGGAAGCCAGGCTTGCTCGCGATGTCGGCAACGCAGTCCCGAGGCAGACTGCCTTATCGCTCATCACAGCCAAGCCTGGCTCCCACAGGTGCAGGCTTGCTCTTACAGCGTAGGTGGCTTCAAAGAAAACGGGTAAAAAAACCTCGGTCATCAGATCGAGGTCACCCAGCCGAGCCAATCCAGAAACCGCGCCCGGGGCATTGGAGCGTTAAGCGAAACCGCTTTGCCCGCAAAAAATCGGCATGAGGCTCGGCCTAGAGCCTTGAAGGATTGATGGCAAATAGCTATCTTTGTCGCTCGCTCATCTAATCATCTATATCAATATGGTTAGACAATCGCTCCCTTCATAGATAGCTGCGTCAGTTCTCATCGTTCGCGGCTGATTACCAAAGGAATGTCATGAATTCTTGGTTCGCGAATATGAGCGTTATGCTCAAGTTGGCTTTGGGCTTTGCCGTTGTGCTGCTTCTGACCGCTGTCCTTGCCGTGACCGGCTGGTTCAGCCTGGGAAAAATGATCGAGCGCACTGATCGAATGACCAGCATTACCGAGCTCGGCAACCGTCTTGATCACCTGCGCAGGGCTCGCTTGCAATACCAGCTGGACAAGGGCGATGAGCAAAAGGGGGCATTGATCCAGGAATCGTTGGAACAGTTTGTCGCCAAGCAGAAAAGCCTGGCAAACGAGTTGAAAAAACCCGAAAACCTGAAAAAACTTGCGCTGATCGAGCAGGCCAGCACGCAGTATCAAGTGGCACTGAATACGATGCGCGAGGCTTATCGCAATGATGCCGCCATGCGCAAGGAGATGGGCGTCAATGCGGTCAAGGGCGCCGCGCTGATCGCCAAGGTCATCAGTGACGTAGAAGCAATGCCTGCCTCGGATGAGCGCCGTTTCGAGTTGTACCGGATCATCCTCAAGGCCAAAGAGGACGTGGCGCTGGTGCGTTATGAAGTGCGTGGCTACACCGGCAACCCCAACAGCACTACCGAACAAGCCGCCAACCGCCAGCTCGAAAATGCGCTCAAGGGCATTGAAACCCTCAACAGCGCTTTCGGCCCGACCTATGCCGACACTATCAAGCAACTGGAAACCGCACTGATTGCATACCGCCGTTCGGTGCAGGACTTCACCGCCAGTAACCAGGCCATTGGCAAGGCCGTGCAGGACACCATCGATTTGGGTGACACTATCACCCGTTTGTCTGACGAAATGTATGCCAGCCAACTGGTTTCCCGTGACGAAGACAGCGCCCAGGCCCGCCTCCTGCAACTGAGCTGTACTGCCCTGGCGATGCTGTTGGGGATTCTTGCGGCCATGATCATCACTCGCCAGATTACGCGGCCGTTGCAGGACACATTGGCTGTGGTCGATCGCATTGCAGCAGGCGACCTCACGCAAGACATGGTCGTGACCCGGAGTGACGAGCTGGGTGTCTTGCAGCAAGGTATTCAGCGCATGGGCACCACGTTGCGCGACCTGATCGGTGGCATCCGCGATGGCGTCACCCAAATCGCCAGCGCCGCCGAAGAGTTATCGGCCGTCACCGAGCAGACCAGTGCCGGGGTCAATAGTCAGAAGACCGAGACCGACCAGGTAGCCACCGCCATGCAGGAAATGTCGGCCACCGTGCAGGAAGTCGCGCGTAATGCCGAACAGGCTTGCACTGTCGCATCAGAGGCCGATGCACAGGCCCGTATCGGCGACCAGGTGGTCGCGCAAGCCATCGTTCAGATTGAGCGCTTGGCCAGCGAAGTCGGGCGCTCAGTCGACGCCATGGATGGGTTGGAACAAGAAAGCGCGCGCATCGGCAAGATCATGGACGTGATCAGGGCGGTGGCTGAGCAGACCAACTTGCTGGCCCTTAACGCCGCCATCGAGGCCGCTCGCGCGGGTGACGCCGGGCGCGGTTTTGCCGTGGTTGCCGACGAAGTACGTGGGCTGGCCCAGCGTACCCAGCATTCCACCGAAGAGATCGAAAGCCTGGTGGCGGGCTTGCAGAACGGTACGCGCCAGGTGTCGAGCATCATGCGCAATAGCCGCGAGTTGACCGACAGCAGTGTGGAGTTGGCCGGTAAGGCCGGCATCTCCCTGGGCAACATCACCCAGGCGGTTTCCGGCATTCAGGCCATGAACCAGCAGATTGCCGCTGCTGCGGTGCAACAAAGCTCGGTGGCCGAAGAAATCAGCCGCAGTATTCTGAGCGTGCGCGATGTATCCGAACAGACCGCCTCAGCCAGCGAAGAAACCGCAGCCTCCAGTATCGAGCTGGCGCGCCTGGGTAACCAATTGCAGCAGTTGGTCAGTCACTTCAAGGTGTAAAAAACCGAAGAAAACCGGCAAAAAAAAGCCCCGAACCAGTCGGGGCTTCAGATCGTCGGCTTTGCGGTTAGTTTTTATCCGGTCCGCAAGGGCCGCTTACTCGAGGCAAGCGTGTGAATCAGTGGAACTGTTCTTCTTCGGTGGAGCCGGTCAGCGCGGTCACCGACGAAGTGCCGCCCTGGATCACGGTGGTCATGTCGTCGAAGTAGCCGGTGCCCACTTCTTGCTGGTGAGCCACGAAGGTGTAGCCCTTGGCGGCGTCAGCGAACTCTTGCTCTTGCAGCTTCACGTAGGCAGTCATGTCGTTGCGGGCGTAGTCGTGCGCCAGGTTGAACATGCTGTGCCACATGTTGTGGATGCCGGCCAGGGTGATGAACTGGTGCTTGTAGCCCATGGCGGACAATTCGCGCTGGAACTTGGCGATGGTCGCGTCGTCCAGGTTTTTCTTCCAGTTGAAGGAAGGCGAGCAGTTGTACGACAGCAGTTGGTCCGGGTATTCCTTTTTGATCGCTTCGGCGAAGCGGCGGGCTTCGTCCAGGTCCGGCTTGGCGGTTTCGCACCAGATCAGGTCGGCGTATGGCGCGTAGGCCAGGCCGCGGGCGATGGCTTGGTCGAGGCCGGCGCGCACTTTGTAGAAGCCTTCCTGGGTGCGGGTACCGGTCACGAACGGCTGGTCGTACGGGTCGCAGTCGGAGGTCAGCAGGTCAGCGGCGTTGGCGTCGGTACGGGCCAGGATGATGGTCGGTACACCGGCAACGTCGGCGGCCAGGCGAGCGGCGGTCAGTTTCTGTACGGCTTCCTGGGTCGGCACCAATACTTTGCCGCCCATGTGGCCGCATTTCTTCACCGAAGCCAATTGGTCTTCGAAGTGAACGCCGGCGGCGCCTGCTTCGATCATGCTCTTCATCAGCTCGTAGGCATTCAGTACGCCGCCGAAACCGGCTTCAGCGTCAGCCACGATGGGGGCGAAGTAGTCGATGTAGCCTTCGTCGCCCGGATTCTTGCCGGCTTTCCATTGGATCTGGTCGGCGCGACGGAACGAGTTGTTGATGCGCTTGACCACGGTTGGAACCGAATCCACCGGGTACAGCGATTGGTCAGGGTACATCGACTCGGCGGAGTTGTTGTCCGCAGCCACTTGCCAGCCCGACAGGTAGATCGCCTGGATACCCGCCTTGACTTGCTGCACAGCCTGGCCGCCGGTCAGGGCGCCCATGCAGTTGACGAAATCTTTCTCGGGACGGAAGGCTGGCTTGGCGCCCTGGGTCACCAGGTTCCAGAGCTTCTCGGCGCCCATCTTCGCAAGGGTGTGCTCAGGTTGAACCGAGCCACGCAGACGGACGACGTCAGCAGCGGAATAATTGCGCGTCACGCCTTTCCAGCGCGGGTTCTCAGCCCAGTCTTTTTCAAGGGCTGCAATTTGCTGTTCGCGTGTCAGTGCCATGGAGATAAACCTCGTCGCATAGGTCTGGGGTGGAAAATTCCTGCCGACCGCACCAAATTTGGCGTAGAAGGCTGCTCGCTGGCCAGGGGGCCGGGCGCACAAGTCGGTTCAGGCGGGGAGGCGACGGGATGAACGATGGCTCGAGGGGAAAGTGAGCAGGTAGAGGCGAACTGCGGGCGCATTCGGGCGTCGTGGGCCTTTATACGAACTCAGAGTGATGCCGGGTTACCTAGTTACGCTTCCGTCCCTCGGGACAACTTCGTTCCAGTCGCAACCTCGTCAAACACACCTTGTGGGCGGTACAGACACGAATCGGCTCGCAGGGTAGTTGCAAGCGTCGACCCGAAGGCCCTTGCCAGGGCCCCTGATTAGCGGGAGCGAGGCCATCATGCCTTCGGTTTTTTGGCTCGTCAAACGTTTTGTAGTGCTTTTTTTTGAGCACTACATCTTTGGTCTAATACGACTCATCAGTCAGTTTTTGGTGCTTCAGTTCAGGGTGTCGACCTTGACCCGCAAAATCATGTCGTCGCGGCCCTGGGTCGAGTAGCTGCGGGTCAGGCCCTGTTTGTCGGCCTGATTCTGACGATTCACGCCGGCCAGGGTGATCCATTCACCCAGGCGGCCACTGACGCTTGTGTCGGTACTCTGAACGTTCACTACATCGGGACGTTCCTGGCTCATGCGGTCACGATTGGTGCTGATACTCAGATGAACGGTCTCGCCGGTGACGCTGGCCGTGACATAAAAGCCCTGGGTGACGTTGCGGTATTCGGTCTGGCTCTGCATGCGGCCGTAGCTGTCGGTCTGGTTGCTGGTGAAGGGCACGCTCTGGCCCACCTGGATCAACGCCGGCTGGCCTTCGCTGGCTTGCACCTGCTGCACGCCACCTTCACGGCTGGCGGTGCTGCGGTTGATGATGCGGGTCTGGCTGGGGGCGGCGCCGTTGATCGAGTAACCCTGGTCGCCCTGCAGGTTGTTTTCATTGGTGTCGACGGTGATCAGCAAGCGCTTGGGGGCGGTGTCCAACTGGGCGAGGAATTGCCGGAGTTCTTCGATCTTGCCGGGCTCGGCGTTGACGATCAGTTGGTTGCCATAGGCGCTGACCTGGCCGTCCTTGCCAATGAAATTCTGCGCCACTGGCAGCAGGTCGGCGCTGGTACGGTAGTTCAGCGGCACAATCTCCGTGGCGGCCATGACCGACAGGCTGCAGCCGAGTAGCAGGGTGGCCAGGAAGGTGCGTAGAGGCATGTCCATTTCTCCGCGAGACAAAGGCTTGATATTGCCAGTTTGTCGGCCCCGGGTGGGGTAAGTTGAATGGTAGACAGCAAAACGCCCCGGCATCGGGGGATGGCGGGGCGTTTGGGTGTGAGCTGAATGATTGCTTTGTGGCGAGGGGATTTATCCCCGTTGGGCTGCGCAGCAGCCCCAATGGAGCTGAATACATTGACCTGACACACCGCGGCGATTGATTTAGAGGGCTGCTGCGCAGCCCAGCGGGGATAAATCCCCTCGCCACAGGATCTGGTTCAGGCCGAGTGCCGCACCATGTCCACATGGGGAATCCCTGCTTCCAGGAACTCCTCGCTGACCACTGCAAACCCCAACCGCTCGTAGAACGGGGTGGCATGCACCTGGGCGCTGAGCATCTGCTGCTTGAGCCCACGCTTCTCGGCTTCGGCGATCACCGCCTGCATCAGCGCATCGCCGACCTTCAGGCCGCGCCAGTCCTTGAGGACCGAAACACGGCCGACATGGCCGTCGGTGAGCAGGCGAGCGGTGCCGATGGGGAAGTCGCCTTCAAACGCCAGGAAGTGCACGGCGCCTTGGTCATCGGCGTCCCATTCCAACTCGGGCGGCACAGATTGTTCGGCAATGAACACGGTCTCACGAATGCGCCGGATCTCGGCGTTATCCTTTTGCCAGTCTGCGACACGAACGTGGATTTTATTCATCGGCGAACCCCAGGCTGCCTTGCTTGACCAGCTCGCAGATCAGGCTGCGACCGTCTTCGTCGGCCAGCCACGGGCCGAGGTTTTCGCTGTGCAGGGCGTCGGCGGCGCAGATCATTTTCAGCAGTTCGCGCAGCTTGCCCGGCAGATAACGGCTCTGGCCGCTGGCGAACAGCAACAGGTCGTCGTCGACTTCCGACCAGGCCAGGCGGGCGCTTGGGTTGCGGATGATCACCGCGCCTTGCTCCAGGCCGGCCAACAGTTCGTCATCTTCCATTTCCGGACCTACCACCAGTTCCGGGTAGCGCGGCTCGGTCATGAACTGGCCGAACCAGGTCAGCAGCAAGCGCTCGTCGCTCATGTGCTCGGCCAGCAGGCCCTTGAGACGGTCCAGGGCGTCGTGCTGGATCTGGTGCGGGTCGGCCACAGGGCGCGCATCGGCGTCGGTGTAGCGCTCTTCGTCCGGCAGGAACTGGCTGAGGAAGTCGGTGAAGTGGGTCAGCACTTCGGCCGCGCTCGGCGCACGGAAGCCCACCGAGTAAGTCATGCAGTCATCCACGGCCACGCCGCAGTGCGCCAGGCGCGGCGGCAGGTAAAGCATGTCGCCCGGTTCCAGGGTCCACTCGTCGGTGGTTTCGAAGTCGGCGAGGATGCGCAGGTCGGCATGCTCCAGCAGCGGGCTCTGGGAGTCGCACATCTGGCCGATTTTCCAGTTGCGCTTGCCATGGCCCTGCAGCAGGAATACGTCATAGTTATCAAAATGCGGACCGACGCTGCCACCCGGGGCGGCGAAGCTGATCATCACATCGTCGATGCGCCAGCTTGGCAGGAAGCGGAAGTGTTCCAGCAGCTCGCCAACCTCGGGGACGAACTGGTCGACGGCCTGCACCAGCAGGGTCCATTCGCGTTCCGGCAGTTTGCTGAATTCGTCTTCGGCGAACGGGCCGCGACGCATTTCCCAAGGGGTCTCGCCGTGCTCGATCACCAGTCGCGATTCGACTTCTTCTTCCAGCGCCAGGCCGGCCAATTCGTCGGCGTCGAGAGGGCTTTCGAAGTCAGGGATTGCCTGACGGATCAGCAGTGGTTTTTTCTGCCAGTAGTCGCGCAGGAACTCCCGTGCCGTGATGCCGCCCAAGAGTTGCAGAGGAATATCAGGATTCATGTGTAACCTATTGAAAAAAATTACTTTTCAGACGCGAATAAAAACGCCCGGCGCGGCCGGGCGTCTCAAGGTAAAGCTTTGTGTCAGATGCGCTTGGCTTGTGCCGCTGCGTTGCCGATGTAATTGGCCGGCGTCAGCTTTTTCAGCTCGGCGCGGGCCTCGGCAGGCATGTCCAGGCCATCGATGAAAGTCTGCAACGCTTCAGGGCTGATGCCCTTGCCACGGGTCAGTTCTTTCAGCTTTTCGTACGGGTTTTCGATGTTGTAGCGACGCATCACGGTCTGGATCGGCTCGGCCAGGACTTCCCAGCAAGCGTCGAGGTCGGCGGCGATTTTCTGCTCGTTCAGTTCCAGCTTGCTGATGCCCTTGAGGCTGGCTTCGTAGGCGATGACGCTGTGGGCAAAACCCACGCCCAGGTTGCGCAGCACGGTGGAGTCGGTCAGATCGCGCTGCCAGCGGGAGATCGGCAGTTTGCTCGCCAGGTGCTGGAACAGCGCGTTGGCGATGCCCAGGTTGCCTTCGGAGTTTTCGAAGTCGATCGGGTTGACCTTGTGCGGCATGGTCGAGGAACCGATTTCGCCAGCGATGGTGCGCTGCTTGAAGTAACCCAGGGAGATGTAGCCCCAGATGTCACGGTCGAAGTCGATCAGGATGGTGTTGAAGCGCGCGATCGCATCGAACAGTTCGGCGATGTAGTCATGCGGTTCGATTTGGGTGGTGTACGGGTTGAAGCTCAGGCCCAGCTCGTCTTCGATGAAGGCGCGGGCATTGGCTTCCCAGTCGATGTCTGGATAGGCCGACAGGTGGGCGTTGTAGTTGCCCACGGCGCCGTTGATCTTGCCCAGCAACGGCACGGCGGCGACTTGTGCGATCTGGCGCTCCAGGCGGTACACCACGTTCGCCAGTTCCTTGCCCAGGGTGGTCGGCGAAGCCGGTTGACCGTGGGTGCGCGACAGCATCGGGACGTCGGCGAAGCGGATCGCCAGCTCGCGGATGGCTTGGGCGGTCTGGCGCATCAGCGGCAGCATCACCTCATCACGGCCTTCGCGCAGCATCAGGGCGTGGGACAGGTTGTTGATGTCCTCGCTGGTGCAGGCGAAGTGGATGAACTCGCTGACGTTGGCCAGTTCCGGCAGCTTGGCCGCCTGCTCCTTGAGCAGGTATTCGATGGCCTTGACGTCGTGGTTGGTGGTGCGCTCGATTTCTTTGACGCGCTCGGCGTGCTCCAGCACAAAATTTTCGGCCAGGGCGTTCAGCACCGCGTTGGCTTCGGCGGAAAATGCCGGGACTTCGCCGATGGCAGGGTGGGCGGCCAGGCGCTGGAGCCAGCGCACTTCAACCAGGACGCGGGCACGGATCAGGCCGTACTCGCTGAAAATCGGGCGCAGGGCCTGGGTTTTGCCGGCGTAGCGGCCGTCAACAGGGGAAACCGCAGTGAGCGAAGAGAGCTGCATGGGGTGTTCTCGGACAGTCGGGCAACGAAATGGGGCGCGTATCATACATGAAAATCATCGCCGGTCCGTCGCCAACTGACCGGCGTATTACGCGTAACGATGTTCAGAAGCAGGTTGATGCGACTTATTCGTTGCGCATCAACGGGTAAAGCTCTTTAAGCAATTTGCGCCGGCTGACCACCAGCTGCCAGCGATGGCCGCCCAGTTGCCGCCATAGCCGTGCCGAGCGGATACCGGCCAGCAACAGGGCGCGGATCTTCGAGGCGTTGCTCGGTTGCTGCAGGTTGCGCATGTCGCCATGCACCTGGATGCGCTGGCGCAGGGTGCTCAGGGTGTCCTGATACAGCGCGCCGCAGGCGGCAATCACGTTTTCGTGGGACGGGCCGAAGTGTTCGACCTGGGATTGGATCTGCGGCAGGCGTTTGCCGATGGTTTCCAGCAGGTCGTCACGCTTGGCCAACTGACGCTCAAGGCCCAGCATCGACAGGGCGTAGCGCAGCGGTTCGCGTTGCAGGGCGCTGGGATCGCGCTCCAGGGCACCGACCAGCGCACGGTAGCCTTCGCGCAGGTTCAGGTCGTCGCCACCGTAGACTTCGAGGGTGTCCTTGGGGTCGCGAACCAGCAGGCTGCCCAGCATGCAGCCCAGGCCCGCCTCGGTGGCCTGGCCGGTCTTGGCGATCCGATCCACCAGCACGGCGGCAAGAAACACGCCGCCCAATGCCGTCAGTTGCTCCTGGGTCGGGGTCATGCCTTGCTGCTCCAGGGTTCTGCGACTTCGATCACGCCGCCGCCCAGGCAGATTTCGCCGTCATAGAACACCACCGACTGCCCAGGTGTGACCGCTCGCTGTGGATCATCGAAGATGGCTCGGTAGCCCGTGGCGGTTTTTTCCAGGGTGCACGGCTGGTCGCTCTGGCGGTAGCGAACCTTGGCCGTCAGGCGGCGTGGCTCGCTGAGGTCGATCGGGTTGACCCAGTAGATGTCGGAAGCGAGCAGGGCGCGGGAAAACAGCCACGGATGGTCGTTGCCCTGGCCGACGATCAGCTCGTTGTGCTCCAGGTCCTTGACCAGCACGTACCACGGCTCTTCACCGGCGTCTTTCAGCCCGCCAATGCCCAGGCCCTGGCGCTGGCCGATGGTGTGGTACATCAGGCCATGGTGACGGCCGATGACCTCGCCTTCGGTGGTCTTGATCTCGCCCGGCTGGGCCGGCAGGTACTGCTTGAGGAAGTCGCTGAAGCGGCGCTCGCCAATAAAGCAAATGCCGGTGGAGTCTTTCTTCTTGGCGGTGGCAAGCGCGTGTTTCTCGGCAATCGCCCGCACTTCGGGCTTTTCCAGTTCGCCCACCGGGAACAGGGTCTTGGCGATCTGCTCGCCGCCGACGGCATGCAGGAAGTAGCTCTGGTCCTTGTTCGGGTCCAGGCCCTTGAGCAGTTCGGTGCGGCCATCGATGTCGCGGCGGCGCACGTAGTGGCCGGTGGCGATCAGGTCGGCGCCCAGCATCATGGCGTAGTCGAGGAATGCCTTGAACTTGATTTCGCGGTTGCAGAGGATGTCCGGGTTCGGCGTGCGACCGGCCTTGTATTCGGCCAGGAAGTGCTCGAACACGTTGTCCCAGTACTCGGCGGCAAAGTTGGCGGTGTGCAGCTTGATGCCGATCTTGTCGCAAACGGCCTGGGCGTCCGCGAGGTCGTCCATGGCGGTGCAATATTCGGTTCCGTCGTCTTCTTCCCAGTTCTTCATGAACAGGCCTTCCACCTCATAACCCTGCTCGATCAGCAGAAGGGCGGAAACGGAAGAGTCCACGCCGCCGGACATGCCGACAATGACGCGCTTCTTGGATGTGTCAGAAGGGGCTGGATCACGCATAGGAATTCAATGAGTGTCTTGAAAAAGGACGCGATTCTATCAGGCCCGGGCGCGCAAGGCTAAAGAGAAGGGCGGATCAGCGTCAGACTGTGGCAATGGCCGGCCAGATAATCGTCAATGCAGCGGATGATCAGCTCGCTGCGCCAGCGGTCGCGCTGTTCCAGCAGTTCGTCGCGGCTTAGCCACTTGGCGCCGAGGATGCCATCGTCCAGTTGATACTCGGTGTGGTGTTTCAAGGCTTTGGCGGCGAAACAGACGCGTTGGTAGGTCACACCGTTGCTGGGGGCGGTGTACAGGTAAATGCCTACCACGGCGGTGGGCTCGACGTCCCAGCCGGTTTCTTCCAGGGTTTCGCGCACGGCGGCTTCGATCAGCGTTTCGTCGGGGTCCAGGTGCCCGGCGGGCTGGTTGAGCACCGCGCGTCCACCCTTGGACTCTTCCACCATGAGGAAGCGGCCGTTGTCTTCGACGATGGTGGCGACGGTGATGTGGGGTTGCCAGTTCATGGGGTTCCTTTATTTCTCGGATTGGGAGATGGCCATTGTGGGAGCGAGCTTGCTCGCGATAGCGGTGGGTCAGTCGATATTAAATGAATGATCAATCGCCGTCCCGAGCAAACTCCCATGCAGGTGATTGAGTCCTCCTGTCAGTGACACGGATGTAAAGTTCGATTGCCTCAAGGCGCCAAGCAAGGTATGGCCATGCTTACAGAGCGATGCATATCGCATTCGGATAGTATTTGTCGAGGTAAGGAAAATCTCGTAGGTCACAAAGTTTGCCTGTGCCTGTAAATGATTTGATTGTAATGGTGACCTGTTTTTTTGAAGTGTCGTGGTTAAATTCGAGGACGGCAGTTGAATCTGAAAACCCGTCCTCTATAGCCAGGGTCGTTAGGCCAGGCGGATAGCTTTTGTCCGGTGTCAGGTAGAGGTCGGTAGACATCGTCCCTACGAGTTTTTCAAATTTGTGCATTTCTCCTGGTGGGTACTCTTGGTATACATCGCAGCCTGAAAGATAGAGCGTGACGTTAGCTAAAAAAGAAAATCTGTCCGTGGGGTTGATAACGACTTGTGAGGCCTTTTTTTTCGGGGCAGGAAGCACGGGGCTGGTTAAAGGATGTTTGACGACCTGGTTGTTGATTTGCACCTCGAGCCCTTCGGCCTTATCTGTTTTTTGGTCGAATTTCTTACCGGGTATGTGCATTTCGAGCTGAATTAATCCTGGAAAGTCCTCGAAGACAATAGAGGGAGCCCTGACGCTTGCGCCGGGTGAGTTGGTTGAATAGGTAACTTGATTTCCGAATTTGTTTAAATTGAATGTGTATGTGGCATCTGGGCTTGTGAAGGTTAGTTGTTGTGTGGTGGGGGTGTAGTTATATATTTGTCCATGGCGATTGGGGCGGATGTCTGTAGAGCAGCGTATGGCGTAACGGTCGGGAAATTCCTCTATTTTAGGGTATTCAAAAGGCTCATCACCGCCCTCTCTCCTAAATAGGATGGGAGAGCCTCGCAGTTGTTGGAAGTCTAAATTCCCAATGGTGAAGGGTATTTGAGCGTTCATAATGACTTGCGCAGTCTTTTTCACGGTGTATTTCCTCAGTCTATGCGTCAGGTAGTGAGTTTTAAGTGCGTATTTTTCGCTGAAAACTCAAACTATCCCAAAGGGCTGCTATCGCTACGTAGCCGATTTCAGCAGTCCGGTTTCGCTCACTTGAGGTCGATACACCTGCAGGCAATCAGAATGACGCCTGATCTGACGCTCTCTCGTTCTCTTGCCGAGACATCTCGCATCCACAAACGCTGAAAGGGTGTGCTTGGATCAAGTCGGGCTTTCGACGCTCATGCTTAACTTCATGCGCCTTCAGTGAAGAGGGCGTACTTAGAACGATGCTTTTAAGGCTAGGCTGTCTGATTGTACTGTCAAGGCAAGCCTGGGCAGCCAATGGGGTGGGGCGAGATAGGTTGGGGAGCGCCTATGCTCCTGTGGGAGCTGAGCTTGCTCGCGATAGCGGTGGGTCTGCTTGCATCGCGGTTGAACATGCAGCCTTCATCGCGAGCAAGCTCGGCTCCCACAGGAGAGCCTGGTATGCCTGTAAACACAAACCCCGGCACCAAGGCCGGGGTTCGTGGTACTGCCTACAACCTTACACCAGCGCAGCAATCGCCGCGTTGAAGGTGTTGCTCGGGCGCATGGCCTTGCTGGTCAGCTCCGGATTGGCGAAGTAGTAACCGCCGATGTCCACTGGCTTGCCCTGGACGGCGTTGAGCTCGGCAACGATTTTTTCTTCGTTGTCGGTCAGCGTCTTGGCCAGGGAAGCGAACTGAGCCTTGAGGGCTGCGTCGTCGTTTTGAGCGGCCAGCGCCTGGGCCCAGAACAGGGTCAGGTAGAAGTGGCTGCCACGGTTGTCGATGCCGCCGACTTTGCGCGAAGGCGATTTGTTACGGTCCAGGAACTCGCCAGTGGCTTGATCCAGGGTCTTGGCCAGTACCAGCGCCTTCGGGTTGTTGTAGGTCACGCCCAGGTGTTCCAGGGAAGCGGCCAGGGCCAGGAACTCGCCCAGGGAATCCCAGCGCAGGAAGTTCTCTTCCAGCAGTTGCTGGACGTGCTTGGGGGCCGAACCGCCCGCGCCGGTTTCGAACAGGCCGCCGCCGTTCATCAGCGGCACGATCGACAGCATCTTGGCGCTGGTGCCCAGTTCCATGATCGGGAACAGGTCGGTCAGGTAGTCGCGCAGCACGTTGCCGGTCACCGAAATGGTGTCCTTGCCTTCGCGGGTGCGGGCCAGGGTGAACTTCATCGCGTCGACAGGCGACATGATGCGGATGTCCAGGCCGGCGGTGTCGTAATCCTTCAGGTAAGTCTGGACCTTCTCGATCACCACGCCGTCATGGGCGCGCATCGGGTCCAGCCAGAAGATCGCCGGGGTGCTGCTGGCGCGGGCACGGTTGACGGCCAGCTTGACCCAATCCTGGATCGGCGCGTCCTTGGTCTGGCACATGCGGAAGATGTCGCCAGCCTCGACGCTCTGCTCCAGCAAGGTGCGACCGCTGTTGTCCGAAACGCGGACCACGCCGTTGGCCTTGATCTGGAAGGTCTTGTCGTGGGAGCCGTATTCTTCGGCTTTCTTGGCCATCAGGCCGACGTTCGGCACGCTGCCCATGGTGGTTGGATCGAAGGCGCCATGTTGCTTGCAGTCTTCGATCACCGCCTGGTAGATGGTGGCGTAGCAGCGATCCGGGATCACGGCCTTGGTGTCGTGCAACTGGCCATCGGTGCCCCACATCTTGCCGGAGTCACGGATCATGGCTGGCATCGAGGCGTCGACGATCACGTCGCTCGGCACGTGCAGGTTGGTGATGCCTTTGTCGGAGTTGACCATCGCCAGGGATGGGCGCGCCGCGTAGACCGCCTGGATGTCGGCTTCGATCTGCGCCTGCTGCTCGGCCGGCAGGGCCTTGATGCGGGCGTACAGGTCGCCGATGCCGTTGTTCAGGTTGAAGCCGATCTGCTCCAGCACTTGTGCGTGCTTGGCCAGGGCGTCTTTATAGAACTCGGCAACGATCTGGCCGAACATGATCGGGTCGGAGACCTTCATCATGGTGGCCTTGAGGTGAACCGACAGCAGCACGCCTTTTTGCTTGGCATCTTCGATTTCAGCGGCGATGAAGTCGCGCAGGGCATTTTTGCTCATCACGGCGCAGTCGAGGATCTCACCGGCTTGTACGGTGGTTTTTTTCCTTCAGGACAGTGGCAGTGCCGTCCTGGGCGATCAGCTCGATTTTCACACTGCCGGCGGCGTCGATCAGGGCGGCTTTTTCGCTGCCGTAGAAATCGCCGGTGCTCATGTGGGCTACGTGGGACTTGGAGTCCGCGGCCCAGGCGCCCATTTTGTGCGGGTGCTTGCGCGCGTAGTTCTTGACCGACAGCGGTGCGCGACGGTCGGAGTTGCCTTCGCGCAGGACCGGGTTCACGGCACTGCCCTTGACCTTGTCGTAACGGGCGCGAGCGTCTTTCTCGGCATCGGTGGTCACGGTTTCTGGGTAGTCCGGCAGTGCGTAGCCCTGGGCCTGCAATTCCTTGACCGCGGCCTGCAGTTGCGGCACCGAGGCGCTGATGTTCGGCAGCTTGATGATGTTGGCTTCAGGCGTAACGGCCAGGTCGCCCAGCTCGGCGAGGTGGTCGGCTACGGCTTTGTCACCCAGTTGCTCGGGGAAGCTGGCCAGGATGCGCCCTGCGAGGGAGATATCGCGGGTTTCCACGGCGATATCGGCCGAAGCGGTAAAGGCTTCGACGATCGGCAGCAGCGAATAGGTGGCGAGGGCGGGCGCTTCGTCGGTGAAGGTATAGATGATCTTCGAGCGGGTGGGCATATTCGGATTAACTCTCTTCTTTGCTAAAGCATGCGCAGAAACTCGAGGGGCGCCGGGTAAGCGCGTTCGTTCAAAGTCTTCCGTGAACCGAATGTCGAGGTTTCTTCGCGGTGATGTTGGGTGCATCAGTCGAGCGTCAAGCGGTCGGGCCGCGGTAACGGTCCGGCTTCTAACTGGCCGAAAGCCCTGTCATAGAGCCGTCAACCGGCGTGACCCTGTGGTCAGCGGCGGCATTATACATAGGTAGCTGGCAATCTGCCGATGCTTCATAGACTTTCGTACACGTCCATTGGTCTTAACGTCGCAGGGCCAGGAGGGCAGGCTATGCTCATGTTTGGCGCTTTTCCCTTGAACTTCGGCCTTGTATGGCACCTGCTGCTACGCTTTATGCCGCATGAGCCGAACGTAGGGTTTGCGTGCCGATTCAAGTGGGGTACGCTCGAACGCAGCCAGATGTTCAATCCAAGCAACGGAGTTCAGCATGGGGTATCAAAAGATTCAGGTTCCAGCCGTCGGTGACAAAATCACCGTCAATGCAGACCATTCTCTTAATGTTCCCGACAACCCGATCATCCCCTTCATTGAAGGCGACGGCATTGGCGTCGATATCAGTCCGGTCATGATCAAGGTTGTGGACGCTGCGGTTCAGAAGGCCTATGGCGGCAAGCGCAAGATTTCCTGGATGGAGGTCTATGCCGGTGAGAAAGCGACCCAGGTCTACGACCAAGACACTTGGCTGCCCCAGGAAACCCTGGACGCGGTCAAGGACTACGTGGTTTCCATCAAGGGCCCACTGACCACGCCGGTCGGTGGCGGTATCCGTTCGTTGAACGTGGCCCTGCGTCAGCAGCTTGACCTGTATGTATGCCTGCGTCCGGTACGCTGGTTCGAAGGTGTGCCGAGCCCGGTCAAGAAGCCTGGCGACGTGGACATGACGATCTTCCGCGAGAACTCCGAAGACATCTACGCCGGTATCGAGTGGAAGGCCGGTTCGCCTGAAGCGACCAAGGTCATCAAGTTTCTGAAAGAAGAAATGGGTGTGACCAAGATCCGCTTCGACCAGGACTGCGGCATTGGCGTCAAGCCGGTCTCCAAGCAGGGCACCAAGCGCCTGGCTCGCAAGGCTTTGCAATACGTTGTCGACAACGATCGTGATTCGCTGACCATCGTGCACAAAGGCAACATCATGAAGTTCACCGAAGGTGCCTTCAAGGAATGGGCCTACGAAGTGGCGGCCGAGGAATTCGGTGCGACCTTGCTCGACGGCGGACCTTGGATGCAATTCAAGAACCCGCGGACCGGCAAGAATGTCATCGTCAAGGACGCCATTGCCGACGCCATGCTCCAGCAGATCCTGCTGCGTCCGGCCGAATATGACGTGATCGCGACGCTGAACCTCAATGGCGACTACCTCTCCGACGCCCTGGCGGCGGAAGTGGGCGGTATCGGTATTGCGCCAGGTGCCAACCTGTCCGACACCGTGGCCATGTTCGAAGCCACCCACGGGACCGCGCCCAAGTACGCTGGCAAGGATCAGGTCAACCCGGGGTCGTTGATCCTGTCGGCTGAAATGATGCTGCGCCACATGGGGTGGACCGAGGCGGCCGACCTGATCATCAAGGGCACCAACGGCGCGATTTCGGCCAAGACCGTGACCTATGACTTCGAACGCCTGATGGAAGGCGCCACGCTGATGTCGTCCTCGGGCTTCGGCGATGCACTGATCTCGCACATGTAAGCGGATCGGCGCCCAGCAACGATGCCCGGCTCGAGTGATCGAGTCGGGCATTTTTTTGCTGTGGGTGGCTACCGTCGGTCAATGGGTCTCGGTGGCCCTGGTATTGACTGGAGTGGGTGCCTCTTCGGCGGTGATCACGCTGATGTCGACCGCATGCAGGCCCTTGGGTCCCTGGATGATGCAGAATGTCACCGACTGTCCGGCCTTCAGGGTTTTATAACCATCCATGTTGATTGCCGAGTAATGGGCGAAAAGGTCTTCATCGTCCCTGCCGGCCGCGAGAATGAAACCGTAACCCTTGGAATTGTTGAACCATTTCACCTTGCCACTCATCTTGACGACCGACATAACCCACATCCCTCTGCAACACACTCCATCACTGGAGTATCATCCAGTTCATCCGCAGGCTAATCTTGAAGACAGGATCGATTCCACGGACCTTTTTAACCCACGATGGGCTCTATTGGTTGTAACACCGTTTTCCCGATAGTCAAGGTGACCGGGTGGTCGCGGTTGAAATCGCCTGCAAGCGCCCCCATCACTGTATTCGCCAACTAAACGAACCTTTCTTTCCATGCATGCAATCAGCCAGATTCGACTAACATTCAATCAGGATCGCCCGGATCTACATGACGACGATTCCGCAGGCATTGCTGTTCAGGAAGCAAAGCCCGCATTACAGGCGCCACCGATGTATAAGGTGGTTTTGTTCAACGATGACTACACACCGATGGATTTCGTCGTCGAAGTGCTCGAGGTGTTTTTTAACCTGAATCGCGAGCTGGCGACCAAGGTCATGCTGGCCGTCCATACAGAGGGACGGGCAGTATGTGGAGTGTTTACCCGCGACATCGCCGAGACGAAGGCAATGCAGGTCAACCAGTACGCCCGGGAAAGCCAGCATCCGCTACTCTGTGAAATCGAGAAGGACGGTTAACGCCGACCACTTGGGTATGAGGTGAAGCTATGTTAAACCGCGAGCTCGAAGTCACCCTCAATCTTGCCTTCAAGGAGGCTCGTTCGAAGCGTCATGAATTCATGACCGTCGAGCACCTGTTGCTGGCCCTATTGGATAACGAGGCTGCCGCCACCGTTTTGCGTGCCTGCGGCGCAAACCTCGATAAACTCAAGCATGATCTGCAGGAGTTCATCGACTCCACCACGCCCCTGATCCCCGTCCATGACGAAGATCGGGAAACCCAGCCAACCCTGGGCTTCCAGCGTGTCCTGCAGCGTGCTGTCTTTCATGTGCAGAGCTCGGGTAAACGTGAAGTCACCGGCGCCAACGTGCTGGTTGCGATCTTCAGTGAGCAGGAAAGCCAGGCGGTTTTCCTGCTCAAGCAGCAGAGCGTTGCACGCATCGATGTCGTCAACTACATCGCCCATGGCATCTCCAAGGTGCCCGGGCATGGCGATCATTCCGAGGGTGAGCAGGATATGCAGGACGACGAGGGCGGTGAGTCTTCTTCTTCGGGCAATCCACTGGACGCCTACGCCAGCAATCTGAACGAGCTGGCTCGCCAGGGACGCATCGATCCGCTGGTCGGACGCGAGGCCGAGGTCGAGCGCGTTGCGCAGATCCTGGCCCGGCGCCGCAAGAACAACCCGTTGCTGGTGGGCGAGGCAGGCGTGGGCAAGACCGCGATTGCCGAAGGCCTGGCCAAGCGCATCGTCGACAATCAGGTGCCGGACCTGCTGGCCAACAGCGTGGTGTATTCCCTCGACCTGGGTGCCTTGCTGGCCGGTACCAAGTACCGCGGCGATTTCGAGAAGCGCTTCAAGGCGTTGCTCGGCGAGCTGAAAAAACGTCCGCAGGCGATTCTGTTCATCGATGAAATCCACACCATCATCGGTGCCGGGGCTGCGTCCGGTGGCGTCATGGATGCCTCGAACCTGCTCAAGCCGCTGCTGTCTTCGGGTGATATCCGCTGCATCGGTTCGACCACGTTCCAGGAATTTCGCGGGATTTTCGAGAAAGACCGTGCCCTGGCCCGGCGCTTCCAGAAGGTCGATGTGTCGGAGCCCTCGGTGGAAGACACCATTGGCATCCTGCGCGGCCTGAAGGGGCGTTTCGAGCTGCACCACAACATCGAGTACAGCGATGAAGCCCTGCGCGCCGCGGCTGAGTTGGCCTCGCGCTACATCAATGACCGGCACATGCCGGACAAGGCCATCGATGTCATCGACGAAGCGGGTGCCTATCAGCGCCTGCAGCCCGTGGAGAAGCGCGTCAAGCGCATCGAAGTGCCTCAGGTCGAGGACATCGTGGCGAAAATCGCCCGGATTCCGCCTAAGCACGTCACCAGTTCCGACAAAGAGCTGCTGCGTAACCTGGAGCGTGACCTGAAACTGACAGTGTTCGGCCAGGATGCGGCCATCGACTCGCTGTCGACGGCGATCAAGCTGTCTCGCGCCGGTCTCAAGTCGCCAGACAAGCCAGTCGGTTCGTTCCTGTTCGCCGGTCCTACCGGTGTGGGCAAGACCGAGGCGGCACGGCAACTGGCCAAGGCGATGGGGATCGAGCTGGTGCGCTTCGACATGTCCGAGTACATGGAGCGTCACACCGTATCGCGTCTGATCGGTGCGCCTCCGGGCTATGTCGGTTTCGACCAGGGCGGCCTGTTGACCGAAGCCATCACCAAGCAGCCACACTGCGTATTGTTGCTCGATGAAATCGAGAAGGCGCATCCGGAAGTCTTCAACCTGCTGCTGCAGGTCATGGACCACGGTACGCTGACCGACAACAACGGGCGCAAGGCGGACTTCCGCAACGTGATCGTCATCATGACCACGAACGCCGGTGCCGAAACCGCGGCACGCGCTTCGATCGGTTTCACCCATCAGGACCACTCGTCCGATGCGATGGAAGTGATCAAGAAGAGCTTCACGCCTGAATTCCGCAACCGCCTGGACACCATTATCCAGTTTGGTCGCCTCAGCCATGAGGTCATCAAGAGCGTGGTGGACAAGTTCCTTACCGAACTTCAGGCGCAGCTCGAAGACAAGCGTGTACTGCTGGAGGTTACCGACGCGGCCCGCAGCTGGCTGGCAGAGGGTGGTTACGATGTGACGATGGGGGCCCGACCAATGGCTCGCCTGATCCAGGACAAGATCAAGCGTCCGCTGGCCGAGGAAATCCTCTTTGGCGAACTGGCCGAGCATGGCGGTGTGGTCCACATCGACATCAAGGACGGCGAACTGACCTTCGACTTCGAAACCACGGCTGAAATGGCCTGATCGTTAACTGCAACAAAGCAAAAGGCGCCGAAAGGCGCCTTTTTGCTGTTACTGGTGTCGCCGCCACTCCCTGTGGGAGCGAGCTTGCTCGCGATGGCAGCGGCACATTTGGCATCAATGCAAGCTGATCCTCTGCTATCGCGAGCAAGCTCGCTCCCACAAGGAGGGCGGGGGTGATCATCAATCGCGGACAAACAAAAACGCCCGGCAGGAACCGGGCGTTTTGTATTGACTTGTTAGCGAGCGCGGTAAGTGATGCGCCCTTTGCTCAAGTCATAGGGCGTCAGCTCGACGCGCACTTTGTCACCGGTAAGAATACGAATGTAGTTCTTGCGCATCTTGCCGGAGATATGCGCGGTTACGACGTGCCCATTTTCCAACTCCACACGAAACATGGTGTTGGGCAGGGTGTCGACGACAGTGCCTTCCATTTCGAAGCTGTCTTCTTTCGACATGCAGTAAAGCCCTCGGTATCCAGTGAATGGCCCGGTGCAACTGCGCCAGGCAAAAGCGGCGTGCATTGTGCCCGAAAAAGGGGGTTTAAGCCAAGGGGTTCTAACTCAGGACAACCCATCGCTGGTTAATCAGCAGTTCAATGGGGCGATATTGGGTTTTGTAATTCATTTTTTTGCAGTTTTTGATCCAGTAGCCCAGGTACACCGCTTCGAGTCCCAGGCGCTGGGCTTCGTTGATTTGCCAAAGGATGGCAAAGCGCCCCAGGCTGCGCCGTTCTTCGTCCGGCTCATAGAACGTGTACACCGCTGAAAGCCCGTTGGGCAGCAAATCCGTGACGGCAATGGCCATCAGTCGTCCTTCGAGGCGGAATTCATAGAAGCGGGAAAACGGCAGGTCGCGCACCAGGAAGGTTGAAAACTGATCACGACTGGGCGGATACATGTCGCCATCGGCGTGGCGTTGCTCGATGTAGCGTTGGTACAGGTCGAAATATTCTTCGCTGAACTGCGGCTTGGCCGGCCGGACCTGAAGATCGGCATTGCGTTTGAAAATGCGTTTCTGCTGTCGATTAGGGGCAAATTGGGCCACGGGGATGCGCGCGGGAACGCACGCATTGCAATGCTGGCAATGGGGCCGGTAGAGGTGATCGCCGCTGCGCCGAAAGCCCATCTCCGACAGGTCTGCGTAGACATGCACATCCATGGGCTGGCTAGGGTCGAGGAACAGCGTCGTGGCCTGCTCCTCGGGCAGGTAACTGCAGGAATGGGGCTGAGTGGCATAGAACTTCAAACGCGCCAACTCGGTCATGATCGGCCCTCGGGATAAGCTTTGAATTTAATTGTAAGCCAGGAGCGCGAATGTCGCTCAGCAAACCCATGTCGCATGGTTGGGCAGGTCCAGATGTGCCTTTAGATAGCCCGCGAATTCAGTGCGGGGAATCGATCGCGCGCCCAGGCTATGCAGGTGTTCGGTGGGCATCTGGCAGTCGATCAGTACAAAACCGGCCGCCTTGAGGTGTTGGACCAGCGTCGCGAAGCCGAATTTCGACGCATTGTCGGCTCGGCTGAACATGGATTCGCCAAAAAACAACTGCCCCATGGCCAGGCCGTACAGGCCGCCTACCAGTTGGCCCTGGTCCCAGACCTCCACGCTGTGGGCGAAGCCGCGCCGATGCAGGTCCAGATAGGCGGTTTGCATGGCGTCGGTGATCCATGTGCCATCGGCATAGTCCCGTGGTTCCGCGCAGGCCTTGATCACCGCCGCAAAATCCCTGTCGAAGGTCACTTCATAGCGCCGCTTGCGCAACAGCTTGCCGAGGCTACGGGATACATGCAGTTCGTCGGGAAACAGTACCGTGCGAGGGTCCGGAGACCACCAGAGGATCGGTTGGCCCTCGGAAAACCACGGGAAGCAGCCGTGGCGATAGGCCTGGATCAACCGATCGGCGGACAGATCGCCACCGGCGGCCAGTAATCCGTTGGGTTCGCGCATGGCTTTTGCCAGTGGCGGGAAATCGAAAGTGTTGCGTTGTAACCAAGTCAGCATCGTTATTCGGCTTGCAGTAGGGGAGGGTGGGCCCCGCCCACAAGCGAGAGCCCGACTAGAGGTTACCCGTCAAGCGGCGGTGATGTCATCGAGATACTGCTTCACTTCACTCATAAAAAACACCTCATAAGCCTTTGTCACAAAAGAGAATGCATGCTCCAATTAGCGCGGGTGCCCGCCGTTTTGGCTATGCTGTCACCCTGCGGTGCGGGCAATGCCTTGGGGCCGACAAACCCGTACAATGCTTGAGTTTTGCACGCGGGATGGGCTAAAGATCAACAACTTCGGCGGCACCTGCGGTTTTCTGGATGCACGTCACAGTGGTAAAAGTAGTACCGGTTGTGCACATTCACTTTTTTTACCTGCTCGTCATGGGCAGTTTTTTATAGTCATTCAACAGATGGACGCGCCATTGGCGCAGGAAAAGAAGCGTTTTGAAGAAATCCACCGCAGCACCCAAAACAGTCGTTCCGCTCTGGCGCCAGCAATTGCACTACCGGCTCAAGGAAGGTGCATTGATCGCCATCGGTGCCTTGTGCCTGTTCCTGATGATGGCCTTGCTGACCTACGGCAAGGACGATCCGGGCTGGAGCCATAACAGCAAGATCGAAGACGTACAGAATTTCGGCGGTCCGGCCGGTTCCTACAGTGCCGACATCCTGTTCATGGTGCTGGGCTATTTCGCCTACATCTTCCCGCTGCTGCTGGCGATCAAGGCCTACCAGATCTTCCGTCAGCGCCACGAGCCGTGGCTGTGGAGCGGCTGGTTGTTCTCCTGGCGCCTGATCGGCCTGGTGTTCCTGGTGCTATCGGGGGCCGCGCTGGCCCATATCCATTTCCACGCGCCCACTGGCCTGCCGGCCGGGGCGGGCGGTGCCCTGGGGGAAAGCCTCGGCGACCTGGCCAGGAACGCCCTGAACATCCAGGGCAGCACACTGCTGTTCATTGCCCTGTTCCTGTTCGGCCTGACGGTGTTCACCGACCTGTCGTGGTTCAAGGTCATGGACGTCACCGGCAAGATCACCCTCGACCTGATCGAATTGATCCAGGGCGCCATGAACCGCTGGTGGGCGGCGCGCACCGAGCGCAAGCAACTGGTGGCGCAACTGCGGGAAGTCGACGACCGGGTCCACGACGTGGTGGCCCCGACGACGCCGGACAAACGCGAGCAGGCCAAGGTCAAGGAACGCCTGATCGAGCGTGAGCAGGCGTTGAGCAAGCACATGTCCGAGCGCGAGAAACAGGTGCCGCCGGTCATCACCATGGCCCCGGCCAAGCCGCCGGAGCAAAGCAAGCGCGTCCAGAAAGAGAAACAGGCACCGCTGTTCGTCGACAGCGCGGTGGAAGGCACCTTGCCGCCGATCTCGATCCTGGACCCGGCGGAAAAGAAACAGCTCAACTATTCCCCCGAATCCCTGGCGGCCGTCGGCCACTTGCTGGAGATCAAGCTCAAGGAGTTCGGTGTCGAGGTCTCGGTGGATTCGATCCACCCGGGTCCGGTCATCACCCGTTACGAAATCCAGCCGGCCGCTGGCGTGAAGGTCAGCCGCATCTCCAACCTCGCCAAGGACCTGGCGCGCTCCCTGGCCGTGACCAGCGTGCGGGTGGTGGAGGTGATTCCCGGCAAGACTACCGTGGGTATCGAGATTCCCAACGAAGACCGGCAGATCGTGCGCTTCTCCGAAGTGCTGTCGACGCCGGAGTATGACAACCACAAGTCGCCGGTCACCCTGGCCCTGGGTCACGACATCGGCGGCAAGCCGGTCATCACCGACCTGGCGAAGATGCCCCACCTGCTGGTGGCCGGTACCACCGGCTCCGGTAAGTCGGTGGGTGTGAACGCGATGATCCTGTCGATCCTGTTCAAGTCGGGCCCGGAAGACGCCAAGTTGATCATGATCGACCCGAAAATGCTCGAGCTGTCGATCTACGAGGGCATCCCGCACTTGCTGTGCCCAGTGGTCACCGACATGAAGGACGCCGCCAACGCCCTGCGCTGGAGCGTCGCCGAGATGGAGCGCCGCTACAAGCTGATGGCGAAGATGGGCGTGCGTAACCTTTCGGGCTTCAACGCCAAGGTCAAGGAAGCCGAAGAGGCCGGTACGCCGCTGAGCGACCCGCTGTATCACCGCGAAAACATCCACGACGAAGCGCCGCTGCTGCACAAGCTGCCGACCATCGTGGTGGTGGTGGACGAATTCGCCGACATGATGATGATCGTCGGCAAGAAGGTCGAGGAACTGATCGCCCGTATCGCCCAGAAGGCCCGTGCGGCCGGTATCCACTTGATTCTCGCGACGCAGCGGCCGTCGGTGGACGTGATCACCGGTCTGATCAAGGCCAACATTCCGACCCGCATGGCATTCCAGGTGTCGAGCAAGATCGACTCGCGGACGATCATCGACCAGGGTGGCGCCGAGCAGTTGCTCGGTCACGGTGACATGCTCTACATGCCGCCGGGCACCAGCCTGCCGATTCGTGTGCACGGCGCGTTCGTCTCCGACGATGAAGTGCACCGCGTGGTGGAAGCCTGGAAGCTGCGCGGCGCCCCAGAGTACAACGACGACATCCTCGCCGGTGTCGAAGAAGCCGGCAGCGGTTTCGAGGGCAGCAGCGGCGGCGGTGACGACGATGCTGAAACCGATGCGCTCTATGACGAAGCGGTGCAGTTCGTCCTGGAAAGCCGCCGGGCTTCGATTTCTGCCGTCCAGCGCAAGCTGAAGATCGGCTACAACCGCGCCGCCCGCATGATCGAGGCCATGGAAATGGCCGGTGTGGTGACGGCCATGAACACCAATGGTTCGCGCGAAGTACTGGCGCCGGGCCCGATGCGCGACTAACGACCCGGGCGGCCTGGCGACAGGTCGCTCGACCCCCCCACGACTTCATGAGGACTCCCATGCGCCTGATTCGCATGCTGCTGTTGCCCGTACTGGCCTTGTCTACCTTGTCGGCCCACGCCGATGAAAAGGACGTGGCCCGCCTGACCCAACTGTTGGAAACATCCAAGACGCTGACCGCGCGCTTTTCCCAGCTGACCCTCGACGGCAGCGGCACCCAGTTGCAGGAAACCGCCGGCGACATGGCCCTGCAGCGTCCGGGCCTGTTCTACTGGCACACCGATGCACCGGCTGAACAACTGATGGTGTCCGATGGCAAGAAAGTCTCCCTGTGGGACCCGGACCTGGAGCAGGTCACCATCAAGACCCTCGACCAACGCCTGACCCAGACCCCGGCGTTGCTGCTGTCCGGGGACATTTCCAAGATCAGCCAGAGCTTCGACATCAGCGCCAAGGAAGCGGGCGGCGTGATTGACTTCACTCTCAAGCCCAAGACCAAGGACAGCCTGTTCGACAGCCTGCGCCTGTCCTTCCGCAATGGCCTGGTCAACGACATGCAACTGATCGACAGCGTCGGCCAGCGCACCAACATCCTGTTCACCGGGGTCAAGGCCAACGAGCCGATCGCCGCGTCCAAGTTCAAGTTCGACATCCCCAAGGGTGCCGATGTGATCCAGGAATAATGGGGCATCTCAGAACCTAATGTGGGAGCGAGCTTGCTCGCGATAGCGATGGGTCAGTCACATCTATTTCGACTGATCCGACGCCATCGCGAGCAAGCTCGCTCCCACAGGGTGCTGTAGTGTTCAATAGAGTCGGCAACAGGACCCCGCGGAGGTTTTGTAAGTAATCATGGACCTGTTTCGAAGCGCCCCGATTGCCCAGCCATTGGCCGCCCGCCTGCGCGCGACCAACCTGGATGAGTACGTCGGCCAGGAGCATGTGCTCGCTCGCGGCAAGCCTCTGCGCGAAGCCTTGGAGCAGGGTGCCTTGCACTCGATGATTTTCTGGGGCCCGCCGGGCGTGGGCAAGACCACCCTGGCGCGGTTGCTGGCGGAAGTCTCGGACGCCCATTTCGAAACGGTTTCGGCGGTGCTGGCCGGGGTCAAGGAAATCCGCCAGGCGGTGGAAGTGGCCAAGCAACAGGCCGGGCAGTACGGCAAGCGGACCATCCTGTTCGTCGATGAAGTGCACCGCTTCAACAAGTCGCAGCAGGACGCGTTCCTGCCTTACGTCGAAGACGGCACGCTGATCTTCATCGGCGCGACCACGGAAAACCCTTCCTTTGAACTCAATAACGCCTTGCTGTCCCGGGCGCGGGTCTATGTGCTCAAGAGCCTCGACGAGGCGGCGATGCGCAAGCTGGTGCATCGGGCGCTGACCGAGGAGCGCGGCCTGGGCAAGCGTCATCTGAGCCTCAGCGATGAAGGCTTCCAGATTCTGTTTTCGGCCGCCGATGGCGATGGCCGGCGTTTGCTCAACCTGCTGGAAAACGCCTCGGACCTGGCCGAAGACAACAGCGAGATCGATGTCGAGCTGTTGCAAAGCCTGCTGGGGGATACCCGTCGACGTTTCGACAAGGGCGGCGAAGCGTTCTACGACCAGATTTCGGCGCTGCACAAATCCATCCGTGGCTCCAACCCCGACGCTGCCTTGTACTGGTTTGCGCGCATGATCGATGGCGGTTGCGATCCGCTGTACCTGGCGCGGCGCGTCGTGCGCATGGCCAGCGAAGACATCGGCAACGCCGACCCGCGGGCCTTGAGCCTGTGCCTGGCGGCCTGGGATGTGCAGGAGCGCCTCGGCAGCCCGGAAGGCGAACTCGCCGTGGCCCAGGCCATTACCTACCTGGCCTGCGCGCCGAAGAGCAACGCCGTGTACATGGGCTTCAAGGCGGCGATGCGCAGTGCCACCGAGCACGGCTCCCTCGAAGTGCCGTTGCACCTGCGCAACGCGCCGACCAAGCTCATGAAGCAGCTGGGCTATGGCGATGAATACCGTTACGCCCACGACGAGCCGGACGCCTATGCCGCCGGCGAAGACTATTTTCCCGACGAACTCGAACCCCAAAGGTTCTATCAGCCGGTGCCCCGTGGCCTGGAGCTGAAGATTGGCGAGAAGCTCAACCACCTGGCACAACTGGACCGCCTGAGTCCACGGCAGCGGAGAAAACCTTGATTCCCTTGATCCTTGCAGTCTCCGCTGGCGGTGTTGCCGGCACCCTGGCACGGTTCGCCACCAGCAATTGGGTCAGCGCAAATTGGCCGCGGCACTTCTATACCGCGACGCTGGCCGTTAATATCGTGGGCTGTCTGCTGATCGGCGTCCTGTACGGCCTGTTTTTGATTCGCCCGGAAGTGCCTGTCGAAGTGCGTGCCGGGCTCATCGTCGGCTTCCTTGGCGGCCTGACGACATTTTCATCCTTTTCACTGGATACGGTGCGCCTGCTGGAAAGCGGGCAGGTGCCGCTGGCCCTGGGCTACGCGGCCATCAGCGTATTCGGCGGGCTGCTCGCCACTTGGGCCGGCCTGTCCCTGACCAAACTTATCTAACGAGAGACCGACATGCTCGATTCCAAACTGTTACGTAGCAACCTTCAGGACGTAGCGGACCGCCTGGCATCCCGTGGCTTTGCCCTGGACGTCGCGCGCATCGAAGCGCTGGAAGAACAGCGCAAGACCGTCCAGACCCGCACCGAAGCCCTGCAGGCTGAACGTAACGCGCGCTCCAAGTCCATCGGCCAGGCCAAGCAGCGCGGTGAAGACATCGCGCCGCTGATGGCCGATGTCGAGCGCATGGCGGGCGAATTGAGCGCGGGCAAGGTCGAGCTGGACGCGATCCAGACTGAGTTGGATTCGATCCTGCTGGGTATCCCGAACCTGCCTCACGAATCGGTGCCGGTCGGGGAAGACGAAGACGGCAACGTTGAAGTGCGCCGTTGGGGCACGCCGACAACCTTCGATTTCCCGGTTCAGGACCACGTGGCCCTGGGTGAGAAATTCGGCTGGCTGGACTTTGAAACCGCCGCCAAGCTGTCGGGGGCCCGTTTCGCCCTGTTGCGCGGGCCGATTGCCCGTCTGCATCGGGCCCTGGCGCAGTTCATGATCAACCTGCACGTCACCGAACACGGCTACGAAGAAGCCTACACCCCGTACCTGGTCCAGGCCCCGGCGCTGCAAGGCACCGGCCAGTTGCCGAAGTTCGAGGAAGACCTGTTCAAGATCAGCCGCGACGGCGAGGCCGACCTGTACCTGATCCCGACCGCCGAAGTGTCGCTGACCAACATTGTGGCCGGCGAGATCGTCGACGCCAAGCAGTTGCCGATCAAGTTCGTCGCCCACACCCCGTGCTTCCGTAGTGAAGCCGGGGCGTCGGGCCGTGATACCCGCGGCATGATCCGCCAGCACCAGTTCGACAAGGTCGAGATGGTCCAGATTGTCGAGCCGTCGAAATCCATGGAAGCGCTGGAGAGCCTGACCGCCAACGCCGAGAAGGTCCTGCAACTGCTGGAATTGCCGTATCGCACCCTGGCCCTGTGCACGGGCGACATGGGCTTCAGCGCGGTCAAGACTTACGACCTGGAAGTCTGGATTCCGAGCCAGGACAAGTACCGCGAGATTTCTTCGTGCTCCAACTGCGGTGATTTCCAGGCCCGCCGCATGCAGGCGCGTTTCCGCAACCCGGAAACCGGCAAGCCGGAACTGGTCCACACCCTCAATGGCTCGGGCCTGGCGGTGGGCCGTACGCTGGTGGCGGTGTTGGAAAACTACCAGCAGGCCGACGGTTCGATCCGTGTGCCTGAGGTGTTGAAACCGTACATGGGCGGCATTGAGGTCATCGGTTAAATGGACTACTTGCCACTGTTCCACAACCTGCGCGGCAGCCGCGTGCTGGTGGTTGGCGGCGGGGAGATTGCCTTGCGCAAGTCCCGTCTGCTGGCCGATGCCGGCGCGTTGCTGCGGGTGGTCGCACCTGACATCGAACCACAGTTGCGGGATCTGGTCAGTGGCAGCGGCGGCGAGTGTGTCCAGCGCGGTTATCTTGAGTCGGATCTGGACGGTTGCGGGCTGATCATTGCCGCCACCGACGACGAACCGCTCAATGCCCAGGTCTCGGCTGACGCCCATAAGCGTTGCGTGCCGGTCAACGTGGTGGACGCGCCGGCCCTGTGCAGCGTGATCTTCCCGGCGATCGTCGACCGCTCGCCCCTGGTGATCGCGGTGTCCAGTGGCGGCGACGCGCCGGTGCTGGCGCGGCTGATCCGGGCCAAGCTGGAAACCTGGATTCCTTCGACCTACGGGCAACTGGCCGGGCTGGCGGCGCGCTTTCGCAGCCAGGTCAAAGGCCTGTTCCCGGATGTGCAGCAACGCCGCGCGTTCTGGGAAGAGGTGTTCCAAGGGCCCATCGCCGACCGCCAGTTGGCCGGGCAGGGTGCCGAGGCCGAGCGGCTGTTGCAGGAGAAAATCGCCGGCCAGGCGCCGAACGCGCCGGGCGAGGTTTACCTGGTGGGCGCCGGGCCGGGTGATCCGGATTTGCTGACCTTCCGCGCCCTGCGCCTGATGCAGCAGGCCGACGTGGTGTTGTACGACCGCCTGGTGGCACCGGCGATCCTGGAACTGTGCCGGCGTGACGCTGAACGGATCTATGTCGGCAAGCGCCGTTCCGAACACGCCGTGCCCCAGGACCAGATCAACCAGCAATTGGTGGACTTGGCCCGGCAAGGCAAGCGTGTGGTGCGATTGAAAGGCGGTGATCCGTTCATCTTCGGTCGCGGCGGTGAAGAGATCGAAGAGCTGGCGGCCCATGGCATCCCGTTCCAGGTCGTCCCGGGTATCACAGCGGCCAGTGGTTGCGCGGCTTACGCCGGGATCCCGTTGACCCATCGCGATTATGCCCAGTCGGTGCGTTTCATCACCGGCCATCTCAAGGACGGCACCAGCGACTTGCCGTGGGCGGACCTGGTGTCGCCGGCGCAGACCCTGGTGTTCTACATGGGATTGGTGGGGTTGCCAGTTATCTGCGACGAGCTGATCAGGCACGGTCGCGGGGCGGATACGCCAGCGGCGTTGATCCAGCAGGGCACCACGTCGAACCAGCGGGTCTTCACCGGCACCTTGGCGGACTTGCCACGGCTGGTGGCCGAGCATGAGGTGCATGCGCCGACGCTGGTGATCGTTGGGGAAGTGGTGCAGTTGCGCGAGAAACTGGCCTGGTTTGAAGGGGCTCAGGGGCAGGTCTAGGAAGACCGAGTCGCCCCGATCGCGAGCAAGCTCGCTCCCACATTGGACTGTATTCAAACATGGCTCACTGTGGGAGCGAGCTTGCTCGCGATGAGGCCCTCAAATACAGCGAGAATCCAGAATCCAGAATCAAGCACCAGCCCCACGCCAAATTCCTTTCCCGCTCAACCTTTCCCGATCATGGGCAACCGTGAAATCCTGCTTCGGCCCCTTGGGCACGATCCCGTTAGGGTTGATGGTCTTGTGGCTGCCGTAGTAATGGCCCTGGATATGGGTGAAGTCCACGGTTTCGGCAATGCCCGGCCACTGGTACAGCTCCCGCAGCCAGTTCGACAGGTTCGGATAATCGGCGATGCGCCGCAGGTTGCATTTGAAGTGACCGAAATACACCGCGTCGAAACGGATGATCGTGGTGAACAGGCGGATATCAGCTTCGGTCAGGTATTCGCCAGCCAAGTAGCGTTTGGTCGCAAGCAAGGCCTCCAGCCAGTCCAGTTCGGCGAATAAACCGTCGAACGCTTCTTCGTAGGCCGCTTGGGTGGTGGCGAACCCGGCGCGATACACACCGTTGTTGACCGCCGGGTAGATCCGCTCGTTCAAGGCATCGATATCGCGGCGCAGGTGCTCGGGATACAGGTCCAGGTCGTTACCAGTCAAACCATCGAAGGCACTGTTGAACATGCGGATGATTTCCGCCGATTCGTTGTTGACGATGCGCTGTTGGCGTTTGTCCCACAGCGCTGGCACGGTGACGCGGCCGGTGTAGTAGGCGGTGTCGGCGGTGTAGCGCTGGTGCAGGAAGCTCAGGTTGTCGAGTTTGTCGCCGGTGGAACCGTGGGCCTTGTCGAAGGTCCAGCCGTTTTCCAGCATCAGGTAGCTGACCACCGAGACATCGATCAGATCTTCCAGGCCTTTGAGCTTACGGAAAATCAGCGTGCGATGAGCCCAAGGGCAGGCCAGGGACACATACAAATGGTAGCGCCCGGCTTCGGCGGTAAACCCGCTCTCGCCCGTGGGGCCGGCGCTGCCGTCGGCGGTGACCCAGTGACGGCGTTGCGCCTGTTCGCGCTGGAACGTGCCGTCCTTGCTTTCATACCACTGATCCTGCCAGCGGCCTTCGACTAACAAACCCATCTCGATCTCCTCGGCCAATAAACGTTGGAGACGAGTCTATTCCGATAGGTTCGAACAAAAAGCGCAAAGGTTAGGCGCTAATGATCGGTTAAATCGAACGGTCCCGGGCCGCCCAATACTGCCGGGCGCGATCGAAGGCTTCTTCGCGAGCCAGGCCCAGGCCGCGCAAGGCCAGGGCCATGGTGGCAATCAGTGCCAGTTGCGGGTAGCTGTCCTCGACGTCACCGCGCCAGATCGCCTTCAAATGCTCGGGATCGAGGCTCTCCGGTTTGACATGGCGCTGCTCGGCCAGGCGCGGCCATTCTTCGTCCCAACTGGCGCCGCCAGTGGTGCCGTACAGATGGCTGTCGGCATCCGGGTTGATCTCGATTTCGCCGCCGTCACCCTTGATCACGATGGCGGTGTCGCCCAGCAAGCCGCTGGCATCACGATGCACGGCCTGGTAGCCCGGATGAAAAATGCTCTGCAGCCCGCAGCGGGCGCCCAGCGGATTGAGAATCCGCGCCAGGGAGTGGATCGGCGAGCGCAGGCCCAGGGTGTTGCGCAGGTCGATCATCCGCTGCATTTGCGGCGCCCAGTCCACCAGCGGCATGAAGGCCAGGCCGCCGTTGTCCAGCGCGCTGCCGACCTGTTGCCAATCCCGGCACAGCGGGATCTGCAGCAAGCCCAGCAATTGTTCGGTATAGAGGCGACCGGCCGTGTGTGCGCCGCCGCCGTGCATGAAAATTCGCACGCCGTTCTGCCCCAGGCACTTGGCCGCCAGCAGGTACCACGGCAAATGGCGCTTCTTGCCGGCGTAGGTTGGCCAGTCGAGGTCCACCGTCAACGCCGGGACGACCAGGCGTTCACGCAGGGCTTCGGTGAAACCGGCCATTTCCTCGGCGCTTTCTTCCTTGTGCCGCAACAGCATCAGGAACGCGCCGAGCTGGGTCTCCTCGACCTTTTCGTCCAGCACCATGCCCATGGCCTCGCGGGCTTCTTCGCGGGTCAGGTTGCGGGCGCCGCGCTTGCCTTTGCCCAGGATGCGCACGAATTGGGCGAACGGATGTTCGGCCGGGGTTTCCAGGGTCAGCGATGGGAAGTCGGTCATAAGCAATTCGTCGGTTTGGGCAGGCCCGCCAGCTTGGCGGCGAGTTTGGCGGGAGTGCCTTTGAACAATCGGTTCAGGTGCAGGCTGTTGCCTTTGTCCGCGCCCAGTTTCAGGGCCGTGTATTTGATCAGCGGCCGGGTCGCGGGGGAGAGCTGGAATTCGTCGTAGAAACCGCGCAGCAGTTCGAGGATTTCCCAGTGTTCGGGACTCAACTCGATGTCCTCGGCGGTGGCCAGGGCCGTGGCGACGTCGGCCGACCAGTCGTCCAGGTCGGCCAGGTAGCCGTCCTTGTCCAGCGCGATGGCGCGGTCGCCCACGTTCAGCGTGTTCATAGCCAGGTGTTGACCTTGTCGTGCTCGATCGATAGCTCGACGAAACCCGGGTAGTTGATGGCTTCGGCCCAGTCTGGCGTGTCCAGGGCGCGGGCCTGGAGATCTTCGGCCAGCACGAACAGATTCAGGCAGGCGGCCTGCAGCTGTTCAAACGGTGAGCTGCCCGGTTGCAACGCGTACGTCGCGTCGCCGCAGAGCAGCAGCGCATCCTGATCGCCCAGTACCCGCAGGCAACTGGCGAGGCGGTTATCGCCGAAGGGCGAATGAGACAACACATGCAAAGTCGACATCAGAGGGTGATCACCTGGTCGTAACGGTCGATGAGCGCGGCGATTTGCGGCGCGCTCAGTGCTTTCATGTCGGCCAGCGCCAGGGCGTCGAGGGCGATACCGCGTTCGGCGGCGCTGTCGGCGCAGAGGAACAGGTCTTCGACGCCGAACATCGGCAACGCCTGCAGGTTGGCGCTCAGGTCTTTTTGCTGGACCGCCTTGGCGTTTTGGCCGGCGGTGAGCTGGAACACGCCGTCATCGAGAAATAGCAGACCGATGGGCAGGTCGAACGCACCGCCGGCCAGGACGATGTCCAGCGCTTCACGGGCGCCGGGGCCGGACCAGGGGGCCTGGCGGCTGATCAACAACAAAGACTTGGCCATCACGCGCCTCCAAAACAGATCAAGCGGTCGGCGTCCTGGATCGCATCATGCAACTGGCCCAGCCCGGACAAGGCCCAAGGGGCGTCGACGCTGACCGCCGAACGCTGGTAGCGCTGGGCTTCTTCGTCGTTCAACACGCCACGGCGCAACGCCGCCGCGATGCAGACCACGCCGTCGAGCTGGTTGTCGCTGACAAACATGCGCCATTGTTGGGGCAGATCCTGTTCGTCCTGGGGCGTGACGATGCTGTCGCAGGCGTTGTAGACGCCGTCCTGATAGAAAAACAGCCGCACGATTTCATGCCCGCCCGCCAGCGCAGCCTGGGCAAACAGCAAGGCACGGCGCGAGGAGGGCGCATGGGCGGCGGAAAACAGCACGATGGCGAACTTCATGACAGACCCGATCAGCAAAACTGCGGCCATGATAAAGCTTTATGGGCGGTGGGGCGATTGCCAGGAGATTCAACACAAAGGGGCATGCTTTGGATACGTTGTGGCGAGGGGATTCATCTTGTGGCGAGGGGATTTATCCCCGTTGGGCTGCGAAGCAGTCCCTTGACCCGCCAACGCGGTGTATCAGACAGGCCTCGGTGGCGAAAGAGGGGCCGCTTCGCAGCCCCGCGGGGATAAATCCCCTCGCCACAGGTGGTATTCAATCCATTCGAGCTACTGCTTGAGCCCATGCAACTCGCAATACTCCGCCCACGCCATCCCCGCCATCTCCGCCACTTCCTTGTGCACTTCCAGGCGCTGGGCCTGGTAGTCCTGGGGCGAGGCGGCGGTCAGTTGCAGGGTCAGTTCCCAGGCGAACAGGCCCAGGCGCTCGGCCTCGGCTTCGAAGGCTTCATGCAAGCGTTCGGCGCGGTACTGCGCCGCGGTCTCGCCCTTGGCCTGGGCCAGCAGCGGATTGAGGTTGTCCAGCTCGACGCGCAGCGCGGGGCGCTCATCGAGGAATTTTTCCAGGGCCTGTTCGTGTTGCTGTCCGGTTGCCGCCATGGTTACTCCTTGGGTGACTGCTTTTTGCTGGCCTTGGCCGCAGCCGCCAGGCATTCGAGGGCGAATTGTTCGGGGTAGGTCATCTGGATCGGCGTGGTTTCGCCCTTGACGGTGCGTTCGCCGTCGAGGATGTAGCGAATCCGCTTGTCGGTGACGCCGATTCGCTTGGCGATCCAGGCCGGCGTCTGGCCGATCTGGCTGATCAGTTTGTCGGCATATTCGGCGGTGGGTTTGTAGAACTCGGCGTTGGGTGTCATGGGGCGTTCCGCGATGGCTGGTGGCGATGGCGCGACAGGGTGCGGGAATCGTTGGCCGATGTCGCGTGTAAATTTCAGTAAAGCAGCACGAAGGCGTGGGCCGCAGTGCTACAGTCCGTTTTTTTCTCAATGAGTGAACGCAATGCGTATGTTGACGATGGCCCTGGCCGCCACCTTGTTGGCCGGCTGCGCGGGTTCGGCGATGAACCAGGCCCGGACTCAAGCCCCTTACAAGACCCTGGCTTCGGACAAGCCCGAACAAGTCGTGGCCCAGTGCATACAGTTTTCCTGGCAGGACGAAGCGGTGTTCGGTGTCGATGCCGGCGCCTACCTGCAACCGGGCAAGAAGGGCGGATCGACGGTTTACACGCGCTCTGCTGAGTCCTTTGTCGATGTGGAAGCCGGTGCGACGGGCACCGCGTTGAATTATTACGCCAAGCATGACGACTTCGTGGCCAAGCGTCGGTTGGCGGCGTTGGCGACTTGTCTGTAAACGGATCGCACCTGACACCCGGATCCTATGTGGGAGCGGGCTTGCTCGCGAAAGCGGCGGGTCAATCGACATCGATGTTGAATGTTAAGCCGTCTTCGCGAGCAAGCCCGCTCCCACAGGGGGTGTGCTTCAGGTGTCCAGGCGCTTCTGGAAAAAGAAGTGCTGGTGGCCTGGCGGGTAGTCGTCGATCAGGCCGCACTCGGTGAAGCCGTGTCTGCGGTAGAACGCCGGTGCCTGGAAATCGAAGGTGTCCAGCCAGATGCCCACGCAGTTTTTCTCCCTGGCCAGCGCTTCGGCCTTCTGTATCAACGCCGAACCCGTGCCTTGGCCCCGGGCCTGTTCCGGCACCACCAGCAACTCGATATAGAACCAACGGAAAAACACCCGCCCGTAGAGCCCGCCCACGATCTCGTTGCTGGGTTCGTCGCGCACCAGCCAGGCGACCAATTCAGGCGTTGTTCCGCCGGTCTTGGCCGTGTTGTAGGCGCGCAGCGGCGCGAGGATGGCTTGGCGCTCTTCGTCGGTCGGGGCGTCCGTGCGTTCGATTCGCAGCGTCATCGGCGATGTCCTTATGCATGTATGGATGAGCCGCCGAGCCTATCGCAAAGGGAAACCTGAAGTCACCCGGCTGTCAGGAAACAGGCGCATTACGCAAACCGGGCCATACTGCCTAATGCTCTTGATGCGATCCCCTTTAAAACAAGAAGAGACCGACTCATGAAGTTCGAATCCTTTGCCCGGGCCCTCGTAGCCACCTCCCTGACCCTCGGTTGTTTATCTGCCCAGGCTGCCTCCCAGGCGCCGGTCGCCGCCGAGAACGGCATGGTGGTCACTGCCCAGCACCTGGCGACCCACGTGGGTGTCGACGTGCTCAAGAACGGCGGCAATGCCGTGGATGCGGCGGTGGCCGTGGGGTATGCACTGGCGGTGGTGTACCCGGCGGCGGGGAACCTGGGCGGCGGTGGCTTCATGACGCTGCAACTGGCCGATGGCCGCAAGACCTTCCTGGATTTTCGTGAAAAGGCCCCCCTGGCCGCCACGGCCGACATGTACTTGGACAAGGACGGCAATGTCGTCCCCGACCTCAGCACACGGGGGCACCTGGCGGTAGGTGTGCCCGGTACCGTCTCTGGCATGGAGCTGGCGTTGCAGAAGTACGGCAGCAAACCCCGGGCCGAGCTGATCGCCCCGGCCATCCGGTTCGCCGAGGACGGCTTCACCCTGGAGCAGGGCGATGTCGATCTGCTGGAAACCGCCACCGATGTGTTCAAGAAGGACATGCGCGATTCCGGCGCGATCTTCCTGCACAACGGCGAGCCGATGCAGGTCGGCCAGAAGCTGGTGCAAAAAGACCTCGCCAAGACCCTGCGGGAAATCTCCGCCAAGGGCGCCGATGGCTTCTATAAAGGTTGGGTGGCCGATGCTCTCGTCACCTCCAGCCAGGCCAACAAAGGCATCATCACCCAGGCCGACCTGGACAAATACAAGACCCGCGAACTGGCCCCGGTGGAATGTGACTATCGCGGCTACCACATCATTTCGGCACCGCCACCCAGTTCCGGCGGAGTGGTGCTGTGCCAGATCATGAACATCCTTGACGGTTATCCAATGAAGGACCTGGGCTTCCATTCGGCCCAGGGCATGCACTACCAGATCGAAGCCATGCGCCACGCCTACGTGGACCGCAATAGCTACCTGGGTGATCCGGACTTTGTGCAGAACCCTATCGACCATCTGTTGGATAAAAACTACGCCGCCAAACTGCGGGCCGCGATCGAGCCGCAAAAGGCCGGTGAATCGCAGAAAATCAAACCTGGCGTGGCGCCCCACGAGGGCAGCAACACCACCCATTACTCCATCGTCGATCAATGGGGCAACGCCGTTTCCGTGACCTACACCCTCAACGATTGGTTCGGTGCCGGCGTCATGGCGAGCAAGACCGGGGTCATCCTCAACGATGAAATGGACGATTTCACCGCCAAGATCGGTGTGCCCAACATGTACGGCCTGGTGCAGGGTGAAGCCAACGCCATCGCGCCGGGCAAGGCGCCGCTGTCGTCCATGAGTCCGACCATTGTCACCAAGGACGGCAAGACGGTGATGGTGGTGGGAACCCCGGGCGGCAGCCGCATCATCACGGCGACCTTGCTGACGATCCTCAACGTGATCGACTACGGCATGAACCTGCAGGAAGCCGTCGACGCGCCACGTTTCCACCAGCAGTGGATGCCCGAGGAAACCAACCTGGAAACCTTCGCGGCCAGCCCGGATACCCAGAAGTTGTTGGAGAGCTGGGGTCACAAGTTTGCCGGCCCCCAGGACCCCAACCACATTGCCGCGATCCTGGTGGGCGCCCCATCATTGGGCGGCAAGCCCGTGGGCAAGAACCGCTTCTATGGCGCCAACGACCCCCGTCGCAACACCGGATTGTCGCTGGGTTATTGATTGGCTGCGAGAATTCAACACCGCTTGAAGAGGGAAAGTCATGAACACCGCATTGCTGATCATCGATGTCCAGAACGGACTGTGCAGCGGCGAAGAAGAATGCTTCGACATCCAGCGCATCATCCGGACCATCAACGACCTCAGTACCAAGGTCAGGGCCCTGGGCTTGACGGTGATCCTGGTCCAGCACGAAGAGCTGGAAGGCTCGCTGACCCATGGCTCTGCCGCCTGGCAACTGGCCGACGATCTGCTGACCGCTGCGGATGACCTGCGGGTGCGCAAAACCACGCCGGACGCCTTCTACCAGACCGATCTGCTCTCGCTGTTGCAAGCCCGCGGCATCGACCGCCTGGTGATCTGCGGGCTGCAAACCGACTATTGCATCAACGCCACCGTGCGCCAGGCCCATGCCCTGGGCTATGACGTGGTCCTGGCTGCCGACGCTCACTCCACGGTGGCCAACGGCAGCATGGCCGCCGAGCAGATCATCGCCAACCACAACAACCGGCTGGGGCGCTTGAGCAGTGCGGTGTCGCGGATCGATATCGTGCCGGCGGGGGCGGTTCGCCTCTAACTTGAAGAGATTGATTGGTCGAGCCTGGACCTGTGGCGAGGGGATTTATCCCCGTTGGGGCTGCGAAGCAGCCCCCAAACCTGGCTATGCACTGTGTCAGGTTATCGAAGCGCCTGCATAGGGCTGCTTCGCAGCCCAGCGGGGATAAATCCCCTCGCCACAACTGTGTTCGGCTTAGCTGTTCGCATCACTTCAAGGCGCGCCAAACACCATCGTCCAGTAAACCCCCGCATCACTGCGCGAGTCGGTGGCGTACGCCGCGCCCACTTGGGTGAACATCGGGTTCATCAGATTGGCGCAGTGTCCGGGGCTGGCCAGCCAGTCTTGCATGGCCTTGTTCGGGGAGCCTTGTCCGGCGGCGATGTTTTCGCCGATCCTGCGTCCACGGAAACCCGCGCTTTTGGCGCGGTCGGCGACGGAGCGGCCGTCGGGGTCCTGGTGGGCGAAATAATTGCCTCGGGCCATCGCCCGGCTGTGTCCCTGGGCTGCTGTCCCGAGGGCGGCGTTCCAACTCAGGGGCCGGGCAGCGGCAAAGCGCTGGCGGCCACACATCCTGGCGCGGGCTCGGGCGGCGTTGACCTCGGCCAGCAAGCGCTTGTCTGCGGAGGCCGCATCGTTGACCCGGCCACCGCCCATGGGTTGTGCCAGCACCACGCGCCATTCATTACCGACCCGATTGACCCCAATATCGGTGTACTGGTTGTCCAACAGCGCCGAGCAGTGTTCGTCTGCCAGCATCTCGAAGGCTTCGTCGGCGTCTCGCGCATCCGTCAGGCGGATGCTGCGTACGGTCTGGGCTTGATAGCCAGAGTCCTTCAAGCTATCGCGCAATCCTCCACGAAAGCCGATCGGCAAGGCCAGGCTCGAGCGCAGCACCAAGGGCGGGGCGGCGCGCACTGTGCGCCATTCACAGCGCTGGGGTTGGCTGCGATAGTCATTGATCGCGCCCACCAATTGCCCTTCGCCCCGAGCATGGGCCGGGCTGGCGAATACAGGAAGAAAGGTGACAAGGCAAAGCGAAGCGAGACGGCAAGAGCGAACAGTGTGGCGCATGGGACGAACGGCTCAGGAGGAGGAGTTGCTTTAGCGCCAGGCTTGGCGCCGATCAGCCGTTAAGCGCATCGCTGAGGTCGGCGAGGTTTTCACGGCTGGGGTAGGACTGTGGGTTTGAAAACAAGTTTCAGGCGGGGGGAGACTTATCTGCGGGCCTGCGCAAGCTCCCCTCGCCACAATGGGGTTCAGTCAGTTCAATTGGGCTCAGCCACCGGCACCTTGACCCGCTCAACCTTGCGATAGGTCAGCAGCACAATCCCGGCGACCACGATTGCTCCACCGATCACCTGGCCCGGATTGAGCATCTGGTCCAGCACCAGCCAGCCGATCAGCAGGGTCGCCAGCGGTTCGATGTTCATCACCGGGGCGTTGCGCGGCATGTCCAGGCGGGGCACGGAAATGAACAGCACGATAAACCCGGTGCCGTAGAGCACCACCAACGTCGCCAGGGCCAACCAGCCAGTGCTGGTGGCCGGCAGGTCGAAGCCGCCGGGGAGGGCACCGGTCAGGCCGGCGAGGTTGACGCTGCTGAAGACAATGAAAATCGTCAGCAGGCTGCGCACCGAACCGCGCACCTGGGACAGCTTGTGATCGGTGATCCACAGCGCGCAGGCGAAGACGCACGCGGCACAGAAGGCCAGGCCCACCCCCAACAGCCATTGCGGGCCGACGCTCTGCTCAGACGATAACCGGGCCGGCACTTCCAACACGAACACCAGCCCCACCAGGATCATCCCCATCAATGCGGCGGTGCGCGCGGTCGGTCGGGGCCCGCCCAGTGCCCAGGTCAGCAGCGCCAGCAGAATCGGAAAGACATTGCCCACCAACAGGGCCAGCGCCACCGGCACCCGCGCCACGGCGGAATACAGGCACAGGCTCTGGGCACCGATTAACAGCCCCAGGGTCAACTGCCACCGCCACGCACCGGGCGGCAAGCGCAGGCTTTGGCGTTGCCACAGCACCATCGCGGCCAACACCAGCAGCGTTCCACCCGAGCGCAGCAGGATCGCCAGCAGCACACCGGCCCCGTCGTCGAATGCCGCCCGCGCGGCGACATGATTGCCGGCAAAGGCACAGCCCATGCACAGCAGAACGAGCACCGCGAGGTGGCGCGGTAACGGAGCGGGGGTGTCGGGTGCAGCGGTGGCGCGAGTCATGGCAGTGTCTCGAAGGGGCGATTATTTTTTAGTTATAGGTTGTCGTACAACATGGATTTGTACCCCATGGAATCGTAAGAGACAAGGTTCGAATCCCGATGACCTGTTACGGCGGCGCAGCGACTCCTCGCAAGACCTCGTACGCCGCCCTGCGCTTTGCTGTACAACAACCTGACCAATGTGTCGTTTACATCCTCGCCCTTTTTGCGGAGCCATCCATGCGCCTGGCCGATTTCATCCTCGATAATATCGAGCCGATTCTCCAGGCGTGGGAGGACTTCGCCAAAACTATCACGCCGGCTTCCGAGGGCATGGATTCCGTGGCTCTTCGCGACCACGCCGAACAGATGCTGCGAACCATCGCCGCGGACCTGCGCACCTCGCAAACGCGCAAGGAACGGATCGCCAAGTCCCATGGTGACGCCCCGGCGACGGATGCCGAAACCCCTGCAGAAACCCATGCGATCATTCGTCAATCCTCGGGTTTTACGGTGGAACAGATGGTCTCGGAGTACCGGGCGCTGCGCACCAGTGTGCTGATGCTCTGGATGCCGCAGACCCAGCTGGATCACAAGCAGGTCATGGACGACTTGATCCGCTTCAACGAAGCCGTGGACCAGGCCTTGGCGGAATCGGTGGTCAGTTACTCGGCGGCGGTCGATGCGGCGCGCAATATCTTCCTCGGGATCCTGGGGCATGACCTGCGCAGCCCCTTGGGCGCCATCCTGCTGAGTTCCGAAGTGCTGCTGCGGGCGGGGGACCTGCCCGCCAAAGCGACCAAGATCTCTTCGCGGATCTACACCAGCGTCAAGCGGGCCACCAAGATTGTCGGCGACCTGCTGGACTTCACCCGCACCCAACTGGGGTCGGGCATTCCAGTGCAGCGTTTCAACGGTGACTTGGTGGCGGCCTGCGAAGGCATGGTGGAGGAGGCGCGGGCCTATCACCCGGAAAACAGAATCCTGTTTGAAACCACCGGTCCTCTGGAAGGACTGTTTGACCAGGCACGCATGGAGCAGGTGTTCTCTAACCTGATCGGCAATGCCGTCCAGCATGGTACCGAGGGCACGCCGATTACTGTTTCATTGAGCGCCGAAGACGACACGGCGGTTGTTGCGATCAACAACCAGGGCAAACCCATTGCCGAAGACGCCATCGGCAGCATCTTCAACCCGATGGTCCGGCAGTTGCACAGCGGTGAAGTGCAATATGGCTCTGCGGCCGGGCTGGGGCTTGGCCTGTACATCGCCTCAGCGATCGTAGCGGCCCACAAGGGCACCATCGAGGTACATTCGAAGGTGCGATCGGGCACCACCTTTACCGTTCGGATCCCCCTTCACGCGGATTGATTGTCTGTCCAGGTGCAAGTGGCGCGTACTTGTACGATGTCTTATCACGTAGTAAAACTGTCGTCCCGTCCAATAATAATTAACGGAGACGCACGATGGATGCTTCGCAATCTGCACCCGCCGCTGATCAGGGCCGCCGGGTATTCCTGAAAAAATCCCTGGTGGTCTCGGCGGCTGCCGCCACCCTTGGCCATCTGCCGGGGCTCGCACAGGCCGAGCCCTTGAGCCAGCGTTACCCGGACCCGCTGATCAATATCCTTGACCCCAGCTTCATGGACTTGCGCATTTTCAACGCCAGTGTGGAGAAGCTCGCCACCGGCCTGCGTTGGGCGGAAGGGCCGGTGTGGATTGGCGACGGCCGTTATCTGCTGGTCAGTGATATTCCCAACAACCGCATCGTGCGCTGGGACGAAGTTACCGGCGGCCTGTCGGTGTACCGCGAGAATGCCAACTTTTCCAACGGCATGTGCCGTGATCGCCAGGGGCGGCTGCTGGTGTGCGAAGGCTCCACCACGTCCAGCGAAGGGCGGCGCGTCACTCGCACTGAACACAACGGCACGATTACCGTGCTGGCGGACAGTTTCGAGGGCAAGCCTTTCAACTCACCCAATGACATTGTGTGCAAGCGCGACGGTTCAGTCTGGTTCACCGACCCGCCGTTCCAGACCGGCAACAACTACGAAGGACACAAAGTCACCCCCTCTCAACCTCACGCGGTATATCGCGTCGACGGCGAGACCGGCAAGGTTACCCGGGTCATCGACGACCTGGCGGGGCCTAACGGCCTGTGCTTTTCCCCTGACGAGAAAACCCTCTACGTGGTCGAAGGCCGGGCCAAGCCCAACCGCTTGATCTGGGCGATCAGCGTCAAGGACGACGGCACACTGGGCGAGCGGCGCAAGCACATCGAAGGCCTGGATTACGCGGCTATCGATGGGATCAAGTGCGATGAGAGCGGCAACCTCTGGTGCGGCTGGGGCGGCAACGGCGACCCCAAGGCCGATCTGGAAAAACTCGATGGCGTACGGGTGTTCAACTCCGAAGGCAAGGCCATCGGGCACATCTCGCTGCCGGAGCGCTGCCCTAACGTTTGCTTTGGTGGCCGGGAAGGCAACCGGCTGTTCATGGCCGGCAGCCACTCGTTGTATTCGCTGTTCGTGAATACCCGGGGGGCGACGTTTGCCTGACAGGATTCGATCGTTCCCACGCTCTGCGTTCGATCGTTCCCACGCAGGAGCGTGGGAACGATCAAAATCACTGTGGTGAAACAACCCCCGCCAAAGGCGCCGTACTGCCACGCACCGTCAACTCAAACGGTAGCAACACATGCCGTTCGGCAATCGGCTGCTTCTCGATCAGCGCAATCAGCATCTCCACCGCTTTTTGGCCAAACGCTTCGGCAGGTTGCGAAATGGTGGTCAGGGGCGGGTCGCAGTAGGCGGCGAAAGGAATGTCGTCAAAACCCACCAGGGAAATATCCTCGGGCACTCGCAAGCCCATTTGCTTGATGCGCTTGAGCGCGCCGATGGCCATCTCGTCGTTTTCACAGAACAGCGCGCTGGGGCGGTCGGCCTGTTCCAGCATGGCCCCGGCACCCTCATAACCCGCCTTCAATGTGAAGTCGCCATGGCAGATCAGGCTCGGGTCGACCACGATGCCGGCCCGCTCCAAGGCCTGCTGATAACCGGCGACACGGTCGAGGGTCAGCGGGCTGCTGCGAGGGCCCTTGATGATGCCGATGCGGCGATGGCCAAGGCCAATCAGGTGTTCGGTCATGGCCTGGGCCGCGGCCCGGTTATCGAGGCTGATGGTCGGGTAGGGCGCGCCTTTGACCACTTCACAAGCGTTGACCAGCGGCAGGGAATCGACGCCCGGGGGGAGCGATTCGAACGGGTCGCTGGCCCGCAACTGGATCACCCCGTCGGCTTGGTGGGCGTAGACCAGGGCGGCGAACTCCCGCTCGATTTGCGCCCGACCCTGGGTGTCGCACAACAGCAATCGGTAGCCCGTCGCCTGGGCCGCCTGTTGGGCACCACTGATGACCCGGGCAAAAAAGGTATTGGCGATGGTCGGCACCAGGATCACCAGGTTACCGGTGCGGCGGGAGCGAAATTGCACGGCCATCAGGTTCGGTCGATAGCCGGCCTGTTCCACGGCCGCATTGACCTTGTCCCGCGTTTCGGGAAGCACCCGCTCGGGGGATTTCAGCGTTCTGGACACCGTGGCCACCGACACACCGGCCAACCGGGCCACTTCACGGATATTGGACAAGATCACCTCGATTCGGCGCCAGGAACGTCGGCACGGTTGGGCAGCTTACCGCAGGTTGCGTACCGTACAAACGGTCATTCATGGCCGGTGGGGTTTGACACGGCGGAAAACTGAGCCTAGATTTCCGTCATGATGTAACCGGTTACATCGTCAGCAGCCGCAAATAGAGAATCGCGATGAATCCTGTAGCACCCAAAATAAGAATCGGCTTTGTCGGCGGTGGAGAAGGCGCTTTCATCGGCCAGGCCCATCGCCAGGCGGCGGGCCTGGATGGCGGTTTCGAGCTGGTGTGCGGCGCGTTCAGCCGCGATGCCCAGAACAACCGGCAAACCGGCGCGGCCCTGGGCCTGCCTGCATCCCGTTGCTACAGCGACTGGCAGCACATGCTGGACACCGAAGCGGCGTTGCCAGCGGACCAGCGCATGGAGCTGCTGGTCATCGTCACCCCTAATCACCTCCACGCTCCCATCGCCAGCCAGGCACTGAAGGCCGGTTTCCATGTGTTCAGCGAAAAACCCGCAGCGCTGAACCTGCGTGAACTGCTCGCCCTCAAGGACGTACTCGAAAACAGCGACCGACTCTATGGCCTGGCCCACACCTACCTGGGTTATCCCATGGTCTGGCAGGCCCGGGACATGGTGCGTACAGGCGTGATCGGTGCCGTGCGCAAAGTGCTGGTGGAATACCCTCAAGGCTGGCTCAGCCAGGACGTCGCCGGGCAGGGCAACAAGCAGGCTGGCTGGCGCGACGACCCGCAACAGTCAGGGCTGGGCGGCTGTATTGGCGACATCGGTACCCACGCGTTTTCCCTGGCGGAGTTCGTTGCGGACCAATCCGTCGAGCGGATTTGCGCGACGTTGGGCACCCACATCCAGGGCCGCCGGTTGGACGATGATGTATCGATGCTGTTCCAAATGAACGCTGGCGCCAGTGGCGTGTTGATCGCCAGCCAGGTCTGCGCCGGCGAAGAGAACCCGCTGAAGATCCGCGTCTATGGCGACAAGGGCGCGCTGGAGTGGCGCCAGGAAGAACCGGCGAGCCTGATCCATCGTGCCCTCGACCAACCCCTGAGCATCCTGCGGTCCGGCGTTGGCCAGCCCTGGTTGTGCGCGGCCGCGACCCAGCGCATGCGCCTGCCAGCCGGACACCCCGAAGGGTATCTGGAGGCCATGGCCAATCTCTATGGCGATTTCGCCCGTGCCATTCGCGGCAATGTCCAAGGCCACGAAGCCCCCGGCGTACCGGGCATCGAAGTCGGTTTGCGCGGCATGGCGTTCATCGAGGCGGCCATTGCCAATCATCGCGGCGAGGCCAAATGGACCGCACTGGCCTGTGCCCTATGAACCCGGAGAGCCCTATGACGCCCACTCTTGAAGCACCCACGGGCCTGCGCGGCCCGGGTATTTTCCTGGCGCAATTCATGTCCGCCGAAGCGCCGTTCGACACCCTGGCCAACATCGCCCAGTGGGCCGCGTCGCAAGGCTACAAGGCGGTGCAATTGCCAACGTCGGGCACGCAGTACATCGACCTCGCCCGGGCCGCCGAGAGCCAGGACTATTGCGACGAGCTCAAGGCCACGTGCGCGCAATTCGGCGTCGAGATCAGCGAGTTGTCGACGCACCTGCAAGGCCAGTTGGTGGCGGTGCACCCGGCATTCGACGCGCTGTTCGACGACTTCGCCCCGGCCCATCTGCGTGGCCAGCCCGAGGCGCGGACCGAGTGGGCGATCGAGCAATTGAAACTCGCCGCCCGCGCCAGCCAGCGCTTGGGCCTCAAGGCGCACGCGACGTTTTCCGGTGCGCTGTTGTGGCCGTACCTGTACCCGTGGCCACAGCGCCCGGCCGGCCTGGTGGAGCAAGGTTTCGCCGAACTGGCTCGGCGCTGGTTGCCGATTCTGGAGGCCTTCGATGCGGCGGGCGTGGACCTGTGCTACGAGATCCACCCCGGCGAAGACCTGCACGACGGCGCTTCGTTCGAGCGCTTCCTGGAGGCCGTCGATCATCATCCGCGAGCAGCGATTCTTTACGATCCCAGCCATCTGCTACTGCAACAGATGGACTACCTGGGTTTCATCGACCGTTACCACGCGCGTATCCGCATGTTCCACGTCAAGGACGCCGAATTCCGTCCCGATGCCCGTTCCGGGGTGTACGGCGGTTACCAGGGTTGGGTGGACCGTCCCGGCCGGTTCCGCTCGCTGGGCGATGGCCAGATCGATTTCAAATCGATCTTTAGCAAACTGACTCAATACGATTTCAGCGGCTGGGCGGTGTTGGAATGGGAATGCTGCCTGAAGGATTCCCAACAGGGCGCTGCGGAAGGCGCGGCGTTCATCCGGCAGCACATGATCAACAAGACCCGCAAGGCGTTCGATGATTTTGCCGGGGTGACGGCTGATGAAGCGTCCAATCGCCGGTTGTTGGGCTTGTCGAGGTAATCGGTCCGACACAAAAACTGTGCAAGACCTTAGATATTCAGCTGCCCCACAAGAACAACAAATAAAACGGTGACGGTCATGACCACGATGAATGCACGCTTGAGCGTGATGATGTTCCTGCAATTCTTTATCTGGGGTGGCTGGTTCGTCACCCTCGGTACCTTCCTCTCCAGCACCTTGGGCGCCAGTGGCGGGCAGGTCGGCATGGCGTTTTCCACGCAGTCGTGGGGGGCGATCATCGCGCCATTCGTGATCGGCCTGATCGCCGACCGCTATTTCAATGCCGAGCGCATTCTGGCGGTCTTGCACCTGCTGGGCGCGGTGTTGCTGTACCAGCTGTATTCGGCGTCTGATTTCAGCGGGTTCTACCCGTATGTGCTGGCGTACATGGTGGTCTACATGCCGACCCTGGCCTTGGTCAATTCCGTGGCGTTCCGGCAGATGCGCGACCCGGCGCTGGAGTTTTCCCGCATCCGGGTGTGGGGCACCGTCGGCTGGATCGTTGCGGGTGTGGTGATCAGTTTTGTGTTTGCCTGGGATTCGCGCGAAGCGATCTCGGCCGGTGGTTTGCGCAATACCTTCCTGATGGCTGCCATCGCGTCGCTGGTCCTGGGGCTCTACAGCTTCACGCTGCCCAACACCGCCCCGCTCAAAGACCCGGCGAGCGACAGCGGCATCAAGCAATTGCTGGGGCTGGATGCCTTGGGCTTGTTGAAGGACCGTAGCTACCTGGTGTTCTTCATCGCCTCGATCCTGATCTGCATTCCCTTGGCGTTCTACTACCAGAATGCCAACCCGTTCCTGGCCGAGACCGGCATGACCAACCCCACGGCGAAGATGGCCATCGGGCAAGTCTCCGAAGTGCTGTTCATGCTGCTGTTGCCGCTGTTCATCCAGCGCTTCGGCATCAAGCTGGCGCTGTTGGTGGGCATGCTGGCGTGGGCGTTGCGCTACCTGTTGTTCGCCTACGGCAATAACGGCGACCTGGTGTTCATGTTGTTCACCGGTATTGCCCTGCACGGCATCTGCTACGACTTCTTTTTTGTCTCGGGGCAGATCTACACCGACGCCAAGGCGCCGAAGCATCTGCGCAGCTCGGCCCAGGGACTGATCACGCTGGCGACCTATGGCCTGGGCATGCTGATCGGGTTCTGGGTGGCGGGGCAGGTGACCGATCACTTTGCCGTGGCCGGCGGCCATGACTGGAAAAACATCTGGCTGTTCCCGGCCGGTTTTGCGTTGGTGGTGTTTGTCTGCTTCCTGTTGACCTTCAGCGGCCGCCAGGCAGTCGCCGCGTCTTCAAAGGCCTGAAGCAGGGGCGATGGGCTGGGCGCCCGTCATTTATGGCTGACGTCCAGTTGGGTGTAGGTCACTTTCCCGCCTTCTGTCGCACAGTGCTCATGTTATCGACAAGGGCCCGTTTCGCTGCAGAGACAGGTGACGAATGGCTCTGCGTTGAGGCTTTCAGGGGCAGCGAGGTAATGTCAATTTGTTTCTGATCGGTTAGAGTACGCGCCGCCCGAGAGATGGATCCCGGGCGTTTTCTCATGGAGTATTCAATGAACCACATCAGTAAAGTTGTCGCCTGCGCACTGTTCGGCCTGGCCCTGGCGGGTTGCACCGGCACCCCGATGAAGACCCAGCAATACGACAGCAGCCAATACACCGTCGTCGGTCACAGTGAAGCCAAGGCCACCGGCCTGCTGCTGTTCGGCGTGATCCCGATCCGCCAGAACAACCGTTTCGTCCGTGCTCAGACCGAGGCGATCAAGGCCAAGGGCGGCGACGCCATGATCAACACCCAAGTCCAGGAAAACTGGTTCTGGGCTTGGGTCCTGACCGGCTACACCACCTCGGTGTCCGGTGATGTGGTCAAGCTGAAAAGCGTTCAGTAATACACCGCTGGTGTTTGATCGTTCCCACGCGGTGGGAACGATCGATCTGCTAACGCGCCCCCACCACCATATGACTGAACGGCGCCACATACGCCTGCAACGTCACCAGCCCGCCCACCAGAATCGCCAGCACCACCGAGTGGAAGAACACGTAGCGCAAAATCTCCCCTTCATGGCCGTACCAGCGGGTAGCGGTAGAGGCGACCACGATCGACTGGGCATCGACCATCTTGCCCATGACCCCACCCGAACTGTTCGCCGCAGCCATCAGCACCGGGCTGATCCCTAACTGCTCCGCCGTGACTCGTTGCAAACCACCGAATAGCACGTTGGACGCGGTGTCCGAGCCCGTCAACGCCACCCCGAGCCAGCCGAGCAGGGTGCCGAACATCGGATAGAAAATGCCCGTGGCGGCGAAGGCCAGGCCCATGGTGGCGTCCAGCCCCGAGTAACGCGTGAGAAACCCCAGGGCCAGCATCGCCACGATGGTGATCAGCGAATAGCGCACCACCCAGAGCGTTCGCAGATAGTGGTGCACCAGTTGTGGAATGGAATAGCCCATCAGCAAACCACCGAGAATCGCCGCCAGGAAGATGCCGCTGCCCGTGGCGGTGAACCAGTTGAATTTGTAGACCGCTTCTTCGGTTTTAGGCTGGGGCACCACGGGCGGGACTTTTTCGATCTGCTGGTGGATGGTGCCGAAGGTCACCAGGGGCGAGAAGATCGGGTTCGCCTCGCGCATCGGCTTGCCTTGCGGGTCAAGCCTGGCCGATTGCGTTTGCGGGTCCAGCGCCGGGCGGGTATCGAACAGGTTCTTGAACCCCTGGGTGCCCCAGGCGAACACGAACACCGTGAGGATGATCCACGGCATCCAGGCCCTTAGCACGGCAGGACGGGTGTCACTGGCAAACGCTGCGCTGGCGACGGGTTTTTCATCCTCGCTGGCATCGATTTTCGAATCGTCGACCCGCCCCGACAGCGCCGCGGAGGTGTGCACCGTGGCCGGTTTCCAGACCTTGAGGAAACCGGTGAGGCAGGCCATGGAAATCAGCGCGGCAATCACATCCACCAGCATCGGCCCGTGGTAGTTGGACACCAGGAACTGCGGGATGGCGAAGCTGACGCCGGCCACCAGGATCGCCGGCCAAATCTCCAGCATCTTGCGCCACCCGGCGAAGGCCCAGATTAACCAGAACGGCACGATCACCGAGAAAAACGGCAACTGCCGACCGACCATCATCGACAGCTCCATTTCATCCAGCCCGGTGACCTTGGCCAGGGTGATGATCGGCGTGCCCAGGGCGCCGAAGGCCACCGGCGCGGTGTTGGCGATCAGCGCCAGGCCCGAGGCGGCCAGGGGTGAAAAGCCCAGCCCGATCAGGATTGCGCCGGTCACCGCCACCGGCGTACCGAAGCCGGCCGCGCCTTCGAAGAACGCGCCAAAGCAAAAGGCGATCAGCAGCAATTGCAGACGCCGGTCGTCGGTGATGCGCGCCAGAGAATCCTGCAGGACCTTGAACGAGCCGTTCTCGGTGGTCAGGCGGTGCAGGAAAATGATGTTGAGCACAATCCAGCCGATGGGCAGCAGCCCGTTGGCCGCGCCATACAGCGCCGCCGAACCGGCCATGTTGGCGGGCATGCCGAAGGCGAAGATCGCGATGAGCAAGGCCGAGGCCAAGGCCAGTAACGCGGCCAAGTGCGCCTTGACATGAAAGAACGCCAGAGACACCAGCATCACCACCACCGGCACCGCTGCCAGGAGTGTCGAGAGCACCGCATTACCGAAGGGATCGTAGACTTGTTGCCAGACCATGTTCCACCTCTGCTTTTTATTGTTGGAAGTGCAGGCCCCGGGGGGATTGGCAGAGAAGTATAGGCGGGGATTGGGCAGGGCAAGTGGTGCGCAGGCTAGCGCGGATCGGCGCGACCACCTTCCTCCTGGCGAAGCTCAAGGCTCAAGCCATCGCAGCTTTGCGACCAGTCGGTAAGCCAATCGGGCATGGCCGGTGATTGTTCGGCCAAGCCCAACGCCCGGATAAACTCACCCGGCGCAATCGTGCCCTTGGCCGAGCGGAACAGGCCACGCATGATCACGACCCCGACCACGCGCCCCTGGCTCATGAAACGGTGTTCCATGAAAGTCCATTTGTCGTCCCAGCCGAGCAGCCGGGTGTGCACTTCGAAGGCTTCGAACAGGTTCAACTCCCGCCGAAACTTGCCCCAGACATCCCCCACGATCGGCACCGCCCGGTTACGCAGCGCCACTTTGTAGGCACCGCTGCGCAACACGTAATCCATGCGACCCACGTCGGCCAGGGTGAAATAACGCCCGTTGGTGACATGGCGGTTGAGGTCCAGGTCCAGTGGCCACACCCGCATGCGCACCACGGTGGTCCCCAGGGGATCCACCGGCTTGCGCCAGGGACGACGAAACAGCATCAGCAACAGTCGGAACCAGAGATTCATAAGTACGCCGTGAGAGGGGAAAGCAGCGCACTTTAGCCTCGCCGTGTGGGTCGGGCTAGGTGCGTAAATGACGATTTCGGTGGCAATCGCGCATTCGGGGCATGTTCGGGATGCTTTTTGTGGCGAGGGGATAAATCCCCTCGCCACAAAAGCACTTTGCAAATCCACAAAGGTGCTGTGCCGTTCAGCCCTTCGCCGCCATCGCCGTCACTTCCACGCGCATCCCCTCGACCGCCAGCGCCGCCACGCCCACCGCCGCACGAACCGGCCAGGGCTTGGCGAAGAAGCGTTTGTAAACCTCATTGAAAGCCGCGCGATCGGCCATGTCGGTGAGGTAGATGGTCAGGTGCAAGACCCGGTCCATGGAACTGCCGGCGCGTTCCAGCGCGGTCTTGAGCGCCTGCAACGTGCACTCGCTTTGCAGGGTGATATCGCCCAGTTCCAGGCTGCCGTCAGCGCGGGTCGGGATCTGGGTCGATACCAGCAGGCCACCGAAGCCGGCAACGTCGGAGGAGATGGAGTCAGTGTCCGGGTCAGGTGTAAACGTGATGTCTTGGTTTGCCATGGAAATCCCTGGTTCGAAAAAGGAGGAAGAGTCGCCGAAATCAAGGTGACCGTGCGCCAGTTTACCGTTCATCATCGAGCCTTCGGGAATTCCTTGAGCCCTTGTGGCGGGCCACCGGTCAGCGACCGGCCTGAACCCTCGGCGGGGTGGCGGGCACATGGGCGAATTGAGATTCAGCCATCGCGGCATACCCGGTGATGTGTTGCGCCTGTTCCCAATCCAGGTCGGGCTTCAACCACTGGAGTGCCTCCTCACCGGTGAACGCCAGGAGACGTTGCTGTTTGCTGGCGATATCGCCATAGGTCACCAGCGTCAGTCCATCGCAGCCGTTGGGGGTTTCGCTGGCTTGGGCCAGGGCGGCGAGGAAGATCGGGGTCGCCTGTCGGGTCGTCGTATAGCGCAAGCGCTGGGCCGGGGGCGCCATCGTCTGCTCGGACGATTCGTACCAACCGTCTACCGCGACCAGGACCCGTCCTTCACGTTTGATCCGATCAAAGACCTTGGAGCGCATCACCAGGTGCAGGGGCAGGTGAGTCAGCGGCGCCATCGTCCCCATGGACCAGACAGGCGACCAGCCCCAGCGGACCTTGATGCATTCCAGATGTCCGCCGCGTCGGCGAATGGCGCTGACCTGCATGTTGGGCTTGATCACGTGTTGCTGGGCGTGTGGTTTCAGGTCTGCCGTCACATACAACCCGACACTGGCGCCATGGGCGTCTCGCCGGGCGAAAAACGCCAGGGAGTCCTTTGAGGATACCTGTTGGACAAGGCATTCGAACATGGCAAAAACTCCTGGCAGTGGAGCGCAAAGCCTCGCTGGGGCCCGCCGTCCAAGCCACGGCATCAGCGTGCCATCGAGGCTTTCAGCGGTGTCATGTATCTCCGAGCCGTGGCGGTGGGCTTGGTTCGAAAATCCTGCCGACGAGGAGACGAGCGGGAGGACTGGCTGACCAGGGGCAGGGGTGTTGGATTCACGGCAGTCATCGCGAGCAAGCTCGCTCCCACATTTTTCCCAGGGCTATGTAGGCAGCGAATCCCGCTGTGCCTGGATGAAATCCACAAAAGCCCGCAGCGGCGACGGCAGGTAGCGGCGGCCGGGGTAGTAGAGGAACGGACCGGTAAAGCGCAGCCACCAGGGTTCGAGCACCGGTTCGAGGGCGCCGCTGTCCAGGTAGGGCCGTAGCCAGTCTTCGAACAGGTAGACGATGCCCAGCCCATCCACCGCGGCCTGCACCGACAGGTCCACCGCGCCGCCGATGCGCACGATCAACGGGCCGCTCGGGTCGACGCTCACGGTTTCGCCGTCGCGCTCGAATTCCCAGAGTGGCATGGCGCCGCTGGGGAACTTGCCCCGCAGGCAGGCGTGCTGGAGCAAATCCCGTGGATGCTCGGGACGTCCCCTGGTGTCGAGGTACGCCGGTGAGGCGGCGGTCGCGAAGCGCTGGAAACGTGGGCCGATGGGGAGGGCGATCATGTCCTGCTCAAGGCGCTCATCGTAGCGAATGCCGGCGTCACAGCCGGCCGCCAGCATGTCGACGAAGCTTTCCTCGGCAATCACCTCCAGGCGGATGTCAGGATAGCTCTTGAGAAATGGCGTAATGATCGACGGCAACACCAGCCGGGCGGCGCTGACCGGTACGTTCAACCTGAGCGTGCCCGAAGGACGGTCGCGAAAATCGTTGACCACGTCCATGGCGGCTTCGACTTCGCCCAGGGCCGGCACGATACGCTCCATCAGCCGGGCACCGGCCTCGGTCGGCACCACGCTGCGGGTTGTGCGGTTGAGCAGGCGCACGCCGAGGCGGCGTTCCATCCGGCGTACCGCATCGCTGAGACTCGAGGCGGATTTACCACTTATCCGCGCGCCTTCGCGAAAACCTCCTGCGTTGACCACGGCCACAAAGGCCAGCAAGTCTTGGATATCCGTCGCCATTGTTCTCTCCACCGTACAGCCTGTGCTGATTGCACCTGATTATCAGTGAAGTGGTCAATCCTTATAGTGGGGGCACTCACATTGATTCGAGGGGCGCGAGATGAACATTGCAGATAAGGCAGGCAGCTTCTTACTGGGCGACCGTACGGTCAAACGCATGGGCTATGGCGCGATGCAGTTGGCGGGGCCTCATGTGTTCGGCCCTCTCAAAGACCCGGCAGCGGCCATTGCCGTGCTGCGCGAAGCCTTGGCGTCAGGGGTCAACCACATCGATACCGCAGACTTCTACGGGCCCCATGTCACCAACCAGTTGATCCGCGAAGCGCTGCACCCTTACGCCCAGGACCTGGTGATCGTGACCAAGGTCGGTGCTGTCCGTGGTGCCGACGCGTCCTGGAACCCCGCCCTGAGTCCCGCCGAGTTGACCCAGGCAGTCCATGACAACCTGCGTAACCTGGGCGTGGACGTATTGGACGTGGTCAACCTGCGGGCCTGGGGCGACATGCAGTCGCCCACGGAGGGCTCCATCGAGGAAGCGTTCACGACGCTGGCGGAACTGCAGCGCCAGGGCCTGATCCGCCACCTGGGGTTGAGCAACGTCACGGCTGCGCAGGTCAAGCAGGCCCAAGGCATCGCCAAAGTGGCCTGCGTGCAGAACCACTACAACCTCACCCGCCGAGGTGACGAGCAACTCATTGCCGACCTGGGCGAACAGGGTATTGCCTACGTACCGTTTTTCCCGCTGGGTGGATTTACACCGCTGCAATCGGAAACCCTTTCGGCCGTAGCGGCGCGCCTGGAGGCGTCGCCGCTCTGCGTCGCACTGGCCTGGCTGCTGCAACGCGCGCCGAATATCCTGCTGATTCCCGGTACGTCGTCGGTGGCGCACCTGCGGGAGAACCTCACGGCGAGTGAGCTGCAGATTCCGGCACCGATGCTGGCCGAGTTGGAAGGGTTGGCCTAGACAGCTCGAAGGACACGCCCCTTAGCTGTGCTGTCCATCCGTCTCGTTGCGATGGTGTTCGGGCCACCTGTCCGCAGGACGTGCCCGGTCTTCGTTGAACATTTCCGTAAGCAGCGCGTTGGCGCGCCGGTAGGCGTCGTGGCGGAACTTGAGGTCGTCTTCCGGCTGGGCGACGATTTCCTCCAGCATCTGCAGATTCAGGCGACGGAACTGATCCGCGCGCTCGCGCGCCTCGTAAGCGCCGACGCCCATCTGCACCAGGGCACGGCGGCCCAACGACAACGCGCTCTCGAAGGTTTCCCGCTCGGCGGTCTCCACGCCCATCTGCCGCAGGGCGATCAAGTGCCCCATGTCCCGCGCCCGCACGATCAGCTTCAACGCGGGGAAGTGTTCCTGGACCAGCCGGGTCAGCGTCAAGTTGTCTTGCTGATCGTCAATCGCATTGATCAGTACAACGGCCTGGGCCGCGCCGGCAGCGTGCAGCAAATCGAGGCGCGTGGCGTCCCCGTAGAACACTTTCACGCCGAATTTGCGCAGCGTCTCGATGTTATCGGGGTCGTGATCCAGTACCACCACCTCGACGCCGCAGGACATCAGCAGGCGGCCGGCGATCTGCCCGAAGCGGCCGAATCCGGCGATGATGATCCGCGGGTTCTGCTGCTCGACGAGGTCGGATTCCTGGCGGTCTTTCTTGGTCGCCGACTCCAGTCGATCCAGCAGCAGGATCAGCAAGGGCGTCAGGCACATGGACAGGGCCACCGCCAGCGTCAGGCTCTTGCCCCATTGGTCGGTCAGGATGCCGGCCAGCGTCGCGGCACCGAATACGACGAAGGCGAACTCACTGCCCTGGCCGAGCAATACCGCCTGCCAGGAACGTTGCCCGGCGGGGACGTTCAGGAAGCGGCTGACGGACTTGATCACCAGCAGCTTGATCAGGATGAAGCCCAGGGTCAGGGTCATGACCTTCAACGGCGCATTGACCAGGGTGCCGAAATCAATCGACATGCCGACGCCGATGAAGAACAGGCCCAGCAGCAGGCCTTTGAACGGTTCAATGTCGCTTTCCAAGGCATGCCGGTATTCAGAACTGGCCAGCAACACCCCGGCGAGGAAGGCGCCCATGGCCATCGACAGGCCGGCCTCTTCCAGGAGAAAACCGAAACCGAACACCAGGAACAGTGCCACGGCGCTGAAAATCTCGCGCAAGCCTGAGCGTGCGGCGAAGCGCAGCAGTGGCCTCGTTAGGTAGCGCCCCAACAGCACGACGACGCTGATCGCGGCAACGATTTTGACAATCGACAGCACCAGGGCGGTGCCTGACGGGGTTTCGCCGTGGGCTGACAGCAAGGGGATCATGGCGACCAGGGGAATGGCCGCGATGTCCTGGAACAGCAGGACAGCAAAGCTGCTGCGCCCGACGGCGGTTGATGTCAGGTTGCGCTCATTCATTGCCTGCATGGCAATCGCCGTGGAGGAAAGGCTCAGGGTCAGGCCCACCAGCAGCGCGGCCGTCCAGTTCAGGCCCAGGGCCGCGCAGAAAGCCGCGATCGCTGCGCCACAGGCCAGCATCTGCAAGGCCCCTCCACCGAACACCATCCTGCGCAACGCCCACAATCGCTTGGGGTCTAGTTCAAGGCCGATGATGAACAGCATCAGCACGACGCCAATTTCGGCGAATTCCAGGATGGCCTTCACGTCAGTAATGAGCTTCAGCCCCCACGGACCGATGACGCAGCCGGCCAGGAGATAACCCAATACCGGGCCCAGCCCCAACCGGACGGCAATCGGCACGATCAACGTCGCCGCGCCCAGGTAGATGAGCATTTCAATCAGGCTGTGCGTCTCCATATCAATCTTCCTTCCAGGAGGCCAGTCGGGCGCCGTAGTATTCGATTTGTGCGTGTTGGGCTGCGGAATCAGCGGCATACGCGCCGTGCACCACGACCGGCTCCAGCCAGCGCATGTGGCAATAGATAGCCGTCGCGTGGAGCGGCTGGGCCAACACGGAAAAGCCCGGATGGGCGCCGATCTGGAAATGATCGTGCTCGCCACCCGTGGTCACGGCCCACAGCAGGCTCTTGTCCTTGAGGGCCGTGGTGCCCCGGCCGTAGGCCCAGCCGTGGGTGAACACTTTATCGATCCACAATTTCAGCAGCGGCGGCATGCTGTACCAGTACATCGGGTGCTGGAGGACGACCAACTGTGCCTGTTCGACGGCGCGTTGTTCGGCCTCGACGTCGATGTCAAAGTCCGGGTAGAGATCATAGAGGGAACGTACCACCACGTCCGGATGGCTGGATACCCGCTCGAGCATCTGCTGGTTGACCCGCGATTGGTCGGGGTAGGGGTGGGCGTAAACGATCAGGATCATCGGAGCGATTCCAGGGGCTGGGTCCAGGCCAAAAGGCCGGACATCCTACCGAGGAAGGCGCCCGTTGTTTAGAACATTGTTCGTCAAGGGGCCTCGCGTGGGTCAATTCAATGGCAGCGAGACCTTGACCTCCAGCCCGCCATCACGCCGATTCCTGAGGCTCAGCGTCCCGCCATGCTCCAGCACCGTCGCCCGCGCCGCCGACAGACCCAGCCCGACACCGCCAGTGTTCTTGTTGCGTGAACCTTCGAGGCGAAAGAATGGCGCGAATACCTGCTCATGGTATTCGGGGGCGATGCCCGGGCCTCGGTCCAGGATGCGGATTTCAACCTGATCGGCACCGACCTTGAGTTGAACCGTCGGTTCGCCGCCATATTTGATCGCGTTGTCGATCAGGTTGATCAACGCTCGCTTGATCCCAATGGGTCGGCCGACATAAACGACGCGATGGACGCCTTCGAAGGAAACCTCGGTGCCGGCATCCTTCAGGTCATCGACGAGGGTGTGCAGCAGTTCAGCCAGGTCGAACGCGGTGGCATGTTCCAGCCGTGCATCGTCGCGGAAAAACTCCAGGGCCGAATTGACCATCGACTGCATTTCATCCACGTCCCTGAACAGTTTGGATTGTTGTTCGGCATCCTCGATAAATTCCCCGCGCAGGCGCATGCGGGTCAGTGGCGCGCGCAGGTCATGGGAGATGGCGGCGAGCATTTGCGTGCGGTCCTGCAGAAAGTGCTTGAGTTGGGCCTGCATGGCGTTGAAGGCGCTGATCGCCTGGCGTATTTCATAGGGACCGACGACCGGGATGGGGGGCGCCTGGTGATCGACCCCAAAGCGCCGGGCGCCTTCGGCGAAGCGTTCCAGGGGCGTGGCCAGGTGCCGCGTGGCCACCAGCGCGACGATGAAGGTCGATAGCAGGATCAAGCCGATGATGATCAGGTTGCGCTCCCATTCGTCCAGCCCCCAGCTGCGAGAGGGCGCGGAAAGCATGAGCCAGGTCTGGTCGGCCAGCCCGATCATCACGGCGTAGCGTGCGGCCGGGTCACCGTTCGGCCAGTCGCTTGGCCTGTAGGCTTCCACCCGGGCATCGGGCCTGCCCAGTTGCTGGCGCAGGAAGTCCAGTCCTTCGCTGAACTCCGGGTCGTCGATCACCGGCAGCCGGGCATCCTCATGGCGCTGCAACCACTGCACGTTGATTTCGGTATCGCTGGCCGCCCTGACGATGTCGGGCCGTTGTCCGGGCGCCGCCGCGTCAATGATCCGAGCGATGGCGGAGACTTTTTCGATCAGGCCGGTTTCCATCAGGGGAGGGCGCGCCCAGACCCCGGCCAGCAAGCTGAACAGCTCGTTCAAGGCCAGCAACGTCAGCATGGCGACCAGGGTGGTCAGGGCGATCCAGCGCGCCACGGTATCCCGTGGTCGATGAGTGACCGAGCGCAACGGCTTCATCGTTTCACCACGTGGGGGCTGAAGAGATAGCCGCTGTTGCGTACGGTACGGATCATGGCTGCGCCGGTGATATCGGTCTCCAACTTGCGGCGCAATCGGCTGACCTGGACATCAATGCTGCGGTCGAACGCATCGAAGGTTTCGCCACGCGCCAGGTCCAGCAACTGTTGGCGGCTCAGTACCCGGCGTGGGTGCTCGGCGAATACCAGCAACAGTTCGAACTCGCCCGCGGACAAAGGAATCATGACTTTTTCCGGTGAGCGTAATTCGCGACGGGTGACGTCCAGTTGCCAGTTCTCGAACTCCAGGATCGGTCGGGAGGCGTCGTTCAACGAGCCCCGGGCTTCGCCGGTACGCCTGAGGACGGCGCGCACCCGGGCCAACAGTTCTCGTGCGTCGAAAGGCTTGGTCAGGTAATCGTCCGCCCCCAGCTCCAGGCCGACGACGCGGTCACTCAGTTCGCCCATGGCCGTGAGCATGATGATGCCGACCGTGTGCTCGGCCCGCAGCCGCTGGCAGAGCACCAGCCCGCTGTCTCCCGGCAACATGACGTCGAGGATGATGAGGTCTGGCACTCGCCGCTGCACCGCTTGCCACAGGGCAGCGCCGTCGGCGGCCACATCCACGCTATAGCCGTGTTGTTCGAGGAATTTGCGCAAGAGGGCGAGGACTTCGAGGTCATCGTCCACCAGTAATAAATGGCTCACGGTGGGTACGCTGGGTGATGAATACAGAGGGCGATACTAGGGTCAATCCATGGCCTGCGTCATATATTTCAATCCGGCAATATAGTTGCCGGCGGGTAATGTTCTGGAAATCTTCAGGCAAAAAAACAGCGGCAGGATTGCGCCGTTGCCGGTCAGTTGAATAACCAGCCAACACCGGACTTGTGGCCGGCCTCATTTTTCTAATTGACCGGTATCGCCCATTCCTCGCCGAGATAGCCTTGTATGCCGATCATCAAACCCGCGCCGCTACGTGTTGGATCCTCCTTGGTCGTTGTACTGGCGGCACTCGCCAGCGGCTGCACCAGCACACCTGCTGCCAAGCCGGGCAGTTGCGAAAGTGTCCCCTACACCGTTCACGATCCTGCAGAACCCATCAATCGCGGCCTCTTTGCGTTCAACCGTACCGTGGATGACTATGCGCTGGCTCCCGTTGCCCGTGGCTATCTCAAGCTTCCAGATGTCGTGCAGACGGGCGTTCACAACTTCGTGGGAAACTTCGGTGAGCCCAAGGTGTTCATCAACGACTTGCTGCAAGGCAACGCCCAGCGTTCGGTCAACACCCTGGGGCGTTTCGTCATCAACACCACCGCAGGCATCGTCGGTTTGATCGATGTGTCGGGCAAGCTCGGTATCGAGCGCCACAAGGCTGATTTCGGCCAGACATTCGGCGTCTGGAACATCGCCCCAGGGCCGATCGTGGAACTGCCGCTGCTGGGTACCGCCAACCTGCGGGATGCGACGGGCAAGTTGATGAGCACCCTGGTCGATCCGTTTGGCGACAATAGCGATACCGTGGACACGCTAGGCACCGTCAACACGGTGGGTGGCATCGTCGATGGTCGAGCACAGGCGTTGCCGCTGACGGATGAATTGCAGACCCGGCCGGATTACTACGCGGCGCTGCGGGACGCAGTGGCACAGCGACGTGCCGATTTCGTCGCCCAAGGGAAGTTGGGTTCTGTGGCTCAGGACAACCCCCACTGCCAGAATGGAGAATCCGTTGATGAGTCATGAGGTGCTGGTGTTGCATCGGCGAGTGAAAGTGCTCGACCGGGGGATGCTGCATTGTCGGGAGCTCGAGCTGCGGCTGGCGGAGGATGGCCGCCATGTCCTGCTCAGCCGCTACCTGGAGTTGTACAGCCAGGCGCACGTCGGCGAGTGCGCCATCCACCACTATCGAGTGCCGCTGGCGAGCATGATTCGCTGGATGGTGAATAACGGCGAGCAGGAGAGTGCCTAGTCGGGTTCGACGAAACGTGGCGACTCAATACTGCAGCTCGTACAGCACTGGGTAATGATCGCTGCGCAGTGCCTGCCCGCGGAAGATGCGCACCACCTCATCGTGTCCCCGCACCTTGAGTTCATCGGCACTGCGGATCAACTGGCGATCATGCACCCAGGATTTTTTGATCTGCACCGCTGCGTCGCAGTATCCCCGCGCCTCCACGTGTTCATGGACATAGGCATAGTCCAACTGCGAGGGGATGGCGAAATCCCCGTAGCCCAGGTCGCCGCCCAGGAGACTCGAGACGTATTGGTCGATGGGTGTATAGAAGCGGCTCACCTCGTCCAGTTTCTTGTACGCCTTCCTGGCCTGGGTTTCGGTGGAGCGGATGGTGATGTGCGTGAACCCGCTGCCTTCGGGGAACACGGCGTTCATCCGGGTTGCGCCACGGTGCGTGGAGAGGGTCTTGGGTGCCGAGCTGTAAGGTGTATTGAGGTCGCCGCCGAAAAATACCAGGCGCTGAAAGTCGCCTTCGTGAATTGAACCGAGTTCTTGTATGTCTCCGAGGATCTGCGGCCAGGCGTTCCTTGACGCATTGGCATGGCAGAAGGCGAACGTGTTGCCCTCATCGTCGGTCAGCAGCAAGGTGGCGCGCCTGGCTTCCGGGCCCAGCGGCCATATGTACCGTTCCTTGAACTCGGTGTCCCGGCCTGTGCGTACGAAGACCATCGAGCCCAGGGTGGTGCTTTTGCGCAGGCCGCCATCCTGGTCGAGGGAGGCCTTGAGGGTGTAGTGCTGGCTCAGGTCATTGACCAGCCGATCATTGGGATTGCCGGTACTGCCCACTTCAAACAGAGCGACAATGTCCGGGGTGTCCTGTTGCAAGACCAGGTTGAGCGTCGCCAGTTTTTCCTGGTAGGCATCGCTCATCTTGCCTCCGGCCTGATTGTTCAGGTGCTGGGTATTCCAGATCAGGATCTTGCATTTGGCCACGGCGTCCGCTCCCTGAATGCTGCGCCGGTGCAGTATAGAACAAGGTAACGATGTTGTTTTTCGCGCTCGGGCGGGGGATGTTCCACAAAATAAAACGCCGACCGCCGAGGTCAGAAAGCTCTGAAACATTTTCACATAATTACGGGTTAATTATGGTTGTACGATGTCGTATGTAATATGTTCGACTGTGGCCGTTTCTCACAAAAAAAATAAACGGAGACTCCACCCATGACGAGCATTCCCTCCGTCGAAGGCCAGGCTGCGGCTCCCGCAAAAAGCCGCTTCGTACGCCTACTGAAGCTTCTCGGCCCCGGCATCATCGCGGTACTTTCCTGGCTGGGCGCAGGCGACCTCATCACCTCATCCGTGGCCGGCGCGAACTACGGCTACGCCATGATGTGGGTGCTGGCGGTGTCGCTGCTGCTCCGCTACCTGATCGTCAACATCATCGCGCGCTTCCAGCTCTGCAATAACCAGGGCATGACCATCCTGCAAGGCTATGCCCAGCTCAACCCGTTTTTCGCCTGGTTCCTGTTGGTGTATGCGCTGCTCATGGGGCATCTGATGAATGCCTACATGATCAAGGGCGCCGGCGAAGCCCTGGCCATGTTATTGAAGACCGACTACCCGCTGCTCTGCTCGGTGGCGGTGGTGCTGGCGGTCTGGCTGCTGGTCGGGCGCAATATCTATTCGATGATCGAAGGCGTGATGAAGGCGTTGCTGGCGATCATGACGCTGGCATTCCTGGCCCTGGCCGTGATGTCCGGCCCGGATGTCGCCGGTATCGTCAGAGGCACCATCGGCTTCAGCATCCCGCCCGATGAAGGCGTGCACGGTGCACTGCTGGTGGCGGTCTCGGTGATCGGTGCGGTGGCGGGGTCCATTGCCAACTTCGTCCACCCCTATGTCATGCGCCAGAAGGGTTGGGTAGGGCCGGAGCACAAGCGTATCCAGCGCAACGACCTGCTGTTTGCGGTGTTCGTCGGGATCATCATCAACCTGGCGATCTGGATCGTCGGCGCGGAAATCCTGCGACCCAACGGCATTGAAGTGAACACCTTGGGCGACCTGGGCAAGGCCCTGGAAATATTCTTCGGCCCGATCGGTTGGTACGTGTTCTTCATCGGTGTGTTCGCCACGCTGTTCGCCAGTATTTCCGGCAAGACCACGGCGTTCCCGATGCTCATCACCGACGCCTTCCAGCACGTACGGCCCGGGCGCCGGGAGCGCTATGGCAAAGAGTTCCACCGCGACCCGATGCACAAATGGTTCATGCTTTTTATCCTCGTGACGCCGTTGATCTGGTCACTGCCGGGAATGCCAGACTTTGTCACACTGACCATTGGCGTTAACGCACTGAACATCATTGGCTTGCCGGTCATTTCCCTGGGCCTGCTGATCATGTCCAACCAGAAAAAATTGCTCAGCAAGGAGTACCGCAACAACCTGTTCGAGAACATCGCCCTGATGTTCGCCACCGGCCTGGCGCTGTGGGTAGCGTTCCAGCTGGGTGTCGATCTGTTCACCTGAGGGCGTTCTTCATCCGACTGGGGGGACTGCTAGACTTCACCGTCCAGTCCCTCTCTTGGAGAACCCGGATGAACAACAAGAACAGGATTTGTCTCTGGTACGACGGCACTGCATTGGAGGCCGCGCAGTTTTATGCGGCGACATTCCCGGACAGCGCGGTGCTGGCCATTTATCACGCCCCCGGCGACTTTCCGTCGGGCAAGCAGGGCGATGTGCTGACGGTCGATTTCACGGTGATGGGCATCCCTTGCCTCGGATTGAACGGAGGCTCGGCGTTCAAGCACAGCGAAGCGTTCTCGTTCCAGGTCGCCACTGACGACCAGGCCGAAACGGACCGCCTGTGGAACGCGATCATCGACAACGGCGGCCAGGCCAGTGCCTGCGGCTGGTGCAAGGACAAGTGGGGGCTGTCGTGGCAGATCTCCCCGCGGGTCCTGGTGGATGCGGTCACCGGTTCCGATAAGGCCGTCGCCAAGCGTGCCTTCGACGCCATGATGACAATGACCAAGATCGACATCGCAGCGATCGAGGCAGCGGTGAAAGGTTAGCCGGTGCTTCACCGACGATTCCTGTGGGGGCGAGCCTCTTGCATTGATATTGAATGTGCCGCCGCCTTCGCGAGCAAGCTCGCTCCCACACTGGATCTTCAGTGAACAGAAATATCGTGCTCGGCACCGGTCCCCTGTGGGAGCGAGCTTGCTCGCGATGACGCCGGAACATTCAACACCCTCGAATCATTCGATCACCCGACCGTTTCAGGCAACTTGGCAATCACCTTGATCTCGAACTGGAAACCATACAGCCAGGTCACACCCACCCCAGTCAGCGTTGGATGCGGCGCGTCACCCCAGAATTCAGGCACCACTTTCCAGATCCTCTCGAAGGTCGATTCGGGGTCGACGATGAATACAGTGACATCAATCACATCATCAAAGCTGCAACCAGCGGCGGCGAGTATCGCTTTCAGATTGTTGAACGCTTGCCGAACCTGAGTCTCCAGTTCGGGTTCCGGTGAACCGTCCTCGGTGCTGCCCACTTGCCCCGACACGAATAAAAAGCCATTGGAGCGAATAGCGGGTGAATAACGATTGCGCTCATAAAGCGCCTGGCGTCCGGCGGGGAAAACAACGTCACGCTGTGTCATAAGTGCCTCCATCAAGGGATCAAGATTGATTCGAAACCAACGATGAACTCACTCTAGGGGCTTGTGCCCGGGCGATAAACGAGCAACCTTGGCGATCACTGTTTGTGAAAGCCAAACAATCTGATCGATTTAACCGAGGCACACATGGATCGTTTCGATGCGATGCAAGCCTTCGCTCGCGTGGTGGAGACGGGCAGCTTCACCAAGGCGGCCGAGACACTGCACATGAGCAAGACCACCGTGACCCAACTGGTCCAGCAGTTGGAGGCGCGGTTGCGGGTCAAGCTGCTCAACCGCACAACGCGCAAAGTCAATATCACGGCCGACGGCGCCGCCTATTACGAGCGGGTGATCCGTCTGCTGGCCGACATGGACGATGCCGAGACCAGCCTGTCCGGCGCGCAAGCGCTGCCCCGGGGCCGACTGCGGGTGGATGTGCCGAGCCCGTTGGCCGCGATGATCCTGATACCGGCATTGCCAGGGTTTTATGCGCGCTACCCGGACATCCAGATCGACATGGGCGTGAGCGATCGTATCGTCGACATCATCGATGAGAAGGTCGATTGCGTGGTGCGTGGCGGTGAGCTGACGGATCAGTCGCTGATCGCCCGGCATGTCGGCGACCTGGCCCTGGGCGTCTTTGCCGCGCCGAGTTACCTGGCACGGGTCGGCACGCCTGCGCATCCGCGCGAGCTGGAAGATTCGCCGCAGCGCATCGTCGGCTTTTTGTGGGCCCGCACCGGCAAAGCCGTGCCTTACGCCATGCACAATCACAACGAGCACCTGTACATCAAAGGCCGCTACGCGCTGGCCATCGACGATGGCAACGCCTACCTTGCCGCCGGTTTGGCGGGGCTGGGTGTGCTCTGGCTACCTGAATACATGTCCCAGCACCACGAAGCACAGGGCGAATTGGTGCGTCTGTTCGAAGGTTGGCGCCTCGACCCGATGCCGCTCTACCTGGCCTATCCGCCGAACCGACACATCAGCGCCAAGTTGCGGGTGTTCATTGCATGGGTGGTGGAGCTGATGGCGCAACATGCGCCTATCATTGATCGCCAGGCGTAGTGAGCCAGGATCAGATTGCAGAGGAGTCAAACCATGGACCGATTCACCGGCGGCTGTCTGTGCGGCGACGTGCGCATCGAAGCCTCAGGGCGCCCCTATCGGGTTGGCCTTTGTCACTGCCTGGATTGCCGCAAGCACCATGGCGCGCTGTTTTTCGCCGCCGCCGTGTTCCCCCAGGACTCCGTGACGATCCAGGGCGAGACACGGGATTACGCCGGGCGATATTTCTGCCCTCGCTGCGGCTCGTCGGTGTTTGCCCGCAGCGGCGATGAAATCGAAGTGCACCTGGGCACGCTCGATGCTCCCGACCAATTGGTGCCCACCTACGAAAGCTGGACCCTGCGCCGCGAAGCCTGGCTACCGGTGTTTGCGCTCGCGCACCATTACGTACGCGACCGTGAAGGCAAGGATCGATCCGAGGACCAGGCGATCAACCAAACCCGACAATCGCCTTGATCTCCAGGTATTCCTCGAAGCCGTGGATACCGTATTCACGCCCATTTCCGGAGCGCTTGTAGCCGCCGAACGGCGCCATGGGATTCCACGCCGGGTAGTTCAACAGCACTTGCCCGGAGCGGATACGCAGGGCAACGCTGCGTACCCGTTCAAGGTCTTGTCCCTGGACATGAGCGCCGAGCCCGTAGACCGTGTCGTTGGCAATGGCGACCGCTTCATCCACCGTGTCATAGGGGATGATGCACAGCACAGGCCCGAAGATTTCTTCCTGGGCGATGCGCATGGCGCTGTCCACCTGCGAGAAAACCGTCGGTCGGGTGTAGAAGCCTTTGTCGAAGCCCGGTACTCGGCCTGGCCCGCCGCACACCAGTTTGGCGCCTTCCCTCAGGCCCACTTCGATCAGGGTTTGCACGCGATTGAATTGGGCCTCGTTGGCGATGGGGCCGAGGACCGTTGCTTCCGATTGCGGGTCGCCGACGATGATCGCGTTGGCGGTCGCGGCAGCCAACGCTTCGACTTCCGCCAAGCGGTTTCTTGGCACGATCATTCGGGTCGGCGCGCTGCACGATTGGCCGACATTGCGCAACGCCGACATCACCCCCAGCGGCACGGCCTTGGTGAAGTCAGCGTCCGGCAACAACACGTTCGGTGACTTGCCGCCCAGTTCCTGGGTGACGCGCTTCACCGTGGGAGCGGCGGCCTGGGCGACCAGTGCGCCGGCGCGGTTCGAGCCGGTGATGGAGATCATGTCGATATCGGGGTGCGCCGCCATGGCCGCGCCAACCTCGGCACCGCTGCCGTTCACCAGGTTGAAGACCCCGGCGGGAAGGCCCGCGTCATGCACCAATTGGGCGAACAGCAGTGCGCTCAACGGTGACAGTTCGCTCGGTTTCAACACCACCGTGCAGCCGGCGGCAATCGCCGGGGCGACTTTGGCGGTGATTTGATACAGCGGCCAGTTCCACGGCGTGATGAGGCCGCAGACACCGATGGGTTCGCGTTGAATGGCGGTGCCATTTTCGACGTTCTGGAAACGGTAAGTGGCCAGCACATCACGGGCCACTCGCACATGTTCGGCCGCCAACGGCACTTGCATGGCCCGGGCAAAACCGATGGCCGCGCCCATTTCCAGCGAGAGCACCTGGGCCAGCGCTTCCTGGCGCTCAAGGATCAGTTCGTGGATCTTGCCAAGGATCGATACGCGGGCCTCTACCGGAGTCGCGGACCAGCCGGGAAATGCGGCACGCGCGGCCGCTACCGCACGGTCGACGTCTGCGGCAGAGCCTTGGGCGACCTCGGCGATCACTTCCTCGGTCGCTGGATTGACCACTGGCAGCGTGGCCGGTTGGGCCGGGGACGACCAGGTGCCATTGATATAAAGCTGCCGGGACATTTGCGGGTCGACGCTGTAGTGGTTCGAGGTGTGGATAGTCATCCGACGGGCTCCCAGGAGTGTTCTCAATAAACTAACAAAGCCGTCCTGCCGGCATGTGCCGTTGTTGCGCCCGGCAAAGAATAATCTGCTGTATCGGCCGGGCTAACTTCGCAAAGGTAGCGGCGTCCGTTTCAGGGCCACAGGTCAGCTCATTGCCTTATGAGTGATGTCAGCCCCGGGCCAGCGCTTCGATTTCGATCAAGTAGCCGTGGTGCAAGGCCGGGACGGGCACCACGGCGCGGGCAGGGCGGTGCTCGCCCAAATAGCGGGCGTAGATCCGGTCGAAAGCCGGCCAGTGCTCGATACCGGCGACATACACCGTCACCTTCAACAGGTCGTTCGGCCCCCGGCCTGCCGCGCTAAGAATCGCCATCAGGTTCTCCAGGGCGAGGCAGGCCTGCGCCTCGAACGGTTGGTCGGCACTGTGGTTGCCATCGGGTCGTACCGGCAACTGCCCGGACACGTACAAGATGCCCTGGTGCGACACGGCCTGGGTGTAATGCCCGCCCGGAGCGGCCGCCTGGGTGGTGTGAACCCACTCGATCTCACCAGCCATGTAGGCGACTCCAACTGTGCACTTCGCCCGTCGTGTCACAGGCGCTGTAATGAGGGAATTGCGCGCCGGTGGCGCAGGCGTGGTTGGGCAGGATGCGCAGGCGGCTGCCAATGGGAAAGCGCGTGGCGATATCGACGCTGTCGGTACTTGAGAGGGTGATGATGCCGTGTTCCTGATTGGCGCTGGAGAGCAGTGCGCCTTCGATCCAATCACCGTCTTCGTTGCACACCTGCCCATAGCCGAAGTCCCGTTGTTGCCGTTGTGTGCCTCGGTCACGACTCATGGCCATCCAGCCGGCGTCGGTGATGACCCAGCCTTTATCTGGCTGATGACCGATGACGGTGGTCAGCACGCTCAGGGCTAACTCGTCGGCCGCGCAGACGCCGACGTTGTGCATCACCAGGTCGAAGAACACATAGACTCCGGCGCGCACTTCGGTGACGCCTTCCAGGCTCTGCGCCGACAGCGCGGTGGGCGTCGAGCCGATGCTGACCTGCAGGCAGGCCAGCCCGGCCTCGCGGATGCGTTGGGCAGCGCTGACGCAGGTATGACGCTCCTGTTCGGCCAAGGCTTGCAGCGCCTGGGGAGCGTTGAGTTCGTAACTGGAGCCAGCGTGGGTCATGACGCCGCAAAGCTGTATGTCGCCCTCGCTGAGCAGCCGCGCGATGCCGACGAGTGCATCGTCTTCGAGGCGCACACCGGATCGATGGCCATCGCAATCGATCTCGATCCAGACATCGAAACGTTCGCCGTGTTGCCTGCCGAAATCGACGATCGCCTGGGCCGCCACCAGGCTGTCGGTCAAGAGGCTCAAGCGGCAGCCTTTGCGCCGCAGCGTCAAGGCTTGGGCCAGTTTGCCGGGGGCCATGGCCACGGCATAAAAAATGTCCTGGATGCCGGCGGCGAAACAATGTTCGGCTTCCTTCAAGGTGGACACCGTGACACCGCTGGCGCCTGCGGCGAGTTGCGCCTGGACCACCGGCAGGCATTTGCTGGTCTTGATGTGGGGACGCAGACGTACGCCCAAAGCGTCCATGCGTTGCTGCATGCGGTGGATATTGCGCTGCATGCGAGGCACATCGATGAGCGCGACCGGAGTGTCGAGGGAGGCAATGGAGGCTGGCATGAACAGGGCTCGGTGGTGGAAGACAGACTCGACTCTACGCAGTCATCGTAAAGCCGTGGTTCAATGGGCTGTCATCAATCATTAAGTTGAACTGAATGATTACTCTCGAAGACTTGCGAATGGTCGTGACCCTGGCACGCTCCGAGTCGTTGAGCGCCGCTGCCAGGGCGCTCAATGTCTCGCCACCGGCGCTGTCCATGCGCCTGCGCAAACTGGAGACGCTGTTGGGCCTGACCCTGGCCAATCGCGATGCCCGGCGCCTGAGCCTGACCGCTGATGGTGAGCGTTTCTCCCGCCAGAGTGCGGTGCTATTGGAACAGCTGGAGGCGCTGCCCCAATCGTTCAAGCAACAGGACGAGCAACTGGCCGGGACCCTCAGGCTGGCGGCACCGTTTGGTTATGGACGCCAACGCATCGCGCCGCTGCTGGCGCGGTTTGCCCGGTTGCACCCGCAGCTCTGCCTGCATCTGGATCTACGGGAAACCCCCTGGCCCGATCGCCATGACAGCGACGCCGTGATTCACATCGGCAATCTCAGGGACAGCCAGTGGGTGGCCCGGCCCCTCACGCAAAACGACCGCTGGCTGTGCGCGAGTCCCGCCTATCTGGAGCTGTACGGCGCACCGACTTCGCCCGAGCAACTCGCCGGGCATCGCTGCATTTGTATTCGTGAAAACGATGAAGACGTCACGCTGTGGCACCTGCGCAATGGGCAGGGGCGCAAGACCCTGCGGATCAAGCCGGCTTTATTGAGCAACGATGGCAGCGTGGCCCGGCGCTGGGCCGAACAAGGCCTGGGGTTGGTGCTGCGTTCGCAGTGGGACGTCAGTAAGGCCATCGCTGACGGTCGCCTGGTTCGGGTACTGGCGGATTGGCAATTCGACAGCGCCCCGATCAACCTGCTGGTGCCCTCGCGCAAACTGCGCAGCGCGCGGGTCCAGGCTTTGGTGAGCTTTCTCGAGGCCGAATTGAAGGCTTGAACAGCGGTGAGCCAGCGCTGGCTCTGCTACAGAGCTAGCGCCATCGCGAGCAAGCTCGCTCCCACAAGGATTTCGGGGAGCTGAGAGACTGAAGTCCACCGGCATCCTCCTGTGGGAGCGAGCTTGCTCGCGATGGCGTCAGCCCATTCAACAAAGATGCCGGCGCTGCCCACTCCGGGCGCAGATTCTGCCGCAAACCAGCCCCCGCAGGCCCGTTTTACGCACCATAACTGCCCGCAAACCCATTGAAACACGGGCGCAACGCCCGCGCCTGGAGCATCCCGCAAAGTCTGCTGAGCGAGCCCCGCAAAACGGTGGTTTGTACCAAGCGGCCGGTATTTTTAACGATTTATCCACGGTCTCATGGTGTTGTAATGAAAACGTGATGCAGCGTTGCACCGAGGCTTCATGAACGGCGTCAATGTTTGCCTCGTCAGGTTTTCAATAACAATCCAGGACCGCACTCATGAGCTTTCTTCGACCCAAGTACATCACCTTCGACTGCTACGGCACGTTGACCAATTTCCAAATGGGCACCATGACCCGCGAGCTGTTCGCCGACCGTGTCGATGCCGGGCAGATGGACCAGTTCGTCAAGGATTTCGCCGCTTATCGTCTGGACCAGGTGATGGGCGACTGGCGGCCTTATGATGAGATTCTCAAGACCTCCCTGGCGCGGACGTGCAAGCGCTGGGGCGTCGAGTACCGGAACGAAGGCCAGCTTTATTACGACGCCGTTCCTACCTGGGGTCCGCACGCCGATGTGCCGGCGGGCCTGTCGAAAATCGCCGACAAGATCCCCTTGGTGATTTTCTCCAATGCGATGGACGAGCAGATCATGTCCAACGTCGACAAGCTCGGCGCGCCTTTCCATAAAGTCTTCACCGCCCAGCAGGCCCAGGCCTACAAGCCGCGCCTGGCCGCGTTCGAGTTCATGCTCGATAACCTCGGCTGCGGGCCGGAGGACGTCCTGCATGTGTCCTCCAGCTTTCGTTACGACCTGATGTCGGCCCACGACATGAAGATCAAGCACAAGGCCTTCGTCGCCCGGGGGCATGAACAACCGGCCAACGCCGTGTACGGCTACCACCAGATCCCGGACATCGGCGGGTTGGCCGGTCTGGTCGGGCTCTGAGTTTCCAGGCGCTCTTCAAGGTGAAAGGGGTTAGACATGGGCAGTGAGTCCTATTGGCTCGATACCGCACCGGCCTTCACCGGTGCCCAGCTCGGCGGGTTGCCCGGGCAGGTCGATGTCGCCATCGTCGGTGGCGGTTTCACCGGCCTGGCCGCGGCGCGAGCCCTGGCCTTGAAGGGGGCGAGTGTCGCGGTGCTGGAAGCGGGCAGGGTGATTGGCGAGGCGTCGGGGCGTAACGGTGGGCATTGCAGTACCGGCGTTGCCCAGGATTACGCGGCTCTCACCGCCAGCCTCGGCGCCGATAAGGCGCGCGCCTATTACCAGGCTTATGAAAGCGCCGTGCAGAGCGTGGTTACGCTGGTGGAGCAAGAGCAGATTGCCTGCGATCTCAAGCGCAATGGCAAGCTCAAGTTGGCGGCCAAGCCGATGCATTACGAAGGCTTGGCACGCACCTGTGAATTGATTCGCAGGGAGGTCGATGCCGAGGTCGAGTTGCTGTCCGCCGAAGAGACGCGGGAAGAAGTCAATTCGGCGCAGTTTCACGGCGGCCTGCTACAGCGTAACGGCGTGCAGATGCATGTCGGACGTTTCGGTGTCGGCCTGGCCGAGGCGGCCGCGCGTCACGGTGCGTTGATCTTCCAGGGGGTGGCGGTGCAGGACTGGAAGGCCAGCGCGGGCGGCTATCAAGTCAACACCGGCAAGGGCACGCTGCACGCTTCGCAGATCCTGTTGGCGACCGGCACCTCTCAGCAGGGCGGCTTGGGCTGGTATCGGCGGCGAATCGTACCGGTGGGCAGTTTTGTGATCGCCACCGAGGTATTGCCCCAGGCGTTGATCGACAGCTTGCTGCCGGCACGCCGCTCCTATGTCACCAGCCGCATGATCGGTAACTACTTTCGCCTGACCCCGGACAACCGCCTGCTGTTTGGCGGACGTGCGCGGTTTGCCATGTCCGACAGCGTCTCCGACGCCAAGAGCGGCAAGGTGTTGCAAGCGGCGATGGTGCAGATGTTCCCGCAGTTGGCGAGCGTCAAGATCGACTACTGCTGGGGCGGCCTGGTGGACATGACGTCCGATCGCCTGCCCCGGGCCGGCCAACATGGAGGGGTTTATCACTCCATGGGTTACAGCGGCCACGGTGTGCAGATGTCGGTGCACATGGGGCAAGTCATGGCCGAGGTCATGGCCGGTAACGTCGAGGCCAACCCTTGGCGCGAACTCGACTGGCCGGCCATCCCCGGGCACTTCGGCAAGCCCTGGTTCCTGCCGCTGGTCGGTGCGTATTACCGGCTGCAGGACTACCTACACTGAATTACATGGCGTTGTTTGGTGTTTCAACCGCGATGCGTTAATCGCACGTAATCGAGCCCTATCATTTTCCGAAAGGTAGAACTGACATGAGTGACAATAAAAACGGCATCAAAGACCAGTTGATCACCGGTACAGAAAGTCTGCGTGTTTTCGAAGGGCTCAATCGCGGCATGTCACGCCGCCATGCGCTGCAAATGCTGGGGGTGGCGGGTGTGGCCGCGGCGGGCGCTGGCAGCCTGTTCGGTGCCGCCGGCAAATTGCTTGCCGACGATCAGGCAAGCCCCGGCAAAGGCAAGCCCGGCGGGCGCATTCGGGTCGCTGGTATCACCAGTTCCACCGCCGATACCCTGGATCCGGCCAAAGGCTCGTCGTCCACGGACTATGTGCGTCACTACATGTTCTACAACGGCCTGACGCGTTTCGACAGCCACATGGTGCCGCAGCTGGAACTGGCCGAGCGCATCGACACCACCGACGCGACGCTTTGGGTGATTACCCTGCGCAAAGAGGTGGTCTTCCACAACGGCAAGGGCCTGACCGCCGCCGACGTAGTGTTTTCCCTGTTGCGCCACAAGGACCCGATTACCGGCTCCAAGGTCCTGCCGCTGGCGTCGCAGTTTGCCGAGGTCAAGGCCAACGGCACCCATGAAGTGCAGATAACGCTGAGCGGGCCGAATGCCGAGCTGCCATCGATCCTGGCCATCTCCCACATGCTGATCGTTCCTGAAGGCACCAGCGACTTCAGCCAGGGCATCGGTACCGGCCCCTTCAAGGTCAAGGAGTTCAAGCCGGGGGTGCGTTCGATTGGCGCGCGCAATACCAACTACTGGAAACCGGGTTTGCCGTACCTGGACGAGATCGAATTCATCGGCATCGCCGACGAGCCGTCACGGGTCAACGCACTGCTCTCCGGCGATGTGCAGATCATCAACGAGGTCAACCCGCGCTCGACCACGCGCATCAAGGACAGCGCCAAACATCGCGTCGTGGACTCGCCGTCGGGTAACTACACCGACCTGATCATTCGCCAGGACCAGATGCCCGGCCAAAGCCCTGAGTTCACCGAGGCGATGAAACTGCTGCTGGACCGCGAACAGGTCAAGTCGGCGATATTCCGTGGTTTCGCCAGGGTCGGCAACGACCACCCGATCGCCCCCGGCGCGCGGTTCCACAACGCCGACCTGCCACAACGGGCCTACGATCCGGAAAAGGCGCGCTTCCTGCTAAAGAAAGCGGGGATGGAAAGCATCAGCATGCCGGTGATGTGCTCGCCGGCCGCCACTGGCTCGGTGGACGTCGCCGTGCTGTTGCAGCAATCGGCCAAGGAGGCCGGGCTCAAGCTCAACGTCAATCGCCTGCCAAGCGATGGCTACTGGTCCAATCACTGGGCCAAGCACCCGCTGAGCTTCGGCAACATCAACCCACGGCCCAACGCCGACATGATCTTCTCGCAATTCTTCCAATCGACCGCGCCCTGGAATGAATCCGGCTGGAAAAATCCGCAGTTCGACCAGCTGCTGATCCAGGCCCGGGGTGAAACCGATGAGGTCAAGCGCGGCAAGATGTACGGCGACATGCAGGTCCTGGTGCATGACCACAGCGGCATCGGTGTTCCCGTGTTCATCAGCAACATCGATGGCGTCGACCAGCGCGTCAAAGGCTACGGCACCAACCCGCTGGGCGGTTTCATGGGCTACATGTTCTCCGAGCAGGTCTGGCTGGACGCTTGACGGACGTTGGGTCTTGGCGGCGTGATAGGACACGAGGGTAGCGTGATGAATAGCAACACACTGTGGTTGATCGGCCGGCGCCTTGGCGCGGCGATCGTAACCCTGTTGATCGTGTCGATGGTGGTGTTCGCCATCACGGCGGTCTTGCCGGGAGACGCGGCGCAACAGGCCCTTGGGCAATTCGCCACGCCTGAACAGGTGGCGGCCCTGCGCGTGAAAATGGGTCTGGATCAGCCGGGTGTGTTGCGTTATCTGCACTGGCTGATGAGCCTGCTCAGCGGCGACATGGGCGTGTCGATCTCCAATGCCACGCCGGTCAGCGAGTTGATGGCCGGCCGAGTCCCCAACACCCTGATGCTGGCGGCCGCCACGGCGCTGGTGTCGGTGCCGGTGGCATTGATCATGGGCATCGGTTCGGCGATGGGGCGCGGTGGTCGCATCGACGGCTTTATCAGCTTCTTTACCCTGACGATGGTGGCAGTGCCGGAGTTTCTGGTCGCCACCCTGGCGGTGTTGATTTTCGCCGTGAACCTGGGCTGGCTGTCGGCGTTGTCCTATTCCAGCGAGATCACTTCACCGTGGCAGTTCATGCGCACCTACGCCTTGCCGGTCATGACGCTGTGTTGCGTGATCATCGCGCAAATGGCCCGCATGACCCGGGCGGCGGTGATCGATCAACTCGACAGCCCCTATGTGGAAATGGCCCGTCTCAAAGGTGTGAGCCCGGTGCGGGTGGTGCTGCGCCATGCACTGCCCAACGCTATCGGGCCCATCGCCAATGCCATCGCCCTGAGCCTGTCCTACTTGCTCGGCGGAGTGGTGATCGTCGAGACGATATTCAACTATCCCGGCATCGCGAGCCTGATGGTCGATGCCGTGACGAATCGCGACATGGCATTGGTCCAGGCCTGCACCATGTTGTTTTGTACGGCGTACCTGACACTCGTGCTGATTGCCGACCTGTGCGCGATCCTCTCCAATCCGAGGCTGAGAAACCAATGAACAATCTCATTGTGAAATCCCCGCCTGCGTCGGCCGCTTTGGCGTTGGGCAAAGACGACCATGCAACGTCCTGGCTGGGCCTGGTCGGTGCCGCGATGTGTTTGATCTGGCTGCTGGTGGCGATCTTCGGCCCATGGCTGGCGCCACATCCCGTGGGAGAAGTGGTCTCTGACAATGTCTTCGACAGTTTCAGCGCGGCTTACCCGCTGGGCACCGATTACCTGGGCCGTGACATGCTCAGTCGGATCCTGGTCGGCGCACAATTCACCGTGGGTCTGGCGTTGGTGGCGGCAGTCCTGGCCAGTGGCTTGGGGACCAGTTGCGCACTGCTGTCGGTGGTGTCACCGAAGTGGCTGGATGAGCTGATCAGCCGCCTGATGGACGCCTTCATCTCGATCCCGAGCAAGATGCTGGCGCTGATCATGGTCTCGGCGTTCGGTTCATCGGTGACGTTGCTGGTGTGCACGGCGGTGTTGAGTTACACGCCGGGTGCGTTCCGTATCGCCCGCAGCATGGCGGTGAACATCGAGGCCCTGGAGTACGTGCAAGTGGCCCGTACCCGTGGCGAGCGTCGCCTGTACGTCGCTTGCGTGGAAATCCTGCCCAACATGCTCAACACAGTGTTGGCTGACCTGGGCTTGCGCTTCGGCTTCATCGTGCTGCTGCTCAGCGGCATGAGCTTTCTCGGCCTGGGCGTGCAACCGCCGGATGCCGACCTGGGTTCACTGGTGCGCGAAAACATCGGCGGCCTGAATCAGGGCGCCCCGGCCATCGTGATTCCTGCCCTGGCCATCGGCACCCTGACCATCGGCGTCAATCTGTTTATCGACCGCCTGTCTTCGCGGCGTAACCGACGTTCGGGAGGCCATTGATATGAGCGAATTGATCCGAGTCGAGAACCTGCGCGTAGTCGCCGGTGGCGAGCACAGCGAAGTGGAAATCGTCAAAGGCGTGAGTTTCTCCCTGGAGAAAGGTGAAGTGCTGGCGCTGATCGGTGAGTCCGGCTCCGGCAAGACCACCATCGCCCTGGCACTGCTTGGTTACGCCCGGCGCGGTTGTCGCCTGGCCGGTGGCGTGGTGCAGGTCGGCGAGCATGACATGCTCGCGCTGGAGGAAAGCGAGCTGCAACGCCTGCGCGGCAACCGGGTATCGTATATCGCCCAAAGCGCCGCCGCGGCGTTCAACCCGGCGAAAAAACTCATCGACCAGGTGGTGGAAGGTGCGCTGATTCATGGTCTCGGCAGCCGGGCCGTGCTCGAAGCCAAGGCCATCGAACTGTTTCGCGACCTGGCGCTGCCCGACCCTGAGCGCATCGGCCGGCGTTATCCCCACCAGGTCTCCGGCGGGCAGTTGCAGCGGGTGATGGCGGCCATGGCGCTGATCAGCGATCCGCTGTTGGTGGTGCTCGATGAGCCGACCACGGCTCTGGACGTGACTACCCAGATTGACGTGCTGCGCGCCTTCAAGCGTGTCGTACGCGAACGCGGCGCGACGGCGGTGTATGTGTCCCACGACCTGGCGGTCGTGGCGCAGATGGCCGACCAGATCGTCGTGCTCAACGGCGGGCAGATCTTCGAACAGAGCGCCACCGCGCCGCTGCTCAAAGGCCCGGCTCACGCCTACACCCGCAGCCTGCTGGCGGCGGCGCGGCCGGACACCACCATTCGCCCACCCTGTGGTGTGGCCGAAGACACGCCACTGCTGACCATCCAGGGCTTGACCGCCGGCTACGGTAACAAGAATCAGCACGGCATGCCGGCGATCCGGGTGCTGGAAGACATCGACCTGACGGTGCGCCGGGGCCAGGCCATCGGTGTGATCGGCGAGTCCGGCTCGGGCAAATCGACCCTGGCGCGGGTGGTGGCGGGGCTGTTGACCCCGGCCCTCGGCGGCTTGACGTTTGACGGCCAGCCACTGGGCGGCAGCCTGTCCGAGCGCACGGACGAACAGTTCCGGCGCATCCAGATGGTGTTCCAGAACGCCGACACCGCGCTGAACCCGATGCACAGCATCAGCACCATTTTGAGCCGGCCATTGAAGATGTATTTCGGCCTCAAGGGCGCGGCGCTGCGCGAGCGCATCGGCGAATTGCTCGACCTGGTGCGCCTGCCACGGGAGCTGGCCGAGCGCCGCCCGAGCGAACTGTCCGGCGGGCAAAAACAGCGGGTCAACCTGGCCCGGGCGTTGGCGGCGAAACCGGACCTGATTTTGTGCGATGAAGTCACCTCGGCCCTGGATACCGTGGTCGGCGCGGCGATCCTTGAACTGCTGCGCGATCTGCGCCAGCAACTGGGGGTTTCCTACCTGTTCATCAGCCACGACATCTCCACGGTGCGGGCGCTGTGCGACGACATCGTGGTGATGTACAGCGGGCACAAGATCCAGGCGGGTGCACGGCAAGCGTTCGCCCAGCCGCCATTCCATCCCTACACCGACCTGTTGATCCATTCGGTGCCGGAGTTGCGCCAGGGCTGGCTGGAAAGCTGCGGCGCCACCACCTGTGGCACCCTGCCGACGTTGGGTGCTCGCGCCGATGTGCCGGACCTGTGCACCTTCCTCAACCGTTGCCCGGTGCGGGTCGATGGCCTGTGTAACTGCACCGCGCCGCCTCGGCGAGTCATCGACGGCGGCAGTGAAGTGCTCTGTCATCACGACAGCGATGCGCTGCGCAAGCGCCAGCAGGATTCAAACAGCATGATCGTGGGAGCCTACGCGTGAGCGGTCGTTTCGTGAGGTTGGCCGAACAGGGCCGGCCAACCGTCAAATTGATAGTGGACGGCGTGCCTATCGAGGCGCTGCAGGGTGACACTCTGATGGTGGCCTTGCTGACGAATGGCCCGACGTTGCGCCAGTCGGAATTCGATCCGGGCAGCCGTGCCGGTTTTTGCCTGATGGGCGCTTGCCAGGATTGCTGGGTCTGGACCCGCAGCGGCGAACGCCTGCGTGCCTGTTCCAACGAAGTGCGTGAAGGGTTGGACATCATCACTCAGCAACCGGAGGCCATATGGCCGCTGCGCGGATAGTTATTGTAGGCGCTGGGCCGGCGGGCGTTCGTTGTGCCCAGACCTTGGTGGCGGCGGGCTTCAAGCCGATCCTGATCGACGAAAATCGTCGCGATGGAGGGCAGATCTACCGGCGCCAACCCGAGGGGTTCACCCGCACCTACGCCACGCTGTACGGCACCGAGGCGGACAAGGCCAAGGACCTGCACGACAGCTTCGACCGCTTGCGTGCGCAGATCGACTACCGCCCCGATACCTTGGTGTGGAACCTCACGCCAGGCCAGCTGTGCTGCGTCAGCCAGGGCCGGCACACGACGGTGGATTACGACGCGCTGATCCTCTGCACCGGCGCCACCGACCGCCTGATGCCGATCGAAGGCTGGCAATTGGGCGGTACCTACAGCCTCGGCGGCGCGCAGATTGCCCTCAAGGCCCAGGCGGTTTCCATCGGCCACCGCGTGGTGTTCATGGGCAGCGGGCCGTTGCTGTATCTGGTCGCCAGCCAATACCTCAAGGCCGGCGCCAACGTGGCGGCGGTGCTGGACACCTCGCCCTTGGGCAAGCGCATCAAGGCCTTGCCCAAACTCATGGCACGCCCGGGCTTATTGTTCACTGGCCTGAAATTGTTGGCGCAGCTGTACCGGGCGAAAATCCCGGTGCACTTGGGCATCGCGCCTGTGCAAGTGCTCGGTGACCCGATCAGTGGCGTCAGTGGTGTGCGGGTTCGTAGCGCCAGTGGAGCGACGTTGACCGTGGATTGTGACGCCGTGGCGCTGGGGTATCACTTGCGGCCGGAAACCCAACTGGCCGACCTGGCGGGTTGTCGCCTGCGTTTCGACGAGGCGTCCGGCCAATGGCTGCTGGACCTCGATGAGGAAGGTCGCACCTGCGTCAGTGGCGTCTATGCTGCCGGGGACGGTGCGAAAATCCGTGGCGCCGATGCCGCCGAGCACGCCGGGCGCCTGGTCGCCATGGCGTTGTTGAGTGATCTGCAACAGCCGGTGGACGCTGCGCAGGTCGCCGAGCAGCGCCAGGCGCTCAAGGTGATGGATGCCTTTCGTCTCGGCCTGGCCCAGGCTTTTCCCTGGCCCGCCGCGCAGGCCAAGGCCTTGCCGGACGAAGCCATCGTCTGCCGCTGCGAAATGATCAGCGCCGGCGAGCTGCGGCGTACCGTCAGCGAAAAGGGCGCCTGTGAAGTCAATCGCGCCAAGGCCTTCAGCCGAGTCGGCATGGGCCGCTGCCAGGGCCGTTATTGTTCCCAGGCCGGGGCCGAGGTGATTGCCGCGGCGGCCGGTGTCAATGTCCAGGAAGTCGGCCGGCAACGCGGCCAGGCGCCGGTGAAGCCGCTTTCGATGCTCACGCAGGAGGTGGCGCCATGACGGTACACAAGGCCGATGTAGTGATCGTCGGCGGCGGCCTGATGGGCTCGGCGACGGCGTTTTTCCTGCGTCAGCGCGGGCAGTCGGTGATCCTGCTGGAGCGTGACCAGATCGGTCAGTACGCCAGCGGCGTGAACTTCGGCAACGTGCGGCGCCAGGGACGTTACCTCGGGCAACTGGAACTGGCGAACCGTTCCTGGGCGCTGTGGAAGCGCTTGCCCGAACTGATCGATGACGACTTGGAGTTCATTGCCAGCGGGCACATGCGCGTGTGCTATCGCGAAGACGAAATCCCTGAGCTGGAGGCCTACGCCGCAGCACCGGAAGCGGCGCAGCTGGACTTGCAGATCTATCGCGGCAGCGAACTGCACGCGCGTTTTCCATTCCTTGGCAAAGAGGTGAAAGGCGGCTCCTATGCCCCTCACGATGGTCACGCCAATCCACGCTTGGCGGCCCCGGCGTTTGCCAGGGCCGCCCGGCGGCTCGGCGCGCAGATCGAGGAGCGCACCGAAGTGGCCGGGGTGCAGAAGATCGGTGACGGGTTCCGCATCACCACCACCGATGGCCGCCAGTTCAGTTCCGCCCAGCTGTTGATTACCGCCGGTGCCTGGGGCCAGAAGCTCTCGGCGCAGTTCGGTGAGCCGGTACCGTTGGACACCAATGGCCCACAGATGGCTGTCACCGAACCGGTGCCCTATGCCTTGCCGACGGTGATCGGGGTGTACACCAAGATCCCGGAAGAGGTGATCTACTTCCGCCAGATCCCCCGGGGCAACATCATCATCGGCGGCGGTTATCGCAGCAAGCCGGACATGCTCAACCGCCGGGCCCATGTCGAGCCACGCAGCATCCTCAACCAGTTGGAGCAGATGCGCCGGCTGCTGCCGGGCGTCGGCAACCTGAATATCATCCGCGTGTGGAGCGGCATCGAAGGGTATCTACCCGACTCCCTGCCGGTGATGGGGCCCAGCGGCAACGTCGATGGCTTGTACTACGCGTTCGGTTTCTGCGGTCACGGCTTCCAGCTCGGCCCGGGCGTCGGCGACGTCATGGCCGAACTCATCAGCACCGGCAGCACCCGTACCTCGATCGAGCCGTTCTCCATCCGCCGGTTCACTCCTTCAACCGAGCAACGGAGCAAGGCCTCATGAAACCCCGGGTTTTAGCTATTTTCGAACGCCTGCTGGCCTTTGAAACGGTCTCTTCAGAATCGAACATGGCCTTGATCGAGTACGTGCGCGAGTTGTTGCTGAGCAAGGGCATCGAATCGCTGATCGTCAAGGATGAAAGCGGCAAGAAAGCCAACCTGTTCGCCAGCACCGGGCCGCGTGAGTTGCCGGGGATCCTGCTGTCCGGTCATACCGACGTGGTGCCGGCGGCGGGGCAGGCCTGGACCGTCCCGGCGTTCCAGGCAACGCTGCGGGATGGGCGGGTCTACGGGCGCGGCAGTTGTGACATGAAAGGCTTCATCGCGTTGGCCATCGGCGCCATGCTCGAGGCTGCCGACCATGCCTTGAACCGGCCATTGCAACTGGCGCTGTCCCATGACGAAGAGATCGGTTGCGTGGGGGTACGCCGTTTGCTCGACGTGCTGCACCTGGCGCCAGTGCGGCCGTTCCTCTGTGTAATCGGCGAGCCGACCAACATGCAGTTCGTACTCGGCCACAAGGGCAAGGGCTCCTACCGCACTTACTGCCGTGGCCTGGAGGCGCATTCGTCGCTGGCGCCGCGCTCGGTCAACGCGATTCACGTGGCCTGTGATTTCATCGCGGCGTTGCGCCAGAGCCAGCAGCAGCTGCAAGAGCAGGGCGCCCAGGATGCCGACTACGACGTGCCCTATAGCACTGTGCATGTCGGGCAGATTGTCGGTGGCAAGGCGCTGAACATCGTGCCCAACCTGTGCACCCTGGATTTCGAAGTGCGCAACCTGCCGGCCGATGACCTGGATCAGTTCCTCGGGCAACTGCGCGAGCGGGCCGAGGTGATCGTGCGCGAAGCCAAGAAGCTCTCCAGCGTGGCGGACATCGAAATCGAAACCCTGAACGTCTATCCCGGCCTGGATACCCATCCGAGCGTCGAGGCCGTGCGCTTTCTGAAAAACTTCGCCGCCCCGGACACGGGCACCGCCAAAGTGTCGTTCGGCACCGAAGGCGGCTTGTTCAAGCAGCGCCTGGATGTACCGGTCGTCGTCTGCGGCCCGGGCTCCATCGAACAGGCGCACAAGCCTGACGAGTTCATCGAAATCAGTCAGATGGATGCGGGGGAGCAGTTTTTGGAAGGGTTGTTGGGGTCGTTGAAACGGTAGCCAGACGTCCTGTCAACACAGTTCCCCTGTGGGAGCGAGCTTGCTCGCGATAGCGATGGATCAGCTTGTATCCATGTTGAATGGGCCGACGCCATCGCGAGCAAGCTCGCTCCCACAGGGTGCTGTGTTTAGCCTGAATCCTTCTCGGTAGAGCCTGCCGTCCCAGCACAAAACTTCAGCATCCAACACTGCCCAAACCGCGCTTTCAGCATCCTGCCCCGTGGCATCTCCTTAGACTGGAATCACCTCGGAACAGGACGCGACCATGCTCAAGAATCAATTGAAAGACCCCAGCCTGTTGGCAGAACTCGCTTACGTCGACGGTCAGTGGATCGGTGCCGACAACGCGGCCACCTTTGACGTCATCGACCCCGCCACCGGCCAGGTCCTCGCCCGGGTGCCGGCCCTGCAAGGTGTGGAAACCCGCCGTGCCATCGAAGCCGCCGAGAGCGCCTGGCCGGCCTGGCGTGCGCGTCCGGCGGCGGAGCGGGCGGCGCTGCTGGAGCGTTGGTATCAAGCCATGATCGATAACCTCGACGACCTGGCGCTGATCATGACCCGTGAACAGGGCAAGCCGCTGAACGAAGCCAAAGGCGAAATCCGCTATGGGGCCGGCTTTGCCAAATGGTTTGCCGAAGAAGCCCGCCGGGTCTATGGCGAAACCATCCCGGCCCCCAGCGGCGACCGGCGCCTGCTGACGCTCAAGCAACCGGTGGGCGTCTGTGCGGCGATCACGCCGTGGAATTTCCCCAATGCGATGATCACTCGCAAATGCGCACCGGCCTTGGCGGCGGGTTGCCCGGTCATCGTCAAGCCTTCGGACCTGACCCCGTTGTCGGCCCTGGCGCTGGCAGTGCTGGCCGAGCGGGTGGGGATTCCGGCCGGGGTGTTCAACGTCGTCACCGGTCTGCCTGCCGCTATCGGTGAAGAGCTGACCAGTAACCCGACGGTGCGCAAGATTTCCTTTACCGGTTCGACGGCGGTCGGTCGGTTGCTGATGCGCCAGAGCGCCGAACACATCAAGCGCTTGAGCCTGGAGCTGGGGGGCAACGCGCCGTTCATTGTGTTCGACGACGCGGACCTGGAGCAGGCCGTCACCGGCATCATGCTCAGCAAGTTTCGCAACGCCGGCCAGACCTGCGTCTGTGCCAATCGCATTCTGGTGCAGGACGGCATCTACGAGCGTTTCGCCGAGCGTCTGGTGGAGGAGGTGGGCAAGCTCAAGGTCGGCAACGGCCTGGAGGCTGGCGTGACGATCGGCCCGCTGATCAACCTGGCTGGGGTGAACAAAGTCGCCCGGCATATCGACGATGCATTGAGTCAAGGTGCGCGCCTGCTCTGTGGTGGCGTTCCCGAAGGCGACAGCCAGTTCGTCCAGCCAACGGTTCTGGGCGAAGCCCACGCCGGGATGTTGCTGGCCAATGAAGAAACCTTCGGCCCAGTGGCTCCGCTGATGCGCTTTACGACCGAAGAAGAGGCGTTGGCCCTGGCCAATGCCACGCCGTATGGCCTTGGGGCCTACTATTTCACCCAGGATCTGCGTCGTTCATGGCGGTTCGGCGAGGCGTTGGAGTTCGGCATGGTCGGCCTCAACACCGGGCTCATCTCCATGGAAGTCGCGCCCTTCGGCGGCATCAAGCAGTCGGGCCTGGGACGCGAGGGCAGCAAGTACGGCCTGGATGAATACCTCGAAGTCAAAGCCTTCCACATTGGTGGGCTGTGATGCGGCCATCGCCGCCGCACTTTGAAAGACCTGCGACACCTTTGCCCGCGCACACTGCGGGCTTTTTTTGGGCTAGAGAAAAGTTGATATTCACCACAGATCCCCTGTGAGCGAGCTTGCTCGCGATGGCGGTGGTCCAGGTGACGACGATGCTGAATGTGCCGCCGTCTTCGCAACCCAGACTATTTGACGACGTAGACCTTGCGTACATAGACGCTGCTCTGCCAGGCACACGGCGCATTCAGGGGCACGAACACGGTATCGCCGGTGTTGACCGTCAGGTCGCTGCCATCGGCGGCCTGCAAGGTGACGCTGCCTTCGAGCAGGTGCATCAGTTCATGCAGTTTGTGCGGGCGTGACCGGCGGGTATAAGGGGTCGAGTCCCAGACGCCGATACGCAGGTTGGTCGCTTCTTCGACAAACAGATTGTTCGAGCGACATTGGGGCGGGGGGCTAATCAGAATCTCATCATCCGGTGCCGCGGAGGGCGAGAGATGAGTGTGGGCAGGGAGCGCCGTTAACCCGGGATGACGCGCGTCAACCACCGGGGCATCTGCACAGAATGCCCAGAGAGACTCCGCTTGCGCCTCGACCTCAAGGGCCGTCCCCAGGCCGATCACCGCGCTCTCACCCGGCTTGAGCTGCAGCGTCTGCGCCTGACTCCTGAGGGTGACCGCGCCGGCATGCACCACGATGGTTTCATTGAAGGGGTAGTCGTCGACGCTGAACCGGCCGCTCGCCCGGACCACTCCGGCAGCCATGCCATCCGCCCCGGCATAGGCGATGAGTCGGTCAAACGGATCATTGGCGCCCAGCGAACCTGGCGTGAACGGGGTTGAAGCGAGACGGCCATCGGCGTGTGCCAACAGCACTGCGGTCGGTTCGAGCATGAAAAATGATTCTCCAAAGCAACGTTGATGAGGACGGTTTTTTCAGCCAATGGCCTGGGTCACCAGCGCGAACTGGCGCACCGCGCCGGTAGCCTCTGGGGGCGTGCCGCGGGCCATTTGGGCGACGGTGTCGACATGCTTGAGCCCGGCTTCTTCCAACCAAGGTGCCAGGCCGCTGTCCGAGGGGATGTCGATGCGAACGAAGGCATCCGGTACCTGGGCCAGCAGCACCGCGATCAAGTGCCGGGCCTGTTCTGGAGTCTCGGCGACGACCGGGCCGATGCAGCGACCACGGCCAAAGGAACGCAGCAGGGCGAAGGCGCACAAGTGACCGTCTCGCTCCAGGCCAATTGAATGTTCAACGACATTGAACAGGTCATTGAGTACGGCTGTTCGGTCCAGCCCAGTGCCAGCATTGGCCAGTTGGATCAGCCCGGCGTGATCGGCTGCGGTCAACGAGCGGCAGCGTTCGTCGGCGGCCAGTGCCTGGGGCGCAGGCACCAGCGCTTGTCCCTGATGTTGCTGGACATGCCCAAAGTCGACGAACCCTTGGCTGGCATACAGCGGTGCTCCGGCCAACGTCGCATTGAGGATGGCGGTCCGCGATCCACAGGCCTCAATGGCCTGCTCCATCAGCCTGCGACCGATCCCCTGGCCCTGGTACTCATCATCGACGATCACCAGGCCAATGGTGGCGTGGCTACCCTGGGGGCAGGTGAAGGCAGTACCGATCAAACGACCTTGATCTTCCACCACGAAACCTTGGGCGACGCGCTGCAGCATCGCCCAGTCCTCCAGGCGGTGGGGCCATTTCAACTGCACGGACAAGGCGTGTGCCGCAGGGACATCGGCGGCGGTCATGGAGCGATAAACGTACGTGGGGCGTTGCGAAAGGGACATGGTAGATCACCCTTGAAGAGGCACTTGATCGGACGGCTTTTATCCGCGGAAAGTGTGTGTATCTCACCTGCAATGAGGCCTGGCAAGGGCCGCCCATTGATTCGGTATGTTCGGTCAGCAACGGCTTTTCCGACCACATTTCTTGCTCAAATCCGCGGCCCGGCCAGCAGTAAATACCGGGCCGGATTTCAGGCTTGGACCGAAGCGAAAGCGCGATCAGCGAAGACGCAGGCGCCGTCCGAATGACCCATTGTGGGTCTGTCAGCCTTTTTTGAAAGCAGACAGCAGGTCGGTCAGCCCTGGCATGGTCGGCCCGGATTCGTTGGAGATAAGGCCGGTCTCCGAGCGGCTGAACAGCGACTGGAGGATGATTTTTCTCGATTCGTCGTCCACTTGCGTGTCTTTGCTCAACGTCAGGTACAAGTGGGTAAGCTGCTCTCGCTCTTCTGCATCCCGTTGAAGGTGGAAAGCGCTGAAAACCAACTTGGAGAGTGTTTTGACGGTAAAGGCCAAGGTTGAGATAAGGGTGACGAAAATGAGCGCGCCCTCGATCTGATTGAGGGCGATTGGTGTGCGGTCACCACTCAGCCATAGATTGAAGGACGTCCACAGGCCGATGACGGAGAAAAACAAGGTAACGCTGAGTACGCCTGTCCAGATATAACCACGTGTCTGGTGTTCACTGGCTTTTTTTGCCCAATAGGTCGCGGGGCCTTCCAGCCGAAGCTTTTCCTTATACGTGGACTCTAGCGTTTCAAGGCGCGTTGCCCAGGCGTCCTCTTCCTGCTTTTGCCACTGGGCAAATTGGTTCATCTCCTTTCTTGCTTTTTTTACGAGCCTGTATTTGACCTTGAAGAAACTCGAGTGAATTCCACGTATCACCGCCGCTTCTGAGGTGGAGCGCTGTGCGAAAGAGTTTTGCAGGGGAAGTTTGAACTCATAGGCGGCCAAGTATCCGCTGAAATCGTTAAATGAGCCTTGGTTTTCACTTTTTCCCAGGAAAATTGCATCGTAGAAGCCTGCGGCAATAGCGGGCGCGTTCGAATAAATCTCCAGCCATTTGATCGTGGCGAGTGAGTTGCTGAAAATCCAGACGTCAGAAAGTTCCTCTTCTGGCGGCTCGTCGTCAAGCAGGTAATGCTCTTCCTGGGCGAGGTGATATTCGAATATCGCTACGCAGGCCTCTAAATTTTCCAAGGCCTGATGGGGGCTCGATTTTCCTTTTTTTTGGAGACTTTTTATTTTTGGTTTCCAAAAATTCAATTCATTTCGCATGAAATCATATTGGTCGACGAGGTAGTCGAATTCAAAATGCTCTCCGCTCAACGCTTTCAGCACGAGTGTTGTCATCTTTAATCTATCAGGGCTGCGTTGGCTGAATGAATGGACAGGTCGTCCGGCCCAATGGAGCCCAAGCACAGGAGAATCAGGGAGAGGTAGAAATAACCGAATAAAAACATCCACGTTGCGGCGACGATGCTTTTGCTGTCCGAGAAAATGCTGTTTACCCGTGATGCTACGTTTCCGTGTGCGCTATTGTTTCTGGCGGCGTAGAGAAAACAAAACACCAGGCACTCTAGTCTCTGAGCGTCTGAGGTAAGGGCGGGTACTTTTATGGTGACCTTGCCGAGATCATCGAACTGCTCAATCATGGGTATCGTGATGAGTATTTTTTTGATCTCTTTCCCGAGCGCATGCGTGATTTTCCGAGATTTTTCATTGTCGGTGATTCCGAAGCTTACGTCTGTTTTGTCCGGCATTTCGGTAATGGTGCACAGGCTGGAGTAGGCCTCACCATAGGTCCAGTAAAAATGATTGAACATCGCTGGAAATTTGTTTTTAAACGACTTGTAGGATGAGGAGATATGAATTTTTCTTATTTCGTCTGTTTTTTGCGTGGCGCGCTCATTATGTTTCTCGATGGCCATGCCTTTCAGAATGTAAGACGCGACGAAGTGTAAAGTCTTGTCGGGCAGGCAGTTTACGAAATCCAGTGTTATGGCGTGAGGCGTGCTGAAATCGGCAGCCAACGGAGTCTCGGCGGGCAGCGCAATTTGCGATTGCATGAACTTGTTGATTTCAACCAGGGATTTTTCAATGGCTTTCGAGTCTCCCAAGCTTTCCGCAGTAACCGATAACTTCATGTAGAGATCGTTGTAACAACTGTTGGTCGCGGTCCACAGATAGGTAAAGGCCATGTCTGGTCTTCGCGGCAGGCAGGAATAACTGTCAATCAGCGCAGTGGTTGCAACGTAGGGGATTTTATTGGGATTGAGCGCCCAGCTGACAGGATCCAGGTATTTAAATTGGGTGAACCAGGCGAGCGCGGGGTGATCGTTGGGTAGCAGTTTTTCCTCATGAGCTTCGATGGTGTAGGCCGTTACGAGCTTATGGAGCTTATCCAGTCGTTGTGTCCTTACGTTCTGATTCATGCAGGCTGGTCCTTCAGATGAATTGAAGGCTAAATGCTATCATTTGATGAGCGTCATAGCTGCTGTTTTATAAAAAAACAGCAGCAGGACACCACGTTATGAGGCTGATAGAGGGGCATGTATTTGAGCGATCAATAGTTCCGCTCACGGTCGACCAGGCCCAGCATCGAGTCGCCCCGTTGATGCCGACGGATATTCTCCAGCAGCACGGCAAATGCGCTCTCAGGTTGGGTCATTGCCGCGATGTGCGGCGTCAGCAGTATCTGCGGATGCTGCCAGAACGGATGATCGGCTGGCGCCGGTTCCTGCTCCAGGACATCGAGCACCGCGGCGCTGAGTTGCCCATCGGCAAGGGCTGCCAGCAGATCCGCCTCGACCAGGTGCCCGCCCCGGCCCATGTTGACCAGGGCGGCGCCCTTGGGCAGGAGCTGGAACAACTGACGGTTGAGAATCCCTTGGGTCTGCTCGGTCAGCGGCAGCACGCACACGACGATGTCGCACTGACCGAGGAAGACCGGCAGTTGCTCGGCGCCGGCAAAGCAGTCCACGCCTTCAATGCGATGCTCGCTGCGGGCCCACCCCGATAAGGCAAAGCCGAATGTCTGCAAGGTGGCAAGGATCTGCCGCGCCTGCAAACCCAGGCCCATGACGCCCACCCGGCGCTGTTGCGCGGGCACCAGTCGGTGCGCCTGCCAGCAGCGTTCGGCCTGTTGCTGGCGATAGCGCACCATGTCCCGATGCAGGCTGAGCACGGCGAAACTGGCGTACTCGCACATGCCCTGGGTGATCCCCGGATCGAGCAAGCGCACCACCGGCAGCGTCGGCGGCAAGCGGCCGAGGTCGAGCTGGTCGACCCCGGCTGACAACGCGAACAGGACTTCCAGGTTTGGCAATACGGTCTCGATGTCGTCCGGTGCCTGCCAGGCCGCGAGGTACTGGATATCCCGCGGGTCGCCGATGTCCGGCCAGGCACGCCATTGGATATCCGGTGCGTGTTCGGCGAACAGCCGCCGCCAGTGTTCGCCGCGGACCGGGTCAGCTTTATAAAGCAGGGCCATGGATCACTTCTCGCCTGAGGTTAAAGAGTTTCTAGCATGCCTCAACGGCAGAGCAGGATCTGTTGAAAGGGGCCGCGTAGAAGCATCCCGCTGCGTTGTTAGGCGCCCCTCCCGGCAGATTCCATGGGGCGCAGTGCCTCTGGAGGATTCTGCTGTTTGCCGGGGTGTAAACAGTCGATCCGGATTTCTCAGCGGCCAAGTTCGGCTTAGACAATCGCGTCGAACCCTTAATCTGTGAACACACCGCCGCCGCTTACTGGCAGCGAGGCTCACGATGGGAATTGCCATGAACAGTAAAGTCGAAGAAACCCCAAGTCTGCTCCGTCAGCGTGATCAATTTGTACCCCGTGGTCTGGTTACCGCACACCCGCTGGTGATCGATCGGGCCCAGGGCTCGGAATTGTGGGACGTGGACGGCAAGCGTTACCTGGACTTCGTCGGCGGCATCGGTGTGCTGAATATCGGCCATAACCACCCCAAAGTCGTTGCGGCGGTGCAGGCTCAATTGCAAAAGGTGTCCCATGCCTGCTTCCAGGTCGTGGCCTATAAACCTTATCTGGACTTGGCCCAGCGCCTCTGCGAAATGATCGGCGGCCAGGAGAACTACAAGGCCGCGTTCTTCACCTCCGGCGCGGAAGCGGTGGAAAACGCCGTGAAGATCGCCCGTGCCCACACCAACCGCTCGGCGGTGATTGCCTTTCGCGGTGGGTTCCATGGTCGCACCTTGCTCGGCACCACGCTGACGGGGATGAGCCAGCCGTACAAACAGAATTTCGGGCCGTTCGCCCCAGAGGTTTTCCACACGCCGTATCCAAATGAATATCGCGGCGTCAGCAGCGCGATGGCGCTCCAGGCGCTGGACGAATTGCTGGCGACCCAGGTAGCACCTGAGCGGGTCGCGGCGATCATCATCGAACCGGTGCAGGGCGACGGTGGTTTCCTTACGGCCCCCGCCGAATTTCTTCAGGCACTGCGTGCCCTGACCAAGAAACATGGCATTGTGCTGATTCTCGATGAAATCCAGACCGGCTTCGGGCGCACCGGCCAATGGTTCGGTTTCCAGCATTCCGGCATTCAACCGGACCTGGTCACCGTCGCCAAAAGCCTTGCCGGCGGCTTGCCGCTGTCCGGCGTGGTCGGCAAGGCCGAGATCATGGACGCACCGTTGCCGGGTGGCCTGGGTGGCACCTACGGTGGCAATGCGTTGTCCTGCGCCGCGGCGCTGGCGGTGATCGAGGCCTACGAGCAGGAGCAATTGCTGGCGCGTGGTGATGCCCTGGGTGAGCGTTTGCGTCAGGGGCTGTTGCGCCTGCAGGCTCGCTACCCGCAGATTGGCGACGTGCGTGGCAGCGGTTTCATGCTGGCGATCGAGCTGATCAAGCAAGATGACGCCCGCACGCCGGATGCCGACCTGAACCAACGCCTGATCGATGAGGCCCGGGCGGGTGGGTTGCTGGTGATCAAGTGCGGGGTTTACCGCAACGTGTTGCGCTTCCTGGCACCGCTGGTCACGACCGAAGCTCAGATTGACGAAGCGTTGCAGATTCTCGACGCTGCGCTGGCCCGGGTCATGGGCTGAAACACCCCGCGTACGGGGCGTTTGCCGCGGCAAGCCCCCGTGTAACTCAATGGAGCGTGGAGCGATGGGACATCATCGGAGGCTTTACAGATGAGGCTGACTGAATATCGAGCATTGTTGATCGACTGCGATGAGGTCCTGGTGGATCGCGATTCCGGCGTTTGGACGGCTTTGCAGCCGCTGCTGGAGAACCTCGGCGAGCCGCAGGACAAGGCACAGGTGCTGGCCGAATTCGACCAGGTGCTGCAAGCCCTGTATCCACGCTTCGGCGAGCTGGGTTTCAGCGGCTTGCTGTGTTTCGCCCACCGCCAGCTGGCCGAACGCTTGAAGCTCAAGATCAGTTGGGAGGAGGGCATGAGTTTCGCCCGCTCGGCCGCCAGTTGGACGCTGTTCGAGGATGCGCCGGGGGCGATGCTCTACCTGCGCAAGTTTTATCGCCTGCTGGTACTGGGGGATCGGGATGCCGAGGACCGGGCTGCCCTGTGCGAGCGCCTGGGCATCGAGCCAGAGGATTTTATTTCCCTGGCCAGTGATCCGCTGCAGGATCACGCTTGGTTGGAGGCCAATGGCCTGGTTGCAGGAGCTATCCTTCAGATAACCCGCCCTGGCGCCCGTCCTCGCAAGGTCGGGGCCGTTTGCCTGATCTGTCGCAGCAGCGAAAACCCGTCCACGCCCTGCGCGGCGGATTACTGCATCAACAGCATGGCGGACCTGGTGGCTCAGCATCAGCTGTCTTTACGCCGCTGATTTTGTTAGAAGATTGTCTTACGAACGGCAGGCAAGAGGTATGCGATGGAAGGTTTAGCGAAACTGGACCGGATCGACATCAGCATTTTGGTTGAGCTTCAAAAAGACGGCCGCATGACCAACGTCAGCCTGGCCGATGCCGTGGGCCTGTCAGCCAGTCCATGCTTGCAGCGGGTCAAACGGCTGGAGTCGTTGGGGTATATCTCCAGCTACAAGGCCCATCTGAACCTGGCCAAGATTACCGATTCGGTGACGGTCTTCACCGAGGTCACCTTGAGCGACCACAAGCGCGAGGACTTCGCCAAGTTCGAATCCAACATCCGCCTGGTGGATGAAGTGCTCGAGTGTCACCTGATCAGTGGCGGCTACGATTACCTGGTGCGCTTCATGACCCGCAGCATCCAGGATTACCAGGACGTCATGGAAAGCCTGCTGGACAAGAACATCGGTATCTCCAAGTACTTCAGCTACATCGTCATCAAATCCCCGGTGCGCAAGGACGAGATCCCATTGCGTAAGCTCTTGCGGCATTGATCGGCAAACGCGCGATTACACCGGGCTTGCACCGTCATCACCTGCATGAAGCAGCGAGCTCACCCGCTGACTGAGGTCGTTCAAACTGAACGGCTTGGTCAGGATCCGGGTGGTGGCGTCGACGCGAACCAGGCTTTCGCCTTCGGCAAAGCCGGTGATGAACAACACTTTGAGCTGCGGATACCGGGCCTTCATTTCCTCAGCCAGGCTAATGCCGTTCATGGTTCCGGGCAGGCCGATGTCCGTCAGCAGCAAATCGATAGACCCCAGCTTATCCGCGTGCTTCAAGGCCGATACGCTGTCCAGCGCCTCGACGACCCGGTAGCCGGTGTCGCTCAGGAACTCCGAAGCCATTTGGCGAATGGCGGCCTCGTCGTCGACCAGCAGGATGGTTTCGTTGCTGCCTGGTTGCAGTGACGTCGTCTCGTTCGATTGGGTCTGTTCAATGCTGGCTGGCGGCTGGTTGACCACCGGAAAATACATCGTCACCGTCGTGCCCACGCCGACACTGCTGTGAATCCTGACTTGTCCGCCGGACTGTTGGACAAACCCGTAGATCATCGACAGGCCCAGGCCGGATCCTTCGCCGATGCGCTTGGTGGTGAAGAACGGATCGAACACCCGGGAGAGGATGTCGGCGCTGATCCCCGTGCCTGAGTCCATGACCGATATGTCTACGTAGGGACCTGGTGGCAGGGTCTTTTCGCTGGAGGAGCGTTCGGTGATCACGCAGCTTCGTACTTGCAGCTTCAGGGTTCCGCCACCGGGCATGGCGTCCCGGGCGTTGATCGCCAGGTTCAGGAGCGCGTTTTCCAGGCCGTTCGGATCGCATTTGATCGGGTCGTTACCGCTGAAGGAGCACTCGACATGGATACTGGGGCCTACGGAGCGCCGGATCATTTCCTCCAGACCCGCCACCACCGTCCGTGGTTCGAACACTTCAGGCTGGAGCGATTGTTGCCTTGAGAACGCCAGCAGGCGTTGGGTCAACGCGGCGGCACGGGTCGCCGAGGTCAGGGCGACGGAGTTGTAGCGCGACAGTCCCTCATAACGGTGACTGTCGATGTGTCGTTGCATCAGCTCCAGGCTGCCGGTGATGCCCGCCAGGAGATTGTTGAAGTCATGGGCGATACCGCCAGTCAGTTGTCCGACCGCTTCCATTTTTTGACTTTGCCGCAGTTTGGACTCGGCCAAGGCGCGCTCGTGCTGTTCGCGCTCAAGTTGCTCGGTGCGCTTGGCAATACGCTCTTCCAGCAGATCGTTCCAATCCCTCAGTGCGGCTTCCAACTGCACCCGTTCGTTGATGTCCTCAACGGTGCCGTACCACTGTTCGCATTGCCCGGCAGAGTTCCGGCTACAAAGCGCCCGGATTCTGAACCAACGGTATTCACCGGAGTGTTTTCGCAAGCGGATCTGGCTGTCGAAAGGCTGCAGGGTCGTCAGCGAGCGCTTCCATAATCGGGCAAACGATATCCGGTCATCGGGGTGCGCCGCGTTCAGCCACTGGCGGCCGAGTGTCTGTGTGGAGGTCCGTCCGGTGTATTCATACCAGCGTTGATCCAGGGTCGTCACGGCGCCCTGGCTGTCGGCCGTCCAGGGCCAGAGCGGATTGAGCTCGGCGGCGATGCGGTAATGTCTTTCGCTTTCGCGCAGTCGTTCCTCAGACAGGCGCATGGCCTGCAAGGCATTGACCCGCCTTAACGCAGCACCGAGCAGGTTGCCGTAGCCGCGCAGAAAATCGATATCGCTCTCGCTGAATTGCCGAGGGCTGCGACTGTCGACTTCGAAAATTCCGAATGGGCGTGTCTCGGTCGCTCCGTAGACCAATACGTTAACGAATGCCTGGACCCCGTTGCGTATTTGAAAGTCGTGGTAGCGAAACCGGGTTTCTGTGGCGCGGTCGGTTGAGATGACAGGGCGGCTGGTATGGAGCGAATACCTCTCCGGGGTGCCCTCCACGGCTTGCACTCGGACTTTGCCGACAACGTCCGGCGTCCAGCCCACGCCGTTTCGCACGATGAAGGTAAGACCGTCGTCTTCCAGCAACATGAACTTCGCCAGATGAGTTTCGAGCGCCGCACCCACCAGGCGACAGGCCTCATCCAGGATCTGCTCCAAGTCATCTGAAACCAGGGCCAGCTCACCGAACTCGGCAAGCACCTTGCGCTGGCGCATTAGCGTGTCTTCGATTGCCATGGGCTCACCCTTTGAAACGTCCTAAATATCCGAGGCTTGAGGGGCGGCGAGGTTCACACCAATCGATGACCTGTCAGGGAATCGGTTGACATGACTGGCGGGGAACAAAAAAAGGCCTTTCCAGGGAGGGTAATGTTATTCACTTAAGAAAAAACGGTGCTTCATCCTAGATGGGAAGGTGCCGTTTTTTTGGGGTTTGTCGTGGGGGGCGTGTGTATATCCGTTTTTGTGGTAACGGCCCAGCCTCTCTGTGTCTGAGCCACCGCCATCGCGAGCAAGCTCGCTCCCACAGTTTTTTGTGTCGTGTGCAGATGCTGTGAACACCCGCAACTCCATGTGGGAGCGAGCTTGCTCGCGATGGCGTCAGCACAGCCAACATCACCACAAATTGACCCTCCGCTTTCGCGAGCAAGCCCGCTCCCACAGGAGAAACGCGGTCCCACCCAAACCAGGTCGGCTATCAGGCCGCCTCGTAGTGGACGTTGATCTCGGCGCCCCGTTAACCACGATGGCCGAACGCAGGCATTGCGCAGTGGGCATCCCGGCATGGATGCCGGGATAGCTGCGCTGGGCCATGGATGGCCCTTCGCAGCGGGCCCACGGAGCAATGCCGGAGTGAGGGCATGCCGAGCCTAAGCGAGGCACCGAGTGGTGGGGCATGTAGCGTTTTGCTTACTTTTGCGCTTCTCAAAAGTGAGCCGCCGTAAGGGCGTAACCGCCAGCGGCCGTTACCGCAGCAACGGATATACACACGAATCATAAACCCCCACCCATAAAAACAAGCCCCAAAAAAAACGGCGCTTCCTCCTCAGAAGAAGCACCGTTTTCCTTAAGTGAACAACATTGTTTCCAGGGAAGGGGCTTTTTAGACGATGCGCCTGCTTTACTCCTGGAGGAACTTCAGCAGATCCTGGTTAAGACGATCCTTGTGCGTCTCGGTCAAGCCGTGCGGTGCACCAGCGTAGACGATGAGCCGGGCACCCTTGATCAGCGCCGCCGAGGCTCGGCCCGCTGCGTCGATAGGCACGATCTGGTCGTCGTCGCCGTGGATGACCAGTGTCGGCACGTCGAACTTCTTCAGGTCGGCACGGAAGTCAGTGGCCGAGAATGCCGCAATCGAGTCATAAGTGTTCTTGCTGCCACCCAGCATGCCTTGCGCCCAGAAAGACTGGATCAGGCCTTGGGATGGCTTGGCTCCCTTGCGGTTGTAGCCGTAGAACGGGCCCGAGGCAACGTCCAGGTAAAGCTGCGAGCGATTCTCCAGGGACGCCTTGCGCAAACCGTCGAACACTTCGATAGGCAGGCCGCCGGGGTTGGTGTCGGTCTTGAGCATCAGCGGTGGCACGGAGGAGACCAGCACGGCTTTCTTCACCCGCGCGGTACCGTGACGACCGATATAGCGCGCCACTTCACCGCCCCCCGTCGAGAAACCGACCAAAGTCACGTCCTTGAGGTCCAGCGCTTCGATCACCGCCGCCAGGTCGTCGGCGTAGTGATCCATGTCGTTGCCTTCCCAAGGCTGGCTGGAGCGACCATGGCCGCGACGATCATGGGCGACCACGCGATAACCCTTCGAAGCGAGGAACATCATCTGCGCGTCCCAGCTGTCAGAGTCCAGCGGCCAGCCGTGGCTGAAGGTCACGACCTGGCCATTCCTTGGACCCCAGTCCTTGTAGTAGAGCTGGACGCCGTCCTTGGTGGTGACATAGCTGGCGGACTGGACAACGCTGCCGACCGCCGACGCGCTCGCGCCGGCCTGGGCAGGTGTCGCCGCCTCGGCGCTGAGGGTGGCGAGTGCCAGTGTAGCGACGGCCAGGGTGCGGTTGAATGTGTTCATCGTTTCTCTCTCCATAAGGGGTGGCTTGATCTGCTGCGACCGTCATCGATCGCGTTGGTGGGCAGATTAGAGAGAGTCGCGCAGGACGAGAACGGCGGTGATGTCGATAGCAACTATAGGGAAAACAGATACCTGCGTTTCGCTTCGCTGCAACCCAAGCTAGGTCAGCGTCTCCCCCCTATTTGTCACGTCAAACAACAGTCCCGTGGCGAGGGAGCTTGCTCCCGCTGGGCTGCGCAGCAGCCCCAAGACACGAGGTGATCAAGCGTGGTTTTCCTGTGCTCGGCTCCCGCTTAGCGCAGATCTCCCAGCGTTCACTGTATGAACGGTAGAGGTGGGTTAGGAGGCATCTGTGGCAATCAACCGAAAGACGGCATCGGCCCCAACGAATGCAAGATCCAGGCGATTGCGGCTGCGGCTGCAAGCACTGCGGCCGTCAAGCCGATAAACAGCCATTTCAAGATTTTCGGCCATTTCGATGGCTCGGTCCTCGGCGCGAGGGCCTCCACCGTGAGCCGCATTTCTTCGGCGCATCGCGGGCAAGCGGCGTTGTCTTCAAGGATGAGGGAGCGGCATTGATCACAAGTTTTCATAGCGTCGGTTCGAGACTCAAAGAAGGTTTAGCCAGCCGCCACGCCTGAACATCGCGGCATAAGGACACTTAATATTTATAGACAATGCCCAGCTTACCCATGATCTCCAAGGCATTGACCAGGCCCAACCCATTCATGGGCAGGCAGGCAAAGGCCTGGTATTCATCGAAATGCGTGCCGAGGGCCAGCAACTTCAAATCATGGGCTTCCAGTTGTGCGTTGAAATACTGCAGCAGCGCCCGTTCCCAATCGTTGGCGCAGTTAACAGCTTCGAGGGTCTTACCGTCAGGCGTAGGGATTTCAATGTTCAGCTGCCGCAGTGGTGCCAGGGCATTGACTGCATTGACCCCGCAGGACGACCACTCTTTCCATTCGAACCCAGCCAACTGGTGGGTCTCGGTGAGCGCGGACGCGACTTGCGTCCATGCCCAATCCCACTGCGCCGCAGGAGCCGGCATTTTCTCAATGAGTGCTTGCGCGTGGGCCTCGTCGAACAGGTTATAAAACAGGTCGGCCAAGGCCTCGGCTACATCGGGCCGAGGCCCTTGGGTGTCCAGGTCTCGGCTCAAGCGCTGCCATAGGCTGCCCAATTCGGCCCAGTCCTCGTCATCCATCTCATCATCGATCATTTGTGCCTTATGGCCGCGCTGGTAGTTATCCAGGCACGTCTTGCGCACCCGAATCCCGCCCTCGGCGAGATCGACCTCATAGCTGCGGTAATCCAGATAGTTGGTTTGAAAAACGATGCGCTCAGGAAACACCTCATGGGTGAGGTCTTCTTCGGCATCGAAATAGATCGCACCCTCAAGCGTGCCATGGGCGATGGTGATACGTTGAAACGACAAGGGGTCGATTGGATTCATGTGGGGTGGGCCGCTGGGAGGAGGGCGCAAAGGCAGGCGCCGTGCACGTTGGGCGATATCCGGTTCGCGCTGATCGTACACCAAGGTCGAGGGGTTGCTAAGGTCAGGAATGTGCACTGCGTCAACTGTCAGGCATGTGTTTGGGTCTATGCTTACCCTGTCTTCTTGAATCAGGCCCTCCATGCACAAACACCGAACAGTCCTCCGGGAGAACACGTGAAGCACTCGACACCGGCTGCAGCGCTGCTCTGTCTATTGCTTGGCACTGCGGTCGGGGCCGAGGAGTATCAGGTCGTCACCGAAGAATGGGCACCGTACAACTACCAGGAAAACAATCAGCTCACCGGCATGACCACGGAAATCGTCCGGGCCATCATGGCGCTGACCGGGGATAAGTTCGAGGTGCTGCTGCAGCCCAGTATGCGCGCCACCCAGGTATTGAGGACCCGGCAAAAGACCATCATGTATTCCATGTTCCGCACGGCGGAGCGCGAGCCGTTGTACAAGTGGGTCGGGCCGATCGTGGAAGAGTCCATCCACCCCTATCAACTGACCAAGGCGCCGCCGGTGAACTCCCTGGAGCAACTGCTGCACGCCCCGCAGATCACCACGCGACATGCCGGCCTGGTGCCAACGATGCTGCTGTCGCTGGGTTTCAACAACCTGGACAAAAGCGCCACCGAAAGCAAGCTGCTCTACCGCATGCTGCTCGCCGGGCGCACCGGCATCATCGTCGGCGACACCGATGCGGGCGTGGCTTACTACAGCCGCCAGTTGAACATCGCCCCGGGCACGTTGCGGAAAATTCCTATCGAGCTTTATCGTTCGTCGTTGTATATCGCTTTTAGCTTGGACTCTGAGGATGAAGTGGTGGCTGCATGGGCCAAGGCTTTGGAACAGTTGCGACGTTCTGGGGAGCTGGAGCGGATTCAGCGGCGGTATGAGGAGTGAGAGCGCTGTTGTTAGCCAGAGGCGTGGATGGACGGTGGCAAGGCTTGTAGCTGGGTAGGGGAGTGGCTGCTTTCGGCCAGCAGCCTGACCCCGCTCTATTTGACGAACCTAAGGCAGGCAAAACCCGTCTTGATGCGCAGCTGTTGAATGGGCTCGATGCTCTCCTGATCGCCGACTTTTTTAACGACACCAATTCCGCAGTAATACTGGTCGTTGGTAAAGATGGGAAGGACGCCTGGCTTGGTCTGACTCCAGAAGCCGGTCTTCAAGGTGTAGGTGGCGCCCGCCTGCGGCGTGAAAGAAAAAGGTATCTGACACTGTCTGCCTCCGACTTCGTTCCAGTAAGTCAATACCAGCTCTTTGCCCGCTGCCATTGGCGATTCGATAAAGCCATCGGGGGAATAGGGCAGTGTCGTGAACCCCGCGTAGCAGCCCTTTTCGTTGAAGGTCATGGCGTCCAGCTTGGTGCCGCGTTCATATTTAAGGCGAACCGTAGCCGAGGGCTCATCCGGACGGGGAAAAACATACTGCTTGCCCTGAAGCAACGAAGTGCAACCGCTGAGTGCTACGGCTCCCGCCAGCAAAGCACAACAGGCCAATTTGTGATTTCCGTACATCATCGCTCCCTGATATTTTCGAGCCCCTCAGTACATATCGAGGGCCTGAGATTGCTGGATAGTGATCTTATGATAATGGATCTTGCGAAGACTTAGGCAGCTCCTGTGGAAGGTCGTCCAAGAACCTTTCCTCGTTTCGTAAAGTGGCAACCAGACTGAACCGTGTCTATTGTCCTTGGCTTACAGGTAGCTATCGGAGGCATGGAGATGAGTCAGAGCATTTCGCCCGCCGCTTCAGCTGTGCGGAACACAGGCATGGTCGCCACGCCCTTATGGGGCTCGGACAAAATCGGCGGTATCACGGTCGATCCGGACGGTGCTATCTGGCTTGGCGCTTATAGTCGCCTGGGACTGGGAGGCGAAGAGGATTCAGGCTTCACCGGCAGTCTGGTCCGGTTCAATGCCAACGGTAGTCTGGACCGCAACTTCAGTGGAGACGGTAAATCCCTCCTGCCAGTGACGCTCGATATCGAGGACGGCGGTAATGCCGCGGTGCAGCCGGGAGGGGGCTACCTGGTGACGCGATACGTGAAAGTAGGCGACGCCTGGGTGTCCGGGGTGAGTCGCACCTTGGCTGACGGCAGCCTCGATACGAGTTTCGGCAACGGTGGCGCCGCGACAGTGCCGTTTTACTGGAATGACTCTCTAGGAGAGCAAGCGTCGTTCTCTGTACAACGCGACGGCAGCTTTTTCGCAAGCGCTGGGTATCCCTCTGGGGAGATCTATATTGCCCGCTTCGATGCGACGGGGACCTTGGTCTCGTCTTTCGCAGAGGCTGGGATCCTGCACCTGCCAGCGTCCGTCGGCATTCAACCCAGCCGCACGATCGACGTTTCGCTGCAGGGAGACGGGAAGGTATTGGTCACGGGGCAGGATACCCTGACTCGCCTCAATCAGGACGGTACTCTGGATAGCAGCTTTGCCAACGGGGGCAGCCTGGCCCTGGATGTTCACGCAAATGCCCTCGTCATCCAGGATGACGGCAAAATCCTGCTGGCGGGCGCCTCGGGCGGCGTGGCGACTGTCATCCGACTCAACGCCGACGGCTCGCTCGACACCGATTTCGGTGATCAGGGGCGGGTAAGTTGGGGCTCAGAAAACGCGCCTTTCGCCGTAGCCGACATGATCGTGCGGGCCGACGGCAAGCTGTTGATTGGCGCAAGCCAAGGTACGAGCGCGGACGGCTATCTGGCCGCCCTGGTTCAGCTGAACCCCGACGGTAGTCTGGACCACAGCTTTGGCAATCCCGACGACGGCTATTACCACCTTGACGGCGGTCGCGATGATGACTTCTTGCTGGGTACCAACTCCTTCGATGATGCGATCGTTGGCGGGGCCGGTAACGATCTGCTCGATGGCCAGCAAGGTCGCGACCTGCTGACGGGCGATGCCGGGGCCGATACGTTCCGTTACGAGTCAGTCACAGACAGCTACCGAACCGCAACCGCGGCCCATAGCGACCGAATCATCGACTTCGACCCCAGCATCGATACGATCGATCTCTCCTCCCTGGGCTTCCTCGGGCTGGGCAATGGACATGACGGAACGCTGGCGATACGAGTCAATGAAAGCGGAACGCGGACCTACCTCAAGAGTTTCGATGCCGACGCGGAGGGGGAACGCTTCGAAGTGGTTTTCGACGGTGACTTGGGTCAAACGCTGAATGAAACCAACCTCCTGTTTCAGCAAGCCAGGTTGACGGGCACCGAAGGGGCCGATCGTTTACAAGGCAACGCCCGAGGCGAACTCATCGAAGGGTTCGCGGGCGATGATCGCCTATATGGCGCGCTAGGAAATGATGTATTGGTTGGCGCAGAGGGCCGGGACCTATTGGCGGGCGGCGGTAACAACGATGTGTTCCGCTTCGACGTACTGAGCGACAGCTACCGTACCGCCACCGACAATCACACTGATCGCCTGATTGACTATACCGTGGGTGAAGACAAGATCGATTTGTCCGCCTTGGGCTTTACCCGGCTGGGAAATGGTTACAACGGCACGCTGGACGTGGTTTTCAATGAAACCAAGAACCTGACTTACTTGAAGAACTACGAAGCCGACGCCTCTGGGGCTCGATTCGAGTTGAGCTTGGCCGGGGACCACTCCGGTTACCGTAACTTGGACATCATCTTTGCCGAGCCCTCGGGAGATGAAGTCTTTCAATTGATCGGAGTGGCTAACTTCTGGGTGTAAAACGCCAACGTGGTTATTCCTTGCCTTGGGCCGCTTCCTGAGCGGTCCAAGGCCCTATGCGTGAGGAAGACCTCCATATGGGCAGCGTTAGGTCGATTGCTGCCCTTGGTCATTGCACTTACCCAGCACTCAACCCCCACAACACATCCAACACATGCTGCGTAGACCGCTCGACATTGCCACCCCGGTGGGCAATTCCCAGTTCACGCCACAGCAGTGGTTGCAATGGCCTCATGACAATCCGGGTATCGGGCAATGGCGTGGAGGCTTCATGGGGCAGCAACGTCGCGCCATAGCCAGCAGCCACCAGGCTTTTGATCGCATCGTTGTAGTTCAGTTGAATACGCGGGGTAGGCTGGCGTTCATCATTGGCGAACCACTCCGACGTCAAGCGCGAAAGCCGGGTGGTGCTGTCGTTCAGAATCAATGGCTGGGCGGCCAGCCAACCGGGCGTCACGATGTCCGGGCAGTCCCAGCGAGCCGGCAAGAAGGCCATGACCGGGTCGCGCCGCCATGGCTCGATCCGCAACCCCTTCACCGGGGCCTGTGGCAGCGCGACCAGGCCGATTTCCAACGAGCCCTCGGCAAGCTTCTTCAACGTCTCCTGCGAGGTGAGCACCGCGACCTGCACATCGATAGCGGGATGGCGTTGGCCTAACGTCTCCAACGCTTGCGGCAGCAACTGGGCAATGGCCCCTGTGGAGGCCCCCAGCCGCACACGCCCGGCCAAGCCCTGTACCTGACGCTCGACGTCCTCAAGCGCCTGCTCCGCATCCGCCAACAGGCGCCGCGCGCGGTCCACCAGGGTTTCGCCAATCGTCGTAGGCTGAATGCGTCCGCGGGTACGTGACAACAGCTGGCCACCAACCCGCGACTCCAGGTCGGCAATATGCAAGCTGACCGTGGGGGGCGCAAGGTGCAAGGCACGAGCGGCCTCGGCAAACGAGCCCAGGTCGACAATGGCCACCAAGGTGCGCAGGCGGTCCAGGCTGATTTCGCGCATGGGGTACTCCATGTTCAGGAAAGCTGAATCTAATCGTTTGGGAATTCAACTTTTCCAATCTTAGCCGTTCCCTGAAGATGGAATCTCCTGATTTCCTATGTCCGGGAGCTTTCCATGGCAATTCCTCACGTATTCATCGACGGCGACCAAGGCACCACCGGGTTGCAAATCCATCAGCGTCTAAGCGACCGGACCGATCTGCGGCTCGTCACGCTCAGCTCCGAACATCGCAAGGATCCGCAACGCCGCGCTGAAATCATCAACGACTGCGACATCGCCATTCTTTGCTTGCCCGACCCGGCTGCACGCGACGCGGTAGCGAGCATCAAGAACCCCGCTGTTCGCGTGATCGATGCAAGCTCCGCGCACCGTACCCATCCAGACTGGGTCTACGGTTTCGCGCAGATGAACGCGCAGCAGGCCAGACGAATCGCCACGGCGCGGCGGGTCAGCAACCCCGGCTGCTACCCCACGGGAGCGATAGGGCTGCTGCGTCCATTGCTGGAGGCTGGGCTACTGCCCACGGACTACCCGATGAATATTCACGCCGTGTCGGGCTATTCTGGAAAAGGGCGCGCCGGCGTACAGGAGTATGAGGGGGAGGGCGCATCGCAGGCGCCCGCGTTCCAGGTCTACGGTCTGGGGTTGGCGCACAAACATATTCCGGAAATACAGCAGCACAGCGGTTTGACGGAGCGGCCGATGTTCGTGCCGGCCTACGGGGCTTTTCGCCAGGGCATCGTGCTGACCATCCCGTTGCAACTTCGGTTGCTGGCGCCAGGCGTGGATGCGATGCGGTTGCATGCCTGCCTGATGCAGCATTACGCCGACGCACCCTCTGTACAGGTAATGTCGATGCAAGAGGCTAAAGAGCTGACATACCTTGATCCCCAGGCCCTTAACGGGACTGACGGTTTGCGATTGGTGGTGTGTGAAAATGCCGACGCGGGACAGGTTCTGTTGGCGGCGGTATTTGACAATCTTGGGAAGGGCGCCGCTGGCGCGGCGGTGGAGAATCTGGATTTGATGATGGCGTGAAAATTTTCAACGGCATCGTGATCGCTTGGAGGGAGCTTGGCACCGAAAGCTATTCTGTTCGATCTGGACAACACGCTGACCCATCGTGCGCTCAGCATTGACCGCTACGTTGAGCGATTCCTGGATGAGTTCAAGGGTGAAATCCCGGGAGTAGACCCCCGTCGGATCTCTCACCTGATCGCGCGCACCGATAACGGTGGGTATCTGCGACCGGAATCTGAATATTCTTCCATCCGTGAGGCGGTTGGGTACACGTTGGCTCAGGAGTTGACGTGGAGCGGGCCAATCGATCCCAAGCGATTAATCACACATTGGATGAATCACTTTCCGAGCGCTGCGGTTGAAATGCCAGGCGCTAGCGCGATGGTTCAAGCGCTTCGCCGCAAGGGGATTGCCATCGGTGTCATCTCCAATGGCGCCGAGCATTCGCGACGGCAGACCTTGAAGGCACTGCCCTTCGGGGAAGCCATTGAGACGATGATGTGCTCTGGAGCGTGCGGTGTTTCGAAACCGGCGCCTGAAATATTCCATCAGGGGGCAAAGGCGTTGGGGGTCCGTCCTGAGCATTGCTGGTTTGTGGGGGATCACCCGGAGAATGATTACCTGGGGGCCACAGCCGCCGGAATGCTTGCCGTCTGGTTGAGTGGATTCCATCCGTGGCCCGCGAACATAGCACCAGCGGAGCGCTCCATTGAAACATTGAAGGAGCTCTTGGACATGCTTGCAACCTGATAGCGGTACCTGACGACCATTTCTGACCAGGCCTTGACCGAATGGACTGGCCTCAGGGCTTGGTACCCATCCGACCTTGGATCGCCATGCGCAGGCAACCCCAGGCGATGACGCCAATGATCAATCCCCCGACGATGCCCACCAGCACATTGAATGCAAAGCTCCAGGGTTGCTCGGCCCAGTAAAAGATCGTAGAGCCCGTTCGAAAGCCACTGACGCGCAACCGACCGGTAAATAGAGCCGGCACCAGGGTAATGATGTTAGTCAGCTCCAGCACCACGAAGAAGGCGCCCAATAGCGTGAGCAAGGCACGTGCGGGAACGCCGAGTTTCTCAGTCGCCTCAGGCGCAGGCGTGTCTCCCTTTCTCCGGCGCTGCCGGGCTTCCCTCACCGCCTTGCCGCTGGTGGGGGCTGGAGCTGGTCGATAGGGGGCCTTCACAGCCGCCGTTCCTTCGACGACTTCGGTGGGCAGCGCCACGTTCAGGTAGTCGGCCAGCTCACGCAGCCAAACGTCAATGCGTTGACTTCCCGGTACCACCGGAACGCTGTCGGTCGTCAGGCGGTGCGCGGTGCCATCGCGCATCATCAGCCATAGCTGGGTGTAGGCTCGCTCAGCCTGCGGACGGCGACGAAGCTCGAGGTATTTGGCAGCGTCGATCCTGAAGACCGATTGCACACGCTCGCGGCGCCCGAAAAAGTTTCGGGTGAGGCGTTTACCCTCACCGTCGACTCGCGACAGCACCAAGGTTTCGCGAAAGCCGGTGTAGATCACCAGGAGCAAACCGAGGGCAGGGATCAGCAGCCACAAGAGCACCAACAATAAGGCGGACAGGGGATCCGCATCAGCCATCAGCGAGGCGCCATCAACGATCACAAACACGGCGAACGCCACCGGTAAGATGAAGGCCAGCGCGCCTGTCACCAGCACGAATGCGCTCTGCACCAGGTTGCGTGAGTGGATGAGCAGGTCACCCCGCGCGGTGCGCTCGAACTGGTATCCAATGAACATGCAGAACTCCTGATGCGCCGCTGTTTTAACCGATCGAAGGGGGTGCTAAGCGATTGCAAGCCACAGGGATTGGTTGACGCCGCGCAGAATATCTCATGCCGAGGCTGTGGCGTGTTGGGGGGAGTTTTTTCGAGCATGACATCGTGCGCACTCAGTCACACCTGGCTGTGCCTATGGAACGTGGGCAGTTCATTTTCGATTTGCAGCAGGTATGACAGACTTTCCCTTTTTGAGTGAGCCTTACGAGAAACACATGGACATTCGACGGTTCAGAAGCGGGGATGAGACTGCGTTGTTTCACGTCTTCTACTCCGCCATTCATGGCATCGCCTCACGCGACTACACTCGCGATCAAATCGAGGCATGGGCGCCTGCGGATCTTGATCCGAATCTCTGGGCGAGTCATCTCAGCAATCTGCGCCCGTTCGTGGCTGAGGTCCATGGCGAAATAGTGGGCTACGCCGACATTCAACCGAACGGTTACATCGACCATTTTTTTGTGGCGGGTACTCATCCTCGGCAAGGAATAGGCTCTTCGCTCATGAACCGCATCCATGAAGAAGCCAGGGCGCTTGGCGTTGAGGAACTGACTTCAGATGTCAGCAAGACGGCTGAGCCCTTCTTTGCACTACACGGTTTTCATGTCGTGGAGCGAGGGTTTCCGATCCGTCGGGGTGTAATGCTTGAGAATGCGTTGATGCGGAAAAACCTGAGGTGCGGAGCATGAATGCCCAGGGGAGCAAGTCTCTGCGGCTAATTAATCCAGATGCGTTGCATCCGTGCTGAGGTACTGAGACCAGACACGGCGGTCAGTGAGTTTTTGTGACAGTCGCGCGAATTTTTATCGATTGCTGGATTGACAGCGCCTTCTTAGGATTTCCACTGGCCACCTGGGCTTGGCAAAGATAATAAAAGAGGAATTCTCGATGACGCTTGCAAATAAGAAAGTCGCCGTAATTACCGGCGGCGCTATGGGTATTGGAGCGGAAGCAGCAAGTGCGCTGGCGAGCGATGGCCACCATGTAATCATTTGCGACATCAATACCACCGAGGCCGAACGTTTCGCGCAACACCTGCGTGACCAAGGTTTCTGCGCCGATGCCTTCCAGATCGATGTCGGTACACCTGCCTCTGTGTCTGCTGCGTTCGAATGGATTGAGGCCAAGTTCGGGCGTTGCGATGTGTTGGTCAATTCTGCCGGCATCGCCAAGACCATGCCTTTCCTGGAATTTGATGCCGATGTCTTCAACCGGACAATGCTGATCAATGTCACGGGCACTTTCTTGTGCTGCCAGCTGGCGGCACGCATCATGCGTAAGCACGAGTTCGGCCGGATCATCAACATTGCCTCCGTTGCCGGGATGCGCGCAGTGGGCAAAGGCCGGACGGCCTACGGCACATCAAAAGGTGCCGTGATCGCGCTGACAAGGCAGATGGCCGTCGAACTGAGCGAATACGGAATCACCGCAAATGCCATCGCCCCTGGACCGGTCGATACGCCGATGACCAAAGAACTGCACAGCGATGAGTTCCGTAAGGCTTACAGCAACGCCATCCCAGCGAAACGTTATGGCACCACGCGTGAAATCGCCGGAGCAGTCAGCTATCTGGCGTCTGACGTCTCAGCTTACGTCAACGGAATTGTCCTCCCCGTGGATGGTGGCTTTCTTGCGTGGGGCGCTGGCGATATCTGAGTAGCGCTGATACGAACAAAGGGGGCGCGTAGTGACCAGGCGCTCCTTGTGCGGCTGATCATTCGGCCGCCATTTCTTCTACGATCCACTTCACCAGGTCTGCTGTGTCGGCCCGCGCTCTGGCGTTGGGCGAGATCCACAGCACCAACTTTTCCGGGCCTTCAACACAGCCAAACGGGGCTACCAGCGCGCCACTCTCCAGTTCCGCTTGCACCAGCATCCGCGGCACACAGGCAAATCCCAAGCCGACCTTGGCCGCTTGAATCAGCAGATAGAAATGCTCGAAGTATTCCAATTCAAGGGAATCGGGCATGGTCATCTGCAACGCTGAATACCATTCCTTCCAAGCATGCGGGCGAGTCTTGGTAGCCAGCAGCTTTTTGCCGCTCAGGTCGCTCACTTGCTGCACATCTGAAGCCTTAAGGTAATCAGGCGAGCATATAGCCCCAATCCATTCATTGGCCAACGGGATCGGCGCGATGCCGGGAGGTGGGCCAATGCTTTCCAAGCGTATTGCCACGCTGACGCCATCTTGGACAAAGTCGATTGGACCGTGTCCGGTTCTCAAGCCCAGCTCCATCGTCGGAAAGTTGCTGTGCAACCCGGCAAGCCTGGGTAGCAACCAATGCATCATGATGGACGCCGAACATGACAGCTCCAGAGGTTGAGGGCGCACTTCGTCAATACTTTGCTGGATCAAGTTGAATGCGCGGCTCAGGCCGGCGGCAAGGCGCGCGCCTTCTGGAGTCAGTTTAGTGCCATGCGCATTGCGCGTGAGCAAGACGATCCCCAGCACATCCTCAAGCGTCCGAATGTGTCGGCTGATAGCACCGTGAGTCACGGAAAGGGCATCAGCGGCTTCGCCGAAGGTGCCTTTCCTCGCAACCATTTCGAAAGCTCTGAGTGCATTGAGAGATGGTCGCGGAGGGGATGACATGTGTTGTACCTCATGAGCAGGCCATGGCGACCGGAGCGCTGGTCGAACCAGTAGCCTAATGTGAGTTTTTCTCAACTTAGCGGGAAATCATATCGTTAGCCCATCAGCAGGGTCAATGTATATTCGAAGGGAAGGCCGCCCCTGCAAAAGCGGCCATTTAATATAAAAAAAGTAAAGCCAAGGTGATTATCTATGGTCGATCAAACAGCCGGGCGCGAAGAGTTTACGGCCCGTTTCTTCGTAGAGAGCAGTTACCCGATTGAACGGGTCGGCGAGGTCATCGCTGGCGAGCAATCCAGCGGTACATTTATTACCTTGCCCAGCGAATCAGCTGAGTTGAAAGAGCGCTCACGGGCTCGTGTGGTGTCGGTCAAGTCTCTTCCAGCGGTCACCAGCGCTTCGTTACATAGCGAATACCTGGCTAGGCACAATCCTTCGGCGACGTACTATCGCGGCGAAGTTGAAATCGCTTTTCCAACGGCCAATATTGGTCCGAATCTTCCTGCACTGCTGACCACCATTGCCGGCAATCTATTCGAGATAGGTGAAGTCAGCGGTTTAAGAGTGCTCGATGTCGATCTTCCGGCAACATTTGCCGCTGGCTTCTTGGGCCCACAGTTCGGGATTGAAGGGACTCGTAAACTGTGCGGCGTTCATGACCGTCCAATCATTGGCACCATCATTAAACCCAGCATCGGCCTGACACCTGAGCAGACCGCGACCGTGGCCGATGAGCTGTGTGCGGGTGGTATTGAGTTCCTCAAAGATGATGAACTCTTGATCGACCCGACCTATGCATCCTTCGATGCGAGGCTGAATGCTGTCATGCCTGTACTTCACAAGCATGCGGATCGCCTCGGCAGGATGCCAATGTACGCGATCAATATTTCTGGGAGCATTGATGAAATGCTTCGCCGCCACGACGCCGTGCTGGAGTCGGGGGGGACCTGCGTCATGCTCTGCCTGAACTGGGTTGGGCATTCGGGGGTCGAGCATATCCGCAAGCATTCCCAACTACCTATTCACGGCCATCGTAACGGCTGGGGTGCCTTTACCCGCAATCCACAGCTGGGCTTTTCGTTTGAGGTCTATCAGAAAATCTGGCGCCTGGCGGGCATCGATCATCTGCACGTCAATGGCATTCAGAGCAAATTCTGGGAACCGGATGACTCAGTCATTGCCTCGGCACTGAGCTGCCTGACCCCGTTTTCGGGCGTCCAACCGATCCTGCCGGTTTTCTCTTCCGGCCAATGGGCGGCGCAAGCGCCAACGCTGTTCGAAAAGCTGCAGTCGGTGGACCTCATGCATCTGGCGGGCGGTGGAATTATCGGCCATCCCCTAGGTATCGGTGCCGGCGTTCAGAGTATGCGCGAAGGATGGGAAGCGGCGACTCAAGGCATACCCTTGCAACAGTATGCAGAGGGCAGACCCGCACTAACCGCCGCCTTGGCAAAATTCGGAGGCGTATAAATCATGCGTTCAGCCAATACGCCCAGGCTTCGTCTGGTGTTTTACGGTGATGATTTCACCGGCTCGACCGATGCTCTGGAAGTCCTTACCGCAGCCGGCCTGAGATGCGCATTGTTTTTGGTGCCACCGTCGCCCGAGTTGTTAGAGGAACTGGGTGGTTTCGACGCTATTGGCATCGCTGGCGATAGTCGCGCGTTATCCAATGCTGAAATGGATGAGGTGCTTCCAGACCTATTTGAAGCAATCAAGCGCCTGTCCCCCGACCTTGTGCATTACAAAGTTTGCTCCACGTTCGACAGCGCTCCCGACGTGGGCAGCATCGGCCATGTCATTGAGCTCGCATCACGCGCCTTTGGGGTAAAAGGCGTGCCAATCGTCGCGGGTAACCCGGCCCTGGGTCGTTATTGCGTGTTTGGCAATTTGTTTGCGCTGTCCAAGACGGACCACTGTGTACACCGGATCGACCGCCATCCCGTCATGCGGGCCCACCCCATCACGCCTATGGGAGAAGCCGATCTGAGTGTTCATATCGGCCAGCAAAAGAATTTATCGATCGCCAAAATCGACATCCGTCAGCTTGACCAACCTGCCGACTTGGCGTCCTTGATCCGCCAAGCCGCTCTGAGCCATGACTCGGTTTTGATCGACGGCACTACCACTGCACATATGACCCTCGCAGGGAAAGTACTCACGGAGATTTCTAGCAATGCGGCGCCGTTGTTCGTAGTTGGCTCTTCAGGTGTCGAGTATGGATTAACGCAGCACTGGCATTCGGTCGGACTGATAGATGCCTACCAAACTCAGGTCACTGCGCTGCGGCCCACCAGGCAAGTGTTGGTCATTTCTGGAAGCGCATCCCCGTTAAGTCGCGTTCAAATCGACACCGCTATCTCTAGTGGATTTGTCGAACTGGCGGTGGATGCGGCAGCAATCCTCGCAGGATCACATAAAGGCGGGATGGTCCAGGATGTGGTGGCGACGGCAGTCGCGCACCTCAAAAGCGGACGCTCCGTGCTGATCCACACGGCAAAAGGTCCGGATGACCCGAGAATCGAACAGATGATCGAAGCGATGACCGCCAAAGGACTGCGTCGTGACGAGGCAAAAATCCGCGGCGGTAAGCAATTGGCTGTCGAAATGGGCTACATCGTTCTGGACATTCTTAAGGCGTATCCGCTCGAAAGACTGGTTATATCCGGCGGTGATACGTCAAGTCAGATCACCAAGATTCTCGCCCCTGATGCATTGGTCATCAAATCTGATCTCTCTCCCGGTGCGCCCCTCTGCCAGGTGCGCTCAAACAAACCGTACTTGGACAACCTGGAAATCGCCTTGAAAGGCGGGCAGATGGGTGACCAGGACTACTTCGTAAAAGCGCTCACAGGTAGGAGCTAACTTCCGTTCTAGGACAGGAACACGCTTGCATATTTACAATAACAACAGGTGAAACTATGCAAACCTCACTCTTAAGTAACAGCGAGACTCATCATGAACATGTTGATGATGAGAAGAAAAAATCCATGAAAAATGTTGTTGCCGGAAGTCTCTTCGGCACAGCGTTAGAAACCTATGACCTCTATTTGTATGGTACCGCGGCGGCGCTGATCTTCGCTCCTCTGTTCTTTCCCGGCACCGATGAAGCTGTCTCAAGACTCGCCTCGCTAGCGTCCTTCGCCATATCATTTGTCGCACGGCCACTGGGTTCGCTGGTGCTTGGACATTTCGGCGACCGGATAGGCCGCAAGAAATTGCTCTATCTCACGTTGATCATCATGGGCTTGAGCACCGTCGGCATTGGCTTGCTGCCTACCTACGCGAGCGTAGGAATCTGGGCACCCATCATGCTGTGTGTGCTGCGCTTCATCCAGGGCTTCGCTTTTGCCGGAGAATACAGCGGTGCAGTGCTCATGCTACTTGAGCATGCGCCCCGGCGAAAACGTGGCTTTTATGCAGCCATCAACAATATTGGTCCGGTGTTTGGATTCATCGCCTCGGCGGGGTTGCTGCTGATCGTCAGCAGTTTATTGTCGGTGGAGGATTTCTATAAATGGGGATGGCGCATTCCATTCATTGCCAGTCTCGCTCTGTTGGTCGTTGGCGTCTTTGTACGGTCTAAAGTTGCCGAATCTCCGGTGTTCGAAAAGACCGCCGAAAAACGCGCGGCAGCCAAGGGGCCGAATCCATCACCTGCCATGCGCCTGTTCACCAAGTACCCTAAACAGTTACTTTTGGTCGCGGGTGCCAACATTTGTCATTTTTCGACATTTTATCTTTTTACCGTGTTCGCATTGAGTTACGGCCAGAAGGAACTGGGCCTTTCCAATGCCTTTGTGCTCTCGGTCGCGATGGTAGCTATCTGCACGCACCTGGTAATCGTTCCCTTCGCTGGCGCGATGGCCGATCGACTGGGGCGACGCACCATGATGTTGATCGGCTTCGCGGTGACTGCGCTGGCCGCGTTTCCATTCTGGCACCTATTTTCCACAGGCCAGTTCCTACCCATGGTCTTGGGCTCATGCCTGTTCATGGCGGGCTACGGCCTGGTATACGGTGCCGTTCCTTCATTCACCGGCGAGGCATTTGGACCCAGCGCACGATTCACCGGATTCGCCATGGCCACCAATGTCGGTGGCATCATCGGTGGCGGCACGGCACCCATCGTCGGCGCCTATCTGCTCAGCCATTATGGCTCGCCCTATGCCATCTCGGTCTACACGGTGGTGCTCGCGGCAATCTCTGCCTTGTGCGTCTACCTGTCAGCCGAAACCAGAACGATCAATATCACTGACGAGTAATGACCCCCGCGTGCGGCTTGCCCACATGCCGCACGCTTGCTCGACTCGGCACGCGTAACCCCTCCAGGCATAAGCGGGATCAGACTACGTCATGAGTCGTGGTCTTCCCCTAACTAACCCCCGCCAGGCGGTGACGACCAGGTCCGGGTCAATCCACCGACTGCTCTTGGCCTACTCCAGATGTCTCTCGATCAACCTCGCCACCTCGTCTGCGTGAGTAAAGCCCAGGCTATGATCAGCTCCAGGGAAAACCTGTAGTTCCGCGCGGGGTAACAGTTGAGCAAGGCGCTGGCCGACGCGCATGGGGCTGATCGGATCAGAATCTCCCCAGAGGAGCAGGACGGGCATGTGCAACTCGGCCAACCGGAGTGTGAGGTCGGTGTGGTCGTCGAGAAACCACCTTGGCAGTGTCGGGTTGGCGGCAGCAAAATCCGGACGCCAGTCTTGCGCCTCCAATGCAGACATATCCACCCCGCCAGAGGTGACGGTCAATATCAGGTGTGTGATCAGCCCAGGGCGTTCGAGCGCTGCAAGCACAGCGACGATACCGCCCATGGACTGCGCCACCAGCGCGGTGGGCCGGTCGATCTCAGCCAACACGCGGGTCACCAGATCATCCATGCCGGTCACGCCAGGCACGGGCGGTGTGTCTCCAAAGCCGGGCCAGCCGATATGGACCTGCTGCGCCGAGTGGGCTAGGCGTTCAGCAACCGGACGCCAAAACCGGGTGTCACCTGAGGCTCCGGGCAGGAAGAGGAGTTTGGCGGGGGATGCGATCACGGTTCGGTCCTTGAAGGTGGGATTGAAAGAGTCAGCAGGAGGGTAAGATGGATGCCGCAAGGTTAGATAACCACTGTTTTTCATCCGTGATTTAACGGTATGTTGAAGTCCCCACTCAAGGATGACCCATGGCCATCCACGTAGCCACCCCCACGCAAAAACACAAGCGCGTAGCCCTGGTCACCCACGACGACCCTTGGCCGACTGTTACCTGGCCCCCAAGGTAAGATCCGACGGCTCGAACCGCTCGCGCGTGTCCATCCGAACATTTCTCAAGCTCACGGTCTCCAGATGTGACGCGTAGAGCGACTCCGAAAAATAGCTGATCAAAACGGAACGCCGGCGTGCGCCGGTCGCGTTCAGACTGCCCGCATGCACCAAGTCGACATCGAACACCAGGATGTCCCCGGCGGAGCCTGAAAGCTGTACGCACCGTGATTCGTTATTGAAGTCGAAGGGGGGCTCTCCCGGCGCGGCGCGATGGCTGCCGGGAACGATCCGTGTCGCGCCGTTCCCGGGGCCATAGTCGTCGAAAAAAGCCAGGGCAATCGCAATGTCGCCTGGCCGTTTGGCCGATAAGTCGCGGTGCAGCTGTTGATGGCCGCCCCCAGCAAGAGGCTCGCGCCCCTCGACCTGGGAGAGGAAGAACCGCTCTGCAATCAACTCACCCGCCACCGCCAGCAACTGGGGCAGACGACACACCGCTTGAACCTTCGCATCATCGTCCAGCATCGAATAACGCCAATCCATGCCTCGCGGCACTGGCCATTGGTCCGACGGCCTCACTCCTGCATCGAACACGGCACGCAGGTCATCCAGCCACTTGGCCGGGATCGCTCGACGGAGCAGGGCGTAACCATCTCGATGAAGTTGCTCGCGGCCAGTCATGGTTTTCTCGGCTTCCTTGCGTGGGCATTGGGAAGGTTAGTATTCAAACCAAAGTAGAACCATCGGACACGGCAAATCGAAGGCGATCACCTCAGGCCGACGCTGGACAAGGCTGGAAGGTTTGCAGTTATCATCAGGGCCACCATCCAGAAAAGGAATTCACCGATGAAGCGTCTGTTCGCCTGCACCCTTCTTGCACTGGCCGTCGTCGGCCACGCCAAAGCCGCCCAAAGCACTTTCGAAGAAACCAACCAGTGCTCGGAGGATATCGACTGCCAAGGCGATTTCATTTGCAAAAACGGCCTATGCGATCTTCCTGAGCCGCAGCAAAGCCTCGTTGCAAAACCCGCCGCCACGACCCAAATCGCACCCCCTGCGCCGCCCGGCGTTGCCTATCAACCGTTGCCCGTCGACACCGAACGCGCAGGACCCTTCACCACCCAGACCCTGGAGGCGGGAACCGCGTTGAATTATCAATCGCGTGCGGGGGTGGTGAACGTCATGGAGTCTATTGTCGAGCAGCCTGAGTACACCGGCTACGTGGCGATTGAAAAGGCTTATACGTTTGGGCCGAGCAGGTATGTAGTGGTGGTTTCCACGGGGGAGGGTGGGAATGGTTGCCCGGCGTCTACTTATGTATTTAGTTTCGACGCCCAGGCTGAGCGGGTTGATGGACGGCGTGAGGTGGATGGGTGTTCTGAGCTGGTTGAGGCTATGGCGGAGGGGAATAAGTTAACGGTTAAGAAAGAGGGGGCGGGGACTGTTGTTTATAACGGGGTCGTTGAGTAGCTCGATGGGGTGCGTCTGCTTTCGACCCAAAAGCGGCCTCTCAATAATGAGCATAATTGAAAGTCATTATCATTTGATATATTCTCGCGACTCTTCCTCGCTTGAGTCGCTTGCGTGTCCAGGCCATCCGATCCTCATTCCACCGACGGCCAGTTCGAGAGCCATTCGAGCGAGCTGCTGCGCTTCCTCACACGGCAGGTGAAGTGCGCAGAACTGGCGGCTGACCTGCGCCAGGAGACTTGGCTGCGCTTTCGCCGACGCGAGTCCGGGCAAGAGATCGGCAATCTTCGTGCGTTTCTCTATCGCATCGCGCGCAACCTGATCATCGACTACCGCCGTCAGCAAAAATCGCGCCCCGTCGAGGAGGAGATATCCATCGAATTGGTCAGTGCCCAGCCGGGTCCGGAGCGAGCGGCAAGCGACGCCCAGCGCCTGGAGCGACTGCAGCGCGTGGTCCAGGGTTTGCCACCGCATCTGCGACAGGCGTTGTTGTGGAATCGCCTGGAGGGGCTGACCCAGCGTGAAATCGGCGAGCGCCTGGGTGTCTCGGAAAGCATGGCCGGACGTTATATCCTGAAGGCCCTCGAACACTGCCAGCAGCAGATGGACCCGCAGCCGTGAGTCATCCTTCACTTCTCGATCAGGCCCGGCAATGGCAGGTGCTGCTGCATTCTGGCCGCGCCACCGCTGCCGATCGCGCTGCCGCGCAGGCCTGGCGCCAAGCGGCGCCCGAGCACGAGCAGGCGTTGCGTGAGGTGGAAGGGCTGTGGTCGTTGCTCGGCCAGATAGAACGTCCGGCCGAGCAGCCTCAGGTGCGCGCGCTGCGTCGTCGACGGTGGGCGGCTCCACTGGCCTGCGCCGCGATGCTGTTGCTCGCCCTGTGGCTACCGCGCGGCATCTGGATTGGCCTGTATGCCGACATCAGCACCCAGCCGGGCGAGGTGCGCGAGTTGCGTCTGGCGGATGGTTCGCTGTTGACCCTCAACGGCGATTCGGCGCTGGACTGGCAGTTTGTCGACGGTCGCCGCGAGGTCAGGTTGTACCGCGGCGAGGCGGATTTCCAGATCGCCCATGACCCGGCCCGGCCGTTCATTGTCAGGGCCGGCGAGGCGCACATTCGCGTCACCGGCACGCGCTTTGATGTGCGTCTGGAGGAGGGCGGTGTCGACCTCGCGGTAAGCGAGGGCCGAGTGTTGGCCTCCAGCGAGGGGCGCGAGCCTCTGCCGGTGGTCGGCGGGCAGCAGGTGCAGTGGCGTGGCGGGGAACTGCAGGCGCCGCAGGCATTGGATGCGCGCCAGCGCTTGGGCTGGCAGCGCGGCAAGCTGGTCTTCCGCGACCAGCCGCTGGAGCACGTGTTCGCCGAGCTTGAGCGCAGCCAGTCTGCGCGGGTGCTGTTTGTCGACGAAGCCGCTCGCGCTGTACAGGTGACTGGCGTGTTCGCCCTTAACGATCCTGAGGCGGTGTTAAGGGCTGTCGAAACCACTTTGCCTGTAAGTCTGGTGCGCCTGCCGGGATTGATTCTGGTCACGTCCCGCCGCTGAGACCCGCGCCGCGCCTGGGTCTGCAAGAAAATAGAAATATTTGGACGGCGATGGTTCAGAAATCAGCGGCGCCTTCGTCTTCTCTCCTTGCAAATGCGACTTCTTCGTATTGATAGCCAAGGACATCAGCATGCGGTCGACTTCCTTCCTCGCGGCGCTAGCCGTTCTCCCCCTGGCCATTACTGCCGCCCAGGCGCAGGCCGTCGAGCTCGACGTGCCTGCCCAGCGGCTCGACGCGGCGCTCACCGATTTCGCCGAGCAGGCCGATGTGCGGCTGCTCTACGACGCCGGCCTGACCCGTGGCAGCGCCATGGTGCCGGCGCTCAAGGGCGACTATTCGGTGGTCGACGGCCTGCAGCGCTTGCTGGAGGGCAGCGGCCTGACCTTCCAGACCGGCAACGACGGCACCATCACCCTGGTGCGACTGCCCGAGCAGGGCGTGCTGGAACTCGGCCCGACCACCATCAGCGGGCTCGCCGAAGGCCGTGTCGACCTGCCGGCCGAGTACGCCGGTGGGGAGGCGGCGCGAGGTGCCCGTATCGGCGTGCTGGGCAACCAGGACATGCAAGATGTGCCCTTCGCCTTCTCCAGCTACACCTCCGAGCTGATCGAGAAGCGCCAGGCGCAGACCCTGGCCGATGTGCTGGCCAGCGATCCGGGCGTGCGTCAGTCGTTCGGCTTCGGCAACTTCTCCCAGGTGTTCGTCGTGCGCGGGTTCCAGCTGTTCAGCGACGATATTGCCTTCAACGGCCTGTACGGCATTCTGCCGCGCCAGATCATCTCCACCGAGTCGGTCGAGCGGGTCGAGGTGTTCAAGGGGGCCAACGCCTTTGTCAATGGTGTGTCGCCGTCGGGCAGCGGTGTCGGCGGGGCGATCAACGTGGTCTCCAAGCGTGCCGAAGACACCCCCACGCGCAGCGCCACCCTGGACTATGCCAGCGACAGCCGGGTGGGTGGGCACCTCGACCTGGGCCAGCGCTTCGGCGAGGACAACCGCTTCGGCGTGCGGGTGAACCTGGCCCAGCGCGAGGGCGAGACCGCGGTGGACGATGAGCACTCGCGCTTCAGCCTGGCCACCCTCGGCCTGGACTACCGCGGTGACCGTCTGCGCCTGTCTGCGGACCTCGGTTACCAGAAGCAACGGGTCAATGAGGGGCGCTCGGTGGTCTACCTGACCACGACGGGGCCCACCAGCACACTCAACGGCAAGACGCCGTCGGCACCCGACTCCGACCACAACTATGCGCAACCCTGGAGCTGGTCGCAGCTCGAAGACACCTATGGCATGTTCAGCGCCGAGTACGACCTGTCGCCCACGTGGACCGCCTACCTCAGCGCAGGCGGCAAATACACGCGGGAGAACGGTGTCTACGCCTCCAACTATGTCTACGGCGCGAATGGCGACGCCCGTATCGGCCGCCTCTATTCGCCGCTGGACCAGGAAACCCTGAGCGCCGTCACCGGGCTGCGCGGCGAACTCGCCACCGGGCCGGTCAGCCACCGCATCAACCTGGCCGCCAACGGCATCTGGCAGGAGAAGCGCAACGCGTTCGAGACCACCGCGGCGGGCAGTCGCGGCTTCGGCAATCTGTATCAGGGCCAGCCCGTCGCCGAGCCGCCGGCCACCAGCGTCTCCGGCGATATCCATGACCCGGACACCACTGCCAAGGTGCAGAACCGTAGCCTGGCGGTGTCCGACACCCTGGGCTTGCTCGACGACCGCGTGCTGCTGACCCTGGGCGTGCGCCGCCAATCCATCGGCGCCGATGCCTGGAACGCGGCCAGCGGTGCCCGCACCTCCAGCTATCAGGAAAGTATCACCACGCCGGCCTATGGCCTGGTGATCAAGCCCACCGAGTACCTGTCGATCTATGCCAACCGCGTCGAGTCTCTGCAGCAGGGCCCGACCGCGCCGGCCGCCGCGCTCAACAACGGCGAGATGTTCGCGCCCTATCGCTCCAAGCAGACCGAGGTGGGCGCCAAGCTCGATTGGGGCACCTTCGGCGGCAGCCTCAGCCTGTTCCGCATCGAGCAGCCGCAAGGCGTGCTCGGCGGCGACGGCTACTACCGGGTGGATGCCGAGCAGCGCAATCGCGGCGTGGAACTGAGCCTGTTCGGCGAGCCGCTGGACGGCCTGCGCCTGCTGAGCGGCGCCACCTGGACCAAAGCCGAACTCAGCGGCACCACCGGTGGTCGCGACGATGGCAACCAGGCGGTGGGTGTGCCGAAATTCCAGTTCAATCTGGGTGCCGATTGGGACGTGCCCGGCTTGCCCGGGGTGAGCCTGAACGGCCTGCTACTGCGCACCGGCGGCCAGTTCGTTGACAGCGCCAATGAATACAGCATCCCCGCCTGGACCCGCGTCGACCTGGGCGCGCGCTATCGCACGAAAATGGAGGGCCGCGGGGTGACCTTCAATGCGATGCTGGAGAATGTTGCCGACGAGAGCTATTGGGCCTCGGCTAATGGTGGTTATTTGACCCAAGGGGCACCGCGTACGTTGAAGGTGTCGGCTACTGTTGATTTCTGAGGTTGCTGGCGATTAAAGAGGTGTCGTTGCAAGTTGTGTGATTACGCTAAAGGTGGTTTTGTCAGACGCTCTGAGAGGCTGCATTTGTGGCCTCTGTTGTTATTGTTGTGATTGGGGCGATTGGAGCCTTTTGCTAGGCAAGAGTCGGCCATTAGCGGTTGCTCAGGACAGTACAAACGGCTGACTTTTTACTCTGGCGAAGAAGAGCGCATGGGGTATCTTGTCGAGGTATCGATCTGCTCTAAATTCCAAGGAAGCCAATGTTCTGCTCGCTCGTATCAAATGGTCAGCCGCAAACGCCTGACCATGTAGAACTGACGGCACCCTGGTGGAGCTTTACGAAAACAGTCCTGGCTGCGACAGCCTTATCGTTGGTACGCGACGGGCTGATCGGGCTGGACAACCCAATTCCTGATCAGCCTTTCACGTTACGCCAGCTACTGCGGCATGAGGCAGGTCTGGCCGATTACGGCGAACTTGAGGAGTATCACGCCGCCGTTACGAACAGTGAGTCAGCCTGGTCGGCAGATGAAATGATGCAACGCCTTGACGGTGCTCGACTTCGATACAGTCCCGGAACCGGTTGGCGTTACTCGAATGTTGGCTACTTATTCATCGGCAGGCTAATTGAACGGCTAACTGATCTGACGCTTGATGAAGCGGTGACCCAACGGGCACTTCACCCTCTGGGCCTAACGAACATTCGCTTTGCTAAAACGCGAGCAGACTTACAGACAACCCATCTTGGAAGTGCCTCAAATTATGACCCCGCCTGGGTTTACCACGGCTTGTTGATGGGCCCAATTTCGCAAGCAGCGCTATTTCTGGATCGACTCCTCTGCGCAGACCTGCTTCCCAAGGGCTTGCTTCAGGAAATGCAGACGGCACGAACATTGGGCGGCCCGATTCCCGGGCGTCCATGGATCACGCCGGGCTATGGCCTTGGTATGATGCAGGGGGCAATTGACGGTGGGTACTCCCTGAGTGGGCACACAGGCGGCGGGCCAGGCAGTGTAATTGCTGTCTACCGTATCTGTGCCGGGAACGCATCGGCTTGCTGCGCTGCTTTTGAGGCGGGCGCCAGTGAAGGCGCCATCGAAGTCATCGTTGTTGGACATTTGATGAAAGCTATACGGGGTGGCTGAAGACGACTAAGACTTTTAGGCGTCGGTGGGAATGTCCGACTGTGGGCAAGCGGCCCTTCGCCATAGATAGCAATCGGCCAGAAGCTGTCGTTCAGAGTAGGGACATGACCCGCCTTCTTACTAGCGGCAAAACACTTCATAAGGTGTACTGCGCGCACCATGCGACAGACCCACACATGCTGTGGTGCACACAGCCCCCCTTACACGATAGCGTCTTTTCTCTTGAGTTTGATGCCGGCCTTCGATTAGATATGAGGCGTAAACGTTGTGACGTGAATAGCACCATCAAACACAAGGGAATAGCACTAAATGGCCAGGATAGAGCCCGTTTTCGGCAGCATCAGCAGCGAAATCGAAAACCCATACCAACCGGGTGACGCCCAACTGATTGACGACGAGGTTGTCACGTTTTCAAACTCCAAGATTTTTGATTTTTCCGGGCGTATTTCTCTGGCGCGCTTCTGGCTGATTCATGTGCCGTTGGTGCTGGTTCTTCCGTGCATTTTGCTGTTGTTCTTTATGGTGGGGTTGCGCCATCAACTGGTGGTTTTGCTGATAGTCGGTGTCACCGTTGTCGTTCCTGCCATCCTGCTCAACGTGTCTCTACTGGTACGCAGGGCACGTGATCTAGGCTGGAGTCCGATATGGGGAATGCTCTCCGTATTCCCTGTTATTGGCTTTGTGATAACGCTTCCGCTCATCATGCTTCCGGGGCGTAAAGCGATTAATAAATACGGCCCGCCCAATCCACCTCTCTCGACGTTGGTAAAGCTACTTACCGCGCTGTTGGTGGTGCTGGCGCTTGTAACTTCAACCGTGCTAGTTGCGTATTTTCCCCAATACCACCCACAGGCACTCTACGAGTGGTTCTTTAATGCATTGGCTCAGGCATAACGTTAGCGTACGCGAAGTCCATGCTTCGCCTCATTGCGCGGCGCCAAGTGCTCAGGTGCCTTTGTAGAGAGTGCTGCGCGCACCACGCGATAGCCCTGCGTACATCGCGGTGATGTCCATTGGGAAAAAACGGGAAAAAACGGGACACGGGAAAAAACGGGGAAAAACGGGGAAAAAACGGGACAGATTTATTTTTCTGATAATAAATCTGTCCTCTTTTTCGTTCAGGTTCCTTGCGCAGCGGCAAACGTGTGGCGGCGCTGATGAGCCGATCCAGTCGGCACGGCTCAACGGGCACGATCCGTATGCTTATTTGAAAGACGTGCTGGCACGGCTGCCGACGCAGAAGATGAGTCAGATTGACGAGTTGCTGCCGCATAAGTGGCAGCCGGCGTAATCACGCAAGGTGGGGGCGCCGTTCGCTTACGCTATGCGTCAAAAATGTTAAAGTTCGCGCTCTATTTGGGGAGGGGTCCACTTGAAAATTTTCAGCGCTCTCGTGTTGCTCGCTTTGTCTGCTCCGGCCTACGCTTCAGAAACGACGACGTTTGTTTCGTCACTAAAAAACTGGGCATATGAATGCGAAATCATAGGGGCCACGGCGCTAGCAAATGCTGATACTGCATTGCAGAAGCACGGAGCAAACAGCTACGAAGTAGCGCTTTCCAAATCCAAAATCATTGAAGCCCCCAAAATATGCATTGAGGACAAAATGGAGTCAGGAAACGCTAGCGTGGATCAGGAGATCCGCAGGCACCCCCAGTTGCGCGCAGCCATTGAGGAAGCCTACTCGAAGTGGATCACCTACCTATTTTGGCTTGTCCCGCCACACCCTCTGGGAACCGCCAGCTTAGAAAAGACAGCATTTGAAAGGTCGGCAATCCGACTTCAAGCGCAGATCGACTCTCTGTAGAAATGCAAGTTATTTTGAAGATGGCTGGTTTGCATGGGAGTTGAGTTATGCAAGGCCTGTTACATACTCCGGGCCGAAAGCAGTCCGTGACGAACGCTTAGGTAGATAATTTCTAACATTCTCGGTCTTGAGGCTGGGGATGAAAATGGTAGAGGCTATTTTTTACCATTAGCTGTTAGCTTGAAATAGATTGCCATCATCATTCAGCGGCCGAATGGAAAAACGGGACAGATTCTGAGCGGAAAAAACGCGGAAAAAACGGGACAGATTTATTTTCCTGATAATAAATCTGTCCTCTTTTTCGTTGATAATAAATCTGTCCCCTTTTTCTCTTAAACAAGCGCTAAGCAAGGTAAATTTCGCGATGAAAAGCTGGATAATTAATACGAAAGTTAATGCTCTGTTAGGGGCTGGCTCTCAAGAATTTGATGGCGTGAAGGTTAGGCGGATCCTTATAGAATACTGCGGCAGGTATCAAGAAATTTATCCTTTTGAAATTCTGGAAGAGCCCCTTGATTTTCTGAAAAGCAATGTAAATTCAGATGGTAAATATAGGGAGATGCGAGCATTGCTTAGAGTTGCGGCTGAAGAATACTGCATTAGTTTAAACGAGATAGCCGATGCTCTTCTTGATCTGATAGATACTTCTGCCCTTACTACGGATCAAGCAAAAAAAATTATCAATCACGTTTTTGAAGCATTTTCCTGCAATGAAAGTCCCGAAGATTTCCTCCCAAGAGAGGATGCCTATTTGTGCAAAAAACTGTTTGCGATTACATCTAGCTAGCAAATAGTTGAAACCTCTAGCTTTGCTCACTAGGACGGGCCCAATTGGCGCGACTAGATACTCGCCTCGGGACATTTTTGGACCTTTTATAACCGGTCGCTTCTGGCTAGTTGCTGCCGTTCGGGAAAGAGCGGGACAGATTTATTTTTCTGATAATAAATCTGTCCCCCTTTTTCGTTTGTCCCCTTTTTTCGTTTTTCCATCAGCTTTCGATCTGCGCCTGAAGCCGCCGACCAATCACCTCCAGCAGATCGCACCCATCACGCAACGGAATCACCAAAAGCTGTGCGAAGTCCGAAAGCACCACCGTGTCGCTGGCGATCTCGGAACGAAACGCAATGTTCTCCAGTACCTGAGTCACCACACGAATGCGGTAATCGGCTGTCGCGTGTAGGACATCCAGCGGGGCTTCGGTATCGATGAGTAAGGAGGCAGGGGTGCAGTCGATGCCGGTGATGGGGACGTATCTTTCCATGTTTAAAGCTCCGATCTAGTGAGGTTTTAACCACTCAATCGTCGCCAAACAATTGGGTGGCAGTTGCACGCAGGTTGGCGAACCGGGATCGAAAACCGGCAGACCCGAAGGTCTCCCGCGCACAACTGCCGTAACGGGCAGCCGTGCAAGTGTGCCAAAGCCTTCGCAAAAAACGCAGTACTTTTGCACTTGATCCCAGGTCGCCAAACCTGGTCGCCATTCTGGACGACGGGAATGACTATAAATTTGGGCAACCAAGACGGACAAGGTGAGAGATTCCGAGAGCTTCGTAGGAATCATGAGAGTCCTTCGTGGAAACGAACCGACGGTTTCAGCTTCTGTAGGAACGGTCTGGACCTCAGCGTTTAGATCGACCTCGATCATTCCGATCGTCCACCCTAGCCTGCGCCTGAGCCGACCGCGAAACTGGGCATTGCCACACGCGCCTTGCTCACGCTGCGGGTTGCCTTCCTGGCGTTCCCGGGCCGGATGAGTTTCAATCCCTGAAGACAGTCAATTCAGCCACGGCATGGTCCGCGAGGGTGGGCAGGAAGCGATCAGCTGAAGGCGATTTTTTTAGGTATCTACAGAGGAATGAGCATGGAACGCGACAACCACAGCAGCGCCTACATCACCACCACCCAAGCGCTGGAAAGCCTCTACGGCCCCGTCGCAGCACCCTCGATCCTCAAGGAAGTCGACCATATCCATCCGGTTTACCAGCCCTTCATAGAGGCGGCATCCTTTGTGATCCTCGCTTCCTCAGGCTCCGGAGGGCTGGATGCTTCTCCGAGGGGCGACGCGCCGGGGTTCGTTCATGTCCATGACAGCAAGACGTTGTATCTGCCTGACCGCCGCGGTAACAACCGTATCGATTCGCTGCGAAACATCGTCGAGGATCCCCGGGTCGCGTTGCTTTTCCTCGTGCCGGGCGTGGGGGAAACCTTGCGCGTGAATGGCACGGCCAGGATATCCATCGAGCCAGCCCTGTTGTCCCGCTTCGCAGTAAAAGGGCAACTCCCTCGAACCGTTCTGGAAGTCACCGTAACCAGTGTTTATTTCCAGTGCAGCAGGGCGGTGATCAGGGCGGGGCTGTGGGATGTGGAGCGGCAGATCGAGCGCCGCGCACTGCCCACGGCAGGCGAGGTGTTTAAGCGCATCTGTCCATCTCAGGTCGATGGCGACGCTTATGACAAGGCACTGCCGGAGCGTGTTGCCAATACGCTTTACTGACGGTTTTATAAAACACTTCAATACCCAGGCCCGAGAAGCCCTGGGTATTGTTGTCGATAAGCCGAGGCGCAGTTCCCCGTAAGATCATTTATTTGAAATGACGTCACTCATGTATTGATGTAGATCGCGCAGGTCCCTGACGCTCCAAGGGTGCGGCGGGATCTTCACGCCATTCTCCTGCAAGGTCCTTGGAATCAGGTTTCCATTTGGGCGAAGTATGATTGAAGAGACAATCACTCCCGGGTAATCGGTCAGTCGTTTCTTGAAGGCGGGTGTCGTAAGGTCGGGGGTTGGAGGGTTGCTTTTTTTGGCCAACGGCCCTGTTCCCTTGATATCCGCACCATGGCACACGGCACATCTCTGAAGATAGAGCGCTTTCCCATTGGCGTTGTCCGCGAAGGAGGCCGACGTTTGGATGAATGAAAAAATGCCGAGTAGCGCGACGAATGATGTTTTGATTTTCATGTGACCGGAACAGCTGATTTGAATGACTGACGCAACCTTTCTATCACTTGCTCAATTGACGGCCCCTGAATGGGTGGCGGCGTTGGGCTCTCCCCAAACTCCCGCCAGATGAACAACGTCAGCTCCGCGCCGTCGGTCAATGTCTGGGCATTCCCTTGACTCCCAAACGTTTCCAGCAGCCTGTACCGCGTATCTTCCCAAAACAACGCCTCGACCCAGTCGTACACCGGAATGAAATGGAAGTGGATGGGGTAGCGGGGATCGTGGCCGAATCGGCTGATGTAAAGCCATTTGGGGTTGAGCTGTGTTTCAAGAATGCTTTGGATGTCAGCCATCAGGCCACCCAGCTCCGCTAGTGCCGACGCGGGCAATTGGGCCAATGAGTTCACGTGAGCCTTGGCGCCGAGCATGAGATAGCCGGGCAGGGCGGAGGCCAAGTGATGGTTGACTGTCCAATGGCTGGTTTCATGGAGGATAAACGGTGGTGCTAGTTCCAAAGCTGACTCCCTGTCGTAGTGCGGTTAGGACCGATCCTTCAACTATGCAGCATTTTTCAGCCGTGCGCTGACACGCAAGATTGATGAGAACCTGTGGCGAGGGCGCTTGCTCCCGCTGGCCGCGAAGCGGCCTTCGAATAAGGCATGGGAGTTGACTGGATACACCGTGTTGGCAGGTTTCGGGACTGCTTCGCAGTCCAGCGGGAGCAAGCTCCCTCGCCAGGGGGGTTGTGTTGGTCGGTGGACCGAGTTGTCAGCTTTGGGGCCGCTTCGTGCCCCAACGGGGATAAATCCCCTCGCCACAAGGATAAAAGAAGGGGGGGCTGATTTATTTGCTTGAAAATAGTTCCGCTCCCTTATCGATCCTCCTTTTGTTATTTCTACTGCCAGCACTGGGCAGGCTTGGAGGTCTTTCCGATGCGGCAGGCTTGACCGCAGCTGATTTTCTCGCAGCAGGTTTTGCGTCTGGTTGAGCCGCCGGTGCTGCTGGTTTTTTCGCGGCGGATTTAGCTGTCGGTTTTGATGCAGCGACCGGTGGTTTTCCAGCTTTTGGAGTCGCAGCTTTGGAAGCCACCGCTAATGTTGCAATCGGTTGTACCGTGAGTTCCACACCCATCGCGGTCATCAATTTCCTGATAGTTTCAAACCGCGTTTTTGCGCCAGATTTCAGCACCTTATAAAGGCTTTCACGATTAACTCCGGCATCTTTGGCGACTTTATTGACACCTTTGGCTTTTGCGACCTCGGCCAACGCATGAATAAGACTTTCCGTATCATCGGCTTTCATACTTTCAGCCAGATAAGCCGCTATAGCTTCTGGGGTATCGAGAAAGCGCGAAGCCTCGTAACGAGTCGTACCAGCAGTGCTGAGGCTAAGGACCGGCATATCCTCAGGGTTGAATTTGTCGCTCATGTCATTTACCTCTCAGGGCATCAAGAATCAATTTGGCTCTCTTAATGCCTCGTCTTTGATCTGTTTTATCGCTTCCGCTGAGCATCAAGTACTCTGCGATCCCCGAGCGTACAAAGTAGATTCTGTACCCCGGGCCGATAAAAACACGCATTTCGCTCACCCCATCGCCAACCGGTTCGCAATCACCAAAATTGCCATTTTGGGCGCGATCCAGGCGGGCCAAGATGGCCGCTTTTCCTTGAGTATCCTTCACACTGTCAAGCCAATCCTCAAAATCGGGCGTCTGGTGGATCTCGTACATTTTCTTATCGATCATAGTCTCACTTGTAGCCGTATGGCTACTCCTGATGGATGGGAGATTGACTGCAGATCATGGTTCTTTTCATCGAACATGGAGCCGATGGTGTCGCTCTGGCTGGCAGTAGGTGCAGGGAAGCGGGGGGAGTCGATGCCGGTGATGGGAGGTATCTTTGCATGGGATTGCTCCAGCTGGTTTAGGGGGCTGATCCGATACGAAGGTCGCCAAACCCGGTCGCTTTTGGGGGCGACGGGAATGACTTTAGATTTGAGCAACCAAGGCGGACAAGGTGAGGGATTCCGAGAGCTTCGTAGGAGTCGTGAGACTTCCATGTGGAAACGAACCGACGGTCTCAGGTTCTGTAGGAACAGTCGGATCACGCCGGTTTCAGCAGGTCTCGTAGTGCGGTTAGGACAATTCTTTAGCTGTGTAACATTTTTCAGTTTGTGCGCTGACAGGCAAGATCGATGAGGACCTGTGGCGAGGGAGCTTGCTCCCGCTGGCCGTGAAGCGGTCTTCTAACAAGCGCTGGGAGTTGACTGGATACACCGTGTTGGCAGGTTTCGGGACTGCTTTGCAGTCCAGCGGGAGCAAGCTCCCTCGCCACGGGGGTTTGTGTTGGTCGAGGGACCGAGGTGTCAGCTTTTGGGGCAGCTTCGCGCCCCAACGGGGATAAATCCCCTCGCCACAAGAATGGTCAGTGGGATACCGCCAATCCAATGGCTTTTGTAGCGAGGTTGCAACTACCCTTCAAACTCCGTCTTCAACATCGTCAAAAACGCCTCTCTGGCAGGATGCCGGCCAGCGTTTTCATGCCAGTAGAACAGGTTATCGATGCCCGTCAGCTCAGGGAACTCATACCCTGTCCAGCCAGCCCCCTGACGGTATTGCTCATAGATCCCACGAGGCACCAGCGAGACGCCGGCGCCGGCACTGACGCAGCCGACGATGGCGCCATAGCTGGCGATGCTGATGATCGGTTGCACTTGGTCATGGCGCAGCAACCACTGCTCCAGGGCAAGGCGGTACGGGCAGCCTGGGGGCCACATGAAGATGGCCTTGCCTTGCAGGTCTGCGGCGTTGCGCAAGGGACCGTGGGATTCGGAGGCGATGAGCATCAGGTCTTCGCGGTACATCACGGCGCGCTTGAGTCCGGGGCGTTCCACGTCTACCGCCACGATCACCCCGTCGAGCCGGTGATGCTGGGTGTCGTCCAGTAACTGCGCCCAAGTCCCCGTGCTCAGCTCCAGCGACACCTGAGGATACTGCGCGTGATATTTGGCCAACAACTGCGGCAGGCGCCCCGTGGCGCTGGATTCGATGGCGCCAATGCGCAGCGGTCCGCTTGGCGTGTGGCTGGGGTTGACCGCGCGGCGGGCTTCTTCCGTCAGGCCGAGGATTTTTGTCGCGTATCCCAGGAACACCTCGCCCGCCGGGCTGACCCGCAAACCGCGGCCTTCACGAAAAAACAACGGTGTACCCAGCTCCCGCTCCAGGGATTTGAGCCGTGCCGTAATGTTGGACGGCACGCAGTGCAGCACTTCGGCGGCGCGGGCGATGCTGCCGGTGTCGCAGACGGTCTTGAGCATGCGCAGTTGGGACAGTTCCATAGCTCATCCAAAGTGAATGGTTGGCTAAGTTTAAGTCACTTGTATTGAGGGTGGGTGGTTTTGATACTGCGGGGTAAATAGACCAGACGCTCAGTGCGCAGGAACTCTGAATGGAAACCCGTTGTGTGCCGTTTGACGGCTTGAAGAACCCCAGCAGACCCCACGTGAAAGTGATCCTGGCGACGATGTTCGTGATTCTTTGCTGGGCCTATTCGCCGATTGGTATTCGCATCGGCTTGCAGGCCTACGAACCGGGTCAGTTGGCCTTGGTGCGGTTTCTCATCGCTTCGGTGTTCATGGCCGTTGTCGCGGTGGCGAAGGGTATTTCCTGGCCGCGTCTTGGGGATTTGCCGTTGCTGGCGGTGTTGGGTTTCTTTGCCGTGAGTCTGCACCATATCGCCCTCAATTACGGTCAACGGGGCGTCAGTGCCGGGGCGGCGAGTGTGCTGGCCCAGTCCACGCCTTTGTTCAGTACGTTGCTGGCGCATTTTGTCTTCAAGGACAGAGTCGGCGGTTGGCAATGGGGCTGTGTACTGTGCGGCTTGCTTGGCGCTGCCGTGGTCGTCACGGGGGATCGAGGCTTGGGTGACATGGACGCCCGTGGGCTATTGATCCTGCTGGCGGCGCTGTCCTGGAGTGTGTATTTCTCTTTGCAGAAGCGCCATACCCATCGCTACGACGGATTGACCATGGTTTGCTACACCGTCTGGTCGGGCACACTCCTGTTGTTCATTTTCGCACCGGGGGTGTTGGACGCGGCGCGACAGGCTTCGGCTTCGGTGAACCTGGCAGTGTTGATTCTCGGTATCTTCCCCAGCGCGCTGGCGTACCTCGCCTGGGCGTACGTGCTGGCCCACAGCGACGTGAGCCGAGCTTCCATGGCGCTTTACCTGATACCGCCCAGCGCGATGTTGATGGCTTCTTTAGTCCTGGCCGAACGCCCGGCGACGATGGTGATTGTTGGGGCGATTATCGTGTTGGCGAGTGTGCTCGCGTTGAATTTTGAGCCGGTGAAGGTGGCGAAAGTCGACTGACTCTGTAGTGGATGTGGGCAATGACGTTTGATGTTGTAGCCACACAGGCTGTCATTGAACACCGTCCTACGGGCAAGTGATCGCTTTGGGAGAAATCGAGGAAGTCTCTGACAACTTTTTAAGGTTGGCCTTCGGAAGTCCTGCACTTACGATCTGGCGTTGTCTCAGTGCTCTGTGTGGTATCCGGCACGCTCAGCTTCGTTTTATATCGTGAGGACAGATCGATGCCTGGAAGCCAATACGCCAAGATTTTGGAGCACACCACCAATGTTTTCGGCAGTCGGCAGTTGGCTGAGGATTGGCTGCGAAAGCCCTGCAAGTACCTGGGCAATCATGTGCCGTTGGAGCTGATCGACAGTCCGCAAGGCTTTCAAGTGGTTGAGGATTACCTGACGCGGATTGAACACGGGGTATATCAATGAGTCCTTTCCCAGGGCGTGAAGCTCGCTGTTTTGGGGTTGTTGCCCAGCCTAGCGGGAGCAAGCTCCCTCGCCACGATTGTGTTTCGAGCCAACAACTTTTGATCGTTCCCACACTTGGGAACGATCAACGCAGCGCCCTTTATTTTATAACCTGATAATCCTGGCCCCACACCCGCACGGTGTTGATTTTCTCGTTCAACCCTTCAAACACAAACTTCTGCCGCACGGCCGTCTTCGGCGGAATGGTGACTTCATCCGGGTTTTCAAACCCTGCGAGCTTGTTGGCGTAACCGGCCTGGTCGATGGCGAGCAGGGCGCCCGTCTGGCCGAGGTTGATCAGGCGCAGTTGCGTGTCGGTGCTGTTCTTGAAGCCGAGGGTGACGCTGAAGGTGTCGTCAACGGGCTCCAGCTTCAGGACTTCGATGGAAACGCGGTCTTTCAGTTGCTCGTTGGAAGAAATGATCGCCGCGCCGTCGGCGCCCTGGGCCGATTCGCGGCCATCGAGCACGCCTTCGCTGACGCCACCCAGCAGGTTCTTGCCAGCGGTAATGAAGCTTGAGACAGCGGCCTTGGTCGAGTCCTTGATAAGGCTGCCGTCCGTGGGCTCGCCTTCGGCCAGGCACAGCGAACTGAACAACAGACTGGAGACGAGGAGGGTGGCGCGTGACGGCAGAAAGGTCATACCTGAGTCCTTGGGGGTGGCCTGCAATAGCGCCCATCAGCAGGGCGAACGGCATGATAGCTGTGATCAGCGACCACTTGCTACCGAGCCTCTGGCGTCCTTGAGTTTTTCCGACATCTTGACCAGCGCCGCCAACGAGTCCGCCTGCATCTTGCGCATCAACGACCCGCGTCGCACTTTCACGGTCACCTCGCTCAAACCCAGCTGGGCGGCCACTTGCTTGTTCAACAGCCCCGACACGACCCGATCCATGACCTCGCGCTCCCCGTCAGTGAGGGTGCCGTGGCGGCGCTTCAATTCATCCACCATCGCCGCGGCCTTGCGCCTTTCCTGGTCACGAATCAGGCCCAGGCTGATGGCGTCGAGCAAATCCTGTTCGCGGAACGGCTTGGTCAAGAACTCCAGTGCCCCGGCCTTCATGGCTTTGACTGACATGGGGATGTCGCCATGGGCGGTGATGAAGACCACCGGGAGCAGAATATTCAAGCGGGCCATTTCCTGCTGGAAATCCAACCCGCTCAAACCCGGCATGCGCACGTCGAGGATCAGGCACGCTGGCACATCTAGCCGCTCAGCGTCCATGAACGCCCGGGCCGAATCGAATGCCGTGCTCGCCAGGCCCACCGAGGCCAGCAGGTCTTGCAGCGAGGCACGCACCGAGCTGTCATCGTCGACGATGTAGATCATCGCCTCAGTGCGCCCCTCAACCTCTGTCTTGCTCATCGGACTCCCGTGTAATCGCCGGCAGGGTGAAGTGGAAGGTCGAGCCTGACTGCGGATCGCTTGAGGCCCAGATACGCCCGTCATGGGCTTCGATGATGGAGCGGCTGATCGCCAGGCCCATGCCCATGCCGTCCGGTTTGGTGCTGTAGAAGGCGTCGAACGCCCGCTCGCGGTCGTTGGCGGACAAACCGCTGCCTAGGTCGGACACCGAAAACAGCAATCGATCCGGGGACTCAAGGGCGACCTGCACCGCCAGCTCCCGGCGCTCGACGTCCACCTGGCGCATGGCGTCGACCGCGTTCGTCGCCAGATTGAGGAGTACTTGCTGGATCTGCACCTCATCGGCCAGCACCGGTGGCAGCGCCTCCTGAACCTGTACGCGTAAGGTGATGTTCTGCTCGTTCAGCTCCCCAGCCAACAATCGCAGCGCAGCATTGACGGTGTCGGCCACGTTCAGCCATCGCTTGGTCGGCGCTTGATGCCGGGCCATGCCGCGCAACCGGGCGATGATTTCGCTGGCGCGGTGGGTGTCGGCGATGATCCGCTCCACCGCCTGTTGCGCCTTGGGCAGGTTGGGCGGCTCGGTGGCCATCCAGCGCAGGCAGGCGCCACCACTGGCGGCCACTGCAGCCAGTGGCTGGTTGACTTCGTGGGCGATGGAGGCGGCCAGCTCGCCGAGCATGTTAATGCGAGCAATGTGGGCCAGGTGGGCACGGGTCTGATGCACGGTGCGGATGGCCGCCGATAACCGCAGCGCCAGATACGTGGTGCCGGCAATGGCCGCGAGGCTGATCAAGACATTGATCAGGCCAGCCTCCGTATCGCCAAAACGGGTGAACCGATAGCTCAGGATCGTCAAGACCATGCAGAAGATCGAGACACCAGCCACCGCCCGCGCCGGCAGGATCCGCACCGCGATCAACACCACCACGATCTGGAAAACCCCTACCGCGATCTCCAGGTCGGTGACGGTGTCGATCGCGGCGATGCCAAGGGCCAGCGCCAGCAAAAGCACCACGCGCAGCGTCAACGGGGTGCGCCTCATCGAATGTTCATCCGCGTCGCTCCAACGAACAGGGCCTCAATCCAGGCAGTCTATACCGAGGCAAGTGAATCGCCTCAGGATGGATTGTCCAGGTTGAACTGATCGGCCACTTCGTCGTAGGCGAACAGCTCGGCGTAGCGGCCCCATTGCGTGATGCAGTCCAGGGTATTGGCGGCGTCGTGCTCGGACATGAAATCTTCCAGCTGATCACGGAAACGCCTGGCCGGTGCCGTGCGTGTGGGGCGGTCATCCAGCACCCTGCGCACATGGCCCACCAACGGGACATATTTAAGCAGGTGCTGGGCAAACAGTTGCTTGCGCTCATCCACCGCTGAATCGGCGTAGCGTTGCCCTGCCGGCAAGAGCGTTATATGACCCTCGTGCATGTCAGCGAAACGCATCAGTTGCAGCACCTCGGCGACCGGCAGCAGGTCACTGGCGGTATAGCGCAAGGCCGCGGCGAGTTCACGCAAATCCGCCTGGCCGGCAAACGGTTGATCCTGCACCGCTTCGATCAGCCCAGCCAAGGCATTGGTGGAGATCGACGGCAGCACCATGCCCATGTCGCTGCCGGCAAACATGCCCTGGCGTGGCGAGCCCTCATTCGTACTGCCGGCCATCTGCACGTAGATGTGTTCCACCAGGGCTTGGAAAGCTGGGTCCGAGCGATGCCGCGGCCGGCTGAGGTCCACGGCGATTTCCCGCATGACCCGTCCTGGATTGGAGGAGAAAATCAGTATCCGGTCACACATCAACACGGCTTCTTCGATGTTGTGCGTGACCATCAAGATGGACTTGATCGGCATCCGCCCCTCACGCCACAACTCCAGCAGATCGGTGCGCAGCGTTTCGGCGGTCAACACGTCCAACGCGGAAAACGGTTCGTCCATCAACAACACATCCGGGGCCACCACCAACGCGCGGGCCAGGCCGACGCGCTGGCGCATGCCGCCTGACAGTTCTTTTGGGAAGGCGCTTTCGAAGCCATCGAGGCCGATCATGTCGATGGCGGCCAAGGCCCGCCGACGTCGTTCTGGCGCCGCCACGCCCAAGGCCTCGAGGCCGACCTCGACGTTTTGCAGCACCGTCAGCCAGGGGAACAGAGCGAAACTCTGGAACACCATGCGCACCGAGCTCGATAACCCCTGGGCATCGACGGGAAAATCAACCACGCCGGTGGTGGGCGAAATCAAGCCTGCGATGGCCCGGAGCAAGGTCGATTTTCCGGATCCGGAACGCCCCAGCAGGCCGACGATTTCCCCCTCGTTCAGGCGCAGGCAGACATCGTCCAGCACCCGCCGCTCGCCGCCGGCAGTGCCGTAGACCTGTCCCAGTTGCTGTACATCCACTAGGCAACGTTTGTCGATTACTTCCATTGGATCACCCTCACTCAATGCGCAGCCGACGCTCGGCAAAACCGTACAGCGGGCGCCACAGCAGCCGGTTGAAACCCACCACGAAAATCGACATGACCATCACGCCCAGGGCCACCCGTTGCAAATCCCCAGCCGTGGTGGCCTGAGCGATAAAGGCACCCAGCCCTGACGCGTACAGATGGTCATCGCCCCAGGAAACCGCTTCGGCGACGATGCTGGCATTCCACGAGCCGCCGGCTGCGGTGAGGGCGCCGGTGACGTAATACGGGAACACCCCCGGCAGCGCGACTTGGCGCCACCACTGCCAACCGCGCACCTGAAAGCTGCGCGCCGCTTCCCGCAGATCGGTGGGCAGGGCGCTGGCGCCGGCAATCACGTTAAACAGGATGTACCACTGGGTCCCCAGGATCATCAGCGGCGAGAGCCAGACATCGGGGTTGAGCTTCAGGGCGACGATGGCGATCACCGCGAACGGAAACAGGACGTTGGCCGGGAAGGCCGCCAGCAACTGCGCGATGGGTTGCAAGCGCTCGGCCCAGCGCGGGTTCAAGCCGATCCAGACGCCGATGGGCACCCACACCACACTGGCAAGCACGATCAACACGGCGACCCGCAACAGGGTCACCAGTCCCAGGCCAAATGCACCGAGCACGTCCTCCAGGCCCAATGTGCTGCCAATGAAACGCGACAGTTGCAGGAGGCCGGCCATGCTCACAGCGGCCACCAGGGCTATCCAGATCATGTCGGTGGCGCGGTTGAAGCGGGCGCTGGTCTTGAAGTGGATTCGAGGAAAACGGGGGATTTTCTCCAGGAATAACGACGCCTTGATGCTTTCCAGCGCGAGCAATGCCAAGGGCACAAGGCGGGCCGAGCGCAGCAGGTCATAAACCCTGGACCGTGGGCGTTTCTGCGAGGCGGTCTGTTCGAAGCGGAATTTGTCCGCCCAAGCGACGATGGGCCGGAAAAACAACAGGTCATACAGCACGATCACCCCGGCCATGGCCAACACGGCCCAGGCGATGGCGGCGACGTCTCTGTGCTCGATCGCCAACGCCAGCCAAGAACCAATGCCCGGCAAACTGACGGTCGTATCGCCGACGGTGATGGCCTCGGAAGCGACCACAAAAAACCAGCCGCCGGACATGGACATCATCATGTTCCACACCAGGCCTGGCGTGGCGAAAGGCAACTCAAACCTGACGAAACGTTGCCATGGCGAAAACGCGAACTGCCGGCTGACTTCGTAAAGGTCGTGGGGCACGGTTCGCAGCGATTGATAGAAGCTGAAGGTCATGTTCCAGACCTGGCTGGTGAAGATGGCGAAGATCGCTGCGCATTCCACCCCGGTTTCTTTGCCTGGGAACAGGCCCATGAAGAACACGACGGTAAAGGTAAGAAACCCAAGGACCGGCACGGATTGGAGAATATCCAGTGCGGGCAGGATAACGATGGCCGCCTTGCGGCTTTTGGCAGCCAACGTTGCAACGACTAGAGAAAATACCAACGACGCGAACAAGGCGATGAACATGCGCAGTGTGGTGCGCAGTGTGTATTCCGGCAGGTGGGCAAGCTCAAGGGATACGGGGGATGAGTGCAGAACGCCAAGCGGCTGACTCATTTGCTCCACGCCATGAAATATAAAGATCGCCAAGAGCACGGCAAGGCTAAGCAGTGCGACATCAGCCCACCACGAAGTGCTGGAAACCTGTTCCTTGCCCTTAAAAGAAGTCAATGCCGGTGTTGGGAATGAAGAGCGCATTGATCACCTCGCTTACCTTATTTCAAGGTCGAGACTATGGGCTCGCCAAGGGAGTGGCGATCATGAAGTTGGCGTGTTTTCAGTGGGAGGCGTTAAACACAGGGCAAGGTTAAGCGTTGCCTTTGCAGATCACCACAATGACTAGGGACATGAAAATATACGTTGGTATACGGGGGCTTGCGCAGCGCCTGGCCTTCGGCACTGATCCGCATTTTTCGTCGGCAGGTGCCCCTGTAACCCACCCGCCCCCCCGCGCAGAATAACGCCGTGGTTCGCTGGTTGACGGCACACTTTTCTATCAGGAATGCTCATGACGAAGATGGCGATTTTTTTGGGTGGGTTCTTGGCGTTGACCCTTTTGATTGGCGTGCTCGCGACGATTTCCCCGGTGTAAGGGCGGTTGCCTTTGTGGTGAGGGGATTTATCCCCGCTGGCTGCGCAGCAGCCCTAAAGCGACGAACTCAATCTTCCTGACTCACCGAGTTGCCTGGTTTGGGGCCGCTTCGCAGCCCAGCGGGGATAAATCCCCTCGCCACAATGATCCGGGCAAACCTTAGGTGAACGGCATTACGGGTGCATCAGGCGGGTTACTCGGACTGCACCTGCTGATACTTCTTCAACCGGTACGCAAACTGCGCGCGACTCAACCCCAGCAGGCGCGCAGCCGCCGCCAGGTTGCCTTCACTCTGTTGCAGGGCTTCGTCGATCAGCCGCGACTCCAAGCCGTCAATGGAGAAACCTTGCTCCAGCCGGGTCAAGGTTTCCAGCAAGGCCGGGCGCGGCTGTGGAGGGGTGGTCTTCTGGTCGAGTGCCGCCAGACTGCCGTTGTCGTCCAGGGAGTACAACTGCTCGGGTATGGGCTCGTTGCGAAACAGGTGGATCAGGTCAATGGCCTGGCCATCCTCGCTGGCGATCAAGCCGCGCTCGACCATGTTTTGCAGTTCCCGTACGTTGCCGGGGAAGTCGTAGCGCAGCAACACCTTGAGGGCGCGCATGGTCAGCCCAGCGGGTTTGCGGGCGTAGTCCTGGCAGAAGCGGCGCAGGAACGCGTTGACCAGCAGCGGGATGTCGTCGCGGCGCTCGCGCAGTGGCGGCAGGGTGATGGGGAAGACGTTCAGGCGGTAGAACAGGTCCTCGCGAAAGTCTCCCGCCGCCACCGCTTTGCGCAGGTCGACGTTGGTCGCCGCCACCACCCGCACATTGACCTTGATCGGCTGGCCGCCACCGACTCGTTCGATCTCGCGCTCCTGTAGAGCGCGCAGCAGCTTGCCTTGTCCCGGCAGGCTAAGGCTGGCGATTTCATCGAGAAACAGCGTACCGCCGTGGGCTCGCTCGAAGCGTCCAGGGCGTGAGTGCGTCGCGCCGGTATAAGCGCCGCGTTCGACGCCGAAGAGTTCGGCCTCGATCAGATTGTCCGGGATCGCGGCACAGTTGAGCGCCACGAAAGGCGCCGCATGGCGTGGGCTGCATTGATGCAACTGGCGGGCAAACAACTCCTTGCCGACCCCGGACTCACCGCTGAACAACACCGTGGCCGGCGTGGGGGCCACGCGTTGCAAGGCGAGGGTGGCGGCATTGAACGCGGCGCTGGCGCCAATGGGCTTGAGCCCGCCGATGTCGCCGTCGTCCTGGGGCACCGGGGCCGGCGCCGGGCGTTGCCTGGGAGTGAGGCTGGAGGGCGATGCCGTGAGGTAGCTCAGGTCCTGCTCGACATCGCCCCATTGTTCGGCAGTCTTGCCCACCACTCTGCAGACCTCGTGGCCCATCCCCCGGCATTCGGTTTCCCGGAAGATCACCAGCCGGCCGAACAGGCCGCTGACATAGCCGATGGCATAGCCCAGTTCGGTCCAGCACACCGGGTCCTGGCCGATTCCGTAGGCGGCGATATGTTCGTCGGCCTCACAGGAGTGATGCCAGAGGAACTCACCTTCGTAGAAGCCCGAATCGGCATCGAACTTAAAGTGCAGGGGCTCGACCTTGGTCATGCCTTCGAGGGTGTGCAGGCGCGTGCCGGCGGAGAAAATCGCCGCGGCATCGGCGTCGGGCCAGCGCTCGCGAATCAACCGTGCGTCCCGTGCGCCGGACAGGTAGCCGGTCCGGGTAAACAGGCCACGGGTTTGTTCCAGGCCCTGGCGATCGATGATCTCCCGCCGCAGCGCGCCGAACGATGAGCTGTGCAACAGCAGCATGCGCTGGTCGTTGAGCCAGATGCGTCCATCGACAGGGGAGAAGAACAGGCACTCAGTCAGCTCGGCCAGGGTCGGTGAGTTGCCCTCGCTCAGTTGGGTGCTGTCCCCCCGTGGCGAGAAATGCTCCTCCGTGAGCGCGAGGCTAGGGAACAGCGAGTGGGGATTATTCATTGTTATGCCCCTGGGCGAGTTGACTGATCGAAATGATCAACTGGGTAAATAGTTATTAAGCATAACTTTATCATTTGAACAAGTGCCGCAAAGTCGGCCGGGCAAGGGGCTTGTCGATCAATCGTCGAGCGCCGCGCTGGAACCTTCAGGCCAGAGCCTTCGCCCGTTAAAACGCAGTGGCTGACCGTGAGTCGGCATGGCCCTTGCTCTAGTGCTTGGCAACGCACACGACCTCACCGCTTCGGCAAGGCGGCGTCGGGCGATAACAATCACAAGAGCCGGGAGGCCGAAATGTCGGTAAGTGAACCCTCTGAATTTCTGCGGGAAGAGCTGTGGTACGAGCGCATCTTCAACGGCGACTGGATACGGCCGTTGGGGGGCACCAACAGTGTGGATGAGCCCGCCACCGGCGACGTGCTGACGGTCACCGGGCTGGCGGATGCCGCCGATGTCGCCTTGGCCAGTCTTACCGCCGCGCGCACCCAGCCAGCCTGGGCGGCGCTGGGGCCGCGGGAACGTGCGGACATCTTCCGCAAGGCGGCGGCCCTGGCCCAGCAACACTTTGCCGAACTGGCGCTGTATATCGCCCGGGAAAGTGGCGGCAGCCTGTTCAAGGGCGAGCATGAGGTCCGTGAGGCGATTGTGTTGTTGCATCAGGCGGCCGGCCTGCTGTCGCAACCTCATGGCCTGGTGTTGCCCAGTGAGGCGGGGCGCTTGTCGTATGCGCGACGGTTGCCCCACGGCGTGGTCGGCGTGATTTCTCCATTCAACTTCCCCCTGGTGCTCTCCCTGCGGTCGGTCGCGCCAGCGCTGGCGGCCGGCAACGCCGTGGTGCTCAAGCCCGATCCGCAGACGCCAATCAGCGGCGGCTTCATCATCGCCCGGCTATTCGAAGCCGCCGGTCTGCCCAAAGGCCTGTTGCACGTTTTGCCCGGCGGCGCGCCGGCGGGTGAGGCGCTGTGTCGCGACCCGCATGTGCGGATGATCGCCTTCACCGGTTCCACCGCGGCGGGGCGCAAGGTCGCGGAACTGGCGGGCCGTCACCTGAAGAAAGTGGCCCTGGAGCTGGGCGGCAAGAACTCGCTGATTGTGCTCGAAGACGCCGATCTCGACCTGGCCGCCAGCAATGCCGCCTGGGGCGCCTGGTTGCATCAGGGGCAAATCTGCATGGCCACCGGACGCATCCTGGTCCATGAGTCGATTGCCCAGGCGCTGATCCAGAAACTGACCGAAAAAGCCCGGGCAATCACCGTCGGTAACGCGGCGCGCAGCGAAGCGGTGTTGGGGCCTTTGATCAACAACCGACAGCTGCAACGCGTGCATGAAATCGTCATGGAGAGCGTGGACGCCGGCGCAACGCTGGAAGCTGGCGGCGAATTTGACCGGCTCTTCTACTCACCGACCGTGCTTTCAGGCGTACGCCCGGGCATGCGCGCCTTCGATGAAGAGATCTTCGGCCCGGTCGCCACCGTGGTCAGTTTCGCCAACGACGAAGAAGCCATCCTGTTGGCCAGCCGCACCGAGTACGGCCTGTCCGCAGGCATCGTTTCGCCTTCGGTCGGGCGCGCGATGGCGATCGGTGACCAACTCAATTGCGGCTTGCTGCACATCAACGATCAGACCGTGGCCGACGAATGCATCAATCCATTCGGTGGTCGCGGTAACTCAGGCAATGGCGGCAGCGTGGGTGGCCCGGCCGACTGGGACGAATACACGCAATGGCAGTGGGTGACGGTCAAGGATACCGCGCCGCGTTACCCGTTTTGAGGCAGACAGGCCGACGAGGGTGGTCGGCCTGTGGAATGAGTTTATAAAAATAAGAGGGCTCAACATGAAACTCGACAACAAGATTGTGCTGGTGACCGGGGTGTCCTCGGGGATCGGCGCAGCCACTGCCGGCGTGCTGCGCAGCCACGGCGCCCACGTGATTGGGGTGGATATCAAGGCACCGCACATGACCCTGGACGGTTTTGTCCAAGGCGACCTGAGCAGTGCCGAGAACATCGACCAGCTGTTGCCGCAACTGCCGGCGCGCATCGATGGCCTCTGCAACATTGCCGGGGTGCCGGGTACCGCGAATCCGCAACTGCTGGCCAAGGTCAATTACCTGGGTGTGCGCCACCTGAGCAGCGTACTGCTGCCGCGTATCGCCGCCGGTGGCAGCATCGTCAATGTCGCCTCGATCCTGGGTGCCGAGTGGCCGTTGCGCCTGGCGTTGCACAAGGCGCTTGCGCACATCGAAGGGTTCGCCGCCGCGCAAGCCTGGCTCGCCGAGCACCCGGTACCGGACGAGACCTGCTACCAGTATTTCAAGGAAGCCTTGATTGTCTGGAACTACCAGCAGGCGCAACCGTGGTTCCTCGAGCACTCCGTGCGCATGAACAGTGTGGCGCCGGGGCCGGTGTTCACCCCCATCCTTGGCGATTTTGTCAGCATGCTCGGCGAGGCCCGGACCCAGGCCGATGCCCATCGCATGAAACGTCCCGCTTATGCCGATGAGGTGGCTGCGGTGATCGCGTTCCTCTGCGCCGATGAGTCGCGCTGGATCAACGGCGTCAATCTGCCCGTCGATGGGGGATTGGCCTCCACCTACATCTGAAACACAGATCTTCAGACCGCGGCGCAAGCCGCTACCCAAGCGTGTTGGCTGGCGCCACGCATGCAAAGCCATGCCGAAAATAAAAATAATGAGGAGCTTCCATGGACAACGTTAAACAGTACTCAGGCTTCAGGCATTGCGCCCTGTTCGTGGCGTTATGCAGCGCAGGGGCAATGGTGGAAAGCGTCCAGGCCATGCAAATGGACCTGGGGGATACCGACTGGAAACTGCGTTGGGACAACACCATCAAGTACAGCCAGGCCTGGCGCCTGCAGGAGCAGGACAGCCGGCTGACCAACGCGTCGACTGCCAACGGCCTGTACCCTTCGATCCAGAGCCAGGGCGACAAGAATTTCAGTCGCGGCCTGGTCTCCAATCGCCTGGACCTGTTCTCCGAAATGGACCTCAGCCAGAAGAACTACGGGCTGCGCGTGAGCGGCGCGGCCTGGTACGACGATATCTACAACAAGGACACCGACAGCAGCGAGCAGCCCCACTTCCTCAGCGAAACCCGCAAGCTCCACGGCCGTGACGCGGAAATTCTCGACGCCTTTGTGTTCCTGCGCGGCGACCTTGGCGAAGACTCCCAGGGCGTGGTGCGCGTGGGCCGGCACAGCCTCATCTACGGTGAAAGCCTGTTCTACGGCGGCAACGGTATCGCCAACGCCCAGGGGCCGAGCGATGTGGTCAAGTTGCTCAGCGTGCCGGGGACCCAGTTCAAGGAGATCCTGCGTCCGGTCAATCAGATTTCCGGGCAGTTGCAGATCAATCCGCAGTTGTCGGTGGGGGCTTACTATCAGTTCGAGTGGGAGCGCTCCAACGTCCCCGGTGCCGGCAGCTACCTGAGTGATGTCGATGCCATTGGCTACGGCAGCGGGCCGTTGCGCGAAGTGTTTGGCAACGACACCGTCAATGCCGGTGACTTGAAGCCGCGCAATTCGGGGCAGGGCGGTATGCAGATCCGCTACAAGCCTGACGGGACCGAACTGGAGCTGGGTTTCTACGCCGCGCAGTACCACGACAAAGCCCCGAGTGGCCTGTACGCCTACCTCGACGGCGCGGCCTCTGCGGCCACCGGGCTGCCGATCCTGGGTTCCTATCGCCAGGTCTACGCCGAAGACATCAAGACCGCCGGCGTCAGCTTCTCCACCGCCCATGGGCCGTTCAACTTCGCCGGTGAAACCTCCGTGCGCTGGAACGCGCCGCTGGTCAGCAATCTGCAAGTGGTTGCGCCCGGCCAGGATGTCGATGGCGGTGACAATGAGCTGTTTGCCCGAGGCAAGACCGCCCACGCCAACCTCTCGGCGATTTACCTGTTGTCGCCCACCTCGTTCTGGGACGGCGGTTCCGCGCTGGCCGAACTGGCCTGGAACCGCACCTTGAGCGTGACCAAGAACGCGGCGGCCCTGGATTCCAACACCACCCGCGATGCCACGGCGTTGCGGGTACTGCTGGAACCGGCGTACTTCCAGGTGATCGACGGCATCGACCTGACCGTGCCGATCGGCATGGGCGTGGTACTCGATGGGCGTTCTTCGGCCGTCAGCAAGGCAGGCTTCGGCAACACCCACTCCGGTGACTGGAGCGTCGGGGTCAAGGCGACCTATTTGCAGCGTTGGGACGTCGGCCTGAACTACGTGAACTTCTTCGGCGCGCCGAAAGCCGGGCTGCGCGAGGACGGCAACTTCAGTTACGGACAGTCGCTGGCCGATCGCGACTTTGTCTCGCTCTACGTGAAAACCTCATTCTAATAAGGTGGATTCGCCATGCAGAACAACACATTACTCAACACCTGCCTCCTGACACTGGCCCTGGCCGGCGTGAGCCTGGCCCAGGCGGCGGTGCCGCCGGAACAGGTGGCACGCTTGAAGTCTGAACTCACGCCCTTCGGCGCCGAGCGCGCCGGTAACGCCGATGGCAGTATCCCGGCCTGGGACGGTGGCTACACCAAGGTCGTGGCGGGCTACAAACCGGGCGATAAGCGTCCCGATCCGTTTGCCGGCGACAAGCCGCTGTACTCGATCAAGGCTTCGAACATGGAGCAGTACGCCGGCCAACTGGCGGAAGGCACCAAGCTTCTGCTGAAGAAATACCCGGACTACCGACTGGACGTGTACCCCACGCACCGCTCGGCGGCCGCACCGCAATGGGTGTATGACAACACCGCCAAGAATGCCGGCCGCGCCACGCTGGACGTCGAGACCGAGAAGGTCAGCGGTGCCTTCGGCGGCATTCCGTTTCCGATCCCGGAGAACGGCGCGCAAGTGTTGTGGAACTATCGCTTGTCCTGGCAGGGGGCCGAGACCATCAGTGCGCCGTTCGATACCTGGCTGATGACCGCCGGTGGCAAGAAGGTCCAGGCGACCCGCGCCCTGTTCAGCTATCGGTTTCCCTACTACGCCGAAAGCGGCAGCCTGGAAAATTTCGCTGGCAAGTATCAGGTCGGCAAACTGCTGACCGAACTGCCGTCCTCCAAGGCCGGTGAAGGCCTGATGACCCACTGGGACATGGACCCGGCCAATCGTGCGGCCTGGCAGTACCTGGTCGGCCAGCGCCGAGTGCGTCGGGCGCCGAACATCGCTTACGACACGCCGGACTTCGTCACCTCTGGCGTCGGTCTGTTCGACGAGGCGTTCATGCTGTTCGGCCCCACCGACCGCTACGACCTGAAGCTGGCGGGCAAGAAAGAACTGATCGTTCCCTACAACAATAATCGCGCCGGCCTGGTCAAGAGCGACGAGCTGGTCAAGCCGAACTTCCTCAACCCTGACCTGGTGCGTTGGGAGAAGCATCGGGTCTGGGTGGTCGAGGCCACGCTCAAATCCGGCAAGCGCCATGTGGTCCCGCATCGGACCTACTACGTGGACGAAGACTCCTGGCAGATCCTGTTGGTCGACGGCTATGACGCCCAAGGCAAACTGGGACGGCAGATGTATTCGCTGACGCTGTTGGCACCGGACATGCCGGCCCTCACGTCCCAGGTCATGTGGGGCAGCTACAACCTCGATACCGGCGCTTACTTCCTCAACGCTTCAAGCAACGATCTGGCGGTCCAGTACCAGAAGATCGCCACACCTTCGGCGTCCTTCTACACCCCGGATGCCATGGCGAACGAAAACATGCGTTGAACCCTGGAGCACCGCGGCGAGTGAGAGGCTCGTCGCGGATGCTGGCGATTCTCGAAGTGGGATAAGACATGAACGTTGAACAATGCTTTGCGAGTTTTGCCCGGCGCTGGGGAGCCTGTGTCCTGGTGTCGTGCCTGTTGGCCAATAGCGCCATCGCGGCACCGACCACGACGTTCGCCGCGCTCCAGCAATCGGCATTGCCGACGGCCAAGGCACCGCGTGCGGTGTTGCTTGGCTTGACCCGGGCCGGGGAGCGTCTGGTGGCAGTTGGCGAGCGCGGCATCGTGTTGCTCTCGGACGATTCGGGCACGACCTGGCGCCAGGCCCGCGTGCCGGTCAGCGTCAGCCTGACGGCGGTGCAATTCGTCGATGCCGAGCAGGGCTGGGCGGTGGGGCATCTGGGGGTGGTGTTGCACAGCGAGGACGGCGGGGAAACCTGGCACAAACAACTCGACGGGCAGATGGCCGCGGCGCTGGCGGTCCGCGCCGCGCAGCGGGATGCGGGGCAACCGGACGGCGCCGACCACCTGCGCAAGGCGCAGCTTTTACTGAGCGATGGGCCGGACAAGCCGTTTCTCGACCTGTACTTCAGTGATCGGCTGCACGGCTACATTGTCGGCGCCTACAACCAGATCTACCGCACCGAGGACGGAGGCAAGAATTGGCAACCGTGGATGCAGCATGTGGACAACCCACAGGGCCTGAATCTGTATGGCATCCGTGCCCTGGGACATGACTTGCTGATCGTGGGGGAGCGGGGCCTGTTGTTGCGCTCCCGCGATGCGGGGCAGTCCTTCCAGGCCTTGAAATCACCTTATGAAGGCAGCTTCTTCGGCTTGCTTGGCACCCGCAGCGGCGCCTTGATTACCTATGGTTTGCGTGGCAACGCCTGGTGGTCCGATGACCGTGGCGACAGTTGGCGTCGCCTTGATACCGGCATCGAATCGACCCTGGCGAGCGCCGTCGAACTGCGCGACGGCAGCTTGCTGATGGCCAGCCAGAACGGTGAGCTTCTGTTCAGCCACGACCAGGGCCGCAGCTTCGACAAACGTCAGAGTCGCGCTGGCGGGACGATTGCCGCCGTGCAACAGACCGTTGAGGGCAGCCTGGCCAGCGTCGGCTTGTCCGGCGTGGCCGCTGACCAGGACCCACGGATATCCGGAAAACCTTGAAATTTCACGGTGTAGCACTATCGGGCCATGGCCCGTGCAGCAGGAGTCAGACTTGAAAGACGATAAAACTCAAACCGTGATCGGCCGCCTGGCGGATTTCGACCAGGCTTCGGGCAACTTCGCCGAGCGGGCGATCTTCAACCATCGACCGCTGGTGATCCTGCTGTGTCTGCTGGTGACCTTGTTGCTCGGCTGGCAGGCCACGCGCATCGGCATCAACGCCAGTTATGAGAAAACCATCCCGACCGGCCACCCTTATGTGGCCAACTTCCTGGACAATCGCAGTGAGCTGAGTGGCCTGGGCAACTCATTGCGTATCGCCGTGGAGGTCCGGCAGGGCAGCATCTTTACCAAGGATTATCTCGACACCCTGGCCAAGCTCAACGATGAGCTCTATTTGCTGCCGGGTGTCGATCGACCCTACATGAAGTCATTGTGGACCCCAACGACCCGTTGGACCGCAGTGACGGAAGAGGGCCTCGATGGCGGGACGGTGATCCCGGACGACTACGACGGTTCTGCGGCCAGTCTCGAGCAGGTGCGCACCAACGTCGCCCGTTCTGGCGAAGTCGGTCAGTTGGTGGCGGGCAACTTCATGTCCAGTGTGATCTTCGTGCCTTTGCTGGAGATCAATCCGCAAACTGGCAAGGCCTTGGACTACGGTGATTTTTCCCGGCAACTCGAAGCCTTGCGCGACAAGTACCAGACCGATGACCTGCGGATTCATATCACCGGTTTCACCAAGATCGTCGGCGACCTCATCGAAGGGCTGACCCAGGTGCTGTTGTTCTTCGTGGTGGCGGTGTTGGTGACCGTGGTGGTGCTTTATGGCTACACCCGCTGCGCACGCAGTACCCTGGTGGTGGTCACCTGTTCGTTGGTGGCGGTGCTGTGGCAGCTGGGTTTGCTCGCCATCCTCGGTTACGAACTGGACCCCTATTCGGCACTGGTGCCGTTTCTGGTGTTCGCCATCGGCATGAGCCATGGCGCGCAGAAGATGAACGGCATCATGCAGGATGTCGGTCGCGGTACCCACCGGGTGGTGGCTGCGCGGTACACCTTCCGCCGGCTGTTCGCCGCGGGCATGACCGCGTTGCTCTGCGATGCGGTGGGGTTCGCGGTGTTGCTGTTGATCAATATCCGCGTCATCCAGGACTTGGCGGTCACCGCCAGCCTCGGCGTGGCGGTGTTGATCTTCACCAACCTGATTCTGCTGCCGATCCTGCTCAGCTACATCGGTGTCAGCCCGGCGGCGGCACAACGCAGCCTGCGTTCGGAAACCGCCGAGTTGCAGGCCCGGACCAAGCATCCCTTGTGGCGTTTTCTCGATCTGTTCACCCAACGACGCTGGGCTATCGGTGCCATGCTCGGAGGGCTGTTGCTGGCCGCGTTCGGTTTTGCCGTGAGCCTGCATCTGAAGATCGGCGATCTGGATCCCGGTGCCCCGGAGTTGCGGTCTGATTCGCGCTACAACCGCGATGCATTGTTCATGACGCGTAACTATGCGGCCAGCTCGGACATCTTCGTGGTGATGATCAAGACCCCGGAAGACCAATGCACCCGCTACGCCAGCCTGTCGGCGGTGGACGCGCTGGCCTGGCGCCTGGAGCAACTGCCGGGGGTGGAGTCGACCACTTCCATGGCGGCGCTGAGCAAGATGGCCACGGTCGGTTACAACGAGGGCAGCTTCAAATGGTTCGAACTGATCCCCAATGACGGCGCGTTGGGCGCGGTCCAAACCCGCGCGCCGCGAGAGCTGTTCAATCAGGGCTGCTCGATGTTGTCGCTGTACGTTTACCTGGCTGACCACAAGGCCGATACCCTGAACCGGGTGGTGGAGGCCAGCGAACAGTTCATCGCCGAACACCAGGTTCCGGAGGTCAAGTTCATGCTGGCCGCCGGCAGCGCCGGGATCGAGGCCGCGACGAACATCGTGGTGAAGAAATCCATGCGCGAAATGCTGTTCTGGGTGTATGGCGCGGTCAGCCTGTTGTGCCTGGTGACCTTCCGCAGTTGGCGCGCCACCCTCTGCGCGGTGCTACCGCTAATGCTCACTTCGATTCTTTGCGAGGCGCTGATGGTCGCCTTGGGCATGGGGGTAAAAGTCGCGACACTGCCGGTGATTGCCCTCGGCGTGGGCATCGGCATCGACTATGCACTCTATGTATTGAGCGTGATCCTGGCGCGGATGCGCGCTGGCGATACCTTGGCCCAGGCCTATTATCAATCGCTGCTGTTCACCGGCAAGGTGGTGTTGCTGACCGGCATGACGCTGGCGGTGGCGGTCTCGACCTGGGCCTTCTCGCCAATCAAGTTCCAGGCCGACATGGGCATCCTGCTGGCCTTTATGTTTCTGGTGAACATGCTGGGTGCCTTGATCCTGCTGCCGGCACTGGCGTGGCTGTTACTGCCGCAGAAGGTCTTCGCAAAAAAGCCTGAAGCGAGCCGGCTCAAGCAGTTGGTCAAGGAGCACTGAGGGGCCAGGATACCCCTGTGGCGAGGGGATTTATCCCCGCTGGGTTGCGCAGCAACCCCAAGAAAGCGAACTGATTTTATCTGATACACCGAATGGGACCGCTACGCGGTCCAACGGGGATAAATCCACTCGCCACAAAAGCCTTCGGTCAGCTTGGAGAGTTGTTCAAGGCTGACACTGATTCGAGAGCCAGTTCACCGCGCCGTGTGCCAGTCCACGCTACCGATGCAAAATCACCTGGGCAATCTCCTGCAAGCCCATGACCCGCTGCGCGGCGTTGAGTTTGATTGCTTCCTTGGGCATGCCGAAGACCACGCAGCTGGCTTCGTCCTGGGCCACGGTGCTGCTGCCGGCGTCGAGCATTTCCTTCAGGCCGCGGGCGCCGTCGTCGCCCATGCCGGTCATGATGATGCCGGTGGCGTTGCGGCCGGCGAATTTGGCCACTGAGCGGAACAGCACGTCCACCGAAGGGCGATGGCGGTTGACCAGCGGGCCGTCCACCACTTGCACGTGATAGAACGCGCCGCTGCGGGTCACCATCATGTGTTTGCCGCCGGGGGCGATGAGCGCCAGGCCTGGGTGGATGCGGTCGTTGTTGCGGGCTTCGCGTACTTCGATCTGGCACAGGCTGTTGAGCCGGGCGGCGAACGAGGCGGTAAATTTTTCCGGCATGTGCTGGACGATGACGATGCCCGGGCACACCCGTGGCAGCGCGGTGAGCACTGCTTCCAGGGCCTGGGTGCCGCCGGTGGAGGTACCGAGGGCGACGATGCGTTCGGTGGTCTGTGCCATGGCGTGGCCGTTGGCGGCCGGCAGCATGGCGTCGGCAGTCAGTTTGGTGGCTGGCGTCAGCGGAGTGGGGGCAGGGCGCTTGCCCAGGTTACGGACATTGACCTGGGCCGCGGCGCGGATCGCCGAGACCAGTTCCGGCGCCGACTCCAACAGGAAGTTCTTCAGCCCGGTGGTGGGCTTGGTGATGATCTCCACCGCGCCGGCAGCCATCGCCTGCAACGTGGTTTCCGCGCCCTTGGGGGTCAGGGACGAGCAGATCACCACCGGGGTGGGACGCTCGCTCATGATTTTTTTCAGGAAGGTGATGCCATCCATGCGCGGCATTTCCACGTCCAGCACGATCACATCGGGCCATTCGCGGGCGAGTTTATCCATGGCAAAGATCGGATCGGAGGCAGCGCCCATGACATGGATGTCCGGCGTGTCGCTGAGGATCGCCAACAACACCTGGCGAACCACCGCGGAGTCATCCACCAGCAGTACATTTATCTTTTTTGACATGGTTAATGCCGGGTCCTTATTGGTTGGTGCCTGACCCATACATCGCCGCTGCAAAGGTCGAAGATGATGCTTCGGTGGCCGGTGCTGCCCATGTCCTGGGCGATCAGGTCCAGGCGGTAGAGGGCGGCGATTTCCAGCGCCGCATTGACGTTCAACCGCGCCACATCGCCGTAGGGCACATGGCGTTGCAGTTCGGGGAACATTTCGCCGCCGCCGAACAGCTTGAGTTGGTAGTCCTCGGGCTCGGTGTGATGGGCCTTGGCCTGGCGGATGAACAGTTCAATGGCTTCATCGGCGTACAGGCCGTTCAGGGCTTTGGAGCAACGTACCCGACTGGGCAACATGAAATGGCACATGCCACCGATCTTGCGTACCGGGTGCCACAGGGTGATCGCCACACACGAGCCGAGGATGGTGCGCAGGCGGGTCGGGCAAGTGGCAAAGCGAAACTCCCCCGGCGCCAGGTACACCTCGGCCACTTCCCTTATCGCGGCGTTCATGGCTTGCGATAAATCGAAGGGGCCACCAGTTTCAACGCATCGGATATGCCATTGAGGCTTTCCGAGTGGCTGACGATGAAATACCCGCCGGACTTGAGCCGGGGGAGCAATCGGGCGACCACTTTGATTTTGGTGGGCTGGTCGAAATAGATCATCACGTTGCGCAGGAAAATCACATCGAACTCCCCCAGTTCCGGCAAGGTGTCGTTGAGGTTGACCTGGACGAAATTGACCCGGCTGCGCAACGTCCGGTCGATGAGGAACGTGCCTTGCTGGCTGCCGGTGCCCTTGAGGCAGTATTTCACCAGCAGCGGATGGGGTAGGGTGCGCGCGCGTTCCATCGGGTAATGTCCGGCGCGGGCCTTGGCCAGTACCTGGCTGCTGATGTCCGAACCGATGACTTCCCAAGGCGTGGTGCCCAGCCCTTCGGCCAGGGTCATGGCCAGGCTGTAGGGTTCCTCGCCCGACGAACTGGCCGCGCTCCACAGGCGAAAGACCTTGCCCGGGGTCGCGTGGGGCAGCACATGCTGGCGGAGGAAATCGAAGTGCTTGGGCTCGCGGAAAAAGTAAGTCTCGTTGGTGGTGAGCAGGTCCAACGCCACCTGCAACTCATCGGTGCGCTGGCCGTTCATGATCAGCTTGAAATACTCACCGTAGCTGCCCAGCTCATAGTGCTTGAGGCGCTTGAACAAACGCCCGGCCACCAGGGCTTTCTTGGCCGGTGACAGGTTGATGCCCGCGGCCTGGTACAGCCAGGATTGAAATTGGCTGAACTCTCTATCCGTGAGTGCCAGTGAGTTCACCGTGCGTTCCTTGCAGGCGTCAGCGTTCACAGGGCGTCAACTTCCAGCGCGGCAGGGCTGGTCTGGGCAAGTTGGGACATTTCGTCGATGGACAGCACCCGGTCTACCTCTAGCACGATCACGAATTTACCGTCGACCTTGGCCATGCCGCTGATGAAGTCGGCGCGGATCTTCGCCCCGAAACTCGGCGGCGGTTCGATTTGCGAGGCCGGGATTTCCAGTACGGCCGAGACTGTGTCTACCAGCAGGCCAATGTCCTGGGCGTGTCCGTCGTCGGTGTTGGCCTCGATGATCACCACGCACGAACGCCGGGTGATTGACGAGTTCTGTCGGCCAAAACGGGCCGACAGGTCCACCACCGGTACGACCGCGCCACGCAGGTTGATCACCCCGCGCACGAAGGTCGGCATCATCGGTACCACCGTGAGGTTGCCGTACTCGATGATTTCCTTGATGCACAGGATGCCAATGGCAAACATCTCCGTGCCGAGCATAAACGTCAGGAATTGCGCTTCTTCCTCTACCGCGATGGCGGCTTGACGTGTGGTCGCGATGGCGCCCATGCCTGTATCTCCTTTAAGCGAGCCTGTGGGAACGAACCGTCAGAACCGGGTGAATTCGGATTCGTCCGGCGCACTGGCCATGGTGTACGCAAATGCCTTGGGGGCGGCGGGCGCGGCGGCTCGGGCCGGCTTGCGACTGGACGGCCCCGGCGTATGGTCCACCCGCAGCGGCTGGCTGGCCGATTTGGGCGGCGTGTCCAGGGTGAAGAAACTCATCGCCTGTTGCAGTTGTTCGGCCTGGCTGCTCATTTCCTCGGCAGTGGCGGCCAGTTCCTCGCTGCTGGAGGCGTTCTGCTGGGTCACCTGGTTGAGCTGGGTCATGGCGGTGTTGATCTGCGCGACACCAGCGGCCTGTTCTTCGGAGGCGGCGCTGATTTCCTGCACCAGGTCCGAGGTCTTGTTGATGGACGGGACCATTTCGTTGAGCAAGTGCCCGGCCTTCTCGGCCATGTCGACACTGCTGGACGACAGCTCGCCGATTTCCTGGGCCGCGACTTGGCTGCGTTCGGCCAGCTTGCGCACTTCAGCGGCGACCACGGCAAAGCCTTTGCCATGTTCCCCGGCGCGGGCGGCTTCAATGGCGGCGTTGAGCGCCAACAGGTTGGTCTGGTAGGCGATGTCGTCGATGATGCTGATGCGCTGGGCGATTTTCTTCATCGCCACCACGGTCTGCTGCACCGATTCGCCGCCGTCGGTGGCTTCCTTGGCGGCCTTGCTGGCCATGCCGTCGGTGACCTTGGCGTTCTCGGTGTTCTGGTTGATGCTGGCGCTCATCTGCTCGATGGAAGCGCTGGTTTCTTCGACGCTGGCCGCTTGTTCACTGGTGGCCTGGCTCATGGATTGCGCGGTGGCGCTGACTTCTTCCGAGGCGCTGGCCAGGTTGTCCGCGGCGTTGCGTACTTCACCGATGATATGGGACAGCTTGCCTACCATGTTTTGCATGGCGTTGAGCACCATGCCGGTTTCGTCCTTGGAGCCGCCCTCGATTTTCGCGTTCAGGTTGCCTTCGGCCAATTGTTCGGCGACGGCGGCGGCCTGTTTCAAGGGGCGAGAGATGATCCGCGAGATGAACAGCGCCAGGCCCAGGCCCACCAGCAGGGCGGCAACCAGCACGGCAATGATCGACAGGCGCGATTGTTCAAACAGTGTGGCGCCACGTTCGCTGGCCGCGCCGGCTCCGACATCGTTGAGCTCTACCAACTTCTGCAGGTCGGCGGTTACCAGATCGAATTGATGTTTGGACTCGCCCTTGAGCAGGGCATGGGCTTGCTCCGTTAGATTTTGCCGGGACAGTGCCAGCAGGTCCTTGCTGACCGCCAGGTAAGCGGCCCAATCATTGCGAGTGGTTTCGAACAGCTGGCGGTCTTCTGCGCTGGAGAGCAGTTTTTCATAGGTCGCCAAGCGTGTTTCAAAGGCCTTTTTGGCGTCTTCGGCTTCTTGCTCGACCATGGCGCGTTCCTGTTCGGAATCGGCGGTAATGTGGCGGTTTTCCTTGAGACGATAGTTCGCCCCGTAGAAGCGCATGCCGGAGGCGGCACGCATGGACGGCATCCAGTTTTCCCGGATCTCGACGGTGGTGCCGTTCACCTGGCCCAGCTGGATGATCGAGAACACCCCCATGACGGCGGTCAGCGCCAGCACCACAAGAAATGAAGTGATCAGTTTGGTGGCGATTCTAAGATCGTAGAACCATTTCATTGGGAAGTACCTCTCCATGGAATTGCGAAAGCGTCAGCGAGCCGTGGCTTGTTGTGATTGAGTTGAGGTGTAGCGGTTTTCTATGTGTACGATTTGGCTGAGCAGCGCCGGTACGTCGAGAATCAACGCCACGGCGCCACTGCCCAGGATGGTCGAGCCGCTGATCCCGCGCAGTGCGCCGAACAGCTTGCCAAGGGGTTTGATGACGGTCTGGAATTCCCCCAGCAAGTCATCCACCACCAGCCCTGCCTTGAGTTCGGCGTAACGCACCACCACCACGTTCTGCCGGCGCGAGGCCGGGCCTTCGTGGTTGAAGTGATCGCGCAGGTACACCAGGGGCAGCACCTCGCCGCGCAGATCGAGGTAGCCTTGTTCACGGCTGGCAACCCCGTCGTCTTCGCTCAGTTCGATGCATTCCTGGACCATGTCCAGCGGAATGACATAGGTGGACTGGTCGATACCCACCAGAAAACCATTGATGATCGCCAGGGTCAGCGGCAGCCGGATGCGCACCACGGTGCCTTTGCCCGGTTGGCTGTCCAGGTCGACGGTGCCGCGCAGCAGGGTGATGTTGCGCTTGACCACGTCCATGCCCACGCCACGTCCCGAAAGATTGGTGACGGCCTGGGCGGTGGAGAACCCGGGTTCGAAGATCAGGTTGTAGATCTCTTGGTCGGTCGGGCTCGCGCCGGGGGCGACCAGGCCGCGTTCCTGGGCTTTTTCCAGGATCCGGTCACGGTTCAGGCCGGCGCCATCGTCGGCGATTTCCAGCACGATGCTGCCGGAGTCGTGATAGGCGTTGAGGTGCAGATGGCCCTTGACCGGTTTGCCGGCCGCCAGCCGTGCTTCGGCGGTTTCGATGCCATGGTCCATGGCGTTGCGCAGCAAATGCATGAGTGGATCGCCGATTTTTTCCACCACGGTCTTGTCCAGCTCGGTTTCCGCGCCACTGATGATCAGGTCGATGTCCTTGCCCAATTCCTGGCTGACATCGCGCACGACCCGCCGGAACCGGTTGAAGGTTTCGCCGATGGGGATCATGCGCAGGCGCAGGGCGCCATCGAGGATTTCCTCCACCAGTGCGGACACCGTCGAGGTGGACTCCTGCAATGGGTCGTTATTGCAGGTGCGTGCCAGCAGGCTGGCCCCGGCACTGGCGATGACCAGTTCCCCCACCAGGTTGATCAATTCGTCCAGCTTGTCGGCGTTGACCCGCACATAGGCGCCGTCCTTGGCCTTGTTTTCGCCCTTGTCCGCTACTTGGGCGGGCAGTCGTGGGGTCGAGCGTTGATCGGCCATCAACTCGCCGGTGGTCATCATGGCGGTGCTTTCGGTACTGGCTTCTTGCGCTTGTGCAACCAGGTGGGTGCCGGCTGGCGTGGCGGGCTCGTCAACGGCGGAGATTTCGATCGCGCAGTCTTCGCGGACGAAATCGAACACTTCGTTGAGTGCCGCGTAAGGGGCGCTCGAACGGACGTCCAGTTCGAAACCCAGGTAGCAGGACTCGGCATCCCACTCTTCGAGCGAAGGCAGGGTGTCGGTCAGCGTGGTGATCTCGACGATTTCACCGAGGGTTTGCAGGTAGCGCAGGAACGACAGGGGGTCCATGCCGTTGCGGAAGACATCTCGGCCGAAACGCAGGGAAATGTGCCAGAGGCGCGCTTCGCCAGGCTCGGTCGCTGGGGTTGTGGCGGCCTGCGTGGGCCGGATGTCCGGCGCCGTCGGCGGTGCCTGATATTCCTGCAGGATCTGACACAGCTCCATTTCCCGGGCCAGGGCAGGGGGCTGCAAGGTCGAGCCCTGGTTGGCGACCACGTCGATCAGCTCGAGCATGTGATCGCCGGACTTGAGCAACACGGCGATCAAGCCCGGGTCGACGGCGACGCTGCCGTCACGCAGGCGATCGAGCACGTCTTCGACAATGTGGGTGAAGCTGACGATCGGTTCCAGGCCGAACAGTCCGGCCGAACCCTTGATCGTGTGGGCGGCCCGGAAGATCGCGCCGATGGCATCATCGTCTTCGGGGTCGCTTTCCAGTTGCAGCAGGGATTCTTCCATCGCCTGCAACTGTTCCCGTGCCTCGACAATGAACGTTTGTTGTGCCTGATCGAGATTGATGCTCACGCGCATATCCTTTGTCGTGTCCGACGTGTTACGGGGCCTCTAGGCAACCAGGTTGCACAGGGCAAGTGTTTCGGTGACGGCGTTGCTGTAACCGGTCAGCGTCAGTTGGGTACCTGCCTTGGGGGCCTCGCGCTGGACCATCATCAGCAGTTGCAGGCCGGCGCCGTCCATCTCCGTGACCTGCGAAAGATCCAGTTCCATATGTGGCGTCGCCCCCAGGCGCGGCAGCAGCTGCGCTGCCAGGTCCGCCGCGGTGTAGATCGTCAGCTCGCCGTCGATGTGAACCTGCGCGGTGTCATCCAATGTTTCGTACAGCAACGGCATCACAGCCTCCGGCAATCAGGGAAGAATCAGTTTGGACACCGCCGCCAGCATCTGCGCCGGCTGGAATGGCTTGACCACCCAGGCCTTGGCACCCGCCGCCTGGCCCTCTTGTTTCTTCGATTCCTGGGATTCGGTGGTGAGCATGATGATCGGCGTGAACTTGTAGCTGGCGAGCTTCTTGACCTCCTTGACGAAGGTGATGCCGTCCATGTTGGGCATGTTCACGTCACTGATGATCAGGTGCACTTTCTGTCCATTGAGCTTGCCCAGGGCATCCTTGCCGTCGCTGGCCTCGATCACATCGTAGCCGGCACTTTTCAACGCGATACCGACGACCTGCCGGACGCTCGCGGAGTCGTCGACAACCAATACACTTTTAGCCATGAGTGGCTCTCCTAAAAGAAGGTTATTTCCTGTGAAACCTGTTGCGCGCCCGAGTCGCCGCGGTGGTTGCGGCGTTGCTCGTCGGTGGCATAAGTGGTTTCCATGCGTGCCAGCCATTGGCGGGCGTCGATGGAGACGGCCTGGTCGGGCGACTGGCTGGCCTGCTGCATGTGCACATGCAGGTCCTCGATGTTGTCGCGCACGTGGCTGAGAATCTGGCTGACCCGATCCTGGAATTGCAGGCTGACCAGCACTTCGGTGAGTTCGTCGCGAATGCCGAAGCTTTCCTGTTGCAGCAGGTCAGCCGATTCGGCCAGCCGCCCGGTGACGCTCTTGAAACGCTCCAGCACGCGCTGGATGCTGTCTTCGGAGCCGGCCACGGAATGGCTGTCCTGGTCCGCGCCACTGGAGGCGGCCTGGACCAATTGGGTGATGGCGTTGTTGATGATGTCGACCTTGGCCGACATCTGCTGGCCGGTCTCGCTGGACTTGCTCGACAGGCTGCGCACCGCGTCCGCCACCACCGCAAAGCCACGTCCGGCTTCGCCGGCACGGGCGGCTTCGATGGCGGCGTTGAGGGCCAGCAGGTTGGTCTGCGCGGCAATCGCCGCGACATCGGCGGCCATGGTCCGTAGCTCGCCGGTGTAGGCGGTGAGGTTGCGGACCTGGGCCAACGTCTCGTCGCGGCTGGCCTGGGTGGCCTTCAAGGAATCGATCACCTGCACCAGTTCACTTTCGCTCTGGGCCAGCACCTGCACCGCGCCACCACTGCTTTTGCCGGTCAGTTCGCCGGCGGCCAGCTGCGAGGCTTGCACGGTGTCTTCCAGGCGTGAAGAAATGCCGGTGAAGCGGCTGGTCAGCGAGACAATCGCGGTTTCGGTCTGCTGCCGGGAGCTTTCCACCTGCTTGGCCCAGATCGGCATGGCGCCGAGGATGACTTCGTTGAGTTGTGCGCTGTTCTTGTGGCCTGGATGTTCGGCGGCGTGCAGCTCATTGCGGGCGATGGCCTCGGCGATGGATGCATCAAGCTGGTGACGTTGCGAACGGGCGCTCCATACGCCGGCACCGATGCCCAAGGCCAGGAGTGTGATACTCAAACCGATGTTTTGCGCACTCGGACCGTTGAGTGCCAGCACGCCGACGCCCGCGGCAATGGTCACTAGCACCGGATTCCAGAGCAGGCGTGGTTGGGATTTGGGGAAGGAATGACCGCGTGAATACGACGTCATGGTTCGGTCCTTGAACAGTGTTACAAACAGGTTATTTGCGAATAACTGGTTATCTGCGCCCCTCGTTCGGACTTTAAGACCGGCTGTCCGATTCCAGAATTGCTGTAGGCATTGGCCTACACGGTGCGTGGCACTGTGCTACTTCAGATTAGACACAGTCTGGAAAATGTCGAGGTGGACCGACGAAGGTATAAGCCCCACCCATGATTGATCGTTCCCACGCAGAGCGTGGGAACGATCAAATTCTTCTGAAACCAGATGTAAGGATTGAGCTAAATTACCCTGCATCGGATTTCGAACCTGCCATCACGAGTGCCCATGTCCACCCAGCCTCTCTGGAAAACCTACCTCCTGTTCCTGACTCCCATGGTCCTGTCCAACTTCCTGCAGTCCATGTCCGGCACGTTCAACAGCATTTACATCGGCCAGATGCTCGGCACCCAGGCATTGGCGTCGGTGTCGGGCATGTTTCCCATCGTGTTTTTCTTTATCGCGTTGGTGATCGGCCTGGGCGCGGGGGCGGGAGTGTTGATCGGGCAAGCCTACGGTGCCGGCGAAACCGGCACGGTGAAGGCGATCGCCGGTTCGACCTTGTTGCTGGGGGCGATCATTGGCCTGGTGGCGGCGGTGCTTGGCAGTGTCTTTGCGCGTCAGGCGTTGCAAGGGCTCGGCACGCCGGCCGACGTGCTGGAGGACGCCGTTTCCTATGCCAGGGTCATGCTGTGGATCCTGCCGATGTTGCTGGTATTCGTGCTGTTCACCCAATTGCTGCGCGGGGTGAGCGATACGGTGTCACCGATGTTGGCGCTGCTGGTGTCCACCAGCATCGGGTTGCTGCTCACGCCGGCGTTGATTCGCGGCTGGCTGGGGTTGCCGCAGATGGGCATCCAGAGCGCGGCATGGGCGGGGCTGGCGGGGACGACGTCGGCGATGCTGATGCTGGCGTGGCGCCTGAATCGCCGCGAGCATGCCCTGGCGCCAGACCGTGCGTTGTTCGCGGCGATGCGCCTGGACAGGGACATCCTCGGCAAGGTGCTGCGCATCGGCCTGCCGACGGGGTTGCAGATGGTGGTGATCTCGTTGTCGGAGTTGGTGATCCTGGCGCTGGTCAATCGCCACGGCTCCCAGGCCACGGCGGCCTACGGCGCGGTGACGCAGATCGTTAACTACGTGCAGTTTCCGGCGCTGTCGATTGCCATCACCGCCTCGATCCTCGGCGCCCAGGCCATCGGTGCCGGCCGGCTGGAGCGTCTGGGGCCGATCCTGCGCACGGGGCTTGCATTCAACCTCTGGCTCACCGGTGGGCTGGTGCTCCTGGGGTACCTGTTGTCCCACTGGCTGTTGGGACTGTTCATCACCGATCCGGCAGCGCGAGTGCAGGCCGAACATCTGCTGCACATCATGCTTTGGAGCCTGCTGGTGTTCGGCTTCCAGGCCATCGTCGGCGGCATCATGCGCGCCAGTGGCACGGTGCTGGTGCCGGTGGCGATTTCGATTTTCTGCATCGTCGGTGTGCAAGTGCCGGCGGCGTATCTGCTGGACGCGCACTTCGGGTTGCAAGGGGTATGGATGGCGTTCCCGGTGGCTTACCTGAGCATGCTGGTGTTGCAGACGCTGTATTACAAATTGGTCTGGCAGCATCAGCCGATTGAGCGGTTGGTGTAGTCGACCCACCGCTGGTCCCTGTGGGAGCGAGCTTGCTCGCGATGGCGTCGGCACACTCGGCATCGATGCAGGCTGATTCACCGCTATCGCGAGCAAGCTCGCTCCCACAAGGGTTCGGTGCCTGGCGATGTTACAGTGGCCGTCACCTGTCCCCCGTCACCGAGGATCCGATGCCAGCCAGCCCTTCACTCAACATTGCCTACCGCGCCTTCCTTTTCGACATGGACGGCACGTTGCTCAATTCCATCGCCGCCGCCGAGCGGATCTGGACACGCTGGGCCCTGCGCCACGGTGTGGACGTGGCGACGTTCCTGCCGACGATCCATGGCGTGCGCGCCATCGACACCATCGCCCGCCAGCACCTGCCGGGGGTGGATGCCCAGGCCGAAGCCGAGCAGATTACCCGGGAGGAAATCGAAGACGTCGAAGGTGTCGTGCAAGTGCCCGGTGCGGCTGCATTTCTGCAAAGCCTGCCGCCAGAGCGATGGGCAATCGTCACCTCGGCGCCCATGGCATTGGCCTTGCGCCGTATGGAAGCTGCGGGCATTCCGCGCCCCGGAGTAATGGTCACTGCCGAGGATGTTAGCGATGGCAAACCTAATCCCACTTGCTATCGACTGGCGGCCGAGCGGTTGCATGTGGCAGCGCAAGAGTGCCTGGTCTTTGAAGACGCCAAGGCAGGCATCCAGGCCGGTGAGGCGGCGGGGGCGGATGTGAGGGTGGTGACGGCGACCCATACGCATCCGCTGGTCAGCGTCCATCCGATGATCAAGGATTATCTTGGGCTGAGTGTCGAGGTGGGTGAGGGTGGGTTGATGCGGTTGATCCCGGTTTTGTGAGCGTGGTTTTGGGGGGCTTAGGGTTTATGGTTAGTGTGTATATCCGTTTTTTTGGTAACGGCGGAACCATAGGTAGCCGTTACACAAAAAATGGATATACACACGACCTATAAACCCCACCCATAAAGTCAGGTCACCACGCGATAACACGGCACATACGCCGCGCCGCCCGGCAGTTTCATCCGGTGCTGGGCGACGAAAGCCTGAAGCAGGCGGTCGAGAGGTTCCATGATGGCGGCGTCGCCGTGGATCTCGTACGGGCCATGTTCCTCGATCAGGCGAATACCTTTGTCCTTGACGTTACCCGCCACAATTCCCGAAAACGCCCGGCGCAGGTTGGCGGCCAGTTCATGGGCGGGCAGGTCGCGACTCAGGCCCAGGCTGGCCATGTTGGCGTGGGTCGGGTCGAACGGGCGCTGGAAGCCTTCGTCGATTTTCAGCAACCAGTTGAAGTGGAAGGCGTCGTTGCGCTCGCGGCGGAATTGCTTGACCTCCTTGAGCCCCTGGGTCATCTGCCGGGCCACTTCGGCCGGGTCGTCGATGATGATCTGGTAGTGCTTCTGCGCCGCCTCGCCCAGGGTCGCACCGACAAACGCGTGCAACTGGTCGAGGTACGGTGCGGCGCTTTTCGGTCCGGTGAGGACCACAGGGAAGGGCAGGTCCTGGTTGGCCGGGTGCATCAGGATGCCCAGCAAGTACAGGAACTCTTCTGCCGTACCGGCACCGCCCGGGAAGATGATGATGCCATGGCCGACACGCACGAAGGCTTCCAGGCGCTTCTCGATGTCCGGCAGGATCACCAGCTCATTGACGATCGGGTTCGGCGCTTCGGCGGCGATGATGCCCGGCTCTGTCAGGCCCAGGTACCGACCACCATGGATACGCTGCTTGGCGTGGGCAATGGTGGCGCCTTTCATCGGGCCTTTCATCACGCCCGGGCCGCAGCCGGTGCAGATGTCCAGGCTGCGCAAGCCCAGTTCGTGGCCGACTTTCTTGGTGTATTTGTATTCTTCGGTGTTGATCGAGTGACCGCCCCAGCACACGACGATTTTCGGCTCGACGCCAGGACGCAAGGTGCGGGCGTTGCGCAGCAGGTGGAAAACGTAGTCGCTGATGCCTTGGGATGAGCTGAGGTCGATGCGCTGGCTGTCCAGTTCATTCTCGGTGTAGACGATGTCGCGCAGGGCGCTGAACAGCATTTCCCGGGTGCTGGCGATCATTTCGCCGTCGACGAAGGCGTCGGCCGGCGCGTTCAGCAGCTCCAGGCGTACGCCACGGTCCTGCTGGTGAATGCGGATCTCGAAGTCCTTGTAGGCTTCCAGGATGGTCTTGGCGTTATCAACATGGGCGCCGGTGTTGAGGATGGCCAGGGCGCACTGGCGGAAAAGGGTGTAGATACTGCCGGAACCGGCTTCGCTCAGTTGCTGGACTTCGCGCTGGGACAAGGTCTCCAGGCTGCCCTTGGGGCTTACAGAAGCGTTGATTACATGTCTTTGAGTCATTCAGCTTTCCTTGAAAACGATGCCGTGCACACAACCACGGCATCTTTAAAAATACGTCCACGTAGGAAGATCGCACGATCCTTGCGGTATCGCCATGGACTTTGATCCGGATCCGTCGGCTCGGTTACAGCGCAAAATGAGCCCCAGCATAGCTAAATCCACCGGGCAGGCGATAATGCGCGACACTTTTTTATGCCGCACAAGGAAATGACATCGCGATGTTCGAGATCAAACCGTGGGATGCCGGTACCTACCGCCAGCAGACCCGTCGCAGCACCCTCATCGTCGCCGTGACGTTCCTGGCCCTGGCGATGCTGTTGTCCAGCCTGGCGGTGATGCTGTTCGGTACGCCTGGCGGCGATAACTTTCGCTTCAACCTCGGTGGGGTGATTGTCGCGGTGCTGGCGATGGTTGCGCTGATGCGCCTGTCTTTCTGGTCGCAACCCTGGATGGCCGCTGCGGTGTACGGCTGGCAGCTCAAGCGCAGCCTGATGAAAATCACCAACGTGATGCACCAGGTGAAGGCCGGAGTGCAGGCCCAGGACTTCACCGCCATGAAGCTGTTGCGCTTCTATCATCTGGGGTTGGCCCAGATGCATCAACTGGATGCCAACTCCAGCGCCCAGGGCTCACTGGCGCGAGAGGCCGAGGAGCACCTGGCGAAGATGCAAGCGCTGAACCTGGACACCGACCAGTCGCGCCTGGAGCCGGCCTGGATAGAGGCGGTGAAACAGGCTTATAGCGAACGTTGATTGACCCGCTTGGATAACTGTTCGGCCGACTCCTTGCGTTCGGAGTAACGGTCCACCAGGTCCGGCCGGTCACGCAGCAGCACGGTGAACCTCACCAGTTCTTCCATCACATCCACCACCCGGTCGTACAGGGCCGAGGGCTTCATGCGATCCTGCTCGTCGAACTCCAGGAACGCCTTGGGCACCGACGACTGGTTGGGGATGGTGAACATGCGCATCCAGCGGCCCAGCACGCGCAGCTGATTGACGGTGTTGAACGACTGCGAACCCCCGGACACCTGCATCACCGCCAGGGTCTTGCCCTGGGTCGGGCGCACCGCGCCCATGGCCAACGGCACCCAATCGATCTGTGCCTTGAACACCGCCGACATCGAGCCATGCCGCTCGGGGGAACACCACACCTGGCCTTCGGACCACGTCATCATTTCCAACAGCTCCTGAACCTTGGGGTGGCTGTTGGGGGCGTCATCGGGCAACGGCAGCCCCGACGGATTGAAAATGCGCGTCTCGGCGCCAAGATGCTCCAGCAGTCGCGCCGCTTCCTCCACCAGCAAACGGCTGAACGAACGAGGACGGGTCGAGCCGTAGAGCAAGAGGATGCGTGGTTTGTGCGGACCGTCGGCGACTCCGCTGATGGTCTGGGACAGGGCTGCATCGAGGTTGGGTAAGTCGTCGCTCATGGGGGCTCCGGGTCAGAGGGTGCCGATGCGATCGAGCTCGGCTTTCAAGGCCTGGGCGTCGAGCTGGTCGAAGGGCAGGGCGAAGAATGCCCGGCAGCGGGTTTCGATACGATCCAGGGTACTGTGGAAAGCCAGGCCGATCTGATCATCGCTGCCTTTGACGTCCGATGGGTCTGCCAGGCCCCAATGGGCTTTGAGCGCCGGACCGAAGTACACCGGGCAGGCCTCATTGGCGGCGTTGTCGCACACCGTGATGACGATGTCCGGCGGACTGCTTTCGAATGCGTCGTTGCCCTTGCTGCGCAATCCCTGGATGCCGATACCGGCCTCCTGCAGCGTACTCAGGCTGCGAGGCAGTACCTGGCCCTTGGGGAAACTGCCGGCGCTGACGGCTTCGAACCCGGTCGGGGCCAGATGGTTGAACATCGCTTCGCTGAGAATGCTGCGACAGCTATTGGCGGTGCACATGAAAAGGACTTTCATCGATCGGCTCCATTGGGCGCTAGGTGGCTGCGCAGGAGTATATGTGGATAGTCGAATATATGGAATTTCATATTTAATGGTGCACCCGCTTGAGGGCGCCGCTCGTCGGTCGGCCTGAGAGGAAAATCAAACCCACGATGGGCGATGCCTTTCTCATGAACAGTCATGGAAAGGAGAGGCGACATGCCAGATAAAAGTGTTTATGGAACATGGACCGTGCTATGGGCGGCGGCTTTCGGGTTGATCGGTTGCGCTGGTGGTACGACCGACTCGCCCGTGAATGCACCGGGTGCGGCGAAGACGCCGACCACCGCGACCCTGGAGGCAGGGGCGGGGCTCATGCAGGACAAGCCCCCGCTGCAGGCGCTGAATACCTACCTCGACGGCTTTCATTTCTTTAACGGGCGGATGTCCGGGCAAATGGAAGCCCACCATTACTGCACGGCCCTGAACGAAGAAGTTTTCCAGTGCGCCATCTTCGATGGGAACACCTCCGGCGCCAAGTTGATGGGGGTGGAATACATCATCAGCCAGCGCCTGTTCGAAGGCTTGCCAGCCAGCGAAAAACAACTGTGGCACAGCCATGTGCACGAAGTGAAATCCGGCCAGCTGATCGCCCCCGGCATTCCCCAAGCCGCAGAAACCCGGCTGATGGAGAACCTGGTGAGTACCTATGGCAAGACCTGGCACACCTGGCACACCGGACAGGGCAACGAGCTGCCTTATGGCGTGCCGCAGTTGATGATGGGGTTCACCGCCGATGGGCAGATCGACCCGCAGCTGGTGCGCGAGCGCGACCGCCGAATGGGCGTGGACAGTGAAGCGAAAAAGCGCGCCCGGGCGGGTATTGATGCGCCGCCGATAGACCCCGGCGCAGATGCCTGGCAAAAAGGACAGGTGTGGCAGATCAAGGATCCCAGCGCAGGACATGCTCATTGAGCAGGTGCGGGATAGTGAGGCGAGGATATAAAAATCCTCGCCGCAAGAATAAGTTGGAAGTCGTGGTGGGGAGGGCAGGTAACAATAAATAGAAAATTGACTAGGGCTGTTTGAAGTGTCCTGGAACACCATGTTCTTCTTCAGTGGGGCGGGTTCTTTTTTGAACTTGTATATCACTCAACTCAACGTCCTTGAGTTCGTCGAAGGTGATCTTCAACAGGGCTTCGGCTTCACGGGCATTGAGTGTCTGCGTATCGGCCTGCAGTACACGATTGTCCGGTTGACCATTGGCGATGAAACTGACGATGAAGCGATCATGACTGCCCATGCTTGACCTCATTGGATTAAGCGCCAGGGCGCAGCAGGCGTGCGCCCCAACGGTGTTACGGATTACGACTTCCTGCCGCCGCCCTGGCTGCCTTTGCGGCTGGTGTCAGAGCCTTTTTGGCGATCACCGGCGTTGCCGCCCGAAGCGTGCCCGCCTTTTTTGCCGGCCTCCGATGCTTTCTCACGATCATTGGCGAAGTTGCCTGGATTTTTGTTTCCGCTATTAGCCATTTCGAGAATCCTCATTGTGGTTAAGCGAGCAACATGCCTCGCATTAGTTGTGAAAGGAGAGAGGCGAGGGAAGTTTAATAAAAGCGTTTCGCTGGCGACGAACGGTCACCGATTGAATAAAAACTTATACAGCCGTTTCGCTTGAAGTTGTACAGGGCTAAGTTGTTTAAAAACACGAGGATGGGGCCTGTTTGTTTTGTGCCTGTTGTTGCGCCGGGCACGTAGCTCAGTCCTCGCCACCGCTGACTTTCCAGTGCTTGGCATCCGCTGGAAAAACCACCTGCTCGACCCGGTGCGCAATGCCGAAGGCCAGGGAGTTTTCCGCTGGGATCACCCGTTCCTCGGCACACAGGCACTTGAAGATATCCAGTTGGGTGGCGGCGCCGGCGGTTTCCTTGACGTAGATCTCCACATACCGCGCCACGTCGTTGTCGAGGCTGGAGAGGTATTCGCGCAAGCGGGAATGGTCCACCGATTTCTGGCCGAAGTACCAGTTCATCGGGTGGATCAGAAAGCGCGAGTGGGGCGTGGTGGTGCGGTCGCTGGCGGCGAGGAACATGACGATGCCCATCGACTCGATGTTGCCCGCGTTCACCGCACGTACCGGCACGGGAAGGGACTTGATGAAGGTGTAGAGCGTAAAACCGAAGTTGGTGCTGCCGCCGACGGTGGAGAGGTTGAGCATCAGCGAGTCGGCGCCTTTTTCAATGGCTTCCAGGCAATTGTCCCGGAAGCGTTCCGTGGTGCCCTGATCGATCTGGCAATGGAAATGGACAATGTGTTCGGACATCTGCAACTCCTGTCGATTTCACCCTTTGAAGTACCTGCGGATCGGCTGTGCCGTACAGTTGGGAGTTCGCAGTCCTTCGGATGTTCCTCATCTCTGGTTGGGCGCGGGCGGCCCCTCACGCGCCTGTCTCCTGTTCAGCACGCTTGGGCGGCTTCGGCCATGCGCTGCAAAAACATCGCCAGTGCTGCGTCCTCTTCGCTGAGCCCTTTGCGCAGCCGGGGCTTGGGCAATTGCCTCAGGGCACCGAGCAGAAAAGCCTCCACCACTGCAGGATGAATGTAGCACTTGCGACAGACGGTCGGCGTGTTGCCCAGTTGCTGGGCGACTTGCCTGACCATCTCGACGACGTGTTTTTTCGCCTCGCTCTCGGATTCCCAGGACAGCATCCGCAGCCCGGCCAGCGCCGCCGCGCTGCCGGCCCAGGTACGGTAATCCTTGGCGGTGAAATCGGCACCGGTGAGGGATTTGAGGTAGGCGTTGACGTCCGAAGAACTGACGGAGTGGCGCTCGCCGTTCTCGTCCAGGTACTGGAAGAGGTTTTGTCCGGGGATCTCCTGGCAGCGCTTGATGATCCGTGCCAGGCGTCGGTCTTTCACGGTGATCTGGTGTTCGACACCACTCTTGCCACGGAACTGGAAGGCGATGGCACTGCCGTTGACTTCCACGTGCTTGTTGCGCAGGGTCGTCAAGCCGTAGGAGCGGTTGTCGCGAGCGTATTGGGTGTTGCCGACGCGGATCAGGGTCAGGTCCAGCAGGGTGATAACGGTGGCCATGACCTTGTCGCGGCTGAACCCGGGTTTGGCCAGGATGTCCTCCAGGCGTTTGCGCAAGCGCGGCAAGGCCCGTCCGAACTCCAGCATCCGCGAATATTTGTCCGCATCGCGCACTTCACGCCAGCGCGCATGGTAGCGGTACTGCTTGCGGCCCCGGGCATCGCGGCCGGTGGCCTGGAGATGGCCGCGCGGGTCGCTGCAGATCCACACATCGGTGTAGGCCGGCGGCACCGCCAGGGCATTGATGCGCTGGATCTCGGCGGCGTCGGTAATGCGCTGGCCCTGCGGGTCGAAGTAACAGAACTTGCCACGCAATTTCTTGCGGGTGATGCCCGGGGCGGTGTCGTCGACGTAATGCAGGTCGGCCGGCAGTGCATCCGGCGGCAGGGTGTCGGGCATGAAGAAAGTCCTTGGCAGCGAATCCGGTGGCCTGTGATCGATTGACCGCAGCCCGTTGCGGTCGTGCCAAGATTCTGCGGTTGCGGCATTGCAGCCTTCCTACTATCCAAAGTCGACCGGCGGACCTGTGGGAGCGGGCTTGCTCGCGAATGCGGTGGATCAGCCTCCATCAATGTTGAATTTGCCGACGCTTTCGCGAGCAAGCCCGCTCCCACAGGGTTGTAATTTGAACATTCAAAATTTTACGCCAATACCGCCACCGCCTTGATCTGCGCCCAGAGCACCTGCCCCGGATGCAACTTCAACTGATCGCGGGAGTAACGGGTGATGCGCGCCAGCAATGGCGTGCCGGCGGCTTCCAGGCGGATCAACACATGGGCGGCGTTGTCGGCGGCTAGTTCGCTGACCACGGTGACCGGCAGGCGGTTGAGGATGCTGGTCTGGGTGTCGTTCGCCAGGCTGAGGCTGACGTCCCGGGCCTGGACCTTGAAGCGCAGCGCTTGCCCGAGGGCCAGTGGCGTGTGGGCCACGCGTACGTTCAACGGACTGCCGGGCAGGTTCAAGGTCAGCAACTGATAGTCAGCGTCGTACCCGCTGACCTGGCCCTGGATCACCACCCCTGCGTCATCGCCCATGGCCAGCGGCAGGTCAAGCCGGGCCAGGGTTTCGCCGATCGGCCCGCTGGCCAACGCGCGCCCGCCATCGAGCAGCACGATGTGGTCGGCCAGGCGCGCCACCTCGTCCTGGGAATGACTGACGTACAGCACCGGGATATCCAATTCATCGTGCAGGCGTTGCAGGTACGGCAGGATTTCGTTTTTGCGCCGGCTGTCGAGAGCCGCCAGCGGCTCATCCATCAGTAACAGTTGCGGGCTGGTGAGCAAGGCGCGGGCGATGCCCACTCGTTGGCGTTCGCCGCCGGACAAGTGCTGCGGCTGTCGATCGAGCAAGTGTCCGATGCCCAGCAGTTCGGTCGCCTGAGTCATGTCTACGCGCCGTTGTGCTGGCGCGATGCGCTTGAGGCCGAACGCCAGGTTGGCCTGCACCGACAGGTGCGCGAACAGGCTCGCCTCCTGGAACACATACCCCACCGGCCGTTTGTGGGGCGGGACAAACACACCGCGTTCACTGTCCTGCCACACTTGACCATTGACCTCGATAAAGCCCCAGGGCGGTCGCTCCAGCCCGGCGATGCAGCGCAGGCAGGTGGTCTTGCCGGAACCGGATGGGCCATACAACGCTGTCACGCCACGGCCCGGCAGTTGCACATCCAGGTCCAGGGAAAAGTCCCCATGGTCGAGCTGCAAACGCGCCTGAATCATCGATCAGCTCCAACCGGCCCGGGTCCGGCGGCTGGAATACAGCGCCAGCAGCACGAGGAATGAGAAGACCAGCATCGCCGCCGCCAGCCAGTGGGCCTGGGCATATTCAAGGGCTTCGACGTGGTCGTAGATTTGTACGGACACCACCCGGGTTTTCTCCGGGATGTTGCCGCCGATCATCAACACCACGCCGAATTCGCCGACGGTGTGGGCGAAACCGAGAATCGCGGCGGTGATGAAACCGGGCCGGGCCAGGGGCAGGATGACGCTGAAGAAAGTGTCCCAAGGCCCGGCCCGCAGAGTGGCAGCGACTTCCAAGGGGCGGCTGCCGATGGCGGAGAAGGCGTTCTGCAACGGCTGCACCACGAACGGCATGGAATAGAGCACCGAGCCGATCACCAGCCCGGTAAAACTGAACGTGAGGGTGCCCAGCCCGAGGGCCTGGGTGAGTTGGCCGATCCAACCATTCGGCCCCAGGGCCAGCAACAGGTAAAAACCGATCACCGTGGGCGGCAACACCAACGGCAGCGCCACCACCGCGCCCACCGGCCCGCGCAGCCAGGATTGGGTGCGCGACAGCCACAGGGCGATGGGCGTGCCGATCAGCAGCAGGATCACCGTGGTCAACGACGCCAGTTGCAGGGTCAGCCAGATCGCTGCGAAGTCGGCACTGGTCAGGGGCATTTAGCGTTGATAACCGTAGGCTTGGATGATGGCGGCGGCTTTCGGGCCCTTGAGGTAGTCCATCAGCGCCACGGCGGCAGGGTTGTCCTGGCCTTTGCTGAGGATCACCGCGTCCTGTTTGATCGGGTCATGCAGTTCGGCCGGGACGATCCACGCCGAACCGCTGGTGACCTTGCCGTCCTTGTAGATTTGCGACAAGGCGACGAAGCCGAGTTCGGCGTTGCCGGTGGAGACGAACTGATAGGCCTGGGTGATGTTCTGGCCTTCGACGAGCTTGCTGTTGACTTGGGCGGTCAAGCCCAGCTTGTCCAGCACCTGGGTCGCGGCCAGGCCATAGGGCGCGGCTTTCGGGTTGGCGATGGACAGGTGTTGAAAATCGTTGTGCTTGAGGACTTGGCCCTGGTTGTCGACATAACCGGCCTTGGCCGACCACAGCGCCAGGGTGCCGACGGCGTAGGTGAAGCGCGAGCCCTTGATGGTGTCGCCTTCGCTTTCGAGCCTGGCTGGGGTGGTGTCGTCGGCGGCGAGGAACACTTCGAATGGCGCGCCGTTCTTGATCTGCGTGTAGAACTGCCCGGTGGCGCCGTACGCCGCCACCAATTTATGCCCGGTGTCTTTTTCGAAATCGGCGGCAATGGCCTGGATCGGTGCGGTGAAGTTGGCGGCGACCGCCACCTGCACCTCGTCGGCCTGGACGGTGCCAACGGTAAAGAGCGTGGTCAGCAACAACGGCGCGAAGCGGGCGGGGCGCATAGGTCAGGTTCCGTAAGGTCAGGTTCGCTATATAGCAGAATATATAGCGAATGACTGACAAACGGAACGCGGCATTTTGCCTGGGGAGCGAGGGGCAAGTGCTGGCCCCATCGCGAGCAAGCTCGCTCCCACAGGTCCGGTGGTGTGTCCGGACTTGCCAGCTGTCCCCTGTCCCCTGTGGGAGCGAGCTTGCTCGCGATGGCGGCCTAACAGGCGATGACGACTGTCAGGCCCGCCCACGATTGTTGAGTCGGGCCAATGCCTCTTCAGCCAACCGCCGGGTCAGCTCGGCGCTCGACAGCTCGCGGCCCAGGGGAAACGCCTGGCCGGCCCAAAGGTTGCTGAAGTCCGCTTCATCCTTGGCGCGCAGCGGCATCAACGCGCCGCCCGCCAGGGGAAAGGCCGGCGCGAGCGGACTCATCGGACCGACTTCGCGCATCACCCGGTTGACGATGCCCCGGGCCGGGCGGCCGGTGAACAGGTTGGTGACGGCGGTCTGGCTTTCCTTGGCCGTGCGCAACGCCCGGTGATGGGACGCGCTGATCTTGGCTTCGGGGGTGAACAGATAGGCGCTGCCCAGTTGCACCGCCGAGGCGCCCAGGGCGAACGCCGCGACGATCCCCCGCGCATCGCCGATGCCGCCGGTGGCGATCACCGGTACTTTCACCGCATCCACCACCTGCGGCAGTAAGGCAAACAGGCCCACTTGGGTGTTGAGATCGTCGCTGAGGAACATCCCGCGATGGCCACCGGCCTCGTAGCCCATGGCGATGATCGCGTCGCAGCCGTGCTGTTCCAGCCAGACGGCTTCCTCGACGGTGGTGGCCGAAGAGAGGATTTTCGCGCCGGTGGCCTTTACCCGATCCAGCAGGGATTTTTCCGGCAGGCCGAAGTGGAAGCTGACCACTTTGGGGCGAAACTCTTCCAGCACACGGCAGGCAGCGTCATCGAAAGGAGTTCGGTTGGATACCGGTGTCGGCGCGTCGAAATCGGCGCCCAGTTCCTGGTAGTAGGGTCTGAGCCGCTGCTTCCAGGCTTCGGCCCGTTGCTCATCGAACACCGGCGGCTGGTGACAGAAGAAATTAACATTGAACGGTTTGTCGGTCTGCTCGCCGATGGTCGTCAGGGCCTGGCGCAGTTGCTCGACATCCAGCATCGCCGCCGGCATCGAACCCAGCCCACCGGCATTGCAGGTGGCGACCACCATGGCCGGCCCGGTCACCCCGGCCAGCGGCCCCTGGATGATGGGCAGCTCGATGCCGAGCAGGTCAAGAAGGCGAGTGTCTGGCCACTGGCTCATGTGCGGAGTCTCCGACGGCAGAAGGAAACAGCGTTTTTAGCAGGTGTGGCAGGGCCAAGGCCAGTCGAGTTTTTCAATTGAACGCCGCTGCTTGATCCCGACGGCGGGAGGGTTACCATGCGGGCTTCACTTATCAAGGAGCCTGACGCATGGACGTAAAACTCAAGACCGTCGAACCCTTCACCGTGGCCGGTTTGCAGGTGCACACCCGTAACGCCGACGAGCAGCAGCCCGACACAGCGAAGATCGGCCCGATGTGGCAGCAGTTCTTCAACGAAGGGCTGTTCGACAGGATCCCGGCCCGGCAGTCGGAGTCGTTTGTCTATGGGGTTTATTCCAACTACGAGTCTGATGCCACCGGCTACTTCGATGTGACGGCCGGCGTGCAGGTGGATGCGACGAGCGCCGGTTACCCCGCCGTGGACATCGAGGGCGGCGACTACCTGGTGTTTTCGGCCAAGGGGCCGATGCCCGATTGTGTGATCCAGACCTGGGGCCTGATCTGGGCGTACTTCGCCGATAACCCGCAAACCCTGCGCCGTTTCACCACCGATTTCGAGGTCTACAGCGGCCCCGATTCGGTGGCGATCTACATTGGCGTTCAGTCCCCGGACGAGCGTTCCAGCGCCAGCAACTGACGCTTGCGCTCCACGCCCCAGCGATAGCCCGAGAGGTTGCCGTCGCTGCGCACCACCCGGTGGCAAGGGATCGCCACCGCCAGGCTGTTGGCGCCGCAGGCCTGGGCCACGGCGCGCACGGCCTTGGGCTGGCCGATGCGCTGGGCGATCTCGGCGTAGCTGGCGGTGCTGCCCGGCGGAATCTCCCGCAAGACTTGCCAGACCCGTTCCTGGAACGCCGTACCGCGCAAGTCCAAGGGCAAATCCAGGCCCAGGGCCGGTGCTTCGATGAAGCCCACCACTTGGGCAATCAACTGCTCGAATTCCCGGTCGGCGCCAATGAGGTTGGCGCGGCGGAATTTATCCTGCAGGTCTCGCACCAGTGCATCCGGGTCGTCCCCCAGCAGGATCGCGCACACGCCGCGTTCGCTTTGCGCCACCAGGATCGCCCCGAGGGAGCATTGGCCGACGGCGAAACGGATGTCGTTGTTCTGCCCGGCGGCGCGGTAGTCCGTAGGCTTCATGCCCAGGACCTTGTCGGCGGCTTCATAAAAGCGGCTGTTGGAATTGAAACCGGCGTCGTACAGCGCCTCGGTGATGCTGCCGCCATCGGCCAGGCGTTCGCGGACTTTGCGTGAGCGGTGGGCACTGGCATAACCCTTGGGGGTCAGGCCGGTGACCGCTTTGAAGACCCGATGAAAGTGGAAGGGGCTCAAGCCTGCGCTTTCTGCCAATTCATTGAGCCCAGGCAGTTCTTCGGCCGCCTCGATCTGCCGACAGGCCGCCGCGACCCGGGCCGCTTGCTGGGCGGCAATCTGGGTCTGGTCCCTGGCCACGCGTTTGCTGGGACGGTAGCCGGCGGCCTGGGCCTGTTCCGGCGTGTCGAAGAATTCAACGTTGCGCGGGTTGGGCAGGCGCGACAGGCTGCTGGGGTGGCAATAGATGCCGGTGGTTTTCACGCCGTAGACAAATTGCCCATCGGCGCGCGGATCCCGGGCGAGCACGGCGGCCCAGCGCGGATCCAGTTCAGGGGCGAGATGATTCGAAGTGCTGTTCATGGTCGTTATGTCCATTGGCCCGTTTTGGCTACAGTAGCGAGCCTGGGGAGCGGCGACACTCCAAGTCTTGCGGTTGAATTCTGCACCTTCATCCGGCGGTGCGAAACGTCAGGTTGATGCGCTGGGTGCCCAGGCGCGGATGCTCACCCGCCTTGAGCGGCAGGACGCCGTGGTAACGCAACCGGTCCACACCGCCCCAGACCACGATGTCGCCATGGAACAGCGGGATGCGTTGGCTTTTGTCACTGCGCTCGAAGCCGCCGAACTGAAACATTGCCGGCAGGCCCAGGGACATCGAGACGATAGGGGCGGTGAGTTGGCGCTCGTTCTTGTCTTGATGCAGCGACATCCGTGCGCCGGGCACGTAGCGGTTGATCAGGCAGGAATCCGGCTCGAAGTGCTCGAACTGCGCCTGCCGGGCAGCGGCCTGGGCCAGTTCGCGAAACACCGCCGGCATGTCGGGCCAGGGGCGGCCGGTTTGGGGATCATGGGCGGTATAGCGATAGCCACTGCGGTCGGTGGTCCAGCCCAGCGCGCCGCAACTGCTCAAGGCCACCGACATGGTAAAGCCGCCGGGCGTGACCATCTGCCGGAACGGCGCGGCCTGCAAGACCGCCTCCAGGGCCGGCAGCAAACGGTCGAGCCAGGGCAGGGCAAAGCCACGCAGCACGAACGATTGCTCGCCGATCCGTTCGACCTGGCCGGGCGTCGTCGGCGTCTCGTCGGCGAACAGGTCCAGGGTGATCGGGTTGTCGTCATTGCGCATCATGAAAAATGATTCCCAAGGTGTGTCGCCTGCCGTCGTGCACGCGGCTGATGCCATGGCGCATGTTCACTCGATAATAACCGCGAACACCCTTGACGGGCCGCTGGTGCACGGCGAACACCACCGCATCGCCCTGTTTCAGATCGATGACCTGCGGCCGCGACTGCATGCGCGGGCGTTGCTCGGTCAGCACGAACTCACCCCCGCTGAAGTCCCGCCCCGGTTCCGACAGCAGGATCGCCACCTGCAGCGGGAACACCTGTTCGCCGTACAGATCCTGATGCAGGCAGTTGTAGTCCTGTGGGCCGTATTGCAGCAACAACGGCGTAGGGCGTTGCTGCCCGGCGGCATGGCAGCGCTGGATGAAATCGGCGTGCCGGTCGGGGTATCGCGCTTCGATGCCCATGCATGCATTCCAGCGGTTCGCCAGCGGCACCAGCTGCGGATACAACGACTGGCGCAGTTGCTGGACGAGGTCGGGCAGCGGGTAACGAAAATACTGATATTCGCCGCGTCCGAACCCATGACGGGCCATGACCACCCGCGAACGAAAAAGTCCGGTATCGGCGTACAAGTTGCTGAGACTCTGGCATTGCGTGGCCGTGAGCAGGTGGCGGATAACTGCGCTGCCGTCCTGATCGAGGCTGCGCCCCAAGGCAGGCCAGTCAAGGTCATCCATGGAGGGGGTCAGCGAAGGCGCTTGCAGGGAAGTCGACATGAGCACAAACCTTGGTGGAAGGATTGTTCAGTCTGGCGAGTGCTTCGTTGCCGGGCACTCCGGGACTTGCGGTCAATGTTTTCTGCGGCAGGGGTAAAGAAGCAAGAGCCTGACGGTCTAACCTTGTGGCGAGGGGATTTATCCCCGTCCGGCTGCGCAGCAGTCGTAAACCGGCTGGCACGGTTCATCTGCTGCACCGCAGTGCCAGGTTTTGGGGCTGCTTCGCAGCCCAGCGGGGATAAATCCCCTCACCACAAAAAAAGCCAACGAGGCGGTTACAGCGCTTTGCTGACACTGACGTCGCTGATCACATCATCGGTCTGGCCGTGCAACACCTGCAAGGCCGCCCTGGCTTCTTCCTCAGTACCGGTGTTCAGTTGCGCGAACTCGAAGCGGCGTTCTCCATTGAGCTTGTACTTGATGACGTATTTGGTCGTCTGGTCCACGGTTTTACCTGCAGTGAAAGTGTGGGCGATGCTCAGCTCAGTCTCGAGCTGGAGCGCCGGATGATCTTGATCTTGTGAGTCAGGGTCGGCTTGCGCGTGACGCTGATGGCCCGGCGGTTGACGGTGTCGATGGTGATGTTCCAGAAGCCGGTGCTCGGTGCGGTGATCCTGGCCGGGAAGGTGTCGAACGCGCCGCCATGATAAGTGTGCCGGCCGCCATTCTTGAAGCTGCGAAAATTGGCGTCGTTCATCAAACGGATATTGCACATTTGGGAGCATTCGATGACGACGATGTCGTCTTCGTTCAGGTGCTCGCGCTGGTGGATGAATTTCATGGGCGCCTCCAGAAGGGCTTTTTCTACAAAATCAAAACGATAGCAAGGGGCAATGATGCGCAGTTTATCAGCCCCGAGTGTTAATATCCGGCCCGCGCTCCAGGCTTTGTTCATTTATCGCAGGTTGCGGGGTAAAAAAAGCGGTGCGGCACCGGAGAAAAATGGCGTCGGCACTGTCGGAGGGTCTTTATTGGAGGAATCATATGAAGCGCAGCGTGTGGGTATTGGCATTGGCCATGAGTGGATGTGCATCGGTATCGGACATCAACCAGACGCCACCCACCATGAGCGTTATCTCCGGCAAGAAACCCCATGAATATGCCAAGTGCGTTGCCGACAAACTCGCCAGCAGCCGTGGCGCGCTGCAAATGGAACCCCACAAGAACGGTGTGCGGTTGATTGTGCCGGGCAAACTCTCAAGCATGCCGGCGGCGGTGTTCGACATTGACGAGCGCTCCAGTGGCAGCAGCATCAAGCTGCACGAAAGCCTGTCCAACGTGCCCGTGCGCCCAGGCGATGTGCAGGACGCGGCCAACGCCTGCATTTCCGGTTAAACACGGTCACGGCCTGACGAGCGGGCCGGGCATCGGATAAACTGATGCCCTCGACAAAAAATGCCGCCGCGGTCAACGTTGGCGGCATTGTCATTTATGGAGTCAGTCGATGAAACGCGAGCAGGTGCGTGAGCGCCATGCAGAGGGTCTGATCTGTGCCACTCATGTGATTCAGAACCCGGCGAGCCCAGGTGAATGGATCGTCTTCTTCAAGAAAGCCGCCGGGCGCAGTTTTTTCCTGGTGGATGACCAGGACGAAGTCGAGTCATTCAGCCGTCTCGATGACCTGATCGAGACCATCCGTGGGCTGGGAATCAAGTTCGCCGAGATTCATATCTAAGCCTGTTTCACCCACGAAACAGGCCCTCCGTCTTTACTTGCACACCACAAGGACGCTACGGCTGGTGAAGTTGCCGACATTGACCCCCAGGGTCTTGTCGCTTTCCTTGGCTTGCGGCGTGCCATCGGTGCCGACGATGCGGTAGCCGGTGCCGGCACAGGAGGCATCCGCCTTTTCATAACAAGTGGCCCAGGAGTTGGCTTCGCCGGAGCAATCGATGGTCAGCCCCTGTTCGCCATTGTTCAGGTAGGTTTTTTCGGCCGAGGCACAGCCCGCCAAGGCCAGGACTGTAAACAGCGCCAGAAGTGTTTTCATGGAATCGTCATCGAGAAGGGAGGGGGCAGGCGCGAGATTATAGCGAATGGCCATTCCAGTACAGATAAACAAAGCCCCGTTCAATGCCGGGCGTCATTTACTTGAGGCTTGTCTGTTTATTTCTTGCGACGAGGGCTGCGGGCCGGGGCCGATTCACGTTCCCTGGCCGCCGGGGCAGAGCGGTCGTCCTGGAATACCGCGGCGACTTCTACCGCCATCGCCTTGCTGGGCAGGGGGCCGGCGACCTGCTCGCCGTGGTAGTTGATAATCCACCACTGGCCGTCCTTGTCCTGGCTGACCGAATAACCGTTTGTATTTTGTGTGACCGACATCTAGCTGCCTCGTTGGCGGGATCAAGGGCGCCATGATACGTCAAATGCTCGCAAACAGCGCCCATGGGCGTACAGTAGGACCGCTAAACCCATCGAGACGAAAGGCGATTGAACTATCCGCCGTTTTTTATTTCTCTATGATGGCATCGGTTGGCCAGTGCGGGCATTGTAAGGTGCCCGCCGCCTGATTAGACTGCGCCGAAACTCGTAGACACCGCCTTTTCAAGGACTTATATGATCAAGAAATGCTTGTTCCCAGCAGCCGGTTACGGTACTCGCTTCCTGCCAGCGACTAAAGCCATGCCCAAAGAAATGCTGCCGGTGGTGAACAAGCCACTGATCCAGTACGGCGTCGAAGAAGCCCTCGATGCGGGCCTGACGGAAATCTCCATCGTCACGGGTCGCGGCAAACGCGCCCTGGAAGACCATTTCGACATCAGCTACGAGCTGGAAAACCAGATCAAGGGCACCGACAAGGAAAAATACCTGGTCGGCATCCGCAAACTGTTGGATGAATGCTCGTTCTCCTACACCCGCCAGACCGAAATGAAAGGCCTGGGCCATGCGATCCTGACCGGTCGCCCGCTGATCGGTGACGAACCGTTCGCCGTGGTCCTGGCGGACGACTTGTGCGTCAACCTCGAAGGCGACGGCGTGCTGACCCAGATGGTCAAGCTGTACAAGCAGTTCCGTTGCTCCATCGTGGCAATCCAGGAAGTCGATCCGCAGGAAACCAACAAGTACGGCGTCATTGCCGGCGAAATGATCCGCGACGACATCTACCGCGTCCACAGCATGGTTGAAAAACCAAAGCCTGAAGATGCACCGTCGAACCTGGCAATCATCGGTCGCTACATCCTGACCCCGGACATCTTCGACCTGATCGAACAGACCGAACCAGGCAAGGGCGGCGAAATCCAGATCACCGACGCCCTGATGAAACAGGCCCAGAACGGCTGCGTCATGGCCTACAAGTTCAAGGGCAAGCGTTTCGACTGCGGTGGTGCCGAAGGCTACATCGACGCGACCAACTTCTGCTTCGAGAACTTCTACAAGACCGGCAAGGCTTACTGATACGCCTGCCGCGCCTTGAAAAAACGCCCCGACTGGTTCGGGGCGTTTTTTTGCGCGGGGAAAAGTCTCTCGCCAATCACCTATCACACAAGCAAAACCCCTGTGGGAGCGAGCTTGCTCGCGATGGCGTCGGATCAGCAGCATTGATGTTGACTGGCCCGCCGCTATCGCGAGCAAGCTCGCTCCCACAGGAATTGCGCGTCGATCCAGTCCGGCTGGCTTTTTCGTTTTCCGCCCCCATAACCAACCGCAACGCTGCCTCAGGTGAAAACAGCAGGTATGCTGATGATCTGCCGAAGGAGATAGAAGATGGCCTACGATTTTGACTTGTATGTGATTGGCGCCGGTTCCGGTGGTGTGCGGGCTGCGCGGTTTGCCGCCGGCTTTGGGGCGAAAGTGGCCGTGGCGGAGAGCCGCTACCTGGGCGGTACCTGCGTGAACGTGGGCTGTGTGCCGAAAAAGCTGCTGGTCTACGGCGCGCATTACGCCGAGGACTTCGAGCAGGCATCGGCCTATGGCTGGACAGCGGGCGAGGCGAGTTTCGACTGGGCCACGCTGATCGCCAACAAGGACCGGGAAATCAATCGCCTCAACGGGATTTATCGCAACCTGCTGGTCAACAGCGGCGTCGTGCTGCACGAAGGGCACGCCAGGATCACCGGGCCCCATGAGGTCGAGATCAACGGCCAGCGCCACACCGCCAAGCACATCCTGATCGCCACGGGCGGGTGGCCGGTGATCCCGGACATTCCGGGGCGCGAGCATGCCATCAGTTCCAACGAGGCGTTCTTTCTCAAGGAACTGCCCAAGCGCGTGATCGTCGTGGGCGGTGGCTACATTGCGGTGGAATTCGCGGGGATTTTCCACGGCATGGGCGCGCAGACGTCGTTGCTGTATCGCGGCGAACTGTTCCTGCGCGGCTTCGACGGTGCGGTGCGCAAGCATCTGGCTGAAGAGCTGACCCGTCGCGGCCTGGATCTGAAGTTCGATGCCGACATCAAATGCATCGAAAAATTGGACGATGGCAGCCTGAGCGTGGAGCTCAAGGATGGTCGCACGCTGCTCACCGATTGCGTGTTCTACGCCACCGGCCGGCGACCGATGCTGGACAATCTTGGCTTGGAGAACACCGCTGTCACGGTGGACGAGAAGGGGTTTGTCCAGGTCAACGAACAGTACGAAACCACCGAGCCGTCGATCCTGGCCATTGGCGATGTGATCGGTCGTGTCCAGCTTACACCCGTTGCCTTGGCCGAGGGCATGGCGGTTGCGCGGCGTCTGTTCAAGCCCGAGCAGTATCGCCTGGTGGATTACCGGATGATTCCCACCGCCGTGTTCAGCTTGCCGAACATCGGCACGGTTGGCTTGACGCAAGAGCAGGCCGTGGAAGAGGGCCATGAGGTGCAGGTTTTCGAAAGCCGCTTCCGGCCGATGAAGCTGAGCTTGACCGACTGCCAGGAGCGCACGCTGATGAAACTGGTGGTGGATGCCCGGACGGACAAGGTGCTGGGTTGCCACATGGTCGGGCCGGACGCCGGGGAAATCGTCCAGGGTTTGGCCATTGCGCTCAAGGCCGGCGCCACCAAGCGCGATTTCGACGAAACCATCGGCGTGCATCCAACCGCCGCCGAGGAATTCGTGACGATGCGTACGCCCGTAGCCTCCTGATTGCCAGGCGAATATATGGCGAGCTTGCTCGCCATATTAAGTTTTCTTCTATCTATTTAGCTGCTCATAGCCAAAACCAATCATTCGCATGAGGTTTGCCAATGAGCCAGCCTGGGGATGAGTGGTTAAGATTCCCTCCATCAACTTTCAACCCTGATGGAGAAACATCGATGCCTATCATCAACAGCCAAGTTAAACCGTTCAACGCTACCGCTTTCAAAAACGGCGAATTCGTTCCGGTATCGGACGCCGACCTGAAAGGCAAGTGGTCTGTCGTGTTCTTCTACCCAGCCGACTTCACCTTCGTTTGCCCAACCGAGCTGGAAGACCTGGCCGACAATTACGCCGAGTTCAAGAAACTGGGCGTCGAGATCTACAGCGTGTCGACCGACACCCACTTTGCCCATGCGGCCTGGCACAACACTTCGCCAGCCATTGGCAAGATCCAGTACACCATGATCGGCGACCCAACCCACGTTATCTCCCGCAACTTCGACGTGCTGATCGAAGAAGTTGGCCTGGCTGACCGCGGCACTTTCGTGATCAACCCAGAAGGCCAGATCAAGATCGTTGAACTCAACGACGGCGGTGTAGGCCGTGACGCTTCCGAGCTGCTGCGCAAGATCAAGGCCGCTCAATACGTTGCCGCTCACCCTGGCGAAGTCTGCCCAGCCAAGTGGAAAGAAGGCGAGGCCACCCTGGCTCCGTCCCTGGACCTGGTCGGCAAGATCTAAGACCGTGAGTCCTTTGAGGGCGGTCATCCGCACCTAAGCAAGCTGCACCGCCCACAAAAAACGCCCGGGCGAGATTCGCTCGGGCGTTGTTTTTTCAGAAATTCAAAAAAATGGAAATCGCCCGTATGTTGGACGCCAATCTTAAAGCTCAGTTGAAGTCATACCTGGAACGGGTCACCCAGCCGATCGAGATCGTCGCTTCCCTCGACGACGGTGCGAAATCCCAGGAAATGCTTGCGTTACTCAAAGACGTTGCCAGTCTTTGCGACCAGATTACTTTGCTCGACAACGGCACCGATGCGCGCAAGCCTTCGTTTTCGTTGAATCGCCCGGGCGCCGATATCAGCCTGCGCTTTGCCGGCATCCCCATGGGCCACGAATTCACTTCGCTGGTGCTGGCCTTGCTGCAGGTCGGCGGTCACCCATCGAAGGCCAGTGTCGAGGTTATCGAACAGATCCGCTCCCTCAAGGGCGAGTTCAACTTCGAGACGTACTTCTCGCTGTCGTGCCAGAACTGCCCGGACGTGGTCCAGGCGCTGAACCTGATGGCGGTGTTGAACCCGAACATTCGCCACGTGGCGATCGACGGCGCGCTGTTCCAGGCCGAGGTCGATGAACGCCAGATCATGGCCGTGCCGAGCATCTACTTGAATGGCGTGAACTTCGGCCAGGGCCGTATGGGCCTGGAAGAGATTCTTGCCAAGATCGACACCAGTGGTATCGAGCGCCAGGCTGAAAAGATCAGCGCCAAGGATGCCTTCGATGTGCTGGTGGTGGGCGGCGGCCCGGCGGGCGCTTCAGCGGCTATCTATGCGGCCCGTAAAGGTATCCGCACCGGTGTGGCGGCGGAGCGTTTCGGCGGTCAGGTGCTCGACACCATGGCCATCGAGAACTTCATCTCGGTCCAGGAAACCGAAGGCCCGAAACTGGCCGTTGCCCTGGAAGAACACGTCAAGCAGTACGACGTGGACATCATGAACCTGCAACGCGCCGATGCATTGGTGCCAGGCAAGGATGGCGCACTGCACGAGGTAAAGTTCGCCAGCGGTGCGAGCCTCAAGGCCAAGACCGTGATCCTGGCGACCGGTGCACGCTGGCGCGAAATGAACGTGCCGGGCGAGCAGCAATATCGCAACAAGGGCGTGGCGTACTGCCCGCACTGTGATGGTCCGCTGTTCAAAGGCAAGCGTGTGGCAGTGATTGGCGGCGGTAACTCCGGCGTTGAGGCAGCCATCGACCTGGCCGGTATCGTGGCCCATGTGACCTTGCTGGAGTTCGATGTGCAATTGCGTGCCGATGCGGTGTTGCAGCGCAAGCTGCACAGCCTGGCGAACGTGACGGTGATCACCAACGCCCAGACCACCGAAGTGACGGGCGATGGCCAGAAGGTCAACGGCTTGCGCTACAAGGACCGTCCAAGCGGTGAAGTGCGGGACGTGGAGCTGGAAGGTATCTTCGTGCAGATCGGCCTGTTGCCCAACACCGATTGGCTCAAAGGCACCGTCGAGTTGTCGCCGCGGGGCGAGATCATTGTCGATGCCCGGGGCGAAACCTCGATCCCTGGCGTATTCGCCGCCGGTGACGTGACCACCGTGCCGTACAAGCAGATCGTGATCGCCGTGGGTGAGGGGGCCAAGGCTTCGCTGAGTGCCTTCGATCATCTGATCCGCACTTCTGCGCCGGCCTAAGCGGCCGATAGCGGAAAAACAAAACCCCATGAGTCTTGGCTCATGGGGTTTTTTATCGCCCATTATTCTGTGGGAGCGAGCTTGCTCGCGATGGCGGTGGGTCAGCTTGCATCCATGCTGAATATGCTGCCTTTATCGCGAGCAAGCTCGCTCCCACAATGGGTATCAGTACAGCCTACAGCGGTGCCGGCTGGATGATTTCGACCCAGTAGCCATCCGGGTCCTTGATGAACGCCAGGCTCTTCATGCGGCCGTCATTCAGGCGTTTCTGGAAGTCGCAGTCCAGTGCTTCGAAACGCTCGCAGGCGGCAACGATGTCCGGGACCGAGATGCAGATGTGGCCAAACCCACGCGGGTCGGTGTTGCCGTTGTGGTAGGCGAATGCCGGATCGCTTTCGGTACCATGGTTGTGGGTCAGCTCCAGGATGCCAGGAATCGATTTCATCCATTCGGTACGTGCCGCTGCATCCGCTGGAATCTGGTTCTTGTCCACCAGGGCCAGGAAATACAGGCTGAATTCGGCTTCCGGGAAGTCGCGTTTTTCCACCAGGGAGAAACCCAGCACTCGGGTGTAGAAATCCAGGGACTTGGTAATGTCCTTGACCCGTAGCATGGTGTGGTTGAAGACGAATCTGGCCGTGGCCGCATCGGGTTGGGCAGTGACGCCAGGGAAAGTATTGAGTTCGTGCAGGCTCATGGGCCCTCCGGAAAATAAGTGGGGCAAACGGCGTAGCAACTCAGTTGCGACGGTTCCTGGGCTTGCGTTACACGGCTTCCTTGCAGGTGCACCCATGATACGCAAAGGAGCACGGCATCGCCAAACCGCGCATGGCTATTGCCTGCTTCTGCGGTGGGCTTCAGACTTTACGATTGGCTTTTGAGTACAACGCAATGATTCGACCGTTTCCTTCGCTGTTTGTCCTGTTGTTTGCCATCGTTGCGAGTGGCGCTGCCCAGGCGCTTGAACCGCAGGTCACATGGCCACAGGGGTGGGTCATCGAGCCGCTGCCCGCCGATGCGCCTGCCCCGACGACGGCACCGGGAATGACCCGGCAACGGGCGACCAAGAGCGACTCGGCGGGCAATGCGCTGATGGTCATGGAGCTGACCGCGACACCCGTCGAGCCCGATCATCAAGTCAACTTGCAAGGCGTGTTACTGGAAATGCGCAAGTCAATCCAAAAGGATTTTTTCCAGGGTGGTTATCAAAGTGTGTGCAATAAGATCCATGCTTCCATGTTGGGCGAAGTCACGGCATTGGAGACCACTTGCACGATCACGCAGAACGGTCGACATGTGTTGTCTCAGACACTCGTCGCGGCACTAAATGAGGGCAAGGCTTATGTGCTGTCCTATGCGGGACAGGCGCAGGTGTTTGTTGAAAGCCAGGATGAAATACAGTCGGTACGAAATAGCCTGAAACTATAAGGCCATCAGCACAATACGCCGGGAGCACGATCCAAAAGTTGAGCCCATAAAAAAACCCTGAGTGTACTCAGGGTTTTTTTCATCCGGCGGATGTCAACCACGCAACCAGGAATCAACGGTGCCCGCACCGTATTGTTCTTTCCAGGCCTTCAGGCCGCGATGGTTGCCGCCCTTGGTTTCGATCAACTCACCCGTGTGCGGGTTCTGGTAAACCTTGACCACACGTGCACGGCGGGTTTTAACGGGCTTGGCCGCTGGCGAGCCAGCCTTGGACGGCTTCGGATCAAGGATCGCGATGATATCGCGCAAGCTCTTGCCGTAGGTTTTCATCAGTCCCTGGAGCTTTTCTTCGAATTCGATTTCTTTCTTGAGCCCGGCATCGTTCTTCAGCGATTCCAGCTGCTTGAGCTGTTCTTGAAGGGCCCTTTCAGCTGCACGAAATTCAGCGAGTCTGGACAAAATCGTTACTCCAATCAGAATGTTTGGCTGATACCAACCGCAAACAAAGCTATAAGCCAAGTGCCTTGAAGCGACTCGGTGATAATGATTCTCCTGCTATCTAGCACAGGTAGAAAAAATTGTAGTAGTTAATCCGAAATGTGTAAATCGTAACTTTTTCGTTATGTAACAACAGCAAACGTTTTTATCCATTTTAGCGCCGTCGTCAATAGGTCGGCGACGGTTAATTGCCATTAATGGCGGTCAAGGTCTCAATGAAGTCCTGCCCGCTAACCGGGCGGCCAAATAGATAACCTTGTAGAAAGTTCACCCCATGGGCGGCCAGGTAATCGCTTTGTTCGAGCGTTTCGACACCCTCGGCGACAATACCCAAGTCGAGCTTGCCCGACAGTTCGATGATGCTGTCGAGGATGTGGCGCGACAGGGCATCGGCACCGATCATCGCGACAAAACTCTGGTCAATCTTCAGGAAATCCACGTTGAACTGACGCAAGTACCCCAGGCTGGAATGACCGGTGCCGAAATCGTCGATGGCGATCATGACCCCCAGCTCACGCAGCTGTTCGAACAATTGGTGAGTAATGGGCGTCGGTTCGATCAGCTCGCGCTCGGTCAGCTCCAACACCAGCGCAATCGTGCCGGCTGGGAAGGCATCCAGGAACGCGCGGCAATCGTTCACCAGGGCCAGATCCTGGCAGTGGCGAGCGGTGATGTTGATGCCGACATGAAACGGCGCTTCGAGCAGCGGCGTAAGAGGCGCCAGCAAGTGCATGGTTTGCTGCATCAGCGCCCGGGTCATCGGCACGATCAAGCCGCTGTGTTCGGCGAATGGAATAAACAGGTCCGGGCGTACCAGGCCTTCCGTGGGATGATTCCAGCGCATCAGCACTTCGACCCCGGCCCAACGCTTGCTGTCGCCGTGTACGACCGGTTGCAGGTAGGGAACGAATTCTCCCGCCTCCAGCGCTCGTTGCAATTCACGGCTGGGAGACGAGGCGCGTTTTTGCAGCCAGTGACCGAGTGTCCCGGCAATAACGCCGAAGACGATCAGCAGGCTGAACAGCGGCGGATACTCCCGGGCCATGTAGCGCCAGACTTCACCCCCATCAAAACCGGCTTCAACATTGAAAGGGTAGCGCGATGAGGCGAGGTCGCTCTGAGCGACTGCCAGCGCGGGCAGTGGGGCTTGTCGAACCTTGCCGTCGGCCGCCAGCCAGTTCGGCCCGACTTGCAACAGCATTCGGGTCTGCCCGCCAATCAGATGCAGGACGTTGGCCAGGTGATAGCCATCGAGCGTCGCCAATGCCCCTTGCTGGCCCTCGTTGAGCCGGTAAATCAGCAGTGCGGTATCGGGTGTGACAGGGTTGCCGTTCATAAGCCACAACGTACCTTGGTGGTAGTCGCTGGGATTGACCTTTTCCTCGAAGGCGCCGAACAACGAACTGCAATACAGGGTGTTGCCTTGTATCAGGTTGGTCGAGCGGACATAGGGGCGGCGCGTCACTTGTTCGCGCAACGCCAGTTTCACCGCTTCGCAGGGTTGGCCGGCCAGGGGCAGCAATTCGCGAGCCGACGAAGCGGTGTTGTCGAGCATCAACTCGACCTGCCGGACCAGCTCTGCGGCAGTCTGCCGGGTCTGTTGCTCCAGCGTCCGTTCGGCTTGCAGGTAGAGGATGGCCAACCCTGACAGCATTGGTAGCAGGGCGCAGAGCAGGGTGGTCAGGTAGCGACGGGGCCGCGTGCGCGAACGTGTGGCGGTCAATGGCATCGGCACAACCTGTGGGGCAAGAGGGAAGGGATCAAGGCGGGGGGAAATGTTGGATGCCGACTATGATAGATGGCTTGCCGGTCTCTTGCTCGCCGCGAGGGCCTCATCGCGAGCAAGCTCGCTCCCACAGGTTCGGTGTCGTACCTGGATCACTGCCGGGCCAGTTCTATGAAGGCCAGGGTCGCCGGTGAGGCCTGGCGGCTGTCCAGTACGGCGAGGCCAATCTGGCGCGGAACCCGTGGTGCCAATGGCCGCGTGACGAAACCCGGGTTGTCGCCGCCCGGTAGCGAGCCTTCGGACACCACGCTCACCGCCTCGCCGCGCCTGACGACATCCAGGGTGCTGAGCAATTGCGAGCAACGAAAACGCACGTTCGGTGTGAGCCGGGCGGCATTGAACAGTCGCGAAACCAGCTCCGAGGATCCGGCCTCGGTGAGCACGAAGGGATCGTTGCACAGGTCCTTGAGGCTCAGGCTGGCCCGGTCGGCGAGGGGATGGGCAGTGGGCAGCAGGGCGACCATCTGATCTTCCATCAGCGCGAACGTATCGAAACGGTCTTCGGGCAGCACCACGAAACCGACGTCGATCCGTCGTTCATCCAGCCACTGGATGACTTGGCGGTCCGGCCCTTCATCGATGTGCACTTCGATCCCCGGGTGCAGGGCGCGGTAGCGTTGCAGGATGGCCGGCAACAATTTCATCGACGAAGTCGGGCCGAACGAGCCGATGCGCAAGGTGCCTCGGCGCATGCCCCGGGCGTCGGCGGCTTCCTGGCGCAAGGTGTTGGCCAGTCCGAGCATGGCCCTGGCCCGCAGCAGCAATTGCTGGCCAATGTCGCTGAGCTCGACCTGGGACTGATGCCGCCTGAGCAGTTCCACCCCCAGTTCCTGTTCCAGGGATTTGATGGCGTGGGACACCGCTGACTGGCCGATACCCAATCGCGTTGCCGCCGCGGTGAAACCCCGCAGCTCGGCGACCAGGGAGAAGATTTCGAGTTGGGTGAGGGTCATGAGGGATTGCTCATTTTACGATGATCATGCATGAGTCTGATGATGAGGCATCTGATTCGAATCAGAAAGCAATACAGAACTTTGTGGCGAGGGGATTTATCCCCGCTGGGCTGCGTAGCGGCCCCAAACCTGACGACTCGGTGTGTCTGGAGTTCGAGGGGGCCGCTTCGCGCCCCAGCGGGGATAAATCCCCTCGCCACAGGTTTTGTGAGTGACTTCACTTACAGGTTTCGGTGCACCATGAAAACGCTCGACCAAGCCCTCCCAACGCCTTCAGACCTGCCGGTCTACCTGAAGCTCGCCATGGTCACCATGATCTGGGGCGGGACCTTCGTGGCCGGTCGGATTCTTTCCGATGCCCTGGCGCCTCTGTTCGCCGCCAGCCTGCGTTTCCTGCTGGCCAGTCTTGCGCTGTTGTTGTTCCTCGCCCTGGCCCGGATCCCGCTGGTCCGGCCTAGTTTCAAGCAAGGGCTGCAATTGGCTGCGCTGGGGTTCTTCGGCATCTTCTTCTATAACCTGTGCTTCTTTTACGGCTTGCAGTACATCAACGCATCGCGAGCCTCGTTGATCGTGGCCTTGAACCCGGCGGTGATCGGATTGGCCTCCTGGTGGCTGTTCAAGGAACAATTGGGGCGGTTGAAAGTGGCGGGCATCGTGCTGTGCATCGGTGGGGCGGGACTGGTGATCGTCAGTCGTGATCCGTCCCTGCTGCAGAATGCCGCACAGGGCTGGATCGGCGACCTGCTCATCTTCGGCTGCGTGCTGGGCTGGGGTATCTATTCCCTGTTTTCCCGCCGCCTGAATGAAAGCCTTGGTCCCCTGCAGACCGTGACCTGGTCGATCCTGCTGGGTACGCTGATGTTGTGGTTGGCCTGCGGGGTTGCAGGCGAGATTCACCTCGGCGCACTGCGCGGGTTGGACGCGCGGCAATGGTCGAGCCTGCTCTACCTCGGCGTGTTGGGTTCGGCCCTGGCCTACATCGCCTGGTACGACGGCATTCGTCGGATTGGCGCGACCCGTTCCGGCGTATTCATTGCGCTCAATCCATTGACGGCAGTGCTGCTGGGGGCGCTGCTGCTGGACGAACGGTTCACGGCCTTGATGTGCGTCGGCGGCGGGCTGATCCTGGTGGGCATTTTCCTGTGCAACAAACCCCTTGCGCGGCCGGCGGAAAAGGCGATTTGATACAGAAGGCGGACAAACCAGGTTACGCTGTGTAGAATCGATTTACGCATACAAGAATAAACGTCTTCTGGCAGCAGAAGCCTCGCCCGCATAAGCCTTGGGTCGATAATGAAGATATTTGGGTTTCAACTGATCTACGGCGATTTCCTCGCCCGCAGCGTTCGCGGCATTTCCTGCGCGCCACCGCGTGCCCTCAGCATGGCTAGCAACTAACGTTTTTGGTTAATTGATAACAATGATGAGGCGCCAACATGGCAGATCTATACGAAAATCCCATGGGCCTGATGGGCTTTGAATTCATCGAATTCGCATCCCCGACGCCCAACACCCTGGAGCCGATCTTCGAGATCATGGGCTTCACTAAAGTGGCCACCCACCGCTCCAAGGACGTGCACCTGTATCGCCAGGGCGCGATCAACCTGATCCTCAACAACGAACCCCACAGTGTGGCGTCGTACTTCGCGGCCGAACACGGCCCGTCGGTGTGCGGCATGGCTTTCCGGGTCAAGGATTCGCAACAGGCCTACAAGCGTGCATTGGAACTCGGTGCCCAGCCGATCCATATCGAAACCGGCCCGATGGAGCTGAACCTGCCGGCGATCAAAGGCATCGGCGGCGCGCCGTTGTACCTGATCGACCGCTTTGGCGAAGGCAGTTCGATCTATGACATCGACTTCGTGTTTATCGAGGGCGTTGACCGCAATCCGGTGGGCGCGGGCCTGAAAATCATCGATCACCTGACCCACAACGTGTACCGCGGGCGCATGGCCTACTGGGCTGGTTTCTACGAGAAACTGTTCAACTTCCGTGAGATCCGTTACTTCGACATCAAGGGCGAGTACACCGGCCTGACCTCCAAGGCCATGACCGCCCCGGATGGCATGATCCGCATCCCGTTGAACGAAGAGTCGTCCAAGGGCGCGGGGCAGATCGAAGAGTTCTTGATGCAGTTCAACGGCGAAGGCATCCAGCACGTGGCGTTTTTGACCGATGACCTGATCAAGACCTGGGACAAGCTGAAAAGCATCGGCATGCGCTTCATGACGGCGCCGCCGGAGACCTACTACGAAATGCTCGAAGGCCGCCTGCCGAACCACGGCGAACCGGTGGATGAGCTGCAAGCGCGGGGCATCCTGCTGGACGGCGCTTCAGATCAGGGCGACAAGCGCCTGTTGCTGCAGATCTTCTCGGAAACCCTGATGGGGCCGGTGTTCTTCGAATTCATCCAGCGCAAGGGCGACGATGGCTTCGGCGAAGGCAACTTCAAGGCGCTGTTCGAGTCCATCGAGCGCGACCAGGTGCGTCGGGGTGTGCTGGCGACCGAGTAATACCTGAGCGCGAAAAAAGCCCGCCTGGCAGTGATGCCAGGCGGGCTTTTTATTGAGCGACGCAAACCCCTGTGGGAGCGAGCTTGCTCGCGATAGCGGTGGATCAGTTGGCGCAGATGCGGGCTGTGCCGCCGCCATCGCGAGCAAGCTCGCTCCCACAGGGGCGGTGTGTACGTCAGCCCCGACGCCGCTGCCGCATCAGGTGTTTGAATCCCTCGAACACCAGCACCGCCACGGCCATCCAGATGGGGATGTAGGTCAGCCATTCAGTGGCCTTGATGCTTTCGCCCAGCAGCAGCGCCACGCCCAGCAATAGCACCGGTTCGACATAGCTCAACAACCCGAACAGGCTGAACGGCAGCAGCCGACTGGCGACGATGTAGCACACCAGCGCAGAAACACTGATCACGCCGAGCAGCGGAATCAGCAGCGACAGCCACGGGTATTGATTGAACACCTCGAAACCCTGTTCGCCGCTCTGTACGAACCAGAGGGCCAGCGGCAGCATCAAGGTCATGTCCAGCCAGAGCCCGCCCAGGTTGTCGGTCTTGGTGCGTTTGCGCAGGATGAAGTAGAGCGGATAGCCCAACACCACCAGCAAGGTTGCCCAGGAAAAACCACCCACTTGGTACAACTCGTTGAACACGCCAAGGGTGGCGAAGAACACGGCGACTTTTTGCAGGTAGGAAAGGCGTTCGCCATAGACGATGCGACCGGTCAGGACCATCGACAACGGCAACAGGAAATATCCCAGCGATACGTCCAGGCTGTAGCCGTTGAGCGGCGCCCACATGAACAGCCACAATTGGGCGCCCATCAGTGCCGACGAGGCTATTGCCGCGATCAACAGGCGTGGCGCGGCAACCAGGCGGCGGATCAGCGCCGTGACCAGATGCCATTCCCGTACCACCAGCATGAACACGGTCATGCATGGCATCGTCAGCAGCATGCGCCAGCCGAAAATCTCCAGGCCGGTCAACGGTGAGAGCAGCGAAGTGTAGTAGTACATGACGGCGAACAGCGCAGAGGCTGAGACCGATAGAGCGATGCCTTTGGACACTGAGGCCTCTTATTTTGATGGGCAGGAACACCGTTGTGGTGAGGAGGGTAGTTGTGGCGAGGGAGCTTGCTCCCGCAGGGCCGCGCAGCGAACCCTGGATGGCGGTCGCTTCGCAGCCCAGCGGGAGCAAGCTCCCTCGCCCCGTTCTTATTCGATGAATGATTATGACGTACGCGGCACTCGCCCCGGCACGAAATGCCCCACGTCATTGAACCCTGGTGTCGAGGCATGCCCCGGTGTCACCAGCGAATCGATGAAGGCTTCATCCTCCGCCGTGATTTTCACCGCCTGCGCCTTGGTGTAGGAATCCCACTGTTCCTCGGTGCGCGGCCCGACGATGGCCGAGGTCACCGCGCGGTTGTTCAGCACCCAGGCGATGGCGAATTCGACGATGCCTACGCCCCGACCTTGGGTGTATTGCAGGATCTGCTGGGCAATGCGCAGGGACTCGACCCGCCATTCGGTTTCCAGGATGCGTTTGTCCTGGCGGCCGGCACGGCTGTTGGCGTCCGGTGCCGCGTCTGGCGCGTACTTGCCGCTGAGGACTCCTCGGGCGAGGGGGCTGAAGGGCACCACGCCGAGGCCATAGTTCTGCGCCGCGGTGATCTGCTCGGTTTCGGCCTGGCGGTTGACGATGTTGTACAGCGGCTGGCTGATCACCGGCCGGTCGATACCCAGGCTGTCGGCGATCCGAATCACCTCGGCGATGCGCCAGCCACGGTAGTTCGACAGGCCCCAGTAACGGATCTTGCCTTGGCGAATCAAATCGCCGATGGCCGACACCGTGACATGCAGCGGCGTGTTGTGGTCTTCGCGGTGCAGGTAATAAATGTCCAGGTAATCGGTGCCCAGGCGCGTCAGGCTGGCCTCGATGCCGTTGAACAGGTGCTTGCGGCTCAGGCCGCTGCGGTTGGGCACGCCGTCCGCCGGGCCGAAACCGACCTTGGTGGCCAGCACCCATTCCTGGCGGCGACTGGCAATCGCTTCGCCGACGATCTCTTCGGAACGACCGTTGGTGTAGACGTCCGCCGTGTCGATGAAGTTGATGCCCTGGTCCCAGGCCTTGTCGATGATCCGCAGCGAGTCTTCGGTGCTGGTCTGTTCGCCGAACATCATGGTGCCCAGGGTCAAGGTCGAGACTTGCAACCCGGATTGGCCTAGCGTGCGGTAGCTCATGACAAGATCCTTTCATCCATGGGAAAGGCCCAATCAAACCCCAGAACCACCGCACGGATCAAACAGAATTCTCAAACATCCCCAAATCCTCTGTGGGAGCGAGCTTGCTCGCGATAGCGGTGGGTCAGTCAATATCAATGTTGGCTGATTTGACGCTATCGCGAGCAAGCTCGCTCCCACAGGTAAAAAGGGCGTCAGGCGCGCAGGGTGCGGGTCATGCGCAACGCCAACAAGCTGCCGCAGACAATCACGCCGGCCAGCAGGTACAACGCCGCGTCGGTCGAGCCGGTGGCGTCCTTGACCCAACCCACCAGGTACGGACTCAGGAAGCCGGCCATCTGCCCCATGGAGTTGATCAATGCCAGCCCACCGGCGGCCGCGCCGGCGCTGAGCAGGGCGGTGGGCACCGGCCAGAACATCGGCAGGCCGGTGAGGGCGCCCATGGTGGCGATGGACAAGCCAATGATGGCAATGGCCGGGGTGGTCGCGAAGTTGACGGCGATCAGCAGCCCGACCGCGCCCATCAGCATCGGCACCACCAAGTGCCAGCGACGCTCCTTGTGCAAGTCCGCCGAGCGGCCCACCAGCAGCATGAACACCGCCGCCAGCAGATAGGGGATCGCACTCAACCAGCCGATGACCAGGTTATCGCTGAAACCCAGGCTCTTGATGATCGACGGCAGCCAGAAGTTGATCGCGTACACGCCGCTCTGGATACAGAAGTACACCAGGCCAAAGGCCCAGATCGCCGGGTTCTTGAACACCGCCAGCAGGGAGTCGGTGGTGGTCTGCGGTTTGTTCGCCAGGTCTTCGGCGTGGTCGGCGCTGAGCACGGCGCGTTCCTGGTCGGTCAGCCACGTGGCGTTGGCGAAGGTGTCGCTGAGCAGGAAAAACGCCAGGGCCCCGAGGATCACGGTCGGGATGCCTTGCAGCAAAAACATCCACTGCCAACCCGCCAGGCCGCCCTGGCCCGCGGCGAAGTGGTTGAGGATCCAGCCGGAGAACGGGCTGCCCAAAAGACCGGACACCGGAATGGCGGACATGAACAACGCCATGATCCGGCCACGGCGGAACGTCGGGAACCATTGCGAAAGGTACAGCACCACGCCAGGGAAGAACCCGGCTTCGGCTGCGCCGGTAAACAGCCGCAAGGTGTAGAACTCGGTGGGGGTGGTGACGAACAGCAGGCAGGTCGACAGCGTGCCCCAGGTGATCATCATCAACGCGATCCAGCGTCGCGGGCCGAATTTGCTCAGGGCCAGGTTGCTGGGCACGCCACACAGCACGTAGCCGATGAAAAAGATCCCGGCGCCGAGGCCGTACACGGTTTCGCTGAACTTCAACGCGTCGAGCATCTGCAACTTGGCGAAGCCAACGTTGACCCGGTCGAGGTAGTTGAACAGATAGCAGATGAAGATGAACGGAATCAAACGCAGGGTAATGCGTTTGTAGACGGTACTTTTTTCGTCGGGGGTAGCCAGGATTGCAGCTGCGCTCTGGGACATGGCGGGTCTCTCTTTATTATGATTTTTTGCGGGCCAAGGGGTAACGTTGACCGCCCCTTGAGTCTCGGCCAGCCTAAGGGGCCGTGTCTTTGTGCCCGAGCACAGGGTTTGATCGCAGGTGCTGTGCGCCTGACCAATCGCGCTGACGTTTACACTCAAGACAATTCACCCACGCCGCTTGCAAGGAACACCGCCCATGTTCGAACTCGATCACGACTTGGCCCAGGACATCGTCGACCGGGCGATGGCGATCCTGCCGTATAACGTCAACGTCATGGACAACCAGGGCCTGATCCTCGGCAGCGGCGAACGCGAGCGGGTCAATACACGTCACGAGGGCGCGCAGTTGGTCTTGGCCAATGGCCGGGTGGTGGAAATCGACGAGCGCACGGCACTGCATCTCAAAGGCGTGCAGCCGGGGATCAACTTGCCGCTGATGCTCGATCAACGATTGATTGGCGTACTGGGCATCACCGGTGAGCCAGAACAGTTGCGCACCTACGCCGAACTGGTGCGCATGACCGCCGAAATGCTGGTGGGCCAGCGTAACCAGCAGGCCGAGCAACAATGGCGTCGTCAGCGTTGCGATGACTTGTTGGCGTTGCTGCTGGGGGACGCCGGGGATTCGCCGCGCTTGTTGGACGAAGCGCGACAGATGGGCCTCAAGCCGCAATTGTCGCGGGTGCCCTATCTGTTCGAACTGGGCCTGGAACACGGCCCCGGGCAGACCGTCGAGGCGCTGAGCGCCTGGCTGATGTCCCGTTACCCGGACAGCTGGTGCCTGACCTCGTCCAAGTCTTCCTTGCTGTGGTGCCGAGCGGCCACGGCCTCGGTGGAGAACGAGCGGCTATTGGGCAAGCTCGACGGGCTGGGCTGGAACATTTTGCGCGTGGCGGTGGGCGGTCAGGCTGAAGGGCTGACAGGCCTGCGTCGCTGCTACCGGCGGGTGGCGGACCTGCTGGCCTACGGGCGCGAGGTGTTGCCGCAATCGCGGTTACTCGATCTCAGCCGCTATCGCCTGCCGGTGCTGCTCTGGCGCCACCGCAGTGACGATGGCCTGGACGAGTTGCTGACACCGTTGCGCAAGGTCATCGCCAAGGACAGCAACGGCCAGTTGCTCGCGACCCTGCGCAGTTGGTGTGAACACGACGGCCAGAACCAGGCTTGCGCGCAAGCCCTTGGCATCCACCGCAACAGCCTGCGCTACCGCATGGAGCGCATCGCCGAACTCAGCGGCGTGGATCCGTTGCGCCTGGACGGGATGCTGGCGTTGTACCTGGGGGTGCAACTGCTGCCGCAGACCGAGAGCACACCGATGTAAAACTGTGGGAGCGAGCTTGCTCGCGAAGGCGTCGTGTCAGTCACCATTGATGTCGATTGATGCACTGTCTTCGCGAGCAAGCCCGCTCCCACAGTTGATCTCTGTTGTACGCAGCTCTTGAGTTCATAGCAGGCCCATGTAGGAGCGAGCCTGCTCGCGATGAGGCCATATCATTCAACAACCATCACCCCGCCAAACCGATGTTTGTGAAATTGAACAATAATGCCCGGTGTCTTTTGTGCGGCGGACCGGCGTCACGGCGGTGGTCAGCTGGCAGCATGCTGTGCATCGGAACCGGAGAATAATATGAAAATAGTCATCGCCCCCGACTCGTTCAAGGACAGTCTCAGCGCCCAGGGTGTGGCCGATGCCATTGCCCAGGGGCTGTCCCAGGTTTGGCCGGATGCCCAGTTGATCAAGTGCCCGATGGCCGATGGCGGGGAGGGGACGGTGGAGTCGGTGCTGGCCGCCTGCAACGGTGAGTGGCGACGCATTCGGGTCCGCGGCCCTCTGGGAGCACCCGTCGAGGCGCGCTGGGGTTGGTTGGCCAACAGCCGCACCGCGATTATCGAGATGGCCGAGGCCAGTGGTCTGCAATTGGTGCCACCCGGGCAACGCGATGCCTGTTCCAGCAGCACCTACGGCACCGGCGAGTTGATTCGCGCGGCCTTGGATGAAGGTGCCGTGCGGGTGATCCTGGCGATCGGCGGCAGTGCCACCAACGATGCCGGTGCCGGTGCGATGCAGGCCCTGGGCGTGGTCTTGCTGGATGAGCATGGCCAGTCCCTCCCGCCCGGCGGTCTGGCTCTGGCAAATCTGTCGCGCATCGACCTGGCCGACCTGGACCCGCGCCTGGCCCAGGTCAGTTTCGAGATCGCCGCCGATGTCGATAACCCACTGTGCGGGCCCCATGGCGCGTCGGCGGTGTTCGGTCCGCAGAAAGGCGCCTCAGCCCAGCAGGTGCAGGCACTGGACCGAGCCCTGGAACACTTCGCGCAGCACTGCGCCCAGGCGTTGAACAAGGATGTCCGCGACGAGCCAGGCAGCGGCGCCGCCGGTGGCCTGGGGTTCGCGGCCAAGGCATTTCTGGGCGCACAGTTTCGTACCGGCGTGGACGTCGTCGCCCAATTGACCGGGCTGGCCGATGCGGTTCGCGGCGCCGACCTGGTGATCACCGGCGAAGGCCGTTTCGATGCCCAGACCCTGCGCGGCAAAACCCCCTTTGGCGTGGCGCGCATCGCCCGCGAGCAAGGCGTGCCGGTGGTGGTGATCGCCGGCACGTTGGGGGAGGGCTACCAGGCGCTGTATGAGCACGGCATCGACGCCGCCTTCGCCCTGGCCAGCGGGCCGATGACCTTGCAAGAGGCCTGTGCCGACGCTTCGCGCCTGCTGAGCGAGCGAGCCCAGGACATTGCGCGGCTTTGGCGGGTGGCGCGCCCTCGCCATGGGGAAGTGACAGGCGCGGCTAGGACGCAGTGATCGTTCCCACGCTCCTGCGTGGGAACGCCGCCAGGGACGCTCCGCGTTCCGTTTCTGGAAGGTGACGCAGAGCGTCACGGGATGCATTCCTTTGCTGCGCGTGGGAACGATCAAGCGATGGCCAGGACCGTCCGTGTGGCGCTGGAGCAAAGCGACCCACGAACTGTCGCGCCTGGCGGTGGGTTTGAATGCGATGGTGGCGCGGTTTGTGATTTGAGATAGGGTTGACGCTGGATACCGCGCAAATCAGGAGACGTACATGCGCTTTTCAGCCTTGACCCAACGCATCACCGGCGAGGGTGCCGCTGCCTGGCAGATTCACGACCGGGCGCTGGCTCTGCGCGAGCAGGGCATGGATGTGCTGCTGTTGTCGGTGGGCGATCCGGACTTCGACACGCCGCGCCCCATCGTTGACGCGGCTGTCGCAAGCCTGCGGGCCGGGGAGACTCATTATTCAGACGTCCGTGGCCTGCACGCCTTGCGTGCCAGCATTGCCCGGCGTCATCGCCAGCGCTGCGGCCAGTCCGTGGGCGCCGAGCATGTCACCGTGCTGCCGGGGGCGCAGTGCGCGGTGTATGCGGTCGCGCAATGCCTGCTCAATCCCGGGGATGAAGTCATTGTCGCCGAGCCGATGTATGTCACCTACGAAGCGGTGTTCGGCGCCTGCGGGGCGACAGTGGTGCCGGTGGCGGTGCGCCCGGAAAACGCTTTTCGGGTCGAACCGGCCGATGTGGCTCGCCTGGTGACCCCGCGGACCCGCGCGATGCTGCTCAACAGCCCAAACAACCCGTCTGGCGCGAGCCTGCCACTGGCTACCTGGCAAGCCCTGGCGCAGTTGTGCATCGAGCATGACGTGTGGCTGATCAGTGACGAGGTCTACAGCGACCTGGTCTACGAAGGCGAACACATCAGCCCGGCCAGCCTGCCGGGCATGGCCGAGCGCACAGCGACGATCAACAGCCTGTCCAAATCCCACGCCATGACCGGTTGGCGCATTGGTTGGGCCATCGGGCCTGAACCCTTGGCCGAACATCTGGCGAACCTGTCGTTGTGCATGCTGTTCGGCCTGCCGGACTTCGTGCAGCGCGCCGCCCAGGTGGCGCTGGAGCAGGATTTGCCTGAGGTGGCGCAGATGCACGAGGAATATCGCCAACGCCGGGACCTGGTGTGCGCCATGCTCGATGACTGCCCAGGCCTCAAGCCGGTGCGGCCCGACGGTGGCATGTTCGTGATGGTCGATGTGCGCCAGACCGGCCTCGACGCCCAGGGGTTTGCCGAGCGACTGCTGGACGGCTACGGCGTGTCGGTGCTGGCCGGCGAGGCATTCGGGCCCAGTGCGGCGGGGCATATCCGGATTGGATTGGTGGTCGATCAGGCGAAACTGGCGGATGCGTGTCAGCGGATTGCCTTGTGCACGGCAGGGCTGCTGCTGGAACGGCGGGCCTGAGGGGATTGTGCTGAACTTAAAGGCCCCATCGCGAGCAAGCTCCGCTCCCACAGTGTTTTTGGGTGTTCACAAAATCGGTGTTTCACCCAGCCTCCCTGTGGGAGCGAGCTTGCTCGCGATAGCGGTGTAACAGTCAGCATCAATCTCGACTGACCCGACGCCTTCGCGAGCAAGCCCACGGATTCAGCGCTGTTTGCCGGATCTACGCACAAGCCTCATCACTGCCACGAAAAACACCGGCACGAACACCACCGCCAATGTCGCGGTGATCATCCCGCCAATCACCCCGGTGCCGATGGCCTGCTGGCTCGCCGAGCTGGCCCCGGTGGCGATGGCCAGCGGTACCACGCCGAGGATGAAGGCCAGGGAGGTCATGATGATCGGCCGCAAACGCAGGCGTGCCGCCTGGAGCGTCGCGTCGACCAGGTCGTGGCCTTCGTCGTACAGGCTCTTGGCAAACTCGATGATCAGGATGGCATTCTTAGCCGACAGACCGATGATGGTCACCAGTCCGACCTTGAAGAACACGTCGTTGGGCATGCCGCGCAACGACACCGCCAGCACCGCGCCGAGCACGCCCAGCGGCACCACCAGCAGCACCGAGGTGGGGATCGACCAGCTCTCATAGAGCGCCGCCAGGCACAGGAACACCACCAGCAGCGACAGGCCCAGCAGGATCGGCGCCTGGCTGCCGGACAGGCGTTCCTGCAACGACAGCCCGGTCCATTCCTGGCCCAGTCCCACCGGACCCTGGGCCACCAATCGTTCGATTTCCGCCATGGCCTCGCCGGTGCTGTGACCGGGCGCCGGTTCGCCGGAAATGCTGATGGCCGGGTAGCCGTTGTAACGGGTCAGTTGAGTCGGGCCCTGGGTCCATTTGGCCTGGACAAAGGCCGACAGCGGCACCATTTTCCCGCTGTCGTTGCGCACATGGATCTTCAACAGATCGGCGACCTGGCTGCGTTGATCACCTTCAGCCTGGACCACCACCCGCTGCATGCGCCCCTGGTTGGGGAAGTCGTTGATGTAGCTCGAGCCCACGGCAGTCGCCAGCACACTGCCGACATCGGCAAAGGACACGCCCAAGGCGTTGGCTTGCTTGCGGTCCACTTCCAATTGCACTTGCGGCGCTTCGGCCAGGGCGCTTTCGCGCACGTTCATCAGCACCGGGCTTTTTTCAGCGGCGGCGAGCAAAGCCGTGCGAGCCTGCATCAGCGTGGCATGGCCGAGGCCACCGCGATCTTGCAAGCGGAACTCGAAACCGCTGGACGTCCCCAGGCCATCCACTGGCGGCGGGAGTACAGCGAAGGCCACGGCATCCTTGATCTGGCCGAACGCCTGGTTAGCTCGCTCGGCAATGGAACTTGCCGAGTCATCGCTGCCACGCTCCGACCAGTCCTTGAGGGTGGTAAACGCCAACGCGGCGTTCTGCCCGCTGCCGGAAAAGCTGAAACCCAGGATCACCGTGCTGTCGCCCACCCCGGGCTCGCTGGCGTTGTGGGCTTCGATCTGCTCGACCACCTGCACCGTGCGGTTCTTGCTCGCGCCGGGCGGTAATTGGATGTCGGTGATGGTGTAGCCCTGGTCTTCCACCGGCAGGAAGGAGGAGGGCAAGCGGCTGAACAGCAGCCCCAGGCCCACCAGCAGCACGCCGTAGATCAGCAGATAGCGCCCGGTGCGCTTCAGTGCATAGGCCACCCAACCTTGATAACGATCACTCAACTGATCGAAACGCCGATTGAACCAGCCGAAGAATCCGCCTTTGGCGTGGTGATCGTCCTGGGCAATGGGTTTTAACAAGGTCGCGCAAAGCGCAGGGGTCAACGTTAGTGCGAGAAAGGCCGAAAACAGAATCGACGTGGCCATGGACAGCGAGAACTGCCGATAGATGACCCCCACCGAGCCTTGCATGAACGCCATCGGAATAAACACCGCCACCAGTACCAGGGTGATGCCGATGATCGCCCCGGTGATCTGCTGCATTGCTTTGCGCGTCGCTTCCTTGGGCGACAACCCTTCGCTGGCCATGATCCGCTCGACGTTTTCCACCACCACGATGGCATCGTCCACCAGGATGCCGATGGCCAGCACCATGCCGAACATGGTCAGCACGTTGATGGAAAAGCCCAGGGCAAACATCGTGGCGAAGGTGCCCATCAGGGCCACCGGGACCACCAGTGTCGGAATCAAGGTGTAGCGCACGTTCTGCAGGAACAGGAACATCACGGCGAACACCAGCAACATCGCCTCGGCGAGGGTATAGACCACCTTGGTGATGGAGACTTTGACGAAGGGCGACGTGTCGTACGGGATCTTGTATTCCACACCGGCCGGGAAATAGCGCGCCAGTTCGTCCATCTTCTGGCGAACCCGGTCTGCCGTGCTCACGGCGTTGGCCCCCGGTGACAATTGCACGCTGACGGCGGTGGACGGCTTGCCGTTCAAGCGCGTGGAAAATTGATATTCCTGGCTGCCGACCTCGACCCGGGCCACATCGGCGATGCGCACGGTGGAGCCGTCTGGGTTGGCCTTGAGCACGATGTCGGCGAATTCTTCAGGCGTCGACAGTTGGCCCTTGACCAGGACGGTCGCGGTGATTTCCTGGGTCGTGCGGGTGGGCAAGTCACCGATGCTGCCCGCCGACACCTGAGCGTTCTGCGCCACGATGGCGGCATTGACGTCGGCCGGGGTCAGGTTGAAGCTCAGCAGCTTCTGCGGGTCGATCCAGATCCGCATCGCCCGTTCGGCGCCATACAGCTGGGCCTTGCCGACACCGTCCAGGCGCTTGATCTCGTTCATCACGTTGCGCGCCAGGTAATCGCTGAGGGCCACATCGTCGAGCTTGCCGTCACTGGAGGTCAGGGTGATGAGCAGCAGGAAGCCGGCCGAGACCTTGTCCACCTGCAGGCCTTGCTGGGTGACCGCCTGGGGCAGGCGCGACTCCACGGCCTTGAGGCGATTCTGTACGTCGACCTGAGCCAGTTCGGGGTTGGTGCCGGGCTGGAACGTCGCGGTGATGGTGGCGCTGCCGAGGCTGCTCTGGGAACCGAAGTACAACAGGTTGTCGGCGCCGTTGAGCTCTTCTTCGATCAGGCTGACCACGCTTTCGTCCACGGTCTGCGCCGAGGCGCCCGGGTATACCGCATAGATCTCGATCTGCGGTGGCGCGACGTCCGGGTACTGCGCCACCGGCAGCTTCGGGATGGCCAGCGCACCGGCCAACAGGATGAACAACGCAACCACCCAGGCGAACACCGGGCGGTCGATAAAGAACTGCGGCATAAGAAACGTCCTGCTTACTGCCCAGGGACCTGGGCAAGGGGAAGAGGGGAGTCGTCGATCCGGACTTTTTCACCGGGGCGGGCGTGTTGCAGGCCTTGCACCACGATGCGGTCGCCAGGCTTCAGGCCGTGGGTGACGATCCAGCGGTCGTTTTGTACGGCGCCCAGTTCCACCGGTTGCAGGCTGACCTGTTGCTGCGCGTCGAGCAGCAACACTTGGGCCACGCCGGCGCTGTCTCGCTGGATGGCCTGTTGCGGCACGCTGATGCCTTGCCGATCGAAGGCTTGCTCCAGGCGTACGCGCACGAAGCTGCCCGGCAACAGGTCGAGGTCTGGGTTGGGAAATTCGCTGCGCAGGGTGATCTGGCCGGTGCCCGGGTCGACGCTGATGTCGGTGAACAGCAGCTTGCCAGGCAACGGGTAGAGGCTGCCGTCGTCCTGGATCAGGGTGGCCTTGGCCTGGTCCTGGCCTACCTGCTGCAACTGTCCGGAGCGCAAGGCCCGGCGCAGCTCGTTGAGCTCGCGGGTCGATTGCGTAAGGTCGGCGTGGATCGGATTCAACTGCTGGATCAGGGCCAGGGGCGTGGTTTCGTTCTGCCCCACCAGTGCGCCTTCGGTGACCAACGCCCGGCCGATGCGCCCGGCAATCGGCGCGGTGACCGTGGCATAGCCCAGGTTCAGCCTGGCCCGCTCCACGGCGGCCTTGTTGGCGGCCACGTCGGCGACGGTCTGGCGGACGGCGGCGCGGGCGTTGTCGTAGTCCTGGCCGCTGATGGCATTGTCGGCGATCAACTGCGAGTAACGCTGCTCTTGCAGGCGGGCCTGGAACGCGTTGGCCTCGGCCTTGCGCAACGCGGCTTCGGCGCTGTCCAGGTCGGCCTTGAACGGTGCCGGGTCGATGCGGAACAGCACATCGCCTTTCTTCACGTCGCTGCCTTCGCGATACACCCGTTGCAACACCACGCCGGGTACGCGTGCGCGGACCTCGGCGGTTCGCGGCGCGGCGATGCGCCCACTCAGTTCACTGCTGATGGACAGGGGCCGGGCCTCGATGGTTTCGATGGTCACCGTCGCCAAAGGGGCTTCATCCGTGGGGGGCGATGACGTGTCGCAGGCACTCAATAGCGATACCCCGAGCATCAGCCCCAGCGTGGCGAAGGAGTTCTTTGACATGGTGCTTCCCCAATAATGAATGGGGCCATGCTACGGGGGACTACGGGCGGCGGCGGTAAAGCTTTGTAGGTGGTGTGTGAAATTGTGTAAGGGGGTTAGCTCCGTTAAATCCGATAAACGGTATCCAGACCTGTCAAATATGACAGTAGGCAGTCGGTGTGTCCGGGTTCCTAATTGAATCGAGGACTTCTCTAGATAAACGTGTGCTTAACAGCACTTTCTGCAGAGGGAATACCGATGTCACCGCCCAACGAGCAAATCACCGCCCAAGCGTTACGTATAGACGGAGTGAGTGATCAGGATCCTGAGGGAAGAATACCGCTGGCACAGCTCATTAACGGAACGACTGGAAGAATACCTCGCTGGTCGAATTTCCCTAGTAAGCCTGGGGAAGACACAAAGCTTTTTGTATATTGGGCGCAGCCCGATGATAAAGAAATTTATCGAAACACGTATACATCCGTCGATGACATGCCTGAATTTCTGTTTCCGATAACGCCTCAGGACATGAGCGTGGACGGTACCGCTTATATTCATTATCTATTGGTGCATGGTCCTAACAATAATCCAGACCCTTCGCCGCGTCGTAAATTGACCATCGATCATACGCAAGTACCTGTGCCAACGTTGGCGGAGCCGACATTTCCGGACAGCAATCTTTGGGGGTATCTCAATTGCGCTTCACCGGTTCCGATTTGGGAAAAGGTAAGAGTAGAAATCGCGCCTGAATCGATTTTCAGTGGACAGGATGAGTGTGTCCTTGAATGGCAGGGTTTTGGAACATTAAATGGCAGCCCTCCGGCTCTGACACCGATTTACCAGTTTCGAAAAACGCTAAGTGATAGCGAGGCGGTCAATGGATTTGTCATGGAGATTCCTTTCGTGCCCTATGTAAAGCCCATGGTGGATAAGGATTCCGGTATTGCTCAATATACGATTTATCGAAATGGTATTCCTAAAGGCATATCCAAGAAAGGCCTGGTCAAGATAGATCGCATTATTCCTGGAGAGGAAGAACCTTGCGGGGGATTCGCTTAAGAGAAATGTAGTCCTGGATGACCTGGATGAACTGACCCATTTAATGTCGTGGAGAAATAAAAATGACCAGTAAAAGTATAAACGTTAATGGTGAGATTTTGACGCTGCGGCAAATTGCAGACCGTTCTCGGTTGGCGTTACGCACCTCGACTCTTGGCTCCGGTGTCTTCGTGGAAGCGCCTGTAATTGTCGATCAGATTATCGATGACTTGATCCCTAAAACAGTGTTGGATTCAGGGACGATGTACGTGCGATTCAAGACCACTGAAATCCCTACGCCAGACGATGCGGATCGTTGGAAACTGTTCCAACGAAAAAAGGGTGCAGCAGAGACACTGGTCGATGAGGACAGCTTCGGTCTTGTGGGTAATCGCCCCGCGACAATTGATATTCCGGTGCCTACCACTGGACTGCTGGACGACGATACAACTAAAGGTTCAACCACCTACGAATATCAACTGGAAATTATCTGGGGGCCGAACGGTAATCCGGACTCTTTGGATTGGGTTCCAGCTGAAATTGACCGGTTCGCACCTGAACATGACAAAATGTCAGGTTTGAGGCTTAAACCGGAGGCGGCTCTATTTGTGAATTTGGCAGCTGGCGAAGTCATTGATGATGATTGGCTGGATAACAATACCGCACTTGATTTGACGATCAATACGAACTATGACTTTCATCGTGACGATGACCGTGTTGACGTTTATGCAGGGCCGAACTATGGCGCTGGAACACCGATATATACGCAACCATTAACGGCGCCGGGGGAAGTGTCCATTCCCAAGGCTAATCTTCCTCAATTGGATGGCCAATATTATGTTTGGTATGTGTTGTATGATGTGGTCGGAAATGAGAGTGAACCTGCATTTGCCAGTCAGTTCAATGTTCGTCGTCGTCCACGGCCTCAACTGATTGATCCAGTTATCCCAAAAGGCATATTGCCTGATGTTGTAGACCTGGAGGATCTGGAGACGCCGGTTTATATGGAAGTGCCATATACTACAAATGGTCAGGAAACGGATTTGATTCTCCCGCTGATTCGTAATGCAAATGGCAATACCTCTTTTCCCTTGACGGGGCAGCCATTAGGAGAGTCGAGGCCTAATAAAAGGCTCCAATTTCTTGTAAGTACCAATAGATTGGTTGCACTTTGGGGAAGTTCTACCGCTGAGTTGCCAGTTTATGCTGAATACAATTTTTCACGAGGCGTTGAGGCATTGGTTCCGTCCAATCCTACGGAGTCAGCCCTTGATTTTACCTACCGAGGTCCTGTAAACCCGATCTTTCCTGGGTTGGAAAACCCGAATATGAAAGAGGTCACGGTTGTGGCGGTGGGAGGATCTGGCAAAGTAAACCATATCACTGCAGATGACCGGGGAAAACCCGCGACTATAAGCACGCCGATGATTGACGCATCCAACACTTGGGTACCGATTGGCGATGAGATTGCCACGTTATGGTTTAACGGCGATGACGTTCACCGTGAGCGGTTAACTGCCGGGACGGTACCGGTATTGACGTTTGATATGCTTGCCTCTGTCATTGATGGGGCCGGGGTCGGTACCAGAATAGCCTATTGGACAATTGAAGAGGACGGTGGTCGTAACAGAATGAGGTCGAAGCCTACCGAGGTTCAAGTGGATGCCGTTCGGGTGGATCTGCCGCCTCCAAGAGTTGCTTTGTATGGTTCAGGTAATTATGTTTCCTGCTCATCCTTAATAAGGCACACTTTTGAATTGCCTGTGACTGTAGATGTCGATCCGATTCATATGCCTTTGGGTACGGTCATTACCCTCAAGTCTGTTGGGACACGTGACGCTGCGGGTATTGATCTTATCGATGGCACAGAGTTCATCGGGACTTACACGATCGATGGGACAGAGGTCGGGGGAGTGTTTATTAAACTCGTCGAACCTTACTTGACCAAGCTCAAACCTATTCAACCTCCTCACGGTTCGGGCCTGCCAAATGGTTTCATAAAAATATGGTATGAGGTCACCATTGGCGGAGTCGTTACGCCTTCGCAAGAATTCTTAAATGAGGTTTCTCTGCTTAATACCAGTTTTAATTATTGTGAGGGAACACCTACTCAATAGTCACCCGTGCTCCGGTGTCGGGAAAGCATTTTTTTCCGACATCGGGGCTTGCTAGAGTGAGGAAAAATCCCGCTGCATGATCGGACTAATCCTACATAAACCTGTGACATAGATCTGTAGTTTACCCGCCCTCTGGGTGAAGAGACGGTCTCTCGCTAATCAACTTCGTCGTTTCCATGTGGGATGACAATTGTGGGTAGGTTTTACTATGCGATCAGTAAAGTACGTTGGAATGGGGCCGGGGACGGTATTATGGCTAAGCAGCTCATCGCTGTCCTTATCGTTGTTGCTGGTTCAGCCAACGCTTGCCGCACCCTTGGTCGGCCAAAGCCAGACCATCACGAACGGTCATGCCGTGGAAACCTGGTCGCTTTCGCAGAACGCCACATTGAACGTCAATGGCGCGCAAACGCTCGATATCATCGCCTCGCAGTCCACGTTGAATGCCAGCGGAGCCACTACTGAACGAATTCTCGCCAGACAGGGCTCTACAATAGATCTTTCTAACACGACGGTCGTCGGTGGAAATGCGTTCGCCGGGCTGGAGCTTGCCAACAGCGTCGCTAACATCAACGGCAGCACCATCACTGGAAACCAGTTGGGCTTAACGGCCCTGCATGCAGTTGGCACGACGACCGGCTCAACAGTAACGGCCACCGATAGCACCATTAGAGGTGTCACGGGCGGTGCCCGCGCGACGGCCTTCAGTACCCTGGATTTCTCAAGTACAACCGTCGAGGGCACGGGCGCAACGAGTTTTGGTATTTCAATGCTAAGCAGCTCAGTATCGGCCAGCAATGGCTCGCGCATTATCGGCGGCCAGAACGGCGTCATCATGGGGCTTGAAACTGGTGTATCGATTGGCAACAAGCTGGAGCTGAATCAGTCGAGTGTCGAAGGTAAAAACGGCTCAGCCATTGTTGTGGATTACGCGGGCGGGTCTGCTCCGGTTACGCAGATCGACGTGCTCAACGGTTCGACGCTCACCGGCAGCAACGGAACGATTCTGGAAGTGCGCGGGGCGGGTGACGCCGCCATGAATGTCGGGCTCAGCGACCTGACGGGCAATGTCCTGGTTTCCGACAACGGCGCCGCCGCGTTGACGTTTACCCAAGGTTCCTTAGCCGGTGACATAACAGCCGAGGCGGGCAGCACCGCGACAGTGGCGTTGCAGCAGGGCTCGCACTTGACCGGCGTGATGACCAATGTCGCGACGGCCGGTATCGACGCTCAATCGAGTTGGACCATGACGGGCGATAGTCAGGTCGGCGATCTGGCGATCAATGGCGGTACCGTGAGAATGGGCGCCGATAATGCGTTCTATCGATTGAATGTGGAAAACCTATCCGGGAATGGTCTGTTTGCAATCGGCACTGATTTTACGACCAACCAGACGGACTTTATCAATATCACGGGCACTGCTACGGGTAACCATCAACTTCTGGTTGCCGCCAGCGGTAACGAGCTGACTGGTGGTAGCGGTCAACCCGTTCAGTTGGTCCAGACCGCCGGAGGGGATGCTGTGTTCTCTCTGGCCAATACCGGTGGAGAGGTGGAGTTTGGCGCATTTACCTATGGCTTGAAGCAAGGCGATACGGGCGACTGGTTCCTCGATCCCACGGCTCGCGGCGTCAGCCCTTCCACACGCGCTGTCATGGCGTTGTTCAATACCGCAGTGACGGTATGGTACGGCGAGCAGGCCTCATTGCGCAGCCGCATGGGGGAGTTGCGCTTCAACCCGGAAAAATCCGGCGCCTGGATCCGCGCCTATGGCAACAAGTACAACGTGTCGGACAGCTACGGCGCAGGATACCGCCAGGCACAACAAGGGTTCTCATTGGGGGCCGATGCGCCGTTACCCTTGGGGGATGGCCAGTGGTTGCTGGGGGTCATGGCCGGGCATAGCACTTCGGACCTGGATCTGCATTACGGTACTTCGGGCACGATTAAAAGTTACTACCTCGGTACGTACCTGACATGGATGGATGAGGCCAGTGGTTACTATGTCGACAGCGTGCTCAAGCTCAACCGCTTTCGGAATGAAGCCAAGGTCGGCATGAGTGATGGGCAACGCTCCAAGGGCGATTATGACAACAATGGCCTTGGCGGTTCGGTAGAGGTCGGTCGCCATATCAAGCTTGACGATGGTTATTTCATCGAGCCGTTTACCCAGTGGTCCGCTGTGGCGATACAGGGGAAAGATTACCACTTGAACAATGGCTTGCAGGCGGAGGGGGATCGCACCTATTCATTGTTGGGTAAGGCCGGTGTGACGGTGGGTCGTGACATGCAATTGGACAACGGCGCGACGGTACAGCCTTATGTTCGTGCCGCATTGGCCCATGAGTTCTCCAAGAACAATGAAGTCAAAGTCAATAACAATGTGTTCAACAACGACCTTTCCGGGTCACGCGCTGAATTGGGAGCGGGTATTGCCATCAACCTATCGCAGCGCTGGCAAGCTCACGCCGAAGTTGAATATATGAACGGTAAAGGGATTGAAATGCCGATAGGGGGGACCGTCGGCGTGCAATTCAAATGGTAGGATTGCCAGCAGCAAATTGTCTGTGATGGTTAATCAGAAAACAAAAAAGCCCTGATTCTAAGTCAGGGCTTTTTTATAGCTATTTACAAACTGAGTACGGTATCAAAGCGACCTCTGCACAAATAACTACCGTTTCCATCAGCCTTGTCGATGTGTGCTTCGAATGATCCTGTGAAGCTTTGTGACGGTCCCATTTTGTAGGTGATGCTTCCGGATCTCGCTTTCTGCAGTGTTGGATTTTCCGGATCTTCGTAGTTGTTGTAGATCAAATTGACGTATCGATCAATGTCGGTAATTTCCGCACCTACAGCTTCCTTGATATCTTTCGAATAGGTGATCGTGAACGTCCTGGGTTTGCCATTGTTCCATTCAACAGCGATCACGACCCACACCTCACCCCGCAAAGGGGTGGTTGAGGTAGTTAGTGTGGTGAGGGCGGCGCTGAAATTCGAGTTGTCTTCAAGGTTCGCGGTGAAGTCCACCTCGGACTTAAGGGAAGCATAATCTAAGTTTGTGGCTACGCTGCTCATAAGTGAAAATCTCCATACTGTTCGACGGAAGATCCAGCGGGCATCCTACGATGTCGTATGCGTGGACAGTTCATATAAGACTTATATTCTTGCGCTGTATACTGTCAGACATTACAACTATACAAAGCCCGTTTTTTGTGCTTTAGGCCTGTGTCCGCCCTTGTCGAACCCAAGACAGCGGGACAGTGGTAAAGCTGTGTAGGCGGTGTGTGAAATTGTGTAAGGGATTTGCTCGTGGGTGGGTGAGGGCGTATATCCTTGGCAGCTTGAGAATTTCTGCGCCTGGCAGGGCTTCATCGCGAGCGAGCTCGCTCCCACAAGGGTGTTCGATACGACACACAACCACTGTGGGAGCGAGGCTTGCCAGACGCCCCAGCACTTTCTGGAAACACCATGCCCAACATCCTCCTGGTCGAAGACGACACCGCCCTCTCCGAGCTGATCGCCAGTTACCTGGAGCGCAACGGCTATCAGGTCAGCGTGCTCAGCCGTGGCGATCATGTGCGTGAGCGGGCGCGGGTCGATCCGCCGGACCTGGTGATCCTCGACCTGATGCTGCCGGGGCTGGACGGCTTGCAGGTCTGCCGCTTGCTGCGGGCCGATTCGGCGACCTTGCCGATCCTGATGCTCACCGCCCGGGACGACAGCCATGACCAGGTGCTGGGCCTGGAGATGGGCGCCGATGACTACGTCACAAAGCCTTGCGAGCCCCGGGTGTTGCTGGCGCGGGTGCGCACCTTGCTGCGACGCAGCAGCCTCACCGAACCGCAGACCGTCAACGACCGCATCCTCATGGGCAACCTGTGCATCGACCTGTCCGAGCGCACCGTGACCTGGCGCGGGCAAGCGGTGGAGTTGTCCAGCGGCGAATACAACCTATTGGTGGTGCTGGCCCGTCATTCCGGGGAAGTGCTCAGCCGCGACCAGATCCTGCAACGCCTGCGGGGCATCGAGTTCAATGGCACCGACCGCTCGGTGGACGTGGCGATTTCCAAGCTGCGGCGCAAGTTCGACGATAACGCCGGTGAGGCGCGCAAGATCAAGACGGTGTGGGGCAAGGGTTATCTGTTCAGTCGTTCCGAGTGGGAATGCTGACCGATGTGGAAGCTGCTGATTCGCCTGTACCTGGTCACCATCGTCTCCTACAGCGCGGCGATCTACCTGATGCCTGAGTTGGTGATCCGCTTGTTCCATGAGCGTTTCCTGACCTACAACCTCGATCATTCCCGAGGGCTGCAAACCTTGATGGCCAAGCAGTTCCGCGCCGTGCCCAGCGAGCAATGGCCGGCGCTGGCGGCGCAGATGGACAAGGAGTTCGAGCCGTTGCGCATCGAACTGGCGGCTATCGACGATCAGGGTTTCAGCGCCGATGAGCAAGCGCGGCTCAAGCGCGGCGAGAACGTGGTGCGTCTCGGCGACTGGGGCTGGCGAACCCTGGCGGTCTCGCCCTTGGACGAACGTACGGCGGTCAAGATGATCGTGCCGCCGGACCCGGCGGACGTGAGTTGGTTGTATTGGAGCATCAACGTGCTGATCGGCGCGACGATGCTCGCCTGTCTGCTGCTCTGGCTGCGGCCGCACTGGCGTGATCTGGAGCGTCTCAAACGCACTGCCGAGCGCTTCGGTAAAGGGCACTTGGGCGAGCGTACGCACATCACCTCCCGGTCGAACATCGGCAGCCTCGCCCATGTGTTCGACACCATGGCTGGCGACATCGAGAACCTGCTCAATCAGCAGCGGGATCTGCTCAACGCCGTGTCCCACGAACTGCGCACGCCGCTGACCCGGCTCGATTTCGGCCTGGCCCTGGCGCTGTCCGATGACCTGCCACCGGCCAGTCGCGAACGCTTGCAAGGGTTGGTGGCACACATTCGTGAGTTGGATGAGCTGGTGTTGGAGTTGCTGTCCTATAGCCGTTTGCAGAACCCCGAGCGTTTGCCCGAGCGGGTCGAAGTGCCGCTGGATGAGTTCATCGACAGCATCCTGGGCAGTGTCGACGAGGATCTGGCGGCGCCGGACGTGGTGATCGATGTGCTGTTGAACGGGACGTTGGAGCGCTTCGTGCTGGACCCGCGCCTGACCGCCCGGGCCTTGCAGAACCTGCTACGCAATGCCATGCGTTATTGCGAGAGGCGGATCCAGGTGGGTGTGCGGGTCAGCGATCGAGGTTGCGAGATCTGGATCGACGACGACGGTATCGGAATTCCCGACAGCGAACGCGAGCGTGTGTTCGAGCCGTTCTATCGCCTGGACCGCAGCCGCGACCGCGCCACGGGCGGCTTCGGACTCGGCCTGGCCATCAGCCGCCGCGCCCTGGAGGCCCAGGGAGGCACCCTGACGGCCGAAGCCTCGCCCCTGGGCGGAGCGCGCTTCAGGCTATGGCTGCCAAGCCCTGAATCTTGACGCAATCGATCGTGCCCACGCTCCCGCGTGGGTACGCTGCCAGGGACGCTCCGCGTTCCGCTTTCGGAAGGCGTCCCTTACCCAAACAACCCCGCCGCAATATTGATCGAAAACCCAAGAATCGCCGTGTTGAACACAAACCCGATCAACGACTGCGCCAGCACGATCTTGCGCAGCTGCCGGGTGGCGACCCCCACGTCGGACGTCTGCACCGCGACCCCGATGGTGAAAGAGAAATACAGGAAGTCCCAGTAGTTGGGCGTGGTCAGCCCTTCGGCAAACCGCAGGGCCGGCTCCTTGCCCTCCCAGGTGTAATACAAGCGCGCATAGTGAACACTGAAAATCACCCCGATCAGCAACCACGAACCGATCACGGTCATCGCCGTGAAGCCGTAGTGCAGCAGCTTGCCGGCGGTTTGCAGGTCGCGGCTACCGGCCAGTTCGAACGTGATGGTCGCCAGGCTGGCCAACGCGGCGATACAGACCACCAGCAGGACCAGCCCGGCATTTTCATCTTCGATTTCGGCGATGCGTTTGACGTCGGGCGCCTTGGCCCGCACGGTCAGCCAGGACATCAGTATCAGATAGGTCCAGACCCCGGCGTTCCAGCCGATGAGGACTTTGCTGATGATGGAATCCATCGGCGCCAGAAGGCCCACCGCCAGGCCAAGGACCGTGGCGCTGGAAAGGCGCGGGTGAGTGCGGGCGAGGAAGGGCATGGAGGCTCACTGTTCGAGAAAGGTGCGCTGAGTATGAGCCATCAGGCGATCATTGGAGGAGTCGGCCGGCTATCGCCGTCGATTGAATCAATTCCACCCCCGCGGTCTGCATCCTTCGGATCGCGCTGTCCATCGAACCGTCGATATCAATGCCGCGGCAGGCGTCGAGCAGCACAAACGCGTTGAATCCCGCCGTCCGCGCGTCCAGCGCCGTGAACATCACGCAGAAGTCCAGGGCCAGTCCCACCACGTACACCGTGTCGATGCCGCGCTCCTTCAGGTAACCCGCCAATCCGGTCGGGGTCTGACGATCAGCTTCCATGAAGGCCGAATAACTGTCGATGTCCGGGTTGCAACCCTTGCGAATGATCAGTTGCGCGTGGGGCAGTTCCAGCGCCGGGTGCAGTGCGGCGCCTTGACTGCCCTGTATGCAGTGGTCGGGCCAGAGTTTCTGCTCGCCGTACGGCAGCTGAATGATGTCGAAAGGTTGCTTGCCTGGATGGCTGGAGGCAAACGACGCATGCCCGGCCGGATGCCAGTCCTGTGCGAGGATGACGTGCCTGAACGAGCGCCCCAACTGATTGATCAACGGCACAATCTCGTCGCCTTCCGGCACGGCCAATTGACCGCCGGGAATGAAGTCGTTTTGTACGTCTATCACCAGTAAGGCAGCAGTCGTGGCTCGGGTGACGGGAACTGTCATGAATAAATCCTCCTGGAAGTGGTCCTTCGATATTAGCCGAGCCGCTTGGGGCTCGGGTTTTTGTAGCCAACTTCCTCGCTGGCTGATACACCGCCTTCGCGAGCAAGCCCGCTCCCACAGGGGGCTGGTGGTGGGCAGGATTGCTGAGAACTCCCCGTCAAACTGTGGGAGCGAGCTTGCTCGCGATGACGACGGCACATTCAATATCTTTGCAAGCTGAACCACCGCCTTCGCGAGCGAGCCCGCTTCCACAGGGGATTGGTGGTGGGCAGGATTGCTGAGAACTCCCCGTAAAACTGTGGGAGCGAGCTTGCTCGCGATGACGGCGGTACATTCAATATCTTTGCAAGCTGAACCACCGCTTTCGCGAGCGAGCCCGCTTCCACAGATTGTGGCGGGGCTGTGGATCCAAGATTGTCTCGAAAGGGTAAGCAAAATGTCTTTCGTCGAAAATATTTCTGGATTGATGGCTTTTTGACATTTGGTCCGTGCGTCGGCGATACGATTGCGTACAATCGCCGGCTTTCAACCGGGCATGGAAGCAGTTCGGCTTTGCTGTCACGAGAAAAAAACCATGCTCATCGGTAGTTACTCCCCTGCCTTAGTTTCGATTTCCCTGTTTGTTGCCGTATTGGCTTCCTACACTGCGCTGGACCTGGCGGGACGTATCGCCACCACCCAGGGGCGCGCGGCCCATCTGTGGATGGCGGGGGGCGCTTTGGCGATGGGGGTGGGCGTCTGGTCCATGCATTTCATCGGCATGCTGGCGTTCACCTTGCCGATTGAGCTTGGCTACGATGTGTCGATCACCGCGCTGTCGCTGCTGATCGCCATTCTTTCCTGCGGCTTTGCCCTGTGGCTGGTCAGCCAGCCGAAGTTGCCGGTGTGGCAGCTGGCCTTCGGCGCGCTGATCATGGGCGCCGGCATCAGCGCCATGCATTACACCGGCATGGCCGCCCTGCAAATACAACCGGGCATCGATTATGCCCCGATGTTGTTCGGGGCTTCGCTGGTGATTGCCGTCGGCGCTTCGGCGGCGGCGTTGTGGATTGCCTTTCGCCTACGCCAGAACACCCCCCACGTGCGCCTGGCCCGGGCTGGCGCCGCGGTGGTGATGGGCGTCGCCATTGTCGGGATGCACTACACCGGCATGGCCAGCGCGCAGTTCAGCGAGGGCAGTTTTTGCGGGTCCTTGGACGGCTTGAGCGGCAAGGGCCTGGACAATCTGGTGTTGATCACCACCCTGGCGGTGTTGGCCATTGCCTTGCTGACGTCGATTCTCGACGCGCGCCTGGAAGCCCGTACCGCCGAGTTGGCTCAATCGCTGACCCTGGCCAACCGGGAACTGACCCAATTGGCCCTGCACGACCCCCTCACCGCACTGCCCAACCGGGTGCTGCTGGCTGATCGTATCGACCAGGCCATGCATCGGGTGCAGGAGCAGGGCGGTTGTTTCGCCTTGATGTTCATCGACCTGGATGGCTTCAAGCCGGTCAACGATGCCTTTGGTCACCACATGGGTGATTTGCTGTTGCGGGACGTGGCCCTGCGCTTGCGCGAAGACTTGCGTAGCCAGGACACCCTGGCGCGGATCGGTGGTGATGAGTTCGTGCTGCTGGTGCAACTGGCCGAGCCCGACGATGCCTTGCGCCTGGCGGCGCGCCAGGTCGGATTGATCGCGCGGACCTTTCGGGTGGCCGAGCACGACTTGCAGATCTCCGCCAGCGTCGGCATTGCGCTTTATCCAGGCAACGGCGAAAGCGCCGAAGAACTGCTGATGAATGCCGACGCGGCGATGTACCACGCCAAAGGCGCCGGCAAGAACGGCTACAGCTTTTTCGATGCGTCGATGAACAGCAACGCCCGCAAGCAATTGCAGTTGCTGCAAGACCTGCGCATCGCCGTCGAACAGCGGCAGTTCAGTCTGTACTACCAACCCAAGTTCGACGCCGCCAACGGTCGACCGGTCGGCGCCGAGGCGTTGTTACGCTGGACCCACCCGACCCAGGGCCTGCTGATGCCCGACACCTTCATCGACCTGGCGGAAAAGACTGGTTTGATCATCCCCATCGGCGAATGGGTGCTGAACGAAGCCTGTCGCCAGATGCGCGAATGGTACGTGCTCGGTTACACCGACTGGCGCATCGCGGTGAACCTGTCGGCCTTGCAGTTTTGCCACACGGGTTTGGTGCAGAGTGTGGCCAAGGCGCTGGAGACGCATAAACTGCCGGCCAATAGCCTGACCCTGGAAATCACTGAAACCACCGCCATGAGTGACGCGGACGCGAGCATGACCGTGCTGCAACAGCTCTCGGACATGGGCGTGGACCTGTCCATCGATGACTTTGGCACTGGCTATTCGAGCCTGATGTACCTCAAGCGCCTGCCGGCCAACGAGCTGAAGATCGATCGTGGCTTCGTGCGCGACCTGGAACATGACAGCGATGATGCGGCGATCGTCTCCGCCATCGTTGCCCTCGGCCAGGCCCTGGGCCTGCGGATCGTTGCCGAGGGGGTGGAAACCAATGTGCAGCAGCGCTTCCTGACGAAGTTGGGCTGCGATTCGTTGCAGGGCTACCTTCTGGGCCATCCGCTGCCGGCCGAACGTTTCATCCATGACATCCGTCAGGCGCAACGCGTGGCGACGGCCTGAGCGGCTTCAAGGCAGGATCTCGAATGCCGTGCTGCCCAGGCGCTCGCCATTGACCAACAGATGCACCGCATGCAGGCCCGCGTAGTGCCGGCGGGTGGTCAGCTCGCGGATGTGTTGGGTGCGGCTGAGGGCGACGCAACCCTGGGCGGGCAGGTCGAAGGTCTTGAGCTTGAAGACTTTCGCCGACGTGCCGCCGGAGGCTTTCACGTAGTCAATGGCGTAATCGATCACCAGGCGCTGGTTCTGCTCGAGGGTTGATTGCACCTTGAAGGACAGCGTGATCGGGTCCCCCAGGCGAATGACCGCCGGCGTCACCTTCAGCTCCAGGACTTCGACCTGGGCCTTGCCACCCACCCCGATCACGGCCAGCGCCCGAGGGTTGCCTTGTTTGATCAGGCTGCGCAACGCATGCCGGGCGATCCATGCAGTGTGGCGCTCTTGCAAGGGCCAGCTTTCGATCCGCTCCAACACCCAGTCGGGATGTTGCTTGGTAATGTCGTTGAGGTGATTGGCCACGGACTTGCGCACGTAGAGGCTGTTGTCGGCCTTGAGGGCGTCGAGAATTGCGGCGGCGAGGTCCGGGTTGGCCTGGATCGGTTCCAGGTGAAACGACCAGGGCAAGCGTGGCCGGCTGCCTTCGCTGGCCAGGCGGCGGACGTGCTCGTTGGTATCCCGTGCCCAGGTGTGCATGACCTTGAGGGTGCGTTCGAGGTCGTCACGCAGGAAGTACCGTACCGCGAACTCCGAAGAGCCGAATTGGGTGAAGTACTTGAGCGCGTCCATGGACAGGTCGAAGCGGTGCTGGCCGTAAGCCGCCACGTAGTGCGGCAGGAACATGCTGACGAACATGCTGTTCAGGCGCGGGGCCAGGTCGCGCAGCACTTCCAATGAGGCTTCATAACTCAAGGGCAGCACGGCATGCAGGCACTCGCTGACCCGTGCCACGCGCTGCATCACCGACAACTCGGCCAGCCCGTCGTTGGCCATGTCCAGGAATGCCCGGGTGTCGAATGCCGGATAAACCGCGCTCATTTCGCTGGCGATATGCTCCAGGCGCGCGGCGTTGAAAATTTCCTTCAGGGCAGGGGAGGCAGTGGTCGGGGTCGTCATGGTGGGGTCCGTTGTCCAAGGTTTGGCCACTATATCCTGTGGCGAAGGAGCAAGCTCCCTCGCCACGGCTACAGTCAACGGAATGATTCGCCGCCGCTGAAGTCCCAGTTTCAGTCCCTCGAATAACTGGAGTTTTTTTCTATGCGCAAACCCACCCTGATCGCCAGCCTGGTCCTGATCTCCGGCCTCACAGCCCTTGGGCCTGTCGCGCAAGCCGTTGAGAAAACCGGGGATGCCCTGGAGCATTCGCCAAGCAATGGCCGCAGGCTGGTGGAGAACGACCGGGTACCGGCGGATTACCAGCGCGCGGACAGAGCCATGAAAGACTGGAAACAGAAGCAGCTCGAGCAGCCGACAAGCGAGCAGCAATGGGTGCATATCGACGACAAATACTTGCTGATCGAAACCGTGTCCGGCGCAATCGTCAAGATCGTTCCGGCCACACGTTAGGCCCTCAGAGCACTTCGCCTTTATCCCACAGATGCACCAGTTCACCGGGTGCCTGGTCCTCAGGCACCTGCAACACCATTTCGTCATCCTGGTCGTTGGCGCGATAGCGCACTTCGATCTGGAAAAACCGCTGATCGCCCCGGCCTGGGCTGGACGACGTCAACGGCAGGCAGCCTTCCAATACCGAGCAGATGCGTGTGCGCTGGTCGAGGTCGCATTGGGCGAACTCGATTTCCCGGGGGCGGGTCAAGGCATGAATGGCCGCCACGCCGCCCTGGCGTGACAGCCGTACCACGGCGTTATCGTCGAGGTCTGGAAGGGTTTTCATCAGCTTTCCTCTGTCAGGTCGACGCCGACCTGGGCCCAGCCATCCTGCACCGCTTGCACCTCCCGTGCGCCGAAACGCTGGCGGGCGTGCTCGACGGTCAGGCGGGCGAAAGCGCTGAAGGACGCGTCGTTGGCCAGTTTGCGGTCGCACAAGGTGTCATACCAGATCCGGCCGGCCTTTTCCCAGGCAAATCCGCCCAGCGTGGTGGCCACCAGATAAAAGGCGCGGTTGGGAATGCCGGAATTGATGTGCACGCCGCCGTTGTCTTCGCGTGTAATGACGAATTCGCGCATGTGGGCCGGTTGCGGGTCTTTACCCAGCATCGGGTCATCGTAGGCCGTGCCGGGGTTGGACATGCTGCGCAGGCCGTCGCCGTTGATCTTGTCGGTGAGCAGGTCGGCGCCGATCAGCCAGTCGGCCTGGTCGGCGGTCTGTTCGAGCACGAACTGTTTGACCAGCACGCCGAACACATCTGAGATGGACTCGTTCAACGCCCCGGACTGATTGGCATAGATCAGCCCGGCTTCGCTTTCGGTGACGCCGTGGGCCAGCTCGTGGGCCACGACATCCAGGGAGCGGGTGAAGCGCTGGAAAATTTCACCGTCACCGTCGCCGAACACCATTTGCGCGCCGTTCCAGAACGCGTTTTCGTAGCCCTGGCCATAGTGCACGCTGCCCACCAGGGCGAAGCCTTTATTGTCGATGGAGTCGCGGCCCAGGATCTTCCAGAAAAAATCATAGGTGGCGCCGAGGGCATCGTAGGCCTCGTCCACCGCCGGGTCGCCGCTGGCCGGTTGGCCTTCCAGGCGTATCGGCTGGCCGGGCAGTTCCATGGTGTTTTGGGCGTCATGCACACTGCGCTGTGGCTGACCGGCCTTGCCTGGCTTGGGCAGCTTCGCGGCGGCGGGCGGGTTGTGCGGCGGACCGGGGTTGTGCCGCAGGCTGCGTACGTGGGTCAGGGTGCCCAGGGCCCTGGAGCGTTGCTGTTCGGAGCCGTGGGCGATGATGCGGTTGAGGATGTACGGAGGAATGAAACTGTGGAGCGGGCGAAAATCAGTCATCAGAAAATCCTTATCTGAAATGCAGGGCCGATACCCATGTGAACCGAAGTGGCTGCCGCGGTTCCCTGATGCATGGAATACAAGCCTGTGGCGAAGGCATAAAACCTCGTCACAAAAGATTGCCAGACGCCCGGAATTCTGCGAAAACCCGGCGCCTGAATGACACGGATAGAGCCCCATGAACGAAGAACTGCAAATCATCGACCTGGAACAGGGTGACGGCAAAAGCGTAGTCAAAGGTGCGCTGATCACCACCCAGTATCGCGGCACACTTGAAGATGGCAGCGAGTTCGACTCCTCCTATAGCCGCGGCAAACCCTTCCAGTGTGTGATCGGCACCGGTCGCGTCATCAAGGGGTGGGACCTGGGGCTGATGGGCATGAAGGTCGGCGGCAAGCGTAAGCTTCTGGTGCCGGCCCACCTCGCCTATGGTGAACGGTCCATGGGCGCGCACATCAAGCCCAACACTAACCTCATCTTTGAAATCGAGTTGCTGGAAGTACTGACCCGGGACGATTGAAGGGCGCAGGAGCGGGCCCGCAGGCTCGTGTAGTAGGGTAGGGATCAGGTCCATGAAGCGCTGTCTTGTTCGCGAGGGAGAAAGTGTTGCTACTCTCTCCAGTCGAGACATGGCTTTGTTCGTCCGGGAGCGAAATATGAACGCAGAACATCATGATGCAGGCGTGTCCCAGGTGGCCGCCGCCATTGCCGAGCCGGCTCGTACCCGTATGCTGTGTGCCTTGATGGACGGCCATGCCCGCACCAGCACCGAATTGGCGAGCATCGCCGAGGTCAGCGCCTCCACCGCCAGTGCCCACCTGGCCAAGCTCAAGGATCTGGCCTTGGTGCGCCTGCACATCCAGGGCCGGCATCGTTACTACAGCCTGGCGGACCCACGCGTCGCCCAGGCCCTCGAAGCACTGATGGTGATCGGCCAGAACGCCGCGCCGACCTTCACGCCGCGTACCCCGGATCGCCTGCAATTCGCCCGTACCTGCTACGACCACATGGCCGGCACCCTGGCGGTGCGGCTGCATGATCGGATGATCGAGGCCGGGTGGCTGGTGGAGGTGTCAGGACAGGGCTATCGGCTGAGTGAATCCGGCGAGGTGTTGTTCGCGGGGTTGGGCATCGACGTTCAGTTACTCGCCGCACAACGACGTCGATTCGCCTGCCCCTGCCTGGACTGGAGCATGCGCCGTCCGCACCTGGGCGGGGCCCTGGGGGCGGCGTTGCTGCAAGTGGCGATCAAGCGCAAGTGGGTGATCCAGGACCTGGATAGCCGGGCGCTGGGGTTGACGGCCAACGGTCGCCGGGAGATGGCGGGGCGGTTTGGGGTGAGTGCAGAGAGGGATGTCGATCCTGCTATCGCCATCGCGAGCAAGCTCGCTCCCACCATGGATCTGCGGCGAGCGCAGGATCTGTAGACAACGGATAACCCTGTGGGAGCGAGCTTGCTCGCGATAGCCATTCCAGCGCCACCCCCATCGTCAAGCCATATGCCTGCGTCGATACTCATCCGGCGTGGTGCCCATCATTTTGCGAAACATGCTGATGAACGCCGAGGCGCTGCTGTAGCCCAGGTCCAGGCCGATGGTTTCCACGGTCTGGCCGCGTTCGAGCAGGGCCAGGGCCTCGATGACTTTCAGGCGCTGGCGCCATTCCACCAGAGACATGCCCAGGTCCCGTTGGGCCCGGCGCATCAGCGTGCGTTCGGTGGTGTTGGCGGCGTGGGCCAGTTGCGGCAAGGAGCGCGGGTCGCTGGGATTCGCCTCCAGGGCCCGCAATACGGGGCCCAGCAGTGGATCATCCGAGGAGGGCAGGTAGCTACCGGCATGGGGCGCCTGAGTCAGCTTGTCCACCAGTACCTGCAACAAGCGCTGCTGCTCGGGTGTCTGGGGTTGGCTTGGTGGATCACTGCGCAGCTCTTCCAGCAATGCGCGGATCAGTGGGCTCAAGGTCAGCGCGCAGGGTACGACCGGCAGCGCAGCGCACAGTTCGGCCGCCAGGTACAACGAGCAATGACAGGCCTCATGCCGATTGAACCCAACGTGTTCCATGTCCGGCGGCAGCCAGATGCCGTACTGCGGTGGCGCCAGGTAATGGTGCTGGGCGATCTCGATTTCCATGACCCCGCTGTAGGAATAGACGAACTCACCCCAGGCATGCCGATGCCGGGGGTAAGTGGCGTGGGCCGGCATGCAGGCGCTGCGAAAGAAAATCGGCGAGGGCAGGGCCGCGTCGAACGGAGGCATTTTCAGATGTTGGACTGGAGGCTGCATATCGACCGCGATGGCGGATTACCGGGATGGCTTGTCGGGTAATCACTATATCCAGCAAAGGTGTCAGGCAGACAATCCTTTCATCCATTTCTGCCCAAGGACCTTTCCCATGACCACCCGCCGCGCCCTGGATGGCCAGGTCTGTGCCCTGATGACTGGACTCTGTGCCATCTGGGGTTTCCAGCAAGTCGCGATCAAGGCCAGCGCCGCTGACATGGCGCCGATGCTGCAACTGGGCGTGCGCTCGGCCATCGCCGCGGTAATGGTCTGGCTGTTGGTGCTGGCGCGGGGTGAACGCCTGTCCCTGGCCGACGGCAGTTGGCGGCCGGGCCTGCTGGTGGGCCTGCTGTTTGCCCTGGAGTTCGTGATGGTGGGCGAAGGCCTGCGGCATACGACGGCTTCGCACATGGTGATTTTCCTGTACACCGCACCGATGTTCGCCGCCCTCGGGTTGCACTGGAAACTGCCGAGCGAACGCCTCAAGCCGGCGCAATGGCTGGGTATCGCCGTCGCATTCGCCGGGATCGTGGTGGCCTTCAGTGGTGGCTCGGGGGCGCCGAACGGCAGTTCATTGCTCGGTGACGGCATGGGGTTGTTGGCCGGTGCGCTGTGGGGCGCGACCACGGTGACGGTCCGTTGTTCGCGATTGACGGACCTGCCCGCCAGCCAGACGCTGCTGTATCAATTGGTCGGCGCCGGAGTGCTGCTGATCGGGATGTCGGTGGCGTTGGCGCAAACGACGATCAACCCCACGCCGCAACTCATTGCCAGCCTGGCGTTCCAGGTGTTGCTGGTGTCCTTCGCCAGTTTCCTGATCTGGTTCTCGCTGCTGCGCCATTACCTGGCTTCGCAGTTGGGCGTGCTGTCGTTCATGACGCCGTTGTTCGGCATTGGCTTTGGTGTCTGGCTGCTGGACGAACCGTTGGAGCCGAACTTCATCCTCGGCGCGGTCCTGGTGCTGGGCGGGATTCTGCTGGTCAGTGGCTACGGTTGGTTTCACCAGCGCTGGGGACGATGGCTGGTATTGCGTCGGGGGTAGCCGAAGCCGCCAGTAAAAAGCCCACCCTTGCCGAGGCAGGGTGGGCTTTTTCATGCCGGCTGAACAGGCAGTTGCTCAGGTCAAACCTTGACGATCCAACCCGCTGGCGCTTCGACGTCGCCGGTCTGCACGCCGGTCAGCTCTTTGTAGAGCTTCTGGGTGATCGGGCCGACTTCGGTTTCGCTGTGGAACACGTGCAGCTTGTCCTTGTAGCTGATGCCGCCAATCGGGGTGATCACCGCCGCAGTACCGCAGGCGCCGGCTTCCTTGAAGTCCGACAGCTTGTTGATGAACACGTCGCCTTCGATCACTTCCAGGCCCAGGCGCGATTTGGCCAGTTCGATCAGCGACAGGCGGGTAATGCCCGGCAGGACCGAAGGGGATTTTGGGGTGACGAATTTGTCGTCGTGGGTGATGCCGAAGAAGTTGGCCGAGCCGACTTCCTCGATTTTCGAATGGGTCATCGGGTCCAGGTAGATGCAGTCGGCGAAACTGGCCTTCTTGGCCTGGGAGCCGGGCATCAGACTGGCGGCATAGTTGCCACCGACCTTGGCCGCACCGGTGCCTTGCGGGGCGGCGCGGTCAAAGCTGGAGATCAGGAAGTTGTGCGGGGTCAGGCCGCCCTTGAAGTAGGCGCCGACCGGGATGCAGAAAATCGAGAAGATGAACTCGGGTGCGGTGCGCACGCCGATGTTGTCACCCACGCCAATCACGAACGGGCGCAAATACAGCGCGCCACCAGTACCGTAGGGCGGGATGAAGCGCTCGTTGGCGCGGACCACTTGCTTGCAGGCTTCGATGAACTGCTCGGTCTCGACGTGCGGCATCAGCAGGCGGGCGCAGCTGCGTTGCATGCGGGCGGCGTTCTGGTCCGGGCGGAACAGGTTGATCGAACCGTCCTTGCAGCGATAGGCCTTCAGGCCTTCGAAGCACTGCTGACCGTAGTGCAGGGCGGTGGAGCCCTCGCTGATGTGCAGCACGTTGTCGTCGGTCAGGGTGCCGGCGTCCCAGGCGCCATCGCGCCAGTGCGACAGGTAGCGCTTGTCGGTCTTGATGTAGTCAAAGCCCAGTTTGTCCCAATTGATGCTCTCGTTACCCATGACACCCTCTATTGCTTAACAACCGTCGAAACGGTTCAAGGCTTCTGACGTTTTTTGGATGGGGACAACAATACTTCATTCCGGGGCTGTTTCGCAGCCTGTAACACCGATCCTGTGGATGAAAACCCGCTGGTTGGTGCTCCGCAAAACCTGTGGCGAGGGGATTTATCCCCGTTGGGCTGCGAAGCAGCCCCCTTGGCTCTGAGTCCTCGATGTATCTGACGCCCCGCGATGCCAGGTTTTGGGGCTGCTTCGCAGCCCAGCGGGGCGGTGCGACGTTTCGCTAAATCCCCTCGCCACAAGGTCATTCACCTACAACTGATCGGTTACAGATGCAACGCATGCCCCAACGCCCGCAACGCCGCTTCCTGCACGGCCTCGCCCAGCGTCGGATGGGCGTGGATGGTGCCGGCGATGTCTTCCAGGCGTGCGCCCATTTCCAGGGACTGACCAAACGCGGTGGACAGCTCCGACACGCCGACGCCGACTGCTTGCCAGCCGACGATCAGGTGATTGTCCCGGCGCGCCACGACCCGGACGAAACCGCTTTTCGATTCCAGGGTCATGGCCCGGCCGTTGGCGGCGAACGGGAAGCTCGAAACCAGGCAGTCCAGCCCGGCCGCCTGGGCTTCGTCCGGCGTCTTGCCGACCACCACCAGCTCCGGGTCGGTGAAGCACACAGCGGCAATGGCCGTTGGGTTGAATTCCCGGTGCTGGCCGGCGATCAGCTCGGCGACCATTTCGCCCTGGGCCATGGCCCGGTGGGCGAGCATCGGTTCGCCGCTCAGGTCGCCGATGGCCCAGACGTTGTGCATGCTGGTCTGGCAGCGGTGGTCGATTTTCACTGCAGCACCGTTCATCGCCAAGTCCAACGCTTCGAGATTCCAGCCTTGGCTATTGGGTTTGCGCCCGACCGCCACCAACACTCGGTCGGTGGTCAGGTTCAGCGTGTCGCCAGCGGGGTCACGCACTTGCAAGGTGCTGGCCTGGGCATCGAACCCTTCGACGCTGTGCTTGAGGTAGAGCTTCACCCCCAACTGCTTGAGCGCCTCGTGCACCGGTTGGGTCAGTTCGCCGTCGTAGGCCGGCAGGATCCGCTCCTGGGCCTCGACCACGCTGACGTCGGCGCCGAGCTTGCGGTAGGCGATGCCCAACTCCAGGCCAATGTAGCCGCCGCCGACCACCACCAGGTGCTTGGGCACCGAGGTGGGGGCGAGGGCTTCGGTGGAGGAAATGATCGGCCCGCCCAGTGGCAGCATCGGCAGGTTGACGCTTTTCGAACCGGTGGCCAACAGCAGGTGCTCGCACTGGATGCGGGTGTCGCCGACGTCAACGGTCTTGCCATCGACCACTTTGGCCCAGCCGTGAATGACCTGGACCTTATGCTTCTTCAACAGGGCGGCGACCCCGGTGGTCAGGCGATCGACGATGCCGTCCTTCCATTCCACGCTCTTGCCGATGTCCAGGGTCGGCGCCGACACCGTGATGCCCAGGGCTGAGCCTTGGCTGTGGTGCCGCGTCTGATGAAACTGCTCGGCTACGTGGATCAACGCCTTGGACGGAATACAGCCGATGTTCAGGCAGGTCCCGCCCAACGCCTGGCCTTCCACCAGGATGGTCGGGATGCCCAGCTGGCCGGCGCGGATCGCCGCCACATAGCCGCCGGGGCCGCCGCCGATGATCAGCAGCGTGGTGTTCAAAGTCTGTTGCATGCCTTACTCCACAAACAGGGTGGCGGGTTGTTCGAGCAGGCCGCGCAGGGCCTGGATGAATTGCGCCGCGTCCATGCCGTCGACCACCCGGTGATCGAAGGAGCTGGAGAGGTTCATCATCTTGCGAATCACGATCTGGCCCTTGATCACCACGGGCCGCTCGACGATTTTGTTCACGCCGACGATGGCCACTTCCGGCAGGTTCAGCACCGGGGTGCTGACGATGCCGCCGAGGGCGCCGAGGCTGGTCAGGGTGATGGTCGAGCCGGACAACTCGTCGCGACTGGCCTTGCCCGTGCGCGCGGCTGTGGCCAGGCGCGAAATTTCCGCCGCGCTGTCCCACAGGCTGCGGGCTTCGGCGTGACGTACCACCGGTACCATCAGGCCGACGTCGCTCTGGGTGGCGACACCCACATGCACCGCGCCAGAGCGGTGGATGACCTGGGCTTCGTCGTCGTAGCGCGCGTTCATCTGTGGGAACTCCCGCAGGGCCACGACCAGGGCGCGGACCAGGAACGGCAGCAGGGTCAGCTTGCCGCGACTGGCACCGTGTTTTTCATTCAGGTGAGCCCGCAGCTCTTCCAGGGCGGTGACGTCGATTTCCTCGACGTAGCTGAAATGCGCGGCGCGCTGGGTCGCTTCCTGCATGCGCTGGGCGATCTTGCGGCGCATGCCGATCACCGGGATCTGCTGCTCGTCGTGGCGCTCGGCATAACCCGAACCACCCTTGGCCTGGATCGACGGACCTTGGGCCAGATAGGCCTCGAGGTCTTCGTGCAGGATCCGCCCGGCCGGGCCGCTGCCCTGGACCAGGCGCAATTGAATGCCCAGGTCCAACGCGTGTTTGCGCACGGCCGGGGAGGCCAATGGGCGTTCCTCAGGATCGCGGGCGACCGGGGCTTGGGCAACCGGTCTCGGCGCAGCCGTTTTTTCCACGACCGGTTCAGGGGCAGCCATTGGTTCGGACTTCGGTGCTGGTAGAGCCGCAGCCGGTTGCGTCGATTCCTTCGGGCCTTCCTTCAGGTTGCCCGCGCCTTCCACTTCAATGCGGATCAGTTCGCTGCCCACCGCCATGACTTCACCGGGTTCGCCGCCCAGGGCGATGACCCGGCCATGCACCGGCGAGGGAATGTCGACCATGGCCTTGTCGGTCATGACATCGGCCAGCACCTGGTCTTCGACCACCATGTCGCCGACCTTGACGTGCCACACCGACAGTTCCACTTCGGCGATGCCTTCGCCAATGTCCGGCATCTTGATAACGTGCGTGCCCATTCAGACCTCCATGACCCGTTTCAACGCCGCGCCCACACGGGACGGCCCTGGGAAATACGCCCACTCCTGCGCATGCGGGTAGGGGGTGTCCCAACCGGTGACACGCTCGATGGGCGCTTCCAGGTGGTGGAAGCAGTGTTCCTGGACCAGCGATACCAACTCGGCGCCAAAACCGCAGGTGCGGGTGGCTTCATGGACGATCACGCAGCGGCCAGTCTTCTTCACGGACTTGACGATGGTGTCCAGGTCCAGCGGCCACAGGCTACGCAGGTCGATGACTTCGGCGTCGATGCCGGTCTCTTCGGCAGCCACTTGGGAGACATAGACCGTGGTGCCGTAGGTGAGAACCGTCACGTCCTTGCCCGGACGGGTAATGGCGGCGACGTCCAGCGGCACGGTGTAGTAACCGTCTGGCACCTGCGCCGAGGGGTGTTTCGACCACGGCGTTACCGGGCGGTCGTGGTGGCCGTCGAACGGGCCGTTATACAGGCGCTTGGGTTCGAGGAAGATCACCGGGTCATCGTTTTCGATGGAGGCGATCAACAGGCCCTTGGCGTCGTAGGGGTTCGAAGGCATGACGGTACGCAGGCCGCAGACCTGGGTGAACATTGCCTCGATGCTCTGGCTGTGGGTCTGGCCGCCGTAGATGCCGCCGCCGCAGGGCATGCGCAGGGTCATCGGCGCGGTGAACTCGCCGGCCGAGCGATAACGCAGGCGCGCCGCCTCGGAAATGATCTGGTCCGAGGCCGGGTAGACGTAGTCGGCGAACTGGATCTCGGCCACCGGCCGCAATCCGTAGGCGCCCATGCCGACGGCCACGCCAACGATGCCGCTTTCGGAAATCGGGGCGTCAAACACCCGCGAAGTGCCGTACTTGTTCTGCAGGCCTTCGGTGCAGCGGAACACACCGCCGAAGTAACCCACGTCCTGGCCGAACACCACGACGTTGTCATCGCGTTCGAGCATCACGTCCATGGCCGAGCGCAGGGCCTGGATCATGGTCATGGTGGTAGTGGTCATGACGGTATCCAGCGCAATATTGGTGTTGTGATCGTTCATGTCAGATCCCCAACTGCTGACGCTGGCGCTTCAAGTGCTCCGGCATCTCTTTGTAGACGTCTTCGAACATGGTCGCGGCGCTTGGAATCTGCCCGCCGGCGAGGGTGCCGTACTGCTCGGCTTCCTTCTGCGCGGCGATCACCTCGGCTTCGAGTTCGGCGCTGACCGCCGCATGTTCCTCTTCGGACCAGTGGCCGATCTTGACCATGTGCTGCTTGAGACGGGCAATCGGATCGCCCAGCGGGAAGTGGCTCCAGTCGTCGGCAGGGCGATACTTCGACGGGTCGTCGGAGGTGGAGTGTGGACCGGCGCGGTAGGTAACCCATTCGATCAGTGCCGGGCCGAGGTTGCGGCGGGCGCGTTCGGCGGCCCAGCGCGAGGCGGCGTAGACTGCCATGAAGTCGTTGCCATCCACCCGCAGCGAAGCGATGCCGCAACCGACGCCGCGTCCGGCGAAGGTGGTGGCTTCACCGCCGGCAATGGCCTGGAAGGTGGAGATCGCCCACTGGTTGTTGACCACGTTGAGGATCACCGGCGCCCGGTAGACGTGGGCGAAGGTCAGGGCGGTGTGGAAATCCGATTCGGCGGTGGCGCCGTCACCGATCCAGGCCGAGGCGATCTTGGTGTCGCCCTTGATCGCCGAGGCCATGCCCCAGCCCACGCCCTGGATGAACTGCGTGGCGAGGTTGCCGGAAATGGTGAAGAAACCGGCGTCCTTGACCGAGTACATGATCGGCAATTGCCGGCCCTTGAGCGGATCGCGCTCGTTGGACAGCAGTTGGCAGATCAGGTCCACCAGCGGCACCTCGCGGGCCATCAGGATGCTTTGCTGGCGGTAGGTGGGGAAGCACATGTCATCGATGTTCAGCGCCAAGGCCTGGCCGCTGCCGATGGCTTCCTCGCCAAGGCTCTGCATGTAGAACGACATCTTTTTCTGGCGCTGGGCGACCACCATGCGGTTGTCGTAGATCCGCGTCTTGAGCATGGCGCGCATGCCCTTGCGCAGGATGTCGAGCGGTATGTCTTCGGCCCAGGGACCGTGGGCATTGCCCTGGTCATCGAGTACGCGGATCAGGCCGCGGGCCAGGTCGGCGGTATCGGAGGGTTCTACGTCGATGGACGGTTTGCGCACCGTGCCGGCATCGCTCAGGTGCAGGTAGGAGAAGTCGGTCTTGCAGCCGGGACGGCCCGTGGGTTCGGGGACGTGCAGGCGTAGCGGTTCATACGCTGGGTTCATGGCTTTCTACGCTCGATCTTGTGAATTTCTTGTAGTGGGCGCGCTAGCTGACGAACTTCCCCGGATAGGGGAAATTGTCCTACAACAATCATAGGCTCGACGAAGAAGAATATTTTTCTCTGTTAGCTTGCTGTTCAGATCATTTGCAGATAAAAAATCTGCACAACGATAAAAAACAGGATTATTTGTCTCATGCGTAAATTGGATCGCACCGACATCGGCATTCTGAACAGCCTTCAGGAAAACGCCCGCATCACCAACGCCGATCTCGCCCGTTCGGTGAATCTGTCGCCGACGCCGTGCTTCAATCGGGTACGGGCGATGGAGGAGTTGGGCGTGATCCGCGAGCAGGTCACCTTGCTCGACGCCGATATGCTGGGTTTGCACGTGAACGTGTTCATCCACGTCAGCCTGGAGAAACAGGTGGAAGAGGCGTTGCAGCACTTCGAAGAGGCAATCTCCGACCGGCCGGAGGTGATGGAGTGCTACCTGATGGCCGGCGATCCGGATTACCTGATCCGCGTGCTGGTGCCGACCATCCAGTCGTTGGAGCGGTTCATGATGGACTTCCTGACCAAGGTCCCGGGGGTGGCGAACATCCGTTCGAGCTTTGCCCTCAAGCAGGTGCGCTACAAGACCGCGCTGCCGTTGCCGGCCAATGGGTTGACCTTGGGGACCTGAGGCTCATTGTTGCCTGACCCACTGCCATCGCGAGCAAGCTCGCTCCCACACTGGATTGGTGGTGTTAATCAATCCCCTGTGGGAGCGAGCTTGCTCGCGATGAGGCCATTACATTCAGTACAAGCTTCTAAAGTTGATTGATTGGAATTTTCAGGTAGGTCACGCCATTGTCCTCGGCCGGCGGCAGGTGGCCGGCCCGCACGTTGACCTGGATCGCCGGCAACAGCAACGTCGGCATGCCCAGCGTCTTGTCGCGCTGGGTACGCATGGCCACGAACGAGGCTTCGTCGATGCCGTTGCGCACATGGATGTTGTGCTGGCGCTGTTCACCCACGGTGCTCACGCAGTGGGGCTCGCGCTCATCCGGCGGGTAGTCGTGGCACACATAGAGCCGCACCCCGGCGGGGAAGGCCAACAACTTGTGAATCGAGGCGTAGAGTTGATGGGCGTTGCCGCCGGGGAAGTCGCAGCGGGCGGTGCCCACGTCCGGCATGAACAGTGTGTCGCCCACCAGGATCACATCGCCGTCGATCAGGTAGGCCATGTCCGCCGGGGTATGGCCGGGCACATGCAGCGCGGTGGCCTTGAGGTTGCCAATGAAGAAGGACTCGTCGGCGGCGAACAGGTGATCGAACTGCGAACCATCCACCGCGAATTGTGGTTCGAGGTGGAACAGCGCCTTGAAGACGCTCTGGACCTGGTGGATGGACTGGCCGATGGCAATCTTGCCGCCCAGTTTCTGGCGCAGGTAGGGCGCGGCCGACAGGTGGTCGGCGTGGGCGTGGGTTTCCAGTAGCCATTGCACGGTCAATCGGTGTTCGCCCACGAAGGCAATCACCCGGTCGGCCTGTTCGGTGGCGGTGCGTCCCGAAGTCGGGTCGTAGTCGAGCACTGGATCGACTATCGCGCATTGCCCACCGTCGTGCTCGAAAATGACGTGGGTGTAGGTCTTTGAGGCGGGGTCGAGAAAGCTTTGGATCTGCGCGGGCATGACAGCGAACCTGTGCGGGAAGAAGCGGTTGCTACGCTTGAGGTTTACAACATATGGTCCGCAGCTTAGTGAGGGCCAAGGCGTCCTGCAAATGCGATCGCACCTGCCAACAGGTGTGCGCGGCTTGAGAGAACCTGAATGTTACTGGCAAGTTTGTTTGGTGTAGTCATGGGCCTGGTCCTGGGTTTGACAGGGGCGGGGGGCGGCATTCTGGCGGTGCCGGCGTTGGTACTCGGACTGGGCTGGAGCATGACCCAGGCCGCGCCGGTGGCGCTGTTCGCGGTGGGCAGCGCCGCAGCGGTGGGCGCCATCGACGGGCTGCGCCATGGCCTGGTGCGCTACCGTGCGGCCCTGCTGATCGCGCTGCTGGGCGCGGTGTTTTCGCCGCTGGGCATCTACCTCGCCCACCAGCTCTCGGAAAAAATCCTGATGATGCTGTTCAGCCTGTTGATGGTACTGGTGGCGGCGCGCATGTTGCGCCGGGAAGTCCAGCAGCCGGGCCCCAGCGATCACGGCACGGCCAGCTGGGGCCAGAAGAATTGCATGCTCGACCGCCAGACCGGCCGCCTGGCCTGGACGCCTCGTTGCACCGCCACGCTATCGGCGTTGGGCGCGGTGACCGGCCTGGTCTCGGGCTTGCTGGGGGTGGGCGGTGGCTTTCTGATCGTGCCGGCGTTCAAGCAACTGACCGACGTGCAAATGCGCGGGATCGTCGCCACCTCCCTGATGGTCATCAGCCTGATTTCGTTGATTGGCGTGGTGGGCGCGTTTCATGCCGGGGTGAGCATCGACCGGGTAGGGATGGCGTTCATTGCGGCGAGCATCGTCGGGATGGTGCTCGGGCGGCGAGTGTCGGCCAAGGTTCCGGCCCGGGCGCTGCAGGTGGGGTTTGCCGGGGTGTGCCTGGGGGTGGCGGTGTTCATGTGGGTGCGGGCGTAGCGGCCATGAACCGGGATTGCCCATGGCCACAGGGGTTACAGCAACCTGCATTGCATTGAAAACTCCATCGCCATCGACTGCCCTTGCTCCAGCAAACGCAATCCCGGTCGTCCCGGCAGGTGGTGGGCGTTGACCGGGTGGCTGACCGGTTCGATGCAAAAGAACTCCAAGCCTACGGGGCAGTAGAGCAGGAAATAATCGCAGCCGCTGGCCCGGCACTCCAGCTCATAGCCCAGGTCCGGCTGCTGGATCAGGCATTGTCCGTCCCAGCCACCGAAGCCGTTATCGACGAGGGTGTCCGGCAGTAAGCGGGCCTCCTGGAAATTCCAGTGTTCGGGAAGGTCGATCCGTTCCGTCGGCAGTTTCGTGGCGTCGCACAGCCAGGCTTCGCTCGCCCGGGTTTGCAGGCGCGTGGCGGCGGTGCGTGGAAAGTATGGATGAAGACCCAGTCCGTGCCACGCAGCGTGTTCGGCCATGTGCGTGACATGCATTGCGAAGTGCAACTGGCCGCCGCCCAGGCGGATCCGCAGGCTGGCGCGATAGGCGAACGGATGGTGGCTGTCGAGTTGCAGTAGCGTTTCTTGGGTGCTGTGCTCGACCACCTGCCACGCTTGTTGCCACGCGCTGCCATGGATCGGAAACGGATCGTTGGGGCTGTTGGCGTCCAGGGCCAGCCAGCCATCGGGGCAGTCGAAACCGCCGTGGGCGATCCGGTTCGACCAGGGGATCAACGGGAAACCACCGAGCTTGCCGGGCAGGCCGTTTTCCAGGGCTTGGGGGGCCGGCGGACGTAGCAGCGGGGCGCCGTTGCTGCGCAATGTCCAGTCGACCAGGCTGGCGCCCAGATGCGGGGCGAGGGTGAGGCGGGTCAGTTCGTCTTCGAGGTGGAGAAGGGGTGGGGTCATGGTGGTGTGGGTCTGCTGAATTGAAATGGTGTTACAGAGGTTTTTGTGCGAACGCTGTTGTGGCGAGGGGATTTATCCCCGCGGGGCTGCGTAGCAGCCCCAAAACTGGCAACCGGTATCTGTCTGATGCACCGAGATCCGCGCCTCTGGGGGCTGCTTCGCAGCCCAGCGGGGATAAATCCCCTCGCCACAGATAATCTCTGCCACAGATAAATCCCCTGATCACAGGGGATTTGTCATTCTTACAACACCAGATGCGGCAACCACAGCGACAGGGCTGGCACGTAGGTCACGAGCATCAGCACCAGGAACAGCACGGCGTAGAACGGCAGCAGCGCCTTGACGGTGGCTTCGATGCTGACCTTGCCGATGGCGGAGCCGACGAACAGCACCGCCCCCACGGGTGGCGTTATCAGCCCGATGCCCAGGTTCACCAGCATGATCATGCCGAACTGCACCGGGTCCACGCCGATGCCGACGATAACCGGCATCAGGATCGGCGTGAGGATCAGGATCAGCGGCGCCATGTCCATCACGGTGCCCAACAGCAGCAACATCACGTTGATGCACATCAGGATCACGTAGCGGTTGTCCGACAGGGTCAGGAACATCGTGGTGATCTTCGCTGGGATCTGCATCAGCGTCATGATGTAGCCGAAACTGGCGGCGAAGCCGATCAGGATCATCACGATGGAGATGGTGCGCACGGTGCGGTGCATCAGCTTCGGCAGTTCACGCCATTTGTAGTCGCGGTAGATGAACATGGTCACGAAGAACGACCACAGCACCGCGATGGCCGCCGATTCGGTGGCGGTGAAGATGCCCGACAGGATGCCGCCGAGGATGATCACCATCGCCATCAGGCCCCACAGGGCTTCGCCGACGATTTTCAACGCCTGGCGCATCGGGATCACTTCGCCCTTGGGGTAGTTGCGCTTTTTCGCGAAGATCAGGCACAACACCATCAGGCACGCGCTCATCAGCAAGCCTGGCACGATGCCCGCCATGAACAGCGAGGCAATCGAGACCGTACCGCCGGCAGCCAGGGAGTAGAGCACCGAGTTATGGCTTGGCGGGGTGAGCAGGGCTTGCACCGAACCACTGACAGTCACGGCGGTAGAGAAATCCCGTGGATAGCCCTTGCGTTCCATTTCCGGGATCAGCACCGAACCCACCGACGCGGTGTCGGCCACCGACGAACCGGAGATCGCGCCGAAGAAGGTCGAAGCGACGATGTTGACCAGTGACAGGCCGCCGCGCACGAAGCCCACCAGCACCCCGGCACACGCCACCAAGCGGCGGGACATGCCGCCCTCGGCCATGATCGCACCGGCCAGCACAAAGAACGGAATGGCCAGCAGCGAGAACTTGTTCACCCCGCCTGCCACCTGGATCATCACGGCCTGGAACGGGATGTCGATCCACCACGCACCGATCAGGGCGGCGGCGCCCAGGGCGTAGGCGACCGGCATGCCGATCAGGATCAAAGCGATAAAACTGCCTAGCAGAATCAGAGCGTCCATTAAGCGGCACCTTCACTTTCTTCAACCAGGTCGAACTGCACGACCCGCCGTTTGCTCTGGTCACCGAGCAAGAGTTTTTCCAGGACAAACACCAGCGTCAGCAAGCCGCCCAGGGGAATCGGCAAATAAGTCACGCCAACTCGCAGGCCGGGCAGGGAAGCCATGAACTGGTTCCAGGTGGACATGCACAGCTTGAAGCCCCAGACCGTCATGAAGATGCAGATCAAGGCCATGAGCAATTGGGAAAAAATCGACGCCGCGGATTTCAGGTGCGGTGGCATGCGGTCGGTGAGCATGGCCACGGCCATGTGGGCACCAGCGCGGTAACTGGCGGCGGCACCAATGAAGGTGAACACCATCATCAGCAGGATCGCCGTGGGCTCGGGCCAGCTCGAGCCGGAACCCAGCACATAGCGGGCGAACACGCCCCAGGGAATCATCAGGGAAATCGCCAGGACGGAAAGGCCGGCAACCCAGATGCACGTCATGTAGATCTTATCGTTGATACGCAGCAGCAAATTCTTCATCGGGTTTCACCGTAACCGGGCACGCCTTGGGCATCAGGCGTGCCGGGCCTTTTCATGAGTACAGAACGGGAGGCGTTACTGAACGGCTTCGATACGCTTGATCAGGTCGGCATAAGGCGCGCCGTACTTGGCCCGTACCGGTGCGGTGGCGTCGTAGAAGGGTTTTTTGTCGACGGTGATGAACTCGACGCCCGCAGCCTTGAGTTTTTCTTCGCTGGCGGCGGACTTCTGGTCCCACAGCGCGCGCTCTTCGGCCTGGGCAGCCTTGGCGGCCTTCCTGACCAGCGCCTGTTGATCCGGGGTCAGTTTTTCCCAAGTGATTTTCGACATCACGATCGGCTCTGGCAGGATCAGGTGACCGGTGAGGCTGTAGTACTTGGCGTTTTGGTAGTGGTTGTGTTCGAGCAGGGTCGGCGGGTTGTTTTCCGCGCCGTCGATCACGCCGGTCTGCAGGGCGCTGAAGATTTCACCCGTGTCCATCGCGATACCGTTGGCGCCCATGGCGTTCATCATCTCGATGAACATCGGGTTGCCTTGCACACGGATCTTCATGCCCTTGAGGTCTTCGAGCTTGCGCACCGGCTTCTTGGTGTAGATGTTGCGCGTGCCGCCATCCATCCAGGCCAGGGCCACCAGGCCGAACTCGGAATTGGTGATCCGGTCGAGGATCGCATCGCCCACATCACCGTCGATGACGGCGCGCATGTGGGCCTGGTCGCGGAAGATGAACGGCATGTTGAACACGTTCACATCCGGTACCACAGGACCGACGATACCCAGGCTGACCCGGGACATCTGTATCGCACCGACTTGCATCTGCTCGATGACTTCCTTCTCGGAACCCAGTACGCCGCCTGGGAAGTATTTGAAGGTCAGCTCGCCGTTGGTCTCCTTGGTCAGGGTCTTGCCCATGCTTTCTTCGGCCACCACGGTGGGGTAGCCCTTGGGGTGGATGTCGGCGATCTTGAGCTCAAGGGCATGGGCCGCCTGGGCCAGGAAGGCCAGGGGCAGGGCTGCGATCAGAAGCGTGCGTTTGAAATTCATGGTCCATCTCCAGTTTGTTGTTTTTTTATGGCTCATTCAGCAAAGCGGTGAAGCAGATCATTTCGCGGCGTGTTTCAGCCCTCCGAAAACCGGTTCAGCCAGTCCCTTGACGCCTGGGTTGAGGGCGAACACGCCCCCGGCCAGGGAATGCGGATCGTTGTCGTCACCGGGGCGGATCGAGGTGACGAACAACGTGTCCAGGCGGCTGCCACCAAAGGCGCACATCGTCGGTTTCTTCACCGGCACCGCCAGCGAACGGTCCAGCCGGCCATCCGGGGTGAAACGATGAATGAGGCCGGCGTCGTTGGCGCAGATCCAGTAGCAACCCTCGGCGTCTACCGCCGCGCCGTCCGGACGCCCGGCCAACGGCATCATGTCGACGAACAACCGCCGGTTGGATGGGGTGCCGCTGTCGAGGTCGTAATCGAAAGCCCAGATTTGCTGGACCAACGGGTGTGAATCGGAGAGGTACATCGTCCGCCCGTCCGGGCTGAAGCCCAGGCCGTTGGGCACGATGAAACCGCTCAGTTGCGCCTCGACCGGGCTCCGTTGCCCGGCTTCATAGCGGTACATCCGGCCTTCGTCGGCATTGGCACCCATGTTCAGCACCATGCTGCCGGCCCAGAAGCGGCCCTGGCGGTCGCAGCGGCCATCGTTGAGGCGCATGTCGGTGCGGCTGTGCTCGATGCTCGCGCACAGTTCGCTGTCCAGGCTGCCGTCGTCATTGGGGTGCAGGCGAAAGAAACCGCTCTCCATGCCCGCTATCCAACCGCCGTCCTGATGACGGGCGATACAGGCAAGCATTTCCGGCGTTTCCCAGCCCTTGAGCTGACCGGTCCCGGCGTTCCAGCACTGCAGGCCGCCACTGGGAATGTCCACCCAGTACAGGGCGTTTTCCTCGGGGACCCAGACCGGGCTTTCCCCGACGGCGTTGCGTGCATCGACAATCAATTCGGCTTGCATGGTGCTTCCTTAATGCGTTCGTATCCCATGGAAAACAGGCGAATCAGTCATCAAAGGGACCGGCGGCGACAAAGGCACCGCCCTGGTAAATCCTCGCCGGATCATCGGCGGCCGGCATCGGCTGGGCTTCGATCTTGGCGCGGAAAATTTCGGAGCTGTCCTTGGGCTTGTAGCCCAGGTGCGCGGCCTGGCTGTTGTCCCACCAGACGTCACGGTTGGCGGACACGCCATACACCACGGTGTGGCCGACGTTCGGGGTGTAGAGCGAGCATTCGATCAATTGGGTGAGGTCGTCGAAACTCAGCCAGGTGCTCATCATCCGGCGGTTCTGCGGTTCGGGGAACGAGGAGCCGATGCGGATGCTCACGGTCTCGATGCCGTAGCGATCGAAGTAGAAACTGGCGACGTCTTCGCCGTAGGACTTGGACAGGCCGTAGTAGCCATCCGGGCGACGCGGGGAGAGGGCGTCGAGGGTCTGATCCTGCTTGTAGAAACCGATGACATGGTTGGAACTGGCGAAAATCACCCGCTTGACGCCGTGCTTGCGGGCGGCTTCATAGATATGGAACACGCCGCTGATATTGGCGCCGAGGATTTCTTCGAATGGGCGCTCAACCGAAACCCCGCCGAAATGCAGAATGGCATCGACGCCTTCCACCAATTGATGCACCGCCTGTTTATCCGACAGGTCGCACGGCACCACTTCTTCGCTTTCATCGATGGCCGGGGCCATGTTGGCGATGTCCGACAGGCGAATGTGGCGGGCGAAGGGCTTGAGGCGTTCCCGCAGGACTTTGCCCAGGCCGCCGGCGGCGCCGGTCAGCAGCAGGCGATTGAGGGGTTGGCGAATCGGTGTCGTAGTCATGGCATTACCTGAGCAAACAGTGAGTGATATCCGTTGTATAGGCCATATGACCGCGGGCAAAGGGTGACCTTTCCTTGTGGGCGCGAGCCTGCTCGCGAAGGCGCCAGTCCAGCCGCCCCCTCACCAGCAGACCCACCCAACCGCCTTACAACAAACTGATCGGATAGCTGATGAAAATACGGTTCTCATCGAATTCGTTGGTGCTGTAATCCCGACGAATCGACGCGTTGCGCCATTTCACGTTGAGGCTTTTCAGCGCGCCGCTCTGCACGGTGTAGGCCAGTTCGGTTTCGCGGCCCCATTCCTTGCCGTCGTCGACGGTGGCGGTGTGTACGTTGTCGCCGCTGATATAGCGGTTCATCAGGGTCAGGCCCGGCACGCCGACAGCGGCGAAGTTGAAGTCGTGGCGCACTTGCCAGGATTTTTCCTGGGCGTTGTCGTAGCTGGAGTTGTAGCTGTCGTTGGCCAGGGTCCCGCCGCTGGTGCCGTTGACGCGCATCCAGGCGTCATCGCCGCTGAGTTTTTGCAGGCCGACATAGAAGGTGTTGCCGCCATACTTGGCCGAGAGCATGGCGAACGCGGTTTTGTTGTCCAGGTCGCCGGCCAGGGCGCTGCCGTCTTCCTTGCCGATGAAGTAGCCGAGGTTGGCGCCCAGGGTCCAATCGCCGATGGGCTGACTGTGGGTCAGGTTGAAATACTTTTGCTGGTAGATGTCGGACAGCTCCGAGTACCAGACGCCGACCTGGGTGCGTTTTTCGTTGAAGGCATATTCGCCGCCGCCGAAGTTGAAGCGGTCGGAGGTGAACGCGCCGCGGCCGTTCATCGACATGTCTTCCATGCTCGCGTCATTGCGCGGGCTGTTGCCGCGGAACTGGCCGCCGTAGAGGCTCAGGCCGTTGATCTCGGTGGAGGTCACCTGGCCGCCACGGAAGGTTTGCGGCAGGGAGCGGCCGTCGTCGGAACGCAGGATCGGCAGCACCGGCATCCATTCACCGACCTTCAATTCGGTCTTTGACACCTTGGCCTTGAGGGCCACGCCCAAACGGCCGAAGTCGTCGGCCGGGCGACCGTCGTCATGCACCGGCAGCAATTGCGTACCCGCCGTGCCACGGCCGCCGTCGAGTTTCACCGAGTACAGGCCCAACACGTCCACGCCGAAACCGACCGTGCCCTGGGTGAAACCGGACTTGGCGTCGAGAATGAAGTTCTGGGTCCATTCCTCGGCCTTGCCCTGGGCATTGTTCGAGTTGGTGAAGTTGCGGTTGAAATAGGCGTTGCGCAGGGTCAGCGTGGCCTTGGCGTCATCGACGAAGCCTTCGGCGCTGGCGGTCATCGGCAGGAACAGGGACAGGCTGCTGCAACCGAGCAGGATCAGTGCCGGGCTGGTGTTGAGGAGGGTACGGCGGTTGGGACGGTTGTCGGGTGAAAAACGGACACGTGTGCTCACTATGACGCTCCCTACTTTTTTGTTGTTTTTATTTTTGTCATACGTCGTCGTACAACATTGAAGGGATTATTTGGAAGCGGCTGCTCATTGTCAACTGGCCATTACCGGAATTATCCAACTCGGCTCTGCTTCAAAATGAGACGTTTCAACGGCTGTTGCTGGACGAGGTCAAGATCGCAGGCCGTGGTGCCGGGCAGATCTGTGGTTTGAGGACAGTGGGGAGGGTGCTTGGTTGTGCGATGACTGGTCTAAGACATTAGTCGAATGCCCGCGATCTTATTGACGGTGCGTTCTCTTGTGGCGAGGGGATTTATCCCCGCTGGGCTGCGCAGCAGCCCTAAAGACGGCTGAATGCAATCAGCCTGACACACCGCTGCGACAGTAATTGGGGCTGCTTCGCACCCCAACGGGGATAAATCCCCTCGCCACAAGGGTACCTGCGTGCATCCGCCTGAACGGCAACTGGGCCAGATGTGGGCGCTTGCTCACTCCCATTGGACTACCCGTGTTTTCGAAGGTGAGTGAATGCTAGTCTTGAGCAACGCTGGTGCCAGGGAGCCCTCATGGGCAATCACAAGATCGAGATTCGTCGCAGTAACGTCGAGAAAATCCTGTTGGCCGCCGAGAAGGTCTTTGCCGAAAAAGGTTTCGGCAGCACCGCCATGGCCGACATCGCCGCTGAAGTGCAATTGCCTCGTTCCAACCTGCATTACTACTTCAGCACCAAGAGCGAACTGTACAGCGCCGTGCTGTTCGATCTGCTGGAGGTGTGGAAACAGGATGCCTTGTGCTTCGAGATGTTCGATGACCCACGGGTGGTGCTCAGCAGCTACATCCGCGCCAAGATGAACCACTCCCGCAGCCGCCCCTACGGCTCGAAAGTCTGGGCCAACGAAATCATCCACGGCGCCCCGACCCTGGGCGAGGCGCTGGACGCCAGCCTCTATGACTGGGCCAAGATGAAGGAAGCGAAAATCCGCCAGTGGGTGGAAGACAAACGCATCCTCCCGGTGGAGCCCTCAAGCCTGCTCTACATGATCTGGGCCTCGACCCAGCACTACGCCGACTTCGACCACCAGATCAGTATTCTCAACGACCACCAGCCGTTGTCGGACATGCAATTCGAACGGGCGGTGCAGACCGTGACCGGTGTGATTTTGCGGGGGATAGGGTTGGAGCCTTGAGAATTTTTGGTGAGGCTGATGGCCCCTTCGCGGGCAAGCCCGCTCCCACACTGGATTTCGGGTGTACACAACATCTGTGAACGACACGATCCACTGTGGGAGCGAGCTTGCTCGCGATGGCGCCAGTCCAGACACCCAACCTTCAAGCGGTTACATGATAGGGATTGCGCGGATCATGGTTCCAATCCAGAAACGGCTTGCCGGTGTCCACCGTCACCATTTCGATGCAGTCCTGCACCGGGCAGGTGATCTGGCACAGGTTGCAGCCTACGCACTCTTCATCGATCACTTCATATTTACGCGTGCCGTCCGCCTGCTTGAGGCTGGCGATGGCCTGGTGTGAGGTGTCTTCGCAGGCGATGTGGCAGCGCCCGCAACCGATGCACGCCTCCTGGTCGATCTTGGCGATGACCTGGTAATTGATGTCCAGGTACTTCCAGTCGGTGGTGTTGCTCACCGCGCGACCGGAGAAGGCTTGGAGGTTGGCATGGCCGTGCTCGTCCATCCACCGCGACAAGCCGTCCTTCATCTCGTCGACGATGCGAAAACCATGCAGCATCGCCGCCGTGCACACCTGCACCGCGCCACTGCCCAGGGCGATGAATTCCGCCGCGTCGCGCCAACTGCCGATGCCGCCGATGCCGCAGATCGGCAAGCCGTGGGTCTGCGGGTCGCGGGCGATTTCGGCGACCATGTTCAGGGCGATCGGCTTGACCGCCGAACCGCAGTAACCGCCATGGGTGCTCTGGCTGCCGACGCTGGGCAGGGCGACCATGCGGTCCAGGTCGACGCTGGTGATGGAGTTGATGGTGTTGATCAACGACACCGCGTCCGCACCGCCGCGATGGGCCGCCCGGGCGGCGACGCGGATGTCGGTGATGTTCGGCGTGAGCTTGACGATCACCGGCAGCGAGCAATAGGTCTTGCACCAGCGGGTCACTTGCTCGACGTATTCCGGCACCTGGCCGACCGCCGCGCCCATGCCCCGTTCCGGCATGCCGTGGGGGCAGCCGAAGTTCAGCTCGATGCCGTCGGCGCCGGTGGCTTCCACCAGGGGCAGGATGCGTTTCCAGGATTCTTCGACGCAGGGCACCATCAGCGACACGATCAACGCCCGGTCCGGCCAGTCCTTTTTCACCTGGGTGATTTCCCGCAGGTTGATCTCCAGGGAGCGGTCGGTGATCAGCTCGATGTTGTTGATGCCCAACACCTCGCGATTGACACCGTAGTGGGCCGAATAACGCGAGGACACATTCACCGCCGCCGGATCCTCACCGAGGGTTTTCCAGACCACGCCCCCCCAGCCGGCCTCAAAGGCGCGGACCACGTTGTAGGCCTTGTCGGTGGGCGGCGCGGAGGCCAGCCAGAACGGATTGGGGGCTTTGATGCCGGCGAAGACAATCGACAGATCGGCCATTTACGCAGCCTCCACGTTGAGCATGAGTTGGGCGTTGATCGCCTCGGCGGCGAGTTTGCCGTGCTGCACGGCCTGCACGGTGAGGTCCTGGTCCAGGCTGGTGCAATCGCCGCCGGCATAGACACCGGGAACGCTGGTGCGCAGGTGTTCGTCCACTAGGATTCGCCCGTCCTGGCGCTTGAGCTCCCGGGCCAGCGGGTCCACCAGCGCGTTGTCGTCGAAGGCTTGGCCGATGGCTTTGAAAATACCGTCTGCGGGCAGGTCGAAGGTTTCGGCGCTGGTGAGTAGCCTGCCGTTTTCCAGATGGGTGCGGGAGAAACGCATGCCGCGTACCTTCCCCGCGTCATCGAGCAAGACCTGTTGCGGCTGCGCCCAGGTCAACAGGCGCACCTGATTGGCCTTGGCGATGTCCTGTTCATGGCCGGTGGCGCCCATGTCTTCCAAGCCTCGGCGGTACACCAGGCTGACGTCCCGGGCGCCGAGGCGAGCCATCTGCACGGCCATGTCGATGGCGGTGTTACCGGCGCCGAGGACGATGCAGCGGTCGGCCAGGGGCAACTGACTGAGGTCGTCGGCCTGGCGCAGTTCACGGATGTATTCGGTGGCGGCCAGCAGCCCCGGTGCCTGTTCGTCGCTCAGGCCCAGTTGTTTGCTGGCGGCCAGGCCGAGGCCGAGGAACACCGCGTCGAACTGCTGGTGCAGGTCGCTCAGGCTCAGGTTCTCGCCGAGTTTCTGGCCGTGACGGATTTCGATGCCGCCGATGTCCAGCAGGAAATCCAGCTCGCGTTGGGCGTAATCGTCCACCAGTTTGTACTTGGCGATCCCGTATTCGTTGAGGCCACCGGCTTTCTCACGGGCTTCGAAAATCACCACGTCATGACCGTGCATCGCACTGCGGTGCGCGCACGCCAGCCCCGCCGGCCCGGCCCCGACCACCGCGATGCGCTTGCCAGTGGCGGCGGCACGCTTGAACGGGTGTTCGCTGAAATGGGCGTTGTCTACGGCGTAGCGTTGCAGCTGGCCGATCAATACCGGCGCGCATTCATGGACGTTGTTGCGCACGCAGGCTTGCTGGCACAGGACCTCCGTGGGACAGACCCGGGCGCAACTGCCGCCGAGGATGTTGGCCGACAGAATTTTCTGGGCCGCGCCTTGGACGTTGTCCTGGTGGATGTTGCGAATGAACGAAGGAATGTCGATCTCGCTCGGACAGGCGTTCACGCACGGTGCGTCGTAGCAATACAGGCAACGGGACGCTTCCAGGTGGGCCTGGCGCGCGTTGAGCGGCGGCGCCAGGTCGCTGAAGCGGGCGGCGAGGGCGGCCGGGTCTTCCTGGGAATGGGGGAGGTGACTCAAGGGCTGGATCATGGAGTGGGCCTCACGGTGTTTGAGGTGCTGCCTCTGGTGGGCAGTGGTTTTTTCGGTGTCTGGACTGACGCCTTCGCGGGCAAGCCCGCTCCCACAAGGGATTTGCGGCACACCACATATCTGCGTCTATCCCAGATCCAATGTGGGAGCGGGCTTGCTCGCGAAGGCCGAAGGCCTGGATGTCAGCGTTTCACGGCGGTTGGCTTATTCAGCTCGGCCCGCTTGCTCAGCAAATCAAACACCGCCGGGTACGCCGGCCGTTCGATGTAGCGCCCCGCGCCGCGCTCGGCCCGCAGGTCGCCGTCGGCCCACACCAGTCGACCCTGGCTGATGGTGTGGCTGGGCACGCCGCGCACGGTCTTGCCTTCGAAGATGTTGAAGTCCACCTGCTGATGGTGGGTCTTGGCGGAAATCGTGCGACTGCCCTCTGGGTCCCAGAGCACCAGGTCCGCATCGGCGCCGACGCGGATTGCCCCTTTGCGCGGGTAGAGGTTGAAGATCTTCGCGGTGTTGGTGGAGGTGAGGGCGACGAAGTCGTGCATCGACAATTTGCCGCTGTTGACCCCCTCGTCCCAGAGCACGGCCATGCGGTCTTCGATACCGGCGGTGCCGTTGGGAATCTTGCTGAAGTCGTCACGCCCGGCGGCCTTCTGTTCGGCGCAGAAACAGCAGTGGTCGGTGGCGGTGGTGTGCAGGTTGCCGGACTGCAAGCCGTGCCAGAGTGCCTCTTGATGCCCGCGTGGGCGGAAGGGCGGGCTCATCACGTAGCCGGCGGCGGTCTGCCAATCGGGATCGCGATAGACACTGTCGTCCAGCAACAGATGCCCGGCCAGTACTTCACCGTAGACCGGTTGGCCCTTGCTGCGGGCGTAGGTGATTTCGTCCAGGGCTTCCTTGGTCGACACATGCACCAGGTACAGCGGCGTGCCCAGGGTTTCGGCGATGCGGATGGCGCGGCTCGCGGCTTCGCCTTCCACTTGCGAAGGGCGTGACAACGGATGGGCTTCGGGGCCAGTGATGCCCTGGGCCAGCAGCTTGCGTTGCAGGTGGTAGACCAGTTCGCCGTTCTCGGCGTGCACGGTGGGCACCGCGCCCAACTCCAGGCAGCGCTCGAAGCTCGCCACCAAGGTGTCGTCGGCGGCCATGATGGCGTTCTTGTAGGCCATGAAATGCTTGAAGCTGTTCACCCCGTGATGGCTGACCAGCTCGGCCATTTCTTCGCGGACCTGTTCGCTCCACCAGGTGATCGCCACGTGGAAACCGTAGTCACTGGCGCTTTTCTCGGCCCAGCCACGCCATTGATGAAAGGCTTCCATCAGCGACTGTTGGGGGTTGGGAATCACGAAGTCGATGATCGACGTGGTGCCGCCGGCGAGACCCGCCGCCGTGCCGCTGAAGAAGTCCTCGCTGGCGACCGTGCCCATGAACGGCAACTGCATATGCGTATGGGGATCGATGCCACCGGGCATCAGGTATTGACCGCTGCCATCGAGCACTTCGACAGCGGCCGGAACATCCAGGTTGTCACCGATGGCCTTGATCACGCCGTCGGCGCAAAACACATCGGCGCGATAACTTTCATCATGGGTAATAACGGTGGCGCCACGGATCAACAGAGACATTCCGAGTTCCTCGCAGGCATGACCGACTGTTGCCGGTTCTTTATGTTTTATCGATCACGGTAGGTAAAGTCGTGCCGGTTTATATTCTTGTCACGACTGTCAGGATTAGACGCTAGCTGGAGTTTATGAAATGAGCAAGATTATTTTTTATAAGCTTATAAGTTAAATAACTTATTGAAATTTAAAGATTAAATTATAAATTCACCAAAATGGTGAGCCTGCTCACCATTTTGACGCACTTGACAGGATCGTTATTTGAGCGAGATTTGTCATGGTAAATCAGCGGCTTGAAAGCGTTGCAAGTGCGGTCTAGACACCTCGCGTTGATCCGGGGTGCACCACTTTGAATCTCCCCCTCGACAGAGCGCGAAGGTCATCTAGCCTCAAGGGCGGTAAGCAGGGAGTGAAACAAGGCAATAACGTGGCTTTAAAACGTTAAACATCAAAAGGTTGAAAGGGTTATATCGATCATCCGGTCAGCTCGGGGCATCATCCGGCACGGTTATTGAGTGCCGTCGTGGGTCTGGCGGGGTGGTCGGTAGCACGCGTGCAAGTACTCCGGCCATCGCCCGTCGATGAGCAAAAATAATGAAAACAGTGGAGCGGACATGACCAGATCAACAGTGACTGAGCGCGACGGGTTGTTCGAGCTTGAAGCCGGCAACGACGTCCTCGACAGCCCCCGTTATAACCACGACATCGCGCCGACCAAGGTGCACGAGCGAACCTGGAACAAATGGCACATCACCGCACTGTGGGTGGGCATGGCGATCTGCGTGCCGACCTACACCCTTGGCGGCGTGCTCACCGCTTATTTCGGCCTGACGGTGGGCGAGGCGCTGCTGGCGATCCTGTTTGCCAACATCATCGTGTTGATTCCCCTGACCTTGAACGCCTTTGCCGGGACCAAGTACGGCATTCCGTTTCCGGTGCTGTTGCGCTCGTCCTTTGGTGTCATCGGTTCCAACGTCCCGTGTCTGATCCGCGCCCTGGTGGCGTGCGGCTGGTTCGGGATCCAGACGATGTTCGGCGGGCTGGCGATCCACCTGTTTCTCGGCTCGGTGTTCGAAGGCTGGAAGAGCCTGGGCGGGACTGGCGAAGTCATTGGCTTCATGGTGTTCTGGGTCATCAACTTGTGGGTGGTGTTGCGCGGTGCCGAGTCGATCAAGTGGCTGGAAACCTTATCCGCGCCGCTGCTGGTGCTGGTGGGTGTCGGCCTGTTGGTGTGGGCGCTGCCCAACGTTTCATTGACTGAGCTGATGGCGGTCCCGGCCAAGCGGCCCGAAGGCGCCGGGGTGACCAGCTACTTCCTCGCCGGGTTGACGGCCATGGTCGGTTTCTGGGCGACCCTGTCGTTGAACATTCCTGACTTCAGTCGTTACGCCAAGAGCCAGAAGGACCAGGTCGTGGGGCAGATCATCGGCCTGCCGTTGACCATGTTCCTGTTCGCCTCCCTCGGCGTGGTCATGACCGCCGCCTCGGAGAAATTGGTGGGCGTCACCGTCTCCGACCCGGTGACCTTGATCGGGCACATCCAGAGTCCGGTGTGGGTGGCGCTGGCCATGGTGCTGATCATCGTCGCCACGCTGTCGACCAACACTGCGGCCAACATCGTTTCCCCCACCAACGACTTCCAGAACCTGGCGCCGAAACTGATCGGCCGGACCAAGGCCGTGATGCTCACCGGGTTGGTGGGGCTGGCGCTGATGGCCCATGAGTTGCTGAAAAAGCTCGGCCTGATCGTGTCCGAGGTCAGCCTCGAATCGGTGTACTCCAACTGGCTGCTGGGCTATTCGAGCCTGCTGGGGCCGATTGCCGGGATCATGGTGGTGGATTATTTCCTGATCAAGAAACAGCAACTGGACCTGGCCGGGCTGTACCGCGACGACGTGTACCCCGCCTGGAACTGGTACGGCTTCATCGCCTTTGGCTTGCCGGTGGTGCTGACCCTATTGTCCCTGGGCAGCGACGCGTTCAGCTGGTTCTACAGCTACGGCTGGTTCACCGGCTCGGCGCTGGGTGGGGTGATTTATTACGGGTTGTGCAGTATGCGAGCGAGCCCATCCGTCGCTAAAACCGCGGTGTGAAGGAGGGCCTCATCGCGAGCAAGCTCGCTCCCACACTGGATTGGGGTGGATGCAAAGTCCATGTGCACAGCAGATCCCCTGTGGGAGCGAGCTTGCTCGCGATAGCGGCCTCAAGTACACCGAAAACATGCCTGAAAAAATGGAGATCCCCATGAACGCAGCCATCGACGTCCTGCAATCCACCCTCCCGCACATCAACCGCGACCGCCTGTGGCAATCGCTCATGGACCTGGCCCAGCTCGGTGCCACGGTCAAGGGCGGTGTGTGTCGGCTGGCCCTGACCGACCTGGACCGCCAGGCCCGGGACCTGTTCGTGCAATGGACCGAAGCCGCTGGCTGCACCGTCAGCATCGATGGGGTGGGCAACATTTTCGCCCGTCGCCCGGGGCGCAATCCGAACCTGCCACCGGTCATGACTGGCAGCCACATCGACACCCAACCCACCGGCGGCAAGTTCGACGGTTGCTTTGGCGTGCTGTCCGGGCTGGAAGTGTTGCGCACCCTCAATGACCTGAAGGTTGAAACCGAAGCGCCGCTGGAAGTGGTGGTGTGGACCAACGAAGAAGGCTCGCGCTTCGCCCCGTGCATGATGGGCTCCGGCGTATTCGCGGAAAAATTCACCCTCGAAGAAACCCTGGCCAAGACCGACGCCGAAGGCATCACCGTGGGCCAGGCGCTGAACGCCATCGGCTACGCCGGTCCACGCCCGGTCAGTGGGCATCCGGTGGGGGCGTATTTCGAGGCGCACATCGAACAGGGGCCAATCCTGGAAGACGAGGGCAAGACCATCGGTGTGGTGATGGGCGCCCTGGGGCAGAAGTGGTTCGACCTGACCTTGCGCGGCGTCGAGGCCCACGCCGGCCCGACCCCGATGCACCTGCGCAAGGACGCCCTGGTGGGCGCCTCGATCATTGTCGGTGCCGTCAACCGCGCCGCCCTCGGTCATCAGCCCCATGCCTGCGGCACGGTCGGTTGTCTGCAAGCCTATCCAGGTTCACGCAACGTCATCCCCGGCGAAGTGCGCATGACCCTGGATTTCCGCCATCTGGAACCGGCGCGGCTGGACTCGATGATCGCCGAGGTCAAGCAAGTGATCGAAGACACCTGCCGGCAACACGGCTTGACCTTCGATTTGAAACCCACAGCCGACTTCCCGCCGCTGTACTTCGACAAGGGGTGCGTCGAAGCGGTGCGCGACGCTGCCGGGGGCTTGGGCCTGTCCCACATGGACATCGTCAGCGGTGCCGGCCATGACGCGATCTTCCTCGCCGAACTGGGCCCGGCCGGGATGATCTTCGTGCCCTGCGAAGGCGGCATCAGCCACAACGAAATCGAAAACGCCGCCCCCGATGATCTCGCCGCCGGCTGCGCGGTGCTGTTGCGAGCGATGCTGGCCGCCTCCCAGGCCATTGCCGAGGGACGCCTGGCGGCCTGAACGGTGTGGTGCACTATCGCAACTCCATGTGGTCGTAACCTTCAACGCATCCATGCCTCAAGCGCACTGACCACATGGAGACCCAATGAGCCAGGAAGTCCCGACCACCGATACCAATCGCCGTCAATTGCTGCAAATCATCGCCGGATTGTCTGACGGGGTGATGCTGATGGAAGTCGACCAGACCATCGCCTGGGCCAACGAAGCGGCGTTGACCATGCATGGGGTCAAGGAGCTGAGTGAGCTGGGCGCTAATGCCCTCGAGTACGCCCAGCGTTTCAATTTGCGTTACCGCAACAACCACCCGCTGACCCAGGACAACTACCCCATCGCCCGGGTCGCCCGTGGGGATGAATTCAGTGATGTCCTGGTGGAAGTCACCCCCGTGGCCGATCCGGACCGTACCTGGGTCCATCGGATCCGCAGCATGGTGCTGACCGACCGCAACGGTGAGCCGGAGTCCCTGGTGCTGATTCTCAGCGACGCCACCGAGTGGGCCAGCGCCGAACAGCGCTTCGAGAAAACCTTCGGCGCCAACCCGGCGCCAGCGGTGATCTGTCGCCTCAGTGACCTGCGCTACATCAAGGTCAACCAGGGTTTCCTGGAAATGACCGGCTACAGTCGCGAGCAAGTGATCGGGCGTTCCGTGTATGAATTGGACGTGCTCGAGGCTGCGGAGAGGCGAGAACTGGCCATCGAACGCCTGGGGCAGGGCGCGACTATTCCGCAGATGCAGGCCGAGCTGAAATTGCCGGGTGGTGGCAGCAAGCAAGTGATTGTCGCGGGCCAGCCGCTGGATGACCTGCACGATGAAGACTGCATGCTGTTTTCCTTCATGGACATGGAGCCGCGTCGCAAGGCCGAAACGGCGCTGCGCCAGAGCGAGGAGCGCTTCGCCAAGTCGTTTCGCCTGTCGCCCGTGCCAACCCTGGTGTGCAGCGCCGAACAACTATTGCTGGAAATCAACGAAGCGTTTCTCCAGACCAGCGGTTACTCCAGCGAAGAGCTGGTGGGTAAGACCGTGGAGGAGATTGGTTTTCTCGACAAGGACGCTGGCGCGGCGCTGTTCGCCACGCTGGAGAAGACCGCGAATGTCTCCAGTGTCGACATCAAGGTTCACAAGAAAGGCGGCGAACAGATCGATTGCGAGGTGGCGGCCGATACCGTGGTCATTCAGGACCAACCCTGCTACCTGCTGGTGTTGATGAACATCACCGAACGCAAGCGCTCGGAGCTGGAACTGGTGGCTGCTATTGAGGAAGTGATGAAGGATGCTTCCTGGTTCAGTCGGACCCTGATTGAAAAACTGGCCAATGTGAAAAGCATCAATGCTCAGGTGCCCAACGTGTCATTTACCGAGTTGACGGCCCGGGAGCGTGACGTGTTGGGGCTGATCTGCGAGGGCCTGGCGGACAAGGAAATCGCCGCACGACTGAAACTGGCGCCCAATACGGTGCGAAATCACGTGGCGACGTTGTACTCCAAGCTGGATGTCCATAGCCGCAGCGAGGCCATTGTCTGGGCTCGGGAACGTGGCTTGTTCGCCAGCGAGTGGCGAAAGAAGGCACCATGATGGCCAGTGCAAATGCACCGCTCGTACTGGTGCAAATTCGGGTTTTGCGTAAGCCTCTCGCTCCTTAGGCTGTGAGGGTGCGACATGTTTGCGATGTCGCGTCCCCTCACGAAACAGTCAAGGAACAGGCCACAATGCACACCGCCCCCATCGAATGTATAAACAGGAAGTCCGTTGAGGCCATGACCCCGGCGGCGTCCATCCGTCATTTGCGATCTCGGCGCTGAGGGAAAACGCATGACCCAACTGGCCCCCGTGCGTGCCCGCCTCGAAGAAAGCTTCAAGCCGCTGGCTTGCGAATGCAGCCTCAATGGCGACGGCACCCTTACAGTACGCCTCTATCATCGCCAAAGCGGAGAGGTGGACCTGGTTGTGAGCGGCATGAGTCTGGACAGTGTTCGCTCGGAAGAAAGCCTGGCGAAGCTGATCGACGAACTGCGTTATGAGCTTGAAAACACTCCGCTGCATCGCCGTGACCCGGTGTAAATGATCAGCTACAGCAACGTCGGCCGGCAATCGAGTACCAACCGCGCGCCACCGCGTTCGCTGCTGCCTACCTCCAGCGTGAATCCGTGCAAACTGACAATCGCCGCGACAATCGACAGGCCTAGCCCGAACCCACCATGCTGGCTGCTGCCCTCGGCGCGATAGAAGCGGCGAAATACGGCCTTGCGCTCGGCCTCGGGAATGCCGGGGCCGGAGTCGAGCACTTCGATACGGGTGCTGTCACCCTGATCGACCCCGCGCAGGATCACTTCGCCCCCGGGCGGAGTGAATTTGATGGAGTTGCTCAGCAGGTTCGACACCGCCTCGAACAGCAATGCCCGGTCACCATTGAGCAGGGGCAGGGCGTCGGGCATTTCCAGGGTGAAAGTCAGTTCGCCTTCCTCGGCCAGCGGCAGGTAGAAGTCGTGCAGCTCCTGCAATAACTGCAACGGATCGAGGCGCACGAATCCCGAGCGGCGCTGCTGGTCTTCCAATTCGGAAATCCGCAGCAAACCGCGAAACCGCGCCATCAGGGTATCGGTCTCGGCAATCACCTGGTCCATCTGCAACGCCTCGGGGGAACCGTCCGGGGCTTCCTGCTGGATGCGATACAGTTGGGCGCGCAAGCGGGTGAGCGGCGTGCGCAGGTCATGGGCAATGTTGTCGCACACGCCCTTGACCTCGTTCATCAAGCGTTCGATGCGCTCGAGCATGGCATTGACGATGGCCGCCAGCATGTCCAGTTCATCGCGCCGGCTCGACAGCGGCAGGCGATGGGTCAGGTCGCCGGCGACGATGGCCTCGGCGCTGGCTTGCAGCTTGCGAATACGCTGCAAGGGGCGCCGGCGCAGCAGGTGCCAACCGGCAATGCCCGGCAAGATTGTCAGCGACACCCCCCAGAACAACGCGTGCAAGATGATCCGCGTCACCGCGAACAGCGAGCCGTTGTCCCGCGCCAGCACCAGCCAGCGCCCGTCCTGGGTTCGGCTGGCCACCGCGTCACAGCCGTCGGAAGGCACGCTGGGGTCGTCGGAGTCGACGCAGCCGCCGAGCATGTGGATCTTGCCGTCGAGGGGAAGATCTGCAGGAATTTGCTGGATCGGTCCGCTCAAATGACGCAGTTGGGGATCGAACAGGCCGTAGGCATCGACGCCGCGCTCGTCCAGGCTCAGGCTGGCCATGAGGGCGTCTTCCAACTGATCGCCGTGGATCCGCGCGAACAGATGCTGGCGCTGCATCAGCGAATGCTTGGCCAGGCTATCGAGGTAGCCGAACACTTCGTAGTACATCACCCCCATCAGGATCGCGCTCCAGATCACGAACAGCGAACTGTACAGCGCCAGCAGGCGGCTGCTGGAGGAGCGCCAGCCTTTAGCAGGGTTCAGCAATGACATAGCCGGAACCCCGTACCGTACGAATCAGCGGTTCCAGGCCCGGTGGGTCGATTTTTTTGCGCAAGCGACCGATGTGGACGTCGATCAGGTTGGTGCCGGGGTCGAAGTGGTAGCCCCAGACTTCCTCGAAAATCATCATGCGCGAGAGGATCTGCCCGCTGTTGCGCATCAGGAACTCCAGCAGCTTGTACTCGGTGGGCAACAGGCTGAGCAATAACCCGTTGCGGCTGGCTTCGCGGCTGATCAGGTTCAGTTCCAGGTCGGCCACCCGCAGCACGGTCTCCGGCTCCCGGGCGCCGTTGTTGCGTCGCAGCAGTACTTCGACCCGGGCGGCCATTTCGTCGGTGGCGAACGGTTTGGTCAGGTAATCGTCGCCGCCGGCCCGCAGGCCGCGCACGCGCTCATCCACATCGGAAAGGGCGCTGATCATCAGGATCGGCGTGGCCACGCCCATGGTTCGCAGGGTGGTGACGATCACCAGGCCATCCAGTTCAGGCAGCATGCGGTCCAGGGTGATCAGGTCGTAATCGCCGCTTACCGCCCGTTCCAGACCTTCGCGACCGTTGTCGACCCAGTCGACGTCCAGGCCGTTGCGGGTCAGTTCGGCGACGATTTCACGGGCGGTGACGGCGTCGTCTTCGATGGTCAGGATGCGGTTCATGGGCGGTACCGTGTGGGAAGTTGGTGCTATTGCGCGACATTCTGCCAAAGAATAGCTGTCGGCTTTCTGAAAAAAAGTTCATGAGCCGGCAAGTGGATTACTGGCCTGGGTCAACACCTGGTCACAAATAATCCCTAACATAAAATTCCAGCGCACTATCCTGTTGCCTCTGAAGGCGCCGCCATGGCGCGCTGATACACCAAGTGCTGATGCAAACGGTGAGGGTGTGCCGCAAGGAGCCTAGACCTCACAGAACCTTCAAGGAAGAGCAATATGATGCAACCTCAAGACCTTCTACGCCGAAAATTCGATATCCAGCCGCTGGAGCAGGCCGACATGACGGTGCGCCTGGACGGGCAGACCGTCAACGCCGCCCAGGGTGAAACCGTCCTCACCGTCATCCAATCCCTGGGCCAGCGTCAGGTGGCCCGCAACGATCATGACCAGATCAGCGGTGCCTATTGCGGCATGGGCGTCTGCCAATGCTGCCTGGTCAAGATCGATGGACGCCACAAGCGCCGCGCCTGCCAGACCCTGGTACGGCCCGGCATGCAGATCGAGACCCGGACTAACCGTATCAGCGAAACGGAGGCATCATGAGCCTCGATCCGGTGATTGTCGGCGGTGGGCCGGCGGGGATGGCGGCGGCTATTGAGCTGGCCACCCATGGGGTGCGCTGCACCTTGCTCGAAGAAGCGCCGCGCCTCGGTGGCGTGGTGTACCGCGGGCCGTTGCGCGATGGCGTACGCCTGGATTACCTGGGGCCGCGCTACAGCGAAGCCCTGGAGCAACTCCACGGTGAATTCCGGCGCCACGCCGGGCTGATCGACGTGCGACTGAGCAGCCGCGTCATCGGCGCCGAAGGGTTCCGGGCGCTGATGTTGCTGGACGCCGACGAGCGCCTGCGTGAGGTTGCCTATTCCCATTTGGTGTTGGCAGCCGGTTGTCACGAACGCAGCGTGCCGTTTCCGGGCTGGACCCTGCCAGGCGTGATGATGGTCGGCGGCCTGCAATTGCAGATCAAGAGCGGGGTGGTCAAGCCGCCGGCGCCGGTGGTCATCGCCGGTACAGGGCCGTTGCTGCCGCTGGTGGCCTGTCAACTGCACGCGTCAGGCGTGGCGGTGGCGGGTGTCTACGAGGCCTGCGGGTTCGGCAGGATCGCCAAGGAAAGCCTGGCCTTGTTGAACAAACCGCAATTGTTCCTCGACGGCCTGAGCATGCTGGCCTACCTCAAGCTCAATCGCATCCCCGTGCGCTACGGCTGGGGCGTGGTGCAGGCTGATGGCGAGGGTGAGTTGAGCACCGTCACCGTCGCGCCGTACTCCACGACCTGGGAGCCGGACCTGAAACGCGCCGAACCGGTGCCGGCCCAGACACTGGCGGTCGGCTACGGGTTTATCCCGCGCACCCAATTGAGCCAGCAGATGGGCCTGGAGCACGGCTTCAGCGAGGACGGCTACTTGCGGGCCGTGCCCGATGCCTGGCAGCAAAGCAGTGAGGCGCACATTCACCTGGCCGGCGACATGGGCGGGATTCGCGGCGGTGAAGCCGCCATGCTGAGCGGGCGCATCGCCGCGCTGTCGATCCTGCTGCAACGCAACGTACTGGATTCGTCCACCGCGCTCGAACACCGCGAGCGCTACCAGGCGCAGCTTGACCGAATCATTCGCTTCCGCGCCGCCGTGGATCGCTACACCCAGCGCGGCGCCGGGCAAACCGCGTTGCCGGCTGCCGATACGGTGATTTGCCGCTGCGAGCATGCCACCCGCGCCGACATCGATCGAGCCCTGGAGCAAGGCGTGCAAGACATGGCCAGCCTGAAAATGCGCACTCGCGTGAGCATGGGCGACTGCCAGGGACGGATGTGCGTCGGCTACTGCAGTGACCGATTGCGCGAAGCCACCGGGCGCACTGATGTGGGCTGGCTACGGCCGCGCTTCCCCATCGATCCGATTCCCTTTTCAGCGTTCCAGAACCTCGGCACGGAGGCCGTTTCCCATGATTAAGCACTATGACGTGGTCATCGCCGGTGGTGGTGTGATCGGGGCTTCATGCGCCTATCAACTGTCCAAGCGCGAGCACCTGAAGATCGCCCTGATCGACGCCAAGCGCCCCGGCAACGCTACCCGCGCTTCGGCCGGCGGCCTGTGGGCCATTGGCGAATCGGTGGGCCTGGGCTGCGGGGTGATTTTCTTTCGCATGATGTCGGCCAACCGCAAGCGCCAGGCCCAGGGCGCCGCCGTGGCGGTGGACGCCAGCACGCCGCACATCCTGCCCCAGTCGTTCTTCGATTTTGCCTTGCAGTCCAACGCGATGTACCCGCAGTTGCACCGCGAGCTGATCGACCGCCATGGCATGGACTGCAAGTTCGAGCAGACCGGGCTCAAGTTCGTGATCTACGACGACGAAGACCGTTTGTACGCCGAGCACATCGTCGCCTGCATTCCTCACCTGGCCGATCAGGTGCGCTGGCTCGACCAGGCCGCCCTGCGCGAGGCCGAGCCGAATGTCAGCCATGAGGCCAGCGGCGCCTTGGAGTTTCTTTGCGATCACCAGGTCAGCCCGTTTCGCCTGGCGGATGCCTACACCGAAGGTGCCCGGCAGAACGGTGTCGATATGTTCTTCAACACCAACGTGACTGAAGTCCTGCGCGAGGGCTGCCGGGTCACGGGCGTGGAAACCGCCGAGGCAGGGACCTTCCGTTGCCGGACATTGATCAACGCCGCCGGTGCCTGGGCAGCGGACCTGAGCGAACAGGCCACTGGCGTGCGAATTCCGGTCAAGCCGGTCAAGGGACAAATCCTGCTGACCGAACGCATGCCGAAAATCCTCAACGGCTGCCTGACCACCAGTGACTGCTACGTGGCGCAGAAAGACAACGGCGAAATCCTCATCGGCAGCACCACCGAAGACAAAGGCTTCGACGTGACCACCACCTACCCCGAGATTGAAGGGTTGGTGCAAGGCGCGGTGCGTTGTATTCCACAATTGGTCGATATCAACCTGAAACGCACCTGGGCCGGCCTGCGCCCAGGCTCCCCCGATGAACTGCCGATCCTGGGGCCGATGCGAGGGGTGGAGGGGTACCTCAACGCTTGCGGCCATTTCCGCACCGGCATACTGACCTCGGCCATCACTGGGGTGCTGCTGGACAAACTGGTAAACAACGAACCGTTGCCGCTGGACATCACGCCGTTCCTGGCGGATCGCTTCGAGGTGACGCCGGTGGTAGAGCCAAAGGAAATGGAGCTGGCCTGAGCAAATCCTGTATGGGATCTGCGGTGAATGCATATTCCACAGTCACCCGAAAACAAACTGTGGGAGTTGTGGTGAGTGCATATCCCGCAGACATCCGGGAACAAACTGTGGGAGCGAGCTTGCTCGCGATGGCGTCAGGTCAGTCAGTATCCATGTTGACTGGTACACCGCTATCGCGAGCAAGCTCGCTCCCACAGGGATCCAGGGTGAATCGGAATCCTGCGCTTATTCCATCGGCGTGCTGACAAACGCCTCCAACCCTTCGGCATAGGCGGTGAACGCGCTGATCGATGGGAATGACTTGCCCTGCACCTGGTCCGGCACCACCAGGTTGGTGAAACTCCAGGCCACTGCCACGGTGATGCCCGCCTGATCGAGAGTGCCATCGGTGGCCAGTGGCTGTTTTACCAGTTCCTGTTCGAGCATGTCATAGGCCGCCGCCAGTTGGCCTTCCACGCGTGCGACCCAAGGGGCATGTTGGATTTCTGTCGGCCGCAGGTTGCGTTCGTAGTAGATCTGCACCGACTTCTCGCACGCCGCCAAGGCCAACCCGGTCAGGCGCAAAGAGCGCAGCTGTGACCCGGGATCGGTGGATATCAGGCTTCTACCCGGCGCGGTCAAGGCCTCGAGGTAATCGATGATCAATGTGGAGTCCATCAGCACGGTGCCATCGTCGAGCACCAGGGTCGGCGCCTTGACCACGGGGTTGATGCGCTGGAATTGCTCGAAATGCCTGAAGACCGAAACCGATTCATGCTCCAGGGCAACGCCCAGGCATTTGGCGGAAATCGCGACGCGTCGCACATAGGGTGAGTCCAGCATGCCGATCAGTTTCATGGCTTCTCCTTCAGCAATTCATAAGGGGCGAGGCATTAATCCTCGAACCCGACCTGTTCATGGATTTCATCGACCTTGAGCTCCAGCCGGTAAGCCACGGCGATGAACAGCGCCTGGCACAGGCACAGGGTGGCGCTCAACGAACGGAAGGCGAACGAGCTGCCTTCGTTCACCAGCAGCACCGCGTTGGCCCGCTTGGCCAGGGGCGACAGGTTGCTGTCGGTGATGATCAGCGTCTTGGCCTGGTGGTGCTGGGCGATGCGCAGGCAGTGCTGGGTTTCCTTGCCATAGGGCGTGAAGCTGATGGCGATGACCAGGTCGTTGGCCCGCACGCTGCGCATCTGCTCGCGATAACTGCCGCCCAGGCCGGACACCAGATGAATGCGCTTGTTGGTGTGCTGCAGGTTGTAGACCAGGTAATCGGCGACCGCGAAGGAGCGGCGCACGCCCACCACGTAGATGTTGTCGGCATTGACCACCAAGTCTACGGCTTTTTCGAACGCCTGGTCATCCAGCTCCAACCCCAGGCGCTCGATGCCCGACAGGGTCGCGTTGACGCATTCTCGGGCCAGGTCGCCGCCGCTGGCTTTCTGCGACTTGTTGGCGATCATGCTGCGGATGCGCTGCTGGTAGTTCTGCACCGGCGTGGTCTTGTGGGTGTAGGCCTCGCGGAACAACGCCTGCATTTCGCTGAACCCGCTGAAGCCGAAGCGTTGTGAGAACCTGACGATGGCCGACGGGTGCACTTCGCATTCCCGGGCGATGTCGCTGATGCGATCGACCATGATCCGGTCGCTCTGCTGGCTCATGTAGCTGGCGATGCGCTTGAGCTGGCGCGGCAGGCTTTCGTATTCGTCGGTGATCAGTTGCAGCAGGCGCTCGGCATTGATCGGTGGGCTCGGGAGGGCGGGTTCGGACGCGCTCTCGGACGGCGCCGGCAGATCATCGGGGCGGGTCATAGAAAATCCTTCTGGCTTGTTCTTTTAGGGCGGCCCGGAAAAAAGGCCGGCCCTCGACAATAGGTTGGCTGGTCGCAGTCTACAGCTTAGGCGCAGGGAAAATCATGGGCAGACCACGTTACGACACTGGCTGAAACGATGCACCGCGTCTGGCTCGCTTCGGTTGTAGCGTATTGGAAAAAATATTCCACGTAAAAAATTTATAGAATAATTATTGATTATTGCCAGCGGCTCGTTTTAGTCTGCATCCACCAAGAGCGTTGGCGCCGGTTCTGGCGGCAAGCGCAGGCTGATAAAAATAACAGGAGCCAGCATGGGCCAGACTCGTTTTGCCAGTGGGCGTCAATTGGATGTGATCTGCCTGGGACGCCTGGGCGTCGACCTCTACGCGCAGCAAGTCGGTGCGCGCCTGGAAGATGTGTCGAGCTTCGCCAAGTACCTGGGCGGTTCGTCGGCCAACATCGCCTTCGGTACCGCACGACTGGGCCTCAAATCGGCGATGTTGAGCCGGGTCGGGGACGACCACATGGGCCGCTTCCTGGTGGAGTCCCTGGCGCGCGAGGGCTGCGATGTGCGCGGCATCAAGGTCGATCCTGAACGGCTGACGGCCATGGTTCTGCTGGGGATCAAGGACCGGGAAACCTTTCCCCTGGTGTTCTACCGGGAAAATTGCGCCGACATGGCGTTACGTGCCGAAGACATCGACGAAACCTTCATTGCTTCCAGCAAGGCGCTGCTGATCACCGGCACGCATTTCTCGACCGAAAGCGTCTACAAGGCCAGCACGCAGGCGCTGGATTACGCCGAGAAACACAACGTCAAGCGCGTGTTGGACATCGACTATCGCCCGGTGCTCTGGGGCTTGGCGGGCAAGGCCGACGGGGAAACCCGTTTCGTCGCCGACCAGAAAGTCAGCCAGCATGTGCAGAGCATCCTGCCGCGCTTCGACCTGATCGTCGGCACCGAAGAAGAATTCCTCATCGCCGGCGGCAGCGAAGACCTGCTGACCGCGCTGCGTACCGTACGCTCGCTGACGGCGGCGACCCTGGTGGTCAAGCTCGGTCCGCAGGGTTGCACGGTGATCCACGGCGCCATCCCGGCCCGGCTGGAAGACGGCGCCCTTTATCCTGGCGTTCGGGTCGAAGTCCTGAATGTACTGGGGGCTGGCGATGCGTTCATGTCGGGCTTTCTCGCCGGCTGGCTGGAGGACGCCAGCGATGAACGCTGCTGCCAACTGGCCAACGCCTGCGGTGGCCTGGTGGTGTCGCGCCATGCCTGTGCCCCGGCGATGCCGACCCGGGCCGAGCTCGATTATCTGTTCAAGAGTCCGGTGCCGATTACCCGGCCGGACCAGGACGCCGTGTTGCAGCGGCTGCATCAGGTCAGCGTGCCACGCAAGGTCTGGAAGCAGCTGTTCATCTTCGCCTTCGACCATCGCTGGCAACTGGTGGAGTTGGCCCAGAAGGGCGGGCGCGACCTGAGTTGCATCGGCGAACTCAAGCAGTTGTTCATCCAGGCGGTGGAGCGGGTCGAAGCCGACTTGCAGCGCCAGGGCGTCGAGGCCGATGTGGGCCTGTTGGCCGATCAACGTTTCGGCCAGGACTCGCTGAACGCCGCCACCGGACGCGGCTGGTGGGTGGCGCGGCCGGTGGAGGTCCAGAATTCGCGGCCGCTGGCGTTCGAACACGGACGCTCCATTGGCAGCAACCTGATCGCCTGGCCCCAGGAACAGATCATCAAATGCCTGGTGCAATTTCATCCCGACGACGAACCGCTGTTGCGCCTGGAGCAAGAGGCGCAACTGATGGGGCTGTACAAGGCGTCCCAGGTCAGCGGCCATGAATTGCTGCTGGAAGTCATTCCGCCCAAGGATCATCCCTCGCCGCACCCGGACGTGCTGTACCGCGCCCTCAAGCGCCTCTACAACCTGGGTATCTTCCCGGCGTGGTGGAAGATCGAAGCCCAGAGTGCGGACGAATGGAAACAGCTCGATGAGTTGATTCAACAGCGCGACCCGTATTGCCGCGGCGTGGTGCTGCTGGGCCTCAACGCCCCGGCCGCGGCCCTGGCCGAAGGGTTCCGCCAGGCCAGCCAGAGCAGTACCTGCCGCGGATTTGCCGTAGGCCGAACGATCTTCCAGGAACCGAGCCGGGCCTGGCTGGCCGGGGAAATCGATGATGAAACGCTGATCCGGCAGGTGCAGGGCAGGTTTGTGGAGTTGATCGAGGCGTGGCGTGCTGCCCGAAGTTAGACACTGTGAATACTGAACCTGTGGGAGCGAGCTTGCTCGCGATAGCGGACTGACAGTTGACAACCAGTTGCCTGATCCACCGCTATCGCGAGCAAGCTCGCTCCCACAGGGTTTATCGTCGCTTTCAATGGTTATGAAAAACAATAAAAGGTGCAGCCATGCCCGCTATTCGAATTGGCATCAACCCGATTTCCTGGAGCAACGACGACCTGCCTTCCCTGGGCGGCGAAACGCCGTTGAGCACGGCGCTGAGTGAAGGCAAGGCCATCGGCTACGAAGGTTTCGAACTCAATGGCAAGTTCCCCAAGGACGCCAAGGGCGTCGGCGATGTGTTGCGGCCGTACGACTTGGCGCTGGTCTCCGGCTGGTATTCCAGCCGCCTGGCCCGGCGTTCGGCGGCCGAGGAGATCGATGCGATCGCCAGCCACGTCGAGCTGCTGGCACAGAATGGCGCCAACGTGCTGGTGTACGGCGAGGTCGCCGATTCCATTCAGGGCCAGCGCATCCCATTGATCGAACGGCCGCGTTTCCACACCGACGCGGCCTGGCAGGCCTACGCCGAAAGGCTCACTGAGCTGGCGCGTTTCACCTTGTCCCAAGGCGTGCGCCTGGCCTATCACCACCACATGGGCGCCTACGTCGAGTCGCCCGCTGACATCGATAAATTGATGGCCCTGACCGGCAGTGAAGTGGGCCTGTTGTTCGATTCGGGTCACTGCTACATGGGCGGCGGCGAACCGCTGCAGGTCTTGCGCAAGCACATCGAACGGGTCTGCCATGTGCATTTCAAGGACGTGCGCAAACCGGTGGTGCAACTGGCGCGCAACAACCTCTGGAGCTTTCCCGACTGCATCATCAACGGCACCTTCACCGTGCCGGGGGACGGCGACATTGATTTCGCCGCGTTGCTGGACGTGCTGTTGGCCGCCGATTACCAAGGCTGGCTGGTGGTGGAGGCCGAGCAGGACCCCGCCGTGGCGCCAAGTTATGCCTACGCTAAGAAGGGCTACGACACCCTGCGTACCTTGCTGGAAAGGAGTGCGTCATGAGCCTGTTGATCAAAAGCCATCCAGACGGCCAGACCATGGTCCAGTTGCCCCATGGCGAACTGAAATACGTCGGGTTTTCCGCCTATCGCTTGAGCCTCGGTGAAACCCTGCCGGTGGCCGCTGGCGACAAGGAATTGTGCCTGGTGCTGCTCAGCGGGCGCATCAGCCTCAAGGGCGAAGCGCCGGGGCAGGGCGCGTTCGATTGGGACAACCTGGGGGATCGCCAGTCGGTGTTCGAGGACAAATCACCCTATGCCGCCTACCTGCCGCCCGGCAGCCAGGCCCAGGTGATCGCCCTCAGCGATGTACAGATCGCTGTGTGTGCCGCGCCGGGTTCGGCCCAAAACGAATACGGCCCGCGCTTGATCCGTCCCGACAGCATGAAGCGCAGTGTGCGGGGTAAGGGCGCCAACACCCGCTATGTCTGCGACATCCTGCCCGATAGCGAGCCGGCCCATTCGCTGCTGGTGGTGGAGGTGCGCACGCCGTCGGGTCACTCGTCGAGCTACCCGCCGCACAAACACGACACCGATGACCTGCCGCACCAGAGCTTCCTGGAGGAAACCTATTACCACCAGGTCAACCCGTCCCAGGGGTTCGTGTTCCAGCGGGTCTACACCGACGACCGCAGCATCGACCAGGCCATGGCGGTGGAGAACAGCGACCTGGTGGTGGTGCCCAAGGGGTACCACCCGGTCAGCGTGCCCTACGGGTACGAGTCGTACTACCTGAACGTCATGGCCGGCCCGAAGCGGGTCTGGCAGTTCCATAACGATCCGCAGCACAGTTGGCTGCTCGACCTCTGAATGAATGCCACACCTTCCATGGAGAACAAGAACAATGAGCGACGCCCCGGTAGTAGGCCATTACATCGACGGTCGAATTCAGGCCAGCGACAACGCGCGCCTGAGCAATGTCTTCAACCCGGCCACCGGTGCGGTGCAGGCCCGGGTGGCCCTGGCCGAACCGAGTATCGTCGACGCGGCGGTGGCTTCGGCGCTGGCGGCGTTCCCGGCCTGGTCCGAGCAGTCGTCATTGCGCCGCTCGCGGGTGATGTTCAAGTTCAAGGAATTGCTCGATCGGCACCACGATGAATTGGCGCTGATCATCAGCCGGGAGCACGGCAAGGTACTGTCCGACGCCCACGGCGAAGTCACCCGCGGCATCGAGATCGTCGAATACGCCTGCGGCGCGCCGAACCTGCTCAAGACCGATTTCAGCGACAACATTGGTGGCGGCATCGACAACTGGAACCTACGCCAGCCCCTGGGTGTTTGCGCCGGGGTCACGCCGTTCAACTTCCCGGTGATGGTGCCTTTGTGGATGATCCCCCTGGCGCTGGTCGCCGGTAACTGCTTCATCCTCAAGCCTTCGGAGCGTGATCCGTCCGCCAGTTTGTTGATGGCTCGTCTGTTGACTGAAGCCGGATTGCCAGACGGTGTGTTCAACGTGGTCCAGGGTGACAAAGTGGCGGTGGATGCGCTGTTGCAGCACCCGGACATCGAGGCGATTTCCTTTGTCGGCTCCACGCCCATCGCTGAATACATCCACCAGCAAGGCACGGCGCGCGGCAAGCGTGTCCAGGCCCTGGGCGGGGCGAAGAACCACATGATCGTCATGCCCGACGCCGACCTCGACCAGGCGGCGGATGCGTTGATCGGTGCGGCCTACGGCTCGGCCGGCGAACGCTGCATGGCAATTTCCATCGCCGTTGCGGTGGGTGATGTGGGGGATGAGTTGATTGCCAGACTGTTGCCCCGCATTGATCAACTGAAGATCGGCAATGGCCAGCAGCCTGGTACCGACATGGGGCCGCTGGTCACCGCCGTGCACAAGGCCAAGGTGGAAGGCTTCATCGACGCCGGTGTCGCCGAGGGTGCCCGCCTGATCGTCGACGGTCGTGGCTTCACGGTGCCAGGGGCTGAGCAGGGGTTCTTTGTCGGGGCGACGTTGTTCGACCAGGTCACCGCCGAGATGAGCATCTACCAGCAAGAGATCTTCGGCCCGGTGCTGGGGATCGTTCGCGTGCCGGATTTCGCCAGCGCCGTGGCCTTGATCAACGCCCATGAGTTCGGCAACGGGGTGTCGTGCTTCACCCGTGACGGTGGCATCGCCCGAGCGTTTGCCCGCAGCATCAAGGTCGGCATGGTGGGGATCAACGTGCCGATTCCGGTGCCCATGGCCTGGCACTCCTTCGGTGGCTGGAAACGCTCGCTGTTCGGCGATCACCATGCCTACGGCGAAGAAGGCCTGCGCTTCTACAGCCGTTATAAAAGCGTGATGCAGCGCTGGCCCGACAGCATCGCCAAGGGTCCTGAGTTCAGCATGCCGACTGCCCAATAACTCGTTTTCTACAGTGCCGGAGGGAGAACAACAATGAATAAGCCCCTGCGTTTTGCCTTGAATCGAATGGTTGCCCCGCGCCTGTCACTGCCCGAATTCATTGACCTGGCGCTGGCGTTGAAAACCGATGCCATTGAGATCCGCAACGATCTGAAGGGGGTCGAGATCGAAGACGGCATGGCGCCCGGTCGTGTGCGCGAGTTGTGTGAGGAAAGGGGCATCAAGGTGCTGTCGATCAATGCCCTTTACCCTTTCGACGTGTGGAACGAGGAGCGTCGTGCCCAGGCGGTGAGGCTGGCCGACTATGCCCGCGAATGCGGTGCCGAAGGGTTGGTGATGTGCCCGCTCAACGACCGCGCCGACCCGCGCAGCGAGGCTGAACGGGCGGCGGGGCTGCGTACCGCCCTCAGCGAGCTGGCGCCGATCCTGCGGGCCTTCGGCATCTACGGCTTCATCGAACCCCTGGGTTTCGAAGAATGCTCGCTGCGCCGCAAGCGCACCGCCGTGGACGCGATCCAGGCTATTGACGGGCTGGATGTGTTCCGCCTGGTGCATGACACCTTCCACCATCATCTGGCGGGGGAGCAAGAGTACTTTCCCGAACTGACCGGGCTGGTGCACATCTCCGGTGTCGAAGATGCCCAGGCGCCCTTGGCGACCATTCGCGACGGCCACCGTGTGCTGGTCGGCGAGGCCGACATCCTGGGCAATGCCAGGCAGATCGAGGCGTTGCGGGCCGGCGGGTATGAGGGCTACCTGTCCTTCGAACCGTTTGCCGAGAGCGTCCATGAACTGGCTGATATCCGCCAGGCGTTGGGGGCGAGCATGAATCACCTGCGCAATCCCCAGGCCTGACACAACTATTGTCCTGATGAAGAACCCTTGTGGGAGCGAGCTTGCTCGCGATGGCGGCAGCACATTCAACTGATAAGTCGCCTGAAATACCGCTATCGCGAGCAAGCTCGCTCCCACACTTGACCGAGTTGCGTTTGAAAAGGTGCAAGCATGACCACAACACGACTGACCATGGCCCAGGCCCTGGTGAAATTCCTCGATAACCAGTACATCGAGGTCGATGGCGTCCAGAGCAAGTTCGTCGCCGGGGTCTTTACCATTTTCGGCCACGGCAATGTGTTGGGCCTGGGCCAGGCGCTGGAACAGGACAGTGGCGACCTGGTGGTCCATCAGGGCCGTAACGAACAGGGCATGGCCCTCGCGGCTATCGGTTTTGCCAAGCAGCACCTGCGGCGCAAGATCTACGCTTGCAGCTCGTCGGTCGGCCCTGGCGCGGCGAACATGCTGACGGCCGCGGCCACCGCGACGGCCAACCGGATCCCGTTGCTGTTGTTGCCCGGCGATGTCTACGCCAGTCGCCAGCCGGACCCGGTGTTGCAGCAGATCGAGCAATTCCACGACCTGAGCATCAGCACCAACGATGCGTTCAAGGCCGTGAGCAAATACTGGGATCGGATCAACCGCCCCGAACAGCTGATGACCGCGGCGATCCAGGCCATACGCGTACTCACCGACCCAGCTGAAACCGGCGCGGTGACCCTGGCGTTGCCCCAGGACGTGCAGGCCGAAGCTTATGATTACCCGGATTACTTCCTGCAAAAACGCGTGCACCGCATCGACCGCCGTCCGGCTACCGAAGCGATGCTCGGTGATGCCCTGGCGCTGCTCAAAGGCAAGCGCCGACCGTTGATCATCTGTGGCGGCGGCGTGCGGTACTCCGGGGCCAACGCGGCGTTGCAGGCCTTTGCCGAGCGCTTCGCGATTCCCTTCGCCGAGACCCAGGCCGGCAAGAGTGCGGTGGTGTCCAGCCATCCGCTGAACGTCGGCGGCGTCGGCGAGACCGGCTGCCTGGCGGCGAACCTGCTGGCCAAAAAGGCCGACCTGATCATCGGCATCGGCACGCGCTACAGCGATTTCACCACCGGCTCCAAATGGTTGTTCCAGCACCCGGATGTGCAGTTCCTCAATCTCAATATCAGCCCCTGCGACGCCTTGAAGCTCGACGGCGTGCAACTGCTGGCCGACGCCCGCTCGGGCCTGGAGTCGCTGTCCGCCGCGCTGGGCGACTATCGCGCTGAATGGGGTGGGCAGATCGCCGACGCCAAGGCCCAGTTGGACGCCGAGGTCGATCGGATTTACCAGGCCGATTATCAAACCGAGGATTTCCTCCCGGAAATCGACGACCACATGGACCCGGCGGTGTTTCGCGAATTCATCGAACTCACCGGCTCCTGCCTGACCCAGAGCCGCGTGCTGGGCACCCTCAACGAAACCCTGGCCGACGATGCGATTATCGTCGCCGCCGCCGGCAGCTTGCCCGGCGACTTGCAACGCGCCTGGCGCAGCAAGGGCGTGAACACCTATCACGTCGAGTACGGCTATTCGTGCATGGGTTATGAGGTGAACGCGGCCTTGGGCGTGAAACTCGCCCAGCCCGATAAAGAGGTGTACGCCCTGGTCGGCGATGGCTCCTACATGATGCTGCACTCGGAACTGGCGACCTCGATCCAGGAGCGGCGCAAGATCAACGTGGTGCTGTTGGACAACATGGCCTTCGGCTGCATCAACAATTTGCAGATGGGAAATGGCATGGACAGCTTCGGCACCGAGTTCCGTTTCCGCAACCCGGACACCGGCAAGCTCGACGGCGCCTTCGTGCCGGTGGACTTCGCCATGAGTGCCGCGGCCTATGGCTGCAAGACCTACAAGGTGACGACCCTGGAGGAACTGCGCGCGGCCCTGGCGGATGCGCAGCGCCAGACGGTCTCCACCTTGATCGACATCAAGGTCCTGCCCAAGACCATGATTCACAGCTACCTGTCGTGGTGGCGGGTGGGCGTGGCGCAGGTCTCTACCAGTGCCCGCACCGATGCCGTCGCCAAGGCCCTCAATGAACGACTGGCCCAGGCCCGTCAGTATTAATTGCCCCAACCCTACGAAAGGAGTTCTACATGTCTTTGAAGCTGGGCGTCATCGGCACCGGGGCCATCGGCCAGGACCATATCCGTCGTTGCAGCCAGACCTTGCTCAACAGCCAGGTGGTGGCGGTGACCGACATCAACCTGCAACAAGCGGCCAAGGTCGTTGCCGATCTCAAGCTGACCGCCGAGGTCTACCCCGACGGTCATGCGTTGATCAAGGCGCCGGACGTGGAGGCGATCCTCGTCACCTCCTGGGGCCCGAGCCATGAAGAATTCGTGCTGGCGGCGATTGCGGCGGGCAAACCGGTGTTCTGCGAAAAGCCCCTGGCGGTCACGGCCGAAGGCTGCCGCAAGATCGTCGAGGCCGAGGTGGCCCATGGCAAGCGCCTGGTGCAGGTGGGGTTCATGCGCCCCTACGATGAAGGCTATCGGGCGCTCAAGGCGGTGATCGACAGCGGCCAGATCGGCGAGCCGTTGATGCTGCACTGCGCCCACCGCAACCCGAGTGTGGGCGAGAACTACAAGACCGACATGGCGATCACCGACACCCTGATCCATGAGCTGGATGTGTTGCGCTGGTTGCTGGCCGATGACTACGTCTCGGTGCAGGTGGTCTTCCCGCGCAAGACCAGCAAGGCCCATGCCCATTTGAAAGACCCGCAGATCGTCCTCCTGGAAACTGCCCGGGGCACGCGCATCGACGTCGAGGTGTTCGTCAATTGCCAGTACGGTTATGACATCCAGTGCGAAGTGGTGGGGGAGACCGGTATCGCCAAGCTGCCGGAACCGTCCCAGGTGCAACTGCGCAGCGGCGCCAAGCTGTCCAATGCGATCCTGATGGATTGGAAGGACCGTTTCATCGCGGCCTACGATGTCGAATTGCAGGCCTTCATCGACGGCGTGCGCGCCGGGCAGGTGGGAGGACCGTCGGCCTGGGACGGCTTTGCCGCAGCGGTGGCGGCGGATGCCTGTATTGAGGCGCAGCAGAGTGGGCAGATCGTCAAGGTCAGCTTGCCCGAGCGCCCGCCCTTCTACGGCTAAATACATCCCTTGTGGGAGCGAGCTTGCTCGCGATAGCGGTGGGTCAGGCACACTGATACTGGCTGATCCGACGCTATCGCGAGCAAGCTCGCTCCCACAGGGGCCGACGTTATACCCAGACAAGGAGTTTTCATGCGAATCGGACTAGTCGGCTACGGCAAGGGTGGGCGGTTTTTTCACGCGCCGCTGATCAGCAGCCTGCCGGGGGCTACGTTCGTCGGCGTGGTGACCCGGTCCGTCGAGCGACGCCAGCAGTTGGCGAGTGATTACCCACACGTCCAGGCTTTTGACACCCTCGCCGAACTGGTGGCGGCGGGCATCGATGCGGTGGTGGTGTCCACGCCTTTGGACGGCCGCCCGGCCGTGGTGATGGAAGCCATCGAACGTGGCGTGGCCGTGGTCAGCGACAAACCGTTTGCCCGCGATGCCGCCGAGGCTGAAGCGATGGTGGTGGCGGCCGAGCGGTGCAATGTGCAGCTCTGTGTGTACCAGAATCGTCGCTGGGATTCGGATTTCCTGACCCTGCGCAAGCTGCTGGCATCCGGCGCCTTGGGCCAGGTCATTCGTTTTGAGTCCAGTGTCGAGCGCTATTCGCCAACGTCGGTGGGGAAAGGCAGCGGTGGTGGATTCCTGCGCGATCTCGGCAGCCATCTGGTGGACCAGGCGCTGCAATTGTTCGGGCCAGTGACCAGGGTCTACGCCGAGCTGGACTACCGCCTGCCAGACCAAGTGTTCGACAACGGCTTCTTTATGTCCTTGACCCATGCCAGCGGCGTGATCTCTCACCTGAGCGGCAATTGCGTGCAAAACGCTCCGCGCCCACGTTTCCGGGTCAACGGCACCCAGGGTTGCTATACCGTCGAAGGTTTGGATGGCCAGGAAGCCCAGGCGCTCGCGGGGTTGAGCCCGGCGACCGAGGGCGAGCGCTGGGGCGCCGAAGAACATCGGCGCTGGGGTTGGTTCGAGCACGGCACCGAGCGCGAGCGGGTGACCTCGGAGCGGGGCTGCTGGATCGAGTTCTACCAACGTCTGCAAACCGCGTTGCAGAGCGCCGGTCCTCTGCCGGTGGAGGCCCGTGATGCACTGGCGACCACGCGCATTCTGGACGCGGCCAGGCAGAGCGCCGAGCAGGGCGAAGTGCTGCTGTTGACCACGCCTGTCGGTCATGGAATAAAAAACGAATAAAATTCTAAAATCAGTTGATATGGAAAATATTTTCCAATAAAGTCGATTCCAGGTTACCGACAATCCCGTCCGCCTCCTGCCAAGCCAGCCTTGAATGGATGACGGACGAAACAAAAACAAGAAACACAGCTAGGTACCGTCGATGAAAACCTTCAGCCGTTCTGCGTTTCACCTGCCACATCTGCTGCGCCTGTCCGCAATCCTTCCCCTGTTCGAATCCCTGTGCATCCAGCGCAAGGACGCCATCGTGTGTTGCATGCCCGGCGCGCCCATCGTGCGTTTGCCGCGTTCCTGATCCGCTACGCCTTATCCATAAAACCAACAACAAAGTGGAGAAAGACCGTTCATGAAGACCAAGACCCGTATCGCCTCGCTGGCCCTGTCGTTGATGCTCACCAGCGGCGCTGCCCTGGCGGACTTGAAGATCGGTGTCAGCATGTCCCAGTTCGATGACACCTGGCTGACTTACCTGCGCGAATCCATGGACAAGAAAGCCAAGTCCCTGCCGGACGGCGTCACCCTGCAGTTCGAAGATGCCCGCAGTGACGTGGTCAAGCAGCTGAGCCAGGTGGAAAGCTTCATCAGCCAGAAGGTCGACGCGATCATCGTCAATCCGGTGGACACCGCCGCGACCCAACGCATCACCAAGGCCGCCGTTGCCGCCGGTATCCCGCTGGTCTACGTCAATCGCCGCCCCGACGACCTGAAACTGCCGGCAGGCGTGGTCACCGTGGCCTCCGACGACCTGGAAGCCGGTCGCATGCAGATGCAATACCTGGCTGAAAAAATGGGCGGCAAGGGCGACATCGTGATCCTGCTGGGGGACTTGGCCAACAACTCCACCACCAACCGCACCAAGGGCGTCAAGGATGTGCTGGCCAAGTACCCGGGCATCAAGATCGAACAGGAACAGACCGGCACCTGGTTGCGCGACAAGGGCATGACCCTGGTCAACGACTGGCTGACCCAAGGGCGCGAGTTCCAGGCGGTGGTGGCCAACAACGACGAGATGGCCATTGGCGCCGCCATGGCCCTCAAGCAAGCGGGCACCGAGAAGGGCAGCGTATTGATTGCCGGGGTCGATGGCACGCCGGACGGTTTGAACGCGATCAAGAAAGGCGAAATGGCGGTCTCGGTGTTCCAGGACGCCAAGGGCCAGGCCGATGGCTCGATCGACACGGCGGTGAAAATGGTCAAGAAGCAGCCGGTCGAGCAGGCCGTCTGGGTGCCGTACCGCTTGATCACGCCGGAAAACGTCGATCAGTTCAAGTGACGTTCAACCCGGCCCCACCACAACAATAAGCAGGCGAGGTCGCACGCCGACCTTGCCGAGGGAGTACCTGATCATGTTCGCTTCAGCGACTGCTTCGAGCGCCCCGGCGAGGGTTGTCCCGCCGGACGTATTATCTGAAGAACCGTACCTGCTGGAAGTCGTCAATGTCAGCAAAGGCTTTCCCGGCGTGGTGGCCCTGTCCGATGTGCAACTGCGGGTCCGGCCAGGCTCCGTCCTGGCCCTGATGGGTGAAAACGGAGCCGGCAAATCCACCCTGATGAAAATCATCGCCGGTATCTACCAACCGGACGCCGGCGAACTCCGCCTGCGGGGCAAGCCGGTGACGTTCGACACGCCGCTGGCGGCGTTGCAGGCCGGCATTGCGATGATCCATCAGGAACTGAACCTGATGCCCCACATGAGCATCGCCGAGAACATCTGGATCGGCCGTGAACAACTCAACGGCCTGCACATGGTCGACCATGGCGAGATGCACCGTTGCACCGCCCAGCTGCTGGAACGCCTGCGCATCAAGCTCGATCCCGAGGAGCAGGTGGGCAACCTGAGCATTGCCGAGCGGCAGATGGTCGAGATCGCCAAGGCCGTGTCCTACGACTCCGACATCCTGATCATGGACGAGCCGACCTCGGCCATTACCGAGACGGAAGTCGCTCATCTGTTTTCGATCATTGCCGACCTCAAGTCCCAGGGTAAGGGCATCATCTATATCACCCATAAAATGAACGAAGTGTTTGCCATCGCCGACGAAGTGGCGGTGTTTCGCGACGGTGCCTACATCGGCCTGCAACGGGCCGACAGCCTGGACGGCGACAGCCTGATTTCAATGATGGTCGGGCGCGAATTGAGCCAGTTGTTCCCGGTTCGGGAACAACCCATCGGTGACTTGGTGCTGTCGGTGCGCGACTTGAGCCTGGACGGCATCTTCAAAGGGGTGTCGTTCGACCTGCATGCCGGGGAAATCCTCGGCATCGCCGGGTTGATGGGCTCGGGGCGGACCAACGTGGCCGAGGCGATTTTTGGCGTGACCCCGAGCACGGGCGGTGAAATCCTCCTGGACGGCCAACCGGTGCGCATCAGCGACCCGCACATGGCCATCGAGAAGGGGTTTGCCCTGTTGACCGAGGATCGCAAGCTCAGTGGCCTGTTCCCCTGCTTGTCGGTGCTGGAAAACATGGAAATGGCCGTGCTGCCCCATTACGTCGGCAACGGCTTCATCCAGCAGAAAGCCCTGCGTGCCTTGTGCGAGGACATGTGCAAGAAACTGCGGGTCAAGACGCCGTCCCTGGAGCAGTGCATCGACACCTTGTCCGGCGGCAACCAGCAGAAAGCGCTGCTGGCGCGCTGGCTGATGACCAATCCGCGCATCCTGATCCTCGATGAGCCGACCCGTGGCATCGACGTCGGCGCCAAGGCCGAGATCTACCGGCTGATTTCCTACCTCGCCAGCGAAGGCATGGCGGTGATCATGATTTCCTCGGAGCTGCCGGAAGTGCTGGGCATGAGCGACCGGGTGCTGGTGATGCATGAAGGCGACCTGATGGGCACCCTCGACCGCAGCGAGGCGACCCAGGAACGGGTGATGCAATTGGCTTCGGGCTTGTCCTGATGCTCGTCAGTCCAGATAAAAAAGGTAAGTGGCTATGAACGCGATACTGGAAAACAAACCCGCAGCAGCACCGGCCAGGTCCCGGCGGCGCCTGCCGACGGAACTGAGTATCTTCCTGGTGCTGATTGGCATCGGCCTGGTGTTCGAAATGTTTGGCTGGATCATGCGTGACCAGAGTTTCCTGATGAACTCCCAGCGCCTGGTGCTGATGATCCTGCAGGTGTCGATCATCGGCCTGCTGGCCATCGGCGTGACCCAGGTGATCATCACCACCGGTATCGACCTGTCGTCCGGCTCGGTGCTGGCGCTGTCGGCGATGATCGCCGCCAGCCTGGCCCAGACCTCGGACTTCGCCCGGGCGGTGTTTCCTTCCCTGACGGACTTGCCGGTGTGGATACCGGTGGTGGCGGGGCTTGGCGTGGGACTCCTGGCCGGGGCAATCAATGGCAGCATCATCGCCGTGACCGGTATCCCGCCTTTTATTGCCACCCTCGGCATGATGGTCTCGGCCCGTGGCCTGGCGCGTTACTACACCGAAGGCCAGCCGGTGAGCATGTTGTCCGATTCCTATACCGCCATCGGCCATGGCGCCATGCCGGTGATCATCTTCCTGGTGGTGGCGGTGATCTTCCACATCGCCCTGCGCTACACCAAGTACGGCAAATACACCTACGCCATCGGCGGCAACATGCAGGCGGCGCGCACCTCGGGCATCAACGTCAAGCGCCACCTGGTGATCGTCTACAGCATCGCCGGCTTGCTGGCGGGGCTGGCCGGGGTGGTGGCCTCGGCGCGGGCGGCGACCGGGCAGGCCGGCATGGGCATGTCCTATGAGCTGGACGCCATTGCCGCGGCGGTGATTGGCGGTACCAGCCTGGCAGGCGGCGTGGGGCGCATCACCGGCACGGTGATCGGGGCCCTGATTCTTGGGGTAATGGCCAGCGGCTTTACCTTTGTTGGCGTCGACGCCTACATCCAGGACATCATCAAAGGGCTGATCATCGTGGTGGCGGTGGTCATCGACCAGTACCGTAATAAACGCAAACTCAAGCGCTGAAAGCCTCGGTACTGCGACAATGCGCCACGCCTGACCCGCGTGGCGTTGCCATTTGTCTTCTTAATACAGCTATTACACCGAATTTCTTGTTATAAACGCACTCCGATGACCACCAAAAGCCTGTCAGAGAACATTTGAAGGGGTTGTCGGACATTTTCCCTATGTTTTCAGTTGCTGAGGCCTCGACTCGGCCTTAGACTGCCGCCCCTCGTAAATTGAGTGCCGGGTGGCGCTTGGAAGAGACGGCGCCTTCCCGATGAGCGTGGCAGCTGCGCTGCGGGACGCTCCATAATTCGCCTTAATGCACGTTTTCTATAGAGATATCAATGACAAAGGAAAAGTTGCTGGCCATGCCGGCGGATGACTACATGAATGCCGAGCAACTGGCTTTCTTCACCAAGCTGTTGCAGAACATGAAAGTCGAAACCCACGAGCGCATCGAACAGAACCGAATCGCCATTGAGAGCCTGGACACCCCGGCTGACCCAGCGGACGCTGCTTCCGTAGAAGAAGAGCGGACCTGGCTGGTCAACGCCATTGATCGCGACCAGCGCATGCTGCCTCAACTGGAGCAGGCCCTGGACCGTATCAACGATGAAAGCTTTGGCTGGTGCGACGACAGCGGCGAGGCCATTGGCCTCAAGCGCCTGCTGATCAGCCCGACCACCAAGTACTGCATCGAAGCCCAGGAACGTCACGAGCAGATCGACAAGCACCAGCGTCAAGCTTGATTCGCGCTGTAAGAAAAAAATCGCAGCCTTCTTGACGAAGGCCGCGATTTTTTGCTTTCGCCTGCGCCTGTTTTTCTTCTTCCGTTGACCTGCTGCAAGACCACGACTAATGGACCATGGATAATGGCTCGGTAGTGGCGTTTAATGCGGGCATAACAACGAGAAATGTGGGTGACGAACATGGCGACAGACGGATCTCTGACGGGTGCGGTGCCGGCCTCGGTGCCTGTGACAGAAAGCATGGCGCGTTGGTTGACGCCGACCTTGCAGAGTCTCGCCCTGTCCTTGCTGCTGTGTGGCATGGCCTTGGGTGGCTGGTCGCTCTACCTGGGCCTGCCCTTGGTGATGCTCATCGTCTGGTTACCGCGCCTGCGCTCGCGCATGGGCGCGACGTCTGCGCCGGCGGCGGTCGACAAACTGGCTGAGCTGACCCGTGACTTGTCCTACACCACCAGCCATAACGCGTTGTCGGCGGCCGGCGTTGCCTATTCGGTCAAGCAACTGGCCGGCAAGGTCCAGTCGCAACTCGATGCGGCGGCGCAAATCGTCAGCAATGCCGAATCGATGATCGCCACCGAACAGGCCACTTCGCAACTCAGCCAGCAAGCCCTGGGCGCCGCCAGCGAGGCCCATCGCAGCAGCGTGGCCGGGCGCAGTGAACTGGTGGAGTCCATCAGCCGCATGCACCAGCTCAGCCAGCGCGCCAACGACAGTCGCGAGTTGATCGAGGCCTTGAGCGTGCGCAGCGATGAAATCCAGCGGGTCAGCCTGGTGATCCAGTCGATCGCCAGCCAGACCAACCTGCTGGCACTGAACGCGGCCATCGAGGCGGCACGGGCCGGTGAGCATGGCCGCGGGTTCGCAGTGGTGGCCGATGAGGTACGTGGCCTGGCCGGGCGCACGGCGGCGGCCACCGGCGAGGTGGGGGTGATGGTGGCGGACATCCAACAACGCACCGCGCAGGTGGTGGAGCAGATCCGGCAGTTGGCCACCGATCTGGACAGCGGTGTGCAACAGGTCGAGCACACCGGCCAGCATCTGGAGAACATCGCCCGGCTCGCAGAAGGGGTCGAGAGTCAGGTCAGCGCCATCGCCCAGGGCACCGACACCAACCGCGAACAACTCGACAGCCTGTTCCATGCCATCGAGCAGATGCGCAGCGACCTCTCCATCAGCGATCAGCAGACCCAGCGCCTGGCCGAAGCGGCGGTGCAGATGGAAGGCCAGGCCGAAACCATCAGCGAACGCCTGGCTGAAGTGGGCCTCGACGATTATCACCAACGGATCTACGACCTGGCCCGGGAAGGGGCGAGTCAGATCGCGGCGCAGTTCGAAGCGGACATCGACCAGGGCCGTGTCAGCCTGGAGGATCTGTTCGACCGTAATTACCAGACGATCCCCAACACCCAGCCCGCCAAGTACCAGACCCGTTTCGACCGTTACACCGATCAGGTGCTGCCGGCGATCCAGGAACCGTTACTCGCCCGGCACGAGGGGCTGGTCTTCGCGATTGCCTGCACCCAGCAAGGCTACGTGCCGACCCACAACAAAGTGTTCAGCCAGCCACTGACCGGCGATCCGCAGGTGGACACGCTGAATAACCGGACCAAGCGCAAATTTTCCGATCGCACCGGGATTCGCTGCGGCAGCCACCAACAACCCGTGCTGCTCCAGACCTACACCCGCGACACGGGAGAGTTGATGCACGATCTCTCCGTGCCGATCATGCTCAAGGGGCGTCATTGGGGTGGTTTGCGGCTGGGCTATAAACCCGAGAAACCGCGTTAAGCCTCAACGGAATCGATGTGGCAGGACACCTTTGTGGCGAGGGGATTTATCCCCGCTGGGCTGCGCAGCAGCCCAGCGGGGATAAATCCCCTCGCCACAGGGTTCACGCAGTTTGGTTGGTTATTTACCGTCGTGCAGGCGCACGTTGAGTTGATCCACCAGCACCGCCTCTTCGCCGTCGGCGAGCAACCATTCGCTCAGTAGGTCCTTCTGCTGATCCGACCAGAAGTCGGCCTCCACCAGTTTGATCTCCGGGGCCAGTGGGTGGGCCATGATGAAATCGTCAATGGCGTTGCCGTCCGAAGGCAGGCCTAGTTGGTCGAACAGGGTACTGAGCTCGTGCGAAGGCTGTTCCATGGGGTTCTCCTTGGGGTGGGCGCCGTCATGGCGCCTGGGTTGCTTCCCTTTATCTGAGGCAAGCGCTCGTCAGGAGTTCGATCGGGCTCAAGCTTTCAAAGCCCCTTCGTCCACCGCCGCCTTTAACGCCTTGGCTGCTTCCCTGGCGGCCTCGGCCGCGATCTCCGAAGTCTTGAACCAGCGATCCTTTTCCACTTGGTGCCAACTGACCGTGGTCAGGGGCGGTTTGGCGCGCATCACGATGACGGCCTGGAACTCGCCTTCGACCTCTCTGGCTTCGCCCCGGATAAAAAATTCGCCGATATCAAATTCCGTCACGTCGCGCCTTCTCTTCAAAAGTCATGGTGTTGGTGCGCGATCCGCCGATGGGCGACGGTCTTCGCAGGCCGGCAGTATGGCAGTAGTTGCCTGTCGGCGGCTGAGTTAAGTAATGGGAGGGCGTATATGAGCTCAGGCGCTTCGTTCGAGATGCCTGGCCAGGTAGCAGGCCTCGTTATGATCGGTGCGGAATCCTCTTACACGACCAGTGGATGTTTCCTCAATATGGAAAAAACACTTGCCGGCCAGGACGACCCGGTAACGCGGTTGAATCAACGACACAGGCAGGCAATCGACCCCGTCGAACGTATCGGATGTTTCTCCGACACACGGGGCTTCAGGTTGAATCAGGGTTGTGAAAGTGGCCATGTGAATTCCTTTTCTATGGTTTACCGACGAATTGCCGAGTAGTTCGGGTAGTCTCCACGCCTCTGGCTGCTCTAGAATCGGCAGCACCGTGTGGACGGCTTGCCTATCTAAAGCAATTTTTTTTGAGCTCGATGTCAGAAAAATGCTTTTTTAAGTGGGAAATTTCCCTAAAGTTAGTAGTCCCACCTTTTCCGATGCTCAGAGTGGTGTTTTCCTTCAACCTCTGACGACCTCCGGGAAAGACGGTGAGAGAGACAATCCTTTAGTCTTCTCTCGCCCCGGGGCAGGGCGCGCCGTTCACTTCGAATTTCAGTTACAGGTCCATTGCGACACTACAGTCGGCACGGGTTCTCGTGGTCCGTCCTTTCTCAGGGGGCGGACCGTTTTCAAAGATGGGGATGTTTCCTTGGCAGTAAGTAATCTCGACATGCATGCGTTATTTGTACTTGGTGACCTGCGGGCAAAACTGGTCAAACAATTCCAGTCACGTTTCGTCTACATCACCGAGCAGACCGCCGAAGGTATCTATGTTGCCGAAATCGACACCGAGTCGGCCCTGGTGGTCGATGACAAGCCCAGGCTTGAACTCAAGGTGGGGGATCATTTTCGTGCAGCGGTATTGCCCAGTCGCGAAGGTGGCAAGTTTGAAATCAAGTTTCGCGAAATCAAGCTGACGGTCTATGGCCTGGGCGACTACGCGTTCGTCACGACCCCCGGTGGTCAGGCGATCCTGTTCAAGGAAGGCCACAGCGTGGTGACCGTGTTCGCGGCCAACGAACAGTTGCAGGAAGGCTTGACCAAGACCCTGAAGGCGGTCACCGCTAAAGCCGCCAAGTGGCGCAAGGGCGAGTTGGTGACGTTCAAGGCCAGCGAATGAGGCGGGCAGTGTCGGTGAGCGCGGGGGCTTCGGTCGCCCTGGACCGGTTACAGTTTTAACGAGATATCGCTGGAACCTCGGCTACAGTCAATTGACTGAACTATTCAGAGGCTTGCGTTCGGTGACGCAGGGCCGTTCAGTCATCGCTGTGTCTGGTACGAGGTAAAAAAGCATGAAACGAGTTCGACAGTGGCTGGCTGCCTGGGCCACCTTCGCGGTGTTGGTTTCGCCATTCCCGACATCGGCCGCTTCTGCGCCGATTCACTTCGCCGACTTGAACTGGGAAAGCGGCAGCCTGATCACCGAGATCCTGCGGATCATCGTCGAAAAGGGCTACGGGTTGCCGACCGACACATTGCCGGGTACCACCATTACCCTGGAAACCGCCTTGGCCAATAACGACATACAGGTGATCGGCGAAGAGTGGGCCGGTCGCAGCCCTGTGTGGGTCAAGGCCGAGGCTGAAGGCAAGGTGGTCGCCCTCGGCGATACGGTCAAGGGCGCGACCGAAGGTTGGTGGGTGCCGGAATACGTGATCAAGGGCGACCCCGCCAAGGGCATCAAGCCCCTGGCGCCGGACCTGCGCAGCGTCGAAGACCTGGCGCGCTACAAGCACGTGTTCAAGGACCCGGAAAGTCCTGACAAGGGGCGTTTCCTCAACAGCCCCATTGGCTGGACGTCCGAAGTGGTCAACAAACAGAAGCTCAAGGCGTACGGCCTGTCGGACAGCTACGTGAACTTTCGCAGCGGCTCGGGGGCGGCGCTGGATGCGGAAATCACCTCGTCGATTCGCCGAGGCAAGCCGATCCTGTTTTATTACTGGTCGCCCACGCCGTTGCTCGGGCGTTTCAAACTGGTGCAGTTGCAAGAGCCGCCGTTCGATGCCGAGGCCTGGAAAACCCTGACCGACGCCGACAATCCCAATCCGAAACCGACCCGCTCATTGGCCTCGAAACTGTCAATCGGTGTATCGGTACCGTTCCAGAAGCAACACCCGGACATTGCCGAGTTCTTCAGCAAGGTCGACCTGCCCATCGAACCGTTGAACAAGGGCCTGGCCGACATGAGCGAGAAGCGCACGCCACCCCGTGAAGCCGCCGAGGCGTTCCTCAAGGCTCATCCGCAGGTCTGGCAGGCCTGGGTGCCCAAGGAGGTGGCAGACAAAGTGTCCGCCGGCCTCTAGTGTCCTGTATCACAAATACTGTTCCTTTTTGACGGCGTCTGTTGTCGTCATGCTGCGTTGCCGTTCCTCGCCATAGCGGGCTATGACTCGTCGCGGCGCCTTGCCTGACGACAACAGCCACTCGCCAAAAAAGAAACGTATTTGCGAAACAGGACACTAGGGTGGCGCACCTGCCAGCGGGTTGAACGCTTGATCCTGGGCAATGAATCATTCACTGGAAGCTGGCAACCTGCGTCCGTCCAGCGAAATGCCAAATTCCAGCTAGGATGATTGTTCAACTCTTTTCAGGAGGCTGGCGAATGACGCTTTTATTGGCTCGGTCGCTGGTCGCAGTGTTTGCGACCATCAGCTTGATTCATTTGTATTGGGCCCTCGGCGGGCGATGGGCGGCCCAGGCGGTGGTGCCTCAGGTGCCGGTGAGGCAGGGCGGTTCCTTGCGTCCGGCGTTCGAGCCATCCGGCTGGTTGACCCTGCTGGTGGCGATGGCGCTGCTGATGATTGCGGTTCTGGTGTGCCTGCGAGTCGGCCTGTTGGCACCGCCTGTCACCCATCGGGCGTTGCAATGGCTGATCAGCGCGATTGCCTTGCTGATGTTCGCCCGGGCCATTGGCGAGTCGAACCTGGTGGGCTTCTTCAAGGAGGTCAAGGACTCGACATTCGCCAAGCTCGATACCTGGGTCTATTCGCCGCTATGTGTCGTGCTCGGGGCTGGGTTACTGGCGGTGGCGTGGGCCTGAATGGCGGTGCAGTGAGTCGAGTGAGCCGTTGTTGTGGCGAGGGGATTTATCCCCGCTGGGCTGCGAAGCGGCCCCAAATTTTTGTATTTGAATCGAAAATCTGGCGAGCGCTGCGCACTCGAGCGGGGATAAATCCCCTCGCCACAACTGTGTCCGGCTCGGGGCTCGGTTTACCTCACGGGTTAGCGACCGTCCTCTATCCTCCGGCTGCTCACTTCCGCCGGCACATCATCCCCCGCCATGCGCTTGCGAAACAACGCCGCCCGGGCCAGCAGCAGGGTGGTCACCGGCACGGTGATGGACAGCAGGATCGGTATCAGCCAGGCATGCAGCACCGGCCCGGACTTGAGCGCCGAAAAATAGATGATCGAAGCCAGCGCCACGCACCAGGCTCCCAGTGTGGAAGCCAGGGCCGGCGGGTGCATGCGCTGGAAATAATCCTTGAGCCGCACCAGGCCAATGGCCCCGACCAGGGCGAAGAGGCCGCTGAGCACCAGTAGGATCGCCACCGGGATTTGCACCCACATCGACAGTTCGCCAGTCATTCGATCACCTCGCCACGCAACAGGAACTTGGCCAGGGCAAACGAGCCGACAAAGCCGAACAGGGCGATCAGCAGCGCCGCCTCGAAGTAAGTGTCACTGGCGTAGCGGATGCCCAGCACCAGCATCATCAGCATCGCTACGATGTACAAATAGTCCAGGGCCAAGACCCGATCCTGTGCCGAAGGCCCCTTGAACAGCCGCCAAAGGGTCAACACCATCGCCAGGGAGAACAGGAACAGGCTCAGCAGGATTGCATTGGACAACAACGGGCTCATTGGAAAATCTCCATCAAGGGGCGCTCGTAGGTGGCCTTGAAGTGCGCAATGAAGGACGCCTCGTCCTCCAGATCGAAGACATGCATCAACAGGATGCTGCGATCCAGGGCCAGTTCCGACCAGACCGTCCCCGGAATCACCGTGGTGATCATCGACAGGGCCGCCAGGCCGTTGGCATCGTGCAGGTCCAGCGGCACCTTGATGAACCGTGAGCGGGGCGGGCGGCGCCCGGCGTTCAGCACACCCCAGGCCACCGTCAGGTTGGACACCAGCACGTCGCGGCCCACCAACAGGAACAACCGCAGCACCACCCACGGTCGCCGGATGCGGATCGGTCGCGGGCGCAACGGGCGCATCATCAATGGAGCCAGGAAACCCAGCGCAGCCCCCAGCAGCAGATGGCCGGCGCTGAGGGACAGGTTCAATACCAGCCACAGCAACCCGAGCGCCAGGGACAGCCACGGTGCGGGAAACAGGCGCTTCATGGCTGCACCTCCTGCAATGCGGCGCTGGCCTCGGGGTTCGGGACGGCGCGGGTGGCGAGCACTGACATCACATAATGTTCCGGATTGTTCAACGCATCGGCAGCGGATTGGGTGTAGCGCAGCAACGGCTCGGCCTTGAACGTCAAGGCGATGCCCAGGCCCAGCAACAGGATGATCGGCAGGCATTCGAAAGGCCGGAGCAACGGCGACGGTCGGTCTTGCGGCGTCCAGAAACGTTGGACGCCCAGGCGCGAGAACGCAATCAACGAGGCCAGCCCGGACAGGATCAGCAACGCCAGCAGCCCCCAGGCCTGATTCGACACCGGTGCCCCGGCGCTGGCCCCAAGCCCTTGGGGATTGAGCAAGGCGCTCAGCAGGCTCAACTTGCCGATGAACCCCGACAGCGGCGGCATGCCGATAATCAACAGTGCACAGAAGATGAAACTCAACCCGAGGAAGGCCATGGTCCAGGGGATCACTTGCCCGACCACGGCTTTCTGTTCGTCGTCGAGGTTGATGCCCTTGGGTGGTTCCAGGGATGCCATTGGCCGTGGCAAGGTGTCCAGGTCATCGTCCATGGACATGTCGTTGGCCGAGCGCGAGCGTTCGATCAATTCGGCCAGCAAGAACAGCGCACAGAGCGCCAGGGTCGAACTCACCAGGTAAAACAGTGCCGCCCCCACCAGGTTGGGTTGGGCGAAACCAATCGCTGACAGCAGGATTCCGGCCGAGACCAGGATGCTCAGGCTGGCCATGCGCTCCAGCCGTTGGGCCGCCAGAATCGCGATGGCCGCGCAGACGATGGTCGCCATGCCGCCGTAGATCAGCCAGTCGGCGCCGAAAAACGCCGAGGCGCCGGCCTGGCTGGAAAAGAGCAGCGTCCACAGGCGCAAAATCGTGTAGACGCCGACCTTGGTCATGATCGCGAACAACGCCGCTACCGGCGCGCTGGCCGCGCTATAGGCCGGCACCAGCCAGAAGTTCAGCGGCCACATGCCGGCCTTGGCCAGGAACGCCACCGCAAGGATCCCGGCCCCGGCGTGCAGCAGGCCTCGGTCGGCTTCCGGCACCAGGGGCACCTTCAAGGCCAGGTCGGCCATGTTCAACGTGCCGGTGACGCCATAGATCAGCGCCGCGCCGATCAGGAACAGCGACGAGGCCAACAGATTGATGGAAATGTAATGCAGCCCCGACGACACCCGCGCCCGGCCCGATCCGTGCAGCATCAAGCCGTAGGAGGCCGCCAGCAGCACTTCGAAAAACACGAACAGGTTGAACAGGTCCGCGGTCAGGAAGGCCCCGTAGAGGCCCATCAGCTGGATCTGGAACAGCGCATGGAAACTCGCCCCGGCGCGGTCCCAACGGGCGGTGGCGAACAGCAGGGCGCTGACGCCGATGATGCCGGTCAGCACCAGCATCAGCGCCGACAGCCGATCGACCACCAGTACGATGCCGAACGGCGCCTGCCAGTTGCCAGGCAGATACACGCCAATGGACGCGGGCAAGGCCTGGTCCTGGGTCCAATGCAGCAGCAACACAGCGATGCCCAGGCCCAGCAGGCTGGAGAACAGGTTGATCCGCGCCTTGAGCGGGCGGTGTTTCTCGCCCAGCATCAGCATCAACGCGGCGGTCAGCAGCGGCAGCAGGATAGGCGCGGCGATCAAGTGGGGCGTCAACATCATTCCTTGGGCTCCCGACCGTCCACATGGTCGGTGCCGGTCAGGCCCCGGGAGGCCAACAGCACCACCAGGAACAGCGCGGTCATGGCGAAGCTGATCACGATGGCGGTCAGCACCAGGGCCTGGGGCAGTGGGTCGGTGTAGTGCAACAGATCCTGGGGCACGCCGTCCTTGATGATCGGTTCCTTGCCGATGAACAGGCTGCCCATGCTGAAGATGAACAGGTTGACGCCGTAGGACAGCAGGCACAGGCCCATGACCACCTGGAAGGTCCGTGGCCGCAGCACCAGCCAGACGCCCGAGGCGGCCAGCACGCCGATTGCGATTGCAATGACTTCTTCCATCAGACGGTGGCTCCTTTGACGGGGGCGATGGGTTTGGCTTGCAGGCCCGGTTTATGGGCCCGCACCGACTGGTGCGCCAGGGCGGTGAGGATCAACAGCGTCGAGCCGACCACCACGGCGTACACGCCAATGTCGAAGAACAGCGCGCTGGCCAGGTGAATGTCTCCCAACAACGGCAATTCGAAGTGCCAGGTGTGGGTGGTCAGGAACGGATAACCCACGGCCATCGCCCCCAGGCCGGTGGCGGTGGCGAACAACAACCCGGTGCCCATCCAGCGCAACGGCCGCAGGCTCATTTGTGCCTCGACCCACTGGGTGCCGGCCACCATGTACTGCAGGATGAACGCCACCGACATCACCAGCCCGGCGACGAAGCCACCGCCCGGTTGGTTGTGGCCGCGCATGAACAGGTAGAACGACACCACCAACGCGATCGGCAGCAGCAGGCGCACCAGCACCGACGGCACCATCATGAAGCCCAGCGCGGTGTCGCTGGCATGCCGCGGGTTGACCAGGTCGGTGACCACGTCCGGCGCCAACTGACGCTGTTGCGCCGGCAGTTGCATGCTTTCCTTCGGCGGCCGGAAGCGTCGCAGCAGGGCAAACACCGTCAGGGCCACCGCCACCAGCACGGTGATTTCCCCCAAGGTGTCGAAGCCACGGAAATCCACCAGCATCACGTTCACCACGTTGCTGCCGCCGCCTTCGGGCAGGGCACGGCTGAGGTAGAACGAAGAAATGTCGTTGGGCGTCTGGCGGGTCAGCATGGCGTAGGACAACAGCGCCATGCCGCCGCCCACGGCGATGGACAAGAGCAGGTCCCGCAGGCGCCGGATGCGCGCACGTCGTTCGCTGTTGGGCAACGGCGAGGCGTCCTCGATCCGCCGTGGCAGCCAGCGCAGGCCCAGCAGGATCAGCACCGTGGTCACCACTTCCACCACCAGTTGCGTCAAGGCGAGGTCGGGCGCGGAGAACCAGACGAAGGTCACGCAGGTCATCAGGCCGCAGACGCTGACCATGGTCAGGGCCGCGAGCCGGTGATACTTGGCCTGCCAGGCCGCGCCCAGGGCACAGATGATTGCCAGCAGCCATAAGGTGACGAAGACGATGGAGCCGGGGATCTTCGGCCGGTCGCCCCAGACCAGCGTGCTGTGCAGCATCGGGATCAATCCGGCGAGTACCGCCGCCAGCACCAGCAGGAACAACTGGGCCTGCAGGCGGCGGGTGCTGATCCGGCGTTCCAGTCGTCGACCCAGGCGCATCATCAGCACCAGGCAACGCTCGAACAGCCGCTTGCCACTGAGTCGACCAATGAACGGCGGGTGTTTGATGTGCCCCTGCCGGAACTGATTACGCAGCAGCAGGTAAAGCACGATGCCGCCGGACATCGCCACCAGGCTCATGATCATTGGCGCGTTCAGGCCGTGCCAGATCGCCAGGCTGTACTCCGGCAGCGTACCGCCGACCACCGGCAACGCCGCCGCCGCGAGCAACGAACCGACCACCTGGGCCGGGAAGATCCCCACCAGCAGGCAGGTGAACACCAGCAATTCCACCGGGGCACGCATCCAGCGTGGTGGCTCGTGGGGGGTATGGGGCAGGTCGGTGGCGGTGGGGCCGAAGAACACGTCCACGGTAAAGCGCAGGGAGTAGGCGACGCTGAAGGTCCCGGCAATGGTGGCGATGATCGGCAGCGCCAGCTCGACCCAGGCCGTGGCGGAAATGAACACGGTCTCGGCGAAGAACATTTCCTTGGAGAGGAATCCATTGAGCAGCGGCACCCCTGCCATGGCTGCGCTGGCCACCATCGCCAGGGTGGCGGTGAACGGAATCAGCCGCACCAGGCCGCTGAGCTTGCGGATATCCCGGGTGCCGCTTTCGTGGTCGATGATCCCGGCGGCCATGAACAGCGAGGCTTTGAAGGTGGCGTGGTTGAGGATATGAAACACCGCCGCCACGGCCGCCAGCGGACTGTTCAGACCCAACAGCAGGGTGATCAGCCCGAGGTGGCTGATGGTGGAGTAAGCCAGCAGCCCCTTGAGATCGTTCTGGAACATCGCGCAATAGGCGCCCAGCAGCAAGGTGCAGGCCCCCGCGCCACTGACGATGTAGAACCATTCTTCGCTGCCCGACAGCGAGGGCCACAGTCGCGCCAGCAGGAACACTCCGGCCTTGACCATGGTCGCCGAGTGCAGGTACGCCGACACCGGCGTGGGCGCGGCCATGGCATGGGGGAGCCAGAAGTGGAAAGGAAATTGCGCGCTTTTGCTCAGGGCGCCGATCAGGATCAGCGGCAGCAGGATAGGGTAGAGGGCATGGGCCCGGATCAGGTCGCCGGCGGCCAGGACCTTATCCAGGTCATAGCTGCCTACCACATGGCCGAGCAGCATCACCCCCGCCAACAGGCAAAGCCCGCCGGCACCCGTCACCATCAAGGCCATATAGGCACCGCGCCGCGCGTCGGCGCGGTGGTGCCAGTAGCCGATCAGCAGGAACGAGAACAGGCTGGTCAGTTCCCAGAAAAACACCATCTGTACCAGATTGCCGGAGATCACCAGCCCGAGCATGGCACCCATGAACGCCAGGAAGAAGGCGAAGAAACGCGGCACCGGATCGTCCGGCGACATGTAATAGCGGGCGTACAGCGACACCAGCGTGCCGATGCCCAGCACCAGCAACGAAAACAGCCAGGCGAAACCGTCCAGGCGCAGCACGAAATCCAGGCCCAGGCTGGGCAGCCAGGAATACGTTTCACGAATCACGCCACCGTCGGCGATCTGCGGGTACAGCAAGGCCACCTGAACAGTGCCGGCCAGGGCCACGAGGCCCGCCAGCAAGGATTCGGCGTTACGGGCGTTATGCGGCAGCAGCGCCGCGACACAGCTGCCGATGAAGGGCAAAAGCAATAGAACTATCAGTGACATAGGCTTCTATTCGGCGGGAGGTTGTGAGGGATCATACGTGGCGTGTCCCGGATCACCAACCGCGAGGGTGTCGCAGAATCCTACAAGGTAGGTGGAATTTTCCTGTCTTGAAGTGTTTCAGGAGGATAGGAGAACAACGATTTTTCGAAGGAATTAACGCTCACGCTCAAGGACCTCATCTTCCACGACCACACCTTTGCCCCGAGTCTTCAGCTCACTGACAATCACCGCCGCCACGATCAACGCCGCGCCAAACAAGGCAATCGCCGGCAACCGTTCGCCCGCCAGACGCCCGGCAATGCCGGCCCACACCGGCTCGCCAGCGTAGATCAGCGTGGCGCGGGTGGGCGAGACACTTTTCTGCGCCCAGTTCATCGCCACCTGGATCGCGGCGCTGGCAGCCCCCAGGCCCACGGCGCTGACCAGCAGCAATATGGAAAAATCCGGGATCGCTTCCTGGGTCGGCACCACCATCAGAAACGCCAGCACCGCCGTGCTTGCCAGTTGCACCACGGTCACCCGGCGCACATCGACCTGGCCGGCATAGGCGCTGATCAGGATGATCTCGGCGGCAATCGCGATGGCGCTGATCAGCGTGGCGATCTCGCCGGCACTGAAATTCAAAGAGGCGCCCGCCGGCCCCGATACCAGCATCAGCCCGGTGAACGCCAGCATGATGCCGAGGCTGGGCATCAGCCCAGGGCGACGGCCCAGCACCAGCCATTGCAGCAAGGGCACGAACGGCACGTAGAGCGCGGTGATGAACGCCGACTGGCTGCTGGGGATGGTTTGCAGGCCGACGGTTTGCAGACCATAGCCGAGCATGATCGCCACGCCGATGAAACAGCCGGCCTTGAGTTCGAACAGGGTCAGGTCCCGCAGGTGGCGCCAGGAGAACAGCGCGACAAACGCAGCCGCGGCGGCAAAGCGTAGGCCAACGAAAAACATTGGCCCGCTGACTGTCATGGCGTGCTGCACCAGCAGGAAGGTCCCACCCCAGATCATGGTGATCAGCACCAGCACGCATTCGGCCTTGCTGAACCGGGAGAAACGGGAGGAAGCTTGGGGGGGATTCACCGATGCCATGACCTTGCGCGCCACTGGAGGCGGACGCACAATGCGCCCGAAGGTGGGCAGTATAATGCGCAGCCCTGCCATGTGAGCAATATAGTGCACAAAGAATCCGGCCAGCGGGCCTCCGTCCTGCAACACGTCAGCCAGAACGTCCGTCGTCTGCGCCATGCCGCCCAGCTCAGCCAGACCGCACTGGCAGAATTGTCCGGGGTCAGTCGGCGCATGCTGGTGGCCATCGAGGCTGGCGAAAAGAACGTCAGCCTGACCACGCTTGACCGGGTCGCCGAAGCCTTGGACGTGGCCTTCAGCGACTTGATCCAGGCCCCCGACGCCCGCGACCCGAGCCGCATCAACGAACTGGCCTGGGCTGGGACCATTGCCGGCAGCAAAGCCGTATTGCTCGCCAAGGCTACCGCCAGCCGTGAAGTCGAACTCTGGGAATGGCGCCTGGAGCCCGGAGAGCATTACCATTCCGAACCCGACGCCGATGGCTGGAGCGAGCAGCTTTACGTCTTCGAGGGTTGCCTGACCTTGCTGTTGGGCGATGAAGCGCGCCAGATCGGTGCCGGTGAGTTTTTCATGTTCGCCAGCAACCAGCCCCATGCCTATCGCAACGATGGTTTGGTGGCGGCGAGATTCGTACGCAATGTGGTGATTTGATCCGGGAGAGCGGTATGGACACAGCGTTGGATCGACCGGTGAGCGACTTCACTCGCCAAGCCGATATCCTGATCATTGGCGGCGGCCTGAGCGGTGCCATGCTGGCGGCGCAACTGCTGCGCCTGCCGGGCCGGCGCGAGGTGCTGATCGTCGAGCCGCGCAGTGAACTGGGCCGGGGCGAGGCCTACAGTGCCGTGGAACTGGGCCACACCTTGAACGGCAACGCGGCGCGCATGAGTGTCGACCCGGACAACGCCGATGACCTGACCCAATGGCTCACCGCGTTCATCGAAGCCGGCGGCTGGCCCGAGTCGGATCAACAGCACGTGCCGATCAGCGAGTTGTTCCCACCCCGGGGGATATTCGGCCTCTATGTGCAGCAACGCCTGGCCGAGGCTCGCGAGTTGGGCGCACAAAACGGTTCGACCGCCGAGCACGTGCGCGGGGAGGCCGTGGACCTGCGGCTTGCCGACGATGCCGTGATGGTGACGCTGGACGACGGCCAACTCTTGCGTGGCCGTTTCGCGGTGCTCGCCACCGGCATGTTCCCGGCGGCGCGCACCCCGCAGACCGAATCCAGCGGCTTGAATGCCGCGGCCCTGGATCCTTGGGATGTGGCTGCGATGCGCCAGCTCGATCCGCAATCCACGGTGTTGATCATCGGCTCGGGACTGACCATGGTCGACGCCGTGGTGTCCCTGGAGCAGGCCGGGCACCGCGGGCCGATCGAAGTGTTTTCCCGCCATGGCCTGCTGCCCCACGTGCGCCGCCAGCCACCGGCCTGGGTGGATTTCCTCGCCGAAGATCACAGCCTGCGTTCGCCCCGCCAATTGATGCGTGCCCTGCGTGAGCAATGCCGCCAGGCCCACGCCCTAGGGATCGATTGGCAAGCGCCGCTGGACACCGTGCGCGCCCACATCGGGCGCTTGTGGAACCAGGCCAGCGATGTGCAGCGCCGACAGTTCGTGCGGCATGTGCGGCCGTGGTGGGAGAGTCATCACCATCGCTCGCCACCGTTGAGCGCGGAGCTGGTGGAGCGTTTGCATGGGGAAGGGCGGTTGCGGATCCAGGCGGCGTCGTTCAAAGGGTTGGCGTCGTCTCCCGAGGGCACAGTGGGTATTCGCATCCGTCGCCGGGGCGAGGCAGGACTGGAAGTGGTGCAGGGCGCCGCGCTGATCAACTCCAGTGGCATTGAATATGACTGGCGTCGGGTTGCACGGCCGTTGCCGCAACAACTGTTGGCCCGAGGGCTGATCCAGCCGGGGCCGCTGGCCCTGGGTATTGCCGCGCGTGCCGACGGTGCGGTGCTGGATGCTCGAGGCGAACCCGCCGAGCGGTTGTTCGCCATGGGCCCGCCGCTGCGGGGGATGTGGTGGGAAAGTACTGCCGTGACTGATGTGGCGAGTCAGGCCAAGGCGTTGGCGGGGCGGTTGGTTCAATTGCAAACCCAGTATCCAGACTGAGTACTTTTCCCCTCTTATGACGATGGCGCGACGCAGCTTCTCGGCGCTGTGCTATCTCGCTGAATTAGGCAACTCCCTTAATAAAAACCGAACCTGGCTTAAGGTTTGTCGTTGTAAATTAGAAGGTATTATTTTATATGCGAATCAACAGGCTGGGTTCATAATAACGCCCCCGAAACCGGTGACCACTTCGCTCTGGATATCGGCAGAGTAAAAAGCGTCAAGTTCGCCACATATTGTTTTATCTATATTCGATGGCGAATTTTTAATATTGTGGTCAGAGAGTCGGCGTTTCGCAAGATAACGGACTGGCGCAATCCACTTTCCTCTCGATAAATATTTTCCCTTTCGCGGCTGGTTGATGTGGGCTGCTCGCCGACTTCGTGCAAAGCAGAGTCTATCAGGCGTATATAATTCTCTCGTGCTCTCACTTCCATGCTCAATTCGGAAGGGGGCTTAATATTGCTCGACCCATTGAGTACACGATTGAAAGATGAGTTCAAAGCGCTAAAGATATAACTATCGACTTCGTCGGGTGTCGCGCTGGCGTTCGGCGCCTCTTCACCTACATACCAGAAATCATCGATAAAATCACCGCTATTAAATGATCTCATAGCATGAGTTGCTTCATGTAAGATGGTTGATGCTAACCCAACAGGGTGGGTATTTTCAGTATGCGATCGGCTCAGCCAAATTAAGTTGCCTTGAGCAACTGTATCAACTGTAACTCCTGAAAAGCGTTGATTAGCAACTTCAACAAGCGACAGCCTCCAATTCTCATTAGTGCTTAATCGGCTCATATAGGTTCTTAATTCTCTCATGGTGTCCAGTAACTGATCCTTTAAGCCCGCAGGGTCGTTTTCTGGTAATGAGTAGTCTGAGCCAAAAATAAACTTCATCACCTTGGTTGTGAAGGTAGTGGTTTCTTGCGAATTTAGTTCGGCAATTGTTTCATCTAGCCAGCCGTGCCCGAGCCCCATGGCACCTTTGACCTTTTCTTGAAGATGAGTTGGAAAGTTTTCAAGTCCGCGGGATATGATACGTGCCCCAAGATTCTCTTCACTCAATGCTTCTTGTTCATTCATGACGTCATAACTATTTCCTCCCTCCGTATCTTTATGGTTAATGGGGGAATTTCTAAGCATTTTAAAAAAATTCAATCCCTCTACTGGTCTAGACGGATCCGGATTAACCCACCGCTGCAACCACGTCGCGTAATACCTGAACCCATAATAATAAAGCCCCGTCGCATCTCGCTCTTTCCCTGAATAACGCACCGTCTTGTAACTCGCCTCCACCTCACTGCGCCCGGCAAACCAGGCGGTGCCGCCATACGGATGATAAGTTTCCTGGCTAATCACCTCGGCCTCGTTATCCAATTCCAGGCTGCTGGAACTCAGATGGTCAGTCAGGCTGTAACGGTATTGGTTGTTGGCGATGCCGGCAGGCGGCGCCGTTTCCCAGTGCAGCACCTGCATCGCGCTACGTCCGGCCTGCACGCAGATCACTTGCAACACTTCGCCCGTGCCTGCGTGGGTACGAATTTCCAGGCCCGGCAAATAACGAACTTCCGAAATCAGCGAGCGGGCATTGGTTTGGGTCGAGCGGACCTTGCGCCGTCGCATTCCATCACCCCCGTAGAGGTACTGTTCGCGATCATCCACGGCACTTTCACGCTCAACCGGTCGTACCTCGCGCAGTTGATTGCGTAAATCCCAGGTCATCGTTCGTCCCGGTTGCAAAGCCAGCAGATTGCCGTTGCCATCAAACGCGGCCGCGATTTCCTCTTCAGTTGGTGGCCGGTCATTGTGTTCCGCTAGACAGCGGTTGCTGTGGCGCGCCGCCGTCAGTTTGCGGCTGTGGTTTTGTGGGCCGACATGGACCAGTTCCAGCAGGTTGCCACCGGCGTCGTATTGGTACGTTTGTTGATAGTTGGCGACTGCGCCCGGATCGTCGAAGCGGTTGAAGCCCGGACCTCGACTGGCACTTCCGGCCTCCCAGCCGGTTGCCTTGGTCAACTGATAGAGGCTGTCATAGTCATAGCGGTTGATCGGCTCCACCCGCTGGTTGGCGAAGTAACGAATTGGCAAGGCAGCATCTTCGATACTCAGCACATTGCCTACCGGATCGTAGTGGTAGCGCTGATCCTGCAGTGTTTGCGATCCACGCCGGGCTTCAAGCCGGGTCAAGCGTCCATCCTCAGGGCGGTACGCCAGCGTACTGACCACGCCATTGCCGGCGGTTTCCTGCTCGACCTGGCCGTAGGCGCTGTAGGCGAGGGCGCTGACCAGCGTCTGAGGCGTGGCTTGATCGCTCAGTTGCAGATGACTCGCGAACAACTGGCCGTCGACGGTGTAGTCGAACAACTGCCGATTGCCCTTGGCGTCAATCTGCTCCAGCACATCGCCCAGCGGGTTGAAGCGTGTCGCACTGGTTGCCGCCTGGGCCAACGGCTCCAGCAATGCATCACGCTCAGGTAGTGCCTGCGGCCAATCCGGTGATTCCAGCGCCTGCAAAAAGCGCTGGGTCTGTTCAAGTACTCCGTCGGTTAAAGCATACTCGTCCAGCGTCTGGGTACCCGCCGGATCGTCGTGTCGGATCAATTGTCCGCACTGGTTATGAGCGGCGAAGTCGGTGTCGCCATCAGCGTATTCATAACGCTCGGCGCAGCGAGCGGCTTCGCCTTTGCCTTGTTCGAAAACGGCCATCGGGCGCAGCAGATCGTCGTATTCAACCCGTCGTTCAGTCTCACGGCTGTCCCAGGTTTGGACCAGTTGATCCCCATCACCGAACAAGCTGATCCGCTCACCGGCATCGACACTCATCGAGCCCAGGACCTTGCCTGACAGCGAGTGACGATTGCTCAGGTTGGCCGGAGTTCCGGCACTCTCCACACCGAGAGCCCATAGCCTGGGGTCCCATTGTTCAATCAGACGCCCCATTGCGTCATAGGCGCTGCGGTTGATTCGTTCTTCGGGGTCTGCCGTCTCGACGGCGCGGTAGTAGGCGACTGAACGAACATCGAGCCCGCGCGGGTCCACCACTGTCAGGGTGGGTGTGTGGGTGTGAATGCTGCCCGTCAGTCTCGCCATGATTCAGGTCTTCGCGGGGTACCCCTCCAGTAATTCCCCAATCCATAGCGCTAGCTACTGTCAGGAATGACAGTGTCGATAAACGGTATGAAATAGCCAACTCGTGTTCGCCAACTATTTCCAGCGCAAGATGCTTGCCCCCTACAAGGTGTTCGCTGAAGTGAGCGGTTATAGCTCACTCACCTTCACCCAACGCTCCTCCCGCGCGGCGATGCGAATCGCCGCCGCCAGCCGCTCCACCTCCCAGGCCTCGTCGAAGTCCGTCCCGCTGCCGCCTTCGCCGGCAAGCGTCATGATCAGTTCCTGCACCTCCAGCGTCTTCAATTCGTTGTAGCCCAACTGGTGCCCGGCGGCCGGGCTGAATGCGGCATAGCCGGGCAAGTCCGGGCCGGCCAGCAGGCGCTGGAAACCTGGCTGGCCGGCGCGACACAGGCGCAGCTCATTGAGTCGCTCCTGATCGAATGCCAGCGTGCCCAAGGTGCCGCTGATCTCGAAGCTCAGATGGTTCTTGTAGCCATGCTTGAGCCAACTGCTGCTTACCGTGCCTCGGGCGCCGTTGGCGAAGCGCAGCAGGGCGTGGACGTGGTCGTCCACGGCGATGGTGCGTTGTTCGGCATTGCCGGCGCTGGCAGGGCGTTGGTGATGCACGGTCTGACTGTCGGCGCATACGGCCTCGACATCGCCTAACAAATGACGGGCCATGGCCAGCAAGTGGCTGCCGAGATCGGCCAAGGCGCCGCCGGCGTGGGCCGCTTCGCAACGCCATGACCACGGCGACGTCGGGTCGGCCATGAAATCTTCGCTGAATTCGCCCTGGAAGCTGATGATCTGCCCCAGTTCGCCGCGTTGGATCATGTCCCGCGCCAGTTGGATGATCGGATTGTGCTGATAGTTGTAGCCGACCCGCGTCACCACCCCGGCGGCCCTGGCCGCCTGGCGCATCTGCTCGGCTTGCTCCAGGGACACCGCCAGGGGCTTTTCACAATAGACCGGTTTGCCTGCCGCCAGCGCCGCCATGGCCATGGGGAAGTGCAGGTGGTTGGGGGTGGTGATGGCGATCAGGTTGACCTTGGGGTCGTCGATCAGCTGTTGCCAGTCACTGTGGGCGGTCTCGAACCCCCAGCTCTGGGCGCACTGCCGGGCGCGCTGGGGATCGGCGTCGGCCAGGGCCGCCAGTGTCAAGTTCAGGGGGAGGTCGAACACCGCCTTGGCATTGTAGAACGCCAAGGCATGGGCACGGCCCATGAAGCCGGTGCCAATCAGACCGATGCCGAGTTCACGCATGAGAAAGAGCCCTTTGAGTTTTTATTTTCAGAAGGGCTATTTATGGAATAAATATTCGCTAATTGCAAATGTTGGAATAAATATTCATTTCCTCGATCGCAGAGGAACCCTTTGTGGGAGCGAGCTTGCTCGCGATAGCGTTGCATCAGTCACACTGGTACTGCTGACCCACCGCTATCGCGAGCAAGCTCGCTCCCACAGGGTTCTCACAGGTCTGCCATGGCGTTCATCCTCAGGACAGGAACCCACCATCCACATTCAGCGCCACCCCCGTGGTGTAGCTCGACGCATCACTGGCCAGGTACAGCACCGCGCCGGCCATTTCGCTCGGGTCGGCCACGCGCTTGAGCGGGATCTGCGCCAGGGCGGTTTTCAGGATGGCGTCGTTCTTGACCAGCGCCGAGGCGAACTTGGTGTCGGTCAGGCCCGGCAGCAGGGCGTTGCAGCGAATGCCGAACTGCGCGCATTCCTTGGCGAAGACCTTGGTCATGTTGATCACCGCAGCCTTGGTCACCGAATAGATGCCTTGGAAGATCCCCGGCGAGATGCCGTTGATCGACGCCACGTTGATGATGCTGCCGCCACCGTTCTCGCGCATCAGCTTGCCGGCTTCCACCGACATGAAGAAGTAGCCGCGAATGTTCACGTCGACGGTTTTCTGGAATGCACCGAGGTCAGTGTCCAGGACGTTGCAGAATTGCGGATTGGTGGCGGCGTTGTTCACCAGGATGTCCAGGCGCCCGAACTGTTCGCGGATACCAGCGAACACCTGGCTGATCTGCTCCATTTCCCCAATGTGGCAAGCGATGGCGGTGGCCTTGCCACCGGCGGCGATGATGGCGTCGGCCACATGCTGGCAACCGTCGAGCTTGCGGCTGGACACAATCACATGGGCACCTTGCTGGGCCAGCAACTTAGCGATGGCCTCGCCGATGCCGCGGCTGGCGCCGGAAACGAAAGCGATTTTACCGTCGAGGTCGAACAACTGGGTCTTGGACATGCTGTTTCCTTGTTATAGGTGCGCTCAGAGCGTGGATTTGCCGATGACCTGCAGGCTCATCTGCTCCAGCAGTTTGTTCATCTGAACGAACTGCGCGAAGCGTTTGTCCTGGGTCTGGCCGTGGAAGAAGCGGTAGTAGATCTGCTGGACGATGCCGGCCAGGCGGAACAGGCCGTAGGTGTAATAGAAATCGAAGTTGTCGATGCGGATCCCGGCGCGCTCGGCGTAGTAATCGACGAACTCGCGGCGGGTCAGCATGCCAGGGGCGTGGCTGGGCTGGCGGCGCATCAGTTGCACCGGTGCCGGGTCGTCGGCCTCGATCCAGTAGGCAAGGCTGTTGCCCAGGTCCATCAACGGATCGCCCAGGGTGGTCAGTTCCCAGTCCAGCACGCCGATGATCTGCATCGGGTTCTCGGGGTCGAGGATGACGTTGTCGAAGCGGTAGTCGTTATGGACGATGCTCGACGTCGGATGGTCGGCGGGCATCTTGTCGTTGAGCCAGGCCTTGACCGCCTCCCATTTCGGCGCGTCGGGGGTCAGGGCTTTTTCGTAGCGGTCGCTCCAGCCACGGATCTGCCGGGCCACGTAGCCTTCGGGCTTGCCCAGGTCGGCCAGGCCGCAGGCGTTATAGTCGACCCGGTGCAATTCAACGAGCCGGTCGATGAAACTCTTGCACAGTGTTTCGGTGCGGGCGGCGTCGAAACCCAGCTCCGGCGGTAGCTCGGAGCGCAGGATGATGCCCTTGACCCGTTCCATTACGTAGAATTCGGCGCCCATCACCGACTCGTCGGTGCAATGCACGTAGGCCTTCGGGCAGTAGGGGAACGCCTCGCGCAGTTGATTGAGAATGCGGAATTCGCGGCCCATGTCGTGGGCGGACTTGGCCTTGTGACCGAACGGCGGACGGCGCAGGACGAATTCCTGTTCGGGGTATTCCAGCAGGTAGGTCAGGTTCGACGCGCCACCGGGAAACTGGCTGATCCGGGGCAGGCCGGTGAGGCCTGGAATGTGGGCCTTGAGGTACGGGTCGATCAGGTTGGCATCGAGTTCTTCACCGTCGCGCACTCGGGTGGACTGATCAGTAAACGCCATGCTTATCCCTTCTGCTTATTTTGGAGGCCATCGATCATTGGCTAATCTAATGGCGCGTGGGAGGCGTCACAAGCACGCCCGGGTCTTATAGGTTAGCGTGTTGCCGGATAATCAGCGGGCCTGATGCACGCTGGCGTGCGCGGCGGCCGTGCGCGGGCTAAGGTGTGAAGGTCTGTCGCTTTCAGGGAGCAACCGCGATGGGATGCCCGCAAGTCTGTGGCACCGCAACCTTGCAATGCAGCTTTGGCGCGGCCCCGGCGGTGCTCAATGTGTTGCCGGTCAATCGCCTGCTGACCGGCGGGATGCCGGCGGCGAATATCATGGACCACATCCCGCTGGTGAACATCACCACCTTCGGCATGTGCATGAGCCTGGCGAACCCGACCGTGGCCGCGGCGACTGCGGCAGCCTTGGGCGTACTGACCCCCATGCCGTGCATTCCCGCCACCGCCACCCCGTGGATCCCCGGTGGCGCGCCGACCTTGTTGCTGGGCAACATGCCGGCCATCGACGCCAACAGCACCTTGATGTGCACCTGGGCCGGGGTGATCAAGATCGTGGTGCCGGGGCAGGTGCAGATGTTGATTCCCTGATTGGCTCGAACCTAAGGGTATGGATGATCCCTTGTGGGAGCGAGCTTGCTCGCGATAGCGGAGGGTCAGTTGGTGGTGATGTTGATTGTGAGGCCGTCATCGCGAGCAAGCTCGCTCCCACAGGGGGTAAGACGATAGTTATGCTTGCGCCGGATCATTCCAGCGCCTGAACCACCAGCGCACCCGGGAGATCGGCTTGCCGTCGGCATCCAGTGGCCGGCCGTCTTCAGCGTAGGCGTGGGCCGGTTCCAGCAGTTGGCCGTTGAGGTAGCGGGCCTCGACTGCAGGGTTGCCATTGGGGTGCAGGCGGCGATAGCGGCCGTCGCGCACGCCGTCGCGATAGAACTCGGCTTCGGCCAGTTGCCCGTCGGGGAAGTAGTTGTTCGCCTCACCGTGCAGTAACCCGCGACGGTAAGAGGCCTGGCGCTGCAATCCACCTTCGGCCGCGTAGAAGCTCGCCACGCCCTGTAACTTGCCTTTCACGAACGGCAACACTGCCGAGACCTTTCCATTCGGGTGATACAGGGTGCTGGTGCCTTGCAGTTCACCCTGGCTGTAGTTGAGTTTTGCCTGCGGTCGTTGCGCTTCTTCGATCTGCAGTGCGCCGTCGAGCCGGCCATCGACCAATTGCCCGCTCAGTCGGTTGTCGTCACGCTCCAGGTCCAGTCTTTTCGAGGCCATCGCTGCGCTCCTGTCAGTTGACCTTCACCAGGCCGCCCTTGATAGTCAGCATGCCGCCGCCGTCCACGGTCTGTTCGGCGGCGGCCTTGTTCACCAGGCTGATACCGGCATCGTTGGTCAGGGTGGTGCCGGCCTTGTTTTCCAACGAGGTACCGGCCTGGTTGCTCAGGGCCGTGCCGGCTTTCTGGCTGATCGATGTGCTGGCCTGGGCCGCCAGGTCTGCGCCGCTCTTGATCGCGAAACTGCCGCCGCTTTGCAGGGTCAGGGTGCCGCTGACCTTGATGGTCAGGTTGCCGTCCACCGTCAAGTCGTAGTTGCCGGTGACCTTGTGCGCGAAGTTGCCGCCCGTGCTGTGGTTCTGGTCCGAGCCCACGGTGACGGTGCGGGTGTCTTTCACATCGAGGCTGTCGCTGCCGGTCTGGATGGTCACGCTGCGCTTGCCTTTCTCCAGGGTGATGGTCTCGTCGCCTTCCTTGACCGTGCGGGTGCGAGCGTTCTGTACCGTGAGGGTTTCGTCATGGCCGACGGCGGCGGTGGTGTCGTTGAGCACGTTGATGTTGAAGTCCTTCTGGGCCTGGAGGAAAACCTCTTCGGCATCCTTCTTGTCTTCGAAACGCAGCTCATTGAAACCGCCGCCGCCCTTGGACGAGTTGGTCTTGATCCCGGACTGGGTCTGGTTCGCCGGCAACGCATAGGGCAGGGCATTGTCGCCGTTGTAGACGCAGCCGGTCACCAGCGGTCGGTCCGGGTCGCCGTCGATAAAGGTCACGATGACCTCCTGGCCAACGCGCGGCACGAACTGCATGCCAAAGCCCTTGCCGCTCCAGGGCAAGACCACGCGGACCCAGCAGGACGAGGTTTCGTCGTTCTTGCCGGTGCGGTCCCAGGGGAACTGCAACTTGATCCGCCCGTACTCGTCGGTCCAGATTTCTTCACCGGCCTTGCCCACTACCAGTGCGGTCTGGGTGTGCATGCGCGGTTTCGGCGTGAGGCGGGCCGGTCGGTACGGCGTGGCCTTGGGGATCGCTTCGAAGCGGTTGCGATAGTGCTCATGACTGGCTTCGTGGCTGACCGAGGTCACCACCCAATCGATGTTCAGCGTCGTGTCTTCATGGCCGGCGAGGGTGAACCAATACCCCGGCACCAACCAGCGGCAGTCGCTCTCGCCGACAAACCGCTTCTCCTGGCTGCGCAGGCCATCCACCCGCTGCTTGGTCAACGCGTCGCCTTGACCCTTGACGGTATAACCGCCCGGATGCTCGTACATCGAACTCGGTCCGGCCACGGCTTCGGCCTGGCTGTACAGCGAGGTCGTCGGCGTGGTGAATTCGTAATCGGTCGCCTGGTAAACCCCAGCCACCGCTTGCAGGCACACTTGCCCCGAGCGGATGCCGTGCAGTTCCCGCTCGCCCATTCTCTGCCCGAGATAGTTCACTGTCGGCCCGTTGGGAATGGGGGCAAAAGCGTCGTTGCTGTCGGCCAGTACCAGGGTGTGCTTACCGTCTTCATGGGTGAAGAACCAGAAGATCCCGTCCTCTTCCATCAGGCGCGAGACGAAGGCCAGATCGGTTTCGCCGTATTGCACGCAATATTCACGCGGGGTGTAGCTGCCGCTGAGTTTGAGCTGGAAGTCGGTGAAACCATGGGCCTTGAAAATCGTGGTGACGATGTCCGCCGTGGCGAGGTTCTGGAACACGCGGTTGTTGCTGGCCAGACTCAGCCACCAGAGCCAGGGCCTGAGCAACAACTGATAGCGCTCGGCGGTGGCGTCGGCGGGAAGTTGGCGGATTTCGGCGACCAGCCAATCCAGCGGGCGCAGCAGCGCATCCTTGTGCAGGGTGGTGGTGACGTGGCTGGCGACGGCGCTGGAGAGTGTCAGGGACGCACCGTCGTTGATACCGTTGAGGATGTGCGAGCCCAATGCATTGAGGCTTTCTTCGCCCGACAGTGATTCAGGATACAGCGCCGACAGCGTGGCGGCGGTGAGGGAGAGGGTGGTGTTGCTGTCGGTGGCGCGGGGCATCTAACATCCTCGGCGGAGCGCAAGCCTGCGCTGCGTGCATTCGGAACAACACAGTGGGCGCGCAAACAGCGCGCAGATCATTCCAACACCCACTCCGCCAACTTCCCCGTCACCTGTGTCATCAACACATTCTCGACATCCCGTGCCCCTGCCGCGCTGCACTTGGCCAACACGGCCTTGACGATCCCCGCATCGAACTCGAATTGCTTGCCGGTCGCGGCCTTGTAGCGCCCGCGCAGCTTCTCCAGCTTCGCCAGGACAATCCCTTCCAGCGTCGCTTCATCCAGCGGTCGATACGCCACCACCGTCATGCGCGCGAGGAACGCCGGGCGAAACGCTTGCAGCAGGACCTTGTGCAAGGCCTCATTGAAGGCGTCGGTGCCCAGTTGCGCGGGCGGTGTGTCCAGCAGCAGTTCGGCGCCGACGTTGCTGGTGGCGAGCATCACGGTGTTCTTGAAATCCACCACCAGGCCGGTGCCGTCTTCCATCAGGCCTTTGTCGAAGACGTTGTAGAACGCCTCGAGCACATCCGGGTGGGCCTTTTCGATTTCATCCAACAGCACCACTGAATAGGGTTTGCGCCGCACCGCCTCGGTGAGCACGCCACCACTGCCGTAGCCGACGTAGCCGGGCGGGGCGCCTTTGAGTTGGCTGACGGTGTGGGCTTCCTGGTACTCCGAGAGGTTGATGCTGATCAGGTTGCGTTCGCCGCCGTACAAGGCATCGGCCAGGGCGTAGGCGGTTTCGGTCTTGCCCACGCCGGTGGGCCCCACCAGCAGGAACACCCCGACCGGTTTCTGCGGGTCGGTGAGGCCGGCGCGGTAGGCTTGCAGGCGTTGGGCGATGGTGTTCAGCGCCGTATCTTGACCCATGACCCGCTGGCCCATGCGCTGACCAAGGGTGCGTACGGCGTGGGCTTCGTCGGCGAGCATCTTGCCCACCGGGATGCCGGTCCAGCCAGCGATCACCGCGGCGACGGTCTTGCTGTCCACCTGTTCCGGTACCAGCGGATCGTCCTGGCGAATGGCATCGAGCCCGGCCTCCAGGCGCAACAGTTCGGCGGCCAGGTGGTCGATGCGGTTATCGATCTCGGTGTCGGGTTTTTCACTGTCGGCGCGTTCGCTCAGGGCGAGCAGTTCGCGCCGGGTGTCGAGCAATTCGCGCACCGCTTCGCGCTCTTCGCCCCAGCGGGTTTCCAGCTCGCGAATGGCCTGCACGTTGCTGGTCGACTCATCTTCCAGCAGGGTGATGCGTTCGCGATGATCCAGGCCGGTGGCCTGTTCCCGGCGCAGGCGTTCGACTTCGTCCTTGAGGCTGTTCTGGCGGTGGCGCAGGCTTTCCAGGGGCGGCGGTACATCATGTTGGCCGAGGGCGACCCGGGCGCAGGCGGTGTCGAGTACGCTGATGGCTTTGTCCGGCAACTGTCGTCCGGAGATGTAGCGGTGGGACAGTTTCACCGCTTCGTGGATGGCCGCGTCCAGCACTTGCACACCGTGGTGCTGTTCCAGTTTGGTCGCTACGCCACGGAGCATTTCCACGGCGGTGAGTTCGTCCGGTTCTTCGACTTGTACCAACTGGAAACGCCGGGCCAGGGCCGGGTCTTTCTCGAAATATTTTTTGTATTCCAGCCACGTGGTGGCGGCCAAGGTGCGCAGCTCGCCCCGGGCCAGGGCCGGTTTGAGCAGGTTGGCTGCGTCGCTGCCGCCCTCGGCGCCGCCGGCACCGATCAGCGTGTGGGCTTCGTCGATGAACAGGATGATCGGTTTTTCCGCGCTGCGTACCGCGTCGATCACGCCTTTGAGGCGCTGTTCGAATTCACCTTTGACGCCGGCGCCGGCCTGCAACAAACCGAGGTCAAGCACCCGCAGCGTAACCTCCTGCAAGGATGGCGGCACATCCCCCGCCGCGATGCGCAGCGCCAAGCCTTCCACCACGGCGGTCTTGCCGACGCCTGGCGCGCCCACCAGGATCGGGTTGTTCTGCCGGCGCCGGAGCAGGATATCGATGCACTGGCGAATCTCGCCGTCGCGCCCGACGATGGGGTCGATGTGTCCGGCCCGGGCGTCGGCGGTCAGGTCCTGGGTGTATTGGTCGAGGACCGGGTCCTGTTTCGGCGACGCCTCACCGGGTTTGGCCGTACGCACGCCGCCGACATGTTCGCGGGAGCTTTCGGTCCATTCCAATAGATGGGCGCGCAGGGCGTCCCGGGGAATGCGCAGCAATGACGAGGCGCTGTTGAGCAGCAGGCTGCGGCGCTCGTCACGGTCCAGCAGCGCCAACAGCAACAGTCCGGAACGAATGCTGTCCAGGCCCAACACACTGGCCTGGACCACGGCGTCTTCCAGCAGGCCGATGGTTTGCGCGGACAGGGCGGGCGTGCGGGTGCTGCCGGATTTGAACAGGTCCAGGGCCTTGTTGGTTTCCGCCGCCACCGCGTCACGTTCCAGGCCGAAGCGCGGCAGCAGGCACGCGAAGTCGCCGCCTTCGATGTCCAGCAATTCCAGCAGCAGGTGTTCGATTTCCACGTAATGATGACTGCGCTGCATGCAACGTTGCGCGGCCCGTTCCAGGGCGCGACGGTTGTCCGGGTTGAGGCGTTCGATCAGGCTGGCCAGTTCCATTCAGGCGATCTCCGGCTGACGAAGGCGGGTGACGATCCGTTGCACGGCCAGGTTCGGCTGGCGTTGCAGGCCGCCGTTCCAGTTCAACCGTGGCGGCGCTTGGTGGCCCAGTTGCAGAGGGCCGGCACCACGGATCAGCAGCACCAGGGTGCAGTCCAGGTCGGGGCCGAAATACAAGGCATACAGGCTGGCGAGTAACGGATGGGTCTCGCCGTTGGGCAGTAAGCCATTGGCCTGGGCGGCGCTCAGCGGGCCAAGGGTCAGGCGCACACCGGCATGTTCGTCCCAGACCCGGGTGCCAGCCACGGCGCTGCGACCCAGGCGCAGGTTGCGGCCGCCCGGTTGCAAGCGGCTGCGGCTGGCGGATGGAATTTCCCGCCAGCCGCCTTCGTAGGCCGTCAGCTCCACCGGCAGCCCGAACTGCTCGCGGACAATCGCCGCGAACCCGGCCAGGGAGCGCCGGCCATCGGCGTACAGTGCGGTGCAGGCCAGCACGGCGGAGTCGGGTGCGGCCTGGCGCTCCTGCAAAGCCTTGGGCAACAGACCGGTCAGGGCTCGCAATTGCGCTTGTACCGCGGAGGCCCCCGGCGCGGTGAAACCCAGGGCGATGCGATGCTTGCGCATCACCTTATAGAGCAGGCTGAGCAAGCGATGCTGGAACAGATCGAGAAATTCCGCTGGCGCATGATCCCGCGCTCGCGCCCGTTGTTGCAGCCATTCCTGATAAGCGTAGGGCAGGGGGCCGTCGGGGCCGCCGAGGCCAAAGATCGGCGTGGTCAGGACCGGTTGCGAACCGGGTTCCTGCCTCAGGCTTTCGACTTCACTGGCGGCGAACAGCGGCGTCAACGGCCCGCGCAGGCGCAAGGCTTCGGCGTGTGGTGCGGTGCCGCTGCCCAAGGGTTCGGCCTGGGGATGTTCGCGTTCCAGCAGCAATAAGGCCTGGAGCCATTCGAAGCGTTGTGGGTCACGCCGCAGCCGTTGACTCAGGTTCAGAGCGTCAGGGGTTTGCCGGCTTGGGGTTGCCATGTTTTCACCTCCTTGTCGGACTGAACCAGCGCTGTGCGCACGAAGCGATTGGCGGTGGCATAAAGGGAAAAGAACTGCGCCAGTACCCCGGAGAACAGCACGGCGCTGCTGCCGACGAAATGCTGCGGATCCAGTTGCAGGCGCACTTCCAACCCGTTACGCCAGCCACGCCAGGCGTCTTCGCCGACATGGGCGATGACGCGCTCGCAGCCCAGCCCCGATACCCCTTCGATCTGGCGCCGGGCGCTGGCCTCGTCGCGCAAATTGTGCAATTCGAGAATCTCGCGCAGCGCGTCCAGCGCCTGGGGACCTTCGACCAGTGATAAATGGTTCAGCGTCAATTGCGACACCAACCGCCAGCGCGACTCACCGTCCAGGCGCGGCAGGCTTTGGGGGCTGGGAGGGTTGCGCAGGCGGGCCCAGGCCACCGGCCCGGGACGCTCGAACCCCAGCGGGGTACCGGCCGGCAGGCTCTGGGCCAGGTGGCGGTTGGTGCACAACAGTTCCGCCGTGAGGCTGTATTCCCCGGTTTCGGCCAACGGGTCGAGCTGGGTATCCACCAGGCTGACCATCAAATCGGTGCCCAGCCGGTTCGGGCTCATGCCGCTGACCCGCCGTGCATGCCAATAGCACGGCTGGTCGCTGCCGTGCTGGCTGCCGTAGTAGGCCGGCACTTTGCGCACGCCCTGGCTGGACGTGGCGCGCATGCCTCGGATGCTGTGGATCTCGACGCTGTTTTCCCGATGACTGTCGGCCACCAGCCGGTACTCGCTGCGGGTGCCGTCTGGACGCAGCGGCTCGGAGGTCCTGGGGAACAGGTTGATCACTGGCGCGCAGCCCAGGGCGATGTCGCTGGCCTGGAGCGGCAGGCGGCTGGCGGGGGCTCGGTCGAACACGATGTACAGGTACAAGGATGGGCTGTCGCTGGTGGTCCCGGCCAGTGGCAGGTCGAAAAAGCCGAACTTGTCGGGAAAGGCAAAGTACTCGGCCAGCAGGCGCATGCCCGGATGTACGCCGTCTTCGTCTGGCAGCAAGGCTTCGTCACTGGCGAAACCGACGATGCGCGGCAAGCCCACCAGTGGTTCCGGCACGCTGCCCGGCGGGCCGGCCAGGACCTTGACGGCATGGGCGCCAAGCAAGTCGTACAGCCAGGCGTTGATCATCGGTGAGGCCGCCAGGTGCACCCGCAGATGGTCGATGCCCAGGCTCGACCATTGGCTTTCCCCCAGGCAACGCAGGTTCAGGCGCAAGGCCGAGCGGGCCTGGACCACGCCGGTCAGCGCCTGGGCCTCGTCACTGCCCAACAGCAACGCTTCGCTGACTTCAATCGGCCACAGGTGCACGGCGGCGGTGGTGCGGAAATGAATGCTCTGGCCCTTGTCGGTGGTGACGAACAGCGGTGTGTCCCGGGGTAGCGGGTAGCCCTCGTTGAGGTTGCCTTTGCTCGGGTCGGGTTCGAACTGCACGATTGCGCACGATGGCAACGGGCGCATGGCCAGTGGGTAAAGCTGTTCGAGCAGGGCGTCGCTGAACTCGGCGTAATCGTCATCGAGCCTGCGTTGCAAGCGCGCGGCCAACAGCGCGAAACCTTCCAAAAGGCGCTCGACGTGCGGGTCGGGGCATTCTCCGGGGGACAACTCCAGGCGCCTGGCGACCTTGGGGTAACGTTCGGCGAACAGGCTTCCGGCATGCCGCAGCCAGGTCAATTCGCGCTGGTAATAGTCCAGCAGTTGCGGGTCAATCGAGTCGCTCATGTCGTACCTCAAGGCCGTCGCCGGCGTGCTCGATGACAAAGGCCACGGGCCATGCGTGCAGGTCGCCGCGCAACTCGCCCAACAGCCGTATGCTCAGTTGCTGCGGATGGCCCGGTACCGCGCTGACCTGCACCTCGCCCAAGCGCAGGCGAGGTTCGAAGTGGGTAATGGCCTGGCGAATTTCCCGGGTCAATTGGCGCCGGTCATCGCTGCGCTGCTGTTGCAACGCGGTCCAGTCGGCGATGCCATAGTCCAGGATGCTCGGTGGTTCGGTCAGTGCCCGTGGGCCGCGTCGGGTATTGAACAGGCGTTGCAGTTCGGCATGGACCGAGTCCTGCAACGCCTGGCGATCGAACGTCCGGCCCGAATCGTCTGCCGGGTTGGCCAGGCGATCGAACAGAGGCGGGCGAAGCCCGAAGCCGGCCATGGGCGCGCTCCGTCACTTGGTCATTTTGTTGGCCGCCAGGTCCCAGGTCGTGCCCGCCGTGCCTTCCTTGGTGCCGTCGTCTTTCTGGGCCGTGAGTTCCCATTTGATCTTGGTGAAGTTCAGCGACAGGGTTTCCACCGGTTTGCCGCCCGTGCCACCGCTGACGCTGACGTTGGATAGCACGACGTTGGTCAGGGTGTAGATGATGAACGGCATGAGTTTTCCGCTGCCTTCGGCGGCGTTGCGGCCAATGGTGATGACGGCCTGCGGGATGGGTTTGCCGGCGCAGCAATACTCGTTGAGCGAGGGGGTGGAGCTGTCGATGAATTTAGTCAGGGTGAATTCACCGATGTGGGGCCGGCCGGAGGTGCGCTCCGAGTTGCTGACGTCGTTGGTGACTTGCATCGCCACGTTGTGGCTGTAGGACATGACCTCGATCTTGTCCGTGAAACCCTCCAGCAGGCTGTCGCCCTTGATGTCGCCGCCGAGGTCGAGAATGATCGCATCCATTGTGTGAAACTCCTGAAGAAGACAAGTAGGTGGTACCCAATACCCCTAGAAACGAATGCCGAACCCCTGTGGCGAGGGGATTTATCCCCGCTGGGGCGCGAAGCGGCCCTAATACCGACAACTGGTGTACCCGTCAGATTGAGCTGACCGCTCAAGGGGCTGCTGCGCAGCCCAGCGGGGATAAATCCCCTCGCCACAACAGCGTCCTCGCCACAGGTTCAACCGTCAGGCAGCTACCGGTGGCGGCAGCGTCGCCACCAGGCGGATCGAGGCGGTCAGTTCTTCAAGCTGGAAGTGCGGCCGCAGGAATACCGTGGCTTTGTAGGCCCCAGGCTTGCCGGCCACCTCCGTCACGTCCACCCGGGCTTCGCGCAACGGGTATTGCGCCTTGATCTCTTGCGGCGCGTTGTCGTTGATCAGCACGTAGTCGGCGATCCAGTTGTTGAGGTAGGTCTGCACGTTGTCGCGGGTCATGAAGCTGCCGACTTTGTCGCGCATGATCACCTTCAGGTAATGGGCGAAACGCGAGGCCGCGAGGACATACGGCAGCATCGCCGAGATCCGTGCATTGGCGTTGGCCTCGTTGGTGTTGTAGACCTTGGCCCGGTTGGTGGTCTGGCCGCCGAAGAACACCGCCACGTCGCTGTTTTTCTTGTGGCACAGGGCGATGAAGCCCAGGTCATTGAGTTCTTTTTCGCGGCGGTCGGTGATCGCCACTTCGGTCGGGCATTTGAGCGACAGATCCCCGGAACTGGTGCGGAAGGTATGGGCCGGCAGGCCTTCGACCGCGCCACCGCCCTCGGCCCCGCGAATCGCCGCGCACCAGCCATATTTGGCGAAGGCTTCGGTGATGCGTTGCGACAGCGCCCAGGCGGCGTTGCCCCACAGGTATTTGCTGTGGTCGGTGCCGTTGACGTCTTCGACGTAGTTGATGCCTTCCACCGGCAGCGTGTCCGGGCCGTAGGGCAGGCGCAGCAGGAAGTGCGGCAGCACCAGGGACACATAACGCGAGTCTTCGCTTTCACGGAACGAGCGCCACTTGATCAGTTCCTGGCTCTCGAAAATCTTCGACAGGTCCCTCGGTACCGCCAGTTCGGTGAAGCTGGTCATGTCGAACAACCGTGGGCTGGCGGCGGCAATGAACGGCGCGTGCGCCGCGGCGGCCACGTTCGAGAGTTTTTCCAGCAGACCGATGTCCTGCGGGTGCCGGCCGAAGGTGTAGTCGCCCACCAGCAGGCTGAACGGATGCCCGCCAAAGGTGCCGTATTCTTCTTCGTAGATTTTCTTGAAGAGTGCGCTCTGGTCGAATTCGACGGCTTTTTCCAGATCGTTCTGCAGCTCTTTCTGGGTCACGTTGAGCAGGCGCAATTTGAGCCGTGTGCTGGTCTCGGTGTTCTGCACCAGCAGGTGCAGGCCGCGCCAGGAGGCTTCGAGTTTCTGCAGGTCGGGGTGGTGCAACACTTCGTTGAGCTGGGCGCTGATCAACTGGTCGATCTGGCTGATGCGGTCGTTGATCATCGCCACGGTGTCCTTGTCGATGGCCATGCCTTCGTCGAGGACCTGGGTGGCAAATTCGGCCAGCATGTCGCGGGCGTAGTCCTGCTGGCTGTCGTCGTGGGCCATGCGGCCTTCGGCGATGATCTTGTCCAGCAGGGACAGGGTCTGGGTCGTGCTCTCGCTGGTTTGAGCGCTGGATGAAGCAGGCATGGCTGTATCTCCCTTGAGTGATGAGCGCGATCAGGCCTGTGGTTCGGTCGGGGCCGGGTCATCGTTGGCGGCCACGGTCGGCAGCTCTGGCGGTGCGTCCTGGGGCCGGGCCGACTTGATCTCTTGCAGGCCCTCGGTGTTGGCGATCACGTCCCGCAGCAGCTTGTCCAGGTCGTCGTTGCCATCGAGTTTGGTCAACAGGTCCCGCAGGCGCTGGCGTGCCTCGAACAACCGGCGCAGCGGCGTGACCTGCTCCACGACCTTGACCGGGTCGAAGTCATCGATGTGGCGGAAGTTGAGTTCGATGTTGAGCTTGCTGTCATCGCCGCTGAGGGTGTTGTTCACCTGGAGGGTGGCGCGGGGGGAGATGGAGGCGAGGACCTCATTGAAATTATCCCGATCGATTTCCGTGAAGCGCCGCTCATTGAGCTTGGGCAGCGGGTCCAGGGGCTTGCCCGAAAGGTCGGCCAGAATGCCGACCACCAGTGGCAATTCTTTTTTCTCGATGGCGTTGCCGATTTCCACGTCATAGGTGATCTGGACGCGGGGAGGACGGACTCTGTCGAGCTTGTGCTGGGTACTTTCTGCCATGGCGGCCGACTCCGATGCAGGTGTGGAAGCAATGCATCGGGAGTCCCGCTCATCGCATTCCCTTGCTGATCCACAGGTTGCAAATGGAGGGCAGAAAACCTGTCATTCCCTTGACGAACCTGGCGCATTCGACCGTGCTGGTCGAACTATCCAAGACGCTAGAACAGGTCTATAAAAATGCAAGCAAAAACAATTTCTGACCGCTGAGAAAAGGAAAATTCATTTTGCGTGTCTTTTTTTTCGGATTTTTTTTGAGCGTGGCACTCACCGGTTGCTCGTTCTTCGCCCCCAGTGTCGACCTGGACAGCCTGACCCTGGACGTCGCGCCGCGGGCCAACGACGACACACCGATTGCCGTGGATTTCATCGCCGTGAATGACCCGGACCTGCTCAAGCAACTGTCGGGTATCACCGCCAGCCAGTGGTTCGCCGAGCGCGAACAGTTCCAGCGCGACTATCGTCAACGTATGTCGGTGTGGGGGCTGGAGCTGGTCCCGGGGCAATTTATCGACCGCCAACCCTTCCCGTTGGAGGGCCGGCGCGCCGCTGGACTTTTGGTCTTCGCCAGCTATAACACTCCCGGAGCCCACCGGCTTCGGCTGGACGATCAGCGCAAGGCCTGGCTGAAGTTCGACAGTCGTGAGATGACCCTCGTGAATGACGGGCCAGCTCAGTGACAACCAGCCTTGAGTGACCGCGGGCCGCCAAGCGCGGCGACATTGGGATGTCGAAGGGAGTCGTATGAGTCTGTTACCTGACGCGGTGTGCTGGCATGAGGGCATGCAGTTACTGCCCCAGCATTTTCAATTGCAAGGCCTGCGCGCGGAGGCCCTGGCCGCGCATTTTGCCGGGGCCTGCAATCCCTGGTTCTGGGGAGTCAGTCAACTGGAAGTCGACCCCTCGGCCCTCAGCGCCGGCCAGGTTCGACTGCTGCAACTGCAAGGCACCTTGCCGGATGGGTTGCCGGTCAACCTGCAGGCCGGTGTCGGGCCTGTCCTGGAGCTGGACATCAGCGAGGCGGTGAACAAGACCGACGACGCCACCGTGACCGTGTACCTGGCCATCAGTCCGCTCTGGCGCGCCGGACAATTGCTGCCACTCAAGGGCCGCCTGCAATCGGTGGTCGGCGATGCGTTGCCGGACCTCACCAGCGGCGAATTTCCCGAATCCATCACCGTCTGGCGACCCAACCCAAGGCTGTGCACGCAACTGAGCAAGGCCGACTCGATCTGCCTGCCGCTGCTGCGCATTCGCAAGGAAGGCGGCGGCTTTTTGCGGGTGCCCTACACACCACCGACCCCCGTGTTGCTGCCGGAGTCGATGCTCGGTCGGCGAGTCGCCGGGCTGTGTGCCCGGGCTCGGGAAAAATGCCTGTTCCTCGCCGGCCGGTTGCGTCAGGCCCAGGCCGCCGGTAACCAGGACGATGCCCTGGAAATTCGCCGGCAATTGACGGCGTTGTGGGCGCGGTTGCCGGAGGTCGAAGGCGCGCTGAATACCCGGGTGGCGACGCCCCAAGCGCTGTACGGCTTGCTGCTGGGACTGGCCGGCGCCTGGTCGGCCCTCGATCCGCTGGCCGGCGTGCCGGCTTTCGCGCCCCTGGATTTTCTGGAGTTGCAGCGCGGCTACGAGCCGCTGCTCGATTGGTTGGAAACCACCCTGGAACGGGTCCGCGCCGGCTATCGCAGCCTGGCCTTCGAGCGCAATGACCCGGTCTTCTCGATCCAGTTGCCCGACGACCAGCCGAGTCAGCGCCTGGTGATCGGCCTGCGCATGCCCAACGGCGCCAGCGAGCAGGCAGCGGCGGAGTGGTTACGCGGGGCGATTATCGCGTCCGCGCCGCACGTCCCGCTGTTGAGTCGACAACGCATGAGTGGTCTGCCCCATCAGGCCATGAGCCGTAACGAACAGGTGGCCTACAGCGTGGGCGATGACACCCGGTTGTTTGTGGTGGCCGCCAGCGGACAGTGGTTCGACGGGCAGTTGCCGTTGCATATCGTGGCGCCGGCGTCGGCCCAGGCCAGCAGCCCGTGGCAAGTGGTGTTGTTCGTGGCGCAAGCCGGTGAAAGTGCCTGATTGCAAAAGGGGAGTCGTATGCCTGACGGAAGTGGCGGTGCGGTTCGGGGTCTGCATGAGGCGCCGCTGAGCAGCGCTTTTCGTCAGGCCTGGCTGAAGTGGTCCCAGGAGTGGCAGGACTTGCCCAGGGACAGCGACCCTGCGGTATTGGTCAACCGGGTGGTGGAGTTTTCCGGGCGCAGCGCCCAGCGCTTGTGGCGGGTGGCCTTTGCCACCGTCGGCGATGCCGCCACCGAACAGGTCAAGGCACTGGTCTACGCCTTCGTGGCGTTGGTGGACGAAACCTTGCTGTTCACCCCGTGGCCGGGGCAACTGGCCTGGCAGCAGCACCCGCTCGAATCGCGCATGTATGCCAGTCGCCAGGCCGGCGAGCGGCTGCCCGCCGCCATCAAGAAACTGCTGGATGAGCAGATGCCCGGCACCCGGGACCTGGCCAATGTCTACCTGCAATGCCTGGTCCTCGGCTTCCAAGGCCGGCTGCGCGGCGAGCCCGGTCAGATCCAGCATGAAAAATGGCGCTTGGCGCTGTTCACGTTTGCCTGGCAGCACGATCCCGATTATGTCGATGTCAGTGAGCGCCTGGCGATGTCTTCGGCGGCGGTGCCGGTGCGCATGCCGGTGCAGCAGTCACTGCCGGACGGGGTGCGCCTGGGGTTGGCGATCCTGGCGATGGTGGTGTTGCTGACCGGGTTGGGGCAGGTGTTCTGGCGTGACATTCGTTCGGAGCTCGAGCCGGTGCTGCAACTGAACGAGTCGGTGGTCCAGGAGCAGGACTCATGAGCCCCTTGAGCATCATCGCCCTGGTGCTGCTCGCCATCGTCCTGGTGCTGTTGATCGTGGCCGTGATCTGGTGGCTGCGGACCCAGGGTGGTGCGGCGATCCGCAGTTTCTATGGGGCGGTGCGCCACATGGAGCAGGAGCAGGGCACCCGGGACCGTTATCAGATGCCCTGGTTGTTGATGCTCGGCAATGAAACGGACGGCGCGCAGTTGTGCGCCCAGTGGCGTTTGCAACCGACGGACAAGGCCGCCTGGTTCGGGCGCTGGTGGTCGGATGCCGAAGGCGCGGTGTTGGTGGTGCCCCAGGCGTTGTTCCTGCCCGATGAAGGCATGAACCGGCAACGGGGCAACTGGTGGCGCTTGTTGGGACTGATCCTGCGGTTGCGCAGCAAACGGCCGCTGGACGCGGTGATCTGGACCGTTCCCTTCGGCAAGCTCGACGACATCGAGCACACCACCGAGTTGAGCCTCAAGGTCCGGCGGTGTTTTATCGACCTTCTGCAACGGTTCGGTCTCAGCCTGCCGGTGTACGTGGTGATCACCGGGATGGAGCAGTTGCCCGGCTTCCAGGAACTGGTCAGCGCACTGCCCGCCGAGGCCCGGGAGTCGACATTGGGCTGGTCGTCGCCTTACCCGCCTGATGCGGCGTGGCAATCGCATTGGAGCGATCAGGCGCTGGATCAGGTCAACGCCGCGCTGTCGCAATCGATCATTGAAATCGGTGCGCTGGCGGGCCAACTGAGCACCGATCTCTACGGTTTGCCCGAGCGCTTCGAAGGCTTGCGGCGGGCCTTGCAGATCCTCCTGGAGCCGGTGTTCCAGGGCAATGCCCAAGGCGAAGCGCCGCGTTTTCGCGGTGTGTATTTCACCGCCAGCCAGGCGCCGGCGGTCAGTGCGGACGGGTTCGCCGCCACCGACAGCGTCCTGCGGCAAACGGTGTTCGCCCGCCAGCTGTGGGCGCGACGGCTGGTGGCCGAACGTGGCCTGGCCCAGCCTGTGCCGCGTCTGCTGCGCTTGCGCCAGCGCTGGCATCGGTTGGCCGGTGCGATGGCGCTGGTGGTCGGGCTGGTCTGGCTGGGGGGGATGGTCTGGGTCTGGCACGACTCGGTGGAACAGGCGCAGGAGCTGTCGCGATTGATCCTCAGCGCCCATAAGAACCACCTCGCGGTCGACCCCGACGAGCCGCAACTGGAGCCGACCCGACACAACGTACAGAACTACTGGAACGTGCTGGAAAAAGCCCCGAGCTGGCGCTTCGTCTCAGTGGTGTTCCCCACTTCCTGGTTTTCCTCGGTGGACACGCAACTGCAAGACGGCTTGCGCCTGACCGCCCGGCACCATTGGGTACTGCCCCTGCGTGACCTGCTGGAGTCGGACCTGGAACAGCTCAAGTCCATCCGCAACACCGAGCGCCGCGGCAATGTGCAAAGCGAAGACCCGGCGCAATGGCAGAGCTATGTGAAGGCCAAGGAACTGGTGGACCGCGCGGTTCGCCTCGAGCAGCACAATCAGATATTCAGCCAGGCGGTGAACAACCCCAAGGCGCCGCTGGACGAGCTGGTGCAACTGAGTAACAACGCCTTGTCGCTGAGCCTCAACACCGGCACCTTGAGTCGGGCACGGTTCTACAACCGGGTGCTGTTCGATTCGCAAAACACCGATCTGCAAGGGCTGGACCTGAACGCCGCGCGCCCGGTGGTCTCCGATAACTTCACCGGCCTGATGCAGCGCTGGCTCGATCATTATTTCCTGGCGGACAACTTCGTGCGCCAGGCCGGCTATCTCAAGTTGCATCTGCAACGCCTGGAGGCGGGCAGTGGAAACTCCCTGAGCGAACTCGAAGACCTGATGGCGCTGATCGACGATTTGCAGACGCTGGTCAGCCTGACCAATTCGGCCTGGGGACGGGGCAAGGGCCAGGACCTGGTGCCCGGTTACACCCAGATGATGGACAAGGTCAGTCACAGCACCTTGCTGGGGCCGGATATCGAACAGGATCTGGAGAGCCAGGCGGCAAAGCTGCAGCAGAGTTTTCGCGACCAGTGGATCGTCCAGAGCGGTTCCCGGGACAATCTGCTGGTGCAGCAGGGCAGTGGCTTGCTGGTGTTGCAAGACCATGTCACTGCGCTGGACGGTGCGGTGCAAGCCCTGTTCAAACGTGATTTCGTAGCATTGGCCATGCAGAAAGACCCCTTGGACGGCAATTCCGATTCGATGGGGCAGGGCGACGGCAGCGATGATTTCAGTGGCGCCCTGAACTACTTCGCCAGCTACAAGAGCTATGCCAACGACGAGCTGCCGCGCATCCCGCCGGATTACCGTGACGCCTTGATACAGGCCGCCGAAGGCGCTGCGGCGCGAGCCATGTGGTTGAGCCTGGACGAAAGCGACGCGTCGTTACCCGGCATGGGCTTCAATGTGCAGACGTCCCAGGCCGTGGCGCTGCAAAAAGCCTTCATGGATGTGCACCGCAGCGATCTGGCGGTGCGTTTCCAGCGCCTGCTCAATCGCCGTGCATTGGCGCAGATCAAGAGCGGCCTGGACGAAATCGATGCCCAGCCACTGTTCAGCCAGCGGGCCGATATCCAGCGTTGGGACGGTTCGAAAAACTTCGGCTTGCAGCTGTACGGCGCCAGCGACCCACAAGATCTGAAGCTGAACCTGAACCAGCAATTTGACGCCATGCTGCAGATCGCCGAGCAGCGCATGCCGGCCCTGGAATGGCTGATTGTCCAGCAGGACAACCTGTCGGCCCTCGAGCACGATCAGGTGGCGCGGTTCATGGCCCTCAACGATGAATTGCTCAAGTACAAGAACCAGAACCCGGCCAGTTCCGCCGCTCAACTGGAGCAGTTAGTGAGTCGGGACTTCATCGAGATGGACACCACGTCCTGCGCGCAGATCTTGCAAACCTCCAGCCTGTCCGGTGGCCGCGGCGACCTGGCCCAGCGCACGGTCGCGCTACAGCAGAGCGCCCTGCAACGTTGCCTGTACCTGCAACAGAACCAGGCGGCGACCGCCTGGAATGACCTGGCCAACTATTTCAATCAGTACCTGGCCGGGCGCTTTCCGTTTTCCCAGGATGTGCGGGCCAGCGATGCCGACCCGGCGCGGGTGCAGCGCCTGCTGGAGTTGATCGACACGCGCTTGCCCCTGGCCCAGGCCGGGCTGACGCTGAGCCAGACGCCGGAGCGGTTGGCGGCGGAAGATTTCCTCAACCGTTTGAAACAGGCCGGCACCTGGCTCGGGCCGTTGTTCGTGCGGGACAAGAGCGGCATTCTTGGCGTGGAAATGGACGTGCGCTGGCGCACCGACCGCGATGAAGAGCGTGGCGCCGACCAAGTGATTGCCTGGGGCTTGAACGCCGGTAACCAGCAGATCAGCTACCCCGGTGTAGCCCAGCAGAACCTGCGCTGGATGGTCGGACAGCCCGTGCGCCTGACCTTGCGCTGGGCCCGCAACGGCTACCAGCGCCCGGCCAACGACCCCTTGCAACCAAACCTGGTGGTGCGTGACCTGGAAGCCGGCTGGGAGTACCAGGGACCCTGGTCGTTGTTGCGGCTGATGCGTTCGTTGGTGTCGGCGCAACGCCAGCCCAATATCGACTACACCGATTTTCCGCTGGCCCTGCAACTGCCGGTGACGGCCCAGGCCCAGGCCCGCACGGCGCAGCAAACGTTGATGTTCGTGCGCTTGTCGTTGATGAGTCAGGGCTCAAAGCTGCCCCTGTCGATCCCGCCGCTGCCGACGCGGGCACCCCGTTCACCGTTTATGGCGACCTCAACGAGTCCCGCCATCGCCACTCGTGAGGAAGGCCCGTGAGTTTGTCGATATCCCCCTTGCCCGACCGAGTCAGCCAGCTGCTCGAGCCCCTCAGCGTCGAATCGCCTTGCGGCCAGGACCTGCGCTACGAACCGGAATACGACCTGCTGCGCGAGTTGCGCCGCGAGGACGACACCAGCCTGCCCACCGGCGTGTGGCAGTCTTCGATCAAGCGCGGCCAATGGCCGGAGCTGGAAAGACTCGCCACCACGCTGTTGCTTGAGCGCAGCAAGGACTTGATGATCAGTGCCTGGCTGGGGGAGGCCTGGTTGCACCTGGCGGGGCTGGAAGGATTGCCGGGCAGCCTGGCCTTGGTGACGGGCCTGTGTGAACGCTATCCCGAGCAGTTGCACCCCCAGGCCGACGAGGGTGATCAGTCGTGGCGGGTGATCCCGCTGGAGTGGCTGGCCCGCCGCTACAGCGAAGTGTTGCTGACGCGAGTGCCGTTGTTCGATGGCCGGGACCAGGCGTTCGCCGGTTTTTGCCTGGATGACTGGCAACGTCTGCAGCGCCAGCAAGTGCTGGGCAACGACAGCAAGAACGCCAAGGCCTCGGCCGAAGCGGCGCGCAACGAGCAAAAGAAACTCAGCGAACTGATTCGCACCACGCCGCTGTCGTTCTGGTTGCATCGCCAGGGCAGCCTGATGCTGAGTTTGCAGCACCTGCAACGGCTCGACGCCTGGAGCGACGCTTACCTGGGCAACCAGGCCCCGGGCTACCGATCCTTGCAGGACGTGATACAGGCCTTGCTGACACTGGTAGAGGAGTTCATCGCGATGCACCCACAGCAACCCACCTTCACTCCAGTGCCAACGTCTCCCGAGGCTACGACATCGACCTCTCAGCCGCAGCTCGCACCTGCCCAGGTTTTCCAAGAGCCGGCCAGCCGCGAAGAAGCTTATCGACAGCTGCTGGTCATCGCCGGTTACCTGGCCCGCACCGAACCCCACAGCCCGGTGCCTTACCTGATCCGGCGCGGCGTGGAGTGGGGCAACAAACCGCTGAGCGAGCTGTTGGGCGAACTGATCAGTGCCGATGCCGAATCCCGGCGGTTGTGGACGTTGCTAGGGGTTCTTTAATCCTGGGCATCAGGTAACGGCACAGGCGTGAGCAGCGGTTTGCCGGAAAAGAAGGCCGAGAGGTTCTGGCCCACCAGCTCCACCGTGCCACGGGTCGCTTCTGGCGACAGGCCGGCCACATGGGGCGTGAGGACGACGTTGGGCAGGTTCTTCAGCGCCTCGGGCACTTCGGGCTCGTGATCGAATACATCCAGGGCCGCACCGGCGATGCGTCGGTGCTCCAAGGCGTTGACCAAGTCAGCGGTGGCGACCACGCTGGCCCGGGCAATGTTCACCAAAAAGCCGTTGGGCCCCAGCGCATCAAGGGCCTGTTTGTTGATCAACTGCCGGGTGTCCAGGCCCCCGGGCGTCGCGATGATCAGGAAATCCGAGACCCGGGCCAACTCGGTGGGGGTGGCGCAGAACGTGTAGGGCACGTCGTTGCGCACCCGGCGGTTGTGGTAGCTGACGCTCATGTCGAAGCCGAGGGCGGCTCGTTTGGCGACCGCCATGCCTACCGCGCCGAGACCCAATATGCCCAGGCGTTTGCCGGCCAAGGAAGGGCGTGTGCCTCTTGGCCATTCGCCCCGGCGCAGGGCGGCATCGGAGCGGGGAATATCGCGCACCAGCGCCAACAGCAGCGCCATGGCATGGTCGGCCACCGACGAGGCGTTGACCCCGGCGCCGTTGGTCACTGCGATGCCGCGATTACTGGCGGCCTGCAGGTCCACCTGTTCGTACCCGGCGCCGATCACGCAGATAATCCGCAGGTTGGGCAGGGCGGCGATTTCTTCCGCCGTCAACCCGAGGGGACCGCGTGTCAGCACCGCGCTGAACCGCTCACCGTGTTCAAAAATCGCCGTCTTGCGTTCGGCAGGCGTTGGCGCCAATTCCAGGTGATAGCCCTGACGCTCAAGAATCGGCAGGTATTCATTGACGGTTTCAACCAGTACCAGAACGGTTGCGGTCATGCTGTGCTCCTGTGGGCGCTGGATCGATTTCAGTATTCAACCTGATTGTAGGAGTCGAAGGCAGGGGGGTTGAGGCTTTTTATGTGCATTTCGAATTCGGCGTCGCCCTTGCGGTGGGCCGGCAGCCCCCGCTGCGGCGTGATGCTCATCTCGACGACTCAAGCTGTGTTAGATCGCAAAGGTCGATGTCGGCCATTGATGAATATTTTTAACCAACTCGTTCGTAGGGGGGCGGTTTATTGTAGGTTTTCCTGGCTCATATACTCAGGGGAAATCTCAAGGGGAAGCTCACGATGAAAACAGACCCTGACGGCGGACGAGGTATGAAGTGGCTGCTCGTACTTCTTCTCGCCATTTCCAGCGTCGGCGGGGCCAGCGAGCCCCGGCTGCCTATCGCCGGGCCCAATCAGATTGCCGGCACCTGGCGCATGGTGAGCGCGACGCTTGAACGCGATGGCCAGATCGATCGACCCTATGGCGAGAATCCCCAAGGCATGCTCGTCTTCACGCCCGACATGCACTTTGTCGAGGTGTTGACCAATGGCGACACCCCACGTTTCCAATCTGACGCACGCGGGGGCGGCACCGACGCTGAAAACAGGCGCGCCATGGCATCGAGCATTGGATTTTTCGGTACATACGCCGTAGACAAACACGGCCATTTCTCGGGCAACCGCGTCGAAGGCTCCACGTTTCCTAACTGGGTGGGAAGCGTTCGAACGGAGCAGCAACTACAGCTCAAAGTTGAGGGTGAACGGATGTATGAGACATTCACGCGCCCGGACGGAGGCCGCGTGAACATTGAGTTTGTGCGGGTTCGATAGTGGGCATGGGCACTCATTGACGGGCTGCGACCATTTCCCGAATGCGCTGGTATCACCTGTGACGGTGACAACCGCTCCTCAGCTAAGTCTTTGCTTCTGATCGTGAATCCCGGACAATCGCGCCCCTGTTTCGGCCAGGGCGCTGCCTGTCGGGGTTTTCCGACTCGTCCCGGCCGGGTGCATGTGACCGGAAAGCGGAGATCCGACCGGATGAATGATCAGGCCAACAGCGTCGAAGAGCGCTTTGAAACGACAGTCCCAGCCACCCTCAGCCAATGGAGTCGTCATGACACCACCTGGATGCTGGGGCTGTTTGGCACCGCCATCGGTGCAGGTACGCTGTTTTTACCGATCAATGCAGGCCTGGGTGGTTTCTGGCCGCTGGTGATCCTGGCAGTGCTGGCATTTCCCATGACGTTTTACGCACACCGGGGGCTGACCCGTTTTGTGTTGTCCGGTCGCGACGGCGCGGACATCACCGAGGTGGTGGAGGAGCATTTCGGCCTCAAGGCTGGTGCGCTGATCACGTTGCTGTACTTCTTTGCGATTTTCCCGATCCTGCTGATCTACAGCGTGGCGCTGACCAATACCGTGGGCAGCTTTCTTGAGCATCAGCTGCATATCCAGCCACCCCCTCGGGCCGTGCTGTCCCTGGTGCTGATCCTGGGGCTGCTGGCCGTGGTGCGTTGCGGCGAGCAGGCGATCGTCAAGGCCATGAGCCTGATGGTCTATCCGTTTATCGTTGCGCTGCTGTTCCTGGCGGTGTTTCTGATCCCGCACTGGAACGGCGGCATCCTGACCACGGCGTCGACGCCGCCTGAGACATCGGCCCTGCTGCATACCCTGTGGCTGGCGATTCCGGTGATGGTGTTCTCGTTCAACCACTCGCCGATCATCTCGGCGTTCGCGGTGGACCAGAAGCGTCGCTACGGCGCCAACGCCGAGGAGCGCAGTTCGCAGATCCTGTCGCGGGCCCATGTGCTGATGGTGGTGATGGTGCTGTTCTTCGTGTTCAGTTGCGTGCTGACCCTGTCCCCGGCACAACTGGCCGAGGCCAAGGCGCAGAACCTGTCGATCCTGTCGTACCTGGCCAATCATTTCAGTAACCCGACCATCGCCTTTGCCGCGCCATTGATTGCGTTCGTGGCGATCTCCAAGTCCTTCCTCGGGCATTACATCGGCGCCAGCGAAGGCCTCAAGGGCCTGATCGTCAAGAGCGGCCGTCGCCCGGCACCCAAGACCCTGGACCGCCTGACGGCGGCGTTCATGCTGGTGGTGTGCTGGATCGTCGCCACGCTCAACCCGAGCATCCTGGGCATGATCGAAACCCTGGGCGGCCCGATCATCGCGGCGATCCTGTTCCTGATGCCGATGTACGCCATCCACAAAGTCCCAGCCATGGCCCGTTATCGCGGCCAGGCCTCCAATGTTTTTGTAGCGTTGGTGGGTTTGGTGGCGATTACAGCATTGGTCTATTCCCTGATGGCCTGACCATCCACCTTGTGGGAGCGGGCTTGCTCGCGAAAGCGGTGGGTCAGCTGGCAGGGATGTTGGATGTGCCGCCGTCTTCGCGGGCAAGCCCGCTCCCACACTGGTTTTGGGATGTTCATGGAAATTGCAATCACCCCAAATCCCCTGTGGGAGCGGGCTTGCTCGCGATAGCGGTGGTTCAGTTGGCAGGGATGTTGGATGTGCCGCCGTCTTCGCGGGCAAGCCCGCTCCCACACTGGTTTTGGGATGTTCATGGAAATTGCAATCACCCCAAATCCCCTGTGGGAGCGAGCTTGCTCGCGATAGCGGTGGTTCAGTTGGCAGGGATATTGGATTTGCCGCCGTCATCGCGAGCAAGCTCGCTCCCACATTGGTTTTGGGGTGTTCATGGAAATTGCAATCACCCCAAATCCCCTGTGAGAGCGGGCTTGCTCGCGAAAGCGGTGGGTCAGCTGGCAGGGATGTTGGATGTGCCGCCGTCTTCGCGAGCAAGCTCGCTCCCACATTGGTTTCGGGTGTTTACAGAACTTGCATCCACCACAACTCCCCTGTGGGAGCGGGCTTGCTCGCGATGGCGGTGGTTCGGCTGGCATCGAAATGACAGGCATAAAAAAACGCCGCCCCTCGCAAGAAGGGCGGCGTTTTTAGTCGGGCGTTTTAAGCTTTACGCTTGAACGACCGGGATGTTGGCGTTTGCAGCTGCTTCACGGAACTCGGCGATCTGGTCGAAGCTCAGGTAGCGGTACACGTCCGCCGCCATGCTGTCGATCTTGCCGGCGTATTCCATGTACTCCTCGACGGTCGGCAGGCGACCCAGGATGGATGCAACGGACGCCAGCTCGGCCGAAGCCAGGTAGACGTTCGCGCCGTCACCCAGACGGTTCGGGAAGTTACGGGTCGAGGTCGACACCACGGTAGAGTTCGGCTCGACGCGTGCCTGGTTACCCATGCACAGCGAGCAGCCTGGCATTTCCATCCGTGCACCGGCCTTGCCATAGATGCCGTAGTAGCCTTCTTCGGTGAGCTGGTGAGCGTCCATCTTGGTCGGCGGCGACAGCCACAGACGAGTTGGCAGCTGACCCTTGACCTGCTCCAGCAGTTTACCGGCGGCGCGGAAGTGACCGATGTTGGTCATGCACGAACCGATGAACACTTCGTCGATCTTCTCGCCAGCAACGCTGGACAGCAGACGGGCATCGTCCGGATCGTTCGGCGCGCAGAGCACAGGCTCGCTGATGTCGGCCAGATCGATTTCGATGACTTCGGCGTATTCGGCGTCGGCATCGGCTTCCATCAGTTGCGGGTCGGCGATCCAGGCTTCCATCGCTTGGGCGCGACGTTCCAGGGTGCGTGCATCGCCGTAGCCTTCGCCGATCATCCAGCGCAGCAGGGTGATGTTCGACTGCAGGTACTCGGTGATCGACTCTTTCGACAGCTTGATGGTGCAACCGGCAGCCGAACGTTCGGCCGAGGCGTCGGACAATTCGAAAGCCTGTTCCAGGGTCAAGCCTTCCAGGCCTTCGATTTCCAGGATGCGACCGGAGAAGGCGTTTTTCTTGCCTTTCTTCTCGACGGTCAGCAGACCGTTCTGGATGGCGAAGTATGGAATGGCATGAACCAGGTCACGCAGGGTGATGCCAGGTTTCATTTTGCCTTTGAAGCGCACCAGGATCGATTCCGGCATGTCCAGCGGCATGACGCCGGTGGCAGCGGCGAACGCGACCAGGCCAGAACCGGCCGGGAACGAGATGCCCATCGGGAAACGGGTGTGGGAGTCGCCACCGGTACCCACGGTGTCTGGCAGCAGCATGCGGTTCAGCCACGAGTGGATGATGCCGTCGCCGGGACGCAGGGAAACGCCGCCGCGGGTCATGATGAAGTCAGGCAGGGTGTGGTGGGTGGTCACGTCGATCGGCTTCGGATAGGCCGCGGTGTGGCAGAAGGACTGCATCACCAGGTCAGCCGAGAAGCCCAGGCACGCCAGGTCTTTCAGTTCGTCACGGGTCATCGGACCGGTGGTGTCCTGGGAGCCCACGGTGGTCATTTTCGGTTCGCAGTAGGTACCAGGACGGACGCCTTGGCCTTCTGCCAGACCGCAAGCCTTGCCGACCATCTTCTGCGCCAGGGTGAAACCCTTGGTGCTTTCGGCGGGGGCTTCCGGCTTCTTGAACAGGTCGAAGGGTGGCAGACCCAGCTCGGCGCGCGCCTTTTCGGTCAGGCCACGGCCGATGATCAGCGGGATACGGCCGCCGGCACGAACTTCGTCCAACAGGACCGGGGTCTTCATTTCGAAGGTGGTCAGGACTTCATCGGTACCGTGCTTGCAGACTTTGCCAGCATGCGGGTACAGGTCGATCACGTCGCCCATGTGCATGTTGGACACATCGAATTCGATCGGCAGGGCGCCGGCGTCTTCCATGGTGTTGTAGAAAATCGGTGCGATCTTGCTGCCGAAGCAGAAACCGCCGGCGCGCTTGTTCGGGACGAAAGGAACGTCGTCGCCGAAGAACCACAGCACCGAGTTGGTCGCCGATTTACGCGACGAACCGGTACCGACCACGTCACCGACGTAGGCGATCGGGAAGCCTTGGCCACGCATCTCTTCGATCTGCTTCATCGGGCCGGTCTTGCCTTGTTCATCCGGCACGATGCCTTCACGAGCCATTTTCAGCATGGCCAGGGCGTGCAGCGGGATGTCCGGGCGGGACCAGGCGTCAGGGGCAGGGGACAGGTCGTCGGTGTTGGTTTCGCCGGTGACCTTGAACACCCGCAGGCTGATCTTGTCGGCCAGCACAGGGCGGTTCTTGAACCACTCGCCGTCGGCCCAGGATTGCAGCACGGCCTTGGCGTGAACGTTACCGTTCTTGGCTTTTTCAGCCACATCGTGGAACGCATCGAACATCAGCAGGGTGTGCTTGAGTTCCTTGGCGGCCACCGGCGCCAGTTCGGCGTCGTCCAGCAGTTCCACCAGGGTCACGATGTTGTAGCCGCCCTGCATGGTGCCGAGCAGTTCCACGGCACGCTTCTTGTCCAGCAGGGGGGATTGGGCCTGGCCCTTGGCCAGGGCGGACAGGAAACCGGCCTTGACGTAGGCGGCTTCGTCGACTCCAGGCGGAACGCGATTGGTGATCAGGTCAACGAGGAAAGCTTCTTCGCCAGCCGGAGGATTTTTCAGCAGCTCGATCAGGCCTGCGGTTTGTTCGGCGTTAAGCGGCTGGGGAACGATACCCAGGGCTGCGCGCTCTTCGATATGTTTGCGGTAGGCTTCAAGCACAGTTATTACCCTCATCAGTGGTCCCAAATGGGTGTCCGGGACGCTCATCCAGAAACCCACGGTACTCGTGCGCGTCGGGGGCTTTTTGGGCCTCCACGCCAGGGTTTCCGGGGTTCCTCACAGAAGCTGCTTTCAAAGTTTTACGCCTGCAGAACGGGGAGCTGATGAGGGTTGGCGTTGGGCTTTCCCCGCTGGAAAGACCCTTCGCCAACACCGCTCTGAAGGAACGACTGTGCTCGTGACGCTTTGAAAACAGCTTCTAACGGACATTGGCGCCTTAAAAGGCTGGCTGATTCTACGGGAAAAAAAACTTAAAGGTAAGTTGGGCCATGAAGTTTGAAGGGGTGATCAATCTTAGACAAAGGGCTAACATGCCGGCCTGTCCTGCTTTTGCGTGTGCTTTTCCTTATGCCCAACCAGCTCATCAAGACCCCCTGTGTCGGCCTCTGCTCCACTGTCTACGGTGACCTGGTGTGCCGTGGCTGCAAGCGGTTCCACCATGAAGTGATTCACTGGAACGGCTACAACGAGGACGAAAAGCGCGCGGTGTGGATGCGCCTGGAGCAACTGCTGGTGCAGGTGATGGTGGCCAAGTTGGAGGTTTTCGACCCGCAATTGCTGCGCCAGCAGCTGGAGTCGCGCAAGATCCGCTTTGTGCCGCATCAGTCGGAATATTGCTGGGCCTACCAGTTGATCGCCCGGGGCGCGCGGGTGATCAACAACCTGGAAGCCTACGGCATGGTGCTGATGCCGGAGTTTCGCGACTGGGACCTGCCAGACCTGCGCGACGCCATTGATCGGGAATTTTTCCTCCTGTCCGAAGCCCATTACCAGCGCTACATCGCGCCGGGGTTCCTGAAGGATGCGATCGGCGGCTGACCCCTTGGCCATTTGCGCAAAGGCGCTTTTGTGCCCGGGAGCTTTTGTGGCGAGGGGATTTATCCCCGTTCGGCTGCGAAGCAGGCGTCTGGCGTTTGGGCTGATGGGGCCTGCTCCGCAGTCCAACGGGGATAAATCCCCTCGCCACGGCTTGTTTATTCCTTGACCGCCAGCTCTACCAGATGGTCCTCGACCTCCTGGGGCTTGAGCACCAGCACGTCGCTTTCCAGCGTATCGAGCACCGCCTCGGCGGTATTGCCAATCAACACCCCGGACAGTCCTGAACGCGCCACGGTGCCGATCACCGTCACCGCCGCCTGCAGCTTGCGCGCCATGTACGGAATCAAGACATCCGCCGGGCCTTCTTCGATGTGCAGGTGCTGGTCGTCGATGTCGAATTCGGCCTGGAACGCCCGGCATTGCTCACGATAACGGGCCTCGATGGTTTCCTTGAGCTGGAACGTCGGGTCGGCGGACGAAAGCATTGGCGTGGGATGGGCGCTGATCACATGCAGGTGCGCCTTGGCCAGAATGGCAATGTCGTAGCCGTGATCGATGATGGTGTTGTGCAGGTGACGGTGCTCGCCGTCGGCATTGCCAACGTCCACGGCCGCGAGAATCACCTTGTCCTTCCAGGACCCCGCGGTTTTCACCAGCAGCACCGGGGTTGGGCAATGGCGCAACAGTTTCCAGTCCGCCGGGGTCAACAGGGCTTTTTTCAATGGGCTGTCGGGGAAGTGCTGCTTGATCACCAGCCCGCAACCTTCAGCCTGCTGCACGTCGATGATGGTTTCGTAGAGGCTTTCGTTCCAGGCCTGCTCGGTGGTGACGCTGTAGCCGTCGGCCAACAGCGCGGCCTTCAACACGCCGAGCATGCCGGCATGGTCGTGCTTTTTGTCGCACACCAGCAGGTGCAGGTGGGCCTGGGTCACCCCGGCGATCAACTTGGCGCGCTTGAGCGCCAGGCTTTCCGAATGTTCGGGTTCGATGACCACCAGAATGCTGCGAATGGCTTGCATGATCGGCGTTCTCCTGCAATGAAAAGGCTGGCGTTGTTCAACTATAGTTGTTGTGGGGCAGTCTAGTTGCTATGGGTGAGTCCTCGACTTGATGCATATCAACGGCGGTGACTGGTGGTCTGGGGGCAGGCCGGTATAATCGGCGCCCTTCGCTCGACTACCTTTTTTCCGTGAGCCCCATGATCCTTCCCGAAATCCACGAATTCCTTGGTTGCCGCACCCCCGATGCCTGGGTCCAGGCCGCGCTGGCTGACCAGGAAACCTTGCTGATCGACCACAAGAACTGCGAGTTCAAGGCCGCCAGCACCGCCCTGAGCCTGATCGCCAAGTACCATTCCCACGTTGACCTGATCAACCTGATGTCGCGCCTGGCCCGGGAAGAGCTGGTGCATCACGAGCAGGTCATGCGCTTGATGAAAAAGCGCAAGATCGGCTTGCGCCAGCTCTCCGCCGGGCGTTACGCCTCAGGGTTGCGCAAGGTGGTACGCAGCCATGAGCCGGTCAAGCTGGTGGACACCCTGGTGGTTGGCGCCTTTATCGAAGCCCGCAGTTGCGAGCGTTTCGAGGCCTTGGTGCCGCATCTGGACGAAGAACTGGGCAAGTTTTATTTCGGCTTGCTCAAGAGCGAAGCCCGGCATTTCCAGGGTTACCTGAAACTGGCCTACCAATACGGCGACGCCAAGGACATTGCCCAGGTGATCGACAAGGTCTGTGAGGCCGAGCGGGAACTGATCGAATCGCCGGATGTGGAGTTTCGGTTTCACAGTGGTGTGCCGGCTCGATAGGGTTGAGGTACCGGTACTGACGCCATCGCGAGCAAGCTCGCTCCCACAGGGAATTTTCTGTGTACACATTATTTGTGAACACTGAAGAGTTAAATGTGGGAGCGAGCTTGCTCGCGATGGGGCCTTATGCAGCACTGCATCTCTAAGTGACCAGCCCCAGGCGTTCATGCCACTGGGCAATGGATTCCTCGGGATAGACATCGAACTGCTGGTCGCCCTTATGCGCCTCGACCTCCACCCACGGTGCCTTGGAACCGAGCATCAGGTGGGTGTGCTCCGGCGGTACCGGCAGTGGTGTGTCGATGGCTGAGGCAAACGGGTGCACCAGTTCCGGCCATTCGGGGCTGAACAGCCATAGTCCCGAGCCACAAAGGGAACAGAAATGCCGTTCGGCACTGCTGCGATGAGCACGTTTTTCACCTTCATCCTTGAGCCGCGCATGGTAGATCGAGATGTGTTTGCGACCGCGCACCTTCAGGCTCTGGGCATCGCCCCCCAGGTTGATTGCAAAACCACCACCGCCCTGGGTCTTGCGACAGATCGAGCAGTAGCAGCGTTGATAAGGGTAGGGGTGGGCACAGGCCAGGCTGAATGACACCGCGCCGCAGTGGCAGGATCCTTCGAGCTGCATGGGAACCTCCAATCAGGGTTGGAATGATTCTGGGCAGTCTAGACGGTCAATGTTTTACCGTTGAATTGAGAGTGGCCCTGCAATCGCCTTCGCGAGCAAGCCCGCTCCCACAGGGGATTTGTGTCGTTCGCCAATTTCCTGCCCGCTTGCGGTCAGTGTGGGAGCGGGCTTGCCCGCGAAGGCGTCAGTGCAGGCAATATCACTTAGGCACCCGCCACAAATACCACGCCGCCACCGTCCGATAAGGGCTCCAGGCCAGGCCGATCTCGACCATCTGCTTGCGGCTGGGTTGGTGCTCCAGCCCCTTCATCCGTCGATAGCCCTCGCGCACGCCAAAGTCGTCGGCCGGCAGGATGTCGGGCCGCTCCAGGCTGTAGATCAGCAGCATTTCCACAGTCCAGCGCCCGACGCCGCGCAACGCGGTCAGGCGCTCGATCAGGGCTTCATCTTCCATGGCCAGTGCCGTGGCGTAATCCGGCACCCCCCCGTCCAGGGCCGCCTGGGCGATGCCCTGGATGGTCGCGATCTTGCTGGCGGAAAACCCACAGCTGCGCATTTGCGCAAAGGCAGTCGCCAGGATCTGCGCAGGCCTGGGAAATGTCAGCGCCGGGAACAGCGCCAGCAGCCGACCGAGAATCGCATCGCCGGCCTTGGCGTGCAGTTGCTGATAGGCAATCGCCCGCACCAGGGCTTCATAGGGATCACGGGCCGGTTTGGGTTGCAACAGGCAGGGGCCAGTCGCCTCGACATGATGGCGCCAATCTTCGTCCAGGCCCGCCAGAAAAACACTGGCGTCATGGTAGGGCACAGGCATCAGGTGCTCGTTCTCCAGGTCGATCAAAACGCCAGCGGTAGCGAGACCTGCACGGCGGCTTTTTCCAGTCGCAACAGAAACGCCTTGCGCGGCTGTCCGCCACCATAACCGGTCAACGAGCCGTCTGCACCGATCACCCGGTGGCAGGGGATGACGATGGCCAGGCGATTCTGTCCATTGGCCAGGCCCACGGCGCGGCTGGCACCAGGACTGCCCAGGGCCGTGGCGATGCCGCCGTAGCTGCGGGTTTCGCCGTAGGGGATTTTTTGCAACTCGGCCCAGACCCGCGCGGCGAAGGCGCTGCCGGGCATGTGCAACGGGACGCTGAACGCAGTGAGTTTCCCGGCGAAATAGTCGGCCAGTTCGGTTTCGATCTGTTGCAAATGAGCGTTGTGCCCCGGCGCGACCGTGTAGCCGTAGCGCTGCTGCAACTCTTCGATTTCCCGGGTCAGGGCCGGGCGGTCGAGGAATTCCAGCAGCACCAGGCCACGCCGTTCGGCCATGGCCAGCATCGGCCCCAATGGCGTGGTCAGGCGGGTAAACAACAAGGGTTCGCTGAGGGCGGCGCGGCCCGGTGTGATGTGGAAGGATTTGACGAAGGCGTCCCGAAAACCGCTCAACGACTCATAACCGGAATCAAACGCAGCATTGTCGATGGAAGTGCCGTCCTTGATACCGCCCAGGGCAATGCCCAGACGTCGGGTCCGCAGGTAAGCGTGAAAGGTCATGCCGAAATGTTGCTTGAACCAGCGCCGCAGTTTCAGCGGTTCGATGCCTTGTTCCAGCAGCAGGGCGTCGGTCCAGCGCAGGTCGGGTTCGGTGTCCACCGCCTTGAGCAGGGCCTGGATCCAGTCCGGCGCGATGGCAGCGGCGTCCAGGGGCTTGCAGCGCAGGCAGGCCCGGTAGCCGGCCGACATGGCTTCGTCGGCATGGGCGAAGAACTCCACATTCTCCGGCTTCGGCTTGCGCGCGGTGCAACTGGGACGACAGAAGATGCCGGTGGTCTTGACCGCAGTGAAAAACACCCCTCGTAGGCGGTGTCTCGTTCGAGCATGGCGCGGACCATCTCGGCGTGGGGCGGGAGCAGCGGGTCTTGTAGGTTCATGGGGCCAAAGCATAGAACCGTGCCTGGAACGACTCCACCGGAAAATCGACAGTGAATTTTCCGCGCAGTTGGTCGGATGCTCACGAACAAAAGTTGAACCATTGAGTCTTAAAGGTTCAACCGCTGTTTTTGTCTTTCGGAGACATCATGTCCAAACATAAGAAATCCCTGATCGCTGTTGCTGTCTGTGCCTTGATGCTGGGTGCCTCGGCCTTGCTGCCCGCCGACCTGTCGCTCATTGGTGCGAGCTACGCCGCCGGCGGTGGCAATGGTGGTGGTCATGGCGGTGGCGGTGGTGGTGGCAATGGTGGCGGTAACGGTGGCGGCAAGGGCGGTGGCAAATCCGGCGAATCCAGCGGCCTTGGCAAGGGCCTGGATAGCGACCACGTCGGCACCGCTACGCGCGACCATGGCGTGAGCGGCAAGCATACCGGTACCACCCGCACCGACCGAACCAGCAAGGCTTCGCTCACGTCGGGCATCGCCAAAGACCGCGATACCCGTGGCTTGACCAAGGCTTCCGCGATTTCCACGGCTACTCCGGGTACCCACAACACCAAGGGCCTGACCAACGCGACCAGTTCTTCGATCAAGAACGACCGCTGATCCCAAAAAAAGCCGCGATGCCTGATTCAGGCGTCGCGGCTTTTTTGTGGGCGCAGGCTTTGCTTCGATGGGTGAACTCACCGTGGATCCCTTATGAGGCAGTTTTCTTCAATACCGGCAGCAACGGGCGATTTACCTTGATCGCCACTTCACAGATATGAAGAAGGTTTGCGATGAGTCTGATTCTTTCCATGGCGGCGTTTGCCTTGGTCGCCTCCATTACGCCTGGGCCGGTCAACATTGTGGCCCTCAGTTCCGGGGCCCGGTATGGGTTTCGAGCGACCTTGCGCCATGTGGCGGGAGCGACCCTGGGGTTTGTCTTGCTGCTGGTGCTGATGGGGCTTGGGTTGCATGAAGTGCTGCAACGCTGGCCCGGGCTCACGCGGGTGGTGCAACTGGGGGGCGTGGCGTTTCTGTTGTTCATGGCATGGAAGTTGGCGTTGGACAACGGGCACCTGGGCGCCAAGGACGAGGGTCGGGCGCCGTCGATGTTCTACGGCGCGCTGATGCAATGGCTCAATCCCAAGGCCTGGCTGGCCTGCGTGGCGGGGATGGGCGCGTTCGTGGCCGATGGCGAGGCACGGCTGGTGTGGCAGTTTGCGGCAGTCTACCTGGTGATCTGTTACATCTCGGTGGGCTGCTGGGCTTATGCCGGCAGTTTTCTGCGCTCCTGGCTGGGCAATCCGGCGAGCCTGCGCCTGTTCAACCGAGCGATGGCGGTGTTGCTGGTGGCAAGCGCGGTGTATTTGGTGTTGCCTTGAGGCGGGGTCCGCTGTTGTGGTCGGAACAGCAGGAGAAGCTCAACCGCGATACTGGCCCGGCGTGGCCGCCAGGTGTTGCTTGAAGGCCCGCTGGAAATGCGCCTGGTCGGCAAACCCGCTCTCCAGCGCCACGTCGGCGATCAGCTTGCCTTCGCGTAATTGGCGGCGGGCGAACTGGATCCGGCGATTGACCAGGAAAGCATGGGGCGTCATCCCGTAATGACGCTTGAAGGCGCGACTCAGGTAGGACGGCGAGAGTTGCGCCGCGGTGCAGATGTCCTCGAGCTTCAACGCTTCGCTGCAATGGTCGTGGATGAACTGCGCCGCGCGCATCAAACCCGGATGGCTGCCCCGGTCCGGACGGCCGGCAGGGTTGAGCCGTTGTTGCAGGTCAGTGAAAAACGCCTCGGCGGCGATGCGCTTGCGGTCGGTGTCGATCTGCTCATCCACCAGTTGCCCATACAACCCTTGCAGCGCGGCAAACAGCTCGACATCACGGCTGTGGGTTGTGGCAAAGCTCTGGAACTCCAGGGTTTCATCGAAGCCGATGCGGCGTTGCAAACCCCTCAGCCATTGGGTATCGACGTACAGCATCACATACGACCACGGCTCATCGTCGACCGGGTTGCACGCATGGACATCGCCGGGGTTCATCAGCACCACCGTGCCGCACTGCACCTGGAAATTCGACCGCTCATGAATGTAGGTGCTGCGCCCGGCGGTGATCGCTCCGATGGAAAAATGGTCGTGGGAGTGGCGTGAATAGCAGACCTTGCGCCCATCGGCGATGGCCCGGGCTTCGATGAAGGGCAGGGCCGCGTCGTGCCAGAAGCGTGGGGCGGCGTCATGGGTGGCGTGCTTCATCGGTCAGCGTCCTCGTCTTGAACCTGTGAAGCAGTGTATTAGGCCACGCCGGCAAATGCCCGATTGATTTGGCCGTTCGGTTTGATCGGCAGTGGCCCTGAACTAGACTCCATGAAGTCCCGCCCATGGAGTTCCCGATGCTTGCGCCAGGTAAACCGGACAACGAGGCCGTTCGCCTCAAGAATCTGCATTCGCTCAAGCTGCTCGATACCGCACCCGAAGAGCGGTTTGACCGCCTGACCCGCCTCGCCCGGCGTCTGTTTGACGTGCCCATCGCCCTGGTGTCCCTGGTGGACGCCAACCGGCAGTGGTTCAAGTCCAGTGCCGGCCTGGATGCCAGCGAAACCCCGCGTGAAGTTTCCTTTTGTGGGCATGCGATTTTGCAGGATCAGATCCTGGAGATCTGCGACGCGGAACAGGACGAGCGCTTCCACGACAATCCGTTGGTCACGGACAAGCCTGGCATTCGCTTCTACGCGGGGTATCCGTTGGGGCTGGCCGATGGCAGCAAGCTCGGTACGTTGTGCCTGCTCGATACCCGACCGCGCACGCTTAATGACGAAGAGCGCGAGCTGCTGCGTGACCTGGCGCGCATGGCCGAGCAGGAAATGATTGCCGTACAGATGGCGAGCATGGACGAACTGACCCTGCTGTCCAATCGGCGCGGCTTCAAGATGCTGGCCCAGCACGCATTGAGTGTTTGCGACCGTCTGTCGCGCCCGGCGACGTTGCTGTTCTTCGATCTCAATGATTTCAAATCCATCAATGACCGCTTCGGGCATGCCGAGGGCGATGCTGCGCTGAAGGCGTTCGCCGATGTGCTGCGCATCGCCTTTCGCGAAAGCGATGTGATCGGCCGTTTGGGTGGCGATGAGTTCGTGGCGTTGCTCACCGGCTCTTCCCATGTCGAGACCTCGGCGGTTGTGGCGCGGCTCAAGGAAATCCTCGATGAGCGCAATGCGATGCTGCATCGTGGCTATGACATCCACTTCAGCGTGGGCCAGATCGAATACGACCCCCGGCAGCATTCGTCGATCTACAACCTGTTAGCCGAAGCGGATGCGGCCATGTATGCCCAGAAACAGGCGCTGCGGCGCTGACTGTGAAGTCGGGTTGACGGCGTACATTCAGCGTTGATGCAAGCTGACCCACCGCCATCGCGAGCAAGCTCGCTCCCACAGGGGATGTGGGGTGGGCGCGACTTCTATGAACACCCGGGACCAATGTGGGAGCGGGCTTGCCCGCGAAGGCGTCAGCACAGCCAACATCAATGCAAGCTGACCCACCGCCATCGCGAGCAATCTCGCTCCCACAGGGGGATTGCGGTGACTGGGAAATAGGGGGACAAAAAACGCCGTTTGTCCTTTTCAGGGCAAGCGGCGTTTTTATGCAGGGCTGACGCGAAGATTACTCTTCGAGGTTGCCCATGGCGGTGGTGTTGAAGCCGCCGTCCACGTACATGATTTCACCGCTGATGCCCGACGCCAGGTCCGAGCACAGGAAGGCGCCGGCGTTGCCGACTTCTTCGATGGTGACGTTGCGACGCAGTGGGGTCTGCGCTTCGTTGGCGGCCAGCATCTTGCGGAAGTTCTTGATGCCGGAGGCGGCGAGGGTGCGGATCGGGCCGGCCGATACGCAGTTGACGCGGGTACCGTCCGGGCCCAGGGAGCCGGCCAGGTAACGCACGCCAGCTTCCAGGGAAGCCTTGGCCATGCCCATGACGTTGTAGTTCGGCATGGTGCGCTCGGCGCCCAGGTACGACAGGGTCAGCAGGCTGCCATTGCGGCCTTTCATCATTTCGCGACCGGCCTTGGCCAGGGCCACGAAGCTGTAGGCGCTGATGTCGTGGGCAATGCGGAAACCTTCGCGGGTGGTGGCTTCGGTGAAGTCGCCGTCCAGCTGGTCGCCCGGGGCGAAGCCCACGGAATGCACGATGCAGTCCAGGCCGTCCCACTTCTTGCCCAGTGCTTCGAAGACCTTGGCGATTTCTTCATCGCTGGCCACGTCGCATGGGAAGCACAGTTCAGGGCTCGAGCCCCAGCCTTGTGCGAACTCTTCGACACGACCCTTGAGTTTGTCGTTCTGATAAGTGAAGGCAAGCTCAGCGCCCTCGCGATGCATGGCGGCGGCGATGCCGGATGCGATGGACAGCTTGCTGGCGACACCGACGATCAGTACGCGCTTACCGGCGAGAAAACCCATGTGTTGCTCCTCTTTCAGGTTATTCGGCAGCTGTTGGGGCCAGGAAGGCGGCCTCCAGCAACTGCTGTGTATAGGGGTGTTGCGGCGCGGCGAATATGCTGCGGGCATCACCTTGTTCGACCACTTGGCCATGCTTGACCACCATCAACTGGTGGCTCAGCGCTTTGACGACAGCCAGGTCATGGCTGATAAACAGGTACGTCAGGTTGTACTTGGTTTGCAGCGACCGCAACAGCTCCACCACCTGGCGTTGCACGGTACGGTCCAGGGCCGACGTCGGTTCATCCAGCAGAATCAACGCCGGCTTGAGCACCAGGGCCCGGGCAATGGCGATACGCTGCCGTTGCCCTCCGGAAAATTCATGGGGGTAGCGGTTCCGGGTTTCCGGATCCAGGCCTACCTCCTTCAATGCCGCGATTATCGCTTGTTCCTGTTCGGCTTCGCTGCCGATCTTATGGATCCGCAGGCCTTCACCGACGATCTGGCTCACACACATCCTTGGGCTCAGGCTGCCGAACGGGTCCTGAAACACCACTTGCATCTCCCGGCGCAGCGGCCGGACCTGCTGCTGCGTCAGGCTGTCCAGCTGCTTGCCTTCGAAGCGGATCCCGCCTTGGCTGCCGATCAACCGCAAGATCGCCAGGCCCAGGGTGGACTTGCCGGAACCGCTTTCGCCGACGATGCCCAGGGTCTGGCCCTGGGGCAGGCTGAAGCGGATACCGTCCACGGCCTTAATGTAGTCGACCGTGCGCTTGAACAAACCTTTCTTGATCGGGAACCAGACTTTCAGGTCCTCGACCTGCAACAGCGGCGGGCCGACGACGTTGGTCGCCGGGGTGCCGCTGGGCTCGGCGGCCAGCAGTTCCCGAGTGTACGGATGCTGCGGCGCGCGGAACAACTCTTCGCACGATGCCTGTTCGACGATGCAACCGCGCTGCATGACACATACGCGGTGAGCAATTCTTCGCACCAGGTTCAAATCGTGGCTGATCAGCAGCAGCGACATGCCCAATCGCGCCTGCAATTGCTTGAGCAATTCGAGGATTTTCAGCTGGACGGTGACGTCCAGGGCCGTGGTCGGCTCGTCGGCGATCAGCAGTTCCGGCTCGTTGGCCAGGGCCATGGCGATCATCACCCGCTGGCGCTGGCCACCGGATAATTCATGGGGCAGGGCCTTGAGGCGCTTGTGGGGCTCGGGAATGCCGACCAACTCCAGCAGCTCAAGAGTCCGGCGGGTCGCGACCTTGCCGCTCAGGCCCTTGTGGATACCGAGCACTTCATTGATCTGTTTTTCAATGCAGTGCAGCGGATTCAGGGATGTCATCGGCTCCTGGAAGATCATCGCGATCCGGTTGCCCCGGATATGACGGATGGTTTTTTCTTTCAGCCCCAGCAAGTCCTGCCCGGCATACTGGATGGTCCCGCTTGGATGATGGGCCAGCGGGTAGGGCAGCAGCCGCAGGATCGAGTGGGCGGTGACCGACTTGCCGGAGCCGCTTTCACCCACCAGGGCCAGGGTTTCGCCGCGCTTGATATCGAAGCTGACGCCCTCGACCACCCGCTGACGGCGTTCGCCGACAATGAACTCCACCGCCAGGTCGCGCACTTCGATCAGATTGTCCTGGTTCATATCACTTCCTCGGATCGAAGGCATCGCGAGCGGACTCGCCGATGAACACCAACAGGCTCAGCATCAGGGCCAGCACGGCGAACGCACTCATGCCCAGCCATGGCGCCTGGAGGTTGGATTTGCCCTGGGCCACCAGCTCGCCCAGGGACGGCGCGCCGGGAGGCAAGCCGAAACCGAGGAAATCCAGGGCGGTGAGGGTGCCGATGGCGCCGGTGAGGATGAACGGCATGAAGGTCATGGTCGAGACCATGGCGTTGGGCAAGATGTGGCGGAACATGATCGCCCCGTTCTGCATGCCCAGCGCCCGCGCTGCACGCACGTATTCCAGGTTGCGTCCGCGCAGGAACTCGGCGCGAACCACGTCCACCAGGCTCATCCAGGAAAACAGCAGCATGATCCCCAGCAGCCACCAGAAGTTCGGTTGCACGAAACTGGCGAGGATGATCAGCAGGTACAGCACTGGCAGCCCGGACCAGATCTCCAGGAAGCGCTGGCCGGCCAGGTCGACCCAGCCGCCATAGAAGCCCTGCAAGGCGCCGGCGATCACGCCGATGATCGAGCTGAGCACCGTCAGCGTCAGGGCGAACAGCACCGAGATGCGAAAGCCGTAGATCACCCGCGCCAGGACATCGCGGCCCTGGTCATCGGTGCCCAACCAATTCACGGAGGAGGGTGGCGCCGGGGCCGGGACCTTCAGGTCGTAGTTGATGCTCTGGTAGCTGAACGGAATCGGCGCCCACAGCACCCAGGCGTCCTTGGCCGCCAGCAATTCACGGATGTACGGGCTCTTGTAGTTGGCTTCCAGCGGGAATTCGCCGCCGAAGGTGGTTTCCGGGTAGCGCTTGACGGCCGGGAAATACCAGCCGCCGTCGTAGTGCACCACCAGCGGCTTGTCGTTGGCGATCAACTCGGCGCCCAGACTCAGGGCGAACAGGATCAAAAACAGCCACAGCGACCACCAGCCACGCTTGTTGGCCTTGAACAGTTCGAAGCGCCGGCGATTGAGAGGGGACAGGTTCATCTCAATGCTCCCGGCTTTCGAAGTCGATACGCGGATCGACAAAGGTGTAGGTCAGGTCGCCGATCAGTTTCACCACCAGCCCCAGCAGGGTGAAGATGAACAGGGTGCCGAACACCACCGGGTAGTCACGGTTGATGGCTGCTTCGAAACTCATCAGCCCGAGGCCGTCGAGGGAGAAAATCACTTCCACCAGCAAGGAACCGGTGAAGAAGATCCCGATGAACGCCGAAGGGAAACCGGCGATCACCAGCAGCATGGCATTGCGAAACACGTGGCCGTAGAGCACCCGATGACGGGTCAGGCCCTTGGCCTTGGCGGTGACCACGTATTGCTTGTTGATTTCGTCGAGGAAGCTGTTCTTGGTCAGCAGGGTCATGGTGGCGAAGTTGCCGATCACCAGGGCGGTCACGGGCAAGGCCAGGTGCCAGAAGTAATCGAGGATCTTGCCGCCCGTGCTCAGTTCGTCGAAGTTATTGGAGGTCAGTCCGCGCAACGGGAACCAGTCGAAATAACTGCCGCCGGCAAACACCACGATCAGCAGGATGGCGAACAGGAACGACGGGATCGCATAGCCGACGATGATCGCCGAACTGGTCCACACGTCGAAGTGGCTGCCGTGCCGCGTGGCCTTGGCGATCCCCAGCGGGATCGACACCAGGTACATGATCAATGTGCTCCACAACCCGAGGGAAATGGACACCGGCATCTTTTCCTTGATCAGGTCGATGACCTTGGCATCGCGAAAGAAACTGTCGCCGAAGTCCAGGTGGGCGTAGTTCTTGATCATGATCCACAGGCGTTCGGGGGCCGACTTGTCGAAGCCGTACATGCGCTCGATTTCCTTGACCAGCGCAGGATCCAGGCCCTGGGCGCCGCGATAGGAGGAGCCGGCCACCGAGACTTCGGCACCGCCGCCGGCAATGCGGCTGGTGGCGCCTTCGAAGCCTTCGAGCTTGGCGATCATTTGCTCTACCGGCCCGCCGGGCGCGGCCTGGATGATGACGAAGTTGATCAACAGGATGCCGAACAGAGTCGGGATGATCAGCAGCAGCCGCCTAAAGATATAAGCCAGCATCGGGTTACTCCACGCTCGCAGGAGCGGTGTTGATCTGTTGTTCCATGACTTGCTTTTCTACCTCGATGGCCGGCTTGGTGTCCGGCTTGACCCACCAGGTGGTGGTGCCGATGTCATAGGTCGGCGTGATTTTCGGATGGCCGATGTGGTTCCAGTAGGCGACGCGCCAGGTCTTGATGTGCCAGTTGGGAATCACGTAGTAGCCCCATTGCAGGACCCGGTCCAGCGCCCGGGCGTGGGCCACCAGGCTCTTGCGCGAATCGGCGTTGATCAGTTGCTCCACCAACTGGTCGACGGCCGGATCCTTCAGTCCCATGGTATTGCGGCTGCCGGGCTTGTCGGCGGCGGCCGTCATCCAGAACTCACGCTGCTCGTTACCCGGCGAGCTGGATTGCGGGAAGCTGCCCACCACCAGGTCGAAGTCCCGGGAGCGCACACGGTTGATGTACTGGGACACGTCCACACGGCGGATCACCAGTTCAATGCCCAGGTCGCTCAGGTTGCGCTTGAACGGCAGCAGCACTCGCTCGAACTCGGTCTGGGCCAGCAGGAACTCCAGCACCACCGGTTTGCCTTGGGCATCGACCATTTTGTCGTCGACGATGCGCCAGCCGGCCTCTTGCAGCAATTGGTAGGCCTTGCGCTGGTGGTCGCGGATCATGCCGCTGCCGTCGCACATCGAAGGCTGGAAAGCTTCGGTGAAGACCTGCTCGGGAACCTTGCCGCGCAGGGGTTCTAGAATCTTCAGTTCGTCTTCGCCGGGCAGGCCGGTGGCGGCCATTTCCGAATTTTCGAAATAGCTGCGGGTGCGGGCGTAGGCGCCGTTGAACAGTTGCTTGTTGGTCCACTCGAAATCCAGCAGCAGGCTCAAGGCCTTGCGCACCCGCACATCCTGGAAGACCGGTCGGCGCAGGTTGTAGATAAAGCCCTGCATGCCGGTGGGGTTGCCGTTGGGGATCTGCTCCTTGATCAGCCGACCCTCGGTCACGGCGGGGATGTTGTAGGCGTTGGCCCAGTTCTTGGCGGTCATTTCCAGCCAGAAATCGAACTGCCCGGCTTTCAGGGCCTCGACCGCGACGGTGTTGTCGCGGTAGTAGTCGGTGGTCAGTACGTCGAAATTGTAGAAGCCACGATTGACCGGCAGGTCCTTGCCCCAATAGTCCTTCACACGTTCATAGCGAATCGAACGCCCGGCCTTCACTTCGGTGACCTTGTAGGGCCCGCTGCCAAGGGGAATCTCCAGGTTGCCTTTGTTGAAGTCGCGCTCGGCCCACCAGTGTTTTGGCAATACCGGCAATTGGCCGAGGATCAACGGCAATTCGCGGTTGTTGGTGTGCTTGAACTTGAACAGCACTTTGAGCGGGGTTTCGGCGATCACTTCGGCGACGTCGTTGTAATAGCCGCGGAACATCGGCGCGCCGTCCTTGGTCAGGGTCTGGAAGCTGAAGACCACGTCTTCGGCGCGCACCGGATGACCGTCGTTGAAGCGCGCTTCGGGGCGCAGGTAGAAGCGCACCCAGCCATTGTCGGGGGCTTTCTCGATTTTTTCGGCGATCAGACCGTATTCGGTGAAGGGTTCGTCCAGGCCCTGCTTGGCCAGGGTGTCGTAGATCAGGCCGATGTCATCGGCCGGTACACCTTTGCTGATGAACGGGTTGAGGCTGTCGAAGCCGCCAAACCCGCCCTGGCGGAACACGCCGCCCTTGGGCGCGTCGGGGTTCACGTAGTCGAAATGCTTGAAGTCGGCCGGGTATTTCGGCGGTTCGTTGTACAAGGTCAAGGCGTGCTGCGGCGCAGCGCAGGCCAGCCCGGCGAATAACAGGCTGCTGGCCTGCAGGAGCAGGGCGCGAAAAGGCTTCATTGATCTTTCTCCGAAGATTTCAGCCACCATGCGCTCAGACCCAGGGTATAGGGCGGCGTGGTGACGAAGGCGAACCGGTTGCGGTACGCCAGGCGATGATAATTGAGATACCAGTTGGGAATGCAGTAATGCTGCCACAGCAGTACGCGATCCAGGGCCTTGCCGGCGGCGACCTGTTCGTCACGGGTTCGGGCGGCCAAGAGTTTTTCCAACAAGTGATCGACCACGGGGTTGGCGATCCCCGCGTAGTTCTTACTGCCCTTGACCCCGACCTGGCTGGAATGGAAGTACTGCCATTGTTCCAGGCCCGGACTGAGGGTCTGGTTCAAGGTCAGCAGGATCATGTCGAAGTCGAACTGGTCCAGCCTCTGTTTGTACTGGGCGCGGTCCACCGTGCGCAGCCGGGCCTGGATGCCGATGCTGGCGAGGTTTTCAACGTAGGGCTGCAGGATGCGCTCCAGGTTCGGATTTACCAAGAGGATCTCGAAGGTCAGGGGCTGGCTGGCGGCGTTCACCAGTCGCTGGCCGTTGAGGGTCCAACCGGCTTCCTTCAATAAGCTCAAGGCTTTGCGCAGGGTTTCCCGGGGGATGCCGCGACCATCGGTCTTGGGCAGGCTGAAGGGTTCGGTGAGCAGTTTGGGCGGCAATTGTTCACGGTAGGGCTTGAGCAACAGCCATTCGTGGCCCACCGGAAGGCCGCTGGCGGAGAATTCGCTGTTGGGGTAATAGCTGAGAGTGCGTTTGTAGGCGCCGCTGAACAGCGTGCGGTTGGTCCACTCGAAATCGAACATCAGCCCCAAGGCCTCGCGAACCTTGGCCTCGGCAAACGTGCCGCGCCGGGTGTTCATGAACAGGCCCTGGGTCTGGGTCGGGATCTGGTGGGGTATCTGTGCCTTGATCACATCGCCGCGCTTGATCGCCGGAAAGTCGTAGCCGTTGGCCCAGTTCTTGGCCTGGTGTTCGATGTAGATGTCGAACTCGCCGGCCTTGAAGGCTTCGAAGGCGACTTCGCTGTCGCGGTAGAACTCCACCTCCATTCGGTTGTAGTTGTATTTGCCGCGATTGACCGGCAGGTCCTTGCCCCAGTAATCCTTGACCCGCTCGAACACCAGTTGGCGACCCGGCTGCACTTTGGTGATGCGATAAGGCCCGCTGCCCAGGGGCGGCTCGAATGTGGTGGCCTTGAAGTCGCGGTCTTTCCAGTAATGCTGGGGCAGCACCGGCAGCTCACCCAGGCGCAGGATCAGCAGCGGATTGCCCGCGCGCTTGAAGACAAAGCGGATTTTCAGCGGGTTGAGAATATCGACTCGCAGCACTTCCTGCAGGTTTGTGCGGTATTGCGGGTGACCGTCCTTGAGCAGGGTTCTATAGGAGAACGCCACGTCATAGGCGGTGATCGGCACACCATCGTGAAATCGCGCTTCGGGCCGCAAGTTGAACACCACCCAACTGCGGTCTTCGCTGTACTCCACCGATTGGGCGATCAGGCCGTAGCTCGACGTCGGTTCATCACCGGACGGTGCGTACTGGCCGGTGCCGACCATCAGTGGCTCGTTCAGTTCGTTGATGCCGTATTGCAGGAAATTCGGCGTGGAGACCGGGCTGCTGCCCTTGAAGGTGTAGGGGTTGAGCGTATCGAAGGTGCCAAATGCCATGACCCGCAAGGTACCGCCCTTGGGCGCTTGCGGATTGACCCAGTCGAAGTGGGTGAATCTGGCCGGGTACTTGAGCGTGCCGAACTGCGCATAGCCATGGCTTTCGCTGATGGTTGCGCTGGCGGGAGAACTCAAGGCCAGGCTGATCAGGAGCAGGAGGAGGGGACGTATCAAGTCTGAGATTCGATCCAGGCGGCTTGGGCTTTTATGGCCTGTACAGTAACAGCTTGTATCGGCAGGAAAAAGGCGGGGATAGGGAGAGAGCCGTTGGTTCAGTGGTTCCTGCCGAGCACAGCACTTGTGGCGAGGGGATTTATCCCCGCTGGGGCGCTAAGCGGCCCCCTCGCTCTGTCTGGGACATCGTCAATTGGGGCTGCTTCGCAGCCCAACGGGGATAAATCCCCTCACCACAAAAATCCCCTCGGCCACCGCGAGGCTTAGTGGGGGGAGTAAACCGTCAGCATCTGCCCAGGCTTGAGGGCCTTGCCCATCCGTGGATTCCAGCGCTTGAGGTGCTGCATTTCGACGTTGAAGCGCTTGGCCACTACGTACAACGAGTCGCCCTGCTTGACCTTGTATTGGGTCTGCTTCTTTTGATCCTTGCTGTTGGCGGCGACCACGGTGCTGATGCGCTTGCCGGTGGCCTTGGTGGCCTTGGTGTCCTGCATCACCAGGGTCTGGCCGACCTTGAGTTTATTGCCACTGAGCTTGTTCCAGCGTTGCAGGTCTTTGGTCTGGACATTGTTGGCCTTGGCAATCTGGGCCAGGTTATCGCCGCGCTTGACGCGGTAGCTGCGCCTGGCGCCTTCCACGTCGCTGTCATCGGCGCTCTCGAACACCGGCTTGAGCGAGCGCTGGCTGATCAACTCTTCCGGACGCATGGTCGACAGGCTGGCGGTCAGCAACTGGGCCTTGGACGTGGGCACCAGCAGGTGTTGCGGACCGTCGATGGTGGTGCGCTGCTTGAAGGCCGGGTTGAGCTGGAACAGTTCGTCTTCGTCGATGTTGGCCACCGCCGCGACCTTGGAAAGGTCCATGCGCTGGTTGATTTCGACGACCTGGAAATACGGTTCGTTGGCGATCGGGTTGAGGTTCACGCCATAGGCATCGGGGGAGAGCACCAACTGGGATAACGCCAGCAGCTTCGGCACGTAGGCCTGGGTTTCGCTGGGCAGCGGCAGGTTCCAGTAATCGGTGGGCAGGCCAAGCTTTTCGTTGCGCTCGATGGCGCGGCTGACCGTGCCTTCGCCTGCGTTGTACGCCGCCAGCGCCAGCAGCCAGTCGCCGTTGAACATGTCGTGCAGGCGCGTCAGGTAGTCCATGGCGGCCGTGGTGGACGCGGTGATATCGCGACGGCCGTCATAGAAGCGGGTCTGGCGCAGGTTGAAGTAACGCCCCGTGGACGGGATGAATTGCCACAGCCCCACCGCATTGGCCCGGGAATAGGCCATCGGGTTGTAGGCGCTCTCGATCACCGGCAGCAGCGCCAGCTCCAGCGGCATGTTGCGTTCTTCGAGGCGTTCGACGATGTAATGGATGTACAGGCTGCCACGCTCGCCGGCGTTTTCCAGGAAGGACGGATTGCTGGCGAACCACAGGCGCTGTTGCTCGATACGTGGATTGACGCCGGCGGTTTCTTGCAGCTGGAAGCCCTGGCGCATGCGTTCCCAGACGTCCTGGGGCACTTGAGGGGTAGGTTTTTCAGTGAGCCAGATCGGTTTTTGCTTGGCGCGAGCGGCGATGTTCGGCGTGTGGGCCGCGTCGGTTTGCGGCGCCTGGCCCGTGCTCTGGCAGCCCGCCAGGGTGGCGGACACAGCCACCGCAATGGCTTGAGCCAAGCGGGTCAATGTGTCTGACTGGACGGACCTGCGTATAGATGACGACATTGGCTGGAAGTAAGTTCCGGGCAAAAATGTCGGCCGATTCTAGGAAGCGCACCCCAACAGGTCAACCATTCAGAATTTTTGTATCAATCGATAGCGCCCTTAGAACTTATCTTTCCAAGCCCTCAAGGCCGCAAAAACCTCGGTCGGCGTCTCGTTACGCTGGCCGTTCCGTTCGTCTGCTTTTTGTTTAACAGATGTTTCGGCGGTGCGCAGGAAGGGATTAGTGAGCTTTTCCAGGGCCAGGGTCGAGGGCAGGGTAATGACGCCTTCGTGGCGTTGCCGGCTGACTTTTTCCAGACGGGCGGTGATATCTGGATTGCCCGGTTCCACCGCGGCGGCAAACTTCAGGTTGCTGAGGGTATATTCATGGGTGCAGTAGACCAGCGTATCTTCGGGCAGGGCGGCGAGGCGGCTGAGGGAGTGGTACATTTGCCCAGGCGTCCCTTCGAAGAGCCGGCCGCAACCGGCGGCAAACAGCGTGTCGCCACAAAACAGCAGGCCGTGGTGGTAGTAGGCGATATGCCCCAAGGTGTGTCCCGGTACGGCGTAGACCTCGAAATCCAGGCCGAGCACGCTGAGCGTGTCGTGGTCATTGAGCGCCACATCCCGCGCCGGGATGTTTTCACTGGCCGGGCCATGGACGGTGGCGCGCGTTGCGTTTTTCAGCACCTCGACGCCGCCGACATGATCATGGTGATGGTGGGTGATCAATATGTCGCTCAAGGCCCAGCCTGGGTGGGCGTCGAGCCAGGCTTGCACGGGCGCGGCATCACCCGGGTCGACCACGGCGCAGCGTTGGGTCGCGTGATCCTGTAGCAACCAGATGTAGTTATCGGTGAACGCGGGCAGGGCACTGATCTGTATCATCGCGGAATTCGCCAAGCGGAAAACAAAGGCGCATCTTAGAACTTCCTGACGCGTTGGAGAATGCAATGACCGATGAAGCGTTCGCTCAGGCTGATCCTGACTGGCTGGCGTTGATCAGCGCGGCCCGTGAATGGCTGTCCGGCCCTGTCGGGCAATTTTTGCTGGAAGAAGAACGGCGCATGCTCGAAGACGAGCTGGGCCGGTTCTTCGGCGGCTACCTGGTGCATTACGGGCCTTCGGCGCAGACGCCGCCGTCGGCACCGCAGGTCCAGCGCAATGTCCGCCTGGGAGCGCCATTGCCCGGGGTAGAGATTGTCTGCGAAGAGCAGGCCTGGCCCTTGAGCGAGCACGCCGCCGACGTGGTGGTGCTGCAGCACGGCCTGGATTTCTGCCTGTCGCCCCACGGCTTGCTGCGTGAAGCCGCCAGCAGCGTGCGTCCCGGCGGGCATCTGTTGATCATCGGCATCAACCCCTGGAGCAGTTGGGGGTTGCGGCACGTGTTCGCCCACGATGCCTTGCGCCAGGCGCGCTGCATCTCGGCCTCGCGGGTCGGCGACTGGCTGAACCTGCTGGGCTTCGCGCTGGAGAAACGCCGCTTCGGGTGCTATCGTCCGCCGCTTGCGTCGCCCAAGTGGCAGGCCCGTCTGGCCGGTTGGGAGCGCAAGGCCGGTGACTGGCAGTTGTCCGGTGGTGGTTTCTATTTGTTGGTGGCGCGCAAGATCGCGGTCGGGCTGCGCCCGGTTCGTCAGGCGCGACGCGAGCCGATGGGCAAGCTGATTCCTTTGCCGATGGCCAAGGTCAATCGTCGCCACATCGAGCCGTAACCCTTTTCTGATGGCCTGCCGGCATTTCGGCTTCGGGCGGTGTCGCCCCGATCGGCGGGCCTTTGCATTTTTTCTGGATAGATTGGCATGAGCGATAGCGTAGAACTCTTCACTGATGGCGCCTGCAAGGGCAATCCCGGCCCCGGCGGCTGGGGCGCGCTGCTGGTGTGCAAAGGGGTGGAGAAGGAACTCTGGGGCGGTGAAGCCAATACCACCAACAATCGCATGGAGCTGATGGGCGCCATCCGTGGCCTGGAAGAACTCAAGCGTTCCTGTGACGTTCTGTTGGTCACCGACTCGCAGTACGTCATGAAGGGCATCAATGAGTGGATGGCCAATTGGAAGAAGCGCGGCTGGAAGACGGCCGCGAAGGAGCCGGTGAAAAACGCCGACCTCTGGATGCTGCTGGACGAGCAGGTCAACCGTCACAACGTCACCTGGAAGTGGGTGCGCGGCCACATCGGCCACCACGGCAATGAACGGGCCGACCAACTGGCCAACCGCGGGGTGGATGAGGTGCGGGGCTACAAGCAGGCTTGACGGGACACCACGCCAGCTCTGGAGGGCTGGCGTGGTTCATGGCTACGGAGCCAAGGCGATAAAGGTGAAGCTTGGCACCCTTGGGCTAAAAATCAGATGAGCCAGTGGAAGCACTTTCTATTGGAGTCCAGGATTTGAAAGGTTGTCCTGCCGGGCCTTGTTCCGAGAGGCTGATCCTGCGTCCAATATCATAACCCAACGCTCGATGACCATTAACTTGTGTTCTGGGGTAGTTGATGTCTTTGGTGGCGACTTGGGGGAAGCGATCACACCCGCCAAACCAGTCACGTTTGCATTCGGAAAGCTCCTCCATGTAGAGCCAGATTGCTTCGCAGGAGAAGTCATTGCCGTCATCGCAATTCGACAGCCTCTCTCGCCAGTGAGTATTTGGAGGCATAGCTGTTTCATTGATTGATAGTTTTACGTACAACACTCGCATGCGGTTCTCTGGTGTGCACCCTTGATTCGGACAAATGTCAAAGCGAAAAAAAGGATTGGCGCTGATAAAGTTGAAGTCGAGATCCTGTCGTGTGAACGTTGTGCAGGCATCTGCATCTAAAAACTTGTCGGGAATTGTTGCAGTACCTTCTACCTTGTAAAATTTTAGTCCTTCCTCTTTGCCGAGGTGGCATCGTAAACGCTGTAAAGCATCAAAAACAGCCAGGCGTTTATCGCCTGCGCTAGTCGCTTCGTGTTCTGCATCGATCGTGATAATGTTTTTAACGCGTCTTTTAATCAATGCGTACATGCCCAGATTTTCCGAGTGGCCACCATCGCTTAAGTAAACGGAGTCTCGAGTTTCATCATATTTTTGATTCGCGGCAAAGTAGAACGGAAAGGGAAGCGCTTTATGCCAGGCTCTCGTTGCTGGCGCGACACGAGGATTGGTCACATATTGACCTAGCGATAGATTCAATGCGTCAGCGGTCGCGTCCAAGCCAACGTAAACCAAAGGCAGGTCGGATAACTTCAATGCGTCGACGGCAGCCCCCGACATCATAACGGCTTCGGATAGTTTAGGGGCTTCAGCGGGGTGACAGAGCACGTCATAGGTGTCTCTATTTTTTTTGTCTTGATAGTCACAATAACCAAACGCGGTATTACCGTAGGCTAAAGGTGAGAACTCATAGACGACGCTTGCCAGGTCCGAATTAAAGCCAGCTAAATCGGATGTGCGCAACCATTCAATATTCCCTCCATAGGCGGCTGTTGTATTAATGATGAAAAAGGGTATTTCCCCTAGCTTTGCGGCATTCGCCAGTTCGTCATAATTGGGTAGCGGCTTACCTAAAGTGGAGTGCCAGCCTGTCGGGAAAGCACCAAAAGTTCTCGCTATTCCTTTTTTATAGGCTGATTCCCAGGGATTAAGATTGAGCTGCCATCGAAAAAGTCCATTGGCGATCATGTTAAGTGGGACGGAGGGAATCCAAAGCGCTGTGCGCGCGGTCATCTCGCCTAGATAGGCACTTCGATCGATGAACGCACCGTAATATGAGTCCTGTGTCTGAGTGATCAAATAGCTGTTGTTCTCTATGTAGGTTTGGAATCGTCTGCTTGTCGGGCTGGCATTTTCAGGCCTGGCCATTGGCTCAATGTTCGAACCGTCTCTCGCGGCGGGGTAGACATAGTAGCTTTTGAATAGCTCTTCGGGGGAGGCGCTGTACGCTTGGTAGTTTGTTGCCCCAAAGAGTTGGTTGACGAGCCATAAGTTGGCATAACTGCCTCCTGATACAGAAGACACAATATCGATTTGATCAAGAATCCCCTGTTTTTGCAGCCCTGCGAGAACGCCAATGGAGAAGGTGGCTGAGCGCATTCCTCCACCAGATAATGAAAGGCCAAGCTCTGGACGATAGTCTGTGATTTCCTTTCCCGTGCAGGTGTCGGCGCTTGTATCGGGCTTCGCATAAAGTTGTTGGCGATAGGATTTTAGGTGGCAGTTTTCGGCCGCTCTTAAAGTAGTGCTTCTTTTTTCATAGCGCGCAGGGTCTGGTATTTCACTGTCGGTACGACCGAGATCAGGTCGGTCGTCAAGTGATGCGCAGCCAGATAACAGTATGAAAGCGGAAGTTGCTAATTTTGCGCCAGCACGACCGACTAGTTTGTAATTGCATTGACAGGTGTGAGGCATGTCACGCTCCTTATGAGTTCTGGCGGTGACTGGCCGCCAGTTGTCTGAGGCTAGCACCTGGCTGGCGCTATGCCATTATTTGCCGGGTATGGGCCCATTTGTGCTGGGGCTGACGCTTGAATGGGGCTGAGTCGGTGGAGGCCGGGTTCTAGAGAAAATGGACCGTTCGTTGGTTAATACCTGGGTCCCAGATAAATCCCTCACGGCAAGAGCGTGTTAACATCCGCGCTTTTGCAAGCATGCCCGTTGAGAGCTGAACACTGATGGCCAACAGATCTGTTGTACTGGATACCGAAACCACCGGCATGCCGGTGACCGATGGTCACCGGATTATCGAAATCGGCTGTGTCGAGTTGATCGGCCGACGCCTGACCGGTCGCCATTTCCACGTTTACCTGCAACCGGACCGTGAAAGTGACGAAGGCGCCATCGGCGTCCACGGCATTACCAACGAGTTCCTGGTGGGCAAACCGCGTTTCGCCGAAGTGGCCGATGAGTTCTTCGAATTCATCAAGGGCGCGCAGTTGATCATCCATAACGCGGCGTTCGACGTTGGTTTCATCAACAACGAATTCGCCTTGTTGGGCCAGCACGACCGCGCCGACATCACCCGGCATTGCACCATCCTCGATACCCTGATGATGGCTCGGGAACGTCACCCGGGGCAGCGCAACAGCCTCGATGCCTTGTGCAAGCGCTACGATGTCGACAACTCTGGCCGGGAACTGCACGGCGCCTTGCTCGACTCCGAGATCCTGGCCGATGTCTACCTGACCATGACCGGCGGCCAGACCAGCCTGTCCCTGGCCGGCAACGCCTCGGACGGCAACGGTACCGGCGAAGGCTCGGGCAACCAGGCCACGGAAATCCGGCGCTTGCCCGCTGACCGCCAGCCATCCCGGATCATCCGCGCCAGCGAAAACGACCTGGCCGAACATGCCGCGCGTCTGGAAGCCATCGCCAAGTCCGCCGGTGCTCCGGCACTGTGGACGCAGTTGGTCGAGGCGCAGGCCCCGGCGAACGGATGACACCCTTTTTGTGGGAGCGAACTTGCTCCCACAAAGTTATCCATCGTTCATTTTTCGCCACAATCGCCAGTACCTTCTAACCTGAGGTAACGGGCAGGCTACGGATCCCGCTTGATGTGTGAAGATTTGCAAGGCAAGGGCAATGGATGGCAACTCGCCGTTGGTTGTCTCAAGGAATGAGGACTTTCCCCAGTATGCAACCGGTCATGAATCCCAAATACCCCGGTCTGTCGGTGCGCGTCGTCGATGATGGCTTTGCCGCCTACATCTGGGGCAGTGATTTCAGTTTCGAGGTCAGCGACTACGGTACCGCGCAGGTTGGCCGGCCCGTGAGCCAATGGACGGTGACGCCCATCGTGCCCTATCGCAAGTGCTATGGCATCGATCCTGAAGAGTTCAGCAGCTTTCGCAATGCCCCGGACAGCGAGATCTTCATGGCTTACCTCGACGACCAGCCGGTAGGGCACCTGGTGATCAGTACCAACTGGAACGGCTTCGCCCATATCGACGAACTGGCAGTGCATGCGCCGGCCCGTCGCCACGGGGTGGCCAAGGCGCTGCTCGACGTCGCTCACTTCTGGAGCCGCAAGAAAAAACTGCCGGGGATCATGCTGGAAACCCAGAACAACAACCTGGGGGCCTGCCGACTCTATGAGCGTTGCGGGTATGTGCTCGGTGGCATCGACCACTTGCGCTATCGCGGCATCGACCGGCATACCGCCGAAGTAGCGTTGTTCTGGTACCGGTTGTTCGACGATCCGCTGGGCATGTCGATCAGTGGCTCAGCAACGCCTCGGCTTGTTCCGTAAGCCGTTCCAGCAACGATTGGACGGCGGGCGAGGGTTGCGTGCCGTTCAGGCTCAGGGCATAGAGGCCAATCGCAATCGCCGGTGACACCGGGCAGACATCCAGCTCGCCATTCTTTGCGCCTGCGGCGGTGAACGGGTCGACGATGGCCAGGCCTTCGCCGGCCTCGACCATGGCGCGCATCATCTGATGGGTCTGCACGCGGATCTGGATCACCGGCGCCGGCCGCAGCGCCGCCAGTTTATGTTCGAACGCGGGGCTTAGCGGGTCGTGGCCATCGAGCCCCACCAGCGACTGGCCCGCCAGGTCCTGAAGGGAAATGTATTTTTGCCGCGGTTGCAGCCAGCCGTGGGGCGCCAGCAATTGCAGTTTGCCCTGGGCGATCATCTGGCAATGGATGTCGGGGTGTTCCGGGTCGTGCAAGCTCAGGCCCAGGTCACTTTCACGCAATAGCAGGCTCTGGACGATGTCGCGGGTCGGTTGGCTGAGCAGGGTGCAAGGTACATCCGGATGCCGTCGGCGCAGCGCGGCGATGCTCTGGGGCAACAACTGTTGGGCCAGCGGCGGGGTGCAGATGACTCGCAGGGGAGGTGCCTGATAGTGTTTCAGGCTGCTGGCCAGGCGTTGCACCGGTTCGAGGGTGTCGTACACCCGCGTGATACCGTCGCGCAATTCAAGGGTTTCCCGGGTGGCCTGCAAGCGACCGCGCACACTGGCAAACAGCATGAAGCCCAGCTGCGCCTCGGCATCGCGCAGGATCGCCTCGACCTCCGCCACCGGCAATTGCAGCCATTCGGCCGCCGTGCCGAGGTGGCCGGTCTGCAGCAGCGCCTGGATCACTTCGATGTGGCGTAAACGCATGCAAGAAGTCCATGTTCGGCGGGAGAGCCATTGATTGGCTGAATCCTAACCCAAGTCCGGGCATGACTTCTGCTCATAACCAATGGTTATGAAGCTATTTGCGTTTCAGTGGGCGTTTGAGTGGGCAGCGGCGTTTCCGGTTCGCGCGTCAGTTCGATTTGAGATTGCACGAGAATAAATTTGCCGTCGTCGAGTTTGGTGACTCGATCACCGATCGCCAATTTATAGGTAGTGACAGGCTCCTTGCCGTTTCCGTCGGGCGACGGGGTCGATTCCTGGAACTCATGCACCGAATAGACGCGACCTTCGGCGTCCCGCGCATGAAATTGTCCGACAAGTACTGCTGCCATTGCTTAGAACCTCTGGAAATAGATCACTCGATTTGCGGTTCTGTAGACCCTGGTCAAGCGCGGTAAGTTTTCCTACATGAAAAAAATAGTCCAGTCGGCCGGTTTTCGTCGTCCCGCTGGTCCAATTGTCGCTCCGATCATCTATAACTACAGGCTCCTTTGAGCCGACAGTCGAGAGACTCTTATGAGTAATGTCTACACAGTGGCCGTTTTGGTGGGCAGCCTGCGCAAGGCATCGATCAATCGCAAGGTGGCCCTGGCACTGGCTGACCTGGCGCCAGCCAATCTGAAACTGAGCATCGTCGAGATTGGCGACTTGCCACTCTATAACGAAGACATTGACGTAACGCCGCCGGCAGCCTACACCACATTCCGTCAGCAGGTGGGCGCAGCCGACGCAATACTGTTCGTCACGCCTGAATACAACCGTTCGGTACCGGCACCGCTGAAAAATGCCATCGACGTCGGCTCGCGCCCTTATGGCCAGAGTTGCTTCAGTGGCAAGCCGGGCGCGGTGATCAGTGCATCGCCGGGCGCCATCGGTGGTTTTGGCGCCAATCATCATTTGCGCCAGTCCCTGGTGTTCCTCGATGTGCCTTGCATGCAGCAGCCGGAAGCCTACCTGAGCGGCGCCGGGACGGCGTTCGACGAGGCGGGCAACCTGTCGGAGTCCGTGAGGCCGTTCTTGCAGAAATTCATCGATGCCTATGGCAAGTGGGTGGAGCAGCATAAAAAGGCCTGATGGCCTCCTGCGCTTCAGGATCCCGCGCTCATCAGAAAACGGGGTTACACTCCCGGCCGTTCGTGTTTCCCCTCGCACGGCGCTGTTGATATCCCTTCAACCTGTCAACTCTGACAGTAGACGCGCTCACCCCGGCGCGTCTTAATTCCTCTACGTTCATTGCGCCTCTACTGTTTTATTGGCGGCCCCTCAAAAACGTCGAGGTGTTCCCCCATGGAAAAGCGCTTCCCTCAGCAAAAAAGGGGACGCATTTATTTACTAGCAACACATCCTGTGAAAGCGAGGAAACTCGCTTTCACAGGCCCGAGCTTACCGAAACTGCGCCCCACGTCATCCTTCATCCTCCGGCTACACCGTCTTGCGCCGTTGCCTACAACTGCGCCAGAATCCGCCGGCTTGTGCGTCTGGGGGGCGGGCTCTATCGTTTGCGGGTCGCTGACGAATCAGTGATCGGGTTTAGCGATCCGGCTCAACACACAGACGCAACAATGCCCAGACCCAAGTGCAGTCATTCCGTGCCTGTAATTTGTGTAATGGTGGCTGTGCGCGGGAGACCTTCGGGTCTACCCGGGGTTTCTGTGACCCGGATCGCTAACCTGCGTACAGCCGCCACCTTACTTGTTTAGCGATAGGTCGTGGTGGCTCAACCCTTCACGGAGATTCACCATGTTCAAACCAACCCCAAATCCGCCAGACACCGATCCAGACCCAACCGCCTTCGACAAAGCCGCCAAACGCGCCCTCGATTACTATCTCAAGCCCGAGCCCGACACCGGGCCGCCGCCAAGCCAGCTCTTCACCGTGGTAAACGGTGTCGACACCGAATGCCTGCTCGCCAACCTCAGCGAAACCCTGGCTTCGGCCGATGCAATGATCAGCGACCTGGCCTTCGAACTGGACGGTTCGCGCCGGCATGTGGCGTTGGGCATTCAACAGTTGATCGAATTGGGCGGATTGCTGGCTAACCGGGCGCTGGATAACGGCGATCCGCGCTAGCTGGTCCACTCAATCCGTGGCGAGGGGATTTATCCCCGTTGGGGCGCGAAGCGCCCCCATTCAAATTGCCTGGCACACCAGGGTGTTGGGTCTGGGGCTGCTTCGCAGCCCTGCGGGGATAAATCCCCTCGCCACAAGTGCATGTACATCTGCAAGTGCATCTGCAACTTCAAATCCCTGCTTTACGGGATATTCGAATTTCCATATATTCGCCGTTCGCTCATCCAGACTGTTTCCCGCCATGACCGAATCTCACAATCCCGTCGACGTCTTCAAGGCGCTGGCCGACGACACCCGGACCCGCATTGCATTGCTGGTGGCCCGCGAGGGCGAGTTGTGTGTCTGTGAACTCACCGCGGCGCTGGACCTGAGCCAGCCGAAGATCTCCCGGCACCTGGCGCAGTTGCGCAATGCCGGCCTGCTCAACGACCGGCGCCAGGGGCAGTGGGTCTACTACCGCCTGCATCCACAATTGCCATCTTGGGTGCGTACCCTGTTGGAACAAGCGTTGGCGGCCAACAGCGCCTGGCTGGCGGTGGATGTGCAGCGTTTGGGCGCGATGACCGGCCGGCCGGTGGCGCGTTGCTGCTGATGTTTTCTCTTCAATCCCTCTTTCAAGGCTGTTGCGCATGCTCATCGCGTCGTTGATTTTCCTGCTGACCATTACGCTGGTGATCTGGCAACCCAAGGGGCTCGGCGTTGGCTGGAGCGCGACGCTCGGTGCGGTGCTGGCCTTGTTGAGCGGGGTGGTGCAGGTCGGTGACGTTGCGCTGGTGTGGCAGATCATCTGGAACGCCACCGGCACGTTTGTCGCGCTGATCATCATCAGCCTGCTGCTGGACGAGGCGGGGTTCTTCGCCTGGGCGGCCCTGCACGTGGCCCGGTGGGGGCGGGGCAGTGGGCGCAAGCTGTTTGCCTTCATGGTGCTGCTGGGCGCGCTGGTGTCGGCGCTGTTCGCCAATGACGGGGCGGCGCTGATCCTGACCCCTATCGTGATCTCGATGCTGCTGGCGTTGCGGTTTTCCCCGGCGGCGACCCTGGCGTTCGTGATGGGCGCCGGTTTCATTGCCGACACCGCGAGCTTGCCGCTGGTGGTGTCGAACCTGGTCAACATTGTCTCGGCGGACTTCTTCGGCATCGGTTTCAACCGCTACGCAGCGGTCATGGTGCCGGTGAACCTGGTTAGCGTGGCCGCCAGCCTGGCGATCCTGCTGTGGTTCTTTCGTCGGGACATTCCGAGCGACTACGACCCGCATCAACTGGACGATCCAGCGAGCGCGATCCACGACAAGGCGACCTTTTATGCCGGTTGGGTCGTGCTGGTGATTCTGTTGCTGGGCTGCTTTGCCCTGGAGCCGCTGGGGATTCCCATCAGTGCGATTTCGGCGGTTTGTGCGGCGTTGCTGCTGGCCGTCGCCGCCCACGGTCACAAGATCTCCACCCGCAAGGCGATGAAGGAAGCGCCCTGGCAGATCGTGATCTTCTCCCTCGGCATGTACCTGGTGGTCTATGGCTTGCGCAACGCCGGGCTGACCGGGTACCTGGCCCACTGGCTCGACGGTTTCGCCGACTATGGCGTGTGGGGCGCAGCCATGGGCACCGGGCTGTTGACGGCGTTGCTCTCGTCGGTCATGAACAACCTGCCGACGGTGCTGATCGGCGCCTTGTCCATCGATGCCAGCCAGGCCACCGGGGTGGTGAAGGAGGCGATGATCTACGCCAACGTCATCGGCAGCGACCTGGGCCCGAAAATCACGCCGATCGGCAGCCTCGCGACTTTGCTTTGGTTGCATGTGCTGGCGCGCAAGAACATCCAGATTGGCTGGGGGTATTACTTCAAGGTCGGGATCGTGCTGACGGCGCCGGTGTTGTTGGTGACGTTGGCGGCGCTGGCTGTGCGGTTGTCCTTCTAGAACCGAGTTGGCTTCATCGCGAGCAAGCTCGCTCCCACAGTGACCGCAGCGCCTGCAATTACAAGGTGAACAGAGATCCAATGTGGGAGCGAGCTTGCTCGCGATGAGGTCCTGACAGGCAGCACAAGGCTCAGCCATTGCCCGGCACATCCGGCCAAAGATCCGCCACCAGGAACAGCCGCTCGGCTTCTTCCCACTCACCCTCGGCGTTTTCCGTCAGGCGCACCATCAGTTGCGCCGGCGCCATGGGGTCGAGGGCCATTCGCCAGGCGTCCAGTTGCTCGGTGCTCCAGGTCTGGTCCGCCGGATAATGGGCTGGAGCCAGCCAGGCGGCGCGGGGCAGGGGTTGCCAGCGGCCTGGCGGACGTTGGGCGACGAAGGCGGGCCAATCGCGCTGATGCAGCCAACTGCCCCGCAGATGCCTGGGGTGCGCACCGGCCGGTGGTTCGGCCTGGCCAGGCCAGGGGTACAACAAATAACCGCCGAGCCAGAGCTCGGAACGAAACCCCTCGAGGCCGGACGGTTCGATACCCAATGCCGCCAAGGCCTCGCGGCTTTCCGGGCGCGTCGAGATCGGTAGCTGGTGCTCGCGCAGATGCGCCAGCTTACGGTCGAGTCGGTCATGGCAACCCGGGCCGAGCCACTGCGCGGTGTCCTGGCCGTTGCCCTGCTGGGGGCCGAGGTACAACTTGATCGCCAATTCCAGATGATGGATGCCGTCGCCATCGCGCAGCAGCAGGTCCAATTCACCCAGCGTATGGCCGGCGTGCCGGATCGGCAGATTCGCGGCAATCAGCTCGATGCCCGGCGCGTGTTGCACGGCAAACTGCCACAGCCTTTCGTAATACAGGCCCAGGCGCCGTGTTCGCCCTTGGGACAGGCAATGCAGCAGCGGATAGCTGTCACGGTCCAGTTGTCGCAACCAGTGTTCCAGCCGATGAGGATCCTGCACCCAGCCGCTGCCGGTCAGGGGGTGGCGCTGGGGCCAGGGTGGGTCGATGAGCATCGGCGGGGCGAGTATCGCCCACGCCAGATCGCGCACTTCGGGATGGCGCAGGCGGCGGGGCAAGTCCAGCAATTCGGGAAACAGGATCATGTTGCGAGCATAGCCGCTGTGATGAAGGCTTAAAGAATTTTGTCTATGGAGCGCTTTCGCCCATAATCGTGGTTTTCGCCCGTCGCAGACCTTCGCAGGAGCCTCATGGAGCAATTTCGCAATATCGGCATCATCGGTCGCCTGGGCAGTTCACAGGTGTTGGACACCGTTCGCCGTCTCAAACGTTTCCTCCTGGAGCGGCACCTGCATGTGATCCTCGAAGATACCATCGCCGAAGTGCTGCCGGGCCATGGCCTGCAGACGTCGTCGCGCAAGATGCTCGGCGAAGTCTGTGACATGGTGATCGTGGTCGGCGGCGATGGCAGCCTGTTGGGGGCCGCCCGGGCCCTGGCGCGGCACAACGTTCCCGTGCTGGGCATCAACCGGGGCAGCCTGGGGTTCCTGACCGATATCCGCCCCGACGAGTTGGAAACCAAGGTCGCCGAAGTGCTGGACGGCCACTACCTGGTGGAAAACCGCTTCCTGCTGCAGGCCGAGGTCCGTCGTCACGCCGAGGCCATCGGCCAGGGCGACGCCCTCAATGACGTGGTGCTGCACCCCGGCAAGTCCACGCGCATGATCGAATTCGAGCTGTACATCGACGGCCAGTTCGTCTGCAGCCAGAAGGCCGACGGCCTGATCGTCGCCACGCCCACCGGCTCCACGGCCTATGCGCTTTCCGCGGGTGGCCCGATCATGCACCCCAAGCTCGACGCTATTGTGATTGTGCCCATGTACCCCCATACCTTGTCTGGGCGACCCATTGTGGTCGATGGCAACAGTGAGCTGAAAATCGTCGTGTCCAAGGATATGCAGATCTACCCGCAAGTGTCCTGTGACGGTCAGAACCATTTCACCTGCGCGCCGGGTGACACCATCACCGTCAGCAAGAAGGCGCAGAAGCTGCGCTTGATCCATCCGCTGGATCACAACTACTACGAAGTCTGCCGGACCAAGCTCGGCTGGGGTAGCCGGTTGGGGGGTGGAGGCGACTGATGCTCGATCCTGCGCGCAGTTACGACCTGATCGGCGACGTGCACGGATGCGCCTTGACCCTTGAACGCCTGCTGGACCAACTCGGTTACCACAAGCAGGGCGGGGTCTGGCGGCATCCATCGCGCATGGCCGTGTTCCTGGGGGACATCATTGACCGGGGCCCACGCATCCGCGAGGCGCTGCACATCGTCCACGACATGGTGATGGCCGGCCAGGCGCTGTGCATCATGGGCAACCACGAGTTCAATGCCCTGGGCTGGAGCACGCCGGCACTGCCGGGCAGTGGCCAGCGTTACGTGCGCGAACACACCCCGCGCCATGCCCGCCTGCTCAACGAAACCCTGACCCAGTTCGAGCAGCATCCTGCGGATTGGCATGACTTTCTCAAATGGTTCTATGAGCTGCCGTTGTTTGTCGACGCCGGCCGTTTCCGGGTGGTGCATGCCTGCTGGGATGCGGGCCTGATCGAACCGCTGCGCGGCCTGTTCCCGGACGGCTGCATCGACGAGCATTTCCTCCAGGCTTCGGCGGAGCCGGGCAGCTTTGCCTGCACGGTGTTCGATCGTTTGCTGCGCGGCACCGACATGCGCCTGCCCCATGGCCTGACCCTCACCGGCGGCGATGGCCTGACCCGTTCGTTCTTCCGGACCAAATTCTGGGAAGACAACCCGCAAACCTACGGCGACATCGTGTTCCAGCCTGACGCCTTGCCTGAACCGGTGGCCCGCACGCCACTGTCGCCGGATGAAAAGAACAACCTGTTGCGCTATGGCGCCCATGAACCGCTGTTGTTCGTCGGCCACTACTGGCGCAGTGGCAAACCCGCGCCGATCCGTCAGAACCTGGCCTGCCTGGATTACAGCGCGGTGCTCTACGGCAAGTTGGTGGCGTACCGCCTGGACCAGGAAACTCGCCTGGATCCGCACAAATTTGTCTGGGTCGATGTCGAGCGGCCGGAGATGATGCAATGAGTGTCGTCGCTGTATTGCGCTTGCCCCTGGCCGTGGATTTGAGCGGGTTCGTCAAGCTGTTGCAACGCATGCAGGTGCCCCATCGGGTCAGCGAAGAGGCCGGTGAGCAGGTGCTTTGGGTGCCAGATGAAATCAGCGAGGACGTGCGTTCCTTGTATGCGCGCTTCCCGGCCGGCGATCCCGAGCAACAGCTGGAGTTGCCAGCCAGTGACAGCGCATCGCGCCGGGCCGGATTCTTTCAGCAATTGAGCCGTAGCCCGGTCACCGCCCTGGTGTTGCTGCTGAGCCTGATCGTCGGTGCCGTGACCCTGTTGGGGGAAAATCTGCAAACCCTGCGCTGGCTGACCTTCCTGGAGTTTCGGGTCGTCGGTGACTACATCCAATTCACGCCCCTTGGCGACAGTCTGGCGGCGGGGCAGTGGTGGCGTCTGGTGACACCGATGCTGATCCATTTCGGTTTCCTGCACATCGCCATGAATGGCATGTGGTATTGGGAACTGGGGCGGCGTATCGAGGCCCGACAGGGCGGCATCAACCTGCTGGGGCTGACGTTGCTGTTCAGCCTCGTGTCCAACTTCGCCCAGTATGTGTTCAGCGGTGCGACGCTGTTCGGCGGTTTGTCCGGCGTGTTGTACGGGTTGCTGGGGCACTGCTGGATTTATCAACTGCTGGCGCCGAACCCGGCCTATCACTTGCCCCGTGGGGTGCTGGTGATGATGCTGGTGTGGCTGGTGCTGTGTCTGTCGGGGCTGGTCTCGCTGATCGGTTTCGGCGAAATCGCCAATGCGGCCCACGTCGGCGGGTTGCTCATCGGTTGCTTCACCGGTTTGTTGGGTGGGCTTTTCGCTCGCCGTAAAATGGCCCTCTGACTGGCGTTTGTGCCTCTTGAATATGCGCGATTGCGCGGAGAACCCATGTCCTCGTTCAACGAAATGATCAAAAACATCACCCCGGACATCTACCAAAGCCTGAAACTGGCGGTGGAAATCGGTAAATGGTCCGATGGCAACAAGCTCACCGCCGAGCAGCGCGAACTGTCGCTGCAGGCGATGATTGCCTGGGAAGTCCAGAACTTGCCTGAAGAAGAGCGCACCGGCTACATGGGCCCGCAGGAGTGCCAGTCGAAGTCGACCGAGGTGCCAAACATCCTGTTCAAGTCGGACGCCATCCATTGATCGAGATTGGCCGCGGTGCAATCAGCAAGATGTCGGCGCGCCTTGACGGGCCGACCGTTCAATACGCCTTTCGCCTGGGTGACGTCGAGGTGCCGGTCAATCCGTTGATTGGCAGCACGGTGCGCCTGGAGTTTCTCGGTGCGATCCACTGCACCCATTGCGGACGCCGGACCAAGACCAGCTTCAGCCAGGGTTATTGCTACCCTTGCATGACCAAGCTGGCCCAATGCGACCTGTGCATCATGAGCCCCGAGCGCTGCCATTTCGAGGCGGGCACCTGCCGCGATCCGGCCTGGGGCGAGCAGTTCTGCATGACCGATCATGTGGTGTACCTGGCCAATTCCTCGGGCGTGAAGGTCGGCATCACCCGCGCCACGCAATTGCCGACCCGCTGGCTGGACCAGGGCGCCAGCCAGGCGCTGCCGATCCTGCGGGTCGCCACCCGCCAGCAATCGGGGTTTGTCGAAGACCTGTTCCGCAGCCAGGTGGCGGACAAGACCAACTGGCGAGCGTTGCTCAAGGGCGATGCGGTGGCGGTGGACCTGCCCCGGATCCGTGACTCGCTGTTCGAAAGCTGCGCCGAGGGATTGCAGGGCTTGCAGGAACGATTTGGCCTGCAAGCGATCCAGACCATAGCGGACGTCGAACCCATCGAGATCCGTTATCCGGTGGAGCAATACCCGGCCAAGATCGTCAGCTTCAACCTGGACAAGAACCCGATCGCCGAAGGCACGCTGCTGGGGATCAAGGGCCAATACCTGATTTTCGACACCGGCGTGATCAACATTCGTAAATACACGGCTTACCAGCTCGCCGTGCATCAGTAGAAGGATTCGACCCATGCGCACCGAACAACCGAAGATGATTTACCTGAAGGACTATCAGGCGCCCGACTACCTGATCGACGAGACACACCTGACCTTCGAGTTGTTCGAGGACCACAGCCTGGTCCATGCGCAACTGGTGATGCGCCGCAACCCCGAGCGCGGTGCCGGGTTGCCGCCCCTGGTGCTCGATGGCCAGCACCTGGAGCTGGTCTCGCTCAAGCTCGATGACGCGGACCTGGGGCAGGGTGAGTACCAACTGGACGATAGCCACCTGACCCTGCAGCCCAAGGCCCAGGCCTTCACGGTCGACACCACCGTCCGGATCCACCCGGAAACCAACACCGCCCTGGAAGGCTTGTACAAGTCCGGCAGCATGTTCTGCACCCAGTGCGAGGCCGAAGGTTTCCGCAAGATCACCTATTACCTCGACCGTCCGGATGTGATGAGCAAGTTCACCACCACCGTGGTGGCCGAGCAGCACAGCTATCCGGTACTGCTGTCCAACGGCAACCCGATTGCCAGCGGCCCCGGCGAAGACGGTCGGCACTGGGCGACCTGGGAAGACCCGTTCAAGAAGCCCGCGTACCTGTTTGCCCTGGTGGCCGGTGACCTGTGGTGCGTCGAAGACACCTTCACCACCCTGAGCGAACGTACCGTGGCGCTGCGCATTTATGTCGAGCCGGAAAACATCGACAAATGCCAGCACGCCATGACCAGCCTGAAGAAGTCGATGCGCTGGGACGAAGAGGTGTACGGGCGTGAGTACGACCTGGACATCTTCATGATTGTCGCGGTCAACGACTTCAACATGGGCGCCATGGAGAACAAGGGCCTCAATATCTTCAACTCCAGCGCCGTGCTGGCCCGCGCCGAAACCGCCACCGACGCCGCGCACCAGCGGGTCGAGGCGATCGTTGCCCACGAATATTTCCACAACTGGTCGGGCAACCGCGTGACCTGCCGCGACTGGTTCCAGCTGTCGCTCAAGGAAGGCTTCACGGTGTTCCGCGATGCCGGCTTCTCGGCCGACATGAACTCGGCCACCGTCAAGCGCATCCAGGACGTGGCTTACCTGCGCACCCACCAGTTCGCCGAAGACGCCGGCCCCATGGCCCACCCGGTGCGTCCGGACAGCTTCATCGAGATCTCCAATTTCTACACCCTGACCGTGTACGAAAAGGGTTCGGAAGTGGTCGGCATGATCCACACCCTGCTGGGGCCGGAGGGTTTCCGCAAGGGCAGCGACCTGTACTTCGAGCGGCACGATGGCCAGGCCGTGACCTGCGATGACTTCATCAAGGCCATGGAAGATGCCAATGGCGTCGACCTGGCCCAGTTCAAGCGTTGGTACAGCCAGGCCGGCACGCCACGGCTGGCGGTGAGCGAGGCCTACGACGCCACGGCCAAGACCTACAGCCTGACCTTCAGCCAGAGCTGCCCGCCAACCCCGGACAAGCAGGAAAAGCTGCCGTTCGTGATTCCCGTCGAACTTGGCTTGCTGGACAGCCAGGGCGCCGAAATACCGTTGCGCCTGGCCGGTGAGGCGGCGGCAAGCGGCACCTCCCGGGTGATCTCGGTGACTGAAGCCGAGCAGACCTTCACCTTCGTCGACATCGCCGAACAACCCCTGCCATCGCTGCTGCGTGGCTTCTCGGCACCGGTGAAGCTGAGCTTCCCGTACAACCGCGACCAGTTGATGTTCCTGATGCAACACGACAGCGACGGCTTCAACCGCTGGGATGCCGGCCAGCAGTTGTCGGTGCAGGTGTTGCAGGAACTGATCGCCCAGCATCAGCAGGGCGCCAGCCTGTCGCTGGACCCGCGCCTGGTCAGTGCGCTGCGCACCGTGTTGTCGGACGAATCCCTGGACCAGGCCATGGTCGCGGAAATGCTTTCGTTGCCAAGCGAGGCCTATCTGGCGGAAATCAGCGAAGTGGCCGACGTCGAGGCGATCCACGCTGCCCGCGAGTTCGCTCGCCGACAGTTGGCCGAAAGACTGTTCGAAGGCCTGTGGCTGCGCTATGAAGCCAACCGCGACCTGTCGAAACGCACGCCGTATGTGGCCGAGGCCGAGCATTTCGCCCGGCGTGCGTTGCAGAACATCGCGCTGTCGTACCTGATGCTCACCGACAAGCCCGAGGTGCTGAGCGCGACCCTGGAGCAGTTCGACAGCGCCGATAACATGACCGAACGCCTCACGGCGTTGGCGGTGTTGGTCAATTCGCCGTTCGAAGCCGAGAAGGCCAAAGCCCTGGAAGTGTTCGCGGAAAACTTCAAGGGCAATCCGCTGGTCATGGACCAATGGTTCAGCGTCCAGGCCGGCAGCCCGTTGCCCGGTGGCCTGGCGCGGGTCAAGGCGCTGATGGAGCACCCGGCGTTCAATATCAAGAACCCGAACAAGGTGCGGGCACTGGTCGGCGCGTTCGCCGGGCAGAACCTGATCAACTTCCACGCCGCCGACGGTTCGGGTTACCGCTTCCTGGCGGACCTGGTGATCCAGCTCAATGGCTTCAACCCACAGATCGCCTCACGGCAACTGGCCCCGCTGACCCGCTGGCGCAAATACGACAGCGCCCGCCAGGCGTTGATGAAGGGCGAACTGGAACGCATCCTGGCGTCAGGCGGGTTGTCGGCCGACGTGTTCGAAGTGGTGAGCAAGAGCTTGGCATAAACAGGCACTGCCTAACTTTTGTGGCGAGGGGATTTATCCCCGCTGGGCTGCGCAGCAGCCCCCAAACCAGGCAACTCGGTGTGCCAGGAAGAATTGAGTTCACTGCTCAGGGGCTGCTGCGCAGCCCAACGGGGATAAATCCCCTCGCCACATTCATCACCCTCGCGAATGTCTTCTTATTCGCCCTTGGCCTATATGCCCCTGGTTAACAAAAGATAACGTGGCGTCGATTGTCAGACCTTTCGAAAGCCCGATAGGATAGACCTGCTTGCGAAGTGGCTCTAGATTGCAGGTTTCAGGGCTATGCTCAATGCCTGGCAATGTGGAAGAACCCGCTGATGGCGCCCTGAAAAGGTTGATGACCTAACAATAATAATGGGGGAAAGGTCTATGAATGAGCCTGTCATGGCTGTGGGTCGCTGCCGCCCGCCAATGCTGCGCAAAGTCGCGTTGCTGGCTACGGTGCTCTCGCTGCTGGGCTCTGCCGTGTTGTCGGCACCGGTGATGGCTGTTGCGGCGTCGACGTCCGACGTCATTTACTCCGTCGAATCGGCCAAGGCCAGCAAAACCCTGATGCTCGATGTGGTCCATGCCGGCCAGCGCCTGGTGGCGGTCGGTGATCGTGGGCACATTGTCTATTCCGACGACCAGGGCAGCTCCTGGGCCCAGGCCAAGGTGCCGAGCCGCCAACTGCTCACCGCGGTCTTTTTCGTCGACGACAAACACGGCTGGGCCGTGGGGCACGATGCGCAGATCCTCGCCAGCGACGACGGTGGCAGCACCTGGACCAAGCAATACGAAGACCTCACCCGTGAAGCGCCGCTGCTGGACGTCTGGTTCAAGGATGCCAGCAACGGTTTTGCCGTGGGCGCCTACGGTGCGCTGTTGGCAACCACCGACGCCGGCAAGCACTGGGAAGACGCCAGCGACCGCCTCGACAACGAAGACCAGTTTCACCTCAACGCGATCACCGCCGTGAAAGACGCCGGGCTGTTCATCGTTGGCGAGGCCGGCAGCATGTTCCGCTCCAGCGACGACGGCCAGACCTGGGAAAAGCTTGAAGGCCCGTACGAGGGTTCGCTGTTCGGGGTCATCGGCACGGCCCAGCCTTCGACGCTGCTGGCCTACGGCTTGCGCGGCAACCTCTATCGCTCCACCGACTTCGGCGATACCTGGGAACAGGTCGAGCTCAAGGCAGCCCGAGGTGCCCTGGAATTCGGCCTGTCGGGGGCCACGTTGTTGCCGGACGGTTCCATCGTGATCGTCGGCAACGGCGGCAGCGTGGTGCGCAGTACTGACGACGGCGTGACCTTCAGTGTGTTCAACCGTCCGGATCGGATTTCCGTGGCGGCCGTCACGACTGCGGGCAACGGCAACCTGATCCTGGCGGGACAAGGGGGCGTGCGCGCCACCACGTCCACCGGCGCCGAACTGAGCAAATGAGTCAGGCCTATAAGACGGGCATAAAAACAAGAAGGCGGACCCCATGAGCAGTCATCACCAAGACAAGGCGACGTTCCTCGAGCGCCTGATTTTCAACAACCGCCCGGCAGTGATCGTCATTTGCCTGCTGGTCAGCGTTTTCCTGTTCTGGCAGGCCACGCTGATCCGGCCGTCCACCAGTTTCGAAAAAATGATCCCCCTCGAGCACCCCTTCATTCAGAAGATGCTCGAACACCGCAATGACCTGGCGAACCTGGGCAACACGGTGCGGATTTCCGTGGAGGCCACCAACGGCGATATTTTCTCCAAGGAGTACATGGAGACCCTGCGCCAGATCCACGACGAAGTCTTCTACATCTCCGGCGTCGACCGTTCCGGGCTCAAGTCGCTGTGGAGCCCGAGCGTGCGTTGGACCGAAGTGACGGAGGAGGGCTTCGCCGGCGGCGAGGTGATCCCCCAGAGCTACAACGGCTCGGCCGACAGCCTCGACCTGCTGCGTAACAACGTGCTCAAGTCCGGTCAGGTCGGGCGTTTGGTGGCGAACGATTTCAAGTCGAGCATCGTCGACATCCCGCTGTTGGAGTCCTACCCGGATCCCCAGGACCAGGGCAAATTGCTCGCCCTGGACTACCAGAAGTTCTCCCACGAGCTTGAAGACAAGATCCGCAACAAATTCGAAGCCCAGAACCCCAACGTGCAGATCCACATCGTCGGCTTCGCCAAGAAAGTCGGCGACCTGATCGATGGCCTGGTCATGGTGGTGCTGTTCTTCGGCGTAGCCTTCGTCATCACGCTGATCCTGCTGTACTGGTTCACGAACTGCATGCGCAGCACCGTAGCGGTGTTGACCACCACCCTGGTGGCAGTGGTCTGGCAACTGGGGCTGATGCATGCGGCCGGTTTCGGCCTCGATCCGTACTCGATGCTGGTGCCGTTCCTGATCTTCGCCATCGGCATCTCCCATGGCGTACAGAAAATCAACGGTATCGCCTTGCAGTCCAGCGAGGCGGACAACGCCCTGACGGCGGCGCGGCGCACCTTCCGGCAGTTGTTCCTGCCGGGCATGATCGCGATCCTGGCGGACGCCGTCGGCTTCATCACCTTGCTGATCATCGACATCGGCGTGATCCGCGAACTGGCCATCGGCGCCTCCATCGGCGTGGCGGTGATCGTGTTCACCAACCTGATCCTGCTGCCGGTGGCGATCTCCTACGCCGGCATCAGCAAGCGTGCGGTCGAGCGCAGTAAAAAAGATGCGACCCGCGAACACCCGTTCTGGCGCCTGCTGTCGAACTTCGCCAGCGCCAAGGTCGCGCCGGTGTCCATTGCCCTGGCGGTGATCGCTTTTGGCGGTGGCCTCTGGTACAGCCAGAACCTGAAGATCGGCGATTTGGACCAGGGGGCGCCGGAACTGCGTCCGGACTCACGCTACAACCAGGATAACAACTTCATCATCAGCAACTATTCCACCAGCTCTGATGTGCTGGTGGTGATGGTCAAGACCAAGACCGAAGGCTGCTCGCGCTACGAGGCCATGGCGCCTATCGACGAACTGATGTGGAAGATGCAGAACACCGAGGGCGTGCAATCGGCGATTTCCCTGGTGACCGTGTCCAAGCAGATGATCAAGGGCATGAACGAGGGCAACCTGAAATGGGAAACCCTGTCGCGCAACCCTGACGTGCTGAACAATTCCATTGCCCGGGCCGATGGCCTGTACAACAACAGTTGTTCCCTGGCGCCGGTGCTGGTGTTCCTCAACGACCACAAGGCCGAGACCCTGGACCGTGCGGTGAAGGCGGTGCAGGACTTTGCCAAGGAAAACAACCGCGATGGCCTGGAATTCATCCTCGCCGCCGGGAACGCCGGCATCGAGGCGGCCACCAACGAAGTGATCAAGGAATCGGAACTGACCATCCTGATCCTGGTGTACATCTGCGTGGCGACCATGTGCATGATCACCTTCCGTTCCTGGGCGGCGACGCTGTGCATCGTGCTGCCGCTGGTGCTCACCTCCGTGCTGGGCAACGCCCTGATGGCGTTCATGGGCATCGGCGTGAAGGTCGCGACATTGCCGGTAGTGGCGCTGGGCGTCGGGATTGGCGTGGACTACGGCATCTACATCTACAGCCGCCTGGAAAGCTTCCTGAGGGCCGGATTGCCGTTGCAAGAGGCGTACTACCAAACGCTGAAATCCACCGGCAAGGCCGTGCTGTTCACCGGCCTGTGCCTGGCCATCGGTGTCTGCACCTGGATCTTCTCGGCCATCAAGTTCCAGGCGGACATGGGGTTAATGCTGACGTTCATGCTGCTGTGGAACATGTTCGGCGCGCTGTGGCTGCTGCCGGCGCTGGCACGCTTCCTGATCAAGCCTGAGAAACTGGCGGGGCAGAAGGGCAATTCGTTGTTTGCGCACTGACCGCTGGCTGAATGGCAGTTCAAGTCACTTTTATCAAGCACGAACCTGTGGTGAGGGGATTTATCCCCGTTGGGCTGCGAAGCAGCCCTCAAACAGGCACCTCGGTACAACCGGCTGATCGCACCCAGCCTTTTTGGGGCTGCTGCGCAGCCCAGCGGGGATAAATCCCCTCGCCACAATGAGTTACCGCCGTCTTAAGTGACCAGCCTCTTGCTCTTTCACGGTGATCAAGGCGCCAACGGCAAGAACTTGCTTTGGGCCAACGGCCTGCCGATCTGTCCTCGATGCACATTCACCACCGCGTAAGGGCTTTTCGCCTTGGCCAGCATTGAATGGTAATGCTCCTTGCGCTGTTCCTTGGTTTTCAAATGCGCGACGCTAAAGTCAGCTTTTGGCGTGTCCGCCGCTTCGTAATGAAAGTGCGCATACCAGAGGGGCCAACCGTCCCGGTCATTGATGGCGTACTCCTGGAGAAAATCCTTGCGCTCGCCTTTCAAGGCTTTGCGTTCGCCGAGCATCGCGACTTGCACCAGGTTTTTCTCGAACAGGTAGCGAAGGTTGCTGTCGGTGGGAGGCAGTTTCAGGCTCAATTCGGTGCGCAGCTCGCTGCCCCGGGTGGTCAGGCGCGAAACGGCGTCTGACAGTTGCCCGCTCAGTGTCTGATCGGCTGCGGTGCGCGGGTTTTTCGAGGCGGTGAAGGTTCTTTCGAGTTCTTCGGACAGCTTGCGGTAGCGACTCGCCTCATTGCTCAGGATTTCTTCGATTTCCTGAGGGAAGCGGCACTGGGTTTTATAGCGCTCGGCGTTCGCCAGACTGTTGTCCAGTTGCCCGAGCAGCTTTCGTGCATCGGCCTTGATCGCTTTGACCGAGCGTGTGCGGGGTGCCGGGGCCGGGCGTTGGACTTCGACGATGTCCCAGACGTCGTCGTGTTGTGAGTAGGTGGCGAGCAACCTGTCGTCGACTTCAGAGCGCAGCTCGACGACCTCGATCGGCAGCGACGTGCCGGCCGGCTTCAAGTCACCGATCAACACGCCGCTCTTGCGCGTCTTGATCACCTTTTTCTGCGGGCGTCCGGCAGCTGTCCTGCTGCGTTTCGGCGGGCGTTTGCGCGGCTGCGGCTCGGGTTTGATCTCGGCGGCCAGCTTCGTGGACGACTCTTCATAAAGACCCTCGACCAGCCTGAACAGCCTGCCGAAATAGGACGTGTCCATGTCAGCGGCATTGAGGGCTTTCATGCCCTGCATGGCATCGAGTGCCGCGCCATAGTGTTCGACCAGGCTTTCCAGGACCTCGATCTGTTCCGATGGGGTCAGCTCGTAGGTGCTCAGGTCGGACTGGGAGCGCGCCTGTTCCATCAACAGCTTGGTGACGCTATGCAGGTTCTCGGGAAGATTGGAATCGGGATCCTTGAATATCAGTGCCGCCAACGTAGGCAGTTGCAGGGCCTTGGTGGCCAAGGCCGTTCGTTCACCCAATGGACGGTCCCGGGTCAGGCGTTCGAACACTTGCGCGCCGGCGGCATCCAGGTTCAACAGCGCTTCCAGGTAGCGATCCCTGAGTTCCAGCCAATAGATCGAGCGATCGTTGATGTCACTCAAGGCGTCAAGGTAGTTGAAATAGTCGAGAACGTTGCCAGCGACATTCGCTTGCAGGGTCGAATAATCTTGCGTGAATTGGCCATAGGCGGCATCCAGCGCCGTCAGGTCGAACTCGTTGATCAGGAAGCCCTTGCGGGCGTTGTTGACCACGTTCTCCATCAAGGCGCGAATGATGCCGGGGGGTAATTGCATATCGTGGCTGGCATATTCGGTGACGTTGTCCAGCAGCTTCAGATAGGTGTCAGTCTGCTCCTCAAGGAGCTTGTAGAACCGCGCCCGCTTGTCCGCGCGTTGCGCCTCGGTAAAGTTGCCTGCCTGGGTCCTGGTCATGACTTCCTGGGCGGTGTCGAGGGCGCGTTGCCGATTGACCTCGTCCTTGTAGTAACTCTTCAGCAGCTCGCTCAGTTCGGCCGCGCGTTGGGTCTTGATGTCCCGCAGTTTGGCCAGGCGCTTGGGCGGCATGCCCCCACGCAGGCGCAGACGCAGGTCGATGGACCAGTTGCCGCGGGCATCCGGTTGCAACACGGGACCGTTCTGGGCCGGATCCCGCGGGGCGAGGGGGTTGACGATGATCGCGCTGCCGTCCGATTCCGGGGTCACCTGATACATTTTTCCATCCACCAGGGCGTGCCAGGTGTTCCGGATAACGTACAGGCCTGTGTAGGGGCCATATTTTGTCGGCTCGGGCATGGACGCCGGCCTGCTTACCTGGAAGCGCTGCAGGCGAGCGAGTTGCTCCGGTGTCAGTCGGCGGCGGGCGCTGGCGAAGCTGAGGTCCAGGTTCCTGCTGGTGCTCTCCAAACGTGCGCCTGGCAAGGCCACGGGCCCCTCATGAATGCTCGGTGGCGGGGGGGCGGGCCACTGCTCTGGGATGATGCGCGGCGCGGGAGGGCGCATCGCCTGTTCCTTGAGCGTTTCGGGCAAGGGGGCATGAGGTGGCGCACTGATGGAGGGGAATTGAAGCAGCAGCATGCCGAGGTTGAGCAGCAGATCGACGGCGGCGAGTTCTCGCGTCACCGCGTCTTGGCTGCTCAGCGATGGAATGTCCTGACTGGCGCTGGCCATCAGGTTCCATAGCCAGGCCGTGGCCATGGCCGGGCCACGCAGCAGGGGCAACAGCAGCGTGTTGAACAGCAGGCTGCCGCCATGAAGCAGAACGGCCCAACGGCTTTCGCTGTTGGAAACCGAATCGCGGTCGGCCTGGGTGACCAGGGCCCGCGCGTTGCTGCCGTAGAGGTACTGCATCAGCTCGCCGTTGCGCAGGAACTGCCGCAGCTCGTCGTTGACGCTGTCGATCGCCAGGGTTGCCGGGGCGGGTTTCTCGGGCAGGCTGAACTCATCGCCTTGGTAGAAGCGCACGATGTGGGGCTCCTGGAAGCCGCCATTGGCATAGATCGGGCGGGCGGCGTCGGACATCCAGGCCAGGACACTCTGCTGCAGGTCTCCGGGGACGACGATGGCTTGCAGCAAGGCTTGGCGCGTCGGGTACTGCTGCAGCGAAGGTGTATAGAGCGGGCGATACAGCACATGCGGGCCAGTCGCGACATCCTCCGGCTCGATGATGAACATGTTCGTCACGGTATCGGGGTGGGCTTCGGGCTTGCGCAGGAACGCCAGGTGGCGAATGACGACGGGGCGGCCTGCAACCCGCTGCGCATCGGTGTCGGGCTTGAGGAGGGCTTCGATCAGGGCCAGGCCTTGGCGGGTCATGCCGTTTTCCTGGTTGAGCACCTGCTTGAGGGCGTCCAGCGGCAACTGGGCGGGCATCTCTTCGGCAAACATGCGCTGGCGCTCCTGGGTTCGAGGCCCACCGTCCAGCAGGTTTTGTTGCAGGTAGCGTGGGTAGGTCGTGCCGATATCCACCTGTTCGATCAAGCCGCCCTTGCGGGTGATGAAGTCCGCCGTCAGCCACACCGGTAGCGCCAGGCCCCGGCGATGACTGAGCACCGGATCCACGCCAGGTCGGGCGACGAGGTTGTTGATCGCCAGTTCGGTCAGGCTCATCGTTCTTTTTTCGACGATGCCGATGGTTCCGGGATAGCCCGCCGCCGCGCTGAAGGTCAGCTCCACATCGTCGGGCTGGTATTGGTTGGCTTGCGCCTTCGCCGGACTGCTGTCGTTGACTTGTCCCATGCACTTGAGCAAGGCGTCGGCGGCAAAGGCCTTGATGTCCTGGATATCGCTGAGAAAGGTGCGTCCCTGGTTGCGTTTCTTGGCGCTGGCCAAGGCGAGGCTGTATTGCTGGATTTTCGTCCTGTCGAGGACCGACGCCTGCTTCAACCAGTCGGGGATCAGGGGCGCGATCCGCGCCGACGTCACCGGCATCGGGCGCGGGGCGTCGAGCAGATAGCGGCCAGGGTCGCTCAACTCGTTATAGAGCGCCTTGAGGTCGGGCAGGCCAATGCGCGAGGGCAACTGCACAGCCTGCAGGTCGGCCAGTTGCTGCTCCAGGATCAGGGCCGCCTGGGTCTCGAAGGCATTGCCACTGATCTCGTTACGCTGGCAGGTGACGCTGTCGACGACGTACTGGCTGGCGATCAGCGTGCCCCAGTGCTGAGTGAACGCTTCCAGGGAGTCAAAGACCTGGACCGCACCGGCAGGGCTGCAAAGCAGCAAGAGCGTTGCGTTGGCCTTGCACTGGACCAACAGGATGTCGCTGCTGGTCAATACGCTGCTGGAGCCGTCCCGAGTGAGTCGAGTCTCCAGGCTGTAGGCATAGACGGACGATTGGCCGTGGCGCCGAAAGCGTTGTTCCCGATCGGGCCATTGGACAATCTGGCCCAGGGCTTCCCGGGCCTGTCCAGTGAGGTCCTGTTGTTGCAGGCTGCGGATCTGCGCGAGGTTGCGCAGTACATCGCTGAGCCACTGCCAACGGCTGGTGCCGTCCTGCCTGTCGTCCTGCGCAGCGGTGTCGATGTTGGCGTTCCAATAGCGGGTCAGTGCGTCCTCCAGCCCGATCGGTACGGTCCAGGGCAGTTCGAGCAGCAACTTCTGGATGACCTTCATCTCCAGTTTTCCGTCATCTGGCGCAAGAAGTCGCGGTGGTGAGTCGGACAGGAAACTGCGACGCCCGTTGCGATCCTTGAATTCAACGGGGGTGCCAAGCGCCAAGTAGTCGAGGACGCGAGGCATGAAGGGTTCAAGCAGGTAGCCGCGAGAGGCCGTGTCGGGCGTTGCCAGCCGGGTCTTGGAAAGATCGAAGGCCAGCGTGGGGTATTTTTCCTGGATGGCTTGCTTGAGCATGCGTTGTGCGAACTGCTCGAAGGTCGGGCGACTGGCAAATTGCAGGCTGACGCTCTGTGCCAATGCAGAAAAGCTGTCAGTCGGAGAGGGCGAGGTCATGAGAAATCCTTTTCATGGGGTCGTTGGAAATGACGCCGGAAAAGTATCGATCTCTGGGCTTGTGCGGGCGGTACATAGATACCGCCACGGCGGCTGGAGTGCGTGCCAGGCCACGGATGGGCCAGGCCAGCTATCAGGAAGGATCGGCGCCCAACACCACGTTCAGCGCACTGCGGGCATCGTCCAGTTGCACCAGGGTGGCATGGCGTGCACCGAGGGCGTCGCGGTTCTCGATGGCGGTGAGGATCGCCTTGTGCCGTGGCATCGCCAGTTCATGTAGGTTGGGCCGCTGGTTGGAATGCTTGAGCGCTTCGGCGATGGCGACCGACAACATGTTGCACAGGTTGGCGAGCAGGTCGTTATGGGTGGCGTCGGCGATGCGGCTGTGGAAGTCCAGGTCCGGTTGCAGCACGGCTTCGGGGGTCGGTGCCGCTTCCATGCGCTGGTAGGCTTCGCGGATGGCGGCGATGTCGGCCTCGTCGGCGAACTGGGCGGCGAGGGCCGCGGCGGCTGGCTCGATGATGCTGCGTACGCTGGTCAGCAGGTTGAAGAATTCATTCTGCGGGCTGCTCTGCATCAGCCAATGCAGGACATCCGGGTCGAGCATGTGCCATTCCCGCCGAGGCTTGACCACCGTGCCCACCCGCGGGCGCGAATACACCAGGCCCTTGGCGACCAGCACGCGGGTGGCCTCGCGCAACACCGGGCGGCTGACGGCGTATTCCTCGCACAACAAGGCTTCGGCGGGCAGTTTATCGTCCGGCTTGAAACGCCCGGAAACGATCTGCATGCCCAATTCCTGGACGATGCGCGCGTGCATGCTCTTGCGGTCGGAGGGTTTACGGTAATCCATGGGGAGCGGCGCGATCCTGTGCGAGGGGGTGCCGCGCATGATAGCAGGCGCGGCGATGGCGGGTCGCTAGTGCGAGCACGGTCTGGAGCTCAGAGAAGATCCAAATGTGGGAGCGGGCTTGCTCGCGAATGCGGTTGAACATTCAACATTTGGGTTGACTGTCACACCGCATTCGCGAGCAAGCCCGCTCCCACAGGACCTTCTGTTGAGCATGAATCAAGTGTCAGTGGGAGTGGCGTGGCACCTCGGCGCCGCGGCAGCCCACCAGGAAGTCGAAGTCACAGCCTTGGTCGGCCTGCAGCACATGGTCGATGTACAGCTGGCGGTAGCCGCCCACCAGCAGTTGCTGCGGAGGAACGATGTCGGCCAGGCGGGCGGCGAGTTCGGCGTCCGGGATGTCCAGGTGCAGGCGACCGCTGGCGCAATCGAGCTCGATCCAGTCACCTTCCTTCACCGCGGCCAGAGGCCCGCCGGCTGCGGCTTCCGGTGCCACGTGCAAGACCACGGTGCCGTAGGCGGTGCCGCTCATGCGCGCATCGGAAATCCGCACCATGTCGGTCACGCCCTGGGCCAGCAGCTTGGCCGGCAAGCCCATGTTGCCGACTTCGGCCATGCCCGGATAACCCTTGGGCCCGCAGTTCTTCATCACCAGGATCGAGCTGGCGTCCACATCCAGTTCCGGATCGTTGATCCGGGCCTTGTACTCGTCGAAGTTCTCGAACACCACGGCGCGACCGCGATGCTGCATCAGCTCGGCGGTGGCGGCGGACGGCTTGAGCACCGCTCCCAATGGCGCCAGGTTGCCGCGCAGCACGCAGATGCCGCCGTCGGCGCGGATCGGGTTGTCCAGGGTACGGATGACTTCATCCTGGCCGTAGATCGGTGCGTCCTTGGTGTTCTCGCCGATGCTCTTGCCATTGACGGTCAGGGCATTCGGGTTAGGGATCAGATTGGCTTCGCCAAGACGCCGCAGTACCGCTGGCAGGCCGCCGGCATAGTAGAACTCTTCCATCAGGAAGCGTCCGGACGGTTGCAGGTCGACGATGGTCGGCATGCCGCGACCGATGCGGGTCCAGTCGTCCAGGTCCAGTTGCACGCCGATGCGTCCGGCGATGGCCTTGAGGTGGATCACCGCGTTGGTGGAACCGCCGATGGCCGCGTTGACCCGGATGGCGTTTTCGAAGGCTTCCTTGGTCAGGATCTTCGACAGCTTGAGGTCTTCACGGACCATTTCCACGGCGCGCATGCCGGACATATGGGCCAGCACATAGCGGCGCGCATCCACCGCCGGAATGGCCGCGTTGTGTGGCAGCGACGTGCCGAGGGCTTCGGCCATGCAGGCCATGGTCGAGGCGGTGCCCATGGTGTTGCAGGTGCCGGCCGAACGGGACATGCCACCCTCGGCCGCGAGGAAATCGTCAATGGTGATGGTGCCGGCCTTGACCTGCTCGCTCAATTGCCAGACCACGGTGCCCGAACCGATGTCCTGGCCTTTGTGCTTGCCGTTGAGCATCGGCCCGCCGGTGACGACGATGGCCGGCACGTCGCAACTGGCGGCGCCCATCAGCAGGGCGGGGGTGGTCTTGTCACAACCGGTGAGCAGCACTACGCCGTCAATCGGGTTGCCGCGAATCGCTTCCTCCACGTCCATGCTCGCCAGGTTGCGGGTCAGCATGGCGGTAGGGCGCAGGTTCGACTCGCCGTTGGAGAACACCGGGAATTCCACCGGGAAGCCCCCGGCCTCGATCACACCGCGCTTGACGTGCTCGGCGATCTGGCGGAAATGCGCGTTGCACGGCGTCAGCTCCGACCAGGTGTTGCAGATGCCGATGATCGGCTTGCCGTGGAACTGATGGTCGGCGATGCCCTGATTTTTCATCCAGCTGCGGTACATGAAGCCGTTTTTGTCGGCGGTGCCAAACCATTGGGCCGAGCGCAGGGAGGGTTTCTTATCAGACATGATCGATTCTCTTATTGTATGACTATATTGTTCTAGCGTGAGCGTAACATAAGCGCAATTTACGCGGTTTGGAAGTGTTGTTGGGTAAATAGTATTACTATATAGTCCGATTCAACGGAGGGATTGTCCTGGCGGTCATTCGCGAGAGAAATCCCCCGAGGTTCCATAACAACAACAATCGGAGACCGGTCCCATGAGCCAGGAATTGCGGCTTATTCGTCGCATCACGCTGAAACTGATTCCCTTCCTGATCCTGCTATACCTGATCGCCTACGTGGACCGCTCTGCCGTGGGCTTTGCCAAGCTGCACATGGGCGCCGACCTCGGCATCGGCGACGCCGCCTACGGCCTGGGGGCAGGGCTGTTTTTCATTGGTTACTTCCTGCTGGAGATCCCCAGCAACCTGATGCTGGAACGCTACGGTGCCCGGCGCTGGTTCGCCCGGATCATGATCACCTGGGGCGCCATTACCATTGGCATGGCGTTCGTGCAGGGGCCTCATAGCTTCTATGTGATGCGCTTTTTGCTCGGCGCGGCCGAAGCCGGGTTCTTCCCGGGTGTGCTGTACTACATCACCCAGTGGTTCCCGGTGCGCCATCGCGGCAAGATCCTGGGCCTGTTCATTCTGTCCCAACCTATTGCAATGATGATCACCGGCCCCGTGTCCGGCGGCTTGCTGGGCATGGACGGCATCCTGGGCCTGCACGGCTGGCAGTGGTTGTTCATCGTCATCGGCCTGCCGGCGGTGCTGTTGACCTGGCCGGTGCTGCGTTACCTGCCCGATGGCCCGCAACAGGTCAAGTGGATGGACCAGGCCGAGAAGGATTGGCTGGCCGGTGAGCTGAAAAAAGATTTGCAGGAATACGGCCAGACCCGCCACGGCAACCCGCTGCACGCCCTGAAGGACAAGCGGGTCCTGTTGCTGGCGCTGTTCTACCTGCCGGTGACCCTGAGCATCTACGGCCTGGGCCTGTGGCTGCCGACGCTGATCAAGCAGTTCGGTGGCAGCGACCTGGTGACCGGTTTCGTGTCATCGGTGCCGTACATCTTTGGCATCATCGGCTTGCTGATCATTCCCCGCAGCTCCGACCGCTTGAATGATCGCTACGGTCATCTGGCCGTGCTCTATGTATTGGGCGCCATTGGCCTATTCCTCAGCGCCTGGCTGTCGGTGCCGGTGCTGCAACTGGCGGCGCTGTGCCTGGTGGCGTTCGCGCTGTTTTCCTGCACCGCGGTGTTCTGGACCTTGCCGGGGCGTTTCTTTGCCGGCGCCAGTGCGGCGGCGGGTATTGCGCTGATCAACTCGGTGGGCAACCTGGGTGGCTACATCGGGCCGTTCGTGATCGGTGCGCTGAAGGAGTACACCGGTAACCTGGCTTCGGGGCTGTATTTCCTGTCCTGCGTGATGCTGTTCGGCCTGGTGTTGACCGGGGTGGTGTATCGGTTGCTGGAGCGCAAGCATGTGCTGCCGGCGGATCAGTTCGCGGCCAGTGCCCGGGGGGCGACGCGTACCTGAGGTCACTGTGGGAGCGAGCTTTTGTGGCGAGGGGATTTATCCCCGCTGGGCTGCGCAGCAGCCCTAAAGTAGCGAACTCAATCTTCCTGGCACACCGAGTTGCTGTTTGGGGGCTGCTTCGCAGCCCAGCGGGGATAAATCCCCTCGCCACAAAAGCCTGCTACGCCTATTCAAGTTTTGCTTACAAGGAGAAAAGATATGCGTTTAGTTCAGTTCGAATTGCCTAATGGCGAACGCCGCGTCGGTGTGGTCGACGGCGAGCAGGTGCGGGAAGTGCAGGGCGCCGCTAGCGTGCGCGACCTGGCGCTGGCGGCCATCGAGGCGGGCGTGAAGCTGGAGCAGCAGGTCAACAGCCTGGGCCTGGGCGCCGGCCATGACTACGCCCGGTTGCTCGCTGAGCTGCGCATCCTGCCTCCGCTGGATCACCCGGATCCGGCGCACCTGCTGGTCAGCGGCACCGGCCTGACCCACCTGGGCAGCGCCTCGGCCCGGGACAAGATGCACCAGCAGGCTGGCGACGAAAGCGCCATGACCGACACCATGCGCATTTTCAAATGGGGCGTGGAGGGCGGTAAACCCCAGGCCGGACAGGCTGGCGTGCAACCGGAATGGTTCTACAAGGGGGACGGCAGCATTGTGGTCCGTCCGGGCCATCCGTTCCCGCTGCCACCTTTTGCCGAAGACGCCGGTGAAGAGCCGGAAATCAGCGGCCTGTATGTCATCGGCCACGACGGCAAGCCCTATCGCCTGGGCTTCGCGGTGGGCAACGAGTTCTCCGACCACGTCATGGAGCGCAAGAATTACCTGTACCTGGCCCACTCGAAATTGCGCAGCTGCAGTTTTGGTCCGGAACTTCGCGTCGGTGAACTGCCTCAACATCTTTCCGGAACCAGTCGTATCCTGCGCAATGGCGAAGTGCTGTGGCAGAACGAATTCCTCAGCGGCGAGGCGAACATGTGCCACAGCCTCGAAAACCTGGAGTTCCATCACTTCAAGTACAGTCAGTTCCTGCGCCCGGGGGACGTGCACGTTCATTTCTTCGGCACCGCGACCCTGTCGTTCGCCGACGGTATCCGCACCCAGCCGGGGGATGTGTTCGAAATCAGCCAGGCTGAATTCGGCGCGCCGCTGGTCAATGGCATTGCCCCGGTAGACGCGGTGTTCAACCCGGGTACTATCGGCACACTTTAAAAGGAGACTTGCGATGAACCAGATCCTTGGTCACAACTACATCGGCGGGGCGCGCAGCGCGGCCGGCCAGACCCGCCTGCAAAGCGTCGACGCCAGCACCGGCGAGGCCTTGCCCCATGATTTCATCCAGGCCACGGCCGAAGAAGTCGATGCTGCCGCCAAGGCCGCGGCTGCGGCTTATCCGGCCTACCGGAGCCTGAGCGCGGTGCGCCGGGCCGAGTTCCTCGAAGCCATTGCCGATGAACTGGACGCCTTGGGCGATGAGTTCGTGGCCGTGGTCTGCCGTGAAACCGCGTTGCCGGCGGCACGGATCCAGGGCGAGCGCGGTCGCACCAGCGGCCAGATGCGCCTGTTCGCCAAGGTGCTGCGTCGTGGCGATTTCTACGGTGCGCGTATCGACCGCGCCTTGCCGGAACGCACGCCGTTGCCACGTCCGGACCTGCGTCAGTACCGCATCGGCCTGGGGCTGGTGGCGGTGTTCGGCGCCAGTAACTTTCCCCTGGCGTTTTCCACGGCCGGTGGTGACACCGCGTCGGCCCTGGCCGCCGGTTGCCCGGTAGTGTTCAAGGCCCACAGCGGTCACATGGCGACCGCCGAGCACGTGGCCGATGCGATCATCCGCGCGGCGGAAAAAACCGCGATGCCGGCCGGTGTGTTCAACATGATCTACGGCGGTGGTGTCGGCGAGTGGCTGGTCAAGCACCCGGCGATCCAGGCCGTGGGCTTCACCGGTTCCCTCAGGGGCGGGCGTGCCCTGTGCGACATGGCCGCCGCACGGCCGCAACCGATCCCGGTGTTTGCCGAGATGTCGAGCATCAACCCGGTAATCGTGTTGCCGCAAGCGCTGGAGGCCCGCGCCGAGAGCATTGCGCGTGACTTGACCGCCTCGGTGGTGCAAGGCTGCGGTCAGTTCTGCACCAATCCTGGCCTGGTGATCGGCATCCGTTCGCCGCAGTTCACCGCGTTCACCCAGCAAGTGGCCGCGCTGATCGGCGACCAGGCGCCCCAGACCATGCTCAACGCCGGCACGCTGCAAAGCTACGGCAAGGGCCTGCAGAAGCTGCTGGCTCACCCAGGCATCGAGCACTTGGCCGGGCGCGAGCAGCAGGGCAACCAGGCCCAGCCGCAGCTGTTCAAGGCCGATGCCAGCCTGTTGATCAACGGTGACGAGGCGTTGCAGGAAGAAGTGTTCGGCCCGACCACGGTGTTTGTCGAAGTGGCGGACCAGGCGCAGCTCAGCGCTGCGCTGAACGGCCTGCACGGTCAACTGACCGCGACGATGATTGGCGAGCCGGCGGATTTCGAACGGTTCAGCGAATTGACGCCGCTGCTGGAGCAGAAGGTCGGCCGCATCCTGCTCAACGGTTATCCGACCGGTGTCGAGGTATGTGATTCGATGGTCCACGGCGGGCCTTACCCGGCGACATCCGATGCCCGGGGGACCTCGGTGGGGACCCTGGCGATCGATCGTTTCCTGCGCCCGGTGTGCTTCCAGAACTATCCCGACAGCCTGCTGCCGGAGCCGCTGAAAAACGCCAACCCGCTGGGCATCCTGCGTTTGGTGGATGGCGTGCCGGGGCGCGAGGCGCTCTGAGGATCGCGGTGGGGCAGTTGCATTGAGGGTTGATGGACTGCCGCCATCGCGAGCAAGCTCGCTCCCACACTGGATCTTTTGTGAATACAAGATCTGTATTCACTGAATCCTGATTGTGGGAGCGAGCTTGCTCGCGATGGCGATTGTCCGGTCAACATCCCTTTTGAAGTGATGGCCCAAGGTCCACTCGCCCATTGGGTTATCATGACAACTTTCCCAACGACCGACTGATCACCATGACTGCCGTAACCGCCCCCCTGCTGCAAGCCCTCAACTCCTGCGACATGCTGATTATCGACGGGCTGCACGCATTCAATTTTGAGCTCGACGAGCAGGACCAACTGCACGTCGAGTGCATGAACGGCCGCACCCTCGAGCACTGGCGCTTCACGCCGGCGCAAATGCAGGCCGCGACGTTCGACAAGGCCTCGAATCACTGGATCATCACCAGTGACTCCGGCGACCACCATCTGGAATGCGTGGAAGCCACCAGTGGCCACGCTGATGATGAGGACGACGAAGATGAAAATGCGTAGCCTCTGGCCGTTGTTGATGGCCGGCAGCCTGGGCGCCATGGGCGCCATGGGCGTCCAGGCAGACACCAACGAGCGCCATCAACTGCTGGTGGGTTCCTACACCGCCGGCCAGAGCCAGGGCATCTACCGGTTGCAATTCGACAGCCGCACCGGCCAGCTCGATGCCAACCCGTTGCAAGTGATCAAGACTGACAATCCTTCCTGGCTGACGCTGTCCAGCGATATGACCCGGCTGTTCGTGGTCAACGAAAACGGGCCGGGACAGAAAGACCCGGTGGGCAAGGTCAGCAGCTACGCCATCGACCCGAAAACCCAGCAACTGAGCCTGATCAATCAGGTGCAGTCCCTGGGCAACGAGCCGACCCATTCCAGCCTCAGCGGTGATGGCCGGCATCTGCTGGTCAGCAACTATTCGGTCGTGGAAGACCCGGGCGGCACCCTGGCGGTATTGCCAGTGGGCGCCGACGGCAAGCTGTCGCCGGTGGTGCAACTGAGCAGCCACCAGCCGAGCCGGGTCAATCCCGAGCGGCAGATGTCGGCCCACGTGCACTCGGCAGTGTCTTCGCCGGATGGCAAGTATGTGTTCGCCAACGACCTGGGGGCGGACAAGGTGTTCATCTACCGCTACGATCCCAAGGCCAATCCCGAATTGCCGCTGACTGCCGCCAATCCGGCCTTCGTGCAATTGCCCCCCGGCAGTGGCCCACGGCACTTGCTGTTCAGCGCCGATGGCAAGCACGCCTGGCTGACCATGGAAATGACCGCGCAAGTGGCCGTGTTCGATTACCAGGACGGGCGCCTGACCCAGCGCCAGTTGGTCGACCTCGCGGCCGGCAAGCCGCAGGCGGGTAGGGCGGCGGCTGCGCTGCATGCGTCCAAGGACGGCAAGTTCCTCTACGTCAGCAATCGCGGCACCACCAACGAAGTGCTGGTGTTTGCCATCGATCCGGCCGCCGGCACGCTGAAAGAGCTGCAGCGACGTTCCGTAGAAGGCGACCATCCTCGGGAGTTCAGCCTCGATCCGAGCGGTAGATTCCTGCTGATTGCCAACCAGAAGAGCAACCAGATCGTGGTGGTCGAGCGCGATCCCAAGACCGGCCTGTTGGGTAAAACCGTGCAGAAAATGCCGATCGATGCGCCGAGCGACTTGAAATTCATCGTGCGGCAATAGACCGCAGGCCTTGTTTTTCAAGGCCTGCGCCGTTGTATCAACGAGACTGATATTGGCTAGTATTACAAAGCATTTCAAGCCAGCACGCCTCGGCGCGTAAGTTTGCTTCACGGCCCAACCGGGCAAGCCAGCCAACTGAATCCGAGGTCTACCGCCATGAATCTGAATCTCTTCTCCGTGATCGCCGCTTCCGCCATCTCTGCCACCGTGGCGCTGCCCGCCAATGCCAGTGTCGAGATCAGCGACAAGAAAAACCGTACCCAGAGCTACACCGAGAAATACCTGCAACAAAGTGCCAACTTCTATGCGGCGCTGGACCACAAGACCCAACACTGAAATCTCGCGCAACGACTGAAGCCTGCGATCTTTTCATCTTCACCGAACACCGGGTGAAAGAGAAAAGATCGCAGGCTTCGCCGTTTCTGGAAAAATCCAGCTGTAATATCACTTGGCCATGTGTTTAAATTTGACGCTGACAAATTGACTCCTTTGCGGACAAGGATCGACACCATGGCAATGCGTCTGGCAGTGATGTTGCTGTTTCTCTATTCCACCCCGATTGTCTCGGCGGCCCAACCGGATTCCGGTGAATTGGAAGTGGCTCGGGAGCGATTGCTGAGCTTGCTTAGCGACTGAATAAGTTTGTTCGCAGGGGAGCGGGGGCCTTTGTGGCGAGGGGATTTATCCCCGCTGGGTCGCGAAGCGACCCCTGTTTTTTACGGTTGCTGCGCAACCGAGCGGGGATAAATCCCCTCGCCACAGGGTGATGTGCAGGCCGTTACTTGGCCATGATCGCCACGAACAGCTCGGACTCCAGGAACCGCTGCAACCACCGCTGCAAATGCGGGTAGGGCGCCTGGGCAAACCATTCGCGGTCGACATGGGCGAACTGGCGCACGAATGGCATCAGCGCCACATCGGCCAGGCTCAGGTGAGCCGCCGCCAGGAATGGCCGCGCTTCAAGCAGCGTTTCCAGCCGACCCAGGAACACCTCGCCCTCGGCCCGATAATGCTCCATCGGTTGTTCAGGGTGACGCTCGGGGTACTTGTAGCGATTCAGGTGAAGCTTGAATCGATGATCGTTTTCCTCGATCAACGCCGCCGTCAACGCCTGGCCCACAGGATCGTCCAGCAGCCGCCAGTCTTGCGGATCATGCCGGGCCAAGGCCCAGGCCATGATCTCCAGGCTTTCATCGATTACCCGGCCCTCAACCTGCAGCACCGGCACCGTGCCTTTGCTGGACAATGCGAGCATCTCGGCAGGCTTGGCCTTCAGGCTGACTTCGACAATTTCCAACTTGACCGCGCTGTAGCGCAAGGCCATGCGCGCTCGCATTGCGTAGGGGCAGCGGCGGAAGGAATAGAGCGTGGCGCGGCTCATTTCACCTCCACGGTGCTCAACCCGTTGCCCTGGCGGCGGACCTGGATCTGCACCGGGATCCGCTCGTGCATTTCCTGCACGTGGGAAATCACCGCGACCTTGCGGCCCTGGGCCTGCAACCCATCAAGGGCATCCATCGCCAGTTGCAGGGACTCGGGATCGAGGCTGCCAAACCCTTCATCGATGAACAGCGACTCGATTTTCAGCGTGCTGGACGCCATCGAGGCCAGGCCCAGCGCCAAGGCGAGGGAGACCAGGAAGGTTTCGCCGCCGGACAACGAATGCACCGAGCGCAGTTCATCGCCCATCTCCGTGTCCATCACCAAAAGCCCAAGCATGCTGCCGCCGCGCTTGAGTCGGTAGCGACGAACCAATTGCCGTAGCTGGGTGTTGGCGTGGTGCACCAGCAGGTCGAGGTTGTAGGCCTGGGCCAGTTTGCGGAAACGGTCGCCAGTGGCTGAACCGATCAACGCATCCAGCCGCGCCCAACGCTGATATTCGACATAGGCCTGTTCGATCTGCTGGGCCAGGGCCTGGTTGGCGTTCTGCCGGCGCTGATCCTCGGCCTGTTCGGCGCGCAGTTCGGCGCAACGCTGTTCGCTGGCGGCGAATTGAGTTTGCAGTTCGGCGAGGGCTTCGGCGAGTTGCTCGGGCGCCAGGTTGCCGTTGTGCTGGGCCTGGTGGTTTTGCAGACGCTGCTCGCGTTCGGTCAGTAGCACACGGGCCTGCTCGATGGCTTTTTCGCTGTTGAGCAGGCGCTGACGCAATTGGCTGACGTGCTGCTCATCCAGGCTGAGCAAGGCTTCAAGCGCAGCATCGTCCAGTTCCGGGTGGCAAGCGCGCCATTGTGCGATGCCAGTGGCCAGCGCCTGGTGCTCTGCGCCCAATGATTGGGCTTGTTCCTGGCGGGCCTTGAGTTCGGCGGCCCGTTGCACCAGGTTGTTACGCAATTCCTGCAGTTGTTGATTGGCTGTCGCCTCGGCATGGCGAGCCTGTTCGAGGGCCTGGTCAAGTTGTTGCTGCCACTGTTCGGCGCTGGTGTGTGCGCCCAGTCGTTGCGTGAGTGTTTGTTGGCAGGCCTGCTGTTGCTCGGTCAGGGCGCTGAATTGCTGGCGCGCCGCTTCCAATTGCTGCACGCGGGTCTGCTGGCGGTCCTGCTCTTTCTCCAACGTCTGCTGGCGCTGGAGCTGTTCGCTGAGTTCGTCGCGCTGCTGTTCCAGTTGTTCCAGGCGCTGGGCGATCTGCTGGTCGAGCTGCATGAACGTGGCGGCCGGTTCAGTACGCAGGGCCTGCAAGGTGTCGGCCGGCAACAGGGCGCTGAAGTGGCTCAACTCATCGTCCAGGCGTTGGCGATCACGGGCCAGTTCCTGTTGCTGGTTGCTCAGCTGCTGTGCTGCCTGCTGGCTTGCCGTTTCGGCATCGCGCAGTTGTTGGGCGAGGCGCGCGGCATCCTGTTGCAGGGTCAGCAGGGCGGTTTGCCGTTGTTCGTCCTGGCTGATGTGCTGATGCAGCTGGCTGTTCTGCTGGGCCAGCCAGGTATCACGCTGGTTTGAATCCTGGGCCAGCAGTTGCGCCGACAATGGGTGGGCTTCCAGGCTGGGGGCCAGGCTCTGTTGCTGGCTGGCGAGCTGTTCCTGCTGCTGTTTGAGCTCCTTGAGCTGGGCGATGACGCCGCTGTATTGCGTGCGCAGGTCGATGACTTTTTCATTGAGCCGCTCGACCGCTTTGCGGGCGTTGGCCTCTTCGTTTTCATCGTGACGACCGAGGCTTTGCAGCAGCGCTTCGGGCTGATGATAAGGATGCTCGACGCTGCCACACACCGGGCAAGGTTGCTCGTCCTGCAACTGCGCGCGCAGTTGCTCGACGCTTTCGCTGCGGGCCAGGCGCTGGCGCTCCAGCAGTTCACGGGTGACGCTCAGGGTCTGTTCGGCAATCGTCAGTTCGGCCTTCGCTTCACCGCCTTCACGCACCAACCGGTCGCGTTCCTGCAATGCCACTTGTTGGCGTTGCTCAAGCTCGGCGCCGCGTTTGTCCAGTTCTTGCTGGCTGGCCCAGAGCCGGGCCAGCTCTTCGAACGCTCGCAGTTGCTTGCGATTGTCTTGCAGCAGGTTGCCGAGCAACTGGATCTGTTCGGCCACCGCTTGCGGTTCGGCGCCGGCTTCTTTGTAGAGGACTTCGAGGTCTTGCCGACGGGTCGCCAGGTCTTCGGCGGCTCGCGCGGCGCTGTGCTCCAGTGTGGCGAGTTCGGCCTGGCCCTTGTTCAGGCGATTGCCGATCAGCATCAACTGCTGGAGTCGATCGCGATAGGCGTTCCAGGCATCGCTCAGCGGCGCCAGGTGGCTGCTTTGTTCAAGCTCGCCAGCGATGCGCTGCAAACGTTCGGCCACTTGTTTTTGCTGGTCGAGCAAGGTGTCGATCGTACGCTGGCCTTCGCTACAGGCTTGTTGCGCCTGTTCCTGGCGTTCGGCGCTGAGGCTCGCGTCCTGGGCCAGGCGGGCGAGGGTGCTCTGCTCGTCGAAGGCCTGACGCAGCAACGGCGCGCTGTCGGTGCTTTGCTGGCGGGCGCTGGTCAGCGCCTGATGCGCGTCCTCCAGGGCCTTTTCCAGTTCGGCTTGTTGGGCATGCAGGTCGATCTGCTGCTGGGTGAGCTGCTGGATCTGCGCCGCCAGGGGTTCGAGCTGCCGGTTCAGTTCCGTCTGGCGAATGAACTGATGCCGCTGGGGCGCCAGTTGTTCCAGGCGGGTCAGTTTCAGGCGTTCGTCTGCCAGCGTAGTCCAATCGGCTTGGGCCTGTTGCAGTTGCTCGGCGGCGCTGCTCTGTTCGTCCTGCAACTGGCGCAGGTCCTTGAGCCAGGTGTGTTGCTGCTCCAGCTGCTTGAGCTGGGCTTGTTGGGCCTTGAGTTGCTGCTGGGCTTCGTTGAAGCGCTGGTCCAGCTCGGCCCGGGCCTCGGGAGCGAGCGGCGTGACGCCAGTGGCCTGGTCCTGCAACTGTTTGTGGGTTTCCTTGGCGTGCTTGGCCTTGTCGAAGGCGCGGCGCCCGAGGCGGGTGTAGAGGGCGGTGTCGGTGAGTTTTTCCAGCAGTTCGCTGCGCTCGTTGTCATCGGCCTTGAGGAACGCACTGAACTCGCTCTGGGCCAGCAGCACGGCGCGGGTGAACTGTTCGAAATTCAGGCCAAGGGCCGCTTCGAGTTGGATCTTGTATTCGCCTTTTTGGCTCGCCAGCAGTTGATCGTTGTCCAGGTCCCGCAGGCTCTGGCGACTGGCTTGCAACTTGCCGCCGGCCTTTTCCCGGGCGCGATTGGCTTCCCAGCGGGCCCGATAGCGGCGCCCGTCGATGCCGCGAAAATCCACTTCGGCATAACCGTCGCCGGTACCACGGCGCAGCAGCGTGCGCGGATCGCCCGTGGCAATGTCGCCGTCGGCATCCGGCACCTTGGCATCGCGCGCGGTGTTGTTGAGGCGCGGCACCGCACCGAACAGCGCCAGGCACAAGGCATCGAGCAGTGTGCTCTTGCCGGCGCCCGTAGGGCCGGTGATGGCGAACAGACCGGCGCTGGCCAAGGGTTCGGCGGTGAAATCGATCTCGAAAGGCCCGGCCAGGGAGGCGAGGTTCTTGAGGCGGATGGCGAGAATCTTCATGGCTGCTCGCTCTCCATCTGCACGTCTTGCAACAGCACGGCAAAGTCCTTGAGGGTCTGTTCGTCCACGTCGTTGCCGTAGGTGTCCTGCCAGGCGCGGCTGAACAGTTCCTGTGGGCTGAGTTGATCCAGCTCGATCAGCGCGGCGCCGTCATCGGCGCTCCCGCTGGCACCGTTGCCGGCGTACTCGGCGGCTATCCGCACCAGGCGCACGGCTTTGCCTTGCAGGGCGGTTTCAACCTGATGCCGCAGGTCTGGCTGCGGCTCGTCGAGACGCACTCGTACTTCCAACCAGGGCTGGCGCTGGACATCGGCCAACAGGTCGATGTCGGGCAGATCCTTGAGTTGCCCCAGGATCTCGGCCAGCGGCGCGGGGCCCAGGCGTTGCAGGTTGACGGCGCGGGGAATCAGCCGGGGCTCGACCTTGACCAGGGTTTCGCCGTCCAGGGTGACGTCGAGAATCTGGTGCTGATAGCCAATCTCCGAGAACGACAATGGGATCGGCGAGCCGCTGTAGCGGATGCGTTCTTCACCGTTGACCTTCTGCGGCTTGTGCAAGTGGCCGAGGGCGACGTAGCTGATGCTCGGGCCGAACAGGCTGGCGGGCAGCGCCTCGGCGTTACCGATGATCAGGCTGCGTTCGGAATCCTCGGACACCGAGCCACCGGCCATGTGGGCATGGCTGATGGCGATCAGCGCCTGGCCTTTCTTGCGCTTGCCGTTGGCGGCGGCGATCAGCCATTCATGGACCTGGCCAATGCCCCGCAGGTAGTCGTCGCCCAACTGCGCGCCGGTGACTTCGGCGGGTCGCAGGAACGGCAGGGCCAGGCACCACGCCTTGACCTTGCCCTTGGCGTCGGGTAACGGCAGCAGCAGGCGCTCGACGTCCAATTGGCCGTCGTCCAGCCACAACACTCGGCCCAGGGCATGGGTGCGCAAGCGTCGCATCAAGGGCGCCGGCAGTTCGATCCGCGAGCCGGAATCGTGGTTGCCGGCGATCATCACGATGGTCAGGCTGGCGTTTTGTTCATGGGCGCTGACGATGAAGTCGTACAGGCGCTCCTGGGCTTTGACCGGCGGGTTCACGGTGTCGAAGATATCGCCGGCGATCAGCAGCACATCGGGCTTTTCGCTGGCCAGCTGGCGCAGCAGCCAGTCGAGGAAGCAGGCGTGTTCGAAGTCGCGTTCCTGACCGTGGAGGTTTTGCCCCAGGTGCCAGTCGGAGGTGTGAAACAGACGCAAGGTGAACTCCAGAAAACAGGTGATGGCCGCGTGAAGAGGGGCGGCTAAAAGAAGGAGAGTTTACTGGGAAACGGCGGGGAGGACCTGCTCAACTTCGTTGGATGTCCCGATCGAATCTGGAGCCAACTCTGTGGCGAGGGGATTTATCCCCGATAGGCTGCGAAGCAGCCTTGGGACCTTACATCTCCATTTGTCTGTTTGATGGAGTCGACAGTGTTGGGGCCGCTTCGCAGCCCAGCGGGGATAAATCCCCTCGCCACAGGTGCTGTGGCCGGCTTTATTACTCTGCATGAATGCGTGAGTTATTTGGGGTACAACGGCGGCAACCCGGAATCACCGGCCGAGGCCAACGCTCCCTCGGTGGGCGGGATGGTGCGGATGGCGCGCCATAGGTCTTCGCCCTGCCAGTGCTGGCCGGTCTCGCTGTAGAGCGCGCCATTGAGGCCGTCGAGGGCGTCGGACAGTGGCACGAAGCGCGCCGCCATGTCGGCCAGGGTTTCCGGTTGCTGGCGGGCCCAGGCGTCCAGGGCCTGGCGCGTAGCATGGGGGTCGTTGGCCAGGCAGGTGCGCTTGAGGTCGTCCAGCAGGGTGCGCGGGCTCGGTCCGGCCTGGGTCGAGCGCAGGATGGCCGGCTGCCAGCGGCCGCGCCACCACAGGGCGAAGCCCAGCACGGTCGTGCAGGCCAGGACCAGGGTACTCAGTTGCCAGTACCAGAGCATGTCGCTGTCGACCGTCGTCACGATCTGCGCCGTGCCCGCCGGCGTGTCCACCATCAGGCTCGGGTTGTTCGCCACCTGCAGGGTTCGTGCTGGAAGACTGGTGCGATCCAGGTGGTTCTCCAGGGTGTTCCACCAGACCACTTCCACCGGCGGCAGCTCGATGGTGCCACTGCGATTGGGCACCAGGGCCTCGCGGTCTTCACGGCTGCCCACCAGTCCGCGTTCGCTGCTGCGGCTGCTGAGGACTGGTTGGTCCGGGTAGCGCCGCAGGCCGTTGATCTCAGTGGCTGGCAGCGGCGGTAGCTGGGCGCTGGCCAGGCCTTCGGCTTCCAGGGTCAGGCTGCGGGTCAGGGAATCGCCCACCTGACTGTGGGTCGGTTCCGGGCTCCAGCTCTCGCTCAAGGACAGGCTGCGGGCCGGCAACCAGGGCACGTCGGCCGGGTAGCTGGCGGGCTTGGGATTGACGGTCAGGCGCAATTGCTCGGAACTGACGCGCATCAACTGGCCCGGCTTGGGCCCGGAAGGCACTGCGTCCTGGGCCACCGGTTCGACCAAGGTGGCGCTGAAGGTCTGGGCCGGAATCGTCAGTTCGCCGCTGCGCTGCGGGTAGATGCCATAACGCAGTTCAATCACGCCGTGGCGCACGTCGTTGATGACTTTTTCATAGGTGCGCGATTCGCCCAGTTGTTCGGTGCGGGCGTCGGGGATGTGCAGCGGCGTCAGGCTGCTGTCGTCGTACAGCGACACCGAATGGTAGATGCGCAGGGTCAGGATCGCCTGGGCCTGCACGTACACCTGGGCCTGGTCGAGGCTGGCCTCGATGAACACCGGCGCCAGGTTGCCGGAGGCGTTGCGGGTTTCGCTTTCGATCACTTGCAGGGTGATCGGCTGGCTGCTCGTTTCGCCCAGTTGCAAGGGCGGGATGACCACGGTGCCGCTTTGGCGCGGCAACAGGGTCACGATCCAGCGGGTGGTGGCACGGTTCTCGCCGTCGAGGGTGGTCAGTTGGTTGACCTGGCGGGTGCCCCGTACCTCGAACAGTGCCTGGAGCGGGTTCAAATCGGGTTTGCCGAACAGGGTGGCGTCATTGGATTCCAGGGTCAGTTCCACCGTTTCCCCGGAGTTCAGGCGGCTGCGGTCCACATTGGCAGTCAGCTGTGCAGCCTGGGTCCCAGAGGTCCAGAGCAGCAACATGAGGAGGTAGGCGGTGAAGCGGGTCATTGGGTTTTTCCCTGGGCCTGATGGCTTTGCTGTTCATACCAGAATTTACGCCGTAGCAGCTCCCCTGGGTTATCCGGGATCTGGCGCAGCCATTGTTCCAGGGCCTGGCGCTGTTCTTCTTCGTTGCGTTGGCCAGCGGCGGGCCGCAGCGGTGGGGTGGTGGTCTGTTCATCGGGCAATTCACTGCCCGGCACATCCTGGGCCGTGGGCGGTTGCGCTGTCCGGGGCGGCTGGGACTCGTCCGGTGTCGCGCTGCTCTCGGAAGAGGGTTGTCCCGGCTCCGAAGACTGGGTGGCGGTCTCGGCATCCGGCGATTGCTCGGCGGGGCTTGCTGGCTCGCTTTCGGCAGGCTTGGGCTCCTGCGGTGGCGGCGCCTGTTCTTTCAGCAGGCTTTCCACCAGCGCCTTGTTGGTCTGGGCGGGGCGCAGGTCCGGTTGCAACTCCAGGGCCTGTTCATAGGCATCCAGCGCGGCTTCCAGTTCGCCGCTCCTGGCCAGGGCGTTGCCACGATTGTAATGGGCGCGGGCGTCGATGCCTTCGGCAAAGCGCCGGGCGGCTTCGCTGTAGTCGCCGGCTTCGTACAGGGCGACGCCTTGCCATTGGCGGTCTTCGAAATGCGCGGCGGCCTCGGCCGGGCGTTTCTGCTTGAGCAGGTGCTGGCCCTGTTGGTCGGGACGCAACCACAGGTCCTGGAGTTCGAAGGCATGGCCGGTCTGCGGCAACACCAGCAGCAGCGGCAGGCAGAACAGCCAGCCTCGACGCCCGGCACAAGCGGCCAGCAGCAACAGCGGCAGGAGCAGCCAGTAGCCTTGGTCGGCCCAGGTGTCCAGGCGCAATGTCTGGCCGTCGCTGCGCAGGTGGCGAGGGCCGTCCAGCAGGCCCAGGCCGCGCAGGTCGCTGTCGTCCAGGCGCGCCGGACGGTAACGACCGTCCAGCTCATTGGCGAAGGCCTTGAGGCCCGGACTGTCCAGGCGCGGCAGCAGAATCGCGCCTTGGGCGTCCTTGAGATAACTGCCATCCTCCTGGGCCACCGGTGTGCCTTCGCGGGTGCCGATGCCCAGCATCAGCCATTGCGTGGCAGAACCGTCCAGGGCCTGGCGAATGCCTTGGCGTTCCTGCTCGTTCAACGACGAACCGATCAGCAGGATCCGACCGTGGCCAAGTTCGCCCTGGTTCAGCAGGGTCAGGGCCTTGTGGACCGCCAGATCGGCGCGGTGGCCGCTTTGCGGCATGATCGACGGCGCGAGGGCTTCGAGCAGGTTGGCGCTGGTGGACAGGTCATCGGACAGCGGCACCAGCGTGTGGGCGCTGCCGGCATAGACGATGATCGCGGTCTGGGCGTCGCTGCGGTTTTGCAGCAGGTCCAGCACCTTGCGCCGGGCCTGTTCCAGGCGCGTGGGCGGAACGTCCGTGGCGAGCATTTCCGGGGTCAGCTCCAGCACCACTACCAGCGGGTCGGCAGGTTTCTGGCTGGTCTGTTCGACCCGTGCCCAGCTCGGTCCCAGCAACGCAAGGACCACCAACAACCAACCCAGGCCCAGGGCGATCCACGGCAATCTGCTTTCACGGCCACTGCCACCACTGAGCAGCACGGCATGAAAGGCCGGCGGCAAGATCATCTGCCAGCGGCCTACGCGTTTCTGTCGATGCCACAGCTGCCAGAGCAACCAGCCCAGCAACGGCAGCAGCAAGACGAACCAGGGGCGCAGCCAGTGTGGCCAGAGGGCGATCATCGACGCCTCCGCAAGCGCAGGCGCTTGAGTCGCTGCCGCCATTCGGTAGATTGGCTCGGCTGGAACAGCGCTCGGTTGAACAGGCGTTGCAGCGGGTTATCCGGCCAACGTTCCCGCGCCACCAGCAACACGCTCAACAGCAGCGCAAGGACCAGGGGCCCGTGATAAAGCGCCAGGGCCGGGCGGGCCTGGGTCGGTTGCTGGGTCACCGGTTCGAGCTGATCGAGGGTGGTCTTGATCGCCAGCAGCTGTTCGCCGTCCTGGGCGCGGAAATAGCGCCCGCCCGTGACCTGGGCGATGTCCTTGAGGGTCGGTTCGTCGAGGTCCAGGCTCGGGTTGACGCCCAAAAAGCCCGCCGTACCGCTTTGCTCCGGGTCGGCGCCGATGCCGATCGGGTAGATCTTCACGCCTTCGTCGGCGGCCAGCCGCGCAGCGGTCAGCGGGTCGATTTCGCCACCGTTGTTGGCACCGTCGGTGACCAGGATCAGCACGCGACTGTGGGCCGGGCGCTGGCGCAGGCGCTTGAGGGCCAGGCCGATGGCGTCGCCAATGGCGGTGTTCTTGCCGGCGATGCCGATGCGTGCTTCGTCCAGCCAACTTCGCACGGTGCGGCGGTCAAAGGTTAGCGGTGCTTGCAGATAGGCCTGGCTGCCGAACAGGATCAGACCGACCCGGTCACCTTCGCGGCCCTCGAGAAAATCCCCCAGCATGTGTTGGACCAGCGCGAGGCGGCTGACCTCTTCGTCCTTCCACTGCATGTCGGGAAAGTCCATGGAGCCCGAAACGTCCACCGCCACCAGCAGGTCACGGCCGCTGGCGGCAATCGGCAGCGGTTCGCCCAACCATTGGGGGCGGGCGGCGGCGATCAGCAACAGCAGCCAGAGCAGGATGAAGGGCGCCTGTTGCCGCCAGGTCGGCAGATGGGCCCGGGCCCGACGGCCCACCAAACCTTCAAGATCCCCCAGGAAACTGACCTTGAGCGCCGGCTCGCCACTGTCGGCCGCCGGCAGCACCAGGCGCATCAGCCAGGGCAGCGGCAGCAGGGCGAAGATCCACGGCCAGGCGAATTCAAACATGTTTGCGGATCCAGATTTCGACCGCTTGGGTCAGGCCGGCGATGGCTTTGTCATCGAGTTTGCATTCGGGTTTGTAGGCACCCTCCACCAGTATCATCCAGCGCGTCAGGCCGGCGGCCGGGCAGCGGTTATCCAGGAAAGCCAGCCATTTACGCCCGTTGAGGGTGTGGCTCTGGCTGTAGGGGTAGTGGTTGCGGCACAGGCGTTTGAGCAGCCCGTTGAGCTGTTGCAACCAGGCCCCGGCCGGCGCGCCGTCGTAGGGCTTGGGCAGCAGGGCGAGTTCGGCCAGGGCGGCCAGGCGTACCGGGTCCAGGGGTTGTTCGGCGCGGGCGGCGGTGCGCTTGACCGGAATGAACCGGCGCAGCTGCCACAGGCCCAAGCCCAGCAATGGGATCAACGCCAGCAGCAGCCACCAGCCCGGCGCGGGCGGCCAGAAGCCGATAGGCGGCGGCGCCATCAGTGGCTGCAATTGATCGAGGCTGCTCATCGGCTTTTCCCGGCCCGCTTGGGGTTCAGGTATTCACGCAACTGCTCGACCATGTCGCCCTGGGTGCTCAGGGGCATCATCAGGATCCGCAGCTTCTGGGCCAGTATCTCCCAGCGTTCCTGGCGCGCCTCGGCCTGGGCGCGATAGGCCTGGCGCAGTTCGAAATTCAGGGTGTCGAGCTCCAACTGTGAGCCGCGCTGGGTGAAACGCAGCAACCCGGCGGCGGGCAGGGCGTGATCCAGCGGGTCCGACAGCGGCAGCAGCAACAGGTCGCAATGGCGCGACAGCAGGCTCAGCTGTTGCTCGGCGCTGTCGGACAGCGCACGTTCGTCGCAAATCACGATCACCAGGCTGCCGGGCCGCAGCACTTCCCGGGCTCGGCGCAGGGCGATGCCGAACGAGTCGCGATCCGGTTCGCCTTCGGCGTGCAGCGACTGATTGACCCGCACCAGGCGGTTGAGCAGTTGCAGAAGGCTCTGTTTGCTGCGCCGGGGCTTGACCTCGTAATGGCTGTTATCGCCGAATACCAGCCCGCCGACCCGGTCATTGTGGCCCAGCGCGGCCCAGCCGATCAGGCTGGCGGCCTGGGCCGCGAGCACCGACTTGAACACCAGTCCCGAGCCGAAGAACAACCGGTGGCTTTGCTCGATCATGATGAAGATCGGCCGCTCCCGTTCTTCGTGGAACAGTTTGGTGTGGGGCTCCTGGGTCCGGGCGGTGACGCGCCAGTCGATGGTGCGCACATCGTCGCCGGCCTGGTAGACCCGCACCTGATCGAAATCCACTCCACGTCCGCGTAGCTTGGAATGGTGCAAACCGATCAACGGGCTGCGTTGGCCCGGGGTCGAGAACAACTGCACTTCACGCACGCGATGGCGCATCTCGATCAGCTCCGAAAGGCTGACGCGGATGCCCGGTGCGGGCGCCAGTGGGTTATTCATGACGCATGCTCAAGCGACAGCGACGACGTCGAGAATCCGCTGCACGACCCGGTCCTGGTCGATGCCGGCGGCTTCGGCTTCGAACGACAGGATGATGCGATGGCGCAGCACGTCGAACAGCACGGCCTGGATGTCTTCCGGGCTGACGAAATCACGTCCGGCCAGCCAGGCGTGGGCACGGGCGCAACGGTCCAGGGCGATGGAACCCCGCGGACTGGCACCGTAGGCGATCCACTCGGCCATCTCCGGGTCGAACTTGGCCGGTGTGCGGGTGGCCATGACCAGTTGCACCAGGTATTCCTCCACGGCATCGGCCATGTACAACCCGAGGATTTCCTTGCGGGCGGAGAAAATCGCTTGCTGACTCACGCGGCGTTCGGGCTTGGTTTCGCCGTTCAGCGCTTCACCCCGGGCTTGTTGCAGGATACGGCGTTCTACCGCCGCATCGGGAAATCCGATCTTGACGTGCATCAGGAAGCGGTCGAGCTGGGCTTCAGGCAGCGGGTAGGTACCTTCCTGCTCGATCGGGTTCTGCGTGGCCATCACCAGGAACAGCGGCGACAGTTCATAAGTGCTGCGCCCGACGCTGACCTGCCGCTCGGCCATCGCCTCCAGCAAGGCCGACTGGACCTTGGCCGGGGCCCGGTTGATTTCGTCCGCCAGCACCAGGTTGTGGAAGATCGGTCCTTGCTGGAACACGAAGCTGCCGGTTTCCGGGCGATAGATTTCCGTGCCGGTGATGTCGGCGGGCAGCAGGTCGGGGGTGAACTGGATGCGATGGAATTGCGCTTCGATCCCTTCGGCCAACTCCTTGATGGCCTTGGTCTTGGCCAGCCCCGGCGCGCCTTCCACCAGCATGTGGCCGTCGGCGAGCAGGGCGATGAGCAGGCGCTCGATGAGTTTTTCCTGGCCGAGAATCTGCGTTGAAAGAAAGGTTCGCAGCGCAAGCAGCGCTTCACGATGTTCCATCGGTGACTGTTCCTGGAAAGGGTGGCCCCGGACGTTCGGATAACGCCGGGGCTGGGGGCGTTACTTTAATGCATGGCAGGGGGTGGCGACTAACGGGATTTTGATTGGCCGTGTGAATTGTGATCGGCTTGGAAAGATTGTGGGGGTGGGTTTGCTTGCCATGAATCCCACCCGACAGGCGCACTTACCCCGTGGCGAGGGAGCTTGCTCCCGCTTGACCGGGCTGGCGCTCCAGTGCGAAGCACCCACAAAGTGAAGGGGTGTTTATCGGGATGTAGGAGTGCTCTGGAACAGGCTACGTTGTCTTGCGCCGTTGCCTACAACTGCGCCAGAATTCGCCGGCTTGTGCGCTTGGGAGGCAGGTTCTATCGTTTTCGGGTCGCTGATGAATCAGCGATCGGGTTTGGTAGCCCGGCTTTTGACTTGTCGCACAGCCCCTGTAACAGAGGCCTTTTTGGTATCTGTTTTATGGCGGTCATGCGCAGGGCGTCTTCGGACGCGCCGGTTCTCCAAGTCACCGGTCTACCAACCCGCGTATGACCGCCACCTTCGTTTGGTAGCGAGGTTGATGGTCTCCTTTTTCTGATTTGGAGATTCATTCATGTTCAAAGTAACCCCGAACCCACCGAACACCGATCCAACGTCACCGCGTTCAAAAACCAAGTCTCAAAAACACGACGAAGTCACCGACCGAGTCCTCGACCATTACCTGAACCCCAAACCGGACAAACCCGAAGCAGAACCCGCCCCCGGCCAACTCTTCACCGTCAACAAAGACATCGACACCGAAAGCCTGCTAGCCAACCTCAGCGAAACCCTGGCTTCGGCCAATGCCATGGTCAATGACCTGGCTTTCGACCTGGACGGTTCACGCCGGCATTTCCTCCTGGGCATTCAGCAACTGATCGAACTGGGCAGCCTGCTGGCGAACCGTGCACTGGACAACATCGAAACCCGTCAACCGACATAACCACCGTGGCGAGGGAGCTTGCTCCCGCTGGGCTGCGCAGCAGCCCCAAACCGAGCCGGCGCGGTTCCCAGACACACCGCGCCCGCCGGGCCTGCGACTGCTGCGCAGCCGAACGGGAGCAAGCTCCCTCGCCACAAGGGACTTGTGACATTCCTTAAATCCTAGGCAAACCACAAAACCTGTGGGAGCCGAGCTTGCTCGCGATGGCGGCAGCAGATCCATCACCCTATTTCGCTAGTTCTGCATCCGAATCTCATCCACCAGCAGCCTGACCGCTGGCCTGTCGATCAGCTCCCGCCACGGACCATCGTCTACGATTGTCCCGTCATGCATCACAATGACCCGGTCAAACCGATGCAGGTGGTCAACGTCATGGGTGACACAGATCAACCCCTGCCCGGCAAAAACGTCGAATAACAGGTCCCAAAGGGGCGTGGTCAGCCTGGGTTCGATGGATGCGCTTGGCTCGTCAAACATATTGAATTTTCCGGGCTTGTTGATCAGGCGCAGCAGCGATAGGCGTTTGGCTTCGCCTCCGGAGATATTCGATGCATTTTCGCTGACCTGCCGTGTTGCCACGATTTCATCCAGTTCCAATTGCCGTATGGCTCTAGACAACACCGGCGATGCATTGCCTCCGAACAGAACCGATTGTTCAAAAGAGCCTTCCAGGAACCGTGGTTGTTGGGGGCAGTACCTCAAGGCCTCCAAGTGCGCTTGACCGGTCAAGAGTGAGACCGGTGCCGAGTCGATACTCAGTTGGTCTCGCGTTGATGCATCAAGCCCGGCGAGGACTTCCAGAAAAGTGGTTTTGCCTGCGCCGCTAGGGCCCGTAACGGCCACTGACTGCCCTTGAGTAAATGCCAGGGAGCGCTTGATCGACAGGCGAACCGGTCCCGTTCCTGCCACTTCGCAGGGGCCGAGCTCCAGGACTGAGGATCGCTGGAAATCAACCCGCGCCAGCCGATTGCTGCAATCGAAATCCGGAAGTGATAGCAGACCCTGAAATTGGCGCTGGTCTGCAAGGAACTGATCAAGAACACGATACCCTTCAGTCAAGGTTGAAATACTCAGCAGATAACTCCCCGCGATTGAAAAAATGGCAACCAGCTGCCCGATGCTGATACTGGGCTGCCCCGACAGTTGGTCCACGACGCCCCAGTAAAGCAATCCCCCAGTGGAAAGGCTGACGAACAGTATCTTGGCGGTGCTCAGCAGGCCGCCAGATGATGCCGTAGTCACCGCAGCGTTGGCATAGCTTCCGAACGCCGCGTTCAACGGGCGCAGGGCCGTAGCCATGGCACTTTCCAGTTTTATTGTTTTTCCCGCGTTGAGGGTGTTGTAGAGGTGGGCACTTAATTCATCTTCCTGTTCATTGACTGCATCGATGTGCTTTCTCCGCCATCTGATGATTTTGTGGGTGGCAGCCAGATAGATAATTCCTAACGCCGTCATGCTCAAAAAAATTTCACTGCCCCCTATGTAAATAAAAGCAGCTCCAACAACTATGAATTCCAAGAGTACGGGAAGCGCAATGGTCACAATGAAAGTCAGCAGTTGTTCGTGAGCCGTAATGCCGCGCTCGACCGATTTGATGAAATGGCCGATCCTCCAGGCGTTGAATAACGAAAACTCCTTGCCTATGAGTTCGGTGATCCACTCAATGGACGCGTTCATGATAATGCTCTGCACCAGCTTGGACAGCGCATGGATTTGCAGCGGAGTGATGACGGCATGAATACATCCCGCGACAATCAAACCTGTCGTCAGGGCGAGTAGTGTGCTGGCTGCTGGATTTCTGTTGCCTTGCAGGGTGTCGATGATGGTTCCAAGTAACAGCGGCGGGGCGAGTACGATGAGTTTGAGTGCGATGATTGTCGCGACGGTTAATATTAGAAGCGTTGTATGTTTTTCGCATGCGGTCCTAATAAGTGTTCGTATAGATAGCATGCGACCGTCCGAGAGGAATTGTGCTTTAGGTGTTAACTGGCGTGTTAGCGGTGCTGAAGGGCGCGCGCGTATTAAGTTATATGAATAGCAGTAGGTTTCTGGATGAGCTAGAGCGCAACATCCGACGTTGATGTAGGGGGCTTCCTTACAATCGGTAAGACGTATCTGAAGGAAAATCTGCCGCAAGTGCGGATTGATCGTTCCCACGCTCTGCGTGGGAATGCATCCTGTGACGCTCTGCGTCACCTTGCAGAAGTGGAACGCGGAGCGTCCCTGGCGGCGTTCCCACGCGGGAGCGTGGGAACGATCAAATTAAAAGATCGCAGCCTTCGGCAGCTCCTACGCGCAGCCGAACGGGAGCAAGCTCCCTCGCCACAGAAGCGCTGCTGTGCTCGGATGAGTGCTCAGCCTACCCACACCCCCGCATTCACCAGATTCACCGGCCGCTCACCCGCCAATGCCGCCAGCAGATTATCCACCGCACACCGCGCCATCGCCTCCCGTGTCTCATGGGTGGCCGAGCCCATGTGCGGTGTCGCCACCACGTTATCCAACTGCAACAGCGGCGAATCCGCACTCAAGGGCTCGCGCTCGAACACGTCCAGCCCTGCGCCACGGATCTGCCCGTTGCGCAGGGCGTCGATCAGTGCCGCTTCGTCCACCACTTTGCCCCGGGAGATATTGATGAAAATGGTCTCGGGACGCATCCGGGCAAACGCCTGTGCATCGATCAGCCCTTGGGTTTCAGCCGTCAAGGGCAAGGTCAGGCAAACGAAGTCCGCCTGCTGCAACAATGTTTCGAGGCTGCAATAGCGTGCATTGAAACGCTGCTCGACTGCAGGCTTGGGCGAGTGGCTGTGGTAGAGCACCGGCATGCCGAAGCCGAAGTGCCCGCGCTGGGCCAAGGCTTCGCCGATACGGCCCATGCCGATGATGCCCAGGGTCTTGCCATGGACATCGCTGCCGAAATGCTTGGGGCCGATGCTCTGTTGCCAGCCGCCGCTGCGCACCAGGTTGGCCAGTTCCACCACGCGGCGGGCGGTTGCCAGGATCAGGGCGAAACCAGTGTCCGCGGTGGTTTCGGTGAGCACGTCCGGGGTATTGGTGAGCAGGATCCGGCGTTCGGTCAGGTAGTCGATGTCGTAGTTGTCGACCCCCACCGAGACGCTGGCGATGGCTTGCAGGTTCGGCGCCAGGTCCAGCAACGGCGCATCCAGCTTGAGGCTGGCACCGAGCAAGCCATGGGCGCTTGGCAAGGCCTCGCGCAGTTGCACCAGGCCCTGCGCGTCGAGGCGCTCGATGAGCGTGACTTGGGCCTGGGCTTGCAAACGGGCCATTAATTGCGCTGACAGCGCCTTGTACAACACCACGTGCTTTTTCATGGGCGGGTCTCGATTCAGGAATGGGCGGGCGCCGAGTGTGGCGTCGCGGTTTTCGGCACGGCCCGGTCGCTGGCGCCGGGCTTGAGGGCGAGGGTCAGCACCACGGCCACCAGCAACGCGCCGCTCATCAACAGGAAGGACATGCCAGGGGAGCCGGTGGAGCCGTTGAGGTAACCCACCAGGTACGAGCCGCCGAACGAACCCAGCGCGCCCATGCTGTTGATCAGCGCCATGGCGCCGCCGGCGACGTTGGCGGGGAGGATTTCCGGAACGATGGCAAAAAACGGTCCGTACGGCGCATACATGCAAGCCCCGGCGACCACCAGCAGGCTGTAGGACCACCAGAAATGTTCAGGCCCCAGCAGGTACGAGGCATAGAACGCGATGGACGCGACCAGCAGCGGCGGCCAGACGAAGCGCTTGCGCTTCTGGGCCTTGTCCGAGGCCCAGGACACCACCAGCATGCCGACCACCGCCGCCAGGTACGGCAACGATGACAGCCAACCGGCCTCGACCATGCTCATCTGCAAGCCCGCCTTGAGGATGGACGGCAACCACAGCACGAACCCGTAGACCCCAATGCTCCAGCAGAAAAACTGCAGCGCCAGGATGATGACCTTGGGCGAGCGGAAGGCCTCGGCATAGTTCTTCACCGCCTTGATGCCGACCTGTTCAGCCGCCAGTGCGCTTTCCAGATCATGTTTTTCCTGGTTGCTGAGCCATTTGGCCTGGGATGGACGATCATCGGCCAGGCGCCACCAGATAAAGGCCCAGAGTACCGCCGGCAGGCCTTCGATGATGAACATCCAGCGCCAGTCGAATTGCTGCACCAGGTAACCCGACACCACCGACATCCACAGCATGGTCACCGGGTTGCCGAGGATCAGGAAGGTATTGGCGCGTGAGCGTTCGGCCCGGGTGAACCAATGACACAGGTACACCAGCATGGCCGGCATCACGGCGGCCTCGACCACGCCAAGCATGAAGCGGATCACGATCAGCCAGTACGCGTTGGAAACGACCCCGGTCAGCGTCGCCAGGGAGCCCCAGAGGATCAGGCTGACGAAGATCAGCTTCTTCACGCTGTGTTTCTGCGCGTAGATCGCCCCTGGCACCTGGAAGAAAAAGTAACCGAGGAAAAACAGGGCGCCCAGCAAGGACGACAGCCCCGGCGTGATCATCAGGTCCTCGGCCATGCCCGAGGCGGCGGCGAACCCGTAGTTGGCCCGGTCCAGGTAGGCCAGGCTGTAGGTGATGAACACGATGGGCATGATGTACCACCAGCGACGGGTGGCGAGGTTGAGCGTTTGCATGTCGTTGACTCCTGAGCTTGTTGTTTTTGTTTGCAGCAGGTGTGTTTTGCGGTGGTCTCTATCGCGAGCAAGCTCGCTCCTACAGGGTTAAGGTCATCCCCTGTGGGAGCGAGCTTGCTCGCGATTGGCGTCATTGAATTGCGCCAATAACTCAATGCGAGTCGGCAATCCCTCCATGTCTCCACGGCTCTGAACCGCGCGGCTGCCGATCCAATTGGCGCGCTGCACGGCCTCGGTGATGGCGCGTCCTTCGAGCAACGCACTGATCAGGCCAACGGCAAATCCATCGCCGGCGCCCACGGTGTCCACTACGCGGGCCACCGGCACGCCGGCCACAACACCCTGGTCCTGCGGCGTGCGGTAATAGGCGCCGTCCGCACCGAGCTTGATCACCACGGCTTCGGCGCCCTGGTCCAGGTAGAACGCGGCGATGTCGGCGGGCTCGTCGTACCCCGTCAGCAAGCGGCCTTCGCTGAGGCCCGGCAAGACCCAGTGGGCGAGGGCGGCGAGGCGATTGATTTCGCCAATCATCATCGACTCGCTGGGCCACAGGCTTGGCCGCAGGTTGGGGTCGAACGACAGGCTGCGACCGGCCTCGCGCATGCGGGTCATCAGCTCAAAGGACATCTCCCGGGCGGTGAGCGACAGCGCTGGCACAATACCGGTGGCGTGCAAGTGACGGGCACCCAGCAGCGGCGGTGCGATGGATGCGAACGACAGCTGGCTGGCCGCCGAGCTGCGGCGGAAGTACTCGACTTGCGGATCGCTGCCGTCGTCGGTGCGGGATTTGAATTGGAAGCCGGTGGGGCGTTCCGGATCGACCGCCACGTGACGACAATCCAAACCTTCGTTCTCCAGCGTCTGCACGACGAAACGTCCCAGGGAATCGGCGCCGACCCGGCTCAGCCACGCGACCTTGAAGCCCAGCCGTGACAGGCCGATGGCCACGTTGCTGTCGGCCCCCGCAATGCGCTTGTGAAACTGGTCGACGCTGGCCAGGTCACCGCGCTGATCCGCCACCAGCATCGCCATGGTTTCGCCGAACGACAACACATCGAACTCAGACATGGGCAGGCTCCCGGCGTGATTGTCCCAGGCGGGCGAGGGTGGCGACATGTTCAGCGGTCAATTGCAGCAGGTCATCGCCTTGCAGCGGGTACTCCGCGGCACGCATCACGCCGCTGGGCATCTGCTTGAGCAACTGTTCCCACAGATGCAGGTCCACTATCGCCGGGGGGACGGCAATCAGTTTGCCGTCGGCGCGCCGGGCCACGGCTTTGCAATGCACATACACCACATGCCGTCCGAGCTGCCGGGCCGCCACGACGGCCGATTGGTCCTGCCATTGCCAGTTGCCAATGTCGAAGGTCATGCCGATGGGCAGCGCTTGCTGCTCGGCTGCGGCGAAGAACCGTTGCAACGGCTCGATCCGCCCGCCCTGCAAGGTCTGGTCGTTTTCCACCAGCAACTGCACCGGGCTTGCGGCGAGCACATCCGCCAAGGCTGACAGGTCATGGGAATCGGTGAAGTGACCGAGGGAGACTTTCAGCCATGTCGAGCCGAACGCCTCGGCACGTTGCAAGGTAGGCGCCAGGGCGGGATTGGGTTTGGACCGGCCCGCGAGCCACAGCTCGAGGGGGGACGAAAAAATGCTCTGCAAACCTTTGGCCTGGGCGCCCGTGGCCAGCTCGGCGGGCTGTTCGGTGGTGAGCAGTTCCTCGCGCCATTCGATCCGCGAGGCGCCGGCGGCGGCCAATAGATCGATGAAACTGCCTTGGCCATGTTGCCGCACCAGGTCGGCGCCGTAGCTGGAAAGGCTGATGGAAACGGGTGGTTTGTTCATTGTTGTTGTACCTCTGAAACCGGTTTCAGTTCTGTTCAAAAAAAGGGTTCAAAAAAAGGGGGTGTGCTTCAGGGCCTCATCGCGAGCAAGCTCGCTCCCACAGGGATCTTCAGTGCGACGCAGATCCAGTGTGGGAGCGAGCTTGCTCGCGATAGGGCCCTCACCATCACCGACCATTCCCAAGCGTCGACCCACGCTCAATCAACCGCGCCGCAAAATCCAGGGTCCGCACCGGCCCGTTGTCGCCGCGCAAGCGCTTGAGCAGACACTCGAACGCACTGGCGCCGATCTCGGCCGTCGGTTGGGCCAGGGCAGTGATGCCGCTACCCACCAACGGGTACCAATCCAGGTCATCGAGGGCGATCAGGCCCACGTCGTCGAACAAGTGACAATCCAGCTCGCGCAACACCGTCGTGGCGGCCAGGGCGGCGATGCCATTGGCGCAGAACAACGCCTTGGGGCCATGACCCGGTTGGGCCAGGAAGGTCTTGATGCGCGCGGTCAACTGATCGCAGGTGTCCACCACGGCGCCGGTCAGGGCAGGGCGCCGCTCGATGCCGGCCTTGAAACTGTCGACCCGCTCGATCCGCGAGCTGGTGCCGTCGAAGGGCTCGGTCACCAGCAGCAGATCGCGGTACCCCCGTTGTTCCAGGTGGTCGAGCGCCATCTCGACGGCCGCGGGATTGTCCAGTCCCACCAGGTCGCTTTCGAGCCGATCGACCTTGCGATCCACCAGCACCAGCGGCATCTCACCGCGCAGTTCGAGCAGTTCCTCACGGTGATGACCGAGGGTGTTCACGATCAGCCCTTCGATGTTGTAGGCGCGCAACAGCGCCAGGTGCTGGCGTTCCTGCTCGTCATCGCGGTCGGTGTTGCACACCACCAGGCTGTAGCCATGGCGACGGCAGGCGGTTTCCACGCCATGCATCACGGCAATTGAGTAAGGGTTGCGGATATCGGCCACCAGCATGCCGATCAGGCGTGTGCGTCCGCGCTTGAGGCCACGGGCCATCTGGTTGGGGCGATAGCCCAGCTCATTGATCGCCTGCTCGATGCGCCGGGCGATGGCCTCGGAGAGCAGGGCGCGGTCCTCGCCAATGAACCGCGAGACGCTGGCCTTGGAGACCCCGGCGCGTTCGGCGACATCAAGCATGGTCACGCGGCTGCGCTGGGCAGCGGAGAAAGAATTCACGGATAGAAACCTGCTTATTGGAATTATTCAGCGGTTCTGAAACCGGTTTCAGGAAACATCAGAATCCGGTCGGTCGTCAAGGGTGCCTCGATATGAGGGCGACCGACGGTTGCGACATCGCGAGCGGTTTTGGAGATGACGGTCATTCTCTATGCAAGCTGGGCCACCGCCATCGCGAGCAAGCTCCCACACATGGAGCAGATTGGGGAGTGACGCCATTCCTCTGTGGGAGCGAGCTTGCTCGCGATGGCGTCCATGAAAACGCTGGCGTCAGCCCTGCCTTACATAGGTCCCCGTACCCCGGAGAATGTTCTGCAAGGTCAATTCCACTTCCGCCAGGTCCGCCGCATCGCTGTTGTGGCTGATTTCCAGCACATCATCGCCATTCAGTGCATCGGCGTCCGCTGCGGCGATTTCGATCTTCAGTAGGGTCGGGCTTAGTGTCACCTTCACGCCATCGAGCGTTGAAGGCTCGCCATCCAGGGTGATTTCCAGTGCGTCTTCGTCGGGGTAGCGAGTCATCAGGAACATGTCGCCCTGGGCGCTGTGGCAGCAGAGCATGGCCATGTTGTCTTCTTCTTCATCACACGGGTTGGCGATCAGAAGGGCGGTGGTCATTTTCATGGTGATGGCTCCAGGATCGAGTGCACCTGCGGGGTGCAAAAAGTGGATTCTGCCAGTGCGAAGGATTTTCTGCTGGTTTACCGCCTCGGGGTGCCGTTTGGTCCCCAGCCTGCTAGGGTTGTCCGGTGCGTACCGGCTGTTTAGCTAGCCGATGACCGAATATGTCGCAGCGTTGCAAGCAGGCACATTGTCGCACTCGGTAAGCTGCGCAACGGATGTGTACCTGCAAAGGCCACCCCGGGGGTGTTTTTTGCAGGTGTCCATGACATGCAATTACATGGAAAAGGATGTGACCTGCGGGGCTCGTCCAGCTTCATCCACCTGTCATCCTGTTTCCTCTGCCCGAGAATCAGGAACGGGATGGCCAATAGCCCCGCAAGGGGTTGCACGCGACGCTTTCATCAATAACAAGCCCAAGCGGAGTACCACAGATGGCGTTCTTCACCGCAGCCAGCAAGGCCGACTTCCAGCATCAACTGCAAGCGGCACTGGCGCAGCACATCAGTGAACAGGCACTGCCACAAGTGGCGCTGTTCGCTGAACAATTCTTCGGCATCATTTCCCTCGATGAACTTACCCAGCGCCGGTTGTCCGACCTCGCCGGCTGCACCCTGTCTGCCTGGCGCCTGCTTGAGCGCTTCGATCACGCGCAACCGCAGGTGCGTGTCTACAACCCCGATTACGAACGCCACGGCTGGCAGTCGACCCACACGGCCGTGGAGGTGTTGCACCACGACCTGCCGTTCCTGGTGGATTCGGTCCGCACCGAACTGAACCGTCGCGGCTACAGCATCCATACCCTGCAAACCACCGTGCTGAGCGTGCGTCGCGGCAGCAAGGGCGAGTTGCTGGAAGTCCTGCCCAAAGGCACCCAGGGCGACGACATCCTGCAAGAGTCGTTGATGTACCTGGAAATCGACCGCTGCGCCAACGCCGCCGAACTCAACGTCCTGAGCAAGGAACTTGAGCAAGTGCTGGGCGAAGTGCGCGTGGCCGTGGCTGATTTCGAACCGATGAAAGCCAAGGTCCAGGAAATCCTCGACAGCCTGGACAGCAGCGCCTACGCCATCGACGCTGATGAAAAGAGCGAGATCAAGAGCTTCCTGGAATGGCTGGTGGGCAACCACTTCACTTTCCTGGGCTACGAAGAGTTCGTGGTGCGCGATGAAGCCGACGGCGGCCACATCGAATACAACCCCGATTCGTTCCTCGGCCTGACCAAATTGCTGCGCGCCGGCCTGACCGCCGAAGACCTGCGCATCGAAGACTACGCCGTCAATTACCTGCGCGAACCGACGCCACTGTCGTTCGCCAAGGCCGCGCACCCGAGTCGCGTACACCGTCCGGCCTACCCGGACTACGTGTCGATCCGCGAAATCGACGCCAACGGCAAGGTCATCAAGGAATGCCGCTTCATGGGCCTGTACACCTCGTCGGTGTATGGCGAGAGCGTGCGGGTCATCCCGTACATCCGCCGCAAGGTCGCGGAAATCGAACGTCGCTCGGGCTTCCAGGCCAAGGCGCACCTGGGCAAGGAACTGGCCCAGGTGGTAGAAGTGCTGCCCCGTGACGACCTGTTCCAGACCCCGGTGGATGAGCTGTTCAGCACCGTGATGTCCATCGTGCAAATCCAGGAACGCAACAAGATCCGCGTGTTCTTGCGCAAAGATCCGTACGGGCGTTTCTGCTACTGCCTGGCCTATGTGCCTCGCGACATCTATTCCACCGAAGTGCGCCAGAAGATCCAGCAAGTGCTGATGGATCGCCTGAAGGCCTCGGACTGCGAATTCTGGACGTTCTTCTCCGAATCCGTGCTGGCCCGCGTACAGCTGATCCTGCGGGTGGACCCGAAGAACCGTCTCGACATCGATCCGGTGCTGCTGGAAAAAGAAGTGGTGCAGGCCTGCCGCAGCTGGAAGGACGACTACGCCAACCTGGTGATCGAAAGCTTCGGCGAAGCCCAGGGCACCAACGTGCTGTCGGATTTCCCGAAAGGCTTCCCGGCCGGCTACCGTGAGCGTTTTGCCGCGCACTCGGCCGTGGTCGACATGCAGCACTTGCTGAGCCTGAGTGAAAAAAATCCGCTGGTCATGAGCTTCTACCAGCCACTGGGCCAGGTCTCCGGCCAGCGCGAGCTGCACTGCAAGCTGTATCACGCCGACACGCCGCTGGCGCTGTCCGACGTGCTGCCGATCCTGGAAAACCTTGGCTTGCGCGTGCTGGGCGAGTTCCCGTACCGCCTGCGCCACACCAATGGCCGCGAGTTCTGGATTCATGATTTCGCGTTCACCGCCGCCGAAGGCCTGGACCTGGATATCCAGCAGCTCAACGACACCTTGCAGGACGCCTTCGTCCACATCGTGCGTGGCGATGCCGAGAACGATGCGTTCAACCGCCTGGTGCTGACCGCCGGCCTGCCATGGCGCGACGTGGCGCTGCTGCGCGCCTACGCCCGTTACCTGAAGCAGATCCGCCTGGGCTTCGACCTGGGTTACATCGCCAGCACCCTGAACAACCACACCGACATCGCTCGCGAGTTGACCCGGTTGTTCAAGACCCGCTTCTACCTGGCGCGCAAGCTCAGCGGCGATGACCTGGAAGACAAGCAGCTGCGCCTGGAGCAGGCGATCCTCTCGGCCCTGGACGACGTCCAGGTGCTCAACGAAGACCGCATCCTGCGTCGCTACCTGGACCTGATCAAGGCGACCCTGCGGACCAACTTCTACCAGACCGATGCCCACGGCCAGAACAAGTCCTACTTCAGCTTCAAGTTCAACCCGCACCTGATCCCGGAACTGCCAAGGCCCGTACCGAAGTTCGAAATCTTCGTGTACTCGCCACGGGTCGAAGGCGTGCACCTGCGCTTCGGCAACGTCGCTCGCGGCGGCCTGCGCTGGTCCGACCGTGAAGAAGACTACCGCACCGAAGTGCTGGGCCTGGTGAAAGCCCAGCAAGTGAAGAACTCGGTGATCGTGCCGGTGGGCGCCAAGGGCGGCTTCCTGCCGCGTCGCCTGCCGTTGGGCGGCAGCCGTGACGAGATCGCGGCCGAGGGCATCGCCTGCTACCGCATCTTCATTTCGGGCCTGTTGGACATCACCGACAACCTCAAGGACGGCGCCCTGGTGCCACCGGCCAACGTCGTGCGCCATGACGACGATGACCCGTACCTGGTGGTGGCGGCGGACAAAGGCACCGCGACCTTCTCCGACATCGCCAACGGCATCGCCATCGACTACGGCTTCTGGCTGGGCGATGCGTTCGCCTCCGGCGGTTCGGCGGGCTACGACCACAAGAAAATGGGCATCACCGCCAAGGGCGCGTGGGTCGGCGTGCAGCGCCACTTCCGCGAACGCGGCATCAATGTCCAGGAAGACAGCATCACCGTGGTGGGCGTCGGCGACATGGCCGGCGACGTGTTCGGTAACGGCTTGCTGATGTCGGACAAACTGCAACTGGTCGCGGCCTTCAACCACTTGCACATCTTCATCGACCCGAACCCGGAGCCTGCCAGCAGCTTCGTCGAGCGCCAGCGCTTGTTCGACCTGCCGCGTTCGGCCTGGACCGACTACGACACCAGCATCATGTCCGAAGGCGGCGGTATCTTCTCGCGCAGCGCGAAGAGCATTGCCATCTCGCCACAGATGAAAGAACGCTTCGACATCAAGGCCGACAAGCTGACCCCGACCGAACTGCTCAACGCCTTGCTCAAGGCACCGGTGGACCTGTTGTGGAACGGCGGTATCGGCACCTACGTCAAGGCCAGCAGCGAAAGCCACGCCGATGTCGGCGACAAGGCCAACGATGCACTGCGCGTGAACGGTAACGAACTGCGCTGCAAGGTGGTGGGCGAGGGCGGCAACCTGGGCATGACCCAACTGGGTCGCGTCGAGTTCGGCCTCAATGGTGGCGGTTCCAACACCGACTTCATCGACAACGCCGGCGGCGTGGACTGCTCCGACCACGAAGTGAACATCAAGATCCTGCTCAACGAAGTGGTGCAGGCCGGCGACATGACTGAGAAGCAACGCAACCAGTTGCTTGGCAGCATGACCGACGAAGTCGGTGGCCTGGTGTTGGGCAACAACTACAAGCAGACCCAGGCCCTGTCCCTGGCGGCCCGTCGCGCTTTCGTGCGGATCGCCGAGTACAAGCGCCTGATGAACGACCTGGAAGCCCGTGGCAAGCTGGATCGTGCCATCGAGTTCCTGCCGACCGAAGAACAACTGGCCGAACGTGTCGCGGCGGGCCATGGCCTGACCCGTGCCGAACTGTCGGTGCTGATCTCCTACAGCAAGATCGACCTCAAGGAAGCGCTGCTCAACTCCCTGGTACCGGATGACGACTACCTGACCCGTGACATGGAGACTGCGTTCCCGCCGACGCTGGTGAGCAAGTTCTCCGAGGCCATGCGTCGCCATCGCCTGAAACGCGAGATCGTCAGCACCCAGATCGCCAACGACCTGGTCAACCACATGGGCATCACCTTCGTTCAACGGCTCAAGGAGTCGACGGGCATGAGCCCGGCGAATGTGGCGGGTGCGTATGTAATTGTTCGGGATATCTTCCATCTCCCGCACTGGTTCCGGCAGATCGAAGCCCTGGACCACCAGGTTTCCGCCGACGTGCAACTGGAGCTGATGGACGAGCTGATGCGCCTGGGTCGTCGCGCGACGCGCTGGTTCCTGCGCAGCCGCCGCAACGAGCAGAACGCTGCCCGTGACGTGGCGCACTTCGGTCCGCACCTGGCCGCGTTGGGCCTCAAGCTCGACGAACTGCTGGAAGGCCCGACACGCGAAGGCTGGCAGACCCGCTACCAGGCCTACGTGGCCGCTGGTGTGCCGGAGTTGCTGGCACGCATGGTTGCCGGCACCACGCACCTGTACACCTTGCTGCCGATCATCGAGGCGTCCGACGTCACCGGTCAGAACGCCGCCGATGTGGCCAAGGCCTACTTCGCCGTGGGCAGCGCCCTGGACATCACCTGGTACCTGCAACAGATCAGCGCCTTGCCGGTGGAAAACAACTGGCAGGCACTGGCCCGCGAAGCGTTCCGCGATGACATCGACTGGCAGCAACGGGCGATCACCATCTCGGTCCTGCAGGAAGGCGATGGCAGTCAGGAGGTGGAAGCCCGCCTGGCGCTGTGGCTGGAGCAGCATGCCAGTATGGTCGACCGTTGGCGTGCGATGCTGGTGGACATCCGTGCCGCCAGCGGTACCGACTACGCCATGTACGCGGTGGCCAACCGCGAACTGCTGGACCTGGCGTTGAGTGGTCAGGCGGTCGTGACGGCCAACTGATCTGGCGTTGAATGAAAGAGCCCCGCATTGAGAGATGCGGGGCTTTTTTTGTGGGCAGCTCCGTTAGTTCTTCAGCGGGATCAACACCGCTTCGTTCTCTCCCATCACCATGAATACCAGCAATTTCGCCGGCTCTGTCGCGCTGGCATTTTTCGAAACCAGGTGCTCGGAGCCCGCCGCTTCGTACCAGAATTCCCCAGCCTTGTAGGTGGTCGCCGGCTCGCCCTTGACCTGGGAGGTGATGGCGCCTTCGAGTACGTAGGCCATGGCCGTGCCTTCATGTTTGTGGGCGATGGAGGATTGGCCGGGGGCATAGTTGACGGTGAGCATCATGGCTTTTTCCCCGGGCAGGTTCTTCAGCATTTTTTCCTGCAACACCGTGACCTTCTCCGAAGGCGCGGCTTCGTGGGCGTAGGTTTGGGCGATGGGCAGCAGGCCGAGGGCGGCGATCAGGCAGAGGGTTTTCATGGTGTTATGACCTGTGTGGTGTTGAGTGGATTCGCGCTGTCGCGGCGATGGATTCACCCTAAGCCCCCAGGTGGGGTAAGCAAACGTCCAATCTTTCGGAAGGTGGGTAGACCAATGGGTAGGCGGCGAACTTCCATCAGACTGGCCCGCTTGATCGTTCCCCACGCTCTGCGTGGGAATGCATCCCGTGGCGCTCTGCGTCACCTTCCAGAAGTGGAACGCGGAGCGTCCCTGGCGGCATTCCCACGCGGGAGCGTGGGAACGATCGAAATTACACCGAGCTGGGTCGTTGATCGTTCCCCACGCTCTGCGTGGTAATGCATCCCGTGACGCTCTGCGTCACCTTGCAGAAGCGGAACGCGGAGCGTCCCTGGCGGCATTCCCACGCGGGAGCGTGGGAACGATCGAAATTACACCGAGCTGGGTCGTTGATCGTTCCCCACGCTCTGCGTGGGAATGCATCCCGTGGCGCTCTGCGTCACCTTCCAGAAGTGGAACGCGGAGCGTCCCTGGCGGCGTTCCCACGCGGGTGCGTGGGAACGATCAATCAAGGTTGCGGCGCTCAGACAACCGGAAAACTATTGAAGTCCACGCTTCTGGCCAGGCGGCTGTCGATCAGGCCGATGAAGCTCTGCACTTCAGGGCAGTTGAAGTGGGCTTGCATCGCCGCTTCCGATTGCCAACGGGCGCTGACGTTCCAGCGGTCGCCATCTTCCGGACAACGGTCGACCATATAGGCGTCGCAGCCCGGCATGGTGCGCAGGGTCTCGACGATTTGCTGCAGGTGTCGGCCCAGTTCTTCCGAGCGACCGGCGGCGGCCTGCACCTGTACGGTATTGATCACTTGGCGAGACATTGTTCTGGCTCCTGGAATCAAGTCGAATGGGGTTGCTCGACGCTCAACGACACCCATGCAGGATAGGCCCGTCGGGGCGCGGCTCAAACAGCCAATGGGCGGATAAATGCCCAGTCCAATCGGTCAGGCGACCTGCAGCAAAATGTCCCGCAGGCGGTCGAGGGCGATGTCGATGTCCAGGGTCTCGATGGCGCCGAAACCGAAGAACAGGCCCGCTCGCACCGGAGTCTCGTTGAAAAAACCTTCAAGGCTGTACAGCCCGACTTCGGCCTTTTTCGCTAGCTCGATCACCAGCGCCAAGTCGATGGGTACCTTGCACAGTACCGCCATGTGGAAGCCGGCGGTGGTGGGCACGGCCTCGAACCAGGGTGACAGGTCCCCGGCCATGCGTGCCAGGATTCGCTCGCGCCGACCGGCATACAGCGTGTGGCAGCGGCGGATGTGCTTGAGCAGGCAGCCCTCGGCGATGAACTTGGCCAGCGCCCACTGGGGCAGGGTGGAGGTGTGCTGGTCGGTGAGACGCTTGGCCAGGATCACCGCTTCGAGGATCGCCGGTGGCAGGATCGCGTAGCCGAGCCGCAGCTCTGGCAACAGGGTCTTGGAGAAGGTCCCGACGTAGGCCACAATCCCGCGTTCGTCCATGCTCTGCAGCGAATCGGCGGGCCGGCCCTCGTAGCGGAACTCGCTGTCGTAGTCGTCTTCGATGATGATCGCCCCCAGCTCATAGGCCCGTGCCAGCAAGGCCTCGCGCCGGGCCTGGCTCATGGGCATGCCCAGGGGGAACTGGTGGGAAGGCGTTACATAAATCAGGCGCGTGCCATCGGGGATCAGATCCACGCGCATGCCTTGCTCGTCCACCGGCACGCCGGCCACCGTGGCGCCCTGGGAGCCGAACAGCAGCCGCGCCGGCGGATACCCCGGATCTTCCATTGCCACGAGGCTGCCGGGCCGGGTCAAGACCCGCGAGATCAGGTCCAGGGCCTGTTGCGCGCCATTGCACACCACCACGTCATCGTCCTGACAATTGACCCCACGGGAAAATGCAATATGCCGGGCAATGGCATTGCGCAGCGCCGGCAAGCCCTCGGGCTGGCTGTAGAAGCCCTTGGCGCTGGCGATTTGGCGCAGGGCATGGGCGGTGCAGCGCCGCCAGTCGTCCAGGGGAAACTGGCCCTTGCCGGTGGCGCCGCCGATGAAGTCATAACGCAACGCGCCTTCGAGAGTGGGATGGCGCATCAGGTCCGGCATGGTGCGCCAGGCCTCGACGACGTCGGCACCGGCCAATTCGCGGTGGCTTTGTTTGCGCACGATCCTGGCTGGCCGCGCGTTCACATAGGTGCCTTTGCCGATGATGCCGGTGAGGAAGTTTTCGTAGGTCAGTTGGGCGTAGGTGTCGGAAACGGTCTTGCGCGAAACCCCCAGTTGTTCGGCGAGCAAGCGGCTGGGCGGCAGTTGCGTGCCGGCGACCAGGCGCCCACTTTCGATGGCGCTGCGCAATTGTTGATACAACTGGCCCGCCAGGTCCTTGCGGCCGTTGATGACAACATGAAGTTCCATACCCGCAGGCTCCTGGGCGATTGTTTGGCGACCAGCGTCAAAGGCGCAAGATTACCCGCATTGTGCCGCTGCATAGAAGTTGCGTGGAGAAAATCCCGTCCATTGGCCTTGCGCGAGTTGGCCCCGGGTATTTTCGACGAATTGGAGCTGTCGCTCACTGCCCCCCAGGCCTACCTTGGAGGTATCAATCGTCACGGAGCGTGCCATGAGCCAGCGTCTGGATTACTACAGTGCGTCCCCCGGGGCGATGAAAGCGATGATCGGCCTGGAAGCGCTGACCAGCCGCCTGAGCATCGAACCGGCGCTGCTGCACCTGATCAAGATCCGCGCTTCGCAACTCAACGGCTGTGCGTTTTGTACCGACATGCATTCGGTGGACGCACGGCGCCTGGGCGAGACCGAGCGGCGTCTGTACGCGGTGGCGGTGTGGCGCGACAGCGGCTTTTTCACCCCCCGTGAACGCGCCGCCCTGGCCTGGACCGAGGCGGTGACACTGTTGGCGCAAAGCCAGGTGCCGGATGAGGTTTATGCCCAGGCTCGTGCGGTGTTCAGCGAGGAAGAACTGGTGGACCTGACCCTGGCGATCAGCACCATCAACAGCTGGAACCGACTGGCGGTGAGTTTTCGCCAGAGTCCCAGCGGTTGATCAGCAGGTCATGCAGCGCTTGGCAGGCCGCCATCGCGAGCAAGCTCGCACACAGTGTTTCGTGGGGCGCAAGGCTTTGTATCCACCACAATCCCCTGTGGGAGCGAGCTTGCTCGCGATGGCGTCGAATCAGCAACATGGAGGTTGACTGACCCACTGCTATCGCGAGCAGGCTCGCTCTCTCAGGTGTTTTGTCTGCCTGGCTGAACCACGCCCAACCTAATGAGAGGTGCCCTCGGCAAATTCGATCTTGTTGCCGACGTTGTACTTGCCCGACGGTTTGTTCATGGGCAGGCGCTTGATCTCCTGGAGGGTGTTGCTGTCGTAGACGATCAGCGCACCGTCGGTGTCCCAGATGCTCAGCAGCAAATAGCGGCCGTCGCGGGTGAATTCCACGTGGGCGGCGGTTTTACCGGGCATGGGGCGCAGGGTGTGGGCGATTTCCAGGGTTTGTTTGTCGATCAGGTGAATGGCGTCGTTGTCCGGGCCGAAGAACACATCGGTCCAGGCATAGCGGGAATTGACGTGGCTGCGCAGGAAGAAACCCGGTCCCAGGGTGGGGATCTGCTTGATGACTTTCCAGGTGCTGAAGTCGATGACCGAAATCAGGCCTTTGCTGATATTGGGGGTGGCGAACACCCAGTGCCCATCGCGTTTCCAATACGTCCCCGAGCCCAGGTGCGGCATGCCCGGCAGAGCAATGTCCGTGACCACCCGGCCATTGTCGAGGTCGATGACTTGGCCTCCCTGGGCCTTGCGCGAGGTGGCGAGCAATTGCCGGTAATCGGGTGAGAAGGAAAAGTCGTCCAGGTAATCCTGGACTTCGATGCGCCTGGGGACGAAGTCCGGGTTCGGAGCGGTGGACAGTTCCCACACTTCTTTCGTGTCCTTCAGCGCGACGATGAAGCTGTTGCGCGGTGGGGCGGTGTAGACCGCGCTGACCCGCGAAGCCTGACCGTCAGTACCCATTGTGGCGAGGGTCTTGACCAGTGACAGGTCCCGGGCATCGAGCACCGCCAGGTTGCCGGGCAGGTAATTACCCACCAGCACCCAGCGACCATCCTTGCTCACCGCCAGGTTGCGGGTATTGAGCCCGGCCCGCACCTCGGCGATCAACTTGAGGTTGTGCAGGTCATACAGGCTGATCCAGCCGTCCCGGGAGGCCAGGTAGACGAAGCGCCCGTCCGGCGAGAACTTCGGTCCGCCATGCACCGCGAAGTGCGAGGCGAAACGGGCGATCACCTCGAAGCGATCGCCGTCGACGATATCGATGTGATGATCGCCAGCCTCCACCACCACGAACAGGTTCAGCGGGTCGGCCGTGTGCTGGGGTCTGGTGGGCAGTTTGGCAACGTCCGCCAACACGCGATGGCTATGGCGAATGTCGTCTTCATTCCAGGTCGGTTCGACGGTGGGTGGGCGCTGGAGGTACAGCGCCAGGCCGTCGATCTGTGCCGGCTCCAGGATCGCGCCGAATGCCGCCATCTGACTGGCTGGCCGGCCGTTTTCGATCACCTGGCGGACCTCGGCGGGCTTGATCCGGCTCAGGCTCTGGGGCAACAGCGCAGGCCCGGCGCCGCCGATGCGATTCACGCCGTGACAGTGTTGGCAATGCTGCTGGTAGTCGCGTTCGGCCAGGGCCATGTCCGGCTCTGTCGCGACAGCCCCTTGGGCGGCACCTAGCCACAGCAAGGGGGCGAGCCACCAGCGACTCACGACGCCACCTTCGAGGCGAAAGGGTGGGCACGTACGGGGTGCAGGCGCGCCGGATGCTCCAGCGGCTGGTGGGCGAACAAACCGACCACCTTGCCGATCACCGTCAGCGTCGGCAGGCCTTCGAAGCATGTCGTCGCCATGTCCGGTAATTGCCGGAGGGTGCCGCGCAGCACCTGCTGGTCGGGACGCGTACCGTTGCTGATCAACGCCGCCGGGGTGTCGGCGGCCAGGCCGGCCGCCATCAGCCGCGCGGCGATGGTGCCGAGGTTGGACAGCCCCATGTAGAACACCAGGGTCTGGCTGTCGTCCGCCAGGCTTTGCCAGGGCAAGTTCAAATCGCCTTCGCGCTGCAAATGACCGGTAATGAAACGACAGGAGTTGACCAGGTCGCGATGGGTCAACGGAATGCCGGCGTAGGTACTGCAACCGGCCGCCGCCGTGATCCCGGGCACCACCTGGCAATCGATACCGCGGGCCAGCAAGTATTCCAGCTCTTCGGCGCCACGCCCGAAAATGAACGGATCGCCGCCCTTGAGCCGGACCACCCGTTGCCCCTGGTCGGCGAGATCGGCCAGCAATTCGTTGATCTGCGCCTGGGGCAGGCTGTGGCAGCCGGCGGCCTTGCCCACGTAATGCCGGGCGCACGTCAGCGGGATCAGGCTCAACAGCTGCGAGCTGATCAAACGGTCGTAGACCACCGCGTCGGCCTGCGTCAACAAACTCCAGGCGCGCAACGTCAGCAGGCCGGGGTCACCGGGACCGGCGCCGACCAGGGCGACCTCTCCCGGTCTGAGGGTCGATTGCAGGGCAGCAGGCAAAACGAGAGGGGCTTGCATGGGATTTCCTTGGTTCGGAATCAGGTTCGGCATCAGGTTCGCCATTGGGTTACTGGGCGCAAGGCAATACAACGCTGGGGATCACAACGCTGGGGATCGCGTGCACACCAATTTCTTCATCGTTGAGGTGGCAGCCCGGGTCCTGGCCCCACAGGTCGCCGTCGGCCCAGGCGCGAGTGCGGGTATTGCCGTTGCAGATCGCCAGCCAGCGGCATTGGCCACAGCGACCGCCCACGGCCCGTGGATGCTCGCGCAGTTTCAGCAGCAGGGCGTCGGGGCGCTCCAGCCAAAGGGTTTTGAACGGTGTCTGGCGGACATTGCCCACCGAGTGCTGCCACCAATAGGTGTCGGGGTGGACCTCGCCGGTGTTGTCGATGTTGGCAATGCCGCTGCCCGAAGCGTTGCCGCCCCAGGCTCGGAGCATCTGTTCCAGTGCGCTGGAGTGCTGGGGCAAGCGCCGGGCGACCCATTGCAGCAGCAGGATGGCATCGGCGTCGTTGTTGCCGCTGACGAAGTCACTGTCGCGGCCTTGCTCGATGTCGCGCCAGGCGCGCTCGAAGATCAGCGTCATGGCGTCGCGGCTCATCTGCTGCTGGGCGTCGAGCTTGCGGCTGCGCTTGCCCCGGCCGCTGTAGTTGAGGTGCGACAGGTAGAATTTCTGTACGTCGTATTCCGTCATCATGTCCAGCAGTCGTGGCAACTGGGCGTGGTTCTGCTGGGTCAGGGTGGTGCGCAAACCGACGCGGATCCCTCGCTCACGACAGAGCCGGATGGCCGCCATGGAGCTGGCGAAACTGCCCTTGAGCTGACGGAACTCATCGTGGGTCGCTTCCAGGCCATCGATGCTGATGCCCACGTAATCGAAGTGTGCGGCGTCAATCTGCTGGATATTGCTCGCATCGATCAGCGTGCCGTTGGTGGACAGGGCGAGGAAAAAACCTTTGTCGCGAGCATAGGCGCTGAGCTGGAACAGGTCTTCGCGCAGCAAGGGTTCGCCACCGGAGAGGATCAAGACGCGCACCCCGGCGTCATGCAGGTCGTCGATGACCTGGAGCGCCGCGGCGGTGTCCAGCTCATCGCGAAACACACTATCGGCCGATGTGGCGTAGCAATGCTTGCAGGTCAGGTTGCAACGCCTGAGCAGGTTCCAGATCACCACGGGTGGCCGTGTGCTGCCCGGTGGCGCGGTCCGCGGAGCGGGGCATTGCCCGGCCAGGGCGCGAAGGTAATGGCTGATCCTCAACATAAAACGCTCCTTCGGTCGACCGCGGGTTCAGCGCAAGGATGGCGATAGGCGCAGGCCGGTTTTTTTCAGGATGCGGCTGCTCACCAGCATGTCGTCGGCGGCACAGGCGTCCCCCAGCAGGTAGCGCAGGTGCTCGCGGTAGCGGTCGATTTCTTCGCGGCTGCGGCCATGGACCATGGCAAACAGGTTGTAGCGCCAGCCCGGCCGGCGCGGGCGCCGGTAGCAATGGCTGACAAAAGGCTGTGCACCCAGCAGGGCGCCGAGGCGCGAGATGTCGGCGTCGGCCACGTCCCAGACGGTCATGCCGTTGTGGCGATAACCCAAGCGATAGTGATTGGGCACGGCCGCGATGCGGCGGATCGCGCCTTCGGCCTGCAAGTGCTTGAGCAGGTCGAGGGTCGACTCCACGCTCAGCCCCAGTTGCTCGCCGAGCCAGGCCCAGGGATCTTCGAGCAAGGGCAGGCCGGCCTGGGTCAATTCCACCAGCCGCAGCGCCAGGGGCGTGTCATCCAGCGCGGTGGGCGCTTGCAACCGCGGTTCAGACGGGGAAATACAGGCCGACATGGTAAGTCTCCTCTTTGGGCAGGTTCAGCGGCACCAGGCCGGTCAGGTGCTCGATGCGCAGCAGGGTGTCGTTGATCGCTTGTGCGCTGGGGCAGGCGAGCACGAACCACATGTTCCAGGCGTGCTCGCGGCGGTAGTTGTGGGCGACCTCGGGCATGGCCGCGAGCAGCTCGGCAATGGTCTCGAAACGCGGTTCCGGCACCGCCAGCGCCGCCAGGGTGAACGCGCCGCCGAGGCGATCGATGTCGAACATCGGACCGAAGCGGGTGAGCACGCCGTCGTTGAGCAGCTCGTGCAGCCGATCAAGCAATTCGGTGCTGCTGCTGCCCAGTTCATGGGCCAGTGCCTGCCAAGGGTGACGCACCATTGGCAGGCCCAGTTGCAGGCGATTGATCAGGCGGCGGTCGAGGTCATCCATCGATACGGGCTCCGGCCGGTGGTGCGAAGCGTCCGCCGCATTGCTTGAACAGATGGGTGCTGAACAGCAACTGGTGGGGCAGGTCGCTGAGCAAATGCTGGTCCAGCAACGCCTGGACCTGAGCCTCCACACGGTCACGCTGGCGCCCATGGATCATGCAGAACAGGTTGTATTGCCACTGGGGCAGGCGTCGAGGGCGCTGGTAGCACAGGCTGATGCCCGGCGCTTGCCCCAGACGGCGCCCGACTTCATCGACCAATGCATCCGGCACATCCAGCACCAGCATGGCGTTGGCGGCAAAACCCAATGCACGATGGTTGACCACCAGGCCGACGCGGCGGAACAGGCCCTGTTCGTGCCAATGTTGCATCTGCTCAAGGATCTGTTGTTCGCTGGCGTCGATCTGCTCGGCCAGGGCCTGGAAGGGTCGTGATGTCAGGGGCAGGCCGGTTTCCAGCAGACGGCGCAGGGCCAGTGACTGTTGCTCACTCAGGGCGTTGTTCATGGGGTGGCCTCCAGGGCAAAGCCCAGGTCGATGCGGTAGGCGGTCAGCATGGGCAGGTCCAGCGGCGTGAGGCCGGTGTCGTTTTCCAGTTCCTGGAGAATGTTTTCCAGGTGGGCGCGGTTGGGGCCGGTGAGCACGAACCACAGGTTGTAGCGGTGTTCCCGGGCATAGTTGTGATTGACCTCCGGGTATTGGCTGACGCGCGCCGCCACCTGCTGCAAACGGTCCTCGGGCACGGCCAGGGCGGCGAGGGTACTGGCGCCGGCCCGGCTGTGTTCGAACACCGGGCCGACCCTGGACAAGGTGCCGGCCACTTGCAGGTGTTGCAGGCATTCGAGTACCTGGGCTTCGCTGCAGCCCAGCGCGTCGGCCATGGCCCGATAGGGTTCGGCGCACAACGGCATGCCATGCTGGAATTGGTCGATCAGGCGACGGGACAGTGAGTGGCTGGTCATGCTCAGTACCCCGGTTTGTGCGCGCGGCTGCTGAAGAAAATGCCGCTGGGACTCAGGGCCGGCAGCGTGCTCAGGCGTTCGAGGGTGTAGGGGTTCCAGACCTGGACTTCGCCACCGTCCCGGGCGGACAGCCAGAGTTGATCGCCCCGCGCGGTGAATTCCATGTGCAGCACCGCGGGACCTGGGCGCAGGTCCGCGACGATGGCGTGGGTCTGGGTGTCGATGACCTGGACGCGGTCGTTGTCCGGGTAGGCGAAATTGACCCACAGTTGTCGGCCGTCCGGGCGCGCCGTGACGAACACCGGCTGGCCGGCCACGGCGATGGCATCGGTCAACTGCCAGGTGCGGGCGTTCATCACCAATACCTGATGGTGACCGACGGCGGGCACGAAGGCTTGCTGGTCGGCCAGGGCCCAGCCTTCCAGATGGGGCATCTTGTACACCGGCAGCCTGTCCTGGCCGCGCCCGTAATGTCCCAGTACCCGTTTCACCCCATGCTCCGGATGCCAGAGGTCGAGTTGCGCCATGCCGTCTTCACCGAACAACCCGGCCATGTAGTAGCGCCCATCGGGGGTGATCAGTGCGTCATAGGGTTGCTGGCCGATGGCGGTGAAACGCTCGATGCGTGGTGTGTGGCCCTGGCTGAAATCTGCAGTCCAGATCTCGCCCGTGTCGAACAGGCTGAACACGAAGCGTTGCCCCGGCGCGTCCACCAGGCCCACGACCCGTGAACGTTTCTGGCCGTCAGGCAATGGCGTGGCAGGGATATCGGCGACATGTTCCAGGGTCAGGGCATCGAACACCTTGACGCCGCCGGGCTCGTAGTTGGAGACGGCGATCAGCTTGCCGTCCTGGCTGATCGCACCGCCGATGCTGTTGCCGCCCTGAATGATGCGCCGGTCGATGCGCGCAGTGAGCAAATCAACCTTGCTCAAGCCGCCGTCGCGGCCAAACACATAGGCGTAGCGCTGGTCGCGGGAGAACACCACCGAGGCATGGGAAAGATCCCCCAGGCCTTCGACGCGGGCGAGGGCGGTGCGGGTGTCGCTTTCGATGATTTGCAGGCTACCGGTGGCGCGCTCCACCACCACACCCAAGTCGCCAGTACCGCGCAACGGTGCCTGGGCGCAAGCCGACAGCAGCACGGCGACGGCCGTGAGGGACAGCAGAGAACGGATCATGAGGCGGGTTTTCCTTGAAGGAGCCGGTCCACCAGCCAGCGGATGTCGTCGGGATCGAGCAGTGGTGCCCAACCGGGCATGGCACTGCCGGGGCGCCCCAGGGTGACGGTGGCGATGAGGCTGTCGCGGGATTTTCCGGCCAGGGCTTCGTGGGTCAGGGGAGGGCCGAGGCCGCCGGTCATGTACAGGCCGTGGCAGGCGCCACAGTCCTGCTCCAGCAGGTGTTGCAGTTGGGCCTGGCGCTGGTGGTCGGGAGCGGCCAGCGCACAGGAAGAAAAGACGAGGAGGAGGGCCGTCATCGAGATTGCAGCGTTGTGTCGTTCCATGACGCCTCCTGAATAAGAAATAGAGTCGAGCACCGTCCCTGTGGCGAGGGGATTTATCCCCGCTGGGCTGCGAAGCAGCCCTAAAGCCTGACATCGCGGTGTGTCAGGCAGATGGGGGGCTGCTCTCCTGGGGGGGCTGCTTCGCAGCCCAACGGGGATAAATCCCCTCGCCACAGAGGTGTGCTCCTTGAGCGTTATTTAAGGGTCAAGACCCACGCCGCGAGGATCTTGGCTTCTTCTTCGGTCACCGGGTTGGCCGGCATCGGCATCGGTCCCCAGTTGCCTTGCGTCCCTTCCTTGATGTGCTTGGCGAGCACGTCCTGTGCCCCGGCGACGCCAGCGTTTTTCGCCGCCACTTCCTTGAGCGCCGGGCCGACCACCTTGGTATCGATGGAGTGGCAGGCGGCGCAGGGCTTGCTCTTGAACAGCGTCGGACCGTCTTGTGCCAGCGCCGGTTGCAGGCTCGCCGCAGCCGCCAGGGTCAGGGCTATGAGAATAGGCTTCATGGTTTTTCCTCTTATTGATGGGGCTCAATAGATGTCGTGTTGGGTGTTGTAGACGTTGAATTTTCCGGTAGGGGTAATCAGGCGTTTGTCCTTGATCACGTTCTTGAGCTTGAGGGTCTTGTCGTCGATCACCACCAGGGCCGACTCGTCTTCCTGGCCACTCCAGACCGAGAACCAGACTTCATCGCCGGCCTTGTTGTACTCCGGTTGCACCACGCGCATCGCGCCTTTCTTGAGGCCGGCGTACTCGGCAATCGGCAGCACGGTGTAGCCAGCGTCGAGCTTGTTGATGTCGAACACCGCCACTGACTGGCTGAGCTTGGTGTCGGGGCTGAGGGTGGTGTCGACATACAAGTGGTTGGACGCGGGATGAGTCTTGATGAACAGCGAACCGCCGCCTTGGCCCTGGAGTGAACCGACCTGTTTCCAGGCGTATTGCGGGTGTTTGACCGGGTCGGTGCCGATCAGCGAAACCCCGGCGTCGCCCAGGTGGCTGGTGGCCCAGACCGGTCCGTAGAGCGGATGGTTGAAGTTGGCGCCACGCCCCGGATGGGGTGTCTTGCCCACGTCCACGAGGGCGGTGAGCTTGCGTTCCTTGGAGTCGATCACCGCGACTTTGTTGGAGTTGTTGGCCGCCGTCATGAAATAGCGATGGCTGCTGTCCCAACCGCCGTCGTGCAGGAACGGCGCGGCGTCGATGCTGGTGATGGTGAGGTTCTTGATGTCCTGGTAGTTGACCAGCATCACCTTGCCGGTTTCCTTGACGTTGACGATGAACTCCGGCCATTCGTGGGAGGCGATGATGGCCGCGACCCGAGGTTCCGGGTGGTATTGCTGGGTGTCGACGGTCATGCCCCGGGTCGAGACGATCTGCTTGGGCTCCAGGGTCTCGCCGTCCATGATGGTGAACTGTGGCGGCCAGTAGGAGCCGGCGATGGTGTACTTGTCTTCGTAGCCCTTGAACTTGGAGGTTTCCACGGAGCGGGCTTCGATGCCTACCTTGATTTCCGCGACCTTGGTCGGCTCCTTCGGCCACAGGTCGATCATGTCGATCTTGGCATCGCGGCCGATCACCAGCAGGTAGCGTCCCGAGGCCGAGATGCGCGAGATGTGCACGGCGTAACCGGTGTCGATCAGCTTGACGATTTTTTTGCTGTCGCCGTCGATCAAGGCGATCTTGCCGTCGTCGCGCAGGGTGACGGAAAACAGGTTCTGCAGGTTGAGCGTACTGATCTGTCTGGTCGGCCGATCTTCTGGCTTGACCAGTACTTTCCAGGTCTTGAGGGTTTCGGCCATGCCCCATTCCGGCGGCGTCGGCGGGGTGTGTTGGATGAACTTGGCCATCACCGTGATCTGGTCTTTGGTCAGCGCATTGGAGGTGCCCCAGTTCGGCATGCCGGCGGCGGAGCCGTAGGTGATCAGCGCCTCCAGGTAAGGCTGGCCGCGAGCTTGGGTGATGTCGGGTGTCAGCGGTTTACCGGTAGCGCCCTTGCGCAGCACCCCATGGCAGCCGGCGCAACGCTGGAAGTAGATTTCCTTGGCCGAGTCGAAGTCGGCCTGGCTCAGGTCCGGAGCGCCTTCGGTCTTGACCAGGCGAGGCTGGTCCGGCGCGGCGGTTGAGTCGGCGAAGGCGTGGGGGGCGACCAACGCTGTACACAGCGCCGTGACCCTCAGGGCCCACGATTTTTTGTGGCTGATCAGCATTCCATTTCTCCTCAGGCATGACCCGCGCTGCGCTGTAATTGACGTTTGGCGCGCAGGTTCTTGGTGCGCTGCAAGGCTATGCCCAGGCCGGTGGTTACCCGCTTGACGGCGATCAAGTTTGCCCGCCGCAGCCCTTGCCAGGTTGTCGCAGGGCCCCGTAGCGTGGTCTGCAATCGCGTTCTCTGATCAGGCCCTGTCATGAACACTCTCCATACCCTGCAGCACCCGGACGAACCCTTTTATCAACCCCAGGACAACGAGCAGGCGCTGTTCGAACAGGCCTGGCATCACGGCATGCCGGTGCTGATCAAAGGTCCCACGGGCTGCGGCAAGACCCGTTTTGTCCAGCACATGGCTCACCGCTTGAAGCTGCCGCTGTACACCGTGGCGTGCCACGATGATTTGAGCGCGGCCGACCTGGTCGGGCGTCACCTGATCGGTGCCCAGGGCACCTGGTGGCAGGACGGGCCATTGACCCGGGCAGTGCGCGAGGGCGGTATCTGTTACCTGGACGAGGTGGTCGAGGCGCGCCAGGACACGGCGGTGGTGTTGCACCCCCTGGCCGATGATCGTCGGCAGTTGTACCTGGAGCGCACGGGCGAGGTGCTCCAGGCGCCGCCGTCGTTCATGCTGGTGGTGTCTTACAACCCGGGCTACCAGAACCTGCTCAAAGGCATGAAGCCCAGTACCCGCCAGCGTTTCGTGGCGATGCGTTTTGGTTATCCGGCGGTGGCCGATGAAGAACGCATCGTGGCCCGCGAGGCTGGCGTGGATATGACCCTGGCGGCCCAGGTGGTACGGCTGGGGCAGGCGCTGCGTCGCCTCGATCAGCATGATCTGGAGGAGGTGGCCTCCACGCGCCTGTTGATTTTCGCGGCGCGCATGATCGGTTCCGGCATGGATCCACGCCAGGCCTGCCTGGCGTGCCTGGCCGAGCCGTTGAGTGATGATCCGCAGACGGTGGCGGCCTTGATGGATGTGGTCGATGTCCACTTCGGCTGAAACCGTGACCACGGCCCGGCGCTTGCCGGGAGACTTGGCGATGTGGTTTTTCATCCTTGCCGAGCTGACGGTGTTTGCGCTGCTGCTCCTGGCCTTCGCTGTCGCCCAAGCGTTGCATCCGCACGTGTTCAGCGAAGGCCGGCACTTGTTGGACCGTTCCACGGGCCTGGCGATGACCCTCAGCCTGCTGACCGCCGGATTGTTCGCCGCCCTGGCCCAGGAGCAGGTCAGGCAAGACCGACCGCGCCGAGGCGCGTTGTTCCTGTGCGTGGCGTTGTTGCTTGCTTCGGGCTATGTGGCGATCAAGCTCACGGAGTACGCCCATCTGTTGGCGAACGGCCTGGGGCTGGAGCACGACACCTTCTTCACCTTGTACTGGATCCTCACGGGGTTTCATTTCCTCCATGTGCTGCTGGGCATGGTGATCCTTGGCTGGCTGGCCGAGGGCTGCCGGCGTCGTCGCTATGATTCGCAGCGGGGCAGCGGGTTGGAATCCGGTGTGCTGTATTGGCACATGGTGGACCTGGTCTGGGTGCTGTTGTTTCCGTTGGTCTACATCCTCGAATGAGATGAGGTGCGCATGTCGGTTTCCCGTGTCCTGATCGTCTGCTGGACGGTGTTGGCCCTGCTCAGTACCGGCACCGTGGCGCTGGGCCAGGCCGCTGGCACCGGGCTGGTCTCCGTTGCGATATTGATGGTGGCGGTCACCAAGGCGTGGGTGATCGCCGACGGCTTCATGGAGCTGCGCCATGCACCGCGCCTGTGGCGCGGGTTGATATTGAGCTGGGCGGTGCTGTTGGCGACGGTCATCGCAACGATACTGCTGTCTGCACCTTGAACTTGCAAACACCCACCTGTGGCGAGGGGATTTATCCCCGTTGGGCCGCGAAGCGGCTCCAAGGCAGCTCACGCTATGTATCTGACACACCGAGGCGTCTGCCATAGGGACTGCTGCGCAGTCCTGCGGGGATAAATCCCCTCGCCACAAAATAGATCCCTTGCCACAGAGCAAACCCCTTGCCACAGAAACTCATCTGACTTTCGAGCAATGTTGGAACAACCCACCAAAACCATCGGAGATTCTTGATCGCCATCAAGCGGTTTTCGAGCCCTCGCTTCCTAGAATGAACACGCCAAGCAATGAGGAAGTGACCATGTCAGATACCTTCACCAAAGGCATGGCCAGGAATATTTATTTCGGGGGAAGCATCTTCTTCTTCCTGATATTCCTGGCCCTGACCTACCACACGGAACAGACCTTTCCAGAACGCAGCAACCAGGCGCAATTGACCGAATCGGTGATTCGCGGCAAGGGCGTCTGGGAGCGCAACAACTGCATCGGCTGCCACACCCTGCTGGGAGAGGGCGCGTACTTTGCGCCGGAGCTGGGCAATGTGATCAACCGGCGCGGCGGCGAGGAGGCCTTCAAGCCGTTCCTGCAAGCGTGGATGAAAATGCAGCCGCTGAACGTTCCGGGTCGCCGGGCCATGCCGCAGTTCAACCTGAGCGAGCAGGAAGTCGACGACATCGCCGAGTTCCTCAAATGGAGTTCGAAGATCAATACCAATGGCTGGCCGCCAAACAAGGAGGGCTGAGAGATGAGCATGGCTAATCCGCATCTGAAATTCGCCTCGCAGGCCGTCGCCAAACCCTACTTCGTGTTTGCCCTGATGCTGTTCCTGGGGCAGGTGCTGTTCGGTTTGATCATGGGCTTGCAATACGTGGTCGGCGACTTCCTGTTCCCGCTGATCCCCTTCAACGTGGCCCGCATGGTCCACACCAACCTGCTGATCGTGTGGCTGTTGTTCGGCTTCATGGGCGCAGCGTATTACCTGATCCCGGAGGAGGCTGATCGAGAGCTGCACAGCCCGAAACTGGCGCTGGTGCTGTTCTGGGTGTTCGCCGCCGCGGGTGTGGCGACGATCCTGGGCTACCTCTCGGTGCCTTATGCGACGCTGGCGAAATTTACCGGCAACGACTTGCTGCCCACCATGGGCCGGGAGTTCCTGGAGCAACCGACCATCACCAAGATGGGCATTGTGGTGGTGTGCCTGGGGTTCCTCTACAACATCGGCATGACGATGCTCAAGGGACGCAAGACCACGGTCAGCATGGTGATGATGACCGGGCTGATCGGCTTGGCGGTGTTCTTCCTGTTCTCCTTCTACAACCCGGAAAACCTCGCTCGCGACAAGTATTACTGGTGGTGGGTGGTGCATCTTTGGGTGGAAGGCGTCTGGGAATTGATCATGGGCTCGATGCTGGCCTTTGTCCTGATCAAGGTCACCGGCGTGGACCGGGAAGTCGTCGAGAAGTGGCTCTACGTGATCATCGCCATGGCGTTGATTACCGGGATCATCGGCACCGGCCACCACTTCTTCTGGATCGGCGCGCCCGAGGTGTGGTTGTGGGTCGGTTCGATCTTCTCGGCGCTGGAACCGCTACCGTTCCTGGCGATGGTGATTTTCGCCTTCAGCATGGTCAAGAACCGTCGTCGGCAACACCCCAACCGCGCCGCCACATTGTGGGCCAAGGGCACCACGGTCACCGCGTTCTTCGGTGCGGGTGTCTGGGGTTTCCTGCACACCCTGGCCCCGGTCAACTACTACACCCACGGTTCGCAATTGACCGCGGCCCACGGTCACCTGGCCTTCTACGGTGCCTACGCGATGATCGTGATGACGCTGATCAGCTACGCCATGCCACGCTTGCGTGGGTTGGGTGAAGCGGCGGACGAACGTTCCCAGCGGTTGGAGATCTGGGGCTTCTGGTTGATGACCCTGTCGATGGTGATGATCACCTTGTTCCTCACCGCGGCCGGTGTCGTCCAAGTCTGGTTGCAACGCTGGATGACGGACGGCAGTGCCTTGCCGTTCATGGCGACGATGGATCATTTGAAGCCGCTGTTCTGGGCGCGACTGGTCAGCGGCGTCGGGTTCCTGGCCGGGTTGCTCTGCTACCTGTTCAGCTTCCGTCAACGTGGCCGCGCAGCCCTGCGCGCACCGGCGGCGGTGGTGCCTTCGTGAGTCACCACAGCGACTGAGCCGGACCCATTTGTGGTGAGGGGATTTATCCCCGTTGGGGCGCGAAGCGGCCCCCTACATCCTGTCTGATGCACCGCAGTAGCAGACATTTTGGGGCTGCTTCGCAGCCCAGCGGGGATGAATCCCCTCGCCACAATGGGTTCGGCTTAAGAGGAGAATAACCATGGCATTCACCCTGGAGCTGGAAGAATGGGTCGGCAGTGTCTGGCACCGTTTCATCACCCGCCGGGCCAGTGCTGATTTTCCTGAGGCCCGGGTCGAGCTGGTTCCCCGGCAACGCTCGTTGCAGGTGCTGTTTCGCGCCACTGGCGGTGCGCCTCACCTGGGGGTGGAAGCGGTCAGCGATCGCGACCTGTTGTTGCGTCGCAACCTGTTGCAGCAGATCGCCGGTACCTGCAAGCAAGTGCCCCTGGCCTGCTGCGATGGCAATAACCTGCGTTTGCCGGCGAGCCTGGCGGCGTTCCCCGATGTCGGCCTGAACGAAGAGCTGTATCGCTGGCTCGCGTTGCTGGCCGCGCAGTCGGGGCCGATGAAGCATTGGGGACGGGACAATCAACGCTGGACCCACGCGGTGTTGAAGCGCTACCCGGCGCTGCGGCCTCGCTACCGGCGACTGGTGGACGCGCACCTGTCCCTGCGCCCCGATCCGGCCTCGCTCAACCCGGCCGAAGCCGCCCTGGAGCGCGCGCTGTGCCAGGCGCTGCGTGAGCCAGGCAGTGTCGAGCATTTCCCACGCAGTGAACGGGCGGCCTGGCCGTTGCCGTTGTGGCTATACCCACCCCAGCATCTCGCCAATCCCCAGGCGGCCAACCTTGAGGAGTCCGAGCAATACCTGGCGACGCCGCCGGGTGAGCAGAAGGGCGGTCGCAAGCGCGCCGAGCGCATCGATGAAACCAGCCGTGACGGTGGGTTGTTGATCGTACGCCTGGAGAATCTGTTCAGCTGGACCGAACACGTGGATCTGGATCGCTGGGCGGACGACAGCGAAGATCCGGACGCCGCTCGCGTCGCCGAAGACCTGGATCAGTTGACCCTGTCACGCACCCGCTTGCGCAAAGGCGGTGGCTTGAAGCTGCACCTGGACCTGCCGCCGGCCGATGTCGATGACATTCCCCTGGGCGAGGGGATCCGGTTGCCGGAATGGGACTATCGCAAGCAACGGCTCCAGGAGGATTTCGTCAGCCTGCAGACCTTTATCCCTCGCGATTGCGAACCCCAGCCGCTGCCGGCACGCCTGCGCAGCCCGGCCCAGCGTCTGCGTCGCCAGTTCGAACACCTGCGTAACGATCGGCAATGGTTGCGCCAGCAAACCCAGGGTTCGGAACTGGACCTGCAAGCCTGGCTGGATTTCCACGTCGAGCGTCAGCATGGCCAGTGCAGCGAACGCGGACTGTTCATGGAGCAACGCCAGACCCGCCGCGACCTGGCCTGCCTGCTGCTGGCCGACCTGTCGATGTCCACCGATGCCCACCTCAATGACGAGCACCGGGTGATTGATGTGATCCGCGACAGCCTGTTGCTGTTCGGTGAAACCTTGGCGGTGCTGGGGGACGATTTTGCCTTGTACGGGTTCTCATCCTTGCGGCGCCAGCAGGTACGGATGCATGAGCTCAAGGCCTTCGACCAACGCTACGACGACCATACCCGGGGGCGAATCCAGGGGCTCAAGCCCGGTTACTACACTCGCATGGGCGCGGCGATCCGCCAGGCCACGCAACGGTTGGCGGGCTGCAAGCGGCGGCGCAAGTTGCTGCTGCTGCTGAGCGATGGCAAGCCCAATGACCTGGACCTTTACGAAGGGCGCTACGGCGTGGAAGACACCCGCCAGGCGGTGCTGGAGGCCCGGCGCCAAGGGTTGACACCGTTCTGCATCACCATCGATCGCGAAGCGGGGGATTACCTGCCGTATATGTTCGGCGCCAACGGCTACACCCTGATTCGACAGCCCGAGCAACTGCCGCTGCGTCTACCGCAGTTGTATCGGCAACTGACTCAGGACTGAGGGTTCAGACGATGCTGCGAGGCAGCCAGAAAAACATGACGATGCAGAAGATCGTCAGCCCGACGCAAAACCAGCCGAAGCGTCGCAACCGGCGCTCGTCGGCCTTTGCGGCTTCGGCTGGCAGGGGCATGCCGCACTGGCGACATTCGGTTTCGTTTGCAGGGTTGGCGTGTTGGCAATACAGGCAGGTGGGTTGTGCGGTCATTCGAACTGTTCCAGGCGCAGGCGATCGAGAATGGCGATCTGGCGACCGTCCTGGGTGATGATTTTTTCATCGATCAAGCGCCGGATGATCCGCGAGAAGGTTTCCGGCTGGATAGACAGGTGCCCGGCGATCAATTGCTTGGCCATTGGTAGCTCGAACTGGCTGTCCACGGTTTGCAGGCGCACCAGTTGCGTCAGCAGGTAGCGCACCACGCGGTGGGTAGCGTTTTTCAGCGACAGGGTTTCAATCTCGTTGACCCGCTGGTGCAGGCGCACGCAGAGCTTGCCGAGCAGGGCAAAGGTCAGTTGGCTGTTGCTGTGGAGCAGGCGCATGTAGGTGGCGTTGGACAGCCGGTACACCTGGCTCGGGCCGACGGCTTCGGCGGAGGCCACATAGTTGGGGGTGTCCATCAACATCATGGCTTCGGCGAAGGTCTGGCGCTCGCCAATCACCTCGAAGACTTTTTCCTGGCCGTCCGGGGTCAGCCGGTAGATTTTCACCGCCCCGCTGATCACGAAATAAAACGCCTGTGCCGGTTCTCCCTGGCGGAACAGCGGGTTGCCCTTGTCGATGTTCAGCAGTTGGCTGGTGCTCATCAACTCGTCGAGTTGTTCGTCGTTCAGTGGCTCGAACAGGTGATGGCTGCGCAGAATCTGGTGATGGACACGGTTGAGCACCATGGTATGAATCCTTGTGGTAGCAAAAAGTAATCGGCTTCAGACGAGGCTAAGGGACAGGCTGCTGGCCAGCGCCACGACGCAGGAGAGCACTATGAACCAAGTGAGTGGCAGAACGACGGATTTCATGGATGGCCCCGGCAAGAAAGGTGATGTCGTGGCTGAGCAAGAGCCGGGCCAGGCCTGGAGGCTTTAATTCGTGGGAGGTTTGGGCTGGGGAGGGTAGAAATGACCCTGGCACGATAGGGTTAAAAAAACCACGAAAGGGTCATAAATACCCCGTTCGACTACACTCCCTGTGGAAGCGAGCTTGCTCGCGATGACGGTAGTACACCCAGCATCAGTGCCAACTGACCCACCGCCATCGCGAGCAAGCTCGCTCCCAAAGGGGGCAGAGGTGTTTAACAGGCGGCCCGACCCGGTTCGGCAAGGCCCTTGCAAGTGCTTGTTCGAGGCGGGAGGTTGCCGATGCGCGGGCTTGATCTGAGACAAGGCTCGCCCGTGTCGATAACCGATCATTCGAACCCTGATTTGTCGTACCTCGCTGGCGGGCCAGATCCCCGGTGAGGCAAAGGAGTGGTGTATGCAAGTGCTTGACCGTCGCAAGGCCATGGCTATTTTGCCGCTGTGGCGCCTGGCGTTTCGGCCGTTCTTCCTGGCGGGCTGCGTGTTGGCGCTGGTGGCCGTTCCCCTTTGGCTGCTGGCGTTCACCGGGCGGTTGTCGGCCTGGCAGCCAGCCGGCGGCTGGTTGGCCTGGCACCGTCATGAGCTGTTGTTCGGCTTCGGCCTGGCGATCATCGCCGGGTTCCTGCTGACGGCCGTGCAGACCTGGACGGGCACCCCAGGTATCAGCGGCAAGCGCTTGGCGGCGCTGGCGTCATTGTGGTCGGGGGCGCGGTTGGCCTGGTTGGTCGACGCGCCCTGGCCATTGCTGGCCGTGCTGGAGCTGGGTTTCGTCCTGGCGGTCGCGGCATTGATGGGCGTGACGTTGTGGCGCGTGCGGCAGAAGCGCAATTACCCGATTGTGCTGGTTTTGCTGCTGTTGGCCGCCGCCGATGCGCTGTCGATGTACGGTCTGGTGCAGCACAACGAGGGCTTGCAACGCCAAAGCGTGCTCACTGGCTTGTGGCTGGTAGCGGCGATGATGGGGCTGATCGGCGGGCGAGTGATTCCCTTCTTCACCCAGCGCGGCTTGGGCCGGGTCGAAGGCGTTGCGCCCTGGCCGTGGCTCGATCGCCTGTTGCTGGCGGGGTCGGCGCTGGTGGCGCTGCTCTATGCCTTCGGTCCGGCGCTGTCGGCCAGTGTTTGGGTCGGCCTGTTGTTCGCCGCATTGGCGGTGGGGCACGGGATTCGACTGGTGCGTTGGCATGATCGGGATTTGTGGCGGGTGCCGCTGCTGTGGTCGTTGCACCTGGCTTACGCCTGGCTGGCGGTTGCGTGCCTGGGCATGGCGCTGTGGCACTTCGGCGTGCCGGTGAATCCGAGCCTGGCGGTGCATGGCCTGACCATCGGTGCCATGGCCGGGTTGATCCTGGCGATGATTGCCCGTGTCAGCCTGGGCCATACCGGGCGCCCTCTCGAGCCGCCGGCGGGCATGACCCTGGCCTTCATCCTGTTGAATCTGGCGTGCGTGAGCCGTGTGTTGTTGGTGCTGGTGTTCCCGTTGGCCGCCTTGTGGCTGGCGGGGCTGTGCTGGACGTTGGCGTTCGGCCTCTATGCCTGGCGCTATGGCCCGATGCTGTTGCAGGCGCGGGTGGATGGACATCCGGGATGAGCCGACTGGGCGAAGGGGAACGATGATGTATGGGGTCTTGCTGGTCACGCACCTGTTGGCGGCCATCGCTTTTATTGGCACGTTGTTTTTTGAGGTTTTCATCTGGCATGCCGCCCGCCGACCGTTGGCCCAAAGCACCCAGGATGCCGCCGACCAGGCAATCGCCAAGCGCTCGCGGCACGTGCTGCACGGCGTGGTGTTGGTGCTGTACGGTGCCGGCATGGCCCTGGCCTGGCAGCATCGCGGCGCATTGAGTCAGCCGTTGAGCAGCAGCTTCGGCCTGCTGCTGAGCCTGAAGATCCTGCTGGCCCTGAGCATCATCGGCCACTACCTATGGCTGGCGTACTGGCTCAAGAGCGGTCGGCTGACCCCGGCTCGAGCCTGCTGGTTGCGCCGCAGTATCCTTGGGCACATGGTGTTGATCGTGGTGTTGGCCAAGGCGATGTTCTATTGGCAATTTTGAGTATGAGCAGACCCCGACAATCCTGTGGGAGCGGGCTTGCTCGCGAAGGCGTCGTGTCAGGCAACATCAATGCCGGCTGAACCACCGCTTTCGCGAGCAAGCCCGCTCCCACACTGAACCGAGGTGATGAAAAAAAATGAGAACACTACCCACCCCTTTGAGAGCGGGCAGTGTTTGATGGTTAGCGAACGGGCTTCATCGCATTGACGAACAACACATTGTTTTCCAGATGAATGTGTTGCATCAGGTCATCACGAAACTCCACCAGCCCGCGATACAGGGCGCGCCAGGTGTTGCAGGCGTCGGCGGGCGGGGTGATCTGGTCGGTCAGGGCGAGCATGGTTTCCAGGGCTTCACCGTGCTGGTCGTGTTCGTAGCGCAGCACCTGGATCGGCGCCGAGGCCCGTTCGCCCAGGCCCTGTTGCAGCATCGGGAACAGCACCTGTTCTTCCTTGAGCATGTGGCCTTCGAGCTCCTGGTACATGTCCTGCAAGTGATCGGCCAGGCCGTTCGGGCAACTGGCCCGCGCACCATGGACCTGCTCGACGCGACGGGCCAGGCGAATCAGCTCCGGCAGTTGTTCGCGATGGCGGGCGTGGTAGCGTTCCAGGATGTGAGCGATCAAGAGTGCCTGGGGCTCGTCGCGCCAGTCATGGCCCAGTTCGCCAGCGGCTTGCAGGGTGCGCAGGGCATCGGCGATCAGCAGCGGGTTCAGGCCTTTAACCAGGGCGGCTTCGCGCAGGGATTTTTGCCCGCCGCAACAGAAGTCGAGGTTGTAATGATGGAAGGTACGGGTGGCACCGGGAATGTCGCAGGCCAGTTGGCCGAGGCTTTGGTCCAGCAGTTCGAGGCTCATCGTGGTTCCTTTGGGTTGAATGCCGATAGGGACAGATAAACGCTCACTTTGCAGCTGGCGTGCCAGATTTAACTACCTGAAAATAAACGAATAATTTTTTGCCAGGGTGATTGTCACCCTGGCTGCCAAGGGTCAAACGAACCCTGGAGGGTCATCACTACCATGCTGCGTGAAAGCCTGGCCGCCGACCTGATCGTCGAGCTGCCCAATGCGGTGCGATTGCAGCGCCTGGTGCAGACCCTGCGCGAATACTTCAACAGTGGCGCCGTGGGGTTGTTGCGCCTGGACGATGACAGCCTCAGGCCCGTGGCGACCGTGGGCCTGGTCCACGAGGCGCTGGGCCGTCGGTTCGTGATTGCCCAACACCCACGCCTGGCGGCGATCATGGCCTCGCGCGAACCCACCTGGTTCGAGCCCGACAGTCGCTTGCCGGATCCTTATGACGGCTTGCTCGACAACCATGTCGGCGAGCCGCTGCCGGTGCACGACTGCATGGGTGTGAGCTTGTACGTGGAAGGCCGCCTGTGGGGCGCGATCACCTTGGATGCGTTGCACGCCGGCACCTTCGACAGCCGCGCCCGTGAGGAACTCAAGCGCTGCACCTTGCAGATCGAAGCGGCGGTGCGGGTCACCCGGCTCGAGCAGGAAAACCGCAGCCTGCGAGCCTCGCGCAGCGACCCGGCGGACCTGCGCCTGCCGGCTGAAGAGGGCGAAATCCTCGGGCGCAGCGAGGGGCTGCAACAGTTGCTCAATGAGTTGGATGTATTGGCCGATTCCGAGCTGCCAGTGCTGCTATTGGGGGAAACCGGTGTCGGCAAAGAGTTGTTCGCCCGGCGTCTGCATCGCTTGTCCCGGCGCGGCCACAAGCCATTGGTCCAGGTCAATTGCGCGGCGTTGCCGGAGTCCCTGGCCGAAAGCGAATTGTTCGGTCACGTCAAAGGCGCGTTTTCCGGGGCAACGACCGACCGCGCCGGACGTTTCGACGCGGCCAATGGCGGAACGCTTTTTCTCGACGAAGTCGGAGAGTTGCCGCTGAGTGTGCAGGCCAAGCTGCTGCGCACCTTGCAGAACGGTGAGATCCAGCGCCTGGGTGCGGACAAGCCATTGCACGTCGATGTACGGATCATCGCCGCCACCAACCGACACCTGCCCGACAGCATTCGCGACGGGCTGTTTCGCGCCGATTTGTACCACCGGCTTTCGGTCTACCCGGTGCCGATCCCTCCGTTGCGCGAGCGTGGCCACGATGTGTTGATGTTGGCCGGGCACTTTCTCGAACTGAACCGCACGCGACTGGGCCTGCGCGGCTTGCGCCTGTCACCGGCGGCGGAGCAGGCGCTGCTGGCGTATAGCTGGCCGGGCAACGTGCGGGAGCTGGAGCATGTCATCAGTCGTGCGGCGTTGAAGCAACTGAGCCGGGGCGCCAGTCGCAGCCTGATCATGACCCTGGAGCCGCAGGTGCTGGATCTGGATGTCAATGCCAGCGCAGTCACGGCCCAGGCGTTGCTTGAGAGGCCTGTGGAAGCGCTCGATGCGCCGTTCCAGCCCTTGGGTGAGGCGGTTGATGCTTGCCAGCGGCAGGCGATCCTCAAGGCCCTGGAACGCTGCGGACAAAACTGGGCGGGGGCGGCGCGGTTGTTGGAGGTTGATCCGAGCAATCTGCATAAGCTGGCGCGGCGGTTGGGGCTCAAGTAGCGGTTCACGTTGTTCGGTTTTTGGGGCTTTTGGTTTGTGTGTATATCCGTTGCTGCGGTAACGGCTACTTAGGGTTCCGCCCTGACGGCGGGTCACTTTCGAAAAAAAGCGCGAAAGTAAGCAAAAGTGAGCCGCTGTAAGAGCGGAACCGCCAGCCGCCGTTACAAAAAAAACGGATATACACACAAACCACAAGTCCAAAACCAACCCCAAAAAACAGGCTTGCTCGCGAAGAGGCCAGCACATCCAACGGAGATACCAGCATTGACAGCGATCAAGGTTCCCCCGGATGACCAGGCGCAAACTGGCCCAAACCTATTGGAAGATCACCACCATGCCCCTTTCCCTGGCCAACATGCGCCGCCAGTACACCCTCGACGGCCTAAATGAAACCCAGGCACCGGACGACCCCATGGTCTTGTTCGGGCTCTGGATGCAACAAGCCCGCGACACCGAAAGCCCCCCGGTGGAAGCCAACAGCATGGCCCTGGCGACGGTGGACGAGCAGGGCCGACCCCATTGCCGGGTGCTGTTGCTCAAGGGTTTCAGCAAGGACGGCTTTTCGTTTTTCGGCAACTACGAAAGCGCCAAGGGACAGGACCTGGCGGCGAATCCCTGGGCGGCCATGACGTTTTTCTGGCCGGGGCTGGAACGGCAAGTGCGGATTGAAGGACAGGTCTACAAGCTTGATCCTGCGTTGTCGGACGCCTATTTCGAGTCCCGTTCCGTGGCCAGTCGCCTGGGCGCCTGGGCGTCGCCACAAAGCCATTCCTTGGTTGATCGCGCCGCGCTCGAGACCTTGCTGGCGCAAACCGAACAACGCTTCGCCGATCAACCGGTGCCACGTCCCGCACATTGGGGCGGCTATTGCCTGCGACCCGAACGCCTGGAGTTCTGGCAGGGCCGTGCCGACCGTTTGCACGATCGCCTCGACTACCGCCTGCAAGAGGGCGCCTGGCAGCGCAGCCGTCTGGCACCTTGACGCCGAGGGAGGTACCTCCATGGAGGAATAGGCCCGGCAACGATTGCGGTTCAGGCTGGGCCATCTTTTTCTGACAGGACGGCTGATCATGGCCCATCTGACGCAACGCCTTTTTCAACCGCTGAACATCGCGGTACTCACCATCAGCGATACCCGCAGTTTCGAGACTGATACCTCGGGCCAGACACTCGCGGACCTGCTGCAAACCGCCGGGCATGTACTGATCGACCGTGGGCTGGTGAAGGACGATATCTACCAGATCCGCGCCCAGGTCTCTCAATGGATCGCCGACCCGAAAGTGCAAGTGGTGCTGATGACCGGCGGCACCGGGTTCACCCCGCGCGATAACACGCCCCAGGCCGTGGCGCCGTTGCTGGACAAGCACGTCGACGGTTTTGGTGAATTATTCCGCCAGGTGTCTCTGGCGGAAATCGGCATGTCCACGCTGCAATCGCGCGCGTTGGCGGGCATGAGCAACGGCGTGCTGGTCTGCTGCTTGCCAGGTTCGCCGGGAGCTTGCCGGACCGGCTGGGAACAGATCCTGGTCGGGCAACTGGACAGCCGCACTGGCCCGTGCAATTTCACCCCCCATCTCAAGCCACAGGCTGGCGTTGCCCCGATCGCCTGCGAGACACGCTCGTGAGCGGTCGAGTGTGCGACAGCGGCGTGCTGATGCCGGTGGATGAGGCGATTCGTCATCTGTTGGACCAGGCACCGCCGCCACCGCCCGTGCAACGGGTTGGTCTGGACCAGGCTCTGGCGCGTGTGCTGGCCACTGACATTGTGTGTCCGATGAACCTGCCGGCCTGGGACAACAGCGCGATGGACGGCTATGCCCTGCGGGCCGCCGATCTGCCGGGCGGCGGCGGAGCCCTGGCGTTGGTCGGGCGGATCGCCGCGGGTGACGGGCCGGGCGAACCGTTGCAGGCCGGGCAGGCCGTGCGGATTTTTACTGGCGCGCCGCTGCCACCGGGCGCCGACACGGTGGTGCCACAGGAGAGCTGCCAGGTCGATGGCGAGCGGGTCTGGTTGCCGTCGGTCAACGGCGGTGATCATGTGCGCAAGGAAGGTGAGGAACTGCGTCGAGGAGACCGGCTGCTTGAAGCCGGCACGCGCTTGCGCGCCCAGGAGTTGGGTTTGCTCGCCGGTGCCGGCGTCGGCCAGGTGGACGTCTATCGCCCCTTGCAAGTGGGCTTGCTCAGCAGCGGCGATGAGCTGCGCGAGCCGGGCGAGCCACTGGCGCCAGGACAGATCTACAACAGCAATCGCCATAGCCTCGCCGCACTGTTGCGCGGCTGGGGTGTCGAGGTGCATGACTTCGGGGTCATGCCCGACCAGCTATTGGCCAGTCGACAAGCGTTGCGCCTGGCCGCCGCCGAATGCGATGTGCTGATCACATCGGGCGGTGTCTCGGTGGGTGAAGAGGACCACCTCAAGCAAGCCATCGAAGCCTTGGGCAGCATCGACCTCTGGCGCCTCGCCATCCAGCCGGGCAAGCCCCTGGCCTTTGGGGATGTGGAAGGCAAGCCATGGATCGGGCTGCCGGGCAACCCGTCGGCGGCATTGATTACCGCACTGATCGTCGTGCGTCCGTTCCTGTTCCGGGCACAAGGCATGGACGACGTGTTGCCTGTGCCGTTGCAGCTGCCGGCCGGGTTCGACTGGCTCAAGCGCAACCGGCGCCGGCAATACCTGCGCGCCAAACTGATCCCCGACGCCGACGGCCACCTGTGTGTGGAACTGCATCCCCAGCAAAGCTCGGCGATGTTGACGGCCGCGTGCTGGGCCGACGGCTTGGCGGTGGTGGAGCGTGAAACGCTGGTGCACAGGCACGATCGAGTGCTGTACCTGCCATTCGCCGACCTGATGCATTGACGGCAATTGATTGCCGTCAAGGTCGCCGGCCGAGGGCTGGCTAGACTGGCGGCGCCCTTAGTTTTCTCACGAGGATGCCCCATGCAACTGGTTTGCCCGGCAGGGAATCTGCCTGCCCTCAAAGCGGCGGTGCGCCAAGGCGCCGATGCCGTCTATGTCGGCTTTCGCGATGACACCAATGCCCGGCACTTCGCCGGGTTGAACATGGACGACAAGCAGTTCGACGCCGCTGTCGCGCACATCCGTCAACACCAACGCAAGCTGTACGTGGCGGTCAATACCTACCCGCAACCCAAGGGCTGGGAGCGCTGGCAACGGGCAGTGGACCGTGCCGCCGATTTCGGCGTGGATGCGCTGATTGCCGCCGATCCCGGTGTGCTCAGCTACGCCAGTCAGCGCCATCCGCAACTGGCCCTGCACCTGTCGGTCCAGGGTTCGGCGACCCACGCGGCGGCCCTGGCTTTTTACGCCGAGCGCTACGGCATCCGCCGCGCCGTGCTGCCACGGGTGCTGTCCCTGGCCCAGGTGCGGCAGGTGGCGGCAGCCAGTCCGGTGCCGATCGAGGTCTTCGGCTTCGGCAGCCTGTGCATCATGGCCGAGGGGCGTTGCCATTTGTCTTCCTACATCACCGGCGAATCGCCGAACCTCTGTGGGGTCTGTTCGCCCGCCAAGGCGGTGCGCTGGAGCGAGGACGCCCAAGGCCTGAGCGCACGTCTGAGCGAGGTACTGATCGACCGTTACACCCCAGAGGAACCGGCCGGTTACCCGACCCTGTGCAAGGGCCGCTTCCTGGTAGGCGGCAAGCGTTTCCATGCGTTGGAAGAACCCACCAGCCTCGACACCCTGGACTTGTTGCCGGAGCTGACCGCCATCGGTGTCGAAGCCGTGAAAATCGAAGGCCGCCAGCGCAGCCCGGCCTACGTTGAACAAGTCACCCGGGTCTGGCGCGCCGCGCTGGATGCACACCAGGCCGCGCCGCAACGGTTCCGTGTGCGGGAAGAATGGCGCCAGGTGTTGGCCGGTTTGTCCGAGGGCAGCCAGACCACCTTGGGTGCCTACCATCGATCATGGCAATGAAGGAGGCCAGATGAAACTCAGCCTGGGACCGGTCCTGTTTTACTGGGACAAAGCGCAACTGGGGAATTTCTACGCCGAGATGTCGGCCTTGCCGCTGGATGTGATTTACCTGGGGGAAACCGTGTGTTCGAAGCGCCGGGCATTCTCTCTGGATCAATGGCTGGGCCTGGCCCGCGAGCTGCAAACGTGCAGCCAGGCGCAGATCGTACTGTCGAGCCTGACGCTGATCGAAGCGGCCTCGGAGCTGTCCTCGCTGCGACGGCTGTGTGACAACGGCCAGTTGTTGGTGGAAGCCAATGACATGGGCGCGGTGCAGTTCCTGGCCGAGCGCAAGTTGCCCTTTGTCGGCGGGCCGGCGTTGAATTTGTACAACGGCCACGCCCTGGGGCAATTGCTCGACAGCGGCATGATCCGTTGGGTGCCACCGGTGGAGTGTTCGGCGGCGCTGATCGGCGATGTGCTCGAGCAAGTACGGGAGCTGGACCGTGAGGTGCCCGAGGTGGAGATCTTCGCCTACGGCCATCTGCCCTTGGCGTACTCGGCGCGCTGCTTCACCGCCCGGGCTGAAAACCGGCCCAAGGACGACTGCCAGTTCTGTTGCATCAACTACCCCGATGGCTTGGCGTTGAGCAGCCAGGAAGGCCAACAACTGTTCACCCTCAACGGCATCCAGACGATGTCCGGGGAGGTGACGAATCTTCTGGCCGATTACACCGCGCTGACGGCCAGTGGCGCCGACCTGCTGCGCCTGAGCCCGCGTGCCCAGGGCATGGCCGAAGTGGTCACGGCCTTCGACAAAGTGCGCCAGGGCGAGGCGCCGCCGTTATTTGTGGAGGGCTGCAACGGTTACTGGCACGGTCATGCCGGCATGTTGAAGGTAGAGGAGGCGGGCCTGTGCTGAGTCCAAAAAAATGGTTGCTCAAAGGCGCTGACCGGGTGCTGCCGCTCGTGGCCAAGGTGCCGTTTGTGGTACAGCGCCTGGCGTTGCAACAGGCGCTCAATCGTTGCCTGGCCGAGCCGCTGCGCGATGGCGGTTTCGATGTATTGCAGGGGCGCTGGCTGTGCCTGCGGGTGCCTGATTTGAAGTTGTGCTGGTACCTGACCCTGGCACGGGATGGATTGCGCATCGCCGAACGGGCCGAAGCCCAGGTCACCATCAGCGGCAACTGGCGCGAATTCCTGTTGCTGGCCAGTCGTCAGGAGGATCCCGATACGTTGTTCTTCCGGCGGCGGTTGGTCATCGAGGGGGATACCGAGTTGGGATTGGCGCTGAAGAACTTGATCGACAGCCTCGATCCGGATGTATTGCCGCCGTGGCTGTGGCGCAATCTGGAGCGGGCGGGCAAGGGGTTGGCAGCAGTGTGATGAAAGCCCCAAGCCTATTGCCCCTGGTGTATTCCTGTTCCGGTTGTTCCAACGTGGCGCAACTGGCCAACACCGTCGCCCTGCGCCTGGACCGCGCTGGGTTGGCCGAGATGTCCTGCATTGTTGGCGTGGGCGGGCATGTGGCGGCGTTGGTGAACAAGGCGCGCTCGGGGCGGCGGATCATTGCCCTGGATGGTTGCCCGTTGCAATGCGTCCAGGCGTGTTTGCAGCAGCACGGGCTGGAGGCGGATGTGCATGTGATTCTGAGTCAGTTGGGCTGGCGCAAGCGTTTCGGGGTCGATTGCTCGCAAGAGGAGGGTGATGCGTTGTTCGAGCGGTTGATACCGATGATAGGGGTTGATGAGATCGATGGGCCGAGCGGCGAGTAAAGGGCTCATACCACCCCTGTGGTGAGGGGATTTATCCCCGCTGGGCTGCGAAGCAGCCCCAAAGCTGAGCCTGCGGTGTATCAGGCAGTTGAGGGGGCGCTACGCGCCCCAGCGGGGATAAATCCCCTCGCCACAGGGGAACGGGGTGCCCGCTGTATAGGATTCGCAGCTATTGCTGGTACGCCTCCAACTCCTCCTCGGCCAGGATACGAATGTTGCGTCGTTCCATGGCGATCAGGCCACCGTCCACCAGGCGATGGAGGATGCGCGAGAAGGTTTCGGGCTGAATCCCCAGCTTGGAGGCCACCAGGCGTTTGGAAACCTGCAACACCAACTGGCCGTCGCGAGGATCGCGCTCCTGCAGCAAGAAATTGATGACCCGTCGGCTGGCGCTGGCCAGGGTCAGGTTGTCGATGTCCTTGAGGCGCTGGTGCAGGTGGATGCTCATGCTTCCCAGGATTGCCAGGCAGACCTTCGGCTGGTCTTCCAGGGCGTTGCGGTAATGGTTGCCTTCGACACTCACCAGCACGCTGTCCTTGATTGCCGATGCACTGACCGGGTAGCAACGGGCCTGGCTGAACAACAGGGCCTCGGCGAAGGTCTGGCCGGGCTGGATGATTTCCACCAGGTTTTCCTGGCCTTCACCGGTGACCCGATACAATTTGATCTGCCCACTGATCAGCAGGAAAAACCGCTTGGCCGGGTCACCCTGGTGCATGAGCGTGCTATTAACGGGCAGGCGCTTGAGGACGGCGAGGTTGCACACCTCTTCGAAAATCCTCTCCGGCAATTGGCTGAACAGGTGGTGACGGCGCAACAGTAAAACGATGGAAGGGTGGGTCAGCATGGCGTACCTCCGCGTGCTGTCATGGTAGAGCCCAAAACACCGCCGGCCTATGCCTCGGCAGGCCTACCTCTGAAGAGGGATAGCTTGTGCGCCGATATCTTCAGGTGAACGCAAAACCTGTGGGAGCGAGCTTGCTCGCGATGACGGCGGCACAGTCGACACCGCTGCAAGCTGATCCACCGCTATCGCGAGCAAGCTCGCTCCCACAGGGGGAGTGTGTTGGGTTGATCTAGCCGGCCCCCCGCAAGTGCTCCATCGCCCACACCGCCGCCTCCACCCGTGAACGCAAGCCGAGCTTGTGCAGCAAATTCTTCACATGCACCTTGACCGTGCCCTCGGTGATGCCCAGTTTGTGCCCGATGACCTTGTTGCTGTAGCCCCCGGCGATGGTCTTGAGTACCTGGCGCTCGCGCTCGGTCAGTTCCACATCGGTCTGGCGGGGCGGGGAGCGCAGGGCCTGGGCCATGACGCGGGTCAGGCCGGGGCTGATCACCAGGGCGCCGTTGAGGGCGTCGCGGATGTACTGGATCAGCAATTCCGGCTCCATGTCCTTGAGCAGGTATCCATTGGCGTCCAGGCGCAGGGCATCGCGGATGTCGTCCTCGGCATCGGACACGGTGAACAGCAGCACTTTGCCGGTGTAATGCATGGCGCGCAGCCGGCGCAGGGTCTCGATGCCGTTCATCTGCGGCATGTTGTTGTCCAGCAGCACCAGGTCGGGCTTGAGCGGCTCGATCAGCGTCAGGGCTTCTTCGCCGTGGCTCGCTTCGCCGACGATCTGCAGGTCGTCTTCGAGTTCCAGCATCTGACGGATCCCGCGACGCATCATCGGGTGATCGTCGACCAGTAGCAGGGTATGGCGCAGAGTGGCGTTCATGTGGCGAGGCCTTCAGTGTGTTGACCCAGGAATTCCGGTTGGAAATGCACCTGGATACGGGTGCCCTGGGGTGTTCGGGAGAGAATCTGGAACTGGCCACGCAGGCTGCGGGCCCGTTCGTTCATGATGTTCAGGCCATGATGTTCGCGCGTGTCCACCTCGCCGCTGAAACCCCGGCCGTCGTCTTCGATCGACAGTCTTACGGTCTCGCCTTCCTGGCGCAGTTCGAGCCAGGCGTTCTCGGCGTGGGCATGGCGCAGGCAGTTGGACAGGGCCTCACGGGTGATCTGCAGGATGTGGATCTGCTCGCTGGCCGACAATTCGAAGGCCAGGGTGTCGACGAACAGATGCACCTTGAAATCCCCGCGGTTGGAGAACTCTTCGGCGGTGTCCTTGAGTTCCTCGACCAGGCCGTCGTCGTGGATCTGCAAACGGAAGGTGGTGAGCAGTTCGCGCAACTGGCGATAAGCATTGTTCAGCCCTTCACGCAGTTCACCGGTCACTGTTTCGAGGGTCTGCACCGGTTCGCCCCGACGCATCAGGGTCTGCATGCGGCTGACTTGCAGCTTCATGTACGACAAGGCCTGGGCCAGGGAGTCATGCAGCTCGCGGGCGATGATGGTGCGCTCGTCGAGCAGCAGCAGGCGATGGTCCTGTTCGCGCTGGCGCTTGAGGGACAGCGAGGTGCCGATCAGGTTCGCCAGGGCCTGGATCAGTGCGGTTTCCCAGGGTTGTGCCGCATGACCGTCGACAAAGTGCGCCTTGAGCTCACCCAGGTCATTGCCCTGGTTACTGATGCTGAAGGTCTGCGGCCGGGCCGTATGATGTTTCTGGCACGTGGCGCAGTCGCTGCTGGCACAGACCTCACGGCTATCGGCCCCGTGCATGGCCAGCAGTTGGCGGGCCGGTGCCTGCAGTTGCCCTTGCAGGCACAGCGACAGACGCAGGCCCGGCAGTCGTTGCTGGAAGCGTCGGATCAACTCATCCAGGCCCTGGGCGTTGGCCTGTCGCGTGGCCAGATTGCGACTGCTCTGATACAGCAATTCCAAGGCAGCATTGGCCTGCTGCAGGTTCAGGGTCTTTTGCTGGACCTGGCTTTCGAGTGTGCGATGGGACTGCTCGATGGTCTCGGCCATGGCGTTGAAGCTCGTCGCCAGTTGGCCCAGCTCATCCTCGGACTGATGATTGACCCGCACCTGGAATTCGCCACGACGAAAACGCTGGGTAGCGATCACCAATTCCTGCAAGGGCGTGACCACGCCGTACTGCAGTTCATATAGGCCGATCAGCAGGATGATCATGGTGCTGAACAGCGCCATGCCCTGGATCGTCTGTTGCCAGCCCTGTTTGTGTTCGCTCTGGCGTTGCAGCAGGGTGACGAACTGGTCCAGTTGGTCGACGAAGGAGTTGGCGCTGGCCTGGAAAAATGGCCCGTCGCCGCGCTCGACGGCCGGGCGCAAGGTCTGGTTCCAGCGTTGCACCAGGTTCTGATAGCTCTGGTGCAGGGACGTCGTAGGCCCGTCTTCCAGCACGGCGCGCAAGGCAGGGCTGTCGAGGCGCTTTTGCAGACTGTCGATGATTGCGGGGAGTTCGTCGGTGGCACCGGCCGCCAGTTTCCAGCTCAGGTGGTAGGTCTCCATGCGCACGGAGCCGGCGGTGTTGATGGCCGCGGCGTCGCCCTGGCTGAACCAGGCGATCAACCCGGCGCTCAAGGAACTGGCGAGGGCCAGGATGGCGATGAGGATCACCGCCAGCCCGGCGCGAGCGGGCAGGGAACTGCGCAGCCAGCCCATCATCGCGGCTGGCCTGGCAAGAAAATCTGGAACCCGAACATGGGCGACGCCTGGATCTGGGGTGTAGCGGCCGATCCTGTGCGCACTACCTCTAAAGAGTTGTCGGCCGCTCCATTTCGATAAAAGCTTCGGCAGACTTGTTCAAGACACTGATAAACAAAGGGTTTCATCAGTGTCTGGATCTACCTCCTTAGAGGTAGATGGGCCAAGCATAGGCCACTACCACCCCGGCGCACGTTGACCCAGGTCAAGTTTTTGCGGGGTTCGCATCACTAGGCTGCGCTCATCGAACTGACGGAGTGCATCGTAATGCGAGCGCAAGTGCAACAAGGGCTGGTACTAGGGATGAGTACCCTGGCCTTCACCGTGTGCTTCATGGTCTGGATGATGTTTGCCGTGCTCGGCGTTCCGATCAAGGAACTGCTGGCCCTCAACGAGACCCAGTTCGGCCTGCTGGCGGCCACGCCGGTGCTGACCGGTTCACTGGTGCGTTTGCCCCTGGGGCTTTTGACCGACCGCTTTGGCGGACGGATCGTGTTCTTCCTGCTGATGCTGACCTGTGTGTTGCCGCTGTACCTGATCACCCTGGCCACGGCCTTCTGGCAGTTCCTGGTGCTGGGCTTGTTCGTCGGCCTGGCCGGCGGCTCGTTCTCGGTGGGCATCGCCTACGTCGCCAAATGGTTCGATAAGCAGAACCAGGGTTTTGCCATGGGCGTATTCGGCGCAGGCAACGCGGGTGCGGCGGTGACCAAGTTCCTGGCCCCGGCGCTGATCGCGTTCGGCTCCTGGCACCTGGTGCCCAAGGTGTTCAGCGCCATCCTGTTCATCACCGCGCTGCTGTTCTGGTTCCTCACCAGCGAGAAAAAGGAGCACAGCGGTACTGGCGGCGCCACGTTGCGCGAGCAACTCCAAGCCCTGAAAGAACCGGCCGTGTGGCGCTACTGCCAGTACTACTCGATCGTGTTCGGCGGCTACGTGGCCCTGGCCTTGTGGATGACCAAGTACTACGTGCAGGAATATGGCTTCAGCCTGCAAAGCGCGGCGTTGCTCGCGGCGTGTTTCTCCCTGCCAGGCGGCGTGCTGCGGGCCGTCGGTGGCTGGATGTCCGACCGCTGGGGCGCCCAGAGCGTGACCTGGTGGGTGTTGTGGGTAAGCTGGATCTGCCTGTTCCTGCTGTCCTATCCCCAGACTCAACTGCAAGTGCAGACCGTCAACGGCATCGTCGATTTTCACATCGGCCTCAACGCCACGCTGTTCACCGTGCTGCTGTTCGTAATGGGCATCGCCTTCGCGTTCGGCAAGGCCTCGGTCTTCAAGTACATCGCCAACGACTACCCGAAAAACATGGGCGCGGTGTCCGGCATCGTCGGCCTGGCCGGCGGCCTGGGCGGGTTCGTGCTGCCGATCATGTTCGGCGCCCTGGTGGACCTCACTGGCGTGCGCTCGTCCTGCTTCATGTTGATGTACGGCGTGGTCTGGGTCTCCCTGGCCTGGATGTACTTCAGCGAAATGCGCAAACGCCCGCTGCTGGGTAAACAGTCGCCGGCCAGCCAATCCCCGTTTTCCAGCATTGCCCAAGGAGAAGAACATGTCCGTTCTGCAAACGCCTGAAAAAGGCCCGGTCATTCATGACTGGCGTCCGGAAGACCCCGCATTCTGGGGCAGCAGCGGCAAGCTGACCGCCCGGCGCAACCTGTGGATCTCGATTCCTGCGCTGCTGTTGGCCTTCGCGGTATGGATGGTCTGGAGCACGGTGATCGTGCGCCTCAACGCCATCGGCTTCAGCTTCACCACTGACCAGCTGTTCTGGCTGGCGGCCTTGCCGGGGTTGTCGGGTGCCACCTTGCGCATCTTCTATTCGTTCATGGTGCCGATCTTCGGCGGTCGGCGTTGGACGGCCCTGAGCACAGCGTCGCTGCTGGTGCCGGCGCTGTGGATGGGCTTCGCCGTACAGGACTCGACCACGCCCTACAACGTGTTCGTGCTGATCGCGTTGCTCTGCGGCTTTGGCGGCGGCAACTTCGCCTCGAGCATGTCCAATATCAGCTTCTTCTACCCCAAGTCCCAGCAAGGCACGGCCCTGGGCCTGAACGCCGGGCTGGGTAACCTGGGCGTGTCGGTGATGCAGTTCAGCGTGCCGCTGGTGATCTCTTTCGGCGTGTTCGGCTTCATGGGCGGCCAGCCACAGGTATTGGCTGATGGCAGCTCGCTGTGGCTGCAGAACGCCGGTTTCATCTGGGTGCCGTTCATCCTGGCGGTGACCCTGATTGCCTGGTTCGGCATGAACGATCTGTCCAGCGCCCGGGCTTCGTTCAGCGAGCAGGCGGTGATTTTCAAGCGCAAGCACAACTGGCTGATGTGCTGGTTGTACCTGGCGACCTTCGGTTCGTTCATCGGTTTCTCCGCGGCGTTTCCACTGCTGATCAAAACCTCGTTCCCGGAAGTCATTGCGCTGAAATTCGCCTTCCTCGGCCCGCTGGTCGGTGCGCTTGTGCGGCCGTTGGGTGGTTGGCTGGCGGACAAGCTTGGTGGCGCGAAGGTCACGTTGTGGAACTTCGTGCTGATGATCGTGATGGTGTTCGGCGTCTTGCACTTCCTGCCACAAGGCGGCCAGGGCGGCAGTTTCTACGGCTTCCTGGGCATGTTCATGCTGCTGTTCATCACCACCGGCGTGGGCAACGGTTCGACCTTCCGCATGATCCCGGTGATCTTCCGCACCCTGCATGAAAAAGCCGCCCTGGGGAAAAAGCCCGAGGTGCGCGAGCAAGCGATCAAGGACGCGGGCAAGGAGTCGGCGGCGGTGCTGGGTTTCAGCTCGGCCATGGGCGCCTTCGGTGCGTTCTTCATTCCTAAATCATTCGGCACTTCGATGGCCCTGACGGGCGGCCCGGAGATGGCCTTCTACATGTTCGTCGGCTTCTACCTGAGCTGCATCGTGGTGACCTGGTGGTGGTACGCCCGCAAAGGCGCGGCGACACCCTGCTAAGACGAATTCAACTATTGCGTGGGCGGGGCGCAGACCCCGCGGAGCAAGCCTGAGAGGAAGACACTGTGAGTCATTTACTGGATCAACTGCGGTTCTTCAACCGCAAGCAAGGCGAGTTTTCAGACGGCCATGGCGAGACCCGCAAGGAGTCCCGCGACTGGGAAAACGTCTACCGTTCCCGCTGGCAGTACGACAAGATCGTGCGTTCCACCCATGGGGTGAACTGCACCGGTTCGTGCTCGTGGAAAATCTACGTCAAGAATGGTCTGATCACCTGGGAAACCCAGCAGACCGACTACCCGCGCACCCGCAATGACCTGCCCAACCACGAACCACGGGGCTGCCCGCGTGGTGCCAGCTACAGCTGGTACATCTACAGCGCCAACCGACTCAAGTACCCGAAGATCCGCAAGCCGTTGCTCAAGCTGTGGCGCGAAGCCCGGCAGACCCTGCCGCCTGTCGAAGCCTGGGCCAGCATCGTCGAGAACAAGGCCAAGGCCGACTCGTACAAGAGCAAGCGCGGCATGGGCGGCTTCATTCGTTCCAACTGGGAAGAAGTCAACGAGATCATTGCCGCTGCCAACGTCTACACCGTCAAGACGCACGGCCCGGACCGGGTGGTCGGCTTCTCGCCGATCCCGGCCATGTCGATGGTCAGCTATGCCGCCGGCTCGCGTTACCTGTCGCTGATCGGTGGCGTGTGCCTGAGCTTCTATGACTGGTACTGCGACTTGCCACCGGCCTCGCCAATGGTGTGGGGCGAGCAGACCGACGTGCCGGAATCGGCCGACTGGTACAACTCCAACTACATCATTGCCTGGGGCTCCAACGTCCCGCAGACCCGTACCCCTGACGCCCACTTCTTCACCGAGGTGCGCTACAAGGGCACCAAGACCGTGGCGATCACCCCGGACTATTCGGAAGTCGCCAAGCTCACCGACCTGTGGCTCAACCCCAAGCAGGGCACCGACGCCGCGCTGGCCCAGGCTTTCAACCATGTGATCTTCAAAGAATTCCACCTGGATAAGCCCAGCGCCTATTTCACCGAGTACGCCAAGCGCTACACCGACCTGCCGGTGCTGGTGATGCTCAAGCCGATGCTTGGCGCGGCGCCGGGTGCGGGTTACCAGCCGGACCGTTTCCTGCGGGCCAGTGACTTGACCGACAACCTCGGCCAAGAGAACAACCCGGAATGGAAAACCATCGCCCTGGATGCCAGTGGCGAACTGGTCTCGCCCCAGGGCTCCATCGGCTATCGCTGGGGTGAGAAGGGCAAGTGGAACATCCTGCCGCGCGAAGGTGGCGAGGGACGTGAGATCGACCTCAAGTTGAGCCTGATCGGCGGCGACGTCGCCGAAGTGGCCTTCCCGTACTTCGCCGGCGAAGCCCAGGAGTACTTCCAGCATGTGGCCGGTGACGCGGTGCAGTTCCGGCGGGTGCCGGTGCACAGCGTGGTGCTGGCCGACGGCAGTGTGGCGAAAGTCGCCACCGTGTTCGACCTGTCGGCGGCCAACCTGGCCATCGACCGTGGCCTGGGTGGCGCCAACGTCGCCAAGGACTACGACGACGCCTCGGTGCCCGGCACCCCGGCCTGGCAGGAGCAGATCACCGGTGTGAGCCGCGAGAAGGCGATCCAGATCGCCCGCGAGTTCGCCGATAACGCCGACAAGACCCGTGGACGCTCGATGATCATCGTCGGTGCGGCGATGAACCACTGGTACCACATGGACATGAACTACCGCGGGCTGATCAACATGCTCATGCTCTGCGGTTGCGTCGGCCAGACCGGTGGCGGCTGGGCTCACTATGTGGGCCAGGAAAAACTCCGTCCGCAGTGCGGCTGGCTGCCCCTGGCCTTTGGCCTGGACTGGAACCGTCCGCCACGGCAGATGAACGGCACCAGCTTCTTCTATGGGCACAGTTCGCAATGGCGCCACGAGAAGATGAGCATGCACGATGTGCTCTCGCCCCTGGCCGACAAATCGCAGTTCCCCGAGCACGCCCTGGACTACAACATCCGTGCCGAACGCGCCGGCTGGTTGCCGAGCGCGCCGCAACTCAACACCAACCCGCTGCACATCTGCCGCGATGCCGCCGCCGCGGGCCTGGAGCCCAAGGACTACGTGGTCAAGTCGCTGCAGGACGGTTCCCTGCGCTTTGCCTGCGAACAGCCGGACAGCCCGGTGAACTTCCCACGCAACATGTTCATCTGGCGCTCCAACCTGCTGGGCTCCTCGGGCAAGGGCCACGAGTACATGCTCAAGTACCTGCTGGGCACCAAGAACGGCGTGATGAACGAAGACATCGGCCATAGCACCGAGTGCAAGCCTACCGAAGCCGAATGGGTCGACGAAGGCGCCATTGGCAAGCTCGACCTGGTGACCACCCTGGATTTCCGCATGTCCTCGACTTGCGTGTATTCCGACATCGTCTTGCCGACCGCGACCTGGTACGAAAAAGACGACATGAACACCTCGGACATGCACCCGTTCATCCACCCACTGTCGGCCGCCATCGATCCGGCCTGGGAGTCGCGTTCGGACTGGGAAATCTACAAAGGCATCGCCAAGGCGTTTTCCGCCATGTCGGTCGGGCACCTGGGTGTCGAGAAAGACCTGGTCACCGTGCCGTTGATGCATGACAGCGTCGGCGAGCTGGCCCAACCCTTTGGCGGCACCGACTGGAAAAGCGCCGGTGTGGCGCCGGTCCCGGGCAAGAACGCACCGAACCTGCAGGTGGTGGAGCGCGACTACCCGAACATCTACAAGCAGTTCACCTCCCTGGGCCCAATGCTCGAGAAGCTCGGCAATGGCGGCAAGGGCATCAACTGGAACACCGAGACTGAAGTGAAATTCCTCGGCGAACTGAACCACAAGGAAGTCGAGGCCGGCATCAGCCAAGGCCGGCCGAAGATCGACAGCGCCATCGACGCCGCCGAAGTGATCCTGTCCCTGGCGCCGGAAACCAACGGCCATGTCGCGGTGAAAGCCTGGGCGGCGCTGTCGGAATTCACCGGCATCGACCACAGCCACCTGGCCGTCTCCAAGGAGCACGAGGCCATTCGTTTCCGCGACATCCAGGCCCAGCCGCGCAAGATCATTTCCAGCCCGACCTGGTCTGGCCTGGAAGACGATCACGTCAGCTACAACGCCGGCTACACCAACGTTCACGAGGCGATTCCATGGCGCACCATCACCGGTCGCCAGCAGTTCTATCAGGATCACCCGTGGATGCAGGCGTTCGGCGAACAGCTGATGAGCTACCGGCCACCGGTTAACACCCGCACCATCGCCGGCGTGAAGGGTAAGCGCAGCAATGGCGAGACCGAGATCGTCCTGAACTGGATCACCCCGCACCAGAAGTGGGGCATCCACAGCACCTACAGCGACAACCTGCTGATGCTCACCTTGAGCCGTGGCGGACCGATTGTCTGGCTCTCGGAAATCGACGCCAAGCGCGCCGGTATCGAGGACAACGACTGGATCGAATGCTTCAACGTCAACGGCGCGCTGACCGCCCGTGCGGTGGTCAGCCAACGGGTCAAGGAAGGCATGGTGATGATGTATCACGCCCAGGAACGGATCGTGAACGTGCCAGGTTCGGAAACCACCAAGACCCGTGGCGGCCACCACAACTCGGTGACCCGCGTGGTGCTCAAGCCCACCCACATGATCGGTGGCTACGCCCAGCAGGCCTACGGTTTCAACTATTACGGCACGGTCGGATGCAACCGCGACGAGTTCGTCGTGGTGCGCAAGATGTCCAAGGTCGATTGGCTCGACGGTTCCAGTGGCGATGATTTGCCGCGTCCACTGCCGACTGATATCGAGGAGAACTGAGATGAAAATTCGCTCACAAATCGGCATGGTCCTGAACCTGGACAAATGCATCGGCTGCCACACCTGCTCGATCACCTGCAAGAACGTCTGGACCAGCCGCGAAGGCATGGAGTACGCCTGGTTCAACAACGTTGAGTCCAAGCCAGGCATCGGCTACCCCAAGGAGTGGGAAAACCAGGACAAGTGGAAGGGCGGCTGGATCCGCAACGCTGACGGTTCGATCAATCCGCGCATCGGTGGCAAGTTCCGCGTGTTGGCGAACATCTTCGCCAACCCGGACCTGCCCAGCCTGGACGATTACTACGAACCGTTCGACTTCGACTACCAGCACCTGCACACCGCGCCACTGGGCGAGCATCAACCCACCGCGCGGCCGCGTTCGCTGGTATCTGGCAAGCGCATGCAGAAAATCGAATGGGGCCCGAACTGGGAGGAAATCCTCGGTACCGAATTCGCCAAGCGGCGCAAGGACAAGAACTTCGACAAGATCCAGGCGGACATCTACGGCGAGTACGAAAACACTTTCATGATGTACCTGCCGCGCCTGTGCGAGCACTGCCTGAACCCGGCGTGCGCGGCATCGTGCCCGAGCGGGGCGATCTACAAGCGCGAAGAGGACGGCATCGTCCTGATCGACCAGGAGAAGTGCCGCGGCTGGCGCATGTGCATCAGCGGCTGCCCGTACAAGAAGATCTATTTCAACTGGAAAAGCGGTAAGTCGGAAAAATGCATCTTCTGCTATCCGCGTATCGAAGCCGGGATGCCGACCGTCTGCGCTGAAACCTGCGTTGGCCGGATCCGTTACCTCGGTGTGCTGCTGTATGACGCCGACCGCATCAGCGAAGTGGCAAGCACCGCCGATGAGAAGGACCTGTACGAGAAGCAACTGGAGATTTTCCTCGACCCCAACGACCCGGCAGTGATTCGCCAAGCCCTGGCCGATGGCGTGCCGCAGTCGGTGATCGATTCGGCGCAACGTTCGCCGGTCTACAAAATGGCCGTGGACTGGAAACTCGCACTGCCGCTGCACCCGGAATACCGCACCTTGCCAATGGTCTGGTACGTGCCGCCACTGTCGCCGATCCAGAACGCTGCCACGGCTGGCACCGTGGGCATGAACGGGGTGATTCCGGACGTCGACAGCCTGCGTATCCCGCTGCGCTACCTGGCGAACATGCTCACCGCCGGTGATGAAAAACCGGTCAAGCTTGCGCTCAAACGCTTGCTGGCGATGCGTGCCTATAAACGTTCCGAGCAGGTCGACGGCGTCCAGGACCTGCAAGTGCTGGCCGACGTCGGCTTGAGCGTGAACCAGGTGGAAGAGATGTACCGCTACCTGGCCATCGCCAACTACGAAGACCGTTTCGTGGTACCGAGTGCCCACCGCGAAGACGCCATGAGCGACGCGTTCGCCGAACGCTCCGGTTGTGGTTTCAGTTTCGGCAGCGGTTGCAGCGGCAGTTCCGACACCAACATGTTCGGTGGCAAGAAGGCCAACCGCCGCGACGTGATCAAAACCGTGCAGTTGTGGGAGGAATGAACATGCGCATTCTCAAGGTGATTTCGTTGCTGCTCGATTATCCGACCGAGACCCTGGTGGCCGGTCGCGACGAGCTGGAGCAGGCCATTGCGCAAGCACGGGAAATCAGTCCCCAGCAGCGCGCCGGGCTGTTCGAGTTGCTGGAGGTGATCTGCGGCAAGGACCTGATGGACGGCCAAGAGCACTACGGTGCGCTGTTCGGCCGGGGCCGTTCGCTGTCGCTGCTGCTGTTCGAACATGTCCACGGCGAGTCCCGCGACCGGGGCCAGGCCATGGTGGACATGATGGCGCAGTACGAAGAGGCCGGTTTCGCCATCGGCGTCAAAGAGTTGCCAGACTACATCCCGTTGTACCTGGAGTTTCTCTCCACCCGCGAAGACATCGAGGCCCGCGAGGGCCTGGCGGATGTGGCGCACCTGCTGGCCCTGCTCGCGGCGCGCCTGGACGAGCGTGAAAGCGTCTACGCCAGTTGCTTCCGGGCCTTGTTGCAAATCGCCGGGGCCGAACCCCAGGTGGCGGTGGCCGAGTTGCGCGAGCAAGTGAAGGCCGAGCCACGGGATGACTCCCTCGAAGCCCTGGACAAGATCTGGGAAGAAGAGCAGGTGGATTTCATGAAGGCCGAACAACAGGACCGTTGCAGTTCACTGCCCAGCGCGCCAGGCAAGGCGCGGGACGAAAGTGCGGTGCCGTTGCACTGGGTGGATTTTCAGCATGAAGGGTTGGCCGCAGCGCCGGCCGGGGAGGTGGGTAATGTCTAAATGGGATCTGTTGTTGTTCGGGGTCTACCCCTATGTCGCCTTGGCGATTTGCCTGATCGGCAGTTGGGCGCGGTTCGACCTGTCCCAGTACACCTGGAAGGCCGGTTCCAGCCAGATGCTGAGCAATCGCGGCATGCGCGTGGCGAGCAACCTTTTCCACGTCGGTGTGCTGTTCGTGTTGGCCGGGCACTTCGTCGGCCTGCTGACGCCGTCGGCGATCTACCACCATGTGCTGAGCACTGAGAACAAGCAGTTGCTGGCGATGGTCTCCGGTGGGTTTTTCGGCGTGCTGGGCCTGATCGGCCTGGTGATGCTGCTCAACCGCCGCCTGACCGACCCACGGGTGCGCGCCACCTCCAATGTCTCGGACATCCTCGTGTTGGTGGTGTTGCTGGTGCAACTGGTGCTGGGGCTGATGACCATCGTCGCATCCACCGCCCATATGGACGGCTCGGTGATGGTGATGCTGGCCGACTGGGCCCAGAACACTGTGCTGTTGCGGCCGGTGGAAGCGGCCACGTCGATGGCGCCGGTGGGCTTGGTCTACAAGCTCCATGTGGTGCTGGGCCTGACCTTGTTCGTGTTGTTCCCGTTCACTCGTCTGGTGCACATCGTCAGTGCGCCGGTCTGGTACCTGGGACGTCGTTATCAAATCGTTCGGCAGAAGTTCTGAGGAGAAGATCATGGCGAGTGGATGCGGATGTGGCGGTAGTGGTGGCGGTAGCGGCGGTTGTGGTTCTTCGGCAAAAGCGGCACCGGTAATGGCGTCCATCGATAAGCTCGAACCGGCCGGGGCGGTGCAATTCGAGCCGGCCCAGGCCGGGCCTATGGTGGAAGATCAAGCGCCAGAGTTGATTGCCAGCAGTGAGCAGGAGTGGCCGATCATCAGCGTCAACGGGGTGTCGATCACCCCGCAGGCGATGGCCCAGGAGCTGCAATACCACCCGGCGCAAAGCCGCGAGGATGCGGTCTACCAGGCGGCACGGGCCCTGGTGATTAGGGAATTGCTTCAACAACGCATCGCCGAGCTGGGCCTGGCGTTGCACGTTGGCGCCGGGGAAAACGAAGAAGAGGCGGCCACGCGGTTGCTGCTCGAGCGTGAGGTACAGGTGCCGCAATGTGACGAGGCCACCTGCCTGCGTTACTACGAGAACAATCGGGCGCGCTTCCATAGCGCACCGTTGCTGGCGGTGCGGCACATCCTGCTCGAATGCGCGCCGGACGATGCCGAGGCCCGCAGCCTGGCCCATGTCCAGGCCGAGTTGCTGCTGGAGCGGCTCGATCAGTTTCCCGGCAGCTTCGCCGAGTTGGCGCTGAAGTATTCGGCGTGTCCGTCCAAGGAGCAGGGCGGGTCGTTGGGGCAGATCAGCAAGGGCCAGACCGTGCCTGAATTGGAGCGCCAGTTGTTCACCCTGCCGGCGGGCCTTGCGGGCAAGCCGCTGGAAAGTCGCTACGGCTGGCATGTGATCAGCGTCGACCAGCGCATCGATGGCCAGCCGTTGCCGTATGAGGCCGTGGCGACAGCGATTCGTACGCAGTTGCAGCAGGGCGTCTGGCAAAAGGCGCTGGTGCAGTACCTGCAAACCCTGATCGGTGCGGCGGATATTCGCGGCATTCACCTTCAGGGCGCCGACTCGCCGCTGGTGCAGTGAGCGCTGGCTCAACCGGGAGATCTTCATGAACGCGGTGTTGCAGGACGGATTTGGGCGCCAGATCGATTATTTGCGGATGTCGGTGACCGATCGTTGTGATTTTCGTTGTGTGTATTGCATGGCGAAAAACATGACCTTCCTACCGCGTCAGCAAGTCTTGACCCTGGAAGAGTTGCAGCGCCTGGCGCGGCTGTTTGTCGGCCTTGGGGTGAAGAAAATTCGCCTGACCGGTGGCGAGCCGTTGATCCGTCCGGGCATCGTTGGGTTGTGTCGCGAGATCGCGGCGCTGCCCGGCCTGCGGGAGCTGGTGATGACCAGCAATGGCTCGCAGTTGGGGCGACTGGCCCAGCCGCTGGTCGAGGCCGGGGTCAAGCGCATGAACATCAGCCTCGACAGCCTGGACGGGGAGCGTTTTCGGGCAATCACCCGTAACGGCAACCTCGATCAGGTGCTGGCCGGGATTGAAGCGGCGAAGATCGCCGGGTTCGAGCGGATCAAACTCAACTGTGTGGTGATGAAAGGGCGCAACTTCGATGAGGTCCCGGCGCTTGTGCAGTACGCCATCGACCAACACATCGATATCAGTTTCATCGAGGAAATGCCGTTGGGGGAGGTGGGGCGTTCCCGGGGTGAGTCGTTCTGTTCCAGCGATGAGGTCCGGGCTGTGATCGCTAGCCATCACCGGCTGCTGGACAGCACCGAAAACAGCGGCGGGCCGGCGCGTTATGTGCGTTTGGAACAGCATCCGGATACCCGGATCGGTTTCATTTCCCCCAACACCCACAACTTCTGCGCCAGTTGCAACCGCGTGCGCATGACTGTCGAAGGGCGCTTGCTGTTGTGCCTGGGGCAGGAGGACTCTCTCGATTTGCGTGGTTTGCTGCGGCGTTATCCGCTGGAAGACCGACCGATTATTCAGTCGATAACGCAGGCACTCAAAGGCAAGCCCTTGCAGCATGATTTCAGCCCCGGTGGGGAAGTGCAGATCGTGCGGTTCATGAACATGAGTGGCGGGTAAGCGTAGAGGCCTTGTGGCGAGGGGATTTATCCCCGCTGGGGCGCGAAGCGGCCCTGTTCTGGGCGTGTAGATCGGGGGCATATCCGTTGCTGCGGTAACGGCCACTTAGGGTTCCGCCCTGACGGCGGGTCACTTTCGAAAAAGCGCGAAAGTAACCAAAGCGCTTTTGCCCCACCACTCGGCACCTCGCCTAGGCTCGGTGTGCCCGAACGAAGGCATTGCTCCGTGGGCCGCCGCGAAGGGCCATCCATGGCCCAGCGCGGCTATCCCGGCATCCATGCCGGGATGCCCACTCCACAATGCCTGCGTTCGGCCATCGTGGTTAACGGGGCGCCGAAATCAACGACCACCGCGAGGCGGCCTTATAGCCGACCTGATTCTCACGGTCATACCCCGATCCAACTGTGGGAGCGAGCTTGCTCGCGAAGGCGGCCTGCCAGCCGACCTATTTCTTGCGGTCGTACTCCGATCCAACTGTGGGAGCGAGCTTGCTCGCGAAGGCGGCCTGCCAGCCGACCTATTTCTTGCGGTCGTACTCCGATCCAACTGTGGGAGCGAGCTTGCTCGCGAAGGCGGCCAGCCAGCCGACCTATTTCTTGCGGTCGTACTCCGATCCAACTGTGGGAGCGAGCTTGCTCGCGAAGACGGCCTGCCAGCCGACCTATTTCCCCCGGCCGTACCCAGATCCCCATTGTGCAAGGCGCATTGAAGATCCCTTCCAAGCAGGTTGGCCGTCGCCCCCGATTCTTGATATCGATCAATTGCAACTCGATCATTTGGCCGTACTCTCCACTGCATATTGTGTTTTTACAAATTAAAAAGCCTATATGTAGTGTCTGGAGCCAAAATGCAGAGCACGTTGATCTCAGTAGGGTGTAACCGCTTGCACAAGCGCGATGGCAGTGTGGTCGCCTTTGATGCGGACAAGATCCGCCAGGCGCTGATCGCCGCCGGCAAGGCCACTGGTGAGTACGCCGAAGCCGAGGCCGAAGGGTTGCTTGAGGCGGTATTGGCGCGGCTGGAAGGGCAGACGCGGTTGAACGTCGAGCAGATCCAGGACCGCGTCGAGCGCGTTCTGATGGACGCCGGGTATTTCCTGTCCATGCGCGCCTACATCGTCTATCGCGAGCAACACGGACGCCTGCGTCGGGATCGTCGTACGCTGGTGGAAGTCGCCACTTCGATGAACGAATACCTGGACCGCGAAGACTGGCGTGTGCAGGCCAACGCCAACCAGGGCTATTCCCTCGGCGGGCTGATCCTCAACGTATCGGGCAAGGTCACCGCCAATTACTGGCTCGACGAAGTCTACAGCCAGGCCATCGGCGAGGCGCACCGCGAGGCCGATCTGCATATCCACGACCTGGACATGCTCGCCGGTTACTGTGCCGGTTGGTCCTTGCGCACCCTGTTGCACGAAGGCCTCAACGGCGTGCCAGGGCGGGTCGAGGCCGGGCCGCCCAAGCACTTGAGCAGCGCCCTGGGGCAGATGGTGAATTTCCTCGGCACCCTGCAGAACGAATGGGCCGGGGCCCAGGCGTTCAGCTCGTTCGACACGTACCTGGCGCCCTATGTGCGCAAGGACAAGCTCAGCTATGGCGAGGTTCGCCAGTCGTTGCAGGAGTTCATCTATAACCTCAACGTGCCGTCGCGCTGGGGCACGCAAACCCCCTTCACCAACCTCACCTTCGATTGGGTCTGCCCAGAGGATTTGCGCGAACAGATCCCGGTGATCGGCGGCGAAGAGATGCCGTTCGCCTACGGTGATTTGCAAGTGGAAATGGAGCTGATCAACCGCGCCTACATCGAGGTGATGCAGGCCGGTGATGCGAAAGGGCGGGTGTTCACCTTCCCGATCCCGACCTACAACATCACCCATGATTTCCCGTGGGACAGCGAGAACGCCGACCGGCTGTTCGAAATGACCGCCCGTTATGGCCTGCCGTATTTCCAGAACTTCCTCAATTCGGACATGCAGCCCAACCAGGTGCGCTCGATGTGCTGTCGCCTGCAACTGGACGTGCGCGAGCTGCTCAAGCGCGGCGGCGGTTTGTTCGGTTCGGCGGAGCAGACCGGGTCCCTGGGCGTGGTGACGATCAACTGCGCGCGCCTGGGCTACTTGTACAAAGGCGACACCAGTGCGTTGCTGCAACGCCTCGATGCCTTGATGGAACTGGCGATGGAGAGCCTGGAGGTCAAGCGCAAGGTCATCCAGCATCACATGGATGCCGGTTTGTACCCCTACACCAAGCGCTACCTGGGCACCCTGCGCAATCACTTCTCCACCATCGGCTTGAATGGCCTGCACGAAATGCTGCGCAATTTCACCGACGACCAGCAGGGCATGCACACCGAGCAGGGCCGGGCGTTCGCCCTGAAGCTGCTGGATCACGTGCGGGCCACGCTGCTGCGTTTCCAGGAAGAAACCGGCCACCTCTACAACCTGGAAGCCACGCCTGCCGAAGGCACCACTTACCGTTTCGCCAAGGAAGACCTCAAGCGCTATCCCGATATCTTGCAGGCCGGCAGTCCGGTCGCTCCGTACTACACCAACTCTTCGCAGCTGCCGGTGGGTTTCACCGACGATCCATTCGAAGCCCTGGAGTTGCAGGATGAACTGCAATGCAAATACACCGGCGGCACCGTGTTGCACCTGTACATGGCCGAGCAGATTTCCTCGACCCAGGCTTGCAAGCAACTGGTGCGCAAGGCCCTGGGCCGTTTCCGCCTGCCGTACCTGACCATCACGCCGACCTTTTCCATCTGCCCGGTGCACGGCTACCTGGCCGGCGAACACGAGTTTTGCCCGAAATGCGACGAGGCCTTGCTGCTGCAACAGCAGTTGGCCGGCAGCGTCCACTGATCCGATCCATCGACCGCAAGGAGCTTCACCCATGAATGCATCACAAAGCCTTCCACAAGCACAGCGTCAACGTTGCGAAGTCTGGACCCGCGTGATGGGTTATCACCGCCCGGTGGCAGCCTTCAACCCGGGCAAGCAGTCCGAGCACCGCGAACGCGTGCACTTCACCGAACGCGCGGCCGGGCGTCCATGAGTCGAGTGCTACGGGTCGGGGGCATGGTGCCCCTGACCACCCTCGATTATCCGGGCCAACTGGCGTGCGTATTGTTTTGCCAGGGATGCGCCTGGCGTTGTCGTTATTGCCATAACCCGCAACTGATCCCGCCACGCGGCAGCGAGGAGGTGGAGTGGTGTCGGGTCTTGGCGTTCTTGCAACGTCGTCAGGACCTGCTCGACGCCGTGGTTTTCAGCGGTGGCGAACCGACCTTGCAGGACGGCCTGGCGCCAGCGATGGAGGAGGTGCGGCAGATGGGGTTTCGCATCGGCCTGCACAGCGCCGGTATCAAGCCGGCGGCCTTCGCCAAAGTGGTCGGCCTGGCCGACTGGGTCGGCTTCGACATCAAGGCCTTGCCCGAAGATGCCCTGGACGTGACCCGGGTCGAAGGCAGCGGCGCTGCCAACTGGCGCAGCCTCGACCATCTGTTGGCCAGCGGCGTGGACTATGAATGCCGCACTACCGTGCACTGGCATCTGTTCAACCCCGAACGCCTGCTGACCCTGGCCCGACGCTTGAGCGAGCGGGGCGTCACCCGGTTTGCCGTGCAACTGGTGCGCACGGCGCGGATGCTCGACCCGCATCTTTCCAGTGTCTCGGCACACGCCTTGCAACCGGAGCTTTGGGCAGCGATGCGCGAGTTGTTCCCTTCGTTCGTGTTGCGCAGTTGAGGCGTCGCAGGTTTGAGTGGCTGCCCGCCAAACCCCTGTGGGAGCGAGCTTGCTCGCGATAGCGGTGGGTCAGCTGCAGTGATGTTGGCTGTGCCGGCGTCATCGCGAGCAAGCTCGCTCCCACAGGTTTGGCGTGTCACCACCCCCAAAACTGCAACCACCACCCATACCCCACCAAACCGCTGGCCACTATCAGGCAGGCCATGACAGCCAGTCGCTGAACGGGCGATGGCGCCATCTGCTCCAGGCGCCTCCAACCCAGCCACAGGCTCCAGGCCATCGCCGCCACCAACAGCCCGGCCCGAGCCGGCTGCACCCATTCCAGCAACAGCCCTTCATAGCGCAGCAACTTGACGGTGGTGGCCGACAGGCCGAGGAACAGTCCCGCACCGCCAAGGGGCGTCAGGGTGATGGCTAGGGGCAAATATTCTGTGGGACTGCCCGCGAGTCGTGCTGCCAGACGCATCAGCAGCATCAGCGAAGTCCCCAGCAGTAGGGCACTCATGCCCAAATAGGCGACGATGCAAAAGCCATCGAGCCAGCTGAAGCTGTCATTGAGTTGCGGGTAGTGTGTCAGTAACCACCAGGGCGCATTATCTTGCAGCGGCCAGAGCAGGTCGTGTGCCACCAGCCATTGGGCCAGTGCCTGCTTCAGGGCGATGAACCAGGGGCTGACGGTCCATTGAAAGGCCCCCATGGCCAGGCCGATGACGCCGAACAGCAGCAGGCGCACATCCCAGGGCGAGAGCGTGGTGGGCGTTGACTGAAGGATTTCCTGGTTGCTGGAGCGGGCGATCAGGCGCACCGCATCGCGCTGGCCGCTGCAGCGACCACAGGCGTGGCAATCGGCGGCGCCGCGCATTCGGCGGATGTCCAGCAAGGGCGCGCAGTTGGGTGCGGGGCGACGCGGCGCAGGGTTTTCCAGCCAGCGTTGTTCGTCTACTTGAAAGTGCATCGGTGCCAGGCGGGCGAGGAGGGAGAAGACGCCACTGACCGGGCACAGATAACGGCACCACACTCGCTTGCCACGGGCGAACAGCAGGCCAACGATCACTGCCGCGACGGTCGAGCCACCCAGGATCAGTAGCGCCGCCTGGGCATAGTCGTAGACGCTGATGAGCTGGCCATAAATCGTCGTCAGGCAGAACGCCAGGGTCGGCCAGCCGGCCCAGCGCACGCTTCTTGGCACACCCAGGCCTTTGCCGTAGCGACTGGCCCATTCACTCAAGGCGCCTTCGGGGCACAGCACGCCACACCAGAGCCGACCGAACAGCACGATCGAGAGCAACACGAACGGCCACCATAGGCCCCAGAACAGGAACTGCGCCAGCAGCGTGAGGTTGTCGAACAGGTGCGCCTGACTGCTGGGCAATGGCAAGAGGGCGGGTATCACCAGCAGCACCGCGTAGAACAGCACCACCGCCCATTGCACGGCACGAATGGTTGCGCCGTGGCGCCGCATGCCGTCGCCCAGGCGCTGGAGCCAGGGGTTCAGGTGGGGCATGGCAGGTTTTCCGCCTTGCGTGGCCGCAGCCATCCAGCGACGGTCAGCCAATAGCCTATCCACACCAGCAGCGTCAGCGCGCTGGGGCTGGCGCGATACCCGGCGAAATCGGCGAGGAAACCGCCCAGGCCGTGGCCGTCGTCCAGCATCGCGCTGCTGTTCCACAGTGCATCGCCGATGCCGCGGTATACCGGCTCGGGCCAATCCATCGCGAGCAATTGCCCGCCGACCCGCTCGATGCCGCTGACCAGCAACGCCGCACCCAACAGCAGCAGGATCGCTTCGCTGATGGCGAAGAAACGCGGCCAGGAGATGAACCGCCGACTGCCGTGCAACAAGGAAACGGTCAACAGCGCCAGCACCAGGCCAGCGATTGCACCCACGGCGAACAGGCCCAGTGACGGCCCTTGCAAGCGGGCGCCGGCGCCGTACAGGAAGACCACGGTTTCACTGCCTTCGCGGCTGACCGCCAGCAATGCCAGCACCATCAGGCCCAGGCCACCCTGGCGGTCCAGGCGCTGGTCGGCTTGGCGCGACAGGTCCTGCTTCAGTGTCCCCGCGTTGCGGTGCATCCAGCCGACCATTTGCATGATCAACAGACTCGCGATCAACGCCAACGAAGCCTGGAACCATTCATTGGCGCTGCCGCTCATGGCTTCGCCGGCCAGCAGGATCAAACCGGCCAATACGCCCGACAACAGCAAGCCGAGCAGTGCGCCGCTCCAGATGTAGCGCAGCAGCTGGCTGGCCTGTGGCTGTCGGCTGACCCAGGCCTGGAGAATCCCGATCACCAACAACGCCTCGACGCTTTCGCGCCAGACAATAAACATCGATTGAGTCATGCAAACGCCTCCTGCTGGACGATTACTGGGCGAGGATGCCGCCCTCGGGCAGTTGCGGATTGAATTCATCGAAAAACGGATAGTGCCCAGGCTGCAGCGGGTGGATCACGACAAAGGTGGTGACGCCGGGCGACAGCACTTTTTCGACCCGCAGGGGCGTGCTTTCGAATTCCGCAGGGCCTTCACCGATATTCTTCAGCACGATCTTGAAACGCTGGCCGGCCGGGACCTCCAACAGCGGCGGGATGAAATGCCCGTCGCGCATGCTCAGCTCATAAGTCGGCAGCTGGGCATGGGCGATGGAAGGCAAGATCAAACCGGCCAACATCCACCAGGCCAGGCGTCGATGGCGCGTGACAGGCCGTGCGCGGGTTGGACGATTCATCCTCAATACCCGCCTTTTTTACCGATCCCGGCGTAGACGAATTCGTAATGCAGTTCGCAGCGCTCGAACCAAGGGGCCACGCCGGTTTCCTTGTCGGTGTGACGACCGAGGGAGCCGTGACCGCCGGGTGGGAGGACGGTGAAGGTCAGTTGGTATTTGCCGGGGCCGAGCAGCTTCACGTTGTCGCCATAGTGCGGCCCGTCATTGGCGACCATGGCATGGAAGTCCCCCTTGAGTTCGGTGTCGTTACCTTGTTTCTTCAGTTGGAAGGACACGTTGAGGTAGGGCACGAAGCTGCCTTCCTGGAAGCCTTGCTTGTTGTCCGCCGTGGCGCGGATGTCGGCCTCCAGGTGCACGTCGGAATCGGCCGTGGCCCGCATCATGCCGGCCGGGGCCATTTCGATCGGTTGCAGATACACCGCGCCGACCTCCAGCCCTGGACACATTTGTGGTTCACCGATGGGGTATTCCTTGGCCTGGGCCAGGGGTGCGAGAAACAGCAGGGCGAGAGACAGAGGGGCAAGCGTGCGCATGATGACTTCCTGGACAACTAAGAGATGGCCGAGTCTAGGAGGCATCGCTGCGAATAATAATGATTCTTGTCAATTTTCAGCGTGAATTCCCGAACAGTGAACATCGGCTCATCCAGGCACGGTTGTTCTTGATCGGAATCAAGGGGGATGTCGCGATGATGCGGTAGGGTACGGGCACACCCATCTGTTATGCGGGGTCGTCATGGCAAAGCCTTTTCCCATCAGTCCCAAACATCCCGAGCGCATTTGCTGGGGCTGTGATCGTTACTGTCCGACCACGGCCTTGGCCTGTGGTAACGGTGCCGATCGAACGATGCACCCGGCCGAGATGATCGGAGAGGATTGGTACCTGCATGGTGATTGGGGGCTGGAGCTGGTCGATATTACCGCCAAGGTCATCGATCCAAGTGCAACTTACCTGAAGGAATAAAGTGGCCCTGTGGCGAGGGGATTTATCCCCGCTCGGTTACGCAGCAACCGCAAAATCCTGGGACTGCTGCGCAGTCCAGCGGGGCGGTGCGACGTTTCGCTAAATCCCCTCGCCACATTAGAACCCACAAACCTCGATGGCTTTCCCGAGCAGGAATACTTACAACTTCGGCATCTGCCCAATCCGCCCCATCATCTCGGTCACGATCTGCAGGTCCAGCAGGAACTGCTCGACCGTCTTGAACTCGTTGTCGTTATGACCGGTGTACTTGACGTCGGGCATGGCCAGGCCGAACTGCACGCCATTGGGCAAGTCATGGACCGAGGTGGCGCCGGCGGAGGTGCCGTACTTGTGTTCCATGCCCAGGTTTTCGGTGGACACGGCCAAAAGCGCCTTGACCCATTCACCCTCGGGGTTGCGGTACATCGGCTCATCGATGGAGTAATCGAAGGCCACGGCGACGTGGGATTTCTTGCTCCAGGCGGCCAATTTATCGGCAATGTCAGTCTTGAGCGCTTCTGTGGACTTGCCGACCGGGACTCGTAGATTGACCGCAAGCTTGAAGGTCTTTTCATCCATGCCGACATAGGTCAGGGAGGCGGTCAGCGGGCCCATGAAGGCATCGGAAAAGCCAATCCCCAATTGTTTGCCCAAATAGTCCAGGCCCCAGTTCTCGGCGGCGTAACGGGCGGCGTCGGTGATGTGGTTGTGCTTGAGCGCGACCTTGCCGTCGAGGCCGTTGATGAAATCCAGCATCCTGGCGACTGGGTTGACGCCTGACTCGGGCTCGGAGGAGTGCGCAGAAACGCCGGTGAAGGTCAGTTGCACATCCTTGCCGACGACCTTGGAGGCCACTTCGAAATTTCCGCCATTGCGCTTGGCGTAGTCCGTACCGGCCTTGAGCAGGCTGGCGGCCAGTTCGGCCGGCTTGTCGCTGGCAAAGGTGGCAACCGACGTCGACGGAATCTGGTTGGTGGCCAGGCCGCCGGTCAGTGCGGTGATTTCGGCGCCCTGACCCTGGGCGTCACGTCGGGCGAAGTTCGCCATGACGGTGCCGTAGCCTTTCTCGGCAATCACCACGGGGTAGCCGCCATCCAGCGCCAGGTTGTAGTTGGGCGTCGGGTTGCGTTCGAAATAATAGGGGATCGCGTCGCCAGTGGTTTCCTCAGTGGTGTCCACCAGCAACTTGAAATTCCTCGCCAGCGGCAGCTTCTCTTCCTTGATGATCTTCATGGCATAGAGCGCCACCACGATGCCGTTCTTATCGTCTTCGGTGCCCCGGCCATACATGCGATCGCCCACCAGGGTGACCTTGAACGGATCGAGCCGGGTGCCGTCTTTCAATACCCAGTTTTCCGGCGTCACCGGCACCACATCGGCATGGGCGTGAATGCCCACGACTTCGTCACCGCTGCCTTCGAGGGAAATCTCATAGACGCGGTTGTCGATGTTGCGGAAGTTCAGGTGGAAAGACTCGGCCAGGCTTTTGATCTTGTCGGCGATCTTGAGGAATTCCGGGTTCTCGTGCTGGGCAACGCCGTCCTTGCGAAAGGTCGGAATGGCCACAAGCTCCTTCAACGTCTCGGTGGCCGCTTTGCCGTATTTCACTCGGGCGTAGAGGCCCAGCAGGCGATGGATTTCGTTCTGCTGTTCAGCCGACAGGGTCTTGTTGTCGAGGAAGGCGTTGATGGCCGGGCCGAGGTTGGCGGTTTTGGCGAGATCACTTTTGGATACTTCTCCCAGGAACTGCCGGAAGTCGGTGACGGAGGTGTCGGAGAAGGTTTTGACGATGGTCGCGCTTTGTTGTGCGGTGATATTGGCGTTGGCCGACATCGCGAATGACGACAGGCTGGACAGTACGAGGGTGGCAACGGCAAGACGCTTGAACGGGAAGTTCATGGTGGCAGGCATTCCTTTGCAGGGAAGAAGTGTTGTTTGATGAAACAATCACTTACAACCTAACACCATGGATGCGCGGCGGGGGAGCCCTTGAACAGAATTTGTCGCCCGGAAAAGCGAAAACGGCGCAGAAATGAAAAATCCATTCCAACCACCTGATATTCATTGTGGGAGCGAGCTTGCTCGCGATAGCGGTGGGTCAGCTGGCATCCATGCTGATCCTGTTGACGCCATCGCGAGCAAGCTCGCTCCCACAGGGATCTGCGTTGCTCCCAGGCCTTGCGGACTCAGTGCGGTGCGCGAGGAATCGTCTTGAGCAGGTCTTCAGGGCTGATGTACCCGACAACCGGCTCGGCCTTGCTGCCCGGCAGCGGCAGGTCAAGGATGTGGCCCTTGATCTTGCCTACCACATGCATCTCGCAGGGTTTGCAGTCGAATTTCAACGTCAGCACTTCATCACCGTGGATCAGCTGCATCGGGGCGACTTTGGTGCGTACGCCGGTGACGCCCTTGGCCTGCTTGGGGCAGAGGTTGAACGAGAAGCGCAGGCAGTGCTTGGTGATCATCACCGGCACTTCGCCGGTTTCCTCGTGGGCCTCGAAGGCTGCGTCGATCAGCTTGACGCCGTGGCGGTGGTAGAAGTCCCGGGCCTTCTGGTTGTACACGTTGGCGAGGAACGACAGGTGCGACTCCGGGTACACCGGCGGCGGGTTGGTCTCGGCCTTGCGGCCACCGCGAGGGTGAGCGGCAATGCGGGCGGCGGTCAGGGCTTCGATGACTTCACGACGCAACGCCTTGAGCTGCGAATTGGGAATGAAGTACGCCTGGGGCGCGTCGAGCTGGGTCGATGTGGCGTGGTACTCGGTCGTGCCCAGTTGCCCGAGCAGGTCCTGTAACTGCTCCAAGGCTTGTTCCGGCTTGTTCGCAAGCCCGAACGGCCCGTCCAGGGCGACGCTGGCGCTGACGCCTTCCTCACTGGTGGCGGTCAGTTCCAGGCGCTCTTCGCGCAGGCGAGCGCTCCAGGCCAGGCCCACGCGGCGCTCCGAGGAGGTCTTGAGCAGCGCTTGCTGCCAGTTGTGGTCCAGGTTGCGGCTCAGTGGATGATTAGGGCGCAACTGGTACATGCCGGCCGGCATCTCATTGGGCTCGACACGGTAGCGGTAACGCTTCTGGCCGTCCTCTTCGAATTCGCCCTTGGGCTCGGCGATGTTGGCCCGAAAACCGACCACTTCACGCTTGACCAGCACGTTGAGGCCGTCGCCGTTGGACAGCGGGTCAAAGGTCACCACTTGCATGTCGCGCTTGCCGACTTTTTCCACCACGCCCACCGGCACACCGGTGAAGGTCGGCGAATCGAAGGCGCCGATATCGATCTTGCGCTCGCTGACGAAATAGTCGGTGCTGCCACGGTGGAAGGTCTTGTCCGGATCGGGCACGAAGAAGTGCGCGGTGCGGCCGCTGGACGCGCGGGCCAGGTCCGGGCGGTCTTCGAGGACATCGTCCAGGCGCTGGCGGTAATAGGCGGTGATGTTCTTCACATAGCCCATGTCCTTGTAGCGGCCTTCGATCTTGAACGAGCGCACGCCGGCTTCCACCAGGGCACGGATGTTGGCGCTCTGGTTGTTGTCCTTCATCGACAGCAGGTGTTTTTCATAGGCGACCACCCGACCCTGGTCGTCCTTGAGGGTGTAGGGCAGGCGACAGGCCTGGGAGCAGTCGCCACGGTTGGCGCTGCGGCCATTCTGGGCATGGGAGATGTTGCATTGGCCGGAAAACGCCACGCACAGCGCACCGTGAATGAAGAACTCGATGGCCGCTTCGGTCTCGTCGGCGATGGCGCGGATTTCCTGCAGGTTCAACTCGCGGGCCAACACCAGTTGCGAGAAACCGGCCTGGTCGAGGAACTTGGCCCGGGCCAGGGTACGAATGTCGGTCTGGGTGCTGGCGTGCAGCTCGATGGGCGGGATGTCCAGCTCCATCACCCCGAGGTCCTGGACGATCAGCGCATCGACACCGGCATCGTACAGCTGGTGGATCAGCTGGCGGGCCGGTTCCAGTTCGTTGTCGTGCAGGATGGTGTTGATCGTGGTGAACACCCGGGCGTGGTAACGATGGGCGAACTCCACCAGCCGGGCGATATCGGCCACTTCGTTGCAGGCATTGTGGCGCGCGCCGAAACTCGGGCCACCGATGTATACGGCGTCGGCGCCATGCAGGATGGCCTCGCGGGCGATGGTCACGTCGCGGGCGGGGCTGAGCAATTCCAGATGATGTTTGGGCAAGGACATTTATTTTTAGTCAGGCTGGTCACGGTCGAAGTGCGCATTGTAGCCGCCAGGCGCGTGGCCGGCACCTGTGGACTTGGGTTTGCACGATCCTGACCGATGCGCGGCGCTCCCGCGGGGTTCACCCCGGCGTCGAGTCGGCGCTGCACCAGCGGTTTCGCCCGGTGTTCTTGGCCAGGTACAAGAAGGCATCGGCGGCCCTGATCAGCATGGCCGGGGTGACGTCCTCGCCGCTCGGCTGGCAGGTGGTGACGCCCGCGCTGATGGTCACGATGCCCAAGGGATGGTCGCCATGTTCAATGTTCAAGGCCCTGACCGCTTCGAGTATTTGCTGCACGACCTTGGTGGCGCCGGCGCTGTCGGTGTTTGGCAGCAGCACGGTGAACTCTTCACCGCCGTAGCGGACCGCCAGGTCGCCCGGCCGTTTGATGGTCTGCCTGAGCGCGGCTGCAATCGCCCGCAGGCAATCGTCCCCGGCGGCATGGCCGTATCTGTCGTTGAAACGCTTGAAGTAATCGACGTCGAGCATGATCAGGGCCAGGGACGAACCCTGGCGCCTGGCCAGGCGGATCTCATCGGCCAGGGCAATGTCCAGCCGCCTGCGGTTGCCCAGCCCGGTCAGGCTGTCGGTCAGCGCCATGTCGCGCATGGCCTGGTGGGCGCTGCGAATCTGCTTCTCCATGGCCATGCGGTAGCGCAGTTGGCTCAACACGATGAGCCCGAAGCCCACCAGTATCGCGATCAGGAAAATCAGCACCAGACCGGTCTTCAACAGGTCGCGGCGCCAGGGCGCGATGATCGATTCGCGGGACAAGCCGGCTTCCACCACCAGCGGGTAAGTGGTCAGGGCCCGGTAGCCGTACAGGCGCTCGGTGTCGTCGACGACGGCCTTGGCTTCGGCAACCCCTTGGTTGGAGGTGGGTAAATGTTCCCTGAAAATCACGCTGTTGACCAGGCTCTTGCCAATCACCGAAGCGACGAAGGGACGTCGGACCAGGATCGTTCCGCTGCGCTTGGCCAGGACCAGCGCGCCTTTGCCATCGATTTTGAAGTCGCCGTAGTAGTCGACGAAATAGCTCACCTTCACGGTCCCCAGCAATACGCCGGCAAACGAGCCATCGGGGTTGTTCAGGCGGCGGGAAATGGGAATGATCAGGTCGTTGGTGGAACGGCTCTTGACGACGTCGCCGATGCGCACGCCTCGATCCTCGTGGGTGCGGTGGTATTGGAAGTAGTCGCGGTCGGCGTTGTTCGCCATTTCCGGGATCGTCTCCTTGTCCGTCACCAGCCATTGGCCGTCCGGGCCATAGATAAACAACCCGTGCAGTTGCGGCATGATGGCGGCCTGCTGCACCAATAGCTTATGGATGCGGGGGATATCCATGTTCTGCAGGCCATCGCCCTCCACCCGTTCGGCAAGGGCGGCGGTGACCACATCCACTTGTCGAATGGTGTCTTCAGCGTGCTGGGCCGTCGCCCGCGCCAGGTTCGTCACTGAATCCCGGGCAGATGCAAAAGCGGCACGATAGTCGCGCCACGTCCGCCAGCCTTCGACGGCCAGGAAGGCCACAACCACCACCAGCATGAAGCTCACGGTGAGCCGCAACGCCGCTCCGGCCTGGGTGGTCTGGGGGGAGAAGGCCTCATCGGGGCTTTCGAGATTGGGCTCTGGCTGCTTGCGTCCGAGCATTGACGTATCCTTTCCACGACGGGTCTGCACCTTTCACGGCGCAGCCTATCCTATTCGAATTCAGCATGTTAACTGACTGCGACGAGGCAGGCACAAGCGGCGGCACACGATTGGAGAAAGGTTTCATGAAAGTCGGCGTCATTTCCGATACCCACGGCCTACTGCGCCCCGAAGCGCTTGCCGCGCTGCAAGGCTGTGAGCGGATCATTCATGCCGGTGATATCGGCAGCCCGGAAATCCTCGACGTCCTGGCATCCATCGGCGAACTGCACGTGGTGCGCGGCAACAACGATCTGCAGGCCGAGTGGGCAGGGCACCTTGCCGATTGCCTGCAATTCGACCTGGGGGGATGGCCGGTGCTGCTGGTCCATGACATCGCGGATGTGCCGGCGCCACTCGACCCGGGCGTGAGACTGGTGATCACCGGCCATTCCCATAAACCGCTGATCGAGTGGCGTGGCGAGCGGCTCTACCTCAACCCCGGCAGCGCCGGCCGGCGACGGTTCAAGTTGCCGGTGACGTTGGCGCTGGTTGAGGTGGAGGCCGGCGCGATCGAGCCGCGGATCGTTCAATTAGTGGAATGACCGCTATCGCGAGCAAGTTCGCTCCCACAGGGGAATCGGCGTCGAGCACACATTTCGGGCCCGCTGAGGATCGAGTGTGGGAGCGAGCTTGCTCGCGATGAGGGCGGTACATCCCTCGGCGCTTACCGCGCCACTTGAGCCTCGACCAGGGTTGGATAATCCGTATAGCCGCGTTCTTCGCCCTGATAGAACGTAGCCGCGTCAGGCGCGTTCAATGCCAGGCCTTGCTTGAAACGCTCCACCAGATCCGGGTTGGCCAGGAACGGCGTCCCGAACGCGACCAGGTCCGCGTCGCCGCGGCTGATGGCCGTGGCCGCGCGTTCGGCGCTGTAGCCGCCGTTGGCGATGTAAGGCCCACCGAAACGGCGTTTGAGTTCCAGGAAGTCGAACGTGCCTTCACCCAGCTCCACGATGTGCAGGTAAGCCAGGCCATAACGGCTGAGCATCCTGGCGGCGTAGTCGAAAGTCGCCTGGGGGTTGCTGTCGCTCATCGAGAAATAGCTGAAGATCGGCGACAGGCGAACACCCACACGGATGGCACCAAAGACTTCAATCACTGACTCGACCACCTCCTTGAGAAAGCGCGCGCGGTTTTCGATCGAGCCGCCGTAGGCATCGGTACGTTGGTTGGTGCCGTCGCGCAGGAACTGATCGATCAGGTAGCCGTTGGCTCCATGGATCTCCACGCCGTCGAACCCGGCCAGTTTCGCGTTGACGGCGGCCTGGCGAAAATCAGCAACCACGCCGGGGATCTCATCGAGGTCCAAGGCCCTTGGCAGTTCGTAAGGCTTGGGGCCTTCAGGGGTGTAGATCTCGCCGTCGGCCTTGATTGCCGAAGGGGCTACGGGCTGGGCGCCGTTGATTTGCACCAACGGATGGGAGAGCCGGCCCACGTGCCACAGCTGCAGGAACATCTGTCCGCCTTCGGCGTGAACCGCGTCGGTCACGTGTTTCCAGCCGGCGATTTGTTCGGGGGTAAAAATCCCCGGCGTTCTCAGGTAACCCTTGCCCTGGGCGGACACCTGGGAGCCTTCGCTGACGATCAGGCCGGCGCTGGCCCGCTGGCTGTAGTACTCGGCCATGAGGGGCGTGGCCGCGTCACCGGCGCCTGCGCGGCTGCGGGTCATGGGGGCCATGACCATGCGGTTTTTCAGGGACAGCTTGCCGACTTGGGCGCGGGACAGCAAAACATCGAGACCGACGTTGCTCATGATTCACCTCAAAAGAGAACAGATAGGATTGAGTCGAGGGTCGGCTAGGCCAACCGGCCCTCTTGTTGCAATAGGGCGCCGATGCGCTGGATTTCGTTTTCGCCTTTTTCCAGCGCCGCTTGGCTGGTGTGCACCGAGTAGTAACCCAGCACCAGGTCGTGGGGATGCTTGACCGCTGAGCCGAGCACGAAGGAGGTCGCGCCCTTGGCAACGATGTCGATGGCTGCGCCGGACTCTTCGAAGACCACCATTTCCCCGGCATTGACGCTGCCGCCGGCGTCGAGGCTGCCGTCGTTGACGGCCAGCCAGGCGACGGTGTGCCCAGCCGGTGGCGTGTAGCGCCAGCGTTCCTGGTCTTTCAACTGCACGGCCAAATAGTTTGTCCCCGCCGGGGCTGCAACGCTGCTGCGAGCCGCGCCATATTGGCCGAGCAACACCCGCGCCGGACCTTCCCGAGGGATATCGGCGGGTGCCAGGTAGACGCTGTGGGCCGGCGCGTTTTCTTCAGCGGCCGGCAGCGCGACCCAAAGCTGGAAGCCATGGATCGACGAGCTGCCGACCGGCCGGGCGTCGTGCCATACGCCGTTACCGGCTTGCATCCATTCCATGCCACCGCTGGGCAGTACACCCGATTGCCCAGTGGTGTCTTCGTAGGCCACCTGACCTTCGATCATGTAGGTCAGCGTCGCGATCCCGGAGTGCGGGTGCATGCCGAAACCTTTGTTCATGCCGTCGGCCTTGAAGGCGAAGAGATCGAGAAACACAAAGGGCTTGCAGCGTTGGCCGAGGTCGCCCGGGCTCATGAGGCGGGTGATCGGCCCGTGGCGGTTGCCCCGGGTGCGGTGGACGATGGTGCGCGGTGGTGCTGTGACGATGCTGTTCATGGTTGACCTCGGATGCCTGAGCCTGGGTGGGCCTCGATGGGAGAAGGATAAGTGCCTGGCAATAGATTGATTAGTCGATACAATCGGATTGAACTCATCCAAATAACGAAGGAATGGCGCCCCGATGCTCGATCTGAACGACGTCGCACTGTTTGTCCAGGTGGTACGCAGCGGCAGCTTTGCCGAAGCGGCGAGGCGCTTGGGCATGCCGTCCAATACCGTGAGCCGGCGCGTCCAGCAGTTGGAGACGCAATTGGGGACGCGACTGCTGCAACGCTCTACCCGCAAACTCACGCTGACTCAGGTGGGGCAGGGGTTCTATGAGCGCTGCGTCGGCGCTGTGGACGGGCTGACCGAGGCGGGGCAGGAACTGATGAAGGGCAGCGATGAACCCAGCGGCCGGGTGCGTATCGCGGCGATGGCGGATTTCTTCGATTTTTTTCCGATGCAATGGGTGGCGGACTTCCTCGCCGCGCATCCTCGGGTGCAGCTTGATTTCGTGCTCAGCGATGCCCGTGTCGACCTGATTGCCGACCGCATCGACGTGGCCTTTCGCGGCGGTCCGCTACAGGACTCCGGTTATGTCGGGCGCCAACTCATCAAGAACGACGGTGACGGCATGGTTGCCAGTCCCGCTTACATTGCCAAGCGCGGAGCGCCGACTTCGCTGCAGGACCTGGCTCACCATGACAGCGTGAGCTTCGCCCATCCCAGCGGCTTGAGTCACTGGCGGCTCATTGGCCCAGACGGTGCCGAGCAGGAGGTGCAGGTTCCCTGCCGCTTCAACGCCAACACCGCACAAGCGCAGCGCAAGGCTGCCGTGGCGGGCCTGGGCATCGCCGTGCTGCCCTCGGCGCTGAGCCGCGTGGACCTGGAAGCCGGAAGACTGGTCCGTGTGCTGCCGCAATACCAGCGTATCGGCTTCGGCCTGAATGTGCTTTATCCGAGCCGGCGCCAATTGCCGCTGGCGGTCTCGGCGTTCATTGGGCTGGTGATGGAAAAGCTGGAGCTCAAGGCGTTTCCGGCGCGGTTGGAGTAGGCCGGTCAGCCAGTATTCAGTCTCGTCAGATCTTGACCCCTCTTGAATCGCCTGATCCCGCATTGGGCGTTCATCCAGTTTTTTCCTTCCCAGCAACGATAAAAACCCTCGTTTCGCAAATCCCCGCCTGCCAACACAATCGCCTCGACACCGCCCATCGATAGTCGCAACCGCAGAACAACAATCAGAACCCGAGGCGGCGCCATGCCGACCTGAACCGAACCTACTGCCGGAAGTGCACAGACATGCCTTTTGAAACAACTCACATCGATACGCTTGTCATCGGCGCCGGCCAAGCCGGCGTGGCCATGAGTGAGCACCTGAGCCGGCAAGGCGTGCCCCACCTTGTGGTCGAGCGCAGCCGGATTGCCGAGGCCTGGCGCACGGCGCGTTGGGATTCGCTGGTCGCCAACGGCCCGGCCTGGCACGACCGTTTTCCGGGGCTGGAATTCGAAGGGCTCGACCCCGATGCCTTCGCGGCGAAGGATCAGGTGGCCGATTACTTCGAAGCCTATGCCCGCAAGTTCAACGCGCCGATCCGTACTGGCGTGGAGGTCAGGAAAGTCGAGCGTAATGTCGGCCGTCCGGGGTTCACCATTGAAACCTCCGAGGGCCTGATCGAGGCCATCCATGTGGTGGTCGCCACCGGCCCCTTCCAGCAGCCGGTGATTCCGCCGATCGCGCCGGAACTGGCGTCGGTCACCCAGATTCACTCCGCCCAATACCGCAATCCCGGGCAACTGCCCGAGGGCGCGGTGTTGGTGGTGGGAGCCGGTTCGTCAGGGGTGCAGATCGCTGATGAATTGCAGCGCGCCGGCAAGCAGGTCTACCTCTCGGTAGGCGCCCATGATCGTCCGCCGCGGGCCTACCGCAACCGGGATTTCTGCTGGTGGCTCGGGGTGCTCGGCGAGTGGGACGCGGAGGTCGTCAAGCCCGGCAAGGAGCACGTGACCATCGCCGTGAGCGGTGCCCGTGGTGGCCATACCGTGGATTTCCGCCGACTGGCCCATGAGGGCATTACGTTGGTGGGCCTGACGAAATCGTTCAACGCCAGCGTGGTGAGCTTTGAGGACAACCTGGCCGAGAACATCGCCCGTGGCGACGAAAACTACCTGGCGCTGCTGGATGCCGCCGATGCCTACATTGCCCGCAATGGCCTGGACCTGCCGCTCGAACCCGAAGCCCGTCAGCTGCCGCCTGATCCGCGCTGCCTGACCCAGCCGATCCTGGCGCTGGACTTGGTCGACGCTGGTGTGACCACGATCATCTGGGCCACCGGCTACTCGGTGGATTACAGCTGGCTGAAGGTCGACGCGCTCAACGCCAACGGCAAGCCTCGTCACCAACGTGGGGTTTCCAGCGAGCCGGGCCTGTATTTCGTCGGCCTGCCCTGGTTGTCACGGCGTGGCTCGGCGTTCATCTGGGGCGTGTGGCATGACGCCCGGCATATCGCCGACCACATCGTGAAGCAACGCATTTACCTCACCTATCAAGATGCTGCCCAGCGCCAGGCCTCGGCACTGGACAGCGATTCACACCGCTCGAAAACCAGCCTCACGGGAGTTCGCTGATGCCCACTCACACGCGCATTCGCATGTTCAACACCAAGGACACGTACCCCAACCAGACACTGGACAACGACCTGTGCCAGGCCGTACGAGCCGGCAACACCGTCTACGTGCGTGGTCAGGTCGGTACCGACTTCAATGGCCAGCTGGTGGGCCTCGGCGATCCTCGCGCCCAGGCCGAGCAGGCCATGCGCAACGTCAAGCAATTGCTGGAGGAGGCCGGCAGCGACCTGAGCCATATCGTCAAGACCACCACTTACCTCATCGACCCGCGCTACCGCGAGCCGGTGTACCAGGAGGTCGGCAAGTGGCTCAAGGGCGTCTTCCCGATTTCCACGGGGCTGGTGGTCAGCGCCCTCGGGCAGCCGCAGTGGCTGATGGAAATCGACGTGATCGCGGTCATCCCCGAGTAAGGAGTACAGCATGACTTTTTCCATCGTTGGGCGCTGCGCCGAAACCGGCCAGTTGGGCATCGCCATCAGTTCCTCGAGCATTGCCGTCGGTGCCCGTTGCCCCTGGTTGCGGGCCGGCGTCGGCGCGGTGTCGAGCCAGAACATTACGCTGCCGGCCCTCGGCCCGCTGATCCTGGATGAGCTGGCGGGCGGCCTGACGGCGCAAGAAGCGGTGGACCGCGCCCTGGCCCGCAATGGCTACAGCCAGTACCGCCAGGTGGCCGTGGTCGATGCCCACGGACACACGGCGATTTTCACTGGCAGTCACGCCCTGGGCATTCACCACGCATTGGCCGGTGATCAGTGCGTGGTGGCCGGCAATCTGTTGGCCAACCCGGGGGTGATCGAGGCCATGGTCGGGGCTTTCGAACGCAGCGAAGGCTGTCTCGCGTCACGCCTGCTGAGCGCGTTGCAGGCCGGGCAGGCGGCCGGTGGCGAAGCCGGGGCGGTGCACTCGGCGGCGTTGTCGGTGGTGGATGACCTGACTTGGCCCATCGTCGATCTGCGGGTGGATTGGGCCGAGGAGAATCCCATCGGCGAACTGGAGAAACTCTGGCTGGCCTATCAGCCACAGCTGCAGGATTACCTGACCCGTGCCCTGGACCCGACAGCGGCGCCCAGCTATGGCGTGCCGGGCGATGAGTGAGCTGCGCAGTCGGGCAATGCTCGCCAGTCTGGTGGGCTTCGCCACGGTCAGTCGCGATTCGAACCTGGCGCTGATCGAGTTCGTTCGCGATTACCTGCAAGGCTTGGGCGTGGCCTGCGAGCTGATTTACAACCCTGAGCGGACCAAGGCCAACCTGTTGGCGAGTATCGGCCCGGCGCTGCCCGGTGGCGTGGTCTTGTCCGGGCATACCGACGTGGTGCCGGTGGATGGCCAAGCCTGGACGGTTGATCCGTTTTGCCTGAGCGAGTTGGACGGCAAGCTGTTCGGGCGTGGCACGGCGGACATGAAGGGCTATCTGGCGTCAGTGCTGGCAGCGGTGCCGACATTCCTCGCCAGCCCGCTTCGCCGCCCTGTGCACTTGGCGTTTTCCTATGACGAAGAGGTCGGTTGCCTGGGCGTGCGCAGTCTGCTGGAAGTGCTGCCTCAACGCGTTCCCCAGCCGGCGTTGTGCCTGATCGGCGAGCCCACCCAACTCCAACCGGTGCTGGGCCACAAGGGCAAGTTGGCGATGCGTTGCCACGTCAAAGGGGCGGCTTGCCATTCGGCCTACGCACCTTATGGCGTGAACGCCATCGAGCAGGCGGCGCGCTTGATTGGGTGCCTGGGCGAGATTGGCGCAGACCTGGCCGATCCTTCGTTGCAGGACGCGCGTTTCGACCCGGCGTATTCGACGGTGCAGGTCGGGGTGATCCAGGGCGGGACGGCATTGAACATCGTCCCGGCCGATTGCCGTTTCGATTTTGAAGTGCGCGCCTTACCGGATTTCAGCCCAGAGGCGGTTGTCGAGCAGTTGCAGGACTACGCCGAACAGGTGCTGTTGCCGCCGATGCGCGCGGTGCAAGGCGACACCGCGATCCGTTTTGAACAGCTGTCCGCCTACCCGGGCCTGGCGACTTCGCCTGACAGCGCCGCCGCGCAATTGATTGCCCGGCTGTGCGGCAGCGCCGCGTTCAGGACCGTCGCATTCGGCACGGAAGGCGGCCTGTTTCATCAGGCCGGCGTGCCGACGGTGGTGTGTGGCCCCGGCAGCATGGAGCAGGGGCACAAACCCGACGAATACGTAAGTGTTGAACAGATGGCCGCCTGCGACCGCTTGATGGATCGGCTGGCGAGTTATCTCTGTGAACCCAATGATTACTGACCGCAAGGTGCCTGAGGAGGACGATTTCAAGGGAAGGAGATTCCTCGCGGTCAGCCAGGCGACACCCATGAACAGGCCGACAAGAGCCTTTGCTGTAGACCTTACCGCCCGTGTTTACGGTCACTTTTGAGTCCCGTCACCGGCTCGTGCGGGCGAGCTGGTATTTTCGAGGAACCGCTCCATGTCCAGATCCTTGCGTTGCAATATTGCGTGTGCCCTGGCGTTGTTGAGTACCAGTGTTGTAGCCGCGCCACAAAGCCTGACCGTGATTTCTTTCGGCGGCGCTACCAAGCAGGCCCAGGACAAGGCCTACTTCCAACCTTTCAACGCCAGTGGTGCAGGAAGCATCGTGGCTGGCGAATACAACGGTGAGTTGTCGAAAATCAAGGCCATGGTTGCAGCCGGGCATACCAGCTGGGACGTGGTCGAAGTAGAAAGCCCCGAGCTGTTGCGTGGCTGTGAAGAAGGCCTGTTCGAGAAGCTCGACCTGGGACGGATGGGCGATCCGGCGAATTATGTGCCCGGGGCCCTCAATGAATGCGGTGTCGCCACCTATGTCTGGTCGATGGTCCTGGCCTACGACCAGAGCAAGCTCGCCAAGGCGCCCAGGTCCTGGGCGGATTTCTGGAACGTTACCGAGTACCCGGGCAAGCGCGGCCTGCGCAAGGGGGCCAAGTACACCTTGGAAATTGCGTTGCTGGCCGATGGGGTCAAGGCGCAAGAGTTGTACAAGGTGTTGAACACGCCGGAAGGTGTGTCCCGGGCCTTCGCCAAACTCGACCAGATCAAGGCGAATATCCAGTGGTGGGAGGCCGGCGCGCAACCGGCGCAGTGGCTGGTGGCGGGGGATGTGGCGATGAGCGCCGCCTACAACGGCCGCATCGCTTCGGCGCAAAAGGAAGGCATGAAGCTGAGCATTGTCTGGCCGCAGAGCCTTTACGATCCGGAGTATTGGGCGGTGGTCAAGGGCACGCCGAACAAGGCCCTGGCCGAGCAGTTCATTGCGTTCGCCAGCCAGCCACAGACCCAGAAGGTGTTCTCGGAAAACATCCCCTACGGACCGGTACATCGCCAGACCCTGGCCTTGCTGCCTGCGGCGGTGCAGGCGCAGTTACCCACCGCCGAGGCCAATCTGGCTGAAGCCCAGGCGGTGGATGCCGAGTTCTGGGTCGACCATGGCGAGGAGCTGGAGCAACGTTTCAACGCCTGGGCGGCTCGCTAGGCACCGAACCTGTGGCGAGGGGATTTATCCCCGCTGGGCTGCGTAGCAGCCCCAACGCAGCCAACCCCATTCACCTGACATTTTGGATGTGAGTTTTTGGGGGGCGCTGCGCACCCCAGCGGGGATAAATCCCCTCGCCACAAAGGCAGTGTTGCGCTTTATATCCCTTGGCTCAGGGCAGCCACTGCCTGAACTGCGCCTTGCAGTAATCGACAAACAACTGCGCCGGTTTGGTGAGGTGCGCACGCTTGAGCCAACCGGCCACCAACGCCGACCCCGTCACGTCCTCGGCAATGTTCACGCAGACCACCTGCTGCCCATCGTAGGTGCAGGTGGACTGCGGCCGGGTCACCAGCACGGCAAAGCCGAACGCCTGGCCGACCATGCCACGCACCATCTCGATGGACGGCGAGCTGAACACGATGTTCGGCGTCAGGCCCAGTTCTTCGAAGATACTCACGAAATAGGTCCGGCTGGGTTGCACGTCCAACAGGATCATCGGCTCCAGCGCCAGGTCACGCAGCGACACTTGGGCCTGACCGGCAAAGCGATGCCCCGCCGGCAACAATGCGTAGGGGCGTTGCGGTGCGGTCAGCGCTTCGGTCTCGATGGTGCTGTCCAGATCGTGCTCGTAGAAAATCGCCAGGTCGAACCGTCCACCGGTCAAGCCTTGCACCAGCTCCTGTTGCTCGCCGTCCTGCACGCGGATTTCCACGCCCGGGAAGCGTTGGCGGAAACCGGCGATCAGGCGGGGCAGGTAGAGCGGGGCGACGGTTTCGAAACAGCCGATGTCGATCTGTCCGCTGACCACGTCGTTATCGGCCAGCGCGTTCTGCTCGAACTCCCGGGCCATGCGCAACAGCTCCTGGGCCTTGCGATAGAAACGGGCGCCACCTGGGGTCAGCGACACGCCCTGGGCGTGATGACGAATGAGCAACTGCACACCGAAACTGTCCTCCAGCCCCTTGATGGCCGTGGCGATCGATGGCTGGGCGATGTACAGCTTGCGAGACGCTTCAGCGACGCTGCCACATTCGACGGTGGTGACGAAGTACTTCAGCTGACGCAGGGAATAGGACGCCACGGCGCACCTCGATCCGGATGATTCTGCCTACCTTACCGCGTGCACACGGGGCAGGGCATGGGCATTGATACGGATTTTACTGGGCAGTGACGATATTCAGACTGGCTTGGGCTGGACACACGCAAAAAACGCCCGCCCAAAAATCGTTGGCGGGCGTCCGGGAAAAACCGGCGCAGAAAGGAGGGACTGGCCGGGACAGGGAGCGAGGGTCAGGCCACCGGAATCAACGGGTCGGCTGCTGCCAGGGCGGTGGCGCGATCAGCCGCGGGCGGGTAGATCCAGACGGTGTTGATCTGGGTCTTGAGTTCCTTGGCTTCCTGCCCGACCAGTTTGAGCTGGCGATCCCAACCTTCGGTATACACCGCACCCCAGGCGCCGAGGTCCAGGCAGGTCACGTACTTGGGCTGGCTGTAGGGCGTCGGCGCCACGCCCAGCAGGTCGGCCGCGACGTTGTTGCCGGCGTAGCGGCCCAGGGCGATGGCGTGCTGGCAGGACATCGCCGCGTAGTTGCCCAGTGTGTCGGTGGCGGCATAGGCCACGTCACCGGCGGCGAAAATGTCGTTTTGGCCCAACACTTTCAAGTGGCCGTCGACATGCAGGCGACCCTGGGGATCACGGGTGCCGGGTACATGTTGGGTCAACGGGCTGGCGCGGAAACCCACGGTCCAGATCACGGTGTTGGACTCGATGCGCTGGCCGTTGGATAGGCTGACGCCGCCAGCGTCCACCGATTCGACCGAGGCATTGCAAATCCACTCCACACCCAGGTGCTCGGACGCTTCGACAATGGACGGACGAATGCCGTCGCCCAGCGCCGCGCCGATTTGCGCCCCGCGATCCACCACGATGACCCGGATGTCCGCGTCTTCGCCGAGGACGGCGCGCAGGCGGGCGGGCATTTCGGTGGCGGTTTCGATCCCGGTGAAACCACCGCCGGCCACCACCACGGTGTTACGAGCCGGGCTGTCCGGCAGGTTTTTCAGAGACTTGATGTGGGCTTCGAGGCGCGCTGCCTGCTCGATCTCATCGACGTCGAAGGCATGCTCCATCATGCCTTTGAGGTCGGGGCGAAACAATTTGCTGCCCGCCGCCAGTACCAACCGGTCGTAGCCCAGCGTGCCCTGGGTGCCGTATACGTCCACGTAGCCGACCCGTTTGCTATCGACGTCGATACTGCTCGCCGAGCCTTGGACGAATTTCACGCCCACGGCATCGAACAGGTCATCCAGCGGAGCCATCATGGTGTGGACGTCCGGCTCATAGAAACGCGGCCGGATCCGCAACTGCGCCTGGGGGGCCAGGACAGTGATCTGCACGTCATTACGATCATGCTGGTCCAGCAGGCGGGCCGCGCTCAAGGCGCTCCAGACTCCACCGAAACCTGCGCCAATAACCAGAATTTGCTGTTTCATGATTTGCTCCCGAAGACAAAATCGATACGTTGAATGGTTTAACTGCTTCAGCGTGACCGTGTCGCGAATGACCCAAAAGTGCGTGGCTTGAATGATTGAACATCAAGCGCATTCAGCTTCGGTTCGCTGTAGGAAAGCGTATTCGGCGGTGCCCCATCCAACACTTCTACATAAGGTCAGTGGTGGTATGTCTGGGTATGAAGGGGCTATACGAAGGTATTAAATCAAGCCAGGCGCTTGAGGACCGATTCGACACAGGCAATCAATTCGGCGCAGTTGAAGGGTTTTGGGAAAAACGCCACCGGTTCCGTTGCACCGGTCCTGGACCGGGGCGGAACGCCTGGGTAACCGCTGATAAAAATGATCGGGATATCAATGCCCAGAGCGGATAACTCGTGGTGCATCTGGATGCCGCTCATGCCGGGCATCTTGATATCCGATATCAAACAGGTCGTTTGTCCGGGCCCGGTAGAAGACAAGAAATCCAAGGCACTGGCGTAAGTTCGGACGTGGTAGCCGTTGGCGCGTAACAGGCCGTCCAGGGCGACGCGAACGGACTCGTCATCCTCAATAATTGAAATAATTGCCGTGTTGGACATTTCACTCTCGGGGGGTTGATATCAGGTAGCCATAAAAGCACCTATCATCCCTGCAAGATACGCTGCCCAACCCGCGCGCCTAGTATACGTGGGTATACCCGTTTACTTGGCGCCGCTGCTATCCAACGCCTGGGCCATGCGGACCAGATCGGCAAACGAGCGCGCGCGCATTTTGCGCATGGCCTGGCCGCGATGAATCTTGACCGTGATTTCGCTCAGGCCGATTTCACCGGCAATCTGTTTGTTCATCAGGCCCGACACGGCCAGGGCCATCACCTGTTGTTCTCGCGGCGTCAGGGTGGCGTACCGGCCATGGAGTTCATGCAGACCGCGTTCGGACTCGCGACGCAGACGGTCCCGCTGATGGGCGGCGGACACCGCGTCGATCAGGTCCTGCTCGCGAAACGGCTTGGTCAGGAAATCCACCGCTCCCGCCTTCATCGCCCGCACGGTCATGGCAATGTCGCCATACCCGGTCATGAACACGATCGGCAGATGAACATTCGCCAGCGCCAGTTCCTGTTGGAAATCCAGGCCGCTGGTCCCTTTTAGCCGTACGTCCAGCACCAGGCAGCTGAGGACGTCGGGGCGCGGGTGTTGCATGAATTGCGCAACCGAGCCGAACAATTCGACCTGCAGGCCAATGGAGCGCAACAGGCTGCCAAGGGCTTCGCGCAGCGGCGCATCATCGTCAACGATGTAGACGACAGGCTCGCTGATGGCCGGGTTTGTGGAGTGGCTTGGGTTTGTGAAGTGGCTTGGATTCATCGGGGCTTCCCAAACAAGTTATGCGCAAGTGAGCAGCGGCAGCGCGAACCTGAACGAGGTACCTTGGCCAGCCTCGCTGGTTGCCCAGATCCTGCCGTCGTGAAAGTCGATGATGGACCGACAGATGGAAAGGCCCATGCCCAGGCCGTTTTCCTTGGTGGTGAAAAACGCATTGAACAACGAGGGCAGGATCTCGGGAGCAATGCCGGTTCCGTGGTCAGTCACCTCCAGCACCGCCTCGTTGTTTTCCAGCCAGGTGCGTATGTGCAGGGTTCGCTCGCGCACCTTGACCCCGTCCATGGCGTGGCAGGCATTGATGATCAGGTTGATGATCACCTGCTGCAGTTGCACCCGGTCTGCGCTGACCTGGACATCGGTCGCCGCCAGATCCACCTGCGCCCTGACTTTGTGATGGGCCAGTTGCTGGTGGACCAGGCTCAGGGTCTCGCTGACGATATCGTCCAGCCGCTCGGGTTGGCGCAACGGATCACACTTGCGTGACAGCGCCCGGATGCGGCTGATGACCTCGCTGGCGCGGCATCCGTTGGCGACGATCCGGTCGAGGGAATCAAGGGCCTCCTTGAGGTCGGGCTCCGGGCGCTGGAGCCATCGGCGACAGGCTTCGCCGCTGCTGGTGATAGCCGTCAGCGGCTGGTTGACTTCGTGGGCAATGGAGGCGGCCATTTCCCCCAGCGACGTCAGGCGCGTGACATGGGCCAGTTGGGTCTGGGCGCGGAACAACGCCTCCTCGGCCTGCTTGCTGGCGGTGATGTCCATGAGCGCGCCGAGGTACTGATAACGGCCGTGTTGGCTGAGCAGGGGGCTGGCGATCATGTGGATATGCTTGATGCGTCCGTCAGGCATCAGCAGGCGCAGCTTGACCTCGATCTGCGGTTCGCGGCGGGCAGCCTGCTCGAAAACCCCCCGCGCCAACTCAAGGTCTTCGGGGTGCGTGCGTTCCAGCATCATTGAAACCGTCGGTGCCTTGCTTGGCGGGTACTCGAAGATCCGTGCCGATTCCTCCGACCAGGACAGGTCTTGCCGATCACCGCGAAAGCCTACGCTGCCAGTCTGGCTCAGGCGCTGGGCACCGATCAGGTAGGCCTCGTTATGCCGCAGGCTGTCGGCAGCCTGCTTGCTGCGCAACGCCAGGAAGGCGATGGCCGACAGCGCTGTCAGGCAGCGGAAGAAGCCAGTGGTCGATTCCCAGCGGTGATAGCCGCCGTTGTACAGGAACATCCCCGTGAGCAAAAACATACACATCAGCGCGACGGTGATCACCAGGTTGATCGAGAACAGATTGGCCGCCATCAACAGCAAGGTGATGTACAGCAGGGTAGGAGCGAGGTCGGAATGGGTTTCGGAGTTGATGATGAAAATCCCGCAGGCCACCACCAGCCCGACCGCCCAACCCAGGGCGTTCACCAGCGGGTGAGTGCTGATGCCCATCGATGGTCGGGACGCTCTCTGGTAGGGGTCGTACCGAAGGCTGTCATAGACGCTTTTGAACATCGTCGAGGGTAGGGGCACGGGGGTAGACCTTCTATTTTTGCTCGGTCTTGTTCTGGACCGCCGGGGACACAGAGCATCGGTTTCGTATCTTAAAAGCGCCCCTTTGCATCAGGTAGGACATAAAACCCTGAAATCACGCCAAGCCTCGAAATGTCGCCAGTACGCAGGTAGGCCTGCATACCGAAGTATCAGTGAGTCTGCCCAAAGGGTGAGCCCAGTGTCCCCACGTACGACAGACACAAACCCGGCCCGGGAATAATCTTTCAACATCTCGTCGCTGCGATGCCTTGGTGAAAGGCTCAGGCGATGATCTTGTCCATTCCTGACTCAATGGCCTGGTGCCTGGGGCGACACTATGATGAACAGAAATGACCTGCGTCGTGCTGACATCAATCTGCTGGTTGTCTTCGAAACCATGATGCACGAGCGCAATGTCACTCGCGTCAGCGAGAAGCTGTTTCTCGGCCAGCCTACGATCAGCAGCGCCCTGGCGCGCCTGCGGCTGATGTTCGATGATCCGCTGTTTATTCGTGCCGGCCGGCTGATGGAGCCGACCTCCCGGGCGCAGGAAATTTTCTCCAATCTCTCTCCGGCGCTGGACGGCATTGCCGCAGCCTTGAGTCGCTGCCAGGCGTTCGACCCGAGCACCAGCGAGGCGACCTTTCATGTCGGGCTTTGCGACGACGTTGAATACGCGTTGCTGCCGGACCTGTTGCGACGCCTGCGGGTCGAGGCGCCGGGCACTACCTTGGTGGTGCGCCGGGCCGATCAATGGCAGATGCCCCAGCTATTGGCCAGCGGCGAGATCTCCCTGGGGATCAGCCCGACCCTGGAGCTGCCGGCCAATGCCCGGCGCAAGACGCTGCGTCCGATCCGGCCGATGCTGTTGCGGGCCGATTCGCAGCCCGGCGAGTTGACCCTGGACGAATTCTGCCGGCGGCCCCATGCGGTGGTGTCGTCAATGGGCAACGTCATCGATGATTCGGACCGCGCGTTAGGCCTGATGGGCCGCCAGCGCCGGGTGGTATTGACGGTGCCGCAGTTCAGCGCCTTGCCGGTGTTGCTGGCCCAGAGCGACATGATTGCCATCGTGCCGGATTATGTCGCTCGGGCGATGGCGGTGGCGACAGGTCTGCGTGCCGAACCGGCGCCGATCCGCTTGCCCGAGCACGAACTGTCCATGGTCTGGCGCGGGGCTTCGCACAATGACCCGGGGGAGCGCTGGTTGCGCGCCCGTTGCGGTGCCTTCGTCGCCGAGCAGACCGAGTTGCAGATGGAACCCAGGAAGGTGGCGTGACCCACGTTCAGCGGGAAAACCGATTGCGATACTCCCGGGGTGAAATCGAAAGATGGCGCTGGAAGGTGTGACGCATGCGTTCCTCGTCGCCGAAACCGCAGGAGCGGGCAATCTGGTCAATGTTGCGCTGGGAGTCTTCCAGCAACCGTCGCGCGGCTTCGAGGCGGAACAGTTCGACCGCTTTGGCCGGGGTCCGTCCGGTCTGGCGTTTGTAGACCCGGGTAAAGTTGCGTGGGCTCATCCGGGCCTGGCGGGCCAGTCGTTCGATGCTCAGGTTGTCATCGTCCAGGTGTTCACTGATCCAGACATGCAAATCGTCAAACCCGGCGCTGTCCTGCGTCTGCAATTGCAACAGTTGGCTGAATTGCGCCTGCCCGCCGGGGCGCTTGAGAAACACCACCAATTCACGGGCCACCTGCAGGGCGACGTCGCGACCGCAATCGGCCTCGACCAGCGCCAGGGCCATGTCGATGCCGGCGCTGACCCCGGCCGAGGTCCACACGCTGCCCTGCTGGATGAAGATCGCGTCGAGGTCGACTTCAACCAACGGGAAACCGCTCCGGAGCAGGTCGCACATGGCCCAGTGAGTGGCAGCCCGGCGGCCATCCAGCAAGCCGGCCTGGGCCATGAGGAAGGTACCGCTGCACACCGATGCCGTGCGCCTGGCCTTGGCCGAGGCCTTTCGCAGCCACTCCACCAGGTCGACACAATCGATCATCGCCTGGCGTATGTCGGGCGCACCGGGAACGATCAGCGTGTCGATGACGGTCCCGTCTAGTTGGCGCAGGGCTACGGTATCCACGACCAGGCCCTCGGCGGTCTGCATCAGCCCGCCGTCCAGGCTTGCGGTGTGCACCCGGTAGCCGGGCAGGCTGCGTTCGGCCATGGCTTTGGTGGCCGCCCAGAAGACTGTCTGGGCACCGGTCAGGTCCAGCAGGCCCATTTGCGGGTAGGCCAGGAACACCAGCGTGCGCGGTTGGGTAATCGATTCGGCGGTAATGCCGATGTCACGGGTGAATTCGTTCATGGTCATGTCATGGGTCTGCGATATGAGAGGGTGAGCGGCCCAGGCACTGAAATTTAAGTGCTATTGATATGCTTTACCGGTATTTAAATTAATTTTTTTATAGCTTTAAAGTCATGTCTCTCAGTTTCTTCCTTTACTGTGAGGTTCCATGGCTATGGCTTTCAAGCGTTCTGCGCTCACTGTGTGGTTTGTTTCCCTGGCGGCAACGGCATTGCTCGGCCCTACGGCCCAGGCGGAGGGCAAGATCAGCATTGCCCAGCAATTCGGGATCGGTTACTTGATCCTCGATGTTGTCCGTGACCAGCGACTGATCGAAAAGCATGGCAAGGCCCAGGGCCTGGATATCCAGGTGGACTGGAACAGTATTTCCGGCGCAACCGCGATGAACGAGGCTTTGTTGACCGGCGCCCTGGATGTGGTGTCGGCAGGCGTTCCGCCGATGCTGACGATTTGGGATCGGACCCGGGGCAAGCAGAACGTCAAGGCCATCGCATCACTGGGATCGATGCCCAATTATCTGCTGACCAATAATCCAAATGTGAAGGGCCTCAAGGACTTCTCCGACAAGGACCGGATTGCCGTACCGGCGGCGGGCGTCGGGTTCCAGTCGCGCACCTTGCAGATCGAAACGGCCAAGGTGTTCGGGAACGATCACTTCAAGAAATTCGACGACATCTCCGTCAGCCTCCCGCACCCGGATGCGACGGCGGCGTTGATCGCGGGTCAGTCGGAGATCAATTCGCACTTCTCCAGCCCGCCGTTCCAGTACCAGGCGCTGCAGAGTCCCAATGTGCATAAGGTGCTCAGCTCCTATGACGTGCTGGGCGGGCCGGCGACGTTCAACGTGCTCTACACCACGGAAAAATTCCACGACGAAAACCCCAAGACCTACAAGGCGTTCTACGACGCCCTGGTGGAGGCCCAAGGCATCATCAAGGCCGACAAGCCAGCCGCTGCCCAGACCTACATCCGGGTAGAGCAGTCCAAGTTGCCGCTGTCGCTGCTGGAGAAAATCGTGACCGACCCCGAAATCGATTTCACCGTCGTGCCGCAACGCACCTCTGTCTACGCCGAGAAGCTGCATGAGTTGGGCATACTGAAGAACAAGGCCGACAGCTGGAAGGATTACTTTTTCGAGGAGGCGCACGCCGACGCAGGCAGTTGAGCCTTGGTCGATTATCCGTTTTCGGCACAATTGCATGGCCTGTCCGTGAGGCGGAATGGAACTTGCCTGACCTTTGATTCATAAGCCCTGGAATCATCGAAGGTCGGGTCAATGAACAACCACACCATGACGCAGCCACCGGTCTCGGCAGACGTGTTGCCAACACTGCCGATCAATCGGTTCCTCACCGCGGACATCGACGAGCACGCCCGGAACATGGGTGGTTGGCAGGTGAGCTACGACCAGTTGACGCCGGGACGCTTCGAAGGCGAACTGATCGAATTGCGCTGCGACTGGATGCAATTGGTGCGCGATCGCTCTAATCAGGCCCTGACCAAGCGGGGCGTCGCCTGGGAGGGCGCCATTACTTTCAGCGTGCCGTTGAGTGCCGACGGGCCGGTCTTTTGCTCCGGGCATCCGATTATCGAACCCAGCCTGTTGGTCGCCCGTGGTCATAACCTGCCCGAGTTGCGCACGCCCCAGCATCTGGACTTGCTCGGTGTCGCGATTGAAGAGCAGGCATTGGCGCATGTGTTGGAGCGACAGGGCAGTCGTTTTCGAATTACCGATCTTCCCAAGTGTTACCGCCTCGGCGCCTCGACGTTGCCCGCCGAGCTCGCCGCGCTGCTCGATGAGCTTGACGGGGGCGAGCAGGGGCGCGAGTCGTTGCTGGGGTACGAGTCGATTCGCCGGGGCCTGCGCGACACGGTGATGCTGCATGTGCTGGAATTGGTGGCGCCGGACGAGGCGCCACCGCTCAACCCCACGGCGCGCAAACGCATGGTCGACCGGGCCCGGGAATACGCCCTGGCCCATGTCGATGAACCGCTGTCGATCCTCGACCTGTGCAACCACATCGGCGCCAGCCGGCGGAAATTGCAGTACTGCTTCCAGGAGACGCTGGGCATCAACCCGGTGGCTTATCTGCGGGCGTTGCGCCTCAATGCGGTGCGCCGTGAGCTGCGCAATGGCGATCAGACGCTGGGTGTACAAGAGGTGGCCGCGCGTTGGGGATTCTGGCATTTAAGCCGGTTTTCCAGTGATTACCGGATCCTGTTCGGCGAAAGCCCGTCACAAACCTTGCGTCGCACGCATCTGTGCTGAAAACGGATAACGGCTGACCGGCCGGCTCCCTAGGATGACCCCAACACCACATGGTCGGAGGGGCATTCGATGAATCAAAATAAAAAAGCAAACGCCTGGCGCTGTACGTGGTTGACCCTGGGGCTGATCGGCGCCTGTACCGCTGCCCATGGCACCGAAAACGGCGCGCCGACCACGGCGGTCGGGGTTTATGATTTCGGCGCAGGCATGATGCCGCCGGCCACGCCCTTTGGCACCGTCGGCCTGCGCACCGCGTTCTATTCGGCCAACGTGCAGAAGGACCGCCACGGCAAGTCCGTGGATAACAATTTTTCCCTGGATGTTTTATCCATCGGCGTCGCCTACATGCGCATGACCGATTACACCGTGCTGGGCGCCAAGTATGGCTTCGGCGCCGTCGTACCGTTCTTCCAGATGGACGCTTCGCTGCAGGTGCAGACGCCCGTCGGCCCGCTGGACCTTGAAGCCGATCCGTTTCGCATGGCTGACATGCAGGTGCTGCCGGTGATCCTGCAGTGGACGCTTTCGCCGAACCTGTTCGTCAATGCCCAGTTCCAGGTCCAGGCCCCTACGGGCGATTACGACAAGAATCGCTTGATCTCACCGGGTCTCAACCACTGGACTTTCTCGCCGATCCTCAACGCCACGTACATCTCCGACAGCGGCTTTGAGGTGTCTTCAAGCTTTGAGGCCGACATCAACACCCGCAACCACGCCACCGACTACAAGAACGGCGTCGAGTACCGTCATGAATTCGCTGTGGGCCAGCACGTCGGGCCATGGACCTTGGGCGTGGGCGGTTATTACTACCGGCAATTCACCGACGACGATGCGCCGGGCCTGGAAGCGGGTAATCGCGCTCGGGTGTTGGCCATCGGGCCGGCGGTGAGCTACTTCAAGCCCGGCATTCCACCGGTGTGGCTGCATGTCTACAAGGAGCTCGATGCGCGCAACCGCGCCGAAGGCTACACCGCAGCGTTGCGTATCTCTCAAAGCTTCTAAGGGGCTCGTCATGAACCAATCAAGTTCGGTTTCAACGGCTGGCGCTCCATCGCGCCAGGCCGGTCGAGGCGAAGGGCTGGTGCTGATGCTCGGCAGCAGCCTGACCATCATGGGCTCTGTGATGGTCGCGCCCATCCTGCCCCGGTTGGGCGCTGAATTCGGTCCCCTGGAGCCTCGAGCCGATCTGCTGGTGCCGTTGGCGATCACCGGCCCGGCCCTGGCGATTGCCCTCTGCGCGCCCTTGGCCGGCTGGTTGGCCGACCGGGTCGGGCGCAAGGCTTTGCTGGTGATTGCTACCTTGCTCTACGCCGTGCTCGGCGCGCTGCCGGCCATGCTCGATAGCTTGCCCGCGATTGTGGGGGTGCGGCTGTTGTTCGGTTGTACCGAGGCGGCGGTGATGACCTGTTGCGCAACCCTGATCGCCGACTACTGGCACGGCGAGGAGCGCTTGCGCTACGTCAACCGCCAGGTGGTGACCATCGGCCTGGTGGGCGCGTTGTTCTTCGTGGTGGGCGGATCGCTCGGCGAGCATTCGTGGCGTTCGCCGTTCCTGCTGTACTTGCTGCCTCTGTTGTTGGTGCCGGTGATGATGAAGGTGCTGTGGGAACCACCCGTGGCGAAGCGGCGGGCGGTCGAGCAGCAGGTCGATGAATCGGGGCCGGCCAAGGTCGCGGTGCTGCAACTGGTGGTCGGCTATTTGATGATTCTGGGCGGCATGGTGTTGGCCTTCGTCATGGCCATCCAGGCGCCAACCTTGTTGGTTGGCCTGGGCATTACCTCGAGCACGATGATCGGCATGGCGGCGGGGCTGAGCCTGCTGGCGACCTTGGGAGGGTCGTTGGCGTGGCCGCTGTTGCGCCGTCGCTTTGGCATCGCCGGTTGCAACGCCTTGTTGCTGGGGCTGATGGGGGTCGGGCTGTGGCTGCTGATGCGTGCGCAAAGCTACAACGCGGTGCTGGTGGCCGCGCTCATCCAGGGCCTGGGTTCCGGGTTGCTGGTGCCTAACGTCATGGCGCCGGTGATGAATGCCTTGACCGCTCGCACCCGTGGTCGCGGCTTGGGCGGCTTCACCTCGTTCTTGTACTTCGGCCAGTTCGTCAGCCCGCTGGTGGTGGCCTTTGTGGCCGCCTTCGCCGGTGACCTTCGCCAGGCCATCCAGTGGCTGGCATTCGCCAGTCTTGCCGGGGCGCTGCTCTGGGTGACCGTCGGCCTGCGAGCGCGGGGCCACGGCCAGGCGAACACCCTCGAATCACGTCAATCGTCATGAAATAAGGAACCTGGAGCATGGCTATGCAAGACATCCACCACTTGATGGACAACGAAGACGCCACCGGACTGGCCGAGTGGGTCAGGCGTGGCGAGGTCCAGCCCGGCGAATTGCTTGAAGCGGCCATCGAGCGCCTTGAGCGGGTTGAGCCACAGATCAATGCCGTGGCCGAGCGGCTGTATGAATCGGCCCGGGAGACGGCGCGCACCGCCCAGGTCGGGCAGGGCCTGCTGGCCGGTGTACCGACCTTGATCAAAGACCTGTTTTCACCGGTCAACGGCGCGGCGATGACCAACGGTTCGCGTTCCCTGGGCGATGTTCGTGCGGACTTCGAATCGGAGGTCGTGACGCGTCTGCGGCGCGCGGGTTGCCAGGTCATGGGCACCAGTACATCGCCGGAATTCGGTACGTCGTATTCCACCGAGTCCTCGCGTTTTGGCGCCACGCGCAACCCGTGGAGCACCGACCACAGCGCCGGCGGTTCCAGCGGTGGCGCAGCGGCGCTGGTAGCGGCCCGGGTCGTGCCGTTCGCCCATGGCAATGATGGCGGCGGTTCCTTGCGAGTGCCAGCGTCCTGTTGTGGCGTGTTCGGGCTCAAACCCAGCCGAGGCCTGTTGCCGTCAGGGCCGATGATGGGCGAGGGCTGGGCCGGGATGGGCACGCCCCATGCGATCACCTTGTCGGTGCGCGACAGCGCTGCGCTGCTGGACGCCACCGCCGGGATGGACCTGGGGGCGCCGTATGCGGCACCGGTCCAGTCGCAGCCCTATGTGACGGCAGTGCTGCAGGACCCAAAGCCGTTGCGCATTGCCCTGGTCGAACAGCTCGGCCCTTGGCCCACCTCGCCGCAGAGCCTGGAGGCGGTGCGCCAGGCTGCGCGTTTGTGCGAGTCCCTGGGGCACCGTGTCGAACCGGCAAACTTGCCGGTGGTATTGCCGGCGTTTCTGGATCAGGTCTTTACCATCATCGGTGCAAGCACCCGTCATTACGTTGACCTGCTGGGCCAGATGCGTGGTGTTGCGGTGCAGGCCGAAGAATTGGAAGTACGCACCCGGATCATCTTGCGGGACAAGGGCACCGTCAGCGGCGCCCAATACGCGGCCGCCGTGGAATGGATTCATGCCCTGGGTCGGCAACTGGCGTTGTTCATGCAGGATTACGACCTGGTCCTGACGCCGGTGCTAACCCGTGAACCAGTACCGATTGGCGAACTGGACATCCAGGATGTGTGCATGAGCCTTGATCAACTGCTTGAGCGATACCACAGCTATTCGCCATTTACCGCACTGTTCAATGCCAGCGGCCAGCCCGCGATGTCGGTGCCATTGTCCTGGAGCAGCAACGGCCTGCCGATGGGCGCACACTTTGCCGGTCGCTTTGGCGAGGAAAGCACCTTGCTGGCCTTGGCCGCGCAACTGGAGCGTGCCCAACCGTGGCGCGGCCGAGTCCCGCCGGTCAATGCCTGTCGTCGCTGAACACCACTGCACCCTATGGCACCCCGGAACCAATGTGGGAGCGGGCTTGCCCGCGATGACGGCGGCACATTCAGCATTGATGCAAACTGACCCACCGCTTTCGCGAGCAAGCTCGCTCCCACAGGGGATTGGGGTGAATGTAGGTTCTGTGAATGCCCGGAACCAATGTGGGAGCGGGCTTGCTCGCGAAGGCGACGGCACATTCAGCATTGATGCAAGCTGACCCACCGCTTTCGCGAGCAAGCCCGCTCCCACAAGGGATTGGGGTGAATGTAGGTTCTGTGAATGCCCGAAACCAGTGTGGGAGCGGGCTTGCCCGCGAAGGCGACGGCACATTCAGCATTGATGCAAGCTGACCCACCGCTTTCGCGAGCAAGCCCGCTCCCACAGGGGATTGGGGGGAATGTAGGTTCTGTGAATGCCCGAAACCAGTGTGGGAGCGGGCTTGCTCGCGATGAGGGCGGCACATTCAGCGTTGAGGCAAGCTGACCCACCGCTTTCGCGAGCAAGCTCGCTCCCACAGGGGATTGGGGTGGGTCAGGGTGTTCGGTTTTCAGATGAAAACGATCTCATACGGCATGCCCATGCGATCTAGAATGACCCGCGGTACCAGGGGGGAGATGCCGCTGGCGGGTTCGCCGTTGAGTTGGCTGACATAGGCGTGCATCGCGTGACGCTTGCGGGCTGTGGTCCAGACGTCGAGGCGCAGTTTGCGGGCCCGGTGCCAGGGTATTTTGTTCTGCTCGCGGACTGGCCAGTGCCACGCCCATACCGGCAGTTCGTTAAATACCGCGCCAATGTTTTCAGCCGCCTGGGCCCCGGCGCGGCCGACCGTTTCGTGGTCGCTGTCGCCATCCTTGCGCCAAGTGCTGAACACCACATCCCCGGGCCGCAGATAACGCCCTATGAAGGCGACCAGCTGTGCCTCGTGTTCCACCAGGGTCTTTTCCGCAAAGCCGCCGCGCACCCATTGCAGGCCTTGGGCCGGGATGCCCAGGCGATGCAGGGCGTCCACGCTTTCCTGGGGGTGAGGACGGTACGTGCGCAGGCGCTCATCGCTCCACAACGGCGAACCGGGATGGCCGAGGGCGCCGTCAGTGATCGAAATCAATAACATGGGCTGGTCCAGGCTGCTCAGCAACTGGAGCAATCCGCCGCAGGCCCCGACTTCATCGCCCGGATGCGGCGAGAGGATGACGGCGCGAGCGCCAGCCGGGATGAGCGTCTGGGTGCTGATGATAGGAATGTCGGCCAACTGTGGGGCGCTGTCCCATATTTGCGGGTGCTGCCGACTTTGCAAGCGAGAGGCGGGTTTCATGAGAGACGTCCTTGTTGAATTCAATCTTTCAGCCGTGCATCGGGCCGACTGCCCGATGATGCCCAGGAGGGCCTGACTGCGATTCACGGTGCCCCTGATCCTGGAACACCGTACGCGAAGTATTGACTATGTCGACTGATTCGTCGCGTCACCTGTCTATCTGAGCTGCATTTATTTACTCGAACTGGGTTGCACAGGATCGAAGAGCCGCGTCCTTGCGGGTCTTCGTCCTCGGCAGCCGTTTATCGCAGGTTTTTAATCCTCTTCTTCCCGTTGCAGTTCGAATAGCAATAGCGAACGTCCGGTAACAGAGTATTCGGAATTGAAATCGAACCGCTCCTGGCCACGTACCGACGGCTGGTTAGTGTCGACCATGCAGGTCCAGAAACTGCCCTCGGGGACTTCCGGCAAGAGGAAGTTGACGATGTCGTGGTGAGCGTTGACCACCAGCAGCAACGTCGCGTCGGCGCCCTTGCGACGGATGCCGGTTTCCTGGGCCCGCCCGTCCATCAACATGCCCAGGCACCGACCGTGGCCGTCCTGCCATTGTTCGGTGGTCATCTCGCTGCCGTCCGGTGCCAGCCAGGTCACATCCTTGACGCCGATGTCCTCGTTGTAATTGCCCACCAGGAACCGTCCGCGGCGCAGGATCGGGTAGGTCAGGCGCAACTTGATCAAGCGCTTGACGAACTTGAGCAGCGCCGCGCCGTCTTCGCTCAGGTCCCAGTTGACCCAACCGATCTCGCTGTCCTGGCAATAGGCGTTGTTGTTGCCGTGCTGGGTGCGGGCGAACTCGTCCCCGGCGACGATCATCGGTGTGCCTTGGGCCAGTAGCAAGGTCGCAAAGAAGTTACGCATCTGCCGATGACGCAATTCGTTGATCTGCGGATCGTCCGTCGGGCCCTCGACACCGTGGTTCCAGGACAGGTTGTTATTGCTGCCGTCCTGATTGTTTTCGTCGTTGGCTTCGTTGTGCTTGTCGTTGTACGAGACCAGGTCATTGAGGGTAAACCCGTCATGGGCGGTCACGAAGTTCACCGAGGCGTAAGGGCGGCGACCCCGCTGGTTGAACATCTCGCCCGAGGCGGTCATGCGGCTGGCGAAATCGGCCAGCTGGCCGTCGTCGCCTTTCCAGAACGCGCGCACCGTGTCGCGGAACTTGTCGTTCCACTCCACCCAGCCCGGTGGAAAACCGCCCACTTGATAGCCACCGGGGCCGCAGTCCCAAGGCTCGGCGATCATTTTCACCTGGCGCAGCACCGGGTCCTGGCGGCAGGCGACGAGGAAGCTGTGACGCTCGTCGAAGCCGTCATGGTAGCGGCCCAGGATGGTTGCCAGGTCAAAGCGGAAACCGTCGACGTGCATCTCCGTGGCCCAATAGCGCAGGGAGTCGGTGACCATCTGCAAGACGCACGGGTGGCTCAGGTCCAGGGTGTTGCCAGTGCCTGAGTCGTTGATGTAGTAGCGCTTGTCGTCGGGCATCAGCCGGTAGTACGACGCATTGTCGATGCCGCGCATGGACAGGGTCGGGCCTTGTTCGTTGCCTTCGGCCGTGTGGTTGTAGACCACGTCGAGGATGACCTCAAGCTTGGCCTCGTGCAGGTGGGCGACCATCTCCTTGAACTCGGCGATCTTGCCGCTGGCCAGGTAACGCGGGTCGGGGGCGAAGAAGGCAATGCTGTTGTAGCCCCAATAGTTGGTCATGCCTTTGTGCAACAGATGCTGGTCATTGACGAAGGCATGGACGGGCAACAGTTCCACCGATGAAACACCCAGCTTGCGGATGTGCTCCAGCACGTCGTCGACCATCAACCCGGCGAAGGTCCCGCGCAGATTCTCCGGCACCGACGGATGCCGCATGCTGATGCCGCGCACATGGGTTTCATACAGGATGGTCTTGTCCCAGGGCACGCTGACGCGCTGGTCATTGCCCCAGGTGTGGGCCGGGTCGATGACTTTGCATTTGGGTACGAACGGGGCACTGTCGCGCTCATCGAAACTGAGGTCGCCGTCGGGGTGGCCGATGGTGTAGCCGAACAGTGCTTCGGACCACTTCAGTTCGCCGACCAATTGTTTGGCGTAAGGATCGATCAGCAACTTGTTGGGGTTGAAACGGTGGCCATTTTCCGGATCGTAGGCGCCGTAGACCCGGTAGCCGTAGATCAGCCCGGGATGGGCGTCAGGCAGATAGCCGTGGTAAATCTCGTCGGTGTATTCCGGCAGCTCGATGCGTTCGAGCTCGACCTCGCCGGCATCATCGAAAATACACAGTTCAACCTTGGTGGCATTGGCTGAGAACAGCGCGAAATTGACCCCGAGACCATCCCAGGTTGCACCGAGCGGAAAAGGCAGCCCTTCACGAATCCGCGAAGCCTCGATAACGGGCGGCGGCGTGGTTTTTTTTGGACGGGTCATAGTTGCTCCTGCAAAAGACAAACTGATACGGCGATACGGTTCGTATGGGACGGGTGGCTGGTGCACTGCACCTGTGGCAAGGGGAAATTCATCCCCGCTGGCGTCAGTAGGGCGCTCAAAGGATCGAGCCCTGTCAGCCAGTTGAGGCGGGTTGTAAGGGCTGCTGCGCAGCCCTATGGGAATGACAGCCCCTCGCCACAAGCCAGTCTCTTCATCACCAAGAAACTCATGCTTGAGATCAGTGAGGGGGTGGATCAACTGGCCGGTGGCTTGCGCGCCGCCCGTGGTTTTTTCTCGGCTGGCTTGGCCGGCGGGACCGCTGCGGCAGCTGCCGAGGGTTTGGCCGCGGGCTTGGCCTTGGCCGGGCTCTTGGTGGCAGGCTTGGCGACGGTGCTTTTGGTCGCGACAGGCTTGGCGCCATCGGCCTTGCTGGCCGTTGGTTTGCTCGTGGCCTTGGCGGGTTTGCTTGGCGCAAGCGCTTCGGCTTCGGCCAGTTTGCGGGCCATCTCCCAGTGGCGCTTTTCCTGCCCCGTCGGCTTACCCTCGGATTCCCAGATTTGATAGGCGAATTCACGAATGCGTTTATCGTCGGTACTCATCGCGGTGCTCCTGACTGAACTCAAGGTTGGATAAAGACATTGACTGGGAAATCTCCCAGCGCGGCGCTAAGCATCAGCTCCCTTTGGGGTGTGACTGCTGCGCTTGAAAAAAGTCCCTTCAGTTTTTCATCCTCGGCAAACGGTAATGCCACGCGGGTGTCGCCCCAGTCCGATGCAGCCACCTGTGGCACGGCACTGTTTTCCAGCAGCCGGGCTGCATGGATCGGTACCACGACGATTGCCCGTTGTTGCTCGTGTTCACGCATAAAGGCCAACACCCGCTGGGCATGTTCGCCGACCACCTGTAGCGGCTGATAGCTGCCTTGGCGGAACAGCTGCGTGTATTCGGCCCGCACGGCCAGTGTCCTGGCGATCAGTGCCTGTTTGACCCGGCCATCACGCCAGTCGCGTACCAGCGCTTCGGGGGCATTGTCGGCGTGCATCGCCTCGCGGCGCGTCTCGAAATCCACCGGGCGTCGGTTGTCCGGATCCACCAGGCTGAAATCCCAGAACTCGTTGCCCTGGTACAGGTCCGGTACGCCGGGTACGGTCATGCGCAGCAAAGTCTGCGCCAAACTGTTGAGGGCGCCTGCCGCCGCGATGGCCTGGACCGCCTCGGCGATGGCATTGCGCAAGGGTAGGCCTTCATCGCACAGCAGCAGCCGTTCGAGGAACATCTGGGTGGCTTGCTCATAGGCGTCGTTGACCGCCGCCCAGCTGCTTTGCAACTTGGCTTCACGCAAGGCTTTGCGCTGCCATTGCCACAGACGCTCGTTGTAGTCGGCCAGCGCCTTGGCGTCGCGCAGATCGAGGTCCAGCGGCCAGCTTCCGAGCAGCGCCTGATACAGAATCAGCTCATCACCGGTCGAGGGGGCCGCGGGGTCGCTGTGCAGCGAGGGCGAGAGGATGCGCCATTGCTCCACGCTCGCGGTGTACCAGTCGGGACGTTCGCTGAGCACCGCCAACCGGGCGCGGGTGTCTTCGCCGCGCTTGTGGTCGTGGGTGGCGGTGGTCAGCAGGTTGTCCGGGCAATGTTCAAGCCGCTCAAGACAGGCGTTGTGGAACTCTTGCGGCGGGGCGCTGAAACGCTCGGTGTTGTAGCCCACGTCATTGCGCGACAACAGCACCGCCGAGCGATAGAGCGCGGTGTCTTCCACGGCCTTGGCCGCCGCCGGTGAGGTCAGTTGCTGGAAACGCACACAGGCATGGCGCAGCCGCTTGCGTTGCGCCCCCCGGGGACGTTGCCGCCAGGGCATGCCGCCGAGCCAGTCGGCCAGGCAATCGAGCACCGGCCAGTCGGCCTCATTGAGGGTTTGCCGGGCGCCTTCCAGGGCCTGGTTGAAAAACACCTCGTCCTCGGCAGAGCGACCCAATGGGTTGATGTACGTGCGGTACACTGGGAAATGCACAATCAGTTCCTGCAACGCCCGACGGATCGCGCCCAGGGTCAGGTCGCGAGTCATCACATCGTCCCGGGCCACTTGCAGCAGGGCTTGAGCGACGCTCTCGAAGTCGCCGGCCAGGGATCCGTTGAGAATCTGCTGGCGAGCCAGGCGGGCTTCTTCGATGAAGTGCGCCGGGCGTTCGCTGAGACGGCTCCAGAATTCGGCCAGGGGTTCGGCGCCAGCGGGGTCATGCTGCAGCAGCGAAATCTGGTTCATGAACTCGTAACCGGTGCTGCCGTCGATGTTCCAGTCCCGACGCAAGGTTTCGCCATCGCCGAGGATCTTCTCGATGAAAATCGGCAAGTGCCGCGACGGCGACAGTGAATCGACGCGCCTGCGCAATTTGCGGCAGTAACCGCGAGGATCGGCAAGCCCGTCGATATGGTCGATTCGCAGCCCGTCCACCAATCCAGCGCCGATCAGTTCGAAGATTTTTGCATGGGTGGCTTCGAACACGGTCGGGCGCTCGACCCGCAAACCGCCCAATTCGTTGACATCGAAGAAGCGCCGCCAGTTGATGTCGTCCGCTGCGGTGCGCCAGCTGGCGAGGCGATAGCTCTGGCGCTCGAGCAACTGATGCAGACGCTCGAAACCCTCGGGCTCGAGGGAATCGTAGCCGTTCAGGTTGTCCTCGATGGCGGCCAGGATGCCCGGTTGGGTGGCCAGCTCCCGCAGCTCTGCTTGCAGCGGGCGGGCGAGGGTGTGGGCGTCGGTCTGATAGTTCAACGTGGTGAAGCGCTCGGCCAAGGCCTTGAGCGCTTCGGCCTGCTCCGATGGCAGGGTTTCAGCGGGTTTGAGTAACTCGCCGTACTGCATCGGGCAGATGGGGAAGTGATGTTCGTAGTGCTCGACGTAGAAGCTGCCTTGCATGGCATCGAAGCGCGGCTTCAGCGTGCCTTCCTGCAAGGCCACGCCGTAGTCACTGCCCAGGAACGGCAGCAACAGCTGGCCCTCCATCAGCGGGTCAGGGGAGTGCCACTGGATGTCGAAGAACTCACCGTAGGGGCTCAGGCGTCCCCATTCAAGCAGGTCCAGCCACCAGGGGTTGTCGTTGCCGCCGACGGCCATATGGTTGGACACGATGTCGAGGATCAGTCCCAACCCGTGTTCACGCAGGGTCGCGACCAGGCGTTTGAGCGCGGCTTCACCGCCCAGCTCCGGGTTGACCTGGGTCGGATCGACGACGTCGTAGCCGTGCATCGATCCGGCGCGGGCCTTGAGCAGTGGCGAGGCATAAATGTGGCTTATGCCCAGCGCGGCAAAATACGGTACCTGAGGGACGGCGTCGTCCAGGGTGAAGCCTTTATGAAATTGCAGGCGAAGGGTCGCCCGAAGCGGTTGGATCAAGGTCGGTTTCATCGGTCACGCTCGTTCGCCTGAAGTCGCGCGCAGGCGAGTATTTCCAGACGCCGGGCGGCATCCGGGGCGTCCAGCAACGCCTGGCTTTCGTGGGCCAGGCGGCGACGCCAATTCGGGTGGGTGTCAGTAGTGCCGGGCAGATTGGCCTGCTCGTCGATGCCTAATGCATCCTCAAGCGGCAGCAACACCAACGGCGCGCGGGTGTGGCCTAGGAAACGCACGCTGGCATCCAGCACCTCGTCGGTTTCGTGGCGTTCTTCACGAAAGTTCTGTGGGTCCTGGTTCAACACCGTACGCAGGCCTTCGCGTTCACGTTCGCGGTGTTTGCGCCAGTCCATTTCGGTATGAGAGTCGATCAGCTCCAGCCGCGCGTTCCAGTCGATATCATGGCCATGCCACCAACCATTGAGGGTCGGCAGGTCATGGGTGCTGGTGGTTGCCAGGGCGTTGTCCGGCCAGTCAAGGATGGGTTTGAAGTGAGTGTTGTCCTGTTCGAACAACAGCACGCGCATGCCCAGGATCGACCGGGCGCTGAGCTTCTCCCGCAGGCCGTCGGGCACGGTGCCGAGGTCTTCGCCCAGCACGATGGCTTGATGCCGGTGGGATTCCAGCGCCAACAGGCGCAGCAGGTCATCCAGCGGATAATAAAGGTACGCGCCATCGCATGGCGGGGCGTCGTTCGGGATTACCCACAGCCGCTGCAGGCCCATGACGTGATCGATACGCAAGCCGCCTGCATGGGCGAAGTTGGCCCGCAGCATCTCAATGAAGGCACGAAAACCATTACGAACCAGGCCTTCCGGAGAAAACGCCGAGATACCCCAGCCTTGGCCGGAGCGGTTGAGGATGTCCGGTGGCGCGCCCACGGTCAGCGAGGCGAGCAGTTCGTCCTGTCGACTCCAGGCCTGGCTGCCGCCGCCATCGGCCCCCACCGCGAGGTCGGCGATCAGGCCGATGCCCATGCCACTGGCCCTGGCCGCGCTTTGGGCGCGCTCCAGGCAGCGGGCGATCAGCCATTGGCAAAACGCGTAGTAGCCAATTTCGTCGGCGTTTTCTTCGGCAAAATGGGCCAGCGCGGCGCTGCGTGGGTCGCGCCATTCTTCGGGCCATTGGCGCCAGTCGAGGCTTTCCCCCCGGGCCGCGCGCTCGGCCTGCAAGGCTTCGAAGCGGCAATGATTTTCCAGGGCTTCACCGCTGGTGTGGCGGAAGCTGCTGAAGTCTTCATGCAGCGGATGCTCACCCTGGCTGAAACCATCGTACAGAGCCCGCAGGACTTTCTGTTTGGCCTGGGCCGCCACCGGCCAGTCGACCAGCGGCTGTTCTTCCAGGGTGCGCAGTTGATTGGTCAAGCCAGTGGCATCGATGGCCGTGCGCAGGGCGCGTTCACCCAGAATGGTACCCGGCGCGGCATACAGACTGTTGAGGAACAGCCGGCTGGACGGCGAATAAGGGCTGTAGCGTCCGGTGTCGCTGCTGAACATCGCATGCATCGGGCTGATGGCCAGGGCATCGGCACCGCGCTCGCCGGACACCCGCGCCAGTTCTTCCAGGGCCTGGGTGTCGCCGAAGCCGCCGTCGCCGGGGCGGCGCAGGGAATATAACTGCGCGCTCAGGCCCCAGGCCCGGGGTGTCGTCTCGCCCACCGCATCGGCCATGCTGTAGCAGCGGGCCGGTGCGACCGCCAGGGTGAAGTGCTGGTCCTGGATACGGACATGCTGATAACCCACCGGGATCATCCCTGGCAGCTTGGCGTCGGCGTCGAGTTTCAGGTTCAGCGTCGCGCCATCCTCGAGTTTGATCTCGCAGGGCGTTGCGGCTTCGAAATAGCGGCTCAGGTCCACGCTGGCGCCGACGTCGGCGGTAATCAGCGGTGGCAACTGATGGTTCTGCTGGTCCTGTTGCAATTGCTGCAGGCTGGCGTCGATTTCCTGGGCGCTGCCCGCCGGATGACCCAGGCCCGTCAGGACGGAGCGCAGTACGGCAGGCGAGACTTTTTGCGCCCGGCCGTTAGCGTCTATCCAGTCCACTGCAAGGCCCGCTCGGCTGGCGAGAATTTCAAGTTGCGCATCGCTCATAGGCGCTCTCCAGTGATGTTGGGCAAGTTTGCCGCCTGCGTCAGACTGACCAGCGCGCTGTAGGGCGCAAGGACGCCCTGTTGCAACAGACCCATGGCCTGGTGCGGATGTTCGAAAAGAATGTGCACCTCTTCCGGAGCGGTGTGCTCGATCGGCTGTTCGCTGAGGTTCAGGTCGATGCGCAATACGCTGCCGTCCCCCAGCCGCCAGCGTGCACTGACGGCTCCGTGGCCCAGCACATCGGCGCCCAGCGCCTGGGCGCCGGGCAAGCGTGGGACGATTTCTTCGCGACGGATCTTCAGCAGCCGGCGGTACAGCGCCTCGGTGGCATGCTGATGGGGATGTTGCGCTTCGAACAGCGGGCGCGAGGCCTCGAAGGTGGCGGCGTCGTTGGGATCGGGGATCCGTTCACGCTTTTCGGGATCGGCGAAGGCGCTGAAGGCCGCGAACTCGTTGCGCCGGCCTTCGCGCACCAGTTCCGCCAGTTCGCCGTGATGGCTGGTGAAGAACAGGAACGGGTGTTCGGCGGCCACTTCATCGCCCATGAACAGCAGCGGAATCATCGGCGATAACAGCAGCAAGGCGATCGCCGCGTGCAGCGCCTGGGGTGGCGCCAACTGATGCAGGCGTTCACCCAGGGCTCGGTTGCCGATCTGATCATGGTTCTGCAGGAACAGCACGAACGCGCTGGGTGGCAAGTGTCCGCTGGGCTCGCCCCGGACTTCGCCATGGCGGTTGGTATGGCCCTGGAAGACGAACCCCTGGCTGAGGCAGCGGGCCAGTTGCTCGGTCGGTTGCTCGGCATAGTCGGCGTAATACGCATCGGTCTCGCCAGTGAGCAACACATGCAGGGCATTGTGGCCGTCGTCGTTCCACTGGGCGTCGTAATGCTGTTCCAGCAGGCTGGCCTGGTTATGTTCGTTTTCCACGGTCAGCCAGACATGCCGCGCCGGATCCACTTGCTCGCGCACTTTGGTCGCCAGTTCATGGAGAAAATCCGGGTCTTCAATCGCGTGCACGGCATCCAGGCGCAGCCCGTCGAAACGGTATTCCAGCAGCCACATGAGCGCATTGTCGATGAAGAAGTCCCGCACTTCGCGACGGCGGAAATCAATGGCCGCGCCCCAGGGGGTGTGCTTGTCTTCACGGAAGAAGCCCTTGGCATAACGGTGCAGGTAGTTGCCGTCAGGGCCGAAGTGGTTGTAGACCACATCCACAATGACCGCCAGACCATGACCATGGGCACTGTCGATCAGGTGCTTGAGTTGCTCGGGCGTGCCGTAGGACGCCTGGGGTGCGTAGGGCAAGACGCCGTCGTAACCCCAATTGCGGTCGCCAGGAAACTGCGCCAGCGGCATCAGTTCGATGGCCGTCACGCCCAGTCCGGCCAGGCGTGCCAAATGCTGTTCGACACCGTCGAACCCACCGAGAGCACCGACGTGCAATTCATAGATCACCGCTTCGTGCCAGGGCCGACCGGACCAGTGGGTGTGTCGCCACTGATAGGCATGTGGATCGACCACCACGCTGTGGCGATCGATGTCGCCGGCCTGGGCGCGGGAGGCCGGATCCGGGACCTCCAGTTCGCCGTCGATGTTGTAGCGATAGCGGGTACCGGCGGGGCAACGGGTCTGGATCATGAACCAGCCGTCGGCTTGGGGCAGTAGTGGTATTGAATCTCCAGTGTCGAGCTCGACACTGACAAAAAAAGCGTCCGGGGCCCAGAGGGCGAAGCGGGTGTGCTCGGCATCGAGCATGACCGCGCCATGGGTCCAGGTTTCAGGCGTCCTTGACGGCATTGTTACCTCATTTTCTGACCGATTTACCCAGTGACTTGGCCACCAGTTGTTCGTAGAGATCGGCGTAGGGTTCCACGGCCTGAGACCAGTTGAACGGTGCAGACATGGCTCGGCAGCGCATGGCGTTGAGCAAGTCAGGAAAAGCGAAGACCTTGAAGGCCCGGCTCAATGCCTGTTTGTAGCTCTCCACGGTGGACTCATTGAACAGAAAGCCGGTGATGCCGTCCTCAATCGTGTCCGCCAGCCCACCGGTGTTGCGCGCCACCGGCAGCGAACCGAAGCGCTGGGCATACATCTGGCTCAAGCCGCAAGGCTCGTAGCGCGAGGGCATCAGCAGGAAGTCGCTGCCTGCGAACATCCGCCGGGCGTCGGTTTCGTTGAAACCGATGCGCACACCGATCCGTCCCGGGAAGCGCAGCGCCAGTTCACGCATGGCTTGTTCTTCCTCCGGTTCGCCACGTCCGATGATGGCGATCTGGCCGCCCGATTCGACGATGAACTCAGCGACGGCTTCGGTCAGGTCCAGGCCTTTCTGATAGACCAGGCGCGACACCACGGCGAACAGCGGACCGGTGGAGTCGTCGAGGCCGAACAGGTCGCGTACATGGGCGGCGTTGACGGCCTTGCCCTCCCAGTCACCCATGGCGAACTGGCGGAACAGATGCGTGTCGGTGGCGGCATCCCAGCTTTCATCGATGCCGTTGGGAATGCCACTGAGCAGGCCCTGTTGCGTCTTGGCCGCGAGGAAACCGTCGAGCCCGCAGCCGAAGGCCGGAGTGGTGATTTCCTGGGCGTAGGTGGCGCTGACCGTGGTGATATGGCTGGAGTAGGCCATGCCGGCCTTGAGGAACGACAACTTGCCGTAGAACTCCATGCCTTCTTGTTGCAGCGCGTGTTCCGGGATACCCAGCTCTGGGCAGGACGCCAGGCTCACCACGCCCTGGTACGCCAGGTTGTGGATGGTGAACAGGGTCGGAGTGCGTTGTCCGCGCCAGTGCATATAGGCTGGCGCCAGCCCGGCGGGCCAGTCGTGGGCATGCACGAGATCGGGGCACCAATGGATCTGTGCCAGGTTGGCGGCGATGTCGGCCGCAGCCAGGCCCAGGCGAGCGAAGCGAATGTGGTTGTCGGGCCAGTCGCGACCGTTGTTGGCACCGTAGGGTGAACCTTCGCGGGCAAAGAGCTCCGGGCAGATCAGCACATAAATCACCAGGCCATCGGCCATGTCCATGCGCCCGATCTTGCAGGGTGGCAGCGCGGCGTGGCCACCCAGCTCGCCGATGATATGGATCGGGTTGCCGCTGTTCATCACCTGCGGATAACCGGGGATCAGTACCCGGACATCATGCAGGCCGGCCATGGCCCGGGGCAGTGCGGCCGAAACGTCGCCCAGGCCGCCGGTCTTTACCAGGTCGGCGATTTCCGACGTTACGAACAATACCTTCTTGCGATTGGGATTCTGTCGAACGACGGGGAGCAGTGCCTTGCCGCCGGTGGCCAGCACCGGAGCCGTCGGAGATTCAGCCGCCGGCGGTAATTGAGAACGGACTTGCTGTGGTTCCAAGGCAGCACTGATCATAACTATCTCCCATTTTCTTGATCTGTTTCCGGCATGCGCCAGAGCTGTTGTTTCATTGGCCAAATCCTGCGGCCAGGCGCACAAGCGCTACGCAAGGAAAGCAAAGCGCTGCCCAATGCGGCGAAGCGAATCAGGTGGAGGGGCCGCTAAAAGGGCTTGTGCAAGGAATGCACCAGCCGCTGATGCCCTACCTCTAACCTGACCTGTCGCCGTTGCGAAAAGTTTCGACTTTTTTTCGAGTGGATGACCGGTAGGTTTTTCCCCCGGTTCAGCAGTCTAGGTCAGAACGTAGAGCGGTGCGGCTCGCTTCGTCGCATTGTCAGACAATCACGGATATTGTCGGCAATGTCTTACACGACAAAGGGGGATACGCACCGACGAAGTGCAGTTTCTTGAAATCTAAAAAGCGTAAGGGGAGGGTGGTGTTTCATCGGCGTGCGCGATGGGATGGCGTGATGCACCGTTGGGGGGCGCTTGAAATGGAGGCGATTTGATGGCTATTTTCGGTGTTGGGAAAGGCTATTGCGGTGGGAGTGGGATTGCTGTTCACTTCAGAAAAGCGGTGTTTCTTTTGGAGGGGGAACGTGCCGTTTTCAGGGGCTTGTTCTGGACTTGTGGTTTGTGTGTATATCCGGTTTTTTTGTAACGGCGGCTGGCGGTTCCGCCCTTATGTATGGACTCGCCTCCACTGTCACCCGCTTTTCAACACTGCGACCCGGCTGCATCTATGTATAAGGCCTATCGAGGAAGCCGTCTTCGACTTCTGGCCAACATTGGTTGAGCTCGCGGTATGCCGATTACGTTCAGGCCTCGAAGGCCGGTAAGGGCGCAGGCATCAATCCGCGACGGTCTGACCTGGGGTCAATGTTTTCTAGCAGGGGCTGGAGCGCTTTTACGCCCCGGTGGCAGAACTCTGTTGATCAGTAACTTGTCGCAGCCGGCCGGCCTTAGGCCGGTTGGCTGCGATAAGTCTGGTCATTCTGTAGCAGCACCCAGATGATTCGTAGGTTGCGATTCGCCAGTCGTACCGCCGCCTCCTTACGTCCTAGGCGACTCAACCAGCGATGCAAGCGCCGATCGTCGGGCTGCTCAGAATCAGGACGTAGGTGCCTCAATACGGCATGAGCCCCCTGAACCATCAGGCTGCGTATGTAACCATCGCCTCTTTTACTCATTCGGCCCAAGTGAACCTTTTGCCCGCTGCTGTTCTGATCAGGCACCATGCCAAAGTAGGCGGCAAACTGGCGTGCATCGGCAAAACGTTCGGGTTCGGTCTGCTTGGCTAGCATCGCTGTGGCGATGATCGGACCGACACCGCGTACCGTCATTAACCGTCTGGCTGTTTGATCCTGGTTCGCAGCGATCTCCAAGCGACCGGTCAATATGTTGATCCGCTCGCCTAACTGGCGCCATTCGCCCAGCAACTCGTCGATGAGTTCGCGCAACATGTCTGGCAGTGGTTGGGTAGCATCCTCCAGCACCCGAGGTAGGGTTTGACTGATAGCAACATCACCTTGTGCCAAGGCAAAACCGTGCTCCATCAATAGCCCACGCATCTGGTTACTCGTAGCTGTACGCCGACGCACATAACCCTGCCGGGCACGGTGCAATGCCTGCATGGCCAGTGCTGCAGTACTTTTGATGGGCACCGCCGCAATCTTGCTGTCCCGTCCCGCACGTAAAATAGCCAGCGCATCGTTGCGATCATTTTTTGCACCGCTGCGGTGGTTAGCCACCAGTTGCGCCGGAAGAACTCGTGCCAGATTGCCTTGCGCCTGTAACTGTCGTGCCCATGCTTGAGCACCTGGGCCGGTTTCCACCAGCACAACAATGCTTGGCGACAATTGGCGCAAGAAGGTGTGGAAGGCCTCACGCGACTTGATGCGCTCTTCATAGAGCACTCGGCCAAGGGCGTCTTCGCCTGCGACTTGAAATACCTGCTTGGCAAGATCAATCGCCACTGTCGTACAGGCCGACAGATCGATTGAAGACAGGGACTGTTTAAGCGTCGTATTCTTTTTCATGGACTCGCCCTCGCTGTCGTTGGCTTCTTAGACTGCCACCGCGGCGCATTGACGCCTCGGCGAGGGCGAGTCCATCCAATTACGGCGGGTCACTTTTGGAAGAGCGCCAAAAGTAACCAAAAGCGCTTTGCCCCACCACTCGGTGCCTCGCCTAGGCTCGGCATGCCCGAACGCAGGCATTGCTCCGTGGGCCCGCCGCGAAGGGCCATCCATGGCCCAGCGCGGCTACCTCGGCATCCATGCCGAGGTGCCCACTGCGCAATACCTGCGTTCGGCCAGCGTGGTTTAATGGGGCGTCGAGATCAAAATCAAGATCAAGATCAAGATCAAGATCAAGATCAAGATCAAGATCAAGATCTAAAGCAAAGCAAGAGCGGGGGGTATATCCAGCATCTGTGTGGCTGGACCACCGCTATCGCGAGCAAGCTCGCTCACACATGGAGTGGCGGGTGTTCACAGCATCTGCACACGACACAAAAAACCTGTGGGAGCGAGCTTGCTCGCGATGGCGTCGGCACAGCCAACATCACCACAAACTAACCCTCCGCTTTCGCGAGCAAGCTCGCTCCCACATGGAGTTGCGGGTGTTCACAGCATCTGCACACGACACAAAAAACCTGTGGGAGCGGGCTTGCTCGCGATGGCGTCGGCACAGCCAACATCACCACAAACTGCCCCTCCGCTTTCGCGAGCAAGCTCGCTCCCACATGGAGTTGCGGGTGTTCACAGCATCTGCACACGACACAAAAAACCTGTGGGAGCGAGCTTGCTCGCGATGGCGTCGGCACAGCCAACATCACCACAAACTGACCTTCCGCTTTCGCGAGCAAGCCCGCTCCCACATGGAGTTGCGGGTGTTCACAGCATCTGCACACGACACAAAAAACCTGTGGGAGCGGGCTTGCTCGCGATGGCGTCAGCACAGCCAACATCACCACAAACTGACCCTCCGCTTTCGCGAGCAAGCTCGCTCCCACATGGAGTGGCGGGTGTTCACAGCATCTGCACACGACACAAAAAACCTGTGGGAGCGAGCTTGCTCGCGATGGCGTCGGCACAGCCAACATCACCACAAACTAACCCTCCGCTTTCGCGAGCAAGCCCGCTCCCACAGGAGGAACGCATTCACGCTAAGCCAGGTCGGCTATAAGGCCGCCTCGCGTACGCTTTTGATCGTGGGCGCCCCGTTAAACCACGCTGGCCGAACACAGGCATTGCGCAGTGGGCAACCCGGCATGGATGCCGGGTTAGCCGCGCTGGGCCATGGATGGCCCTTCGCGGCGGGCCCACGGAGCAATGCCGGAGTGAGGGCACACCGAGCCTAGGCGAGGTGCCGAGTGGTGGGGCAAGAGCGCTTTGCTTACTTTCGCGCTCTTCGAAAGTGAGCCGCCGTAAGGGCGGAACCGCCAGCCGCCGTTACCGAAAAAACGGATATACACACGAACTATAAAACCCCGGGAGCCGCCGTCAACAACCGAATCGGCTTCCCCCCCGCCCAAGCCAACAGATCCTCAATCATCAACGAATAGAACTGCTGATAATTCTGTCGGCTGACATAACCCACATGCGGCGTGGCCAACACGTTATCCAAGGTCCGGAACGGGTGATCGGACGGCAAGGGCTCCTGGGTGAATACGTCCAGGGCCGCGCCGGCCAGGCGTCGGTGCTGGAGGGCCTCGACCAGGGCGGACTCATCGACGATCGGCCCGCGCGCGGTATTGACCAGCAGCGCCCCGGGTTTCATCCAGCCCAGTGCCTGGGCGTCCACCAGGCCGCGGGTGCGTTCGCTGAGCACCAGATGGACCGAGAGGATGTCGGCCTGCTCGAACAGTGCCTGCTTGCTGACGTAGGTCACGCCGGCTTCAGCGGCTTTTTCAGCGGTGAGGTTCTGGCTCCAGGCGATCACTCGCATGCCGAACACCTGGCCGAACTGCGCCACCCGTGTGCCGATGCTCCCCAGGCCGAGGATCGCCAGGGTCTTGCCGTGCAGATCACCACCCAAACCTTGCTGCCACAGGCCAGCGCGCAGGGCATTGGCTTCCTGAACGAGGTTGCGGGTCAGGGCCATGATCAGCGCCCAGGTCAATTCGGGGGCGGCGTGCTTATAGCTGTCGGTACCGCACACCTGGATGCCCAGCTCGGCGGCGGTTTTGAGGTCCAGGGCGGCATTGCGCATGCCGCCGGTGAGCAACAGCTTGAGGTTCGGCAGGCGCCGCAGCAGGCCTTCGTCGAACACAGTGCGCTCACGCATCACACAGATCACCTCGAAGCGCTGCAAGCGCTCGGCGAGGGTGTCGCGGTCGGCGGGAAAGTCGTGCACAAAGGTCACCTGGCCGATGCTGTCCAGCACCGACCAGTCCACTACCTCCCGTGCTACGTCTTGCCAATCGTCGATGACTGCTATTTGCACCGCCATGGAACACCTCGTCAGGGAATGGGTTTGTCCAGCCAGCCCAGCAAGGCCCGGTGGAACCGATCCGGCTCTTCCATCTGTGGGGCATGCCCCAGATTGGGGAACTCCACCAGGGTCGAGCGCGGTATCAGTTGGGCAACCTGCTTGCCCAGCACCTCATAACGGCCCAGTTTGGCTTTCACCGCCGGCGGCGCGATATCGCTGCCGATGGCGGTGGTGTCTGAGGTGCCGATCAGCAGCAAGGTGGGCACTGTCAGGTCTTTGAACTCGTAATAGACCGGCTGGGTGAAGATCATGTCGTAGATCTGCGCCGAGTTCCACGCCACTTGCGTATGGCCAGGCCCCTTGTTCAGCCCGGCGAGCATGTCCACCCAGCGTTCGAATTCCGGCTTCCAGCGGCCGCCGTAATACGTAGTGCGCTCGTAATTGCGAATGCCGTCGGCGCTGAGTTTCAGTTCACGCTCGTACCATTGGTCCACGGTTCGGTAGGGCACGCCGAGGGCTTTCCAGTCCTCGAGGCCGATGGGGTTGACCATCGCCAGGCGTTCGACCTGATCGGGAAACTGCAAGGCGTAGCGGGTGGCGAGCATGCCGCCGGTGGAGTGACCCACCACGATGGCTTTCTGCACGCCGAGAGCCTTGAGCAGGGCCTGGGTGTTGCTTGCCAGTTGCTGGAAGCTGTACTGGTAGTGGTCCGGCTTGCTCGATGTGCAGAAGCCGATCTGGTCCGGGGCAATCACCCGGTAACCGGCCTCGCTGAGGGTCTTGATCGAGTCGCCCCAGGTCGCGGCGCAGAAGTTTTTGCCGTGCATCAGCACCACGCTGCGGCCATTGACCTTGCCTTGGGCCGGCACGTCCATGTAGCCCATCTGCAACGATTGGCCCTGGGACTGGAGGGCGAAGTGCTTGAGCGTATACGGATATTCGAATCCCTGGAGTTCCGGGCCATAGGCCGGGCCTTCAGGTGGATTGGCAGCCTGGACGAGCAGGGGCAGGGCGGCGGTCAGGAACAGGCTGGGCAACCAGCGAGCGGTGGAACGCGACATGGTCAACTCTCCTTGGGCATCCGGACGATCCTGGGACGGCCCGATTATGGCGACATTAACCACAGGCAACCGAACGGCCCGAACGTTCAACCCATCCAGCCCAGGGTCGCGAGCGCGAGCGCGCCGTAGCGCAGGCCCTTGGCAAGGGTCACGATCAGCAGAAAGCGCCGCCAGGGTTCGCCCATGACCCCTGCCACCAAGGTCAGCGGGTCGCCAATGATCGGTACCCAACTGAGCAGCAGCGACCAACGTCCATAGCGTCGGTAATGCACACGGGCCTTGTCCAGGTGGGCGGGGCTGATGGGGAACCAGCGGCGGCCCTTGAACTGCTCCAGGCGTGTGCCCAGCCACCAGTTCACCAGCGAACCCAGGACATTGCCCAGTGTGGCGACGGCCAGCAACAGCCAGGGCCCATAGCGGTCGCTGAGCAACAGGCCCACCAACAGCGCTTCCGATTGCAGGGGTAACAAGGTCGCCGCCCCGAAGGCGGCCAGGAACAACCCGATGTAAGCCTCGCCCATCAGTGGGCCGGGTAATCCGCCACGACGGTTTGAGTCCCGTCTTTTTTCAGGCCGATCACTTGGTACGCATCGCTCATGCCATCCATTTCCATACCGGGCGAGCCCATGGGCATGCCGGGCGCGGCCACACCAAGCAGGTCATCGCGTTTGCTCAACGCCAGCACCTGGTCGGCCGGGACGTGGCCTTCGACGAATTTGCCGTTGATTTCAGCGGTATGGCAGGAGCGCAGGTTCGGCGCCACGCCCAGGCGTTGCTTGACCGAACTCATGTCGGCCTCGACATGGTCGTTGACCTTGAAGCCGTTTGCTTGCAGGTGCGAAATCCACTTTTTGCAGCAGCCGCAATTGGCATCACGGTGCACGTCGATGGTAACCGGTTCGGCGGCCTGGGCCAGGGTGGTCATGAGCAGGGCGCTCAGGGCGAGCAAGTGCAGGGGCTTGGCCATGGGGAGGTCTCTTGTCGAACGATTTGGAGGGAGGATAACAGAGTAGCGAGGGCGAGCTGACAGGGGGCTGAGGCGGGGATTACAGAATTGTCAGGTTGGTAGGACGAATACAGTCCCGTGCTCGCGATAGCGGTTTGTCAGTCACACCCTTGCAGCTGATCCGACGCTATCGCGAGCAAGCTCGCTCCCACAGGGGGAAGGTGAAGCTTTAGCGAACCTTGAACCGCCCCATGATCGCATTCACCCGGCTGTTGGCATCCAGTAGCTGGCGGGTGTTGGTTTCGCTGGCCAAGCCGCTTTCCACCAGTTCCTCCACCATGTGACGGATCTGCACCATGCTGCGGTTGATCTCCTCGGTCACGGCGCTTTGTTGCTCGGCGGCGGTGGCAATCTGGGTACTCAGGCTGTTGATCTGGCTGACGGAGCCCGCCATTTCATCCAGGCCCGAGTTCACGCGGGAGGTGGCGTCGGCGGCCGACTGGCAACTGGCCTGGGTGTTTTCCATGGCCAAGACCGACGAACTTACACCTTGGGTCAGACGGGTCAGCATTTCGTTGATTTCCGAGGTGCTGGCCTGGGTGCGGGCGGCGAGGGCGCGAACTTCGTCGGCCACGACCGCGAAGCCACGACCTTGCTCACCGGCCCGGGCCGCTTCGATGGCGGCGTTAAGGGCCAACAAGTTGGTCTGCCCGGCGATGGCACCGATGACACCGAGGATCTCAGTAATGCGATGGGCGTCCTGCTGCATGCTTTCGACCTTGCGGGTGGCGCTGGCCACTTCATCGATCAACGCCACCACGCTATTGGATGCCTCGCCAACCACCACGCGAGAACGATCGGCATGCTCGTTGGCGCGTTGGGTGAACGCCGCGGTTTCGGCAGCATTGTGCGCGACACTTTCCGCCGTGGAGCTCATTTCGGTAATGGCTGTCACGGTCTGGTCGGTTTCCGAGGCGTGCCGCATCAGGATTTCGCTGGTGTGGGCCGAAGTCCGTTGCAGGTTATCCAGGCTCGATGCCATGGCCCCGGTGGCCTGGGTGACTTCGCCGATCATGTCTTGCAGGTAAGCGATAAACCGGTTGACCGAGTGACCGATGGCCCCCAGCTCGTCCTCGGCACGAATGGTAATGCGTCGGGTCAGGTCGGCATCCCCCGTGGACAACGAATCGATGTTGCCTTTGAGGACTTTCATGCGGTGGGTCAACTGACGGATCGCATACAGCTGCATCAGTACCAGCAGGATGACCATCGGGATTTGCAGCAGGCTCAGGGTGCTCAGGACGTCGTCGCGCTGGGCGGTGATCAGGCGGGTGGGCAAGGCGGTAGCCAGGAACCACGGCGAACCTTCGATAGGCCGCATGAAAAACGTGCTTGCTTCGCCCTTGTTATCGAACTCGACCCGTTGCAGTGGCTGGTCGCGTTTGGCCAGGCCTGCCTTGACCTGAGCGGCAAACGGCGAGGTGGCCGCCAGTTCGCTGATGTTCTTGAGCACGATCGGGCCGCTGATGCGCGAACTGTTGCTGATGATCTTGCCGTCGCCTTCGACGATCAGCATCTCGGCGCTCAGGTCCGCTTCCTTGCGCGCGACCAGTTCGTTGAAGAAGCCCAGGGTCACGTCGATGGTGGAAACGCCATACGGCACGCCGTTTTTCTGAATGGCCATGGCGCAGTTGGTACGGGGTTCGGCGCTGGCATCATCCTTATACGCGGCGGCCCAGGCGCACTTGCCGGGCGGGGTGGCCATGCCGCCCTTGTGCCAGGGTTGTTCGTAGTAATTGGGTGCCGCGTCGCTGTTCCAGAACGTGTTGACCACCAGTTTGCCGGAGGCGTCGCGGTGCCAGAACGTGCTGAACTTGCTGCGTCCCTCAGCACGCTGGTTGGGCAATGGCCAGATCCCGCCACCGAAAACCTTCAGTTCACCATATTGATCGACAAGCCCGGGCAGCACTTTGTCAATGGCATCGCTGTCGAGCAGCGGGATGGTCTGGGTAATGCTGCGTTGTTGCGCCTGCACCTTGTTCAGTTCGCCCTGGATTTGCTCGGCGACCTCGGCGATACGGTTGAGCGCCACTTGCTCTTCGGTCTGGCGCAGCTTGGGCGCGACCAGATAACTGATGCCGACGACGGTCAGGATGGACAGCACCAACATGAAGAGAACCAAGAACAGCGTATAGCGTGCCTGAATGGTGCGGAATGCGGGCATGGAGTGTCCTTCACGAAGGCGTCTTTCGGGAGCAGGCGCAATGGCCCGATTTTGCTTTTTATCGGCCTGTGGCTATAGAGCTTGAATGTTGCATCGGTAGCGAGTGCTACCGTCGATCGGGAGAAATCGCGGCCTGCAGCTACGATCTCCCGTTATTTCGGCGCAAATGGTTCGTCCAAAGAACCTGCTTTATGTCGTCAAGCCGCCGAGTTTGCCTGCGCGCCCCTCCACGTCTGAGCGTGAGCCTGCAATTCATTGTGCAGCCGTTGCATCGTTTCCGAGTGCAGGCTGAGACTGCGGGCCAAGGCGCCACGGTGAAACAGAGCCTGCCAACCCCGGTCGCTTTCCGCGGGCATGATCCCGGTGAAGATGAAGCCCGCGGCCATCAACCGCCGGCAATCATCGGCGAACGACTGACGAAGGCCGAGCCGTACTGACAATGGCCAATGGGCCGGTAGATGTTGCAATTGCCCGGCCAGGCGGCGGTCCATGCTGGCGGCCACAATGTCGATACGCCCGGGCAGTTGCCTGACTTGCAACGGCTGTACCGATGCCGGGGTTTCGATGGCCGTGGTTCCGAACCTCGATGCCAGGGGCTCCATCAGCCATTGGCATGTCGCGGGCCACCGCAGGTGCGGCAGCGGCCGATGCTGGTCGTTGATCACCTGACAGCCGACGACAATGGTTTCGGCCTGGGCGTTGGCGAACGGCGAGGGCACGTAGTCGGGGAGCAGGCCGGTGTCATGGAATCCCAGCTGTTGTGCCAACCGTTGGCTGAAGGGATGGCTGGTGACTTGCTTGATCGACAGCCTGGCCAGGCCAAGGTCCTGGCAGCGGTCCAGTAATCGCTGGCCCAGTCGGGTGGCAATCCCGGCACCTTGCAGCGCCGGGTCTACCGCCATCAACGCCAGCTCGGCGTCTGAAGGGCTGGCGAGGCCTCGGCACAGCGCGGCATGGCCGACCACGTGTTCGTCCAGCACCGCGACCATGGAACGCCAATGTTGCTGTGCGTTGTACTGGCAAATCATCCGCGGCAAATAGACGTCCGGCGAGACATAGTGGTCGCCGTATACCCGTCGGAATAACTCGCTGATCCCGGCACCGTCCGTGGACCTGAACGGCCTGATGACCAAGGTGCTCATCCGGCGCGCCTCGCGGCCGTCAGGCCATAGACTCGACGGTCGACGATCGGCAGATGTTTACCCGAGCGTGGGTGCCGGGCCAGCGCTTGCGCGCTACAGGCCTGAACGGCCAGTCCGAGCTGATCGAGGCCCGGATACTGTTCGGTCAGCGCGGCTCTAAGGGCATCGGAGGGAGAATCGCAAGCCGTCACGTATTCGCCGGGCACCCATTGGAGCGTGACATGATCGTTATTTACGCCATGCTCGATGATCAATTGCCATTGCACATCGCCGGCAATGCGCCGGGTGATGTCGCTGATGTGCTGTGGAAACAGTGAAAGAACGCCGACCCGCACCCGCTCGCTTTGGGCGCTTCGTCCCTGCAGGGCGAATTTGCGCCGTGGGGTGCCGGCAGGTTCGCGCCAACAGGCCCTGTCCCCGACCGGGTAACGCACGATAGGCATCAGCGTGCGGGTGAAGTTGGTGACCACCAGGTCGCCGCAGCGATCACATTCCTCAATCACTTCCCCACTGGTTTCATCGATAATTTCCAGCCGGGTCTGTTCGTCGAAGACGCGATGCTCACCCAATTCGCAATCCGGTTCACTGGCGCCCACCAGTCCGGCATCCACGCTCGCATAACCGATGGATGCGAAATGTGCCTGTGGAAATGCACGGCGTAACGTTGGAAGCTGCCTTTCGAACAGTTGCTCACCACCAAACAGGACGGTGGTAACGCTCGGCAACGTTCGCCCCAATTGATTCAAGTGACTGGCAAACGCCAGGAGGTGCGCAGGTACGCCAGCCAGTACATTGATGCGGTGCCCATTAACGGCATCGGTCAGTCCGTCAAGATCCGCCGACCCGGTGAACGGAAATTCGGTTATAGCCACATCGACACTGCAAAGGGCGCCATGGATAAACAGAAAACTGGCGTACAGGTCCCCTGAGAAAAACAGATTGGCAATTCGATCGCCGGCCTTTAATTGAGCCGACAGGCTGCGACCGAAGCAGTCAAGCATCAGTTGCCATTCAGCGTGCGTGTAGACCGACAGTTTCCCTTGGCTGGTGGTACCACCGGTTTTAAAAACCAGTGCGTCTTTTACTGGGGTAGTCAGAACTTCCCACTTATCCAGGTCATGACCACCCACCCAGTAATTCTTGGCATCGACGATGGGTAAGTCTTCCAGCGTGCATCCCTGCGATGGCAAATGCCGCAAGGCTTTCTGGTAATAGGTTGAATGCGTTCGGATATGGGCCAGCCATTGTTCGAAGGGTAAAGAAGTGCTCATCAGGATTCTCTCAGGGCTTTAAAGTCCGCTTATTGATTGACAGGCAAATAAACAATCAGGCGGATATTCTGGAGTCGATCACCAGCGGGACTTTGCCGCTGTGTTTGTTATGTTCGAAATGTTCGGCCGGACAGGATTGGACTTCCAGTATCAGCAGTGCAGCAGCGACTGAAGTGGACAACGGCAGAAGACCGAGCACTTTGCGCCGCACTGTTTGCGCGTCGCCATCGACGCGAATCAGCAGGCGTTCACAGCCACTCTTGTCGTAGTCCAACACGATTTGAATCGCCACTTGCGCAAGTTCGGCAAGCTCCCGGGTATTGATGAATTCCGTACCGATGCGCACCAGGCGGCCGTGACGCTCACGTAGCTCGAACCTGGGTGATTCAAGGCCGCAGGCGCAGGGCGCCGCCAGCCAGCGGCCGCAATCGCCGACCTCATAGCGCTGGAGGGGCTGCGCCTGACGCACGCGGGAAGTGAAAAGCAGGCGCCCGGTTTCCCCTGCACCCACCGCGATGTCCTGTTCCAGATCGACGATTTCCAGGTGCTGGATGTCATCCATGAGATGGAAGACGCCATCGCCACTGGCGGCGCAGGCATGGCCCAAGGGACCGGCATCTACGCTGCCGTAAATGGCTGAGCGAATAAGGGTGACCCCACAATCCTCAAGCAACTGGCGGGCGCCTTGTCCCAGGTGCTCGCCACCCAGCAGAATTTTGCGAACGCCGCCGTAGGATTGCAGGAGGGTTCGTTGGCTGGAAAACAGACGCTGCAAGGTACTCGGCATACCGACCAGTGTGTTGACGCCATGGGTGGCGATCATCTGAGCGATTTCGTGGTAGTCATCATCGGTCGGTGCGCCCATGGGGAAGTGCACGACATTCATTTGTTCGAGTATTTTCGAGAAGCTGGAAAAGCCGCCGTAGAGGCTGCCGCCATAAAACAGATTCATGACCCGGTCCCGGGCCGGATCCAGCCCCGCAGCGCGCAGCCCGTCGGCGGCGGCGCGCATGTGGCGGTCGAAATCGCGATAGCTGAACGGCGACAGCAGGGGGATGCCGCTGCTGCCACCGGAGCGGAAAAACAGTTGCGCCTGGGGGGCCGCGGGCAGCGCGAGGAAGGCGGCCTTGTCCATGATCGGTGTCGAGGCACAAACCGACAGCGCCGCAGGGGGAGCATCCAGCGTCACGCGATGACTCGCGACGCCCGGCTCAAGGCCGACCGACACCCGGCGGCTCAAGCGTTGCAGCGCATAGACGCCGTCGTGAGGTTCGCCGTCATAGCCCTGCTGAATGGCTCCGATTGGCGCAATGCGGGTCACTCCGGCGGTGATCAGGCGGCGGGCCAGCCCCGGGACCTGTTCCGGTTCACAGATCAGTGCGCAGCTCTGTAATACGTTTCGCCACGGCAGCAGGGTTTCGGTGAGCAGCCCTTGGGGCACTGGCCGTAACAGCAGCGTGCGGAACAGCGGCGACGGCAACAGGTCGCGGTGATGTTCCCAGAGGATGCGCCAGCCATCACCCGCCCAGACCTGACCGGTCTGTCCGGCGAAACTCTGGTCCAGCCGGGCCAATGCCGTTCGGGTAGTGATCTCGCAGGCTTCGGCGGCGGTGGTCGCCAAGGCGGGCCACTGTCCGGCCCGTCGCTCGAATGCAGCGGCCAGGGCGTTGCCCAATGCCTGTATTTGAGCAGGCTCGTCGCTGTCCACCAGCAGCCATTGCGGGCTGGAGCAGGCTTGTTGATCGAGCACGCAGATTTCGTCCACCAGCCTATCCAGCGCTTGCGGGCTGGCGGCGTGCGGCGTGACATAGGCGAAGCTGATGCGATGGCCCCAGTCGATCCAGCGGCAGCCGCCTGGAATCTGCTCGCGCATGGCCTTGAGCGCCGTCTCGCCACCCCAGGCGCTGACACCCTGGGCCAGGGCGAAGAGACGGCCGTTCTCGTGATAAGGCACCGGCAACACCGCCAGGTAATCGCGCAGTCGGCCAGTGGGGTCGCAATCGAGGAAAGCCGCCAGCAACCGCGCCGTCAGGTCGCCATCGCGGGTGCTCGGTCGCAGCCAGTTGATATTACCCGCCAGCAGGCTTTCCAATGCCGCACAGAATGCCAGCAGCGGTGCGTTGCCCGGCGTGACATGCACCACCAGCCCCAAGGGCTGCCAGCTTTCGAACGGGCCGTCGTGATAGTCGATTCGCCGCAGCGAGCGCGGGTCGGGCCCCAGCTCCCGCTCGAGTTTCAGGCTCAGGTGCTTGCGTTCGCAAAAGGCAATCAGCGCCTGGCGCTGATCCTCATCGAGGATCGGAACTTGCCCTTGGCATCGCAGTTTCTGAGCGAACGCCTCGGCGCAATCGAGCACCCTGTCGCTAGGGGGCGCCGAGGCCAGGAGGGCTGGCAATTGTGCTTGCAGGCGATCAAGCGCCTGATCGAACGTCAGGTTCGTGTGCAGTAGGCCATTGATGAGATACATATCAATCCTCCTTGATCAGTTCGGCGGCAGCCATGGCGCAGCTTCGGCTGGCGCTGGTGCCAGCCCGGCCATGCAGCTCGAACCATTGAGTGGCCGAGCCGCACTCGCAGTCGGCGGGGTGCAGGGTCGCCAGATCGCTCATCACCACGGCATGGGCGGGGCTGGAAGAGATGTAAGGCGAAACGAAGGACAACAACCCGGCCTCGCCGAAGGGCTGGACGCTGAAGTCCGAGGGATGGCGCACGAAGACTTTCGAATAGATCGGCACGTGAAACCGATGGTGCGCACATTCGATGTAGGGCACTGCGTGCTCGACGGCGCCGTAACCGTCGCGGCACCGATGGGCCTCGATGCCCAGTTGTCGGGTGATGCGTTCATAGACCTGAAGGCGGGGCATTTCCTGGGACGCCTGTTTTTTCCAGCCGCCCCCCAGAAACACCAGCGAGGCGGGTGCCAGTTTCAAGTCCGTTATACCTGTGGCCGCCATGCGCTCAAGGACATGCCATAGCAGCGCTGGAAAGCCAAAGATCCTGACCGGCAGGCCTTCTTCGGCGAATTCCTGCAAGGCGCGGATCACGCCGAAAATGTCGAATTCATGCGCTTTTCCAGTGTGTCGCAAGGCATAAACGACGCGATTGGCCGGGGCGAAACGGCACAGGAACTGATCGGTATACGCCGTGCCGAGACGATTGGCCGGCTCCGGCTCATGGCTCAACAGCAGGTAGTTACAGGGCGAGTCATTGGTGGTCCAGCCGTAGTGGTCAAAGATGCGCGCCACCATTCCCTGGGCCGCCGCCATGCTGCGCTCGTCATAGCGCATGCGGCTTTTCTGGCCACTGGTGCCGGAGGACGTGAGCTCCAGCGCGTTCTCGGCGGTCGGGCTGAGTAGCATCCGCTGTTTGAAGTAACTGGCATAGATGGGTGGCAGGAGCGACCAGTCAGTCAAATGCTCCAGGTCTTGGGCAGCGACGCCGTTGGCGTTGAGCCAGTCTTCGTAGCCCGGGGTGTGGTGGCTATGGAACAGGCTGATCTCAGCCATTGCCCGATCGAACAATCCAGGGGGAATCGATTCGGGGCTGTAGGGCTGGGGCAACGCACACAGCGCATCGGCGTAGGGGAAGTGACTCATCGGGTAGCTTTCCTCAGGGGGCGGCGAATTCAAACGTGAGGGACCGGTTGCGACATGAACAGGCGCAACGCAACAAGACAGCTGAGCCCGGCGATGCCGGCCATCAAGGCAAACGCTTCCAGATTTGCCCCGGCACCTAACAGCGCCAGGAGCGAGCCTGCTGCGCTCATCACGGCGATGGAAATCATCCCGACCATGGCCGAGACCAGTCCTTTGCTGTCGTCGCTGGCGAACAGGGCCAAGCGATACAGCGCCGCGTTGCCCATGCCGAGCCCTAGGGCGTACAGCGACAGGCCGCTGACCAGGGAGGGGAGGGAAAGGTGAAACTGGCTGGCCGCCACCAGTGCGATAAGGCCGGTGCACAAGGGCCACAGGCTGTAGCGGAGCACACCGCGTACGCCAAGTCGGCCGACCAACGCGTTGAGCAAGAGATTGCCGAGGATCACGGCGGCGAAAACCGGGATCTGCCACAGCCCATACACCAGCGGTGACAGGCCCAGGCCCTGGATCAGCAGCAGGGGTGACAGGCCGATCCAGGCGATCAGCGGTAGGCTCATCAGGCCCAGCGCCACGCTGGCCGCCATGAATCCGGCCTGGCCCAGCAGCGCGCCATAGCGCCTGATCAGCCTGCGCAACTGGACCGGCTCCAGTACCGGCGATTGGCCGGGGAAGTGCGCCGGGCCGGGGTTTTGCGGCATGAACTTCCATAAGGCCAGCCAACTCACCGACCCAAGACCGGCCAGCAGTACAAACAGCTCGCGCCAGGACAGCCATTGCAACAACACGCCTCCCAGCAACGGCCCTAGCAAGGGGGAGAGAAGCGCGAGGTTGCCCAACAACGCCATGACCTTCACGGCATCCGCTTCGCAGAACATCTCCTGTATGGCGGGATAGCTGACCGCGATCACGAAGCCCAGGCCCATGCCCTGGATCAAGCGGAGCCCATTGAACCCCTGCATGTCGGTGACCTGAGTGATCGCTGCACACGCCAATACAAACCCGGCACAACCGACGAGCATGAACGGGCGACGGCCATGGCGATCCGACAAGGGACCGATCAGCCAAGGCAACATCACGCCTCCCAACAGATACAGATTGAAGGCATGGGGAATCTGGTCCGCAGGCGCATCGAGTTCCTGGGTCACCGCGAGCATGGCAGGCATGACCAGATCACTGGCCATATAAGTTAATAGTTCGAATAAGGCGATCGCCAGGCAAAAGCCTGTGAATCGTATTGACGAGAGAGCGGTCGGCAAGTTTTGCATAGTACCCAGCGTTAGTTTTCGTTAAGAAGGTCAGTACTTCTTATTCGAGAATACGTGGGTGTGATTCAGAACGTGTGGTGGGTACTCTTGACCTGATGTTTCAAGAGTTGAGTTTTTGTTGCCGAAAAAGTTGGTTTTTTGGTTGCAAGAAGTGTTGCCCGGTGTTTGCGAATGAAACATGACTGATTGCTGTAAGAAAAATGCCAGCCAAGAGGCGGATCTTTCTATTTGGATGTCAGGATTATTCGGATGGGTATGCCGCCTGGTAGCGGTATCAGGCGTCTTGGACGTTAATGCGTGTCAGCTGGCGTCGTCAGCGAAACCCCTGGCGGTGCACGTCAAAACCCGGACCACCATGGCGATCATGCGGACCACCATGCTCCCTGTCGTGAGGGAAAAAGAGGTAGCCACTCAAGATCAGGATGGCCAGCAGGGGAAGCAACAGGGTCATGCGATGAAACATACACAATTTCTCATGATTAACCGCCGCGGTTGCGCGGATGCGCTCCTTCGGTTGTACCATGGGACCCCGATCCTTGCCCGCCACCCCAAAACACGGTATGACCCCGGCAAGCATTCGGACACAGAACGGATACATTCAGGAAATTGGCAATGACTCATTCGCAACGCTTGAAATACTCGATTCTGATCGTCCTCGTTGTCCTGGCAATCATGCTGGGACTGTCCTGGATGCAGAGCAACGGCATGATCAGCGAACAGCTGTTTCAATACATCGCCATTGCCGTGGCGGTTATCGTGGTGGTGGTCAACGGCGTGATGCGGCGCAAGGTCAAATCCTGAGCGTCGATCTCATTCGCCCGCCGCGAGTACGCTCATGGCGCTGGGGTGCAGGCAGTAGCTCTTGTCGGGATTGAGGGTGACGACGCCCTCGCTGCACAAGCGCTTCAACACCTCGCGCACGCTGAGAAAGGACAATGGAATGTCCAGCCCCAGCAATTGACTGTGCACGCCCCGGACACCCAGGCAGCGGTCCTCATCGGCGGCCCTGAGCAGTGCGTCGATGACTTTGAGGCGAATCAAACTGGTCCTGAGCCCGTAGCTTTTGAGCAAACGCCTGATCTGTTCATTGCCGCCTCGTTCCGCTGAGCTGCCGAACACGCTGTTCGTGGCGCTCATCGAGACGCCGGTCGATCTTGACTTACCGTCCATTGGCAATTGCGTGTCATGCATGCAAAAACTCCTTACCAGCCTGATCAGAAAAGGTCAAAAAAATGCTCTCCTGTAATAGGACGAACGAGGACGATCAATCATGAGGGCCCGAAGGTAAAAAAAATGTCTAGGCGCCTCATTCCCCCGCCGGAAAGCCGCTGGCAAGCCATTAATTTTTTTTCATCCGGTTCGTTTTTAGGGAAGGCACATCCCGCTTCAGTACGCGGCATGTGATTTTCCAGGCGGGCCACATGTGTGGGTTTTATGTCGTACCGGCAGCCGTTCTGGTTCTGAAGGTTTCGATCAGGAGTGAACGTAAGAATGTCCGGTCAGTTATCGAGGATTGGCCTCGCAGGCGTGTTTTTTGGGATAAGCCTGGGGCTCAGCCCCGTTGCCAGCGCTCAAGGCGATGCAGGGCAGGCCAGTGCCGAGATCGGTCGCACCCGTTTTGGCGTGCCCCATATCCAGGCTCAGGATGAGCGCGGGTTGGGTTACGGCATCGGCTATGCGTACGCCCAGGATAATCTTTGCCTGTTGGCCAATGAAATCGTCACGGTCAACGGCCAGCGCTCCCGTTATTTCGGGCCTGAACAGGTCACGGTCGAACAGCGGGAGAACCGCGTCAGCGATCTGTTTTTCAGTTGGCTGAACACGCCGCAAGCGGTGTCCGGCTTCTGGCAGGCCCAGACGCCTGAAGTGCAGCAATTGGTCGAAGGCTACGTGGCGGGCTACAACCGCGCGTTGGCTGAGCGCAAAGCCAAAGGCCTGCCCGAGCAATGCGCGAGCGAGTGGGTGCGGCCGATCACGGCGCTGGACCTGGTCAAGTTGACCCGGCGCCTGTTGGTGGAAGGCGGTGTCGGTCAGTTCGCCGAAGCCCTGGCCGGAGCTCAGCCGCCCAAGGCGACGGCACTCACTGGCGTGGCACCGTCGAGCTTTGCAGTGGCGGCGACCCGACAGCAACGTTTCGCGCTGGAGCGCGGTAGCAATGCGCTGGCCATTGGCAGCGAGCGTTCGTTCAACGGTCGCGGGATGTTACTGGCGAATCCTCATTTTCCGTGGCTGGGTGGCATGCGCTTTTATCAGATGCACTTGACCATTCCCGGCAAACTGGACGTCATGGGCGCGGCCTTGCCCGGCCTGCCGCTGATCAACATCGGTTTCAGCCGGCACCTGGCCTGGACCCACACCGTCGACAGCTCCAAGCATTTCACTCTGTACCGGCTGCAGCTCGATCCGAAGGATCCGACCCGCTACCTGCTCGATGGCCAGTCTGTGCCGATGAGCCAGCAAGCAGTCTCGGTGGAGGTCAAGCAACCCGACGGTCAGGTGAAAACCATTTCTCGCGTGGTCTACGGCTCGCAGTTTGGTCCAGTCGTGCAATGGCCGGGTCGGCTGGACTGGGATAATCGGTTCGCCTACAGCCTGCGGGACGCCAACCTGGAAAACGATCGGGTGTTGGCCCAGTGGTACGCCATGAACAAGGCCGTCACGCTCAAGGACTTGCAGAATGCGGTCCACGAGATCCAAGGCATTCCCTGGGTCAATACCCTGGCGGTGGACGACCAGGGGCAAAGTCTCTACATGAATCTGTCGGTAGTGCCGAACGTCGATAACGCCAAGCTGGCCCGGTGCAGCGACCCCAGGGCCGGGCTGAAAATGATCGTGCTGGATGGCTCGCGCAGTGAATGCGCCTGGGACATCGATGTCAACGCCGCGCAAAAAGGCATCTACGCGGCCGACAAGCTTCCGCAGCTGTTGCGCCGCGATTACGTGCAGAATTCCAACGATTCCGCCTGGATGGTCAACCCTTCGCAACCTCTGTCCGGCTATTCGCCGTTGATCAGCCAGCAAGACCAGCCGCTGGGCCTGCGCTCACGTTTTGCCCTGGACCGACTGGGCAAGCTGGCCAAAGGCGGGCCGGTGAAGGTGGAGGATTTGCAACGCATGGTCATGGACGACCAGGTTTACCTGGCTGACCAAGTGATGCCAGACCTGCTCGGTTTTTGTGCCGGTGACCTGGGGCTCGATGCCTCGTCATTGCTCGAGGTCTGTAGCCGCCTCAAGGCTTGGGATCGCACCGCGGGCCTGGACAGCGGGCTGGGGTTCATTCATTTCCAGTACGTCATGCAGCGGTTGCAGGCTGTGCCGGATTCATGGCGTGTCGCGTTCGATCCAAAGGATCCGCAACATACCCCCCGAGGCCTGGCGATTGAGCGGGCGCCCGTGCTGAAGGCGCTGCGCGAAGCCATGCTGGCCTCGGTGGACGCGGTGAAGGCGGCCGGCTTGACGAAAGACAGCCGCTGGCAAGATGTTCAGGTGGCCAGCAGCGGTGGTCGCCAAACGCCCATCCACGGTGGACCGGGGGAGCTTGGTATCTATAACGCGATCCAGAGCGTGCCGGGCGCGAACGGTAAGCGGGAGGTGGTCAGCGGTACCAGCTATTTGCAAACGGTGACGTTTGACGACAAAGGCCCCCAGGCCCAGGGCTTGTTGGCATTTTCTATCTCCAGCGACCCGGCATCGCCTTACTCGGCCGACCAGACCCAGGCCTTTTCGAAGAAGCAGTGGAGTGTGCTGCCATTCACCGAACAGCAGATCAAGGCCGATCCGAACTATCAGGCCTTGATTATCCGGGAGCGTGATGAGGCGGGCAGGGTGGTGACGCAATAACCGCTGTTGTCATCGACAAAAGCCGCGACCCGAACGGGTGGCGGCTTTTTCAGTTATTGGCTGGCTGTTGGCCGATAGCGTTGAGGACCGGGTTGCCGTCCTTGTTGCGCGTCAGATAAACCGGCAGGACCTTGGACAGCGAAGGCACAAGGTTCTGCACTTCGTTGATGTTGTAGATACCGCCGATACGCAGGGCGCCGGTACTGTTATCGGCCAACATGACGGGATGATCTAGGTAGCGGTTGATCAGCGGCAGCGCCTCGCTCAAGGCAAGGTTATCCAGCACCAGCTTGCCGTTGCGCCATGCCAGCGAGCTGTCATTGGGATCGATCTCGCGAATCTGCGGTTGGTAGTCGCCGGTCTTGTAACTCGCCTGCATGCCCGGCGAAAGTTGTGAGCCGTTACTGGCAAGGGCCTGGTTGCTGGTCACCCAGACCGAGCCCTCCACCAGCGTGACCCGCACCTGGTCCTGGTACATCCATACGTTGAACCGCGTGCCGGTTACGCGCACTTGGCCCTGGCCCGCGCGAACGACGAACGGGTGCTGGGTGTCATGGCTGACGTCGAAAAACGCCTCGCCCTTTTTCAGCGTAACCCGGCGCTCATTTTTGTAGTTGGCATAGACCAGCTCACTGCCCAGGTTGAGTTCTACCTGGCTGCCGTCGCTCAGGGTGACGTGGCGTACGCTCGCGCCGGCTTCGAAGTGTTGGTACGAATTGGCGACCCAACCCAGGTTCCAGCCCGTGAACGCCGCCAGGGGCAAGCCCAATGCCAATACCGTCGCCGCGACAGCCAACCGGCTCCAGCGCGACCGAGGCCGGGACGCTGGAGTGGCCGGGACCGCCGTTTCGACCCGGGGCAGATGATCGGCAACGGCCCAGATTTCCAGCATGGCTTCGTATTCGAAGGCGTGCAACGGATTGGCGTCGTGCCATTGCTTGAACGCCAGCCGTTCGGCTTCCGTGCAGTCCACCGCATGCAAACGCATGCACCAATGGGCGGCCGCATCGGTAATGGCGTCGTATTCGGCTTCCGAGAGTGTAGGTTCGGTCATTGACTCTTCCTGGTTTGCCGCATTCTAACCTTCGGCATGACCTGCCGAGAACAACCATCATGGCGTTTGCACATCAAATGAGCCTGTTTTTTTCGGTCAAAGGCTCGAACACCGATATGTCGTCGCTGTAGCCTCCCATAAATGTCGTGAAAAAAGATCAACGCCTTGAGCGAGCGTCGTTAATACGAGGTATTTGAAGAGGATGGCGGGTCGAGCTGGCGCCCCACCTCACAAATAAGCAGCGTCAGGGAATCAGCGTTTCGAAGCATGACGTCGATGCGTTTGTCCGGCAGGTTGGGATCCAGAAACGTATCACGTGCTTCGTCCATGGTCTTGGCGCCGGTCAATTTCAGGATTTCCCTGGCGGTGGCCTTGAGCCCGGGAAGATGCTCCAGGCCCTTGAGTACCTGGGCTTCGCTATCCCATCCCATAAATAGCCTGGAGCGTGACGTGGTTAACGAAAGCCCATTGGCTTGCTGTTTTTTTTGATGGTCATATTTCGCTTGTCCCACATGAGTGGCGGTCGAAATCAGGTCCAGGAAAGGCAGGGTCGATTCCAGGTAGACGATATCGTACGTATCGAAAAGCTGATGGGTGATTTCGTGGATCAGGGTCGCTGCCTGGGCATGGGCATCGACGTTAAAGGTGTCCGGGACGAGGTCCTTGTACTGATCCAGGCCCACGTCGAAGAAAAACTGCGTGAGATAAATTCTTCCGGCTGTGTCAGGTTCAAGTACAAATGCTGTCGCCGTATCGTCGGCCTCTTTAAGGTCGCCGATCACGATGCGGTTCGCGTTCAGCAACTCCCAGGATGGATCAGCCAATGCCTGGCAGATGGGGGAAACTGCGGTATCTATTTTTCTGATCAGACTGGCATCGACCTTGTCGACACCAAAGAATGCCTTCAGGAAAGTATCCAGCCGAGAGCCCGACGGTACTTGTCGTTTGACTTGGGCGAGGTTGTGGAGGGCATTGCAAGAGTAATAGCGCGCCGTCTCCAGGGCCTGCACGATGGCATTGGCGCAGTGAGGGTATTTGCGGCGTATTTCCGCCATGCCCCGGGCTTCGATATTAAGGGATCGCGAAGCCTTGTAGTCGCTGTATGAGTTGGCCAGCGTCGACATGACCTTGCCATAGCGAATGGTCTGTCGCTGCGGGGCAATCGTCCAGTCCTGGCTGCCCGGTGTTCGCTGCAGTATCGGCCCCTCTGCGTCTTCATGGACAACGCGCCAGGCCTGACTGGTTTTCGCCACCTGAAAGACTTTACCGGCAACATGGGCGTAGAGCTTGCCGGACTCGATTGACTTATAGGTTCCGTCGATTGGGTTTTTCTGCAGGTCGTGGAGGCTGACGCCGGTGGCTTCGAAGACTTGCAGGTTAGTGCGCGTCGGGGCGGTGGAGGCAATGTCTTTCCAATGGCCCGCAGTGGCCGCAGGGGTGTTTTGCGAGCCAGGACCGACCGGCGCCAGCAGGCCGAATGTATCGTCGGGGTTCAATAGCCCCAGTGAGACCATTTCAGCGGCGCCGGCGATGAAATCGTGCAGGCCTGCTTTCCAATCATGCTGTTGCAGGGATTCGGCAGAGGCCTTGAAGTCCTGATAGCTTTCCCAGAGCGTCTCGATAAACGCCAGCTTGCCCGGCAGCTGCCTGCCCACCAGCCTGACGCCGGTACTGAACAGATGCAGGACCGTTTCCCAGTCGAACGGGTTGTTTTTGTCGGTCTGCGTGGCAAACATGTCTGACAACAGCGTTGTGTTGTCGTTGAACAACGTATCGAGCAGGTTCGTCCTGATCGGATTCGAGGCCAGCGTGATCTCCGATAGAGACCCGGCCGTCGAGGCGAACAGGCTTTTGAAGGTGGCCCGCTGATTCTCGGGAAGTCGGCGAATCAGCAAGTCCTGAAGGGCTCCCGGCGTATTGAATGCCGCCACAACGCTCGCTTCATCCTTAAACTCGGCAAAGCAATGGCCTGCATGGTAGGGCGAGTACAAGACATGGGGGGCCTTGGCGTCGGCGCTCGACCCGATCAGGTAAAGCCCCAGTGCCTTGATTGCCGCCGAGCCCCCGGTCTTGATCAGCTCCAGTGGCCGAATCAACGCGTTGGCGCCTTCGACCGCTTGGCGAGCGATGGCATCCGGCATGTCCAGCACCTGGCGAATCAAGTCAAACGCCGTCGGCGAAAGATGCTGCTGCAGATGCCGTGCATGGGCGTACTGCAACAGTTGCCAGGGCAGTTGGCGGCGGAAACGCTGCTGTCTTTGCTGGCCCTCGGCGGTGGTGCCGGACAGTTGCTCCTGCATTTTTTTTTGATAAATCGTCGCAATATCCAGGGACAGCAACATTTGTCGGACAGCCGCCTCGTTCAAGCCGTCCGGCAGCTTTTGCCGGGTGGTCGAGGACACGTTGAAACCAGTTATTTGCATGACCTTGACATGATTCAGGGCGAAATCGGTCAACGTGCTGGCGGGGCCGGCCAGGGCAAGGTTCGGTGTGATCTGGATCGTCTCGGGGTCGAGGTTTTTCGCGGCGAAGCGCGTGGTCAACAGTGCTTTCAGTTTTTTACTCACGTAGGCACGCAGGGGTTCGATACCGTCCAGGTAATCCTCGCCATCGCCCACGCTTTTTTTGTATTGCTCAAGCAGATCAATATGCAGACGTTGATCTTCAAGGGCGGCCGTGCCGAGCCAGGCGGGCAGTTTCTGTTGCCACCGGATGGCCTGGGCGATCCGTGCGGCGCGTGTCAGGTTGGTAGGAGCGCCTTTCTGGCGTAACGCTTCAAGGCTTTTGGTCAGGGCCGCCCCGGTCAGCTGCCAGTCTCCGGCTTTCAAAGTGCGCAAATACCCTTGCTCGGCCTCGAAGTGTTTGAGGAACGAGTGCGCCCGGTCGAGCAGCACGTTGTCTTCGATCAGCTCGAACGCCTCGAGTTGATAACGCCTGTGGGGCTTGCGTTGCGTGGGCGTGAGGTTGGCGAGCAGCCCAAAGCGCTTGCGAGAGTCGAGCAGGTGCCGGTTCAAGTGCTGCGTGGCCAGCTCGACGGAGCCGAAAACCTGTAGGCCATCGGCGGGCGTCCATAGGATTCCCAGGCCCGAATAAGGCGTATCCAACCCGCCGCGCTCGGTCAACAGGAAACAATTGGCCAGGGGTAGCGAGACTGTTTCACCGTCTGCGGTACCGGCCAGCTTCAACGCATAGACATCGGGGCGAAAGCCTTTGACCCCCATGCGTTGCTTGCGGTCCGGGTAGGCGGGGTCGTAGGCGAAAACGCTGCTGATGAGATCGCGGGCGGCTGGCGGCAAGGTTTCATTGAGCTCCCTGAGCTCGGCCTCCGCCCGCATCCCCAGGGAAAAAACATTGGTCAGTTTGGGCAGCAGGCCCCTCAGTTCGTGACGCAACGAAACTTCATTGGACAGCGGCAGCTGCAAGAACTCGCTATTGAAGGCGTCTGCGACACTGGCATAGCTCTTGACCTTTCTCTCCAGCGTATCGGCCAGGAAGTTGGACGGTCGCAGATTCCCGTAAAAAGCCGGTTGCGTGCCCCAGTGTCCATTGGTTTTCTGATTCAACAGGCTCCGGTTGATCAAGGCACGTATGTCCAGCGCTTTGTCGACGAGGGCGTGGATGTTCACCTCGCCTTGGCGGGACATTTCCAGAGCGTAATGCAGGTTTTCCAACTGTTTGCCAATGATGGCGCCAGCCAAGGAATCGGAGACCGGCCAACCCACCGATTTACCCGACATTCTAGGCTCGTCCAGGCGCAGGAAACGGTTGCGCTCCTCCAGGCTCAGAAGGCTATAGAGCGCTTCTTTACGAGCGGCGTCGTGTGGGTTATCGAGCAGCGCATCCTTGAAACCCAGATAGTTGTCCACTTTCTGCAGGCCATGGCTGGGGGTGTAGAGGTAGTGGCCCTTGCCGCTGATCATCAAGGTGCCGGCGAGCTCTACGTAAAGCGGTTCATATTCCCAGAGACGAACCGTTTCAATGAACAGGAGCGGTTCGTCCACCCGGGAGGGCCTGAACAGCCGCAGCAGTTCCCGGCTTTGCGTTTCGGTCAGTTGCCTTTTTTCCCGCTGGATCAGAATGGTTGCCCGCAGCGAATCCTGGATGACCTGGGAAAGAAACTTTCGGCGAGAAATATGGAAAGGCCCCATGGCATCCCAATAGCTCCCGAGGCAGTGGCTGAGCTTGGGAATCAGGTTTCTAGCGGTGCTCCTCAAGATGCTTTCCCACTGCTGGGTATTCTGGGGGGATACGTTTATCCCGGGGTGAATGAAATCGACGTCATGCCCGGAGGGCCGCCCCTGATTGTGGAAGTACACCAGCACCGCATCGGCCAGCGACAGGTTCTTGGTCACCTGGTGTGCCTTCGGATCGCCCATGCTGACACCGGTGCTGAATGTCACACGCGCCTGCTTGTGATCAAAGTTTGACAGCACTTCACTCAACACCTCGTCGAGCATCGAGGTCAGCGAGGGCAATTTGATCAGTTCATCCACCATGGCCACGGCATTGAGATTTTGCGCGTGCTCAATGGACTCGACCTGGCTTTTGAAGACATCACCGGTGATGGTCTGCCGGGTCTTTGTGAGTGTGTTTGTGCTGTTCAGTTCGGCACGCTGGGAGATCGCCAGGAGTCGAAACAGGTCGTCACGCTCTGTCGGGTTGGCCAGCATGGCCTCAACCTGCTTATCGAGAGAGGCCGGGCTGTCGAATTTTGTGAGGCCACCCAGAGGTGTATAGAGGAACGCAGGTGTGGTGTCTGATCCGGCGGTCTTCGGCAAGGCGCTGAGGGTAAAGCAGCCGGCCAGCGGGATCGGGGCTTTACCCTCGGTTTGCAGGAGAATCGTTTCGACGCACATCGCGGGTGTCTGTGCGGCGCGCAGGGCATGGCTGGACAGGGACGTGTGATGCAGCCAATCGAGGTCGGCCTGGGTCAGCTCATGGGGTTCGGTCAACTCGTCCAGGCGCTTGGCGGCCAGTACTGCGGGAAATAAGAGTGGCGTAGTCTCAGTGGTCATCGTTGCTTCTCGATCGGGGCGCCGCAAGGCGGGACACCCGTGGATGAAGCGACCAGACTAAGAAACGACGAATGAGCCAAGGTGGTACATAGTTACCGCACACAGGACTGCAAGCCTGTCAGGCTGAGCACCGGGCAGGCTTTGCTCCCACGATGAAGCAGTGTTTAATCACTGGGCTGGTTTCTACGCTGTTGCTACCTCCAACAATCACTCTGGAGCTTCAGATGTCTGCGCTATCCGATCATGCTGGTTCGTCAACCCTGTCCTTTGATGCTTTGGTGAGCCTGCTGGAGAAGATTTTCCTGCGCCATGGCACGTCGCTCGAAGTCGCCCGGACCCTGGCCGCGAACTGCGCTGGAGCCGAGCGCGACGGTGCCCACAGCCACGGGGTGTTTCGTATCCCGGGTTATGTCTCGACACTGAAGAGCGGCTGGGTCAACGGTCAGGCCGTCCCCGTGGTGGAAGACGTCGCGTCAGGTTTTGTGGCGGTGGACGCCGGTAATGGATTTGCCCAGCCAGCCCTGGCCGCCGCGCGTCCTTTGCTGGTGGAAAAGGCCCGCAGCGCCGGGATTGCGGTGTTGGCCATTCGCAACTCCCATCACTTCGCCGCCCTTTGGCCGGATGTCGAGCCGTTTGCCTACGAAGGCCTGGTGGCGTTAAGCGTGGTCAACAGCATGACCTGTGTGGTGCCCCATGGCGCGGACCGTCCGTTATTTGGCACCAACCCCATTGCCTTCGCCGCGCCACGGGCCGACGGCGAGCCGATTGTCTTCGACCTGGCCACCAGCGCGATTGCCCATGGCGACGTCCAGATCGCTGCACGCAAGGGCGAATTGTTACCACCGGGCATGGGCGTGGACAGCCTCGGCCAGCCGACCTGCGATCCAAAGGCGATTCTCGAAGGCGGGGCGCTGCTGCCGTTTGGCGGGCACAAGGGCTCGGCGTTGTCGATGATGGTCGAACTGCTGGCCGCGGCCCTGACCGGCGGCAATTTTTCCTTCGAATTCGACTGGAACAACCATCCCGGGGCCAAGACGCCGTGGACCGGCCAGTTACTGATTGTGATCGACCCGAGCAAGGTCGCCGGCCAGCGCTTTGCCGAGCGTAGCCAGGAGCTGGTCAGGCAGATGCATGGTGTCGGATTGCGGCGGTTGCCGGGGGATCGTCGGCATCGCGAACGCAGCAAATCCAATGAGCAGGGGATTGCGTTGGATGAACAGACGTTGGTGCAGTTGCGGGAGCTGGCTGGGCAGTGAGCAATTGTATGCGTGGCGAGAGAGCAAACTCCCTCGCCACGGATAACCGTCCTTCTGGATGTCGCTTAACGCCGTCCGAGCAACAAACCCACCACCAGCCCGAAACCGGCGGAAATCGCCACGGTTTGCCAAGGATGACCGCCGATATAGACTTCAGTGGCGTCGACCATCGGCCGGGTGCGCTCCCGAACGTCATGGACCGAATCCAGGGCCTGTTGCAGTTTCTGGGAGATCTGCTCTCGCAGGTTTTCAGCGTCTTCGCCAACCAGCGAAGCGCTGCTCTTGAGCAGCTTTTCCGATTCTTCAATCAATGCCTTCAGTTCGCTGAATGCTTGATCCTTGATTTGCTCTCCGTTTGCTTGCACGGTGCTTTTGCGAGCCATTGAGGTACTCCTTGGTGATGATGGCAGTGAACAGTGGAGTGTCGCGCGCGTGCAAAAGTTGCAGCATGTGGCGCTGACAGCACACCCCTTCATAAATCATGGTTAAGCCGTTTCTCCGCAAGGTGTAAGATGGCGCCTATTTACGCAACAGGTAATTCCCATGAGTTTCAATCTGGCTGACAGACCCCTGGCCGAGCGCGCCGCGCTGGAAGACGAAAAATCCCGACTTTTTGAACTGTGGCAAAACAACCTGGGCAAGGCCAAGGGCGATGCTGCCCGGCTGTTTGGCGAGCGCTCCAAGCGCAAGGGCAAGTGGTCTGAGTGGGTGCGCGCCGAGCTGGACGGCATGTCGCCGCCGGAGTACGCCAACATGGTGCGCAGCGAAGTCAATCGCCTGATGGCCGCCAACAAGTAAACCCTACGTGAAGGTGGCAACAATGGCCTCGCGAACCTTGCCCACGGCCGGGTCCATTTGTGTGTGGGTTCTCCACCCCAATTCGATGGGATAACGCGGCAAGGCGAGGGGGCAGGGCAGCAATGCCAGGCCGCTGAGCGAGGCGATGGCCCGGGCGGCATGGGCTGGAATGGTCGCCACCGCCTGGCTGCCCTTGAGCAGGAACGGCAGTGCGGCAAAATGGGTCGTCGAGGCGCACACCCGCCGGCTCAGGCCAAGCCCGGCCAGTCCCTCGTCGGTGATACCAATGAAACCACCCGACGACACCAGCAAATGTTCACGCGCCACGAACGCTTCCAGGGACAGGCTCTGCTGGCCCTCCGTCAGGCTGGCCGCATCCACGAGGCAGGCATAGTCCCCTTCGCCCAATACCTGGCGGCTGAGCAATCGTTCTGCGAAACCACCCGCGGTGATCGCCAGGTCGAGACTGCGCTCCATCAGGGCCCGGCCGACGATCTGGCTGTGGGTCTGGCGAAAAATCAAGCGCAGGCCCGGCGCACGTCGCGCCACTTCCTCGATCAAGCGTCGTCCATGGGCGATCTCGAAATCGTCGGACAGCCCAACGATGACCGAACGGCCCTCGTAATGGCTGACGTGCGGATCGACCATCGCCAGGCTCTGGCGACATTTGTCCAAGGCATCGCTGATCACCGGTTTTAGCTGGTTGGCCCGCAATGTCGGCGCCAGGCCGCGCCCGGTGCGCACGAATAATTGATCGTCATAGAGGTTTCGAAGCCTGCGCAGGGCTGCGCTGATGGCCGACTGGGTTACACCCAGGCGCAACGCGGCGCGGCTGGCGCTGGATTCGTCGTGCAGGGCTTCGAAGGTCTTGAGCAAATTGAGGTCGACGTCAGCGATATTCATAAGGTTCATATCATTTAGCAGCGTTTGGGGCTTTATTCATGATCGGTCGACACTTGAGAATCAGCAACACCTGATGATCAAGGAGTTGAAAGACCATGCCCAAATCCATTGTGGCCGCCCTGCAAATCGGCTCGCTGCCCGGCGGCAAAGGCGAGACCCTGGCGCAGATCCTTTCCTACGAAGACGCCATTCGCCAAGCGGGTGCGCGTCTGGTGGTGATGCCCGAAGCCCTGCTGGGCGGGTATCCCAAGGGAGAGGGGTTCGGCACTCAGTTGGGTTATCGCCTTCCGGAGGGGCGCGAGGCGTTTGCCCGTTACTTTGCCAATGCCATTGACGTACCCGGCGTCGAGACCGAGGCGCTGGCCGGGCTTTCGGCCCGTACCGGGGCGAGTCTGGTGTTGGGCGTCATTGAACGAGCCGGCAGCACCCTATACTGCACGGCGCTGTACTTCGAGCCCGAGGCCGGCCTGGTGGCCAAACACCGCAAGCTGATGCCCACCGGCACTGAGCGGTTGATCTGGGGCAAGGGTGACGGCTCGACCTTGCCGGTGATCGACAGCCAGGTCGGGCGTGTGGGTGCGGCGGTGTGTTGGGAAAACATGATGCCGCTGCTGCGCACCGCGATGTACGCCAAAGGCGTGGAGGTTTGGTGTGCACCGACAGTGGATGAGCGAGAGATGTGGCAGGTGACCATGCGGCACATCGCCCACGAAGGTCGCTGCTTTGTCGTCAGCGCCTGTCAGGTCCAGGCCTCGCCACAGGCATTGGGCATCGACGTCGCCCATTGGCCGGCCGAGCGTCCGTTGATCGCCGGCGGCAGTGTGATTGTCGGCCCCATGGGGGACGTGCTGGCCGGGCCGCTGAAAGGCTCGGCCGGGTTATTGACCGCCGAAATCGATACCGATGAACTGGTGCGGGCGCGTTACGACTATGACGTGGTCGGGCATTACGCTCGGCCGGACGTGTTCGAATTGGTGGTGGACGAGCGGGCGCGGCCCGGAGTGCGGTTTACCGCCTGATCACCAAGTCGCCGCGGAGCCTGGCAAGTCGAGGGTGCCGCGGTCGACGAAGCGCATGGTGCCGAACAGTCCTCCCGCCAGTTTGCCCTTGAGTACATAAGGCAGGTTATTCAGGCTTTGGGTCTGGCTCAGGCCCAGGGTCTGACGTAGCACGGAAAAGGCCGAAATGCTCACCGGCACGCTCAGCACCGCTTCGGAAAACCGTGGAATGGAACCTGCCTGGTCACTGACCCCCGAGGCCAGCGTACGGCCATTGACCTCCAGGTCCAGGGCCACGCCGTTGTATTCGATGGCGGTTTCGTTGGGGTTCTGCAAACGCAGCTTCACGGCGAAGCGCATCTCCAGCTCCTGGCTGGGCAACGGCTCGATGCCGACGACGTTGATATTCAGCGGATCACGGTGCGGGAAGAGGGCGCAGGCGCTCAAGCTGAGCAGCATCAGGAATAGGGACAAGCCGAGGATTCTGCGCATGGATAAACTCTCAAGAAGTGGAGAAAAACTCGGGGAACTGTTACTCAAGGCTATCGTAATACCCCTGTGGCGAGGGGATTTATCCCCGCTGGGTCGCGTAGCGGCCCTATCTTTTGCGGTCGCTTCGCAACCGAGCGGGGATAAATCCCCTCACCACAAAGTCCACACTGTTTCTGACCCGAACAAGGCAAATGGCTCCTGACACTTTCTGACACCAGCCTCTGCTAATCTGCGTCAACTTTTTCCTTCCGGATCGCCCATCGTGTCGCGTACTACTCGGCTGCTTACGTTGCTGCAAGTCTTGCGGGGCAAGCGCTGCCCGGTCACCGCGGCGACCTTGGCCGGTGAGCTGAAAGTGTCCGAGCGCACGCTGTATCGCGACATCGCCGAACTCACGGCCTTGGGTGCGCCGATCCAGGGGGAGGCGGGCATTGGGTATGTGTTGCGCAGCGGGCTTTTCCTGCCGCCGCTGATGTTCACTGCCGATGAAATCGAGGCCATTGTGCTGGGCTTGCGCTACGTCGATCAGCGTGGCGATGAGGTGTTGGGCAAGGCCGCCGCCGATGCGTTGGCGAAGGTCGCGGCGGTGCTGGCTCCCGACGTCCGGGACGCCCTGCGCAATCCCACGGTGCTGCCGGGCCCGCCAGGGTATGGCTATCCGCAGAATACGGTGGAACTGAATGTTTACCGCAAGGCCATTCGCAGCCAAGCCAAGTTGCACATCGATTATGCCGACGTGAACAAAGTCCCGAGCCAGCGATTGATCTGGCCGCTGGCCCTGGGCTTTTTCAATGAGGCGCGGGTGGTGGTGGCCTGGTGCGAATTGCGCGGCGCCTATCGGACCTTTCGCACCGACCGGATAGCCTCTGCCACCGAGCAGGGCGAGCGCTATCCCGGCAGACGCAGTGACTGGCTGCGAGCCTGGTTCAAGCTGATGAAATTGGATGAATCCGGGCGCTTCACTCCTGACAAAAACTGACACAAGGCTGTTCTAGCATGGTGCCAGATCGATAAAACAAGGAGCCTTACCATGTCCAATCCCGTCTCTTCCCTGGCCCCGGCCATTGCCGGTTACATTGCGGCCGCCAATGCCCGTGACAGTTCGGCGGTGACGCGTTTCTTCGCCGAGGATGCCCATGTGTTCGATGAAGGTCAGCATCGGGCCGGTACCCAGGCCATCGTCCAATGGATGGAAGACACAGCCCGGCGTTTTCAGCCACGGGTGGAAGTGCTCAATGTGCAACAGCGCACTGGCAAGGTGTTGGTGCAGAACCTGATTTCCGGGACCTTCCCCGGCAGCCCGCTGGAGTTGCGCTATACCTTCCGGCTCGATGAGCAGGGGAAGATCAGTCGGTTGGATATCTCGGTTTAGCGTTCTGCACCCTGTTATGTGAACACCATTGTGGCGAGGGGATTTATCCCCGTTCGGCTGCGAAGCAGACGTCAGGCCCTAAACCGTATGGGCCTGTTTCGCAGTCCAGCGGGGATAAATCCCCTCGCCACAGTCTGCACGGTTCTTCTGAGCGTTTCACATGGCATACTCCCCACCTTCGTTTTCCGGACCTGGGCCGTATGACTTTCGACTCTCCCTTGAGTGCCTGGCAGCACGCCATCGAACACCACGGTTTCGTTCAGGACGAAGCCCAGGAGTTGGCCATCATGGCCCTGGAGCAATGCCACCAGGCATTGCACGAGGGCCGCAAGTCGATCAAGGGCGTTTACCTCTGGGGCCCGGTCGGGCGCGGCAAGACCTGGCTGATGGACCGTTTCTATGAAAGCCTCAAGGTGCCGGCTCGCCGCCAGCACTTTCATCATTTCATGGCCTGGGTGCACCAGCGCTCGTTCCAGCTCACCGGCACGCCGGACCCCTTGCAAGCCCTGGCCCGGGAATTGAGCCGAGAGGTACGGGTGCTGTGTTTCGACGAATTATTTGTCAGCGACATTGGCGATGCCATCATTCTCGGCCGTCTGTTCCAGGTGATGTTCGAGCAAGGCATGGTGGTGGTGAGCACGTCCAACCTGCCGCCGGAGCAGCTTTATGCCAACGGCCACAACCGTGAACGCTTTGTGCCGACCATCACCGCGATCAAGCAGCACATGCAGGTCGTGCCGGTCAATGGATGGCAAGACCACCGCCAGCACCCGGGCACGTTGCAGCAGCGTTACTGGCTGCGCGATTCCGGGCAGGCCGACCCGTTGGCCGATGTCTTCAGCCAGTTGACAGCAGGACAGAAGCTGAGCAGCGAGCCGATTGAAGTCGGTCATCGCCTGATTGGGCCGATCCAGGCCAGTGACGCGGTGCTTTGGAGCCGTTACCTGGATCTGTGCGAGCAACCGTTCTCGGCCCTGGATTTCATGGCCCTGTGCGACCGTTTCAAGGCCATCCTGCTCAGTGACGTGCCCAACCTGAGTGCCGAGCAGCGCGAAGGGCGCATTGCCCGTGGCACGGAAGACGGTGTCGAGCGGGTTGTGGCCGGGGATCGCGAGCTGCCGCAGCTGTCGGTTCACGACGACGGCGTACGGCGTTTCATCGCCCTGGTCGACGAATGCTATGACCGCAAGGTGCCGCTGTACCTGTCGGCCGAGGTGCCGATGGATGAGTTGTACACCGAGGGCTATCTGCAATTCCCGTTTCGCCGTACTCTCAGTCGCCTCCAGGAAATGCAATTGCAACGTTTTGGTCAGCCCAACTGACCTGTATCCCGTATCCCGCCGACAGCCTCGGGCGTCGGTATTATCGAAGTGAGATGGAAGGTCATGGAAGAAGCCAAGGACATCCTTGTACTGCAAGCCAGCTACACCAACCCGGTCCACGCTGAAGCGATCTGTCATGTGCTCAATGGCTATGCGGAGGATCCGATGGGGGGTGGTCATTCGCTGCCGGCGGAGGTGCTGCTGCATCTGCCCGAGGAGCTGGCCAAGCGCCCCCATGCGTTTAGTGTGTTGGCGTTCGTCAATGGCGAGCCAGCGGGGCTGGTCAATTGTTTCGAGGGTTTTTCAACTTTTGCCTGCCGGCCGCTGGTCAATATCCACGATGTGGCGGTGATGAAGGCTTTTCGCGGGCTCGGGCTGAGCCAGAAGATGTTGCAAAAGGTCGAGGACATTGCCCGTCAGCGCGGTTGCTGCAAGATTACCCTGGAGGTGCTTGAAGGTAATGCCGTGGCCCAGGGGAGTTATGCCAAGTTCGGTTTTGCCGCGGGCATGTTTGACCCGGCCCATGGGCGTATGCTGTTTTGGACGAAGCCGCTTTGAGAGTTTGATGCTTTTGGGCTGTTAGGTTTGTGTATATATCCGTTTTTTCGGTAACGGCGGCTGGCGGTTCCGCCCTTACGGCGGGTCACTTTCGAAAAGCGCGAAAGTAACCAAAGCGCTTTTGCCCCACCACTCGGTGCCTCGCCTAGGCTCGGCATGCCCGAATGCAGGCATTGCTCCGTGGGCCGCCGCGAAGGGCCATCCATGGCCCAGCGCGGCTATCCCGGCATCCATGCCGGGATGCCCACTGCGCAATGCCTGCGTTCGGCCAGCGTGGTTAATGGGGCGTTGAGATCAAGATCAAGATCTAAAGCAAAGCAGAGCGGGGGTATGTCCAGCATCTATGTGGCTGTACCACTGCTATCGCGAGCAAGCTCGCTCCCACATGGAGTTGCGGGTGTTCACAGCATCTGCACACGACACAAAAAAACTGTGGGAGCGAGCTTGCTCGCGATGGCGTCAGCACAGCCAACATCACCACAAACTGACCCTCCGCTTTCGCGAGCAAGCTGGCCCCCACAGGAGGCCCAGGCGAGGTGCTCCCGGCTATTTCTGCACAACCTCAGCCACCGGCGCCTTAGGCTTCATCAAGCTGAAATCAATCAACCCTTTGTGCTGGGTTTCATAAGGATTGCCAATCAACAGTGGCCGAGCCTTGAAGTCATCGCTGACCAGGCTCTTGCTACGGTCCAGCTCATCAAAGCTCAAGCCCGCCATATCTGCCCAAGTGTGGATCAGGTGAGAGCTGCTATAGGGCCGTGACAGGTCGCCGGCAAAGTTCCAGTCGTGGGTTTCGCGCCATTTTGGCGAGGCCCAGGCCATGAATGGAATGGTGTACATCGGCGCGGTCGGCTTGGCTTCGTTGCGGCCCAGGGTGTTATGGCCCACCGAATCGAACACGTCTTCACCGTGGTCCGACAGATACAGCAAGAAACCATCCGGGTCAGTCTTGGCAAAGTCCTTGATCAGGCTGGACACCACGAAATCGTTGTACAGCACCGCGTTATCGTAACTGTTATAGGTCGCGACTTGATCGTCACGTACGCCTGCCGGAACGCCCTGGCGGTCAGTGAATTTGTTGAACGTCGGCGGATACCGGTACTGATAGCTCATATGGGTACCGAGCAGATGCACCACGATCAGTTTGCGCGGGGCGCTGTCGGCCAGGGCTTTGTTGAACGGCTCGATCACGTCGCCATCGTACTGCGCGGCGTTCTGGTTGCGGTTGTTATTCAGGTAGACCTGCTCATCGGCCTGTTGGGAGAAGGTCGTGAGCATCGTGTTGCGCTTGGTCATGGTCTGCTGGTTGGTGATCCAGAAGGTCTTGTAGCCAGCCTGTTTCATCATGCTCACCACCGATGGCGTGCTCAGGTACAGGTCCGGGTTCTCTTCGTCAGCGAATGTCAGCACCTGTTGCAGGGCTTCGATGGTGTAGGGGCGCGGGGTGATGACGTTGTCGAAAACCGAGAGCTGGTCCTTGAGCTTGTCCAGCTCCGGTGTGGTTTCCCTCGGGTAGCCGTAGAGGCTCATGCGCTGGCGGTTGGTGGATTCGCCGATCACCAGCACCAGGGTTGCCGGCTGGTTGGCCATGGTGTCCTTGAGGTTGCTCAGGGGCTTGATCTTGCTGGCGCTGTGCAGCATGCCTTGCATGTTCTCCAACTGCTCGCCATAGCGACGATAAGCCACCAGCATTTGCCATGGCACAGCGGGTTCGATGCGATCTTCGAATTTTTCCAGGCCGCCGGCGAAGGTGCCGGTACGCAGGGTTTGCTTGATCAGAGGATAGCCGACCACCGCCACCATGATCACGACCGCTGCCACCAGTGCCTGGCCGCGGGGCAAGTACACCGGACGCAGACGAGTCCAGAGCCAGTACCCGACAGCGGTGTGGGCCAGGAAGGCGGCGACCATCCACCAGGCAAAATATTGAGTCATGTACTCGCCAGCTTCAGACACGTTCGATTCGAACATGATGAAGATGACGCTTTGGGAAAACTCCTGCTGATAAATGAAGAAATAACCCAGGCTGGCCATGGAGCAGGCCCACAGCACCACGCCGATCAAGGCGGCGAGTACGCGCGTACGGGCGGGGAATAGCAGCATAGGCGCGAGCCACACGGCACTCATCACGAACGCCTGGCGAAACCCCGTGAAGCCGGAGGTGTCGGTCAGCAGAATGAGTAACTGGGTAATGCCCGAGAAATACCAGAAAAACAGAAACAGCCAGCCGAATCCGGCCCAGTCGAAACTTTTCGCAGTCGTTTTGCTGCGTTTGAACAAACTCATCAAGCGCTCCAGCCTTCATTGGCGAAGCCTTTGGCGCCCGATTGGCGTCCATAGGCATACGCCGAACTATTTTAAAAGGCCGGGAGTATCGCGGTAGGGGTGTGAAAACTTTGTGAGTTTTTTGCAACAAAAGATGACTCGGAGGCGAATCACCAGGGGAATTTGTCTGGGGTGAGGGGATTTATCCCCGTCGGGTTGCGCGGCAACCTAAGATCGCCGATCTGTCTGGCAGGCCGAACGCACAGGCTCGAGACCGTCAAGCGGTCAAAGTAGAGGGATAAGCCCTCTGTCACGAGCGTACCGGTCGGGTTTACAGGGAAGTGACACCGATGTAGCCGGGGTCACTTCCTGATGCCGTGCCTCTGGGGCGCGGTTACCGGGCCAGCGCCTGGCTTTGGTGGGGGAGCTGTGCGTGTTGCAACTGCATGCGCAACTGCATCACTTCATCAAGCAGTAGATCACGCTCTTCCTTGAGTAAGCGTAATTCGTCGCGACGAATGGTCACATAAAGGGTTTGGGGAGGACGTGCGGTAACGACAGGGCCCATTGCTCACCTCGCAAATGGCTACATCAACTATAGAGATGTCGCCAGCTTTTTGGTCGACACCTCTACTATCGGCGCCGATTCTGATTTCTTTTGCCTGTGATTGGAACTTTTTTATTTTTCATGGTCGCTGTGTCTTCGGCCGGATCTTGAGCGTTACCCCTTGTGATCGCTCGAATTACCCGGAAACTATGCAGCAATGCTCTGGACTAACCTCCATTAGTCGATAGTGTTAAATCTTTGACACACCTTTATTTGTAGTAGGGAGCATCAGCACATGCAACTCGGGATTATTGGACTGGGCCGCATGGGCGGCAATATTGCACGGCGCCTGATGCTCAATGGGCACACCACCGTGGTCTACGACCGCAATGCCGCTTTTGTCGAAAACCTGAGCCAGGAGGGCGCCACAGGTGTTACCGATCTGCCGGCATTGGTGGCCGGCCTAGAGAAACCGCGCGCGGTCTGGGTCATGCTGCCGGCCGGCGCACCCACCGAAGACACCATCAACGCCCTCAGCGAATTGCTTGAGCCGGGTGATGTGGTCATCGACGGCGGCAACACGTACTACAAGGACGACATTCGTCGTGCCAAGGCCCTGTTGGAAAAGGGCCTGAGCTATATCGACGTCGGTACCTCCGGCGGTGTTTGGGGCTTGGAGCGCGGTTACTGCATGATGATCGGCGGTGACGCCGAAGTGGTGAAGCGCTTGGACCCGTTGTTCGACAGCCTGGCCCCTGGCATGGGCGATATCCCGCGCACCCGCGACCGCAAGTCCGACGACGACCGTGCCGAACGCGGCTATATCCATGCGGGCCCTGCGGGCGCCGGGCATTTTGTGAAAATGATTCACAACGGCATCGAGTACGGCATGATGCAGGCCTTCGCCGAGGGGTTTGACATCCTCAAGACCAAGTCCAGCGAAAGCCTGCCAGCGGAACAGCGTTTCGACCTGAATGTCGCCGATATCGCCGAAGTTTGGCGGCGCGGCAGCGTGGTTTCGTCATGGTTGCTGGACCTGACCGCCGACGCGTTGGCCAGCGATCCGAAACTGGACGGTTTTTCCGGTGAGGTCGCCGACAGTGGAGAAGGGCGCTGGACCATCGAGGCGGCCATCGAGCAAGCGGTGCCGGTCCCGGTGCTGTCCAGTTCGCTCTTTGCCCGTTTCCGCTCGCGCCAGCAAAGCACCTATGGCGACAAAATGCTCTCGGCCATGCGCTTCGGCTTTGGCGGCCACGTGGAGACGCCGAAAAAATGACCTCGATCGCCAGCAAATCCAAGGCAGAACCCGCGCCGCCGACCACGCTGTTCCTGTTCGGCGCCCATGGTGACCTGGTCAAGCGTCTGCTGATGCCGGCGCTTTATCATCTCAGTCGTGACGGTCTGCTGGGCGATGGGCTGCGGATCATCGGAGTCGACCACAACGCCATCAGCGATGTGGACTTCGCCAAAAAACTCGAGGACTTCATCCGTCAAGAAGCGGTGAACAAGGGCGGCGATGCCGAGCGAGCGCTCGACCCGGCGCTGTGGGCCAAGTTGGCCAAGGGCATCAGCTACGTCCAGGGTGATTTCCTCGATGACAGCACGTACCAGGCGCTGGCGGCGAAGATCGCCGCCAGCGGCACCGGCAATGCGGTGTTCTACCTGGCGACCGCACCGCGCTTTTTCAGTGAAGTGGTCAGCCGCCTTGGTGCGGCCGGGCTGCTTCAGGAGCAGGAAGGTGCCTTCCGGCGGGTGGTGATCGAAAAGCCGTTCGGCTCTGACCTGCAAACCGCCGAAGCACTGAACGCTTGCCTGCTCAAGGTCATGAGCGAGAAACAGATTTATCGGATCGACCATTACCTGGGCAAGGAAACGGTGCAGAACATTCTGGTCAGTCGTTTCTCCAACAGCCTGTTCGAGGCGTTCTGGAACAACCACTACATCGATCACGTACAAATCACCGCTGCCGAAACCGTTGGCGTGGAAACCCGTGGCAGTTTTTATGAGCACACCGGCGCCCTGCGGGACATGGTGCCCAACCACCTGTTCCAACTGCTCGCGATGGTGGCCATGGAGCCACCGGCCGCCTTTGGCGCAGACGCGGTGCGTGGGGAAAAAGCCAAGGTAGTGGGGGCGATTCGGCCCTGGTCGGTGGAGCAGGCACGCGCCAACTCGATACGCGGTCAGTACACCGCCGGTGAAGTGGCTGGCAAACCGGTCAACGGTTACCGCCAGGAAGCCAACGTGGCCGCCGACAGCAGCACCGAGACCTACGTTGCCCTCAAGGTCATGATCGATAACTGGCGCTGGGTAGGCGTGCCGTTTTACCTGCGCACCGGCAAACGCATGAGCGTGCGGGACACGGAAATCGTCATCTGTTTCAAGCCGGCACCCTACGCGCAGTTCCGTGATACCGAAGTCGATGAACTGCAACCTACGTACTTGAGAATCCAGATTCAACCCAATGAAGGCATGTGGTTCGACCTGTTGGCCAAACGGCCGGGGCCGGCACTCGACATGGCGAATATTGAATTGGGCTTTGCCTATAAGGACTTCTTCGAAATGCAGCCGTCCACGGGTTACGAAACCCTCATCTACGATTGCCTGACCGGTGATCAAACGCTGTTCCAGCGTGCCGACAACATTGAAAACGGCTGGCGCGCCGTACAACCCTTCCTCGATGCCTGGCAGCAGGACGCCACGGTCCAGCCCTACAAGGCCGGGGAAGACGGTCCATCGACCGCCAATGATTTACTGACCCGCGACGGCCGCGTCTGGCATGGCCTCGGATGAGTGATCAACTGAAGCACCCCATCCGTTTTTTGCTCAGCGACATGGACGGCACATTACTGCTGCCCGACCACAGTCTCAACCAGCGCACCATCGAAGCCGTTCGCTCATTGCGTGAGGCCGGAGTGCTGTTCAGCCTGGCCACTGGGCGCCCGCCCCGGGCCATGTTGCAGCAGATCGAAGCCCTGGGCGTCGACCTGCCCACGGCGGCGTTCAATGGCGGTACGCTGGTGCATCCGGACGGCAGTTTCCTCGCCGTGCACTACCTGCCACCTGAGGCGGCCCTGACCACCCTGGCGTTGTACGCCGATCAACCCGGCATCGAGGTCTGGGTATTTGCCGACGGTGACTGGCTGGTGCGCGACGCCAACGGTCCGATGGTGCCGGTGGAAACTCGTGGCCTGGGTTATCCGCCGGTGCAGGTCGACAGCTTTGAGCCCTACCTGGAGCGGATCGACAAGATCGTCGCCACCAGTGCCAATACGGATTTGCTGGTTGAGCTGGAGGCCCGCTTGCACCCGCTGCTCAAAGGCCAGGCCCAGGTGTCGCGCTCGCAGCCGATCTACCTGGACGTGACTGCGATGCAGGCCAACAAGGGCGAAGCGCTGTCGACCCTGGCGAAGTACCTGGGGGTGCCGCTGGAGCAGACGGCGGCCATGGGCGACGGTGGCAATGACCCGGCGATGTTTCATCGCGCGGGCTTGTCGATTGCCATGGGGCAGGCGGAGGAGGCCATCAGGCGTCAGGCCGATGTCATTACTGCAGCCGTTACCGAAGATGGCGCGGCCCTGGCGATCGAGCGGTACGTCCTGCCGCGATAGCCCGCCCAATCTCCTGTGGAAGCGAGCTTGCTCGCGATAGCGGTCTGTCATTCAACATGAATGCTGGCTGAAGGACCTCATCGCGAGCAAGCTCGCTCCCACAAGGGTTATAGCCAGTAAGTCACCGCATACCAGCCCAAGCCACCCATCACCACGGTGTAGGGCAAGGCCATCCAGACCATCCGGCCATAGGACAGGCGAATCAGCGGTGCTATCGCCGAGGTCAGCAGGAACAGAAACGCGGCCTGGCCGTTGGGCGTGGCGACGCTGGGCAGGTTGGTACCGGTGTTGATAGCCACCGCCAGGGTTTCGAACTGTTCGCGGCTCATGTGCCCGGAGACGAAGGCTTGCTTGACTTCGGTAATGTAGATGGTCGCGACGAACACGTTGTCGCTGATGGCCGACAGCAGGCCGTTGGCAATGAACAGCATGCCCGGTTGCTGATCGGCGGGCAGGGCCAGGACCCATTGAATCAACGGCGTGAACAGCTGCTGGTCATGAATGACCGCCACCACCGCAAAGAACACCACCAGCAACGCGGTGAACGGCATGGCGTCCTTGAACGCATTGCCGAGCCGATGCTCGTCGGTGATGCCGGTGAACGCGGTAATCAGCACGATGACCATCAGGCCGATCAGGCCGACTTCGGCGATGTGCAGCGCCAGGCCCACGATCAGGATCAGCGCGGCGATACCTTGGACGATCAGCGCAGCACGTTGACGTGAGGTGCGTTCGCGATTGTCCTGCTCGGCGTAGTCGGCCAGCACGGCGCGCACGTTTTCCGGCAGCAACGTGCCGTAACCGAACCAGCGCAGCTTTTCCAGCGCCACGCACGTCATCAGCCCAGCCACCAGCACGGGCAGCGACACCGGCGCGACTTTCATGAAAAAGTCCGCGAAATGCCAGCCCATTTCATGGCCGATCAGCAGGTTCTGTGGTTCACCCACCAAGGTGCATACGCCACCCAGGGCAGTGCCCACGGCGCCATGCATCAGCAGGCTGCGCAGGAAGGCCCGGAACTGGTCCAGGTCCGCATGATGCAACGACGGCAGGTCGTGGTCCTCATCGATGCTGCTGTCCTGGCGCGGATCGTTGCCCGAAGCCACACGGTGGTACACCGAATAGAATCCCACCGCGGCACTGATGATCACCGCCGTGACGGTCAGTGCGTCGAGGAAGGCCGACAGGAACGCTGAGAGAAAGCAGAACATCAGAGCCAGCAATGCCTTGGAGCGCACGCCCAGGAGCAGGCGCGAGAACAGGAACAGCAGCAGATCCTTCATGAAGTAAATGCCGGCCACCATGAACATCAGCAGCAGGATCACCGGAAAGTTATGCAGCAGTTCGTCGTACAGCGCCTTCGGAGTGGTCATGCCCAGCAGCAGGGCTTCGACCAGCAACAGTCCGCCGGGCATCAGCGGGTAACATTTAAGGGCCATGGCGAGGGTGAAGATGAACTCCACGACCAGCATCCAGCCGGCAACCACCGGGCCCAGGGTCCACAGCACCACGGCATTGAGAATCAGGAAAGTGATGATGCACGCCTTGTACCAGCGCGGGGAGTGCCCAAGAAAGTTGTGCGCGAAAGCTTGAGCCATTGGACCGGACATCGGCTGCTCCTTTTAATTAGAAGCGCGCAACTTGCCGTAAGAGATGGGGAATATCAAGCGTAGGAATAAATACCGCCACCCGCGGTAATTCGGCTCAGGCCCAATACCGTGTCACCACCGCCCGATAGTTGCCGTGGAGCGAGTAGCCCCCGGCCAGGATTTTTCCGTCAGCCTGCACGGCGACGGAGGTGGCGGTGTCCAGGCTGTAGCCGAGTCGCGTGCGAACCCAGCCTTCGCCCAGGCCAAAGTCGGGGTCGAGCCTGGCGTCTGGCAGGTGTCGGGCAAGAATGAAATCGGTCTCGATGCCGCCGATGGTGGCGCCGACGGTCACCAGTTTTCCGTCCGGCTGAACCTCGGCGGCGGTCCATTGGCTGGCGCTGTGTCCGATCTCCAGGAGCCGGCACTGGCCGTGGTTGCAGTGACGGTCGGGTTTGCCGTCCTGGTGCACTTTGAAGGACAGGCAATGCATCGGATCGCGACTGCTGCCGAACGCCTGCAAATCGCCGTTTTTATGCTGGACGATTTGGCTGATCATGACGCTGTGCCCTTGCGTCATGATCGACAGGATGCCGTCCTCACCAAAGCTGTCATCGAGTTTGCCGCTGGGATCGTAGCGAGCCATCAAGCCATGTTGAGGCAAGTCGATGGCGCCACCCACCACGATGTTGCCATCGGCCTGGAGTGTCAGGCAGCCCAGCCAGGTGTTTTTCAGTAAGCGCCGGACCATCACAAAGCCGCGACTGTTGAACGAGGTATCCAGTGCGCCATCGGGCAGCAACCGGATCAGGACGCCGACATGGTCAGACAGTTGGTAATGATGGTTAGCCAGCAGGAGTATCCGGCCATCGGCCTGCACGCACATGTCACAGGCTTCAAGGCCCGGAACGCCGGGTGGCAACCATGGGTCGCGCAGGCCTTGGGAGAGATTGCCGCAGAGTCGGATGACCTGTCGCCCGGCGTTGCCGAAGCTTTGGACGGCACGGCCCTGGGGGTCGAACAGCGCCAGGGCCGGAAGGGTGTGGTCGGTGCTTTCGTAATGCAGGCCTGACAACAGGATATGCCCGTCGGGCAATTCAATCACTTTGCCTGCGGTTGCTTCGAAGTCGTGTTCAAAAGAGCCGATGACACAGCCGCAGGTTCCAAAGCCCGGATCGGTCGAGCCGTCGTGATTGAGCCGTGCCAGCCCGAACCGGCTGCCGTGGGCCGTATCGACCCTGGCCGCCACCAGGATCCGCCCGGCGTGGTCGATGGTCAGCCCTGTGGTCAGGCTCGAAGTGCTGTCGGCGAAATGAACCCAGGCTTTACCGCTACCGGCAAAGCCTGGATCAAGTTGCCCGGCGTGAGCCGCAGCCAAAGGGACCGCAAACGCGGATTGATCGAGCATGCATGCCTCTCCTTGCGCGTCGACCGGCCTGGAAGGGCGCGACGACTGCATGAGGGCAACATTCAATCCTTGAACGAGACAGTGCACAACTGTCAGGTTCTACAGAAACAGGGGCGATTCGTGCCATAACGATGGCTTTTCGACCCAATACCAAGTCTTCAATCAATAGCGGGCTTTATCGCCGCGTTATTCAGGCATGGACCAGGATTGCAGTTTGTAACCTTCCTGGCTTAATTCAGCACGGGCCTGTTTCAACAGGTTGGCCAATTGGGTGGGGTCGGTATAGGCGCTGCTGGGGATCTGAGTGCGGCCAATATGCGTATTGGTGCGGTCGATGACGGTCAGGCTCAGTTCGCCGTTACCGTCTTGTGGAGCCCAGGCCACGCATTGGAAAGGACGGAATGCGCGGTCGGCAATCAAAAGAGCTTCGTTGATACGGAGCGGGGCGTTCATGGCATTTTCTCTTAAGTGTGCCCAATCAAATGATCTGCCGTCGGTTGGGCGTACCGTGCGGCTGGTTACTTGTACTGATGTCCGCAACAGGGGGGCAGGTCACACAATCCTTAAATAAATTTCGACTTTCTTTCAGACAAGGCTCGCGGGCTTTTGTTTGAAAGCTGCATGAAAGATTTAACGGGCAGTAACTAACGAACGCTTACTTATAACCGTTTTAGGGCTATCTCGATAATCAATTGATACAAGGGTGTGTCAAGTTCTTGCTACTGTTACATGCAGGTTCGCCAAACGACTGTTTCTACTCATATTTCTTAATTTTGGCGCCAAGGATCAGTCATGATCGAAGCCAGTACGTCCCGCCGTCTGCTCGTGGTTGATCCTTGCGATGATTGTCATCGCCTGTTGCCGGGTTTACGTGCCATCGGCTGGGACGTCGACAGCTGCTCGCTCGAACATGCCGGTGATCGGACCTGCGACGTGGGGCTCTTGCGGTTGCAGCCTTTTCACCTGGAGCGCCCGGAAGCGGTCAAGGAATTGATCAGCCGCAGCGGTACCGAGTGGATCGCTGTGCTCAGCCAGGAAGTGTTGCGCCTGCAAAACGTGGGTGATTTTGTCTGCGAATGGTTTTTCGACTTCCATACCTTGCCGTTCGACGTTTCCCGGGTCCAGGTGACGCTGGGGCGGGCGTTTGGCATGGCCCGCCTGCGGGGGCAGGGCTCGATTCACATCGATCAGCCTGAACATGAATTGCTGGGCGATAGCAAACCGATTCGCGAGTTGCGTAAGTTGTTGAGCAAATTGGCGCCTGCCGAGTCGCCGGTGTTGATTCGGGGCGAGAGCGGCACTGGTAAGGAGCTGGTGGCGCGCACACTGCACTTCCAGTCCCATCGTCGCAATAAGCCGTTCATTGCCATCAACTGCGGGGCCATCCCGGAGCACCTCATCCAGTCCGAGTTGTTCGGTCACGAAAAAGGCGCCTTCACCGGCGCTCACCAGCGCAAGATCGGGCGAATTGAAGCCGCCAACGGAGGCACGCTGTTTCTGGATGAAATCGGCGATTTGCCGTTGGAGCTACAGGCCAATCTGCTGCGTTTTTTGCAGGAGAAACATATCGAGCGGGTCGGTGGCAGCCAACCGATTGCGGTCGATGTGCGGGTATTGGCGGCCACTCATGTGGATTTGGAGGCGGCCATCGAGCACAAGCGTTTCCGCGAGGATCTCTACTATCGCCTGAACGTGTTGCAGGTAGCGATGGCGCCATTGCGTGAACGCCATGGCGACCTGTCGATGCTGGCCAGTCATTTTTCCCATTTCTACAGCCAGGAAACCGGCCGCCGGCCTCGAAGTTTCAGCGAAGATGCGTTGGTGGCCATGGGCAAGCATGATTGGCCGGGCAACGTACGGGAGCTGGCCAACCGCGTCCGTCGCGGCCTGGTGCTGGCTGAAGGGCGACAGATCGAAGCCCGCGACCTTGGCCTGGCCAGCCAGCACGGCGTCGTTGCTCCGATGGGCACCCTCGAGGACTACAAGACCCGCGCCGAGCGCCAGGCGCTGAGCGATGTGCTCAATCGACATAGCGACAACCTGAGCGTGGCGGCCAGGGTGCTGGGTGTGTCCCGGCCGACTTTTTATCGTCTGCTGCACAAGCATCAAATTCGCTAAGCCAAGCCTGCCTTGCACATGCCATAAATGTGGGAGCGAGCTTGCTCGCGATAGCGGTGTATCAGTCACAATCATGTAACTGAACGACCGCTATCGCGAGCAAGCTCGCTCCCACAAGGGCCTTGTCAGGCCCTGATCTTGCGCTAGAAGTAATACGGAAACTTCAGGCTGAAGGTGAAATCCGGCGCATCGTCGGTCAGCCCGATGGACAGGTTGGGCACGATGGTCAGGTTGTCGCTGGCTGCCACGGTCATGCCGATGTTGAAGTAGCCGGCATTGGCGTCGCTGGAGACCACTGATTCCCAATCCCCGCCGTCCTGCTTGAGCTTGCTTTTCTTCTGTATCAGGTCAGAAACCGAGAACGACATGCTCATCTTCTCGTTCAAGGCAAAGGCGACGCCCGCGCCGATCTGGAAGCTGTCGCCGATGCGCACCTTGCCCGGTATCTTCTGGTTGACCGTTGAGCTGATATCGTCGAACGACTCTTCAAGGTTATGGGTATAGGACAGGGTGCCGAACAGCACGGCCGGGTCGAAGGTCTTGACCAGCGAGAGGCCGGGGGTGATCGACCAGACGCCGTTGCCGGTGGGCAGGTCGTCAGGCACGAACAGGTTGGTGTTGGCCTGGGATTGGCGCAACTTGATGCCGAACGGCTCCTTGCCGGTAGGCGCCTTGACGCGCAGGGTGACCACCGCGTCCGGGGTGTTGATCGATTCATCCATGAACTTGTAGGCGACGCCGAAGTTGACGTCGCCGATGGTGGGGTCGCGGGTAACGGTTTCTTCGCTGGTGACGCCGGCAGCTCCATTATTGGCGCCTCCCGACTGATAGGTGGATTCGCGGTAGACCACCGGCACGTTAAGGTCGAACTGCCAGCGGTTGTCGAAGTTGTAGCGGCCGGTCAGGTCCAGCGTCCAGGTGTCGGCCTTGATCCGGTCCAGGTTGATGTTGCCCAGGAAAATCGAATCCAGGGCCAGGAAACCGTTGAGGATCAGTTGCCGCGTGTCGTAGCGCGAATAGGTCACGCCGGTTTCAAAGCTGAATTTACCGCCGCCAAAGAAGCCGCTGGCCTCGTCATAGAGGTTGGAGACGCTCTGGGCCGGTTGCGAGTCATCGGCCAGGGATTGCCCATAGCCGCTGCCGCCGGCCGCTGCCGCACCGCTGCCGGCCACGGTCTGGTTGCCTTTCATGTCGGCCGGGGATTTGGCCAGGCGCTTGGGCGGTGGGGTGGCGGGTTGATCCTCCACTTGGCGGACTCGCTGTTCGAGCACCGCCAGGGCTTTTTGTTGGACCTCGTATCGTTGCTTGAGCTCGAGTAGTTCCTGTTTCAGGGCCTCGATGTCAGCGTCCGGTGCCGCTTGCAACACGGTCGCCGGGAACAACGTGCTTAAACACATTACAGCGCGCAACGATACGGATCGATACATGAAATATGCCGTCCCTATTTGCCCAATGATCGGAAACCAGCGTAGTTCAATAACCGAGGTTACGAAGGCCGCGTAGTTGGGTCAGGTTGCAATCCAGTGCACCGGCAGTGGGCCCGTTGTTGTTCAGCACTACGTTTAGCTGCGTCATGTTGTTGACCAGGTTGCTGTTGCCCAGCAGGCGGGTGTTTTGCAGCAAGCCACCCTGGGCGACTTGTTGCAGCGTACTGCCCTGGTTGTGGTTGGCCTGGATCGCCATTTGTACGCCGCTGCCGGTGGCGGTGACTGCAACGCTGCCGGCGGCATTGCTGCCGCTGATGGTCTGGCCGTTGGTCAATAACTGGCCTTGGGACGGCACCAATGCGGGCGCTTGGCTGCTCTCCTTCACGTTGATGCTGACGTTGTTGTAGGCGGTGTTGCCGTCGCCGGCGGCACGCACGCTTTGGGTCACGCCCTGGCCGCTGCCAAGACCCGCGCCACCGGTGATGTTGCCGCTGCCCTGTTCCGGGGCGCTGCCGTTGCCGGTCTGCTTGATGGTCGAGACATAGAACTCGGGTTTGACGGTGGAGGCCTGGATCTGCATGGAACTGCTGGCGCCGATCAGGTCGCCGCTGGCGTTGCGCCAGGTGCTGCTCATGACAATGCCGAAGCTGATGACTCGACCGGGCATGACATAACGACCGCGCAGCTCGGCGAGCTCCTGGTCCTTGACTTCGATGGGTTTGAATCCGGCATGGGCATAGCCCGAGGCGGTCGCAGCCAGGCAGGCGAGCGACAGCCAATGTGAAGTTCTCATGTGTTGCTCCCGGAGCATCCTGCCCCTTGTAGTGCTTATTGTTGTTGGCAGTGGTCGGCGATTAAAAAAAGTCGCTCTGTATGAAGCCGAAATCCATCAGTTCTGCATCCCTGACCGGGTTGAAACCGTCCAGCTTGTTACGTGCCGTCAGCGGTTGCGGAGGGCTGCGCAATGCGTTGGTCTTGTCATAACCCGGACCGACGATGGCAAAGACGATGCCGTTCCAGCCTTTGACGAAGTCCTCGTGGGAGTAACGTTTGTGACCCAGCACCGGGTCGCCGATGTAGACCCATTGCTTGTCGGCTCGCTGCAACACCACGAAGTGCTTGTAGCCGCGTATTTCCATCAGGACCACCACCGGAATCGTCACCGCCTCGAGTTTCTCAGGCGGTATCCGGTAGCCCCGGGCGCGCATGCCGATGGTTTCCACGTAGCGTTTCATGTCCAACATGGAAAACCCTTGGGTGCGAACCAGGTTCTGGTCGGCATTGATCAGCATGCCCTTGATGACGTGTTCTTCATCGACATCCAGCCAATAGGCCTGGCGCAGCACCGTGGCCAGCGCGGCGGCGCCGCAACTGAAATCGGTTTTCTGCTCGACGATGTCGCTGAACTTACGCTCACGCACGCTTTGCACCGGTTTGTAGACCAGCATGCCACCAGGCAGGGCGGCGACTGGCATCTGCGCGGCTTCAGCTGCGCAGGCCATGCAGAGCAGCAGGGAAAGGGCAATCGTACGCATGATCGATACGCCTTGAGGGAGCCCTGGAAAAAAAGCCCCGTTTCCGGGGCTTCGTTTCATGCGCGCTTACATGCAAGCCTTGCAGCCGGCTGCGATGGACAGCGAGTTGCTCTGCTGGTTGCCCACGCCTGCCGACACGTTGGCGCCGCCGTTGCCGGAGAAGCCGTTCATGGAGTTGCTCATGGTGGCGTTGTTGATCACAGGGTTTTTCCAACCGTCGCGGGTCAGCACTTGCTGGGTGTTGCTGCCGGCCAGTTCGAAAGTGCCCACGGCGGAGAACTTGAACTTGTCGTCATCATGACCGCCGCCGTAGCCACCTTTGTTGCCCCAACCACCGTGGTCATCGTCTTCGACGGTGCCGGTGCCCTTGGCCTTGAAGGTGCCAGAAGCGGCGTAAGTGCTGGTGAGGGTGTCGGTTTTGTAGGTCCGCACACCTTTGTTGTCGACCACCAGGCCAGTGGAAGACTGGTCGGCCGAGGCGGAGGCTTGTGCGACGCGCCCCCCGGATACGGCGATGGCCAGGTTGTTTTTCTGTTGGTTGAAGTTACCGGCGGTCACGTTGATACCGATGTTGCCGGAGCCGTCGTTGCCCGCGTTGGTGAGCGAGGCGTTGTTTTGAGTCGAGTTGTTTTTAACGTAGTTGTTGTTATTGACTTGGGTGGCGCTGGAGGCGGCAACCGCCGAGCCGAAGATGAAGCTTTCGTCTGCGGTGGCCAGGGCGGCGGCGTTGTCTTGCTGGTTGCCGTCGCCGGCGGCGATGTTGGCGCCCATGTTGCCGTTGCTGCCATTGAGCGAGTCAGTGGATTCAGCGGTGTTGCGGGTGGCCTGGTTGGTCACCACGTTGCCATCGCTGTTCTGCTCATCCAGCACCGTAGCCCCAGCGCCGGCATTGATGGAGAGCAGTTGATCCAGCGTTGGCCCTTGCTGATGGCCATTGCCATGCCCGTGGCCGTTGCCGTGCCCGTTACCGTTTCCTCCGGCCTGTGCAGCCATTGCCATGACAGCGGCGAGAGCGAAAACCAATGGTTTGAGCGCCATTGTAGGTTTCATGGTGTTTCTCCTTGCGTGTCGTTGGTTAAGTGTCAGTACTTTCTTATGCTTGCTGTACCGAGTCAGTCAGCGACCCGGATACTCAGGGTGTTGGCCATTCGGTTCCCCACCCCGGCACTCTGGTTCACCTGAATCACCCCTCGGCTGCCGGTGAAGGCCTGGTCGCTGGTAACGACCTGGCGGCTGCCGGTTGGGGTGCCAGTTGCTCCTGAGTTCGGTAGCAACGCCACGTTCTGTTGCGAAAGGGCGCTGTCGTCAATGCTCTGCGGTTGGGCACTGATGCCCACTCGCATGACATTGGCCATCTGGTTGTTGGCCCCGGCGGACTGGTTGACGCCCAGTACTCCGTTGCCGTTGGTGAAAGCGTTGCCGCCAATACGGGCGGTTGCGTTCATGGAAGGGTTGGCCTGGGTGTCGAGGCGTTGCTGCACGTTGGTGGTGGCGTGCGCCTGGGTACCGATGGCGATGGCGCGGGTGTTGGTCTGCTGGGTCTGGTCGCCCGCTGCCTGGTTGATGTTGAAGTTACCGGTGTAATGGCTGCCGGAGTCCTGCAGGTTGGCGTTACTGATCACTGCCACACCTGGGTCGGCGAGCGCGATGGAACTGCCGAGCAGGGCAAGCAGAAACAGGGCCGGTTTCATGTCACTGGCCTCCCGCCAGCCGACCCAGTGGGGCCAGGCCGGAACTCAGTGAGCGGTTGATGGTGCCGGAGATCGCGCCACCACTGCCGCCACCGTGACCAGCATTCATACCCGGCATGCCGTTGGGGTTGGTGACGACATTCAGGCCCTGCACGCCGGTGTTCGGATTGAGGGTGTTGCGGATCGGCGAGCCGCTGGCGACGTTGGCGAATTCGCCGTCACTCAGTTCGGTGCTGGTGGTCGCTTGATTGATTCGATCGGAGGGGTTGGCGTTGACGGTGGTCGGGTAGGGGTCTTTGCCTCCGTTACGACCGATGTGAATGGGTTGCACGTCACGGTTGAGCACAATGACGCCGTTGCCCTCGGCCTGCACGGGGAGGCTGAGCGTCGCGCTGGCAGCGCAGCCGATCAACAGCAGACAGGTCAAACTTCTCTCGAAAGTTCCCACGGCATCGATTCCTTCTTCGGTGGGCTGGCCCTGGTCCAGCGTTGCGAAGAGAGGTAGAGCAGGTGTTGTGCCGTGTTTTAAAAAACTATAAAAATCAGAGGGTTGTGATTTTATGATGGCGTCGGCGGTGCGGATCTGTTTCATCCGTGAGACGGGGCTCATTGCCGCTAATGGCCGTGCGCTATCGCTTGGCTCTGGAACAAGGCCTGCCGGAGGGGTGTTTCAATAACTTAACAGCCGCGATGACAATCCCGTTGATCCGCTCTGGAGCCGGGTTTGCCGCGGTTGGGCTGTATCACGCATGAAACAACACAGTCTGGGTGACGATCAGGACTGCAGCAGATGAGTTACAGCTGCAAATACCTGATCCCGACGTTGCGCCCAGTCACCTTCAATCACCTGGAGGGGTTGCTGATGTCGGACCAGCCAATCCTTGAGCGCTTCGAAAAACTGCATCCGCTCTTCCAGCGCAGGCTGGCATCGCAGGCCGTCACCGGTCCATTCGACCTGTTCAGGGCTCAGCAGCAGGTGCACGTCGTAATGACGCGCCAGCAAGGCCGGCTCGAGCCAGGCTGGGCAATCATCGAACAGGGTCTGGCTCCAGAGGATATTGCTCAGTAGATGAGTATCGAGGACCAGCAATGCCGGTTGACGGGCACGGGCGGCGTCCTCCCAGGCCAATTGGCCGGTGGCGATGTCGGTGATGTCGGCCAGGCAGGTGTCGCGCTGGGTCTGTTCCATGAAGTGGCGAACGTATTCGTCCACCCGCAAACCGCCGAAATGCGCCTGCAATTGCGCCGCGAGCCAGCTCTTGCCGCTGGATTCCGGGCCGGTCAGCACCACCACCTTCATGCGCGCAGGGCCGGGTCGGCGCGCCATTCCCGCCAGCCTTGTACCGCCAACAGGGTGAACAGGGCGTAGAGCGCGGCCGTCAGGTGCAGGTCTTTGTAGATGAACAGGCCAACGAAGATAACGTCCAGGGTGATCCACAGCGGCCAGCACTGCACCCGCTTCTGTGCCATCCACCATTGGGCCACGAGGCTGAAACCGGTGAGCGCGGCGTCGAGCCAGGGCTGGGCGGCGTCGGTCCAGTGTGCCATGGCGGCGCCCAACAGCAAGCTGCCTGCGGCACCGATGGCCAGGCCGAGCAGCACCGATGGCCCACCCAGGCGCGTCACCTGGCGCCCCTCGTGATGCTGCCCGGCGCGGGTCCATTGCCACCAGCCATAGAGTTGCAGCACGGCGTAGATCACCTGCAGCAACATGTCCGAGTACAACTTCACCTCGAAGAAAATCCAGCTGTACAGCAACACCATGACCAGGCCGATCGGCCAGCACCAGGGGTTCTGCTTGACGGTCAACCAGACAGCGATCACGCCGAGGGCTGCGGCAAACAGTTCAAGCCCGGACATGGCGGTTCCTTGGGGAAGTAGAAGAGGGCGGGGATTGTAAACGTTATGGCGTGGGCAGCTCCAACTTCAATCTTGAATGCGCTGCTGTCATCGCGAGCAAGCTCGCTCCCACAGGGATTTGCAGTGGACGCTGAATTTGAGCCCAATACATAAACCCATGTGGGAGCGAGCTTGCTCGCGATAGCGATGGATCAGCTTGCATCGATGCTGAATGTGTTGCCGCCATCGCGAGCAGGCCCGCTCCTCTCCTACAGGTCTTAGACCCGGAACTGCTTGAGCAGCCCGTTCAGCTCTTCGCTCAGCGCCTTGAGCCGTGTGCTCGCCAGGCTGGACTGTTCGGCCGCCACGGCGGTGCTGTGGGACAGGCCTGCCGCTTGGGTGACGTTCTGGTTGATGTCTTCCACTACATGGGCCTGTTGCAGGGTGGCGCTGGCGATGGACGCGTTCAGGCTGTTGAGGTTGCGCAGGGCCTGGCCAATAGCATTGAGGCTGGCCCCCGCCAGGCCGGCCTGTTCGATGGTCAGCTGCGAGGCGCGGCTGCTGTCGCTGATGACCTTCACCGCGGCTTCGGAATGGTTCTGCAGGCGTTCGATCATCGCCTGGATTTCAGCGGTGGACTTTTGCGTGCGCTGGGCCAGCAGTCGCACCTCATCGGCTACCACCGCAAAGCCCCGGCCTTGCTCACCGGCACGAGCGGCTTCGATGGCGGCGTTGAGGGCCAGCAAGTTGGTCTGCTCGGCAATGGAGCGGATCACCTCCAGCACACTGCCGATCTGGGTGCTTTCGCTGGCCAGGGTGCGGATCACTTCCACGGCCTGGTCAATGGTCTGGGAGAGGCGGTCGATTTGTTGCAAGCTGCCGTCGATATTGACCTGGCCTTGCTGGGCCTGGGATTCGGCGTCACGCATTTCACTGGCGGCGTGTTCGGCGTTTTTCGCTACGTCCTGCACGCCATAGGTCACTTCATTGATCGCCGTGGCCACCAGTTCCATTTGTTGTGACTGCTGTTGGCTGCGTTCCTGGGCCTGGGCGGCGTCGTTGCCCAACTCGTTGGAGGATTGTCCCAGCGCGCTGGCCGAGGCTTGCAACTGGGTCACCACTTGCCGCAGCTTGGCGGTAAAGGCGTTGAAGTGCCGCGCCAGTTGCGTGACTTCGTCCTGGCCGTGGGTGTCGAGAGTGCGGGTCAGGTCGCTCTCGCCGCTGGCGATATTGGCCATGGCGTTGACCGTTTCCTGCAGGGGGCGAACGATGCTGCGCACAATCAGGGTCAGCAGCAGCCCCATGAGCAGGGTGATCACCAGGCCGATGACCGAAGCCTTGATCAGCTGGGATTGGAATTCGGCCTGCACGTCATCCACGTACACGCCCGAACCGATGATCCAGCCCCACGGCTCGAACAGTTTGACGTAGGAAGTCTTGCCCACCGGCGCCTCGGCACCCGGTTTAGGCCAGAGGTAGTTGATCATGCCGGCGCCCTTGGACTTGGCGATGGCAACCATCTCATTGAACAGCGCATAACCGTTCGGGTCGCGGATCGCCGAGAGGTTCTGGCCTTCGAGTTTCGGGTTGGCCGGGTGCATGACCATGACCGGCGTCAGGTCGTTGATCCAGAAATAATCAGTCTCGTTATAGCGCAGGCCACGCACGGCGCTGAGGGCCTGCTTTTGCGCGGCGTCGCGAGTCAGGGTGCCAGCTGTTTCCAGTCCGTGGTAATAGCTCAACACGCCACTGGCGGTCTGTACCACATGCTGGGTTTTCTGCACCTTGGCTTGATAAAGGTCGCTGTGGATCTGTTTAAGCATGAAAGCGCCCAACGTGAATAACATCACGATGGCCACGACCAGGATGAGCCACAAGCGTCGGCTGATCGACACACTGCGCAAGCTATTCATACGCTGTCACTCCGGTTTCTTGTTCTTGTCATAACGATGGTCGGCACTCTAGCGCCTGCCAGGTACGCGTGATTGACCTGAGTCACAACGCGGCAGCGTTATCAGGGCTTGTCTGATAGGATTTCGGCCCCGCAGCGCAAAACCTGAGCCCAACGTGATTTTTTCATTGGTTTTTCTTGAACGATCGCCGTTATCTTGCACCCGCTGCGTGCACCTGCATAACACTTGATTAGCAATGAGACCTGCACAAACAAGGTCTTTTTTGGGGGATGAATGGATTTGTGGACCGCCTTTTCGGCACTGATTCTTGGCGTGGTAGAAGGCTTGACGGAATTTCTGCCGATTTCCAGCACGGGGCACCAGATCATTGTCGCTGACTTGCTCGAGTTCGGCGGCGAGCGCGCGATGGCGTTCAACATCATCATCCAGCTGGGCGCGATCCTGGCCGTGGTCTGGGAATTTCGCCGTAAAATCTTCGATGTGGTGCTGGGTTTGCCCACTCAACCCAGCGCCCGCCGGTTTACCGCCAATCTGCTGATCGCTTTCCTGCCCGCCGTGGCATTGGGCGTGCTGTTTGCCGACCTGATCCACGAATACCTGTTCAACCCGATCACCGTGGCTGCGGCGCTGGTGGTGGGCGGCTTGGTGATGCTCTGGGCGGAGAAGCGCCAGCACCAGGTGCACGCCGAAACAGTGGACGAGATCACCTGGAAGGACTCGCTGAAAGTCGGCCTGGCCCAGTGCATTGCGATGATCCCCGGCACCTCCCGTTCCGGCGCGACCATTATCGGTGGGCTGTTGTTCGGGTTGTCGCGCAAGACCGCGACCGAGTTCTCGTTCTTCCTGGCGATGCCGACCATGGTCGGCGCGGCCGTCTACTCGGGCTATAAATACCGCGAATTGTTCGTTCCGGCGGACTTCCCGGTGTTCGCCATCGGTTTTGTCACGGCCTTTATTTTTGCCATGATTGCGGTCAAGGGCCTGCTGCGCTTCATTGCCAGCCACAGCTACGCGGTGTTTGCCTGGTACCGGATCGCTTTTGGCCTGTTGATCCTCGCCACCTGGCAGTTCGGTTGGGTGGATTGGACGGCTGCCAAGCCATGAATTCGGGGGCTCGCAAACACGCTGCGCGCGATACCGGTGGAGCCGTGCAGCATCTGCGGCTCAAGCTGATGGTGTTTGCCCTGCTGTGTGCCTTGCCACTGTTCGGGGCGCTCGTGCTCGGGCTGCGGGCGGTATCATGGGTGCCAATGATCGCCTACGGGGTCGTCAGTGCGGTGGCGTTCCTGCTGTACTGGAGCGACAAGCGCAAGGCCCGCACCGACGCCTGGCGGACCCCGGAGAACGTATTGCATGCCGTGGAGCTGGCAGGCGGCTGGCCTGGGGCACTGCTGGCGCAGCAGGTGTTTCGCCACAAGACCCGCAAGGTGTCGTTTCAAATGGCGTTCTGGTTCATCGTGCTGCTGCACCAGGTGTTTTGGATCGACCAATTGTTCCTGGGCGGCCACCTGCTGACGTTGTTCTGAAGGTCGCTACAGTAGCAAGCCGACCTGCGTGCGCTTGGGCAATTTGCTGACCACCAGTTGGTGAGAGCGCTGCAGCAAGCCACGCAGTTCATCGGCACCCAACGGGTAGGGCACTTCCATGATGACCCACTGGGCCCTCGCCAGATAAGGCGCCGGATGAATGCCCGGGCGGTCGCAATGACCGAGGAACAGATCCTTGTCGACCTTGAACGCCAATGAGTCGCCCCGCAGGCCCTGTAAGGCGAACATCTTGTTCCCAGCGATGGAGAACACTCGTACACCGCCCCATTTGTAGTCTTCCCGGGCGCCAGGCAAGCCCAGGCAAAACCGCGCGACATCCTCTTCGCTCAAGCTCATATCGTTCTTTCTCCACAGCTCTCAAAAGCTTCCACCAAATGATCGATCCATGCGCGTACCGCTGGTAGCACGCCGCGACGGTGGGGGTAGACTGCCTGCAGCCAGCCATCGGGCAGCGACCATCCGGGCAATAATTCCACCAGTGTGCCGTCCTGCAATTGCTGCTCGCAATACATACTGGGCAATAAGGTAAAGCCCAGGCCGGCGAGGACGCAGGCTTGACGTACGATGAAATCGTCGATGCCCAGGCGTGCTTCAAGGGCCAGTTCGGCACTTTGTCCGTCGGTCTTGAGCAGGCGCAGGTGCACCAGGCGATCGGCCTCCAACGCACCCAGCACGGGCAATAGCTTGAGATCCTCAGGGGTTTCGACCCGGCGCCCATGGACGAGCGCCGGGCTGGCAACCATGATCAGCCGCGCCTGGCGCAGGCGCCGGGTCATCAGCTGCGGGTCTTCGTCGCCGAGGTCGCGCACGCGCAATGCTACATCGATGCCTTCGCTGACCAGGTCCACACGACGGTTCATCAGGTTCATTTCCAACTGCACCTGGGGAAACTTCGCCAGGAATGTCGCGATCACGCCGGGCAGGATCTGGTGCGCCAAGCCTACAGGGCTGGAGACGCGCAGACGTCCCCGGGGTTCGCTGGACATGCTGGCCACCGTTTCATCGGCCATCTCGGCTTCCAGCAGCATGGCCTGGCAATGGCGCAGGTAGCGTTCACCGACCGCCGTCAGCTTCAACTGGCGAGTGGTGCGTTGCAGCAGGCGGGCATTGAGGCGTTCTTCCAACTCGGCGATACGCCGTGAGAGCCGCGACTTGGGAATGCCCAGCAGGCGGCCGGCGGCGGCGAAGCCACCGGCTTCGACGACTTTGGCGAAGTAGTACAAATCGTTGAGGTCTTGCATGTCGGCTCGATTGTCCTGTCAGTGGAACGAACTATCGCATTTTTACGGGCTTATCGGTTATTGGTTTCATCCATAGGATTGTCCCCAATTGATCGCCTGGTCGCGATCCTCACTTGGAGAGCACTCATATGAAACTTCTACACATCGACTCGAGCATCCTCGGCGACAATTCCGCTTCCCGCCAATTGAGCCGTGAAGTGGTGCAGGCCTGGCAAGCCGCCGAAGCGGATGTGGTTGTGACCTACCGTGACCTGGCCGCCGACGCCATCAGCCACTTTTCCGCCCAGACCCTGGTCGCCGCCGGGACCAGCGCCGAGCTGCGCGACGCTGCCCAACGACACGAAGCTGAACTCAGCGCTACCACCATGGCCGAATTCCTGGCGGCAGACGCCGTGGTTATCGCCGCGCCGATGTACAACTTCACCATTCCGACCCAGCTCAAGGCCTGGATCGACCGTATCGCCGTGGCCGGGCAGACATTCCGCTACACCGAAGCAGGTCCGGAAGGTCTGTGTGGCGACAAGAAGCTGGTGATTGTTTCTACTTCGGGCGGGCTGCATGCCGGCCAGCCAAGCGGAGTGGCCCATGAAGAATATCTGAAGGTAATGTTCGGTTTTCTCGGCATCACTGACATCGAGTTCGTCCGCGCCGAGGGCCTGGCTTACGGTGACGACATGCGCACCAAGGCCATGAGCGAAGCCAAGGCGCAGATTGGCGAGCAATTCGCCGCTGCGTAAGGCTTGTGTAAAAACACCAGCCCTTCGGGCAAGCTGCGTAAAACTCTGTATTCTGGTCGTCATGGACGGCCAGGGTGCGGAGTTTTTCTGCGTCTGGCATCAGGCTTTTGTGGCGCAGGTTATGCACGGCCAAAGCGGCAAGCGACAGGGGCCTCCTGTTTGCTGGTGAGGATAAGATTCGATGACACGTTTTGGTGCAGGGTTACTGCTGTGCTTGCTCGCCAGCCTGGGTTCGGTGCAGGCCGCGCCGGCGCCGCATCCGCATTGGAGCGCCGGTTTTCATGAACTGAGCTTTCTCGATCCGCTGGATCAGCAGCCGATGCACGCCATTGCGTTCTACCCCTCTACCGCCAGGGAGCAGTCCAGCCTGCTGGGTGGCTACCAGATCGACGCCGCGCCAGAAGCCCAGATCGCCATTGGCCGTTTTCCGTTGCTGATGTTGTCCCACGGCAACACCGGTACACCACTGGCCCTGCATGACCTGGCCACCTCCCTGGCGCGCAAGGGGTTTGTGGTGGTGGCGGTGATTCATCCCGGCGACAATGCCCAGGACCACAGCCGGCTCGGTACCCTCAGCAACCTGTACGGCCGGCCGATCCAGATTTCCGAAGCCATCACCGCGACGCTGAATGACCCGATGCTTTCGCCGTTCGTCAATGCCGGGCAAGTCGGGGTGATCGGTTATTCTGCCGGTGGCGAAACCGCGCTGATTCTCTCGGGTGCGACGCCGGACCTCAATCGCCTGCGCCATTACTGCCAGGAGCGGCCGGATGACCGTGACGCCTGCAACACCCAGGGCGAGTTGATCGCTGACCGTGACGACCTGCAGCCGGTGTCCGACCCCAGGGTTCGGGCACTGTTGCTCATGGCACCCTTGAGCCTGAAGTTCGGCCGTCATACCCTGGCTGACGTCCATGTGCCGGTGTTGTTGTACAGCGGGGATGGGGACAAGCTGGTGGCTTTTGATAAGAATGCCGCGGCGTTGGCTCGCAAACTGCCCACGGCACCGGATTTCAAGACCCTGGCGGGGGCGGGGCATTTTGTGTTTCTGGCGCCATGTACCGATGAGCAGATTGCGGCGATGCCGGCGTTGTGTACTGATGCTGATGGTGTTGATCGTAAAGACATTCATCGCACTATGATTTCGGAGGCTAGCCGGTTTTTCAGTGATGCCTTGGGTACGTCGAGCCGGGCGGGGTTGAGGACGGCTGATCAATGATCGGTGGCTATGGTCTTTTCTTAGAGTGGTGTGTATATCCGTTTTTTCGGTAACGGCGGCTGGCGGTTCCGCCCTTACGGCGGGTCACTTTCGAAAAGCGCGAAAGTAACCAAAGCGCTCATGCCCCACCACTCGGTGCCTCGCTAGGGCTCGGCATGCCCGAACGCAGGCATTGCTCCGTGGGCCGCCGCGAAGGGCCATCCATGGCCCAGCGCGGCTACCTCGGCATCCATGCCGAGGTGCCCACTGCGCAATACCTGCGTTCGGCCAGCGTGGTTAATGGGGCGTCGAGATCAAGATCAAGATCTAAAGCAAAGCAAGAGCGGGGGGTATATCCAGCATCTGTGTGGCTGGACCACCGCTATCGCGAGCAAGCTCGCTCCCACATGGAGTGGCGGGTGTTCACAGCATCTGCACACGACACAAAAAACCTGTGGGAGCGAGCTTGCTCGCGATGGCGTCGGCACAGCCAACATCACCACAAACTGCCCCTCCGCTTTCGCGAGAGCCCGCTCCCACATGGGGTTGTGGGTGTTCACAGCATCTGCACACGACACAAAAAACCTGTGGGAGCGGGCTTGCTCGCGATGGCGTCAGCACAGCCAACATCACCACAAACTGACCCTCCGCTATCGCGAGCAAGCTCGCTCCCACATGGAGTTGCGGGTGTTCACAGCATCTGCACACGACACAAAAACTGTGGGAGCGAGCTTGCTCGCGATGGCGTCGGCACAGCCAACATCACCATAAACTGTTCGTCCGCTTTCGCGAGCAAGCCCGCTCCCACAGGAGGAACGCATTCACGCTAAGCCAGGTCGGCTATAAGGCCGCCTCGCGTGCGCTTTTGATCTTAGGCGCCCCGTTAAACCACGCTGGCCGAACGCAGGCATTGCGCAGTGGGCAACCCGGCATGGATGCCGGGTTAGCCGCGCTGGGCCATGGATGGCCCTTCGCGGCGGGCCCACGGAGCAATGCCGGAGAGAGGGCACACCGAGCCTAGGCGAGGTGCCGAGTGGTGGGGCAAGAGCGTTTTGCTTACTTTTGCGCTTCTCAAAAGTGAGCCGCCGTCAGGGCGGAACCGCCGGTAGCCGTTACCGCAGCAACGGATATACACCCAAAACTACGCCCACAAATAAAGCCGCGCAACTATCGACCCCCCCGAAAAACAGCAATCAATAATCGGCTCTTACGGCTCGACGCCTCAGCAGCAAAGTCAATCCCAACCCAATGATCGACAACAACGCAGCACAGAAAAAGATCGACGAATACCCCAGGTTCAAAGCCACCGCCCCCATCAACGGACCGGCAATCGCCAACGCCAGGTCAAAGAACACCGCATAGGCACTCAACCCGGCACCCCGACTGGTGTTCGGCACCTGCTTGATGGCCTCCACCCCCAACGCCGGATACACCAGCGACAGCCCGAAACCTGCCAGCCCCGCGCCGATCAGCGCGAATGCGGTGGAAGGCGCCAGCCAAAGCAACACCAGCCCCAGGGTTTCAATGCTCATGCAGACAATGGCCGAACTGAAACCACCGAAGCGGGCAATGCTGGAAATGAACAATAACCGCGCCAGAATGAAACAGACCCCGAAGACCGTCAGGCACCAGGCCGCGCCGGTCCAGCCGCGACTGACGTAAAACAACGTGATGAACGTGGTGAGCGTGCCGTAGCCGATCGAGGCCAGGCTCAAGCTCGCCCCGTACGGCGCGATGCGCCCGAACACCGCCCAAAAAGGCAGGCGCTCGCCGCGAATCACCGGCACCGACGGCTTGTTGCGAATCATCAACAGCGCAGCACCGGCCAGCAACGACAAGGCGACGCCCAGGCTGACGAAGCCCAGCTCACCGACCATCACCACCCCCAGCGGCGCGCCGATGGCGATGGCCCCGTAGGAGGCGATGCCGTTCCAGGAAATCGAGCGGGCCGTGTGTTCCACGCCGACCTGGCCCATGCACCAGCTGATCGTACCCACGCCAATCAGGCCTTGGGCCACGCCGAGCAACAAACGGCCGGCAACCAGAATCAGCAGGCTGGGTAGCGGGAAACTCTGCAGCAAGGTCGAGATCAACGTCAGCACGCCGCTGAGCACAATCCCCGACAACCCGTAGACGATCGCCCGCTTGGTGCCGACGCTGTCCGACAGCCGCCCGGCCATGGGCCGGCTGAGCAGGGTCGCCAGATACTGCGAGCCGATGGTCAGCCCGGCTACCACCGCGCTGAAGCCCAGCTGTTCATGGACATACCCTGGTAGCACGGCAATCGGCAGGCCGATGCAGAGGAAGGCGATGAAGGTGTAGAAAACGATGGAGACGATCTGCAAGGTGATCGACAGGGAACTGGAGGCAGAGGAGGGCGTGGGCATGGGGCTCGTTCGCGGGCGGCGGTAAGAGAGCTTCATCATGGCGCGAGGTGGGGATAAAAGAAAGCAGGCTAACTAAATGTACTGGCGAAGACGGAGGTTCAGTTTGAATTGATGTTGAATGTGCCGGCCTCATCGCGAGCAAGCTCGCTCCCACAGGTTTTCTACCCTTGAAATACAAAAAAGCCCCGTCACAACGGACAGGGCTTTTCACTTGCAGCTTGAAGCTTATCGCTCAGGGCTGCGCTTAGAACACCACACCCTGACTGCGCAGGTAATCGTCATAGGTGCCGCTGAAGTCGACCACGCCATCGGCGCTCAGTTCGATGATGCGGGTGGCCAGGGACGATACGAACTCACGGTCGTGGCTGACGAAAATCAGCGTGCCTGGGTAGTTTTCCAGCGCCAGGTTCAGCGCTTCGATGGATTCCATGTCCAAGTGGTTGGTCGGTTCGTCCATCACCAGCACGTTGGGCTTTTGCAGGATCAGCTTGCCGAACAGCATGCGACCCTGTTCACCACCGGAAATGACCTTGACCGACTTGAGGATCTCGTCGTTGGAGAACAGCATGCGGCCCAAGGTGCCACGCACCAGTTGTTCGCCGCCCTGGGTCCATTGGCCCATCCAGTCGAACAGGTTGACGTCGTCTTCGAAGTCGTGGGCGTGGTCCTGGGCGTAGTAGCCCAGTTCGGCGGCGTCGGTCCATTTCACGGTACCGGCATCCGGTTCCAGTTCATTGACCAGGGTGCGCAGCAACGTAGTCTTGCCGATGCCGTTCGGGCCGATGATCGCCACGCGCTCGCCGGCTTCGACGGTGAAGCTGAAATCCTTGAACAGCGGCTTGCCGTCAAAGCCTTTGGCCATGCGCTCGACGATGACCGCCTGGCGGTGCAGTTTCTTGGTCTGCTCGAAGCGAATGAACGGGCTGACACGGCTCGATGGCTTGACCTCGGCCAGTTGGATCTTGTCGATCTGCTTGGCGCGGGAGGTGGCTTGCTTGGCTTTCGAGGCGTTGGCCGAGAAACGGCTGACGAACGATTGCAATTCGGAAATCTGCGCTTTCTTCTTGGCGTTGTCCGACAGCAGTTGCTCGCGGGACTGGGTCGCCACGGTCATGTACTCGTCGTAGTTGCCCGGGAACAGGCGCAGCTCGCCGTAGTCCAGGTCCGCCATGTGGGTGCAGACACTGTTCAGGAAGTGACGGTCGTGAGAGATGATGATCATCAGGCTCGAACGCTGGGTCAGCACGTTTTCCAGCCAGCGGATGGTGTTGATATCCAGGTGGTTGGTCGGTTCGTCGAGCAGCAGCACTTCCGGGTCGGAGAACAGCGCCTGGGCCAGCAGTACACGCAGTTTCCAGCCTGGCGACACTTCGCTCATCGGGCCGAAATGCTGCTCGATGCCAATCCCCAGGCCCAGCAGCAGTTCGCCGGCGCGGGATTCGGCGGTGTAGCCGTCCATTTCGGCAAACTCGGTTTCCAGCTCGGCCACGGCCATGCCGTCTTCTTCGGTCATTTCCGGCAGCGAATAGATGCGATCGCGCTCGGCCTTGACCTTCCACAGTTCCTCGTGACCCATGATCACGGTGTCGATCACGGTGAATTCTTCGTAGGCGAACTGGTCCTGGCGAAGTTTACCCAGGCGCACGTTCGGCTCGAGCATCACCTGGCCGCCGGACGGCTCGAGGTCGCCGCCGAGGATTTTCATGAAGGTCGACTTGCCGCAACCGTTGGCGCCGATCAGACCGTAGCGGTTACCCGCACCGAACTTGACAGAGACGTTTTCGAACAGTGGCTTGGCGCCAAACTGCATCGTGATGTTAGCTGTAGAGATCAAAGGTTTATCCTGCGGAACATTCAGAGTAGCTAAGGGTGCGGCAGTACCTGTTCAGTACCTGTTTGCGCGGGTCCCGACCGCGCAAAGGCGTCGCGGTCGCAAGCGCAAGGGTCCATCCGGCATAAGAGGACAGCAGCATACGGAGCGCCTGGCCCGAATAGACGTGCGCCGAAGCCGTGGTTCGCGGTATCGGCCAAAGGGGGCGCGTGATGTTTGGCGGCGATTGTACTGATCTGGCCGCATTAACGATAGGGTATTGCCCGGGCAAGACAGTTTTTCACATTTGAAGGGTAACTTTCGGTTACAAACTCTGGCTAAAATGCCATCTCACTCGATGCCTTCCCCCTTTGCCGCTTGGCTGGCCGGGGAAAGTAGCCCCATTTCACTCCTGATGTGTGACGGAATCCGTGAAGCTCATCATTGTCGCGATCTATATCTTGTCCATCAGCTATGTGCACCTGCGCGGGCGCGTGCGACATGGATTGGCACGCCAGTTGAGCGACCACTCGTCCTTTCTCGCGCCGATCAATTCCCTGCTGTACCTGTGTTCCAGGTTTCCCAGCAAACCGTTCCTCAATCCAGCGGACTTCCCAGACTTGAGCCCGTTGCAAGCCCATTGGGAAGAGATCCGGGCCGAAGGCCAAAGCTTGCTGCAGGCGGGGGAGATCAAGCGTTCCAGTCAGTACGATGACGTCGGCTTCAACTCGTTCTTCAAGACCGGCTGGAAGCGGTTTTACCTGAAGTGGTACGGCGACAGTCATCCTTCGGCCATGAAACTGTGCCCGCGGACCACGGAGCTGGTGCAGAGCATCGGTTCGATCAAGGCGGCGATGTTCGCGCAGCTGCCACCGGGTTCGAAGCTGGTGCGTCACCGTGACCCATATGCGGGGTCCTACCGCTATCACCTGGGCCTGGAAACGCCCAACGACGCTGGCTGCTACATCAATGTCGATGGTGAGCATTACCATTGGCGCGATGGCGAAGCGGTGATGTTCGACGAGACGTTCATTCATTACGCCGAGAACACCACCGCCCATAACCGCATCATTCTGTTCTGCGATGTGGAGCGGCCCATGACGTTTCGCTGGGCCACTGCGTTCAACCGCTGGTTCAGCCGCACCGTGATGGCCGCCGCCGGTGCGCCCAACGACGCCGGCGACAAGACAGGTGGCTTGAACCGGGCGTTTTCCAGGCTCTATAAAATACGACTCCAGGGTAAAGCGCTGAAGAAGCGCAATCGCAAGCTGTACTACCTGCAGAAATGGGCGTTCTTCGGCGGGCTGTTGGCGCTTTTCGTCTGGATCTGAATGACCTTCCCGCGGCTTTGATTCAGCGTTTCCACGTTCGCGCTTGGCAATGCTCGAATCAGTCGCTGGGTTTTTGCGCCTCCAGTTGTTCCCACATCCGCGCGGTGATCCGTTGTCGATGGTTGTAGCCTTCCCAAGGATCGGCGCCCAGGCCCTTGGCCCGTTCAAGGGCTGTATGGATGTCCCATTGCTGGGCGTTGCGCAAACCGTCCAGTTCGGCACGGGCAATCGGGACGGATACCGGCAGGCCTGGCCGGGCTCGTACTGAGTAGGCCGTCACGGTACTGGCGCCCCGGGCGTTGCGCAGGTAATCGACGAATATTTTCCCGACGCGGTTTTTTGGCCCCATGGTCGCGGTGATCCGTTGCGGCATCTGCCGGGTCAGGAACTGAGAGATCGCCTTGGCAAACGCCTTGGTGCTGTCCCAGCCTTCACTTCGCGCCAGTGGCACGATGACGTGCATGCCTTTGCCGCCACTGGTCTTGAGAAAGGCCTGCAAACCCAGCTCGTCGAGCAGCGACAGGGTCAGGCGAGTCGCCTCGAGCATGGCGCGCCAAGGCAGGGATGGGTCGGGATCCAGGTCCAGGACGAACTGGTCCGGCGTTTCGATCCGGTCGTGGGTGGCCGTCCAGGTGTGCAATTCCAGCGTACCCATTTGTGCCGCGCTGATGAGCGACTGCACGCTGTCGATTTCCATCAGGGCGGCATGGCCAGGGTCCAGCGCCGGATCCAGTTGTTTGATATGGGGAATGTCCAGGCGATCTGCGTGTTTCTGGAAAAACTGCTCCTCACCGATCCCGTCTGGAGCCCGCAACAGGGCAACGGGGCGCTGCTTCAGATGGGGCAGGATCCACGGGGCAATGTCGGCGTAATACTGCGCCAGTTCGGCTTTCTGGACGCCGCTGACACTGTCGATGACGCGCTCGGGATGGGTAATCGCCACACCGCCGACTTCCACGGCGCGGGTTTTGCTTCGGCGCTGGGGCTTGGGTGCCAGGGGTTTTATTGGCATGGGTTGTTCACGAACAATCTTATGGGTAGGGGGATTGGCCGACAGCCCCAGAAAAACCGCCTGGCGGACAAGGCCGTCACGGGTCCATTCGGCGAATTCGACTTCGCAGGCCTGAGTCGGCTCCACCCAATGCACGCTGCGGCTCTGCGTGGCGTTGAGCGGTTCGGCCAGCGGCGCCGTGTCACGCTCCTGGGCACAGAGTTGCTCATGCAATTGCTTGAGCAGGGATTGAGTGAATCCGCTGCCGACCCGGCCGGCATAGACCAACCCAGACGGTCCGTTGACCGCCAGTAACAGTGCGCCGAAACCGTTGCGCTTGCCTTGCGCACGGGTGAACCCGACGATCACGAAGGCTTGGCGCAGGCGACACTTGAGCTTGACCCAGTCGGCGCTTCGCCGGGACATATAAGGGCTGCCCAGGCGTTTGCCGACCACGCTGTCCAATGCCAGGGCAATGGCGCTTTCGAACATGTCGTGCTGGCTGGCGGCAAATGCCTCGGAAAACCGCAGGCGCTTGCTGGCGTTGTTCTTCAGGACCGTCTTAAGTGCCGCGCGGCGTTCTTCCACCGGCTTCTGGCGCAGGTCGACGCCATTGAGAAACGGCGCATCGAACAGGAAATAGACCATGTCGACGCTGCGGCCGATTTCGAAAGCCTGGCGCAGGGCGGCGAAGTCAGAGTGCCCGGTATCGTCCAGCAGGACCAACTCACCGTCGAGCCAACTGTCCTCCAGGTTCAACTCGGCCAGGGCGTCGGCATGCAGCTTCAGCCGGTCGGTCCAGTCCTGCTGTGTACGATTGATCAGCCGCACTTCGCCGTGTTCGATGCGGGTCAGCAGTCGATAGCCATGGAATTGCACTTCATAGAGCCACTCACCGGACGGAGGTTGCTCCACGGGGGTAGCCAGTTGCGGCGAAAGGCGTTCGGGAAGGCGGTTTTCGTCGGCGGTCCTGGCCCGTCGGGTGCGATGGGGCGACGATGGCTTGTCCTGCTCGGCATCGGACAGGCGGGCGTATTCACTCTCGGCATTGGCCATGACAGATTCCTTTGTATAACGGGCGCCCGGGTCTAGCCCCGAGAAGCCTTGGTGGCTTTTTTAGCAGGAGTGGACTTGCTGGTCTTCGTCGGTTTTGCCGCGGTTTTTGCAGCGGCTTTGTCCGCCGCCTTGCCTTTGCCACCCAGGCTGCGCTTGAGTAGTTCGGTGAGGTCGATGACATCGGCGGTCTTGCGTTGTTCTTCCCCCGGGTCGGTCTCCACCGCTTCGAGTCGGCCTTCGTTGGCCTTCTTCTCCACCAGTTCCATGATCTTGTCTTCGAAACTGTCGCGGTATTGCTCCGGCTCCCAGTCGGCGCTCATGTCCTCTACCAGGCGCTTGGCCATATCCAACTCACCCTTGGCCAGGGTCGGATGAGTGACCTCGTCGCCCAGCTCCAGGATGTCGAGTTCACGCACTTCCGCTGGCCAGCGCAGCATCACCAGTACCAGGGCCGACTCCAGGGGCATGAGGGCCGCCAGGTGCTGGCGGGTGTGGAGCACGACGTGGGCCAGGGCCACTTTGTTGGTCTTGATCAGGGTTTCACGCAACAGCGCGTAGACTTTGCCGCCGCGCTTGTCTGGCGCCAGGAAGTAAGGGGTGTCGATGTTTTGCAGCGGAATCTTTTCGCTGTCGACGAAGGAAAAGATATCGATGGTCTGGGTGGACTTGGGATGGGCGGAACGGATTTCCTCTTCGCTGAGCAGCACATACTGGCCTTTTTGGTATTGCACGCCTTTGACGATGTCTTCCTTGGTCACTTCTTTACCCGTGACCTTGTTGACCCGCTTATAGCCCACCGGATCCATGCTGCGCTTGTCCAGCCAGTCGAAATCCACACCCTGGGACGAGGTGGCCGACACCAGCGCCACAGGAATGTGGACCAGTCCGAAACTGATTGCGCCTTTCCAGATTGCCCGTGCCATGGTGGAATTTCCTTGCCGGTGAATTGGTCTTTCTGGTGACCCTGGGGGCCTGGGAAAAGTTTCCGCCGCGTGCTGCCCTGACGCACTGTGGAAGGCGGCTTGGAGACGCTTGGTTACATGTTCCCGGGGATTTTTTACTTAACAACGGCGAACCTGCGGCGTAGCGTGTTTTCGATATGCCTGAATCCATGAGGAACTCCAATGAACAGGCTAATGGTTGCCATCATGACGCTATTACTGGCCACCGCTGCCCAGGCCGCAGTGCCTGGCGAGGGTGCCGTGCTCGTGGCGCAGAATCTGCCCGGCAACAACAACCCCTATAACAGCCCGACTCGCCGGGCCAATCCCAACAGCATGCAGGGCATGCAGCCCAACGTGCCGACGATCCGCAATAACCCGACGATTCCGACGCCTCGTCCACCAACCCTGGAAAACGGCGGCATTGGCAATGGCTACCCGCGTTCCGGCAAGCCGCCGGCTTCGCCACGACCTACCCTCGAGTACACGCCGCCGCCCAGGAGTACGAACAACGGCGATCGCTAGGCGCTGAATCCTGGCTGTTTCTTTTCACACCACAGAAGGAAGTGTGCATGTTGCGTAAAACACTCCTGGCTGCCCTTTGCGCCAGCGCTGTTCTAACCCTTGCCACGCCGGTTTCTGCCGCGCAAACCCAATCGATGAAAAGCGAGGAGGGCACCCTGGAGGTGACCACCGTGGTCAAGGGCCTGGAACACCCTTGGGCGGTGGCGTTCCTGCCGGATCAGCAAGGCATGCTGGTCACGGAGCGCCCCGGCAACCTGCGACTGGTGAGCCCCGATGGTCGGTTATCGGCGCCGTTGAGTGGCGTCCCCAAGGTCTGGGCCAAGAGCCAGGGCGGTTTGCTGGATGTCGTACTGTCGCCGGACTTCAAACAGGATCGTACCGTCTACCTGTCCTATGCCGAGGCAGGTGAAGACGGCAAGGCCGGCACCGCAGTGGGGCGCGGGCAGTTGTCACAAGACTTGAAGCGGCTGAACGGTTTCGACGTGATCTTCCGCCAACAACCCAAGCTGTCCACGGGCAACCACTTTGGATCGCGCCTGGTTTTCGACCGAGACGGTTACCTGTTCATCACCTTGGGAGAAAACAACGACCGTCCGACGGCCCAGGACCTGGATAAGTTGCAAGGCAAGATTGCGCGCATCTACCCCGATGGCAAGGTGCCGGACGATAACCCCTTTGTCGGGCAGGAAAACGTACGGCCCGAGATCTGGGCCTATGGCATCCGCAACCCACAGGGGGCTGCCCTCAACCCCCGCAACGGTACGCTGTGGGAGAACGAGCACGGGCCCAAGGGCGGCGATGAACTGAACATCATCGAGCGGGGCAAGAATTACGGCTGGCCGCTGGCGACCCATGGCGACAACTACTCCGGTGCCCCGATTCCCGAAGCCCAGGGCAAGACGGTGCAAGGCACCCTAGGTCCTCACCATGTCTGGTCGGTGTCGCCGGGGCTCAGCGGCATGGCGTTCTATGACAGTGATCGCTTCAAGGCCTGGAAACACAACGTATTCATTGGTGCGCTGGTGTCCAAGAACCTGATCCGTTTACAGCTTCAGGGCGATAAGGTCGTGCACGAGGAGCGTTTGCTCGGTGAACTCGACGAGCGTATCCGTGACGTTCGCCAGGGGCCGGATGGTTACCTGTACGTGCTGACGGATGAAGGGGACGGGGCGTTGTATAAAGTCGGCCTCAAATGATACGACGCGAGCTCTGGTCACGAGGACCGATGGCAACACTTGATATTGTCCATTGACTTGCTGCCAACGCACCGCTAATTTCCAGCCATGACTTTTACCGTACTGCGCAGCCAGGCCAGCATTATTACCGCCATTCCTTATTTGGCGGGCTAGCTGACGACTGCACCCAACCCGCCCTAGAGGCGGGTTTTTTCTTTCTGTCTCCAGGGTTGCATCCAAACCAGGAGACCGCCATGACCGCTACCCACACCGAACAAGCCCTGCTGGAACACTACGTCAAAAAAATCCTGGCCGCGCCGGTGTACGAACTGGCCGTGCGCACACCACTGCAAGCGGCCCCTGCGTTATCCGAAGCCCTGGGGAACCGGATCCTGCTCAAGCGTGAAGACCTGCAGCCGACCTTTTCCTTCAAGATCCGCGGCGCCTACAACAAGCTGGTCCAGTTGACCCCGGCGCAGCGGGCCCGTGGCGTCATCACCGCATCGGCTGGCAATCATGCCCAAGGCGTGGCGCTGGCGGCGCGGGAGCTGGGTATCTCGGCGAGCATCGTCATGCCCGTGACCACCCCGCAACTCAAGGTGCTGGGCGTGCGCAACCGGGGCGCTGAAGCGTTGCTGTACGGGGAGAGTTTTCCGTTTGCCTTGGAGTATGCACTGGACCTGGCCCGGCAGACTGGGCGGGAGTTCGTATCGCCTTTCGATGATCCGGACGTGATCGCGGGGCAGGGCACCGTGGCCATGGAAATCCTGCGCGAGCACCCCGGCAGGCTGGACGCCATTTTTGTCCCGGTCGGTGGCGGTGGGCTGATTGCCGGCATCGCGGCCTACGTCAAGTACCTGCGTCCGGAAGTTCGTATCATCGGGATCGAGTCAGAACACTCGGCCTGCCTGCAGGCGGCGTTGCTGGCTGGGGAACGGGTGACGCTACCGAGCGTGGGGACCTTCGCCGATGGCGTGGCAGTGGCGCAGATCGGCGCTCATGGTTTCGAAATCTGCCGCTTCTGTGTCGATGAAGTCATGACCGTCACCGACGATCAACTGTGTGCCGCAATCAAGGATATCTATGACGATACCCGCTCAATCACCGAGCCGTCGGGTGCCTTGGCAGTGGCGGGCATCAAACAGTACGTGGCCCGGACTGGCGCGCAAGGGCAAACCCTGGTGGCCATCGATTCCGGAGCCAATATCAACTTTGACAGCTTGCGCCATGTGGCCGAGCGCGCGGCGATCAATACAGCTTGTCGCCCGAGTCACACTTTTTTTGAAGCAGGCGACGGATGCCCTCTCACCCTGTCGCAATAGGCGCTACTCTGGTTTTCGACAGGAAGAAAGCGATTGCAGTTTGCAAGGTTCTTTTACCGTTACCTTGCATTCTGCACGGGCGCTTCGGCGCCAGGCAACGGTAAGTACTTGATTTGAATCAAGCCTGGGTATCGCGAATTCGGGCATGTTATTTGCGAGATGGTCTGGGAGTTCGCCTTACTGGGGCTCAATTATTAGAAATGCCAAAAAACGAACGAACGGCGCGGTATTCGTAGTCCCAGTCCGCATGGAAGATCGGACGAAAATACAGCCGTTGTATATAAATTGGCCGCCTCAACAGGAGAGAGTTGCCATGTTTTTATCTGCCCTCGAAATGCGAAACATCATTGAAAGCAGCTTGCTGCCCAAGCGCTCGCAATGCACGTTGTCACCCGATTTGTCCATGACGATCAAGATCTACGACGATCATGAAACCGACCGCGTAGCGCTGGTAAAAACTGGCATCGATGCGCAAAAACTCACCGGTTGCCGCGCAATCAACGATCTGATTGCCGAACTGCGCACCGAACTCGGTCAGAACCAGCACCACAGTCCTGTCGGTAACCATTTTCATCAGCTACATCGGATGACCGGGCGCTAAATAAACACCCTGTTCAATCCCATCGACGCCTGGCCCGGTCTTTATCCGAGCCGGGCGTTCTGTTATCCGGGTAGTCCCCGTCAATTTTGGTTGCTGCAGGAATCCGATAGCTTGCGGTATGAGACATCACGGGTTTGCCCCGCCTTGTCGATATACACCATCTGCGCAGTCACGACCTTGCAATAAGGCGTCGACGGCTCTTTCAGTGATACCACCTTTTTGATTTCCAACGGCATGCCATAACGGTAGGGCGTGGGTTGTCCAGCGTTGTCGGCCTGGGCCAGCACGCTTATGCCCGTCAGGATAAGCAGGGATGATGCAGCGATTAATCTACGAATATCCATGAGCGTCTCCGCAGCAGAGAGAAATCGACCGGATGTTTCAACATCGGGCCTGCCGCGTGGGGCCTCAGGAGGGATACGCGGTCCGGGACAGTCTCGGATCGTGGGATTAAACGAGGGTTAAAGCCAAGCGATTGGCTTTTGTCAGAGCAGTCGCTGCCGAAGGCACGGCGGCGTTCGGCAGCGGCTTGGATGCGTCAGCTCAATTGCTGTCGGTAAGGCAAGTCTGGCCCAGTCTTTGCGCAGGTCATGGCTGCGGCGCGTATGGCGAAGTCGAGCATGCTGCTGATCTGCTCCCGGCTCAGGGTGTTCAGGCCTTCGACCGAATCCAGTTGCTGTTCAGTGAGCCAGGTGATCAATGCGGCCTGGAAGGTGTCGCCGGCACCCACGGTGTCGGCAATTTTCACCGGGCAGGCGGGCATCGACCACGAGCCGTGTCGGCGACTGAACACCGCTGCGCCCTGGCCGCCGCGGGTCAGGAATACCAGCTGGCAACGGTGCTTCAGCCAGCCATCAATGACCGCTTGTGGTTCAAGTTCGGGGTAGAGCAGGCCTAGGTCTTCGTCGCTGACCTTGATCAGGTCGGCGTATTGCACCAGCGTGGCGATTCGCGAGCGCCACAGGTCGATATCCGGCTGTGGATTGAGGCGCACGTTCGGATCCAGGCTGATCAGGCGCTTGCCGCTTTCGCGCTGCACCAGGGCCAATAGGGTGTCGGCGATCGGCTGGACCACCAGGGAGAACGAGCCAAAATGCAAGCCGCGCACCTCTGGGCCCAGCGCCGGTAGATGGGCCGGGCTCAACTGTCGGTCCGCGCAACCTTCGCCACGGAAACTGTAGTGGGGCGAGCCGTTGGCGCCGACGGCGACCATCGCCAGGGTCGTCGGCGCATCGAAGTCCAGCAGGTATTGGGCGCTGACGCCTTCGTTGAGCAGTACTTGCTGCAAGCGGCGGCCAAGGTAGTCGGTGGACAGCCCGGCAAACAGCGCCGACTCGACACCCAGGCGCCGCAAGCCGACCGCCACGTTGAACGGCGAGCCGCCGGCAATGGCCTTGTAGTTCACCTGCGAGGCAGGACCATCCGCCTCGGTTTCACTGAAAAAATCAAACAGCGCTTCACCACACACCAGATACATAGTTGAACGCTCTCAAAGGGTTGCGACGTGTTGTCGATAAAGTTCATAAGCGTGTTGGGCGGCCGCGACATGCTCGGCGATGGGCCGGGTTTCGCTGGCCGGGTCGAGCTTGACGCAGCGCTCGCACAATTCGGCAAGGCTGTCTTGCGCGCCTGAATGACACCACGCCGCCTGGATCGCCGCACCCAATGCAGCCGCTTCGCTTTGTTCGGTGCAAATGACTGTGGTGTCCATGATGTCGGCGACGATCTGCCGCCACACCGGGCTCTTCGAGCCACCGCCGATCAGGCGGATGCTCTGGGCCTCGAGCCCGTTGGCCCGCAACAGGTCCAGGCCGTAGCGCAAACCGAAGGTCGTGCCTTCGACCACGGCGCGGCACAGGTTGGCCCGGGTCAGGTTGGTGGTGGTCAGGCCCAGCAGGCTGCCGGTGGCATGGGGTAGGGCAGGCACGCGCTCACCGTTGAGAAACGGCAACATGCATACGCCCTCGGCACCAATCGGAGCCTGCGCCACCAGGGCGTTGAAGGCGTTGATGTCCAGCTCCAGCAGCTCGCGTATCGCGCCAGTGGCGTTGGTCAGGTTCATGGTGCAGATCAACGGCAGCCAGCCACCACTGGAAGAACAGAACGTTGCCACCGAGGCTTGCGGGCTGACCGCAGGCTCCGCGGCGTAGGCGTACACCGTGCCGGAGGAACCGAGGCTCATGGTGATCACGCCGGGCTGGATATTGCCGGTGCCGATGGCGCCCATCATATTGTCACCGCCACCGCTTGCCACCACGGCATTGCGGTTGATGCCCAGGTGCGCGGCAATGGCCGGCAGGATCCGACCGACCGGTTGGTGAGCGTCGATCAGTTCCGGCAGCGCCGTTTGCAAGCGGCCGCTGGGGTCGATGTGTTGCAGCAACGCGACGTCCCATTGACGGGCGCGCACGTTGAAATAGCCGGTGCCCGAGGCATCGCCGTATTCGCTGCAGTGGCGGCCGGTGAGCCAGTAGTTGAGGAAGTCGTGGGGCAGCAGGATGCTGGCGATGCGTTCAAATAGCTGGGGATGCTGCTCTCGCGTCCAGAGTAGTTTGGAAACCGTGTAGCCCGGCGCGATCACCACGCCGAGGCGTTCGAGGCTGCCGTCTTCACCGCCCAGGTGCGCCAGGAGCCGATCGTTTTCCGGCGTTGTCTCGGTGTCACACCATAGCTTGGCCGGGCGCAAAACCTGGCCCTGGTCGTCAAGCAGCACCAAGCCGTGCTGCTGGCCGGAGACGCCGACGCCGAGGATCGCCTGGCCATCGACTCCGGCGGCGGCCAGCGCCTGATGGGTCGCCTGGGTGAAGGCGTCAAGCCATTGCCGGGTGTCTTGTTCGCGGCATCCGTTAGGGCCGCTGATCATGTCGTGTCCGGCGGCACCCAGGCCCAGGACCTGGCCGCTGGCGGCGTCGAGGATCAGGGCCTTGGTGCCTTGGGTGCCGCAGTCGATGCCCAGGAACAGTTGTTGGTTTGCCATAGAAATCCTTGATATCAATGAACCGTCAGCACAGAACTGTTTGGACCGGGACATGGAACCTGTGGCGAGGGGATTTATCCCCGCTGGGCTGCGAAGCAGCCCTGACACTGACTACTCAGTGTGTCAGATTCACATGTCTTGGGGACGCTTCGCGTCCCAGCGGGGATAAATCCCCTCGCCACAAAAAGCGACCGCGTCCGCAGGTTTAGTCTGCGTCAGCCAACACGCGCTCAAGCGTTCGCGTGACGCCATGCTCGCGCAAGCTATTACAGCACCATTCGAATGCTGCCACGAACTCCGGTGAACGGGGGATCGCCGTACCAAAGATTTCTTCCACTTCCAGCATCCGCTGGGTCACCAACGCATCGTCAGCCACCAGCGCCTGGCAGAACGCCGCCCGTGGATCGGGGATCGAATAGGTCAAGCCATTCTCGTCCACGCCCTTCAGGTAAACGGCCCAGGCGGCCACCACCAGCGCCGCGCGCCGGGTTTCAGCGCCGTCGGCAATCAGCCGGTTGATAGTGGGCACGGTAAATTTTGGAAATTTCGACGAGCCGTCCGAACAGACCCGTTCCAACTGGTCGGCAATCGCCTGGTTGGAAAAGCGCTCCACCAGGGTGTTCTTGTAGTCGGTCAGGTCGATACCCGGCACTGGCGCCAGTTGCGGCGTCACGTCCAGGTCCATGTAGGCCCGTATGTAACGCACGAATAGCGGATCATTCATGGTCTCGTGGACGAAGCGATAGCCCTTGAGAAAGCCCAGGTAGGTCAGCGCCAGGTGACTGCCGTTGAGGAGCTTGATTTTCATCTCTTCATAGGGCGAAACGTCATCGGTGAACTGCACCCCGACCTTTTCCCAGGCAGGGCGGCCGTTGACGAATTTGTCTTCCAGCACCCATTGCACGAAGGGTTCGCAGACCACCGGCCAGGCATCGTCGATGCCATGTTCGTCATGCAGTTGCAGGCGATGGGCGCTGCTGGTCATGGGGGTGATGCGGTCGACCATGGCGTTGGGGAAGCTGACGTTATGTTCGATCCACTGGCCCAGCTCGGCGTCGCGCAAGGCGGCGAAGGCCAGCAGCGCCTTGCGGGTCACGGCGCCGTTGTGGGGCAGGTTATCGCAGGACATCAGGGTGAACGCCGAGGTGCCGGCGGCGCGGCGCTTGGCCAGGGCTGCGCAGAGGAAACCGAAGACGGTCTTCGGTTCGTTCGGGTGGGCCAGGTCATGTTGGATCTGCGGCAGGTGGGCCATGAACTCGCCGTTGCTGTCGTCAATGCAATAGCCACCCTCGGTGATGGTCAGCGAGACGATGCGGATCTGTGGGTCGGCCAGTTTGTCGATCAGCGCCTGGGCGCCATCTTCGGCCAGCAGCATGTCGGCGATGGCGCCGATCACCCGGACTTCGGTGTCGTCCGTGTCGCCCAGTTCATACAGCGTGAAGAGATAGTCCTGGCCGGCCAGGTCATCCCGGGCGCGACGGTCTTCGGCCCGCAAGCCAACGCCGCAGATGGCCCAGTCCAGGTCTGCACCGGTGTTCATCAGCGCATCGGTGTAATACGCCTGGTGGGCGCGGTGGAAGCCGCCGACACCGATGTGGGCGATGCCCTGGCGAATCTCGCTCAAGGAATAGGCGGGCAGGGCGACCTCGGGGCTGAGGTTGTGCAGGTTCTGTCGGTTGAGTTTCATCACAAGTCTCGGCAATCAGGCGGCGACGCGCAGCGCACGGGTGACCGCCACGCCCTCGGCATCGAATAGGTGGCAGTGTTCAGCGTCCAGGTGCAGGCTCAATTGCTCGCCAAAACGGCTCGCCAGGTCGCCGCGAACGCGCATGGTCAAGGCTTCGCCGGACGCGGTGACGACGTGACAGAAGGTGTCGCTGCCCAATCGTTCGCTCACATCAGCGGTGACTTGCAACGTGCAATCGCCCGGTTGTGCCAGGTTCAAGTGCTCCGGACGAATTCCCAGGGTCACCGCGCCGCCAACGCTCAGGCTGGCGCCGCTCAATGGCAGGCTGATACGGGTGCCGGCATCCAGCAGGACTTCACAGCCCTGGCCTTCAAGCCGCGTGACCTTGCCTTTGAGAAAGCCCATTTTCGGTGTGCCGAGGAACCCGGCGACAAACAGGTTGGCCGGTTGGTGATACAGCTCCAGCGGCGAGCCGACCTGTTCGATGCGCCCGCCATTGAGCACCACGACCTTGTCGGCCAGGGTCATGGCTTCGACCTGATCGTGGGTCACGTAGATCATGGTCGCCTGCAGTTCCTTGTGCAGCCGGGCCAGTTCCAGGCGCATCTGCACCCGAAGTGCGGCGTCGAGGTTGGACAACGGTTCGTCGAACAGGAAGATTTTCGGATTGCGCACGATGGCCCGGCCAATCGCCACGCGCTGGCGCTGGCCGCCGGACAGCTGCTTGGGCTTGCGCTCGAGCATCGGCCCCAGCTCAAGGATGCGCGCCGCTTCGTTGACCTTCTTCTCGACCTCGGCCTTGGGCACGCCGGCCAGGTCCAGGGCGAAGGACATGTTCTTGCGCACGCTCATGTGCGGGTACAGGGCGTAGGTCTGGAACACCATCGCCAGGTCGCGCTTGGCTGGGCTGACTTCGGTGATGTCTCGGCCGTCCAGTTCGATGGTGCCGTCGCTGACCTCCTCAAGGCCGGCGATCAGCCGCAGCAGCGTGGACTTGCCGCAGCCCGACGGGCCGACAAACACCACGAACTCGCGGTCGTTCACCTCAAGGTCGATGCCCTTGATGATGGAGAAGCCTTCGAAACCCTTTTGCAAATTCTTGATTTTCAGATTGGCCATGAGGATGGGCCTCCACTTCTGATGATGGTGTAGGGCGCGTTATTTCACGGCGCCGAAGGACAAACCGCGTACCAGCTGTTTCTGGCTGATCCAGCCAAAAATCAGGATCGGCGCGCAGGCCAGGGTCGAGACGGCGGACAACTTGGCCCAGAACAAACCTTCGGGGCTGGAGTAGGACGCGATCAGTGCCGTCAATGGCGCGGCTTTGGATGAGGTGAGGTTCAGTGACCAGAAGGCCTCGTTCCAGCACAGGATCAGCGACAACAGTACGGTGGAGGCCAGGCCCCCCTTGGCGATTGGCAGCAGGACGCGAACCATCTCCTGCCACAGCGTGGCGCCATCCAGGCGCGCGGCTTCGAGGATGTCGCGAGGAATGTCCTTGAAGTAGGTGTAAATCATCCAGACCACGATCGGCAGGTTGATCAGCGTGTAGATGATGATCAGCGCAATCCGTGTATCCAGCAGGCCAAAACTCTTGGCCAGCAGGTAGATCGGCATCAGCACGCCCACCGGCGGCAACATCTTGGTGGAGAGCATCCACAGCAACGTGCCTTTGGTGCGCTGGGTTTCATAGAACGCCATGGAGTAGGCCGCCGGCACCGCAATCAGTAGGCACAGGGCGGTGGCGCTGAAGGAAATCACCACCGAGTTCCAGGCGAAGCTGAAGTAGTTGCTGCGCTCGTTGATGTGCAGGTAGTTCTCCAGCGTCGGCGTGAAGATGAACTGCGGCGGCGTGGCGAACGCGTCGATTTCGGTCTTGAAGCTGGTCAGCACCATCCAGAAAATCGGGAAAAAGATCAGGATCGCGATGGCCCAGGCCAGCGTGCCCAGCAGCAGGCTTTGCAGGCGACGGGATTGTTGAAGAGTCATGGCGACGGCCTCATTGCTTGTCGGTGAGGTTTTTGCCAATCATCCGGACCAGGATGATGGCGGCGATGTTGGCGATGACCACGGCAATCAAGCCACCGGCCGAAGCCATGCCGACGTCGAACTGCACCAGTGCCTGGTTGTAGATCAGGTAGGCCAGGTTGGTGGAGGCGTAGCCAGGGCCACCGTTGGTGGTGGTGAAAATCTCGGCGAACACCGACAGCAGGAAAATCGTCTCGATCATCAGTACCACGGCAATCGGGCGAGCCAGGTGCGGCAGGGTCAGGTGCCAGAAAATCGCGATGGGGCCGGCACCGTCCAGGCGCGCAGCCTCTTTCTGTTCCTGATCGAGGGACTGCATGGCGGTCATCAGGATCAGAATCGCAAAGGGCAGCCATTGCCAGCTCACGATGATGATGATCGACAGCAGCGGGTAGTGGGCCAGCCAGTCCACCGGTTGCGCGCCGAACAGTTTCCACACCGAGGCGAGGATCCCCGAGACCGGATGGAAAATCAGGTTCTTCCAGATCAGCGCACCCACGGTGGGCATGATGAAGAAGGGTGAAATCAGCAGCACCCGTACGATGCCGCGACCAAAGAACTCACTGGCCTCCAGCAGGGCGCTGATCAGCACGCCGAGCACGATACTGATCAGCAACACGCTGCCCACCAGCAGCAGGGTGTTGGTGGCGCCGGGCATGAAGCCCGAATCGGTCAGGAAGTACGTGAAGTTCTCCAACCCCACGAATTCGTTTTCGCCGGGGTAGAGCAGGTTGTAGCGGATCATCGAGAAATAGACGGTCATGCCCAGCGGCACGATCATCCACAACAGCAACAAGGCGACCGAAGGGCTGACCAGGAACCAGCCGGGGTTCGCCAAACGGACCTTGCGGGTCGGTGGGGCAATCTCGATGGGGGCTTTGGCGGTTGTCGTTGAACTATTCATGGCATTGAACCGATTTTGTGCAGGCCTACAAAAATCCCCTGTGGGAGCGGGCTTGCTCGCGAATAGGGCAGTACATCCAACATCAATGTGACTGACAGATCGCTTTCGCGAGCAAGCCCGCTCCCACAAAAGGCGGAGCGGCGGCGCGGGTTACTTGGGATACCCAGCGCGTTTCATCTCGCGTTCGGTGGTGGACTGCGCGGCGGTCAACGCCTGGTCCACGGTCTGCTGGCCGGTCAGCGCGCCCGAAAAGAATTTGCCCACCTGGGTACCGATGGCCTGGAATTCGGGAATGGTCACCAACTGGATGCCGACGTAGGGCACAGGTTTGAGGGTTGGCGCTTTCGGGTCGGCGACTTTCAACGACTCCAGGGTCACCTTGGCAAACGGCGCGGCCTTCATGTAGTCGTCGCTGTAGGTCGAGGTGCGTGTGCCTGGCGGTACGTTGGCGATGCCGTCGGTCTTGGCGACCAATTGGCCGTACTCCTTGGACGTCGCCCACGTGGTAAAGACCGTGGCCGCGTCCTTGGCTTTGGAGCTGGTCGGGATGGCCAGCGACCAGGAGTACATCCACGAGGTGCCCTTGTCGGTTTTTTCGTGGGGAGCGAAGGTGAATCCAACGTGATCGGCCACCTTGCTCTGGGTCTTGTCGGTGACGAACGAGCCGGCGACGCTGGCATCGACCCAGATCGCGCATTTGCCGCTGTTGAACAGCGCCAGGTTTTCGTTGAAACCGTTGCTGGACGCGCCTGGTGGGCCGGATTTCTTCATGTTGTCGACGTAGAAATTCAGTGCTTCCTTCCACTCGGGCCCATTGAATTGTGGCTGCCACTTCTCATCGAACCAGCGTGCGCCATACCCGTTGGCCAGGGTGGTGATCAGTGCCATGTTCTCGCCCCAACCGGCCTTGCCCCGCAGGCACAGACCATATTGTTCCTTGGTCTTGTCGGTGAGTTTTTCCGCGAACTCACCGATCTGGGTCCAGGTCGGGTGTTCGGGCATGGTCAGCCCGGCGTTCTTGAACAGGTCGGTGCGGTAGTAGGTGATCGAGCTTTCGGCATAGAACGGCAGGGCGTAGAGCGAGCCCTTGACCGACAGGCCTTCGCGTACGGAGGGGAATACATCGTCGAGGGCGTAGCTGGCCGGCAGATCCTTCATCGGCTCCAGCCAACCCTTGGCGCCCCAGAGTGCAGCTTCGTACATGCCAATGGTCAGCACGTCGAACTGCCCACCCTGGGTGGCAATGTCGGTGGTCAGGCGTTGACGCAGGACGTTTTCTTCGAGCACCACCCAGTTCAGCTTGATATCCGGGTGCTCGGCCTCGAAGGTTTTCGAGAGCTTTTGCATGCGGATCATGTCGCTGTTGTTGACGGTGGCAATGGTGAGGGTCTGTGCGCCGAAACTGACGCTGCTGAGGGTCATGCAGGTGGAGACAAGCAGAGCTTTTACCGAAGGTTTCATCGCGCACTCCTTTTCCGCGCCCAGAAGGCTGCAGAAGGACAGTTATTGTTTTTGTGTCTTCCGGATGAAGGGAAGAATGTGCGCTGATTACAGCCCTCTATGGACGGCGTGACAAATCATCCGTCGCACTTGTGCTGATACTTTTTTGCACTGGATGGGATCCATGCCTGTCGGTTCAGGCTGCGGGGCGGGGCAAAAAAAGTCTCAGCCCTGGTTCTGCTCGGTCAACCGCTGCACCGCCAGGCGCCGGTAGTGGGAAGGGGTCATGCCCTTGAGTTGCTGGAAACGCCGGTTGAAATTGGAAATGTTGTTAAACCCCGACTCGAAGCACACGTCCGTCACCGGTTTATCGCCGTCGGCCAGCAACTCGCAGGATTTGCTGATGCGCAACCGATTGACGAATTCGATGAAGCACCGGCCGGTGGCCTGTTTGAACACGCGGCTGAAGTACGTGGGCTTCATGCCCAAGTGCTCGGCGACCTCTTCCAGGGACAGCTCCCGGGCGTAGTGGGCGAAAATGTAGTCCACCGCCCGGTTCGTGCGGTCGATGCTGTGCTCGTCTGCCGCTTGCGGGGCGGTGGCGTCGGAAAGCAATTGGTAGTCATCCGTGGCGGCCAGCAGCTCCATCAGGATGAAAAAATGCCCCAGGCGGCTCATGCCCTGGGAGTCGGCGATGCGCTGCATCAGGATCATGGCCTGGCGGATGGTGCGCTTGCAACGGAACTCGATGCCGTATTGGGCGCGTTCGAGCAGCGGTGCGACTGTCTTGAGCTCGGCGAACACCTGGTGGCCGCTTTCGAACAACTCGTCGGTGAAATTCACCAGCATGTCGCGCTTGGGTACCACTTCATCCTCGGCCACCTGGCTGATCCAGTTGTGGGGCAGGTTGGGGCCAGTGAGGAACAATGACTGCGGATAGAAGTTGCCGATGTAATCGCCAATGAACACCTTGCCGGAGCTGGCGACGATCAGGTGCAGCTCGTATTCCTTGTGAAAATGCCAGCGCACCAGCGGGCAGGGGAAGCCGTGCTGGCGATAGATGATGGACAGCCCGTTGTGGTCGTCCATCAACTCATAGGAAGGATCGGTGACTCTGGCTGTTCGGGTCATGTGCCTGGCGCTTTTGTTGTTATCGCCACTGATAATGCCCCCTTCGCCGCACAGGTGCCACCCCGGAGAGGATGTGGGGACTGGCGTCGGCTAGAGGGTGCGGTTTTTTGCTGCAATCCACTGGGACATGTATTGGGTGCTCTTGTGCTGGTGATGACGCAGCATGCTGCCAGTGAAGTTGTCCCTGCGTCGTTGTGCAAGTTCGGCACGACAGGCCGTGATGCTTTCAATCAGTGCCGGGCCATGTACCTGTCGCTGGTATCGGCTCGCCAGCAGGGCCAGGCCGGCGTCCTGGGCCTGGGTCCAACGCGCCGGGTCGCTATACAGCTGCACCGCCGCATGGGCGATGCTTTCGGCGCTTTGGGCGATCGATCCAGGCCAGGGCAACTCGCCGTGCATGGCTTCGGCGCCGATGGGCGTGGTGACGTTGGGCGTGCCACAGAGCATGGCCTCGATCAGTTTGCCCTTGATACCGGCGCCGAAACGTAGCGGCGCCAGGCAGATACGGGCCGCCGACATGACCTGCAAGGCGTCTTCGGCCCAGTTCATGATGTGGAACCCCTGGGCCGGATTGTGCAGCGCGGCCGCCTTGGGCGGGGTGTAGGCACCATACAGATGCAGTTGCGCACCGGGCAGTTGCTGGCGGATCAGCGGCCAGACGGCATTTTTCATCCAGAGCACCGCGTCCCAGTTCGGCGCATGTCGGAAATTGCCGATGCTCAAGAAGTGCGCCCGGTCTTCGAACGGCACGAAAGGTTCGTTCGGCAGGTCCAGCATCAACGGGCACCAGTGCAGCAGGCTGCGGGGCAGTTTGAAGTGTTCCACCAGCAGTTCGATTTCAACCTCGGACACCATCAGGTTGAGGTCGCAGCGGTACAAGGCGGCGATTTCCCGCTGGGCCAGGTCGGTGCTGGCCATCAACTCGAACTCTTCCCGCAGGGCCGGGGCGAAAAGGTCGCTGAAATCCTGGGAAGCGCCATCGGCCTTCAAGCGCTCTCTCAGGCGCTGGTGGCGGGCGTGGCGCAGGCTTTGCAGATCGGACGTCTCCAGCACGCGCAGGGCGTCGGGGCAGTGTTTCTCGACTCGCCAGCCAAATTGCTCTTCCATCATGAACTGGTCGAACAACACGATATCCGGGGCCAGCTCACGGATGAACCCATCGAAACTGTCGCTATTGAGTTCGATCGGCACTTCGTGGATGCCCAGTGCGATCAGGTCGGCGCGGTTTTCACCTGGGCGTGCCGGGCTGCTGAACGTGATGTCCCAGCCTTGCCCGAGGAATGTTTCCAGGAGCTGCATGACGTGCCCGCCGGCAGCCGATGAGCGCGGCTCGGGCCAGACATAGCCGATAACCAGGACCTTGGTGGCGGTGGGGTGACGCATGAGCAGGTTTTTCCTTGAGGCGAATCAGGCGCAGTCGGCGCGTGGGGCGCCGATAGTGACCAACAATCCGCTTCGGCTCAAGCAAGAATGCCTTTGACCTTGTCACGCAACTGATCGATGGAGAACGGCTTGCCAATCACCGCCATGCCCTCAGGCACATCGATGCTTTCGGCATAACCACTGGCAAACAGGATCGCCAGGCCTGGCCGCAAGGATCGGGCCTGTTTCGCCAATTCACGACCGTCCATCACCGGCAGGCCGACATCCGTCATCATCAGGGCGATGATTTGCTCGTCATTGCGTAAATAGGCGAGCGCCTGTTCACAACCGTCCGCCTCCAGCACCTGGTATTCCAGCTCCTCCAGTACGTCGACGATCAACATACGCACAATGTCGTCGTCTTCGACGACCAGAATGGTGGGTTGAGTGGCGGGAGCGGGGGTGGACATAGTCGGTATTCTCGAAAGATGGGGCGGGAAGGGCGTGAAAAAAAGTCTTATGCATGAGTAAGTGGCGAGGCGGTACAAGTTCCCCAGGTTGTACAAGAAAGGATCTATAGTACAAGAGCTGACAAGGATAGTCGCTTCCTTGCTATGAAGGCAGATTGCCGTAGGATTTGCGTCCTCGTCTCGTCAGAAATGTGGATCCAACCGGCGCTTTTCGGGCAAACTCCACGGTTTTCAACTGTCCACCAAGGCCTTCTCCATGACTCCTTCGTCTTCGGTTGACGAGCAAAGCTTTCGTAAACTCTTAAGTCGCAACATCAGCCTGCCGCTGGGCATGGGTGCCCTCAGCGCGGTGTTTTTCATCGTGCTGATCACCTATCTGCTGTCAGTGATCCAATGGGTCGGGCACACCGATCGGGTGATCAACAATGCCAACGAAGCGCTCAAGCTGAGCGTGGACCTGGAGACCGGCATGCGCGGCTACCTGTTGAGTGGTGACGAACACTTCCTTGACCCCTATGAAGTCGCCAAGCCACGGATCGCGGTCGCGCTGGACACATTGCTGGAATTGACAGCCGACAACCCGGTCCAGACCGACCGCCTGCATAAGGTGCAGGCGCTCCAGGTGGAATGGTCCAATTACGCCCAGAGCATGATCGACCTGCAACGCAGCAGCGGCGATTACCGGGGCGCGGTGAAGGCCGGCCGCGGCAAGCGCCTGACCGACGAAATTCGCAAGACCTTCGAAGACATCGTCGAGACCGAACAGCAGTTGCGTGCGGCGCGCAACGAAGAGGTCCGCACCACCACGGTCTGGAGCATCGCCCTGTATCTGCTGTTCGTTGCTGCCGTCAGCGGATTGCTGGCTTATGTCGGTCGCCGCGACCTGCTGACCTTGTCCAGCAACTACAGCGCAAGCTTGAAGGTCCAGCAGCAGAGCGCCTTGCACCTGGAGAAACAGGCCTGGCTGCGCAATGGCCAGACGCTGTTGGCCGAGCAGGTCCTGGGGCAACTGAGCCTGAACCTGCTGGGCCGCAACATCCTGCAGTTTTGTGCCCAATACATGGGCACTGTCGTGGCCGCGCTGTATGCGCGGGAAGAAAACGGCGTCCTCAAGCGGGTGGCCACTTATGGCATGTCCCGGGAAGAGGACGAACAGCACCAGGTGATCGTCGCCGGTGAAGGCATCGTGGGCCAGGCGGTACAGCAGGGGCGTCCGATCCGCCTGGATGATGTGCCCAATGATTACCTGAAAATCAGTTCCGGTTTGGGCCGGGGCTTGCCCAATAGCGTGGTGGTAGTGCCAACCAGCGACGACGACCGGATCAACGGTGTCATCGAGCTGGGTTTCCTGCGGCCCTTGACCGACCGCGACCTCGAATTGCTGGAGCTGGTGGCCGGCAACATCGGCACCTCCATTGAAGCGGCCCGTTATCGCCAGCGTTTGCAGGAAGTGCTGGCCGAAACCCAGCAGTTGAACGAAGAACTGCAAGTCCAGCAGGAAGAGCTCAAGACCGCCAACGAAGAGTTGGAAGAGCAATCGCGCATCCTCAAGGAATCCCAGGCTCACCTGGAAGCCCAGCAACAGGAGCTGGAACAGACCAACGAGCAACTGGCCGAACAGCGCGACGCCATGGACCAGAAGAACAGCGAGCTGAACCTGGCCCAGATCCAGTTGCAGGAGCGCGCCGAAGAATTGCAGCGTTCGAGCAAGTACAAGTCCGAGTTCCTGGCCAACATGTCCCATGAACTGCGTACACCGCTCAACAGTTCATTGATCCTGTCCAAGTTACTGGCCGAAAACCCGCAGCAGAACCTCAGCGAGGAACAGGTCAAGTTTGCCGAGTCGATCTACTCGGCCGGTAACGACTTGCTGAATCTAATCAATGACATTCTCGACATTTCCAAGGTCGAGGCCGGGAAACTGGAAGTACGCCCGGAAAACACCAGTGTGGCGCGGCTGGTGGAAGGCTTGCGCGATATGTTCAAGCCACTGGCGGCCGACAAAGGCCTGAGCTTCGAGGCGCAGCTGCTGCCTGACGCACCGTCCATGCTGTACACCGATCGCCAGCGCCTGGAGCAGGTGATCAAGAACCTGTTGTCCAACGCGGTGAAGTTCACTGAGCAAGGCAGCGTCTCTCTGTCCGTGGCCGGCCAACCGGGTTCGGGCATTGCGTTCATTGTGCGTGACTCCGGCATCGGCATCGCCGCCGATCAGCAACAGAGCATCTTCGAGGCGTTCCGCCAGGCCGATGGCACCACCAATCGCCGGTATGGCGGCACCGGTCTGGGCTTGTCGATTTCCCGCGACCTGGCCACGTTGCTGGGAGGTTCGATCACCGTCTCCAGCGAACCGGGGCAGGGCAGCGTGTTTACGCTGGTCTTGCCTGAGCGTTATGTCGAGCCGGGGCAAGTCCCGGCAGCGCCGAGGGTATTCACCCCGACGGCCACCGCGCCCACGCCAGCCCTCCCAACACCTGCGCCTGCGCCATTGATCGCCCAGGTGGACACGCCCGTCGCCCGATTCGCCGATGATCGGGACAAGGCCCCGTTCACCACCCGGTGCATCCTGGTGATCGAAGATGAACCCAAGTTTGCGCGGATCCTCTTCGACCTGGCCCACGAACTCGGTTACCAATGCCTGGTGGCCCACGGCGCCGATGAAGGCTTCGACCTGGCCATGCAACTGAGCCCCGACGCGATTCTGCTGGACATGCGTCTGCCGGATCACTCCGGGCTGACGGTATTGCAGCGGCTCAAGGAGCGGGCCGATACCCGACATATCCCGGTGCACGTGATTTCCGTCGAGGACCGTGTCGAAGCGGCGATGCACATGGGCGCCGTGGGTTATGCCGTCAAGCCGACCACCCGCGAAGAGCTCAAGGACGTGTTCGCTCGCCTGGAGGCCAAGCTGACCCAGAAGGTCAAGCGGGTGCTGCTGGTGGAAGACGATGACTTGCAGCGCGACAGCATCACCCGGCTGATCGGCGATGACGATATCGAGATCACTGCCGTCGGCCTGGCCCAACAAGCCCTGGACCTGCTGCGCACGAATGTCTACGACTGCATGATCATCGACCTCAAGCTGCCGGACATGCTGGGCAATGACCTGCTCAAGCGCATGTCCACCGAAGAAATCTGTTCATTCCCACCGGTGATTGTCTACACCGGGCGCAACCTGACCCGCGATGAAGAGGCCGAACTGCGTAAGTATTCGCGCTCGATCATCATCAAGGGCGCCCGCTCGCCAGAGCGGCTGCTGGATGAAGTGACACTCTTTCTGCACAAAGTCGAATCCCGGTTGTCCCATGAACGTCAGCGGATGCTCAAGACCGCCCGCAGCCGCGACAAGGTTTTCGAGGGCCGCAAGGTACTGTTGGTGGACGACGATGTGCGCAACATCTTTGCCCTGACCAGCGCCCTGGAGGCGAAAGGGGCAGTCGTGGTCATTGGCCGTAACGGCTATGAAGCGATCGAACGCCTGAATGAAGTCGACGACATCGACCTGGTGTTGATGGATGTGATGATGCCGGAGATGGACGGTTTTGAAGCCACCGCATTGATCCGCAAAGACCCGCGCTGGCGCAAGTTGCCGATCATTGCCGTGACGGCCAAGGCCATGAAGGATGATCAGGAGCGCTGCCTGGCGGCGGGTTCCAACGATTACCTGGCTAAACCGATCGACCTGGATCGTCTGTTCTCACTGATTCGCGTGTGGTTGCCGAATATGGAAAGAATTTAGTGGAACGTGACACTGATATTGAACTGCGTTTGTTGATCGAAGCGATCTACCTCAAGTACAGCTACGATTTCCGGGATTACTCCGGTGCATCCATCAAGCGCCGGGTCCACCATGCGTTGAGCCAGTTCGAGTGCAAGACTATCTCGGCGCTGCAGGAGCGCGTGTTGCACGACCCGGGCATGTTCATGCAGTTGCTGCAGCTGTTGACGATTCCTGTCAGTGAGATGTTTCGCGACCCTTCGCATTTCCTGGCGATCCGCGAGGAAGTGGTGCCGTTGCTCAAGACGTATCCGTCGATCAAGATCTGGATCGCCGGATGCAGCACGGGGGAGGAGGTCTACTCCATGGCGATTCTATTGCGCGAGGAAGGCCTGCTGGATCGCACGCTCATCTATGCCACCGATATCAATCCACGTTCGCTGGAAAAAGCCAAGCAGGGCATTTTCTCCCTGGAGAACGTACGGGCCTATACCCAAAACTATCAGTGCGCCGGGGGACGGCGATCATTTGCCGATTACTACACGGCGGCCTACGATTACGCAATGTTCGACAAAACCCTGCGTGAGAACGTGACCTTTGCCGACCACAGTTTGGCGACCGACAGTGTATTTTCAGAAACTCAATTAATTTCATGTCGTAACGTATTGATATATTTCAATAAGAAGCTGCAAGATCGTGCGTTCGGGTTGTTTCATGAGTCCCTCTGTCACCGCGGGTTCCTAGTGTTGGGCAGCAAGGAAACACTGGATTTCTCGGCTTACGGTCAGCAATTCGAAGCACTCGTAAAACAGGAACGGATCTATCGCAAGTTATGAATCACATGACCCGGTCCCGAATCGAGGCCATTGTCGTCGGCGCATCCGCTGGCGGCGTTGAAGCGCTGCTCAAGGTGTTCGGGCAACTGCGCAAGGGCTTCGGTGTGCCGATCCTGGTGGTGCTGCATTTGCCGGATGAGCGCCACAGCCAGTTGGCCCATGTGTTTGGCTATCGTCTCGCCGTACCGGTGGAGGAAGCCCAGGACAAGCAGGACGTCGTGCCCGGCACCTTGTACGTGGCAACGCCTGGCTATCACTTGTCGGTCGAGGCCGACCGCAGTTTGTCGTTGAGCCTGGAGGAGCCGGTGCACCACTCGCGGCCGTCCATTGATGTGCTGTTCGAGTCAGCCGCCGATGTCTACGGTGCGAACCTGCTGGCGATCGTACTGACTGGTGCCAACAGTGACGGTGCCAAGGGACTGGCCAGGGTTCGGGAGCTGGGAGGTATCACGGTGGTCCAGGACCCCGACGAAGCACAAGTCTCGACCATGCCCGAAGCGGCGTTGGCTCTGCATGAGCCCGACCATATCCTTACTTTGCAAGGCATCGGCCAGTTGCTGGCCGGGCTGGAATGAACCACATGCCAAGAGATATTCAAGCCAAACTGCTGATCGTCGACGATCTGCCGGAGAATCTGTTGGCCCTGGACGCGCTGATCAAGCGCGAAGATCGTCAGGTCTTCAAGGCCCTGTCGGCTGACGAAGCGCTTTCCCTATTGCTGCAGCATGAGTTTGCCCTGGCCATCATTGATGTGCAGATGCCGGGAATGAACGGTTTCGAACTGGCCGAGCTGATGCGTGGCACGGAGAAGACTCGCAGCATCCCGATCATTTTTGTCAGCGCCGCGGGGCGTGAACGCAACTATGCCTTCACCGGCTATGAAAGCGGTGCGGTGGATTTCCTGCACAAGCCGCTGGACACCCATGCGGTCAAAAGCAAGGTCAATGTGTTCGTCGAACTCTATCGCCAGAGAAAGGCGATGAAGGAACAGGTCGTTGCCCTGGAGCAGAGCCGCCGGGAGCAGGAGATTTTGTTGCAGCAGCTGGAGGCCACTCGCAGCGAGCTGGAGCAGGCGGTGCGGATGCGTGATGACTTTATGTCAATCGTCGCCCACGAAGTGCGCACGCCCCTCAATGGCCTGATTCTCGAGACGCAATTGCGCAAGATGCACCTGGCCCGGGATAACGCCGCGGCGTTCAGCCTGGACAAGGTGCGCGCGATGGTCGAGCGCGACGAACGCCAGATCAAGAGCCTGATTCGGCTGATCGAGGACATGCTGGACGTATCGCGGATTCGCACCGGCAAGTTGTCCATCCGTCCGACCCGGTTCAATCTGACGACGCTGGTGCAGGGTCTGCTGCACAATTTCCAGCCGCAGATCGCGGCGGCCGAATGCTCATTGATCTGTACCGCAGAACCCTTGGTGGAGGGACTCTGGGATGAGTTTCGTATTGAACAGGTGGTGTCCAACCTGCTGACCAACGCCTTGCGCTACGGCGGCAAAAGCCCGATCGAGGTGCGTGTCTACAAGATGTCGGACCATGCCTGTGTCGAAGTCCAGGACCATGGCATCGGCATCAGCGAAGAAAACCAGCAGCGCATCTTCCAGCAATTCGAACGGGTGTCCTCCAAGGCCGTCGCTTCCGGCCTGGGGCTGGGACTGTTCATCTCCGAGCAGATTGTGACCGCTCATGGCGGGACGATCACGGTCAATAGTCGCCTCAACGAAGGCGCGCTGTTTCGCGTTTGCCTGCCTTTGCAGAAAAGCGTCTCGAACAAAACCGTCGAACAGACGCAACCTCTGAGTGACCCCAAGGTCGTATCAGCAGCTATTGATCGAACAAAGGCTTCTCATGAGTGAAGATGCGCAAGACGTAGTACTGATTGTCGAGGACGATCCGTCGATCCTGATGGTGCTGTCTACCTACCTGTCAGGTGAGGGGTATCGGATACTGCAGGCCGAAAACGGTGAGCAGGCGTTCGAGATCCTGGCGAGCAAGCCACACCTGGACATGATGATCACCGACTTCCGCCTGCCGGGCGGCATCACCGGTGTGCAGATCGCAGAGCCGGCGGTCCGGTTGCGCCCCGACCTGAAAGTCATCTTTATCAGCGGCTACGCGCAAGAGGTGCGCGACACCGACAGCCCGATCACCCGCAAGGCCCCGATCCTGGACAAACCCTTCGACCTGGATGAATTACAGGACATCATGCAGTCCATGCTGTCGTAGTGTGGCGAAGGGATTCGCGCAACCTCGCACCGCCCCGGGGGGCCGCGAAGCGGCCCCCACACAGGCTCAAGTCTTGATCATCTCCCGCACCTTGGCCGTCAACAAATCAAACGTGAACGGCTTGGTGATCATCTGCATGCCCGGGTCAAGGAAACCGCCGCGTACCGCTGCATGCTCAGCGTAACCGGTGATGAACAATACCCGCAGGTCCGGACGGATCTGCCGGCCGATTTCCGCCAATTGCCGGCCATTCATGCCTGGCAGGCCCACGTCACTGACCAACAGATCGATGCGCTGGCCTGACTGGAGGATCGGCACCGCTTGGTTGGCGTCGGCGGCCTCGACAAAGGCATAACCCAGTTCGCTCAATACGGCGCTGACCAGCACCCGCACCGCCGGATCGTCTTCGACGATCAGCACTGTCTCGCCATCCTGCGCGTTCGGTGCGTGCTGTGTAACGGGCAGGGGCTCTTGAATCGCTTCGCCCACGAAGCGGGGCAGGTAAAGATTGACCGTGGTGCCTTTGCCGACTTCGCTGTCGATCGTCACATGGCCGTGGGATTGCTTGCTGAACCCATAGATCATCGACAGGCCCAGCCCGGTGCCTTGGCCGATGGGTTTCGTGGTGAAGAACGGATCGAATGCGCGATTGATGACCGCCTCGGGCATGCCGCAACCGGAGTCCTGCACGCTCAGCACCACATAATCGCCGGGTTCCAGGTTGCTGTAGGCGTCGGTGAAGCCGACATCCAAGTGGCGGTTGAAGGTCTGCACCACCAACGTGCCGCCATCGGGCATGGCATCCCGGGCGTTGAGCACCAGGTTGAGCAGGGCGCTTTCCAGTTGATTGGGATCGGCTTCGGCGATCCAGAGCTGATCGTCAAGCTGCATGTCCAACCGTATGCTTTCGTTGAGGCTGCGCTGCAAAAGCTCACCCATGGACAGCACCAGCGTGTTCATCTGCACGGCTTTGGAGTCCAGTGATTGGCGCCGTGAGAAGGCGAGCAGGCGATGGGTCAGGCCGGCGGCGCGGTTGGCGGAGGTCACGCCCAGGTCGATCAGGCTGTCCAGGTCTTCGGTACGGCCCCGGGCCAGGCGCCGGCGCAGCAATTCAAGGCTGCCGATGATCCCGGTGAGCATGTTGTTGAAGTCATGGGCGATGCCGCCGGTGAGCTGGCCGACGGCTTCCATTTTCTGCGACTGGCGCAGGGCCTCTTCGTTATGACGCAATTGGGCGGTACGTTCTTCCACCTGTTGCTCGAGAGTCTCGAGGGTCGTTTGCAGGCGCAGCTCGCTGTTGCTGAGGTCGATCAGGCGGTCCCGGGCCTCGTACTGCCTTCGGCGTCCGCGCACGGCGGTGGTCACCAGGCTGACCAGGGTTACCGGGTGGAAAGGCCGTTCCAGGAAGGTGACGTTGCCCAGTTGCGCGCCGATGCGGGCCGCCGGGTTCTGTTCGGGGCCACCGTGGTGGGTCAGCAGGACGATGGGCAGGTCGGACCACGCCGGTTGCTGCTCGATATGCAGCAGCAGCGTTTCCAGGTCAGGTCCGACCAGGGCTTCGGAGGACACCACCAGCAGGCCGGCGCCGAGTTCAAGCTCCTCGCACAGGTGCCCCAGGTGGCGACAGATGAGCCCGCCAAAGCCGGCTTCGTTGAGGATCATCAGGGCGATCTGGCTGTCCCGTCCCAGCGGGGCAAGGATCAACGCCCGCTCGGACAGGGGCTCGGCCAACGTCACTGTGGATCATCCTTGAGCAGCGGGTTATCCGCTCCCATATAATTGGGCACACCCCGCAATACGCCCTGGAACGATTCCAACGGTTCGCCAATGGTCATGCCGTGGTTGCTGATGCGGTATTCGCGAATGGTGGATTCGTGGCTGCCGGTGCGTTTCTTGATGATGGAGATCGCCCGGCGCACTTTGCCCAGCGCTTCGAAGTAACGCAACAGAATCACCGTGTCGGCCAGGTAGGTAATGTCCACGGGCGCCTGCATGTCGCCCACCAGGCCGTGCTGTGCCACGGTCATGAAGGTCGCCGCGCCCCTGCGGTTTAGATAGAGCAACAGTTCATGCACATGCAGCACCAGGGCGTTTTCCTCTGGCATGGCAGCCTGGTAGCCGTTGATGCTGTCGATGACAACGGTCTTGATGTTGCCTTCGTCGACGCAACGGCGCACCCGATGCGAGAACTCGCCAGGAGACAGCTCGGCGGCGTCCACTTGTTCGATCACCAGGTTGCCGGTGCTGCGCAGGGCCTCCAGGTCGATGCCGACGTTCCTCATGCGTTCGAACAGCAAGCCCAGTTCTTCGTCGAAGATGAACAGCGCGGCTTTCTCGCCACGCTGCACCGCCGCTGCGGCGAAGATCATCGAGATCAGCGACTTGCCGGTACCGGCGGGGCCCAGGATCAACGTGCTGGAGCCGGTCTCGATGCCGCCGCCCAGGAGGGCATCCACACCATCGAGGCCGCTGGAGAGCTGTCGCCGCAGGTATTGCCCACGGTGTTCGGCGGCCACCAGGCGCGGGAACACATGGACGCCGTCGCCCATGATGGTGAAGTCATGAAAGCCGCCGCGGTACTTCTGCCCGCGATACTTCACCACCCGAACACGCCGCCGCTCAGCGCCATAGTTGGGGGTCAGTTCTTCCAGGCGAATCACCCCGTGGGCAACGCTGTGCACGGTCTTGTCCAGGGACTCGGTGGTCAGGTCATCCAGGAGCAGTACAGTCGCGTCGTAACGCACGAAGTAATGCTTGATGGCCAGGATCTGCCGGCGATAGCGCAGGGAGCTTTGCGCCAGCAGGCGAATCTCCGACAGGCTGTCGAGCACCACCCGGGTCGGCTTGACGCGCTCGACCACTTCGAAGATCTGTCGGGTCGCTTCGCCCAGCTCCAGGTCGGAGGAATACAACAGGCTTTGCTGGTGCTCGGCGTTGAGCAGGCTTTCGGGTGGGGTCAGCTCGAAGATATGAACGTTTTCATCGATCGTCCAGCCGTGGGATGCCGCGCCCTGACGCAGTTCACGCTCGGTTTCCGACAATGTGATGTACAACGAGCGCTCGCCGGCCTTGGCACCGGCCAGCAGGAATTGCAACGCGACCGTGGTTTTACCAGTCCCCGGTTCCCCTTCCAGCAGGAACACATGGCCGCGGGACAGACCACCGGAAAGGATGTCGTCCAGCCCTTCGATACCGGTGGCGGCTTTTGCGCTGATCAACTCGTTAGATGTAGACAAAAAAAGCCCTCTCATGACTAGGGAAGTGGGGCAGCAGGCTGGAGTACGCCTGGAAATGAACTGCCTGAACACTTGACCCTTGGCGATGATGGCGGTTCCGCTTTCGTTGACAAAACGCGGTGTACTGCACAACTTTTGACTGTCGATGCGATGCCTACAGACCCTGCTGCAACGCCGGATCGTCGGGGTTGAGCTGTTCAAGTTGGGCCAGCAGGATCTGCACATTCTGCAACTGCCCGGACTCCTTCCAGTAGTTGATCAACAGCACCCGGGCCTTGCGGTCGGCGGGGTAGCGCTGGACGATTTCCTGCAGTTGTTTCTGTGCGGCTTCCAGTTCCTGCTCGGCGTGCAGGGTGGTTGCCAGGTCGTAGCGATACGTGCGGTTATTGGGCTCCAGTTCCACGGCTTTGGCCAAGCCGAGCACCGCGTATTCGCTCTGGCCATGCTGCAGCAGCCACAGGCCCAGTGCATGTTGCAGATAAGCCGAGTCCGGCTGGGTTTGCAACTGCCTGGCGAGTAATTGTCTGGCGGCTTCGCCCTGGCCTTGTTTGTCGAGTACTTCGATTTGCATGACCAGTGCGGGAAGGTTGTCGGGTTGCAGGCGCAATGTTTGTTCGAGGGCCTGTTGGGCTTTTTTCAACTCAGCGTTGTGCAAGTGCAGGCGGGCGAGCTGATAGTAGGATTCGGCGGTCTGCGGCCCGTCCTCGAGCACCTGCTCCCAAGTATCGATGGCAAGCTGCATCGCTCCGAAATACAAGCCCAGGTCATCAGGGGACGAACCCAGGAGCGCGTTCACGGCGGCGAACCGGACGTTCTGGTCGTCATCATCGAGTAGCGGTCCCAGCAGCAGGCTGCGCTGGCCCGTTGGCAACAGCCCGACGAGGCTGCCAATGGCTGCACGACGTACATCCGCCGATTCGCTGTGCAGGTCCGCACCCGCCAGTTTCAAGGCTTGCGGGCTTGGATAGTTGGGCAGTTCGGCATGCAGCCACACGCGGCGCTTGGGGGAGAGGTCGGGGCGCCCCAATTGTTGATAAAGCTCCCGCGCCGCCCCCGGCTGCCCGTTGCGGGCCTTTTCCAGGGCTTCGCTGTAGCCACGCTTGATCGCCTCGGGGATCTGCGGGGTGGTGCTGCGTAGCCACACCGCGACGAGACCGATCACCAACAGGATGGACAGGCTGATAAGCACATAGCGGCGAGACGGGGGCATGCAGGCAATCCATAACCAGAAGCGTGAAATGTCGCAAGCTTCGGCCAGGCGCGAGCCTGAGTCAAACCTTAAGGCCGCTTTGGGCTCAAACCTCCGGCAAGGTTGAGCCGCCGTCGACCACCAGGGTCTGTCCGGTGACATACGAAGCCAAGTCCGACGCCAGGAACAGCATGGCCCCGGCGATGTCGCTCGGCTTGCCCAGGCGACCCAGCGGGACCCGGCGGGCGATGTCCTGGTTGACTTCATCGTCCCCGAGGTTCGCCATGGCCGGGGTGGCGATCATGCCGGGTTCGACGCCGTTGACCCGCACGTTCTGCGCCGCCAGTTCCAGCGCCGCGTTGCGAATGAAGCCATTGACCCCGGCCTTGGACGCCGCGTAGTGGCTGAGGCCCGGATAGGCCACCCGTGGGCCGGTGACCGAGGAGGTCACCAGCACGCAACCCTGGCCCTGGCGCCGGAACATCGGCAGCGCCGCCTGGGTCAGCCAGAACAGCGCCGAGAGGTTCACCGCCAGCGTTCGCTCAAGTATCGGCGGGGTGATCTCGGCGAACGGTGTCAGCGGAAAATACCCGGCGTTGTGCACCAGGACATCCAGCCTTCCCAAGCGTTGCTCCAACCCGGCCATCATCCCGGAGATCGCCGTGGCATCGGCCAGGTCGACCCCCACGGCTTGCACCTGACAACCCCCAGCAGTCAATTCGCTCGCCACTGCTTCGGCCCGCGTCAGGCCCAGGTCGGCGATCACCACATGGGCCCCGCGCAGGGCAAAGGCTTCGACGATGGCCCGGCCAATGCCCTGGGCCCCTCCGGTGACCAACACGGTTTTACCGCTGAAATCCAGATCTTCAGGCATGGGTAGCCTCCATTCGGCTGAAGGCCAGTGTCGGCACGTCCACGATGCTGGAGCCTCCGTCGGCCACCAACGTCGCGCCGGTGATGATTGAGGCGTGGGGCGACGCCAGGAAACGGCAGACATGGGCAATTTCTTCGGCGCTGGCGGGCCTGCGCAGCGGTACGTCGGCGCAGACCCGGTCGTACGCCTGTTGCAGCGTCTCGCCATGAAACTTCATCAGTACCTGCATTTCCTCATCGGCCATTGGCGTACGCACCCAGCCTGGGCAGACCGCGTTGACCCGCACGCCTTTGGGCCCATAGTCCCGTGCCAAGGAACGGTTCAGGCCCAGCAGCGCATGCTTGGTGGTGGTGTAGCCACAGACCCCAGGCCCAGCCGCCAATGAAGCGATGGATGCGATCAGCACGATGTTGCCAGCGCTTTCCTGCAGCAGCGGCAGGCAAGCCCGGGCGCTGTAGAACGCGCTGTCGAGATTGCTGCGCACGGCCGTTTCCCAGGCCTGCGGGCTGGTCTCGGTGGCGCTGCCCAAGCCCATGCCGCCAGCGCAGGCCAGCAGCACATCGATCCGGCCGAAGCGCTGGCGGATCTGCGCGACAAAACCGTCCCAGGTGGCCGGGCAAGCCGCATCACCCGCCAGCACCAGGCCGCCGATCTCCTGCGCCAGTTGCTCCAAGGGTTCGCGGCGTCGACCAATCAACACCAGATTGGCACCTTCGCCAGCATACAACCGGGCACAGGCGGCACCGATGCCGGTGCCCGCTCCGGTGATCACGATGGTAGGCAAATCACGCATCGGGATAGTCCGTGCTGTTGAGTACCTGGCAGTAGGAACTGACCGGGAAATTGGAAAACTCATCGAAGGACGCTTCGGCGTAACCGAAGATCTTGCCGTCGCTGCGGTGCTGTTGCAGGTCGATCAACACCAGGCCCAGGGTCGGGATGATCTTTTCCCGCCACACGAACAGGTACAGCTGGTCGGCGATCTTGTAGGTGTCGCAGCGATCGGTGTCGCACAGGCCTTGCTCCACGCCTTTGAGGCACTGCCAGGTATAGAACCGCTCGTTGAGGTAAATATGTTCGTAGACTTCGCTCGGGCTGTAGCGATACAGGTTGCGCAGCCCCACCAGTTCGGTGGTCGGTGCGTGGGGGCAGAGCCCTTGCTGCCAAGGTCGGTCGAGGCTGCCGTGGAGGAATTCCACCTGGACTGATGTCAGGGGCTTGCCCGCCAAGGCGCGAGTGTAAAGACCTTCGCGCGTTTGTTCCTGCTCGGGCATGCGGCCGATGACCGCGGTGAACGCCGCATTAGCGGTATCGAGTACCAGGCTCACCGACCAGGTTTGCACACCTTCGCGCTTGATGAAGTCCACCAGGTACAGGCCCGGGCGCACCGACGTGGCCCGATAGCTCGCCGTGCCGCTGGAATGACCGTCAGTGGCGCTCCAGGACAGGCTGTCCTGCTCGAAGCGGTGTTCGATCTGCCAGCCATTGGCGAAATGCAGGGTGAAGGTCTTGCCTTTCAGGTCGGCCAGGTTTGGCAGGATGAAGGCTTCTGGGGCAAAGCCATCGGCCAGGGCGCCGACGGTGATCCAGTCTGTAGGTGTGCTCATTGCAAGGCTCCGGTTTGGATGAGATAGCCACTGCGATCATGCAGCTCTGAGGCGCTGCGGCCTATCAACCGAAGGGTTGAACCGATTAGAGAAACAGTGCGCTGACCAACTCGGTACGACTGCTCACACCCACCTTGCGAAACAGATTGATCAGGTGGGTCTTGATGGTCGGCAAGCCTACATCCAGCTCCCGGGCCAGTTGTTTGTTGCTCACCCCTTGGCGCAGCAGCCAGGCGATCTGGCGCTCCTTGGGCGTCAGGTCGCGCAACGGGTCCTCCTGGGCGGGCAGGTGGGCAACAGCCAATTGCAGCAGGGTTTGCAGGGCGGTGAGTTGGGTCAATTGCTGGCTGGTGAAGACGCCTTGCTCGGCGGTGCGCAGTAACGAAATGGCGGCTTGAGGCTGGCCGTCCCGATGGGCGAACACTTCCACGACATCCACCACGCCGTAGCGCTGCAGGAAGTTGCGATAGCGCTGACTGTCACGCACCGGTTGACGGGCCATCGCCAGGCCCAGTGGCACCACGACCAGGTCATCGGATACGCAGTGACGTGGTTGCAGTGGGTCGAACTGGCGATAGTTGTCCAGATAGTCGCGGTGCATCTCGCCACTCATGCCGTGCAGGCTGAAGTCATGGGCTTGCAGCTGCCGGTCGACGCAGTAGAAGGCCGCCCGGCTGGAGGGGATGAGTTGGGTGAATGCGTGCAGGCAGTGGCCGGCGATGTCCTGGGTGGGGATGACGTTCATGATCTAAAACCCTGCCAAAAGCGCTGCACGCGACGGCCTTATTAAGGGCCCGGCGGGCGCGCCTGTCTTGATCATCCGTGCCGGGGTATTTGACCGAGCGCGCCATGGCGATGAGGGCCGCGCCATGAAAAGTACAACCTTGGATCTGGAAGGTGCATTTTTTGCCCGTCTTCGATTGCCCATACTGGACCGGCCTTAATCATTGATCCCGCCGTATGCGCAGCCTTCGGGTTGCCGGACAAAGGCCGGATCGGTAGATGCCAATAATAAAAGAGCCCGTCCATGAAAAAGCCAAATCCGCTGCTCGAAGACCTCAAGCCCATCCTGCCGGTCATTGCCGCCAATGCCTTCCAGGCGGAAAAGGATCGGACCGTCCCTGCCGAAAATATAGCCCTGCTCAAAGGCATCGGCCTGCACAAGGCCTTCCAGCCGAAACAGTACGGGGGCCTGGAGATTTCCCTGCCGCAGTTCGCCGATTGCATCGCCTTGCTGGCCGGCGCCTGTGCCAGCACCGCCTGGGCCATGAGTCTGTTGTGCACCCACAGCCATCAACTGGCAATGTTCCCGGCCAAGACCCAGCAGGAAATCTGGGGCGATGATCCCGATGCCACCGCCAGCAGCAGCATCGCCCCATTTGGTCGCACCGAGGAAGTCGAGGGTGGCGTGATGTTCAGCGGAGAAATGGGCTGGAGCAGCGGTTGCGATCACGCCGAATGGGCGATCATGGGGTTTCGCCGCAAAAATGCCGAGGGTACCCAGGACTATTGCTTCGCGGTGTTGCCCCGCAGCGATTATGAAATCCGCGATGACTGGTTCGCGGTGGGCATGCGCGGCAGTGGCAGCAAGACGTTGATCGTCGACAACGCTTTCGTGCCGGAGCACCGGATCCAGAAAGCCAAGGACATGATGGAGGGCAAGTCCGGTGGGTTTGGCCTGTACCCCGACAGCAGGATTTTCTATTCGCCGTATCGTCCGTACTTCGCCAGTGGCTTTTCCACCGTCAGCCTGGGCGTGGCCGAACGCATGCTGGAGGTCTTTCGCGAGAAAACCCGCACCCGCGTGCGCGCCTACACCGGGGCGGCGGTGGGCGCAGCAACGCCAGCGTTGATGCGTTTGGCTGAATCGACCCATCAGGTGGCGGCGGCTCGGGCGTTCCTCGAAAAAACCTGGCAGGAACATGCCGACCACGGTGAGCGCCACGAATACCCCAGCCGTGAAACCCTGGCGTTCTGGCGAACCAACCAGGGTTATGCCACCAAGATGTGCATCCAGGCGGTGGATCGCCTGATGGAAGCCGCCGGCGGCGGCGCCTGGTTCGAAACCAACGAATTGCAACGGCTGTTCCGCGATGCCCACCTGACCGGCGCCCATGCCTACACCGACTACGACGTCTGTGCACAGATTCTCGGGCGCGAATTGATGGGCCTGGAGCCCGATCCCACCATGGTGTGACCGCCTGCTCGTCGGGCCCCGTCCATAAAACAATAATCGAGGCCGTCGCCTGAGGCGGCCGGGAGTCTTGCATGTCCAGTGTTTGTGATACCGCTTTCGACACCCGCGCGTTCCGCCGGGCCCTAGGTAACTTTGCCACTGGGGTGACCGTGGTCACCGCAGCCGCTGAAGATGGCCGCAAGGTCGGTGTGACCGCCAACAGTTTCAACTCGGTGTCCCTGGACCCGCCGTTGATTCTCTGGAGCATCGACAAACGCTCCAGCAGCCATGGCGTGTTCGAAGCCGCCAGTCATTTTGCGGTGAACGTGCTCGCCGCCGACCAGATCGACCTGTCGAACAACTTCGCACGGCCCAAGGAAGATCGCTTCGCCGAGATCGAATTCGAGGCCGGCGAAGGTGGCGCCCCCGTGTTCGTGGACTGCTCGGCGCGTTTTCATTGTGAGAAATACCAGCAGGTCGACGGTGGCGATCACTGGATCATGATCGGCAAGGTCGTGGCCTTTGATGATTTCGGACGCTCGCCCTTGCTCTATCACCAGGGCGCCTACTCGATGGTGCTGCCCCACACTCGCATGACCAAGCGAGAAGAGGGCCAGTCCCCCAGCAGTCATTTCCAGGGCCGCCTGAGCCACAACCTGTATTACCTGATGACCCAGGCGTTGCGGGCCTATCAGGCCAGCTACCAGCCGCGTCAGTTGTCCACCGGCTTGCGCACCAGTGAGGCACGAATGTTGATGGTGCTGGAGAACGACGCCGGACTGAACCTTTGCGACCTGCAGCGGGAGGTGGCGATGCCAGTGCGCGAGATCGAGGAAGCCGTGGCCAACCTCAAGCGCAAGGGCCTGGTGAGCGATGAAAGCGAGCGGGTGCGCCTGACCGCCAAGGGCATCGACGAAACCGAAGGGCTCTGGGCGATAGCCAAGGAGCAGCAGGACAAGGTGTTCGGCCAGTTCAGCGAGGAGCAGGTCGAGCATTTCAAACAAATGCTCAAGGGTGTGATCAAGGGCGCTTGAGCTGAAACATGCATCAAGGCTTGGCACCAACCTCTGTGGCGAGGGGATTTATCCCCGCTGGGCCGCGAAGCGGCCCTAAAGCTACAACAGCGAATTGACTGACACACCGCGATGGCCGATATCGGGGCTGCTTCGCAGCCCAGCGGGGATAAATCCCCTCGCCACAGGTAACTCGACGTCGGAGATGTTAAGATTTAGTTAACTCATTAACTAAATCTGCTCGCGAACCCACTCCATGCCCAAACCGCGCCAATCCTTGACCCTGACCCTGCTACAGGCCCGTGAAGCGGCCATGGGTTTTTTCCGGCCGTCTCTCAATCAGCACGGCTTGACTGAACAGCAATGGCGGGTCATCCGTATCCTCAGCCAGCACGACGAGCTGGAAATCAATCGCCTGGCCGAGCTGGCCTGCATCCTCAAGCCCAGCATGACCGGTGTGCTGGTGCGGATGGAAGCGGCGGGCATGGTCGTGCGGCGCAAGGCCGAACAGGATCAGCGGCGGGTACTGGTGCGCCTGGCACCGCAAGGGCAGGCGTGCTTCGACTCGATGAGCCAGAGCATGGAAGAGAATTACCAGCGCTTGCAGGGGAAGTTGGGGGAGGAAAAGCTGCAGACCTTGCTGGGGTTGCTCAATGAGCTGAAGATGATCAGGCGCTGAGATCCTTGTGGCGAGGGAGCTTGCTCGCTCGCCACAAGGGGTGTGGTTGATATCAGTACACGCCCCCAACCACAGGCTTTGCCACATCCTTGAACGTCGCCGCCAGGGTCTGCAAGCCCCGCATCAACACCGTCGTATCCACACCCACCGCCACAAACGCCGCGCCGAGTTCGATATAACGCCGGGCCAGTTTTTCATCGGCGCTGAGAATCCCCGCGGCTTTGCCGGCGTGACGGATGCGGGCGATGGCGTCCTCGATGGCCGCTTGCACATCCGGATGGCCGGGATTGCCGCGAAAGCCCATGGACGCGCTCAGGTCCGCCGGGCCAATGAAGACCCCATCGACACCGTCCACCGCCGCAATGGCATCCAGGTTGGCCAGGCCTTCGCGGCTTTCGATTTGCACCAGCAAACACATCTGTTCATCGGCCTTGTCGAGGTAGCCGGGGATGCTATTCCAGCGCGACGCCCGGGCCAGCGCGCTGCCGACGCCACGTACACCCTGGGGCGGGTAGTGGATGGCGCGCACCAGTCCGCGGGCCTGGTCGGCGCTTTCCACCATCGGCACCAACAGGGTTTGCACGCCGATGTCGAGCACTTGCTTGATCAACGCGGTGTCGCCAACGACCGGGCGGATCACGGGCTGGCTGGGGTAGGGCGCCACGGCCTGGAGCTGGCCGAGTAGCGTGCGCAGGTCGTTGGGCGCGTGTTCGCCATCGATCAACAGCCAGTCGAAGCCGGCGTTGGCCGCTAGCTCGGCGCAGTAGGCGTCGGCCAGGCCCAGCCACAGGCCAATCTGTGCTTCACCGCTGCGCAGGCGTTGTTTGAAGGTGTTGATAGGCATGTCCATGAATCAATCTCCGATCAGACGAAACGGCAAGCGATGGAACCGAGCATGTCGTAGTCGACATGGAAGGTGTCGCCCGGATTGGCTGCCACAGGGCGGGTGAAGGAGCCACCGAGGATGATTTGCCCTGGCTGCAACGTCACGTCGTAGGCCGCCAGTTTGTTCGCCAGCCAGGCCACGCCTTTGGCCGGGTGATTGAGCACCGCCGCCGAAACGCCGGACTCTTCGATCACGCCGTTGCGGTACAGCACTGCCGGCACCTTGCGCAGGTCGATCTCGGTGGGACGCACCGCACGACCGCCCATGACCACGCCGGCATTGGCGGCGTTGTCGGAAATGGTGTCGAACACCTTGCGGGTCGCCTTGGTCTGCGGATCGATCTGCTGGATGCGTGCATCGATGATTTCCAATGCCGGGATCACCCACTCAGTGGCATCCAGCACGTCGAACAGGGTCACGTTCGGACCTTTCAACGGCTTGCCAAGGATGAACGCCAGCTCCACTTCCACCCGTGGCACGATGAAGCGCTCAAACGGAATGTCGGAGCCTTCGTCGAAGAACATGTCGTCCAGCAGCGCGCCGTAGTCCGGTTCGGTGATGTTCGACGAAACCTGCATGGCGCGCGAGGTCAGGCCGATCTTGTGGCCAACCAGCTTGCGGCCGTCCTGGATTTTTTGCGCCACCCAGGCGCGCTGGATGGCGTAGGCGTCTTCTATGGAGATCTCGGGGTGATCCAGGGAAAACTGGCGGACCTGCTCCCGTGAACGCTCGGCGTGGTCGAGGCGAGCGGCAGCTTGCTGAATAAGATGTTGATCGAGCATGACGAGGGTCTCTTATTGAGGATTGACGATGGTGGCTTGGGTACGCAGCACCAGCAGGCCACCAAGGGCGATGAACAGCGCCAGCACATAAAGCGCCAGGCTCGCGCTCTGGGTGGTGTCACGCATCCAGCCGATCAGGTAGGGCGCGAAGAACGAGGCGATACTGCCGAAGGAACTGATCAGCGCGATGCCGGCGGCCTGGGTGCTGTTGGACAGGAAGGCCGGCGGCAACTGCCAGAACATCGGCAAGGCGGCGCTGGCGCCCATGCCGGCGACAATCAGGCCAGCCAGCACCAGGGTCGGGTCGGTGGGCGAGAGCCCGGCGACGGCAATGCCTGCCGCCGCCATCAACAGCGGCACGCACAGGTGCCAGCGGCGTTCGCGGTTGCGGTCGGAGGAACGCCCGCAGCCGATCATGAAGAAGCAGCCGGCCAGGTAGGGCACGGCGCTGAGCAGCCCGACCTGGCCGTCGCTGCCGATGCCGGCGCCGTGGATCAAGGTGGGCATCCAGAAGGCCAGGGTGTTGACCGCCAGCATGACGGCGAAATACACCGCCACCAGCAACCAGACCTGCGGGTTGTTGAGGATCGCCGAGAACGAGGTGATGGATTTGCGTTGCTCTTCAACGCTCAGTTGCTCGCGCAGTTGCTGCTTGGCACTGGGCGCAAGCCAGTTGACCGTCTCGAAACTGTCCGGCAGGCACTTGAGCACCACCAAGCCGAGCAGGATCACTGGCAGCCCTTCGATGACGAACATCCACTGCCAGCCGCGCAGGCCGCCAACATCATGGAAGTGCTCGAGAATGCCGCCGGACAGTGGCCCACCGATCACGCCGGCCATCGGCACGGCAATGGCGAACAGTGCGGTCACCTGGGCCCGACGCCGGGCCGGGTACCAGCGGTTGAGGAAGACCAGGATCCCCGGGAAGAAACCGGCCTCGGCCACCCCCAGCAGAAAGCGCAATAGGTAGAAACCGATGGCGCTGTCGATGAGGAACATGCCGGTGGACAGGGCCCCCCAGACCACCATCAGGGTGGCGATCCAGCGCCGTGGACCGACCCGGTCCAGGGCCATGTTGCTCGGCACGCCAAACAGCGCATAGGCGATGAAAAACAGACCGGCGCCGAAGCCGTAGACCGTGTCGCTGAACTGCAGGTCGGCGCTCATCTGCATCTTGGCGAAGCCGATGTTGATGCGATCCAGGTGGGCGAACAGGTAGCAGACCAACAGCAGCGGCATCAGCCGCCAGGTGATGGTGGCATGGGTGCGGTCGTGGGCGATGGTACCGGCAGAGTCGGCGGTGTTGGCTGTGCTCATGATCTTGTACTTTTTGTCAGAGAGGCCGATGGGACGAACGGGCAGGCAGGCTTAGCTTGTCTGGGCCTTGAGGAAGGCATGGACGTTGTTAGCCTTGAAGTTGAGTTGCTCGTGCAGTTCGATCATTTCGAACGACAGCGCCAGCAGGCGCTGGGCCTGGAGTTCAGCGAAGTGCGCGGTGATCACCTCGAAAAGTTTTTCCGCGACTTTCTGGCGGGTGGCCAGATCACGACCATGACCGACTTTCAAGGTCATGTGCACGAAGGCGTAGTCGTGCTTGCCGTCAGCCATGCGCCAGGTGTCCAGGCGCACGCCACGGCTGCGGATGCCACCCAGGGGAAACACGCCGCTGTCGCCCAGCACGGCGTGGACTTTTTCAAACAGTCCGAGCAGATCGGCTTGTTGTTCGATGTTATCGGTGTATTCAGCGATGAAATGGGGCATGGGGGCCTCCTGCGTCGGCAGCTTTGAGTGGTGAGCTGCAAGCGGCAAGTTGAAAACGATCAGCTTGTCGCTTGCAGCTGCTGTTCAGACTGGAAAAATGGCGTTGATCTGGCCGGTGCCCGAGCTGCCGAAAGGCTCGGTGATGATTTCGGCGGGCTTGTCGTAATCCGGGCCGCCGAGCAGGCCCAGCAACATCGCGGTGTCATGCATCTTGCCTTCGCCGAAGCAGTGTTCGGCGTAGTCCGGGAGCATCGCGCAGAACTCTTTCCAACGGCCCTGGCGCCACATCTCCACGACGTGCAGGTCGACCTGTTTGTCGAACTCCCGCGTCCAGTTATGGATGTTGGCTTCGGCATTGCGGTCATCGGAGAAACGGTGCGACAGCGAACCGGAGGCTAGCACCAGGACCTTGCGGTCGCTTTTCTCGATGGCCCGGCGTACGGCGGCGCCGAAGGTGAAGCTGTCTTGCAGGCGATGCCAGGCGCACCAGGCGGCAATCGACACGACGTTGAGTTTTTGTTCCGGCGGTACGTCCATGTGCATGTAGCGCATGGGCACCAGCGTGCCGTATTCCAGCTCGAGGCTCGGGATGTTGTGGGCCAGGGTGCGCACGTCAGCGGCATTGGCCTCGGCGGCGATCAGTTCGCCCAGTTCAGGGCAGCCTGGGTATTCGTATTCCATGTTCTTGATGAAGTGCGGCAGCTCGTTGCTGGTGTAGATGCCTTTGAAACGCTCACCGCCGTTGACGTGATAGGCGCTGTTGACCAGCCAATGCACGTCGAACACCACGGCGGTGTCGGCTCCCAGCTCACGGGCCCGGCGACCGATTTCCTTGTGGCCGGCAATCGCTGCGGCGCGGCAACCGTGGTGCTTGCCGGGCAGCTCCGACAGGTACATCGAGGGAACGTGGCAGATTTTCGCCGCCAGGACGACTTCGCCCATGATGATTCTCCTGAAAAGATTGTTCTTGTTGGATCTTGGATAATCGGTGAATCGGGTCTTGCTTGTGTTGGCGCTTTTGTGGCGAGGGGATTTATCCCCGCTGGGCTGCGTAGCAGCCCCAATATTTGAGAAGTCGGTGTGCCAGGTCTACCGAGGGGGCGCTTCGCGCCCCAGCGGGGATAAATCCCCTCGCCACAGGGGTCATCAATTACCTTGGGTCATATCCCCCATCGCGGTATGTGATGACTGCCCATGGAGATGCAAACGTTCTTGATCTCGGCGAACACTTCAAAGCTGTACTGTCCACCTTCGCGACCGGTTCCGGAACCCTTCACGCCGCCGAAAGGCTGGCGCAGGTCGCGCACGTTCTGGCTGTTGATGAACACCATGCCGGCCTCGATGCCGTGGGCCAGGCGATGGGCCTTGCCGATGTCCTGGGTCCAGATGTACGAGGCCAGGCCATATTCGGTGTCGTTGGCCAATTGCAAGGCCTCGGCTTCGTCCTTGAACGGGATCAGGCACACCACCGGGCCGAAGATTTCTTCCTGGGCGATGCGCATCTTGTTGTTCACATCGGCGAACACCGTCGGCTGGATGAACTGGCCGCGGCTCAGGTGCGCCGGCAGGTTCGCCGGGCGCTCCAGGCCGCCGGCCAGGAGGGTGGCACCTTCTTCGAGGCCGATCTTGATGTAGCCAGTGACCTTGTCGTAGTGGGCCTGGGTGATCATCGAGCCGACCTGGGTTTTCGGGTCTTGCGGGTCACCGACGATCAGGCGTTTGGCGCGGGCGGCAAACTCGGCGACGAATTGCGGGTAGACGCTTTCCTGGATGAAGATCCGGCTGCCGGCGGTGCAGCGTTCGCCGTTAAGGGAGAAGATGGTGAACAGCGCCGCGTCGAGGGCGCGCTCCAGGTCGGCGTCTTCGAAAATCAGTACCGGTGACTTGCCGCCCAGTTCCATCGAGTACTTTTTCAACCCGGCGGTCTGCATGATTTTCTTGCCGGTGGCGGTGCCGCCGGTGAAGGAAATCGCCCGCACATCCGGATGACGCACCAACGCATCGCCGGCCGTGGCGCCGTAGCCCTGGATCACATTCAACACGCCGTTGGGAATGCCGGCCTCGACGGCCAGGCGCCCCAGTTCGTTGGCGGTCAGGGGCGACAGCTCGGACATCTTCAGCACGGCGGTGTTGCCCAGGGCCAGGCACGGTGCGGTCTTCCAGGTCGCGGTCATGAACGGCACGTTCCAGGGCGAGACCAGCGCGCAGACACCCACCGGTTGGTACAGGGTGTAGTTGAGCATCTGGTCGTCGACCGGGTAAGTATGGCCGTCCATGCGCGTGCAGACTTCAGCAAAGAAATCGAAGTTGTGGGAGGCCCGCGGGATCAGCACGTTCTTGGTCTGGTGGATCGGCAAACCGGTGTCGAGGGTTTCCAGTTCGGCCAGTTTTGGCACGTTCTGCTCGATCAGTTCACCGAGCTTGCGCATCAGCCGGGCGCGTTCCTTGGCCGGGGTGTTGGCCCATTTCGGAAAAGCATCCTTGGCGGCGGCTACGGCCTGGGCGACTTCTACGGCGCCGCCGCTGGCGACTTCGCCGATGGCTTCGCCCGTGGCTGGGTTGTAGTTGACGAACACGTCTTTGCTTTCGACCTCACGGCCGTCGATCCAGTGTTTGATCATGCTGCTCACGCCTCTTTACGGGATGCGAAGAACTCGGCTTCGCTGACAATGTGGTTGACCAGGCGGCCGACGCCTTCCACTTCCACGATCACTTCATCACCGGGCACTACGTCTGCCAGGCCCTCCGGCGTGCCGGTGGCGATCATGTCGCCGGGTTGCAGGGTCATGAAGCTGGACAGGTATTCGATCAGGTAGGGAATGTCGAAAATCATGTCCTTCGTGCTGCCTTCCTGACGCAGTTCGCCGTTGATCCAGGTGCGCAACTTCAGGTTGCTCGGGTCCGGCACATCGGCCACATCGACGATCCACGGGCCGACTGGGGTCGTGGCGTCACGGTTCTTCACTCGCAGGTTGGGGCGGTAGTAGTTTTCCAGGTAGTCGCGGATCGCGTAGTCGTTGCACACCGTGTAGCCGGCGAGGTACGCCAGGGCATCCTCGCGCTTGACGTTGCGCGCCTCTTTGCCGATGACCGCCACCAGCTCGCACTCATAGTGCATATAGGCGACGTTATCGGGGCGCCAGGTTTCCTGGTTGTGGCCGGTGTAGGTGCCGGGCGACTTGATGAATGCCAGGGGCTCGGTCGGCGGCTTGAACGCCAGCTCGGCGGCGTGATCGGCATAGTTCAGGCCCAGGGCGAACATGCTGCCGGTGGCCGGTGGCAACCACTGGACCCGGTCTTCGGCCAGCAGGCGACCGTCGGCCAGACGCACGGCGTTATGAGCTTCAACGGTGACGGCGTGGACCTGGCCTTCAAAACGAATGCGCGCGTGTTTCATGAACGTACTCCTGTCTGCTCGGCCACGACGGTATTGGCCAGGCGGCCCAGGCCGCTGATCTGCACTTCGACGCGATCGCCGGGCAACACATCGACCCGGCCCTCGGGTGTACCGGTGATCAGCACGTCGCCTTCGTGAAGGGTCATGAATTCGCTGATCTCGGCAATCAGTTGAGGAATATCGCGAACGAAATTGGCCGTGTTGTTTTGCTGGCGTACCTCGCCGTTCACATACAGCGTGATCGCCAGGCTGTGTGGGTCGGCGACGTTGGCGATGGGCACCAGCTCAGGGCCGATGGTGCAGAACCCGTCCCGGCACTTGGCCTTGACGGCGGGGCGGTAGTAGCTGTCTTCCGGCAGGCTGAATTCATTGACGACGGTGTAGCCGGCGACGTAGTCCAGCGCCTCGGCAGCGCTGACACGGCTGGCCGACTTGCCCATCACCACGCCAAGGGCCGGTCCTGGTTGCAGCCTTTCGCCGTGACCCGGATGAACCACGTCGGCGTCGTGCTGGTTGCGGGTATTGGGCGTCTTGATGAACAGCACCGGCTTGACCGGCGGTTTCTGGTAGGGCGGTTGCTCGAACTCGGCGAGGCGCTGTTTCAGCAGCCCCTGATAGTTCAGCGCAACCCCGAACAGGGTGCCTGTCGCAACGTCATGCAGGGCACGGCTCATGCTTGTCTCCTGGGGATGCAGAGTGATGAGGGCTCTGCGATATTGTTAATGTGTTAACAGTTATAATTAAGATGTTAACTATCGTCAAGCGTGGCAGAATCATCGGGTGCTGGTTGGCCTGCCAGATTCGGTGCAGGATGGGCGTGAGCCGGTGCCTGAATCAGAATAAAAACGAGTACTGCGTGATGACCGACCGTCAGCCGATTCCGAATATCAACATTGGTCAGGTGTACGACCAGCGCTACAGCGATGCCGAGGTCCACTACGACCGGCTCGCCAACCTGGCGGGTTTTTTCGGCCGCAATATGCCGGTTCATCGCCACGACCGTTTCTTTCAGGTGCACTACGTCAAGAGCGGCACCGTGCGGGTGTATCTCGACGATCAGCAATACGTCGAGTCCGGTCCGATGTTCTTCCTCACGCCGCCGACCATCCCTCATTCGTTCGTGACCGAGGCCGACAGTGACGGGCATGTACTGACGGTGCGCCAGCAATTGGTGTGGCAATTGATCGACGCCGATCCGAGCCTGGCGCCGGCCGGTGTGCAAATGCCGGCAGCCTGCGTGGCGCTGGCGCAGTTGGGACCGGAGCAGGCGGGGGAGGTGCGGCGGCTGGAATACTTGTTCGAGGAACTGAGCGAGGAGGTGACGGCCACGCAGGCGGGGCGCAGCGCGGCACTGGACGGCTTGACGCGGCTGATCATGATCAGCCTGCTGCGGTTGTGCTCCAACTCCCTGGAAGCCCGGCCGGCCCGGCATGAAGACTTGAAGATCTTTCATCGTTTCAATGAGCTGATCGAGGCTCATTATCTGCAGCACTGGCCGTTGTCGCGTTACGCCGAGGGCATCGGCGTGACTGAGGCGCGCCTGAACGACGTATGCAGACGCATCGCCGACTTGCCTTCCAAGCGCCTGATCATGGAGCGACTGATGCAGGAGGCCAAGCGCCTGTTGCTGTTCACCGGCAGCTCGGCCAATGAAATCTGCTACCAGCTCGGGTTCAAGGACCCGGCCTATTTCAGTCGGTTTTTCCAGCGCTATGCCCAGCTGACCCCCGGGGAGTATCGCCAACGGCAATCGGGGTTGCGTTGAGCGCTTGCAGCGCTGTGACCGCGACACTAAGCTGCCGACTCGCCCATCCACACAGTTCGAACATGGCCAACCCCAGACCTTCTTTGACCCTGACGTTGTTGCAAGCCCGCGAAGCGGCGATGGCTTTTTTCCGCCCGGCGTTGAACCAGCATGACCTCACGGAACAGCAGTGGCGAGTGATCCGCATCCTCTATCAGCAAGGTGAGCTGGAAAGCCATCAGCTCGCCCATCAGGCCTGCATTCTCAAGCCGAGCATGACCGGTGTGCTCAGTCGCCTAGAGCGTGACGGCCTGGTGCGTCGGCAGAAGTCCAGCCAGGACCAGCGCCGGGTTTTCGTCGGCCTGACCGAACGCGGCCAGCAGTGCTTCGTGTCCATGAGCGAGGGCATGGAAGGCAACTACCGACGGATCGAAGAACAGTTCGGCGAGGAAAAGATGCAGCAACTGCTCGCCTTGCTCAATGAGCTGAAAAACATCAAGCCCTGAGCCATAAGCTTTTGTGGTGAGAGAGCCTGCTCCCACAGAGTCGAGCGGGAGCAATCTCTGGCCACAAAATCGCTTCACACCACACTGTGTTCACGCAACTCCTGCAACCGATCAGCCCCGCCTTCAGCCACGCGATTCTCGATCAAGCGATCAGAGCCGCCCTCGGCCACGCGATTCTGGATCAAACGATCGGATCCGCCTTCAGCCAGTTGATGCGCAGCCTGGGCCGGTGGAGTCTTTGCTGAGGCAGCGTTCGACAGGCCGACGCCGCCAACCAGTGTCAGGGCGATTGCCATAGACGAAAATTTCGAGAAGTTGAACATGGTGATTCTCCTTGCGCTTGATTGAGTGGGCCGGTGGCAACGAATGTGTCGCTGTCCGGTGATCACAGTTAAACGCGCGGATGTATCGACGATGTGTGCCGGGAGGGGGCGAAATTCATCATTTCGTATCAGCCCGCATTTGATATACAGACCGATACAAACTCAGTAAGCGAGGGCGAGCGGATAGCTTCAAATGCCTGGTCAGGGCTGGGGCAGGGCTTGCTTCAACTGGTCAACCAACGCAGGCGTCATGTAGTGCGGGCCATCGAACAGGTAGAGCGGGTACCCGTCATAGGCCGCCAGTTGCGGCTTGAGTTCGGCCACGGTGGCTGAACGGAAGCCACCACCGTATTTCGGGCGAAAGGCTTCGACGATGATCCGCACGCGGTCCTTGCCAAGCCGATCACGCAGGGCGTCGGCATAGTTGCGCGCGACCGGGGCGGTGCGGGCATAGACGCCGACGCCGTCCTGGAAAAACACGCCGATGTCGTTCGGTAACCATTGCTTGAGCCAATCGGCGGTGGCGGCCGGGCCGATATTGGCGCCGTCGTAGACGCTGATCCAGAGTGGGCGCGGCAGTTTGGCCAGCAAGGCCGGCAGCTCCGTGGCGCGAGCCCAACTCGGATCGACTTCGGCGGGGAAGTACCAACCGCTGACATGCAGCGGCGTGGGCAGCCCTGCAATGCGCTCCGACACCGCCGCCAACTGCTCGATGTTGTCCCGTGAGCGGTTTTCACTGAAGTAGCCGGCCAGCCCGAGGATGACATCCTGGGCCCAGGGTGCCTTGGCAATGCGCGCCCAGTCCGGCAGCACCGGTACGCTGGTCAACCCGGTGCCAGGCACGAAGGCCTGGTCGTCCACCACCGTCCACTGCACCAGCAGCTCGTGCACCCCGAGTTTTTCCCAGGTGCCGTTGATGCCGACGGTCTGGTTGTCAGGCTGCCAGACGATGCCGACGATGTTCGGTGCCGCACTGGTGGTCATGTAGTACGTCCCTGTACCTGCGGCGAGAAGCGCGGCCAGTAACAGGGCCGCGACGATCTTGCGATTGATTGCATGGGCGAAGCTTTTCAAACAAGTCCCTTCTGGGTGCAGTGTAGTCGCGGTTCGGCCAGGCGAGACGCATTTCGTAGCGATGGATCGGATATCACATCAACGCCCTCAATAGGAGTAGGTCAGGCGAGCGAACACGCCTTTGGCCCGATCCTCGCCAAACACCCTGGCTCGGTACTGCAGGGAAAAGTCCACGTAGGAGCGCGGTGCGTTGTAGGCGTCTTCCCGGAACCAATAACGTACGTTGTTTCCTATCCCGATGCCTCCGGCATCGCCGGAAGAAAAACCGCCACCGGCTTCGCTGTTCATCTTCGAATCGTAGTCGATCGCCGCCACGACATGGGGGAAGGTTACCCAGCGCGAACCGGTTCCGCCGATGGCGTAGCTGCGGCCCACTTGCCATTCGCTGTTGAAGTAATTGCGCGAGTCATTGATGTAATGGCCCACCTCGGCATACAACTGCGAGGTCCACCAGCTCGGCACATCGACCCGCAGGTCGGTACCGATGCTCGAACCGTAGCCCAGGCGCACCAGCCAGTCGCCGTCGACATTGGACGAGCCAAGGGGGAAGGTGCGTTCGAGGGCGGCCATGATGTTGACGGAACTGAAGGGTTTGACCCTTACGCCAACAGCGCCTTGCAGGGCATCGGCGCCGGTGTCCGAGTCGCTGTTCTTGCTCCACAGGGTATCGGTAATGCGCCCGTAGAGTTCGACAAAGCGCGCGTTGCGATAACCCAATGGGCGCCAGGACAGCTCGGTGCTGTTTTGTAGCAGGTCATTGCTTTGGCTGCCGCTGCTGCCGGTGCTCGGTGCCGCACTCAGGCCACTGGAGCTGTTGCCGCGATAGCTGGTGGTGCTGGTCAGGCCCATCCGGCGCGAAACGTCACCCACGGCGCGACGGGTATCGAACAGTTGTTGCGCGGACATGGGCGTTTCTGCAGTTTTTTGCCCATCGATCACGCGCTTGAAGTACGCGACGGCTTCGTCGTCTTCATGGACACGCATGGCGTTGTAGGCCGCGTCCTGGGCTGCCGCCGGCTTCAGTGGCGTGGTGGCGTCGGCCTTGCGAAACGCCGCGTGGGCCGTTTCGTCGTCGCCGCTGCGGACCGAATCATAGGCAAGCTGCAAATCGCTTACCGGTGTCTGCTCATAAGTGTTAACCCGCCGGGTGGCGCACGTCAGGCCGAAGGCGCTTTCCTGGCACTCCAGGACCGGTGCGTCGGAATCATTGGCATCGAGCAACGCACTGTCGAGCAGTTGCTGGTTGGCGGCGATTTCCGGAGCCCAGGCTACGGCTTTGCGGGCCTTTTCCACAGCCAGGGCTCGGTTGCCTTGCTGCAGGGCGCGGTAGCCCTGGACCGCCAGCGGTGCTGCCAGTTGGCGGCGAATTTCTTTGCGCCGCATCAGCAACGTGGTGTCGTTGGTGAAGACTCCTAGCGCATCGGTAACGGCCTGGTCGGCCTCTTCCAGCTGTTGCTGGCGCTGCAAGGAGTCGATCAGCAGCAATCGATACTCGCGACGACGGGGCGCCTGGGTGATGGCCTTGCGGGCCGATTGCGCGGCCAGGCCGAATTGTTCGCGATCGTAGGCTTTGAAGCCCTGGGACGCGGCGGCGAAGCCCGGTGTTGCCGGCGCGGCGCGGGATGACCTGGCGGTTTGCGGCTGGTCGCGCAGTTTCTTGTCCCGTTCGGCCAGCTCAATCAGCGTGTTCAGGCGCGTCACGTCGGCGCGCAGGCGCAGGGCTTCGCGCGCCTTGGCGATGGCCAGGTCGTAGTCCTTGCGCTCGTAGGCACTGTAGGCCTCGTTGGCGGCGGTGTAGGCCGGCCCAGTCAATGGCAGCGGCAACGTCTCGGCCGACGCCAGTGCGCAGGCCAGGCTCAGCCCCGTGGCCAAGAGGGTCAGAAGGGGGCGGTTCATGCCGGAAGCTCCATTGGGTAGAGGCTGTGCTGGCGTGCCACCACCTGTTCGATAGTTGCCCGCGGCAGCACGCCGCTGTCGACCAGGTAATCGCCGATCCGGCCGTGATGCTGCGGACGATACTGCAGCATGGCGCGGCTGAACTGATCGCGATCGAGCAGGCCCATTTCGATCAGCAGGTCGCCCAGCAGCGGCGCACTGGCATTCGGTACGGCATGACCGTTGTTCGCTGGCAATCGGCGCAACAACGCGAGAATTTCACTCTCCCGGGCGATCAATTGCACCGGCTCGCTGCCCAATTCGGCGCTGACCTGTTCCAGGCCTTCGTCGGAAAGCGGGTTGGCGACGGCGATCTGTTCACGCCCTTCGCCATTGCGTCCCAGGGGAATGACCCGCCAGCGCAAGGCAAACTCGCTGGCCAGCGACGAGGTCGAGGCTGCGGCTTTTTCGGCCACCTCGAAGACTCGCGGCAAGTCATTCTGGAACGCAATGGCTTCGGCCAGGGTTTCGTCGTCCAGCCAGCCGTTATTGAGCAGAATCCGACCCAGCGGCACATTACGCGACTGCTGTTCGTCGAGGGCGCTTTGCAGGTTGGTGTCAGTAATGGCCTGCCAGGACAGCAATACACTGCCCAGGCGACGCGGTGCGGTGGCGACCAGATCCGTGGACGGGAAGTCATGCATGGTCTTGTCCCAGACCAGCTTGCGGTTCATCACCTTGCCCACCAGGAACATGCGCCAGGCCCGGGAGGCGGCCATGAAGTTGACGAAGTTGCCCACCAGCATGCGCGGGATCGACAGCAGGCCGTGCTGCCAGCCATACAGCACCGTGGTGAAGTAGTAGCGGTGCACGATCCGCCAGGCCAAGGCAACGCCGTTGGCCAGCAACAGGTATTTGATTACGCCATTGGTTTCAAAGGGCGTAGGGAAACTGACGTCCCACAAGCCGCTGTTGCGCAGGATAATCAGGCCCAGCAGCTGCACCAGGATCACATAGGCGATGATGCTGATGAACGCGGTCACGACGCCCTTGCGGTCGCGAAACAGCAGGTATCGGTTGGCGAGCGAGCCATTCCAGCCCATCTGTTCCCAGCCTTGCAGGCCGATGCCGAGGGTCCAGCGCGCCTTTTGCCGAAAGGCGGTGCGGAAGGTATCGGGGAAAAACTCACGCACGCACAGCGGCATCGTCAGGGTCGATTCATAGGGCTTGCGGAACCAGGATTTGCGCAGCACCCGGAACTGCACCGGGAAACGTACGAAGATCGCGTTCATGCCGACCTTGGCCAATCGCGCACCGACGTCGTAGTCTTCGGTGAGGCTGTCGGTGTTGAACGGCTGGTTTTCGGTTTCGCCGGCCAGCACCCGCAGGGCGCGATGGGAAAAACAGGTGCCGACGCCGGCCGAGGGCACGGTATCGGTCATGCTTTCGCGCACCACCAGGTCCTTGCCGTGCCATTCGGCAAACTCGTCCATGTAGACGCCCGCCACCCATTCGTACCAGTTGCGCTCCAGCGAGACCACCGGCAACTGGATCATGTCCTTGCGCGGCAACAGATAGTTGAACAGACGCAGTTCCAATGGATGCAGCACGTCTTCGCTGTCATGCAACACGACGCCGGCGAAGGTCATGCCGTGGGTTTTCTCGTGCAGGAAGATCGCCTGGATCACCCAGTTCAAACAGTCAGCCTTGCAGGTCGGCCCTGCATGGGGCACTTCCACGCGGTGCAGTTGTTTGTAGCGCCGGCGCATCCGCTCGACTTCGTCGATGGTGCGCTGGTCGTTGACATAGGTGCCGACGAAGACCACGTAGTTCTGGTAGTCGAGCGTCGACACCATGTTCTCGATCATCGGCGCGATGACGTCGTATTCCAGCCAGGCCGGGACCATGATCGCCAGGGGCTGTTCGTCCCGGGCCAACAATTGCTCGACGGTCAGCGGCCGGTATTTGCGGTCCACGGTGAACTTGCGGTACAGGCGACGAGACCAGTACCACACGTCAATGATCAGATCGTCCAGGCTGGAGATCAGGATCAGTACCGCGACCACGATAGTCGCGGCTTCCAGGTAGTTATAGTAGTGGGCCAGCCAATAGGGCCAATAAAGCGACGTCATCAAAGGTTACCGTTACTGGCGATTGCGACGGGCGCTACGGCCAGCCAGCAACAAGATAAGGAATAAGGCAATGCCACCGGGGATCAGCCAAAGCAGCGAAGGTTTGCGCCAGGCATCCAGGCCCTTGGGTTCTTCCTGGCCGATCAACTGGCTGCCGTTGGGATCCTGGGTATCGAAGACCGCCACGGCACCGCTGTCGCCCAGGATCGCCACATCGCCGCGGGTCAATACGACCGGCTTGGCCAGGCTCGGGGGCTGGTCGCCCAGGGCCCGATAGACCAGGCCGTGCTGACCCGAGGCCTGCACCACTTGCAACGACGCCAACTGATTGAGGCGCTGCACATCCAGCATCACCTGGTCTTTATGGTTGATCCGCAGGTGACCCTGCTCATCGACCTGCACCGATTCCTTGCTGTCCTTGAGTGGCAGTTCGAACGCCAGGAAGGCTTTATCCGGGCTGATGACGGCTTTTGGATCGGCGCTGACTTTCAACTGCGCGCGCAGCGGTGAGACGCCGGAAGCATCGGCCACCGGGATCACTTGGGCCAGGCTGCTGGCGGGGTGGTCAAGATAGGCCTGGGGAACGAGCACTTGGGTGTCGACGGCGAAGCGTGCGGCGATGCCGGCGAAATCGTCACCCAACGAGGTTTTGTCCAGCACGATATGGCTGGTAGGCAGTACGGACACCGGGAACGCCTGAGGCGTTTCGAGGCAACGGTCGCTGACCGGTTGGCGCTGGAACGAGACGCGCAAGACGTTTTTCGAACCCAGGGCGTAGCGTGGGATGTGAGCCTGGATGCGTTGCGGTTGGCCATCGGTGGTCAGCTGCTGGGCACCGATCAGGAAGTCATTGAAAAACAGCGAGGCCACGGGCGCGGTGTCCGAAGCGCCGGGTGCAGCGGAGACGTCGACCACGGCGGTAACGGGCAGGCGACCGTCATAGGCCACGCTGCCGAGGGGGAACGAAGTGCTCCAGTCGAATCGCGAGGCTACGTCGAAGTTACCGGGAGCGCCGCCCAGTCGCGACAGGGCCACGCGGCCATCATCGCTCAATGGCGTTTGCGCTTCGTTCACGGTCAACTGGCGGCTGCGCGCCAGCTTGTTCCATGCAGAACCGAGCAAGGACAAGGCTTTGCCGGTCGCATCCGGGGCAATCATCAATACCGGGCGAGTGCCCAACAGTGCCAGACGCACGTTGTCAGTGCCGGTGCCCACCAGGGCGGCGTTGACGTGCGTATCGCGCCATTGGGTCAAGGCCGCTGCCGCCGTGGTGTCGACGCCTTGGACCTGGCTCTGCAAGGCATCCAGGGACTGGTTGATGGCCTGGAGCAGTTGCGGGTCGCTGATGGCCAGGTCGGCCTGTAGGTTCGGCACTTGCCCAAGCATCAGCAGCGCACCGATTTCGGCTGGGTTGGCCAAGGTGTGCTGGCCTTTGCCGTTGAGGCTGACGAAGGCGGGAATATTCAACAGCTCGACCGGGACGCGCAGGCCGCTCAGGTCCACGCTGTCCTGCACGGCAGGGAAGGGCAGGATGCGCGCATGCTTGCCGATCCGCTCCAGGGCCACGCCCAATCGCCAGACGGCGTCATAGCTGCCGGCCGACAGCGAGCCCGGTGCGACCAGGATGCCGGGGGTGGCGGGCAGAGTGGTCCAGGCGGCGCCGACATCCTGCAGTTGGCTGGCGTCGTAGCTGTAGTTCAGGCGTGTGTCGGGTTGAATGCGCAGCACGTTACCGATCACCCGATCTTCTTCGCACAGCGGGCGGGAGACCACGGAGGCCCAGGCAATGCCCAAACGCACCAGGCCGTTGTCGCGCGGGGCTTTGTCTACGCCCAGTTTGACGCTGGCATCGCCCTGCGCTTCGCTGAGGCCTTCGGCACGCACCGGGTAACCGTCGAGCGACAGCACCATGGTGTTGCGGCCACCTTCGCCATTGAGATAGCTGGCGTCCAGCTGCAGTGTCGCATCGTTGAGCGTCACACCGGCGGGTACCGGCAAATACAGTTCCCGTCGAGCGTCGCTGGCGCCCAGCAGGATTGGCGCGGTGATGCCCAGGTCGCTCAAGCGAATCTCCCGCTCCTGGCGGGTATCGGCGTTGAGTCGATGGATTGCCTGGGTGAGCGGGCTATCCGCAGCCAGGGCAAAGTTTGGCATTAGCGCGAGCAGGCTCAGGCCACAGGCAAGGGCGCTGAGCGCGCCCGTAGGGATGGCAACGGAAGGCTTCATTCAGGCAAATCTCGATCTGATAAGGGTGAGTAGCGGTTATTAGGTGAAATCGGCGAGCAACTCGCGTGGCTCGGACAGCGGCGTGTGTAACGGCGCATGGGTCGGTTGCACCTGGCCTACGACAAAATCGTCGACCGGTCGGCCCATCAGGGTGTCGACGATGCGCTGGCTGGCCTTGCCATCACCGTAGGGGTTGACCGCCTGTGAGGTGCGACGCCACAAGGCAACGTCGTCGAACAGCGCGTTCACGCCGGCGATGATCGAGGCCGGGGAAGTGCCCACCAGGCGCACGGTACCGGCGGCCACGGCTTCGGGGCGTTCGGTGACGTCGCGCATCACCAGCACCGGTTTACCCAGGGACGGCGCTTCTTCCTGCACACCACCCGAGTCCGTGAGGATGACGTGGGCGTGTTGCATCAGGCGCACGAACGCCAGGTAATCCAGGGGCTTGATCAGGTGCACGTTGAGCAGGTCACCCAGTTGTTCGGTCACCGGTCCCAGTACGTTGGGATTGAGGTGCACCGGGTAGACGATCTGGATGTCAGTCCGCTGGGCCAAGTGACGCAAGGCCTTGCAGATGTCCAGGAAGCCTTCGCCGAAGTTCTCCCGGCGATGACCGGTCACCAGCAACAGCTTGCGTCCGGTTTGCAGGAACGGGAACTGTTGGTCCAGCTCGCCACGCAACTGCGCATCCTTATTGATGCGCTGGGCAGTCAGTTGCAGGGCATCGATGACGGTATTGCCCGTCACCAGGCAGTGGCCCTGCAGGCGCTCGCCCAGCAGGTTGTCGCGGGATTGTCCGGTAGGGGCGAACAGCAGGTCGGCACTGAGGTCGATGCAACGACGGTTCATTTCTTCCGGCCATGGGCTGTAGATGTCACCGGTGCGCAACCCGGCTTCGACATGACCCACGGGAATACGCCGGTGGAAGGCGGCCATCGAAGCCACCATGGCTGAGGTGGTGTCGCCATGGACCAGCACCCGATCCGGCCGGGTCTGTTCCAGGACCGGGTCGATGGCGCTATAGAGGGCAGCAGTCAGGGAGTTGAGCGTCTGGTGCGGGGTCATCACGTCAAGGGTGAAATCGGCCTTGAGGTCGAACAGATCCAGCACTTGCTTGAGCATGCTTTGATGCTGGCCGGTGACGCAGATCAGCGACTCGATGCCGGATTCGGCGGCGAGGGCCTTGACCAGGGGGGCCATCTTGATGGCTTCCGGACGGGTGCCGAAGATCGACAGGATCTTGATCCGTGGGACTTGAATAGCGATGACGCCCTTCCTCGCGCAGTTTGCTGCGCCACACAACAGTTCGCCCAAGTGCGATCAGGCGCTTGAGCAAGGGATTTAAGTTAAGTGGTTCCAATATCCGAAAGGGGTTATGCGCGTAAAGAAAGTTACGTGGTGGCACCTTGGTTTTTGGATCGGCAGATTAATAACATCAAAGTGCGTCGTCGCAAAGTTTTTTATGTGAAGTTTAATTAATATTTTTTCGGAGGCGTTATTGGTGATGGGGGTGTGGCTGATTATTTGTTGGATCCGTTCTGTTACTGATTGATATTAAAGGAATTTATTTTATATATTTTGTTGAGATATCGTGAGGGCTGCCGTTGTTAATTATTGGCGCCTGAAAAAATAAGATGCAGCTTTTATCTGCCGGTAGGCTGGCGCCGGAATGTTGTCATTAATTTGTAGTTGGTGGCTTTAAGTTGGTTGCGTGCAAAGTATGGCTATTGAGGTTAGTTCATTTTATTTTTGTTTATTGTGACGGGCGGTTAATAGGTAACTATTAATGCGACGGGCTGCTGTTCTTCAATCAAGGAAAGTTGTGCCTGCTTTCGTAGGCGGCGATAGGTAAACCACTTGTGAACGTCTAGCCGATAATCGCCCGCTTTGTCGTGGGTTCATGCCTGGGTTATTGACCGAACTAACCGGTTGGTACATTTTAGGCGCACACCGCCTTGCGTCGCATTGACAAGGCCATAATAAAAAACAGAGGAACACCTCATGCGGACTTGCCTGCACACCCTCGACGCCTCTCCCTTGTTTTGTCGCGCCTGGCCTGGCGCTCTTCGCAACGCCAGCTTCTGGATTCGATAGCGGACTGCGCTGCCGTTCTATCGCGCCGGCTGGATGCCGGTATTCGACAATCGCAGAGGCCTTCAAGATGACAAAAGTCGTCGATCTGTATTTCAAGCTGCTCAAGCTCCTGATCGTGCTGTGCATGATCGCAATGATCGTGCTGGTGTTCGGCAACGTGGTGCTGCGCTATGCCTTCAACTCCGGCATCAGCGTGTCGGAAGAACTGTCGCGCTGGTTCTTCGTCTGGATGATTTTTCTCGGCGCCCTGGTGGCGCTCAAGGACCGTGCGCATTTGGGGATGGACAGCCTGGTCAAGCGTTTGCCACCGGCCGGCAAGCGCCTCTGCCTGGTCATCGGGCATCTGCTGATGCTGTACATCTGCTGGTTGATTTTTATCGGCAGTTGGCAGCAGGCGGTGATCAACCTGGATGTGGTCGCGCCAGCCTCAGGGTTGTCGATGGCGCTGTTCTATGCCGCCGGCCTGGTGTTCGGCGCCAGCGCCGCGCCCATCCTGCTCTACGAACTCTACCTGGCGACGTTCGGCAAGCTCGGCGATGACGAGCTGGTCATGGTCAAGGACAACGACGCTGCCGAAGTGATCGCCCATAACCCCATCAAGAGTACCCGTCCATGACACTGGTTATTTTCCTTGGGTCGTTGATGGGCAGCATGGCGCTGGGCATTCCCATTGCGTTTGCCTTGCTGGTGGTCAGCGTGGCCTTGATGTTTTATCTGGATCTGTTCGACGCGCAAATCATTGCCCAGAACCTGCTCAACGGCGCGGACAGTTTCCCACTGATGGCCGTGCCGTTCTTCATGCTGGCCGGCGAGATCATGAATGTCGGCGGCCTGTCCAAACGCATCGTCAACATCGCCATGGCACTGGTGGGGCACAAGCGCGGTGGTCTCGGTTACGTGGCAATCATTGCTTCCTGCCTGTTGGCATCGCTCTCCGGCTCGGCCGTGGCGGATGCGGCGGCACTGGCGGCGTTGCTGGTACCGATGATGGTGTTGGCCGGGCATAACCGGGGCCGCTCAGCCGGGCTGATCGCCGCCGGTAGCATCATCGCGCCGGTCATTCCGCCGAGCATCGGCTTCATTGTGTTTGGCGTGGCTTCCGGGGTGTCGATTTCCAAGCTGTTCCTGGCCGGTATCGTACCGGGATTGATGCTTGGGGCTTCGCTGGCCGTGGCGTGGTGGTTCATCTCTCGCCGCGAGAATGTCGAGACGCCGCCCAAGCGCTCCCGTGCCGAAGTGCTGCGCACGTTGCTCGACGGCAGTTGGGCGATGGGACTGCCGTTGATCATCATCCTGGGCCTCAAATTCGGCATCTTCACCCCCACGGAAGCCGCCGTGGTCGCGGCGGTCTATTCGCTGTTCGTGTCCCTGGTGATCTACCGGGAAATGAAAGTCAGCCAGCTGTACGAAGTGATCCTGTCCTCGGCCAAGACCACCTCGGTGGTGATGCTGCTGGTGGCGGCGGCCATGGTTTCATCCTGGCTGGTGACCATCGCCGACCTGCCGGGCCAGCTGGCGGAGCTGCTGCAACCCTTCATGGACAACCAGACCCTTTTGCTGCTGGTGATGATGGTGTTGATCATCCTGGTGGGAACGGTGATGGACATGACCCCGACCATTCTGATTCTCACCCCGGTGCTGATGCCGGCGGTCATCCAGGCGGGGATCGACCCGGTGTATTTCGGCGTGCTGTTTTTGATCAACACGGCCATCGGCCTGATTACGCCGCCGGTGGGCACGGTACTCAATGTGGTGTGTGGGGTGGCGAAGCTGGATTTCGAGGAAATCGTCCGTGGTGTGTGGCCGTTCATGCTCGCGCAGTTTGTGGTGCTGTTCCTGCTGGTGTTGTTCCCTCAGCTTGTCCTGGGGCCGTTGAAATTCTTCACCGGATAACATTGGTGCAAGCCTGGGTAGCTCGACCTTAAAAACAATAATGATCGGAGAGTGACATGCGAAAACTGATGAAAACCCTGTTGGCCGGGGCATGCGCAACGGGGTTGTTGCTGGGCAGCGTGGCGAGCCACGCGGACGAGATTCGTGAACGCACCCTGCGATTCGCGTTCCAGAACGTCAAGGAGCATCCGCAAGGGCAGGGCGCGCAGAAGTTCGCCGACCTGCTCAGCGCGAAGAGCGGTGGCAAGATCAAGGTGCGTCTGTTCCCTGGCGGCACCTTGGGCGGCGACGTGCAGACCGTGTCGGCCTTGCAGGGCGGCACGCTGGACCTGACCGTGCTCAACTCCGGCATCCTGGCGGCCCAGGCTCCGGACTATGCCATGCTCGATTTCCCGTTCCTGTTCAATAACGCCGAGGAAGCCCATGCGGTGATCGATGGACCGGTCGGCCAGAAACTGGCCGCGCAACTGGACAGCAAAGGCCTGGTGGGCCTGGGCTATTGGGACCTGGGTTTCCGCAGCCTGACCAACAGCAAGCATCCAGTGACCAGGCTCGAAGACATGCAGGGCTTGAAAATTCGCGTCATCCAGTCGCCGATCTACCTGGAAACCTTCTCCGCCCTGGGGGCCAACCCTGTGCCGATGGCCTTCCCCGAGGTCTATACCGGCCTTGAACAGCACACCATCGATGGTCAGGAGAACCCATTCACGGTGATCGAGGGCAATAAGTTCTATGAGGTGCAGAAGTACCTCTCGGTGACCGGACATATTTTCAATCCGCAGTCGTTGATCATCAGCCAGAAGACCTGGAATCGCCTCAATGACGATGAAAAGACGATGATTCGCGAGGCGGCGGCCGAAGCACAAAAATTCCAGCGGGAAGTCACCACCGCGAGCATGGATAAGGCGAAAGCGACACTGGCTGGCGCGATGACTGTGAACGAAATCACCCCGGCCGAGAAAGATCGCTTTCGCGAGCGGGTGCAACCGGTGATCGACAAGTTCGCCAAATCCCTGGATGCCAACCTGGTGAAGATGATGTACGACGAAATCGCCAAGGTGCGCGCGGCGCAGTGAGCTGAGCCCAACACCAGGCCTTGAGCCGATCAAATCTGTGGGAGCGAGCTCAGCTACATCAATGCGGCTGACCTGACGCTATCGCGAGCAAGCTCGCTCCCACACTGGACTTTCAGTGGGCATGCAATCCGCGCTCGACACACATCTCCTTGTGGGAGCGAGCTTGCTCGCGATAGCGGTGTGTCAGCCAGCATCAATGCGGCTGACCTGACGCCATCGCGAGCAAGCTCGCTCCCACAGATTTTTTTCTTCCGTGAGCGGTTATTGAGCGCCCGGAACCGCCAGCCACTGTCCAATGACTTTCTGGTAGCTGCCGTTCGCCTTGCTCAGGTGCAGCCACTGGTCAACGTACATTTTCCAGGTGGTGTCATCCCGTGGCAGCAGGTAGGCCTTCTCGCCATATTGCAGGTAACGGGTCGGGTTGACGGCGCAGAGGCCCGGCTTGAGTTTTTGCTGGTAGAGCGCTTCCGAGGCATCGGTAATCATCACGTCGGCTTTCTTGTCCAGCAGTTCCTGGAAGATGGTCACGTTGTCGTGGAAGTTGAGCTGGCCCTTGGGCAGGAAGGCCCGCACGAAGGCTTCGTTGGTGCCGCCGGCCGGTTCCACCAGGCGCACCGAAGGTTGATTGATCTGCTCGATGGTCTGATAGCGCGACTGGTCTTCGCAACGTACCAGCGGGATCTTGCCATCCACGTCCAGAGTGTTGCTGAAGAAGGCTTTCTTCTGACGTTCCAGCGTCACCGAAATCCCGCCCATGCCGATGTCGCACTTACCTGCCTGCATGTCCGGCATCAGGGTTTTCCAGGTGGTCTGCACCCACTGCACCTTGACGCCCAGGCTGGCGGCCAGTGAGCGGGCCATGTCGATGTCGATGCCTTCGTATTCGCCTGTTTCAGCTTTGTAGGTGTAGGGCTTGTAGTCGCCCGTGGTGCACACCTGCAGTTCGCCTCGCTGCAGGACCTGATCCAGGTGCGAGGGCGCGGGCTCCGCCAAGGCATTGCCGCAGAGCGCCAGCAGGCCGCAGATCGTCATCGTGCTTGTTATGTTTTTCATAGGAATGGACGGCTCGCAAGGGAGGACAAGGCCGTCGAGTGTAGTAAAAGTGCCGGCAGGCTGTCACTGGAGCGTCGAGACGAGCGATCAGCCTGGGGTGGTCTCGGGCGTTTTTTGCTGCAGGCTCTTCAGGTAGCCGCAAAACATATCGGCCATGGCACCGGCATACGTCTGGATTTGCTCGTCGGAGCGAGGCGTTGCCGAAAATCGCTTACCCACGGAACTGAGCGTCGTGATGATCAGGTCACCGGCCAGGGCGCGGGTATGCTCGCAACTATCCGGCAGCACTTGCAGCATGAAAGCGTCCACCGACTGCTGCACCGACGTCCGCGCCGTCTGGTGCTCGGGGGCGTCACGGTAGAGAGGGGCGGCGTCGTTGAGGGCGATGCGTATCTGCGCCTCGTCGCATTCGGATTGGATGAACGCCTGCACCAGTGCCCTCAACCGCTCGAAGGGCGGCTTGGCGTTGTCTTCAAGAATCCTGCGCAGCATCGCGGTGGTTTGTTGCCACTCATCACTCTGCAGCCGGAACAGGATGGCCGCTTTGTTCGGGAAATACTGGTACACCGAGCCGACGCTGACGCCCGCTCGCTCGGCAACGCGGGCCACGGTGAAGCGAGGGGCGCCGTGGGTCGCCAAAACCTGAACAGCCGCTTCCAGGACCGCTGCCACGAGCTCGGCGGAGCGCGCCTGTTTCGGCTGTTTGCGCGAGGAAATCTGGGGGCTAGGGCGCTCGGACATGCGGGGGTGAACCTCGAAGGGGGAATGCGAATAGAAAATACGACGAAGTATTCGTATTCTGAATGCGACGAATTGATCGCATTCTAGTCGCCCTTTGAACGGCATTCAACGTCACCCCTTTTCGCCACGCTTTCTTCTGGTTATTCCTATGACTGACAAACACGCTCAACCTGCTTCTTCGGCGGCCCCGACGGCCGCCAGTACCCCTCCGGTGTTGACGCTGCTGCCACTGGTCCTGACGGTGTTCATCGGCTTCCTGACGATTGGCATGCAACTGCCGGTCTTGCCCCTGCATCTGCACGATACGTTGGGCATGGGGACGCTCGTGATAGGGCTGGTGGTGGGCGCGCAGTTCGCCGCTGCGCTGCTGTCGCGCTCCTGGGCTGGCAACTTTGCCGATATACGTGGCACCCAGCGCGCGGTCATCGCCGGCCTGATAACGGCGGCCTGTTCCGGCCTGGTTTACCTGGTCTCCCTGGCCTTCGTCGGCATGCCGCTGGTTTCAGTCTGGCTGCTGGTCCTGGGCCGCGTCATCCTGGCCATGGGCGAAAGCCTGATTGTCACCGGCGCGTTGGGTTGGGGCATTGGCCTGGTCGGACCACAGCATGCGGGCAAGGTCATGGCCTGGAATGGCATCGCCATGTACGGCGCCTTTGCGTTGGGTGCGCCGGCTGGCGTATTCATGAATGCGCTGTGGGGGTTCATGGGCATCGCCGTGGCTACAGTGTTCATCCCACTGCTGGCCCTGGTGGTCGTCGCCAAGGTCAGGGTTATCGCCCCCACGGCGACCCGGCGCACGCCTTTCTACAAAGTCCTGGGTAGTGTCTGGGCCCCTGGCATGGGATTGGCGTTTTGCAGCGTCGGGTTTGGGGTTGTCACCGCGTTCATCGCGCTGTTATTTGCCAGCAAAGGTTGGGGTAACTCCTCGCTGGCGTTCACCGCGTTCGGCCTGGCATTCATTGGGGCTCGCCTCTTGTTTGGGCATCTTCCGGACAAGCTTGGTGGTGCGCAGGTGGCCTTGGTCTGTGTGGTCATCGAGGCTGTCGGCCTGCTGTTGATCTGGGGAGCCGATACCGCGCTCATCGCGTATCTGGGCACGGCGTTGACCGGGTTCGGCTATTCGCTGGCCTTCCCAGGCTTTGGGGTGGAGGCGGTAAAGCGGGTTCCGGCGCAAACCCGCGGCCTGGCCATGGGCGCCTATGTAGCATTCCTTGATATTTCCCTGGGCATCACCAGTCCGCTGGCCGGCGTATTGGCGAGTGGCTGGGGGATCGAGGCGGTTTACCTGGGCGGCGCCGTGGCTGTCGCGCTGTCCTTTGGCATGGCTTTGCTGCTGTTGATGGGGCAGGCCAATGCAAAGCAGTTCGTACACATTCCATACAAATCTTGAGCCGGGCATAGGTTATAGAGGTTTCGAGATCCCGCTTTTTTTCCAGAACAGGAGCGTTGCATATGCACGTATTCGTTACCGGCGCCACCGGTTGGGTTGGGTCGGCAGTGGTCGAGGATTTGCTCGGCGCGGGCTACCGAGTCACCGGGTTGGCCCGTTCAGAGGACAAGGTCGCCAGGCTCGCAGCCACCGGCGCGAAGGTGGTGCGCGGGACCCTTGACGACATCGAGGTCTTGCAGACCGCGGCGCTGGCGGCGGACGCGGTGATCCACACGGCGTTCAATCATGACTTTTCCAGGTTCGCCGAAAACGCCGAGCAGGATCGTCGCGTGATCGAGGCGCTAGGCAGCGCGTTGCAAGGTTCCAGCCGTCCATTGCTCGTCACCTCGGGTTTGTCCGGGCTGAGCCGGGGTGCGGTCGAACTTGAAGTGGCCAGTCCCGCCTCTCTGCGCAAATCCGAGGCGGCCGCCCGGGCGGTGGCCGAGCGGGGCGTACGCGCGGCCACTGTGCGGCTGGCGCCTTCGGTCCATGGAATGGGCGACTATGGCTTCATCCCCATCCTGATTCGTCTGGCGCGAGAGACGGGTGTATCGGCTTACCTCGGTGAGGGGCGCAATTGCTGGTCAGGTGTGCATCGGTTGGATGCCGCGAAGGTCTACCGGCTGGCGCTCGAGCAAGGCGTGACGCAGTCCGTGTACCACGCGGTCGCTGATGAGTCAGTACCGTTCAAGGCCATTGCCCAGGTACTCGGTCGCCACCTGGGCTTGCCGACGGCGTCACGCGAGCGCGAGCACTTCGGCTGGTTCGCGCGCATGGCCGGTGCAGACATGGCGGCGTCCAGTGCGCACACGCGAGCATTGTTAGGCTGGACGCCGAACGGTCCTGACCTGCTGACAGACCTGGACCAACCGGGTTACTACCTTGGGTGAGAGTGGCGCTAGACTGACTGTTCTTTCTCGAAAATGTGGGTGTCCTGATGAGTCTTGCTCCCTTTCACCTGGCTATTCCCGTTTATGACCTCGCGGCTGCCCGTGCTTTTTACGGTGATGTGTTCGGATTGCCAGAAGGTCGCTCCAGCGCGCAATGGGTCGATTTCAATTTCTTCGGTCATCAGTTGGTGATTCATGAACAGCCGAAGACGGCGTCCCAGGAAAGCGTCCACAGCAACCCGGTAGACGGCCACGACGTGCCTGTCCCGCATTTTGGCGTGGTGCTGGGCTGGGAGGAGTGGGAGGCATTGGCCGAGCGTTTGAAGTCCTTTGGCACAACGTTCGTGATCGAGCCCTATATCCGCTTCCAGGGCCAGGTGGGTGAGCAGGCGACGATGTTCTTGTTCGACCCTTGCGGCAACGCGCTGGAGTTCAAGGCGTTCAAGGATATGAGCCAGTTGTTCGCGAAGTAGCGCGATGCTGATCTCTGTGGCAAGGGGATAAATCTCCCCGCCACAGAAGCGTCAGCCGAGCGCCATTCAGCGCGAAATGATCCCGTGGTCGATCGCGTATTTCACCAGCGCCGCGGGTTTGTCGATGTTCAGCTTGCGGCGGATGCTCAGGCGGTGGGTTTCGACGGTTCGCACGCTGATGTCCAGTTCGCGGGCCATTTCCTTGTTGTTCAGGCCCTGGACCATTTTGTACAGCACCTGGCTCTCCCGTGGCGTCAGTTCGTTATCGCTGTTCTGGTCGGTAGCGAGCCGTTGGGCGATCTCGGCGCTGTAGAAGGTGCCGCCGCTGATGATGGCTTCGATGGCCGCGATGATTTCCCGCGATGGGGCATTCTTGAGCACATAGCCGCTGGCGCCGGAGCGCACGGACTCGCTCACGTACTCGTAATTGTCGTACATGCTCAGGATGAGGATCTTGAGGCTGGGGTATTGCTTGCCCAGCTGCCGGGTCAGTTCAAGCCCGTTCATGTCCTTGAGGCTGATGTCCACCAGCAGCAGGTCCGGTTGGCAGCGACCGACCATCTCGATCGCCTGCGCGCCGTTCTCGGCTTCGCCCACCACGTTCAATTGAGGCATTACAGACAGCAGGGCCCTGATGCCGTCGCGGACCAGGGAGTGATCGTCGACCAGCGCAACGCGGATCGCAGGGGGCAGGCTCATCGGCAGGTGCTCTTGTTGGAATGGGCGCGCATCAGCTTTCTGTCGCCGACAGGTTCATGGGCAGCAGGATGTCCAGTTCGCTTCGTCCCGGCACCGACGTCAGCTCCAGGCGTCCACCGAAATGCTCGACGCGTTCGCGGATGTTGCGTAGGCCGATGCCGGTATGGCCGCGTTCGACCTGCGGCACGTTGAACCCCATCCCGTCATCCACCACCGTCAGGCGCAAGGACTGGCTGGAACCAAACAAGGTGATGCCGACGCTTTTCGCCCCGGCGTGACGCTCGATATTGGTCAGGGCTTCCTGGGCAATGCGGAACAGTGAAACGGGCGCGCCGTTTTCCAGCCGGCAATCGAACTCATTGCTTCTGTAGGACACCTCGAGTCCGCTGCGTTGCTGGAACTCAGTCGCGAGCTGACCGATGGCGGCAGGCAGCCCCAGCGTGTCGAGCAGGGACGAACGCAAATCGTGGGAAATGCTGCGGATCTCGCCGATGGCTTCTCCCAGCCGATCAGTCGCATTCTTCAAAATGCCCAAGCCATTTTCCTGGCCGTTTTCCAGCACATGGCTGGCCAGTTCGAACTGGAATTTGATCGACACCAACAACTGGCTGATGCCGTCGTGAAGCTCGCGAGACACCCGCGAGCGCTCTTCTTCCTGCAAGCTGACAATGCGCTGGTTCAACCGCTGCAGCTTCTTGTCGGCCAGGCGATGTTCGCTGACGTTGAGGGTCATGCCGCCGGCAAACACCAGCAGTACTGCCACCAAGGCGATGGCGGCGATGGCCTGCATGGTGGTGTGGATGCCCTGGGCCACCTCGTCGCGGGCCTGCTGGGTGGCGCGCTCGACATCCTCCAGGTAAATCCCGGTGCCCAGCATCCAGCCCCAGCGGTCCAGCATCACCACGTAGGCCAGCTTGTCGGTGACCTGGCCGGAGGAGGGCTTGTTCCAGGCATAACGCTGGAAACCTTCGCCCGACTCGGCGCTTTTGAGCAGCGCCTGGATGACGGGCAAGCCGTGGGGATCCTTCATGTCCCAGAGGTACTGCCCCACCAGCTCCGACTGACGGGCGTGCATCAGGCTGCGACCCTGGCGGTCGTACACGAAAAAGTAACCGTTGATGCCGAAGCTGAGCTTGCGCAGTTCCTCCAGGACCTGCTGCTGCGCACGTTCGTCGCCCAAGCCGTCGTTATACAGCGGGGCGATCAGGCTCTGCGCCATCTCGACGTAGTTTTTCAACTCGGCGCGCTTGCTCGCCAGGATGCTGTCTTCGATCAATTGCGCCTGTTGATCGCCCAATTGTCGGTTCAGGGAGATCACCAGGGCGCAGATGACAGCAATCGCCAGGACCAGAGGCAAAATACCGAGGGCGACGATTTTGTGTTTAAGCAGCATCTGTACTCCTGTCCGGGCTCAGCGGGGAGGCGAATGGCGGCATCATATGCCAAACCCATGGATGAGACATCCAAACCTGTGGGAGCGGGTTCTACGTAGTACTACGGATTTATTTATTGACGGCATACAGGGATATTGGGCCCGCTCCGAATAGCCGGGGCACACTATAAAAACAATCGCCGCAATCCACTGGATATCGGCAGGAGACACGCAATGACAACCCGTCTGGTTAAACACCTCGCCTGGTTTGCCGTGGCTGTTCTGGGAGCTTGTGCGTTGAGTGTCGTGGCCTTGCGCCGCGGCGAACCCATCAACGCCCTCTGGATCGTCGTCGCCGCCGTGGCCATCTACCTGGTCGCCTACCGCTACTACAGCCTCTTCATCGCCAACAACGTGATGCAACTCGATGCGCGCCGGGCCACCCCCGCTGTGCTCAACAACGACGGCCTGGACTATGTCCCGACCAACAAACACATCCTTTTCGGCCACCACTTCGCGGCCATTGCCGGCGCGGGGCCGCTGGTCGGGCCGGTATTGGCGGCGCAGATGGGCTACCTGCCCGGCACGCTCTGGCTGATTGCCGGCGTGGTGCTGGCCGGTGCGGTGCAGGACTTCATGATCCTGTTCCTGTCCACCCGCCGTAACGGTCGTTCCCTGGGCGACATGGTCCGCGAAGAAATGGGCCGCATCCCCGGCACCATCGCGCTGTTCGGCTGCTTCCTGATCATGATCATTATCCTCGCGGTGCTGGCGCTGATCGTGGTCAAGGCCCTGGCCGAGAGCCCGTGGGGGATCTTCACGGTGATGGCGACCATCCCGATCGCGATGTTCATGGGCATCTACATGCGCTACATCCGCCCGGGTCGCATCGGTGAAATCTCGCTCATCGGCGTGCTGTTGCTGCTGGGCTCGATCTGGCTGGGCGGGCAGATCGCCGCCGACCCGGTCTGGGCCAAGGCCTTCTCCTTCACTGGGATCCAGATCACCTGGATGCTGATCGGCTACGGTTTCGTCGCGGCGGTGCTGCCGGTGTGGCTGATCCTGGCCCCGCGGGACTACCTGTCGACGTTCCTCAAGATCGGCACCATCGTCGCCCTGGCCATCGGCATCCTGGTCACCATGCCCGAGCTGAAAATGCCGGCGCTGACCCAGTTCACCGACGGCACCGGGCCGGTGTGGAAGGGCGGGCTGTTCCCGTTCCTGTTCATCACCATCGCCTGTGGCGCGGTCTCGGGCTTCCATGCGCTGATCTCCTCGGGCACCACGCCCAAGCTGCTGGATAACGAAGTCAACGCCCGCTACATCGGTTACGGCGGCATGCTGATGGAGTCGTTCGTGGCGATCATGGCCATGGTGGCCGCTTCGGTGATCGAGCCAGGCGTGTACTTCGCCATGAACAGCCCGGCGGCCATCGTCGGCGGTGACGTGGTGGCCGTGGCGCAAACCGTCAGCAGCTGGGGCTTTGCAATCACCCCCGAGGCGCTGCAAGCGGTGGCCAAGGACATCGGCGAAACCACCGTCCTGGCCCGTGCCGGCGGTGCGCCGACCCTGGCGGTCGGTATCGCGCAGATCCTGCATTCGGTGCTGCCGGGTGAAAACACCATGGCGTTCTGGTACCACTTCGCGATCCTGTTCGAAGCGCTGTTCATCCTCACGGCGGTGGACGCCGGCACCCGTGCCGGGCGGTTCATGCTGCAGGACTTGCTGGGCTCGTTCGTGCCGGCGCTCAAGCGCACCGAATCCTGGACCGCCAACCTGATCGCCACCGCCGGTTGCGTGGCGCTGTGGGGCTACCTGCTGTACCAGGGCGTGATCGATCCGCTGGGCGGCATCAACACCTTGTGGCCGCTGTTCGGCATCTCCAACCAGATGCTGGCCGGTATCGCCCTGATGCTCGCCACCGTGGTGCTGATCAAGATGAAGCGCCAGCGCTACGTCTGGGTGACCATGCTGCCGGCGGTCTGGCTGTTGATCTGCACCACCACGGCGGGCCTGATCAAGCTGTTCGACGCCAACCCGGCGATCGGCTTCCTGGCCCTGGCGCGCAAATACAACGATGCCCTGGCGGCCGGCCAGGTCCTGGCCCCGGCCAAGAGCATCGAGCAGATGCAGCACGTGGTGTTCAACGCCTACACCAACGCCACGCTGACGGTGTTGTTCCTGTTCGTGGTCTTCAGCATCCTGTTCTACGCACTCAAGGTCGGCATCGCCGCCTGGGGTACCCAGGAACGCACGGACAAGGAAGCGCCATTCCAGGCCGTGCCGGACGCTTGATAGAGGATTGCAACGATGTTCAATGACTTGAGTCGCCTCGGTAAATACCTCGGTCAGGCCGCGCGCCTGATGGTCGGCATGCCCGACTACGACAACTACGTCGAGCACATGCAAACCAAACACCCGGACAAGCCGATGATGGACTATGAGGCGTTCTTCCGCGAACGCCAGGAGGCCCGTTACGGTGGCAAGGGTGGGCCCAAGTGTTGTTGAAGCACCGCTTGGGTTGAAGTACCCCCTGTGGGAGCGGGCTTGCTCGCGAAGGCGGAGTGTCAGTTAATGATGATGTTGACTGACCCACCGCCATCGCGAGCAAGCTCGCTCCCACAGTTGTTTTTGGGGGGGCAACATCTGCGTGCTACCACAGATCCACTTGTGGGAGCGAGCTTGCTCGCGATGGCGTCGGGTCAGTCGCCATTGATGTGGCTGACACTCCGCCTTCGCGAGCAAGCCCGCTCCCACAGTTGTTTTGGGGTGGTTTCAACATTTGCGTATTCCACAGACCCTCTGTGGAGTTACCGAGTTTCACGACTGAGCCGCAGCTCGGCGCACAGCCCGCCACCGTCGCGGTTGCTCAAGGTCAATGAACCGCCCATGGCGTTCGCCAGTTGCTGGGCAATGGCCAAGCCTAATCCGGTGCCGCCGGTTTCCCGGTTACGCGAGCTTTCTACCCGGTAGAACGGCTTGAGGACTTCGGCCAGTTCCTGTTCGTTGATGCCAGGGCCACGGTCCAATACCTGGATCGCCAATTGACCGTTTTCGCCCTCTTGCACCTCGATCCGGGCCGCACCGCCAAACTTCAACGCATTGTCCACCAGGTTGACCAACACCCGGCGCAGGGCGTGGGGGCGGGTGTCGATGACGGCGGCGTTTTTCCCGGAAAGCTGCACATCCTGCCCGGTGTCCTGATAGTCGAACACCAGGCTGTCGAGAAACGCGTCCAGGCTGATGCGGCAGCTGGCCTCGGTGGCGCCGTGGACGCTGCGGGCATAGGCCACGCCTTCGCGTACCAGGTGTTCCATTTCGCTCAAGTCGCTCCACAGCTTGTCCTTCTCAATGCCGTCGTCCATGAATTCGGCGCGCAGCTTCATGCGTGTGATGGGCGTCTGCAAGTCATGGGAAATAGCCGCCAGCAATTGCATGCGCTCCTTGAGGTAGGCTGCGATGCGATCCTGCATGGCATTGAACGCCTTGGCGGCATGGACCACTTCGGTCGGGCCCTTTTCGTCCAGGCGTACGCTGTGGACGTTCGGATCGAGGGTTTCCACTGCTCCGGCCAACCGGGTCAGCGGGCCGACGGCGATGCGTACGGCCAGCCAGGTGCAGCCGATCAGCAGTGCCAACTGCCCCAGCAACACCACCGGCAGCCAGAGGGAGAGGGGCATCATCGCCGGACGTACATCGATGGTCAGCGGGCTGCCGTCGCCCAGGCGCAGGTGAGCCTGGTAGTGCATTTTCGGCCCGGGTATCTGATTGAAGGTCAGGGCGTAGGCCTGGCCGATGGCCTCTTGGATCGAGCTCACCGACACGGGGGCGTCGGTAAGGTCCATCGGCTGGCCGGGCTGGCCTTCATCTAGCAGGTAGCCGTAGTTGCGCCGGGCGAGTTTGGGTAGCCAGGCCGGGCGTTCGGCGGCAGGCAGGCGGTCGAGGATGGCAACGGAGGTCGAGACATCGGTTTCCAGGTTGCCGAGCATGGTGGATTTGGCCGTCTGGTAGCGCTCGTAATACTGGGCACCAAACGACAGCCCCTGGGCCAGGATCAGCCCTATCAGGAAAATCAGCGACAGCCGCGAGGCGAGGGTACGCGGCCAATGCAATGGCAGACTCATACCGAAGCCTCGAGGATCTCCACCGGCAGCGAGAACACATAGCCTTCGCTACGCACGGTCTTGATATAGGCCGGTTCCCGGGCATCGTCCAACAGGCGCTGACGCAGGCGGCTGACCAGCAGGTCGATGGAGCGATCGAACAGATCGGCGTCCCGGCCCTGGGTCAGGTTGAGCAACTGGTCACGGTTGAGTACCCGTTGCGGGTGGTCGAGGAACACCCGCAGCAGCCGATATTCGGCGCCACTCAAGGCGACCATGGTGCCATCGGCGTCCAGCAGGTGGCGGGCGGTGGTGTCCAGGCGCCAGCGCCCGAAGGCCAGCAGGCGACCGCTTTCAGTGACCACCAGGTTGGGCGGCAGCATCCGGGTACGGCGAAGTACGGCATTGATTCGCGCCAGCAGCTCGCGGGCGGCGAAGGGTTTGACCAGGTAATCGTCGGCGCCCATTTCCAGGCCGATGATGCGGTCGGTTTCGTCGTTGCGGGCGGTGAGCATCAGTACCGGCGTGGCTTTGTGCTTGCCGGCGCGCAGCTCCCGGCACAGCACCAGGCCGTCATCGCCGGGCATCATGATGTCCAGCACGATCAGGTCCACCGGGGTGGTTTCCAGGAACGCGCGCATTTGCCGGCCATCGGCGACGACAGTGGTGCGCAGGCCGTTCTTCTTCAGGTAGTTGCCAACCAGCTCTCTGATCTCGCGATCGTCATCCACTATCAACACGTGATCGACATGATCCATGGTGTCCAGCCCCTCTTGGCGTTTCGTTGTGATCAGTCTACAGGCGTCGGCCGGCCCGGCCTGCGACGGTTTGTATTGCAGTGTATCTGGCGTGCGACGGATACACAGGGATGCAAAAAGCCACCTGGCTCGATACAGACGCGATACCTCAACGGCATTCAATGGCTTCCATCGAGGCAACACAACAAGCCTCGGCAGAAAACACACTCATTGAATGACTCGAGGACACCGCCATGAACACCAAAGCCATCTACGCCGCTTGCCTCTTCGCCACGCTGAACATCTGCACCCTGTCGGCCCGGGCCGAAAGCAACGTCCAGGCGCAAACCTATACCTACGGCACCCACCTGGACATCCGGAAGGTGCTGTCCATCACCGAAGACGCCAACCCGGCCTGCGGCGTGGTGAACGCCGAGATGATCTATCTGGACTCAGCGGGCCACAAGCAGGCGCTGGACTACCGCAAGCTTGCCGACAATTGCAATGACGGTAACTGAAAGTAAAACATTATAAATATAAGTTAACTAATTATTATTGCGTACTATTTTCAACTATCCAGTGGTGATCCCATGCTTCTGATCGCTTTCCTCGGCGGGATCCTGACGATCCTCAGCCCCTGTATTCTCCCCGTGGTGCCGTTTCTGTTCGCCCGTGCCAATCGCTCGCGGGGCTCGGTGCTGCTGACACTCGTCGGCATGGTGCTGACGTTCGCCCTGGTGTCGAGCCTGGCGGTGGTCAGTAGCGAGTGGGTATTGCGCGCCAGCAGCGTCGGCCGGCAAGTCGCCCTGGTGGTGATGGTGCTGTTCGCCTTGTCGCTGATCTTCAGCCGGGTCGGCATATGGTTGTCGCGGCCGCTGGTCAGCCTGGGCAATCGGATTGACGCCAGCGCCGGGCGGATGGCCGGGCCGGTAGCGTCGGTGCTGATCGGGGTGGCCACCGGACTGCTCTGGGCACCGTGTGCCGGGCCGATACTCGGGGTGATCCTGACCGGTGCCATGCTGCAAGGCGCCAGCGCCGAGACCAGCCTGTTACTGCTTGCCTATGGCTTGGGCAGTGCCTTGTCCCTGGGTGTGCTGATCCTCGCCGGACGCGGATTGATCGGTCGCCTGAAACTCTCGCTGCCGCTGACGAGCTGGTTGCGCCGTGGCACCGGTGTCGTTGTGTTGCTGGCTGCCGTGGCGATTGGCACTGGCGTCGATGATCGGCTGTTGGCCAGCACCTCTTCCCAACGCTCGGCCAGCCTGGAACAGAGCCTGCTGGAGAAGGTACCGAAGGCTATCGACTACGTGGTCAGCAAGGCCAGCGCCGACTCCATGCCAACCCTCGGGTCCCAGGGCGCCATGCCCTCGCTGGATGGCGCGGTGCAATGGCTGAACTCGCCTCCGCTGAGCAGTGAGTCATTGCGGGGCAAGGTGGTGTTGGTGGATTTCTGGACCTATGACTGCATCAATTGCCAGCACACGCTGCCTTATGTGAACGAGTGGGCGAAAAAGTACGAGAAGGACGGGCTGGTGGTGATCGGCGTCCACACCCCGGAATATGGCTACGAGAAGATCATCGACAACGTGCGCGAGCAGGTGCGCAAACTGGGCATCCATTATCCGGTGGCCATCGATAACCAATATGCGATCTGGCGCGCCTTCAATAACCAGTACTGGCCGGCCCATTACTTCATCGACGCCAAGGGGCAGGTGCGCTACAGCCACTTTGGCGAAGGGCGCTATGGCGCGCAGGAGCAGGTGATTCAGCAGTTGTTGCAGGAGGCGAAGGCAGGCCAGTGATATCCGTGGCGAGGGAGCTTGCTTGTGGCGAGGGGATTTATCCCCGTTGGGTCGCGAAGCGGCCCTAAAACCTGACAACTCGGTGTGTCAGATTGATCCATGGGGCTGCTGCGCAGCCCAACGGGGATAAATCCCCTCACCACAGGAATTGGGTAGCCGTACTGGCCCCTTGCTCATTTGAATGTCGTCAAACTTCTTTTATTTCAGAAAGTTGAGCGACAAACCTATGCGAATTTCTATGTGGGTCGTAGCGACGTTTCTCCTGGCCGCCGTCTCGCTTGAGGCCCAGGCCAAAGCACTGACGCAAAACCAGCAGTCGGTGTGCCGATGGGGCGCGGACATCGCGGCGGGAGCACAGGCCGCGAAGCTCTCCGGGATTACCTTGTACGGCGCCCGCAAGCGATTGCAAGTTCGCAAATTCCCCCGGCCCTGGATGCGCATGACCGCCATGGGCATCACCGAGCAAACCTACAACAGTGCATCGCGCCTCAAGCCCGCAGCCGTCAAGCAGACTTACTACGAGCAATGCGTGCGTCACGAGTTGGCGCGCAGATAGCGCTCAACGTCAAGCCGGGCGCCTGCCCGGCATCTCGATGCCATGCTGGTGCACCCGTCGATACAGGGTCGCCCGGGAAATACCCAGGGCCCGGGCGGCGGCGGTGGGCTTCCAGCGATGGCGCACCAGGGCGTCGAGCAATGCCTGACGCTCCGGGCTGGCGCTCGGTTCCGGCGAGTGAGCAGCGTCGGTGCTGTGCAATGACTCGGGCAGATGGCTGAGTTGGATCACGCTCGCCTCACACACCGCGCAGGCGTAGCGCAGCACATGACGCAATTGACGGACATTGCCTGGCCAGTGATAGCCGAGCAGGCATTCCAGGGCCACGCTGCTCAGCTGCACCGCATCCCCGCACAGCGTCGACTCCTCGGCAAGAATACGGCTGATCAGCGCCAACCGGTCAGTGCGCTCACGCAGCGGCGGCAACTGGAAGCGGGCGCCGCCCAGCCGAAAATACAAATCCTCGCGAAACTCGCCGGCGGCTACCAGCGTCTCCAGGTCGCGGTGGGTGGCGCAGATCACCTGGATGTCCACGGCCTTGCGGCGCGATGCCCCCAAGGGCGCCACTTCACCTTCGGCTAACACCCGCAACAAGCGAGTCTGCAAGGCCAACGGCATGTCACCGATTTCATCCAGAAACAACGTCCCGCCATCAGCCTGCTGCAACAGGCCTTGCATGCCTTTGGCCGAGGCGCCAGTGAAGGCCCCGGCGACATAACCGAACAACTCACTCTCGATCAGGCTTTCAGGAATCGCCGCGCAGTTCAGCGCCACAAAAGGCCGATCGCGACGCTGGCTGGCCTGATGCAGTTGACGGGCGAAGACTTCCTTGCCGGAGCCGGTTTCACCCTGGATCAGCACCGGCAGGTTGCGGTCCTTGACCCGCACCGCCAGGCGCAGGCTGTCGGCCAGGCGAGGATCGATTTCGGATGGGCTCATTGCAACCCGGGGACGCGGACTGGCCCGATGGCGAGGTGCGCTCAAGCGGCCATGCAAGGCGTGATCGAGCGGGTAGAGGCTTTCGTCACGGGCGCGGTGCAGCTGTTGCTGGTCGAAGACCTGGCTGATGTGTTGCGGTAGCTGCCCGTAATGCTGCAGCAGGTATTGGCGAGCGGCGGGGTTCAGGGCTTGCAGGCAGCCATCGTCGTCCCAGGCGAACAGGAAGTCTGGCTGGCTGTCGACGTAGCCGGCGTTGCGGTGAGCCCGCAGGACCCAGTAGCCCTGGGCGCTGCTCATGAAGAACGCCTGTTCGATTTCCCGGGCACTCTGCACCACCATTTGCCGGATCAGGTGCTGCGAGCGCCGATCATCCGGCGAGCGCACCGCCGACACATCCAGCACCCCGAGCAATTCACCTTGGGGGTCGAAGACCGGCGCGGCGGAGCAGGTCAGGCCGATGAAGGCGGCCCGGAAGTGGTCACGCTTGTGCACCGTCACCGGGGCCTTGGCTGTGAGCACCGCCGCCACGCCGCAGGTGCCTTCTTCGCCCTCCGACCAACAGGTGCCCAGGTACAGCCCGGCCTTGCGGCAGTCATTGCGGATCGCGGTTTCCACCCGGTAGTCGATGGTCTGGCCCTGGGCGTCGGTCAGCAACACACAGTAATCGGCGTCGCGCACCCGGCCATGCAGGCGTGCCACTTCTTCACTGGCGATATTGAGGAACAGTTCGGAGCGCTCGCGGCACTGCTTGAGCACGTCCTCGGACAGGATGCGCGGGCCCTGCAGCGAGGCGGGATCCAGGTGATGTTGCTCCATGGAGCGACGCCAGGAGTCGAGGATCAGGTCCGGGACCGGCAGTTGTGGCAATTGGTCGGCGTTTTTCACCACGCGGCTGACGCAATCCACGTGCGCCCGGGAGTGTGCGGAAAGCATAGGGCCTCCGGTTCAGCTTCTTATCGTTGTGCGCACATTAAGCGCCGTTCGCCGAGCGCAGACAAGCCTGGCAGGGCGGATGGCTGGCGTGAGACGCCACGTCTCAATGTCTCGCGTTCACCTCGTGCAGGTTGACATGCCACGTCTCACAGCGGTCCGGTTCACGCCGTCGATTAGAGCACAGCGAACGCTCTGGACCGGGCATTTCGTGAGTTTCTTCGATAACTGGCACCGGCCTTGCTCTATCCCATGCAGCCGCCTGGCGGTTCATCCAATAATAAAAACGAGGTGCCTATGTCTTTTTACCGAGGGTCTTGCCGCCCAGGTTACTGGCCTGTTTCGCCCACGGTGGTGCCATGAGCCGCCGACCACTGACCGTGGGCATCATCGCCAACCCCGCGTCGGGCCGTGACGTGCGGCGCCTGACCGCCAACGCCGGGTTGTTTTCCAGCACCGATAAGGTCTCGGTGATCCAGCGCCTGCTGGCCGCCTTCGGCGCCACCGGCATCGAACAGGTGCTGATGCCCACCGACATGATCGGCATGGCCGCCGCCGTGTTGAAGAACAGCCACAGCCGTCAGGCCCGCAGCAGCCACTGGCCGGCCCTGGAGTTTCTTGACCTGACCCTGCGCCAGACCGTCGAAGACACCCGCCGGGCCGCACGGCTGATGGCCGAGCGCGAGGTGGCGTTGATCGCCGTGCTCGGCGGCGACGGCACGCACAAGGCCGTCGCCGCCGAAGTGGGCGACATCCCGTTGCTGACCCTGTCCACCGGCACCAACAACGCCTTCCCCGAACTGCGCGAGGCCACCAGTGCCGGCCTGGCCGGCGGGTTGTACGCCAGCGGCCGGATACCGGCGCAGATCGGCTTGCGCCGCAACAAGCGCTTGTTGGTCTGCGATGCCGCGCGAGGCCTGCGGGAAGTCGCCCTGGTGGATGTCGCCGTGTCACCGCTGCGTTTTGTCGGCGCCCGGGCCATCAGTCGCGCGGCGGACCTGGCCGAAGTCTTCGTGACCTTCGCCGAACCGCAATCCATCGGCTTGTCGGCGCTATGCGGCCTGTGGTTCCCGGTGTCACGCCAGGCGCCGGGCGGGGCCTGGATGCGCCTGGACCCGCAATCGCCTGAAGCGCTGCTGGTGCCGCTGGCCCCCGGTCTGCTGCAAGGCTGCGGCGTGCTTGCCGCCGGACCGCTGGAACCGGGCATCGCCCACGGCCTGTCGCTGTCCAGCGGCACCCTGGCCCTGGATGGCGAGCGGGAAATCGAATTCAACCCGCAAGACCGGCCCACGGTCACCCTCGATGCCAACGGCCCGCTGACCATCGATGTCAACGCGGTGCTGGCCTACACCGCGCAACACCGTTTGCTGGCCATCGGCCGCGAACATCCGCAACACCCCCTGAACCTTCGCCTTCAAGACACCCCTGGAGAATAAAAATGTCGACACCGCTCACCCACGATCAACTGCTGCACGCCTACCAGGTGATGCGCACCATCCGCGCCTTCGAAGAGCGCCTGCACGTGGAATTCGCCACCGGCGAGATTCCCGGTTTCGTCCACCTGTATGCCGGCGAAGAAGCCTCGGCCGCCGGGGTCATGGCTCATTTGGGCGATAACGACTGCATCGCCTCCAACCACCGTGGCCACGGCCATTGCATCGCCAAGGGCGTGGATGTCTACGGGATGATGGCCGAAATCTACGGCAAGAAAACCGGCGTCTGCCAAGGCAAGGGCGGCTCGATGCATATCGCCGACTTCGAGAAAGGCATGCTCGGCGCCAATGGCATTGTCGGCGCCGGCGCGCCCCTGGTGGTCGGCGCGGCTTTGGCAGCCCGGCTCAAGGGCACCGACAGCGTCGCCGTGGTGTTCTTCGGCGACGGCGGCTCCAACGAGGGCGCCGTCTTCGAGGCCATGAACATGGCCTCGGTGTGGAACCTGCCGTGCCTGTTCGTCGCGGAAAACAACGGCTACGCCGAAGCCACCGCGTCCAATTGGTCGGTGGCCTGCGATCACATCGCCGACCGCGCCGCCGGGTTCGGCATGCCCGGGGTGACGGTGGATGGCTTTGACTTCTTTGCCGTGCATGAGGCGGCTGGGGCTGCCGTCGAACGCGCCCGGGCCGGGGAGGGGCCGTCGCTGATCGAGGTCAAGCTGACACGCTATTACGGTCACTTCGAGGGCGATGCCCAGACCTACCGGGGGCCGGATGAGGTCAAGCATTTCCGCGAGAACCAGGATTGCCTGATGCAGTTCCGCGAACGCACCACCCGGGCCGGGCTGCTGTCGGCCGAGCAGCTGGACCAGATCGACAAGGAGGTGGAGCTGCTGATCGACAACGCCGTGTTCAAGGCCAAGTCCGATCCCAAGCCCACGGCGGCGGACCTGCTCACCGACGTCTACGTCTCCTACCCCTGAACGCCGCTTGCTCGAACAAGCCTCTAAAACAAAAACAGAGAATCCCATCATGGCGAGAAAAATCAGCTATCAGCAGGCAATCAACGAGGCGTTGGCCCAGGAAATGCGCCGCGACTCCAGTGTCTTCATCATGGGTGAGGACGTGGCCGGCGGTGCCGGCGCCCCCGGTGAGAACGACGCCTGGGGCGGTGTGCTCGGCGTCACCAAGGGGCTTTACGATCAGTTCCCGGGGCGCGTGCTGGATACGCCGCTGTCGGAGATCGGTTACGTCGGCGCGGCCGTCGGGGCTGCGACCTGCGGTGTGCGCCCTGTGTGCGAACTGATGTTCGTCGATTTTGCCGGTTGCTGCCTGGACCAGATCCTCAACCAGGCAGCGAAGTTTCGCTACATGTTCGGCGGCAAGGCCTCCACGCCCCTGGTGATCCGCACCATGGTCGGCGCCGGCCTGCGCGCCGCGGCCCAGCATTCGCAGATGCTCACGTCCTTTTGGACGCACATTCCGGGGCTGAAAGTGGTCTGCCCGTCATCGCCTTACGACGCCAAGGGCCTGCTGATCCAGGCGATCCGCGACAACGACCCGGTGATCTTCTGCGAGCACAAGTTGCTCTACAGCATGCAGGGCGAAGTGCCGGAAGAGCTCTACACCATCCCCTTTGGCGAGGCCAACTTCCTGCGCGACGGCAAGGACGTGACCCTGGTGTCGTACGGACGCATGGTCAACACCGCCATGGACGCCGCGCGCAGCCTGGCCGGGCGCGGTATCGACTGCGAAGTCATCGACCTGCGCACCACCAGCCCGATGGACGAGGACAGCATCCTCGAAAGCGTGGAGAAGACCGGGCGCCTGGTGGTGATCGACGAGGCCAACCCGCGCTGTTCCATGGCCACCGATATTTCCTCGCTGGTGGCGCAAAAGGCCTTTGGCGCGCTCAAGGCGCCGATCGAAATGGTCACCGCGCCGCACACGCCGGTGCCGTTCTCCGATGCCCTGGAAGACCTGTACATCCCTGACGCGGCGAAAATCGAGCAAGCCGTGCTCAACGTGATCGAGTGGAGCAAGCACTGATGAGCCAGATTCATACCCTGACCATGCCCAAGTGGGGCCTGTCGATGACCGAGGGCCGGGTCGATGCCTGGCTCAAGGAGGAGGGCCAGGCCATCGCCAAGGGCGAGGAAGTGATGGATGTCGAGACGGACAAGATCTCCAGCAGCGTCGAGGCGCCGTTCTCCGGGATCTTGCGCCGGCAGATCGCGCGCCAGGATGAAACCCTGGCGGTCGGTGCCTTGCTGGGCATTGTCGTGGAGGGCGAGGCCAGCGACGCCGAGGTCGAGGCGGTGATCGAGCAGTTCCAGGCCAGCTTCGTGCCGGGCGATGCCGCGGCCGAGGATAGCGGGCCGAAACCGCAGAAAGTCGAGCTGGACGGACGGGTGATCCGCTATTTCGAGCGCGGCGAGGGCGGTACGCCGCTGTTGCTGGTGCACGGTTTCGGTGGCGACTTGAACAACTGGCTGTTCAACCATGAGGCACTGGCGGCCGGGCGCCGGGTGGTTGCCCTGGATCTGCCGGGCCATGGCGAGTCCGGCAAGGTCTTGCAAAGGGGCGATCTGGATGAGTTGAGCGGCGTGGTACTGGCCTTGCTCGATCACCTGGACATCAACGCTGTGCACCTCGTCGGGCATTCCATGGGCGGCGCCGTGTCGCTGAACACCGCACGGCTGGCGCCCCAGCGGGTGCGTTCCCTGTCCTTGATCGGCAGCGCCGGCCTGGGTCCGGAGATCAACGGTAGCTACTTGCAGGGCTTCGTCGAAGCGGCCAACCGCAACGCCCTCAAGCCGCAGTTGGTGCAGCTGTTTTCCAATGCCGAGCTGGTCAACCGGCAGATGCTCGACGACATGCTCAAGTACAAGCGCCTGGAGGGCGTGGACGCCGCGTTGCAACAGCTGTCTGCGAGGTTGTTCGCCGATGGCCGCCAGCAAACCGACCTGCGCGAAGTGGTACAGGCCGGCCATGTGCCGACCCTGGTGGTCTGGGGCAGCGACGACGCCATCATTCCAGTGACCCACAGCGAAGGATTGAGCGCACAGGTCGAGGTGCTGCCCGGTCAGGGCCACATGGTGCAGATGGAAGCGGCCGAACAGGTCAACTCGCTGATCCTGGCGTTCATTCAACAGCACTGATCAAGCGGGCGGCGAGGTGATTCGTCGCCCTACAAAAATTCTGGAGGTAACGTCATGAACGTTTCAATCAAGCCTACCCGCAGCATGCGCGCCGCCGTCTGGCATGGCCGCAACGACATCCGCGTCGAAGACGTGCCACTGCCCATTTCGCCGCCCGCCGGTTGGGTGCAGATTCGCGTGCAATGGTGCGGTATTTGTGGTTCCGACCTGCATGAGTACGTGGCCGGGCCGGTGTTCATCCCGGTGGACGCACCGCACCCGCTGACCGGGATCAAGGGCCAGTGCATCCTCGGCCATGAGTTCTGCGGCGAGATCGTCGAACTGGGCGCCGGCGTGGAGGGCTTCAGCGTCGGCGAGCCGGTGGCGGCCGATGCCTGCCAGCACTGCGGCACCTGCTATTACTGCACCCACGGGCTGTACAACATCTGCGAAAACCTGGCGTTCACCGGGCTGATGAACAACGGTGCGTTCGCCGAACTGGTCAACGTACCGGCCAACCTGCTTTACAAATTACCCGCCGATTTCCCTGCCGAGGCCGGCGCCCTGATCGAGCCGTTGGCGGTGGGCATGCATGCGGTGAAAAAGGCCGGCAGCCTGTTGGGCCAGAACGTCGTGGTCGTGGGGGCCGGGACGATCGGCCTGTGCACGATCATGTGCGCCAAGGCCGCCGGCGCGGCGCAGGTGATCGCCCTGGAAATGTCCGGCGCACGCAAGGCCAAGGCCCTGGAAGTGGGCGCCAACCATGTGATCGATCCGAACGAATGCGACGCCCTGGCCGAAGTACGGCGCCTGACCGGCGGCCTGGGTGCCGATGTCAGCTTCGAGTGCATCGGCAACAAACACACCGCCAAGCTGGCCATCGACCTGATCCGCAAGGCCGGAAAATGCGTGTTGGTGGGAATCTTCGAGGAGCCGAGTTCATTCAACTTCTTTGAACTGGTCTCCACCGAAAAGCAGGTGCTCGGCGCCCTGGCCTACAACGGTGAGTTCGCCGACGTGATCGCCTTTATCGCCGATGGTCGTTTGGACATCTCGCCACTGGTGACCGGGCGAATCCAGTTGGAGGAAATCGTCGGGCAAGGCTTCGAGGAGCTGGTGAACAACAAGGAGCACAACGTGAAGATCATCGTGTCACCCGCACGGATCTGAGGGCGCCTGTGGTGGGCGATTTGGCGATGGCCGGCAGCGGCCATCGCTTTTTTTTCAGGTATAAGCCAGCAGGCGGCCGCAGCAGATCACCGCGATCCATAGCGCCATGGACACCAGCGCCTGGATTCTGGCCAGGCCGGGTGCCTTGTGGCCGATATTCCATTGCTGGACGCCGCGGTAGGTTCCAACGTGGAACACAAGGGCGTTGAGGCCCGCCGTCGCGATCAGGCAGAGCTTGAGGACGAAGACGTCGTTGCCGGCAAAGTCATGGGGGTGCGCGCTGAACATCATCAGCCCGGCAGGCACGATCAGCAGCAGGGCCGCAATGGCCCAGGTCAGCAGATGACGGGCCAGTGCGGTCACGGCGATGCCCTTGGACAGCCCCAGGATGCGCAGGTCGAACATCACCACCGCGCCCACCAGCACCGAAAAGCCGATGATGTGCACGACTTCCACCAGCGGGTAGAGCCACAGCTCGCTGCGCATGGCCACCGCCAGGGATGAATCCGCCAGTTGGTCCATCCAGCCTTGGGTCGCACCAGCCGGGGAGGCCTGCATCAGCGCAACTCGGTGGTCTTGTCGTCGATGGTGATGCGTTCGGCGCGCAATTCGTCGGGTTTGTTGCGGTTTGCATAGCCGACCACGGTGGCCCGGTTACCCGCTTTGAGCATGTCTTTGGTCAGGCCCCGATTCTCCATGCGTGACGGCGGGGCCAGCACGACGGTCCAGGTTTTGTCGGTGGTTTGCAGGCGCACGTAGCCATGGGGATGGGAGTAACCGGCTTCCTTGATGGTGCCGTCGAGTTCCAAGGGGGTGCTGGCGTCGTATTCGCTCCAGCCGTGGTGAGCGAGTGCTGCCGTGGCCATCAGCATCGACGCCAAACCGATGCAACGAAGGATAACGTTCATGGCAAGGTCTCCTTTTGGGGGCGGTTCAACCAGGCAAGTAATCGCGCCAGACCCGCCGTTCATCGAGCTGAAGTCGCTGTTCCTCGTCCTTGCGCAAGGGTCGGTCGCAATCGAGAAAGAACTCATCGAGTTGTGGCGGCGCGACGTGGGTGGCGCTGAGCATGGTGTGGACCTGTCCACGATGATGGATCTGATGTTCGAACAGGTGCAACAGCAGCCGGTCGATTCGTTCGCGCACCACACCGTCGGCCCGCACCAGCTCTACGCAGCGGGCGAGGTCTGTTTCTCGCAGTGATTCGCAGAAGGCCACAAGCCGCTGGTCGGTTTGGGTCTGCTTATGCACCAGTGGGGCAAAGGCCAGGGTCTCGGAGAAATCTTTTATCTGGCCGTCTCGGTCGCCTTCCAGGGCGGTGAGGTAATAGCGGTCCACTTCCAGGATGTGGCAAAGCGTGGCTTGGATGGACGGGAAGAACCCCGTGCGCGGCGCGGCGTAGTCAGCCTCGCTCAACTGCGCGCAGGCGCCGAGCAGCCTGTGGTTGGCCCATCGGTTGTTCAGGGCCTGGGCCAGGAAATAATTCATGGGAAGCCTCGTCAAGCTTTGTGGGAGCGAGCTTGCTCGCGATTTAGTCGGCACATCCAGCATAGCCGGTTCAGGCAGACCGCTATCGCGAGCAAGCTCGCTCCCACAGTTTGACTCCCATGCCCCCGCTATCGTGTATTCACCACAAATCCCTGTGGGAGCGAGCTTGCTCGCGATGGCGGCGTCCCAGTCACCGCCAGTTGGCGCCATGCTCTGGGGTCAAAGCCCCACATCCGGCAACGCCGGCCGATTCGCCATGGCCTTGGCCATGATCTGTTCCACATACGCCCGGTCCTCTTCCGGCAGGGCCAGGCGTGGTGGGCGGGTGAGGGCGCTGCCGCGGCCGGCGATGGCTTCGCACAGTTTGATGCATTGCACCAGGTCGGCGCGGGCGTCCAGGTGCAGGATCGGCATCAGCCATTCATAGATCGGCATCGCCTCGGCAAAGCGTCCGGCACGGGCCAGGCGGAAAATGGTTTCGCCTTCTTTCGGGAACACGTTGGACATCCCCGAGACCCAGCCTTCGGCACCCACGGCGAGGCTTTCCAGCACCACGTCATCGAGGCCTGCGAATAGTACAAATCGATCGCCGACTTCGTTGCGCACGTCGATGAAGCGCCGGGTATCGCCGGAGGAATCCTTGAAACACACCACGTTGTCGCAATCGGCCAGGGAAATCAGGATGTCCGGGGTCACGTCATTCTTGTAGATCGGCGGGTTGTTGTAGACCATCAGCGGCACATCGGCGTGGCGGGCCACGTAGCGGAAATGCTCGGCGGTCTCGAAGGGCTTGGAGCCGTAGACCAGCGCCGGCATCAGCATCACCCCGTCGACGCCGACCTTGCGCACCGCGTTGGCGACCTTGGCGGCTTGCACGCTGGTGAATTCGGCGACGCCGCAAATCACCGGCACGCGGCCGCGAGAGGCGTCCACCGCGACTTCGGTCACGGCGATTTTTTCCTCGGCGCTCAGGGAGGTGTTTTCCCCCACCGAACCGCAGACCACCAGGCCGGAAACACCGTCACGGATGACGTTGGAAATCACTTGGTGGGTTTTTTCCAGGTTGATGGAAAAATCGTCGTTGAATTGCGTGGTGACGGCGGGGAAAACGCCGCTCCAGTTGATGCGTTTGCTCATGGGTTGTCTCCGGTGGTTAATGGTTTGTGGCGAGGGGATTTAGCGAAACGTCGCACCGCCCCGTTGGGCCGCGAAGCGGTCCTGATACAGGCAACTCGGTGTGTCAGTGGAGTCCAGGGGGCTGCTTCGCAGCCCAGCGGGGATAAATTCCCTCGCCACAGGGGGGATTTGCACAATCGAAAATTCATGCGCCAGGCCAGGTATCTGAAAGCCGATAGCCCTGCGGCCACGGGTCGGCCGGGTCGAGCAGCAGCTGATGGGTTCCGGTGATCCACGCGCGCCCGGCAATGCACGGATAAATCGCCGGGCGTCCGGCCACGTCGGTCAGTGAATCGATGCGGCAGTGGAATTCGGAGCCGATGATCGAGCGGCCTATAAACCGCTCACCCACCTGCATCAAGCCCTTGGCCTGCAACACCGCCATGCGTGCCGAGCAGCCGGTGCCGGTGGGGGAACGGTCGATCTTGCCGGGCTGGATCACCACGGCGTTGGCACCCGTGGCGATGCCGTTCTCCTGGACGATGGGCGCGGCGATCTGGCAGAACGAGATGTGCGACCAATCAGGATTCAACGGGTGTACGAAGCCCAGTTGTTCGTTGGCGGCCCGGGTGATTTTCAAGCCCACCGCCACCAACTCGGCGGCTTCATCGGGACGGATGGCAAAGCCCAGGCGCTGGGCGTCGACGATGACAAAACTGTCGCCGCCGTAGGCGGTGTCCACCTGCAGGGAGCCCAGGCCTTCGACTTCGATCCAGGCATCGAGGCGGTCGGCGAAGGAGGGTACGTTCTTGATCTCCACCCGCTGTACCTTGCCGTCGCGGCAGTCGGCCACCGCTTCGATCAAGCCTCCCGGCGCTTCCAGCACCAGGTGGGTCTGGGGTTCGGTCATCGGCAGGATGCCGCTGTCCAGCAACACGGTGGCCACGCACAGGGAGTTGGAGCCGGACATCGGCGGCGTGTCGGCCGGTTCCATGATGATCCAGGCCATTTGCGCCCGTGGGTCCTTGGCCGGCACCAGCAGGTTGACGTGACGGAACACACCGCCACGGGGTTCGTTGAGGACGAAGTTGCGCAGGGTCTGGTCCTGGGCGATCCAGCGTGACTGCTCCCACACCGTGGCACCGGGAGGTGGCGCGACACCGCCGACGATCACATCGCCGACTTCGCCTTCGGCGTGGCAACTGACTACATGGATGATTTTTGATGAGCGCATGAATCAAATCCTTGGGTTGTCTGGTCGGGCCTCATCGCGAGCAAGCTCGCTCCCACATTGAAATGCGTTCCCCTGTGGGAGCGAGCTTGCTCGCGAAGGGGCCATCCGCTACTTCACCGACTTGAGAAACGCCGCCGTCTCCGGCTGCATCGGGTTGCCGATCACCTGGTCCGGTGGGCCGATCTCATGAACTCGGCCATTGCAGAAGAACGCCACGCGGTCGGACACGTCCCGGGCAAAGCGAATCTCGTGAGTCACCAGCACCATGGTCATGCCGTCTTCGGCGAGCATGCGCATGGTGTCCAGCACTTCGCCCACCAGTTGCGGGTCCAGGGCCGAGGTGGCTTCGTCGAACAACATGTAGTCCGGTGACATCGCCAGGGCCCGGGCGATGGCCATGCGCTGTTGCTGGCCGCCGGACAACTTGCCGGGGAAGGCCTTGAGCTTGTCCCCCAGGCCTACGTGTTCCAGCTGTTTCACCGCCAGGGCCTCGGCGTCCTGCAGGCTCTTGCCCAGTACCTTGCGGGGCGCCAGCATCACGTTTTCCAGCACGGTCAGGTGGGGGAAGGCATTCCATTGCTGGAAGACGATGCCGATCTTCTGCCGCAGGCGATTGAGGTCGGTGGCCCGGTCGTGAACCTCGACGCCGTCCACGTGGATGCTGCCTTTCTGGATCGGTTCCAGGCCGTTGATGCACATCAGCAGGGTCGACTTGCCGGAGCCCGATCCGCCGATGATCGACACCACTTCACCCTTGTCCACGGTCAGGCTCACGCCCTTGACCACTTCCAGGGCGCCGAAGGATTTGTGCACGTTTTCGATCTCAATCATTTTCCTGCCACCTTCTTTCCAGGCGTGCGCCGAGGCGGGCGACCACCAGGCTCATGACGTAGTAAATGAGGCCCGCGATGCACAGCACCAGCAGGGGTTCCTGAATGCGCGTGACGATGGTTTGCGATGCACGCAGTAATTCGACGATGCCGATCCACATCACCAGCGCGGTGTCTTTCATCACGCCCAGCACCAGGTTCAGCCAGCCGGGAAACGCCACCCGGGTGGCAATCGGCAGGACGATGAAGCGCAAATCCTGCAGGTAGCTCAAGCCCAGGGAACGGCTGGCCCGCCGGGTGCTCAATGGCACTGCGAGCACGCCGCCACGGACGATTTCGGTGAAGTACGCCGCGGCGTAGACCCCGAGCACGATGCAGCCGACCGCGAAGGCGCTGAGGTTCAGGCCGACAATGCTCTTGAGGGAGTTGAACAGCACGAACTGGATCAGCAGCGGCACGCTGCGAAACACGTCCAACACCCAGGCCAGTGGCAGGCTGGCGCGCGGCATCAGCGCCCGCAACAGGCCGAACAGCAAACCGGCCAGGGTCCCCAGCAGGATCGACCACACGGTCAGTTGCAGCGTGACCCAGGCCCCGTCGAGCAAGAACAACAGGTCGTTAACGGTGAGGCTGGTTTCAAACATGACGAGCCCTCAATAACGGAACAGGCGCCAAGACAACAACCGGGCGAGCCCGACGATCAACTTGGCGATGAGGTAATACAGCACCGCCGCGAGGGCGAAATATTCGAAGGTGCGGAAGGTCTTGACGTTGTATTCCTGGGTGACCCCGGTGAGGTCATTGTTCAGGCCGACCACCACCCCCAGGGACGTCATCAACACCGCCCAGACCATTTGGTTGGTCAACGGGTAGAAGACGATGCGCAGCAGTTGCGGGACGATGATCATCCGGTAGGCTTGGAAGGTGCTCATCCCCAGGGAGCGAGCGGCGCGCATCTGCGTATTCGGCACGGCCTTGAGGCCGCCGCGAAAGTTTTCCGCCAGGTAGCCGGCATTGTTGAACGTGATCCCAGCCAGCAAGGCCAGCCAGGAGCTGACATGCAGCCCTAGGGAGCCGAGGCCGAAGTAGAGGATGTAGATCTGGAACAACGACGGCGTGTTACGGGCGATGGAAACCCAACCGTTGCCCACGCCGCGCAGGAATGGGTTGCGCGCCTGGCGTATCACCGTCAGCACCAGGGCGATCAACACGCCGAAGATCATCGACAGCGCGGCGGTCTCGAAGGTGACCCAGGCCCCGGCGAGCATGTCGGGCAGGGCACGCAGGGCCGGGCGCCATTGGAACGTGTAATCAAACATGGGTGGGGCTCCCCGTGCGGGCGGTGGGTTGCAGCCATATTGGCGGCTGGCCGCTGGCCGTGGCGGTGCACGCGGCCTCCACGCATTCAGCGAGGCTGGCAAAGTGCACGCCGCGACCGACCAGGCCCGGTGCGTAATGGGCGTACTTGCCGGAGTTAGTCATCAAGGTGCTGGCGTGCGGCGGGATCACCGGCTCGCCCAACATGCACCAGCAAGTGTCGGTCACCAGCACCGCGCCGAAGGCCTCGATGGCGCTCAAGTGGCCGGCCTCGCGGGCTTGTTCCAGCACCGCACGGCCGCAGGTGATCGCCAACACCACGTCCGGGTGTTTGATCCGGCCTGCGCAAAGGCTCGCCAGGGCAGCGAATTCGCTGAGGGAAAAGTGCGGGTTACCCAGGGAAACCAGATCCACGTGGTTGTCCCGGGCATTGTTCAGTTCGCGCCAACTGGCGAGCAGGCCCGTGGTATCGATGGTTTCCTTCGGTAGGTTGACACCGGCCTCCATGACGTTGTCCGGGGCGAGGGCTTCCGGTGTCACCCCGGCGATGTGGAACAACGGCGCAGCGCTGGTGGTGGCGAACGCGGCGCCGAAGGCCTTGAGGTCGTCCAGGGTCGGGGCGGCGTGTTCCAGGCCGCGTATCAACGGGATCCGACGGCCTGCCAGACCGCCGATGTGGTAGCCCAGCAGCGGATAGAAACTGTCGTCCACCCGACCCAGACCCGGCACATCAATGATCAACCGGGCCTTGCGCTGGTCGTCGAGATGACAGCCGGCTAACGGTGCCCGCCCGCACAGGGCAATGCAGATGTCCAGGAAGTCCGGGTACTTCTGCGTGCGAGCCCCCAGCACGCTGTTGGCGTAGACCACCGCGTTGGACTCGGCCCAGACGATTTGCTCGCCGGCCTTGGGCGCGCTGTCCAGCAGGTAGGGCGCGCAGGTGTAGCTCAGCTGTGCGCCCATCGCCATGTAGGCCTCGCCCAAGGCGCCGGCCGGTTCGCCCAGGGCCGGATCGACGCCCAGTTCCCGCCAGCGGCGCTGGTCCACGGAAATGGAATTGAGGGTGGTGGGCACGCGCACTTTCGCGCCCCACTGCACCAGTTGTTCGGCAAAGCGCAGGCTGGCCGGGCCGGTATAAATGCAGCCGTCGATGTGGGCCTGGGTCACGTCCAGCAGTTGCGTGGCGCCTTGGATGTCGGCCATGCGCAGGACGATCTGCATCGCGATTTGCGCAGCCTTGCCGTGGCGGCCGTCGAGCAGCGCCCGGTCCTGTTCGGTGAGGCAGATCGTGGAGGGCGGGGACGGCTGCAAGGGAACGTCCGCCTCATGCCAATGGTCGTTGGGACGCCGGCCCGACAAGGTCAGACTGTCTCCCTCGAGCCGCACAAAGCCTTGGCCGCGTAGCCTGTCGAACGCCTCGTGGCCCACGCACAACACCGGCAAGGAACGTTGGAAAATCACCTGCGCCACCAGCACGCCCAGGGTCAGGATTTCATCGGCTTCGGCCAGCACCAGGGCGGCGGGTGCGTGGCCGTTGCTGATCAGTTCCATCAATACGCTGCTACCGGTGCAGGAGCCGCGTCCGCTGGGGATCGCCAGCACGCGCCCGGCCAGGCGTTCGCCGCTCAACGGGTGGTGCCGGTCGATGACCTCGCCGCTGGCCGGGTCGACCCCGCCCCAGAAACTCAGGCCCACGTCGGCGAACAACAGGGTGCCCTGGGCGGCACCCTCCACCAGGCTGCGGCCTTTCAAACGGACAGGCGTGCTTGGCATGCCCCGATCCTCAGTAGTAAACCTGCGGCACGGTCAGGTTGGCTGGCGGGATGTCGGTGCCAACCCATTTGACGAACAACTCCTTGTAGCGACCGGTGCGCACCTGTTGGTTGACGAACAGATTGAGGTAGTTGATCAGGCCATACTCGCTGCGCTTGGCGCCGAGGGACACATAGTCGATGACGTAGGGCGCATCACCGGCGATCTTCAGGCCCTTGTACTTGCCCGACTTGATGGTTGCGGCCGCCACGGTGTTGGTCACCACCGTTGCATCGATGTGCCCCTGGGCGACGGCCAGCAGGGTGTCGTTCTGCGACTGGTAGGCGCGAAAGCTGCCGCTGCCCCAACTCTTCTGGTCTTTCTCCAGGGCAATGGCTTCGTAGGTGCTACTGGTGTTGCCCAGGGCCTTGCCCTTGAGGTCGGCGTAGCTGTTGATGCCGGTGTTGTCGCGGGTCAGCACGACCATCTGGAAGGCAAAGTAGGGCACAGTCAGGCCGACGGTCTTGGCTCGCTCCAAGGTGTCGGACGTGGAGGCGACGATGACATCGGCGCGGCCGGACAGCAGCGCAGGGATCCGGTCGGAGAACGGCGTTTCCACCACTTCGGCGTCTACGCCGAGAACCTTCGCCAGGTCGTGGCAGTAGTCCACGTCGAAGCCTACCGGTTTATTGCTTTCGTCACGAAAGCCCATGGGTGGGAAGTCCAGGGTCACGGCACAACGCAGTTTGCCGGAGCCGATGATGTCGTCGAGCTTATCGGCGTGGGCGGTTGCGATGAATAAGGGCGTAAGGACAATGCTGAGGGCTACGGCCAGTGCTGGGTTTTTCATATATGCCTCGCTGTCGAATAAATGCGGTGAGATATCGTATTGAGGATTTCGTATACGATATTAAATAAGCAATCGGCGTGCCTGTTTGGTGATCATTCGAGGAACGGCTGCAGAGGACTGATATAGAGGCTTCTATTCGAGAACGTGACAGGCAAGTCAGCGGGGATACCGGTTCAGGGTGTTACAGATGGGAGCAGCCTCAGGCGCCAACGCCCCAATAGGGAACAAGCGTCAGTGCTGGGTCTCGCGATACTGACTGGGCGAAAGACTGGTCAAGGCACGGAACTGACGGCTGAAAGCACTGTGATCGGTGTAACCGCAACGCAAGGCGATGTCGGTGATCGGCAGCTCCGTGTCCAGTAACAATCGCGAGGCTTGTTCCAGTCGCGCCTTGTGAATCATCTGCCGGGGCGTGAGCTGGAAGATGCGTTTGCAGTGCCGCTCCAGCTGCGCCACCGACAATCCGGCGATGGCGGTCAGTTCAGCCAGGCTGATAGGGCGGGCGAAGTGGCTCTTTATATGGGCATCCACCGCCGCCAGTTTTTGGAAGGCGGGGTGGCTGGATTGGGGCAGTTGCAAGTCGCGGGAAATGCCGGCCAGGCCGACGATCCGGCCGCTCGGTTCGAGCAACGCAAGCTTGTGGGTCAGGCACCACACCGGCTGGTTGCCGTAATACAGGTGCAGCTCGAGTTGATCGGCCAGTTCCCGGCCGCTGGCCAGCACCCGCCGATCCTGTTCGGTGTACAGCGGGCCAAAGCGCTCGGGGAACACCTGCTCAGCCGTGAGGCCCAGCAGCTCACCGCTGTGCTTGAAGCCACAGCGCCGGGCCAGCGTCTGGTTGACGAAGGCATAGCGGGCCTGATTGTCCTTGATGAAAAACACCACGTCCGAGAGGGTGTCGAGCAGCGGTGCGATGGGTTGCAGGCTGCGCAGCAGGTTGTCCAGGTCGCAGGGGGCGAAGGAGGTGAGCGTGGGGTACATGGTCCAGCATCGCCTTTTTATGGGTGCGAGGGTGTTCGCGATAGTGGAGTGTCAATCGAAGATGAGGTGTCTGTCACGCCGTCATCGCGAGCAAGCTCGCTCCCACAGGTATTCGCGGTGGATGCCAATTGAGCAGACACCGCAGAAAACCATGTGGGAGCGAGCTTGCTCGCGAAGGCGTCGGCACATTCAAAATCGGTGCAAGCTGAGCCACCGCTTTCGCGAGCAAGCCCGCTCCCACATTAATTAGAGTCTCGGTGCGGTTCAGGTGGGCGGTGTCTCTTCCAGACTCAGCAAAGAACCAATCCGAGCCGGGCTGAAGGGCGGGCGGGGTGTGGGTGTGGTCCAGCCGAACAGATGTTCCAGCGCTGCGCCGCACACTCGGCCCTGGCAGGCGCCCATGCCACAACGGCTCGCCAGTTTCGCTTCGCGCCAGTTTTCATGGCCGGCCAGTTCGCCATACGACACGTCTTCGCAGCGGCAGACCAGGGTGTCGGCGCGGGCCAGGGTCTTGAGTCGCGCGTCGAGGGCGAAGGCTTTGTTCAATGCCTGGGCGAACCCCTGCCAGCGGGCGCGCCGTGGCCAGAGGCGTTGAGCGGCTGCGGTATGACCGACCGCGGCGTGGCCGGCGATGGCGCCTTCCACCAGGGCCAGTTCGCTGCCACCGAAACCAGTGCATTCACCGGCGGCGTAATGTTCACGGCGGCTGGTCGCTTGCCAGGCATCAACCGCCAGTGCTCGACCTTCGAGCGCGCAGCCCAAGACCTGGCCGAGCTCGGTATTGGGAATCAGCCCGAAGCCACAGGCCAGGCGGTCGCAGGCCAGTTCAATGGTCTTGCCTTGGTGCAGCAAGCGCACGCCCTCGAGGCGCTCGCGGCCCAGGGCCTCCAGCACATGGGTGTCGGTGCGGTAATGGTGGTCGAACAAACTGAACGATTGAAAGAATTTGCCTGGCCAGCGTGGCAATTGCGTGGCGAAACCCAGCACGTTGGCCCGACTGGCTTGTTCGGCGATCCGCAACACCTGTGCACCATGCTGCTTCGCCGTGGCGGCACTGGCCAGCAACAAGGGCCCGCTACCGGCGATCACCAGCCGTTCGCCGCGCACGGGCAAACCGCCCTTGATCAGCGCCTGCAAACCGCCCGCACTGGTCACCCCAGGCAGCGTCCACCCAGGGAAGGGCAGTAGCAATTCACGGGCGCCGGTGCAGAGGATCAAGCGGTCGTAGGTGATCTGCCAGCCGCGCTCGGCATCTTCCACCAGCAGGGTTTTGTCTGTGGCGCAGGCGATCACCCGGGTGCCGGCATGGCAACGTACGTTGGCGCAGGCCCGCAGTTGATCCCGCAGGCGTCGAGCTTTGCCGGGCAGGTTGGCCTGGGGGCCGTCACGCCAGATCTGTCCGCCGGGCAGCGGATTGTCGTCCAGCAGCACGATACGCGCGCCGCTGGGTGCCGCAGCCAGGGCGGCAGCCATGCCAGCAGGGCCGGCGCCAATGATCAACAGGTCGGTGATTTCGTTCATGGTAGGGTTTGCACCTGCATACCGTCGCGGCATACCGTCTGACAGGCCAGGCGCCGATAGCCGTCGATCATCACTCGGCATTCCTGACAAATGCCCATGCCGCAAAGGGGCGCGCGGCGCTGGCCGCTGATTGATGTGCGGCTGCAACCGTCAGAGCCCAAGGCCAATGCCGCTGCGACGCTGGTGCCGTTGGCCACCGACAGGGGACGGCCGTCCAAAAACACTTCAGGCATAGACCGGTTCTCCCAGAAAACGCTGGGGCAGGTAAGCCTGAGGGGCCAGCGGTGAGGTTTCGTTGAACAGTTGCGCGACCAGCAGGTCAGCCGTTGCGGGCGCCGTTGTGACCCCCAGGCCCTCGTGACCCACTGCCAGCCACAGGCCTTGGCGTTGCGGGTGCTGCCCCACCAGTGGCAGGCCATCCGGACTGGCGGCGCGAAAGCCGGTCCAGGCGCGGATGCCGTTGAGTTGCGCCAGGCCGGGCATGTAGTCCACGGCGCGCTTGAGCATCTTCGCCAGCATCCAGCCCTCCACCTGCGGATCGAGGCTGCCGAACTGCCGCGAGGCACCGATGAACAATTGCCCGGTCGGGCGAGGCTGGATATTGCACGCCACCGATGGGCCGCTGGCGTTGTGGGCGCTGGTGACATAACCCAGCTCCACCAAAGTATGGGTGACGGTGGCGGGGTAGCGATCGGTGATCAACAAGTGACCCTTTTTCGGTTCGATGGGCAGTTCCGGGCACAGCTCGGTGGCCTGGATACCATTGGCGAGCACCACCGCTTCGGCGCTCAACCAACGCCCGTCGTCGAGGCGCACGCGGTGACCGTCCACCTCGCTGACCCGCGCGCTTTGCTGGCGAATGTTGGCCGCGTCCAGCATCCAGCGAGCGGCAGCCGGGGCATACAGGATGCCGTCGCCCTTGATCAGCAACCCGCCTTCCAGGCCTTCGCGCAGCTCGGGTTCACGCTGGCGCAGCGCGGCGTGGCCGATCAGTTCACAGGCTTCACCATGGGCCAGCAGGTTCAGGTACTTACTGTGGGCCACCGCCATTTCCTCGGCATTGGCCGCCAGCCACAGGGTGCCGTTGTTGCGCCAGGCGCAGCCCTCGGGCAGGGCTGGGGCCAGTTCGCGCCAGCGCTGCAAGGAGTATTGACTGAGGGCCAGTTCCGCCGCGTTGTCATCCAGCACCAGCAGATGGCCCATGCCGGCCGCCGTGGCGCCATGCCAGCCGGCGTCCAGCACCAACACCTTCAAGCCCCGTTGGGCCAACGCCCGGGCACAGGCCGCGCCAATGATGCCCGCGCCAATGACGATCACGTCGGCGACAAGGCCTTGGCTCACGGACGAATGCCCCAGGCGAACGGGTCATCCGCGTCGATGATCAGCGTGGTTTCGGCGCTGATGTAGGCGCGGCCCCGGATGGTTGGCACGATGCGCTCGCCCGCGCGTTCATAGGAGCCTTCGAATTCGCTGCCGATGACGCTGGCCTGGCGCCAGATCTGCCCGGGTTGCAGCTTGCCGTCAGCGGCCAGGCACGCCAGTTTGGCGCTGGTGCCGGTGCCGCACGGGGAGCGGTCATAGGCCTTGCCGGGGCAGAGCACGAAGTTGCGGCTGTCGGCGTGAGGGTCATCAGCGAACAGTTCGATGTGGTCGATCAGGCCGCCGTCTTCGCCGCGAAACCCTTGCTGTTCCAGGGCTTGCTGCACGGCAAAGGTGTAGGCGGTCAGCGCGTCGAGGTTATCACTCGCCACGCGCTGACCATGCTCGGCCATCAGGAAGAACCAATTGCCCCCCCAGGCCACGTCGCCCACCACCGGGCCAATGCCGGGCACCTCCAGGCGTAGCGCCTGGCGATAACGGTAGGCCGGTACGTTGCGCACGCTGACCGACTGATCGTCATGCAAAGTCGCCTGTACCGTGCCCACCGGGGTTTCTATGCTGTGCACGCCGGGGCCGATCCTGCCCAGGTGGGCCAGTGACGCCACCAGGCCGATGGTGCCGTGGCCGCACATGCCCAGGTAGCCGCTGTTGTTGAAGAAGATCACCCCGGCACAGGCACTCGGGTCCACTGCCTCGCAGAGCAGTGCCCCCACCAGCACATCGCTGCCCCGAGGTTCCAGCACACAGGCGGTGCGCCAGGCATCGTGTTGCTCGGCCAGACGCTGCCTGCGCTCGGCCATGCTGCCCTGGCCCAGGTCAGGAAAACCGTCGGTAACCAGACGGGTCGGTTCGCCGCCGGTATGGGAGTCGATCACGGTGATGCGTTTCATGGAGGGCCACGTCCGTTCAGGTGAGTGACGGTAAGCGTGGCCCGCGCCGGGGGGCGGCGGCTTGATGGATTTATCTGCCGCGCATGACGAAATCGGCACAGTGCCGATTCAATGACTGGAGGGCAGGAACTCGAACAGGGTCTTGCAGACACCGGCGATGTGTTCGTCCAGCAGGCCGACCGCGCGCTCGACATCCCCGGCGCGGCAGGCCTTGATGATTTCCCGGTGCTCGTGATCGGCCCGCTCCTTGCCCGCCGAAAGACTCATCTGCATGCGCAGATAACGCTCCAGTTTGTCGTGGACCGAACGGATAAGGCCGACCAGAAACGGCCGTTGTGCCGGCTCGTACAGACACGCATGCAATTGCCAATTGAGTTCAGCCCAGCGACCGACGTCATCTTCGCCGATGAACTCCTGGCAGATGCCTTCGGCCCGGGCGAAGGTTTCTTCGGTCATGTTCGGAATCGCCAGGCGCAGGACTTTGTCTTCCAGCAGCATGCGCACTTCGAACATCTGCGCCAGCTCTACCTCGGAAATCCGCGTGACCATCGCCCCGCGATTGCGCTGGAACATCACCAGTCCCTCGGCCTCCAGGCGCTTGAGGGCTTCGCGCACGGGAATCTTGCTGACGTTGAACTGCCGGGCGATGTCGTCCTGGCGGATGGGCTCATCCTCGGCAAAATGCCCGGCGACGATGGCATCGCGCAGATGGCGGGTGATGATTTCCGAAGTGGAGGGGGTGTTGCCCAGGTCAGGCAGATTGAACTTGGATAAAGTCACGGCGGCGGGTCGTTCGGCTGAGATGGGGATATGGTATACGACTTTCGCTGGCGCAGTGTCGCTGTCCCGGCCCCTGTCTCAGCCGTGGGACAGATGGGTCACGTAGGCCTGTGTCCTAACGATGATAAGCCCGGTGACACACGCCCCGGCAGCCAGCGCCACGCCAAACAATATCAACGCCACATCCGCGCCGAAATAATCCGCCAATAATCCGGTCACCACCACCGGGATGCTGAACCCGACATAGGCGAACAGGAAGAATCCCGCGCTGACCCGGGCCTTTTCCACACCCGCCATGGCCGTGACGGCTGACAATCCGCCCAGGTACAGAAAGCCATAGCACGCACTGCTGGCGCCCAGCGCGCCAAGCAGTACGGCGAGCAGGGAGCCGACACTTGCGCCCCAGGCCAGCAATGCGTAGCTCACCGGCAGGATCAACAGCCCCAAGCCAGTGGCCCGGGCCGGTTGCAGGCGACGAGCCCAAGGTTGAAAGACCAAGCCGCAGCTGATCACGGTGAAAGTCGACAGGCCGGACCACTGCTGCAGATCGTGGGTCGCCAGCACCGAAGGCAGTATGGCGATGACCAGGCCCGAGGTCGCCCAGGCCAGCAGCATGGAAAAACTGTAGGGCAGGCTACCGACGGGGAACAAAGGCAAGCGCAACAACGGCGCGGTTTTGATTTTCACCGCCGGGTCCGGTAGCCGCCAGACCACCACGATCGCCGTCGCGGCCAACATCAGCTGCAACCAGAAACTTCCAGGCGTGACGCTGTGGTGGGCCGCCAGAAAAAGGCTGGTCAAGGCTGCGCCCAGGCCAAAACCCAAGGAGGTGCTGGCAGTGACGCGGTTGGCTGGCGAGCGGGCGTCGCCGGTTGCCATGAGTTCGGCCATATAGGCGGTCGACGTGGCCGAAGCCAGCCCCGTACCGACCCCCATCATCAGCCGCGCGACGCCCAGCGCCACCAGGCTCGGCCAGAGCAACGTCACCACAGTTGCCAGCATCGACAGGCCGAGGGCGATCAGGATCAACGGCTTGCGTCCCACCCGATCGGCCAGCCCGCCGAAAGCCAGCAGCACCGGCAGCACGCCCAACACATAACCGGAAAACGCCACTGCCGTGGCGCCGGCGCCGTAGCCGGACAACTGCGCGTAGGTGGTGTAGAGCGGCGCCTGCAGGTTGACCGCCAGGGTGATCAGGCACAGGCCGAAAGCCAGCCCCCAGGAATGTCGATGCGGTAGGTTCAAGGGTGTTCCTTAGCTGGGGTGCTTGAGTGAAGTCCTGGAGGACTATCAGGTGCAGGTCCTGCGCAAACAAGGAACAGACCGAGGCCATTTGTGCTTAACTGTTCGCTCGAAATTCGAGAACACTTAGCCGAGAGTGCGTGCCGTGGACCTGAACATTGACCGCAATGCTGCCGAGCCCGTGATCCGGCAGTTGGTGACCCACGTCATGGGCTGGATACAGTCCCACGGCATCCGCCCCGGCGCTCGCATGCCCTCTATCCGTCAATTGGCCCAGGAAAATGGCCTGAGCCTGTCGAGCGTGATCAAGGCCTATGACCAACTGGTGGCCAGCGGCGTCTTGGAATCCCGCCACGGCTCGGGCTTTTTTGTGGCCCAGCAGCTATCCCAGCCGCAGGCGCCAGATATTGAAACGGGTACTGCGAAGTGGTCCCTTTTCGACAATGAATCGGCGCAACTCAAGCTGGGCTGCGGCTGGCTGCCGGACGCCTGGCGTGACGACACCGACCTGGGCCAGGCCATCCGCCAGGTCGTGCGCAGTGATAATCATGCGTTGTTCAACTACAGCACCCCGCTGGGCTCCGCTCACTTGCGCCTGCACATCCAGAAACGCCTGGGCCTGATCGACATTCATGCCGACCCGGGGCAAATCATCACCACCCAAGGCGCCAGCCACGGCCTTGATCTGCTGGTGCGAACGCTCCTCAAGCCCGGTGACCTGGTGTTGGTGGAAAGCCCCGGTTACTACAACCTGTTCAACTTGCTGAAACTGCACGGGGTCAAGACCCTGGCGGTACCCCGAACCGCCCAAGGCCCGGATATCGCCAGCCTGGAACGACTGCTGGGGGAGCACAAACCCGCGTATTTCTTCATCAACAGCATGTACCAAAACCCCACCGGCACCAGCCTGGCGCCGAGCGTGGCTTACCGTTTGCTGCAACTGGCCACGGCCCATGACTTTCGGATCATCGAGGACGACATCTACGCCGACTTCCAGAATGGCCCGACGTCACGCCTGGCGACCCTGGATGCCCTGGACCGGGTGATCTACCTGGCAAGTTTTTCCAAGACGTTGTCCAGTTCGCTGCGCATCGGTTATGTGGTCGCCCGGCCCGAGATCATCAACCGCCTGGCCGAGGTCAAGATGGTGACCGGCATCGGTTGTTCGCTGCTGGCCGAAAACGTGGTGGCGACGTTGTTGGCCAACGGGGCGTATCGCAAGTTGATCCAACGCTTGCGCCAACGGCTGAACAAACAAATGGCGAGTACGCTTCGTCAGTTGGCGCCTGCGCATTGGGAGGTATTTGCCGAGCCGACGGGAGGGCTGTTCATCTGGGCCAGGCCTCGACGGCTCGATGCACCGCGGGTGCAGCAGATTGCCCGGGAGTTGCACATCCAACTGTCCCAGGGCTCGACGTTCCTGCCACAGGGGGAGGGGTGCGATTGGCTGCGGTTGAATGTGGCGTATACCCAGGATGTTCGGGCGCAGAGGTTTTTCCAGCGGGTTGCACAGGAGTCGATTGGGGCGGTATCCGTGTTGTAGTGATGGGCAATTTTTTTGATTTCGTTTTAACAGCAACAGCAGGAAACCTCCAGTATCCATGTGGCTGAACCATCGCTATCGCGAGCAAGCTCGCTCCCACAGGTTTCTGTGTCGTGTGCAGATACCGTAAGCCCCCACAAATCCATGTGGGAGCGAGCTTGCTCGCGATGAGGCCAGTCCATTCAACATCTTCATCGACAGTAGCATCGCCATCGCGAGCAAGCTCGCTCCCACAGGAGGAACGCGTTCACTCCAAACCAGGTCGGCTATAAGGCCGCCTCGCGTGTGCTTTTGATCTTAGGCGCCCCGTTAAACCACGCTGGCCGAACGCAGGCATTGCGCAGTGGGCAACCCGGCATGGATGCCGGGTTAGCCGCGCTGGGCCATGGATGGCCCTTCGCGGCGGGCCCACGGAGCAATGCCTGCGTTCGGGCACACCGAGCCTAGGCGAGGTGCCGAGTGGTGGGGCAAAAGCGCTTTGGTTACTTTCGCGCTTTTCGAAAGTGACCCGCCGTAAGGGCGGAACCGCCAGCGGCCGTTACCGCAGCAACGGATATACACACGAACCTACCCCAAAAAGAGCAAAAAAACCCAGCGTTAATGGGAATCTATGTCAAACGTTAATGAGTTGCTGTATCTTTCACGACACATTCTGTCAGCCTCCAATGCGGAGGCTTTTTTTTCAGTAGGATTGTGCATCGATGCGTCGGATTCTCGTTTCACTGTGTATGCTCCAGGCTTATTCCGCTTCCACCTGGGCTGAAGAGCCAATCCCTGCCAAGCCGGCATCCCTTGAGCTACAAGCCACGGATATCGTCGGCGCTTCAGACTACGAATCAGCACAGGGACCGGTAAAGGGCTACCACGCCACCCGATCAGCCAGCGCCACCCGTACCGACACGGCGATCCATGAAACCCCACAATCCATCTCCGTAGTATCCCGTGACGTGGTCGAAGACCTCGGCGCCACGCGCCTGCAGGACGCTCTCGATTACGCCGGCGGGGTAGGCCGGGCCAATAACTTCGGTGGCCAGGGCCTGACCACGTTCACCGTGCGCGGCTTCACCACCGGTGAGTTTTACCGCAACGGTTTCCCGATCAACCGTGGCTACCCGAACATGCCCGACGCCAACACCATCGAGCGCTTGGAAGTGCTGCGAGGCCCGGCGACCATGCTGTACGGCCGTGGCGATCCGGGCGGTACCTTCAACGTCGTGTCCAAACAACCGTTGGCCGAGCGCACGGTAACCCTGGGCAGCCAGGTCAGCGACCAGGGGATGCGGCGCGGTACGCTGGACGCGTCCGGACCGCTGGACGAAGAAGGGCGCCTGGCTTATCGCCTGAACGTGATCGGCGAGGGCGGTGACACCTTCCGCGACCATGTCGAGACCGAGCGCTATGGCGTCGCACCCGTGGTGACCTGGCAGGTCAACGACACTACGCGCCTGACCTTCGAAGGCGATTTCATGCGCAACAATGCGCCGCTGGACCGTGGCCTGACCCACTATCCCGGCCAGCGCGGCACCGCGTCGCGCGATACGTTCTTCGGCGAAAAAGACGCCGGCAAGCTACACAATGACAACAACATGTTGCAGGTGCGTTTCGAACACATGCTCAACGAGGACTGGACCCTGGCCGGCGGCACGCAGTGGCTCGATGGCACGTTGCAGGGCAATGCGGTGGAAGGCAACGGCATCGCTGCCGATGGACGCACCTTGGGCCGCAATTTCAACTATCGCAAACTGGAATGGACCGACCGTGATACCCAGTTGAACCTCACCGGACACTTTTCCACCGCAGGATTCGAGCACACGTTGCTGACGGGCATCGAGTACGAAGACTACGACTACCAATCCATCATTCAACGTTCGGCGGCGGGGGCTGGCGCCTATCCGATTGACATCTTCGATCCGGTGTATGGCCAGCCACGCCCGGCGCTGACCCGTACCCCCACCCACGACCAGGAAAATCTCAAGACCTTTGGTGTGTTCATCCAGGACCAGGTGGCGCTTACCGAACGCTTGAAGTTGTTGGCCGGCGCGCGTTTCGAACGGTTTGAGCATGAGTACGAAAGTTTCGTCCCCCAGAACCCGCCCGGCAGCAGAAACTGGGATGTCACTGACAGCGCGGTCACCCCGCGCCTGGGTGTGCTCTATGATTTGACCGACACGGTAGCCGTCTACGCCAACACTGCCCGTTCTTTCAAACCCAATAACGGTGCCAGTCGCCAGGGTGGCGGGTTCAAGCCGGAAGAGGGCAAGTCCTATGAGATGGGCGTCAAATGGGAAGCACTGGATCGTCAGTTGAGCGTCGATGCGGCGGTGTATCAGATCGAAAAACGCAATGTGCTCACCACGGACCCGGTGGATTCCACATTCAGCGTGGCCGCTGGTGAGGTGCGCAGCCGTGGTTTTGACTTGAACGTCGCGGGCAACCTGACGCCGCAATGGCGCATGATCGGTGGCTACGCTTATGTCGACGCCGAGGTGACCAAGGACGCCAATATCCCTACCGGTACGCGTTTGCTCAACGTTCCCAAGAATACCTTCAGTCTGCTCAACGTCTATGAGTTCCAGGACGGCGGTCTCAAGGGGTTGGGCCTGGGATTAGGTGCCAAGTACGTTGATGAACGGGCCGGCCAGACAGCGGCCAATGCGTTCTCCATGGACAGCTACACCGTCGTCGACTTGCTCGGCTACTACAAGGTCAACGAGCGGATTCGCCTTAACCTGGACCTGAAGAACCTGTTCGACGCCGACTACGAGGAAGGCGCGTTCGGTAACGTCTACGCCTATCCAGGTGCACCGCGGACCGTGCAGGCCGGTATTTCCTACACGCTCTGAGTCCAATGCGTCATGAAAACCCCGAAGGTTCTGCCTCCGGGGTTTTTCTGTGGGAGCGAGCTTGCTCGCGATAGCGGCATGTCAGCCAACTCAGATGTGACTGATGCATCGCGATCGCGAGCAAGCTCGCTCCCACAGGTCATCGGGTTGGCTGATACAAAAAACCGGGCAGTTGGACCGGGCTCGTAAGGGCGAAAACATTATTCCTTGGGAAGACTTCGATACTCCGTGGTCGTCATCCCCGCATACCCCCAGTTATCCGTATCGACCTCCTCGATCACGATATGGGTCAAGTGCGGGTCCTTGCCCAGCACGCGCTGGAGGGTTTCGGTGATTTCTGAAATCACCTGGGCTTTCTGCTCGCGGGTAACGCCGTCGCGGGTAATACGCACATTGACGAAAGGCATGTTGCACTCCTGCTGCTGGGAAATGGGCGCAGGAAGATTCCCACGCTACCGAGGACCACTGTATTTATACGGCACAGACTGATAAACAGGCATCTGCCATCTTCAGTTGATACGCGGTGTAATGAATCATGAAACGTCATTTCGAAGACCTGCAGCTGGGCAGCATAGAACTGTTTTGCCTGGCGGCAGAGGCGGGCAGTTTCACCGCCGCGGCGCAGTTGGCGGGTGTTACTCCGGCGGCAGTGAGCCGCTCGATCTTTCGCTTGGAAGAGCGCCTGGGTTCGCGGCTTTTTGTGCGGACCACTCGCAGCATCCGCCTGACCGAAGCCGGCAGGACCTATTTCGAGCAATGTCGACAGGCGTTGACGCAACTGGTCGAGGCACAACAGGAGATGATGGGCGCCCAATCGGTGCCGTCCGGACAACTGCGCATCAGCCTGCCCACCACGTACGGTCATCATCGGATCTTGCCATTGCTGCCGGCTTTTCGGGCGTTGTATCCGCAAGTCAGCGTCGACCTCCACTTGAGCAATCGAAACATTGATTTCGTTGCCGAAGGTTATGACCTGGCTATCCGGGTGCGGGCGCAGCCGGACTCTTCCATGATCGCTCGCTTGCTGGAAGACGCGAATCTGGCCGTGGTCGCCTCCCCGGACTACCTGCGCAGGGCCGGCACGCCGCAGACCCTTGAAGACCTGGACGATCATGAGTGCATCCAGTTCGAATTGCCCAGCAGCGGGCGGCGGATTTCCTGGTTGTTCAAGGTGGATGGCAAGGAGAAGGAGGTATTCGGCCAGGGCAGCTATTGCTGTTCGGATGATGTGCTGGGCGGGGTGACGCTGGCCAAGTACGGCGCCGGGTTGTTCCAGACCTATCGATTCATCGTCGAACAGGAACTCGCGGATGGCCGGCTGGTGGAGGTGTTGCAGCCATTCGGGGGCCGGTCACGGCCTTTCACACTGCTGTATCCCCATGGTCGGTATGTGCCGCAACGGGTGCGTGCCTTCGTGGATTTCCTGCTGCAGCAACGGCAGCAGTGGTCCGGAGTCTGACGCAAAAACATGTGGCGAGGGGATTCATCCCCGCTGGGCTGCGCAGCAGCCCCTAGATCTTTCAGGCAGACCGAGTTGTCAGGTTTTAGGGCCGCTTCGCGCCCCAGCGGGGCGGTTCGACGTTTCGCTAAATCCCCTCGCCACAATGAATCACATCAGGCTTGCGCTCAGTCAGCGATCAGAACCGAAACGCCTGGCGACCAATCAGCAACCACTTGCCATTCTTCTGCTTCTGCCAGATCTGGAAGTTCTCGATTTCCGTCGGAACCACTTCGGTGCCCTTGAGCGCCTGGGCCGAGAAGTGATTACGCACCAGCGCTACATCACCCGACAAGGTGATTTTCTGATTCTTCATTTCCAGGGTCTTGAACGCGCTCTTGCCCGTTTCGATGTCGGCGATGAAGGCTTTCTTGTCCTGGATGTTCCCGCTGGAATGCCCGTAGGTCAGGTTCTCGGCGGCCAGTGCCTGGAGTTGAGGGATGTCCTTGTGCAGCATGGCTTGAGTCAGGTGGTCGACGGCCTGGGCCACGTCCTGTTCGGCTGATGAAGTGGCTGCCGCTGCGTAACCGCTGAACAGGCACAAGAAACTGACGATCAATGTCGCTTTTTTCATGGGTGTTTCCTTGTTGTTGTAGGTATCGGGAACGTACGAGCGCTTGGGGTTATGCTCGTCGGTCATCGTACAACTTGTTTGGCTCGACGGGAATAGCTTGCTCCCGGCTACGCAGCAGCCCCTCGAATCGGCACCGAGGTGTATCGATCGTTCCCACGCTCCCGGGTGGGAATGCCACCAGGGACGCTCCGCGTTCCGCTTCTGGAAGGTGACGCAGAGCGTCACGGGATGCATTCCTTTGCTGCGCGTGGGAACGATCAAAAGTGAGTCAGCCCAGCGGGAGCAAGCACCCTCGCCACAGGGGACCTTTTCAGCCGTGCTGACGCATTCACAACCCCTCGCGCACTGCCCCTCGAATCCCTTCCAGCAACATGGTGAACGCCGGGTTGTCGTTGTCCTGGCGCCACACCAGGTGCAACTCGCTCTGCACGCCTTCGCCCAGGTCGATCTCGCGAAATACCACCTGCTTGAACACCACGCTGGTGGCACACCGCGGTACCAGCGCCAAGCCCATGCCGGCGTTGACCAGTGCCAGGATCGTCAGCGACGACCCCAGCCATTGCACGAATTGCGGCGCGACCCGGGCCGAGCGGAGCATGCCGGTGAGCAGTTCGTTGAAGGGCGGGTAGGCGGAATGGGAGTACATGAGGAACGGTTGGCCATCCAGGTCCTGCACGCCCACGGACGCCGCAGTGGCCAGCGGATGCCCGGCCGGGACCGCCAGGACGAAGGGTTCACGCACCAGGCATTCGGTGGCGTAGCCGGTTTCCAGCAGTGGCGAGCGGACGATGCCCAGGTCGATGCGCCGGGCGCGCAAGGCCTCGTGCTGCTGGTAAGTGTTCATCTCCGCCAGGACGATTTTGACCTGGGGCTGTTTCAGTCGCGCCTCGGCAATGACCTTGGGCAAGAACTCGTACACCGCGCTGCCGACGAAGCTGATGGTCACCGAACCAATGTCGCCCTGGGCGAAACGCCGGGCGGCGACGGCGGCTTGTTGCGCCTGTTCCAGCAGGTTCTGCGCTTCGATGAAAAACGCCCGGCCGGCGGCGGTGAGCGCCACGCTGCGCGTACTGCGGGTGAACAATTCGACGCCCAGGTGATGTTCCAGCAGTTGAATCTGCCGGCTCAAGGGCGGTTGGGTCATGTTCAGACGTTCGGCGGCGCGACGGAAATTGAGTTCGGTCGCCACCGTGGTGAAGCAGCGCAGCTGGGCCAGTTCGAACATTGATTCAATCCAGGTATCAATCAAGTGCCAAGTTAGATTAGACGGGAACAATCCCCGGCGTCCATCATCGTCCCGTTCCCCACAAAAACAATGATCGGGAGGCACCCCTTGAATAACGTACTGGACTCCACGCCAGCGAGTACCCTCGCGCTCGCGGCGGCCAAGGTCAAACGTCATGTACTGCCATTGGTGGTCGTGATGTTCATCGTCAACTACATCGACCGGGTCAACATCGGTTTTGTGCGCAGTCACCTGGAAACCGACCTGGGCATCGGCGCTGCTGCCTACGGGCTTGGCGCCGGGCTGTTCTTCGTCGGCTACGCGCTGTTCGAAGTGCCGTCCAACATGCTGCTGCAACGCTACGGCGCCCGGGCCTGGCTGACGCGCATCATGTTCACCTGGGGCGCAGCGGCGATGGCCATGGCCTTTGTGCAAGGTGAAACCAGCTTCTATGTGCTGCGTTTCATTCTCGGCGCGGCGGAGGCGGGCTTCTTCCCCGGCATCATCTACTACTTCACCCAGTGGCTGCCCGCCAACGAGCGCGGCAAGGCGATGGCGATCTTCCTCAGCGGTTCGGCCATCGCCTCGGTGATTTCCGGCCCGGTGTCCGGTGCTTTGCTGCACATCAGCGGAATGGGCCTGCATGGCTGGCAGTGGATGTTCCTGATCGAGGGTTTCGCTTCCATCGTGTTGTGTGGATTTGTCTGGTTCTGGCTGCAATCGCACCCGAGCCAGGCCAAATGGCTGACCGCTGAAGAGAAGACCGTACTGATCGCCGCCATTGCCGAAGAGCAACGGGCCCGGGAAGCCGCCCAGGTGGTCAAGCCGTCGATGTTCAAATTGCTCGCCGACCGACAGATCGCGTTGTTCTGCTTCATCTACTTTTCCATCGCCCTGACCATCTACGGCGCCACCTTCTGGCTACCGAGCATGATCAAGAAAATGGGCAGCCTGGGGGACTTCCAGGTTGGTTTGCTCAACTCGATTCCGTGGATCATCTCCATCGTCGCGATGTACGGCTTCGCCGCCCTGGCCGGCAAATGGAAATTCCAGCAGGCCTGGGTCGCGGTGACGCTGGTGATCGCCGCGTTCGGCATGTTCATGTCCACCACTGGCGGGCCGATCTTTGCCTTTGTCGCGATCTGTTTTGCGGCCATTGGCTTCAAGGCCGCATCGGCGTTGTTCTGGCCGATTCCCCAGGGTTACCTGGATGCCCGTATCGCGGCGGCGGTGATCGCCTTGATCAACTCCATCGGCAACCTTGGTGGCTTCGTCGCACCCACGGCTTTCGGTTTCCTGGAACAGACCACGGGCTCCATCGAGGGCGGCCTGTATGGGTTGGCCGCGACCTCGCTCGTCGCCGCCGTGGTGATCTTTTTCGCCCGCACCGCGCCGAAGCGCGATACCCCGAACTCACTGTCCGGCCGGCCCGAAACCGTTGCCGAAGCCAATCCGCCGGAAAAATCGCAAGCCTTGAAACCTGGCCCATCGGGAGCCGCTGTATGAAGATCAAACGCGTTACCGTCACACCCATCGCTTTTCGCGATCCACCTTTGCTCAACGCCAGCGGCATCCATGAGCCGTTCGCGCTGCGCTCGATCATCGAGATCGAGAGCGACAACGGTTACATCGGCCTGGGCGAGAGCTACGGCGATGCGCCGGCCCTGGCGATCCAACAGCAACTGCAGAGCCAGTTGATCGGCCTGGACCCGTTCAACCTCAACCAGCTGCGGGCGATCGTCCAGGCCACCGTGGCTGCGCAAAAGCCGGCGAGCATGGCCGGTGCCGAGTTGGCACCAGGCTCCCACGCGAGCAAGGCGGTGAGCAATGCCTACTCGGCGTTCGAAGTGGCCTGCCTGGACCTGCAAGCCCATTACCTGAACGTGCCGCTGGTGGACCTTTTGGGTGGCGCGATTCGCGATGAGATTCCGTTCAGCGCGTATCTGTTCTTCAAGTATGCCGAGCACATCGATTCGCCCTATCCCGCAGACAGTTGGGGGGAGGCGCTCAACGAACAGCAAATCGTCGCCCAGGCCCGGCGAATGATCCAGGACTACGGCTTCAAGAGCATCAAGCTCAAGGCCGGCGCCCTCGATCCGGAACATGAAGTGGCTTGCATCAAGGCCCTGAAACAGGCGTTTCCCGGCTATCCGTTGCGCATCGACCCTAACGCCAACTGGTCGCTGGAAACCTCCATTCGCATGGCCGAATTACTGGGCGACGACCTGCAATATTACGAAGACCCGACGCCGGGGCTGGAGGGGATGGCCGAGCTGCACAAGCGCACTGGCCTGCCACTGGCGACCAACATGGTGGTCACCGATTTCGATGAGTTTCGTCGCAGTGTGGCGTTGAACAGTGTGCAGATTGTGTTGGCGGACCATCATTATTGGGGCGGCCTGCGGGACACCCAGGCGTTGGCGAAAATGTGCAGCACCTTCGGCCTGGGCGTATCGATGCATTCGAACTCGCACCTGGGTATCAGCCTCATGGCCATGGCCCACGTGGCGGCGGCGGTGCCGAACCTGGATTACGCCTGCGACACCCATTACCCGTGGCAGGAGCCGGATGAAGAAGTGATCAAGGGCGGCAAGCTGCCGATTGTCGATGGTTGCGTGAAAATCACTCGAGCGCCCGGTCTTGGCCTGGAGCTGGACCGGGATCAACTGGGCAAGCTGCATGACCAGTTCCTCTCGTGCGGCATTCGCCAGCGCGACGATGTGCGGCAGATGCAGCGCTACCGGCCGGACTGGAAAACCGTCAAGCCGAGGTTTTGAGCTGACGGCGAGGGGCCTGCCGCGCAGGCCAGCGGCAACAAGCTCTCACCTTGTGGGAGCGAGCTTGCTCGCGATAGCGGTGTGTCAGCCAACATCACCGTTGAATGATCCGCCGCCATCGCGAGCAAGCCCGCTCCCACAGGTATTGGTTAACTGGCAGGACAACCGGCCCACACCCAAAGTACCACGCCCCTCTGCATCGCCGTCTTACACCCAAACTGCCGCGCCGTGCCGGCGCTTCCAAAGCATCCGCCAATCGCCTCCAAGGCAGCGTATGACGTGGCCTGGTGCCTTTCGATAATCGCCTCCGACATCCTGTCTCATGTTGCGGAGCGCGCCATGCACAACAATAAAAATACCTGCCTGCGTTTTTTGCCTGCGGTCATCGCCGGTCTTTCGACCCTGGGCCTGACGTCTTGGGCCCAAGCCGAAATCATGCTGTACGACAAGGACCAGACCACCTTTTCCACTGACGGCTACATCAACGCCTTTTACGTCAACAGTGATGTGGACCGGGCAGGGGAGCAGTACGACCGTCGGCAGGCGCGGGTCAAGATGGGGTTTTTACCCAACTACCTGGGCTTCAACATGGGCAAGCAGGTCGATGACCTCAAGCTCGGCGCCCGGGCTTCGTTCTGGGTGACCATCAACGACAGCGAAACCAACGGCACCGACACCGCCATCGATGTGCGGCAGTTCTACGGCACCGTCGCCAACCCAGAGTGGGGCGAGGTGTTGATCGGTAAGGATTTCGGCCTGTTCGCCCGCTCCAACATCCTGCTCGATGAACTGCTGGCCGGTTATGGCCAGGTCAGCGACACCCTCGGGCTGGTGGACGGCGGTGGTGTGTCGTTCGGCAACATCGGCAGCGGCTATCCGTATCCGTTCCCAACCTCGCAGATCACCTACCGCACACCGGTGATGGACGGTTTGCGCGTGGCGGTGGGGATCATGGATCCAGTGGACACCAACGACAACAGTGCCACCGGCAAGGCCTATCAGGAAAACCCGCGCACCGAGAGCGAGATCACCTACCAGTTCGACCTGGGCGGGGCAAAGATCTACAGCTGGCTCAACGGCAGCTACCAGACCTCTGATAACACCGACTCCACGGTCGAGTCGGTGACCTCCAAAGGTTTGGGTTATGGCGTGCAAGCGAAGATGGGTGGGTTGTCGCTCACCGGTTCCGGGTTCCAGGCCAAGGGTATCAACCCGTTCTTCACCAACAACGCCGGCGAAGCCACGTTGCGCAATGTCGACAGCAAGGGCTACCTGCTGCAGGGCTCCTACAAGTTGGGCAAGAATCGCCTGGCGCTGTCCTATGGCAAGACCGACGACGACGGCAATGGCGTGGTGGGCAGCGGCGCCGACTACGAAACCCGCGGCATTGCGCTGTTCCATGACATCAACGACAACCTCAAGCTCGTGGCCGAATACAACCAGTTTGAAATCGACGGCCACGACACCAGCGCGCAGAACGAAGACACCGATACCTTCGCGGTGGGGGCTGTATTGACCTGGTAACACAATCCGTCGGATGAAAAGCATATCCCTGTGGCGAGGGGATTTATCCCCGCTGGGCTGCGAAGCAGCCCCCTGGATCTGTCAGGCAGACCGAGTTGTCAGGTTTTAGGGCCGCTTCGCGCCCCAGCGGGGATAAATCCCCTCGCCACAAGGGCATTCCAAACAAAGCCCGATGGTTTTTGTGGTGGCCCCAGCCGTGCGCATCGCGGCCGGGGTCGCCACTGTTCTCCTCCCATGGAAGCGCCCACCCGCTACCCAAGTAGCATTCGTGGACCGGGCGTTGCTTCGTACACTCAAGGCTCCTATCACGCACCCGTCGGAGGCGAAGATGCAGCAGGCCCAGAGCGAAGGTGTGGTGAGCGCCATGTCCCAGGCAACAGATGTCCAGCAAGTGGCCCAGGAGCTGGCGCGACAGTTGTTGCACCCGCACCTGGGGTTCGTGCTGTTTTTCTGTTCCGCCGAATACAACTTGCCGGCCCTTGGCCAAGCGCTTTCCCAAAGCTTCGGCGGGATTCGCCTGGTGGGCTGCACCAGCGCAGGGGAAATCACCACCCAGGGTTATGGCCGCAACTGCGTGACGGCGGTGGGTTTCGATCACCGGCATTTTTCCATTGCCGCCGAGCTGATCGGCGAAATGGAGCACTTCAGCCTGATCGACGCCCAGCAAATGGTCGAACGCCTGGCCAGCGGTTGCCGCAGCAATGCCCTGGCGCCGATCAAGGGCCACAGCTTCGCGTTGACCTTGCTCGACGGCCTGTCCAGCCGCGAGGAAATGGTGCTGGCAGCCTTGAGCGCCGCACTCGGCGACATCCCGCATTTCGGCGGTTCGGCCGGCGACGACAACTACCTGACCCACACCCATGTGTACTTCGAAGGCCAGTTCCACAGCGGTGCGGCCGTGGTGCTGCTGATCAACACCTGGCTGGAGTTCGAAGTGTTCACCACCCACCACATCCTGCCTCGGCAAGAAAAACTGGTGGTCACCGGCGCCGACAGCGCTTCACGACGAGTCTTTGAACTCAATGCCGAACCCGCCGCCGAAGAATACGCCCGGCATATCGGCGTGCCCGTGAGTGCGCTGGACTACCGGGTCTTCGCCGCCCATCCCCTGGCGGTGCGCATCCATGACCAGTACTACGTGCGGGCCATCCAGCAAGTGCACCCGGACCTGAGCCTGAGTTTTTACTGCGCGGTGGAGAACGGCATCGTCCTCACCGCGATGACCCCCGGCCCCTTGCTGGACAATCTGCAAAGCCTGTTCGACGGCTTGCAGGCACGCCTCGGTGATTTGTTGCTGACCATCGGCTGTGACTGCTTCCTCAGGCGCCTGGAACTGGAGGACCGCGGAGGCCTGGAACAGATCGGCCAGTTCCTGCGCGAACAACGGGTGATGGGGTTCAACACCTACGGAGAACAGTTCAATGGCATGCACATCAACCAGACCTTCACCGGAGTTGCCATTGCCCGCCATCGCGTCCCTGGCCAACGCTGAACTGCAGGCGCAGATCGCCAGCCTGCAGCATGAAAACCATAAGCTGCGGCGCATCAACGCCGCGCTGATCGAGCGGGTGGAGTCCGGTGTCACCCGTGGCAATGACCCGTACGCGGCGTTCCAGCATTCGGTGGTGTTGGCCGAGCAGGTGCGTGAGCGTACCGACGCCCTGAATCAGGCGATGGCCGAACTCAAGGCCGGCAATCACTTGCTGGGTGAGGCGCGGTTGCGGGCGGAAACGGCCCACCGACACTTGATCGATGCCATCGAGAGCATCTCCGATGCGTTTGTGCTGTTCGACGAACAACAACGCATCGTCCTGTTCAACAGCCGCTTTAAGGCGTTCTGGGCCCATAGTCGGGTGCGCATCATCGCCGGGATGCGCCTGTCGCAGGTCAAGCGCTTGATGACCGCCAACGGCTTGTTCAGCGAAGAACCCCGGGGGCAGGCCGACGAGCATGTGTTGTACCGCTTGCAGAACGGTCGCTGGCTGCAAGTCAGCGAGCGGCCGACCCAGGAAGGCGGGCGGGTGATCCTGTTTACCGACATCACCGACGTCAAGCTCAGTGAGACCGTGCGCCGCGAGCAGGCCATCGCACAGAAGTCCCATCTGTTGCAGCGCGCGGTGGACAACCTGTCCCAGGGCGTGGCGATGGTCAACGCCCAAGGTGTGCTGGAGCTGTGGAACCGGCGCTTCCTGGAACTCAGCGGCTTGGCACCCGTGGCCGCCCACCGGTTGTTCAACGAGGTCATCGCCGACAGCGAATTGCAGCTGCTGACCCCAGTCAGCCGCGACAGCAACGGACGGCTGATTCACGAATGCGAGCAGCGCCTGTCGGATGGCCGGGTCCTGGAGATCCGCACCCATCCGCTGCCCACCGGCGGCTACGTCAACACCTTCACCGACATCACCGAACGCTACCAGCACGCTGAGGCCCTGAGCGAAAGCGAGCGCTGGATCCGCCTGATCACCGACCATGTGCCGGCGTTGATCGCCTACCTCAACGCCGACCTGGTCTACGAGTTCACCAACAAGGTCTACGAGCAATGGTATTGCTGGCCCCGTGGGGTGATGCTCGGCCAGAGCCTGCGCGAGGCCCATAGCGAGCAGCATTACCAGCGCCTGGAGGCCTATGTGGCCCGGGCGCTGGCGGGCGAGAGCGTGACGTTCGAGTTCGCCGAAACCAACATCAACAATCAGGAGCGCTACATGTTGCGCTCCTATGTGCCCAACCGCTTGGCCAACGGCGAGGTGGTGGGGATCTTCGTACTGATCCGCGACATCACCGAGCGCCGGCGCACCGCCGAGGCACTGCACCAGGCCTACCAGAACCTGGAACAACGGGTCCAGGAACGCACCGCCGAGCTGACCACCCTCAACGATCAGTTACTGCGCGAGATCGACGAGCGCAGCCGGGTGGAGTTGCGCCTGCGCGAGGCCAAGCGCGAGGCCGAGCAGGCCAACCTGTCGAAAACCAAGTTCCTCGCCGCGGTCAGTCATGACCTGCTGCAACCGCTCAATGCCGCGCGGCTGTTCACCAGCGCCTTGCTCGAGCGCCGTGAGCCGGTGGCGAACGCGCAACTGGTGCGCAACGTCAGTCATTCCTTGGAGGATGTGGAAAACCTGTTGGGTACCTTGGTGGATATTTCCAAGCTCGATGCCGGGGTGATCAAGGCCGATATCGCACCGTTCGCCCTGAGCGAATTGCTCGAGAACCTGGCCGCCGAATATGTCCAGGTGGCCCGCAGTGAAGGCTTGGCGCTGCACTTTGTGCCCTGTTCGGCCCTGGTGCGCAGCGATATCCAGCTGCTGGCGCGGATCCTGCGCAACCTGCTCAGCAATGCCATTCGCTATACCCCCAGTGGACGAGTGGTGCTGGGCTGTCGGCGACATCGTCAGCGGCTGACCATCGAAGTCTGGGACAGCGGCATCGGCATTGCCGAAAACCGTCTGGAGGAAATTTTCCAGGAGTTCAAGCGCGGTGACGTGCAGCGTCCGGATCAGGACCGCGGGTTGGGCCTGGGGCTGGCGATCGTCGAGAAAATCGCCGGAATCCTCGGGCATCGGATCCAGGTGCGTTCATGGCCGGGCAAGGGTTCGATGTTTTCCGTCGAAGTGCCCCTGAGCGCCACGGCGCCCAAGCCGTTGCCGTGCCTGGACATGAGCGAACCGATGCTCGAGCGCCTGCGTGGGGCGCGGATCTGGGTGCTGGATAACGACGCGGCGATCTGCGCCGGCATGCGGACCTTGCTGGAAGGCTGGGGGTGTGTGGTGGTGACGGCGCTGTCGGAGCAGGACCTGGCGCGGCAGGTGGACAACTACCATGCCGAGGCCGACCTGCTGATTGCCGATTATCACCTGGATAACGAACAAAACGGCGTTGACGCGGTGGCGCGGATCAACGCCCGCCGGGCCTCGCCGATCCCGGCCATGATGATCACCGCCAACTACAGCAACGAGCTCAAGCAGCAGATCCGCGAGCGCGGCCACACCCTGATGCACAAGCCGGTGCGGCCGATGAAGCTGAAGATTGCGATGAGTCATTTGTTGGGCCAGGCTCGCAACTCTTGAACCGGACCCCTTTTGTGGCGAGGGGATTTATCCCCGCTGGGGCGCGAAGCGGCCCTAAAACCTGACAACTCCGTCCGGCTGACAGATCCAAGGGGCTGCTTCGCAGCCCAGCGGGGATAAATCCCCTCGCCACAGAAGCGTGTTAACCAGGGCCCCGGACCAAACCGGGGGGGTACCTGTTCAACGCCGCAGATAAGCCCCGAAATCAATATCCCCGGCACTGAGAATCGCCTGCACCCGATTGTGCACGTTGAGCTTGCGCAGGATCGCCGAGACGTGGGCCTTGACCGTGGTTTCGGCGATCTCCAGCGTGTAGGCGATCTGCTTGTTCGACTCACCCTTGGTCATGCGTTCGAGCACCAGCAGTTGCTTGCGGGTCAGGGCCTGCAGCAGTTCCGGTGGGAAGCTCGGGTTTTCGTTCATGCGTCGACCCATCGGGCTTTTTTGCGTGCGGATGATGTCGGGCGGCAGGTACACGTTGCCATTGAGAATCTGTTCGATGGCATCGGTCATCTGCGCACGTGGTGAGGATTTGGTGATGAACCCCACCGCGCCATACGTGATGGCTTGCAGCACAACCTGTTTATCCTGCTCGGCGGAGACAATCACCACGGGAATGGTGGGTGCTTCGTTGCGCAGGTTGATCAGGCCGTTGAGGCCGTGCATGCCGGGCATATTCAGGTCGAGCAGGATCAGGTCGAGGTCGTCGTGCTCGCGGGTCAGCGCCAGGGCGCTGTCCAGGTCGGCGGTTTCCATCACCTCGCTGCCAGGAAAACCGTCGCTGATGACGTTGTGGATGGCTTCGCGAAACAGTGGGTGATCATCGGCTATCAGGATTTTATACATGGCCATTCACCTCGTTATTGTCATAGGGGCAGGGCAGTTGTGCGCACTTGTAAGGTCAGGGAAAGGGTTCGGGGCGGGCCGCTTGCAAGGGCAGATTGGCCGCCTCCCAGGCATCGAGGCCATCGCGATACCAATACACATGCTTATAGCCCATGGCAGCGGCGCGTTTTACCGCGTTCCAGCTCAACCAGCAATCAGAGCGGCAATAAAAGACCAGCGGTTGATCCACCCGCCCGGCGGTGGCCTTGCGCAGGTGATAGGTCAGGTAATCCAGCCAGGTGGCGTCTAGGTCACCGTCACCGGTATTGGCCAGCCACAGGCTGCCGGGCAGGTTGGCGTGGGGCTCATTTTCAATGAACTGCCCCTGGATCCAGGGCCGACGGTAAACGTCGATCAGGACCGGAGGCGGCGCTTGTCCGAGCAGGCGTTGCAAGGCCGGGGTGTCGAGGGTCTGTGCGCCGTCCACGGAAGGCGGCGTCGGGCTGCGGTACTGGGCGACGCGATAGCCCTGGGGGGAAAACAGCTGTGTATCGGCCTGGGCGACATTCAGCGCCAGGCCCAGCAAGAGCATCGCCAGTAAACGGGGCATAGGATTGATCCTTTTTGTTATGCGCCCATTACATGCCAGGGTCGAGGTCTTGTGAATGCGACCATAGACAGGAAGACCGGTACTAAAGTAGTAATTTGAGCCGTAGGTGCCTGCTCAGAGCCCTTGTGGGAGCGAGCTTGCTCGCGATAGCGGCGGATCATTCAGCAATGATGTTGACTGACACACCGCTATCGCGAGCAAGCTCGCTCCCACAGAGGACCACAGGGATATGGGACGGGGCAGGATCAATTGGCCTTGCGCAACGCCGCATGCTGCGGATTGAACGTCCACACCGCCAGCAGCGCAAACACCAGCGTCAAGCCCACGCACACCGCCATCGCCAGCGGGTTGAACTGCTCATACAGCGCAAAACGCACCAGTTCCACGCCATGGGTGAACGGGCTGAGCGCGCAGAGCCAATACAGCCAGGGGCTGGCTTCTTGCATCTTCCAAAGCGGGTACAACGCCGAAGACAGGAAGAACATCGGGAAGATCACGAAATTCATTACCCCGGCAAAGTTCTCCAGTTGCCGGATGGCATTGGACAGCAGCAACCCTAGGGCGCTGAGCATCAGGGCCACCAGCAGCAGGGCCGGTAAGGCGAGCAGCAAGCCCATGGTCGGTGGCTGGATGCCGTACAGCCAGGCGATGGCGAGGAAGGCGTAGACCTGCAGCAGCGAAATCAGCGAGGTCGCGAGTAACTTGCTGGCCAGCAGGAAAGCCCGGGGCAGGGGGCTGGTCAGCAGCACGCGCATGCTGCCCATTTCCCGGTCGTAGACCATCGACAACGAACCTTGCATGCCGTTGAACAGCAGGATCATGCAGGCCAACCCGGGCACGATGTATACCTCGTAGGGAATGTAGGTGTCGTAGGGGGCGATGATCGCGATGCCCAGTGCCGCGCGAAAACCGGCGGCGAACACCAGCAGCCACAGCAGCGGCCGCACCAGGGCGCTGAGCAACCGCGTGCGTTGCAGCACGAAGCGCAGCCATTCGCGCATGACGATGCCGCTGAAACAATGCCAGTACGCGTTCATGGCTGGACTCCCGAGGTGGTCAAGTGCGTGAAGGCTGAACCGAGGGTGCCGCCGTGTTCCAGGCTCACGGCGTCGGCACGGCCACTGGCGACCAGGCGGCCTTGATGCACAATCAACAAGTTGTCGCCGGGCCGCACTTCGTCCAGCAGGTGGGTGGTCCAGAGCACACTGATACCCTGTTCCTCGCACAGTTGCCGAACGTGCAGCCCCAGGGCCAGGCGGCTGGCCGGATCCAGGCCGACGCTGGGTTCATCCAGCAGTAACAGGCGCGGTTCATGCAACAGGGCCCGGGCGATTTCCACACGGCGCCGATGGCCGCCGTTAAGGTCGCGCACGCGGTCGTGGCGCCGCTCTGTCAGTTGCTGGCGGGCCAGTTCGGCATCGATCCGGAGGCTGCCCTGACGCCGCGACAAGCCATGCAGTGCGATGTGATAACGCAGGTTCTGCTCGACACTCAGGTCCAGGTCCAGGGTGCTCTGCTGGAACACCACGCCCAACTGGCGCAGGGCCGCTCGCGGTGAGTCCTGCAACGAATGACCACCGACCAGAATGTCGCCGCGTTGCACGTCGTACAGGCGCGTGAGCAGGGCAATCAGCGTCGACTTGCCGGCCCCGTTGGGCCCCAGCAGGGCTGCGAAGCCGCCGACGGGCAAGTTGAAGCTCACCTGTCTGAGGGCTTCGCGCGAACCATAGGCAAAGCTCAGCTCACTGACCTGCAGCGCGCTCATGGCGTCACCACCACGCCCCAGGGGTAGCGCCCGACCTTGATCGACTTGAGCACTTTGCGGCTCGCTACATCGATTACCGAGACATCGCCGCTCACACCGTTGGTGGCCAGGAGTTGGCGCTGGTCGGGCGTGAACGCCAGTTGCCAGACCCGACGGCCCACCAACAGGTAATCCAGCACTTCGAAGGTCTTGGCATCGATCACCGCCACATGATTGGCCGGGCCCAGGGCCACGAACGCGAGCTTGCCATCGGCGCTGAGCTTGATGCCTACCGGTTGGACTTTGTCGGGGTGCACGCCTTTGATCTGGAACGTCAGGGTCTTGAGGATTTTGCGCGAGGCCACGTCGAGAATCGTCAGGGTGCCGCCAATTTCCGCCGAGGCCCAGAGCTGCGAACCGTCGCGGTTGAACTCGACGAAACGGGGTCGTTGATCCACCAGGGTGTTGTCGGCCAGGGTCTGGGTGCTGGTGTCGATCCAGTGCAGCATGTTCGTGGTTTCACTGGTGTTGACCGCCCACTTGCCATCGGGGCTGACAGCCATGCCTTCGGGTTCGACGCCTACGCCGATCTGGCCCAGCACTTCAGACGTCTGGGTATCGATCACCGTGACCAGGGCATCGTCCTCGTTGGACACATAGAGCCAACGGTCGTTGGGGTGCAGGGCGAATTGCTCCGGATCCTTGCCGGAGGGCAGCTCCTTGATGATTTTGCGGGTGGCGACGTCCATCACCTGGACCCGGTCCGAATCGCTGGCGCAGATGTACAGCAAACGATTGTCATGGGACAGCAACAGGCCTCGGGGGCGCTGGCCTACCGGCAGAGTCTCGATGACTGCCAGGCTCTGCATGTCGATCAGGCTCAGGCTGTTGTCTTTCTCGTTGGAAACCCAGGCAATGCTGGCTGCGGCGGGGCCGGCGATGAGCAGCGCAGCGCCCAGGGCGAAGGCTTTGCACAACAGGGGCTTTTGGCAGAGCAGGGCCGGGTAGAGCAGGGGGCGGCGCATGACGGTGTCCTTATTGTTGTTATCGATCAGGGGTAACGGCAGCTCACTTCGGGCTGGTCGTAGCCCAGGCTGTCCATTTCATTGGTGGGGTGCAGAAAACCCTCCTGGGGCGAGGTGCTGACCAGCGCGCGGGGCTGGACCAGGGGAATCGGTTGGCGCAGTTGGCCGTTCCAGGGTCGGTAGCTGAGCTTGCGGCCCTTGAAACCGTCCAGGGGCAACTGGTCGCTGAGGGCCAGTTGGCGGATGGCGAACGGATCGTCCTGGCGCAGCTTGCTCACTGCACTGGCGATGCTGCGCACGGCGATCCAGGCCGCGAAGTCGCGGTCGTTCATCCAGCGTCCGGCCAGGGCTTCGAAGCGTTTTTGCAGCTGCGCCGCGCCGTAGGTTTCCACGGTCTTGTGCCAGGCGGTGGGGGTCAGGCCTTGGGTGCCGGCCACCGGGCGTGGGTACCAGGTCTGGTAGGGCACGTACTCGCCGAAGTCGCCGCGCTCGTCGGCGACCAGCACTACGTCGTATTCGGCGGTCTGGGTGAACAACGGCATGTCGGCCTGGGCGCTGCGGCGCTGGTCGTTGTCGAACTGCCAGGCTTTTTCCGCGACGATCTTCATGCCAAAGCGCTTCATGGCCCGGCGCAGGGCGGCGGCATAGGCCTGGTCCTCGGGTGTCTGGCCGACGATCAGCAAGGCCCGTTGCCATTTGCGCACCACGCTGAACTGCACCAGGGCATCGGCGAGCATGGCCCGGTCGGGGAGGCTGTGGAGCACGTTGCCCAGGCAATCGGTGGTGCGCAGTCTGTCGTCGGGGCTGCCGGCGTTGAACAGCAGGCTGTCGGGCAGGGCGGCGCTGAGCTGGCGCAGGCTCGCGGCTGGCGCATTGACCACGAACAACCGCAGGCCTTGGTCATGTTGGCTGCGGGCGGCCTGGAGCAGCGCTTCGGGGCTGTCGACGTTGGCGCTTTCCAGGCGGTAATCGTGCTTGAGAAAACGCCCGGTGCTGTTGCTGTCGATGATCGCCAGCTCGGCACCACGCAGCCCGGCGTCGGCAGGTTCGGCAATCACGTTGGACAGCAGCGGCCCCGGGTCGGGACGATAGCCCAGGTAGCCGATGCGCACTTGCAACGGCGCCGCATCGCCCGCCTGGACCATGGCCGGCAGCCAGCCACTGGCCGCAGCCAGCAGAGGGATCAGGGCGTAACTGAGAAGCCTGCGCATACCACCTCCATTGCCGGTAGCGCCAGCATAGGAAGCCTGTGGCCAAGGGGAAATATGCAGAAAGTACCGCCGGGGCAGTACCAAGGTAGTAAACCGCCGCCGGGGTTGGGGTTTTACGATGCAGGCAATCGTCATTCATCAGGAGCGGACAGATGGTGCGGATTCTCAAAGCCCTGCTTCTGCCGGCGTTGTTGGTCCTGAGCCTGATCGGGGTCGATCGGTTGTCTGGCAAGCAAGGAGCGTGCAGTGGACCTCAAATCTGCAAACACCCCAGTCCCCCTGTGGGAGCGAGCTTGCTCGCGACGACGGCATCCCATTCAACATCCCTATCGACTGAGCCACCGCTTTCGCGAACAAGCCCGCTCCCACAGGGGATTTGTGTCCGGCGTTGGGGATGTGACTCCATCCCGGCCATGGGCCGCTAACCATGTCAGCCCTCTGGCGAATCAACCTCTGGGTAACGGCGTTTTTCGCCCTGGTCACCCTGGCCTGCGCAGCCTTGCTGTTGCATCAGGCCATGGCCGATGTGAAGCGCGAACTGCAATCGGCCGAGTCCGTGGTGCATTACCTGCGCGAAACCGCCGAGCGTGACCCAGCCAGTCTCCAGCCGCGGCTGACCGGCAGCCTGCGGCATGTGCGTGTCCGTTGGCTGGCCCCTGGGGAGTTGCTCCCTGCGGATGCCGACGAGGGGCTGGAAGCCTGGCTCGGTCGTCGGTTACTGGCTGACGGCCCGGCGGCCCAAGTGGTGGATTTGCGTGATGGTCGGCGGGCCTGGATGGCGGTGGATCCTCGAGACGAAATCGAGGAAATCCTCGATTCATTGGTGCAGTTGCTGGGTGTCTGTGCCCTGGCGCTATTGCTCAGTTTGCTGGTGATTCGTTGGGCGGTGCGCCGGGGCATGCGCTTGCTGGATGACTTGCTGCACGCGCTGCGTCAGGTGTCCGCCGGCAATCTCCAGGTGCGCCTGCCGGCGGAAGGCGTCCCCGAGGCGCAGCAACTGGCAGGGCATTTCAATCGCATGACCGCCGCCCTGGCCCAGTCGCGGATCGATAACACCCGGCTGACCCAAGCGTTGCTGGCCGTGCAGGAACAGGAGCGCACTCAGTTGGCCCAGACCCTGCACGACGACCTCGGTCAATACGTGGCGGGTATTCGCGCCCGGGCCTGCCTGTTGCGCCTGGTGGTGGATCAGCCGCAGGTACTGGCGCAGACCGTCAGCCAGCTCGAGGATCATTGCGAACATCTGCAACAGGGGTTCCGCGCGCTGGTGCATGACCTGTATCCGGTGGTGCTACAGCACCTGCCGTTGGGCGAGGCCATCGGCTTGTTGGCCGGACAATGGCAGGCAACCCAGGGCATTGCCTGTCAGCTGCGGATCGACGAAGCGCTGCCGTCATTGTCGGGGCCGGACAAGACCCATCTGTATCGCTTGTTGCAGGAAGCCCTGACCAACGTTGCCCGCCATGCGGGCGCCACTGAGGTACGGATCCGCCTGCAACATCGCGCCGGGCGCCTGCGCTTGCTGGTGCGTGACAATGGCCGCGGTGCGGCGCAGCCCGCCCGTGCAGGCGTTGGCTTGCACTCGATGTCCGAACGGGCCCGCAGCCTGGGCGGCGAGCTGCGCATCATCAGCCAGGCTGGCGCCGGTTGGGCGCTGGCCTTGAATATTCCCCTGGAGGCGTGATGAACATCTTGTTGGTGGACGACCATGCGGTGGTTCGGCAGGGCTATGCCAGCCTTTTGCGGGCGCTGATGCCGGACTTGCAGGTACGGGAGGCGGCGACGGGCGAAGAGGCGTTGGGCCAGGTACAGGAACAAGTGCCGCACCTGGTGATCATGGACTTCGGCCTGCCCGGGATCAGCGGGTTGGAAACCACCCGACGGCTGCGCCAGCGCCTGCCGCAACTGCGGGTGTTGTTTTTCAGCATGCACGATGAGCTGCCGCTGGTCCGCCAGGCGCTGGACGCTGGTGCCGCCGGCTACCTGACCAAGAACTCTGCACCCCAGGTGCTGGTGGAAGCGGTACGGCGAGTGCTGGCCGGGCATGCCTACATCGAGCAGTCCCTGGCCACGCAATTGGCATGCACCAGCTCCCGGCACAACACCGACCCGCGCCTGCAATGCATGACCCAGCGTGAGCTGGAGATCTTCGTCATGCTCGCCAAGGGCACGCCTGCACGTACCATTGCCGAACAGCTGTGCATCAGCGCCAAGACCGTGTCCAACCACCTGACGCTGCTCAAGAGCAAGTTACAGGTCAGTTCCCATGCCGAGCTGGTGCATTTGGGGATTGATATGGGGGTGGTGCGGGTGGCGGGGTAGATCCCAGGTTCCACTGAATGATCCATTTGTGGCGAGGGGATTTATCCCCGTTGGGCTGCGAAGCAGCCCTGAAACAGCTCACTCAATGAACCTGACACCCCGAGTTGTCAGGCTTTGGGGCTGCTTCGCAGCCCAGCGGGGATAAATCCCCTCACCACAGGGTTGTGCGTGTCTCCGCAGACTTTACTGATCCCAAGACGTCGGGCAGCCGGTGCAGCCTTCCATATTCGCATCCTGGAAGTTCCCGTAGTGCTGGCGCGAGCCGCTCAAGTTGGCCTGTTCCAGGTTGCTTTCGCCGAGCTTGGCTTCTTGCAGGTTGGCGTCGCGCAGGTCGGCGCCTTTGAGGTCGGCCTTGCTCAGCCAGGCCATTTCCAGGTCGGCGGCCTGCAGGTTGGCATCGTGCAAGCGAGCACCGGACAGGCGAGCGAACTGAAGGTACGCAGCGCTCAGGTCGGCACGCTGGAACTGTGCGCCTTGGGCGAACAGGCCCCAACCCTGGATCGCCTTGAGCGTGGCACCGCTGAAGTCCGCCAGGCGCAGGTTGCTTTGTTGCAGGCTGGCACGGTTCAGGTTGGCGCCCTGCAACCGCGCTCGTTCCAGATTCGCCAGGTCCAACCGCGCGTGCCGCAGGTCGGCATCGCGCAGATCGGCACCGCTGAGGTTCATTTTGCGCAGGTCCTGGTTGGCCAGCCGGGCGCCCCGCAGGTTGGCGCCGGGGCATTGGCTGGATTCGGCGATGATGCAGCCGTTGATGGTAAGCGGGGTGTCGAGGTCGTCGGCGTTGGCAAAGGCGCCAACGAACAGAAGCAGCAGAGGCAGAAGTCTCATGACAGTAAACTCGGTTGGCTGTGGGAGCCTGCTCGCGATAGCGGTGGGACATTCAACATCACCGCTAACTGGTCCATCGCTTTCGCGAGCAAGCCCGCTCCCACATTTGATCTCGTTGGACACAGATGCTGTGCACACCATACAACCCCTGTGGGAGCGGGCTTGCTCGCGAAGGCGTCGGCACATTCAAAATCACTGCCAACTGAGCCACCGCCATCGCGAGCAAGCTCGCTCCCACAGGGGATTGTTGTATCGATCAGAATTCAGGTGGGATCGGGCTATTTCTGCGCTGTCGCCTTATCCCAACTCGGAATCTTGAACACCCAGAACGACCCGCCCTGGGCTACCGGCTTGGTCAGCTCAGCCATGTCACCGCCCCACAACGGTACGGCACCGCCATAGCCGACGGTCACGCCGATGTACTGCTCGCCGTCCTGCTCCCAGGTGATGGGCGGGGAGACGATGCCGCTGCCGGTCTGGAATTTCCACAGTTCCTGGCCGGTCTTGGCGTCGAAGGCCTTGAAGAAGCCGTCGCCGGTGCCGGTGAACACCAGGTTGCCCTTGGTCGCCAATACCCCGGCCCACAGCGGCAAAGGCTCCTTGTGCTCCCAGACCACCTTGCCGGTGGTGGGGTTCATCGCCCGCAGGCTGCCGACGTGATCGTCGTACATGCGCTTGATGCGAAAGCCCATGCCCAGGTAGGCCGAGCCCTTCTTGTAGTTCACTTCCTCGGTCCAGTATTCCTCTTTCCATTGGTTGCCCGGCACATAGAACAGCCCGGTGTCCTGGCTGTAGGCCATGGGGTTCCAGTTCTTGCCGCCGAGGAAGGGTGGCGAGACTTCCACCGGCTTGCCCTTGGTTTCGCCGGGCAATGGCTTGGCCGGACGCTGGCCGGGGTTTTCCACCGGGCGACCGGTCTTCAGGTCGATGTGGCTGGCCCAAGTGATGTTGTCGACGAAAGGGAACGCGTTCTGCAGCTTGCCGTTGTTGCGGTCCACCACGTAGAAGAAACCATTGCGGTCAGCGTGGGCGGTGGCCTTGACCACCTTGCCGTCCTTGTCCTTGTAGTCGAACAGCACCAGCTCGTTGTTGCCGGAGAAGTCCCAGGCATCGTTGGGCGTGTGCTGGTAGAACCACTTCACTTCGCCCGTGCTCGGGTCGACGCCGACCTGGCCGGAGGTGTAGAGGCTGTCGTAGTCGTGGGGGTTGCCATCCTTGGCCGTGCGGGCCCAGGTGTTCCATGGCCCGGGGTTGCCCGCGCCGACGATGATGGTGTTGGTCTCGGGATCGAAGCTGGCGCTCTGCCAAGGCGCGCCGCCGCCATGACTCCAGGCTTCGACCTTGCCGGTTTCGGTGGTCTTGTCGTCCGGCCAGGACGGTGCCTTGACGTCGCCGGTCGGGGTGCTGTCCTTGCCGTTGAGGCGGCCCATGTGGCCTTCGACGAAGGGCCGCATCCACACCTCTTCACCGGTTTCCGGGTCGCGGGCGAACAACTGCCCGACCACGCCGAACTCATCACCGGAACTGCCGTGGATCAACAGCACCTTGCCACTGGTCTTGTCCTTGATCAGCACCGGCGCCCCGGTCATGGTGTAGCCGCCGGCGTGGTCGCCGAACTTTTTGTTCCACACCACCTTGCCGGTGTTTTTATCCAGGGCGACCACGCGCGCGTCCAGCGTGCCGAAGTAGATCTTGTCGCCATAAATGGCCGCGCCGCGATTGACCACGTCGCAGCATGGACGAATGTTGTCCGGCAGCCGGTGGTTGTAGGTCCACAGGCGCTTGCCGGTCTTGGCGTCGAGGGCGAATACCCGCGAGTAGGAACCGGTGACGTACACCACGCCGTCGCTGACGATGGCCTGGGATTCCTGGCCGCGCTGCTTCTCGTCGCCGAACGAGTAGGACCAGGCCGGCGTGAGCTTGAACACGTTCTTGTCGTTGACCTGGGCCAGCGGGCTCCAGCGTTGGGCGTTGGTGCCCATGCCGTATTGCAGCACGTCCTTGGTGCTCAGGTGGTCGTTGGCGATGTCTTCCCAGGTGACCCCCGGAGTTGTGGCGGCGTTGGCGAGTGTGCCCAACGACAGGCTGCCGGCCAATAGCAAGGCGTGCACGGCAACGGTCAGGGGCGAGAGGGCAGGTTGCGTTTTTATTGTCATGGTGCAGTTCCCAGTGAAGGTTTTGGCCTGACTAGGTTGGGTCGCGGCGGGCCCGGCCGATACGGAAAAAGTCCCGCCCTTGCCGGGAAGACTTCCCGAACCGCCTGTCTTTACGACCCTCGTCGAATGACCCGATACCAAGGGAGTAGAGCGCGACCACCAAAGCAGCATTCGGCTGGGGCAGGGGGGTTCCTAAGATGACGGCACGGCTTCTTCACAGAGGTCTTGCGTGCAATCCAGAGGGCATAACAATGACAACAAAACGCAACGCCATCATCGCTACCGCATTGCTGATAGGGCTGACCGGCGCAGGCTCCGTATGGGCCCATGGCAACGTAGTGCCCCAGGCAGTGGAAACCAAGGGATTGACCCCGATCAAGGACACCAACCTGCCGCTGGACGGTGATGGTTGGGCCGCCCAGAACCCCTATCGCAGTTCCCCCGAGCGTGACAAAGCCATAGAAATCGGCGCTTCGGCCTATAACCAGAACTGCGCCGCGTGCCACGGCCTGGAAGCCAAGTCCGGCGGGATTGCCCCGGACCTGCGGATGCTGGACGCCGCCGAAGCCGGGGATGAATGGTTCGTCGAGCGCGTACGTCACGGCGCGGTGCGCGACGGCCGGGTCTACATGCCGAAAATGGCCGACTACCTGAGCCAGGAAGCCCTGTGGGCGGTGCGCACCTATCTCGACAGCGTGCACGTCGAGGAGTGATCGCCATGCGCCTGTTCGCATGGGTAATCTGCAGCCTGCTGCTGTTCAGCCAGGCGGTACAGGCGCAGGTGCGCAGCTACGACGAGATGATCGCCGCCGGTGAGTTGAAGGTGGCGGTCTACAAGGATTTCGCCCCTTACAGTTTTGAAGACAACGGCCAACCCAGGGGCGTGGACGTGGAGCTGGCCCAGGCGCTGGCCAAAGCGCTTGGCGTGCGCCTGCAATTGATCTGGGCGCCGCCGGGAGAAAAACTCGATGACGACCTGCGCGATTACATCTGGCGCAGCAGTCCGTTGCACGACCGGCAATTGGCCGACCTGATGATGCGCGTGCCCTACGATCACGACTACGTGCAAAAGCGCAATGACATCGGTGAGTTGGCCAATGCCCAGGTGGTGATGTTCGGGCCTTATCAGCAGGAATGCTGGCAGGTGGCATACGACCGCCGTCGACTGGACTCGGTGGGCAGCGTCGCGGTGTTCCAACAGCACCCGATTGGCGTGGAAGTCGACAGCGTGCCGTCGTTCTACCTGACGTCGGTGTTCAACGGCATGCTCAGCGCCAAGACACGTCATTACCCGGGTGTCAGCCAGGCCTTCAGCGCCATGCAGGCTGGCGAGGTCGACGCGGTCATGGCCATGCGCGGGGAAATCGACTGGCAGGTCCACAAGGCTGCCGATCCGCAACTGGCGCTGGCGGAAAATGCTTACCCGAACATGGGCAAGCAACGGTGGGAAATCGGCATGGCGGTGCATGAAAGCAACCGACAGCTGGCCTATGCGGTGGAAGAAGCGCTGGAAGGTTTGATCCGCGATGGCAGCGTCAAGAGTGTCTACGCCCATTACGGCCTGCGTTACGAAGTGCCCGAGATGTATCAATAGGAGCGCAGGAATGAAATGGGTCGTGTGGTGCCTGCTGGGGTGCGGCCTGCCGTTGATCGCGTTGGCGGCGGCCGAACCGGGCCAGGATCCGGTGCCTTCGGTGATGTGGGCCTTCTACCACAAGCAACTGCTGGGCGACGCACCGTTCGTGTTCGACGACCGGGTCCGATTGCTGGCGCCACCCTTTGCCGAAGATGCGCGCCAGGTACCGCTGGAAATCGATGCCCGGGCCTTCACCGGTGACGTGGTGCGGGTGCTGGCCTGGGCCGAGTTGAACCCTTTGCCGAAAATCGTCGACTTCCAACCGGGGGAGCGGGTGCTGCCCTGGTTGTCGATCCGCATTCGTATCGAACAAGCCACGCCACTGCGCGCTGCGGTACAGACCCGTGATGGCCTGTGGCACGTCGGCTCGACCCTGATCGACGCGGCCGGTGGCGGCTGCACCGCACCCAGCGTGGTACGCACCCAGCCGGGTTGGGAGGAACACCTGGGCGAAGTGCTCGGCGCCCGTTATCCCCGTGGTGACACCAGTCGCCTGCGCCTGCAGGTGGCCCATCCGATGGATAACGGCCTGGTGAGCGGCATCCCTGAGTTCTTCCTCAACCAGGCCCAACTGCTGGACGCCGACGGCCAGGTGCTGGCGCGCCTTGAGTTGTTCCCGGCGGTCAGTGAAAACCCCAACCTGGGCTTCGACATCCAAGGCCCCGGGCAGACCCGCCTGTTGCTGCGCGACAACAGCGGCAACACGTTCGAGGCGGCGATTCCCTGACCACAAGGAGCGCGCCATGCGCTGGTTGCTGCTGATTTTCATGAGCCTGTGCGGGCCCACCTGGGCCAATACCGACTATGCACTCAAGCCCCGGCAGATCGCCGAGGGCACCTGGCTGCTGGAAGGCAGCACCGAGAACTTCGCCAAGGCCAACGGCGGCAATATCGTCAACACTGCTTTCATCGTCACCGATGCCGGTGTGGTGGTGATCGATACCGGCCCATCGAAGCGCTACGGCGAGGCCTTGCGCCAGGCCATCGCGGCGACCACGGATAAGCCGGTGATCCAGGTGCTGCTGACCCATCATCACCCCGACCATGTGCTGGGCAACCAAGCCTTCAGCGACGTGCCCATCGGGGCCTTGGCGGGGACCACGGAGCTGCTGCGCCAGCAGGGCGACGCCATGGCGGAGAATATGTACCGGCTGGTAGGTGACTGGATGCGCGGCACCGAGGTGGTGCTGCCTACCCAAGTATTGACGCCCGGTGTGCTCAAGGTCGGCAATCACGCATTGCGGCTGCTGCAACTGGCCGGGCACACCGGGGCCGACCTGGCGATCCTCGACGAAACCACGGGCGTGCTGTTCGCCGGCGACCTGGTGTTCTACGAACGCGCCCTGACCACCCCCAACAGCCCGGGGCTGGAGGTCTGGCTCAACGACCTCGACACCCTGCAAGCTTTGCCCTGGAAGCAGATCGTGCCTGGCCACGGCCCAGTGGCGACTGACGCCCAGCCCTTTGCGCAGATGCGCGATTACCTGGGCTGGCTCGACCAACTGATGCGCGACGGCGCGGCCCGGGGCGACGACATGGCCGAGATGATCCGCAGCCCTATCCCCGAACGCTTCGCCGGGATCAGCCTGAGCCGCTATGAACTGATTCGCAGTGTCAGCCATCTCTATCCGCGCTACGAGCGCGCGGGGATGAGGCGGGTGGATGCCCAGCCTCGATAGTCCTGGCTGTATGAAGTCCCTGTGGCGAGGGGATTTATCCCCGTTGGGCTGCGAAGCAGCCCCCTGAGTCAGTTCAGTCACCCAATAGTCACCAAAACCGAAGGGCCGCTTCGCGCCCCAGCGGGGATAAATCCCCTCGCCACAAATAACTCACATGTACCAAGGAACTAGAAAACTCAACACAGCGGGCAATTGTTGCCGGCGGCCCTGGGGCCAAGAATCTGCGACAGACCGGGAAAATTTCCCGGGTATAACAATAACCGCAGAGGTAGCCGTCATGAGTCATCCCGCACGTCGCCAACCGTTCGCCGTGAGCCTGCTGCTCAGTGCCATGCTGCTGTCCGGTTCGGCCCTGGCCGCCGTGACCGATCAGGAAATTCTCCAGGACCCGAAGAACCCCGAGCAGATCGTGACCAATGGCCTGGGCGTCCAGGGCCAGCGCTACAGCCCGCTTGCCACCCTCAACACCGACAACGTCAAGGACCTGCGGCCGGTCTGGGCGTTTTCCTTCGGTGGTGAAAAGCAGCGCGGTCAGCAAGCCCAGCCGATGATCAAGGACGGGGTGATGTACCTCACCGGTTCCTATTCTCGGGTGTTTGCCGTGGATGCGCGCACCGGCAAGAAACTGTGGCAGTACGATGCGCGTCTGCCCGATGACATCCGCCCTTGCTGCGACGTGATCAACCGTGGCGTAGCGCTGTACGGCGACCTGGTGTTCTTCGGTACCCTCGACGCCAAGCTGGTGGCCCTGAACAAGGACACCGGCAAAGTAGTGTGGAGCAAGAAGGTCGCCGACCACAAGGAAGGTTATTCCATCAGCGCCGCACCGCTGATCGTCAACGGCAAGCTGATCACGGGCGTGGCCGGTGGCGAGTTCGGTGTGGTGGGGCAGATCAGCGCCTACGATCCGAAGAACGGCGAACTGCTGTGGACCCGCCCAACCGTGGAAGGCCACATGGGCTACGTCTACAAGGACGGCAAGGCCGTCGAGAATGGCATTTCCGGCGGCGAGGCGGGCAAGACCTGGCCGGGCGACCTCTGGAAAACCGGCGGTGCCGCACCCTGGCTTGGCGGTTACTACGACCCGGAAACCAACCTGCTGCTGTTCGGCACCGGCAACCCGGCGCCGTGGAACTCCCACCTGCGCCCTGGCGACAACCTCTATTCCTCATCGCGTCTGGCCTTGAACCCGGACGACGGCACCATCAAATGGCACTTCCAGAGCACGCCGCACGACGGCTGGGACTATGACGGCGTCAACGAGCTGATCTCGTTCAACTACAAGGAAGGCGGCAAGGAGATCAAGGCGGCCGCGACCGCCGACCGTAACGGCTTCTTCTACGTGCTCGATCGCACCAACGGCAAGTTCATCCGTGGCTTCCCGTTTGTCGACAAGATCACCTGGGCCACTGGCCTGGACAAGGACGGCCGGCCGATCTACAACGAGGCCAGCCGTCCGGGCGCACCGGGCAGTGAAGCCAAGGGCAGCTCGGTGTTCGTCGCACCGGCGTTCCTCGGCGCGAAAAACTGGATGCCGATGGCCTACAGCCAGGACACCGGGCTGTTCTACGTGCCGTCCAACGAATGGGGCATGGACATCTGGAACGAAGGCATCGCCTACAAGAAAGGCGCGGCGTTCCTCGGCGCTGGCTTCACCATCAAGCCGCTGAACGAAGATTACATCGGCGTGCTGCGGGCCATCGATCCGAAGACCGGCAAGGAAGTCTGGCGCCACAAGAACTTCGCGCCGCTGTGGGGCGGAGTACTGACCACCAAGGGCAACCTGGTGTTCACCGGCACGCCTGAAGGTTTCCTGCAGGCCTTCAACGCCAAGACCGGGGAAAAGGTCTGGGAATTCCAGACTGGCTCCGGCGTGCTCGGTTCGCCCATCACCTGGGAAATGGACGGCGAGCAATACGTCTCCGTGGTCTCTGGCTGGGGCGGCGCCGTACCGTTGTGGGGCGGCGAGGTGGCTAAGCGCGTGAAGGACTTCAACCAGGGCGGGATGCTCTGGACCTTCAAGTTGCCGAAGGATCTGGTGGCCAAGCACTGAGTTGAATGGGCCGGGCGCGGTCCTTGTGGCGAGGGGATTTATCCCCGCTCGAGTGCGCAGCGCTCGCAGAAAATTTGGGGCCGCTTCGCAGCCCAGCGGGGATAAATCCCCTCGCCACAAGGACCGCGCCCATAGTTGGTCCTCGCATCCCGGAAATTCAAAATCTACGACCAAATAACGAGAGCCCCCCTGCCAACGACGCATTCGTCCGCCGCGCGGGGCTCTCTACCATCGGTCTATCGCCTGTCCCGCGACAGGCATCGACCAGGCAGAGGCCCATCATGATCTACGCACAACCCGGAACTCCAGGCGCCGTCGTTTCCTTCAAACCGCGCTATGGCAATTTCATCGGCGGCGAATTCGTCGCACCGGTCAATGGCGAGTACTTCACCAACACGTCGCCGGTCAACGGCGAAGTCATCGCCGAATTCCCGCGCTCCGGCGCCGCTGACATCGAAAAAGCCCTGGATGCCGCCCATGCCGCCGCCGACGCCTGGGGCAAGACCTCGGTGCAGGACCGTTCCCTGGCGCTGTTGAAAATCGCCGACCGCATCGAGCAGTACCTGGAAGTCCTCGCCGTCGCTGAAACCTGGGACAACGGCAAGGCCGTGCGCGAAACCCTCAATGCCGATGTTCCGCTGTCGGCCGACCATTTCCGTTATTTCGCCGGTTGCATCCGCGCCCAAGAGGGTGGGGCTGCCGAGATCAACGAACTGACCGCGGCCTATCACTTTCACGAGCCGCTGGGCGTGGTCGGGCAGATCATCCCGTGGAACTTCCCGCTGCTGATGGCCGCCTGGAAACTCGCCCCGGCCCTGGCCGCCGGTAACTGCATCGTGCTCAAGCCGGCGGAGCAGACGCCGCTGTCGATCACCGTATTCATGGAGCTGATCGCTGATCTGCTGCCGGCCGGTGTGTTGAACATCGTCCATGGTTTCGGTCGCGAGGCCGGCGAAGCCCTGGCCACCAGCAAGCGCATCGCCAAGATCGCCTTCACCGGTTCCACCCCGATCGGCTCGCACATCATGAAATGCGCCGCCGAGAACATCATCCCGTCCACCGTGGAGCTGGGCGGCAAGTCGCCGAACATCTTCTTCGAAGACATCATGCAGGCCGAACCGGCGTTCATCGAAAAAGCCGCTGAAGGCCTGGTGCTGGCGTTCTTCAACCAGGGCGAAGTCTGCACCTGCCCATCCCGGGCGCTGGTACAGGAGTCGATCTATGTGCCGTTCATGGCCGAGGTCATGAAGAAAATCGCCAAGATCAAGCGTGGCAATCCGCTGGACACCGACACCATGGTCGGTGCCCAGGCTTCCCAGCAGCAGTACGACAAGATTCTTTCGTATCTGGAAATTGCTCGGGAAGAGGGTGCCGAACTGCTCACCGGCGGTGCGGCCGAGCACCTGGAAGGGGACTTGTCGAGCGGCTACTACATCCAGCCGACCCTGCTCAAGGGCCACAACAAAATGCGCGTGTTCCAGGAAGAAATCTTCGGCCCGGTGGTGGGCGTCACCACCTTCAAGGACGAAGCCGAAGCCCTGGCCATCGCCAACGACACCGAATTTGGCTTGGGTGCCGGCCTGTGGACCCGCGACATCAACCGCGCCTACCGCATGGGCCGGGCGATCAAGGCCGGTCGCGTGTGGACCAACTGCTACCACTTGTACCCGGCCCACGCCGCGTTCGGTGGTTACAAGAAGTCCGGCGTCGGCCGCGAAACCCACAAGATGATGCTCGATCACTACCAGCAGACCAAGAACCTGCTGGTGAGCTACGACATCAATCCGTTGGGCTTCTTCTAACCCGAAAACAGCATTGCACCCTGTGGGAGCGAGCTTGCTCGCGATGAGGCCAGGACATTCAGCCTTGATGTTGCTGATCGACCGCTATCGCGAGCAAGCTCGCTCCCACATTTGGATGTCTGTGATTGCAGCATTGCTACCAACGCACCCCATCCACCGCTTCGAAAGTAGCATTCGAGCCTTGGACGGGGCATGCATTAATGACCTTGCCGGAATCGCCCGGTACAAGAAGAGGAAAGACCCATGTGGACTAAACCCGCGTTTACCGACCTGCGTATTGGCTTTGAAGTGACGATGTACTTCGCCAACCGATGAGTGCTAGCCCGGCCTGAGGCATTCAGGCCGGGCTACCCATTGGTCTGATTGCAATCACGGTAGGATGCTTTAGGCTCAGGGTATCCCAAGACAATAACAACAGGCTTACCGATGAGCCACGCACCTGAAAAGATGAGCCTCAGTCCACTGCGCAAGTTCGTTTCCCCCGAAATCATGTTTGGTGCCGGCTGCCGGCACAATGTCGGCAATTACGCCAAGACGTTTGGCGCACGCAAGGTGCTGATCGTCACCGATCCCGGCGTGATCGCTGCCGGATGGGTGGCCGATGTCGAGGCCAGCCTCCAGGCCCAGGCCATCGACTACTGTATCTACAGCGCCGTCTCGCCCAATCCCCGGGTCGAAGAAGTCATGCTCGGTGCCGAGGTGTACCGGGAGAACCATTGCGACGTCATCGTCGCGGTCGGCGGTGGTAGCCCGATGGATTGCGGCAAAGGCATCGGTATTGTCGTTGCCCACGGCCGCAATATCCTCGAGTTCGAAGGCGTCGACACCCTGACTGTGCCCAGCCCGCCGCTGATCCTGATTCCCACCACCGCCGGCACCTCGGCCGATGTGTCGCAGTTCGTGATCATCTCCAACCAGCAAGAGCGCATGAAGTTTTCCATCGTCAGCAAGGCGGCGGTACCGGACGTGTCGCTGATCGACCCGGAAACCACCCTGAGCATGGACCCGTTCCTGTCGGCCTGTACCGGCATCGATGCGCTGGTGCATGCCATCGAGGCGTTCGTGTCCACCGGTCACGGCCCGTTGACCGATCCCCATGCGCTGGAGGCGATGCGCCTGATCAACGGCAACCTGGTGCAAATGATTGCCAACCCGGCGGACGTCGCCCTGCGGGAAAAAATCATGCTCGGCAGCATGCAGGCCGGGCTGGCGTTCTCTAACGCGATCCTCGGCGCGGTGCACGCGATGTCCCACAGCCTGGGTGGGTTCCTGGATTTGCCCCATGGCTTGTGCAACGCGGTGTTGGTGGAGCACGTGGTGGCCTTCAACTACAACTCGGCTCCCGAACGCTTCAAGGTCATCGCCGAGACGCTGGGCATCGATTGCCGTGGGCTCAATCATCGGCAGATTCGTACCCGCCTGGTGGAACACCTGATTGCCCTCAAGCACACCATCGGTTTCCACGAAACCCTGGGCCTGCACGGGGTGAGCACCTCGGACATCCCGTTCCTGTCGCAACATGCGATGCACGACCCGTGCATCCTCACCAACCCTCGGGAGTCGAGTCAGCGGGATGTCGAGGTCGTTTATGGCGAAGCCCTCTGACGAGCAGCAAAAAGCCTTGGAGGGGCTGCTGGGGCTGGGCAATCACTCGACGCGCAAGAGCCACTATCCGGAGTTGGCGGCGCGCCTCGATGAGCTGGAGCAGGCCCGGCAACACCTGCAACAGCTCAACGATCAATTGGAACAACGGGTGGCCGAGCGCACTGACGCGCTGCTGGAGGCCAACCACAACTTGCAGCAGCAGATCGCCCAGCGCGAGTTGATCGAGCAGCAGTTGCGCGATGCCCGCGACGCCGCACAGGCGGCCAATCGCAGCAAGGACAAATACCTGGCGGCCGCCAGCCATGACCTGTTGCAACCGCTCAACGCCGCACGCCTGCTGATCGCCACCTTGCGCGAGCGCTCGCTGCCGACTTCCGAGCAGGTGCTGGTGGAACGTACCCATCAGGCCCTCGAAGGTGCCGAGGACTTGCTCACTGACCTGCTGGACATTTCCCGGCTGGACCAGGCAGCGGTCAAGCCCGACCTGGCCCCGTATCGGCTGGACGAGTTGCTGGCGCCGCTGGTGTCGGAGTTCCAATCGGTGGCCGGCGCCGCAGGCCTGGAGCTGCGGGCGCATTTTGGCGACGAAGCGATCATGACGGACCTGCGCCTGATGACCCGCATCCTGCGCAACCTGCTCAGCAATGCCTGTCGCTACACCGCCCAAGGTGGCGTTCTCCTGGCCGCCCGGCGCCGGGGAGGGCAGTTGAGCCTGGAAGTCTGGGACACCGGCCGGGGCATTGCCGCCGACTGCCTGGAGTCGATATTCCTGGAGTTCAACCAACTGGATGTGGGGCGGGCGGCGGATCGCAAAGGCGTCGGCCTGGGCCTGGCGATTGTCGAGCGCATCGCCCATATCCTCGGCTATCGGGTCCAGGTGCGTTCCCGGCCGGGGCGCGGCTCGGTGTTCAGCATTCAGGTGCCGCTGTCAGCCGAAAGACCGCCGTCCCTCTCCCAGATACCCGTACAAGCAGTTGCCGGCAACCCGCTGCCGGGCCGCCGCCTGCTGGTGATCGACAATGAACTGAGCATTTTGCAAAGCATGGCCGCGTTGCTGGGGCAGTGGGGCTGCGAGGTGTTGACCGCCACCGACGAGGCGGGCGCCTTTGATGTGCTGCAAGGTCGCGCGCCGGAACTGATCCTGGCGGATTTTCACCTGGATCATGGGGTGGTGGGGTGTGAGGTGGTCAAACACCTGCGCGAGCATTTTCATCAGGCGATCCCGGCTGTGATCATCACCGCCGACCGCAGCGACCAGTGCCGCCGCGCCCTGCGCAAATTGGGGGCGCCGTTGCTGAACAAACCGCTCAAGCCCGGCAAGTTACGGGCGGTGTTGAGCCAGATGCTCGGGTAGCGTGAAATTTAAGTGGAACAGCATGTTCCTGCGGCTCCGTGGCCGGTTAAACGTCAAGCGGAGCCATCAAAATGACTTTGTTTACCCAGTGTTTTTGTCAGGAATGTCAAAAAGGGGCTTCGGTCTGTTTATTTCCTTATGTAAACTCCCCCCGCTGCGACAATCGGGCACGGCCACGCCGGGCCCGATGACGACCGTTTTGCAGTGTCCCTCACCCAGCTGAAGCCAAGACCTACAAGAAGTCAGCGCCGGAGAGACATAAACGTGAGGCCGACGATTGCTCGGCCCTGTAGGTCCACCCTCAGTTCATCTCTATACGCCATGCGGCCTTGCCGGCCATGGGCGTCATCATTGATCAGGACTGCTGGGCGGAATGGCGTTCTACCTAGGGATACACACATGTTGAAGAAAACACACACGGCGCTACTGGGCCTGGCGATGGCGATGGGTCTTGCGACCACGCACGCCGCCGAGGCAAAAAAAGTGGATGTCTTGCTCATTGGTGGGGGCATTATGAGCTCGACACTCGGCGTCTGGCTCAATGAGCTGGAGCCGGGTTGGACCATGGAAATGGTCGAGCGCCTGGACGGTGTTGCCGAAGAGAGCTCCAACGGCTGGAACAACGCCGGTACCGGCCACTCCGCGCTGGCCGAGCTGAACTACACGCCGGAAGACAAGAACGGCAAGGTCGATATCTCCAAGGCCATCGAAATCAACGAGGCCTTCCAGATCTCCCGTCAGTTCTGGTCCTGGCAGGTCAAGAACGGTGTGCTGAAGAACCCGCGCTCGTTCATCAACTCCACGCCGCACATGAGTTTCCTGTGGGGTGACGAGAACATCGCATTCCTGAAGAAGCGCTACGAAGCCCTTCAGGCCAGTCCTTTGTTCGCTGGCATGCAGTACTCCGAAGATCGCGAGCAGATCAGCAAGTGGGTGCCGCTGATGATGCAAGGGCGTGACCCGAGCCAGAAAGTCGCGGCCACCTGGAGTCCCTTGGGCACCGACGTGAACTTCGGCGAAATCACCCGCCAGTTCGCGGCTTACCTGCAAACCAAGCCGAATTTCTCCCTCAAGCTGTCCAGCGAAGTGGAAGACATCACCCGTAACGAAGACGGCACCTGGCGCGTTTCGTACAAGAACCTCAAGGACGGTACCGAAACCGAGACCGACGCCAAGTTCGTGTTCATCGGCGCCGGTGGCGGTGCCTTGCACCTGTTGCAGAAGTCGGACATTCCGGAAGCCCGTGAGTATGCAGGTTTCCCGGTAGGCGGCTCGTTCCTGGTCACCGAAAACCCGACTGTCGCCCAATTGCATCTGGCTAAGGCCTATGGCAAGGCTTCGGTCGGCGCACCGCCGATGTCGGTTCCGCACTTGGATACCCGCGTGCTCGACGGCAAGCGTGTGATTCTGTTTGGTCCGTTCGCGACTTTCTCCACCAAGTTCCTGAAGAACGGTTCGTACTTTGATCTGCTGACCAGCACCACCACCCATAACGTGTGGCCAATGACCAAGGTCGGTATTGAACAGTACCCTCTGGTCGAGTACCTGGCCGGTCAGCTGATGCTGTCGGACGAAGACCGCTTCAACGCCCTGAAGGAATACTTCCCGGAGGCCAAGCAGGAAGATTGGCGCCTGTGGCAGGCCGGCCAGCGCGTGCAGATCATCAAGCGTGACGAAGAGAAGGGCGGCGTCCTGAAACTCGGCACCGAAGTGGTCGCGTCCCAAGACGGCAGCATCGCCGGCCTGCTGGGTGCCTCGCCAGGCGCCTCGACCGCCGCGCCGATCATGCTGACCGTGCTTGAGAAAGTCTTCAAGGACAAGGTCGCCAGCCCGGCCTGGCAGGAAAAACTGCACCAGATCGTGCCGAGCTACGGCACCAAGCTCAACGACAGCCCCGAGCGTGTGGCTCAGGAGTGGGCGTACACCAGCGAAGTCCTGCAACTGGACCCGCCACCGGCGATCGGTAAGCCAGGCGCCACCGCGGCCCCGGCCAAACCGGGCGCAGCACGCGAAGCTGACCCAGCGGCTGACATGGCGCTGTAAACCGGACGCTGTCTGGTGATGGACAAGAACGCCGCTCAATGAGCGGCGTTCTTTATTGGGGGCAGCCGCGGGCCCCTAATGGGGGAGCGAGCTTGCTCGCGATGACGGCGGATCAGTCAACCTCAATGCTCAGCCTGTCCCACCTGCGAAGTACCCCCGCAACCCTGCCGAAATCGCTGATCAAAGTCCTCCGCCAACCGGGCCAGGGTAATCCCTCCCAAACGCTTGAGCAGCAATGCCTGGGCCTCATCGAACGCATCCGTCAGCGCTGCATTCACCGCTTGCTCCACCAGACACTGCGGATGATCGGTGGACAGGCCGATGGCGAAGATCGACGTGCTGCCCAAGGCTTGGTGGATGTCGAGCAAGGTCATTTCCGACAGCGGTTTGGCCAGGGTCCAGCCGCCGCGATGGCCTTTCTCCGACGTGACGTAACCCTGCTCCTTGAGCAGGGCCATGGTCCGGCGCACCACCACCGGGTTGGTGCCGAGCATCTGCGCGAGGGTGTCGGAGGTGGCGGATTGTTGATGACGATCCATGTGGATCAGCACATGAAGCATGCGGGACAGGCGAGTGTCGGTTCTCATGATCGTTGCGTGTTCTTTGACTGAGGCAGGGGCGAGTATCGCCTGTAATTGCAAAAGTTACGAGATCGTTGACAGAGGGTTTTCAAGGAACTTACGATGTGTCGAGACTTCTCGATTCTTTTGAAACCACCCACGGAGAACGATCATGCGCTACGACGTCATCATTGCAGGCGGCAGCTACGCCGGTATGTCCGCCGCTCTTCAACTGGCCCGGGCCCGGCGCAAGGTGTTGGTGATCGATGCCGGCCAGCGTCGCAATCGGTTCGCCGCCACCTCCCATGGCTTTCTTGGGCAGGACGGTCGGGCTCCCGCAGACATCGCCGAAGATGCCCGTGCCCAGCTCATGGCTTACCCGACGGTGGAATGGGTGTCGGACACGCTGGTCAGTGCTTGCAAGGAGGCGCAGGGCTTCACCCTGGAAACCGCCCGCGGCCAGCGTTACAGCGCTCTGCGCCTGTTGTTGGCGACGGGGGTGATCGATGATCTGCCGGAAGTGGAAGGGCTGGCGCAGCGCTGGGGCAAAAGCGTGTTCCATTGTCCTTACTGCCACGGCTATGAGCTGGAGCAAGGGCCCATCGGCGTGTTGGCGACCTCGGAAATGTCGCTGCACCATGCCTTGATGCTTCCAGACTGGGGCCCGACCACATTTTTCACCCATGGCGTCTTCGAGCCGGACCCTGAGCAGCGCGCTAGCCTGGAACGACGCGGGGTAACGATCGTGCCAGAGCGCGTCGAACGCATCGAAGGCGACCGCGCCAACGTCGTGTTGGCCAATGGCCGGGTAGTGGCCATCGATGGCCTGTTCGTCCTGCCCCGCACGCGAGTCGCCAGCCCATTGGCCGCGTCGTTGGGCTGTGAGTTCGAAGACGGGCCGATGGGGGCCTTCATCCAGACGGACATGACCCGCGAAACCAACGTGCCAGGGGTGTTTGCCTGTGGCGACGCGGCCATGCCTTTCGGGTCGGTCGCGTTGGCTGTCGGCGACGGGGTGAGGGCGGGGTCAGGCGTGCATCGATCGTTGATCTTCAGTACGCACTGAACAGGTTCGCTCCCACATTTTTGTCGCGGCACCAAACCCTGTGGGAGCGAGCTTGCTCGCGATAGCGGTGGCCCAGCCACCGCAGATTGAGCCGTCCCGCGTAAAGCTATTGGGTACCAAACATCGCCGTCCAATAGATCCCCGCATCACTTTTCGGATCGGTCGCGTACCCGGCGCCCAACTCGCGGAACTGTGGGTTCATCAGGTTGGCGCAGTGCCCGGGGCTGGCCAGCCAGCCGTCTACCACTTTCAAGGCGGTGTCCTGCCCGGCGGCAATGTTCTCGCCGACCAACTGGCCGAGATAGCCGGCCAGTTCGGCCCGGTCACCCGGCATGCGGCCATCGCGGTCCTTGTGGTCGAAGAAGTTGTTGTTGGCCATGGCCCGGGTGTGCGTCACCGCCGCCAGGGCCAGGGTACCGTTCCAGGCCAGTGGCGTTGTGGCCGTGAACGTTTCGGTGCCGCAACGGCGTGGCTGCGAGCGGGCGCTGTTGATCAGCTTCAGCAGTTTCTGGCCTTCGCCTTGCCAGTCCCCCAGGCGCGCCGACAGCAGAGGACGCGCCAGCACGATTCGCCATTCGCGATCCAGGCGGCTGACGCCGACGTCGACGAACTGCGGATCCAGTACCACCTGGCAGAAACTTTCCTGCACGGCCTTCATCGCGGCTTGCGCATCTCGTGGCCCGGACAGGCTGATGGCCTGCACGTTGACCATTGGATAGGCCGTGCGCGCCAGCGCCTGTTGCAGGTCGCCGATGCCATTGGCCGACAGGATCAGTCGTGAATCCATCGCCAGCGGCGGCAACTCCAGAGAGGCCTGGCCCGCGCAGCTTTGGGACTGGCTACGGTAGAGGTTGATGGATTCGACCAGCTGCGTCTCTTCGGTGGCCGCGGCGTCGACGGCGAATGCCAGGCCCAGTGACAGCACGGCAAGCCGCATGGCGGATGAAATGGCACGCATGTAAATCTCCCTTGAGCGGACGGCGCCTATGATGCGCAATTTTTGCCCCGCTGGGGCAACGGTATTCACGCTCTCTTGAAATCCCTTGGAACGGCACCGCTGGGTACCGTTCGGGACAATCCTCAAGTAGTGGGATCAATTTTCAAGCAAATAAGTCCATTTCCGTCGTTTCAAGGCCCTAAAACCGCAAATTATCAGCTCATCCAGTTCCCGCCATCGACGTTGTAGGTCTGCGCCACCACATATTCACTCTCTGCCGAGGCCAGGAAAATCGCCATGCCAGTGAGGTCGTCCGCGGTCCCCATCCGGCCATAAGGCACTTGCTGGCCGACCTGGCGCTTCTTTTCCCCCGGCGGCAGGTTTTCATGCTGGGCAAACAGCGCATCCACGCCGTCCCAATGCTCGCCATCCACCACACCGGGCGCGATGGCGTTGACGTTGATCCGATGCTTGATCAAATCCAGTCCGGCGGACTGGGTGAGGCTGATCACCGCTGCCTTGGTGGCGCAGTAGACGCCTACCAAGGCCTCACCACGCCGGCCAGCCTGGCTTGCCATGTTGATGATTTTGCCGCCATGCCCCTGACGGATCATCTGCCGGGCCACGGCTTGCAGCGTGAACAGGGTGCCGGCGACGTTGATGGAAAACAGCCGCTCGTAGCTCTGGCGGGTGATTTCCACGATGGGCGCCAGGTCAAACAACGCCGCGTTATTGATCAGGATATCCAGCTTGCCGACCCGGGCCACAACCGCGTCGATGGCTTGGTCGATGGAGGCCTGGTCGGTCACGTCCATTTTTACCGCGTAGGCGCCGGCACCCAGCTCGGCGGCGGTGGCCTGGGCCCGTTCAAGGTCGATATCGGCAATCGCTACCGTCGCACCTTCGTTGATGTAGGCCTGGGCGAATGTCCTGCCGATACCACGGGCCGCACCGGTCACCAGCGCACTTTTCCCTTCCAGTCGTTTCATGGGGTTGTCCTGTCTTCAGTTGTATCAATAAGGAAATAGGGCCCTTGTGCCGAGGCCAGCGCCTGTTCCACCGGGTGAGGGTGGTGGTGGGGCGTCTTCAATGGCCAGCCGATTACAGCAGCGCACCTGAATGCGGACAAACGCAGGGAGGATGCTTCGCTGGTACTTTTTTAACCTCGGCCCGGGGCGGACATCCGGGTTAAAAAAGTATCAGTGGGCGGTCAGGTCAACACTGGCGACCGCTGTGTCCCCGGCGTAAGGTGCTGCCTATAACGCTAAGAGAGGCGCGACATGTCCGATCACAGAACGCCTTTGTTCGAGCAGCGACCAGCCGAACTGGAAGTTATCCTGCCCGAGCCCGAGCACAGTTTTCGCTGGTACGAGCACGACTATCCCTATCCGCTGGCGCGCTGGAATCATCATCCTGAGTTTGAAATCCACCTGATCCGCCAGGGCAGCGGAAAACTGTTGGCAGGTGACTACATCGGCCCGTTCGGCCCCGGCCATGTGGCGATGATCGGCCCGGACCTGCCCCATGACTGGATGGGCGACCTGGCGCCGGGCGAGCACCTGGCCGGGCGCGATGTAGTGTTGCAATTCGACGGCGCCACCTTGCTGACCCTGCGCCGGACCCTGCCCGAGCTGGGGGATTTGCAGGCACTGTTCGAACGGGCGCGGCGCGGTTTGGCCTTCAGCGGCGACACCGCCGTCAACGCCGCGAGCCTGCTCGAGGCCATTGGCCCGGCGCAGGGGTTGGGGCGGCTGGCGCTGTTCCTGCAACTGCTCGAGACCCTCAGTAACGCCCCGCAAGAGGATGCCGTGTGCCTGGCGAGCCCGTGCTACGCGCCCACCCTGGATGCCCGCAGTTCAGAACGCATTCACAAAGCTTTCGAGTACCTGCAGGCTGAGCTCACCGGCGACCTGCGTCTGTCGGTGATTGCCCGGCAACTGGACATGAGCGAACCGGGCTTCTCGCGGTTCTTCAAACGCATCACCGGGCACGGTTTCATCGACCTGATGCGCAAGCTGCGGGTCCAACGCGCCTGCCGCTTGCTGCTGCAAAGTGAAATGCCGGTGACCGATATCTGCTTTGAGGTGGGCTACAACAACCTCTCCAACTTCAACCGGCACTTTCGCATCGAGATGAACCAGACGCCCAGTGAGTATCGTCGGGGCGCCTTGTCGTTGACTTGAAGCTGCATGCTTCAACGCGCAGCCTGCGCCTCACCCACCGTCACCGCACGAGCCATCACGCTGATTGCCGCCACGGCTGCAATCAACAGCCCGGGCGATGTCGCCAGCAACACGCCGGTGGTTCCCGCCCCGGCAGCCAGGATCTGCCCTGCGGCCAGAGGCCCGGCGACCGAACCCAGGCGCCCAATGGCAACCGCAGCACCCACACCCGTCGCCCGCACAGCCGTGGGATAGGCGGGCGGTGCCAATGCGTACAACACCAGTTGCGCCGCCATGACGAACAACCCGGCGGCAAACCCGGCGATGGCCATCGGCACGATGCCGACCGACAACCCGACCCCGGCCAGGGCGCTGAGCAGCCCGGCATAAACGAACAGCACCACCTTGAGGCCGTTGCAGCGGTCCAGCAACAGGCCTCCGAGCAACGAGCCCAGGGTTCCGCCAATGTTGAACAGCATCTGCACCAGACCGGCCTGGGGCCTGCTGAAGCCTTGTTCCAGCAGCAACGACGGCAGCCAGTTGAGCAACATGTACATGACCGTCAGGGTGAAAAAGTAGCTCAGCCAAAGGGCCAGGGTGGTGCGGCCTCGACCTTCGCCGAACAGCGCCTGGCCGGTTGAGCTGCGAGCCTCGCCGCCGACATCCCGGGCCTGGCGAAAGGCGCTGGACTCAGGAAGCCACAACACCATCAGTGGCACGACCAGCAACGGCGCCAGCCCGCCGATGAAAAACGTCATTTGCCAGTGCTCGCCAAACAGCATGGCGACCACGGCCGCCAACGCTCCCCCCAACGGAACCCCCGCATACATCACGCTGATGGCCGTGCCGCGACGTTGCTCCCCCACGGCTTCGGCACACAGGGCAATGAGGTTGGGCAGGGCGGCGCCCAAGCCCAGGCCGGTCATGAAACGCACCAGCAGCAGGCTGGAAAAATGCTCGACATAAGCGGTGCTGAGGGAGAACACACCGAACAACAAGACGGCGGCGATGAGGATTTTCTTGCGGCCGATGCGATCGGCGATCCAGCCGCCGAAGAACGCCCCAGGCAGCAGCCCGATGATCCCGGCACTGAAGACCCAGCCCATCATTTTCGGGTCCAGGGTAAACGTCTGCCGCAAGCCTGCGGCGGCGGTGCCGGCTGACTGCAGGTCGAAACCCTCGATCAGCGCAACGATAAAACACAGGGCGATGGTCAGCGTCGCACGACGCGCCGGACGGTTCATGGCAAATCCCTCTTATTGTTTTTGTCTGGAACACAGGTTGGGTAGAAACCTGTGGGCCTGATTTAGATTAACAAAGCTAACTAAAAAATGAATCGGAACGGTTTAAAGACTCTGACGGCCTAAATTATCAACAAAATCAGTTGGTTGTTACCTAAAAGTGAAAGAATTTGAAAATTAGATAATGATATTAATGTTCGATTATCGAACATCCTGGTTGACGAAGTATCCGCGACATTTCCATTCTCCTTCCCCAGGGCCCATCCCTCAGGTATTGCGCCCGATCAAAAACAACAACAATAAATGGATATCGAACATGCCAAACCTTGCGCGGGTCACCCTTGCGGCGACCCCTGTTGCACCGCTCGTTCAACTGCTGGCCTGCCTTGGATTGAGCCTGGGTTCCAGCGCGTTGTGGGCAGAAGGATTCATCGACGACAGCCACGGCACCCTGACCCTGCGTAATTACTACATGGACCGCGACTACAAGGACGACGGTGCCAAGACCGCGGCACGGGAATGGGCCCAGGGTGTGTTCATGAACATGGAATCGGGATTTACCCCGGGTACAGTCGGGTTCGGCCTGGACGTCCGTGGTTTGCTGGGAATCAAGCTTGATTCATCGCCGGATCGCAGTGGCACTGAGTTGTTGCCGGTGTCCAGCAGCGACAAGCGTGCCGCCGATGAGTATTCGCGCCTGGCGTTGACCGGCAAGTTGCGCTTCGGCCAGACCACCGTGAAGACCGGCGATGTGTCGATTTTCCTGCCGTTTGCCTTCGCCAGCCCGTCACGCCTGCTGCCGCAGACCTTTCGCGGGACGACGCTCAGTTCCAAGGACATCGACGGATTGACGTTGAACACCGGCTACATCGACCGCATCAACCGCCGCGATTCCACCGACTACCAGCCGATGAGCATTGCGTCACCCAATCGCCGTTTCAATGGCGCGGCGACTTCGTCTCACATGGCCTATGTGGGGGGCGACTATCAGGTCAACAAAGACCTCAGCCTGCGGGCCTACCACGCCGAAGTGGCAGACCTGTACCAGCAAAATACCCTGGCGTTGCTGCATAACCTGCCCTTGGGCGACGGCGTGTTGACCACCGACCTGCGCAGCTTTTTCAGTGACGAAGAGGGCGCCGCCAAGGCCGGCAAGGTGGATAACCGCAATGTTTCGGCGCTGGTCGGCTATCGCTTGGGTGGGCATCGCGTGAGCCTGGGCTATATGCATGCCAGTGGCGATACGGCCACGCCTTATGTGTCCGGCACCGAGTTGATGGGCTTGAGCGAGATGACCATGAGCTCGGATTTTCTCAATGCCAAGGAACGCACCTGGCAGGCGATCCATGACTATGACTTTGCCGCCGTGGGCGTACCAGGCCTGAGGACTCGGCTGCGTTACGTGCGCGGTGATCACATCGAGCTGGCGGCTTTCAATGCCGAGGATCGCAAGGAGCGGGAATTCCAGATGGAGCTGGGGTACGTGATCCAGAGCGGCCCGCTGAAAAACGTGGGGCTGCTGGCGCGCAAGTCGATCTATCGCAACAACTTCCCGGGAACGGCGGCCTTTCGCGATGAGAACCAGACTCGGTTCCTGGTGACCTACAGTGTGCCGATCTGGTGATGCATTGCTGGGCGAAGGGGGGTGAAGCGGGGGACATAGTGGCTCTTGTGGCGAGGGGATTTATCCCCGTTGGACTGCGCAGCAGTCCCTCAAACGGCTACCCCGGCACATCAGATTGATCGCGGAGCCTGGATTGGGGCTGCTACGCAGCCCAGCGGGGATAAATCCCCTCACCACAGGGGGAGCGTTGGCCTTACTGCTGATAAACCTTCTTCAGCAACCGCAGCAATTCTTCCCGTTCACCATCCGAAAGCGCAGCCGTGGAATCCAGGTCGCTCTGGACGGCGATCTGCTGGAGCTCCTTGAGCAGGGTTTCCCCGGTCTTGCTCAGGAAGATCCCATAGGAACGCTTGTCCGGCTTGCACCGCACCCGTACGGCCAGCGCCCGGCTTTCCAGTTTGTTCAACAGCGGCACCACTTGCGGCGGTTCGATCGCCAGGGCCTTGGCCAGGTCGGCCTGCATCAGGCCGGGGTTCTGGTCGATGATCGCCAGGGCCGAGAATTGGGCGGGGCGCAAATCGTGGACGGCGAGCCGGCCGATCAGGTTCTGGAACAGTTTCAACTGGGCGCGGCGCAGGGCGTAACCGATCAGGTCATCCAGCGCAGCGTCCAGCGGTAGCGGCGCGTCGGTGCCGTCGGCCACGGCCTCGGAGGGTTCGGCAAGCTTGGAAGACTTGGCCATCGAAAAGAGCATCCTCAAGGTGAGTGATTAACAAGGCTATCCAGTTTGCCCGAGGTTGTGACGCGATGGCTACGGTGGATCGCATATTCCTTGTTCGGCTGCGTGACTCCAGCCGCTGAAAAAATACAGATAAATCGATTAATAGTTAATTGACATAACTAATATTCAGGTTTAATTTTTGATCATCTTCAGCCAAGAACAAGAGTGCGCGCATCATGAGCAATTACGAAGGTCGCTGGAAAACGGTCAAAGTCGATATCGAGGAAGGCATTGCCTGGGTGACCCTCAATCGCCCGGAAAAACGCAACGCCATGAGCCCGACCCTCAATCGCGAGATGATCGACGTGTTGGAAACCCTGGAGCAGGATCCGGCCGCCGGTGTACTGGTGCTGACCGGGGCCGGTGATGCCTGGACCGCTGGCATGGACCTCAAGGAGTATTTCCGTGAGGTGGATGCCGGCCCGGAAATCCTCCAGGAAAAAATCCGCCGCGAAGCCTCGCAATGGCAGTGGAAACTGTTGCGCATGTACGCCAAGCCCACCATTGCCATGGTCAACGGCTGGTGCTTCGGTGGCGGTTTCAGCCCGCTGGTGGCGTGCGACCTGGCGATCTGCGCCGACGAAGCGACCTTCGGCCTTTCGGAAATCAACTGGGGCATCCCGCCCGGCAACCTCGTCAGCAAGGCCATGGCCGACACCGTGGGTCATCGTCAGTCGCTGTACTACATCATGACCGGCAAGACCTTCGGCGGGCAGAAAGCTGCCGAGATGGGCCTGGTCAACGAAAGCGTGCCCTTGGCGCAACTGCGTGAAGTCACCGTGGCGCTGGCGCGCAACCTGCTGGAGAAAAATCCGGTGGTGCTGCGCGCAGCCAAGCACGGCTTCAAACGCTGCCGCGAACTGACCTGGGAGCAGAACGAGGATTACCTGTACGCCAAGCTCGACCAGTCGCGGCTGCTCGACACCGAAGGCGGTCGCGAGCAGGGCATGAAGCAATTCCTGGACGACAAGAGCATCAAGCCTGGCTTGCAAACGTATAAGCGCTGAGTCGACAGACGAACAGCGGGCCGCATCCCGCTGTTCGCTGCGTCGCCCTGGCGCTACTGTTACACCGCTGCGATGCATTCCCGATAAAGACAATAAAGAGGAATCACCATGCTGGACGTGCCCCTGTTGATCGGCGGCCAGTCGTGCCCCGCCCGTGACGGCCGGACTTTTGAGCGTTGCAACCCGGTGACCGGTCAAGCGGTCTCGCGCGTGGCCGCCGCCACGCTGGAAGATGCCGATGCCGCCGTGGCCGCTGCGCAAGCTGCGTTTCCCGCCTGGGCTGCACTGGCGCCCAACGAACGCCGCAGCCGCCTGCTGCGTGCGGCCGAGCAGTTGCAGGCCCGTAGCGGCGAATTCATCGCTGCCGCCGGCGAGACCGGTGCCATGGCCAATTGGTACGGTTTCAACGTGCACCTGGCGGCGAACATGTTGCGTGAAGCGGCGTGCATGACCACCCAGATCAACGGCGAAATCATTCCTTCGGATGTACCCGGCAGTTTTGCCATGGCCTTGCGTCAGCCTTGCGGCGTGGTGCTGGGTATCGCGCCGTGGAACGCTCCAGTGATCCTCGCCACCCGCGCCATCGCCATGCCCTTGGCCTGCGGCAACACCGTGGTTCTTAAAGCTTCTGAAATAAGCCCGGCCGTGCACCGGCTGATCGGCCAAGTGCTGCAGGACGCCGGGCTGGGCGACGGCGTGGTCAATGTGATCTGCAATGCGCCAGCGGATGCGCCGGCCATCGTCGAGCGGTTGATCGCCAACCCGGCGGTGCGCCGGGTCAATTTCACCGGTTCGACCCACGTGGGGCGCATCGTCGGCGAACTGTCGGCGCGTCATCTCAAACCGGCCCTGTTGGAACTCGGCGGCAAGGCGCCGTTGTTGGTGCTTGAGGACGCCGACCTGGATGCTGCCGTGCAGGCGGCCGCTTTCGGGGCGTACTTCAACCAGGGCCAGATCTGCATGTCCACCGAACGACTGATCGTCGACGCCCGTGTGGCCGATGCCTTCGTCACCCGGCTGATCGCCAAGATCGCCACCTTGCGCGCTGGCGATCCTGCTGCCGGTGATTCGGTGCTCGGCTCGCTGGTGGATGCCAGTGCCGGCCAGCGCATCAAGGGCTTGATCGACGACGCCTTGGCCAAAGGCGCGACACTGCTGGCGGGCGGGCAGTTGGAGGGCAGCATCCTGCAGCCGACCCTGCTCGACGGCGTGACCCCGGACATGCGCCTGTATCGCGAAGAGTCCTTCGGCCCGGTGGCCGTGGTCCTGCGCGGGGAGGGTGACGAGGCGCTGCTGCGCCTGGCCAACGACTCCGAGTTTGGCCTGTCGGCCGCGATCTTCAGCCGCGACACCACGCGTGCGCTGGCCTTGGCCCAACGGGTCGAGTCGGGCATCTGCCACATCAACGGCCCGACCGTACACGACGAAGCGCAAATGCCGTTCGGCGGGGTCAAGTCCAGCGGTTACGGCAGCTTTGGCGGCAAGGCGTCCATCGAGCATTTCACTCAGTTGCGTTGGGTGACGATGCAGAATGGACCCCGGCATTACCCGATCTGAAATCCGTCGCACCGCGGCGGCCAGGCCTTGAAGGCCGCCGCCTCGGTGCAGGCCAGAATAACAATGACAAGGCCACAGCCAGAGGCTGTCACGCTCCGCTCGCTTCGTGCGACCCGAACGTGCCTTGGTGGAGGAAATGTACGTGAGTTCCGAGTTCAGATCGTCCTCCCGACCCGGCCCTGGGCAGTATCGCCAGGTGTCGATTGGTCATCCTGCTGTTGAAGTCAGGGAAGAGCGGGGCATCCTGCACATGCGCTCCCTGGAGCCCCTGGCGCCGTTGCCGGCGCGCTTGCTCGATCGCCTGGTGCACTGGGCCGAGGTGCGCCCGCAGCACACCTTTATCGCGGCTCGCGAGGCGGGTGGCGACTGGCGTCGCGTCAGCTATAGGCAGATGCTCGACAGCGTCCGGGCCATCGCCCAAGGCTTGCTGGGCTACGGCTTGTCGGCCGAAAAGCCGCTGGCGCTGCTCTCAGGTAACGATATCGAGCATCTGCAAATGGCCCTCGGTGCGATGTACGCGGGGATTCCGTATTGCCCGGTGTCGCCCGCTTATTCATTGCTGTCCCAGGATTTCGCCAAGCTGCGGCACATCTGCGACCTGTTGCGGCCGGGGCTGGTGTTTGTCAGCAATGCCGCGCCGTTTGAGCGGGCGATCAATGCCGTATTGCCGGCGGATATTCCCCTGATCACGGTCCAGGGCGAGCTGGCGGGCCGGCCCAGGACCAGCTTCGCCAGCCTGCTGGCACAGCCCGGCGGCGTTGAGGCCGAGCAGGCTTTTGCCGCCACCGGTCCGGACAGCATCGCCAAGTTTCTCTTTACGTCCGGCTCGACCAAACTACCGAAGGCGGTGATCACCACCCAGCGCATGCTCTGCGCCAACCAGCAAATGCTGCTGCAGACCTTTCCGGTGTTCGGTGAAGAGCCGCCGGTGCTGGTGGATTGGCTGCCGTGGAACCACACCTTCGGTGGCAGCCACAACGTCGGCATCGTGCTGTACAACGGCGGCACGTTCTACCTGGACGACGGCAAGCCCACGGCCCAGGGCTTTGCCGAAACCTTGCGCAACCTCAAGGAAATTTCGCCCACCGCCTACCTGACCGTGCCCAAGGGCTGGGAAGAACTGGTCAGCGCCCTGGAGCAGGACGGCGATTTGCGCGAGCGTTTTTTCAAGCGCATCAGCCTGTTCTTCTTTGCGGCGGCGGGTTTGTCCCAAAGCACCTGGGATCGCCTCGACAAGGTGGCCGAGCAACATTGTGGCGAACGGATCCGGATGATGGCCGGGCTGGGAATGACCGAGGCGGCACCGTCCTGCACGTTCACCACCGGGCCGTTGTCCATGGCCGGATACATCGGCCTGCCAGCGCCGGGTTGCGAAGTGCGGTTGGTGCCGGTGGATGGCAAGTTCGAAGGACGCTTTCGCGGGCCGCACATCATGCCTGGCTACTGGCGCTCGCCGCAGCAAACCGCCGAGGTGTTCGACGAGGACGGTTTCTACTGCTCGGGGGATGCGATCAAGCTGGCCGATCCGGGCAACCCGCAATTGGGGTTGATGTTCGATGGACGGATTGCCGAGGATTTCAAATTGTCCTCCGGGGTGTTCGTCAGTGTCGGGCCGTTGCGCAACCGGGCGGTGCTGGAAGGCACGCCTTACGTGCAGGACCTGGTGATCACCGCGCCGGATCGCGAGTGCCTGGGTGCGTTGGTGTTCCCAAGGCTTGTTGAGTGCCGACGCCTGTCGGGCCTGGCCTCGGATGCCAGCGATGCCCAGGTGCTCGCCAGCCCGGCGGTACGCCGCTGGTTCGCCGACTGGCTGCAACGCCTGAACCGCGAAGCCAGCGGCAACGCCAGTCGTGTGGAGTGGATCGCCTTGCTCGATGAGCCGGCGTCCATCGATCGCGGCGAAATCACCGACAAGGGCTCGATCAACCAACGGGCGGTGTTGCAGTGGCGGGCGGCGAAAGTCGAGGCGCTGTATCGCGGTGAAGATCCATCGATCCTGCGGGTGGGGGCGGCGGATTAACCTCCGATCCTTGTGGGAGCGAGCTTGCTCGCGATAGCGGTTTGGCAGTTTGCAGTGATGTTGTCTGTGCCGCCGTCATCGCGAGCAAGCTCGCTCCCACAGGATTTTCATCTTCGATTCGTTCTGCCCTCAGCCCAGCCCCCGCCGTGACACGCCGCCCCAAGCCTTTTACTATGCCGGTTCTCTTTTCTCTGGAATCCACCTGGATGAGTAAGCCTGGCCAAACGGTGCTGGTGGCGCTGCGCAGAATGATCGCCTCGGGCGAGTTGGCGGCCGGTGAGCGCTTGATGGAGATTCCCACCGCAGAATTGTTCGGCGTTTCGCGGATGCCAGTGCGCATGGCGTTCCGCACGCTGGAGCAGGAAGGGCTGCTGGTGCGTTATGGCGGGCGGGGGTTCCAGGTGCGTTCGGTGAGTGCCGAGGAGATCGCCGGGGCGGTAGAGGTGCGGGGCGTGCTGGAAGGCCTGGCCGCCCGGCAGACGGCCGAACGCGGCTTGTCCGACGAGGGCCGGGCGATACTCGAACAATGCCTGGTGCAGGGCGACGAACTGTTCGCCAAAGGTTACGTGACCGAGGATGACCTGGAGGTCTATCACGACCTCAACATGCGTTTTCATCAGGTGATCGTCGAAGGCAGCCACAACCCGGCGATTGCCGATGCACTGGCCCGCAACGATCATCTGCCTTTCGCCTCAGTCACCGCCCTGGCGGTGGATCGCCAGAACATGGCCGGCGAGTTTCGCCGCTTCAACTATGCCCACATGCAGCACCATTCGGTGTTCGACGCCTTGATCCATCGCCAGGGCGCCCGTGCCGAGGCGATCATGCGTGAGCATGCCAATGCGACCTTGCGTTATGCCGAGGTGTTTGGTTCGACGCTGGCGGATGAGCGGATGACGGTGATTCTGCGTTCGGAGTGAAAGGGCCCCTGTGGGAGCTAATACTGTTCACTTAAGAGAAAACGGCGCTTCACTTAGAAAGGGTCGTATTTTTGTCTTTTAGGGATGGTTTTAGAGTTTGTGTGTATATCCGTTTTTTTGATAACGGCGGCTGGCGGTTCCGTCCTTACGGCGGCTCACTTTCGAAGAGCGCGAAAGTAAGCAAAGCGCTCTTGCCCCACCACTCGGCACCTCGCCTAGGCTCGGTGTGCCCGAACGCAGGCATTGCTCCGTGGGCCGCCGCGAAGGGCCATCCATGGCCCAGCGCGGCTAACCCGGCATCCATGCCGGGTTGCCCACTGCGCAATACCTACGTTCGGCCAGCGTGGTTTAACGGGGCGCCTAAGATCAAAAGCGCACGCGAGGCGGCCTTATAGCCGACCTGGCTTAGCGTGAACGCGTTCCTCCTGTGGGAGCGGGCTTGCTCGCGAAGGCGATGTCACTGTCGATGAAGATGTTGAATGGACTGGCCTCATCGCGAGCAAGCTCGCTCCCACAGGTTTTTGTGTTGTGTGCAGATGCTGTGAACACCCACACCCCGATGTGGGAGCGAGCTTGCTCGCGATAGCGGTGGTCCAGCTTCATAGATGCTGGATGTACCCCGCTCTTGCTTTGCTTTGCTTTGCTTTGCTTTGCTTTGCTTTAGATCTTGATCTTGATCTGGGCGCCCCATAAAACCACGCTGGCCGAACGTAGGCGTTGCGCAGTGGGCACCTCGGCATGGATGCCGAGGTAGCCGCGCTGGGCCATGGATGGACCTTCGCGGCGGGCCTACGGAGCAATGCCTGCGTTCGGGCATGCCGAGCCTAGGCGAGGCACCGAGTGGTGGGGCTAGAGCGCTTTGGTTACTTTCACGCTTTTCGAAAGTGACCCGCCGTAAGGGCGGAACCGCCAGCCGCCGTTACCAAAAAAACGGATATACACACAAACTAAAAAACATCCATAAAGACGCTCCCACAGGGCCCCATGTTGGTCTGGAGCTTAGAGATCCAACACCAGCAACGGCGTCTTCGACCGGGAACAACAGGGCGTGAACTGGTCGTTGCACGCCTGTTCAGCCTCGGTCAGGAACATGTCCCGGTGCTCCGGCACGCCCTCCAACACGCGGGTCAGGCAGGTGCCGCACACGCCTTGTTCGCAGGAAATCGGAATCTCGATGCCATGGCTTTCCAGCACCTGCACCACGCTGCGGTCCGCCGGCACTTCGAAAACCTGGCCGCTGCTGGCCAATTTCACTGAGAAACGGCCATCTGCGCTGGTGTCGGTAGGCGCAGCGGCGAAATATTCACGGTGCAGGTGGGGTTCCTGCCAGCCCTGGGCTTTGGCGGTGTCGAGTACGTGCTGCATGAAACCGCCGGGGCCGCACACATAAAGATGCAGGTCGTCACTGGGCGTAGCCAGCACCCGAGCGGCGTCCAGCAGGGTCTCGGGTTCTTCATCGAAATGCAGGAAAACCCGATCGGCATAAGGCGATTGGCGCAAACGCTCGACAAAGGCTGCACGCTCCCGGGACCGGGCGCAGTAGTGCAGTTCGAACGCCGAACCGCTCTGGGCCAGGTGCTCGGCCATGCACAGGAGTGGCGTAATGCCGATGCCGCCGGCAAACAACAGGCTGCGCCGGGCTTCAGGCGCGAGGGGGAACAGGTTGCGGGGCTCGCTGATGTGCAGGCGCATGCCGGGCTGGATCAACTCATGCAAACTGCGTGAACCGCCGCGCGAGGTGGGGTCCTTGAGCACGCCAATCAGGTAGCGATGCCGTTCCTCGGGGTGGTTGCACAGTGAATACTGGCGTATCAGGCCGTCGGGCAAGTGCACGTCGATATGGGCACCGGCCGTGAACGCCGGCAGCGGTAGGCCGTCGACTCGGATCAGCTCGTAGCTGCAGATATCGACGGCTTCGTTGTGCCGCGCCGCCACCTGGACTTCGATCATGGCCGTTGCTCCGCCAGTTGTGGCTGATGGCTGCTGGCAATCAATCCGGGTTGGGCTCCACGCTCCCGGGCAATCCAGCGCTCCAGCACGCGACGCGACTGCACGCCGCCGGCATCGATGTTGAGCTTGAGCAGATTGCGTTGGGGGTGGTCCAGCAGGTTGCGCTGCTGACGCTCAAGCATTTCCAGGTCTTCGCTGAAGATCTTGCCCTGGCCTTCGCGAATGCTCGCGGTCAAGGCCTCATTCTGCGGCTGGAAGTGCCGGGCCATGCCCCAGAAGTACCAGATGGAGGTTTCGGTTTCCGGGGTGATGAAATCCACCACGATGCTCGACGCCTTGAATTGCGGCGCGGCGTGATAACCGCCGTTGCCGGCATGGGCCACGCCCACTTCGATCAGCACATGGCTGGGCGGGGTGAAGCGGCAGATCTGCCAGCGATCCACCGGCACATCGTCGGCCAGGTTGTTACCGCGCAGCGCCATGCGCCAGAAGGGCGGAGCCATGATGTTTTCCATGTGCCGGGCGGTGACCACTTCGTCGCCTTCGACCGTGGTCACGGGTGGCGCTTCGTCGATTTCCTTCTGGCCGATGCTGGAGGCGTGCACGTAGGTTTCGTGGGTCAGGTCCATCAGGTTGTCGATCATCAGGCGGTAGTCGCACTGGATATGGAACAGGCCGCCACCGTAGGCCCACTCGTCACTTTCGGCCCATTCCAGATGATGGATCAGCGCCGGATCCGCCAGCGCCTGGTCACCCGGCCAGACCCAGATGAAGCCATGGCGTTCCTCCACCGCAAAGGTCTTGTTGCAAGGAAATCCCCGCACCCGTTGCCCTGGCATTTCCACGGTCTTGCCATCGCCACCCATCACCAGGCCGTGATAACCGCACACCAGGTTGCCGTTTTCGACGTAGCCCAAGGAGAGCGGGGCGCCACGATGGGGGCAGAAGTCTTCCACGGCCGTGACCTTGCCTTCATGCCCACGGTAAAAAACCATCTTCTCGCCACAGATCTGGCGGCCCAGGGGCTTGTCGGCAATTTCATCGGGGGTGCAGGCAACGTACCAGGCATTTTTGGGGTACATGTCGGATCTCCAGGCGGATGTTGTTCTTGTCTGTGGATCCATTAGGTCTCTTAACTAATATCGTTGTCAACGGTATATGCATGAAATTGGGCTATTGATTTCTATCAATGGATCCATTTGGATTAATTCATACACGATCAGAACCCGTGTTTCGAATTTGTTGGCTCAAACCTCGTCGAAGCTCAATACTCGGCGAGACTTTCTGCCGCACAACTCGGAGTGATCCATGAAAACCAAAGCGGTACTCACTGAACAAGACGTTGCGCAATTGCTGGAGGCTGCCAAGGAATTGGCTCATCAGCGCCAATGGGCGGTTTCGATCTGCGTGGTGGACGACGGTGGTCACCCCCTGGGCCTGTTGCGCCTGGACGACGCCTCGCCGTTATCGGCCTACATTGCCACGGAAAAAGCCCGCACCGCCGCCATGGGTCGACGCGACAGCAAGGTCTTCGAGGACATGATCAACGGCGGCCGCTACGCCTTCCTCAGCGCCCCACACCTGCAAGGCATGCTTGAAGGCGGCGTGACGATCCGTCATGACGGCCAATGCATCGGCGCCATTGGCGTGTCCGGGGTCAAGGCCGAGCAGGATGCGGAGTTGGCGCGGCTGGCGGTGGAGGCGGTGTTGCCGCAAGCCTGAGGCAGGGGCGAGGTTGATACCCTGTGGGAGTGAGCTTGCTCGCGATAGCGGTGGGTCATTCAACAGCTGCATCGACTGATCAGCCGCCATCGCGAGCAAGCCCGCTCCCACAGGGGATTGCACAAATCTTCCAGACGTCATCCCCACGAGCGGTTAATCTGCTCCAGGCGGATACACAAAACGAGGCGGCTCATGACGGCGCGCAACTGGATCGATCTCAAGCAGGACGCCACGTCCGGCATCGAGACCGTGCGCGCGCATTTCGAGGGACATGCCTACGATCCCCATTGGCACGACACCTACCTGGTGGGCGTGACCGAGCAGGGCGTGCAGCAGTTTCATTGCCGCCGCCAGCAGCACAACAGCACGCCCGGCAAGGTGTTTCTGCTCGAACCTGGTGAGTTGCATGACGGCAATGCACCCCAAGCCAACGGTTTTACCTACCGCACCTTGTACCTGGAACCCCAGTGGCTGGAGCGCGAATTGCGCTCCTTGTTCGACGAGGCGCCGGACAATGCCCAGCTGGGGTTCGCCGCCACTCTGACGGACGATGCGCGGCTGGCCAGTGCCACCGCCCTGGCGTTCGAGAGCCTGCATGAGCAGGAGATCCGCATCGTGCGACAGACCGCCCTGGACACCTTGCTGGCCAACCTGACCCAACACTTGCACTGGCGAGCGCGGATCAATCCCGACCCACGGCTGCCGCTGGTCGCCCAGCAGGCCCGTGATTACCTGCACAGTCACCTGCACGAAGACATCGGGCTGGATGACCTGGCGCGGGTCACCGGTGTCGATCGTTTTCGCCTGACCCGTGGGTTCAAGGCGGCATTCGGCCTGGCGCCCCATGCCTATCTGATCCAGTTGCGCCTGGCCCGCGCCCGGCGTTTGCTGGCCCAGGGTGAGAGTGCCGTGGCGGTGGCCGCCATGCTCGGCTTTGCCGACCAAAGCCACCTGGGCCGCTGGTTCCAGCGCGCCTATCGACTGAGCCCGGCGGACTACCGCAAGCGTTGCTCAATTGTTCCAGACTGAACCCGGCTTGTTGGTGATGATCAAGCGACGATCATTCACCGAGAAGTTGCTCCATGGACCAGTTACTGCCGTTTGCCTTGTTCGCCTTTGTCGCCTCCATCACCCCGGGTCCGACCAATATCCTGGTGCTGAGCCATAGCTCGCGCTTCGGCCTGGCCACCACCTTGCCGATCATCCTCGGCGCGTGCGCGGCGGCAGCCTTGTTGGTGCTCCTGGTCGGCACCGGATTGGGGGATGTGCTCGCGCGCCATGCCACGATTCAGACATTGCTCTCATGGGCTGGCATTGCCTGGTTGAGCTGGATGGCTTGGCAGATTTTCAGCGCCCCGGCCCAGGCCATTGACCCGGACCGGCCCGCCGAAGGCCCACGACTGGGCTTGGCGGGAGCGGCCGGGTTGCAGTTGGTGAATCCCAAGACCTGGATGATGGCGCTGGCGGTGGTCAGCGTGTTTGCCGGCGCCGAGGCTGACCGTACCGTGCGGGTGCTCTGGCTGTCCCTGGCGTTTTTCGCGATTTCCATTCCGTGCATGACCGTGTGGGCCTATCTGGGCCTCGGCGCTGCCCGGTTCTTCCGTTCCGCTGTGGCGATGGGCCGGTTCAATCGGACCATGGCGGTGTTGTTGCTGGCGTCGGCGTGGTTGACCTTGGTGGTCTGAAAATAGGAGGACGGGGAAGAGTCGTTGTGGCGAGGGCGCTTGCTCCCGCTGGGGGGCGAAGCGCCCCCCGAAAGGCAGCGCTTCGCCAAGCCTCGGTCTATCACAGGTCAGCTTTGCAAGTACACCGCATGGGTATGGGTGTACTCATACAAACCATGCTTGCCATCGGCCCCGCCAATCCCGGATTTACGCACGCCGGCATGGAAGCCCTGCATGGCTTCGAAGTTTTCGCGGTTGACGTAGGTCTCGCCAAAGTCGAGACCACGAATAGCGTGCATGGCCCGGCTCAGGTCCCGGGTGTAGACCGAAGAAGTCAGGCCGTAGTCGCAGTCGTTGGCCAGGGCGATGGCCTCATCCAGGTCGTCAATGATCTGGATCGGCAGCACCGGACCGAAGATTTCCTCACGCATGATGTCCATTGATGCGTTGCAACCGGCCAGTACCGTGGGTTGGAAGTGAAAGCCGCTGGAGCGGTCCGCCACGCTGCCGCCGCTCACCAGGCTGGCGCCTTGGCTGAGGGCGGTTTGAACCTTGCGTTCAACGCTGTCCAGGCCCTGGCGGTTGATCAGCGGGCCCATCTCCACGTCGGCTTCGGCGATCGGGTCGCCGTAGCGGGTGGCAGACATCGCCGCGCTGATCCGCTCGATAAATTGATCGGCGACCTTGCGCTCCACGTAGACGCGTTCGGCACAGTTGCAGACTTGCCCGGTGTTGATGATCCGTGAATCGCGAATGGCTTTCACCGCCTGCGCCAGATCGGCATCCGCCAGCACGATGGCCGGGGCCTTGCCGCCCAGTTCCAGGTTGAGCTTGGTAATGTTCGGCGCCGCCGCCGTCATGATCCGTGAGCCGGTGGCGACGCTGCCGGTGAAGCTGATCATGTCCACACCTTTGTGACCGCTCAGGGCAGCGCCCACCTGGCCGTCGCCGCATACGACATTGAACACACCGGGTGGCAGGTCGGTCTCGGCCACCAACCGGGCGAACTCGAAGCAGTTATTCGGGGTTTCTTCGCTGGGCTTGATGACGATGGTGTTGCCGGTCAATAGCGCCGGGGCCATCTTTCGAGCGATCAGGAAAAACGGAAAGTTCCACGGCAGGATCCCGGCCACCACGCCCAGGGGCTTGCGGAACAGGAAGATGTTTTCACCGGGGCGGTCGCTGGTGATGATCTCGCCTTCGATGCGCCGGGCCCATTCGGCCATATAGTCGAGATAGTCGGCGGTGAAATTGACCTCCACCTCGGCCAGGGCACTGATCTTGCCTTGCTCCAGGGTGATGGTGCGCGCCAGGTGGGCGACGTTTTCCCGCAGTTTGGCGGCGATGCGGCGCAGGTGTCCGGCGCGTTCGATGGCCGGCTTGGCCGACCAGTCTTTCTGCGCGGCGCGGGCGGCAGCGAGGGCCTGATCGACGTCAGCGGCGTTGGAAGCCGGGACACGGGACAGCAGCGCCCCGGTGGCGGGGTTGAACACATCCAGGTGCGCCTCGCTGTGGGTGAACTGGCCGTTGATGAAGTTCTGGAACACAGGAACGGATGACATGGCAGTGTCCTTCAATAAATGCGCGATGGCGCTTGAACAGTGGCGGGTTCGCGGTAGTGGGAGAGGGTGGCAATGGCACTCTGGCGCAGCAGGCTGATGTCGATGGCCACGGCGATGAACTGGCAGCCCCAGCGCTGATAACGGCGGGCGTCTTCTTCGTTGGGTGCGAGGATGCCGCAAGCCTTGCCGGCCGCGAGGGTGGCATTGACCGCGAACTGGATACGCTCCTGGACTTCGGGATGACCAGGATTGCCTGCATGGCCAAGTCCGATGGACAGGTCGGCGGGGCCGATGAACACCGCGTCCACACCCTCGACGGCGGCGATGGCTTCGACGTTTTCCACCCCGGTGCGCGACTCCACCTGGACGATCAGGCACAGCTCTTCATGGGCCGTGGTGAGGTAGTTGGCGACGCCGTCCCAGCGGGTGGCGCGGGTCAGGCCCCCGCCCACACCACGAATGCCGTGGGGCGGGTAACGCATGGCGCGCACCAGGGCCCGGGCCTGTTCGGCGGTCTCGACCATGGGAATCATCAGGGTCTGGGCGCCGACGTCCAACAGTTGCTTGATCAGGTTGGCATCGCCGGTCACCGCTCGCACCACTGGCGCGGTGGCATAGGGCGCCACAGCCTGGAGTTGGCTGAGCACGCTGGGCACGGTGTTGGGGGCGTGTTCGCCGTCGATCAGCATCCAGTCGTAACCGGTGCCGGCAACGATTTCGGCGGCGTAACCGCTGGCGAAGCCGGCCCAGATGCCGTACTGCGTAGGCTTGGAGGCCAGGGCGGCTTTGAAGGCGTTGTGGGGCATGGTCATGGCGGGCTCCTCTTCTAGCGGTTATAAGGCCGGTGCAGTTGGCACTCAGGGTTCAGCGTCACGCCGAAGCCAGGCTGGTCGAGGACCGACAGGCGCATGCGGCCTTGCACCGGTACCGGCTCGCCCAGCAATTGCGGGTGGAACATCGGCACCACTTCGTCCGCCTTGGGCGCCATCATCAGGAACTCGGCGAACGGGCTGTTATGGCGGGTGGCGACGAAGTGGTAGCTGTAGACCGAAGAACCGTGGGGGATCACCAGCGCGTTGTGGGCGTCGGCCAGGGCCGAGATTTTCACCAGTTCGGTGAGCCCGCCACACCAGCCGACGTCGGGCTGGATAATGTCGCAGCAGCCCATTTCCAGGAGCATACGGAAGCCCCAGCGGGTGGCCTCGTGCTCGCCGGTGGTCACCAGCATGCCCTTGGGGACGTTTTGGCGCAGCGCCGCGTAGCCCCAGTAATCGTCGGGCGGCAGGGCCTCTTCGATCCATTTCAAGCCGTGCTCATGGGCGCCGACCGCGAGTTTGGTGGCGTAGTTGAGGTCCAGGCTCATCCAGCAATCGAGCATCAGCCAAAAGTCCGGACCGACCCGTTCGCGCATCGTCGCCAGTGCCTCGAGGTTCTTGCGCAGGCCTTCCTCGCCTTCGGCCGGGCCGTGATGCAAAGGCATCTTGCCGCCGATGAAACCCATTTTCTGCGCCAGGTCCGGCCGTGCACCGGTGGCGTAGAACTGCAACTCATCGCGCACCGCGCCGCCGAGCAATTGATGCACCGGTTCCTGGCGGATCTTGCCGAGCAAGTCCCAGAGCGCCAGGTCCACGCCGGAAATCGTGTTGATCACCAGGCCCTTTCGGCCGTAGTAGAGCGTCGATTGGTACATCTGGTCCCAGATCTTTTCGATGTCGGTGACCCGGGCACCTTCGATGAAGCGCGCCAAGTGTTTTTCAACGATGTAGGCCGCCGGTTCGCCGCCGGTGGTCACGGCAAACCCGACCGTGCCGTCGCTGGCCTCGAGCTCTACTACCAGGGTGCCGAGTACGTTGATGCCGAAGCTGCGGCGACTCTGTCGATAGTCCGGGTATTTGCTCATCGGTGTGGCGATGTGATCGTCGATCCAGTGGCCGTCCGCCTGGTCGTGATAATCCGCGCCGCCGCCTCGCAGGACGAAGGCGCGGACGTGTTTGATAGTGGGGATACCCATTGTGCAGCTCCTTGAGTTAAACCGTGGCCGGTGTGTTCGAAGCGCGTTGGCCGGGGGAGTGGATGCCCAGTACCAGCAACGCGGCGATGACGGTGGTGGCGGCGAGCAGGTAAAGGCCGGCCGCAGGAGAGTGGAAGGCGCCTTCGGCCCAATTCTTCAGCACCGGGGCAATGAAACCGCCGAGGGCGCCGAAGGAGTTGATCAGCGCAATGCCTGCCGCAGCGGCACTGCCAGCCAGGTAACTGGAGGGAAAGGTCCAGAATACCGGCTGCACGGCGATGAAGCCGGAAGCGGCGAAGCACAGGGCGATGATGCCCAGAAGCGGGCTGGACACACTGACCGAGCAGGCGATCCCGGCGGCGGCCATCAACAGGGTCAATGCAGCCGTGCGGCGGCGCTGGCCAGTGCGGTCGCTGTAACCGGGAATCAGGTAGGCCGCGCACAGCGCACAAACCCACGGAATGGCCGTGACCAGGCCCACCATCAAGCCAACCTTGCTGCCCAGCAACCCGGCCACTTGGGTCGGCAGGTAAAACACCACGCCGTAGACGCTGGCCTGGATCAGCAGGTAGATCAGGCACAGGTACAGCACCGAAGGCTGGCACAACACGCTCAGCAGGCTGCGGCCATGGGATTGTTTGTGCTGGTCCTCGGCATCAAGCAGTTCCTGGACCTGGCGGCGCTCTTCGAGCGTCAGCCATTTCGCATCGGCGGGGCGATTGTCCAGGTACCAGTAGGCCCACACTCCCACTGCCGACGCCATCAGGCCTTCCACGGCGAACAGCCATTGCCAGCCGTGAACACCGACGAAACCGTCCAGCTCCAACAACAGCCCCGACAGAGGGCTGCCGAAAATGAACGCCAGCGGCGCACCGAAGTAGAAGAAGCCCATGGCCTTGCCCCGGGCTGCCGAGGGGAACCAATAGGTGAGGTAGAGAATCACGCCGGGGAAGAATCCGGCTTCGGCGACGCCCAGCAGGAAGCGCAGCACGTAGAAACTGGTTTCGTTGTGGGCAAAGACCATGGCCGCCGACACCAAGCCCCAGGTGACCATGATCCGGCACATCCACAAGCGCGCACCGACGCGGTGCAGGATCAGGTTGCTGGGCACTTCCAACAGTGCGTAACCGGCGAAGAACACGCCCGCACCAAACGCGAATGCGGCGTCGCCGATGCCGGTGTCGGCCTGGAAGGCCTGTTTGGCGAAGCCAACGTTGGCCCGGTCGAGAAAAGCCATGATGTACATCAGCAGCAGGAAGGGCAGCAGGCGCCAGGAAATCTTGGCCAGCACAGACACAGGAAGAGTCTTCATCGCGGGAGTCCTTTAGCAGGTATTTGTTCTTATGGGCTGGACTGTACGGCGGGCGATTGATGCGTTACAAATCGAATCTCGCTAACAATCGATACCCTCAAGGTATCGGTAATCAGAGGCCAATCCATGACCCATCCCGTGCTGTCACGCAGCCTGTTCAACCGTCTGCGCTATAAACATTTGCACATGCTGGTGGCCTTGAGCGCCAGTCAGAACCTGCACCGGGCTTCTCAGAGCCTGAACATGTCGCAGCCGGCGGCGACCCGGATGCTGCACGAGATCGAGGACATGTTCGGTTGCGACCTGTTCGAGCGACTGCCCCGGGGCATGCGCCCGACCGCCCTGGGCCAGGAGCTGATTCGCTTCGCCGAATTGGCCCTCAGCGGCCTGGACCGCTGCGCCGAAGACCTGCTGGCCCGGCAGCAGGGCGGTTATGGTTACCTGTCCATCGGCACCATCATGGGGGCGGCGCCGGACCTGGTCATGGACTCCATCGCCCGGATCAAGGCGCTCAATCCGCAGCTGCGGATCCGCATCATGGGTGACACCAGCGACCAGGTGATCCAGTTGCTGGAGCAAGGCCGCATCGACCTGGCCATCGCCCGGCGCAACGCCGCCACCGACAGCGAGCACTACGACTTCGAACAACTGGGCAATGAGCGACTGCTGGTGGTGGTCCATGCCGGCCATCCCCTGGCCCGGCGCAAAAAACTCGACCTGGCCGAACTGGTCAGCGACTGGCCGTGGATCCTGCAGCCGGAAACCAGCCCGGCGCGCATCGGCCTCGATCAAGCGCTACAACGTCTTGCGCTGCCGACGCCCGCAGACATCATCGAATGTAGCTCGGTGTATTCCATGCAACAGCTGATTCAACTGACCGACGCGATCATGGTGCTCTCGGAAACCGCCTTGCGCGATTACCTGAAGATGGGCCTGGTGGTGGCGCTGCCGGTGGCGCTGGACGTGCAATTGGCGCCGTTTGGCTTGTTGCGGCGCAAGGGGGAGCCGGTGAACCGGGAGCTGGGGTTGTTCATTGATCTGCTGCGCACGCAGGCCGCGGCGGGAAGGTAGCGCCGAAGCGCTTGCTGCGCTGACGCCCGCAACCCCTTGCAACGGTTGCGCGGTTTCAAAAAACGATTGGTTTGGAGAGCATCGGCCACGACAACGCATTCAATCGCCCCCAAGGAAGGAGGTCCAACATGTCCACACTCGAGACCCATGTCGAGTTCATCGTCGCCAGGCTGCCCATCTGGTTGAAACACGCTTCGCGGGCCCATCAGAAACGTTTCAAGGTCCTCACCCAGCGATTGCAGCGCGACAGTGACACCCTCAATGCGCTGATGATCGACTTGCCGGCCCCCGATACCTTTACGCGCGACCTGCTGCAGGCTCAGCCGCAGGTACAAGCCTGGGGGCCGGTGAATGGCACTGGTGGTGTCGCGGGTGCGGTACGTCGGGCCCGGGTCAAGCGCGATCCCTTCGGTGCCTCACTGTCGGTGGTCGAAGCGGCCATGCGCAATTACCCTCCCGCCGATGCGAGCGCCGGCAGCGAGTTTGATAAACAAGGCGAACTCTTCATCAAGGGCAAGCCTGGAGAGTTCAGCCGCTGGGGGGCGCCGTCAGCCACGGCGGCGCTGCCCACGACCCCGGCCAGCTTCGCGCGGCTCTGTCGACAGGTCGATGTGGGCGGGGCTTATCAGCGCTTGCTCGAACAACGGCTGCCGCGTATCGGCAGTGAGGTTCCCGCCGTCGCGAAGGCCTATAGGGCTTACGCACGTAGCCAGCTCGCCTATGACGCCTACGAGGCGAAGCTGGCTGGACGCCTGGACGAAACGGGTGAGCGATTGCTGGCTTATGTCGGGGTGCAGCTTGAAGATCGACTCGTGGCGCCTCTGGCTTGTGAGGTCAAGGCGCTGGAGGTGCTGTCGGCGCCGCTGTTCGGCGCTCGGGTGTATTGGGGCCTGGCAGCAGATACCAAAGGCGTGCGCCCGGTGGTCTTGCACCTGCCCCATGACGTGGTGGCACCCATCAAGCAATTTCCCAGCTTGCAGGCCATGGCCGCTCAGCTGACCGAGCGGATGCGCAAACGCAGTTATCGCCAGAGCCTGATGCGTTACTTCCCGATGCGCTTGCAGGCCCGGCTAGGCGAAGCCCTGCATGATCAGGTGGAGTGGGAGGTAAAGGACAACCTCAATCTCTTTCAGGAAATCCACGCTCGCATTACCGGCTGGCGAGAGGGCGAGCGGGGTGAGGATGGCAACCCCCGACGCATTCGGGTGCCAGCGCCCCACGTGCCCTGGAATCTCAGCGATGTGCGCGAAAATCATTGGGACGATCGCTATCACGAATGGCGCACCCACACCCTGGCCAACGCCTCGACGCTGATGGTCCCCACCAAGAATCAGGACTGGCAGGCGCTTCTGGCTCGCCTCGAGTATTGGGAAAGCCTCGTCGAGCGCTCGTTGATGCTGGCCGTCAGCTTCATCCCGTTTTGTGCGCCGATTGGCATGGCCGCAGCGGCGGTGGGCGGGGTGCGCCTGGTGTATGAATTCTTCGAAGGTATCCAGGCGTTCAACGAAGGCCACGCCCAGGAAGGCATCGACCATATCTTCAACGTCTTGTTTGGCATCGCTCAAGGCGCCTACCTCGGTTTTATCGGCGGCGCCGTTGAACCCATGCCGGTGCGTGACGGTACGACGCGTCTGTGGAACGGCGATATCACGCCGTTCCAGGCCCGGCGCCGGCCCCCCATGGAGGCCGAACAGGACGCCTGGGGCGTCTGGCGCACGGCGGACCAGGCATGGGTGCAGGTTGAGGGCCGCTACTTCGAAGTGCAAGGGAGCGCCGATGCCTTGGGCTTGCGCCTGCCCGCCGGCCATCGAGGCGTGACGCCTTTGCTGGAATGGAGCCGTGCCCGTGGCTGGCGCTGGGCGCACCGTAACCCGCTGCAGCGCGGCAACCTGGAACTGTTGCGCGACTTTGCCGAAACCCCAGGCGAACTGGACGATAAAACGATCCTTGCCCTGCAGCGGCAGGTGGGTATCAGCGAGGCGCACCTGCGTTACCTGCAAGTGGAAGGACAGCCGCTGCCGGCGCTATTCGCCGACGCCTTGAGTGAAGCGCGCAATTGGCAAAAGGTGCAGCAGACCATCGGGCGTCTGCGCCGCGATGAAGCGCCAGGGCATGTGCCTGTTCAAATCACGCAAACCCTCGTGGATCTGCCGGGTTGGCCAAAGGACCTGATGTTGTGCTACCACGACGGCGGACAGACTCACTCCGTAGGCGACACAGCCGCCACGCGCGCGCTCGACGTGCACGACACAGACCTGGCGCAAGACGCCTGGGCGGGTCGCATCCTGGCTGGGCTGAGCATGGATGAACAGCGCACGCTGCTGGGGCAAAGCACCCTTGGCCTGCGCCCGGTGGAGCGCAGTCGATTACTGGCCAGGCGCTGGTCCGACTACTTGGAACACCATGGGACGCAAGTGAGCGCTGCCATGGTCCGGCCCGCAGGGCTCGATCCGCTGGCCGTTCCCGTGGCGCGTGCCTTCTCAGGTTTGCCGGAGTCCATGGCCAACGAGCTGGCCAACCAGGCTCAGGGCCAGGACCGGTTGCGCCTGCTTAACGGCCGGGTTACCGGGCGCCTGGGCAAGCAATGTGTAGAAGCCCTGAGCGAGTTGCGTCTGACCCGTGCCTTGCGCGCCCTGGAGCGCGGCGAAAGCAGCGCCGATCGAGACGCCATTGTCATGGGGTTGCTTGGCAACACGGCGCGATTGCGCGGCCGGCTGCACCTGCGCCTGTCATCGCCCGAGCAGCGAGGCCCGCTCACGGTGGGAGAGGTCGGGCCGTTGAAACTCATTCGCCAGGAGGACGGCCAATACCTTCCCTTTGACGAAGCGGATAACGAACTGGCTGGGCCTTCGAGCCTGGAAGACGCGTTGCTCAGAGCGATGCCGGACGAAGCACGCAACGCGTTGGGCTTGAATATCTGGGACGCAACCAAGCTGCGTGAGGCCCTTCTTGAACAAGCCCTGGGTGATCGACAGGACCTGCGCCGGTACCTGCGACTCAAGCGCTTCGACAACATGAATGAGGGACCGCAATGGCTGAACGGTTACTTTGGTTATCCCATGAGCGGACGGGGACGACTCCCGTTGCAGCGCTGGCTCGGCAGCCTGCAAGGGCGCCTTGAACGGCTGTATCCCCACTATGCCGGGGACGCCTTCGAGGGGCTGCAACGTAGCTTGACCGTCCAGGCCGGACGCGAAGGCATCAGCCTCGAGGACTTGGTCACCCGGTTGACCAACGAATGGGCAACCCTGGATGAAGGGCTGCGCCAGTGGGAGGTTGAGGAGGGCCTGCATCACCCTAACGAGAGCCGTTACAACCGTGATGAACTGATTTCGGTGCGCAGGGCGGTGACGAGGGAAGTCCGCCGGGCCTGGCGACGTGAACCCGAACCGGGGCGGGAAGATAGCGAGCTGATGTTGCGTCTGTCGGGGTGGGACATCGGCCGGCTTCCTCCCCTCAGCGCGCGTTTCGACCATATCGAAGAGCTGATGTTGGCGCACATGGGCTTGAGTGAAGACCCCTCGAATTTCCTGCGGCTGTTTCCCAATATCGAGACGCTGCGCCTGCACGGCAATAATCTCACCACCGTGCCAGCGGCGGCCGGCGAGTTTCGCAATCTGGTGGAGTTGTCATTGGGCGGGAATCCGCTCAACCTGGACGCGGATGCTTTCGCCCCCTTGATGGGCGCAGACCGCGCTCCCCGTCTGGAGGAACTGAACCTGTCCGAGGTGAGCGGCGGGGCCGCGGCCAGTGCCGACAGCGTCGCGGCCATCGGTCGCTTGGCGGAGCTGCCCTCGCTACGGGAACTGGTATGGACTGACAACTTGCATTTCACCGCCGAGGAATTGCAGGCCATCACCGCTTTACCGGGATTGCGCACCCTGGACCTGGCTCGCTGCGGCCTGCGCCTGGATGAGGAGGGCAGTGCGTTCCTGCGGACCGCCACGACCTTGAGGGAATTGCGCCTGAGCGGTAACAACTGCCGCGATTTGCCCGATCTGCCCGAGCTTGTGGCCCTGGAGGCACTGGAACTGGCCAACGCAGGGCTTGACCGCGTACCGGCGCTGGCACTGCGACTGTTATCCAGGTCTTCGTCCGAGGCGCTCTTTCTCGACCTCAAGGGCAATCGCATCACTGACATTCAGGGTGATCTGATTCCGGCACTGGACAACATGCCAACGGGGAATACCCTTGGGCTTTGGCTCGAAGATAATCCACTGCCCAGCGCCCAGATCCGAATCCTGCGCGCTGTGGACCCCCAGGCCTTTCGCTACACCGTCGATGACTGGCTGGAAAACTCTGATGGGCTCCAGCGGGCGTTGGAAGTGGCCCGCGACGATGCCGGCGGGCGGCGTTTCATCGATTGGTACTCCGGTCTCATTCGTGACGCCGATGCCGATGCGCCAGGTGGTCTGGCCTCCGGAGATCGCCAACGGGCGACGAGCATACTGCAGTACTACACCGGTTTCCCGGATGTCTACGCTGAACTCTCGGCCCGGATCGCGGATTTCGACCAGCAGCTGGCTCAATTGCGCACACGCTTGCAAGCACGCGTGCTGGACAGGCAGACGCCAGACGTCGGCGAACTGGAGGTGCATTTCCTGATGTTCCAGGCGGTTCAACGCGCCCGTCTCGAACCCCAAGGGGTGCCTTTTTCGGGTTTCCTGGGTCGTCATCATGACTATTGGGACCGAGTGCTGGCCAATCAATATCCCGAGGCCTCCCAGCGCCAGGCAGCCATGACGCGTGAAGGGTTCATCAACTGGCTCAGCGATGCCCAGGACTCCTTCAACGGCAATGATCAAGTACCCCGCGTCGGCGAACTGACCTGGCGACCCTACCTGGGGTTGATGTCCCGCGAGTGGTCCGACGGCCTGGCAATCTGGGACTCGGTGGAGGACAACCTGGTGGATGCCTTCAGCGAGCCGGTGGACCCTTCCCATTGGCCCCAGGTATTGCTGGATAACCTGGCGCAGCCGGACGCCGACCTGCCCAGTGCCCTGGAGTCAGTCACCCTACCTGGAGGAATCGTCTGGCACCGTGTGAGGCTCGAGGCGGTGGCGGATGTGGATTGGGCCGCCGGCCGGCCTGTGATGCTCAGCGAAGACCAGTTGCGACGCACCATGGCCATCTACCGTTCGGTCAAGAGTCGGGAGATTGAAGTCTTGGTGAGGCGGATCACGACTGACCTGGCCAGCCCTTGGTGGGCGCTGCGCGCTTACTGATCAGAACCATCGCCAGGCACCGTCATTTTGAACACCAGCGCCTTCAGGCCACACGCCATGTCGGCATCTGGAAACTCCGGCGGATTCGCCAGTCGCTGTTCGAACATCAGGCCCGGCGCTTCACGGGTGACGCCATTGATGAGGAAGTCCGGGCCGGTGGCTGGGTCGTTGCTGCAGGCCAGGACCGTGCCGTCGGCGGTCAGCAGTTCCGGCAGGCGGCGCAGGACGCGCTGGTAATCCTTGGTCAGCAGGAAACTGCCTTTCTGGAAGGTGGGCGGGTCGATGATCACCAGGTCGTACGGCCCGCTGTTGATCACTTTGCCCCAGGACTTGAACAAATCGTGGCCGAGGAAACTCACCTGGCCCAGGTCATGGCCGTTCAGGCGATGATTGTCGCGGCCACGACTCAGGGCGGCCCGGGACATGTCCAGGTTCACCACATGCCGCGCGCCGCCGGCGATGGCTGCCACCGAGAAACCGCAGGTGTAGGCGAACAGGTTCAACACGCGCTTGCCGCTGGCATTGGCCCGTACCCAGTCGCGGCCGTAGCGCATGTCGAGGAACAGCCCGTTGTTCTGCTTCTTGCCCAGGTCGATGCGGTAACGCAGGCCGCCTTCGGTCAGGGTCCATTCGTCGACCGGTTCGCCCACCAGCCATTGAGTGAGGCTCTGCGGCAGGTAGCGATGCTGCACGGCCAGGGTATGGGCGGCGCTGTGTTGCCAGGCCGGCGAGGTGGTCAGGGCCAGCAGCATCGAGGTCAAGCCATCCAGTTGCGTCGGCTCCGGCGCCTTGAACAACGAGACCAGCACCACCCCTTGCAGCCAGTCGACGGTGATCTGCTCCAGCCCCGGCCAGCAGCGACCACGGCCATGGAACAGGCGCCGGGTTTCTTCGGGCGCAGACGCCAGCGCCGTCAGTAAATGAGTCTGCAGGGTTTGAAGGGCTTCAGGGTTCATCGCAAAGGCCAGCAATTCGAAGGGCCGGCATTCTAACCACCCATGTGAGCCTGTGGCGAGGGCGCTGCCTAGCCACCACTGGTCGCAAGAATACTGGCAACCTGTTGCGGCCGGCAGTTGAGGTACGCCGAACGCTTGAGCCAATTCGGCTCCGGGTACCAGGAAAACATGAATTGCCCGCCCTTGAGCTTGTCGATCACCTGGCGCGCCACCTGCGGGCGAACGGCAGGGCAACCCTGGCTGCGGCCGATGCGGCCCTGGCGAACGCTCCAGAGCGGGTTCACGTAGTCGGCGGCGTGGATCACGATGGCGCGATCTCGGGCCTGGTCATTGAAGCCCGGCTCCAGACCGTCCATGCGCAGCGAATAGCCGTGGGCGCCCTGGTAGCTTTCCTGGGTGCGAAACAACCCCAGGCTGGACTGGAAACTGCCCAGGCGATTGGAAAACTGCGTGGCGAAGTTTTCCCCGGATTTCTGCCCATGGGCCACCAAGTCGCGTAATACCAATTTCTTTTGGCGCAAGTCGAAGATCCACAGGCGACGGGCCGTGGACGGCTGCGAGTAATCGATCACCGCCAGGTGACGGGCCTGGTTGGCGCCATTGGCGACCGCGCATTGCATGGCGCTCAAGGCACTTTTGAGTGCTTGGGGATTGAGTTCCGGCGCTGCGTGGGCGAGGCTGTTGTAAAGAAGTTGAGAATTGGCCTTTTCGGCCAGCGCTGGGCTGCACATCACGCCAAGGCCCGTCATGATCAGGCAAAATTGGCGCAATACGCTGAGCACGGATGAAAAAAGCCCACGGTGGTGTTGAGTTGCGGCATCCCGTCCGTTTTTGTTCGTTTGCATGATGGCGGGTCGTACCTGTCGCAAAGTTAACCGTCAACGAGACGGCCATGGAGTGGAGTAAAGCAGTTGTTCAAAAAGTCCGCATGTTACCTGAGCCTTTTGTTGCTAACGGCGCCATTGGTCGCAACAGCCGAGGACGGTGAGCCGACACTCGTGCAAACCACATTGGCACAATTGTCGGTCGCCTGCCCGGAAGTGGCAGCGGGCGTCGACTTTCCGACGATGCTCAACTTGCAGGCGTTTTATCAGCAAAACGCAGGCCAGGCGGTCTGGGAGGACGATGAGCGGTTGAGAAGCTTGCAGGTCCAGTTGCAGCAATTGGCCGATGACGGACTGGATCCGACGCGCTACAGCCTGCCGCTCGAAGGCACAGCCCAGAACGCCCATTGTGTCGACATCGCCATCAGCCAGCGCTACCTGCAAGCGTTGCATGACCTGCGTTTCGGCTATTTGCCCCAGGACCGTCTGGAGCCAGTGTGGAAGGCCAACCCGCAACCCCAAGACCGCCAGGCCGTGGTGCTGGCCATCGCCGGGCCGGGGGTGGACAACCTGGCCGGGGCTTTTGAACAGGCGCGGCCGAGCCTGGCGCTTTATCGCAACCTGCGCGGCCTCTACGCCCGGCTACGGCAACAGCCATTGTCCGACTGGCAGGCAGTGTCCGGCGGTCCGCTGTTGCAACCGGACAAGCAGGATGCCCGTGTACCCGCCCTGGCCCAGCGACTGTTCAACGAAGGTTACCTGAGCGCGCCGCCGCTCAGCGGCGACGAGCATTACAGCTCGACGCTGGTGGACGCGATGAAGAACTTCCAGCTCCAGCATTCGCTGCAGGCCGATGGCGTGGTGGGGCCGTGGACCGTTACCGAGCTGAACATCAGCCCGGCGATGCGCCGCGAGCAGTTGCGCATCAACCTGGAGCGCATGCGTTGGCTGGCCCAGGATCTGGAGCCCGATAGCGTATTGGTCAACGTGGCGGCGGCCCAACTGACGGTTTACCAGGGCGGCGCGCCAGTCTGGCAGACCCGCACCCAGGTCGGCCGCGCGCAGCGGCAAACGCCGTTGATCAAGTCCCGGGTCACCCGCTTGACGCTCAATCCGACATGGACCATTCCGCCGACCATCATGCGCGAGGACAAACTGCCCGAGATCCGCCGCGATCCGGAGTTTCTCAGCCGACACAACCTGAGGATTCTCGATCACGATGGCCTGCCATTGCTGGCGGAGGATATCGACTGGGAGCATCCGGGCAATCTCATGCTGCGCCAGGACCCCGGTCCGAAGAACCCACTGGGCAAGATGGCGATCCGTTTCCCCAACCCATTCTCCGTGTACCTGCATGACACGCCCAGCCAGGCACTGTTCAGCAAAGGCCCGCGGGCGTTCAGTTCAGGCTGCGTGCGGATCGAGCAAGTGATGCACTTGCGCGACCTGCTGGTGAGCCCGGCCGAACGGACCCGCACCGACACGCTGCTGGCCACCGAGTTAACCCATGAGTTCAGGCTGGCCCAGCCCGTGCCGATCCTGCTGGGCTACTGGACCGTCCAGGCGGATAACCAGGGGCAGCCGGTGTACATCCCGGATATCTATGGGCGCGATCCGACGTTGTCGGCTGCCCGAGGCCGTGCGCTCTGAGGTCAAGCCCAGGCGGCAGTGCGGTGCACCTGAGTCGCTTCGTCGGCTGACGCGAACAGGCGCTGGCCGATTACGCCAGCAGCCTCCAAGTGCTGCCTGGGATCGAGGGTTTCCGAGTCGAGCAAACGTTGGGAACTCACTACCCGGGCGCCGCAGTAATCGAAGATGCCATGGTCGATCTGCGTGGTCATTGCCTCGCCATAGCCGTGACGGAGGAATGTGTCGGCATCGGCACCACCGACCGCCACCAGATGCACCTGCAAACGCTGCAGTTTCTGGATAAACGGCTTATCGAGACTGAAGTCGAACGCCCAGCCGTTGGAAAATACCCGGTCGATCCAACCCTTGAGCAATCCGGGCATCGACCACCAATAAATGGGATAGACCAGCACCAGCGCGTCGGCGCGGTCGATTCGGGCTTGCTCGGCCAGCACATCCGCTGGCGGCAGGGCCTCGCGGTGGTGCACGGCGTGGTCGGCAAAGCTGAAGCGCGGCTCGAAGCCTTCGGCAGCCAGGTCGGCGATCTCGAACGTATCGGCAGGGTTGGCGCGGGTGACGCCCTCGGCGATTTTCCCGGCCAGGCTGTGGGTGAGGGCGCGCGGATCGTGGTGGGCCACAACGATGAGTGCATGCATGGCGAAACTCCTTCTGGTCACGAGGTCTTGATGACAGGTATGCTTAAGTTACGCTTAGTAAGTTACGGTTGGTAAAGTTAGCATGTCAAGCACTGACGAACATTCGCAGGCTTCACCTCGTCGTCGTTTATCCCGGCATGACCGGCAGCGCCAATTACTGGATGTCGCCTGGAGGTTGGTGCGCGAGGAGGGCAGCGACGCCTTGACGCTGGCGCGGCTGGCGGACCAGGCAGGGGTGACCAAACCCATCGTCTACAACCACTTCGTTACCCGGTCTGGGCTGCTGGCGGCGCTTTACCAGGATTTCGATGCCCGTCAGACCGCTCTGATGGATGCGGCCCTGGATGCCAGCGAAGCCACCTTGCAAAGCCGGGCAGCGGTGATCGCTTCTTCCTACGTCGAATGCGTGTTGTTGCAAGGGCGAGAGATTCCCGGGGTGATTGCAGCGTTGACCAGTTCGCCAGAGCTGGAGCGCATCAAGCGCGAATACGAGGGTATTTTTCTCGATAAGTGCCGCGCGGTGCTGGAGCCGTTCGCCGGCCCGAAGGGCATCACCCAGGCTGGTTTGCGGGCGATGCTGGGGGCGGCGGAAGCATTGTCCAATGCTGCCGCCACTGGGGAAATCAGCGCTGACGAAGCGAAGGAAGAGTTGTGGGCCAGTATCGTGGCGATGGTGACCAGGACCGTCGATAACCCTTCAAGCTGACCCACCGCTATCGCGAGCAAGCTCGCTCCCACATTGGTTGTTGGATGGACTCAAGTCCGGAATTCACCGCAACTCCCCTGTGGGAGCGAGCTTGCTCGCGATGACGGTCCTACGGTGAACGACTGCACTTTTATGAAGCCGAAGGCGGGGTGATCGCACCATCGCAAGGCAGTTGGCGGTGCCTGCGAAACAGCGCAGGAGGCTGGTCAGCTTGCGGTGGCTGAGCCGGCGGTTTCGCGGCCAGGCCCGCTCCCACGGGGGATCGTCGGCGAATTCGAGGTTGTGAATCCATTGCGCATGAGGCTTGGCACGCTCGCTGCAAGAGGCTAACCAGGCCCGCCACGAACGTAATCGAGTGGGCAGCCCCGTCGGTCAACGAAGATCGAGCGCCAGCAGGCCGGGAGATAACGGTAGATCAGGGCGCAGTCGCCGGATCGATACCGCACAGGACAGGCAAAGACGCCTGGAACCGCAAGGTTTCAGGCGTCTTTTTTTTGCTTTCAAAAATCGTGATGGGCTTTTGTCGGGTGCTTTTTATGAATTCCAACGTTGCTTCTCTGAACAAGCTGCAAACGCTGATCGTGATCGGCAATGGCATGGTCGGCCATCACTGCGTCGAGCAATTGATCGAGCGCGGTGCCCTCAATCATTACCACCTGCACGTGTTCAGCGAAGAACCGATGCGCGCCTATGACCGCGTGCATTTGTCCGAGTACTTCTCCGGTCGCGATGCCGAATCCCTGGCCCTCGGCGACGCGTCGCTGTACCAGACGCCAGGCGTCACACTGCACCTGGGCGTGCCGGTGCTGGAGATCGATCGCCAGGCCCGTCAGGTCGTCACCGCCGGGGAACGCATCAACTACGACAAACTGGTGCTCGCCACCGGCTCCTACCCGTTCGTGCCACCGATCGAAGGAGCCGAGGGCGATTCCTGCCTGGTTTATCGTACCCTTGAAGACCTGGACGCGATCCGTGCCGCCGCCAATAACGCCCGCCGTGGCGTGGTGGTCGGCGGTGGCCTGCTAGGCCTGGAAGCGGCCAACGCCCTCAAGACCCTCGGCCTGGAAGCCCATGTGGTCGAATTCGCCCCACGGCTGATGCCGGTGCAACTGGACGAGCAGGGCGGCCTGGCCCTCAAGGCCCGGATCGAGAAGCTGGGCGTCGGCGTGCACCTGTCCAAGGGCACCCAGTCCATCAGCGCCGGCGAGCAGTACCGCTATCGGATGAACTTCGGCAACGACGATTTCCTGGAAACCGACCTCATCGTGTTTTCCGCCGGTATCCGCGCCCAGGATGCCTTGGCTCGCCAGAGTGACCTGCAGATCGGCCCGCGCGGCGGTGTGGTGATCGATGACCATTGCCTGTCCAGTGACCCGGACATCTACGCCATCGGCGAATGCGCGGCCTGGAACGGCAGCATTTTCGGCCTGGTCGCCCCGGGTTACCAGATGGCCCGCAACGTGGCAGCCCGCTTGTGCGGTGAACGCGGCGAAGCCTTCACCGGCGCCGACATGTCCACCAAGCTCAAGTTGCTCGGTGTCGACGTCGGCTCCATCGGCGACGCCCACGGCAACACCCCGGGTTCGCGCAGCTTTCAGTTCATCGATGGCACCAGTGCCAGCTACCGGCGACTGGTGGTGGACGCCGACGGCAAGCGTGTGATCGGCGCGGTGCTGGTGGGCGACAACAGCTACTACGACACCTTGCTGCAGTACATGCAGAACGGTATCGCGTTGCCTAAGGACGCGGCCAGCCTGATCCTGCCTTCGTCCGAAGGCGCCCCGACCCTGGGTCCGGCGGCGTTGCCCGAAACCGCGACCATTTGCTCGTGCCACAACGTCACCAAGGGCTCGATCTGCTCGGCCATCGATGGCGGCTGCACCGATCTCGGCCAGCTCAAGTGCGACACCAAGGCCGGTACCGGTTGCGGTGGTTGCGCCGCCCTGGTCAAGCAAGTGTTCGAGCACGAACTGATTGCTCGCGGCGTCAGTGTCGACAAGAGTCTGTGCGAACACTTCGCCTACACTCGCCAGGAGTTGTACGCCCTGGTGCGGGTGGAAGGCATCATCAGCTTCGAAGAACTGTTGGCCAAGCACGGTCGCGGGCACACCGGTTGCGACCTGTGCAAGCCGGCGGTGGGCTCGATCCTGGCGTCGTGCTGGAACCAGCCGATCATGGACCCGTCCCTGGTGTCGCTGCAGGACACCAACGACACGTTCATGGCGAACATGCAGAAAAACGGCACCTATTCAGTGGTGCCGCGCATCGCCGGGGGCGAAATCACTGCTGACAAGCTGATCGCCATCGGCGTGGTAGCGAAGAAATACGACCTCTACACCAAGATCACCGGCGGCCAACGCATCGACCTGTTCGGCGCCCAGTTGCATCAGTTGCCGGACATCTGGGCCGAGCTGATCGAAGCCGGTTTCGAAACCGGCCATGCCTACGGCAAATCCACCCGCACGGTGAAATCCTGCGTGGGCAGCACCTGGTGCCGCTACGGCGTGCAGGACAGTGTGCAAATGGCCCTGACCATCGAGGATCGCTACAAAGGCCTGCGCTCGCCCCACAAGCTCAAGTTCGCTGTGTCCGGTTGCACCCGCGAGTGCGCCGAGGCCCAGAGCAAGGACGTCGGCGTGATCGCCACCGAGAAGGGTTGGAACCTCTACGTGGCCGGCAACGGCGGCATGCGCCCGCGTCACGCCGAGCTGTTCGCCACCGACCTGGATGACGCCACGCTGATCCGCTACATCGACCGTTTCCTGATGTTCTACATCCGCACCGCCGACAAACTGCAACGGACCTCGGTCTGGCGCGAAAGCCTGGAAGGTGGCCTGGACTACCTCAAGGACGTGATCATCCACGACAGCCTGGGCCTGGGCGCCGAGCTTGAAGCCCAGATGCAACTGGTGGTCGACCGCTACGAATGCGAATGGGCCAACGCCCTCAAGGACCCGGAAAAACTCAAGCGTTTCCGCACCTTCGTCAACGACAAACGCGGCGATCCGGACGTTCACTTCGTCCGCGAGCGCGGCCAGCGTCGGCCGGTTCACGCCCATGAACTCCACCTGATTCCCGTTACCGAGGAGGTGCTCTGATGAGCCAGTCAAACGTCGTTCGTATTCCTGTCCGTGATGTCGCTCAAGAACCGCTGCAATGGCGTGCCCTGTGCAGCCGTGACGACCTGGTCCCCAACTCAGGCGTGGTCGCCTGGCATGACGGCAGCCAAGTGGCGTTGCTCTATCTGCCGGCACATGAGGACAGGCCGCTTTACGCCATCGACAACCGCGACCCCAAGTCCGGTGCGAACGTCATCGGCCGCGGCTTGCTGGGCAGCATCAAGGGTGACCTGGTGATCGCCTCGCCGATGTACAAGCAGCATTTCCGCCTGGAAGACGGTCATTGCCTGGAATACCCGGAACAAAGCCTGCGGGTGTGGCCGGTGCGCTTGAATGGGGATGTGGTTGAGATCGGCGAAGACTGATCCATGAGTTGAACGCTGCATGAAAACCTGTGGGAGCGAGCAAGCACACTCCCACAGGGGATGTTTTAACTGACAGCATGATGTTCGAACATGCCTTTGGCTGAATGTGGGGATGAACAATGAAAACCGCTGCCCAACTGGTGAGACTCAAGAGTGTGCAGAACCAGCAAGTCCACAGCATCGCGCCGGAGCAGACGGTGCTCGAAGCGCTGCAGATCATGGCCGAAAAAAATGTCGGCGCGCTGCCGGTGATCGAGGACGGCCAGGTGGTGGGTGTGTTCAGCGAGCGGGACTACGCGCGCAAGATGGTGCTCAAGGGGCGGTCGTCGGTGGGTACGACGGTGCGTACCATCATGAGCGCCCCGGTGGTCACCGCCGACAGCCAGCAGAGCATCGACCGCTGCATGGAAGTCATGACCGACAGCCACTTGCGGCACTTGCCGGTGCTGGATAACGGGCAGTTGATCGGCCTGCTGTCCATTGGCGACCTGGTGAAAGAGGCGATTGTCGAGCAGGCGGACCTGATCCGGCAGTTGGAACACTACATTCGCGGGCACTGAGCCCGCATTGTTCCAGTCAGAACGGCCCTTGTGGCGAGGGCTCTTGCTCCCGCACAACAGCCGTTCGGCACAATCCAATAAAACGCAAAATCCCGACAGCTCAAGCAAGGCCCCCAAAGAGCGCGTGCTCGTGATCGACGACAGTGGACGCGTCGAAAACAAACCGCTTTTTTGGAGAGCTGACATGACTGACTTCACACCCACCCCCAACGAAATTGCCGGTAAAGTGGTATTGGTCACCGGTGCGGCCAGCGGCATCGGCCGGGCAATCGCCGAGTTGTTCCATGCCCGCGGCGCCAAGGTCATTGCCGAGGACATCAACCCGCAGGTGAACGCGCTGGAGCAACCTGGCCTGTTGCCGTTCGTGGCCGACATCACTGAAGACGGCAGCGCTGAAGCCGCCGTTGCGCTGGCGCAAGACCACTTCGGTCGGCTCGATGTGCTGGTGAACAATGCCGGACGCATCCTCTACAAACCCTTCGTGGAAATGACCCGCGACGATTGGAACTGGCAGATGGAAACCAACGTGACCGGTGCCTTCCTGCATTCACGCGAAGCCATGAAGGCGATGATGAAACAACGTTCGGGCGCCATTGTGAACATCGCCTCCTATGCGTCTTATTTCGCCTTCCCAGGCATCGCGGCCTACACCGCCTCCAAGGGGGCCCTGGCCCAGTTGACCCGGACCCAGGCCCTGGAGGCTATCGAGCACGGGATTCGGGTCAATGCCATCGGCGTCGGTGATGTGGTCACTCATCTGCTGGATCACTTCATGGAGGATGGCCAGGGCTTCCTGGCCGAGCACGGCAAGTCCGCGCCCATCGGCCGGGCGGCGTCACCCACGGAGATCGCCGAAATCGTCGCGTTCCTCGCCTCGGAACGCGCCAGTTTCATGGTGGGCTCGGTGGTCATGGCTGATGGCGGGATGAGTGTTGCGGTAGGCGGTTGACCCGTTCATTGATCGTTCCCACGCTCCCGCGTGGGAACGCCTCCAGGGACGCTCCGCGTTCCGCTTCTGCAAGGTGACGCAGAGCGTCAGGGGATGCATTCCCACGCAGAGCGTGGGAACGATCAGTTAAGTCGACTGTTTTGGGGCTGCTTCACGCCCGGCGGCACCTCACCTGCGGTAATGACTCGGCGCCACCCCCACCTCGCGGCGAAATATCTGGGAGAAATGGCTGGCACTGCCATATCCGACTTCCAGGCCGATATCGATGATGCTGCGCTCGGTTTCGATCAGCAGTTGCCGGGCCCGGGCCATTCGCAACTGGATGAAATACTGCGACGGCGAACGCCCCGTGGCGCGTTTGAACAGCCGGCTGAAATGGTATTCGCTCATGCCGACGGCCTGCGCCAGGTCGCCAAGGCTGAAGTTATCGGCCAATCGTTGTTCCATTAACTGGATGACCCGCTTGAGCTTGAAGGCGGGCAGGGCATTGCGCCCGGACATGTCATCGGCCTCGGCATCCCGATAATGACGCGCCAAGTGCACCGCCAGGCATTGTGCCACGCCCTGGATCAGTAACGCGCTGGTTTCGCCGCGCCGGGTCAGTTCCAGCCGAATCTGTTCGAGCAGGGCCGAAAGCACGTCATCCCGTCCACCCGAGACTTCCCGCAAGCGGATCGCGGCGCTACCGCCGGTTTCGGCAATGGCGCGCTCCAGCAGCGGCAACCCCAGGTAAACGTGCATGACCACGAACGGCTCGGTACCGCTGGCTTGCCAGCGCATTTCATAGGGCACGGGCGACGCGGTCAGGAAAAAATCGCCGCGCCGTACCGAACTCGACAGCCAATCCTCATGTTCGTCGCGCTCTTCGACAACGGCTTCTCCAGACAACACCCAGACGAGCAACGGTTCGGCCACGGCGGGCACGATGACGCGTTCTTCCTTGCGTTCGCGGACAAAGATCTCGACCAGGACATCCTGCGACGAGACACCGTCGGACGTCGCCAGGCGCTCGCCGCGAATGTGCGCCTGCAGGCCAGTTGCCGATGTTCGCTGGATGATGTCCATACTCGACGCTCTCAATGCCTGCCGACAGGCTAGACCGGATCGACCGCCGGCCGGTGCTGACGCAACAGCTCGATCTGCTGGGGGGGAATCAACTCACGCAACGCCTTATAGAGCGCCCGGGTCTCCAGCAGGTTCCAGACCCGCAGCATGGTTTCCAGCGCATCCAGTGGCTTGCTGATGAAGTCCCGGGCGCCGAGGGCCAGGGCACGCAGGCGGGTGTCGCGCGTAGCGTCGGCGGTGAGCACCAGGATCGGCAGGTAGTCGTTGGCCGGGATACGCCGGTTGAGTTGTTCCAGCACGGCAAAACCATCGAATGCGGGCATGTGCAGGTCGAGGATGACCAGGTCCGGTTCGAAGCTGTTGAACAGATCGAGGGTGCGCAAGGGCTCGGTGCTGCTCAGCACGTTGTGCAACCCTTCGCGGGCCAACAGTTGTTCCATCAGGTCCAGGTTGGGGCGCTGATCGTCGACGATCAGAATGCGCAAATCGCGATTCATGCGGGCTCCGGTAAATAATGCTCGAGATGGCCGAGGAAGGCCTGGATATGGATAGGCTTGGTCAGGATTGCCGTGGCGCCGGCGTCATGCAGGGTGCGGTGGGTCAGGTCGCTGGCATCGGCGGTGATCATCAGCACCGGCGTCGACGCGGTGGCGGGTGAATGGCGCAGGCGCCGCAGCACCTCCAGGCCGTCCAGGTCCGGCAGAGTCACGTCCAGCAGGATCAGTTGCGGCGCGTGCTGGCGAGCCAGGTCCAGGCCCATCTGGCCCTGCATGCTCGACAACAGCTGAATGCCGGGGCGACGCTGCATCAGCGTCTCGATCAATGCGAGGCTCGACAGGTTGTCTTCGATGCACAGCACTTTGCCGTGATACTCCACCGGAGGGCGCGCCACCGCCAGGGTCGCAACGGCCGGCAAATGATTGCTGGACACCTGGGCGCCCGGTAATTGCAGGGTGAAGCGGCAACCCTGTCCCGGTTCACTGTGGACCTCGAGGTGGCCCTGCATCATCTCCAGCAGGCTCTTGCTCAACGACAGCCCCAGTCCGGTGCCTTCGACCTGGGGATCGGCGCCCAGGCGTTCGAAGGGCTTGAACAGTTGATCCAGCTGTTCCAGGGCAATGCCATGCCCGGTATCGCTGACGGCAATACTCACTTGACGGGCCTGGACGGTGACGGCAATGCGCACTTCACCGCCCGGGCGGTTGTACTTGATGGCGTTGGACAACAGGTTGAGCAGCACCTGTACCAGGCGCTGGCGATCGGCGAGCACACCGCTGCCATCGGGTAGCGGCGGCAGCTCGGCCAGATGAATCCCGGCATCGGCCGCCATGGGCGAAACCAGGGTCAGGGCTTCGTGCAACACCGTCGCCAGGGCGATTGGCTCGATGTTCAGCGGCAGGCGCCCGGCCTCGATCCGGGCGATGTCCAACACCTCGTTGATCAACGCCAGCAAATGCTGGCCGGCGCGCAGGATGTGGCCGACCTGGGGACGTTGGCCGGCCGTGGAGTCCATGTCCAACAGTTGCGCGAAACCGAGGATGGCATTCAGCGGCGTGCGCAGTTCGTGACTCATGCGCGAGAGAAACTCACTCTTGGCCCGACTGGCGCTTTCGGCTTCTTCACGGGCGGTGCGCAGGGCGATCTCGGCGGCGCGGCGGTCGGTGATGTCGCGGGTGATCTTGGAAAAGCCGCGCAGGACACCGGTACTGTCATATTGGGCGGTGATGACTACGCTGGCCCAGAAGCGGCTGCCGTCCTTGCGACAGCGCCAGCCTTCTTCCATGTAGTGACCGTCGCGGGTGGCCTCGCGCAGGGCCATGTCCGGGTGCGCGGGGCATTCTTCGGCCAGGTAGAACAACGAAAAATGCCGCCCGAGGATCTCCTGCTCGGTGTAGCCCTTGATCCGCTCGGCGCCGGCGTTCCAGGTGGTCACGTAGCCTTGGGCATCCAGCGCGAAAATCCCGTAGTCCTTCACGCCATCGATGATCAGCCGCAGACGCTCTTCGTTATCGCGCAGGGCCCGCTCACGTTCGGCCAGCAGTTGCCCGGCCTCCACCAGGCGAGTGCCCAGTTGGCCAATTTCGTCCTGCTCCGGCGGTTGCGGCAACAAGGGTTGGCCCAATGCCAGGCGCTGGGCGTTGCCCTGCACCTGCTGGACCCGGGCGACAATGCCCTTGGACAGGAACAGCACCGCGACAATGGCCCCGAACAGTCCGCAGACCGCCGCCAGCAGGGTGGCGAACAGCAAGCGCATACGGGTGGCCGAGGCGGCGGCGCTGCGGTCGGCGAGCAAGGCATCCTCGCGAACGCGCATGGCGCTGATCTGCTCGCGCAGTACATCCAGCACCTGTTTGTTTTCGATCAGGATCGCGGTGATGGCCTCGGTGTCATCACCCTTGGCGCTGCGCAAGGCGATCAGCCCGTCGAGTTTGTCGGCGATCAATGGGGTGATGGTCTGGAGGTACTCGCGCATCCGCGCGTCGCGGATGTTGTGGTCCAGCCGCTGCAGCGCGGCCTGGATCAGCGGCGTGGCCTGTTCGTAGCTGGGCAGGAAGTCTTCGCGACGGGTCAGCAGGTAACCGCGCACACTGGCCGCGGCTTCGGCCAATAGGGTATGGACGGTCTGGATATCGCCCTGGACCAGCAGCACCCGGCGCACGTCTTCCTCGGCCCGGGCGGTCTGGCGTTCGGTGATATAGATAAGCACCAGCGACAGCAGCAGGACCACCAGCGGCAGGGAAATCACCACCAGGGCCTTGCCCCGCAACGGCAGGTCGGCCCAGCGGCGAGCGGCGAGGAACCTCATGGCCATTGCCCGCTGGGTTGCGCCACCAACCCCAGGGCCACGCCACGCACGGCCGCCTGGGTCCGGTCCGCGGCGCCCAGCTTGCCGATGACCCGCTCCACGTGGGCCTTGGCGGTGCCGGGGGCAATGCCGAGTTTTTCGCCGATTTCACGGTTGCTGAAACCGCCGGCCACCAGCCCCAGGACCTGGCGCTCTCGCGCTGTCAGGGCCTGGACCGGGCTTTCGCCACTGGCGCCGCGCTCGGCCATACGCCGCAACAGGCGTGCGCTGACTGAACTGTTCAACGCCTCTTCGCCTCGGGCGACCCGTTTGAGCGCATCCAGCACCTCATCACGGCTGGCATCCTTGAGCAGATAACCGACAGCACCCGCGCCGATGGCGGCTTCCAGGTGGTCGGGGCTGTCATCCATGGTGAAGATCACCACTTTGATCCCAGGATGGCGCTGTTGCAGGATCCGCGCTGCCCCCAGGCCGTTGAGCACCGGCATGCGAATGTCGAGAATCGCGATGTCCGGCTTCAGCCGCTCGCAGAGATCGAGGGCTTCCTGGCCATCGCGGGCCTGGCCGACGACTTCGAACCCCGGGCTGCCGGCCAGCATGCTGATAAAGCCAGTGCGGGTGACTTCGTGATCATCCGCCAGCAGTAGGCGCAAGGAAGGTGTCATAGGTGTGCTCCGTGGGTGGGCAGGGGCACGCTGGCCAGCAAGCGGGTGCCGCCCTCGAGCTGGCTGGAACAGGCCAGGTGGCCACCCAGCAGGCTGGCACGTTCCTGCATGGCGGCCAACCCCAGATGACAGCTGCCATTGGTCTCGATGGGTTGTTCCAAGGCAAAGCCACGACCGTCGTCTTCCACTCGCAGCGAGACGTGCTCGTCGCTGACTGCCAGTCCGAGGCGCACATGGCTGGCGCGGGCGTGTTTGAGGATGTTGTTGATGCCTTCCTGGGCAATGCGGAACAGGGCAATTTCCACATTGCCCGAAAGCCGCGCGGCGCTGTGCTCGGCCCAGTCCACCGTCAGGCCCGCGTCACGCAGGCGATCGGCTTCCTTGTCGACGGCTTTGTACAGGCCGAAATCATCCAACGCATGGGGACGCAGGCCGCCGATCAGTTGCCGGCCTTCGCCGACACAGCCTCGGGCAAGGGCGAGAATGGTCTGCAACTCGTTCGCCAATTCAGGTGGCAGAGGCGGGCAGCGGCCGGCGAAACCCTGCAGGCGCTGATGCAGGCCGGCCAGGTTCTGTGCCAGGCCGTCGTGCAAGTCATAGGCCACGCGCTTGCGTTCGTCTTCCTGGGCACTGAACAGTCGGTGGACCAGCTCGGACATGGTGCGTTCACGGGCCTGCAACGCTTCGAGCAGGCGACTGTTCTCCAGATGCGCCGCCAGCAGGGTCGCCAGCAGTTGCAGCGACTCGATGTCCTCGTTGTCCGGCGCGCCCAGGGCCACGCTGTTGCCCAGCAGTAAAGCCCCGAACACCACGCCGTCGGAGCCACGCAATGGCACGCGCAAGACCTGGGGCAGGGCGCTGTGGGGATACTCCAGCCATTGCGGTTCGGGCGCCGACGGCTGGGCCAGGTTGGTGAGCAGATCGAGCCGTTCGCGGTTGCCGTGGCTGGCAATGGTGCGCAGGGTTGTGTCCGCCGCCCACTCCAGCAGCAAGCCATGGTCCATGGCCATGAATTCGCACGCCCGTTGCACCGCGCGCTGACGCATCGCCGGCAGTGGCAACTGCGTCAGTTCATGGCCCGTGCCCAACAGCAAGCGCAGTCGCGCGGCACGGCTTTGCGACTGGCGATACTGGGTACGGATGGCCAGGGCGCTGCCGGGGTCGTGGGGAGGGCTTTGCATGGGGAGGCTCCAGCGTGAGAGGGGACCGGTCTGGTTCGGGTGGCGTCATTAGAACGTGTCATCGACACCGGGCCTATCTGCCGAATGGCATAGGCGATCGGCACCGGTTGGCCGATGGCGAAGGCTGCGCGAGCCGGCAAAGTGGCCTCATTGAAACCCAAAGGAACGCTTCGATGAAAATGAAAACCTGTGCTATTGCTGCTTTTTTCCTGCTGGCTGCACCGCTTGTCCATGCAGTCGAGGCCACACCATACGTGTATCGCACCGTGGCCGAGCAGCCAACGAATGTGAATGACCGCGAGGTCGCTGCGCTGTTCGACCGCTGGAACGCCGCGCTGCAAACCGGCAGTGCCAGTGCGGTGACAAGCCTGTACGCACCGGATGCAATTTTGCAACCGACCGTTTCCAACAAGGTGCGCAGTACGCCGGAGCAGATCCAGGATTATTTCCAGCATTTCCTGGCGGCGAAGCCAGTCGGACAAATCAACTACCGGGAGATCCGTCACCTGGGGCCCGACGCGGCGATGGACAGTGGGGTCTACACCTTCACGCTGACCAATGCCGACGGTTCCAAACGGGACGTCCAGGCACGCTATACCTTCCTTTATGAGCGCCTCGACGGACAGTGGAAGATCATCAATCATCACTCATCGGCCATGCCTGAAGTGCCAAAGACACTGCACGCCAGTCATTGATATCGAACCTCGAGGGGCTGTACGGCAGCCCCTAAGACCGCGCCCAAAGCCATAAGGCCACCACCGTATTTACATATTCCTGCATAAATAGCTTGGATTAGCCTGCGAACATTAATTAGAATCAGTCTCATTTGAGACATTCCACGCGCAGGGCCTCTTGACATGTTTGATGCAGCTACGCCGACGGAGCACTCCTTACACGCGTTGTACCGTGACCACGGCGGTTGGCTGGAAGGCTGGTTGAGACGGCGCCTGGGCAATGCCTGGGATGCTGCGGATTTGCGCCAGGATACTTTTCTACGAGTGCTGTCCAGCTCCCAGCCGTTGAGCGATTTGCATGAGCCCCGTGCCTATCTGCTGACGGTCGGCAAACGGCTGCTGAGCAATTTCTACACCCGCCGCAACCTGGAGCAGGCGTATCTCGACGCCCTGGCGAGCCTGCCCGAAGACAGCGTGCCGTCTCCCGAGGAACGCTGGTTATTGCTGGAAACCCTGCAAGCCCTGGATGAACTGCTTGATGGCCTGCCGCCCCTGGTGCGGCGGGCTTTTTTGTGGAGCCAGCTGGAAGGCCTGGGCTACCGTGAAATTGCCGAGCGCCTGCAGGTGTCCGAGCGCACCATCAAGCGCTACATGGCCCAGGCCTATGAGCATTGCCTATTGGTGGACTTTTGATTCGCACGGCTTCTTCGCCAGAAGCCCGTGAAGTCGCCCGGGCGGCTGCCCGTTGGCTGGCCTTGATGGAATTCAACGGCGACGAATTCGACTCCGCCGCCTTGCAGCGGTGGCGCGACAGCAGCGTCCACCATGAGGCTGCCTGGCAAAAAGCCCAGCGACTGCGCCAGCGCTTTGCCGGGGTGCCGCCAGCGCTGGGAATGGCAACGCTGGACCGCCCGGCCATGGCCCGCCGCGCCGTACTCAAGCGCGCATTGGGCGTTGCCGCGGTAGTGCCGGCCGCTTGGCTGTTGGGGCGAGAACTGCCACTGGACGTCTGGCGCGCCGACCTGCACACCGGCACCGGCGAACAGCGGCGATGGTCGCTGGTCGATGGCAGCACGCTACAGTTGAACACCGACAGCGCCGTGGACCTGGACCTCAACGCGCGGCGACTGGTCCTGCTGCAAGGCGAGCTGGCCCTCAAGCTCGCAGGAACCACGCCATTGGCCATCCAGGCGCCCTATGGGCTGATCACGGTCAACCGGGGTGAAGTCTGCGTGCGCTTGAGTGAGGGCAACTGCCGGGTGTCGGTGGTCAGTGGCTCGGTGCAGTTGCAGCCGCTGCATGGGCCGCTGCTGAGGCTGGAGCAAGGCCAGCAAGTCAGCCTCCAGGCGGCGGGGGCTGGCCCCGTGGACGCCTTTGACGTGGCGCAACTGGGTTGGCGTGACGGGGTGCTGGTGGCGCAGAACCAGCCATTGGGGGATTTTCTCCGCGAGCTGGAGCGCTATCGCCCAGGCGTGTTGCGCTGGGACGCAGCCCTGGAATCCCTTCGTGTCACCGGCAGCTTTCGCCTGGAAAACACCGATCGAATCCTTGCGTTGCTCGCGGCCAGCCTGCCGCTGGACGTGCAGACACGCACCCGCTATTGGGTCACGTTATCGCCTCGCAAAAATATCGCGTGAAGCGTGTCCCCTTTTTTTTTGTCGCTTGTCATTCAAGGCAACTGAACAAAAATGAGAGCGCCTTCTAATGTCCGCAGTAGTACCTTTGCGTTTTCGCCCGGCCATCGCCGGCTGGCGTCCGCTGTTGCACCTGAGTCTCATGCTGAGCCTGAGCGCCAGTCCATTCTTCATCTCCGCCAGCCAGGCCGAAGACGCTGCCCGACGCAGCTATCAGGTCCCGGCCGGCAGCCTGAGTGCGGCACTGACCCGGTTCGCCGGGCTGGCGGGCGTCAACCTGTCGGTAGATCCGGCCCTGGTCAGCGGGCGCAACAGCGCCGGACTGTCGGGGGAGTATGGGGTGGAGGAGGGTTTTTCCCGGCTGTTGCAGGGTTCTGGCCTGCAGCTGCAGCCGGTGGGCGAACAGGCGTACATCCTGACCCCCGCGCCGGAAGGCGGCAGCCTGCAACTGGCCCCGACCTCGATCCTCGGCGCCACCGCCTCGACAGACGTCGATGCGTTTGCCGGCGGCCAGGTCGCACGCCGCGGCTCCCAAGGTCTGCTGGGCTCGCGGGACTTCATGGAAACGCCGTTCAGCATGACCACCTACACCAGCGAGACGGTCAAGAACCAACAGGCCCGCACCTTGGGCGACCTGATCGCCAGCGACCCGTCCGTCCGCGCCACCAACCCGGCGGGCGGGCGTTACGAGCAGTTCACCATTCGTGGATTGAGCCTGTTCAACAGTGATGTCGCCTACAACGGTCTCTACGGCGTCCTGCCCACCTACACGATCGACATGGAGATGGCCGAACGCGTCGACATCCTCAAGGGGCCGAGCCAGCTCATCAACGGCATTTCGCCGCGGGGCAGCGTGGGGGGCGGCATCAACGTGGTGCCCAAGCGCGCGACCGACAAGCCCATCACCTCGTTCACCGGCAGCTATGCATCCGATAGCCAAGTGGGCGGCGCCGTGGATGTGGGCCGGCGCTTTGGCGAGGATAACAAGTTCGGGATTCGCTTCAACGGCGTAAAACAATCTGGCGATACTGAATGGGATCACCAGAGCGTGGACCGTGAGATGGCGGTGTTGGGCCTGGATTTTCGCGGTGAACGCTTGCGCCTCTCGACGGACATCGGCCACACCGAGCGTGAAACCGATGCACCGCAAGAGCGTGTGCAGGTGAGCGCCAACGCACAGGTTCCCCATGCCAGTGATGTCAGCCGCAACTATGCGCAGCGCTGGAGCAAGGCACGTACCGTGGATACCTTCGGCGCGGTGAACGCCGAATTCGATGTCAACGATTCGGTCATGCTGTACGGCGGCGTGGGGGCACGCAAGAGCAACCATGATTTCCTCAGGCACAACGTTTCGATCAGCAACAACGCTGGGGACTTCAGTGTCCAGCCCCGCGACTTCACCCGGGACGAAAATGTGCGGACGGCCAATGCCGGGGTACGTAACTGGTTCCATACCGGCCCGGTGAGCCATGAGGTCAACCTGGCCGCCAGTTACTTTTATATGGACTTCGAAAATGGCGGCGCTCGCTACGCTTCGTCCCCCAGTAACCTGTATGACCCGGTAGTCACACCAACCCCTGGCACACCCACGCGGCAGGATGACAAGGTCTACACCGAGAACCGCTTCAGCGGCGTCGCGTTGTCCGACACATTGGGCTTTTTTGATGATCGGTTGCTGTTGACCCTCGGTGCCCGTTGGCAGCGGGTGAAGGTTGACGACTGGACGAATAACGTCAAAGGCGCTACCGCCTATGATGAGGAAAAGATTTCGCCATCGGGCGGCATCCTGTTCAAGGCCACCGATAAGTTGTCGCTGTATGCCAACTACATGGAAGGCCTGAGCCAGGGCAAGATCGCGCCGTCGACGTCGATAAACGAGGATGAGATTTTCCCGCCGTTCATCAGTCGTCAGGTCGAGGTCGGTGCCAAATACGACGCAGGTGCGCTCGCCGTCACTGCCGCCGTGTTCCGCATCAAACAGCCTGCGTACGCCACCGACGCCACGACACGGGTTTTCGGCCCGAACGGCAAGCGCGAGAACACAGGCGTGGAACTGAGCGTATTTGGCGAGCCGCTCAAAGGCTTCCGCTTGCTCGGCGGCGTCATGTACATCGACAGCGAGCTGACCAACACCACCAATGGCACCTTCGATGGCAACCGGGCACCCGCCACGCCGAAATACAACGTCAACCTGGGCGCCGAATGGGATGTACCGACCGTGCAGGGGTTGACTCTGACCAGTCGCGGCATCTATTCCAGCTCGCAATACCTGGACCAGTCCAACGAGAAGGAAATCGACGCCTGGGAGCGTTTCGACGTGGGCGCACGCTACGCGTTCAAGGTCGACGAGAAAAACATCACCCTGCGTGCCAATATCGAGAACGTGGCGGACAAGCGCTACTGGAGTTCGGCCGGGGCCTCGGATGACAGCGAACCTGGCTTGACGCTGGCAACCCCGCGTACCTACCTGCTTTCGGCCACTGTGGATTTCTAAGCCGATCATCAGCTCCATGGAAGGAGCTTATTGCTCAATTAACTACTGTTGTTTCGATATCAACTGATGACGCACTGAGCGTCAGGTATCGCGGAACAAGTCGTGGGCGTCCAGCAGCCGCCAGGCGATCTCGGGACGTTTTTCCAGGCCACGGCGGATGGCGGCCGGGATCGTCTGCCGAATCTTGCGACACAGGCCGGGCTGGTCCTGGAATTCGATGGCGATGCCTCGCATGGTCCGGACTTCGTTGTAGCCGGGTTCGACGGTCAGGCGAATGCCCAGGTTCTCGTACAAACGCCGCTGTAGGCGTTCGAGCTCGTCCAGGCTCTGGATATTTTCCAACCGTTCGAGCAGGCGCTTTTCTTCCTGGCGATTGAAGCAAAGGATGCGCAGGTCGCTGCCAGGCGTTTGCAGCAACGCATCACGCCCGCAATCACAGACGCCGGGCGGGCAGGGGGGGCGAATCGGGATCGACGCGGTCATGGGCTCCACAAGGTCTGCAACACAACGAAGCCGCCTCTGAGCAATGGGCTGGCCCAGGCAATGTGATGCCTGGCGTCTCATGGGTCAACCCTGTCGGGCGGCCATTTGTCTGCCGCGAGCGCTCTCCTGCGGGAGCGAGCTTGCTCGCGATAGCGGCGGGTCAGCTGGCATCCCTGTTGGAGCTGCCGTCGTCATCGCGAGCAAGCTCGCTCCCACAGGGATTGTCGTGGGCCAGAGTGCCTACAGCCCCAACTCGGACAGCCCCGGATGATCATCCGGCCGGCGGCCCAGTGGCCAATGGAACTTACGCTCGCTCTCCTTGATCGGCATGTCGTTGATGCAGGCGTAGCGGTTGGACATCAGGCCCTGCTCGTCAAACTCCCAGTTTTCATTACCGTAGGAGCGGAACCAGTTGCCCGAATCGTCGTGCCATTCATAGGCGTAGCGTACGGCGATGCGATTGTCGGTGAAGGCCCACAGTTCCTTGATCAACCGGTAATCCAGTTCCTTGGCCCATTTGCGGGTCAGAAACGCCTTGGCTTCTTCGCGGTTATGGGCGAACTCGGCGCGGTTACGCCATTGCGTATCCAGCGTATAGGCCAGGGACACCCGTTGTGGGTCCCGGGAGTTCCAGCCGTCCTCGGCCAGTCGAACTTTCTCGATAGCCGATTCACGGGTGAAGGGTGGCAAAGGTGGACGAACTTCAGCAGGGGACGACATGGCAACTCTCCAGGCAGCGATTAACGATGTGTACAGCGGTTTACGAAATGCGTGAGTCAGTTGATTCAGCCAACAAAGTGTTGAGCACGTTCCGGGCATCATCAGCGGCGCTGTGATCGCCCATGACCAGCGCGACAGTGATGGCGCCGTCGATCAGGATCAGTAACTGTCGGGCCAGGGCGTCCGGATTTTCGACACCTTGGTCAACGCACAGCCGGGTGACATAGTCGAGCAACTTCTGTTTGTGCAGCTTCGCCACCTGGCGGACCGGGTCTTGTGGGTCGCCGGTTTCACCGCTGGTGTTGATGAACGCACAGCCGCGAAAGCCTTCGCTGTCGAACCAATCCTTGAGCACGGTGAACAGGTTGAGCAGCCGTGCGGCGGGTGTCGGTGCCTTGTCGACCTCGCTGCTGAACCAATGCATCCAGCGTTCATCCCGCCGCTGGAGGGCGGCGACGATCAGATCGTCCTTGTTGGCAAAGTAGCGGTAGATGCTTTTCCTGGAGACGCCAGCGGTTTTCACCAGGAGGTCCATGCCGGTGGCCGCGATGCCACTTTTATAGATCAACTTTTCGGCGACATCGAGGATGATGTCTCGTGTTTGAGTGCTAGTGATTTCGTTCATGGTTTTTACAGTAGAACGATCGTTCTCCTTAGTCAAATCTTTTTTCATGACGACGTGAAGACCCAACCCCGTCCATGGTGTAAGCTCTTGCGTTCTTCGGAATCGACCTTTTGCGAGCCCTATGCCGTCGCTTTTCAAACGCTCCCTGCTGCCCAAGTTGCGCAGCTTTGCACTGACCACCGATGCCGTGACCATCCTCGATGGCGCCGCCGAGTTCCGCCGTAGCCTGTTGGAGAAAATCGCCCAGGCCACCCAGCGCATCTACATCGTCGCCCTATACTTGCAACAGGACGAGGCCGGCCAGGAAATCCTCGATGCCCTGCATGCCGCCAAGGCCGCGCGTCCCGAACTGGATGTCGTGGTGGTGGTGGATTGGTTGCGGGCCCAGCGCGGGCTGATCGGCGCCAAGAAGCAGCCGGGCAATTCGGCCTGGTATCAGGAACAGACGCGCACCCATGCCAGCGAAGTGCCGGTCTACGGCGTACCGGTGCAGACCCGCGAGCTGTTCGGCGTGCTGCATTTGAAAGGCTTCGTGATCGACGACTGTGTGCTCTACAGCGGCGCGAGCCTGAATAACGTCTACCTGCACAAGTTCGACAAGTATCGTTACGACCGCTACCACCTGTTGCAGAACGCGGCACTGGCCGATTCGATGCAGCACCTGGTGCAGCACGGCTTGATCACCTCCAAGGCGGTGCATCGCCTGGACCTGCCGAACCTGCCCAGCACCCGCAGCCTGCGCAATGACATCGGCGACCTGCGCAGCCGTCTCAAGCACGCGGCGTATGACACCAGCGCCGGCAGTGTCGACAAGAGCGGCCTGTCGGTCAGCCCGTTGCTCGGCGTGGGCAAGAACAACCCGCTGAGCCGGGTCATCGGTGAACTGATCGCCAGCAGCCGCCAGCAACTGACCATCTGCACGCCATACTTCAATCTGCCCTTGGCCGTGACCCGGGAGATCAATCGCGCCCTGGCCCGTGGGGTCAAGATCGACATCATCGTTGGCGACAAGACCGCCAACGATTTCTACATTCCGCCCAGCGAGCCGTTCAAGATTATCGCCGCGCTGCCTTATCTCTACGAGATCAGCCTGCGGCGTTTCGCCAAACGGCACCAACGCTACATCGACAGCGGGCAATTGAACCTGCACCTGTGGCGTGACGGTGACAACACCTATCACCTCAAGGGCATGTGGGTCGACGAGCGCTACACCTTGCTTACCGGCAACAACCTCAACCCGCGGGCCTTTCGCCTGGACCTGGAAAACGCCCTGTTGCTGGACGACCCCAAGGGCGAGTTGCTGGGGCCGCGTCAGGCCGAGCTTGAACAGATCTACCGGCACACCCGCCGGATCGAACGCTACCTGGACCTTGAGACCCTGCCGGATTACCCCTCAGCAGTGGGCAAGTTCCTCAAGCGAGTCAGTCGGGTGCGGATAGAACGGCTGCTTTACCGGATCCTGTGAAAACCCGCGCCATGTCGGAAAAAGACACCATCTCCATCCAGTTGGTGCGAGAGGCACTGCTGCAAAGCTGCGTCCCTGGAGCCAGCACTGAGGAGGTGCTGAGCAAGGTCGGCATCGCCCCGGGGTTACTCGATGATCCCCAGGCGCGGGTGCCGGCCCATGCCTATGCGCGGCTCTGGCGTTTGCTGGCGCGGCGCCTGGACGACGAGTTTTTCGGCATGGACCCGCGCAAACTCAAGTCGGGCAGCCTGGCGTTTCTCTGCCAGTGCGCCATGGCCCAGCCCACGCTGGCGGCGGGGTTGACGGCGGGGCTGGGGTTTCTGTCGCTGATGCTCGAACACCTGCCGGCCCAATGGGTTCGCCAGCAGAGCCTGGCGGAAATCGTCCTGTTGGAAGACCATCAGGATCCGCGTCGGGCCTTCACTTATTTCACCTATTGGATGATCGTCCATGGTGTAGCCTGCTGGCTGGCCGGGCGACGCATTCCCATTCTTGCCGTTGAGTTGCGCTGTCCGGCGCCGGATTTCTGCGACGACTATCGGGTGATGTTCTCCCAGAACCTGCGCTTCGACCGGCCCCGGACCCGGATGATCTTCGCCGCCGAATGCCTGGACCTGCCCATCAGGCGCAGCGCCGAGGAACTCAAGCGCTTCCTGGCCCAGGCGCCGGCCAACATCCTGGTCAAATACCGCGACCCGCAAAGCCTCGCCAGCCGCATCAGGCACGACTTGCGCCAACTGCCGGCCGAGCAGTGGCCGGAAACCGAGGCCCTGGCCCAGCAGCTGTGCGTTTCCGCATCGACTCTGCGCCGGCGCCTGGCGGAGGAGGGGCAGACCTATCAAGGCCTCAAGGACAACGTGCGCAAAGAGCTGGCGATCACCTGGCTCGCCGAACCTTCCATCAGCTTCTCCGAGATCGCCTCGCGCCTGGGCTTCGCCGATGCCAGCTCCTTCTACAAGGCGTTTCGCAAATGGTCCGGGTCCAACCCGGGACATTATCGCAGCCTGATTCTCAACGATTCCGCCTGAACCCCTTCCGTCGCTGTCATGGCTCACTCATAAAACCGTCATGTTTTTTTGATATATGCCTCTGTGGATATAAGAACGCCATCCAACAGAGTGATTTATGCAAGTGACCTATTACGCAGTTGAGGAAGGCACGCCAGCACGGAGCGGGGCATGAAAATACTGGTGACCGGCGTCGCCGGGTTTATCGGGTTCCATACCGCCAAGCGACTGTGCAGCGATGGCCACCAGGTCATTGGCATTGACAACCTCAACAGTTACTACAGCGTTGAGCTGAAGCAGGCTCGACTTTCGCAACTCCAGGCATTCGGTAATTTCCAGTTCCTGCGGCTGGATGTGACAGACAAACCAGCCCTGCTGGATCTGTTTGCCCAACAGTCATTCGAGCATGTCGTCCACCTGGCGGCCCAAGCCGGGGTGCGTTATTCCATCGACAATCCGGACACCTATGCGCAAAGCAACCTGGTGGGATTCCTCAACGTGCTGGAAGCCTGTCGTGCCCATCGACCGGCGCATTTGATTTACGCGTCCAGCAGTTCCGTGTACGGACTGAACGAGCACTTGCCCTATGCCACCACCGACGCTGTCGATCGTCCGGTGTCGTTCTATGCCGCGACCAAACGCGCCAATGAACTGATGGCCCACGCCTATGCCCATCTCTATGGCATTCCCACGACTGGTTTGCGGTTTTTTACCGTCTATGGGCCTTGGGGCCGCCCTGACATGGCACTGTTCAAGTTCACCGACGCCATCGTCAAAGGCCAACCCATCGATGTGTACAACGACGGCGAGATGTCACGCGACTTCACCTATATCGACGACATCGTCGAGGGCCTGGTGCGCTTGATACCACGGCCGCCTGCCGAGGACGGCGGCGCACGAAACAAGGTCTACAACATCGGCTTTGGCGCTCCCGTGAAGCTTGTGCAGTTTATCGAATGCCTCGAAGAGGCCATGGGCATTCGCGCGATAAAGAACTTCATGCCGCTGCAGTCAGGCGAGGTGGTCAATACCTGGGCCGACACCCGCGAACTGGCGGACCACATCGGCTTTCGTCCGCAGACCCCGGTCCCCATAGGCGTGCAGTCATTTGTCGACTGGTACCGCAGCTATTACGGCGTTTAGCCCCTGAGCTTTTATACGGAAATCCCATGCACGAAAGCCCTTATGTGTCGGTCCTGATTCCGGCAAAAAACGAAGCCGGCAACCTCATTCCATTGTTGGAGGAAGTGCGTTCAGCGCTGACCAATGAAACATTTGAAGTGATTGTGGTCGACGATGGCAGCACCGATGCCACCGCCGCTGAATTACGCACACTGCAAGGTGATGGCTATCGTCAATTGCGCGTGCTCAGTCATGCCCGCTCCCTCGGGCAGAGCACGTCGATTTACCAGGCTGCCCAGGTGGCGCGCGGGCACTGGTTGGCAACGCTCGATGGTGATGGGCAGAACGATCCCGCGGATTTGCCGAAGATGCTGGACTTGGTCCGGGGTTCAGAGGGTAAGCCCGGGGGCGTAAAACTGGTCGCAGGCCACCGTGTGAACCGCCGGGACACGGCCAGTAAGCGCTGGGCCTCGCGATTTGCGAACAGGCTGCGCGCCCGTTTGCTCAAGGACCAGACGCCTGATACCGGCTGCGGTATCAAATTGATCGAGCGCCAGGCATTTCTACGCCTGCCGTATTTCGATCACATGCATCGCTACATTCCTGCGCTGATCCGCCGCCATAACGGCCGTATGTTGATCCAACCGGTGAACCACCGTGAACGCGGAGCAGGGGTGTCCAACTACGGCAACCTGGACCGGGCGTTGGTGGGCATTGTTGATCTGTTCGGGGTGTGGTGGCTGATCAAGCGCACTCGCCTGGAATTCAACGCACAAGAAACCGAGGTCTGATATGGGCAGAGAATCTGTGTGGCTGGCCGTTGGTTTCGCCGGCCAGTTTGCCTTTACCGGACGATTTGTCCTGCAATGGCTCTACAGCGAATACAAGAAGCGCAGCGTGATCCCCGTTGGGTTCTGGTACCTGAGTATCGTCGGCAGTGCGCTGTTGCTGGCCTACGCGATTTACCGCGAAGACCCGGTTTTTATTGTCGGCCAGTCCTTCGGTTTCATTGTGTACCTGCGTAATTTGCAGTTGATCGCCAAGCATCACGAGCAGCAAAGCCGCGAACAAGCGGAAAAGGGCTGAAATAGTGCGGATACGACTGTCCTCCTCACGCTTAGAACTATTGGCTTTTGTGTTGTTGACGTTAGTCATGGTGGGCGCCGGTCTCGGTTGGCGCCAACCGATGAATGTCGATGAAGAGCGTTTCCTCGGCGTGGCCCTGGAAATGCTGCAAAACGGCTCGTGGTTCATTCCCCATCGCGCCGGTGAAATCTACGCCGACAAGCCGCCACTGTTCCTGTGGGCGGTGGCGCTGTTCGTGCAACTGACCCACTTACCGAAAGTTGCCCTGTATTTGCCTGCGCTGCTGGCAAGCGCCGTGACCACGGCCTGCCTGTATGACCTGGGCCGTCGCTTGTGGGGACGGCGTGTCGGTGTCATTGCGGCGCTGTTATTCCTGGCGACCTACCAGACCTACAGCATTCTGCGGACCGGGCAGATCGATGGCTTCCTCGCGCTCTGGACCATCCTGGGGATCTATGGCTTGTGCCGGCATCTGTTGCTCGGCCCGGCGTGGCGCTGGTATTACCTGGCCTGTGCGGCGATGGGCTTTGGCGTCATCAGCAAAGGCGTGGGGTTTCTGCCGGTGTTGATGCTGATTCCCTACGCCTATGCCGTGCGCCACGGTTGGAAAGGGGTGGTGTCGATGCCTGGCAAGGCAGGGCATTGGTGGCTGGGACTGGCCGTGGCGCTGGCAGCCATTGCGTCATGGCTGGGGCCTTTGCTGATGATCGTGTGGCAGGGCAGTCCCGACAGCTTGGCGTACGCCCAGGAAATCCTGCTGAAGCAGACCGCGGGGCGTTATGCCAATGCCTGGGAGCACCGCGAACCTTTCTGGTATTTCTTCGTCGAGGTGATTCCCAAGTACTGGCTGCCGATTGTTTTCATGCTGCCCTGGCTGGTACCGGCCTGGCGCAAGCAGTTGCTCAAGCGCGACGGTCGAGTGTTGGTGCTGCTCGGTTGGGTTGTACTGGTGCTGCTGTTCTTCAGCTTGAGCAGCGGCAAGCGCAAGCTGTATATCTTTCCGGCGTTGCCGGCCTTGGTTCTGCTGGTGGCGCCGCTGGTTCCGTGGTTGCTGCGCCGTTGGTTCAGCCAATGTCCGAGGGGCAGGACGGTGTTCGCCGTATTGACGGCGATGTGGTTGTGCGCCTGGTTTGTTCGCGGCTTTGTCGAGCCCCATAAGGAAGGCATCAACCCCCATGAAACCCTCATGGACGACGTGGCGCGGCTGACGGGCAATGCTGAGTTGGTCCTGGTGGGGTGGCGTGAAGGGCATTGGTTGTTCGCCCGGCAACCCATCGTGCATTTTGGCTTCCATACCCCACACTCGCTGGAACGATCCGCCGTCTGGCTTCGCAGTCATCCGCAGGCCTATGCCCTGGTGCCTGCCCGAGGCTTGGAGCGCTGCTACGACCCGCAAAAGGCTCGCCGTGTCGGTAATACCTCAAGGGCCGAATGGTTCCTGGTGGGGGCTGATGCGGATAACCGGGATTGCCAGTCGCCAGCGCCAGAGAAAGTTTATTCATTCACATGGGTGCATCCTTTGTAGCGTCTGGCGTTCCGCTATCGCGAGCAAGCTCGCTCCCACAAGGGATTTGTGGTGATCTAAAAAAACCTGTGGGAGCGAGCTTGCTCGCGATAGGGCCCGCACAGACAACACATCCCCAGACCATTGGCCAAACCAGTCAAGCAACTTGATAGCTTTGACCATTGCCGCCGGAGCCCTTCGGCGCGAGTATTTCCCTGCTATTTACGGTTCCCCAGCCAATAACAAATACAGAGGGATTCTGGTCATGCGCGATTACTCCAGCGCCACGGCGCAGTTCGATTACCTGCAAAGCGTCGACGCCGCACTGCACGGCTCACTCGAGGCACTCAATGCGTGCGTCGAATGTTGCGACCGGCACGCCTTGCCGGGGCGCATAGCCCTGTTCTGGGAGGGCCACGACGGCACGGACGCCACCTGGACTTACCGGGACTTGCTGGACAACGCTGCGCGTTTCGCCAATTTCCTGCTCGCCCAAGGCGTCGGCAAGGGCGACAAAGTGGCGGGCCTGCTGCCGCGCACCGCCGAGCTGCTGATCGTGGTGCTCGCCACCTGGCGCATCGGGGCGGTGTATCAGCCGCTGTTCACCGCGTTCGGCCCCAAGGCCATCGAGCACCGCCTTGCCAGCTCCGGCGCACGGCTGGTCGTCACCGACGGGGTTAATCGCCCCAAGCTCAACGACGTAGCTGCTTGTCCCACCGTCGTCACGGTCGGCGGCGAGAAGGGTCGGGGCATCGTTCGCGGCGACTACAGCTTCTGGGCCGAAGTGGCCAACCATTCCAGCCAGTGCGAACCGGTGATGCTCACTGGCGAAGACCCGTTCCTGCTGATGTTCACCTCCGGTACCACGGGACCCGCCAAGGCGCTGTCGGTGCCGCTCAAGGCCATTGTCGCGTTTCAGAACTACACCCGTGATGCGGTAGACCTGCGTCCCGAAGACGCTTTCTGGAACGTCGCCGACCCGGGTTGGGCCTACGGTATCTATTTCGGCGTGACCGGGCCGTTGGCCATGGGGCATCCCATCACGTTCTACGATGGCCCGTTCACCCTGGAAAGCACCTGCCGGATCATCAATAAATACGGCATCACCAACCTCACGGGCTCGCCCACGGCCTATCGGCTGCTGATTGCCGGGGGCGAGCAGTTCGCCCGGTCAATCAAGGGCAGGCTGCGCGTCGTCAGCAGCGCCGGCGAGCCGCTGAATCCGGAGGTGATCCGCTGGTTTGCCGACAACCTCAACGTGGTCATCCACGACCATTACGGCCAGACCGAACTGGGCATGGTGCTGTGCAACCACCATGGCCTGGAGCATCCGGTGCACCTGGGCGCGGCCGGGTTCGCTTCGCCGGGCCACCGGATCGTGGTGCTGGACGAAAACCATCAGGAGCTGGGCGTGGGCCAGCCCGGCATCCTCGCGGTGGATCGCAGCCAGTCGCCCATGTGCTGGTTTGCCGGTTATGAGGGCGGGCCGACCAAAGCCTTCGTCGGCGACTATTACTTGAGCGGCGACACCGTGGAGCTGAACCCGGACGGCAGTATCAGCTTCGTGGGGCGCAGCGACGACGTGATCACCACCTCCGGCTACCGTGTCGGCCCGTTCGACGTCGAAAGCGCCCTGATCGAACACCCGGCCGTGATCGAGGCGGCGGTGATCGGCAAACCCGATCCGGAGCGCACCGAACTGGTGAAGGCCTTCGTAGTGCTCAGCGGCCAATACCGCGCCGCGCCGGAACTGGCCGAAGAGCTGCGCCAGCACGTGCGTAAACGCCTGGCGGCCCATGCGTACCCCCGTGAAATCGAATTTGTCAGCGACTTGCCGAAGACCCCAAGCGGCAAATTGCAGCGCTTTATCTTGCGCAACCAGGAAATCGCCAAAGCTCAAGAGTCCGCGGCGCAGAACGTTTCAGCTTGAACCCAAGGAAACCATGATGCAGATCGACAACAAGATTTTCCTCGTCAGCGGCGGCGCGTCCGGCCTCGGTGCGGCCACTGGCGAGATGCTGGTCAAGGCCGGTGCCAAGGTGATGCTGGTGGACCTCAATGCCGAAGCCGTGGCGGCCCAGGCGCAGAAGCTTGGCTGCCAGAGTGTGGTGGCCGACATCAGCAGCGAGGCCGCGGCTGAAGCGGCGGTCAAGGCCACGGTCACGGCCTTCGGTGGCCTCAATGGCCTGGTGAACTGCGCGGGCATCGTGCGCGGCGAGAAAATCCTCGGCAAGAACGGCCCGCATGCCTTGGCCAGTTTCAGCCAGGTGATCAACGTCAACCTGATCGGCAGCTTCAACCTGTTGCGTCTGGCAGCGGCAGCCATCGCCGAAACCGAGGCCAATGCCGACGGCGAACGTGGTGTGATTATCAACACCGCGTCCGTGGCGGCCTTCGACGGCCAGATCGGCCAGGCGGCCTATGCGGCGTCCAAGGGCGCCATTGCCGCCCTGACCCTGCCGGCCGCCCGGGAACTGGCGCGCTTCGGCATCCGGGTGATGACCATCGCCCCGGGCATTTTCGAGACCCCGATGATGGCCGGCATGACGCCCGAGGTACGCGACTCCCTGGCCGCCGGGGTGCCGTTTCCGCCGCGCCTTGGGAAACCCGCCGAGTACGCGGCGCTGGTCAGGCATATCATTGAAAACAGCATGCTCAACGGCGAGGTGATCCGTCTCGACGGTGCCTTGCGCATGGCGGCCAAGTAGGAGGAATAGTCATGTCCAACGATCCGATTGTCATCGTCAGTGCCGTCCGCACCCCCATGGGCGGCTTTCAAGGTGAACTGAAAAGCCTCAGCGCCCCTCAACTGGGAGCTGCCGCCATCAAGGCCGCCGTGGAGCGAGCCGGCATTGCACCCGCTGCGGTTGAGGAAGTGCTGTTCGGTTGCGTGCTCGCGGCCGGCCTGGGCCAGGCCCCGGCCCGGCAGGCGGCGCTGGGGGCCGGGCTCGACAAGTCGACCCGTTGCACCACGCTCAACAAGATGTGCGGTTCGGGCATGGAAGCGGCGATCCTCGCCCATGACATGCTCATGGCCGGCAGTGCCGATGTAGTGGTGGCCGGCGGCATGGAAAGCATGTCCAACGCCCCGTATCTGCTCGATCGCGCCCGTAGTGGCTACCGCATGGGCCACGGCAAGGTGCTGGACCACATGTTCCTCGACGGCCTCGAAGACGCCTACGACAAGGGCCGCCTGATGGGCACCTTCGCCGAGGATTGCGCCGAAGCCAACGGTTTGAGCCGTGAAGCCCAGGATGCCTTTGCCATTGCCTCCACCACCCGCGCCCAACAGGCGATCAAGGATGGCAGTTTCGAGGCCGAGATCGTGCCGCTGCAGGTCATGGTCGGCAAGGAACAGGTGACTATTCGCCACGACGAGCAACCGCCCAAGGCGCGAATCGACAAGATCCCTTCGCTCAAGCCGGCGTTCCGTGAGGGCGGCACCGTGACAGCGGCCAACGCCAGTTCCATCTCCGATGGTGCGGCAGCCCTGGTGCTGATGCGCCAGAGCCAGGCGCAGCAGCGGGGCTTGAAGCCCTTGGCGGTGATTCATGGGCACGCGGCGTTTGCCGACACCCCAAGCCTGTTTCCGACGGCGCCGATTGGCGCGGTGAAAAAACTGCTGCACAAAACCGGGTGGTCGCTGGATGAAGTCGATCTGTTCGAAGTCAACGAAGCCTTTGCCGTGGTGGGATTGGTCGCCATGCAGCAATTGGACATTCCCCATGAAAAGGTCAACGTTCACGGTGGCGCTTGCGCCCTGGGCCACCCAATCGGGGCATCCGGCGCGCGGATCCTGGTGACGCTGCTCTCGGCCTTGCGCCAGAAAGGCCTCAAGCGCGGCGTTGCGGCAATTTGCATCGGCGGCGGCGAAGCCACGGCCATGGCCGTCGAATGCCTGTATTAAGGAACCACCATGCTTCCAACTGAAGAACAGACGCAAATCCGCGACATGGCCCGAGACTTCGCCCAGGAACGCTTGAAACCGTTCGCCGCCGAGTGGGACCGTGAGCACCGCTTCCCCAAAGAAGCCATCGGCGAGATGGCCGAGCTGGGGTTCTTCGGCATGCTCGTGCCGGAACAGTGGGGCGGCTGCGACACTGGTTACCTGGCCTATGCCATGACCCTGGAAGAAATCGCCGCTGGCGACGGTGCGTGCTCGACGATCATGAGCGTGCACAATTCGGTGGGCTGCGTGCCGATCCTCAAGTACGGCAACGACGAGCAGAAAGAGCGTTTCCTCAAGCCGCTGGCCAGCGGCGCGATGCTCGGCGCCTTTGCCTTGACCGAGCCCCAGGCTGGTTCCGATGCCAGTGGCCTGAAGACCCGCGCCAAGCTGAATGGCGATCACTACGTGCTCAATGGCTGCAAACAGTTCATCACATCGGGGCAGAACGCTGGCGTGGTGATCGTGTTCGCGGTAACCGATCCGAGCGCCGGCAAACGCGGCATCAGTGCGTTCATCGTGCCGACCGATTCGCCGGGTTATACCGTGGCGCGGGTCGAAGACAAGCTCGGTCAGCATGCATCCGACACCTGTCAGATTCTCTTCGAGGATGTGAAGGTGCCGGTGGGCAATCGCCTGGGGGAGGAGGGCGAGGGCTACAGGATCGCCCTGGCGAACCTGGAAGGCGGGCGCGTGGGCATCGCGGCGCAGTCGGTGGGCATGGCCCGCGCGGCGTTCGAGGCCGCCCGCGACTATGCCCGGGAACGGCAGAGTTTCGGCAAGCCGATCATCGAGCACCAGGCCGTGGCGTTCCGTCTGGCGGACATGGCCACCCAGATCGCGGTGGCCCGGCAAATGGTGCATTACGCCGCCGCCCTGCGGGACGACGGTCAACCGGCGTTGGTGGAAGCGTCCATGGCCAAGCTGTTCGCCTCGGAAATGGCCGAAAAAGTCTGTTCCATGGCGTTGCAAACCCTGGGCGGTTACGGTTACCTGAACGACTTCCCGCTGGAGCGCATCTACCGCGATGTGCGGGTGTGCCAGATCTACGAAGGCACCAGCGACATTCAGCGCATGGTCATTTCGCGCAATCTTTGAACAGGAGTCCTGCATGAGCTACGAAACGATTTTATTGGAGATCAAGGACCGCGTCGGCCTGATCACCCTCAACCGCCCCCAGGCCTTGAACGCCTTGAATGCGCAGATCGTCAGCGAGCTGAACCAGGCGCTGGACAGCCTGGAGGCGGATCCGAAGATCGGCTGCATCGTGCTGACGGGCTCGAAAAAGGCCTTTGCCGCCGGTGCTGACATCAAGGAAATGGCTGAGCTGACCTACCCGCAGATCTACCTGGATGATCTGTTCAGCGACAGCGACCGCGTGGCCAACCGTCGCAAGCCGATCATCGCGGCGGTAAACGGTTTTGCCTTGGGCGGTGGCTGCGAGCTGGCGTTGATGTGCGACTTCATCCTGGCGGGCGACAATGCCAAGTTCGGCCAGCCGGAAATCAACCTCGGCGTGCTGCCGGGCATGGGCGGCACCCAGCGCCTGACCCGGGCGGTGGGCAAGGCCAAGGCCATGGAAATGTGCCTGACTGGGCGCTTCATCGACGCGGTGGAGGCCGAACGCTGCGGTATCGTGGCGCGGATCGTACCGGCCGATGAACTGCTGGACGATGCACTGAAAACCGCTGCGTTGATCGCCTCCAAGTCAGTGCCCATCAGCATGATGGTCAAGGAAAGCGTCAATCGCGCCTTTGAAGTCAGCCTGTCCGAAGGCGTGCGGTTCGAACGTCGGGTCTTCCACGCGGCGTTTGCAACGCAGGATCAGAAGGAAGGCATGGCGGCCTTCGTGGCCAAGCGCGCGGCGGAGTTCCAGGACAAGTAATGCGGCGTCTTCATTGACGCCATCGCGAGCAAGCTCGCTCCCACAGGGGCCGGAGGTGTACGCAGCATTTGCACACGCCACCGCCCCCTGTGGGAGCGGGCTTGCCCGCGAAGATGCCGGTATATCCAGCATAGAAGTGACTGACCCACCGCTTTCGCGAGCAAGCTCGCTCCCACACTGGATCTCAGGTGTCCGCAGCATTTGCGTACACCACCAAACCCTGTGGGAGCGGGCTTGCCCGCGAAGATGCCGGTATATCCAGCATAGAAGTGACTGACCCACCGCTTTCGCGAGCAAGCCCGCTCCCACACTGGATCTCGGGTGTACGCAGTATTTGCGTATACCACTGGACCCTGTGGGAGCGAGCTTGCTCGCGATGCTTTTTCCAGCCATCACACCAGGTAGTGTTTCAACTCCCGGGCAATGACCATTCGCTGGATCTCGCTCGACCCTTCATAGATCTGGGTAATCCGCGCATCGCGGTAGTAGCGCTCTACCGGATAATCCTCGAGATAGCCGTACCCACCATGAATCTGTATCGCCGAGGAACAGACCTTCTCGGCCATTTCCGAGGCGAACAGCTTGGCCTGGGACGCCTCCGACAGGCACGGTTTGCCGGCGCTGCGTAACCGGGCGGCATGCAGGATCAGCAGGCGGGTGGCGTTCAGGCGGGTGTGCATGTCGGCCAACAGGTTGGCGATGCTCTGGTGCTCGATGATCGGCTTGTCGAACTGCACCCGATCCCGCGAGTAAGCCAGTGCGGCCTCGAACGCTGCACGAGCGATACCCAAGGCCTGCGCCGCGATACCGATGCGACCGCCTTCGAGGTTGGACAGGGCGATGGCCAGGCCTTTGCCTCGAGCCCCCAACAGGTTGGCCTCGGGGATGGTGCAGTTGCTCAAGGTGACGGCGCAGGTGTCCGAGGCACGAATGCCCATTTTGTGTTCGGTGCGATCGACGATGAACCCCGGCGTATCGGTGGGCACCAGGAACGCCGAGATGCCTTTCTTGCCCAGCTCAGGGTCCGTCACGGCAAAGACAATCGCCAGTTTCGCGCGCTTGCCGTTACTGACGAACTGTTTGGCGCCGTTGATGACCCAATGGCCGTCGCGCAGTTCGGCGCGGGTGCGCAGGTTATGGGCCTCGGAGCCAGCCTGGGGTTCGGTCAGGCAGAAGCAACCAATGGCCTGGCCGCTGGCGAGATCGGCCAGCCACGTCTGTTTCTGCTCGTCGGTGCCGTAGTTGAGGACGGGCCCGCAACCCACCGAGTTGTGGATGCTCATCAGCGCCCCCGTGGCGCCGTCGCCCGCGGAGATTTCTTCCACCGCCAGGGCGTAGGCCACGTAGTCGACGTAGGTGCCGCCCCATTCTTCGGGGACCACCATGCCCAACAGGCCCAATTCGCCCATCTTCGACACCAGGCCATCGTCGATCCAGCCGGCCTTTTCCCAGGCCTGGGCATGGGGCGCGATTTCGCCCCGGGCGAAATCCCGGGCCATGTCGCGGATCATCACTTGTTCTTCGGTCAGTTCGAGATCGTGCATGGCTCAGTTCCCGTGGTAGTCGAAGCCGTCGAAGAAACTCGCCACGTGGCGGGTATCCAGTGCCTCCAGGGTAGGCGGGTTCCAGCGCGGGTTCTTGTCTTTGTCGATCAGCAACGCGCGCACGCCTTCGATCAGGTCGCCGCGTTCGAACCATTGCCGGTCCAGGTGCAGCTCCAGGGCAAAACAGTCTTCCAGGCTCAGGTGCCGCCCGCGCCGCAGCATTTCCAGGGTCACGGCCATCGCCAGGGGCGAACGGGTTTCCAGCAGGTCGGCGGTTTTTACGGCCCACTCATGACTGTCGGCGACCGTGACCTGCCGCAACTGCTCGACCATGCTCGGCACGTCGGGGAGGGCAAAAAAGTGATCGATGACCGGACGCAGGTCGGCCAGGGGCGGGGCGGGCAGTTGCTGCATGCCGAGTTTCGCCAGCAGGCTTTGCAGGTCCTTGAGCGGTGTGTCGTGCCACTCCAACCGATCGAGGCGCGCGTCGAGCTGTTCGAGTTTGTGGCTGTCCAGGTACCAGTCGGCCAACCCGCAATACAACGCGTCGGCCGCTCGGATTTGCACGCCGCTGACGCCCAGGTAGATACCCAGTTCGCCAGGAATACGTGGCAGGAAGTAACTGCCACCCACGTCCGGGAAGTAACCGATGCCGACCTCCGGCATGCCCAGGCGGCTGCGTTCGGTCACCACCCGCAGGTCGGCGCCTTGCGCCAGTCCCATGCCACCGCCCAGGACGAAGCCGTCCAGCAGGGCGAGAACCGGTTTGCGGTAGTGATGGATCGTCAGGTCGAGGGCGTACTCCTCGACGAAAAAGTCTTCATGCAGCGTATCGCCCTGCTTGTGGCTGTCGTACAGCGAGCGGATATCGCCGCCCGCGCAAAACGCCTTGTCGCCGGCGCCGCGCAATACCACCGCGTGGATCCGTGGGTCGAGGGCCCAGGTATCGAGTTGTTGTTGCAAGCTGCGCACCATGCCCAAGGTCAGGGCATTGAGGCCGGCGGGGCGGTTCAGGGTCAAGTGGCCGATATGGTTGCGGACGTCGACCAAGACCTCACGGTCCATGGTTTCGACGCTCCCTGCGGCTTGGGATGAAACCTGAGCAGTCATCGCTAACTCCCTGCTTTTACTGTTCTTTATAAATTGCATTGCGCGTATAGGGCCGGGATCGTAACAGCGCAAATTTGCATTGCACAACCGGGATACGTGCAGGTCCTGTCTGCATATTTATAGCAGCCACAGAATCAACCGCGACCCGACAGCACCTCCGTGATGCTCCGGCGCTTGGCATTGCGCTCGCTGATATGGATCAATCGCTCGAGATCTTCAGGGGTTACGTCGAAGAAAGCCTCCATCTCCGCCAAAGCCAGTTTCAAATCCTCGGGGGTGATTGCCTGGCGGTCGACAGGGGGATGGTCAGCAGGGATGACGGCCACCGGTTCAGCCGCCCGTTTCGGATAACGCACCCGCGTCAGGTTGTTATAGGCCAGTGCGCTGACAAGCAGCGCGGAACCGGCCAGCATGGCGGCACCGACGGCCTGCCAGTCCAGGGCAATAATGGAGGAATCCGCCAGCACCAGCGTTGCCGCTACGGCGCCCGCCGGAGGGTGCACGCAACGCAGCCAGCACATCAACACCAGCGCCATGCCGGCGGCCAGGCACGCACTGCCCAGCGTGCGGCCCAGCACATGGGCCACCAGCAGCGCCACGACCGATGCACACAGATAGCCGCCAACAATCGACCAGGGTTGGGCGAGGGCGCCCGAAGACACGGCAAACAACAGCACCGCGGAAGCGCCGAGAGGGCCAATCAGATGTTGCGCCACCTCAAGGCCATACACCTGGCTGCAGAGCCAGACACTGAACATCGTTCCCAGGGCCATGCCGATGGCGGCGCGACTCCATTCGGCAGGACGGGTATTGATAGCAGCGGGGAACCAGCGAGCAAGCATTAAGCGAAGATCCAAAAAACGAACAAAAAAAGGGGCTTACGGGAAGATCCCTGAAAGCCCTTTAAGTGTTCCAACAATTGGGGGAGGAACGAGGCACAGTGTGACGATCGCGACCCCTGCTTACAAATTCATATTAATGCTGCTTGAGTGCATTTATTTTGAGGTAAGGTGGTTTCACGCGCTTTTGGACGCTTTGAACCAGGTTTGCGCGGCGATGGGCAGGTCGCGCGATTGCCCGCGTCCCATCGGGAAATAGCTAAACCCTTTGTCGGCCATGCGTTCCGGGTCATACAGGTTGCGTCCATCGAAAATCACCGGCGCCTTGAGCCGTTGCTGGATCAGGCCAAAGTCCGGCGCCTTGAACGGTTGCCATTCGGTGCAAATGACCAGCGCATCGGCGCCCGGCAAGGCCGATTCCGGCGTGCCCATCAGCATGAGCTTCGACTCATTGGGATAGAGCAGTTGGGTCTGCTGCATCGCCTCCGGGTCAAAGGCACGCACGCTGGCGCCGGCGGCCCACAATGACTCCAGCAGCGTGCGGCTCGGTGCATCGCGCATGTCATCGGTGTTGGGTTTGAAGGCCAGGCCCCAGAGCGCAAAGGTTTTGCCCCGCAGATCGCCCTTGTAGAAGGCGTTGATGCGTTCGAACAGCTTGTGCTTCTGTCGTTGGTTGATGGTTTCCACCGCTTGCAGCAGGTCGCTGGAACAGTGGGCCTGCTCGGCGGTGTGGATCAGGGCGCGCATGTCCTTGGGAAAACACGAGCCGCCGTAGCCGCACCCCGGGTAAATGAAGTGATAGCCAATGCGCGAGTCGGCGCCGATGCCCAGGCGCACGGATTCGATGTCGGCCCCCAAGTGTTCGGCCAATTCGGCGATCTGGTTGATGAAGCTGATCTTCGTCGCCAGCATGCCGTTGGCGGCGTATTTGGTCAGTTCGGCGCTGCGCAGGTCCATGAATAGCACCCGGTCGTGGTTACGATTGAACGGTGCGTACAGATCGCGCATGGTTTCACGGACCTCATCGCGCTCGCAGCCGATCACAATGCGATCCGGGCGACGGCAATCGGCGACCGCCGAGCCTTCCTTGAGAAATTCCGGGTTGGAAACGATATCGAACTGCAACAGGCGACCGGTCTTGAGCAGGCATTTGTCGATGTGCGCCCGAAGGACGTCGCCAGTGCCGACCGGTACGGTGGATTTCTCCACCACGAGGACCGGTTGCTCGCGATAGCGGGCGACTGCTTCACCGACCGCCAGGACCTGGCACAGATCGGCCGCCCCATCCTCCCTGGAAGGCGTGCCCACCGCGATAAACAGCACTTGGCCATGTTGCACGGCAAGCTGTGGGTCACTGGTGAAGTGCAATCGTCCGGCTTCCAGTCCTTCACGCACCAGGGCTGCCAGGCCGGGCTCGTAAATACTCACTTGGCCCTGGCGCAGGCTTTCGACCTTCTGCTCGTCAATGTCCATGCACACCACGTCATGGCCCACCTCGGCCAACACGGCGGCTTGCACCAAGCCGACGTAACCACTTCCGAATACACTGATTTTCATGACGGGCTCCCTGGATTCGCGAGTGGGCAGACAGGCACAACCAGCGGTTCGCCGCAGTGCGCTGGATCGAGAATAAGTCGGGGATGTTGCAGTTCACTTACAGTCCGTGGCCGCAGCGGCTTTCAATTGGAGAAAGCGGGTCCTCCACTCGGCGGCCAACAGCCTCGGATTGCACGGGATGTGAAGGCTTTTGCTTCGGTCACTTCTTTAGAGAAATGTCTCACGCACCTATCGGAAGCTGCTCATTCCTTCTTCTTTGGTCTGGTTGAACACAATCAGGGCAACTCCACGCACTCGGACGGCGTGGCTCTGAAGTGCTTTCCCAAGAGATAGCGAACCCATGAAAAGACGTTCTTTTTTCCAGGGAGTGGGTGCCACCCTGGCTTTGGCATCGGCGGCCCCCCAGGCCATCGGCGCGGTGGCCAGGCAGAACCAACCTGCGTACGACGGTGCTGCCAGTCGACGAAAAATCTCACTTGTTCCCATCGATGCCCGAGTAGACCGGATTACCGAAATCTATACGTGCCTCCGGCCATTTGATATTCAACTCGCATCCAACCGGTACGCAGCGGGCAATTCTGCGACGAACTCGTCGACCACCTCCCGGGTCAGGCTGACGATGTCTTCCACGCGTTCCATTCCCGCGCCAGTCCGCCAACTGGCAACGATGTCCATCACCGATGGCAGCGGCACGCCGTCTACCAGGGTCAGCGTGCCCTGGGCCAGCTCGCCCAGCACCAACGCCGCGGGCATGGCGCCAATGCCAAAGCCGTCGCGAACCAGGCGGGTGATGGCCGATGCCGAGTTCACACAGTTGATGCGCGGCGAGACGATGTTGGCCGAGTGCAGCAGGTTGAGGATGTCCTGATGGGGCCGCGAGTTGCGCGAGAAGGTCACGATGCGCTCCTGGGACAGGTCCTCCAGCGAAGCATAATGCCGGTCATACACGGAACCGGTGCGCACCACCCAGTGCATCGGGTAGCGGGTCAGAAGGGCGTTGCGCACGCTGTCGAGGCGCAGGATGTCGGTCTGGAAAATGATGTCCTGGTAACCTTTCTCCAGTTGTGAACACAGGTTGCTCGCGGTGTCGGCCGACAGCTCGATTTCCAACGCCGGATAACACGCCATCAGGCGGGTAACCAAAGGACTGAGCCAGGTGTGGATCACCGTATCCATAGCGCCAATGCGGATCCGGCCGCGCACCTGGCGAGGATCCTTGATCACCGCCTTCATACTTTGCACGGTGTCCATGATGCGCTCGGCGTATTCCAGCACTCGCTGGCCTTCGGAGGTCAGCGACACACCTTTGGAGTCACGTACGAACAGCCGCACGCCCATTTCGTCTTCCAGAGCCGCGATTCGGCTGGAAATGGAGGCTTGAGTGGTGAATAGCTTTTCCGCGGTGAGCCGAAAACTCTTCAGGCGGGCGACCCAGACGAAGGTTTCGAGAAACTTGATGTTCATTTGGGTGGTTCCTCGAAAGGGTCATGGCGGCTCAAGCCGGGCACAATGATCAGGGATCAGGGATCAGGGATCAGGGATCAGGGATCAGGGTTGGGCGCTGACTGGATTGATCACGAATTGGATCACGTCCTGAAGCGCGCCTGAATCCGGCGCGTTATCAACCGCGGCTTCAGGATGGCACCATGGATAATCCAACCTTGATACCCACGTCATGATCGCCGGCAGATCGGTTGCTGGCAGGGTTTTCATGTGTTCGATGGTAATGGTCAGTCGCTTGGCCAGTCTCGACGTCGGATCGAAGTGCCAGTCATACATGCCACACCCGACACGAGCCTCACCGCCGTTCTTGTCCGACATCGCCACCAGCCATTTGCACTGGAACACGTTGGCGTCCGTTGCCGGTGGGGCTCCCAGGCAAAACGTGTAGACGTTTTCGAAGGTCTGGCCAAAACGTCTGACCAGCACATCGCCAATGGCGGCGCGGCCTTCAACGTGGCCGGGGAACGAGATAGAACCCGTGCGCACGATCATGTCCAGAATGGCCTCCGGCGCCAAGGCCTGGTCCAGCAGGTGAGGGCGATTGCCGTCCTTGGCGTTTATGTACTGCTGAATCGACCGCTGGGGTGTATTCATCGGGTATCCCTATCAAGTTGAGCGCGCCTCGTCCGAGGCTTACAAATCACTGTTCCATAAATCCGTCACCAGCATGCAACCCGGGGCGTGGGTGATGCACAGCGGTGGGCGCGAGGCCTGGACCACCGATTGAGGCGTCACTCCGCAGGCCCAGAACACCGGGATTTCGTCCGCTTCGACGGGCACGGCGTCGCCGTAATCCGGCTTGTCCAGGGACTGGATGCCAATCAGCGACGGATCGCCGATATGGACCGGGGCGCCATGGACGTTGGGCATGCGGCCGGTGATCTGGATCGCCTGGATTGCGGCGGCAGCTTTCATTGGCCGCATGGTCACCACCATTTTGCCAGACAGCCGAGCGGTGGGGCGTGTGTCGATGTTGGTTCGGAACATCGCAACGTTGCGCCCCAGGTCAATGTGCCTGAGCCGAATGCCGGCTTCCAGAAGGGGTTGTTCAAAGGAGAACGAGCAGCCAAGGGCGAAAGCCACCAGGTCGTCTTGCCACAAGTGTTCGATGTCCTGCGGCTCCTCGCTCAACTCACCGTGACGATAGACCCGGTATTGAGGCACCTCATGACGGATATCGATAGGGGAGCCCAAGTTACGGAAAAACGGATCCCCAGGCTCGGTCACGTCCAGCAACGGGCACGCCTGGCGGTTGAGGGTGCAATAGCGCAGGAATTCGTTGGCCCAGTCGCTGGGCAGAATCACGATATTGGCTTGCACCCGACCTTGGCCCAGACCACTGGTATGCCCCTGATACTGGCCGGCAGCAATGTGTTGGCGCAGGGCGAGCGGGGCGCACTGCTGCAGGTGCTCGAAGGACAGGACAGGTTGACTCATCACGACATCTCCAAAGGTTCGTAGGCCTTTTTTAGAGAAGCGTGGCAATGCCGTCCAACAAGGAATATTGGTACCCCCCACAACTAAAAGTTATTCCAACGGCGGCTGGCTGTTCAGGCCGGGGACCGCCACCATGCGTTGCGGCCCGACGTCGAGGGCATATTGGCCCACCACCTGGCGACTCATCTGGACGATGCGCTCGATCAGCTCCAGGCCCACGCCGGCGCGCCACGAAGCGACGACATGCAGCTGGGGCAGGGCAGTGCCGGGGTCGAGCTGGATCAACTCGCCGCTGGCCAGGGGCTTGGCCACCAGCGCGGCGGGCAGGGCGCCAATACCGAAGCCGTCGCGTATCAGCCGGGTCATGGCCGAGACCGAGTTGACGCAACTGACCCGCGGCGCGCCGACGCCATGGGCGTACAACAGGTTGAGCACGTCCTGATGAGGTCGCGAGTGTTTGACGAACGTGATGATACGCTCGCTGGCCATCTCGACCAGCGACGCATAGGGTCGGGCATAGATCGAGTGGCTGGCGGCGATCCAGTGCATGGGATAGTGCCCGAGCTCGAGGTTACGCACGCTTTCGTGGCGGATCAGATCAGTTTGGAACACGATATCCAGGTAACCTTTTTGCAGTTGCTCGCAGAGATTGCGTGCAGCGTCGGCGGTTATTTCGATTTCCACGCTGGGGAAAGCCTGCATCAACATCGACATCAATGGACTGAGCCAGGTGTGAATCACCGTGTCCATCACACCGATACGCACCAGGCCTTGCTGCGGGCTGGTGGTGTCCAGTGACTGCTTCAACGCACGCTGGACTTCGAGCATCTGTTCGGCGTAGTCGAGCACCTTGAGGCCTTCAGGCGTCAGCGAAACCCCGCGTGAATCCCGCACAAACAAGCGCAGGCCCAATTCCTCTTCCAACGAAGCGATCCGGCTGGAGATCGCGGCCTGGGTGCTGAACATTTTTTCGGCGGTGAGGCTGAAGCTTTGCAGCCGGGCGACCCAGACGAAGGTTTCGAGGAATTTGAGATTCATGGCGGCTCTCTTGGCGCGTGTGGTTCTTATGTTTGCAATTGTTACTCCAGATCGGACCACAGGACGCATCAAATTTTCTTATGTCCGATCGCGCTTTTTTCCCGTTTGACGCTGCCCGGATTCGCCGCAAAGAATCCGCTCCACGACGCAGGCCACTGCGTTCGTATCCCCAACGACAATGCCTTCACACAAAAATAACAAGGCGTGCGCCACGCCCCTGGTGGGGTCGCTCGCGCCCATAAAAGGAGCACGCCATGCGACATCTCATGCCATTCCAATGGCTCTACACGCCGGTCGGTACCTTGCTCGGCTTGAGCCTCATCGGCGTGCCAAGCGCCCAGGCTGATTTCATCGCCGACAGCAAAGGCAGCCTGGAAGCCCGCAATTTCTATTTCAACCGTGACTTCCGTCAGGAAGGAGCACGGGACAAGGCCGAAGAATGGGCACAGGGTTTTCTGTTGCGAATAGAGTCGGGATACACCGCCGGGACCGTGGGCTTTGGCCTGGATGCCTTGGGCATGGCCGGTTTCAAGCTGGACTCCGGTGGCGGCACGGCGGGTACCAATCTGTTGCCCGCGGATTTGTCCGGAGGCTCTCAAGACCGCTATGGCGAACTGGGCCTGACCGCCAAGGCACGCATCTCCAATAGCGTCCTGAAGTGGGGAACGCTGCAAATCAAAGACCCGGCGGTGAGCTCCAACGACACGCGCCTGCTTCCAGGAACCTTCAAGGGTGGGTTGCTGAGTGTGCAGGAAATCGATCGTTTGAAGCTGACCGCCGGGCAACTCACCCAGATCAACTTTGTCGACTCCACCGACTATCAGGACATGACGGCCAACCGCATCGGCGGAACCAGCGACAAGTTCCAGTTCGCCGGCGCGGACTACCAGTTCCTGCAGAACCTCACGGCGCAATACCGATATGGCACGTTGGAAAACATCTACCAGCAAAACTACCTTGGCTTCGTCCACACCCTGACCCTGGGGGCAGGGCAAGCGCTCAAGAGCGACGTACGCTATTCGCGCAGTACCGAAGACGGTAACTTCCGCAATATCGACAACCAGGCCTTCGGCGCGCTGTTTACCTACAGCCTCGGTGGGCATGCGCTAGGCCTGGGTTATCAACGCATGAGTGGCGACGATCCGTTTCCCTATATCAGTCGCAGCGATCCATACCTGGTCAACTTCGTGCAGATTGGCGACTTCGCCAACATCGACGAACGTTCCTGGCAAGCGCGCTATGACTACAACTTTGCGGCATTGGGCGTGCCGGGGTTGACCTTCATGACCCGCTACATTTCTGGCGATAACGTGCAACGCGCCGCGCCGGGAGCGGGCAAGGAGTGGGAGCGCAACACTGACATTGCCTATGTGGTGCAGGACGGAAAGTTGAAGGGGGTGGGTGTCAAATGGCGCAATGCGTCGGTGCGGTCGAACTTTGGGAATGATCTGGATGAGAATCGGTTGATCGTCAGTTATACGGTTGCGCTTTGGTGAGGTTTTTCAATAACGCCACTCGGTGAGTGGCGTTATTGCAGATCCATCGCACGGAGGGACTTGTGGTTAAAGCGGACGCTCAAGAAACAACAAGCGTGCTGCCAATGCAGTCATGACCCCGGCGAAACCATACGTCCCTAGACGCCTTGAAATCCTGCCGCTGAACAGTTTTGCCCTTAGCTGTCCGGCAAATATGCCAAGCAGGGTATGAAAAAGGAGCGCAATCAATGCCAGCAGCGTTCCCAGGGAGATGAGCTGCAGGCCGACGTCCCCGGCCGTCACGGTGACGAACTGCGGCAGGAATACCATAAAGAACAACAGTGCCTTGGGATTCAGGAGACTGTTGAGGGTGCCTCGGACGAAGATTCTCCAAAAGGAAGTGACCTGGGGCTGAGCGTTCTGAGTCACTGTCGGTGTTCTCAGCGCTTGCCAGGCGAGCCACAGGAGATAACAGGCGCCGGCCAGACGAAGCACCTCGAATGCCGGTGTCCAACTCATCACCAGCGCACCAATGCCTGCACTGACCATGATCGTCATCAACAAATCCGAGAAAGAAATGCCGAGGGCCGCCGCAAGCCCTCCACGCCAGCCGTGGGCTAACGCATGGCTGGTTACAAAAGCCATGTTGGGGCCAGGAACGATCAACAACAGTACGACGGCAACCACGAATAGATAGAGATTGGCTGTATCCGGCATGGAGGCACTCCAAGAGATGAGCCACGACGGTAAGCGAACTGTTGAGCGGGCGTCAGGTACAGTCCGAATCAATCTGATAGCAACAGTCATCTCTACACATCGTGCCGATGGAAACCGAAAACCTGATCATCGTACGTGCGCCGCAAGCATCCGAGAAAAATGGCCCGTATCACATACGGCTGGCGAAAGACTTCGCGGTCATCGACTACAACACAGCGTCGGGATTTCCTGGACATGTTGACGGGGATATACCGAAAGCAGCCTTGAGTGAAACTGGCTCGGTGCAAAAGCGCTGGGGATGTTGAAGGCTGGAGCTGCATGCGCCAGTTCCTGGCTCCAAATCTGGTGGGTGACCAGGCATGCGTCGCAATATATTGTTACGTGTAATGTATATTATGTTAAACAAGATGTTTATCGACTGTCTCCATGCTTGTTGTCCACTACCACTAACCCCCGGTCGGTTTGGAGCCCGGTGAATGGATTTATCTCGTCTTTGCACTGCCTACCCTCGGGTGCTATATCCGTCGGCCAGCAGGTCCACAGCTACTCTTCAGGCTTGTTCGGTTTGACTGATACCCGTCACTTCAATACGGACGTGAAGCCTGAATGTCCTGGATAAATGCAAGACGTCCAGGTTAGTGATCTCTGACAAGGGGCGCGATTCAGTTACGATTTCAGCGTCCAGATACTTTGCGGTGAGCAGCCAAATGATCAGGGTGAGGCCGCTCTGATGCATCAGTGGGAACACGTAGTGGCTTTCCTTTGAGGAAGGCGTACTCGCTACTTTGCAATCGCTCTGACGTCTGAATATGCAGTTGCTCATCGATCCATATGAGGCCTTTGTCGAACAGCGTATGGATGTCTGCACGCAACAGCAGGCCGTTATCGGTGCGGTTGGTGTGGGCGCCCAGATAAGGTTTGATATGGGCTGCCTCAAGTATCTCGACGACGGCGCAGCCGGTCATTGCACAGCGTCGGTCATAGGCAGAAAGGAGCGCTGCTTTAAATACGCCCTGCCCCTCACGGATCACTATCGCCCCTTGCTGGCGACGTCGCCCATCCTCCTCAGATTCTATGGGATTGAGCGCTTCGTCTGTCAACTGCTTGTGCGCTTCAGCAAGCGCCTGCTCGAAGTCAGTTGATTCGATTTGCACCACCCTGAAACGTCCGCCCACCTCGCGCTCGATATCCCAGATCCCATGCACAATGGGTCGATACAGCTGATAGGTTACGTTGCGCCTGGAGCCTTCTCGAAAGAGCGCGTCCATCGCATGGCCGCCATCGGTTCTGAAGCTTTTACGGTATCGATCATAATGGCGCCGGTTGACGTCATTGACGGTCAACAACGTCGCATTCTCACGGGCATCACCGTTGAACTCATCCGGATGATGCTGCGACAACCAGGTCTGAATTTCCCGGATGGAGCACGGTCGGCCAACAGCCTGAACCGCGGACAGTACGCGCCAATATTTTGCTGGCTTGGTTGCGGTGCTACGGCGCTTCAGTAGCTCAATGATTTTCTCAGCAACGCCAACGTTCCGCTCGCGTTCCTTTGTTTGTCTTGGGGCCGATTGGCTAACTTCATCGAGCGTTACAGCGTTTGCGATGTTCTCTACGGTATAGAGCCATGAAACGCCCCGCTCATGACGATGATCCGACAGAGACCCAGGCACATCCTCGTCGTACAAGACGTAACTGCCGATGTCTGAAACAATTCCTGCGCCGACGTAACCGCGCTTGTTGCAGTAGGCGATAAGCCAATCCCCTTCTGCCATGTCATGCAGGATGACGTCACCTCGATCTCCGGGATCACCGAAATAACCAGCGGTGATAACTCCCCGCTGCCGCAGCTCGCTCCACCACTCATTGATGTAAGGGGAGCCGATGTTAAAGATGTGGTAATCCATTGGCTACTGCTCCATATGCCGTCAACTGATGCCATCAATGCTCAAAAATCAGCCGGGCGAAGCTATTACAATGCGGCCCATATCGCCATCAAATTCTGAACATCTCCTTCTCCCCGGCGGCTTGTCGCACACAGCAGCAGCGCTTCCGAGTAATCGCCATTCATGGCCCCTCCTCCACATACATCTATAGGCAGGGCTTATACAACGGATTGCATATCGGTCTTGGACGCTATCGATCAATCGGCAGAAGATTGCTTAACACCCAAGCAATACCAACCCGGCAAACCCGATAGGAGAACACATCATGCAGTCCCACGCTTACAACGACACCAGCCTAGAACTGACCGCCAAGATCCTCGATGCCAAAGCCCGCAAAAACCTGTCTTTCGAAGACATGGCTCAAGGCACCGGCCTGGGCCTGGCCTACGTCACCGCAGCCCTGCTTGGTCAGCATCCACTGCCTGAAGCGGCGGCCAAGGTAATCGGCGAAAAACTCGACCTGGATGCTGATTCGGTAGCTCGCCTGCAAATTATCCCGCTGCGCGGCAGCCTCTCGGGCGTCCCGACTGATCCGACCATCTACCGCTTCTACGAAATGATCCAGATCTACGGCACCACCCTGAAGGCACTGGTTCACGAACAGTTCGGCGACGGCATCATCAGCGCGATCAACTTCAAGCTGGACATGAAGAAAGTTGAAGACCCTGAAGGTGGCCACCGTGCAGTGATTACCCTCGACGGTAAATTCCTGCCGCTGCGTCCTTTCTAGGGATGCAATTGCACAGGTCATTCGGCCCACTGTTCTACCGGGCCTGATTCAAAAAATTTAAAACCGTTTCTCTTAATCACCTAATTCAAATGGAAGCATCGTCATGAAAAAAATTCTGTTCCTCGCCCTGTCTTTGACCGCTTCGCTGTCAGCGTATGCCCAGGAAACGGTAGTTGTACCCGAGGCCGTTCCTTATACCTACGGCATGCACTTGGATATCGCCAAGGTCGTTAACATCAGCCCGGCGGCGGATGTCTGCGGTCCGACTCCAATACAAATGACGTATCGCGATTCTCACGGGAGCACGCATGTTCTCGAATACAGCGTAATCGGTAGCGGTTGCACCAACTGATCAATACTCGATCAACTGATAAGCAATTAAGGTATGCACTATGAAAGCGCTCATTGAAGGTTTACTGAGGTTTCAAAAAGAAACGTTCCCACAACGGACTGACCTGTTCAAACACCTGGCAACGACGCAAAATCCAGGCACGTTGTTCATCACCTGTTCCGACAGCCGAGTTGTACCGGAACTGTTGACTCAGCAAGAGCCTGGCGAACTGTTCGTGATTCGTAATGCCGGCAACATCGTGCCCTCCTACAGCCCGCATCCCGGCGGCGTCTCGGCCACTGTCGAATATGCCGTCGCCGTCTTGGGCGTGACCGATATCGTGATTTGCGGTCATTCGGACTGTGGCGCCATGACTGCGGTCGCCAAGTGTACGTGCATGGATCACCTACCCGCGGTCGCCGGTTGGTTGCAACATTCCGAGTCGGCGAAAGTCATCAACGAATCGCGCTCTCACGCCAGTGAAACCGCCAAAGTCAGTTCCATGGTGCGTGAAAATGTCATCGCCCAGCTGGCTAACCTTCAGACCCACCCGAGCGTGCGCCTGGCTCAGGAAAAAGGCCGGGTGAATCTGCATGGTTGGATCTACGACATCGGCACCGGTTCGATCGACGCCTTGGACGCCGACAACAAGACCTTCAAGTCACTGGTCAAGCATCCGAACACCGTCGCCGTTCATGCCCGCCCGGCAGAGGCCGTTGCATGATCACCCCCTGTTCAGGAGAACTCACTCCCAGCATCAAGTCCATGAAGGCAACTGACGCCGCACTGTGATAGTTGTTTTTACGACGCAACAAGGTGGCTCCGCGGCGAGGCCCCTTGTCTACCAGGGCGACCTTGCGCAGTGCCCGGTCCTGGGTAGCGATGGCTTCCGGAAGAATAGTGGCGATTGCCGTGTGCCCTATGACTTCCAGTAAGGTGTTGACCGAATTAACCTCGACCACCACCTTGGGTGTGATTTTTGCCTTTTTGAAGTACTCACCAATACAAATACGGGTGGCGAAGTCGGGAGTCAGCAACGCGAAGTCTAGTTGAGCGAGCTGCTCGGCGGTCAACGGTTCCTTGCATTCGTATAACGGATGATTGCGCCCCACGACCAATCCAAGGGTTTCAATGAAAGCCGGGATCGTTTCGATGTCGGCATTTCTTACATCGTCAAATGCAATGGCGATATCCAATGAATCTTCCGCCAGGCCGGTTTCGATATCACCCATGGAGAGTTCAAATATCTCCAGATGAATGTTGGGATAAAGCGCCCTGTAGTCACGCATCAACGGTCCGACCAGGTACGCCATGAACGTCGGAGTCATCGCCAGGCGCAGGGTGCCGCGGGACAAGTCCTTTACATCGTGTATCGCCCGCTTGCCAGCCTCCAGCTCCACCAACACGCGACGAGCACACTCAATGTAGGCCTGACCCGCATCGGTAGGTTTTACCGTGCGCGAGGTCCGGTCGAACAACACAATGCCGAGCATCTCTTCCAACTGCCGGATCTGTTGCGACAAGGTCGGTTGCGAAACGTGCAGCGCCTCGGCGGCGCGGGTGAAACCGCTGTGGTCGGCAACGGCCAACAAATAGCGCAAGTGTCGTAGCAGCATGGAGTCTCTCTCTATAGGCCCTGCTTATGCGATGCAATGTATATCGGTATTGGATGCTATCGAGCAACCGCACAAGATGACTTCATACCCCAGCAATACCACTTGGTACTCGCCCGCAATCCCGCGTGATCCTATATAGTCGCGCACACGATCGCGGAAAACTTCCGCACACCTCCGCCAGACCCTGACGCATGAAGCGCAAACAAAAACATCCGGTACGCCTGATCGAGTCCCCCCCTACCGCAATGGCCAGCGCCACGCTCGCGCATCCGCCGTTCTGGCATCACGTCGATGAGCTGCACAGTTCGGGTGTTTACCCGCGGGGCACCTTCGCTTTTCTCGCCGGTAGCTTTGGCTTTCTCGTCGTGCTGCTGTTCACCCTGCCTTTTTATGGGATTGCACTACTGCTGATTACCCTGGTAGAGGCAGTCAAGGGGTTACCGCTTACTTACGCACAAACCTTCACAGAACCTACCTTTTTCGTTCCTCTGATCGGTACGGCATTGATGGCGGCGGGCATGCTGAGCTTTGGCATTTCCAGTTCTGCAGTGACCGCCTTCAGTTTCGACGAAGCCAGGCAGCAACTTACTTTTACCCAGACACGCCGACTGGGAAAAGCCATCGAAAGGCAGGTACCTTTCAGCGATATCCTTTGGATATCGGCTTACGTCCTGTCCAGTTACGGTCGTTCCGGACATTTTCAGATCGGCTTTGTCGGACCCAAGGGTAAGTTTTTGAAGTGCCACTTGGGCCGGGATTTCCCGGTCGCGGAAATGGAGTTTCACATTGCTTGGTTGAAGGGGTTGATCGGCGAGCGGATGAGCGATATTTGCTGGCTGGATACGTGATGGCGATGTATGAAGACGTTGATTCAAGCATGAACCTGTATTCGCGTATTCGAAGCCGGATACTCTCTGCAACGTCTTTCTCAGAGCATGGCGCATGAGCCCTGAACAGGAAACTCAAGTGCAACCAGGCGTAGCCGCTCCACCCGCCAGTGGCAGCGCGACACCCGCGCATCCACCGTACTGGCACTACGATAAAGAACCGCCACCAGCGGAAAACCTGGCCTTGGTTTTTCTCTTTACGTCCCTTTTTATTTTGGCGGTCTGGGCAATCGGGGCGCTGCCGGGGGTCCTGAGTGAGACAACCGGGGGGTTCATGGCGAACTACCTGCAAAGCGTTACTGAAACACCTTATCTGGCGGTGTTGTTCGTCGTTATTTTGTTGAGTGGCGTCATAATCGGCTTGCCGGTTGGCGAGGTACCGGTGATGACCTTCAACTTCGACGAGTCCCGGCAGCAACTCACCTTTACCCAGACGCGTCGTAACAAGGAACCTGTCGAAGTGCAGGTGCCATTCAGCGATATCCTTTGGATAACCCCCTTCGTGACCTCCTTTTACGGCCGCTACGGGCATTATCGGGTGGGTTTCAGGGGACCGACAGATGAACCCTTACGGTGTTTTCTGGGCTTTGAAATGCCGGTCGAGGAGATGGAATTCCACGCGACATGGTTGAAGGGTTTAATCGGCGAGCGGGTGCAGGCCTTGGACTGGGGGGGTGATTGATAACCCCGGCAACAGCCAGTTGTCTTTTTCTGATTCGACGAAACCTCTTACAATCCACCTCCCCCTTATTCGGATCACCACCATGTTGCGTCTTCTGTCCCTGGCTTTATCGCTCCTGGCCAGCCAGGCCATGGCGTACCCTGCCCTCCAGGACACCGAGCTCTACACCCAAAAAACTACCGACTGCCAGGATGTCGATCTCGCCACCTGGCAGCACCCGGCCCGCACCGTATTGGAGAAAAACGGCATCAAGCTGGAGCGCGTGCAGCTTTGTAATCAGGGACGCTATCCAATCTTCCAGGGCGAAGTTCCCTACGACCCTCAGGGTCAGACTAAAGACTTCTTCCTACCCTTGTATGAGCAACTGCGAAAGGCAAACGGTAAGTGGCCCTACGTGTTGGTCGCCAGCAACTACGGGGAGATGGTGTATGTCAGCTACCCGAAGAACGATTCGATCGCCCTGGCTTATGAGAATTTTGAGGCCCCGTAATGATTACGGCGGCGTAAACCCGTTATACATCGAACACGACAAACATCACCGCGGCGCCTTCAGATCTACACCCAGTGCCTGGGCAAACGCCTTGACCAGGGGACTGCGGACGGTGTTATGCCGCAGGATCAGGCTGAAAGGCGTAATGATATTGAACAGGTCCGGACGTATCGCTCGCAATTGCCCTTGCTCGACCAGGCCAGCTGCGTAATGTTGCGGGAGAAAGCCCACGAAACGGCCAGTCTTGACCAATAATGCGACGGCCTCCACTTGGGTCGCCGAGGCGGAAAAACCGTCGTAACGGGCAAAATTCAATTTGTCACGGTGGATTGCGTAGCGGTGGTTGACGCACTCATGTTCCTTGAGTACCTGGCTATTGATCTGTACGTCGGGCACCGCAAATAACGGGTGTCCCAGCGCGCAATAAACCAGTGAGCGCTCTTCGTACAAGGCATAGTAGTCGAACTCTTCGCGCTGCTGATAAACCGGCACGATGCCGGCAATTAAACGACCTTCTACAACCCCCCTCTCCACTTCATCCAGCTGGGCCGCTTGAAGTTGCAGTCTTACTTTTGGAGACTCTTCGTTGATCTTTTTAAGCGCTGCAACTAGCGGCGAATGAGGGTCGGTTATCGTATTGTCAATCACCCCTACGGCCAAGTCGCCGACAAGTTCGTTCTGCGCTGAACTAAGCCGATCCCGAAAGTTATCGACAGAGGCAAAAAGATCGATCGAGGCCTGATACACCAACTTGCCTTCTTCGGTCAGGTGAAAGCCCTCCCGGCCTCGGGTACACAGGCGCATGCCAATGCGAATCTCAAGGTCAGAGATTTGTTTGCTGATCGCTGCCAGACCCACGTTGAGTTCATTTTGGGCGGCGCTGAAACCGCCCGCCTCGACCACGGCCTTGAATACTTTGAGCAGTTTGAAGTCCAGCCCGCTGAGCGCCAACGGCGCACGATGCGGCGGTTTAGGCGCAGGGTTTCCGGAATTGGAAAGTGGGGTTTCCATAATGCTTATTTACCTCTGGCGCCTTATTCAACACTCTCTGTCCAACAACAAAAACAACGCTGGCTAATAATAATGACCACAGAAAACCAAGCTTGGCAACCGCTAATAATTTTCCTATCCAAAGGCCAAGTTACTGATTTTTCGCCATTAAAAGCTGACAACTTGATCAGCCCTTTCCGCTTCGTCACTGCGCTTGTCCCCTGCCCTCGATGAACAATTAAGCCGAGCCACGCCTGGAGGGTTTCCATCGTCCAAGGCGAATGTTCCGGGCCAGGCAGAACGCTTCAAGTTCGCTTTACCGATGAGGAAAACATCAATGTCCCAAACCACTGACCGTCTCTGGGGTGCGCGTTTCAAGAGCGGCCCATCTGATGCACTGGCGGCCCTGTCGCGTTGCCCCTTACCCTATTTTCGCCTTACCCCCTACGACCTCGCCGGGTCCAAGGCCCATGCCGGGGAGCTGCAACGCGCCGGTCTGCTGAGCGCAGAAGAAACCCAGGCCATGCTTGCCGCCCTGGACCAGATCGGCACCGACTTCCGCGCCGGTAGCATCGCCCCGACCCTGGATGACGAAGATGTCCATACGTTCATTGAGCGCCTGCTGACCGAGCGCCTCGGCGCCTTGGGCGGCAAGCTGCGTGCCGGCCGCTCGCGCAACGACCAGACCGCCAACGACCTGCGCCTGTTCCTGCGCGATCACGTCCGCACCCTGGCCGTCGAAGTGCTGGCCTTGCAACAGGCGCTGGTGGCCCAGGCCGAACAACATGTCGGCAGTATCTGCCCCGGCTTCACTCACCTGCAGCAGGCGCAGCCGATTGTCTTCGCTCATCACTTGCTGGCCCACGCCCAAGCGATGCTGCGCGACGTGCAACGGCTGGTTGATTGGGATGCGCGCACCTCGCTGTCGCCGCTAGGCGCGGCGGCCATGGCCGGTTCCGCCATTGCTCGCCTACCCGAGCAATCGGCCAGGGAAATGGGCTACAGCGGTGTTTGCGAAAACTCCATTGACGCCGTGGCCAGCCGGGACCACGTCGCGGAATTCCTGTTCATCGCCAGCATGCTCGGTATCAACATTTCCCGCCTGGCTGAAGAGTTCTGCCTGTGGTCGTCCCGGCAATTTCGCTGGGTCACCCTGGACGATGCCTACGCCACGGGCAGCTCGATCATGCCGCAGAAAAAGAATCCAGACATTGCCGAACTGGCCCGGGGCAAGGCGGGTCGCTTGATTGGCAACCTGACCGGCCTGCTGTCCACCCTCAAATCCCTGCCGCTGTCCTACAACCGCGACTTGAGCGAAGACAAGCACGGCGTACTCGACAGCGTCGACACGCTTCTGTTGGTGTTGCCGGCCATGGCCGGGATGGTTGCGACCATGCAGGTCAACATTGACGAACTGCGGCGCCAGGCGCCCCTGGGCTTCACCCTGGCCACCGAAGTCGCCGATTGGCTGGCCATGCGCGGAGTGCCCTTCAAGCAAGCCCACGAAATCACCGGTGCGCTGGTCCAGGCGTGTGAGAAACACGACATTGAGTTATGGGATGCGTCCCCGGCACTGCTGGCCGAGATCGATCCGCGCCTGACGCCAGAGGTGCGCGACTGCCTGACCCTGGAAGCAGCCATTGCTGCCCGCAGTGGCCGGGGCGGTACCGCGCCGCAGCAAGTGCGTGAGCAGATCGACCGTTTGAAGACCGCCCTCGCCGCGCAGCAAGCGTGGACCGAGGACTATCAGGGTTTCCGCCTCTGATCCCAAGTGGGAGCGTTCTCCCACAGCGATCGTGCCTCACCGCAAAGACCAGTTTAAGGAGCACCAACATGAGCCAGACTCAGGCAGAACAACTCCAGGCGGAACGCAAACGGGCGGAAAACCAGTTCGATATCACCCAGTACCAACACGTCCCTCGGCGCTATTACGGGCGGATCTTCTTCGCCTCCGTGATCGTCATCGCCCTGCTGGGCCTGGTGCGGGCCTTCGCTGAAGGCAAGATCGAATGGTCGTACATCGGCCAATTCCTCACGTCCCAAGCCATTCTGTGGGGCTTGTTAAACACCATCGTCATGGCGGTGCTGGCGATGGCCCTGGGGATTGTGTTCGGGGTGATCACCGCGATCATGCGCATGTCGGCCAACCCGATCCTGCGCTACGTGGCGTTGACCTACACCTGGCTGTTCCGCGGCACGCCGCTGATCCTGCAATTGCTGTTGTGGTTCAACCTGGCGCTGATTTTCCCAACCATTGGCATCCCCGGCCTGTTCGAAATGGACACCGTGAGCCTGATGACCCCGTTCGTGGCCGCGCTGCTCGGCTTGAGCATCAACCAAGGCGCCTATACCGCCGAAGTGGTGCGCGCCGGCCTGTTGTCCGTGGACACCGGCCAGTACGAAGCGGCCAAGTCCATCGGCATGCCGCGCCTGCAAGCGTTGCGCCGGATCATCCTGCCGCAGGCCATGCGGATCATCATTCCGCCGGTGGGAAACGAATTCATCGGCATGGTGAAAATGACGTCCCTGGCGAGCGTCATCCAGTACTCGGAGCTGCTCTACAACGCCCAGAACATCTATTACGCCAACGCTCGGGTCATGGAGTTGCTGATCGTCGCGGGTATCTGGTACCTGGCCACGGTCACGGTCCTGTCCTTTGGTCAAAGCCGCCTGGAGCGTCGTTTCGCCCGCGGTGCCGGCAAGCGTTCTTGAGGGAAGCGACATGAGAAGCATCGTCAAGGCCGTGAGCCTGAACAAGTATTACGACCAGTTCCACGCGCTCAAGGACATCGACATCGAAGTCGAGCAAGGCGAAGTCCTGTGCATCATCGGCCCGTCCGGCTCGGGCAAGAGCACCTTGCTGCGCTGCGTCAACCAGCTGGAAAAAATCGACAAGGGCGGGCTCTGGGTCGACGGCGAGCTGGTGGGCTACCGCATTGTCGGCAACAAGCTCCATGAGCTCAACGAGTCGCAAATCGCCCGGCAACGCCTGGCCACCGGCATGGTGTTCCAGCGCTTCAATCTTTTCCCGCACATGACTGTGCTGCAAAACATCATCGAAGGCCCCTGTCAGGTGCTCAAGCGTTCGCCCAAGGAGGCGCACGAGGAAGCGCTGGAATTGCTGGCCCGGGTCGGCCTGGCCGACAAACGCAACAGCTACCCGATCGAGCTGTCGGGCGGCCAGCAGCAACGGGTGGCGATTGCCCGCGCCCTGGCGATGCGACCCAAGCTGATGCTGTTCGATGAACCCACTTCGGCACTCGACCCGGAACTGGTCGGTGAGGTGCTGTCGGTGATGCGCGATCTGGCGCAGACCGGCATGACCATGATCGTCGTCACCCATGAACTGGGCTTCGCTCGCGAGGTATCCAACCGCATGGTGTTCATGGATGGCGGGCAGATCGTGGAGGCTGGAAGCCCCGAAGAAATACTAATAAGTCCACAAAACCCACGCACTCAAAGCTTCATTTCTGCCGTTCGAACCTAAACGCCACTTGGCGTCACAACATCCATAAGAGAACGACCATGAAGAACTTCGTAATTCCAGCAGTACTCGCCGGCCTGATGGCTTCCAGCGTCAGTTTCGCCGCCCAGTTGCCCGCGAGCATCAAGGACAAGGGCGAGATCGTCGTCGCGATCATGCCGAACTACCCGCCGATGGATTTCAAGGACCCGGCCACCAACACCCTCACCGGCCTGGATTATGACCTTGGCAATGCCCTGGCCGAGCGTCTGGGCGTGAAGATCAAGTGGCAGGAAACCGGCTTCGAACAGATGATCAACGCGCTGACCACCGACCGCGTGGACATGGTGCTGTCGGGCATGACTGACACTGCCGAGCGTCAGGCCAGTGTGACCTTCATCGATTACTTCACCAGCGGCCCGCAGTTCTACACCCTGCAGAAAAACAAGGACATCAACGAAGCCACCGACCTGTGCGGCAGGAAAGTCGGCACCAGTCGCCGTACCACCTTCCCGGCGGAGATCGCCGAGTTCAGCAAGGCCAACTGTGAAGCGAGCGGCAAACCGGCCATCGTGGTGATCGGCACCGAAGGCTCGGCGGACGCCCGTGCGCAACTGCGGCAGAGCCGTATCGACGCTGCGATGCAGGGCAGCGAGACCTTGTCCTATCTCAAGACCCAGGAAAAGGACATGTACAAGACAGTCGGCCAGCCGATTACCGTGCAGCTTACCGGCCTGGGGGTGAGCAAGAAAAAGCCCGAGCTGAGCGAGGCGGTCAAGGTCGCGTTGCAAAGCATGATCGATGACGGCAGCTACCTGGCTATCTTGAAGAAGTGGGAATTGGAACTGGGTGCGATCAAGACGGTGACCATCAACGCCGGCAAGTAACCGGCCGCTGGAACCTGGCCAGGGAGCGGGCTTGCCTGCCAAACGATGCCGTTGCGTGCAGGCTCGCTCCCCCCCATCCGATGGGCAGTGGCTATACATCAATTGTTGGAGCGCGACGATGTCCTCCTTGTCTCAACCCACCTGGCCCGACGGTCATAAAGCCTGCCTGGCCCTGGCCTTCGACCTTGATGGCCCGACTGGCGATGCGATGCTCAACGGCTCGATCTGGCACAAGCCCGAGTACTTCGGCTTCGGTGGCTATGGCCCCTATCGCGCGCTACCGCGCCTTCTGGACTTGCTCGATGCCTTCCAGATCCCGACGACGTTCTTCATTCCGGCCTGGGTTGTGGAAAACTGGCCCAGGCAATGCCAGGCAATTGTCGAGCGCGGGCATGAGGTGGCGTACCACGGCTACAAGCACGAATCCTTTTATGCCTTGACGCTAGACGAGCAGAAGGCCGTGATGAGCCAGTCTCGCGAGGTGTTCAGCAAGCACCTGAATATCACCGCCGAAGGCTTTCGCACACCGTCCGGCGACTGGCGCGCCGAGACCCCGGCCATGCTGGCTGAGGCCGGGGTGATCTATTCCAGTAGCATGCGAGGCGACGACCGTCCCTATCTGGTCAACGTCCCAGGCCTGGACACGCCCCTGGTGGAAATCCCCGGCCGCTGGGAAATGGACGACTACGCCTCCCTCGCGTACACACGCAACCCGGACTTCCCTTCGGGGCTGGACCGTACCGCCAGCTACGAATTGACGCTGGACAACTGGTGCCGCGAATACGACGGTGCCATGAACGAAGGCCTGTGCCTGACCACCCTGTTCCACCCCAAGATCACTGGCAAACCAGGCCGCATCCTGTTGCTGGAAAAACTTTTCGAACACATGCGCCAGCGTGATGACGTGTGGTTCGCCACGTGCCGCGACGTCGCCCATTGGTGGCTCAAGGAGCATCACCATGGCTGATACTCGCCTCTGGCCCGAAGGCTATCGTTGCGCGGTGGTCGTGACTGTCGACTACAACGATATCCACGGCATCCTCACCCAGGCGCCGGAAGTGGCCGGACGGGACAAGACCTTGTCGGTCTGGCGCTACGGCAGTCAACGGGGTGTCGAACGACTGCTCGATCTGTTTGCCGAGCTTGGGACTCCCAGTACCTGGTGCGTTCCCGGCATCGTCGGTGAAGAAAATCCCGGACACATCCGGGCGATCCAGGCCGGCGGACACGAGATCGCCTGCGCTGGTTATCGCCATCAGGATTACGACCACCTGACGCTCGCCGAGCAACGCGCCGACATCGCCAGGGGCTGCGAAGCCCTGGCCGAACTCACCGGCACGCGTCCGGCAGGTTTCCGGATTCCTGCCGGCAATGGCGCGCCGGGATTCGTCCAGGCGCTGCACGATCAGGGCATACGCTGGTCTTCGTCATGGCGTGGCGATGACCTGCCGTTCGCACACCCGACAGCGCCCGGCGTGATCGAATTGCCCCTGCACTACGAACTCGAAGACGAACCCTACTTTGCCTTTAACCTCAGCCCCGCGGTACCGCCGGGACAGTCGCGGATCGCCTCCTACGCACACACCCTGGGCAACCTGCAGATGGACTTCGCCGGGTTCCACCGATTTGGCCTCTGCTATGTGCTGCGGTTGCACCCGGAGATCATCGCCACGCCGGGGCGTATCGGTCTGCTGCGAGAGTTGCTGGAAGACATCCGGCGGCATTCGGACGTCTGGCTCGCCACGGCGGGTGATGTCGCGCAGTGGTGGGCGGCTTCGGCGGTTGCCGTGTCGGATGACCATCCTGCGGCGGTGTATGAGCGCCATTATCGGAGTCACGGCGCATGACCACCAAAAAGCGTCCGCCCTCAAGCGCTACAGAATCTGAATAAGGACATTTGCCCCACGTGGCCACCTACTCCCTCGTGATCCGCCGATTGATGATCTGCTCGCTGACCATTGTGGTCAGCCGCGCCATCACCAGTCCTCTGCTGACGCTGTTCCTGAGCAACAAGCTCGGCCTCAACCAACAGGATGTCGGTCTGCTGCTGGGCATCGCCGTTTTCATCGCGACACTGCTGGCGCTATACGGCGGCTATGTCATCGACCGACTGGACAAGCGCCAACTGCTGATCCTGGCGATGCTCTCCAGCGCCATCGGCTTCGTCCTGCTGACCTTCGCCGAAAACCTCTACCTGACCACCGCGATCCTGATCGTCACTGAAACCGCCTCGGCGTTGTTCCTGATCGGTTCCAAGGCCATCCTCAGCGAGCAACTGCCGGTGGGTCAACGGGCCAAGGCGTTTTCCCTGCGCTACACCTTGACTAACATCGGCTACGCCACTGGCCCGATGCTTGGCGTGCTGATCGCCGGGGTCTACCCGACGGCGCCCTTTCTCATCGCAGGCGGCATCGCGTTCTTGAGCATTTTCCTGATGAGTGCCATCCCCAAAGACGCCGCCCGGGTCCCTGTCATAGGCCAGCCATCGAGTTTCCTGAAGACCCTGACCACCCTCAAGAACGACCGCACCCTGATCATGTTCACCTGCGGCTGCCTGTTCAGCACGGTGGTCCATGGACGATTCACGCTGTACCTGTCGCAATACCTGCTGGTGACGCATGATTCCGAGCGTGCCCTGCAAACCTTGGCCGCCCTCCTCGCCTGCAATGCCATCAGCGTGATCCTGCTGCAATACCAGATCGGCCGCTTCCTCAAACGTGAACAGTTGCGCTACTGGATTGCCGGCGGCACCACGCTGTTCATCCTGGGGTTGGTTGGTTTCAGCTTGGCCAACGGCCTGTTGGGCTGGTGCGTGGCGATGTTCATTTTCACCCTGGGTGAAATGATCATCTACCCCGCGGAGTTCCTGTTCATCGATACCCTGGCCCCGGAAGACCTGCGCGGCAGCTACTACGGCGCGCAAAACCTCGCGGCACTCGGCGGCGCGTTGAGCCCGGTGATCTGCGGTTTCCTGCTCATACACACCCCCGCACCCACGATGTTCTATGCCCTCTGCATCCTGACGGCGCTGGGGGGGACACTGTGTTTCATTGCAGGACGGCGTGTGGCGCTGGGGCAGGCATAGGTGTTGATCAAGCCCTGAGCCCCTGCTGATCGTGGCTGGCTATTCCCGTTCCGAATAGCCACATAATTAAAGAAATTGATAAAGCGCCTCGTTTCACCTATTTTGATCCCACGTCGGAGCTGTCACTTACGGATTCAGCCTGCGTCCGCGCTGACCGAGTGCAAATTACGAGGCGATATGGAGATCACCCAAAACAACCGCCTGGTGCAGGTCGACAGCCCCCTCGGCGGCGATGTCCTGGTGCTGAAGAGCCTGGAAGGCAGTGAAGAGTTGGGGCGGTTGTTCCACTACGAACTGGACCTGACCTCCGAAGACCGGGCGATCACCTTCGACCAGTTGCTGGGCAAGCCGATGGGCCTGACCCTGGAGCTGTACGACGGCGGCAAGCGCTACTTCCACGGCATTGTCTGCAGCTGCCGGCAACTGACTGGCCACGGCCAATTCGCCGGTTATCGCGTCAGTCTGCGCCCCTGGTTCTGGCTGCTTACGCGTACCTCCGACTGCCGTATTTTCCAGAACAAGACCGTGCCGGACATCATCAAGCAGGTGTTCCGCGATCTCGGGTTTTCCGATTTCGAGGACAGCCTGAGCGCCAGCTATCGCGAGTGGGAGTACTGCGTGCAGTACCGCGAAACCAGCTTCGACTTCGTCAGTCGGTTGATGGAGCAGGAAGGCATCTATTACTACTTTCGCCATGAAGAGGCGCGGCATGTGTTGGTGTTGGCCGATGCCTATGGCGCTCACTCCACGGCGCCAGGCTACGACTCGGTGCCCTTCTACCCACCCGATCGCCAGATGCGCGAGCGCGATCATTTCTACGATTGGCAACTGGCGCGGGAAGTGCAATCCGGCTCGCTGGCGTTGAACGACTATGACTTCCTGCGTCCCCGCGCCAGCCTTGAGGTGCGCTCCAATGTACTGCGCAACCACAGCAACAGCGACCATCCACTCTACGACTACCCCGGTGAATACGTACAGAGCAACGATGGCGAGCACTACGCGCGTACCCGCATCGAAGCCATTCACAGCCAATTCGAGCGCGTGCAGTTGCGCGGCCGTGCCCGAGGGCTGGGGTGTGGCCATTTATTCAATCTGACGGGCTACGACCGTGCGGACCAGAATCGTGAATACCTGGTGGTGGTCGCACGCTATCAAATCCGCCAGGAGCCCTATGAAAGCGGGCAGCCGGACCTGGACGAACAGTTCATCAGCGAGTTGGACTGCATGGATGCCAACCAGGCCTTCCGCCCTCTCCCGCTGACCCCCATGCCCATTGTCCGTGGGCCGCAGACCGCCGTGGTGGTGGGCCCCAGTGGCGAGGAGATCTGGACCGACCAGTACGGCCGGGTCAAAGTGCACTTCCACTGGGACCGCCATGACCAGTCCAACGAAAACAGTTCCTGCTGGATTCGCGTGTCCCAGGCCTGGGCCGGCAAGAACTGGGGATCCGTGCAGCTCCCGCGGATCGGTCAGGAAGTGATCGTCAGCTTCCTTGAAGGCGATCCGGATCGGCCGATCATCACCGGCCGCGTCTACAACGCCGAACAGACCGTGCCCTACGCGTTGCCCGCCAATGCCACCCAGAGTGGGGTGAAGAGCCGCTCAAGCAAGGGCGGCTCACCGGCCAACTTCAATGAAATCCGCATGGAGGACAAGAAAGGCGCCGAGCAACTGTTTATCCATGCCGAAAAGAACCAGGACATCGAAGTCGAGAACGACGAGACCCACTGGGTCGGCCATGACCGCCGCAAGACCATCGACAACGACGAAACCGTGCACGTCAAACACGACCGCACCGAAACCGTCGATAACAACGAAACCATCACCATCGGTGTGGATCGCAAGGAAAAGGTCGGCAACAACGAAACCATCTCCATCGGCGTGGACCGTACCGAGGATGTGGGCAGCAACGAGAAAATCACCATCGGCGCCAATCGCACCGAAAACGTGGGTAGCAACGAGACGATCACCATCGGTGCGGACCGCACGGAAAAGGTCGGCGCCAATGAAAAAATCAGCATTGCCAGCAACCGGACTGAGGACGTAGGCGGCAACGAGACCATCGGCATCAGCGGCAACCGTAACGAAACGGTCCAGGGCAACGAAGGCATCGAGATCAACGGCAACCAGAGCACCCAGATCGGCCAGAACGAATCCCGCGACGTCGCCCAGAACCGCACCACCGGCATCAAGCAAAACGACAGCCTGGACGTCGGCAAGCATTTTTCCCTCACGGCCGGCGACTCCATCACCCTGACCACGGGCGCGGCCAGCATCACCATGAAGAAGGACGGCACGATCATGATCAGCGGCAAGAACATCACCATTGACGGCTCTGGCGCGATCAACATCAAGGCCAACAAGAATGTGGTCGTCAAAGGCCAGAAGATTCTGCAGAACTAGCCACGGAGCAGGCGCTATGACCGTTGAATACCACCTCCCCGCCTTCTCCACCGCCACGCCAGCGCGCGTGGACGGCGTCGTGATTGGCGTGTTGCTGGACGTGCCCAAGGCGGACGCGCCGGTGGTGGCCTTCCCCGGCTGCCCCGTTGACACAGGCCTTGCCGCACGCACCACCACCCCCCTCAGCCGCGACGACATCGGCGCTCAGGTCGCCCTGATGTTCGAGGCCGGCGACGTGACCCGACCGCTGGTGATCGGGCGCATCCAGCGCTTGCCGGAAACCGTGACGCCTGCCGTCGCCCACCTGGATGGCGAGCGCTTGGAGTTTACCGCCGAGCGGGAAATCGTCCTGCGTTGCGGCAAGGCCAGCATCACCCTCACGCGTGAAGGCAAGATACTCATCCGAGGGGCCTACCTGTCGAGTCGATCATCCGGCGTGAACCGCATCAAGGGCGGTTCGGTGCAGATTAATTAGAAGGTAGGCGATCCATGGAACTGCTCAACGCCAGCAAACTGGTGGCTGCCTACACCATGGGCATGGCAAGCGACGGCCGCGAATCCCTGGTCGTGGTGGCCAAGGGTACTTTCGATCTGCCGTTGGATGGCCGCGCCGCGACCCTCGCTGACATCCAGCAACCGCTGCTGATGGCCGACACGTTTCTTGGCGAACCGGGCCTCAGCGCCCCTCGGCAGGAAATGGACTTCGCCCCGGTCAAGCCATTTTGCGATGTGCTGGTGTGTGGCAAAGCCTATGCGCCAGGCGGCCGGCCCGTGACGCAGTTGACCGCGGGCATTCGGGTTGGTCAGATGACCAAAGCCTTTTCCGTCCTTGGCCCCCGGCAATGGCAACCAGGACTATTGGGCGCGTCTCCTGGCTTACCCCAGCCCTTCACCGAGCAGGACATCTCGTATGCCCAAGCCTTTGGAGGCAGCCATCCGATGGCGAACGAGCCCGACATGCGTCACTGCTACCCAGCCAATCCAACCGGTTGCGGCTGGTATCCGCACCGTCTGGGTAGTGCTGACGTCCTGGGCATGCCAATGCCGAACACCGAGGAATTGGGCAAGCCAATCGACAGCCCCTCTGGCGACTTTCGCCCCATGGCCCTCGGCCCCCTCGGTCGTAGCTGGCCGCAACGCGCCCGCTTCGCCGGTACTTACGACGATGCCTGGTTGGCCGACTGCTTTCCGTTTCTGCCAGGGGATTTCGACAATCGCTACTTCCAGGCAGCCCCTGACGACCAGCAGGTTCCTTACCTGCGCGGCGGCGAGAACGTACAGCTGCTCAACCTCACGCCCCAGGAGCGTGCAGGCTTTCGCATTCCCGAAATGGCTGTGCCGGTGACTTTCTTCCTGAAAAAAGGCGGTCATGAGACTGTGCAGGCGGTGATCGACACCCTGTTGATCGACACGGATGCGCGCCAGGTGCAACTGACCTGGCGTGTTTCCCGTACGCTACGCCGCAATATGTTCGAGATCGCCCAGGTACTGGTCGGCACCCTGTCTACGGGCTGGTGGCGCGCCCGTGAACTGGGCAAGGATTACTACCCGTCGCTCTCCTCACTGGTGAAAGGCAAGCCGACTGCCGAGGAGGCGAACTGATGACCGCGCTTTGCATCATCGGCTCCGGCATGGTCAGCGCGGTCGGCCTCAGCGCACCCGCGAGCTGCGCGGCGATCCGCTGCGCCATCGACAATTTCCAGGACACCCGTTTCATCGACCAAGGTGGCGAATGGCTGATTGCAGCCAGCGTTCCTCTGGAACAGCCCTGGCGCGGCCGCACCAAGCTGATCAAGATGGCCGCCCGTGCCGTCGCCGAGGCGCTGCAAAGCACCCCCAACGTCGACCCGGAAAAGACTCCGCTGCTGCTGGGGGTAGCGGAAGTCGAGCGCCCCGGCCGCCTTGAAGGGCTCGATAAGGGGCTGCTGCACGCTATCGAAGCCGAGCTGGGCCTGCGCTTTCATCCCAGTTCCAACGTCATCGCCCGTGGACGGGTCAGCGCTGCCGTGGCCCTGCTCAATGCGCGTACGCTGATCTACCAGGACGGCCACCGACACGTGCTCATTGCCGGTGTCGACTCGTTCCTGAGCGGACAGACGCTGGCCGCTTTTGAAGAGCGCGAGCGCCTGCTCACCAGCCAGAACTCCAACGGTTTTATCCCCGGCGAAGGTGCCGCCGCCGTGGTCCTGGCCGCCCCAGTCGCCAGCGAAGAGCCACAATTGGCCTGCATCGGCCTGGGGTTCGGCATGGAGAAGGCCACAGTGGAGGCCGAAGACATTCCCCTACGCGCCGAAGGCCTGACTCAAGCGGTACGGGCAGCCCTTAGCGAAGCCGGCTGTGGGTTGGAGCAAATGGATTATCGGCTCACCGACATCTCCGGCGAGCAGTACTACTTCAAGGAAGCCTCCCTGGCACTGAGCCGCACCCTGCGCGTGCGTAAGGAGTCCTTCCATCTCTGGCACCCGGCCGACTGTATCGGAGAAGTCGGTGCCGCCATCGGCCCGGCCATGCTTGCCGTGGCGTTGGCCGCCAGTCGCAAGGGCTACGGTGAAGGGCCGAATATCTTCTACCACCTCGGCAACGACGCCGGCGAACGTGCCGTCGCATTGCTCAGTTATCAGATCGTGAGGGCCGCCTGATGGCCAACGAAGTCTTCGCCAACAATATGGAGGTTTCCTGCAAGGCGGCCGACGGCAAGTCGATTGCCTGCTTTCCGGATGTCTGCTTCACCCCGCCCCAGGCCCCGCCCACCCCGATGGGTGTTCCAATCCCCTACCCTAATACTGGCATGGCCAAGGACACCACCCAAGGCACGCGAACGGTAAAGATCAGTCGCAAGGAGGTCATGCTCAAGGATAAGAGCTATTTCAAGACCAGCTATGGGGATGAGGCTGGAAATGCTCCGAAAAAGGGGATCATCACCAGCAAGATTAAAGGAAAGGTGTATTTCACGGCGTGGTCGATGAATGTGAAGTTTGAAGCTGAAAACGTCGTCCGAAATATGGACCTGACCACCCATAACCATGGCTCAACGTCCAACACACTGGCATGGCCCTATCTGGATGCGGTGGCGATGGCAGACCCCCAAAACCCTTGTGTCAAGTCAGGGGACGTGGAAAAAATAAAGGCGGCCTGCCCACCGCCAGCCAAGTCATTGTCACGTGGTGCGATACCCGGCCCGGCCGACAATACAAGCCCTGGGTGTTGTGAAGCCCGTAAGTGCATGCTCGTACCCAACTCGCCAAAAACACGTTGTTCAAAATGTGGGGGAAAGACGCCGCACCACCCGGTTCCGGTAGCGGATTTATCGACGCCCCGCCCCATAAACCCGAAAACCGGGAAGCTGAAAGTCCGTGGTGATGCTTTCGTCCCGACATACGATCACAACAAGGCTCCCTGCATATGCGTAGAAGGCGCTGACCACAACTCTCGTCAAGGCCCGACAGAAAAGCTTATGCAGCATGGACGTATCGGTAGGGGCTACGTGGTAAAACGCGATGCGATGTTGAACGGTCGTAATGACTTCACCTACGCGGAAATCAGTGACCTCTCGGCACAAGCGGTCGCCGATGAGACGGGCTGCGATAAAAAATGCCTGAAGGCTCAGATTGACAAAGGACACGAAGACCTGGGCGTTGGTCCGGAGTCAGGTATGCGCAGGGGAGAAGTGCGTGCACCCGCCCTTGAAAAAAAGCCGAAAAATCCGGCCCCCTTGATATAGAGAAGCCATCATGAGTAATGAAGACTCCCTGTTTTTTACCTGTGGCCTGATTGTAAAGGCGGGCACAATCGTTATTCCCGCGCAGTACAACTCCCTGCCGGACGAACAAATGTCCAGGGTCGCCTTCTGCTTCGATGGAAACTGGGTCTACAACGATGTGGATAACGACGTCATAGGGGCAGCCTGCTTCAGACGCAAGGACAACAGCCTCTGGATGCTTGGACGCAATGGCAACCTTCGTCATGTAACCTCGGGCTCGGCGGACTTCACCTTGGACAATATCCGAGGAAAGTTTGAAAACGATCGCATCGAGACGGGCCGGCTTGGCGAGTTACTTTGCATAAGGGAAATCCAAAACGAGTTATACATCTGCGGTCAGTCATCCCAGGTTTATCGTTACTCACACGGTGCCTGGGCGAACATGAGCCCGCCAGGCGTGAAAGTGGGCTCCCCGACTCTGGAAAGCCTGGATGGCCTGTTGCATAACGATATTTATGCCGTGGGTGAAAAGGGCCACATCCTGCACTATGACGGCGCGCGCTGGAGCACGCTGGATTCCCCAACCAATCGCCCACTGTCACGGGTACTGTGCAAGAGTGAGAATGAGGTTTATGCCTGTGGCAATGACGGTCTGCTGCTCATGGGCAACCGCGATCAGTGGGATGTCATTGACACCGAGAGAACCATGAATTTCTGGGACATGGCGCTGTACAACGGGCATCTGTACCTTTCCCATGTGCACGGCCTCGTTCGATATGACGGACAGAATTTCTTCGATATCGACACGGGCATCGACCCTCCTCCCGGCGCCCATAAACTTGATGCCCGTGATGGACTGCTTTACTCCTTTGGTGTTGACGACATACTCAAGTTTGATGGCAATCAGTGGGAGCGGTTGATATGCCCACACAACACTTGAGTTTGGCCACTGAATCGGTAATTCCGATGCATTGCTCATGAATAACTCGCTATCCCTGGTGGTCGAGCAACACGCAGAAGAAGTCGGCTTCCTTGCCACCCTACGCGACTATGCGCTGCGCGCACCGCACTACGACATCGAGCACCTCGACAACCTCGATAACCGCCTCGACGCCCACCTCGACGGCTTGCGAATCGCCGGGCAAACGGGTCTTGAAACGCTGCTGTCCCAACTCGGCCCACACGCCATCGGCGAGATGTTCGCCAGTGTGGTGCTGGCTTTCGAGGCAGGTAACGCGCAGGTGTTGTCGCGGCTCAGCGAGCACTTGCGAAGTGCCTTGGAAACGGAGCGCGGGTATCTGATGGCCCTGGGGTGGCTCGACTGGGAGCGAATAGCGCCCTGGATCGAGCGCATGCTCGCCGCCCCTGCCCCGCTGTTCCGTCGCCTCGGCCTGGCCGCCTGTGGCATGCATCGCCACGACCCCGGTCCTGCCCTGCTGACCGGACTTTCCGATGCCGACCCCAGCGTGGTGGCACGCGCCGCCCGCACTGCCGGTGAACTGCGTCGACGTGACTTGCTGCAGACGATTCGGGCCCACCGCCTACACCAGGATCCAGCCACGCGTTTCTGGGCCAACTGGGCCACTGCGCAAATGGGCGATGAGCAAGCTTTGGAACCCCTGCGCGAGTTTGCCGAGCAACCGGGCGAGTTCCAGTATCGCGCATGCTGTGTATTGCTGGCCTGGCAGAAGCGCGAACCCAGCATCGCCTGGATACGCCAGTTGGTACAGAATCCCGCGCAGCGGCGCATCGGCATCCAGGCCCTCGGGTTGCTGGGCGATTCGGTCAGCGTACCGTGGCTGATCCAGCAGATGAGCGACCTGCCTTATGCCCGCGTCGCCGGGGAGGCGTTCAGCCTGATGACCGGCGCCGACCTGGCGCTGCTCGATCTGGAGTTGAAGGACTCGCCTGACTTCGATACGGGCCCGAACGACGACCCTCAAGACCCCAATGTCGCCATGGACCCCGATGAGGACCTGCCTTGGCCCGATCCGCAGGCAATCGAAGTCTGGTGGCAGGCTCATGGTGGCGATTTCCAGGTGGGTACTGGTTATGTGCTGGGGTTGGCGCAGAGCGAAAGCAGCTTTCGGCAGGCCCTTGTCCGGGGCCAGCAACGCCAGCGCATTGCCGCCGCTTGTGGCGTTGCACGCTATCGGCCGAATGAAGTGCTTTTCCCCACCAGCGCACCGGCCCGGCGGCAAAAGAGACTGCTGGGGAAACCGGCGGAATTTGGGCGATGATCCGTACACGTGCAGCAATGATTAAATCGTCAAACCTGCGAGCTGCATCCTACGGGGTCTTGTCGGCTGCGCCCTTCCTGGTGCGGCTCTTGCGCTGCAGGGTGGTGCGCAGTTGGTCCAGTTGCCCCTCCAAGGTGTCGGCTCGGGCCTGCTGGGCGACCATCGTGTAACGCACCTCGTCGAGGGCGAGTTGGGCCTCTTTCAGACGTGTTTCGAGCGAATGCCGCTGCTGCTCGCCCTGTTCTGCTGCCAGCTCGGCGCGCGTTTGTAGCTCCGCTGCCTGGCGTTGCGTTTCGACGAGCTGGCTGCGGGTTTGCTCAAATCGGTGTTGCAGTTCATCGAACTGGCGCCGCAGCCCGCGGCACTCCACCAGGCGAGCCTTACTCTCTTCGCGTGCACGGTCGACTTCACGGTGGGCCCGCTCTTCCACGCCCCGCACATAGGTATCCTGGGCGAGCCGCTCCTGTTCAGCCTGGCGCTGTGCGTCTTGCAGTTCCTGCTGCAGGTTATGCACCTGCAGCTGCATTTCGCTGCGCGACTGTTGCAATTCGCCGCGCTGGTGCTGCAAGTCATCGATCTGCGCCTGGCGCTGTTCGAGTAACCGCTCCAGGTCATTCAGGCGCACTTCGATGGCTTGCCGAGCCGCGGTGGCCTCCATGGCCTGCTGGCGAGCGCGGGCAGCGTCCTGGCGGATCAGCTCTTGTGCCATCGCCAGCTGTTCACGCTCGCTGTCGAGCACCTGGCGCTGGATGCTTAGCCCTTGCTCGACCACGCCTTGGGCCAATGTGGTCGCCTGCTGCCAGATACCCACGAAGGCCTGCGCGACCTCCATTGGTAACTCGGGCAGCCGCGTTTCGCCGCGCAGCCGCCCCGCCAGTCGTTCCCACCATTGATCGAGCAAGGCGCCGACCCGTGCCGGGCTCCCGCGGCCCAGCTCCAGGCGTACACGTTCGACCGTGGGCCGCTCGCCCCGCGCCAACACAGCATCCGCCGCTTCGAATACCTCCGTTTCCGGTACGCCTACCGCCATTGTCGTGTCCTCCGCTATATTAGGTCTGATAAGAGATTGTTATCCGACTCTATAATCTTGTAACCAAATTTATAATACGTTGAACGTAATGAATAATACAGATGCTCCGCGAGTGATATTAGAAGGACCGCTGGAACTGCATGGACTGGCCGAAAACACCCGCGCCGCCGCCGAAGCGTTCATCGCCGCCGGCACCGCGGCCAACACGGTGCGCAGCTACCGCAGCGCCTTCGCCTACTGGGCGGCCTGGTTGCAGCTGCGGTACAGGCGTGCGCTCGGTGATGGCGCCCTTCCGCCTTCCGTAGTGGTGCAGTTCATCGTCGATCATCTTGCTCGTCCGGACGGCGCTGGCGGCTGGACGCACTTGCTGCCAGCCAACGTCGATGCGGCACTGATCGCCGCCGGTGTCAAAAGCAAGCCTGGGGTGCTGGCATTCAGCACCGTCAGCCACCGCCTGGCGGTATTGGCCAAATGGCACCGTTTAAACGAGTGGGATAACCCCTGCGAAGTCGCGGCGGTCAAGACCCTGCTGCGCGAGGCGCATAAGGCCCAGGCGCGCCAGGGCGTCACCCTGCGCAAGAAGACCGCCGTGGTTCTTGAACCGCTGCAGGCGATGCTTGCCACCTGTACTGACGGCGTGCGCGGGCTACGCGACCGCGCCCTGCTGCTGTTAGCCTGGAGTGGCGGAGGTCGGCGCCGCTCGGAAGTGATTGGCTTGCAGATCGAGGACCTGCGTCGGCTCGACACCGATACCTGGCTCTATGCGCTCGGTGCGACCAAGACCGATACCGGTGGGGTGCGCCGGGAAAAACCGCTCCGTGGCGTGGCGGCGCAAGCGCTGAACGCTTGGCTGGCGGCGGCACCGTCCTGCACTGGACCGCTGTTTCGTCGTCTGTACAAGGGCGGCAAGGTGGGTACGTCAGGATTGTCCGGCGACCAGGTCGCCCGCATCGTCAAGCGCCGTGCGCAACTGGCCGGTTTGGACGGAGACTGGGCGGCCCACAGCCTGCGTTCCGGCTTTGTCACGGAAGCCGGCCGCCAGGGCGTTCCCTTGGGTGAGGTGATGGCAATGACTGAACACCGCAGCGTAAGTACCGTGATGAGCTACTTTCAAGCCGGTGAATTGCTGAACAGTCGCGCCGGAGACCTGCTCAAACCCGACCTGGATTCGCCGCAGCAGCCCGGCAACCAGGATCATCATCCAGCCAAAAACTGACTTCCACCCCACAGCCGAAAGCCGCTAGACTTCGCGCCCTCTAAATTTACATCCATGGATGGGCTCGATGACTTTTCGCCTGATGGGAGTGGCTGCAGCCTTTTTGCTGTGCGCCGCATGCTCCAACTATCAATACAAATCGTTTGCAGGGAGCGTGGATGATCCTGCCTTACGGGTTCTGGACCTCTCCGATGGCATGGCAGATGCGCCAGTGATCTACTTCGACACGGTGCAATATCGGGATCTTGGCATACCGTTCCATCGCCTGCTCCTCGCCATCCAGGTCGACGGAAAGCCCCTGCCGTATGCAGGAAAATATTCGATCCTGGATTACTTCGGCTACCAAGCCATTCGGTTGACGCCCGGGCAACACTCTTTGGAATGGTGCTGGGTTTCGATGAATAAGCTGGGGACTGGTGGAGGCAAGTGCGGTTTCAGTGCCCCCGACATCCAGCTCGAAGCCGGCAAGCGCTACTTGGCAACGTGGTCGTCATCGACAGCCATTAAAGGCGTCTCTGGGTACGAGCAGATGCAGATTAGCGTGACTTCTTACGTGCTTGATCGGGACAGCAAAAAGCAGATTTACCCCTAGATAAAAATCCTGCCCGTCCCCCTGCGACTGGGCCGGGACGGCTATCCTGCGCATTGCGACTGACATCAAATTGTCATTAATCCATCCCTGAAACGCCATATCCCCTGAGTACTGTCCTCGCCAATGAGATCGATCTCAAGCGAGTGACAATGACTGATTTAAAAGAAGTGGCACGGTTGGCGGGGGTGTCGCGGGCGACTGCGGCGCGCACCTTCGCTTCTCCTGAAGTAGTACGTCCAGCCACCCGTGAGCAGGTCTTCGCCGCCGCGCGCCAGCTGGGTTTCCGGCCTAATCGTCTCGGCCGCCAACTACGCCTGCAAGTGACCAAGCTGATCGGCGTGGTGGTGCCCAACCTGCTCAACCCTGTCTTCGCCGAACAATTCCAGGCGATGGAGCGCGCGGCGCGTCTGCGCGGTTACAACCTGCTCCTGGCCACGACCGACTACAGCAGCGAGCGCGAAAGCGTGGTGGTCGAGGAGTTGTTGCGACAGCGCGTCGATGGCCTCGTTCTCACGGTGACCGACGCTGAGAGTAATCGCGTGCTGCAAAACCTGGACAACGAGGACACACCTTTTGTCCTGGCCTATCACCAGCCGGGCAATCCGGACTACAGCGCTGTGTCCGTGGACAATCGCGCCGGCATGGCCCTCGCCACTCGTTATCTGCTGGAAGCCGGTCATAGGCGCATTGGCATGATTGCCGGCCCCGCCCTGCAGTCCGACCGCGCTCGCCAGCGGTATGCCGGTTATTGCGACGCGATGCGTGAGGTCGGCCTCGACAGCCTGCCGGTGATTGAAATGCCGGCCCATACCCAGGCCGACTTCGCGGCCATCGAGCCACTGCTGCAAGGCCCACAGGCGCTCAGTGCGTTGGTCTGCTCCAACGATTTATTGGCGATCAGCCTGATTGCGCAGTTGCGGCGCAACGGTTGGCACGTGCCCAGGCAAATCTCCGTCATCGGCTTTGATGGCATCGCCCTCGGCACCCAGATGCACCCGACGCTGTGCAGTGTCGTCCAGCCCATCGAGACGCTGGCCTGCACCGTGATCGATCAACTGCTGGCGCAGATCGCTGGCGCCACACCGGTTTCCCATTGCCTGCCCTGCCATATCCGACCGGGCGAAAGTACTCAACCCTACGAGGAGACGCTTGATGATCCGCTTCAGTAAAACCCTGGCGACGTTACTGCTTTGCGGCGTTGCGAGCCTGGCCCAGGCCGCCGAGACGGCGATTTGCTACAACTGTCCGCCGGAGTGGGCCGACTGGGGTACGCAGCTCAAGGCGATTGCCGATACCACAGGGGTGCAGGTGCCCCTGGACAACAAGAACTCCGGGCAGGCGTTGGCACAACTGGTCGCCGAACAGGCCGCACCGGTGGCTGATGTGGTGTATTACGGTGTGACGTTTGGTTTGCAGGCGCAAAAGGCCGGGGTGGTAGGCACTTATAAACCCAAGGGCTGGGAGCAGATACCGGCAGGTTTGAAGGACCCGCAGGGACATTGGTTTGCCATTCATTCCGGCACCTTGGGCATCATGATCAACGTCGATGCACTGGGTGGCCTGCCCGTGCCGCAAAGCTGGGGCGATCTGCTCAAGCCTGAATACAAAGGCATGGTTGGCTACCTGGATCCGTCCAGCGCGTTCGTCGGCTACGTCTCTGCCGTCGCGATCAACCAGGCGATGGGTGGGAGCCTGGACAACTTCGCTCCGGCGATCGATTACTTCCAGAAACTGGCGAAAAACTCGCCCATTGTGCCTAAGCAGACGGCCTACGCGCGGGTGCTGTCCGGCGAGTTGCCGATTCTGGTGGATTACGATTTCAACGCCTATCGGGCCCGTTACAAGGACAAGGCCAACGTTGCCTTCGTGATTCCCAAGGAAGGCAGCATCAGCGTGCCTTACGTGATGAGCATCGTCGGCAACGCCCCCCATCGGGCCAACGCCGAGAAGGTCTTGGATTTCGTCCTGTCCGAACAAGGCCAGGCGCTCTGGGCCAAGGCGTACCTGAGGCCGGTGCGGGAGATGAAGATGCCTACCGATATCGCCGCGCAGTTCCTGCCCGACAGCGATTACGCCCGGGCCGGCGTGGTCAACTACGAGCAAATGGCGGCGGCGCAGGAAGCCTTTTCCGCACGTTACCTGCGAGAGGTCAAGTAAGTGACCGCCTCGGTAATAAAAACCCAGGAAGTCCGCTCGGGCCGGGCCACGGCGCCGCGTTTGCAGCTGACTGCGGCCTGGGCCCTGGCGCCTGCCGCAGCGGTGTTGTTCGCGTTCTGGCTGTTGCCGTTGGCGCACTTGATCGTGTTGGGTGGGCAAAGTCGTGATGGCAGCGCGAGCGGCTATTGGCAGGTGCTGAGCAGCGCGCAATACCTGGGCAGCCTGGCGCAGACCTGCCTGCTGGCCCTGGCGACGACCCTTGCGGCGCTGCTGGTGGGCGGCATCAGCGGCTTTTTTCTCAGTCGCCAGCGTTTCTTCGCTCGTTCGCTCCTGGTCGCCTTGTTGACCTTCCCACTGGCATTCCCCGGTGTGGTCGTCGGGTTCCTGGTGATTCTGCTGGCCGGCCGCCAAGGCTTGTTTGCCAGCCTCGGCATGGAGCTGGCGGGTGAACGCTGGATTTTTGCCTACTCGCTGATGGGACTGTGCGTCGGTTACCTGTACTTCTCGATCCCGCGGGTGATCCTCACGGTGATGGCCGCGTGCGAAAGCCTGGATCGCAGCCTGGAGGAGGCGGCTCAATCACTGGGGGCCGGCCCTTGGCGGGTAATCTGTGACGTCATCGTTCCGGGGCTGGCGCCAGCACTGGTGTCGTGCGGGGCGATCTGCTTTGCGACGTCCATGGGGGCGTTCGGTACGGCTTTCACCTTGGGTACCCGGCTCAACGTGACACCGGTGGCGATCTACAACGTGTTCACCAACTACGCCAATTTCGCCGTGGCTGCCGCACTGTCGGTGGTGCTGGGGGCGCTGACCTGGGCGGTGCTGCTACTGGCCAGGCGCCTGGCGAAAAATTCGAGGACAGTCTTGTGAAACGCTCAACGTGGTTTGTCGGGCAATTGCTGTTCACCTTGCTGGTCTGCGCCTTCATGTTGGTGCCGGTCCTGATGTCGCTGCTGGCCGGGCTGACGCGCAATTATTTCCAGGGTGTTTCCAGCGGGCTGACGTTCGATTGGCTGGTGCAAGTCTGGCAGGCCTATTCGCCCACGGTCTGGCTGTCCCTGCAGTTGGCCCTGGCCTGCGCGTTGTGCGTCTGTGTGGTGGGTGTGCCGGCAGCTTATGCGCTGGTGCGGATGAACAATCGCTTCAGCCGCGCGTTCGAGGAGTTGATGGTGCTGCCAGTGGCAATGCCAGGCCTGGCCAGCGCCTTGGCGTTGCTGCTGACCTATGGGCAGTACGGCGGGTTTCGCAGCAGTTGGCTATTCATTCTCGTCGGTCATGTGCTGTTCACCCTGCCGTTTCTGGTGCGTCCGGTCATGGCCGTGATGCAACGCCAGCAACTGCCTGTCCTGGAAGAAGCCGCGGCCAGCCTTGGCGCCGGGCCGCTGCGGCGATTCTTCAGTGTGGTGGTACCCAACTGCAGGGCGGGGATTCTCGCCGGGGTATTAATGGTCGTCACCCTGTCACTGGGCGAGTTCAACCTGACCTGGATGCTTCATACGCCGATGACCAAGACGCTGCCGGTGGGCCTGGCTGACAGCTATGCCTCGGCCAGGCTGGAAGTTGCCAGTGCCTACACCCTCATATTCCTGCTGATGATCGTGCCGCTGCTGATTGCGTTGCAGGCCATCAGCGCCCGCCTTTCCCGTGGAGAAAAACGATGAGCGGAACCACCATTCGCCTGGCGGGTTGCCGCAAGGCATTCTCTGACGGCACCGTCGCCGTACATGACCTGGACTTGACGATTGAAGCCGGGGAAACCCTGGCGATCCTCGGCCCGTCCGGTTGCGGTAAAACCACCACGTTGCGCCTGATTGCCGGGCTTGAGCGCCCGGATGTGGGGCAGGTATTTTTTGGCGATAGCGAGGTCACCCATTTGCCCATCGAACGTCGTGACGTGGGCATGGTGTTCCAGAACTATGCGCTGTTTCCCAACCTGGATGTGGCCGGCAACGTCGTTTATGGGTTGAAAGTTCGCGGTGTGTCACCCGCTGAGCGCAACAAGCGTTGCTCGGAGTTGCTGGAACTGGTCGGCCTGCAGGACCACGGCAAGCGCAGCATCCATGAATTGTCCGGCGGTCAGCGCCAGCGAGTCGCCCTCGCCCGCGCCCTGGCGCCCAAGCCCCGGGTATTGCTGCTTGATGAACCCTTGGCGGCGTTGGATGCGCAGTTGCGTGAGCGCTTGCGCAGCGAGTTGGATCAGCTGCTACGCCATTTGGGCATTACCGCCGTGTTCGTCACCCACGATCAGGGCGAAGCCATGGCCCTGGGCAGTCGAATCCTGGTCATGGCGCAGGGCCGCGTCGCGCAGTTGGCCAGCCCGCGGGAAATCTATCAGCAACCCGCCAACGCATTTGTCGCCAGTTTTGTCGGCAACCTCAATGCTTTCGCGGTGCTCGAGCACACGTTCCGAGGCTTGAAAGTCCATGGGGGAGAGTTGCCTTGGCGCGGGCGCGGCCTGCCTGCCACGGTCTATTGCCGCCCGGAGCATTTGCGGGTGATGGAGGGCGAAGGACACCTGCGTGGATGTCTGGTCGGTCAGTTTTTCCAAGGTGCTCAAAACCGACTGCTGGTGGACATCGGCGCCGCCCAGCCACTGCTGGTGGACAGCCCCGACAGCACCCTCCATACCCCTGGCACCCTGCTCGCCTTGGCCATCGAACCCCAGGCGCTGTTCACCCTGTCATCGTGACGTGTGTTCTTTAGAGGACTTATTTTGAATCATCCGTTTCTCATTGCGCAGATCAGTGATCTGCACCTTAAAGCCGGGGGGAAACTGACCTATGGCGTCGTTGATACCCTCGCCGCGTTGCGTCGTGCGGTCGACCATTTGAACGCCCATGTTCCACGTCCCGACATCGTGGTGATCAGTGGCGATCTGGTGGACTTCGGTCGGCCTGATGAATATGCCGTGTTGCGCCCCGAACTGGCGCGCCTGCACATGCCTTGCTATCTGGTGCCCGGTAACCATGACAATCGCGAACACCTGCGGGCAGCATTTGCCGATCATGACTACCTGCCGAGCGTGGTCGGTGCGCCCCTGGATTGGGTGGTTGAGGAATATCCGCTGCGCCTGATCGGCCTGGACAGCACCATTCCCGGCGGCCATGGCGGTCAGTTGCTGGACAGCCAGCTGCGCTGGCTCGATGAACAACTGACCAGTCGTCCCGATGTGCCAACGCTATTGGTCCTGCACCACCCACCGTTTATCAGCGGCATTGGCCACATGGACCGCGAACCGTTCATCAACGCCTCGGCACTGGAGCAGGTCATCGCCCGTCATCGGCAGGTGGAGCGCTTGCTGTGCGGACATTTGCACCGGCCGATGCAGCGACGCTTCGGCGGCAGCCTGAGTTGCGTGTGTCCCGGTACCTCACATCAAATTGTCCTGGATCTCCAGCCAAGCGCTCCCGCGCATTTCAACCTGGAACCCGCCGGATACCTGTTGCACCACTGGCATGGGCAGGGATTGCTGAGCCATAACGGCGTGTTTGGCGAGTATCCCGGTCCGTATCCGTTTTATGACGCTCATGGATTGATCGACTGACAACCCAGGGACTTTTACGGTGTTGTTTTTTGAAGGCGCTCCTCGGAGGTTTTAACCACAGTCCCCTCTATCGATTGAAGATTTCCTAACGTTTTATTCAACCCCGCGGCCATCACCTGATCGGTCGACGGCGTCCTGCTGCCTTTTCAAATGCCCGGAACAGAGATTCCGCGGTGGAGCGCGTCCTGATGAAAGCCCTATTGCAAGTATTGAGTTTATTGACCGGCGGCATGAGTGTTGTCATGAGCCCGTTGGCGTCTGCTGATTTTATCAACGACAGCAAAGCCAACTTGAACTTGCGCAACTTCTACTTCAACAACGATAACCGCGACGGAGCCGCCGCACCTTCGAAAACCGAAGAGTGGGGCCAGGCCTTCATGCTCAATTATCAGTCCGGGTTTACCGACGGCACCGTGGGGTTCGGTCTGGACGCTGTCGGATTGCTGGGGTTGAAGCTCGACAGCGGCACGGGTCGTCATGTCGGTAGCTCGATGTTCCCCAACGATGGCGATAAGGCGGCTGACCAATGGGCCCGTCTCGGTGCAACGGCGAAGATGCGTGTCTCCAAGACCGAACTGCGTTATGGCACCTTGCAACCAAAATTGCCGATCCTGGTTTCCAACGATGGCCGCCTGCTGCCGCAAACCTTCGAGGGTGGGCAAGTCACCAGCAATGAAATCGACAATCTGACCTTCACTGCCGGGCAACTGGAACACGCCACCGGTCGTGCTTCCAGCGACAGAGCTGGCCTGGCCGTAGCGGGCGGCAGCCAGGAAAGCAATAAATTCACTTTCGCCGGTGGCGATTACAAACTGACCAAGGATCTGACCGCCCAGTATTACTACGCCAATCTTGAGGATTATTACCAGCAGCACTTCGCCGGGCTGGTGCATGTTTTACCGCTGGGTGAATACGGCTCATTGAAAACCGACTTGCGTTACTTCAAGACCACCTCCGATGGCAAGAACAGCAGCTCGGCCGGTCGCGCCAGCGGCTACAAACTCGGCGGCTATACCAAAGACGGTAGCGGTGAAATCGACAACGATACCTGGAGCGCGGCGTTTATTTACTCGCTGGGTGGCCATGCCATTACCGCGGGCTATCAAAGCGTTTCCGAAGACAGCAACTTTACCCAACTCAACCAGGGCGGCCTGGTGGGTAAAGGCGAAGGTGGCGCGAGTCTTTATCTCTACACCGACCGCACCATCCAGACATTCATCCAAGCCGGCGAGCGCACGGCATTCGCGCAATATGCCTATGATTTCGCAGCGCTTGGCGTACCGGGGCTGAAGGCGTCGGTGATGTACCTCAAGGGTGACAATATCCAGACGGCCAGCGGCCAGGACGCCAGTGAATGGGAACGCGATATCTCCCTGGACTATGTGATTCAGAGTGGCGCCTTGAAGAACGTCGGTTTCGGCTGGCGCAACGGCATGTCGCGAAGCGATATTGCCCGCGACCAGGATCAGAATCGGTTGATTGTGAGCTATAGCATTCCGTTGATGTAAGTGATCAGCGGTATTCAGGGCCAGGACATAAAGCTCATACGTGAGACTTCCTGGCCCTGAGTTCACCTGTTCCAAGGCAGTCGGGGCGGGCTACGATAGCTACAACGCTCTAAGCAATGAAAGCGCAGATCGCCTCGCTCAGATTGGAGAAAGTCAGACTTTGCTTGCTGCTATGCTTTTGCAGCGCGCTAGGAAAGCCTAGAGCGGGAGTGTCGCGAACTATAGCCACGGCGCGCAGCAATTCCTTTGAGCTTAGATGGGGGCCGTCAGTGTTCTTGTAGTCGGGATGCATGCATTCACCCTCGGCTATCGAATATATAAAGGCAATCCCCCAGATGTCATAGAGCGAGTTGAATGGCGCGCTATTCATATCGAACGGCATGTGTTGGTTCATCAGCAAATAAAACGCCGCATTGGGGACGGAATTGAACGCCTTGAGTTCCTGTTTGAAGTCACTTGGTTTCCAGATGATCGATTGCCCGGAAAATGCGACCGCCATTCCCTCAGAGAACCACGTAGGTAGAGCATACATTTTGTCTTGGCCAAGCAACTGATGTTGGAAAATGTGCACCATTTCATGGTGAATGAGTCGCTGAACATCTTCCAAGGCCTTGCTTTCCCCTTCGTTGTTCGGATTGATCTCAAGGCTTGGGGAAATGAAAAGCTGCAACGAGTCGAAGCGTGCGGTACCACCGTAGCCTGATGCGATTCTTACCCTGGGTATCTCAAGGCGATCCGGGGCGATGTCAAATTGAGTGCGACATTTTTGGAACGCTTGATTTACTTCATCGCGGATCCATTGCTTAAGGGGGGCGGGGTAATCACCTGTAAAAATGAAATTACTGTCCATTGTTTGAAAAGCTCCCAGTCGTCATGTCGCGCTCTCAAGAATGATGCCAATATAGTGGCCATCATTAAGTCATACGCTCACGTTACCGTCAATTTAGAGAACGCCGGTATTTCAAAACAGCAACTCGAACTGGCATGTCCGACCGCCCAACTCGCAAGATCAGGCAATCATCCGCCCGGATTGTGCAATCAGCCCCATGGATTGCTTCCTATAGTTAACCAGAGCCAAACCATCTGGAGCTGGTCCCCCTATGAGCGTCCTCAACATCAACGGCCGTGAATACACGGTTGACATAGACCCTGGAACCCCCATCCTCTGGACTCTGCGCGACACGCTGGGCATGACCGGCACCAAGTTCGGCTGCGGTGCGGCACTGTGTGGCGCCTGCACCGTGCACCTGGATGGCCAAGCCATTCGCTCCTGCGTGACGCCGATTGCCGCCGCCGAAGGCAAGCAGATCACCACCATCGAGGCGGCCACCAATGGCAGTGACCCGGTCGGCAGCGCTGTGCACGAGGCCTGGGTCAAGCACGATGTGGCGCAATGCGGCTACTGCCAGAGCGGCCAGATCATGAGCGCGACCGCGTTCCTCAAGGCCCAGCCCAAGGGCAAGCAGCCTACCGTGGCTGAAATCGATTCGGCCATGGCCGGCAATATCTGCCGCTGTGGCACCTACGCCCGTATTCGCGCCGCGGTGGCTGATGCCGCCAAAGCCCTTGCCTGATCGGAGCTCGCCATGTTGAACGACATTTTTTCCGATGAGGCTCCGCGCGCCTTACAGCACATGTTTGAGCGCGATGATGGCGACAGCCCCACCACCCTTCCCCGCCGCAGCTTTCTCAAAATTGTCGGTATCGGTGGTCTTGCCTTGGGTGCGTTTCCACACCTGGCCCTGGCGCAAGACGCCAACGCTGCCGGCGCTCAAGCGCTCAAGCCGACTCAGCAACCCTCCGCCTTCGTGCAGATCGCGCCCAACGGCGAGGTCACGGTGACCATCAACCGGCTGGAGTTCGGCCAGGGTGTGCAGACCGGCCTGCCAATGATTCTTGCCGAAGAGCTGGATGCTGACTGGAGCCTGGTGCGCAGTCGCAACGGGAGCAACGACGCCGCCTACATGGACCCGAATTTCGGCATACACCTCACCGGCGGTTCCAATTCGATCAAGAACAGCTATATCCAGTACCGCGAACTCGGCGCCCGCGCCCGCGCCATGTTGCTGGCCGCAGCCGCCGCGCGCTGGAACGTGGACGTGGCGAGCCTGAGCACCCAAGCCGGCTCGGTGCTCGGTCCGGCGGGCCGTAAGGCGAGCTACGGTGAACTGGCCGAAGCCGCGATGGCGATGCCTGTGCCCGAGAAGGTTACGCTCAAGGATCCCAAGGACTTTCGTATCATCGGTCAGGCCACCACGCGCATCGATGCCAAGGCCAAGAGCAGTGGCCAGCAGGACTTCGGTATCGACATGCACCTGCCCGGGCAGCTGACTGCCGTGGTCGCCCGTCCACCGGTGTTCGGTGCCAAAATCGCCTCTTTGGATGACAGCGCGGCGCGTGCCACGAAGGGCGTGAAAGCGGTGTTGCGCGTGCCGTTGGACGGCGGCGCGGAAGGCGTCGCAGTGGTGGCGGACGGTTACTGGCAGGCCAAGCAGGCACGCGATGCGCTGAAGGTGGAATGGAACACGGCCGCGGTAGAAAAAGTGGACAGTGAAACCCAATTGGCTCAGTACCGGGACCTGGCCGGTCAACCCGGCCCACTCCATTTCGATGCTGACATGAGGCCCCTTGCCACCGCACCGCATCAGCTGGAAGCGGAGTTCATCTTCCCCTACCTCGCCCACGCCCCCATGGAGCCGCTGAACTGCACCGTGCAGCTTGCCGAGGATAGCGCCCAATTGTGGATCGGCACACAGTTTCCCGGTGGCGATGGTGCCGCGGCCGCCAAGGTGCTGGGTCTCAAGCCCGAACAGATCCAGGTGAACGTGCAGACCGCGGGCGGCGGCTTTGGTCGACGTGGCGTGCCCACCAACGATTTCGCCGTGCTGGCATGTGAAGTGGCCAAGGCCGCGCGCACCGCTGGGCTGAATGCACCGATCCGCACCCTCTGGAGCCGGGAAGATGACATCAAGGGTGGCTACTACCGGCCCATGCACTTGCACCGCGCACGGATCGGTTTTGATGACACCGGCAAGGTCCTGGCCTGGGACCATGCCCTGGTCGGGCAATCGATCATCACCGGCACCGTGTTCGGCGGGCGGGTGAAAAACGGCATCGACCCTACCGCGACCGAAGGCCTGCGCAATCCTTACCCGATACCGATGCGCCTGACAGTCCATCATCCAAAACTCAACGTACCCGTACTCTGGTGGCGCAGCGTAGGCTCTACTCATACGGCCTTTGTCATGGAGACGCTGATCGATGAGATCGCCCGGACAACCAAGCAAGATCCGGTGGCCTACCGGATGAAACTGTTTGGCGATCAAAGCCCTCGCCATCGCGCGGCCCTGCAACTGGCCGTGGACAAAAGCGAATATGGCAAGCGTCAGCTCCCTGCCGGCCGCGCCTGGGGCGTGGCGGTACATGAGTCGTTCAGTTCCGTGGTGGCTTACGTCGTGGAAGCCTCGGTACAGGACGGTCGCCCGGTACTGCACCGTGCCACCGCTGGCGTTCACTGCAACCTGGCCGTCAACCCGCGCAGCGTGGAAGCCCAGGTGCAAGGCGCGGCCCTGATGGGCTTGTCCATGTGCCTGCCGGGTGGCGCCATCACCCTGAAAGACGGTGTCGTGCAACAAAGCAACTTTGCCGACTTCAGCGTGCCGCGCATTACCGACATGCCGGAATTTGCCGTCCACCTCGTGCCCAGTGCCGAGCCGCCTACCGGGATGGGCGAGCCCGGCCTGCCAGCGCTGGCCCCGGCTTTTGCGAATGCCATCGCGAGTCTGACGGGTAAGCCGATGCGGCAGTTGCCTTTCAAGATGGCGTGACAGGAACGTGAAGCCGTCTGGCATTTGCACGGCCAGACGTGCTTCTTATTACAAGCGAATCCGCTTGATATCCCGTTGTGGCGGTTCTCCAAACAGGCGGCTGTACTCGCGGCTGAACTGCGAAGCACTTTCATAGCCAACCTGCCCCCCTGCACTGCTCGCGTCGACATTCTGAGTCAGCATCAAATGCCGAGCGGCTTGTAGCCTCAGCTGTTTCTGATATTGCAACGGACTCATTCCGGTCACGGCGCGAAAGTGCAGACGAAAGGTAGAAGGACTCATGTGCGCTTGTGCCGCCAGATCGTCCATGCGCAGCGCCTGGCGAAAATTGAGCTTCAGCCAGGCGACTGTCTTGGCGATATGTTGGCTCGGCGAGCCGGCAGCCACGACATGCAGCAGCTGCGGCGCATGGGCACCGCTTAATAGACGAGCGATGATCTCTTCCTTGATCAGCGGGGCCACAGTCTCAAGCAGTGGCGGCTCCTTCAACAGGTCGACCAGGCGTTTCAAGGCATCCAGTACACCAGCATCCAAAGCCTGCACGGTAATGGGTTTAAACACCTCGTCTCTCATGCGTTGCGACAACTGCATGCGCTCGGCCACTTGCATCACCGTGTTGCTGTCGAATCTCAGCATCATGCCCAGGAAAGGTTTGGCGACACTGGCTTGGCAGATATGTGAAATGACGGGCAGGTCGACGCTGGTCACCATGGACTGACCGGGTGAATAGGTCAGTATGTCCTCGCCGACCATGGCTTGCTTACGACCTTGCAAGGTGACGCCGATACCCAGGCCATAGATGCAGTGCATGGGCGCGGTGACCGCTTTACGCCGATGCAGGCTCAGGCCGGGTACGGCGGTGATCTGGTCGCCCTCGCTGGGCAGCAGTTGACTGACCGAATGGGCCAGGCGCTCTATGTCGCTGATGGTGTGGGCGCTTGTAAAAACGGTTGGCACATTCGACTCCTGGAAACATCAGGCCTGGACGGCTTACAGCGAACAAGGTTCGCCCTGATCGCACGTCCTCCCATGGCGGAGTATGCTGGGCCAGCGGTTCGGCTCGCTTGCCTGATTGGCGCAATTTCTTGCACGATCCAACGAGCCATCAAGGGCCGCGGCCCATGATATCCATATATAACAAGATGTTTCATGAAATCAGACTGCCCAAAGCGACGATTTCGCCTGGAACCTAAAGCGTATGAAAGATATAGCGGGAGGACGGTTGATTGTCCAACGCAACACCTGCTTGACCCAACCGCTGGCGCAAAGCTGGCGTGTCGACCCGGACTTTCCAGTCCGCCCGGCCCGGAGCCATTGCCCCCTCGTCGTAACGATCGATCGCCTCAGACAGCTGCGTTCGATCCGGCAGGTATACCACCAATGCATCGTTCTTCCACGCCGCGACACTCATTCCCAGGGCTTCACAGACCTGGATTTTCGCCTGGGCATCATCCCTGTCGGCCTGGCGTGAGCGTTCGATCTGATCGGCCAGGACCGGATCGACGACTCGGTCTGTGAAGAGCACCTCACCCGTCTCCCAGACCTCGGGAGGGCAAATTTTGTCGGCTGGGCGCAGGGCGATGAACGGATTGATTTCCATCGGGTAAATTCGACATACCAGCGGCCGCTCTTCATAGATGCCGCAACGGCCGTCATCGCCCAGGTTCTGACATTGCGTCAGGGCATTGCCGGCCAATACCGCAACGATCCGAATCTGCGCATCGCCACTGGTCACCTCCACCGCTCGTTGCGCGCTATGGGCGAACTGCCCGGGCGCAGAAGCCCAGGTCGTTTCATCGAACGCCTCCAGTATGACCGCCACTTCATGCCCCCGCTGGAGCCACTGCCTTACCTCGTCCAGTGTCAGTGGAATCAGACGGCCCTTGCAGCAAATCCCGCAACCGTTGCAGGCAAATCGGATAGCGCTGTTTTCCATACCAAGCTCACACATGTTTTTTTTCAACCGACCCCCGATGTGCCCTCACGCGAATACATCGTTGGCAGAGCCTCGGGGGCGCGAAAGTATGTGAAGCGACGAACGGATCCGTTTGCCGGATTCGCCGATATGCTTGCCCGATCCAAGCTGATTTCAGGCGTACGCAGCGTTCACGGGTTTGAGCATCTCTTCGCAGCAGCCGCTGTTTCAATCAACCGGGCAACTGGTTCTGGATTTGAAGCCATCGCCATGTGGGAAGCCCCCCTTTGGGCCGCTGTCAAAGGTGATCGGCGTCGATCACTGCCTGAGCGAAGGCCTGCGGTGCCTCTTGCGGCAGATTGTGGCCGATACCGCCGTCGATCAGGCGATGCTCGTAGCGGCCGGTGAAACGCTTGGCGTAGGCTTCTGCCGGTGGGTGCGGAGCGCCGTTGGCATCGCCTTCCAGGGTGATGGTCGGTACGCCGATGGCCGGGAACGCCGCCAGTTTTTTCTCCAGCGCGGCGTATTTGGCCTCGCCCTTGACCAGCCCCAGGCGCCAGCGATAGTTGAAGATGCTAACGGCGACGTGGTCAGGGTTCTGCAAGGCGACGGCGCTTCGGTCGTAGGTCGCGTCATCGAAATTCCACTTCGGCGATGCGAGTTTCCAGATCAGCTTGGCGAAGTCGTGAGTGTTCTTCTCGTAGCCCAGCCGGCCGCGCTCTGTGGCGAAGTAGAACTGATACCACCACTGCAACTCCGCGGCAGGCGGCAACGGCGCCTTGCCCACCTCCTGGCTGCCGATCAGGTAACCGCTTACCGCCACCAGCGCTTTCACCCGTTCCGGCCAAAGGGCCGCGACAATGTCGGCGGTGCGTGCGCCCCAGTCATAACCGCCGAGCACGGCTTGCTTGATGTTCAGGGCGTCCATGAAGTCGATGAGGTCGCTGGCCAGCGCCGAAGGCTGGCCGTTGCGCAGGGTCTTGGCCGACAGGAAGCGTGTATCGCCATAACCGCGGGCGTAGGGAATCAACACCCGATAGCCTTTCTCAGCCAGTGCTGGGGCGACGTCGGCGTAGCTATGGATGTCGTAGGGCCAACCGTGCAACAGGATCACTACCGGCCCGTCGGCAGGCCCGACTTCGGCGTAGGCAACGTCCAGCAGGCCAGCCTTGACGTGCTTGAGCGGGCCGAACGAAGTGTGACTGCCGGGAGTAATGGCGCCCACCGTGCTGGCCGGCACACTCGCAGCCACCTCGCCAGCGCTGGCCTGGGACGAGGAAAACCCCAGCGCCCCCAACTGCATCAAAGCGAACGCCAGGATGGAGGGTGCGACCAGACGCCGATGCCGGGATGCGGGTTTGTGGTTCAACTGTGTGGTGCCCATGGTGGATCTCCTTGCGAACGGCGGATGAGCTGGTGAGACGGCTTGTGCTGTCTCGATGGGGGCCATTTGACGCCGGGCAGGTATCTTGTATGTGTCACCGACCGGCCTCAAAAGAAGCAGTTCGTATCGACAGGAGGCCTGGATACAGAGAGATACACTTGTATCTGGAGGGCTTGACGTGCTGAGCAACCGAGGAGTGAGGTCCATTCGGCGAATGCCGGGTGGGCTCCCGGCAGAAGTCAGCCGAACTTAGAGCGGTGAGCCTCTGACTTCCGTGGATTGGACGCAGACTTGCAATTAATCAATTAAATTGTCGAGCGTCACGCAGTCGCCTGCTGCTTTAAACCCATGCAATTCAATCGACTGTGCAATATGAGGGGTATGAATTACTGAATACGACCCAATCAACAAATAACAAACCAGGGTTAAATTTTGATCATTGGCGTAAAGTCATCCGATCATCAAATAAATGAACGCTCACCCATCGCTGCATATCTAGTAAAAGTAACAATGCGGCCTTTCACATAAATGCAAGCCTATCAACATGACTTCGGCCAACGCAGTACGTGTCGGTCTGGTAGTCCGTTGGAAATTCATAATATTCAACACAATGTCTGTTGAATAAACCGAAAGCAGGCCGTTTCGAGTCTGCGTTCTTGTCCGAGGAAACACTGATGAAAAGTATATTTATTCCCCTGCTGGCCCTGGGTGCTGCCCTGACCGTACAAGCGGCGCATGCCGTTGATGGCGAAGCACTCTTCAAGAGCAAACCCTGCGTTGGCTGCCACATGGTCGATGCTCGAATGGTGGGTCCCGGTTACAAGGAAGTAGCGGCTAAATATGCCGGGCAAGCTGACGCTTCAGCGACCCTGACCAAAAGCATCAAGGAAGGTAGCACAGGTAAATGGGGGCCCATTGCAATGCCGGCCAACCAGGTGACCGACGAAGAAGCAAAGACTTTGGCCGACTGGATCCTGACGTTGAAGTAAGCTCGCCCCAGAGACGCGCGCTGTAGGTCCTCAAGAAAGTCAATAAACCGCAGAAGTGAGCCCGGCTCTCTTCTGCGAAACGGCTCATTCATTTCCAGAGGCTGGCTTACTTTGACCCGATGGTTTGGATTACATCGCCGGAGTTTGCTGTAAAAGCGTCAGATCGATGTCCTCAAACCGCAGGACCCTGCCGCCCTGCTCGCTGGCCAGTTTGTGTGCCGCCGCCTCCTCGGAAAATGAGGCCAGGACAACGCCCATGGAACCTTTGAGCCGTGTTCCAACCACATAGTAGGCTGTGCGGGCATCCATTAGATGATGGTCGTCGGGTTTCTCCCAGGCACTTTTACCCATGTCGTGCACATACAATTTCGCCTCAGTGAGGTGATTTTCAGGCTGGAGCCACCACCCGAGCATTTCTGCGGTGGAACAGAACTTCTTGACCGTGCCTTTTCCCACGATCTCGCCTTTTGGCCCCGGAAAGTCGGCGATGACCATGCCGCAGACATGACATTCGTCACTCTGATGGAAGGCGACTGGCGCAAGGGTTGGTTTGTCTTCCGCGCGATCATTACAAGCCGCCAATCCCCAACCGATCATGATAACGACCAGGGCACGGGCCCCGGTCAGATACAGAGTGTTCATCGCATTTGTCCCCTGGGGAATGAATCAAGTCAGCCGATGGCGAAACAGCCAATGAGCCAGCAGCAGCGAAACACCGACCCAGAGCAGCAGGCAGAGCCAGAGCATTGAAGCCGACACCGGTAAATCACTGCTCAATGCCATGAGGCCGATGGCATTTGCGCTGCCCTCGAAACCCGAAAGGTTGATCAGGCGATAAATGTCGGTCGGGTTAAGCAACAGTAACCACGGCAAGAGATCCGGGTTGAACCGGCCTTTGCTGAGCACCAGCAACGCCAAGAGCGCCAGATCGAACACCAATACGAAGAGGAACCACACACCCAGCGCCATCCCGGCAGCGCTGGATTTTTCGCTGGCCTTGCAGCTCAAGACATAAGCCAGTGCGAGAAATACCCACCCCAGTAGCGTGGAAGACACCATGAAACGACCGAACGCCCAAAGCAACAGCCCCAACTCGACGTCGTCGACCAGCAGGACTATGGCCACGGCGGCGCAGCCAAACCCGATCAAGGTGGCCAATGCCAGAATCAGGCCGTGACCGACAAATTTGCCCAACAGAATTTGTCCGCGACCCAGGGGGTAGGTCAGCAATAGCATCAGTGTGCCACCCTCCTCCTCCCCGACAATGGCATCGTAGGCCAGCAACAGGGCAATCAGCGGCATCAGGAACGTCGCCAGGCTGGCGAGGCTGGCGATGGTTGCTGGAATCGAGGTAAAGCCCACTTGCCCGGAGGCCGCCGCACCAAGCCACGCGATCCCTATTGCCAGAACGGCGAACAACAGACTGATTGCCAGCAGCCAGCGGTTACGTAGACCGTCGCTGAATTCCTTGGCGGCGATATTCCAGATCTGCGTCATGAATGAATGCCTTCAGGGTCGGTGACCGCATGGCTCATGTAGTAGCCATAAAGGTCTTCAAGGGAGGGTTGCTGAATCTCGATATCCTGCGGTCGATCCTCGTGAAACAACTGACGCAACAGATCGACTTTGTGGCCATTGACCGCCATCACCTCAATCCCGTTGCCTCCCAACGCCGTGGCGTTGTGTCCAGCCGCATTCCAACGCTGCAACCACTGCTCGCGTTGGGACAGTCCGCTGACCCGAATGCGCGCCGGCAAGTCGGCCTCTTCGCGCAGGCTCGACAGGCTACCGATCGCCCGCAAGCAGCCATTGGCCAGGATGGCCGCACGGTTGATATGCACTTCGACTCCCGCCAACACATGGGAACACAGAATGATGCTGGCGCCTTGTTGGCGCAGACGGTCGATCAACAGGTAAAGCTCTTGGGTGGCGATTGGGTCGAGACCGACCGTGGGCTCGTCCAACAACAGCAGGCGTGGTTCACCTAGCACTGCCTGAGCCAACCCCAGACGCTGGCGCATGCCTTTTGAGTAGGTTTTCACACGCCGGTCTGCGGCGCCGGCAAGTCCTACCTGTTCGAGCAGATCGTCCACTTGCGTCAGCGCCGCCCCCTTGAGGCGAGCAAAATAGCGCAGCGTTTCGCGACCGCTGAGTTGCGGATAGAACGTGACGTTTTCCGGTAGGTAACCGAGCTGGCGACGCACCTCGGTTTGTGCTGGGCGGCAACCGAGTACATGCACTTGACCGGCACTGGCCTTGAGCAATCCCAGGATCAGCTTCATCACCGTGGTCTTGCCCGCCCCATTGTGGCCGAACAACCCTAGCACCTCGCCTTCCCCCAAGCTCAAGGTCAAGTCACGCAACACGGTCATGCTGCCGTAACGCTGGCTGACTCCTTCAATATCGACCGCGTTCATAGGGCTGGCTGCTGTGTTTGGGGCAGAGTCGGAAGATTTATCAACGGATAACTGTCCTTGACCCCCGGTGATTTCGTCACCGGGAAGCTTTGCTGTACCCAGCGCAGTAATTGGATGCTCGGGCTGTTCATCAACAAGCGAACCTGCGGGTACAGCCAGAGCAGACGGTCAACGTTGTCATTGGGTTCATAGACCACGTCGCCAATCCCATTGTTATCGCGATCCCAGCCCAGGTAGTCACTCCAGTAATTGCCGTGACCATCGGCCGACCACTCCTGCGTGCGGCTGGCGACGTATTTGACCTGCTGCTGATTGCCGACGAAGGCGTTGTCGGCAATACGGTTGTCTTCGGAGCCGGCGGTGAGGTGGATGCCCACGGCGCTGCGCTCGAAATGGTTGTGTTCGATGACATTGAACAGCGAGTTGTAGATGAACAGCGCCTTGCCCTCGGCACCGCTGACCATACCGCCATCGGCGGACCCGCTGCGCACGTCGCTGATGAAGTTGTCGCGCAGTTCGGAATAGGTGATGTAGTTCATGAGAATGCCGTAGCCCTCGTCCTGCTCGGAGCGATTGCCGATCACCGTCAGCTTGCGGCTCTGCATCAATGCGTAGCCGGTACGCGTGCGGCGGGTGGTATTGCCCAGCAACTGGTTGTCGTTGGCATACATGTAATGCACACCATAGCGAAGGTCTTCCAAGGTATTGCCCTGCAACAAGTTGCCATTTGAGGTGTCGATGTAAATCCCGTCTCGGGTCATTCGCACGTGATTACCCACCACCCGTGCGCCGCGCACCGCATACAGGTGAATCCCGTTGCCGCGATCCTGTGAGCGAATGCTCGGGTCACCTTCGATGTCGTTGTCGATCAGGCTGACATCGTGGGTGCTGTCCACCCAGATGCCGAAGCCGGGGCCAATCATGCGGTTATGACGTATCACCGCGCGCTGGGCCTTGGGGCCGATGAAAACAGCCGAGTTCATTGCCGTCATGTCGTGCCCCCAATCGAGCAATGTGCACCCCTCGATGCGTACATCGGGCGCGCTGATGAGCAGCGCGTTGCCCTGCCCTCCCGCGTGGATCACCGCGCCTTTTGCGCAATCGATCTGCATTGACTGATCGACACTGAACTGCCCTTGGTAGTCACCCGCTGGCAGAATCCAGTGGTGGTCGCCGTCGGGTACCAAGGGCAGTTCCGTGATGGGACGTGGCGCCGCCTGGGCGAGCGCCGATACAAACACCAACAGCAAGAGCGCCGTGCCGGGTAATGGACTGTTAACCAAGGCTCTGAACACGGCGCCTACCCTTTTTCGCGGCCTGGATGCGCCACGCCGCTCAAGCTCGCTCGACCAGCATCCGGCCGACCATTTCCATGTGCAACGCATGGCAGAACCAACTGCAGTAATACCAGTGCAAGCCAGGCTTGTCGGCAATGAAGGTGATGGACGAGGTCTGCTGTGGGCTGATCTCCATGCTCACCCCGTGGTTGGTCATGACGAACCCGTGGCTGACATCTTCCACTTTATCGATGTTGGTGATGGTCACCGTCACCTCGTCACCTTGTTTGACGGTGAACTCAGTGACCCCATAAACCGGGGCCATCGACGTCATGTACACCCGCACTTTCTTGCCGTCATGAATGACTTTGTTGTCGCTCTCCAGCTTGATCCCGTCTCTGGCGGCGATCGCCACGGTTTCAGCGAAGAACGGGTCGTTGCGATCCCAGATTTTCTTGGTTCTGATCTGGTCTCGACGGGCCATGACGCAGTCGTGTGGTTCGGCAAATGCCGGGCCGTCGTGCACCAGCTTCATCTCTTCGCCGGAAATATCGATCAACTGGTCGTTTTCCGGATGCAGCGGACCGGTCGACAGGAAGCGGTCTTTGGAAAACTTGCTGAGCACCACCAGCCACTGGCCGTCGGCCTCACTGGTTTCGGTCAGCGAGGCATGGTTGTGCCCGGGTTGGTACTGCACGTCGAGCTTCTGCTTGATGTAATTGACCTTCTCGCCCTTGTAGGCGCGGATAGCTTCTTCCACGTTCCACTTCACCACCTGGCTGTCGATGAACAAGGTGGTATAGGCATTTCCCCGGCCATCATAGGTGGTGTGCAACGGCCCCAGGCCCAGTTCAGGCTCACCAACTACCACGTCGCGCGGGTCTTTGAGTTTGTCGTTGAACAGATCGTCCAGTTTGGCGGTGGCGATAATGGTGCAGGTGGGCGAGAGTTTGCCGGCGGCAATGAAGTACTTGCCATCGGGCGAGGTATTGAGCCCATGGGGGTTCTTCGGCACCGGAATGTAGCGGGTGAATTCGGAATCCTTGCCTTCGGTTTTACGACCATCCACCACCGGTACCTTGGAACCGTCCAGGGTGATGAACTTACCGGCCTTGATCGCCGCTTCGATGCGTGGAATGTTGAACACCACCACCCAGTCGCGCTCGTTGCGCATCATGCCGCCCAGGTCATAGGCCTTCTCGGAGTTGTAGCAGGTGCTCGCGGCATACTTGCCGGTGTAGTCGGCATCGGTGTTGTCCAGGTTGCCGTCGACGATCACCTGGAACGCCATTTCCATCTTCTCGGCATCGATGGCGTTGAACATCGTGAAGCTGTTCTTGTCTTGCAGGTCGAAGGTATGGCCGTCGTTAGGGTGCGGGATCACGAACTCGGCATTGGCAAACACGTACTTGGTGTGCGGCATCTTTTGCAGGCGCAGGCCATGGATGGCTTGCACATTGGGCACCGTGAGCATCTTGTCGCACTTCATGATGTCCAGGCGAATCCGTGCAATCCGGGAGTTGGCCTTGTCATTGATAAACAGGTATTTGCCGTCGTATTTACCGTCGGTCATGGACAAGTGCGGATGGTGGCAGTCGCCATTCTGGAATCTTGCGCTGTCGCCCAGTATTCGCTTGCTTTCGTTGGTCAAGCCCCAGCCCGTGGCCGAATCGACGTTGAACACCGGGATACGCAATAGCTCGCGCATCGACGGAATACCCATGATCCGCACTTCGCCCTGATGGCCGCCGCTCCAGAATCCGTAGTACTGGTCCAACTCGCCCGGCGCCACGTGAATTTTCGACTGTGCATCCTTGGCCGCTGCCGCCCAGGATTCGCGGGTGAATACCACGCTGCCAAGGGCAGTGCTGCCTGCCAGCGCGACGCCGGTCAGGGCTGAGGCACCGAGGAATCCGCGTCGGTTGAGGACCGCGTCATTGACAGATGCATGATCTTTTTTCGATTTTTTATCGCTCACGGGGCTTGCTCCATTGGGGGCGGATATCAATAAGGCTTGTCAATCGGTTCTTGTTCCCTCACTTGCGGCGAGGCTGGGTCAGGGCTTGAACACTTGCACCACCGGAATCAACTCGGCGTGCTCTGACACGGGCGCCGGTTTGTCCCGCGTTTTGCGCTTGTTCTTGAGCACCAACGGCGGGCATTTGTTTTCGTTGTGGTAAGTCATCTGGCAATCGAGGCAGTAGTGACACTCGTTGGCGTTGATATGGCCATCCGGGTGAATCGCCTGGATTTCACATTCCTTGGCGCACAGCTGGCAGGGAGCGCCACACTCTTTGCGTCGTTTAAGCCAGTCGAACAGACGCAGCTTACTGGGAATGGCCAGCGCGGCACCCAACGGGCAGACGTAGCGGCAATAGACTTTACGGGTAAAAATATTGATGACCAGCAGCGCCACGGCGTAGGCCACAAACCACCACTGGCGATCGAATTTCAGGGTGATGGCGGTCTTGAACGGTTCCACTTCGGCAAATTGCTCGGCGGTGCTCATCGACTCCAGCGAGATGCCAAACAGTACCAGCAGGATGATGTACTTCACGGCCCACAAGCGTTCATGCAACGCAAAAGGCAACTCATATTGCGGAATCTTCAACTTGCGCGAGGCTTCGTTGATCAATTCCTGCAATGCGCCGAAGGGACACAACCAACCGCAGAACACCCCTCGGCCCCACAGCAGAATGCTGGCGGCGGTGAAGGTCCAGAGAATGAAAACGATCGGGTCGGTGAGAAACAGTTCCCAGCGAAAATTCTCAAACAGTGCATGGGCGAAGGTCAGGACATTGACCACTGAAATCTGCCCCAGGGCATACCAGCCGATGAACACTACGGTGAACACCAGGTAAACCCGCCGCAACCAATGGAGAAAACGTGGGTACTTGGTGAAAGTGTCCTGCAGGAACAGAATCACCATCAGTACAGCAAGGGCTGTACACAGAATCCCGATCTGAAAAGCTTTCTGATACCAGATATTGACCCATGTCGGCCTGTTGGCAACTTTGACGGCCTCCAGCTCTTGAGCAGTAGGCGGTGGACGCAAGAGGTACTGCTCGGGCAACTGGTAGGACAAGTCAAAGCTGCTGAACGTGCCACCTACCGCGCCGGTCTGGCGTCGCACCAGCAGCTCGAGGGACCAAGGCGCTCCCGGATCGAACCGGACAGGTTCGCGCACAATGAAAATAGACATCTCATTGAACTCGGGCATGCCCTTGGCAAAGACGTCGGACAGTCGCTGGTGGTCCATGTCGCGAAAGCTGATGATGTTGCCAAACTGACGCAATTGCACCCGATCGAAAATCCCCCCGCGCACATAGCCCGAGCCTTTATAGGAATAGAGACCGCGGCCCAGCACTGCGATAGCTTGCTCGCCTGGCTTGAGGTCTTGCATCAGGAAACGGTATTGATTGTCGCCCAGCAGGTTACGGCCTATGGCCGGCGGGTTCAGGTCGGCTGTGTACAGTTCGATAAACGTGTCATTCGCCTGCTCGAGGGTGGCATTGTCAAACCCCTCGGCTTCAGTGCCCTTGAACGCCGCGTCGACCTGGCCACGGGTCAGGTTCAGCCGACGAATCGCGCCGTTACCCGTCAGTTGCTCCCAGGTGGCAGGCTCGAAAAAGTCCTCGCGCACCGTGGCAGGCTTCTGCGCAATGCCTGCTTTGTCCTCGATCAACTTGAGCGATACGGCCACCTTGTGTGCCGCTCGCATGACGATCTCATTGACCACCATGACCGTCACCGTAGCCCCGGCGATCCCATCGACCGACACCGCCGCTGGATCGCTGGAGTGCCCTACCACCACCCTCCGATCGGCCTTGACCCCCTTGTATTTGGCATCGAAGGCATGCAGTTTTTCCACGGGGATACCGACCAACAGAATCGGCTCATGGTGTTCCAGGACGTAGGCATCCTGGATAACACCGTGGGTGTCGAGGATGACCTGCATGTTGATCGGTTTGCCCGAATAAGCCGGGATATCCACCACGTCCTGACTCTGGAACACATAGCCGAGCGGATTTTTTCCGGTGCTGATGGTGCGAACCTTGAACTCACCGACGGGTTCGGAAAGGTTATCGCTGTTGGGGAAAATGGTTTCTATACGCTGCTGCTCGAGCCCGCCGTATTCTTTTGCCTGTAATCCACTGCCCCCACAAAACAGCATAATCAGCATCAGCATCAGCCCGTATTTAAAGGGATACCGGTTGCTGGGCTTTGAGGGGGAAAAGATAATCATCGATGCATTGAGCGTTCAACCGCCACTGAATAAATAATCGGGACAATTGGGCTCGAGGGCCTGTTTATTAGAATATAGGCTCCAGACAGTGCTCTTTAAATACGTCCATAGCAATCGTATTCCATTTTCCAGGCGCGAGAAGTTTACTCTGGCGAGGCGGTCATGGCTCAGTACTCATTTAACCAGATTAAATGCCTGTACTCGTAAAACTATAGGGCGTAGTGTTTAAAGCACCTTATTTTTTATTTGGGACTTCCAGCGCTGGAAACACTTGGTTTTATCTATTTCTTATACGGTCTTCAAAAAAAACGCCTGACAGCCGATGGGAAAATTCCGTTTATTGAATTACCGGCCTGAAACTCGCGGCAGTTGCGAAGCGAGGCGGCTGATCGCACCACACAGAAGATCTTTGCTTTATCATGATCGCCATCTCAACTCCCTGATCTGATGGAACGCGACCATGACTTTCGATTTCGACACTGTATTCGAGCGCCACGGTACCGGCAGCACCAAATGGAGCCGCTACCCAGCCGATGTATTGCCAATGTGGGTGGCCGATATGGACTTCCCTGCCCCGCCCGTTGTCATCGACGCGCTGCACAAGCGCCTCGAACATCCGATGCTGGGGTACAGCGTGGCCCAGGACAGTTTGCGTGCGGCCATCGTCGCCGACCTGTGGAACAAATACGCCTGGCGCGTCGAGCCCCTGCAAATCGTGTTCCTGCCCGGAGTCGAGCCGGGTTTCAACATGGCGCTTCATGCCTTGGTAGAGCCGCAGCAGAACGTTGTCGTGCAGGTGCCCAACTACCCGCCACTGCGTCACGCACCCGGTCATTGGAACTTGAACAAAGTGGAATTGCCTTTCAACCCGGCCGATGGTCAATTCCATACCCCGCTGGCCGCGTTGCGCGATGCCTTGCAGGGCGGCGGTGCACTGTTGCTGAGCAATCCCCACAATCCGTTGGGCAAGGTGTTTGACCGGGAAGAACTCAAGGCCGTGGCGGACATTTGCCTGGAGCAAGATGCCTGGATCATCTCCGACGAGATCCATGCCGAACTGTGCTTTGACGGCCGCACGCACATCCCCACCGCCTCCCTCAGCCCGGAAATCGCCGCGCGCACCATCACCCTGATGTCCGCCAGCAAGGCCTACAACATCGCCGGATTGAAAACCTCGTTTGCCATCATCCAGGACGCCAAGGTGCGCGAGTGCGTCAACAACGCCCGTGCCGGTATGGTCGACAGCGTCAACGCCCTGGGCCTTGAGGCGACCCGCGCGGCCTACAGCGAGGCCGGCCCGTGGCTGGAAGCCTTGAAGGCGTATCTGCAAGCCAACCGCGATTATCTGGTCGCAGCGGTGAACACTCGCCTGCCGGGCATCACCATGACCGTGCCCCAGAGCACTTACCTGGCCTGGCTGGATTGCTCCGCCCTTGGGCTGGACGATCCGCAAGGGTTCTTCCTGAAGGAAGCCAAGGTCGGCCTCAGCGCCGGGCTGGATTTTGGCGATGATGCCGGGCAGTTCGTACGCCTGAACTTCGGCTGCCCGCGGGCGCTGCTGGAAGAAGGGATTGCGCGGATGGAGCGCAGTTTGAAGGCCAGGAGCTGACTGTTCTGGTGAAGTAGTCGATACCTGTGGCGAGGGGATAAATCCCCTCGCCACAGAGAGCGCTCGTCACGGTGCGAGGCGTTTATTCATGCATGTCCGGCGCATAGACAAAACACAGCTTGTTGCCCTCCGGGTCACGGCAATAGGCTCCAAAATACCCTTCCGAGTACTGAGGCCTGAGGCCCGGCGCACCTTCGTCGAAACCGCCCAGGGCGATGGCCTGTTCCCAGGCTGCACGCACGGTCTCGGGTGAGTCGGCGGCGAAGCTCACCTGCATGCCGTTGCCCCAGGTGGCGGGCAAGCCGTTGAAGGGCAGTTGCACGAACACCTGTGGCCAATGTTTACCGGGCTGGTGCCAGCCTTCCCCGGGTGGGCCCGAGTCATTTTCGCTCTCCGTGCGCACCAACCCCAGGCAGCCAAGAACCGCATCATAAAAAGCGACCATCTTCGGCAGGTCGCGCGCGCCGATCTGTATGTGGCTGAACATTGCACTGCTCCTTATGGAAACCAATCCAGTCATTGGAGAATACCGCGCCGTCCAACGTTCGAGGGTGGCGATAATCCACCGACGAAACGCCAGCACCACGCTCATCGACTGGCCGGAAAATCCAACCGAACTCAGTCCAAAAGCCCAGGGTCCACCCTCCATCGCAACCTGCATGGAGAACGATAATGGTCGACTACCCTTTCCCACCTTTTCCGAAACAAAGCCAACCTGTCCCTGGATCGCAGCAGAAAATGGATCCTTATCCCGACTGCGGCGAGCAGAGCTACACCGGTTCCGGACGGCTGGCAAACAAGATAGCCCTGATCACCGGTGCCGACAGCGGCATCGGCCGCGCCGTCGCCATTGCATTCGCCCGTGAAGGCGCCGACGTCGCGATCTCATATCTGGACGAACATGAAGACGCCAAGGAAACCGCCCGCTGGGTCGAACAGGCCGGTCGCCAATGCCTGCTGCTGCCTGGCGATCTCGCCGATAAAAACCAGTGCCGCAAAATCGTCGACGAGACCGTCGCGCGCTTCGGCCGTATCGATGTCCTGGTCAACAACGCCGCGTTCCAGATGACCCACGAAAACCTGGAAGAAATTCCTGACGAAGAGTGGGTGCGCACGTTCGATATCAACATCACGGCCATGTTCAGGATCTGCCAGGCCGCTGTGCCACACATGAAGCCGGGTGGCTCGATTATCAACACCAGCTCGGTCAATTCCGACATGCCCAAGCCGACGCTGCTGGCCTACGCCACCACCAAGGGCGCCATCGCCAACTTCACCGGCGGCCTGGCGCAGATGCTCGGCCCCAAGGGCATTCGGGTCAACAGCGTGGCCCCGGGGCCGATCTGGACACCGCTGATCGTGGCGACCATGCCGGAGGAAGAAGTGCAGAGTTTCGGCTCACAGACGCCCCTGGGCCGTCCCGGTCAACCGGTGGAAGTCGCGCCGATCTATGTGCTGCTGGCTTCGGATGAGTCCAGCTACATTTCTGGCTCCCGGTATGGGATCACGGGGGGCAAACCGATGCTTTGACGCTGACGCTATCCCGTGGCGCAGATTTTGATCGTTCCCACGCTCCCGCGTGGGAACGCCGCCAGGGACGCTCCGCGTTCCGCTTCTGCAAGGTGACGCAGAGCGTCAGGGGATGCATTCCTTTGCTGCGCGTGGGAACGATCAACAAAGGCATTCTCGGGGAGGCTGGGATCACTGATTGTTGGCAATCACCGAAATCTTGCCGTTACGCTCGATAATCGCAAATTTGATCTGCTCCAGGGTCCCGATACCCTGGCTTGAACGCGCCGCCTCCATGATGTCGGCTTCCACCAGCCGGGCGTGGCGCATGCGCGCCTCAAGGATCCGACCGTTTTCCACAACAACCGTCGGTCCACCGTCAATCAATCGCGAAACCCAATTGGAACGTTGTTTGAGCAACGAAAAACCGACATCGATGGCAATCAGCGTGACGATCACCATCAGCGCGTTGGTCATGGAAAAATCATCCCCCAGCAACGCCTGCTGGGTGGCCTCGCCGATGATCATCAGCAGTACGAAGTCGAAGGTGGTGAGTTCCGCCAGGGACCGACGTCCGGCGATCTTGAACAACACCATCAATGCCATATACAACGCGGCGGCCCGCAACACCGAGTCCATACGTCACCCTATGGGAAAATGAATTGATCGAAACTCACCGCGGTGCTACCAGGCGTGGTGATGCGGCTGCTATAAAGTCCCAGCCCCTCGGCCAACAGCGACAGATACAGGCTGGCGTGCCCTTGGGCATCGGCCTGGACCCAAATCCGCATGCCCTGCCCTGCGCTCGCCGAACGCAAGGGCTGGGGTTGCAATGTCTGCACATCAAAGCCCTCCAGCCACCCGCCACCCAGCTCCACCTCCAGCAACGCGTTGGGCTGGCCTTTGAGATGGATGACCATGGAGTTGGTGGAGCCGTTTCGGTGAAACATCTCATATTCGACGTCGAGCCGGCCGTCGCTGCTGTGCACGTCACGGGAACTCAACGGGCCGCGGGAAAATAGTCCAAGCAAGGTCAGGGCCACCAGCAGGACCAACACGTACCAGCCCACCCGCTCGAACCGCCAGACCTTGAGTTGATAGGCCATGTCTTCCTGTACCGGAAACACACGACTGCGAAAATCCTCGGGATCGGTTGGTCGGGTCATGTGTTTCTCCTACCGGCATTCACCGGCGACGGCGCGCTGATGGAAATGCCGCAATTGAAGAAGCGCATGCTCCGAGGCCCGCAATTGCACTTGGCCGCGACTGCCGAAAAAACGCTCCTGGCGGCTGAACAACGCCCGCTGGCCGTTCACCTCGAACGCCCAGGCAAAGCACACCGTGCCGGCGGGAATGCCGTCCATGTCGTCAGGGCCGAGAATGCCCGTGGTGGCGACGGCCACGTTGGCGTTGGCGTCGTGCAGCGCGCCGAGGGCCATTTCCTCGGCCACTTCACGGCTGGTGAGGTTGAACATCTCGATGGTGCGCGGACTGACCCCCAGCAACCGCTGCTTTGCCTCCGGGGAGTACACCACGTAGCCGCTTTCGATCAGCGAACCACTGCCCGGCACCTCGGCCAGCAGCGTGACGATCTGGCCGGCCGTGCAGGATTCGGCCGTGGTCAGGCGCAGTTCATGGTCACGCAGATAATCGCAAATGGAGTGGGCAACGCTCATGACAAAAACGTCCTTTCAGGGTGCTGATGGGTTGACCCTCGGCGTTATGATTCATTCCCTTTATCGCGCCGCTGCCCGGGCGTGGCAAATAAATGAAACCCCGTCCGTTCTCGTACCTCAAATTCATAAGGGCCTCACGCAGAGGCTGTCTTGATCAGGAGGTCGTCATGTCTGCGCCTTTCGTCAAACTGTTCACCCACCCCGAGTTCGCCTGGGCGGACATCCGCGAACAAGAACAGGCTCACCCGCGTCATTACTTGGCACATTTGCTGTTGTTGGCCCTGATACCCGCCGTGTGTCTATACGTGGGCACCACCTGGACCGGCTGGAGCCTGGCCGAAAACGAAACGGTACGGCTCAGCAGTGCCAGTGCACTTCAGTTATGTGTGCTGTTGTACCTGACCATCGTGGCCGGCGTGGTGCTCATGGGCACGTTCATTCGCTGGATGTCCCGCACCTTCGAGGCTCGCCCGACGGTCAACCAGTGCATCGGTTTCGCAGCCTATACCGCTACGCCGTACTTTCTGGCCGGGATTGCCGGACTCTATCCCAGCCGTTGGCTGGCAGTGGCCGTGTTGGCGGCGGCTTCGGTCTACTCGACGTTCTTGCTGTTCGTCGGCCTGCCCAAGTTCATGGGCGTCAAGAAAGAGCAAGGCCTGCTGTACTCGGCCAGCGTCTGGGGTGTAGGGCTGTTGGTGCTGGTGACCATCCTGGTGGAGATGATCCTGCTGTGGTTTAACGTCTTGCAGCCGGAGTATCTGCGGTTTCCTGCGAGCTAAACGTCGACTATTCATCGTTCCCACGCTCTGCGTGGGAATGCCGCCGGGGACGCTCCGCGTTCCGCTTCTAGAGGGTGACGCAGAGCGTCACGGGATGCATTTCCACGCAGAGCGTGGGAACGATCGATGCGTCCTAGCCACAGGGCTTACTTGGCCGTTTTCTTCATACCAATCCGCCGACGCATGTCCGCCGTGATGCTCTGGCGGGTTTTCTTCAGGTCAGCCCACGGTTCGTGCCCCACTTCCACCAGGCGCTCATGGACGTTGTGCACATTCCACAGGTTCGCCCCCTTGAGCTCGGCCACTTCCTCGCGAAAGATCGGCACCGACACCGGCAGCCCTTCCCGGGTCCGCGCGGCATAGGCGCAGATGGTGGTGGCGCCCAGGCCGTTACGCAGGTAGTCGATGAAAATCCGCCCTACCCGGTTCTTGGGCCCGGACACCGCAGAAAAACGGTCCGGCAGCAGCTTGGCCATGTGGCTGACAATGGCGTGGCTGAAGCCCTTGACCTCGTCCCAGCCCAGTTTGCGCGTCAGCGGCACCACCACATGAATGCCCTTGCCGCCGCTGGTCTTGAGAAACGCCTTCAGCCCCAACTCGTCGAGCACCGATAACGTCAGTTGTGTGGCTTCCACCATGCTTTTCCAAGGCAACGCCGGGTCCGGGTCGAGATCGAGGACGAAGCGGTCCGGCTTGTCCAGGTCGACCGAGGTCGCGTTCCAGGTGTGCAATTCCACCGTGCTCATCTGCACCGCGCCGATCAGCGCCTCGGCGTTGTTGATGATCATCACCGGCTGCCCCGTCAACGCCTTGTCCAGGCTGGTGATGCCTGGAATCGCCAGGCGCTCGGGGTTTTTCTGGAAGAACAATTCACCGGCGATACCATCCGGCGCCCTGACCAAGGCCACCGGGCGATCAGCCAGTTCCGGCAGGATGAACTCGGCAACGCTGGCGTAGTACTCGGCCAATTGCAGTTTGGTGGTGCCGCTGCTGGCGTCGATGACCCGTTCCGGATGGGTGATGCGCACCTTGCCGTCCATGGCCGGCGCCTGGCTGGCTTTGTTCCTGGCTTTCGCCTTGGGCTTGGCCGACGTGACTTCAGGTTCATCCTTGGCTGGGGCTTTGTTCTTTTCAGTGGCCTTTTTCACCGGTTTCGCCAACTCCTGGGTAATCGCCCTGGCCGGTTTGTCGCTGCGCAAACCATGGAACACCGCATGGCGCACCGAGCCTTCCTTGGTCATCTCGGCAAACGCCACTTCGGCCAGCAAGGTCGGTTCAAGCCAGTGCACACCCTTGGCTTCGTAGCCGGTGGGCGGGTTGACCACGGCGGGCTTTTTCGTTTCCAGGGGCAACAGCTGCTGATAGATGCCCTTGAGGGTGGTCTCGTTGAACCCGGTGCCGACCTTGCCGGCGTAGCGCAATTCACCGCTGTCGGCGTCGTGCAGTCCCAGCAGCAAGGCGCCAAAGGCACTGCGGGCACCCTTGGGGTCGCTGAAGCCAACCACCACGAACTCCTGGCGGTTCTTGCATTTGAGCTTGATCCAATCGTTGCTGCGCCGGGACACATAGGCACTGCCCATACGCTTGCCGATCAATCCCTCCATCTGCATCTGGCAAGCACTGTTGAGCAGCGCTTCAGGGGTTTCTTCAAAGGCATCGGAGAAGCGCAGCAGCGGATCTTCATTAGCCTCCAACACGGCGGCCAGTGCGGTTCGCCGCTGCTCCACCGGCACTTTGCGCAGGTCCATGCCGTTGAGGTAAGGCAGGTCGAACAGGTAATAGGCAATCCTGCCACTGCTGCCGGCATCGAAGGCATTCTGCAGGGCCTGGAAGTCCGGCACGCCCTGTTCGTTGGCGACCACCATCTCACCGTCCAGCCAGGCTGACTCCAGGCCCAACGCGGCCAGGGCTTCGGCCTGCCTCGGTAGTTTATGGGTCCAGTCATGGCCGTTACGGGTGATGAGCCTGACGTCGCCGTTTTCAATACGCGCCATGACCCGGTAGCCGTCGAACTTGATCTCGTAGAGCCATTCGCCGTCGGGGGCGCTGTCCACCAATGTCGCCAGTTCCGGTTTGAGCGTCTCGGGAATCGGCCCGGCCACCGCGCCGCTGAGGCTGGTTTTCGAAGCTTTTTTTGTCGACTTCGCCTTGGTGGCTTTTTCCGGCGACTTTACCGGTTTGGCTGTGGCAGCCTTGCCCCGACGCTTGGGCACGATGGTGCGGTCGCTGAGCACGCTGTCCGGGGCTTCCTGCACCACGTCATAGTCGCTTTCGGGGCGAGCTGCTTCGTCCTGATGCTTGATCAGGAACCACTGCTCTTGCTTGCCGGGCATGTGGGTGCGCACCAGGTTCCACAGGCCACCGAGCTTTTCGCCTTGCAGCTCGAACTTGAGCCGGCCTTTTTCATAGGCTTCAAAGGGGTCGCCCTGGGGAATCCACACGCCCCGGTCCCAAACGATGACATCACCGGCGCCGTAATGGCCTTCGGGGATACTGCCTTCAAAGGTGGCGTAATCCAGCGGATGATCTTCGACATGCACCGCCAGACGCTTGACCTTGGGGTCCAGTGACGGGCCCTTGGGCACCGCCCAGCTCTTGAGCGCGCCGCCGAGCTCCAGGCGGAAGTCGTAATGCAGTCGTGTGGCGTCGTGCTTCTGAATGCAGAACTGCAAGGCATGGGCGGCTTTTGCCGATTTACGCGAGCGCTTCGCCGCCGGTTCCGGGGTGGCGGCGAAATCGCGCATGCGGTTGTAGTCATCCAGGGTCTTGCTCGTCATGGACCACCTGCCACCTGCTGCAACGCCCGATCGGCCACCGGCATCCCGGCGGTTTCCGCCAGCAATTGATCGACGACCCGGCTCAAGGCCTGCTCGGTGGAGTCCCCCAGCAGCAAACCTTGTTCGTAGACAACGATCTGCCGATCGGCGCTGGTGCCTTCCTGCACCATACGGCGTGCTTGCTTGAAGACGTCTTGAACCCCCAGGGCGGCGGCCGCTTCACCAAAGGTTTCCTCGGCCAGCGTCAGCCACTCACCGATCAGCATGGGCTGTTCCTGCCCTTCGGCGATGAACTCCGCCAGAATCCCGTGGCGTTTGGCCCGCCAGCGGTTTTCCTTGAGCATCCAGTGGGACATCAGGCTGTAGTTGGCACCCGGCCGGGGTTGAGCAATGGCATGGGCGACCATCAGGCGAAACAGCGAGACGAGGCACAGGACGTCTTCGACCCGTGGGCAGGCATCGCAAATGCGCAGTTCCAGCGTGGGGTAGCGCGACGAAGGCCGTATCACCCACCAGCAATCGCTGGGTTGGTGAATCGAGCCGGTACGCATGAGCATGTCGACGTAGCCGGCAAAGCCCGACTCGTCCTCGAAGAACTCCGGGACGCCCATGCGCGGCCATTCATCGCAGGCCACCTGGCGATAGCTGCTGAAGCCACTGTAGGCGCCGTTCCAGAACGGCGATGAAGCGCTCAGCGCCAAAAACATCGGCAGCCAAGGCAAGACCTCGTTCATGACCCGCACCCGGTCCTGGTTCGCAGGCACCTCCACGTGGACATGCAGGCCCGACAACACACTGCGCCGGGCGACCCGTTGGTAATCATCGAACAGTTGCTGGAAATGCAGTTCATCGGTGGGTTGCAGCACCTGGGTCGCCATCGGGTGGGAACCGGCACTGAGCAGGCCCAGGCCAAAGGGCGCCAGGCGCTGGTTCAGGCCCGTGCGCACCTGGGTCAGGTAATCGGCGGCCTCCGGCAGGCTGCGGAATATGGGCGAGGCCATCTCCACCTGGCTCTGGAACATTTCATGTGCGAAATGCTTGCCCAGCTCGGTCCGGCACGCCGCGACAGCCGCCGCAGGGGGGTGACCGGGCATACAGCGGGTTTGCAAGTCGGTGATGAAATACTCCTCTTCAATGCCGAACTTCATGCGCCTGTTCATCGATAGTCCCTCCGATACCCGCGCCGATGCGGGTTACAACCAACGCCACCACGGCGATCCTTTCCACGTCCTGATAACCCGGCGTGAGCAGCTCCTCACCGAATACATCCGGGTCCAATTCTCGATAGGTCCAGCCAAACTCCGCCGAGTCACGCCATGGCCCGAGCGCTTCGAGAAACGGATCACGGCCATCGACCATTGCCACGCCGGTATAGAGCACCAGCGAACCACCCGGTGTGAGTCGGGGCAAGGCCTGCTCGACGATGCGCAACGACAGCCCGGCACCAAGCACCCCGCCGCCGTGGCGATAGGCACGCTCGGACGGATCGGCCATGTACGGCGGGTTGGCGACAATCAGGTCGAAGTTGCCCTCCACGTCCTGTAGCACGTCGCTGCGAGCGATTTCGACATTGGCCACTTCGGCCAGAGCCGCATTCACCGCAGTCAGGCGCAAGGCCAGCGGGTTGATATCCAAGGCATGTACTTGAGCTTCGCGCCGGGCCCGGGCAATCACCAGGGCCCCGACACCGGCGCCACAGCCGATGTCTACGGCGCGATGCACCGCTGTGAAGTTCTGTTGTAGATGAGTATGGATCAGTTGGGCGAAGCGGTAGCTGTCCGGGCCGAAAAACACTGCATCATTGGCCTGGGTGGGGAATTGCGAATGGGCAAACAGCAAACCGTCCAGGCTCGACCAGCGCACCTGGCTGTGCAACAGGCCGTTGCGCGCCTCCAGTACTTCGGCCTCCTGCAATTGCCGCTGCTCATCGGCGCTAATCAACCCCGGGGCAAACGGCCGTGACCAGCCAAACACATCCCGTAGTGTCTTGGCGCGCTCGTTGCCGGGCCGTTGATTGACCCGCTCGTGGGTCAGGGGCGTCGGGGTGATGAAACGATAGCCGTCAGCTTGCAAGCGGCGGCCTAATTGCAGCAAGGCCAAGTCCGCTTCGGACAGGTGTTCTTCTGGATTCATGCAGGGCTCCTAGCGCAGTGCGGATTTGAGTTCGATGAACCGACGCGTTGCCAGTAGTCCGGCCGGGTGACTGTGGCAACGGGCCGAAAGCCAAGGCGTTAAAATATGCATTTGCTCATCGGGCGCCTGGCCTTGCAGCGCTTGTTGCAGGCTTTGCACATCAGGGTCTTCCACCGGCGTCTGTGGCTCAGAAACAGCCCCGTGACTGCGGCGAGGGCCCGAACGCGTGCCCTGGCCCAGCCAGTCCCCTGCGATCCAGTCGTGCAACAGTTGCTTTTCATAAGGGCTGAACACCCCGAACATGGCCGCCCCCGCGCCTTCGATCAGGGTCCAGAACCGGCTGTTCTGCGGATCTTCGTCACGTTTGATCCAACCTTTGTTCTGCATTGCCGCGAGAAACCCTTCCAACTGTCCCGGTGCCGACAGCCACTGATTGACCGTCTTGCCCTCGAACTTGCAGTAATCGGAATGCATGTGCTGGCCGAACGGGCGTTTGCGCTCGAGCATGTCCAGTACTTCGCGGTAGAGGTCGAACGATTCGATGATTGCCCGGCTGCCCTGCCCCAGATCGTTGAGGCGATAGCCCAGGGTGACCCGGCGCCAGAATGACTCGCGGTCGGCTGCCATCGGCATCAGTTGCAGCAACGATTGCACGGCCTTATGGGCGTGACCGGTGCTGGCGTTGTCGATGGTCACGTGGAGAGTGAAGTAGTACGGGTCGATATCCAGTTCGCTCAGCTCATAAGCGCTGATCAACAGGTGCAAGGGCAGTTGTTCGTAGCCCAGGTTGTAGCCGATGACCTCGGGCAGGTACTCATCGCCCGCATAACCCAGGGCCAGTTGCACCGCGCCTTGCAGGTAACGCTCGTCATCGATGTCCGGGGCGTCCGGCAACCCGTGCTCGGCGAGCAGTTTGCGATAGATCACCACATGGTTTTGCGAAGGATTGCCGTCCCCCAGCTCCTCCAGATAGGTGCATAGCAGGCCTTCGAAACGGTGGTCGTGCCAATGCTTGAGCACGCCATAGAGCCAGGCTCCGTCCACCAGCTTGGTCGGCGCGACGGCTTGCAGGAAATACAAGGCATGGGCCTTGCTGCTGAAGAACTCTCGCGCACCGCCGCTTCTGCGCCGTTCCAGGTACTCGGCGTACTGCCGGGCGACGCCGGCGCTGTGTTGCTCGACCCAGGCTTGCAGGGCCATGGGGTCGTCGGGCATCTCCTGGGGAAGTGCCTCGGCTTGTTCAGCGCAATGCTGGAGGAACGCCTGGGCGGCGGCTTGCTTATCCGCATCGTCGGGGCCCTGGAGCAGTCGTTCATAGCATTGGCGCACGGTCCCTGCGGCAGTGACAGGTTGCACGGTGGCAGGCTGGGATCGGAGGGTTGTCAGCGCAGTCATAAGGGCCTCTTGGGTGCTTTGCAGGACGCTGAGTCAGCACGTCTCTACTTTTGCAGAGCGCTGTGAGCGATGAAAAATTCCCTCGGGGTGAAAAGCCGCCGGATAAACGGAGCCGTGCCGTTTCGGCGGGAACCCTCGGTTCGCTCCGAACCTCGAATGGATGACAAGCGCGCCAACGCCGGCAAGTGACCCCCCTGTGGCGAGGGGATGTATGTCAGCCAGTCCCCTCCCAGTGTCCAAGGAGCAACAATGATTTTCACTGTATGGGTAGCGGTGCTTGGTGCCGTGTTGTTGACCCTGGCCCTGACCTCGTCCTACCTGCGCTGGATGCCCGTCACGACGTCGGCGATGTGTCTGGTGCTGGGTGCGGTCATCGGACCGGCCGGGCTGGGGCTGCTGAAGCTGGATCTGGGCGACTCTTCGGTGTGGATGGAGCACCTCACGGAAGTCGCGGTGGTGTTTTCGCTGTTCGTCAGCGGCCTCAAGCTGCGCTTGCCCCTCAAGGACCGGACCTGGCGTGTGGCTTATGGTTTGGCCGGGCCGGTGATGATCCTGACCATCGCCGGCCTGTGCCTGGCGCTGCATTACCTGTTCGGCCTCGGTTGGGGCGTGTCGTTGCTGATCGGCGCGATGCTGGCCCCTACCGACCCGGTATTGGCGGCGTTGGTACAGGTCAACGATGCCCGGGACGACGACCGGGTACGTTTCGGTTTATCGGGCGAAGCCGGATTGAACGACGGCACCGCGTTTCCCTTTGTGATCCTGGGGCTGCTGGTGCTACGCAACGACGGCAGCGGTTTTCTCGGTGAGTGGGCCCTGCGCAGTTTGCTGTGGGCCGTGCCGGCCGGCTTGCTGATCGGCTACTGGATGGGGCGCGGCATTGGTCGGCTGACCTTGTCGATGCGCATCAAGAATGCCGATAGCACCTTGTCACCCAATGATTATCTGGCCCTGGCGCTGATCGCCCTGGCCTATGTCGCGGCCGAGGCGGTCCAAGGCTATGGTTTTCTCTCGGTGTTCGCCGCCGGCCTGGGCCTGCGTCAGGCCGAAGTGCAGTCCACCGACGAAAATTCACCGCCGGCCGAGCACCTGGTGCAACCCGTCGTCGGTCACGAAGCCGTCGATCCCCAGCAAGCGATGTTGGGGGATACCGAGTCCCTGGATGACGGCCAGGTGGCGGCGGGCGTGATGATGGGCGACATGCTCGCGTTCGGCAGCTTGGTAGAACGTGCCATGGAAGTGTTCCTGGTGACGCTGCTCGGGGTGGTGGTAGCCACTCACTGGGATTGGCGGGCGCTGGCCATCGGCGCCCTGCTGTTCGCTGTGATCCGCCCCTTGAGTGTGTTGGCGATGCCCTGGGGGCGATTGCTGGACGGGCCGCAACGGTTGTTGATCGGCTGGTTTGGCATACGCGGTATCGGGAGTCTGTTTTATCTGTTTTACGCCTTGAATCATGACCTGCAGCCAGACGTGGCCAGGTTGTGCATCAACCTCACGTTGTCGGTGGTGGCGTTGAGCATCCTGGCCCATGGGCTGAGCACCCAGCCTATGTTGGCTTGGTATGAGCGTCGTAAGCGATCGAACTGAGGGCTTTTTGGGGGGCCTCAGCCTACGGGGTCAGTCACCTGGATCAGAATTGAATACGCCCCCAGCAACACCCAGAACGTGGCAAAGATCCACGGCGTACGCAGCGAAAACAGCAGCGACTTGCGATAGCCCTTGTGGGTCGATTCCCGCTCGCTGAACAGCGGGGAATCGTCGTACGCCAAGCCCATCAACGGTTCGGCGCGCAGCAGTTCGCTTTGCTTGAAATGCCAGTGATCAATGATGTCGTAGGCCGCCCGGATGCCTGGCCAGGCGTTGAGCGAACTCAAGAAACCCAGCAAGGCCAGGAATGGCGGCACGATCAAGGTGAACAACTTGCCCCACTCCGGGTTCAGGTTGGCCATGCATGAGGCAAAGGCGATCACCAGGAAGGATTGGGCCGCCAGGTAGGCATCGGTTCGATTGGCCAGGATGCTGGTTTCGTACTGGATTTCCCGCCGATAAAAATCCAATCGCTCCTTGGGGGAGCCGAACAGCTTGGCATTGTGTTCAGTCAGTTCTTCTTCCGGGGTTGGATGAGTCAGTATTCTGGGCATTGCGCAGGCGGTGCCTCGGTGAGGGGTCGGACTCATTAGAAGAACCGGGCACGAGGCAAGTTCAAGCCAGTGGACCGAAGGCACGACAACACTTCAACGAAACGCTCCCCGCTCATCCGTGTCTGTAGATCATCAACTGCATGAGGAGGGACCCGGTGGATTATCTTGGATGGGTGCAATGGCCGGCGATGGTGGTGACGGTGCTGGCGGCCTGGTTGATTGGTTCACGCCAGCCCCGCCGCAGGGTGGCGGGGTTCAGTTGTTTCATCGCCAGCAACATTCTCTGGGTCGTCTGGGGGCTGCATTCAAATGCATACGCGTTGATCGTGCTGCAGTTCTGTCTGTGTGCGATGAATCTGCGCGGGTTCAAGAAAAATACCGAGTAGGCACCGCCATGTGTGGCGCAGACCTCCCTGTCACGGTGTTTACTTCATCGTCTGCCCAATGATCTGCACCAGGTCGACCTGCTTGAACGGCTTGATCAGCCGTGGCAATTGGCTGGCGAAGCCTTCCAGGCGTTCGGCGTAACCGGTGGCGAGGATGATCGGCAGGGCCGGTTGCCGATTTCGCAGCAATTTCGCCAACTGCGCACCATCCATCTGCGGCATGGCCATGTCAGTGATCACCAGGTCGATGTCCTGATTGCGTTCGTACAGCTCCAGCGCCTGAGGCCCCGACGGCGCGCAAAGGACCCGGTGCCCCAGGTCCTCGATCAACAAACGGGTGGAGGTCAATACCAGACTGTCATCATCGACCACCAGCACCAGCAACTCATGAACCGGCGGCGCTGCCGGCTCCTGGATCGACGTTTTGTCCAGCGCCGGATTTTCAGCCACCGGCAACCACAACTCGGCGGTGGTGCCCTTGCCTTTCTGGCTCTTGAGCGTCAACCGGCCGCCCAATTGCTCGGCCAAGCCATGCACCATGGACAATCCCAGCCCGGTGCCCTTGCCGACGCCCTTGGTGGTGAAAAACGGGTCCACGGCCGAGGCCAGCGTTTCCTCGTCCATGCCCTCGCCTTCATCGGTGATCGACAGGCAAACGTACCGACCGGGCGCCATCGGTTTATCCGGTCCGGCTTCGTTCCCCTGTCGTTCATCGGCGGCAATCACGATGCGACCGCCGTGGGGCATGGCGTCCCGGGCATTGGTCGCCAGGTTGAGGATCGCCAGCTCCAACTGGTTGACGTCAGCCCATACGGGCGACAACGCCTCGGTGAAGTCGGTCTGGATGTGAATCGAAGGCCCCATGGAGCTTTGCAGCAAGCCGCTAATGCCGCGCACCAGCGCCGACAGCTCGACCGATTCGGAGGTCAGTTTCTGCCGACGGGCAAACGCCAGCATGCGCTGGGTCAGTGACACACCGCGTAGCGCGCCCTGGGTCGCGTTGTCCAGCAACTGGGCGAGTTTCGGCTCAGCGGGCATGCGCTTGCGCACGATTTCCAGGTTGCCGAGAATCACTGTCAGTAGGTTATTGAAGTCATGGGCGATGCCGCCGGTGAGCTGGCCGATGGCTTGCAGTTTCTGGGATTGGAACAAGGCTTCACGGGTCTGTTCAAGGGCCTGCTGCGCCTGGGTGGCATCGGTGATGTCGCGGGTGATCTTGGCAAAGCCCAGCAGTGTACCGGTGTCGCTGCGGATCGCGTCGATGACCACGTGCGCCATGAACCGGGTGCCGTCCTTGCGCATGCGCCAGCCCTTTTTTTCGAAACGCCCCTCGCTGGCGGCAATGCTCAATGCCCGTTGCGGCTCACCGGCGTCGCGGTCCTCAGGGGTGTAGAACATGGAAAAATGCTGGCCGATGGCCTCGCTCGGAAGATAGCCCTTGATCCGCTGCGCCCCCAGGTTCCAGTTAGTCACCTGACCGTCCGGGTCGAGCATGTAGAGGGCGTAATCGGTGACGCTTTGTACCAGCAAGCGAAACTGCTGCTCGCTTTGCTTGAGGGTTTCCTCGGCCATCTTGCGATCGGTCAGGTCGCGGGTGATCTTGGCGAAACCGAGCAATGCGCCGCTCTGGCTGTCGATGATCGGATCAATGACCACGTGGGACCAGAACAGCGTGCCGTCCTTGCGTACCCGCCAGCCCTCACCCTCGAAACGACCCTCGCGCAGGGCCGTGTCCAGCGCCTGTTGCGGCAGGCCGGCGGCGCGATCCTGATCGGTATAGAAACGGGAAAAATGCTGGCCCAGGATCTCGGACTCTTCGTAACCCTTGAAACGCCTGGCGCCGGAGTTCCAACTGGTGATGATGCCCGAGGGATCGGTCATGTAAATGGCGTAGTCGACCACGGCGTCGATGAGCAGGTGAAAACGCTGGTCTTCGTTTATGAGCGCGGTCTTGGGGTCATTGTCGAGCATCTGGCCGGGGCATCCGTGTGGATTTTGGCGGATTATGGAGCAAGTCGAGTGTCAGGAAAATTGATTGAGGCTGTACTCCTCCTGACTGACAGACCACCAACGCGGCAACAAGTGCTGCACCCTCGCCTCGCCGAACCGATCATCAATCAGCATCACCACCCCACGGTCCTGCTGGGTACGAATGACTCGGCCCGCGGCCTGCACGACTTTTTGCAAGCCAGGATACAGATAGGTGTAATCGTAGCCATCGCCGAAGATCGCCGCCATACGCTGTTTCATCTGCTCATTGACCGGGTTGAACTGCGCCAGCCCCAGAGTGGCGATGAATGCCCCGATCAGGCGCGAGCCCGGCAAGTCGATGCCTTCGCCGAATGCCCCGCCCAGCACGGCGAAACCGATGCCTTGGCTGTGTTCCATGAAGCGCTCGAGAAAGGCCTGCCGGGGCGCTTCTCCCATGCCGCGCGATTGCGCCCAGGTGGCAATCTGCGGGTGCCGCTCGGCAAACAGCCCGGCCACCTGTTGCAGGTAATCGAAGCTGCTGAAGAATGCCAGGTAGTTGCCCGGGCGTTCGCTGAATTGACGGGCCATCAACGCGACAATGGGTTCCAGGGACGCCTGGCGGTGGGCAAACCGGGTGGAAATCCGGCTGACCACCCGGACATCCAGCTGTTCGGCCTGGAACGGCGATTCAACATCAATCCATACCGTGTCCGCCGGCGTGCCCAGCAGGTCAGCGTAATAGTGGCGAGGGCTCAGGGTCGCGGAAAACAGCACGCTGCTACGGGCCGCCTTCAGCCTGGGTCGCAGGAACGCCGCCGGCACTACATTGCGCAGGCACAACGTCGACAAGCTGCGCTGGCGACCGAGTTCGCGCTTGTGGATGTCGAACAGAAAGTGCTCGTCAAAGGACTCGGCCACGCGGCCGAACTGCAAGGCGTCGAAGTAAAACGCCTGTAATCCGCTGTCCAGGCCCTGTGGGTGATCGTTGAGGTAGTCGCCAATGGCCGTGGTGCAGGTGGCCAAGGCCTGGAGCAATTTTTCCGGCGTTTTTTCGTAAGCCTGATAGGCCGCTACCTGCGACGCATGCAAGGCGTTCCATTGGCGATTGACCCGCTCCAGGGATTTCTTCAGGGGCTCGGGGGCGGTTTTGCGCACCGCCGCCAGCGTCGACTGATCGAGGGTCGCGCTGTACATTTGCCGCCCCCGCTCCACCAGGTTGTGGGCTTCGTCCACCAGGGTCGCCACCGTCCAGCCGTTGGCCTGGGCCAAGCCGAAGAGCAAGGCGCTAAAGTCGAAATAGTAGTTGTAGTCAGCCACCACCACGTCGGCCCAACGGGCCATTTCCTGGCTGAGGTAGTACGGACAGACCTCATGGGCCAGTGCGATCTCCCGCAACGCGGCCTGATCCAGCAGCGTGACCTGGCTCGCCGCCGCCCGGGCTCCGGGCAAACGGTCATAGAACCCGCGCGCCAGCGGGCAGGATTCGCCATGGCAGGCTTTGTCCAGGTGTTCGCAGGCTTTGTCCCGGGCAATCATTTCCAGCACGCGCAACGGCATCGACGGTGCGCTGCGGGTAATCACTTGAGCGGCGTCCAATGCCAGCTTGCGTCCCGGGGTTTTGGCGGTGAGAAAGAACACTTTATCCAGTTGCTGCGGCGCCAGGGCCTTGAGCATCGGGAACAGCGTGCCGACGGTCTTGCCGATGCCGGTGGGCGCCTGGGCCATCAGGCAACGGCCGGTGCTGACCGCCTTGAACACCGACTCAGCCAAGTGCCGCTGCCCTAGCCTGAAGCTGGCGTGAGGAAAAGCCAACGTCTGGGCGCCGAGATTGCGGGCCTGGCGGTGGGCCATTTCCTGTTCGGCCCAGGCGAGGAATAGCGCGCACTGTTCTTCGAAAAAAGCCAGCAATTGCGCCGCCTCGAAGCTTTGCGTGAGGCAGGTTTCCTTTTCGCTGACGATGTCGAAATACACCAAGGCGATGTCGATGCGCGGCAACTGCAGTTTCTGGCACATCAGCCAGCCGTAGATTTTCGCCTGGGCCCAATGCAGCTGGCGGTGATTGGCCGGTTGCTTGCTCAGGTCGCCCCGGTATGTCTTCACTTCTTCGAGGCAGTTGCGGGCCGGGTCATAGCCGTCGGCCCGGCCTTTGACTTTCAGCGTTTGGTAGAGACCTTCGAGGGCCACTTCAGCCTGGTATCCCTCGCTGCGTCGTGACGCCACGGTGCGATGGCCGGCGATGCCTTCCAGGGCCGTGGGCGACGGTGTGAAGCGCAGGTCGAGGTCGCCCACCTTGGCGGTGAATTCACACAACGCCCGTACGGCAATGCTGTAGCCCGGCGCATGGTTCATGCGCCCTGCTCCGCCCATTGCACGTAGCAAACGGCAACGGGCATCTGGTGCTCATGGCAAAACTCCAGCCAGCGCAGTTGGTTGTCTTGCAGGCGATCGCCAGGGCCTTTGACTTCGATCATCCGGTAGGTCTTGTGCTGCGGCCAGAACTGGATCAGGTCCGGCATGCCGGCGCGGTTGGCCTTGATGTCCAACAGCAGGCGGCTGAACCACTGCTTGAGGTGCTCGGCCGGCAGGCAATCGAGGGCCTGGTTCAACAGGTCCTCGGACAGCGCCCCCCAAAACACGAAAGGCGATTGCACGCCCCACTTTTCCACGAACCGACGGCCGATGGTGGCTCGATAGCGGCCATCGTCCAACTCTGCGAGGCAGGCCGCGAACAGCTCGGCGCGCCGGGCATGGAAGTCTTCGCTGAGCAGGTCGACCGGCCCGCGCTGGAACGGGTGGAAAAACGCCCCTGGCAATGGCGCGAAAATCGCTGGCCAGCACAGTAGGCCGAACAGTGAGTTGATCAGGCTGTTCTCCACGTAATGCACTGGCGCGGTGTCGTCGTGCAGATGGGCCTGGACGTGATACTCCACCGACAAGGCTGGATCGACCCGAGCCAAATGCAGATCCAGCCGTTCTACCTCTCGGGCCATGGTTCGCGGTACCGGCGGCCCGCCAAGCTTGCGTCGCAGCCGGGGCACGATCCTGAGCAAGGCCTGGGTTTCGGCGGCGCTTTGCGGCGATTGCGCGGCGGTTTCGCCCAGCTCAAGGGCCAGGGCGTACTCACCGATCCGCTCCAGCACGCGGATCATCCGCAACCGTGCACCGGGATAAGTGCACTCGCGATAGATGCACAGGGCCAGGGCGAAATCACCGATGCGTTCGCCATATTGCCCGATCTGGAACAGCAACTTGCCCCGGCGTCGTTCCAACCATGGGTTATCCAGGGCCTGGGCGTTGACTTGAGCGACGATGTCTTCAACCGGCTCGCCGGCTTCGAAGCACTGCTGGCAGGCGTGGAGGAACAGGCAGGCATCGACGTCCTGGCGGCTGCGCAAGCCGCGAGATTCAGCACTGAACTCGACGGTTTCGTAGGTGAAGATGCCCAGGTCCGCCAGCACGAATTCTGACCAGTCCTGGTAAAGATTGCCGAAAAACATCAGCCGCAACCGGTCGCAGAGGTCCATGATCGTTAGGCTGAACAGGCGATCCTCAAGCTGCGGGCACCAGGCGCGAAAGGGTTGTGGCTGGCTGGACCCGTCATTCAGGGCGTGGAGCCATTCGGTCTTTTTCGCCTTGGGTTGTTCAATCAGGTGGCCCAGGCACTGGAGGATTTCCGACTTGAGCAGCACGTCGAACACCTCAACGAGGCTCAGGTGGGCCTGTTCTTCGATCCAGCCCAGCGCCAGCAACGGCTCGACGGCGCGGCCGATGTCACCGATTTCCGGGTAATGCAGCTTGCTGTGGCGGAACCGCAGCCCTTTGCGCATCACCATCCGCACCAGCAAGCCCTGTGACGAGCGCGGCAATGCTGCAAAATCGTCGATAAAGCGCTGTTCTTCGGCGCTGAGCACATCGGCATAACGTTGCGCCAGCCAGGCGAGCACGCGCTGAAAATTGTTCAGGTAGTAAAAGGGATCGTCGAGAGGGTTGGCTGTCACGGAGAGAAGCGCCACGGATGCTGGAGTACTGGTTATGCGTACAGATATCAGCTACGAACGGCCCAGGCAACTGCAAAAGATGAGCGGTCTCCTATATTTTGAGGTGAAATCCCTCAGTCGGTGATGAACTTTCCTACGGCAAGCGAGACCAATGGCGGTTGGCTATTGTGATGGCGTGGCCGAATCAGCTGCCCGCGTATTTTTGATTGAGAGGTTATGGATATGAAGATCAGGTTTCTGGGCCTACCCCTGGCCGCAGTGGCATTCCTGGCTCTGGCCGGCTGCGCTTCACCTACCGTGGTGACCTTGCAGAACGGTACCCAGTATTTGACCAAGGACACCCCCAATACCCGTACCGCTGACGGCTTCTACGAATTCGAAGACATTTCCGGCAAGAAAGTCCGGGTCCGCGCCGATGACGTGGCGACGATCCGCAAGGAAGACTGATTCTCTCCGAGCCCTTGCCTTTAACGAGAGCGCCGGTTGTCAAATCATCGCCATGACGTGACGAGAACGCCAACGGCCTCTCGTCACGTTGACGGATAACAACTAGGCGAACACGATGCCCTCGCCTCCCACCTGCCCCAGGCCCACACCCACCAAGGTCACCGAACTGTCGCCCACCTTGAGCAACGTGTCGCTGCCCACCTGCGACAGGTGCTGGCTGTAGTCGTAACCCGCCCCGGCGTCCTGCACGCCGATGAACAGCAGTTTGTCGCCCGCCTCATAACCGCTGATCCGATCCTGGCCGAACGCGCCATTGAAGACAAATGTGTCGCTGCCACCGCCGGATTGCATCACGTCATTGCCCGCGCCGCCGACAAAGGTGTCGTTACCCGCGCCCCCCACCAACACATCATCGCCATCCTGGCCGAACAACCAGTCGCCCGTGGGCCGGGCAACCAACGTATCGTTGGCCGCGCTGCCGTTGACCGATGACGCGTACGCCGCCAGGTTGCCCCCCGCCAGCAACCCGTTGGCGGTGACACTGTGACTGACCTCATCCTTGAACAACCCCCAGAGCAACCCCGGCTCTTTGCTGACCAGCGTGCCGATATCCCGCGTCAGGCTGAGCCCGCCCTGGGCGTCGCGGACATACAAGGTCCCGGCCCCGTCATGGGCGAAGCTGAACTCCTTGATCGATTGCTGCAGTTGCAAGCTATTGCTGCCCTGCCCGCCCAAGATCACGTTGTAACCCCCGCCATCGCGGAAGGTGTCGTTACCGGCGCGGCCTTCCAGGTAATCGCTGCCCTGGCCGCCCTGGATCAGGTCATCACGGTCGCTGCCAATGATGAAGGTACTGCCCGTATGGGTTTCGGCATTGCGATTGAGGTCCTGTACCCAAGTATTGCCACGCGCCGGGTCCGACAGGTTGGCAACGATGATGGTCGAGTCCTTTTCCGTAAGGTCGTAGAACGCCGAGCCCAGGATCCGACCCATGCCATCGCTGTAACCGGAGGGCAGGTGGGAAATCCAGGTGGGAATGTTGAGGATGGAAAACGGCAACACATTCCACGTCGCTGAAGCGTAGTGGTCGTTGAAGCTGACGATGTTGTTGGTGGCCGATTCCTGCTGTGCGTCATGCACGCCCACTGAAGACAGGTTGAACGTCGAGCCGTCCAGCGCCCTGAACACCGGATCGTTTTCATAGCCGATGTTCAGTACTTTATCGGTACTGCTCTGGGTCGGCGAGGCGTAGGCGATGTAGTTAGCGTCGGTGTAGAACCCCGACCATTGGCTCGCGCTCAAGTCCGCCAGGCTGTTGACCGCCAGCCCGCCCAGGCTGTGACCGCTGACCAGCACGTCCTTGCCCGTCAGGCCATGGGCCTGGGCAAATGCCGCGACGTCACCCAGCAGGTTGCCAAAGGCTTCGCCTGCGTAGTTTTTCGCGTAATCCTTAGGGCCCAGCGCGGCCATGACATCGTTGATGATGTCGCCAATGGCGTCACCGATCAGGTTCTCCCGTGGGCCGCTGGTGCCGCGAAACGACACGCCGATTTCCTTCAGGTGCCCCTCGGCGTCGTACTTGCCAAGGATCTCCACCTGCGCGGTGGTGTAGCCGGCTTTCTCGCCGAAAAACGTCCCGCGACTGTCTACCTTGCCGGTGTAGCCCAGTTGCGACGCACTGATGGGCGTCCAGCCGGCCTTCTGCACCGCCTCCAACGCGAGCTTTTCCGAGTCGGGATTCCACGGCACGCCAGGGATCACCCCTTGGGAATCGGTGCCACCCAGCAGCGCCGTCACCAGGGTCGCTGGCAGGCCGACACCGAAACCGTTCTGCTGATAGCCGGCGGCAAAGCCGTGATCGAGGTTGTGGTAGGAATACAGCATGATCGCCATTGCATCGCTGACCCATGCTTTGGACTCGGTGGTACTGAGGTTCTTGTAGTCGTAGACACCCATCGTGGTTACTCGCTTTTGTTGTTGGAATGCTAAAACCGGGTTCAAGTGATTTGCAGGATGAAGGGGCATGTGCCCCCCGCCTTGGGTCAGAACTGCCAATCCAGCGTCAGGCCCACGCCATGGGTTTTATCCCGTGGACCCAGCAGGCCGTTGTAATCCAGGTTGACCCGGACATCCTTGGCCACCGCCAGCCCGGCACGGGCACCGATCACCGCGGCATTGCGGTCCATCGACACGCTCTGCACCGCGAAGGTGTGGGTACTGCCGGTAAATGCCAGGTCCTGCTCGGAACGGGTATTGCTCAGGTTGTGTTGCCAGCCGAGGGATCCGGACAACTGCAACTGCTGTTGCTCCGACAGCGCCAGGGTATGGCTGGCCCGCACGCCCAGTGTCGAGAGCACGGCGTCACGACGCTCGTCGCCACCCTTGAGGGCCGCGGCATCGCCCTTTTCACGGAAACTGTCACTGTCCAGGTGTACGTAGGCCAGGTTGGCGAACGGCTCCAGAGACACTGGTTGAAAATCGAGGCGATACGCGGCTTCGGTGAACAACTGGGCGGTCTGGGCGTCGCGCTTGGTTTTTTCCTGGCCACTCACCGCGTCGAACTGAACCTCACGCTTGACGTCGATGCGATGCCAGCTATAGGCACCGCCGACGGTCAGGCGCAGGTGCTCGATCTCATGGCCCAGGTACGCGCCCAGGTGATAACTGTCAGCCTTGGCCGACGAATGCGTGCCGTCCCCCAGGCTCAAGGAGCTGTCGCTGTAACCGGTGACGAAACCCAGCCGTGTCTGGTCGCTGATCAAACCATCGACACCCGCCAGCAGCCCGCCAATGGAACGGGTGGAATTGGCGTTATCGCCGCCGCCATCGTTTTTACCCCAGGCACCCAGCACCTTGACCCAGGCATTGCTATGGGTATCCGTGGGCGTATTGGCGTCGTACAGCGCGTCCTGACGCAGGCGGTCGCCTACGGCTTCGCGCAGGTAACGGCTGTCGTTGATCAACAGCGTGCCGATGGCCGGATGAATCTCACCAGACAGTTGCTGGAATGCCTGTTGCGCCACGGCGGCGCTGGGTGACAACAACAAGGCTTCGTACACGCCGTTGCCCGCGCCCAGTTGCTCGGCGGCAGTCGCCACCGAACGCTGGTTCGGCGTCAGGCCGAGGCTGCTGAAAGACCTGGCGTTTCGCGCCACCGCCAGTTGAACGCCACTGGCTGAATACGCCAGGTCACCGCCAAGGAACGCGTAGTTGGGCAGGACTTCACCGAAGCGCCCTTCAATACCGTCGGCCGCCTGGAGGATATTGAATTGCCGACCGAGCAGGCTTTTCACCTCGCTGGCGGTGAGCAGCGTCGAACTGTTTTCCAGGGACAATGACACCGTTGCGCCTTCGATGGAGGCCTTGCCGCCCGCGACAATCAAATCGCTGGCCGTGGAGGACACTTCCACGGCGTAGGTCGAGCCGGGCTGGAACGTCACGTCCCCAGCCACTTGCAAGGTGCCAATGGAATTGCCTGGCGCCACGGCGCCGCCGCGATTGGCCGTCAGGCTGGACAGGCGCCCGGTGCCACCGAGGATGCCGCCGTCGTTGACGGTGACGGCCGACGCCAGCGAACCGTTGACCGCCAGGCGGCCCTCATTGACCAGGGTGGGCCCGCTGTAGGTGCTCTCCCCGGTCAGCACCAGGGTCCCGACGCCCTCCTTGGTCAGGCCGCCGTGACCGGAGATGTCGTTGCGCCAGACGTCCAGGCCACACTGGATGCCGCTGCACACGCGCTCCGTAGGTTTACCGGCATCGATGATCGCGCCGACGCCAGGCAGGTCCGCCACAAACTGGCCTGTGCCATAGGCACCGTCGATCCGAAACTCCTCGGCAATGTCCTGTTCGGTCACCAGCATCGATGGGCCGTCAATGGCCTTGGCCAAGTTGATCATGCCCCAGCCATACAACGCATCGACGCCCGGTGCGCCCATATCGGTGGCGGTGGTGCGCAGTACATTGGCGACCTGGGCGCCGGTCATGTAGGGGAAGCGCTCCATCAGCACCGCCACGCTGCCGGCCACGTGAGGCGCGGCCATGGAGGTGCCGCTCTTATTGGCGTATCCCACGGTCAGGTCATCGGCCCCGGTACCGCCAATCACGGCGCTGTAGACTCGGGTGCCCGGCGCCGACACACAGAAACTGGCGGTGTAGCCACAGCGCGACGAGAAGGTGCTGAGGGTGTATGGGTCAGGGCTGGCCGTATCCGGGTTGACTTGCAGCGCCGCCACGGTGAGCCAGTTTGGCGCGATATCCGGCACGAAGTACGCCAGGCCCGCGATGGCATCTGGGTTGTTGAGGTTGTAGTCGTTGCCGGCGGCGAAGATCGTCACGATACCGCTGCGGGCGGCGGCGATAGCCCCCTCGTAGGCGCCACCCGGCCGGGTACCCAGCAACGGTTCGATCTGGTCGAATTGCAGTTGCGCATCTTGCACGGTGAAGTGCGGGAACGCCGGGTCGCGGCCGCCCTGGTCGAAGCGGTCGGTGATGCCGATGCCCCAACTGTTGTTGATGATCCGCGCGCCGCTGGCGATCAGTGCATCCCAACCGGCCTTGTACACCGCACCGTCGTTGCCCAGGATGATGCCGTCTTCGGGCCCGGGATCGCCGTTGTCGGCACTGATGATCTGCGCATCGAACGCCACGCCGTGCATCGGGCTGCCATCGCGACTGCCGGCGGCGATCCCGCCGACGTGGGTGCCATGGGAACCCAACTTGCCGTCGGAACCCACGGTGGGCGAGCCGTCGTAGCGGAACGGGTCTCCAGCCCTCACCGGGATGTACGGGTCGGTGTACTCGCGGATGCCGCTGGTGACGAGGGTCACGACTTTGTCGCTGCCGGAGAACTCCGGATGAGCCGCATAGACCGGTTGGTCGAAAATCCCCAGCTTGACGCCCTTGCCGGTGTAGCCGGCGGCGTAGGCCTGCTGCGCATTGATTGCCCCAAGGCCCCACTCGGCGTTGAATTCAGCACTGCGCCAGCTGTCCGGATTCCCTGGCGTGCCGCTCTCGACATACGGCGCCGCCTGAGCGCTGCCCACGGCCGCCAGGGTGCAGAGCATGGCATGGCTGAAGGGTTTGAGCAGGTGTGGGCGAGTCGCTTGGCCGGGCTGTTTTTTGTTGTCCGCTTTCATCGTGAACCATCCTTAGTTGTTGCAATAATCCTTTGGTTTGCACGGTTGTCTGTGGATCGGTCATTGCTCCCGGACCACAAACGCCTCATCCACCTTCGCCAGGTCCTGCGCGCCAAGGGTGCCGGCGTAGTAATGCAACTTGGTCCAGGCCATGAGGTAGTCGTACCGGGCCTGGGCCAAGTCGCGGCGGGTGGTGTAGAGCTGTTGTTCGGCGTTGAGCGCGTCGAGGTTGACTCGCTCGCCGCCGAGGATGCTTTGTCGGGTCGACACCACCAGCGCTTCGGCGGAGGCCAGGGCTTTCTGGTAGGCCCGCAGTTTCTTCACCCCCGAGACGCAGGCGCTGAACTGACGGCGCAGTTCGATCAGGGTTTCCCGGGTCTTGGCGTCGAGTTCGTACTCGGCCTGTTCCATGTTGCGGCTGGCCTGGCGGGTCGAGGCCGAGACCCCGCCACCGGCGTACAGCGGCACACTGACTTCCAGGCCGATGGTGTTGGTGTCGTAGCGTTGGTTGTAGGTGTTGCCACTTTCCGACTCGTTCTGGCGCATCGTCGCGTAGGCGCTGACCTTGGGCAGGTGCCCGGCGCGATTGCGCTCGACTTCGAAGCGCGCCACGTCCACGGCCTGACGCTGGGACGCCAGGTTCGGGTTGTTGCTCACCGCCAGTTCGTGCCAGGTGTCGAAACTGGCCGGTTGCAGGGCGAAGGTCTGGAAGGTTTCGTTCAGCGGGGCCAGGTCAGCGATATTCAGGGCCGGAACGCCAATCAGCGCGCCCAGTTCGCGCAAGGAGGCGTCTTGCTCGTCGCGCGCCTCGATTTCTTCGGCGGTTGCCAGCTCATAGCGAGACTCGGCCTCGAGGATGTCGGTGCGCGTACCTTCCCCCTGGCGAAACAGGTGCTCGTTCTGGCGAAACTGTTGTTCAAAGGCCTTTTTCTTGGCCTGGGCGATGTCGATCTGGTCTTGGGCGAAAAGGGCCTGGGTGTAATAGCTGAGTACCCGCACCAGCAGCTCCTGGCTCTTGCCGCGAAAGTTTTCGTCGGCGAACAGCGCCTGCGCCACGCCTTTTCGATAAGCCGCGTACGCCTCGTAGTCCAACAGCGGCTGTTGCAGGGTCAGGCTGGAGCCATAGCTGCTGTAGTTGCGGTCGTCATGCTGGCTGGCGCCGCGGTCATTGAGGTAAGTGACCTTGGATTGGTTGCGGCCCTTGTTGTAGCTGTAGCCCAGCTGCGGCAGCAGTCCCGCGCGGCCGATGGCACGGTTTTCCAGGCCGGCATCGCGCTCCTTGATCGCGCCCAGGTACACCGGGTCATTGCGTAGCGCCTGTTCGTAGATGTCGAACGGTCCCATGGCCCAGGCGTTACTGCAGACAGCCGCCGTCAATGCGGCGAGCCAATAAAAGCGCTTCATACCAGCTGCCATCCTTATTCTTCGGTCAACGCGGAGCCGGCTCGGTCGAGCAGCGGTTTGAACAGGTAGTTGAGGAGCGAGCGCTCGCCGGTGCGAACGAACATCTCCGCCGGCATGCCCGGCTTGATCACCAGGCCGTTGAGCTTTTCCATCGCCACATCGCTGACGCTGCTGCGCAGGACGTAATACGGCGCACCGGTCTTCTCATCGAGCATTTGGTCGGCGGAAATCAGGCTGACCTCTCCCGAGACCCTCGGCGTACGGTTCTGGTTGAAGGCGGTGAACAGGATGTCCACGGGCAAATGACTGCCAACCTTGTCGATCAGGTGCACCGGCAGGTGCCCTTCCACTTCCAGCCGCGTGCCTTGGGGCACGATTTCCAGCAGGGTGTCGCCCTGGCGCACCACCGCGCCTTCGGTGTGCACCCCGAGGTTGACGGCGATACCGTCAGCGGTGGCGAGGATTTCACTGTGCTGCAGCTCGAATCCAGCGGATTTCAGCTGCTGTAGCAGGGTCTCGCCCTTGAGCTGGGCGTCGGCCAGTTGACTGCGCACTTCTTTCTGGTATTCCTCATTGTGCTGTTGCAGTTTCAGGCGAGACTCAACGATGCCCTGCTCCACCCGGCCACTTTCGCCACTGTTTTGTGCCAGCTCCTGTTGCACTTGCGACAGCTGGCGCTGGTAGTCCAGCAGGCGATTGCGCGGGATGTAGCCGTTGTCCGCCAAGGGTTGCAGGTTGCCCAGTTGCAGGCGCAGGGATTCGGCCTGGGCACTCAGGTCACTGCGGGCCCGGCGCATGCCCGCCAGTTGGGCCGTGGCGCCTTCGATATTGGCGCGCAACGCGGCCTGCTCCCGGGCAAACGCTTCGCGGCGGCTGCTGAACAACTGCCGCTGGCCTTCGAGCACCAGCGCCAACTGCGGATCCGGGTCGTGGCTCAGTTGCGCCGGGAAAATCACTTGCCCGAGGTTATCCCGCTCGCTTTGCCAGCGCGCCAGGCTGGCCCAGGCCATCCGATACTGGGCTTGCAGCGACTGCACGTCGGCGGCGGCCTGGGTCTGGTCGAGCCGAAACAACGGCTGGCCCTGCTTCACCGTCTCGCCTTCGCGCACCAGGATCCGGCTGACCACCCCGCTGCTCATGGACTGCACGGCTTTGCGCTTGCCGGAAACCACGACGGTGCCTTGTACCGGGATACCTTGGTCCAACGGTGCCAGGCTGGCCCAGATGAAAAAACTGCCGGCACCCAGGATCGCCAGTGCCCAGCCCAGGCGAGTGTAGAAACGGGCGTCATGTTCGCAGCGTTCGAGGGTTTCAGGTATTTGAGTGTGTTCGAGGTTCATGTCGCGATCCTTGCTCATGCGCCGCTGGGTTTGCTGGCGGCCTGGTACTGGCGACTCATGCTCAGTCCGTTGGGGGTCGGCTGGGGGTTTTCTTGCTGTGAGCCCTGCTGTGAGCCGCGCTGTGAGTCCCGTTGGGACTCCGAGTGGCCGGACAATGCCCGCAGCACCTCTTGGCTCGGGCCGAAGGCCTGTAGTCGGCCCTCGTTGAGCACCAGCAGCTTGTCGGCCTGGGCCAACGCCGAGGAGCGATGAGTGACCAGCACGACGGTGGTGCCCTGGGCCTTCATCTGCGCGATGGCGCTGGCCAGTGCCGCCTCGCCCACCGTGTCCAGGTTGGAGTTGGGTTCGTCGAGCACCACCAGGCACGGCCGGTCATACATCGCCCGGGCCAACGCCACCCGTTGCTTCTGCCCGCCTGACAACCCACCGCCGTCCTCCCCCAACACCGTGTCGTAGCCTTGGGGCATGCGCAGGATCAGCTCATGCACACCGGCCTGTTGCGCGGCGGCGACGATTTTTTGCGGGTCGGCTTCGCTAAATCTCGCGATGTTCTCGGCGATGCTGCCGCTGAACAGTTCGATGTCTTGGGGCAGATAGCCGATATGCGGGCCGAGTTGATCGCGTTTCCAGCGGTGGATGTCGGCCCCGTCGAGCCGCACGGTGCCGCCAAGGGTCGGCCACACGCCCACCATCACCCGGGCCAGGGTGGATTTCCCGGAGCCCGAAGCCCCCAGCACCCCGAGCACTTCCCCGGCCGCGAGGCTGAAGCCGAGCAGGTGCAACGTCGCATTGCGTTGCCCCGGCGGCCCCGCGCTCACTTGCTCGAAGCTCACCTGGCCCTTGGGCGGCGGCAACGTCATTGCGTCGTTCTGCGGTGGGTAAGCCTGCAGCAACGCATTGAGACGACGATATGCCAGCTTGGCGCCGCTCCACTGCTTCCACACAGCAATCAACTGGTCGATGGGACTCAGCACCCGGCCCATCAAAATCGAACCGGCGATCATCATCCCGGCGGTCATGTCGCCCTTGATCACCAACAGTGCACCCAATCCCAGCACCAGGGATTGCAGGCACAGGCGCAGAGTCTTGCTCAAGGAACTGATCACCGCGCCGGTGTCGCTGGCCTGGTTCTGTAGGCCGAGAAAGCGCGAGTGCACGGCAAACCAGCGGTTGCGCAGCGCGCCGAGCATGCCCATGGCCTGGATGGTCTCGGCGTTATGCAAATGGCTGGTAGCGAGCTGGCTGGACTGTTGCGAGTAAATGCTGGCCTGTCCCAACGGTTTTTTGGTCATGGCTTCGTTCAGGCAGGCCAGGCCAATCAGCAACAGCGTGCCGACAGTGGCGAATACCCCAAGCCAGACGTTGAACAGGTAGATCACCAGCAGGTAGATGGGAAACCACGGCGCGTCAAAGAAGGCGAACAACGCAGGTCCGGTGACGAACTGACGAACATGGGTCAGGTCGCCCAGGGATTGCCCGGCATTGCCCTCGCCCTGGAGCAGGTTGCGCTCGAACGCCGCTTTGTACACCTGGAGGTTGAAACGCCTTTCCAACTGACTGCCGATACGGATGACAATGAAGCTGCGCACCATTTCCAGCAGCCCGATAAAGACAAAGAATCCGATTACCATCAATGACAACATCGCCAGGGTGGTTTCGTTTTGCGATGACAGTCCCCGGTCATATACCTGCAACATATAAATCGAAGGCGCCAGCATCAGGACATTAATCAATGCAGTGAAACAACCCACGCTGATCAGAATATTTTTGTAGTCGCCCAGCGCCTTAAAGAGTGGCACTGCGGCATTGCTCCTTGCCGTATTCATGAATCTTCCTTGCTGTAGGCTTAGCCAGATACCCGACAGGGACTCAACTTACCCATCTTTAATAATTAAATCGGATCATGCTGATCCGCAGATCTGTTTAACCAGCCTGCGCTGATCAACCAGCGTCTTTTCCAAGTTGTCCTCGTTCGTTAACGAGTGTCTTGGCTATTGCTTCGTTCCAACGTAATGATCAGGCCTGACTTTAAGGTGACTTGATAGTGCTGCGCTTGGCGCAGCCCCAGATGAACCCTGGAGTTTTGTTTGCCAATCAGTGAAAGACCGTCGGGCTCGGTGAACCAATGGACCGGCTCATCCCCCAGCCAATGGCCCAGGCAATCGGTTTGCCCGCCCAGGGTCTGGTCCGCCCTGAGTTCGACGAGGCACGTATTGGACGGCTTATCCTGCAACGCCTGGGTTTGCGCATTTTCCTGCGGCCCCGACAAAACGGCCTGCCACTGACCGGCCAACTGTGAGGGTTCTGCTAACAACAGGCTGCGCGCCATGGCGACTTCTCCACAAAACATCATCAACGTAGCGCTTAACCAGGCGATTGCCCGGACGCTACACGGTATCGATTCTCTGCGCACGGCTCTGATCCTGGCTGGGGATCCCGCAGGAGCAGCCGCTCCCACGGGATCGGATGATCAGGCCACGATGTCCGAGAGCGCTGCCTGGCCGACGGTGCTGACCAGGAAGTCAGCCGCACCATGCCCGGAGAAGTCCACCGAGAGCAGGCTGTTGCCACCCGAACTCGACAGCACCGCGTCACCCGCCGCCCCCGTGAAGGCATTCACGAAATGCAGGCCCGCGCCTTTGGTGATACCGGTCAGGTCGATCTTGTCAAAGCCACTGACGAAATCGAGGATCTGGTCCGTTGCCCCCGGCCGCGAGTCGGTACTGGCGGCGAACACGAAGGTGTCCGAACCGGAACCGCCCCACAGCTTGTCCGCGCCACCAGCGCCCCAGAGAATATCGTTGCCGGCACCGCCCTTGAGTTCGTTGGCCACCGAGTTACCGATCAGCAGGTCGCTGCCCGAGCCGCCAGTGGCGTTCTCGACAATCGCGCCCTTGGCAATGGAAACGTTACCCACCATGCCGCCAACGTCGGAGAACGAGGCGTCATTGAGGTTGATTTTCTGGTTCTGGGTAAAACCGGAGAAATCCAGGGTGTCGCGTCCGCCTGCGTCCCATACCGAGAACACCACTTTGTCCGAGGACGAGGAAGCGCTGAGGAAATCCCGGCCGGTGTTGGAGTTGAAACCGTAGGTGGTGTCGCCGGTCCGAGTGTTGGTGTTGGCGCCGTAGAGTTTCTGGATGGCCGCGATGTCATCCATCAGCGGACCCGACGCATAGGCCTCGACCCCACCTTTGCTGAAGTTCTGGTCGGTATTGCTTTCACTCCAGTAGCTCATGACGCTGTAGCCACGGGTGTCCTGGCCGTAAGTGGCGTCATCGTAGGTCGGGCTGCCTTCACCGGCGTTGTAGTCGCCGGGGTGCGCCAGGCCCAGTGTGTGGCCGATCTCGTGGGTCAAGGTCTGGCGGCCGTAATTGTTCAGGTCCGGGTTCTTGTTCTGGGTGTAACTGCTGTTGATCAGGTACCAGGACGTCCCGTCATAACCGGCGCCGGTTCCCGGCAAATAGGCGAATGCCGCCGCGCCGTCCTGGCCGCCGCTGTAGTTGCCGAAGGTCATGTGGCCGTCGCCACCGCTGGCCTTCTCGGTGAAGGTGACGTTGGCCACGTCCGCCCAGGATTGCATCGCCAGGAATGCCTGGCCTTTCTGCTGGGCGCTGAATTGGCTGAAACCGCTGATCCCGTGCTTGTTCATGGTGCTTGAGGAGGCGGAGGTCAGGAACGTGTAGGTCAGCTCGATCTTGCCGCTGCCATCCCGATCCTGATAGGCCGCGCCGTCGCGCAGCAACTGAGTGGCCGCCTCGTCGACGGAATACGACGGTTTGCCGTTGACGGTCAGGTCGCCGCCACGGTCGTATTGATGGCTGAAATTATTGATCTGGTTGAATGCACTGCTGGAGGCCGCCAAGGGTTGCGGGGCCCAGAGCAGTTGTTCGGAAGAATCAATAGCGTTGGTTTTGACTTTCGACATAAACACACTTCCTTGTTTGTAATGGAACCGTTTTTGTCAGACAGACAATCTCTGGCGAGATCGTCCTATCACTCGCCCAATGAGGACGCAAGAAAGCTGACACAATTCGAAATCAATCGTCCAGCCATTTTTTTATTCAATTGCACGGATAAGCCTTCAACCCCCACAGACAATAGGCTTTGGTTCCCAGCTAATACTCGCTTACAGCGAAAACTTTAAGATTGTCGGACAAAACTCTATTTAAATATTAAATATCGATAAACACTCAAATGCGCACCGTGTCGCAGTTTCGCCAACTAAGTGCCAGTGAAACGCTATTAATTAATATCTACTAAATCTCGGCGGTTTTGCGCCCACACACTTCCCGCAGACAGCCTCTGAACCAACGGTGCACGGGGTCGGCATCCAGGCGCGGGTGCCAAAGCATGGAGATGGTGAATCCGGGCACCGCAAACGGCAGCGCAAAACTGTGCATCCCCACGCGCAGGCTGGCGGTATAGCGTTCCGGGACGCTGGCGATGAGGTCGCTGGAGCGGGCCAGCCCCAGCGCCGTGGAAAATCCCGGGACGGTCGTGACGATGTCCCGTGCAAGATTCAGAGGGGCCAAGGCGTCGTCAACGGGGCCATGATCCAACCCGCGCAGGGAAATGCCAATGTGTCCGCCTGCCAGGTACTCGGAAGGGCTCACCGCTGCCCGACTCAGCGGATGCCCTGAACGCACCACACCGATGACACGGTCGTCGAACAACGCTTGCGTTCGCAGTTCCGGGCTGGTGCTCGCGTCCACAACGGCGGTTTCCAAGTCCACGGAGCCCTCGCGCAGCGCCCTGCTATCCCGGTCCGCCTTGTCCACGAAGCGCAGACGTACACCAGGCGCTTGTGCATTGATGTGGGCCATCAAGTCGAGGGCGAAGTTTTCCACGAACCCTTCGCGGGTGCGCAGCGTAAAGGTCCGGCTCAACCGGCGCAGGTCCGGCACCTGCGCCGGTCGCAGCACCGCCTGGGCATCCTGGACCAGTTGGCTGACCTGGTCGCGCAACGCCAAGGCCCGAGGCGTCGGCACCAGGCCACGCCCGGCCCGCACCAACAACGGGTCACCGGTGGTTTCCCGTAACCGCGCCAGCGCCCGGCTCATGGCCGACGGGCTGAGCTGCAGCCGCCGAGCAGCCCGGGCCACGCTGCCTTCTGACAGCAATACATCGAGGGTGACCAGCAAGTTGAGGTCGGGTGTGGACATGGTTGGGCCCTGGCGTGATAGATGGCGTTAAGTGCAGCTATAACATGCAAATGGTGCGTCTTCCGCCATGTTATGCCCAGGCGTAAGGTTCGGGTAGCGCCGATTCGGCCGCGACAGAGAAGAGGACACGATGAAGCCAGTCAATACGCAACACCCCCTGCCGACGGCAGCGGGCGTGGAACGGATCTTTTCAACGCGCTGGGCGTTGGCCAGCCTGGCGCTCTCGACGCTGCTGGCGTCCCTGGGCGCCAGTGTCGCCACCGTGGGGCTGCCGACGCTGGCGCAGGCATTCAACGCCTCCTTCCAGCAGGTTCAATGGGTGGTGCTCGCCTATCTGCTGGCGATCACCACGCTGATTGTCAGCGTCGGGCGACTGGGGGATATGATCGGGCGTCGGCCGCTGCTCCTGGCCGGGATTCTGTTGTTCACCCTCGCCTCGACCCTGTGCGGCCTGGCGCCGTCGCTTGGCGGATTGATCGCGGGCCGAGCGCTGCAAGGCCTGGGAGCAGCCATCATGATGACGCTGACCCTGGCCTTGGTTGGCGAAACCGTTGGCAAGGATAAGACCGGCAGCGCAATGGGGCTGCTGGCTACGCTGTCGGCGGTCGGCACGGCCCTGGGGCCCTCTTTCGGTGGCGTGCTGATCACTCAATTCGGCTGGCAAGCCTTGTTCCTGGTCAATTTGCCCCTTGGGCTGCTGACGTTGTTGCTGGCATGGCGTTCACTGCCTGCCCGGCAGCCGCCGGCCAAGGTGGAAAAAAACCGCTTCGATGTGACAGGTACCCTGCTGCTGGCAGCAACACTGGCGGCTTATGCCCTGGCGATGACTTCGGGACGCGGCCACTTCGGCGGATCGAATGTCGCGCTGTTGCTTGCGGCGATCCTCGGCGGTGGACTGTTCATCCTGGCGCAGAGCCGGGTTGCGTCGCCACTGATCCCCTTGGTGTTGTTTCGAGACCGACTGCTGGTTTCGGGGCTGGCCACCAGTGCCTTGGTCGCGGCGGTCATGATGGCGACGTTGCTGGTCGGGCCCTTTTACCTGTCCATCGCCCTTGGGTTGCCCGCAGCGCTGGTCGGGCTGGTGCTGGCGGCCGGACCGTCCGTTGCCGCGCTCGCCGGAGTGCCGGCCGGGCGCCTGGCAGACCGGTTCGGCGTGCGTCCCATGCGGCTCGTCGGGCTGGGGATCATGGTTCTCGGCTGCCTGATGCTGTCGCTGATGTCACCGGTCTTTGGCGTAGGTGGCTATGTCGCCGCGATCGTGGTCACGACCCTTGGCTATGCGTTGTTCCAGACGGCCAATAACACGGCGGTCATGGCGGACGTTCCCGCCGACAGGCGTGGCGTCATCGCCGGGCTGCTCAATCTGTCGCGCAACCTGGGTTTCTTTACAGGGGCCTCGGTCCTCGGTGCGATATTTGCGATGGCATTACCGACGAACGGGATCACTTCCGCCACGCCGGAAGCCGTCGCAAACGGCTTGCAAATCACCTTCGCCACCGCTTTGGCGCTGATGGTTCTGGCAGGTGCAATCGCCCTGAAATGCCGCGTGCCAGGGCCTTCGAACCAACACCAGGACACCCCTTGCGAAGGATGATGGCATTGTGAGTATTCCTGGTTAGGTCGTGATGCAGATCAAAAAAACTGAACCAATCGCAAAACGGACTGAAAAAAGCCATATGACTTTCATTTTCAGGTGCTATTTTTAGTTCTCACTGGTAGAGCCATGACGGCTCTTCCTTCCTGACATGAGCTAAAGGAAGCGCTCGATTGAAGAAGGCGGGCAATACATGAATAAAGGATCTTTCAGCAAGGTTACGTTCCCCAATGCCTGCCAGTTGATGCGCTGGCATTTCCATCCCATGGGATTTGAAGCCAGTATGGACGCACCGGGGAGCATGGTTGCCCGGCTGTTTGACCGTGCCAGCGGCGAGACCATGATCGCTATTGCGGGCATCCCCTGCGCGACCGTGATGAACGCCCCGGATGTGGAGCGAATCATCGAGGCGGTGGAGGCCGAGCTGGAAGCTTTTGTGCCACCGGTTGGCTTGCGGCGATTTGCCTCCTGACAAAAAGAAGCCCACATCAAGTGGGCTTTTTTGTGGGGCTTAGCACCAACTCCCGCTAAGGGCTCGATCAACCGCGAGTCCGACGATGATCAGCAAAAAACGGCTTGCCCGCTCCGATACAGTCCGACGCTTTCGGCCCATTGGCAGTCTGCCCATCCTGGCCGTCAACGTACCAGTAGCAATGCTGCACGGCGCGAGTAATCCCCACGTAGGCCAGGCGCAAAATCTCGTCTTTTTGCGCGGTGTCGTAGGGCTCGGCATCACCGTCCCGGCCCAACCCGGCCATTCGGTAGACCTGATTCTTGTAGGGCGAGCTAGTCAGATGCTGGCAGTCGCCCAGCAAAAATACCGCATCGGCCTGCAGCCCCTTGGCGCTGTGATAGGTCATCTGCCGCAGGCGTCGTTCCTCGTAAGGTAAGTTAGAATCCACATTAACTGTCGAGCTAATATGATTTTGAATCATTAACTTATCGCTACTTTTTCGATACAGCATCAAGATTGAATCGCCCTTTCGATAGTGCTCATCCAGCCGCTGCGCCAAGGCTTCGTCGTCGCGATCCAGCACGTTGACCGGACTCAGCGAACGAGGCTTGCCACTGGCCTTGGCCTTTTTCCCTGGGATAGCCGTCGCTGCGCGCACGATGTGCTCAGCGGCATCGATGATGTGCTGGTGGCTGCGGTAGTTGTCGGTGAGCATCACCCGGGTGCTCTTCGGCGATGGGAATTGCTTGTCGAACCCCATGAAATAGCTGGGGGAGCTGCCACGCCAGCCGTAGATCGATTGCCAATCGTCTCCGACACACAGCAAGGAAGAGCGCTGTGCGCCGCGCCCCACGTGCATGGCCGGGCCACGGCGGCGCACTTCGCGAAGACTGGCGCGAAGCCATGAGACAATCTGCGGCGAAACGTCCTGGAATTCGTCGATCATCAGGTGTGACAAGGGCCGCAGCAATGAATCGCTGAGCAATTTGAAATTTTCCGGGGAGTGCTCGCTGAACAACGCGAACATCCGGTTGTAGGTCATGATCGGTGGCGACTGATCAAGTAAATGATCTTCGAATGCCCGCCAGTAACGGCTCAATGCCTCGAAGAAATAGCGATCCGGGTCATCCTGGGAAAAACACATCCTTCCCACGGCATCCGGCACGTCCAGGCCAAGGTTCTCGATAAACCCCGCGGCGGCGACAAAACAATCCAGCAGCGGCGCCGAGCCCAGCTCGCCCTTGACCTTGTAATCGAACCCGGGCCCCGCGCTGGCATCGCCCGCTAGAGACGCCAATACGCGTTTTGACGCTTCATAACTTTCAAGCCATATCAGTGGTTTGCGACAGAAAGCTTGAAATAGGGTGCGCTTTACCGCCCATTCCGCACGGATACTCAACTTGGCGCCCGGCCGGCTCAGTCGGGCGTCCTCTCGCGGGTCGAAACCCAACATCACCCAGGCGTCCAAGGCGGGGACGTAGCCGTGGCAATGGAATGTCGAGCCATTGATCTCGAATGTCTGCCGTTTGGGTTCGATCCCCTTGATTGGCCAGGCGCCAGCCCGAAACCACAGGTCTTCGATCCCGTCGCACAGTTCTTCGTCACGCTGGGCGGCCAGTTCGGTCACGGCCACGCGTTTTTGCACATCCGGGTGGTCCCGCTCCAACTCCTTGAGCTGCAATGCATGCCGCGACAACGGTTTGATCAGCCCGCGGAAGCGCTCGTCACGCTGGTAAAGCGCGTGATAACAGGCGTTGAGTTGTTGGCGCTGAGCCTCGTTGATGCGCAAGTCGAATGGATTGTCCAGGGCATCGTCATCGCCCTGTCCTGCACGAGGGCTCAGGGTCTCGAAGGCCTGGAGCCGCTCGAATCCGGGCAGGTTGCGCACCATGGGCAAGATGCGCGAATGAAAGGTGCGCACCAGGTCGCGAGCTTGCTTGAGGCTGATCGTTCGCCCCCACAGGGCAAACACTTCAATCAGTTTTTGGATGAAGTCCTTGCGCGATTCACGGGTGAAGGTCACCACTGTCATCGAGTCCAGCTCGAAACCCAGGTAATGCGACAGCAGCACGATACGCAGCACCAATGTGGTGGACTTGCCCGCACCCGCGCCGGCCACCACCGATGTCGCGGGCGTATCACTGAAAATCATTTTCCATTGCGCCGCACTGGGTTGCGCCTGTGCCGGCAGCAATCGAGCGACATCCGCCTTGATGCGTTTCTTCAGTTCAGCTGGCAACGGCAGGCGCCAATCGTCAAACAGCAGGTCATCGACCTTCGGAGCTGGATGTTCGGTGCTGCGCGAGTCGCGGATCAGCAGGACCTGGCGCCCCTCTTCCAGCCCTTCGGCCTTGCCTTCTTGATAACCATAGTCAAAACCGGCGGTATGCCCGCTGCGAAAGCCATCGGCCTGACCGTGCAGCCAGGACGCCCGGTGCTGGGCGCGCAGGCGCGTCAGGCCATGACCAAAAAATCGGGCGGCCAGGCGCTTGAATAACGGCATCTGAGCCAAAGGCAGCAAGTCAGGGGGAAGATCGGGAGTGTGTTGCGACACGCTGGGAGACTCCGGTGTTCTGAATCATGACGGCTATGGTGTCTGGATTTGCCGTCAGGTTCCACCAAAAAGCTTTTAAGTCATGTATTTAGGCGATGAAGTGAAAGTGGTATCCCACATTGGCATCATCGTAGGCTAGGGATCGCTATCGCGAGCAAGCTCGCTCCCACAGGGATTTGCGGCGGAGTCGGAATCGCAAATCACTGCAAATCCAAATGTGGGAGCGAGCTTGCTCGCGATGAGGCGATCAAAGACTAAAAATTTGTAGATCAACCAGTTAGAGGAATTATCTAAAGATAATACTGCGATACAAGAGATCACTGGCGAGGGAGCAAAGCCCCTCGCCACAGCGGGGTCACTTGCCGGCAATGGCTGCATCCACCAACGATTGCGCCTCAACCACCAATTGCTTGAGGTGCTCATCGCCAATGAAGCTCTCGGCGTAGATCTTGTAGATGTCCTCGGTGCCGGACGGTCGCGCCGCGAACCAGCCGTTTTCGGTCATGACCTTCAAGCCGCCGATGGCTTGGTCATTGCCTGGCGCATTGCTGAGGATGTTCTGGATTTTCTCCCCGGCCAACTCGGTGGACGCCACCTGGTCTGGCGACAGTTTGCTTAGCAACGCCTTCTGCTGCGGGCTGGCCTTGGCGTCCACGCGTACCGAGAACGGTTCGCCCAGCTCATCCGTCAGGGCGCGGTAGGCCTGGCTTGGGTCGCGACCGGTGCGGGCAGTCATTTCAGCCGCCAGCAACGCCGGGATCAGGCCGTCCTTGTCGGTGCTCCAAACGCCGCCGTCCTTGCGCAGGAACGAAGCGCCGGCACTTTCTTCGCCACCAAAGCCCAGGGAGCCATCGAACAACCCGTCGGCAAACCACTTGAAGCCGACCGGCACTTCATAGAGGCGCCGACCCAGGCGTTTGGCGACGCGATCGATCAGGCCGCTGCTGACCACCGTCTTGCCCACGGCGGCGTCAGCGCGCCATTGCGGGCGATTCTGGAACAGGTAGTCGATGGACACCGCCAGATAGCTGTTCGGCGCCAACAGGCCGCCGGACGGCGTCACGATGCCATGGCGGTCATGGTCTGGGTCGCAGGCGAAGGCCACGTCGAAACGTTCCTTCAGGCCGATCAGCCCTTGCATGGCATGGCTGGAGGACGGGTCCATGCGGATCTGCCCGTCCCAATCGACGGTCATGAAGCGGAAGGTGGAGTCCACATGGGTGTTCACCACTTCCAGGTCCAGGCGGTAGTGTTCGGCGATGGCCGGCCAGTAGCGCACACCCGCGCCGCCCAGTGGGTCGACGCCCAAGTGCAACCCGGCACCGCGAATGGCATCGAAATCGATGACGTTGCCCAGGTCTGCCACGTAGGTGTTGACGTAGTCGTGGCGGTGGGTGGTATCGGCCTTCAGGGCCTGTTCGTAGCTGATGCGCTTGACCCCCGCCAGCTGGTTGGCCAGCAGTTCGTTGGCCTTGGCCTCGATCCATTTGGTGATATGGGTATCGGCCGGGCCGCCATTGGTGGGGTTGTACTTGTAGCCCCCACTTTGCGGCGGGTTGTGGGACGGTGTGATGACAATGCCGTCCGCCAGGCCTGAGGTGCGACCTCGGTTGTAGCAGAGAATGGCGTGGGAAATCGCTGGCGTCGGGGTGTATTCATCACCTTCGGCGATCATCACGGTTACACCGTTGGCGGCGAACACTTCCAGTGCGCTTGCGCCCGCCGGGGTCGACAGCGCATGGGTGTCGATACCAATGAACAGCGGCCCATTGATGCCCTGGGCTTCACGGTACAAGCAGATCGCCTGACTGATTGCCAGCACGTGCCACTCGTTGAACCCCAGATCGAAGGAACTGCCACGGTGACCGGAGGTGCCGAACGCCACGCGCTGGGTGGCAACTGAGGCATCGGGTCGGCCGGTGTAATAGGCCGTCACCAGTCGCGGGATATCGATCAACAACTCTGCCGGTGCCGGCTTGCCCGCAAATGGACTGACTGTCATGCAATACCTCTGGATGGAATGGCTCGAGAAATGGGATGCAGTTTACTGACAGTTCGACCATGGCGCGATGGGTTCGATCCATCCTCATCAGGATTGCTCGAGCCTCAAGGCATCGGCCAGCGCGCAGAGCGCTGTGTCCAGGTCGTCCGACCCGTTCAAGGCGTGAGTCAAGCGCATGTGTTGCGCATATAACCCCTGGATGCTGAACAGCTCGCCTGGCGCGATGACGATTCGCTGGGCAAGCAGGCGCTGGAAAACCCGCCGTAGATCGACCGGACGCGAGGATCGCATCCAGATCGTCGCACCGCCTTCGGGTGCGACCCATTGGAGGCTGTCCCCGAGCCGTTCACGCAGCAATTGCGTTGCCGAAACCGCGCTTTCACGCAGCAAACGCCGCAAAACCAGCAAGTGTTGATCGATCCGACCGTTGCTGTACAAGCGCGCAATGGCTTTCTGGCGAATCGGCGATAAACGAAAGGCGCGCAATAGGAAATGCCGCTGCAATTGCAGGGTCAACTGGCGCGACAACACATACCCATAGGGGGCCTCCGGGCCGATGGTTTTCTCGAACGTGGAATAGACAATCAACCGGTCCGGGTCGAGCAAATCCCGAAAAGGCACCACGCCTGCCTCGAAGGCCAGGTCGGCGTAGCTGTCGTTCTCCAGCACCCACGTGCCGTGGAACGCCAGCAGATGTGCCACGGCATGGCGGTTGTGCTCAAGCATGAGCGTGCCCCTCGGCATGCTCAGGACCGAAGACAGCACCACCAGGCGCACCGTTTCGCTCACCAGCAGTTGCTCCAACTGCTCGGTATTGATCTGGCCGTCCGTCCGCAACGGCAGCTCGATGACTCGGATTTCGGCGGCCTGCAGCAGGCGCAGGATGGTCCAGTCGCAGGGTGATTCGATCAGTACCGTGGCGCCCTTGAGCGCCAGCGCGGCAATGAGGATTTCCAGGACGCCGCGCAGATCGGCGCCGATATAGACGTCATCGGCACTCCAGCAGCGGGATGCAGAAGAGGTGTAGCGGGCGGCCAGTGCCGCACGCAGCTCCAACTCGCCCCAGGGTTGCGAAGGCGCCTGCGAGGACCGCGGGTACTGGCGTAGCAGCTCGCGCTCGAGCAACAACAATGGGCTATCCAGTGGTTGCATCGACGCCGGTTCATCCGCACTGAGCACCAGCATGCCCGGTCGCCGCGCATTGACGTACAGGGTCTCGAGCAAATCATCGCCGCCGTCCAGGGTGGCAACGCAAGGCACTGGCAGCGCGTAGTAACCGGACTTGGCGATCGAGTAGACCCGGCCTTCCTTTTCCAGCAACGAATAAGCGTACTGGATGGTAGAAATCGACACGTCAAGACGCTCGGCCAACTGTCGCAGCGACGGCAGGCGTACCCGGGCATCGGCACCCAATTCGTTGATCAGGGTCGTCAGGTATCGATACACCGCCTGGTAGGCGAAGTCTGGTTCCCGGCAACTTTTCATGGGGTCTGCCCCAAAAAACAGGCCATGACCGGCCCAGCCGGAACACCGGGAACAATGGCCGGATATGGGGAGGATGAATCCGCCAAACCGCGTTCCTCAGTGCCTTGCCGAGCGTTCGCACAGGCCATCGGCGCCCTGCCCGGCTTCTTCAGCGTCTACAGCTTGCGGCTCGATCCCCGATACGGTGTCCTGTTCCGGCAGCGCAATGCTGGCCCGGTACAACTTGCCGAGCAGATCGATGGACAGGCCGCTGACGTCGATCATCCACTGCGCCACCTGATCGGTAATGGGCGCACCCTGCATGGCCCTGTGCAGATCCGGCAAAGCCACCAGCATGCCAGGGTGGCAGCAACGCAGGAAATGCTCCAGGCCTGCACCTTGCGCCACGAAGGGGGCGAACAGCATGCACACCAGTTGCGTTTCGTTGAGCCCCAGGTTTTTCTGCGCTTCGATGGCGGCCTGGGCGCGGCGCTCAGGGACAGTCGAAGGCGTGCCAAACAACTCCCGAGTGTGCTGGCAGGCATGTTCCGGCAGTTGCTTGCGATGCATGAGCATGATCGCCCGCTGTACGTAATCCCCGTAGCCCGTTTCGTAGCTGCGCCCTTGCAGGTAACAGGCCTGCAAGCCATGTAAATGCGCCGACAGCAGAGGACTGACATATTCGTTTTCGGGTGCCGATACGATGAGACTCTCGGTCTGTATCCGCAGGAACTCGTTGAAAAGCGGCCAGTTGGTTTCTTCCGAGCGGTCGAGGAACAGGTCGTCGATACCAATGTGCCCGACTCGCCGGCAGGCCTCGAAATGACCTTCGGGCTGCCATCCACGGAGGCGATCCTGACCATAAAATGACTGGTAGGGATCGTTGCCCAGGGTATCGAGTTGCGCAAAAAGACTGTCAAAGCCGCCGTTGTCGATGGCCAGGTCGATCTTGCGGGCCGCGCGGCGAAGACCCGACATGAATTGTTTCTGCTGGCGCGGCGTCTCGCTGCTGACCAACGAATCCACCCCCGCCTCCCAGCGCGCCACATGCCGATAGAACTCCGCCATCGCCAGATAACTGTCGTCGCCCACCTCCAAGGGACTGTCCGGTGAGCGAAGATGCCCCAGCACCAGCATGTCCGTGCGGCAGGCCTCATGCCCGGCCACCGACAGCGGCTGGTTATGATTGAAGGGCAGCACCTCACGGTTATCCGCCATCAGTAGCTCGACCCGGGGATCGTCGTAGACAAACAGTGCGCTGTAGCAGCGATGGATGTTTTCCAGGGCCGAGTGGGTGGTTTCGCTCAGGCGCGGTGTGGCGACACGCAAGTCGAAGGTCACCGGATGCCTGCCAGCGATACTTAATTGCGCGGCCCGCAAGGCCGTCAGCACGTAAAAGCTGTCCCGACTGCCGTTCTGGACCGTCAGCACGCGATAATCGCCAATCCGCTCAATGCCTCCGGCGGCGACAATTAAACGCTGGATCAAAAGCTGCAACGCGGTACGCTCTGCCCGGGAATAAAAACCCAACAGTCGTTGCAATATCTGCTGATACACGTGAGTCATTGCCTGCTCGTGAATTGCACTCATAGCCATTTACCTGGAATTCGAATATCGGCGTCGCACCCGCACCAATGTGATCGTGCGACGTGTAGATCTGAATGAAGTGTTCTAGTACTGCAGAGAGTATTAGCAATACGCTCAAGCATTGCTTGTCGTAATTATTTGATACATACGTTGGGTGCCGGCCCGTTCCATTTCAGGATCGCCCTGAACACCGCTAAATCATTGGTCTTAGCCGATCCGGCGGCACGTCCTAGGAGAATTCCGACAACGTCCCACAGACAATGAGTACGAGAAATAAAGAACAAGCTGATCTTTAATTGACCGCCCGCCTCATCCTGTTTTCCCCATAGTCGATAGATAGCCTTATACCAAGTAACGCTTGAAGCGCCTTGATTAGGCAATGAAGGCTCGAAACCTTCGAAAAAGTTATACCGCGCCACGCCTTCTTCCTTGAGATGGAAATCAGCGTTCAATTATCAGGACTTAAACAATGATTAGAAGATACAGATTAGGGACAAAAACCAGTTCAGATGTCGACGGGCAAACAGATTCGATTCTGGTTTCCCGCGAATAGGGGCAGCCCGCACAAGCGCTCGCTTGCCGGGCGCGAGTGCACCACCGTCAGGCGAGAGGCGTAGCAATCATGGAGAAAGGGAGGGCCGGTCCAGCCGAAGGCAACGCAAGAGTCCGGACAAAGACTCTTGCGCAAGACAGGTATCAGGAAGGATCGACGACCTGAAGGGCAACGCGCTCACGGCAAGGGCATTCGCCCATGTAACGGTGGGCCTCGACAAACTCGGAGAACGGAAACACCCGGGTCTTGAGTGGCACCACCACCCGATCGGCGGTCAGTTGATTGATATCACGCAGTGCCCGCTGCAAAGCCACCTGGTCCTGGACGATGCCCAGTTCCGGCTTGCCGGTGAAGTTGCCGATGCAGTGCACAAAGAACTGAATGTTCTTCTGGAACGCCGCACACGCCGGGAACGGTGTCTGGTTGCCACCCTGCAGGCCATACAACACCAGGCTGCCTCGCGGCGCCAGGACATCGCCGAGCAGCGACATCTGCGGCCCGCCAAGGCCGTCGAACACCACATCGACACCACGGTTGTCGGTGAGCTTGTTGATTTGCATCAGCAAATCCTGCTCTTCGGTGACGATGACTTTTTCCGCGCCCAGCGACAGCAGGTACTCACGCTCGTCAGCCGTCTTGGTGGCCGCGATCACCCGCACACCCAAGGCCTTGCCCAGTTGCACGAAGGAAGGACCGGCACAATGGCTGGCATCGGTCACCAGGGCAAATTGCCCGGGTTTGACCCGCGCCAGGTCCATGTAGGCGAAATATGCGATCAGCAGCGGCGTGTAGTGCACCGAAGCTTCGATCGGGGTGAGCACGTCGGGATAGCGGGTCAGGGCGGTGCGCGGCAGCACAATGACCTCGCCGTACACCGGATAATCGTTCGGGCTCTCGGCGGGGAAGCTGGCGACCTTGTCGCCCACGGCCAAATCATCGACACCGTCGCCGACAGCCGTGACCACGCCGGCCATTTCATGGCCCAGGCCTGATGGCAGGCGCGCCTGGGACGACGCCAGGTTCTGGCGCCACAGGGTGTCGTACCAACTGATGCCGATCGCTTCGACACGGACCTGCACTTCTCCTGGGGCAGGAAGGGCCGCCGCATGCTCTTCGCATTTGAGCACCTCGGCACCGCCAAACTTGTGAAAACGGATCGTGCGGGACATCGCAAACCTCGTCAAAGTAACCTCTAATGCCATGAACTCTATCCGGGCTTTGCACCCAAGACCATCAGTGGCTATTAATAGTCGACATGCCTGTCATTGATTCCGCAGCAAGAAATCAGGTCCGTTCTGTAGGAAAAAGTAATTAGCCGGTGCAGAGTACCAGCCTTTCCCCGTAAGATTCATGCCGGCCATTGTTCCCATATGGCCGCTGACGTCAAGCTTGCTGAACCTGCCAGGACCCCAGATGAATCGTAATGACCTGCGTCGTGTCGACCTGAACCTGTTGATCGTGTTCGAAACATTGATGCATGAGCGCAGCGTGACCCGCGCGGCCGAGAAATTGTTTCTCGGCCAGCCAGCCATCAGCGCCGCGCTGTCGCGCCTGCGTAGCCTGTTCGATGACCCATTGTTCGTGCGCACCGGTCGCAGCATGGAGCCTTCGGCCCGGGCGGTCGAAATCTTCGCCCTGCTCTCCCCGGCCCTGGATTCGATTTCCACGGCGGTCAGCCGGGCGGCGGAGTTTGACCCGGCCACCAGCACCTCAGTGTTCCGCATCGGCCTGTCGGACGATGCCGAGTTCGCCCTGCTGCCCATGCTGCTCAAGCGCCTGCGAGCCGAAGCACCAGGCATCGTGCTGGTGGTGCGTCGGGTCAACTACATCTTGATGCCCGGCTTGCTGGCCTCCGGTGAAATCTCCATCGGCGTCAGTTATACCGAAGATTTGCCAGCCAACGCCAAGCGTAAGGTCTTGCGGCGCAGCTTGCCCAAAGTGCTACGGGCCGACACCGCGCCAGGACGACTGACCCTGGATGAATTCTGCGCCCGTCCCCATGCGTTGGTGTCCTTCGCCGGTGACTTGAGCGGCTTTATCGATGAAGAGCTGGAAAAACTCGATCGCAAACGCCATGTGGTCTTGGCGGTGCCCCAGTTCAACGGCCTGAGCACGCTGCTGGCGGGTACTGACATCATCGCCATCGTCCCCGACTACACTGCCGACGCCCTGACCGCCGCCGGTGGCGTGCGCGCCGAAGACCCACCGATCCCGGTACGCAGCTTCGAGCTGCACATGGCCTGGCGTGGTTCTCAGGACAATGATCCGGGTGAACGCTGGTTGCGTTCGCGGATTCAGATGTTCTTTGGTGACCCTGAGAGTCTATAGGCGTCGTTGGGCAGGCTGTTTAGCTGCGCTCGACGGCATGATTGAGATGCTTGGTAAGCGCCGCTACTTCACCGAAACTGCTTTTGTCAGGTTCTGCTGCATATAAGCGAGAAAACGCCGCTGGAACAACATCGTGTGCTCATGCGCTGCCTGCTCAGCGTCGTCGGCGTTACGCGCCGCAATAGCGTTAACGATGACATCATGGTCACGCCCCAAGCGCGTGGTGGTACACGCTGTGCTGATGATGTAGTCGAAATGCAGATGCAGCAACCGCTGGCCTTCGCCCAGCAGTTTTTCGTAATAGCTGATGAAGTAGGGGTTCTTGCCCGCCTCGGCAATCGCGATATGGAATGCTTTGTTTGTTTCGGACATCGCCTGGAAATCTCCCGACGTCACGGCCTCAAGGTAGGCAGCGTCTGCCGCACGTATGCGCTTGAGGTCTTCCTCGTCGTGCTGCGTCGCAGCCAGACGAGTCACCGCTCGCTGGATGAGATCCAGCGCCGACACGTAATTGGGGAAATCCTCGATCTCAAAGGGTGTGACCAGTGTTGTCCGGTTGGGCAGGATGGTGACCAAGCCCTCACTTATCAGTCGTGCCAAGGCGTCTCTGACCGGCGAACGGGAAAGACCGAACTGCGCCGCGAGCGAAACTTCGTCCAGTGGCGACCCTGGTTTGAGCTTGAGCGTGAGGATCTGCTTGCGCAGCTCTTCATAGATATATCGGCCACCGTGGCGCACGATTTGATGTGTCAACCGTGTGGATGATTTTTTATTTTCCTGCGAACGACGACTCACGGAAGCCGGCAGGCGTTTGCACAAGGTAGGGTGACCTCGGCTCGCCAGCGGTATGAGGCTGTGCAGGCTGGGATTCGTCACCGACAGCCTCGGTAACCTGCCCCTGCGGGAGATGCTCAAGCAGGCTGAACGGCTGGGAGTGTCGGGCCTGGAGATCAACACCGGCGGATGGTCGACCGCGCCGCACTTTGACTTGGCGCAGATGCTCGCCAGCGCCGATGACCGCAAGGCCCTCAAACGTAGCTTCCAGGAACACAGTCTGGAAATCATTTCCTTGAACGCCAACGGCAACCCTTTGCATCCCACGCAGCCCGAACAAGGTCAATGCCTCAGGGATACGATACGCGTAGCCGGTGAACTGGGAGTCAAGACCGTCTGCACCATGTCTGGCTTACCTGAAGGGCGGGCCGGCGACAGGATGCCGAACTGGGTGGTTGCCTCATGGCCTCCCGAAACCCAGGCAATGCTGCGCTATCAATGGGAAGAACGCCTGCTGCCCTTCTGGAGCGAAATAGCTGATCTGGCCAAGGAGAACGGCGTGGAGCGCATCGCTTTGGAGTTGCACGGTAACCAGTGCGTCTACAACGTCCGCTCGCTGCTGAAGCTGCGCAATGCAATCGGACCGGTGATTGGCGCCAACCTTGATCCCTCGCATCTGTTCTGGATGGGCGCTGACCCCCTTCACGGAAGGTTTGGTCGCCAGCGCCCTATTGATCGGCGCAATGATGGGGGCGCTGTTCAGCGGTCGCCTATCGGACCTCTAGGGTCGCCGCCGTATCATTCTTTTCCTCGCCGTAGTGTTTTTTCTTGGCGCGTTGGCTTGTGCGCTGGCGCCCACCCTCAACGTCATGGTGGCCGCCCGCTTCACGTTGGGGTTAGCGGTGGGCGGCGCATCGGTCGTCGTGCCGGCGTATCTGGCGGAGATGGCCCCATCCAGCATCCGCGGTCGCATCATCACTCGCAACGAGTTGATGATCGTCACTGGGCAGTTCCTGGCCTTCACCACCAACGCCACACTGGGCAATTTGTTTAGCGATCTCGACGGTGTTTGGAGATGGATGCTTGCCTTGGCAACCCTGCCAGCAGTGGCACTCTGGTTGGGAATGCTCTACATGCCGGAAAGCCCGCGCTGGCTAGCCACCAAAGGGCGCTTCAGAGAGGGCCTGGAGGTATTGAAACTGGTACGGGAGGAGTACTACGCCAAGGCTGAAATGGAGGCCATCACCCAGCAGATCAGCAACGAACGATTCATCAAAAAAGGCGGCTGGCGCGACCTGTCTCAAAAGGGCGCGCGACGAATCTTTTTGATTGGCATCGGTATCGCTGTTACGTCGCAGCTGACCGGAGTCAATTCAATCATGTACTTCGGCACCCAGATCCTCACAGAAGCAGGCCACTGATCGCCAATGTCGTAAACGGCGTTATCTCGATTGGCATTGCGCTGCTGGACCGCGTGGGCCGTCGCCCAATGATGCTGCTCGGTTTCACTGGTACCACATTGTCTTTACTGTTGATTGGCCTGGTTTCAGTTTTTGTCGATCCCTCCGTTACCCGCGCCATGCTCATTCTCGGCGCCATGGCGATGTTCCTTGCCTCCATGCAAGGGCTGATCGGGCCTGCCTTTTGGGTGCTTTTGGCGGAAATCTTCCCAATGCGCATCCGCGGCGGATGCATGGGTATGGCGATCGCAGCGTTCTGGTTGACCAACGTGATGATCGGCATGTTCTTTCCATCTTTGGTTGCGACGATCGGGATCGGCCAAACCTTCTTTGTGTTCGTGGGAGCAGGACTTCTATCTCTGACCTTCGTCGCGGTATGGGTACCGGAGACACGAGGCAGCACCCTCGAAGAGATTGAACAGCGGTTGTATGGTTAGGTAGGGAGCTCGAAAGCCTGCAATAGAATTCCACCCACTTTCAGAAACTCTTGATAGCCTTCGTCGCTCGCTGACCAAACCCGACAAACACGTCGACGGCGAAGTCCCTGGTCTCTACTTGGAAGTGAGGGCGTCGAGCTAGATCGCCCTCCTTTCGCTAGTTGTTAGCGCTCAAGCTGGCCAACAATTGCTTCAAACCAATTCAGCTAAAGATGCCGGATTGAAACCCTTCAGATCCGCATAATCGCCTTTTTCCACTTTGGCGACCCAATCCGTGTCACTCAGCAGAACACGCCCTACAGCGATCAGATCAAACTCCTCGCACTCCATGCGCTCGATGAGCCGATCCAGACTCGCAGGGGCTGATCCCTTGCCGGCGAAGGCGTTAGTGACATCATTGTCCAGCCCAACCGAACCGACGCTGATGGTTGTGGCTCCAGTGACTTTCTTCGCCCAGCCCGCGCAGTTCATCCCGTTCTCACCGTCAATTTCGGGAAACTCAGGTTCCCAGAAGCGGCGCTGCGAGCAGTGCAGGACGTCGACACCGGCCTCGACCAGTGGCAGCAACCAGTCCTCCATCACCGCTGGCGTTTCAGCAACGCGCACCCCGTAGTCCTGTTGCTTCCACTGGCTGACGCGCATGATGATCGGGAATTGCGGGCCAACAGCCTGGCGAACGGCAGAGACGACCTCACTGGCAAAACGCGAGCGCTCCTTGATTGTCGGGCCGCCGTAGCGGTCGGTGCGCAGATTGCTACCAGACCAGAAAAACTGATCGATCAAGTAACCATGGGCTCCATGGATCTCGACGGTATCGAAGCCCAGTCGCTTGGCATCCGCTGCGGCCTTGGCGAACGCTGCCACCGTGTCGGCAATGTCCTCTTCACTCATCGCCACGCCACGCAGGTCACCTGGCGAAACAAGGCCCGACGGGCTTTCCACTGGCGCATCTGGCTCCCAGTCGTTGATGTAACGCGTGGAGCCGGTGTGCCAGATTTGCGGTGCCATGCGCCCGCCAGCCGTGTGGACAGCATTGATCACGTTCTTCCATCCAGCCAGCGCCGCTTCGCCATGAAAAAAAGGAATGCCGGCATCATTGCGCGATGCTGGGCGATCAATCACGGTGCCTTCCGACAGAATCAGGCCAACACCTCCCTCCGCCCGGCGCCGGTAATAGGCAGTGCTCGCTTCACCCGGGATGCCTTCGGGTGAGAACAGACGCGTCATCGGCGCCATGACAATCCGGTTTTTCAGTTCAAGCGACCGGATGGAAAGAGGACGAAATAAAATGCTGGTATCAGGGTTCGACATTGGATGGGCTCCATTTGCTTTGGGAAGCCATATAAGTATATTTTGTAAACCAGATGTCAATTAGGCACCTAGAGTCGCCTAGGTATACACGAGGAAACTTCGATGCTGGAATTAAAGCCGCAATGTTTTTCGTCGGAGTGCCCAAGCCGGGCATTGTTCGACCAAATCGCGGATAAGTGGTCAATGATGGTTCTGGCGGTGCTTGACGACGGGCCGCATCGCTTTAATGCCATCAAACGCCGCCTGGAAGGCGTCACCCAAAAGGCACTTACACAGTGCCTGCGGCGGCTGGAACGAAATGGTCTCGTCTCGCGCCAGATCATTTCGTTCTCGCCCGTGGCAGTGCAGTACGAGATCACCCCATTGGGGCGAACTCTGCAGCAGCCATTTCGCCAATTGCATAAATGGACGCTCGACAAATTGCCTGAGGTTGAAGCGGCACGGTCGAAATTCGACGAAGCTGCGGAGGTTAAGCTGACGGTGTGATTCTGCACCCGAGCGCATCGCGATGAAGTTTATTGCAGACCGGGATATGCTAGGCAGCCCTGCGCCCGGCTGGGCTGGCTTGCGAGACATGCGTCATGGAGTTCGTGGTTCATAGTTATTGCCTCAAAGGTGCACGCCAGGAGCCTTTGCTGCCCCCTGTCAGCGTGACGCCGGCCTCGTTGACCTTGACGGTCGCCGAGCTGATTCGCCTGGCCGTTGCCGAGCAGATCGCCGCGTTGTCGATCCGGCACTGCGAGGAACAAGTGTCGGTACGTGAAGTGCTCGACCGCCAATACCTGAGCGAGCGGGAGATTCTTCAGCAAGCCAGCGAAGGCGCGGTTGTCATGCCTCAGGCCAGCGCGTCCCTAGACCTGGATGTCGGCGTTGAGGTCGAGCGAGCCTTGAACGGTTTTGAAACCCGTGCATTTCGCGTTCTGCACAACGGCGTCATGCTGCAAAGCCTGGATGAGTCAATCGAATTGAGTCCTCCTTCCACGCTCGCGTTTATCCGCCTGGTGCCGCTGATTGGCGGTTGATCCTCGTCGCTTACTTCCCTCGGATACCTTCATGCAATCACGCCGTCCTGTGCCCGAACAAGCCACGCGCCTCGCTGCGCTGCGAGCATTCTGCGATAAGGCGCTGGATGACTATCCCGAGCTCAGCCGATATGACGAATTCGAGCCCGATTTCTGGGACGGCATCGACTTGCTGCGCATCGCCGATGACTGGGTCAGGCAGCATCCCACGGATGGTCCCAAGGCACTGGCGGATGGTTTTGTGTTCCCGACCGTTTGGGACGATCTGGAAGACCGCCGCGATCAGCAGCGTTACGGCCTGCAATATCGACTCTGCGATGCGTGGATCACGGCTCACCCGGATGCCTATGGGCTGGAGCAGATCGGCGCGCGGCTGCAGCACATGCTGCAATTGGCCTTCGAGGACAGTGACTATCCATTGCCCACCGACGAAGATGGCCCGGCCTATTACCGAAGAAGACCGGAGCAGGCCTGGGCTTTCCCTGACGTTGAGGCCTGCATCAATCGCTTGAGCAATTTCCCGTGCACCCCGGTCTGGCAAACCTTCGCCGAATGGTTGCTGGACGGCAGCTGGAACCGCGTACAGCCGCCTTCCCCGCCTGACGACGAAAGGACAATCGCCGACGCGTATATCTACGTGCACAAAGACATCAAACGCATCGCTCTGGGCCTGCAGGAAGCGGGCCGCCTCGATTACCCTCGCTTCGTCCAGGCAGCCGATACCTGGGGCCGCGCCATGATGTTCTACTCAGACGACAGCGGACTGTACAGCGATGATGTGGAGCTGGATCGATACACTGATGAAGCGTTCGACGAGGACGATTCAAACGACGAGGAACCGCAAGACGAAGCCGTCGATAACGAGTCGTCCCAGGGCGATGAGCCGCCCACTGAAGACCCCATTGCAGTGCCTGCTGAACTGGTGAACTTCACCGTTCGTTACGTCGAGGACGCCCTGGCTCGATTGCCCGATAACGCCACGAAGCTGGCGGACACCTTCCGCTCGGTCGAGGTGTATCAGCCCCGCTGGTTGCTGCAGGCCTTGGCGGTGATCGAACGACTGGGCATGACGCCGGATGACTTTGACAGCTTCGGCGATACGGCCGCCGTGCTCCAATGCTTCCTGCTGCTTCAGGATTTGCCAAACAACCAATCGGCAGAGCTGCTCGCGGCGCTGTCCGGCTTTTCGAGAAACACCCTGCTGACCGCCCTGCCCTATGCCGGACAAGCCAGCCGAGTGGTGCTCGACGCGCTCGGTTGGAGTGATCTGCAAGCTTTCCAGCGCGAATACCTGAACATTGCCCTGGCACCTCGCTCTGGCTGGGGCACCGACCTGCCCAATACGCTGGATGAAACCGTCGGTGTGGTGGACCGCTACCTGCTGGACAAGGCGCTGGCCGAGGCCGACCCAGACCACTTGCGCGAGTACCTCGCGGCACTCGAACCCTCGCACTGGGCGTTCCCCGAGACGCGCGTGCTGCTCGATGCCTACCAGGGCATCGGTCGACCGGCGCTGGAAAAGAAGTTGGCCCGCCACGCACAGGCGGCCATGCGCATCTATGGCGTACTCCCCGTCATGGATTCGGACGACGTACGCCAGCGTTATCTGACGCTCAAGAAACTGCACAAAGAGGTGCGAAAGTACGGCCCTCAGCGACAGGCCAATTCCCATGCAGCCGTGCAGGCAGGCCTGGAAAACCTGGCGCGTGTCGCCGGTTACCCCTCGGCGATTCGCCTGGAATGGGCCATGGAATCGGAGATCGCCGAGTCCGCCCTGACGGCCGCCACCATCGATGGCTATGACGTCAGGCTGGTGATCGACGGCTTGTCGCCCACGCTGCACATCGGCAAAGCCGGAAAGACGCTCAAGACCGCACCGCCTGCGATTCGCAAGAGCCCAGACTTCGTCGCCCTCAAAACGCAGCAAACCCAGCTCAAGGAACAGATCGCACGCTTCTGCAGCACCCTGGAAGCGATGATGAGCAGCGGCGAAACCCTGGCCCTGGACGACCTGAAGCCGCTGTTGAAAATGCCGGCGGTTCGTCTGCTGCTGGAACAACTGATCGTGCTGGCCGACGACGCTGTGCTGGGCTGGCTCGATACCGCGACGCTGACCGTGACTGACCTTGAAGGCCGCCAACACGTCGCGGCAAAGAACCTGCGGATTGCTCACCCTTTTCATCTGTTCACCGCAGGACAATTGTCGGACTGGCAGAAAGAAGTGGTAAGCCATCGCCGGGTGCAGCCGTTCAAACAGGCCTTTCGCGAGCTGTACCTGCTGACACCGGCCGAACGAGACAGCGGCCTGTGGTCCAATCGATTTGCCGGTCATCTTCTGAAAGGCAAAGTAGCCGCCCGTTTGCTGCAAGTCCGCAACTGGTCGACTTCAAGCGTCGAGGACATCTATTACGAGAGCAAAGAGCACGGCATCTACGCGATGTTCAACTTTCTGGATACCGGCCATTACCTTTCGGAAACAGAACACTTTACCTTCGACACGATTGCGTTCTACCGCGACCAGCAAGCCATTGCCCTCGAGCAAGTACCGCCGCTGCTGTTCTCAGAAATCATGCGTGACGCCGATCTGCTGGTCTCCGTGGCCCACGCCGCTGACGGCTACAACACCAGCAACGAAACCCTGCAACGGCGCGCCGAACTGGTCGGCGAGTTGATTCAAGGACTAGGGTTGCAGAACGTTAAATGTGACGGGCATTTTCTGCGAATCATCGGCCAGCGTGCGAATTACCGCGTTCATCTGGGTAGCGCAGCCATCCATATCGAACCCGGTAACTACCTGTGCGTCGTGCCCGCAGGCAGCGGCGTCACGGACTTCTACCTGCCCTTCGCCGACACCGACAAGAAAATGGCCGAGGTGCTGAGCAAGATGTTCCTGCTGCTGGACGACATGAACATCACCGACAGCCTGATACTGGAGCAGATACAGCGCGGCGGCTGATGTCGACTATGAAAGCGCGCCCCATTGATACGTGCCTGCTTGGCCAGCCAGTCGGGCGAAACGCCGCGAGATTCAGATTACGTTGACCACGACTTTTCCTTTCGCACTTCCCTGCCCCGCATAGGCCAGAGCCTGCGCCGTCGAATCAAACGCAAAGGAGCGATCCACCACAGGTTGAATGACGCCAGACTCGACGAGCGCAGTGATCTCACGCAATTGCCGGCCACTTGCGCGCATGAAAACGAACGTATAGCTGATACCGCATTTACGCGCTTTGCTGCGAATGCCGTAACTCAGCAAACGCATCACTTGCCTCAACCCCCAAGACAGTCCTTGCTCCTGCGCGAACTGCGGAGTCGGCGGGCCGGAAATGGAAATCAGCTGTCCACCGGGCTTGAGGACCTTCAGGGATTTGGCCAATACGTCTGGGCCCAGGCTATTGAGCACCACGTCGTAATCGTGCAGGACGGAGGCGAAGTCCTGTTGCTTGTAGTCGATGACAAGATCAGCGCCCAGAGCCTTGACCCAATCGACATTGCTGGTGCTCGTTGTCGTGGCGACAAAGGCGCCCAGATGCTTGGCAAGCTGAATGGCGACCGTTCCGACACCGCCCGAGCCGGCATGAATCAGCACTTTCTGGCCCTTTTTCAACTTGGCGGTCTCCACCAATACCTGCCAGGCCGTCAAACTGACCAAGGGCAAGGAAGCCGCCTGCGTCATGCTCAAGTTGCTGGGTTTGAGCGCCAGGGCCTCTTCCTTCACACAAGCCAGTTCGGCGAAGGTACCGATGCGATCCTCGGCAGGACGCGCATAAACCTCGTCGCCAGGCTTGAAGCGCCGGACTTTGGGCCCCACACGAACGACAACCCCAGCCAAGTCGTTGCCTAAGACCAACGGAAAAGAATACGGCAGGATCAGCTTGAACTCGCCGCTTCTTATCTTGGCGTCCAGCGGATTGATGCTGGCCGCATGGACCTGGACCAGCACTTCGTCCTCCCCGACTTCGGGATCAGGCAACTGGCCAACGCGGCCTGTGTCTTTATAACGCTCGATGAAAAATGCCTTCATGGATACAGCTCTTTGTAGGGTGACGGTGTAGAAAGACAGGGCGGATATTGGCCAGCATGATCAACGGAACAAACAGTCATGCATTCACATCGACGACGGTGCGTCCGCGAACCTTCCCTTCCAGCATCCGACCGGCGACTGCCGGAACCTCGGCGAGACCGACAACCTGGGTGGTGCGGGCAAGCTTGGCCACGTCAAGGTCCCGGGCAAGTCGCGACCAGGCTTGCAAGCGGACAGCCTGAGGGGCATTGACCGAGTCGATGCCCGCCAGGGTCACGTTACGCAGGATGAAGGGCAGCACCGACCCGGGCAGATCGGCTCCCTGGGCCAAACCGAAAGCGGCGACGACACCCCGGTATTGGGTCTGTGCCAATGCATTGGCCAGGGTATGACTACCGACTGAATCGATGACCCCCGCCCAGCGTTCCTTGGCGATCGGGGCGCTTGCCTCGGACAAGGTCCGGCGGTCAATGACCTGTGCCGCGCCGAGGTCGCGCAGATAGTCGGCTTCCTCTTGACGCCCGGTCGAGGCGATCACGCGATATCCCAGGCCTGACAGCAGCGCGATCGCCACCGAGCCGGCACCGCCGCTGGCGCCAGTCACCAGGATATCGCCGCGATCGGGAGTCAGGCCGCCATGCTCCAACGCCAGCACGCTGAGCATGGCCGTGTAGCCTGCGGTGCCGATGGCCATGGCTTCCCGGGTCGAGAATACCTCCGGGACCTTCACCAGCCAGTCGCCGCTCACCCGCGCTTTCTGCGCAAAGCCGCCGTGGTGGGTCTGGCTCAGCCCCCAGCCGTTGACCAGCACGCGCTCGCCAACCTTGAAATCGGGGTGGCTGGAGGCCTCGACGATACCGGCGAAATCAATGCCGGGGATCAACGGAAACTGGCGAATAACCGGGGAACGACCACTCAGGGCCATGGCGTCCTTGTAGTTCACGGTGGAGTAATCGATCACGACGGTCACGTCGCCCGGCATCAGGTCCTCCTCCTTGAAGTCGACCAGGCGAGTCGAGATTGCATCACCGGTTTTGGTGGCAAGCAGAGCCTTGAATGTCATTGTTTTTCTCCTGTGTGGATGAGCTGGTTATCCACCCGATTTGCATGCTTTGCATGAACTGTAGCTGGCCTGCGCCTTGCCAGCGGCATAGCGCAGGCGTCAGAGCCCTCGATGGTCGACATTGGCTCGGTGGGCTGCCGTGGATCCGGCAGCCGCGACGCGGGTATCGCCCAAACCGATCAAACGGTGCGATAGCGCTCGGCTGCCTGGGCCTGGCGCAGGTTGCCCATTACACCTTGGCGCGCGGCCTGGAAGGTATCCCAGTGGGCGGCGTCGTGCAGAGGTGGGATGGTCACGCTTTCCCGACGGTCGAAACCGACCAGGGCCGCGTCCACCAGTTCCTCCACTTCCATGACCTCGGGCAGCACATTGATGTCGATGCCAGAACGCTCCCAGATCTCGGTGCGGGTGGCAGCAGGCAGCACCGCCTGCACATAGACGCCTTTGGACGAGAGCTCCAGGCTCAACCCCTGGGAAAGGAACTGCACGAACGCCTTGGTCGCCCCGTAGAGTGTGAACCCGATCTCTGGCGACAGGCCAACGACCGAACCGATGTTCACGATCGCCCCTTCGCCGGCCTGCACCAGCCTGGGCGCGATCGCGCGGGCGAGCCGGGTCAGCGAGGTGATGTTGAGCGCCACCAGTTGCTCGATGCTCTGCGGCGTCTGCTCGAGAAAGCTCCCGGTCTGGTTCGCGCCGGCGTTGTTGATCAGCACGCCGATTCGACCGTCATCACGCAGGCGTGCCTCGACGGCGGCCAGGTCTGCGGATTGGGTCAGGTCGGCCTGGAGAACGTCTACGCTGACGCTGTGCGCCTGGCGCAAACGCGCCGCGAGCGTCTCCAGGCGGGCCTTGTCGCGTGCCACCAGGACCAGGTCATGACCGCGCTGGGCGAATCGTTCGGCATAGGTGGCACCAATGCCGCTGGACGCACCGGTGATAAGGACAGCTGAGGATTGGGACATGGCTTTGCTCTCTTGTTCAATGGGATTGCGTTGTGGGGCCGGGCCTTGATTTATAGGATGACGATCATAATCTAAGGCGTCAACAGTTTTGATGTTGATCAACATCAATGTATATTGGCGCTCTGGAAACAAGCCAAGCAGAGAGGCATGGGGTCATGAGAGTCAGCAAAGCGCAGGTGCAGTTAAACCGGGCGCACATCGTCGAAACGGCGTCCAGGTTGTTTCGTGAGCGTGGCTATGACGGCGTCGGCGTCGCCGACCTGATGGCGGCGGCCGGGTTTACCCATGGCGGGTTCTACAAGCACTTTGGCTCCAAGGCCGATTTGATGGCGGAAGCGGCGGCGTGCGGGCTTTCCCAATCCTTGACCAACAACGCAGGTATGGGGGCCAAGGCATTCTTCGATCTTTACGTGTCCCGGGACCATCGTGATTCCCGCGACGCGGGTTGCACGATGTCCGCCCTTTGCGGGGATGCCGCGCGCCAATCAACGGAGGTCAAGACCACGTTCGCCGAGGGCATTGAAAACATCCTGGATGCCCTCGGGCGCGAAGGCGTGCAACAGAGTGAAGTGGACCAGCAGGCCATCAGGGCGAAGATGCTCGACACGCTGGCCCATGCCGTCGGTGCGGTGATGTTGTCCCGCGCTTGCCCGGATGACTCGCCGTTGGCGGACGAAATCCTTGAGGTCTGCCGCCGGGAAATACTCCAATCCCTGGCGTCGCAGACGTCATGAGCGCCCTGCTGAAATGAGCGGCATCCCCTGTTTGTGAAGAGGATGCCCTCAGTCATTTAGAACCAGGTCTCCATCTGTATTCCGTATTGCCACACGCCGCCAGCATTGAAGTCAGATTTGCCGAAGGAGTCCGAGGCGCTGTAGCGGTCCAGATCCGAAGACCAGTCCATGACGCTTGCGAACACCCGTAGTTCGGGGCGTGTGAGCAAGTCACCAAAGTCAGGCTTGAAGGTCGGGGCGATCGTGAATTTCCAGAAATTACCGTCGACCGCGTTGCGTTGCTGGTAACCCTTGGGATCGAGGTCCATGGTTTGCCAGCTCATCTCGTAGGCCATCTCGAAATTGCTGTTGATTTCATTGGCCAGTCGAACGTTCAGCGTCATCCAGCGGTAGTCGTCACCCTTGACGTACCGGTCCTTGCTCTGTTCGGCCAGCAAGCTGGGACCGATGCGCCAGCCGGGGGCAATGGGGGTCTCGCCGTAAAGCGCCAGGCGCAGCGCGCGGGCATCGTCGATCAGCTCGCCATCGGAGCCGATGTTCTTGACCTCCGCGCCCAGCCCCTGCCCATAGAGCAACGCCGCCTTGGTAAAGCCTTCCCGGCCGAAGAAGTTTTTCTGGTGGTTGGCCACCATGCTGTGCAAACCGGAGTCCGCTGGCGTCAGGCCCGCTTCGTTGCTGCGGATATCGATGTCGTTTTTCTTTGACCCGATGGCATTGAACATCCATTGCCACTGCCCGTTGTCGAAAAACTGGTTGGAGGTCAGGATGTAGCTCTCCACATCGGCATTGATGCCACCCTCGCTGAATTCGCCGTAGTTACGCCCGATCAATGAGTAATTCGAGCGCCAATTCTTGTTCATCTGCACATCGTAGATACCTCCGCCGGTACCGGCCAGGTAGACGACGTCCGAGTCCAGCCAGTGGATATCGAAATTGTCCCGATCAAATCGCTTGCCGGCCCACAGGGTGGAATTTTCGAACATCGAATTGCCCTTGAACGCGGCGATGTGATCCAGTTCGGTAAACACCTGGCGCACGTTCAGGTTGCTTTCGTCGGCAGTCCAATCATTGGAGCTTTCCACGCCATCGGCAATGGATACCGTGAATATGGAACGGGTGCCGTTCTGCGCGTACTGCTCTTTCGACAGGTCGATGCGCATGTAGGTGTCGTCTTCGTTACCCAATCGCCCGACGGCGCCACCCACCGAACCGGCCGGGGTGGTATACGGGCCGCCACGGCCTCCGCCCAGCCCATCGTTGACCAGCAATCCGGAGCGAGCGTAACCCTTGAAGCTGAACCCATCCGTGAGGTGTGGGCTGCTGTCCTGTTTCTCCAGGCTTTGCTGGCGGGCTTCGAGTTTCGCTAATCGCGTGTCCAGCGTCGGCGCTGCAACGTTTGCAGTGGACGCTACCGGTTGGATGGCGGGTGTGGCGAGTTTGAGTTGTTGCAGTTCCCTGGCCAGTGCCTGGGTTTGCTGTTCGGCGGCGGCGGCGCGTTTTTCGGCGGCGCTGGCGCGGGCCTCGAACGCTGCCATGCGTTCTTCCAGAGTCGCGGCTTGAGCGGTGGCCGCCGAGGTGCCGAGCACGCCTGCGAGAAGCCAGCTTGATGCTTTCTGCATGTGGATTTCCCTGTTTTGTTTTTATTTTTTTGTTCCCGCGACCGCCTTCTTCTCGTGGTTTCTGAATTGTCAGACTCCAGGAAAAAAAGGATGCCTCATCGCAAATACACTGCTACATTTGGCGATGTTAACGTTAACTTTTCTAAAAACAAAAATAAAGAGGGCTTTATGAAACAGCTCAAATCGCTCCTTCCCGCAGCGTTACTGGTACTTTGTGGGGGACTTCCATCCCTCTCGACTGCCGCCAATCTCACGATCTCCTGCGGCGCGGTGGGTGCCGAATTGCAACTGTGCAAGGAGGCTGTCGAAGTGTGGTCGAAACAGACCGGCAACAGCGTGGAGGTGGTGTCCACGCCTAACTCGGCGACTGAGAGATTGTCGTTCTACCAACAGATCCTGAGTGCGCAGTCCAGCGACATCGACATCATTCAAATCGACATGGTGTGGCCGGGGATGCTGGCCAAGCATCTGCTGGATCTGCGCGAAGTACTTCCCGCCGACGCGACCCAGGGCTACTTCCAGGCCCAGGTGGATAACGCCACGGTGAATGGACGCCTGGTGACGATGCCGTGGTTCACCGATTCGGGCCTGCTGTATTACCGCAAGGACTGGCTCGAGAAGTACAACAAACCGGTGCCCCAGACCTGGGCGGAAATGACCACCACTGCCAGGGATATCCAGCTGGCCGAGCGCAACGCCGGTAACGCCAATGCTTGGGGCTACATATTCCAGGGCCGCGCCTACGAGGGCCTGACGTGTAATGCGCTGGAGTGGATCAGCAGCCAACCGGACGGTGGCCTGGTCAATGCCAAAGGCGACATCGTGGTCAACAGCCAGGCTTCAAGAACGGCTTTGACCCTGGCGAAAAGCTGGGTGGGCGACATCTCTCCACGGGGCGTACTCAATTACACCGAAGAAGAAGGCCGCGGCGTGTTCCAGTCGGGAAATGCGCTGTTCATGCGTAACTGGCCGTATGTCTGGGCCTTGGTGCAAAGCCCGGACAGCGCCGTGAAAGACAAGGTCGGCGTCGCCCCCCTGCCCCGCGGTGGCGAGGCCGGCACCCATGCCTCCACCCTCGGTGGCTGGGGCCTGGCGGTCTCGCGCTATAGCGCCAATCCAAAGCTTGCCGCGGAACTGGTGAGCTACCTGAGCAGTGCCCGGCAGCAGAAACATCGTGCGCTGGTCGGTGCCTACAACCCGGTGATCGAATCGCTCTACCAAGATCCCGAGCTGCTCGCGGCGATGCCTTATTACAGCCAGCTGCACAGCATCCTCAATGATGGGGTCATGCGCCCTGCCTCGATCACCGCCGATCGCTATCCACGGGTCTCCAATGCCTTCTTCGATCAGGTGCATGGCGTCCTCGCCGGCGAGCGGCCGGTCGATCAGGCGCTGGCCGAGCTGGAAAGCGAACTCACGCGCATCAAACGCCGGAACTGGTAAGCCACAAGGAAGGAAATCACCATGTCTGTCTCCACTGCCCTTGCCCCCTCTGACGAGCTGTTGCTTACCCGCGAAACGCCGGTACAACGCCGTCGGGTTCGCGCCGCCTGGCTGTTCCTGACGCCGATGTTGCTGTGTCTGGCCCTGGTCGCGGCCTGGCCGCTGCTGCGCACATTCTGGTTTAGCCTGACCGACGCCAGCCTGGCCGATACCGGTGACGCAACCTTTGTCGGCTTGAGCAACTATCTGTTCCACAGCAGCACCGGTTGGTCAGGCATCCTGGTCGATCCACAATGGTGGAACGCGGTGCGCAACACTTTGCATTTCACCGTGGTGTCAGTGGGGTTGGAGATCATACTGGGGCTGCTGGTGGCGCTGCTGCTGAACATTCAGTTCACCGGACGCGCCCTGGTGCGGGCACTGATCCTGATTCCCTGGGCGATCCCGACCATTGTCTCGGCGAAGATCTGGTCCTGGATGCTCAACGACCAGTTCGGCATCATCAATCATCTGATGCTGAGCTTCGGCCTGATTGACGCGCCCCTGGCCTGGACGGCAGACGCCGGCCTGTCGATGTGGGCGGTGATCATCGTCGACGTCTGGAAGACCGTTCCTTTTGTCACGCTGCTGATGCTGGCGGCCTTGCAGATGTTGCCGGGCGATTGCTACGAAGCCGCCCGGGTCGATGGCATTCACCCGCTGAAGGTGTTCTGGCGGGTCACCCTGCCCCTGTTGATGCCGGCCTTGCTGGTGGCGGCGATCTTCCGGATCCTCGATTCTTTGCGGGTGTTTGACGTCATCTACGTGCTGACCTCGAATTCGTCGAGCACCATGAGCATGTCGGTCTACGCCCGCCAGCACCTAGTGGAGTTCCAGGACGTCGGCTACGGCAGCGCGGCCTCGACCCTGTTGTTCCTGGTCGTTGCGGTGATCGCCATGGTTTACCTGTACCTCGGTCGCCGTCAGCTGGAGGTGCGCTCATGAGCCCGCGCCTGCTGAAAAAAGCGCTGCTGCGCCTCGGGTTCTGGTGCCTGATCGGGGTACTGCTGCTGTATGCGGTCTTCCCTTTCTACTACGCCATCGTGACGTCGCTGAAACCATCCAGCGCCTTGTTCCAGGTGAGCTACTGGATCGACCGTCCCGACTTTTCCAACTATGCCGCAGTGCTCAGCCAAGCCTCATTCCTGCGGGCGATTGGTAACTCGCTGGTGGTGGCGCTGTGCGTGGTCACGTTGGCGCTGTTCCTCAGCCTGACCGCCGCCTATGCCCTGGGCCGGGTGAAGTTCCGGGGGCGTGGCACGGTCTTGATGATGGTGCTGGGCGTGTCGATGTTTCCCCAGGTCGCGGTGCTGTCGGGGCTGTTCGAGGTGATTCGGGCCCTGGGCCTGTACAACACGTCCTGGGCATTGATCCTGAGCTACACGATTTTCACCCTGCCCTTCACCGTCTGGGTGCTGACCACCTTCATGGGCCAACTGCCCCATGAACTGGAAGAGGCGGCCATCATGGATGGCGCTTCCCCTTGGGTCACATTGACCCGCGTGCTGCTGCCGCTGCTCTGGCCTGCACTGGTCACCACCGGCCTGTTGGCGTTCATCGCCGCGTGGAACGAGTTTCTGTTTGCCCTGACCTTCACCCTCACCGACACGCAGCGCACGGTCCCGGTGGCCATCGCCCTGATTTCCGGCGGCAGCCCCCATGAGTTGCCTTGGGGGTTGCTGATGGCCGCATCAGTGCTGGTCACCGTCCCATTGGTGATTCTGGTGCTGATCTTCCAGCGCCGAATCGTTTCCGGCCTCACTACCGGCGCGTTAAAGGGTTGATGCCCAACAAAGACAAGGAACAGCATCGTGATCAAGTTGAAGCTAGACAACGTGAACAAGCAATTGGGCGGCGCGCGCATTCTTCGCGATGTCAGCCTGGAAATCGCCGCGGGTGAGTTCGTGGTGTTCGTCGGCCCCTCGGGCTGCGGAAAATCGACTTTGCTGCGTCTGATCGCCGGACTGGATTCGATCTGCGGCGGCGACCTGCTGATCGACGGACGCCGGGTCAACGACTTGGAACCGCGGGAGCGTGGCGTCGGCATGGTGTTTCAATCCTATGCGCTGTACCCGCACATGAGCGTCTACGACAACATCAGTTTTGGTCTCAAACTGGCCAAGACCGAAAAAACCACGCTGCGCGAGCGTGTGCTGAAAACCGCGCAGATCCTGCAATTGGACAAGCTGCTGCAACGCAAACCCAAGGAACTGTCCGGCGGCCAGCGTCAGCGGGTGGCCATGGGCCGCGCGATGGCCCGGGAGCCGGACATTTTGCTGTTCGATGAGCCGCTGTCGAACCTGGACGCCTCGTTGCGGGTGCAGATGCGCAATGAGATCGCCCGGCTGCACGCGCGACTGGGCTCGACCATGATCTACGTCACCCACGATCAGGTTGAAGCGATGACCCTGGCCGACAAAATTGTCGTGCTCAATGGCGGGCGCATCGAGCAAGTCGGCTCACCGCAAGCACTCTACGAGCGCCCAGTCAGCCGTTTTGTCGCCGGTTTCCTGGGTTCACCCAGAATGAATTTTCTTCCAGCATTCCTGCACACCCCAGGCGCAACCAGCCTGGTTAAAAGCCTCGTATTGGGGATGACCGCCCTGCCCTTCGACAGCTCGGGACTGGCGCCGAACACCCCGCTGACGCTGGGGATTCGACCGGAGCATGTAGCGCTCAAAGCGGCGCAAAGCAGCACTGGCGTCGCCGTGACCGTTGTCGAATACCTGGGCAGCGAAACCTATGTGCACCTCGACACCGGCCAGGAGGAGCCCCTGATCTGTCGCTGTGAAGTCAACGCCGGGTGGCAGGTGGGCGACCGGGTTGAACTGCAGCTGGCGTTCGACAATCTGCACCTGTTCGACGCCGACGGTACCGCCTTGAAACGTCACCCGCAAACCCCGCCGGATAACGTGACCCTGCGCTCGGTACGAGCAAACGCCCTATGACTGTGTCTTCGAATACCATGAACGCCCCTATGTCCACGCCCCTTGAGCTGGCGCAGCGGGCATCGAGTGATGGCCTGTCTCGCGTCATCCACGACTATCGACCTGACTATCATCTCGCCCCGCCGGTGGGCTGGATGAACGACCCTAATGGGGTGGTGTACTTTCGTGGCGAATATCACGTGTTCTATCAATATCACCCCTTCGACGCGAAATGGGGCCCGATGTATTGGGGGCACGCCAAGAGTGCCGACCTGGTCCATTGGCAGCACCTGCCCATTGCACTGGCGCCGGGCGATGACTTTGACCGCGACGGGTGTTTTTCCGGGAGCGCGGTGGTGTGTGGCGATACCCTGGCGCTGATCTATACCGGGCACACCTGGCTGGGAGACGTGGGTGACGAACGCCAGATCCGCCAAGTCCAGTGCCTGGCCACCAGTGTCGACGGCGTCCAGTTCGTCAAGCATGGCGCGATCATCGAGACGCCACCGCAAGACGCGATCATGCACTTTCGTGATCCCAAGGTCTGGCAGGACGATGAGCATTGGTACCTGATTGCCGGGGCGCGCCTGGGCGACACGCCGCTGCTCCCGCTGTACCGTTCGACGGATCTGCACGCCTGGGAATTCCTCGACTATGTGGCCAGCGGTGATGAAGGCGATGGCTATATGTGGGAATGCCCGGATCTGTTTCGCCTGGACGGGCGCGATGTGTTGCTGTACTCCCCCCAGGGCATGCGGCCCGAGGGGTACGACCGGCTCAACAAGTACCAGACCGGCTACCGCGTGGGCCAACTCGACAGCCAATGGCATTTCACCGGTGGGCCTTTCATCGAGCTGGATAACGGCCATGACTTCTACGCCGCGCAAACGCTGGTGGCTGCCGACGGTCGCCGCCTGGTGTGGGCCTGGCTCGACATGTGGGAAAGCCCGATGCCGAGCCAGGCCCATCACTGGTGCGGGATGCTCGGTTTGCCGCGCGAACTGCAATTGCAGGCCGATCGCCTTGGCGTGTTTCCGGCCCGGGAACTGACAGCTTTGCGCAAGGCGCCGTTGCCGAGCACGCCTGCGTGGGGCGAGTCGGGCAGCCAATGGGTGCCACACGTGCAGGGCGACCGCCTCGAAGTCCATGTGCACCTGGATTTGCTCGGCTGCACCGAGGGCCAACTGGGCGTTGCCCTGCGCTGCAGTGTCGATGGACATGAAGAAACCCTGCTTTATTACGATGCGTCCCTGCAACGCCTGGTGCTCGACCGCAGTCGTTCGGGCGAGCAAGTGACTGGCCAGCGCAGCGTCTCAATAGACCCGGAACAAGGGCCACTGCAACTGCGCGTGTTCCTGGATCGCTCATCCATCGAGGTGTTTGATGAAACCGGGCGCTTCAGCCTCAGCAGCCGCCTCTATCCTCGGCCCGACAGTCTGGGGGTGAAGCTCCTGGCAAACGGGACTGGCGGGAGCGTCTCCATTCCCCAGGCATGGCCCCTGGCCTCGGGATGGCTATGAACGTCGCCATTGGAGTCGCGACAAGCCCGGGCCCTGTGTCATGATTCGGCGTCCACCTGACTGGCCGCACCTCGCATGACTTCAGTGAAAGACGTTGCACAGCTGGCCGGCGTGTCCTTGATGACGGTTTCTCGAGCGCTCAACAATCCGGAAAAGCTGAGCCCCGAAACCCTTCAGCGGGTACGTCGCGCCATTGATGAACTGCAGTTCGTACCGAGCCTGTCGGCGCGCAAGATGCGCGGCGACAACTTGCAATCCCGCACCATCGGTGTGTTCGCATTGGACACCGCGACCACACCGTTCGCGGTCGAGCTGCTGCTGTCCATCGAACAGACCGCGCAGCAGGCGGGTTGGAATGTCTTCATCCTCAACCTGTTGAGCAACCCGCCCACCGACCAGAATATCGACCTGATGCTGTCGCACCGTCCCGACGGGTTGATCTTCAGCGCCATGGGCTTGCGCCAAGTGAGCATTCCCGAGCGATTGAAGAGCAAACCGCTGGTACTCGCCAATTGCCTGGCCGATGACAGTCGCCTGGTCAGTTATGTGCCCGATGATGAGGCCGGGCAGCATCGCGCCGTGCATCACGCCTTGGGCCAAGGCTATCGGCGCCCGCTGTGCATCAACCTGCCGAAAAAGAGCCTGGCCTGGGGCCTGCGGCAAGAAGGCTTGCAAACTGCCTGTCAGGCATTCGGAGTTGCGCCTGACGCCCTCCTGCAATACGACCTGTCCGATCACGATGCCTACGGTGAAACCGCCGCCATCCTCGACCGGCACATCATCGACGGTCGTCCGCAATTCGACATCCTGATTTGCGGCAACGACCGCATTGCCTTTTGCGCCTATCAGCTGTTGTTGGGCCGTGGCCTGAAAATCCCCGACGACGTTGCCGTGCTGGGTTATGACAACATGATTGGCATCGCCGAACTGTTCATCCCGCCATTGACCACAGTGCAACTGCCCTACTACGAAATCGGCCGCCAGGCGGCCCGACACTTGATCGAGGGACTTGAGGTGTCGGGGGCCCAGCGGGTGGATTGTCCGTTGGTGGTTAGGGCTTCGATATAGGTCAGCGCTTGATATGCTGTTGGCGAGTATTTCCTTTAGCTTCCGCTGATCCGACCCAGAGCCTGGGATCCCACTGCTCAATCAGGCGCCCCAACGCATCATAGGCACTGCGGTTGATCCACTCTGCAGCCTGCGCCACCGCAACAGAACGGCAATAAGCCACGGATCGTACCGTGAACCCGCGTGAATCGATCACCGTCAGCGTCGGGGTGTGAGCATGAATACCACCTATCAGTCTGGACATGGCTCAAGCTCTCATGGAGACAGCCAGTTTTAATGACGACCCAAGCACGATACTAACAGCCGTACAGGATCGAAATATGGCCATTAAAATTCTCCCGGGAATTTTATATAGGGCCTTCTCATGGTTACTTGGACCGGCGCATCGACAAGGTTCAAACCCTCCCGCATCTCAAAGGTTTTCGTACCCACCATTCGTTGAAACCCCATGGATGACTTGGAATCGTTCACATACAGATATTGTTTAATTGATGCCGTCGTATTCGCACCTTCAAGCCCCACCTGTATTTCCAGCAATCGCTCTTTATGAGTATCCGCACGCAATACAATTGAGGGCACATCATGAATCTCAAAAGCAAGTATCCCGCCATTTCTTGAAAGATAAGAACGCACCGATTCGGCTTTGCGTTCGTTATCCCATGACTCGCTCCCCAGAGCATCGAGCTTTACTTTCTCTCCTACAACGTCCTGCAAAACTATTGACCCTCGGGCCAAGCCAGGTTTACCGGCAGACGTATTGAATGCTTCAAGATAGCGCTTTGGCCAAACTTCCATCGTTCTACTAGAAGGACTGTGCTTGAACATATCAGCCTCGAATTGCCAGCGCTCCTGCTTTTGGAAATCGTTGAGTGTTATTTTTTCATACCATACCAAAGCTGGGGGTTCCTCAAAACTCCCCAACCAACGATCCATCCAGCCAGGTCTGTATGAAACGTCCAGCTGAGCAATAATGTTATGCCCTACACTATTCCTGGTTTTTAGTTCTGAATGGGATAGTTGCAGACGCTCCAGACGCCATTTACCGAGGTTCTCGGGGGGAGCGAAAACCGAGCCTTCACCATTCAACCCATTTTTATCATGGAGTAAAACAGGCCGATTACTAACCATCACAAACAGATTCAAACCATCAATAGTGCTCGCAGGATCCGGATTGATCCATCGTTGCAACCACGGTGCGTAATACCTGAACCCATAATAATAAAGCCCTGTCGCATCACGCTCCTTGCCCGAATAGCGCACCGTCTTGTAACTGGCCTCGACTTCGCTGCGTCCAGCAAACCAAGCCGTACTGCCGAAGGGATGATAGGTTTCCTGACTGATCACTTCGGCCTCGTTATCCAGTTCCAGGCAACTGGAGCCCAGGTGGTCAGTCAGGTTGTAGCGATACTGGTCATTGGCAATACCGGACGGCGGTGCCGTTTCCCAATGCAGCACTTGCATGGCACTGCGTCCGGCCTGCGCGCAGATCACTTGCAACACTTCGCCAGTGCTTTCGTGGGTGCGGATCTCCAGGCCCGGCAGATAACGCACTTCCGAGATCAGCGAGCGAGCGTTGGTGTGGGTCGAACGGATCTTGCGCCGTCGCAGGCCATCACCGCCGTACAGGTACAACTCACGGTCATCGTCGGCCCCTTTGCGCTCAACCGGTCGCACTTCACGCAACTGATTGCGCAGATCCCAATTCATCGCCTGGCCCGGTTGCAGTTCCAGCAAGTTGCCGTTGCCATCAAACGCTGCGGCAATTTCATCTTCGGTGGGTGGTCGGTCATTTTTTTCCGGCAGGCAGCGATTGCTGTAGCGGGCTGCGGTCAGTTTACGGCTGTGGTTCTGCGGTCCGACATGGATCAATTCAAGCAAGTTACCACCGGCGTCATAGTGGTAAGTCTGGCGGTAGTTGGCGACAGCGCCTGGATCATCGAAGCGATTGAAGCCGGGGCCTCGGCTGGCTCTGCCCGCCTCCCAGCCTGTCGCCTCGGTCAGTTGGTAGAGGCTGTCGTAGCAATAGTGCTTGGTTGGTTCAACCCGCTGATTGGCAAAGAAGCGAATTGGCAAGGTGGCGTCTTCGATGCTCAGCACATTGCCCACCGGGTCATAGGCGTAATGCAGGTCTTGCAGCGCTTCAGTTCCGCGTCGCGCCTCAAGCCGCATCAAGCGGCCATCTTCAGGCCGATAGGTCAGCGTGCTGACCACACCGTTGCCGGCGGTTTCCCGTTCAACTTGGCCGTAGGCGTTGTAGGCGATGTTGCTGACCAGGTTTTGAGAAGTGGATTGATCGTTGAGTTGCAAGTGAGTGGCGAGCAATTGACCGTCGACGCTGTAGCCGAACGATTGCCGATTGCCCTTGGCATCGATCTGTTCCAGCACATCGCCCAGCGGGTTGAAGCGAGAAGAACTGCTGGCCGCTTGTGCGACAGGTTCCACCAGGGCATCTCTTTCCGGCAGCGCGGGCGGCCAATCCGGTGTTTCCAGCGAACTTAAAAAACGCTGAGTCTGATCGAGCACTCCGCCCGTCAAGGCGTACTCGTCCAGCACCTGAGTACCCGCCGGATCATCGTGGCGGATCAACTGCCCACATTGGTTATGCGTGGCGAATTCGGCTTCAGCATCGGCGTATTCATAACGTTCGGTGCAGCGTGGTGTTTCGTCTTCGCCCTGCTCGAAGATCGCCAGGGGACGCAGCAGATCGTCGTACTCAATTTGCCGCTCGCTACCTCGACTGTCCCAGGCTTGAATCAGTTGATCGCCATCGCCAAACAGGCTGATTCGCTCACTGGCATCGACGCTGAGCGAACTCAGGACCTTGCCCGACAATGAATAACGATTGCTGAGGTTGGCGGGTGTTTCGGCATCCTCTATGCGGAGCGCCCAGAGCCTGGGATCCCACTGCTCAACCTGGCGTCCCTGCGCATCATAGGCACTGCGATTGATCCGCTCTTCGGCCTCCATCATCTCGACAGAACGGCAATAGTCCACCCGGCGAATATCCAGCTTTCGCGGATCGACTACTGTCAATATCGGCGTGTGGTCGTGAATGGAGCTCATCACTCTTGAATGCCCCTCTGGTCTGGCAGCCTATCCAGGACTCATCATCTGGCTCGGTCGCCTACGACAACGGCCGTTCAGTGATTCAAAGCCTCTTCGTTAGCCCGGGACTCTTCCAAGGTGTCATTCTCATCTTCGGCAATGCTGTACCACCCCAGGTAACGCTGACGACGCCAATAGCCCATGGCGGTCACCGTCAAGGTCGGGCGTCCCAAGGGATCGTAGAACTGCTGGTCGCAATGACCGAAGCGGCGAAACGACTCATCGTTGATATAGCGATAGCCGTCAGCAAAGTACGGGCGGTAGACGCGCACCGCCAATCCTTTGTTGTTGTATTCGACTCGCTCGCTGACCCGCCAACGCTCGGTGGCCGGCGCGCTCACCGGCTGGTCGCCATCAAGCACCAGGCTGCCGTCGTCTGCAATCTGGTAGGCCGTGCCCGGCTCGACCTTCTGCTTGCTCTGTAGGCTGCGGCCAAAACCGTCCCAGCACTGCACAGCGATACGGATCTTGCGTCCGGGATGGTCCGGCGGTTGCGGATAGCGGTCGGCTTGCAGCACGGCCGCGTGGACCGGCTCACGGCGCTGCATCCAGCTGAACGCATCGCGAAAAAAGGCACTGGCCGCGCCTTGCAGGGCCGCGTCGGGGTCGGCAATGGCTTCGGCGGGCGAACGGACAACCGACTGGTACTCGTCTATGGGGTCGAAACCGACCGCGATGCCACGCTCAGTGCCATGGAAACTGCTGGCGAGCAGTTCACCAAACCCGTCAAAACAAGCTTCCTGGATGTTCTGGTTCGGATCGACGATGCACCGGGGTAGCAGAAACCGATAGTCAACTTCGGCCACGCGGGTGCGGCATCCGTCAGCGGTGGTGACGCTGAGCGGCAGGCAGTAATAGGGATCGAAACTAACGTCCGTCGACCCTTGGCTTTCGGTGGGACGGGCACTGATCAGCCGGTAAAAACCTTCCAATCCGGCGTAGGTCATGAACCCCTTACGCGTCGACCACAACACCCTGTCCGGTTCCTCCGGCAGCGCGGCAGCCATGGGTCGGTAACCGAGCCTGGGCAGCTTGTCCGCCAACTCCTGGGGGCTGAGCACCGACGCATAGGCCTGCAGCGCCGCCTCATCCAGCTCGGCAGATTCAAGGTAGTCGGCCAACGCCTCGAAGCTCGCCTGTCCCGCCGGCAGGGTTTGGCCGGCCTCTTGGTATCGCTGCTCGGACAGCTTGCTCAATACTCGCTTGAAGTCATCACCGGGCGGGGCATTGAGACGGTCGAGCATGGCCTCATAGGCAATATCTTCTGGTCGTAACACTGCCTTCGGCAGTACCAAGGCGTTACTGCGAGCCAGGTACGGCAAGCCCAGGCGGCAGGCTTGTGGATCATCCAGGTGAATGAGCTTCGCGCGGCTTTCGTTCAGGTAGTAATAGTGCTGCGCCTCATCGTGGGCGGCACGCCACCAGGTTTGTTCGTGGGCTTCGCTGAACGGCGGTTCATCGCCAACCTCCTTGCGCCGGGCATAGTCGACCGTCACCTCATGGATCAGGCCACCATAACGATCCCAGGCCAGGCTGATGTGGTGTTGGCACAAGGGATCGTCGGGCTGGCGCTCGTAGGTATATGCGATGGACTCCAGCTCCAGCGGCTGCATCCGGCAGTAAGGCTGGTGCTCGTCCCGTACCTGCCACAGGCGCACCGCGTAACGGTATTGCTGTACCGAATAGGGATTTACCAGCAATGGGTCCGCGTCATCGCGACCGAAGACTTCAACCCGCAACGGTAAGCCGGCCATGGCGTAGGCCATGTCGTGCCAGGTTTCGTCATCGGCCTGGCTGATGATCTCATCGAGCTCGTCACCTTGCGGCGCCAGCAGCAATGCCGGCCCCAACACCTGGGCCGCGCAGTCCGACCGGTCGTAGTCCAGGCCTGGCAGGTCCGGGGTGCGCCCGGTATGGAACCAGCTCTTGCGCAGTACCGGCGCGGTAAACCCCGTCCGCGGCTGTTCGTCACCGGTGATTTCGCTATCGCCTTGCAGCACCAGGCCAAAGCCGCGGAACTCACGCTCCTGCCCATCGTAGAAGCCCTGGCGGTATTGAAAGCGCTGGGTCAGTCGATTACCGGTGATTTCATCGAGCTGGCGCTGCTCGATAGCCACCGGCATCGGAAACGGCACATAACTGGCGATCTCCAACTGCACCGCCAGCAATTCATGTTTTTCATCCAGCCATTCCTGGGCCGAACTGCGGTAGATCACCTCTCCCACCGCGCCCATATTGTTATCCGTGCGATGCAGCAGATACGGCTTGGCCTGGACGAAGTCACAACGCCAATGTTGCGGTTTCATATGCGGGACAGTCAGCACCAGGCTGGAACAACCCAGCCCTTGCAAGTCGGCGACGCTGACCTGGCACAGCCGGTCGTAGCGTACACCCGGCGGCCAGGGCTGGATTCGTGGCGTGCTTTCAAAGCCCATGCCGGTCCGGTTCATGAAAATTTCGGCATGCTCACTGGTGAGGTAGATCAGGTCCGCCGCGCCGGAACCGTCCAGATCCGCCAGCAATATCCGCGAAACGTCGAAGGACTCGTAGCTGTAAGGCAAACTTCCCAAGCGAAAACCTGGATCGAAACGACCATGGCCGCGATTGGGCCAACAGACAATCTCATTGTGGCGAATGCGTACCAAATGCTGCTGACCGCTGCCCAGTACATCGCTGAAGGCCACCAGTTCGGTCTGTGCCTGACTCAACAATGGGAGACGGTCTGCGGGAGCACTTTCGACGTCATGTGCCACATCCTTGCCTGTGCCAAACCCCTTTTCCCGACGATTGGCGTATAAGCGCACGCTGCGCGGACCGATCAGGGCAAGGTCCGACAGACCGCCGCCCATCAAGTCGGCCAATTGGCTTTGCGGGTGGAAGAACTCCAGCGGGAACGCGGCAAAAGTGACGAATTTCGACCAAGTGCGGTCCGGGTTGAGTGTGAAGAAACCGCTCACCCTGGGTTGCGCCATCACCCAGTCCAGCCGGCCATCACCGGTAAGGTCCATCAGCGCCTGGCGCATCGGCTTGCGGCTGTCCATCACCGGAATGGCGTCCAGTCGTTCCCAGGCGTCGTAGCTCACCTCATCCGGTGTTTGTGCCGCCTGCGCACGCAACGGCTCGCGGTAGTACCAAGCCTTGTCGCTGCGATAGAGCACCCCCGGCAAGCCCTCGCCATACAGGTCGACCAATTGATATTGCTGGCCGTCGTTGAGACCTGGCATGGCCTCGAATTGCTGGTACTCAGTGTCTTCAGTCGAAAACACCGAGTAGCTGAACTCCACCGGCGGGCGCGACTCGATGCGCCCTTGCTCGTCATAACCTTGCTGGTGCGCAGCAGACAACAGGCTGTAGCCCAGCTCGGTGGTACCGTATTCAAACAATAGCCGGTGCACCAACCGCGGTTCAGCGCCCAACTCGGCGAACCGATGGAACATCAGCACCTGTCGGCACAGCCTTAGGTTACCCAGCAGGAACCCATAGCCGTAGGTGGCGAACGGGTCGCTGCGTACCGGCCACTCACCCGTCGGTTCGTAGGCAGGAACATCGTTTACCCCGCTGTCACGCTCACCGTAATCAAAAATCAGATCGAAGTGCCACTGCGCTTGATCCATCTGTTCCGGCACCCAGTGGTAGAGGTGCGCGCAGGCCTCGAAATTGCCGTAGCGCACCCGACTGAGGTAACACTGGGCACGAAAGTCACGGGGCGTATCCGCTGGCATGCCGGCGTGGTCTTCACCGGCATATTCATAAAGGATATGTTCGCCGTGGGCATTCAGGCTTTCTTCCAGCAGCCACTCACCGACACGTAGGGAGTCGTCGGGGTCAGTGCTGCGTGAGGAGCGGTTGATGCCGTACAAGTGCAAGGTGCCGTCGGCGCCATGCACCAGCCAGAATCCGGGGTAATCAGTTGCCGAACGCCAATGCTCGATGCGCTCGAACGCGCCTTCGATACGCGGGAAATAACGCGCGACCTGATATTCGGTGCCCAGGTCCAGGCCCCGATAGCGCCTCACTTGTATACGCAAGATCTCCCCGGCAGCCGTGCGTTCCGGCATCCAGACCATGCCGTCCGGCCCGAGGATGACATCTTCGTCGGTGTAGTCCGGCACGCCCTTGCTGGTCCGCCGCGCCACACAACCTAGCGACAGCACCCAGCCGATACCGAACAGGCTATTGCCCACACTGCTGCCGTATCCAAGCGTCAAGGGTGGTGCGAAACCGCGGCCAGGAGAAATCGGTAACGGCAAATCAAACGAAGCCTTGCCGCTGGAGCCGACCTCCCCCCAGCCTTTGCCAATGCTCTGTATCGCCCCTCCTCCCTTGGGCAACGAGGGCGGTGTGATGCTGACGCTTTCCGTTTGATCCATCGCCTGGCTCCAAGCAGATCTGCTGGAGCCAATGTGGGCGTTACCCGGAGGGAGATCTACTGTCAGACCTCACAGTTTTTTAGTGATAAACGAAATAAGAAAACACCGGACCCAACCTATACAGGGTCGCCGGCCAGGCATCCGCGCCGGCGGCCAATGCTCCCGTCGACCTTACTTCTCGCCCTCACAATTGACCATCCAGGCAATCCCGAAACGGTCTTCGAACATGGCGAAACGCTCCGCCCAGAAGGTCTTTGCCAATGGCATGTGCACACTGCCACCCGTACTCAAACCATTGAACAGTCGCTCGGCCTCGGCCACGCTGTCGACATTGAGGGAGACCGACACGCCCTGGGACTTGCGGTACGGCTGGCCCGGCGGGCAATCGGAAGCCATCAGGCTGAATGCGCCGACCGTGAGGCAGGCGTGCAGGATCAGGTCCGGGTCCTTGGGCACACCGGCTTCCTCCGGTGCCTCGGCGAAGGACATGGAAAACAGCTCGCCGCCCAGCACATCCTTGTACAACGCAAAGGCTTGCTTGCAGTCACCGTTGAAGGTCAGGTAGGGAATGATTCTCATGGTGGTTCTCCTGTCGTCAGGTGTCACGATTGATCGGCCATCTGCGCCCGCAGGCGTTCTTCCTGCTCGCGCAACTCGGGGGCAAAGGTCTGGCCAAAGTCCTCGAGTTCGAAGATCTGGCGGATTTCGATTTCGCTGTCGCTGACCATCGGATTCGGGCAGCGCTTGACCCAATCGATCGCTTCCTGCAACGACTGGACCTTGAAGATCCAGAAGCCGGCAACCAACTCCTGGGTTTGGGCAAAGGGTCCATTGACAACCGTCCGGTCCTTGCCGGAAAACCGCACGCGCACGCCCTTGGCGCTGGGGTGCAGGCCTTCACCGGCAAGCATCACTCCAGCCTTGACCAACGCTTCGTTGTAGGCACCCATGGCGGCCAGCAGTTCTTCACTGGGCATTTCTCCGGCTTCCGACTCTGGGCTGGCTTTGACGATCACCAAAAATCGCATGGTCTTATCTCCTGAGGGTGGATAAGCCGTCCCTGTGGCGGCTCTAGGGATAATCGAACGGCAAGGGACGAAATCGACAGACTAGACCGATTTATTTTCGGTAAGCCGAAGAGCGACAGGCGGGCTGCTTTTTGCAGGCGCATCATTAAGCAAAGGGCAACATCACGAAACGCTGCAGTTCAGCGGGAAAGTACATATGAAAACGCCGCTCAATGAGCGGCGCCGATGGTTCTTGGATTCAAGGCGCCCAGCGCCGGAACAGCACACTGGCGTTGACCCCGCCGAACCCAAATCCATTGGAAAGTGCGTGGGTGATCGGCATCTTCCGGGCCTTCAAACCGACCAGGTCGAGCCCATCGGCCGCTTCATCGGGATGAACCAGGTTCAGGGTCGGCGGCACGATCTGGTCACGCAGCGCCAATACCGTGAAGACGGCTTCAATCCCCCCGGCCGCGCCCAGCAGGTGGCCGGTAGCGGATTTGGTCGAGGTAATCGCCACGCCGGAGTCCGTGCCGAACACCGCGCGAATCGCGGCCAGCTCGCCGCTGTCGCCGACCTGGGTGGAGGTCGCGTGGGCGTTGATGTGCTGCACATCGGCAGGGCTGACAGCGGCCTGGCGCAGCGCTTGTTCCATCGCGCGCCGTGCGCCGTTGCCGTCTTCCGGACCTGCCGTCAGGTGGTAGGCATCGGCACTGGTGCCGTAGCCGACCAGTTCCGCCAGGGGCTTGGCCCCACGCGCCAGTGCGTGTTCCAGCGATTCGATCACCAGCACCCCGGCGCCCTCGGCCATGACGAAGCCGTCGCGATCTCGGTCGAAGGGCCGCGAGGCCTCCTGCGGGCGTTCGGCAAATCCCGTGGACAGCGCGCGAGCCGCCGCAAAACACCCCAGGGTCACGCGATCGATCGCGGCTTCAGTGCCACCGCACAAGGCGATATCCGCCTCACCGCTCCTGATCAGCCTGGCCGCATCGCCGATGGCCTGCACGCCAGCCGCGCACGCCGTTACCGGCGCGCCGAGCGGCCCCTTGAAGCCGTGGCGGATGGAGACATGCCCCGCCGCCATGTTCGCAAGGAACGCCGGCGCAGTGAACGGTGACAAGCGACGTGGACCGCGGGTATCGGTGGTGCGTACCGCATCGGCAATCGTGCCAAAGCCACCCACGCCCGATGAAATGATCGTGGCGGTCCGCTCCTGGTCGGCCGCTTCAGTCGGATGCCAGTGCGCCTGTGCCAAGGCTTCGTCGGCGGCGACCAGTGCAAACTCGATGAAGCGATCCATTTTCTTGCGATCCTTCACCGGGATGACGCGCTCGGGGTCGTAACCGGCGTTGGCGTCTTCCTCCAGCGACGGCACCTGGCCGCCCACGGCCACACCGGTACCCTCGGTGATATCGCCAGGCAAGATACGAATGCCCGAGCGTCCGGCCAGCAGCCGTTGCCAAACTTCTTCTACGCCGCAGCCCAGGGGGCCGACAATGCCGACGCCCGTGACAACGATTCGCTTTTGACCTTCGGGGGTACTCATAAGAACCTCTTCATTTTTCAGACGACGCTCACTGCAAGCCACAAGCGATCACTCGCTTACGCCAGCTGTACTGTTTCAATTTGCGCAGGCTGGCCAGGACGGATCTTGAACCAGATGGAATACATTGCCGGCAGGAACACCAGGGTCATGAGGGTGCCGACGAACGTACCGCCGATCAGCGTGTAGGCCAGCGTTCCCCAGAACACGGAATGTGTCAGGGGGATGAACGCCAGGATGGCCGCCAGCGCCGTCAACAGCACGGGACGAGCCCGCTGCACCGTGGCTTCAATGACGGCATTGAACGGATCCAGCCCTTCTTGGGCGTTGTGATGGATCTGCCCGATCAGGATCAGCGTGTTGCGCATCAAAATACCCGAGAGCGCGATCAGGCCGACCAGGGCGTTGATACCGAACGGTTGGTGGAATATCAGCAGCATCGGCACCACGCCAATCAGCCCCAGGGGCGCGGTGAGGAACACCATGAGCATCGCCGAGATCGAACGCACCTGAACAATGATGATCAGCAGCGTCAGCGCCACCATGATCGGCAGCAGGGGCAGGATTGCTTGGTTGGCCTTGCCCGACTCCTCGATAGCCCCTGCCTGCTCGATCCGGTAGCCGTCAGGAAGTGTGTCGAGGATCGGCTGCAATAGCGCGAGCATCGCGCTCGATACGTCCGGTGGCTGCAAGCCTTCGGCAATGTCGCCGCGCACGGTAATGGTCGGCGTACGATCACGCCGCCGAAGGATCGGATCCTCCATGCGTACATCCACCTCGCCGACCTGGGACAGCGGGATACGCTGCCCGGCGGCCCCCACCAGCGTAAAGCCTTCGATCCGGGCGGGGTCAAGACGGATGTCACCGGCGGCGCGCCCCACCACCTGCACCGAACGGATGTCCTCACGAACCGCCGTGATCGGCACCCCGGTCAGCAGGAATTGCAGTTGCTCGGCGACGGCACTGGATGTCAGTCCGACCGCCTGCAGGCGATCCTGATCCAGGTTGAAATGCAGTGTCGGCACCAGCGGCCCCCAATCGGTGTTGACCGTCCTCATCATCGGGCTGGCTTGCATGACGTCCTGTACGCGTGCGGCAATCTCCCGCAGTTCCGTCGGGTCAGGCCCCATCACCCGGTAGGCCACCGGGAACGGTGAATACGGACCGAACACAATCTGGGTCGCCCTGACACGGGCCTCTGGGGCGAGCCCTGCGGCAACCGCTTCGCGAAGACGGAACTTGAGGGTTTCCCGTGCCTCCTGGCTGTCCGTCAGCACGACGATCTTGGCGAACGACGGATCAGGGAGTTCTGGCGCCATCGCCAGGAAGAAACGCGGCGCGCCCTGTCCGATATAGGCCGTGACGATTTTCGCTTCCGCCTGTTTTTGCAGCCAGGCTTCGACCTTGGCCGTGACGGCGCTGGTCTGCTCGATGGAAGTGCCATAGGGCATTTGCACCTCGACCATGACCTCGGGACGGTCTGAAGTCGGAAAGAACTGCTTTTTCACCAGGCCCATGCCCAGGACGGCCACGACAAACAGCGTGATCACCGTGCCGGCCACCAGCCATTTGTGGCCGATGACCCGCGTCAGGACCTGGCGGAAGCGATTGTAGTGGCGGGTGTTGTAAATGGCGGCATGTCCGCCCTCGACCGGCTTGATGTCCGGCAACATTTTCACCCCCAGATAAGGGGTAAAGGCCACCGCGACCACCCAGGAGGCGATCAGGGCGATGCCCACGATCCAGAACATGTTGCTGGTGTATTCGCCAGCGGTCGATTGGGCAAAACCGTTGGGCATGAAGCCAATCGCGGTCACCAGCGTACCGGACAGCATCGGTGCGGCCGTGTGACTCCAGGCATAGGCGGAGGCTTTGATCCGGTCGTAGCCCTCCTCCATTTTCACCACCATCATTTCGATCGCGATGATCGCGTCGTCCACCAGCAGCCCGAGCGCCAGGATCAGCGAACCCAAGGTGATCCGGTCAAAGTTCTTTCCGGTAGCCGCCATCACCACAAACACGATGGCCAGTGTCAACGGTACGGCCGCTGCGACCACAACGCCTACACGCCAGCCCATGCTGAGAAAGCACACGAGCATCACAACCAGCAGCGCGACAAAAAACTTGACCATGAACTCGCCGACGGCCGAATCGATGTTCACGGCTTGATCGGTCACCTTGGTCAGCGTCATGCCCAGCGGCATGCCTTCGTTGATCTTGGTCGTCTCGGCGTCCAGCGCCTTGCCCAGGTCCAGGCCGTTCCAGCCTTCGCGCATGATGACCCCGAGCAACAAGGCCTCTTCGCCGTTATTGCGCACCAGGAAGGTGGCCGGGTCTTCATAGCCTCGTTCAACCGTCGCCACGTCCGAGAGCTTCAACGTGCGCCCCTGGACTGCCAGCGGCGTGTCACGAATTTTCTCCAACTTATCGAAAGCGCCCTCCACCCGCAGGAACACCTGCGGCCCGTTGGTTTCGATGGAGCCGGCGGGCGTCAGTACGTTCTGGCTGTTCAGCGCGGCGAAGATGTCCTGGGGGGAGACCCCCAAGGTCGCCAGCCGGTCATGGGAAAAGGAAATGAAAATGCGCTCGGCCTGTTCGCCGATGATGTTGACCTTCTTCACCCCGGCCACATGCAACAGGCGCTGGCGCAACACCTCGGCATCACGCACCAGCAGGCGCTGCGGCTCACCCTTGGCCTTGAGGGCAAACAGCGCAAACGTCACGTCCGAGTACTCATCGTTGACCAGTGGCCCGATCACCCCCGCCGGCAACTTGGTGGCTTCGTCGTCGAGCTTCTTGCGCGCCTGGTAGAACTCTTCCTGCACCTGCGAGGGCGGCGTGCGGTCCAGCAGCGAAACCATGGTGAAAGCCAGGCCGGGACGAGTGTAGGTTTCCGAGCGGTCGTACCATTTCAATTCCTGCAGGCGTTTTTCCAGGGGCTCGGCGACCTGGTCCTGCATTTCCTGCGCCGTCGCCCCCGGCCATGCAGTGATGACGGTCAGTTGCTTGACCGTGAACGGCGGATCCTCCGCGCGGCCAAGCTTGAAGAACGCCAGGGTCCCGGCGACGGCGATCAGGAAAATCAGAAATACCGTGATGGCGCGCTCGCGCACGGCGAGCGCCGAAAGATTGAAGCTCATTGGCGGGTCCCCGCGACGTTCACATCGCCCGGTGCAAGCAGCCGGACGGACTCGCCTTCACGCAGCAGATGTGCACCCAGGGCGACAATCCGCTCACCGACGTTGAGGCGGCCTGCAACGCGCGCCGCGTCGTCGCTCAAGCCCAAGACCTGGACGGGACGCCAAGTCACTTTTGCCGGCTCGCCGTCGATGACCCACACGCCAGTGCCCTTGCCGGGGTCATACAACGCCGCAATCGGCACTTGCAGCACCGGCCCCTGGGCCACGCCCTCGGCGATACGCAGTGTGACGGTCGAGCCCAGCGGTGCATTTGCCAGGGCGCCCTCCAGGACATAGCGCGCTTCAAAGGTACGGGTCACCCGGTCAGCCGAATCGGAAAGCAGCCTGAGCCTGGCGGTGACCGCCCCGCTGGTGTTGCCATACAGCGTCGCCTGGGCGCTGGACCCGACGGCTGGCCGCAGGGTCTCGGGCAGTTGCACGACGGCTTCGCGCTGCCCGGCTCGCGCCAGTCGGACCACCGGCTGACCCGGACTGACGACTTGCCCCGGCTCGGCGAGCGTTTCCATCACCACACCATCGGCGTCGGCGAGGAGCACTGCATAGCCGGACGCATTGCGGGCCACGTCGGCTTGCGCCTCGGCGGCGCTGAGCTGCGCCTTCGCGGTATCGGCGGCGGCTTTGATCTGGTCATAGCCCGACGCCGAAATCGCCCCGGCTGCCACCAGTTCGCGATATCGAGCTTCATCGTCCGCGGTCTGCTTGGCCCGGGCGCGCGCGGCCGTGACAGCCTCTTGCTGGGCTCGCGCCTGCAAGCCCAGGTCGATGGGGTCCAGACGCATCAACGGCTGGCCTTTCTTGACCGCCTGACCGGCATCCACCAACCGCTCCAGGACCTTGCCTGACACACGAAAACCCAGGTCGCTCTGGACGCGAGCCGCCACGACGCCAGTGAAAGAGCGAGCGCCGACGGAGGAACCCTGCACCTGCGCAACCCTCACCAGAGGAGCAAGCGTGCGCGGATCGGTGGCAGTGGATGAGTCGCCGCACGCCGTGAGGACAAGAGGCAACAAGCAAGCGGCAAGGGTGACAGGTCGGAGCCGGAGCATAGGTTCCCTTTACTGGACAGATGATTGGGAACCCATTCTTGCGCTCGTGACCAATGCTGTCAATGGTCACCAATTGAAGTTTTGTTTTTGGCCCTGTTGGCTCGCGGATAATCCCCAGTAAATAAAGGACCTTGGATCCACGAAGCGGACTTCATAACCAATTGACAGGCAGTGACCATTCTATAATATGGTCACAAATGCCGATCCCGAGGAAACCGCAATGCCACCCCTCCGCCCCCTTGCTTTATTAGTAAGCGTCAGCTTGATGGCCGGCTGCGCGGTCGGTCCGGACTATCAGCGTCCCAACGCTGTCCTGTCGGATCGTTTCCTGGGCCAGCCTTCTGTCGAGCAAAGGAGCGGTGCAACACAGGCCAGCCTCACCACCTGGTGGGAGGGGTTTGGCGACCCGGTGCTGAGCGACTTTATCGCCAAAGCCTTGGAGCAGAACCTTGACCTCGCCCAGGCGTCGGCGCGCGTTGCTCAGGCGCGGGCCGGCCTTGGTGCAGCCAACGCCGCCCTGTTGCCCTCGGGAAATATCAGTGGCCAGGCCGCACGCGCCTATCAATCCGTCGAGACGCCGCAGGGCCAATTGCTCAACTCGAACCCTGGCTTTGAGCGGTACGGGAACAGCTACGAGCTGGACCTCGGCGCGAGCTGGGAGCTGGACATCTTTGGTGGCCTGCGACGCGGACGCGAAGCTGCATTGGCCGAATACCAGGCCTCCGAGGCCGGAGCCGCGGCGACAAGGCTGGCCGTTGCCGCGCAGACCGCCGACATCTACATCACCCTGCGCGGCTTGCAAGCGCGGCTGGATGTTGCGAACCACCAGGTCAAGACCCAGCAGGACCTGCTGGAAAAAGTCCAGTTGCTCTACGGCAAAGGGCTCGCCGCCAGCTATCAGGTCCGCCAGACCGAGGGCACGCTTGCCCAGGTCCAGGCAACGGTACCGGTCCTACAAACCGGGCTGGATGCCGCCATGAATGCGCTGGATGTCATGCTCGGCACGCCGCCAGGCACTCACCGCCCGCAACTGACCGAAACGGGTAGCATCCCCCTGCCCCCACAAATCAGCGAGATGGGTACGCCGGCTGATCTATTACGCCGCCGGCCAGACCTCATCGTCGCCGAGCGCCGTCTCGCCGCCTCCAATGCCCGTATCGGTGAAGCCGTCGCCGAGTACTATCCGAAATTTTCCCTCAGCGCGTTGCTCGGCAGCGCCACTGCGGTCTCTGCCGGACACCTTTTCTCCGGCGGCGCCAGCCAGGCGTCAGGCGCGCTGGGACTGCGCTGGAGGCTGTTCGATTTTGGCCGGATCAACGCCCAGATCGACCAGGCCAAGGGACTGGAAGCCGAAGCGCTGGCTGCTTATCGCCAGTCCGCGTTGCGCGCCACCGAGGATGTCGAGAATGCCCTCTCCGCCTTGGTCAACCGAGAAGCCCAGGCCACGACACTCACCACAGGCGAAGCGTCATTGAGCGAGGCGCGTCGATCATCCTTTATTGCCTATCAGAAAGGCACGGCCAGCCTGATCGATGTCCTCAACGCCGACCAGACACTGCTCCAGGCATCCGATGCCCGGGCACAAGCCCGGACGGAATCGGCACGGGCGGCGGTCGCAGCATTCAGAGCCCTCGGTGGCGGCTGGCAAGCGCCACAGCCACCGCAGCCGGTAGCGAGCCGATGATCAGACATGAACACCAGGCCCTGATCGCTATTTTCAATCTTTACAACCGGAGTCCAGCCACATGAAAACCAACGAGAATGCCTGGGTGCTCATCACGGGCGCTTCAAGCGGCTTTGGCGAGGAGTTCGCCCGGCAATACGCAGCGCAGGGAAAATCCCTCGTTCTGGTAGCCCGCAGGCTGGACAAACTGGAAGCGCTGTCAAAAGAACTGCGCGAGCGCTTCGGCACCGAGGTGATCACCGAACAAGTCGACCTGTCTTCGATTCCGGCAGTCATCGACCTGCACAAGCGACTGGTTCAACAGGGTATTGCGGTCGATGTGCTCATCAACAACGCCGGCCATGGTTTGCAGGGCCCGTTCCTGGACCACGCCATTGACCAATCCCTGGCAATGATCGATCTGGACATCGCCAGCCTGACCACCATGACTCGCCTATTTGCCCAGGACATGCGCATCCGCCGCCGCGGCCACATCTTGCAGGTCGCCAGCTTGCTTTCCTATCAAGGCGTGAAAAATTTCGCGGTCTATTCAGCGGCCAAGGCCTACGTGCTTCGCTTCTCCGAGGCACTGCACCAGGAACTCAAGGGCGACGGTGTCGTCGTGACCGCGCTGTGCCCAGGCATGTCGGATACCGGGTTTGCGCAGAGTGCCAACCAGACCCTCACGCCAGCGCTGAAAATGGTGATGATGCCCCCCCAACCAGTGGTTCGCGCAGGCATCCGCGCGCTGCAAGCCGGGCGCATGAGTGTGGTGCCCGGCTTCGGCAACAAGGCGCTCGCGGTGTTGATCTGGGCCACGCCACGCCGATTTCACCAGCGTCTCATGGCGAATGTCATGGGGGTATGAATGCGATGCGGCGAAAGACCGGGAGCTGCAAGGGCTCCCGGCACACGCCCTATTGCGCTAGAAGCGATAGCTGACTGAAGCACCGAAACCGCTGGCACTGTTCCGGTATTTGGAACTGTATGCGCCACGGGTCGACGAGGTTTCGTTGATGCGCACACTCTCTTCCTGCAAGTAGGAGTAAGCCACGTCGATCGTCACCTCTTCCAGCGGCGTCCAGCCGGCACCGAAGCTGAGCACCGTGCGGTCTCCGGTTGGTATCCGAGGCCCACGGTTGGTGTTGTTGGCGGGCGACTGGTCGACCGACAAGCCTGCGCGCAGGACCCATTGATCGTTGAGTTTATACGCGGCACCGATGGCATGGGCCCAAGTGTCATGCCAGTTCTGTTCTTCGCTGACGGTGCTCAGCGCGCCGCTCAGCAGCGCAGGCAAGCCGGAGTTCTCGATGGTCAGCTCCTTGAAGCGGCTCCAGCGCGTCCAGGTACTTCCCAGGTACATCGTCCAGTCGTCATTGAGCTGATGAGTGAGCGAGATGTCCACGGACTCCGGAGTATCCACGTCCAATGATGCGTCATAGCTGCGGCCACTTACCCCCAACACACTGAAAATGCCACCCGTGAGCTTGGACTTTGCGTCCAGGTGGTAACTGACCTTGGAGTGGTAAGTCAGCCCCAGGCGAGTCTGGTCCGTCGCCTGCACCAGGATGCCGGCGTTGAAGCCAAGAGCCGTATCGTCGCCATTGCTTTTCAACTTCCCATCGTTGCTGCCGGGACTGAGGGGATTGGGCACCATCCCGGAGATCTCTCCGCTGATCCGGTTGATGGTCGGACCAAACCCGATCGACACCTTGTCGTTGAAGGCATAGCTGACGGTAGGCTGGAAGGTCAGCGTCGTCACTTCGCTTTTGTTGCCGTAATAACGCCCGGCAAAGTCGCTGCCGTAATCGGTGATCAAACCAAATGGCACATAAAAACCAACGCCGACAGCCCAATGCTCATCCACCGGCTTGACGTAGTAACCCATCGGCACCGTGGTGGTCGGCACCATGTCACCGTCCTCTCGGCCACCGAAAGTGCTGCGGGTCTGGCTGATATCGCTCTGGGTAAACAGTGTCGCAGCGCCCAGGCTGACCTGCTCTTTCTTCAAGCGAGACATGCCCGCCGGGTTGCCGAAGACAGTACTGGCATCTTCAGCGGAAGACGACCGCCCGGCAAAACCCGAGCCCATCCCACTGATGCTTTGTTCGTTCAGCGCAAAGCCGCTGGCAAACACTTGGGACGTTGCAAGCGCAACGGCGAGACTCATGGGGGTCTTGAGCAAGATTCTTTTCATTATTAGGACTCTATTGCTGGGGGGAAACGGTTTGTTTTTCTACTAGGCAAAAATCGCCACGGTCTGGCGCGCCCAAAGCACTCGCCGACCGCTTTCGTCCCAGATTTCCATATCTTGCAAGGAGTAACCCTCCGAGGCCTGCTGGCTGAAGGCGCTGATGAGAAACCATTCGCCGGCCACGGCGGGCTGCGGCAGATCGATTGTCCAGGAAGCCGAGCTGATGGCTGCCGGCTCTGTGAAGCAGGTCATCGCGGCGGGCGGCAGACTGTCAGCGAGGGCGATCAAAGCCACCGCCGGGTCTACCCCCTGAGCATCCAGGTGACGAACCCACATCAGTAACTCGGGATCTGTAGCCCCGGACACCGGCAATGACCCACCCGCAGGGCGCATTTCGAAGTTGAAGGCGCAGGCAGGCGCAATGGTGTTGTCCAGCGTCAACGTGGTGTACCGCGAGGCTTGCTCCACCAACGGGCATCCCCATGCCTCATGGGTAATCCTGCTGACTCGTGGCTGAGCGAACAGCAAGGTCGTGCGCAACGCCAGCTCATCGCCCGACTTGCAGTCGACAGACACCGAAGTCACGGATCGCCCTTCGCGCAACACGCTTGTATCGAATGTCTGGGCTTGCGTGACCGGACCTATGAAGGAAACCTGCGCAGACTTGAACGGAGGAAAGCCCTGTGGGCGCTCGCGCAGAACCGTTTCCAACGACAATGCCGCCGAAAGACCACCGAAGATCGTCCGGCCCTGCTGCCAATTGGCTGGAGCAACGAACGGCACGCTCGGATCAAACTGCGCCAGCACCTGAGCAAAACTGGTCATTTAGACGTCCTCCGACGGCCTGAACGTGAACCCGCAGAAGCATCGCAAGAGGGATCACTTGAAAGTCGACGCCATACTTATTCACGTGACCATTTTTGTCAATGGTCACTACACAGGCAAAAAGAGACCACTCGGTCAGGTACAACCCGAAGGCAAGGAAGTCGTTTCTGAATCGAAACGACTGCTCGTCGCAGCCGTCCCTCAGGCATCAGGGCATCAGGCTACGCAGGATGAGGTTGGCGGTCAGAGTCGGCGCCACCTCGACATGATCGAGGCTGTACTGCAGCATTAGAGGATTGACGAAAGGTCGAAGGGTCAGGTGTATCGCTTCGACGGTTTCATCCAAGGGCGTCTTGCGTTCGAACTCACCGCTTTCGCGCCCTTCCCGTACGACCTGCACCACGAATTGCTTGATCCGTGCGTCATACACCAGGGAGCTGGGCCAGCGCTCCGACGCGGAGAATGCGGCAATGTCGTAGAGCTTGCGATCATTGAAGAACAGGTCGATCCCCGTGGTAATCAGGGTCTTGACCAGGCGGCGAAAGCGCTCGGTCGAAGAGAGCCCTTCCTCGCTGATGGCCTCCTCCACGGCCGCAACGATCTTCGCAAGACAGCCGGAGCAAATGGCTTCGCCAATCGCCTGCTTGGAATCGAAGAACTTGTAGATGTACGCCTTGGAAAAGCCGATGGCCTTGGCCAGGTCGGACACCGTGGTCTTGGCGTAGCCGTATTGGCTGAAATGCTCGTTGGCCGCCGCGACGATCTGGTCTCGGATCTCGTGATCGGCTGGGCCACGGGTGCTGGGCGTAGGTATGGATGGCTGGTTCATGGAGGCAGCTTACGCATCCTGAAGAGGGTTGACAACTTGTGACTACACTGTAATTAAGTCACAAACCAACCCCATAAGAAATATATTCGGGGCACCGAACGGACAAAAAACGCACTTCAGATTTACCTCGATGTGCGGATCTTGGCTCAAGTGTGCGCGATGGGCGGCCCGGGTCGCACAAAACACTGCTCCATGACCCGCTCCCCCCATTGTTGCCCCTCCTGCTCGCGTTCCAGCATGAAACCAAAGTCTTCATACAGTTGCCGAGCAGCCTCAAGTCCCTGGAATGTCCAGAGCCGCGTTGCACAAAAACCCCATTCATCACAGAACTTCATGGCGTCAGCCAGCAAGCGTTTGCCTACGCCTTTACCTCGTGCGCAGTCATCCAGAATAAAAAAGCGCAAAGTGGCTTCGCCGCTCTCTCCTTCACCATCGATAGCGATCGACCCAACAATTCTCTGGTCATCCAACGCCACCCAAACTTCATTGCGTGGGTTGTGCAAACGCCCCATCAGATTAGCCATATCGGCCGCAACCAGGCTTTCGAATGGTTGGCCAAAGCTGAAGTATCTTGCGTAGTAGTCTGCATGCATTTGCACAATTCGGCCGATGATGCCAGGACGGTAACCGCGAGCGATATCCAGTTCGGCCGTGGACGGCTGCCCCGTAGCGAGTCGGAGGGCCTGGAGGGCGGCGGCATAGTTGGCGATACCCTCACTCACCGTTCGCCATTGTTCGCGAGTTAAGTGCGCCAGGGCCGCACCGACTTGTCTCGTGGCGAATGAATCAATGGCTCGCAGGGTCTTCCTGCCTTGTGCCGAGAGCCGCAGCGTCTTGAAGCGCGCATCCTCCTCATGGGCAACCTCTTCAATTTCACCGGCCTCAACCAGCTTGCGAACCATCCGGCTTACGCTGGACTTTTCAAGGCCAAGCAGCTCAACAAGCTCGACCGCCGTCAGCGCCTGGCGATTCCCGATCTCGACGATGGTATGCACGGCTGAGGGCGGATAGCCCGTCGCAGCCAGCGTAGCGTGCATGAACCCCAGCTCTCGCACCATGAGACGCGAAGCTGAACGGATTTTTTCAATCAGATCTTGTTGGGACTGGCTCACGGTAACCCCCTCGAGCAAAACAGGCAGTTAGTTGTATTGAACAACTAATGGCAAGTCAATCGAGACAGATCCCGACCTGAGTCCAGGTATTTGAAACCCATCGACCACTGGCATCAATTGATGAACGCGACCCGTCCCGCCTCTATTCAAACGGCATCAAATTCCAAGCCTCAAGGTTTTTGTCGGCGGGATGATCTATACCTTCAGGAACACGCAATAAAGGCCAAGACGACAGGTTGACGTGTTCCAATAAAAACACGGTGGCGAACCTGCTTGTGGTTTGAACACCATGGCCTGCCGGACGATGTTTCCCAATGCCGAGCACACGTAGAATGGCGCCCCCCTTTTCAATGCCTGAAGTATCGATCATGAGCCCGATCACACGCGTTTTGAATGCCAATACCAAAGCGCTTCGCAGGCTTTGTCTGTCGTTACCGCTGTTGGTCGTCTACGACGCGTGGGGCGAATCCCCGACGATTGAATTGCACATCCTGGACGCGCCCCCGCTGACGTTTGTCGACGACCCCAGGGGGCACGGCATCGTTGGCGATGTCGCCGTGGCAGCCATGGCCAAGGCCGGGTATACCGTGAAAATTCATGTGCTCCCCTGGGCCCGGGCACAGAAACACGTCAGCGAAGAACATGACCACTTGATCGCGCCCCTGTCGCGTATACCTGGGCGTGAAGAGCGTTTTACCTGGATTGCCATGGTCATGCCCATGGAGCGCGCCTTTTTCAGCCTCGACAAGCGGGTGAGCAGCTTCGCCCAAGCGAAAGAAACCTACCGCAAGATCGGCGTCGGCCTGGGCAGTGCACAGGAGGAGATCCTGCGCACCGAAGGGTTCAGGGACGACCAGATCTATCCGCTGGCCATCGGCGACAACCCCGCCCAGATGCTCTTGATGGGACGCATCGATGCCTGGTTCAACGGCGTCCCGGAGAGTCGCTACATCTGGCCAAAGGTGTCCAAGCGCAAACTGCTCATGAGCTCGGTCAAAAGCAGTGCGGATCTCTACCTGGCCTGCTCGAAGCAATGCTCCCCAAAAATGGTCCAGGACTTGCGCGAGGCAGTTGACACCCTTCGCGCTGAGGGCGAACTTAAGCGTATCCATGACGTCTATTTGCCAGACTAGACGCCATCCAAGGACAGTTCCTGTCATCCAGTGAAGATCAATTGGATTGATAGCAGCCTAACGAAAGCCCCGTACTAGAGGGGCTGTCGATGGCTTATATCATTCCGAATGATAGTTACCTTTGTTTCATTCGATTCGTTCCTCTGCGTCTCGCCACGCATCATCCGCCCATTCTCAATACATTGGCGGATGCTATCCATGGAACATTCACTTTCAAAACTGCGTTTTCCCCTCGCGCTGCTGTCGGTGCTGGTGATGAGCGCCTGCGGCAAGACTCCCGACACGGCAGCGTCCATGCCGCCGGCCAAAGTCAGTGTGGCCAAGGTCTTGGAGCAACCAGTTAACGAATGGGATGAATTCACCGGACGCCTCGAAGCACCGGAAACCGTCGAGATTCGCCCGCGGGTTTCCGGACAGATCGATGAAGTGGCCTTCACCGAAGGCGCGTTGGTCAAGAAAGGCGACCTGCTGTTCCAGATCGACCCACGCCCCTTCCAGGCTGAAGTGCGTCGTCTCGAAGCCCAACTGGCCCAAGCCCGCGCCACCGCTACCCGCAGCGAGAACGAAGCCCAGCGTGGCGAACGCCTGCGCTTGAGCAACGCCATTTCCGCCGAGCTGGCGGATTCGCGCACCAGCGCCGCCCAGGAAGCCCGTGCCGCCGTCGCGGCTATCCAGGCGCAATTGGACCTGGCCAAGCTGAATCTGAGCTTCACCCGCGTCACCTCGCCCATCAGCGGTCGCGTCAGTCGGGCGGACATCACCGCCGGCAACCTGGTGACCGCCGACGTCACACGGCTGACCAGCGTGGTATCCACTGACAAGGTCTACGCCTACTTCGACGCCGACGAGCGCGTCTTCCTCAAGTACACCCAACTCGCCCGCCAGGGCCAGCGCGGCCAGGCCACGCCGGTCTACATGGGCCTGTCCAACGAGGACGGCAACCCGCACCAGGGCCAGATGAACTTCGTCGACAACCAGGTCAACCCGCAGACCGGCACCATCCGCGGTCGCGCCGTGTTCGACAACAAGGACGGCGCCTACACCCCAGGCCTGTACGCCCGCTTGAAATTGGTGGGCAGCGGCACCTATTCCGCCGTGTTGATCAACGACGAAGCCGTGGGCACCGACCTGGGCAAGAAGTTCGTGCTGGTGATGGACGCCGAGAACAAGCCTGCGTATCGCGCCGTCGAGCTGGGGCCGAAGATCGAAGGCCTGCGCATCGTGCGTAGCGGCTTGAGCAAGGACGACACCATCATCGTCAAGGGGCTGCAACGGGCGCGTCCGGGTTCGCCGGTGACGCCTGAAACCATTCCGATGGCCAGCGAGGAAACCCTCGCCGCCCTGGCACAACAACGTAAAGCGCTCGAAGCCAGCAACCTGCCCCAAGTCGCGCCGTCCAAGGCTGCTTCTGGATCGGCAGGCAAACTGGCCGCTGCGACTCCACGCGGTTAAGGGACTGAATCCAAGATGAAATTTTCCCAGTTCTTCATTTCGCGGCCGATCTTCGCAGCAGTGCTTTCGCTGCTGATCCTGATCGCCGGCGCCATCTCGCTGTTCCAGCTACCCATCAGCGAATATCCGGAAGTCGTGCCGCCGACCGTGGTCGTGCGCGCCAACTTCCCCGGCGCCAACCCCAAGGTCATCGGCGAAACCGTGGCCGCTCCGCTGGAGCAAGCCATCACCGGCGTCGAGAACATGCTGTACATGTCCTCGCAGTCCACCGCTGACGGCAAGATCACCCTGACCATCACCTTTGCCCTGGGCACCGACCTGGACAACGCCCAGGTGCAGGTGCAGAACCGTGTCACCCGTACCGAGCCCAAGCTGCCGGAGGAAGTGACCCGGATCGGCATCACGGTGGACAAGGCCTCGCCCGACCTGACCATGGTCGTGCACTTGACCTCGCCGGACCAACGCTACGACATGCTCTACCTGTCCAACTACGCCCTGCTCAACATCAAGGATGAGCTGGCGCGCCTGGGTGGCGTGGGGGATGTGCAGCTGTTCGGCATGGGGGATTATTCCCTGCGGGTCTGGCTGGATCCGAACAAGACCGCTTCGCGCAACCTGACCGCCACCGATGTGGTCACGGCGATCCGTGAACAGAACCGTCAGGTGGCCGCCGGTGCCCTGGGTGCGCCGCCAGCGCCAAATGCCCAGGCGTTCCAGCTCTCGATCAACACCCAGGGCCGCCTGGTGAATGAGGAAGAGTTCGAAAACATCATCATTCGTTCCGGTGCCGACGGCGAGATCACCCGCCTGAAAGACATTGCCCGGGTCGAGCTGGGTTCCAGCCAATACGCCCTGCGCTCGTTGCTCGACAACCAGCCAGCGGTGGCGATCCCGATCTTCCAGCGCCCGGGCTCCAACGCCATCCAGATCTCCAATGACGTTCGCGCCAAGATGGAAGAACTGAAGAAAGGCTTCCCGGCGGGGATGGACTACAGCATCGTCTATGACCCGACGATCTTCGTCCGTGGCTCCATCGAGGCCGTGGTCCATACCCTGTTCGAAGCATTGATCCTCGTGGTGCTGGTGGTAATCCTGTTCCTGCAGACCTGGCGCGCCTCGATCATTCCGTTGGTGGCTGTGCCGGTGTCGCTGATCGGTACGTTCGCCGTGATGCATCTATTCGGCTTCTCGCTGAACGCCCTTTCGCTGTTCGGCCTGGTACTGGCCATCGGCATCGTGGTGGACGACGCCATCGTGGTGGTGGAGAACGTCGAGCGTAACATCGGCCTGGGACTCACCCCGGTGGAAGCGACCAAACGGGCCATGGGCGAAGTGACCGGCCCGATCATCGCCACCGCGCTGGTGCTGTGTGCGGTGTTCATTCCGGCGGCGTTCATCAGTGGCTTGACCGGGCAGTTCTATAAGCAGTTCGCCCTGACCATTGCCATCTCCACGGTGATCTCGGCGATCAACTCCCTGACCCTGTCGCCCGCCCTGGCCGCCGTGTTGCTCAAGAGTCACGACGCGCCCAAGGACCGTTTCTCGCGGTTCCTGGACAAGGTCTTCGGCGGCTGGCTGTTCCGTCCGTTCAACCGTTTCTTCGACCGTGCCAGCCACGGCTACGTGGGCACCGTCGGCCGCGTGATCCGCAGCAGCGGCATCGCCCTGTTGCTCTACGCGGGCCTGATGGTGCTGACCTTCTTCGGCTTCTCCAACACCCCGACCGGTTTCGTGCCCGGCCAGGACAAGCAATACCTGGTGGCCTTCGCCCAACTGCCGGATGCCGCCAGCCTGGACCGCACCGAAGACGTGATCAAGCGCATGTCCGACCTGGCCCTCAAGCAACCGGGCGTGCAAAGCGCGGTGGCCTTCCCTGGCTTGTCGATCAACGGCTTCACTAACAGCCCGAACGCCGGCATCGTGTTCGTGACCCTCAAGCCTTTCGATGAGCGCAAGGACCCGAGCATGTCGGCCGGTGCCATCGCCGGGGCTTTGAATGGCAAGTACTCGGAAATCCAGGAAGCCTACATGGCGATCTTCCCACCGCCGCCAGTACAGGGCCTGGGTACCATCGGCGGTTTCCGCCTGCAAATCGAAGACCGGGGCAACCTGGGCTACGACGAGCTGTACAAAGAAACCATGAACATCATCACCAAGAGCCGCAGCGTGCCGGAACTGGCCGGGTTGTTCACCAGCTACACCGTGAACGTGCCTCAGGTCGATGCCGCCATCGACCGTGAGAAAGCCAAGACCCATGGCGTAGCCGTCAGCGACATCTTCGACACCCTGCAGATCTATCTGGGTTCGCTGTATGCCAACGACTTCAACCGCTTCGGTCGCACCTATCAGGTCAACGTCCAGGCCGAGCAACAGTTCCGCCTCGAATCGGACCAGATCGGCCAGCTCAAGGTGCGCAACAACCGTGGCGAGATGATCCCGCTGGCGACCTTCATCAAGGTCAGCGATACCTCGGGACCAGATCGCGTGATGCACTACAACGGCTTCATCACCGCTGAAATCAACGGTGCCGCCGCCCCGGGCTACAGCTCCGGCCAGGCGGAAAAAGCCATCGAGAAACTGCTCAAGGACGAACTGCCCAACGGCATGACGTACGAGTGGACCGATCTGACCTACCAGCAGATCCTCTCGGGCAACACCGCGCTGTTCGTGTTCCCGCTCTGCGTACTGCTGGCGTTCCTGGTGCTCGCGGCCCAGTACGAAAGCTGGAGCCTGCCATTGGCGGTGATCCTGATCGTACCGATGACCCTGCTGTCGGCGATTACCGGGGTGATTCTCTCCGGTGGCGACAACAACATTTTTACCCAGATCGGCTTGATCGTACTGGTGGGACTTGCCTGCAAGAACGCGATCCTGATCGTCGAGTTCGCCAAGGATAAACAGCTCGAAGGCATGAACCCGCTGGCGGCGGTCCTCGAAGCGTGCCGCCTGCGTCTGCGGCCGATCCTGATGACCTCCTTCGCCTTCATCATGGGCGTGGTGCCCCTGGTGTTCTCCAGCGGCGCAGGTGCGGAAATGCGCCATGCCATGGGTGTGGCGGTGTTCTCCGGGATGCTCGGCGTGACCTTCTTCGGCCTGCTGCTCACCCCTGTGTTCTATGTACTGATCCGCAACTTCGTCGAGCGCAGCGAGGCCCGCAAGGCGGCCCGGGCTTTGAAACTGGAGGCGCAACAATGAGTTTGAAAGCGTTCATGCCGAGCTTGCTGGTATTGGCCTTGAGTGCCTGCGCCGTGGGCCCGGACTACAAGGCCCCGCAAACGGAGGCGGCGAATATCACCACCGCCACCGACGGCGCCGCCGGCCAGAAGAATTTCGACCGTGCCCGGTTCGAAGGCATCTGGTGGCAGCAGTTCGACGACCCGACCCTTAACGCGTTGGTGACCCGATCCCTGGAAGGCAACCGCGAGTTGCGCGTGGCCTTCGCCCGTTTGCGGGCCGCCCGGGCGATTCGCGATGACGCCAGTAATGATGCCATGCCGACTATCACCAGCCGCGCCAGCAGCAACTTGGGCAAAGGCCAGATCCCGACGGGGCAGACAGATGAACGAGTCAATACCGAGCGTTACGACCTCGGCCTGGACATGGCCTGGGAGCTGGACTTGTTCGGGCGCATCCAGCGCAACCTGGAAGCCACCGATGCCGATCAGCAGGCGGTCGAAGCCGACCTCTATCAGTTGCAGGTGACGATGATCGCCGAACTGGTGGACGCCTACGGTCAACTGCGCGGCGCCCAACTGCGGGAAAAAATCGCCCTGGCCAACCTGAAGAACCAGCAGGATTCGCGCAAGATCACCGAAAGCCTGCGCGATGCCGGCGTCGGCGATCAGCTCGACGTGGTTCGCGCCGATGCGCGCCTGGCCTCGGTGGAAGCCAGCGTGCCGCAGTTGCAGGCCGAACAGGTGCGCCAACGCAATCGCATCGCCACGTTGCTGGGCGAGCGCCCGGATAAACTCAGCGTGGACCTGAGCCCGAAACAGTTGCCGGCCATCGCCAAGGCCCTGCCCATCGGCGATCCGGGTGAACTGCTGCAACGGCGCCCGGACATTCTCAGTGCCGAACGCCAATTGGCTGCGGCCACGGCACGCATCGGCGTGGCCAAGGCCGACCTGTTCCCACGGGTCAGCCTGAGCGGCTTCCTCGGCTTCACGGCTGGACGCGGTTCGCAGATCGGCTCCTCGGCCGCCAACGCCTGGGCGCTGGGCCCGAGCATTACCTGGGCCGCCTTCGACCTGGGCAGCGTGCGGGCGCGCTTGCGCGGTGCCGACGCCGAGGCGGACGGCGCCCTGGCGACCTACGAACAGCAAGTGCTGCTGGCCCTGGAAGAATCGGAAAACGCCTTCAGCGACTACGGCAAGCGCCAACAACGACTTATCTCGTTGATCCGCCAGAGCGAATCGAGCCGCGCCGCCGCCGACCTGGCCGAGATTCGCTACCGCGAAGGCACCGTGGATTTCCTCGTGTTGCTCGACGCCCAGCGTGAACGCCTGGCGGCCGAAGACACCCAGGCCCAGGCCGAAGTGGACCTGTATCGCGGCATCGTCGCGATCTACAAGGCCCTGGGTGGCGGCTGGAAACCGGAAACCGTCGCCAGCAACTGACCCGCCCTGCTCAACCGAGCTCCTTTGGTTGGCCGCAACCAGCCAAATTTTTGCCCCGCTTCTCATTTGGAAGCGGGGCTTTTTTTGTTCGGCCTATCCAGGGCCCGATATGCCCGATCTCAAGCCGCGCCCTGCGCCTGTTGCAAATGGCTGGAGCGAAAATCCTTGGGCGAGAGCTCGAACTGCTTCTTGAACGAACGGCTGAAGTGGGCCGAATCGGTGAAGCCCCACTTGTAGGCGATCGAGGTAATGGACTCGTCCCGCAGAAACGGGTTGGTCAGGTCGTCGGCGCTGCGCTTGAGCCGCGCCCGCTGGATGTAGCGGCAGACGCTGTCATCCTGCTCTTCGAACAAACGATACAGGTGTCGTACCGAAATGTTCAGGCGATTGGCCAGGCCCACCGGGCTCAGGCCGGGTTGGGTCAGGGATTCATCGATGACTTTCTGTACGTAACTGCGTAGCTGGCTGCCTTGCAACGCCGTGCCATCGTCACGGGCATCGCTGGTCTGTTCCAAGGCCGAGCCCAACAGCGAAACGAAGGCACTTTGCAAGGCCTCGCCCTCTCCCGCCGCACCTTCGCCGTCCGGGGTGTCCTTGCATAGCTGATCCATCAACACATGCAGCATCCGTCCGCAGGCCTTGCTCGAGGAGATCTTGCCAAAGGTCTTGGTTTCCCCGCCCAGTTGCCTGGACACGTCACGGCGAGACAGGGGCAGGACGGCGTGTTCAATCAACCCGAACGGGCTGATCTCAAGAGAACCCACCGAATCCATCAACAACAGCTCCCCGGGGGCCAGCTGAATGCTCAGGCCGTTCTGGGTGACCCGGGAAAAGCCGCTGCGCTGGCTGACCAGAAGGCAATCCTGATCGTCGTCGTAATCCGGATTGGGCGAGTGTCGCTTGATGGAGCCAGCATTGGTACGCAGGCTGGCGAGGGCAAGACCGCCGCGGGAGAAGTTGGACACCTGGCCGATAAACAGCGCGCGATTAAAGGCCAGTTCCGTATCGAAGTGACCGCAAGTCGCGCGCAGATCCCGGTTCCAGGTCTCCAGCCCGTCTTGCCCAACCTGTTGCATGCTCATGGGTCTCTCCACAATGGCTTATTGTTTTTGTTGGGCAATAGTTAACATGTTATCTATATGCGCGCAACAAGTACCTGATCGCCAAAGCAGTAGCAGGATCGATGCCAGGGCAGCGTCAAAAAATCAAAAGGTTTCCAGTACCCGCCGCAAACCGCTCAAGGCCGCCAGCAAGGCACGGCGTTGTTCGCGGCTCAGAGGAATGTAACGACGAAAGGCCGGCATGCGATTCACCACCTCGCTGCCGCCCATGTGTTCCAGGCGCACACACCACTGTCGCCCTTGCAGATCGATGCGCAGGCGTTTGAAGTCCAGCGGCATGAGGGCCTGATACAGCGCCGGATCGGCCTCTATCGCCGCCTTCAGGCGGGTCGACAGCTCAGCTTCCCCATCCCGCTGCCGACAACGTATGCCATTGCGCCGCACAGCCCCGCTGTGGTGCACCTCCAAACGTGCCGTGCCCTCTCTCGACGCAGGCACTCGCAGCACGAACTCGGTCATCACCAGGTGCATTAGCAGTTGCGATTCAGTGCGTTCGACAATCTCCAGTTGCAGGCTGCCATCGTCGGTGACGACAGTCGCCGTCGCCGGCCCCGACACCTCGAATCGCGCCAGCCCGAGGTTGCGCCGCAAAAGCTCCAGGGTCACCCCGGGCCGATAACCGGCCGGGGCGCGCTGGGCACTGAACAGTTCAGACAGTTTTTGCAGCACGGTCGACAAACTCGCTGGCAGGTTGCCCTGGCTCATGGGAAAACTCCTTGGCCAGCACGTCTTCCACCGACGCCGGCTTGAATGGATTGACCTTCTGCACCACCAGGGTCCAGAACAAGGCATATGCCGCAGTGCCACCGAGCATCACTGCGAAGGGAATGTAAATGTCCGCCGGATTCATGCCGGGCGGGGTGATGAACCACATGCCCAATACAATGCCGACACTGGACAGGATCTGTGGCAACGGGAAAAGCGGCGAGCGATAGGCCCGGGGCAGATCCGGACGACGAATCCGCAGGCTCACTACCGACACGGTCACCAGCAGGTAGGCAAAACTCCAGGCGCACACCGCCGCCAGCACCAGGTGCATGATGTTGTCGGGATTGCCGCCCAGCCACAGCGCATGCAGGCAAGGAATCAGCATCGTCACCAGGATGCACAGCACCGGTGTCTTGAAGCGCGGATGCAGATAAGTGAAGACCTTCGGCAACGCGCCGTCCACCGCCATGCCGTAAAGAATCCGCGGCACACCGGCCATCAGGGTGTTGATGGTCGCCGCCCCGGCAAACAGAAAGCCGATGCCCAGCCACATCGGGCCGATATCACCCATGACCTGTTCGGCGAACCGTGGAATCGCCATGGGAGTGTCCAGCAGATGCACGCCGCTGGTGGCATCGAGCAGCACGTTTTCCACCTGGCGCTTCATCGCCGCGCCGTAGATGAACATGCAGGCGGCAACGCTCAACAAGCCCAGCATCATGGCCCGGGGCATCGTCCTGGCCGAACGGCGCAGGTCCGGTGCCAGCGGCGTGACGAATTCACAACCGACGAACATGAACATGGCCATGCCCACCAGCGACAACACGGTGACCAGGTCGGTGCCGACCACGGACGCCCCGAACCAACCCTCCAACTCCACCGCCGGTGCCGCGATCAATCCCAGCACGCCGAACACCATCAAGGTGGTCCACATGCCGAACGTCAGGATGATTTCGGCCCGACCAAAGGCACTGACACCGAACGCATTGAGTACGCCAAACACCACCACGAAACCCACGCCCAGTAACCAGGAGCCGCCCGCCGATTCGGCCAGGGTATTGAGGTGCTCGAAATTCACCAGGGCCATGACTCCGGCCAGGATGGTCTCGGCGGTGCCGGCGAAGACGTGGACAATCAAGTAAGCCGACAACGTGCCGGTGATGGCGAAGAACCGGCCCATGCCACAGTTGATGTAGTCATAGACCGAGCCCGTGGTGGGCAAGATTGACGCGGCCTCGGCGAACGTGGTCGCCTGGGCCAGCATCATCACCACGGCGATCAGCATCGCCACGGCAAAGGCACTGCCACCGATGCCAAACCCCATGGTGGCGGTGAGAATCACCGGGCTCGCCATAATCAGGCCAATGGTGCTGGCCAACGCGGTGGGGAAGCCCACCGTACCTCGGTTCAAGTGCTCGGTGAGCCTGTCATTGATCGACATCGCGCAGATCCTCGAAAGCGGATTTTTAGTATGGATGCCACAACCGTTCAGGAGCTGGCATTCAAGCCTTCCCCAGCCAGTCCCTGATCGAAACGGCGTCGCGTGCAGGATTACTGTGCGCCGCACTCGCCCTGGGCGTCTTGCCCATGTCTGCCGCCGGTTTTGTTGCTGCCTGCCAGCCTTCTTGCCCTGGCGAGCTGGATCAATTCCATGGCAGGCAGGTAAAAGACTTCCCCTGACGCTGCTCCCATTAATGTGCGCTCTGCTGTCCTATCACACGGGGAAAACCACCATGGAGCACACACGCCATACAGCTTTGCTACGCAACGCCATCGGCCTGGGCATCGCCCTGCTGGTCGCCGAGCCGTCAGCCCAGGCCTATGAGCTTTACGCCGACGAAGACACCACCGTCACGGGTAACTTCCTGGCGGTCTACGGGCTGTTCAACAGCCGCAAGAACTATGACGGCACCACCGGCGGCTCGAACTGGCGCGAAGGTTTCATCAAGTATGGCCTGAGTATCGACCAAACACTCGGCGGCCTGGGCAGTGTCTACGGGACGGCCAATCTGGTCAGCTCCGGGACCTGGGGCGAAGGCGATGCGGCGGGCCTGAGCGACGGTTCCGAACGCACCACTAAATTCGATGAAGCCTTCGTCGGCTGGCGCTCGGGGGACCTGTTCCCGGTGCTGGGCAAGGACGGCGTTGATCTGTCCTACGGCCGCCAGGTGATCACCCTCGGCGATGGTTTCATCATCAATGACGACGGCCTGAACCTGGGCAAAGGCGTGGCCGATGGCGAGTTCAATCGTGGCGGCGCCTACTACCTGGCCGCCCGCCATGCCTTCGACAAGACCGCCGTGCTGCGCCTCGGCGGCAAGGAAGGCGCCCACGGCAGCCTGATGTGGATCAAGTCGGACAACCGTGCCCAGGCCAACACCGAAATGGCCGCCGGCACCCTGGAGTACACCGCCGCGCCTGGCACCCTGGGGCTGACTTACATCCATGGCATCGACGTCGATGAGCACTACGCCAGCGACTTCCAGAAGCAGCGCGAAGGCATGGACATCTACAGCCTGCGCGGCGCGGGGAACGCGGGCATCGAAAACGCCCACTTCGCCTTCGAGTATGCCTGGCAAGACAAAGATGCCGGCCCGGAGAAAGCCTGGTACACCGAAGCCGGCTACACCTTCGCCGACTTGCCCTGGACACCGGACCTGACCTATCGCTACAGCCGTTATTCGAAAAACTGGGACTCGATGTTCAACGGTGTCAGCCGTGGCTACGGCACCTGGTTCCAGGGCGAAGTGACCGGCAACTATTCCGGACCGTTCAACAGCAATACCGCGATCCAGCACGTAGGGCTGAAACTCAAACCAACGGAAACAGTGACCATCGGCGCGCTGTTCTTCGACTACAAGACCCTGCACACCCGCGAGGTGTTGAACCTCGATGGACGGGAAATGGACCTGTACGTGGAGTGGGCGGTGAACGAGCACCTGATCGTCACGCCGCTGCTGGGCCTGTACAAACCGGAAAAGGATGAAAGCAACGGTGGTAACCAGGTGGGCGGCAATGGCACCAACGTCTACAGCCAGCTGGTGGTAGCGGTGCCGTTCTAAGAATCACGGGAGCAGCCCCGGCGGCAGCTCTCGTGCGGTTTACTGCTTGTGCTGCGAAATATCCGGAACTGCCAAAGCCTCCCGTCAGTCGCATGAACAGATACGTCTGATTCAGGAGTAGCCGTGACTCACGATCCCGACTGGCGAGCCGTCGAATCAGTGCCCTTGGACACGCCTGCGGCGGTTCATCGGCTGCGGGTTCTGACGGTCAACACCCATAAGGGTTTCACCGCCCTCAACCGTCGTTTTATCCTGCCTGAATTGCGTGAAGCGGTGCGCAGTACCGGCGCCGACCTGGTGTTCCTGCAAGAAGTGCTGGGCGAGCACGACCGCCACGCGTCGCGCTACAACAACTGGCCGCAGATGTCGCAGTACGAATTTCTCGCCGACAGCATGTGGAGCGACTTCGCCTACGGCCGCAACGCGGTGTACCCCGACGGCCATCACGGCAATGCATTGCTGTCCAAATACCCGATCCGCCAGTTCCGCAACCTCGACGTTTCCATCACCGGTCCCGAGCGACGCGGGCTGCTGCATTGCGTACTGGACGTTCCAGGTCACGCCGAAGTCCATGGGATCTGCGTCCATTTGAGTCTGCTGGAAAGCCATCGTCAACTGCAGCTCAAATTGCTCTGCCAACTGCTCGAGTCGCTGCCCGACGACGCCCCGGTGATCATCGCCGGGGATTTCAACGATTGGCAGTTGCGGGGCAATCTCACCCTGGCCCGCCGCCAATACCTGCACGAAGCCTTCGAATTCCATCACGGCCGCCCTGCCCGGACCTATCCGGCCCGCTTCCCCTTGCTGCGCCTGGACCGTATTTACCTGCGCAACGCCACCAGCCACGCTCCGCAAATCCTCGGCAGCAAACCCTGGACCCACCTGAGCGATCACCTGCCGCTTTCGGTAGAAGTGCACTTATGACCCTCGGTTTTCAGCTTCAAAGGCACCGCTGTACCTGTAAGTTCTGACAGTAGCGAGGGTTATTATTCGTTGTTACGGTGCGATCCATACAGCGAGCGTTGCCAGGCCCTGTGTGCCATCTGTCGTGCAACCGATGCTGAAACCGGCATTCCTGGGATGCCGATGCAGAGGAATAGCACATGAGCTTGCGCGAGCACGGATTCAATCGGCTGTTCAACGCCCTATGGGTTTCGGCCCCCTTCCTGTTAACCACCCCATCCGCCATGGCAGCCTGCACGCTGGCGCCAACCGCGGGCAATGACACCTACGTCTGCGACAGCGGCACTAGCCCCGGGCTGACGGACCTTTCAGGTAACAACAGCCTGACCATGCCCGCCAACGGCAGCGGCGTCATCTCCGGCGACGTCACGTTCGGCATCGGCGTCGACACCATCGTGATCAATGCCAACGGTGTGATTGACGGTGATGTCGAGCAAGGCGCGGAAGCCGACTCTTTCGTCATGAATGGCGGCAGGCTCCTGTCCCTGGCCCAAGGCGACGGCCTCGATGAGTTCCTGATGACCGGTGGCACCATCGTCGATGCGTTCGAAGACGGCGACATCGCCAGAATGACGGGCGGTACCATCGGCCGGGTCGACATGAAACTCGATGACAACGTTTTCGACATGTCCGGCGGCAACATCATCGGCAACCTGGTGACCGGTTTCGGCCAGGACACCATCATCCTCTCCGCCGGACGCATCGGCGGCAATGTCAGTGTCAGCGGCGGCAACGACAGCGTTACCGTCAGCGGTGGCGAGATCCTTGGCGAGGTCCGTGCCAGTGCCGGTGATGACCAGTTCCAGTGGAGTGGCGGCCTCATTCACTCGGCCATCTTGATGGGTAACGGCAGCGATACAGCACTACTGAGCAACCTCGATGAAACGCTGCTCGCCACGACCCCGAGCCTGGATGGCGGATTGGACCAGGACACCCTGACCTTCGCCGCCAGCACCACAAGCACCGGGGCCCGGTACGTCAATTGGGAAACGGTCAAGCTCACGCAAGGCTCGCGCCTTGACCTGAATGACACCCTGGTCCTTGGCGACAGTGCTACCGCCACGGGCGTGCTGGCGATCGACAGCAGCAGCGTGCTGACATCGACCCAGGGCAGTATCAATCCCTTCAGTGCCGGCCAATCGGTCACGCTCGATAACAGCGGGATCATTGACCTCGCCCGTGACAACACCCGCACCAACGACACCCTCACCGTGCAAGGCAACTATGTCGGTACCAACGGCCAGTTGCGCCTGCAAACGGCACTCGGCACGGACGGCTCCCCCAGCGACCGGCTGGTGGTCAATGGCGGAACGCTCACGGGCAGCACCGCCATCGCCATCACGAACCTGGGCGGCGCGGGGGCGTTGTCTACCCAAGACGGCATCGAGGTGGTCCAGGCCCAAGGCGGCGCGGTCAGCGACAGCGGTGCGTTTTCACTGGCGCAAGCCGTCTCGGCCGGCGCATTCGATTACCGTTTGTTCAAGGGCGGCGTGAGCGGCAATGAAAACAGCTGGTACCTGCGTTCCACCGTGGTCGCCGGCCCACTGGCGGCCCCCGACCCAACGTTGCCGCCCTTGCCGGTCCCGTTACCCGGCGCGGCACCTATTCCCTTGTATCGCCCGGAAGTACCGACCTGGTCGGTATTGCCTCCGGCGGCGGCGCAGTTGACCCTGATGGCCCTGGGCACGTTCCATGACCGTCAGGGTGACCAGCGCTTGCTTACGGAAACCGGGGCATTCGGCGCGGGTTGGGGCCGGGTCTACGGCAAGGACCTGGATCAGACCTGGGCCGGCACCGTGAGCCCGCGGTTCGACGGCTCCATCAAAGGCTTTCAGGTGGGCAACGACTTGTACGGCTCAACCCTTTCCGGGGGCCAGACCCAGCGCATCGGCTTCTTCGTCGGCCATACCGAATTGAACGGCAACGTCGACGGCTTCAACCTGGGGTTCGAAGGCCGACGCGCCGGCAAGATCGAACTCGACGGTGACAGTTACGGGCTGTACTGGACCCTCACCGACCCCACCGGCGGCTACGTCGACGCGGTGGTCATGGGCACACGGCTGGACGGTGACAACCGCTCCGAACGCGGGGCCAAAATCGATAATCGTGGGCACGCCTTGACCCTTTCCGCGGAGGCCGGTTATCCATTTGCCGTGGCCGCGGACTGGGTCCTTGAACCCCAGGTCCAGATCATCCACCAGAAGGTTTCCCTGGATACCCAGGACGATGGGATCTCCAGGGTCGAATTCGATTCCGACAGTGCCTGGACCGGCCGCCTCGGTGCCCGCCTCAAGGGACGCTATCAGGTCAGCGGGACGCCGGTGGAGCCGTACCTGCGCGCCAACCTCTGGCACACCTTTTCCGGCACCGACACGGTGACGTTCGACAACACCCAACGGATCGAAACCCAACAGCGTGCCTCCACGGGTGATTTGGGTGTCGGTGTCATCGTCAGCCTGGCGCCCACGGTCAGCGTCTACGCGGGTGCGGACTACAGCAAGAACTTCGACAGCAGTCAGCAACGCAGCGTGGCCGGCAATCTGGGCGTGCGCGTTAGCTGGTAGGGAGCGTTATCCAACGGTTTTTGCGTCGAAACCGACAACCGGATAACGTCAAAAAATCAGCCATTTATGACGACTGATTTCATCTTGCCATTCATCGTTCAGTTTCTTGACGCAACGGTATCGGTCTTCTTGACTACACCGTACTACCCCCGGAAATACAGTCAGGGGCAGGCCTCTGGAACCCGCTAGATCGGGCCGCCAGAGGCTTGCCTCAATCCATTCGGTCGCCCCTCATTCGGGGTAGGAGAGACGCCAAAAGCGAGAAACCCATGCGATTGCAAGGCAGGCCTCCATGAAAACCTCCTTCCACCCACAAGAGATCACCACCACCTTCTGCAGCGTCTCGACATCGCTGCTGTTGCTTTCGTCCATGGAGGTGCAGGCCTGGCCTGCCGAGGAAACAGCACAGCCCTGGTATGGTCGAACCCACTCCGATAGCCTGAACGGCACCTTCATCGGCAACGACGCCCCATCGAACAAGAGTCCTGCCCTGTTCACACTGCGCAACGACAGCGGGCACACCCAGCGCATGGGCCTGATCAGTGGACACAACCAAGTCATCTCAACGGCCAGCGGCACGCTGGTCACACCCGCCATGGCCGAACCAGGAAAAGACGCCTTGAACCTGCAAGGCCGCAGCCTCGGTGCCTACTGGAGCCTGACCGGACCTGCGGGCTGGCATGTCGACCTGAGTGCCAGCGGTGGCCGGGTCAACGGCTACAGCCGTACCGGACAAGGCCAGCGCCAGGCGACCGAAGGCAGCGCTGTGACACTGTCGGTCGAAGGTGGTTTTCCTATTGGCATCAGCACCCACTGGGTGGTCGAACCCCAAGCTCAGTTGATCAACCAGCGCGTCACCCTCGACTCACCGAACGCCGACAGCGACACCGGTAATGAGCTGAGCAGCTGGAGCGGCCGCGTTGGCGCACGACTCAAAGGGAGTTACCAGGTCAATGGCCTGGGTGTGGAACCTTACGTGCGTACCAACCTGTGGCACACGGTCCAGAGCACCGGTACCTTGACCCTGGACAAGGTCGACAAGATCAGCAGCAGCCGGAAATCCTCCACCGTCGAGGTCGGCCTGGGCCTAGTGGCTCGGGTCACGCCAGTGGTGAGCCTGTATGTCAGCGCCGACTACAGCAGCGATGTCGACGACAATGACCTCAATGGCATCATTACCAGCATGGGCGTGCGGATGCGCTGGTAAAACGCTGTTCACTCAAGGAACAGAAGACCGTGGTGAGGGCGCTTGCTCCCGCTCGAGTGCCAAGCGCTCACAAAAAAGGCTGCTGCGCAGCCCAGCGGGAGCAAGCTCCCTCGCTACGGGACCATCGGCTTTTTTTAAGGGAGCAGCATGGCGTGCCCATACCTGCTTAAAAAAAACCTCCATTAAGGCGTATAACGCTAAAAGCGCTTTATGCTTGCAAGCCCATGGCTCATCTCATTGATGGAGTAACGACATGACCACAGCCCCCTTTCTCGCCAATCTGTTCCCCAGTGCCGCCGACATCCCGGACGCCTACCGCCTCGCTGGACCGATCGAGCAGCGCGAATACCTGGTCGATGGCGTCCTGCAAACCTGGCAAGGGCCACTGGCCGTTGTACGCAGCCCGGTCTACCTGGCCGGCGAACTGGGTGATGAGCAAGTGATACTCGGCAGCACGCCGCTGCTGGATGCCGAGACCGCCCTCACCGCCCTGGATGCGGCCGTCCGGGCTTATGACCGCGGCCAGGGCCAGTGGCCAACGATGCGCGTCGCCGAACGCATCCGTCATGTGGAAACCTTCCTGGCACGCATGCGCGAGCAACGCGAGGCGGTGGTCAAGTTGCTGATGTGGGAAATCGGCAAGAACCTCAAGGACTCCCAGAAGGAATTCGACCGCACCTGCGATTACATCGTCGACACCATCAATGCCCTCAAGGAACTGGACCGTCGCTCCAGCCGCTTCGAACTGGAGCAAGACACCCTCGGCCAGATCCGTCGCGTGCCACTGGGCGTGGCCTTGTGCATGGGGCCTTACAACTATCCGCTGAACGAAACCTTCACCACGCTGATCCCCGCCCTGATCATGGGCAACACCGTGGTGTTCAAGCCGGCCAAACTCGGCGTACTGCTGATCCGCCCACTACTGGAAGCCTTCCGCGACAGCTTCCCGGCGGGCGTGATCAATGTGATCTACGGCAGCGGCCGGGAAACCGTCAGCGCGTTGATGGCCAGCGGCAAGGTCGACATCTTCGCCTTCATTGGCACCAACAAGGCCGCCAGTGACCTGAAGAAGCTCCACCCGCGCCCGCACCGCTTGCGTGCCGCCCTGGGGCTGGACGCGAAGAATCCCGGGCTGGTGTTGCGCGATGTCGACCTGGACAATGCCGTCAGCGAAGCGTTGACCGGCTCGCTGTCATTCAACGGTCAGCGCTGCACGGCATTGAAAATCCTGTTTGTCCATGAAGACGTGGCGCCGGCATTCATCGAAAAATTCAACGCCAAGCTCGCCGCCCTGAAACCCGGCATGCCGTGGGAAGACGGCGTGGCGCTGACGCCGTTGCCCGAAGCGAGCAAGGTCGATTACCTGCACTCGCTGGTGGCCGATGCGACCGCCAAAGGCGCTGCGGTGATGAATGCCCACGGTGGTGAATCGCGCAGCTCGTTCTTCTACCCGGCCGTGCTCTATCCGGTGAACACCGCGATGCGGGTCTACCACGAAGAACAGTTCGGTCCGGTCGTCCCCATCGTGCCGTACCGCGACCTCAATACCGTGGTCGATTATGTCCTCGAGTCCGACTTCGGCCAGCAACTCAGCATTTTTGGCACCAACCCGGCCGAAGTCGGCAAGCTGGTGGACACCTTCGCCAACCAGGTCGGGCGCATCAACATCAACGCCCAGTGCCAGCGAGGCCCGGACACCTTCCCGTTCAACGGCCGGAAAAACTCCGCCGAGGGCACTTTGTCCGTTCACGATGCGCTGCGCACGTTCTCGATCCGCACGTTGGTGGCGACCAAGTTCCAGGACAACAACAAGGCGCTGATCAGCGACATCATCCGTGAGCGGGACTCGAATTTCCTGACCACCGACTACATCTTCTGAGCCGCGCCGAGCGGTACGTTACGGCAGGGCTGCGCGGCGTACCTTGATGCCCCAGCCCTGCTGCATGCCGGCAGCCGCCAGCAGGATCGCCGCTACGCCCAGCCATTGCAGCGGCTCGAGGCGATGGCCGAAGGCGAACCAATCGACGAAAATCGCCGCAATCGGGTAAATAAAGGACAGCGCGCCGGTGATCGCCGTCGGCAATCGTTGAATCGCGCTGTACAACAACACGTACATCACGCCAGTGTGCACCACGCCCAGGGTCAACAGGCTGGCCCAGGCCTGCGTGTGTTGCGGCAACGCCGAGAAATTTGCCCAGGGCGCCAGCAACAGGATGCCGGTACTGACCTGAATCAGTGCGATCAAATGGGGCGGCGTACCGGTCAAGCGCTTGATGATTAACGCGGCGATGGCATACAGCAACGCCGCGCCCAGGGCCAAGGCAATACCCAACAGGTAGTCGTCGCCACCCTGCCCTTGCTCACCGTGGGCACTGACGATTGCCAGCATCCCGAGAAACGATACCGCCAGCCAGAACAGTTTTTGCGCGGTGATCTTTTCCCCCAGGAACAACGCCGCCAGTCCCACCAACATGAACGGTTGAACGTTGTACACCGCCGTACCGATGGCGATCGAAGCGCGGGAGTAAGAGGCAAACAGCAAGACCCAGTTGCCGACGATCGCCACCCCGCTGAGCACTGCCAGCAGGAAGGTCGTGCGCGTCAGAATGTCCCGACGCAAGAACCCGAACCCAGCGCAAATCAGCAGCAAGGTGGCGGCACCCAATACGCAACGCCAGAACACCACATCCAGCACTGGCTGGCCCGAGACCAGCACGAACCAACCTATGGTTCCGGAAATCAGCATGGCGGCCGTCATTTCGAGCGAACCGCGGCGTAAAGTCTTGTCCATCTTCAGGCTCCTTCAGCAAGTGGGCACAGTATGCCGAGCCTGCGGAGGGCTTCTCCATGGTTTGAAAAAGGCTAAACTGCGATTTAACCTTTTTTATCAAGGCAACTTCATACATTCGCCTAACGGAGCGGGAATGACTGACGATATCGACCAGATCCTCATCAGCGCCCTGATGGAAGACTCCCGGCGCTCCCTCAAGGCCCTGGCCAACTTGAGCGGACTGTCCTCCCCCAGCGTCGCCGAGCGCCTGCGCCGACTCGAAGAGCGTGGCGTGCTCAGGGGCTATACCGTTGAGGTGGATCCGAAGTGCTTCGGCTATCAACTCCAGGCCATCGTGCGGATCCGCCCGCTGCCGGGGCAGTTGCAGGAAGTGGAACGGCAGATCCAGGCCATCGCGGAGTTTACCGAATGCGACAAAGTGACCGGCGATGACTGCTTCATCGCCCGTCTGCACGTGCGCTCGATGGAACAGCTGGACACCCTGTTGGACAAGCTCAATGTCCTGGCCGAGACCAACACCGCAATCGTCAAGAAGACGCCGGTCAAGCGGCGATTGCCGCCGATGGCGTGAAGTGGGGATCCGGCCTCGACTTTTGTCCAAGGCCGGAGGGCACGCTACTGCAGGTCTTCCAGCTCAGGGTGTACGGACACATGATTGACGGGTGTGCGGGGACATGGTTGACACATTGTGGGCCGTAATCCACCGTCAGGAAGCGGTTTGCCTTGGACATAGCGCATAACAAAAATGCCCGTATCTTTCGATACGGGCATTTCCTTTAGCTGGCCAGCAGATTGTCAGGCTTTCACAGTCTGCGAGCAGGCTTTTCGCTCATCGCGATGCAATCAGTCGTCGCGACCCATCAGGCCGAACAGCTGCAGCAGGCTGACGAACAGGTTGTAGATCGATACATACAGGCTGACGGTCGCCATGATGTAGTTGCGCTCGCCGCCGTGGATGATGGCGCTGGTCTGGTACAGGATGCAGACCGATGAGAACAACACGAAGCCGGCGCTGATCGCCAGTTGCAGGCCGCTGATCTGGAAGAAGAAGCTGGCCAGCACCGCGCCCATCAACACGAAGAACCCGGCGGTGATGAAGCCACCCAGGAAGCTCATGTCCTTGCGGGAGATCAGCACGTAGGCCGACAGGCCACCGAATACCAGCGCGGTCATGGCGAAAGCCGAGCTGACCACTTCGGCGCCGCCCTGCATCTGTAGGTAACGGTTGAGGATCGGGCCAAGCAGGAAGCCCATGAAACCGGTCAGGGCGAAAGCCGATACCAGGCCCCAGGCCGAATCACGAAGCTTGTTGGTGAGAAAGAAAAGGCCGTAGAAACCGATCAGCACCACAAAGATGTTTGGGTAACCCACACGCATCTGTTGTGCGACGTAAGCCATCACGCCGCTGAAAGCGAGCGTGAGTGCCAGCAGGCCATATGTGTTGCGCAGGACGCGGCTAACCTCTAGCTGCTCAGCCTGCACGCTGTTGTTCACTGCATAATCCTGTTCGCGCATGGCGACACTCCTCCGGTTTTGAAACATTCAGTGGCAAGGATCATAACAGACGCTCTGTAACAAGCTACGTAGAGAGTTTGACAGTGTGTTTCATTCGGGTATTATGGCGCCCGCAACGCAATACGGAGGTGTGGCCGAGTGGTTTAAGGCAACGGTCTTGAAAACCGTCGACTGTAACAGGTCCATGAGTTCGAATCCCATCGCCTCCGCCATTTTCATACGACAAAGCCCTGATTATTCAGGGCTTTGTCGTTTCCGGGGTTTGGGAAAATCCGCCAGCCCACAGCCTGGATGAGGTCTTGCTTTTCAACCTGCGGCCAATGATTCGGGCGCGATACGCCGGTTCAGTGTTCATCGCTTAATTCTGCGGGGCATCAAGGGGGATATCGAGGGTGAAGGTTGCGCCCTGTCCGGCCCCGTCGCTGTGCACGTTCAAGCTGCCACCCATCTCCTGCGCGGCGAGCGCACAACTGTGCAGGCCGAAACCGTGACCATCTTTGCGAGTCGTGAAACCATGGGAAAAGATACGCGCCAGGTGCTCTGGTGTAATCCCATTGCCATTGTCGGCCACCGTGATACGCAATACTGGCCCGTCAGCGAGGGATGTGCCGAACGTGATGCACGGGCTGCGATCGGTCACGCCGTCCAACGCCTGCTTGGCGTTTCTGATCAGGTTCACCAGAATCAGCAGCACCCGGTGTCGGTCTAGCGACAACAGGGGCAAGTCAGCCATTTCCTTGACCACCGTCACTTCCTGGCGCGACAGTGATCCGCCACTCATGCGCAAGGCATCTTCGATCAGCTCCGGCACCGGCACGGTCTCGACGATGCTAACAGCAACGGCATAGGACTGCTGGGCAGCGACAATGGTCTTGATGTGGTCGATGCCCTTGGTAAGCTGCCCGAGCTCTTCGATGATGCTCTGTTGCTCTGCCGTCACCACCTCCGCCAGCTTGAGCAAGTAGTTGGGCAGCATCTTTCCTTTGTGGTCTTTGGTGAGAAAGTCACTCAGGTCATTGACATGTTCGTTCATCAGCTGAGCCACCTTGCCCAGCCCCTGGGCTTTTGAGGTGCGCATCTGACTGCTGACCAGTTCTGCCGAGACGTTCACGCTATTGAGGACGTTGCCGACATTGTGCAGCACAGTAGTGGCGATTTCGGCCATACCCGCCTGACGGGATTTTGCATTCAGTTCGGTTTGCACCTGTCTCATGCGCAGCGCAGCGCGTACGCGAGCCTTGAGCTCCAACGGCGAAAAGGGTTTGGCGATGTAGTCATCGGCGCCACTTTCCAGCCCGGAGACGCAGGCCTCGCTACCGCCGCGGGCGGTCACCAGGATCACGGGTAAATGAGCAAACCCGGCGCTGGCTTTGATTCTGGCGGTCAGGCCGAAACCATCGAGCTCCGGCATCATCACATCCGAAACCACGACATCGATGGGTCGAAGCTGCAGCAACGCCCAGGCCTGCTCTCCATCAGTTGCGGTGGTGACGATGTAATCGTCTCGCAAAAGCTCGCTGATATAACCCAGCATTTCCGGGCTGTCGTCGACCACCAGCACTCTGGATCGCGAGGCATGTTCCGGGGGCTGCTCGTCGTCTGCTCCTTGGATCAACGCCCGGTCGTTGCGACTGCCAAGGCGACCGTCATCGAAACGCAGGTGGCGCTGCTCGGTTGTGCTGGTCGCGCCCAGTGACGATCGCTCCTGCATATTGCTGGCTTCGGTCGCCACGATGTTTTGCTCAGCCCCCCGCGCAAATCGAACAAAGAAGCACGAACCCCGTCCGGGTTCACTGTTGACGCCGACTTCGCCCCCCATCAATTCGACCAGATCCTTGACCAGGGCGAGACCGATGCCTGTGCCGCTGTAATGGCGCGTGGCGGAATTGTCGATCTGGGAAAAACGCTGGAACAGCAGCGGCAGTTTGTCCGGCGCGATGCCAATGCCCGAGTCTTGTACCGACAGTTCAAATCGCTCGTCATCAAGCGCAGTGACGGCCAGGTGCACGGTGCCGCCAGCGGGCGTGAACTTGATGGCATTGCTCACCAGGTTGAGCAGAATTTTCTCGAAGTGCCGGGGGTCCAGGAACACCGTGCCAAGGTCAGGATCGATGTTGCAGGTCAAGGTGCAACCTTTACCCTTGGCCACCATGGCCGCATCCTCGGCCAGCACACCCACCGCGTTGTTCAAGTCAATCGGCGCCGGGCACAACTCAAACTTGCCCGCTTCGGCCTTGGAGAAATCGAGGATGTCGTTCACCCGGTTCATCAAGCGCAGCGCGTTGCGTTGGGCGCGCTCGATTTGCACACGCCAGTCCGCCGGCGGCGTGGATGCCGCCGAAAGCTGCTCCAGAGGCGCGAGAATGAGGGTCAACGGGGTGCGCAGTTCGTGGCTGACCGTGGCCACGAAATCGCTCTTCGCCTGGTTAGCCGTCTCGGCCTGGTTGCGCGCATGAATCAGTTCCACCGCCTGCACCTCCAGCACCTCAGTCTGCTGGTGCAGTTTGTCGGTCCGTTCGGCAACCATTCGCTCCAAAGAGGCCTGGACTTGCTGTCGTTCGGCTTCGGCCTCGGCCTCCAGTACCCGGATGCGCAAGGCATTCTCCTGGAACACCCGGACGGCACGGGTCATGATCCCAATCTCGTCGCCGCGTTCGGCGCTGGCGATCTTGGCGTCCAGGTCGCCGGCCGCAAGCCGTCGCATGACAGAGGCCAGGGCTACGATAGGCCGTGCGACAAACCGCGACGTACTCCAGGCGATGGCGCCGGCCAGCAGGATGGCGACGGTACCTGCGATGATCGTTGCTAGCATGCCGCGATCCTTGTGGACCAAGGCGTCCGAACGCGCTTCTCCAGCGAAGCGCGCAACCAACAGGCCAGCGCTGCGAGCCTCGTTGCGAACCTGGTCGCGCGCGCCGCTCAAGGCGTTGCTCGCCTGATGGAACCTGGCAAATGCCGCCCGGTAGCCAGCTATCTGCTCGCTGACCGTCAGGGGCGTGGCATTGGTTTGCGGTCCAACGGCCGAAGGGAGCACGCGCGCGAGTCGGGAGAGCTCGCCCAGGATCTTGTCGACAGCGCCGGCGACTTCGGCCGACGGTGACAGGCGAAACGACAAGGTCTGCGCCTCCAGGGTGGCAACCCGCTCGGCGAAACGCTTGGACAGCGCGGCGGCATTTTGCAGCAAACCGGTGGCTGCCTGAATGTCGTTTGCGTCATGGGCAACCTGCTCTTCCACACCCGCCAACATTGCCTCGAGACGCTCGGTCACCTCTCCGACGGCGGCGAGCTGCCGCAAAGCCTCGCTTCCCCGGAGCCTGGGCGCCTCGCCGAGGCGCTCGACCGCGACGCAGGCAGAAGCGACCGCCGTCGCCAGCTGGTCCAGGGCCGCCACCTCCTGCGGCACCGTCATCAACTCACGCAATTGCTCGACCACGGGCGGCAGTGCCGCGCAGGCGTCCCGCGCCGCGGTGGCGGTCGCCCCATCACCGGTCACCAGCAGCTTGGCCACGTTGGCGGTAATGATCCGCTCACTGTTGCGCAAGATGTCCAGGATGCGATGGGCGCTCTCGATATTGCTCACCCGCCCCTCGTGGTCAGCGGCGCGGGATTGAATCCCCTTCAGCCCATCGGCGATGCCCTGTTCGACGAGAATCGTCGCCTCTCGCATCCGGCCATAGTGGGCTGTCATGTTTTCCGTTTCGCCATCCATGGTCAGGGTCGCCGCGCGCAAGGCGGCGATCGCCGCGGCGAGCCTCTGCAGGCTACCCTTGAGCGATTGCGCCTCTGCCACTGGTATGGCGGTGAGGCCGGCGATCGCCGTCGCCACCATGCCTTCGGCCTGAGACAAGCTTTCCTGGTCGCGGGTGGCAATGAAGTTTTCCACCCGCCCGGTGGCCCCGTTGACCGATGCCAGAATTTCCGCGGAATGGCTGGCGGAATCCACCGCACCGACCATGCCTCGCAAGCCGTAGAGGTTCACGAGCGATACCGCCAGCATCAGGAACACCAATGCGGCAACCGCCAGGCCAATCCTGACGGCAATGGGCCTGTTCGTGGCTGATTTGAATGCCAACATGGCGCCTGCCCTTCGCTCGCCGCTACTGCTTCGTCACCTCCGGCGAAGGCGATGACGGCGCCGTCTTGTTGATGGCCGCGTCGATCATCGCCGCAACGGAAGCCTGGCTGTAGGGTGGATTGGCGGCGCCGCCCACCGGCATGGTGTCGAGCCAGGTGTCCAGGTCTTTCGCATCGATGCGTACCAGTGGCACCTCGACGAACTTCGGCACCTGCTTGCCCGCCAGAATCTGCTGGGCCACCCAGAAACCCACCTGGGAGACGCTCGGGGAAGCGGAGACCGAGACGGTCTCGTAGCCATTGGCATCGCGTTCCTGTTTCCACAGGGCAAGTTCGTCCTGACGATTGCCCATCACGATGATCGGCAAAGGGCGTCCCGCCGCCTTGAACGCCATGGCCGCGCCATAACCGTCGCCCCCTTGAGTAGCGACGGCATCAATGCTGGGCAGCGACGGTAGCGCCAGCGCCACCTCCTTGCGTGCGACGGAAGCCGTCCAGTTCCCGTACACCGTCTTGGCGAACTTCAGGCCCGGATAATCGGCGGCGGCCTTGCGAATGCCATCGCTGATGTTTTTATCAGTAGCATCGCCGGCAATGCCGCGGATCTCTAGCAGCGTTCCCTTCCCCTTGAGGCGCTCGGCGATATAGTCCATTTCCACGCGGCCCATGGCGGACCAGTTGTAGTCCACCGTATAGACGCAGGGTTCGGTAACCAGGCTGGCCATGACGACGACCACGATGCCGGCGTTGCAGGCATCCCGGATCACCCCGTCGAGGGCCGTGTCGGACGCCGCCAGAATGACGATGGCGTTGACGCCCTTGACGATCAAGTCCTGGATATGGGCCGCTTGTTCCGATGCCGAGTTATTGGCACTGACCACCGGAGCCTCGCGGATCAAGCCATCCTTTTGCGCTTGAACCGCAATCTCCTGCCAGTTGTGCACCATCACCTTGCGAAAATCGCTGCCCGCGTAGGAGTTGCTGAAGGCAATGCTATTGCTTGCGGTAGGGCCGCTGGCGATGCCGTCGTCGGCAGCTTGGGCTGGATTGACGGCAATCATCGCCAGTCCGGCCACGCAGCCGGCGAAGCGCCACACGATTTTGTGGATCGGTTTAGTGTTCATGCTGTTCTCCATGTGCGTGGGATTTACCGAAAGTACTCCGCCTGCACTAGCCGACAGTCTGGACCACTGTTTGATCTGGTTGAAGAAATCGGCCTGCGGATTGGATCGCCGGCCATGAAGAACTAACACATACAGACTCCTTCCTTGGCGGCCGAGAATAGAAACCAATGCACTGCTGTAGAAGTGGTGAGCATAGTCTCAACGTGGCCCCTTCGTTGGAAAGGTGACGTCAATTCGAAATCCGGGCAAAAACCTACAGTTCTTTCAGCCAGTGAAAGGAGTTCGTAGGTGGTGAAGCCAAAAATCAGCCACAACCAGCAAAATGGACATCAATGAACATCGTTTTCGCCATTTGCTTTTTCCGGCCTGGCATTCAGAATGCCGGCTTCGGTTTCAGCATAGGTACACCGCTATGGCAAAACCTCCCCCGCCCCTCAAGGAAAGAAAAGTGACCAGCAAAACCATTAGCTCTCTCGTCGCGGCAATCATAGGCGTCGTCCTGTTGTGCGTCTTCTTCGGCAGTTGGTACACGGTCGATGAAACCGAGCGCGGTGTGCTACTGCGCAACGGTGCACTGGTCGGGGTGGTGGAACCGGGGTTGTCATTCAAGACGCCATTTATCGAGTCGGTGCGCATGATCAGCACACAGAGCCAGGTCACCTCTTATGACGACCTCCAGGCCTATAGCAAGGACCAACAGTCCGCGGAGCTCAAAGTGTCCGTGTCCTGGCACATCGCGCCTTCCGATGTGGCGAAGGTCTACACCCAGTTCAAGGACCTTGAAGGTATCCGCGACCGGATGATCAGCCGCCAGGTGCCGACCCAGGTGGAAAACGTGTTTGGCAAGTTCAACGCCGTGGCCGCCGTGCAGAACCGCGTGCAACTGGTCAACGACATTTCCAGCGCCATCAAGGCCACCATTACCGGGCCTGTGATCATCGACAGCGTCCAGGTCGAGAACATCGACTTCAGCGACGCCTATGAAAAAGCCATCGAAGCGCGCATGGCGGCCGAGGTGCAGGTCAAGACCCGCGAGCAACAACTGGCCACCGAGCAGGTTCAAGCCCAGATTCGTGTGACCCAGGCCCAGGCGGAGGCTGACTCACAAGTGGCCCAGGCCAAAGCGGATGCGCAGGCCACCGAATTGCGCGGGAAGGCAGAGGCCGAGGCCATCAAGGCTCGCGCCCAGGCCCTGGCCAGCAACCAGAACCTGGTGGAACTCACCAAGGCCGAGCGCTGGAACGGTGTGCTACCCACCACCGTGCTGCCAAACAGCGCCCTGCCCTTCATCGACATCAAGTAACTCAAAGGCGCGGCCAGCCCTGGCCGCGCCCGTTGCCTCCCCGCTTGCCCCCTTCCCGAGACATCGAGCGTCCCGTTAGCGCTACACTCACTGACTGATGAACACGACGTTCACCGTTTGCAGGGAGCTCAACGTGTACCCAGGTAAAAACAAGCCAACGCAACCCTCGATACGCCGATTGCCGCTCCCCTCCCTCGACTCACGTCTTGAGCATTTCTCCCTACTCGGGAACTCACCGACTCCTTCGACAAACGTTCTGAACGGGAGATTAGTGTGACAACCATTATCAAGAAATATAAATGGCCGGCCTTATTGGCTGTCGCGCTTATTGTCTTTTGCTCGTTGATATTCTTTTTGATCAAGTCATACACATACGATTCATCGACCTACTTCGAATCCCGTGACTTCATTCGCCAGCTCAAGCAATCCGACGCCAACTGGAACGTCAAAATCCTCAGGAAAAAGATCGGCGTCAACAACAACCTGTCGCTGGTACCGCCACCTGAAGCGGCCGGTCGATGGCTACAGCTGGAGCAGCTCAATAATTCCGGGCCCCTGGCAGCTCTTTGGGCGTCGAGACGGCAAGGCTATGTGGATGCGGTCAAGAACAAAACCGCGCTGGTCGATCAGTTCCAGCAACACAACGCCAATCTACGCACCTCCCTGGATGCGCTGCCGATTATTGAGGACGACATTCAAAACCTGCTCAAGGAAATGGCGCTCGAAAGTCCTGCGCAACGTCAGGCAGCGGTCTCCAATGTCCTTGAACTGACCCTGACGACGCTGGAGTACGCACTGTATGTCACCTCAGACAAAGCCAAGGAGGTGCAAAGCCAACTGAGTGGGCTGGAACACTACATCGACCAGTTGCCCGCGGCCTCCAGGCCCCTTTTCATCACCCTGACCCAGCACGTCAAAGCCATTATCGAGGAACAACCGGTCGTCAATGACCTGCTTGACCGCATCAGCGTTATTCCCGTTGCCCAGGAACTGGACAACATCAATGAGCTGTTGAACGAGACCCAGCGCAGGACCGCCGCAACGGACCGCCAATATCATATCTACCTGGCCGTGTGTGCCAGCCTCATGGCGCTCTTGATGATCTACCTGGCGGTGCGGCTGGTTCGCAGCTACTCCGTCATCAACCAGATCAACCACGAACTGAAGTCGTCCAATGAGCGACTCGAGGAGCGTGTGCAAGAGCGTACTCGCGAGCTGAAGGAGGCGGAACGCGAACTGGTGGACGCCGCACGGATGGCGGGCATGGCCGAAATTGCCACGAATGTGTTGCACAACGTCGGGAATGTGCTCAACAGCGTGAATATTTCAGCGGACCTGGTGACGCGCAAGTTGAAGAACAGCAAGACACTGGGTCTCGGCAAAGCGGTAAAAATGATGAACGAACATGCCGACGACTTGGGCCAGTTCATCACCCAGGATGAAAAGGGTCAATTATTGCCCCGCTACTTCAACGAGCTGGTGGACTCCATCGCCACCGAACAGGCACTACTGATCGAAGAACTGGCGCAACTGACCAAGAGCATCGATCACATCAAGGAAATCGTCACCACTCAACAAACCTATGCCGGAGCCGCCAGGCTGATCGAAGCGCTCACTATCAGTGACTTGTTCGAAGATGCGCTACGCATGAACTCGGGTGCGCTGAGCCGGCATCACGTCACCGTCATCAAGGATTACCAGGACGTCCCGCCCATCATGGGTGACAAGCACCGGTTGCTGCTGATCCTGATCAATCTCATCAGCAATGCCAAGTTCGCGATGTCTCATGTCAACGATCACCCGCGGGAAATGATACTGGGGATCCGGATTATCGATGAAACGACGTTGCGCCTCAGTGTCAAGGATCGCGGCGAAGGCATCGCGCCCGATAACCTGGCCCGCATCTTCAACCACGGGTTCACGACCCGCAAGGACGGCCATGGGTTCGGCTTGCACAGCTGCGCCTTGGCGGCGGTTGAGATGAATGGCCGACTCCACGTCCATAGCGAAGGACCGGGTCAGGGAGCAGAGTTCACCTTGGAGATTCCACTGGAACCGGCACGCCCCTGATCAGGTGGCGAACCTGACCACTGTAGGGGCGTGCCCTCGGAGCTACTTCACATTGCCAGGCCGGCTGCCACGGTTCTTTCTGGACGGCAATGCGGCGGCGTAGGCCAGCGCTTCCTCACGGGAAGCAAAGGACCCCAACCGGTCGGCCTGGGTGCAGACCCGCCACGGGCCGCTGTTTACGCTGAGCACGTCATAGCCATTGATGTGCATTTTGGTCAGCATCGCAGTACTCATAGTGACCTCCGTTCGAGGTAAGCCAGGGGTTACGTCGTCTACCTTACACTCAGTTTGCGCGCTGGTGCCGACCGAACGTCGTGCCCCTCCTTGACGCCGCAGGTCCATCAGTGGGAATCCGAATCCCATAGCCAATCCCACAAACCCGGCAAGTGCACCGCCTGGGTGGTGTTCTTGACCGTGCGAACCATTGCCGCTCGCTCCAACGCCTGGCGGTCATCATAGAATGGCTTGGCGTCGGTCCTCACGCCCGTGTCCCGGGCAGCGTCGAGCAGGATCTGCAGGTATTCCCGAGTGTGGCGGGCGGTATAGCGATTGAGGTCGTGAAAGGTGACCACCACCGGAATCACCCCGTCAACCGCAGGCAACTGCCCCGCAGCGATAAGTTCGCGCACTTCGGAGAGCTGGCGCGTCAGGTTCATCCGCCGTCGCGGGCTGAGGGTGATCCCCCATACCTTGCCGTCGTTGGCGCTCAGGTCGGTGAGCAATACGTGCAGTCCATGGCGCTGGTAGGCGGCGAAGGTACGTCTGTCATAGCTCCAGAACGGCGGCCTCACCAGGCTAGGGGCCGCGCCGGTGACCGCCGCGATGTCGGCGCCGCCATTGGCCAGCGACTGCTCCAGTTCATCAGGATTCAGGAACCGGTGATTGGTGTGCCAATGGGTCGCCGTATGAAAGCCCAGCACGTGCCCTTCCTGCTGCTCGCGGCGCATCAGCGAGCGGCCGATATCGCTTCCGCCGGCCCGTGGCGCGCGGGTTTGAACAAAGAAGACCGCCTTGATCCCGGGCTGCACCGGATTGTCCAAGAGAGCGTCCAGGACCTCCTGGCTGGGGTTCCAGAAACGCGCCGCGCTGGGACCGTCATCGAATGTGAGCAGGAAGCGGATCGGAGGTTGTGCCCGCAGGTTTTGCTCAGTCTGCGGCGTCAGTTCGACGGGAGCGCCTATGCAGCCCGACAGCCCAGTGGCAAGCGCTACGATGGCCAGCGCCCTGGCGATGATTCTCATGTTTTGCCTTAAATGAATGCCGTACTTCGTTGCCTTTGATCCCTGGCCCACGGTCTTGAAGCTCACCTTGGAGAAGGTTAACCGGGTTTGGTTCCTGACCGTGAGCATCGATCTGAATTTGACCGCCTGGAAATCCGATGGAATTTTCCGCAGCGCTTCGCATCCATCCGTATAGAACTAATTAGGGAGGATTTATGGGCGGGCCATCGCTTTACATCATCGACTACGTGCTCCATGGCGAGCCGAAGTCATTCATCATTCGCGCTGAAGTGATGAATAACTCCGAGGCTTGGCACTGGGCCAGTTGCGATGCGGGTGTCGGGCGCATACCCAAATTCGGACGGGAAAAGGTCAAGCGGGTTTCAAAACCCCTGGCTGAAAAATATGGCATTACCGACGTGCGCTGGCGAGCGAGCGTCGCGCCGTCCTGGATCAAGGAGTCCGGCTGACTTAAATAACCCAGTTTCCGGCGCATCGGTTGTCCAGCCGTGCGCCGGATTCTTCGACAGACCCGAAATAACTCAACTACGCTTATACAACAGCATGACCCGCATCTGGCGGGCTTAGTGCTGCCTCATCAACCCTGAATGGAGGTGTGACATGTCCGAAAAAGAGTCCATCACCACGCTGCTCACCTTACTGGAATCGCGTCAGGCCAGACTCACGGCGGCCTGCAAGGAAATCGCCGACTGGGTCGATCACCAGGGCGGCCACCCCACGGCGCTGCGCATCCGGGACCGGCTCAACGACATCGACAAAGATGCGCCGTCGATCCAGAGCGCATTGACCTCGCTCAAGCCTGTTGAGCGGCCATTGCCAAAATTCCGCTAACGCTTTGCGACAGACAGCTCCCCTGAGTTCTACCGGTTGGAAAGCCGATGGAACAAGGGCTTTCTTTGCGCCTCGATATTGATAGGTATCGGCGTAAAGAACCGCGAAAGGGAGAACCCTCATGAATGCCAAAGTCCTGCTGTTGATCGTCTGCACCAGCCCCGCCGTCGTCATGGCGCAAGGTTGTGATGTCATCACGCGCTCCCAGAGCCAGTCAGTACCGGCGATTGAATCCCACAGCTGCTATGAATACAACGGCATGCCCGCCGAGACCTTGGACTGGTCGTGCAGCAATGAGAGCAAAGGCACGGTGAGCACCCAGAAGAGTAAAGTGGAACGTTGCGACGAGGGGTATGTGGCGACGTGCCAAGCCAGACTGACACAAGAAGCCTTGGCCAATCCGCGCTCGACCAGTAAGGACCGTGCGGGTGAATCCGCCAATATTCCTGACAATGCGCAAGTCACTTGGTACTACTACGGTGCCGAGGATTTGGAACAAGCACAAAAGGACTGCGAAACCACCGGCGGCCGCTGGAAGAACCAGTGATCTCGCAATCCATGCACGCCCTTGTTATCAGCCCTTGCTGTGTTCCGGTGAGGACGGGCCTTCCTTGATCCCTCGAGGCCCGGCCACACCCCAGATAATCAAGCCCAGCACGGGCAGGATAATCAGCAGCAAGGCCCAACCCGCTTTGGTTCCCGCAGACTTGTCGCTTCGAAAGACGCTGATGATTGCCCACAGATCCACCAACAGCAAAAGCACTGCAACAGCGATCCAGAAATAGCTGGCTAATTCAGACATGGCCTTATCCTCTTGTCGGTCTAAGGATTAGGCACAGCCGCTCGGGCACCGTTCAAAGAGTTTGCGTCTTGGTGATCGCGACATCTATTGCCGCTCATTCAGATAAGCCACCCACTGCTCATACGCTTCGTGCTGACGCTGGACTGCCTCTTCCCAGGCCGTCCCGGTCATCTGATGCACACAAATAAGCGTCATCATCTCTGATGTCGCCGCATCGAGCTCCACCAGAAGCTCCTGGGATTTGGCTTTGAAATCTTCAACGGTGGTCATTTCTTTTCTCTCCCCACTGCCAGGGGCTGGCCATCCACCCAATGACACATGGATTCTTTTTTTCGAATCTGATTCATTCGGGGCGATGACCGGTAGCACCTGAAGCGCTGGCGCTCGAATTGATTGCAGGAGCCTGCACCATCCATGGGCCTGGAATGAACTCAGTCATTCCCGTCCCGCCGTGGTCGTATCGATAAGGCTTGCGCAAAGTCTTTATTTGAGCGCGTGGGGTAGTGCCAGGCTCAAATATTGCAGTTATATTGCATTTATATGACAGTCACGGATCGAGCAAGGCTATGAAAATTCGAGCGACCGTCATCTGCGAGGAGAATCGCCATATTCTCCTGGTTCGCAAAGCCAACAGCCGCTGGACATTACCTGGCGGTTCCGTTGAGCGCGGTGAAACCCATGCTGGAGCTGCCATTAGAGAACTGGCGGAAGAAACCGGCCTGGACGTCGAAAACCTGCTCTACCTGATGCAAATCTATGATGGTGAAACCGAACACCACGTATTCGAAGCCTCGGTCAGCGACTCAACGGCGGCCAGGCCACAGAATGAAATCAGCGATTGCCTCTGGCATCCGCTGGACGCCATTGCGCAGTTGCAGATGAAAAGGGGTACGCGGGAGATTCTTGAGGCGTTTCGGCGGCGGTTGTGATGAACGGTTGGCAGCAAACGCGACTGCCAGACCGTTCTGGCGCTACGGGTTCACTTTTTGTTCCAATCGGTATTGAGCGGATTACTCACGGTGTTCTTTTCTTGTATGTAGGTCCCGTTCTGCTGAGCAATCGCCTCGCCGGTATCGACGATGGCGTTCTGGATAAATACGTTTTCTGCACCGCCGCGGATAAACGTAAGCTGGTGATAAGCCGTTTTATTTCCCCAGTCTGCGGAAGGCAGGGAGATAAACTTTACCGTATACGTCTCGTCACTGTGTTGTCCCTGCAAAACATAGACGCCGTAATGATTCTCTCCCTGGGAGATGATTTTATACAGCCCGTTGCTGTAGTAATAAATCTCCGCATCGGGGAAGGGTTTCTTGTCGTACATTTTCCGATAATGCAGGACCTGCTTGAACGTCGGTTCGCCAAAGTTTACGGCTAACGTTTTCCCATCCGGCGATGTCACTTGCGCTGCATGTGCACCATTGCCAGTCATCAAGACCACCAGGCTCATCATTGCGATTGTTTTCACTTAATACCTCTCCATGGTTAAGCGGCACGCTGACTTTGCGAAAACCCAACTTCCAGCGAATAATTATCGCAAGCTATCTTCATTCCTCCAAATCATTAAGATAGTCCTCATCAATTTTAGCTCTAACTACCGAGGCTTTTTTCCACATTCCGGAGCCAAATTGAGGAAGATCAGGATGGACCCCAATGAAAATCGTATGATCGCCCACATAAGTTCCAATCGCAGCACTGTACCCGTAGACCTCAATATTATTATAGCCAAGACGACGCAAACACAAATGCACTGCTTTCGCGAAGCTGAAGCCTCCAGCACCGTCAACACCACTGTAACAAGAAAACAACTTCAACTTACAGCAACTTGTATTCTTAAGCCCATATTCTATCAGGCGCATAACAACGACAAGCGCATGAACAACATCATCCGACCCATCCGGGGTGTTTGATATAACCTGAGCCCCTACAGCACCATGCCCCGTCACATAAAGTGACTTGTCCTGAGCATTACACTTTGCCAAACAACCTGCATGTTTTTTTGAGCCATACCGAACGTACGAAACATTACCTTTATTATTTGGCCGTCTGAACTCCCGAAGCTGTCGACCTGCGCCAGATTTTTCCCCTCCCATATTTGTATACGAATCGGACGTAAACGGCCAAAACACATAATGCTTATTGGGCATAACTTACTCCCTGGACCGGCTCCATGCCGGACTTTCAAGGAATAGCCTACAAACACAAATCACGCCACCTGATCCAGAGGGCGGAGCCTGGCTGGAAATCAACTATGACCCCTTCCCACCAGATACTGGTCGGCGACTGCATCGACTTGATGCGGACATTGCCCGGCCAGTCAGTGCACCATTCCGGTGAGGATTTTCCACGTCCGCAGAAAAAATGGACGAAAAGCCCCCCTTCAAAGTCAAATAAAGGGCCATAGGAACCTAACATTAAGGAAAATTAGGAGCAGCGCTGTCAAAAGACCGGTGAGCGCATCACACCCAGAAAAATGTAGAGATCCGCGCGCCGCGAGGTGATCTGCAGGCAAGAGATCAACTTGGGCATACGACAGTCGTAATGACCGAACAGGACATCCGAAACCGGATAGAAAAAAGGTATCGCCTACGAAGTAATTGCGGGCCAGAAACAAACAAGGGTTTGCATTAGCTTTCGCTCGCAAACCCTTGTTTTTTAGATGGTGCCCGAAGCCGGAATCGAACCGGCACGCCCTTACGAGCGGGGGATTTTAAGTCCCATGCGTCTACCAGTTTCGCCATTCGGGCGGTAGCGCGGTCAAGCCGTTTGGAAACGGGCAAACGTCGGATTTGCCAGGATCCAGCCGGGTGCAGCAGAGGGAGGAATATATACATCCCTCCCGGCCGAAGCAAGGAGGCTTCGGTCCTTTTCAAGACAAAACCCTTCACTGCTTCGTAAATAAAAAAGCTCCGTAAATCAAAGATCTACGGAGCTATTTTAAAGTGGAGGCCGAAGTCGGAATCGAACCGGCGTAGGTGGATTTGCAATCCACTGCATAACCATTTTGCTATTCGGCCTCAAGACGCTTGATGCAATGCAGCCACACCAACCGCGTACAAACCTGATCAGGAAAAGAACACTTTGTAAGCGCTATCCCCTTGAAAACATTGAGATTTTTTACGTCTCAGCGCGTTCGATGGGCGCAATTATGTACTCATTTGCCTAGGCTGACAACCCCTTGATTTCAAAAAAAATTGTCCCTTGATCGACCTGAAGCCGACATTCAGAGATGTCTGCTTCAGGGTTATTGCGCAGCTCCGCAGGAGCAAGCGCCCTCGCCTCGGGTTCATCTACGGTCTAGCGCAAAACAGCATTGTGCCCGGAGAAGCCCGCTGCATTTTTTTCTTGCCCAGATCGACGCACTGTCGGATAAGACACAGCCTTAGTCGCCTCTTCGAGTCTGTCCATGCCCCGTGCCGGTATCCCCCAGGGTTCGAGCGTCCGCTTGCTGATCTACCTGTTGTTTGCGATCCAACTGGTTTCCATGGGCGCGATGGAGATGAGCGGGCCGTTCTGGCCCGTTCACCTGCGACAACTGACCGGCAATGACGCAGTGTTCAGCTTCGCCAGCACGGCGGTGTACGTGGGGCCGATGCTGGGCATCATCCTCACCAGCGCGTTCTGGGGGCGGATAGGCGATCGCTACGGCCACAAACTGATGATGATCCGCGCGCTCGCAGGCTTGTCCCTGACCCAGCTCGGGCTGGCGCTGTGCAACGACATCTGGGTCATCCTGGTGCTGCGCTTCCTGCAAGGTGCATTCGCCGGTTATATCGCCCCGGCCCAGGCCTATGGCGTCAGCATCGAGGAACCCTCTCGGCGGGCCCGGCTGTTTGCCATCCTGCAGATTTCCACGAATGTCGGCTCATTGCTGGGAGCGGTGGTGGGTGGGTTGATCCTGGATCATACGACGTTTTTCTGGATCAACATCGTGGCCTCCGGCTTGTGCGCGCTCTGTACCGTGATTGCGGCCCTGAGCCTCCCCAACGTGGCGCCCGTCAGGAAGGGGGTGGCCGCCAGCAACCGCTCCAACCCCTCGCGCCCAGGGCTGTATAACCCGGCGACGTTATCCTTGCTGGGTATCATGGGTCTTCTGCTGCTGGCGAGGATGCTGCCGCAAACCTCGTTTTCGCTGTATGTGAGCTCGACCTTCGACGTCAGCAACGCCATGGTCGGGCTTTGCTACGGGCTGCTGGCCCTGGGCTTCATCCTGTGCGCCACGGCCTGGTCGCGCTATTTCGAACAGCGCAACCCGACGCAAACACTGCACGCGATCACCGGAGTCGTGATCGCGTGCATGGCCCTGACCGCCCTCGCCGGCCTGACCCGCCAGCCGCTGGTCTTCGCCCTGGTCTATTTCGTCTGGGGCTTGCTCTTGGGCGCAACCACCCCGGTGCTGACCGCAGTCATTTCCAAAAGTACCGACAACACACGCCAGGGCCAGATGCTCGGGCTGGCACAAGGTGTTTCGCAGACGGCGTCCATTATCGGCATATCCTTGGGCGCATTGCTCAGCCAGGTCTACGGTCTTCAATACACGTACCTTTACGTCAGCGTCGCCTATGGCCTGGTGCTGATGCCCTTGATGTGGCTGCGCTACCGGCCGCCGGGGATGCCGGATCGGGCAAGCGAATAACCTCGCCAAGAGGTTTGCCCTCAGCTGAATGCATGATCATGGCCAAGATCGACCTTGCGCGGCAGTGAGCGCGTCCACTACCATTGGGAATACTTCTCACTCTCAAAAAAATACAAACAGCCATGAGCGATCCAGGGTCAGCGACCAACGATTGTCACCTGCGCACCGTCGCAGACCTCTACAGCGGGCACCATGGCTGGTTGTACGCCCGACTCTATCGGAAACTGGGCAATGCGCTGGATGCTGCAGACCTGGCCCATGACACCTTCATCCGCATTCTCGCCTCGAAGGTCGCAATCATCGAAGAACCGCGGGCGTACCTCTGCTGTGTCGCCGGCGGGATCCTGGTCAACTGGTTCCAGCGCAAGGCCCTGGAGCGCGCTTATCTCCAGGCGCTGGCGTTATTGCCCGAACCCGAAGTGCCCTCGCCGGAACGGCGTCTGTTGGTACTGGAAACCCTGCATGAAATCGACGCCATGCTCGACACCCTCCCCGGGCCGGTCAAACGGGCATTTCTGTTATCGCAAATCAGCGGCCTGAAATACGCCGACATCGCCAACCAGTTGGGGGTTTCGCTGATCACGGTCAAGCGCTACATGAAGCAGGCGTTCCTGCACTGCCTGATGCTGGTGGACTGAATGAGCCCTCACGATCGCCATACCCTCGATCCGTCCATCCTCAACGAAGCAGCCGACTGGCTGATGCGCCTGAGCGAAGGCAGTGTCAACGACGCCGAGCGCCAGGCATGGGAACGCTGGCGCACCAGCAGCCCGGCACACCAGCAAGCCTGGGCGCGAGCCGAATTGCTGCTGAGCAAACTGCAAGGCCTGCCGCCCACCCTGGCCATGCCCTCGCTGGACCGTCCCAGCAACCCCGAGCGCCGTGCCGCCATGGGCAAACTGGCGGCCTTGCTCGCGCTGGCGCCACTGGCCTGGGGCAGTTGGAAGCTCAACGACTGGCAGCAATGGACCGCCGACTACCGCGCCCCCGTGGGCGAACGTCGTGACCTGACCTTGACCGACGGCACCCGCGTCACGTTGAACACCGACACCGCCATTGATGTGTCTTTCGATCAACGTCAACGCCTGCTGCTGTTGCGCCGTGGCGAGATCCTGGTACAGACCGCGCCGGACCCGTCCCCCAGCGCCCGGCCGTTCCTGGTGGAAACCAGCGAAGGTCGGATGCAGGCCCTCGGTACACGCTTCAGCGTTCGCGAGGAAACCGGACACACCCGCGTCGCCGTGCTGGAGGGCGCCGTCAGCATCCAGCTCAAGGGCATCCCTGGAAAAGTCGTCGAGGCCGGCCAGAGCAGCGGTTTTACGGCGTTTGCCGTTGACGGGCTCAAACCTGTCGATAAATCGGTGCTGGCCTGGACCCAGGGCATGCTGATGGCTGACAACATGCGCCTGGCCGATTTCGTCAGTGAACTGGCTCGCTATCGCAACGGCATCCTGCGCTGCGACCCGGCCATTGCCGATCTGCGGATTTCCGGCGCGTTCCCCCTCAACGACACTCGACTCACCCTGAACATGCTTGCCCGGACTTACGCCATCAACATCACTTCGCGCCTGGGTGATTACTGGATCATGTTGGCGCCAGCGTGAGTACGGGAAAAAATATTCGTCTCAGGGTGATACTTTTTTCGATCCTGGCTGGCTAGAGAACAAACCTCTCTCTGAACAGGATCATCACGCCATGCCCGTTGCCCGCCCCCTGCGCTCGGATCGTAAGCTGAATCTGGCGATTCGCAGCGCGATGCTCAGCGTTGCCCTTTCGACCTTTAGTCCAGGCAGCTGGGCCGCACCGGGTGCGGCGCTGGACAGCGTCGCCAGCCAGTCCTACAACATTCAGCCCGGGCCCCTGGGACCAACGCTTTCAGCGTTCGCCGTGCAAGCGGGCATCGCCTTGTCGTTCGAACCGTCCCTGACCCAAGGCCTGAACAGTCCGGGCCTCTCCGGCCAGTTCACGGCACGCGAAGCGTTTAACCGGCTACTGGCCGGCAGCGGCCTGGACCTGGTGGCTCGCGACGATGGCAGCTACACCCTGCAAAAACGCAGCACCAACGGCGAATTGACCCTCTCGGAGACCACCATCAGCACCACCGAAGCCCGTCCCGGGGATTTGCCGCCCGCCTACAGTGGCGGTCAGGTCGCCCGTGGCGGCCGGGTGGGCCTGCTGGGCAACAAGGACCTGATGGACACCCCGTTCAGCGTGAGCAACTACACCTCGGCCCTGATGAAAGACCAACAAGCCGTGACCGCCGCCGATGTGCTGGAGCGTGACTCTTCGGTGCGCTCCACCGGCCAGACCGGCGGCATCGTCGACTCGTTTTTCATTCGCGGCTTTCCCGTGGGGGAAGGCAACCTGGGAGAGCTGGCGTTCGACGGTGTGTATGGCGTGGCCCCCAACTATCGGGTGTTCACCGAGTACGCCGAACGTATTGAAGTGATCAAGGGCCCGGCCGCCCTGCTCTACGGCATGTCGCCCAACAGCGGTGTGGGCGGTGTCATCAACATCGTGCCCAAGCGCTCGCTGGACGAAGACTTGACCCGCGTGACCGCCAACTACGCCATGGACTCGCAAGCGGGCGGGCATGTCGATATCAGCCGTCGTTTCGGCGAGGAGCGGCGCTTCGGCGTGCGGGTCAACGGCAGCCTGCAAGGCGGCGACACGGCAATCGACAAGCAGTCGCGGGATGTGGGCATCGGCTCGATTTCCCTTGACTATCAAGGCGACCGACTCAGGACCAGCCTGGATCTGATCAGCCAGGAAGAACAATGGGACGCCCCTTCCCGGCCGTTTCAGATCGCCAGCGGCGTCGAGGTGCCCTCGGCGGCCAACGGGCGCAGCAACGTCACGCAGGAATGGGCCTGGTCGAAGACACGGGACAAGTCCGCCTTGCTCAGCGGCGAGTACGACCTGAGCGACAACCTGACGGTTTTTGGTCACCTCGGGGGCGGAAAGTCTGATGTGGCACGGTTGTCGGACCAGACACCGACGATTCGCAACAACGCCGGAGACACTCGCTCGACGCCCGGCTACTACAAGTTCGAAGTGGAGCGCTACACCGTCGACGCTGGCGCCCGGACTCGCTTCGAGACCGGCCCGGTCAGCCACAGCGCCACCTTGCAGCTGAGCCGTTATCGCGACGAACTGCGGCGGGGGATCAATTCCGGAACGCCCCTGTCCTCGAACATCTACCATCCGGTGGAAAGTGACAAACCGTCCATAGCCTCGCCGGATGTCACGAAAGTCTCCGACACCGAACTGTCGGGCCTCGCCCTGGCCGATACGCTGTCGATCCTTGACGAACGCGTTCAAGTCACCTTGGGACTGCGCAAGCAACGTGTCGAATCGCATAACTACAACAGCACTACCGGCGCACGCACGACGCCGTCCTATGATGAAAGCGAAACCACACCGTTGTTCGGTGCGGTGATCAAGCCTTGGGAACACGTGTCGTTTTATTACAACTACATCGAAGGACTCAGCAAGGGCGATACGGCCCCCGCTACCGCCAACAACTCTGGAGAAATATTCAAGCCCTATATTTCTCGCCAACAAGAGGTTGGCGTCAAAGTCGACTACGGCACCTTTACCTCGACCCTGGCGCTGTTCCAGGTCAAGAAGCCCAGCGGCGAGCTGTCCAACGGCGTGTTTTCGGTCCAAGGCGAACAACGCAACCGTGGCATCGAGCTGAACATGTTCGGTGAACTGCGCGAAGGCACCCGCCTGCTGGGTGGCGTCACCTTGCTGGACGGCGAACTGACCAAAAGCGGCACCGCGGCCAATCGCGGCAATAAGCCGGTCGGCGTGCCCGAAGTGCAGGCCAACCTCTGGGCCGAATGGGACACGCCCTGGATCCAGGGTGTGACCCTCACGGGCGGTGCGATCTACACCGGCAGCCAGTACATCGACCAGGCCAACACCCGTGAACTCGACCCGTGGACCCGTTTCGACGCGGGCGCCCGATACAGCACCGTGCTGGATGGCCGGCCAACCACCTTCCGCGCCACGGTGCAGAACGTCTTCGACCGTGAGTACTGGTCCGGCGTGGCCTCCTACGGCGCGTTCTCCCAAGGCGCACCGCGCACCTTGCTGCTTTCGGCCACCGTCGACTTCTGAGTTTCCCCGGCCCCGACCGCGCCTGCAACGCTGCCGGGGCCGCTCTTTGACAAGGTTTCAACGATGCCCCTCCCGTCTCGAACACGCTCATCGCTCACCGCTTGGCTGCTGGGATCGGTTGCCCTGCTGCTGAGCGGTCTGGCTTTTTCCGGCACCGCGCCGGACAGCACCGCCAAAACCACGGTCACCGATTTGCTGGGCCGTCAGGTCCAAGTGCGCATTCCCGTACGCCGGGTGATCCTGGGCGAAGGCCGCCAGTTGTATCTGGTGGCAGCCCTGGACACCGCCAACCCGCTGCGGCGCATCGTCGGCTGGCGCAAGGATTTGATCCAGTCCGACCCGGACACCTACGCAGCCTATCTGCGCCGCTATCCGGAGATCGCCAAGGTACCGACGTTCGGCGGTTTCGAAGACGGCACCTTCGACATCGAGCAAGCGATCAGCCAGCAACCGGACGTCATCATCCTCAACATCGAAGCCCAGCACGCCACCGAAGACGCTCGCTACATCGAGAAGCTCGACGCGCTGGGTATCCCGGTGGTCTACGTGGATTTCCGCAATAACCCGATGCAGAACACCGAGCCGACCATGCGCCTGTTCGGCCAGTTGTTCGGTGAAGATGCGCGAGCCGAGGCATTCATCGCTTTTCGCAACCAACAGATCCGGCGCGTCACCGACGTGATCGAGGCCCGCCAGCCGCCCAGGCCCAAGGTGTTCATCGAGCGCATCGGCGGCTACACCGACGATTGCTGCCTGAGTTTCGGCAATGAAAACTTCGGCCGCTTCGTCGAGCTGGCCGGCGGTCACAACATCGCCAGCGCCATCATCCCCAATACCTTCGGCCAGTTGAACGCCGAACAGGTCATCGTTGCCGACCCCGCGCAGGTGATCGTCACTAGCGCGAACTGGCAAGCCTTTGCGCCGGGTGGACACTGGGTCGGCGTCGGCCCCGGCGCCGACCTGGCCGAGGCGCGCCGCAAACTGCAATGGTTCACCCAGCGCCCTGCCTACGCGGGGATCAAGGCCCAGCAAACCGGGGACTTTCATGCCGTCTGGCATCAGTTCTACAACAGCCCGTACCAGTTCATCGCCATCCAGCAACTGGCCAAGTGGTTCCACCCGGAACTGTTCGCCGAACTTGACCCCGATGCCACGTTTCGTGAGTTCCACGAGCGCTTCCTGCCAGTGCCCTACGAGCCTGGCTACTTCGTCAGCCTCAAGCCAACGCAGGGCCAGCCATGAACGAGCGTCTCGATCACCTTGCCCTGGGCACGATCTATCGTGCGCAAGTCTGGCGTAAACGCTTGATCCTGGTCGGGCTGGGGCTGTTGCTGTTGTTCAGTGTGCTGTTGGACCTGGCCCTCGGCCCTGCCAGCTATAGCCTGGAGGAAGTGCTGGGCGCGCTGTTTTCACCGCAATCCGCTGCGCCGCAGGTGCGGGTGGTGATGTGGGACATTCGCCTGCCGGTGGCGCTGATGGCCGTCGCGGTGGGCGCCGCGTTGTCCCTGGCCGGCGCACAGATGCAGACCATCCTCAACAACCCGCTGGCAAGCCCGTTCACCCTCGGCATCTCGGCGGCGGCCAGCTTCGGCGCGGCCTTGGGGCTGGCGTTTGGCGTGGCGTTGGTGCCGGTGATTGCCCAGTACATGGTTCCGCTCAATGCCTTTGTCATGGCGATGCTCTCGGCCCTGCTGATCCACGTGTTGAGCCTGCGCCGCGGCATGACCAGCGAAACCATTGTGCTGTTGGGCATTGCCCTGGTGTTCACCTTCAATGCGCTGCTGGCGCTGGTGCAATTCTTCGCCACCGAGCAAGCCGTGGCCGCCGTGGTGTTCTGGACCATGGGCAGCCTGACCAAGGCCACGTGGCCGAAACTGGGCGTCATTTGCCTGGTGATCCTCATCACCTTGCCGATTTTTGCCCGGCGCGCCTGGGCCATGACCGCCTTGCGCCTGGGCGATGAAAAAGCCGCAAGCTTCGGCATCAATGTGCGCAAGCTGCGTTTGCAAACCCTGGTCATGGTCAGCCTCCTGGCATCATTTCCGGTGGCGTTTGTCGGCACCATCGGCTTTATCGGCCTGGTGGGACCGCACATTGCGCGGATGCTCATCGGTGAAGACCAACGTTTTTTCCTGCCCGCCTCGCTGCTGACCGGCGCCTTGATCCTGTCGGCCAGTTCCGTGGTCAGCAAGACCTTGATACCGGGGGCCATTTTTCCCATCGGTGTGGTCACGTCGCTGATCGGCGTGCCGTTTTTCATCTCTCTCATTCTTGGCGGGAAGAAGCAGTCATGGTGACGATTGAACTGGCGGGCCTGGGTGCCCGTTATGGTAGCCGGACGATTCTCGACGCAATCACGACGCCGATGTTCTCCGGCGGTGAAGTGGTGGCCGTGGTTGGCCCCAATGCGGCCGGCAAATCAACGCTATTCAAGCGTATCGCGGGGCTGATCGACGGCCCCGGTCAGGTGCGGCTGGAAGGGTCGCGCAATGGCCTGGACGGCATCTGCTACATGCCGCAGAACCTCAACGCCAGTGCCCGGCTGACGGTCTATGAATCAGTGCTGCTGGCCCGCAAGCAACGGGCACCGGGCTGGGCTGTGCAAACGGACGAACTGGAGATCGTGGACCGCACACTCGACTCCCTCGGCATCAGCGAGTTGTCGTTTCGCAACCTGGGTGAATTGAGTGGCGGGCAGCAACAACTGGTGTCCATCGCACAGACCCTGGTACGCGAACCCGAAGTGTTGCTGATGGATGAGCCCACCAGTGCCTTGGATATGCGCCGTCAGGTCCAGGTCCTGGCGTTCATGCGCGCCCTTGCCCGCCAACACGCAATCATCGTGTTCATCGCCCTCCACGACCTGAACCAGGCGCTGCGCTTTGCCGACCAGGTGCTGGTCATCGCCCAGGGCACCCTGCAAGGCAGCGGTCCGAGTGAAGAAGTGATCACCGAGCAGATGCTGCGCACGGTGTATCGGGTCCAGGCCCGGATCGAGCAGTGTTCGAGGGGGGAGCGGCACATTATCGTGGATGATGTGGTTTGAACGCCGACGAGACTGAATTCGCCCGTTCTTGTGGGGAGCAGTCGCAGCCCACCGTCATTATGGGTAACATACCGGCCTTCCCGCAGCCCTTCTGCGACCTGCCGAATAAGCCCATTACATGCCTTTTGAACTCAGCGTTGACCTCACCACCCTCGCTATCCTTGCCGTTGTCGCGTTCATTGCCGGTTTCATCGATGCCATTGCCGGAGGTGGCGGCCTGCTGACCACGCCCGCCCTGCTGACGGCCGGCCTGCCGCCCCATCTGGTCCTGGGCACCAACAAGCTCAGCTCGACCTTCGGCTCGGCCACGGCCAGTTTCACCTTCTACAAGCGCAAGCTGTTCCATCCCCGACAGTGGACCCACGCCCTCGTTGGCACCCTGGTGGGCGCCCTGGCCGGCGCAATCGTCGCCCATTACCTGCCTGCCGAATGGCTGAACAAAATGTTGCCGGTGATCGTCTTCGCCTGCGGCCTGTACCTGTTGTTCGGCGGCACGCCCAAGGCGCCGCTGGACAGCGACGCACCGATCAAAAAGACCTGGCAATCGACCCAGGGCTTCAGCCTGGGTTTCTACGACGGTGTGGCCGGCCCTGGCACGGGGGCGTTCTGGACGGTCAGCAGCCTGCTGCTCTACCCCATCGACCTGGTCAAGGCCAGCGGCGTGGCCCGTAGCATGAACTTCGTCAGCAACATCGCGGCGCTGTCGGTGTTCATCTTCTCGGGACAAGTGGATTGGATCATCGGCCTGAGCATGGGCCTGTCGGTGATGGTCGGTGCGTTCTTCGGTGCCCGCACCGCCATCAGCGGCGGTGCCAAGTTCATCCGACCGGTGTTCATCACCGTGGTGCTGGGCCTGACCGTGCGCCTAGCCTGGCAGCACTGGTTCAGCGTGGCCTAGTCGTCGCGCCACATAAAGGTCGATCAGGTAGCGAGCGATGGAGCGCGAGGCCGGCAACGGTGGCAGGTCGTGGACGTTGAACCACTGGGCGTCCTCGATTTCATCTTCCTGGGGCACGATGTCGCCACTGGCGTATTCGGCGTGAAAGCCCAGCATCATCGAATGGGGAAACGGCCAGCACTGGCTGCCCATGTACTGGATGTTCTTCACTTCGATGCTGACTTCTTCACGCACCTCGCGAATCAGGCAATCCTCCGCCGACTCGCCCGGCTCGGCAAACCCGGCCAAGGTGCTGTAGACGCCGGTGACGAAACGTGGCGAACGGGCCAGCAGGACTTCATCGCCGCGGGTGATCAGCACGATCATGCTCGGTGAAATCCGCGGGTAATGCCGTAAATCGCAGGCATCGCAGTACATGGCCCGCTCCAGCGGAATCTGGCCCATGCGCTTGCCGCAACTGCCGCAGAAACGATGCTCCCGGGCCCAGGTGCCGATCTGCGCCGCGTAGCCCAACACTTTGTACAGCGTGTGATCATCCTCGAGCATGAAGGCCCGCAGGCCTTTCCAGTTGCAACCGGGGATGTCCAGCGGACTGTGCAGTTCCAGCAGGTAGACCGGCTCGCCATCCAAGTGGCCGATGCCGTGCTCGGCGAGGATCGACAGGTCCTGGCGCTTGAGCCAGTCGCGGGGAAACAGCGCGCCGTTGTCATCGAACAGAAAGCCTTCCGGGCTGCGGGCCACGGCCCAGCCGCCAGGAAGATCGATATCGAGTACTGCGGTGGTCCAGCGTGAAATCATGGTCAGTCAATCCAGAAATTCGGGTTTCTGTTTGCTCATATGGGCGGCCATGGCCACGCGCAGGTCGGTCGATTGCAGCATGGCGGCGTTCCACGTGGCGACATATTCCAGCCCGTCGTCGATGCTGTGGTTGCGCATGTAGCTGATCATGGCCTTGGTGCCGGTCACCGCAATCGGCGACTTGGCGGCAATGTCCCGGGCGATGCCCATCACCCCGTCGAGCAGGCTGGCGGCATCACTGTAGATACGATTGACCAGGCCGATGCTGCGCGCTTCGTCGGCACCAAAGGTGCGCCCCGTATAAGCGAGTTCACGCAGCATGCCGTCCCCGATGATCCGGGGCAAGCGTTGCAATGTGCCAACATCGGCCGCCATGCCGATATCGATTTCCTTGATAGAGAATTGCGCATCCTCGGCGGCGTAGCGCATGTCGCAGGCTGAAACCAGGTCGATGGCCCCGCCCAGGCAATAGCCCTGGATGGCTGCGAGCACGGGTTTGCGGCAATTGTCCACGGCGTTGAACGAGGCTTGCAGTTGCAGGATCTTGCGCCGCAACAGGCGTGCGTTGCGGCCGACGTCCTTGCCCAGCTCATTGGCCACCCCGGCCAGCATCATCAGGTCGATGCCGGAGGAAAAATGCTTGCCGGCACCGCTGAGCACCACCACCCGCACGGCGTCGGTATCATCGATCCATTGGAAAATCTCGATGATCTCGGTCCAGAACGCGGCGTTCATCGCGTTGATCTTTTCCGGTCGATTGATCTGCACATGGGCGATGTTGTCTGCAAGTTCGACGTTGAACGCTTGATATTGTGCCATGGCAGTGATCCTTTACCGGCTGAAAAGAGGCCTGAACTATAGCAAGTCGGCACGACAGGTCGTAGACAGTGCATCGGCCAAAAGCGGGACTGCCTGCCGACCAAGCAAAGGGGAACCTGTATAAGTGGATTTATCTGTGGTGAGGGCTTTTATCTGTGGCGAGGGGATTTATCCCCGCTGGGGTGCGAAGCGCCCCCCCCCTCATCCTGCCTGACACACCGCAGTGGCAGAAGTATTTGGGGCTGCTTCGCACCCCAGCGGGGATAAATCCCCTCGCCACAGGGACCTGCTTCGTTCTGACTTACTCATCCGTCTTTAGCTGCCCATCCCAACCACCGCCCAACGCCGCAATCAACTGCACGCTGGCGATCAACCGGCTCTGTTGCAGGCTCAGCACGCTGCGTTCGTTGCTCAAGGCGGTGGCCTGGACGGTCACCACGTCGAGGTAGGCAATCAATCCAGCCTTGTACTGGTTCTGCGTCAGGCGCAGGGACTCACGGGCGGCATCGAGGGCTTCCTGGCGCACGCGGGCTTCGTCTTCCAGCACTTTGAGCTGGATCATGTAGTTTTCCACCTCGCGAAAACCGTCGAGCACGGTCTGGCGGTAGGTGGCCACGGTCTGGTCGTAGGCGGCGACGCTGCGGTCGACTTCCGCCGAACGCTGGCCGCCATCGAACAGTGTCATCGCCAACTGCGGTCCCACCGACCAGAAGCGGTTCGGCACGCTGACCCAATTATCGTAGGTACTGCTGCTGTAGCCGCCACTGAGGCTCAGGGTCAGGTCCGGATAATAGGCGGCCTTGGCCACGCCGATGTTGGCGTTGGCGGCCATCACCGAGCGTTCGGCCGAGGCGATGTCCGGCCGCCGTTCGAGCAGTTGCGACGGCAGCGCCACCGGGATCTGCGGCAACGACGGGATAGCCTGGGTTTCGGCCAGGTTGAATTCGGCCGGCGGCAGGCCCATCAGCACAGCGATGGCATTTTCGAACTGGGCCCGTTGCCAGATCAGGTCGATCAGGTCGCCCTGGGTGGTCTTGAGCTGGTTCTGCGCCTGGGCCACCGCATCCTTGCCAGACACACCGGCGCGGTACTGGTTTTCGGTCATCTTCAACGAGCGCTGATAGTTGTCGACGGTGGTTTGCAACAGGCGTTTCTGTTCATCGATCACCCGCAATTGCAGGTAGTTCTGCACCAGCTCCGATTGCTGGCTCAGGCGCATCGCGGCCAAGTCGGCGAAACTCGCTTGTGCGCTGGCCTCATCAGCTTCCAGCGTGCGACGCAGCTTGCCCCAGACGTCCGCCTCCCAACTGACCCCGGCCTGGGCACTGTAGGTGTCGCGGATGCCGCTGGACGAACTGCTCAGGCTCGAACTGCTGCTGCCGGTGCCCTGGCTGGAGCGGTTCTTGCCGACGGTCAGGTCCACCGTTGGGAAGAAGGCACCACGGGCACTGCGCACCAGCGCCCGGGCCTGACGGTACTGGGCTTCGGCCTGGGCCACGGTCTGGTTGGAAGTGTTGAGCTGCGCCACCAGGCCATTGAGCTGCGCGTCACCGTACAACTCCCACCAGGCCCCCCGGGCCAAGGCGTCACTGGGGTTGGCCTGGCGCCAGCCTTGGGCCTCCTTGTACTGCACCGGCGCGGCGGCGGGCGGACTCTGGTAATCCGGGCCGATGGCACAGGCGCCGAGCAGGGCCACGCACAATGCCAGGCTCAGCGCCCGCGAGCCCCGGGCGGTCATCAGCGCGGCGACAGGATTGGAAAGCGAACGGTCGGTCATAGCGGAGTTTCCAGGGCAGCATCAGTGCGCACACCGCGCCAGCGGTTGAAGCGATGGCGCAGTTTATCGAGATACAGGTAAACCACCGGCGTGGTGTAAAGGGTCAGGACCTGGCTGAACACCAGCCCGCCGATGATGGTCAGGCCCAGCGGCTGACGCATCTCCGAGCCTTCAGCGGCCCCCAGTAATAGCGGCAAGGCGCCAAGGATCGCCGCCAGCGTGGTCATCAGAATCGGCCGCAGCCGCAGCAGGCAGGCGCTGCGGATCGATTCCAACGGCGTCTGGCCGCCACGCTCCAGTTGCAGCGCCAAGTCGATCATCAGGATCGCGTTTTTCTTCACCACGCCAATCAGCAGAAACAGCCCCAATAAGGAGATCAGGCTGAACTCGCCACCCAGGGCATAGATCGACAGCAACGCACCGACCCCGGCCGACGGCAAGGTGGACAGGATGGTCAGCGGATGAATGTAGCTTTCGTACAACACACCCAACACCAGGTACACCGCCAGCAATGCCCCGAGGATCATGAACGGCTGGCTCTTCTGGGTGGCGGCGAATGCGTCGGCGGTGCCGGCCATTTTCGCGATGACATCCTCGGGCAAGCCGACTTTGGCAAGGGCCCGTTCGATGGCGGCGGTGCCCTGCTCCACTGTCACGCCTTCGGCCATGTCGAAGGAGATGCCCTCGGAAGCGAACTGGCCCTCGTGGCTGACCCGGTCGTCCTCCAGGCTGTTTTCATAGTGGGCAATGGTCGACAGCGGCACCCGCGCCCCGTCGGCGGTAATCACCTGGACCTGTTCGAGGGTCTTGGGGTCCTGGGCGTACTTGGGATTGACCTCCATCACCACCTGATACTGGTTGAGGCTGTCGTAGATGGTGGAAATCTGCCGCTGGCTGTAAGCGTTGTTCAACACGGTGGTAACCATGTCCATGTCGATGCCCAGGCGCTTGGCCTGGTCGCGGTCCACCACCAGCGTCACCTGCTGGGCACCGCCGCCGTCACGGGCGTCGATGGCGGTCAGTTCCGGCAAGGCGCGGAAGGCCGCCACCACCTTGGGATACCACGTGCGCAGGGAGGCCAGGTCACCGCTCTGGAGGATGTAGGAGTATTGCGAGGTGGTCTGCTCGCGGCCGCCGCCAAACTGCAGGTCCTGGTCGGCCATCAGCATCAATTGGCCACCGGGGACCTTGGGCATTTCCTTGCGCAGACGCTCGATGACTTTCTGCGCGGAAATCCCGCGCTCCTTGATCGGTTTGAGACGCACCAGCATGAAGGCATTGTTGGTGCCGTTGTTGCCACCGATGAAACCGGCGACGCTCTGCACCGCCTCGTCCTTGAGCACGGCGCGGCGGAAGATTTCCATCTTCGGTTGCATCACGTTGAACGACAGTCCGTCGTCGCCGCGCACAAAGCCGATCAATTGACCGGTGTCCTGCTGCGGCATGAAGGTTTTCGGCACCACCACGTACAGCGCGACGTTCACGCCGATGGTCACCAGCAGGCTAAGCAAGGTCAGGCGCCGATGGCGCAGCACCCAGTCCAGGCTGATGGCATAACCACGGACCATCCGTTCGTTGAGGCCCTGGCTCCAGCGCTGCAGGCGATTCTCCTGCCCCGGTACGTGGGGCTTGAGCCAACGGGCGCAAAGCATCGGCGTGAGGGTCAGCGAAACCACCAGCGAAACCACGATGGAGGCCGCCAGGGTGATGGAGAATTCGCGGAACAGGCTCTCGATGATGCCGCCCATGAACAGGATCGACAGGAACACCGCCACCAGCGAGACGTTCATCGACAGCAACGTAAAGCCGACTTCTTCGGCGCCCATATAGGCGGCTTTCATCGGTGGCACGCCTTCGTCGATGTGCCGGGAAATGTTCTCCAACACGACGATGGCATCATCCACCACCAACCCGGTCGCCAGGATCAACGCCATCAGCGACAGGTTGTTCAAGGAGAAGCCGTAGAGGTACATGACCGCAAAGGTGCCCACCAGCGACACCGGCACCGCCAGGGTCGGGATCAGCGAGGCGCGGAAGTTGCCGAGGAACAGGAACACCACCAGCACCACCAGGGCCACGGCGATCAGCAGGGTCATTTCCGCTTCATGCAGAGTGGCCTTGATCACAGGCGAGCGATCCATGGCCAGGTTCAGCTTGACGCTGGCCGGCAACACCGCCTGCAACGCCGGCAACTGGGCCTTGATCTCGTTGACGGTCTCGATGATGTTGGCCCCGGCCTGGCGGTTGATCACCAGCAGCACGGCGGCATCATTATTGAAGAAACCGCTGTTGTAGCGGTCTTCGACGCTGTCGGTGACTTTCGCCACGTCCTTGAGCCGCAGCACCGAGCCGTCCTGGTAGCGGATGATCAGCGTTTCGTAGTCCTTGGCTTTCTCCAGCTGGTCGTTGGCCTGGACCTGCCACATGCGCCGGTCGTCCTCCACCGAACCCTTGGGCCGGCGCACGTTGCTATCGGCTATGGCGGTGCGCACATCGTCCAGGGCCACGCCGTACTGGTTGAGCAACTGCGGTTCCAGCTCGATGCGCACCGCTGGCAGAGAACTGCCGCCGATCTGCACCTCACCGACACCCGACACCTGGGACAGGCTTTGGGACAGGATGGTGGAAGCCAGGTCGTAGAGCTGGCCTTTTTCCAATACATCCGAGGTCAGTGACAGCACCATGATCGGCGCCTGGGACGGGTTGACCTTCTTGTAGGTGGGCATGCTGCGCATGCCGCTGGGCAGCAGATTGCGCGAGGCATTGATGGCCGCCTGCACTTCCCGGGCGGCGCCATTGATGTCGCGGTCCAGGTCGAATTGCAGGATGACCCGCGTAGAACCCTGGCTGGAGCGACTGCTCATGGTGTTGACCCCGGCGATGGCGCCGAAGGACCGCTCAAGGGGCGTTGCCACCGTCGAAGCCATCACCTCGGGGCTGGCCCCTGGCAGGTTGGCCTGGACCACGATCACCGGGAAATCCATCTGCGGCAGCGGCGAAACCGGCAGCAGGCCGAAACACACGCCGCCGAGCAGCATGATGGCGAAGCTCAGGAGCATGGTTGCTACGGGGCGACGGATGAAGGGGCCGGAGAGGTTCATGGGCGACAGCCCCAAGCTGCAAGCTTCAAGCGGCAAGAGAAAAGCAAGTCGTGCGCAGGCTCTAGCTTGTCGCTTGCGGCTAGAAGCTTGCCGCTAGGCACCGTCATACCCGCACCTCTTTCCCTTCTGGCTTGGCAAAGCGGCGGCCCAAGCGATCGAAGTACAGGTAGATCACCGGCGTGGTGAACAACGTCAGGACCTGGCTCACCAACAACCCACCCACCATCACCAAGCCCAGGGGCTGGCGCAGTTCGGCGCCGGAGCCGGTGGCAAGCATCAGCGGCACGGCACCGAACAAGGCTGCCAGGGTGGTCATCAGGATCGGCCGGAAGCGCAGCAACGCGGCCTGGTAGATCGCCGTCTGCGGGTCCATGCCCTGGTTGCGTTCGGCGTCCAGGGCGAAGTCGATCATCATGATCGCGTTCTTCTTGACGATGCCGATCAACAGGATGATGCCGATGATCGCGATCATGCCCAGGTCATTGCCGCTGAGGATCAGCGCCAGCAACGCACCAATGGCCGCCGAGGGTAACGTGGAAAGAATGGTGATCGGGTGGATATAGCTCTCGTACAAAACGCCCAGGACGATGTACATGGTGACCACCGCCGCCAGGATCAGCAGCAAGGTACTCGACAGCGACGCCTGGAACGCCTGGGCCGCGCCCTGGAACTCGGTCTGCACGCCCACCGGCATGCCGATGTCCTGTTGGACCTTTTCAATCGCCTCCACGGCGTGCCCGAGGGCTACGCCCGGCGCGAGGTTGAACGACATCATCACCGCCGGAAACTGGCCGATGTGGGCAATCGCCAGTTGCGCCTGACGCTCCTCGACACGGGCCAGGCTGGACAAGCGGACCTGGCCGCCGTCGGTGGTCTTGACGTGAATCTGGTCCAGCGCCTGCGGCCCGATCCGCTCCCCGGCCTGGGCCTGCAACACCACGCGATACTGACTGGCCTGGGTGTAGATAGTGGAAATCTGCCGCTGGCCAAACGCGTCATACAACGCATCGGTGATGTTCGAAACGGATACGCCCAGTCGTGAGGCGGCGTCGCGGTCGATCACCAGGTAGACCTGCAGGCCCTTGTCCTGCAAATCGCTGGCGACGTCGGTCAGTTCCGGCTGCCGGGCCAGGGCTTCGACGAGGCGCCCGCTCCAGAGACTGAGCAACTCGGCGTCCGGCGAGGACAGGCTGAATTGGTACTGGGTGCGGCTGACCCGGTCTTCGATGGTCAGGTCCTGCACCGGCTGCATGAACAGACGGATACCCACCAGGCGATCCAGCTGCGGCTGCAAACGGGTAATGATCTCGGTGGCGCTGTCATCCCGTTCGCTGTGGGGCTTGAGGTTGATCAGCAGCCGACCGCTGTTGAGTGTGGCGTTGTCGCCGTCAACGCCGATGTAGGACGACAGGCTCTCCACCGCCGGGTCAGCGAGGATCACCTTGGCCAGTTGCTGCTGGCGCTCGCTCATGGCCGCGAAGGAAATCGATTGCGGCGCCTCGGAAATGCCCTGGATCACCCCGGTGTCCTGCACCGGAAAAAAGCCCTTGGGCACGGCCAGGTACAACACCACTGTCAGCACCAGGCTGCCTACGGCCACCAGCAGGGTCAGCGGCTGATGCTTGAGCACCCACTGCAACTTGCGCCCGTAGGCGGCGATCAGCCAGTCGATCCAGGCCCCGCTGGCACGGTAGAAACGGCCCTGCTCCTCTTCCTTGGGCTCGCGCTTGAGCAACCGGGCGCACATCATCGGCGTCAGGGTCAGGGACACCACCAGGGAAATCAGGATCGCCACCGCCAGGGTGATGGCAAACTCGCGGAACAGCCGCCCCACCACGTCCGCCATGAACAGCAACGGGATCAACACCGCGATCAGCGACAGCGTCAGGGAAATCAGCGTGAAGCCGATCTGCTTCGCGCCCTTGAGCGCGGCCTGCAACGGGCTGTCGCCCTCCTCGATATAACGGGCGATGTTCTCCAGCATGACGATGGCATCGTCCACCACGAAACCGGTAGCGATGGTCAGCGCCATCAGGGTCAGGTTGTTGATGGAAAACCCCGCCAGGTACATCACGCCGAACGTCCCGATCAGCGACAGCGGCACCGCCACCGAAGGGATGAGGGTGGCGCTGAATCGGCGCAGGAACAGGAAGGTCACCATGACCACCAGGACGATGGCGATCAGCAGTTCATGTTGCACGTCGGTGACCGAGGCGCGGATGGTCTGGGTGCGGTCGGTAAGCACGGTGACGTCCAGGCCGGCCGGCAGGTTGTCGGTGATGCTCGGCAACAGGGCCTTGATCCGGTCTACCACTTCGATGACGTTGGCCCCGGGCTGGCGCTGGATGTTCAGCAGCACCGCCTGGTTCTCGTTGGCCCAGGCGGCAAGGCGTTCGTTTTCGGCGCCATCGACGATCTGCGCGACGTCCTTGAGCCGCAACGGCGCGCCGTTGGCGTAGGCCAGGATCAGTTCGGCGTAGTCCTTGGGCGAGGTCAACTGATCGTTGGCGTCGAGCATCGAGACCCGGGTCGGGCCGTCGAAGTTGCCCTTGGGCTGGTTGACGTTGGAAGCACCGATCAGCGTGCGCACGTCCGCCAGGTTCAGGCCGTTGGCCGCCAGCGCCTCGGGGTTGACCTTGATCCGCACAGCCTGGCGCTGGCCACCGGCAATGGTGACCATGCCGACGCCGCTGATCTGGGCGATTTTCTGCGCCATGCGGGTGTCCACCAAGTCATTGAGCTTGGGCAGCAGCATGGTCTTGGAAGTGATCGCCAGGGTCAGCACCGGGGTGTCGGCCGGGTTGACCTTGTTGTACACCGGCGGTGCCGGCAGGTCCTTGGGCAGCAGATTGGTGGCCGCATTGATCGCCGCCTGCACCTGCTGCTCGGCGACATCCATGTTGATGTCGAGGTTGAAGCGCAGGGTAATCACCGAGGCGCCGCCGGAACTGGTGGAGGCCATTTGCGTCAGCCCCGGCATCTGCCCGAACTGCCGTTCCAGGGGCGCGGTTACCGCGCTGGTCATGACATCGGGGCTGGCGCCCGGGTACAGGGTCATCACGCGGATGGTCGGGTAATCGACCTGAGGCAACGCCGACACCGGCAACAACCGATAGGCGATCAGGCCAGCCAGGACGATGGCCAGCATGCTCAGGGTGGTGGCGACCGGGCGAAGGATGAACAGCCGCGAGAGGTTCATGCGCCGCCCTTTTTCGCCTTGTCGGCCGCGGCCGGTTCAGTCGGGGTCGCCGCCGTTTTGCCTTGCAGGTGCTCGGTCGGCGTGGTGGGCACGTCCTGGCTGTCGTTGACCACTTCCACTTCGCTGCCCTCCTTCAAGCGATCAGTGCCCTCGAGCACGACCCGGTCACCTGCCGCCAGGCCTTCGGTGACCACGGTGTTTTCACCGTCGTTGGCACCGATCTTCAACTTTCTGATGGTGACTTTCTTATCCCCCTCAAGGGCATAGACGAAGGTGCCGTTGGTGCCAAACTGAATGGCCGCCGTCGGCGCCAGGACCACGCCCTTGAGGGTGTCGGCCAGCAGATGGACGTTGACGAACTGGTTGGGGAACAGCGATTGGTCGCGGTTATCGTAGCGAGCCTTGAATTTCAGGGTGCCGGTGGTGATGTCGATCTGGTTGTCCAGGCTCTGCAGCACACCGCTGGCCTGCAGCTTCACGTCGCCACGGTCCCAGGCTTCGACCGGCAGTTTCGCCCCGCTGCGGTAGCGGGCGAGCACGGTGTCGAGGTTGTTTTCCGGCAAGGTGAACACGACGCTGATGGGTTGGGTCTGGGTGATGACCGCCAGGGCCGCCGTGTCGTTGGCCGCCACCAGGTTACCGATGTCCAGCTGCCGCAGGCCGACCCTTCCGGAAATCGGCGCACGGATCTTGGTGAATTCGAGGTTGAGCTTGGCGTCGTTGACCGCCGCCTGGTTGGTCTTGACCGTGCCCTGGTACTGGCCCACCAGCGCCGCGGCCGTGTCGAGGGTCTGCTTGGCGATGCTGTCCTCGGCATACAGGCCGCGATAACGCTCAAGGTCCACCTGGGCATTCTTCAGTTGGGCCTGGTTCTGCAACAGCGTGCCTTCGGCCTGGAGCAAAGCGTTCTGGTACGGGCGTGGGTCGATCTCGGCCAGCAGGTCCCCGGCCTTGACCATCTGCCCTTCTTCAAAAGCGATCTTGACCAGTTCACCGCCCACACGGCTGCGCACGTTGATGGTATTGAGGGCCGTGACCGTGCCCAGTGCCTTGTAATACAGCGGGAAATCCCCGGTGACCGCCGGCGCCACCCGGACCGGGATCGGCCCCGTCGCGCCACCAAACCCTGGCCGCATGGCGCCTGAGCGCCCCGTATGGCCAGCCGAAGCTTTCTGCTCTGCCCCGGACTTGTCCGGGCCCGCGGGCCAGAACTTCCAGGCCAGCAGCGCAACGACAACCACAACGAACAGACCGAACAGCCAGCGACGGGAATGACGGGAAACAGAGGATTGCATGGAGTGATCAACCATTGGGCGCGTGGGCTTCTTTTACAGGAGGCTGAACGATAAGCACTGGCGGGTATTTAGCAAAGCGCCTTTACCGGCAATTTACCTTGGGCTTACGCATCGCAGAGTCGGCTAAGGCCTTGAAGCACAAATAAAAACGGCCTGGAGGTGTCCAGGCCGTTAATAATTGTAATAAATACGTTACTTAAGGACGGCGAGCGCAGCGTCGTAGTTCGGCTCTTCCGCGATTTCCTTGACCAGCTCGCTGTGCAGCACGGTGTCGTTTTCATCCAGCACGACCACGGCACGGGCAGTCAGACCTTTCAGTGGACCGTCGGCAATCGCCACGCCGTAGTTCTGGATGAACTCGGCACCGCGCAGCGTGGACAGGTTCTGGACGTTTTCCAGGCCTTCGGCGCCGCAGAAGCGCGCCTGGGCAAATGGCAGGTCGGCGGAGATGCACAGCACCACGGTGTTGTTCAGTTCGTTGGCCTGGGCGTTGAACTTGCGCACGGAGGTGGCGCAGGTCGGCGTGTCGACGCTTGGGAAGATGTTCAGCACTTTGCGCTTGCCGGCGAAGTCCTTCAGGGAAACGTCCGACAGATTGCCGGCGACCAGGGAAAAGGCTGGTGCCTTGGAACCGGCTTGTGGCAATTGGCCGTTGACTTGAACCGGGTTGCCTTTGAGCGTGACTGTAGCCATGAACGGATTCCTTCTAACAGGTTTGAAAATGATAGAGGGCGGAGTTAACCATGAAATGGCGAAACGACCTATGGGCGGACATAAAAAGTCATGGTGTCTATCTAGCCTTGAGCTGCAGAAACGACTGGTGCAAATCCGCCGCCCAGCCATCGATCACACCTTTGACGTCATCGGGTTTCATCACCTGGGACTCGTTGGACAACGGCTTGCCCGTACCCTTGCGTACCACTTGGGCGACCACTTTATGGCTGGCACCGTCGAGAAATACCGCTTCGGTGCCCAAGGTGGTTTCCTGGTCGCGAATGCCACTGGCCGTGCTGACCGCGGCCGCCACCAGTGCAATCGGCACCACCTCATAGGGCTTCAGGCCTTCGGTCTTGCTGCTGACCGCAGTAATGGCAGCACGTATCACCAATACGCCAGGCCCGGGGCTGGTTGCCAAGGGTAGGGATTTTCCCGCTTCTCGCTGGAGTGCCTGGTCGTAGTAAGCCGTGATGCCGAACAAGGTGGCCTGGGGGATCTTCACGGTCGGCTGAGGCTTGGGGTATAGCTGGGTCGGCTCGATATAGAGGCTGGTGTACTTGCCAAGCTCGATGTCCGGATCGACCCAACGCATCACCTCGGCACCCGACGGTGATTTTTCCTCTTTAAGCCGGCTGTAATCCCCCAGGAACCCGGAGTATTCATCCGGTGGGGTGATCTTGCTGGAGCATCCCGCCAAGGCGAGCGAGGCGATGCAGATGCTGCCAATCATTGACGCGAACTTCATGCTGTCACTCCTGTAAGCCACACGGGGCGGGGCCGGAACTACAGGTATAGCCAATGGGCAGTTTTTTGCCTGTTTGTAAAAACAGAAGTCTTTCATGGCACGGCAAGACTTCTACCGGCAAATCCGATGAGTGGACTTTTTTTGCCCCGGTTTTTCACCCCTACCTGTCAGGAATGACAGTAGTCAAAACCGAGCGCGGGGGTTTTCATGAGATCACCGCCGGGACGGTAAACAAATGACACCTGGCAACAGGAGAACGCGACATGACCAGCCAGCCCCTAGACAGTGAAATAGTGAAGATCGACCCAGTCATCATCGTGGGCATGGTGGCGGTTGACCACCCTGCGGCGCACGGCGGTGTCCCGCTTCGTTTGCTCAACAATGGATTGTTACCCCTTCTGGTGGAGCCCTGGACCCAACAGGAGGCCTATGATGACGCCCGCATATTGCTGGGCACTTCCGACACCCCCGTCATGAACAAGACCATCCTGCCGGGTGAAGAAAATGCATCTTTCACTCTGAACCTCCCGGGTGCTCTGCTGAGCGATGGCATCAACCAGACTCGCCTGAGCGTACTGCGTGTAGGTCAGACAATTCCCGAAACGTCACTGCCATTGAACGTACTTTTCCACCGGCCACAACCGGGAGGCGAAGTCTCTACCCCAGGCGATAATCCCAACCTCACCCTGGGCCTGCCTGCCGATGTCATCGCTAACGGCGTGGATGCGGCGGCGGCCAACCGGGGGGTGATACTTACCGTCCGCTATCCGTACATGAGGGAAAAAGATGTCATCACATTGGATCGTGACAGCCAGGAGCTGTCGCGCCCAGTAAGCGCTGCCGAGGCCGCGGCCGGTAGTGTGGACATCATTCTGAGAACGGCCGACTTCTGGCAAGACAATCCCAGATTCGCTTTGCGGTTCAGGGTCACCGACTTGCTGGGCAACTCCAGCGGTCCACAGGCGATATGGTCAAGAACCACCTATATCGATGTGCATATTCGCCAACCGACGCTCGACCTCATCAAGCCAAAGGTACTGGAGGCCAGGGAACTCAATGGGCAGCGCCTGAACTTCGAGAACGATTTCTACGATGCCCAATTCGCCAATGTCGAAGTGGACTACGTCGGGTCGGCTCCAGGGCAAACCGTAAAATTGTATTGGATAGGACGCAACGCGACCTGGGGCAGTGAGCCCCAGACAGTATCGTTCGCAGGACAAACGTTGAGATTCCAGGTGCCCAGGAACGAGGTGGTGGATTGCATCGGCACCGGGGCAGAGGTCAGTTATACCGTTCGCCTGCCCGGCGGCACCACGGACATTCCGTCGAAGGATCTGGACCTTACCGTCACGCCACAAAAGCACATGCTGCGGGAACCGACCCTGGACGCCAGCAAAACCAATCTCAGGGCTTACCATCCTCCCCTGTTCACGCCCCACAAGGCACGGATGGCTCTGTTTGGGGTGACGACCCGCTATGGCGAGGAAATCCCAATGACAGCCGGGACCAGCCAGACCGACCTGGCCGTGCCCCCTGCCTGGATAGCGGAAAACCGGGGCAAACCCATCATGATCAATTGGACACTCAGGGAAACCGGCACCAACGCGCCGATTATCTTTTCATGGTTTCTGAGGCTGACCGCCTGACTCGATCTTTCAATTAAACGACATCTTTCGATCAGCTTGCCTGAACTGCATCTCCATCGCAGGGGGCTTTATCATGCGTAAATTAATGGGTCTGCTTCTGATCATGTTGATGGTCGGTTTCGCGCAGGCCGAGCCCATACTCAACAACATCAACGGCGTCCAGGTGATCGGCGGTTCGAGTACCGCCGAATTCCTCAACACGCTGTACAATCGCAAATTCCCCAACTGCAACAATTCCGACTCTCAACCGGCATTCCTCTGTTCGGGCGTGGTCCTCAGGACGACAACAAAAGACCCCATCAACGTTTACAAAGTCTGGGATCCCAGCATCCTCTCAGTAAAAAGTGGTGGGGTATCGTTCTCTTACCTGCGGGCAGATGCCAATTTCGGGATACTGGCTTGGGGCGCCACTAACGGTTACATCCTGTACCCCCCTCTCAGTGCACCGGCTGGCAAGACTCACCTGGAATATCTGTGTTCGTATCCAATGGATGCATGGACCTGGCAGCGAAGCGAGACTGCAGTGTGCGGCCCTCACCCGGACTATCCCGCTCAAAGCCGGTTATGCCAGAACGCCGGAGTCACCACCGCGCAACAATGGCTGGATGTATGGGCCACCCCGGGCGGAAATCCAAATCTTCGCCAATGTGGATTCGACATCCGGGACGAACGCAATCAACTGGCCGGACCTGCGTTCTACAATTCATTACTGGCCAAAACCATGCTCGGTGTAGTGGGGTTCAAACAGCATAACGAAATTCTCATCAAGACCTGGGCACCCGGACGGCCCAACATGTTCCCCATCATGGCGTTTTTCTATATTCCGGGTGGCCCCAACCTTGGGTTGGCCGATGCTCAATACAACCAACTCGACTTCTACAATTCAACCAATCCGAAGATCTCGGTGCCCATCATCCGTATGACACCCGCCAACGCCACCACCGACAAGGCGACTTTTACATTCGTCGCGGCAGATCAGGCGGTGAAACTATGAGCCATTTCCTCCGCCAACTCATAGGCCTGTGGTCAATTGCATTGTTCGTGGGTTGCACGCAAGTCGCGATAGTCCCGCCTGAAGTCGTCAACATCAACGGGGTCCAAGTGCTCGATGGTCCGGGCACCGCCACGCTCCTGACTACGCTTTATGAGCGAAGATTCCCCAATTGCTACAGTTCCGACTCGCAGCCCTCTTTCCTTTGCTCGGGTGTCACCTTGAGGGTGACGGTAAAAGACCCCGCAGAACAATACAAAGTCTGGGACCCCAGCCCGACCTCAATAACCAGCGGCGGAGTCTCCTTCTCCTATCTACGCGCCGACGCCAACTTCGGAAGGTTGGCATGGGGGCATGGCAACGGCTATATCCTGTATCCCATCTTCGGTGCACCGGTTGACAAGATAGACCTGGACTATCTGTGCTCATATCCGATGGATGCCTGGTCCTGGTATCGAACGCCTCCCTGCGGCGCCTCCGGCGAATACCCTGCACTAAGCCGCCCCTGCCACGTAGCCGGCGTGACCACCGCGCAACAATGGTTGGGCGTGTGGACGATGCCAGGCGGCAATCCATACCTGCGCCAATGCGGATTTGATGTCAACGATGACCGCAATCAGCTGGCCGGGCCTGCGTTTTACCAATCTCTACTGAGCAAAGGTCTGGTAGGGGCGCGAGGGTTCGATGAGCATAACGAAATCATTATCAAGACCTGGACACCAGGTCGGCCGAACACGTTTCCCATCATGGCGTTTTTCTTTGTCGCCGGTGGCACCAACGCGGGGTTGGCCGATGCTCGGTACAACCAGCGAGACTTCTATAACTCCACCAATCCAAAAATTGTCGTGCCGATCATTCGTTTGACACCCGCTAACAGTGCCGCCGAAAGCGCCACCTTTAGCTATGTAGCTGCGGATCAGGCAGTGACGCAATGAAGTATTTGCCGTTCCGACGAATAGGCAAAGCGTTGCGGCAACTGATGCAGGGGTCAGTAGGTTTACTGCTGATCGGTTTGATGGTCAGTTGCACGCAGCTTGGGACAAAACCGCCTGAAATCACCCGTATCAACTGTACTGAAATAATCGATGGACCAGGTACCGCCGCTTATTTGTCTACGCTTTACCATCGCAACTTCCCCAACTGCAATCGAACCGAGTCTCAACCGGCATTCCTCTGCTCAGGGGTGACCCACAGACTCACGATAAAAGATCCCGCCGAGATCTACAAAGTCTGGGACCCCAGCCCGATCTCAGAAACCAATGGCGGGGTGTCTTTTTCCTATATGCGGGCGGATACCAACTTCAGTGCCTTTGGTGGCAATTACCACAACGGCTACATCATCTACCCGTTCCTTGAAGCTCCGGCGGGCAAGATTCAGTTGATGTATATGTGCTCCTACCCGATGGATGGATGGACCCAAAGCCGGATTCAAGTTTGCGGCCCTCATGCCGACTACCCCTACCATAGCCATCTGTGCCAGTACCATAACGTGACAATAGCCGAGCAATGGGTCTACGTCTGGACATACCCAAACCCTAGTGCCGAACTTAACCGCCAGCAGTGTGGGTTCGATGTATCCGACGGTCGCAATACCCTAGCCGCGCCCGCGTTCCGTGAATCGTTACGGGCCAGGGCTCTGTTGGCGGCGACCCATCCAAACTATGCGGCCCAGGTCTTCCATGAGCATAACGAAATCATTATCAAAACCTGGGCACCGGGACAGCCCAACAATCTGCCAATCCTTGCGTTCTTCTATATCGCGGGCTACTCCCAGGGGCTGGCCGAAGCCCGATATAACCAGCGTGATTTCTACCGCTCCACCAAGCCAAATATCGTGATACCGATCATTCGCCTGACACCGGCCGCCAGCCTCAGCCACAGCGCTTCTTTCGCCTATGTTGCGACCGATCAAGTGGTGACGCCATGAGTATCCCGTCGCCCATCGACACCGGACGCCTAGGCTGAACGCGGTCCCGGGGGAATCAGACTCTGTAACTGCTGGGCCAGGAAGTCCGCATCGAACACAAAGGTATCCGGGTCTTTCAGTCCATTGGTCTTGCGCCACAGCCATTCCCCGGACGCTAGCGAATACACCAGCGAAATGCTCCCGTACCGCGCCGCCGTCAGCCCCATGACCGCCAGCGAGATTTGTCCACCGCTGCCCATCGGATCCGGGACGAACTCCACCGCCTTGCCCGTGATGGAAACCGTGAGTTTTTCGGTCTTGAAGGTAGACGTTTCTACCGGGACGCTCGGCCCGTGGGCCACATGCTCCTCTCGACTCACCGCCAGGAGACCGGGTGCCATCACCGGAGCCAGCCACTGCTCGATTTGTTCGAACAACACCTTGATCTGCTCGACCCAAACCGCCGACTGAGCCTGGTGCTGCTGTTTTTTGTGCGCTTCGCTGTCTGCGTAATGACGAAGCATCTCGCCCAGTTGCTGTACGTCGTCCATGCGCTGTTCCTCGATTAAGGGCGTGCTGCGAAGCTGGATGATGACAGGTTCAAGGCGCCGGCGTACGCAAAAGCCACGTTGCCTGGGCGACGGCTCTTTTAGCGCAGTCGCGCCATGGCCAAGGTGTCCACCCAGCGCCCGTCACGCACGGCATAGTCGCGCATCAGGCCTTCGGTTTCGAAGCCGAATTTTCGATACAGCCCGATGGCGGCTTCGTTGTCGGCGTAGACCGTCAGCTCGACCCGTCGCAGGTTCATCCAGTTGTCCGCCACGTCCAGCGCCGCGGCCAGCAGCATCGAGCCCACGCCCTTGCCCTGCCAGGCCTGCGCCACACCCATGCCGAGGCTTGCGCAATGGGCGCGACGGACACGGGTGTACTGTTCCAGCCCCAGATTGCCGATCACTTCACCCTGGTGCAGGGCAACCAGTTTCACCTGGCGTTCGTCATCCGTTGCCAGGCGCTTGCGCCAGACTTCGGTGGATTGGAAAGGCATCTGTAGCACTTGGCGAGTGACCGTCGGGTCGTTGTAGAGCGCGGTGACACCGGTGATGTGGGCTTCCGTAAAGCGTGCGAGGGTGATGGTGGATTCAGGCATGCGGCTCTTCCCTGGAGCGTGGCTAGGCCAAGCACTATAACGTGTGCACCTCTCAGTGGCGTAAGCCCACGCTGGACTTTCAGCGGACAAGAAATCCGCGCTCGGCAGAGATCCTTTTGTGGGAGCGAGCTTGCTCGCGAAGGCGGCAGGACCGAGTACATATCCATTGCTGCGGTAACGGCGGCTTAGGGTTCCGCCCTGACGGCGGGTCACTTTCGAAAAGCGCGAAAGTAACCAAAGCGCTTTTGCCGGTATGACTCACCCACATGGGTTACAAATCAGTTCACGCACATAGGTAACAGTTTTTAACTGGCAGGGTCGATTTCGCGAGGATCTGACCATGCCCTGGAGAGAGCTGAAACCTATGGACCTGAAAGTGATGTTCATCGCGGATTATCTGTCCAAAGAGCACAGCTTAAGTCAGCTGTGCCGGGACTATGAGATCAGCCGAAAGACTGCGTACAAATGGGTTAAACGATACGAAACAGAGGGCCCCGGTGGGCTTGATGAGCGTAGCCGCCGCCGGCACAACCAAACCTATGTTGTGCCCCTGGTCGTGAAACAGGCGATCATTGAGCTTCGCTCCATTGGCGAGACGATTCCCGGCCCGAAGAAAATTCAAAACTGCCTCGTGCAGCGTTTTCCTGATCAGGATCCGCCGTCGAAAACGACCATTTATAATGTACTCAAGGCAGCTGATTTGATCACGCCTCGGCCTTTGCGCAGGCGTGTGGCTGTTTATCCCAAGCCTTTGCACAAGGCAGAGAATCCCAACCAGCTCTTCAGCGCTGATTACAAAGGTCAGTATCTGACCGGGGCAGGTGTTTGGTGCTATCCACTGACAATCATGGATCATGCCAGTCGCTTTCTACTGGCTTGCCAGAGCATGGGCAGCACCAACTTCAAGGAAACCCAGGAAACCTTCGAGCGGGTTTTTCGTGAGTATGGGCTGCCGGAACGGATTCGTACCGACAATGGCGTACCGTTTGCCAGTACGAGTCGTGCGGGGCTGTCACAGCTGTCGATCTGGTGGATGAGACTCGGGATCATCCCTGAGCGGATCGAGCCGGGCCGCCCGGATCAAAATGGGCGTCACGAGCGCATGCATCGGACGCTGAAAAGTACGTTGCCTCAACCTGCGGCCATTGCTTGGGAGGCCCAGCAACGTCATTTTGATCGTTTCAGACAGCACTACAATTACGAGCGTGGGCACGAGTCGCTGGGACAGAAAACGCCTGCTGCCTGTTATACGCCTTCAACTCGAATGTATCCCGAAACGCTGCCTGAAATGACTTATGCGAGCCATATCGAAAGTTACCTGGCCGATAGTAATGGGATCATCAATCGAGGCGGTATGAGGGTTTATGTAGGTAATTTGCTCTGTTATCAGACCATCGGCATGGAGATGATTGGTGATGGGATATGGAATGTGATCTTCGGGCCGGTGATCCTGGGTCATGTTAATGCGAGAAATGCCAAGAACGGCTACGTTTCAATCAAAGTGTCACCTATGTGAATGCACTTTTTTGTAACCCATGTGGTTGTTCCGTACATGCCCCACCACTCGGCACCTCGCCTAGGCTCGGTGTGCCCTCTCTCCGGCATTGCTCCGTGGGCCGCCGCGAAGGGCCATCCATGGCCCAGCGCGGCTAACCCGGCATCCATGCCGGGTTGCCCACTGCGCAATGCCTGCGTTCGGCCAGCGTGGTTAATGGGGCGCCGAGATCAACGTCCACCGCGAGGCGGCCTTATAGCCGGCCTGGTTCTCCCGGTCGTACTCCGATCCAATTGTGGAGCGGGCTTGCCCGCGAAGGTGGCCTAGTAGCCGGCCTATCTCTTGCGGTTGTACTCAATCCAATTGTGGGAGCGGGCTTGCCCGCGAAGACGGTGGGTCTGTTTGCATCAATGTTGGATGTGCAGCCGTCATCGCGAGCAAGCTCGCTCCCACAGGGTTCTGCGGCCACTGGCCTACTGGTGCTGCACTTGCACCATCGAACTCACCTGCACTCGCGCCAGCATTTGTTCCGCCCCGCCACCTCGGCGCATGCCGCGTACCGGGCAGGCGTCGAGGTAGTCCAGGCCGACCGCCAGTTTCAAGTGGCGGTCGGGACGGGTCAGGCGGTTGGTTATGTCGAAGCTGTACCAGCCGTCGTCCAGCCAGGCTTCGGCCCAGGCGTGGCTCGCCAGGTGGCTTTCATCTTCAGTGCACAGGTAACCGGAAACATAGCGGGCCGGAATACCCAGGCTGCGTGCGCAGGCCAGGAATGCGTGGGTATGGTCCTGGCAGACACCCGCGCCGCCGGCAAACGCCTCGGCGGCGGTGCTGCTGACCGCCGTCGTGCCTGGGCTGTAGGGCATGCGGGCGGCCAGGCCATTCATCAGGTCGGTCAGCGCCGCACGATCGCGGCGTGTCCCACACTGCTCCAGGGCAAAGGCGCTGAGCACGTCATCGGCCTGGGTCAGACGGCTGGTGCGCAGAAACGGCAGCGGCGACTGGCTGTCCGTCTCCATCTCCACGGTCTGGTCGATCTGCACCTGACCGTAAGCCGTCAGCACCAAGGCGCCATGGGGCTCGTCCATGGTCATCACATGCAGGATATTGCCGTAAGGGTCGATCTGGCTGCGCACCAGGCGCGGCAGTTCCAGGTGCCACTCAAGGATGCGCTGGCGCTGACTGTCCTTGGGGGTCAGGCGCAGAAACTGGATGCTGGTGCAGACTTCATCGGCATAGCTGTAGGTGGTGTCGTGGCGTATGGACAGTTTCATACGACCTCCAGATAAGACTCATGAACGGTCTGGCCCAAGTGACGGATTTGGCCAATGAGGTCGGTCAGCCACTGATGCAGGCCCGACGCCAGGATCTCGTCGATCCCGGAATAGCGCAGGCGTGCATTCAGCTCGGCGGCCAGGCGCTGGGCCGGACGGCCGTTATTGCCCGGCAGGCTGGCGAGGATGTGGTCCAGTTCCTCGATACAGGCATGCAGCGAACGCGGGACGTCGGCCCGCAGCAGCAACATCTCCGAGACCTGTTCGGCATTGGGCGCGTTGCGGTAGATCTCGTTGAACGCCTCGAACGACGACAGTGCCCGCAGCAAGGCGCTCCACTGGTAATAGCCACGCGCCGAATTGTCGCTGACTTCCTCCGACTCCTCGCCGAACATTTCGTAGCGTGCGTCCAACAGGCGCAAGGTGTTGTCCGCCCGCTCGATAAAGGTCCCGAGGCGAATGAAACAATAGGCATCGTTGCGCATGATGGTGCCCGACGTCGCCCCGCGAAACAGGTGCGAACGCTCCTTGACCCATTCGCAAAAGTGGCTGATGCCATAACGGCCCAGGCCGTTGCTGGCGATGTTGCGCATTTCCAGCCAGGTGGCGTTGATATTTTCCCACATGTCCGCAGTAATGCGTCCACGCACGGCATGGGCATTGGTGCGCGCCGCCCGCAGGCAGCTGTAGATGCTCCCGGGATTGGTTTCATCCAGGGCGAAGAAATGCAGCATGCGTTCGGTGTTCAGCGCGTCATAGCGCGCGTTGTAATCGTCCAGCGTACCGGCCGCCAGCAGCGACATCGCCAACTCGGCATGACCGTCGCTACGCCCGGCCTGGGGCATCAGCGACAGCGAGTAACTGACTTCGAGCATGCGCGCCAGGTTCTCGGCGCGCTCCAGGTAGCGGGACATCCAATAGAGGTCAGAAGCAGTTCTTGAAAGCATGTCTTAGTCCTCCACTACCCAAGTGTCTTTAGTGCCGCCGCCCTGGGACGAATTGACCACCAGCGAGCCTTCGCGAAGTGCCACGCGAGTCAGGCCGCCAGGCACCAGGCGGGTTTCCTTGCCCGAGAGCACAAACGGGCGCAGGTCGATGTGGCGCGGGGCGATGCCGCTTTCGACAAAGGTCGGACAGGTGGACAGGCTCAGGGTCGGCTGGGCGATATAGGCTTCGGGGCGAGCCTTGAGGCGGGCGCGGAAGTCTTCGATCTCCGCCGCGCTGGCGGCGGGCCCGACCAACATGCCGTAGCCGCCGGAGCCCTGGGTTTCCTTGACCACCAGATCAGGCAGGTTGGCCAGTACGTGGGACAATTCCTGAGGTTTACGGCACTGCCAGGTGGGCACGTTCTTCAGGATCGGTTCTTCGGTGAGGTAGAAGCGGATCATCTCGTCGACGTAGGGGTAAATCGACTTGTCATCGGCCACGCCCGTGCCGACCGCGTTCGCCAGCACCACATTGCCTGCACGGTAGACGGCGATCAGTCCTGGAACACCCAGCATGGAGTCGGGGTTGAACGACAGCGGGTCGAGGTAGGCATCGTCGAGACGGCGATAAATCACATCCACCTGCCTGGGGCCGGCGGTCGTGCGCATATACACATGGTCGTCACGCACGAACAGGTCGGCGCCTTCCACCAGCTCCACGCCCATTTCACGGGCCAGGAATGCGTGTTCGAAATAGGCACTGTTGAAGCGGCCCGGAGTCAGGACCACGGCGGTCGGATTATCCAGGGGGCTTGAGCTTTTCAGGGTGTCGAGCAGCAGATTCGGATAGTGGTCGATGGGGGCCACGCGCTGGGCGGCGAAGAGTTCGGGGAACAGACGCATCATCATCTTGCGGTCTTCGAGCATGTAGCTCACGCCGCTGGGCGTACGCAGGTTGTCCTCCAGCACGTAGTAACTGCCATCACCGTCGCGAACCAGGTCGACACCGGCGATGTGGGCGTAAATGCCCCGGTGCAGGTTCAGGCCCTGCATCGCGATCTGATAACCCTCGTTGGCGAGCACTTGTTCGGCGGGAATGATTCCTTCCTTGAGGATGTGTTGCCCGTGATAGATGTCGGCCAGGAACATGTTCAGGGCCTGGACCCGCTGGATGCAGCCTCGCTCGACCATCTGCCATTCACTGGCCTTGATGCTGCGAGGAATGATGTCGAAGGGGATCAACCGTTCGGTCCCCTGCTCGTCCCCGTAGAGGGTAAAGGTGATACCGGCTCGGTGGAACAGCAGGTCGGCTTCGCGGCGGCGTTGTTCAAGCAGTTCAAGTGGCGTGTCCGCCAGCCAGCGTGCGAAGGCTTGATAATGCGGGCGGCAGCCACCCTGAGCGTCATACATTTCATTAAAAAAAGCGTGGGGCATAGCCAACTCCCAGCCGCGTTCTACACGGCATTTCTTATTACTTCGTCATTCCAATGGTCTGGCCTTGCTTTGTTTTAATGAACCCTGTTTCTCCGTGCACCTCGATAGCAGTGGTCTCTGATCTGGCCTTTGCGTCTGGATGACGTGCGCCCCCTGATTAAATCTGCGTGGTCACTCCTACTGAATCCAGCGGTTCGGTGGGTTTCGTTGTTGAGGTGTAGCAAAGGCTGTGCCTAAGCGCGATGCCTCAAGACTGCGCTAGAAAAACCATCGCGAAGTTGTTTAAAAGCGAAATTTGTTTTCATTTATACGACAAAACACCGCAAGAAGGCTGAAACGTTTATTTCAGCCTTCTCCAGCGAACCCTGGAACGGGTCGAATAGGTGCAAAAAGGCAGGTGACAGGGATTCAACGCCCTGAAAGGGGGAAATTTTTACTCACTGCTTGGTGCATGAGCCTGATGTCTGCGGGAAGCCATCTTCTGGACAACGCTTGGATCAAGCTCATCGGTCCAAGCCAGCATCATTGAGATGTCCTCAGAACGTGACACTGGCACTCAAGCGGGCAGTACGCGGCTCGCCAACGTTGACTTGCAGCTGGCTGCCGGTGGACGACGGGTAGTACTGCTTGTCGAACAGGTTATCTACGTTCAGTTGCAGCGAGGTCTTGTGGCCAAGTACCGGCGACTCCCAGCGCAGGAAGGCGTCGGCGACGGTGTAGCTGCTGAGCCAGAAATCGTTGGCCTTGTTGGCGGCGCGCTCGCCGACGTAACGGGCACCGGCTCCGGCGTGCCAGGCACCGAATTCGGCAGGCACGTTCAGATGGTGAGTCAGGTACAGGCTGGCGGTGTGCTTCGGCGCATCGGCCAGGCGATGCCCTTCGTCCGTAGGATCATCAAGTACTTCTGTATGGGTATAGGCGTAGGTGCCGATCAAGTCCCAGCGCTCAGCCAGGCGACCGGTGATGTCGAGTTCCAGGCCTTGGGAGCCGGCCTTGCCAGCTGCCTCAGCCAGTGTCACGCCATTGACGGTGGAGGACGTCACGACGTTTTTCTTCACGATGTCGAACAGCGCGAGGTTGATGTTCAAGCCTGGCAGCGGGTCGTACTTGGCGCCGACCTCATAGCTGCGGCCCTCCTCCGGATCAAAGGTTTTGCCGGCATCATCCACAGTATCGTTCGGCTTGAACGAACGGCTGTAATTACCATACAGCGACAGGGTCTCGGTGGCTTTGTAGACCAGACCGAGGAACGGCACGAAGGCGTCACCGTTGTCATCACGGTTGAGCTTGTAACTGCTGCCCAGTCCCTGATCGCTGTACTGATCGTAATGCTGGTAGCGACCACCGAAGACCAGGATCCAGCGGTCGTCGAGGTGCCAGTTATCCTTCAGGTAGATGGAGCTGGAGATGAGTTCATTGCGCAGATCGCTTTGGGCAGCGCTAACCACGCTGGGCTCCGGAAGGTTGCCATAAACCGGTGAAGTGATATCGAAACTACCGCGAACCGCATTGCGATAAGTTTTCCCGCGATATTGGTCGGAGACCTGGTTATCGACACCGATCAACAGATCATGCCGCTGGCCGAACAGCTCCTGCTTACCCATGAAATCCCAGCTGGCATAACGGGTTTCATCATCGTAATGAGCACCGTTGGCCGCCCGGCGCAGTGTGTTACCCGTCAATGAGTTGGGCTGCGCAATCGAAAGACTGTAGCGGTCATTGTTCCACCCATAAGTCACCCGGGTCTTCCAGGCGTCACTCAGCGCATACTCAAACCGCGCCGTGGCCGTTTCGCGAATCCCCACGCTCTTGGCCCACGGCTCGTCGAGGCGCTTGTCGTAGTCGATGTCCGCCGGATGCCCATTGCGGAACACCGTACCGCGATCAAACGGATTGGAGTATTCGTTGTACTCATAGCTCAGGTTCAACGAGGCGCGCTCGCCGGTCCAAGCCAAGGACGGCGCCACCAGCGTGCTCTCGTTGACCCCGTAGTTGCGCCAGTAATCTTCATGCCCACGCTCGGCAATCAGCCGATAAGCCAGGCCGGTATCGCCCAGCGGCCCGGTGGTATCCAGGCCCATGGTGCCGCCGCCTTCGCTGTAGGCTGAACCGCTCAACGTGGTGCTTTGGATGTACTCGGGTTTCTTGCTGATGACGTTGACCAGGCCGCCGGGTTCCAGAGCGCCGTACAGCATCGAGGCCGGCCCCTTGAGCACTTCGACCCGTTCGGTGGTGGCGCTGAAGTTATGGCCCAGGTTCGAACGCACGCCATCGCGCAGGATCGAGCCGTCGTCGTTGGTGCCAAAGCCGCGCTTGACCAGCGAGTCCCGCGAGCCCCCCAGGGTATTGCCCTGGCTCACACCGCTGACGAACTTCATCGCGTCGGCCAGCGAGCGCACCTGGTAATCGTCCAGGGTCTGCTGGGTCACGACATTGATCGATTGCGCTTCTTCCTTGATCGGTACGTCGCTTTTGCTCGCCGTGCTGGCTTGCGACGCCGTGTAGCCCTCGTCCTGAATGATGCGACTGCCCTGGATGTCCGTAGCCGGCAGTTCAAGTGTGTCCTGGGCCCACACGGGGCTTGCGATGAAGCAGCAGGACAATGTCGGCAATACACACTTGATGAAGACGTTGCGATTAGCGAGGGGGGTGGAACGATTCAAGACGCGGCACTCATAGGGAGGGGGACGTTAATGAGAGCGAATATACTTTGAGAATAATTCCCAGTAAATCTTTTGTATCAATTGATGATCACCCCAAACCTTTGTGGGAGCGGGCTTGCTTGCGAAAGCGGTGTGTCAGTGATACCGGATTAACCTGACACTAAGCCTTCGCGAGCAAGCTCGCTCACACAGGATCCCGGTACACCAAACCCAGCTAACATCACGCAAGTGATATCAAATCGCCTCAGCGCGCTAAAGCTTTGGCGCCAGCGGTCGAATGTATTCCATTGAGCCAATTTTTTGCCCAGGAGCAGCGGCATGCAGACGTTAAAGGCCTTGTACGAGTCTATCGAAATGCAATTTTTCGATACGCTCACCAAAAAGCTGTCGAGCCTTTTCCTGTTGGTCGTGGTCAGCGGGCTGTTGTACTGGGTCGCCCTCAGTGCACGCGCAGACATTGTCTTGCAGTTGCGCAACGCACAACTGGATGCAGGGTTGCTGGGCCAGATCGAAGGCCGGCTCGACAGCCTTACCCACGCCCTGCTCTTTGGCACGCTCCTGACGCTGGGCATGATCAGTTTCATGGTCTGGTATTTCCGCCACCTCATCGTGCGCCCCGTCACCGCCATGACCAAGGCCCTGGAAGAGATCGCCAACGGTGAAGGCGACTTGTCCAAAGACCTTCCCCTGGTGACCCACGACGAAATTCGTGTACTAGCCGGCACCTGCAACCGCTTCCTGGCCAAACAGCGGGAGATCATCAGTAATGTCCAGGCATTGACCGTGCACATCGCCGTGGAGTCGGCCCGCTCGCTGAAGAACATCAGCGATTCCAGCGACAGCGCCACCCACCAGGCGCGCTTCGCCAAGGAAGTGATGGACCAGAGCAACACCGCCGTAGGCCGCATCGAAGAAGTTTCGCGCCAGACCCAAGGCATTTCCAGCACCACCGCCCAGAACCTGAGCATGGCCCGCGACTCCTATGCCGAGCTGCTGGAAGTGACCGGCAATATCAGCGAAATCTCCAACAGCCTCAATGAGTTCGCCACGCTCGTAGGGGCCTTGAACCAACGCTCCTCCAGCATCAAGTCCATCGTCGGATTGATCCAGCAGATCTCTGCCCAAACCAACCTGCTGGCACTCAACGCTGCCATCGAAGCCGCCCGGGCCGGCGAAAGCGGCCGGGGTTTCGCGGTGGTGGCCGATGAAGTGCGGACCCTGGCCCAGAACGTCAGCCGGGCCACCGACGACATTTCGCGCAACATCGACGCCATGCTAGAGGAAGTCGGTTCGACCCACGAACAGACCACCCAGATCAGCCACAGCGCCCGGGAAACCCAGAAAGTGGTGGAACGCGCCTCCGGCCATTTCGAAAGCATGATCGGCGATTTCGAATCCACCAATGGCAAGCTGGCGGACATCGCCACCCATATCCAGCAGTTCGCCGACAGCAACACGGGCATCAACGAGCGGGTCACCCAGATCCACGCCGACAGCCAGTTGATCGACCAGCGCATGCAGCATTCGGCGACGGCCACCCGGGACCTGTCCGGCGTTGCCGAAAAGGTCCAGGCTCTGTTGGGTCGGTTCGTGCTCGGCCACGGTAAGCTGGATGCCGCCATCACCCGCGCCAGCCAGTGCCGCGACGTTCTCCAGGTACGCCTGGAGGCGCTGCAAAGGGAAGGCCTGAACCTGTTCGACCAGAGTTACCAACTGGTCCCCGGCACCGATCCCAAGCAGTACATGACCAGCTACACCGAACGCTTTGCCCAGGCGTGCCAGGAAGAATGCGACAAGCTCACCCGCAGTACGCCGGGGGGCAAGGTTTCGTTCATTGTCGACAGCAAGGGCTATTGCCCGGTGAACAACAGTTGGGTCTCCAAGCCACCCACCGGTGATCAAGCCGTCGACCTGCCGGTGTGCCGCAACAAACGCATCTTCGCCGACCCGATCGGCCTGCGCGCAGCCGGCAATGTCCAGCGCTTCCTGCTCCAGACCTACCTGCGCGATACCGGGGAGATCATGACCGAGATCGACGTACCGTTCTTCTTCGGCGGCCGCCATTGGGGCAACCTGCGGGTGGGGTTCGACGCGGCGGTGTTGTTGGCCGAGTGATGCTCCAGCCGGTCTGAACGTTGTATGGCAATGTATCTGCCACCGGCACGCTTACACAGACTTTCACGTGCCGGTATTCCAGACACACCTCGCTTACACCTGCTTGAAAGACTCCTGTGCTCCCGGCCGGTATCGCGGCTGGGTTTCGACAGCCAAGGAGACTCATCATGCCTACCCTCCCCTCGAACGCCCTGAAAGCGCTGCCCCTCAATCTCGACCGTGCCGGAGCGTGGCTCGCGCCACTAGGCCTGCGGCTGTTCCTGGCCTGGGAGTTTTTTGAATCCGGCCTGGAAAAATGGCAGGGCGAAAACTGGTTCGCCGAGATCCAGTCCGCCTTCCCCTTCCCCTTCAACCACGTGCCGGCCAGCTGGAACTGGGAACTGTCGATGTGGGCAGAGCTGATCTGCGCCATCGCCCTGCTGATCGGCCTGGGCACACGCGTTTCGGCGCTCGTGCTGATCGTCGTCACCCTGGTCGCCACCGCCGCCGTGCACTGGCCGGCGGATTGGTCAACCTTGAGCGAACTGGCCCAAGGCTATGCGATTACCAATAAGGGCCATGGCAACTTCAAGCTGCCGTTGATTTATCTGGTGGCGTTGATGCCGTTGCTGTTGCAGGGGCCGGGGAAGTTGAGCGTGGATGCATTATTTGCGAAACCAGGATCCTGCGTACCAAAAGCCTAGATCTTATGAGCCAAAGCGCTGCTGCGGATCGTGCCGGCCAAAGGGTTCAGCGGGTATTTTCTGACCTGGAACCTGATCCTGTCGTCATCGGCCATCTACGAAATCATCCAATGGCTGGGCGGTGCCTACCTGGCCGTAGACACCGCCAAGGCCTTTGTTGGCGCGCAGCAGGACCCCGTGGGACTCGCAAAAAGACATGGCCTTGGCGGCGCTTGCCGCTTTTTCGGTGCTGTTGATCGTCACTACCCCGCGCACCATTATCGAACATGACTAAGTTAATCAGCCTGACAGCCGATATAGAGGATGTGCGGGTGATATCGCTTTTTAGCTGACGACTTATTTATGACTGAAGATGCTGGCCACAACTCCTCCGTTTTCCCTCCGGGCTCGCCAACCCGCAGTTTCACCCGTCGCACGTTCCCAGCCATCATGTTCCTGCTGTTTGTCATGTCCGCCCTGGCTATCGCGGTGTTGCTCAACATCACCGGGGCCCAGGACCAGCGCGCTCGTGAACAGAGCCTGTTTTTTGCCCAGCGGGCCATTGACGGTATCCGCACCGGTATCGCGCGGGACCTGAGCGACTATTCCAAGTGGAGCGACGCCTACCGGCACCTTCATGTGGTGGTCGATAAAGACTGGGCCTACGAGCAGGAAAATGTCGGCAGTAGCGTTTTCAGCCTTTACGGTTACCAGGCCGTGTTTGTCATATCCCCGACAGGTAAAACCGTCTATTCGGTGATCGATGGCCAGATGAGCGAGGTCGATGCCGACACCTGGCTGGCCGGCAACCTGCGAGCGCTGGGCAAGAAAGCCAGCACGCCAGAGAAGCGTGATGAAGTCGTCGTGGAGCTGCTGCACCACGAGGGCATGCCGGCGTTCGTCGCTGCTTCCGCCATCACGACCGGCACGGACACCAGCGTGCCTGAGATTCCGGGTCCTCCCAGTCTGCTGTTGTTCGTGAAAGTGCTCGATGACACAACCCTGCAAAACCTGGCGCGGGACTTTGCCCTGCCGGATGCCCATGTTTCCAGCACCACGGCCCAGGTCGGGATGGCCGAGCTGGCGCTTGACGATCAGGCCCAGGAAGCGCTGGCCTGGAGGCCGCCAACCCCCGGCCAGGACCTGCGCAAGGTATTGCTGCCCCTGTTGGTCCTGGCGCTGCTCTTCCTCGGGATCCTGGCACTGGCGGTGTTGCGCCATGCGCTGGCGATGCTCCGTGCCCAGGAAGGCCAATACACCAGTCTTCTGGCTCACCGCAGGGCGTTGGAACGCAGTGAAGAACGTTTCCGAGACATTGCCGAAGTGTCGTCCGACTGGCTGTGGGAAATCGATTCCACCGGAACGCTGACCTACCTGTCCGACCGTTTCGAACAAGTGACCGGGTTCAGCCCTACGGAGTGGCTGGGCAAACCCCTTCACCGACTGCTGCACCCTCACGGCGGGTCGATTTCGATTGCCCAATGGTTGCTCGGTGGGGCCGATAGCGCCTCATCCGCTCCGCTGTTATGCGAATACACCGCGCGTAACCAACGCATACGCACCTGCAAGCTGTCGGTACGAGCCATCGAGGCCGGCACCTTGGGGTTTCGCGGCACCGCTACCGATATCACCGACGAGCTGCGGGCGCTGGCCCAGATCAAACATCTTTCCCTGCACGACCCACTGACCGGGTTGGCCAACCGAAACCGCTTGTTCGATTGCTTGCGCGAGCATCTGGATCGATCTGGCGGCACATCGCTGGCGGTATTGAACCTGGACATGGACCGCTTCAAGCCGGTCAACGACTCCCTGGGTCATGCCGTGGGGGACAAGGTGCTCAGGGAAGTGGCGCATATTCTTCAGCAAAACGTGCGTGGCACCGACCTGGTGGCCCGTCTGGGCGGCGACGAGTTTGTCATCGTCATGCCCGACCCTGGCGATGCGCACGACCTCGATCAACTCTGTGAGCGCTTGATCGATTGCATGCAGCGCCCCATGCACCTGGACGGCAATACGCTGTACCTGGGCGTCAGCATCGGCGTTGCCTGGGCGCAACCTGGGGTCGAACACGCCGATGAACTGTTGCGCCACGCCGACATCGCCTTGTATGCGGCCAAGGCGGGGGGCCGCAACACCTGGCGCGTGTATGTGGAGGCCATGGGCAATGTGGCCCGCGACCGTCGACGATACGAACAACAATTGCGCCAGGCGATGCATGAGGATCAATTGGAATTGCGTTACTTGCCACGTTTCAACGTCAGCGCCGAACAACTGCATGGTTTTGAAGCCCAGACCTTTTGGCATCATCCCGAGAAAGGCGAACTGGGTGGGTCCGACTTCATCCCGGTCGCCGAAGCGTCGGGCCAGTTGGAAGGGCTGGGGGACTGGATGTTGATCAACGTCTGTGAAGAAGCGGCGACCTGGCCGACTGCCGTCAGCGTGTCCATCGCGGTTTCGCCCAAGTGGTTCAGCAGTAGTTTTCTGTTCAACCAAGTGCAAACGGCCCTTGAGGCAAGCGGTTTGGAGCCTCATCGGCTGACCCTGGAAGTGGCCGAAGGGGTTCTGTTGGCCGACCATAAGAGCGTTGCCAGTACCCTTCATGCCCTGAAAGGTCTCGGCGTGCGGATCAACATCGACAAGTTCGGCACCAGTATTGCCTCCCTTCGCGAGGTATTGAACCAGCCGTTCGACGGGATCCGTTTCGACCGCAATATCTTGGCCCAACTGGGCTTGGAGCATGACCAGGAAGGCGTCCTGGCGATGATCCGGCTGAGCCGCAGCGTCGGGCTCATGGTCACCGCCGAAGGCATCGAGAACGCCCGACAATTCAGCCAACTGCGTAGCGTGGCCTGCGACCATGTGCAAGGCCCCTACTTCGGCTCGGCGTTGGCTCGTTCGGAAATGGCTTCGTTCTTTACGACTCCGCGGTGGCTGTAGCGCAAGTTGCGCAATGTGGGAGCGAGCTTGCTCGCGATAGCGGTGGTTCAGCTACACAGATACGGGACATGCCCCCAACGCTTCAATGACTCATCGGCGACATGGCCGTCGCCTGCCCCAGCACCTTCTGATCAATCTCTTCCAGGCGCAGGACCCGCCCCCCAGTGTCCCTGGCAAGTTTTTCCGCCGCCTGGGGATCGGAAAACGAGGCCAATACAACGCCCATGGCCCCCTTGAGCCCGGAGCCGATCACAAAATAGGCGGTCCTGGCATCGATCAGGTGAGCATCATCGGGCGTACTCCACTGACTGCGCCCCATGTCATGGACGTACAGCTTCACGTCAGCCCGATGGTTTTCCGGCTGCAACCACCAGCCCAGCATTTCCGCCGGCGAACAGAACTTCTTGACGTCACCGGCCCCCACCGCAGCGCCCTTGGGCCCGGGAAAGTCGTTGATGACCATGCCACATACGTGGCACTCATCGCTGGGGTGAAACGCCAGTGATGCTTCAACGGCCGGTGGCGAGGTGGCCTTGTCACACGCCACCAGTGCCAGGCACACCAACACCCCGGCCAAGAGTCGGCTCGCCTTGAAGTACAGCTTGTTCATCGTTACATGCTCCTTTATCAAGATCAGAAATCACGGGCAACGGCGATTGAACAACCGATAAGCCAGCCACAACGGCAATGCCACCCATAGCCCCAGGCACACCCACAGCCAAGGCCCCGACACCGGTAGGTCGCTGCCCAGCGTCAGCACTGCGGCACCATTGGATGCGGAGTCGAACCCCGACAAATTGATCAGGCGATACACATCAGTGGGATTGAACAGCAGCAACCACGGCAACAAGTCCGGGCTGAACCGGCCCTCGCTGAGCACCAGCAGCGCCAGCAACACCAGGTCGAACACCAGCACGAAGAAAAACCACACGCCCAGCGCCAGCCCGGCGGCGGTGGATTTTTCCGCCGAAAGAGCACTCAGCACATAGGCCAGCCCGAGAAAGCCCCAGCCGAGCAAGGTGGTGGACAACATGAAGCGACCGAAGGCCCAGAGCAGCAGGCTCAGTTCGACATCGTCCACCAGCAGGCCGATGGCAAACATCGCGCAACCAAAACCAATCACCGTCGCCAACGTCAGGATCAAGCCGTGACCGACGAACTTGCCCAACAGCAACTGGCCGCGACTCAACGGATAGGTCAACAACAGCAGCAAGGTGCCGCTTTCGTCCTCGCCAACAATCGCGTCGTAAGCCAGCAGCAAGGCGATCAAGGGCATCAGGAACGTTGCCAGGCTGGCCAAGCTCGCCACCGTCGCCGGTACCGAGGTAAACCCCAGTTGACCGGACGCCGCCGCACCAAGCCAGGCGATGCCGATGGCCAGCACCGCGAACAACAGGCTGATCGCCAACAGCCAACGGTTGCGCAGGCCGTCGCTGAACTCTTTGCGGGCCATGTTCCAGATCGGGTTCATTGGCTGGCCTCCTCGGCCGCCGCGCGGACCATGTAATGCCGGTACAGGTCCTCCAGGGACGGCGGCTTGATCTCCACGTCCGTGGGGGTGTCTTGCGCCAGCAACTGGCGCAACAAAACGAGCTTGCTGCCGTCCGGTGCGGACACCTGCAAACCTGCGGCGCCCCAACCCTGGGTGACATGCCCGTCGCTGCGCCAGCGTTGCAGCAGCTGCGCGGAACGGGTCAGCCCCGAGGCGCGGATCAGGGTCGGCAACCCCGCGTCCTCGCGCAGCCGAGCCAGGCTGCCCAAGGCCAATAGGCGGCCCTGGGTCAGGATCGCGGCGCGGTTGATGTGCGCCTCGACGCCTGGCAGGACGTGGGAGCAGAGAATGATGCTGGTGCCCTGCCAACGTAGGCGGTCGAGCAGTTGATAGAGGTCCTGGGTGGCGATGGGGTCCAGGCCCACGGTCGGCTCATCCAGCAGCAACAAACGCGGCCGGCCCAGCAGGGCCTGGGCCAAGCCGAGCCGTTGGCGCATGCCCTTTGAGTAGGTGCGCACCCGGCGCCGGGCGGCGTCCGTCAGCCCCACCTCCTCCAGCAAACGCTCGACCTGTTCCGGCGCCGCGCCTTTGAGCCGGGCGAAATGACGCAAGGTTTCCAGCCCGCTCAATTGCGGGTAGAACATGACGTTCTCCGGCAGGTAACCGAGCAGTTGCCGCACGCTCGGGTCGCTGGGCTCGCGACCGAAGACACGCACCTGCCCTTCGCTGGCCCGCAGTAAACCGAGGATCAACTTCATGGTGGTGGTCTTGCCCGCACCGTTGTGCCCGAATAGCCCGAGTACTTCGCCCTGGGCCAGGTTGAGGTTCAGCCCGTGCAGCACGGCGACATCGCCATAGTGTTGGCTGACGCCTTCGATCTCGACGACGTTCAAGACGCGTCCTCCTGAGCACTGTTGCGTGATGGTGGATGGACCGGTGTTTCCATCAACGGGTGGCTGTCCATTACCCCGGGGGATTTCATCACCGGGAATGCCCGCTGCACCCAGCGCAGCAGTTCGATTCCCGGACTGTTCATCAACAACCGCACCTGCGGGTACAGCCACAGCAGGCGATCGACGTTGTCGTTGGGCTCGTAGGCCACGTCCCCCACGCCGTCGCCGTTGCGGTCCCAACCCAGGTAATCGCTCCAGTAGTTACCGCGGCCGTCGGCCGACCATTCCTGCAGCCGCGTGGCCACGTATTTGACCTGGCGCTGGTTGTGGACGAAGGCGTTGCCGGCGATGCGGTTGTCCTCCGAGCCAGCCGTCAGGTGGATGCCCACGGCGCTGCGCTCGAAGTGATTGCCTTCGATGCGGTTGAACAACGAGTTGTAAATGAACAGGGCCTTGCCCTCGGCGCCGGTGATCATGGTGTCGCCGGTCGACCCGTCGCGTACGTCAGTGACGAAGTTGTCGCGCAGGGTGGAATAGGTGATGTAGTTCATCAGGATCCCGTAATTCTGGTCCTGTTCGGAGCGATTGCCGATCACCGTCAACTGGCGGCTTTGCATCAAGGCATAGCCGGTGCGGGTACGCCGGGTGATGTTGTCCAGCAGGCGGTTATCGTTGGCAAACATGTAATGCACGCCGTAGCGCAAGTCCTCCAGGACATTGCCCTGGAGCAGGTTGCCGCTGGAGGTGTCGATGTAAATGCCATCGCGGGTTTCGCGCACCTGATTGCCGATGACCCGGGCGCCGTGCACCGCATAGAGATGGATACCGTTGCCACGGTCCTGGGAGCGCAGGCTGGGGTCGCCCTGGATGCGGTTGTCGATCAGGCTCACGTCGCGGGTGCCATCGACCCAGATGCCGAAGCCCTGGCCCTGCATCCGGTTGGCGCGAACCACCGCTCCCTGGGCGGCAGGTTGAATGAAGACGGCCGCGTTCATGGCCGTCAGGTCATGGCCCCAGTCCAGGAACGTACAGCCCTGGACCTGGACATTCGGGGCCCGGATGATCAATCCGTTGCCCTCGCCCTGCCCCTGGAATACCGCATCCGGCGCACAGGTGAGGATCATCGGCTGATCAATGCTGAACGAGCCCCGGTATTGCCCCGCAGGCAGGCGCCATTGCTGCTCGCCCTCAGCCTGCAAAGGCAGATTCGTTATCGGCTGCGGCGCGCCGAACGCACCGCCCGACAGTAGACAAAGCACCAGCGCAATGACCGGTCGACGAGCGTGGCCCCTAGGGTACTGCGTGTTCCCGGTCATTGAACCTGTCTCCTCGATGAGCCGACTCAGGCCCTTTCAACCAACATGCGCCCGACCATTTCCATGTGCAGCGCATGGCAGAACCAGCTGCAGTAGTACCAATGCAAGCCAGCCTTATCGGCGGTGAAGGTGATGGATGAGGTCTGCTGCGGGCTGATCTCCATGCTGGCGCCATGGTTGGTCATGACAAAGCCGTGGGACACGTCCTCGATCTGGTCGATGTTGGTGATCGTCACCGTCACTTCGTTACCCTGCTTGACGGTGAACTCCGTCAGGCCATAGGCCGGCGCCATCGAGGTCATGTACACCCGCACCTTGTTGCCGTCGCGGATGACCTTGTTGTCGGTTTCCAGGTTGATGCCGTCCTTCTTCGCCAATTCCACGGTGCCAGCGAAGAACGGATCGTTGCGGTTCCAGATTTTCTGGGTCTTGATCTGGTCGCGCCGGGCGAGGATGCAATCGTGGGGCTCGGCAAACGCCGGGCCGTCGTGCACCAGCTTCATTTCTTCACCGGAAATGTCGATCAACTGATCGTTCTCCGGGTGCAGCGGGCCGGTGGGCAGGAAGCGATCCTTGGAGAATTTGCACAGCACCACCAGCCATTTGCCGTCGGCCTCGCTGGTCTCGGTCAGGGACGCGTGGTTATGACCAGGCTGGTACTGCACATCAAGTTTCTGCTTGATGTAATTGATCTTTTCGCCCTTGTAGGCGCGAATCGCCTCTTCCATGTTCCATTTCACCACCTGGCTGTCGATGAACAAGGTGGTGTAGGCATTGCCGCGTCCGTCGAAAGTGGTGTGCAGCGGCCCCAGGCCCAGTTCCGGCTCGGCGACGATCACTTCGCGCGGGTCTTTGAAGCGGTCGGCGAACAGATCATCCAGGCGGTCGATGGCGATCATCGAGACGGTCGGCGACAGCTTGCCGTTGGCGATGAAATATTTGCCGTCGGACGAGGTATTGAGCCCATGGGGATTCTTCGGCACCGGGATGTAGCGGGTAAACTCGGAATCCTTGCCATCGGTTTTACGACCGTCCACCACCGGCACCTTGGAGCCGTCCAGGGTGATGAATTTACCGGCCTTGATCGCCGCTTCGATGCGCGGGATGTTGTACACCACCACCCAGTCGCGTTCGTTGCGCATCATGCCGCCCAGGTCATAGGCCTTCTCGGAGTTGTAGCAGGTGCTCGCGGCATACTTGCCGGTGTAGTCGGCGTCGGTGTTGTCCAGGTTGCCGTCGACGATCACCTGGAACGCCATTTCCATCTTCTCGGCATCGATGGCGTTGAACATCGTGAAGCTGTTCTTGTCTTGCAGGTCGAAGGTATGGCCGTCGTTAGGGTGCGGGATCACGAACTCGCCATTGGCGAACACGTACTTGGTGTACGGCACCTTCTGCAGGCGCAGGCCATGGATGGCTTGCACGTTGGGCACCGTGAGTATCTTGTCGCACTTCATGATGTCCAGGCGAATGCGCGCGACCCGGGAATTGGCCTTGTCGTTGATGAACAGGTACTTGCCGTCGTACTTGCCGTCCGTCATGGAGATGTGTGGGTGGTGGCAGTCGCCGTTCTGGTATTTGGCACTGTCCCCCAGGATGCGCTTGCTTTCGTTGGTCAGGCCCCAGCCCGTGGCCGAGTCGACGTTGAACACCGGGATGCGCATCAGCTCACGCATCGACGGTATGCCCAGCACCCGCACCTCGCCCTGATGACCGCCGCTCCAGAAACCATAGTATTCGTCCAGCTCACCGGGGCCGACATGGACCTTGGACTTGGCCTCCTTGGCCGCTGCCGCCCAGGACTCACGGGTGAACGTGCCCGTGCCCAGCGCCGTGGCTCCGGCCAACACCGCGCCAGTGACGGCACCGGTGCCCAGGAAACTGCGCCGGCTGACGCCCCTGGGTTCTTCCACTGCGCCAGGGATTGGGGTTTTCTTGTCGCTCATGCTGTGTGCTCCATGAAGAATGAAAGAATCAAGGGACAGATCGTTGGGGTACCTCAAGGCGCCGGGGTCACCTGCACCACGGGAATCAATTGCGGATCGGCCGCGGTCGCCTTGCCGCGCTTCTTGCGCTTGTTGATCAGCGGCGGGCATTTGTTTTCGTTGTGCCAGGTCATCTGGCAGTCGAGGCAGTAATGGCATTCGTTGGCATTGATCCTGCCATCGGGATGAATCGCCTGGATCTCGCATTCCTTGGCGCACAGCTGGCAAGGGTTGCCGCATTCCTTGCGCCGTTTTAGCCAGTCGAACAGGCGCAACCGGGTCGGCACCGCCAGGGCCGCGCCCAATGGGCAGACGTAGCGGCAATAGACTTTGCGAGTAAACAGGTTGATCACCAGCAGGCCCACGGCGTACGCGACAAACCACCACTGGCGGTCGAACCTGAGGGTGACGGCGGTCTTGAAGGGCTCCACTTCGGCCAGCCGTTCGGCAGTGGCCATCGACTCCAGCGAGACACCGAACAGCACCAGCAAAATGATGTATTTGATCGCCCAGAGTCGCTCATGAACGGCGAACGGCAGCTCGTATTGCGGCACCTTGAACTGGCGCGCCAGTTCGTTGATCAGCTCCTGCAGCGCGCCGAACGGACACAACCAGCCGCAGAACACCCCGCGTCCCCAGAGCAGAATGCTGCCAGCGGTGAACACCCAGAGGATGAAGATCAGCGGATCAGTGAGGAACAATTCCCAGCGAAAGCCTTCGAACAGTGCGTGAACGAAGGTCAGTACATTGACCACCGACAGCTGCGCCAGCCCATAGCCCCCGAGAAACACCACGGTGAACACCAGGTAGCCCCGGCGCACCCAATGCAGCAATTGCGGACGCCGGGCCAATGCATCCTGGAGGAACAGGATGGTGGTGAGCACCAGCAGGGCCACGCCCAACACCGTGATCTCGACACTTTTCTGATACCAGAGCGTCAGCCACAGCGGCCGGCTGGCTTCTTCGGCCGCGGCCAGTTGCTCAGCCGTCGGCAATGGCCGCTCCAAGTACGGTTCGGGCAGTTGATAGGCCAACTCGAAGCTGCTGAAGATGCCGCTGACCGGCCCGGTCTGGCGACGCACCAGCAGCTCCAGGCTCCAGGGAGAACCTGGGTCGAAATGGTGTGCGGCACGGACGATGAAGATCGCCATTTCGTCGAACTCGGGCATGTCCTCGGCGGCGACATCATCCAGGCGCTGGAAGTCCATGTCGCGAAAGCTGATGGCATCGCCGAACTGGCGCAGCAGCACCCGATCGAAAATGCCGCCGCGCACATACCCAGAACCCTTGAAGGAGTAGCGACCACTGCCCATCACGGCAATGGCCTGCTCGCCCGGCTTGAGTTCGTTCATCAACGTGCGGTATTGGCTGTCACCGAGCAGGTTGCGGCCAATGGTGGGAGGGTTCAGGTGGGTGACGTACAGGTCGATGAAGGTGTCGTCTGCCTGCTCGGCGCTGGCGAGTTCGACTTGCTCGGCATCGGTCCCTTTGAAGGAGGTGTCTACTTGGCCGCGGGTCAGATGCAAGCGACGCACGGCGCCATTGCCGGTCAGGGCCTTCCAGTCGGCGGGTTCGTAGAGATCCTCGCGCACACGGGCCGGCGCCACGGCCAACCCCGCATCGCCCTTGACCAGGCCCAGGGACACCGCGACATCGTGGGCGGCGCGCATGATGACTTCGTTGACCACCATCGCCGTCACGGTCGCGCCAGCAATCGCATCCACCGTCACCGCATTCGTGTCACTGGAATGCCCGACCACCACTCGCTGACTGACCTTGATTCCGCTATAGCGGGCGCTGAAATCATGGAGTTTTTGCTCCGGGATGCCGACCAGCAAAATCGGCTCATGGTGTTCCAGCACGTAGGCGTCGAGGATCACACCGGCCGGATCGAGGATCACCTGGAGATTGATCGGCTTGCCTGAATAAGCGGGAATGTCCACCACGTCCAGGCTTTGGAACACATAGCCCACGACCTTGCCCGCCGCGGACAGCATGCGCACGTTGAAGGCGCCTTCGGGTTCGGAGATCGAATCGACCGCGCTCAGGACGTGGTGGATGCGCTGTTGCTGGATATCACCGTAGTCCTTGGCCTGGGCGAGGTTTGCGATCAACAGCAGGAGAACGAACAGCCCATGGAGCCAGAAGCGGGACGGGTGCAGCATCACAAAGGAAGGGGTCATGGACGCCAGGGCTTAAGGACAGGATCTTGGCGATCATGGTAGGACCCACTCCCCTGCGCTGCCCTTGATTGAAATCAACTTGAGGGCATGTACTCCTGCGACCCAGCCAAAACCGCTGGCCAGGCTCTTCTCATCTCTTGCGCCTGGGGTAAATCTGCGCTCACACAACGCTGGGAACTCTTTGTAACGGTGGAACCACTCATCGATTCGACAATGTGTTTGAAGGATAAAGGGCTGCGTCATCCACTCCAGTTTCCAGTACGCCAAGTCATTCACGTGCCTCGCCGAACGTCACGAAGATAATGGCTGCCCTACCTGATCATTGCATTGCACCGACGCAATAAATTGCCAACTTCGGCTGTTGTAACAAAGACTTAACATGACTAAGGGCTTGTGGATGAGAATTTTGATTGTCGGTGGCGGAATCGCCGGTTTTTCCATGGCCAGGGCGCTTGAGCTCAAAGGCTACCAGGCAGATTTGGTTGAACGCCGCCCTGACGAAATCTCTGGTGACTCAGGACTGTTTCTGCCAGGAAACGCTGGCCGCGCGCTCAAGCAACTGGGCCTGCTCGACCGTGTTCAAAGTGCCGCCGCCGTCATCCGCACCCAAAGCATCCTCGACAAAAACGGCAGGCAATTATCTGTGACACAGACCCAAGACGTGTGGGGATCATGTGGGCCCTGCCTCTCACTTCCTCGCGCTGGATTGCACGGCATTCTGCGCCAATCCTTGTCTCGGACTCAGCTACGTTTTGGATTGGCGGTAGAAGCAATCGAGCAATCAGCCAGGACATGCCAGGTGAACTTTTCCGATGGCTCATCCGCCACTTACGACATTGTCATCGGTGCTGACGGTATTGGTTCATCGGTACGCAGCATGCTGTTCCCGGCGATCAATCCGACCTACGTCGGCAATGTCAGCTGGCGTTTCATAACGCGTAACACCACGGCAATTGATAGCTGGACGGCGATGCTGGGTCATCGCAAAGCTTTGCTCGCAATTCCGGTAAACGCCAATGACATTTATGTATACGCCGATACCGCGCTCGCCTTCCAGGACATTCAGAGCACAACTGCGCAAGCATCGCTGCCAGCACTGTTCAACGATTTTTCCGGTCCTATTTTGCCGCTCATTACGCAGATACCTGCCGGCACTCTGGTGCATTTCAGCAAAATAGAACAAGTCGTCATGGACGATTGGGTAAAGGGGCGGGTTGTGCTCATTGGCGATGCGGCTCACGCAGCCTCACCGAGTATGGCGCAGAACGCGGGCATGGCGCTTGAGGATGCGCTGGTATTGGCAGAGTCGATAGCCGCAGCAGAGAGCCCAGATGGCGCGCTCGCGAGTTACACCGCCGGACGCAGACACCGCGTTGAATGGACGCAAAAGCAATGCGCAGCCCGGGATAAAATGCGGGCGTGGCCGACTCCGATGCGCAACGCCGTCCTCAAGGTGTTCGGTAACAGATTGTATGCACGGAGTTACTCGCCTTTGGCGGCGCCCCTTTGACTGAAGATTAGGGGCAACGAATGGCTGGTCGACATGGGAACCCGCAGAGAATCTGGAACCACACATTGGATTTAATACTAAGGAAGTGATCACAATGGGTGGTAACTGTATTTCCCGCGTGCGCAATAATCACATGGACGCCACCACGGTCGCTCCATCATCGCCCGAGCCGACTACCGATGGTCCCGCGGCTCATCCACACGATACGCAAGATACCGCAAGAGACTCATCCTTAACGCGACCGCATGCCCCCGCGAACCATCCACGCGCGTCACTCTTGACGGGCATTCAGTTTGAACATTCATCTGCAGGCCACTCACTTCGGCCCAGCCCTTTGAGCAATGTTCCGCCAGAAATTTTTCTTGAGGTGGCCAGTCATTTGCCTGCGAAAGACAAGGCTGCGCTCGCCAGCACAGCGCGCGCTTACCACCAGACCTTACCCACCGCCGGCCGGGAGCATAAACAATTGCAGGAATTGTTCCGCCAGCTCAATGCTGGTCATGGACGCGCTGCCCCCCAGGTAATAGACGATGCCTTTAGGTTATTAGCCTCACCCCTCCACCCGGCAGATCATGAAAAACTGAGTCGCCGCCTGACAACCTATTTGCAACGCCAACTTTCAGAATTAAACACCGGCACTCGAGACGTTGAGCACTTGAAAAAAACGATCGAGCAGTCTCTATCATTAATTGATACTTCACCCCGTCAAAGCATGAGGCTCGCGAGCGCAATTTCGCCGTTATTGAGTCTCACACGTGCGCCGGACTTGGCCACTACAGGCTTGGCCGCATCAAGCAAGTTGCGCGATGTCGTCACGTCGGCCCAGCCGATGAGAATGAGGACAACAACAAAAGACCAGATGGCCTGGACCTTGAGGCATATGAACCTGCATGGGTTGCAGCACCTACCCGAGCAAGAGCTAGGCGCCGCGCTCGAGCAACATGTAAGCGCAATGGAAAACTTATATGCAACGAACTACACACCTTCGTTGCCTATGCTCAACCCGCTATCTTCCGCGACCCGAGAAGTTGCCTGGGCGCCTGCCCCACAGCAAGCAGGGCTCAAGGCCAGACTGGCTCAGCTTCAACGCTGGGCCAGATAGACAGATCGGATCGCATAAAGGACATCTGAGGCTAAACATCCAGGGTGATGCCGATCATCCTGGCGCCTTACATTTAGCCAGGTATTTACAGCGTTAAAATGCCCCACCATTTTGCTGCGACACAAAAAACGCTTGGCATAAATGCCAAGCGCATACTCATAGCCCAGACTGCCGCCTATCGACATCATCCGAGACGCGTGAATCAGACGGGATTCTCCGTCGCACCTCCGCCCTCTCTGAGTCTGCGATGCTCCAGCGCGCGGTCCGTTATTTCTCTCGCCGTAGTGACAGCGCCTCGCGCCAGCGCCTTGCCGGCCTCTAGAGTTGCATCAGCAACTTCCTGCGCTTTGGCGGGAACGTCCTCTTGCAATACTTTTACGGCCGCATTGCTGAGGGGCTCGGTTGCAATACTGGCCACCCCATAGGAACCAAAAGTAAGCGCCGACATGGCGAGGTTGACCGTGTGATCTACCGCAGCGACCTCTCCTGGCCCCAGACCTTTCTGGGTTGCCAGATCTCTGGCCGCATCGCGAGCCAGCGATGCCAAACCGAAGCCGCCACCCAGTACGCCCAAGTTGGAGACCAGACTTTGAAAGGACAACGCGCCACTCAAAGCCTCTGCCGTACCGGTCACGACGTCCAGGGGAAGCTTGGCCATACGCTTGGCACCGTTTGCCATCGGGCTCAGTGCCGTACTTTCTTTCAGCGCTTGATATTGGGTCTTCCAGTCGGTGCGGCCTAAAAGATAGGCGGGCCCGGCACGATGGGCCTGCAAGTCGTTTTTGGTCATAAGATGGGCATAACCTGCGCCGGCAGCCAAACCTCCCGCTGAGGCGATAGCCGTATCAACCGCCGAGGCAGCCTTCGGTCCGACTGTGGCATTCATGACGCCCGCTACCCCCAAGCGCACAGCATTGCGAGCACTGAAGGTCTGCCAGGACAGCGCAGCCTCCCCAGCGTTACTCACCCTGGTTTGCTCCTTTTTGCTGGTCAGGGCTTGCTGCATCACCGGCTCCAAGGTTTCCGGCGGCGGCTTCAGCCAATAAGTGTCGTGCGTGGCTCTCGCCAGCAGACCACCGCCTACCGCATCCATCGCACCGGAAAAGGAGCCCGCCACAAAGCCGGTCAAGGCTGGATTATCGGCAACATGAGCCGTCACCTCGGGCACCTTGTCCAAAATAACCGAGGCCGCCGCAAAGGGTACGGAAGCCACCGCACCTTGTATCGGAGCCGTGACACGATCCATGCGCGCCGCTTTGTCGAGCAACGCATCGAGCGTCTCCGGCGTCTCTCCCATTTCCTTCAATTCAACGGCGCGATCATGAATCAAGGCATTGATGGCCTCATGGTTCTCAGCCGTCCTGTGGGGTTCGAACAGGCCGTCAAGTTTGGCTTTCAACGCGGTCAGCTCTGGAGAGTTGTCTCCATTAACAGACGACACGTCCCCGCTTCGCTCCAGATGCGTTGATCGCGCATCGTCAACGTGATGGTTCTCTAATGTGCGCAGTGGCACGGGCGAGCCGGCTCTATTGATATCCATGAGGTGCTACTCCTTACATGCGGGTTTATGTCCTGCGCAAACGCGACGTGTCTATCAGCCAGGCAGTTTTGGCCTCTGCCGCTTCCAATGATCTCGGCGAATTTCAATACGTTGGCCGGATAACCGGGATCCCCTACCCCTCCGGTATCCGCCAAATCGTTGCGATTCACCTTGTCGGGGCCGGCGTTATAGGCGCGCAGCCCTGCGCCGATGTCGCCACCGATCCACGATATCCTGGCGATACGGCTCCAGTTGCGCGGGCAAGTGCAACCCACCCTGACCGCTCAAGGCCGGACTGCCAGCCACACCACCGGCCTGGGCACTGTTGACTCCAAACAATCGCCTCATCAGTCGAGCAAACTGACGTTTGGCGGAAGGCGATTTTTCGACGAGCGCCCTGGTCGCTTCCTGCAACGCCAGCTCGATGCCGGTTGGCCTGAATACAAGCAATGTTCGGCTGGAGGCCAGGTTCGCGCACACGTTCCCGGCGCTTACCGATGCTGTCTCGAGTGTCCAGTTCGGAACCCGTGCGATAGCCTGTCCGGCCTTCGAATTGTCATCAGGACCCTGGTTGTAAGCGATGCAAATTCGCATACCGGGCACTCCGTGAAGATGGGATCTAAATAATGCGTGGAGCCAGAGGCGAAAGAGGTTCCCTGTTCTTATCGCCGTGGTGCAGATTCGCCTGGGCTCAGTACTCGCTGGAGACTCGCCGCTTGAGTTGCTCACGGGCCCGCGACAGGCGCGAACGCACCGTGCCAACCGGTATATCCAGCCGAGCGGCGGTCTCCAGGTAATTACCTTCCATTTCCATCGCGACCCGAATCACCTCCTCCATATTCGGCGGCAAGGTTTCCATCGCACGAAAGACTCGCACCAGCTGACGCAAACCACTGACCTCGGACACAACATCGCGACTGTCGGCCATCTCCAATACGCCGCATTCTTGCAGGTCTTCATGATACGGCTGGTTGTAGAGGCGCCTGAAATGGCTGCGAATGAGGTTGAGCGCAATGCCGCAGAGCCAGGTCAGCAGCAGCGAGTCGTGCCGGAACTTGTGCTCGTTACGTAGCGCTTCGAGGAAGGTTGCCTGGAGCAGATCCTCCGCATCATCAGGGTTCGCGACCTTTGCCCTGATAAACAACCGCACCTTCTGCACCATCCTGCGATCGAGCTGACGAAGGAGAGAAGCCGGAGCCGGATACGTGATCGAGTTGATTACACACATGGACAATAACCATTTGGCGGTAAGTCCGGCTGTAAGAGCGATATGTGTGCCAACCGTTTGCGCGATCTAAGTCGCTGTTCTTCATGAAGATTTTTTTAAGTTTTTTTCTGTCCGTGCAATCTTTTGCATAAACCGATCGAAGTCGTCGCGCATTTATGCACGCCCGCGCGAAAGTGCTGAGTTCAGGAACCCGATGGTGGGTTTGCGCCACTCATTGCGCATGACTCTTTGCATCGATGCCGTCCCATGAAAATCCCCGGTTTCACCCCAGTCGCGATTCATTCGGTCAATCCGGTAAACGTCCGCCCAGCGTTATCCGCTACGCAGACGGCGTCGCACATCGCAAAAGACCAGGGCACCACGCCACAACAGATGGCGCGATTCACCTCGGCATTGATCCAACAAAGCAAAGAGCTCAGCCAGCGTGAGCTGGTCATCGGCGGTACCGTCTTGCAATCGAAGGCGATGAAGCTCGGTGAGCTTTATCAGATGCTGATGGGCAGTCATGACAAAAGGCTGGATGAAGCAGTGCGTACCCTGCGCCAGACCCTGAAACGTCAACGCTCTGATGAGTCGATGCTTGGCCGGGTGCTCGCCTTCGCTGGCGGGGACCCGGCCAAAGCGCACGTCATGCTGCAAGCAGCCATGAGACAAGCGCATCACGAAGGTGCCCGGGATGAGCACCAGGCGTTGTCGGATCACGCCAGCGCGCTCAGGCAGCGCCATGGCAACAGAGCCCGCGCGGGGATCAATACGGCCCGGGCCTTTTCCAGATCCGGGCTGGACTCGCAGCGACGCAAGAATCTGCGGGAGCTGTATTACAACGGCGTCGTAGGCCAGCCCACCATAACCAGCCTCATCGACACGCTACTGGGTCAAGAGGATGGCGAAGCACAGTTCGAGCCGACCTTGCGCGACCTGCGTCGTGCCATTGCCGACGACCTTGCCTCAGCCAATCCATCGAGCCCTCGCCAGCAATTACGTACCTTGATGCATGGCGTGAATACCGCCAGGCATGTATCGACTCTGCTTAAAAGCTGCGAACACCTGCTCGGGCGCATGCGTGACAAGAACCCGCAACTGCAGGTGAGCGCACCGACGTTTCTCAAACACTTGCTCGTACTCTCGGGCAAGGGCATGAACCTGCAGGAAACCTTGCAACTCACGCAATTTATCGGCGGCGCGCAACTCAAGCATCAGTTGTCGTTTCTCAACGGCCTGCGGCCGATGCTCCAACAGCTGCCTATCTTGCTGTGGCAAGACCTCAAGTCCCGACAGAATGCTTTGGGGAACCTGTTGTTGCTGATGGCCGAACTCACTCAGCAAGAGCAAAACCAGCTCAAGGGGAACCCGGCCTGATGAATCTGATTATCGACCTGCTGAACCGTCTGGCACTCGCGGCGATGCGCCGCTCAGAAGTCGTCGGCGCGTTTATCGTGCTGGCCATTGTGTTCATGATGATTACCCCGATACCCACCTGGCTGGTGGACATTCTGATCGCGGTGAACATCTGCATTTCCTGTCTGCTGATCATGTTGGCCATGCAGTTGCCTCGCCCACTCGCCTTCTCGACGTTCCCTTCGGTGCTGCTGATCACCACCATGTTTCGCCTGGCCCTGTCGATTGCCACGACCCGGCTGATTCTGCTGGACCAGGACGCCGGGCACATCGTGGAAGCGTTCGGACAATTCGTGGTGGGCGGCAACCTGGCGGTCGGCATGGTGATTTTCATGATTCTGACGGTGGTGAACTTCATGGTCATCACCAAGGGTTCGGAACGGGTGGCCGAAGTAGGCGCACGTTTCACGCTTGACGCCATGCCCGGTAAACAGATGTCGATCGACAGCGACTTACGTGCCAACCTCATCAGCGTCCACGAGGCCAAGCGCAGGCGCTCGGAGCTTGGCAAGGAAAGCCAGCTGTTTGGCGCAATGGACGGAGCAATGAAGTTCGTCAACGGCGACGCAATCGCCAGCCTGATCATCGTCGCGATCAACATGATTGGCGGTATCACCATTGGCGTCATACAACACGGCATGATTGCCGGCGATGCCGTGCAGCTGTATTCGGTACTGACCATCGGCGACGGCCTCATTGCACAGATCCCCGCGCTGCTGATCTCCGTGACGGCCGGCATGATCATCACTCGCGTGCCGAACGAAGACGCCGCCGGGCCGGCCAATATCGGCCGTGAAATTGCCGAACAGATCACCAGCCAGCCCAAGGCCTGGATCATCGCCTCGGCAGCGATGCTCGGCTTCGCCGCCATGCCCGGGATGCCGACCCTGGTGTTCATCACGATCGCCATCATCTGTTGCGGCGGCGGCCTGTTGCAGATCAATCGCGCCAAGCCCAAGGGCAATCAAGAGCAAGCCGCCCCGACAACCCCGGAAAATAACGGACAGGAAGACCTGCGAATGTTCCTGCCCAGCCGCCAGTTTGTCCTGCAATTTCATCCCAGCCAGAGTCTTGAGCGGATCGAAGCCCTGGTCAGCGAGATTCGTCAACGGCGCAATCGCCTGGTGGTGAACTTCGGGCTGACGCTGCCCTCGTTCATCATCGAACACCAGGCGCATCTGGAGCCGGATGAATTCCGCTTTACGGTCTATGAGGTTCCTGTACTCAAGGCCACGTTCAGCGAGACCCTGGTGGCTATCGATGGCTCCTCACAGGTCATTGAGAACGACCAGCAATACAGCAAAGGCAGTTCGGAACGGCAGGAAAGCCAATGGATCTGGGTACCGGCCGATGCTGAACACCTGAACAATTGCGACGTGGAAATTATCAGCCCCAGTACGCTGATTATCGAACGCATGGAGCGCGCGCTGCAGATCTGCGGGCCGCAATTCATCGGGCTGCAGGAAACCAAAGCGATCCTCGGTTGGCTGGAAACAGAACAACCGGAACTGGCGCAGGAGCTGCAGCGCGTCATGCCTCTGGCGCGTTTTTCTCAGGTACTGCAGCGGTTGGCTTCCGAATGCGTGCCCCTGCGCGGTATCCGGGTGATCGCCGAAACCTTGATCGAACATGGGCAACATGAGCGTGATGTCCTGGCCCTCACCGATTATGTACGTATTGCCCTCAAGTCGCTGATCTACAACCAGTATTGCAGCCAGGAGGGATTGCTCGTCTGGCTGTTCACCCCTGAGAGCGAAGGCATCCTGCGTGACAGCCTGCGTCAGACGCAAACCGAGACGTTCTTTGCCCTGAACAGCGAATCCAGCCTGATGCTGGTTCAACAATTGCGCATGGCTTTCCCGCAGCGATCGTCAGAACGTGCGGTGATGTTGGTCGCCCAGGATCTGCGCGCTCCGCTACGCACGTTATTGCAGGACGAGTTCCATCACGTGCCGGTGCTCTCCTTTGCCGAGATTACCAATGCCTCCGAGGTGAAGGTCCTCGGCCGTTTCGACCTGGAAAATGAATTTTTGCCCTTGGAAGACGACTATGCGGCTTGATGTCGAGTGCCTTCGCGATGTTTGAACTACGTGTACTGAATGGGCTGCACCAGGGCGCTGCATTGCCGTTGGTCGGTGACCAATGGGTGATCGGCGCCAACGACGACCACGATCTGGCGTTATACGACCCGGGCATCGCCTCCCTCCATTGTCGGTTGAGCAGAACCGAGGAAGGCTGGAACCTGGCGGCCGAACAGATGCCGGTCAACGACGACGAAGGGCGTGCGTCAAATGCCATCACACTGACGCCGAACCAACCGTTCGCCGTCGCAAACGTCTGGCTGTGCCTGGCATCCGCCGAAGAGCCCTGGCCTGATGTACCGGCTCTGGCTACGCCTGCGGATGCCAACGGCCAACCGCCTCAGTCGTCAGCGTCTCCCGCGCGTAGATCGATGCCAGGCGTGCCATCCTTGAAGCTGATATCGGCGGTGGTCGCTGGCGTGGTCGTAGGCCTGGTCGGTGGCGCCTGGGGCCTTAGCCAGTCCGAAGCCCCGCCGAGCGCCGTCAAGGTTACCGCGGCCAAGGCGCCTCAAAGTCCGGCGCAGCCCTCCCCGGCGACGGCTTCCGCCCAATCCTCCGGTAACACCAGCCTGAAAGATCGGGAAGAGATCCGCCGGCTCCTGACCACTCAATTGGCGGAACGCCTGCTTACAGAGGTCACCGTCGAGGAGCTTGACGAAGGGTTGGTGCTCAAAGGCAATCTCAAGGAGGAAGCGCTGGAGGTCTATCAGCGAATGCTCAAGAGTTTCAAAGAGCGCTACCCCACCACGGTCCCGATGGTCGATCAAGTCGGCATCGTCAGGACCAGCTTGCCGTTCACCCTGGTGCAAATCATCGCCGGCAACAACGCTCACCTGGTGACCGCCGACGGCCTGCAGATTTATGTTGGCGACGTGGTGCAGGGCCTGCGTTTGACGCGGATAGATGAGCACAAAATCATCTTCGATGGCGACCAGCATATCGAGGTGAGCTGGTGACCGATGCGCTTGAACAATGGGCTCGACAACAGCGTGCGCGACTGGCCAATTGTTCTGCCGTGCGAATCAGCGGCAAGGTTTCGGCGGTGAGCGGGATACTGCTGGAATGCCAGGTGCCCGCGGCCAAGATTGGCGATCTTTGCGAGGTCAGCAAGGCGGACGGCAGCTCAATGCTGGCGGAAATTGTCGGTTTTACCGATCAATGCACACTGCTCAGCGCCCTTGGCACCCCTGCCGGCATTCAAGTCGGCGCCCGTATCCAACCGCTTGGGATGGCTCACCGCATAGGGGTGGATGACCAGTTGCTCGGAAGCGTGCTCGATGGTTTCGGTCGACCGTTGCTGGGCGACGGCCTCGGCGCTTTTGCCGATGTCCATGATGGTCGCAGCACCACGGCGGTGATCGCCGATGCCCTGCCGCCGATGCAAAAACCACGCATCAGCAACCCGCTGCCCACCGGTATTCGCGCCATTGACAGCGCCATCCTGTTGGGCGAAGGGCAACGTGTTGGATTGTTTGCCGGAGCGGGCTGCGGCAAGACCACGCTGCTGGCGGAGATGGCCCGGAACATGGACTGTGACGTCATTGTTTTCGGCCTGATCGGCGAACGGGGACGGGAACTGCGCGAGTTCCTCGACCATGAACTGGATGATGAATTACGCCGGCGTTCGGTACTGATCTGCGCCACCTCCGATCGCTCCAGCATGGAGCGTGCACGCGCCGCTTTCACCGCCACCGCTATCGCGGAAGCCTACCGTCAGCGCGGCATGAAAGTGCTCTTGCTGATTGACTCGCTCACCCGTTTTGCCCGTGCTCAACGCGAAATCGGCATCGCCGCCGGGGAACCGATCGGACGTGGCGGCCTGCCCCCCTCGGTCTACACGCTGCTGCCGCAACTGGTCGAGCGGGCGGGCATGAGCGAGAACGGCTCGATCACCGCCATCTACACCGTGCTGATCGAGGCCGACTCGATGAACGATCCCGTCGCCGACGAAGTCAGGTCGTTGCTCGACGGGCACATCGTGCTGTCGCGCAAGTTGGCTGAGCGTGGGCACTATCCGGCCATTGACGTGTCCGCGAGCATCAGCCGGATCCTCGGCAACGTCACCAGCCGCGAGCATGTCCAGGCCAATAATCGCCTGCGCCAGCTGATGGCGGCCTACAAGCAGGTGGAAATGCTCCTGCGCCTGGGTGAATACCAGGCCGGCGCCGACCCGGTCACTGATCTGGCGGTACAGCTGAACGACAGCATCAACCGCTTCCTGCGCCAGGACCTGCGCGGGCCGGTAGCGCTTGAAGAAACACTCGCCCAACTCAATCACATTACTTCGCAACTGGTGGACTGACCTTGGACGAAGATCTCGATATGGACCCGGAGCGCCAGGCGCTGGAGCGCGTCATCGGCCTGCTCGGTCCTTTGCGCCAGCACCGCCAGGCCAGTGCCGAACGTGCCCGTGCACGCCTTGCACGAGAGGTGGCGAGGTTGCGCGAGCAACTGCTGGCCAGCGAACGCTCAATGAACCAGGAGCGTACCAATCAGAAGCGCAAGCGGCGATCGTTAGCCGATACCCACCTGCAAACCACGCTGGAACTGGCTGATATCGACCGCTGGCACGAAAAGGAGCGAAGCATGCTTGATCGCCTCGCCCAGATCCGCCAGGACGTCAGCCAGTTGCGCTTGCACATCGAAGCGCAGGAGCAGTCGTTGCAACAAGCACAGTTGGACGCCAAGGCACGGCAACGCGCAGTGGAAAAACTCGCCTGCATGAGCGAGACACTCAGTGAGGAATAAGTGAGACATGACTGCCCCCATCAAGCACACGCCACCCCAACGCCCTGCTCCACAGGCACCTGCCGCGCCTGCTGCAAAACCCACTGCCGCAGCATCCTCGGCGCCGTCGAGCAAAGGCGCCGAGGTCCAGCGCAATCGTCCGGTCGAGGTCAGATCTGCCAACGACGGCGTCAGGCCGCTGGACGCCGATGCGATGTTGTTCATGCAGATGCTTGTACCACTACCGCCCGCCCATTCGGACGACCAGGGCAGCTCGGGCAATGGTTCGAGCTCGTTCTCGATGTTCGCGCCGCTCGACGGCATACCGACACAGTTGATTGATGAGCTGGCGCTGCAGTTGCCGCAACACGGCAACCGTCCTTTCAGCGCCACCCTGCTGATGCCCAATCTGGGCAAGGTCCAGATTCGCGCCCAGAAACGAGACAGCCATTGGGACATCGAGCTTGGTCTGGAGCGCGCAGACGTCCTGGAGCGATTGACCAAGCATCATGGTGCCTGCCAGCAAGCATTCGCCCAGGCGCTGGACCATGACGTCGAGCTGAGATTACAGCCGACGGGGCCCGCATGAAAAAACTCAGCCTGCGACGCCTGTCGAGCACGGCCGCAATGGCCTCCCTGGCCTTGGGGCGCGGCCGTTTCCTGGAGTTCACCAGCGGAGCTGAAAAGATACGCATGACACTCGGTCCGCTGACACCCTGCGGCGCCAGTGCCGATGAATGCTGGATAGGCTTGTCCAGCCGACACGGCCCCCTGCTGTTGTCGAACGCCGATGCGCTGCTGAGCCTGTGCGGTGAAGTTCCCGTGCTCACCGTCGAGCCGCCACAAGCGTGGTATTGGCAGTTGATCAATCAACGGATGGCGCCAGTGCTGTCCGACCTGCTCGCACCGTTGGCTCCACTGGCCGAGGAGCCGGCACTGGATGACCGCTGGGATTGTCGCGTGCTCATCGAGCGCCATGGCGAGAAAGCCTACGGAACGCTAAGCCTCGGCGCCGAATCGCTGCTGCAGTTACTGAATGATGCACCGTGGCGATTTATCGAACAAACCGTGCCTGAGCGTTGGGTCCTGGCTCATCCGGTCATCGTTGGGCGCATGGACTTGCTGGTCAATCAGCTGCGCTCATTACGTCCAGGCGATGTGCTGTTGCCTGCCGAGGCAGTCTTCGACGTTCAAGGTCGAGGAAACCTGCAACTGGGCAACCGGCGTTGGGCGGTTTGTAGCGAAGACCGCAATGATCACTTACAGCTCAGGCTGATTCACGAAGAAGGCTCCATTCATGAGCAATGAACCGCAGGATGAAGAACCGTTGTACGAGTTCGACAATAACGATGAGTTGGCGGCCCAGGACGCGAACGACGATCAGCAGGAACGGCTCGATTCAGCACAGCCAGACGACGCCCTCCCGCAAGACGCTGCGACGCAACCGCCATCGCCCTTGTCCGGCGTGACCCTGGCGTTGACCGTACGGTGTGGCGAAGTGAAGCTGAGCCTCGAAGCGCTCGGCCGGCTGGCGGCCGGTTCCGTGGTGGATGTCACGGGCATGGCACCGGGCGCAGCGACGTTGTGCCATGAAGAGCGGGTGGTCGCCTACGGTGAGCTGGTAGACGTGGATGGACGCTTGGGTATGCAAATCACTCGCTTGGTATTTGATCAATGATTCTGGATGGCATGAACCCGATCATGCTCGCGCTGTTTCTGGGTGCGCTCTCGCTGATCCCGTTGTTTTTGATTGTCTGCACCGCATTTCTGAAAATCTCCATGGTGTTGCTGATAACGCGCAATGCCATCGGCGTTCAACAGGTTCCGCCCAATATGGCGTTGTACGGCATTGCCCTGGCGGCGACGATGTTCGTGATGGCTCCGGTGGCTTATGAAATCCAGCAACGGGTGGCTGAAAATCCTTTGCAGATAGGCACTACCGAACAACTTCAAGCCAGCGTGAACACGGTCATCGCCCCGCTGCAAAACTTCATGAGCCGTAACACCGATCCGGACGTGCTGACGCATCTGGTCGACAACACCCATCGTATGTGGCCTGCGGAACTGGCCGAAAAAGCCAGCAGCAAGGATCTGCTGCTGGCGATTCCAGCCTTCGTATTGTCGGAGCTGCAGGCCGGGTTCGAGATCGGCTTTTTGATTTACATTCCGTTCATCGTCATTGATCTGATCGTGTCCAACCTGCTACTTGCGCTTGGCATGCAAATGGTCTCGCCCATGACCATTTCGCTGCCGCTCAAACTGCTGCTGTTCGTCCTTGTCCAGGGCTGGACGCGGTTACTCGACAGTCTGTTCTATTCCTATCTGTGAGGCTGCCGTGGAAGCGCTGGAGTTGTTCAAACAGGGCATGTATCTGGTGGTGATTCTTACCGCACCACCGCTGCTGGTCGCGGTGCTGGTGGGCGTGCTGACGTCGCTCGTGCAAGCCTTGATGCAGATCCAGGACCAGACCCTGCCCTTTGGTATCAAGCTGGTCGCCGTGGGCGTGACCCTGGCGGCGACCGGCCGCTGGATCGGTGTTGAATTGATCCTGTTCATCAACACCGCGTTCGACCTTATCGCGCGTACCGGAGGCGCCGTTTGATGCCATTCAATGCCGAGTATTTGTTCGAACTGATGCTCGGTATCGCATTAGCCATGGCCAGGATTCTGCCGTGCATGATGCTGGTGCCTGCGTTTTGCTTCAAATACCTCAAGGGGCCGCTGCGTTATGCCGTGACCTGCGCGGTTGCGATGGTTCCAGCGCCGAGCATCGGGCGGGTGTTGTCCGGACAACATGAAAACTGGCTGATGATCGGCGGTTTGTTGCTCAAGGAAATGGTCCTGGGCGTTCTGTTGGGGTTACTGCTGTATATGCCTTTCTGGATGTTCGCGACGGTAGGCGCCTTGCTCGACAGCCAGCGCGGCGCCCTCAGCGGCGGCCAGATGAACCCTTCCCTCGGGCCCGACGCGACGCCACTGGGCGAGTTGCTGCAGGAAGTGCTGATCATGCTGGTCATCCTGTCCGGCGGCCTCTCGCTGATTACCCAGGTCATCTGGGACAGCTACATCATTTGGCCGCCCACCGCATGGATGCCGATCCTGACGGTAGAGGGGCTGGACATATTGCTTGGCGAGCTGAACAGGACCCTGCAGCACGCATTGCTCTACGCGGCGCCGTTCATAGGCCTGTTGCTGCTGATTGAGGCCGCTTTCGCCATCGTCGGTCTTTATGCCCAGCAACTGAATGTTTCGATTCTGGCGATGCCGGCCAAGAGCGTTATCGGTTTGCTGTTTCTACTCGTGTATCTGCCCACGCTGCTCGATCTGGGTAACGCCGAGGTCGGACGCTGGTTCGATTTGAAGTTTCTGCTGAACCTGTTGGTAAAAGTGCCGTGAGCGAAAAAACCGAAAAGGCGACGCCAAAGAAAGAACGCGACGCGAGGGAAAAAGGCCAGGTTGGGCAGAGCCAGGACCTGGCCAAACTGCTGGTGCTGATGGTGGTCAGCGAAGTCTGTCTGGGCATGGCCGAGGAAAGCATGACGCGCCTCCAGCACCTCACCGAATTACCCCTGCGACGACTGAACGAACCCTTCGCCAGTACTGCCATCGAGCTCAGCGGCACAGCGCTGTGGACACTTGTTTCCTTCATCGTGGCCAGCGTCGGCGTGGCGATTCTGATACGCCTGGCCGGCACCTGGATGCAGATCGGATTTCTCTTTGCGCCCAAGGCCCTGAAGGTCGATCTCGGCAAGCTCAATCCAATCGGCCAGATCAAGCAGATGTTCTCTAAACAGAATCTGATGAACCTGCTGTTGAGCGTCCTCAAAGCGCTGGCCATTGCGGTCATTCTGTATATCTCGATCATGCCCATCCTGGGCAAGCTGGTACTGTTGGCCGACACCGATCTCGTCACCTACTGGCGCTCGTTGCTGGAGGTGTTTCAGAACATCTTGCGCAACACCTTGGGCCTGTTGCTGGTGATCGGCATGGTCGACTTTGCCCTGCAGAAATATTTTCACGCCAAGAAATTGCGCATGAGCCACGAAGACATCAAGCAGGAATACAAGCAATCCGAAGGCGATCCGCACGTCAAAGGCCATCGTCGTCAGCTGGCGCACGAACTGCTCAACTCCGAACCCAGCACCGCCCCCCGGCCGGTCGAGGATGCCGACCTGCTATTGGTCAATCCGACCCACTACGCGGTGGCACTGTTCTATCGACCAGGCCAGACACCTTTGCCACTGATTCATTGCAAAGGACAAGACGATGATGCGCTGGCCCTGATCAAGCGCGCCCAGGACGCCAAGATTCCGGTGGTCCAGTGTGTTTGGCTGGCGCGTGCGTTGTACACCGTTCGCACGGGTCGCCATATACCGCGCGAAACGCTGCTGGACGTTGCCCACATCTATCAGGTCATTCGCCAGCTTGATGAAGTCACCGAGGAAATCATCCAGCTCGAAACCCACTGACCCACCACCCCAGTCATAAAACTTTAATACCTGCGCGCTTTAATGGTAGTCAAAACTTCTGGAAGTCTACCCCATGCATTCGTCGAGCTCGCGCGCCCAGTCTCCGGGATCAATCCCGCTCTCAGAGCAAACGAACACGTGGTTGTTGGAGGCCGCTGAGCGGCTCGGCATTCCTCCTGCGCAGGCACGAGCGTTCTCCCGCAGCGCCCAACTGTCGTTGCCGGGGCTGACCTTGCAACTGTCGCTCTGGCAGACGTCGCCTGTGCAGCAGTGGGTGGTGTTGGCTCTGCTGCCACGCCCCAACGGTTTGCCGGTTGAGGTCTGGAGCGAGTTGCTGCTGCGGTCCAATTGCGTCATATCGGCAATGAGCAGTAGCAGCGTGAGCCTGAACGATAGCGGTGATGCCGTGCTCGTGCTGCGCCTGATCTCGCAGCCGCAACATCAGCGTGAAATGCTTGTCGATGAACTGAGCCATCTCTTGTCCGTCGCCGAAAGCCTCGTGGCGGGCGCCACCGCACTTCAAGGTAACCAAGGCGGCGCACCTCGGCCGGTCACCACGACACCGAGGCAAGATGAGCGCGCGGGGCAACAGGCGCAGGCGGCGATGAATCGGGAATGGCATCGTCCATTGCTGATCGCTGCGCTGCGGCACTTGGACATCGCCGCCCCGCCCTTCGAGCAGATATTGACTGTCGGCGTGATCCAGGCCAACGGTCGTGCCTATGAAGTGATCGCCGACAGTGATCGCCAACATCTGCTGATCAGTACGCCGCTACCGACTTCGCTGAACACGGCGACGCAACGCGAACGCGCGCTAATGGCCAACCTGCACCTGATGATGCTGACCCAAGCTGCCGTGGTCCTCGCGCCACACGGCAGCGCGTTACAGGCGCGCTGGAACAGCACGGGGCTGGACGGTCAGGCACTTGCCGAATGGCTGCTGGATTTCGGTCAACTGGCCGAGAGTTTCATGCAGACCTCGGCCATTCGCCCAGCAAGGAACATCCCATGGACCCGATAGCCCCAAACCTGGGACGTATCCTGCCAGCACCGCAAATCGAGCTGCGGCATCGACATCCCACCGCTGATATCAATGCTTTGGAGCGCGGCGAGGCCCCCGCTCACCTGCCTGATTTCACTTCGCGCGCCCGCGCACATGTGACAGGCCTGAGCCAGGCCTTCCATCGCGACTATCTGGCGCCGGCAGGCAGAGCCACGGGCGCCCTCTGGGAAAGCGCCAGGGAACACGGCGTGGCCCTGGGCAACAAGGTCGGACGCGGAGCAAAGCTCGCGTTGAGCGACAGCATGGCCAATTTGCCTTCCGGCCGCACAACGCTTGCCGCTGCGGGCCATACGGTCCAACAGATGGTCAACTGCGGTGCGCCTACCTATCTTCGCGAGTTGGCGTTCATGCATGCCTACAGTGCACTCAACGAGGGGCTCGCGAAAAAAAGCCCGGGGGCAATGCTGGCTTTGCAGGCCGCTGTCTCACTGACGACCATTGCCACCCAGCTCTACGTACGCCAACCGCGCCTGGATCGTCTCGCCGCCGATTCCAGCGATGCGGTACGCGGGCACTTCGCCCTCAGCGAAGCGAAATGGAACGCTCTGCCGCCCGATAAGCAAGACACACTGCGCCTGCAGATGAAGCGCGATTCGCGCAACATCACACGCAACCAGGTCGTCGCCGAGGCGCTTTATCTGGGCATGGGCGCCATGGGCGCCGCGCGTGGTGACGGTGCGCTGAGTGCGAGGGTTTTGGCCACTCAGCTTCGCGACGTGATCTATGCCCTTTCTCGCGAAACCATGCAGGCCACTTTCAGCATGACCGCCCCCCAGGACAACACCAAGACCTACGGGGTCGACGAGGATAATATGCCGACGCTCGGCTGGGCCTACGGTGCCATGACCTTGAGCATGGGTTTCATGCTCGACTCCATCAGTGAACAGGTCTTGCCACCGGGCCAGACGTTGACGAGTCCGGCACTGCTCGGGCCGGACCAGCAGCCGCTGCTGGGCGAAGCACTGGCCTCTTCCATTCAATCCCTCGCCGGCACGCGCGCTGCATTCAACACCGTTGTCGCGACCCTCGACAACCATCTGCAGCGGCATTTCGATACGCGCCAGGTGGGTACCAACCAGGAGTTGAAGCCGAACCTGCCGCTCAAGGATTATGGCCGGGTCCTGGACCAATCCCCCGCCCGAGTCGCCTGGGCCAGCCTGGCTGGCGCAATCAACATGGCCACCGGCGAAGCACTGCGCGGCAAGGTTCCGCCCGCCCTCTCCGGCTTTCTGGGGAATATGGGGACCGCAGCGGCGATGGGTTTGGCCTATCGCACCGTCAACCAAACGTTCCAGTCCCACGCAAGTGTGCGCAAGGCTGTCGACAAACAAGCGGCGACGGCTGCTGCCGGGCAACAGCAAGCTTGAACCGCAATGCCGCGCCGCGCGGCCGACAGTTCAAGCGTCGCAAAAGGAAGGGAAACTGCGCCAGCAATCGCTACTGGCGCAGTGGATGGACGGTCATTCCAAGGGGCTCAAGCCTGCCAACAGCAATTGATGCTGGCAGATATTATCGAGCACCGCGCGACCATGGGAGGATGACGGCACCGCATGCCAGACGACGAAGTCGCGGTGAGCATCGAGAAACAGAAAATAGTCAGGGAACAGGTAGGATTGGGTGAAGCGCCGCTCCAGCGCCTCACGCAATTGCTGGGGCTGCAGCGCGCGACTGTCGATGTGCAACGCTATACCCCAATCATGGTGCTCATGGCGACTCACGAAAGAAACACCCGTTGCTACCGGCCATACCGCTGTTTGCCCAGCAGCCACCCGTTCGTAGAACTCCGCTTTCCCCGAGACTTGTATCATGGTGCTCAATCCCGCAGTGGCACGATAGTGTAGTCCGCGGTGTCCTGCGGATTTTCCAGGCCAGTACGCATGTCCGCTGGCCACCAGATCACCAGCTCTCGGTTATTGGAGTCGGGACGGTCGCAGGACTGTCCAGAACAGCCGCCCGAGGTCGTCGAGCAACCGGAGAGCATCACACACAGAAGGCCGAACGCAGCCCAGTTCATCTTGGTCATCGGGTTGCCTCCTTGAGTAATGAGTCACGAAGGGTCGCGTTGCTCTTGAGCGACTGGGGATTACGCACCGCAACATAAACTTCGCTTTGTTCCCCAGGCTGCAGCCAAGCGCGAGGCCATGCACTGACACCCAGCACCCAGCGCCCGCCACAACTGCTTTCATCAATACGCAGCGGTTTATCACCCGTATTGCGCGCGACCACCACGCCAATGCTCCAGGCGTTGCGCCGATACCATTGGCTGCGATTGGCATCGATGACCAGGCCCTGTTGCGGCGCGCACAAAGTGGCCGGCGTGAATAAAGGCTCGTTACTCGGGGTAAAACCCGTCGGTTGCACATCACTCAACAACTGAGTGAAGGCGCGCTGAATATCAACGCGAGTGGGTTGCCCATCGCCATGACGCCCGTCGATCCGCTGGGCGGCGGAATCGATATCTTCCGGGTTGCCGCTTTCGACATAACGTGCCGGGTCAATCTGGTTGCCCACCAGCCGCGGCGTAAGAATGAACAAGCGTTCTATCTTGTTGGTGCTGCGGCTACTGGACGTGAACAGCAATTTGCCAATGAGCGGAATGTCACTGAGCCACGGGATTTTGCTTACCTTGTCGCTCGACTGCAGAGAATGAAAACCACCGACGACCAACGATCCACGCTCGGCGATGACCGCCTGAGTGCTGACACTGCCATTACGCACGCTGGGTTTGGTGCCATCAAGCAACGATGCTTCGATTTGTCCGTCCTCGATATCGAGGATCAACTGCACCTGCGTCTTGCCATTGTGCTGCATCGAGCGCGGGACCACCTGCAGGCTGGTACCGGCAGTAATCGGCTGGATATCGGCAACACGCTCTCCCGTCGCGGTGAGGAACTCGGTCCGGCTGAAATCGATGACAGCGGGCTGGTTCTCCAGGGTGAGGATCGAAGGATTGCTGATCACCGTCGCCGCCCCCTTGGCTTCCAGCGTGCGGACCGCCAGGGCGAATCGCCCGGCGTTTTCGGCCGACAGCGTCGAGCTGCCTGATTCAAGCAAGGACCCTCTGACGTTGGTCCCTCCGGCCCAGACATTCCAGTTGCTGGACAACTCGTTCAGCTCGTCGCGGTCGATGTCGTAGATCACCGCGTCGATTTCGATCAGGTTGCGCGGCACATCAAGCTGCCTGACCAGGTTCTCGTACAAGGCTCTGCGCTTGGGTGAGTCGTAGATCAGCACCGCATTGTTGCGTACGTCGGCTGCGACCCGTATCCGCGACCTGCCAGCGGAGCCGCCCTTGTTCTGAGCGCCGCCGCTGGCGCCGGCAATCACGCGATCCAGGGTTTGCTGCAACTGATCATCAGCCAAGCCGCCAAGCAAACTTGGCGTGCCCGCGAAGCTGCTTGCGCCAGCTCCCAGTCCCGCGCCTTGCAACACGTTAAAGACGCTACCTGACCCGCCTTGCGAGCGGCTATCCAGCAGCTCCTTGAGGATCGTGGCTACTCCTGAAACGGTCAGTTGTTCATCACGGTAACTGATGGTGCGATCGGCTGCGTTCGCGTAACGCAACGGTAACACCACGACGTCTTGCTTTTCCTCAGGCTTGTCGACGTTGCTGCTGTAGTCTCGAATGAACTGAACATACCGCGCAGGTCCGCTGACCAACACCACGCCCTCATCCGGCAGGACTCCCCAGCCAAATCGTGAATCGAGCAAACCGAGTTCAGTCAATGCGCCCTTGAGGTCGTCAACGGCGTCCGGGGATACCTCGATTCGCTCGGTTATCTGGTCACGGGCCGGGCTGACGTACAGGGTGTTGTTGTAGACGAACCATTGGAACTGATGCTGCTGGCTCAATCGATCAAGAAACGCCTGCGGGCTGTCCGCGCGGATACGCCCCTCAACGATGCCTTCAATGGGGTCCATCTCAAGGTTGACGCCAAACTCTCGGGCAAATGCTTCAAGAACGCTTGAAAGCTCGGTCTGTTGCGCGTCGAACGCATAGGCCGTTTGTTTCCACGCTGGCGGTATCGCCGCGAACGCCGGGGCACTCAGTCCCAATAACAGCCACGGTAACCACCGGTAGGCCTTACGCATATCACACTCCAGTGTGCCAATTAGTTGCTAGACGGGACTCGGCCGAAGGCGAATCAAATAAGGTTTTATGCATCAGGCTGAGCATGGCTGCGCGCTGATTGGCCAGGGTCTGCAAGACCTCCAGCAAGGCCTCGACCGAATTCGACGGGGCCATCCAGTGCACCAGCACCAGACACTGGCTTTGCGGATCGGTACCCAGTGCCCCCGGACAACGGCACGCAACGCTCGCTCCCCCCTGCCCCAGGATGCTCATCAATCGATCAGGAGCGCTGGCATCAAACGGATCCAGCACGTCGATGCTGCAGCGGATTCCTCCTTCGACCCAGGCAAGCTGCACATTCGCATCGTCAACCCAGCAATCCAAAGGGGCGACCGAACAGTCATCGAGCCACCGGTTCAGTCGCGCGCTGAAATCACTGAATTCCATCGATGATCGCTTTGGTCATGCCGTGATGGGCGCGCATGCCCTCGCCCATGACAACGGTCGCGGTGGCCACCGATTGGCTCGCTTGAGCGAAAGCCCTGATGTCTTCAATGTTGCCGCTCTCAGCAGCGGCCAGTGCGGCATCATTTGCCGTTTCGTGAGCGTTGGAGAAATTCTTCTCCAACTGGTTCTGGACCGATTTAAAGTTGATCATGCAGACATCTCCTTGAGAATTTACGCAATATGAGTGGCGGCGCCTCTCTTGGTGGTTCCAAAAGAATGGGCGACTTCAAAACATGATGGGATTGCCGAAGTGTTATGTTGCGGCCTGAAATGAGCGTTGTAGACCGGTCCAATCAATGTCGTACTCGCCGGTGTCGGTGCTCAGGCGAATAGACTGGACCGGGATCGTGGTGTCTTCTCTCAACTGCCACAGAGCCGAAGAGCTGTTGGCCTGCAGCCAAGCTTGCACCTCGACTAAAAGCTCGGGATGACACCTCAACGTGGCGCTGCCCATCGGGTATGCCTGGGAAGCCGCCAGATGTTCCAGCAAGATCCTGGCACGCTCTGCGGGCTGGCATTCATCAAACAGTCGGCCGATGACGACATTCAACAAATCCCGGCAAACGTCGACCACACGGCTCCTGCATTGTTGGCGCTCGGCCTCCAGCGCCTCCAACAAACTACTGGCTTGGTCCCAGAACTGAGCCAGCGCTCGATCCAGATAATCCTGCCGCAGTTTTTCTGCCTCCAGCAGCAACGCATCCGCTTCGGCTCGCGCCTGCGACATCACATCAACGGCTGTCCGGTAGTCAGCGAACTGCTCGTGACGGACGACCAGCTCGCCCCCCACCTCGCGATCGCCCAAGGATAAATTTCGTCGAATCAACATGTTTGACGTTCAACCTGCATGTCTGTCATGCCCGAACCCTCCACAACACAGACCGCCACAGCGCATCGAGTTTGCGGGCGGGAACGTTAAAAGCGGGCTCTGGTGCCTCCTCGGGGGGCCATAAAAGGCGCAGGCGCGACCAGCACCGCTCGCCCAGCCAGCCGGCCAGTATCGCGCGGGGGTCAGTGACGTTCTCATTCAACCAGAGCCCTGGGCGTAGAGCCTTGGCTACGCCACGACACCAAGACCACTGTTCATCGGGCAATTGATCATTTGGCGCGGCAAGACAGATCGCGCGCACCAGAGCCAAAGCCTGCAACCTTTGTGCTTCTGTCAAAGACAGCCATTCGATTACGTTGGGCTCTGGCTCGGGCGGCGCCGAGGGGGGGATGCCCAGCAAGGTCAGCAACGCGTCGTGTCGGCTGCGCCAGACGCCCATGCAAACATCAAAATCAATCCCCCATTGCTCCCCCACGCTGGACTTCCACTTCGGGTGCATCCAGCGCCACGTACAGCACCACCATCCGACCCACTGCTCATCGGTCATAGCTGTGCGGGCAAGCCGGTTGGCCTACGCCTGGCGCGCAAGCGTGCCAACAAGGCCTGGCGCCAGTCTGGACGCAGCATCAGGACTGCGCCCCCCGCCATGGACACCAGGCACAGCGGCAAGGCAATGACCATCACCCACCAGAAGCCGGCATCCTCGCTGTCAATCAGAAACGGTCCGAAAGGCACGAGATGCTCCGGGTCCTGAAACTCCACCGATGGCACGAATACAATCGAAAATTTCTTTGTGGCGCTGCTGTCCTGACTCATCCCTGGAATGCTGCTGGCAACCATCTGTTGAATACGCCCGCGGACACTGTCCGGATCCAGCGTAGACGCTGCATACTTGATGAATACCGAGGCGGAAGCCGGCTGAACCGGCTCGCCCGGTGCGATGCGCTCCGGCAAGACGACATGCACACGAGCCACGATGACCCCGTCAATCTGGGACAGCGTTGACTCCAATTCCTGCGACAGCGCATAGATGTAGCGAGCCCGTTCTTCCAGCGGTGTGGAGATGACCCCTTCCTTTTTAAATATCTCGCCAAGACTCGCCCGTGTCTGATTCGGTAGACCGGCCGCATCAAGCACCCTCACCGCACGGTTCACATCACGATTGGCGACGATTACGGTAACGCCGGCTTTTTCCATCTGCTTACGGGCCGCTATATGTTCCTGAGCCAACTTGGCGATTACTGAGTTGGAATGCTGCTCGGTCATGCCGCTGAACAATACGGTGTCGTCGCTGCATCCGGCGAGCGCCAGGAAAGCCAGAACCGTTAATAAGCCGGGTACTTTCACGAAGAACCTATTGCAGATTGGTCAGTTTATCGAGCACTTGTGCGCCTTTACTCACGACCTTGGTGGTGAGCGCCGTTTGTAATGAGTACTGGGAAAGGGTTCCACTCATTTTCAATATATCCATCGGATCCATTGAAACGGATGCGGACTTCATCGCGCGCTCAGCCTGATGCGACAGTTCGACTTGGCCAGTGAGACGATCCGAAATCGCGCTCATCAGGCCACTTGCCAGGCCAGCAGGCTCGTGGTTGTCGCGCAGGGCACTGTCAAACAGATCGACATCAGCTTGAGGGGGAGCGGAAACCATCTCCAGCTCATGGTCAGGTGCGGCGTTCCTGAATGAATTCACGTTGGAAATGGTCACCGGGTTTCTCCTGTAGAACGTAGACGATGGACTAGGAACTGGCTTTTCAGGACTACGCTATGCTGGCGCGCATTACGTCAACGACGTTCCGAGCAGCCTGAGAAGCCGTATGCTCGCCTTGACTCATCGCAATGCCAGACGGCGCACCGGAAGCGATTCCCAACCCCAACTGCAACCCTTGTTGAAAAGCCTCCATGCCTGCGTTGCTATTTAACATCTGGCGCAATTGGTCTATCTCACTCGTGCCACTCGATGGCGCGGGACTGCTGCCGAAACCACCTTGCCCGCCTCCCATCATTTTTTCATTATCCGGATAATCGGTTTTATTGGGCCCGCCCGCCATATGTTGAGAGACCTGCTCGAGTGCCTGCTTAAATTTAGCGGTTTCGCCCTCAGACAGATAATTGTCTTCGTCCAGTTCTTTACTCCATGACCCGGAATCGGGCGCTCCGAAGGTGGCCCTGTTTTTATCCATATAGTCAGCCACTTGCTGAAGCAACGGTTTGTCAGCCTTGGAGAAAGTCGTGCCGTCGCCTTTGGGCTGCAGTGCGTTGTTCAGCGCGGATTGGCCCAACCCACTCGCCACCTCAGCCATGAGGTCCTTACTGTCCCTGCTTCCAGCATTGGCGATAAAGTTGCTCCCCATCTTGTCTTTAACAATGTCCATCAGGGCATTTTTCAGGGTCTCTTGAGGGTTTGCAGCCAAGTTCATAAGACCCAGTCCACCACCTTGGGAAAGTTTGTCATGTACCATCTTTCCCAAGGGACTATTAAAATCCGCTTTCCCGCCGGACATCATGGAGTTGGCTAACTCCGTAATGACACCTGACAAGGAAGGTGAGGCATTGGATGAACCGGTGTTTTTAGAAGAAGAAACACTAGAAGCATCCGGCCCGCCGAGAGCGGGGGCTACCAAACTGATAATAGGATTCAGCATTTTCTAGACTCTCACTGATATGAAACCCTTACCCACTACAAACGGTCGGGTGGAGGCTCTTAATAGCTAATGCCTTTCATCGTCTGAGCAACGTTGGAAATAGATTTGTTCGCCGTATCGGCTTGAGCGCCAGCGATAGAAGCCAAGGTATTCTGCATCAAGTTCTGCTCAGCCGCCTTGTTCTGCAGCGCAATCATTTGAGCCTGTTTCTTGTCCATACTTTCCATCGCCGCCATTTGTGCAGACGCGGCATCGCCGCCTCCAGACATATGCGTCGCCTGAGACTGCTGCGCGGCGTTCCCTTTAGTATTATTCGCCTCTTGTTTGGCGCCCTGAAATGCATTGATGCCCGCATTTGCCGCACTACCGACGGTATTGGTAATGCTGGAAAATGGATTAGTCGAGATTGGCATGATAAAGACTCCTCATACGCTAGCGAAATTGCTAGGTAATAATAGGTGGGAAGTTCTCTAAATCAGGTTCCAATTTTTTTTCAAGCGTTGAGGCCTTGCCAAATACGTCTAACGATTTGATGCGATGATAGAGTGTTCTACGAGGTATACCCAATTCCACACTCACCGCATCAATCGAGTGCCCGTGACGCTTGAGGGCTTCTTGAATAAGGATGCGTTCGATAGCCCGCATTTGCGCCTTGAGCGTGCGCCCCTCGATCTCCGCGCTTGAGCCAAGGGTTAACGACGGCAGCCCCAGAACAAATCGCTTGGCCGCTGATTTCAACTCGCGGATATTCCCCGGCCACGGATGACCCAAGAGCGCTTGCATGAGTTCGGGCGATATAGCCCGAGGCGCACACCCCAGGTCTTGCGCAGCCGCGGCCACGAACTGGGAAAACAGCGGAACGATGTCTTCGCGACGGTCACGTAGCGCTGGTAATTGGATCGTCAGCACGTTGAGCCGGAAATACAGATCGCGCCTGAACTCGCCCCGATCCACCAACTCGGCCAAGGGCCGCTGAGCGGATGCAATCACACAAATATCCAACGGAATGACCGTGGTAGAGCCCAAGCGCTCAATCGCTCGCACCTCAAGGACACGCAGCAACTTGGCCTGCAAACTGAGCGGCATGCTATCAATTTCATCGAGGTATAAAGTCCCGCCCTGCGCAGCCTCGATGTAGCCCTTTCGCGAGCGATTAGCCCCGGTGAACGCACCGTTGACCACACCAAACAATTCACTTTCGGCCAGCGACTCCGGGATTGCCGCACAGTTCATCGCGACAAAGGCCCCCTTGCGCCCAGACATTGAGTGAATACGCTGAGCCAAAGTATCCTTGCCAGTCCCCGTCTCCCCGGAAAGCAACAGATCGACACCAAGCAGTGAAGTGCTTTGGGCGATGACCTTGATATCAGGCGCTTCGGTTATGTTGTCAGGTCCGCAGTAAAAGTAATCGCACACACCCATATAAACCCCGTGATCGGCACTACTTCATACGGCCCCGTTGCAAGCACGAGGCGAAGCATGGCCATAAGCTGCGCGATCATTAGTTATGATCGCAGGTCGGACAGACCCGCAACACCAAGCCTGACGGCTGCACGCGCACTGCGCTTACAGTCAATTTATTGATCAAATGCCACGGCAGATCCAAAAGTGCGTGTGTGACGCGCGCTGCGACCAGTTATTCCATCGAGTGTAGATGATATTTTTTGAAACAATTTGAATGGCCACTTGGCACTATCGTACCGACCAGTTTTTCTCTGATCACTGTCAGTGCTTCTTCTTGAAAGCCATTCAACAACTGGTGCTTTAGGGCGGCAAAGAATACCGCTCACCCAAAGCCTGTCAATCGCCGACGGTCATTTTAATGGTTACTTCACAGTTCGGATACAACGCGGTTTGACCGAAGCCATCGAGAAAGTTCGATAAACATTTTACGCTTGGCGTTATTCTTTAAAAAAATATGGAACCTGGTCGACGCTATGCACCACTCAGTACTTGAGACAGTTCGACGTAATAAAAAAGAACAACTGTTTCACCTTCAAACAGCTCAGAGAATAAAAAATGAGTAATGAGCGCTACCACCGTTGGGTTACTGATATCTGTCAGCTCTCTCAAATCCCTGTGACTGCGGTTGACTTCGATCTGGTTCAGCTAAACGTGAAAGGCATTGCCTTCAGCTTTGCCAACTTAGCCGATACCGTCATGATTCACGCAGACTTCGGCCCGCTACCGGATCGACGCAGAGATGCCGTGCTACTTCAGCTTATGAATGTCAATTTTCATTTATTCAGCGCAGACGGTCCCTGTTGCTTTTCACACAACGACGACACGGGCCAAGTACAGTTCAGTTGCACCGTCGAGCTGTCCCAGATCGGCGCACCTCAGTTCGTGCAGTTACTGGGGCATATCGCTGAGTATGCACAATCATGGCAGCACAGCTACTTTCTCGATGAAGGCGCAAAACGCGAGCCTTCAACGCGCACGAGTCTGGGGGGGTTATGCTAGGTCCGACGCTACCGGCAGGAAATTTTTTTCCCTTCACCCCAACACGGTCACAGTCCACACCGCGGACAGATATCGCATTGACGCCCATGGGCCCTCGTGCGCCCGTCAACAACCCACTCCCCCAAGCTCATCAGTCGCCAAAACCAGGACAGCCCTCCCCCGCGCTTGCCAGGGAGGCTGCGCAGTTGGCGCCCCGACTGGGGCGGTCCGGCTTTGACGTCGCGGTAGCCAAGCAGCGCATGGTCCTGGAAGGTAAATATCTGCAGGAGCACCCCGGTACTCCCTACGCCGACATAAATGACAAGCTATTTGCAAAAGCCAAAGGAAAAGCGCCCGAATCCATGACCGGACGCTTGTTGGTCGACGCCAAGGAGGCACAACAGACGCTGATCCGCGAGTTGGAACAGCTGACCGAGGATCCACAACAACCACCGGACCTGGAGACTTACCGCAACGTGCTGACAGAGGCTGTGCGCGCGCAAACTGATTTACTGGGCGCACATGTCGCACTGTACGACCAGATTTTGACCGATCCACATCTATCGGCCGCCGACCGACAACACATAGAACGTAGCGAAAACGCCTTCTCGCTTCATGCCCAACAGACTGTGAACTCGATCCCAGGCGCTTTAAAAACGGCCTTGACCAAAGCGGACGCAACGGTCAGCGCGCTGAAGCAATTGAAACAACCGTCAGAGGACTGGGAAAACATCAGCCAGATGCTCGGTGAATTGGTCGAGCACACATCAGTCGATGGCGAGTTCAAAGATGCCCTGGATAACGCCAAGCTGCCTGCCAGGCTTGAGCAGCTCCATCAACACAACGACGGCTGGGGAGCGACTGCCAAGGCGGTCGTCGCGGGCGCCGTGCCACAAATGCTCGCGTCGGGCCTGGCGTTCGGCTTCGCGCGGGCGGTCGTGGAGTCAGCGGTTCCCAACCTCAAGGCCCAGGCATTCGCCACCGCACCCGTGATGGCGGCGGCACATGAAATCGGGGCCAACCTGCTCAAACCCATGAGTCAAGAGATGATGGGCGGTTGGTCGCTTAAACCAGTGAGTGCGTCAGAGGTGATTCCAAACCCTAACCCACGGGTTATTGTCGATGGCGAGCTCAAGCCCCTGCCCGCAGAACAAAAAGACGCCGCCATGCAGGAGGTTGAACAACTGCGCAGCCGCCATCTCAACGCCCAGCAAGCCAACAAGAATGGAACCGGCATTGGCGAGGCTGAAGCCTTCGGCGCGTTTGGCCTGGCACAAGCTATCCGCAAAGGCATAGGGCTAGCCAAGCCGCATATTCCAGTAGATCAATTTGGGCCGCGTACGCTGGCCTCCATGGCGGGCGGCCTGTTCATGGGAGGTGTGCAATCGGGTGCACAGCTACGCAGCAGCGTTCCTGATCGGCGCGGGCGCGAGCTGCCGACCCACACCTTCAAGGGCGTCGACAAACCTTTGGCGAATCGCTTGGCGAAAGCGGCTTCGGACGCGGTGCTGGCCAGCGACCCGAGCAATCCCGGGGTCCGTCAAAGCCTGTTCAGTAAAACCTACGGTTCACTCGTCGGGTTGGGCAGTGCCATGGCCGTCAGCTCAGCGGCACGGGCCTTTGGCTCAGACACGCCGACGCAGCAGTTCGGTCAGGTACTCCTGGCTGCGTTGGGCTCGCCGGCGCTACTTATTCCGGCCTATGCAAGCTTTCAGGCGGGCGCGGAAACCGACGCCCATCAGGCGGCGCTTGAAAAGGAGCGAAAAACGCAAGAGTTGCCCGGGCCAGGCGCCCCCGCTCAAGTACCGGCGTCCAACTTCCCACGCACACAAACGGCAATGCAGAACATCCGGTCGCCCGACCGGGCCGATTTACCGCACGGGTCCATGCCGGGAACATGGGGCAGAGCTGCAGAAAATACTTACCATCGTGTCCGAGGGGGATTGCAAGTCGCGTCCCAGGTTCCGACGGAACTCACCGAGCTTGCCATCAAGAAAGTTGCCGCACACTTGGGTGAGGGCTCTGATGACGTGGCGGACCCACAACCACCCGGAGCTTTTCCGCAAAAGTGACGCGGCTCGATAGCCTCCGGATAACTGGACACTTCAGCCGGCAGACACATCACCCCAGTGGTGCCGGTTGAAGTTTTATCGACGTGTCCTACGCTAGAGCGCGCACCGCTCTTGCAGCAGGCACCGGGCCAGGGTCCGGGCAGCCGACAGAATCCGCTCGACCTGTTGGTCCATTTCCACATTGGACAGCCCATCGAGGCTCAGTTCAAGGACTCGTAGCTTGTGACCACAGACCGACCCCAGCCAGGCGAGGCTTGGGATCGCTTCGACTTCAACATCCAACAAAAAGCAATTTGGACACACAGGACCTAGCAGCTGCTTCGCCTGACCGCGAGAAGGCGTCCCCGACTGCGTCGGCTTCGCCCCTGTCTGCAGCCAGTCGAGCATCAATTCCGCTGGACGCTGGACTGCCAGATACGCAACCTGGTCCCAATCGTCCAAGGCGACGTGCACCTGATCAATGATGTATTTGGGTAACGACGCGCTGATGACAATAACCACCCCGACATCCGCCGAAGGCTCCTTGATCCAGGCTGCTGCTTGTGACATCACATCCATCGCACCCACTCCCATTAATCTGTACTTATTTGCACAGCAAACCTGTCGCCAGACTCGCCCTCTGATCTTTCCCGCGCCAATACTCTTTCAACCGTTACGGAACAGGCTTGCCGCTGTCCTTGCCCCCCATGGCTGTTTCCCAGCTTGGCCGGAACCGATATTAAAACCCGCTGCATCCAGCCGCATATTGCGCCCTGAATCAGATCAACCCCAGGCTCAGCGCTTTGAGCGTGGCCGCTGCGCGTGTGGTGCATTGCAGCTTGCGGAACATGTTTTCAACGTGAGTGCGCACCGTGCTCGGGCTGATTCCAAGCTGACGCGCCACTTCCTTGTTACTGCCGCCCTCGCTGATGCAGCGCAATATCTGTGCTTCACGCTCGGAGAGCGGGCTGCTGTGTGTTCTGGATTGCGCCATGGCGCGATTGTCTTCGGCGCTCAAGTCGGGTTGCCGCGGTTGCTGGCTGCGCAATGCCTCCAAAGTCAATGTTGCAACTTGCAGTCGATAGCGAATCAGCCCTGAATCGCCTTCGAAGCCGCGGATATAGCCGCGGCCATCGAGCCGATCATAAGACTGGACCAATGCCTGGGCTGCCAACGAACGTCCATCGGGCTGGCCGCAGGCACCGACGGTCCAATGAGGCACCCTACCGTCGTCTGGAAGCGCCCCGGGGATGAGCCAGACATGATGAGCCGCCATGGCATGGCTCTCGGCATCGCTTGACAGGCAACTAAAACCGTTCAGGTTCATCATGCTCAGCTCCTGATTATTTATTATTCACGCTGGGTCGACAGGTCCGCTGCTTAATCTTAAGTATATTTATCAGAAAGCGTGTTGCATCTTTTCTGCCAAATACGAAACAATATTCCCCCGATAATCAAAGAAACTATTTTTATTGCAAGTAAACTGATCTGAACGCAATAAAAGTAATGACCCGCTTACCCAGGCATTTTTCCGACTCCGAGCAAGCGCACCTGCCGAGACCGAAAATACGCTCAAGCAATTGAATCAAAAGATTAATTTCCCGACGCTTCAACCTACTTCAGGGCGCGTTGCCGGCAGGACATCTTAGCCAATGTTGCTCGGCCTCAAATCAACCCTAGCGTCAGGGCTTTGAGCGTCGCAGCCGCCCGAGTGGTGCATTGAAGCTTACGGAACACACTTTCCACATGGGTGCGGACCGTACTCGGACTGATGCCCAATTGGCGCGCCACTTCCTTGTTGCTTCCCCCCGCGCTGATGCGCCGCAGGATTTCCGTTTCCCGCTCGGAAAGCAAACCACCGCTCGGCCTGTAGGCCGTCATCGTCGCATCCCCGCGCGCCGCCGCGATAACCGCCTGACAGGCTCGAGGCTCAAAGCGTCCTTGGTCCGCCTCGTCCAGCAACAAGCGGGTGGCGGCGTCCTGACTGAAGGCCGGCCGCCACGGTCGCTCGCTCAGCAACGCTTGCCAGGCCAGGGCCGCGGCGAGCAAGCGATGTTCACTTTGCAGCGCGTCAGCGTTGAGACTGCGGAAGTAACCACTGCCGTCCAGTCGCTCGTAGGCGTGAGCCGCTATCTGGCCCGACACCGCCAGCGCTGGTATCTGGCTACAGGCCCGCGACGTCCAGTAAGGCACCAGCCGCACCTGCTCAAGATCACCTTCCAATAACGCACCCGGGGTGTTCCAGACCCGATTGGGCACCGCGGCGCGGCCAAGGCCATGGACCAACGCCGCTTGGCCGAGATGGTCTACCGATGCCTCTGATAGTCCGGAAAGTCTGGCGGCCTGTTGAACCAGCTCCGAAGAGCGTCGCGAATACCCAGACAGCCACGGCAGCTTGAGATCGATCACATCGCCGACCAGGGTCAACGGCACCGATGGTGCGCTTTGCCGCGAAGCGGCAACCTGGGGCACGCGCAGTTGTGCGAGCCAATCTTCGGCGTGCTGCAGCATTTCGGCGGCGAGCGCGGCTGGATAGCGTCGATCGCTTTTGCTCGCGATCCACTGCAAGGCCGCCTCCAGACCGTGCCTGCGGGAGAGGATCTCCAGATCGCCTGCCAGCAACACCTGATAAACCACCTCCGGCACCTGCGGATGACGCAGGCCGGATGGTCTTCCCTCGCCGTCGTATTGTTCGAACACATGACGTAGCCCATGTTCGACTTCGGCGCTCAAGCCCAATGTATGAGCAATATCACCGGATACCTCGCAATGAATCTGCGCCAACGGCGTGGACCTGCGCATCGCTCGCTGGCCCGCCGCGCTGAGGGTGTGCGTCAGCATTGCGTTGCGGCCCTCGACGTCATCGCCCAGCAGTCGGGTAAAACCCTCTGCATTGGCGGTGCACCCTGACCAGCGCAGCAAGGCCACCTGGCGTCCGATCTCGGCGTGCTCGCCAGCGCCGTTGCACGCCTGCGCGAGCATCTGCACCAGGCGGGCGGTGCGGCGCGACTGATCGAATGGCTGGCCCATGCTCAAATCGCCCACCATGGACAACGCCAGGATGGCGTCTTCCGATTCGATGCAATCACCTGCCGACATGTCGTTCCCTCCGAACATCCGATTGAACATGGTTGATGGCCTCGGATAAATGACCGATACCTCAGCCGGCGAGTATCGCTGAAACTGCGCTCACCCCATACAGGAGATCGCATCATGTTCAAACCCAAGGCCCTTGCCCTCACACTCGCCATGACCTGTTCATTGCTCGGCGGCGCGGTCCATGCCGCGACGCAGCAACCTTCTGTCGTCATCGTCCATGGCGCTTTCGCCGACGGCTCCGACTGGGGCAAGGTCGTTCCCCTGCTGCAGGCGGAAGGCATCAAGGTCACCGTGGTACAAAACCCGCTGACCTCGCTGGCTGACGATGTCGCCGCCACGCAGCGTGTGCTGAACAACCAGGAGAACGACGTCGTGTTGGTCGGCCACTCCTGGGGCGGCACCGTCATCAGTGAAGCCGGCACCGACAAGAAAGTGCGCAGCCTGGTATACGTCGCCGCGTTTGCTCCAGACGCCGGTCAAGCCAGCAAAGACCTGGGCAAGGATTACCCCGCTCCGTCCGGCGTGAAAGACATCGCTGCCGACAAGAACGGTTTCCTGTACATGACCGCCGAGGGGATGGCCACCGGCTTTGCCCAGGATCTTTCTGCCGAGCAAACCGCGGTGATGGCCGCGACGCAAGGGCCGATCCGCGCCTCGGCATTCGATGACAAGACCAGCGCCGCCGCCTGGAAAGGCAAGCCGACCTGGTACGTCGTGGCCAAGGAAGACCGGATGATCCAGCCGGATCTGCAGCGGGCCTTCGCCAAGAAAATCGGCGCCAAGGTCACCGAAATCGACGCCAGCCACGTGCCACAACAATCGCGTCCAGCTGATGTCGCAAAAGTCATCATCCAGGCCGTTCAGAAGGGCCAGTAATTTCGGGCCTCTTCAGCGCCGGGATCGAGGGAAGTGCTGCGTCTGGATGGATTGCCACCGGTTTCAGGACAGGGTGGCCGCAAGCTCGGACGCAATGCACTTCCCTCGCAACGCTCGTCGCATCCGGCGAGATTGAGCTTCGCCTCCTGCTGCCCAGCCGACGGCAAACATCCGTTGGAACCTTTTGCCCGCCTGCCGTCACTCATTGCCCAACAAACAAAACGGCAGTCGATTGACCCGTCACCGTGCCCGGCTTCACCCATCAATACCCTAGTGAGATTCACCGCATGTTCTCCCCAGCAATGATTTTGCCCCTCGATCGACGCTTGAATCTGGCGAGCGATACCACACCGACCAAGGAACCTCGCTCATGCCTATGAATCCCGAGCTGAAAAAGCATCATTTCGATTTTATCGTCTGTGGCGCGGGAACCGCTGGCTCCGTCGTGGCCGGACGGCTGGCCGAGAATCCCGAGGTGCAGGTGTTGCTCATCGAGGCAGGAGGCAGCGATGACCATCCCCACGTGCAGGAACCGGGAAACTGGCCGCTGAACCTGGGCACCGAGCGCGACTGGAACTTCGTGGGCGCCGCGAACCCTCATCTCAATGACCGGAAAATCCCGCTGAATATGGGCCGCGGCTTGGGGGGTGGGTCCAGCGTCAATGTCATGTTGTGGGCCCGCGGTCACAAAAACGACTGGGAAGACTTCGCCGAACTCAGTGGCGACCCGGCGTGGAACTACGCGTCGGTCCTGAAAATTTATCAACGCGTGGAGGACTATCGGGGTACCTGCGATCCGGTGCGTCGCGGCAAGGGCGGACCGGTTCATGTCGCGCCTGTGCGAGACGCCCAACCGATTGCCAACGCCATGATCAGTGCGGCTGCCGGCATGGGCATACCGGCTTTCGAGAACCCGAACGGCGCCATGATGGAAGGCCGCGGAGGTGCGGCCCTGAATGATCTCATCGTCAAGGACGGCCGGCGTAATTCCATCTACCGCGCCTACGTCGCTCCACGCTGTGGCCAGCCCAACCTCACCGTTCTGACCGATACGCTTGTCAGCCGCGTGCTGTTCAGGGACCAACGCGCCATCGGCGTGCAAACCATACACAATGGACAGGCCGAGTGCTTTTACGCCGATCACGAAGTGATTCTTTCGCTGGGGGCGGTCAACACACCCAAGGTCCTGATGCAATCAGGCGTGGGGGCGGAGGAGGAATTGCAGCGCCATGGCATTCCGCTCGTCCAGCATCTGCCCGGCGTTGGTGCCAATCATCAGGACCACGTTTCCTTTGCGGTTATTTTCGAATACGCGGCTCCACAACCGGTGGGTTATGGCGGCTCGGAGGCAACGCTCTACTGGAGCAGCGAAAGCGCTTTGCATCTCCCCGACATGTTCCACTGCCAAGTTGAATTTCCAGTGCCCAGCGCAGAGACCGCCTCACTCGGCGTTCCCGCACATGGCTGGACAATGTTCGCAGGCCTTGCCCATCCGGAAAGCCGCGGCAGGGTCAAGCTCAGCGGCCCGAATGTGACCGATGCCCCGATCATTCAGCCCAACACGCTGTCGCATCCCACCGATCGGCGCAACGCGCTGGAAAACATCCGTTTTGTCCAGGAACTGGGCGCACAGGCGCCCTTCAAGGGCTTGGTCAAACGTGAAAGCCTGCCTGGAAAACTCAACACCCAATCGCTCGAACATTACGCGCGCAACGCTGCCGTTACTTACTGGCACCAATGCGGTACGGCAAAAATGGGCCAGGACGCGATGTCCGTGGTCGATAGTCAACTGCGCGTCTACGGCGTCCAGGGCCTGCGCATTGCCGATGCCTCCATCATGCCGCATGTCACGAGCGGCAATACGATGGCCCCGTGCGTCGTGATCGGTGAGCGGGCCGTGGAAGCTATACGGTCCACTTACGACATTTGAGCATCAGCAGGCACCGGCGACTCGGTTCGAACCAGCCACCCGCCGAGGGCTGCTTCGAGCCGAATTCAGCGCGAGAACCAGGCCTTGCTTGAATTGAATGCGTGTGCGTCAACCCACCCAATGAGTTTTACCACGGTCCTAATCATGATTTCAGATATGCATAAAAAACCCAGCGTCGCGCACTGGACGGGCAGAGTCCTGGGCGCTCTGGTGGTGTTGGCATTACTTGCCGACGCCGGTGTGAATCTTTTCGCTCCTCAAGTCCTCGCAAAAAACATGGAGCTGACCGGATTCCCCGATCACCTCTCCTCTGTCATTGGCAGCATCATCCTGGTTTGCACGGTGCTCTACGTGATTCCGAGAACCGCCGTGTTGGGTGCAATACTGGTGACCGGATTCCTGGGTGGTGCCATTTGCACCCATTTGCGCCTGGGAGAATTCGGCTCTGCCTCGCAGCTCATCAGTGCGCTGTTGGGCATTGCGGCCTGGGCTTCGCTTTACCTGCGCAGCAATGCCGTCCGTTCCCTGCTGCCGTTGGTTGAAAGCAAAGGGCGGAAATCACGTTTCTGAGTATCAGAGATTGATGGACACACGCGTGCGATTGCATTGACCCCGCCGATCAAACAGCCGCGCAAGTCCAGTCATGAGCTCCTTTGGTTGGCCGCATCCAGCCAATTTTTTACGCGCTCCTTCGGGGCGCGTTTTTTTCGGTGCCATCACCCACGGTTTCCGACCAGAAGCATGACGCCGCATAGAAAGCCTGCTCAGGTCCGTCGCGCCAGTCTCTCATTGCCGGCCAGGTTGGCCCGGGCTATGTCGGTAAACGCCTTGAGCGCTGCAGAAGGGTTACGCCGGTTCGGGTAATACAGGCATAAGTTGTCTCGCGCCGGCGTCCAGTCCTCCAGGATCCGCTCAAACTCTCCGCTCTCGATTTCAGCCTGGACATCCTGCTCCATGAAAAAACCGAGGGCCACGCCTGTCCCGACTACAGCTTTGGCGAGGCCAGACTCATCCAGAGTGAACTGCCCGTGCACATCCAGTCTGATGACCTCCCCGTCACGTTCCAGGTGCCACGGGTAAATAGCACCGTTGGGTAGGCGGATCCGTAAGCAGTGATGCGTAAGAAGATCGGCGGGAGTCCGAGGTCGGCCGTGCACCTCGAAGTACGCTGGCGAGCCCACGATGGCGTAACGTTGCGGGCGGCCTAGGGGGATGACGATCATGTCGCTGGGTACCAGATTGGCAGACCGCACGCCAAGGTCGAAGCCGTCAGCAACGATATCCACCAGGCGCCCTTCGGTAACCAGATCGATATGCACCTTTGGGTAGCGCTGCGAAAACTCCAGCAACAGCGGCATCAGGGTCGTTCGAGCGGCACTTGCAAACGCATTGATGCGCAAGACTCCCGAAGGTCCGACATTGTGCGAGCGCACCGCCTCGAGCGCCGCGCGGACGTCTTGAAGCGCCGGCCCGACTTGCTCCATGTACATCCTGCCGGCCTCGGTGAGCGACACGCTACGTGTCGTGCGATTGAACAGCCGCGTTTCAAGGTTTGACTCGACCTTGGCGATGGTATTGCTCAATGCCGTGGTGGAAACACTCAGGTCGATAGCGGCTTGTCGAAACGACGCCCGCCGCGCCACGGCCGTTACCGCTTCCAACTCATTGAGCCCGACACGAAGATCCGCCATCTGATTATCCTGTTTATCGGGATTGGTCATTACATTTATGCCAGTTGAGCAAACTATCCCGTAGGCCGCAAGATCGCTGGGTGTAATCAATTCCCGACAGAAAGGAGCCGCTTATGAAATTCAGACTTCCCAGCGTCGTCGAGCAGTACTTCGACATCAGCAATGGCGGCGACGCGTCACGCCTGGCGACGTGTTTCAGCGCAGACGCCACCGTGCTTGACGAAAACCGGACACACACGGGGATCGATGCGATCGAGGCCTGGCGGCGCGAAACGCAACAAGCCTTCGCGTTCCAAGTCGAGCCAATCGAGGTTATCCAGGGTTCGGGCACGTTGAACGTCACAGCTCGGGTGACCGGTGATTTCCCAGGCAGCCCAGTCCAGTTGAACCACCTGTTCACGCTAGCGGATGGCCGGATCCGCGCGCTGGAGATTACCCCATGAATCTTGGTTTGAAAGACAAGCGCGTTTTAGTCACCGGCGGCACCAAGGGCGTCGGCAAAGCAGTCGTCGAGTTGCTGCTCGAAGAAGGCGCAAAAGTGCTGACCTCGGCACGCCAGGCGACCCCCGAGATACCGCCAGACATGTGCGTTCCGGCTGACCTGTCGACCCGCGAGGGTTGCGCGACGCTGGTGACCGCGACCAGGCGGATATTGGGAAACGTCGACATCATCATCCACGTATTGGGTGGCTCATCGGCGCCGGGTGGCGGTTTTGCGGCACTGGATGAGGAGCACTGGCAACGCGAGCTGGATCTGAACCTGTTTCCCGCCGTGCGTATTGATCGTGCCTTGCTGCCGGACATGCTCGAACGAAACGAGGGCGTCATCATCCATGTGACTTCCATTCAAAACCGGCTGCCGCTGCCTGAAGCAACGACCGCTTACGCGGCTGCCAAGGCTGCGCTCTCGACTTACAGCAAAAGCCTGTCGAAGGAGGTTTCGCCCAAAGGCGTGCGTGTCGTCCGGGTTTCGCCGGGGTGGATTGAAACCGAGGCGTCGGTCGCATTGGCTGAGCGCCTGGCAAAGGAAGCAGGTACCGACTATGAAGGCGGCAAGCAGATGATCATGGACGCACTAGGCGGCATTCCTCTCGGCCGCCCCTCGAAACCTGCCGAAGTGGCTAACCTCATCGTCTTCCTGGCCTCGTCTCGCGCGGCATCTATCACGGGAAGCGAATTTGTCATCGATGGCGGCACCATTCCGACGACGTCATAAGAAGTGTGGGGCGGCCTCGACGGTCCGCCCCTGACCTTCAGGAGCAGATTCCCGAGGCTTGCGGAACCAAATCGCTCGGGAGCTCGGACGAAGGCAGTAAATCCTCGCCGACTTATATGGCGCAAATTCATCGGGCTGACGTGGGAACCGGCATAACACTATTGACCACTCATCTGATCGAACCAATTTGCACAAGCGCATGAGGAGAGAATCAAATGATACCGGTTGCAAGTAACTCTTACGTGTTCCGTGGTCACTTGCGGCAGGAGCAAGCCATCGAGCCTGCCAAGACTTCGGCTCAATCCGAGCACGTCGCTAAACTTTCACCCGCACATTTGAGTAAAAAGACCCTTGATGCTTTTAAAGAGACCTCCCCGACAAGATACAGTCGGCCATTACCCATATGGCTGCCGACGCCATTGCAGATGGAACGCTGAATCTCTACTCAACTGAGCACAACGAGGCAACATTCAAGCTATTGCTAAGTCAAGGAAATACCAGCCCGGGCGAATTGCTCGTGCATGCAAGAAAGAATGAGCAACAGCGCTACGACATTTTTGAACTCAAACATAAATCCTATGCATCGGGCCCCACCGAAACCGTCGTGCTCATGGAGCGGTCGCATGAAGCCGTCCGTTCGGCTACCCCTCAACAAGAGGCGATGGAAAAATCGGAAAAAATAAACTCCTTGCTGTCGAAGCTGGGCGCCGGTTTTCACAAACAGAATCTTCCCAGGCTGAGCGAGTATGCTCGAGAGCAGATTCAGAAAAGAGATGCTCAATTCGTCGGCGAGAAGGTGGATAAAGAAGACGTTCGTCAGCGCTATCAAAAGCTTGAACAGGAAAACCGGCAACTGCCTCCTGCACAAAGAAAAACAGAAGAAGAAATGTGGAAAAGCGCAATAACTGGGGCGGCACTTTTAAAGCGCTCTGGCCTCTCTGCCCGCCATCGCATGTCACTTCGTGAGGGGAGAGGTCCTCTGGAAGCGAAAGCAAGGGCGGCATTGAGTGTCCTCCACGTCCCTATCGGTATTGCACGCAAAGCCTTTGCATCCAAACAAGTAAACGTCGACAAGAAGGAACAAGAAGAAAAACGCAGACTTGACTCATTACCTAGTGAAAGAAACAAAGGGGTCATCGCGTCGCGTCCGAAGCGAGATAGCCTGGAGTCGCTGGCTCTTAGTGATGTATCACTGGGGCCAGACAACAGGCTATCCACAAGACCGAGTCGCGTCGAGCCCGATGCCCCGGATGATTTGACGATCAAGGCCGGCGCCGAGGCTTATCAAGCACTCTCCTCAGAGAAACGTGCGGCGCTAGATGCGATTTTAGAGCTTATCGAAAACCATGGAGAAGCCGCATTGCCAGACCTTTCTAAAGAAGCACGACATTCCCTCAACGAGTTTCGCGAGCTGTCCTCCCGACTTTCCTTCGTGGCCACCGACGGTGGTGAGCCAGTAATCTTGTAGCCACCCATCGTCCTGCGCAATGGCTCCGCAGCGCCGTCAAGAGCAACAGGCACCCGCCAACCGAGTCGCTTCATCACCGGATAAAACAGTGCCTGTCGAGCAAGCGCCCTTGAATAAACCCGTACTGCCTGTCACATATGAGCAAATGGATCGCTGGGTCGCCTCGATACAACCGACGCTTCTCGAAGAAGCCTTCAGCAGCATCATCGGCATATTGCGAGGCGGCGCCCCCTTGGCGTTGATGGTCTCGCACGCCACTGGCGTAGAACTGGCCTTTTTGCGCTACTACCGGGCGGATCGAAGCGTGACCTGGGACTCATCGGTCCCGCTCCCTCCGCCAGGCAGCAAGGTGCTGCTCTGTGAGGACATCGCCGGCACCGGGCATACCCTGAAGGACTGCGTGGCGTTTTTGCAGCAGCGGGGTTTGAACGTCAGGATCTTCACTGTCGGCTTCGACGATCTAAGCGGCATTCGCCCCGATTACGGGCTGGACGGGCGAGGATATTTCTTGCAGTTCCCTTGGGAGCGCCAAGCCGTTACCCGCGCTTATCGCGATCGCTGGAACGCCACCGGTGGTGGATGCACCGGCAGGATGGCCCATGACCATGATTACGACGTGTACGCCATCGACCTCGACGGAATACTGCTTCCGGATATCCCGCTCCAACGTTATGCGACTGACTTGAGCGCGGCGCTTGACGAGCGCGACCGCCTCGAGCCCTTCAAGCAGCTGCCGCCCCTGGGGCGAGTGAAGGCGATTATCACCGGGCGCCCGGAGATGGATCGCCTTCGTACACAAGCCTGGCTAAGCCAGCACGGCCATGACGGGACACCGCTGATCATGAGAGATACGCGCTCGTGCAACGACAGCCCGGAACAGGTTGCCCTCTACAAAGCCCGGGCATGCGTACAGTTGGGATGCACGCACTTCGTTGAAAGCGACCCGACACAAGCGATCCTGATCGCGCAGCAAGCGCCTTTGCTGCGGGTAATCTGGTGGGACGCCGGGTGCGGTCGAGGAAGATTGATCGGCGCGGCAGACTGGAAACACGGCGCCCCAGGGGCGCCAGGTTCACTGCTTAATATTCAGCGCAAACCATAGGAGTAAATCCCCAGGTCATTGTTGTCGAACCAATTGCCCTTGGCCCAGATCACCCGATCCTGCTCTGCTTGAAAGCCGACGATGCCCAGGTAGCCGTCGATGGCGAGGCGGTGCCAGGAACGTCCCCAATCCTTGGAATAAAACACCCCATCGGCGGAAATGCTCGCATCCGACCACCCGTAGAGCCAGCGCGACGGACTGTGTTCGCTGGTGGTATTGATCAACAGGCTGTTGTGCCCCACCCAGAAATTCCCGCCGCGCAGCCGAGTGTCCGAAGCCAGCGGATCGAACACGCTGGGCAGTTCGCCCATGGGACGCCAAGCCAACGCGGCTGTATCCAGTTCGGCGACGACGTCTTGCCCGCGCTCGCCCTGGTCGATCAGGCCCATCACCCGCCCAGCATCGTTTTGCACCAATGCATTGATGAACAGGTCGTCGTCACGCTGGACATCCACCACCTGCCACTGCTCGGCCTTGCGCAGCAGTCGAGCCCGTGTCGTGACGTTGAAGGCGATACTGTCGCTTACGCCATCGGGATTGCTCCCCCAAAATTGTTGTGACACCCAGATAAACGCGTGCTGGGCATCCAACTGGAGGACATTCGTCCGGACTTCGCCATAAGCGCCTTCGCTCGTGCGCCATTCGGTAATCTCCGGTCGTTTGTCCAGCAGGTACTCGGCGGACACCAGCAACGGCTCGGTGGAGAATATCGGGGTACTGGTCGCACCGCGATCAGCCGAATAAAAAATCCCCGTGGAGATGGCCTCCGTCGTCTCCGCGCCATTGTCATCGTCGGCGCCGCTCGGCCGCCCCCAGGCCCAGACCTCATCCGTTCCATGGAAATACGGTTCCAGGTTCCAGGCCAACTGATCGGCGTCGGCAAACCAGCCTTTCGCCAACCAGGTCCAGCGCTTGCCTTGATCGTCGCTGCGAAAGACCACGGTCTGGTTGATGCCGTCAGCGGTTGGGGCTTCGGGCCGATCAAGGCCCGTGAGCAGGAACACACTGCCCCCATCCGGACTGGCCACCAGGCAGGCTGCCGCGCTGACATGCGCCACCAGTTGAAATTGACCCTGGGCATCCAGGCGAGAAATGAATGAGGTTTCGTCGTCACCACGGGAGAGAAAACTGGAAAAGGCCCCAGGCTCCTGCGCCTCTTTATCCTTGTCCTCGACCGGCTTGCCATAGACCACGGCATCCAGGTCCACCACGTCGGCAGAAGGCTCCAGCTGTCTGGCGTCGCCTTCCAGCCGCCCGACCAGCCAGGTGCCCTGCTTGGTCACGACCACGCCCGTGCAATACTGGGTCATCGCCCGCAACCGGGTATCCTTCACGGCGCCCACTTGCTGCTGGTCAGGACTGTCACCGCCCCACTCCAGCTTGGCGCTGGTTATCATCCACATGTACCACAGCGCAGCGCCGCCCAGCAGCGCGACAAACAGAGTAGTGAACAGCTTTGATCGAGGCATCAGGGGGTCCGTTTCCATGACAATTGCGAAGCTTTTCTCATCTCTTCGCTTCGGAGTAAATTTTTATTGCACGAGAATCGACGAACCCGGTCGCATAAATATCAATGCTGTGACTCAGGTTCCATTCTCCGAGTGACACCGTTTCGCCAGAAAAGCCTCAACGCGTTGAGCAGACGCAAACAAGGATCGCTCCATGCCCCCACGCTCCGTTCCCACCACCCCATTGCCTGAAGACACCGGTTTCGTCCGGGTACGTGGCGCCCGCGAACACAATCTCAAGAATGTCGACGTGGACATCCCCCGCAATGCCCTGGTGGTGTTCACCGGTGTGTCGGGCTCCGGCAAGTCGTCGCTGGCCTTCTCCACGCTCTACGCCGAGGCCCAGCGCCGCTATTTCGAATCCGTCGCGCCCTATGCGCGACGCCTGATCGACCAGGTGGGCGTGCCGGATGTAGACAGCATCGAGGGCCTGCCGCCGGCGGTGGCGTTGCAGCAACAGCGCGGCACCCCCAGCGCTCGATCGTCAGTGGGCAGCGTCACCACCCTGTCGAGCCTGATTCGCATGCTCTACTCCCGCGCCGGCAGCTACCCGGCCGACCAACCGATGCTCTACGCCGAGGATTTCTCGCCCAATACGCCGCAAGGAGCCTGCCAGGAATGCCACGGCCTGGGACGCGTCTACGAAGTGACTGAGGCGTCCATGGTGCCCGATCCGGCACTGACCATCCGCGAGCGCGCGGTGGCGGCCTGGCCCATGGCCTGGCAAGGCCAGAACCTGCGGGACATCCTGGTGACCCTGGGTTATGACGTCGATATTCCCTGGCGCGACCTGCCAAAAAAGCAGCGCGACTGGATTCTTTTCACCGAAGAAACACCCACCGTTCCCGTGTACGCCGGGCTTACCCCGGCCCAGACTCGGGCGGCCCTCAAACGCAAGCTCGAACCCAGTTACCAGGGCACGTTCAGCGGCGCCCGACGTTACTTGCTGCACACCTTCATGCACTCCCAAAGTGCCCAGATGCGTAAACGCGTGGCGCAATACATGCGCGCCAGCCCCTGCCCCCTGTGTGAAGGCAAACGCCTCAAACGCGAGGCATTGACGGTCACCTTCGCCGGCCTGGACATCGCCGAACTGTCCCACCTGCCTTTGCTGGAACTTGCCCAGGTGCTCAAAGAGGTCGTGGCACCGGTTTATCTGGAGCAAGCCGAAGAACCAGGGGAAGTCCTTACTCATCGGCAAACCCGAGAGGCTCGTGAGCAACGTGCCGCCCGGGGCGACAACCCTCACGCCGGAGGACCGGACGCTCGCCATACCCCCAACCTTTCCCTGGAAAAGCGCCTCGCTGCCCAGCGCATCGCCGCTGAACTGCTGGAGCGGATCGTCACCCTCATCGACCTCGGTCTTGGCTACCTGGCCCTGGAGCGCAGTACACCGACACTGTCCTCCGGCGAGTTGCAACGCCTGCGCCTGGCGACCCAACTCAACTCCCAGCTATTCGGGGTGATCTACGTACTGGACGAACCCTCCGCCGGCCTGCACCCGGCCGACAGCGAAGCATTGTTCGATGCCCTGCAACGCCTCAAGGCTGCGGGCAATTCGGTGTTTGTGGTCGAGCACGACCTGGACACCATGCGCCGTGCGGACTGGCTCATCGACGTGGGGCCGGATGCCGGTGAGCAAGGCGGGAAAGTCCTCTATAGCGGTCCACCCGCAGGCCTTGAACAGGTGCCTGAGTCACGAACCCGCGCCTACCTCTTTGCCGAAGATCACGCCGCTGCACGCAGCCCCCGAGCACCCAAAGACTGGCTGCGCCTGGAAGGCATCACTCGCAATAACCTCGACAACCTGAGCGCAGCCTTTCCTTTGGGCTGCTTCACGGCAGTGACCGGCATCTCCGGCTCGGGTAAGTCCAGCCTCGTCAGCCAGGCCCTCTTGGATCTGGTGGGCGCTCACCTGGGTCAGGCCAGCCCGACCGCCGACGCCGATGAACAAAGCCTTGAGGATGAACCGGTGCAAACCAGCGGCGGTCGCGTCAGTGCTGGCCTCGACGCAATCAAGCGCCTGGTCCAAGTGGACCAGAAACCCATCGGGCGCACCCCGCGCTCCAACCTCGCCACCTACACCGGGCTGTTCGATCACGTTCGTAAACTGTTCGCTGCGACGGAGCAGGCTCGAGAACTGGGATTCGATGCCGGACGGTTTTCCTTCAACGTCGCCAAGGGCCGTTGCGAGACCTGTGAGGGTGAGGGCTTCGTCAGCGTCGAATTGTTGTTCATGCCCAGCGTGTACGCGCCCTGCCCTACCTGCCACGGGGCACGCTACAACCCGCAGACCCTGGAAGTGAACTGGCAGGGGTTGAACATTTCCCAGGTGCTGCAATTGACCGTGAACCAGGCACTCGAGGTGTTTTCCGAGCAAGCGGCGGCAAGGCGTTCGCTGCAAGTGCTGCAGGACATCGGCTTAGGCTATCTGCGCCTGGGCCAACCGGCCACGGAACTGTCCGGCGGCGAGGCACAGCGGATCAAGCTGGCGACGGAGCTGCAGCGCAAGGCCCGAGGAGCGACTTTGTATGTGCTGGATGAGCCGACTAACGGGCTGCATCCCCAAGACGTCGATCGTCTGCTGGTGCAATTGAATCGACTGGTGGAGGACGGTCATACGGTGGTTGTAGTGGAACATGACATGCGGGTGGTGGCCCAAAGTGACTGGGTCATCGATGTCGGCCCGGGGGCTGGAACCCAAGGCGGAAAAGTTGTGGTCTGCGGAAGTCCGCAGACGGTGGCTGGATGCGGGGACAGTCGAACGGCAGCGTTCCTCAAAAGAGCTCTACAGCTTGAAAATTAACGCTTTTGTGAATGTTTCTCACCGTCTCGGAAAAGTTGTCTATACTACCTCCCAGTTAATCGTTTCAGTAGTCGAACTTAACTGCGGCCTCACGGTTCAAAAAGCGTGAGGCTATACATGCCAGGAGGCGCAATGACATCAACCTTGTTGAGAGAAATAGAGTTTCACGGAGGGACGAGACACCCTTATCGCTCCCTGACGCGATCCCCGATGAACGGGACAACACCCGATAAGCCGCGCCTCTTCGGAGCGCTGACCAGGGCTATAAAACTCGCCTGTGGTTGTTGACACCAACGCTATACAACTTCGAATTCCGCTTGGCGTGCCATAAGGCAAAGCGCCTGGCTACGCCATGGTTTACATCGAATTTTTTCGAGCGTGTCTATTATGCTCAATCCCATCTCAAGCCACCTTTTAAGTTTAATTCAAGAGGTGGAAAACAACCTGCCGGGTGTCAACAAAAACGAGTACACCGAAATACTCGGGTGGATATTCGCAAAACTGGGCATCAACAAATTTGCCTATGTTCACTTGGAACCCACACCTTTCAACAACTCGAAAATCTCCATCCACAGTAATTACCCCGCCGAGTGGGTTGAAACCTATCGCAAGAACTCACTCTATAAATCAGACCCGGTCATGGCCAACGCCGCCATTACTGCCAACCCGTTCTTCTGGGATGAAATCCCACAAGAAGTAGACAATAATCCCGAAATATTCGATCAGTCAGCCTCCTACGGCATCCAGCAAGGGTACACCGTTCCGATTCATGAACCCGGCAGATCCTTCGGCTCCATTCATTTATCTTCCGAAGAAAATGATCCGGATTTCCCCATTATTGTCCGGTCGAACCTGGTGATCATACAAACCCTCAGCATCATCGCCAACCAGCACCGCCCCGTGGAAGCCAGCATTGAAAGCAATCTAAAACTTTCACCCAGGGAAATTGAATTCCTGCGCTGGCTCGCACTGGGAAAAAAACTATAAGGAAATAGGCTTGATCATGAATATCACCGAACGCACGGTGAAATTTCATGCCAGGCAGATGACTGAAAAACTGGACTGCACCAATGTCAAGCAAGCGATGTTTAAAGCCGTCCAATTGAACCTCGTTTAAATCACCCTGCCATTATCCACCCAGCCCGCACTTCCTCGTCCATTTTCGCGCCGATCCAACTGCCCGGATCCGACGCCACGTCCAGCTTTAATGAGCGTCGTACACTCAAGCAAACCCCACCTGTGACGCGATATTGAAAAGCATGCCACATGCGAATAATCCAATGACCAAGGAAATCGCTCGACTTAAAAATCTCCCCGATACAATCGCATGCAATTTACGACCACAAAAGGCGCCCGCCGCGATCCAGATAAGCCCCACTGGGAAAATAGTCACCGAAAATAACAACATGAATGACAGGTAACTATCCAGCGACAAAAAAGTGCCTGCAGGCGCAACGAATGAAACAAAGAACAGCCCTTTGGGATTTGTCAGCGTTGCCACGAACAGATCAGGCACTGTAATACCTGCGGGAGCGCCTGTTTCATGGTCTTTTACCGAGAACCACAGTTTCAAGGAAATATAAAACAAGAAGCAAACGGCAAAAATCTTGGTTGCGACCACTACCCACGAATGGTCGGTAATCAGCAGATCAATGAACACCCCCCACATTGTCATCTGAATAATGTAGGCCAGCCACTCTGCGCCAACGAACTTCATTGAGCGGGTATTGAAGCCCCTGTTTATGCCAGTTTGCAGCAACAATGAGTTCGTCGGTCCCGGAACCAACAATACTGTCATCAGCGTAAGCGCAATATAGTTCATAGCATTATCCATTGCAGGAGCCTCGCGACTCATTCTTCAGGGTCAGATCAATCCATTATTTTCCATACGACATCACGCCCAAGTCATATGAGGTCAGACCAATCCACTAATAGAGCAATCACACTAGACCAACATCAATGTGCCACTCATCGTTTCAAACTCGCAGGTTGCAGTCGTTGCATTCGCAGGCAAGAGAAAGGTCCGTCCACGAAAGCAACGCTCCCACATCTGTATTACCCGTTGATTACACGCAGCAAGTTAAACTCGGAATGCGTCAATTTTTCAAACCAATTGATATCAACCAGTTAGCTTCGATCTCTACCAATCGTCAAAAAAATGATACCCATACTCCATCTTCAGCGCGGGTCATCCGTACTTGAATAACCCCAATTCGCCACCACTGCCGCCTATACTTTCTTGGATTCACAGCGATACGAATCCGCCAACTAATGCCCTTGCTAATGATTATAAGGCAGCGCTGAAATTCGCCCACTAATTAGGCTATCCACTCTATAAACCAAAGACTGTACTTTAGTACAGTTGAAATGCGTTAGTGCAAAGTTAACAGTAGCTTCACCCGCAGCCATGAATTCGCGCCCATGAACTACTCCCCCCGCACCTATCAATTTTCTGGCGTATCTACCAGCGTCGCAAGCTACTCGCAAATCCCACTCAACACCCTGGAACAAATATTATCCATTCGCAAACTAGCCTTCATCGACAGAAAAAAATGGGACATTGAAAGTTATCAGGGCAGTGCTTACGAGTGGGATGAATACGACGACCCTGATGCGTTTTATATCTATGCCCATGTCCACGACCGGGTGACCGGTTGTGTTCGATTGCGCCCCTCCAACAAACCGACACTTATGAGTGGCTCCTTGAGTTTCATTCTTCCAATCGACCAACCCAGACCCTGCTCACTCTATTGCTGGGAGGCCACTCGATTCGCACTTTCGACTGACAGTTTCGCCACAGGAGAACTCACTCAAGCTAATGTAGACATTCGCACAGCGGCACTTTTCCTGTCAATGATTAAGTTCGCCCAACAACAAAATATACAGCTCTATGAAATTGTCGTTGACACCATGATGGAAAAAATCCTTAAACGTTCCGGATGGACAGTTGACAGACGCAATACGGCACTAGGCTCGAAGGGTGAAAAGATCATCTACGGCACATTGCCTTGTACCGATAAAACTTATGAGGAGGTCCTTAACAAGAACGCTATCAATAGAACCCTCGCCTATAACCATTCCCACCAGACATGCCGCTCGTCAGGCACACTCCATAAATCCTTGGATATCGGCCAGACACTCCCTAATCGAAACATTCCAGCAAAGAGATCCATGCACACTGAGCTGCAGCTATAAATCAAATACTTGGTATGAGTTTGGAGAAAGGATGAACCTACAACGATTATTCCCGCACGTTGGCAAAGTTATTGCCAGCACAGGCAGCCGCAACTTTCCTCGCATGCTGCACGACCTGATACTCACGGAAATACCCGTAGACGCAACCCATATTACCGAGCAAAGGATAGGCACAAGTAATATTTCCGAACCGAGCACCTCCAGTATAGGATGCGTCGGCATGGACAATACATGCATCGACGCCATCATGGACGCTCATACAGCAAAGCCTTTTTTCCTGGCCGACGATATTTTTTTTGAAGATGCTGCTCCACAAAAAGTAGCCAATTTCTCCCGATGTCTGCTCCCACGCGAGCGTCCGGATAAAGCGCTTTCCTACAACACAACCACCCAACTGCACCTGACCACCCGGAAAAATGGTCGTCGTTATGTACTGTCCGTATATCGATCACCTTTTTCCAAAGGATTTTCCCCGCAGGAACATGCACTGTTGAAAGACTTCTCCTGCCTTTTATTACCTATGGTCGAGGAACACGTTGCCGCCCTGGTTCCGTCGGAATCCGTTCGGCAGGACCCTTGCCTGCCCCTGGATTCGGAAAGCGGAGGCATGGAAGCGCTACGCCAAAGATTCGCCGATCGACTGCAGTTGTCAGGATTGAGTTTGTCTTCTCGCGAAACAGAAGTGTGCGTGGGTCTGCTGGCCGGACGCACCGCACCTGAACTTGCCGAACAACTGAACCTGAAAGTCAACACGGTCGAAAGCTATCTGAAACGTGCCGCCATCAAAATGGGGATTGGCGGACGCCGTTCGCTTATCCGATGGATGCACTCGATAGATGCCACACCCACTCACCTCGAATGGAGCGGCAATAGTGTGATTCAACAAGCCGTATGAAACTTACCCCCAACGATTGCTCGATCACTATATGAATCGAGTATTTGTTGGGGGATTGTTGTTCACCCCCCTGCACTTCCTTCCCCTGTCACGCCTTTTTCCATTGGCCTGCGAGTGCGACGCTTCAACCACTCCAGCGCATCGTCCACATAAGTGAAAATCACCGGCACGACCAATAGACTCAACAGCGTCGACGTCAGCAAACCGCCCATCACCACCACCGCCATCGGCTGCCTGAAACTCGGGTCTTCCCCCATCCCCATCGCGGTCGGCAACATCCCGGCGCCCATGGCTACGGTGGTCATCAGGATCGGCCGGGCGCGCTTGTGACAGGCATCCACCAATGCATCGTATCGATTCAGGCCATAATCGCGGCGGGCCATGATCGCGTACTCCACCAACAGGATGGAGTTCTTGGTCACAATCCCCATCAACATCAGCAAACCGATGACGGATGGCAGGGAAAAACTGAAGTTGCACACCAACAAGGCCAGCAGCGCGCCACCCAGCGAGAGCGGTAGCGCCGAAAGAATCGTCGCCGGTTGCAAGAAGTCATGAAACAGCAGCACCAGGACCGAATAGATACAAAACACACCGATGGCCATGGCCAGACTGAAACTTCCGAACAATTCGGTCATCAGCTGCAGTTCGCCCAGCTCCACCTGCTTCACTTCGGCTGGGAGATTGCGCATCCCCGGCAATTGGCTGGCTTCGGCCATGACCTCGCCCAGATTGCGACCGTTGAGCTCGATAGACAGGGTGATATTGCGCAGACGGTCCATCCGACTGATTTGCGCTGGTCCACTGCCCATGCTGATGTCCCCCAACGAAGACATGGCGACCTGGCCGTCTCGACCGGTCACCCGCAACTGGTTGATGGCCTGCAGGTCGTCGCGTAACAGCGAATCCATACGCACCCGTACATCGACTTGGCGTTGGGACAGATTGATTTTGCCCAGTTGCGAGGAATATTCGCCGTAGGTCGCCATGCGCAAGGTATCGGCTATTTCCTGGCTGGTAATGCCCAGTTCCGCTGCGCGGGCGTAATTCGGGCGCATCTGGATTTCAGGACGCTGCAGGGCGCTGCTCGACGACACATTTCCGATCCCGCGCAATTCACGCAGTTGCGGTTCAAGGGTGCTTGCCGTGCGTTCCAGCAGATCACCATCGTCACTGGCGAGCACGATATTGAGCTTCTCTCCGCTGCCATCACCGCCAACGTTGATACGTACCCCCGGCAGTGAACGCAGCACTTGACGCATTTGCGCTTCCACCTCCACCTGCTTGCGATCACGCGCGTCCCGGGCGACCAGTTCCACCGTCAGGACCGCATCGCTGGCGCCGGTGATACCGGCAGGCCCAGAGCCCGAACTGCTGGCGGTCCCTACCGAGACAAAGGTGTGTTTGACGTCTGGCATGTCGCGTAGCCTTTCGCTGGCTTGCAATGCCGTGGCGGTGGTTTGCTCCAACGTCGTGCCGGGCGGCAGCTCCAAGTTTATTTTACTGCGCCCAGTGTCCTGCGCCGGCAGGAAACTGGTGGGCAGCAACGGAATCAGTGCCAAGGCCCCGACAAAGCACAGGCTGGCCAGGCACATCGTCGTCTTGCGCCGGGTCAGACTGGTGTGAATCCAGCCCAGGTAACGGGTCATCAACGGGCCGTCGTGGGCGGTTTCATCTTTTGCCTTGAGGAAATAGGCCGCCATCATGGGTGTCAACACCCGCGCCACCAGCAGGGAAAACAACAGCGCAACCGAAGCCGTCACGCCGAACTGACGGAACAGTTTCCCGGCGATACCGCCCATGAACGCCGTGGGCAGGAACACCGCAACCAGGGTGACGGTCGTGGCGAGCACCGCCAGGCCGATTTCATCCGCAGCCTCAGTGGCGGCTTGAAGCGGGGTCTTGCCCATGCGCAAATGCCGGGCGATGTTCTCGATTTCGACGATGGCGTCGTCCACCAGCACGCCGATGACCAACGCCAGGGCCAGCAGGGAAACGGCGTTGAGCGTAAACCCGGCCAGGTACATCACGCCAAAGGTGGGGATGATCGACAGCGGCAGTGCCGTGGCGACGATGAGCGTGGCGCGCCAGTCCCGCAAAAACCACCAGACCACCAACACCGCCAGCAGCATGCCTTCGTACAGCAGGTTCATCGAGTCGTGATAATTGGCGAGCACGGCCTTGACCGTGTCGTTGGCCTCCACGATCTGCACGTTGGGATGCTGCTCCGCAAACGTGGTCATGGCCTTGCGCACATCGTTGGCCACGCCGACATCGGAGAACCCCAGGGAACGGGTGACCTGGAAGCCGATCACCGGCCTGCCATCGCGAAACGCCCGGGTGCTGCGTTCAGCGTGGGTGTCGCGAATATCGGCCAACTGACTCAATGCCAGCAGACGACCGTCGCCGCTGGGAATATCGATGGCACCGAGCGCCGCCGGATCGTCAATGGCCCCCAAGGTCCGCATGGCTTGCTGGCCACTGCCCAGGTTGCCCTGGCCACCGGAGTTGTCCTTCTGCATGGCCCGCAACTGGCTGGCCACGTCCGTCACCCGAATGCCCAGCCCCGCCATCAGGGCCGGGTTGAGATTGACCTGGACTTCCCGGTCGACACCGCCCACGCGCGCGATCATTGCGACCCCGGGCACCGCCAGCAGCTGTTTGCTCAGTTCATTGTCGACGAACCAGGACAAGCCTTCTTCATCCAGATGGTCAGAGTCGATGACATAGGTGAGCAACGCCGAGACGCTGGTGGTCATCCGCGAAACCGATGGTGTATCCAGGCTCGCCGGCAGCTGCGGCATCGCGCTGTCCACCGCGTTACGCACTTCGTTCAGAGCCTCGTTGCCATCCTTGTCGATGTCAAAGCTGACACTGATGTTGACGGCGCCATCGGTGATGGTCGTCGTCACGTGCTTGAGCAAGCGCAGGGAGGTCAGTTTGTCCTCGATCTTGCGCGCCACTTCCGTTTCCAGCTGCTCGGGCGCCGCGCCTTCCAATGAGGCACTGATCACCACCACCGGCAGGTCCATGTCCGGAAAATCCTGGATGGCGAGTTTGCCAAAACCCGACAGGCCGAAGAGCGTCAGCAAAATGAACAGCATCACGGCCGGCACCGGATAGCGGATCGACAGCGCGGAAATATTCATGGCAGCGCGACCTGGGCTTGAACGAGGGTCACACTTGCGCCGTCATTGAGAAACGCACCGCCGGCGCGCACGATCCGGGCAGGCTCGTCGAGGCCGCTGAGGATTTCCACGGCCTGGTGCAGGCGCCTGCCGACCACCACCGGCCGCTGGACGACATGCATGTCATCATTGAGTGTGAACACATAAGAGCGGCCGTCACGCAGGATAACGGCAGTGTCCGGCACCGTGAGCGCCTCGCGGGGCGCCAGCTCGATCTGGCCGCTGGCATACATGCCGGCCTGGGCGGCGCTGTCGGTTGGCAGGGAGATGTAGACCAGTGCCCGGCTGGTCTTGTTATTCAATGTCGGGGACACCAGCCGCACCCGCCCTTCCAGGCTCCGCCCGTCGGGTAATGTCATACGGGCGACCTGGCCGGCCTGCACTTGGGCCAACTGGCGGGCATCCAGCTCGGCCTGCCATTCGATGCGGCTGTCGCGCACCAGGCGAAACAGCTCGTCGCCGGCGGAGAGCACCTTGCCGAGCAACGCCGTACGCGCAGAAATGATGCCGTCGTCCACCGCCACGATGCGCGTCTGCTTGAGCCGGATCCGAGTGCTCTGCAATTCGGCGCGGGCGCCGGCGAGGTCAGCTTCGGCGAGGGCTACTTTGATTCGATAATCTTCGCGCTGCTGTTCCGACAACGCCCCGCCCTGTCCGACGACTTTGGCGCGACGGTCATTGGATCGGGCCTGCTCCAGATTGGCTTCCGCCTGGGCAACGAGCGCCTTCTGTTTGCTTTCTTCGGCGACGACTGTTTCAGAGGCCAGCGTGGCCAGCAATTGACCTTTCTTTACCCGGCTGCCCACATCGGCCTCGATGCTGGCAATGCGCAGGCTGCTGGTCTCGGCATTGATGACTGCTTCCTGCCAGGGCGCGAGCGCGCCATTGGCGAACAACAATTGCGGCCAGACCTGGCGCCGCGCCTGGACCACCTCCACGCTCAAGCTACTGACATTGGGAGCGGCCACGGCCGGTTCGGTGCCACGGCGCCAATAGATCAACGCCACCACCACGGCGATCACGACGAGTGCCAGCGCAAATTTACCTGACCTCGCCCTCACGCACCTTCTCCACGCGTTGCCTGATTCCGCACCAGGGGTTGACTGGCTTGCCAGCCGCCGCCCAATGCCTTGTACAAGGCGATCCAGTAGCGCACTTGGTCCTGCTGCAAGGTGATCAATTCGATCTCGGCCGTCAGCGCCTGGCGGCGCGCGGTTTCACGGTCCAGCAGGCTGACGTTACCGGCTTGCCAGTTGCGATCAATGGCCTCGAAAGACTCACGAAAACCGGCGGTGGAACGCGCCACATCCGACTCCCGGCGACGTGCCGCATCGAGACGCACGAGGGCCTGTTCCACTTCCATCACGCTGGTGCGCAGCGTCTGGCGATAGACCGCCAGGGCGGCTTCATAAGACGCCTCGGCACCGTCCGCCGCCGCGCGGCGCTTGCCCCCATCGAACAGCGGAATCGACAGCACCGGGCCCAGCGACCAGGAGCGGTTACGCTGGCCCACCATGGTGCCCACGGAAAAGGTCCCGGAAAGACTCAGGCTTGGCAGCCGTTCAGCCTGGGCCACGCCGATCTCGGCATTCGCCGCTGCCAGCTCTCGCTCGCTGGAGGCGACGTCCGGACGCTGACGCAACAGGTCGGCTGGAATCTGCCGCACCTGGAGTTCGGCCGGCTGGGGCAGTTGCGCCGGGGTCTGCCCGAGCACTTCCAGCAGCCGCCCTTCATCACTGCCCGTCAGTGCAACCAGGCTTTTGAGCAGCACCTGGCATTCACTCTGTTGCCGAACCAGGGTCGCGGCGCTGCTGGCGGCACTGGCATCGGCCAGGGCTGCGTCGGCGGAAGAAGTGAAGCCGGCCCCGAACGACTGGCGAGTGATGCGGGCAGTGTCTTGTTGGGACTGGGCCTGATCCGCGTAGGCCAACACCAGCTTCTGACAACCGCGGTATTGCACATAGTAATCGCCCACCTGGGCCGCCAGGGAAACCCGCGCGTCATGCCAGTCATCCACCCGTGCCTCGACACGGGACTGCGCCGCTTCGTTGTTGCGCCGTAACTTGCCGAACATATCGAGCTCCCAGGCCGCATCCATCGTGGCCGAAGAACCAGACCCACCCAGGCGTTGAGCACCGGTCTGTTGTCCACCCCGGCCACCGGACAACGTGCCGTCGATCTTGGGCAAGGCATCCGCGGCATCACTGGCGGCGGTTGCCCGGGCCAGCGAGATATTGGCCCAGGCCTCATCCATGGATGGGCTATCGGTTTCGGACAGGCGCAACAGCTCGGCCAACGCCGGGTCATCGAACTGCTGCCACCAGTCGGCCAATGCCACCACGGACGCGCCGTGAGGCAATGGCGCTTGCCATTTGGCGGCGATCGGGACGTCTGGCACCCGATAATCCGGGCCCAATACGCAGCCACTCAGGGCCACCGCACACAGTGTCACCAGCAATATCCCTGGGGGCTTGAAGGCATGCATAGGCTTCTCTAGGGGGGTGACAAAGGTGAAAAACAGCAAGGCACCCGGCACAACTCAGGGAGGTGGCTGTTATTGACGACGGCTTGATGAAGCTCGTGTGGCAGTTATTTAACCCCGGGCCGGATTTGATGTCTGGCGTGGAAAACTGGGACAGCTACCGGCAAGAAAACTCGCGATAAATACGGGGGCCTGTTGAAATGACCTGGACCTGCCAAGTAACGGCTGCACCTGCTATCGGGCATGGATAAACCCGCGCTCGGCTCACGTTCCATAGCCAATGGATGATCGAATATGGAAGCACTCACTTACCTCGAAAACGTCGAGTCGAACGCACGAACCTATGCGCAGACTTTCCAGCGACTGTTCGTCAGCGGCAAGGGCATGCGGATCAAGGACGCCAGCGGCCAGGAGTTCCTCGACTGTTTGTCGAACGCCGGAACCCTGGCTCTCGGGCACAACCCGCCGCAAGTCCGCGACGCCGTGATGCAGTTTCTCGGCAGCGATCATCTACAGCAGGCACTGGACCTGGCCACGCCGGCCAAACATGCGTTCGTGCAGGAGCTGTTCTCGATGTTGCCGGCAAAAATGCGCGCCACCAGCAAGATTCTTTTCTGCGGCCCCAGTGGCTCGGATGCCGTCGAGGCGGCCATCAAACTGGCGCGTCACTACACCAAGCGCTCGCCGTTGATGGCCTTCCACGGCGGCTATCACGGCATGACGGCCGGAGCACTGTCGGCGATGGGCAAACTGTCCCCCAAGACCGGTGACGGCATGATTGCCCAAGGCACGCACTTTCTGCCGTTCCCCTACCGATTTCGATGCCCGTTCGGCACCGACGGCGAGCACACCGATCAACTGTCCATCGACTACATCCGCACCGTCCTCTCGGACCCCGAAGGCGGCGTTGCCAAACCGGCGGCGGTGATCGTCGAGGTGGTGCAAGGCGAAGGCGGTTGTATCCCCGCCTCGGCCAACTGGTTGAGGGCCCTGCGGGAAATCACCCTCGAACAGGACATCTTGCTGATCGTCGATGAAGTCCAGACCGGACTGGGCCGCACCGGCAGCACGTTCGCCATTGAGCACGCGGGCATCGTGCCCGACATCCTGGTGCTGTCAAAAGCCATTGGAGGCGGCTACCCGCTAGCAGTGATCGTGTACGCCGAGCATCTGGACACCTGGGAACCTGGCATGCATGCGGGCACCTTCCGAGGCAATCAGATGGCGATGGTTGCCGGAGCAGCAACCATGCAGCAAATCAGGAAAGACAATCTCGTTGCCCATGCCGCCCGGATGGGCAAGCAATTGGAGAGTGGCCTGAAGGACATCGCGCAACGTTTTTCATTCATCGGCGACATCCGCGGTCGCGGATTGATGATCGGTGTGGAAATCACCCAGCCGGCGGCCAACCAGCGCGCCGGCCAGGCCGACGGAGCGCGGGCACACGCCATCAAGCTCAACTGCTTCGACAACGGATTGATGATGGAAACCGGCGGACGCCATGGCGCGGTGCTCAGGTTCCTGCCGCCCCTGACCATCACCGAGACCGAGGTCGGCATGGTGTTGGAACGCTTCGAACACGCGCTCGGGAAGGTCGGCGAGACACGCTCGCATACGGCGCGCGTAGCGGTATAAAGGATCAGACACCTAGGTGGCGAGGGAGCTTGCTCCCTCGCCACAGGTTCTGTGCCTGGCAGCCCAGGTCAATCACGCGCCAAGGCATTGATCGGATCGAGCCGCGCGGCATTGCGAGCGGGCACGAAGCCGAACACGACCCCAATCAGGGTCGAGCAGACGACAGCCGCGACGATCGATCCCATCGAGAACACCATCTGCCATTCCTTGACGAAGATCGAAAAGACATAGCCGATTCCAAACGACAAGGCGATGCCAATCATCCCGCCTATCAGGCACACCATCACCGCCTCCACCAGGAACTGCTGGCGGATGTCGGACTGGCGTGCACCGACGGCCATGCGGATGCCAATCTCGCGGGTACGTTCGGTCACCGAGACGAGCATGATGTTCATCACACCGATGCCACCGACCACCAGCGAGATGATCGCAATCAACGAGAGCAACAGCGCCAGGGACTGACTGGTCTTCTGCACCGTCTGCAGCACGCTGTCGAGGTTGTAGGTGAAAAAGTCCTTGATGCCATGGCGCTGGGTCAGGAGCTTGACGACGTTGTCTTCCACGACTTTGCTCGGTTGACCGTCCTTTATCCGCACCGTAACGCTGTCCAGGAAGCGCTGGCCCAGCAATCGGCCGGCCGCCGTCTCATAGGGCATCCATACGTTCAGGTTCTTGTTGGTGTTGAACACGCTTTTGCGGTCTTCGGTCACGCCGATGATCGTGCAAGGCAGGTTGTCGATGAGAATCACCTTGCCCAACGGATCGCTGTTCGGGAACAGTCGCTGACGGGTGTTATGGTCGATCACCACCACTTGTGACTGACGCCGGGCATCGTCCTTGCTGAACGCGACGCCGGAGCCGATCTTGATCCCGCGAACCTGAAAATAGCTCTCGCTGACACCGTTGATGGTCGCGTTGACGTCGATGTTTTCAAACCGCAATAGCAGATTGCGGCCAACGTTGGGCGTCGCGCTGTCGATGTAATACTGGTCGCTCAGGGCCGTAACGTCGGACAACACCAGGGTTTCGATAGCGGTCGAGCGACTGTCTCCCCAGTCAGCCCCGGGCATGATCTCGATCGTATTGCTGCCAATCGCCTGGATGTCCTTCAGGACATATTCCTTGACCCCTTCGCCGATGGCCACGATCGAGACCACCGAGGTGATACCGATAATGATGCCCAACATGGTCAGCAGGGTGCGCATTCGATGGGAAATCAGCGCCACCCAAGCCATGTTGAACGCTTCGCTGAACAAGCCGAAGCTGGCGCGCAGGCCGTTCTCGGCCTTGACCTTGGCCGGACGTGTGCCTTGTGGCGACTGATCCTCCAACGGCCGCTGCGGATTGGCTCGATCACTGACGATCTCGCCGTCGCGGATCTCGATGATGCGCTGGGCGTGGGCCGCGACTTTCTCATCGTGGGTCACGATGATGACCGTGTGTCCCGCCTTGTTGAGCTCCAGCAGGATCTTCATCACCTCCTTGCCACTGGTGGTGTCCAGCGCACCGGTGGGTTCGTCCGCCAGAATGATATCGCCGCCGTTCATCAGCGCCCTGGCGATACTCACCCGCTGCTGCTGACCACCCGAGAGCTGGTTGGGCCGATTGCTCAAGTGCCCCATCAACCCCAGGCGCGTCAGCAGTTCCCCGGCACGGCTGTGCCGTTGCGACTCGGCGGCGCCGGCATAAATCGCCGGCATCTCGACGTTGTGCAAGGCACTCAGGTGCGGCAACAAATGGTAGCGCTGGAAAATGAAACCAAAGTGATCACGCCGCAACACCGCCAGTTCCCGGTCGTTCATCGAACCGGTTTCGCGCCCATCCACCTTGTAGCTCCCGGCGCTCGGATGGTCGAGGCAGCCGAGCACGTTCATCAGGGTCGACTTGCCGGAGCCGGACGCCCCGGTAATCGCAACCACCTCGCCGGCATTGATCGTCAGGTTGATGTCCTTGAGGGCGATGAACGCCTTTTCGCCCGCGATGAAGCTGCGGGTGATGCCCTTGAGTTCCAGCAATGGTTGGGTCATGGTCAGGCTCCCGCCACGGCAGGGATCGGCTCGCCGATGACGACCTTGTCACCCTCGGCCAGGCCATCCTTGATCTCGACCCTGACGTTGTTGTTGATGCCCATGCGCACGTTACGCGGCTGGGCCTTGCCTTCGGCATCCAGCACCCGGACCACGTAGCTGCCATCCTGGTTTTTCGACCCCAGGGCGGCGACGGGAACCGTCAACACATCCTTGGCCTTGTCCAGGACGATGCGGACCTGGGCCGTCATGGAAATGCGCAGGCGATGATCGGGGTTCGGCACGTCGAAAAGGCTGTTGTAGAACACTGCGGTATTTTGCTTCGGCGTCCCTCCGGTCTGGGTTTCGAGGAAGTTCTGTGGCGCCGGTTCAGTGCCGCGCAGCTTGGCGTAATAACGCTTTTCCGATTCGCCGAGGATGGTGAAGTACACCTCTTGGCCAGGCACGATGTGAATCACGTCGGCTTCCGACACCTGCGCCTTGACCGTCATGGTGTCGAGGTCGGCGAGCTTGAGCAGCACCGGCGCCAGTTGCTCGGCGATCACGGTCTGGCCTTCCTGCGTGACGATCCCCACCACATAGCCGTCGATCGGCGCGACGATGTGGGTGTAGGCCAGGTTGACCCGCGCGGTTTCCACCTGGATACGGGCGTCCTTGATCTGCGCATCGAGGGAAAGCAGATTGGCCGCTTCCACCTTGTAGTTCGACTCGGCGGTCTCGTACTCCTGCTTGGAAATCGCGTCGTCCGGTTGCAGCTTTTTGTAGCGATCATAGGTGGCCTTGGCGTCCTTGAGTTGCGCCGCCGTCGCCTGCCGCTTGGCCACCAGGTTCTCCTCGTTGACCAGGGTCTGGCGCAGTGAGTTCTGGGCCAGCATCGGGTCGATTTCCGCCAGCCACTGGCCCTTCTTGACCTTGTCGCCCAATTTCACCTTGAGGGATTTCAGTTGACCCGACACCTGGGCACCGACGTCGACCTGCTTGATACCCTGCAGCGTCCCGGACGCCAGCACCGCGTTCTCGATATCCGTGCGCTCGACCACAGCGGTCAGATAATCCGGCGGTTTGCCCGGCGATTGCGCGCTGTAGAAAATCAGACCGGCCACCACGACCAGTACGAGCACGATAGCGATTTTGCGAAACTTCGACTTTTCCATAAATAACCATGAGTGCGTTGATTTCAAGCCCGGCCAACGTGGCGCCGGGTTCCATGGATGCGCGTCAAGGAAGGACGGCTAGACGCAATCACTGGCGGCCTCCTCGTCGAGCATGGGAAGGCCGTCCTGCCACCAGGCTGCCAAGTTGTGTACGTGAGGGGCCTTGAGGATCGTGAAGTGGTTGCCCGGACCGTACCAGATACTGAGGTCGGGGATATGCTTGCGCCATCCTTCGATCATTTGTTCCTGTTCGCGTTTGTTACCGGCTGTGTCCAGGGTTGGATCATCGGCCAGCACCAACCGCACCGGCCCGGTGTAGCGATGTTGCGGTTGATAAACCGTGCGCAGGGCCGTACCGAAGGCCCGCGCCGGACCGCGCATCGAATCCACCGCCGAACGCTGCGGCAGCATGCCGGCCCGTACCATGCCCGCATGCAGCAAGCGCATCTGCGCGGTATCGTCCTGGGTACCGAAGACCGTGGCATCGATCCCCAACGACTTGCCGGAAGCCAACTGCATCGCCTCGATCAGTCGATTCAGCACCCCCGTCGCGGTATAGGGCTTGCCCACCACGCCGTTGCCGCCCGGCGACTCACTGTCGATCAGCGTCAACGACGCCACCTTGCGCCCCCGGGCATGCAGGCGGGCCGCCATTTCGAACACGATCCAGCCGCCGAAGGAATGGCCGAGCAGATGCACCGGCCCCTCCGGTTGCACCCTGTCGATCGCTTCGAGGTACGCCTGGGCGGCGGTTTCCACGAGGCTGAAAGGCTCTGTGCTGCCGTCCAGACCACGGGGTTGCAGCCCATGGATTGGCCAGTCCGGACCGAAGGCGTCGGTCAGCCCGATAAAACCGGTCACGCTGTCGCCCGCCCCAGGCACACAAAAGATCGGAGCCCGGTCGGCGCGCCCGCCCTGGATAGTCAACAGCGGCTGGTAACCACTCCTTGGCAACTTCACCGGACGCGATGCGACGGTACGCAGTGCATCATCGATGGCCTGGCCCAAGGCCTTGACCTGGGGGGCCTGCATCATCGTCTGGTGGTTGCCCGGAACCTTGATGCAATGCATCTGGGCCTTCGGTAGGACGGCGTCCCAACCCAGATAGCCGGAATGCTCGGGCGCATCGTCCTTGCGTTCCTCGGCGACCAGCAGGTGCACCGGCACAGAGATCGGATACACCGAGTAATGGGCCAGCGCATGACCGTGGGCGACCTCCCGGTCCAGGTACTGCCAGAGCTGGGCCGCGCTGTAGCCCGCCAGTTCAGCAGGCAACAGACCTTCTTCACTGCACCGCTGCACCAGGCCTTCAAACTCGAAGTGGCCCAGTTGAGTCAGCAGATGAGTCAGGTTGGCGAGGACCGCCGCGAGGTCCGCCTCACCGATTGTCGAAGCCTTCCAGAACACCTCGCAACGATCCAGCAAATGCCGTTTGTGGGCCTCGTCCGGTGACCAGCGCTCTCTACCCTGGTCCACCAACCGCGGCAGATAGCTGTCGATCAGGCCGACGAACTCGACCTCTTCGTCCACGCCAATGAGCTGGATCGCGGTTTCGTAAGCCAGCACGCCACCAAACGACCAGCCGGCCAGCCGATAGGGACCATGGGGCTGGACCGAACGGATGATGCCCACCAGCCGCGAGGCCAGGCATTCCATCGTCTGCAACTGTGGCTCGCCCCATGGGATGGCCGGTAGGCCATAGACCGGAACATCCGGGTCGATGTGTTTGCCCAGTGCCGGGAAGTAAAGATCCAGGCCGCTGAACTCATGCACCAGGAACAGCGGGTTCTGCTGGCCGGTGGTGCGTACCGGTACAAAAGCTTCCTGTGCCTGGACTTCGGTGCCGCGGGTCTGCAGCAACAACGCCATGGATGCGACGCTTTCGTGCTGGAACAACTCGGCCAGCGACATCGTCAAGTTGGCTTGGGCCATCAGCCCCAGCAAACGAATCGCCAGCAGCGAGTGCCCACCCAATTCGAAGAAATTGTCGTGGCGACCGACCTGTTGCAGGCCCAGCACGGCTTGCCAGATCTGCGTCAACACGGTTTCGACTTCGCCTTGAGGGGCTTCGTAGACACGGCTGACGACGGCATCCTGGTCCGGTGCCGGCAACGCCCTGCGATCGAGCTTGCCGTTGGCGGTCAGCGGCAGTGCATCGAGTCGCACGTACGCCGCCGGTACCATGTAGTCGGGCAACTGTGCGTGCAGATGTCCACGCAGGTCCTCGATCCGGGTGGTCGCGTACGCAGCATGCAACGTGAAGTAAGCCACCAGGCGTTTCTCGCCCGGTACATCCTCACGGGCCAGCACCACGGTCTCTCTTACCGCTTCGTGTCGAGCCAGTTTGGCTTCGATTTCACCCAACTCGATACGCAGACCGCGGATCTTTACCTGAGCATCGTTGCGCCCCAGATAATCGATATTGCCGTCCGGCAAATAACGCCCCAGGTCACCGCTGCGGTACATCCTGGCGTCTTTTACCAGGCTGAACGGGTCTTTCACGAAGCGCTCGGCGGTCAACTGCGCACGGTTCAGATAGCCCCGCGCAACCCCGGCCCCGGCGATATAAAGCTCACCTGCCACGCCAAGCGGAACCGGTTGCAATTGCTCATCGAGCAAGTAAACCCGGGTGTTGGCCACCGGTTTACCGATATGCAACACCGTCTGCGAGGCCTCGATCAGTCCCGAAGTGGCGACCACGGTGGTTTCCGTAGGGCCGTAATTGTTGATCAGATTGAAGGGCAACTCGACAGGCCGCTTGCCCAGGCGGTCACCACCAATCAAAAGCGTGCGCAATTGATCGTGCCCCAGGTTGCGGCCAAACGCGTACTCGGCAATGGGCGTAGGCAGGAAACTCACATCCAACGCCTGGGCCTGCCACCAATCGAGCAGCGCATCGACGTCCTCACTGCCCGCATGGGCCGGTGGCAACAACAGCGTGGCGCCGCAACTCAGCGCAGGCCAAATTTCCCAGGCCGCCGCATCGAAACCGAAACCGGCCACGCTTGAAGTACGGCTGCCGTGCTTCAGGTCGAAGGCCTGACAATGCCAGTTCACCAGATTGTCGAGGTTACGATGTTCGACCATCACACCTTTGGGCTCTCCGGTGGAGCCCGAGGTATAGATGATGTAGGCCAGACATTGTGGCGTCAGCGCCGCGAGCACCGGGTTGTCTTCTGAACAGGCGCTTACCTGAGGCAGATCGGTGTCGAGCAACAGCACCGGCACATTCGAGATCGGCAACCGCCCTTGCAGGGCCTGTTGGGTCAGCAGCGCCACCGGGGCACTGTCCTTGAGCAGGTAGGCCAGGCGATCCACGGGATAGGAAGGATCCATCGGCACGTAGCAGGCCCCGGACTTCAGGATCGCCACCAGGCCGATCAGCGTCTCGAGACTGCGTTGCAGGCAGATGGCAATACGGTCTTCAGGTTGTACGCCAAGCGCCAGCAAGTGGTGCGCCAAGCGATTGGAACGGCGGTTCAGCTCGCCGTAGGTCAACTGTTGCGCGCCATACACCACCGCCACTGTCTTGGGATGCATGGCTGCTTGCGCTTCGAATCGTTGATGGATCGTCACGGGATCGGGGTAATTCACATCCGTACGGTTGAAATCCACCAGCAATTGCCGACGCTCGGCCGACGGCAATATCGAGACGCTGTTCAAAGGTGTGTGCGGCGCTTGCTCCAACGCCTCCACCAACCGCTCCAGGGCAATGTTCATGTAGATGCACATCCGCTGCGCACCGATCTGCGGCACCGCCAGCACCGACACGCTGAAACCTTCGCCCAGATCATCCACCGACAAGGTCAGCGGATAATTGGTGCGTTCCTCACTGCCCAGGGCCTCGATGCCTTCCCAGGCGGCGAACGCTTCGCTCGAAGCGGTGCCCATTGTGCTGTGCCGGTAATTGAGCAAGGCGCTGAACAGCGGCATTGGCGCGGCGACGGCGCTGCAACGCTGGGCCAAGGCCAGCGACGCGTGCTCGTGCCCCAGCAGATCGGTCAAGCGAGCGTGGGTGGCTTTCACCCCATCACGTACGCCTTGGGCACCGACATCCACCCGCAACGGCAAGGTATTGATGAACATGCCCAGTGCCCGGTCGGCGCCATCGCCGCCCTGCATCCGTCCCATCAATACGGTGCCAAAGACCACATCCTGCCTGCCGGACACTTTGCTCAGGACCTGCGCCCACGCCAAGTGATGCAGGCTTGCGGCACTCACGCCCAACTGACGGGCCTGGGCCCGCAGACGGCGGCTCAGGTCGGCAGCGAGGTTGAGTCCGGCGGCTTCGATATCGCTGCCGTCGCCGCGCACATCCAGCAAGCCGAACGGCAGCGTGGGTTCGTCGACATCGCCGAGCATGTCGCGGAAGAACCCTTCATGCGCCTCACGGCTCACGCCCAAGCGGGCCTGGGCCACGTAGTTGCGGAACGGCACCGCTGCGCCCAACTGGTCAGCGTGACCCAACAGGTGCGCCTGCATTTCGTGTTGCACCACCTCCAGCGCCGTGTGGTCGAGGGCCATGTGGTGGAACAGCAGCGTGGCGATCCAACGCTGGTTGGCGACGTCATGAGTGAACGCCAAGCGCATCAGCGGTGCCTGGCGTACATCGAGGCGCACATGTTGCCGGTCAAAACGCGCCAGCAGTTGCGCGGTGACGTCGTGGCCTGGTTCGAAAACACACTCGTCCAGAATCAGTTGTGCCTGGCGAACGACCACCTGCACGGGCTCGCGCAAGCCTTCCCAAAGTACAGCGGTGCGCAAGATGTCGTGCCGGTCGATGACGCCTTGCAGTGCGTTGACAAAGGCATCCAGCCGGGCACGGTCCTTGAAGTTGAAGGAGGCCTGCTGCACATAGAGATCGCCCTGCGGCGAAGCCAGGTGGTGATAGAGGATGCCTTCCTGCAGCGGCGCCAGGGCATAGATGTCCTGGACATTGGCCACGCCGCCCGGCACCGCCGCGACAATTCGCTCGATCTCCCCTTGCGACAGATCAGCCAGCGGCAGCATGTCCGGCGTGATGCGTGTGCAACCGGCCGGGATAGCGTTTACCGGCACCACAATCTCCGTTGCGCTGCCTACAGCCGCCGCCAGTGCCGCCAACGTCGGCTGGCCGAACAGCACGCGCACATCGGCGCTCAGGCCCACCTGGCGCATGCGCTCGATCAACGTGACCGCCAGCAGGGAATGCCCACCCAGTTCGAAGAAGTGGTCGTGACGCCCCACCCGCTCGACCTGGAGCAAATCGGCCCATAGCTGCGCCAGCGTGGTTTCGACGGTGCCCTGCGGGGCCTCGTATTCACGGGTGATCACCGCGTCCAGGTCCGGTGCCGGCAGCGCCTTGCGGTCAAGCTTGCCGTTGGGGGTCAGCGGCAGCGTATCGAGCCGCACATAGGCTGTCGGTACCATGTATTCCGGCAGTTGTCCTTGCAAGTGTGCCCGCAAGGTTTCGATGTCGGCAGTCTCATCGGCAGAATGCGTCGTGAAATAAGCCACCAGGCGTTTCTCGCCCGGTACGTCTTCACGGGCCAGCACCACGGCTTCCTTCACCGCCTCGTGTTGCGCCAGCCGCGCTTCGATCTCGCCCAACTCGATGCGGAAACCACGGATCTTCACCTGGTCATCGTTGCGCCCCAGGTACTCGATGTTGCCATCCGGCAGGTAGCGACCCAGGTCGCCGGTGCGGTACATCCGCGCATTCGCCGCACGGCTGAACGGATCCCGCAGGAAACGCTCGACGGTCAGTTCCGGACGGTTCAGGTAACCCCGCGCCACCTGCACCCCGCCGATGTAAATCTCCCCGGCCACGCCCATGGGCACCGGTTGTCGATGGGCATCGAGCAGGTAGATCCGGGTATTGGCAATCGGCTTGCCGATGGGCGTGCTGTCCGGCGTTTCGGCGCCCGTGCAGTCCCACGCGGTCACGTCCACCGCCGCTTCGGTCGGCCCGTACAGGTTGTACAGCCCCGTCTGCGGTAGTTGCGCCTTGAAGCGCCGCACCAGATGACCCGGCAACGCCTCGCCGCTGCACATCACCCGCACCAGACCTGCGCATTGACTTGCCTCGCCATGGGCCAGGAACACATCGAGCATCGACGGCACGAAGTGCAGCGTGGTGATGCCCTGGGCCTGGATCACTTCGCGCAGGTACGCCGGGTCGCGATGCCCACCAGGACGGGCCATCACCAGCCGCGCACCGCTGAACAGCGGCCAGAAGAACTCCCACACCGACACGTCGAAGCTGAACGGGGTCTTTTGCAGCACCGCATCGGCGGCGCTCAAACCGTATTCGTCCTGCATCCACAGCAGGCGGTTGACCACCGCGCCATGCTCGTTCATCACGCCCTTGGGCAGACCGGTGGAGCCCGAGGTGTAGATGACATAGGCCAGGTGATGGGCATGCAGGCCTTCGACCTGGGGATTGTGGGTTGGCTGGATCGAGAAACCTTCCTCGTCGGCCGCGTCTAACAGCATGACTTGGGCAGTGGTGCTCGGCAGGCTGGCCTGCAAGGCACGTTGGGTCAGCACCACCGTTGGCGCACTGTTTTCCAGCATGTAGGCCAGGCGCTCGTGGGGATAATCCGGGTCCAGCGGCACATACGCCGCGCCGGCCTTGAGAATCCCCAGCAGGCCCGCGACCATGTCCACGCCGCGCTCCACGCAGATTGCCACGCGGTCGTCCGGGCGGATGCCCAAGGCGATCAGGCGATGGGCAATCTGGTTGGCGCGACGATTCAGTTGCGCGTAGCTCAGTTGAGCTTCGTCGGACACCACGGCTACAGCGTCCGGGCACATATCAACGCGTACCTCGAACAGGCCGTGCAAGGTCAGGCCTTGCGGGTAATCGACCGCCGTGGCGTTGAACCCGTCCTGCAGAGACTGGCGCTCGCTGTCACCCAGCAACGGGATCTGCGCCACGAGGGCCTGCTCGTCAGCGACCATGGCGCGCAGCACGCACTCCAGGTACCCGAGGTAGCGTTCCATCGTGGTCTGATCGAAGAGCGCCGTGGCGTACTCCAGCGCCCCGAACAGGCGCCCCTCGATCAGGGCCATGTCCAGCAACACGTCGAACTTCGCAGTGCGGCTGGTCACACCCAGCCCTTGCAGCGACATATCGCCCAGTTCCAATCCCGTGGCTTCGTTGTTCTGCCATGACAGCATGGCCTGGAACACCGGGCTATGGGACAGGCTGCGCAATGGCCGGACCACCTCCACCACCTGTTCGAAAGGCAGGTCCTGGTGCGCCTGGGCATCCAGGGTCCGAACCTTCACTTGTTGCAACAAGGCTTGCACCGTCAGTTCATCCGCCACATCGACGCGCAACGCCAGCGTGTTGACGAACAGGCCGATCAAACCCTCGACTTCCGCCTGCATGCGGTTCGCCACCGGCGTGCCGATGACAACGTCGTGCTGGCCGGAGAGGCGACTGAGCACCGCGGCCCAGGCGGCCATGACCGTCATGAACAAGGTGGCGCCATGGCGCTGGCTCAACGCCTTGAGGCCTTGGGTCAGGGTTTCGTCGAGGACAATCCCCACCGCAGCGCCGGCGTGATCCTGCTGCGCAGGCCGTGGCCGATCGGTGGGCAACGTCAACAGGGCCGGTGCGTCGGCCAGGGTTTGCCGCCAGAAACGTTCCTGTTGGTCCAAGACCTCCCCGGTGAGCCAGCGCCGCTGCCAGAGGGCATAGTCCGCGTACTGAATCGGCAACGCCGGCAATGGATCGTCCTGCCCCTGACGGAACGCCTCATACAGCACGCCCAACTCATGGGTCAGCAGATCGGCGGACCAACCATCCGAGACGATATGGTGCAGGGTCACCAACAGCACGTGATCATCGTCCGCCATCCGCACCAGTCGGCCACGTACCAACGGGCCGTGGGCCAGGTCGAAAGCCTGGCGAGCCTCTTCCTCGGCCAGGGCCATCAGTTCGGTTTCGGCGTCCGCTCGCCCTGCCAGGGCCTGCAACCGCAACGCGAAGCCGACATCGACCGGGGCAATGCGCTGTTCCACTTCCTGCCCCTGCGCCTGCACAAAAGTGGTCCGCAAGGCCTCGTGGCGGGCCACGATACGGTCCAGTGCACGCGTGAGTGCCGAAGTATCCAGCGCGCCTCGCAGGCGTAGCCCCGTGGGGATGTGATACGCCGCACTGGTCCCATCCAATTGCGCCAGGAACCAGAGGCGCTGCTGGGCGAAAGACAACGGCAACGCCTGTTCGCGGGACACCGGCACGATACCGGGTCGGGTGCTGTGCGCCGCCTGGGAGAGCACCTGGGCCAGCGCACTCAATTGCGGTTGGGCAAAGACATCCCTCAGGTTCAGCTCCACGCCCAATTGTTCGCGCACCTGGGCGATCAAGCGCATCACCAGCAAGGAATGCCCACCCAGTTCGAAGAAGTGATCGTGGCGGCCCACCGACTCGACCTTGAGCAGAGTTTGCCAGATCTGCGCCAGAACGATTTCCGTGTTGCCCTGGGGCGCTTCATGGGTGCGGCTGGCGTACGCCTCGGCATCGGGTGCCGGCAACGCCTGGCGGTCGAGCTTGCGGTTCGGCGTCAGCGGCAGCGCGGCCAGGCTGACGAACGCACCTGGCAGCATGTACTCGGCCAGTTGCACCGACAACTGCGCGCGCAGGCTCGCCGCGTTCAGGTTCACTCCAGCCTGCGGCACCACATAGGCCACCAGGCGTTTGTCGCCCGGCGTGTCTTCACGCACGATCACCGCCGCTTCCTTGACCCCGGCACAGTCACCCAGCCGGGCCTCGATCTCGCCCAGTTCGATACGGAAGCCACGGACCTTGACCTGGAAGTCGTTGCGCCCCAGGTATTCGAGGCGTCCGTCCGGACGATAACGGGCCAGGTCGCCGGTCTTGTACAGGCGCGCATCGGGCTGGTCGCTGAACGGGTCGGCCAGGAAGCGTTCGGCGTTGATGGCGTCAAGGTTCAGGTAACCGCGGGCCACACCGTCGCCCCCGATGAAGATTTCCCCCGCGACCCCGAACGGCACCGGCTGGCGGTGCGCATCGAGCAGGTAGATACGGGTGTTGGCCATCGGCCTGCCGATGCTGGCATTGCCGAGGATGCCATCGACCGCGTCATGCTCCATGTAGGCGGCCGTGCAGGACACCGTGGCCTCGGTCGGGCCATAGGTGTTGATCAACCGGGTATGCGCCGGACGAACCGCGTCCCACATCTGCAGTTTCTGCGTCGACAAGGCGTCACCGGTGACGTTGATCAACCGCACGTCGCGCAAATAGTCCCGAGCCTGGGCCGGCGAGTTGTGCCATTCGGCCGCGAGGGTATGCCAATGGGCCGCTGTCAGGTGCAGGAAGGTCGGGCGAATATCGCCGTTTTGTTGCAACTCGGCACTGCCAAACAGCTGTCGGGTCGGCGCCAGGGTGGCACCGGCCAGCAGCGCCGGGAAGATCTCTTCCACCGACAGGTCGAAGTTCAAGGTGTTCTGCTGCAACACCGTATCGTCCGGTGTCAGGCCAAACAAGCGGACCGCATCGACGCAGTAGTTGACCAGGCCCCGGTGTTCGATCATCACCCCTTTGGGGTTGCCGGTGGAGCCCGAGGTGTAGATGACGTAGGCCAGGTGACGCACGCCCAGGGACGCAACGAGCGGATTGTCGTCGCGACCGGCGGCAATGCCGCAACGCACCCGCTCGGCGCGGTCGAGCAGCACCACCGGCACCGACAACGCGGGCAGACGATCTAGCAACTCACCTTGGCTCAGCAGCGCCACCGGGGCACTGTCGGCGAGCATGTAGGCCAAGCGTTCGGCTGGAAACGCCGGGTCAAGCGGTACGTAACCGGCACCGGCCTTGAGAATGGCCAACAGGCCGATGAGCATGTCGGCACCGCGTTCAACGCAGATCGCCACCCGATCATCCGGGCGGATGCCCAGGCCGATCAGGTGATGAGCCATCTGGTTAGCCTGGCGGTTCAGTTCGGCGTAACTCAGTCGCTCATCACCGAACGCGACAGCGATGGCGTCCGGTCGAGCCTCGACCTGGGCTTCGAACAACTGGTGGATGGTCTGTTCACGTGGGTATGCGGCCTGGGTCGCGTTGAGGCCTGCCAGCAAATGCTCACGTTCGGCGTTGTCCAGCAGCGCGATCCGTTCGATCCGGGTCTGGTCACTGGCGACCATGGCCCGCAGCAGGCGTTGGAAGTAGCCGAGGTAACGCTGCGCCGTGCCCTCGTCGAACAACGCCGTGGCGTATTCAAGGGCACCAAACATCTGCCCTTGGATCTCGCTCAGTTCCAGGGACACGTCGAATTTGGCAACGTTGCTTGCCGCACCCAGGCCTTCGAGTTTCAAGTCCCCCAGCACCAGTTCGGTGTTGTCATGGGTCTGCCACGACAGCATGGCCTGGAACAGCGGACTGTGGGCCAGGCTGCGCACCGGTTTGAGCACCTCCACCACTTGTTCGAACGGCAGGTCCTGATGCGCCTGGGCGCCAAGGGCCTGGGCCTTGACCCGGGCCAGCAAGGTTTCTACCGTCGGCGCCCCCGAGAGATCGATGCGCACGGCCAAGGTGTTGACGAAGAAGCCAATCAATCCTTCGACTTCCGACCGCGTGCGGTTGGCCACCGGCGAGCCGATCACCACTTCATCCTGGCCCGAAAGCCGGCTCAACAACGCCCCCCAGGCCGCCATCATGGTCATGTACAAGGTGACGCCGTGGCGCTGGCTCAGGGCCTTGAGGCTCGCGGTCAAATCGGCGTCGAAGACCACCGGCAATGTCGCCCCGGCATAGTCCTGTTGCGCAGGACGCGCACGGTCGGTGGGCAGCATCAACAAGGCTGGCGCATCGGCCAGGGCCTGTCGCCAGTAATCGCTTTGGGTTTGCAACACCTCGCCGCTCAACCAGCGACGTTGCCAGACAGCGTAGTCGCTGTACTGCACCGCCAGTGCCGGCAGTGGGTCGTCCAGGTCATGACGGAACGCTTCATAAAGCGCCGTCAATTCCTTGATCAACACACCAATGGACCAGCCGTCCGAGACGATGTGGTGCATGGTCAGCAGCAAGACATGGTCCTCGCTGCCGAGACGGATCAGCCGGCCGCGGATCAATGGGCCATGTTCCAGGCTAAAGGTGTCGGTGGCTTCCTGTGCCGCCAGCGCGTGCAGTTGTTCCTCGGCGTCGGCTTGGCCGCAGAAGTCATGGTGCAGCAACGCGAACCCGACATCGGCGGACGCAATGCACTGCCGAGCCTCCTGGCCTTGCTCCTGCACAAAGGTGGTACGCAGGGCCTCGTGACGGGCGACGATACGGTCCAGCGCCCGCTGCAAGGCGGTTCGGTCCAGCACACCGCGTAGGCGCAGCCCGGCGGGTATGTGGTAGGCCGCGCTCGCCCCTTCCATCTGTGCCAGGAACCATAGGCGCTGTTGGGCGAACGACAAGGGCAAGTCGTCCTTTCGAGAAACCCGGACGATCTCCGGAAACGTGCTGCGCCCGGCAACGGCCACTGCCTGCGCCAACCCCATGAGCTGGGGCTGGGCGAACAGTTCGGTCAGGCCCAACTCCACACCCAGGCGCAGACGTACCTGGGAAATCAATTGAATCGCCAGCAACGAGTGGCCCCCCAGTTCGAAGAACTGGTCATGACGACCGACCTGTTGCAGGCCCAGCAAGTCCTGCCAGATCTGCGCCAGGGTGGTTTCGACCTCGCCTTGCGGCGCTTCGTAGCCACGGGAAATGACGGCATCGAGATCCGGCGCCGGCAGGGCCTTGCGGTCAAGCTTGCCGTTCGGCGTCAGTGGCAACGCATCCAGGCGCACGTAGACGGCGGGCACCATATAGGCCGGCAGCTGTGCTAGCAGGTGCGCGCGCAGGGTTTCGATGTCTATTGGCGAATGCTGGGTGAAATAGGCGACCAGGCGTTTGTCGCCCGGTACGTCTTCCCGGGCCACGACCACGGCTTCTTTCAGCGCATCGTGTCGAGCGAGTTTGGCTTCGATCTCGCCCAATTCGATACGGAAACCACGGATCTTCACCTGGTCGTCATTGCGGCCCAGGTATTCGATGTTGCCGTCCGGCAGGTAGCGGCCCAGGTCGCCGGTGCGATACATGCGAGCGTTTACAGAGGTACTGAACGGATCCTTGAGGAAGCGTTCAGCCGTCAGGTCATCACGATTGAGATAACCGCGCGCCACCCCGGCACCACCGATGTAGATTTCGCCCGGTACGCCCAGTGGGACGGGCTGTTTGTGTTCATCCAGCAGATAGAACTGAGTGTTCGCCACCGGTTTGCCGATGTGCGCGGCAAACCCGTCTTCGCGGGCCATCGATACCCAGCTTGAATAGGTCGTGGTTTCCGACGGGCCGTAGAGGTTGCACAGGCGTTTGACCTGGGTCTGTTCGAACAAGGTTTCAACCAGGCTGCGCTTGAGCGCTTCACCGGCCACGTTGACCGTATCGACGCCCTCGCCCAATCCGCCGGATTCCAGCAACGCCTTGAGCGCCGACGGCACGGTGTTGATCAGGGTGATGTCGTGCTCGCCCTGTTGCAGTTCCAGCACATTAGTGACCACTTCGATGCTGCCACCCGAGGTCAACGGCGCGAAGCACTCATAGACCGCCAGGTCGAAGTTCAATGAGGTGGAGAACAGGGTTTTCGAAAGCGTTTCGGCATCAAACGAACGGTGTGCCCAGGTGAGGAAGTTCACCGTGTTACGGTGCTCGATCATCACGCCCTTGGGCAGACCGGTCGAACCGGAGGTGTAGATGACATAGGCCAGGTGCGACGAGGTCAGGCCAGGCACCTGCGGGTTGGGCCCTGACTCGTCCTGCCAGACGCCTCTGTCGAGGTCAATCACCGGCACCGCCGTCTCGCCCAACAAGCGACGTGTAGCCCCTTGAACCAGGATCGCCGCCGGGGCGCTGTCTTCGAGCATATAGGCAATGCGGTCCAGCGGATACGCCGGATCCAGCGGCACATAACCGCCGCCAGCCTTGAGGATCGCCAGCAAGCCCACGACCATGTCGATGCCACGCTCAACGCAGATCGCCACCCGCGAATCGGGCTCCACGCCCTGTTTGCGCAGGTAATGGGCCAAGCGGTTGGAGAGTCCATTGAGTTCACGATAATTGAGCTGACGCTGGCCATGGCGCACCGCCACGGCATCCGGCGTGCGCAGTACCTGGGCCTCGAACAGGCCATGGATGGTCTGCTCTTGCGGATAGTCAGCGTGGGTGGCATTGAAGTCCACCAGCAACTGCTCGCGCTCTGCTGCCGGCACAATCGGCAATTCACGCAACGCCCGTTCAGGCGTCCGTTCCAATGCTGCCACCAGGCTTTCCAGCGCTGTATGCATGTAACCGCAGACACGTTGGGCACCCACTTCGACCACTGCTTGAGCGGTGAACCGGAAGCCTTCGCCCAGGTCGTCCACGTTCAGGCACAAAGGATAGTTGGTGCGTTCTTCCATGTGCAGGGTTTGCATCCCCTGCCAGGCCGAGATGGCCTGGTCGGACACCGCTTCAGCCGCGCTGTGTCGATAATTGAGCAAGGTGCTGAACAATGGCAGCGAGGTCGGTACGCCACTGCAACGCTGCGCCAGGGACAACGAGGCGTGCTCGTGCCCCAGCAAGGCCGACAACCGGCCATGGGTCGCCTTGACTCCGGCCCGGGCGCCTTGAGCGCCGACACTGACGCGCAATGGCAAGGTATTGATGAACATGCCCAGGGCCCGATCGGCCCCGTCGCCGCCCTGCATCCGCCCCATCAGCACGGTGCCGAACACCACCTCTTCACGGCCCGAAACCCGCCCGACCACATGCCCCCAGGCCAAGTGAACCAGACTTGCCGCGCTCACACCGAGCTGACGGGCCTGGGCCCGCAGGCGCTGCGCCAGCGCAGCGTCCACGTCCTGATGTGCTTCTTCGATACCGCTGCCATCACCCTGCACATCCTGCAAGCCGAACGGCAACGTTGGCTCATCGATATCGCCGAGCATCTCACGGAAAAACGCTTCGTGCTGCTCACGACTGACCCCCAGTCGCGCCTGGGCCACATGATTGCGATACGGCACCGCGGGCGAAAGCAAGTGCGCCTGGCCCAAGAGACTGGCCTGCATCTCGTGCACCACGACCTCAAGCGCCGTGTGGTCCAACGCCATGTGATGGAACAACAGCATGCCGACCCAGCGCTGATTCGCCACATCCTGGGCAAAGGCAAAGTGCATCAGCGGTGCCTGGGCGATGTCGAGACGGTAATGACGCGGATCGAAACGCCCGTGCAGTTGCTGCACCACCTCGCCCCCCGCCGGATCCACCTCGATCTCTTCAAGGCCCAGGGTCGCATGGCGCCATACCACTTGCACCGGTGCTTCCAGACCTTGCCAGACCATGCTGGTGCGCAAGATGTCATTACGCGACACCACGCTCTGCAAGGCCTGGGCAAAGGCTTGCAACCGTTCGCGGTTGTCAAAGCCGAACAGCACCTGCAACACGTAGGGATCGCCCTGCTCCGCGGCAAGGTGGTGGTAGAGAATCCCCTCCTGCAATGGCGCCAGGGCGTAGATATCCTGCACGTTCGTCACGCCACCCGGCACCGTGGCCACGATTCGGTCGATGGCGTCCTGGTCCAGATCAGCCAGGGGCAACATGTCCGGGGTGATCCGCGTGCAACCGTCCGCAATCGCATTGCCCGGTACCACGACCTCCCTGACACCGCCCACCGCGGCGGCCAACGCGGCCAGCGTCGGCTGGCCGAACAGCACCCGCACATCGGCGGCCAGGTCGACCTGGCGCATGCGTTCGATCAGTTTCACGGCCAACAGCGAATGGCCGCCCAGCTCGAAGAAATTGTCGTGACGACCGACCCGTTCAAGCTTGAGCAAGTCCTGCCAGATCCGCGCGATGGTCGTCTCGACCTCGCCTTGCGGGGCTTCGTATTCACGGCTGATCACTGCCGACTGATCCGGCGCCGGCAAGGCCTTGCGATCGAGCTTGCCGTTAGTGGTCAACGGGAACGCTTCAAGGATCACGAAGGCGCTGGGAACCATGTGCTCCGCCAGCGACCGCAACAACTGTGTACGCAGGTCGACCGCTGACGGTTGCGCACCTTGCGCGGCAATCACATAAGCCACCAGGCGTTTGTCGCCCGGCTCGTCCTCGCGAGCGATGACCACTGCCTCGCTGATACCCTCGCAGGCCGCCAACGTCGCTTCGATCTCGCCCAGCTCGATACGGAAACCGCGGATCTTCACCTGGTCGTCATTGCGGCCCAGGTACTCGATGCTGCCGTCCGCCAGCCAGCGACCCAGGTCGCCAGTCCGGTACATCCGCGCATTCGGCTCGGGGCTGAACGGGTTGTCGAGGAAGCGCTCGGCGGTCAGTTCGTCGCGGTTCAAATAACCACGGCTGACACCCGCGCCACCCACGTACATCTCACCCACCACACCCACCGGCGCCGGCTCCCGCTGGGCGTCGAGCACGTACAACTGCAGGTCGGGAATGCGCTTGCCGATGGGGCTGACGCCAGTCAACTGCGCGTCGGCCGCTTCAAGCGCACGGTACGTCACATGCACCGTCGTTTCGGTGATGCCGTACATGTTCACCAACTGCGTCCCGGCGTTGGTCGCACGGGCATACCACGGCTTGAGCATGCTGGTTTCCAGCGCTTCACCGCCAAAGATCACCTGGCGCAGGCTGTGGCGCCGGTCGCTGTCACCCTGGGCCACGATCAGTTGGCGGAAAGCGCTTGGCGTCTGGTTCAGCACGGTCACACCGGCCTCGCACAGCAGCGCGTAGCAGTCTTGCGGAGAACGACTGACCAGTTGCGGCACCACCAGCAAGCGGCCACCTTGGGTCAACGCGCCCCAGATTTCCCAGACCGAGAAATCGAAGGCGAAGGAATGGAACAGCGCCCACACGTCCTGCGGACCAAAATCGAACCAGGGTTGGGTCGCCGAAAACAGCCGCGCGACGTTGCGGTGCTCGACCATCACGCCCTTGGGCAGGCCGGTGGAACCCGAGGTGTAGATCACATAGGCCAGGTGGCTGGAATCCAGGCCCGGCACTTGCGGGTTGGCGACGGATTCGTCCTGCCAACTGCCGTCATCGAGTTGCAGCACCGGTATCGAGACACCCGCCAACAGACGATGCGTGGCGGCTTGGGCCAACAGCGCAACCGGCATGCTGTCACGCAGCATGTAAGCAATGCGTTCCGTCGGGTAGGCCGGGTCCACCGGCATATAACCGGCGCCGGCCTTCAGGATCCCCAGCAAGCCGACGATCATGTCCAGGCCACGCTCGACACAGATCGCGACCCGGTCATCCGGGCGAATACCCAGCGCCAGCAGGCGATGAGCGACCTGGTTGGCCCGGGCATTGAGCTCGCCGTAGGTCAGCGTCCGTTCTTCGAACATCACCGCCATGGCCTCGGGCTGTGCCGCGGCCCAGACTTCAAACTGAGCATGGATGAGCGCGTCCTGGGCAAATGCGCTGCCCGTGCCATTCCAACTCTCGAGCAACTGCCGACGCTCGGCCGGCGGCAGGATCTTCAACCCGCTCAAGGGAGCCAGCGGCGATTGTTCCAGCGCCTGCACCAGGTTTTCCACAACGCATTGCACATAATTGCAAATACGCTCGGCACCAATGGGTGCCTGGGCCATGACGGTCAGGTTGAAGCCCTCGCCCAAGTCATCCACCGACAACGTCAACGGATAGTTGGTGCGCTCTTCGCCTTCCAGCGTCTGGATACCCTCCCAGGCCGCAATGACTTCGCTGGAAGGCGCCTGCGCACCGAGATGGCGATAGTTGAGCAGCGCGCTGAACAACGGCGCCGGTGCAGCCACGCCACTGCAGCGTTGCGCCAGGACCAGCGAGGCATGCTCGTGCCCCAGCAGCGCCGTCAGGCGTGCATGGGTCGACTTGACGGCGGCACGCACACCTTGCGCGCCCAGGCTCACCCGCAACGGCAAGGTGTTGATGAACATGCCCAACGCACGGTCGGCGCCTTCACCGCCCTGCATGCGCCCCAGCAGCACGGTGCCAAAGACCACGTCTTCCTTGCCCGACACTTTGCCCAGCACCTGCGCCCAGGCCAGGTGATACAAGCTTGCCGCGCTCACGCCAAGCTGACGCGCCTGCACCCGCAGACGCTGGCCAAGCTGGGCATCGACTCTCTGGCGGACCTCCTCGATATCGTGCCCGTCACCCTGCACATCCTGCAAACCGAAGGGCAGCGTCGGTTCAGCCACATCACCCAGCATGTCACGGAAAAATGCTTCATGTTCCTCGCGGCTGACGCCGAGCCGCGCCTGAGCCACGAAGTTGCGATACGGCACCGAGGCCGCCAGTGCCTGTTCGCCCCCGGACATGTGCACGCCGATTTCCGCAGCGAGCATGGCCAGCGAGGTCGCATCATCGACCATGTGGTGGAACAACAGCATGCCCACCCAGCGGTTGTTCGCCACGTCTTGCGCGTAACCAATGCGCATCATCGGCGCCTGGCGAATATCCAGGCGATAGTGGCGCGGATCCAGGTGTTCGCGCAGTTGCCGGGCGATATCCCCCGCCGCAGCGTCCAACACGATCTCATCGAACCCCAGCCGCGCCTCGCGCCAGACCACTTGAACCGGTTCGTCAATGCCTTCCCAGACCACGCCGGTGCGCAGGATGTCATGCCTGGATACCGCGCGTTGCAGTGCCTTGGCGAAAAGATCCAGGTGGGCGCGGCTGTCAAAAGCGAACAGGATGTATTGCAGGTAAGGATCACCTTTGGCCGCCGCGACGTGGTGATACAGAATGCCCTCCTGCAGCGGCGTCAAGGCATAAATGTCCTGCACATTGCCCACGCCACCAGGCACCGTCGCCACGACGCGGTCGATCTCGTCCTGGCTCAACGTGGCCAGCGGCAACATGTCCGGTGTGATCCGCGAACAGTCGTCCGGGATGAGGTTGGCCGGCACCTGGACTTCCTGGCAACCGCCCACCGCAGCCGCCAACGCCGCCAACGTCGGCTGGCCGAACAGCACGCGGACATCGGCCGCCAGGTCGATCTGGCGCATGCGCTCGACCAACTTTACCGCCAGCAACGAATGGCCGCCCATTTCAAAGAAGTGGTCGTGGCGGCCAACCCGCTCGACATGCAGCAGGTCTTGCCAGATCCTGGCAATGGCGATCTCGACCTCGCCTTGAGGGGCCTCGTATTCACGGGTCACCACCGACGACTGGTCCGGCACCGGCAATGCCTTGCGGTCCAGCTTGCCGTTGGTGGTCAACGGGAACACCGTCAACATCACGAATGCGCTGGGCACCATGTATTCGGCCAGCGAACCCAGCAGCTCATCGCGTAGCTCGGCAGCCGATGGCGGCTCGCCTTCCTCGGCAATCACATAGGCCACCAGGCGCTGATCGCCCGGCGTATCCTGGCGCGCCACCACCACGGCCTCCCGCACACCATTGCACGCGGCCAGCTTGGCTTCGATCTCGCCCAATTCGATACGGAAACCGCGGATCTTCACTTGGTCGTCGTTGCGGCCCAGGTACTCGATGCTGCCGTCCGCCAGCCAGCGACCCAGGTCGCCGGTCTTGTACATCCGCGCGTTCGGATCGGGGCTGAACGGGTTGTCGAGGAAACGCTCGGCGGTCAGTTCGTCACGGTTCAAATAACCACGACTGACCCCGCCGCCGCCCACATACATCTCACCTATCACCCCTACCGGCACCGGCTCGTGCTGGGCATCGAGCACGTACAGTTGCAGGTCGGGAATGCGCTTGCCGATCGGGCTGACACCCGTCAACTGCGCGTCAGCCGCTTCCAGCGCACGATACGTTACGTGCACCGTTGTTTCAGTGATGCCGTACATGTTGACCAGTTGCGTCCCGGCGTTGGCCTGACGGGCATACCACGGTTTGAGGATCCCGGTTTCCAATGCCTCGCCACCGAAGATCACTTGCCGCAGGTGGTGTTCCAGGTCGCTTTCACCCTGGGCCGCGATCAACTGGCGGAAGGCACTCGGCGTCTGGTTGAGGATGGTCACACCGGCTTCGCACAACAGTGCATAGCAGTACTGCGGTGAACGGCTGACCAATTGCGGCACCACCAGCAAACGGCCGCCATGGGTCAAGGCGCCCCAGATCTCCCAGACCGAGAAATCGAAGGCGAAGGAATGGAACAGCGCCCACACATCTTGCGGGCCAAATTCGAACCAGGGCTGGGTCGCCGAAAACAGCCGGGCGACGTTGCGATGCTCGACCATCACGCCCTTGGGCAGGCCGGTGGAGCCAGAGGTGTAGATCACGTAGGCCAGGTGGCTGGCATTCAGGTCCGCCACATCGGGATTGTGCCGCGGTTGCTGGCTCATTTCGCCGGCGTCGGCCGGGTCGAGCACCAGGGTGGGCACCGGCAATACCGGCAGGCTGTCGCGCCACTGCGATTGGGTCACCACCGCCACGGGGCTGCTGTCATGCAGCATGTAGGCGATGCGCTCGGGTGGATAAGTCGGGTCCAGCGGTACATACCCCGCGCCGGCTTTCAGGATGCCCAGCAGGCCAATGATCATGTCCAGGCCGCGCTCGACACAGATGGCGACCCGATCATCCGGACGAACCCCCAGGGCCATGAGGCTGTGGGCCAGTTGGTTGGCGCGGGCATTGAGCTCACCGTAGGTCAGTGCCTGCTCTTCATGCACGACGGCCACGGTGTCGGGTTGGGACGCGGCCCAGCCCTCGAATTGTCGATGGATCAGGGCATCGTCGGCATACGTGACGTCGGTCGTGTTCCAGGTTTCGAGCAATTGCCGGCGCTCGGCCGGTGGCAGGATCGCCAAGGTGTGGAGCGGGGTTTGCGGTGCCTGTTCCAGGGCCATGACCAGGTTTTCCAGGGCCACCTGCATATAACCGCAAATACGCTGCGCACCGATGGCCGTATCGACCATCGCCGTGAGAAAGAATCCGTCACCCAGGTCATCCACGTTGAGGGTCAATGGATAATTGGTCCGCTCATCACCGCCCAGTGCGTTGATCCCACTCCAGGCCGACAGGGCGTCCTGGGTCACCTGGACCGCGCTGTGGCGGTAGTTGAGCAAGGCGCTGAACAGCGGCGTCGGCGCGATCACGCCACTGCACCGTTGCGCCAGTGCCAACGAGGCATGTTCATGGCCCAGCAAGGCGGTCAAGCGCCCGTGAGTGGCCTTGACGCCGCTGCGCACGTCCTGGGTGCCCACATCCACCCGCAACGGCAAGGTGTTGATGAACATCCCCAGGGCCCGGTCAGCCCCGTCACCGCCCTGCATCCGGCCCAACAGGACCGTACCGAACACCACCTCCTGCTTGCCCGATACCTTGCCCAGCACCTGCGCCCAGGCCAGGTGCACCAGGCTGGCGGCACTCACCCCCAGATGGCGTGCCTGTACCCGCAGGCGCCTGGACAGCGCAAGATCGACAGGCTGGCGGTCTTCATCGATGTCATGCCCCTCCCCCTGCACGTCCTGCAAGCCAAAAGGCAACGTCGGCTCATCGATATCGCCGAGCATCTCGCGGAAAAACGTTTCGTGCTCTTGTTCGCTCGTGCCCAGGCGGGCCTGGGCCACGTAGTTGCGGTAGGGCATCGCTTCGCCCAACTGCTCGCCCTGCCCCAGCAAATGCATTTGCATTTCATGTTGCATCACATCCAGGGCGGTGTGGTCCAGGGCCATGTGATGGAACAACAGGATCGCGACCCAGCGGTCCTGGGCCTCGTCCCGCGCATAAGCCAGGTGCAACAACGGTGCCCGGCCCAGGTCCAGGCGGTAGTGCCGCGCATCGAAGCGGTTGGCCAGTTGCGTGGCAATGTCGCCAGCGGTGGCGTCCGGCACAATGCACTGTGGTTCAAGCAGCACCTGGCGCCAAACCACCTGCACCGGCTCATCCAGCCCTTCCCAGACCACACTGGTGCGCAGGATGTCGTGGCGATCGATCACCACTTGCAGCGCCCCGATGAAGGCATCCAGGCGTTCACGGTTATCGAAAGCGAACTGCGACTGAAGCACATAGGGGTCGCCCTGTTCGGCGGCCAAGTGGTGATAAAGAATCCCCTCCTGCAACGGCGCCAGCGGGTAGATGTCCTGCACGTTGCGCGCCCCACCCGGCACCGTGGCGACAAGTCGGTCTATGGTGTCCTGGGACAGGTTGACCAGCGGCAATAGATCAGGGGTGATGTGCGCGCAGTGCAGAGGAATCAGGTTCGGCGGAACGCTGACTTCCCTGCCGCTGCCAATCGCCGCGGCCAGTGCGGCCAGGGTTGGCTGGCTGAACAGCACGCGCACGTCGGCGCTCAAGCCGGCCTGGCGCATGCGTTCGATCAGCGTGACCGCCAGCAGCGAGTGGCCGCCCAGTTCGAAGAAGTGATCGTGGCGCCCCACCTGTTCGACCTTGAGCACGTCCGCCCAGATGCGCGCCAGGGTCTGTTCCACCTCGCCCTGCGGCGCTTCATATTCACGAGACGCATAGGCCTCGGCATCCGGCGCCGGGAGTTCACGGCGGTCCAGCTTGCCGTTGGCGGTCAGCGGGAAGGCTGGCAGTACCACGAACGCGCTGGGCAGCATGTAATCGGCCAACACGCTCGACAATTGTTCCCGCAAGTCGTGTACCGACAAGGTCACGCCCAGTTCAGGGATCACGTAGCCCACCAGGCGCTTGGGACCGGCATCGTCTTGCCGCGCCAGCACGACCGCATCTTTCACGCCTGGGCATTGGCCCAATCGCGCCTCAATCTCGCCCAACTCGATACGGAAACCACGGATCTTCACCTGGTCGTCGTTACGCCCCAGGTAATCCACCGTGCCGTCCGCGCGCCAGCGCGCCAGGTCGCCGGTGCGGTAGAGCAAGGCCTCCGGATCAGCATTGAACGGGTCGGCGACGAATTTCTCGGCGCTCAGCTCTGGGCGATTCAAATACCCTTTCGCCACGCCGTCGCCACCGATGTACAGCTCGCCGGCCACGCCGATGGGCACTGGCTGACGATTGGCGTCCAGCACGTAGACGCGGGTGTTGCCAATCGGACGACCAATCGGGATACCGCCCTCGCCCACGGTTTTGATCTCGTGGGTGGTGGTGAAGGTGGTGGCCTCGGTCGGGCCGTAGCCGTTGAGCAGATGCGCCGGCGCGCCTTCTTTCAGGACGCGGCCAATCACCGCTGGGTCGAGTACATCGCCACCGACGATCAGGTAGCGCAATTGGGCGAACGCCGTCATCAGCCCCGCGGCGTACTGATGGAATAGACCGGCCGTCATCCACAACACGCTGACCGATTGTTCGAGCAGCAGCGCGTGGAAATCCGCCTGGGACAACAGCACATCCTGGTCGACCACTACCACGCAACCGCCATTGAGCAACGGCGCCCAGACGTCGAGGGTGCTGGCGTCGAAGGCTGGATTGGAAGCAAAGGCCACCCGGTCCTGGGCGTTGAAGTCGGCGTAGCCGTTATTGATCACCAAGCGGTTGATCGCCCGATGCGGCACCCGCACGCCTTTCGGGGTGCCGGTAGAACCGGAGGTGTACATGATGTAGGCCACCGACTCGCTGCTTTGTATCAGCCTCAGGTCATGGTCCGCCTCGGTCTCCAGGACCACGCTATCCAGATCCACACGGGCAATCCCCTCAGGCACCGCCATCGCGCTCAGGGTCAGGAGTGTCCGGACACCGCTGTCACGCACCATGAAATCCTGCCGTTCGAGCGGTGCGCTGACGTCCAGCGGCACGTAGACCGCGGCACACTTGATGATCGCCAGTTGGCTGACCAGCAGCTCGATCGAGCGTTCCAGCATAATCGCCACGCGATCACCCGGTTGCACCCCCAGGCCGATCAAATGACGGGTCAGGCAATTGGCCCGGCGGTTCAACTCGGCGTACGTCAGGCTGTGGCCGTTGTGCACAACCGCGGTTGCCTCCGGAAGCTCCTTGGCCCGTGCCTCGAACAGGCCATGGACGGTCCTGTCCTGGGGATAGCTGCGGGTCGTGGCGTTGAAGTCCACCAGCAATTGCCGACGCTCGGCCGGCGGCAGGACCGACAGGCTGTGCAACGGCGTCTGCGGAGCCTGCTCCAGCGCTTCGACCAGATGCTCCAGGGCCATGTTCATGTAGACACATATCCGCTGCGCGCCGACCTGCGGCACCGCCAGCGCCGACAAGTGGAAGTCTTCGCCCAGGTCATCCACCGACAAGGTCAGCGGATAGTTGGTACGCTCTTCGTTGCTCAGCAGTTGAATACCGTCCCAGGCCACCAAGGCGTCGCTTGAGGCAACGCCTGGGGCACTGTGCCGATAATTGAGCAAGGCATTGAACAGCGGCATCGGTGCGACCACGCCGCTGCAACGCTGGGCCAATGCCAGCGAGGCGTGTTCGTGCCCCAGCAGGCCGGTCAGGCGAGCGTGGGTGGCTTTTACGCCGTCACGTACACCTTGGGCTCCGACACCCACCCGCAATGGCAAGGTATTGATGAACATGCCCAGTGCATGGTCAGCGCCGTCGCCGCCCTGCATCCGCCCCATCAGCACCGTGCCGAACACAACGTCCTGCTTGCCGGACACCTGCCCCAGCACTTGCGCCCAGGCCAGGTGATGCAGGCTCGCGGCGCTCACGCCCAATTGACGGGCCTGGGCCCGCAGACGGCGGCTCAGGTCGGCAGGCAGGCGCAGTCCGGCCTCTTCGATATCGCTGCCATCGCCACGTACGTCCAGCAAGCCGAACGGCAATGTCGGTTCGTCGACATCACTCAACATGTCGCGGAAGAACCCTTCGTGCTCCTCACGGCTCACGCCCAAGCGGGCCTGGGCCACGTAATTGCGGAATGGCACCGCTTCGCCCAACTGGTCGGCCTGGCCCAGCAGGTGCGCCTGCATCTCGTGTTGCACCACTTCCAGCGCCGTGTGGTCGAGGACCATGTGATGGAACAGCAACATCGCCACCCAGCGTTGATTGGCCGGGTCGTGGGCAAATGCGATGCGCATCAACGGCGCCTGCTGCATGTCCAGACGGTAATGCAGCGTGTCGAAGCGCTCGCGCAACTGCCCGGCGATATCGCCCGCCTCCGCACTCAGCACAAGCTCTTCCACCGCCAGTTGCGCTTTGCGCCAGACCACCTGCACCGGCTCGTCCAAACCTTCCCATACCACCGAAGTACGCAGGATGTCGTGGCGATCGATGACGCCCTGCAGGGCCTGGGCAAACGCCTCCAGCCGCTCGCGATCCGCGACGGTGAACGTGGCCTGCAACACATAGGGATCCCCCGTGTGTGCGGCGATGTGGTGATAGAGAATGCCTTCCTGCAACGGTGCCAACGGGTAGATGTCCTGCACGTTGCGCGCACCACCGGGCACCGTCTCCACAAGACGATCGATGTCCAGCTGGTCCAACGCCACCAGGGGCAGCATCGACGGCGTGATCCGGGTGCACCCCAGCAGAATGCCGTTGTCCGGCACCACGACCTCGCCGCCACTGCCGACTGCGGAGGCCAGCGCCGCGAGCGTTGGCTGGCTGAACAGCACCCGCACGTCCGCCGACAAGCCGAGCTGGCGCATCCGGCCAATCAGGCTGACGGCCAGTAGCGAGTGCCCGCCCAGTTCGAAGAAATGGTCATGACGGCCCACGCGTTCGACCTTGAGCAAGTCTTGCCAGATCTGCGCCAGGGTGGTTTCGACCTCGCCTTGCGGGGCTTCGTAGCCACGGGTGATGACGGCACCCAGATCCGGTGCCGGCAGGGCCTTGCGGTCGAGCTTACCGTTGGGGGTCAGTGGCAAGGCATCCAGGCGCACGTAGGCAGCAGGCACCATGTAGGCCGGCAGCTGCGCTTGCAAGTGCGTGCGCAGGGCTTCGATGTCTACTGTTTCGTCCGGCGAATGTTGGGTGAAATAAGCCACTAGGCGTTTGTCGCCCGGTACGTCTTCACGGGCCAGGACCACGGTTTCCTTGATGTTTGGAGCCTGGGCGAGCTTGGCTTCGATCTCCCCCAGCTCGATGCGGAAACCACGGATCTTCACCTGGTCATCGTTACGACCCAGGTATTCGATGTTGCCGTCCGCCAGGTAGCGGCCCAAGTCGCCAGTGCGATACATGCGGGCATTTGAAGCTTTGCTGAACGGGTCCTTGAGGAAGCGTTCAGCCGTCAGGTCGTTGCGGTTCAGATAACCCCGCGCCACCCCAGCACCACCGATGTAGATTTCACCCGGCACGCCCAGCGGCACCGGTTGGTTGTGTTCATCCAACAAATAGAACTGAGTGTTCGCCACCGGTTTGCCGATATGCGCGGCAAACCCATCCTCGCGGGCCATCGATACCCAGCTTGAATAGGTCGTGGTTTCCGAAGGACCGTAGAGGTTGCACAGGCGCTTGACCTGGGTCTGTTCGAACAGGGTTTCCACCAGGCTGCGCTTCAAAGCTTCGCCAGCGACGTTGACCGTATCGACGTCCTCGCCTACACCGCCAGATTCCAGCAACGCCTTGAGCGCCGACGGCACGGTGTTGATCAGGGTAATGTCGTGCTCGCCCTCTTGCAGTTCCAGCACATTAGTGACCACTTCGATGCTGCCGCCCGAGGTCAACGGCGCGAAGCACTCGTAGACGGCCAGGTCGAAGTTCAACGAAGTCGAGAACAGGGTTTTCGACAGGGTTTGAGCGTCAAATGAACGATGGGCCCAGGTCAGGAAGTTCACTGTATTGCGGTGTTCGATCATCACGCCCTTGGGCAGACCGGTCGAACCGGAGGTGTAGATGACATAGGCCAGGTGCGAAGACGTCAGCTCGGCGACCTCGGGATTCAAGACGGATTCGTCCTGCCAGTCGTCGCTGTCGAGATTGATCACTGGCATCGATGCTTCTGCCAGCAATCCAAGGGTCGCCGTCTGCGCCAACACCGCCGCCGGCGCACTGTCTTCCAGCATGTAGGCGATGCGGTCCAGCGGATACGCCGGATCCAACGGCACATAACCGCCGCCAGCCTTGAGAATCGCCAGCAACCCCACAACCATGTCGATACCGCGCTCGACACAGATCGCCACCCGCGAATCGGGCTTCACCCCCTGCTTGCGCAGGTAATGGGCCAAGCGGTTGGCCCGCTCGTTCAACTCGCGGTAGCTCAGGCGCTGCTCGCCACGGATCACCGCCACCGCCTCCGGCGTACGCTGGACCTGGGCTTCGAACAGACCATGAATCGTCTGCTGCTGCGGATAGTCAACCTCGGTGGCGTTGAACGTCACCAGCAACTGCTCCAGTTCCGCTGCGGGCAAGATCGACAGACGATGCAGCGCCGCCTGTGGCGTCTGTTCCAGTGCCTGCACGAGCGTTTGCAATGCCGCGTGCATATAAGCGCAAATCCGTTGGGCGCCAATCTGCTGTCCGACCAGCACCGTCAGGTTGAAACCGGTCCCCAGGTCATCGACGTTCAATGTCAGCGGGTAGTTGGTCCGTTCTTCACCGCCCAGTGCCTGCATACCGTTCCAGGCCGACGATGCTTCGTTCGACGCCGTCGTGGCGCCATGGCGGTAATTGAGCAAGGCACTGAACAACGGCAACGGTGCCGCCACGCCACTGCAACGTTGAGCCAGCGCCAGCGAGGCATGTTCGTGCCCCAGCAGGGCAGTCAGTTGCCCATGGACAGCCTTGACCCCAGCCTTGACGCCTTGCTCGCCCAGGCTCACGCGAAGCGGCAGGGTATTGATGAACATCCCCAGTGCACGGTCAGCACCCTCCCCGCCCTGCATCCGGCCCATCAGTACCGTACCGAACACCACCTCCTGCTTGCCGGATACCTTGGCCAGCACTTGCGCCCACGCCAAGTGCACCAGGCTGGCGGCACTCACTCCCAATTGACGGGCCTGGGCCCGCAGGCGCTGGTCCAGGTCGGAATCAACCGCCTGGCTGGTCTCTTCGATGTCACGTCCGCCGCCCTGTACATCCTGCAGGTTGAATGGCAGCGTCGGCTCGTCGATATCGCCGAGCATGTCGTGAAAGAACGCCTCATGCTCTTCGCGACTCACGCCCAAGCGTGCCTGGGCCACGTAATTGCGGTAAGGCACCGCTTCGGCCAGTTGCTCGGCTTCACCCAGCAGGTACGTTTGCATTTCGTGTTGCACCACTTCCAGCGCCGTATGGTCCAGGGCGAGGTGATGGAACAACAGTGTCGCGACCAGGCGATGATTAGCCTCGTCCCTTCCATAAGCCAAGCGCATCAGCGGTGCCTGAGCGATGTCCAGGCGGTAATGCCGCGAGTCGAAACGCTGGCGCAGTTGCTCAGCGACATCGCCAGCGACCGGATCGAGATCGAGGGTTTCGAGGTGCAGCCTGGCCTCACGACGGACCACTTGCATGGGTTCATCCAGACCTTCCCACACAATACTGGTGCGCAAGATATCGTGACGGTCAATGACGACCTGCAACGCCCGGGCGAACCCATCGAGGCGTTCCTGGCTGTCGAAGGCAAACTGCGACTGGAGCAGATACGGGTCACCCTGCTCGGCGGCCAGGTGATGGTAAAGAATGCCTTCCTGCAGCGGCGCCAGCGGGTAGATGTCCTGCACGTTGCGCACACCGCCCGGCACTGTCGCCACGAGACGGTCGATGGTCGTCTGGGACAGGTTGGCCAGCGGCAGCAGTTCGGGGGTGATGCGTTCGCAGTCCAGCGCAATCAGGTTCGCCGGAACGCTGATCTCCTTCCCGCTGCCGACAGCGGCCGCCAGCGCGGCCAGGGTGGGCTGGCCGAACAGTACGCGCACGTCGGCGCTCAAGCCGGCCTGGCGCATGCGCTCGATCAGCGTGACCGCCAGCAGGGAATGCCCGCCCAGTTCGAAGAAATGGTCATGACGGCCGACGCGTTCGACCTTGAGCAAGTCTTGCCAGATCTGCGCCAGGGTGGTTTCGACTTCGCCTTGCGGGGCTTCGTAGCCACGGGTGATCAGCGCGTCGAGGTCCGGTGCCGGCAGGGCCTTGCGGTCGAGTTTACCGTTGGGGGTCAGTGGCAAGGCATCCAGGCGCACGTAGGCGACGGGCACCATGTAGGCCGGCAACTGCGCTTGCAGGTACGTGCGCAGGGCTTCGATCTCTATTGTTTCGTCCGGCGAGTGTTGGGTGAAATAGGCGACCAGGCGTTTGTCGCCCGGTACGTCTTCACGGGCCACGACCACGGCTTCCTTGATGCTTGGAGCCTGGGCGAGTTTGGCTTCGATCTCCCCCAGTTCGATGCGGAAACCACGGATCTTCACCTGGTCGTCATTGCGGCCCAGGTATTCGATGTTGCCATCTGGCAGGTAGCGGCCCAAGTCGCCGGTCCTGTACATGCGAGCGTTTGGAACGGCGCTGAACGGATCTTTCAGGAAACGCTCGGCTGTCAGGTCATCACGATTGAGATAACCGCGAGCGACCCCGGCACCACCGATGTAGATTTCGCCCGGCACGCCCAGTGGGACGGGTTGTTTGTGTTCATCCAACAGGTAGAACTGGGTGTTCGCCACGGGTTTGCCGATGTGTGCGGCAAACCCGTCTTCCCGGGCCATCGATACCCAGCTTGAATAGGTCGTGGTTTCCGAAGGACCGTAGAGGTTACACAGGCGTTTGACCTGGGTCTGTTCGAACAGGGTTTCCACCAGGCTGCGCTTCAAAGCTTCGCCAGCGACGTTGACCGTATCGACGCCCTCGCCCAATCCGCCGGACTCCAGCAAGGCCTTGAGCGCCGACGGCACGGTATTGATCAGCGTGATGTCGTGCTCGCCTTGCTGCAGTTCCAGCACATTAGTGACCACTTCGATGCTGCCACCCGAGGTCAGCGGCGCGAAGCATTCATAGACCGCCAGGTCGAAGTTCAACGAAGTCGAGAACAGGGTTTTCGACAATGTGGCGTCATCGAACGAACGATGGGCCCAGGTCAGGAAGTTCACCGTGTTGCGGTGTTCGATCATCACGCCTTTGGGCAGACCGGTCGAACCCGAGGTGTAAATGACATAGGCCAGGTGCGAAGACGTCAGCTCGGCCACCTCGGGATTCTGGACGGATTCGCCCTGCCACAAGCCGCTGTCGAGATTGATCACTGCCATCGAGGCATCGCTCAACAAGCCGACTGTAGCGTCCTGCGCCAACACCGCCGCCGGCGCACTGTCTTCCAGCATGTAGGTGATGCGATCAAGCGGATACGCCGGATCCAACGGCACATAACCGCCACCGGCCTTGAGGATCGCCAGCAGCCCCACCACCATGTCGATGCCACGCTCTACACAGATCGCCACTCGCGAATCGGGCTTCACCCCCTGCTTGCGCAGGTAATGGGCCAGGCGGTTAGCCCGCTCGTTCAACTCGTGATAAGTCAGACGCTGTTCGCCACGGATCACCGCCACCGCCTCCGGCGTACGCTGGACTTGATCCTCGAACAACCCATGAATCGTTTGCTGCTGCGGATAATCCGCCTCGGTGGCGTTGAACGTCACCAGCAGTTGCTCACGTTCCGAGGCCGGCAGGATCGACAGGTGCTGCAATGGCCGGTCCGGCGCCTGTTCGAGCATCCAGACCAGATTCTCCAATGCCTGACGCATGTACCCAGCAATGCGCTGAGCGCCCATTCCGGCCAGGGCCAATACGCTGAGACTGAAGCCTTCGCCCAGATCATCCACCGACAAGGTCAACGGATAGTTCGTGCCCTCTGCGCCTCCCAGCGCATGCAAACCTTCCCATGCTTCAAGGGTCTGGGTCGAAAGTGCTTGGGCCGTGTTGCTATGCCGATAGTTGAGCAAGGCACCGAACAGCGGAGCGGGTGCAGCCACGCCGCTGCAACGCTGGGCCAAGGCCAACGAGGCATGCTCGTGACCGAGCAACGCCGTCAGGCTTGCATGGGTATTTTTTACGCCTTCGCGCGCACCGTGCCCGGCCAGTTTCACGCGCAGCGGCAGCGTGTTGATGAACATGCCCAGGGCGCGGTCGGCGCCGTCGCCGCCCTGCATCCGCCCCATCAGTACCGTGCCGAACACCACGTCCTGTTTGCCCGAGAGACCGCCCACCACCCGCGCCCAGGCCAAGTGATGCAGGCTGGCGGCGCTGACACCCAATTGGCGGGCCTGTGCCCGCAAGCGACGGCTCAACGAGGCGTCGATCGGCAAGTGGGCTTCTTCGATCACCGACTGGCCTTCAGGCACCTCGGCAAAACCCAGTGGCAAGGTCGGCTCATCGACATCGGCCAGCATTTCGCGGAAAAACGCTTCATGGGAATCACCGCCCACACCCAGGCGGACCTGCGCCACGTAGTTGCGATAAGGCACGGGGTCGGGCAATTGGTGGGCCTGCCCAAGCAGGAACGCTTGCATTTCATCCTGCACCAGCTCCAGTGCCGTATGGTCTATCGCCATGTGGTGGAACAGCAGGATCGCCACCCAACGGTCGTTGTCACGATCCTGCGCGCAAATCAGTCGCATCAGCGGCGCCTGCCCCACATCCAGACGATGATGGCGGGTGTCGAAACGCTGTTGCAGTTGCCACACGGCGTCACCGGCGGCCGGGTCGAGCACGATTTCCTCCAACGCCAGCGTGGCCTCGTGCCAGACCACTTGCACCGGCTCGTCCAGTCCCTCCCAAACCACTGAGGTACGCAGAATGTCATGGCGATCGATGACGCCCTGCAACGCCTGGGCAAAGTCGTCCAGGCGTGCCCTGCGATCGGCACCGAACAAGGACTGCAGCACATAGGGGTCGCCCTGCTCCGCCGCCAGGTGATGGTAAAGAATGCCTTCCTGCAACGGTGCCAGCGGGTAGATGTCCTGCACATTGCCCGCGCCGCCGGGCACCGTATCGACAATCCGGTCGATCTCTTCCTGCGTCAGGTCAGCCAGGGGCAGCATGTCCGGCGTGATCCGGAATGCCGGGCTCAGCCAGTCGCCACCATTTCTCTCCACCAGGTCGAGCAGTTCCTGCTTATGGACGGTAAGGCTCTCCCATAGCGCGTGGTCCATTCTTTCGTCGTCGCCTAGGATCACGAGGTTGTCGCCGTCTTGCTGCAGACGGATCGGATGCTGGGAAAGAGCTGCCATCAATTCGCTGAATTGCATCGAAGAACCTGCTTTTCTAATTCGGAGTGGTTGACGATAAAAATGTGTTTTTCAGGTACGGCGCAGCGCCTGGACGGCGGTTGGGCCGACCTCGGCGCATGAGCCAAAGCGATGGATAATCGTCACGTTCAACCGAAGGTGGCGGTTTGCGAACCGCTGCCTTACAGGCCAAAAAAAATTAGAGCATTCGGTAGGTGATGTCTGTCATGGGAAGCAGGGACAAGCCCCAACGGCGGCCAGACAGGGCATACGGAAGCGCAGGACTCAGGGCGAGCGCCCTGCCCGGAAAGCCCGGGACAGGGCATTCACCCTTCGGTTGGAAGTTGCCGACTCAGATGCTGCGCCTGCGTGTCAGCGCGGGAATTTTCGTCATCGGCACATCGATATGCCGTACCTCGCCCACGGCGGCAGCCACCAGGGCCAGCGTCGGCTGGCCGAACAGCACACGGATATCGGCCTCCATGTCGTCCTTGCGCATGCGCTCGATCAGCGTCACGGCGAGCAACGAGTGACCACCCAGCTCGAAGAAGTGGTCATGCCGTCCTACCCGTTCGACCTTGAGCAACTCCGCCCACAACGCTGCAAGCTTGATCTCCATGTCACCCACGGGGGCTTCATACAGACGCGTGGTGTACGCATTGCTGTCGGGGGCCGGTAGCGCCTTGCGGTCGAGCTTGCCGTTCGGCGTCAGGGGCAAGGCATCCAGGCGCACGTAGACGGCGGGCACCATGTAGGCCGGCAGCTGCGCTTGCAGGTGCATGCGCAGGGTTTCGATCTCTACTGCTTCGTCCGGCGAATGTTGGGTGAAATAGGCCACCAGGCGCTTGTCCCCCGGCACGTCTTCACGGGCCAGGACTACGGTTTCCTTGATATTTGGCGCCTGGGCGAGTTTGGCTTCGATCTCCCCCAGTTCGATGCGGAAACCACGGATCTTCACCTGGTCATCGTTACGACCCAGGTATTCGATGTTGCCGTCCGGCAGGTAGCGGCCCAAGTCGCCGGTCTTGTACATGCGGGCGTTGGGAACATTACTGAATGGATCTTTCAGGAAACGTTCGGCTGTCAGGTCATCACGATTGAGATAACCGCGAGCCACCCCGGCACCACCAATGTAGATTTCACCCGGCACGCCCAGCGGCACCGGTTGCCCGTGTTCATCCAACAGATAGAACTGAGTGTTCGCCACGGGTTTGCCGATGTGCGCGGCAAACCCGTCTTCGCGGGCCATCGATACCCAGCTTGAGTAAGTCGTGGTTTCCGATGGGCCATAGAGGTTGCACAGGCGTTTGACCTGGGTCTGTTCGAACAAGGTTTCCACCAGGCTGCGCTTCAAGGCTTCACCGGCGACGTTGACCGTGTCGACGCCCTCGCCCAGCCCACCCGATTCCAGCAAGGCCTTGAGCGCCGAGGGCACGGTGTTGATCAGGGTGATGTCGTGCTCGCCCTGTTGCAGTTCCAGCACATTAGTGACCACTTCGATGCTGCCGCCCGAGGTCAACGGGGCGAAGCACTCGTAGACGGCCAGGTCGAAGTTCAGCGAAGTCGAAAACAGAGTTTTCGACAACGTGGCGTCATCGAACGAACGATGAGCCCAGGTCAGGAAGTTCACTGTATTGCGGTGTTCGATCATCACGCCCTTGGGCAGACCGGTCGAACCGGAGGTGTAGATGACATAGGCCAGGTGTGAGGACGTCAGCTCAGTGACTTCAGGATTCAGCGGCGATTCGTTCTGCCAATCGCCGCTATCGAAATCGATCACAGGCATCGAGGCTGCTGCCAGCAGTTCAAGGGTCGCCGTCTGCGCCAACACCGCCGCTGGCGCACTGTCGTCCAGCATGTAGGCGATGCGATCCAGCGGATACGCCGGATCCAGCGGCACATAACCGCCGCCAGCCTTGAGGATCGCCAGCAGCCCCACGACCATGTCGATACTGCGTTCGACGCAGATCGCCACCCGCGAATCGGGCTGTACACCCTGCTTGCGCAGGTAATGGGCCAAACGGTTGGCCCGCTCGTTCAGTTCCCCATAGCTCAGGCGCTGCTCGCCCCGGATCACCGACACGGCATCCGGCGTGCGCCGGACCTGCGCCTCGAACAACCCGTGGATCGTCTGCTGCTGCGGATAATCCGCCTCGGTGGCGTTGAACGTCACCAGCAGTTGCTCACGTTCCGAGGCCGGCAGGATCGACAAACGCTGCAAGGGCATGTCTGGCTGCTGTTCGAGCATGTCGACCAGGTTTTCCAGCGTGTGCTGCACATAACCACACAGCCGCTGCGCACCAATGCGCGCCGGGGTCATGACGGTAAAGCTGAACGCCTCGCCCTGGTCGTCCACCGACAACATCAGCGGGTAGTTGGTGCGTTCTTCGCCACCCAGCACCTGAATACCGTTCCAGGCCGACAATGCCTCGCTCGACACTGCCGTGGCGGTGTGACGGTAATTGAGCAAGGCACTGAACAACGGCGTCGGCGCTTGCACGCCACTGCAACGCTGTGCCAACGCCAAGGAGGCATGCTCATGGCCCAGCAACGCGGTCAGGCGGGCATGGGTCGCCTTGACCCCTACGAGCACACCTTGCGCCCCCAGGCCTACCCTCAACGGTAAGGTATTGATGAACATCCCCAGCGCGCGGTCGGCCCCCTCGCCGCCCTGCATCCGGCCCACCAGTACCGTGCCGAACACCACATCGTCCTTGCCCGACACCTGGCCCAGGACTTGCGCCCAAACCAGGTGATACAAACTCGCCGCGCTCACCCCGAGCTGACGCGCCTGGGCCCGCAACCGGCGACTCAGGTCGGCCTCGACCTCCTGGCGCACCTCCTCGAGGCCGCTGCCATCGCCTTGCACATCCTGCAAATCGAACGGCAACGTCGGCTCGTCGATATCGCCGAGCATGTCGCGGAAGAAAGTTTCGTGCTCCTCACGGCTTACGCCCAAGCGGGCCTGGGCCACGTAATTGCGGTACGGCACCGACGCCGACAGCCGCTGCGCCTGGCCGAGCATGTGCGCCTCGATTTCCGCGGACAGCACCGCCAGTGACGTGACGTCGTCCACCAGATGGTGAAACAACAGCATGCCCACCCAGCGTTGGTTCGCCGGGTCTTGCGCGTAGACAATCCGCATCATCGGCGCCTGGCGAATGTCCAGGCGGTAGAACCTGGGGTCGAAACGCTGGTGCAACTGCGTGGCGATATCGCCCTGGGCCGGATCCAGCGCAACCGACTCGAAACTCAATGGCGCGTCACGCCAGACCACCTGCATGGGCTCGGACAGCCCCTCCCAGAGCACGCCGGTGCGCAGGATATCGTGTCGGGTAATGACGGCTTGCAACGCGTGGGCGAAATCTTCCAGGCGGGTGAAATTGTCGAAACCGAATATCACTTGCTGCAGATAGGGGTCACCTTCGGCGGCGGTGAGGTGGTGATACAGAATCCCTTCCTGCAGCGGGGCCAGGGCATAGATGTCCTGGACATTGGCCACGCCGCCCGGCACCGCCGCGACAATTCGCTCGATCTCCTCTTGAGACAGATCAGCCAGCGGCAGCATGTCCGGTGTGATGCGTGTGCAACCGGCCGGGATACCATTGGCCGGCACCACGACTTCCCGGTAGCCACCGACGGCGGCGGCCAATGCGGCCAAGGTGGGCTGACCGAACAAGACCCGTACATCGACGCTCAGGTCGACCTGGCGCATGCGCTCGATCATTTTCACCGCCAGCAGCGAGTGCCCGCCCAACTCAAAGAAATTGTCGTGACGACCGACTTGTTCAAGCTTGAGCAAGTCTTCCCAGATCCGGGCAATGCGGGCTTCCACTTCGCCTTGTGGGGCCTCGTACTCACGGGCGATCACCGCTGAATGATCCGGTGCCGGCAAGGCCTTGCGGTCAAGCTTGCCGTTTGGCGTCAGAGGCAAAGCGTCGAGTCGCACATAAGCACTCGGCACCATGTATTCCGGCAATTGTCCTTGCAGATGAGTGCGCAGGGCCTCGATATCCGCCATTCCATCCACTGAATGCGTGGTGAAATAAGCCACCAGGCGTTTCTCGCCCGGCGCATCTTCACGGGCCAACACCACGGCTTCCTTCACCGCCTCGTGTTGCGCCAGCCGCGCTTCGATCTCGCCCAACTCGATGCGGAAACCACGGATCTTCACCTGGTCATCGTTGCGCCCCAGGTACTCGATGTTGCCATCCGGCAGGTAGCGACCCAGGTCGCCGGTGCGGTACATCCGGGCATTCGCCGCACGGCTGAACGGATCCCGCAGGAAGCGCTCGACGGTCAATTCCGGACGGTGCAAGTAACCCCGCGCCACCTGCACACCGCCAATGTAAATCTCCCCGGCCACGCCCATGGGCACCGGTTGTCGATGGGCATCGAGCAGGTAGATCCGGGTATTGGCAATCGGCTTGCCGATGGGCGTGCTGTCCGGCGTTTCGGCGCCCGTGCAGTCCCACGCGGTCACGTCCACCGCCGCTTCGGTCGGCCCGTACAGGTTGTACAGCCCCGTCTGCGGTAATTGCGCCTTGAAGCGCCGCACCAGATGCCCCGGCAACGCCTCGCCGCTGCACATCACCCGCACCAGACCTGCGCATTGACTTGCCTCGCCATGGGCCAGGAACACATCGAGCATCGACGGCACGAAGTGCAGCGTGGTGATGCCCTGGGCCTGGATCACTTCGCGCAGGTACGCCGGGTCGCGATGCCCACCAGGACGGGCCATCACCAACCGCGCACCGCTGAACAGCGGCCAGAAGAATTCCCACACCGACACGTCGAAGCTGAACGGGGTCTTTTGCAGCACCGCGTCGGCGGCGCTCAAACCGTATTCGTCCTGCATCCACAGCAGGCGGTTGACCACCGCGCCATGCTCGTTCATCACGCCCTTGGGCAGACCGGTGGAGCCCGAGGTGTAGATGACATAGGCCAGGTGATGGGCATGCAGGCCTTCGACCTGGGGATTGTCGGTTGGCTGCGTCGAGAACCCTTGCGCCTCATCCAGCAGCAGGGTTCGCGCCTGCGTCGCCGGCAGGCTGGCCTGCAACGCACGCTGGGTCAGCACCACCATTGGCGCGCTGTTTTCCAACATGTAGGCCAGACGCTCGTGGGGATAATCCGGGTCCAGCGGCACATACGCCGCGCCGGACTTGAGGATGCCCAGCAGGCCCGCGACCATCTCCAGGCTGCGATCGGCACAGATCGCCACGCGGTCATCCGGGCGAATGCCCAGTTCCAGCAGGCGATGGGCAATCTGATTGGCGCGACGATTCAGTTGCGCGTAGCTCAGTTGAGCTTCGTCGGACACCACGGCTACAGCGTCCGGGCAGGCCGCGACCCGCGCCTCGAACAGGCTGTGCAAGGTCAGGCCCTGCGGGTAGTCGACCGCAGTGGCATTGAACGCTTCCAACAGGTGCTGACGTTCGGCTGCCGGCAGGCTGGTGAGTACCTGCAATGGCGTATCCGGCGCCTGCTCCAGGGCAGTGACCAGGCTTTCGAGCGTGGTCTGCACATATTCGCCGATACGCCGCGCACCGGTCCCGACCAGCGCCTGCACCACCAGGCTGAAACCCTCGCCTTCATCATCCACGGCCAGCGCCAAGGGGTAATTGGTACGTTCTTCACCGCCAATCGACTCGATGCCTTGCCACGCCGTCAGCGCCTGCGCGGTCACCTCGACCCCGCAATGACGATAGTTGAGCATCGAACTGAACAACGGCGTTGGCGCAACCACGCCACTGCAACGCTGGGCCAGTGCCAACGGAGCATGCTCATGGCCCAGCAGGCCGGTGAGTCGCTTGTGGGTCGCCTTCACCGCTGCGTATACACTTTGACCTGCCAGGCTCACCCGCAATGGCAGGGTGTTGATGAACATGCCCAGGGCCCGATCAGCCCCATCGCCGGCCTGCAGGCGCCCCAACAGCACGGTGCCGAAGACCACGTCATCGCGACCGCTGACACGGCCCAGGACTTGCGCCCATGCCAAGTGCATCAGGCTGGCCGCGCTGATGCCCAACTGACGGGCCTGGGCGCGAAGACGACGGCACAGGCCCGCCTCCACGGCCAACTTCACCTCTTCCACGCCATTGCCATCGCCTTGCACGTCCCGCAGGCCGAACGGCAGCGTTGGCTCGTCGATGTCGCCAAGCATGTCGCGGAAAAACGCTTCATGTGCCTGTTGATCGACACCCAGGCGCGCCTGGGCCACATAGTTGCGATAAGGCACCGATTCGCCCAGTTCATGCACCTTGCCCAGCAACTGGGCCTGCATTTCACGCTCCAGCACTTCCAGGCCGGTATGGTCCAGGACCATGTGGTGGAACAGCAGCATGGCGACCCAACGCTGGTTGGCGACATCCTCGGCGATGGCCAGGCGCAACATCGGGGCCTGACGCACGTCCAACCGGTAATGCCGGGCATCGAAGCGCTCATACAGCCGGGCAACGGCATCGCCGGTCCCCGAGTCCGCGTCCAACTCGTCAACGCTGAGCCGAGCCTGCCGCCACACCACCTGCATCGGTTCGTCGAGGTTTTCCCAGACCATCGAGGTCCTGAGAATGTCGTGCCGGTCGACCACCCCCTGCAATGCCTGGGCAAAGTCATCCAGGCGGGCCCGGCTGTCAAACCCGAACAGCGTCTGCAGCACGTACGGATCACCCATTTTCGCCGTCAAATGGTGATACAGGATGCCTTCCTGCAACGGCGCCAGCGGATAGATCTCTTGCACGTTGCGCGCCCCTCCCGGCACGCTCGCCACGATCCGATCAATGGCCTCCTGGCTCAATGCAGCCAGCGGCAACATGGCCGGCGTGATGCGTTCACAGCCCTCGACGATGGCGCAGGCCGGCACCTCCACTTCGCGGTGCCCGCCCACCGCAGCGGCCAGCGCCTGCAGCGTTGGCTGGCTGAACAGCACACGCACATCCACCGACAGCTCGACCTGGCGCATGCGCTCGATCAGCCTCATCGCCAGCAACGAATGCCCGCCCAGTTCGAAGAAATTGTCGTGGCGACCGACTCGCTCCACTTTCAGCAACTCGGCCCACATACCGGCCAAGACCTGTTCGATCTCGCCCTGGGGCGCCGCGTAGGCCTGGCTGGCGTAAGCCTCGGCGTCCGGCGCCGGCAGCGCCTTGCGGTCCACCTTGCCGTTGAGCGTCAACGGGAACGCCGGCAACATCACGAACGCCGCAGGCACCATGTACTCGGACAAGGTCGCGGACAATTGCTCGCGCAACCCGGCCACGCTCAGCGTGACTTGCGGTTGGGCAATGACATAGGCCACCAGGCGTTTCTCGCCGGTTTCATCGGCCCGCACCAGCACCACCGCGTCCTTCACGCCGTCACAGGCCGCCAGCTTGGCTTCGATCTCGCCCAGCTCGATGCGGAAACCGCGAATCTTCACTTGGTCGTCGTTACGCCCCAGGCATTCCAGGCTGCCCTCCGGCAACCAGCGGCCGAGGTCACCGGTGCGGTACAGCAGCGCGTCGGGTTCATGGCTGAACGGGTCGGCGATGAATTTCTCAGCGGTCAGGTCTGGTCGATTCAGATACCCCTTGGCCACGCCCTGGCCGCCGATGTACATCTCGCCGACGACACCCAACGGCGCCAATTGCTGGCGCGCATCGAGCACGTACACCTGGGTATTGCCGATCGGTCCGCCGATGGGCACGCACTCGGCATCCGCCGCCACGGCCTTCACCTCGAGGGTGGTGGCGTAGGTGGTGGTTTCGGTCGGGCCATAGCAGTGCACCAGACGCAGCTTCGGGGCCAGCGCCAACAAGCGCCGGAACGACGCCACATCGGCCCGTTCGCCGCCGCACAACAGGATCCGCAGGCCGCCGAGGGCCCGGGGAATCAGTTGCACGTACTGGTTGAAGATCGCCGTGGTCACGAACAGCACCGTGACGCCCGAGTCCTCCAACACTTGGGCAAACCTTGACGGCTCAAGCAGGGTTTCGTGGTCGATCACCACCACTTGACCGCCATTGAGCAAGGCGCCCCAGACGTCCATGGTGCTGGCGTCGAACGCCGGGTTAGAGGCAAAGGCGATGCGGTCCTGCGCGTTGAAATCGGCGTAACCGTTGTTGATCACCAGGCGGCTGATGGCCCGGTGCGGCACCAGCACGCCTTTCGGGGTGCCAGTGGAGCCCGAGGTGTACATGATGTAGGCGATCGACTCGCTGGACTGCGCCAAAGCCGGGTTGTGTGCCGTGTCCTGGCTGTCCAGCATGTCCAGGTCGATGCGCGATGCGCCATCGGGCACGGTCTCGGTACTGAACGTCAGCAGGTACCGGGCTTGGCAGTCGTCGAGCATGAAACCCTGGCGTTCCAGGGAGGCGTTGCGGTCCAACGGCACATAAGCCGCCGCGCACTTGAGGATCGCCAGTTGACTGGCCAGCAGTTCGATGGAACGTGGCAGCAGGATGGCCACGCAGTCGTCCGGTTGCACGCCAAGACCAATCAGGTGATGGGCCAGGCGGTTGGCCTGCTCGTTCAGCTGCGCGTAGCTCACTTGCCGCTGCCCGTGCACCACCGCAATCGCCTGCGGCAAGTACGCGACTTGTGCCTCGAACAGCGCCAGGACGGTTTGCTCATGTGGATAGGCGCGCTGGGTGGCGTTGAAATCCACCAGCAACTGGTTACGCTCGGCTGACGGCAGAATCTCCAGTCGGTTGAGTGGCGTCTGGGGCGCGTGTTCGAGGGCCTGCACCAGACTTTCCAGGGCCGTGTGCATGTAGGCGCAGATGCGTGCCGCACCGATGCCCTGCACTACCAGGGCGCTCAGCATGAAGCCATCGCCCAGGTCATCCACCGACAGGGTCAGTGGGTAATTGGTCCGCTCTTCGTTACTCAGGATTTCCATGCCCTGCCAGGCGCTCATGGCCTCGGCTGAAGCCGAACCGGTCGCGCTGTGCCGGTAGTTCAGCAGCGCGCTGAACAGCGGGGCCGGTGCGGCGACGCGGCTGCAACGTTGCGCCAGGGCCAGCGAAGCATGTTCGTGACCGAGCAATGCGGTCAGTCGCCCATGGGTGGTCTTGACCCCGGCGCGGGCGCCCTGCTCATCCAGGTTGACCCGCAGCGGCAAGGTGTTGATGTACATGCCAAGGACCCGGTCGGCGCCCTCGCCGGCCTGCATCCGTCCCATCAGGACCGTGCCGAACACCACGTCCTCCCGTGCGGACAGACGCCCCAGTACCTGCGCCCAAGCCAAATGGTGCAGGCTCGCCGCACTCACTCCAAGCTGCCGCGCCTGCGCCCGCAAGCGGCGGCTCAAAGCGGTATCCACTTGCAGCTTGGCCTCCTCGATGCCGCGACCGTCACCCTGCACCTGTTGCAATCCCAACGGCAGGGTCGGCTCGTCGACATCACCGAGCATCTCGCGGAAAAACGCCTCGTGCTCTGCCTCGCTGACACCCAGGCGCGCCTGGGCCACATAGTTGCGGTACGGCAGCGCGGCGGCCAATTGACCGGCCTGGCCCAACAGGTGCGCCTGCATTTCCTGCTGCACCACCTCCAGCGCGGTATGGTCCAGGGCAATGTGGTGGAACAGCAACATCGCCACCCAGCGCTGGTTGGCCGGGTCATGGGCATAACGCAGGCACATCAGCGGGGCCTGGCGAATGTCCAGGCGATGATGACGGGAATCGTAACGTGCATGCAGTTGGGTCACGGCATCGGCGTCCGACGCGTCCAGCTGCAGTTGCTCCACGCTCAACAGCGCCTTGCGCCAGACCACCTGTATCGGCTGCTCCAACCCCTCCCACATGATCGAGGTGCGCAGGATGTCGTGCCGGTCGATGACACCTTGCAACGCCTGGGCGAAGGCCTCGAGGCGAGCCTCGTCCTGGAAGGCGAACAGTGCCTGCAACACGTAGGGATCGCCCTGCTGCGCCGAGACATGGTGATAGAGAATACCTTCCTGCAACGGGGCCAGCGGGTAGATGTCCTGCACGTTGGACACACCACCCGGCACCGCGGCAACGATCCGGTCGATCGCCTCCTGGGTCAATGTCGCCAGCGGCAGCATCGGCGGGGTGATCCGCTCACAATCGGGAGTGATGCCGTTGGCCGGCACCTCGACCTCATTGCCGCCCCCCACCGCTGCGGCCAATGCCGCGAGGGTCGGCTGGCCGAACAGCACACGGACATCGGCACTCAAGCCGACCTGGCGCATCTGCTCGATCAGATTGACAGCGAGCAAGGAATGGCCGCCCAGTTCGAAGAAGTGATCGTGGCGTCCCACCCGCTCGACGTTAAGCACTTGCTGCCACAGGCGAGCCAGGGTGATTTCGGTGTCGCCCAGCGGGGCTTCGTAGCCCCGGGTAATGATTGACGCCTGGTCTGGCACCGGCAGGGCCTTGCGGTCGAGCTTGCCGTTGGGGGTCAGCGGCAGGGCATCGAGCCGCACGTAGGCGGCCGGCACCATATAGTCCGGCAAGCGGCTTTGCAGGTGCGCGCGCAGGGCTTCGATGTCCGCGCTGTCATCCGTTGCCTGCAAGGTGAAATAAGCCACCAGGCGTTTTTCGCCGGGAACGTCTTCACGCACCAGCACCGTCGCCTCCTTCACCGCAGCGTGTTGCCCCAGGCGGGCTTCGATCTCCCCCGGTTCGATGCGAAAGCCGCGGATCTTCACCTGGCCGTCGTTGCGGCCCAGGTACTCGATATTGCCGTCCTCCCGGAAGCGTCCGAGGTCGCCGGTGCGGTACATCAGGGCCTGGGCGTTGTGGCTGAACGGGTCGAGAAGGAATTTCTCGGCGGTCAGGTCCGGCCGGTTCAAATAGCCGTTGGCGACCCCCAGGCCGCCGATGTACAGCTCGCCGGCCACGCCTTGGGGCATGGGTCGCTGCTGCGCATCGAGGATGTAGACCCGGGTATTGCCCACGGGACGGCCAATCGGGACGCTGCCGTCGCCAATGGCCTGGATTTCGTAGGTGGTCGAGAACGTCGTCGCTTCCGTCGGGCCGTAGCCGTTGAGCAGATGGGCCGGCGCGCCGTCCTTCAGGACGCGGGCGATCACCGCCGGGTCCAGCACATCGCCGCCGACAATCAGGTAGCGCAATTGGGCGAACACGTCCATCAGGTGGTCGGCATATTGGTGAAACAGCCCCGCCGTCATCCACAACACATTCACCGCTTGCTCGAGCAACAGCCTGTGCAAGCGTTCCTGGGACAACAGCACGTCCTGGTCGACCACAACGACGCAACCGCCGTTGAGCAACGGTGCCCAGACTTCCAGTGTGCTGGCGTCGAAGGCCGGATTGGAGGCGAAGGCCACCCGGTCCTGCGGGTTGAAGTCGGCATAACCGTTATTGATCACCAGCCGGCTGATGGCCCGATGTGGCACCAGCACGCCCTTGGGCGTCCCCGTGGAACCTGAGGTGTACATGATGTAGGCCGGCGCTTCGCTCGATGCAAGTTGCTGGCCGTAACGGGCCGCCGGCTCGGGAAGGTCGACCCTGTCCAGGTCCACCCGACGCACGCCCGCCGCCAAGGCTTCGTGGCTGTGGGTCAAGGCCAGTACGGCGTGACTGTCCTCGATCATGAACTGCTGGCGCTCGGCGGGCGCGTTGATGTCCAGCGGCAAATACACCGCCGCGCACTTGAGGACGGCCAACTGGCTGACCAGTAGATCGAGCGAGCGCGGCAGCAGGATCGCCACGGTTTGACCCGCTTGCAGGCCAAGGTCGAGCAGATGCCTGGCCAGACGCCCGGCTTTACTGTCCAGTTCGCGGTAAGTCAGGACTTGCCCACCCTGCACCGCTGCCGGCGCGTCCGGACGCGCCTCGGCCTGGGCCTCGAACAAGGCATGAATCGGTTGTTCCCGTGGATAATCAAGGTCGGTGTCGTTGAACGACAGCAGCACCCGTTCACGCTCCGATTCTGGCAGGAACGACAGGCTGTTGAGCATCGCTCCGGGCGCAGACTCCAAGGCGCTGACCAGGTTTTCAACGGCAACCTGCATGTAGTCGCCGATGCGTTGCGCGCCGATCAGCGCAGTGGCTTGCACCGACAAGGCGAAGTCATCGGAGAAATCGTCCACCGAGAGGATCAGTGGGTAGTTGGTGCGTTCTTCCGCGCCCAGGGCCTCCATCCCGTCCCAGGCCAGGCTGACTTCAGCCGCGGGGGCATGCGCCGCGCTGGCGCTGTGACGGTAGTTCAGCAGCGCGCTGAACAGCGGCGCCGGCGCCGCCACGCCGCTGCAACGTTGCGCCAGGGCCAGGGAGGCGTATTCGTGACTGAGCAGGCTGCTCAACCCGGCATGGGTGCTTTTCACCCCATCGCGCACGCTCTGTGCACCTACACCCACGCGCAACGGCAAGGTATTGATAAACATGCCCAGGGCCCGGGTCATGCTTTCACCGGCCTGCATGCGACCGAGCATCACCGTGCCGAACACCACGTCCTCACGGCCCGATACACCGCCGAGCACCTGCGCCCAGGCCAGGTGAAAAATGCTCGCCGCGCTCACGCCAAGCTGACGTGCCTGCGTGCGCAGGCGGCGACTGAGGTCTGGGGCCAGTGCCAGATGGCTTTCTTCGATGGCACTGCCGTCGCCCAGCACATCCTGCTGGCCAAAGGGTAAGGTCGGCTCCTCGACGTCGCCCAGCATCTGGCGGAAGAACGTCTCGTCAGCCTGGCGCTGACCGGCCTGTCGGGTCCGAACGACGTAGTCGCGGTAAGGAGCGGCCGGCTGCAATTGCCCGGCCTGCCCCATCAGGTAGGCTTGCATTTCACTCTGCACGACCGCCAGGGCAGCGTGGTCGAGGGCCATGTGATGGAACAGTAGCATGGCGGCCCAGCGCTGGTTGGCTGGGTCCTCGGCGACCACCAGCAGCAACAGCGGCGCCTGGCTGACGTCCAGGCGATAGTGTCGAGGATCGAAGCGCGCCTGCAATTGCGCCATGACATCACCCTCGGCGAGGTCGGCACTGATGTCCTTGACGCCCAGCCGGGCCTCGCGCCAGACCACCTGCACCGCTTCTTGCAACCCCTCGCGGACGATGGCAGTGCGCAGGATATCGTGGCGGTCGATCACGCTTTGCAAGGCGTCGACAAAATCCGTCAGGCGCTCCTGCCGGGAGATGCTGAAGTGCGCCTGCAATAAGTAGGGATCGCCCTGGGTGGCGGTCAGGTGGTGATAAAGAATCCCCTCCTGCAACGGCGCCAGCGGGTAGATGTCCTGCACATTGGCCGCACCGCCCGGCACGGTGGCCACGATGCGGTCGATGGCCGGCTGGTCGAGGGTCACCAGTGGCAGCATTTGCGGCGTGATATGCCTGCAACCGAGCGCGATGGCATTGGCTGGGATGTCGATTTCGCCAGCCTTGCGGTCATCGTATTCCCCGGCCTGGATCAACGCGATCAGCGCGGCTTTGTGCTCGCGCAGCAAGGCCAGCACCGCCGGCTCGCCCAGGGACTGTTTGCGGCCCCGTACCACGAGCTGATCGCCCTTGACTGAAAGCTGTACGTCTTTTTCTTTTAGTGTCGCCAACAGTTCGATCACACTCACAGGACAATCTCCATTTTTTCTGTCGTTGCCGCGTATTCCGAGAGCGTGGGCTGTTCGAACAACGTCCGCACATCCGCTTCCAGACCCTCTTGGCGCATCCGTTCCATCAGGCTGACGGCAAGCAAGGAATGCCCGCCCAGTTCAAAGAAGTGATCGTGACGACCAACACGCTCTACGTTGAGCACTTCAGCCCACAACTGGGCCAGTGTGATTTCGGTTTCGCCGATGGGGGCTTCGTAGCCCCGGGTGATGAAAGCCTCCAGGTCCGGTGCCGGCAGCACCTTGCGGTTGAGCTTGCCGTTGGGTGTCAGCGGCATGGCGTCGAGGCGTACATAGGCCACCGGCACCATGAAGGCCGGTAGTTGGGCCAGCAGCCAGGTACGCAGCGCGTCGATGTCCGCCGCTTCGCCCGGCGCGTATTGGGTGAAATAGGCCACCAGGCGTTGTTCCCCCGGTACGTCCTCACGGACCAGCACCGCAGCCTCCTTCACCGCGTCGTGCTGGGCGAGCTTGGCTTCGATCTCGCCCAGTTCGATACGGAACCCACGGATCTTCACCTGATCGTCATTGCGTCCCAGGTACTGCAGGGTGCCGTCAGGCAACCAGCGACCGAGGTCGCCGGTCTTGTACAGGCGCGCGTCGGCCTTGCCGTAGAACGGGTCGGCGATGAAGCGTTCGGCGCTGAGTTGCGGCAGGTTGAGGTAACCGCGGGCCACACCGATACCACCGATATGGATCTCACCGGGCACGCCCACCGGCAGTAGTTGCCCGTGGGCGTCCAGCACATGCAGTTGCAGGTTGCGGATCGGCCGGCCAATGGGGATTGACTGGTGCCGGTAGGTCTCAAGGTCGCTGTCGGCGGTGTACCAGGCGACCACGTCGCTGCACTCGGTCGGCCCGTAGCTGTTGATCACCGTCGGCCGTGGCTGGGCGAGTTTTTCCAGCATGGCGACCTGGATCGGCTCGCCCCCCAGGACCACCCGTTTCAGGCAGGCCAGGGCTTGCCCGTGGTCGGCGTCCACCAGCGCGTGGAAAGCGCTGGGCGACATATTGAGGTGGGTAATCCCGGCCTCGGCGACCTGGGCGACGATGGCGCCGGGGTTGAAGGGTTCGGCGGCCAGGTGCAGGGTGGCCCCGACCATCAGCGGTGCGAGGATGTTCTTCTGGGTCAGGTCGAAGTTGTAGGAGGATGCCAGCAACACCGCGTCGCCGGCGTGGAACGCCAGGTCTTCGAGGTACCAGTCCAGCAGGTTGCGCAGGCCGCGATGTTCGACCATCACCCCTTTGGGCAAGCCGGTGGAACCGGAGGTGTAGATCACGTAGGCCAGGTGGGCCGGCGTCAGGCCGGTGACCTGCGGGGTATGCTCCGGCTCGTCTTGCCACGGGCCGGCGTCCAGGTCGATCAATGGCACCTGAACCCGCGACAAGAGTTCTCGGGTCGCGGCCTGGGCCAGCACCGCAGCCGGCTCACTGTCCGCCAGCATGTAGGCAATCCGCTCGGCGGGATAAGCCGGGTCCAATGGCACATAACCACCACCCGCCTTGAGAATCGCCAGCAGCCCGATCACCATCTCGGCGCTGCGCTGGACACAGATCGCCACGCGCGAATCCGGTTGCACGCCCTGCTTGCGCAGGTAATGCGCCAACTGGTTGGCTCGCGTGTTCACCTGGCGATAACTCAACGAGTGTTCGCCGTGCTGGACGGCCACGTTGTCCGGCGTACGCTGGACCTGGGCTTCGAACAGCCCGAGAACGGTCTGCTCCTGCGGATCTTCGGCACCACCGGCATTGAACTCGGCCAACAGTTTCAGGCGCTCGCTCGGTGGCAGGATCGACAGTTGGTGCAACGGCGCCTCTGGCGTCTGCTCAAGCATCTGGATCAGACCTTCCAGCGCCTGCCGTACATACCCGCACAGCCGCTGGGCGCCGATGCGCGCCGGGGTCATGACGGTGAAGCTGAACGCCTCGCCCTGGTCATCCACCGACAACGTCAGCGGGTAGTTGGTCCGCTCTTCCCCACTGAGCACCCGGATGCCGTCCCAGGCCGACAGCGCTTCGGCGGAAGCCGCCGCGCCGGTATGGCGGTAGTTGAGCAAGGCACTGAACAACGGCGTCGGCGCCTCCACGCCGCTGCAACGTTGCGCCAGCACCAGCGAGGCGTGCTCATGGCCGAGCAAGGCGGTCAGGCGCGCATGGGTCGCTTTCACACCGGCACGGGCACCGGACTGCCCCAGGTTCACCCGCAACGGCAGGGTATTGATGAACATCCCCAGTGCACGGTCGGCGCCCTCGCCGCCCTGCATCCGCCCTACCAACACGGTGCCGAACACCACGTCGTCGCGGCCCGACACCGTGCCCAGCACCCGGGCCCAGACCAGGTGATACAGGCTCGCCGCGCTCACTCCGAGCTGACGTGCCTGGACCCGCAGCCGACGGCTGAGGTCGGCCTCGACCTCCTGGCGAACCTCTTCGATGCCGCTGCCGTCGCCTTGCACATCCTGCAGATCGAACGGCAACGTCGGCTCGTCGACATCGCCGAGCATGTCGCGGAAGAACCGTTCATGGGCTTCGCGACTCACGCCCAAGCGAGCCTGGGCCACGTAGTTGCGGTACGGCACCGATGCCGGCAAGCGTTGTGCCTGGCCGAGCATGTGCGCCTCGATCTCCGCCGACAGCACGGCCAGCGAGGTGGCATCGTCCACCAAGTGATGGAACAACAGCATGCCCACCCAACGCTGGTTGGCCGGGTCTTGCGCATAAGCGACTCGCATCAGCGGCGCCTGGCGGATGTCCAGGCGATAGTGCCGAGGGTCGAAACGCTGATGCAGCTGCGTGGCAACCTCCCCAGCCGACGGATCCAGCTCGACCGCCTCGACCACCAGCCGCGCCTCACGCCAGACCACCTGCATGGGCTCGGCCAGGCCTTCCCAGAGCACCCCGGTGCGCAGGATATCGTGACGGCAGACGACCGCTTGCAGCGCCTGGGTGAAGTGCTCCACGTGGGCGAAGCTGTCGAACGCGAACATCACGTACTGCAAGTAGGGATCGCCTTGGGCGGCGGCGATGTGGTGATACAGGATCCCTTCCTGCAACGGCGCCAGGGCGTAGATATCCTGCACATTCGCCACGCCGCCCGGCACCATGGCCACGATCCGGTCGATGGCGTCCTGGTCCAGCTCGGCCAGGGGCAGCATGTCCGGGGTGATCCGCGTGCAACCGTCCGGGATCGCGTTGCCCGGCACCACGACTTCCGTGTGCCCGCCCACCGCGGCAGCCAGGGCCGCCAGCGTCGGTTGGCCGAACAGCACCCGCACGTCGGCGCTCAAGCCGACATGGCGCATGCGTTCGATCAGCTTCACCGCCAGCAGCGAATGGCCGCCCAGTTCGAAGAAGTTGTCGTGACGGCCGATCCGCTCAAGGTCCAGCAGGTCTTGCCAGATCGCGGCAATGACCGTCTCGGCCTCGCCTTGCGGCGCTTCGTATTCGCGGGCCGCCACCGCCGACTGATCCGGCGCCGGCAAGGCCTTGCGGTCGAGCTTGCCGTTGGTGGTCAGCGGGAACGCCTCGAGGACCACGAATGCGCTGGGCACCATGTAGTCCGCGAGCGAAGCCAGCAATTGTGTACGCAGCTCAGCGGCTGACGGTTGCACGCCGTCTGCGGCAATCACGTAGCCCACCAGGCGCTTGTCACCCGGCGTGTCTTCACGGGCAATGACCACCGCCTCGCTGATGCCCTCGCAGGCCGCCAAGGTCGCTTCGATCTCGCCCAACTCGATACGGAAACCACGGATCTTCACCTGGTCGTCGTTGCGGCCCAGGTATTCGATGCTGCCGTCGGCCAGCCAGCGGCCGAGGTCGCCGGTCCTGTACAGGCGCGCCCCTTCACACCCGCTAAAGGTGTCGGCGATAAAACGTTCCCGGGTCAACTCGGGCCGGTTCAGGTAACCCCGCGCCACGCCCGCGCCCCCCACGTACATCTCACCCACCACACCTACCGGCACCGGCTCGCGCCGGGCGTCGAGCACATACAGTTGCAGGTCGGGAATGCGCTTGCCGATGGGGCTGACGCCCGTCAATTGCGCGTCGGCCGCTTCGAGGGGACGGTAGGTCACGTGCACTGTCGTCTCGGTAATGCCGTACATGTTCACCAACTGCGTCCCGGCATTGGCTACACGGGCGTACCAGGGCTTGAGCATCGCGGTTTCCAGTGCTTCGCCGCCAAAGATCACCTGGCGCAGGCTGTGGCGCAGATCGCTTTCGCCCTGGGCCACGATCAGTTGCCGGAAGGCGCTTGGGGTCTGGTTCAGCACGGTCACACCGGCCTCGCATAGCAGCGCGTAGCAGTCTTGCGGGGAGCGACTGACCAGCTGTGGCACCACCAGCAGGCGTCCGCCATGGATCAACGCACCCCAGATTTCCCAGACCGAGAAATCGAAAGCAAAGGAATGGAACAGTGCCCACACGTCCTGATGGCCGAACTCGAACCAAGACTGGGTCGCCGAGAACAGCCGCGTGACATTGCGGTGCTCGACCATCACGCCCTTGGGCAACCCGGTGGAGCCGGAAGTGTAGATCACGTAGGCCAACTGCGACGAGGTCTGGCCCGGTACTTGCGGGTTGGCAGTGGACTGGCTGCGCAACGCCGGGCTATCGAGTTCGATCACCCGTACGGACTCTTCGGCCAGCAGCGCCTGGGTGGCGGCATGCACCACGATCGCCACGGGGGCACTGTCCTCGAGCATGTAGGCGATGCGTTCCGCCGGGGAAGCCGGATCCAGCGGTACGTAGCCGGCACCCGACTTCAAGATACCCAACAGGCCGACGAGCATGTCCAAGCCGCGGTCGACACAGATCGCGACCCGGTCATCCGGGCGAATGCCCAGCGACAACAAGCGATGGGCGAGCTGGTTGGCCTGGGCGTTGAGTTCGCCGTAGGTCAGGGCCTGATCCTCGAACACCACCGCCACCGCGTCAGGTTGCGTCGCGACCTGGGCCTCGAACTGGCGATGGATCAGCGCGTCGTGGGCATACATCGCCTCTGGCCCATTCCAGGTTTCCAACAGTTGCTTGCGTTCGGCCGATGGCAATACCGCGAGGTTGCGCACCGCCGTCTGCGGCGCGTGTTCCAAGGAAGCGACCAGGCTCTGCAGGGCCACCTGCACATAGTCACAGATACGTTGCGCCCCGATCCGGGACTCGACCTGCACCGTCAGGCTGAAGCCTTCGCCCAGGTCATCGACGTTCAAGGTCAGCGGATAGTTGGTACGTTCCTCGCTGGACAACATTTGCATGCCGTTCCAGGCCGACAAACCCTCATCCGTCACCTGCAGCGAACTGTGGCGGAAGTTCAGCAGCGCACTGAACAGCGGCGCTGGCGAGGCCACCTCACTGCAACGCTGGGCCAAGGCCAGGGAAGCATGCTCATGCCCCAGCAACCCGGTCAGCCGCGCGTGGGTGGTCTTCACCGCGTCCCGCACGCTTTGCTCATTCACCGGCACGCAGATCGGCAAGGTGTTGATGAACATGCCCAGGGCCCGATCGGCGCCGTCGCCGCCTTGCATCCGGCCCAGCAGGACCGTGCCGAACACCACGTTCTCCTGGCCCGACGCCACGGCCAGGACCTGGGCCCAGGCCAAATGGACCAGGCTGGCGGCACTGACACCCAGCTGGCGGGCTTGCGTGCGCAGGCGCTGGCTCAGGGCGTCATCGACAAACACCTTCGTTTCTTCGATGCCGTGCCCGTCGCCTTGAACCTGGGACAGTCCGAATGGCAGCGTCGGCTCGTCGATATCGCCAAGCATGTCGCGGAAAAACGCTTCGTGCTCCTGTTCGCTCGTCCCCAGGCGGGCCTGGGCCACGTAGTTGCGGTACGGCACCGATGCGACCAGGTGTTCGTCCTGGCCCAGCAGGTGCATTTGCATTTCATGCTGCATCACGTCCAGGGCGGTGTGGTCCAGGGCCATGTGATGGAACAACAGGATCGCGACCCAGCGATCCTGGGCCTCGTCCCGGGCGTAAGCCAGGTGCAACAACGGTGCCCGGCCCAAATCCAGGCGACTGTGACGCGCATCGAAACGGCTGGCCAATTGCGTGGCGATGTCGCCGGCCGTGGCATCGAGAACGATGCATTGCGGCGCCAGCAGCACCTGGCGCCAGACCACTTGCACCGGCTCATCCAAGCCTTCCCAGACCACACTGGTGCGCAAGATGTCGTGGCGATCGATCACCACTTGCAGTGCGCCGATGAAGGCATCGAGGCGTTCACGGTTGTCGAAGGCGAATTGCGATTGCAACACATAGGGGTCGCCCTGCTCGGCGGCCAGGTGGTGATAGAGGATGCCTTCCTGCAACGGCGCCAGCGGGTAGATGTCCTGCACGTTGCGCGCACCACCGGGAACGGTGGCGACGAGGCGGTCGATGGCGTCCTGGGACAGGTTGATCAAGGGCAACAAGTCCGGGGTGATGTGCTCACAATCCAAAGGAATCAGGTTCGCCGGCACGCTGACTTCCCTGCCGCTGCCAATCGCCGCGGCCAGTGCGGCCAGGGTTGGCTGGCTGAACAGCACCCGCACGTCGGCGCTCAAGCCGGCCTGGCGCATGCGCTCGATCAGTGTCACCGCCAGCAGCGAGTGGCCACCCAGCTCGAAGAAGTGATCGTGGCGACCGATCCGTTCCACTTTCAACAATTCGGCCCACATACCGGCCAAGACCTGTTCGATCTCGCCCTGGGGCGCCGCGTAGGCCTGGCTGGCGTAAGCCTCGGCGTCCGGCGCCGGCAGCGCCTTGCGGTCCACCTTGCCGTTGAGCGTCAACGGGAACACCGGCAACATCACGAACGCCGCAGGCACCATGTACTCGGACAGGGTCGCGGACAGTTGCTCGCGCAACCCGGCCACGCTCAGCGTGACTTGCGGTTGGGCAATGACATAGGCCACCAGGCGTTTCTCGCCGGTTTCATCGGCTCGCACCAGCACCACCGCGTCCTTCACGCCGTCACAGGCCGCCAGCTTGGCTTCGATCTCCCCCAGCTCGATGCGGAAACCGCGGATCTTCACCTGGTCGTCGTTACGTCCCAGGCATTCCAGGCTGCCCGCCGGCAACCAGCGACCGAGGTCACCGGTGCGGTACAGCAGCGCGTCGGGTTCATGGCTGAACGGGTCGGCGATGAATTTTTCCGCGGTCAGGTCCGGTCGGTTCAGATAACCCTTGGCCACGCCCTTGCCGCCGATGTACATCTCGCCGACGACACCCAACGGCGCCAATTGCTGGCGTGCATCGAGCACGTACACTTGGGTGTTGCCAATAGGGCCGCCAATAGGCACGCACTCGGCATCCGCCGCCACGGCCTTCACCTCGAGGGTGGTGGCGTAGGTGGTGGTTTCGGTCGGGCCATAGCAGTGCACCAGGCGCAAACCGGGGGCCAGGTCCAGCAAGTGCCGGAACGAGGACACATCGGCCCGTTCGCCGCCGCACAACAGGATCCGCAGGCCGCCGAGGGCCTGGGGAATCAGTTGCACGTATTGGTTGAAGATCGCCGTGGTCACGAACAGCACCGTGACGCCCGAGTCCTCCAACACTTGGGCAAACCTTGACGGCTCAAGCAGGGTTTCGTGGTCGATCACCACCACCTGCCCGCCATTGAGCAAGGCGCCCCAGACGTCCATGGTGCTGGCGTCGAACGCCGGGTTAGAGGCGAAGGCGATGCGGTCGTGGGCATTGAAATCGGCGTAACCGTTGTTGATCACCAGGCGGCTGATGGCCCGGTGCGGCACCAGCACGCCCTTGGGCTGCCCGGTGGAACCGGAGGTGTACATGATGTAGGCGATCGACTCGCTGGACTGCGCCAAAGCCGGGTTGTGCGCCGCCCCTAGGCTGTCCAGCGTGTCCAGGTCGATGCGCGATGCGCCCTCAGGCACGGTCTCGGTACTGAACGTCAGCAGGCACTTGGCCTGGCAGTCGTCGAGCATGAAGCCCTGGCGCTCCAGGGAGGCGTTGCGGTCCAACGGCACATAAGCCGCCGCGCACTTGAGGACCGCCAGTTGACTGGCCAGCAGCTCGATGGAGCGTGGCAACAGGATGGCCACGCAGTCGTCCGGTTGCACGCCAAGGCCGATCAGGTGATGGGCCAGGCGGTTGGCCTGCTCGTTCAGCTGCGCGTAGCTCACTTGCCGCTGCCCGTGCACCACCGCAATCGCCTGCGGCAGGTACGCGGCCTGGGCCTCGAACAGCGCCAGGACGGTTTGCTCATGTGGATAGGCGCGCTGGGTGGCGTTGAAATCCTCCAGTAGCTGGTTACGCTCGGCTGACGGCAGGATCTCCAGTCGGTTGAGTGGCGTCTGGGGCGCGTGTTCGAGGGCCTGCACCAGACTTTCCAGGGCCGTGTGCATGTAGGCGCAGATGCGCGCCGCACCGATGCCCTGCACTACCAGGGCGCTCAGCATGAAGCCATCGCCCAAGTCATCCACCGACAGGGTCAGTGGGTAATTGGTCCGCTCCTCGTTGCTCAAGAACTCGATGCCCTGCCACGCGGCCTGGGTTTCATTCGAGACCTCGGCCGCTGCGCTGGCGCTGTGCCGATAATTGAGCAGCGCGCTGAACAGCGGCAGCGGCGCAACCACGCCACTGCAACGCTGGGCCAAGGCCAGCGAGGCGTGTTCATGGCCCAACAACCCGGTCAGCCGTGCGTGAGTGGCTTTCACCCCGTCGCGCACGCCTTGGCCGCTCACGTCGATCCGCAGCGGCAAGGTATTGATGAACATGCCCAGCGCCCGGTCGGCGCCATCGCCGCTCTGCATCCGGCCCAACAGGACCGTACCGAACACCACATCGTCCTTGCCCGACACACGCCCCAGTACCTGGGCCCAGGCCAGGTGGACCAGGCTGGCGGCACTCACGCCCAACTGCCGGGCTTGCGCCCGCAGACGCTGGCTCAACGTTGCCTCGACAACCTGGCGAGCCTGCTCGATGGCCTGTCCGTCGCCGCTCACGTCCTGCAAGCCGAACGGCAAGGTCGGCTCGTCGACATCGGCGAGCATCTCGCGGAAGAACCCTTCGTGCTCTTGTTGACCCACACCCAGGCGCGCTTGCGCCACATAGTTGCGGTACGGCATCGCCACGGGCAGTTGGTCGGTTTGGCCCAGCAGGTGCGCCTGCATCTCCTGCTGCACCACTTCCAACGCCGTGTGGTCGAGGGCCATATGGTGGAACAACAACACCGCGACCCAACGCTGGTTGAGCGCGTCTTCGGCAAAGACCAGACGCATCAGCGGGGCCTGGGTGATGTCCAGCCGGTAGTGTTGCGGGTCGAAACGCTCCTGCAACTGCGCCGCGATCTCGCCCTGGGCAATGTCCAGGGCGATCTCTTCCAGATGCAGCTTCGCTTCGCGCCACACCACTTGGATCGGCGCTTCGAAGCCTTGCCACACCACGCTGGTGCGCAGGATGTCGTGTCGATCGATGACGTATTGCAGCGCGTCCACAAACGCCGCCAAGCGGTCGCGGCTTTGCAGTTCGAACACGGTTTTCAGCACATAGGGGTCGCCCTGCTCGGCGGCCAGGTGATGGTAGAGAATGCCGTCCTGCAGCGGCGCCAGCGGGTAGATGTCCTGCACGTTGCGCGCCCCACCCGGCACCGTGGCGACAAGTCGGTCGATGGCGGCCTGGGACAGGTTGACCAGCGGTAACAGATCAGGGGTGATGTGTTCGCAGTGCAAAGGAATCAGGTTCGCCGGAACGCTGACTTCCCTGCCGCTACCAATCGCCGCGCCCAGTGCGGCCAGGGTCGGCTGGCTGAACAACACCCGCACGTCGGCGCTCAAGCCGACCTGGCGCATGCGTTCGATCAGCGTGACGGCCAACAGCGAATGGCCGCCCAGTTCGAAGAAATTGTCATGGCGACCCACTTGCTCAACCCTGAGCAGCTCGGCCCAGAGTTGTGCCAAGAGCTGCTCGACCTCGCCTTGCGGCGCTTCATATTCACGGCTGACATAAGCATCGTTGTCCGGCGCCGGCAGTGCACGGCGGTCGAGCTTGCCGTTGGCGGTCAACGGCAATGTGTGGAGGCGAACGTAGGCCACCGGAATCATGTAGTCCGGCAATTGCCCCTGCAAATGAGTACGCAGGGTCTCGATGTGCGATGCAACGTCCAGGTCCCGCGGCGTGAAGTACGCCACCAGGCGCTTCTCACCCGGGGCGTCTTCGCGCACCAGCACCACCGCGTCCTTGACCTCGTCATGCTGGCCTAACCGGGCTTCGATCTCGCCCAGTTCGATGCGGAAACCACGGATCTTTACCTGGTCGTCATTGCGCCCCAGGTAGTCGACCGTGCCGTCCGTGCGCCAGCGCGCCAGGTCGCCGGTGCGGTAGAGCAAGGCACCGGGATCGGAACTGAACGGGTCGGCGATAAACTTCTCGGCGCTCAGCTCGGGACGGTTCAGATATCCCTTCGCCACGCCGTCGCCACCGATGTACAACTCGCCGGCCACACCGATAGGCACTGGCTGCTGATTGACGTCCAAGACATAGACGCGGGTGTTGCCGATGGGCCGACCAATCGGGATTCCGCCCTCGCCCACGCGGGTGATCTCGTGGGTGGTGGTAAACGTGGTGGCTTCGGTCGGACCATAACCGTTGAGCAGGTGCAGCGGCGCGCCTTCCTTCAGGACGCGGCCGATCACCGCTGGGTCGAGCACATCGCCACCGACGATCAGGTAGCGCAATTGGGCGAACACCGACATCAGCCCTGCGGCGTATTGATGGAACAGGCCCGCGGTCATCCACAGCACGCTGACCGATTGCTCGCGCAACAGTGCAGCAAAGCGCTCCTGGGACAGCAGCACATCCTGCTCGACCACCACCACGCAACCGCCGTTGAGCAACGGTGCCCAGACGTCGAGGGTGCTGGCGTCGAAGGCTGGATTGGAAGCAAAGGCGACCCGGTCCTGGGCATTGAAGTCGGCGTAGCCGTTGTTGATCACCAAGCGGTTGATCGCCCGGTGCGGCACCCGCACGCCTTTCGGGGTGCCGGTGGAACCGGAGGTGTACATGATGTAGGCCACCGACTCGCCGTCTTGCGTCAGGTGGAGGTTATCGGCGGCTTCATTGAAGGCCAGCGTATCCAGATCCACCCGTTGCGAGGCTTCAGGTGCTACCGCCGCACCCGACGTCAGCACGACCTGTGCCCCGCTGTCCTGCACCATGAACTGCTGGCGCTCCAGGGGTGCGCTGACATCCAGAGGGACATAGACCGCGGCGCACTTGAAGATCGCCAGTTGGCTGACCAGCAGCTCGAGCGAACGCTCCAGCGCAATCGCCACCCGATCGCCCGGTTGCACACCGAGGCCAACCAGATGACGGGCCAGGCGATTGGCTCGCTGGTTCAATTCGGCGTAGGTCAGGCTGTGTGCGTCGTGCACGGCGGCAATGGCTTGCGGACGCTCGTTGGCCTGCGCCTCGAACAGACCATGGACGGTCCTGTCCTGGGGATAGCGTCGGGCAGTGGCGTTGAAGCCGGTCAGTACCTGATGACGCTCGGCTTGCGGCAGTACCGCCAGCGTTTGCAAGCGTGATGTCGGGGCGGATTCCAACGCCGTTGCCAGGCTTTGCAGCGCGGTCGCCATGTAGGCACAGACCCGCTGCGCACCGACACCGCTCGTGGCCAGCACGGTCAGGGCGAAATCTTCACCCAAGTCGTCGATACACAGCGTCAATGGGTAGTTGGTACGTGCTTCGCCACCCAGCGTCTCAATGCCCTGCCAGGCCAGCAGCGCCGCTTCTGTATCGGCCTGTTCGCTGGAGTTGCGGTAGTTCAGCAAGGCGCTGAACAGCGGCAGTGGCGCAGCCACGCCGCTGCAACGCTGGGCCACTGCCAGCGAGGCGTGCTCGTGGCCCAACAGTGCGGTCAATTGTCCGTGGACCGCCTTGACGCCGGCCTTGACGGCCTGGTCGCCCACGCTCACACGAAGGGGCAAGGTGTTGATGAACATGCCCAACGCCCGGTCAGCACCCTGGCCGCCCTGCATCCGGCCCATCAGCACGGTACCGAACACCACGTCCTGCTTGCCGGACGCCTGCCCCAGCACTTGCGCCCAGGCCAAGTGATGCAAACTGGCGACGCCCACGCCCGACTGGCGTGCCAGGCGCCGCAGCCGACGACTCAAGTCGCCGTCGAGCACCAGGCTCGCATCCTCGATGTCATGGCCATCACCCTGCACCTGCTGCAAACCGAACGGCAGCGTGGGTTCGTCGACATCACCCAACATGTCACGGAAGAACCCTTCCTGCGCTTCACGATCCACACCCAGGCACGCCTGGGCCACGTAGTTGCGATACGGTACCGGGACGTCCAATTGACCGGCCTGCCCCAGCAGGTAGGCCTGCATCTCGCTCTGCACGACTTTCAGCGCCGCATGATCGAGGGCGATGTGATGGAACAACAGCATCGCTACCCAGCGCTGGTTGGGCTTGTCTTGGGCAAAGGCCAGGCGCATCAGCGGGGCCTGGGTCATGTCCAGGGCATAGTGCCGGACGTCGAAACGGTGCTGCAGCTGTTGGGCGATCGCTCCGGCCTGCGGGTCCAGCACCAGTTCTTCAAGCCCCAGCCGCGCTTCGCGCCAGACCACTTGTCGAGGCCCGTCGAGACCTTCCCAGAGGATAGCGGTGCGCAAGATGTCGTGGCGGTCAATGACGCTTTGCAGGGCCTGGGTGAACGCGTCGAGGCGTTCGCGACTGTCAAAGGCAAACTGCGCGTGCAAGACATAGGGATCGCCCTGCTCGGCGGCGAGGTGATGGTAAAGAATGCCTTCCTGCAGCGGTGCCACCGGGTAGATCTCTTGCACGTTGCGCGCGCCACCCGGCACTGTCGCCACAATGCGGTCGATGGCGTCCTGGTCGAGGCTGGTCAGCGTCAGCATGTCGGGCGTGATCCGCTCGCAGCCGAACGGGATGCCGTTGACCGGCACGTCGACTTCACTGCCGCCCCCCACTGCCGCCGCCAGCGCGGCCAGGGTGGGCTGGCCGAACAGTACGCGCACGTCGGCGCTCAAGCCGGCCTGGCGCATGCGCTCGATCAGGCTGACGGCCAGCAGGGAATGCCCGCCCAGTTCGAAGAAGTGGTCATGACGGCCCACGCGTTCGACCTTGAGCAAGTCTTGCCAGATCTGCGCCAGGGTGGTTTCGACCTCGCCTTGCGGGGCTTCGTAGCCACGCGTCACTAGCGCATCGAGGTCCGGCGCCGGCAAGGCCTTGCGGTCGAGTTTACCGTTGGGGGTCAGTGGCAAGACATCCAGGCGCACGTAGGCGACGGGCACCATGTAGGCCGGCAGCTGCGCTTGCAGGTGCGTGCGCAGGGTTTCGATCTCTACTGCTTCGTCCGGCGAATGTTGGGTGAAATAGGCCACCAGGCGCTTGTCCCCCGGCACGTCTTCACGGGCCAGGACTACGGTTTCCTTGATATTTGGCGCCTGGGCGAGTTTGGCTTCGATCTCCCCCAGTTCGATGCGGAAACCACGGATCTTGACCTGGTCGTCATTGCGGCCCAGGTATTCGATGTTGCCGTCCGGCAGGTAGCGGCCCAAGTCGCCCGTGCGATACATGCGGGCGTTTACAGAGGTACTGAACGGGTCCTTGAGGAAGCGCTCTGCCGTCAGGTCATCACGGTTCAGATAACCACGAGCGACCCCGGCACCACCGATGTAGATTTCACCCGGCACGCCCAGCGGCACGGGTTGTTTGTGCTCGTCCAGCAGATAGAACTGGGTGTTCGCCACCGGTTTTCCGATGTGCGCGGCAAACCCGTCTTCACGGGCCATCGATACCCAACTTGAATAGGTCGTGGTTTCCGATGGGCCATAGAGGTTGCACAAACGCTTGACCTGGGTTTGCGCGAACAACGTCTCCACCAGGCTGCGCTTCAAGGCTTCACCGGCCACGTTCACCGTATCAACGCCCTCGCCCAATCCGCCGGACTCCAGCAACGCCTTGAGCGCCGACGGCACGGTGTTGATCAGCGTGATGTCGTGCTCGCCCTGTTGCAGTTCCAGCACATTAGTGACCACTTCGATGCTGCCACCCGAGGTCAACGGCGCGAAGCACTCGTAGACCGCCAGGTCGAAGTTCAGCGAAGTCGAAAACAGGGTTTTAGCCAAGGTCTGCGAATCGAACGAACGATGGGCCCAGGTCAGGAAGTTCACCGTGTTGCGGTGTTCGATCATCACGCCTTTAGGCAGACCGGTCGAACCGGAGGTGTAGATGACATAGGCCAGGTGCGAAGACGTCAGCTCAGCCACCTGCGGATTTTGGACGGACTCGTCCTGCCAATCGCCGCCGTCGAGATTGATCACAGGCATCGATGCGTCGGCCAGCAATTCAAGGGTCGCCGTCTGCGCCAACACCGCCGCTGGTGCACTGTCGTCCAGCATGTAGGCGATGCGGTCCAGCGGATACGCCGGATCCAGCGGCACATAACCGCCGCCAGCCTTGAGAATCGCCAGCAACCCCACAACCATGTCGATACCGCGCTCGACACAGATCGCCACCCGCGAATCGGGCTCTACGCCCTGTTTGCGCAGGTAATGGGCCAAGCGGTTGGCCCGCTCGTTCAACTCGTGATAAGTCAGGCGCTGCTCGCCACGGATCACCGCCACCGCATCCGGCGTGCGCTGGACTTGCTCTTCGAACAACCCGTGAACCGTCTGCTGCTGCGGATAATCCGCCTCGGTGGCGTTGAACGTCACCAGCAGTTGCTCACGTTCCGAGGCCGGCAGGATCGACAGGTGCTGCAATGGCCGGTCCGGCGCCTGTTCGAGCATGCCGACCAGGTTTTCCAGCGTGTGCTGCACATAACCGCACAGCCGCTGCGCACCAATGCGCGCCGGGGTCATGACGGTAAAGCTGAACGCCTCGCCCTGATCATCCACCGACAACGTCATCGGGTAGTTGGTCCGCTCCTCGCTACTGAGTATCTGGATGCCGTTCCAGGCCGGCAATAGCTCGATCGCGGTTGTCGCCCCGGTATGACGGTAGTTGAGCAAGGCACTGAACAAGGGTGTTGGCGCTTGCACGCCACTGCAACGTTGCGCCAACGCCAAGGAAGCGTGTTCATGGCCCAGCAACGCGGTCAGACTTGCATGGGTCGCCTTGATGCCGGCACGGACGCCGGCCTGCGCCACGCTCACCCGCAAGGGCAGCGTATTGATGAACATGCCCAGCGCCCGATCGGCGCCCTCGCCGCCCTGCATCCGGCCCATCAGCACCGTGCCGAACACCACATCGTCCTTGCCCGACACCTGGCCCAGGACTTGTGCCCAAACCAGGTGATACACGCTCGCCGCGCTCACCCCGAGCTGACGCGCCTGGACCCGCAACCGGCGACTCAGGTCGGCCGCGACCTCCTGGCGCACCTCCTCGATGCCGCTGCCATCGCCTTGCACATCCTGTAAGCCGAACGGTAGCGTCGGCTCGTCGACGTCGCCAAGCATGTCGCGGAAAAAACGTTCGTGGGCTTCGCCACTCACACCCAGGCGGGCCTGGGCCACATAGTTGCGATACGGCATCGCGGCGCCCAACTGCGCCGCCTGTCCCGAGAGACAGGCCTGTATTTCGTGTTGCATCACGTCCAGCGCGGTGTGGTCCAGCGTCATGTGGTGGAACAGCAGCATCGCCAGCCAGCGGTCATTCTCCGTGTCGTGGGCATGCACAAGACGCAACATGGGTGCCTGGGTAATATCCAGACGGTGATGCCTGGAATCGAAACGCTCATACAGTTGCGCCGCGGCATCGCCGTCGACCGGGTCCAGTGGGACCTCTTGCCGTCTCAGCAGGGCTTTGCGCCAGACGATCTGCAAGGGTTGCTCGAATCCTTCCCAACGTATCGATGTCCTGAGAATGTCGTGACGATCGATGACCTGTTGCAACGCGCGCGCGAAGTCTTCCAGACGATCCTGGGTCTCGAAAGCGAACAGCGTCTGGAGCAGGTAGGGATCGCCCTGCTCGGCCGAGAGGTGATGGTAGAGAATGCCTTCCTGCAGCGGGGCCAGCGGATAGATGTCCTGCACATTGCGCGCACCACCCGGGACTGTCGACACGACGCGCTCGATGGCGTGTGGGTCCAGAGCGACCAGCGGCAGCATCGCCGGGGTGATGTGTTCACAGTCCAAGGGAATCAAGTTCGCCGGGACCCTGACCTCGCTGCCACTGCCGACGGCGGCGGCCAGCGCGGCCAGGGTCGGTTGACTGAACAGCACGCGCACGTCGGCACTCAAGCCGGCCTGGCGCATCCGCTCGATCAGGCTGACGGCCATGAGCGAATGCCCGCCCAGCTCAAAGAAATTGTCGTAACGACCCACCTGCTCGACCTTGAGCAGCTCGGACCAGATCCGTGCCAATGCCGTTTCGACTTCGCCTTGCGGGGCTTCGTAGCCGCGCCCCGAATAGGCCTCGCTGTCCGGGACAGGCAAGGCCCGATGGTCGAGTTTACCGTTCGGGGTCAAAGGCAAGGCGTCCAGGCACATGTAGGCTGCCGGCACCATGTGGCTGGGCAGGTGCACCTGCAATTGTTCGCGCAGGCTATCGGCGGTCAGCGCTTGATCCAGGGTGTCGTGCGCCGTGTAATACGCCACCAGGCGCTGGTCATCCGGGGCCTCTCCCACCGCGACGACAACGGCCTCCCGCACACCGGCGCAAGCGCCGAGCCTGGCTTCTATTTCACCCAGTTCGATGCGCAAGCCGCGGATCTTCAGTTGGCTGTCGTTGCGCCCCAGGTAGTCGATGTTGCCGTCGGGCAAGTAGCGCCCCAGGTCGCCGGTGCGGTACATCCGCGCGTCCTGCGTGGCGCTGAACGGGTCCTTCACAAAGCGCTCGGCGGTCAATTGCCCACGGTTCAAATAACCCCGGGCAACCCCGGCGCCACCAATGTACAGCTCACCCGCCACGCCGACCGGAACCGGCTGCAGGTGGGCATCGAGCAGGTAGACCTGGGTGTTGGCCACCGGCTTACCGATATGCAACACCGTTTGCGAGGCATCGATCCGCCCCGAGGTGGCCACCACCGTCGTTTCCGTGGGGCCGTAGTTGTTGATCAGTTCGAAGGGCAGATCGGCCGGTAGCTTGCGCAGGCGGTCGCCACCAATCAGCAAGGTGCGCAGTTGATCGTGCCCCAGGTTGCGGCCAAACGCATATTCGGCAATGGGCGTGGGCAGGAAGCACACGTCCAGCGCCTGGGCCTGCCACCAGTCGAGCAGTGCACCGACGTCTTCGCTACCCGCATGGGCCGGTGGCAACAGCAACGTCGCCCCCGCGCACAACGAAGGCCAGATCTCCCAGGCCGCCGCATCGAAACCGAAACCGGCGACACTGGAGGTGCGGCTGCCGCGTTTCACATCGAAGGCCTGGCAATGCCAGCCCACCAGGTTGCTGAGGTTGCGATGCTCGACCATCACGCCCTTGGGTAGACCGGTCGAGCCGGACGTGTAGATCACGTACGCCAGGTGACGGGCTTCGAGCCCCGGCACCTCGGGGTTGGAGACGGACTCGCCCTGCCAATCGGCGCTATCGAGCTCGATGACCGGCACCGCGCCAACGGCCAGCAAATCCAGGGTGACGGCCTGCGCCAACACCGCGACCGGTGCGCTGTCCTGCAACAGGTAGGCAATACGTTCCGTTGGATAGGCCGGGTCCACGGGGACATAGCCCGCGCCGGCCTTCAGCACGCCCAACAGGCCGACGATCATTTCCAGGCTGCGCTCGACACAGATCGCCACCCGATCGTCCGGGCAGACGCCCAGGGCCAACAGGCGATGTGCAACCTGGTTCGCCCGGGCGTTGAGTTCACAGTAAGTCAGGCTCTGGCCTGCATGCACCACTGCCACCGCTTGCGGATGTGCCGCGGCCTGGGCCTCGAACTGCCGATGGATCAGCGGGTCATGGGCATAGATCGTCGCTGTCGCATTCCAGCTTTCAAGGAGTTGCTTACGTTCGGCCAGCGGCAATACTGCCAGGCTGTGCATCGGCGTCTGCGGCGCATGTTCCAACGCATCGACCAGATTTTCCAGCGCCACCTGCATATAGCCACAGATGCGCTGGGCACCGACCCGGGACTCGACCAGCACCGTCAGGCTGAAGTCTTCACCCAGGTCATCGACGCTCATCGTCAACGGATAATTGGTGCGTTCTTCGCTCTCCAGTATCTCGATACCCTGCCAGGCTGACGAGGTTTGCAGCGCGATGGGCTCGGCGACCGAATGACGGTAGTTGAGCAAAGCACTGAACAAGGGCGTCGGTGCAACCACGCCACTGCAACGTTGGGCCAACGCCAGGGAAGCATGTTCATGGCCCAACAAGCCGCTCAACCGCGTATGGGTCGCCCGTACAGCGTCGCGCACGCTTTGCGCACCGACCTGCACGCCAATCGGCAAGGTGTTGATGAACATTCCCAAGGCGCGGTCGGCGCCTTCGCCGCCCTGCATCCGCCCCATCAGCACGGTGCCGAACACCACGTCTTCGCGCCCCGAAACCCGGCCCAGCACCTGGGCCCAGGCCAGGTGATGCAAGGCTGCCGCACTCACCCCCAAGCGACGGGCCTGGGTCCGCAGGCGTCGACTCAAGTCGGTCGCGATAGCCTGTCGGGCTTCTTCGATACCGCTGCCATCGCCTCGGACATCCTGCAAGCCGAACGGCAGCGTCGGTTCGTCGATGTCGCCGAGCATCGCGCGGAAAAACCCTTCGTGCTCTTCACGACTCACGCCCAGGCAGACCTGGGCCACATAGTTGCGGTAAGGCACCGCATCACCCAACTGACCGGCTTGGCCCGCCAGGTACGCCTGCATCTCGTGACGCACCACTTCCAGCGCCGTATGGTCGAGCGCCATGTGATGGAACAGCAAGGTCGCCAGCCAACGCTGGTTGACGGCGTCCTCTGCGAAGCGGACGCACATCAACGGCGCCTGGCGGATATCCAGGCGCTGGTGACTGACGTCGAAGCTCGCCTTCAACTGCGCGAGAATGTCACCCTCTTCATCGTGCGGGATGACCTGCTCAACACCCAGTACCGCCTTGCGCCAGACCACTTGCACCGGCTCGTCCAGCCCTTCCCAGGCCATGGACGACCTCAAGATGTCGTGGCGGTCAATGACGCTTTGCAGGGCCTGGGTGAACGCGTCGAGGCGTTCGCGGTTGTCGAAGGCGAACTGCGTTTGCAGCACGTAAGGGTCGCCTTGTTCGGCGGCGAGGTGATGGTAAAGAATGCCTTCCTGCAGGGGCGCCAACGGATAGATGTCCTGCACGTTGCGCGCACCACCCGGCACGGTGGACACGATGCGGTCGATGGCATCCTGGTCGAGACTTGCCAGCGTCAGCATGTCAGGCGTGATCCGCTCGCAGTCGAGCGCGATCCGGTTGGCTGGCACCACGATTTCGTTGCTGCCTCCCACTGCCGCCGCCAACGCCGCGAGGGTTGGCTGGCCGAACAATATGCGCACGTCGGCGCTCAAGCCGGCCTGGCGCATGCGCTCGATCAGCGTGACCGCCAATAGGGAATGCCCGCCCAGCTCGAAGAAGTGATCATGGCGACCGACCTGTTGCAGGCCCAGCAAATCCTGCCAGATTTGCGCCAAGGTGGTTTCAGCCTCGCCTTGCGGGGCTTCGTAGCCACGGGTGATGACGGCATCGAGGTCTGGTGCCGGCAGGGCCTTGCGGTCGAGCTTGCCGTTCGGCGTCAGGGGCAAGGCATCCAGGCGCACGTAGGCCACCGGCACCATGTAGGTCGGCAACAATGCCTGCAGGTAGGCGCGCAAGGCTTCGATGTCTACCGACTCGTCTGGCGCATGCTGGGTGAAATAGGCGACCAGGCGCTTGTCGCCCGGTACGTCCTCACGGGCCAGGACTACGGTTTCGTTCAAGGCATCGTGTTGCGCGAGCTTGGCTTCGATCTCCCCCAGCTCGATGCGGAAACCACGGATCTTCACCTGGTCGTCATTACGGCCCAGGTATTCGATGTTGCCGTCCGGCAGGTAGCGGCCCAAGTCGCCAGTGCGATACATGCGGGCGTTCGGAGCCGTGCTGAACGGATCTTTCAGGAAACGCTCGGCCGTCAAGTCATCACGATTGAGATAACCGCGAGCCACCCCGGCACCACCGATGTAGATTTCGCCCGGCACGCCCAGTGGCACGGGTTGTTTATGTTCATCCAACAGATAGAACTGGGTGTTCGCCACCGGTTTGCCGATGTGCGCGGCAAACCCGTCCTCGCGGGCCATCGATACCCAGCTCGAGTAAGTCGTGGTTTCCGACGGGCCATAAAGGTTGCACAAACGCTTGACCTGGGTTTGCGCGAACAACGTCTCCACCAGGCTGCGCTTCAAGGCTTCACCGGCGACGTTGACCGTATCGACGCCCTCGCCTACACCGCCAGACTCCAGCAACGCTTTGAGCGCCGACGGCACGGTGTTGATCAAGGTGATGTCGTGCTCGCCCTGTTGCAGTTCCAGCACATTAGTGACCACTTCGATGCTGCCACCCGAGGTCAGCGGCGCGAAGCACTCGTAGACCGCCAGGTCGAAGTTCAGCGACGTCGAGAACAGGGTTTTCGACAGGGTTTGAGCGTCAAACGAGCGATGGGCCCAGGTCAGGAAGTTCACCGTGTTGCGGTGTTCGATCATCACGCCCTTGGGCAGACCGGTCGAGCCCGAGGTGTAGATGACATAAGCCAAGTGCCAGGACGTCAGGCCAGTGACTTCAGGATTCAGCGGCGATTCGCCCTGCCACAAGCCACTGTCGAGATTGATCACTGCCATCGAGGCATCGCTCAACAAGCCGACTGTAGCGTCCTGCGCCAACACCGCCGCCGGCGCACTGTCGTCCAGCATGTAGGCGATGCGATCCAGCGGATACGCCGGATCCAACGGCACATAACCGCCGCCAGCCTTGAGAATCGCCAGCAGCCCCACGACCATGTCGATGCCACGCTCGACACAGATCGCCACCCGCGAATCGGGCTGCACGCCCTGTTTGCGCAGGTAATGGGCCAGGCGGTTGGCCCGTTCGTTCAACTCGTGATAAGTCAGGCGCTGCTCGCCACGGATCACCGCCACGGCATCCGGCGTACGCTGGACCTGGTCCTCGAACAACCCATGAATCGTCTGCTGCTGCGGATAATCCGCCTCGGTGGCGTTGAACCCCACCAACACCCGATCACGCTCCTGCGCTGGCAAGATCGTCAAATCAGACAATGACGTTCCAGCCGCACCCTCCAACGCCACGACCAGGCTCGTCAATGCCGCTTCCATATAGGCGCCGATCCGCCGTGCGCCGATTTCGGCCACCGCCTGAACGGTCAGGCTGAAGCCTTCGCCGAGATCATCCACGGACAGCACCAGTGGATAGTTGGTGCGTTCTTCACCGCCCAGTTCCTCGATCCCTTCCCAGGTCGACGACGCTTGTAACGCATCAGGTTCGGCGACCGAATGACGATAGTTGAGCAATGCACTGAACAAGGGCGTCGGTGCAACCACGCCACTGCAACGTTGGGCCAGCGCCAGGGAAGCATGCTCATGGCCCAACAGCCCGCTCAGCCGCGCGTGAGTTGCCAGCACGCCGTCGCGCACACTTTGTGCACCGACTTGCACACTGATCGGCAAGGTATTGATGAACATTCCCAAGGCCCGGTCGGCCCCTTCGCCGCCCTGCATCCGCCCCATCAGCACCGTGCCGAACACCACGTCCTCGCGCCCCGAAACCCGACCCAGCACCTGGGCCCAGGCCAGGTGATACAGGCTCGCGGCACTCACGCCCAATTGGCGCGCCTGCAGACGCAGACGGCGGCTCAGCTCCGTCGAGATGGCCTGCTGGGCTTCCTCGATACTGCTGCCATCGCCACGGACATCCTGCAAGCCGAACGGCAGCGTCGGTTCGTCGATGTCGCCGAGCATCGCGCGGAAAAACCCTTCGTGCTCTTCACGACTCACGCCCAGGCAGACCTGGGCCACATAGTTGCGGTAAGGCACCGCATCACCCAACTGACCGGCGTGGCCCTGCAAGTGCATCTGGATCTCGTGGCGCATCACTTCCAGCGCCGTGTGGTCGAGCGCCATGTGATGGACCAGCAGGGTCGCCAACCAACGCTGGTTGGCGGCGTCCTGGGCGAACCGAACGCGCATCAACGGCGCCTGGCGGATATCCAGGCGCTGGTGACTGACGTCGAAGCTCGCCTTCAACTGAGCGAGAATGTCACCCTCCTCATGGTGCGGGATGACGTGCTCAACACCCAGGACCGCCTTGCGCCAGACCACTTGCACCGACTCGTCCAGCCCTTCCCAGGCCATGGATGACCTCAAGATGTCATGGCGGTCGATTACTCCCTGCAAGGCCTGGGTGAAATCGTCCAGGCGTTCGCGGCTGTCGAAGGTGAACTGCGCTTGCAGCACGTAAGGGTCGCCTTGTTCGGCGGCGAGGTGATGGTAAAGAATGCCTTCCTGCAGCGGCGCCAGCGGATAGATGTCCTGCACGTTGCGCGCACCGCCCGGCACCGTCGATACGATGCGATCGATGGCCTCCTGACTCAACTTCGCCAGCGGCAGCATGGCTGGGGTGATGTGTTCGCAAGCCAAAGGAATCAGGTTTGCCGGGACAGTCACCTCGTTGCCGGTGCCCACTGCGGCGGCCAGCGCGGCCAAGGTCGGTTGATTGAACAATATGCGCACATCGGCGCTCAAGCCGGCCTGGCGCATGCGCTCGATCAGGCTGACGGCCAGTAGCGAGTGCCCGCCCAGTTCGAAGAAATGGTCATGACGGCCCACGCGTTCGACCTTGAGCAAATCTTGCCAGATCTGCGCCAGGGTGGTTTCGACCTCGCCTTGCGGGGCTTCGTAGCCACGAGTCACCAGCGCATCGAGGTCCGGCGCCGGCAGGGCCTTGCGGTCGAGTTTACCGTTGGGGGTCAGTGGCAAGACATCCAGGCGCACGTAGGCGACGGGCACCATGTAGGCCGGCAGCTGCGCTTGCAGGTGCGTGCGCAGGGTTTCGATCTCTACTGCTTCGTCCGGCGAATGTTGGGTGAAATAGGCCACCAGGCGCTTGTCCCCCGGCACGTCTTCACGGGCCAGGACTACGGTTTCCTTGATATTTGGCGCCTGGGCGAGTTTGGCTTCGATCTCCCCCAGTTCGATGCGGAAACCACGGATCTTGACCTGGTCGTCATTGCGGCCCAGGTATTCGATGTTGCCGTCCGGCAGGTAGCGGCCCAAGTCGCCCGTGCGATACATGCGGGCGTTTACAGAGGTACTGAACGGGTCCTTGAGGAAGCGTTCAGCCGTCAGGTCATCGCGATTGAGATAACCACGAGCGACCCCAGCACCACCGATGTAGATTTCACCCGGCACGCCCAGTGGCACCGGTTGCCCGTGTTCATCCAACAGATAGAACTGGGTGTTGGCCACCGGTTTGCCGATGTGCGCGGCAAACCCGTCTTCGCGGGCCATCGATATCCAGCTTGAGTAAGTCGTGGTTTCCGAAGGACCGTAGAGGTTGCACAGGCGCTTGACCTGGGTCTGTTCGAACAAGGTTTCCACCAGGCTGCGCTTCAAGGCTTCACCGGCGACGTTGACCGTATCGACGCCCTCGCCCAATCCGCCGGATTCCAGCAAGGCCTTGAGCGCCGACGGCACGGTGTTGATCAAGGTGATGTCGTGCTCGCCTTCCTTCAGTTCCAGCACATTAGTGACCACTTCGATGCTGCCACCCGAGGTCAACGGGGCGAAGCACTCGTAGACCGCCAGGTCGAAGTTCAGCGAAGTCGAGAACAGGGTTTTAGCCAAGGTCTGCGAATCGAACGAACGATGGGCCCAGGTCAGGAAGTTCACCGTGTTGCGGTGTTCGATCATCACGCCTTTGGGCAGACCGGTCGAACCCGAGGTGTAAATGACATAGGCCAGGTGCGAAGACGTCAGCTCAGCCACCTCGGGATTCTGGACGGATTCGCCCTGCCACAAGCCGCTGTCGAGATTGATCACTGCCATCGAGGCATCGCTCAACAAGCCGACTGTAGCGTCCTGCGCCAACACCGCCGCCGGCGCACTGTCTTCCAGCATGTAGGCGATGCGATCCAGCGGATACGCCGGATCCAGCGGTACATAACCGCCGCCGGCCTTGAGAATCGCCAGCAACCCCACGACCATGTCGATACCGCGTTCGACGCAGATCGCCACCCGCGAATCGGGCTTCACCCCCTGCTTGCGCAAGTAATGGGCCAGGCGGTTAGCCCGCTCGTTCAACTCGCGGTAGCTCAGGCGCTGCTCGCCACGGATCACCGCCACGGCATCCGGCGTACGCTGGACCTGTTCTTCGAACAACCCATGAATCGTCTGCTGTTGCGGATAGTCGGCCTCGGTGGCGTTGAATGTCACCAGCAGTTGTTCACGCTCCAAGGCCGGCAAAATCGTCAAATCCGCCAGTGGCGATTCCACCGCACGCTCCAACGCCGCCGCCAGGCTCGTCAACGCCGCCTCCATATAGGCGCCGATCCGCCGCGCGCCGATTTCGACCACCGCTTGAACGGTCAGGCTGAAGCCATCGCCGAGATCGTCCACGGACAGCGTCAGCGGATAGTTGGTGCGCTCCTCGCCACTCAGAATTTGCGCTCCGGCCCAGCGCCGCCCTTCACCGACCGCCTTGGGCTCCTGCGCCGCCACGGCTGTCTGCCGGTAATTCATCAGCGCGCTGAACAAGGGGGTCGGCGCGGCGACGCCGCTGCAACGCTGCGCCAAGGACAATGGCGCGTGTTCATGCCTCAGCAAGGTCGCCAACCGTGCGTGGGTCGCTTTCAGCGCGGCCAATACCCCCTGGCCTCCCGCTTCGACGCGCAAGGGCAGTGTGTTGACGAACATGCCCAGGGCATGGCCGGCTTCCTGCCCACTGTGCAGGCGGCCCATCAGTACCGTGCCGAACACCACCTCCTGGCGACCGGACAAACGCCCCACCACCTGACCCCAGGCCAAGTGATGCAGGCTGGCCGTACTCACTCCCAGGCGCCGTGCCTGGGTACGCAACCGCTGGGCCAGATCGGCGGCCAGCGGCAACACCGTCTCTTCGACACCGACACCGTCGCCCTGCACATCCCGCAGACCGAATGGTAATGTCGGCTCGTCTATGTCCCCCAGCATCTCGCTGAAGAACGCCTCATGGTGTTCGTGATTGCCTGCCAGCCGTACCTGCGCCACATAGTTGCGGTAAGGCACCGATACCGGCAGTTCGGCCGAACGGCCCTCCAGATGCGCCTCGATCTCCTTGCCCAGCATCCCCAAGGAGGTGGCGTCGTCGATCAGGTGATGGAACAACAACACCGCGACCCAGGTGCCGTGGGCGACATCTTCGGTGAAATGAAGGCGCATCATTGGCGCCTGGCGCAGATCGAAGCGGGTGTGACGCGGATCGAAACGGCGCTGCATTTGGCCAGCGATATCGCCTTCAGCCGCATCCAGGCCGAGTTCTTCGACCATCAGCCGTGCCTGGCGCCAGACCACCTGGACCGGCTCGCCCAAGCCTTCCCACGCCACCGAGGTACGCAGAATGTCATGGCGTTCAATCGCCACTTGCAGAGCCTGCACGATAGCATCGAGCTGTTCGCGACTGTCGATGCGCAACAGAATCTGCAACAGGTACGGATCGCCTTCCTCGGTCGCCAGGTGGTGATACAGGATGCCTTCCTGCAACGGCACGAGCCCGTAGATATCCTGGACATTGCCCACGCCGCCCGGCACTGCCGCGACCACTCGATCGATCTCGTCCTGGGTCAGCGTTGCCAGTGGCAGCATGTCCGGGGTGATGCGTTCGACCCCGTGGGCAATCATGTTGTCCGGTACCACGATGCCATTGCTGGCACCCGTGGCGGCGGCCAGCGAGGCCAACGTCGGCTGGCCGAAGAGAATCCCCACATCGGCGTACAGCTTGACCTGGCGCATGCGTTCGATCAGCTTGACCGCCAGCAACGAGTGGCCGCCCAGTTCGAAGAACCGATCGTGTCGACCCACCTGTTCCACACCGAGCAGTTCGGCCCAAAGCCTGGCCAGGACAGTTTCCACTTCGCCTTCCGGGGCTTCGTAGCTGCGCCGGGCATAGGCCTGTGAATCGGGCGCCGGCAGGGCCTTGCGGTCCAGCTTGCCGTTGGTCGTCAATGGGAGCGCATCCAGCAACACGAATGCACTCGGCACCATGTAGTCCGCCAGCAAGCCCAGCAATTGATCTCGCAGGTCAGCCGCCGAAAGTTGCGCGCCGGCATCGGCCACCACATAAGCGACCAGGCGTTTGTCCCCCGGGTCGTCTTCACGGGCGATCACCACCGCTTCGCGCACCTGCGCACATACCGCCAGCTTCGCTTCGACCTCGCCCAGCTCAATGCGGAAACCACGGATCTTTACCTGTTCATCGTTGCGCCCCAGGTATTCCAGTTCACCGTTTTTCAGCCAGCGGCCAAGGTCCCCGGTACGGTACATTCGCCCATGAGCACCACCGTCGAACGGGTCGGCCAGGAATCGCGTTTCGTCAAGCTGCGGCCGGTTCAGGTAACCCCGCGCCACGCCCGCGCCCCCCACATACAACTCGCCCTCCACGCCTACCGGCACCGGTTGGCCGTACTTGTCGAGCAGGTACAGGCGCAGATCGGGAATACGCTTGCCGATCGGGCTGACGCCGGTCAGCTGCGCATCCGCGGCACACAACGCGCGGTAGGTCACATGCACCGTCGTTTCGGTGATGCCGTACATGTTCACCAACTGCGTCCCGGCGTTGGTCGCACGGGCATACCACGGCTTGAGCATGCTGGTTTCCAGCGCTTCACCGCCAAAGATCACCTGGCGCAGGCTGTGGCGCTGGTCGCTCTCACCCTGGGCCACGATCAGTTGCCGGAACGCGCTTGGCGTCTGGTTCAGCACGGTCACACCGGCCTCGCACAGCAGCGCGTAGCAGTCTTGCGGAGAACGACTGACCAGTTGCGGCACCACCAGCAAGCGACCACCGTGGGTCAACGCGCCCCAGATTTCCCAGACCGAGAAATCGAAGGCGAAGGAATGGAACAGCGCCCACACGTCCTGCGGACCAAAATCGAACCAGGGTTGGGTCGCCGAGAACAGCCGCGCGACGTTGCGGTGCTCGACCATCACGCCCTTGGGCAGGCCGGTGGAACCCGAGGTGTAGATCACATAGGCCAAGTGGTGCGACGCCAGGCCACGCACATCAGGATTGAACCGTGGCTGTGCGCTGATACCCGCCGCTTCGGCCCGGTCAAGCAACAACACCGGGACTTGCAACGTCGGCAGCTGAACCTGCAGCGTCGATTGAGTGAGCAAAGCAACCGGCGCACTGTCGTCGAGCATGAAGGCCAGGCGCTCCTGGGGATAGGCCGGATCCAGCGGCACATAGCCGGCACCGGACTTCAGGATGCCCAGCAGGCCGATGATCATGTCCAGACCGCGCTCAACACAGATCGCCACGCGGTCGTCCGGACGGACTCCGAGGATTAACAACCGGTGCGCCACCTGATTCGCCCGGGCGTTGAGTTCGCCATAAGTCAGGCAACGGTCTTCATGCACCACCGCTACCGCGTCAGCTCGCGCCCGCGCCTGCGCTTCGAACAGCCCATGGATCGTGTGGTCATGCTCATACGTGCGCGCATCGCTCGCGTTCCAGGCCTGGAGCATGTCCGCTTCGGCCGCAGTCGGCAGAATGAAACCCTCGACCGGCAATGTATCGTCACGCAAGCCTTGCTCCAGCACGTGCATGAATCGGTCGGCCATCGACTCGATTTCATCGGCCTGGAAGTAGCTTTCGTTGTAGATCCAGTGCAGCCAGGCATTGTCGTCGTGCGGGTTGCTCCGGATATGGATGGACAGCGGCATCTGTTCCTGGCCATTGGAGCCCATTACAAAATGAGCCGGCGCCTGTCCGAACATGAACCGACGATCTTCCTGCTCATAGGAGAACGAAACGTCGAACAGCTGCGCGCGGTTGTCGCGCCGCAACTCTAGCGAACGGTTCATCTCGCTCAGGGGGAACCGCTGGTTGCGATAATCCTGTTTGAGTGTGCGGGTCACGCCACGTATCAACTCACCAAATGACAAGTCGCTGGCGAACTTGAAGCGCACCGCACTGACCTGCGTGAACAACCCCGCCGTTTTCTTGAAGGTTGCATTGGGGCGGTTCAGGATCGGCAGGCCGATCACCAACTCATCACGCTGGGTGGTCCGTATGAAAAAGACATACAGTGCAGCCAGCAGCACCGAAAAACGTGACGCCTGATGCGCTTGCGCCAGGACGTCGATTCGATCGCTCAAGCTATGGGCGAAGCGATACAAGGCTTGAGCACTGGGCGCCAGGACCCCGGGCTGCTGGTCATGGTGACGCGCGATGAACAGTGGATCCGGAACGTCCTGGTACTTGTCCAGCCAGTAGGCTTCATCGAGCTTGAAGCGAGGGGAATCACGATAGCGGGCATCTTCTTCGATGAAGCCGACATAGGACGGTGCCGACAAGTCAGGCGGCTGGTCGTTCTCCAGGGCGTCATAGAGTTCACCCAGCGAAGTGAGCACCAGACCGACGCCCCATCCGTCCAGGATGATGTGGTGAAGGTGCATCACAAAATAAAACGACGCGTCACCAAGTTTAGCCAGATAGAACCGGAACAACGGGCTTTCATCCAACCTGATGGCGACCGCCATCCGTTGTTGCATCCAGGCATGGACCGCTGCCTCTGGGTCAGGCCGATCGGAAAAATCCAGCACCGGAACCCACGCTTCCAATGTCTCTGCCATTGTCTGCATGGGCACGCCATCGGTGCCGTAGTGCAATACCGTACGCAGGGCATCGTATTTTTCAATCAACAGGTCGACCGCCCGCTGAAAACGCTCAGGGTCGACGGCGCCCTGGATATGGAGATAGCCACCAATGTTGTACAGGGGGGAATCACCCTTGGTCATCTGGTCCAGCCAGATGTCCCGCTGCGCTGTCGTCAGAGGGTAACTTGTCGAGAGCTGGAGAAACTGATTCATACCTGCCCCTCCGACACGCGCACGCACACCCACAACGCACTGCCCGAAGCCCTGGGGGCCCGGCGTTTTTCATGACACCGGTCAGCCGACAGGCCTGTTGCAACAACGCCATCCACAGCACGCGCAAAGATAAATTCCATACGTTCCTTCTCAGAGATTTGTCAGTGCTGCCCGGGTTGAATGCAACAGGCACGCCTGGAGTTGAGGCAAATCCGCGCAAGTAGCCAGCGCGGCATGGGGCGATCGAGCAACCGGAGCGTTCTTGCATGGCATCGCCACCCGGCGGTGGACGTACGTCTGCCGGGTGAAGTTGATGCCAAGCGTTTTTCACGGTTTTTCAGCGGTACTGTCGCGACATCGCAAGCCGGACGATGGGGCCTGGATGGACATTCAGGCTCGCTTGTCGCGCAGGGCGCAGTTGATGTCGGAAACGATCTGGCCATCCGACAACTTGATGATGCGATCGGCCAGTTGGAAATACTGGTCGTCGTGGGTAATGATCAGCACCGTCTTGCCACGACGCTTGAGGTCGGGCAGCAATTCCTCGTAGAAGAACTTCTTGAACGGCGGATCCTGGTCCGCGGCCCATTCGTCCAGCACGTAGACCGACCGGTCTTCCATGTAGGCGCACACCAGGGCCAGGCGTTTTTGCTGGCCATAGGACAAGGCCTTCAGGGTTGAATACCCCTGCCCTTCGATCTTGATCTTGTCGGCCAGCCCCAGGGTTTCCAGGTACTTGCTCGCCAGTGTCGGGCTGCCGTCCTCTTCGTCGGGGCCGATGAGGCGGTTGAACAGATGGAAATCGGAGAACACCGCGGAGAACAGATCGCGATAGTCGTTGCGATTTTCATCCGTGACAGGCTTGCCATCGAGCTGGACCTCACCCTCCTGGGGGATGTAGAGCCCGCAGAGGAGCTTGGCCAAGGTGCTTTTACCGCAACCGTTGCCACCGACGATGTAGATCAACTCGCCTGCCTGCACCGTCAGGTCGATGGGCCCCAGGGCGAAACCGGTCTCGGCGTGCAGCTCCTGGTAATGCATGCGCACGGCTTTCAATTCGATGCGATTCCACGACTTCTTGTGCTCCAGCAGATGAACCTTGGCCACGTCGGTCTCGATGGGTTCCGGGTGCGGATCGTTGATCGAGAAACCGAACTCCGAAAGACGCGTACACGCCACCCGTCCCGCCGCCAGCAAGGGCATCGCCCCGACCAGCAACGACAGCGGGCCCATGATGTACAACACCGCCAGGACGCTGGCGGTCATGATTTTCGGATCGATGGCACCGACCAGGGGCGCGGCGAACAGCAGGCAACCGATCAGCAACGACAGCGTGAATTGCCCGACGTTGTCGGCGGCGGTGTACCACAGGCGCTCGACGAAGTTGTAACGCGCCACGCGAGTGGAAGACGCCTCGATGGCCGAACGACCGAACCAACGGCGCCGGACGCCATTGAGTTTCAGCTCCTTCAGGCCGAACACCAGGGCATGGGTGTACTCATTGAACGCGGTGTATTCGTCCCGCACACGAGAGGTGTTCCGCACGCCACAGGAAAAGAAGAACAGATACAGCCCCACCCCCAGGATCATCAGTGAAACCGTCAAGGCCAGCACGACCCAGGACAGGTAAGCCAGGTAGCCGATGCCGAACAGAAAGACCGTCGTCTCCACCAGGATCGTGGGCATGATGATCAGTGTCGTATTCAGTTGCGGGATGTCGTTGGTCAACATCGTCAGCACATTGGGCGGGCCACGCCGGTCCACTTCCTCCAAGGGCGTGGCGAGAATCTTGCGACACAGCGCAATGCGCAGGCGCGTCATGATCCGCATGCTGGCGTAGGCCGGGAACAGCGCCGCACCGTTACGCAGGATCAGCGCCGTGGCACTGAGCCCAATGAACCAGTACAGCGCATGCAGGCGCGAGCCGTCATTGTGGATAGCCTCGTTGATCACGCTCACCACCGCGATGGACGCCACCCCGCTGATGACACCGCAGATCAACGTAAAGAGCGTCAGCCAGGGATGGTTACGCCACAGCAGGCGCATGACTGAGCCTGGCTTGGGCTTCTTCGCTTTCTTCTCTTTTTTCATGGGTTGCTATCCTTCAATGGAGTCGCGAAAGGGCTCACGCCGGTCGCCATACATCGCCCCGGGCGGTCATTTCGCCCATTGCCACAACGATGAGGCGTGGTTCCTCGTAAGGGTCGCGAGCGTGGGCGACCAACATGTTGTCGAGCATCACCACGTCGCCCTTGCGCCAGGTGAACCTGACCGCACAGGCCTCATAGGCCTCGCCGAGCAACGCCATGACGTCGTCTTCAATCGGCGTTCCATCGCCGTAACTGACCATGCGCGGCAGACGATCGGCGCCGAACATATCAAGCAGGTCCTCACGCATTTCCTCGCCAAGACAAAACGGATGGTGCAGCTGGACCTGGTTGAAAAATGCCCGCTCCCCTGTCGTCGGATGCCGGATGACCGCCGGGCAAAGGGTGCGTACTTGCAGGGTGTCGCCGTCGAGCCATTCGAAATCGGTGCCCTGTTCCCGGCATCGCTGTTCGACGGCCGCGCGGTCGCTGGTGCCGAAGAACGAGGCCCAGCTCGGCTCGACGCCAGCGGTAAAGGTGCGGCTGTACATCAGGCCTTTTTGTTCGAACCGAGCCACCACCTGCGGCGGCAGGCTTTGCAGTACTTGGCGGATGTCGGCCAGCGGCGTCGCACCACCAACCCGTGACGGCTGCTCGCAATAGAACCATTGCTTGCGCGGCCAGCTTTCCAGGTGCGAACTCTCGTTGTGATACAGGATCATCTCGCGCTCGGGATACGGCGTGGAGCGATAGACGTTGCGTCCGCCCTCCTTCTTCGGCAAGTCGCCGTAACTGCCATGCAGCCCAGGCGACAAGGCTTCGGCGAACGCCTCGAAGGCCGGCACCGAGCCAAGATCAAAACCACGAAACAGTACCGCGCCGTGACGACACAGCAAGGCCTCGATCGCCTCGCGATGTATACCGGCCCACAGCGAAGGGTCCAGTCCCGGCTCAATGGGTTCGATCACCACCGGCAAACTCAAGCCGTCGGCGAGCAACGACAGCCGTACCGATTCGCCGGCTTCCTGACCGGGCCAGACCAGCGAATCCGCCATCCCATCACCGGGCATGACGGGCGAAGCGTCAGTTTGAAGACTCATGAAAAACTCCTGAACCACAGATCCTCGGATCCACGTCGCAGGGCCGAATCAATACGCCCCACCATCGGGCAAGGATAAAAACACTGATCCGGGGTGATGTCTGGCACCGCAAACAGGGACAGAGCCCGGCACGCACCGACGGTGCCAACGCTGCGATCCGCGGCAGGGTTGTTTGTCCCCATTTCCCGCGACAGACGCGGACACGAAGTCGGTGCTGAAATGCGGCAGCTGCGAATCGCACAGGTACCTGAAACGATCCCGTGGGCCGCAGTGACGTCTCGAGTGCAACGGTTTGCGCCACACGCAAGCACGCTGTGCATGGCCATTAACAGGAGCGTTAGTCATGCCGATTAAGAACACTGGCGGATCGGTCAACCCCGCGCCAGCCCCCCTCACGCCTGGCGTATTGCTGCATGAAATATTCACCGCCCGGGCACGTGAATTCCCCGAGCGAACCGCGGTGTCCGACGCCACACGCTCGTTGAGCTATGCGCAACTCGACGCCACTTCATCACAGCTGGCGGCCAGGCTGCGCCGAGAAGGCGTCAAGGACGGCATGCTGGTGGGGATGTGCCTGCCACGCGGCGTCGACCTGGTCATCAGCCTGCTGGGCATCCTCAAGGCGGGCGGCGCGTACGTCCCGGTCGACCCGCAGTACCCTGGCAAGCGCATCGAACATATCGTGCGCGACAGCGGCCTGAGCCTGATGATCGGGGAACTCGCCGACCTGCCGCAGAGCGCGTCCGTGCGTGTCCTGTCCCTGGTCGAGCTGCTGGCCGGCCCGGCATTGGAACTGCTCCCCGACAACGACCGCCGCAATCCCGACGAGGCCGTGGCGTATGTCATCTACACCTCCGGCTCCACCGGTGAACCCAAGGGTGTATTGGTGGCCCACGGCAACGTCAGCCGTTTGCTGGAAAGCACCCAGCGCTCGTTCGCCTTCACCGAGCACGACGTCTGGTCGATGTTCCACTCCATCGGTTTCGATTTTTCGGTCTGGGAAATCTGGGGCGCCCTCGCCCACGGTGCCCACGTGGCCGTGGTGCCTTACGCGGTCTCGCGCTCGCCAGGCGACACGCATAAATGGCTGGCTGACCAGGGCGTGACCGTCCTGAGCCAGACGCCTTCGGCTTTCCGTGGCCTCGATGACGCCGACCGTTCTGCCCATGCAGCGCTGGCGCTGCGCTATGTGGTGTTCGGCGGCGAGGCGCTGCCAGCCACCGTGCTGCGTCCGTGGGTCGCGCGACATGGCGATCAGAAGCCTGCATTGGTCAACATGTACGGCATCACCGAAGCCACGGTCCACACCACTTTCAAGCGTGTACTCGGCCAGGACCTGGAAAGCACCGCCATGGTGTCCATCGGCGCGCCACTGGATGGCTGGCGCCTGCACCTGCTCGATGCCGATCAGCAACCGGTGCCCCAAGGCAACGTCGGCGAGCTGTACATCGAAGGCGCCGGTGTAGCGCTGGGCTACCTGAATCGCCCGGCCCTGAGCGCCGAGCGCTTCGTCCAGTTGCCGGGCACCTCAAGCCGTGCCTATCGCACCGGCGACCTGGTGGTCTTGGGGGATGACGGCGAGTACCGCTACGCCGGTCGTTGCGATGAACAATTGAAGGTCCGCGGTTTCCGGATCGAGCCAGGAGAAGTCGAGGCGTGCCTGCAGTCCAGCCCGGCGGTCGCCGCGGCCCATGTCGTCGGTCACGATTACGGCGACGGCGACTGGCGCCTGGTCAGCTATGTAGTACCGACCCGGGGCGTGGAAGCCTGGAGCGAACAGACCCGCAGCGAAGTTGCCGCGTTGGTGACGACTTCGCTGCCGGACTACATGCGTCCTTCGGCCTACATTGCGCTGGCAGAGTTGCCGGTCACAGCCCATGGCAAGATCGACAAGAACCGCCTGCCTTCGCCTGACTCGGTCCCTTCAACCGTACAGCACCTGCACGAAACGGGCCTCACCGAGCAAGAGCAGTTCGTGCTCAAAGTCTGGTCGGACGACCTCGGCCTGAAGAACATCGGCCTGAACGATGACTTCTTCGATTTCGGCGGCACCTCCCTGGCCCTGATCCGCTCGTTGAGCACCCTCAAGGCCCATTACCGGATCAACCTGGACCCTGGCGCACTGGCAGACGGCGCGACCGCCAAAGTGTTGGCCGACTGCATCCAGCGTTCCCTTGTTCAAGCCCATTGATCGAAAAGGAAAAGCCCATGAGCAAAAAATTCGCCTTGACCCCTGAAGAACGTGCGTCCTTTGAAAAGAACGGCTTCATCGGACCCTTCGACGCCTATTCGCCAGAAGAAATGAAAGAGACCTGGAGGCGTACCCGTCTGCGCCTGCTCGACCGCAGCGCCGCAGCCTACCAGGACCTGGATGCGATCTCCGGCGGCACCAACATTGCCAACTACGATCGCCACCTGGACGACGAATTCCTCGCCAACCACATCTGCCGTGCGCAAATCTGCGACCGCGTCGAGAGCATTCTCGGCCCGGATGTCCTGTGCTGGCGTACCGAGTTTTTCCCTAAATACCCGGGCGACGAAGGCACCGACTGGCACCAGGCCGACACCTTTGCCAACGCCTCGGGCAAGCCGCAGATCCTCTGGCCGGAAAACGAAGACTTCGGCGGCACCATCACCGTCTGGACCGCCTTCACCGACGCCAACATCGCCAACGGTTGCCTGCAATTCATTCCCGGCACCCAGAACAGCATGAACTACGACGAAACCAAGCGCATGGCCTACGATCCCGATGCCAACAACAGCTCGGTGGTCAAGGATGGCGTGCGGCGCGGTTTCTTCGGCTATGACTATCGCCAGCTGCAGATCGACGAAAACTGGAAGCCTGACGAAGCCTCCGCCGTGCCCATGCAGATGAAAGCCGGCCAGTTCATCATTTTCTGGTCGACCCTGATGCACGCCTCCTACCCCCACAGCGGTGAGTCCCAGGACATGCGCATGGGCTTCGCCTCGCGCTATGTGCCGTCGTTCGTGAAGATCTACCCGGACTCCGACCACATCGAGGAATACGGTGGTCGCATCAGCCTGGAAAAATACGGCGCGGTCCAGGTAATCGGGGACAAGACCCCGGAATACAACCGCCTTGTCACCCACACCACCCGAGGCAAGAAGTTCGAAGCGGTCTGATATTTTTCAGTGCCCTATGACAGTTGGCATGCGCAACGTGCCTGACAGGAGTCCCCCAATCCATGACTATTTCCACCGACGCAGCCACGCGCCTGTGTGAGACCGTGAGGATGCTTAGGCACCTTGCCATCCATCTGCCCGATCCGATCTGCCTGAGCTTTCTCGCCCAGGGGAGCGACCTGTCACCCGACCAGGCCTCCCCCAGCGTCAGAGCCACGGAACGGGCGGTCAGTACCGCCTTCGCGCGGATCGGCGTCAAGGCCGTGCAGTACTTGCACGACGGCGAGTCACAACTGTCGTCCTTCGAGATGTTTATCAGCAAGAAAATCTGCCAGGCGCTCGAGTTCTCCTACGAACACTTCGACGACGTCGACAGTGCCAAGGAGTTCGGGCGCCTGGTCAGACACTTCGATTTCAGTGGTACGGTGCCCGAGGTTGAGACACTGCACTTGATCACCCGCGACAACGTGGCGCTGTCAGTCCATGCCAGCACCGACCGACAACGCCCGGCCATCGTCCTGGCCCTGCCCTGCGGCATGCCGTTCGACCTGTGCCGCGACTGGTTCAACGCGCTGAGCGAGCGGTTCTTCGTGGTCACCTGGGAAACCCGCGGGCTGTTCGGTTCCTGCACTTCGTTCGACCAATTGTCAGTGGATACCGACGCCCAAGTGGGCGACCTGATCAATGTGATGAACCACTACGAGCTGGAGAGCGCGCACCTGATGGGCATTTGCGGCGGCGCGGTGATTGCCCTCAGCGCTGCCGCCGCCCATACCGACCGGGTCAACTCCCTGAGCCTGTGGCACGGGGATTACAACCTGGGCGATGACAGCCTGCGCACCACCCACCAGCAGAACTTCGAGTGGCTGATGGAATCGGCCGCCGTGGACCGCAACGAAGCCAGCGACCTGCAGGCGTTGTTCCTGGACCAGGCGACCCTGGCGACCATTCCGGACTCCATCGCCCATGCGGCGCTCTACCCCTATGTCAACGAAGAGCTGTTTCTATCGCTATGCGCGACTCAACGATGCGCTGAACAAGACTGAGCTGAAGTCGCGGCTGGAGCAGATCACGGCGCCCACCCTGGTCGTCGCCGGCGACGCCGATGAAAACCACCCCACATGGGGGGTTTCCAAGCACATTGCCGAGTCCATCAGTGACGCCTTGCTGCATGTGGAGCGTAATGGCAGCCATCTGGCGTTTCTTCGAGTCGACCCATCGCTCAAAAACACACCGCCTTCAGCTTCCTGGAAGCGACCCTCGAATCGACGGTGGTCTGACTTACCAGTGCAAAACCCGTGGGAGCTGAGCTTGCTTGCGATAGCGGCGGTTTCAGCTGGCATCGGTATTGAATGTGCCGCCGTCATCGCGAGCAAGCTCGCTCCCACAGTGGATTGTTGGCGGATGCTGAATCTGTGGGCACCCCATGACCCCCTGTGGGAGCGAGCTTGCTCGCGATAGCGGTGGTTTCAGTCAATAAAGACGGTAAAATGTGCCGGCCTCTTCGCGAGCAAGCTCGCTTTCCACAAAAAGGGGGCTGCGGCGACCTCAATCTTTCGGTCGCCACTCTTCCCGGTGACATGGATTCACATCAAGCCACCATGTGCTTCTCACGATGAAAACTCAAGGTACAGCACCGTACGATGAGCCCTGGACGCATTGACCGCAAAGTGATCCAGGGATCCATCGAAAATCACCAGGTTACCGTTGGTGCTCTGGTTAAAGTTGCCATTGACATTAAGGTAAGCATAGTTCTGTGTGGTAGGCGCATCGATGGTCAATTGCATGTGCAGCAGGCCTTCTTCCCAAGTGCCGGTATGGGAATGCGTACCGAGGAACACATTGGGTTCCATGCGCAATAAGGCACAAAGCTTGATGCCGGGAATCTTGCTCAGCAGCTCGATGGTCCCGGGCATGGCGTCGCGGGCGTAGGGGATCGGGGTGTCGTAGGCCACCAGGCCGTATTGGGTCCACTCCGGCATGATATCCATGTCGTCGCCCCATCCCCAGAGCCAGCCATACTCTCCCCCAGCCGCCATGTGAGCGTCGATCTCCTCGACGATCTCGGCGATCTGCTTGCCCACGCGGTTGATCGTCAGGGTTGGCGCATTGAGGGCCAGAAATTCCTCGCGGATCACTTCCCAGTTGTCGGCCAGGTTCTTCAGTTGCGGAAAACGGCTGGGATCATAAAACGACGGGCGCATAGGTACTCCTTTTATTGAGGTTGTCGATTCCGCTGGCGATGCCAGAGAGTCCTGTCCGCCGGGTGAGAGGGCGTAGCAGGAGAGCCTGCCAAGGTTGACCCACCGGGCTTGGCCTGTCTGTCACGGGAATCAGGTACACCGGGGCCGACCGGCATTACAGGGGCTCGGCCTGGGGGTTCTCGATCATCCGCGCGACCGCCACCGGTGCCGGGGGTTCGTCCAGTCGACGCATCGGCCCATACAGCAAGACGCTCAATGGCAGCAGCGCGAACAACCCGCCGGCCACCACGAACAGCAACCCCACGCCACGCCCCGGCCCCACGCCCAACCAGCGTCCGATCGAATCGGCATAAAGACCGCCGGGCATCAGCGCTGGCTGGAACCAGTGGTCCACCAGGAAACCGCCGACGATCACCGCCAGGCTGGTGGTGGCGATGGTCAACATGCTGATCAACGCAAACACACTGGCACGGCTGCCGGCGGGGATCCTGCGCATCCACAGCGAGTTCACGCTGGCGTCGGCGATGCTCGCCATGGTGATCGCGACAAAGGCCAGTGCGCAGTAGGCGAAGGTCTGCGAGACCAGCCCCAAGGCGACGACACAACCCGCCAACAACAGGTCGGCCACCGCCACCAGCGCCATCAACCGGCGTGGATTACCCATCGAAATCAGCAGCCCCGCGCCCGCCAGCCCGCCCAGGGCCGCCCAGGTGTAGGCCATGCCCAAGGCCTGGCTGCCCAGGGTCGACAGCAGCAACGGCGTCATCATCAGGGTGGCCAGGGACAGCAGCGCCGTGCGCATCATGGTGTAGACCAGCAGCCCGGCCATCAGCCGCTCGGCGACAAAGAACTTCAGCGCCGCGGCGACATTCCCCAGCGCCCCGCCAAACACCGAGCCTTTGGGCGCGCCGTCCTGACGAGCCGGCGCCCCTCGCACATGGGAGAACGCCTTGATCACCAGCAAGGTGCCGGAGCAGAAGGTCAGCAGGTCCACCGCCAGAATCGTCACCAACCCGGCACTGGCCATGATCGCCCCCGCCAACAACGGTGCCACCAGGGCCGACGCGTTCTTGCTGATACTGATCAACCCCGAGGCCCGGGTGAACTTGTCAGGGGCGACAATCGTACTGACAGCGGCCTGATAGGCCGGTTTGCGAAAGGCGCCGACAATCGACGCCAGGCAATTGAAAATGTACAGGTGCAGTGGCTCCAGGCGTTCGAACCAGAGCAGCGCCATGACCCCAAGGAGCAGCACCGCCAGGGTCACATCGCAACAGACAATGATCACCCGATGACTGATCCGGTCGGCCAGCCCACCCGCCAAGGGCAAGAACAACACCGCCGGCAATGTCGCCGCCAGAACCACGTTGGCGAAGGCCACCGCCGAACCGGTCTGGTTATACACCCAGACCCCCAGGGCGAATTCCATCAGCGCCGTACCCACCACCGCCAGCGACTCGCCGCACCAGAGGAAATAGAAACCGCGCCCCAGGTCAAACCCCCGGCGGCCGCTCTCCACCCTCATGGGCGCACATCGCGAGGCGTGACCACACCGATCAACTTGTCCAGCAGCCGATAGGCCAGGGAGTAAAGCACCGCGCCAAGAATCAACGGCGCAAAACGGGAAAACAGATAGGTCCGCAACACCCGCCTGGCGATGGGCGAGCTGATGTTGCCGCTGACATGCAAGGGCGTCGGGAACGTCGCCGCGACGGTTGCGCCGAACTCATCGTCCATCGATTGCACGGCGTGCCACCAGTAGACCGGGATGTATAGCGCATCCCCCGGTTCCACTACCGTACGCAGCGCCCGCAACGCCTGAGTGCCAGGGAAGCGCCCGGTGTCGATGTCGTACAGGTAGCCCGCCTCCTCGATCACCGGGCGCAAGGCCCGCCAACTGGCTTCGTCCGGCGGTAACAGCAACACTTCCTTGGCACCGACGACCTGGGCCATGAATGTTTCGTCGACGACATGGAAGTGCCAATCGGTATAGGAGTTGCGGTACAGGAAACTGCGATGGGGCGGGTAGTGCCGGGACTTGCCCAACTGCGGCATGAAAGGCAACCCACCGACATCCTCCTTCATCGGCTCGATGGCCGAGCCTTCGGAGAACCGGCAGCTGTCGGCCACCAAAGGTGAATCACCCACGTTCAGGTCGTCGAGAAACTGGTGGAACGGCATTTCCCGATAGACCGTGTTGGCATACTCGGTCAGCTCGGCCTTGACCTTTGGGTTGGACCAACCGATGACTTCGGAAACGATCTGCGAGCGCACCACCACCGCACTGTTGCGCGAGTGCGCCTTGAGGTAGTCCAGGCGTTGCCATTTCTGGAAAGCCGGCCAATGCCGTACCGCATTCTTGACCAGGCAGGGACGGTTGCGGTTGACGTAGCGGCGGGTGAATTCCTCTTTGGAAATCGCCAGCGCATCGATCACGTCGACCGCGCCTGCCTGTGGATGATTGGGAAAGCGGGACAAGCTCCAGAACTTCGTCGCTGGGCGGTCCGATTCGGCGGTTAATGGCATGTTCGACCCTCGCAAGCACACTCAGGGCCGTTGGTATAACAGACTCGCGCGACCACGCCCAAGCGCCGCAAAGCCACGTTCCGCGCCGTTGTCCCTGCTTCCCATGACAGACATCCCAAGGCGGATGCTCTAATTTTTTCTCACTTTGTGAAGGGATATCAGGCGCAGCCGAACGGCAGGACGGGACCCTCGACGGCTCGTAACGCAGCCCTCGCCACCCCGTCGCACCCAGCGCTTTGCGCCGCCCCCGATGTCCTTCTCCACCGCTATTGATTCCGCCGACTGGCAGTCGTCCAGGCCTTCATCCACTGCCATTCGAACGGAGAAAAACCTCAATCGATTCTGCAAGCAGGTGCTCCGAAATGGATTCGTCGACCGATATGTTGCCTACCCAAGACTCCGCGTCCCACGAGCTGGCCTCCGTCCAGCAGGGTATCTGGCTGGATCAGCTCGCACACCCGGACCTGCCCTACTACAACATCGGCATGTCCCTGGAGATCAAGGGTCAGATCAACATTGCATTGTTCGAGAAAGCCATCGAGCTGGTCGCCAACCGGCACGACACCCTGCGCCTGAGCTTCAGTCATGAAGGCGGCACCGGCCGCCAGCGCGTGCTGCCCGAGGTCAAGGTGAACCTGGAGGTGGTGGAGTTCTCCGAGGCCGAAGCCGAGGCCGGCCTGGCCATGGACTATCTGCGCAACGCCTTTCGCCAACCCTTTGAATCATTGACGGGCCGGCTCTGGGAGGCACGCATGGTGCGCTGCGGCCCGAACCGCCATTACTGGCTCGCCCGCTACCACCACTTGGTCACCGACGGCATTGGCGTGGCCCTGATCGGCCATGCCGTGGGGGCGGCCTACAATGCGCTGCTGGCGGGCAACGATGAAGTCGCCCAAGGGCATTCCTACCTGTCGTTCCTGGAAGATGACCGGGCTTACCTGGCCTCGTCCCGCTATGAGCGCGACCGCCAGTTCTGGCAGGAAACCTACGCACAGATGCCGCCGTCGCTGCTGCAGCGCCGGGCCGATTTCAAGACAGGCCAGGCCAATGAGCTGGCCCCCAGCGCCCAGGTCCAGGCGATGCTGCCCCGGGCGCTGTACAACGCGTTGACGCAATTTTCCAGCGACCGCAGCCTGTCGGTCGCCCATGTGCTGATCAGCGTGGTCGCCACCTATTTCTGCCGCACCGTGGGCGTCGATGAAATCGTCATCGGCATGCCCGTGCATAACCGCACCACTGCCCGGGCGAAAGAAACCGCAGGCATGTTTTCCTCGGTCAGTCCGATCCGCCTGCCCGTCGACTTCGACGCCTCGCTGCTGGACCTGATGCACACTGCCGGCGGGCAACTGCGCCGCTGCTACCGCCATCAGCGTTTCCCCATCGCCGAACTCAACCGTACCCTGCGCCTGGCACAGACCGGGCGTCGACAGTTGTTCGACGTGTCACTGTCGTTCGAAAGCCTGGATGGCGACGATCAGTTTGGCGGCACTTCGTCTACGGTCATCACCATGGACAACGGCTACGAGCAGACGCCCATGGCGATCTTCGTGCGCGATTATCATCCGTTCGAAGACGTCCACCTGGATTTCAACTTCAACACCGCCTACTTCAGCCTGGAAGAGGCCCGGCACCTGCAACAACGCATCGTCTCGATGCTCGAGGCAGTGCTGGAGCAGCATGCAACGTCCGTGGGGCAGTACCCGCTCATGAGCCACATCGAGCGGCAACGCGTGCAAGTCGAATTCAACGCCACGGCCCGCGACTATCCGCAAGATGTGTTGATCCACCAATTGTTCGAACAGCAAGCCCGGCAGCGTCCGCACGCCTGTGCCGTGCGCGGCGATGCCGGGCCGTTGCTCAGTTATGAACAACTCAACCGCCAGGCCAATCGGTTGGCCCATCGCCTGATCGAGCTGGGCGTGAAACCCGATGACCGAGTGGCCGTGAGCCTGAGGCGCGGACCGGACATGGTCGTCGCCCTGCTGGGGGTTCTCAAGGCCGGGGCGGCGTACGTGCCCATCGACCCGGACCTGCCGAATGCACGCCAGGCATTCATGCTCGACGACAGCAGCCCGCGGGCCATACTGACCAGCCAGGCGTTGCAAGGCCTGCTGCCAGCCTCGAGTGCCCCGCTGCTGGCCCTCGATGATCACGCACAACTGGCCGCTCAACCCGAACACAACCCGGACCCGCAAGTCCTCGGCCTGAGCCCCACTCACCTGGCCTACGTGCTCTACACTTCCGGCTCCACCGGCACCCCCAAGGGGGTGATGAATGAACACCTCGGCGTGGTCAACCGTCTGCTGTGGGCCCGGGATGAGTACGGCGTCGATGCCAACGACCGCGTGCTGCAAAAGACCCCGTTCGGTTTCGACGTGTCAGTCTGGGAATTCTTCCTGCCGCTGCTGGCCGGGGCCGAACTGGTCATGGCACGCCCGGGTGGCCATCAGGAACCGGACTACCTGGCCCGGCTGATGCGCCAGGCCAGCGTCACGATGTTGCACTTCGTGCCGTCGATGCTCGACCTGTTCCTCGAACACCATGACGGGCAGGCCTTCCCTGACCTGCGACGCGTGTTGTGCAGCGGCGAAGCCCTGCCCCGCAGCCTGCAACGGCGTTTCGAACGGCAGTTGCCAGAGATCGAGCTGCATAACCTCTATGGCCCGACCGAAGCGGCCATCGACGTGACGGCCTGGCAGTGCCGCGCCAGTGATCCTGGCGAAAGCGTGCCCATCGGCCGGCCGATCGCCAATATCCAGATGTACGTGCTCGATGGCCGTGGCGCACCACAACCGTTGGGTGTCGCCGGAGAAATCCACATTGGTGGTATCGGCGTGGCCCGGGGTTACCTGAACCAACCGCAATTGAGCGCCGAGCGATTCATCGCTGACCCGTTCAGCAGCGAGCCGAACGCACGCCTGTACAAGACCGGCGACCTCGGCCGCTGGCTCGCCAACGGCGCCCTGGAGTACTTGGGCCGCAACGACTTCCAAGTGAAGATCCGAGGTTTGCGCATCGAAATCGGTGAAGTCGAAGCGGCCCTGGCGTTGTGCCCGGGTGTTCGTGAAGTGGTGGTCATTGCCCGGGAAGACCACCCCGGGCAGTCGGAAAGCAAGCGCCTGGTCGCCTACGTCTGCGGCGAGCCGATCCCGGCCGAACAACTGCGCAGCACACTGCTCAAGCACCTGCCCGAATACATGGTGCCCAGCGCGTTCGTCCACCTCGATGCCCTGCCCCTGACCGCCAACGGCAAGCTCGACCGTCGCGCCCTGCCGGCCCCCGGCCTGGAAGCCCTGGCCAGCAAAACCTACGAGGCGCCCCAGGGCACCACGGAAATCGCCCTCGCCGAGATCTGGAAAGACCTGCTGCAACTGGATCAGGTCGGTCGTCACGACGGCTTCCTCGAACTCGGCGGCCATTCCCTGCTGACCGTGCAGTTGCAGGCCCGCCTGCACCAGGACCTCGGCGTCGAGATCGACCTGCGCACCCTCTTCGCCCAGACCTCGCTGAGCGAACTGGCCCAGCGGGTGGAACAGGCCGGGCACTCCCACGTCCAGCCCATCGACGTGGTCTCCCGCGAGCAAGCGTTGCCGCTGTCCCTGGCCCAGCAACGCCTGTGGTTCCTCGATCAACTGGACCACGCCGCCAGCGTGGCCTATCACATGCCCGCCGCCCTGCACCTGGGCGGCAGCCTGGATCGCAACGCCTTGCAACGCGCCCTGGACCGCATCGTCGCCCGTCACGAAAGCCTGCGCACCACCTTCGAACGCCGTGACGGCGAGGTCCGCCAGCGCTTCGCCGCCGCCGACAGCGGCTTCGCCTTGCAGGAACACGACCTGCAAGCCCTGGACGCCGAAGCCCGGCAAACCGCCGTCACCCAACTCACCCAGGCCGAAGCCCGGGACGCCTTCGATCTGAGCCAGGGACCGCTGATTCGCGGCCGCCTGCTGCGCCTGGCCGAGGACGAACACATCCTGCTGGTGACCCAGCACCACATCGTCTCCGACGGTTGGTCGGTGGCGGTGTTGATCGGCGAGTTCAACACGCTCTACGCCGCGTTCAGCCAGGGCCTTGACGACCCGCTGCCCCCCTGGCCCTGCAATACGCCGACTACGCCAACTGGCAACAGCAGCACCTGCAAGGCGAACGCCTGCACGCCCAGGTCGGTTTCTGGAAAGCGCACCTGGACGGCGCCCCGGCGCTGCTGGAACTGCCCGGCGACCACCCACGTCCCCAGGTGCAAAGCTACCAAGGCGCCGCGCTGGCCCTGCAATTGCCCGCACCGCTGAGCAGCCGTTTGCGCCGCTTCAGCCAGCAACAGGGCCTGACCCCGTTCATGACCCTGCTCGGCGCCTGGTCGATCCTGCTCTCGCGCCTGAGCAACCAGCCGCAGGTGGTGGTCGGCACACCGGTTGCCAACCGCCCACGCCGGGAAACCGAGGCGTTGATCGGCTTCTTCGTCAACACCCTGGCCCTGCGCATCGACGTCCAGGCCCACAGCCGCGTCGACCAGTTGCTGGAACAGATCAAGGCCACCACCCTCGACGCCTACAGCCACCAGGACCTGCCATTCGAACAAGTCGTCGAAGCCCTGCAACCGGAGCGTAGCCTCGGCCACAGCCCGCTGTTCCAGGCCATGCTGGTGCTGGGTAACACCCCCGCGACCAGGCCTTGGAACTGCCTGGCCTGAGCTTGAGCCCACTGCCCCAGCCCACCGGCACCACCCAATTCGACGTGAGCCTGTCCCTCAACGACGACGGCGACTGCATCAGCGGCCAGTTCGAGTACGCCACCGACCTGTTCGACGCAAGCACCATCGTCCGTTGGGGCCAGCACCTGCTGCACCTGCTCGACGCCCTGCTCGACGATGCGACGCAGCCGCTGGCGACCCTGCCATTGCTGGACAACGCGCAGCGCCGGCAACTGCTCGGCGGTTTCAACCAGACCCATGCCCCCTTCCCCGAGGGCAGGCTGGTGCATGAATGGTTCGAACAACATGCGCGGGTCCAGCCACAGGCCATCGCGGTCCAGGCCGAGGGCACCCGACTCAGCTACGCCGAACTCAATGCCCGGGCCAACCGTATCGCCCACCGCTTGATCGCCGTCGGCCTGCGCCCGGATGAGCGTGTGGCGCTGCTGGTGGAGCGCAGCCCCGAGATGATCATTGGCATCCTGGCCATCCTCAAGGCCGGCGGTGCCTATGTGCCGCTGGACCCGAATTATCCGCAGGATCGCTTGCAGCACATGCTCAGCGACAGCTCGCCTCGGGTCCTGCTCAGCCAGGGTTTGCTGGTTGAACAACTGCCGCCATTGCAGATTACGCAACTGTTGCTGGACGACACGAGCGAAGGCGATGACCACAACCCACGGGTCGAAGGCTTGACCTCCCGGCACCTGGCTTACGTCATGTACACCTCCGGCTCCACAGGCAAACCGAAAGGCGTGATGCTCGAGCACCGCTCGGTATGCAACCAGATCGGTGCCCTGCAAGAGCGCTATGGCCTCAACCCTGGTGATCGCATCCTGCAATTCGCCACCATGACGTTCGACATGTCGGTGGAAGAGATTTTTGGTGCATTGCTCAGCGGTGCCACCTTGGTACTGCGCAGCGATGCCTGGATTGCCGGCACCGCTGCCTTCGCCACGCTGTGCGAACACCATGGGATCACCGTCGCGAACCTGCCAACGGTGTTCTGGCAACAGGTCAGCCGCGACCGACATGTGCCGCTGCCGACCTCGTTGCGCCAGTTCATGATCGGTGGCGAAGCGGTGGGCAAACAGGCGGTGAGCCAATGGTTCGCCCGCGCCGGCCATCGCCCGGCGTTGTTCAACGCCTACGGCCCGACCGAGGCCACCGTGAATGCCTCGATCCGCCTGATGGAAAGCGACCACGACGATTTCCGCTCCATCGGCACACCGGTGCGCAACACCCAGCTGCATGTCCTCGATGCCAACGGCAACCTCGTCCCGCTCGGGGTCGCCGGCGAGATCCACATCGGCGGCGTCGGGGTCGCGCGCGGTTACCTCAATCGCCAGGCGTTGACGGCCGAGCGCTTCATCGCCGACCCGTTCAGCACCGACCCGGACGCGCGCCTGTACAAGACCGGCGACCTCGGCCGCTGGCTGCCTGACGGCACCTTGCAGTACCTGGGACGCAACGACGACCAGGTGAAAATCCGCGGTTTCCGCGTAGAACTGGGCGAGATCGAGGCCATCCTCGCGGGCTGTGCCGGTGTACGTGAAGCGGTGGTGGTGGCCCAGGAAAGCCAACCGGGCCAATCGGACAGCAAGCGGTTGATCGCTTACCTGTGCGGTGAACCGGTGCCGGTGGAGCACTTGCGCAGCGTCTTGCTGGCGGCCCTGCCCGAATACATGGTGCCCAGCGCCTTCGTCCACCTCGAGGCCCTGCCACTGACGCCCAACGGCAAGCTCGACCGCCGCGCCCTGCCCGCACCAGGCCAGGAAGCGTTCGCCAGCCGGGCCTACGAGGCCCCACGGGGCGAGATCGAACAAATCGTCGCGACGGTCTGGCAAGACCTGCTGGGCATCGAGAAAGTCGGCCGGCATGACCGGTTCTTCGAGCTCGGCGGGCATTCGCTGCTGGCCGTGAGCCTGATCGATCGCCTGCGCCAGCATGGCCTGAGCGCGACGGTACGCACCGTGTTCACCGCACCCAGCCTACGGGAAATGGCCCAAGCCCTGAGTCGTAGCGATGAAGCCTTGTTCCTGGCCCCGGCCAATCGTATCCCGGCCGATTGCACGGCGCTGACGCCAGACATGTTGCCCCTGGTGGAACTGACCCCGGCGCAGTTGGAACGAATCGTCAGCGCCGTACCTGGCGGGGCCGCGAACATCCAGGACATCTACCCCCTGGCCCCCTTGCAACAGGGCATCCTGTTCCATCATCTGCTGGGGCACGAAGGCGACGCCTATCTGGTGCGCTCGATGATCGAGTTCGACAACCGCCAGCGCCTCGATGCCTTCATCGCCGCCCTGCAACAGGTGATCGACCGCCACGACATCCTGCGCAGTGCCGTGCATTGGGTCGGACAGCCGCAAGCGGTCCAAGTGGTGCAGCGCCAGGCCGGGCTGCCGATCCATCCCATCACCCTGGTGGCCGATGAGGATCCACGCGTCCAACTGGAGCGCTTGAGCGATCCGCGCCACCTGCGTCTGGATTTGCAGCAGGCCCCCTTGATGCGCGCCTGCATCGCCCAGGACCCGCAGTCCGAACGCTGGTGGCTGGCCTTGCTGGACCATCACATGATCAGCGATCACGTGTCCCTGGGCATCGTCCTCGAAGAAATCCAACTGTTGATGCAGGGCCAACGCGCCCACCTGCCGACGCCAATGCCTTATCGGGAGTTTGTCGCCCAGGTACTCGCCACGCCGCCCCAGGCCCATGAAGCCTATTTCACCCGGCGCCTGGCCGGCATCGAGGAGCCCACCGCACCGTTCGGTGTGCTGGATGTGCAGGGCGACGGTGCCCAGGTGGTGGAGACCAGCGTGCGGCTCGACCGGGCCCTGAACCTGCGGATCCGCGCTCAGTCGCGCCTGGCCGGGGTGACGCCGGCCGTGCTGTTTCATATTGCCTGGGCCCAGGTGCTCGCACGCTGCACCGGCCGCGACGACGTGGTGTTCGGCAGCGTGGTCGCCGGACGCCTGCAAGGTTCACTGGGCGCCGATCGAGCCCTTGGCGTGTTCATCAATACCTTGCCGGTCCGGGTGCAACTGGCCGGGTTCAGCGCCAGGGCGCTGGTGGACGAAACCTATCGCGACCTCGGCGAACTGCTCGCCCACGAACAGGCCTCCCTGGCCCTGGCCCAACGTTGCAGCGGTGTTGGCGCGGGCCTGCCGCTGTTCACCACGCTGCTCAACTACCGCCACCAGACTGACGGCGGCTCGCTGGCCAACGAAGACCAGGTCTTGGCCTGGGACGGCGTGCGGTTCCTGAGCAACGAAGCGCGCACCAACTACCCGATCGAAGTGGCCGTGGCGGATGAAGGCGACGACTTCTCCGTGACCGCTCAATCCATCACCGGCATCGACCCGCAACGCATCGCCGCCTACCTTGCCCAGGCCGTCGCCGCGCTGGTCGAAGCCCTTGAACAGGCTCCCGAACGCCTCGCCAGCGATCTGGACGTGCTCCCCGACACCGAGCGGCAATTGCTGCTGGCAGACTTCAACCACACCGCCACGGATTTCGGCACGGCGCAACCGATCCAGCATCTGTTCGAGGCCCAGGTCCAGGCCAACCCCGACGCCGTGGCCCTGGTCTGCGAAAATCAACAACTGACCTACCGCCAGCTCAACCGTCGCGCCAACCACCTGGCCGGGCAGTTGCTCGAGCTGGGCATCGAGCCCGATCAGCGCGTAGCGATCTGTGCCGAACGCAGCCTGGACATGATCGTCGGCCTGTTGGGCGTGCTCAAGGCTGGCGCGGCCTACGTGCCCATCGATCCGGCCCATCCGGCCGAGCGCATGGCGTTCATGCTGCAAGACAGTCAGCCTCGGGCGCTGTTGACCCAAGCGGCCCTTACCCTGCCGTCCGGCGAGCTGCCGGTGTTGTTGCTCGACACAGTTGATTCGCGGCGATCGGCGGATGACGCGGCTTTCGATGCTAACCCGCAAGTGCCTGGCCTGACGCCTGAGCATCTGGCCTATGTGATCTACACCTCCGGTTCCACCGGCCAGTCCAAGGGCGTGATGGTCGAGCACCGTTCGGTGTTCAACTTCTGGCAAGTGTTGACCCGTACCACCCACCAGCATTGCCCAAGCCCGGCCACCGTGGCCCTGAATGCCGGGTTCTTCTTCGACATGTCGATCAAGGGCATCGCGCAGCTGTTCTCCGGCCACCGGCTGGTGATCATCCCGCAACTGATCCGCGCCAGCGGCCATGAACTGCTGGACTTCCTCGAACAGCACCAGGTGCACGCCTTCGACTCCACGCCGTCGCAACTCGACACCCTGCTCGCCGCCGGCTTGCTGGAACGCCAAAGCTACCAGCCGGTGAGCGTGCTGCTCGGTGGCGAGGCCATCAACGCCGCGACCTGGACGAAGTTGCGCGACTGCCCGAGCATCCGCTTCTACAACATGTACGGCCCGACCGAATGCACGGTGGACGCCACCATCGACCTGATCCGTGACCTGGGCGAGCGTCCGAGCATTGGCCGACCGATTGCCAACGTCCAGGTCCACGTGCTGGACGCCCATGGCGAACCGACGCCGTTGGGCGTGGCCGGTGAGCTGCACATCGGCGGCACCGGCGTAGCCAGGGGTTACCTGAACCGGCCGGAGCCTGAGCGCCGAGCGATTCATCGCTGACCCGTTCAGCAGCGAGCCGAACGCACGCCTGTACAAGACCGGCGACCTAGGCCGCTGGCTCGCCAACGGCACGCTGGAGTACCTGGGACGCAATGACTTCCAGGTGAAAATCCGTGGCTTCCGTATCGAGTTGGGAGAAATCGAAAACGTCTTGCTCGGCTGTGCCGGTGTCACCGATGCCATCGTGATTGCCCGGGAAGACAATCGCTTGGTGGCGTACCTGTGCGGCGAACCGGCCAACGCCGAACACCTGCGCGGCACCCTGCTCAAGCACCTGCCCGAATACATGGTGCCCAGCGCCTTCGTCCACCTCGATGCCCTGCCCCTGACCGCCAACGGCAAGCTCGACCGTCGCGCCCTGCCGGCCCCCGGCCTGGAAGCCCTGGCCAGCAAAACCTACGAGGCGCCCCAGGGCACCACGGAAATCGCCCTCGCCGAGATCTGGAAAGACCTGCTGCAACTGGATCAGGTCGGTCGTCACGACGGCTTCCTCGAACTCGGCGGCCATTCCCTGCTGACCGTGCAGTTGCAGGCCCGCCTGCACCAGGACCTCGGCGTCGAGATCGACCTGCGCACCCTCTTCGCCCAGACCTCGCTGAGCGAACTGGCCCAGCGGGTGGAACAGGCCGGGCACTCCCACGTCCAGCCCATCGACGTGGTCTCCCGCGAGCAAGCGTTGCCGCTGTCCCTGGCCCAGCAACGCCTGTGGTTCCTCGATCAACTGGACCACGCCGCCAGCGTGGCCTATCACATGCCCGCCGCCCTGCACTTGCGCGGCAGCCTGGATCGCAACGCCTTGCAACGCGCCCTGGACCGCATCGTCGCCCGTCACGAAAGCCTGCGCACCACCTTCGAACGCCGCGACGGCGAGGTCCGCCAGCGCTTCGCCGCCGCCGACAGCGGCTTCGCCTTGCAGGAACACGACCTGCAAGCCCTGGACGCCGAAGCCCGGCAAACCGCCGTAGCCCAACTCACCCAGGCCGAAGCCCGGGACGCCTTCGACCTGAGCCAGGGACCGCTGATTCGCGGCCGCCTGCTGCGCCTGGCCGAGGACGAACACATCCTGCTGGTGACCCAGCACCACATCGTCTCCGACGGTTGGTCGGTGGCGGTGTTGATCGGCGAGTTCAACACGCTCTACGCCGCGTTCAGCCAGGGCCTTGACGACCCGCTGCCACCCCTGGCCCTGCAATACGCCGACTACGCCAACTGGCAACAGCAGCACCTGCAAGGCGAACGCCTGCACGCCCAGGTCGGTTTCTGGAAAGCGCACCTGGACGGCGCCCCGGCGCTGCTGGAACTGCCCGGCGACCACCCACGTCCCCAGGTGCAAAGCTACCAAGGCGCCGCGCTGGCCCTGCAATTGCCCGCACCGCTGAGCAGCCGTTTGCGCCGCTTCAGCCAGCAACAGGGCCTGACCCCGTTCATGACCCTGCTCGGCGCCTGGTCGATCCTGCTCTCGCGCCTGAGCAACCAGCCGCAGGTGGTGGTCGGCACACCGGTTGCCAACCGCCCACGCCGGGAAACCGAGGCGTTGATCGGCTTCTTCGTCAACACCCTGGCCCTGCGCATCGACGTCCAGGCCCACAGCCGCGTCGACCAGTTGCTGGAACAGATCAAGGCCACCACCCTCGACGCCTACAGCCACCAGGACCTGCCATTCGAACAAGTCGTCGAAGCCCTGCAACCGGAGCGTAGCCTCGGCCACAGCCCGCTGTTCCAGGCCATGCTGGTGCTGGGTAACACCCCCGCGACCAGGCCTTGGAACTGCCCGGCCTGAGCTTGAGCCCACTGCCCCAGCCCACCGGCACCACCCAATTCGACGTGAGCCTGTCCCTCAACGACGACGGCGACTGCATCAGCGGCCAGTTCGAGTACGCCACCGACCTGTTCGACGCAAGCACCATCGCCCGTTGGGGCCAGCACCTGCTGCACCTGCTCGACGCCCTGCTCGACGATGCGACGCAGCCGCTGGCGAGCCTGCCGTTGCTGGATGACGCGCAGCGCCAGCAACTGTTGGAAACCTTCAACCCGGCCGGTGCTGCCCTGGACGAAAGCCCGAGCCGCTTCCCTCACGTCGTGTTCGAGGCCCAGGCGAGCCTCACCCCGGACGCCGTGGCGCTGGTCTGCGCCGGGGAGACCCTGAGCTATGCCGAACTCAACGCCCAGGCCAACCGCGTCGCCCACGGTTTGATCGCACTGGGTGTGCAGCCCGACGACACCGTCGGCCTGTGCGCGCGCCGCAGCCCGCACATGCTGATCGGCCTGCTGGGTATCCTGAAAGCCGGCGCGGCCTATGTGCCGCTCGACCCGCAGTACCCGGCGCAACGGCTGGCCCACATGCTGGCCGACAGCAAGCCGCGGGCCCTGATCCACCAATCCGGCCTGGACGAGGTACCGGTGCCACAAGGCCTGGCGACGCTGGAACTGGGCAGCGCGCCCCTGGCCCAGGCCCCGAGCCACAACCCACAGGTGAAGGGACTGGGGTTCAGTCACCTGGCCTACGTGATCTACACCTCTGGCTCTACCGGTTTGCCCAAAGGGGTGATGGTCGAACATCGCGGCCTGCGCAACCTGCTGGACTGGTACCTCGAGGACCTGGCGTTCCACGCCGGCGACGCGGTGCTACTGGCGTCCTCCTACAACTTCGACCTGACCCAGAAGAACATCCTCGCACCGCTGATGGTCGGGGCCTCGCTGCACCTGGCCGCCGAACCCTTCAACCCCGGCGCCATCGTCGCCCAGGTCGCCGAGGCCGGGATTACCCACCTCAATATGTCGCCCAGCGCTTTCCACGCGCTGGTGGACGCCGACCACGGGCAAGCCCTGGCCTGCCTGAAACGGGTGGTCCTGGGGGGCGAGCCGATCCAGGTCGCCATGCTGGAAAAACTCGCCCAGCCACGGCCGACGGTGATCAACAGCTACGGGCCGACCGAGTGCAGCGACGTGGTCGCCTGGTACACCGCCGACAGCGACCTTGAGACCTACCGGCACCAGTCGATCCCCATTGGCCGGCCAGTCCGAAACATGCAATTGCACGTGCTGGACGCCCACGGGCAACTGCTGCCAGTGGGCGTGCCCGGCGAGATCCATATCGGCGGTGTCGGTGTGGCCCGCGGTTACCTCAACCTGCCGCAACTCAGCGACGAACGCTTCATCGCCGACCCGTTCTACGGCAAGGCCGACGCACGCCTGTACAAGACCGGCGACCTCGGTCGCTGGTTGCCTGACGGCACCCTGCAGTATCTGGGACGCAATGACGATCAGGTGAAGATCCGTGGCCTGCGGGTCGAACTCGGGGAAATCGAAGCCGCCCTCGCCGCACTGGCGGGTGTGCGCGAAGCCGCCGTCATCGCTCGCGAGCACTCGTCCGGCCAGCGTCTGGTTGCCTACCTGTGTGGCGAACCGGCCGCCGCCGGGCAATTGCGCGCCGAACTGCTCAAGCGCCTGCCCGAGCACATGGTGCCCAGCGCCTTCGTCGTGCTCGACACCTTGCCACTCACGCCCAATGGCAAGCTCGACCGCCGCGCCCTGCCCGAACCGGACCAGGATGCCTATGCCAGCCGGGCCTTTGAGGCGCCTGAGGGGCGCGTCGAACTGATCATTGCCGGGATCTGGCAAGCCTTGCTGGGGGTCGAGCGCATCGGGCGTCATGACGGCTTCTTCGAGCTGGGCGGCCATTCGCTGATGGCGGTCAGCCTGATCGAACGCCTGCGCGAACAAGGCTTGCACGCGGATGTCCGGGCGATCTTCAGCAGCACGTCCCTGGCCGAACTCGCCCAAGCCCTGACGAACGCCCCACAAGCGGCGTTCCAGGCACCGGCCAATCGCATCCCGTCCGCGTGCACGGCCCTGACCCCGGACATGCTGCCGCTGGTGGAGCTGACCGCCGGCCAACTCGAACGTATCGTCGGCGCCGTACCTGGCGGTGCCGCGAACATCCAGGACATCTACCCCCTGGCACCGCTGCAACAGGGCATCCTATTCCATCACCTGCTGGGGCACGAAGGCGACGCCTACCTGGTGCGCTCAATGCTGCAGTTCGACAACCGCCAGCGCCTCGATGCCTTCACCGCCGCCTTGCAGCAGGTGATCGATCGCCATGACATCCTGCGCACCTGCGTGCATTGGGACGGTTTGCCTCAACCGGTGCAGGTCGTACAGCGCCAGGCGCGCTTGCCGGTGCACAGTGTTTCCCTCGACAGCCACAAGGACCCGCTCAGCCAGCTCGAAGCCCTGAGCGATCCGCGGCAACTGCGACTGGATCTGCGCCAGGCGCCGCTGATGCGTGCCTGCATCGCCCAGGATCCGCATTCCGAGCGCTGGCTGCTGGCGCTGCTCAACCACCACATGGCCAGCGACCACGTGACCTTGGAAATCGTCCTGGAAGAAATCCATGCGATCCTCCATGACCAAGCCGAGAGCCTGGCGGCACCACAGCCCTATCGTGACTTCATTGCCCAGGCCCAGGCCGTCCCCGCCGACGTCCACGAAGCCTATTTCAGCCGCCGCCTGGCGGATGTGGATGCACCCACCGCGCCCTTTGATCTGCTGGAGGTACAAGGCGACGGCCGTCACATCGAGGAAGCGAGTGTGACGTTGAGCGTCGAGCTCAACCTGCGTCTGCGGGCCCTGGCCCGGGAGCGGGGCATCACCCCGGCGACGCTGTTCCATGTCGCCTGGGCGCAGGTGCTGGCCCGCTGCACCGGCCGCGATGATGTGGTATTCGGGACCGTGGTCGCCGGGCGCCTGCAAGGCTCGGCCGGGGCCGAACGGGCCTTGGGCGTGTTCATCAACACACTGCCAGTGCGCGTGCCACTGACCGCCGGCGCCCACGAACAGGTGCTGGCCACTCACCGCGACCTGGTCGAACTGCTGAACCACGAACAGGCCTCCCTGGCCCTGGCGCAACGTTGCAGTGGCGTGCCGAGTGCCTTGCCGCTGTTCACCACCTTGCTCAACTATCGGCACCAGCGCGACGACAGCCAGCTGCAATGGCCCGGCATGCACATCCTGGACAGCGCCGAGCGGACCAATTATCCACTGACCCTGTCGGTCAACGACTACGGCGATTCCCTGGGCCTGACCGTGCAAAGCGTGCAGGCAGTGGACCCGCAACGCATCTGTGCCCTGATGCAACGGGCGCTGGAGCAACTGGCCCAGGCCTTGATGTACACGCCTCGGATCCCACTCACGGAGCTGGACGTGCTGCCTGCCCAGGAGCGCACCCTGCTGCTGGACACCTTTAACCAGACCGAGGTGGATTACCCGACTGGCCTGTGCATTCAACAGCTGTTCGAAGAACAGGTTCGCCGCACGCCAAACGCTTGTGCATCGCTCGACGGCCGCCAATCCCTCAGTTATGCCGAGCTCAACGCCCAGGCCAACGGCCTCGCCCAACAGTTGATCGCGGCTGGCGTCCTGCCGGGGGATCTGGTGGCCATCTGCGTCGAACGCGGCGTGGCGATGATCAGTGGCCTGTTGGGCATCCTGAAGGCCGGGGGCGCCTACGTGCCGCTGGACCCGACCTATCCCGCCGAGCGCCTGGCCTCGATTATCGAGGACGCCAGGCCGCGCCTGTTGCTGGCCGACCCGGTCGGTCGCGCGGCCGTGGGCACATTGCAGGAAGGCACTCGCTACCTGGCCATCGAGCGGGCGCTGGCGACCTCGTCGAACAGCCGCGATCCTCAACCCGATAGCGTCGGCCTGACGCCAGAGCACCTGGCCTATGTGATCTACACCTCCGGCTCCACCGGCAAGCCCAAGGGCGTGATGATCGAGCACCGCAACCTGGTGACCTCGACACTGGCCCGGGGCACGGTGTATGGACCGGCGACCGGCAAGCGCTTCCTGCTCTTGTCATCGATTGCCTTCGACAGTTCCGTGGCCGGGATCTTCGGTACGCTGGTCAGTGGCGGCACCTTGTGCATCCCGGATGCCGAAACCGCCCGCGACCCCGAGGCCATCGCCCGCTTCATTGGCGAACAGGCCGTCACTTCGCTGCTGTGTGTGCCGTCCCTGGGCCGCCTGGTGCTGGCAAGCCTTGCCAGCGGCAACGGGCATGGCAGCCTGCAAGAGATGATCGTCGCCGGCGAAGCCTGTCCCGCACAGTTGGTGCAGGAATGCAGCGGGCTGGAACCGGCGATCGCGTTGTACAACGAGTACGGCCCCACCGAAGCCACCGTCTGGACCACGGTGCATCGCTGCACCGCCGCGGACCTGGGCACGGTGCCCATCGGGCGGGCGATTCCCAACAGCCGCCTGTACGTGCTCGATGAACAGCGCCAACCGGTACCGATCGGCGTGCCGGGCGAACTCTACGTGGGCGGCGCGGGGGTTGCCCGCGGCTACCTGGACCGGGCCGCACTGAACGCCGAACACTTCCTCAGCGACCCGTTCGCCCCGGGCGACGAGCCACGGATGTACCGCACCGGCGACCTGGTGCGCCTGCGCGCCGATGGGGTGGTCGAATTCCTCGGGCGTAACGACCAGCAGGTCAAGATCCGCGGTTTCCGTATCGAGCCCGGCGAGATCGAGGCGCTGATGCTGACCCTGCCAGGGGTGCGCGAGGCCGCGGTCATCGCTCGCGAAGACACCCCGGGGGCGACGCGCCTGGTGGCTTACCTCAGCGTCGAGCCGCACCTGGCTGGCCGTAATGCCAGCAGCACGCTGCGGCCTTACCTGACTTCGCAGTTGCCGGACTACATGGTCCCGGCGGCGTTCGTGGTGGTCGAGCGGTTGCCGTTGAGCCCCAATGGCAAGCTGGACCGGCGTGCCCTGCCCGCGCCCGGCAATGAAGACTTTGCCCGCCGCCAATACGAAGCGCCCAACGGTGAAACCGAGACGCTGCTGGCACAGCTCTGGGCCGACTTGCTGGGCCTGGAACGCATCGGCCGACACGACGACTTCTTCGAACTCGGCGGTCACTCGCTGCTGGCGGTGCAAGTCACGCTCCGGGCGCGGGAAATCTTCGGCGTCGAAGTGCCGCTCAGGGGCGTGTTCGAACACCCCTCGCTGCTGGCCCTGGCCGACCTGATCAATACCTTGCAACTGGCGCAGTACGAGTCGGATGAATTGCTCGACCTGCAACAACAAATGGCTTCGCTGTCTGAAAGCGAACTGCTCGCTATCGTCTCCAAGGATGCTTAATAAATTGAACGAACATAACGATAGTCTCGACCAGTTGAAACGCGCCGCACTGCTGCGACTGCTCAAGCAACGTGGCGCGACGCGCGTCATCGAAACCGTTGCCGACGACATGGCCTGCGTCGACCGCGCCGCGCCGCTGGCGCTGTCGTTCGCCCAGCAGCGGCTGTGGTTTCTCGACCAGTTGGACCCGACCGCCAGCGCCGCCTACCACATACCCGCCTCGTTGTTGTTGCAAGGTGCCCTCGACCAGGCCGCCCTCTCGGCTGCCCTCGATCGCCTGGTGGCGCGGCATGAAAGCCTGCGCACCACTTTCCGCCGCGAGGGCGAACAGCCGGTGCAAGTCATCGCCCCGGCCGATTGCGGCTTCAGCCTCGTGACCCATGACCTGCGGCACCTGCCCCGGGACCAGGCCGCAACCGAGGCCGCACACCTGAGCGAAGACGCCGCCGCGGCGCCGTTCGACCTGCTGCGCGGGCCGCTGATCCGCGGCACCCTGCTCCGCCTGGCCGACGATGAGCACAAGCTGCTGATCACCCAGCACCACATCATCTCCGACGGCTGGTCCATTGGCATCCTGGTCAAGGAATTCGCGAGTTTGTATCAGGCATTCAGCACCGGGCAGCCCGACCCGCTGCCGCCGCTGACCCGACAGTACGCCGACTACGCGGCCTGGCAGCGTCAGCACCTGGAAGGCGAGCACCTGGAGCGCCAAGTGGAATTCTGGCGCGCCCACCTGGCTGGCGCCCCGGCGCTGCTTTCATTGCCGACCGACCGGGCGCGCCCGGCGGTCCAGAGCTACCGCGGCGAAACCCTGGGCTTCGACCTGCCAGCCTCGTTGTCCGCCGCCATCGTGCAGTTCGCCCAGTCCCGCGCCGCAACGCCGTTCATGACCTTGATGGCTGCCTGGGCGGTCTTGCTGGCCCGCATCAGCGGTCAACAGGACCTGGTGATCGGCACCGTCGCCGCCAACCGCGACCGCCACGACGTACAGGCGCTGATCGGGTTCTTCGTCAACACCCTGGCCCTGCGCGTGCGCCTGGAAGCCAACCCGACCCTTGACCAGGTACTGCAGCAGGTCAAGCAATTGATGCTGGAGTCCTCCACCCAGCAGGACACCCCATTCGAACTGGTGGTCGAGGCCCTCAAGCCTGCGCGCAGCGCCAGCTACAGCCCCGTGTTCCAGACCATGCTCTACACCAATGCCGCCGGTGCCGGCGGCCAGTTGCAATTGCCGGGGCTGAACCTGGAGTTCCTGCCCTCGCGCAAGGACAACACCCAGCACGACCTGTCCCTGCACATCGACGAAGGCGGCCCGAGCCTGTCCTGCAGCCTGTCGTATTCCACCGCGCTGTTCGACGCCGCCACTATCGAACGCCTCGCCGCGCGCTTCGAGCGCCTGTTGCACTGTTTTACCGAAGCCCCTGACACCCGTATCGGTGCCTTGGAACTGGACTCGCCCCAAGCCTTGCCCGAGGTCACCGCCCAAGTGCCCGGGCCAGGCCAGACACCGCTGTCCTATCACCAGGAACGGCTGTGGTTCGTCGACACCTTCGAAACCGGCTACCTATACGACGCCAATCCGGTCTATCACAACATTGCGTTACTGCTGGAGTTGACCGGCGAGATCAATCAACCAGCCCTGCAAACCGCCCTCGACGGCTTGCTGGCCCGCCACGACATCCTGCGCTGCCGGGTATTGAGCGACGGTAGCCGGGCCTGGCAACACTTCGACGGCCCGGCCAACCTGACGCTCGAAGTGATCCAGGGCGACCCCGACGACTTGCCGGGCCAGGCCCTGGCCGCGACCCGGCGCCCGTTGAACATGGACGGCGGCAGCCTGGTACGAGCCAGCCTGGTACGGGCAAGCGATCAGCATGGGATCCTGGCCATCGCCGTGCACCATCTGCTGGCCGACCGCAGCGCCATGCAGTTGCTCAAGCGCGACCTCCTGGCCCTCTACGAAGCCGCCTGCGCCGACCGCAGCGCCGACCTGCCGGCCTTGCCGCTGGGCTATGGCGACTTTGCCGCCTGGCAACGCAACCTTCCGGCCACTGTGCTGGAAAACCTGCGGGCCTATTGGGCCTATCAACTGCGCGGCAAGCTGCAAGCCCTGGAACTGCCCCTGAATCGACCTCGGGCGGCGGTGCATGTGTTTGCCGAAGCCACCCACGGTTTCACCCTCGAACCGGCCCTGGCGCGGCGCCTTGAAGCGCTGGCCCGGGCAGTCGGCGTGAGCAGCGACAGCCTGGCCCTGAGCGCATTCACCGCCCTGTTGCGCCGCTACGCCGGCCACGATGAATTGGTGATCGGCACCACGGCCGCCTGCCGTGAACCGGCCCTGCGGGATGTCGTCGGGCCGCTGGACAATCTGCTGGTCATGCGTGGCCTGTGCGACAGCGACACCACTTTGCAACAGCTTTGGGAACAGACCGCCAACAACCTGACCCAGGGCCTGCGCCACCGGCACATGCAGTTCGACCAATTGGTGCTGGCCCTCAACCCGGCCAAGGACATGAGCCGCACCGCACTGTTCGACGTGCTCTTCAATTTCCAGCGCACCACCGACCACGACACGCTGGTGGCGGGCCTGGCGGTCAATACGCTGGAAACCAACCTGGGTTATGGCAAGAACGACCTGCATCTGCTGATCACGGCCGATGAGTCACGCTGGGCCGGGCACCTGGCGTACAACGCGGAGTTCTTCGACGCCGAATTCATCCAGCAGCTGATGCGCCATTACGTGCGGCTGCTGGAAGCTTTTGTCGAGGATTCGCAGCAGCGTGTCGACGACGTCCCGCTGCTGGATGCCGCCGAACGCCAGCGACAGATCCTCGACTTCAACGACAGCGAAGCGGCCTGGCCCGAAACCCTGACCCTGCATCAGATCTTCGAAGAACAGGTGCGTCAGTACCCGGACCGCATCGCGGTCAATCTGGGCCTGGAGCGCCTGAGCTATCGACAGCTCAACGAACAGGCCAACCGCCTTGCCCATCGCCTGCGCGCGGCCGGCGTGCAGCCCCAGGAGCTGGTGGCCATTGCCCTGGATACCTCGGTACAGATGATCGTCGCCACCCTGGCGGTGCTCAAGGCCGGCGGTGCCTACGTGCCCATCGATCCGAACTCGCCCCAGGAGCGCATCGCCTATGTGCTGCGCGACAGCGGCGCCCACAAGGCCATCGCCCGCCAGGACATGAGTCCGGCGTTGCAGGCCCTCGGCATCGAAGTCTTCGATGCCGCCACGGACAGCAGCGTCAGCGCCGCCAACCTGCCCAACTCGAGTGCGGCGGACCACCTCTGCTACGTGATCTACACCTCGGGCTCCACCGGAGAACCCAAGGGTGCGTTGCTCGAACACCGCAACGTCGTGCGCCTGCTGCACAACAATCGACTGGACTTCCAGTTCAGCGCCGACGATGTCTGGTCGCTGTTCCACTCCAATGCCTTCGATTTCTCGGTCTGGGAAATCTTCGGCGCCCTGCTCTACGGTGCGCGCCTGAGCCTGGTGCCCGAAGCCCTGCGCCGCGATCCGGTGGAATTGCTGGGTTTCCTTGAAAGCGAACAGGTGACGGTGCTGAACCAGACGCCATCGGCGTTCCTGCAACTGAGCGCCGCGGCCCTGGCGACGCCGCAGGTGGGCCTGGAACATTTGCGCTATGTGATTTTCGGCGGGGAAAGCCTGGAACTGGGCAAGCTCGACGCCTTCCACCGTGCCTTCGGGCATGTGGCGCTGGTGAACATGTACGGCATCACCGAAACCTGCGTGCACGTGACCTACAAGGCCATTGGCGCGGCGGATATCGCCGCCGGTGTCTCCAATGTCGGGCGGCCGATTCCGACCACCGTGGCCTACGTGCTCGACGCCCATCAACGGCTGCTACCGGTGGGTGTGGCCGGTGAAATCTGCGTCGGCGGGCTGGGTGTGGGTCGCGGCTACCTGAACCGTCCGGCCTTGAGCGCCGAACGTTTCATTAGCGACCCGTTCCGGCCCGGCGAGCGACTGTATCGCTCCGGAGACCTGGGCAAGCTGCTGGACAATGGTGAAATCGTTCATTTGGGCCGGATCGACGCCCAAGTGAAGATTCGCGGTTTCCGCATCGAACTGGGGGAGATCGAAGCCAAGCTGCTGGCCTGTGAAGGCGTGCGTGAAGCGCGGGTATTGGCCCGCGAGGACGCGAGCCAGGGCAAGCGCCTGATCGCCTACCTGATCCCTGAGACGGGCGCGGTGCTGCAAGTGGCGGCATTGCGCAAGCAGTTGGGGGCGACCCTGCCCGACTACATGATTCCGAGTGCCTTTGTCAGTCTGCAGGCCTACCCGCTTACCGCCAACGGCAAGCTGGACCAGGACGCACTGCCGGCACCGGACCTGGACGCCATGTCCGAGCGCGGTTATGCCGCGCCCGAAGGTGCCGTCGAAGTGGCCCTGGCGCAGATTTTCCAGGAACTGCTGGGTCTGGAACGCGTGGGACGCAGTGACAGCTTCTTTGAATTGGGCGGGCACTCGCTGCTGGCCGCGCAACTGGTTTCCCGGGTGCGGCAGCAGTTGGGCGGCGAACTGATGCTGCGCGAACTGTTCAGTCATCCCACCGTGGAGGAACTGGCACGGGTGGTCGGCGACCTGCAGACCGTCAGCACCGAGACCATCGGCATCGCCGACCGCAACGCACCGTTGGCGCTGTCCTTTTCCCAGCAACGCCTGTGGTTTCTCGACCAACTCGATGCAAACGCCAGCACCGCTTACCACATGCCCGCATCCTTGCTGCTGCGCGGCGATCTCGACCACGCCGTGCTCAAGGCTGTCCTCGACCGCTTGGTGGCGCGTCACGAAAGCCTGCGGACCACCTTCGATCGTCATGGCGAACAACCGGTGCAGATCATTGCCCCCGCAGACTGCGGCTTTGCCTTGGCCGAACAGGATTTGCGCAGCCTGCCTTATGAGCAGGCGAGCATCAGCGCCTCTCGCATCGCCAACAGCGAGGCCGCGGCGCCGTTCGATCTGCGCCAGGGACCGCTGATTCGTGGGCGGCTGTTGCGCCTGGCCGACGACGAACACATGCTGCTCATCACCCAGCATCACATCATCTCCGACGGTTGGTCGGTGGGTGTCTTGGTCAAGGAGTTCGCCGCTCTTTATCGGGCCTTCAGTCAACACCAGGCCGATCCCCTGCCCGCGCTGTCGGTTCAATATGCCGACTACGCGGCGTGGCAGCGCCAGGTCCTCGACAGCGAGCGCCTGAGTCAACAGGCCGACTTCTGGCGTGAGCACCTCGGCGGCGCGCCGTCGCTATTGTCCTTGCCCACCGATCGCCCTCGTCCGGCGACGCAGAGCTATCGGGGCGGCGACGTCCTTGTCGAGATCGCCCCCGCGATGCGAGAACGCCTGGAGCGTTTCTGCCAACAGCACAACGTCACCCTGTTCATGGTCTTGCTCAGTGCCTGGTCGGTCCTCATGGCCCGCCTGGGTAACGAACGAGACGTCGTGATCGGTGTCCCCACGGCCAACCGCGGCCGCACTGAAACCGAAAACCTGATCGGTTTCTTCGTCAACACCCTGGCTTTACGGGTAGACCTTGGGCAAAACCCGAGCGTGGCGCAGTTGCTGGAGCAGATCAAACACACCATCCTGGCGGCCCACGAACATCAGGACATCCCTTTCGAACAAGTCATCGAGGCCTTGCAACCACCGCGCTCCCTGAGCCATAACCCGCTGTGCCAGGTCGCCCTGTCGCTCAACAATACCCCTGGCGGCGCTGAACTGAGCCTGCCCGGCCTGACCCTGGTCCCCGTGGCCCAGGCCCATGAAACCTCGCAGTTCGACCTGATGCTGACACTGGACGATGACGGCGGCACGCTGGGCGGCGTGATCGAATACGCCAGCGACCTGTTCGACCATCGCACCGTGGAACGCTTCGCCCAGCACTTCCAGACCCTGCTTGAAGCCATGATCGAGGACCCCGCGCAGCCGGTGCTCGCCCTGCCGTTGCTCACCCCGGCACAGCGCCAGGCCTCGCCGGCGACGCTGCCGCCCAAAGCCGTGTTCGCGGCGCAACTGCTGATTCATCAGCGCTTCGAACAGGTTGCCGCCGCCCAGCCCCATGCCACCGCCCTGGTCCTGGGCGAACGCGAACTGAGCTATCAGGCACTCAACCGCCGCGCCAACCGCATCGCTCGTGAACTGCTCGCCCAAGGCGTACGCCCCGATGACCGCGTGGCGATCCTGGCCCATCGCGGGGTGGAAATGGTCTGCGCGGTGCTGGCCGTGCTCAAGGCCGGCGCCGCCTACGTGCCGCTGGATCCGGCCTACCCCAGCGAACGCCTCGGCTACCTGCTCGACGACAGCACCCCGGTGGCTTTGCTGGCCCAGCCTGACTGCCTCGCCGTGCTGCCTGAGCATGCCGTGCCGGTGGTGCTCCTCAAGGATTACGTCGCCGCAGACGACCTGACGGACGTGTCCCTGGACCACAACCTTGAAGCCAAGGCGCTGGGCCTGACGCCGCGGCACCTGGCCTACGTCATCTACACCTCGGGGTCCACCGGGCTGCCCAAGGGCGTGCTGGTGGAACACGGCAATGTCGCACGACTGTTCGATGCCACCGCCGGGTTGTTCGACTTCGACCAAAACGACGTGTGGACGCTGTTCCACTCCTTTGCCTTTGACTTCTCGGTCTGGGAAATCTGGGGCGCGCTGAGTTTCGGCGGCAAGTTGGTGATCGTCCCGAGTGACGTGGCCCGTTCGCCCGACGACTTCTACGCACTGGTCTGCCAACAGCAGGTCACCGTCCTGAACCAGACGCCGAGTGCCTTCCGTCAATTGATCGAAGCCCGTGAACGCAGCGAGCAGGAACATGCCCTGCGCGAAGTGATCTTTGGCGGCGAAGCCCTGGACTTCCGCAGCCTGCGGCCGTGGACCGCGCGCACGGCGCTGTCCCGCACGCGCCTGGTGAACATGTACGGGATTACCGAAATCACCGTGCACGCCACTTACTACCCGATCAGCCAGGCTGAAATCGACGGCGGCGCGCCAAGCCTGATCGGCCCACCGCTGCCGGACCTGTGCCTGCGTATTCTCGACGAGTACCGGCAACCGGTGCCGGTGGGGGTCAACGGTGAGATCTACATCGGCGGTGCCGGTGTGGCCCGGCATTACCTGAATCGCGAGGCGCTCAATGCCGAACGGTTCATCGCCGATCCGTTCGCCGTGGAGCCCGGCGCAAGGCTGTATCGCACCGGCGACATCGCTCGCTACCGCGCCGATGGCGGCGTGGTCTACGTGGGCCGCAACGACTCGCAGATCAAGATCCGCGGCTTCCGTATCGAGCTGGGGGAAATCGAGGCGCACCTGCTCGATTGTGCCGAAGTCCGCGAGGCGCTGGTGATCGTGCGCGAAGACCGTCCCGGCGACAAACGCCTGGTGGCCTACCTGATCGCCCATGAAGGGGTTGTCCTGGAGTCCTCGTCCTTGCGCAGCCAGCTGGCAAGCGTACTGGCCGAGCATATGCTGCCCAGTGCTTTCGTGACCCTGGAGGCCTGGCCGCTGACCACCAACGGTAAGCTCGACCGCGCAGCCCTGCCGGCACCGGACTTGTCTGCCACCGCGAGCCAGCACTACGAAGCACCGCTGGGGGAGATCGAAGTGACCCTGGCCAGCGCCTGGCAGACGTTGCTCGGGGTTGAACGAGTGGGCCGTCAGGATCACTTTTTCGAACTCGGCGGCCACTCGTTCCTGGTCATCAGCCTGATCGAGCACCTGCGTCAGGCGGGTTTGCAACTGGATGTGCGCACGGTCTTCTCTGCGCCGACACTCAAAGCCATGGCGACCGTCCTCGCCGGTGGCAGCACCACCCAACAGGTGGTCCCGGCGAACCTGATCCCCGCCGATTGCACGGCGATCGGCCCGCAGATGTTGCCGCTGGTGACCCTGAGCCAACAGGAAATCGAGCAAATCGTCGCCGACGTCCCCGGTGGCGCCGGCAATGTGCAAGACATCTACCCCCTGTCATCGTTGCAGGAAGGCATTCTGTTCCACCACTTGTTGCAGGCCGACGGCGACGCTTACCTGATGCGTACCGTGGTGACGTTCGATCGTCGCCAGGTGCTCGACGACTTCCTGGCCGCCGTACAGGTGGTGATCGACCGCCACGACATCCTGCGTACCGCGTTGCGCTGGCACGGCTTGTCGCAGCCGGTGCAGGTCGTTCATCGCCAGGCGCAACTGCCCGTCATGACCTTGGACTGCTTGCCCGGCGAAGACGCCTTGCAGATGCTCCGAGACCATACGGACACGCATCATCTGCGCCTGGACCTGCAACGGGCCCCGCTGATCGCGGCGTACGTCATCTACGACGAACCCCGGGCACAATGGCTGCTGGCATTGCTCGACCATCACCTGATCAGCGATAACGTGACCTTGCGCCTGATCATGCTGGAGATCCAGGCCGTCATGGCCGGCCAGGCCGAGAGCCTGCCACCGTCCCAACCGTACCGTAACTTCATCGCCCGGGCCGCCAGCGTGCCCCAGGCCGACCACGAAGCCTACTTCCGTCACTTGCTGGCCGATGTGGATGCCACCACCGCGCCTTATGGTGTGCTCGATGTACGGGGCAACGGTGCGGGGATCAAGCGTGCGGTGAAACACTTGAGCGACGATCTCAGCGCCCAGGTGTATCGAACCGCACGCACTCAAGGGGTCCCGACATCCGTGCTGTTCCATGCGGCCTGGGGCCTGGTCGTCGCGGCCACCAGCGGGCGCGACGACGGGATTTTCGGCACGGTGTTGTCGGGACGCTCCCAAGGCACCGCCGGTGCCGACCATGCACTGGGGATGTTCATCAACACCTTGCCGATGCGCATTCGCTTGCAGCAGAACACCGTCAGCGACATTGTCCGCGACGCCTACCAGCAGCTCAGTGAGCTACTGACCCACGAACAGGCGTCCCTGGCCCTGGCCCAGCGTTGCAGTGCCGTGGATACGTCGCTGCCACTGTTCACCGTGATCCTCAACTGCCGCCATGGCGATCTGGTGAACGCGTCCGGGGAAAACGTCGCCGACATGGGCAGCCACGAAGGCATGCACTTCATCGCCTCCGAAACCCGCACCAACTACCCCATTGAAATTGCCGTGGCGAATGTCGGCAACGGCTTCTCCCTGACCGCCCAATCCATCACCGGCATCGACCCGCAACGCATCGCCGCCTACCTCGCCCAAGCCGTCGCCGCGCTGGTCGAAGCCCTTGAACAGGCTCCCGAACGCCTCGCCAGCGATCTGGACGTGCTCCCCGACACCGAGCGGCAATTGCTGCTGGCGGACTTCAACCACACCGCCACGGATTTCGGCACGGCGCAACCGATCCAGCACCTGTTCGAAGCCCAGGTCCAGGCCAACCCCGATGCCGTGGCCCTGGTCTGCGAAAGCCAACAGCTGACTTACCGCCAGCTCAATCGTCGCGCCAACCACCTGGCCGGGCAGTTGCTCGAACTCGGTGTCGAACCTGATCAGCGCGTGGCGATCTGTGCCGAACGCAGCCTGGACATGATCGTCGGCCTGCTGGGCGTGCTCAAGGCTGGGGCGGCTTACGTGCCCATCGACCCGGCCCACCCCGCCGAGCGCATGGCGTTCATGCTGCAAGATAGTCAGCCTCGGGCCTTGCTGACCCAAGCGGCTCTTACCCTGCCGTCTGGCGAGCTGCCGGTGTTGTTGCTCGACACGAGCGACTTGCTGCGAGCGGCGGACGATGCGACGTTCGATGTGAACCCGCAAGTGCCTGGCCTGACGCCTGAGCACCTGGCCTATGTGATCTACACCTCCGGCTCCACCGGCCAGTCCAAGGGCGTGATGGTCGAGCACCGCTCGGTGTTCAACTTCTGGCAAGTGTTGACCCGTACCACCCACCAGCATTGCCCAAGCCCAGCCACCGTGGCCCTGAATGCCGGGTTCTTTTTCGACATGTCGATCAAGGGCATCGCGCAGCTGTTCTCCGGCCACCGGCTGGTGATCATCCCGCAACTGATCCGCGCCAGCGGCCATGAACTGCTGGACTTCCTCGAACAGCACCAGGTGCACGCCTTCGACTCCACGCCGTCGCAACTCGACACCCTCCTCGCCGCCGGCCTCCTGGAACGCCAAAGCTACCAGCCCGTCAGCGTGCTGCTCGGTGGCGAGGCCATCAACGCCGCGACCTGGGAGAAACTGCGCAACTGCCCGAGCATCCGTTTCTACAACATGTACGGCCCGACCGAATGCACGGTGGACGCCACCATCGACCTGATCCGTGACCTGGGCGAGCGTCCGAGCATTGGCCGGCCGATTGCCAACGTCCAGGTCCACGTGCTTGACGCCCGTGGCGAACCGACGCCGTTGGGTGTGGCCGGTGAGCTGCACATCGGCGGCGCTGGGGTGGCCCGGGGTTACCTGAACCGGCCGGAGCTGAGCGCCGAGCGCTTTATTGCCGACCCGTTCAGCCGCGAACCTGACGCACGCCTGTACAAGACCGGCGACCTCGGTCGCTGGCTGGCCGACGGTACACTGGAGTACCTGGGCCGCAACGATTTCCAGGTGAAGATCCGTGGCTTCCGTATCGAATTGGGTGAAATCGAAAATGCACTGGTGGCCTGCCCGGGCATCCGCGAGGCCGTGGTGATCGCCCGAGAAGACAGCCAAGGCGATTCGGAGAGCAAGCGCCTGGTCGCCTATGTCTGCGGCGAGCCGGTCCCGGCCGAGCTACTGCGCAAAGCGCTATTGAACGATCTGCCCGAATACATGGTGCCCAGTGCCTTCGTGCACCTGGACGCCCTGCCCCTCACTGCCAACGGCAAGCTCGACCGCCGCGCCCTGCCGGCGCCCGGCCAGGAATCCCTGGCGAGCAAAACCTACGAGGCGCCCCAAGGCGACACTGAAATCGCCATTGCCGAGATCTGGAAAGGCTTGCTGCACCTGGATCAGGTCGGCCGTCACGACGGCTTCCTCGAGCTGGGTGGGCATTCGCTGCTCGCCGTACAGTTGCTTTCGCGACTGCGACGCAAGCTGGGTGCACGGGTGACCTTGCGCGAATTGTTCGACGCGCCGACCGTGCGTGGCCTCGCCGCCCTGGTGCACGCTGCATCGCCCACCGAGACTGTGTCGATTCCCTTGGCCAATCGCGCGGGACGACTGCCATTGTCCTTTTCGCAACAGCGGTTGTGGTTCCTCGATCATCTGGACCACGCGGCCGGTGCGGCCTATCACCTGCCCCTGGCCTTGAGCCTGAAGGGGGTGTTGGACAAAGCTGCGCTGCAAGCGACCCTCGACCGCCTGGTGGCGCGCCACGAAACCTTGCGCACGCGATTCGAATTGGTGGACGACGAGCCACTGCAAAAAATCGCCCCGGCCGACTACGGCTTCCGCCTGGAGCAGCAGGACCTGCGTGCAATCGCCCCCGCTGAACGCCAGGCCACGCTAGAGCATCTCGGCCAGATCAACGCCACGCAGTTGTTCGACTTGCACAGCGGACCACTGATGCGCGGCCACCTGGTGCAAGTGGCCGATGACGAACATGTGCTGTTCATCACCTTGCATCACATCGTTTCCGATGGCTGGTCCAACAGCGTGCTAGCTCACGAGGTCAGCGTGCTCTACAGCGCCTTCACTCAAGGCCGGAAAGACCCGTTGCCGCCCCTGGCGCTGCAATACGTGGACTATGCCGCCTGGCAACGACAATCCCTTGAAGGCCCGGCGCTGCAAACGCAGATCGACTTCTGGCGGCAACACCTGGAAGGCGCGCCGGTGCTGCTGAACCTGCCGCTGGATCGTCCGCGCCCGGCGATACAGCGGTATACCGGTGGCATCATCGAGTGCGGCTTTTCGCCCGCCCTCAGCGCCGATCTGCGGGCATTCAGCCAGGCCCGGGGCACCACGTTGTTCATGGTGCTGTTGGCGGGCTGGTCAGTGTTGATGAGCCATCTGAGCGGCCAGGCGGATGTAGTGGTCGGCACACCGGTGGCCAACCGTCAGCGTCCGGAGCTGGAGGCGTTGATCGGTTTCTTCGCCAACACCCTGGCGTTGAGAGTCTCCACCGAGCGTGATACCCGCATCGACGAGCTGCTGGGGAAAGTCAAGGACCTGACCCTGGCCGCCTACAATCACCAGGACCTGCCCTTCGAACAGGTGGTGAGCGCCCTGCAACCGACTCGCAGCATGAGCCACAGCCCGCTGTTCCAGGTGATGTTGAGCCTGGACAACACGCCACCGGCACCGTTGCAGTTGCCCGGGCTTGAGGTGCAAACCCTGGCAAGCCCCCACAACACCACGCAGTTCGACCTTTCGCTGTCCCTGATCGACAATGGCGAACGCATCGCTGGCAGCCTGCAGTACGCCAACGACCTGTTCGACCTGCACACCGTGCAGAACATCGCCGGATTGTTTGCCAAGGTCCTGGAAAACCTGGTGACCGACGCACAGCAATCCATCGGCCAGTTGTTGCAGGGCACGCCGCCGCTGGAACGCTCGGCCAATGCCGTCGTCCAGCCCGTCATCGCTGAAGACGGTCCTGTGCCGCTGCCTTATGAAGCGCCTCAAGGGGATACCGAGATCGCCATCGCAGCCCTCTGGCAGGACCTGTTCAAACAGGAACGGATCAGCCGCCATGACGACTTCTTCAGCCTCGGCGGCATCTCGCTGATGGCGGTGCAAATGGCCTCTCGCCTGCGCAAAGTCCTCGGGAAACCGATCGCCGTGCGTGACCTGTTCGTCGAGCCGACCATTGCCGGCTTCGCCAGGACCCTCGACGGCCAGTCCCGGCCCGGCGCCCATAGCAATCTGGTACCGATCCGGCGCACGGGTTCGCAACGACCGCTGTATCTGGTCCATCCGCTGGGCGGTGAAGTGCAATATGCGCGGGATCTGGCGCCTGCGTTGGATCCCCAGGTCCCCGTCTACGGTTTGGCGGCCAGTGGCCTGGTGGCGGGAGAAGCGCCGCTGTCCGACGTGCCGGCCATCGCGGCGCGTTACCTGACGGCCATCCGCCAGGTCCAGCCGCAGGGGCCGTACCGGATCGCCGGTTGGTCGGCCGGTGGCCTGATCGCCTATGAAATGGCGCGTCAACTCCAGGCCGGCGGTGAGCCCGTGGAATTCCTCGGCATCATTGATGCCTCGGCCCGGCCTGACCCGGTACCGACGCAATCGATCAGCGAAGCGCAGTTCCTGATGGCCTGGCTCCCTGAGCGCATCGACCCGGAACTGTTCCAGCAACTGACAGCGCTGGCGGAACACTCGGACATCGAGGCCATGCTGACACTGTGCATGACCCATCGCCTGCTACCGGAGGAGTTGCCCCATGACATCGACGCCGCCCTGCTGCGCACTCACCTGGGCGTTGCCTATGCGACACGCCTGGCCATCGGCGCCTATGTCAGCCCACCCAGCCCGCTCAAGGTGTCGCTGTTCACCGCGAGCGAACAGCAACGCAACGACCCGACCCTGGGCTGGCGCGGATTGCTGCAGGATCAAGTGAGCGTGACGGCATTGCCCGGCACCCATACGACGCTGGTCAAGGCACCCCATGTGACCAAGCTGGGCGAGGCGATTTCCAAGGCGTTGAAAACCGGCACGGGGTCATGAATCTGTGAGGCAGCGGGGTTTGCCCGCGAAGGCGGCAGTACATTCAGTGTTGATGCAAGCTGATCCACCGCTTTCGCGAGCAAGCCCGCTCCCACAGGGGATTGGGGGATGGACGCGACTTCCATGACCGCCTCGGAACCAATGTGGGAGCGGGCTTGCCCGCGAAGGCGGCAGTACATTCAGTGTTGATGCAAGCTGAACCACCGCCATCGCGAGCAAGCTCGCTCCCACAGGGGATTGGGGGTGAATGCGACTTCCATGACCGTCTCGGAACCAATGTGGGAGCGGGCTTGCCCGCGAAGGCGGCAGTACATTCAGTGTTGATGCAAGCTGAATCACCGCCATCGCGAGCAAGCTCGCTCCCACAGGGTTTTCGGGTGTTCACAATCCCTGGATTCGACGACAAACCTGCTCTGGGGGCCAGCATGTCCCCGTTTTCCGCTACAGACTTTTCCTACCTGGAAACGCCTAATACCCCCTCAAGCTGAATCGTTTTTGTGGATTGGATTCCACAGGCGATACCTGATCGCCGCCGATCAGGACTGTCACCCATCGCACGATCACTCTAGAGGGAGCCTTATGCATGTGATCATTACGGCCATCGGCTCAGCCGGTGACGTTCACCCATTTATCGGGATCGGCCGCACCCTCGCCGCACGCGGGCATCGGATAACGTTTTGCGCCAGTGCAGCGTTCGCGCCGGTGATCGAGCGCTGCGGTTTCAAGTTTCTGCCGTTGGGCACCCGCGAGGAATATCAAGCGGTCATGGCTGACCCGGCGTTGTGGCATCCACGGACGGCACTGCCCACCCTATGGAAAACCGTCGGCGGTACCTTGCGCGACCAGTATCGGCTCCTGGAGCAAGCGTGTGACGATGACACCGTCATGATCGGCTCGTTGTGGGCGTTTTCCGCCCGACTGCTGCAAGAAAAACATGGCATTCCGCTGATCACCGGCCAAGTCACCCCGTTCGCCATCTGGTCCCCCCTGGCGCGCCCCACCCATCCTCCTGGAGAGAACCTGCCGGCCTTTGTCCCGTACCCCGTGAGACGCCTTTTGCTCAGCGTCATCGAGCACGCCTTCCTGGATCGGCTCATGAAGCCGGAGCTCAACGGCTTTCGTCGCGAACTAGGCTTGCCCCCGGTCAAGCGCATCATCAGTCAATGGATCTCCTCGCCCGATCGGGTATTGGGATTGTTTGCCGATTGGTTCGCCCCGATCCAGCAGGACTGGCCTGCCCAGACGGTACTGACCGGGTTCCCGCTATTCGATGAATCCGGCTTCGAGGAGCCCGACGCCGAGCTGGAGGACTTTTTGAACGCGGCCCCACCGGTGGTGTTTACCCCGGGCTCGACCACGGTGGATGCCGCGCAGTATTTCGCCGCAGCGGCTCAAGCGCTGAAGGTGACGGGTCGCCGCGGGGTGTTCCTGACCAGCCAGCCAGTAGCCCCATCGTTGTCCAGCGACGGCACGATTCTGGTCAGGCGCTACGTCCCCATGAGCCGCATCCTGCCCCACACCGCGGCACTGGTGCATCACGGCGGCGTCGGCACAACGGCCCTGGCCTTCGCCGCCGGGGTACCGCAGATCACCACGCCGTTTGCCCACGACCATTTCGACAATGCGGCGCGAATGGAGCGCCTGGGCTGCGGCGTGCAAGTGTCCACTCCGACCTCCGCCGAATCCCTGGCCACAGCCTTGGACAAGGTGCTGAACAGTCACCAGATACGCGCCAACTGTGACCGCTACAGCAAGCTGATGCCCAGTGGTGACAGCGCCCGCGAAGCAGCGGCGCTGCAAGTCGAGGCACTCGCCGCTCGGGCTGATGTGTACCGCGTCGCGTAATCACGGATTGAGGGTGATTGACTGTGCGTTACCGATGGCCCGGTTTCAGGCATCCCTCTTTTTATTCGTTTCATCGGGCCATCGGATCGGCCCACGGAGAACACCATGACTCAGACCCTGCCCGCCTCGGGTGCAGAGCACCTGCTTTATCCCCTCGCCGCCCCGCAACTGGATATCTGGCTGGACCAGGTGCTGCATGGCGACAGTCCGTTGTACAACATCGGCGGCTACGCGCGTATCAATGGCGCGGTCGACGCCTCACTGATGCAAGTGGCCGTCAATCAGGTCGTGAACCGCCACGATGCCTTGCGTATCCAACTGGTCCCAGGCTCAGCCGAACATCCTTTGCCACGGCAACGGTTCCTGGGGGCGGTCAGCGTTCCACTGAACGTGCACGACGTCTCCGGGCATGGCGATCCGGAAACCCGCGCACTGGCCTTGCTGCAGGAGAACCTGCAAACCGCGTTTTCCTTTGACGATGGATTACTGTTGCGCGCGGACCTGATCAAGGTCCGGGACGATCTCTACTACTTTTTCGTCAACGGCCATCATCTGATCATCGATGGCTGGTCCTTCGCCATGATCGGCCGGGCGATCAGCCAGGCCTATACCGCCCTGCATGACCAGACGGAAAACGAGGTCACGGCGCCGACCTATCAAACCTATATCGAGCAGCAAGGCAGCATCAAAGACTCGGCCTCCTTCCAGCGCCAACGCCAGTACTGGCTGGACAAATACCGCACATTGCCCGAGCCCCTGCTGGCGCCCCGTTATCAGAGTCGATTCGAGCAGGGCCTGGCACCCAGCCAGAACCACGCCTGGCGCTTGCCGCGCGCGCTTTACAATCGCCTCGGCGAACAGGCGAAAGCGTCCGGCCAGGCGACTGTTTTCCACGTCATGCTGGCGGTGCTGTACAGCTACTTCGCCCGCATCGAGCAACGCGACGAGATCGTCATCGGCCTGCCCATTCTCAACCGCGCCAATGCCGCACACAAAGCCACGGTCGGTTTATTCGTCGGCATGAGTCCGGTACGCCTGAGCCTGGGCACCGACCTGAGCTTCAGCGAACTGGTCGGCAAGATTGCCCTGATGCTCAAGCAGGACTACCGCTATCAACGCTTTCCGTTGAGTGAACTGAACCGTGAGCTTGGCTTGCAGAACCAGGGCCGGCGCCAGTTGTTCGACCTGGTGGTGTCCTACGAACAGGACCAGGACACCTGGTACGGACCGGCGCTCGCGCAGCCCGTCAAACTCAGCAACGGCTACGAACAGATGCCACTGGCGATGCACATTCGGGAGGCCGCGCCGGACGACGACGTATGGATGCACTTCATCTACAACGAAGCCTATTTCGAAAGCACGCAGATCGAAGCGTTGCAACAGCGCTTCACGAACATCTTGCAGTGCGTGGCCGCTGATTTCGATGCGCCGGTCAATACCCTCGACCTTATGCCGGCCCCTGAACGCCAGGTACTGGATGAATGGAATCGCACCGACGTCGATTACCCCAGGGACGTGTTGCTCCATCAATTGATCGAGGCCCAGGTCGTCGCTCGCCCCGAAGCGATCGCGGTGCGCTTCGAGGGGCAGGCGCTGACCTATGACGAACTGAACCGACAGGCCAATCGGCTGGCCCACGCCCTGCTGGAAGAAGGACTTGGCCCGGACGCACGGGTCGCGATCTGCCTGGAGCGCAGCCTGGAGATGGTGGTGGGGCTGCTGGGCATTCTCAAGGCGGGCGCCGCCTACGTGCCGCTGGACCCGGGTTATCCGAGCGATCGCTTGAGCCATATGCTGAACGACAGCGCCCCAGGTGTCCTGATCACGACCCATGGGTTATTGACGCGTCTGCCCGGTGTGACGATGCCCGTGTTGTGCCTGGATACCGCCCCAGAACGGCTGTCCCGGCAACCGACGCACAACCCGGACGCCGCCGCGCTAGGCTTGACGCCGCAACACCTGGCCTATGTGATTTACACCTCCGGCTCCACGGGCCTGCCTAAGGGGGTGATGAACCAGCACGACGGGGTGGTCAATCGATTGCTTTGGGCTCGCGATGCCTATGGGGTCGATGAACACAGCCGTGTCTTGCAGAAAACCCCGTTCAGTTTCGATGTGTCCGTCTGGGAGTTCTTCCTGCCGTTGCTCAGCGGCGCGCAACTGGTCGTCGCCGCCCCCGACGGGCATAAGGACCCTGGTTATTTGATGGACATCATGGCCAGTGCCGGCATCACGCTGCTGCACTTTGTGCCGTCGATGCTACGAATCTTCCTCGACCAGGTCGAACCGCAGCGCTTGCCCGAGCTGAAGCAGGTCCTGTGCAGTGGCGAAGCCCTGCCCCCGGCCCTGCAGGCGCGCTTTTTCGAACGTTTGCCGGCAGTGCAGTTGCACAATCTCTATGGCCCCACCGAAGCGGCCATTGACGTGACGGCCTGGCATTGCCAGCCCGATGTGCACGAAGGCATCGTGCCGATCGGCCACCCCATCGCGAACATCCACATGCATGTCCTCGATGCGAACCTGCAACAGCTGCCGCCCGGTGTCGCCGGCGAGCTTCACATCGGTGGCCTGGGTGTTGCGCGAGGTTACTTGAACCGTCCCGAACTGACGGCCGAACGGTTTATCCGCGACCCGTTCCAGAGCGCGCCCCAGGCTCGCCTGTACAAGACCGGCGACCTGGGGCGTTGGTTGCCCGACGGCAGCATTGAGTACCTGGGACGCAATGATTTCCAGGTGAAGATCCGCGGCTTGCGCATCGAGCTCGGCGAGATCGAAGCACACCTGCTCGCTTGCGAGGGGGTCAAGGACGCCGTCGTGATCGCTCGCCAGGAACACGAAGGTGATGCGTACCTCAGCGCCTATCTGGTCAGCGAGCCCGGCTGCGTGCTTTCACCGCAAGCGCTGCAAGACGCTCTGCACCAGCAGGTACCCGACTACATGGTGCCCCGGCATCTGATTCAGCTTGAGCAATGGCCGTTGAATGTGAACGGCAAACTGGACCGCAAGGCCTTGCCCGAGCCGGACGCAGCGTTGGGCGGTACCGATGCGACAGCGCCACGCACAGCGTTGGAACAGGCATTGGCCGACCTCTGGCGGGACAACCTGAACCGCCCTGAACCCGGCGTCCACGATAACTACTTCACATTGGGCGGCGACTCCCTGAAGGTCATTCACTTGCAGATCAAGGCACGTGAACAAGGGATTGCGCTGACCCTGGCGCAGCTTTACCAGCACCCTACCATCGCTCAACTGGCCCAGTGCCTGGAGACGCAAGAAGCGTCGTCCACAGGGCTACGAGCCTTGGCCCACGTGGCACCTTTTGCCCAAGTGCCGCAAGCGCTCCGCCAGGCCAGCGAAGGTTTGTACGATGACGTGTTCGCCGCGTCGCAACTGCAAGTCGGCATGATCTATCACTCGATGATGCACCCGGAATCCGCGATCTATCACGACATCTTCCGCTACCGCCTGCGCCTGCGTTGGGATGCGGTGGCCTGGGAACGAGCCTGCAGCGCATTGATCCAGCGCCACCCGGCCTTGCGCATGTCGTTCGATATCGGCCACGCCGAAGTGCCCATGGCTCGGGTTCACTCGACGGTCGAGCCACCCGTGCAGGTCATCGATGTCCTCTCACTGAGCCCCGCTGCACGGGCCGAGGCCATTGGCAGCTATGTCGAGGAACGTAAACGTTACCGCGAAGACTGGCAGCGGGCACCGCTGTATCAGTTCTGCGTGTTCTTCGCCCAGGATGAAATCGACCTGGTGTTCAGCTTCCACCATGCGATCCTCGACGGCTGGAGTGTCGCCACCTTGATGCGCGACTTGATCACGCTCTACACCTCAGCATCTGGCATCGACGCACTGCCCGCCCTGACCACCACCCCGGCCGACTTCGTGGCCCTGGAACAGGAAGCGACGGCAACGGATGAACATCGCCAGTTCTGGAGCGACTACCTGCGCGACGCACCCGCCGCGGCCATGACCAGCTGGATCCATGTGGTTGCCCCGGACTCGACGCCCCACCGCTCGGCCTACCGGGAAATGCCCGCAGCGGACTTGGCCCGGCTCGAAGCGTTCTGCCAGGCCCAGGACCTGCCGTTACGCGCGGTCTTGCTGGCGGCCCACGGTTTCGCCCAGGCCATCATGTCCAATCAAAAGGAAGTGCTGTGTGGCGTGATCAGCCATGGTCGGCCTGAGTTTGCAGATGCCGCCTCGGTCCTGGGCTTGTTCCTCAATACCCTGCCCATGCGCTTGAGCACCCTCGGCCAGGATTGGCTTGCAGTGATCCGGGCAGTGATTGCCCAGGAACAACAGGTGTTCGCCCATCGGCGCTATCCGTTCGCATTGATCCATCGCGAAACCGACGTCGCCTTGAACGTGGTGTTCAATTACGTCGACTTTTATGTCCTCAAGGACATGCTGGCAAAAGGTGAGGAAATCCTCACCGACTGGGAAACCACGGAAGCCAGCAATTATGACTTGCTGACCACGCTGGGCCGGCACCCAGGCAACGGTTCGCTGATGTTGAAGATGGACTACTGCACGGCGCGCGTCGCCACCAGCCAGGTCGAGGCCTATGCCGATTACCTGCTGCGCACGCTGGAATTGATGATCGCCGCCCCCAACGCCAAACCCTGCATACCGGCTTGGCTGCCGCGCCTGGAACGAACCACGCCCGGCTCGGCCATGGCATTGCCCCATGACAATCTGTCAGCCTTGCTACTGGACAGTTTCGCCCGCCATGACGAGCAGGTCGCGGTGAGTCTTGACCAGACCTGCCTCTCGTACCGCCAACTGCGGGACGCCAGTGCACAACTGGTGAGCTGGCTGCACCAGCAGGGTATCGGCCAGGGCGATCGGGTCGCGATCATGATGCCCCGCTCGCCCGACCTGATCGTAGCCTTGCTCGGTGTCATACAGGCCGGCGCTGCGTATGTGCCGATTGACCTGAGCTACCCGAATGAGCGCATCCAACTGATTCTCGAAGACTCGCAACCACGCCTGGTGCTGTTCGCCGATGCGTCTGCGCACCTGGCGATGACCCTGGCAGGCCAGGCCGACCTGCGTCACTGGGACAGCGTGGTCGCCGATTTCGACGATAACCTGGCGCACTGTCACGGGCAGGTTGCCTCTATCGCCGCAGACATCGTGGCTGACGATAACGCGTACTTGCTCTATACCTCCGGCTCGACGGGCCGCCCCAAAGGCGTGGCCATGCCGCACCGGGCATTGACCAATATGATCCTCTGGCAGAACCGCCAGCAGGCGCAGGACGTCGGTCCAGGTGTGCTGAAGACGCTGCAATACTCGCCCATCTCGTTCGACGTATCGTTCCAGGAAATTCTCTCGACCCTGTCTTGCGGTGCCGAGCTGGTGATGATCGATGAGGGGCTGCGCTATGACTTCATCCGGTTGTTGAAATTCATCTGCGCGCAAGACGTGAACCGCCTGTTCCTGCCCTACGTGGCCTTCCAGGGTTTGGCCGAAGTCGCCATGCAACTCGGCATCCGCCCTATATCGCTGCGCCAGATCAACGTGGCAGGCGAGCAACTGAAAATCACCGCGGAGATCCGCGACCTGATTGATCACCTCGACGATTGCCGGGTCGAAAACCACTACGGCCCCACCGAAGCCCACGTGGTCACGAGCCTGAAGCTTGAAGGCCCCGCGGCGACCTGGCCGAGCATGCCGCCCATTGGCAAGCCCATCGATGGGGTACGCATGCATGTCCTGGATGCCGCGGGCAGTCCCTGCCCGATCGGAGTCATGGGCGACCTGTTCATCGAAGGCACGTGCCTGGCCAACGGCTACTGGAACCGCCCCGACCTGACCGACGAACGCTTTGTCTATCGCCAGTTGGAAGGCCAGACCCGGCGGTTGTATGAAACCGGGGATATCGGCTTCTACCTGCCTTGGGGCGATCTGGTGTACCAGGGTCGTAGCGATGCCCAAGTCAAAATCCGCGGTTATCGCGTCGAACTCGGCGAGATCGAAGTGGCCATGCTCGGCTCCGCCCGGTTCAAGGCCGACATTCAGCAGGTGGCGGTCATCGACAAGCCGGCAACCGATGGCAGTCGTTATCTGGTGGGCTTCGTCCAGCCCATGCCGGGCCGCACGCCGGACCTGGATCAACTCAAGGCCGAAATGCGCCTGGCGCTGCCCGACTACATGGTGCCGAACACGCTTGCCAGCATCGCCCAGCTACCGCTGGGCCCCACCGGCAAGATCGACCGTCGACGATTGCAGAAGGTCGACGTTCAACACACGTTGCTGCGGCCCTTCATCGCGCCCAGGAATGCCATGGAGGATCTGCTGCAGGCCTACTGGCAAGAAACCCTGGGCCTGGAAGACATCAGCATGTATGACAACTTCTTCGAACTGGGGGGTAACTCGCTCAAGGCGGTGCAACTGGTGGCCATGCTCGCCAGGCATCAGGGCCTGGAGCCATCGCTGTCCGACTTCATCCAGGCCCCGACCATCGCCGAATTCGCCCAAGTGCTGCAACAGACCGAAACCGGACACCCTGGCACCGGCGCGCTGGTGGACTTCAAAAATGCCCCGCGCCGGCCGATGCTGTTCCTGGTGCACCCCATCGGCGGGCACGTGCTGTGTTATGCGGCACTGGCGCGCGTCCTCAAGGACCAGGTCCACCTGTATGCACTGCAAGCACCGGGAACATGGGATGCCCGTGAACCCTTGCAATCGGTGCGGGCCCAGGCGGTGTGTTACGCCGATGCCATTGAAGAGGTCGCGCCTGAAGGACCACTGAATGTGGGTGGCTGGTCCTATGGTGGGGTCGTGGCGTATGAACTGGCGAGCGAGTTGCAGCGGCGCGGGCGACGGCTGCATAACGTGTTTTTGCTGGACACCATCGTGCGCGTCAGGCAGGGCGAGGTGCAGATAGAACGCAGCGAGTTCATGAATTGGTTCATGTGGGAACTGCTCAGCGGCGACGGTCAGAAGGAATACGACTACCACGCCCTGGACTTCTCCTCCATGGCCGACGCCCATGCCTTCGAGGCGATCAGGCAGCACGGCATTGACCAGGGTCTTTTCGACGAGACCATCACCCTGGCGACGCTGGACCAGCTGTTCCGGGTCTTTCATGCCAACTGGCAAGGATTGCTGGACTACCGCTTCCCGCCCCTGGACTTGCCTATCACGCTGTTCGCGGCGGATGTCGAGCTGCCCGATGTGCTGCAAGCCCCCCATGAACTGGTAGGCACGGCCTTTCGCGACCCGTACCGCGGCTGGCGCTCGATTGCTCCCCAGGTGCAGCGAGTCGCCGTGGAGGGCGACCATCTGACCATGATGCGCGAGCCCCATATCGAGCGGGTGGGCGAATTCATCCAGTCACGCATCGACGTGGCCCGGACCAGGAACGCCGTATCCATGGCGGCATTCGCCTAACCATTACCGACGGTCGCGGGGCTGGATTGACGGCCCCGCTTGACTCAAATGCCCGGTCGTCCCGGGCTCGATACAGGTGAAACAGCATGACAGAACCCAAAAAAGCCATTGTGGCCGGCGCCGGCATCGGAGGGCTGACCGCCGCCATCGCGTTGCAGCGAGCGGGCTGGCAGGTCAAGGTCTTCGAAGCGGCCCAGACGCTGCGTACCGGTGGCACCGGCTTGTCCATCATGGCCAATGCCATGGCGGCCCTGCATTCGATCGATGCCCATGTGCCAGTGGAACAGACAGGCCAGGTGATCCGAGCGTTTTTTTTCAAGAAACAAAATGGGGCTCCCATCACCAGCATGCCGATCCACGAGATCGGCGAACAGTTGGGTCACCCCAGTGTGAATATCCAGCGCCCCCTGCTGCTGCGTGCCCTGGCGCAGCAGCTCGCACCCGACACCCTGACCACCGGGTTGCGCTGCATGGGTTATACCCATCGCCCAGATGGCGTCACGGTGCGGTTCGAAGATGGCAGCACCGACGAGGCTGATCTACTGATTGGCGCCGATGGCCTGAACTCAGTGATCCGTCAGCAGATGCTGGGCGAGACGCCCACACGCCCATCCGGCTATGTCGCCTGGCTGGCGGTCACGCCATTCAGCCATCCGGTCATGACCGAAGGTTATGTGGCGCATTACTGGGGCCGCGGCAAGCGCTTTGGACTTTGCGATGTGGGGGACGGCCAGGCGTATTGGTGGGGAACCTGCAATCACGAAAACGCAGCGGACGCCGCCTTGAACATCAGCAAGCAGGAAGTGCTCAGTGCCTACGCCGGCTGGGCACCGGAAGTCGTGGCGGCCATCGAGGCCACCCCCGAAAGCGCGTTGTTGAAAATGCATGCCCGGGATCGCCGTCCCGTGGAGCAATTCTGTGACGGGCACGTGGTGCTGTTGGGGGATGCGGCTCATCCCATGTTGCCCAGCCTGGGCCAGGGTGCAGCGCAGGCGATCGAAGATGCCGTGGTGTTGGCCGAACGCCTGGCGCAAACGCCGGACCTGCGCACCGCGCTGGCAGATTACCAAGCGTACCGACACCCGCGGGCCAATGGGATCGTCAATGCCGCTCGCTTCATGAGTGGTATCGAACAGGCCGACTCGACACTCGCCTGCTGGCTTCGAGAGTGGTATTTCCGCCTGACCCCACAAAGCAGCCTGCGTAAAAAGAACATCGACATCCTGTCATTCAAACCCTGTACATAAAGCGTCGCACGACTCACAGCAACGAGAGGCGTCAATGACAAAAAACGACTTCCACACAGACAAAAAACGACATTTTCATCAACGAAAATCGAGAAATCCGAATACTCCGCCATAATCGGAAGTCTGAATTTCGGGCATTTTTGCCAGATTGTTCCTACGTGCAAGATGCGTTAAAAAACAGATCACGAGCACCTTCCCAGGAGTAGACAAACACCTTAAACCATTAATTTAACTAGATATTCAACCAGACCAAAGCCTAAGGAGACGCCCTCGCCGCAGTCATCGCTCGAGGAACAGGTTTTCGTCAAAGGCGTATTTTTGCCAGGAGTCACCACAGAGCAGCGCCACCCCCTGACCCGGGATGTCCCTGTTTTCCCTTACAGACTTTTCCTACGGTGAAACGCTTAATAGTCCTACCGGCTGAACCGTTTATGTGTGAATGGATTCACAGGTGATATTTGACCCCCAAGGTATCAAATCCAGAAAAGGCTTCAGCATTTTGAGAAGCGTCGGATTTTCTTCCGTCAACGATCACTGAGATGTGTGGAGCTTTTTCGAAGTATGCAGGTAAGCATAATGAATCGACATGCGTGTATTGAGGGCGCCGAAAAATCGCACCTCTACGTAGAGCTAGGAAAGCTGATTTCAAGTGTCGGGCACGAGAGCTTCTTGACCAACATGCACCAGATGATCGAAACATCGGTGCCTGTCAGTCGACTCGAGTTGAGTGAATGGACCGTTGACGAGACCCAAACGGACATCATCGATGTCCAACTGCTGGGGTATGCGGGCTCAGAAAGCAACACGCACATGCAATCCGCCTGCCCCACCAGTGCAATACAGCGCAACGATCACCCCTTGGTGAAAAGAGTGCTGGAGGTGGACGACGCCTTGCTGATCCATCTGAACGCCCGGATGCAGGACGAAAAAGGCAGTAACTGCCTTGGTACATCCCATCAATGCTATCTGATTTCCCGCAAGGCCAATCGTCGTTGCGTGATCTCGGTGCATCGCCCCCAGGGGCAGCGCGACTTTTCCCTCCAGGAACTGTCCTTTTTGAAGTACCTCTCCGAGACGCTGCTGCCGCTGGCGGAGCGACATGCCCATCTCAATCGGCAGTCGTGCCTTAAAAACCCCGGCAGCGCCACGAGTCATTCGCTCAATAGCGTTGAACAGACCCAGTTGCAGCGCGATTTCAATGAGCGATTGAGCCCCTGCGACGTGACGCTTTCGGTGCGGGAAAAAGAGGTCTGCCTTGGGCTGCTGGCTGGAGGCACCGTACCGGAGATCGCGGAAAAGCTAAGGGTCAAGAACAGCTCCATCGAAACCTATCTCAAACGTGCCGCCGCCAAGTTGGGTGTCAGCGGACGGCATGGGCTGGCGAAATGGATGATCGGATCATGACTGCGCGCTGCGGGCGAGTGCGACCCCAATAGAACCCGCCTGCCCGCGCCTGCGGGGCCTGAGCAGGCATCACGATGAGACAGGTCGATGCATAAACTCTTGAGCCCCCTGGCGGCCGCGGCATTCATGCTCGGCGGTTGTTCGCTTATCCCGGACTACCAGCGCCCCGATGCACCGATAGCCGGGCAATACCCGCAGGCGTCCGCCTATGCCCCGGCCCTGTCGGGACCTATCGCGGCCGAACAGGGTTGGCGTGATCTGTTCCAGGATCCAGCGCTGCAGCAACTCATCGAAAGTGCGCTGGTCAACAACCGCGACCTGCGGGTGGCGGCCCTGACCGTCGAGGCTTACCAGGCGCAATATCGGATTCAGCGGGCGGATCTCTACCCGGCGATCAGTGCCAATGGCACCGGTTCGCGCCAGCGGTTGCCGGCCAGCCTTTCGGGAACCGGTAAACCCGCGATTAACAGCTCGTATTCGGCCACACTGGGCATCAGTGCCTATGAACTGGACCTGTTCGGGCGAATACGCAGCCTCAGTGAGGAGGCGTCCCTGGTCTATCTGTCCAGCGAAGAAGCCCGTCGCAGCACCCAATTGAGCCTGGTGGCCAGCGTGGCCAGCGCCTACCTGACCTGGCGTGCCGATCAGGAGCTGCTGACGCTGACCCGCGACACGCTTCAGTCCTACGAGGAAAGCCTGCGCCTGACCGAACGCAGCAATCAGGTCGGCACCGCCTCGGCCCTGGACCTGAGCCAATCGCGAACCTCGGTGGAAAGCGCCAAGGCCAGCCTGGCCAAGTTCCAACGCCAGGTTGCCCAGGACCTCAACAGCCTCACGTTACTGGTGGGCACGTCGGTCGCGGATGACCTGCCCGGCCGGCCGCTGGCATCCGACCTGCTCACCGAAGTACCGGCCGGCCTGCCTTCGGACCTGTTGCAACGACGGCCGGACATTCTTGAGGCCGAGTACCTGTTGCAATCGGCCAATGCCAACATCGGCGCGGCACGCGCCGCGTTCTTCCCGAGCATCAGCCTGACCGCCAACGCCGGCAGTTCGAGTAGCGAACTGTCCGGGCTGTTCAAGGGTGGTTCGGGCAGCTGGGTGTTTCAACCACAGATCAATTTGCCGATTTTCAATGCCGGCAGTCTTCGGGCGAGCCTGAACTATTCGAAAATCCAGAAAGACATCCGCGTGTCGCAATACGAGAAAGCCATCCAGACCGCCTTCCAGGAAGTTTCCGATGGTTTGGCGGCACGCAAGACCTATAAGGACCAACTGCTCGCCCAGCATGATCTGGTACAGGCCAACCAGGACTATTACCGCCTGGCGGAGCGGCGCTATCGGATTGGCGTGGACAGCAGCCTGACATTCCTTGATGCCCAACGCTCGCTGTTCAGCGCCCGACAAACCCTGATCGCCGACCGCCTGTCGCAACTGCTCGCCGAGGTCAGTCTGTACAAGGCCCTGGGCGGGGGTTGGGTAGAACGCACAAACAAAGTGACTGTGAGGTGACTGCAAATGGGCACATTCGAACCTGGAGCACTGGTGCGCTTACGCTCGGGAGGTAAAACGATGGTGGTCAAACACGCTTCGTCGATATCCCAGCTGCCCGAAACCTCGCTGCTGCTGTGCGAGTACCGGGCCAAGAATCGCCTGGTGCAAGGTTTCTATGCGATACGCGACTTGATCCCGGCCTCCGGAAACCCGGGCACTGAAAGATCATAGCCAACCCAGCCATCAGGAGAAACCCGGCCCCTGTGGCGAGGGGATTTATCCCCGCTGGGCTGCGAAGCGGCCCCAAAGAAGCTGGATGCAATCATCCTGACGCACCGCAACGGAAGGTTTCAGGGCTGCTTCGCAGCCCAACGGGGATAAATCCCCTCGCCACAGGTGGGTGCACATCGAGGATCATAATGTGGTGAAGGAGCAAGCTCCCTCGCCACCAAAGGCAGTCCGATACGCCTTGAGCCTTCAGACCGTACGCGAATACTGGACTGTCTGGTCTGCCTCCAGGTACGCATCAAAGGCCATCGCGACGCTGCGCATCATTAATTGGCCCTGGGGCAGCAGCACCAGCGCCTGGTCTGTGATGTCCAGCAGTCCGTCGCGCACCTGCTCCTGGAGCCGGTCCAGCACGTCAGCGAAGTACTTGGTAAAACGAATGCCATGACTGGCCTCGATCTGGCCGAACGCTACTCGCCCATGACACATCAGTTCGCTGATGACCTCACGCCGCAAGCGATCATCATCGCTCAGGCGATAGCCCCGCTGCACCGGCAGCAGGCCTTGGTCCAGGCGCGCGTAATACTGGGACAGCTCCTTGACGTTCTGGTTGTAGCTGTCGCCGACCTTGCCGATGGAGGACACGCCCAGGCCAATCAAATCGCAATCGGCGTGGGTGGAATAACCCTGAAAGTTGCGCTGCAGCGTGCCCTGGGCGCGGGCGCGCACCAGTTCATCGTCCGGCAAGGCAAAATGGTCCATGCCGATGTAGACGTAACCGGCCTCGGTCAGGCGGTTGATGGTCAGCTCGAGCAATTCCAGCTTGCGCTCCGGCGGGGGCATGTCTTCGGGCCGGATCATCCGTTGCGCCCGCACCCGTTGCGGCAGATGCGCATAGCTGTAGGCAGCAATGCGGTCGGGGCGCAGGGCGATGATCTTGCTCAGGGTGACATCGAAACTGGCGACGGTTTGCAGCGGCAGGCCGTAGATCAGATCGACGCTGACGGACTTGAAGCGTGCCAGGCGAGCCGCCGCCACCAGTTCAACGACCTGGGCTTCGCTTTGTACCCGATTGACGGCCGCCTGCACCTGGGCGTCGAAATCCTGCACACCGAAACTCAAGCGATTGAAACCCAGCTCGCGCAGGCCCTGGATCTGTTGCGCATCGATGGTCCGCGGATCGACCTCGATGGAAAACTCATGGGCGTCGCTGTCATCCATGTCGAACGATTGGTGCAGGCAATCCATCAGATCGGCCAATTGCTCGTGGGTCAGGTAAGTCGGCGTACCGCCACCCAGGTGCAATTGGGTCAGTTTGCGCGAGCGATCGAACAAGGTCGCCTGCTGGACAATTTCGCGCTTGAGGTACGTCAGGTATTCAACGGCGCGATGGGTCTTGCGGGTAATGATCTTATTGCACGCGCAGTAATAGCAGAGGCTCTGGCAGAACGGGATATGGATGTAGACCGACAACGGCTTGGGTACCGGCGCCTGATTACTGCGCTGGGCCGCAGCGTGGTACTCGTCCATGGCAAACGCCTGGTGAAACTGCGGGGCCGTGGGATAAGAGGTGTAGCGCGGCCCCGGGCGGTCGTATTTTTCCACCAGGGCACGATTGAAACCGGATGCGGCGTTCATGAGGGATTCAACTTTTCAAAGGGGCGTGGACCTGCGTCATCCAGCTCTGGATCGAACAGATTGCAGATCGCATCCACATTCAGGCGCCCGGCGGGCAGGATGCCGATAAACCGGCTCGATAATTCAATCAGTCCCTTGTCGTGCAACGCCTCCAGGAGTGGCCAGGCAGGCGCGAAATGCTCGCGAAACACCACCCCGAACCGCGTTTCGATGGCTGGGATATCCAGCTCCAGGTCACAGGAAAGCTGCTCGATCACGGTTGCACTGACCTGATCCTGTGCCTCACAACGCCAGCCGCGACACACCGGCAACTGTCCGGCGTCCAGCTGCTGACAGTAGTGAAGCAAATCGTCAGTGTTCTGCACGTACAGATGTTCGATCTGAGTGACGGCCGACAAGCCGAAACCTACGTGATCACAGCAACCATGCCGGGTAAAGCCCTGGCAATTGCGATGCAGGCGCCCATGCTCCTGGGCCACCGCCAAGTCATCGTCGGCCCGTACGAACTGCCCCAGGCCGATGTAGTGATACCCCGCGCCGATCAGTTGCTCGCAGCAAATCCGCCGCATGGCCTCCTTGTCGGCCCGGCTGCTGAAAGCCGCGGCGGGCCCCGCGTTCTTCGAGCGATAACGATAAGGCGCACAGGCATAGTCAAAGACATGCAGCCGGTCTGGTTCCAGCTCGATCAGCGTCGCCAGTTTCAGGGCGAAACTGTGAGGCGTCTGCCAGGCATGGCCATAACCGAGGTCGATGTTGATCGAGCGAAAACCAAAGGTCCGTGCCGCATCGATCAACGAATGAATCGGCGCCGGGTTCTGGTAGCAATCGACTGACAACTCACTGTCGGCACCGATGTCGGGAACGCCGATGCTGACATGGGTGAACCCCTGGTCACGAATCAGCCCCATGGTCGACCAGTCAGTGTGATGCAAGTCCACTTCGATGCTGTGATCGCCGCTGTCGTATTCGCAAAAGTCGAAGCGCTTGCGCAGATCACTCATCAGCTTCTGCAAATGAGCAATCACCGGGGTGCCACCGGTCAGGCTAAATTGTTCGACGCGGCGCCCGGCGCCCAAGTGGCAACCCACCATCGCCATCTCATACGCCAAGCGTTGCAGATAGCCCTCGATTTCCCCGCACCGACAGACACTGGCCAACGTCGAACACGAGGCCAGTCGCAAACGCGAAGGCAGATGCACCGACAGAGACAGCGGGCGCCGTGTCTGGCGGCTGTCGCGCAAGCCCCGCAGCAGGTCGAGGGAGCCGATGCCGCCATGGAATTTTCGCGTGCCGACCGGGCAATCGACATCCGCCATCGCCGAGGCACGTCCTGCGGATCGCTCGCCGAGGGTTTGAAACAGGTCGAACATGACAATCTCCGAGTGGCTGCGCAGCAACAGTGTCTGACGTAACCCGCCGGGCCACCTTGACCTGTATCAAGCGCCTTGAAACCACGCTGGCGTCGCTCACCAAGTGACGTAGAACATCGCCTTGGCCAGCAGCACAATCGCCACCATATGAAGGAACACACTGGTATGAATGATGTGAACGTAACGGGCGTTCATGCGCTCGCTCCTGAACAACCACATGGCCCAGAGAAAATGCCCCAGCACACTGCCCGCCAGCAGGATCTTCACGCCCAGCAACACACCGAACGATGACTGCAGCGGCGACGACAACACCGGCCAATACCGCAGCCAGACCATGGCCCCTCCCGCGCCGAACAGCACCAACAGTACCCAAGGCATCAACTGCCGGGCACGCTGGCTGATGCCTTGCTCCAGCAGCACCATGACTTTGGCGGGGAGTTGTTTGCGGATGCTCTCGAGGAACAGTACCTCGAAAAACACCGTGCCGATGAACACCAGCGCGGCAAACAGGTGCAGGGTCAGAAACAGCGGATAACTCATGAGCCTCCTTGGCGCCCTCTTGCGGACACCGGGTTGATAGGAGGCTACCGCGCAGGCTAGGCACTGGGGTTGATGCCAATCAAGAAAGCCGCATGTACCCGTCCCCCTATCACTGTGGAGCGAGCTTGCTCGCGATGGCGTCGGGTCAGCCAGCGCTGATGGGACTGATACACCGCTATCGCGAGCAAGCTTGCGCTCACAAGGGCATGGTTGACCCAAAGAAAGCGTCAACAAAACGTTACATTCCAGCTTCTCCCTACAACCACTTATCCGGTAGTCAGTTTTTTTGACACTTTCTCCGACATTCGGTCATAACTTTTGCGCTTCGCTGGGTCATAACACCGAGGTTGCCGATGGAATATTGGCATCTAGCGCGGTTAAAGCCAGATACGGAGATAAGCTCATGATTTTCAACGTACAAGATTTTGGCGCCAAAGGAGATGGCATCACTGATGACACGGCGGCGATACAAAGTGCGATTGATGCGGCGGCCGCAGCAGGTGGAGGTCAGGTGTACATGCCGACCGGAACTTATATCGTTTCGGCAGGCGAGGAACCGTCCGACGGTTGCTTGATGATGAAAAGCAACGTCTACCTGTACGGCGACGGCATGGGCGAAACCACGGTCAAGGTGGCTGATGGCTCCGACACCAAGATCACCGGCATCATACGTTCGGCCTATGGTGAGGAAACCCACGATTTCGGGGTCAGCAACCTCACCATCGATGGCAACCGCGACAACACCACGGGCAAAATCGACGGCTGGTTCAACGGCTACATCCCCGGCGAAGAAGGCTACGACTCCAACGTCACCCTCGACAGCGTCGAGATCAAGGATTGCTCCGGGTACGGTTTCGACCCGCACGAGCAGACCGTCAACATGGTCATCAAGAACAGCGTGTCCCATGGCAATGGCCTGGACGGTTTCGTCGCCGACTTCCTCAGCGACAGCACCTTCGAGAACAACATCGCCTACGACAACGACCGCCACGGTTTCAACGTCGTCACCAGCACCCACGATTTCACCATGACCAATAACGTCGCCTACGACAACGGCGGCAATGGCATCGTGGTCCAGCGCGGCAGCGACGATATTCCCTCCCCCACCAATATCACCATCACCGGCGGCGAGGTGTACGGCAACGGTGCCGAAGGCGTGTTGATCAAGCTCTCCAGCGAAGTCACCGTCACGGGTATCGACATCCATGACAACGCCAGCGCCGGGATCCGCATCTACGGCAGCAACCACGTCGAGGTCATCGACAACACCCTCAACAACAATTCCCTGGGCAGTCCCGTACCGGAAATCATCATCCAGTCCTATGACGACACCCTGGGCGTGTCCGGCAAGTACTTCAACGGCAGCGACAACCTCATCCAGGGCAACATCATCAGCGGCAGCGACCTGTCGACCTACGGCGTTGCCGAGCGCAATGAAGACGGCACTGATCGCAACGCAATCATCGCCAATACCATCAGCCACACCAGCAAGGGCGCCACGCTGGTCTATGGTGACGGCAGCTATGTCAGCGCCACGGTGCCGATGACCACCGTGCAAGGCACGGCTGGCAATGACACCCTGCTGGGCAGCAGCGCCAGCGAGATTTTCTACGGCGCGGCCGGCAACGACACCATCAACGGCGGGGCTGGCAACGATATTCTGGTGGGCGGCGCGGGCCTCGATAAACTCACCGGCGGCACGGGCGCCGATACGTTCCGGTTCGTCGCCCAGTCCGACAGTTACCGCAACGCGACCACCAGCTTCGATGACACCATCACCGACTTCGATGTCACCCAGGACAAGATCGACCTCGCCGGCCTCGGCTTCACCGGGCTGGGCAATGGCCGTGGCGGCACTCTGCAGGTCAGCTACAGCGCCAGCAACAACCGCACCTACATCAAGGACTTCGACGCCGATGCCAGTGGCAATCGCTTCGAGCTGATCCTCTCGGGCAACCTCGCCAGCACCCTGACCGCGAGCAACTTCATCTTCAACCGGGTGATCACGGGCACCAGTGGCAGCGACTCACTGCTGGGGAGCGATGCGGCCGACACCTTGCTCGGCCTGGCGGGCAATGACAGCCTCAGTGGCGGCGCCGGTGACGACAAGCTCGACGGCGGTGCCGGCATGGACACCCTCACCGGTGGCGCAGGGGCCGATACCTTTGTGTTCGCCAATCGCCTCGACAGCTACCGCAACTACAACACCGGCGGCGCCAACCTGGGCGACCTGATCACCGACTTCAACGTCAGCGCCGACAAGATCGACCTCTCGGCCATGGGTTTCACCGGCCTGGGGGATGGCAAGAACAACACCGTGTACCTGGTGCTCAACAGCGCCGGCACCAAGACCTACATCAAATCCCTGGAAGCCGACGCCAATGGCAACCGCTTCGAAGTGGCGCTGGACGGTAATTACCTCAACACCCTGACCAGCGCCAACTTCGTCTTCGCCACCACGTCGCCGACCAACCAGGCGCCCGTGCTGGCTACGCCGCTGGTGGATCAGAACGCCACCGAAAATACCCCGTTCAGCTACGTGGTACCGGCCACCAGCTTCACCGATCCGGATAACGACAGCCTGAGCTACACCGCCAAGCTCGCCAATGGCAGCGCCCTGCCCAGTTGGCTGACCTTCGACGCCGCCACTCGCACCTTCAACGGCACGCCTCCCGACACCGCGTCGGGCACCTACTCGATCCAGGTCACGGCCACCGATGGCAGCAACGCCACCGTCAGTGACAGTTTTACGCTCGCCGTGCAGGACGTCCCCACCGCCATTGTGATCAATGGCACGCCGAACAACGACACGCTGACCGGCACCGCAGCCAATGAACAACTGTTCGGTGGCGCGGGCAACGACACCCTCAATGGCGGCGCCGGCAACGACATCCTGGTCGGCGGCACCGGGGTCGACAAACTCACCGGGGGCACCGGCGCCGATGTGTTCCGCTACACCTCGAAACTCGATAGCTACCGCACCAGTTCCACCAGCGCCAGTGACCAGATCCTCGACTTCGACGTGACCGCCGACAAGATCGATGTGTCGGCTCTCGGCTATACCGGCCTGGGCAACGGGCTCAACGGCACGCTGCAGGTCACTTACAGTTCGTCGAGCAACCGTACCTACCTCAAGGACCTCACGGTCGACGCCAACGGCAACCGGTTCGAAATCTCGATGGCGGGCAACTTCGTCAGCAGCCTGACGGCCAATCACTTCGTCTTCGCCGACCAGACCAACCCCACCAACGTGGCCCCGGTCGTGGCCACCCCACTCCTGGACCAGAACGCCAGTGAAAGCACACCATTCAATTACACCGTGGCGAGCAACAGCTTCACCGACGCCAACCAGGATGTGCTGACCTACACCGCGACCCTCGCCAACGGCAACGCCCTGCCCACCTGGCTGAGTTTCAATGCCACCAGCCTGACCTTCAGCGGTACGCCAACCAGCACCGCGGCGGGCACCTACGACGTACTGGTCAAGGCCACCGATCCCTCAGGCGCCTCGGTCAGCGACAACTTCAGCCTGGTGGTGGCCGATGCGCCCGCCAACACCATTACCGGCACCAACAACGCCGAAACCCTCAACGGCACGACAGGCGCGGACCTGATCCTCGGCCTCGGCGGCAACGATACGATCAAGGCCGGCACCGGCGCGGACATCGTCGACGGCGGCGCCGGACGGGACTCCTTGTACGGTGGCGACGGCGCCGACACGTTTCGCTACAGCAACCTGTCCGACAGCTACCGCGACTACGACACCGGTGGTGTCACGGCCACCGACACGATTTACGACTTCACCGCTGGCGTCGACAAAATCAACGTCTCGGGGCTGGGCTTTCTCGGCCTCGGCGATGGCAGCAACGGCACGTTGTACATGACCCTGAACGCGGCCGGCGACAAGACCTACATCAAGTCCGCCGAAGCCGACGCCGATGGCAATCGCTTCGAGATCGCCCTCAACGGCAACTACCTCAACACCCTCACCGCCAATGACTTCGTCTTCGGCGAACGCGCCCAGCAAGACATCCTCTACCTGCCCACCCTCGGCCAATCCAACGCACGCCTGCTGCGCATGACCGAAGACGATGACCAATCCGGCACCTCGATGCTGGTCAGGGACCTGGATAAGTACACCACCTATGACGTGCGCAGCCAGTTCACCGATGCCGATGGCAACGGTATCGACATCGCGGTCGGCGGCAGCACGGTCAACGGTCTGTCCACACTCAGCCCCGAGGAACTCCAACTGTGCTGGTGGTTGACCGACACCAACCAACCCGGGCCGGCACTGTTGCGGGCGGTGACGTTGCTGCGCGACCAGCGCACCGAACTGCAGTCGATCGATAACGTCACCATGGGCATCATCTGGGGCCAGGGCGAAGAAGCCGCCCAGGAAATCGCCCGCGCCACGGACAAGGCCGCGGCCGCCGCGGCCTACAAGGCTGCAACCTTGAAGGTGTTCGATTACCTGCACGCCCAATTCGGCAACTTCAGTGTGTACATGATGGAAACCGGGCACTACGAGCAGGACGCGGCGCGTGCCCGGGGTTACTCGGAAGAGAAGATTGCCTCCATCGTTGAAGGCGTCGGCTATGTCCGCGCCGCCCAGGAGGCCATGGCCGCCGAACGCGCTGACGTCAAGCTGGCGGTGGACTACACCGACCTGCCCTTGCGCTACGAAGTCGATCCGTTGGTGTATCCCGACGACGTCTGGCACCTGCACGAAGAATCCGCGGAAATCGTCGGCCAGCGCCTGGCCGACTACATCGCCGATGACCTGGGCTTCCAGGGCAATCCCAACGACAACAACAGCGTGCAGGACATTTTCGACAACGCCCAGAACCAGGGCGGACACATTTCCGGCACCGACCAGGACGATACCCTGGTGGGCAGCTCGGGCAACGACACGATCGATGGCGACCTGGGCGCCGACACCCTGACCGGCGGCGATGGCAACGACATCTACGTGGTCGACAACGCGTTCGACAGCGTGGTGGAAACCAACACCTCGACCGCGCAGATCGACACCGTGCAGGCTTCGGTCAGTTGGACCCTGGGCGCCAACCTCGAAAACCTGGTACTGACCGGCATATCGGAGATCGACGGCACCGGTAATGAGCGACGTAACTTCATCACCGGCAACGCCGCCCATAACGTACTCGATGGCGCCGCCGGGGCCGACAGCCTGAGCGGTGGCGATGGTGACGACACCTATTACGTCGATAACACCAGCGATACCGTGATCGAGACCAACAGCAATGCGGTGACGGGAGGCGTCGACAGTGTGCACAGCAGCCTGGCCGCCTATACCCTGGGCAGCAACGTCGAGAACCTGTATATCGACAGCACTGGCGCCGCCAATGGCACGGGCAATGCGCTGGACAACACGCTGTTCGCCGGCGCCGGCAACAACATCCTGGACGGGCGCGATGGCAACGACACCGTGTCGTTTGAACGTGCCCTGGCCGCCGTTACCGTGAACCTTTCGACGTCGGCGCAACAAAACACGGTGGGTTCCGGGCTCGACACCTTGAAATTCATCGAGAACCTGACGGGAAGCGCCTATGCCGACAGTCTGTCCGGTAACAGCGCGGGGAACATCCTGGATGGTGGTGCAGGCAACGATACGCTGGTGGGTGGTTCGGGCAATGATCGGCTGATCGGCGGTGCAGGCACCGACAACCTCACCGGCGGCACTGGCGCGGATACCTATGCGTTCGGCGCGCTGTCGGACATGGGCGTCGGGGCTTTGCGCGATGTGATCAGCGGTTTCAAGAGCACGGAGTTCGACAAGCTGGACCTCACTGGGTTGGACGCCAATCCGTTGACCGCCGATGTCGATGCCTTCACGTTCATCGGCAGTAATGCCTTCGATGCCACCAACGCCACCGGCCAGTTGCGCTTTGCCGATGGCATTGTCTACGGCAGTGTCGATGCCGACGCCACGCCCGAGTTTGAATTTGAGCTCGTGGGTGTCAAGGAGCTGCATGCCAGTGACTTTACCGCCTGAGTCTTGAGCGCTGCTACGGCGAGCTAGCTTCCTCGCTACAGTGCTGCTCACTTAATAAAACGGTGCTTCTTCCTGGGGGGAGGCGCCGTTTTTTTGGGGGGTGGTTTTGGACTTTTGGTTTGTGTGTATATCCGTTTTTTGGGTAGCGGCGGCTGGCGGTTCCGCCCTTACGGCTGCTTACTTTTGCGCTTCTCAAAAGTGAGCCGCCGTAAGGGCGGAACCATAAGTCGCCGTTACCAAAAAAACGGATATACACACCAACTATACCCCCCCCCAGACGTCTTAAAACAGATTCTGCACCTGCTCCAGAACCGCGCGATTCATCTGGCCAGTGTGGGTATGCAGACTCACATAGCTCTGCAACATGTCGAGCTTGGTGTTAAGCAAATCTCGACGCGCCTGGAATAGCCGCTGCTGTGCATCAAGAATATCCACCGTAGAGCGCACACCACCCTGGAAGCCTTTTTCCGTGGAGGTCAGTGCCCGCTGATTGGACTCCACCGCCCGTTGCATCGCCTTGCTCTTGGCGAACCCGGCCACCACCCCCAGATAATCGGCTTCGATATCCTCGGCCAATTGTTGACGCTGCACATCATAGTCGGACTGGGCACCGGCCAGTTGCGCTTCAGCCTTGGCCACGGAGGCACGCACGGCACCGCCACGGTACAACGGAATATCCAGCTGGACCCCCACGTAGTACGTGTCCTGGCGCGGATCGAGTTCCTGGTACTGGCGGGTTTCCCGGCGGGTCAGCTGAGTGGTCAGCGACAAGGTTGGATAATGCCCGGCGCGCTGGCTGTCGGCCTGCGCCTCGGCGACTTTCACCGCCGCCAGTCGGGCCGCCAGTTCGGGGCTGGCCTCACGGGCAATCGCCGTCCAATAGGACAAATCCTGCTCCGGCGGGATTGGGCTGCCGGCGGCAAGCTCCTCGCGCATCGGCTGGATGTCATCGATGGGCACACTGGCGCGGCCGGATAACGCTCGCAGCGCCGCCACTCGACGGGCCTGGGCTTCGGTCTCCTGGGCCTCTACCAGGTCGAGCCGGGCCTGGGCCTCATCAATATCGGTGACTGCTCCCTGGCCGCCCTGATAGAGCTTTTGGCTCTGGGTGACCAACCCACTGATGACGGCTTTCTGCTGGGCGATCAACTTGATCTCGTTCTCGGCCCGGGCGACGTCGAAATAGCCCTTGGCAACCCGGTCGTACAAGGTCTGGCCGGCGACGTCGAACAGCTGGCTACCCAGCTTTCCCCTGGCCTTGCCCTCCTGATACGCCGCCCAGCGCCCCTTGTCGTAGAGCGGCTGTTGCGCCGCCAGGGTGACGTTGTTCGCCTGGTAATCGTTACTGTTGACGTAGCTGCTATCGTCGCCACCGTCGGTACGCCCGCCGTAGCCGTAACGCGATGTCAGCGACACTTGCGGATAGAGGCCGCCGCGACCGATGTCCTCTTCATGCCGTGAGGCTTCGAACGCGTGGGCGGCCGATTGCACGGTCGGATCGTTGAGGCGTGAGGCATCGTAGGCGGCGGTCAGGCTAAAGCCGCCGTCGGCCGCCCGCACGGGGCTGATCGCGGCCCAACTGATACACAGGCTTAACCATAGACAAGAGCGGTAACGGCAACGGTCGGTCATGCTCATTCCTCCTTGAAGGCCGCAAGCAAGCGTTCGCGCAGGGGTTTCATCAGGTAATTCATCAAGGTGCGTTCGCCCGTCACCACGGTGACATCGGCGAGCATGCCCGGGCGCACCCACAACCCGGCGGCCTGTAGCGAGGCCACCGTATCGGCGGGAATCTCGACCTTGGCGGAGAAGTACGGCTGGTGTGTCTGTTCATTGATCAATTGGTCCGCCGACACCGTGGTCACGGTACCGGTGACCGTCGGTGTGTCCACCCGCTGCAGGGCGGTGAAATGCACATGCACCGGCAACCCCGGGCGCAATTTGTTGGCCATCAACGGCTCGAAACGCGCGGTAATCGCCATCGGCGCATCCAGCGGCACCACCTGCATCAGGTTTTGTCCGGCTTGCACCACGCCGCCCACCGTGTGAATGCTGACGTCCATCACCTGCCCGGCCACGGGTGCGCGGATCGCACCGTTGTCGACTTCGAACTGCAAGGCGCGGATCTGATCGACATAACCGGCCGCCTCGGCGGACACCTCGCTGAGCTGGGTTTCGGCATCGCGACGGAACTCTTGTTGCGCCTGCAGCGCCTTGAGCCGGCTTTCGTTGATCGCCTGGCGAGTCCTGCCGACATCGCCCACGCCGGAAGCAATCTGACCGGCCAGTTGCGCCGCATTGCGCTCGGCCTCGAAGAGCTTGTTGCGCGGCACGTAGCCTTCCCGCGCCAGGTCCCGCAGGCCTTCGAGTTCCTGTTGCTGGAAGCGCATTTGCGCGTCGTAGTTACGCTTGACGCCTTCATAGCCGAGCAACTGTTGCTGCAACGCGGCGGCTTCGTGCTCGATGATCTGCAAGCGACTGCCCAGCTCCGCGCGACGGGTCATGAACAGTTGGGTCTGCAAGGCCATGGCTGCCTTGACCCGTGGCTCGTCGGCGCGGGCCAGCAGCTCGGCGGGCCATTGGATCTCGGCGCTGCCCAGGCGCTCGGCAATCAACCGCGCCTCGACGCTGCGATCATTCAGCAACTTGCCCAGGGTCACGTCCCGTTGTGACTGCGCCTGCACCGTATTGAGCTGCACCAGCAACTGGCCCTGGCTGACGCGATCGCCATCGCTGACCAGCAGCTTTTCCACCACCCCGCCAACCAGTGACTGCACCGCCTTGCGCTCGCCCGCCACCACCACGGTGCCACTGCCCACGACGCCTTGGTCGAGCGGTGCCAGGCAAGCCCAGAGCAACGCGCCGCCCAGCGCCACGACCAGGAAAGCCACACCATAGCGAGCGGCACCGCCCGCGTCGGTACTGGCACTCGGCAGCGTATTGCCGCTGCGCACACTCAGCCCTTGCTCGCTGTACGCTTGGGTACCCGGGGTCAGATCACGCATCTTCGCCAGCCTCCCTTACCGCAGCCGATCGGGGGGCTGGCATCAAGGCCTTGAGCACCCGGTCCCGGGGGCCAAATGCGTGTTGGGTACCGTCCTTGAGCACCAGGATGTGATCGACCACCGCCAGCACATTGGGCCGATGGGTAATCAGCACCACGGTGCTGCCGGCGGCCTTGAGCGCACTGATGGCCTGCACCAGCGCCAGCTCGCCGGCCTCATCCAGGTTGGAATTGGGCTCGTCGAGGACGATCAGCGTTGGGTGGCCGTAGAGTGCGCGGGCCAGGCCCAGGCGTTGTTTTTGCCCACCGGACAAGCCAAGTCCGCCGGGTCCCAACGGTGTGTCGTAGCCCTTGGGAAACCTCAGGATCATCTCGTGGATACCGGCGTGACGGCTGGCGGTGATGATTTTGTCGGCGTCCTGCTCACCGAAACGGGCAATGTTGTCGGCCACCGTGCCATCGAACAGCTCGATGTCTTGCGGCAGGTAACCCAGATGCGGGCCGAGGGCGTCGTGGGACCATTGGCCGATTTCGGCGCCGTCCAGGCGCACCGACCCGCCCATGGCCGGCCAGACCCCAACCAGCGCCCTGGCCAGGGTCGACTTGCCACTGGCACTGGCGCCGACAACGGCGAGCACGTCACCTTTGGCCAGGCTGAAATTGATGCCCCGTAGAATCGGCTGCGTGGCGCCGGGCGGACCGACATACACCTGCTCCAGGCGCACCGCGCCGGTGGGCGGCGGCAAGGGCATGCGCAGGCGATCGCGCGGGTGTTGGGCCAAGAGCTGGCTCAGGCGCTGGTAGCTCTGGCGCCCGGCGTTGAATTGCTTCCACGAGCCGATGGCGATTTCCACAGGTGCCAAGGCACGCCCCAGCAGCAGCGACATCGCAATCATCATGCCCGCCGACAATTGACCTTCAAGCACCAACAACGCCCCGAGGCCCAGGGCCAACGATTGCCCAGAGATGCGCACGAAACGGGTGGTCGAAGTGATACGCGCGCTGCGGTCGCTGGCATGGGCCTGAGCGGCAATGATGCGTTGTTGCAGCAAGCTCCAGCGCTGGCGCAACGGCCCGAGCATGCCCAGGGCCTGGATGACCTCGGCATTGTGCAGCGTGCTGTTGACATAGATCGACGACTGCACGCCCAACCGATTGGCCTCCCCCAGGCGCGTCCGAGTCGCCAGCTCGCCCCACAGCGCCAGGCCGATCAGCACCAGGGCGAGCACCAGCGTCAGAATCCCGAACCAGGGGTGAAAGATGAACGCCACCAGCAGGAAGATCGGCAACCACGGCGCATCGAGCAAGGCAATCAAGCCCTGCCCGGTGATCAACTGCCGCAGCGTGGCCAAGTCGCTGAGCACCTGCGCCGGGTTGGCGTTGTGCTCGCGCAGGCTGCGGGCGAAGGCGGCGTCGAAAATCCGCTCGCCCAAGGCATCGTCCAGCCCCGCGCTCATGCGAATCATCACCTGGCCGCGCACCCACTCGATCAGAGCGCTGAACATGAACAGTCCCAGGGCGATCAAGGTGAGCATGAACAAGGTGGTTTCGTTGCGGCTGGTCAATACCCGGTCATACACCTGCATCATGTAGAGCGATGGCACCAACACCAGCAGATTGATCACGCCGCTGAACAGTGCCAGGGACCAGAACACCCGGCGATAGCTGAGTAAGGCAGCATCAATGTCATGACGCGGATCGAGTAGAAAGCGCATAGAAAATCAACCCGCAAAGGAATAGTCGGTCCCGGCGCAATCCATCGCGAGTAATTTGCCCAAAGGCGTCAAAAAAAAGAGCGTCATGTTGCTGACGTGTCGCGATCGGAGCCGATCGTCGCCGCTACAGACGCCAAATACTGACAACGTAACCACAGGTTAGTTGCCAGCATGGGGCCAGTGTTTTTTCCCGATAACGGGCAGGAAGCGGCACGTCAAGACAGACGGCTGGGCGGGCTGGACAGGCTTCGCGGATAAGCCTTGTCGGTGCAAGGCGCTTTCGCGCCGACAAGGCTAAGGGAGGCGGATGTATGGATGGGCGATGGACGGGGGCAATTTGAATCGTGGGACGGCCTGGTCTAACCCAGGGAAGCCGCTCTCTCAGCCGGCGACGGATGGCGCGAGGTGATCAGCCCGATAAAGGAAATGACCAGGGCCAATCCAAGGGTGGTGCTGACCTCGCTGCGGTGCTCCGGCGTCACCATCATGACGGTCAGGGCGCCAGAGATGAACACGATGACCAGCCAGGTGAGCCAGGGAAACAGCCACATGCGCAAGGGCAACTCGACATTCTGGCGCGACAGCATCCGGCGCATGCGCAACTGAGACACCGCAATCACCAGGTACACCAGCAAGGCGATGGCGCCGGAACTGGCGAGCAGGAACTGGAACAAGCCCGCAGGCATGAAGTAGCTGAACAAGGTAACACCCAACCCCAGCACGGTACTGGCGACCACTGCGGCCCTGGGCACGCCGACCGACGACGTCACTTTCACTGCCTTTGGTGCATCGCCACGCCGGCCCAGCGAATACAACATGCGCGAAGCAATGTAGATCGAGGAGTTCATGCAACTGGCCACGGCAATCAACACCACCACATCCACCATGAATTTGGCGTGGGGGATGTTCATCAATTCCAGCGCCCGTTGGTAGGAACCCACCGAAGCCAGGAGCGGATCGTTCCACGGCACCACCGAAATGACCACGAAGATCGACAGCAGATAGAACACGCCAATGCGCCAGATCACCGAGCGCGTTGCCTTGGCAATGTTCTGCGCAGGGTTGCTGGATTCGGCCGCGGCGATGGTCACCGCCTCCGTACCGATAAAACTGAACATGATGGTGATGAAGGCGCCCACGACGGCCGACAGGCCATTGGGCGCAAACCCGCCATGTTCCTCCATCAGTCGAGTCAAGCCACTGGCCTCACGCTCGGGAATCCAGCCCATCAACACGGCGAACCCCAGGGAAATGAAACCGATGATCGCCACGACCTTGGCCATGGCGAACCAGAACTCGAATTCCCCGTACTTGGACACGCTGAACAGGTTCGTCACGGCCAGGGCGATGATCGACACCGAGGCGAACAGCCAGGCATCGATGGCGGGAAACCATTGGTTCAGTACATGCCCGGCGGCGAGCGCTTCGATGGGGATCACCAGCACCCAGAACCACCAGTAGAGCCAACCGATGGTGAAGCCGGCCCAGCGTCCGATGGCCTGGTCGGCATAGGTGGAAAATGAGCCGGTGTCCGGATTGGCGACCGCCATTTCACCCAGCATGCGCATGACAAGCACCACCAGCAGGCCCGAGAACAGATAGGCCAGCATCACGGCCGGGCCCGCGGCTGCGATGGCGTGGCCTGATCCGACAAACAGGCCTGCGCCGATAATCCCGGCAATGGAAAGCATGGTGACGTGACGAGGCTTGAAGCCCTGTGCCAAGTGGCCGTTCGAATCCTTGAAATTCGGGCTGGTCATTTTCTTATTCTCTTGTGAATCGACATTGAGGCGCGCTGAGGGACAGTCGGTGTTCTGCGTTTACGCCTCCTCCTGAAAGCGGCACATCGTGAATGTTTTGATTCACCCTCAAGCACTTGCGCCCTGCGGTGAAAAGTTGCGCCACGTTACCCGTCTTCCCTCTCGAGTCAGTTACCTGAGCGCGCCGTCCGAGTGCCTGATCTCGCCAGGCAAGACATGGCTTTTTGCCTCGTCTTGGCGTCTGGGCCGCGCCTGAAGGTCCGTCGTCGAACAAGCCTGGGGCGAAATAAATGCTTTAAAGATTTTACCCAGTTAAGTATTTTGCATGGACCCTGAGGGCTATGCGATGCCCTCCTCTTTCCAACGACAAGGACCTCCCGTGAGCGGACTGCGTGAACGTCAAAAAGCCGAGCGACGCCAAGCCATCAGTAAGGCGGCGGTGGAACTGTTCGAGCGCCAGGGTTTCCAGAACACCACCATCGAACAAATCGCCAGCCAGGCCGGGGTGTCGGCGCCGACGGTCTTCAAATACTTCGGCAACAAGCAGGAGATCATCCTTGAGATCCTGCACGAGGCCGACCAGCGTGCGCTCAAGGACACCCGCAGCCAGATCCCGGAAATAGAAGATCCTGTCGAAGCGCTGTGCTACCTGGAACGGCTGCTCACCGGTTACGCCCTGGAGGTCATGCACCCCAGCCTCTGGCGTGAGTTGCTGCCACTGATCCTGTTTGGAGGGAACAACGGACTGCCTGAGGGCTATCGGGCCATGAACGATGCGCTCAGGACTGAGATCAGCGGTCTGATCAGAGAATTGCAGCAGGCTGGCAAGCTGCGCGCCGACCTCGACGTCGAACTCGCCGCCTTCTTGTTGAACGATTACTCGCACTTGCAGCTGTACAGGCTGGTGAACCAGGAACAGCCGGATATCGAAGCCCATTCCACGCAGGTCCGGCGTATCACTGAGCTGCTGTTCCATGGCATGCGCGCCTGAGCACATCCACCGATGAGCGCCCGGCGTCGCGACGCCGGGCTACCCTGATCAGCGATTGGTCTTGATGGCGGTCCAGGTGCGAGTGCGGATCCGCTCCACGGCAGCCGGCACGGGCTCCAACATAAACAAGGTTTTGCGAGCTTCGTCCGGTATGTACATGGCCGGGTTGCTACGAATTTCCGCGTCCACCAATGCCGTGGCGTCCTTGTTCGGATTGGGGTAACCGATCTTGTTGCTGATCCGGGCAATCACATCCGGACGCAAGATGTAGTTGATGAAGGCGTAGGCCTCCGCGGTATGAGGGGCGTTGGTAGGCACCATCATTACGTCCGCCCACATCGGCGCACCTTCCTTGGGTAAGGCCATCGCCACCTTGACGCCTTTGCCAGCGGCATCGGCCAGTCGCGTCGCCAGAGCCACGCCGCCCGACCAGCCCACCCCGACGCAGATCTCACCGTTGGCCAGGTCCATGCCATAGCGCGACGAATTGAAATAGGTGATGTACGGGCGAACAGTGCGCATCGCCTCCTGGGCTTTCGGGTAGTCCTCGCGCTTCTGGCTGTTGGGATCCAGGCCTTTGTAATGCAGGGCGATGGGCACGATCTCGTTGGCCGCATCGAGGAAACCGACGCCGCAACTGGCCAGCTTGGCCATGTTCTCTTCCTTGAAGATGATGTCCCAGGTGTTCATCTGCACATCCGCACCAAGTACCTGCCGAACCTTGTCGACGTTGTAGCCGATCAGGGTCGTGCCCCAGAGATACGGTGCCGCGTAGCGGTTGCCTTCGTCGCCGACGGCTTCCAGGGTTTTCATGAACTCAGGGTCCAGGTGCTGCCAGTTGGGCAATTGGCTGCGGTCCAGGGGCTGGACCGCGCCGGCGGCAATCAGGTGGCTGACATTGGAACTGCTGGGGTAGACCACGTCATATCCAGAGTTACCGGTCAGGAGTTTCGATTCCAGGGTCTCGACGCTATCAAACACGTCATAGATCGGGCGGATCCCGGTTTCTTCCTGGAAGCTCTTCAGGATTTCCGGCGGCAGGTACTCGATCCAGTTGTAGATCCGCACTGTCCGCTCTTCGGCCAGGCTCACGCCACTGACCAGCATTGAAACGACAGCACCCAGCAAGGTGTTACGCAAAAACAGGTTCATGATGAAAACTCCAGCGCGGCCGCGAAGGCTCGCGGCACTTAATAGCGGTAGGTGAGGTAGAGTTCCAGCGCGCTGAATTTCTGGTCATTGCCAAAGATCTGCTTGGCCGCGGCCATGGGTTTGACCCAGTTGTAGGACAGCGAGGTGCTCAACGACTTCGAGGCAGCCCAGTCGAGGAAGATTACGCTCTCATCGGCAAAACGTCGGTCACTGACGGCTGCGCCCATGTAGTTTTTTTCGTCCAGCCAGAACTGGTAGTGAATTGCACCGAGCGTCAGGGTTTCGTTGAGGTGGGTCTTGAGGGAGAACTGCTGGACGTTTTCGTTGCTGTTGAACAGCAGGTAGTTGCCCACGACATCGCCCACCAGCCAGGTGCCCCAATCGATAAAACCTTTGCTGAGGGGGTCCCAGGACTCCTGCCGGTTATCGGTGAGGTCGTCGTCGCCGGAAAAACTGGCGTAGCGATAACCGAGGATCGGCGTCAACGGCAACGTATCGAAGGCATAGTCCGCCTGGCCGTACCAGGCCTTGGCATCGTAGTCGACCCCGGCACCACTGCCCCGCTGCAACGCATATTCGGCGTTGAGGGTCAGTGCCGGCAGGCCCGGCACCTTGGCGTTGAGCGCCCGTACGTTGTACACCCGCATACCGTCACGGCTCAATGGTGTCGAGCCCTTGGGCGCAAGGGAATCAACCTTCATCGCCATGGCCCCCAGCGTCACCTGACCGTCAAGGTTGTAGTCCAGGTTGACGCCGGTCATCCGGAAATCACCCAGGTCGTCGTCGGTACGCAAGGTGAAAGCCTGGGTCTTCAGCGCGCCATGATCCCAGGCCAGGATGGCGGAATCCTTGAATGCGGTTCTCGGTGCGAGCCAATAGGCACCGTCGTCGAACTGATCAAGGTTACCGTCCATGACGATGAAGCCAGTGCCGATCATGTAGTTCTGGCGGCCCGCCGTGAACTTCCACTCCCCGGCCCGGAAGCCGCCGTAGAGCTCCTCGACCGCCACGTCACCGTCAGAACTGCGCGTGAAGCCGCCGGCATCGCCATCGCCCACGGTGGTCGCCGCCACGAACGAACCACCGGCCAGCAGGCTGAAGTCCGGCTGCAAGGCGTAGTCCAGGGTGACACCGGGCTTGATGTAGAACTCCTGCCAATCGATTTTCGTCCCGTCATTGCGGCGACTGCGCAGATCAACCCGGCCAGCGCCGAAATTGACGTTGCGCGTGAAGACGGTCGCCGCACCGGCCGTGAGGTTGACCTCACCCTTGAGGGCTCCGTCTTCGAAGGTATAGCCCGCCCACGCAGCTTGGGTGGTCAGGGGTAAGCCGAACGCTAAGAGCGCTCGAGACCAACGTGTCATGCAAACCATATGAAGCTCCTGTGTGATTATTGTTGTTACAGGGCAGTGAATGGCGGCGCAGAGCGTCGCCAACACCTGGCCGGGCCAGGTGAACGGAACGCAAATCTCTTGTTTTTTTATCGGGCGACGTCAGCGGGCAAGGTCCGCCGCGATGGCACGCAGCATGCGCACGCTGTCCCCGTCGAACGGGCTGACGGCTTCGCCCAGGGACGACTGCTTGACGATCACCACGCCAGAGGGTTTGTCGACGAACAGGTATTGGCCGTGAATGCCACCGGCCATGAGGGCCTGGGAGTGGTCATTGAAGACGTACCACTGGCTGCGGTAGGACGCGCCAGGGGTCCATGCCGAGAAATCGGAGCATGTGGCGTAGATCGCCGGGTCCGAACCGGCGGCGATCCGGGCGATCGTCTCGCTCGAGAGCAGTTGCCGCCCCTCCAGGCGGCCATCGTTGGCCAGCAGGCGACCGAAACGCGCCATGTCTCGCAAGGTGGCACTGAAACCGGCACCGGCAACGCTGCGTCCCCAAGGGTCGGCCATGAAGTAGCCGTCGCGCTCACAGCCCAGCTGGCTCCAGATCTCTTGCAGCAACTCGTGACAGGCCTTGCCGCCAGCACGCTCCATGACCCAGGCCAATGCTTCGGTGGTGGCGGTCACATAATGAAAAAAACCACCGTGGCTGCCACGTTTTCTGAGAGACGGCAGGTATTGGTACAGGGATTCGAACTGGGCGTATTGCGCCGGTGCCGGCTGGAAACCACAGGCGTAGCCGTACTGGGAGCTCTCGGAATTCGGATCCTCATAGACTTCGCTGTAGTCGATGCCCACGGCCATGTCGAACAGCTGTCGTACGCTGGCGTCCGCAAATGCGCTGCCCGTCAGTTCAGGTACGTAATGGGCCGCGGGCAACGCTGGATCCAGGACGCCCTCACTGACCAGCTGTTCGCCGAGGGTGCCGATCAGCGACTTGGTCACCGAAAACATCACGTGCCGGTCCTGGGGCCGCTGACCGTTGAAGTACCGTTCAAACAGCACCGTGTCGCCTTGCAGCACCAGGAAAGCGTCGGTCTGACTGGCGATCAGGTGCTCGATAACGCTGATACTCAAACCCGACTCGCTGTCGAAGTGCAGCTCATCCAGTGGCCGAGGGACCTGTTTGAACGCGTTGGCCGGTGCGGTCCCCGCCTGCACATCAATGGAGGGACGCAGGCGCGCCAGGTTGCGGAACCCCCATTGATTGAACGGTGGTTGCATCCAGTTGTGCCAAGTGACGCGGTGGTGAGGTTCGGCCGGAAAGCCTTGCATAAGCAACGGTGCGATGCGTGGATCGGATGACGATTCAATCGCCCCGACGTAAAGACTGGCCAACGAAGGCAGGGTGTTCTGACTCATCGGGTTGCCCCTGAAAATGACTCTGCGTGAAAGCAGATGCAGGAGAATAATTACCCGATGTAATTCTTTAGTCAATAAATCTTTTTATCAGAAAAACTTTTCCCTCATTCATCCTCTCCCGTTCAATGATCCTGCCCAACGCCCAAGGATTGCGCCATTCGAACCAGGTCAGCGAACGACTTGGCATGCATTTTTTTCATGGCATGGCCGCGATGGATTTTCACGGTGATTTCGCTCAGGTTCATCTGTCCGGCAATTTGTTTATTCATCAATCCTTTGGCGGCCAAGACCATCACTTCCTTCTCGCGGGTGGTCAGCGTTTGGTAACGGGCATGCAGGTCTGAGAATTGCCGTTCGACTTCCCGGCGCTTGACGTCGGCCTGGAGTGCGGCTGACACAGCGTCGAGCAGGTCCTGTTCACGGAACGGTTTGGCCAGAAAGTCCACGGCACCGGCTTTCATTGCCTTGACCGACATCTCGATGTCGCCATGGCCGGTGATGAAAATGATGGGGATAGTCGCGTTCGACCCAGCCAATTGCGTCTGGAAGTCCAGGCCGCTATTGCCTTGAAGTCGTACATCGAGGACTAAGCAACTGGTGCAATCGGGTCTGGGCAGTCGAAGAAACTCTGCGGTGGACGCAAACGTCTCGACGCGAATCCCGGCAGAGCGCAACAGGTTACTCAACGCATCGCGCATGGAGGCATCGTCATCCACCACGAACACCATGGAACCCTTGCCCGGCTCATTGGATGAGGGATTGCCATTCATGCAGGATCCTCTGGGAGAGTGAACGAAAAAATTGTAGCACAGCACCTTCGCCTCCAAAGTTCGACTGCAAGGGCCTGGTCGATCAGATAGAAACTACGCAAAAAGGTGAGCGTCCAAGGCCGCAATCAATGCGAAAAGATAACGCGGGCGGTGGAGGTAAGCGTTGACTTGGGCGCTGTAATTTTCCCCGTGGGTGCACCAGCTACAAAAGTGCTCGCAGTTATTGGAGAGCACACTGTATTGGTTTTCACCCAGTCTTGAGCGTGCCCGACAGGCGACTTCATCGTTGGAATACTTGCAGTGTTCTTGAACTAACCATACCGGCTTACCGTTGGCGAAATGTTCAAGATCGGTCACCTCGATGGGGCCGGACTTAAGCGAACCACTGAAGCCCGAATAGTGAGCCACCTCCCCATTGCCAAGGTATATGCCGTGATGCACATAGAACCTGCGCGGGCTGATCAAGTGCGCGCCGACGGGCACGCCACTGGCGGGCTGTTCGATATTTAACAGTGTCAATGGAGCATCCGCCAGGCTCCCCGGCAGTGTGCCGCAGTTGCGTGGCTCAACGGGCTGATGAGGCACCGGCAGCGGCGCACTCAAGCGATAGAAAACGTTCGTCGTGATGAGCGCCAGGCAAATAAGTGCGATCGAACGCAATGAGGAAAACTTATCAACGGTGACGAGCGTTAAATCATTCATGATGAATACTCCACAACCCTTGCTAGACAACATATCGCCGGGGCTGTGGCGTTTCATTTGTACGTGCGATTGGTTTCAGTGACCCATGAATATACGACCCTTAAACCTAAGTATTAATCCTCCCAGGGCCAGCCCCACAGAGGCGCTGGCACCGATGAGCAATGGGTTCAAGATTGCGCGATAGGAAGTGTGAACTGAACGATGGCACCACGGGGCTGATTGGCACTGGCCTTCAAACAACCGCCGTGTGCCTCGATGATCGAGCGACAGATCGATAACCCCAACCCCAGGCCGGTGGGCTTGGTGGTGTAGAAAGAAGCGAACACCTGATCGACACCTTCCGCGGCGAACCCCGGCCCCGAATCACTCACACTCACGAGCACGCAACCGGCATCGCCCAACCCCGCGCAGATCAGCAACTGCCGCTCGCCTTCGCTGACGCCACTCATTGCCTCGAGCGCATTCATGATCAGGTTGAGCAACACCTGTTGCACTTCGACACGATCGCCTTCGATGAATGGCAAACCGTCCATGAGTTGTGTCTGTATCGTGGCGCCACTCTTGATGATCTGGCCACGGGTGAACTCGATCATCTCGCTGATGGCTGCGTTGATGTCCACCGCCCCCTTTTGCGGTGGCGCCTTACGGATATGCTCGCGAATACGACCGAGTACATCCGCGGCTCGGTTGGCATCGAAAATGAGACTCCCGAGGACCTTGCGAACCTCGTCGATCTCGGGCGGTTGGGCATTCAACCAGCGCAATGCGGCATTGGCGTTGAGGATGGCCGCGGCAATCGGCTGGTTCACTTCGTGGGCGATCGAAGCCACCAACTGGCCCATGGTCGCGACACGGTTGGCGTGGGCCAGTTCGGCTTGCACTTCGCGATAGCGTCGCTCGCTCTCGCGGATTTTTTCTTCAGCCTGTCTGCGCTCGGTCAGGTCCAGCACGAAGGCGACCCCTTCCCTGCTGCCGACTTCGAACATGGCCAAGCCAACAATGACCGGTAGCCGACTGCCATCTTTCCTGAAGTATTCCTTCTCGTAGGGTCGGGCGTGCCCGGTCAGCAGTGCGTGCGCCAATTTACGCTCGCTGAGCTCTCGAAACTCAGGGGCCGTCAGGTCTCTCCAGCGCAGACGGCCCGAGGCAAGATCCTCTCGTTCGTATCCCAACATGCGCAGAAAGGCCTCGTTGGCCTCGATGATGTCGCCGTCGGCGTTCCAGACCAGGATCCCAATGATATTGGCGTCTACGAGGCGGCGGATCTTCGCTTCGCGCTCAGCGACCTCACGGTACAAACGAGCATTTTCCAACGAGATGGCCGCCTGTGAGGCCACCAGCTTCAACACGGCAATCCGCGTTGGACTGAACACATGGGCGGCGAGATTGTTTTCCAGATAGAGCGCGCCGACGAGCTTGGCCTGGTTCATCAACGGCAGGCAGAGAATCGAACGGGCACGTTGTCGACGGATATAAGGATCTGCGGCGAACCAAGCATCGGCCACGGCATCGTCAAGGAAAACGCTCTCTCGGGTCCGCAGGACATGATAAAGAATCGACTCCGGCAACAACTGCCCGCTCACCGGCGCATCGCGCAATTGGGTGGCGTTGCCATCGGAGGTCACTTGCGCAGCGATCCGATGCTCAGCGCCGTCCGACAGAATCAACAGCCCGCGTTCGGCGCCGGCCTGTTCGATGGCGGTGCCCATGATCGTATCGATCAGTTTTTCCAGGACGATTTCACCCGACACCGCCTGGGAAACCTTGAGTACGGTGGCAAGATCCAGATGTTCGACCAGTGTCGCCATCGTAGCCGTCGGGCCGGGCGCCTGCTCCTGGGCCTTCAGCGACGGATACCGAGCCTCCAGTTGCCGCACCTTGCCATCGGCGCCCCAATGCAAGTAGCCGTAACGGGCATCCTGCAGGTAGACGCGGGCGATCTTGCCAAAGCCTCGGGCCGCGTAGAAACCAGACGCGAGTTCGTTGGCCAGCGCCTCGATATGGACAAAGCCACTCTCCTGCGCGGTATGGATGGCTTGCTCGTAGAGCGACTCGGCATCGATCACCCGCCCTTCGACGCGGGCGATCTCGGCGCCCACCAGCGCGGCGCGGCTGGCGAAATTCTCCGGACACTGCTGAGCCCAGACCTGGAGCCATTGGTGATTGGCAACCATCGCGATCAAGTGCGGCCCATGTTCTTGCACTGGGATACTGTTGCAACGCGCGGCTCGGGCCAGCGCGTCATAAAAGTGATATTCGGCCTCCTCGAAGAACGAGTGGGACGTCCAGAGCAACTGCTGCGCCTTTGCCGCAGCCTCCAGGGCCGCTTCAGGATCATCGGCCATGTAGCGGGCCTGCAATTTGCGGATCCAGTACCAACATTCGGCCAGTGCCAGGTCTGGGTTGCTGGACAAATGGGTTTCGGTGTCGAGTTCGTTGGACTCGCCGTCGTCCAGGCAACCGAAGGTAGGCGTCAAGCCCCGAAGCATCCGGATCACCACCAGCTGTGTGACGATAAAATCGACCACCAGCCCGAAGCGCACTTTCCGGGCGTAAACCAGGCCCCGTTCGGTTTCCTCCTGAACCTCAGAGAGCGGCTCGCCGGCAAAAAGAGCATCGGAAGTGAGGCTGTTGCCCGCATAGGCGCCATACGGCAGGTCGCCGATCCGATTCGCCGCCGTAAACGAACGGAGCAGCAGGTCGCGGCATTGCCCCACGGGTTTCATCCAGCGCACGGCAAAATTCGAAAAGCAGAGATAGGTGGCGGCCTCGAATCGCGTCAGGCCACGTCGCTCAACCAGTTCGCAGCCCAGTTGCCCGAATCGGAACCCTACCTGATAGTCACCGAACCGCCGGCCGGCGACCCTGAACACATTGGCGTAAAGCACACAGGAAGCATCGCAGTTGCCATGCTCGAGGCTGAGGGTGACCGCCTTGCAGATCAGCAGGCAAGCCAGGTTCGCGTCGGTCTGCAATGCCGGCGCGAAGAGTTTGCTCAGCGCGTTGACGGTCATGAGGGACGTGGCATCTTCCATTAGCGGCAAATCGATGAGATCCCCGATTGCCCGGCCCCCCAACAACGAGCCGATACGGTCGTACTCGTGGCGCACCTCATCGTCGCTCGGATGGGCCGACCACTCGATACCCACGTGCCGCAGGTAGGCCAGGCAGACCGCAACCGCACCGTCGCTGCGATCCAGCAGCAGGTACACATCCATGAGCAAGCAGGCAACGCTGGCGCGCTCGATCACCGTCTTGGCGCGATTCGACAGCGCCATGAGGCGCTCGTCTGCGGCAGCCAGTTGTCCAGTCAGGAGTTCGCACTCGCCCCGGTTCAACTCCAGCGCGAAAATCAACCCGTGCCGACGCGCCCAGCAGTCGTCATCCAACAACTGAGTCCCGGTAGTCAGGTAGTTGAGTGCCGAAGCATAGGCCGTCGACGCCTTGGCACGTTGACCGGCAATCAGGTTGAACTCGGCCAACTGCTCTCGCTCGTCCCGGTCGGACAGCAATGCGGCGCCGCGATTGAGCTGACCCACGATTTCAAAAATCGCCTCCTCTCGCTGCTGCGCGGACGTCTGCGCAGCGAGCAACCGTCCGATTCGCAAGTGAGCCTCGGCGCGGGAATCCTGGGGGATCAGCGAGTAGGCAGCCTCATGGATACGGTCATGAACAAACCCATAGGCGCCGTCCAATCGCTCGACCAGTTCCTGGCGGATCGCCTCCCACAGTACCGCCCGCACCTGCGTCTTGGGCACGCCCAGAACAGTCGAAAGTGTCTTGAACCCGGCAACGTTGCCCAGGCAGGCCAGTTGCTGCAACGCCAGCTGCGTGTCAACGGGCAGGCGGACCAGTTTGCCCACCATCAGGTCGACGATATTGTCGGTGTACCCCTTGGCATGAATACGCTCCGGATCCCACCACCACTGCCGCGCCTCGTGATCGAAAGTCAGCAGTCGCTCATCGGCAAGCGCCTGCAAGAACTGGATCACGAAGAACGGATTGCCAGCGGTTTTTTCCAGCACCAACTGCGCCAGCGGCTCGATGCGTTCAAGCTCGTCATGGAGCGCCTCGGCGATCAACTGCTCGATATGCACCTTGGCGAGGGGCGCCAGCGTGATCTCACTGACCCTGCCACCGGCATTGCGAATGGCCTTGAGCTTGCCCGTCAACGGGTGCGTGGCGTCCACTTCGTTGCTGCGGTAGGCGCCCACCAGCATCAGGTGCCGCACATCGGCGCTGGTCAACAGGTCATCCAGCAAGTCGAGCGTTGCCACGTCGAGCCATTGCAAGTCGTCGAGAAACAGCGCCAGCGGATGATCCTCACGGGCGAACACCCCGATAAAGCGCCGGAACACCAGGAGGAAGCGGCGTTGTTCCTGCTGCGGGTCAAGCGCCGAAACCGGTGGCGGCTCGCCGATGATGAGCTTCAGTTCGGGAATGAGGTCGGTCATCAGCCGCGCATTGGCGTCCAGCGCTTCCTGTAGCGCGTCACGCCAGCTCGCCAATTCCGGGTCGCTCTTGCCCAGCAAGGTGCGCACCAGGCTCTGGAAAGCCTGCACCAGCGTTGCATAGGGGATGTCGCGGCGGTATTGATCGAACTTGCCGCTGGCGAAGAGCCCCCGCGGTGGAACCAGCACTTTATGCAACTCATTGACCACCGAGGACTTGCCGATACCGGAATAGCCCGTGACCAGGACGAGTTCCGGCGCGTGGCTTGCAACGACCCGGCCGAACGCCGCGACCAGGGTATCGACTTCGCGCTCGCGCCCATAAAGCTTCTCGGGTATCAAGAGCCGATCGGACGTACCGTGTTCGCCCAGCACAAAGGTATTGATATGGCGTAGCTGCTGCCAGTCCGCCAGGCAGCGCCGCAGATCATGTTCCACGCTCGCAGCCGTCTGGTAGCGCTCCTCGGCGGTCTTGGCGAGCAACTTCATGACAATCCGGGACAGCATTTCGGGAACGGTCGCTACCCGCTCGCTGGGGGACAAGGGCTTCTTCGCGATATGGCAGTGCACCCACTCGATCGGGTCGGAGGCGCTGAACGGCAGCGAGGCGGTCAACATCTGGTACAGCGTGATGCCGAGGGAATAGAGGTCACTGCGCGAATCGATCGAGCGATTCATCCTGCCGGTCTGCTCGGGTGCCATATAGGCAAGCGTGCCGGCTAGGGTCTCGGGCGCCTGTCGCTCCCGCGGCAAGCGCGAGGCAAGACCGAATCCAGTGAGCCGGGCCTGTCCATCCGCGCAATTGACCAGGATATGGCTGGGCTTGATATCTTTATGCACGAGGCCGCGCTGGTGAAGTTTGCCCAGTGCTACGGCGATGCTCACAGCAAGGCGCAGAAAAGAGGCCGTGTCCATGGACGCGATCAGTAGCTGCACCAGAGGCACGCCGCCTGGATCCTCGAGCACCAGGTGCATTTGGGTCCCTTCACGCACCATCTCGAGCGGTCGTGTCGACCAGGCGCCATCCAGTTCGTCTTTCAGGCCGAACTCATGCACGAGACGGCCAAGGCAGCCGGGGCGAGGCTGTTCCGTGGCGGGCCGGGCAACCAGGACAGTGCGATCGCCGTCTACACCCGAGCGCAATTCCCGACAGAAAATCCGCTCACCATCGTCCCATAATATTTGCATGTTGTTATCCATCGGCACGGGAACACTATCTCGTTTGTAATCTGCCGCACGTTGCCGTCAGGCTGTCGTCCAGAGTCATGTCGTACTTGCCGATGTCGTCGCCATGGGGCGACTTCCGTGGCTGAGCTGGATGCCCAATGAGGATGAGGCTTGGGTCGGGATCCAGAACGGCTCGTGTTGCCGACACCTAGATTAGCGCCTCATGAAAATCCTTCACAGCAATTAATTGAGCACAGCAGACGACGCCCCGCAGCCCCCCAGGCAACCTTCGACCCTTTGGTCTTAGTGAGTTATACGTAGGTATACTTCTTCGCCTTATGAGACCGCGTATCTTGTAGGTACGACAGGCGCTGTTACGGGCGACCCCTATGACGCAAGACACCCAGATGCGCACGACAACGACTATTGCAGTGGTTGATGATGACGAGTCCGTCCGGACAGCCTTGGATAGCTTATTACGCTCCAGCGGCTATAGCGTTCGTACCTACCGCAGTGCCTTGGAGTTCCTTGGCGCAAACGCCACCGCCGCAACGCACTGCCTGATTTCCGATATCCAGATGCCCGGAATGAGTGGTGTAGAGCTGCATGAACAGCTCTGCGCCATGGGCTTTCGGATCCCCACCATATTCATCACGGCTTATCCCGGCCTCGGCGCCGACACACCGGGGCTGGTTGCCTGCCTTCCGAAACCTTGTGAAGCCGACAAACTGTTGAACTGCATCGAAACCGCCCTGCGCCAGCGGTACTGAGACCGCAGCACAGATCGCTCTTCTCCCGACATACCTTTGTATAAGTCTCCGCCACTGAGGTATGGCTTTGCTGAACCGATGTAGAAGTGCCCCCGCATGCATCCGTCAATAACATGAACCCACAGCACACGAGTCGCTGTCCTGGATTTATTGACCCCCGGCGCCCGCTCGCCGAGCAACGCTGCAATCTTTCGGGGAACGGCCATGTCGATTTTTTTCGAGTCACCCCAAACCATCTTGCGACACACAGGTGCGATGGCGCTCAGCGCCGTCTTGCTTACCGGTTGTACGGTGGGTCCAGAGTTCATGAAACCTGATGACGGGCTTGGCAGCGTGCAACTGACGCCCCGCCAGGAACACGCAAACGTCACGCCCCGGCCCCCCACCGCGGTACCTGCCCAATGGTGGCTGCTGTTCAACGACCCGCTGCTCGCCCAACTGCAATCACGCGCACAGGCCGGCAACCTCGACTTGCAGATGGCCTCCGAACGCATTGAGCAAAGCCGGGCGCAATTGGGCATCGCCGCTTCACAGTTGCTGCCCAGCGTAGGCGCGAACGCCAGCTACAGCCGTGAGGCCCTCAGCGAACACGGCAAGTTTGCCGCACTGGGCGCCCCGACTGGCGCCAATAATTTCTGGCAGATTGGCTTCGATGCCAGTTGGGAGGTCGATCTGTGGGGCCGTGCACAACGCGTGCGCGAGGGTGCCGCGGCGACTCTGCAAGCCACGGTGTATGACCGCGAAGCCGCACGGGTGGCGCTGGCTGCCGAAGTGGCTCGAACCTATTTGCAACTGCGCGGCACCCAGGCGCAATTGGACATCGCCCAACAGAACCTGGGCATCGCCGAACGGACCCTCGCCCTGGCCGAAAGCCGCGAGCGCAACGGCGTCGCGACGCGCTTCGAAACCTCATCCGCTCGCGCACAGCTGGCAACGATCAAGGCCATGCTTCCCGAGCTGAGCCAGCGTCGCAATGCCCAGATGAATGCACTGGCATTGCTGATGGGTGAACAGCCCCGTGCACTCGATGCGCAACTGCGCGATGCCCTGCCCTTGCCTTCGCTTCCCACCCGGGTTCCGGTCGGTGTCTCCTCTGAACTGGCCCGCCGACGCCCGGACATCCTTCGCGCCGAAGCGCAGCTGCATGCCGCCACCGCGGCTATCGGCGTGGCCAAGGCGGATTTCTACCCGCGCATCGGCTTGAAAGGGCGAATCGGCGTGGAAGCCTTCGACAGCGGTGACCTCAGCAGCTGGGACTCGCGGTTCTTTTCCATCGGCCCGACGGTTTACCTGCCGATCTTCCAGGGCGGGCGCTTGACGCAGCGTCTGGCCCTGAACGAATCGCGGCAAAAAAGTGCTGCCCTCGCCTATCGGAAAACGGTGTTGCAAGCTTGGCATGAAGTGGACAACGCCCTGGACGCCTGGGCCGCCCAGCAGCGTGAGCACGATGAATTACGGGTTTCCTATGAGCAGAACAAACAAGCGCTGCAGGCGGCCGAACGAGGCTATCAACAAGGTGCCGCTGATTATCTGAGTGTACTGACGGCGCAACTCAATCTGCTTTCCAGCCAAACCAACCTCAACGCCAGCACGACCAATGCCACCCTCACCGTGGTCAATCTCTACAAATCCCTGGGCGGTGGTTGGGCGCCCGAGGCGGTCCGATGAACAGCACCGCATTGTCGCCAGCGAGCACCGCGACCCGCGAGACGTCCCTGGCCAAGCCTTCAAAGCGCCCGTTGATCGGTCTGGCCGGCATTTTCCTCGCGGCCATGATGGCGGGGTTGAACACTCGGGTCGGCGCGCTGGCGCTGGCGGATGTAAGGGGTGCAATGAGCCTGGGTTTCGACGATGCCTCCTGGCTCACCACGGTGTACAGCGCCGGGGAACTGATAGCCATGCCCTTTTCGGCGTGGTTTGCCATTACGCTCTCGATGCGTCGCCTCGAACTGTGGATGCTCGGCACCTGCTCGCTGCTGGCTTTGATCCTGCCCTTCATCCACAACCTGGACCTGCTGCTGGTCTTGCGCTTCGTGCAGGGTCTTGCCGCCGGCACGACGATTCCGTTGCTGATGATGGCGGCGCTGAAATTCCTGCCGCCGCCCATCCGACTGTATGGGTTGGCGATGTATGCGATGACCGCGACTTTCGCGCCCAACCTGTCCATCTGGCTCGCCGGACACTGGACGGATGGGCTGCTGGACTGGCGCTGGGTGTACTGGCAGATCATTCCCCTGGCCTTCATCGCCGGTGGGCTGATCGCCTGGGGGCTGCCGCAAGAATCCATTCAGTACCCACGCTTTCGGCAAGCCAATTGGCCCGGCTTGGCCTGCGGTGTACTGGCACTCGGTTCGATGACCGTCGCGCTGGATCAAGGCGTACGGCTGGACTGGTTCCAGTCACCCTTGATCACCGCTTCGTTGATCGCCGGGCTGGCGTTGCTGGCGGTCTATCTGTTGACCGAGTGGTATCACCCCTCGCCGTTCATCAAGTTGCAGATCCTGGGCCGTCGCAACTTGGGACTGGGCTGCATCCTGTTCGTCTCATTGCTGGTAGTGCTGATGTCCAGTTCACTATTACCGGCCAGCTATCTCGGGCCACTCCAGCACTATCGCCCCTTCCAAATGGCTTCCATCGGTCTGATCGTCGCGCTGCCGCAGTTGATCCTGGGGCCAGTGGTGGCGCTGCTGCTGTACCGGAAGTGGATCGATGCGCGCCTGGTGTTTGCGTCGGGGTTGTTGCTGATCGCACTGGCCTGTCTGTGCGGTGCGCAATTGACCAGCGACTGGAATCGCGACCAGTTCGTGATGGCGCAAACCCTGCAAGCCTTTGGACAGCCGATGGCGGTGGTGTCGATGCTGTTCCTGATCACCAGCGTCGTGCAGCCTCCCGAGGGGCCTTACGTATCAGGCACCATCAATACGCTGCGAGCCTTCGGGTCGCTGGTCGGTGCGGCGGTGGTGGGTCAGCTCATGACGGTGCGGAGCCGTTTCCATGGGGAGATGTTGCTGGACCGTGCAGCCTTGGCCAGCTACGCCCACGGGCTGGAGCCGTCACAACTGATGGGCGTCATCGACCAGCAGTCGTTGGTACTGTCAATCGCCGATGCCTATCGCGTGCTGGGCATTGTAGCGCTGCTGCTGATTCCTCTCGTGTTGCGGCTGACTTACATCCCAGCACCTGTCACGCGTATGGCCTCGTCCCCCTCGTCTTCCTCTTCCTCCCATGGGTGACCCATCATGGCACTACCAAAGAAAGCCCAGATCATCAGTACAGCGCTGCTGTTCACAGTGGCCATCGGCATGGTTCTGTATCTCAATCGCCCCGAGTCCAGCGCATCGATACAGTCGACGGACGACGCCTATGTTCACGCCGACTTCACGACCGTGGCGCCGCAGGTGCCAGGCACGGTCGAGACGGTCTTGATCGAGGACAATCAACGGGTGAAGAAAGGAGACCTGCTCGCGACCATCGACGACCGTGATTTCGCTGCGGCCGTGAACGCGGCGAAAGCCCAGGTCGCCAGTGCCCGTGCCGGCATCGCCAGCCTGCAAGCGCACCTGATCCAACAGCAGACCGCGATACGGCAGGCACAGGCCGCGGTGACCGCCGATGAGGCGGCACTCAAGTTGGCCAGCGTCAACCTTGCGCGTTATCGCAACCTGGCCGTCGACGGGTCGGGGACCGTACAAGCACGGCAACAGGCCGAAGCGCAGCTGAGCATTCAATCGGCCAGCCGGGATAAGAGCCAGGCGGGCCTACAGGCGGCCCGGCAACAAGTGGATGTGCTCAAGGCCGACCTGGAGAAAGCCACGGCGGCCCTCGCTCACGCGCAGGCCGCCCAAGCCATCGCGGAACTGCAGCTTTCCTATACCCGCATCACGGCACCGATCGACGGCATGATCGGGCAGAAATCAGTGCGCATCGGGGCTTTCGTCCATACCGGGGAACCGTTGCTGGCGATTGTCCCCCTCGACGCTGTCTACATCACCGCCAACTTCCGTGAGACGCAATTGGCACGGGTAGAAACGGGCCAGTCCGTGAAGATCGAGGTCGATGCCTTGCCGGGCCAGGCGCTGGAAGGAACGGTGCAAAGCCTGGGGCCGGCCAGCGGCGCCAGTTACTCCGCCATCGCGCCGCACAACGCCACGGGCAACTTCACAAAAATCGTCCAACGCTTGCCTGTGCGCATTCGCATCGATCCCGACCAGCCCGCAGCGACGAGGTTACGGGTAGGCATGTCCGTCACACCGCATATCCGCATTGATCAATAACGGCCGGCCATTGCCTTCGGGAAATGATGCTCGCTGCGACTTGAGGACTTAAGCAAATAACTAAAAGTTATTTATTGTGCATTTTTTATATCATTTAGATTAAGTCTTAAGCCGAATGGCTCGTGCGGTGCACGCCAGCAAGGATGCGTTGGCAGACGCCTCACTTTCAGCCAATGCAATCTCATTAAACGGGCCACCGTCATGCAGCTTCTAACGCTTCCTCCCTCTCCCGGCCTGGCCACCTCGATTCGTGCCACCGCCCAGGTCTTTGAAGACCCTACTTCCCGCGCCTTGCTGGCTCATCTGCAACAGGTGGCACCCAGTGATGCCAGTGTGTTGATCATCGGCCAGACCGGTACCGGCAAAGAGCTGGTGGCGCGCCATGTGCACAACCTCAGCGCCCGGCGTGACAGGCCGTTCGTGGCGGTCAACTGCGGGGCGTTTTCCGAGACGCTGGTGGAGGCCGAACTGTTCGGCCACGAGAAAGGCGCCTTTACCGGTGCGTTGACGGCCAAGGCCGGTTGGTTCGAAGAGGCCGACGGCGGTACGCTGTTTCTCGATGAAATTGGCGACTTGCCGCTGCCGATCCAGGTCAAGCTGCTGCGAGTGCTCCAGGAACGCGAGGTGGTCCGCCTGGGCTCGCGCAAGAGCATCAAGATCAATGTGCGGGTACTGGCGGCCACCAACGTGCAGTTGGAAAAAGCCATCAATGCCGGGCACTTTCGCGAGGATCTGTATTACCGCCTCAATGTGGTCAGCCTGGTGCTCAAGCCGCTGCGCGAACGACCCGGCGACATCCTGCCGTTGATACGCCATTTCATTGCCGAGTACAGCCGTCGTCTGGGTCACGGCGAGGTCTCGCTGGATGCCCAGGCGCAGCGCAAATTGCTCGACTATTCCTGGCCGGGGAATATCCGCGAGCTGGAAAACGTCATCCATCACACGCTGTTGATCTGCCGCAGCAAAGTGATCGGCGAACAGGACCTGCACCTGTCGAACTTTCGTATCGAGCGTCAGGACAACCTGCCGCCATCTGCCCCTGAAACCGCAGAAGCGCTCTTGCAAAAAGCCTTCGAGAAACTGCTCGAGCAAGAGCATGGCGACTTGTATGAAAAGGTCGAGGCCGAGTTGTTACGCACCGCCTACCGATATGCCAATTGCAATCAGGTCCACACCGCCAGCCTGTTGGGCCTGAGTCGCAACGTCACCCGCACGTTGCTGATCAGGATCGGCGAGCTGGTGGTCAACAAACGCCGTCCGACGCTCAGTACGCGGGACGGCCAGGTCATCAATCTTTCAACCTGAGTTCGCCACAGGAGCCAGGTGTGTCTCCTTTTTGTGGCGAGGGGATTTATCCCCGTTGGGCTGTGCAGCAGCCCCAAGACCTGTCCCCGATGTATCAGGCCGACTGCGTTCAACCTGCTTGGGGTCGCTGCGCGCCCAACGGGGATAAATCCCTTCGCCACAGGTTCAGCGGTGCTCACAGCGCCGCTGTTCGCGCACCCAGGTAAAAATCCTGGAGATCGCTGCGGGCTGCCAGCTGCTCGGCGCTGCCTTCACTGACCACACGGCCGCTTTCCAACACGTAGCCATGGTGGGCGTACCGCAGCGCGGTGTTGATGTTCTGTTCGGCGATCAGAAAACTGACGCCATCGCGTTGATTGAGCTGGCGGATGATTTCAAAGATTTCCTCGACGATCTGCGGCGCCAACCCCATCGACGGTTCGTCCAGCAAGACCAGTTGCGGTTCGGCCATCAGCGCACGGCCTATCGCGATCATCTGTTGCTCACCGCCCGAGGTGTAGCCGGCCAGGCTTTTGCGGCGCAATTTCAGGCGCGGAAAATGCGCGTACACCCGCTCCAGGCTGACCAGGAGCTGGCGTCGCGGAACCCGCCGCGCCAGCGCGCCCGCCAGGAGGTTTTCCTCCACGCTCAACTGGGCAAAGCAATGCCGACCTTCCAACACTTGCACCAGGCCATTGGCCGCCAAGGTGTGAGGGGCGCTGTGGGTCACCTCCTGCCCCTGATAGACAATTCGCCCCCGCACCACCTCGCCCCGTTCGGCGCGCACCAGGTTGGAGACCGCCTTCAGGGTGGTGCTTTTACCCGCGCCATTGGCGCCCAGCAGCACCACGACCTGCCCTTTGGCGACGCTCAGCGACACGCTGCGCACGGCCAGGATGGTCTGTTCGTAGAGGACTTCAATATCGTCGATCTGCAGGATCGGTACGTTCGTCGTCATGCGGTTTCGCCTCTTCGGGTAGCGACCGGACGCAAGCGCCCGGGTCGCCGCGCTGCCTCAGGATTCCTTGCTGCAATCGCGCGGGGTAATGCCTTTTTCCCGGGCGTACTGATGCGAAGAAGCTTCGATGATCGGCCGCAACAAAGCGCGGTCGGCCTGGACCCAGTCACTGATCAACTTCCACTGAGTACCGTCCCATTGCTGGAAGCGCACCGCGCCACCGCCTTCATGGTCCGAGCAGGACAACTGCAACGGCTGCACCAATCCCAACGCCCCCAATTCCTTGAGTCGGGCGTCGTCGAGCTTGAGGTGCTCGAAGCCCCAGCGCACCTGCTCACCGGTCAGCGGCTGCTTGCCGAACTTCTGCTGGGCAATGCGCACAGCTTCGACGTTGAGGATGCCGTTGACCACGCCGAGGTTGTAGTACACGGTGCCGAAACGCTTGGGGTCGGCCAGGTCGCCATGGCCGGCATCGACCACTTGCTGCTTGATGCCCTGCAACACCGGGAAATCGGTGCCCGACGGGTGCGTGGTGATGGCGATGAAGCCCTTGGCCGCGGCACCGGCCGGCGCGGCGTCATCCTCGGAGTTACTCCAGATATTGCCGATGATGTGGTCAGCCGGGAAGCCGACCTTCTGTGCGGTTTTCAACGCCACCGGGTTCATCACGCCCCAACCGCGCAAGATCACCCAGTCGGGTTTTTCCCGGCGGATATTCAGCCATTGCGACTGCTGCTCGTTGCCCGGATGCGGGACCTCCAGCAGGGTCAGCGCAAAGCCGTACTTGTCCGCCAGGGTCTGCAACACCTCATTGGTTTCCTTGCCATAGGGTGAGCCGTGATACAGGGTGACGATCTTCAAGCCCTTGAGTTTGTCCAGCCCGCCGGCTCGCTGGCCGATGTAGTTAATGATCGCCGACACTTCGGAATAGGGGTTCAGCTGCAACGGGAAGACGTAGGGAAACACGCTGCCGTCGGTGGAATCCGTACGCCCGTGGTTGATGGTGATCAGCGGCAGTTTGTCGGCGGTCGAACGCTCCAGCGTGGCGTAGGCGATGCCCACCGACAGTGGGTTGGTGGCCGCCGCCGGTGCGCCGTTCAAGCCCTTCTTCAGGCGCTCGTAGCACTCGACACCTTTTTCCACCACGTACTCGGTTTCACATTCGCTCCAGGTCAGCTTGACGCCGTTCACCCCGCCGTTGGCGTTGACGTACTTGAGGTAGTCGATGAAACCGCCGAAAAAACCGGTCCCACCGGCCGCATAAGGACCGACGCGATAGCTTTGCAACGGGAAGTATTGTTCGTTGTCCGCCTGGACCGTGAAGGCGGCGGCGGTGAGACTGAACACTAACGCCAGGCTGCTGGCGATTGATCGTTTGAACATCGGATTTTCCTTGTAATGAAGCCAGTGATAAGCCAACAGAATGGAAGTGAAACCTGCGTGGTGCGGTTCGCTCAGTAGCGCAGCGGCCACAGCCGTGCACGCTCGCGAAATGTCTGCCAGAGGCGCGCAAGGCCCTCTGGTTCCTTGATCAGAAACACAATGATCAGGGCGCCGAATATCATCTTCTGCAGGTTCTCCACCTGGCCGGCATCGACCAGCCCGCCGGGCAGCAGCGACACCAGGTTGGAGAGCAAGACAGGAAACAGGACGATGAAGGCCGCCCCGAGGAAGTTGCCCAGCAGGCTGCCGAGGCCCCCGATAATGATGATGAACAGGATCTGGAACGACCGGTTGAGATCGAAACCATGGGGCTCCACGGTGCCCAGGTAAGCGAAGGCCCACAGGGCGCCGGCCACCCCGAGGAAAAACCCACTGATGGCGAACGCCAGCAACTTGGTCTTCGCCAAGGGAATGCCAATGATCGCGGCGGCGGTGTCCATGTCGCGCACCGCCATCCAGTTGCGCCCCAACTCGCTGCGCACCAGGTTCTTGCCCAGCCAGAACAGCGCCACGACCACCGTCAGGGTTAACAGATAGCGACCGACGGGCGCGTCCAGGCTCACCCCGAAGACCTCCAGGCGCGGCGCGCTGATCACGCCCGAGGCGCTGTTGTTGGAAAACCAGCTGAAGCGGGTCAACGCCCAGGTCACGAAGAACTGCGCCGCCAGGGTCGAGACCAGCAGGTAGAAGCCCTTGATACGCAGGCTCGGCAGACCGAACAGCACCGCCACCAGGGCCGCCGTCAGCCCGCCCAGCGCAATGCTGAGCAACAATGGCAAGGCCGCGACACGCACTTCGAGGTTGTAGGTGGCAAAGGCCCCGACCGCCATGAACGCCGCGGAACCGAGGGACAACTGCCCGGCATAACCAGTCAGCAGGTTGAGCCCCAACCCGGCCAGGGACAGCACTAAAAAGGGAATCAGGATCGCACTGAACCAGTAGTCGTTACCCAGCCAAGGCACCGCGACGAAGGCAAACAGCAACAAGGCGACAAGCCCCTGACGGTCCTGGCGCAGGGCGAAGACCCGGCGGTCCTGGGTATAGCGTGTGCTGAACTGGCCTGCTTCTCGATACAACATGATGCACCTCCCCTAGACTCGCTCGATGGCCCGTTCGCCAAACAACCCCGCCGGACGCACCAGCAGGAACAGCAGCGCCAGCACGTAGGGAAACCAGTTCTCGATGCCGCTGCCGATGAAGGGCCCGAGGTACACCTCCGCCAGCTTTTCCGAGGCGCCGATGATCAGCCCGCCGACAATCGCCCCGCTGATGGAGGTAAAGCCGCCAATGATCAGCACCGGCAAGGCCTTGAGCACCACCAACGAGAGCGAGAACTGCACGCCCAGGCGAGCGCCCCAGAGCAGGCCGGCAACCAGCCCGACAAACCCCGCCACCGCCCACACCACCACCCAGACCCGCTGCAAGCGAATGCCCACGGCCAACGCCGCCAGTGGATCGTCGGCCACCGCCCGCAACGCCAGCCCCAGCCGGGTCTTGTTGAACAGCCAGGACAACAGCAACACCAACCCGGCCGCCGTCAGCGCGGCAAAAATGTCGAACTGCGACAACAACATCCCGCCCAGTTCCAGCGGTTCATCGCTGATGCCCAGTTCCAGGCCGTGCACCTGGGCGCCCCACAGTGCCTGGGCGAAGCCTTCGATGACGTAGGAGAGTCCGAGGGTGGCCATGAACAGGGTAATGGGCGAGCGGTTGACCAACGGGCGCAACACCACCCGTTCCACCGCCACAGCGATCAGCAGCATCGCCGCCAGGCTGATGAGGAACGCCAGCCAGAACGGCACACCGCGCTCCAGCAGGCTGACGAAGGTCAGCGCCGAAAACAGCACCATCGCCCCCTGGGCGAAATTGAACACACCGGAGGCTTTGTAGATCAGCACAAACCCGATGGCCACCAAGGCGTACATCACCCCCGCCAACAGCCCGCCAATCAATACTTCAAAGAAAAATTCCATGCCTGTTCCTGTTTTACGGGCGCAACTTGCCTGCCCTCCCTGACGGGAAAGCGCCGGATAATCAATGTCAGTGGCGAGTGCCCAGGTAAGCCGAAATGACCTCGGGGTTCTGCCGTACCTCTTCGGGCGAGCCATCGCCGATCTTGCGACCGTAATCGAGCACCACCACGTGATCGCTGATGCCCATGACCACGCCGATATCGTGCTCGATCAACACCACGGTAGTGCCCAGCTCCCGATTGATGTCGACGATGAAGCGGCTCATCTGCTGCTTCTCCTCGGCATTCATCCCGGCCATGGGTTCGTCCAGCAGCAACAGCCGAGGCTCCGCCGCCAGCGCCCGGGCCAGTTCCACCCGTTTCTGCAAGCCATAGGGCAATTGGCCGACCAGCACGTCGCGCCAGGGCTGCAAGTGCAGGAACGCGATGACCCGCTCCGCCGCTTCGCGCTGGAGATCATCCTCGGCCCGGGCGCGACCGATTCGCAGGGCCTGTTCAACCCAGGTGCTGCGGCGCTTGAGGCTGCGTCCGGTGAGTACGTTGTCGAGCACGCTCATGCCCTTGAACAGCGCGATGTTCTGGAACGTGCGGGCGATGCCACGCACCGCCACATCGTGGGCACGCATCCTGCGCCGCTCTTGCCGGTCAAACCGTATGCGCCCGTCCTGGGCGTGGTACACGCCGCTGATGACATTCAACAACGAACTCTTGCCGGCACCGTTGGGACCGATCAAGGCGCAGATCTCACCCGCGGCAACACGAAAGCTGATGTCGGTGACCGCCTTGACGCCTTTGAACGACAGTGAAATATGCTCCAGCTCCAGCAAGTGCGTGGCGGCCGTCTGTGTCATGGGTCGCCTCCTCTCAGGCCAATTGCGAATGGCGTTCGAGCCAGTCATCGGTGGTTATTTTCGTGGTCATCGTGGGCGCATCCCACTGGGTCGAATCGCGCCAATGGCGGACCTTGATCCCCAAGGCCTCGAAAAATGCCTGGGTGTCGGGCGGCAATGGTTCACCCACCAGCAGCGGCACGCGAGTGCGAGAAAATCCCAGGACGTCACACAACGGTCGTCGAACCAGCCAGTGGCCCAGATACCGTTGCAACAGGCTCGGATGCGTTGCCAAGGCCCAATCCACCAGTTTGCGCTGGCGACTGCCCGGCGCCGGCAGACGTTCCAGCGCATACCCGTGTAAACGCGCATAGGTTTCCCGCGTGCCCGCCACCAGCGTTGGGCCCAACTCACGTCGGTCGCGATCGCGGGTGGCCAGGTTCTCTGGAAAATTCAGGCGAAAACCGGCTATCAGCCAAGGCGCCAACAAGTAGCGGGCCTGGCCGCCAGAGGCGAAAGCCCGGGCTGCCAGTGCTTCTTCCTGCCGGCCCAGCCCTTCGCGCTGGACCAACCGCCGACCTTCCTGCAACAGTTCGGCATGGCTGATGCGTTGCTGCTCGATGGCCAGGGGGCCACGGCGGTAGAAGACAAACGCCGTATGGAGCGATCGCGCTTGCGGCGCCAGTTCGGCAGGCGGCGGTTGGACAACCAATGCCGAGTAATCGAGCACTTGATCGAAGGGTAGTGAATCGGACAGGCCACGCCCGTCGACATAAATCAGCACGCGCGGGATGACCTGGGCATCGCGCAAACGGAGGAGCTCCGCTTGTCCTTCGGCCAGTACGAAATCCGGCTGCAACTCACCGAGCAGTGGTGTGGTCGACGCTTCCAACGGATCGAGCAGACTCGCCACGCCCCCCAGCCACTGCGCAGCCAACGCAGCCAGCAGCGCCTGCGGCCGCGGACGGCTGATGATCGTCAGGGTCGCGCCCACCGAAAAGCCAAGGGACTGCAAGGCGTTCGCCAGGCTGTGCACCTCGTCGGCCAGTTGCCGCCAGTTTCGCGCCTGCCAGATACCCAGGTGCTTATGGCGCAGGGCGACGTCCGTGCCATGCCAGTGCGCCTGCTGCTGCAGCCACTGGGGCAGACTGGACGCAATCTCGTGCGATGTGTCGATGAGCGTGCCCATGATCCCTCCCGCCCTTAAGCGACGGCTGCCGTTCTGGCCGCCACTTTGCGTTGCTCCAGTTCACGCACCAGCGGCAGGACCTTGCGGCCGAAATATTCGACTTCCTCCTGGAAGTGCAGGAAACCGGCAAGCACCAGGTCGACGCCCACGGCCTTGAGCGCGACGATGCGCTCGGCGATCTGCTGCGGCGTACCGATCAGGTTGGTCTTGAAGCCGTCGTTGTACTGCACCAGGTCCTCGAAGCTGGATTTGGCCCAGTTGCCCTCGCCTTCCGGGCTGGACTTGCCCGCCTGTTTCGCCGCGTCGCCGAAGGCATTGACCGCTTCGGGATCGGCCTGGTCGATGATCTGGGCCAGCACCGCACGCGCCTCTTCCTCGGTGTCGCGGGCGATGACGAACGCGTTCACCCCGACCTTGACCTTGTGGTTGTTGGCGGCAGCTTTCGCCTGGATATCGTCGACCTGGGCCTTGATGCCTTCGACCGTATTGCCGTTGGTGAAATACCAGTCGGAAACACGGGCGGCCATGTCCCGCGCGGCACGGGAGCTGCCGCCCTGGAAGATTTCCGGGTGCTGCTGCAACGGCTTGGGCTTGAGGGTGTAGTCATGGAAGCGGTAGAAGTCCCCGCGAAAGGTGAAGTTGTCGGTGGTCCAGATGCCCTTGAGCGCCGTGATGAATTCTTCGGAACGGCGATAGCGCTCATCGTGCTCCAGCCACGGTTCACCAATGGCGGTGAACTCGCCCTTGAACCAGCCCGACACCACGTTGACCGCCACCCGGCCGCCGGTCAGCTGATCGATGGTCGCGATCTGCTTGGCCAGCACCGCAGGCGTCCACGGCCCCGGCAGCACCGCCGCGATGACTTTCAAGCGTGTGGTGGCGGCCAGCAAGGCGTGACTGAAGGCCACGGACTCGTGCTGGTATTCGGCACCGTAACCGGCGGTAAAACGCACCTGGGACAAGGCATAGTCGAAGCCCGCCGCCTCGGCGATCTGCGCAAGCTTGCGGTTGTAGTCGATTCCCCAATCGGTGCGCTGTTCGATCTTGCTGACCACCAGCCCTCCGCTGACATTGGGCACCCAGTAAGCAAATTTGATCGTGTCCTGGCTCATTGCATGTACTCCACGGCTCGTTGAAATGAATTAATTGATCAAGCGGCGCTGCGCCGAGCATCCGGGGCAAGGCTCAGCAGCGCTGACTCGACAGCGCGTTCGATGCGTTCCAGCACCTGGGCGCTGGAAACCTGGTAGTGAGTGAAATCGGCCTCTGAGGCATAGACCCCCACCGGCAGGCTGAGGGCCTGGAAGAACCCGAACAGCGGCCGCAACTGGTGGTCGATGATCAACGCATGGCGATCCGAGCCCCCTGTCGCGGCCAGCAGCACCGGTACGTTTTTCAGGGCTTCGTGATGGACGAAATCAAATAGGTGCTTGAACAGGCCGGTGTACGACGCCCGATAGACCGGGCTCGCCGCAATCAGCAGATCAGCGCTTTCAATGGCGCGCAGGTCCTCTTGCACGGCGGCAGGCAACGCTTCGCGGCGCAGCACGCCGGCGAACTGCGGACCGATCCTGGCCAGTTCGATCAAGCGCACCTCGATCGGCAGTTGCTGCCCGAGCCTTTCCACCAGTGCATTGAGCAGGACCAGGGTGCGCGAGGGTTGCTGCACGCTGCCGGACACCGCCACCACGTTGAATTGCTTGCTCATCACTTACCTCATGCCGGTAGACGCCGTCTCAGCGTCTGTACAAGGGCTAGAGCAGCAACCGTGCCATCTTGATATTCCCTTAATAATCAATAAGTTAAAAACACAGACTGTTTCCGAGCTGTCGCCCGACAGACACGCTGTTGGTCCGCTGTTGCCTGGCCAACACCTAAGAGCGTCGTTGCCCCTGCCAGCGACTGTTGCCCAGCACACAGCCACGCAACAGATTGTCCGCAGACCGACAGTCCGTTCGTTGATGTGTACTGCGCACACCCAGGTTTTACGGGCCTTCGGTGGCAGGCATGGACCGTGCAATGGCTCCCGGCAACGGCAGGTCTTTGCCCTGCCCGCCCTCTCGTCATCAAAAGGAACACCGCCATGACCGCACAGCAACAACACCTGCCGCCGATCCTGTCCACCGGCACCGACTACGAGGCCCTGGCCGAACGGTTTCGGCCGATCTTTGCGCGCATCCAGGCCGGTGCGCTGGAGCGTGAGCAGACCCGCAGCCTGCCCTTCGAACAAGTGAAATGGCTAAAGGAAGCCGGCTTTGGCGCCGTGCGCGTGCCAGTCGAATTCGGCGGTGCCGGGGCTTCGTTGCCGCAGCTGCTGCGATTGCTGATCGAGCTGGCCGAAGCCGACTCCAACCTGCCCCAGGCCCTGCGTGGACACTTTGCCTTTGTCGAGGATCGCCTCAACGCCCATGCCACAAGCGCGCAGGACACCTGGTTCAAGCGCTTCGTCGAAGGTGATCTGGTGGGCAATGCCTGGACGGAAATCGGCACCGTGAAAATCGGCGAAGTCGGCACCCGGGTTTCCCGCCAGGGCGATCGATGGGTCGTCAACGGCACCAAGTACTACAGCACCGGCAGTATCTTCGCCGACTGGATCGACCTCTATGCCCAGCGTGACGACAACGGCACCGACGTGATCGCCGCAGTCCATGTCCATCAGCCGGGGGTCAAGCAAAGCGACGATTGGGACGGCTTCGGCCAACGCACCACGGGCAGCGGGACGTCAGTGTTCGAGAATGCCGTGGTCGAAGCAGAAAACCTCATCGACTTCGCCACCCGCTTCAAGTACCAGACAGCGTTCTATCAACTGGTCCTGCTGGCCGTGCTGACCGGCTCCGGCCGCGCGGCCGTGCGCGACATCACCGAGCAGGTGAACAAACGCACGCGGATCTTCAGCACCGGCAACGCCAGCCAAGTGAGCCAGGACGTCCAAGTGCAACAAGTGGTCGGCAAGGCCTCGGCCCAGGTCTACGCCGCCGAAGCCACCGCCCTGCGTGCGGCGGGCGCGTCGCAACGGGCCTACGAAAGCCGCTTCGGCCGTAACTCCGAGACCGAGCACACCGCCAACATCGCCGCCGAACTGGAGTCCGCCCAGGCCCAGGTGGTGATCTCCGACCTGGTGCTGCGCGCCACCAGCGATCTGTTCAACGCCCTTGGCGCGTCCGCCACCAGCACCAGCAAGGCCCTCGACCGCCACTGGCGCAACGCCCGCACCGCCGCCTCGCACAACCCGCTGATCTACAAGGAGCGCATCATTGGCGACTGGGAAATCAATGGCACCGAGCCGCCGTATGTCTGGCAGATTGGTGGAGGGTCAAAGCAAGGCTGAGTGCGGATCCGCGAGGTGCATGAGCTGGGCACCTGCTGATCAGTCAGGGTGGGATCTTTAACGGGGTCCCGCCCAACCTTCAGGTCGCCTCAGGCGCGCAGCCCGGGGCGTTCGCCCAAAGAGCATCCTTCGCTTCCCTCCGGGGTCGCGGCTTCGATCAGCACTCGCTCCAGCATGGCAAAAAAACATTTGATGTGGGCCTGTTTCAATGCCTGCGGCCGGGTCACCAGATAAACCTCCATGTCTGGAAGTTCGATCTGCGGGAACACCTCGACCAGGTCCTTCGCCAAAATACGCGGCAACACGCCCACGCCCATGCCGCGCCGCACCGATTCAAGCTGTACGGTGAAAGAGTTCACGCTGATCTGCGCCCGCTCCAGGCCCGCGGCTTTTGCCGCACGCATTTGCGGCAACATGTCCAACGGCGGAAGCAGGGCAATGTTGCCCGCACTGGCCAGCGTCATGCCGGGGAACCGCTCCAGGTAACTGGCAGCGGCGAAGACACCGTAGGCGAGCCTGCCGATGAGCCGATAAATCAGCGACGGTTCGCCCAGATGGGCTGTGCGTACCGCAATGTCTGCCGCCCCGCGGACGATCTTGTGAAAGTCAGCCGTTGCCAGCAACTCCACTGAGCACTGCGGGTGCAGCGAGGTGAAGCGACTGGCAGCCTCCAGCACACTGGAAGAAAACCCCTCTCCGGCGCTGACCATGACATTGCCCGATAGCTCCGTATGCGGCTGGGACATGCTTGTAACGGCTTGGCGCCTCAAGCCCGCCTCCGCAGCCAGGGCAACCTCCTGCAACGATTGGCCGCGAGGGGTCAACCGGCACCCTTCAACGCCCCGCTCCACGAGTGACTCGCCCAGGGCCCGCTCAAGTTGGGTCAAACGACGGGACACCGTGGACGGCGCTATACCCAGCAACTGCCCAGCCTGAAGAAAACTGCCACGCCGCGACACCGCCAACAGCAGACGAAGATCATCCCAGTTTGCTTGCAACGCCATGCGTCATCCCTTCCCTTGGTTTGCATATATGCAAAGCCATTATGCAGTAGGCGCTGTTTTTCGCGAGGAGCCTGGTCGGTATATCTACACGCCCTCGAAACAACAGGAAGGGTTTGAACCATGTACAGCGTCTTCGTCACGGGTGCCACGGGCTTGCTGGGCAACAACCTGGTGCGGGAATTGATCGCTCGGGGCTACGCGGTCAAAGCCCTGGTCCGATCAAGGGCCAAAGGTGAACTGCAGTTCAGCAACCTGCCGCGTGTAGAACTGGTCGTCGGGGACATGGCCAATGTCGAGGCATTTGCAGGCGCCCTGCAAGGCTGCGATACCGTGTTTCATACCGCGGCGTTCTTTCGCGACAACTACAAGGGTGGCAGCCACTGGAAGAAGCTCGAAAAGATCAATGTCATCGGTACGCGGGAGCTGATTCACCAGGCTTTCCGCGCCGGCATCCGACGCTTCATCCATACCTCATCCATCGCCGTGCTCGACGGGGCGCCCGGTACGTCCATCGACGAAACCTGTTTGCGGGCCGAGGCCGACGCCGATGACTACTACCGCAGCAAAATCCTCGCCGACCGAGTCATCTTGTCGTTTCTGGAAGAACATCCTGAAATGCATGCCTGCATGGTCCTGCCTGGGTGGATGTGGGGCCCCGCCGACATGGGCCCGACGTCCTCGGGACAATTGGTCAACGATGTGGTGAACGGCAAGTTGCCCGGGCTGATCCCCGGCAGTTTTTCCGTGGTCGATGCCCGCGATGTAGCAGTGGCGCAGATTGCCGCTGCCGATCATGGACGCCGAGGTGAACGCTACCTGGCGGCGGGCCGGCATATGACCATGGGCGAGCTGGTGCCCGTCCTTGGTCGTATTGCCGGCGTCAAGACACCCGTTCGACAAGTGCCCCTGCCTCTTCTATACACCTTGGCGGCTGTGCAAGAACTCTATGCGCGCATGACTCGCAAACCCATTCTGCTGAGCATGGCTACCTTGCGCCTGCTGGTACGAGAAGCAGGCCGTACCCATTTCAATCACAGCAAAAGTGAACAGGAGCTGGGTGTGCGTTTCCGAACGCTGGAGCGCACCATTACCGACACCGTGACGTGGTACCGCGATCACGATTGGTTTGAAAACCACAGGGCGTTTGCCTCACAAGGAAAACGCACCTAGCACAAGGGCGTCAAAAGAATTGGGAGGCGCAGGGATAGGCTCGGCAAACGCGCACGACTGTTCTATCGGGCGATTGAAAATACTGGCACCATGCTTTTTTTCCGCTTCGCACTCATGGAGTGACTGTGACGAATCTAAGTGCCGCCCCTGGATTCACCCCCGCGCCAACCTTCGTGAGTTACCGGTTCTTTCACCGGGTCGGGATGTTCGTGCTGGCCGCCCTCGTGTTTTTTCTGGCCGCCATACCCAGCGTCCTTTTCCTCCCCGCAGAGATGCAGTCATACCTGTCGTTCACCTCCACCGCGGGTATCGCTGCGCTCCTGCTGCTCGCCCTTTTTGCCTGGCAATACCGGGCTGATCCAGGCAGCCAGTTTCGCGGCGTCTCCCTTAAATTCCTGAAGGTCGGCGCGCTCGCCATCATCGCGTCCTACCTGCTTTGCGGCGTCGCCATCTTCGTGCTCGGGCAGCCTCAAGAAGCCTTCATGGCCCAGCTCCTGACAGGTCTCACCAGCTGGCAAGGCGCAATCAAGATTGCCTCGTTGATTCTGTTTCCACCCATCGCCGAAGAGTTGTTTTTCCGCCACTACCTGCTGCGACTGTTTCCCTACGAGAGCAGCCCTGCCTGGAAATGGATCGCGATCATCGCGACGTCGGCCATCTTCGCCGGCATGCACATCCAATACGGCAACTGGACAACCGTCGTACTGATCTTTGCGTGTGGGTGGGTGTTCGCCGTCGCGCGAATCGCCAGCGGCGGCCTGCTGGTTCCGATATTGCTGCATTCGCTGGCTGAGATTGTCGCGCTGAGCAGCGACTGGTCTTTTCGCCTGATGGGGCTTTACAGTTGATCGAGGCCATTCACGGCTGACTATTACAGGCAAGGACAATGATGAAGATCCGGGCAATGGCTTACGTGCTGTTTGCGTTGACGCTCCCAATGCTGTGCACGCCAGTCCAAGCGGCAACGTGGCAGATTTGCCGCATGGAGCTTCGTATTCTGGATGTACTGAAACAACCCTATCCGCAGTTACAGGCACGGATCGAAAAAGTCAGTCCTGCATCACCCACAGTAGAATGCCCAAAGGCAGGCACGACGATCACATTCACTCCGGAAACGCCTGACTACCAATCCACACTTCCACGCCGGCAATGGCCCAAGAAGGGGCAGTCGGCACAGGTCAATTACCGGTATCTGGATGGTATGTGCAAGGGCGATGGCAACAGCTATGCGTGTCGTATCAAGCACTACCCGTTAGTCGGTCGGTAGACGTCTGATCGTCACCCTGCGACTTTTCATACAAACCTCGATGCCCATCGGAACGGCTCGCGAGTATCATCCCGAACAACAGCCCCCACAGGACTCGCGTTTATGCCCGCCTCCCAAATCCGCCCCACACCCGCACCATTACTCAAGCCAGGCGAGACGGTGGTCCTGTTCGACGGCGTGTGCAAACTGTGCAACGGCTGGGCGAGGTTCCTGATTCGCCATGACCACGACCGACGCGTCCGGTTGGCCGCCGTACAGTCGCCCGAGGGACAGGCGCTGCTGGCCTGGGCAGGCTTGCCCCTGGATCAATTCGACACCATGGCGGTGATTCGCGACCGGCACTACTGGGTGCGTTCGGATGCATTTTTCGAAGTCGCCGCCCAGTTGCCCTCCCGCTGGCTGCCGGTGAAGCTTTTACGCGTTTTCCCCCGAGCGCTTCGGGATTGGGCCTACGACCGCATTGCGCTGAATCGCTATCGGCTCTTCGGAAAATACGACACGTGTCTTCTGCCGGACCCAGATCATGAACGACGTTTTTTGAAGGCGCCCCTCTGATCGCCCTCCTACCCCAATAGCCCAACCAGCCGCCACGGCGCCATCTTGGTCACCATGATCATCACGATCACGAACATTCCCGAAAAACCGACAACACCCAACCAGAACCATTTCCTGTACACCGCCCGGTATTGATCATCGAGCCCCCTCCCAGTCGCCACTGCGCTGGAAGCCATCACGTACAAGCGCTTCTGAAACACCAGGACCGGCAGCCAAAGCGAACCCACGCACAGGAAGATGACCAACGACGTCATCACCCATTCCGTGGTCAGGGGAAGTCCGGCGAGCCTTATCAGCAGGTAGCCCGTCGCAATCTGAATAAAACCTGCCGGGGTGGTAATCCAGGTGTCGAACTGCACGACCGCCCTGGCCACGTGCGCAATCACCTGAGGGTTGGCGGTGCGACTGGCGGCGATCAGGTAGAGGTAGGAGCCCATGCCGAATCCGAACAGGAAAACAGCGGCGATGACATGGATGTACTTCAGGCACAGATAGAGCATGGTCAGCGCTGCTCGTCAGAAAAGTGCACGGACAGGCTCAGGTTTTCCGGATCGTTGATGGCGGCCATGTACTCATCGACGGTGATTTCGCCTACGCACGCCCGAGCGCCGGGTTCGGGCAAGTACCCTTGGGCAAGTTTTGCAGCCAAGGCCACGGCGGCGCAGCTCGGGATTTCCGGGCCCTTGTCATTCGTCGCCGTGAGCTGCGCCGTCATGAACAGCGGTTTCCCTTCCAGCCCGATGCCCTGGACATCGATGTACATCGCGCTTTTGCCATCGCCGAATCGCTCAAACCAGAGTCCCCAGCGATGAAGTCTTGCAGCCCAAGGGGCATGGTCACGCACCAACCCGACCTTGATTGCCTGAGCCAGCAGGTAGTTGGCGACACCGCCAAGCTTCAGGCCTGCGCCAGCCTTGAAGCTCAGGGTATGGGCGCCATAGCGGCCGGCGAAGATATCCAGGTCCGGTACATCGACATTGGCCAAGACTCGAGTGCCCATGGACTGCATGTTGCGAAGCGTCAGGTCCTGCCAGCCCAACACCTCATGCACGTGGCCGTCCTTGAGTTGCTTGATCGGTTTGCCCGCGTAGGCAAGAACGCCTTCGACGGTGGACAGCCCGGGCATCTTGGCCGACGAGGAAATGCCATGTTCGATCGAGTCGATGCGCTGGAAGCGATGCCGCTGCTGATCGATGATCGCCGCCGATAGCGTCGGCACCGAACTGCAGCCACTGAGGATCGCCACGCCCGCCTGTCTTGCCCGGGCATCGAGTGCACCAATGCCAGAGACAAAGGCCCTGGAGTCGGACAGGTCGCAGTAGTTGACGCCCGCGTCGATGCAGCTCTCGGCGACGGCATAGGATTGTCCCTGGAACGGCCCGCCGGTGTGGATGACCAGCTGGATGTTCATCGAGCCCAGGACAGACTTGAATCCAGGGCCCATGGCGTCGCCACACCAACTTTCACAGACGTTGCCCGATTGGGCTTTCAACTCATCGACTTTGCCCTGCAACTTGCGGGGGGCGCGACCCGAGATCACCAGGTCCACGCCTGGCATCATCGCCAGATGTCGGCAAACAATGCTGCCGAAGTTTCCGTACCCGCCGATCACCAACACTCTTAACGCCATTCAACTCTTCCCTAAAAATTTGATCATGCAACCTGCTCATCCGAGACAGGCCTTGAATATTCGCTCACTGATTCACTGCATCAGCCCCCTGCTGATACTCCCTCGGCGTACAGCCAAACTCTCGCCGAAACACCGTGTGCAGGTACTGCGCCGATTTGAAACCGCAATTCTGGGCGATGTCGGCAATCGGCGCATCGGTGTTTTCCAGGCCATTGGCGGCGGCGGCCAGTTTGAAGCGCAGGATCTCGTCGTGCACGCTGCAGCCGCGCGCCTTGCGAAAGTGCGACTCCAGCGATGAGCGCGACACCCCCACATACGCCGCCACTTGGGCGGTCTTGATGCCCTGGCAGGCGTATTGGCGGATAAAGAGCAATGCCTGCATGACGTAGGGGTTGCCCAGCGGTTGATGCAGGCTGGAAACCTGTACGTTGATCGCATCCGGCGGCACCAGGATCTGCATGCCCGTGGACGGCATGCCGTGCAGCATCTGGTGGAGCAGGCGCGCGGCGGTCCGGCCCATGGTTTCGGTGCCCTGGATCACCGAACTCAGCGGCACCCGCGTCAGGCTGCGGGTCAGCGGGTCGTTGTCGATGCCGATCAAGGCCACTTGCTCCGGCACGGCGATCCCGGCGGTCAGGCAGGCTTGCAGCAGTTGCCGGGCGCGGGCGTCACTGACGGCGATGATACCGATGGGTTTGGGCAGGCTTTGCAGCCAGGCGATCTGCTGTTCGACGGCGCTGTCCCAGAGCGGTGCGCTGGTGCCCATGCCGCGATAGACCTCGACGTGCAAGCCATCGCGTTGCAGCAGGCGGCGAAAGGCTTTTTCCCGCTCCTGGGCCCAGCGATTGGCTTGCGCTTCCGGCAGGCTGAAGCAGGCAAAGCGCGTCAAGCCGGCCTCGATCAGATGCTCGTAGGCAAGCTTCATCAAGGCGTCATTGTCGGTGGCGACATAGGGAATGCCCTTGGGGTAGGCGCGTTCATCCTGATAGGAGCCGCCCACCGCCACGACCGGCAGCTTGATTCCGGCCAGCGCCTCGCCAATCAGCGGGTCGTCGAAGTCGGCAATGATCCCGTCGCCCTGCCAGCGCTCGATGCCTTTCAAGCGACAGAGGAAATCCTCCTCGAGGAACAAGTCCCAGGACGCACGGGTGCTGCTCAGGTAGTTGCCGATGCCACTGATGATGCCGCGGTCGTAGATCTTGCTGCCGTTGAACAACAGGGCAATGCGGTGGACGGGCGGGACGGTTTTCATTGGTTTTACCCTAGGCCAGTGAAGACAGACTAGGCCTCGGAACGTCGAATCTCAATACTCAAAATCGAACTGCCTGTTGGTGATTTTCATAATCAGCAGCCCCAGGGCCGGCGTTAGTATCGAGACACCGCCAAGAACAATAAGGAAATCGCCATGCCGTACTTCCCCGGTGTCGACAAGATTCGCTACGAAGGGGCCGCCAGCGCCTCGCCCCTTGCCTTCCGCCACTACGACGCTGACAAGCTCATCCTCGGCAAACCCATGCGCGAGCACCTGCGCATGGCGGTCTGCTACTGGCATACCTTCGTCTGGCCGGGGTCCGATGTGTTCGGCGCCGGCACCTTCAAGCGCCCGTGGCAGCGCACTGGGGATCCCATGGAACTGGCCATCGGCAAGGCCGAAGCGGCCTTCGAGTTCTTTTCCAAACTGGGCATCGACTATTACTGCTTCCACGACACCGATGTCGCCCCCGAGGGCAACTCGCTGAAGGAGTATCGCAACCACTTCGCGCAGATGGTCGATCAGCTGGAACGCCATCAGGAACAGACCGGCGTCAAACTGCTGTGGGGCACCGCCAACTGCTTCAGCAACCCGCGCTTTGCCGCCGGCGCCGCGAGCAACCCGGACCCGCAAGTATTCGCCTGCGCCGCCGCCCAGGTGTTCAGCGCCATGAACGCCACCCAACGTCTCAAGGGCTCCAACTACGTGCTGTGGGGCGGTCGTGAAGGTTACGAAACCCTGCTCAACACAGACCTGAAGCGCGAGCGCGAGCAACTGGGTCGCTTCATGGCCATGGTGGTCGAGCACAAGCACAAGATCGGCTTCAAAGGTGATTTGCTGATCGAGCCCAAGCCACAGGAGCCGACCAAGCACCAATACGATTACGACAGCGCCACGGTATTCGGCTTCCTGCAGCAGTTCGGCCTGGAAAAAGAAATCAAGGTCAACATCGAGGCCAACCACGCGACCCTGGCCGGGCACAGCTTCCACCACGAAATCGCCACGGCCGTCTCGTTGGGGATCTTCGGCAGCATCGATGCCAACCGTGGCGACCCGCAGAACGGCTGGGACACCGACCAGTTCCCCAACAGCGTCGAAGAAATGACCCTGGCCACCTACGAAATCCTCAAGGCCGGCGGTTTCACCAACGGCGGGTTCAACTTCGATTCCAAGGTGCGACGCCAAAGCCTGGACGAGCTCGATCTGTTCCACGGCCATGTGGCGGCCATGGATGTTCTGGCCCTGGCCCTGGAGCGCGCCGCGGCCATGGTGCAGAACGATCAACTCCAGCAATTCAAGGACCAACGCTACGCCGGTTGGCAGCAGCCGTTCGGCCAAGCGGTATTGGCCGGTGAGTTCAGCCTCGCTTCACTGGCCGAGCATGCCTTTGCCAATGAGTTGAACCCGCAAGCCGTCAGCGGTCGGCAGGAGATGCTCGAGAACGTGGTCAACCGGTTTATCTATCCCTGACAATAGACTGAGCTGTGGCGAGGGGATTTATCCCCGTTGGGCTGCGAAGCGGCCCCCCGAAAAAAACAACCTTGATTTATCTGATTCGCCAAAGTGGTTGTTACATTCTCGCGACAAATCTCTGCCCACAGCGCTCGGCGACTCTCTACAGTTCTATCCGCACCACGCTCATCGTCAGGCAGTGTCTTTCAAACAACAATAAAAGGACGCACCACCATGAAAACATTCAAACGCACGTTACTCGCTGGCGCCCTCGCCCTGCTCTCGCTTCCGGTCATGGCCGATGCGGCGCACCCGAAAATCGGCTTTTCCATTGATGACCTGCGTCTGGAACGCTGGTCACGGGACCGTGACTACTTCGTCGCGGCGGCGGAAAAACTCGACGCCAAGGTCTTCGTCCAATCGGCCGATGCCAACGAGCAGAAGCAGATCTCGCAGATCGAAAACCTGATCTCCCGTGGCGTCGATGTGATCGTCATCGTGCCTTTCAACGCCACCGTGCTGACCAACGCCGTCGCCGAAGCCAAGAAGGCCGGGATCAAGGTGGTGTCTTATGACCGACTGATCCTCAATGCCGACATCGACGCCTACATTTCCTTCGATAACGAAAAGGTCGGCGAGATGCAGGCCAGCGGTGTGCTCAAGGCCGCGCCGAAGGGCAATTACTTTTTGCTCGGTGGCGCCCCTACGGACAACAACGCCAAGGTCCTGCGCGAAGGCCAGATGAAAGTGCTGCAACCGGCCATCGACAAGGGTGATATCAAGATCGTCGGCCAGCAGTGGGTGAAGGAATGGAACCCCACCGAAGCCCTGAGCATCGTTGAAAACGCCCTGACCCGGAACAACAACAAGATCGATGGCATCGTCGCCTCCAACGACGCCACCGCTGGCGGTGCGATCCAGGCCCTGGCCGCACAGAAAATGGCCGGCAAGGTGCCGATCTCAGGCCAGGATGCCGACCTGGCGGCGGTCAAGCGGGTGATCGATGGCACCCAGACCATGACCGTCTACAAGCCGCTGAAGCTGATCGCCTCGGAAGCCGCCAAGCTCTCGGTGCAACTGGCGCGCAACGAGAAACCCACCTTCAGCTCGCAATACGACAATGGCAGCAAAAAAGTCGACACCATCCTGCTCACGCCAACTCCGCTGACCAAGGACAACATCGATCTGCTGGAAAAGGACGGGTTCTATACCAAGGCGCAGATCGCCGGGCAGTGACCTGGGTGCAAATCCTGGGTTAAGCAAAGTCCCTGTGGGAGCGAGCTTGCTCGCGATGGCGGGCCCATCCAAGATGGGTGCAAGCTGAAACACCGCTATCGCGAGCAAGCTCGCTCCCACAAGGGCTGACTGACACCAGGAAATACTTGGTCCCCTGCGTATGTGTGAGCCCTTTTTCACGAGCCTTCGCCATGTCCGACTACCTGCTGCAAATGAACGGCATCGTCAAAACCTTTGGCGGTGTCAAAGCCCTGAACGGCATCGACATCAAGGTCAGGCCCGGGGAGTGCGTCGGCCTGTGCGGTGAAAACGGCGCGGGCAAATCCACCCTGATGAAAGTCCTCTCGGCGGTCTATCCCTACGGCACCTGGGACGGTGAGATTCTCTGGGACGGCCAGCCGCTCAAGGCGCAGTCCATCAGCGAAACCGAAGCCGCCGGGATCGTCATCATTCACCAGGAACTGACCCTTGTCCCCGACCTGTCGGTGGCGGAAAACATCTTCATGGGCCACGAACTGACACTGCCCGGCGGACGCATGAACTACCCGGCGATGATCCACCGTGCCGAAGCGCTGATGCGTGAACTCAAGGTGCCGGACATGAACGTCTCGCTGCCGGTTTCCCAGTACGGCGGTGGCTACCAGCAGTTGGTGGAAATCGCCAAGGCGTTGAACAAACAGGCGCGGCTGCTGATTCTCGACGAGCCCTCCTCGGCCCTGACCCGTTCGGAAATCGAGGTGCTGCTGGACATCATCCGCGACCTCAAGGCCAAGGGCGTTGCCTGCGTGTACATCTCCCACAAACTCGATGAAGTGGCGGCGGTGTGCGACACCATTTCGGTGATCCGCGACGGCAAACACATCGCCACCACCGCCATGACCGACATGGACATCCCGAAGATCATCACCCAGATGGTCGGACGGGAAATGAGCAACCTCTACCCCACCGAACCCCATGACATCGGCGAAGTGATTTTCGAGGCGCGCCATGTCACCTGCTACGACGTCGACAACCCCAGGCGCAAACGGGTCGATGATATTTCCTTCGTCCTCAAGCGCGGGGAAATCCTTGGCATCGCCGGGCTGGTCGGCGCCGGTCGTACGGAACTGGTGTCGGCGTTGTTCGGCGCCTACCCCGGTCGCTACGAGGGCGAAGTCTGGCTGGAAGGCAAGCAGATCGACACGCGCACGCCCCTCAAGTCGATCCGTGCCGGCCTGTGCATGGTCCCCGAAGACCGCAAGCGCCAAGGCATCATCCCGGACCTGGGCGTGGGCCAGAACATCACCCTGGCTGTGCTGGACAACTATTCGAAAATGACCCGCATCGACGCCGAAGCCGAACTGGGCAGCATCGACAAGGAAATCTCGCGCATGCACCTCAAGACCGCGAGTCCGTTCCTGCCGATCACCAGCCTGTCCGGTGGCAACCAGCAAAAGGCCGTGCTGGCGAAGATGCTGCTGACCAAACCCCGCGTGTTGATTCTCGACGAGCCGACCCGCGGCGTGGATGTCGGCGCCAAGTATGAAATCTACAAGCTGATGGGCGCGCTGGCGGCCGAAGGCGTGTCGATCATCATGGTGTCCTCGGAGCTGGCCGAGGTGCTGGGGGTCTCCGACCGCGTCCTGGTGATCGGCGACGGCCAGTTGCGCGGCGACTTCATCAACCACGAACTCACCCAGGAACAAGTGCTCGCCGCCGCGCTCAGCCATCCCGACGGCCATAACAATAATGATCGGAAGTCCGCGTAGATGAATCAGGTCAAACAGCTGTTTTCTCGCTACAAAATGCTCGCCCTGGTGATCGCCGTGGCGATCATCTGGCTGTTCTTCAGTTGGCAGACCGACGGCGGGTTCGTGACCCCGCGCAACCTCTCCAACCTGCTGCGGCAGATGTCCATTACCGGGATTCTTGCCTGCGGCATGGTGCTGGTGATCATCAGCGGCGAGATCGACCTGTCGGTGGGCTCGCTGCTCGGGCTGCTGGGGGGCCTGGCGGCGATCCTCGATGTGGTTTATCACATCCCGCTGCTGGCGAACCTGAGCCTGGTGGCCTTGTGTGGCCTGGTGATTGGCCTGGGCAACGGCTACATGACCGCCTACCTGCGCATCCCCTCGTTCATTGTCGGCCTGGGCGGCATGCTCGCCTTTCGCGGAATCCTGCTGGGGGTGACCGGCGGCACCACCATTGCCCCGGTGTCGCCGGAACTGGTCTACGTCGGCCAAGGTTATTTGCCGCACACGGTGGGGACCGGGCTCGGCATCCTGCTATTCGCCTTGACCCTTTTCCTGACCTGGAAACAGCGGCGCAATCGCGCCCTCCATGGCCTGGCGGCGCACTCATTGGTGCGTGACGTACTGCGCGTGGTGTTGATCGGCGCGGTGCTGGCCGGGTTCGTCTACACCCTCAACAGCTACGACGGCATCCCGGTGCCGGTGTTGCTTCTGCTGATCCTGCTGGGCGTGTTCAGCTACGTCACCAGCCAGACCGTGTTCGGCCGGCGGGTCTACTCGGTGGGCAGCAACATGGAAGCCACGCGCCTGTCCGGCATCAACGTGCAGGCAGTGAAACTGTGGATCTTCGGCATCATGGGCGTGATGTGCGCCCTCGCCGGCATGGTCAACACCGCACGCCTGGCAGCCGGTTCCCCCTCGGCCGGCAACATGGGCGAACTCGACGCCATCGCCGCCTGCTTCATCGGCGGCACCTCCATGCGCGGCGGTTCCGGCACCGTCTACGGCGCCCTCCTCGGCGCGCTGGTCATCACCAGCCTGGACAACGGCATGTCGATGCTCGATGTCGACAGTTATTGGCAGATGATCGTCAAGGGCAGCATCCTGGTGCTGGCGGTGTGGGTGGATGTGAGTACGCGTACGGGGCGACGGTGATCTGTCGTCATCTACGGAGGTGATAGGCCTAGCGCCGATGCCGTTGATCTGAGCCATGGATGGCCCGGCTCCTTCATCGAGATGAACGCATCATCCCACTGCTAACAGACCCGGCTGACCGTCCTAAAATCTTGTAGGAATTTACCTCCTGTGGCGAGGGAGCTTGCTCCCGCTGGGTGGCGAAGCAGCCCCAAATCGGCCATCGCGTTTCGTCAGGCAGACCGCAGGCACCGGTTTTACGACTGCTGCGCAGCCGAACGGGGATAAATCCCCTCACCACAGGGGCTGGTGGCGTCCTACAGGTCGGTTGTGGGTGTCGGGATCGACTTCTATAGTTGGCTCGTCACTGGCTTTGGCCGGTGATTGGGTTTCGCAGCCCGAATGAACAAATCTAGATACCGTCAAATGAAATTCAGGCAAACTTGCCCGCTTTCATTTTATGGCGGTTGCGCGCGGGAGGCTTTCGGGTCTGCCGAGTTTTGGATTCGTTCCTCGGTCTGCGAACCCTCGCGCAACTGCCACCCCTATGATTCGCAGCAGAAAGGTGGCTATTCTTTCTATCGAACGAGTGCAACCTTATGACAACGAATCAAGCATCTGCCCGCTTCACTCCTCTCACCCAAACCGCCACCACCCACCCCGTCCTGCTGATCGACACCCAAGCCCCACTGCCCGAACTCCATGCCTGTGCCAGCGAACGCCTGCACGCCACGCTCGACTACCTGACGCTGGTGGCTTGCACCAGCCTGCGGGATTCGGCAGAGAACGATATCGCCACCATCACCAATGTCGCCCGGATCCTGGTGCAGGATGTGGCAGACGTGTTCGGCGTGATCGAACGGCGCGGCCTCGAAGGCTAACCAACCTCTGTGGCGAGGGGATTTATCCCCGCTGGGCTGCGCCGCAGCCCCAAAACCCAGGCACCGCGCTGCAAAAGGTGAGCCGCGTTGACCGGTTTACGACTGCTGCGCAGCCGATCGGGGATAAATCCCCTCGCCACAAGAGATCGCATACTCCCATGGAGCGCGCTTGCCAAACCCGACGATGTGAAGCTACTGTCAGGCCATGAACCTCCCAAAGATTGCCTCGACCACCACAACCACGACCGCCCAAGGCGGGTCGTGCGAGATGTCGTGAGTCGCTGACAAACGAATCCCAAAGGCCCGCCAGTGATGGTAAGGGCCTTTTCTTTTGCCCTTGCGTCACTGGCCCAAACGCAAGGAAAGCACTATGCATGCTCTGTTGATTATCGATGTGCAGGTCGGCTTGTTTCATGGTCCGGATAAACCCTGGGCAGGTGAAGCGCTGCTGGATACCCTCAATGGCCTGATGGTCAAGGCTCGGAGCGCCGGCGCCCCGATCTTTCTGGTTCGTCATGTAGGTCCGCCTGGCTCGCCTATGGAACCTGGAAGTCCATTGACGCAATTGGTAGCGGAACTGCGGCTGGCGGGCGACGAAGTGATCTTGGAAAAAAATCGGCCCAATGCATTTGCCATGACGGGTTTGGCCGAGCAGCTGAAGGCGTGTGGCGCCGAGGGCGTGGTTATCACAGGGATGAAAACCCAGTATTGTGTCGACAGTACCTGCCGCGCGGCCCGGGACCTAGGGTTCGATGCCGTACTGATTGCCGATGGTCATACGTGTGCCGATACGCCCGTCTTGAAGGCGCAGGCTATCATCGCGCATCACAACGCAACGTTGGCCGGGCCTTTCTGCCAGGTCGTTCGAGCCGAGGACTGGCGCTTTTAATCACAGCGGAGATCGGTTCAGCTTGGGCCGATCTTATTCAACAAAATGGAGTGACCTACATGGAAGTCTGCAATCCGCTATCCCCCTCAGAGTGCACCAACATGGAAGACATTCGAGGCGAAATCGATGCCCTTGACCAGGCCGTTATCAAACTATTGGGCAGGCGCTTCCAGTACGTCCTCGCGGCCTCCAGGTTCAAGACCTCGGCGACTTCGGTGCGTGCTCCCGAGCGCTTCAAGGCCATGCTCGCCACCCGACGGGAGTGGGCCGAAGCCGAGGGCCTAAGCCCGGACGCCATCGAGAAGATGTACAGCGACCTGGTGAACCACTTCATTGCCGAAGAGATGAAACACTGGGCGGCCCATCAAGGCAGAACCTGACGACCAAACCCGCTCTCTTGATCATTCCCACGCTCCGCGTGGGAATGCATCCCGTGACGCTCTGTGTCACCCTCCAGAAGCGGAACGCGGAGCGTCCCTGGCGGCGTTCCCACGCGGGAGCATGGGAACGATCAATACCGCCAAACACGGGAGCATGCTCCCACGGATCACTGCGCTAGGCGCTCACCTCCGGTTCCACCAGCGCCGCCAACACCAACGGGTGCAGGACAGCCTCCGGATGTTTCTTCTCCCATTCCAGCAAATCCCGGCGCATACCCGGGGTCCAGAAGCTCTTGATGTGCTGGCGCACACCATTCACCGCCAGCGCGTGGTCCGGTTCGCTGGTGAAGTACTGCGCGATCTGGTTGGCCATTTTGATCAGGCTTTCAGAGCTCATCGACGTACCTCGGCTTTTTCGGCATGGCGACGTTCCTTCAGCAGGCGCCCCTGTTCATCACTGAACGCCTGGTAGCGTTTCTGCCATTCCGAAGGTTGGCTGACCCGCACGATTTCGACCGCCGTCACCTTGTATTCCGGGCAGTTGGTGGCCCAGTCGGAGTTGTCGGTGGTGATCACGTTGGCGCCCGATTCCGGGAAGTGGAACGTGGTGTAGACCACGCCCGGCGCCACGCGCTCGGTCACCTTGGCGCGAAGCACCGTCTGCCCGGCGCGACTGCCGATGCCGACCCAGTCGTCCTCGACGATGCCACGGTTCTCGGCGTCGGTCGGGTGGATTTCCAAGCGGTCTTCCTCGTGCCAGGCCACGTTGTCGGTGCGTCGGGTCTGGGCGCCGACGTTGTACTGGCTGAGGATGCGCCCGGTGGTCAGCAGCAGCGGATAGCGGCCGTTGACCTTCTCTTCAGTGGGCACGTAGCCGGTGAGCATGAAGCGCCCTTTACCGCGTACGAACTGATCGATGTGCATGGTCGGCGTGCCGTCCGGCGCGGCATCGTTGCACGGCCACTGCAGGCTGCCGTGACGGTCCAGTTCGGCGTAGCTGACGCGGCTAAACGTTGGTGTCAGGCTGGCGATCTCGTCCATGATTTCCGAGGGATGGCTGTAGTGCATCTTGTAGCCCAACGCGTCGGCCAGGGCGATGGTGGCCTCCCAATCGGCCTTGCCGGCCAGCGGGTCCATGACCTTGCGCACCCGGGAGATGCGGCGTTCGGCGTTGGTGAACGTGCCGTCCTTCTCGAGGAAGGAACTGCCCGGCAGGAACACGTGGGCGAACTTGGCCGTCTCGTTGAGGAAGATGTCCTGGACGATCACGCACTCCAGGGCGCTCAGGGCGGCGGTCACGTGCTGGGTGTTCGGGTCGCTCTGGGCGATGTCCTCACCCTGGCAATACAGCGCCTTGAAGGTGCCATCCAGGGCCGCTTCGAACATGTTCGGAATGCGCAGGCCCGGATCGGGTTGCAGGGTGACATTCCAGGCCTGTTCGAACTGGGCGCGCACCACTTCATTGGAAATGTGCCGGTAGCCAGGCAGCTCATGGGGGAACGAGCCCATGTCGCAGGAACCCTGGACGTTGTTCTGTCCACGCAGAGGGTTCACCCCGACCCCTTCGCGGCCGATGTTGCCGGTGACCATGGCCAGGTTGGCGATGCCCATCACCGAGGTACTGCCCTGGCTGTGCTCGGTGACGCCGAGGCCGTAATAGATGGCTGCGTTGCCGCCGGTGGCGTAGAGCCGTGCAGCCGCGCGAATCTGCTCGGCCGGCACACCGCACACCGGGCCCAGCACCTCAGGCGAGTTCTCCGCCAGGCTGACGAAATCGCGCCAGCGGGCGAAGTCCGCCGCCTCGCAGCGCTCCTCGACGAAAGGCTGGTCGACCAGGCCTTCGGTGACGATCACGTGGGCCAATGCGTTGAGCATCGCCACGTTGGTGCCTGGCCGCAGTTGCAGGTGCAGGTCGGCGCGGGCGTGGGGTGAATCCACCAGGTCGATACGGCGCGGATCGATGACGATCAGCCGCGCACCTTGGCGCAGGCGCCGCTTGAGCTGGGAGCCGAACACCGGGTGAGCGTCGGTGGGGTTGGCGCCCATCACCAGGATGACGTCAGCCTTCATGACCGAGTCGAAGTTCTGGGTACCGGCGGATTCGCCCAACGTCTGCTTGAGGCCATAACCGGTAGGCGAATGGCACACGCGGGCGCAGGTGTCGACGTTGTTGTTGCCGAAGGCGGTGCGCACCAGTTTCTGCACCAGGTAGGTTTCTTCGTTGGTGCAGCGGCTGGAGGTGATGCCACCGATGGAATCACGTCCGTACTTCAGCTGGATGCGGCGCAGCTCGCTGGCGGCGTAGGTGACCGCCTCTTCCCAGCTGACTTCCTGCCACGGATCGCTGATGTGCTTGCGGATCATCGGCTTGGTGATGCGGTCCGGGTGCGTCGCGTAGCCCCAGGCGAAACGCCCCTTGACGCAAGAGTGGCCGTGGTTGGCCTGGCCGTTCTTGTCCGGGACCATGCGCACCAGTTGCTCGCCTTTCATTTCGGCGCGGAAGGAACAACCCACGCCGCAATAGGCACACGTGGTGATGACGCTGCGCTCCGGCTGGCCGATCTCCACGACGCTCTTGTCGATCAAGGTGGCCGTCGGGCATGCCTGCACGCAAGCGCCGCAGGAGACGCATTCGGATTCGAGGAAATTGTCGCCGCCCGCAGCCGCCACCCGCGAGTCGAAACCGCGCCCGGTGATGGTCAGGGCGAAGGTGCCCTGGATTTCTTCGCAAGCGCGTACGCAGCGGTTGCAGACGATGCACTTGCTCGGGTCGTATTCGAAATAGGGGTTGGAAACGTCCTTGGCTTCGGACAGGTGATTGGCGCCCTCGTAGCCGTAGCGCACCTCGCGCAGGCCCACCTGCCCCGCCACGGTCTGCAACTCGCAATTGCCGTTGGCCGCGCACGTCAGGCAATCCAGCGGGTGGTCGGAGATGTACAGCTCCATCACGTTGCGGCGCAAATCGGCGAGCTTAGAGGTCTGGGTGCGTACCACCATGCCCTCGGTCACCGGCGTGGTGCAAGAGGCCGGGTAGCCGCGCATGCCGTCGATCTCCACCAGGCACATACGGCAGGAGCCGAAGGCTTCCAGACTGTCGGTGGCGCAGAGCTTGGGAATGGTGGTGCCGAGCAACGCGGCGGCGCGCATCACCGAGGTGCCGGAGGCGACGCTGATTTCGCGGCCGTCGATGGTCAGGCTGACCTGCACGTCGCTTTCACGCGCCGGGGTGCCAAGGTCGATGTCGCTGCTGGGGTCGAAGATGTTGATCATTGGTCGGCCTCCGTGGTCGCCAGACCGAAGTCGGCGGGGAAATACTTCAGGGCGCTGGCGACAGGATAAGAGGTCATCCCACCGAGAGCGCAGAGCGAGCCGTATTGCAGGGTGTCGCACAGATCCTTGAGCAGCAGGACCTGTTCCTCACGGGCACCGGCATCGGTGCTCGCCATCAACCGGTCCACCGCTTCGACACCTCGGGTAGAACCGATCCGGCATGGCGTGCACTTGCCGCACGATTCCTCGGCGCAGAACTGCAAGGCGAAACGCGCCATGCGGGCCATGTCCAGGGTGTCATCGGCGACCACCACGCCACCGTGGCCGAGCATCGCGCCCATGGCGGCGAATGCCTCGTAGTCCAGCGGTGTGTCGAATTGCGAGGGCGGCACCCAAGCCCCCAGCGGTCCCCCCACTTGCGCGGCCTTCAGCGGTCGACCGCTGGCGGTCCCGCCGCCGTAGCCTTCCACCAGTTCACGCAGGGTCAGGCCGAAGGCACGCTCCACCAGGCCACCCTGGCGCACATTGCCGGCCAGTTGAAACGGCATCGTGCCCAGGGAGCGGCCCATGCCGAAGTCACGGTAGAACTGCGCGCCCTTCTCCAGGATCACCGGCACCGAGGCCAGGGTCACCACGTTGTGGACCAACGTCGGCAGCCCGAACAAGCCTTGGATGGCGGGCAGCGGCGGCTTGGCGCGAACCGTGCCGCGCTTGCCCTCGAGGGATTCGAGCAGCGCCGTTTCTTCACCACAAATGTAGGCGCCGGCGCCGACACGAACCTCAATATCGAAGGCGCGGCCGCTGCCGCTCACGTTCGCGCCCAGATACCCAGCGTCACGGGCGATGCGCAGGGCATCGTTCAGGGTGCTGATGGCGTCCGGGTATTCCGAGCGCACGTAGATGTAGCCCAGGGTCGCGCCGACGGTGGTGCCGGCGATGATCATGCCTTCGATCAGCAGGAAGGGGTCGCCTTCCATCAGCATGCGGTCGGCGAAAGTGCCGGAGTCGCCCTCGTCGGCGTTACACACGATGTATTTCTGCGCACCCACCGCGTCGCGGACGGTGCGCCACTTGATGCCCGCCGGGAACGCCGCGCCACCCCGGCCACGCAAGCCGGAATCGAGCACACTGGCCACCACGTCTGCGCCGTCCGTCTGGAGGGCCCGGGCCAGTCCCAGGAACCCGCCCTGGGCACGGTAGTCGTCCAGCGACAGCGGCTGGGTGATGCCGGCACGCGCGAACAGCAGGCGCTGCTGGCTCTTGAGATAGGGGATCTCCTCCACCGGCCCCAAGGCCAGTGGATGACTGCCGGGATCGCCGGCCAGCGCATCCAGCAGGCTCGGTACGTCTTGTGGCGTGACGGGGCCGAACCCCAGCCGAACACCGGCGCTTTCCAGCTCAACCAGTGGTTCGAGCCAATAGAGGCCACGGGAACTGGTGCGGCGCAGGGTCAGCGGCAGTTGCCGACGTTCGGCCTCACGGGCCAGCGCATCGGCCACCTTGTCCGCGCCCACGGCGCGGGCCACCGAATCGCGAGGGATATAGAGCGTCAGCATGCCCCGTCCTCCATACAGCCTTTTACCAACTCGCGCAGGCGCTCGGGGGTAAGCCGTGCGTGCAGCTCGCCGTCCAGCTCCAGGGCTGGCGAACAAACGCAGGCGCCCAGGCAATAGACCGGCCGCAGGCTGATGCTGCCATCGGCACTGGTGCCGTGGTCATCCAACGCCAGTTGCTCGCGCAACTGCGCCGCCAGGCGCTCGGCGCCCATGCTCTGGCAGGACTCGGCCCGGCACAGGCGCAGGGTATGGCGTGCCGGCGGCGTGGTGCGAAAATCGTGGTAGAAGCTGATTACGCCGCGCACTTCAGCCTGGCTGAGGTTGAGGGCATGGGAGATTTCCGGGACGGCGGCGTCGGGAACGTACCCGCAGCCTTCCTGGATGGCGTGGAGAATCGGCAACAAGGCACCGGGGGTGTCCTTCTCGCGCTCCAACACGCTGTGAATCAGAGGCAGGTGAAGCGTCTCATCAGGCATAAAGTACCTCGGCATCTCGAACGACACCGCCGCCTAGGCGGCAGCCGTCCGGAGTCTTGGCTGCGGCGTCCGGTCCACGTCACGGTAGCGTGGCTAATCCGATCGCCATCCTCGCTCTCCGGCCAAGTGTCTTGCGCACCTGGTCCGGGGCATCCTCACAGCTTGCCACTCCCGGGGGTTGGCGGTTGCACGTGGACGACAAAACGTGTCCTGAAAGCGACTCGGGGTGAAAGTCGTCCAGCCGCAGCGCAAAGGCAGATACACAATTGATTGTAGGCGACCCACAGCGATCGGTTGGAATGGGCAGCTATTGGCCGTTTTGCTGACGCGTATGGCACCCAATAAATGATCCGTAGCTTTAAATCTGCGCCCTCCCGGCCCCTCGATTACACCCGCTTAAGCTTCCTGAACGCCCGCGGCTCCCAAACCCGCATCGCCAGCAACAGCGCAGTCCCGCATTTCTCGGACAAGGGCGCGGTCAACGATTCGTTGTGCAGCGCTGCCAGTTTGCTGCGCAATCTGTGTATTTCGACTTGCAACTGCGCGTAAGCGGGCTTCGTCAGCATGCCATGGGCAAAGTGCAGGGTTTCATCCGGAGCGGCGAACCGACTTGCCATGAAATCGGGTAACCCCTGCTGCAGGAAAAAATCCCGGATAGGGCCATCCGGCAGCCAATCAAAATCTCGCGCCACCAGCAATCTGATCCGGTTTCCCGGCTTCAGGTCCGCCAGGCCCATGCGTTCCAGCACCAACAAGTGCTTGATGCACTCGGCTTTTGACAGGCAGTAGGCAGACACGATGTCTTCCAGCGACCAGTGATTCAGCGCACACACCGTTACCAGCAGGAGCTTTTCGTTTGAGACCAGTTGCGCTTCTTGTTCATGCGTCAGCATCTGCAGGCGTGGGGACGACAACTCGGCCTCCTGAAGCAATTCCGCCATCGTCAGGCCCAGCAGATCACAGAGTTGGGCGAGACGTTCGACCGTCAGGCGACCGCTGGCCAGCAGACGCTTTACGCTGGGCTCCGAGAGGTCAAGTGCCCGGGCAACGTCGCGATAAGTCATGCTGGCGGCCTTGAGACGTTGCTTTATAGTCAAGATGAGTTGGGTAATTTGGGTCATAAGTATTGATATCCGATACTGTTGGTATCAGCTTAGCGAAATATGAACGAACAAGTTGCGAATTATGCACCCTCCTCCCCATGCTTGGGACTCATAAGAGCCGAGAGGTCAGCATGTCAATCAACGCCGCAGCGCACGTTTCCCCAGCACCCGACGGACCACCGACGGGCGATTTGCAGATTGGCGACATTGTGTTCATCCGCGTCACCGCCCGCCCTTTCCTGGAAGTCGCCAGCGCGACGAATTCATGGACGAACCATGTGGGAGTGGTGGTCGACGACCGTGGCGCTGAGCCGTTGATTGCAGAAAGTACGTTTCCGCTCGCGCGAACCACCCCGCTGACTCAGTTCCTCAAGCGCTCCGAGCAGGGACGCTGCGCGGTTGCGAGGCTTGCGTTGCCTCTCACGGACACACAGCGCGAGGCACTTCAAGCAGCGGTTGGCGATCGACTAGGCACGTTCTACGACACTGGATTCAACATACACTCACCGCGCCAGTTCTGTTCTCGCTTCGTTCGTGAGGTCATCGATGAAGCGACGAACATCCAGCTCGGTAAAGTGGAGACGTTCGCGACCTTACTGCAAGATAATGCCGATCCGAAGCTCAACTTCTGGCGGCTGTGGTACTTCGGCCGAATCCCGTGGCAACGTCATACGGTCACTCCAGCAAGCCTGCTTCGAAGTCCGGACGTGCGCGTCATTTTCGATTCTCAGATGAGTAACACCCCATGATCGAAGACGCGCAAGCGCTCCCGTCACACGCTTTCACCCGGCGCAGTCTTCTCCGAGCTGGCATGATCGGGATGACCGCAGGTGTGCTGTCACCCTGGTCGATATGGGCGGCACCGTCTTCGGGCGTCCTGGTCAACGATGTGACGTTGCTCAACCCGATTTGGGTGAATCGCCTGTTTGCCCCGCGTACCACCTACGAAATACGACAGGCACTGGCCATGTGGTCAGGTCCGGTGAGTATCGGGGGTGGCCGCTATAGCATGGGCGGACAGATTGCCACCGAAGACAGCCTGCATCTGGACATGCGTCAGTTCAATCAGGTCATCCGTTACTCACCTGAGAGCAGGGTCATACGTGTGCAATCCGGGATGCGCTGGCGCGATCTGCAGACAGTCATCGACCGCCATGACCTTTCGGTAAAGATCATGCAGAGCTATGCCAACTTTACGGTCGGCGGGGCACTGTCAGTCAATGCCCATGGGCGTTACGTCGGTGCAGGTCCGATGAGCAACTCGGTACGAGCCCTGCAGGTGGTACTCGCCAACGGCTCAGTCATGGAGGCATCGCGCACCACCAATACCGACTTGTTCCGCGCAGCCATCGGTAGCTATGGCGCGGTGGGGGTTATCACGGAAATCGAACTGGACCTCGTGCCAAACGTCACGATGGAACGCCAGGTACATCGCATGCCGGTTGCCGATTATCCTGAATTCTTTAATCAGCACATCCGCGGAAACGATCAAGCCATCCTGCACAACGCCGATCTGGCGCCGCCCTACTTTGACCAAGCCACCGCTGTCACCTGGTGCACCACGGAAAAAGCGCTGACCGTCGAAGACCGGCTGGTCGCACCGGGGCAATCGTACACGCTCGAACAAACCCTCCTGTGGGGCGTGACCAAGCTTCCCGGCGGGCCGTTGATTCGCACTGATGTGGTCGATCCATTGCGCTACCTCAGCCACCCGGTGGTACGCCGCAATTACGAGGCCAGCAGGGACGTCGCCTCGCTCGGCCCCATTGCGACCCGCAACAGTACCTACGCATTGCAGGAGTATTTTGTCCCGGTAGCCCACCTCAATGCATTTGTATTACAAATGGCCGCCGTGTTGATGGCGCACAACGTCGATGCCGTCAACATCTCCATCCGCCACGCGCCACCGGCCCCTGACTCATGTCTAGCCTGAGCAAGGGAAGAAGTTTTTTCATTCGTACTTTATTACTGGCAACACGTTGGCGTGGCCGACCGCGAGAAAGTTGGCGTATGGACGCGCGAACTGATCGACATTGCGCTTTCGTTTGGTGGCACCTATTACCTACCCTATCAATTGCACGCGACGCGGCAGCAGTTCTCACGTGCCTACCCCGGCGCGCAACAGCTGTTTGCGCTCAAGGCGCGATTCGATCCGGACAAACGATTCCGGAACAAGCTCTGGGATAAGTATTACGTGGGGTAGCGTGCCCCCTGTACCGGTGTCCAATCCCCGCCAGCCGAATAGTTAGTCAAGGTCGGTTCGGCTCGGCAACATCCGAGCCAGGGTATCGTCCCCCACCCAATAGTGATGGATCAAACCGGCCGCCGCATGCAGACCAATCAACCAATAGCCGCTGCTGCCCAGCAGCTCGTGCCAGTACTTGAGCTGTTTGGCCAGGTCCGGGTCCACCGCCACGGGGGCCGGCAGGAAGAAGCCGAAATACGGCACCGGCTTACCTCCGGCGGCCAGCATCAACCAGGCCAACACCGGGGTCGCGATCATCAGGCCATACAGCGCCAGGTGCATCAGGTGCGCAAGGCCGGTCTGCCAGGCCGGCGGGGCGGGCGTGATGGGCGGGCGTGGCGTCAGGCGACCGAACAGGCGGACCCAAACCAGCCCGAAAATGCTCAGCCCGAACAGCCCATGCAACCCCAGCAGCAGGCTCCGTGCGGTGCTGCCACGGGGCAGCAAGCCCTTGATCTCGATGCATGCATACACAGCAACGAACAGCGCCAGCATCAACCAGTGCAGGGTCATCGACAGTTTTCCATAACGGTTTACGGCAATATCGCGGGTCATAACGCGCCTCGTGAAAGTCTGGTGGCCTGCCAACTCATTTGGCAGCTGCGATCCGGTTACTCAGAACCGCCCCTGCCAACCTGTCAGCAAAGTCTTAAGGCAGTCTGAAGACCGACATTCAAGAAGCTTTTCTTACCTTCAGACTTCGTTAAGAAATGCCTCGGATACTCCTCCCCATTCTATCGAGGGAGGCGTTCTGCCCATGCCCGTTGTCAATTGGAACATTCCCCTGCCCCTGCACTTCGGCCAGGCTGAAGCGCCGCCGATGACCCTGTCCGCGGCCCTGGCGGACGACGTGCAGCGGCCGGCGTTCGAGGCCTTTATCCAACAGCGTTTTCGCAAGGCCCACGGCGCCGACATTCGCCATTTCATGCCGCAGCTGTTTGGCTTGAGCAATGCCGACAACGGGCTGTGCGCCGTGGCCGGGGTGCGCATGGCCAATGACGAATCCTTGTTTCTGGAGCGTTACCTGGACGAGCCGATCGAACCTCTGATCGGCGCTGCGGCCGGACATCCGGTGGATCGCGCCGGCATCGTCGAAGTCGGCAACCTTGCCGCCAGCGACACCGGCAGCGCGCGCTTGAGCATCATCGCGATCACTTACTTATTGGCCATGGGCGGTCTGGAATGGGTGGCTTTCACCGGCAACATCGGCTTGGTCAACAGCTTCCATCGGCTCGGGCTGAAACCGGTGACCCTGTGCGCCGCCGACCCGGCGCGACTGGGCGACGAGCGCCACAGTTGGGGCAGCTATTACGAAAGCAAACCCTGGGTGCACGTGGGCAACATCCGTGCAGGGTTTATTCATTTACGCAACATCGGCCTGTTCGCCCGCCTGGGCTTGCCGTCGTGCCAGGAGGACAGCTGCCATGTCGCCTGAACTGCAGCGATTCCGGCAAACCCTGCGTAACCATGCCGAGCGCCACACCCGTCGCATTGCGCTGTGGGGCGATCATCTGAAACTCGACTACGCCACGTTGTACGCCGAGGTGGTGTACCGCCAGCAACGTCTGCGCGATGAGCAGGTATCCGTCATCGCGTTGGCGCTGGACAACGGCGTCGAAGCGATGCTCTGGGACCTGGCGGCATTGTTCGAAGGCTTGGCCTGTGTGACCTTGCCGCCCTTCTTCAGCCCGGCCCAACGGGCCCACTGCCTGGAGCAAAGCCAGGCGGAACGGGTGGTCGCCGAGCCGGAGCTGGACGCCGAATTACTCGCTGCCGGCTATGAAAAAAGTGGCGAATTCTGGCGTCGCACGTTTACCGGACCGAACCGGATGCCGGCCGGCACCGCCAAACTGACCTTCACGTCCGGCACCACCGGCACCCCAAAGGGCGTATGCCTGAGTGCCGAGAGCCTGCTGCGGGTTGCGCGCGAGCTCGATCACGCCAGCAAACTCGCCGACCCGCAGCATCACCTTGCCCTGTTGCCGCTGGCGATCCTGTTGGAAAACCTCGGCTGCTATGCGGCGCTGTACGCCGGCGCCACGCTGAGCGTGCCGAGCCAGAAAACCCTCGGCATCCTCGGTGCCAGCGGCGTCGACACACCACGTCTGCTTGCGTGTCTGGCCAGTCGTGCTCCTGAGAGCCTGATTTTGGTGCCGCAGCTCTTGCAGATACTGGTCGGCGCCGCCGAACAGAAAGCGTTCGCCCCACACAAATTGCGCTTTGCCGCCGTGGGAGGCGCGCGGGTCTCGGAGAGCCTGCTGCAGCGCGCCCAGGCCGTCGGCCTGCCGGTGTACGAAGGTTATGGCTTGTCCGAATGCGCCTCGGTGGTGTGCCTCAATCGCCCCGACGCACAGCGTCCGGGCAGTGTCGGCAAGCCCCTGCCCCACATCCAGATACACCTGGCCGATGACGGCGAAGTGCTGATCAAGGGTTCGCCCCTGCTCGGCTACCTGGGTGAGGCGCCCTACAGCGGAGAATGGTGGCCCAGCGGGGATCTTGGCGAGTTCGACCCTGAGGGTTTTCTTTACCTCAAAGGTCGCAAGAAGCACCAGTTCGTCACCAGTTTCGGGCGCAACGTCAACCCGGAATGGGTCGAGGCCGAACTGACCCAGCGTCGACACATCGCCCAGGCCTTTGTCTATGGCGAAGCACTGCCACGCAATCACGCCTTGCTCTGGCCTCACCGCCCGGACTGCACCGACGCAGAACTGGCTGCCGCCGTAGCCGAGGCCAACGAAAACCTACCCGATTATGCCCGGGTCCACCGCTGGACCCGCCTGTCCCAACCGTTCACCGCCGCCAACGGCCTGCTGACCGCCAATGGCCGCCCGCGCCGCGACGCCATTGTCGCGCTGTACCGCGCGCAACTGACTGCATCCACCCATTGCGAGGAATCCGCATCATGATGTTTTTCGACGCTCTGCAAGAAGCCACCCAAGAGGAACGCCACGAACTGTTCAATTTGCCGATCATCCGGGACGCCCTCGACGGCAAGGTCAGCCTGGAGAGTTACCGGTCGTTTCTCGCCCAGGCTTACTACCACGTGCGCCACACCGTGCCACTGATGATGGCTTGCGGCGCGCGCCTGCCAAGCCATCTCGAATGGCTGCGCAAGGCAGTGTGTGAGTACATCGACGAGGAGTACGGCCACGAACAGTGGGTCCTTGACGATATCGTCGCTTGTGGCGGCAATCGCGATGCCGTGCGCAACGGCCAGCCTTCGTTGCCGATCGAACTGATGGTCAGTTTTCTCTACGACCTGATCGCCCGGGGCAACCCGGTGGGGCTGTTCGGCATGGTCAATGTGCTGGAAGGCACCAGCATTGCCCTGGCCACCCACGCGGCGGGCAGCATCCGCGAACACCTGGCACTGCCAGAAAGTGCCTTCAGCTATTTGAGCTCCCACGGTTCCCTGGACATCGAGCACATGCAGACCTACCGCGGCCTGATGAACAAACTCGATAACCCGGCGGACCAGGCGGCGGTGATCCACGCCTCAAAAGTGGTGTACCGGCTCTACACCGACATGTTCCGTGGTTTACCACGGGACACGGAGGTTCGCCATGCAGCTGCGTGACGCCCGCGTGGTGTTGACCGGCGCCAGTGGCGGCATCGGTCAGGCCATCGCTGCTGCGCTATGCGCCGCCGGGGCCCGGGTGTTGGCAGTGGCGCGGCACCAGGAATCGCTGCTGCCGTTGCTGGCGCGCTATCCGCAGAACCTCTGCTGGGTGGCCGCCGACCTGACGTCAGCCTGCGACCGACGCAAGATCCTGGCCGCCGCCACAGCCCTGGACGGCGTCAACCTGCTGATCAACGCCGCCGGCATCAACCACTTCGCCATGCTCGAACAGCTTGATGACAGTGAGATCGACGCGATGCTGGCGGTGAATATCAGTGCGCCGATCTGCCTGACCAAACTGCTGCTACCGCTACTTAAGCAAGCCGACAGCGCCATGGTGGTCAACGTGGGCTCAACCTATGGCTCCATCGGCTACCCGGGCTATGCCAGTTATTGCGCCAGCAAGTTTGCCCTGCGCGGTTTTTCCGAAGCCCTGCGTCGGGAACTGGCCGATACGCGGGTCGGCGTGCTCTATGTCGCGCCCCGCGCCACCCGCACCTCGATGAACAGCCCGGCTGCCCAGGCCCTGAATGACGCACTCAAAGCCAACGTCGATGATCCGCAAGCGGTAGCCAACGCAGTGATCCACGCCATCGCCGGTGACCGTCGCGATCTCTACCTGGGTTGGCCTGAGCGCTTCTTCGTTCGCCTCAACAGCCTGTTGCCGAACCTGGTGGATCGGGGCCTGCGCAAGCAATTGCCGCTGATCCGCCGTCTGAGCCATAAACCTGAAAACGAGCACCTGAAACCATGAAAAGACTTCTTGCCGGCCTGATGATCGTCGCCATGGGCCAAAGCGCCTGGGCGCTGGACACGGCTGACCAGCAACGCCTCGTCGGCATCCAGCAAAGCTGGGCGCACATTCAATATGAACTGCCGGAAAAACAACGCGAAGCCGCCTTCGAGCAATTGGCAACGCAAGCCACGACGTTCACCCATGAACGCCCGGAGCTGGCCGAAGCCTGGATCTGGTCAGGCATCGTCACCAGCAGTTGGGCCGGAGCCCAAGGCGGGCTCGGCGCCCTGGGCAAAGTCAAGGAGGCCAGGACCGACCTGGAAAAAGCCCTGGCCCTGGACCCAAAAGCCCTGCAAGGTTCGGCCTATACCAGTCTCGCGGCGCTGTACGACCGAGTCCCCGGCTGGCCGATCGGTTTCGGAGATGCCGACAAAGCCGAGCAACTGCTCAAGCAGGCGTTGCAACTCAATCCAGATGGCATCGACAGCCTGTACTTCTGGGGTGATCACCTTTACCGTCAGAAACGCTACGCTCAAGCCCAAGGCGCCCTGCAAAAAGCGCTCAATGCCGCACCACGCCCCGGGCGCGAACTGGCCGATGCCGGACGCCGCAAGGAAATCCAGGCACTTTTGCTTGAAGTGAACAAAAAACTCAACTGACAGGGGGCTGTGTGCGGGTACTACTGATCGAGGATGACGTGGCCCTGGGCGAAGGCATTCATCAAGCCCTGGGTCGCGAAGGCTACACCGTCGACTGGCTCAAGGACGGCAAGAGTGCCCTGCACGCGCTGCTCAGCGAAACCTTTGACCTGGCCGTGCTCGACCTCGGTCTGCCGCGCATGGACGGGCTCGAAGTCCTGCAGCGCCTGCGCGACAGTGGCTCCAACCTGCCGGTGCTGATCCTCACCGCCCGCGATGCGACCGAAGATCGCATCGCCGGGCTGGATGCCGGTGCCGACGATTACCTGGTCAAGCCGTTCGACCTGGCCGAACTCAAGGCCCGCTTGCGCGCCCTGCTGCGACGCAGTGCCGGACGCGCCCAGATGTTGATCGAACACGCCGGTATCAGCCTCAACCCCGGTACCCAGCAAGTCAGCTATCTCGGCAAGCCGGTGGTGCTGACGCCCAAGGAATATCAACTGCTGCACGAATTGCTCTCGCCCCCCGGTCGCGTCATGACCCGCGATCACCTCATGCAGCTGTTGTACGGCTGGAGCGAAGAAGCCGAAAGCAACACCCTCGAGGTGCATATCCATCACCTGCGCAAGAAGTTCTCCACCGACCTGATCCGCACCGTTCGGGGCGTGGGGTATCTGGTGGAGGAACATCGATGACGTCGATTCGCCGCCGCACGCTGACCCTGATCATCGGCCTGATGCTCGCTGGGCTGGCGGTGATCAGCGTACTCAACCTGCACGACAGCAATCATGAAATCGCCGAGGTCTACGACGCGCAACTGGCACAAAACGCCCGTCTGCTCCAGGGCGTAATGCACATGCCGCTGGCGAGCCAGGCACACGCCGACCTGTACCGGGCTTTCAACACGGCACTGAGCGAAGCGACGCCGCGAAGCGACGGCCACCCTTACGAAAGCAAAATCGCCTTCCAGGTGTGGAACGCCAAGGGCGAAGTGCTGGTGCATACCGCCAGCGCCCCCTCCTTTCGCGCACCGCCGACCGAACCCGGTTTCAGTGACGTGGTGGATTTGAATAACCGTCACTGGCGCGCCTTTGTCCTCAAGGACAAACAGAACGATCTGAATATCTGGGTCGGCGAACGGGATGACGTACGGGCCGACCTGGTGGATCGCATCGTGCGTCATACGCTGTGGCCGAACATCCTGGGCAGCCTGATCCTGGCGGCGATGGTCTGGTTGGCCATCGGCTGGGGGCTCAAGCCGTTGGCCGACATGGCGGCCACCTTACGCGCGCGCCACAGCGGTTCCCTGGAGCCGCTGCAACTGACGCCCCTGCCCAGCGAACTGGAACCGATGCAGGCCGCGCTCAATCGCATGCTGGCGCAAATCCAGGACGTACTCGAGCGCGAACGACGCTTCATCGCCGATGCGGCCCACGAACTGCGGACGCCTCTAGCCGTGCTGCGGGTCCATGCGCAAAACCTGCTGGAGGCCGGGACCGAACATGAACGTCGCGAATCACTGGAGCACCTGATCGCCGGCGTTGACCGTGCCAGCCGCCTGGTCAACCAATTGCTGACCATGGCTCGGATCGAACCGAAGACAGGCGCGCACATCCCAGCGCTCATCGATCTGGTCGCCACCGTCCGAGAAAGCCTGGTTCAACTGACACCCTGGCTTTTAAGCAAGGGGCTCGAACTGGTGTTCGATGTCAGCGATGACATCGAACCGGTCAGGATGGACCCGGCCGACATCCACATTGCCTTGAACAATCTGGTGACCAATGCCGCCAACTTCTCCCCTGCCCAGGGGCAGATTACGGTGCGCTTAACCAAAAACGGCAATCACTATGAACTATCGGTCGAAGACGAAGGCCCCGGTATTGATGAGTCCGAATCCAATCGGCTCCTCGAGCGCTTCTACAGCCGCGGCAATGATCAAGGCGCCGGATTGGGCCTGGCCATCGTGAAAGCCATCGCCGATCGGCTGGGAGGGAAAGTAAAGCTGGAGAATCGCACTCCGACGGGAACGCGCGCGACGTTGGTGATTGGGCACGTGTAGATCGGCTTTGAAAGTCCTGAGGCATTTTGCAGGGCTTTCAGGCGGACATTCGGCATGACGCCGAGTGCGTTCAGGCAGGAACCGAACTGCCTTGCAACACGCGCCCAAGCGGTACCCTCCGCCTCAAGACACCCATCACCGTTGCCCCCCTGCGTTGCTTCCTGAAATCATGAAGGGGATCGTCAAAACGAATTGGCCACTTCATTTCAAGTTCCTCAGGGAATCGTGATAGTTCTATTTCCCGCCCAGTCCGACACTTGCCCATTCAGTGTTTGTCTTGCCGTAAACCTATAAGTACCCGAGTTCAACTTTGCGCCATCAATAAACCAGTATCCATTGCCATCGGCGACCACTGGCGCGCCAAAACAGTACCCTGCGCCTTCCAGGCATACATCCACTGTCGCGCCAGGCGCACTTTTCCCCGAAATTCTGAAGGGCGGCACTACAGTGGCGCCTTCGATCGGATTGACAATCCAGGGCCGCTGCGAGTAAGTCGGCACCGTTCCTACTCCAGCCGTCACTTCCTGATCGAAGGGATAGAAATCGAAGGTGACATCCTGGGTCGCTGAGGTCGGGAGACGGATGTTTATAATTGGAACAACGATACCCCCCGTATCGGTATAGAATTCTTTTTGATTAGTACGCGCATCAGCCAGACCAGCAGGATCAGAGTAAAAAAAAGCCTGGAGGGGCAGCGTGCCGGCGCTGTTCTGGGGCCAGGTCGCCACCTGCATTTCGTTCCATTCATAGAAACCATTTATCTTTTGTTTGGCTTTAAGTGACTCATAAAAGAAAACAGCCCCATTGGCGGTACCGCTTGCCACATCAAAACCGCACTGTTCCAAGTGAGGATTGCCGCTAACCGATTGGTTCCAGTGATTAGCCCACTGATCCGAATTGACAATACCTTGTGACTGACAGGGACGACTGACTTCGTAGTATTTATTTTCCTCCAACGTCACCCGGCCACACAGGGCGTCGCGATGCCAATCCCACGAATCCATCGGAAATGAACAAACAACACCAAGAGAGAGCTTATTAGCAGGCGCCAGAAATTTTGGATAAAGAATATAACCGTTGTTATAACCCCAGGCAAAAGTCTGAAACTTGGCATCCACCCTCAAGTAGGAAAACGCAACCCCTCCTCGCTGTTGCGACGGCGGACTGGGGTCCCAGACCCGATAGCGATCAGATTTTTTTGTCACTCTCAATGTAACGCCGCTGCAAAGAAAGGCTGGTCTATTATCGGTGCCACAATTTTCAGCCGCATTAGCATATTGATTGCGAATAGCAACTAATGTCGCACTGCCCTCGGCCAATGAGTTCTCTGGATTCCCTGCTACCCACTGGGCGCTTACCTGATCACAAACAGCAAGAAAGCCAAGCCCGCAAAAATAAAAAATAGTTTTCATGGAGCCACCCTCGTTAGAGACTCGACAGTGAGATTGCTCACTCCCTTGCAAAACCAAGCGGCTCATACAACGATACAAAGCCCAACGACCAATCCTTTTTATTGTGATCCGGCATGCCCAGTTTTTCTGCGCCGTGCAGAATCCGATTAGTCTTGAACACTCATGAAACGGCTTGTCTGGTGATTAACCTAGAGCAAGCTTGATGGCCGCTCTACTGTCAGACATGACAGTACTGACAGACGGAACAGCCGCCGGCTTTCACCGTCCTCCTTTGAGCAAACGCGGCTAGGCGCGTTTACCCCGCTATAGTCGACGCTATGCCGACCGTACTTCCAAGAGCCTTTTCCAGTGTCTGACATGCCGACCCATTGCGCCTACACCCAACGCTTCGATGCCGTACTCGCCTACATCGATGCCAATCTCGAAGGTGACCTGTCAGTGAAGACGCTGAGCCGTGTGGCGAACTTTTCGGCCTTTCACTTCCACCGACAATTCACTGCGTTCGTCGGCGTACCGGTCTCACGTTATGTGCAACTGATGCGGCTGCGCCGGGCGGCACATCGTCTGGCCGCCCTCGCGGATCATTCGATACTGGACGCTGCATTCGGCGCCGGCTATGAAAGTCCCGAGGCATTTTGCAGGGCGTTCGGGCGGGCATTCGGCATGACGCCGAGTGCGTTCAGGAGGGAACCGAACTGGCAGGTCTGGAATGCGGTATTCGCCATCCCTCATTTTTCCAGGACGATCATCATGCAAGTAAAAATCGTGGAATTCCCTGAAGCCAGGGTCGCAATGCTTGAGCACTGTGGACCGACCGGACTCGTCAACGAGAGCGTACGCAAATTCATCGAATGGCGTATGCAGAGCGGACAGTCGCCCGTGACATCGAGTCGTACCTTCGGCATTCCCTATAACAACCCGGATACGACACCTCCCCAAGACTTCCGCTTCGCCATCTGCGGCGAGGTTCACGAGGCCGTGGCGTCCAATGCGTTCGGCGTGCACGAGATGGTCATTCCTGGCGGTCGCTGCGCCGTGGTGCGACACGCAGGGTCACCGGATCACATCGGCGAAACGATCTATCCGGTTTACCGCGACTGGCTGCCTGCCAGTGGCGAGGAACTGCGTGACCATCCGCTGTTCTTCCATTACCTGAGCGTGTATCCCGAGACGCCACAGGATCAATGGCAAACGGATGTATATATTCCGTTGCAATAACCTTTCGCCCCTGAGCGAACACGCACAAGTGTCCGCTCAGGGCCCCGCAAGGTCAGGCAGCGCCCGGGACATTGGTGCCCATGCCCGACGGCAGGAACGGTTGGATCTCGTCGATTTCCTCAGCGCAGAGGCGTAGCTGCGAACCGGCGATCAGCCCGTCCACTTGTGCGCGACGGCGGGCCCCGACAATGGCGCCGATCACCACGGGTTTGCGCAGTACCCAGGCGATGGCGACCGCCGCAGCGCTTACACCGTGCCTTTCGCCAATGCCCGCCATGACCTCGACCAATGCCAGGTTGGCACTCAAACGGGGTTCCTGGAAGTCGGCACTTCGGGCCTTGCGCCAATCGTCTTCAGGCAGTTGCGAGATGCGCTCGCGGGTCATGCTACCGGAGAGCAATCCCGATTGAAGCGTGGAATAGGCCAGAACCCCCATCCCGGCCTGCTCGCAGAATGGCAGGACATCCCTCTCGATATCACGCATCAACGCAGAGTACGGCGGCTGGAGCGACACGATCTCGGTCACCGCCTGGGCCCGCTGGAGTTGAGCGACGTCGAAATTCGAGACTCCGATAGCGCGGATTTTTCCTTGAGCGCGGGCGGTTGCCAGCGCCGAAAGCGCCAGTTCAATGCCTTCACTGCTGCCGTCGGCAGGAAACGCCGGCCAGTGGATCTGGTACAGATCGATCGTCTCGACTTGAAGCCGGCGCAAACTGGCGTCGACCTCGGCGAGCAACGACTGCGGCGCCAGCGAGTGGGAAATGGCTTTGCTGACCGGGTCCCAGACCAGGCTGCCCTTGGTGAACACCAAGGGGCGCCGCGAAGCCGGCACCCGGCGCAACAACTGCCCCACCAGTTGCTCCGCATGGCCCAAGCCATAAACCGCCGCGGTGTCGATCCAGTTCACCCCCCGTTCGACGGCATATTCCAGTGCGTCCAGGCTGTCCTTGTCATCCTGCGCGCCCCAACTGTATTCCCAACCGGTGCCGGCGATTGCCCATGTCCCCAGGCCAATCGGCGAAATCAGCAGATCCGATGATCCAAGACGATTCTTTTGCATAGCGACCTCTCCATGAATGATGACGCCAGTATCCGGGAGCGATCTTCTGCCGATAAGATAGATAATCTTCTTTGAACTACTGAACCCTATTCATGAATCACCCCGATCTTTCTGAACTCGATGCGTTTGCCGCCGTCGCTCGCCATCGCAGTTTTCGCAAGGCAGCGGACGAGCGTGGCGTCTCGGCGTCCGCCTTGAGTCACGCGATGCGAACATTGGAGGCGCGCCTGGGTGTCAGGCTGCTGAACCGAACCACCCGTAGCGTGACCCCGACCGAAGCCGGCCAGCAACTATTGGCCACGCTGGCCCCGACCCTGCATCAAGTGGCCGCTGCGTTGGCGCAATTGACGTCGATGCAGGAAGTGCCCGCCGGCAAACTTCGCCTCAACGTGGCGCGCCCAGCGGCGCGCATCCTGTTTGCACACGTGCTCGCGCCTTTCGTGGCCAGGTATCCCCGCATCCAGTTGGAGCTGGTCACCGATGATGGCTTGGCCGATATCGTGGATGGCGGTTTTGATGCGGGCGTGCGCTTTGGTGAAAGCCTGGCTGGCGACATGATCGCCGTCCCGGTCGGGGCCCCTCAGTCGTTCGTGACCGTTGCCGCCGAGACCTATCTGGCCGCCAAGGGAATCGCCAATGTACCTCGCGACTTGCTCGACCACGCCTGCATTGCCAGGCGCTTCCCCAGCGGCAAACTGTACGCCTGGGAGTATCAGGCAGACGGTCAGCCGATACGCCTGTCGGTCACAGGCCCGCTCATCCTGGAAGACGATGCACTGATGATCCAGGCAGCGAAAGATGGCGCCGGCATTGCCTATGTCTACGAGGAACTGGCCCGCGACGCTATCCGCAACGGGCAGCTCAGGGAAATACTCACGGATTGGAAAGCCCCGCCAAGCCGTTTCTTTCTTTATTATTCCAGCCGGCGCCATGTGCCATCGGCGCTGAAAGCGCTCATTGAATTCATCAGGGCCGATGACTTTCGAAGCCAATACGCTTAGGCACACCCAGCCACCCAACCGAGATCGAAATCACCATGAATGAATGCCAAAAAATGATCAAGAACACGATCAATGCCATGGTGACGGGCAGCGACTCGCACGAGATAACCTATCAATCCGAGTGGCTCGGTTACCTCCCCTTCCCGGTTTACCATTGGGTTGAACACCAGGGTGAAACCTTTTCCAGCGACTTCCCTGCTGATTGGACCCTTGAGGACCTGACTAGCCTTGAGCAGTCAGGGTTCCTGGAAAAACTCGAAGCGTACGAAAACCCGGAAGACTCGTTTGATCGATATATCAGGTATCGCGTTCGAGTTGAACACGGGTAACGCCTCGACAGGCAGCCACTACCCCCCACACGCCTCCCGATACTGCCCCAGCACCTGTCCAATCGCCGCCAACACCAGCTCACGTGCCGTGCTGCCGTCCTGCCCGCTCACCACCCTTGGGTACAGGAGCGGCAGGTACTGGCTCACCAACGTTTCAGGAATCGGCTCATCACCGAAGGCCAGGAACATCTCCTCCACCGCGCGACTCGCCGCTGCAAACGGCCAGTAGTAGCGGATACGGTCGCTGTAGCTGAAGTGTCGCTGCACACGCAACGCGGCGGCGTCACCGTGGTAGTAGTGATCCCAATAGTGCGGTTCAGCGAGCATCAGTGACTCCATGGTCCTGCGCAGGCTTTCCTGCTCCGGCACTGAACGCAGCGCGGCAGCGATGTGATCCAGCGCGTAGAGCGCTTCGCGCAAGGCGAAGGTCAGGCCGGGACCGACCTTGAGAATGGCAAAGCCGTCGCGCACCAGATGCCGCAGTGCGCTGCTTGGCTGGTAATCGGTGGAGTGAGCCTCGAACACCAGTTGTGGTTCACCCTGAAGAATGGCGCTGAGGGCCTGGGCCTTTTCTGGCTGGTAGGCCACTACATTCTCGTTGCCGAACTCGACACCGGGCTGCACCACCAAGCCGATGACCCGCGCAAACACGCTGTCGAGACCTTGGGCGATAAAGGCCTGGCGATGCAGTGCGATGGTTTCCAGGGCCGATTGCGGCGTGGTCACCTCAAGGTCCTCGACCTTCTCCGAGGCGCCGCCCGGCACCGGGACTTCGGTGCCGATCACATAGAACGGTGACGGCAGGCCCGCGTCGCTCACCGTTCGTTCGACCACGGCCGCCAAGCGTGCCGCACGTTCGGCAATCAACGCGCCGTCGAGCGGATCGCTCTCGCCCATACAGGCCATGCTCGCATCGAGGTGAATCTTGCTGAAACCCGCCCGGGCGTAGGCTTCCAGCATGCGCTCGGCATTGAGCATGGCTTGCTGCGGCGGCAGGTGGCGCCAGGGATTCGGCCCCAGGTGGTCGCCGCCGAGGATCAGGCGCTGTGGATCGAACCCGACGCGCTGGGCAATCTCCAGCACAAAGCGGCGAAAGTCCGCCGGGGTCATGCCGGTATAGCCACCCTCATGGTTAACCTGGTTGCACGTCGCCTCGATCAGCACCGGCGCCGTGCCGGTCTGGCCGCAGCGCAACGCCGCTTCAATGACCAGGGCGTGTGCCGAACACACCGACGTAATGCCAATGGCGCGGCCTTGGCCGTGGGCACCTGACAGTTTTTGAAGATAATGACCTTGCATGAGCAGTGCCTCTCGATGACGTGGGAGATCACCTTACGAGAGGAAAACGATCAACTTCAATCATTTTTTTGATTGACAGTGATTTTTTTGTCTCTATATTTCATTCCTATGAATCACTAAAGAGCAACCGAAGTGACTAAAGACGAGCGCCTTTCACTGATCTGTCAGCATCTCTACAGCCATGGCGAAAGCACCATCCAGACCATCGCCGAAGTCGCCGACGCCTCCCTGGCCACCGTGCGCCGGGACCTGCTGAGCCTGGAAGCCGATGGCACCATCCACCGCACCCATGGCGGTGCGCGTATCGCTAAAAGCGCCGGGGTCGAGGTGGCGTTCGACCTGCGGGAAAACCAGAACCTCTTCGCCAAGCGCGCCATTGCCGAAGTGGCCTACGAGCAGATTGCACCGGGCTCGACCATCTTCCTCGACGCTGGCACCACAGTGCTGCAACTGGCCCGCCGCCTGCGCCTGGACCCGTTGCCGCTGTCGGTGTTCACCAATTGCCTGAACGTCGCTCAAGTGTTGATGAACACACCAGGCATCAAGATCGTCCTGCTCGGTGGGCAATTGCGAGCAGAGAACGCTTCGATGGTCGGCGCCCTGGCCGAAGCGATGATCGAGAACCTGTGGTTCGATCAACTGTTCCTCGGTGCGGGCGCCATCGCGCCGGATGCCTGCATCTACAGCCTTGATGCCAGTGAAGCGCAGCTCAACCAGAAGATGCTCGCCCGCGCCGCCAAGACCTTGCTGCTGGCGGATTCGAGCAAGTTCGATCAACGCCTCACCTACCGCGTTGCCCCACTGGACAAGCACCTGACCGTGATCAGCGACGAACATTTGTCTGCCAGTTGGTGGGCGCGCTTGCGTGAACAGGGCTGCACCACCCTGCAAGCCTCCAGCCAAGGGATTGCCGCCCAGGACGCACAGGCATGAACGACTGCGTGCTGGGATTGGACAGCGGCGGCTCGAAAACCCTGGTGGCGGTTGCCGATCGCCAGGGTCGGGTGCTGCACCGTGAAACGGCGGCCGGACTTGATCCGATCGCCAATCCACAGTGGTCCGCTCAGTTGCACGCACTGCTGCAAGCGGCCACCCGGCTGCCGTTGGCCGCCGCCGTGGTCGGGCTGCCGATGCATGGCGAACTGACCAGATGTTCCATCGCCCAGCGCGACACCGCACAACGGGCGTTGCTCTGCCCGGTCCTTGTAGAAAACGATGTGCGCATTGCCTTCGACGGCGCATTCGCCGGGCAAGGTGCAGGCGTGTTGATCCTCGCGGGCACCGGCTCCATGGCCTGGGCCAGCCGTAACCAGCCCGGCGCCGAGCACGTGCGCGTCGGCGGTTGGGGCGATCTGTTCGGTGACGAAGGCAGCGCCTACTGGATCGGTTGTCAGGTGTTGACCCTTGTCAGCCGCAGCCTCGACGGTCGCGCCTATCAGCCAGACCTGACTCGGGCCCTGCTCGAGCACCTGGGCCTGGGCCCCGGACAACTGGCAGATTGGGTGTACGGCCTGGCCAATCGCCGCGCCGCGATCGCCGCGCTGGCCGAATGCGTGTCGGCCTGGGCGCTGGCCGGCGACGCTGCGGCGCTCGCGGTGATGGACGAGGCCGCCACCCACCTGGCCGCACACATCGACACTGCTTGGCGCCAACTCGGTCTGAGCGGGCCGGCCATCTGGAGTTATGCCGGGGGCGTCTTCGCCCACACGCCGATGATCGATGGCATTCGTCGGCGCATTGGCACCGCCGCATGCCCACCACGTCTTCCCCCCATCGGTGGCGCCTTGTGGCGTGCCGCTCACAACGCGGGATGGAACCCCGACCAGCGCTGGATCGAACAACTGTCCCTGAACCTTTAGCCCTTGCACTGCCGTCAACCTCCCCTTTCCCGATGAAGAGGTTTTGCCATGCTCCGACGCCATTTGCTTGCTTCACTCGCGCTGTTGCCGCTGTCGTTTGCGGTCCCGACCCTGGCACCTGTTGCCGCCGCCGCCAACGTCACTGAGGTGCTGTTGCCGCCATGGGGCACGCTGCCCAAGGGCATGACCGACCGCCTCGCCAGCGAAACCGGCGTGACGCTGGATACGCAGACGCTGGGCTGGGACCAGATCCTGACCAAGGTCGCCACCTCGATGATTGCCGGCAGCCCACCGGCCGACACCACGGAAGTGGACTGGTCATGGGTCGGTCAATTTGGCGCCGCCAACTGGTACCTGCCGCTCAACGATGCCGTGGACGCCGCCACCCTGGCGGACATCCCTTCGGCGAAGTTCTTCATGGTCGATGGAAAGCTGTTGGCGGTGCCGTATGCCAATGACTTCCGTGTGCTGATCTATAACCGCGACCACCTCAGCCGAGCGGGTATCAAGACGGCACCGACCACCCCAGAACAGTTGCTGGCCGATGCCAAGGCGATCAAGGCCAAGAACATCACGCAATACCCGATCGCCCTGCCCTTGTCCGCCACGGAAGGCAGCGCCACCGCCTGGTATCTGCTGACCAAGGTGTTCGGCGGCGAGCTGTTCAACGACCAATTCGAACCGCAATTCATCAAGCCCGACTCCGCTGGCTATCGCGCCATGGCGTTTGAAATCGAAGCGCTCAAGCAAGGCCTGATCAGTCCGGCGGCGACCGGCCTCAAGGACGTTGAAGTGCAGGAGTTGTTCAAGAAAGGTGACGCGTCGTTCGACCTTGCCGGTTGGGCCGGCAACGTTGCGGTCTACAGCGACCCGAGCAAATCCCAGGTGGCCGACCATGTCGCCGCGGCATTGATGCTGAGCACCACCGGGACCGCGCGCACCATCGGCCTGCCGGAAGCCATGGGCATCCCCGCCACGGCGAAAAACAAAGACGGCGCCAAGACCTTCATCAACTGGTTCATCAAGCCCGAGAACCAGATCGAGAGCTACAAGACCCTTGGCAACCTGCCCACCCGCACCAGCGTGCTCAAGCAGCTCAACAGCGAAGGCAAACTCAAGAGCGGTGATGTGATCCTGCAACAGGCCACGCTGGTCGATCCGCTGTTCAAGCAAGGCACGCCCGTCTGGTACCCGCAGTTCACCAGTGCGGTGTCCGGGGCCCTGAACCAGGCCGCCAAGGGGCAGCTGACCGTGGCCCAGGCCGTGGCGCAAATTGCCGAAGAAGCCAAGAGCGCGATGCAACCGTGATGACATTAGCCTCCATCAGGGAGCGCTTGCGCCCCACACCGGGTGAAACCTGGCTCGGCCTGGCATATGTGCTGCCGATTATCCTGGTAATGGCCAGCCTGGTCTTCGTGCCGTTGCTGGCGACGGTGTTCGACAGCCTGTATCGGATTGACCCGATGCGCCCCGGGACGCCCTTCGTCGGCCTGCTCAACTACCAGAACCTGGCGACCGACAGCAACGTCCAGCATGCCACCTGGAACACCCTGGTCTACGTCGTACTGGCGGTGGTGCTGGAAACCCTCGGGGGCCTGGCTGCGGCGCTGCTGTTGAACAAAGTGCGACATGGCCGGCAATGGCTGCTGGCGATCCTGGTATTGCCCTGGTGCTTGCCGCCGGTGGTCAACGCGCTGGTCTGGCTGTGGATCTACAACCCCAGCTATGGCGTGTTGAACAACCTGCTCAAGGGCATTGGGCTGATCAGCGAAAACCAGGTGTGGTTCAACGACCATCACACCGCATTGCTGTTGATTGCCCTGGTGCATGTCTGGCGCATGTTGCCGCTCACCGCGATCATTTTGCTGGCGGCGCTGCAGGCGATTCCTGGCGACTTGTATGAAGCCGCCAAGCTCGACGGAGCCGGGCGGATCAAATGCTTTCGCATGATCACCTTGCCCCTGATTGCCGGTGGCCTGGCCATTTCCCTCAGCCAGTCGACGGTGTTCGCCTTCAACCTGTTCGATGAAGCGTGGATCCTCAACGGCGCGAGCCTGGACACCCGCAGCCTGATCATTCAGGTGTACATGTCGGCGTTCCAGAACCTGAAGTTCTCCTATGGCATGGCGTTGTCGGTGCTGGCGATGATCGCCTCGCTGCTGGTATCGATGGTCTACGTGCTCAAGGTCTATCGCGAAACGAGGTTCGACTGATGCGCCGATACTTCCTCGAAGGCCTGGGCAAGGCCGGGTTCGCCCTGGCGCTGCTGGCGCTGGTACTGTGGTCGTTGGGCCCGGTGTATTGGGCGGTCATCACCAGCTTCACCGACCCACGCGAGATGCTCAGCGGCCAGCTCCACCTGTGGCCACAACACCCGACCCTGGAGCACTTCGCCAAGTTGTTCGGCGCCAGCAGTTCATCCCAGGGTAACGAAGTGCAATCGGTGTGGCCGCAGTTTTCCAGGGCCTTCCTCAACAGCCTGGTGACCTCGGTAGCCGCGACCTTGTTGACGCTGGTGGCGGCCGCGTTCGGTGGCTACGCCTTTGTGCGCTTGCGCTTCCCCGGTCGCGACCTGCTGTTCGCATTGGTGGTGGCGAGCATGGCGGTGCCGGCGTACACGGTAATGATTCCGCTGTACCGCCTGATGATCAGCCTGCAGCTGATCGATACCTACCTGGGCGTGACGCTGATCTACGTCTCCGCCTTCTTGCCCCTGGCCCTGTGGCTGATGCGCAGCGTCTACCAATCGCTGCCGGTATCGCTGGAAGAAGCGGCGTGGCTGGATGGCGCGGGGCGCACCTACACCCTGGTCCGCATCGTCCTGCCCCTGGCGGCGCCGGGCCTGATCGCCACCGCGATCCTGACGTTCCTCAGCGCCTGGGGGCAGTTCATGGTGCCGCTGGTGTTCTCGCCATCGCTGGCCACCAAATCGCTGACCGTGCTGATTCCTGAATTCGTCACCCGCAACTACGTCGACTACGGCCTGATGAACGCCGCCGGTGTGATCGCGATGCTGCCTCCGGTGCTGCTGGTGATTTTCCTCAACCGTTTCCTGGTGCGCGGGCTGATTGCCGGCGCGACCAAATAATCCCTCTCTTCAAGGACTGCCCCATGAACATCACTGAACAGGTCATCGTCGAGCAATTCCCTTTTTGGGCCGCGGCGCTGACTCAGCCACTGCCAGACTTTACTGCCGCCACAACGGTCGTGGTCGGTTGCGGCACGTCCTACTACCTGGCACAAAACGTCGCCAGTGCCTTGAACCTCAACGGCAAGCACGCCATCGCCGTGCCGGGTGGCGAGTGGGCCCGACGCCCGGCGGCCTACCTGGCCACCACCAAGGATGTGAAGGTCATCGCCCTGTCGCGCAGTGGCGAGTCGACCGAAACCGTGCAGGCCGTCGACGCCAGCCGCGCCCGCGGCCTGGAAACCCTGGGCATCACCTGCGAAGACGACAGCAGCCTGGCGCGCAACAGCGACCAAGTGCTGTTCGCCCCGACCCACGCCCTTGAAGGCATCGTCATGAGCAGCTCGGCAAGCCTGATGCTGTTGCTTGGTTTGCGCCTGGCCGGTGCCGAGCTTGACCCGGCGATCACGGCCAGCGCCGAACGAGCGATGCGCAGCCTCGACAACCAACTCAACAGCGATCTGCTCTCGCGCTCGCACTTCGTGTACCTGGGCGGCGGCGCCTATTACGGCCTGGCCAGCGAAGGCGCACTGAAATTGCAGGAAATGAGCCTGACCTACACCCAAGTCTTCCACCCGCTGGAATACCGTCATGGGCCCGTCAGCCTGGTGGATGAAAAAACCTGCGTGGTACTGATCTACAGCCCCGACACGCTCGAAGAAGAAAGCCAGCTGTGCGGCGAACTGCAGGCCAAGGGCGCGCGGGTCATCGGCTTTGGCGGTCCCGGCGACCTTTCGATCGACATCACCCAGCGTGGACTTGACCGCAGCCTGGCGATCCTGCCGGCGTTGCAATTGTTTGGCGAACGCCTGGCCCAGCACAAACACCTGGACAGCACCGCACCGCGCCACCTGACCAAGGTTGTGCGCCTTTCCTGAATTGCGGCTTCGACACAGGCAGACTTCCCAATGGCAACGGTCAACATCCAACAACTCCAGAAGAACTACGGCGCGATTGCGGTGCTGCACGGCATCGACCTGGCCATCGCCGACGGTCAATTCGTTTCATTGGTCGGGGCGTCCGGCTGCGGCAAGTCAACGCTGTTGCGAATGATCGCCGGGCTGGAAACGGTCAGTGCCGGGACCATCGAGCTCAATGGCAAGGTCATCAACACCCTTTCGCCCAAGGACCGGGACATCGCCATGGTGTTCCAGAACTACGCGCTGTATCCGCACATGACGGTGGCGCAGAACATGGGCTTCAGCCTGCACTTGCGCAAGGAGTCCCCTGAACGCATCGACAAGGCCGTGCGGGAAACCGCCGCCCTGCTCGGCCTCACGCCGTACCTGGAGCGCTACCCCAAGGCCCTGTCGGGCGGCCAACGCCAGCGCGTCGCCATGGGCCGGGCCATCGTGCGCCAACCCCAGGTGTTTCTGTTCGACGAACCGCTGTCCAACCTCGACGCCAAGCTACGAGTGCAGATGCGCATCGAGATCCGCACCCTGCAACGCCGGCTCGGCACCACCGCCATCTACGTGACCCACGACCAGATGGAGGCCATGACCATGTCCGACCTCATCGTGGTGATGAACGCCGGACGGATCGAACAAGTCGGCGCACCCATCGAAGTCTACGACCGCCCGGTGAACCTTTTCGTCGCGACCTTCATCGGCTCACCGGCGATGAACCTGATCGAGGGAGTGCTGGAGCACGAAGGCCCGCTGTCGTTCGTGCGCGTTGGTGGACACAGCATCGCACTGGGTCGGCACATCGATCGGCCGCCCTCGACTCCGGTGGTGGTCGGTATCCGACCCGAACACGTGACCCTGGCGCCAGTGGAAGGCGCAACGTTTTCGCTGCCCCTGGGAGTTGAATTGATTGAGCCGACCGGCGCCGACAGCCACGTCTACGGGCACTCTTGCGGCGCCCAGGTGATGGCCTCACTGTCGCGCCGCGACAGCTTGGCACTGGGCGACCAGGTGACGTTACGTGGGCGCTGCGAGCAGTTGCATGTATTCGACAAGGCCAGTGGGATGCGGATCGACTGAAACGGCCAGGTGGCAGGCGGAGTCAGAAGCCCGGCCAACGGGGTTCGGCCCGGAACTGATGTTGACGGGCACATTGAGGTCGAAATGTGCCGCTGTCACCGCCCGGCCCCTGCCACGTCGAATCCCCTCTTCAAATCGTCGATCAGCGCCCCGACATCTTCCAGCCCCACGTGCAACCGAACCACCGGATTCAACGCCCGATCCGCCGCGCTGTTGCGATCCTGGGTGTCAGCGACAGTTACCAGACTCTCAAAGCCACCCCAGGAAGCGCCCAACCCGAACAGCCGCAATGCATCGATGAACCGTTCGAGGTACGCATCGTCGGCCTCACGAAGCTCAAAGGACAGCAACCCATTGCTCCCCTTGAAATCCCGCTGCCACAACCCATGACCGGGATGCTCGGCCAAGGCCGGATGGAAGACCCGTTTCACCTGCGGTTGTGCCTGTAGCCACCGAGCGATTTCCAGCGCCTGACGTTCGTGCACTTCCAGGCGTGGCCCCAGGGTTCGCGCGCCCCGCAGCACCAGATAGGCGTCATCGGGGCTGACGGTACTGCCGAAAGTGTGGCTCATGGCCGCCAGTGCCGGCCAGGCCTCTTGGCGCGTGCAGACGCTGCCCATGACCACATCGCTATGGCCGCTCAGGTATTTGGTCAGGGCCATGATCGAGATGTCCGCGCCAAGGCTCAGTGGTTGGTACAGGACGCCGGAACCCCACGTGTTGTCGACCGCCAGCAGGATGCCGCGTGGCTTGCAGAGTGCGGCAATGGCTGGCAGGTCGCAGAGTTCGTACAGCAAGGATCCAGGCACTTCCGTGTAGACCATTTTGGTGTTGGCTTGCAGTCGTCCGGGCAGGTCGCTGCCGTCGGGAGCGAAGTAGCTGACTTCTATGCCGAACGCCTCGAGAAAATCCCTGGCCACACGGCGTACCGGCGAATACACCGCGTCGGTGATCAACACGTGGTCACCGGGCCGCAGGTAGGCCAGGAAGGTTTGCGCCACGGCAGCCAGGCCGGTGCCGAACAAGCGGGTGCGATAGCCGCCTTCCAGTTCAGTGACGAGGTCTTCCAGGGCGAACGCTGTCGGATTGCCCCGAGCGCCATAACTCAGGACCCGTTCGCTGTCGCGCCGGGAACGGGCGTCACGCATTTGCGCCAGGTTGTCGAACAGCACCGTGCTCAGGCGACTGACCGGTACGTTGACCAACCGGGCACCGCTGCCCTTCTCTGTCCGTGCCCCATGGACCAGCCAGGTGCGGACCTGCTCATCGACAGGGGGTTGAGGTGGCGACTGCAACGGCTTGAGGCTGGCGATCTCGGCTTCGTTCATTTGCGCCAGCAGGCCGATTTCCCAGGCCAGGTACTGTCGCGCTGCGTCCTTGTTGCCGGAATGGCGATCATGGGTAAAAAACAGGAAGTCGATGCATTGTTCATCTGGCAGCGTGTCGGCGCCCTCTTGTAGTGCCAGTCCTGCTGCGCGCCAGGCATCAAGGCCGCCGTCCAGCAAGTGGAGCTGGGCGTGGGGCAACTCCAGCGCCGCCAAGGCAGCCAGTCGGGGATCATCGGCCAACAACACCAGCGGGCGCCGCTCACCTGCCACCGCATCGGCCAACAACGGCCGGATCGACCAGCGCGCCCCAGCAATATGAGCTTTGCGATAGGCCATGCTCGGCCGCAGATCGATCAATGCAACCGCGTCGTCCTTCAGGGCATCGGCCAAGGCTTGCACGCTGATCAAAGGCAAGGTTGCAGCGGCTAAGGCCACGTCGAGCGCCGGCAGTGCCAAGCCACTGTCCACGCCTTCCGCCAGCACATAGGCCTCATGCCCCAGCTGCCGCAGCCAGCCGGCAATGATCGGGGCGCGCACGCCATCGTTGTCGAACAGCACCAAGCGCGCCTGGCGTACCCCCACATACAGATCGGTGGACTGAACCAGCTGCCCGCCCGGCGTGTGTTGCGCCCCCGGCAGAGTGCCGGCGGCGAATTCCTCGGCGGTGCGCACGTCACACAGGAAAAGACTGCGCCCGGCGTCCCTCGTCCATTGCTCGACCTGGGCAGCCGCAACCGTCTGCGCTCCGGCCCGCTCGGCCAATTGCACCGCCGCCAGCCGCTGCTCCGAAAGCCTGGCGGTCGACACCTCGTCGGCATACCGGCGGCCACTGCCACGCTCCAGCTGGAAGTCTTCCAGTTCCCAACCCTGAGTGCCGTTTTCCAGGGCATAGACCGGGTTCTTCACGCCCAGGTCGATCAGCGTCTGGGCGCCGATAATGCTGCGGGTCCGACCGGCGCAATTGACCACGATTGGCGTGTCCATATCCGGTACCAGGTCGTGCACGCGATAACCCAATTCGCCGTTCGGGCAACAGACCGAACCGGGAATGGTCATCTTGCGATACTCCTCGAACGGCCGACCGTCGAGTATCACCAGCGGTTCGCCCCGGGCCTGCCACTGGGCCAGTTGTCGCGCGGTGATGTGCGGCGTGTGACGGGCCTCCTCCACCTTCTCGCCAAAAGCCTTGGACGGCACGTGCACACCGGCAAACAGCTGGAAACCGGCGGCCTTCCAGCCGTCGGCACCGCCCTCCAGTACATGCACGTTAGCATACCCGAGCGCCGCCAGGCGCTGCGCCGCGCGTGCAGCCAGGCCAGCGCCATCCTGGTCATAAATCACCAGTCGCACCAACGGATTGGGCGCCAGCCGCCGAACCTCCAACTCCAGGCGACTGTAGGGCAGGTTTACCCCGAAAAACAGATGAGCCTCGCCATACTGGCCGTGCTCGCGTACGTCAAACAGGGCAATTTCCTGCCCGTCGAACAACCACTGCTGCAGTTGTCCGGGAGTGATGGTCTGGCTCATGGGAGTCCCGCTGGAAGAATGGAATGACTGGAACGCCAGAAAGCGTCAGTGGGCGTAGGCCTTGATCGACGGTGCCATTTGCGAGGCGTTGTAATTGAGGATGCGTCCGTCGGTTTCCACGCCGTAACGACCGTTGAGCGACTCCAGCGGCAAGCCATAAAGATGAAAGTGCAGGGTCGGTTGCGAGCCGGCGACGTGAATACCATGCAGGTCTTCACCCAGGAACGCGATGGAGATGCCGGGCTGCACGATCACTTCCTTTTCCAGATGCAACGTGGTGTACCCAGGCTCGCGACCTTCGTCATCGCGACGGTAGACGTAGTTGATTTCCTGGCCTTCGACGGCACTGATAATGGCCCAGGTTTCGTGGTTGTGGGGGATCGTGCTTTTACCCGGCAACAACGAGTTCAGGTACAGCGTCGGGGTGTCGCCGTCGTCATTGAGGCGGTAGCGGAACGCGGTGCTGCCCTGCCCCGGCACCGGCGCCGGGAAGGTGTCGAAGTTGAACAGATCGCGACGCTCGGCCAAGTCTTCCAACAGGCCAACGATTTCGCTCAGTGCCGCGCGGTCGACCCCACGCTGATGGATGACGCGCACTTTTTGCAGGAAGGCTTCGATGACATCAGGACGGCTAAAGATACTCATGGGGGCAGGCTCCATTTTTTAGAATAGGCAGTTAGACGGACAGGCTGTAGCGACTCAGGTTGGTCAGCAGATAGGGATCGTGGGCAACGGGCGGTCGGCGTCCTGGATCACCCAAGGCATGACGCAAAAACTCCCCGGTGCGCTCGCTGCTGGGGTGCTGGAAAATCTGCGCGGCGCTGCCGTGCTCGACGATCACCCCGTTCTCGGTGAAATAGACGACGTCGCTGATCTCCTCGGCGAAGCGCATTTCGTGGGTAACCAGCACGCAGGTCATGCCCTCTTCGGTCAGCTCACGAATCACCGTCAGCACTTCGCCGACGGTTTCCGGGTCCAGGGCCGAGGTCACTTCATCGAACAGGATCAGCTCCGGACGCATCGCCAGGGCCCGGGCAATCGCCACCCGCTGCTGCTGACCGCCCGAGAGCTGGCCCGGGTAGGCATCGGCCTTGTGCTCCATGCGCACCTTGGCCAACAAGGCGCGGGCGTCTTTCTCGGCGTCGCCCCGGTTGCGTCCCAGCACTTTGCAAGGGGCAATCACCAGGTTCTCCAGCACCGACAGATGCGGGAACAGGTTGTATTGCTGGAACACGAATCCCACGCGCTTGCGCAGCTCGATGCGCTGGGCTTCCCGGGCCAGGGTGTGAACCTCGGTGGCGCCGACACGAATGCTGCCACGCTGGGGCTGCAACAGGCCGGTGATGCAACGCAGGATCGTCGACTTGCCCGAGCCGGACGGGCCGATGATCGACACGGCCTGGCCACGGCGCACGTCGAGGTCGATGCCCTTGAGCACCGGGTTGTTGCCAAACGACAGGTGCAGGTCGCGCAGGCTGACCAAGGGCTCGGCGACGGATTCAGTAGAAGGCATAACGTCGCTCCAGGTATTGGGTGAGGCGGGAAATCGGGTAGCAATAGGCAAAGAACAGCACCAGCAGGCTCAGGTAAATCACCACGGTGAAACCGGTCAGGTTCACGGTGTTGCTGGCGATTTGCGCGGTGTCGATCACGTCATGCACACCCACCAGGGAGGCCAGCGCAGTGCCCATGGTGATCACCGCGTAGAGGTTCATCCACGGCGGCAACATGCGCTTGAAGCATTGCGGCAGGATGATCGAGCGGAAAATCTGCCCACGGGTGAACGCCAGGGAGCGCGCCGCCTCCCATTGGGTGCTGGGAATCGAGGCGATGGCGCCACGGAAGATTTCCGCGACATTGGCGCTGGCCGGCAGCGCCAGGCCGAGGGTGACCTTGACCCAGTCCGGAAACGAGACATAACTGTTGCCGATACGGATCTCGAACGGGAACACATAGGTGGTGAAATAGATCAGCACCAGCCAGGGCGCGTTGCGGAAGATCTGTACCCAGATCCGCGCCGGCCAGCGCAACAGGCGCAGGGGCGACAACACCATGGCCCCCAGCAACAGTCCCGCCACCGAGCCCAAGCCGATGGCCAACAGGCTGATAAGAATATTCTGGCCGAACCCCGCGACCAGGGCTGGCGACCATTGCACCAAGGCCTTGAACACCGGACTCGAGGGGGCGAAGCAAATCAGCCAGAGCATGGCCCCCACCGCCACCAGCAACTTGCCGACATGTCGACGCGGCCACCCGACCCACGGCGCGACGACGGACGAATCAATGGCCATAACCAGGCATCCTCAGGCGCGCTTCGAGGTAGCGTCCCACACAATTGACGGTGAAACTCAACAGGCCGAAAAACGACAGGATCAGGATCATCAGCTCCAGCACGTTGTCGCTCTGGGTCCAGATCATGATGGCGGCGTAGGTGATGTCGCCCACGGCGATGGCCGAGGCCACGGCGGTCATTTTCACCAGGTCGATCAAGTTGTTGATCAGCGACGGCAAGGCGAAACGCAGGGCCAGGGGCAGTTGCACATTCCATAGCAGTTGGCGGCTGTTGAAGGCCAGCGAACTGGCCGCCTCCATCGTCACCGCGGGCACGGCTTCGATGCCGGCCCGCAGCGCTTCGGCGTGGAACGCGCCCTTGTGCAGCGAGATCACGATCACCACCCAGGCGAATGGCGTCAGCGGGTTGGCCGCGCCGACGGCCTGGGTCAGCAGCATGTTCAGTACCAGGAAGGCGCAATACAGCTGCACCAGAGTCGGTGTGTTGCGGGTGACTTCGACAAACACCCGCGCCGGCCTGGCGAGCCAGGGCTTGCCCGAGGTCAACAGCGCGGCCAGGCCGACACCCGCTAGCAGGCTGCCGACGATGGTCAACAGGCACAGCAGCACGGTGGTCAACGCGCCCTGCTCCAGAGTGCCGCGCTGATAGGCATCGAGCAGAAAACCGTAGTTGAGGCCTAGCCCGGCGCTCCAATGGACGAATTGCTCCAGCCAATGGTTCATGGCTCAGCCCTCAATTGAGCGCAGGCATGGGCGATGCGTTTTGCTGCTTCGACGACGGTGTCAGTCGCCGTGGCAATGGACAGCCGAAACCACGGCGACAAGCCATAGGCACTGCCCGCCACGCCGGCCACGCCCTCCTCCAGCAAATACGCGACGACATCGCCGTCGGAGGTCAAACGCTGGCCGTCCGGACGCCGTAACCCCAACAGCCCGGCACAGCGCACGAACACGAAAAAACCGCCCTGGGGTTCAAGGACTTCAAGCCCCTCGACCTGGCGTAACACACTCACCAGTGCGTCGCGACGTTGCTGATAAGCCGCCACCTGCCCTGGCAAGAACGCCAGCCCACCCTCGAGCGCGGCCAACGCCGCCGCTTGCCCCACGGAAGAAGCCCCCGAGGTGGATTGCGATTGCACCACGGTCATCGCCTCGGTCAACGTTTGCGGCCCGGCACCGAAGCCGATGCGCCAACCGGTCATGGCGTAGGTCTTGGACACCCCGCCTACCAGCAGGCAGCGCGACTGCAAGTCGGGGGCGACATTGAGCAGGCTCTGGGGCGGAAGACCGTCGAAACGGATGTGCTCGTAGAGTTCATCCAGCAGGATCAGCACGTGGGGATGACGACGCAACACGTCGGCCAAGCCTTGCAGTTCGGCCTCGCTGTACACCGCGCCGCTGGGGTTGCCGGGGCTGTTGAGGACCAGCCAGCGGGTGCGCTCGCCGATGTGTTGTTCCAGCTTCTGTGGGGTGAGCTTGCAACCCTGGGCCAGGCCGCATTCGATGAACACCGGTTCACCGCCATTGATGCGCACGCTGTCCGGAAAGGACGGCCAGTACGGCGTCGGTATCAGCACTTCGTCGCCGTCATCGAGGGTCGCGGCAAAAGCGTTGAAGATGATCTGTTTCGCGCCATTGGCAATCACGATGGATTGCAGCGGATAGTCCAGCTGGTTTTCCCTGCCCAGCTTACCTTGCACGGCGACCCGCAAGGCCTTCACCCCCGGCGTTGGCGTGTACTTGGTGGCGCCGCCGGCGATGGCGGCATAGGCGGCCTGCTTGATGTGCTCCGGCGTGTCGAAATCCGGCTCGCCAGTGGTCAGGTCGAGAATGTCGCGACCGGTCTCCCGCAAGGCCGTGGCCCGGGATTTGGCCGCGGCATTGGCCGACAGTGAGACATGCTGCACGCGTTTGGACAGGCGCATGGTCATGATTGGCCGCCCTCCAATACCTTGCCTGGATTGAGCAGGTTATGCGGATCCAGCGCCTGCTTGATACGGCGCATCAGGTCCAGTTCCACCGCACTTTTGTAACGCGCCAGCCGGTCGACCTTGAGCTGGCCAATCCCATGTTCGGCGCTGATCGAACCGCCGTGGGCATGGACACTGTCGTGGACCCGCTCGCTGATCGCCGCGTAATGGCGCATATGCGCTTCAACCGTGGAGCCCTGCGGATGGGCGACGTTGTAATGCAGGTTACCGTCGCCCAGATGGCCGAAGGTGTAATGCCGCACACCCGGAAAGTGCGCCTGCAACAACGCATCGGTGTGCTCGACGAACGCCACGACCTGGGAAATCGGCACCGAGATGTCATGCTTCATGTTGCGCCCGGCACGTTTCTGCGCCTCGCTCATGTTCTCGCGCAGCTGCCAGAACGCCTGGCTCTGAGCCAGGTTTTCAGCGATCAGTGCATCAGCCACCAGGTTCTGGTCGAAGGCCTCGCCCAGCACCTGTTCGAAGGCTTCCCGAGCATGGCTTTCGCTGTGGTTATCGGACAGTTCCAACAGCGCGAACCAAGGCTGGCCGGCGCCGAGGAACGGCCGCGCCCCTTCAGGAAACTGCTCGCGCAGCAGCGCCAGGCATTCGGCGCTGAGCAGCTCGAACGCCGTCAGGCTGGCGCCGAAACCAGCACGGGCATGGGACAGCAAGGCCACCGCCTGGCCCAGGGAATCGAAGGCCAGCAACGCCGTGGCCCGGGCCTTGGGCAGCGGGAACAACTTCAGGGTCGCAGCGGTGATGATGCCGAGTGTGCCCTCGCTGCCGATGAAAAGGTCCCGCAGGTCGTAACCGGTATTGTCCTTGCGCAAACCACGCAGGCCGTTCCAGATTTCACCCTGGGCGGTGACGACTTCCAGGCCCAGGGTCAGTTCACGGGCATTCCCATAGCGCAGCACGGCGGTGCCGCCGGCATTGGTGCCCAGGTTACCGCCGAGGGTGCAACTGCCTTCGGCACCGAGGCTCAGTGGAAACAGACGACCGGCCTGCCGGGCAACGTCCTGGACGGTTTGCAGGATGCAGCCCGCCTCGACGGTCAGGGTATCGTTATCGGTGTCCACCGCACGGACCCGATTCATACGATCGAGCAGCAGCAACACGGCGCGCCCGCTGGCGTCCGGGGTGGCGCCGCCCATCAGCCCGGTGTTGCCGCCCTGCACCACCACCGGTGTATCTGCCGCTACGCAAGCACGAACCACCGCCGCCACTTCCTCGGTGCTGGCCGGATGCACGGCGGCGAGCACCTGACCAACGTAACGGCCCTGTTTGTCGGTCAGGTACGGCGCGGCTTCTTCGCTGCTCTGCACATGGCTGGCGCCAAGCAGCGCCTGCAGGGTCGCCCACAACGATTGACTCATGGTTGCGCTGCCAGCGGAGCGGCACTGCGGTACTGCGCGTGCAAATCACGCAGTGCCTGGGACGGCGCCATGGCGGTGCGTTCGCCTAATTCGATCAGCCAGCCACTGCGATGCCAGTCGCGCACGATGGCATCGAGTTTCGCCTGGGTGTCGTGCTCGCCTTTGCGCAGCCAGATGACCGAGTTCGACGGGATCAGATCCCCCGGCAGTGGAATTTCATAGCCTGCCCACTCGGTTTCGCTCAACAGCGCGTGCAGGGTCGGACTCACATGCACCGCCGCCACGCAGCCATTGCCTCGCAACGACAACAACGATTCGGACTGGCTTCTAAAAGCCTTGATCTGCGCCCCGTAGGTTTCCTGCAATGGCTTGATGAAGTTGCTGCCCTGGGACACGCACACCGGTTTGCCCTTGAGATCGGCCCACTGGGCAATGCCGGAACCCTTGCGAATCAAAGCGGCGCCACCGACTTCTTCATAAGGTGTCGGCACATAGTCGAGGATCTCGGCCCGCTCTTCGGTGAACTGCATGTTGGCGATGAGGATGTCGACTTTGCCTTGTTGCAGGAATTGCACGCGGTTCGGCGCCAGGACCGACACCGTCTGGGCCTCGACCCCCAACGCCTTGCCGATGCCTTTTGCCAGCTCGACGTTGTAGCCCAGGTGCTCGCCGGTCTTGGGGTCGATGGTGCCGAACGGTGCGCCGCTGAGCATCACCCCGACGCTGATGACGTGGCGTTGCTCGATCTTGTCCAGTGTGGCATCGGCCTGTGCCAGGCCGGTGATGCAGGCGGCAGACCACGCCAGGCACAGGGTGGCAAACGTTTTAACGGAGAAAAATGGAGTCATGCACGGCTACCTTGAGCGACGGTCATTAAGGACGATGGGAAGAGCGACAGCGGTCAGGCGCCGTTGGCCTGGAACTGTTTCTGCAACTCCACCAGGGCGGGTGACGCGGGCGTGATGCGATTGCGGGTCTGCGCTTCGATCAACCAGCCGCTGCGGTGCAATTGCTTGATGATTGGGTCGAGCCTGGCCTGGGTATCGTTTTCACCCTTGCGGGTCCAGATCACCGAGGGTGCGGGATTCAGCTCCGGGCTGAGGGCGCGGTAGCCCTGCCATTCGCCGTTGTCGGCAATCAGCGGATTGATCAGCGTAGCGTCATGCACCGCCGCGACGCAGTTGTTGCCCCGTAGCGCCAGCAACGATTCCGAGGAGCTCTTGAAAGCCTTGATCTCGACGCCCAGCTCAGTGAGCGGCTTGATGTAGCTGCTGCCCTGGGACGTACACACCGGTTGATTTTTCAGGTCTTCCCAACGGCTGATCTTGCTGTCCTTGAGCACCGCTGCGGTACCGCCAACGCGGTAGAACGGCGTGGGCACAAAGCCGAGGATCTCGCCACGTTCGGCGGTCCATTCCATATTGGCGATCAACAGATCGACCTTGCCCTGCTGCAAGAACTGCACGCGGTTGGCCGGCAATACCGGCACCAGTTGCACCTCGGCGCCCAACTGCCGAGCCAGTTCCTGGGCGAGGTCGACGTTCAAGCCGCGAGGTTTCTGGGTGGCGGGATCGATGCCGCCGAAAGGGCCGCCGGACAGCAGCACACCGACCACCAGCTCATGGCGTTGCTCGATCTTGTCCAGGGTGGCATCGGCGCGCGCGACGTTGACACCCGACAATGAGATCAAGGCGCCCAGCATGACAGGTAGTAATCGATTTACGGATGAGCGCTCGAGCAACATGGATTTCCCCTCATGGACGATCGGCATCTTCCGACCTGATGAGTGGGCATCCTAGGTAGCGCCCTTGGGCAAAGGAAATTCAAATATCTCATATCGTTATAACTCACAGCGTTCCGCTTCCAGATAAAAAGCTTATAACCGCGAATTCACGGCTCTACAGAGAAGCGCAGACGAACACCTTCCAAACAATACATAAAAAACTGTAATGTTTAGGTTTGCCGCCCTGATATGAAGTCACCGCCATGTCGACCCTCGATCTCGAATTACTGCGCACCTTCATCGCCGTGGTCGATCACCACAGCTTTGCCGAAGCAGGCGCCCAGTTGTCCCGCACGCAATCGTCGGTGACCCAGCACATGCAGCGCCTGGAACAGCAGGTCGGCGTGAGCCTGTTCGAAAAGCGCGGGCGGCACAAGCAGCTCACCGAAGCCGGCCAGCACTTGCTGCGACATGCACGGCAGATGCTTTCACTCAACGACGACGTCCTCAGCTCCCTGCGTGAAAGCAGCCTCAGCGGCGTGCTGCGCATCGGCTCGCCCCATGACATCGCCGACACCATCCTGCCGCCGATCCTCAGCCACATCGCCCGCTCGGCCCCGCGCCTGCGCCTGGAAATCGATGTCGGCCGCAGCCCGTTCCTGATGGACGACCTGCACCGGGGCAAGGTCGACATGATCATCTCCACCCGCCAGGACCCAAGCCTTGAAGGCTTTGCCTTGCGCACCTCGCCGGTGTGGTGGATCTGCTCGGCGCAGTACCTGCATAACCCCGGCGAACCCTTGCCGCTGATTCTGGTGGATGAACCGAGCATCTACCGTCGCTATGCCCTGGAGGCACTGGAGCGCGCCAACATCCCCTGGCGCCAGGCCTACCTGGCTTCGAACCTGATCGGTATCAAGGCCGCGACCCGCGCCGGCTTGGGCGTCACCCCCCGCAGCATGGAAATGCTCGGGCCGGACATGCGGGTATTAGGTGAAAACGATGGCCTGCCTCGCTTGCCGGACGTGACGTATCACTTGTGGATCCGACCGAACACCGTGAATCCGCTGGTACGCCGGGCTTATGAGCTAATCAGGAATAACCAGGGACATGGAAACTGAGCGCTCGTGAAGAATGTGGACGACCTCAGCCCGGGTAAGTCAACGTCAGTCCCTGGACCTTCGCGGCGGGATTCAAGACCGCCTTGTTCGCCTTGCCTTTGTCCATGATGTGAATGACTTCAATGCCCCGGAGCAACAGGTAGTCGGCAATGATCCGACGATGGCAGCGCCACCAGACCGCCTCCGCACACATGAGCGCGCAGCGTTGGGTTCGGCTTAACTCAACGAGTCGCTCCAACCCCGCTTCAAACGCCTTCGAGAGCGCATAGTCGGCGTAGTTATGAAAGCTGCGGTTCTGCCAGTACGAATTGACCTCATCCGCAACGGTCTTGGATTTTTTGCGCAACCCACCCAGCTCTGGAATCTGCACATGCCGCAGCCCCCATTCGGCCAAGTGCGCCGGTAGCGTGTCCAGGTTGTATTGGGGGTTTGTCCGGGATCGCGGCACCGTCCTGACATCGACAATCGTCTCGATTTCAAAACCTTTGACTGTCTCGACGAATGCATCGAGGGTCCTGGTCGAATGGCCGATCGTGTAAATACAGGCATTTTCCATGGATGAAGATCCGCGCATTTATTCAGGTAGGTGCGTTTGGGATCACCTGCCTGAAGCATTAGTTCGCTGCACAGCCCCATGGTGATGGTTTCATGGGCCAAGAAATTCTTGTACAAATACTTGTACAAGAATTCGACCTTTGTACAATATTAAGTGCTAGCCTAATGCCATACAAATGAACGCACGGCCACCTTCGGTGTTCCGCCTCAACGAGCGACCTGCCATGAACCTATCCGTAAAAATGAAGCTCGGCATGAGCTTCGCTGCCCTGACTGCCCTGGTGCTACTCGTCAGCGTTCTCGCGATGGTCGCGTTGGCCAGGTTCAACGACGCCTTTTCACTCTACGTTGGCGGTGTGAATGCCCGCGAAGAACTGGCATCTGGACTGCTCATCGCCGCACAGCGACGTGCCGTCGCGGCGCGCAATATGGTGTTGGTTTCTTCCGAGGCCGATCTGAAGCTGGAACACGCGGCGGTCCTTGAAGCACACCAGGACGTCAAGGCGCGCCTCCAGGATTTGAAAAATGCGCTCGGCGCGATACCCGAGGCGCAATCACGCACAGAAAAACAGTTGCTGGCTGATATAGACCGCATCGAGGGTCTCTACGGCCCGGTGGCACTGGGAATTGTGGAGCGCGCGGCAACCGGTCAGCGGGAAGAAGCCATTGTGCGAATCAACCGCGATTGCATTCCGTTGCTACGGCAACTCCTGACGGCGGGCCAGGCTTACATGCAGCACAGCAGGGACGCGGCCAATGAGGCCGTGATCAGCGGCCACAATGAGTACGAAAGCCAACGCAACCTGATGATCGCGGTCAGCCTGGGCGCATTGTTGCTTGCCCTCGGACTCGGCATCGCCATCGTGAGAAGCCTGCTGCGTACCTTGGGCGCCGAACCATTTGACCTGTCCGCCGCAGCGCAGCGTGTTGCCTGCGGTGACATGCGCAACCTTCCAGAGGCAAAACAGGCGCCGAAAGGCAGTGTCATGGCTTCGCTGGGCGAAATGCAGCTGGGCCTTGGCAAGCTGATCGGCCAAGTGCGCACCTCGGCTGAAACCATTTCCGGGGCGGCAGCTGAACTATCCAGCGCGACTGAACAGGCCAGTCATGGGGTCGCGATTCAGAACCAGGAGGTCGATCAGGTGGCGACCGCCGTCCACGAAATGGCTGCGACGGTCCAGGAAGTGGCTCGAAACTCCGAACAGGTGGCCAGCGCTGCGCTTCGCGCCGATCAGCAAGCCCAAGCCGGTGAGGCAAAGGCGCGCCAGGCCATCAGCCAAATCAAGCACCTCGCCACGGAAGTCGCAGGGTCAAACAACGCCATGTCGCGCCTGAAACTCGAAACCGAGCAAATCGGCGGTGTGCTGGATGTCATCAAATCGGTAGCAGACCAGACCAATCTGCTGGCACTCAATGCGGCCATCGAAGCGGCTCGTGCGGGTGACGCCGGTCGTGGCTTCGCCGTCGTGGCCGATGAAGTTCGCCTGCTGGCACGTCGTACCCAGGATGCAACGGTAGAGATTCAATCTCTGATTGAAGGCCTGCAACGCATCGTCGATGAGGCCGCGACCAGCATGCAGCTGTGCAGCGACCTGACCGAACGGACGGTTGCGGGGGTTGATGACACCGGGGCTGCAGTCATGGACATTTCCCGCATGATCGCGGCGATCCAGCAAATGATGCAGCAGATCGCAACCGCCACCGAAGAACAGAGCGCGGTAGCCGAAGAAATCAGCCGGAGCATCACGCGAGTCAGGGAGGTTGCCGACGAGTCAGTGGCATCGACCGAGCAGACCGCGGCCTCGAGTGTTGAACTGGCCCGTCTTGGGGGAACACTGCAACAACAAGTCGGGCACTTCCAGGTTTGATGCGATACCCAGCGTAACCATGGACGACAAACGTGCCTGCGCTTGTCAGTCCATGGAACGAATGCGCTCAACCAAACGTGCCTGCAGAACCTTGAGTTCCTCAGGATCGGCCTTCCCTCTCCCATGTTCGCCAGGCGTTTCACCCTCCCAACGCGGGATGATGTGCACATGAATGTGATAGACCGTTTGCCCGGCCACAGCGCCATTGAACTGGGCGATCTGTACGCCGTCCGGCTTCAACTCATCCACGATGACGCGCGTGAGCCGCTGCACGGCAGACATCATCGCCGCGAGGATAGCGGGTTCGACCTCCAGAATATTGCGCGCCTGGGAGGCCTTGGGGATCACAAGGACGTGACCGCGGGATTGCGGAAAAACATCCAGGAAGGCCATGACGTCGGCGTCTTCATAAATCTGGTAGGACGGCGCTTCGCCCCGAAGGATCAGCGCAAAAATGTTCTGCGAATCGTATTGGCCGTGGAGGCTCATGATCAGTCCCTTATAAAGTGCTCAAGACAAGTGGGGCCAGCCAGCTGGCGACCGATCAAAAGGTTTAGCACAAACCGGTCCTCAGTGCCCGAGCACGTTGCAGTACCCGGGCCTGAGGCAGCATACGATCACGCCGTTTTTTTCAACGTGTCATAGGCTTCAAGCGAACGCAGCGAGTAGATGTATGCCGCCCCCGCATTCAGCGAGATCGCGGTGGCCAGGGCTGCGGCCACTTCCTCGCGGCTGGCGCCGGCCTTGATCGCCGAGTCCGTATGGGCAGCGATACAACCGTCACAGCGAGTGGTGACAGCGATGGCGATGGAGATCAATTCGCGCGTCTTGGCGTCGAGCACGTTGTTTTCGCTGGCGGCTTCGCCAAGGGCCATGTAGGCCTTGACCATTTTGGGGTTGCTCTTGCCCAGCGCGCCAAAGGCTTTCTGGATGGTGGGCAATAATTCGGACCAGTTATTGAACATGGCATTAACTCCTGAGTGGGTTGGGTGTACTGTTTCGACGCACTCAGTTTTTCACCCTGACGCCCTTCGGGTTTGTTCAATCCGCTCAGTTTTTTTTGCGAAATGCTCAAATGAATGCGATCGATAAACTCATCAGCCTGGCCAACGTGCGCGGCAGCCTGGACCTGCGTTGCCAGTTCCAGGGCGACTGGGCTGTGGATCATGAACAGCAAGTGCTGGGCAAGGCGCCCTATCACATCGTGTTGGCGGGGGAATGCCGGGTAGAGTTTGCCGACGGGCAGCGTTTGCCCATGCGCGCCGGTGACATTCTGCTGTTGCCGCGTGGCGCCCGGCACCTGGTGCACAGCCCCGGAAAAACCCTGGCGCCGACCACGCCAGACATCGTCCCTGCAAACCCGTTGCCAATCCATCGCATTGGCGGCGCCAGCCCTGAACTGGACATGCTCTGCGGTGGTTTTCACTTCAACCGCGCCTCGCTGTTATTTGCATCCCTGCCCGAATACCTGTTGATTCCCAGCGGTGCCTTGCCGGCCAATGGACCGCTAACGGCGTTGGTCGAGGTCATTCGAGGCGAAGCGGACGAGGACAAGGTTGGCGCTCGGTTTTTGCTCGACGCGCTGTCCCAGGCGCTGTTCACCCTGATCCTGCGCGCTCACCTGGCCAACCACGGCCAGGACAGCGGCTCGCTGGCCCTGCTCGGCGACAAACGCTTGGGTCGGGCCTGGCAGGCGATGTTGGCGGACCCTGCCCACGAGTGGACGATTCAAAGCCTGGCCGAGACCGCCAGTATGTCGCGCGCCTCCTTCATGCGGGCGTTCGTTCGAGTGGCCGGGGTGTCGCCATGGGTGTTGTTGACGCAAGTGCGCATGGAGCTGGCGTTCGGCCTGCTGAGCCATTCACATCTGGGCTTGAGCGACATCGCCGTGCAGGTGGGTTACCAATCCCAGGCGGCGTTCAGCAAGAAATTCAAGGAGATCTATGGCCAAGCCCCCGGAAAAGTACGGCGTGACATGTGAGGCTGATGGGGCAGCTCAGGCGACATCAGGCCCCAGGGCCGGATGCTCGCGCAGGCGGTCAACGATGTAATCGACGAAACTGCGCACGCGCATTGAAGCCTTGCGTCGTTCCCGGTAAACCACTTGGACCGGTGTCGAGGTCGGTTCATACGGTTGCAAGACCCTGCGCAAGCGCCCGCTGTTCAAATAGTCGTACAACGGATAGCTCACACACCGTGTCAACCCTGCCCCATGGGCTGCCGCATCGATGGCCGACTGTAGGGTCGCGCAACTGAGCCGCGTGCGTGCCCTGACGTTGCTCTGCTCACCCTGGGTCTGAAATGACCACTGAACGCGTTCCTGATTGGCTTGCGTGGCGATCAGTCGATGCTTTTGCAAATCCTGCGGCACGACAGGCTCACCGTGGGCAGCCAGGTAGGCCGGACTGCCGCAAACGATCGAGCGAACACTGCCAACCGAACGGGCGACCAATGAAGAATTGGGCAAATGCCCCACCAGCACGGCCACATCCACCCCTTCCTCATTCATGTTCGGAAAACGATCGTGGTAATGCGCGAACACCCTTATCTCGGGATAGAGATCCATGTAATCGGCCAGCAACGGTGCCATGACATAGCGGCTGAAGAGCAACGGCAACCATACCGTCAGGCTGCCCTGCGCCTGGACATGCAACCCCTGGGCGCAAGCCTCGGCGTCATCGATCCCTTTGAGGATCCGTGAGCAATCGGCCATGAATGCCGTTCCGGCTTCAGTCAGCAGCACCCCGCGAGTGCTTCGTGACAATAATTGCACGCCAAGTCGTGCCTCCAGCCGGGCAATGGCACGCACCACGGTGGGACCGGATACGTTGAGGCGCTGGGCGGCCGATGCGAGGCTCGGACTTTGCGAAAGCGCATGGAACATCAGCATTTCATGGTAGCGCGCCATCAGCCGATTCCTTTGACCAGCGACTTGAGCGTCTCATCGCCCCCGAGCCGACCGGCGAGAAAATCGACGAACGTGCGCACCTTGGCAGGTACTCGATTGCTCTTCTGGTACACCACGTGGATCGGCAAGGCCGGCAGCTCGAAGTCCTCGAGCACCACTTCCAGCGCGCCGTCAGCGACGTGCCTGGCCACTTGATAGGACAAGACCCGCGTGATCCCCCAGCCCAGGCAGGCAATATTGATCGCAGCCTGATTGGCGGTGACCACCAGGCGCGGGTCAAAGCGCAAACTCAGCGGGTTGGCACCTTCCATGAATTGCCAATCGCTCAGTAAGTGACTGGCAGACGACATCACGATCCTGGCCGCCTTCAGCTCCGCAGGGTGCCGTGGCCTTCCATATCGCTCGAAGTACGCGGGCGCCGCGCAGATCACCTGCCGGACTTCTCCGACCTTGATGGCGTGTTGACCGTTTTCGTGCAAATGACCGATGCGTATCGCTACATCGATCCCTTCATCGGTCATGTTCACCACACGATCGACCAACAATGCATTGAGGTGCACCGAGGGAAACTGATCCAGGTAATCGGTCAGCAGTGGCGCAACGTACAGTTCGCCAAACAGGACCGGCGCCGTGACGGTCAGATAGCCGCACGGTATCGAGTAGCTGCCGGCAGCCGCCTCCTCCGCTTCATCGAGTTCGCTCAAAATCCGTCGACAATCTTCCAGATAGCGTTGGCCCGCTTCGGTCAGATGCACATTGCGGGTCGTCCTGGACAACAGCTGGGTACCGATCCGTTCTTCCATCGCAGCGATGGCGCGCGTCACGCTCGGCGGTGAGATGTGCAAGCGACGGGCGGCCGCGGCAAAGCCTTCCTCTTCGGCAACCGCTATAAAAATCTGCATTTCCTGAAAGCGGTCCATGGACGATCCAGTCTTGATGGGGGCGTCTACTGCGGGGCGCGACGGGCTTGCCGCAAATGCTCCACGGCACGCCCGTGCGGTTTGAATCAGGCTTGTTGCAAGCCCTTGGCGGTACGTTGCATGCCAACGAAATTCGGCAACGCTTCGATGCTGCCCAGCCACGCGCGGACATGAGGATAGTCAGTCAGCGCGACATTCCCTTCCGGTGCGTGTGACACGTAGGTGTAGGCGGCAACGTCGGCGATGGTCGGCTTGTCACCCGCCAGGAATGCACGCTGGCCCAACTCGCTCTCCATGACCTTCAGCAAGGCATGGGAACGGTTGATGGCGTCCTCGGCGTTATAACCGGCGCCAAACACCGTGATCAATCGCGCGTTGGCCGGCCCTGAGTTGATCTGCCCGGCGGCGACCGAAAGCCAGCGCTGGACCTGCGCCTGTGCGAGTGGATCGCTCGGCAACCATTGCTCATCGCCATACTTGGCCGCCAGGTACACCAGGATTGCATTGGAGTCAGCCAGGACAGTGCCGTTGTCATCGATCACCGGGACCTGGCCAAAACGGTTGAGGGCCAGGAACTCCGGGGTCTTGTGCTCGCCTTTCATCAGATCCACGGATATCAGTTCGGTCGGCAGGCCAAGCAGCGAGAGCATCAGTTCGACGCGATGGGCGTGACCAGACAATGGGTGGCGATAAAGCTTGATCGCTTGCTGAGACATGACGTACTCCATGTAGTTTTTGGACTCGAGGCGGGAATCGCGTCGATGGCGCTATCCTCCCCTCCAACCCCAAACAGCGGAATCACCAGCTTTTACAATCCAGTATTTCACTATTTGAAACAGTCAGCCCCGCTGGCCAGTCCATGTCCTCACACCTCAAGTACCACCGTCTCACTGCCCTGGGCCGGCACCGCGCAACAGATCAGCACCTCATCGTCAGCCAGGGGCTCCGCCGGGCTGTTGAGGTAATGCACCTGGCCGCGTTTCAGGCGGGTTTTACAGGTGCCGCAGGAGCCGCCGCGGCAGCTGAACTCCGGACTCAAGCCGCGCGCCTCTGCCAGTTCGAGCAACGTGCCACTGCCTGGCTCCCAACGGGCCTCCTTGCCGGAGCTGGAGAACAACACCTTCACCGCTTCGCTCGCCGCAGGCGTTTGCGGCGCCGCGGGTATGCTGACTTCGACGTCCCGCACCAGCGTCGACGGACCGAAGGTTTCGGCGTGAATACGCTCGTCAGGGATGCGCAGTTTGCGCAGGCCGTCATACAGCGCCTGGGTGAAACTGCCCGGCCCGCACAGGTAGTAGTCGTAGTCATTGAGCGGGAGGAGTGTCTTGAGCAGCTCCACGTCGATCCTGCCCGCGGCATCGTAACCTTCGCCCACGCCCGCCTCGGTGGGCGGTTGGCTGACCATCCGCAGTATCCGCAACTTGTCCCCGGCGCGGGCCGCCAGCGCGTCGAGTTCAGCACGAAACGCCAGGTCAGCCACCGTGCGTGCGCTTTGTACCAGCCAGACCGGGCGCATGCGGCTGATGCGTTGTCCTTGGTAAACCACCTCGCGCAACATCGACAACAGCGGCGTGATGCCGACACCCGCGGCAAGGAGCACCAAGGGCCGTCGCTCGGTGGGCTGGACCGTGAAGTGCCCTTGGGGCGCCCGCGCTTCAATCTCGTGCGCCACCTGGATCTGGCCATGCAGGTGCGATGACACCGAACCGTCGCGCTTGACGCTGATGCGCAGGAAATCATCCGACGGCGCGCTGGAGACGCTATAGGTTCGAATCGACGGCGTCCTTTGGCCTTCCAGCAAGATCCGCACAGGCAGATGCTGGCCGGCTTCAAACTTGGGCAAGCCGACCCCATCAGTGGCTTGCAGATAGAAAGAGCGAATGTTGTGGCTTTCATCCACCACGCGCTCGACCCGCAATGAACGCCAGTGGGTCCGCAGGGCTTCGGCCTGCAAGCGCTCGGCGGCTTGCGCCCAGCTCCCGGTCATCAACGAATTGGGCGACGCGCCCTCGGCCTGGTCCTTCCAACGCAGCGGGAGCGCGGCCTGACGGTAGACAATGCGCTGCGGCGTGAAGCGCAATAGCCGCTCGGCACCCTGGAACGCGGTGATTTCGGGGTCGTCCAGCAGCACTTGGGCCGAACCGCTCATTTGCAGGAGGTCGCAGGTCTGAAAATCAATGAACACCAACCCCGCCCGTGGGTTCAGCAGAATATTTCCCAAGGTGTTGAAGAACAGGTTTCCAGAGAAATCGGGGATGGTCAGCGTGCCGTTTTCATCCATGCGCACGAACCCCGGCTTGCCGCCACGGTGAGAGGCATCGACTTGCCGCTCGCCGTCACGGACCACATAGCTGGCGATGTAAAACGAATCGGCCTGTGTGACCAGGCGCCGGACCAACGGGGCCGTCGGGGTCAGTTGAACAGGCTCGGCAGCCTGTTCTTCGACAAAGGCGTACTGGCGCAGGTTGATGTAGCGCGGGCAATTGCCATAGGCCTGGCTCACTGAAATCTCGAGCCCTTCGTCAAGTTGACGACGCACAGTGCCGTTCATGCGGTTACGTCGGCGAGTGTGCAACTCGATCCCCAACATACCGATGGCATCCCCCTCGCCCATGCCCTCCTGGGCCGGGTCGCTCGGTTGCGGCTTGATATCGATGTGCAAGGTTTGCGGGTTGGGCGAACGCATGAAGCCAGGCTGCCCCGCGCGCAGGGTGGCCCATACGTCGCCCTGGCGATCCACGGCCCCCAAGACCACGAAGGGCAGCTGGGCATAGAACTCCCGATGCTGATCCGGCATCCACGTGCGAGCCAATTGCCGTTGACCGACACTGGCCATCATGTCGACCGCTCCGACAGCGCGCTGCAAGGTCAGCTCACCTTCATGCCAGGGGGAGGATTGTGGTTTCGTGGCTTCGTTCATCAGCTACTCCTCGCGCCGGGGCCTTGCAGCCTGCGTCAGTGCGCTACGATTAGGGAAGCAGCGCGACACCTCTTGCAGAGGCGTGCATTGCAGGTGGGGCCATCTTCTTCCCAAAGCGACTTCGCAGGAATACGCACAAACTGGAATCCACTCTTTCATAAAATGAAATGGCGTCTTCCAGGTGGGTCAGTTTGGATGAATGCTGAATGTGCCGGCGCCTTCGCGAGCAAGCTCGCTCCCACATTGGATCTTCGGTAGGCCCGGAACTTGTGCGCGACACCGATTCCCTTGTGGGAGCGAGCTTGCTCGCGATCGCGGTGGCTCAGTTTGGATGAATGTTGGATGTGCCGCCTTCGAGCAAGGGTCAGCGTCCCAGGGCAAGTGCCACTTTTTGCTGCAAGTCGCTTTGCGAAAACGGTTTGTGCAAGACCGGGTGATCGGCGAATTCGCTCGGTAGCCCACTGGCGCCATACCCGGTGCTGAATAAAAACGCGATGCCGCGATCACGAAGAATTTCAGCCACCGGGAAAACCCGTTCGCCAGCCAGGTTGACGTCGAGGATGGCCAGGTCGATCTCCGCCAGGCGGGCTACTTCACATGCGGTGACGAGCCGCGCCACTGACGCCCGCACCTCGCATCCGAGTTCCTCCAGCATTTCCTCGATCATCATGGCAATCGCGCCTTCGTCCTCGACAACGAGCACCCTGATGCCAGCGAATGGAGTCATGCCACGGACGCTTCAATCAGAAACGAGAAGCGGCAGAACACACCTTGCGGGGCGAAGGTCAGGTCAAATGTCCCACCCAGATCGCGTTCGATGCAACGTTTCATCAAACGAGACCCCAGCCCTTCCCGTTTTGGCTGAGACACCGACGGTCCTCCCTGCTCACGCCAGTCCAGGGTCAGCAACGTTCCGTTCGATTGGGGTTGCAGCGCCCAGGTCAAGGAAAGCGTACCCGTTTCGACTGACATCGCGCCGTACTTGAGCGCATTGATCGCCAGTTCATTGAGCGTCATCGTGAGGTTGAGCGCGACCCGCGTGCTGACATCGACTGACGCACCGCCCACCACGATGCGGCTGGGCTCGTGGCCGAATACCGGCATCAGCACTTCCTGGGCCAGGGAGTCCAGGGGCGTACGGCCCCAATGTCGCCGCGTCAAAAGATCATGGGCACGGGACAAGGCAAGAAGCCTGGCCTCAAAACGGTAATAGCCGTCCTTCGCGTCCTCGGCGTTGCGCGCCGTTTGCGCCGCCAGGGATTGCACCGTGGCCAGAGTGTTCTTGACCCGATGGTTGAGCTCGTCGATCAACGTCTTCTGCCGGTTTTCCGCCTGCTTTCGCTCGGTGATGTCCACCAGCATATTGATCGCCCCCACCAGGTTGCCATCGGCATCATGCAGGGGGGTGGGATACGGAGCGAAGGGCACGCGGGTCCCGTCCGGTCGCTCGGCAACCGCCTCGACGCCTCGAATCGGGCGGTTTTCCTTCAAGGCCACCGCCATCGGGCATTCGTCGTGGGGCAGCGGGCTGTCGTCGGTATTGAACAGCTTCCAGGTCACGCACCACATGTCGCCCAACTGAGGGACGCGCCCCGACAATTCCACAGCCGCGCGATTGTAGAACGTGATGTGGCCTTCTGAATCGGTGGTATAGACCGCGGCGGGCAACGCTTCGAGAATGTTACGCAGATGCTGTTCACTTTCACGAATCTGGCTTTCCATCTGCTGGGCCATCGTGACATCGACGGTGAAGCAGCGCGTGCTGAAAAGCTTGCCGTCCTCGAAGCGTCCATTGGAGGTGATCGCGACATGCTTGATCGAACCGTCCTTGGCTCTTAGACGCGCCGGATAACTTTCCAGGCAGTCACCGCTGCCCAGTTTATTGAGGATGTCACCAATCACCGGGGCATCCACATGAAACTCTGTGATGGGGTGACCTATGTATTCTTGCTCCGAGTAACCCAGCAGCGCCAATTCAGCCCTGTTGGCACGCAGGATGATGCCTTCGCCGCTGACAATGTGCAGCCCCACCGCACTGTTGTCGAAGAAGTCTTCCAGGTCGGCACTTTTACGCCGCAGTTCCTCGGCCATGGCATGGTGTGCCGTGACATCCTGAAAGCAATTGATCGCGCCTTGGACTCTGCCCCAGCGGTCTTTCAGAGCGCGGATGTTCATCAACGCCACGAACCGCGAGCCGTCCGGACGCTGGATGATGACCTCTTGATTGCGCGGCGCAGTTCCCGCGTTGAGCGCCGAGGCCGTCGGGCTGTCTTCGAATCCCAGTGGCGTACCGTCGGTTGAAAAAAGTCGATGCGAGCCGCAGAAGCGATCCCCCTGCTCGCCGAGTACCGGCGCCCTGCCCCACAGCTCGGCGGCCTCACTGTTGTACCTGAGGAGCCATCCGTCGCGATCGCAGAGATACACCGCTCCAGGAATGGCATCGAGCACGCTTGCCCCCATGGCAACCAGGCTGTCGTATTCGCTGGGGGCAACGGTTTCCAGGGCAAGCTCTTCAACATTTGACATTAACCGATCCTCAATCCGCCTGGCTGAAACGTCCCTGCTGTCTGTCGACCAAAAATTATCATCCTGAGTCGGCGATCCCAGCTCGGATTAACCCCATTGAATGCGGGTAAGGATATTTTCTAAAACTGCAGTGCTGAACTCTTGATCCTGATTCGCTTTGCGAGTTCATAAAAAACCCGCACATCGTAACCGTTAGTTCCACCTTCAGGTAGGCCGAGGCTTGGGGGGACGGTTGCGCACCGCCAGGACCTTCCGCCGCGCTGCTCGCCAGAGGGTGGCATGCCTTCAAAGCCTGAACCTTCAGCACGTCGGAGTCGCCCTACACTGGGCACCCACAGCCCACGTAAGCGACTCCGCGACCGCCGATCTCAATGGAGCCTGATCGGGAGTATTCTTTTCCGTCATATTCATGACGTTATTCGCGCATAAATGGTTGTTTCAAACGTGAAACCCACTTTGCCAGTTTAGGTTACGATGAGCGGACGAGAGATCAGGAGGATCTTGAGCATGACGTGCAGAGTAATAGTGGCAGATGACCACCCACTGTTTCGCGAAGGGATGCTGAGAACCATAGAACGACTTCTGCCGACGGCATCCGTAGAACAAGCCGGCAACCTTAATGAGGTATTGGCGCTCGCCCGGTCGGGCGCGGAAGTCGACTCGCTGATTCTTGATTTGCGCTTCCCCGGCATCCAGTCACTGCAAGTCATCGGGCATTTGCGCAACGAGTTCAAACGCACCTCGATCATTGTGGTTTCAATGATTGACGACATCGACATTATTTCCCAGGTCATGTCACTGGGTGCAGACGGTTTTATTGGAAAGAATATCGACCCCACCGGCATCGCCGAAGCCATCATGGCGATTCGAGAAGGCGAAGTGATCGTCCGATATCACTCGGAAAACGCAATCCTGGATGACTTGCAGTCAGCGTCTCTTACCCAACTGACGGCGCGCCAGCGCCAGGTGCTTGGCCTGGTGGCTGATGGCAAGACCAACAAGGAAATCGCCAAGGAACTGGGCATTTCACCTTTCACGGTTCGAATCCATGTTTCAAGCCTGCTCAAAGCACTGGGAGTCCCGACCCGCGCGGCCGCAGCCGCACAACTTTCCAATTTCTCCAGCAGTACTGACTGGGCAGGAAAAGGCAAACCGTAGACGCGTCGGTCTTCAGCATGACGCCCTGCGAAACGATGGTATAAAAAACAGGCATGACAGTCGCAAAGTTATATAAACCGTCATCCTCGCGTCCCCTATTCAAAGCCATAGCACACTTGTGCTATGGCTTGCGCCAGCTTTTACACTCTACTCTGTGAGTGCTCTATTAAGGCTGACGCGAGCAGTCAACATACCTAGACAACAATGAGCCATGCGCCGGGCAGATGACCGCGCGTATCGATGCTTTGTGGCTTGCGGGCCCTATTGGGTTAAACAGTTCGATTGGCTGCGCAACGCTGGGCCAACTTCACCGTTTGTTCGGCTGAAGAATGGAACGGTCCTGAAAACACCAACTCAAGGTAAGTCTCTATGTCCTTCAACTATGGAAAAACACTAAAAAATGGAGTAGCACTGGGCGTGCTGGCTGGGCTCATCAGCGGCTGTACAAACTCGGGCGACTTGATGAACTCCTTGAACTCCTTGAATTCCTTGACTGCCTTGAACTCGGGCGCGAAAAAATTCGATACCGCTTACCTGCAACAGACGATTTATCCCGGCAAGACAACCAAAAGCCAGATTACCCAGATGTTTGGCGCCCCCTCGACCGAAGCGCTCAACTCGACAAGTAGCAGTAACGAGTCGAATTGGACTTACAGCAAACAGGATGAGGGTCTCGACAGGTATATGAAATTAGCGAACAAGTATGTATCGGACGAGACACGCATGAAGTTGTATGACACCTCGGCACAAATAGCCAAAGTGCAAAGGGTGGCCAATGACGTCAGCAGTGCAACCGGCACCAAGACCTCTCAGGGCCAAGCTCAGGGGTCAATATTGACGATCTACTTCGTCGACGACGTAGTGAAATATTACCGGCTCTACTGAGCCCCATGGCAATCCGCCGGTTCGGCTTGCCCGCTGGCCTGATTAGGCCTGGTGGTTAGCCGAATCGGCTTGATCCACTCTCTCCAGGTCCCTCCGCTCACCGCCCCCCTTGCGGGCCTCTACGCAATCCTTTCAGCCGCGACTTCATTTATCGAAGGGAGCGTCAAAGGGTTACGCAACTACACTCGCATTGCACGAAGCCCAGCATCTACCCGATCATGAGGTTGAAGGTCAGTGGAAAAGAACAGCGAACTCAATCAGGCCACAGTGCGCCTGATCGTCAGCGCCTGTGCGCTGGTGTATATCATCATCCTCGCTAGCATCGAGACCGATAACGCCGCGGCCTACACGCCGATCATCATTTACATCGTGGCGTTCATCATTGCGTCGGTGCTCCTGCGCTTGCTCATCCAGCGCAAGCCGGGGCACTTCTTCTGGCGACGCCTTTTCACCATGTTCCATGACTATGCCGGCATTGCTTTTGCCATGGTGCTGGGGGGGAAAGCGCACTGCCCATTTACGCAGCACTGCTCTGGGTGACGCTGGGCAACGGCGTGCGTTTCGGTTCCCGCTACCTGGCACTGGCGACCGCCCTCGCACTGTCGGTATTGGTGCTGATTTTCTGGCTCAATCCATTTTGGCGGACTCAGCCCTACCTGTTCTTGATGCTAATCGTGACCACCGTCGTGGTGCCGGCCTATGCGCATACTCTGCTCAAGCGCACGCGGATTGCCTCCGAGGAGGCGATCATGGCCATCCAGGAGAAATCACGCTTCCTGGCCCAAGCCAGCCATGACCTGCGTCAACCGATCCACTCCATCGGCCTGTTCACCGCCTGCCTGCGTGACGCCAAGCTCGGCCTGGAAGAATTGCGGCTGGTGGACAACATCGACCGTTCGCTGCACACCGTGTCGCAGCTATTTCGCTCAATCCTCGATATCTACACCCTGGACCACGGCAAACTGGTGCCACAGGCAGACACGATTCACTTGGGCGCTCTGCTGCAGGACGTCGTCAGACAGAACACCGAGGCGGCACGCTGGGCGGGGGTTGAGCTGCGCTTGCGGGCCAGCCCTCATTGGGTCAACGTCAATCCTGGGCTGTTGACCACCATGGTCCAGAACCTGCTGTCCAACGCACTCAAATATGCCCCGGGCCGGCCGGTACTGATCGGCGTACGCCGCCAGCGCAGCGGCCTGGCCGTGGTGATCTACGACAAGGGGCGGGGTATCGCTGCCGAACACTTGCCGGAGGTATTCAAGGAGTTTTATCGGGTGCGCCACGTGCGCGATAAGGATGTCGAGGGACTGGGCCTCGGGCTGTCCATCGTCAAACGCATCAGCCAGTTACTGAATGTCGATATTCACATCGATTCCAGGGTCGGACGGGGCACCAAGGTCGCGATCAGCGGCCTGGAACAAGCAACGCCAAGGGTCACGACACCCAAGCTGAAGACGGTCCACAGTCGCCTGAACGGATTGCGGGTGTGCTTGGTAGAAGACGATGCCAATGTCTTGATGGCGACCTCGGTGCTACTGGAAAAATGGGGTTGCGAGGTACAACCCCACAGCGACGGCCAAGGGTTGACCAGCGATTGCGACATCATCATCGCTGACTTCGACCTGGGCACGAAGGTTTCAGGTTCCGAGTGCATTGCAGCGATACGCGAGCAACGCGGCTGGGAAGTGCCGGCGCTGGTCATTACCGGGCATGAAATAGCGCGGATACGCGAGTCATTGCAAAGCCTGAATATCTCGGTCCTGGCCAAGCCGGTGCGACCGCCGGAACTGCGCGCGGTATTGCTGGAGTTGGTCAAGGCAGATGGATCCTGGGGGCGGCTCGACGTTTCAAAAATTCCCGCCACCTGACCCACCGCTTTCGCGAGCAAGCCCGCCCCCACAGGGAGCGGGCTTGCTCGTGTCTCAGCCGACCCAGCCGATCGCCGTCTTCGGTATCACCTCGGACTCATCGAGCTTGGAAGCGAACATACTCACCGCTTCGAGTGCATCAGTCGTCCCGGCGCGGATCTGCAGGATAACCGAGCCCGCCTGGTCTGCCAGCGTGACCCCACGGAGTGCGCCTTCATGGGTGACGTTCATGCTCGCGACGGCTTCCCGGGTCTCTGAAAGAATCATGCCGATCATCTCGGCAATCTCGGCTGTCGAACGGCTTGTCCGCCCTGCCAGTTGCCGAACTTCGTCGGCGACCACCGCAAAGCCCCGGCCCTGGTCCCCTGCCCGTGCGGCCTCGATTGCCGCGTTAAGCGCCAGCAGGTTGGTCTGGTCGGCGATACCGCGAATGGTGTTGACGATGGCGGTGATTTCCTCGGAACGAGCCCCCAACTGTCCAACCAAACGCCCGGATGCCCCGATATTGTCGGCGATCTGGCGCATTTCCTTGGCCGTCTGCTGGATAACCTGCGCGCCCTGTTCGGCGACTTTCTCGGTCTCGGAGGAGATGTGGTAGGCACGGGAGGCTCCGCGTGAATCTTCTTCGAACTTCTCGACTCGTTCGGTGATGTCGCTCGCAAACTTCACGATCTTGCTCAGCTTGCCTTCGGCATCGTAGACCGGGTTGTAGCTGGCCTCCAGCCAAACGACCTTGCCGTGCTTGCCGAGACGCTTGAATTGCCCGCTGAAGAACTCACCGTTATTAAGGCGACGCCAGAAATCGCTGTACTCGGAACTGCTGACCAGGTTCGGCTCGCAAAACATCCGGTGGTGTTTGCCCTTGATCTCGGCCAGTGAGTAATTCAGGGTGCCAAGGAAGTTATCGTTTGCAGTCAGGACGTTACCGTTCAAATCGAATTCAATCACTGCCATCGCACGATCAAGCGCTGCCAACTTGCCTCGTGTTTCCGCCTCGCTGACGACCCGAGCGGTGACGTCGAGAGCATACTTGACGACCTTGGCGACCCGGCCTTGTTCGTCCATCACAGGGTTATAACTGGCCTCCAGCCAAACGTTCTGGCCCTGCGAGGTGCGTCGCTGAAAAGTGCCGGATACGAATTGGCCTGCCCGCAGCTGGCTCCAGAATTCGCGGTATTCGGCGCTGCCTGTCAGCGCGGGGGTGCAGAAATCCCGATGGGACAGCCCCGACAACTGTTCGGCGCGATAGCCCATGGTTTTCAAGAAGTTCTCGTTGGCGCGCAGTACCTTGCCGTCCGGGCTGAATTCGACCACAGCCATGGACCGTTCTAGAGCACCAACCAATCCCTTGTATGTTGCCAATTCGGCTGTCTTAGCCGTCAGTTCATCTTTTAGAGTTTTATTAAACATGACGTACCCTCGGCGAACCCGGAAATCAATCGGACCTATAGGGCTATCGGCTGTCAGGTTGAGCACTTGATATCGCACGAGGCAAATTTGTTTTGACACCAGGGATTAATCGTCCTCGGCCCTGGGTCAATAAGTGAAGTCATGCCCCAGTTCTCGCTGCATCCACTCAAGAAACCGCCTGACCCGAGGGAAATTGGAGTGGGCACGGGGAAATACCAGGTGATGAGCGGTAATGGGCGCGCTGAACTGCGGCGCAACCTCGACCAAGGCACCCCGGGCGAGGTAGTCCTGCGCCAACAGCGTGCTTTCCAAGGCAAATCCCAGACCGTGGCTGGCCGCTTCCAGCGTCATGTAGGAACGGTCAAAACTCAGCGTGTAGGGTTTCTCCGGACGAGACAGGCCGTGCTGGGCAAACAGCTGCGGCCATTTGATCAGCGTGGCCTCTGACAGGATCAAATGACTGTCCAGCAAGTCCGCGATCGCCCGAATGGGGCGTTTGGCCAACAGTTTCGGCGAAGCCATGACCGCAATTTTTTCATTGCGCACCGTACGCACTTCGAAACTCGGCCAATTCGGCATGCCGTGCCGGATGTCGACGTCGATCTTGTCTCGACTGAAGTGCAGCGATTCATAGGAGCATGAGAGGTTGAGCTGGATATCGGGATGGCTCTCGCGAAACTGCTCCAGGCGCGGCATCAACCACAGCAGGCCGAAGCTGGGTGAGGAGTGCAATCGCAGGCAATCTAGGCTGACGTCACTGGCGGCGCGTTCGGTGGCCACCGCCAGGCTGTGCAAAATCCCGGAGACTTCGGTCAGGTATTGCTCCCCGACCGGTGTCAGCGTCACGCCCCTGGCGGTGCGGAAAAACAATTGTCGACCGATCATCGACTCCAGCTTGGCCAACTGGTGACTCACCGCCGAAGGCGTCAGGTCCAGCAATTCGGCCGCACGTGCGACATTACCGAAGCGAGCCGTCTGTTCAAAGGCCTGAATGGCTTTCAGGGGTGGCAGGATCGCAGGTGCATCATTGGCTGAGGGCATGGTGGCTGTCGTTCCGTTCCAGATCAAATAAACCGGGCTTCAAGCCATTCAACCATCCCGCCAGCGGGCTGGCGAGTGCTGAATTTTTTTCAGCATCGAGTGACATCCGCGTTATTGCTCAGGGTGCCCTCGCAGAACAAGCTGAGTCATCGGTTCATTACCGATCGACCCCATAACAACAATCAGAGGTGCCCTCCCATGCTTCTTCAAGGCAAAGTCGCGATCATTACCGGCGCAGCATCGGCACGCGGTATCGGCCGGGCGACAGCGAGCACTTTCGCGCAACACGGCGCTCGCGTCGTGATCCTCGACCTGGACGAATCAGCCGCCCGTGACGCCGCCACCTCCCTGGGCGAAGGCCATCTGGGCCTTGCGGCCAATGTCGCGGATGAACAGCAGGTCCAGCGCGCCGTTGCCACGGTCCTCGAGCACTTCGGGCGCATCGACATTCTCGTCAACAATGCCGGCATCACCCAACCCCTCAAGACCCTGGATATCCGCCCTTCGGATTATGACAAGGTGCTAGACGTCAGCCTGCGCGGCTCCTTGCTCATGTCCCAGGCGGTCATTCCCACCATGCGCCAACACTCCAGCGGCAGCATCGTTTGCATGTCGTCAGTGTCCGCACAACGGGGTGGCGGCATTTTCGGCGGCCCTCATTACAGCGCTGCCAAGGCCGGCGTGCTGGGACTGGCCAAAGCCATGGCCCGCGAGCTGGGGCCAGATAGAGTCCGCGTCAACGCCATCGCCCCCGGCCTTATCCACACCGATATCACCGGCGGCCTGATGCAGGACGAACGCCGCCACGCAATCATCGACGGTATTCCGCTGGGCCGCCTGGGCGAGGCCCAGGACGTTGCCAACGCGGCCCTGTTCCTGGCCAGTGACCTGTCCTCGTACCTGACCGGCATCACCCTAGATGTGAATGGCGGCATGCTGATTCACTGAGTCTCCCTGGCGGGCCTTGCGGCCCGTGCGGATCTGGATCGACGATGCAGCCGGGCCCTATGGCCTGGCGGTCAATAAAAACAAGAGATCAGACCATCATGACAACCCTGTCGCTCGAAGCGGTTTCGACCGTGCGCACCAACGCCTATCGCAAAACCGCGTGGCGCCTGATGCCTTTCCTGATGCTGTGCTACCTGTGTGCCTACCTCGATCGCGTGAACGTCGGCTTTGCCAAGCTGCAGATGATGAACGACCTGGCCCTCAGCGAAACGGTCTACGGGCTGGGCGCGGGCATGTTCTTCATCGGCTACTTTCTGTGTGAAGTGCCCAGCAACATCATTCTGCACAAGGTCGGCGCACGCGTCTGGATCGCCCGGATCATGATCACCTGGGGCATCATTTCCGCCCTGTTCGCCTTCGTCGAAACTGCCTGGCAGTTCTATGCCCTGCGCTTTCTGCTCGGGGTCGCCGAAGCCGGCCTGGCGCCAGGTCTATTGCTCTATCTGACCTACTGGTTTCCGTCGTATCGGCGTGCCCGCATGACGGTGTTGTGGTTCATCGCCATTCCCCTGTCGGGCATGGTCGGCGGCCCGTTGTCTGGCTGGATCATGAACCATTTCGCCGGCCTGCACGGCTGGGCCGGATGGCAGTGGATGTTTGTCCTGGAAGCCATACCCACGGTCGTGGTCGGACTGTTGGTACTGAGCTACCTCAAGGACGGCGTACACCAGGCCAGTTGGCTCGATGACGACGAGAAAGCCCTGATCAGCCGCGAGCTGGCCGAGGACGACCAAAAGAAAGTCACCCATGCTTCGGTGGGCGAGTTCATTCGCGACCGACGCCTGTGGCTGTTGGCGGGGATTTATTTCTGCGTGGTGATGGGCCAGTACGCAATCACCTTCTGGCTGCCCACGCTGGTGCGCAACGCGGGGGTGTCCGATCCTCTGCACATCGGCCTTCTGACCAGCCTGCCCTACATCTGCGCCATTGCAGCGATGTTGCTGGTCGGACGCAGCGGTGACAAACATCGCGAGCGCCGTTGGCACTTGATCGTGCCGATGATTGCCGGTGCGCTGGGCTTGACCCTCGCCGCACTGCTGGGCGGCAACATCGTGCTCTCGATCCTGAGCCTGTGCCTGGCGGCGTCCGGCATCCTGTCCGCCTCCTCGATGTTCTGGATGCTGCCGACCACCTTACTCGGAGGGGTATCAGCCGCCGCCGGCATCGCGGCGGTCAACAGCTTCGCCAACCTCGCGGGCTTCTGCTCGCCCTACCTGATTGGCTGGATTACCACACAGACTGGCTCCAGCGCCATCGGCATGTACCTGATCACCGGCGTGCTGCTGGGTGGTGCCTCGCTGGTACTGCGCATTCCCGCCGCCCTGGTCAATCGTTGAGTCACCGGAGTTTCTACCATGACAACCCCTGCCCCACACGCTTCATCCACGCCGCTGACCGAGCGCGCCCATAACATCCGCCGCCACGCACTGCGCATGGGTCAGGTCCAGGGCCAAGGCTATGTCGGCCAGGCCCTCGGCGCTGCCGATCTGTTGGCGGTCTCATATTTTCACGCACTGAACTATCGGCCCGCGGAACCTGAATGGGAGGAACGCGATCGCTTCTATCTCTCCATCGGCCACTACGCGATTGCGCTGTATGCGGCCCTGATCGAAGCCGACATCATCCCGCTCGATGAATTGGAAACCTATGGCGCGGACGATAGCCGCCTGCCCATGTCGGGCATGGCGACTTATACCCCCGGCATGGAAATCACGGGCGGCTCCCTCGGCCACGGCCTGGGCATCGCGGTAGGTGCCTGCCTGGGCCTCAAGCGCAAAGGATCGCCCGCCTTCGTCTACAACCTGCTGTCGGACGGTGAATTGAACGAAGGCTCGACCTGGGAAGCCGTCATGTCGGCGTCGCACTGGAAGCTCGACAACCTGATCGCCATTGTCGACGTCAACAACCAACAGGCCGATGGCTACTCCAGCGAAATCCTCTCGTTCGAACCCATTGTCGACCGCTGGCAAGCCTTTGGCTGGTTCACCCAGCGCGTCGATGGCAATGACTTGGAGGCGTTGGTCGCCGCCTTCGACGCTGCGCGCCAGCACCCCGCCGGCCAACCGCGGGTGATCATCTGCGATACCCGCATGGGCAAAGGCGTGCAGTTTCTGGAAAACCGCGAAAAAACTCACTTCATCCGGGTCGAAGAACACGAGTGGGACCTGGCGTTGAACCACCTTGAAGAAGGAAAAACCAATGAGTAACGCCGCCAGCATACCGACTGCACAGGGTGAGCCGGGCAAAAAGCGCCTGACCACCTCAGCGATGATCGCCTCGATTGCCTCCGAGGGCCAAGCGACCAGGGCTGCGCCCTTTGGCCACGCGCTGGCGGCACTGGCCGACCAGCGCCCAGACATCGTCGGGCTGTCGGCCGACTTGTCCAAGTACACCGACCTGCACATCTTCGCCAAGGCGCACCCGGATCGTTTCTATCAGATGGGCATGGCCGAGCAGCTGCTGATGAGCGCCGCGGCCGGCATGGCCCGTGAAGGCTTCGTGCCCTTTGCCACGACCTACGCAGTGTTTGCCTCCCGTCGGGCCTATGACTTCATTTGCATGGCCATTGCCGAGGAAAACCTCAACGTCAAGATCGTCTGCGGTTTGCCTGGCCTCACCACCGGCTATGGCCCCAGCCACCAGGCTACCGATGACCTGGCGATCTTTCGCGCGATGCCTAACCTGATGGTGATCGACCCGTGCGACGCACTGGAGATCGAGCAGGCAGTGCCAGCCATTGCCGCGCACCAGGGCCCGGTTTATATGCGTTTACTGCGCGGCAACGTGCCCGTGGTGCTGGACGAGTACGGCTACACCTTCGAGATCGGCAAAGCAAAGACCCTGCGCACCGGCAACGATGTGTTAATCATTTCCACCGGCTTGATGACGATGCGTGCCTTGGAGGCGGCCAAGCAACTGCAGGCCGATGGGGTGGATGTCGCGGTGCTGCATGTGCCTACAATCAAGCCGCTGGATGAACACACCATCCTGGCCGAAGCCAGCAGGCCCGGCCGCCTGGTGGTGACCGCCGAAAACAGCTCGATCATCGGTGGGCTGGGCGAAGCGGTGGCGACGATCCTGTTGCGCAATGGCGTGACACCGACGTTCAGGCAGATCGCCTTGCCGGACGCCTTCCTGGATGCCGGCGCCCTGCCGACGTTGCATGATCGCTACGGCATTTCCACCCAGGCGGTTTGCACGCAAATCAAGGCTTGGTTGTAAGGATAAAGCGCGGGTGTGCCTGGCAACAGGCACACCCGCCGTCCAGCGCGAAGGGAGCAGAACCTTGAGGCGAAATGAACGGCTTGATCCCGTCTTCCAGAGCCTTGTCAGCCCGGGTACCGAAGCGTGGTCATTCGACACGCTACCGGCCATTCGGGCGCGTGTGCATTCGACGTTCAAATCCGTGCAACGCACCGGCGGCGATGAGTGCTGGACCACAAGCTTTGATGCGCAACGCCTGCGTCTGTGCCTGTACAGACCCAAGGCGTCGGTGCGTGGCGCAGCCCTTCCAGTCATCCTGTATCTCCACGGTGGAGGTTTCGTACTTGGAAAGCCCGAAATGGCAGATGACCTTCTTTGGCATCTGACTCATGAACTGCAAACGGTCATCGTCGCGGTAGATTATCGACTGGCGCCCGAGCATCCTTTCCCAGTGCCGCTTGAAGACTGCCATGCCGCGCTCGGCTGGATATTCGACAACCAGCGCAACTTCAATCTGGATCCCGAGCGCGTCGTGGTCATGGGACATAGCGCCGGAGGCGGGCTTGCCGCCGCGCTGTGCATCCTAGCCCGCGACCGAGGCCAGCATCCCCTTGCCGGACAAGTGCTCATCTATCCGATGCTCGATCACCGCACAGGCTCGGCCGACTCGCCTCATACCCTTCCAGGCACCGCCGGGCTCAGCTGGTTACCGGCGCCCAATCAATTCTGCTGGGATTGCCTTCGCGGCGGCTACAAGCTGGACGACCACCGTGTCGGCCTGTTTTCACCGGCCATGCACACGGACCTTCGAAACTTGCCGCCTACCTTCATGTCCGTCGGTTCACAGGACCTGTTCCTCGAGGAGGACGTTGACTTCGCAATGAGATTGTCCCGCGCAGGGGTCGCCATGGAGCTTCATGTCTACCCTGGCGCCCCGCATATGTTCGATCAGGTGGCTGGACGTATCACGGCTCAGTCGATACTCGACACCACTCGGGCGCTGAAAGCACTCCTCGAATAGCAAAGGCGATTCAGGCCGTTCCAACCGACACTCTCATTCGCCCTCTCACGCCCTCAGGGCCGGCCTTCAAAACCCGAACAATGAGCGGGGTGCCTCTACCAGCAACGCACGCATCAACGGCGCCGGGCACTGCAAGGCTTGCAACTGCGCCATCACCCCATCGAAACCGACGTGTGCTTCATGCTGCGTATGTGGCCAGTCGCTGCCCCACACCAAGCGATGAGGGCCGAAGCTCTGCTCCAGCAGAGGCATTACGGCGCGGGTGAATGCCAGGTTCTGTTGATCCGTCCCGGCCAATCGATAAATGCCGGAAACCTTCATCCACACTCGCCCGCTCAGGCCCAGCTCCATCAACTCGGCAAAGCCGGGTTGATCGGTGCCCAAACGCGCATCGGGACGGCCGAAGTGATCGACCACGAGCTTGACGCCAAATGGCATCAGTTGCCGAATCAGTTCCGGCAGATCCGGCGCTTGGCGGTGCAATTCGACGTGCCAGTCCAAGTCAGCGATGTGCCCGAAAAAGTCGCGCCAGGCCGCATCGCGAAAGTCAGGCAGGGCTTTGCCCATCAGATTCAGTCGAACGCCAACCACCCCCAGACGGGCCATGTCGTTCAACACGACACGGCTGACGTCTCGCTCCAGCACCACGACGCCGCGCAATTGCTCCGGAGCCTGCCGCAGTGCCGCCAGCAGGTAGCTGTTATCGGTGCCGAGAAAGCTTGGCTGCACCAATACGCCATGGCTCAGGTCGTGGGTTTGCAAGTGTTTCAGGTACTGCGTGAGCGTGGCGTCATAACCGGGGGTATAACGCCGTGCTGCGGCCAGCTTTAGCTCGCGACTGAACACATGTGCGTGGGAATCGATGCCGGTGATCGGCGTTGAACAGGTATCAGGCATGGGTTTCATCTATCGAAGTGAAGATCATCAGGCTCGGGCGCTCTCGGTCCCGCTGGCAGAAGCCTGCACCGATGCAGGCGAGGCTTCGAGGCTGCGACCTCGGGTTTCGGGCAGGCACAGTGCCGCGAGTACGGCCACGCCGTAGGCGATCCCGGCATCGATGCCAATGGCCGATCCCAGGGACATCGAATCACTCATGTGCCCCACCAGGAATGGGAACACCGCCGAAAGCACACGACCGAAGTTGTAGCAGAAGCCGACACCGGCGCCACGCACGTCCGCCGGGTACAACTCGTTGAACAGCGCGCCCAGGCTCGCCGGAATCCCGGCCGCGAAGAAGCCGAGCGGGAAACCCAGGAACAGCATCTGGGTATTGCTCAGTGGCAGGAACACGTAGCACTGCACGGTCACGACGCAGCACAACGCGAACAACACGATGTTTTTGCGCCGGCCAATGCGATCGATCATAAATCCACTGACCACGCAGCCACACCAGAACGCGAAGATGATGACCGCCAGGTAACCGCCGGAGTTCAGCACCGACAGGTTCCGCTCGGTTTTAAGGAACGTTGGCAGCCAGGTCATCACCGCGTGGTAACCACCGTGCGCCCCCAGGCCCAACAGTCCGCCAAACAACGTGACGCGGATCAGCTCGGGGCGAAAAATACCGCCCAGGGATTTGAAGAAATTCTGCGGGATGGCTTGTTCTTTTTTCAGGCGCTGGTAGCTGTCGGGCTCTTCAACGTTGCGCCGCACCCAGATGATCAGGAACGACGGCAGCAGGCCCACAATGAACATCACCCGCCAGGCCATGTCCTGCGGCACGAGGGAGTAGATCAGCGTGAAGACCCCCACCGCCAGCCCCCAACCCACCGCCCAGGCACTTTGTACGGTGCCCATGACCTTGCCGCGGTATTTGGGATTGATGGTCTCGGCCATCAGTACCGCACCAGCAGCCCATTCCCCACCGATCCCGAAACCCTGCAAGGCCTTGACGATCAACAGTTGGTGAAAACCGGTGACGAATGCAGACAGGAAGGTGAAGCACGAGAACCACAGGATCATCCACTGCAGCGTGCGCACCCGACCGTAACGATCCGACAGCGTCCCGCCGACCCAACCGCCAAGGGCCGAGGTCACCAGGGTGACGCCGCTGATCAGCCCCGCATCGCCCTTGCTCAAGGCGAACGCGGCAATCAGTGCCGGTATCGCCAGGCCGAACATCTGCACTTCCAGGGCATCGAGCGACCATCCGCCGAAACAGGCCCAAAACGTTTTGCGCTCCCGCGCAGTGACTTGGCGATACCAACTGAACATGTTTTTTATCCTTGTAGGTGAAACGAAAGGCAGCCGAGAGCGAACCGCGCCGCTACAGGGCCAGTCAGGGCATACAAAACGATAAAGACAGCGGCGACCGGCTCGCCGCTGTACGCCGTGCTAATCCGCGAGGATCAGCGGATTTCCACGCTGTAGCGGAAATGCTCGGCACGCCCGCGAGAGCGTCGCCACTCCAGTGGGGTGCCGGCGTAGTCCCGCGCCAGGCGCTCGATCACCACCACCGGGCTGTTTACCGGTACACGGAGCAATCGTGCGTGCACCTCATTCACCGATTCAGCGGTGAGGGTTTCTTCGGCATAGGCGACCACCTGACCGCAGGTTTCTTCGTAGATGGGATAGAGCAAGGGCCCTTTTTGACTCAGGTCGATCTCGAGCAAAGGTTGAAAGCGGCTGCGCGGCAGCCAGATCTCTTCGGCGAGCACCGGTTCCACGTCCAGCAGACGCACCCGAACGATACGAATCACCGGGGCGTCGGGCGTCAGCCCCAACGCTTGGGCCACCGCCGAGGGCGCAGGCACGGGCTCGATCGACAAGATGCGGCTCTCCGGCACCCGACGCTCACCCGCAGCAGTTTGAAAGCGGAAGAAGCGGAATAGCGATGATTGGAACTGCGGTCGGCGAACAAAAGTGCCACGGCCTTGCTGGCGCTCCAGGACACCCTCGCTGACCAAGGCATCGATCGCCTTGCGCACAGTGCCGGTGGACAGTTGGTGCTCGGCCGACAGCGCGGCCTCGGTAGGAATCGCCTCCCCCGGACGCCAGCGATTGTTGGCGATCTGTTCGGCCAATTGGTCGCGCAAACGTTGGTAAAGCGGTAGGCGGACATCACTGGAGAGGGATTTCATCGACTTTATTCACTTTGTTATCTAGTCATCTATATGAATATATGTGGCGAGTATTTGCCGAGGCTCGATGGTTGTCAAGAATGCCTGGATGTCTCGTTGACGAATGGGTGAAGAATCCATTTCAACGCAGACCCGGATGGACCCTCAGGCTGCAGACGTAGTACATTGGACAAAAGCCGATAAATATCCGCTTTCTGAGCCAGGACCTGATGTTTGAACGGCCTGCACTGTCATCCCTCTGCCGCGACGGTAATAGCATGATCGAAATCACCGAAGTCTCCATTGCCCAACTGCGTGCGGCCCTCGATTCCGGCCAGACGACTGCGGTAGAGCTGGTCCAGGCCTATCTCGCCAGGATCGATGCGTACGACGGACCGGACACGCCCACGGCCCTCAACGCGGTGGTGGTTCGCAACCCTGATGCCCTCAAGGAAGCACAGGCATCCGATGCCCGGCGAGCCAGCGGCCAGACGCTGGGTCCGCTTGACGGCATTCCCTATACCGCCAAGGACAGTTATCTGGTGAAGGGCCTTACCGCCGCTTCCGGAAGTCCGGCATTCAAGGACTTGGTTGCCTATCGCGATGCGTTCACGATCGAGCGGCTGCGCGCCGCCGGGGCGATTTGCCTGGGCAAGACCAATATGCCGCCCATGGCCAATGGCGGCATGCAACGCGGGGTGTATGGCCGCGCGGAGAGCCCGTACAACGGCGACTATCTCACGGCGCCTTTCGCCTCGGGCTCCTCGAACGGTGCGGGTACCGCCACCGCAGCCAGTTTCGCGGCGTTCGGCCTCGCGGAAGAAACCTGGTCGAGTGGACGCGGCCCGGCATCGAACAACGGGCTGTGCGCCTACACGCCTTCGCGCGGCGTGATCTCCGTGCGAGGCAACTGGCCGCTGACCCCGACAATGGACGTTGTCGTGCCCTTCGCCAGGACTATGGCCGACCTGCTCGAGGTGCTGGACGTGGTGGTGGCGAATGACCCTGAGACGCGGGGAGACTTGTGGCGCCTGCAACCCTGGGTGCCCATCCCCAGTGTCGAGTCGGTGCGTCCCGTCTCGTATCCAGGCCTGGCCACCAGCCCTGCTGGACTCGCCGGCATCCGCTTCGGCGTACCCCGCATGTACATCAACGCCGATCCCGAGGCAGGCACGGCGGAGGCGCCCGGCATCGGCGGTCCGACGGGACAACGCATTATCACCCGCGCCTCGGTGATCGCCCTCTGGGAACAGGCCCGCCAGGCCCTCGAAGCCTGTGGCGCCAAAGTGGTCGAGGTGGATTTCCCACTGGTGTCCAACTGTGAAGGTGATCGCCCCGGCGCACCGACCGTATTCACCCGTGGCCTGGTTTCCAAGGAATTCCTGCGCCATGAGTTGTGGGACCTGTCGGCCTGGGCCTTCGATGATTTCCTGCGGGCCAATGGCGATCCGGCATTGAATCGCCTGGCCGACGTCGATGGACCGAAGATCTTCCCCCACGACCCCGGCACCCTGCCCAACCGCGAGGACGATCTCGCCGCCGGCATGGATGAGTACGTGAAGATGGCCGAGCGCGGCATCACTCCCTGGGACCAGATCCCCACCTTGCCCGACGGATTGCGCGGTCTTGAACAGACTCGTCGAATCGACCTTGAAGAGTGGATGGACAGGCTTGGCCTCGACGCGGTGATATTCCCGACCGTCGCCGACGTCGGGCCGGCGGATGCCGATGTCAATCCAGCGTCTGCCGATATCGCCTGGAGCAATGGGGTCTGGGTCGCCAATGGCAACCTCGCCATCCGGCACCTGGGCGTCCCCACCGTGACAGTGCCGATGGGTGTCATGGCGGACATCGGCATGCCCGTCGGCCTGACGTTTGCCGGGCGTGCCTATGACGATTCGACGTTGCTGCGCCTGGCCTCGGCGTTTGAGGCGACGGGTTCCAAGCGGTTGATCCCGCCTCGGACGCCGCCGCTGTCAACTGTCGGGAAATAAATCGCGGTCCCGATCCGGGAGCTTGCCGATACCGGGCAAGCTCCCATCGACCTAGCGCGTCCGATGGCCGACCTCCAACCGGCTGAAGGTGACCTGGGCGCCTTCGCTTTTATAGCCGGTATTGTCCAGGGCGTAGGCGCCCGCCTTGAAGTACAGCAGCTTGTTCTTCCAGCTGGAGCTCAACTGCTTGCCCCATTGATTCCCCTGGGCACTGACCTTCAAATAGCCGGCCGGGCTCAAGCGCACTTCGTAGGATAATTTCTGTTTCAGGTCCACCCCCTCGGCGATGACAACAGTCCTGTCGGCACTGTTGGGCTTGAGGCGATAATTCACCACCACCCTGCCGGTTTTCTTCGGTGGATCGTAAAGGTATTCAACTTTTAGCAGCGGGCCCTTGCCTTGATAGATATGTATCTGCCCGATAACAATCCGGCCCTCGGAAGGCATCTGATTGACGATCAGGCTCGCTGAAAGCCGATGTTCTGCTTCGGGGTAAGTCCAATTCCGCAGCCGCCCGTCCCGGAATGTCTCCCGAAGCTCACTGCGGGGGAATTCGGACTTGGAAGTCGTCGAGCCCGTCACCGGTGCCCAGAAAAACAAGGTGTTGCCGGACCGAAAATACTTGTCGGAGTAGCCCTTCACCAGCCGCGGGGTTTCAATCACCTTCGCGGGGGAGCCTTCAGGAATCGTCAGATTCCAGGATGACAGATCAATCATGTAGTGAACTCCTTGGCCTCGCGCCAGAATTGATGGAGCTGTGTACAGATCAACCCAGGCTACTCCTCCAAGCCCCGATGTCCACGCCGTCTATCACATCGCCCTTGGCGCACGACGACAGGTGCCTTGCACCCGCCTGCGCAGATAAGCGCAATTAACAACGTTTAACTCGCACATCCCGCTTCCCTCCATCAAGAATGCAGCCCTTCAGACCTATCGCCTGAAGCTGGAAACCGCGCCCAGCGCGCGGTGCGCCAGCGCCTATTTCACTGAGACGCAACGTTGCCACGGTTCACGCATCGCACACGTTTGTGTCACTTCACACGCGGAAATTGAAGCATGCTGTTTGCGTCAAGACACCTCACCGCCCCGGGGCAAGCACCCTCCTCCCTGAAACCCCTTTGGCTACTTGTGGTACTCAGCGGCAGCACCGCACCCGCAATGGCGGCAGAAATCCCACAAAGCGCTCCCGGCTTGCTCGAGGGCGCAAGGCTTGAGGTACTCAGCCGCAACTTCTACCTCAACAATGACTATCGCTCACCGACAGCGGCGGGCAAAAGCTACAAACAGGAATGGGCCCAGGGTTTCATCGCCTCGTTCGAGTCCGGCTTCACCCCGGGCATGATCGGCATGGGTGTCGATGCCCACGGTTTCCTGGGTTTGAAGCTGGACGGCGGCAAAGGGCACTCAGGGACGGGCTTATTGCCGTTGAATGATGATGGGCAAAGCGAAGATGGCTACTCCAGCGCTGGCGGCGCGTTGAAACTCAAGGCCTCACGGACCACCCTGGCGGTCGGCGAAATGACGGTGGAGAGCCCGGTATTCGATACAGCCGACAAGCGTCTGCAACCGGAATACGCCAGCGGTTTGCTGCTCTCCAGTCGAGAATTCGAAGGGGTCGATCTGCAAGCGGGCCACTTCAGTGCGTTCAAGAATCAGGACGCCTCGACCGGCAAGGGTGACTTTTCCGGTTATGGCGCGACAACGCGCAACGGCGCCATCGACTTCATCGGCGCCGACCTGTTCACCGGCCAAGCCCTGGGCGGTGCGCTCTATGCCAGCGAGCTGAGCGATACCTGGCGCCAGTACTACGCCAACCTGCACACCACCCTTGGCGACCTGTTCCTCGATGGCAACCTGTACCGAACCCGCGATCAAGGCAGGGCCAGCGCCGGGGCCATCGACACCACAGCCTATAGCCTGCTCGGTAAATATCGGATCAATGCCCAGGCGTTCACCCTGGCCTATCAGAAAATCAACGGCGACACGCCCTTCGATTTCGTCGGTGGCGATTCCATCTACCTGGCCAACTCGATCAAATATGCCGACTTCAACGGCCCGGGCGAGCGCTCCTGGCAAGCGCGCTACGACCTCGACCTGGGCGCCTTGGGCATTCCCGGCCTGAACTTCATGGTCCGCTATGTGAGTGGACGCGGGATCGACGGCAGCCATGCCCCCCGAGGCGGCGCCTACAACCCGTTCGATGCGGACACCGGCACCTACCGTCCGGCGCAAGGGGACGGCGGACGCCATTGGGAGCGCGACCTGGACCTGCGCTACACCGTGCAGTCTGGCCCGGCCAAGGACCTGTCGCTGCAACTGTCCCATGTCACCCACCGCGCCAACAGCGCCCAGGCCGGCGATGATATCGACCGGCTGTATATCGTCATCCAGTACCCGCTCAAGCTGGGGCCGTTCTGAACGTCCCTACAACCGAAAATACCGCTGCAGGACATGGGAAAGCAGGTCCACCGTTTCATCAGCGTGTGACGCCTGGGAGCGCATGAACACAACCTCATGCTCCGGGATGAAAGGCAGGTCTTCGAGGATTTGCATGTTATCCGTCACCCGGGCGCGGTCTATCAGGCTGATGGCCAAACCGGCCTCCACGCAAGCCTTGACCGCCTGGTTGGAGGGGCTTTCCAGGACGACGCGTGTCCTGCGGCCGCTTAGCCTGAGGGCCTGAATCATGGCTTGTCGATAAGGACACTGCGCCGCATGTACAGCCAGTGGCAGTGGATCCGCCGAGGCCAGCGCTGCGTTGATCGGCCCCACCCAGACGGGCCAGGTGGAAACCAGCACTTGAGCGGCTACATCCGACGCCCCCTTTGGCTGGGTAATGACCGCCGCCTGGAGTTTGCCGCGCCGGACCAGCTCACGTAGCGCATAGCTTGGCGCGGTCTTGAGCTCCAGCACCACGTTTGGCCACGCGTCCGCGAAGGTCGGGAGGATGTCGCGGATGACATGCTCGGCATATTCATCCGGCACCCCCAAGGTGATGCGTCCCGCCAGACGGGTTCCGTGCAGATCGGCCAGCACCCGATCATGGGTGCTGAGCAGCTCCGTCGTCGACACGAGCAAGCGCTTGCCGAGGGCGGTCAGGGAAACCGACTGATTATCCCGATTGAGCAAACGGCCCCCGGCGACCGCTTCCAGCCGCTGTATGTGCACGCTCACCGCCGCCGGGCTTTTGTGCAGTTGTTCTGCCGCCGCACTGAATTTGCCGATTCGCGCCACGGCGTGAAACGTACGGATCAGATCGATATCGAGGATGGCCGTCATGATTCAATCTTCGTGAATGACTGATGCAAGCTATTTTGATTTATTAGATTAGGCGGCTTTCGTAGTCTGGGGCCATGAATCCGACCAAATCGATTTCCTGTCCTTCCCTCTCCCGCCCCAACTGGCGCCAGATCGTTGCGCTGCCCTTGCTTGAAGCGGCATTGCTGTTGACCTGGAGTTCCGGGTTCATCGGCGCGCGGTTCTCCCTCGACTACGCACCGGCGTTGCTGGTGGTGTTCTGGCGCTGTGTCGTGGTCACGCTGGTCCTGTATCCCTTCGTTGCCAGGCAACTGTGGCGCACGTCATTTGCAGTGCTGCTGAAAAACGCCGGCATCGGCCTCCTGGCCATGGCAGGTTATCTGGCTGGCATCACCCAAGGCATCGCCCTGGGAGTACCGGCAGGCCTGGCCGCGCTTTTCGCTGACCTGCTGCCGCTGGGCCTGGCGCTGTTGGCCGCCGGCGTCCTGCGACAGCGACTGGCCTGGCAGGTCTGGGCAGGCTTGGTCATCGGCCTGCTCGGCGTCGTACTGGTGACCCAGGGCGCGTTGGCGTGGGGCGATGCCCCTTGGTGGGCCTATGGCCTGCCGCTGCTGGGCATGCTTTCCCTCGCCGTCGCGACACTGTGGCAGAAGTACCTGCCCCCTTCGCAATCGCTGGGCCTGCTGCCCAACCTGTGGCTGCAATGTTGTGTGTCGGGCTTCGCGTTCGCCCTGGTCGAGGGGAGCCAGGGCAGCCTGGCGCCAATACCCAGCAGCGGTTTTGTATTGAGCGTCTTGTGGACGGCGGGATTGTCCACGATGGGCGGGTATGGACTCTATTGGCTGTGCCTGCGTCGCACGACAGCCACCCGAGTCGCCAGCGTCTTGTACCTCAGCCCGCCCATTACGATGCTCTGGGCGTGGGCCATGTTCAACGAACCGCTGTCCTGGCAAATGGCGGCGGGCATGGCGGTGTCCGGCGTCGGAATCTGGATCGTCGTACGCACGGAAGCCCGGCAGGCTCAGCGGCGAGAGGCAGGCTCCCCCGAATCAACCTAGCACTTCGTTGATGCTCGGCGTGTCATGGTTGCCGTTCTTCGATATCCAAATCGAAAACTGGCCGGTGCTGGCGGCGTACATGGCTCGGATCGAGGCACGTCCCAGTGTTCGGGCCGCCATCGCTGCGGAAGCGGCCACTTCACCGATCTAATAGCCATACTGATAGCCCTGGAATCACTCTTCGCCACGCTACTGGGCCTGCTGTTTCATCACCGCCTGCCAACACCGTTGGAAGCGTCGGGGCTGGCTGGCGTATTGGTGGGGGTCATCATGGCGGTTCGTATCATCCTGACGCCCCATGCCCCCGGACGAAACACCTCGGCACGGGCCTCATCCTGATCGGGCTTGTCGTCCCACTTTCTGAATCAGATGGGCCGTGATCATCTCCAACAAGACCTCGACCTTGGGAAGTTTCTCGCGGCTTTTCTGCCAGAGGAGATTGATCGCCATGCCATCGGTGGCCAAATGCGCAAGGACTTCAACCAGTGTGCCCTCCTCCAGCTGCCGCTGGATCAACCAGGTGGGTAACTGCGCGATGCCGAACCCGGCCATTGCCGCCGCAACCAGGCCTTCACCATCGCCCAGGACGAACGTTGGCGAAACCGGTTTGCTGAGGGTTTCGCCCGCAGAGCGCCCCGCAAAATTCCAGGGGCTGACCTTTCCATCCAGCCAGCCGTATGCAAGACACTGGTGATGCTCAAGATCGCCCTCGGTCAAGGGCGTCCCCTGGCGGGCCAGATAAGCCGGTGAGGCGCAGAAGACATGCCATTCATCACCCAGGTGGCGACGCCCCCATGTATCGGGCCAAACCTGCGAGCCCCCGATACTGACGATGATATCCACGCCTTCCTGCATGGGGTCGGTGTATCGACCGGAAAACGAGATGTGTGGCACCAGCAGGGGGTGCTCCCGGGTGCACTGCAAGATGATCGCAAGCACTTGCGAACGGCCGAAGGCGCCTGGCAGATCAATTCGAACCCTGCCATGTGGCTCCAGGTTCGTGGCTTGCAGGGATAGCTCGGCCTCTTCGAGGTCTGCAAGCACACCGGTACAGGTGCGATAGAACGCGCGCCCCGCATCCGTCAGGGCGACACGTCGGGTCGTACGCTCGAACAGTCGAACCCCGAGTCGAGTTTCCAGGCGCGCAACGCTCTTGCTGATTGCAGAGCCAGTGAGGCTCATTCGCTCAGCGGCGGCCTTGAAGCTTCCGGCCTCCGCGACGCAGACAAATACGTCGATGCCTTTCAGCCGTTCAGAAGAAAACATAGACATCCTGTATTCATGAATTCAGTTCAAGAAAGTTGGGAAAAATCATCATAAATCAGAATCAGGTTCCTCAGTAAGCTTGGCACTTGCGCACTACGACGCTGGCAACGCCCTACAAATGACCCGATTGAATGATGAGGCATGGATGCTCGCCACCCTTAAAAACTACCCCACGACCGTCAATCTGCTGCTTTCTGCATCGCTGATACTGACGCTGGCCCGCGCGATCACGCTGCCCTATCTGGTGATTTATCTGTCGAACAGCTTTGGACTCAGCGTTGCCGACATCGGCCTGGTGATTGGTAGCACCCTGATCATCGGGTCGTTGTTGAGCCTCTATGGCGGCTTCCTGGTGGACAGGATCCCCAGCTACCGACTCATTTTGTGGCTCAGCGGTGTGTTCGCCGCGGGATTTCTCGGGACGTTCCTGGCCCGCGATCTCTGGCTGTTCTACCTGTGCCTGGTCCTGATCAATCTGGCTTATGCGGTCATCGACATAGCGATCAAGGCAGCGTTTGGCAGTTTGCTTGCCGTCGATGCCCGCAGCGAAGTGTTCTCGATCAAATACACACTGACCAACATCGGCTACGCCGTTGGGCCATTTCTCGGCGCGGGCGTGGCCACGCTGGACATCAGCTTGCCGTTTCTCCTGTCCGCCGGGCTGGGCGCCGGGTATTTTTTCATCCACTTCGTGTGGGGCGACCGGCACATGGCTGCCATCGACACGAGCCAAGCGCCGGTACCCTTTCTGACGATAGGAAAGCTGCTGCTCCAGGACTACCGGCTCGTGTGCTTTACCCTTGGCGGGTTACTCAGTGCCGTGGTCTTCGGCCAGTTCACGGCCTATCTCTCGCAATACCTGGTGGTGACCACCACGCCAGAGGCCACCTACTCGATCATCAGCGCCATTGTGACGACCAACGCGCTGATGGTGATCAGCCTGCAATACGCTGTGGGTAGAAGGATTTCCCGCCAGCACCTGAATCTGTGGCTGGTCGCGGGCTTGAGCATGTTCCTCTTGGGACTGGCAGGTTTCGCCCTGTCCGACACGGTGTTGTTCTGGGTGATGTCCATGGCCGTTTTCACTGTCGGTGAGATTATCGTATTCCCGGCGGAATACATGTTCATCGACAACATCGCGCCCAATCACTTGCGGGGCGTGTACTACGGAACGCAGAACCTGAGCAACCTGGGTGCCGCCTCCGGGCCGGTTCTTTGTGGACTGGTGTTGGCGACACAGGCGCCCCACTGCATTTTCTATATGCTCGCGCTCTTCATTGTTTCAGGGGGCGTATTTTATTTACTGGGGGCGTCCAACCTGATCAGTCCACCCGCCAGGGAAAAGGATTGAAGGGCTTGGACACATCAACTGAAGTCAAAGCCTCCAGCCGGAAGATGACCGACCGCGGGCCTTGCGTACAAATACCCCTGCATCAGCTCGATCCCCATGCCTAAAAGCATCGAGCTCTCTTCCGGAGTCTCGACACCTTCGGCGATGACCAGGATCTCCAAGCGCTTGGCGACCAGGATGATGCCTTCGACAATCGCTTGCTTGACCGAGTCCTGATCAATGCCTCGGGTCAGTGCCATATCAATCTTCAGAACCTGTGGCTGGAACATGGCCAGCAGGTTGAGGCCCGAATAGCCAGCGCCAAAATCGTCGATGGCGGTGATGAAACCCTGGCGCTCGTACTCCACGAAAATAGACTTGAGGTGGTCAGGGTCTACCACCTTCTCGCCCTCGGTCACTTCGAACATGAGCCTTTCCAGGGGGAAATTCGTCAGCCGCGCCACTTCCAGGGTGGCCCGGATACAGGTCTCTGGCCGGTATACGGCGTTGGGCAGGAAATTAATGCTCAGCAAGCAATCGGGAATATCCAGAATGCCCAGCCTCGCGGCTTCTTCGATGGCCTTCACCCGGCACGCCTGGTCGAATCGGTAGCGGTTGCTGTCGTTCACCAGCCCCAGGATGTAGCCCGCCGACTCGCCATTGACGCCCCTGACCAGAGCCTCATAAGCAAACGCAGCGCGTGTTCGGACATTGAAGATTGGCTGGAAAGCCATGGTGAAATCGAACCCCAACGCCTCGTGGTTGCGGCATTCGGCGCAGCCGAGCGATTGGAACGGAGGGCGTTTCGTCATGATCAAGAGTCCGTGGCGGTAGTGATACATCCCTGCAGTTACAAGGAACTGTAGCCAACAGCACCTGAATCGGCACGGACCGACGTTTCTGTAGCGCTACCTGACCGGCTTATCTTCTGCGACACAAATCGGCCGTTGACTCGGGTCAACAGCACAAAGTGACTTGCTATCCCTTGGAGCAAACCAACCAGGCCCTGGTAATGGAGCGATCAACGGCGCCATCGTGCTCATCCCCTGACCGCCAACAGACTGCCCTGCACCGAATACAGGGCCCGCTCCGTCGTGCTGCCGATCAAGCGTTCAAAGCCGGCGCGTTGTGCGGTGCCCATCACCACCACGTCAGCCTGGAACTCCTCGATGAACTCATGGATCACCGGCACGGGCAAGCCGACGACGAAGTGCCGACGCTCGGCCGGTACAGCGCAACGCTCGGCAAAGTGGACGAACGCCACGTGCAGGGTTTCTCGCAGTGCATCGGCAAAATCGTCGTCCCAGGCCCCGGCCAGCAACGAAGCTTCCCCATTGAAGGCTGGCGACAGATCACAGGCATACAGCAAATGCAGCGGCGCATCGCATTGCAGGGCCAATGCCCCGGCGGTCAGGACGATGCGCTCGTTCAAGGCATTGGCCTCGGGGTCCGAGGGGTCCACCGCAGCCACCACTCGACGCGGCAAGCCATGCACCGCCCGGTTGACCAAATGCACCGGTACCGGGCAGTCGCGCAGCAAATGACAATCCAGAGGCGTTGCAAAAACACGCTTGAGCAAGGGTTCGAGGGTGACGTCCTTGATCAACACGTCAGGCTGGAACTGTTCGACGTAGCGAAGGATGTCCAACAATGGATGAGTGGTCCACACCACGTGCGTGCTCACCTCCAGCCCTTCTTCCTTGAGCAGCGCCGCCTCCTCCACCATCCAGCGGCGGTAACGGTGCATATAGCGCTGCACGGTGGCTTCGTCGATTTTTTCACCCCATAGGTGGGTGCGCGCCGGCGGTTGCACAAAGGCACACAAATGCAACTCGGCGCCGCTGGCCCTGGCCAGGGCACAGGCCCGACGCATGGCGGCGGAAGGATGCAGATCGGGTTCGACGATCAACAACAGACGCTGGTATTGCCCCATCGCACACCTCCATTGGGTTGTTCACCTCAGAGTCGAGCTCTCGCACCCGCGCGTTGCGGCGCGATCTGCAGCGTGCACCCATCAAGGCCCCGAACGGTTTGATCTGAATCAAGCTGCGGACAATCGATGAAGGAATACATGAGCACTGATCCAGATCAGAACCGATCGCCACCGCGAGCGTAGAACAGTATCGAATGCGTAGCTTTTGCCGAACCGCACGCGCCCATCCGATGGAGGATCGCATCATGCTCACTGTCAAAGACCACAACGAACGCGCCGCTGCCCTGTACGCCAGCATCAGCGGTAAACACTGGATCCAGGCACTCAAGGACGGCCGCCACGTGTTGATCAGACCGCTAAGGGATGAAGATCGCCAGCGCGAATATGACTTCATCAAGCGTCTGTCACCCGAGTCGCGGCACATGCGTTTCCTGGGGCAAATCAATGAACCCGGCACGGCGCTGCTCGATCAGTTGATGGATGTCGATTGCAAGACGCGCATGGCCTACATTGCCCTGGTCCACGACAACGGCCAATTGATCGAGATCGGTGTCAGCCGCTATTGCGCCACCAGCGAACACGAATGCGAGTGCGCCGTGACCGTCGCCGATCCGTGGCAGCACCTGGGCTTGGGGACGTTGTTGATGGAACATCTGATCGACACCGCGCGCAAGAATGGCTATCGCCAGATGTACTCCGTCGACGCTGCCAGCAACGCCCCGATGCGGGAGCTGGCCCATAGCCTGGGATTCGAAACCCACAGCGACCCCGACGACACCCGACAAGTCATTCACCGGATCTATCTATAGCCCTGGAAGCTGGCGCGAGGCCTTGATCCGGCCTCGCTCAGCGTTGCCCTCATCATTCCTGCGGCTTGATTGCCAACACACTGCAAGGAGCCCGTTGCAAAATGAGCTCGGCGGTGGTGCCCAAACGTCTGTCCAGGCCGCGATGCCCAGTAGTGCCCATGACGATCACGTCAATCTGATCATCAGCCGCGAACGTGCAGATGCTGTTCAGTGGTGAGCCTTCAATGAAATGGCGCTGCAGCGGCGCGACCCCATGCCGCTCGGCCAGGGACTCGAACACCTCGTGCTGCGCCTCGCCCAATGCTTCATAGAGCCCTGTGGCCAGGGGAAGCGCGCCCATGCCCATGTCCGAGGCGTAGACCGCCGTCCAGTCAAAGGCGTGCAGCAACTCAACCTGAGCGTTGCATTGCTCGGCCAGCTTCACGGCGGCATCGACGATCCGGTCGTTGAACACCAGGTCCTGATCCTCGCTGCGCAGCACATCGACAATCGCCAGGATCCGCCGAGGCCGGGGGTGGCGTGAGTCCGTGACCAGATGCACCGGTACCGGACAGTCACGCAGCAAACGCCAGTCCAGCGGTGTGAAAAAGATCCGCTTCATCGCCGGTTCCGGCTGCGCGTCCTTGATGATCAGGGTCAATGGCATCTCTTTGACGTATTGCTGCAAGGCTTGGTAAGGATCCTTGCCCCACACCACTTCGCACGTCACCTCGACCCCGTGCCGGCGGGCCAACTCAGCTTGTTGCCACAGCCAGTGCCGGTGCGTCTCCAGGTAGCCTTCACGCGCCCTCTTGACCTGCTCTGGCGCGAAGAGACCGGCCACCGAGAGCAGATCCAGATAGTCGATCGCGACGATGTGCAGAGGCAAATCCATGGCCAGGGCCAGTTCGGTGGCGCGGTCGAACGCTGGCGTACGAATCATGGCGTCAGGGGCCAATAACAACAATCGTTGAGTCTGGGACATGGAACACCTCGGCACGTGGCGGCAGCCACCTAAGGGATTGAGGCTTCCAGAATGAACGCCTGCCCAACGCAGGACTTGATCTTCATCAAACTGCCATCACTCAGTTTCACAGACTTGGGAGCAGAAGCCCGGCCCACCACGCCAGCGTCACCAGCACCTGTCCGGGAATGACATACCCGGCAAAACCTCGCCCGCCACTGAGCCAGGCCACCACGCATTTGCTCAGGGAATTGGCACTCAGCGCCATCAAGACCGGCACGGCGATGGCGTTGAAGGGCAACAACCCGGCCTTTGCCAGGGAAGCGATGGAGGCTGTCGACGCGTGGGCATCGGCGAGCCCGCTGAAAATCGCGGTCACGATCACCCCCGCCTGTCCGAATCCGTCGAGCATGGCCGATGACAACACGGTAATCCCGGTCATCATCAGCGTCACCATCAACGCCAGTTTGAGGCTGAACGCACCGCCCACCTTGATCGGCGCATCGGCCTGCCCCCGTGGAACGGAGAACATCAGCACGCTGGCATAAACCAATGTCATCAAAAGGCCGCACAACAAGGGGCCCCACATCCAACGCAACAAGGCCGGTTCCACGGTACCGAGGATCAGTGCCATCTGTATCAGGGTCGCCAGGTTGGATAACACGGCGGCGGCGCTCAGCACCTTGAGATCGGCTGGTTGTTTGGCGGCGATGTCGCCCATGGCGGCGATGGTCACCGTGGCGGAGGCGAACCCCGAGGCAATCGCGCTCAGGGCGTAACCGTAGCGGCTGCCCAGGGTGCGAACCGCGATGTGTCCCAGCGCCCCCACCGCCATCAGCATGACGGTCAGGGTGCAAATGGTGCGCAGGTTGATCGCGTGGTAAGGCCCGAGGAAACGATCCGGCGCCAGCGGTAGCACGACCAGCGCAGCGATCAACAACACCAGGCCATCACGCAGTTCGGCCTCGGTCAACTGGCTGCGAGCGAAGTGGTGCAACGGCTGGCGGCTGGCGAGCAGCCCGACCATGACCACGCCAATGGCGATTGCCAGGGCTGGGGCACTCACGCAGAGCGCACCCAATACCAATACGGCGAACAACGCCACTTCGCTGGTGATGCCGGGGTCATTCTCAAGATTTCGCCAATACGCCGTGGTGACCAGCGCGCCCAGCGCAAGCGCGACGAACCCGAGCAATAACGGCCCGCCGGCTTGAACCGTGACATACCCCAGCAACGAGGTGATGGCAAAGGTCCGCAGGCCGGCGAAGTCACGCCGGTCGTGCTCGCCCTTGCGCCGCTCACGTTCGAGCCCCACCAGCAAACCGATTCCCAGCGCAGCGGCAGCATTGGCAAAGCCCAGGGTTTCGGTCATGACGGCAGCTCTAGGACGGTGGAACCAGTTGTACCTGAATCTGGCGTAAAACCCGAGCCTGCTCCACGCTCGTTCTGGAAAGATTGATCATGATCAACGAGGCGCCTTGTCCGACGTCGCAAATGTCGTTTACAGCGCTTTCGGCTGAGTTTGATACAGATCAAGTGATCGCTGCGGGCAGAGGACATGATCAAACCCAGACACCACGCCGAGCGAACGGTCGCCCGGTGCTAACAGGTCCTTGCCCGGGAGGTTTGTCATGTCTACCCAATCACGCTTGATGTTGGTCGTTTCGCCGCTAACGGAACACAGTCCAGCCTTCGATCGGGCAGCCGCCTTGGCCAAGGCTGAAGGCGCCGCACTGCATATCGTCGCGTTCGACTACCTCGAAGGCTTGGCCACGGCCGGCCTGGTCAACGAGCAGGCGCTGGAAGAGATGCGCCTGGGCTACATTGAACGCCATCGGCACTGGCTGGAGGAACAGGCCAGGCCGCTGCGCAAGCTCGGCATCGAAGTCACCACCGAAGTGACCTGGGTCGAGCGGCCGCTGCAGGAGATCCTCATCCACCTCAAGGAACAGCCAATGGCTGCACTGATCAAGGCGGTGGACCCTGAATCCTGGTTCTCGCGCCTGATGTTCACCCCTCTGGACGTGCATCTTCTGCGCGAATGCGAAGTGCCGTTGCACTTCGTCAACAAGGTCGCCCATGCGCGGCCACGGAAAATCCTCGCCGCCATCGACCCCTTCCATCAGGACGGACGCTACGAAGGCCTCAACGACCGGATCCTGAGCGAAGCCAACAAACTGGCGCTCAGCTGCGATGCAACGCTGGAGGTCGTCTACGCCTATGATCTTTCGGCCATCACCGCTTCTGAATATGGCTTCGGTAACGGCTCGATGTTTTTTTCCTCGACCCTGGCCCAACAACTCTATGAATCCCAAGGCGACGCCTTCGATGCACTGGCCGAACGCAACGGCATCGCCCCGGAACAGCGGCGCATGATCATGGGCGACCCGGCCAAGGTCCTGGCCAGCTACGCCGCGGCCCATGACATCGATGTGATCGTCATGGGTCGAGTACGCTACGGCACCCTGGACAAACTGATCGGCAGTACCGTGGAGGGGCTGCTGTACAAGATGCCGTGCAGCTTGTGGGTGATTGCGCCGCAGCAGGTCGGTTGATCGGTTGATCGGTTGATCGGTTGATCGGTTGATCGCATGATCGTTGCCGGCTTGGACAAGCAGGTTGAATATCAACGATTGTGTACCGGAGTACACCCATGAATGTTGACTGGCTCAACTTCACACCTTGGTCATCCCTCGCCGGCGGCATGCTGATTGGCCTGGCTGCCAGCCTGTTCGTCGTTGCCAATGGGCGCATCGCCGGCATCAGTGGGCTGATCGGCAGTCTCCTGCAGCGTGGGAGCGAGGGCGTCAGCGAGAAGGCCTTGTTTCTCCTCGGCCTACTGATCGCACCGCTTCTATGGGGGGTGTTTGCCACCTTGCCGCGGATCGAGTTTCAGAATGGCTGGCTCGGCCTTCTCGTCGCCGGTCTGTTGGTGGGTATCGGCACCCGCTACGGTTCGGGCTGCACGAGTGGGCATGGTGTGTGCGGCCTATCGCGCCTTTCACCGCGTTCGATGATCGCCACGGCATGCTTCATGTTCAGTGGTTTCGCGACGGTATTTGTCCTGCGTCATGTGATGGGGACTTGAACATGCTCAAACTGACCGCATTCATAGCCGGCCTGTTGTTCGGTTTGGGCTTGCTCCTGGCGGGCATGGCCAACCCGACAAAAGTACTGGCCTTCCTGGACCTGACTGGCGCCTGGGACCCTTCCCTGGCCCTGGTGATGATCGGGGCGATCGGCGTTGCCATCGGCCCACTGACTTGGGCACGCCAGCAGTCCCGTTCACTGCTGGGAAGCCCTATGCAGTTACCGGTCAAGCGCGAACTGGAGCCGCGCCTGATCGGCGGTAGCCTGGTGTTCGGCATCGGCTGGGGAGTAGCGGGTATCTGTCCCGGCCCCGCCGTGGCAATCCTGCTGACCGGACACTGGCAAATCCTTGTGTTCATGCTGGCCATGCTGGCTGGCATGTTGTTGTTCACGGCGCTGGAGACCCGGCGCCCTCATTGAGCCCCTGCCGTCGTCGGGGCAACACACTCTTTGCAGGCACCACTCAAGGCCCACCGTCATGACTCATTCGAGCGCCAGCCAAGTAGACGTCGTCATTGTCGGAGGGGGGCAATCCGCCTTGGCGGTCGCCTACTTCCTGCGTCGCACCCCATTATCGTTTGTCATCCTCGACGCCGAGCAAGCGCCCGGGGGCGCCTGGCGACACGGCTGGAACTCGTTGCGCCTGTTTTCTCCGGCCACCTGGAGTTCGATTCCTGGCTGGATGATGCCGCCTACGCAAGAGGGCTATCCATCGCGCAACCATGTCATCGACTACCTTCAACAGTACGAACAGCGCTATCGATTTCCGGTGGAGCGCCCCGTGCGGGTCACTCGCGTGGAGCGTACGCAGACGGGGCTACGGGTATGCTCTGATGACCGGCATTGGGATGCCAAGGCAGTGGTCAGCGCCACCGGCACTTGGAGCAACCCCTACATCCCGCCCTACCCGGATGCCGAACTGTTCGCCGGGCAACAATTGCACTCGGCCAACTACGTCCAGGCGCAGCCGTTTGCGGGCAAGCGCGTGTTGGTGGTGGGAGGTGGCAATTCCGGGGCGCAGATTCTGGCTGAAGTTTCCAACGTCGCCCAGACCACATGGGTGACGCCCGTCGACCCCTTGTTCTTGCCCGACGACGTGGATGGACGCGTGTTGTTCGAGCGCGCCACCGAGCGCTGGAAAGCCCAACTGGAGGGACGCATCATCGAGCAGCCCGTGGGTGGGTTGGGTGACATCGTCATGGTCCCGCCCGTGGTCGAGGCGCGGGCGCGCAACGCTCTCGAATCTGTGCGGCCTTTCGAGCGTTTCACGCGAAACGGCGTGATCTGGGCCGATGGTTCCGAGTCCGCGGTGGATGTGGTGATCTGGTGCACCGGTTTCAGGCCCGCCCTGCAGCATCTGGATACCCTGGGAGTGATCAACACCGAAGGCCGTGTCGAGGTCCAAGGCACCCGCTCGACGCTAGAACCCCGGCTATGGCTGGTCGGCTATGGCGAGTGGACAGGTTCGGCTTCCGCCACATTGATCGGCGTCACACGCACGGCTCGCAGCACGGTCAACGAAATCACCGCCGCCCTCGCCGATCAATCGGTTGCCTAGCCCGGCTGCACCTCTGGACTGGCGAGACCACCACGCGCAGCGCAGCCTATGATAGTTTCTCTGTTTCCAGTCGAAGGCCAGGCCCTGGGCCTCTCTGTTGCGCCGCGTACCACGCCTTCAGGCGCCTGCCCACTCCCGCGTCGACTGGATCACCGCCAGTAAACAATGAGGTACCTCTCGTGAGTAAAACGCCCTATGTTCCACCCAGGGTCTGGAAAAATGAGGCCCCGTCCGGCGGACATTTCGCCAGCATCAACCGCCCGGTTGCCGGGCCGACCCACGAAAAGACACTGCCGATCGGCAAACATCCGTTGCAGCTCTATTCGCTGGCCACGCCCAATGGCGTGAAGGTGACCATCCTGCTGGAGGAGCTGCTGGCCCTTGGGCATGCCGGCGCGGAGTACGACGCCTGGCTGATTAGCATTAACGAGGGCGACCAGTTTTCCAGCGGTTTTGTCGAGATCAATCCCAACTCAAAAATCCCGGCTCTGCAGGATCGCAGCGTGGAGCCACCCATCCGGGTCTTCGAGTCCGGCTCGATCCTGCTTTACCTGGCGGAAAAATTCGGCGCCTTCTTGCCCGCAGATCCGGCCGGTCGCACCGAAACCCTGAACTGGCTGTTCTGGCAGATGGGTGCGGCGCCCTACCTGGGTGGCGGCTTCGGGCATTTCTACGCCTATGCGCCGGAAAAGCTTGAGTACCCCATCAACCGCTTCACCATGGAAGCCAAGCGTCAGCTGGATGTCCTGGATCGGCGCCTGGGCGAAAGCCAGTACCTGGCCGGCAACCACTACACCATTGCCGACATCGCGGTCTGGCCCTGGTATGGCCAACTGGTGCGCAACAACGTCTATTCAGCCGCCGAGTTTCTGTCTGCACACGAATACGCCCACGTGCAGCGCTGGGCGGAAGAAATCGCCCAGCGGCCTGCGGTCATCCGTGGGCAACGAGTCAATCGGACGTGGGGTGATGAGGCGAGCCAAGTGCCGGAGCGGCATCAGGCTGAAGATCTGGGCTGAACCTGCCTTGTCGCGACCAGCAGCCTAGAAACCGACTTGGCCGATTGCGCCCGAGAGTCTCCAGTCTCGAAGGCGCAATGGCCCAGGTTCCCTTGCCTGGATGGCGACTAATCGTAGAACGGTTCAACCGCCGCGCGACTGCCGACAAAAAAGCTGTCCGCGACCAGTCGTAGCGGCTGCAGGTCCACGTCGCTGGCTTTGTCAGTGATCAGTTGCTGGAAATGGCGATACACCGCCGCGTACTCACCCTCGTGCGAAACGGCCTGGCGCACACCGTCAATACTCAACAGTGCACCGCCGTTGTCCAGGCGCAAGAGGCCTTCGCGACAGCGAATCTCGATGCTCCAGAGCTCATCATGGCCGTGGTCGAAATCAAACTCCGCGCGGACATCGAGGTGGCGCGCGTCGGACATCTTGATGCTGGCGGCGATAGGCGACTGGCAGTTGCTCGGGACGCGCAGTTCTGCAGACTCGACGAACAACGGCAGCGCCAGCAGATGGGTCGCAATCGACAAGGCGTTGATGCCGGGATCGAAGACGCCCAGGCCGCCGGGTTGCCAGATCCATGCCTGACCGGGGTGCCATTTGCGCACGTCTTCCTTCCAGTCGATCTTTACGCTTTCCAGCGTCCGGGTGGCCAGCCAGTCACGGGCAGCTTCGATGCCGGGCGCGTAACGCGAATGCCAGGCGAACAGGCCGCTGACGCCTTGCGCGTGGATCTGATCCACCAACACCATCGCCTCACCCAACGTGGCACACGGCGGTTTTTCGACCAGCACGTGTTTGCCAGCGGCCAGCGCTTGCTGCACCAACGCGAATCGGCCTTGCGGTGGCGTGCAAAACGCGATGGCGTCGACCTGCGGACCATTCTCCAACAGCTCGCCCAAAGACCGAAAGTTCTCCACTCCCGGGCACGGTTGCCCCTGCGTGGCGACAGACACCAGCTGGAACGCGGGATTGGCGAGGATAGCGGGATGGTGTTGATCCTGGGCAATCTTGCCGTAGCCCACCAGGCCGAGACGAATCGGTTGCATCGATGACTCCAGTTTTTGTACTTATGATGGGGCAGCAAACTAGACGTAAATCGCGTGGCAGACAATGGGTCGTCGAGCCTTCGCAAGTATTTCAAGCCTGCTCTTGTTCGCGCCGTTGTTCGCGGGCAGCCGTCACGACATTCGAAATCCGGCCGAAAAAAGGCTCCAGGCGTTCAAGCGGGGCATTGTGCTCCACGACCAGCGCGGCAACCTCTTCACATGACGCCACTTGATAGTGAGCCACGCTGGACAGTTTTTCATTGGTCACGGCCACCACCACCTGACCGCTCGCGGTGACCACCGCACGCTTGAATTCAGCATCCTCGAGGCCGAACGCCGTGACACCGTTGTCCGGGTCAAGGGCGCAGGCGCCGAGAAAGCACACGTCAAAATTGAACTGACGCAATTGCTGTACCGCCGTCAACCCGGTCGCGCCTCCGGCGACCGGATTCACACGACCACCCAACAGGATGACCTCGGCGCGAGGCAGCTTCATCAGTTGCACCGCAATCAACGGCGAGTTCGTCGTGAGGGTCAACTGCAACTGCGGGTCAATGGCGCAGGCGATAGCCAGGTTGGTCGACCCGACATCAATGAAGACGTGCTGGCCTGCCCTGAGCAATGAGGCTGCCGCTTGTCCAAGGCAGTGCTTGCGCGCGGGATCCTGCCGTACTCGAACGTCCAATGTCCCCCCGACGCCGGGCAACAGGATGGCGCCGCCGTAGACGCGCTTGCACAAACCCGCCGCGGCCAAGGCGCCCAGGTCGCGTCGGATCGAGTGCTCGGAGACATTGAGTTCGCTGGCCAGATCAGCGGAGATCACCCGGCCATACTGAGCAAGCCGTTGGCGGATCAATTGCTGGCGTTCGCTGGGAAACGCTTCGTTAGGTGAAGTCATGGGATTAACAACCTGCATGAACGAGCATAAATGATCACAAACGAGCAAAATATGCCAACTATCCTGCGTGGCGTCAAACCCAACGTTGGGCAAGGCTGAAGGGAGCGACCGCTCAAGCCTCATCGAGCAGCCGCCACCCTGGCATTGAATAATTTACAACGTAAGGAACAGCGCCGACGTCCAGACCCGGGATTGATCCCGCTGGCGGGCGCAGATGAACAAAGGATGTTCACGACCCCGCTCCAGGTTCAACCGGGCCAGTTCGATTTTCCCTTGCAACTCACGAGGCAGCGGTGCGGCGGTAGTCCTTTCCAGGGAGACTTTCAACTCCGCACCCGGCAGTTCTTCAACCACTTGCGATTGCGCCAGCAACTGTTCGCCGGATACTTCGATCAACACAGTGGGCGCATGCACGTAGGGTTGCGGTTCAGACGGGTCGCCCACCTTGACGTAGTTGTCAATACGGCTGCGAATCTGCAACGTGGCGCCGGCCAGTTGCGACAGGTCGATTTCGATGCTATCGGTATCGCCGTTAGTGTCCGTGCGAAACGCCAGGACCGTTGCGTCCTTGCGCCAGACAGTTTGCTCGGGATGGTCGAGCCCCAAGGCGCGAAAGCCGTTGATGACCGCTCCTGTGATGCGGATCTCGCCGCTCCAGTAGGCGCCGCGATAGCGGTCCTTGATCCGCGCGCCGCCCAGGCGCAGGCGAATACGTTGGGTGGAAAAACCCAGCTCCTGGTGCAGGTTGCGCGACCAGATCAGCTTGTCGCCATCGAACAGATCGACCTGCTCCCAACCGGCCTCGCCCAGCAGCCGATAATCCAGCACGGCATTCGCATCGGCGGTGAAGACTTCACCCATGAAATGCTGGCCCTGGCGCAGGCTGGCGAACGAACGTTCACCGGTCGTAGCAAAGGTACGGCGAGCGCGCAGTGCCTTACCGACACTGGCCCGGTCGAAGGCCTCGGCAACGACGCCGGTCAACCCGCCACGCGAGCCGAACACCGCCGTAGCCGGCACGCCACCGCCGCACCGGCCCTGGTGTTCGTCACTGTTCGCGGCAGCACCGACCCGATAGCCACGCTGCAGCGCTTCAGCGTAGACCCAATGAAACTGCCCCCAGGCCGATCCCACTTCGATCAGGCGCTCAAGTTCCGGATGATGCCAGTCGAGGTTGCAACGGCGCCCGCCGACATGGGGCATCATCAGATGGCCTTCGGGATCCTTGGCGTAGGCGGCGTACAACTCGTCCACCGGCCAGGCGCCCGGCTTGATGGTGCCGGCGGTGAACTCGTTCCATTCGAAGGAACGCACCAGCCGCCCTTGATTGTCGAAGGGGAACTCGGGTTTTCGGTCATGCAGGAATACGACGTTGCGGTCGCCGCCCGCGCAAGAGTTACCGCACCACTCGGTTCCGGGGTAGCACACGAAGCGTCCCGGTTCGTTGAGTTCGTGGATCAGCTTGACCGCCTGGTCCCAGCGTTGCTCGGTGATGTTGAAGTCGTTGGCGGTGTAGCCAAGGACATCGAGCCCGGCGACATCGCGACCGTAGCTGAGGTTGTACAAGGTGTCATTGGTGCCCACCGTGTCATCGGAATGCACGTGCAGGTCGGCGTAGAGCGGGCGCAAGGCTGTGCCAGCCGGATCGACGGTGACAAATGCTTGGGCGCCACGCACGGCAGGCGCCTGCACCTCGGCTGACAAACGCCACTCGCCCAACGCACCAAGATCACCGGCCTCAATCCGGGCCGTCGCCCAGCCTTCAGTCGCCAATGTAAACGGCTGCTGTCTCTCGCCACCTTCAGGGTCGACGAAGGTCAGGACACCGTCGAGCGGCAGGTTGCGACAGGTATTGCCCCAGGCATCGTCCACCCTGAGCAGAATGTCGAAAGGCTCGCCGGCGCTGACCAGTCGCGGCGCGATCAACTGCACGCTGTGCGCCGGTCCCGGGACGATGTTCAACAATGGGTCACCCGGCACCTCAGCGAATTTCGAGCTGCCCAACGGATCGATGAACAGACGGAAGCGGAAGTCTTTCTCGACAAAACTCTGCACCCGCGTCCCCGCCCCACCCTGGCGCCGATCACCCAAGCGGAGGGTGATTTTGTCGCCCGGATTCAGGTAACCGTCGATGATGTCGATGATGATCGCTTTCTGGAACGGCCGCTCATGGCCCTTCTGGTCGAAGCGCACTTTCAAGTGCTGCACCGTGGCCTGGCTCTGGCCGGGAACCAACTCACCGGCCTGATATTCCGCGCTGACATAGTTGGGGCCGGCCGGGTTCGAGGTCTGGAACAAGGCCCAGTCGGAGTAGAATTTGAAGGCCAGTTTGAGCCAGGCGCCGTCCGCCAGGCCACTGCCACCGACCTCGTAGACCAGAGTGATTTCATCCCATTGACCGGCGACCAGCGTGTCACGGTCGCAGCGGATGCTGCCCAGGAACGGGCGTTTCTTGTTGCGTTCGTACAGGCCTTGGGGGGCGATGTAATGCCCGGCTTCGCGGGGATCGAAAACATTACTCACGTGACACCTCGTGCAGTGGTCCACTGAAGGGTTGAAAGGGTCGAAGACAAATGACGGCGCCTATTGCACGCGCCACTTCTGGTAGTGACGCTCGATGCGCCGGAACACAAAACTCTCCATCAGCCAGGCAATCAGGCCGATCACGACAATGCCCAGCAACACCTGGCTGCTGTTGCCGATCTGCCCGCCCGTGGACACCATCCAGCCGATGCCCTGGGAAGCACCGATCATTTCCGCCGCGACCAATGCCCGCCAGCCCTGGCTGAAACCGATGCGCAAGGCAGCGGTCACGAAAGGCAATGAGGCCGGCAGGTAAACGTGGGCCAGCAGCTGCCAGGCATTGGCGCCCAAGGTGCGTGCCGCGCGGACCTCACCACCGCGAATGCTCTGCACGCCCTCCTGAATGGTCACCGCCATGGGGAACATCGCGGCAATGAAAATCACCAGCACGATGGAGACATAGCCCAGGCCGAAAATGATCATGATCAGCGGCGCCCAGGCGATTGGCGGAATGGCCATGAACAGGCTGTTGAGCGGCGAGATGAAATCGCGAAAGCGCGAGGACAAACCACCGGCCGTGCCCAGCAGGAGCGCAACGATCACGGCGGCGCAGAAGCCGCCCAACTCCTCCAGGACGCTGGCGCGCAGGTGTTGCCACAGCGAACTGTCGCCCAGCCAACGCAGCGCCTCGCGGGCAACGTCCCAAGGCTGCGGCAGGATGTACGTGGGAAAGCGGCTGGCCAGGGCCACCCAGATCAACAGCAGGAACGGCAGCGACGCCCATCCCCAATTCGGTTTCGGCAAGGACATGGCGGACTCAGTGCGCGGCTTTTTCCAGGTAGGAGGTGTCCACGATCTGTTCGGTCTTGAGCGTGGTCTCGATAAAGCCCAGGTCGTGGGAGTAATTCATCAGGCGCTGGATGAACTGGATATCCGCCGCCTGCAAGTCCGCCGACCAACCCAACCGGGTCCGTGCCTGGGCGACGATGGCTTCGGGCGCGATGGTCTTGCCGTCCGCGCCTTGCACCGCTTCCAGCTTGAACGCCTCGGCGATGAGCCGGTTCGACTCGGCAGGATGTTCGTTGAGGAAAGCGATGGCCCTGCGATGGGCGCGTAGCAGTTTCACCACGTCATCCGGGCGCTCCTGCAAGGTTTTCGGCAAGGCGATCACCACGTACCATGGGTATTGGGGCAGCGCCTGGTTGACGTCCAGCAGGATCCGGCTCGAACCGCGCAACACTGACTGGCTGACGAAGGGCTCCCAGGAAAACGCCGCATCGACGATGCCGCGCTCCAGGGCAGCGTTCATATTGCCGGGCGGCATGTCGATGATGTCCAGGTCCTTGTCGGGATCGAGCCCGGCCTTTTCCTTCAGGACATACCCGCGCAGCAACACATCCATGCCACTGCCCTTCTTCACCCCGGCGAGCTTTTTCCCCTTGAGGCCTTCCAGTGCGGTGATCGGGCTCTTGGCGTCGACAATCACGGCGGCCTGGCCGTAATTGACCTTCGCCAGGATCCGGCTTTGCAAGCCCCGGGAAAACCATTGGTACACCGGCGGCGTCCCGACATAGGCCACATCCAGTTCACCGGCGGCCAGGGCCTGCTGGATCACCGGACCATCGCCCAACGCTTTGAGATCGACATTCAAGCCTTCCTCGCGGTAGTAACCCTGTTTGTCGGCGATCAATGCCGGGGCGTTGGCCATGGCGAAGACATAGCCCACACGCAGGGGCTTCTCCTCGCCGGCCATGGCGAATGCGCTGCCTGCCAACGCGGCGACAGACAATGAAAGGGCAAGCAGCGAACGTTTGATCATGCGGTCAGCTCAAGTCGAGGGGTGGGGTAAGCGGTGGCTTGGGACGCGTCCATTACTTGGGCGATACGCTCCATCAGCTCATTGCGGTAATCGAGAAAGGCCGGCAGGCGGCGGGTTTTCAGGTTCGAGCGAGGGCGCGGCAAGTGGATCTGCACTTCGCTGTGAATACCGCCAGGGGCGATGTTGAGCACAATGACCCGGTCGGCCAGGAACACCGCTTCGTCGATGTCGTGGGTGATGAACAGCACCGTCTGGCCCAGCTCGGCCCAGATACGCAATGTCTCTTCATTCATGCTGTTGCGGCTGATGGCATCGAGCGCGGCGAACGGCTCGTCCATCAACAACACGCTGGGTTCCAGTGCCAGGGTTCTCGCCAGGGAGACACGCTGCTGCATGCCGCCGGAAAGCTGGTGCGGCAACCGCTGCGCGGCATTCTCCAGACCGACTAGCCGCAGGTACTGCAACGCCTGTGCGCGCTGCTGCGCCTCGTCGGTCTGGGCGCTCATCCGCAGCCCGAAACGAACGTTTTCCAGGGCACTCAACCAGGGGAACAATTGCGGCGCCTGGAACACATAACCCAGCTCCGAGCGCTCCGGCCGTACCGCGGTCTGGTTGATGGTGATCTGGCCGCTTTGCGGTTGCACAAACCCTGACAACAAGTTCAGCAAGGTGGTTTTCCCACAGCCGGATGGCCCGAGGATCGCGACGAACTCGCCGGGTTTGGCGTTCAGGCTGAAAGAGGAAAATACGCGATGCCCGTTGGGGTAGCTGAAGCTGATGTCATCGACCGTCAGGGCGTCGGCTTGCGGCTGCTGGCAAGGGAGGGTTTTGAGCATGGCAAGTGTCGTCAGGTCGTTTACAATGGGATTGCCCGACATAATACGTATTAATACAAGTTGTCCCAATAACCTATTTTTATAACCTTAGAAGTGAAGGCCCCCTGCCCCCACTCAAGGCCATGGAAACTGACAGTGTCCACGTCCATTCTTCGCGACAGCACCACCTCGCTCTACGAACAGATCGCCCATCGGCTACTGGAAGAAATTCAACGCGGCGACTACGAGCCCAGCGGCAAGCTGCCCTCCGAGGCCGAGTTGGGCCAACGGTTTGGAGTGAGCCGCGTCACGGTTCGCCTGGCGGTGGGCAAGCTCAGCGACGACGGCGTGGTGGAGCGCAAGCAAGGCAAAGGCACCTTTGTCGCGGCCAAACAGGTGCGGCACGGCCTGGATGCGCTGCGCAGTTTTCATGAAGCGTTGTTGCTGCAAGGACTCAAGCCGAGCATGCAGGTGATCCACCATACCTTGCAGCCGGTTCCAGAGGCATTGAGTGGGCTGTTCGAAGGCGCAGACGACTGCCTGCTGCTGGAGCGGCTGCACTTCGTCGATGACGAACCCATCGCGCTGGGCCGCAGCCACTTACCCGCGGCGTTGGCCAGCGTGGCCTGGGCTGACGTCGAACATCAACCGATCTACTCCATTCTCGAGTCGATCACCGGCCTGGCGGTCACCCGCGCCGACCTGGCCATCCGTGCGCAGGAAGCCGACAAGAGCCTGGCCAGCGCACTGCACGTCAAACGCGGCGCCGCGCTGCTGGTCATGGAACGCACCTCCTATTTCGCCGACGGCCGCTGTTGCGACCGCACGACGTTTTTTATTCGGCCGGAGCGTTATGCCTTTGTCCTGAGTGGGGTTTTCAAATCCAGTCCTGGTAATTGATTGGCTCGGGCTGAACCACGGTATTCACGAGCAAGCTCGCACAGGGGATTTGCGGCGACTCCGCACTCCATGTCCACAGCTGGGCCCCTAGAGGTTTCCAGCCCAGATCCCAGGCTTGAGTGTCGCCCACGGTAAAGCCCGTTCCAGCTGGCCGGCCAGGCGAAACAGCCGGTCCTCCCGAGCGAACCCCGCCGAGAACTGCAGACCAATGGGCAGCCCCGTTAATGGATCAACAGCCAGAGGCACGGACATCGACGGAGAGCCGGTCACATTCGCCAATGCCGTAAACGGTGAATGAGCAAAGACCCGCTCTATCCAGCCCCTGCCATCCAGAAGCGCCTGACCTACGTTATAGCCGCCTATCACCGGGGGCAGCGCCGGCAGTGTCGGGCTCAACAAGATGTCGTACTGGCTGAAGAAGCGCCCCAAGTTGCGGGTCACCAGGTTTCTCAGGTGCATGGCCTCGAGCAGGTCGATGGCGGTCAGTTGGCGGCCCCACTCATGCAACGCCAGCGTGGCCGGTTCAAGCGTGCTGGCATCGATGGGACGGCCGGTGCCTGCCGCGAGGGCGTTGATCCAGGCGGCGGTATTGGCTGACCAGAAGCGGCCATTCATCTCCACGAAACCTTCCCAGCTCAGTCCCATGTCCAGGCTGATCTCTTCCACGCGATGCCCCATGTCCTGGAGTTGCACGGCGACGTCGCGGGTGGCGTTGGCGACCGGTTCGGCGCAGCGAGTGCCATTGAGCGGATGCAGGAGAAGACCGATGCGCAGTGATTCGGGCTCACAAGTCGTTTGCGAAAGATAGGAATGTGGCGGCCTGGCGATCTCAAAGGGATCGCCGACGGCTGGGCCCTCGATGGCATCCAGTAAAGCCGCGCTGTCGCGCACCGTACGACTGACGACCCCATGGACGGCGAGCCCGGCCCATACCTCGTCCACCGCCGGCCCCATGGAAACCCGGCCCCGGCTGGGCTTGAGCCCGAAGAGCCCGGTAGACGCCGAAGGGACGCGGATGGAACCGCCGCCATCCGTGGCATGGGCCGCAGGCACCAGGCCGGCCGCTACGGCGGCGGCCGAGCCACCGCTTGATCCTCCGGCGCTGCGGCTCAGGTCCCAGGGGTTACGTGTCGGCCCCGAAAACTCGGCTTCCGTGGTGGTGCTGGCGGCCAGTTCCGGTGTGGTGGTCCTACCGAGGGTGATCAGGCCGGCCTGGCGTAGGCGGATCATCAAGTTGGAGTCTTCCTCGGCGACGCACCCAGCGGCCAAGCGGCTACCGAGCTCATTCAAGCGACCCTTGGCCGTAAGCCCCAGATCCTTCACCAGAAAAGGAACGCCCCTGAACGGCCCGCTGGTGGCCTGGGGTTCATTGCCCCACACCTCGACCAACGCGTTGATCTTAGGATTGAGCTGCTCGATGGCGGACAGCGCCGCAGTGCTGACTTCGGCCTGAGTGACTTGGCCCCTGGCGATCAGCTCAGCGAGCCCGAGTGCGTCGTATGCTGCGTATTCAGTGATTTTCATCAAAATTCTCCCAGCCATTTCCCTGGTAAAAGCGCTATGATTTGTACTTACAAGTATCGAACGATACTAATGGGTATAGTTAGATACCAAACAGTATCGCTGTCAAGCGGAGAAAGACATGCGGCCCGAACGAATTCCACAACTAGCCCCCCGAGAACGCATTCTCGATGCAGCCGAGGAGCTGTTTTTCAATGAAGGCATCAGCCGGGTGACGGTGGACGCCATTGCGGCGAAGGCCAAGTCGACCAAGATGACCGTCTACCGGCATTTCGATTCGAAAGACGCCTTGGTGCTGGAATGGATACGGCTGCTCGTCGATCAATATTCCGAGGTCTTCGAGACGCTTGCGACACAGCATGCCGGCGATCCCAAGGCGCAGATCCTCGGCTTTGCCGAGTTCATCGCACAGGACCTTTCGGCGGCGTCCTACCGGGGCTGTCCGTTCACCAATTCACTGGCCGAGATACCCGAGCCCGGGCATCCCGCTCGCCAACTGATCGAAGCGCACAAGCAGCGCCAGTTCCTGCGTTTGGTGGCGCTCTGCACCGAGGCCGGTTTAGCCGAGCCGAACGAAGTGGCCATGGAGCTCACTTACCTGATGGAGGGCGCCCAGGTCGTTTCGCAGAACAAAAGCATCGAGCGCGTGGGGGAAAACCTGATCAGGATGATCCAGAAGAAAATCCACGGATAAGCCGGGTAACGGCCATGGCCGAATACATCGAGCAAGCCCTCGGGGCCACCTCTATGATCGGCATGCACGCTCGTGTGCTGGTCTGGGTTGGTTTGAAGTAGAGCAAGTTGCTGCCAGGCCCGGCCCCACGCCGCTGTTCGTGCAACTGCTGATCATCTACAGCGGCTGGCCAGTTTTGGCCTGTGGGCTGGTGGGCGTGTTCCGAATGGCCGAGCGCTGGTTGCTGGCTCATCAGCGATGAGTCCGATTACGGCGCTCGTTATGCCTCTGCTGAAAATCTTTGCGCAGCACGCCTTTCGAACATTGCAGCTTCCGTCTCTCGCGTCGCCAACTCGCCTTTTGCGGCCAATTGATTGAAAAACATTCCGTCGATCTGCTCCCGGTTCGGCACCGACCCCTTGGGAATGACCAACGCCGCCAGATCAATGCTGGTGGCGAAATTCTCCTTGGTCAGGCTATAGCGGCCCAGGTAACTGCCAGACCAGGGCGAGTCGGCATCCACCATGTCGATAGAGGCATCGCGAAACGCGCTCGCCGCCGCCTTCAGCCCACTGGACTCATTGAGCAGGTCAGTGAGTCGCTGGGTGTCCGAGCGGCTCAGCTGACCTGCAATGTCGAGCACCTTCAGGCGCCCATCGGCCTCGATGGTGAAACCATATTTCTTGCCCGCCAAGTCTGGATGGGCCGTCGACAAGGTGGACTTGAAGTCTTCGAAAGAACCTTTCAGTGCACTTAGAGCGTCGTTGGTGACCTCGGCAAGTCGAGGGAAATCTGGCGATTGGGATCGGCCGACCCAGGTCACGACGACCTCCATGGGCTCACCCAAGGCTTTGGCTTCTTCACTGGGGTGGTAGACAGCCGCTGGCGTGGCGTTTGCCAGGGCTTGTTTTGCCGCATCGGTCAGAGGCTGGGGGGTCAGTTTCTGTTCGGAGGGGGTAAGGGTGCTGGGTGGCGAGATAAAGACAGAGTTTAAAGAGATGACCATTTCATCAGTCCATGATTGGGTGGATTCACACAGGTTATCGACAGGCGAAGAGAAAGTTTTAGGCCCGCGAACATGGACGGCGGTAATTATCTTTTGTCCTCCGGTGTGGCCGGCACCATGGTCGCCAATGGCGGCGGCTTGCAGATGCGCACCATCCGCAACCTGCTGATGGCCTGGGTGCTGACGCTTCCTGCTGCGATCCTGCTGTCCAGGACCCTTTACGGGTTGTTCACCCAACTGTTCTGAGACTCAATCGCCAAGGCCTCGTCGTTGTGAGGCCTTGGATTCGTCAATTCCAAGGGCAAAGACTCAAGCAGCCGCGCCCCCAGCCGATAACCATTGCATTACCGGATCCAGGCCTCTCGCCGGACTCTGCTGGTTGCATAGGTAACTATCGATGCTTTTACCGCTCAACCGCCTCATCATGGGTGGCCTCCTGACGCTCCTGGCTGCCAGCGGATCTGCGGCAGAGGCCCCGCTGCGCATCGTGACCGAAGAGCTCCCGCCCTACAACATGACGCAGGATGGGCGCGTGACGGGCATGAGCACCGAGGTGGTCCAGGCCGTACTCAAGGAGATCGGCGTTGAGGCCTCTATCCAACCCATGCCTTGGGCCCGTGCGTACGAACTGGCGCTCAATGAAAGTAATGTGTTGATCTATTCGATCGTCCGCACACCTGCACGCGAATCGCTTTTCCAATGGATAGGTTCCATTGCCTCTACCAAATGGTACATGTACTCGTTGGCTGACCGCCCGGTAAAACTCAACTCACTGGCCGATGCCCATGGTCACCAGATCGCCACCGTCAATCAGGACGTGGGCGAGCAGTATCTGGTCTCGAAGGGGTTTCGCATCGGTGAAGAATTGCAGTCGAGCACTAAGTACGAACACAACTATCGCAAACTCAAGGTCGATCACGTGGAGCTCTGGATCTCCAATGAGCTCAATGCACTGTACCTGACTCGACAGAACGGAGAGGACCCGAACAAAGTGCTGATCCAGTCGCTGCCGCTTCCCGAGCTGAGCAGTGACGACGGCTTGCACATGGCGTTCAGCCGTAAGACACCCGCCCAAACGGTTGAGAAATTCCGTGCCGGCCTGGAAACGATCCGGCGCAATGGCGTTTACGACGCCATCGTGCGTAAGTGGTTATGAGATGGCCAGCCATGGCAGAGCGGTGACCTCTCAGCGACCAAAGAACCAGGTATTCAGCTCACTGGGGCGTCGCCTGGTACTGGCCACGTTGTTGTTCTGCCTGATCTTCACCTTGGCCATGGTCACTTTACGGACCTGGATGGCCTGGGAAAATAATCTGACGGAGATGAATTCGGAGCTTGTCCTGATCGATCAGGTGTTCCAGAACACCCTCGCCCACGCCATTTGGGAAATGGACCGTGAGTCGTTGGACAAGCAGCTCTCCAGTGTCGCGAGCGCCGCACCGGTGGGGCGGGTGGTGCTGAATATTCTGCGACCGGGCCAGGCACCTGAAATCATCGAACTCAATCGATATCCCGTCGACCCATCAGGCGTGAAGCCCGTGCTGCATCGCCAGCTCGTTGCGCAGCCCTACATCGGGGCCAACGAAAAAGTCGGCGAGCTGACCATTGAGGGCGACAACCAATTGCTTTGGGAACGCCTCTGGGACGAAGCGCGCAGCATCGTCATTACCCAGGTTATCCAGTCGTTGCTGCTGGCCGGCCTGGTCATGACCATGTTCAACCGCCTGGTGACCGTGCACGTGGTACAGATCGCCCGGCACCTGAGCGGGCTCGCGCCGCAAACGCTCAAGCATCACCTCAAGCTGCAGCGCTCGGTGGACCGCCAGGACGAGCTGAGCCTGCTCGAGTTTCAAGTGAACCAACTCCAGGACAATCTCCACACCCATTTGGAGCGCCAGCATTCGGATGAACGGGCGATCGCCGCCAGTCGCGATCAGTTGGCCGAATTGGTCGAGGCGCGTACCGCCGAACTCAAGGCTGCCAACCAGGCCCTCGAAGCCCTGTCGCGTCACGACGCTTTGACGGGCCTGGCCAACCGTCGCTATTTCGACGAATTGAAGGAAGTCGAATTTCGCCGCGCGATCCGTCACAAAACCCCGCTGGCAGTGCTCATGTGCGACGTCGATTTTTTCAAGATCTACAACGACACTTACGGCCACATACAGGGGGACCAGTGTTTGAAGCAGATCGCTGAAACTCTGAGCAGCGTTTTCGGGCGCTCCGGCGAAGTGACCGCTCGCATAGGGGGTGAGGAGTTCGTCGTGGTGCTGCCAAACATCGATGCAAAGCAGGCCTGCGAAGCGGCCCAGCGGTTCCGTGAAAGCCTGGCCGCGCGGGAATTGCCCCATAGCGGCTCGGCGGTGTCGTCTTTCGTCACCGTGAGCATCGGCGTCGCCGAGCTGGACCCGCAGACCATGGATCATTTCGATCAACTGCTGCAACGCGCCGACCAGGCGCTGTACCGGGCCAAACACCAAGGGCGCGATCGCGTCGTTTTATAAAGCCATCGTGGCAATGAGGTCTCTATGCGCTACCGCCTGATGCTCTGTTCCTGCGTACTCCTGGCCTTGGTCAGTTTCAAAAGCCACGCCGAGGCGATTGAAGTCGTGACCGAAGACTCCCTGTACGCGCATGCCCGTGACGGCAGGCTCGTCGGGCCAGGCATCCGCATCGCCGAAGAGACCTTGAAACGCGCAGGGCTCAACGACCATCACATGATGTTGTATCCGTGGGCACGGGCTTATGAAAAGGCTTTGCATGAGCCCAATGTGCTGATTTTCCCATTGGATCGTACGCCGGCCCGGGAGCAGCTTTTCAAGTGGGTGGGAGAAATACATCGGGTGACGACCCACCTCTATCGAGTGCGGGGAGACGAGGCCATCACCATCAACAACCTTGAAGATGCCAAGCAGTACAGCATCGGCGTGGTGCGAAATGATGCCAAGCAAATTTACCTGCAGCAGAAAGGCTTCACCCGGCTGGTCGTATCAGCGGATAACCACGATAACTTTCAAAAACTGCTGAATCATCAGATCCAGTTGCTCGCGATGCCTGAGAACACCGCGCGCCTGATGAGCAAAGATACCGGTGCGGATTTCACCTCCCTGGAGGCGGTCTATTCGCTCACTGAACAGCCCCATAAGGTCAACATTGCCTTCAGCCTGAGCACTCCGGACGAAATCGTCGCCAGGGCCCAACAGGCTTTCGAACAGCTCAAGGCTTCTGGCGAAGTGGCGCGGATGATGAACGAAGCGCGGTAAGCGTGAGGTCGGACATGCCAAAAGATTTGAGCCATTGAGCCTGCCACTGAACGACTTAGCGAGCTGGGGCCCAAAAGCCCCAGCCGTCTCGTCACTTCTAGGCCACCTTGAAGCGATTGACCAATTGCTGCTGGTACTCGGCAAGGCGCGCCAGTTCCTGGCTGGTGATTGCCGTCTGCTCGGCACCGGCACTTACTTGGATAACCAGGTCGTTGATGTCATTCACGTTTCGATTGATGTCCTCTGAAACCGCGCTCTGTTCTTCGGCCGCAGAGGCGATCTGAATGTTGCGGTCGCTGATAGTCGCCACGCCCTCGGCGATCTCCACCAGCAGCTCGCCCGCTCGCTCGACTTTGTCCGCGCCAGCCTGAGCCTTGCCCAGGGTCTGTTGCATGGAGATGGCCGCACGATCCGAGCCGGCCTGCAGGTTGCTGATCATCTGTTGAATGCTGCCCGTGGACTCTTGGGTCTTTTGCGCCAGGGTACGCACCTCAGACGCCACCACCGCAAATCCGCGGCCATGATCACCGGCCCGCGCCGCTTCAATGGCCGCATTGAGTGCCAACAGATTGGTTTGTTCGGCAATGCCGCGAATCACATCGAGTACCGAAGAAATAGCATCGCTTTCAAGTTTGAGGTCACCGATGATGCCCGCCGTCTCCTCGGCCTGCCCGGACAATTGGCGAATCAGCCCGATGGTGCTTTCGATCTCCACACGTCCTTGTGCGGTACTGATATTGACCTGCTTCGACATCTGCGCGGCATCGTTGGTACTTTGCGCCACTTCTCGCACTGTAGCGCTCATCTGATTGATCGCGGTGGCCACCAGCTCGGTGCCTTGGCGCTGCTGTTCGACACTTTGGCTGGTCTGAATCGTCACCGCGGAGGACTCTTCCGCTGCGGTTGCCACCTGTGCCGTGGCATTGCCGATTTCCTGCACGACCCCGCTGATCTCTTCGGCCATGCGATTGAGGTTACGGGATATCTGGCCGAATTCGTCCTTGCTCACATACGTTGCCCTGGCTGTGAGGTCACGCTGTGCCAAGTCATTGATGACCCGGTTCACGTCACGTACCGCCAGATCGATCGTGCGAATGATCACATACGACAGCACCACCACCGCCAGCAGTGCCACGACGACCGCACCGAGGGTCAACCATAAGGCACGGCTTGCGGCATCTCGCTCGTGCATGGCCAGACTGCTGACATTTTGGCCGAGGGTTTCCTCCACTTGGCTCATCATGTCGATGCGCTGCGTGGCGACTTCAAACCAGGCCTCGGGCTTGATTCCCAGCGATTGACCCAATGGCACTTCGAACGCCAGGCGTTGCAACTTGCCCACTTCAATCGCAGCGGGCTTTTGCATTTGCTCATCGAACTGTTGGAGCAACGCTGGCTGGGCCTTGCGGCGGAACGCATCGGAGTAAGCAGCGAACTCCCCCAGATTGCGACTAAAACGTGATAACAAGGTTTCGTCGAAACGATCCTGGCTGAACACCAGGCCGAGCATAACGCGTTCGCGTCCAGCGCGTTCTTTCATCTCGATAAACTGATTAAGGGCACCGAGGGCATGAATAATGCCCGCATTATTGATCGTCGCTTCCAAAGAGTGGGTATATCCCACCAACGCTTGAATGATCTCGGTATAACGAACACCCGACTCGGTGCTGTTTATGTTTAGCTTATCAACCTGCCCGCGGATGGCGGGCAACTCATCCAACGCACGAAGGACATTGTCCAACTGCTTGCCCCCCGACACCGCCAACCCGCGCACCGCCTCGACCGACGCGTTGGAGTCCTTGCGCATCTGGGTCATTCGCTCGCCCATGGACTTGCCAGCGCTGCCCAGGAATACGCCGCTGGCGCCCCGCTCGCGTTGTAACGTGGTGATCAGTTGACTCAACTTCTGCGCCGTGGCGCTGGCAGTTACCGTCGCATTCATGTCATGTAGCGTCTTATAGTTATCCACTACAAAGACGCCGGCCAACGTCAGGAAGCCCAATAAAGGAAGAACCAGGATCAATAAAAGTTTCAAACGCAGCGGTGCATTCTTGAGCATGTCCGTTCAAGCCTCATTCCATACCAATTGTATTAACGCGTGAACTTGTTATTGGACAGATTTATACACGCTGATCGTGATGCCATCTTAACGCAATACCAAAGAGCCATCATCTTTTAATAACGGACAACTTCGTCTTTATACTGCTGTGGGCGCAGCGTCTTTAGTTGCATTGATTAGGATCAATAACTGGCCGTTTATTGGATGCCGTACATCTGACATCAAACGGCTCATCAATAAGCAGCCGCCATCATCCAATGCAAACCGGCAGCCGAAACTCGCTTCATCAAACGCTCATACCTTCAGTTCGGAATGACCACGCTAACGTCCGTACCCGCCATACCCAGGTATGGTATCGAACACGGTGTGTCGCGATGCAGACTCAATTCCCAGGCGATCCAGCCCTCTCGCAGCGAGGGAACAGCTTCGCCTGAGCCTCTTGAGCCAAACCATCGGAGAACGACCATGACCACGCATTTGAACACTGCCCTCCAACAGAACCATCAGCCAGTCTCAAACATCAGCGCCCACGAGGAGTTGGTCCCTTCGCGCTATGCACTGCGGGTCGGCGAGATCGACGTGCTGGTGGTCAGCGATGGGGTATTGCCGCTACCGACCGAAACGATGTCCACCAATGTCGACCCGCAAACACGGGCCGCCTGGTTCAAGGACATGTTCCTGGGACCGGATGCCTTCGATTGGGCGCTGAATGTGCTGGTGGTGCGCAGCGGCGACCAGACGATACTCGTCGACGCGGGGCTGGGCGGCCAGTTCCCCGGTTTTCCACGTGCCGGGCAGTTTCCCAAGCGCCTGGAGGCCGCCGGTATCGATCTGGCGTCCGTCACCGACGTGGTGATTACCCACATGCACATGGACCACATTGGCGGGCTGCTGGTCGACGCGGTGAAGAATCGGCTGCGTCCAGACGTGCGGATCCATGTATCGGCGACCGAGGTCGCGTTCTGGGCCGAGCCCGATTTCTCCCGGACCTCCATGCCGTCACCGGTACCGGACGTTCTGCGCTCGACCGCCCAGCAGTTCATGAACGAATACCACAGCAAGGTGCGCACGTTCGAAGAGACCTATGAAGTGGCACCGGGCGTGGTCGTCAAGCGTACCGGCGGCCATACGCCCGGGCACAGCGTGGTCCACGTGACGTCCGGCGGCGAGCGCTTGACCTTTGCCGGCGACGCGCTGTTCCCTGTCGCCTTCGAGCACCCCGACTGGCACAACGGCTTTGAACATGACCCTGAGGAATCAGTGCGTGTGCGGGTCCGCCTGATGCAAGAAGCGGCGGCGTCCGGTGAACTGTTCGTAGCCACTCACCTGCCGTTCCCCTCCGTGGGTCGAGTGGCGGTCAACGGTGACGCCTTTCGTTGGGTCGCGGCTTTCTGGGATTACTGAAGCGGGTCGGGTCAGGGCCAGCGTCCAAGCCGGCCTTGGCCCGAGCCGGTGTTGAACTCTCCCCTCCCCCGTAACGTCTAGCCCAAGAGAGCTCAGATATTCAGCCTGGGAGATCATTCGATGAGCCAATTGAACGCAGTGTCCGACTCCATGCAAGTCCTGATGCTGGAACGCAACGACTGGGTGCCCAACAACCCGCGCCTTCCAGTGCTCGTCTACCCCGACGCCATCGCCGTCCAGGGCAGCGATGCGGCAGCGTTGATCGAGGAGACGTTCAATGCCAATGGATGGCCGCCGCAATGGCGCTACGGGATCTATGACTTCCATCATTACCACACCGAAGGCCATGAGGTACTGGGCATCGCCAGCGGTCAGGCGCGCCTGATGCTTGGCGGCCCGGATGGGCATGTCCTGGAGGTAAAGACCGGCGATGTGTTGCTGCTACCCGCCGGTACGGGGCACTGTAACTTGCAGGCCAGCGAGGACTTCCTGGTTGTCGGGGCCTACCCTCCCGGTCAACAGGCCGACATTTGCCGGGAAGCACCGAGCAAGGCGCAACTGGCGAAGATCGACACGTTGCCGTTTCCCGACCAGGACCCGGTGCAGGGTCCCGAGGGCGCTGTCGCCCGTTACTGGGTAAGCCGGCGATAAGCCCTGACGCGGCACAGAATCCGAGCATTGGCTTTGGAGCTCGAAAACGACCTTGCAACACGGCGTTCCTGCACGCGTACTGGCAGGCACGGTTTGTGGTCTATAGTTCCTAGCAGATCCAAATCCTTTTGCTCGGCGGGCAGGAGCACATCCCTCGAGCCGTAACCGCGTCGGATACCCAAGCGCCATCAATAGTGACCATGCAGGGAGCACACTATGCCGATCCAGCGGCCCCATACACTGAGGTTGGCCCCTGGCATTGCCGATTCCGCAGAGCCCAGTTCAAGTCCCAGGACCGGCCTGTTTCGGCGCGGCTTCGACCAGGCCAAAGAAGCCTACATTCTGTTTCCGCTGCTGGCCATTCTCCTGTTGTTGGCTATCTGGACGGCCACCCTGTACCTGATCAAGGTCGAACAACTGCGCGCGCAGCAGAGCGCCGCGACAGCCAGCCTGGAAATGGGCGCCACGTACGAAGCGCAGATGTTGCGCGCCATCCACGAAATTGATCAAACCCTCAAGCTCGTCAAATACACCTTTGAGAGCGAGGGTGAGGCGAATCCGCTGCGCAAACTGCAAGAGCGAGCTTTGTTGCCGCCGGCCTTGGTGTTTGACGTCAGTGTGGTCAATCCGAACGGAGCACTAATAGCAAGCACACGAGCCCATGACCGGGAAAATATCGCTGACCCGGATGAGCAGCAGGCGCTACGGCAAAACGATTCACTGTCGATCAGTCGCCCCTGGAAAAACCCTGCCACCGGAGAATGGCGACTGCGCTTCAGCCGCCGACTCAATGCGGCAGATGGCGGGTTCTCTGGAATCGCCAGGGTCGAAGTCGACGCGGCCTATTTCGTCAGCAGTTATGACGCCTCGAAACTCGGCGACCAGGGTGCGCTCGGGTTACTCGGAACCGATGGCATCTTCCGCGTACGACGTACCGGGGAAACCGTATCGGCGGGCGATACGGTGGATTACGCGACGGTGGTACCGGACACCGAGAACACCGAAGCCGTGCTCTCGATCAGCGGATGGGACGGCGTGCGGCGCTATACCAGTGCCCGCCAACTCTACGATTTTCCACTGGCGGTGATTGTCGGGTTGTCCGAGGAAGAACAACTGGCCGTGGTGACCCGCCAAGCGCACACCTATCTCTGGCGCGCCGCGGGCGGCAGCCTGTTGCTGGTGTTGTTGGTGGGTCTGCTCGCCCGAATGAGCTGGCAATTGGCGCAAAGCCGTTTGCGCGCGGCCGAAGCCCAGACCCAACTGGCCGCCGCGGCGCGCCAGGCCGGTATGGCCGAAATCGCCACCAACGTCCTGCATAACGTGGGCAATGTGCTTAACAGTGTGAACATTTCCGCAGACCTGGTCTCCCGCAAGCTGCGCACTAGCAAAGCCTTGGGGCTTGGCAAGGCGGTGCAACTGATGAACCAGCATGCCGACGATCTCGGTGACTTCATCTCCCACGATGAGAAAGGCAAGCTTTTGCCGAGCTACCTGAACCAACTGGTGGACGCGCTTGCGATCGAACAACAGAGCATGACCGACGAACTCGAACAACTGACCAAAAGCGTTGATCACATCAAGGAAATCGTCTCTGCCCAGCAATCCTATGCGGGCGCATCCAGCATCGCCGAGACCGTGCAAATAAAGGCCCTGATCGAGGATGCCCTGCGCATGAACGCCGGGACACTCGCCGCGCGCCAGATAACCGTGGTGCGCGACTTCGCCGACACGCCCTTACTGCAACTGGACAAGCACCGCGTGCTGCTGATCCTGGTCAACCTGATCAAAAACGCCAGCAGCGCGATGGACGAGCGACCGGAGCCAGGCCCGCAGATCACCCTCCACAGCGAGGTCCAGCAAGGCACCACCTTGGCCATCAAGGTGATCGACAATGGCGAAGGCATTGCGCCAGAAAACCTGACGCGGATTTTTGCCCATGGATTCACCACGCGCAAAGATGGCCATGGTTTCGGGTTGCACAGTTGCGTGCTGGCCGCCATGGAGATGGGCGGTTCGCTGGAAGCCCATAGCGAGGGGCCAGGGAAAGGGGCGACGTTTACGCTCAAGCTGGCGATCAAGGATTCTGACCAGGCTAAGTTTTCGTAATGCCAAGTCCTCGCATCCGGCAACGCCGAACAGCTTGCGGCCATGACGTCGCATCGAAACGACAGGTGCTTTATTTTCCAATGAGATCGCGGTGATTCTATGGTGGGAAGACTTAATACACTGGCCTTGGCAATGGCGACGTTGTATGTCTGTCCCGTCAGTGCCGAGGATTCAGAGAATTCGATATTTTCGCTGAGCAGTTTCGGCACCGTGGGGATCGTCCACTCAAGCGAAAATAAAGCCGATTTCACCTCCAGTATCTTCAAACCCAACGGCACGGGGCATACGCGCAATTGGAGCGCCGATGTCGATAGTCTGGTGGGGGCGCAGCTGACCGCCAATTTCTCACCGCAGCTTTCGGCCGTGGTGCAGGTCATTTCTGAGCAGCAATATGACAACAGCTACGAACCCTCCATTGAATGGGCCAACATCAAATATCAGTTCACGCCGGATTTCAGCATGCGCGTCGGCCGTACGGTGCAGCCGGCTTTCCTGTTCTCCGATAGTCGCAAGGTGGGTTACACCCTGCCGTGGGTGAGGCCGCCAGGCGAGGTATACAGTCTGATACCGATCACGAACACCGATGGTGTCGACCTCAGCTACAGGCTGCACTTTGGTGATCTCATCAATACGGTGCAGGGCAACTATGGTCGCAGCAATCCCCATATGCCCAATGACATGGGCGAGATCCTGGCCAAGGGCTCGTGGGGCGTTTCCAATCTGACCGAATATGGGGCCTTGACCACCCGCATCACCTACTTGGAGACCCACCTGACCGTGGAGTCTTTCAACCCACTCTTCGATGGTTTCAGGGAATTCGGCGAGGAAGGCAACCGCATCGCGGACCGCTACGACACCAAGGACAAGCGCATGAAGTTCGTGGGCGTGGGGGCGATCTATGACCCAGGCAAATGGTTCGTCATGGGCGAATGGGGGCACTTCAACAGCCAAGCGGTAATAGGTACGGTCAGTGCCTGGTACCTCAGCGGTGGATACAGGCTTGATGAATTCACGCCTTATGTGACTTACGCGCGATCAAGGACGGACAGCGAAACCTCCACCCCAGGTTTGAACACATCGGCTTTACCGCCAGACCTGGCGGGTGCGGCAACAGGACTAAACGCCGCGCTCAACTCGCTCATGGCCGCGAACAGCAGCCAGCAAACCCTGTCGGTCGGCATGCGCTGGGACTTCACATCAAATATGGACGCCAAAATCCAGTATGACCACACCCGCCTGGGCCCCCGGGCAACCGGGCCTTTAGTGAATCATCAGCCGGGCTACGAGCCCGGCGGCAACTTCAGTTTGCTTAGCCTTTCTGTCGATTTTGTTTTCTGATGGAGCCGATCATGCGGTTGCTCAAACGCATTGGGTATGCGGTGCTAGGGACAGTCCTGTACGCAGGCAGCAGCCCCGTCATGGCCGATGTCGTGGTCGTGGTCGCTAGTGGCAGTCCATTGAAAACGCTTGCGCGCAATCAGGTAGCGGATATTTTCCTGGGCAAAACCAGTCGTTTTCCCAGCGGCGCGCAGGCCATCCCCATTGATCAGACTGAAGATTCGGCGACCCGCGATGAGTTCTACTCAACGTTCACGGGCAAGTCCGCGTCCCAGCTCAAGGCGCACTGGTCAAAAATCATCTTTACCGGCAGGGGCCAGCCTCCCCAGGCCGTTTCAAGCAGCGCTGAAGTCAAGAAACGGATCGCAGAGAACCCCGACACCATTGGTTATATCGATGCACGCGAGGTGGACAACAGCGTCAGGGCACTGCCGATCGACCCGCAATGATGTTCAGGTCGTCGGGCCCTTCAGGTATCGACACCCGGATTGGCCACCTGGGCTTGTAGCAACACCTTGAACTGATCGGCCGGTACCGGCTTGTTGAAGTAAAACCCCTGGAATTCATCGCAGGCATTGTCGCGCAGAAAGTCGGCCTGCTCCTTGGTTTCCACACCTTGGGCAACCACGGTCAGGCTCAGGGTCCTGCCCATCGCGATAATGGCCTCGGTCAAGGCTTTGTCTTCCGACACGCTGCTGACATCACAGATAAACGAGCGATCGATCTTGATGGCGTCGAGGGGAAACTGCTTGAGCGCAGAGAGCGAAGAATAACCGATACCGAAATCATCAATGGCGATCCGGATTTTCAGGCGTTTAAGTCCGGTCAACACGCTCAATGCTCTTTTGACATCCTGCATGAGCAGGCTTTCGGCGATTTCCAGCTCCAGCAGACTCGCCTCCATACCGGTTTCAGCCAGTATCTCGGCAAGGTCGACGAGTAAACGTTCATCGGCAAACTGACGGGCCGTGAGGTTCACGGCGATCCCCAGGTGCGGCAGCCCTTGCTGTTGCCAGGCAACGTTTTGCTGGCAGGCGGTCTTGAGCACCCATTTGCCGATCGGCACGATCAGGCCGGTCTCCTCCGCCACCGGGATAAATTGCATCGGCGCGACGATGCCCAGGTCGGGATGATTCCAGCGCAAGAGCGCTTCCATCCCGGTGATCTGGCCGCTGCGTATATCTCGCTTGGCCTGGTAGTGCAGCTGGAATTCCTGGCGCTCCAGCGCGTGGCGCAAGCTCAGTTCAAGGGTCATCCGCTCCAATGAGTCCGCGTTCAATTTCTCGGAGTAGAACTGAAAGTTGTTTTTGCCTCGTTGCTTGGCCTGATACATCGCGATATCGGCGTTTTTCTTGAGTGTCTGCTCGTCCAGGCCATCCTGTGGAAAGACACTGATACCGACACTGGCGGTCACACGGAACTCCTGGCCCTGGAGGTTGAACGGCCGGGCAATGGTGCCCAGGATTTTCTGGGCGGTGGTCGCCACGTAATTGTCCTCGGACAGCTCCGGCAGCAATATCACGAATTCGTCGCCGCCCAATCGGGCCACCGTATCGCTGGCGCGCAGACAGGCCTTGAGTCGCAGTGCGACTTCCTGCAGCAGTTGGTCGCCAGCATCGTGCCCGAGCGTATCGTTGATTTGCTTGAAACGGTCGAGGTCGAGGAAAAGCACCGCCAGTTGCCGATGATAACGGCTTGCCTCACTGATGCTCTGGCTCAACATCTTGCTGAACAGACTGCGGTTGGGCAACGATGTAAGGCCGTCGTGATAGGCCAGGTACTCGACGCTTTCGGCATAGGCGATTTTGGCTTCGGCGGCGCGCACGCGGCTTTGCAGCAGTTGCCAACTCATCCGGCTCAGCAGGCTGACGAACAACACCAGCAACAGGCTGGCGCCCGCCGCCCGCCACAGGTAGGCACGTGCCTGTCGAGTCACGGCGGCCAGTTGTTCCTCCTCGGACAGGCCGACAATCACCGCCAGCGGATAATCATAGAGTTGGCGAGCACTGGTATAGCGTCGCACGCCGTCCCATCCATTGATCGAGCGTATGGCCTCGGTGTTTTCAGTGTCCGGCACCACGGCCGCGTAGTCGACCTCGTCGCCGGCCACTATGGCTTCCCCGGTGCGCCGCGCCCGGAAGACACCGTCGACGCCCAGCAAGCCGAGCAGGCCGTGATTGCCGAGTTTTGAAGCGTCATAACTGCTGACGAAATAGGCCGCATCGACCTCGACCATCGCGATCCCGGCGAACGCCCCGGCTCCGGTATTGAGACGCCGGCTGAAACGCAGCTTCCACTCCCCCGTGACAGGGCTTTTCCAGGGACGACTGATCGACAACGCATTGCCATGCCACAGTGTTTGCAGTTGATCCTGGGCGAGCCTGCTGCCGGCTTCACTCGGCTGCGTACTCGCAACGATCAGGCCGTCAGCATCGACCACGCTGACGTCAAACAAATAGGAGGATGGCAATAACGCACGGGCCTTGAGCTTGGGCAGCGGGTCTTGCTCGCCCTCGGACTCGTAGGTGTATTTGACGAGTTTGAGGGTCTGATCGATTTCACGCACGGCCCGCAGAATTTGCGCTTCGTAGGTGGCGCCGATTTCCAGGCTCACCTCGGCGATGGCCCGCTGCGCGCGAACCTGTTCGACCTTGATCAGGTACAGGGTACCCGCCCACAGGGCCAGCAACAGGAAAACGGCCAGCAGCGGGAACAGAATGTAGGCTTCCTTGACTTGCTCGAAGCCGCGCTGAAGCAGATTGTTCGGCGTAGCGGAAATGGCGTGCTCGGAATGGGCGATACCTGGGGCCGACCTCAGTATGTTCGACCGTTGGATCGCCATGGTGTGCTCCCTGCATTAATCACGACTGACGGCTTGCGGGTATCCGACGGGGTGACGGCACGAGGCGTCTGTCGTTGCTGATCGCCCCTACGCAAGGATTCCGGCTCTGGTAAAAACTATAGACTACAAACCGCGCCTGTCGTGGCGAGGGGATTTATCCCCGCTGGGCTGCGAAGCGGCCCCAACACTGCCGGCGCTATTAACCAGGCACACCGGGATGTAAGGGTTTAGGGCTGCTGCGCAGCCCAGCGGGGATAGATCCCCTCGCCACAAGATTTTGTGTCGATTACTGATCGGCGTTAACCTGCGCGGCCCTTACTCACTCAATCACCTTCGCATACACCGGTCTGTCCACATTCCCGCCGGACAAAATCACCGCCACCCGCTTCCCCGCCATCGTTTCACGCTCCTGCATGAGCGCGGCCAACGCGGCCGCACCGGCGCCTTCGGCGAGGTTATGGGTGTCGGTGTAGTAGGCGCGCATGGCCTCGGCAATTTCCTGGTCGCTGACCGACACGATCCGCGTCGCCGCCGCTGCGTAGATGGCGAACGCCTCGGGGATCGGCCTACGCACGGCCAGGCCGTCAGCAAAGGTGTTGGCCGAGGCGGTTTCGCACAGTTCTCCCGTTTCAAACGATAACTTTGCCGCCAAAGCCTCCGTGGAAACCACGCCCACCACCCGGGTTTTAAGGCCCAAGGCATCACGGGCGGCAATCACTCCACAAATCCCCGATCCACAGCCAATCGGCACGTAGACGGTATCCAGGTCCGGCGCAGCCTTGAACAGTTCAAGCGCGTAAGTGGCCACGCCCTTGACCAACTCAAGATGAAATGGCGGCACCAGGTAGAGGCCATGCACTTGCGCCAGGCGTGCCGCCTCTTCACGGGCCTCATCGAAGTCGCGGCCGAACTCAACCACCTCACCGCCAAAGCCGCGCATCGCATTGTTCTTTTCTACCGAATTGCCTTCCGGCACCACGATCAACGCTTTCAAACCCAGCGCGGTTGCCGACAGCGCCAGGCTCTGGCCATGGTTGCCGCGGGTGGCGGTGACCACGCCTTTCACGTCGGGGTGGGCGTGTTTGAGCCAATGCATGAAGGTGATGCCGCCGCGCACCTTGAAAGCACCTGTCGGGGTGTGGTTTTCGTGCTTGACCCACACCGTGCAACCCAACCGCTCAGCCAGCAAGGGCCAGGCATACTGGGCGGTTGCCGGCATGACTTGGTAGACAGCGTGGGCAGCGTGTTCGATAGCGTCGAGCGTCAGTCTGTGCATGGGTGGCCTCCAGGTTTTGCCCAGTCTAGAGGCGGATGCCATACGACGGCTTTCAGAAAACTGACCTGACTTTTGTGCCCACTCTTCTCTACTATGGGTCGCATGAGCCATCGAAGCCGCCTGCCGCCATCGCCTCCACCGGAACCGGTCCGTCGTATCGAGGCAGGCCCCTGGGCGATCGAATTGTTACCCGGCTGCGCTTATGCGGCGCGATATGTCGCGACCCAAGCGGCGATCGGCTTTGCCTTTGACAGCCAACGCGGCGTGCATGCCATTGGCAGCGACCGGGTGCAACCTTTCGAGGCCACGCCCAATGGGCTGGCGTTCGTCCCGGCCGAGTGTGATGTGTTCTCCGAATCACCCAGCGGCGGTGAATACCTGCGGGTCATGCGGACGGATGGTCGTCCGTTGGTAGGGGATCGGGCATTCAACAATCGCATTGATCAGCAGGCCATTACCCTCGCACAGCGAATGCGCGGCGCGTTGTTGCAGGCATCGATAGAGGACGATTGGGAAGCCTGGGCCCTCGGACTGGCTGAACGGACGCTGGAGCACCAGGCGTTGTCGACACTGCCCCCAGGCTCGATCACCGGCAGCCGGATGCGCCTGCTCGATGAGTTCATTGACGCAGGTCTCGACGGCCCACTGAGTATATCGGCGATGGCGGGATTACTCGGATTGTCCGAAGGCTACTTCATGCGCGCCTTCAAGCAGGCCACAGGCAAAAGCCCCCATAGCTACCTGATCGACCGACGCCTGGCCAAGGCCCGAGCCTTGATGCGCGACTCAACAGCCCGGCTGGTGGAGATTGCCCACATTTGCGGCTTCAATTCCCAGGCGCACATGGCCACGGTCTTCAAGCAACGCCTTGGGGTCAGTCCGGCGCAGTTGCGTAGCCAACGGTCGACGACGTACCGGGCAATCCTGCCCACGTGAATTTCAACCCACCTGTTTATTTTTTGATCGTCTGTTGAAACGCTCCAGCCGCCTGGCCGCGGCGCGGTTATCCACAGACATACTCACGGTTTTTCTGGATAAGTCAGGGCAAGGTGACTGAGCGGTCATCACTTCAAGGGGATCGAACCGCCGCCGGGCTGCGTTGCTCCGGCCGGGGCCCGACGCTGGTTTGCGCCCTGTCCACCAGCCGTTGCACCCAGGCGGCATCCTCCTCGTTGACCACGGCATAGCGGTTCGGTGGGAAAAAAATCCAGTGATGGGCGGCCTCGACAAGCCGCTTGAGCTCATAGGCAGACAGCCAATACGGCGTCTCGATCAAGGGCATCGGCGCGCCACTGAAACGCCGACCGAGGGACAGGTTGGTCCCGGGGGCAAAAGCGATCGCCAGTTGCTGGCAGGGTTGCATCTGCTTGTCCAACGGCGGTATTCGCCCAACCGGTCCATAGCTGAAGTCGCCCGGATACTCCTCCTTGAGCACGAGCCAGTGACCTGCCGCCGTCTGGGCCAGGAGCCACTGCGACACGCCGGAGCCTTGTACACACTTGAGCTCACCGTCGGCCCATTGCATCAGGGTGTTGCAATCCGGGTCATAGTCGCTAGACCACAGGCTGATGCCAGCGACCAGAGTATGGTGTTCAAGCTCGACCAGCCCTTGATCCGGCATGGACTTCCAGTAGCGTTTGGTCGGGTCACGTGTGTCACGCAAGTAGTTGTGCAACCCCCAACCGGCCATGAACAACAGCGTCGCGAAGGCAAGCCAGCCAAGGGAGTCACCGACGATCCGGTCAATGTCCACGCCTGGGGCGGCAAGCGCTTGATAGAGCCACAAGCCCAGTAAAAACGCGAGGCCCGGCAGCACCGGACCCAAGCACAACGGTGGCACCAGCACCTCGATCCAACTGAAACGATGCATGAAGGCGCGCTCGCGCGCCCAGGCGTGCTCCTCGTCGAGCATCGGCGCCTGTTCTCGTGGGCCAATCCCGGGATCAGGGGTCTGGAAGCGCGTGAACAATGTGTAGGTGTTGTCGCTCATGGATCGAATCAGGCTCTTGGAGTCATCGTTCATCGGATCGTTGATCATGCTTGGATCAAGAACTGCTTGCATCATACGCGTGGGCTTGTAGGATCCCGGCGGTGCGACTAACAGAGGTTTACCGGGTTGACCAAAAACGGTCGGTAGGGCTCCCATTCGTCTACCCTCACAACGCGCCCTGCCATTTCCCCAGGCCAGGCGTCTAAACATTCTTGCGTTAATGTACCGGAGATCTTCCATGCTTAAGCGTTCCCTGGCCCTGGCTGTCGGCTTGACCCTGTCTTTCTGCAGCCTGCTGACGCAGGCCGCCGACACGCTGAAAGTCAGCGCGATTCCCGATGAAGCCCCCACCGAACTGCTGCGCAAGTTCAAGCCGCTTGGCGCGTACCTGGAGCAGCAAACCGGCATGAAGGTCGAGTTCGTGCCCGTGAGCGACTATCCGGCCGTGGTCGAGGCGCTGGCCACCGACCGGATCGACATGGCCTGGCTGGGCGGCTTCACGTTCGTGCAGGCACGCCTGAAGACCGGCAATGCCATTCCGTTGGTACAGCGTGAACAGGACGCTCAATTCACCAGCAAATTCATCACCGCCGATCCTGCCGTCAAGTCCCTCGCCGACCTCAAGGGCAAGACCTTTGCATTCGGCTCGGTGTCTTCGACTTCAGGCAGCTTGATGCCGCGCTATTTCATGCTCCAGGACGGCATCAAGCCGGAAACCTATTTCAGTCGCGTCGGCTATTCGGGCGCCCATGATGCCACCGTAGCCTGGGTCCAGGCCGGTAAGGTCGATGCCGGGGTCCTCAACGCCAGCGTCTGGGAAAAACTGGTCGCCGCCGGCAAGGTCGACACCACCAAGGTCAAGGTGTTTGCCACCACCCCGGCCTATTTCGACTACAACTGGACAGTGCGTGGAACCCTCGACCCGGCACTGGCCGCCAAGATAAAAGCCGCGTTCCTGGCCCTCGATCCGGCGAACCCGAAGGACAAGGAAATCCTCGATCTGCAAGCCGCCAGCCGCTTCATCGAAACCAAGCCTGAGAACTACAAGGGCATCGAGGAAGCCGCGCGCGCCGCCGAACTGCTCAAATGACACTGCACCTGACCCAGGTCAGCCTGTGCCACGCCAACGGTGTCCAGGCACTGCGTGGCGTGGAGCTGCATATCGGCGCCAACGAACAGGTCGCCATCATCGGCCCGTCCGGCGCGGGTAAGTCGAGCCTGCTCAACGTGCTGGGCGTTGCCCTGCGTCCGGGGGACGGCGACGTGCAGGTGCTCGGCGAGCGAGCCTGGCAATTGTCCGCCCGCCAACGCCAGCGTCTGCGCAGTCGCATCGGCCTGATCCATCAGTCGCCGCCGCTGCCACCACGCCAGCGCGTGGTCACTGCGGTTCTGGCCGGCAAGCTGGGGCAATGGGGCATGGGCAAAGGCCTGCTGAACCTGTTGCACCCGCTGGATATTCCAGGTGCGCGCGCGGCATTGTCCCGGCTGGACCTGGGTGACAAGTTGTTCGCGCAATGCCAGCAGTTGTCTGGCGGACAGCTGCAGCGCGTGGGTATCGCCCGCGTGTTGTATCAAGCGCCCGACGTACTGCTCGCCGATGAACCGGTATCGGCCATGGACCCGGTGTTGGCCGAACACACGCTTTCGGTGCTCTGCCGCCATGCCCGGGAGCACAACGTCACCCTGGTCGCCAGCCTGCATGCGGTGGAGCTGGCCCTGGCGCATTTTTCACGGATCATTGGCCTGCGCGATGGACAGATCCTGTTCGACTTGCCAGCCGATGCGGTCAACCGCGAACTGCTCGACAAGCTTTACGCCAACGAGCAGTTGCAGTCCTCGCCACCGCCTACGTCCACCTTGAGCGTGCAGATTCCCCGATGCTGACACGCGATACCCGAGACCCCGCCACCCGCCCTCGCCTGCTGCTCTGCCTGCTGGCGCTTGTTCTGCTGTGGCCGGGCATTCACTTCAGCGAGCTGGACCTCAGTGTCCTGCTGGCCAGTGACAGCCAGAGCGAGATGGGCCGCTTTGTCTCGGCCTTCTGGCCTGCGGCCCATGGCGAGGAATTCATTGCGCTGTTGTGGCAAGCCACCTTGCAGACCCTGGCCATCGCCACGGCGGGTATGGCCCTGGCATTGCTGTTGGCCGTTCCTGCCAGCCTGCTGGCCAGCCGCGCCCTGTCGCTGTCGGCGGCCTCCCGGGCTGGCCATCCGGGTTATTGGGGCCAACTGCTGCGTTGGCCCGTACGCGCCTTGTTGATCTTCCTGCGCAGCGTGCCGGAGATCGTCTGGGCCTTGCTTTTCGTACGCGCCGTCGGCCTCGGCCCGACGGCTGGGGTGCTGGCCATTGCCATTACCTACAGCGGCATGTTGGGCAAGGTCTACGCGGAAATCTACGAGTCGGTCGACCAGCGTCCGGCCCACACGCTGTTGCAGGCCGGCAGCGGCCGGCTCGCAGCCTTCTGCTACGGGATCCTGCCCAATGTGGCGGCGGAGCTGTTGTCCTATACGGTGTACCGCTGGGAATGCGCCATCCGCGCCTCGGTGGTGATGGGCTTCGTCGGAGCCGGCGGCCTGGGCCAGCAAATGGATCTGTCGTTGCGCATGTTCGCCGGCGGTGAAGTGGCCAGTTTGTTACTGACGTTCCTCGTCCTGGTGCTGCTCGCCGATCAACTCAGCCGCCTGCTGCGCTGGAGGCTGGCATGAATCGGCTGATCAACGCGCTCATTGTCCTGTGCATCGGTGCAGCGGTCGTCGCCTCGTTCCTCTATCTGGGCATTGACCTCGGCGAACTCGGTGACAGCGGCAACCTGACGCGGATGGGGGCTTATGCCCAGCGCTTCCTCAGCCCGGACCTGAGCCCCGGTCACCTGCGGGCGATCGGCCACGGCGCCCTGGAAACCCTGGCCATGTCCGCCATCGGCACGCTGCTCGCGACGGTGTTGGGCCTGTTATTGGCCTTGCCCGCGGCCGGGCGCTATGGCTGGCCTTTCCAGAGCGCCTCGCGCCTGGTGCTCAATGCCTTGCGCGCGGTTCCGGAACTGGTCTGGGCCGCGCTGATGGTCCTGGCCGCCGGCCTCGGTCCGAATGCCGGTACCCTGGCGTTGGCCCTGCACACCACGGGGGTGCTCGGCCGGTTATTCGCCGAAGCGCTGGAAAACACCCCGCCACAACCCGCCGAAGCCATCCGGTTGCAGGGCGGCAATGCGCTATTGGCGTTCTGCTACGGCACACTGCCAAACCTGCTGCCCCAGCTCCTGGCCTATGTCCTGTACCGCTGGGAGAACAATATCCGCATGGCCAGCGTGCTCGGCTTCGTCGGCGCCGGGGGGCTGGGGCAAATGCTCTACGTCAGCCTCAGCCTATTCCAGGAAGCGCAAGGCAGTACAGTGATTCTGGCGATGCTCCTGCTGGTTTTCGCGGTCGATACCTTAAGTAGCTGGAGTCGTCAGCGTTGGGTCAAGGCGTGACCGCAGCGTCTCCCTATCAACCGAAATAACGTGCTATCCCAATGCCCGCTTGTCCTCCGGGTGACGTCTGAACCGTACCGAACAACACTATTTTACCGTCGGCTTGCACAGCAATATCCCAAGCTATATCTGTCCCCGGCGACATATTGGTGCTGACTTTACCTTGCAGGCCAAACCCCATATCCAACGCGCCGCTGGGAAGCAACCGCATTAAATTGAAAGTGCCGGTATGACTCACCCACATGGGTTACAAATCAGTTCACGCACATAGGTAACAGTTTTTAACTGGCAGGGTCGATTTCGCGAGGATCTGACCATGCCCTGGAGAGAGCTGAAACCTATGGACCTGAAAGTGATGTTCATCGCGGATTATCTGTCCAAAGAGCACAGCTTAAGTCAGCTGTGCCGGGACTATGAGATCAGCCGAAAGACTGCGTACAAATGGGTTAAACGATACGAAACAGAGGGCCCCGGTGGGCTTGATGAGCGTAGCCGCCGCCGGCACAACCAAACCTATGTTGTGCCCCTGGTCGTGAAACAGGCGATCATTGAGCTTCGCTCCATTGGCGAGACGATTCCCGGCCCGAAGAAAATTCAAAACTGCCTCGTGCAGCGTTTTCCTGATCAGGATCCGCCGTCGAAAACGACCATTTATAATGTACTCAAGGCAGCTGATTTGATCACGCCTCGGCCTTTGCGCAGGCGTGTGGCTGTTTATCCCAAGCCTTTGCACAAGGCAGAGAATCCCAACCAGCTCTTCAGCGCTGATTACAAAGGTCAGTATCTGACCGGGGCAGGTGTTTGGTGCTATCCACTGACAATCATGGATCATGCCAGTCGCTTTCTACTGGCTTGCCAGAGCATGGGCAGCACCAACTTCAAGGAAACCCAGGAAACCTTCGAGCGGGTTTTTCGTGAGTATGGGCTGCCGGAACGGATTCGTACCGACAATGGCGTACCGTTTGCCAGTACGAGTCGTGCGGGGCTGTCACAGCTGTCGATCTGGTGGATGAGACTCGGGATCATCCCTGAGCGGATCGAGCCGGGCCGCCCGGATCAAAATGGGCGTCACGAGCGCATGCATCGGACGCTGAAAAGTACGTTGCCTCAACCTGCGGCTATTGCTTGGGAGGCCCAGCAACGTCATTTTGATCGTTTCAGACAGCACTACAATTACGAGCGTGGGCACGAGTCGCTGGGACAGAAAACGCCTGCTGCCTGTTATACGCCTTCAACTCGAATGTATCCCGAAACGCTGCCTGAAATGACTTATGCGAGCCATATCGAAAGTTACCTGGCCGATAGTAATGGGATCATCAATCGAGGCGGTATGAGGGTTTATGTAGGTAATTTGCTCTGTTATCAGACCATCGGCATGGAGATGATTGGTGATGGGATATGGAATGTGATCTTCGGGCCGGTGATCCTGGGTCATGTTAATGCGAGAAATGCCAAGAACGGCTACGTTTCAATCAAAGTGTCACCTATGTGAATGCACTTTTTTGTAACCCATGTGGTTGTTCCGTACAGTGCCCGCCGTATAGGTTGCTACCAGAATTTTATCGTCGGGCTGAACAGCCACGCTCATGCCTCGAGAATAGAACGGAGGTCCCGTAAGGTAAGGAACGCCGTTATTAAAGGCACTGTCCAGGCTTCCGTCGGCATTGATTCGGGTTATTAAGGTGTAATACCCCTTCTCTGCAATTGTCACATACCCCACCGCCAGGATTTTCCCATCTCTCTGCTGCGCAACACCCGTGACATACGCAAAATCAGTGTTTTTAACGTCGATCGTCACCTTGCCATTCTCACCAAAGGCCCGGTCTACTGCACCATCGGGCAGAAAACATGCAAACTGCATGACGCCATGTTCCGTGACTCCAGACGTTGTTCCGGCTAAAAGCAGCCGATTATCCGAGAGTACGATCAGGGATGAAAAATCGTCCCGTCCGACATACACAATGCCGCCGTTGCCAAAGGTCGGATCAAAATCTCCTTTGCTGTCAAGACAAATGAGCAGTTCTTCGCGAGCGGCTACCGAGAGGATGATTTTCCCGTCGGATCGGATCGCCAGAACATTAGCCACATCAGCTCCAGGCGTCAGATCCAAAAAGATAAACCCTTGCGTCCCAAATGAAATGTCGAGCTCTCCCTCAGGCAGCAATTTGCAGAGAAAGAGCGTTTGGGGCCCGTTTTCCCCGAAGCTGCCGAATATCAATGCGCTGTCATCCGATTCAAGTTCTAACAAGCAAATCTCTATGCGGTACCCAGGAACAATACTGATGAGCTTTACTCCACCGTCAGCAAAAGCATCATCCAGATCGCCATTGCTCAGATGGCGTACTAAGACAAGGTCACCTAGATTGGTATGGTATCCGGCCGTGAAGATTTTTCCGTCGCTGCGCAGTCGTGATCTGCCCGACATGCGGAGTGTGGGGGTCGAGGGGGGAGGAAAATAAAGCACCTTTCCCTCGTCACCAAAATCTGGGTCGAGATCACCCGCCGCTTGAGTTGCCTTCTGCGTAGCCATATCCGCTGCCCTTTAAAGGAAGGATGGAGCTACGGGTATAGAGGAAAGCTTTCTCGTGTCGCTACTGTCAAAGATGACAGTAGCGACAGACGGCGCGGATGCCGTTGCATCCGTCCAGCCGACTTTGCGGTGCGCTACCAAAGATCAGGGGTACGTCGAATCAACCCTGTCCGATCAACCGAGATAACGTGCTATCCCGATGCCTGTTCCTTGGGGTGATATCTTAACCGTACCGAACAACACTATTTTCCCATCGACTTGCACAGCGATATCCGAGGCTACATCTGCCCCCGACATATCGGTCATGACTTTACCTTGCAGGCCGAACCCCATATCCAACGCTCCGCTGGGAAGCAACCGCATTAAGTTGAATGAGCCCGCCGCAGATGTTGTCACCAGAATTTTATCGTCTGGCTGAACAGCCACGGTAGTGCCCCGAGAATAGTATGGAGGACCCGTAAGGTAAGGAATGCCGTTATTAAAGGCGCTGTCCAGGCTTCCATCGGCATTGATTCGGGTTATTAACGTGTAGTACCCCTTCTCTTCAATTATCACATACCCCACCGCCAGGATTTTTCCATCTCTCTGCTGCACGGTACTCGTGACATGCGCATAATCAGTGTTTTTAACGTCGATCGTCACCCTGCCATTTTCACCAAAGGCCTTGTCTACTGCTCCATCGGGCAGAAAACGTGCAAACTGCATAACGCCATATTCAGAGTCTCCTCTAAACTCTGATCCGCCGGCTAAAAGCAATCGATTATCCGAGAGTACGATCAGGGATGAATAATCGTCCCGCCCGACATACACTATGCCGCCATTGCCAAAGGCCGGATCAAAATCTCCTTTGCTGTCAAGACAAATGAGCAGCTCTTCTTTGCGAGCACTTACCAAGAGGATGATTTTCCCGTCGGATCGGATCGCCAGAGCATTAGCCACATCAGCTCCAAGCGTCAGATCTAAAAATATAATTCCTTGCGTCCCAAATGAAGTATCGAGTTCTCCATCAGGCCGCAATTTGCAGAAAAAGAGCATATCAGCGTAGCGATCTCCGAAACTGCCGCATATCAATGCGCTGTCATCCCAGTAAAGTTCTAACAGGCATTCCATTATGCGGTACCCGGAAACAATACTGATGAGCTTTACTCCACCGTCACCAAAAGAAACATCCAGATCGCCATTGCTCAGATGCCGTATTAAGACAAGGTCACCTAGATTGATATGGTATCCGGCCGTGAAGATTTTTCCGTCGCTGCGCAGTCGTGATCTGCCCGACATGCGCAGTGTGGGGGTCGAGGGGGGAGGAAAATAAAGCACCTTTCCCTCGTCACCAAAATCTGGGTCGAGGTCACCCGCCGCTTGAGTTGCCTTCTGCGTAGCCATATCCGCTGCCCTTTAAAGGAAGGATGGAGCTACGGGTATAGAGGAAAGCTTTCTCGTGTCGCTACTGTCAAAGATGACAGTAGCGACAGACGGCGCGGATGCCGTTGCATCCTTCCAGCCGACATTGCGGTGCGCTACCAAAGATCAGGGGTACGTCGAATAAACCCTGTCCTATCAACCGAAATAACGTGCTATCCCGATGCCTGTTCCTTGGGGTGAGGCGATCACCCAACCGGACACCACTATCTTTCCATCGACTTGCACAGCCACGTCCTGGGAGATGTCCAGGCCCCCCATATGGGTCATGACTCTGCCTTGCGAGCCGAACTCCATATCCAATGTTCCATTTGGAAGCAATCGCATTAACGTGAAGTTAGCGGTTTCGAGGCTGCCCAGGGATGCGCCTGCCGCCAGGATTTTATTGTCGGGTTGGATGGCCACGGCGCCATGTTTTACTTCGTACCCCTGGAAACCGATGAGCGCGGGTGAGCCGTTATTAAACGTGCTGTCCAAGCTTCCGTCGGGATTGATCCGGGTAATTAAAGGATGAAAGCCTTTTGATCCAAGGTCCGCGGAACCCACGGCGACGATTTTCCCATCGCGCTGCCGTTTAGCTGCCGCTATTTGCACGAAGCGACTGGAACTTACTTCAATCGTGACAAAGCCGCTTTCGCCGAAGTCAGTGTCGGGTCGACCATCGCTCAAATAGCGTGCGAACAGCACTGCATTACCGTCAAACCCGGCTAAAAGCAGCCGGTTATCCGCAAGTGCGAGCACGGATGAAAACTCGCCCTTGCCAATCACCACGGTGCCGGCTTTTCCAAAGGCCGGGTCAAGTTGCCCTGTGCTGTCGAGGCGAAGGAGCACTTCGTCATAGTCTTCAAAATCTCTCTGGACCCGCGCAGCGAGAACAATTTTCCCATCGGGTTGGATCGCCAGGGCGTGAACAGCATCCTCGCCAGCCGGCAAATCAATGAACACCCGCCCTTCCCTGCCAAACGTGCTGTCCAGCTTCCCGTCAGACAGGGTCCTGATGAGATAGAGCATTCGTCCAGAGGCGTCTCCAACACTGCCAAATACCAATGCTCGGGCGTTGGATTGAAGTGTTAGAGAGGCCTGCAATGGGCTGCCATGCGGAATGAGACTGATGCGTTGGATGCCTTGATTGCCAAAGGCACCATCCACCTCGCCATTGCCCAGGTGACGGACTAAAACAAGGTCAGCGGCATTGACCCCCACCGTGAGTATTCTTCCGTCGCTGAGTAATTTGGATGACCCTCCAAAAGCGCTTCGGTCCAGCGTGAAAAATACCCGCCCCTCATGACCAAAACCTGGATCAAGAGCCCCAGCGACTTGAGTTTTTTGCGTAGCCATTTCCGCTGCTCTTTAAAGGAAGAATGAGGCTACAGGTATAGGGAAAAGTCTTGCCCTCTCACTACTGTCAGAGATGACAGTAATGACGAGCGGTACGGACGCCACTTTGTCTCTCCTCCCACCAATCGGGTCATAAAGACTACCAGAGGGTCATTATGACTTGACGCCATGCGAGTCAAAACAACCACAACAACTACAAATAATTGATTTAAATAGAAATATTATCTGGCACGGTTTCTGATCAGGTCTTATGCCCCTTTTGGCGAATCTAGGAAGAGAACCCATGAGTCATGAATTCAACCCTGGTCTTGGCGTCGTCACCGGTGCCAGTTCGGGTATCGGTCTGGCCGTCACCCAACGGCTGCTGGAACGCGGATCGAAGGTCATCGCGATGTCGCGACAGATCGGTGGCCTCGGCAAACTGGTCGAGCGCTTTGGTGAGAAACTGTCCTGGCTGCCTGGCGACGTCACCCAGGCGAACGATCAGGCCAGGCTGGCACAACTGGCCGCGTCCATCGGCCCGGTGGATTTCCTGGTGCCCAATGCTGGAATTGCGCAATTGGCCGACGGTCTGGACCTGGCGGCTTTTGACCGCCAATGGGCCGTCAATGGCGCGGGTGCGCTCAATACCTTGAGTAGCCTGCGCGGGCATCTGGCGGCCCAGGCGTCCGTGGTCTTCATCGGTACGTTTCTGGAGCAAGTCACCTTCCCAGGGCTGGCCGCGTACATCGCCTCGAAGGCGGCATTGCGCGCGCAGATGCGCACGCTGGCCGTGGAACTGGCGCCCTTTGGCGTTCGCCTCAACATGGTTTCGCCGGGGCCTACCGCTACACCGATCTGGGGCACCCTGGGCCTGAATGAAGATGCCCTGGGCTCAGTGGCAAGCACGGTCAACCAGCGCCTGCTGAACGGGCAATTCCTGGAGCCGGGTGCCGTGGCGGATGTCATTGTGTTCCAGTTGAGCCAGGGTGCACGCGGCGTGTATGGCCAGGACTGGGTAGTGGATGGTGGTTACACCCTGCGCTGATCAGTCGTGCTTGATGCGCAGCACGGCGTGCTGCGCATTGGCTATGACAAACGGTTCAAGGACGCCACGTCGTGCCTTGTAGATAGGGGAATTGCTTGAGCATTATGGCGCGCGTGGCTTGCGCCCCCTGCTGGGTTTCGGTGCAATTAACTGTCGCGGAAAAGCTGCGCATGGTCAGCATGAAACTTTCGATACCCAGGGCTTGGCATTGCTCGCTAGCGCCAATGGGCTGGCAGAACATCGGCTGCATAGCCACGTCATAGCCTTGGGATCGCGTAAATGCCTGGAACTGCGGCATGATGAGGCGAGCAGGTGTACTGCTCAGTCCTGCGCCTTGCCAGATCTGGGTGATAATGCCCCTGGGTGGGTAATCACTCAACCCTTGAGCCTGCCTGGCGTCGAACAGTGCAAAACAGAAAGAACTGTCTGGCGAATTATTGCCGGTCGGCGTTGAGGGTGGCGTGGCCAAGGGTTTACTCGGCAGCTTCGCGACGCTTGCTGGAAGCTGAGGCGCGACCGATGGGGCCACGTCCGATGAACCGCCTATTTCCACCAGTACATCCAGGGGAGCACGGTAACGCCACACCCGTAACGGCGCAGTGAACCCTGGTTGGATACGACTGGCTACGGCCGTCAACTCGGCCGGGCTATTGACTGCTGTCCCCGCGATTTCCAGAACGATATCTCCCGCCAGCATCCCTGCCTTTTCAGCACCACCTCCCGGCACCGGGCCCAAGACCAGCACGCCGCTTACAGTGGGCAAGCCAAACTGCTTAGCCACCGTCGGTGTCACGGCGGTGATGTGCAGGCCCAAGCGTCCCTGGGAGGCCGCCACGGGTGCAGGCGTTGCCACTGGCGTCACAGCACTGGGGGAAACCAATGCCGTGCTTGGCGCCGGCGAACGGCCGGCGGAGCAGTCACGCTGGGTGGCGACCTGGTGGATAACCAGTGTGGTGGGGTCGGTGGCCATGTTGGGATATTGGTCATACCCACGCTTGGTCGCCAGAAAGGTTTCGCAGTCCATTGCGAAGTAAGTGGCAGGGTCTCTTGCTTTTCGCAGGTACTCCGCAGTTTCGGCCCGCTCCGCTGCGCTGTACATGGGATTGACGCAAGACGCCAACAGAGGGACGAGGGCAAGCGGTATGGCAATGCGTTTTGTCGACATGGTCATCCTGATACGGGTGGCGCTTTAAGGGAAATCGGACTCGACCATTGTTTGGCCACCGATCTGCCGCCGCCCAACTTATGTGCTTGGACGGTGGAATCTGCCTAGCAGCAGCGAGCGATTAGAGCCCGCTTACGCCGCGCCCAGGAAACATCCCGCCTGGCCGACCATAAGATGCGCTATATAGAAGACAAAGGCGATATGCCATTATGCTGAAAAATCGACTCGAGCACACCATCAGGGAACAGCAATGTTTGCGAACACCTTTAAAATAACGACACGGTTTGCCATTGCAATGTCTCTCACCGGCCTGACTGGCTGTGCTTCTGATGGTGGCCTGGGCGAGGCGGCCGTCGTAGGCGCCATGTTCCTGCCCATGCCCGCAGGCGTAGACACCAGCGTAGTGACCGCCGCCGCTGGCGTGGCAGCCACTGCCTACGTTGCCTCATCGTTGGCCGATACGGGCGGTCCCACCGTCTCTCCCGCGCCCGTTGCCATGGCAGCGCCACAAGCCCAGCCACCGGTCAATTTGCAAAAGCTGGTGACCCGGGAAACGCCTGACCGCTATCGCTCCAAGTCGTGCGAGTACATTGAAACGGCCCTCAGCGAGGTGGCGATGTACCAGGCAAGCGCTGAGCCGCTCATGAAACAGGTCGCGAGTGCACGAAAAGAAGCCGCCAGCCAGGTATGGCTTGAGAAGGGCTGCCAGGCGTCCAGCTTGCCTCGCGGCAAAGTCGGCATGAGCATTGATACCGTTGATCCGCAACGGGCGATGGCCTTGTCGCTTCCCCCGGCCGGTGTGGTGGTTCTGGCAATTGTTCCTGGTGGCGGAGCCCAACAAGCCGGAATGCTGTCCCAGGACGTCGTCGTGGCAGTCGACAATCAACCTATCGCCGATTCAATCGATTTCAGGCTCGCGGTTGCAAAAGCAGCAATCGGCGCCAAGGTGAATTTAAAGGTGTGGCGTGCCAGCGCGTTTAGAATCGTTCCTGTGGTCGTCAGCGCGGGAGGGGCTCAAACCGCCGTGGTATCACCATCCTCCGTCCCTGCTGGGGGGTTGTATTGCCACGCACTTCTGGCCACTCAACATACTTACGGCGCCACCACCAGCCCGATCAAGCTGATCCCGGGCGTGGCGGATGCAGGGATGCAAGCCTCGCTGATGAGCTACATCGCCAAGGTGAAGCAAGAGCAGCCTAATGTCTGGGGTGATTTCAATTTCAAACCCGGGCTTTGTTTACCGGGCGCGGTCGTTTGTATGGCCGAGGCCAAAGGACCGTCAGGAAAAATTCAGAACGCCTTCGAGTTCTGCCACCCGACGCAAGCCAAGGCAGATGCCGAATTGAGTCAGATGCGCCAAGGGGATCCGCAAGCCGTGATGGTCGATTGGCCTTGAGCGACGTAGACCCCTTTCCTCATGCCGACCGACCATGCACCCTCGCGATGCAGGCGGCGGGCTCGGAAAAGGTCGGCGATAACCTCGGGGTTACTCGCCACCCTATGCCTTGACCATCAACGCCCCCTGCGCATCCGCCACCCCATGCAACAGCTCGATCACCCAGTCGATGAAGACTCGCACCCGAGGCGATAGCTGTCTATGCGGCGGGTACACCGCTGAAATCGGCCACAATGGCACACCGTATTCGCCCAGTACTTGCACTAGCCGTCCCTCGGCCAACTGCCGCTGAACGTGATAATGCGGTACTTGAATCAAACCAAATCCCGCCTCACAGGCCGTAACGTAAGCGTCAGCGTTGTTGACGGTCAGCTCGCCCGGCAATTGCAACTCACGCACCTGCCCCGCCCCCTCGAATTCGAACGGAAAAAATCGTCCATTGCCCGAGGCAAAGTTGATTGCCCGATGGGCCGGTAGATCTTCCAACCGCTGGGGCGTACCTGAGCGGGCCAGGTAGCCGGGGCTGGCGCAGGTCAGTTGCCGTAGCCGCACAATGGGCCGTGCCACCAAGGCCTGATCGACGATGTTGCCGGCCCGGATCGCACAATCCACACCCTCGCGCTGCAAATGGACCTGCCGGTCGTGAAAGCCGAGGTCCAACTGCAGCCCTGGGTAGCGCCGATAGAAGTCCGGCAAGTGCGGCAGGATCCAGGTGCAACCGAAGGCGATGGGCATGTCCACCCGCAAGATCCCGCGGGGCTGACTGCGCTGGACCGACAACGAGCCTTCGAGGTCATCGAGGTCGTCCAGCAGTTGGCCGCAGCGCTGATAGTAGGCTTCGCCATCGAGCGTCGCGCGCACTTGCCGTGTGGTGCGCTGCAGCAGTTGCACGCCGAGGTGGGTTTCCAATTGCTGTATCAGCAGGCTGACGGTCGCCCGGGGCAGCCCAAGATCATCGGCCGCCTTGCCAAAACCACCCAGTTCGACGATGCGCCTGAACACCTGCATGGCCTGTAATCGATCCATGGTTTCGACTCACTATTTAGATATTACGAATAGTTAAACCAAAAATCGCGGGTTTATCCATAAAACAGCTTGTTGGAGACTAAACCGGTCATTTATTTCTAGGAGCAATCAGCATGATCACCCGCCAACTCGGCCATCGCGGCCCCCTCGTTTCAGCCATCGGCCTGGGCTGCATGGGCATGTCGGACTTCTACACCACTGGCGTCAACGAGCAGGAGGCCATTGCCACGCTCCACCGCGCCGTGGAGTTGGGCGTGACGCTGTTCGACACCGCCGACATGTATGGACCGTACACCAATGAGGAACTGCTCGGACGCGCCTTGCACGGCAAGCGTGAAAACATCTTCCTGGCCACCAAGTTCGGCCTCGTGCGCAGCAGCGATCCCCATGCCCGCGGCGTCAATGGGCGCCCTGAATACGTCCGGCAATCGGTCGAAGGCAGCCTCAAACGCCTCAATACCGACTACCTCGACCTTTACTACCAGCACCGCATCGACCCCCAGGTGCCGGTCGAAGAAACCATCGGCGCCATGGCCGAGCTGGTCAAGGCCGGCAAGGTCCGCCACATTGGCCTATCGGAAGCCAGCGCCGAGACCATCCAACGGGCCCATGCGGTGCATCCACTGGCGGCGGTTCAAAGCGAATACTCGCTGTGGTCCCGTGATCCTGAACACAATGGCGTGCTCGACACCTGCCGGCGCCTGGGCATCGCCTTTGTCGCCTACAGCCCCCTGGGCCGCGGCTTTCTGACAGGTGAACTGAAGAGCCCCGACGACTTCGCCGCCGATGACTATCGCCGCTTCAGCCCGCGTTTCCAGGCCGACAATTTCCATCGCAACCTGGCATTGGTGGACCGGGTCAAGGCGTTGGCCGCAGACAAGCACATCAGCGCCGCACAACTGGCCTTGGCCTGGGTTCTGGCCCAAGGCGACCACGTCATCCCCATCCCGGGAACCAAGCAGCGTAAATACCTGGAGAGCAATGTGGCGGCCGCCGCGGTGGCATTGAGCGGCGAGGAATTGGCCCATCTGGATGAGATTTTTACAGCCGAAGGGGTTGTGGCCGGCGATCGATACGCAGCTCACACGATGACTTTATTGAACGGCTGATCGAGTCGCCGGGTTTCCCCTGGGCATGTACGAAAGTCGCTAATCAATTGGGCGCAGCCAACACAGACGAAAGGACACTGTGGGCTGGGGATGGAAATCGATAATTTGAGACTGGGTTATACGCAGAGGATCCTGCACAGGCGTTGCTGCACAGCCTGAACGCCGCCAGGCGCCTCTGCGTAGCCACTGCTGCCCAATTCGCTCCTGCATACCCAGCCGTGGCCGATACAGAGTAAGGCCTCTGCACGTATACCTTGTATGCGTCACGTCGCACTCAACGAGTCCAGCCATGAACCTAGTGAATCTCTTCAAGAAGGCCCGAGCCCACACTCAAGGCGTTGTAAGCCTGGCTTGCACTGCAGGTGGGCTTGACCAGGCGCTGGCCAGCGTGCGCGTAGACCCGGTGCTGGTCAGCGGATTTGTTTCCCCTCACCTGGACATCGACCAGATCGCCGCCAAGCTCAAAAAACGCTTCGCCCACAGCGCCATCAGCCTGTGCACGACGTCGGGAGAACTGTGCAACGGCGCTAATACCCTGTACTGCCCGACCGGCGAGGCGTGGGATCGCGTGGTGCTGCAACTGTTTGATGCCAGCGTGATTGTGTCGGCCGAGGTGGTGATGGTGCCGCTGGAGTGCGAAGACATCCGTGGCGGTGGCAAACGCCTGGCCATGCGCGAACGCATCGCCAAACTGGTGAACAACATCAAGCGGGCGCAGGTGAACACGCCCATTGACCATCGCGACACCTTGGCCTACGTGGTATTCGACGGTCTTTCGGCCTCCGAGTCATTCTTCATGGAGGCGCTTTATGAGTCTGGGCGCTTCCCTTGCCTGTTCGTCGGCGGCTCTGCCGGGGGCAAACTTGATTTCAAGAAAACCCTGATCAGCGACGGTCAACGCAGTTATCAGAACCATGCGCAGATTGTCTTCCTGAAAACCGCAGCGGATGTGCGCTTCGGAGTCTTCAAAAGCCAGAACTTCCAACCGGCCGGACTGACTTTCAGCGTGTTGACCGCTTCGGTGGAAGACCGCACCATCGACCAGGTCATCGACAGCCGTGGCAACATCAAAAGCATGGTGCAGGCGCTGTGCGACGCCTTCGAATGCAATGCACAGTCGCTGGAAAAGAAGCTGGCCGATTACTCATTCGCCATCCGCGTGGGTGATGAGCTGTTCGTACGCTCCATTGCCCGCATCGACTATCAACAGCAAATCATCCAGCTGTTCTGCGATGTCGCGCCCGGGGAAGAGCTGGTGATGGTCAAGCGCACGCCCCTTCGCGAAGCGACCCGACTCGACTACGAGAAATTCCTCAAGGGCAAAGGCGGCCGGCCGGTGGCGGCGATTCTCAACGACTGCATCCTGCGTCGGCTCAACAACAGCAACGAGCTGGGCAGCATGGCCGGTATTTTCGGTGATGTGCCTTTGGCCGGATTCTCGACGTTCGGTGAAATCCTCGGCCTGAACCTGAACCAGACACTCACGGCGATTTTCTTCTTCCGGATGAGCAAGGGTGCCCGTTTCACCGACGAGTACGTCGACAACTTCATCGCCCACTACGGCGAGTTCAAGGCCTTTTTCCTGCGCCGCCAGATCAAGAAACTGGCGGGCCTGAACCATGTCGTGGTCAAGCAGATCATGGCGTTCAAGACGAATGACTTCAGCAGCGCCTTGGACACCCGCGGCCTGGATAGCACGATCCTGCCGGTGTTCAACGGCCTGACGGACCTGGGCCAGGTCTTGGCCCATGCCAGCCAGCAGCAAGAAGAAATGGCCACGCAAATCAAGCATTACTCGGGCGAACTGCATCTGTCGATGGATGACCTGACGGGCACCATCGATCGGCAAAACACCGTTGCCGAGCAGGCGGGCACGACCGTGGAGCAGCTAGCCACGCAAGCGGGTGAAGCGGTGGTTGGCGCTCGTGCCCTCGCCAGCTCAAGCCTGCGTATCCAGTCGATCGTGCAAGTGATTCAGCAAATCGCCGGACAGACCAACCTGCTGGCCCTCAACGCCGCCATCGAAGCGGCGCGGGCCGGTGAAATGGGCAGAGGTTTTGCCGTGGTGGCCGACGAGGTGCGCAAGCTCGCGGAAATCACCCGCAAGAATGCCGCTGAAATCGGCGTGGATATCGACCTGTTGTCAAAAGAGATCCAAGGCGTCGCCCAACAGATCGAAGACCAGTCCGTAGCCGTGAGCGCCCTGCGCGAGATGCTCGATGTCTTGGAGGACTCCAGCCGCACCACCGAAGGCACGGCGCAGCGCACCAAGACCATCGCAGACACCTTGACCGGGCTGACCCATGCCAGTGCTTGAGCCGCCACTCACGGCGCCTTGATTGAGCAGGCGCGTCAGGGTATCGCCGTGGGCAATACCCTTAACGACAAGGTCGGTGCCAACGCCGGCTCAGGCCTTTTGTTCCTGTTTCAGCCGCTTGAGCAGCGCTTGGGCGGCGGCTTCGGATGAAGCCGGGTTCTGACCGGTGATCAAATGCCCGTCCTCGACCACATAGCTGGCCCAGTCCGCCGCCTTGGAATATTCGCCCCCGTTGGCCTTGAGCATGTCCTCCACCAGGAACGGCACCACCTGCGTCAGCCCCACGGCCTCTTCCTCGGAGTTGGTGAACCCGGTGACTTTTTTGCCCTTCACCACAGGCTGGCCATCCGGGGCTTGAACATTCTTGAATACACCAGGGGCGTGGCAAACGGCGGCCACGGGTTTATTCGCGGCGTAGAAGGCTTCGATGAGGGTCTTCGAATCCGTGTCCTCGGCGAGGTCCCACAGAGGCCCATGACCGCCTGGATAAAACACGGCATCGAAGTCATAGGGATCAATCTCGCCCAACAGCACCGTGCTGGCCAGCGCCGCCTGGGCTTTCGGATCGCTGCGAAAACGGCGCGTCGCCTCAGTCTGGGCGTCCTCTTCATCGCTCTTGGGGTCCAACGGCGGCTGTCCGCCCTTGGGAGAGGCCAGCGTGATGGTCGCGCCGGCGTCGACAAACACATAATAGGGTGCGGCGAATTCTTCCAGCCAAAACCCTGTTTTCTTGCCGGTATCGCCCAACTGATCGTGGGATGTCAGGACCATTAGAATGTTCATGTGGGCTTATCCTCCAAAGGAAAGGGCTGCGCGGGGTCGTGCTGCATTACTTTCAGAGGCTGCACTGGCGTAGACGTTCCCCACCCTATGACTCAAGCCAGCAACTCATTGATCCACCGGGCCTGCCGGGCGACTTCCTGGACCTTTTCCTCGGGCACCGCCTGGCGCGCCCGGGCAAAGTGAGCCAGGGTCCGCTGTTTCACGCGCAATATCCGCTGCCACTTGACCAGGAACACCGGACTGCGGGCCTGCATCTGCAGCGGGCCGAAGTACAGCTCCTCGGGGGTATACAGCACCGGCCCGACGCGCTCGGCGACGATGATTTCGTAGTCGAAGCGATTTTCTCGCAGCACTTCCTCGCAAAGGATGCGGTAACCATTCTCCATCAGCCATTGGCGCAGTGGCTGCTCACCGCCGTTGGGTTGCAGGATCAACCGCTCCTGGCCACTCAGGCGTGCCTTGCCGCTGTCGAGGATGTCGCGAATCGTCTCGCCGCCCATGCCGCAGATGCTGATCGCCGTAATGCCGTCTTCCGGTTCGATCGCCGCCAGGCCATTGGCCAGGCGCACGGTGATCCGCTGTTCCAGGTCGTTCTCGCCCACGGTGCGTGCGGCCGAGCGAAACGGCGTCAATGCCACCTCTCCGGCCACCGCCGCCGCGATGGCGCCACGGCGCATCAACGCCACTGGCAGGTAGGCATGGTCCGAGCCGATATCGGCCAGGCGGGCCCCCGCTGGCACCTGTGCCGCCACCCGCTCCAGGCGCATGGACAATGTGTGTTCGTTCAACTACAGCCCCTTTTTCACTACGAACGTCCGGTCGCTTTAGCCGGATCGGAAGGTGATTCTGTCGAGCCTCGCCGGGCATTTCAAATGCCTGCGACCGAAGCGGAGCTTGGAATGCCCTCAAACGGCACTTTTTTTTGAGAAAAGGAAGCGCCGCTTTTTTGGGCTCGTCTTTATGGGTGGGGTTTTATAGTTTGTGTGTATATCCGTTTCTTCGGTAACGGCGGCTGGCGGTTCCGCCCTGACGGCGGGTCACTTTCGAAAATCCGGAAGCCGGCCCAGGCGAAAGTAACCAAAGCGCTTTAGCCCCACCACTCGGTGCCTCGCCTAGGCTCGGCATGCCCGAACGCAGGCATTGCTCCGTGGGCCGCCGCGAAGGGCCATCCATGGCCCAGCGCGGCTACCTCGGCATCCATGCCGAGGTACCCACTGCGCAATACCTGCGTTCGGCCAGCGTGGTTAATGGGGCGCTCAGATCAAGATCAAGATCTAAAGCAAGCAAAGCAAAGCAAAGCAAAGCAAAGCAAAGCAAAGCAAAGCAAAGCAAAGCAAAGCAAAGCAAAGCAAAGCAAAGCAAAGCAAAGCAAAGCAAAGCAAAGCAAAGCAAAGCAAAGCAAAGCAAAGCAAAGCAAAGCAAAGCAAAGCAAAGCAAAGCAAAGCAAAGCAAAGCAAAGCAAAGCAAGAGCGGGAGTATATCCAGCATCTATGTGGCTGATATATCGCTATCGCGAGCAAGCTCGCTCCCACATGGGGTTGCTGGGTGTTCACAACATCTGCACACGACACAAAACCCCGTGGGAGCGAGCTTGCTCGCGATGACGTCGACATAACCAACATCACCGCAAACTGACCCTCCGCTTTCGCGAGCAAGCCCGCTCCCACAGGAGAAACGCGGTCCCACCCAAACCAGGCCGGCTATAAGGCCGCCTCGTAGTGGACGTTGATCTCGGCGCCCCGTTAACCACGCTGGCCGAACGCAGGCATTGCGCAGTGGGCATCCCGGCATGGATGCCGGGATAGCCGCGCTGGGCCATGGATGGCCCTTCGCGGCGGCCCACGGAGCAATGCCTGCGTTCGGGCATGCCGAGCCTAGGCGAGGCACCGAGTGGTGGGGCTAAAGCGCTTTGGTTACTTTCGCGCTTTTTCGAAAGTGACCCGCCGTCAGGGCGGAACCACCAGCCGCCGTTACCGCAGCAACGGATATACACACAAACCAAAAAATCCACGACAACCCAAAAAAACGGCGCGCTCCCATCACGGAAGAAGCGCCGCTTTTAAATGAACATCATGACCCCATATGGGAGGTTTTTTCGATAAACCTTATGGTCTGGCAGGTCTTTGCTACCCTATGACATGATGCACGTAAGACATTCCCTGATAGCCAACCTCTTAAAGAGTGCTTCTGTGTCAGTGATTCCCCTAGTGGTGTGTGACGATTCCAACATGGCTCGCAAACAAGTGCTACGAGCCCTGCCAGCGGATTGGCCGGTTTCGGTCACCGAGGCCATCAACGGTCGCCAGGCCATGGACGCCATACGCCAGGGCTTGGGACAGGTGGTACTGCTCGACCTGACCATGCCGGAGATGGACGGTTACCAGGTGTTGAGCGCGTTGCGCGACGAAGGATTGAAGGCCCAAGTCATCGTGATTTCCGGTGACGTTCAGGAGGAAGCGGTGCGCCGCGTGCTTGAACTGGGCGCACTGGCTTTCCTGAAAAAACCTTTCGACGAAGACGATCTGCGCCAGACCCTCAGCCGGCTGGGGCTCCTGACGAAACCCGGGCAGACGCCGCTGCAGAATCGCTCGGAAACAAACACCGTCATCAGTTTTCACGATGTGTTCCGCGAGACGGTCAACGTCGCCATCGGCCAGGCAGCCGCCCTGATCGCCAAGGTACTCGGGGTTTTTGTGCAGTTGCCCGTGCCGAACGTGAACATCCTCGAAGTCGGTGAGTTGCACATGGCACTGGCCGATGCCGGCAGCTCCCAGCAACTGACGGCCATCTGCCAGGGATTTATCGGCAGCGGCATCGCCGGTGAAGCCCTGCTGATCTTTCACGACTCGGAAGTCTCTGATATCGCGCAATTGATGCAGCGTCAGAATGCCGATTACTCGGACCTGGAAATGCTGCTGGACCTCTCCAGCGTCCTGATCGGCGCGTGCCTGAGCAGCATTGCCGAACAGATCGACGTGGTGTTCTCCCAGGGCCACCCGCAGATTCTCGGCCAACACGCGGCCATCGATGAGCTGATCCTGCTCAACCAAAAACGCTGGAAAAAGACCCTGGCCGTCGAGATCAGCTATAGCCTGGAGGGGCATGACATTCGCTTCGATCTGTTGCTGCTGTTCACGGAGGACTCGATCGAGCGCTTGACCCACAAACTTGCCTATTTGATGAATTGAGCCATGAATGATCCTGTTGATCTGACCGAGTTCCACTGGTTGCTGACGATTGTCCAGAGCATCGATGTGGGTGTGGTCGTGCTCGATCGCGACTACCGTGTGCAGGTCTGGAACACCTTCATGGAGAACCGCTCCGGGGTCCAACCCAAGGACGCCCACAACCAGAATTTCTTCACGCTGTTCCCCGAGGTCGACCGCCAATGGTTCAGCCGCAAGGTGGAAAGCGTCGTCACCCTGGGCACGCCAGCGTTCACTATCTGGGAGCTGCGTCCGTATCTGGTGCGGTTCAAGAACTACCAGCCGATTACCGGCCAGGAAGAGTTCATGTACCAGAACACCACGTTGCTGCCTCTGCACTCTCCCGACAGCAAAATCAGCCATGTCTGCCTGGTGATCTATGACGTCACCGACGTCGCCACCAATCGGCATCAGTTGCAGGCCGCCAATGCGCAACTGCAGCAACTCTCCAGCACCGACCGGCTGACCGGCCTGTACAACCGCGGTCATTGGGAAGAAAGCCTGAAAGCCGCCCATGCCCGGAACCAACGCTATGGCAATGCCTTGAGCCTGGTGATGTTCGATATCGACCACTTCAAACGGGTCAACGACACCTATGGCCACCAGGCGGGCGACAAGGTGATCGAACGAATTGCCAAGCTGGTGCGCGAGCATGTGCGCGAATCCGATGTGGCCGGGCGTTACGGCGGCGAAGAGTTCGGCGTGGTGCTGTCGGACACCGACAAGGCCGGCGCACAAGTTTTCGCCGAGCGTCTGCGCCAGGCAGTCGAAGAGCTGGAAGTGCGGCACAACGACCAGGACATCCGCTTCACCATCAGCCTGGGAGTGGCCGACCTGAGCCAGCCCTCTAACTCCCACGCCGACCTGATCGCCTGGGCGGACAGCGCGCTGTATACATCGAAGAAGACCGGACGCAATCGGGTGACGGTGTATGAGTAGATAAAGCACGGAGCACGGGACCACCGCCGGTCACGTGCTCCGTTGGCGCTCGAAACGGCCTTCCCCCTTTACGTTATAGAGAGAGACTCGAGCAGGCCTTGCACTTCATTCACCTACGGGCGCTGGGGAGCTTGCGCCGTATTTGCTCATCAGCTTGAGCGTGACGCCGTTCGTCCAGCCGAAGCCGTCCTGCAGTTCATACTCGCCGCCTCCCCCGCCATCGCCCCGTCCAGATAGATCGTATTTCTCCACGAGCTTGTTTTCCTTGCGATAAAGGTTCTGAACCTGCTGCAAAAAGCGGCTGCCAATCTGTTGCGCCAACGCGGTTTGCCGGTATCGGTCCAATCCCTCCACTGCGACCCACTGCAACGGTGCCCAGCCATTGGGCTCATCCCACTGCTGACCATTGCTGACCTGGGTCGTGGCGATGCCGCCGGGACGCAAGAGGCCGTCGCGTACCGCATCGGCCGTGCGGTTTGCATGCTCGACAGAGGCAAGACCGGTGTACAGCGGAAAAAGCGTAGCGGCGGTGAGTGACTGGCGTTGTTGCTTGCGTTGCCAGTCGTAATCCACGTAGAAACCGCCATCGGCATTCCACAGGTGCTTCTCGACGGCACGCTGGCGCTGCTCGGCGCGCCGGCCATAAGCCTGGATGCAGGACGTGTTTTGAATGGTTTCACAGCCTTTGGCGATGGTACGCTCCAGGTGATAGATAAGACTGTTCAGGTCCACGGGCACCATCGATGTGGTACGTATGGTCGTGAGATTCTGGCCATCGTCCAACCAACGAGAACTGAAGTCCCAACCACTTTCGGCGCCAGCGCGCAGGTCACGCCAGACCTCCTGCTTGGGCCTCTGCGGCACCTGCTCGGCGGTGCTGACATCTTGCAACCAGGACTCCTGGCGTGGCGTCGCGCTGGCATCCCAATAACGATTCAGAACGCTGCCATCCGCGAGTTTGACGACGTGCCGGGCGGCCGCACCGGGCTTGAGCGCCTGGGCGCCTTCCATCCAATAGGCATATTCCTTCTGCAATTGTGGCAGGTACCGCCCATAGGCCTGGTCGCCTTCAATACGGGCCTGCAACTCGACCATGTAGGCAAAGAATGGCGGCTGCGACCGGCTCAGGTAGTAAGTGCGATTGCCATTGGGGATGTGGCCGTAGGTGTCGATCATGTAGGCAAAGTTATCGGTCATCTGGCGAATCCGTGCCTTCTCGCCACTTTGCTCGAGTCCCAGCATGGTGAAATACGAATCCCAGTAATACATCTCGCGAAAGCGCCCACCCGGCACCACATAAGGCTGCGGCAAGGGTAACAAGCTGCTGTAGATAGGCACTTGACTGTAGGTTCGGCTTAATACGGGCCAAAGGCTGTCGATGTGTTCTTCAATCGAAGCACCCGGTTTCGAGGGCGGGCTTTGAGCCTCGCCGGATTCGATGAAATTGTCCTTCACAAAGGCTTTGATATCGAAGCCTTCACGGTCACGCCAGGCCAGATAATCGGCACGGATTTGCGCGGGGTCACGCTTGGGCAACGCGTCCACGAAGTGTTTCTGGTCAGTGAAAATCTGTTGGCGTTGCACCGCTTCAAACAGTTCAGGGTAAGCCTGGTCGGGTGGCACGTTGGCTCGCCCCTGGGCATCTTCATAGCTCCATGTCGCAGGCGGTTGATTTGAGCAAGCCGCGCAGAGCAGCGCGGTGAAGGATAGGCTGGTGAAATATAAAGGTCGCATCAATGGCTCCATGTTGTCGTTCCTGACAAACGAGTGACATGGGCGCGGGGGCTGGGTTCACCGAAATTCATCAGTCACTGTCAGTTCCCGCACAGGTAGACGGGAAATTGAGCGAGGTGGGTCAGTCTTGGTCAACCGGCTTGAAGGCTTGCGGATAAAGCGCCCGCGCCTGTTGCTCACAAATCACGTCGGCATAACGCTCCAGTTGTTCCCAGAACACTCCGCAGGATGAGCACTGATGCAGACGAGCATGCAGCACGATGCTGACGGCGAGTTCCGGCGGATGTTCGCCGGACTCCCAGAGTGCGCGACAGACTTCGCAGCCTTTTTCCTTCCACTGAGTGCTCATCAAATATCCTCGTAGGGGCTCCACCCTAAACCTCACTCACCCCGGCTGGGGGTGCCCGGCGCATTGTCGAGAAGGTAGAGAAATCGAACCGTCTCTACAAACCTTTCATTTGGTCTGTCCAATCCATTTTTCAATAAATTGGTCTTGCCAATATTTTTTCCGGCGTGTAGTTTTTAGGCAAAGATCATCCGAGCGGGTCACTGCCCGCCTACAACAAAAAAGAGAGCCTCGGTCCCGGCAGCCGTGCGCTCACATCCCTCCTCCCGCCTGCAGGCACACCCACTGCCTGCACGCCCGCCAAGGAGCATCAACATGCTGACTGTCATCTGTAACGAGCCCGGCTCGTTAACCGCCATCGAAACTGAAAAGCCCCTCAGGGGGCCGGCAGAGATCCTCATCCGGGTCAAGCGTGTCGGGGTCTGTGGCACCGACCTGCATATTTTCACCGGCAATCAGCCCTACCTCGAATACCCGCGGGTCATGGGCCATGAGTTTTCCGGGGTTGTAGAAGAGACTGACAGCGCCAGCGACCTTTCCATCGGTGACGTCGTCTACGTGATGCCTTATCTGTCCTGCGGGACCTGCATCGCCTGTCGCCAGGGCAAGACCAACTGCTGCACTCGTATCCAGGTGCTAGGGGTTCACTGCGACGGCGCTTTTACTGAGTACCTGAGTGTTCCGAACGAATTCGTACACAAGGCCGTGGGGGTTTCCCTGGACCAGGCAGCGATGATCGAATTCCTGTCGATCGGGGCGCACGCCGTACGTCGTTCGAACGTCCAGGCGGACAAGCACGTCCTGGTGGTCGGCACGGGGCCGATCGGTATGGCGGCGGCGATCTTCGCCAGCCTGCGTGGGGCGAAAGTCACGGTGCTGGATACCCGTGAGGATCGCCTGTCGTTCTGTAAAAAACACCTGGATATCCATGCGGCGGTGCAAATCGGCGAAGGCGACAAGCAGACCCTGGCTGAACTCACCGGGGATGATTTTTTCGACGTCGTGTTCGATGCCACCGGCAACGCCCGGGCCATGGAACGCGGGTTCGAGTTCATCGCCCACGGCGGCACCTATGTGATGATCTCGGTGGTCCGGGACTCCATCACCTTCTCCGACCCGGAGTTTCATAAGCGTGAAGCCACGCTGATGGGCAGTCGCAACGCGACCAAGGAAGACTTCCACTACGTCGAGCAGTGCTTGCGCGACGGGCTGATTCCGGATGCGGCCCTCAACACCCACCGACTGACCCTCGGCGATGTCGCCCACTCGTTCACCACCTTGCTCGACCCCAAACAGGGTGTGGTCAAGGCCATCATCGAGTGCTAGGACTGGGAGGACGTACCATGAACTTGCCTTCTTCTTTGCTGGTCTTGACGCCCGGCGATGATGTCGCGGTGGCGCGGGGTGATATCGCCGAAGGTCAACGCCTGAGTGCCGATGGCATCGCGCTGATCGCCCGACAGGCCATTCCATCCGGCCACAAGATTGCCCTGCGCAGCGTATCGGCGGGCCAACGGGTGCTCAAGTATGGACAGACTATCGGCCAGGCAACCCAGGACATCGCACCCGGCGATTACGTTCACGTGCACAACCTCGACATGCCCACCACCAACGCTGAACACAGTGTGCGGAACGTCTACGTCCCCACCTCGCCCAGCAGTGACGGCGCGACGTTCGAAGGTTTCGTCCGCGCGGATGGACGGGTTGGGACACGCAATTACATTGGCGTCATTTCCAGCGTCAATTGCTCGGCCACCGTCTGCAAACACATCGCCAATGCGTTTTCTGCCGAGCGCCTGAAAGACTTTCCCAATGTCGACGGCGTCGTTGCAATCACCCATGGCAGCGGTTGTGGCATGGGGGCCAAAGGTGAAGGCATCGATATCCTCAAGCGCACCTTGCGCGGGTATGCCGATCACGCCAATTTCGCTGGAGTCCTGCTGATCGGCCTGGGTTGCGAGGTCAACCAACTTACCCCGCTGATGAACGAACTCGATGATCGCCCAGCCGCGCTCAAGGCCAGCCTGATCATCCAGGACGCGGGCGGTACTCGCGAAACGGTGCAACGTGGCATCGCCCATATTGAAGCGATGTTGCCCATCATCAACCAATGCCAGCGCACGCGCGTGGCCGCCAGCCATTTATGCGTCGGCTTGCAGTGCGGCGGCTCGGATGGTTACTCAGGGATTACGGCGAATCCGGCACTCGGCGCGGCCGTGGATCTGTTGGTGCAGCATGGCGGCACGGCCATTCTTTCGGAAACGCCGGAAATCTACGGTGCTGAACACCTGCTGACCGCCCGCGCCGCATCCACCGAGATCTCGGCAAAATTGATGGAGCGGATCCATTGGTGGGAAGCCTATGTACGCCACAACGACGCAGACATGAACAACAATCCCTCGCCCGGCAACAAGGCCGGGGGCATTACCACCATCCTGGAAAAATCCCTGGGTGCCGTGGCGAAAGCCGGCGCTACCGGGTTGATGGGGGTTTACCAGTACGCTGAAACGGTCCAGGCCCGAGGCCTTGTGTTCATGGACACACCCGGCTACGACCCGGTGTCCGCCACCGGCCAGGTGGCGGGCGGCGCGAATCTCATCTGTTTCACCACGGGTCGCGGCTCGACCTACGGCTGCAAGCCCACGCCGTCCTTGAAGATCGCCACCAACACTGGCCTGTTCCAACGCATGGAGCTGGACATGGATTTCAACGCTGGAGGCATTGTCGATGGCCTGGAGTCGGTGGCCGAGGCTGGTGAGCGGTTGTTCCGACTGATGCTGGAGACGGCTTCCGGACGCCGCACCTGCAGCGAGGAAAACGGCTTGGGCGATAACGAGTTCCTGCCCTGGCAGATCGGCGCGGTGATGTGAATCAAGCGTCTATGGTAGCCTTCGCCGACTATCTGATGGACGTCGCCCCATGGTCTCACCGCTAAATACTTCTGAGCGAAAGCCGTACCAGAAAATCGCCGACCAACTTCGCCACTACATCGCCCAGGGTGATTTCAAAGCGGGCTCCAGGCTGCCCCCCGAGCGCGATTTGACCCAACTGCTGGGGGTTTCCCGACCTTCGCTGCGCGAAGCGCTCATCGCCCTGGAGATAGAGGGCGACATTGAAATCAAGATGGGCTCAGGCGTATACGTGCGCGCCAGGCCCGAGGACGGAAAAAACACCAGCGTTACCTTGGGCGAGAGCCCATCGGAACTGATGCAGGCGCGCGCCTTGATCGAAGGTGAATCCGTGGTCCTGGCCTGTTTGCACGGCAAGAAAAGCGACTATCGCTATTTGCAGGAATGCATCGACGCCATGCGCGCCAGCATCGCCAACGGCCAGCCGCCACTGGAAGACGACCGGAAATTTCATCAGCGCCTGGCCAAGATGAGCGGCAACTCCGCCCTGGTGCGGATCATCGTCGCGCTCTTTGATGAACGACACAACCCGATCTCGGCGCACCTGAGCAAACACTCAGAGAATGCCCTGACCTGGGAAGCCGCCGTCGTCGAGCATGAAGCGATCCTGCGCGCGGTAGCCAACAAAGACGTGCTCGGCGCCCAAACCTCGATGCGCCAGCATTTGAGCCGCTCGGAGAACCGCTGGCTGCGCGCCCTGGAGCCGGAGGAGTAAATAGACTGGGCCCGCAGCTAATGGCTCTCTGTGGGCAGGCAATTGATCGTTCCCACGCTCCCGCGTGGGAACGCCGCCAGGGACGCTCCGCGTTCCGCTTCTGCAAGGTGACGCAGAGCGTCAGGAGATGCATTCCTTTGCTGCGCGTGGGAACGATCAATCCGCGCTTACCGGTCCGTTCTTGAGCTACCCCAACTGCCGACGCACGGCCAGTTCCACACCACGGATTTCCGCCAGGCCCTTGAGGCGGCCGATCAACGAGTAGCCGGGATTGCTTTTGCGGTGCTGGTCGTCGAGCAGTTGATGTCCATGGTCCGGACGCAGCGGCAAGCGCGGCCCGCCTTCGCGCTCACGCCTGCGCTCTTCTGCCACCAGGGCACTGATGACCCCCACCATGTCGACGTCGCCATCCAGGTGATGGGCTTCGTGGAAACTGCGTGGGTCCGCTTCCCGGCGGGTTGAGCGCAGGTGGGTGAAGTAGATGAAGGGCGCAAAATGCTTGGCCATCGCCACCAGGTCGTTGTCTTCGCGCACGCCATAGGAACCGGTGCAGAACGTCAGGCCATTGGCCGGGCTTGGAGCGGCGTCCAGCAACCATTGGGCGTCTTCAGCGGTGGACAGGATGCGTGGCAAGCCTAGCAGCGCACGGGGCGGATCGTCCGGGTGAATCGCCATGCGCACCCCCACCTCCTCTGCCACTGGGATCACCGCGCGCAAGAAATACCCCAGGTGTTCACGCAACTTGGCTTCGTCGATGTCGGCGTAGGTGCGCAGCAAGGCCCGGAAGTTTTCCAGGCTGTAGTGTTCCTCGGCGCCGGGCAGGCCCGCGATCAAGGTATTGACCAGGTTTTCGCGCTGGGCGGGCGTGAGTTGCTCGAAGTAGGCCTTGGCCTGCTGGATATCCTCGGTGCCGTATTCGGCCTGCGCCCCCGGGCGCTGGAGGATGAACAGGTCGAAGGCGGCGAACGCGGTTTGATCGAACCGCAGTGCCCAGCCGCCATCCGCCAATTCATAGGTCAGGTCGGTGCGGGTCCAGTCCAGGACCGGCATGAAGTTGTAGCAGACGATATCGATGCCACAGCTCGCCAGATTGCGCACGCTTTGCTGGTAGTTGGCGATGTACTCGTCGCGCCGGCCGCAGCCGCGCTTGATGTCCTCATGCACCGGAATGCTTTCCACCACCGACCAGCTCAAGCCGGCCGCTTCGATCATCTGTTTGCGCGCCGCGATGGCCTCCACCGGCCACACTTCGCCGTTGGGAATTTCGTGCAACGCCGTGACGATACCGGTCGCCCCGGTTTGACGGACGTCCGCCAGGGAGATCGGGTCTTTGGGGCCAAACCAACGCCATGTCTGTTCCATGTTGTTCTCCTTGTTATCAGTTGGGTGCGGCAACGGTGTGCAGAAGGCTGCCGATGCCATCGCGAACCAGGTCGCCATAGGCGCCTTGCACGGCATTGCGAAAGGCAGCGCGAGCCGACAACTCGGCCGGGAAGACTTCATCCAGATCGAGAAAAGCCTCCACCAATGACGGACCTTCGAATCGCCCCGCCAGATCGGCAAAAGTGGCGCGCAAAGGATCGTCAATCAGCTGTACCGAACCGCCGGGCAACGACTGCGTGCAATAGTGAATCCAGGCTGCGATGCCCAATGCGGTACAGGCGATGCCACTTCCCTGGTCGAGCAATTGCTGCGCACCAAGCAACCAGCGTTGCGGCAGTTTCTGCGAGCCGTCCATGGCGATCTGGCGCAACCGATGTTGCAGACTGTCATTGGCAAAGCGTGCCTTCAGATCGTGGGCATAGACCGAAAGATCGATACCCGCAGGCATGTTCAAAGTGGGCGCTGCTTCCTCGGCCATGTAACGCCCGATCAGGCGCAACAGGTTCGCGTCGCTGACGGCATCGAAAACCGTTTCATGGCCGACCAACAGTCCCACATACGCCAGCAACGAATGGCTGCCATTGAGCATGCGCAGTTTCATCGTTTCGAACGGGCGCACGTCCGCCACCATCTGCACGCCTTCCACTTCCCAATCCGGGCGGCCGAGGGGAAAGTGATCCTCGATCACCCACTGGCTGAAGCTTTCACAAACCACAGCCGCCGGGTCGTGACAGTCCAGTTGCTCCAGTCGCCGGAAGGATTCGTCATCCATGGCCGGCACGATGCGGTCGACCATACAGCTGGGAAACGCCACCTGTTGGTCGATCCACCGGGCCAGCGCCTCATCCTGCCTCGTCGCCAATGCGCTGACCGCCTGGCGGGTGCGCTGGCCGTTGTCGGGCATGTTGTCACAGCACAACACGGTGAAGGCCGGGATGCCAGCGACGCGGCGCCGACGTAGGGCTTCGAGGACAATGCCAGGCGCTGAGCGCGGCGTTTGCGGATGAGTGAGGTCATGGGCAATCACCGGATCTTCGCTGCGCAATTGCCCGGAGGAAGGGCTCAGGCAGTAGCCTTTTTCGGTGACGGTGAGCGTGACGATCCGCGTTTGCGGCGCGGCCATGCATTGCAACAGCTGCTCCAGGTCAGCGCCGCCCTCGCCCACATACAAGGCCTGGCGCAGTACCCCGATCTCACGCAGCGTCACCTGTTCGCGGTCGCGGTACTCGGCAACAGTGTAGCGGCCCTCCTGCTCGCGCAATTGATCGACCAATCTGTGGTTGGAGCGTAGGTTGGCACTGCACAGCCCCCAGTCACTTTCGCCATGGCGATTGAGATGGCGTTGCAGATAGACCGCCTGGTGGGCGCGATGAAACGCCCCCAAGCCCAGGTGCACGATACCGATCTGCGCCGCAGCGCCGGTGGAAGGTACACGTTTCACAACAGGCATCGACACGCTCCTTCTGTTCAGGGATGGCTCAGGGCCGAAGCCGATTGGGAGCCTTGTGCACCCAAGTCGCCGGTATCAGCTACCGCCAGGGGTTTTACATAGCGCGCCACACACACGGCACCGATCACGGTCAACAGCCCCGCCAGCAAGAACGCACTGGTGAACGAACCGGTGAACTGCACCAGGAAGCCCGTGAGGGTCGGGCCGACGATGCCCGAGGTGTTCGCCAGAAAGTGCATGAAACCACTGACGCCGCCCACCCGCGCCGCCGGTACGGTGTCCTGGATGATCGCCCAGTAGATCGCCCCGGTGAGGTACAGGAAGAACACTGCCAGGGCCACGAGGGTGACCGCCGGATACAGGGTCTTGACCATCCCGGCACAGGCGATACAGACGGCGCAGGCCAGCAGGCAGGTCACCAGCACCACTTTGCGGGAGAACATCATCCGCCCGGTTTTCTTGAACACGAAGTCGGAAATGAAACCGCCCAAGGCCAGGCCGAGGAAACCCAGGACCCAGGGAATGACTGTGGCGATGCTCATGTCCTTGACGTTCAGGCCGTGGGCCATGGTCAGGTAGCTGGGGAACCAGGTCAGGAAGAAGAACAGCGTGTAGTTATAGGAAAAGAACGCCAGGGAGGTGAACAGCACCGTCGGCTGCTTGAGGTAGAAGCGCAACGGGAACACCGGTTGCGCCGCCAGCTCGCTTTGCCCCTCGCCCCGAAGAATCTCCTCGGCCTGCTCGCCCTCGGGCTTTTCCTTGACGAACTTGTACCACACCGCCGCCCAGATCAAGCCGACCAGCATGATGATAATGAACGAGACCTTCCAGCCGTAGGTGACGGCGATAAAGCCCACCACCGGGCCGGAAATCGCCCCGCCCAGCGGCGTGCCGGACATCGACGTACCAATCGCCCGCGCCCTGCGCTTGGGGGCGTACCAGTTGTTGACCATCTTGCTGGTGGTCACGCTCAGCGGTCCTTCGCCCATGCCGAACAGAATCCGGATAAGCACCAGCGAAGCAAAGCCTACCGTCAGTACGGTCAGGCCACTGAACAACGACCACAACACCATCGCCAACAGCAACGTGGTCTTGGCGCCGTAGCGGTCGGCAGCCCAGCCGCCGATGAAGTTGAAAGCGGCATAACCGACGAAAAAGCTACTGAAGATCATGCCCATCTCACCCGTACTCAGACCGTAGTCCTTCTGGATGAATGGCGCCGCCACAGACAATGCCGAACGGTCGAGGTAATTGATGACCCCGGCCAGGAACAGCATGATGATGATTAAGCTACGTCCTTGACCAAACATGGTGGAGCCTCCCGCTTGTTGTGTTTATTCGGTGAGGATGCCCATAACAGGCACGATGAAACCGGTGGTACAAACGGCTCAGTGATGGGCGTTCGTCAGCTCCACCAAGACCTTTCGGGTTTGCTCGGGGTGTTGCTCGATCAGCTCGATGGCGCCGGGCATCTCGTCGAAGGTGACGCGATGGCTGATCAGGTCCTGGACCTGCAACTGGCCGCTGGCGATCAGTTCGATCACCTTGGGGAACTTGCGGTTGTTGAGCCGCGAACCCACCAGGGTCAGTTCCTTCTTGATCATCTCCAACTGCACCAGATCGCTGGGCGTGGCCGTGAAACCCAGTAGCCCGATGCGGCCAGCCGGCGAGGCCAGGCGCACCATCTGCGGCATCAGTGCCGGGATGCAGGCGGCATCGACAATCAACGGCACGCCCTCGCCCTGGGTGAGCTCACGCATCGTCGCTTCGACATCGACTTGCTGGCCGTTGAGGGTCCGGCTCGCGCCCAGGGCCCGTGCCGTCTCCAGGCGACTGTCGATGACATCGGTCACCGTGATGTCGGTCAGCCCCAGCGCCCGGGCCATCTGCACCAGCGTCAGGCCGATCACCCCGGCGCCGTAGATCAGGATGCTGTCCCCCGGATGGGGCTGCATGCGATCGAGCACATTCAGGGCAATGGAATAAGGCTCGACCAGGGCGCCATGGCTGAGGGACATCGCATCGGGCAAACGATGGGCGTTCTCTGCCGGCACGCAGACTTGCTCGCTGAAACCGCCATCGCGGTGCACGCCGATCACTTGCAGCCGGGTGCAGACATTGGGCCGGCCGATGCGGCAGGGATAGCAGGTGCCGCAGCTGATCACCGGATCGATGCACACCCGGTCGCCCACTTGCAGGTGCTCGACCCCTTCGCCGACTTGCCGGATCACGCCGGAAAACTCATGGCCGGTCACGCGGGGAAAACGCACGAATGCGTTCTGCCCATGAATGATGTGCATGTCCGAGCCACAGATGCCGGCATACGCCACATCCACCTGGACCTCGCCACGGGCAACCTGGGGTGAGTCGACCTGGGCCAACCCGAACTCGAAGGGGGCTCTTACCTGAAACGCTTTCATCCGGTTACTCCTGACGGGGCATCCGCCCCGCTTTCTATGTGTTGGAAACGCTTCACCAGTGCCAAAGCGTGCCGTCTTCAAGACGGTTGACCGGCAGGCTGGCGCGCTTGTAGGGGTATTGGCGGGCGAGGTCTTCATCAATGTCGACGCCATGCCCCGGTGCTTCGCCCGGCGTGAAATGGCCGTCCTCGAAGCGATAGGCATGGGGGAAGACTTCATCGATGCGCGCTTCGTGAGGCATGTGCTCCTGGATGCCGAAGTTGGGCACCCAGGTATCGAAATGCAGGGCCGCCCCCATGCACACCGGCGACAGGTCGGTGGCGCCGTGAAAACCGGTGCGCACCTGGAACAACGCGGCAAAATCGGCAATGCGCCGCACATGGGTGATGCCGCCGGCATGCACCAGCGTCGTGCGGATGTAGTCGATCAGTTGTTCCTGGATCAACTCGCGGCAGTCATGGATGGAGTTGAACACCTCGCCCACGGCCAACGGCGTGGTGGTGTGCTGGCGGATCAGGCGAAAGGCCTGCTGGTTCTCGGCTGGCGTACAGTCTTCGAGCCAGAACAGGTTGTACGGCTCCACGGCCTTGCCCAGGCGCCCCGCTTCGATCGGCGTGAGGCGATGGTGCACGTCATGGAGGATATGCAGGTCGTCGCCAAAACGTTCGCGCACGGCGGCGAATAGCTTGGGAACATAGTTGAGGTATTTGGCGGTGTCCCAGACGTGTTCGGCCGGCAGGTCGCTGTCGGCCGGCTCGTAGCGCTCGCCGCTGCGCTTGGCGACGCCGTAGGTGGTGGCGATGCCTGGCACGCCACATTGCACACGCACGGCCTTATAGCCCAGCTCGACGTGGCGGGCGACTTCGTCCAGGCAGCCTTCGATGTCCCTGCCGGTGGCATGCCCATAGACCATCACCCGCTCGCGGCTCTTGCCGCCCAGCAACTGATACAACGGCATATTCGCCGCCTTGGCCTTGATGTCCCAGAGCGCCACATCGACAGCGGCGATGGCGGTCATGGTCACCGGGCCACGGCGCCAGTACGCGCCGCGATACAGGTACTGCCAGATGTCCTCGATGCGGTGGGCGTCGCGGCCGATCAGCGCGGGCAGAACGTGTTCCTCCAGATAGGCGACCACCGCCAGTTCGCGGCCATTCAAGGTCGCGTCGCCGATGCCGTAGATGCCCTCGTCAGTGACGATCTTCAAGGTGACCAAGTTGCGCCCCGGGCAGGTAACGATGACGCGCGCTTCAATAATTTTCATAAGTTCAGACCTGTGCAACGGAAGGATATGCAGGCGTGCCCATGCTTGGCATGGCCGCTTGGGGGATCAGCGCGCCTCGGTACTGGACAACCTGGGCAGCCAGGCGGTGGCCCCAGCGCGCGGCCTGCTCCGGGTCCCCGCCTTGCAGGCGGCAGGCCAGGTAAGCGGCGCTGAACGAATCGCCAGCGGCGGTGGTGTCGATGACATGGGCAACGTTTTGCGCGGGCACCTCGAAATGGCCCGCCGGGGTTTGGATCAGACAGGACGCGGCGCCACGCTTGAGGGCTACTTCGCTGACCCCTGCCTGCGCATAAGCGCTGAACAAGGCATCGGTGTCGCGATAGCCGAACAGGATGGCGTCATCGTCCCAAGTGACCAGGGCCAGGTCGGTCAGGCGCAGCAGGTCGCGGTAAGCCTGGCGGGCGGTTTCGGCATCGGGCCAGAGATGGGGACGATAGTTGTTGTCGAAGACGATGCAGGCGCCCGCTTGGCGAGCCCGCTGCAGGGCCTGCATCAGGCGCTTGCGCCCCTCGAGCGTGAGGATCGCCAGGCTGATGCCGCTCAGGTAGACATAGTCGAACCCCGCCAGCGCGTCCAGCATGGCGTCGGCCTCGGGACCGTCGAACATGCGCCGCGCCGCCGCTTCCCCGCGCCAGTAGAGGAAACGCCGTTCGCCGTGTGGATCGGTCTGGATGAAATACAGTCCCGGCAGCGCGTCTTCGATCACCCGGACATGGGCGTCCGCGATCCCCTCGTTTCGCCAGGATCGGCGCATGGCCAGGCTGAATGCATCGCCGCCCACGGCCGTCATGTAGTCCACGGTCACGGCGCTACGACCGCTCAATCTGGCCAAGTACACCGCCGCGTTAAGCGTGTCACCGCCGAAGGTCTGGGTGATCGTCGCACCCGGTTCACCGCGCATCTCGATCATGCACTCCCCCACCAGCGCCACCTTCAAGGGACGGGTGTGTGAGCCATGGGTCCATGTCTCGTCCATCATTACGCGCCTTTTTTATGTTTTTAAAACGGCGTTTCATTTTTCTTTCAAGGCCCGAGTCTAGCCAGATTTCCTGCCCCGTCAAGCAAAATGAAACAGCGTTTTGTTCTGCTAGCGTATATCCTTGGGTTTTACCTTCACGTTGGAGCCTTCATGGACAACAGCGTCATCCCAAGCAACGATCTGGTGTCGGCGGTTGGCCGGACCATGGCCGTACTCGAGGCCCTGGCCGAGCATCCGGAAGAAAGCGGCGTCTCGGAAATAGCCACCAAACTGGACATGTCCAAGGCCACGGTTTATCGCTTTTTGCAGTCGCTCAAGGCGCGGGGGTATGTGGTACAGGATGCCGAGGATCGCTATCGCCTCAGCGTCCGGCTATTCGAACTGGGGGCCCAGGCCCTGCCCCACCTGGACATCGTCCGGGAAGCGGAACCGGGCATGCGCCGGATCAATGAGCTGACGGGCGAGACGGTTCACCTCGGGATTCTCGACGAAGGCAGCATCGTCTACGTGCACAAGATCGACTCCAAGTACAACCTGCGCATGTACTCGCGCATTGGCCGGCGGGCGCCGTTGTACTGCACCGGCATCGGTAAGGTGCTGATGGCCTGGCTTGAAGAAGATGAGTTGCTGGCGCACCTCAAGGAAGAAAGCTTCGAGCGCCGCACGGCCAACACCTTGACCAGCGTCGAAGCCTATCTGGAAGAACTGGAAACGGTTCGCCGGCAAGGCTATGCCGAAGACCATGAAGAGTTCGAAGACAACATGCGCTGCCTGGCGGCGCCGATTCGCGACCGTTTCGGGCACGTGATCGGCGGCATGAGCGTTTCATTCCCGTGTTTTCGCTTCAGGGAGGAATTGAAGCAGGACTACGTCAAGCAATTGATGGAGGCCACGCAGCAGATTTCAGCCCAGTTGGGCTGGCACTCGCGTTGAGTTGTTGCCGGTGCAGCGAAACGTCATCGCCTATGCTCGCGTCTAGCGACCGAGCAGCGAAGTCGCCAACAATGCCTGCAGCCCCATCGGCTTGGCAAAATAATAACCTTGGGCTTGCCCGGCTCCCATTTCGCGCAGCAGGAGCAGCGTCGCTTCATCCTCGACGCCTTCGGCCACCACGCTCAGGTCCAGTGATTCGGCCATACGCACAATCGCCCGGACGATCGCGCGACTGCGGGAACTGGTGGTCAGCTCCAAGATAAACGACTTGTCGATCTTCAAGCCGCTGAAACGGTATTGATGGACATAGCTCAGGGATGAAAATCCCGCGCCGAAGTCATCGAGCACCACCGACATGCCGTTGTCGGCCAATTGCTGCATGGTCAACCGGGCAATGGCTGGCTCAGCCACCAGCGCACCTTCGGTCAACTCCAGGCAGATTCGCGATGGCGCGACGTTGTACCGGGCCAACAGCGCAAGCACATCCTTGGCGAAATCCGGGCGCGCCATGCTGTAGCTGGAACAATTGACATGCACCGGCGGCCAATTGGCGTGCTGGGGCTGTGCGAGGATCACCGCGACGCTGGTGAGCATGTACAAGTCCAGCCGACCGATCAGGCGCAACCCCTCGACATCCGGCAAAAACTGGCCTGGGGCGATGACCCGGCCACCCGGCTGATGCCAACGGATCAACGCTTCAAGGGCCAACAGTTCGCCGGTTTCGACGCTGACAATCGGCTGGAAATACGGCAGCAGTTCGTCGGTGCGCTTGAGCGCATTGCGCAAGGCCCCTTCGCGCTCGACCTGGTCCGAGACTTCACGGCGCACTTCCTGATTGAACACCGCGTAGCTGTCGCGCCCGGCACTCTTGACCCGGTACATCGCTGCATCGGCATCGCGCAGCAAATCGGCGGGGACCAGATGGAACTGCGTGTCGGCACTGACAATGCCGATACTGCAGGACGAAAAAACCTCATGGCCATTGATGAAAAACGGCAGGTCAAACACCGCCAGGATCCGCTCGGCGATCTCGATCACCACGTCCAGCGGCGCCTCGGGAGCCAGCACCGAAAACTCATCGCCCCCCAGGCGTGCCAGCATGTCGGTGTCGCGCAGACAACTGCGCAAACGCTGGGCCGCCTGCATCAACAACAGGTCGCCAAAATGGTGGCCGAAGCTGTCGTTGACCCTCTTGAAACGGTCAAGGTCAATGAACATCACCGTCAGTTGCACGCCTTCCCTCTCGAACCGTGACCAAGCCAGGTTGAGGCTCTGTTGCAGGTAGGTACGATTCGGTAGCCCGGTCAGCGCATCGTGGGCGTTTTCGTGTTGCAATTTGGCATTGGCGTGATCGAGCTCGCGGGTGCGGTCCTGTACCCTCGCTTCGAGCTTGAGGTTGGCGGCGTGGATCGCTTCTGCGGCCGTGCGTCGCGACAACGCGGTGTCGATGTGCCGTGACACAAACGTCAGCAGTTCCTGATCGCGCAGGGTGTAGCGCACCTGCGAGGTATAGCTTTGCACCGCCAACACGCCACGCACGACATCGCCATCGAACAACGGAATGCCCAGCCAGGAATGGAATCGGACGGACTCGTAGGACATTTCGAGCTCACCCTGCGCTGACAAGCGATCCGCGTCCTCGGGGTCGATCAGGCAAGGTCGACGCTGACGGATAACATATTCAGTCAAGCCCCGGCAGCCACGCCGTGCCGTCGGGTGGGTTATTTCCCGCTCATCGACATAATAGGGAAAGGTCACTTCACCGATCGTGTCGTCGAACAGCGCGATGTAGAAGTTCTGCGCGGACAGCAGGTCGCCGACGATACCGTGCAAGGTTTGAAACAACTCAGCCATGTCCCCGGGCTGGCTCGACAGCTCCGCAATCTGGAACAGCGCGCTCTGCAGATGCTCGGCGCGCTCGCGGTCCGCCACTTCCTGGCGCAATGCGTCGTTGACTGCCGAAAGCTCCAGGGTGCGACGCCGCACCGTCTCTTCCATGCCCTCCCGGTTCAGAATCCGGTCCAGCGCCATGGCCACGTGACGGACCACCACCAGAAACAGCGCGCGGTCTTCGGCGCTGTAGGTGCGCGCAACGTCGTAGACCTGCATGGCGAGCATGCCAAACACCTCATCCGAGGCATTTTTCAACGGTGCACCCATCCAGAACTCCGGGCGATCACCCACGCAGTAGAAACGGCCCTCGTCCTGGGCCGCGCGAATACCGGCGGCGTCGATCAGCAATGGCTGGCCGCTGGTCAACACCTGGCCGGTCAATGACAGGTGCGAAGGATCAAGGTATTCGTAGTGCTGGGACTCCACTGCATCCACGTCGATGATGTCGACGTAATACGGATAGTCGATCTTGCCGCTGCGCGGGTCATACAACGCCAGATAGAAATTCTCGGCGTCGATCAGGCTGGCGAGCAGCTGGTGAACCCCCACCAGAAACACAGACCGATCACGGGTCGAGCTGGCCAGGTAGGTAATCTCATACAACACACGCTGCGTGACCTGGGCACGGGCAAGGGTATTGGTCTGTACCTGAATGCCCAGGCGCTGGGCAAACTCGGCGAGCGCCGGTTCCGCGGCTTCATCGACGGGCGCCAATAGCCAACCCAGCACACTTTCGCCTTTGCCGGTCGGCCAACGGTGCAGCTGCCAGGTCTGGCAGAAAGCTTCAAACTCTCCATTGGCAACACTTGACGGCCATTGCACCCCAGCGTCGCCCTGCCCGACCAAATGCATTTGTTCGCCGGCGCGATAAACCGCCCACTGGGTGGTGTGGGCCCAGTGACGCGCCAAGTCGAGCAGTTGTTCAATGGTGTCTTCGTCGCCCGCGTACGCCATGCCGAAAGCATCCGAGTTTTCTTTCTGGTGAGGTGTGGCAGTGTAATCGTTGGGTTGCCGCCGGGGATCGCTCAATGGACGAAAACTCATCAGCGCTCCCTGAGCCAGAAATGGCGAGATTGACTGACTGAATGCCAGCGATGTGCCAGTGAGCCTTCGGTGTAAAGGTTCTAGAGGGTTTTTTCAATCGTTTTATTCGCTTGGGTGCATCTATGCTCGGTAGTCATTGAGCGTTGCCTTCGATTCGAGCGAGCAGCGCCCCCCATCACCCATTCCCGACCATCTGCCACAACGATGCGCCCACCCCGGTAATGCTCTCGCCGGCAATCAAACCCGCCGCCGTCGTGATGGCGAAGCGTTCTGTGAGACTCGGCCAACGGCAATTCACCGCCCAAGTGAGCACGGCGCCCAAGGCCATCATCAGCGACACCGAGGCAGGCAAGACGAAGGCCAGACCCAGGGCCGCGGTACTTGGCAGGTAACGGGCGCGATGCCCGGCCACAGCAGCCATTCCACCAGTGCAGCGAATTGCGGGCCGCTGCTGTCGGGTGGCAGCTGCACCAGGCCTTGCTCCAGCAGCCACGGCGCCAGCCCGCCCCACGCCAGCAAGGCGCCGAGCAGCAGGGTCAGGCCAACGCGAATGCCGATGATCCCACCGAAGCCCACTAACAGCAGCGAAGGGTCAGCGGTAAACGTCAGGCGCTCCAGATGAGGGGTCGGCGACCAGCGTGGGAAAGCCCACATGAAGGTATCGACCCACTTGACCAGCGCGGACAACAACGCGGCGCTGAGCAGCACCTTCAAGCGCGTCGCGGCTTCGTGACCGTGGTTATAGATGTGCAGCAGGGTTTCCAAGGTCGCCATCCCCTCGGGAAATTTCAGCGCCTTGTCATTGAGCAGCGAAGGCCGCAAGTACCAGGCGATCCAGATCCCGAGGAAGCTCACCGAAAAGACCCAGGCGATCATCGGGATGGCGTCCAGCTGTTGACCTGTCAGCAAGGTATAGGCCGGGATAGGCGCGACCAGCCCACCGGAAATGATCGACGCGGCGGCGGACGCCACGGTCTGGTTGATGTTGCTTTCGTGCAAGGTCCAGGGCAGTCCTGCGGTCGAACGCCTGGCCAAGCCTTGCCAGAGGCCATAACCGATCAGCAAGGCAATGATCGACATGTTGAACGACCAACCGATCTTCAACCCTGCGTAGACATTGGAAGGTGTCAGCAGGATACCCAGCACGATCCCCGTGGTGACTGCGCGCAGGCTGAGTTCGCGTTCGACAGGAAGGCTCAGGGGAATCGATGGCGAGGTTTCAAGCATGCGAATTCCTTATCGGCAATGAGACAGCGCGATCATTCAACGCGGCGACCTAACAAATGAACGCAGTATTGGCCCAAGGTTCACATGACGCAGGGGAGCTGTTGCGCGCATGGTGCGGTGCCCATGGCCATTCACCGGCATAAAAAAGCCCCGTAGCCGAATGGGGTACGGGGCAAGGAATTGGTTGGTTGCGGCCAACCAAAGGAGCACGGTAAGAAGCGTCTGCGAAACTTAGATGCAATCCTGGGCGGCACGTCCAAAACTTGAAGGCAGGAGGTTCGAGGCCAGTAAGTGCCGCTCGTAGATGAACACCTTGCCGCCATTCCCGGCCTTGTAGGCCTCCAGTACGTTGTCCGCTGCGACTTTGCTCGGCACGACGATCCGGTAGCTACGCTGAGTCTGGGAGACCGTCGGGTTCAACTTGCCGTCCTGCAGTTTCGGTATGACGCATTCGGCATACTCGGCAGGGGTCTTGTCGGTCTGCAAGGTCAATGTCGGATCGTTTGGCGCGGAGGCACAACCGGCGAGCAGCAAAGAGGCAAACGCCATGACAGGCACGAATAAAGGGCGCATCAGTCTCATCCTGAAAATAAAAAGTTCGATTCATCCGACTAGGGAGCGGCATTACCGAGGTTGCCTTGTCAGCGCAAACCTTGAGCCGCGTGTTCGATGGGTGCGATTCTGCGGCGATGGCCCAGAAAGAAGAACTTGCATTTCTTGATGGTCATTATTACTTCTAGCAATAGTTGCGCGCCGTGCAGATGGATGCACATCCCATCACCACTGAAAAAGATTGCCGAGGCCCTCTTCCTTGAGAACTTTTGACCTGATCCGCGACGCGGTCTTGCCCGACTTTCGTGATCGAGTGGCGGAGTACCTGATCCAGTACGAAACGGTGCTGTTGTCCGAAAACGCAACCGACCCGGCGCTTATCCGGGACACCGCCAACCAATTGCGCGGTTATCTGCGCGGGTTGAACACCACCCGGGTGTTGGGCATGGCCGATTGGGAGGAACTGGACAGACGAGTGGTGAACACGTGGCTGTAGCGCACGATCAACCAAGGGTGTCGACGCTGGGCTGGGAAATTCTGCTCTGAACGAAGCAGGCCATGTGGCAGTCGGAACAACAGACCTTCGGCAAAGAAACCTGGCCCATGCCCTTACGATCCACTGCCCTCGCCACGTTGTTCACGTTGGCTGCCAACACGGCGGCCGCTGCCCCCGAGCCGCTGCGCCTGGAAAACCTGACACGCTGCGGCGACCTGCTGGATGGCCGGCGCCAGGATTGGTGCCTGACAGTGCGCGGGCTGGGAGAGGGAACGCCGCAACTGAAACTGGGGGAAAAGACGATCCCCGTCGATATTGTCCAGCGCGAAGGGGCCAAGCTGCGGTTGCGCCTGGACAGCGCCGATTACCAGAGCGGCCCTCTCTGGCTGGAGGACGGCCCGCGCATCAGCAACGCCGCCTGGCTGACCCTGCGCAACAATCACGTACTGGCCGCCGGGCCGGACGAAGTGGCGAAGAACATGGATGGCCTGAGCACTTACGTTGATCTGGTCAGCGTGCTGATCGAGGAAGATCGCGACGGTCCCCAGGAAGCCGAACGTCTCGCCAGCAAGTACGGGGCGAAAGTGGTCGGCAGCATCGCGCCCCTGAACCTCTACCAGCTGCGTCTGCCGGCCAGGGACCTGGTGCAGCGCGACGCGCTGGTGCTGCGTCTGGGCAGTGAGACCGGCGTGGATGCCGTGGTGGTCGAGGAGTCTGCGGCAGAAGAGAGCGAGCAAGTCCCCGTTCGCCCCGAGGAGCCGAAGAAACCGGCCGCGGACTCCGACGAATGGGCTGCAAACCGCTTTCTCGACGCAGTGAATTACTACCAGCGGCGCATCCCCGGGCAGCAGCCGCCCATCCGACCGCAACCGGTGCGCATTGGCTTGATCGAGCGCGACGTGGATTTCGACAGCGCGGATTTTGCCGACTACCTGGGGGCCTGCTCGATGCCGCGTACCTGCGTCTATGCCCGCGATGCGGATAAACCCGACAACCATGGCACCACCGTCGCCGGCATCCTCGCCGCGCGCTGGAACGACGGCGGCAACACCGGCTTTCTCCGTGGCCTGGACAAGGCAAGCGGTGGCTTCGAGGTCATCGTCGACCGTAATTCCGATGCCGGGATCACCGCTAATATCGCCGCCTCGGTCAACCTCGTAGAGGACGGCGTACGCGTGCTCAACTGGAGCTGGGGGATCCACCGGGTGGGCGCCAAAGACGTCAAGGGCGATGACGTGGACTCCCTGCTGCGCTCGGGCATCGCCATGGGAGGCTACGAGGAACTGCTGGAGGAATTCTTCCTCTGGTTGCGCAAGGAACATCCCGACGTGGTGGTGGTGAACTCCGCCGGCAATGGGTCTTCATTCTCAGGCACCGATGAGTACCGGCTGCCCTCCTCCTTCATTACCGAGCAATTACTGGTGGTCGGGGGGCACCAGCGCAACGAGCGCGCCGCAGTCGCCATCGACGACCCGGCCTATGTGCGCAAGCGCAGCTCCTCGAACATCGACATGCGCGTCGACATCACCGCTGCCGCTTGCGCCCACGCTTCGACGACCGCCGCCGGCCAGGACGGCGCCGTGCATTGCGGTACGTCCTACGCCACGCCGATGGTCGCGGGCCTGCTGGCGGCGATGCTGTCCATCAATCCGCAACTGCAACCCGAGCAGTTGCGCATGCTGCTGCGCCGCAGCGCCATGACCATCGGTGACAATCACGACTTCGAACAGATGGACGCGGAAGATCTCACCGCACCGATCCTGCCGTCGGAGCGCCGCTATCAGCTCAACGACAAGGACGTGGGTCGTTCGGCGCGGCTGGACATGCAAAAAGCGCTGGATCTGGCGGAGCAGAGCCGCAAGCGCGTGCGTTGAATCCAGTCTGATAGGTAAGCTGATATCATCCGCAAAACGACAGCCGGGTAGACAGCATGAATCGCCGCAAAAAAATCAACCAGCTATTAAAGGCCAACGCCAAAAAGGCCAGCGCCAAATTGGCGCCCAAAAACAAATCCAAGTACATCAGCAAAGCTGACCGATTGAAGCTGGCGGCGGAATCCAGTGACGACTCGATGGTTTCTGCCGAGAGCTGATTGGCGTAACCTTTGGCACCACTCATTCGCCGATACGCCGCCCAAGAATTTCGCCCCCCACACTAGACTGGGATTCACCTAACGGCGGGTGTGCGCAACGTTGTTCAGTCAAGGAAGATCACAACTTTGAAAGCAGCTTTTGGCCTCCTGCTTCTGTTCTCTCTATCCGCCAGTGCATTGGCTGACGTCAATCCGGTCGGTTTCCAGTCCTTCACGCTGCCAGACATGCAACATGACCGCGCCCTTGAGATGGTTGTCTGGTACCCCAGTGCAACGACCGCCAAGACGCAATTGATCGCCGATGATGTTGTGTTTGTGGGCGCTTCTGCCGTTCGTAACGCGCCACCCTCTGCCGGTCAACATCCGTTAGTAGTGCTCTCCCACGGCTTCAGGGGCAACTGGAGCAACCAGACTTGGCTTGCCAGTGCGCTGGCCCGCATGGGTTACATTGTTGCGGCGGTCAACCACCCCGGCACCACGACCCATGACCGTAGCCCTCAAGCAGCGGCGCAGTTATGGCAACGCCCTGTCGACTTGAGTCGCGTCATAGACGCGATCGTGACGCAACCCAAACGATTCGGCATGGTCGCGGAACGCCGAATTGCCGTAGTTGGCCATTCTCTCGGCGGCTGGACGGCCCTGGAAGCCGTCGGCGCTCGTTTCGCCCCCGACCGCTTTGCCCTTGACTGCAAAAGCCACCCACAATTGTCCAGCTGCACCGTTTACCAGCAAATGAACCCGGAAAGTGCTCCGGAATCGAAGGCCAAGTTGACGGCCGATTGGCGCGATAAACGAATCACCGCCGTGGTTACATTGGATCTGGGCCTTTCACGCGGGCTGACCGATGAAAGCCTTGCGGCGCTACCGGTGCCGGCGCTGGTGATCGCTGCCGGCGTACCGTCGCAGGAACTACCCGCTCAGTTGGAGTCCGCCAATCTGGCTAAGCGCCTGCCTCAAACGTCAAGCCATTACGTCGAAATCAACGACGCAAGCCACTTCAGCTTCTTGGCGGTGTGCAAACCAGGCGCGCAGGCATTGCTCGAAGAAGAAGTACCTGGCGATGGCATCATTTGCCGGGATGGCGACGGCGGTCGTTCACGTGGATTGATCCAACAGCAAATCACATCGCTGATTACCGAGTTTCTGGCGCAGTCGTTCAATCACTCAAAATAGCTCTTTGTAAGCCGGCAACCCTCCTGTTTGCCGGCCCCTTGCCCTGGCTGTTCAAACCCCAGCAATGGCTTCGTGGACAAAATCTTCATAGGTGCGCAGCGGGTGCCCAATGATGGCCTCCAGCCGCCCCACCGTTCCTTCGGCGGCCTGCATGCCGAACACCTGGATACCCGCCATCATCAAGCGCATGTCGTAGGCCAACAGGTGGGCCGTATGCGCCCAGTTGGCGTTCGAAGGCCGCTACACGCCGGGTGAATCGGTCAGGCGCCGAACGCACCGTCGATCGTGTGCATCGCTCCCGTGACAAAGCTCGCTTCCGGCCCGGCCAGCCAAGCCACCATTGCCGCCACCTCTTCAGGGCGACCGTGACGCTTGATTGCCATGAAGCTGTGCATCAGGTCCTTCATCGGGCCGTCCGCTGGATTCGCGTCGGTGTCGATCGGTCCCGGCTGCACGATATTGATCGTGATACCGCGCGGCCCGAAATCCCGTGCCAGCCCCCGCGCCATGCCTTGCAGTGCGGATTTGCTCAATGCATAGGACGCCATGCCGGGCACCGGCATGCGGTCACCGTTCACCGATCCAATCACGATGATTCGCCCGCCTTCCGGCATCTGCCGCGCCGCTTCCACCGATGCGTGGTACGGCGCGTGCACGTTGATGCGCAGCAGGCGATCGATCGCATCGGGGTCCTGTTCCAGCGCGTCGCCAAAGATGGCGATGCCGGAATTGACCACCAACACATCCAATGGACCGCTCTCCCGGACCCTGGCGATGACCGCGTCGCGGTCAGCGCTGTCCGTCGAGTACGCGCTGCTGCCCGTTTCGGAGGCAAGCAGCTGTGCCGCCTCCGGCGAGCCCGAATAGGTGAACGCCACGTTCGCCCCCTCTGAGGCAAAGCGCCTTACGATCGCCGCACCAATGCCCCGACTGCCACCCAACACCAACACTGACTTGCCTTTGAAATCTGACATGATTTACGCCTCCTGATTAATGTAGCGCATGTTACAATACGCTCCATTCCATCTGTCAAAGCTTTTTTGTAATCATGACTACAAATACTTTACCCACGCGTGGCCGCCCTCGCCGGTTCGATCCGGATGAGGCCGTAGCCACCGCACAACACCTGTTCCACGCCAAGGGCTATGACGGCGTAAGCGTTGCCGACCTGACCAAGGCACTCGGCATCAATCCGCCCAGCTTCTACGCAGCCTTTGGCAGCAAGGCGCAGCTGTACGCCCGAGTCCTTGATCGGTATGCCCTGACCGGGGCCGTTCCTCTAACGCAGATCCTGGCGGCCGACCAGCCGTTGGCTGTCTCGCTTGCGCAGGTGTTGGAGCAGGCTGCGCGCAGCTACGCCGCCGATCCGACGGCCACCGGCTGTATGGTGCTGGAGGGCACACGATGCAACGACTCGCAGGCGCGGGATGCCGCCTGCTGCTTTCACGTTGCTGCACAAGACTTGATTCGAAACAGCATCGCCGAGCGCTATCCGCAGGAGGCGGCTCGACTGGCGGATTTTGTCAGCACCACCATGGCCGGACTCTCCGCGAGCGCGCGCCACGGCCAAGGCCTGGACCGCCTCCTGGCCACCGCAGGGCTTGCCGGGATGGCGATCGCGCAGGTTCTTGCTGCCTGATTACCTGAAGTTGTTGTCAGGACAACGTGTCACGCTTGGCAAAGATGCTACCAAAAGGGGAAAGCCCGCTAGCGCTCGGCGAGGTCGCCGCCGACGGCGGCCTGGCGCAAATCTGACGCGCTAAACCCGCCCGGTTACTCCCCGAGTAACCGGAGCGCCGCTTGAGGGGACCCAATCTTGCGTTCAGTGAAAGGCTCGCTCTCCCCACGATCGACTGACCGGGGACCTACTTGATCTCTACCAGCCGGAGTGAATTGGAACCCTCCAAAGACAGGTGAATGACGGCGGCTTTGCTAGGGAAATTCGGCGCATCGTCATCGGTATTTTCCATCACCGGGATGTCGATCAGAATCCGCTCTCCCGCCGGGTCACTGACCAGCTTGGCGTCCAGTTTGTCGATCGCACGCCAACTGTCGCCGCCAATACGGAACACGTCCAACAGGCTGTAATGTGACGTGCCATCTTCGCTCTCCTCGGGGGTGAAGGCGGCGAGGTATTGGCTGTAGTTGTTGCCCATGCCAAACCCCTCGACCGTAAAGACCGCCAGCGTTACCTGACTGTCCTCACCAGTATCCAGCGTCTGCGTCAGCGTCGCCTCAGGATAGCCGGTGGCATAGCTGTCCTTGACGAGCGCCACCAGGTGCTCGATTTGCTGCTTCAGGACTTTTGGTATGGGCGCCGGCTCGGCGGCATGACTCAGGGTACTGGTGAGAAACAGGCTGGCTGCAAGCAGACGCAAATTCATCAAGTGAAGTCCAAGGGTGTGGAGAGATCGACGCGGATACTAGCGGATTCTCTGCACCACCGTCTCCTGACAAAGTAGCCTGAACTATCCGCTCCGCCCCTCCGAGCGAAGCCCGCGCGCTGTATCTGCGACACACTCCAATACAAATTCCCCCTCGGACCGAAACATCCGGGATACATCGCAAACGCCAAATAGCCCCGTCCGTACACACCTGTCCCCTTGCCGGCTCCTGACGACTTACTCGCAGGGCCGGGTTCCGGGCATCAAGACAGCCGTCACGGTACAAGCCCCGCGCAACGTTGCCGGGGACACGTAGCTATCTCTGGAGAAATGACATGCACGCTAAAAACACCTTGAATACCGCTCGACTTGCTCTGGCCACGCTGGCGATTTCCGGCGGCTTCAGCCTGGCCCAATCGGCCTTCGCGGTGGAGGCCTTGCCCCAGGGCTACCAATTGGCTTCGGCTGAAAAAACCTCCGAGGGCAAATGCGGCGAAGGCAAGTGTGGCGCGGCCAACACGACCACCAAAGTCAGCCAGTCGGAAGGTAAATGCGGTGAAGGCAAATGTGGCGACGCCTCCTTTGCCCGTACCGATAACGACCATGACGATCGCGTATCACTGAAGGAATTCCTGGCCGTCGCACCGACCCAGCAAGCTGAATTCGAAAAAATGGACAGCAATCACGACGGGTATTTGTCCGAGGCGGAAACCTACAAGTACCGCACCGGCCAATACACCGCCAACGGTAAAAAGGTGCCCACTGAATTGTTCACCCGCATGAGCCAGGCCAAGGAATAACTCATCCATGCCCGCCCTCCTCGGCCACGCCAGGAGGGCTTTGTCATGTACGGAGACAGCCATGACTATTTTCGTCCCTCCCACAAACGCGGGGCTCGGCCTGCGCCGTGCCCTGCTTGCGGACCTCATGACAATGGACGCCGGCGCCGTGGATTTTCTGGAATGCGCCCCGGATAACTGGATCGGTGTCGGCGGCGCCTATGCCCAACAGCTGGACCGGTTGGCCGAGCGATTCCCGCTCACCTGCCATGGGCTGTCGTTGTCCCTCGGTGGCGCCCAGCCGCTTGACCTTGAGCTGTTGCGTGAGACACGCAATTTTCTGGATCGTTATGCGGTGACGATCTACAGCGAGCACCTGAGCTATTGCTCTGATCAGGGCCATCTTTATGACCTGCTGCCGATCCCCTTCACCGAGGAGGCCGTACACCATGTCGCGGCGCGCATACGTCAAGCCCAGGACGTATTGGGCCAACGCATCGCGGTGGAAAACATCTCCTATTACGCAGCGCCCTTCCAGGCGATGAGCGAGATCGAGTTCATACGGGCCGTGCTCGATGAAGCCGATTGCGACCTGCTGCTGGATGTCAACAATCTCTATGTCAACGCCATCAATCACGGGTACGACGCCAGCCAGTTCCTGGCGGCAGTCCCGGAGCAACGGGTCACTTACCTGCACGTCGCAGGGCATTACGATGAGGCCGACGACTTGAAAATCGACACCCATGGCGCATCGGTCAAGCAGGACGTCTGGGCGCTATTGCATCAGGCCTACCAACGATTGGGGACCGTGCCGACGCTGCTGGAGCGAGACTTCAATTTCCCACCCTTGCCGCAGCTCCTTGCGGAGGTCGATCAGATCAAGCACCTCCAGCGGCTCGCTCAGCCAACAGGATTGGAGGCGCAGCATGTCCAAACGATTGCTTGAACAACTGAGCTGCATGGCCGATTACGTGCGCGATCCGCGGCGTCCGGGCCCGCCGGGGGTACAAGCCCGGCGCCTGGCCCTCTATCGGCAACTGTTCCTCGGTAATATCGACTCACTGTTGGCGGGCAGCTTTCCGGTCATCCGCCGCACCCTGGCAACGGCCGACTGGCAGAAGTTGGTCAATGATTTCTATGCCGGGCATCGGTGCCGGACACCGCTGTTTACTCAGATCGCCGGTGAGTTTGCCGGCTTCCTGGAACAATACGCCGATAGCCATGGTTTCCCTGCGTGGCTGGTCGAACTGGCGCACCATGAATGGAGTGAAAGCGCCCTCCTATTGAGCGACGCGAAAGACCCCGCCCATGATCCCCGCGGCAACCTGATCCAAGGCACTCCCGTGGTTTCGGCGCAGGCCTGGACCCGCGCCTACCTTTGGCCGGTGTGCGACATCGGGCCCGGTCACCAGCCTGTTGAGCCGCCACCGACGCCTACCTTGCTCCTGCTTCGGCGTCATGAAGGCCAAGTGACCTTCTCACGCCTTGCACCGCTGGCGTACACCTTGCTGGTATCGCTGACGGAACATCCGCGCAGCGGCCACGAACACTTGATCGCCCTGGCCGAAACGGCAGGTCTCCCCGCGCAGGAGCTTTTTCCTGCCGCAGTGGCCGCGCTCAATGATTTCAGGGCGCAAGGCATCGTACTGGGCACCGGGTAGAAGTCCCACCCCTTATCGGTCAGGTGGTATTCGTAGGGTAGCGGCCGTTCGCTATGGGGCTGTCGCTCAACCAACTGATGTTATCCATCCAGACATGGATCATGGCTGTACTCCTAGTGTCTTTCCGAGCAGCGAAGCCCGGACATGTGACCTGCGGTCAACGCCCGGACAATGCCTGTGATGCCGCGTGAGTTTATGCCCGGGGCGGATACCACGACTCCGGCTCTGGGTAATCCCAATCGGCAGGAAAGGCATAGGTTTCAAAGACCGTGGTGGTATCGGTCTCGGTGCCGAAGAACGCGAAATGATTCACGCCCATCCAGGAGCCGGATTGCACGCACTTGAAGCCGCGGCGCTGCAGTTCAGCAACACGATCTTCAAACGGGATGTTGTTGCAGTCATACGCAACGTGCTGGATACCTTCGCCATGCTTGTCCAGGAAATCGGCGAAAATCGTCGGGCCGGAGACGGGCTCCATCAGCTCCCAAATCATGTTTCCGGATTGGGCGAAGCAGACTTTCAGCACAAACTCGGCCGGCTCACCGTGGTAGGTCTGGTCCTGGGTGTTTTCCGGGCTGAAGGTGTACACCCGCCACGGGCCGATCCCCAGCTTGAGCAAGCCATCCATGGTGCGCTTGTGGTCACGGGTCACAATCGCAATCTCCACGACATTACCCAGGAACGCATCGATCTCGGCGCCGGCATTCAACGCGGCCAGCACATTGGTTTGTTCAAGATGAGACATTTGCAATAACCTCTTTAATGATTGAATCGTTTCACAGCACTAACGTTTACTTAGCCATCACCGACGAGTGGACAACTTCTATTCGTCGGGACCGGTGCAATACGTAATAAATACCGCCGCCCACGCCAAACCCTGCCAGCCAGGACAAATCAATACCGCCCATTGCCATGGCAAGAGGGCCTTGAAGCGATTTAATGGTGCCCACTTGAAATAACCATGCCGCGAGCACGCCGGCTGCAAGTGCAAATACGCCTTTCCAATTCACGTCTGTGCAGGCACTTTCCAAGTGATGGCAATAAAGCGACTTCAGATCGACCTGGCCTCGGCGAATCAGGAAAAAATCCACCAGCGTGATGCCCGCCCAAGGACTGATCCACACCACAAAAAACACCATCAGGTTTTCGAAGGCATGCACGAACTCGCCCGATTGCAGGAACAGATAAAGGATGAACAGCGCCACCACGCCTGAGATCGTCGATACCGCCCAGCGTGGCACGCGTAGATCCAGGGACAACGTTGCCAATGCGGCCGAGTAAATGACCACGATGTTGGTGGCCACCGGGCCATGCAACAGTACAAGGAGTACCGGCAACGCCATCGTGCCGAAGACGGCTATGATCAACTGCGCCGGATCCGAGCCGGCCCCCGCAGAGGCAATCGCCGCGCCAAGAAAAGCCAGCCACACGGTCGGCAGGAACATGCCGAGAAACGTCGACCGGAACACCTGGCCATCGGACAGTCTGGTCTGGGTGAAACGGGTGTAGTCCGAGGCGTATACCAGCCAGGAAATACCCCAGCCGATCCCGATTGCCGTCATGAGGCTACTCATGGCAGACAGCTTGCCAATGCCTGCGACCGTGGAGGTCTGCCACTGGATATCCACATGGGTGAAGGCCAATCCGGTCATCACCACCATGATCAGGAGAATCACCGGCATGGTGTAGCGTTCAAAGCACTTGATGGCATTGAAGCCCCAGGCGGCGATACCGACCTGAAGAACCATGACGGCCACGGCAATAGCGTACTTGAGCTCCATGCCACCATTGATGCCGACTCTTTCCAGGGCGGCCACCGCCAAATCAAGCACTACCCAGGTGTTGGTGGCGACCCATCCCATCGGCATCAGTACCTGCATGAGGGTGGGCAGGTAGGCACCGCGTCGACCGAACGCCAGCCGGGAAAGCACCATTTGCGGCACCCCCGTGCGGTGACCCATGATGCAGATGCCGCCGAACAAGGCCGCGCCCAACAGATTGCCGACCACGATCACCAGCAGGGTTTCAAGCAGGCTCAACCCCAGCTGGATACCGATGGCCCCCAACACCCAATTGATCGGAGCCACATTCGCCCCCGCCCAGATCCAGAACTGGTCCAACGGCGTAGAAGTACGTTGGCAATCGGGCACGGGCTCGAGGCCCAGCGCATCATAATTGCCCTCATTCATTAAGCTACTTTCAGATTCGCGACGCGTTGACATTATTGTTTTCCTCGCTGACCGGCGACCACGTGAATCGCCCCAAGCCATTAAAGCGAGGTCTGCATGTTTAGGTAATTGATAATAACTAAACCGGCCTTTAGAAAAATCACCCCATTAAGTTCTTCTCAACAGCACAAACAAACCGAACATAAAACATCCGAAAACCAAAGAGGTTTCCAGACCGACCGACAAAGAAAAATCGCTTATTGAGTTTTACTTAACGGCATTCAAATAAACATCAATAGCCGAACACCTGGGGGGCGTGGCCAACTTGTTCCAGTCGCTGAAGCAATTCCACTTCAAAATGAACAGGAAACCTGAAATGACCACCCTTCTTCACATCGATGCCAGCGCCCGATCCGACCGCTCACTGAGCCGTAAATTGTCCCGGGCATTTGTCGAAGCCTGGCTTGAACGCGACGGCAAGACCCAGATCATTACCCGTGACGTTGGACACAATCCGCCGCCCTTCGTGACAGAAGCCTGGATTGCCGCGGTCTTTACGCCCGAAGAGCACCTGACGCCGGAAAAGCGCGAGGAGATTCGCCTCTCGGATGAACTGATCGATGAGCTCGATCGTGCCGACGTCATCGTGATCGGCACCCCGATGTACAACTACGGGATGCCGGCCGCCCTCAAGTCCTGGTTTGACAAAGTGATTCGCATCGGAAAAACCTTCACCTTTGACTTGGCGCGCGGCGACTACCCCTTGGAACCCATCATGAGCGGCAAGAAGCTGGTTATCCTGTCTTCCCGGGGTGAGTTTGGATTCGGTCCCGGTGGCGTTCGTGAAACCATGAACCACCTGGACACTCACATACAAACCTGTGCGCACTACCTGGGCGTGGACGAAACCCATGTCATCGCCATCGACTATCAAGAGTTTGGCGACGCTCGCCATGAAGCCTCCATCGCCAATGCCTTCGATGCCGTTCCGGTTCTGGTCCGGCAAATGATTGAAGAACGCCAAAGCCAGCTGTCTCCGGCTTGACTGTCTCTCAGGACGTGAGCGCCAGTTGATGTCCTGCCAGATCATTCAAGGCATTGCCCCTGAATGACCTGGCCTCGTCCAGGAGCCATTCCCTGAACAATGCCAGGCTGCGCCGTGGACTGCCGCCGTGGCCTTCGATCAGGTGGTAGGTAAAACCTGGCAAGGTGGGGCCCTCTACCCGACGAATGCGCCCGGAACGAAGCTCATCGTCAATCAACACATCGCTGCACAGCAAGGGCCCCAAGCCCCGCTCCAGCGCATGCAGCGCGAGGGTTTCCTCGCTGTACCAGGAGATGCGCAGATCCCCGGTCGTGCCGTGCTTCATCCCGGCCAGCCAGACTGACCATGAGGGCGCCTCGAGCGCCTGGTTCTTCCATTTGAACGCCAGTAGCGGGCGATTATGAAAGTCGCTGATCGTTGCGTCGCGGTCGACCGGGCAAATGCGCTGATCGGCGACCGCGATGAATCGGTCCTCGAACAGCACGGGGCCCTGCACATCGGCATCGACCGGCCCATATCGAATCGCCAGATCGACAGCGTCTGAACGCAGATCCACCACTTTCTCCGAGGCGTGGATGGACACCACGATGTTCGGATAAATCTCGTTGAACTTCGCCAGGCGCGGCATGAGCCATCGCTCCGCGAATGCCCGTGTGGTGGAAACCTGGACGGCATCACCCTCCTTTGCCCCGCCTAACAGAGCGAACGCCTGGGCAATCTGGTCAAAACCGTCTCGCAACAGCGGATAGATCGCTTTGCCGGCGGGTGTGAGGGTCATCGTCCGGCCCCTTTCCAGGAGCTTTTGCCCCAGCCCGTCTTCCAATTGCCGAACTTGATGACTGACCGCGGCGACCGTTACAGAGAGCTCGTTCGCAGCGGCGGAAAAACTCTGGTGACGTGCTACAGCCTCAAACGCTCGCACGGAATTCAGAGGCGGTATTTTGCGCATGGTTTTCTCCGGACACCCGACTGTGGTGCTTGTGACGACTTCAGCGTCCTGCTGGTAGACAACATCCGCCAGCAGATGTGGCGATCCGTCAGAGGATGCAGTAGTGAACATCCTGGGGCTGCATGCCATTGACTGCCGTGATGTCCTGGGGGCAAGCGGACAGCACCACGATAGCGTCCATTTCCGCTTTGAGGCAGACATATTGCCCAGGCTGACTGACAGGCTCGGCGAACGCAATCCGCCCGTCCTGATGAACGGGAACGTTCATGAAGAGGTTCAAGGGGCTCGGCGTCTCGGGCGCAACCAGGCCGATGGCGTCCAGGGCCTGAAAGAGGTTTTCATTGCAACTGTCATGATGGCCGACAACGCCCAGTTGAACGTAACGAGTCGGATCACAAGCGGCGACCAGTGTGTCGTGGACACCCGGTGTGGTGTCCTCGATGAGCGTCAGGATCTGGCGGCGTTTGTTGGTCAGGAAACTGTCACCTTGGCCGGGGTTGAGCTTCAACCAGTAGGGACGACTGTGCTCCATGGACATGGCTTCCCGGAGGTCGTCCGGGTTGAAGGCCCAGGTGTCTACGACCTGTTTGCCATGGGTGTTGATCACTTTGATGACTTGCCCTTGATTCAACCGAATCGCGACACCCCGCCGAGCAGGCAAAAGGATCCGTTCACCGGGGCAAGTCGAAGCCATTGTATTCATGTCGCTGTTCTCCTCTGCGAGCTGATGGACGGCGGACCGTGTACCTGCAATCCCAAGGAAAACACAGAAGAAACCCTCAAACCAATAATATAAAGTGGCCCCGGTATAAGTTAAATCTATAGGGTGGCCCATGCGAATCCGGCAGCTTGAATGCTTCAGAACCTTGATGATCCACGGCACGATGACCCGCGCGGCAGAGCTTTTGAATATTTCCCAGCCGGCCATCAGCAGCACCATCGCCAACCTGGAACATGAGACCGGCCTCAAGTTGTTCGTGCGCAAGGGCGGACGCTTGCAACCCACTCCTGAGGCCCGCTTGTTCTTCGTCGAGGCTGAGCGGGCGCTGGAGGCCGTGGAGAAAACCCAGCGCATCGCCAAGGAAATCCGCACAGGAAAACGCGGCCATCTGGCGATCGCCGCCTACGCCAGCATTTCGATCAGTCTGCTGCCCCGCTTGATGGCCGAATTCGCCAAAGAGCGCCCGGGCCTGGAGCTCAAGATCATCACCCGAAACTCCCAGTCCGTTCGCGAGTTGATCACTACGCAGCAATTCGACATGGCCATTGCCGAACTGCCGCTCGACTACCCGACATCGTGCATGGAGGTGATTTCCTATGAATGCCAGTGCATGGTGCCGATCGGTCACCCCCTCGCAAAACTGGACGTGATTACCCCGGCGGACCTGGATGGCGTGCCATTCGTTTCGCTGTTCAAGGGCGACCCGATCTACCAGCAACTGGCGATGGCCTTTTCGGCGTACGGGTCATCCTGGAACGTGGTGGCCGAGACAGAATTCTTCGCCACGGCATGCGAATTGGTCGGTGCAGGAATGGGCGTCGGGATCGTCGATCCGGTGGTCAGCCGGCCCTTCACCCACAACCTGATCCTCAAACCCTTCAAGCCTGCAATCAAGTACGACATCGCGCTGCTGCTCCCCTCGCAGGAGGAGCCGTCACACCTGGCGCGTGAGTTTGCGCACTACCTCAAGCAGTACCTTTGAAGGGCCTGATGATCGTGAGAGCCGCGGCCATCAGCGCAAACTTATAGGACCGCGATATGGGAATCAGCCCTCGGTTCGGTCCCACCACACAACACACCGCTGACCGGGTCGCGCAGTATGATTTGACCGCGCCCGTAGTCGGTCAGGTCGCTGGCGATCTGCACCTGATGACCACGCCGGGCCAAGGCATTGGCCAGGTCGCGGGAGGCACCTTGCTCAATCCCGACCTTCATCCCGCCCAGCCATTGCCAACGCGGCGCGTCCAGGGCCGCCTGCGGATTGAGGCCGAAATCCACCAGGTTCATGACCATCTGCACGTGTCCTTGGGGTTGCATGTAGCCGCCCATTACGCCGAAAGGCCCGAGAGCCTGGCCGTTCTGGGTGAGGAAGCCAGGGATGATGGTGTGGAAGGTCTTCTTGCCCGGGGCCAGGCAGTTGGCGTGCTTCGCGTCGAGACTGAACTCCTGTCCGCGATTCTGCAGGGCGATACCGCTGTCGGGCAGCACCACGCCGGAACCGAATCCGTGGTAGTTGCTCTGGATGAAGGAAACCATGTTGCCCTCTTCGTCAGCGGTAGCCAGGTACACCGTGCCGCTGGCGTGAGGATCACCGGGCTTGGGAGGCTGGGCCTGTTCACCGATTTGCCCGCGGCGTCGGGCGCTGTACTCGTCACTCAACAAATCAGCCACCGCCACGCGCATGTGCAACGGGTCGGTGATGTAGTGCAGGCCATCGCTGTAGGCCAGCTTCATGGCTTCCAGTTGGCGATGCCAGGTCTGCTGGCTGTCACGGTGATCGAAGCTGAAGCCTTCGAGTATCTTCAGCGCCATCAAGGCCACCAGGCCCTGGCCGCTCGGCGGGATCTCCCAGACATCGACCCCTCGGTAGTTGACGTGGATCGGCTCGACCCACTGGGCTCGATAATCCTGGAGATCGGTGGCCCGCAGGTAGCCGCCCGTGGCGCGGGAATGGGCATCCAGGCGCTCGGCCAACGCGCCGCGGTACAGGCTTTCGCAGCGGGTGGCGGCCAGTTCTTCGAGGGTGCGGGCTTGGGCGGGGTTGCGGAAAATCTCGCCGGCCCGGGGTGCGCGGCCCTCGATCAGGAAGGTATCGAACCAGGCCTCCAGGACCTGGTCGCGATCGGGTGTGAGCTCGTCCACGGCGACCTGCCATTGATGGGCAACCACCGGTGACACGGCAAAACCGTCCCGTGCCAGGCTGATTGCCGGCTGCAGCAACTGGGCAAAGGGCAGCTTGCCAAAGCGGTGCGACAACTCGGCCCAGGCCGATGGGCAACCCGGGACAGTCACCGGGGTCCAGCCATGGATCGGCATCTGTTCATGGCCGGCCGCCTTCACTGCGTCGACACTCAAGGCTGCGGGGGCATGGCCGTTACCGTTGAGGCCATGCAGTTGGCCCCTGCACCAGACCAAGGCGAAGGCGTCACCGCCAATGCCACAACCGGTGGGCTCGACCACCGTCAGCGCCGCCGCCGTGGCGATGGCGGCATCGATGGCATTGCCGCCCTTTTGCATCATCTCGATGCCCGCCTGGGCCGCCAGGGGCTGGGACGCGGCGACCATGCCCCGACGGGCAAAAACGCTCTGGCGTTGCGAGGGATAAGGGTACTCATGGGCAGAAAATTTCAGCATGGCAAAGGCTCTTCAACACAAGGGTCATTGACCGGATTTGATTCGGTTGCGTTCCAGGGGCATCGGACTGGACGGGTCATAGCACCCGACTGAGGAACGCCCGGGTACGAGGGTGGACGGGATGACTGAAGATCTGCTCCGGCGGCCCTTGCTCGATGAGCTCGCCCTGATCCAGGACCACCACACGATCGGCCACCTCGCGGGCAAACCCCATTTCATGGGTCACCACCACCATGGTCATGCCCTCTTCCGCCAACGCCTTCATCACTTGCAACACCTCGCCAACGGTTTCCGGGTCGAGGGCACTGGTGGGTTCGTCGAACAACATGGCCTGGGGTTTCATGGCCAGGGCACGGGCGATCGCCACCCGCTGTTGTTGCCCGCCGGAGAGCATGGAGGGGTAGTGGTTGGCCTTGTCCGCGAGGCCAACCCGCTCGAGCAAAACACGGGCCTGCTCCAGCGCTTCGGCGCGCGGCATCCCGAGCACCTGGATCGGCGCCTCGATGATGTTCTCCAACGCCGTCATGTGGGGGAACAGGTTGAAGCGCTGGAACACCATGCCGATGTCCCGGCGCTGGCGGGCGATGTTGCGTTCCGAATCGCGCACCAAACTTCCGTCGGCCCGTTCGCGATAGCCCATGGCCCGGCCATTGACGCGGATGCGCCCGCCCTGGATGTCTTCCAGCAGATTGATGCAGCGGATAAAGGTGGTCTTGCCGGAACCGGAGGCCCCGATCAGGACCACCACTTCACCGCGCCGCACTTGCAGGGAAATGCCCTTGAGGATCTGCAGCTCGCCAAAGGACTTGTGAACCTCCAGCGCCTCGATGATCAGTTCTTCACTTTTGTGCGCCATGATTAACGTGCCCTCAGCAGGTTCAGGGTGCTGCGACCGAACATCCGCGTCGACGCCGGCGGTGGTGACGAGGGCCGGTCCGACTGGCCGAAACGGGCCTCCAGCCAGCGCTGGAAGAATCCCCAAAGGGTGGTCAGCAGCAGGAAGTAGATCGCCACCACCAGGTACAGTTCGAACACCCGGAACGTCGCCGACGTGACCATCTGGGTGCTGAGCAGCAGTTCCTGTACGCCGATCACGCTGACCAACGTGGTGTTCTTGAGCATCACGTTGAACTCGTTGCCCAGTGGCGGAACGATGACCCGGAACGCCTGGGGCAAGACGATGCGCCGCATCAGCTTGGCGAAGGTCATGCCCAGGGAGCGCCCGGCCTCGTATTGGCCCTTGTCCACCGCCCCGATCCCGGCCCGGATGATCTCGGCCATGTAGGCACCTTCGTTGAGGCCCAGGGCAATGATCGCCGCCTGGATATTGCCGGGAATCACCAGGCCGAACAGGTCGATGTCTTCGAAGCGAAAGATCCCGCCGGCGGCCAGTGCGGTGTAGAGAAAGACAATCTGCACCAGCAACGGCGTGCCACGCATCAGCCACACATAAAAGCGCACCGGCAAATGCAGCAACGGATTGCTCGACAACCGCAGCAACGCCGCGGCCAGCCCGAGCGCACAGCCCAACAGCATGGCCAACACACTGATCAGGCAAGTCAGCCACAGCCCGGTGAGGTAGACCCCGCTGGGCTGCAACAGGTACTGCCAAAACACATCCCAATTGAAATTCATCGACGCCTTACCTCAATCGAGAGTGTCACTGGCGACATGCCATTTGCTGAGGAGTTGGCTATAGCTGCCATCGCTGCGCATGTCGCTGATCACCTGCTGCACCGCCGCCGTCAGTTGCGGATCGTCCTTGCGGATCCCGAGGCCGGTGAGAATCCGGCTGAACGCGGGAACCCCTTCCTCGAACAAGTCCGGGGCCATGGCGGCGTAATAACCGGAGGTTTCCACGGTGGTGCCGTAGGCGTCGACCTGGCTGATGCGCAGGGCCTGGAAAGCATCGGTGTCGGTGTTGTAGACCACCAGCTTCATCCCAGGCTTGCCGGCCTTGGCCAGGGTTTCGTTCTCGGCGTCGAGCAGGGTCTTGATGGTGGAGCCATTGAGCACCGCGACCTTGTGTCCGGAGAGGTCCGCAAGCGTCTTGAGGCCCTTCGGATTACCCTTGGGCACGACCACCGCCTGGCTGGAGTACATGTAGTTGACGATATCGATCACCTCGCGGCGCTCGGGCTTGTCGAACAGCTGGTCGACGATCATGTCGCACTGCTTGGCCAACAAGGCCGGGAGCAGTCCGGAAAAGGGAATGACGCGCCATTCGACCTTCTTGCCTCCCAGGCGCTTGGCAATCTCCAGCCCCAGGTCAACGGTCAAGCCCCTGGGCTTCTGCGCTTCATCGAAGGACACCAGGGGCGGCGAATCCATGCCCGAGCAATAGACGAGTTTGTCGACCTTGAGCAAGCGCTCCGGAACAACGGGCGCGGCAACCGCCCACTGAGCACAGAATCCCAAGGATAAAGCGGCAACCAACAGGTGAGGCTTATGCATGACCAGACACTCCAGTTCAGTTAGTAACGGGCAGTACTCAAAGTCAAAACACGGGGCAGGTTCATGACCTGCTCTCGTTATTTTTTCGCTTGCAGAAACTTGATCAGCTCAGGGACGGTGCCTTCGATGTGCGCGCGGACCACCGCCTCGGCCTTATCGGCATCGCCAGCGCGAATGGCGTCGAGAATCACCGCGTGCTCCTCGCGCGCGCTCAAGGGTTTTTCCACGTGCTGCAGCCATAGGCGCATGGGCGCCTCGATCAGGGCGTAGAGGGCACTGATCTGCTTCAGCAAGCGAGGCCGGCCGCTGAGGCTGCACAGGTATTCATGAAAGGCGCGGTGCCGGCTGACCCACTCGGCGCTTTCCTCGCGGTAGTCGTCCATCTCGTCCAGCAAACGCTCCAGGGCGGCCAACTGGCGCGGGCCGATACGCTCCACCGCGACGCGCACTGCCAGGCCTTCGAGGGCGCTGCGCATCTCGAAGACTTCGTGCAACTCATCGATATCCAGGCCGCTGACGATGGCGCCGCGATTGGGCCGAAGCGTCACCAGGCCTTGGGCATCCAATCGGCGGAAGGCCTCGCGTACCGGCATCCGGCTCATACCGATCTCGCTGGCGATGTCCTCGGCGATCAGCCGGTCCCCCTTGCGTAACCGACCGCCACAAATGGCGTCCAGCAAGAAGCTGTATGCCTCCTCCTCGGCGGTCATCGGCGGACGTTCAGCAAAAGTCGGAACGAATTGCATGGTGGCACCTTTTGAATTTTTGTATCCAATTATCCATAAATTCAAAAGAGCAGAATACGTGCCAACGGCATCCGACAAGGCGCAAGTGATTGATTCAGGAGAAATCCTCGACGAACCCAGTTTCGGCACATCGGTGGAAACAGACGAAAAACGCACAAAAGTGCTACCAAACGGCGCACGCCCTGCCCATTCATGTGCAAAGCGGTAGCCAGGTAACACCGTAAGGATTGGGGAGACGAAAAATGCCCCGGATCATTCGATACGGAGCATTTTCTGCGCGTGATGCAGGTTACCGGCGTTTCACACCGCCTGGTGCCCCAATGACCGGAACCGCAATGGCGCCGTGGTGCGCAAGCGCGCCGCCAGTATCACGCCAATGAGGGCCGTCAGCGGGATGATCGAGCACAACACGATCGACAGCTCCTTGCTGGCACCGGTGAGTACATCGAAATGCATCAGCGCCATCAGCCAGATGCCGGCCAGCGCCAAGCCGGAAAAGGCTGGCAAGAACAGGCACCGCAACTTGCTGGTAGCCAGATGCGGATTGGCCCGGAAGTAGAAGATGACCGCGAGTGAGGTCATGGCCATCAACAGGATCAGGCACAGCGTCGCCAGGTTGGAAAACCAGGCGAACAGTTGCATCACCGGGTCAGCGCCAAGCAGGGCAAAAACCGACACGATCAGCACGGCGATCAGGCTTTGCAGGCCGGAGCCCACGTGCGGGCTTTGATGGAGCAAGTGGGTGGTGCCCAGTTTCCGGGGGATCAGGCCGTCGCGGCCGATGGCGAAAAAATACCGCGCGGCGGCATTGTGAAAGGCCAGCAAACCAGCGAACAGACTCACCATGAACAACAGCCTGATCAGGTTGGTCAGGCCGCTACCCACGTATTGGTCCGAAAGCGCATACAGGAACGTGGTCGGATCCGACATGGCCTGGAGACGCGCAACGATCTCATCGCTGCCCGCACCAACGACCATGGCCCACACCGACAGGGTGTAGAAACCACCAATCAACAACACCGATGCATAGGTGGCAATGGGAATGGTGCGCTTGGCGTCCTTGGCCTCTTCGCCATACAGGGTGGTGGCTTCGAAACCGATGAATGCCGCAAAGCAGAACAACAGCCCGATGGACGGATTGCCCTGGGTCACCTGCGTCGGCGTAAAGGCACTGAAATCGACACCGTGGGCGCCGCCGTGGCCGATGATGACCACATCGAGAATCAACACCACGGCGTACTCGGCGATCACCACCACCGACAGCACCCGTGCGGACAGATCGATGTTGCGGTAGCCGAGAAAAGCGATCAGCCCCAAGGCCGCGAACGAGCAGCTCCACCACGGCACCTGGACACCCAGCGCCGCTTCCAGGTTACCGGCGACCACGGCGCCGAACAGCCCATACATGCCTGCCTGCAGAATGTTGTAGGCCACGATCGCCAACACCCCGGCCGCGCCTCCCGCCAGGCCGCCGAGGCCCTGGGAAATGAAGGCGTAGAAGCCCCCGGCATGAACGACATGACGAGCCATGGTGGTGTAGCCTGCGGCGAAACACAGCAACACCAGCAAAGTGGCCAGCAATAGCGCCGGCATGCCGGCACCGTTGCCCAGCATGATACCGATGGGAAACCCACCCGCCAGGACACTGAGCGGGCTGGCTGCAGAGACAACGAAGAAGATAATCATGGCGGCACCCAGGGTGCCTCGGCGCAGTTCCGTGGCGGAACTGCCGCAGGTTGATACGCTCATTTTATTTACCTTGTTTTATGAGGGCAGTCGTTGCGGGAAAAGCCACCGTGACAGGCAAGGCAGGTGGCGAATTATTATTAGGTTCGTCCATTGAACCGGATGTTAGGACGCCGTGCGCCGCGGCGGCTATCCCATATTGGCCTAGTTTGCGGGACCTGCCGCCGGCACGAGGCGCCCCGTTCGGCGGGCCCGGCATTGCGCACGGGTCAACAGGCCTTGGAGGCCTCGCACAGGCGGTGATAGGCCCGGTTGAAATACACCAGGCCCTCGTCCGCGCCGCTCTGGCGGATGGTCTGGACTTCGCAATAAAAGATGCTGTGGGACCCGACCTCGTGCACCTGGGCGATACGGCAATCAAAGTTGGCCAATGCCTCGAGCATGACAGGCGCACCGCTTTGCAGCGTGGTCCAGTCGGTGACAGCGAAGCGTTCATCCATCGTCAGCGCCCGATTCGCGAAGGCGCCGGACAGTTCGTGATGATTGCCGCATAAAATGTTGATGCAGATTGCGCCGTTGCGCTTGAAATGCTCGTTGGAATGCGACGAGCGGTTCATGCACACCAGCAGCGTTGGCGGCGAGTCGGTCACACTGCACACCGCAGAAGCGGTAAAGCCAAAACGACCCGCCTCGCCATCGGTGGTAATGACCGACACAGCGCCACCGAGCATGGCCATTGCATTGCGGAAAGTGCTTACGTCTACCATGGTCGTTCCCCTCAGATATCCAGCACGAGTTTCTTGGATTTGGCGCGTGAACAGCACACCAGGATTTGATCGTTGCCGGCTTTTTCATCGTCTGTGAGGTACACGTCACGATGATCCGGCTCGCCTTCGAGCACATCGCACAGGCAAGTCCCGCAGACGCCTTGCTCGCAGGAAATCTCGATCTTGATGCCCACTTGCGCCAGCGCGGCGAGAATGCTCTGTCCTTCGGCAACCTGTACGGTCTTGCCACTGCGCGCGGCCACCACCTCGAAGCCGGCGCCGGAACCGTCCACCTCCACCTGGAAATACTCCTTGTGGATGTGCGTCTCGGCGTACCCTTGCTTAAGTGCGCCCTGGATCACCCAGTCCATGAATCCGCCAGGCCCGCAGGTGTACATGTGCACGCCGGCCTCTCCCTTGCCCAACACCTTGGCCAGGTCGAGTGCCTGCCCGGGACCTTCGTTGTCGAAGTGGGTGAACACGTTCGCGGCGAATGGCGCACTGGCCAGTTCATCGAGAAACGCACTGCGGCAACGCTCACGCCCACAGTAATGAAGTTCGAAAGACTTGCCGGCCTGGTGCAGGGCATACGCCATGGCGATCATCGGTGTGACGCCGATGCCCCCGCCCAGCAGGATCGAGTGACGCGCCTGCGTGGCCAGCGGAAACAGGTTGCGTGGCGCGCTGATCTTCAATTCACAGCCTTCGAGCAGCGTGTCGTGCACACTGATCGACCCGCCACGGGAAGCCGGATCCTTGAGTACACCCAGCCGATAGACGCTTGGATCGGCGGGATTGCCGCACAGCGAATACTGGCGCACCAGCCCCTGGCCCAGGTGAATATCGATGTGCGCCCCGGCGTCGAACACCGGCAGGTCGGCGCCGTCGCGACGACTCAGGTCCAGGACGACGACGCCGTCCCCTTGCAGCTCGCGCTTGCGCACGACTACGTCCAACAGTTCTTCATTCATGACCGTCATTCCAACGAGTTCGAGAAGACCGCCCGCGGCGGCCCGGTATCAGTCAACGCATGAACAGGCCGCCATTCACGTCCCAGGTCGCCCCCGTAGTGAAATAGGCTTCGGGGCGGGCCAACTGCACAATCAAGTCGCCCAGGAAATCCGCATCGCCCAAGCGTTGCACCGGGATATTGGCGAGCAGGCCTGGCAAGCGCTCCGCCGGTACCGCCGAGCGGACCGCCGCCGAATCGATGGGCCCCGGCGCGATGGCATTCACGGTGACGCCCTGCGCTGCGAATTCCTTGGCGAAAATCTTCGTCAGGGTGACGATGGCGCCCTTGCTGGCGGCATAGTGCGCACCGGTGGCGGTCCCGCCGTTCTGTCCCGCCAGGGAGGCCATGTTGATGATGCGGCCGTAACCGGCCTCGGCCAGGTGCGCACCCAGGACCTGGCAACCCAGGAACACGCTGCGCAGGTTCAGGCACACGACGGCGTCGAATTCCTCCGGGCTGATCTGCATCAGCGGCGTGGTCTTGGTGACGGCTGCGTTATTGACCACGACGTGCAGGCCGCCAAAATGCTCCAGTACCTGGACCAGTACGCGCTCGAAATCAGCCTTGTGGCCGACGTCCAATTGCAGCGCCAGGGTGGACTTGCCACCGGGGTCCAACTGCAGGGCGCAAGTCTTGGCCGCCTGCAGCTCGATGTCGGTGATCACCACGGCGTAGCCCGCCCGCAGCAGGCTGGCGCAAAAATGTTGCCCCAACCCCTGCCCCGCGCCCGTCACCAATGCGATATGGCTCATGTCAGCCCCCTTAGAGGATGTAGCCGATACCGGCAAGGGCATCGTCACTGTTGATCAGGCTGACCAGCTTGCGCTGGATCTTGAAGCTGCCATCGGCACGCACCAGTTCGTAGGTCAGGTCGGCGCTGTAGAACTTCAGGCTCTCCTTGCGGAATTCGCGCACGTTCTGCGCGCAACGTACGGTGACGGTCATGCCGTCATCGCGCAGCACCCGGAAGCGCGACTGGGTGCGCACGGTACGCGGCTGCGGGCTGGTGGAGATCGACTCCCCGCCAATCAGGCGTTGCACGCGCAACTCGCGCATGTGGTGATCGTCGTAGGCGTAGTTGAGCGTGTTCTCGAAGTCGGTTTCCTTGGGGTTGATCGGGATGATGTAGGTGCCTTTTTCGGTCCACATCTTCAACCAGGTGTCGTATTCGCCGTGATCCAGCATGTCGCCTTCCTGCCAGATGAAAGCGGTGACTTCTTGCAGCAATTGCAGGTTCATAAGGTTCTCCAAGGATCAGGCCGACATCATCTTTTTCCATTGCTGATAACCGGCGCGCATGCCGGTTTCGGCGCTCACGTCAGAGACCCGCCCATCCTGGCTGGACTGCTCGCCGGGCAGGCCACGGTTGAGCATGATCCACAGGTCCTCACCGGCATTGGCGCCCTTCTGGACACGTTCCCAGGCTTCGGAGTCATCCGGCGTGCCGAAACCCATCGGTCCCTGGAAATGCTCATGCAGGCGCAAGCGGTAGCGGTTGGCCACGGCCGGTCCGCCGTCCATGGTGATCACCGAATGATGAATCTCGGTCTCGTTGACGGAGATCGGCTGCAACACCCGGAAAAACGCCATCGAGCAGGCGACGTTGGGAAACAGGTTCAGGTTGAAGCCGGTACCGCCCACCGCACGCACGATCCGGCGCACCTGCTGTTCTTCGATGCCTTCGGCGCGCAATTCGGCGGCCAGGGCTTCGAACCGCTCGGGGATCGGCCTGTCCAGGTCAGCCTCCAGGTCGATGAGATCGGGGATCATCACCATCACGCTGTGACCGTTGCCCAGGTCCTCGACATAACCAGGCCCTTTGACGAAATCGAACAGTTCCATGGTCTGTTCGTCCACCGACGACAGGAAGCTCTTGTGAACCAGTGGGAAGTGATACGCGTCGGTGGTGTTTTCCAGTTGGATTTTCCAGTTGCCCGGGAAGCGGAAGCGATGTTCGCCTGGCACCTTGATGCCATAACCGGCGCCTTGCTTCATGAACAAGTCCATCCATTTCTTCGCCGCGCCGAGGTAGTCCTCCAGCGGTTCGATGTCGTCTTTGAAGGTGGCGAAGATCATGCCCGCATAGCGCTCGGTGCGCAGGCTGACCAAAGGCAACTCGGCCTTGTCGATGCAATCGGCGTAGCTCTCTGGATGCGGGATGCCACGAAGCGAGCCGTCCAGGGCGTAGCCCCAGCCGTGATAGGGACACACAAAGCTGTTGGTCTTGCCCTTCTTGTGCTCGCACACCGTGGCACCGCGGTGACGGCAGCGATTGAGCAGCACATGCACGTCTTTCTTGCGGTCGCGGACCACGATGACCGGCTGCTTGCCAATGTAGGTGGTCTTGTAGCTGCCGCTGTCAGGGATCTCACTTTCGTGGGCCACCCAGATCCAGGTGCTATAGAAGATTTTCTCGAGCTCGGCATCGAACAGCTGTGCATCGGTGTACATCGAGGTGTGCACACGATCAGGCTGCACCAGATCGGCAGGATCGATGGCAAGGTTTACGGCTGGAATCAACTGGGTCACGGTATCTCCTCGTCGGCGCAGATGCCGGCAGATCAATAGCGGGTCGCGTGGGCGCGGCCCGGGCAGTCAAGGGCGTCTCGCGCCGCTCGCGGTCATTCGAAATACGCTCGCGAGCGTCAGGCGCGCTGGATGATCAGTTCGCGCCCGACCCGGGCTTCGACCTTGGCGTAACGCCACAACTTGTAGAGGCCCTCGCCCACCGGCGTGCTGCGGAACAGGTTGCACGCCGCGTGCACCGTCTCGATATCCGCGACGTCGGCCAGCAGGTAGGTGGTCCAGGGGAAGCCATCGGAAGGCCCGACCATGCTCTGGTCGTCGTCCATGTTGCCCAGCACCTTCACTCCGGCGAGGTCGTGAATGCCGTTCCACATGGCGCTGAACGCTGCCCACACTTGCAGTTGCTCGTCGCGGGGGGCGTCGAAAAAGTTCTGGTTGATACCCATGCAAAACAGCACGCGCAGCATTTTCTTATCACTCATTTCTTTGTTCTCGACGGTTAGAGATAGCCAGGCAAAGGCTGTTTGCCGAAGAACATCGCCCCGGCATTCTGATAGGTGATATCGCCCATGAAAGCGTGCTGGGTCACGACTTGAGCATCGTTGACACAGCGAGCCAGCGGGCTGTCGTTGTACACACCGCTCATGCCCGAAAGCATTTGCGCAGTGCGCGCCACATCAGCGGCGACACGGGTGGCATGGGTCGAAGACAGCCGCAGCAGATTGGTGATGGTCACGGGAACCGCATCGCCGGCCAGAACGAACGCCCAGGCCTGGTCGATGGATTCGTAGAAGAAGGCCCGGGCCGCCCGCAGGTCGGCTTCGGCCTTGGCGATGTCCACTTGGGCCAATGGCCGGTCGGCAATCGCGGGAGCACCAGTCACCGATACCCGACCGCTGGCCATGTCGGCCAGCGCATCCAGGGCGGCGCGCGCCACGCCCAGGCCGACCACCGATAACACTTGGGTGGCGAATGACAGTGACGGGTAGCGAAAGAACGGCTCGTCCAGGTTCGGCAGGCCACCGCGCACGAAGGTCCACTGCTCGGCAACCATTACGTCCTCGGCCACCAGGTCATGGCTGCCCGTGCCCAGCAAGCCGACCGTGTCCCAGGTCTGCTCGATACGGATCGCACTGCGCGGCATCACAGCGATACGCGGCAGGCCGAATGTGTCGCCATTTTTTGGCGCGATGCCCACGCCGACGATGTCGGCGCCCATCGAACCACTGGAATATTTCCAGCGACCGTTGACCCGAAAGCCACCCACCACCGCCTCGGCCGGTTGCGGCGGGAAGATGCCACCGGCGAAGACCAGGTCCGGGCCATTGGCGTACACCTTGGCGATGCTTTCGATCGGCAGCGCAGCCAGGTAGACCGGGCTCATGCCGAAACTGGCCACCCAACCGGCGGAACCATCGGCCTGGGCAATGCGTTCGATCATCTGGCAAAAATCAGCGGGCGAACATTCCAAGCCACCGAAGCGCTTGGGCACCAGTGAGCGGTAGATACCATGGTGTTTGAACGAGTCGATCACGTCCTGGGAAATATACCGTTGACGGTCAAACTCACCGGCGCGGGCACGCTTGCGGACATCGTCGAGCAGCGCATCAAAAGCGGGACCACTGGCAAGCGCGCTCGGAGCATCGACCGCTGAGGCATTTAGCGAATGCATACGTCTACTCCGTCATCAGGAATGGTATTGGGCCCGGCCTGGAATCAGGACCCGGGCCTGGGTGAAGAGGCAGGCAAATCGAATGGGCGTTGCCGGCGAAATCGAAGGGTCTTCGTCTTGAAGGATCGCAGCGCAAGCAAAGCGAACAGGTTGGATCGGCATGGTGGTTACCTTTGTTTTTGTGGGGTGCCGTTGGAATAAATCTGGGCTCAATTACGTGAATTGTCAATTGATTAGTCATGTAATATCGTTCGATTATCGGACATCACAAAAGCACTAAACGCTATGAAATTAGTATTTATCTACATGTTTAATAAGTAATTTTCTAGAATACGACCAATCTTCTTCACTGGTATCAGCACCCAAGCACACTAAAATTTTTTGCTATTTTTTTAGCCAAATACTGACCAACACCGGCGTAGATAAAACAGCCGCGGCGCGGGGTTTTCCATTGGGCAGGCGCCATCGACAGCGCACCCCGGACCGAACCGTGAAGGCCGGTCGAGGCGCTCTACGAGATGTCTGGCGAGGAAAGGATTGGCTAACGGATCAGCGCACTACTGCGCAGTGGGCGGGGGTACTGGCAGGTCGGCGTCGCTGTTCCAGGCCTGCACCGGGCGACTGAACAGGTTCTCTGTCTGGAAATGCGCCATCCGCCACTGCCCGTCTTCCTGGGCGAATCGCACGGTCAGGCGCGCCGCATTGAGATGGGACGCACCGCTGTTGAACGTAGACGTCTGCAGCATGACCCAATGCCCCATGGCCGTGTCGTCCTGCACCTCGATCAACTCGCTGGTGAGAAAATGGACATTCAGGGCGAAGTGCGCCGGCGACTTCATGTACCCGGCGAACATCGCGGCAATCGATTCTCGCCCGCGGTAGCCACCAAAGCTCTTGGCGTACTTGGCGCCTTTGCCCTCCCACAGGGCTTCGCGGGTGAACAGAGCGGCTAATTCATCCAGCGGCGTCTGCGCATCCAAGGCATCGCACAACACCATGTAGCGATTCATGCAGGCGCGTACGCTGGATTCGATCTCGAAGCGACGCAGGCGTCGCTCCAAGGCTTCAATCGTTTTGGTTTCGCTCATCACCGCCCCACCGTGTCGTGCCTGGCATAAAGTCGTTCAAGCAGGCGGCCGGCGATGGCCAGCAACAGCTCATCGGCGCCTTTTGCCCCCACCAGTTGCAGGCCCACCGGCAAACCCTCGGCGCTGCCCAGCGGAATGCTCAACGCCGGGTGTCCGGAAAGATTGAAGGGCCGTACGAACGCCGTCATGCCCAACACTGCGCGGGTGTCGGTAGCATCGATCAGCGCCAGTGGAAATTCGGGCATGGTCGGCAGTACCAGCACGTCGACCTCACTCAATGCCTGGTCGACTTCAGCCGTGAACTGCGCCCGGACCTGCTCGGCCTGCGCCAGGGCTTGCGCCGTGGTGGTACCGGCTGCGGTCAACCGCGCGGCGATATCGGGCCCAACCCGACCCGTCTCCAACAAATGGCCACAGGCGTCGTAGGTTTCCCGATTGATCACCACCATCCCGGCCTCATAGGCAGCTTCAAGGCCGGTCAGTGTCATGGCTTGAGTGGGTAACCGGCTGTCAGCGACAGCGGCGTCGATAACTCGTTGTACCGGTGCACTGGCAGGTACCTTCACCACGCCCAGGCGTGGCGCGTCAGGCGCCGCCACCGGAACGAACGTCGGGTCGATGGCTTGCATGGCGCTGACCAACATCGGCAGGCTCGCGGCAAACGGGCCCACACAATCGAGGCTGGTGTGGGCTGGCATGACGCCGCGGCGGCTGACACGGCCGAACGTCGGCTTGAAGCCGAACACCCCGCAGCAGCAGGCAGGAATACGCACTGAGCCCCCCGTGTCGGTACCCAGGGAAAAGTCCGCCAGGCCGGCGGCCACGGCAGCCGCCGAACCACTGGAAGACCCGCCTGGGATCCGGCCGGGATAACGTGGGTTGGGCGCCGTGCCTGTCCAGCGATTGATCCCGGTGGTGCCGAACGCCAGTTCATGCAGGCTGGTCTTGGCCACCAGACGACAGCCCTTGTCCAGCAGTGCCTGCACCACATCGGCGTGGGCGGTGGCGGGTGCCGCGTCAGCCAACGCCTGGCTCGATGCGCGGGTCGCCAGGCCCGCCACGTCGATGGTGTCCTTCACCATCACGGTGGGCCCATTGCCCCCCAGGGAAAACTGCTCGATCACTATGGTCATGTCACGTCCACCTCTGGGCCGAATGCATTCATGGGCGCCTGATGCGCCTTTCTTTTTTCACACTCACCGAAATTTACGTGAATTGTCAATTAATTTTCAGCCGATCCCAGCGAGCTTTTTCCGTTCTGCCTGCCTACCGAAAACGTGCCCAAATCACGAGAAAAGTCTATGATTGCCTGCCGCTTCCGACATGAGTCCACCATGACCCTTCCAAAAAAACACGCAGGCCGCTACGACCCCGGCAGCGAAGACTTCCACAAAGAAGATTTCCCGTTCTATTGGCTGGCAATGGTCCATGGCCGCTACAGCCAATACATGGAAAAAGCCCTGAAAAAAATCGGCCTGGATATCCCGCGCTGGCGGGTGTTGTTCATCCTCAAGGAGAACGGCCAGTCCAGTATTTCGGAGATCTCCACCCACGCCATTGCCAAGCTGTCGACCATCACCAAGACGGTCTATCGCATGAAGGAGGATGGCCTGGTCGATACCGCGCCCTGCGAGGAGGATGGTCGCGTCACGCAGGTACGGATCACCGAGGAAGGCCGCGCGGCCATCGAACGGATCCAGGTCGCGACCCGCGATGTGTTCAAGCGCAGCTTCACTGGCATGACCGAAGCCCAGATCCAGCGCCTGAACCGCATGCTGGAAACCGTGTTCGACAACCTGGGCGAGCCTTAGCCGTTCCGATAGTCGACGGCTACCGGCACTGTCAGGCACATCCAAGTTTCAGGCAGGCAGAAGCAAGCAGTCACTGATGCACACGGTTCTAATGCAAGGGTCTTTCGAGCGCGCCACGACCTGAGTCGGTCGGGTGCGACGAACCCTTCATTGGAGTGCTGCCATGCACATCACCTTACTGCCCTCGGTCGTTGCCTTCCTGGCCCGCGACCACTCCAACTTCATCGATGGCGCTGCACAAATCAGCGCTGGCGAGGAGCGCATCGCCGTGATCGACCCAGCCACTGGCGAAGCGGTAGCCCACCTGCGCGATGCCCAGGCCCACGACGTCGACCTTGCCGTCGACAGCGCCGTGAGCGCGTTCCAGAACGCTTGGGCCCGCGTCTCGCCGTACCAGCGGGGGATCGCGCTGAATCGCCTGGCAGACCTGATCGAGATCCACGGGGAAGAACTGGCTCAGCTGGAAACCGTGTGCTCCGGCAAGTCGATCAATCTCGCGCGCCATCTGGAAGTGGCCCAGAGCGCGGTGTTCCTGCGTTACTTCGCCGGCTGGGCCACCAAGATCGGCGGCCAGACCATGACGCCGTCGATTCCCTCCATCGAGGGCGAGCAGTACACCGCCTTCACGTTGCGCGAACCGGTGGGCGTCGTGGCCGCCATCGTGCCGTGGAATTTTTCCCTGATGATCGGTGTGTGGAAGTTGGGCGCCGCCCTGGTCACCGGCTGCACCGTGGTCATCAAGCCCAGCGAATATACGCCGCTCTCGCTGCTACGCCTGGCAGAACTGGCCATCGAGGCGGGCATCCCGGCCGGCGCCTTCAACGTTCTCAACGGACGCGGCCAAGTGGGCCAGCAGTTGATCGAGCATCCGTCTGTACGCAAGGTCTCGTTCACCGGTTCGGTGCCGACCGGCATCGCCGTGGGCAAGGCCGCCATGGCCGCCAACCTGACCCGCGCCACCCTGGAGCTGGGAGGCAAGAACGCCGCCGCGTTGCTGGCGGACGCCAATGTCGACGATGCGGTAGCACGCCTGGTGCAGTCGGCCTATGTGCACCAGGGGCAGGTCTGCGCATCGCCCGAGCGACTGTATGTGCACCGTTCCATCGTCGAACAGGTGACACAAAAGCTGGGCGCGGCGTTGTCACAGATGGTCATCGGTTCACCCTTGGATGAACAGGCTCAGTTCGGTCCGTTGGCCAACAAGGCACACTACGACAAGATCCTTGGTTTCTTTCAGCGCGCCCAGCAGCACAACCAGGTGATCTGCGGCGCCCGCGCTGTCGAGCGTGCCGGTTTTTACGTGGAGCCCACGCTGGTCCTGGCGACCGGCAAGGATGACCCGCTGCTGCACGAAGAGACCTTCGGCCCGGTGGTGTGCGTATTGCCCTTCGACGATGAGCAGGAACTGGTCGCGATGATCAACGACAGTCCGTTCGGGCTGACTGCCAGCATCTGGACCAACGACTTGTCCAAGGCCCTGCGGCTGATACCGCAAATCGAAGCCGGGACGGTCTGGGTCAACATGCACACCTTCCTCGACCCATCGGTGCCGTTCGGGGGCACCAAGGCATCGGGAATCGGTCGTGAATTTGGCAGTGCATTCATCGACGATTATACCGAGCTCAAATCGGTGATGATCCGCTACTGACGGGACTCTGGCCTGAAGCGTGCAAGGTTTGTTCGATCCTGCGATTACTCAGATAATCACGTGAAAAGTGCATGTATTTACGCACGGTAGTGTGTACGGAGGTTTCATGATCGAACAAGCTGATACCCGCCTTCACACCTGGTCGCGCAAAGTCGAGGCGGTTTGCGGTGCGTTCACGGCTCGGTTTGCCCATGACAACGCACTGTTCATCGGCGACATCGAGCTGCGTAATCTGGCCGGTACGGAGATCGCCCATATCCGCAGCAATGCCCGGTCCATCGTGCGCCATAAAGGCGCGAGCGACCGCGCCGAAGACCGCTTCTGCTTCCTGGTGTTGCAGCGCTCGGGGACCATGCAGGTGCGTCTGGACGATGAAAGGATCGAACTCTCCGAGGGCGACATGGCCTTGCTGGACTCTTCCCTGGACATCGAGATGCTGCCCAGGGGCTTGTTCCGCCACGTGTCCATCCACTTGCCACGGGAAAAGCTCAAGGCCGGCACACGGTTTGGCAAAGTGTCGACCGATGGCATGAGCGGCCACCTGCTGCGGACGTTGCTGCTGCAGGTCAGCTCGGGTGAACTCGATCACTGGGCGGACACCGAGGATGAGGGCGCCCTGGAAGACGCCCTGATTGCCCTGCTGCGCCCCGCCCTGGGTCGCCAGCCGAACCTGGGCAGCAGCGATCCGCTGCGCTTGCAGGCAGAACGCTTGCTGCGGGCACAGCTCGCTTCACCGCACCTCAATCCGGCGCGCCTGGCCGAGCAGATGGGCATTTCCAGTCGCCGACTGTATCGCCTGTTCGAAGGCGAGGCCGAGCCGGTTTGCAAATACATCCAGCGATTGCGCGTGGAAAAGGCCGCCCAGGCCCTGGGCGATCCAAACCGTGCGCACAGTTCGATCACCGACATTGCCTTCGAGTGTGGCTATCAGGATGCCGCGCACTTTTCCCGGGTATTTCGCCAGCAGTACCAACAGTCCCCGCGCAGTTATCGCAGCGCGCAGGGCCGCTGACTGGAGCACGATGGCCTGGGACTTGCTCTGGAATCCAAGCGTGAAAGAAGCCATGGGTGGAGCGCAAAGATCATGCAAACGCGAACCGAACGTTTTGACGACATACACCTGCATGCCTGTGCGATCACCGGTTGGCAGCAAACCTATGACCAACTGAGCAACGGCTGCGCCCATACCCTGCTCAGGTACATCAACGGCGAACGCTTCCAGATTTTCCACGAAACCCTCGATAAGCGCGTAGTGCAACAAGGCATCGCGCCGGCGGGTCGGCTGTGCCTGGCCATGCCAATGTCACTGAATGAACCGCTGTTGTTTCAAGGCAAGCGCCTCAATGCGCAATCCGTGTCGCTTCTTCACGGTGGCCAGGACTTTTCCGTGCAGGCGGCCCAAGGCATGGAGTTGCTGGCGATCACGGTAGCCACCGACAGGTTCGGTTTTTTCGCCGAGCGCGAGTTTACCGAGAGCGGGCTGCGCAAGCTCGGCCGCATCACCCACCTGGCGCTGCCGCAATCCTCGTTGAACGCCATCCGCCAGCGCTTGTTGGCGCTCGTCGGCGCCGCCCAGGCCAATCCTAGCTTTCCAGAGAATGTGGTCGAGGATGCCACCCTGCAATCGATGCTGGACTTGTTCGAACAAGGCTGCGAACAGGATCGCACACGCCTGGGCAACCACACCGTCAGCGCCTACCTGGTCAGGCAGAGCCAGGAACTGGCCCTCGCCGATCACGAAACGCCGATCACGGTGCTGGATATCTGCGAGCAGCTGAGAGTCAGCCGCCGCACGCTACAACGCAGTTTCCTCAGCGTAACCGGCATGCGTCCGGTGGAATACCTGCGGTCAGTCAGACTCAATGCCGTGCGTCGACGACTGCACGCCACATCTGCCGACGATTTCACCATTGCCCGCGTGGCGAGTGATTTCGGCTTCACCCACCTGGGGCATTTCTGCAACGCCTACAAGGCGCTATTCGCCGAGCAGCCGTCAAAAACCCTGCGTTCGCAATAATCCCTATCAAGGCTGGAACGGCGCGCACGCGTCATCCCCCACGACGCCGGGCTCGATGGGCGTGCGGGCCGAGAACCCACACGCGACCAGGCAGCCCAGCCCGCAGATCCCCATCACCAGGCACATTGGCCACGACGTGCCATCGGCCAGGTAGCTGACCCACAGGCTTGCCAGCGCGCCGACGGCAAACTGCACCGACACGCCCAACGCGATACTCGCGCCCGCCTGGTGCGGGAACATCGCCATCAGGCTCGCCGTGCAATTGGCGCCCAGCAACCCCGTGACGCCCATGTACAGCACCGTGCAGCCGACAATAGGCCACAAACCGCCCCATTGCGTGAACCCGACCAGCATCATCGCGCCCCCGGCCCCGCCCGCCAGTACGGCCCCCACCGCCAACATGCGCTGCGGCCCGAACCGGCCGACCCAGCGGGCGTTGATCAGGGTCACCACGATAATGCCGAGAATGTTCAAGGCGAACAGGCCACTGAAGGTCCGTGGCGAGACGCCGAAGAACACCACATACACGAATGGCGAGGCGGTGATGAAGGCAAACATGCCGCCGAATGACAGGGCCATGCAGCCAATGAGCGCCACGGCCCGGGGCTGCCTGGCGATGGCAAGGTAGGCGGCAAAGGCCCCTTTCACCGAGGCGCCATCGGCCCGTGGCGCAAGGCTCTCTTTCAAACCGAACGTCACCATGACCAGGCACAGGCTGGAGAGCATGAACAGCGCGGCGAAAATCGTGCGCCAGCCTTGGATCAATACCAGCCAGGTACCGATCATGGGCGCGACCAACGTCGCCATCATCGTCAGCAAGTGCATCCATGACAGCACCTTGGCCGCTTGCGCCAGGCCAAACAGATCCCGGGCAATGGCCCGGGCCAGTATCAAGGCCCCTGCTCCGCCGATCGCCTGGAGAAATCGCCAGGCGATCAGATGCTCGACGCTGTCGGCGAACAGGCATCCCAGGGTCGCCACCCCATACACGACGAGACTGCCCAACAACAACGGACGACGGCCATAGCGGTCGGACAGCGGACCATAAAACAGCATGCCCAGGCACAAACCGAGCAGAAAAGCACTGATGGTGTGTTGTACCTGGGCGGCACTGCCCGACAGGTCGCGAGCGATCTGCGGGAGACTGGGCAAGTAAGTGTCGATTGAAAACGGCACGAATGCCGTAAGCGATGACAACAATGCAATCAGCCGGGCCGGGGATTTCATCGAGCCGAGATCGCCAGGCTTTTCAGGAAGCCTGCGACCAGCTGGTTGAAAACCTCGCCCTGATCGTCGTGCACATAATGGCTGGCCCCAGGGACTTCCGCCGTCTGGACATGGTGGTTACTGGCACTCATGGCCTCCAATGTCGCCGGCGGCAGGAAGTCCGAGCGACCGCCGCGAATGAACAGGCTCGGGCAATCCAGGACGCGGACGGCCGGCCACAGATCGGTCGGCTCAATGCTCAGGCGCGCCTCGGCAATGCCTTGTTGATCGTGGCGCCAGGTGACCACTGGGCCGCTCTGTTTCATCGAATGGGCCAACCTGGAGGCCAGGGCCTCTTCCGATAGGCCGGGGCGCGAAGCCCGCCAGAAGGCACGAGCCGCGTCCCAATCATCAAACTGCTGGGGCGTCTGGCTCATTTCCCGGCGAATGCGCGCCGCGCCATCGCCCTGGCTCGAAGAACCGGGACCGATGTCCTCGATGATCAGCCCTATCAGTCGTCCCGGATTGAGCCGCGCATATTCCAGGGCGTTGGCGCCTCCAAGCGAATGCCCCAGCAACACGAAACGTTGCAGGCCCACATGGGCGACGAGGTCCTCGAGATCCTCCACATACGACTGGGTGTGGTAGCTGCTGGGTTCAGCCCAGTCGCTCAGGCCGCGACCACGCTGGTCCAGTGCATAGATGCAGTAGCCATCACCCAGCGATTGCGCCAGCGACGTCCAGGTCTGGGCGTAGGCCCGCAGCCCGTGCAGCAGTACCAAGGGCACCCCGGTCGGCTCGCCCCAGCGCAGATAATGCAGGCGCAGGCCTGAGCGATTGAAAAAGAAACGACTCTCTGTAGGCATAAATGCTCCGCACAATGAAGGTGCTGGACGGTCGGTCAGAAACGATCGAAGCGATAAGGCCTTGGATCAATGATGGGGGCATGGCCACTGACGAGATCCGCCGCAAGGTGCCCCGCCGCCGGCGAGGTGCCGAAGCCATGCCCGGAGAATCCGGTGGCCACGGTCAAGCCGGGGATTTTCGCGACCGCGCCTATCACCGGATTCGAGTCAGGTGTGACATCGATGGTGCCGGCCCATGCCTGGGCGATGCGGGCATTCTCGAAGACTGGCCACGCCGCCTTGAGGTTATTCATCGCATCGTTATTGAGTCGTTGGTTCGCGGCCGGGTCCTGCACCCGCACACGTTCGAACGGACTGACAGAGTCGGCCTGCCAACGCCGGGCGAGTGCCAGGTCGTTGAAAAAAGGCTTGCCCAGGGACACTTCCAGGACACTGCGTTGCGCCCGGAATTGCGGCAGGTACTGCTTGGCGAGCAACAGGTGATCCAGGGTCAGGAAGGCGTCCAGCTTACCGCGCTGGGTGATGATGAAACCGCCGTCCTTATGCTTGCGGAAGGAAAAATCAGGCGCGCCCACAGCGATCTCGGTGGGGCCTTCCATCGGCAGGGTACGCAGCACCGAGCAGGTCAGCGGCAAGGTTGGCAACGATACGCCGAGGTTGCCCAGGAACCGCCGCGACCATATGCCACCGGCCAGCAGCACGTGTTCGCAGCGGATCTCGCCGTTCTCAGTGACCACGCCACTGACTCTGCCAGCGGACATCTGCAAGGTACGAACCGCGCACTGCTCGATAATGACTACGCCCTTGGCCATGGCGGCCTTGGCGATAGCGCTGCTGGCCAACGTCGGCTCGGCACGCGCATCGGAGGGGGTATGGATTGCACCGGCCCAGTCACCCACGCCACCCGGCACCAGTTTTTCGATCTCACGCTTGCTCAGCAATCGCGAGTCCAGGGACAGGTGCTCGACCGACTTGAGCCAGCCGGCATGCATTGCCATCTGCGCCTCGTTGCGGCCCAGGAACATGATGCCCGCCTGACGATAGCCGACATCGGCCCCTACCCGCTCAGGCATCTGTGCCCACAAGCGATCCGCCGCGAGGGCCAGCGGGATGTCATCGTGGTGACGATTGGTCTTGCGCACCCAACCCAGGTTACGGGAGGACTGCTCGCCGGCAATCCGCCCTTTCTCCAGCACGACGACCGATATGTTGCGCTCAGCCAGCGTCAACGCAGCAGTCAGGCCAATGATCCCACCGCCAATGATGACGACAGAGGTCGTGGAAGGAAAAGCGGTCGACGTGTTCACGGGCTCTATGGTCGGTGCCATGATTAAAACTCGATAAGCGGTTGAGGACGACCGCGCGCGTGCGCGGCCGTGTAACAGTCACTGGGACAGGCGAATGACTTCGACTTGCGCCTTCGAAGCATTGCGATAGGCCGTCACTTCCAGTTCCACCTTGTAGACCGTCGAGCCCAGGGGTGGGCAGGTCACCGTGCTGGCTGGATCGACACCGCGAAACTTCTCGCCGATCAGGTTCATCACGGCCGGCACATCCTTGGGATCCTGAATGAACACCCGTGAGCAGATGACATCAGCCAGGCTTGCATCGACGGCCGCCAGGGCCGTCTCGATGTTGGCGAATACCTGGTGCGTCTGTTCGAGGATGTCCTCGGGAATCAGTTTGGTCTGTGGGTTGCGACCCGCCGTGTTGGAAACGTAAATCCAGTTGTCCACGACCACGAGGCGCGAATAACTGGCTTGTTCTTCGAACGGGGAACCGGTCTTGAGCTTGATGATTTTGGTCATGTCGAAAGTCTCTTCAAAGGAATGGGGGCGTTAGCTGAGGACGGGGGTTTCCCACAGGTTCAATTTGACGCCGATGCCCTGCTCGATGGCATTGCGGTACACGACCGTGCCCCAGGCGACGTCTTCGACCGGCATGCCGCCCACCGACATGATGATGATCTCTTCATCGTTTCGACGGCCTGGCGCTTGGCCGGCGACGATCTTGCCGATGTCTTCGAGTTCTTCCGGGCGCATCTTGCCTTCGGCAATCATGTCCATGAAGCGCACGCCGATCACGGGAACGCAGTGGTGCGCGGGCTTGGGCAATTCTTCGAACCAGGCTTCGTAGAGGCCGGTGTTGTCCAACACCTTGCGCACGTCGGATCGCTCCATGTCGGCGTCGATGTTGCAGCACGCAGGCATGGCCATGAAGGCGCCCGGCTTGACCCACTCGCGCTTCACGATTGGGTAGGTTGCGGGGTCGCCCACCTCACCGGAGCTACAATAAGTAACAAGGTCGGAATCACGGACCACTTCTTCGAGGGTATCGACCACCTCGATCGTGGTCACCTGGGGATAGGTTTCCTTGACCCAGGCAATGAAATTATCGAGGCTCTTCTGGCCGCGACCTTTGATTTTCAATGTGTCGATTTGCGGACAAACGGCGATGAATGCCGCCAGGGTGGTCTTGCCCATGACACCAGGGCCGAGCAGGCCTACCACCTTCGAATCCTTGCGAGCCAGATGACGCGCGCCCACGCCGGGAATCGCACCGGTGCGGTAAGCGGACAGCAGGTTGGCGGACATGTGCGCCAATGGCGCCCCGGTGTCGGGATCGTTCAGGGTGAACATCAGGATCGAGCGCGGCAGGCCTTTTTCGCGGTTGGCGATGTTGGAGCCGTACCACTTCACGCCCGCCGTGCAGAAGCTGCCGCCCAGGTAGGCCGGCATCGCCATCATCCGGCGGTCAGCCGTGGGCTTGGGCATGTTGGGGAACGGTGAGTCCTGCGGAAAGGTCACCATTGCGCCGTGGGAGTCGTTGTTCGGTCCGGCCATGCGATAGTCGCCGATGTACAGCAGGCCGAACATCTCCTCCATGGTGTTGACGCAAGCCAGCATGTCCGTGACACCGGCGCGGATCATGTCCTGCTCGGAGAGGTAGATGAAGTCGATTTTTGTATTATTAGACATAGGTTTTTCTCGGGCTGAAGGTGACATCGCTGCGGTAGGCGCAGCTCCACGCTGTCAACGTCGAGTATCACGCTGGGGTTTGCGGCGGTATTGTAGATTTCGGACATGCCGCGATTGGCCATGCGCACGAGTTGGCGCGATTAATGCGTGAAAATTCCCGTAAGCAGCCCATTGAAGGTCTCACCATGGCCAAACTGTGCGCGCCGACTCCCCGGCACCACACTGCGTACGAACAACCCTGGTTCGTGCTCAACTCTTCGCGGTATTCGGTCATGCCCTCCGAACACCCGGCGATCTCGCATTTCTATGCCTTCGATGTGGCGCTCTCCACCGACATATTGGCCGTACCGGACGGTTGCGTGGACATTGTCTTTGACTGTGATGCCACGCGCCCGACCGCCAGGATCTGTGGCACGCCCCTGGCGGCCCAGGCCGTCGTGCTGCACCAGGGTCACCATTATTTCGGCGTGCGTTTTTCGCCGGGTATCATTCCCGGTTTCATCAATGTGCTGGCTGAGGAGTTGACCGAGCAGGAACTCGATCTGCTGGAGGTTTCAGGGTTCGCCCAGCGGATCTTCGAGCGTATCGTCCAGACCCCCTTGCTGGCCGAACAGATGCGGCTCTTCAACGATCATCTGGCGCCGCGCCTGATGGGCAAGACATCACAACTGACGAGCATGGTCATTCAACAGGCGCTGCGGCATCGCGGCGATATCCGCATCCAGCACCTGGAGGACCTGAGTGGCTACACCAGCCGCACACTGCACCGCCAGTTCAGCCAGGACACCGGCCTGTCGCCCAAGACCTTTTGCCGGATCATCCGCTGCCAGGCCGCGTTGGAAACCCTCAACACCCATCAGGACGTCTCGTTCTCGGAGCTGGCGCTCGACCTGGGCTTTTCCGACCAGTCGCATTTCCTGCGGGACTTTAAGAAGCTGGTCAGTACCACGCCTTATGACTACCAGCGCAAGATCGCTCAGAATGCCTACGCCGACCGGATCAGTTTTGCCTGAGCGGCCTGCCTGCAAATAGCGCATTAACCCCCTCCATACGAGCATCGTGCCCTGAACCACAGCACGCAGGCATGGGCGTCAGCGCTTCGCCCTGGGTGTATCGGAAGGGGACTCGCCAAATAGCTCGCGATAATGCGCGGCGAAATGGCTCAGGTGAAAAAAGCCCATTGCCACCGCGACCTCGCCGATGTTCATGGCGCAGGCGGGCGTAGCGATCAAGCGCCGTCGCACCGCGTTGAGGCGCAGGTTGCGCAAGTACTCCACCGGGCGCATGCCCGTCACTGCCTGGAAACTGTTCTGCAGGGTGCGCCGGCTGACGCGCAATTGCTCGCACAGGTCGAGGATGCTCAATGGGGTATCGCCACTGGCGACGATCAGTTCCTGGCAGCGCTTGACCAAGTACGCACTGACGGAAAAGTTGCTCCGGCGCGAGCGTGTGTCATCGGTCGCATGGCTGAACAAATCGAGGAAGGCATTGAGCATGACGTCCTCGAGCATTTTCTCCGAGGCCGGGTTGATGGCGTCCGCATGTTCCAAAAAGTGACGAAACGCCGGGAGGATACGTTGCCGTATACGCAACAGTAACGCCTCATCCACACTCACCTGTGACACGGTCTTCAAGCGCCGGAGTTGCTCGCTCGATAATTCGAACGCCGCCAGTTTGGCGAAGCGTACGGTGTCGACATTGAGCGCCAGGAAGTGCGTGCCTTCCGGCGCATGCAGGACGAACTCTTCGGCGTCACGCAACAGCACGACACTATGAGCCCCCACCTGCTGCCCTTGAACGACGGGCGCACCGCCCAGTGACATGGCCGCGCACAACCGACCTTTGGGCGCGAAGCCGCGCTGCACCACGCGTTTGTCCAGCACCTCCTGGAAGATCTGGAAGCGATCAGCGGACAGCTGCCGCAGTTCGCTGGTCAGGCAACCACGGCCCAGTTGGTCATAGACTTGCTGCCAGCCCTGGATGGAGCCGGCATGTTGCTGCGGGTCATTGAAGGTGCGGACTTCAGCGAGCATATTCGTCGTTCCTCGGTGGCCCCGTTGTTTTTATTGGTCTGCAGGGGCTGGTCATCCGTGACGACAGTGATCGTTCACGCGGGGGCAGGGTCCGCCACGAAAACCAAAGCCAGTTCCGTGCCAAGCATGTGCAGTCGGTAAGTGGCAGGCTGGACATCCAAGGGCGCCAGCAGCGATCCGGACAGCACGACCTGCCCTGCTTCCACCCGCTGCCCGTCGGCCAGCAGGCGGCGGACCAACCAGCACAGGTTCTGCAACGGGCTGTCCTCCCGGTCGAGGGTATCGCCGACACCGCAGAGCACCCCGTCACATTCCAGCCGATAGGCGACACAGGCATGGCGCAAGGCATCGAATGCCACGCGTTGCCCAAGGCTGTAAAGCCCCGCCGCCGCGTTGTCGGCGAGAAATGCCCCGGCCCCGAAACGCCATTGCTGCCATCGACAATCGGCGATCTCGAACGCGGGCGCGACCTCACCGATGGCCGCCAGGATGTCTTCATCTCGACAGTGACCGGCAGGCAAGCTGCGGCCAAAGACAAAGGCCAGTTCAATTTCCAGCTTGGGCTGTATCAACCGCGGGAGCGACACCGGATTCCCCGGCTCGACGAACATGGCATCGGTCAGGCTGCCATAGGCGGGTTCGTCAAGACCGAAACGCGCCTGCGCGGCACTGCCCGCGAAGGCAATCTTCCATCCGCTCAGTTGTTCTCCGCTCGCCAGGCGCTGCTCCAGGGCCTGGCGCTGCAGCGCATAACCGGTGGACACGTCGATCGCTTCCGGGACGAGGGCCGGTAGCGCCTGGACGCTGCGCGTAGCGTCGAAGAGCTGGTCGAGTACCTTCTGGCCGCCCTTCACGACAGCTGCCCCGCCAGCTTGCGCAATACCCCGTCGAGCCTTTCCGGCGTGGTAATGGCCGCGACAAACCGGTCCGGACGCACCACCACGATGCAGTCACGCACGCGGGAGAACCATTCGCCCAATCGGTTATCGACATCCTCCACACTGATGGCGTCGACAGCCGTCAACGGCTGGTTGCGTCCAACGCCGCTGCGCGAGCGATTGACCTGGATGAAGCGCGTTTCCCAACGTGCCCAATAGTCAGCCATCTCAGCGCTCACCTGTTCGCGCGGATTCACCCGATAGCCCAATATCGCGTAGGACGATCCCAGGACACTGTCCAACCGTTGCCGCTGCCCCTGGGCATCCTCGACGTAGGGCTGGACGAACAACTGCCCGACCAGGTCGTCCTCGCGCAACTCGGCACGCTCGTGGTACACGAGCCCTTTGGTGATGGTTGCCTTGGGCTTGAACTTGAACTCCAACAAATGCGAGCGCAGGTTGTCGACGCTGTTGACGGCCTGGAACAACCAGTCGCGCACGCCGGCCATCAGAGGGTTAGTCAGCCCCAGCACCGCCCCCATGTTGTCGGCCAGGGCCACCAGTTCGGTGGCGTGCCCGCGCCGCTCCTGGTCGTAGCTTTCAAGAATCGAGGCTGACGCACGGTCCTGAATGATCGCTGCCAGCTTCCAGGCCACGTTGGCCACGTCGCGCAAGCCGGAATTGAGACCCTGCCCGGCCCAGGGCGGGGAAATATGCGCCGCATCGCCCACCAACACCACGCGTCCTTCGACGAAACGCGCCGCGACCCGGGAATGATGGGTGTAGGCGCGGATACGGATGATGTTCAACTGATCGACCGCATCGCCGATGTGCCCACGGATCAGCTTGCGAATAGTGCCCTCCTCGCACATCTTCACCTCATCCTCTCCCTCCAGGAGCATGAACTCCCAGCGACGCTGCTGGTAAGGCAGATAAATACACACGAACGGCCGTTGCGGGTCGGCATGCAGTGCGGTGTAGGGTGCGTCCAGGGTGTCATTGGCGGTATCGACCACCACCCATTTGCGCGGATGGGTCAGCCCCAGCAACTCGATGCCGAGTTTTTTGCGCACGGTCGAGCGCCCGCCATCGGCGCCGATCACATACTCGGCCTGCAACTGGTAGAGGGCGCCCTGGGCATCGCGCACCTGCAACGTCACCCCTTGGGCGTCCTGCTCCAGCTCGAGCATTTCATGGCCTTGACGCAGCTGTACGCTGGGGTGCTGCCCCAGTTGCTCGCGCAACGTGCCTTCGAGCAGTTGCTGCATGAAGATGTTGCGCATCGGCCAGCCGTAATGAGCAGTGCTCGGCTTGACCTCGGCGAAGCACACGCCACGCGAGTTGTAGTAGCGCAGCGGCACGTCGCAAATCATGTCCCTGGCCGCCAGCTCGGCGATGCCAATGCCCTGCAACACTCGCAGCGCCTCGTCATCCATGCCCACCGCGCGCGGGTAAGGCAGTATGCAGTCGGCAAGCTCGAGGACCACGCAGTCGATACCGTACATGCCCATATAGTGCGCGGCGGTGATCCCGTTGGGGCCGCCGCCGACGATGACAACCTGGGTCTTCTCCTGCTTCATCACTGTTCACCGCTTTCTTGTTTTGGTTTAAGAGTGGACTGAGTCAGTCATGCCTTGTGGGCTTTGCCTGCAGCCTAACCCCTGGAGTCAATGCAAGCCATCGACGCCCTTGACGTCCGCCGCCTGCAGGCCACCCAGTCGTGCATGCAGGCGACCACGCGTGGCGAAGGCCCAGATCACCACGACTTCATCGGGTGACGGGCCGTCCCCCAGCGACAGGGAAATACTGTCGTAGTGAGAACGCACATAGAGCGCATCCTTGTGTGCCAGCGGCACGTCTATAGTCGTGCCAGGGCCGCCGCGCTTACCGGTGGACGGCACCCAGGACTTGCCGCCGCCCAGCGCCACGCGAACCGGATCGGCAGCCGGGTTGGTCAGGAACGCATTGCCGTGCTCGTACTCGCCCAAGCTGCCCACCAGGCATGCCTTGCCGTAACTGACAATCTCCCGCGAGCCGGCCAGTGCCTGGATACGCCGACCGAACTCCTCGCCCAGCAGCGGTGATGGCTCGACCAGTTCGGACAGCGTCTCGCTGTAGCGGTTCGCATAGGGGTTGGCGATCACGGCGGCGATCGCATATTTGAACAACGGCTCGCCATCGGCCAACTGGCCGCTTTCGTTGGCCAGTGTCTCTTCGATGAAGCTGTACCATTTACGGATGTGATAAGTAGCGAAATTCGCGGTTTTCATCAGACTTGCCTCATGTTCAAAGTGGGTCCAGATCGAAATTCCTGCTCGGGGCGCCAGCGGCCCTGAAGCGTGCCTTGCCCCGGGCATCGTCATGTTCGGTCTCGAGGAAGAACTCCATGCGATTGCCATCGGGATCGTGGAAATAAACACCGTTGCCGATTTCGTGGTCGGTGATCTTCACAACCTCCACGCCCTTGCGCAGCAACATGCCGTAGAGCTGGCGCAGGGTGGTCATGTCACCGGCGATTTCCAGCCCGTAATGCTGCAAGCCCAGCCCGCCCTGATGGGCACCCGGCTCTGCACGGATCAATGCGATGTCGTGATGCTTGGCACCAAACGCCATCATGATCCAACTGTCGCCTCGTGCACTTTCATGCATGCCGAGGATGTCGGCGTACCAGCGTGCCGACACTTCAGGGTCACTGACCGATAGCGATAAATGAGTACGAAGGACTTCGACTTTCATCGCGTCATACCTCAGGTTTTCTTGACGATGGATTGGTGTCCTGCCTTGATCTGCGCCACTGCGGGGGTCCAGAGCACATCCGCGATCTCGCTGAACTCGCGCCACTGTTTTTGCCAGCCATCCCCGCCGTTTTCCGAGGTGAACAGGTGGCCGTACTTGGTGCCCGCGACGATTTGCCGTGGGTTGGCCGGGTTGCAGGCGATGGCCCAGACACAGGAGTTGGGTTGTTGCGGAAGAGGCAACACCTCCCAACTGAGCGCGGCATCATGGGAAACGAGGACCTTGCTGGTGGTGCCGGGCGTACCGTCGGAGATGCTCAAGTACAGGCTGCTTTGCGTATCCAGCGGCGCGTTCATGGCACGCACGTAGTAAAGGCCGAATGCTTCGCGGGCAATGATGCCGGTCCATGTCAGCCCTTCATCCAGGCTGCGGTAGACGGCGTTGACGCAGACCACCACGATGACTTTCTGGCCATGGTTGGGCAGTACCAGGATGTTGTGGACGTCGGAGTTGTAATCCCACATCAGCCGGTCATCGACCCGTGTCCAACTGTCGCCGCCGTCGCGCGAATGAAACAACCCGCCCTCCTCCAGGCCAAACCATAACTGGTTGCGGTCCGTTGGATCGTAGGCGAAGGCCAATAGACGGGGACGGCTGACGCCGTCACAGAATTCCGGGATTTCCACCGGCGCGCGGTCCCAGTGCTGGCCACCGTCCAGGGTCCGCCACAAAACAGCGCGCGAAGGTGCCCCGGTACCGACAAAAATACGCTGGGCATCCTGCGGGTCGACCGCGACTTTCCAGACGGTCTGGCCATTGAACGGTGAATCGACACGCTCCCAACGACCGCCAGTGTCGTGGCTGACGCACAAGCCTACGTCGGTACCGGCATAAATCACTTCGGGGGTGCCCGGGTGGACACTCAAGGACCGCGTGATCGCATCGAATTCCAGGTCCTGGTCCAAGCCAAGGCGATGCCAGGTCCGGCCATCGTCGGCGCTGCGGATGACGGCCTGGCCCACCGTGGCGACCAAAAGGGTTCCGTTACTCATCGCTGATGCTCCTCAAATGAAGATGCCACGGGTCAAACCACCGTCGATGCCGATGGACTCACCTGTCACGGCCCCGGCCTTGGGTGACGCCAGGAAGCCGATCAGCCAGCCCATCTCGATGGGTGCCAAGGTGCGGCGGATTGGCGTGGCATCGATGTAGCCTTGCTCGACCTGTTCCGGGGTCTTGCCCTGCTTGATCCCTTCGCGCTCGTACAACTCCTGGATATGGGGGGTGTCCACCACGCCGGGGTGGATCAGGTTGACGGTGATGCCGGCAGGGCCCAACTGGTCGGAAAGGGTCTTGGTCATGTGGGCGATGGCCAGGTTGCGCATCCCCGACAGGACCTTGCTGCCGCGGCCGGTGAGACCACCGATGTTGATGATGCGACCAAAGCCGCCGGCCTTCATGTGCGGGGTCACGGCCTTGGCGCAACGGAAATAGCCAATGACCTTGGTGTTGAGGTCCGACAGCAGTTCATCGTCGCCGGCATGCTCGATGTCGTTGCGCACCACGCCCGATGGCGCCGCCGCACCGTTGACCAGGATGTCGATGCGACCGAAGTGCTTGTGCGCCGCTTCCACCATGTCCGATACGGCCGACATCTGGTTGGTGTCGCAAAACAAGGGCAGCACTTCGTTGCCGGTCTGGGCCGTGATCTCCTCGGCGGCCTGCTGCAGATACTCCATGCGGCGCGCGCAGATCACCACCTTGCAGCCCTCTTCGGAGAGAAAGCGTGCGACTTCCTTACCGATACCCATACCGCCGCCGGTGACGATGGCCACACGGCCTTTCAATTCCAGATCCATAGCGATTCCTCTTGTAATGATTCGGTTCAGGCGAGATCGACGAAGACACTCTTGGTCTCGGTGTAGGCATCGATCACGTTCTTACCCATTTCCCGGCCCCAGCCGGATTGCTTGTAGCCACCGAACGGCGAAGCCGGATCGACGACGTTCCAACAGTTGATCCAGACCGACCCGGCCTTGAGTTGCGCCGCCACCCGGTGGGCCGAGCTGAGGTCGCGGGTCCACAGGCCCGCCGCCAGGCCATAGGGCGAATCGTTGGCGCGCAGCACCAGGTCGTCGATCTCGGTCCAGCTCATGACGGTCAGCACTGGACCGAAGATTTCTTCGCGGGCGACGCAGGCCCCTTCGAAGCGGTCGAGGAACACGCTGGGCTCAATGAAGTGACCGCGCTCCAGGTGCTCGGGGCGCCCTCCGCCGCAGACCAGTTCGGCGCCCTCTTGCTGACCGCGTTGCAGGTAGCCTTTGACCGTGCTCAGTTGGCGCGCGGAAACCAGCGGGCCCATGCTGCTGGCCGGATCCAACCCAGGCCCGAGGACATGGGCGGCGGCGTGACGCTGGAGTTCTTCGAGAACCTGGTCGAGTACGCTGGCGTGCACGTATAGCCTCGACGCGGCGGTGCAGACCTGTCCCTGGTTGTAGAAAATGCCATCGGCGGCCCCTTTGGCGGCCCGCACGATGTCAGCGTCCGGCAAGATGATGTTCGGTGACTTGCCGCCCAATTCCAGCGACACCTTCTTCATGTTGCTGGTGGCGGCCTGGGCGATCAGTCGACCGACCTGGGTCGAGCCGGTAAAGGCGATCTTGTCCACGCCAGGATGCCGCGCCAGCGGTGCGCCGGTCTCGGCACCGAGCCCGGTGATCAGGTTGACCACCCCCGGCTCGAAGCCCGCCGCTTCGATCAACTGCACCAACCGGATCGCGACCAACGGCGTCTGCTCGGCCGGCTTGAGCACCGCGACACAACCGGTTGCCAGCGCCGGACCGAGCTTCCACACGCACATGTTGAGCGGGAAATTCCATGGCACGATCAACGCACAGACCCCCACCGGCTCGCGCAGGGTGTAGTTGAGCATCGGCGCACCGCTGGCGGGCGAAACCGGCAGCGTGCTGCCTTCGATCTTGGTCGGCCAACCGGCGAAGTAGCGAACGATATTCGCGGCGCTGGCTGCTTCACCGCGGGCGGCGGCGATGGGCTTGCCGTTCTCCAGGGTGATCAGTTGAGCCAGTTCCTCGCGGTGTTGGTCCAACAGGTCCGCCAGGCGGAACAGCAGCAGGCCTCGCTGGGCCGGTGACTGCCGCGCCCAGGGCCCGCTGAACGCGGCACGGGCGGCAGCGACCGCCGCATCGACGTCACGCTCATCGGCCTGGGCGACTTCTGTCAGCGTTTCTTCGGTGGCTGGATTTTCCACGGCAAACCGGCGACCTCCAGCAGCGTCCTGCCATGAGCCGCCAATGAACAGGCGACCGGGTTGGGACAGGAACGCCCGGACGGCGGGTAATACTTCGAACGGGTTCATAGCGACTCCTTCACAGCGCCATTTCGATCAGGCAAGGACCACTGTCGGCACTGGCATTGGCCAGGGCCCGTTGTAGTTCGGCATTGGTGTGCACCGTGCAGGCGGGTACGCCGTAACCTTTGGCCAGGGCCTTCCAATCGATCCGCGGGCGGTCCAGCACGGTCAGGTTCAGAGCTTGCGGACCGAGTTCGGTCATGCCGAAACGGCGCAGCTCGTTTTGCAGGATTGCGTAGCGATGGTTGGCGGCGATCAGGATCACCACCGGCAATTGCTCACGGGCAATGCTCCACAGGGTCTGGATGGTGTACTGGGCGCTGCCGTCTGACTGCAGGCAGAACACCCGGTTGCCACGCTCCGCCAGGGCGGCGCCGAAACCCACTGGAATGCCCTGGCCAATCGCACCGCCGGTATTGGTCAGCACGCGGTGCCGCGCGGCATGGGCGGAGGCGGTGAAAAACGGATAGCCACACGTCCCGCCTTCCACGGAGACAATGCAGTCGTCCGGCAGCGAGGCGGCCAGCAGTTGGCCGATGGACTGAGGCGTCAGCTCCGCCTGGGCGGGCGGCAACTCGACGCCCTGGGGCGTCGGCCGGTAAGCGGGCGCGTCGAGGGCATCGGCCAGCGCCGTCATGGCACCGGCCACGTCGTCGCCGACTTCGGCCAACAACAGCAGGCGTTCACGCTCGGCCAGCCGCGAAGGTATGCCTTCATAGCCGAAGTAACTGATGGGTTCCGGGACACCGGCACAGACGACCTTGTCGAACTGGTCGAGAATCTCGATCGCCACTTCCGGGAAGTACGGCAAGCGATCCAGGTCCGGCAAACCACCGCCGCGGTAGCTCAACCGCGGGAAGGTCTCGGCGAACATCCGCACCCCGGGCAGTTGCGCCAGGCGCCCCGCCGCTTCCAGTCCTGCGACGGACAAGCCCTGGTCGCCGACAATGAAGACCAGGCGCTGACCGTCACGCAGTGCCTGCGCCAGCGCCTCGACCCGATCACCGGCAAACCGGCGAACCGGCGGCTGCACAGGCGCGAATACTCCCGGATGCTCCGCCGGGTTGCCTTGCAGGTCCATGGGCAGGATCAGGCTGGCGATCTGACCTTTGGCTTGCCAGGCCGCACGCATGGCGTCCTGCAGATCGTCGCCGATGCCCGATGCCGTACGCGATGTGCGGACCCAACCGGAAACGGCCCCGGCCAAGGCCTGGATGTCGCTGGCCAGGGGCGGATCGTAGTTGACGTGCCATGACGCGTGGTCGCCGATGACATTGACGATCGGGGTATTGGCGCGGCGTGCGTTGTGCAGGTTGGCGATGCCATTGGCGAACCCAGGACCGAGGTGGGTCAGGGTCATGGCCGGCTTCTCGGCGATGCGCCCATAACCGTCCGCGGCGCCGGTGCACACCCCTTCGAACAAGGACAGCACCGGCTTGAGGCCCGGGGCACTGGCCATGGCTGCCACCAGAGGGATTTCAGTCGTTCCGGGATTGGCGAAGCAGTACTCGATACCGCTTGCCACCGCCGCCTTCACTATCAGTTGCGCACCATTCATTTCCAGCCCTCTCGGTCGTGCGTTTGCAATGGCTGAGATTTATCACATACAAAAGCCCACACAACAAGCTATTTTTCTACATAAAACTCTTATTATGAGATTTTATGCATTTTTATAAGCTAAAAACACCAGCTTACAACTTGTATTTCTCAAGCAGCGGAGTAAGGTGACGGCACGCTTCTCATCCGGCAGGCAGGCTTTCCATCGCCGCTGCGCCTACCTATAGTGCTCACCAAACGGCCACCCGCATGCCTTCCCCCTTAGGAACCCAATGAGCAGCCTGAGTAAAATGCTGAGCGTCCTGGACCTGTTCGGCCCAGAGACGTTGAAGATCGATCCCGACACCATTGCCGTGCGCATGGGACTGTCACGCGCGACCGTGTACCGCTATGTCAAGGACCTGTGTGATGCCGGCCTGCTGACGCGAGTGGACGCCGGCAGCTACGGCCTGGGACCGCGCGTCATCGAGCTGGACTGGATGATGCGTCAGTACGATCCCATCCTGCTCGCCGGGCGCGAGCTGATGCACGAGCTGTCCGCGCAAACCGGCCTGGCGGTGTTTGCGAGCGTTTTTTATGACGGGCGCATCATCAACACCTACATCGCCGAACCGACGGATACCTACCAATTCGCGTTCGGGCGTGGCCAGCCGCTGCCGTTTTTTCGCGGCGCGCAATCCAAGGTACTGATCGCCTTCCAGAAGGGCCGTCGACTGCAGCGCCTGTTCGAAGAGCACATGGCCAATGACCCTGACAGTCCGTATGACTGGGCAGGGTTTGCCAAGGCCACGAAGAAGATCCGCAAGGACGGCTACTGCCTGACCCACGATGAACTCAACCTGGGCCTGACCGGCATCGCGGCGCCCATCATCCAACCGGATATCGATGAGGTGGTGGGCAGCCTGTCCGCCGTGGGCAGCACGCAAAGCTTCAAGCTGCTGCGCCAGGAAACCGTGGTCGAGATGGTCATGGACACCACCCGGCGCATCGCTGAGAACATGCGGACCCAGCCAGACGCCGATGGGCCATAGGCCTCAGGCCTGGACGCAGTGGCTGAACGGTCAGAACGGAACGGCCACCGTCAGCTGGCTGTACAGGTTGGTGCCGTTTCCGCCGACCTGGTTGCCACCCGAGTTTGAGTCCTGCCGGGGCTTGTAGAGGCCGACCAAGGGGCTGATGATCAGGTGCGGGTTGACTGCCCATTCTGCATAGAGATCCAGTTCCTGGGCATCGAGATTCAACGAGTCGCGCTTGCGCAACGTGTCGAAATCGAAGTACAGCGCGCCCACGGTCAGGTTTTCCAAGGGCGTCGCTTTCAGGCCGACGTGATGGATGCTGGTGTTACTGTTGAATGGCCCCGCGTAGTTGCTGGCGACTTCGCCCTGCAACCACGTGCCATAGCCCATGCTCACACCGGTGAACAGCGAGTCCCATTTCTGCGAATAGCGGGTGTAGCGATACGTCACCTTCGGCGCCCAGGCGACGTCAGCGAAGGTGTACCCCGCCTCCCCGTACCAGGCTTTCTCCGGACCACTGTCCTTGTCCTGCCAGGCATACTCGAACGCCAGACTCGCGTTCTCGATACCGGCATCGCCTTCACCCCGCACGCTGTAGACATTCATGCCTTTGCGCTGGCGCTGAAAATCACTGGCCCATTGCTCATCGACATCGATGCCATGCACCCAGGTCAGCCCCAACGTACCGGGTTTGGTGGTGTAGTCCAGGGTGCCGGCGGCCAGTTCGGTCTCAGCCTGAGCGCGGTTGTCGGACTTGAGCCAGAGCAGGCTGCCATGCAGGCCATCCTGCCCGCCCAGGCGCAAGTAGGCGGTCTGGTCGAAAGCGTGCCGTGCGGCCAGGTAGTAGGCTCCACCACGGTTCAGGGCGCCGTCGGCAGGGCCCTTGCCCAGATTCGGCCCGTCATCGTTGATCAGGAAGCCACGGCCCAGTTTGACCACTTGGCGCCCACCGGAGACGTCGACGCCGTCCTTGCCCAACGCTGGAAACAAATCACCGGAGCGCCAGCCCAGATAGGCATCCTCGATCTTCGTCGTGCGCTCGCTGCCCAGGGTATTGCCCGACGGGTCGCCATCTCCCCAGGTGGCGGAACTGACCAGGGAAAAGGCGCCGTAGGCCGTGCCGTTGCCTGCCAAGGCCTGGTCACCGCTCAAGCCGTACTTGATGAAACCTTCCCGCCAGGTTGAGCCACCGGAGGTGCCGTCATAGTTCTTGCGACTGTTGAACAGGCCGAAGACCGCCGTCATGTCTGCGTTGAGATGACGGCTCTCATCACTGTAGAGCTCATAGGCCTGGGCCTGACTGATGGCGCAAAGCGCCAATGAGCACGCGAGCGTGCCGCCGAGCAATGGACTGGATGGATACCGCATGGGTGATGCTCCTCTGGTGCGCCTTCATAGGCTGTCTTAGGTATTGGCATGACGCCGGCACGGCTGGCCGCACCGACTTCGCAAGGCGAACGGGATTACTCAGGGTCACGCTTGCGGACAAACAACAGCTGCTGGCCGGTGAATTCCAGTAGCCCCTCAAGGCCGAACTCGACGCCAAAACCGGACATCTTGCTACCGCCAAACGGCGTGTTCGGCTGGATCTGGGCGTGGCAGTTGACCCACGCCACCCCGCTTTCGAGACGGCAGGCCAAAGCCTGCGCCTGTTCGATGTCCACTCCCCAGACCGAGCCGCCCAAACCCATGTCGCCCGCATTGGCGCGACGCAGGACATCCTCGACATCCCGGTACGCGATCAGCGGCAACACCGGACCGAACTGCTCCTCATCGACCAGGCGCTGGCCATCCGTCACATCCACGACCAGGGTGGGCGGATAGAAGAAGCCCGGGCGATCCAGGCGCGCACCGCCACACAAGACCCGTCCACCCTGGGCCCGCGCATCGGCGACCAGCGCATCGACCAACTGCAGTTGTTCAAGGTTCTGCACCGGACCGAAGGTGACCAAAGGCTCGAGGCCATCGCCAACGACCTGGCGGGCGGCAATCGCGGTCAAGGCATCGGCGAATGCCTGGTATTGGGACTCATGGATGTATAGGCGCTTGAGCGCAGCACAGGTCTGGCCCATGTTGAGAAAGGCCGCCTGGAAAATCTCCTCGGCCACCGCCTCCACCGGCGTACCCGGCAGGACGATGGCGGCGTCGTTGCCGCCCAATTCCAGGGTCAGGCGCTTGAGATTGCTGGCGGCACCGCGCATCACGCTTTGCCCGGTGGCGGTCGAGCCGGTGAAGACAATCTTCTGGATGCCGGTGTGCGTGGTGATCGCACTGCCAAAACCTTGTTCGCCGGTCACGCAATTGATCACGCCATGGGGCACATGACGGGCGATGATCTCCGCCAGGCGCAAGGTGCTCAGGGGAGTCAGGCTCGACGGCTTGCTGATCACACAGTTGCCGGCCCGCAGCGCCGGCATGATGTGCCATACGGCGATCATGAACGGCCAGTTCCACGGGGTGATCGAAGCCACCACGCCAAGAGGCTTGCGGTGCAGTTCGATGCGCTGGGTGGGGGTTTCTTCCACCAGTTCCACGGCAATCTGTTGTTGCGCCGCATAACGCGTCCAGGCGGCCGCCCCCATGACTTCGGAAAAAGCCAGCGCCAACGGTTTGCCTTGCTCCTGGACGATCAGCCGGGCCAGGGACTCGGCTTCTTGTTCGATGTCCGCAGCGACTTTCATCAGGCGATCGCAACGGTCAGGATGAGTGCTGTGCCGCCACTCGCCGAATGCCGCCCGCGCGCCATCCACGGCCAGGTCCAGTTGCGCCAGCGACCCGGCTGGACATTGGGCGAATGCGGCTCCCGTGGCGGGGTTGATGACGTCAAACTGTCCGTTTTCACCGGCCACCTGAACGCCGTTGATGAGCATCTTGTATGTGTGCATTTGAAACCTTCCTTTCACGCGCTGACGAGCCGTACCGAACGGCGGCCGGCAGATGTATTCGTAGTGGAGTGGTACCGCAGGGGTGCCCTAGAGCTTGTGGCTGCCCAAGGCCATGAACCGTTGTGGCGAGGTCCTTCGCAGCCGCACGGCCAGAAACAGGCCGCAGATCAGTGCGGCGGGTATCACGGCGCAGAGACCATAGGAGATCAATTGGCTGGCACCGGTGAGCACATCGAAATGAACAATGGCCAGGACCAGCACCGTCAGCAGGGCCAGACAAGAAAAGCCTGGCAGGATTTTCCCGCGCCAGACCCCGACCTTAAGCTGCGGGTGACGCTGGAAATACACGTAGATCGCGACCGAGGTCAGCGCCATCAACAGAATCACACAGAGGGTAGCCAGGTTGGAGAACCAGGCGAACAGCTGCAGGATAGGGTCGGCATCCAGGGCCGCGAAGATCAGCACCACCACCGCAGCGATCAGGCTTTGCAACGCCGATCCCATGTGCGGACTCTGGTGAATGCGGTGGGTGGTGCCCAACTGGCTGGGCAGCAGGCCATCTCGGCCAATGGCGAAAAAGTAGCGCGCCGCGGCGTTATGGAACGCCAGTAGCCCGGCGTAGATACTGACCATGAACAGCACGCGGATAATCTGCGTCAGGTACGGCCCGACAAAATGATCGGACATGCCGTAGATAAAGGTCGTCGGGTCCTCTAAGGCCTGGAGCATCGGGACGATCTTGTCCGCGCCCACTCCCACCACCATGGACCAGACTGACAAAGCGTAGAAACCGCCGATCAGCAACACGGAACTGTAGGTGGCTATCGGGATGGTGCGTTGCGGGTTCCTGGCTTCTTCGCCGTAGATGGTCGTGGCCTCGAAACCGATGAACGCCGCGAAGCAGAACAGCAGCCCGATTGACGGCGTACCGCTGAACACATGACTGCGATCGAATGCGTCGAGGTTGATGCCACTGTCACCGCCGGTTTTCAGGATGGCGAAATCCAGGGTCAGGATCGCCAGGTACTCGGCAATCACGACAATCGACAGCACCCGGGCGGACAGATCGATCTTGCGATAGCCGAGGATCGCGATGCTGGCCATCGCCATCAGCGAATACGTCCACCAGGGCAACACCAGGCCGAACACGCTCTCCATGGTGCCGCTGACCACGCCGCCGAACATGCCGTACAGCCCGATCTGGAGGATGTTGTAGGCGAACATCGCCAACACCGCCGCCGCGCCGCCGGCCAGGCCACCCAGCCCACGTGAGGTGAACGCATAGAAGCCACCGGCGTTGGTGAGGTGCCGGGACATCGTGGTGTAGCCCACCGAGAACGCCAGCAGTACCAGCAAGGCCAGGATCAGCAATGCCGGCGTGCCGGCGCCGTTACCCAGCATGATGCCAATGGGAAAGCCACCGGCGATGACACTCAACGGGCTCGCTGCCGAAATCACGAAGAAGATGATGAAGCCCACACCCAGGGCGCCACGCTTGAGCTCCATCGAGCTGTTGACCGGGATAGATACACTCATTTTCTTGACCTTATTAGATGAGGCAGTCGCTATAGGGTTGGTCCGATCAAGACACGATCGGTACCGGGTAGCGTTTTTGTTTTAGATGCGCGCTGGAATCGATCCTATGCCCCCCGTCGAACCGCTCGCTATCCCAAATCGGTAGCATCATCGGCACCGCCCCAAAACGGGTCGGAACGGCGCTGCCAATCCGCCAGCTCTTGCCGATTTGGGATAGCCCCCTGCACGGCCTCCCCTCATGCTCTGCCCAGCCGCTCCAGATTCGGCGCGCTCATAAGAAAAAAAACGAGGGCGTCTTGCCCCCTCGCCTCCAAAGCCCTCCCAAATGCAGGAAACGTCAGCCATGCCTTTCGCTCACCTCACGATCCAGTGGCGAATTACGCTACTGAGCGGCCTATGTCTGCTGGCCGTTGTCGGCGCGTTGATCGGCGCCTCGCTCTATCAGAATCAACAAAGCGCCAGCCTGCTGAAGGAACAGAGCAGCGAGTTGCTGGGCCAGGCGGCCTCGCAACGCCTGCACGCCCAGGCCGTTGCCCACGGCCAGCATGTCGAACGCTTTTTCAACGAAACGGCACTCTACGGTGAAGGATTCGCGCAGCAGGTCCTGCAGCTGCGCGAGCAAACCCTCGATGGACGACTCACGCCGGCGCAATTGCGCGAGGATCTGATCAGCATCACGCGACAGGCCCTGCAAAAACGTTCGAAAGTGCTGGGCCTGTATGTGGTGCTGCTGCCCGATGCACTGGTCGGTAAAGATGCGGATTTTGTCGGGCAGCGCGCCTTGGCAGGCAACGAGAAAGGCCGCTTCGCGCTGTATTGGTCACAAAGCCAACCGGGGCGGCTGGTCCAGGAGGTGCTGACCGAGCCACAAATCACCGCCAACAATGCACCGGTCGGCAGCGAGCCGGAAAACGCCTGGTACGTCTGCCCTCAAGAACAACGTCGCACCTGCGTGATCGAACCCTACACCAGTGAGGTCGAGGGTCAGAAAGTGCTGATGAGCAGCATCTCCATTCCCCTGCTCGTCAATGGCAAGCCGATCGGTGTGGTCGGCATGGACATCAGCCTCGACACGCTGCAACAACTGGCCGCCGATCTCAGCCAGGACCTGTATCAGGGTGACAGCGAGGTCAGTATCCTCTCGGCCTCCGGCCAAGTGGCTGGACGCAGTGGCACGGTGACCGGCGCCGCCATCGACATCCGTCAGCCCCTGCAAACCACGCCCGACAACCCCGCCTGGCAGTTGCAGATAAAGGTTCCGCAAGCCCTGGTACAGGCGCCCGCCCGACAAATGCAGGCCCAACTCGACGACAAGAGCCGCCAGGCCAACTGGCTCAACCTCGGCCTGGGTCTGCTGGCCAGCCTCCTGGGCATGCTGCTGATCTGGCTCGCCGCCTATGGCGTGACACGGCCACTGCTGAAAGTGGCCAGCCTGCTCGACGCCATCGTCGAGGGCGACGGCGACCTGACCCAACGGCTGCCGGCCGGACGAGGCGACGAACTGGGTCGCCTGGCCAATGGTTTCAATCGCTTTCTGGACAAGCTGCAACCCATTATCCGCAATATCCAGTCGGCGTCCCTGGACACCCGCAACAGCGCCGACACCTCTTTGGGCATTGCCCGCGAAGTCAGCGCGGGCATGCAGCGCCAGTACCGCGAAGTGGAGTTGGCCGCCACTGCCCTGCATGAAATGAGTGCCAGCGCCCAGGAAGTCGCCCGCAACTCGCACCGCGCCGCCGATGCCGCGTCCGCTGCCGAAAACGCCAGCCGCTCAGGCCAGGCCGTGTTCGCTACCGCCGTGCACAACATCGAAAACCTGGACCAACGCCTGGACGCAACCCTGAAGCAAGTGCGTGCCCTGGCCGAAAACAGCGCCCAGATCGGCCAGGTGCTGGACGTCATCTGCGCCATCGCACAACAGACCAATCTCTTGGCCTTGAATGCGGCTATCGAAGCGGCTCGGGCGGGCGAACAGGGCCGGGGTTTTACCGTGGTGGCTGACGAGGTCAGGCACCTGGCCAGTAACACCCAAAGTTCGGTGGAACAGGTGCGCCTGGTCATCGAATCGCTACAGCAACTGAGCCAGGACGTGGTGCACAGCACCCAGCTCAGTCGCGAACAAGCCGGCAGCAGCGTGCTGCAAGTCCAGCAGACGCGCACGGCCCTGGAGAACATCTCCCAGGCCGTGGACGTGATCGAACAGATGAACCAACAGATTGCCAGCGCGGCCCTGGAACAAAGCACCGTGGTGGATGACATCAGCCACCGTGTCAGCGACATTCGCGGCATCAGTGAAACGCTGACCACGCGAATGGGCGACGCCTCGAAGGCCAGCGACTCACTTTATGAAATGGCGGATCATCAGCAGCGCCTGGTGGGGCATTTCCGGGTCTGATGAGCCGGGAGAGCCCTGCTCCTGGCCCCTGCGGCGCTCGGTCCGATGAGCCGGCGCCGCGCACAATGCAAAAGGCCGTGGGATAACTGTTCGCTATCCCACGGCCCTGGCTACAGCGGCAAACCGTCAATCTTCCAAGGCACGAACCCGCTCACAGCGCTGCTGCTCTTCAAGCTGGGCGGACAGCTGCAGGGTGAAATCGAACTCGATCTCAGCAAAACGACCATTGACGCCGTGCGCCGCCGCACGTTGTTGATCCTCGCTGAAGGTGATTTTGGCGATCAGTTCATCACGGGTCGCGTAGGCGAAATCGTCGTGCAGGTACTTGTCGCCGTCGAGATTGATCTGGGTCGTCAGGTGGCGATGATCCGGCGCCGAGATGAAAAAGTGCACGTGCGCTGGACGCTGGCCGTGACGTCCCAACTGATCCAGCAATTGCTGGGTCGGACCGTCCGGAGGGCAGCCGTAGCCTGACGGTACGATACTGCGAAAGCGATAGCGTCCCTCGGTATCGGTGACGATGCGCCGACGCAAATTGAACGCCGACTGCTGGGTATCGAAGTAGGAGTAAGTGCCGCCCGTATTGGCGTGCCAGACGTCGACAACCGCACCGGCCAATGGCTCGCCAGCGGTGTTGAACACCCTACCCTGCATGAACAGCGGCACGCCCGGATCGCTACCGTCGTCCAGTCGAGCCTCACCTTGGCACAACGGCGCGCCTGCCACGTACAACGGTCCTTCGATCGTCCGCGGCGTGCCGCCCGCCTTGCCGGCCTGCTCGTCTTCGGCATCCATCAGCAGGTCGAGGTAATGTTCCAGACCGATCCCGGCCACCAGCAATCCCGCCTCCTGGCGAGCCCCCAGCACGTTGAGATAATTGACCGCTTTCCAGAACTCTTCCGGCGTCACGGCAAGGTCCTCGATGATGTTCACCGAGTCACGCAAGATCCGGTAGACCAGATCCTTGACCCGAGGGTTGCCCCCATCGTTGAGCAGACCGCTGGCCTCTTCGAGAAACTTCTGGACATCGGCAGTGTGGGAAATCTTGACGTTCATTGCGTGGCTTCCTCATCTTTTAATTATTAGCGTAACGAACTGAACCGACTGGGCTCAGCGGTCATCCTCATGGATGGAAGACGGATGGCGACACATCGCGGCAACTTCAATCGCCATGTAGGGGTATAGCGGCAACTGCATGAGCAAGTCATGCAGCTCCTGGACGCTGTCGACATCGAACACACTGTAATTGGCATAGAGCCCGGCAATGCGCCACAAATGGCGCCATTTGCCTTGTTGCTGCAACCGGTGGGCCAGGGCCTTTTCATCGGCCTTGAGCCTGGCGGCCGTTTCTGGATGCATGTCGAGCGGCAACTGCACGGTCATCTTTACGTGAAACAGCATGGCGTTCTCCTCAGGCTTGATGAACGACGGTGGAGGTTTTGTCGCGACGGAAGTACGCCAGGCGCTCTTCGTCCAGCGTCACGCCCAGGCCGGGGGTATTGGGCACATGCAGCTCGAAATCACGGTAAACCAACGGTTCACTGAGGATATCCTCGGTCAGCAACAGTGGCCCGAACAGCTCGGTGTCCCAGGTCAGTTTATTGAGCGTGATGAAGGCGTGGGCAGAAGCGAGTGTGCCCACGCCGCCTTCGAGCATGGTGCCACCATAGAGGCCGATGCCGGCCGCGTCGGCAATCGCAGCGGTGCGTAGCACTGCACGAGGACCGCCGTTCTTGGCGATTTTCAAGGCGAATACCGAGGCGCCCCCTTCCCGGGCCAGGTTGAATGCATCCTCGACGCATTCGATCGACTCGTCGGCCATGATCGGTGCGGGGCTCATGGCGTTCAGGCGCGCCATGCCGGCGCGGTTATGACGGGAAATCGGCTGCTCGATCAAGTCGATGCCGTTGGAACCGAGAATCCGGCACGCCCGTAACGCCACCGCTTCGTCCCAGGCCTGATTGACGTCGACCCGCACACTGGCGCGGTCGCCCAAGGCTTTCTTGATCGCCAGGACATGGGCCAGGTCGCGATTGACCTCACCGGCACCGATTTTCAGTTTGAACAGGCGATGGCGACGCAGGTCGAGCATCTGCTGGGCTTCGGCAATGTCTTTTTCGGTGTCACCACTGGCCAGGGTCCACGCCACCGGCAAGGCATCCCGCACGCGACCGCCCAACAGCTCGCTCACCGCCAGGCCAAGACGCTTGCCCTGGGCATCGAGCAATGCGGTCTCGATCCCTGACTTGGCAAAGGTGTTGCCACGAATGCTGCGCTCCAGGCGCAACATGGCAGCGTTCACATTACTGGCGTCCTGGCCCACCAGTAGCGGCGCAAAGTGCCGGTCGATATTGGTCTTGATGCTTTCCGGGCTCTCGTTGCCGTAGGCAAGGCCACCGATGGTGGTGGATTCGCCGATGCCTTCGATTCCGTCGGCGCAGCGCACGCGAATGATCACCAGGGTCTGGTTCTGCATCGTGTGCATCGCCAGTTTGTGCGGGCGGATGGTGGGCAGATCGACGATGATCGTCTCGATCGCCTCAATGGCTGTTGCAAGCATGGCAATACCCGTCAGGTTCTTGGAGTTCTGGAACCGATTCTCGTACGGGTCTTTCTGGGGGGCCAATATAGAATTAGTCTGGCATGATACCTTTAAGGTATCCACCGAACCTCCGGAGATTGTCCATGGAGTTGCGTCACCTGCGTTATTTCCAGGTCTTGGCCCAAACCCTCAACTTCACTCGCGCCGCCGAGCTGTTGCACATCGCCCAACCGCCGCTGAGCCGCCAGATTCAACAATTGGAGGAAGAACTGGGCGTGTCGCTGCTGGAACGCGGGCGGCCACTGAAGCTGACCGAAGCCGGGCGTTTTTTCCACGAGCACTGCGCAACCCTGCTCGAACAGCTGGGCAAGGTCTGTGACAACACGCGTCGGATTGGGCTGGGCGAGAAGACCTGGCTGGGCATCGGTTTTGCGCCGTCGACCCTGTACGGCGTGTTGCCAGAACTGATCCGGCGATTGCGCAGCGGCGAGACCTTGGCACTGGAGTTGGGCCTCTCGGAGATGACCACCTTGCAGCAGGTGCAGGCACTGAAAGCCGGACGCATCGACATCGGTTTTGGTCGAATACGGATCGATGATCCGGCGATTGTCCAGACGGTGTTGACTGAAGACCGGCTGGTGGCCGCCCTGCCGGCTGGCCACCCCTTGCTGGCCGGGCCCATCAGCCTGCAGCAACTGGCCGCGGAACCTTTCGTGCTATACCCCGGCAACCCCCGTCCCAGTTACGCCGATCATGTGATCGCCTTGTTCGAATCCCACGGCCTTGGCATTGAGGTGGCGCAGTGGACCAACGAATTGCAAACCGCGATCGGGCTGGTAGGCGCGGGAATAGGCGTGACGCTGGTACCGGCCTCGGTGCAATTGCTGCACCGCGACGACATAGGCTTCACGCCGTTGCTGGAAGACAACGCGACGTCACCGATCATCCTGAGCCGGCGCGTCGGCGATGTGTCAGCAGGCTTGAGTCACTGCCTGCACATGATTGATGAGCTGCTCGGCCAGGTCGGCGTCAATCGGCTTGCACCGTGACCTGACCCAACTGCAAGCGCTCTCATGTCGCTATTCAGGCGACGCCACTCTCAGATACGGGAACGGAGCGGGGCTGAGAAGCACGCCCGGGCATGGAAGTTTCCGGCATGACCAGCAGCAGTCCAAATGCCAATGTCGCAATCGCCGCCAGCGTCAGGAACGCAGCGCTGTAGCCCGCCCCTTGCACCACGAAACCGGCCAGGCTGTTGCTCAACGCGGCACCGAGCCCGAACACGGTCGACAGCACACCGAGACTGACATTGAAGTGCCCGGAGCCCTGAGTCAGGTCCTTGACCACCAAGGGGAACAACGCGCCAAACAGCCCGGCGCCGATACCGTCCAGCAATTGCACGGCCACCAGCCAGTAAGGGTCGTCTGAGAGCACGTACAGCACGCCGCGAATCGGCAGGATCAGGAAGCCCGCCAGCAGCAGTGGTTTGCGTCCCCAGGCATCGGCCTTGACGCCAACCAGCCAGGCCATGGGCACCATCACCAATTGAGCCGCGACGATACAGGCCGAGGTCAGCGGCGTGGCCAGGTGCGCATTGGCCAGGGCGAGTTTCTGGCTGACCAAGGGCAGCATTGCCGCGTTCGCCAGGTGGAACAACCCGCAGCACATGGCGAACAGCAGCAGCGGGCGGTTATCCAGCAGCACACGTCGTGCCGAGGGCAGCGGACCCTGGGCCGGCTGCCCGGCCTCGAGCCCCCTTGCCACGTCATGGTCGATGGCCTCGGCCGACACGCAACTGACCGCCACGACGCTGGCCAAGGCCATCGCCGCCATCAGGTAGAACACGGCAATGGGGCCGAACAACCAGGCGAACCCGCCGGCCAACAACGCCGCACAGGCGTTACCCGCATGATTGAAGGTCTCGTTGCGCCCGGTGCGCCGCGGGAAGGCCCTGGGGCCGGTAATACCCAGGGAAATCGCGGCAATGGCCGGGGCGAATACCGAGGCCGCCACCGCACTGACTGCCTGGGTCAATGCCACCAGGCCGAACGAAGAGGTGAATGGCAGCACCAGGCAAGCCAGCGTTACCAGCAACGCCGCAGCGGCCACCACGGTGCGCTTGCTGCGAACCCGGTCGATCAATGCGCCAGCGGGCGCCTGGGCAACGAGCCCGACGATGGCCGCCACCGTCATTACCACACCAATGCTGGCCGGCTCCCAACGGTGTACCGCCAACAGATAGATCGCCAGGTAAGGACCCAGCCCATCGCGTACATCGGCGAGGAAAAAATTCACACCATCCAGGGAAAGGTCGTTACGACGGTTTTGATCCACATCGGCCTCGGCGAGAGCATAGCCCCAAAATAACTGACCTCCATGATGCCAGAGAGCGCATCAAGAATTGAGGATGCTCCCCTACAACGAGACAGCTTGCCTCGCTACCGGGTTCCTTCCTGCTGGTCGTCTGTTGGGAAATCGATGCGTCCCCATCCCGCCCAATGCCGAGGGCGGCAGGATCAATCCGCCTGCACCGTGACCTGACGCTGTTCGCCCAGCCCCGCGATCCCCAGGCGCATGGTCTGTCCCGGGCGCAGGAAAACCGGTTGGGGCTTGATGCCCAAGCCTACACCGGGTGGCGTCCCGGTCGAGATCACATCCCCCGGTTGCAGGCTCATGCAACGGCTCAGGTAGGCGATCAGCTGCGGCACGCTGAAGATCAGGGTTCGAGTATTGCCGTTCTGATAGCGGTGCCCGTCGACCTCCAACCAGAGATCCAGGTCATGGGGATCACCGACCTCGTCCTGGGTGACCAACCACGGTCCAAGGGGGCCGAAGGTATCGAAGCCTTTGCCTTTGTCCCAAGTGCCGCCGCGCTCCAACTGCCACTCGCGCTCAGACACATCGTTGATGACGCAATAGCCCGCGACATGCTCCAGGGCGTTCGCTTCATCGATGTAGCGCCCGCCTTTACCGATGACCACGCCCAGTTCCACTTCCCAGTCGGTCTTGAGCGAGCCCCGTGGAATCTGGATGTCGTCGTTCGGCCCGCAGATGGCGCTGGTCCATTTGTTAAAGATGATCGGCTCTTTCGGCACCTCCATGTTCGACTCGGCCGCATGGTCGGCATAGTTCAGGCCGATGCAGATGAATTTTCCGACTTGCCCGACACAGGCGCCGATCCGTGGTTGGCCGGCGACGATCGGCAGGCTGCGTGGATCGAGCGCGGCGAGCGCTGCCAGGCTGGCTGGACTCAGGGCCTGTCCAGCGATGTCCGGTACATGTCCCGACAGGTCGCGGATCTGATGATCGGCATCCAGCAGCCCGGGTTTCTCCGAACCTTTTTCGCCGTAACGCAACAGTTTCATGGAATTCTCCTGCTCAAACTCAACGTGAAAACCGGGCTCAGAGCGTCATGCCGCCATCAACGACATGCACACCACCGGTAGTGTAGGTCGACGCATCGCTGCCCAGGTACAAGGCCAACTGCGCGATTTCTTCGGTGCTGCCGATACGGCCCATGGGCTGGCGTTCGAGGAATTGCCGGTAGACCTGCGCTTCATCGACACCCTGTTGCGCGGCCTGGGCGGCAATGCGCTGACGCAGCGACGGAGAGTCCACGGTACCCGGACAAATCGCGTTGCAGCGGATGCCCTGGCTGACGAAGTCGATGGCGACGGCCTTCGTCAGGCCCACCACCGCCGCCTTGCTGGCCCCATAGGCAAAACGGTTCGGCACACCCTTGATGCTCGAAGCCACCGACGCCATGTTGATGATCGAGCCGCCGCCACGCGCCAGCATGCCCGGCAGGAAGGCGCGAATCATCCGGTACATGGCCGTGACATTGAGGTCCATCGAACGCGCCCAGGCCGCTTCGTCGCACTCGAGGATGTTGCCGCTGTGCACGTAACCGGCACAATTGAACAACACGTCCAGCCCGCCGATTCGTGCGCAGGCGGCGTTGATGGCATCTGCCGAGGTAACGTCCAGGGTCATGGCGGTGATCCCGTCGATGCCCGCCAGCGCCTGGATATCGATGTCACTGGCGAACACTTCGGCACCGGCCCGGGCAAAAGCCACGGCGCTTGCAAGACCGATACCCTGCCCCGCCGCCGTGACCAGTACCCGTTTGTGCTGCATATTCATGCGATTTCCAGTTTCGTTGCCATGGGCGCGTCTTTCGGCGTCCTGCCGAGCATCGACGCGGGAATGGCCAGGATCAGCCCGCCACTGACCAGCAGACACAAGGCCAGTACATAGGTGCCGTTGTTGATGTTGCCCGTGAGCGTTTCCGCCACGGCAGTGATCATCGAACCGGTGAACCCCGACAAGTTGCCGATGGCATTGATCATGCCGATACCGGCGGCAGCGGCGACACCCGACAGCACCGTGCCGGGCAGGGTCCAGAAAATCGGCATCAGGCTGAGAATCCCCGAAGCGGAGACGCTCAGGAACAGCACGGACAACACCAGGTTATCCGCGAAGAAGGCGCTGAGGATCAGACCGACGCCACCGATGAAGGCCGGAATGGCCGCGTGCAGGCGTCGCTCCCCGGTGCGGTTGGAGTGACGGGCGTTGAGCAGCATCGCCACGATGGCCACCGAGTAAGGAATCGCGGTGAGCAAACCGATGTGCAGGCTGTTGGTGATCCCCGTGCTCTTGATGATCGAAGGCATCCAGAAGGCCAGGCCGTAGAAGCCGGTGTTGAAGGTCAGCAGGATCAACACCAGCAGCCACACCCGAGGGTTGAAGAACACTTCGCTCAAGCGTGTGGCCTTGCCTTGGTTGTCGGTGTGCAGGTTGGCCTTGAGCAGGGCTTTTTCCGCCGCGGAAAGCCATTTGGCTTTGTCGATGTTGTCGGCCAGGCAGACGATCACGACGAACGCCATGATGATCGAAGGAACGCCCTCGATGAGCAGCATCCACTGCCAGCCGGATAAGCCATGCACCCCTTGCATGCTGTTCATCAGCCAACCGGAAAGTATGCCGCCCAGGGTCAAGCTGACCGGCAGCGCCAGCAGGAAACCGGACATCACGCGGCTTTGCCGATGGGTCGGAAACCAATAGTTGAGGTACAGGATCACCCCTGGAAAAAAGCCGGCTTCACAGATGCCCAACAGGAAGCGCAACACGTAGAACATGCTGCTCGATTCGATGTGGAAGAAGCCCGCCAGCGGCACGGTGTAGGCCACGGCCATGGAGATCACCGCCCAGGACAGCATGATCCGGGCAATCCAGAACCGCGCGCCAAAGCGATGCAGCAACAGGTTGCTGGGGACTTCGAAGAGGAAATAGCCCCAGAAAAACATACTGGCGCCCAGGGCATACACGGTGTTGCTGAATTGCAGCTCGTTGAGCATGTCGAGCTTGGCGAAACCGATGTTCACCCGATCAAGGTACGCCGCCATGTAGCACAAGAGCAGGACGGGAAGGATCCGCCAGATGACTTTGCGGTAGGTTCGGTCTTCGAAATCCGGTTCGCAAGCGGCCTGGGCGGGCAACGGCTCGGAGATGGTTTGCATGAGGTAACCCCTGATTGTTTTTATTGGGTCACGTCGAATGAGTGACTCATCCGGCGATTGAACGAGGACTCTACTGTCGGGAATTGATTCTTCCCAATGGCATTTTTGGATTAGTCGATAACGTATTGTTATCGAGGCTTGGGTTTGGCAAGGGGGCTACTGCCACAGGGTTCAGCGCAGGCTGATCCGCCGCCATCGCGAGCAAGCTCGCTCCCACAGGAGGCGGGAGTGTGGCGGATCTTTCAGTCAACACAAAACAACTGTGGGAGCGAGCTTGCTCGCGATGGCGGCGGCACATTCAACCGCTCAGACGGGCGTTGTCCTTGAGAATCTCGGCGAACTCCAGCGCCGCACCTACCAGCGGTTCGTTCTTGCGCGTAAGGATGCCGTAGTCCTGCGGCACCAGGTGCAACGGGGTGTCGAGGGTTTTCAACTGGCCGCTTTCGAGCAGCGGATGAACCATGGCATCGGGCAGCATCCCGATCATGGGCCCACGTTGCAGGACCTGGAGGAAAGTCTGCATGGAGATGGTATCGATGGTATTGCGCGGCATCCCGACTCCGGCCTCGGCGAAGGCCAGTTCCATGCGGGCACGAATGGGCGTACCGACCGGATAGAGAATCCACGGCAAGTCCACCAATTGCTGCAAGGACGCGGGCCCGGCGTTTGCCAGCGGATGGCGGCTATTGACCACGATGCAGAACGGTTCCGGCGCCAGGGGCTGGAAGTCATAGCGCTGCTGCTGGCTTTGATCGGTAAAGCGGGCCACCGCCAGGTCGAGCTTCTTCTCCTCGAGCATCTCCATCAGGTGATTACTGGTCTGCTCCACGACTTCAATCGACAGCAACGGCCACCGCTGTTTGATTTGCAGGATCGCCTCGGGCAAGGCCACTGCCGTCGCGGCAAAAATCCCACCGACCTTGAGGTAACCGTGACCGCCCTCGCGCAGGCTGCTGATTTGCTCGACGAACGAACGCGCGTCATTCAAGGCGATCTGCGCATAACGCAGCACGTGCTCGCCCAACGCCGTGGGCGGCATGCTTCGCGGCAGCCGTTCGAACAGTGCGAAGCCGAGCAGGCTTTCGATCTCCTTGAGCATCTTGCTGACGGCCGGCTGGCTGAGGTTCATCTGCTGCGACGCCACATGCATATTGCGGGTGCGCCCCAAGGTATCGATCAGCAGCAGGTGGCGAAATTTGAGCCAACCGCAGAAGTTGGAAAAGGACAGATCAGACATGGACATCCCTCGGCCGGCAATAACCTGGCGTTATCGAATACTGAATATATCTCATTGGAGTTTATCGACAGCCCACCCTAGCGTGAAAGCACTACAAAAATCAGGAAGCCTCTCCATGTCGCCATTGCTTACTCCCGAGAACACCCTGCCGGCCGATGGGGTCGCCGGAACCCTGATTGGCCGCGCCTGGGTGCCTGGCCGGATCGCCGGGCCTTCGCCCATCGTGCTGCGCAGCGACGGCGTGTTCGACCTGTCGGATCGTTTTGCGACATTGAGTGACTTGCTGGAAACAGAATCGCCCCTGGCCGCCGTGAGGCAGACACCCGGCACCTTCATCGCCAGTGTCGAAGCCCTGCTGGCCAACACAGGCCCTGATGCCGACCCGTCCAAGCCATCGCTGTTGCCGCCCCTGGATTTGCAAGTGATCAAGGCCGCCGGCGTGACCTTCGCCGCCAGCATGATCGAGCGGGTGATCGAGGAACAGGCAGGCGGCGACGCGGCCAAAGCCGAAGCCGTACGCGCCACCGTGCACAGCGTGATCGGCGACAACTTGCGCTCGATCGTGCCAGGTTCCGAGCAAGCCATGCGCCTGAAAGCCTTGCTCATCGAACAGGGTATGTGGTCGCAGTACCTGGAAGTCGGCATCGGTCCGGACGCGGAAATCTTCACCAAGGCGCCGGTGCTGGCGGCGGTCGGCACTGGCAGCCGCATCGGCATTCATCCGGGCTCCCAATGGAACAACCCGGAACCTGAAGTGGTGCTGGCCGTGAACAGCCGCGGCCAGGTCCACGGCGCCACGTTGGGCAACGACGTCAATCTGCGGGATTTCGAAGGCCGCAGTGCGCTGTTGCTGAGCAAAGCCAAGGACAACAATGCATCCTGCGCCATCGGGCCCTTCATTCGCTTGTTCGACGAGCACTTCAGCCTGGATGATGTGCGGGCCTGCGTGGTCGATCTGGAGGTACAAGGCGAGGACGGTTATCGCATGCGCGGCTCCAGCTCCATGAGCCAGATCAGTCGTGACCCGCTGGACCTGACAGGCCAGACCCTTAACGCCAATCATCAGTATCCGGATGGTTTCCTGTTGTTCCTGGGGACGCTGTTCGCCCCCACTGAAGATCGTGATCATGTCGGCAGCGGCTTCACCCACAAACTGGGTGACCGGGTCAGTATCAGCAGCCCGTTGCTCGGGAGCCTGCATAACCAGGTCACCCACAGCTCTGACGCCGCCCCCTGGACCTTCGGCCTCAGCGCCCTGCTGCGCAACCTCGCCTCCCGGGGTTGCTCGCCCGCTGATGCAAGACAGTCTGTCGATTCAACTAATTACAAGAGAGAAATGAATCATGAGTGACACGCCAAGACGCCGCCTGCGCAGCGAGCAATGGTTCAATGATCCTGCCCACGCGGACATGACAGCCTTGTACGTCGAGCGCTACATGAATTACGGGATGACCCGCGAAGAGCTGCAATCGGGACGCCCGATCATTGGCATCGCCCAGACCGGCAGCGACCTGACGCCCTGCAATCGTCACCACCTTGAGCTGGCGCAACGGGTCAAGGCTGGTATTCGTGATGCCGGTGGGATTCCCATGGAGTTCCCGGTGCATCCGATTGCCGAACAGTCGCGTCGCCCCACCGCAGCGCTGGACCGTAACCTGGCCTACCTGGGGCTGGTGGAAATCCTCCATGGTTATCCATTGGATGGCGTGGTGCTCACCACCGGTTGCGACAAGACCACGCCTGCCTGCCTGATGGCCGCCGCGACCACCGACCTGCCGGCGATTGTCCTGTCAGGCGGCCCGATGCTCGACGGCCATCACAAGGGCGAGCTGATCGGCTCGGGCACCGTGCTCTGGCATGCGCGCAATCTGATGGCTGCTGGTGAGATCGATTACGAAGGCTTCATGGAAATGACCACTGCGGCATCGCCGTCGGTAGGCCACTGCAACACCATGGGCACCGCCCTGTCGATGAACGCCCTGGCCGAAGCCCTGGGCATGTCGCTGCCGGGCTGTGCGAGCATTCCGGCGCCCTATCGCGAGCGCGGGCAAATGGCTTATGCCACCGGCAAGCGCATCTGCGAACTGGTGCTGCAAGACGTACGCCCCTCGCAAATCATGACCCGTGAAGCCTTCGAGAACGCCATCGCCGTCGCCTCGGCACTGGGCGCGTCGAGCAACTGCCCGCCGCACCTGATCGCCATTGCGCGGCACATGGGCGTCGAGCTGAGCCTGGATGATTGGCAACGGATTGGCGAGGACGTGCCGCTGCTGGTCAACTGCATGCCAGCCGGCAAATACCTGGGTGAAGGTTTCCATCGGGCCGGCGGCGTGCCAGCGGTCATGCATGAACTGCAAAAAGCCGGACGCCTGCATGAAGACTGTGCCACGGTCAGCGGCAGGACCATCGGCGAAATCGTCAGCAGCAGCCTGACCAGCAACGCCGATGTGATCTATCCCTTCGACACCCCGCTCAAGCACCGCGCCGGATTCATCGTACTCAGCGGCAACTTCTTCGACAGCGCGATCATGAAGATGTCGGTGGTGGGCGAAGCGTTTCGCAAGACCTACCTCTCCGAACCGGGCGCCGAGAATAGCTTTGAAGCCCGGGCCATCGTGTTCGAAGGCCCGGAGGATTATCACGCCCGCATTGACGATCCGGCGCTGGACATCGACGAGCGCTGCATCCTGGTCATCCGCGGTGTCGGCACCGTGGGCTACCCCGGCAGTGCCGAAGTGGTGAATATGGCGCCGCCCGCCGCCCTGATCAAACAAGGCATCGACTCCCTGCCCTGCCTCGGCGACGGCCGCCAGAGCGGCACCTCGGCGAGCCCGTCGATCCTCAACATGTCCCCTGAAGCCGCCGTGGGTGGTGGTCTGGCGTTGCTCAAAACCAACGATCGCCTGAAAGTGGACCTCAATACCCGGACCGTGAACCTGCTGATCGACGAGGCCGAGATGGCCCAGCGCCGACTCGAATGGACACCCAATATTCCGCCGTCGCAAACGCCTTGGCAGGAGCTGTATCGGCAACTGGTGGGACAACTTTCCACGGGGGGCTGCCTGGAGCCAGCCACGTTGCATCTGCGCGTGATCGCTCGTAGCGGTGAGCCGCGACATTCTCACTGACAAGCCTGCAATGCAGCAGGAATCAGAAGCCTCTCTGCCGCAGCCCGGACGCACACTGCCGGGCTGTTCACTTTACAGCGAGGGAAAGCAGCCAGCCCCTATAGCCCACCCGTCATCAGTGCTACAGTCGCGTACTTTCAGGATGAGGCGACGCTATGCGGATCGTAGTAACGGCTTTGGCAATGGCACTGCTGACAGGGTGCGCGACGATCAACGAAAGCTCCAGCTACGGGCACATGTGCGGCCTTCATCCTTACTGCGGCGTTACTGTCGATATGGCGATCATCAAAGACTCGACGACCGGAAACGCTGGCGCCATGAGTGCCCTGGCACCGTTTGCAGTTATCGACCTGCCGTTCAGTTTCGTCGCCGATACGCTGATCCTGCCCTATACGATTTTTCATATGAAGGAAGACGATGAGTAGGGAGATCCCGAAATGTCTTCACGAATCGGCCGCTGACAGCCAATAGCTCGCCCCGCTCCTTCATCGTGTTCCAATCTCAGTCGGCGTCCTGTAGCAGGCCCCGGATCAGCGAAGCGAAAGCTTCAATCACCTCGTCCTCGCTATAACGCCCCCGTACCAACGCACCCGCAAGCGCTTCCCCAGCGCCGACCAGGCCAGTACAGCATTGCTCGAGCGCTTCCCCTGAGCAGGTCGCGTGAGGCTCGAGCACAGCCACGAACATTTGCACGCAGTTATCCAGAAGCTCCTGGAAAACCGCCGCCTTCTCATCGCTGCCTGCCAGGGCGGCGCCCACTGCATGGAACTCGTCAGTGTTGTCTGCCGCACATTGGATGTAGGCACTGGCCAGGACCTGAGCCGTCTCCTCCACACTCCGTACAGCCGTGGTCATCGCGTCGCGGAAAGCATTGACGCGCTCGGTATCAATCCACTTGTAGAGTTCGATCAACAGGCCCGACCGGGTGCCGAAATGATCGTAGACAACCGGCTTGGATACCCCGGCACGAACCGCCAGATGACCCAATGTCAGTCGGTCGGCGTTTTCCTCGCGCACGATCAGCAATGCGGTATCCAGCAATTGTCGTCGCCGTTCGGCTTTCGAAAGCCGGCGCGCAGCTGAATTAGAGACAGCGTCTTTTTGCACTTTGTCGTTTCCGGATAATAAAACCTACCAATGGTAGGTTGAAAGGTATGAAGTCGTGCTAGGGTACCTACCAATAGTAGGTTAAACCCAAGCAAGAAGGAGAACATACGATGTCACTTAATCCTATCCTTTTAATGGGCGGATCTGGCGCTATCGGCCACCACACTGCCCGTGCGCTGCGCGCAGCCCATCCCGACGTGCCGCTGCTGATCGGCGGACGCGACCTTGGCAAGGCTCAGCGGGCCGCAGAGCAAATCGGCGGTGCGCAAGGCGTAGTGATCGATCCCGCGGCAGAAGATCTGGGCCTTGGAAATCGTTCGGTCAGCGGTGTAGCAGTCTTCTATATGGACCATGCCCTTGCCGGACTCCGTTACGCCCAAAAGCGCGGCGTGCCACACCTCAGCATCTCATCGGGGGTTTTCGAGATCGCGCCGGAAATCGCGACCTACATGCACTCTCCCGGAACCTCGGCCATCGTGCTCGGTTATGAATGGCTGGTCGGTGCGACAACCGTATCGACGCTGGACATTGCCAAGGCATTCGGCCGGATCGACGATATCAGCATCAACGCGTTGGTCGATGAACAGGACACCGGGGGGCCCACCGTCGCCACCGACTTCGAACACCTGAACAGAATGCTGCCCGCCGCGTTGACACGGCGCGATGGCGTGTACGTCTGGCGCGAAGGTGAGGATTCCAAGGTCATCTTCCGTGCGGTGGATGGTACAGAAATCGAAGCGTCCGGTTTCTCGTCCATTGACGTCGTCGGCCTGGCGGCTGCAACGGGTGCGCCCAATGTCCAGTTCAACATGGCTATCGGGGTGAGCTCGACCCGACGCCAGGGTAAGCCGATGTCCACCGAGATCATTATCGAACTCAGGGGCGAGGACCTTAACGGCGAACCGCTGCGCACACGTCATGCCGTCGTCCACCCAAGAGGGGCGGCACCACTGACCGGCCTCAGCGTCGCCATGAACCTTGAACGACTGCTCGGGCTGGACGGTCGCCCCGCCACACCGCCAGGCCTCTACTTTCCTTATCAACTGCTGGACGCCGCCACATATCTGGAGCGCTTGAGGCAAGAGGGAGGTGAGTTGCGCGAGCTGCAGGTGCAATGACCAAGCACTTGGCTATCGCCAGGTGGTGCCACACACAGGGATTGGTCGACAGCTTGTCATTTTTCCTGACAGTCCGCTGCCCAATGATAGCCGTCGACCACTATCAATCCTTATAGAAACCCAATCGGATAACTGACAATCAACCGATTCTCATCGTAATCGGCACTGTTGAACCCTCGACGCACGCTCGCATTTCGCCAGCGCAAAGCCAGATTCTTGAGGCTGCCGCTCTGGACCACATACCCCAGCTCGGACTCGCGCACCCACTCCGAGCCATCCTGGACGTTTTGCAACCGTACGTCGTCGCCGTGGACATAGCGGGTCATCAACGACAATCCTGGTACGCCATAACCCGCGAAATCCAAGTCGTAGCGTAGCTGCCAGGATCGCTCCCGTGGGTTGTCGAAGGCATGGTTGAAGGTGTTGTTCGCCAGGTAGATACCGCCGGTACCGGCGATTCTCATCCAGCCCGTTTCACCGCTGACCTGCTGCAAACCCAGGCTGAATGTGTGCTGATAGATGCCCAGGCCGACCAGCAACGATGCCGTACGGTTATCCAGACGTCCGGCCTTGGCGGCGCCGTCGTCCTTGCCCCAGAAATACCCCAGGTTGGTGTTCAATGCGACGGCCGGGGACAAGGACCAGCGCTGGTTCAGGCCGACATAATGCTGCTGGTAGATATCCTCCAACTGGCCGCTCCATAAACGAACGGTGGTGTTTTTCGAGGCTGAACGGTAGTCAGCGCCCAAGTAATTGAACGCATCGCTGCGAGCACTGCCGAACGCGAGGTCTTCCATGGAGGAATCATTGCGCAGGCTGGTTTTGTTGAGCTGCCCGGCGAACAGCGTCCAGTTTTTCACGTCCTGGGACGACAACTGCGTACCTTCGAAGGTTTGGGGCAGTGCGCGGAAGTCATCGGCGGTAACGATGGGGAGATTGGGCATCCATTCACCGGCCTTCAACTCCGTAGCGGAAATTCTCGCCTTGAGGGCAACGCCAAGCCGGCCGAAGCTGCTGGCTGGTTCCCCGTCGCCATCCTTGGGCAATAACAACGCGCCGTAACGCCCCGCGCCACCGTCCAGCTTGACCGCGTACTTGCCCAGGATATCGGCACCGAACCCGACAGCGCCGGAGGTAAAACCTGATCGAAGATCGAAAATGAAGCTTTGTGTCCACTCCCGCGCATGGTCTTGTGCGGCATCAGGCGCGGTGAAATGGCGTTCGAAGAAGAAGTTGCGGAGGGTCAGCGTGGCCTTGCTATCGTCAACCAGTCCCTCGGCGAACAAGCGAGGCGACGACAGCGCGACACACAATAGAATGCCCGCGAAACGCAGTGTGAGTGTTTTCAAGACCGTGATTCCCCTGTTGTTGTTATTGAAGGGCACAAGCGGTCCGCTCCCGGGCCAGACGAATCACCGAATCGCTGGCGGGACGGAATTGATCGAAGGTTGCAGCGGTTATCTCAATGGGTGGGCCAAAAGGGTCCCGAGAACACGAGACCCTGTGCGGCTAGAACAATGGGAGGGGCACACCGTCCCCTCCTTCCTGGGTCAGATCAGGCCGGCGGAGCGCAAGGCGTCGGCGATTTCGCGGTCGGCGCCTTCAGCCAGTGGAAGCAACGGCGAGCGCACGGTGGCATGCTCCAGAATGCCGCGCGCCACCAGGCCGTGCTTGAGCGCCACGGTGCCTTCCATATGCGAGCCACGGTGGTAGACGTTGCGGGTAACGGGTAGCAGCTTGTCGTGAATGGCACGGGCCGCAGGATAATCCCGACGCTTGCCGGCGGCGATCAGTTCGATCAGCGGTTCGGGGGTCAGGCTGCCGTAGCCTACCAACGCCCCGTCCACGTCGAACATGGTGTGCAACAGGTACTCGTCATGGCAGGTGAGAATCTGCAGATCCGGGACTTCACGACGGACCACCGGGATTTCGGTGTCCCAACGGCGCATGTTACGCACACCGTTTTTCATGGCGAAAACGCCAGGCTGTTTGGCGATCTCCAACTGAGTTTCCAAGTCGTAAGTGGCCTTGGTCACATCGGGATATTGAAACAGGATCAGTGGCAGGCCGCTGTGCTCGTAAATCGCGCGATAACGATCCTGGGCTGCCCCTTTCTGATAACCGAAGCGCAGCCAGCCGTGGGAAGGATAAACCAGGCCCGCGCTGGCACCTGCGTCAACGGCCCGCTGGGCTTCTTCGGCGGCCACTTGGGTGCCTTCGCCAGTGATGCCGGCGATGATCGGGATCCGCCCGCCGACCGACTCCTTGAAGCTCTGGATCACCGAGGCTTGCTCGGCCTGGGTCAGGAAGGTGCCCTCGCCCGCATGACCCAGCACCACCAAGCCTTTGACACCCTCGAAGCTGCCCAGCCAGGAACCCAGTTTCTGAATAGCGTCATGATCGACCTTGCCATCACGGGTGAACGGAGTGACCGGCGCTGGTACCAGGCCTTTGAGATCGATTGTGTTCTTAGTGCTCATATTATTTCCTCTGTTTACTCAGTGTCCGCAACTGACGCGTGCAGGAACGCAAGCAATACAAACAACGATCGCTTGGGGTTTATTGAAATTTAACGGTGCAGCGGATTAATCAGGGATCTCGCTTATCTTTATATCAAGGCGAAAGTTCCTCCAGTATTCGGCCCTTGGTTTCAATGGCAAACAACGCAGTGATACAGCCGGTGAGTATTAATATCACGGCAAATATTCCAAATACGTAATGCACGCCAACATGGGATACCGTCATTCCCACAATCAACGGCCCCGTGGCCGACCCCAGGCGCAGCCAGGCGCTGCCCAGGCCGGTCCCCAACGCACGCAGACGCGTGGGGTAAAGCTCTGCCGAATAGAGATAGAGCGAGAACGTCACGGTCTGTACCAGGGCGTACCCGAGACCCGCCAGCAGCAGAATCTGCAAGGGTGATGTCGCACCCGTCAGGGCCAGCACCGACAAGGGTATGGCGCCCAGGAACAAAGCCCCCATGTACCAGCGACGGCGCCCGAACCGATCGATCAACAAAGCGCAGATGACCGCGGCGACCACCCCGGCGCCCGACGTGATGAAGCCATAAGCCAGACTGGTGTCGAGCGGCAGATTGAAATGTTGGCGATACAGCGTCGGCAACCAAGTGATTAGCCCATTGGCAACCATATAGGCCCCGAACCACATCGCCCAGATAACCATTGAGCGTTTGAAATACATGCCATGGAACAGCTCTCGCCAACCTTGAACCCCGGCAGGCTTGGGTATTGGTGGTACTTCCACCGCGGGGGCGAGCTGTTTGCCGGATTTCAATACGCTACTTTCCAAGCGCGTCACAATGCGATCAGCCTCCTGGAGCCGGCCCTTTGACGCGAGCCAGCGCGGCGACTCAAAGAGAAAGAAACGCAGTGGAATCAAAATCACGGCAGGGACCAGCCCCACCGCGAACATGGCCTTCCAGCCGTAGACCGGCACCAACAGGTACCCAATGATGCCCGCGCCGACCAGCCCGAACAGAAACATGACTTCGTAGAGCAGGAAGAACTTGCCGCGCTTTTTCGAGCCGATCAGTTCATTGACGTAAGCGCTGGCCACCGGCACCTCGCCCCCCGTGCCGATGCCCTGCAGGAAGCGGAACAGGATCATCGATCCCGCGCTCCAGGCGAACAGGCAGGCCACATCCATGGCGACGAATAGAAGAATGGTGAAGGTCAGCACCTTCATCCGACCGATACGCTCAGCCAACCAGCCGAAGAACACAGCGCCGAGCAATTGGCCGAGATAGCCAAAAGAAAGAATCATGCCGATTTGCGTCGCGGTCAGGTTCCACTCCTTGGCCAGTACCGGCATCGCATAGGCAATCGCGATAACGGTATAGCCATCGAAAAACGTGGCCGCACCAATAATGTTCCGGGCCCAGAAGACTTGTCGGGTAATCGGTAAACGTTCAAGTCTTGCACTGATATTTGCCTGGCTTTTCACCTCTTCAGCGACAGGCTCTATTTTTAAGTTCTGCATCAACATGGCACTTCCTTTATTATTTTCACATTGTCGGGGCGTGCAGGTGCGAACATCGTAAATACTTACAATGCTTAAACTCATGCGAACTTCAGTGTGAGTCCGCGTGACTCATTATGAATATCTAAACGTTGGAGCCAATACTTCCATTGGCTTCCAATGCCTTGCCGATAGACTTGGCCGCTTCCAGCGTAGAACCCAATGCCCGGCCTCTAAGTTCTTCCGCCGTACACCGGATAGAGGGGGCTGCGATACTGATCGCCCCGACGGGATGTCCGTCGATGTCCAGCACCGGTACCGCGAGAATTCTCAGGCCATCGGTGAACAGGGATTCGGTCAACACAAAGCCATCTTCACGAATTTGCCCCAGCAACTCCAAAAGCGGACGCTCCATGGCATGTGGACGCATGCTGAAGGGCATCGTCGGGGTGAGCGCCTGCACTTTGTGGACCTGCTGCTCCGGCAGAAAAGCCAGAATCGACTGGCCTATCGCCGTCTGGGTCGCGGGCACGGTGGTGCCAATACGGATATCCACGCCCAACCGGGTGATACCCGCCCGCACTCGCTCCAGGTACAGCACATCGGCGCCTTGCAGTACGGCGAAGCTGGCGGCCTCATTGGTTTCACTGACCAGTCCTCGAAGAATGGGCCGCACAATGCTGCGCAAGTCTGTGCGGGCAATGGCGTGAAAACCCAGGTCAAGCACTTTGAGCGTCAGCGCAAAACGTCGACTTTCCGGGATCCGGGACACGTAGCCCAAGTCCACCAGCGTATTGAGCATGCGAAAGGTGGTCCCCGGATCGAGATCGGCAGTGACAGCGATCTGGCTCAGGGTCAACTCATCGTTCTCGGCGGTGAACGCCTCCAGCACGCGAAAGCCTTTGGCCAGTGACTGGACGGTACTGCGGGCTTTCTTTTCATCCAGGTCCGAGGACAGTTCGGAATCGCCCGTTGCATGTCTTGGTGTCTTGATCATTTTTTTCGCTCTTTTTTGTTTTTTCGGATTGCGAAATAATTTTCTTTCAATTAGAGTATTATTTTGCGATGTTCTTGTCCTATATCTATTAGGGCGTTTATTTTTATTTGTTATTTATTTTAGTTATAAAAAATTATTTAACTCTTATTATTCAATAAGTTAGCATCAGCAGTCTTCCCCTCTCCCCGTCCGCCTCTTCACCTCCGCGCTTCCGACTTTTGCTGCACTCCTTTTTGGCCACTGCGCCGATTGTTCTCTCTCATTGAATTCACATGGCAACATCCGAGGATTTATCTCCTCGTCCCAAACAAGAAGAATGCGCTCGAATAATCCGAGGCGCATCGACCCCGCACGCCATGCCGGGGTCGTTACCGAAGCCACATGTCAGCACGTCAAGCACCCTTGCCAGGAATGACTCATGCCCCCTGAAAACAGATCGTCGCCGGACTCCATTTTGGCCGCCATGAATACCTGGGGCGCCCGTTTCGAACCGTATTTTTACACCTTGCTGCGAATCGCCTTCGCGGTCGTCCTTTTTACCCACGGATTGCCGAAGGTGCTGGGAACCGCCCATGGATCGATGGCCAACCCCATGGCCGCGTCTATCAACCTCATCCAGAACGTGATGGGACTGCCCTTCGCCGCGCAGCTCGGCTTTCTGGTCATGCTCCTGGAGACGGCCGGCGCACTGATGCTGGCGATGGGGCTGGCCACGAGGTTGGTTGCCCTGCTCATCACCCTTCAAATGCTTGCCATAAGCTACGCCCTCGGACCGACATGGCCCTGGATAGACCGAGGCATTGAGTTTCCGGTACTGATGGGATTTCTTGCCCTCTACATCGTCGCGCGCGGAGGCGGCGTCTACTCATTGGACGCTCGCTTAGGCAGGCGCCTGGGCGTGACGAGCCACCGCTGACGCCATGAAGGTTGCCAAGTCATGATTGAAACGCGAGGCATCTTCAAACGCCGTGCCGCGAACGAGCACGTTGCCCTGCCCGGTGTTCGCGAGTAGGTTCGCGGTTTGACGGTCAATGGGAAACTTCAGCATGCCTGGCACTCGTTCAAGGTTGATCTATAGAAAACCGAAACCTGCTGACGTCCTCCGGCTTTTCGCTATCTACCGCGATCCTCAAACCAACCTCTTCAATCCCGCGGGCCCGATGGCGACCGTCGTCGAGGCTCAGGCACTGCTGGAGCATTGGCTCGAACATTGGTCTGCCCACGGCTATGGCTGGTGGGCGATTGCCCGCAGTGGCGCCCCGGAACACATCATCGGTTTCGGCGGCATTGCCGCTCACGACTACCTCGCCGAACGACGCGTCAACCTCGGTTATCGCTTCGCCGTCGAAGCATGGGGCCAGGGTTATGCGACCGAGCTGGGCCGAAATGCATTAACCGATGCTTTTGAAAGGCTTGGTGTGCGCGAGGTGTTCGGGCTGGTCCGGCCTGATCACGAGGCGTCAATCCGAGTGCTCGAGAAGATCGGCATGCGTCTGTTCGGTGAACTGGATGACGTGCCGGGCAAGGCCCCAAGCCTGGTATTCAGGGCGCAGCCCGGAGATCCGGGCAAAAACTCAAGCTGATCACATCGAAGCTCACAAGCATTGATAGCACAATGCAATCGCGGTATAACGCCTCTCAGTCACGCTGCAGCGTGCCCTCGCCATCATGTGATGTACGAGGGCCGCAACGACGCTGCCACTTGGCTCTCCTGATTCGACGAAAAAAGAAGCTGGCTCGGCTCAAGGTTTTCCCCGTGGGACCGACATAGCGGCAGATCGCAGGCGCTCCGGGCGCCACACATTAGCAAACGTTTGCACAGGGATAGAAAAAACGCTGACGTAATAGAGGCTTGTCATCCGAGTCCTCTAGGGGGTTGCGCAGGACGCCTAGCACCTTGAAAGGGTCATACTTGATTAACGGCTGCCAGAAAAAAATCTAATAAGATCAACAAGCCAGGATCAAACCGGTGAAAAGCCTCCAATCCCCTCCCAATGCGTCCCCCGTGTCACGCAACAGGTTGTTCGCGCTCGAACAGCGGATGCTTTTTGACGGTGCGGCGGCTGTCATTGCCGATAGCGCCGTCGTGCCGCGTAGCGGTGCCGAAGATACTCATGTAGCGATCAGCGGCGTCAGTGTCAGCGATGACACCGCCACACAGCACATCACCTTGAATGCCAGCCACGGCACGTTGAGCCTGGCGAACACCAATGGCCTTACCGGGCTGACGGGCAACGGCGGCACGAGTATCAGCTTCAGCGGCTCCCTGGCGGACATCAATGCCGCTCTCAACGGCATGTCCTTCGCAGGCGACCAGAATTTCAATGGCAGTGCCTCGTTTACCCTGACCAGCGACGACGGCAGCAGTATCACCAGCAAGACCATTAGCATCAACATAACCCCCGTCAACGATCTGCCTGCGATTACCGGCAGCGGTCCGGCGCTGCAGGTGAATGAAGGGGGCTCCGCAAGCTTCTCCGGGGCAGTCAACACCGCGGATGGCAAAGGTTTCACCCAGGCCAACCTGGGCTTGAGCGATGTCGATAACGTTCAGCAACAGGTCATCGTCAAGCTCACTTCATTAGCCAACGACGGCACCCTGCTGCTCAACGGCAAGGAATTGGGCATCGGCTCGAGCTTTTCCATCGACCAGATCGCCAACCTGAGCTATCGCCACAACGGCGACCAGGTCACCGCCCCTGCCGGCCTCATGGACGCCTTCACCATCACCATCGATGACGGTGCCGGTGGCGTCCTCCGCGACCAGGTCGTGCAGATCCACATCAATCCAGTCGATCAGGCGCCCACTTCGAGCGGCACGATCACCATTATCGAGGGTGAGCAGAACGTCAGCCTCACCGATAACGGCAACTTGATCACGCCCATTGGCACCCCGCGCGGGTCCATTCAGATCAGCGATCCAGACCAGGCCCCCGGTGTCGATTTCAGCTATACGCTGGATTCCCTGCCGACCCATGGCACACTGTTCTACAACGGGGTGGCGATTACCAATACCGGGTTCGTCATCAACGACCTGAGCAAGCTCACCTACAGCCACAATGGCAGTGAGCCCAGCGCAACGGGCACGACTGACAGCTTCAACCTCAAGGTCACCGACGACGGCGGCGGCACGAATGCTCCGAAAACCTCGACGCTGACCGTCAACCTGACTCTCCTGCCCAACAACGACGATCCGGTCCTGGACCACAGCATTACCCAGACCCTGGCCCCCGGTGAAATGACGCGGGTGGTCACCAGCGCCATGTTGCAGGTCACCGACACCGACTCTTTCTCGTCCAGCCTGAGCTATACGCTTACCGCGGTGCCCGACAGGAACGTCGGGTATTTCACCCTCAACGGTGGCCTGCTGGTGGTTGGCTCGAAATTCACCCAGGCCGATGTCAACGCCGGCAACGTGGTGTATCACGTCCGCGCCTACACCGGTACGGCCCGCACCGACAGCATGAGTTTCACGGTCAAGGACGGTGGCGTTCGCCTGTATCCAAACTCACGGGATGGCGGCATCTATGACACCGACGCCGCCAACAGTGCGTTGACGGTCAATACCTTCAGCGTCAACGTACCGCCCGAGGTAGTGACCGTACCTGGCGCGATTCCCGCCGATCCACCGTCCAATACCGCGCCCGTCGTCGGTGGCGATAAGACCGCGACGCTTGATGAAGCCGGCACTTACACGCTGGCTGCCGCCGACCTGAATACCAGTGACGATTTCACCGCCGCCGACGGGCTGACCTACCGCGTGCTGGTCACACCGGGCAGCGGCACCCTGCTGGTCAATGGCGTCGCCATCGGCGCCTTCGGCACGTTCACTCAAGCCGACGTGAACAACGGGCTTGTGACATTCCAGCACAGCGGCGATGAACACTTCGTCGACAGTTTCCAGTTCTCGGTCTCCGACGGCACGTTGACCACCGCGACCGAGAACTTCAGCCTGAACATCGTGCCGAAGAACGACACGCCCACCGCCACCAATGATGGTCGGGTGTTCACCTCCGAAGGCGGCACCGTCACCGTCACCGACCGCAATATCGTGGTCACCGACCCGGACAGGCAAGGCGATGCCAGCGGCGGCACCCAATACGCCGCGACCAACGATGTGCTGCTGCAGGTCACTGTGCTGCCGCAGTTCGGTCATCTGACTTTGAACGGCGTGAACGTCACGTTGAACCAGACGATCACCACGGCGCAACTCGCTGCGGGCGATCTGAAATATGTCCATGATGGCAGCGAGAATTTCACCGACAGTTTCACCGTTGTACCGGTCGACGATCAGGGCGTGGCCGTCGCGGCCGGCACCAATCAATCGAGTACCGGCGCGGCCCTGGTCGTACCGGTCACCATTTCACCGGTCAACGACGCACCTGAACTAAGTTCCAAATCCCAGTTGGTCAATGGTGAGGCCGGCGCCATCCATGAAGGTCAATCCGCCGTCATTGGTGGTGCCACCGGCTACGCCAATGGCGATGGCTCGGGGGCCGTGAATGGCTCGGTGGCAGGTGCGCACCTGGTCTATCGCGATGACGACAACTCAAGCGTGCAGCGGCAATACCGACTCACCGCCATTCCGCAAAACGGTAACCTGCTCCTCAATGGCGGCGTGCTGGGGCTTGGCTCGGTGTTCACTCAGGCCGATCTGGACGCCGGCCGCGTCACTTATCAGCACGACGGCAGCGAAACCAGCAACGACGCCTTCTCCTACATCGTCAGTGACGGCGATTTCAGCGCGAACGATAACGGCTCGTTTGCCCAAGGCGCTGCCGCCACTGCATCGACCTACAACATCGAAATCCTGCCGACCAACGACAAGCCAACGGTGACCGCCCCCGGTAGTCCCATCAACCTCGACAGCACCACCGCCAGCAACAATCCGGTCGGTGGTTTCGTGGTGAGCGACCCGGATGACTTGGGCGGCAGCCCCAGCACACCGGATGCGGTGCAGGTCATCGTGCGCTTGACCCAGACTGACGGCACGGCCTTTACGGCGGGCGACTATGCGGGCGTCACCCTGTCGGTCGGCCTCGGCGGCGGCGCCACTCGCGATGGTGATAAAGACGGCAATGGCGATTACCTGGTGCTGCGCGGCACGCGCGCCGAGGTCAACGCGGCCTTGGCGACCCTCAGCGCCAGCGTCAACGACCCCAGTAACGAAGATCATCAATACCGCATCCAGGTCGTCGTCGATGACCGCTTGCGTGACGCCGGCGGCAATCTGATCGCCGGTGCCAATGGCGGTTTGGAAAACCAGGCGGCAGTCCCGGGTGGCAGCGGGCAACCCATATCCACCGTGGAATTCGACGGCTATGCCGACAGTGTGGCCGGCACGGATCTCAACCTTGCCCAGGCCAGCGTGTTGATTCGCGTCTCTACCGTCAATGGTGCGCCCAGCGTAACCATTCCGGCCTCTGTACAGATCAACGAGGACCGTCGAACCGCCATCAATGGCATCACGGTGGTGGACACCGAGTCCACGGCATTCGACATCCCTGTCTCTGTCACCGTCAGTGTTCCAGCGGGGCAAGGCGTGCTGGGGGTCGCCGGCACCGGCGCACAGACGTCCATCACCCTGCCCTCCGGGCGCATCGTCACCATCAGCGGTGATAACAGCAACAGCGTGACGCTGGTCGGGCGCGCCGACGATATCCAGTCGCTGCTCAACGACGCCAGCAACGGCTTGACGTATACCAGTGCAACCAACGCCAACCATGATGTCAACGGCGTAGCGGCGGGCGATGTCACGCTCAGTGTGCGAATTGACGAAGGCGCCGCCGCCATCGGCGGTGACACAGGCAGCGGCAGCGTCGCGCCGGTGTCGCAGACAAGCCAGCTAGCCATCACCCTGCAGGCAACGAACGACGCGCCAACGGTAGCGGCCGGCGGTGGCAACCTGTCGATTGGCCAAGGTGGTGTAGCCGTGGCCGTGCCTGGCTTCGTGGTGTCCGATCCGGACTACAGCGACGGCGGTGGCATTACCGCACCCGCCGGTGAAACCAATTCGCCCGAACAGGATTTCATCCAGGTCACCGTGCGCCTGACCGATGCCAGCAGCGTCCCGCTGAGCCAGGCGGCATATGCCGACATCCTGCTCGGGTCGACCAGTCCACCGACCGAAGACCACACGACATTCGAGATCGATGACACCCACACCGGCACTGGCAACGCGCTGGTGATCCGTGGCACCCGAGCCAACGTCAACGCCTACCTCGCCGGGCTCCAGGTCACCCTCAGTGGCGGCCTCGCCAACACAGACACCAGCTACAAGGTCCAAGTGATCGCCGATGATCGCATGCGCAACGTGGCAACCGGCACGCTGGACCCTGCGGGCCTGGCCAACGGCGGCTTGAACCCTTCGGGCGCCACGGTGGTGAGCGCACCTACCACCGTGATCAATCCCTATGCCGCCTTGCCTGGCTCGCTGGCGCTCAATATGGCGAGTAACACGCGCAACCTGTTCGTCTCCAGCATCAACGACCCGACCAGCATCACTGCGAGCAATGTCACGGTCAAGGAAGGCTCGGCGACCCTGAACCTGACCGGCAGCGTGGGCGCGTTCTCGATCAGCGACCCGGATGCCAACGGCGCCAACACCTTCTCTGCAACCATTCACGTCAGCCAAGGCGTCATCTCTGCCGTGGGCGGCAGCGGCGGTACCGTTGGCGGACTTGGCAGCGATACGATCACGCTCACAGGTGCCACCCAAGCCCAGGTCAATGCCCGCCTGCAAGCCTTGACCATCACCTATCCAACCGCTGCGGGCGCGCCGGCGGGAGCCGACTACACGGGCACCTTCACTGTAACGGTCACCGTCAACGATGGCGGCAGCATCGGTCAGCGCCCCGGCGCCCTGGGCGGCGACACCAACGATGCCAGCCAGAACCCCGGTGATTATGCTTACGCGGATGCCTCCAGCGCCCAGTTGATCACCACCCGCACGATCAACGTGACAGTGACCCCGGTCAATGACGCGCCGCAGGCCTCCGGCCTGAGCAATGTCCAGACAGTGACCAAAGGTGGCAGCCCGATCCGCCTGGACAGCGATGGCAACGTGACCGTCAGCGATACTGAGCTGGATGTGAGTCCGGGCAAATGGCTGGGCGCGACCCTGACCATCAGCCGTCACGGCGCCAGCAATGCCAACGATGTCTTGGGTCTCTTCGACAGCGACACCAGCAATGACGCGGTCGGCGTCCAGATCAATGGCAACGACCTGATCGTTGACGGCGTGACGGTCGGCACCCTCAGCAATGCCTCGGGCAGTTTGCAGGTCACCTTCAATAGTGCTGCCGACCGCTCGGTAGTCGGCAAGGTCATGGGCGCGGTGACCTATAGCAACACCAACCCTTCGACGTCCGCCAGTGCCGACGTGCAAGTCGATTTCGTCCTCAATGACCAGAACCCGAACACCACCGACAGCGGCACTGCCGGTAGTGGCCAGGACCAAGGGGCCGAAGGCCAGAAGAATACGACCCGCTCGATCACCATCCACCTCAATACCGTACCGGTCGCCACGGATGACGGCCTGCAAACCGTCCAACAAGGGAGCCCGGCCAGCGGCAATGTGCTGCCCAATGACAGCGATCCGGAGGGCAATGCCCTCAGTGTCACGAGGTTCACCATCAACGGCGTCGCCGGCAGCTTCAACCCAGGCGATACCGCAACGATTACCGGCGTGGGCAGCCTCACCCTGAATGCCAACGGCAGCTACCTGTTCACACCACTGTCGACCTACCACGGTGATGTGCCGGTGGTGACCTACAGCATCAGCGATGGCGTGGGTGGCACTGACAGTGCCGACTTGAGCATTCGCGTCAATGCGCCTCCTGTGGCAGTGGATGACGGATTGCAAACCGTTCAGCAAGGTGATCCGGCCAGCGGCAACGTGTTGCCCAACGACAGCGATCCGGAGGGCAATACCCTTGGCGTCAGCGGCTTTACCATCACTGGCGTCACCGGCAGTTTCAACCCTGGCGACACCGCGACGATTACCGGCGTGGGCACCCTGACCCTGAATGCCGACGGCAGCTACCTGTTCACCCCGCTGCCGACCTATCACGGCGATGTACCGGTGGTGACCTACAGCCTCAGCGACGGCGTGGGCGGCACTGACAGCGCCAACCTGACTATCCGTGTCAATGCACCACCCGTTGCGGTGAATGACGGTCTGCACACCGTTCAGCAAGGTCATCCGGCCAGCGGCAACGTGTTGCCCAACGACAGCGACCCGGATGGCAATGTCCTCAGTGTCACAGGCTTCACCATCACGGGTGTCGCCGGCAGCTTCAACCCTGGCGATACCGCAACGATTACCGGCGTGGGCAGCCTGACCCTGAATGCCAACGGCAGCTACCTGTTCACGCCGCTGTCGACCTACCACGGTGATGTGCCGGTGGTGACCTATGGCATCAACGACGGCGTGGGTGGCACTGACAGCGCCGACCTGAGCATCCGCGTCAACGCGCCACCCGTGGCGGTGGATGATGGCCTGCAAACCATTCAGCAAGGTCACCCGGCCAGCGGCAATGTGTTGCCCAACGACAGCGACCCGGACGGCAATCCCCTTAGCGTCAGCGGCTTTACCATCAATGGCGTCACCGGCAGCTTCAACCCTGGCGACACCGCGACGATTACCGGTGTCGGCACCCTGACCCTGAATGCCGATGGCAGCTACCTGTTCACCCCACTGTCGACCTACCACGGTGATGTACCGGTGGTGACCTACAGCATCAGCGACGGCGTGGGTGGCACTGACAGCGCCGACTTGAGCATTCGCGTCAATGCGCCCCCCGTGGCGGTGGATGATGGCCTGCACACCGTCCAGCAAGGTGGTCCGGCCAGCGGCAATGTCTTGCCCAGCGACAGCGACCCGGATGGCAATGCCCTCAATGTCACGGGTTTCACCGTCAATGGCGTTGCCGGCAGCTTCAACCCTGGCGACACCGCAACGATTACCGGTGTCGGCAGCCTCACCCTGAATGCCGATGGCAGCTACCTGTTCACCCCACTGTCGACCTTCCACGGTGATGTACCGGTGGTGACCTACAGCATCGGCGATGGCGTGGGTGGCACTGATAGCGCCGACTTGAGCATTCGCGTCAATGCGCCACCCGTGGCGGTGGATGACGGGCTGCAAACCGTCCAGCAAGGTCATCCGGCCAGCGGCAACGTGTTGCCCAACGACAGCGACCCGGACGGCAATACCCTTGGCGTCAGCGGCTTTACCATCAATGGCGTCACCGGCAGCTTCAACCCTGGCGACACCGCGACGATTACCGGCGTCGGCAGCCTCACCCTGAATGCCGATGGCAGCTACCTGTTCACGCCGCTGTCGACCTACCACGGCGATGTGCCGGTGGCGACCTATAGCCTCAGCGATGGCGCAGGGGGAACTGACAGCGCCAACCTGACTATCCGCGTCAACGCACCACCCGTGGCGGTGGATGATGGCCTGCACACCGTTCAGCAAGGTGATCCAGCCAGCGGCAATGTGCTGCCCAACGACAGCGACCCGGTGGGCAATGCCCTCAGCGTCACAGGCTTCACTATCATCGGCGTCACCGGCAGTTTTAACGCTGGCGACACTGCGACCATTACCGGCGTGGGCAGCCTGACCCTGAATGCCGATGGCAGCTACCTGTTCACCCCGCTGTCGACCTTCCACGGTGATCTGCCGGTGGTGACCTACAGCATCAGCGATGGCGTGGGTGGCACTGACAGCGCCGACTTGAGCATTCGCGTCAATGCGCCTCCCGTGGCGGTGGATGACGGGCTGCACACCATTCAACAGGGTGATCCGGCCAGCGGCAACGTGCTGCCCAACGACAGTGACCCGGAGGGCAATGCCCTCAGCGTCAGTGGGTTTGCCATCGCCGGCGTTACCGGCAGCTTCAACCCTGGCGATACCGCAACGATTACCGGCGTCGGCACCTTCACCCTGAATGCCGATGGCAGCTACCTGTTCACCCCGCTGTCGACCTTCCACGGTGATCTGCCGGTGGTGACCTACAGCCTCCGCGATGGCGTGGGCGGCACTGATAGCGCCGACCTGACGATCCGGGTCAACCCCAAGCCGCTCGCCAACGACGACGGTGTCTTGCTGACGGACCGCGACACACCGATCCGGTCCATCAATGTGCTGGGCAACGACACTGATCCGAACGGCTCGCCACTCACCGTTACCCGCGCCACAAGCCCGAAGGGCAGCGTCTCGATCAACCCCGACGGCACCCTGGACTTCACACCGGCAGCCGGTGTGACGGGAGACGTGCTCATTACCTACGTGATCAGCGACGGTCTCGGCGGCAGCGACACCGCCCAGGTTCGAATCCATATCAACGAGCCCCCCGTGGCGGTCGATGACGGTGTCCAGGCCGGACTTCAAGGCAATCCCGTCAACGGCACCGTGCTGGGCAACGACAGCGACCCGGAGAACGACACGATTCACGTAGTCGACTTCACTATCAATGGGGTTACCGGCACCCATGCGGCCGGAAACAGCGTGGTGATCGTCGGCGTCGGTAGCTTTACCCTGGCGGGCGACGGCAGCTATCAATTCGTGCCGGACAACAACTATCTTGGCGCGGTACCGACGATCAATTACCGGATAACCGACGATCATGGCGGCTTCTCCACGGCGCAATTGCAACTGCGCATCGATTCTTCGGTGTTACCGCAACCGCCGGCCTCCGGGATAACCCCAGATCAACATTTGCCACCGACAGGCGTGGATCGCTACGACTATCCGGACCGACATCTGGACCTGGCGAGTGTGCAGCGCTCGATGGTGCCCGGCCTGTTCGTCACGCTGCCGGTAATGGACTCCCAAGCCCAGACCCACGACCGACTCGACCCCCTCTTGTCAGGCTATAACGCTGCCGTCAGCGGGCAAATGCAATCGGAGTCGATTGGCCTGGGGCTCGGTTTCGTTCCTGACCTGCACGTCACGCTGGCCGTACAAGACTCGCAAGAAACCGTTGATGACCAAGAGCGGTCGCTCAAATTCAAGGACAGCGCGTATTTCACCGGCGGCGACAGTTTGTTCGATGACTTCAACACCTGGGTACCCCGCGTCAACGAAGTTTCCACCGATGACGTCGCCCCCAGTCCACCCAAGACCGCCGTTGCTTTCAGTGAGCAAGTGAAAAAGGCCGCCGCCGAGCGCCATCCTCATTTGTTCAGTGAAAACAAACCGTCACCCGCACCGCAAAGCAAAGGCTGAATCCACTTCTTCGCACCTTATGAAACGGTAATCAAATGCGCTTGATGAAAAAAAATCGTTCAGTGCTGGCCCTCAGCCTGGTCGCTGCCGCCGTGCTCGTTGCGGTGACGGGCTGTTCCGTGGCCCCGCAGCCGTTGAAAGAAGATGAAGTCCATCAGCGCGTGGCCGGTGACCAACTCCAGCTTTACGCAGACCAGGAGCCGATCACGGGACCGCTGACCTTCGCCGATGCGTTGGCGCGCTCGCTCAAGTACAACCTTGACTACCGCCTGAAGCTGATGGAGTCGGCCCTCGCGGCTGGGCTGCATGACGTGTCGCGCTACGACATGCTGCCCAAGATGCTGGTCTCGGCCGGCTACGCCTCGCGCAGCAACGAGTCCGGCGGTACCAGCGTGGGCATCGAGACCCACACCGTTTCGTTGATCCCCTCCTCCTCTGTCGAACGCGACCGCACGCTGGCCAGCGCCGAGTTTTCCTGGAACCTGCTGGACTTTGGTGTCAGTTATTACCGAGCCAAGCAAAGTGCCGACCAGTATCTGATTGCAGAGGAGCGCCGTCGGCGCGTGATGCAAACCGTCCTGCAGGACTTGCGCACGTCCTACTGGCGTGCCCTCGGCGCCCAGCGCCTTGAAAGCCAGGCCGACGATTTACTTGACCGCGTGCGCGTCGCCTTGGGCAAATCCCGGGAAGCCGAAGTACAGGGGTTGCTGCCTCCAGCCCAGGCCCTGGCTTATCAAAGTGCCTTGTTGGATGCGACCACCTTGCTCAACGCTCGACGCCAGGACCTGGAGTTCGCCAAACGCGAACTGGCGGCACTGATGAGCATCCCGCCCGGTAGCCAATTCACCTTGGCCGAAGAAAGCGAACCGTCGCTGCCCGGCGTCCCTCCCGACATTGCCAAGCTTGAGGAAATTGCCCTGCAGGCGCGCCCTGAATTGCGCGAAGAGGACTACCGCAAACGCATTTCAGCCGACGAAGCCCGGCGCCAGCTATTGGCCTTGCTGCCCAGTCTTGGCATCAATATCAACAGCCAGTACGACTCCAACAAATACCTCTACAACAACAGTTGGGTCGACAGCGGCGTGCAGCTCAGCGCCAATCTGTTCAGGCTGGCCGCCATTCCAGCCACGCAAAAAGCCAGTGAATCGCAGGAAAAGACCGACAACGCTCGTCGCCTGGCGCTGTCGATGGCGGTACTGACGCAGGTACGCATTTCAGTCGAACGCTACAAACTCGCCCTGGTCGATTTCGATCTGGCCGATCAATCAAGCCAGGTCGATCAGCGCATGGCCAAGTTCGCCCGGGCTTCGCTGACCTCGCGTACCGACTCCGAGCTGGAAGTGATCCGCACCGAAACCCGCGCCCTGCTCGCCCAGTTCCAGCGTTACTCAGCCTATGCCACTGCGCAAACCGCGTTCGGGCGTATCTATAACTCCTTGGGCCTGGACGTGCTGCCCGAAAACGTCGACGACTCCAGCAACCTGCGACAGCTTTCGCAACAACTGCAAAAAAGCCTGAGCAGCTCAGAGCGACAGGCTTTCACCACGGCGATAGGTGATCTGCCGTCCCAGCAACCCCTGGCCATTCGCCTTGAATACTCAGGCGATGCTCAAGCGACCAAGGGCATGCTCGAAGTAGCTCGCCAGGCGCTCAAACGCAACCAGTTCGTGCTCACCGAGCAGGACCCGCAGACTCCCATCCTGGTCTTGCAACTCCATGTCTCCAACGTTCAGGACGGCATCCGTCGCGGCCGATGGCGTGTCAGCCTACTCCGTGCCGATGGCAGCGTGGCAGGCACCAGTGACTACCAAAGCACGTTGCGGGCCCAGCCGGATAACGATTCATTGAACGCGTTCTGCGAAGCCGCCACGGTGGCGGAAATGCCGAACTTGCGAGAGTGGTTGAAATCAGCCTCCATACAGGTCGCCTTGAAATGAGCCTCCGATACCGTAGTCTTTCATTGTCCATGCTGACCGGCTCGTTGCTCGGCCTGGCGGTAGCAGGCCAATCGGCCTGGGCACAAAGCGAAGCCGACGCCGGCGTGCGCGTGTTGCTGGTGGCCGATCAGGAAACCACCCTGGCCAGCCAACTGGTGGGTCGGGTGCGTGCGGTCAACGCGTCGCTGGGCTCGGCGTTCCGCAAGGGCGACGTGCTCGTCAGTTTCGACTGTGACGAACAGGCCGCACGCCTGAAGATGGCCCAGGCCGACCTGAGTTCCGCGAAAGAGTCCCATGATGCCAAACTGCGCCTGCAAGGGTTGCAGTCGGCCGGCGAGGTGGAGGTCTCACTGGCGGCCAGCGCGGCGGAAAAAGCCTCTGCCCAGGTCGCCCAGTACCGTGCCCAGCAACAACAATGCACGGTCCTGGCGCCGTTTGACGGGCGTGTGGTCAAGGTACAGGTCAAAGCCTTCCAGGGCGTCAACCTGGGCCAGCCCTTGCTCGACATCATCAGCAACGGGCCGCTGAAGATGCGCGTCAACGTGCCCTCCAAATGGCTGGCCTGGCTCAAACCCAAGCAGACCTTCCAGGTTGACCTGGGGGAAACCGGCAAACGCTATCCAGCCAGGATCAAAGCCATCAACGCCCAAGTCGATGCCGTCAGCCAGACCATCGAGCTTGAGGGGGTGATCGAAGGTCAGCCAACTGATTTGCTGGCAGGGATGAGTGGCACCGCGTTATTTGAAGCACCGAAATGAACGCCCAAGCCACGCCTGTAAACCCCGTCGCGGTGCTGCTGCATCTGGAACAACGCGCGCAAGCGGCTCGCAGCACCGCAGAACTGGGTTTCGTGATGGTCAACGAAACCTGGCAGCTTTTGCGCTATCGCCAGGCATTTATCTTCGTCAGCGACGTGCTGGGCAAACCGGCCCTGAGCAATGTCTCGAGCCTGGCCGTGCTGCCGGAGGAGTCGCCGTTTACCGTTTGGCTCAAAGGCCTGGCCCATCATCTTTGGCGGCCGCCTGCGGTAACGGCCGACTCGGCTCGCTTACCCACTGTGCGCCTTTGGCACGTACCAGAGCTTGGTGAGCGCTTCGCTGAGGGCTGGGCCGAGTGGATGCCGACGCATCTGCTGTGCCTGCAACTGCCCGGTCGCGACAATTCGCGCCGCGGCATGCTGCTGCTCGCCTGCGACGCCGAGCCAGACGAACACACCCAGGCGCTGCTCGCCCGGCTGGGGCAAACCTATGCGTACTGCCTCGCGGCGCTGACGGACAAGCGCCCCACCCTCGGTGCCCGCTGGCAAACCTGGCGACGACGCCCGTTACGTATTTTCGGATTGGCTTGCGCCGTCGCCCTGGCCTGTCTGTTCCCGGTCCGCCTGAGTGCCCTGGCACCGGCCGAGATCGAAGCACACAACGCCATGGCCATTGCCGCCCCCCAGGACGGCGTGGTGCGGGAGTTTCTGGTGCAGCCCAACCAGATGGTGAAAAAGGACCAACCGCTGTTCAGCCTCGATGACACGACCCTGCGCAACCGCCGCGCAGTGGCCCGGCAAGCGCTGGAAGTCGCCCGCTCCGAGGCACTGCTCGCGGCGCAGAAAGCCTTCGACAACACACAAAGCAAAGGTGAATTGGCCGCCCTGAATGGGCAAGTGCAGGAGAAACAGGCCGAGGTCACCTGGATCGATGAAATGCTCGAGCGCAACAGCGTTCGGGCGCCACGGGACGGCATCGCGATTTTTGGCGACAGCAATGACTGGGTCGGCAAACCCGTGGTCACGGGTGAGCGCATCATGCAGCTCGCCGACCCGCAAGATGCCGGGGTGTTGGTCTGGCTACCGGTGGCCAATGCCATCAACCTCGATGCCGGCTCCGAGATTCGTCTGTTCCTGCACGTGGCGCCGCTGTCACCACTGACCGCCAGCCTGGTCCAGACCAGCTACCAAGCCACCCTGTCGCCGGACAACATCCCCTCCTATCGGATTCGCGGGCAGTTCCAGGGCGATGCCAGCCAGCTGGCACGGATCGGTCTCAAAGGCACCGCCAAGCTCTACGGCGAACAAGTGCCGTTGATTTACTACGTCTTACGGCGTCCTTTGGCCGCATTACGTGAATGGAGCGGTCTGTGAGTGAGCACGACTTCACGACCATGCTGCCGGCGCCTTCCACCGGCGCGATGGCAGACGATTCGAACATCGAGCTGCCGGAACACCTGCCAGCGATACGGGAAGACTTGCGTCTGATTCCGGCGGCCACGCAACGTGATGGCTCGCCGGCGTGGATGATTCAGGATCCGGTCGGAAACCGTTTCTTCACTATCGGCTGGCTCGAATTCGAGATGCTGTCGCGCTGGTCGCTGGGCAGTCCGACCGAGTTACTGGACGCACTGGCGGCACAAACGCCCTTGCACGTCAGCCGGGCGGAGCTGGCCGCTTTATTGACCTTCCTCAGTCGCCATCAGTTGCTGCATATCAGCGACATGAGCGGCACCCGACGGCTGGAAGAAATGGCCAGGCAACGCCGGCACACGGGCTGGCAATGGTTGCTGCATAACTACCTGTTCATGCGGATACCGCTGTGGCGGCCACAACGCCTGCTGCAAAAAACCTTGCCCTGGATCGCGCCCTTGTTCAGCCGGACGTTTCTGGGCGCCGTGGCCGTCGCCATCCTGCTGGGCCTGTTCCTCGTCGGGCAGCAGTGGGACGTGTTCGTTGCCAGTTTCCAGCAAAGTCTTTCTCCCGAAGGACTGGTCGGGTACCTGATAGCGCTGGCCGTTACCAAATGCCTCCACGAGCTTGGACACGCCTATACCGCCACCCGTTATGGCGTGCGGGTCGCGCACATGGGCGTGGCGTTTCTCGTGCTGTGGCCGGTGCTCTACACCGACACCAGCGAGTCATGGAAACTGGCCGACCGACGCCAGCGCTTTCACATTGCCGGCGCCGGCATTCTCGTGGAGCTGATCATCGCGGGGCTTGCCACCCTGGGCTGGGGGCTGTGCGAAAACCCGATGCTCAAAAGTGCCCTGTTCTTTCTCGCCACCACCAGCTGGATGATTTCGCTGGCCCTTAACGCCAGCCCGTTCATGCGCTTTGACGGTTACTTCTTGCTGTCCGATCGGCTCGACCTGCCGAACCTTCATGAACGTTCAGGGGCATTGGCGCAAGCCTGGATGCGCCGTCGCCTATTGTCCTGGGACGAACCGGACCCCGAAGTCCTGACCCCGCGCCTGCGGCATTTCCTCATCCTCTTTGCCGTGATCACCCGAATCTATCGCCTGGTGGTCTTTCTCGGGATCGCCGTCGCCGTGTACTACCTGTTTTTCAAGGCGCTGGGCATCTTCCTGTTTCTGGTTGAGATTTCCTGGTTCGTCATAATGCCCATTCAACGTGAACTGAAGGTCTGGTGGCGCCGCCGCAAGGAAATACCCGTGCACCGTGGCCGCGTGCTTTTGCTCGGTCTCGGCGCGCTGATGCTGATGGCTGCCCTGCCCTGGAGTAACCAAGTGCAAGCGCCGGCATGGCTGCATGCGGAAATCCAATACACGCTCTACAGCCCTTTGCCGGCAAGGCTGCTGGAGATGCCGCCAGCCGGTCAAAGAGTCGAAGCCGATGCCGTCCTGGCCGTTCTCGACTCCGCGCAAATACGTGACAGGGTCGAACGATCACGCAAGGCCGCCCTCGCGCTGCGCGCTCAACTGGACGGGCTGACCGGGGCGGCCAGCGGGGCAGAAAAATATGCCTCGATTGCCAATCAGCTCAGCCGCCAGCAAGCCGAATCAGCGGCGCAGTCAGCCGAGCTCCGACGCCTGACGCTACGCGCCCCAATGGCGGGCATGCTCACGGATGTCGACCCCTCCGTGCAGCCTGGCGTCTGGGTCAAACCCAATCAGCCGCTGGGGGTACTGGTCAATCCCGATAGCTGGACGGTGGAAGCCTTCGTCCGTCAACAGGACCTGTCACGGCTGACCCTTGGCGCCCGTGCGCGTTTTTATGCCCACGGTGACAGTGGCAGCGCGCTCGAAGGCAAAGTGATCAGCATCGATGATTCACGGACCCAAAACGTTCCTCACCTCATGCTGAGCACGGCCTATGGTGGACCGATTGCCGTTTCCGGCAAGTCGGACAGCAACCTGCAGGTTCGTGACGCGCTCTACCGGGTCAGAATCAAGCTGGGCGCCCCGCCCACCCAAATGATGATGCGCCTGGGCAACGTTTCGATAGAGGCTACCCGCGTCAGCCCGGTTACCGAGTTGTTCACCGATACGTTGTCGATCCTGGTGAGGGAAAGCGGTTTTTGAGGCGTATCGATTCGACGCCGCTAAAAATGCCGGCCACTTTATTAGCAGGGGTCTTGATCAACGGTAGCTGGGCATGGTTTTTTGGGCAGGTGTCGAGTGTGGGGAAGTGAGCCCTGGCTATCAGTAACCCGCTTCTCTCTGATGCCGGAACGCCAATACGTACACGGTTTCTTCTGCGGGAACAAAACGATAAAGCGCGACATAGCCCGCGTCACCAAAAGCAATCACCAGCTCTCTCAACTCGGGCATATCATCAACGGGTCGACCGACATGGGGATCGGTTTCCAGGCGCATCAACTGCTGCTCTATGGCTTGAGCTGCCCTGCGCGTCACCTGCGGGTCTTTTTCTAACAGGAAACGACGACAACGCTCCAATCCTTCACCCGCACCCGCGGTAAGAATCAGTCGTGGCACGTGGGAAGCTCCGACTCTTCGTCGGTTCCCCAGGTTTTAAGCCAGTCTCGGGTCTCGGCCCCAGTCAGGTGCTGGCCCGTTTCCTGGTAGGCCGTCCACGAAGCCAGCGCCTCTTGCTTGAAACTTTCCCGCGCCTCCTCTCGCACGACGTACTGAGAGAGGGCTTCACGCATGATCCAGTGAGCCGAACGTTGCCGGGCACTCGCCAATTGCTGGATGCGGTACTTCAAATCCTCATCGATTTTGATTGACGTTGCCATGCCAGCCTCTCTGATATTCACAGGTATTACCTTTTAATACGATAGCAAGCACACGGGAGCCTGTCTATTCGGAGAACACCTGGACAAATGGTGTCTTGGCATCCCTCCAGCCAACCTAAGGCGTACCCCACGAGGCGTCGAACTCGACTTCAATAGCAGAGGGAATGAACTCCAGACCAATCATCGTTTGTCCCCCTGCCCGATGATGCTCAGAATCCCTTGCGCAGCACTGTGCTTTTTTGAGCACGGTCGCTCTGTCATTGATCGAGTCAATACCTGCCGGAAAGCGAGCCCTCCCCCCTATTTACACCGAACCAGTCGATTAAGGAGAAAACAATGAATAAAACCATTTCTCGTCGCAGCGGAGGTCAGATATTGGTGGATGCCTTGCGCATCCATGGCGTCAAAAGGGCTTTCTGTGTTCCGGGAGAAAGCTACCTCGCGGTGCTCGATGCCTTGCATGACGTGCAGGAAGAAATCGATCTGATCGTGTGCCGCCAGGAAGGTGGAGCGGCCTACATGGCAGAGGCCTACGGCAAGCTGACTGGAGAGCCAGGCATCTGTTTCGTGACCCGGGGGCCAGGGGCAACAAACTCCTCTGTTGGCGTTCACACCGCGTTCCAGGACTCTACACCGATGATCCTCTTCATCGGCCAGGTCGCTCGCGATCAACAGTATCGCGAAGCCTTCCAGGAAGTAGATTTTCGCCAGATGTTTGGCCCCTTGGCGAAATGGGTCGTGCAAATCGACGACCCCCTCAGAATTCCCGAATTGATCAGCCAGGCGTTCCATCGAGCAGTCAATGGCCGGCCAGGGCCTGTGGTGGTCGCACTGCCGGAAGATATGCTGACCGACATGGCGCAAGTCAATGATGCCGGGGCTTTCAAACGTGTCCTGATGACCCCGGCAGCCGAACAAATGGCGGCCATGCAGCAACTGCTCGAGCGCTCGGAGCGTCCATTGATGGTGCTGGGTGGTAGCGGCTGGGATACCGAGTCTGTGCAGGACATCCGGCTTTTTGCTGAACAGCAGAATATCCCGGTGGCCGCCTCCTTCCGCTGTCAGGACCTGTTCGACAATCGACGCCCCCACTATGCTGGCGATCTTGGATTTGCGGCGTCGGCACAGCTGTCATCGGCCGTGAAAGAGGCCGACCTGCTCCTGGTCGTAGGCTCGCGAATGGGAGAGGTTTCGAGCGGCGGCTACGCGGCTTTGGATATTCCCGTCCCCCAGCAAACCTTGGTGCACATCCACCAGGGGATCGAGGAGCTGGGACGGGTCTACCAACCAGCGTTGGCGATCAATAGCAGCATGTCGACCTTCGCAAAACTGGCAGCGAGACTCCCGGCGGCAACCTCGCAAAGACACAGTGAATGGACGCGCACACTGAACCAAAACTATCAGCGGAACCTGGCGCCTACGTCATCGCCAGGCCCTGTCCAAATGGCCGACATCATTGAGTGGTTGAATCGCAGGCTGCCCGATGACGCGATCCTGACCAATGGCGCTGGAAACTATGCCGTCTGGCTTCAACGCTTCTATCAGTTCCGCCATTACCGCACCCAGCTAGGCCCTACCAATGGCTCCATGGGCTACGGCGTTCCTGCTGCCGTGGCCGCCAAACTGACTTGTCCGGAGCGCGTGGTGGTGTCGTTTTCCGGGGATGGCTGCTTCTTGATGAATGGCCAGGAGATCGCGACCGCAGCGCAATACGGGGCCCATGTGATTTTCGTGGTAATCAACAATGGCATGTACGGCACCATCAGAATGCACCAGGAACGCAATTACCCTGGACGCGTCTCCGGCACGCAATTGCACAACCCGGATTTCGCCGCCCTTGCCCAAGCTTATGGACTGCATGGCGAGGTGGTAACCGCCACGTCGGAATTTGCGCCAGCGTTTGAACGCTGCCTTGCAGTCTCCCGGCCCTCCTTGATTGAAATCAGAGTCGACCCTGAAGCATTGACACCTCGACTCAGCCTGACTCAGATCAGAGAGCAATCGAGCAAAAGGTAAGCGGATCGCTCGCCCCCTAGATCGCCGCCCGCAAATCCCGTGGCGACAGGCCGTAGTGCGAGCGAAAGCGCACGGCAAAACGCGAGGCCGACGCATACCCGCTGGCACCGGCAATTTCACCGATGGGGCGAGAAGTGGTTTGCAACCATTGCAACGCCATTGCAAGTCGGACGCTTTCCAGGATATTCCTGAAGCTGTCCCCTTCATTGGCCAGTTGCCGGCGCAACGTCGACTCACCAAGGTTCAGCTGCTGTGCGACGCTGGCAACCGTCCAGTCTTTCTCCGGGCTGCCCATGACCAGTCGCTGAACGCGCTCGCACAGTGGATCGTTGCGATCCATCAGCAGCGGTCCGGCCAAGCCACCAAGGCCCAGGCTCAGTAGAACCGCTTCCCCATAGTGTGTGCGCAATGCGTGTGGAGCCTGCGCATTGATGGCCGCCAGTAACTGGTCCCACGCCTGTGTGATGTGCCGGTCCAGCGGGACACACAGATCGGCCGTCGACGCAGGGTGGCGATCCATGACCTGCTGGCCATACCGGGCGCTGAAGTCACGCAGTACCGAACTGGGAAAGGTCACGGCATCGGCGATGTAGTGACCTTGGTGACCCGGGAAGTTTGAAATACCCAGCTCGCGTCCGGCCGGCATCAGGATCAGATGTTGCGGCCCGACGCGCATCTGCCGGTCATCCCATTGCAGCAGCTTTTCCCCTTGGCGTACTCGACACAGGGTGGTGGCGAATATCGATACTCGCTGCAAGGTATGAGGCTGCCGCGCCCGTATGACACACGCATCGATGGTATTTTCCCGGTGCTGTATGCCGACACATGGGCGCATCGTTTTAACGTCCGTAAATTGAAGTGATGGTCGCTTTGGCCAGGACGTTGGCATTGAGCATATAGCCTACCAAGGCGCCACTGGCCTGATCGTCGAGGGGTAGCTTATCGACTTTCAACGCCCATACGGTGAATTGATAACGATGGGGCTTATCCCCAACCGGAGGGCAAGCCCCGCCAAATCCCGGCTGGCCATAATCGGTCCGGCCTTGTACCGCGCCAGCAGGCAGGTTCGAACCCGCGCCCCTGGGCAAGCTGTTGGTTGATGTTGGCAGGTTGACCAACGTCCAATGCCACCAACCACTGCCGGTCGGTGCATCAGGGTCGTAGACCGTGATTGCAAAACTCTTGGTACCCACCGGGGCGTTGCTCCAGGAAAGCTCGGGCGAAGTGTTGCCGCCTTCACAACCGAACCCATTGAACACCTCGCGATTGGTCAGCGGACGGTTTTGCGCAATGTCCTGGCTAGTCAGCGAAAATTCGGCAGCATGACCGGTGAGGACGACCCCCATGGACAATGCGGATAGGATTATTCTGATGTTCATCGTGACCTCATCTGAGTCTTGGTGAGAAGCACGAGTCTAGAGAGCGCACCAGGTGATTACTGTGCCGAAACGCTCAACTATTGTGCCGAAACGCTCTGTCGATTCAGAGGCACACTCAATCTGCTCAAGCCCATGCTGAAAGGGATCATTTGCGGCGATGTGGCTATTTTTTGATCGTCGGGTAAAAGGCCCTGTCCACTTGGCGGCAGCGTGGTTATCCACAGACATACTCACGGATTTCTTGGATAACTAAGTGAGGGTTTAACACCACGCTTACCGCAGCAAGCCTTTGGGACGGAACGTGAGGGGGAGCCACGCGAAGCGCTTGCGTGAACGTCTGGAGAAGTCACCTGTGAGCGCCCCATCAGGTTCTTCCCTTCGAATGCCTGACTTTGACCGGAAGCCGTCATTGAATCAGGTAGCGAGCGTAACCGCTCAATTGGAATCACGATGTCGTCGTATCCACTCATCGACGACATCGCCCATGGTTTTAGCTTCTCCATTACGTATCCAAGCCATAAACTCCCTGTCAAATTTAAAGCCCGCGCCACAGTGTTCCACCATGAACCTGCGTACATTTTGCGTATTTTTATAATGCTCACAGACGTTGGTATTTCTTGTTAGCGGGTCACTGTGCCAGTTAAAGATCATGAATGAAGACTCCTTGCGATTTTCGCGTGCGACACAAATGCCTAAACAGCTCCGCGAAAAATCATAGTCTAAAGAATGGTCTACCTTCAGATTGGACGAGGAACATGCGATCTGTACTCTCGAAACGGAATCAGAAGGTGTGATGTCTGGACGGCTACGCTTTGGCTTTTGATTGGCTTGGCAACGGTGCCCGGGGCATTCGTTGCCCGCTATCTACTGCGCAACGTGACGCCAAGTGGACATTCGCTTTTCATGGAGGGCGTGGTGTTCATTGGAGCCATCATGCCGCTGGTGCGAGGTATCTCCTAGGCAGTCGTGCCTTCAGGTATGGATGGGCAAGGCCAACCCAAACAGTACAAAAAACCCACCACAGACTTTATTGAAACGACGGCCCGTTCGAGCCAACCAAGGTCTGACCCGGTGCGCCGCGCTGGCGACCGCATACTCAACGATGAACTCCACGACTGCGTAGGTCAGCGCGATGGCGATCGTCTGCGCGATGATGCTTCGCTGCGGGTCCAGGAAGGGTGGAATGAACGCGGTGAACAGCAGCAGTGCCTTGGGGTTTGAAATGGCCGATACCAGCCCTTGGCGGAACAGCGACCAGTGTCGCAAGTGGGTAGCCCCGGTCGGATCAAGACTGACGGGAGGAGATCGCCACAGCCCGAAACCCAGCCAGATCAGATAGAGCCCGCCGACCACCTTCAATACGGTGAATCCGGTGGCCGACGCCTGGATCAGTGCACCCAATCCCAAAGCGCAAAACGAAAGCACGATGGCAAAGCCGAGCACACCGCCCGTGATCGTGAACAGTGTTTTCCGACTCCCGTGAATGGCCCCATGGGTAAGCGCCAACAACGCATTGGGCCCTGGCACTACCGCGATGCCGCAACAGGTAACCAGGTAGAGCAACCAGGTCTCGAATGGCATGATCAAATCCACTGTGTGTTGATTCAAGCGAGCATCTTGCAGGTGAGCAACTATCATGAAAAGCGCATAATTCACGTCTTAGCCATTCGATTAACGAATAGAGGTCATAACGATGCCTGCCAGCGATTTGCAGATCGATTGGCTCAAGTGCTTCGTCGCAGTAGTGGATGCAGGTTCGTTCTCCGGCGCCGCCCACGAGGTCAACAGGTCGCAGTCTGCTGTCAGCATGCAGATGAAGAAACTGGAGACCGCGCTTGGACGGCCCTTGTTGAGTCGTGGCCCGAGGCACCTTCAACTGACCGACGACGGCCAGACGCTGCTGGGCTACGCCCGGCGCATGCTAGCACTCCATGCCGAGACCCAAGCGGCCTTTCACGGTGAAGCGCTTACCGGACGAATTCGCCTTGGCGTCGCGGAGGATTACGCGGCCAGGTACCTCACACCCGTCCTGAAGCGTTTTTCGCCGCGCTACGCAGGCGTGGAAATAGAACTGACCTGTGAACAGTCGACCACGCTTATCCCGCGTGTGCGAAGCGGCGATCTTGATCTGGCGCTGGTGTCCAGGGACTCACCTCAAAGCGGTACATTTCTCTTCAAGGAACCCATGGTATGGGTGGGCTCACCCCAGTTCGAACTGTGGCGGCGGGACCCGTTGCCTATCGCCGTCTACGAAAGTGAAAGCCTGGCCCGGCGCTATGCGGTGAACTCATTGAGCCAACAGGGACGCCAATTCAAGGTGGTGTACAACAGCTCCAGCCTTGCGGGCCAGGTGGCCGCCGTCGAGGGTGGTCTCGCCATTGCCGCGATCACCCAGTGCACCGTGCAGGCATCGCTCCAGGTCTTGAGCAGCGAGCACGGTTTGGGAAACATTGAGCCCATGGACGTTTCGATTCTGCGCAGCCGGGCCTCTCGCGGGTCCAAGGCGGTCAATAGCCTTCATGCGTTCATCATCAGCGCGCTGAGGGTTCAGGCGTAATCATTTGAAAACCGCTTGCCTGCACCCACGCAGCGCCTGCACGCTTGGCCACTGACGATCACCTGGAAGGCGCATTCCCATGACCGAGATCACCTTGAGCGGCACCCTCGTCGAACTCCGGCCCCTGCAACGAGAACACTCGAGCAAGCTGCTGGAAGCCGCCGCCGACGGTCAATTGTGGAACCTCAAGGTCACCAACGTGCCCGGCCCTGACACCATCGACGCCTACATCGCCACTGCTCTGGCAGGGCGTGACGCCGGTACGGTGATTCCCTTCACCATCGTCCGTCGTGACACCGGCCAGGTGGTCGGTAGTACGCGTTTCTGGAAAGTCGACCGGGTCAATCGCAAGCTGGAAATCGGCCATACCTGGCTGGCTGAATCGGCGCAGAAATCCGGGATCAATACCGAAGCCAAGCACCTGCTGCTGACTTATGCGTTCGAAGTGCTGGAGTGCGTGCGCGTGCAGTTCACCACCGACGAACTCAACGAAAAATCCCGCGCGGCCATCCTGCGCCTCGGTGCCGTGCAGGAGGGCATCGTGCGCCACGAACGCATCATGCCCGATGGACGCAAGCGCAATTCGGTCCGCTTCAGCATCATCGATTCCGAATGGCCGCAGGTTAAAGCGATGCTAGTGGCCCAGCTGGCTCGCTGATGCGCCCTTCCCCTACCAAAGGGCAATGTCGTAGGAAACGTAAATCCGGTTGCTGTCCCGGCCACGTGAAAAATCCGAGCGATAGACGTAATTGCGCAGCTTCACACCCAGCCCTTTGAAGGTGCCTTGCTGCACAACGTAGGCAATCTCTGCGTCACGCTCCCATTCCTTGACTGCGGTATTGGACTTGCCATCGTTACCGCTAAGGTAGCGGCTGGAAAAGGTCAGGCCGGGAACACCGAGGCGGGCAAAGTCGTAGCCGTAGCCGAGCATCCAGGTCTTCTCGTCCTCTTCAATGAACTTGCCGATCCCGGCATTGCTGAAGGAATAGACTGTGGCACCGCTGATGTAAGGCAAACCGGCCTCACCGCTGAGTTTCTGGTAGCCAGCGCTGAACGTGTGGCCGACAACAGCATAGGACAGCAGACCGCTGAGCATGTCGTTGTCAATCTTACCGCCGTAGGCCGAACCCGAATCGACACTGTTGAAGTAACGCAGGTCGCTGGTCAGGACCCCGGCGCCCAGCGGCACATCGTGCTGGATACCGGCAAAGTTCTGCCGATAAAAATTCTCCAGCTCACCGTAGAAGTAGCTCAGGCGGATGTTCTTGCCCAACTTGTAATCGGCGCCGGCGTAATTGAAATCGCCTGACTCATCGCCGCCATAGCCGTCAGGCACAATCGGCATGCTGTCGCTCGAGTCCCGCAGCTTGAAGCGTTCCAGGGAACCTGCGGTGAGGGCAAGATTGTCGATGTCAGTGCTGCTGACCTGTGTGCCTTGGTAAGTCTGGGGCAACAACCGCGCATCGTTGTAGATCAGCACCGGCATCTTGGGCAACAAGGTGCCGTACTTGAGCGTGGTCTTGGCCACCCTGGCCTTGGCGGTCATGCCGGCGCTGGCAAACTCGTCGGCCGCACGGCCGTCGTCGTGCACCGGTAACAGGCCGGTGCCGCTGCGGCCAGGCCCGGAGTCGAGCTTGACCCCGAGCAGGCCCAAGGCATCGACGCCAAAGCCGACGGTGCCTGGCGTAAAACCTGACTGGTAATCCAACAGAAAGCCTTGGGCCCATTCAGTGCGCTCGCTCTTCGCGGTTCTCGCCGCGCGTGCGCTCATGCCGTGCTCGTCGCGGAAATTCTCATTGAAGTAGACGTTGCGTAGTTGCAGCTTCAGCTTGCTGTCGTCGATGAAGCCTTCGGCGCTGGCGGTGGCCAACGGCAACAAGCCAAGCATTGGAAACAAAGCCCCACGGGTAAGAAAAGTAGTCATGTCAAACTTCTCGTTGTTGTTATTTGGCGTGCGGGCCAGCGCACACCTCGATGGCGAGGCGTGTCAGGCAGAACAGCAAAAGTGTCTGGGTGAATCAGGAAAACAGGGTCAACGCCCCGGTCAGCAAGGCCAGCGCGGTAATCACCAGGGACGTGAGCACCGCCCACTTGACGGTGGCTTTCTGGAAATCGCCGAGATCGCGATCAACCATGCCCACCAACAACAGGGTCGAAGCCACCAGCGGGCTCATCAAGTGCACCGGCTGACCGAGAATGGAAGCCCGTGCGATTTCCACCGGATCGATCCCATACGCAGCCGCAGCGTTGGCCAGGATAGGCACGACCCCGAAGTAGTACGCATCGTTGGAGAGCACGAAGGTCAACGGCATGCTGGTGATCGCAACCACCAATGGGAACAGGTGCCCCCAGGATGGCGGAATCCAGTCGACCAGGGTTTGCGCCAACGCATCGACCATTTTCGTCCCGGAGAAAATCCCGGCGAAGATGCCAGCGGCAAATACCAGCAGAACCACTGTCATGGCATTGCCCGAGTGCGCGAGGATACGTTCCTTTTGAATATCCAGTTGCGGATAGTTGATCATCAGCGCCAGGACGAAACCAATCAGGAACAGGATCGCCGAGTGCATGAGCCCCATCACCAGCGCGACCATCACCGCAATCACCAGCAGCAGATTGACGTAGGCCAGTTTTGGACGCTTGTGCGGGGTATCCTCGATGATCGCCTGGATATAGCAATGACTGCCGCCGCTTTGCAGCTGCACATTGCCAATACGCTTGCGCTCGGCACGGCCCAGCAGAAAGGCAGTGAACACCACCCACATGGCGCCACCGATCATGGTGGGCAGCAACGGAACGAAATACTCACCGGCATCCAGGCCCAACGCAGCGATCGCACGGGTCGCCGGGCCACCCCAAGGGGTCATGCCGCTCATGATGCTCAAGGAGAGCATTGCAACGGTGGCCAGAATCATGGGGTTCATGCCGATGCGTTTGTACAGCGGCAACATGGCGGCGCAGGTGATCATGTAGGTCGTGGTGCCGTCACCGTCCAGTGCCACCACCAGCGATAACAGAGCCGTGCCTACGGCGATTTTCATCGGGTCGCCATTGACCCGTTTGAGCAGTTTGCGAATCAGCGGATCGAACAGGCCGGCGTCGATCATCAGGCCAAAAAACAGGATCGCGAACAGCAACAGGGCCGCCGAAGGAGCGACCATTTTCAGGCCGTCCAACATCATCTTGCCGGTGGTACCGCCAAACCCGCCGATGACCGCAAAGACAATCGGCACGACCGTCAGGGCCACGATGGGCGACAAACGTTTGGTCATTATCAGGAAGGTGAAGACCACCACCATGGCCAAGCCAAGTAAAGCGAGCATATGTTTGATCTCTTGTTGTTATGAGTACTTCACCAACACCCTGGCGCACGGCCTCCAACCTGCCTGGCAACACACTCAGTGTGCCTGACTGGACGCGAACGCCAATGATTGTCTGGGCTATCCGGCGAGGCGATGCGAAGTCGTGGCGTAGACGAAACCTGAAAAAAGCCTGCGGGCGGTACGCACCACCGAGGCACGAATGGTCTTCCCCTCGTCGCCGGTGTAGGACAACACGACATCTATTGCGCCGCTTGGGTGCTCGATGCGAACCTGCTGCAAGCGTGGCTTGCGGGTTCCGCCGAGTAATTGAGCGGCTACGCTGCCTTCGGTCACACAAGCGGTGGCCAGCCCGATGGAGCCCGTGATCGCCAGAGCGCGATGGCAGCTATGCGGCATGAAGTAGCGCACGTGAAGAGTTCCGCCAAACTTTGCTGGCGACACCAGTACCGGCTTGGGGATCACCTTGCCGCTGACGTCGCCGAGGCCCATGGCCAGGCCGGCTTTCAGCCGCAGGGACTCCAGGCGCTGCAGGAAGACTTTATCGGCGTCCAGCTCGGCGGGGCTTTCGTCGCCGCGCTTGCCGAGCTGACTCGCCTCGACGACCAGCATCGGCATCGCCATGTCGATGCAAGTCACCGGAATGCCGTCGATCATATCCAGCGGTTGCCCGGTGGGGAAAAGTTTCCCCGTCTTGCTGCCTGCCGCATCGAGAAAGGTCAATTGCACCGGAGCGGCGGTGCCTGGCACGCCGTCGATGGCGGTGTCGCCTTCATAGCAGACCTTGCCTCCAGGGGTTTGCACATCGGAAATGACGAAGGTCCCGGTATTGAGGTTGCGAATACGCACCTGGGTCAAGTCACCGCAAGCCTTGACCAATCCCTGCTCAATGGCGAATGGGCCAACGGCGCAAAGCATGTTGCCGCAGTTAGGCGCGGTATCGACCCGACGCTGGGACACCATGACCTGGACAAAGAGATAATCGACATCCGCCTCGGAATGCAGGGAGGGGCTGACGATCGCCACTTTGCTGGTCTGCGGACTGCCGCCACCGATACCGTCGATTTCCAGCTCATGGCCGGAGCCCATCAGGTTGAGCAGCAGCTCATCGCGTTCGGCAATTGCAGTGGGTAGATCCCAGGCGAGAAATACCGGTCCTTTGGATGTACCGCCACGCATTAGCACACATGGAATTCGTTGCATGAACACTAACTCTTGTTGATCAATCTGGATAATTGATGTTCTAGGAACAAGAGTGGCAGGCTTTCAAAAGTGTTTCCAATGCAAAGATCAGAGAGATTATTGCGTTTCACGAATGAATTATTTTAGGATAATTTAAGCCACGCAGGGCTCTTTCGGGTGGGAAAAGACATGGAATATGAGCTTCAGGACATACGATCTTTCGTGAAAATCGCCGAACTAGGCAGCTTTCATGAAGCCGCCGATGCGCTGCATCTGTCACAACCGGCCCTGAGCCGACGGATGAAAAAACTTGAGGAAGGTTTGGGTACAGCCTTGCTTGATCGCACAACGCGCAAAGTCAGCTTGACCAGCGTCGGGCGGGATTTCTTGCCCAAGGCGAGGCGCTTGCTGGACGATTTCGACGACTCGATTCTCAATATTCGCGAGTTGGCGGAGCGACAGATCGGCCGGGTGACTTTGGCCTGCATCCCGACTGCAGCCTTCTATTTTTTACCTTCGGTGATCCGCTTGTATAACGAGCGCTATCCCAAAATTCGTATTCGCCTGCTCGACCTCAGTGCCAATGAAGGCCTGGAGGCGGTGCTACGAGGCGAAGCCGACTTCGGCATCAACATGATGAGCGGCCAGCATCCGGACATCGAATTCGTCCCCCTGGTCAACGAACCCTTCGTATTGGCGTGCCGACGCGACCATGAGTTAGCTGAACGCAGCGCCGTCACCTGGTCGGAACTCAGTGATTATCGACTGATCGGTGTCGGTCGCCTGAGCGGCAACCGCATGCTGCTCGACCATGCCTTGTCGGGTCTGAGCTGGCGTCCGCAGTGGTTCTACGAAGTGCAACACCTGTCCACGTCGCTGGGGTTGGTCGAGGCTGGCCTGGGGGTGTCGGCAATGCCGAGCCTGGCAATGCCTGCCGGGGATCATCCGACCCTGGTCAGCGTGCCGCTGATCGAACCGGTGGTAAACCGATCGCTGGGCCTGGTCTATCGACGAGGTGCCTCTCTGTCCCCCGCCGCAGAGAAATTTGTCTCGATTCTGCTTGAGCAGTGGCCGCAGTGAGGCTTATTTGAAAGCTGCGCTGCACAGCGCAAACCGCGTGTATCTACCGGAAAAACCCCGGACTTCAAGGCGAATTTCCTTGTTTGATCCGGGAGACCCTCCTCATAGGATTTACCCGCTTCAGCCGGCAAAAACGCCAACATATTGGCGTCGATTTTGACGAAATAATAAAAGTTTAAAATAGTGCCATTTTTCCGACAAAAGGCATCAATGTGCCATTGCTGGGGATTTGAATGAAGGCTCATCATCCGCCTGTCATTGCTACTCGTTTGGGCCCTTCAGGGCTAACGCAGGACGCATCAATCGCATCGCTTCGATGGGAGCAACACAGGATGATGACCGTATACTTTGTGGTTATGGCGATTTGCAGTGGCAACGAAGGTTGCGTGGAAGAACGCAAGCCTGGGCCTACCTATGCCACCAAAGAAATCTGCATGGAAACGGCCAGGGACATGGCGCCGCGCAAAGGCGTGAAATTCAAATGTCGCCGCGAGCGGTCGCTGGTGGTGCCCAATGAGATGCCGCATGCAGCCGGTTTCGAAAGCGTCGTCTCGACCGGCGCTAAAGGACAGCCCTAGGCGTGCCGATTTACGCGGGTGACGCTGGACAGATCGCCCCGTTACAGACGCTCAGACACTGCAAAAGAAAGATGCCCACAAAACATGAATCTGAACTACGGTACGCTCTTCAACCGTATCCGGAGATCAGCATGTTGAACGCTATCGCGCAAGATCACGTGGCACTCGTCAGTGGTGTTGGAAGTGAGATCGGAATAGGCATGGCCATCGCCCGCAGGCTTGGCGCAGCCGGCGCCAAATTGATCGTCACGGCGAGCAGCGCCCGCATCCTTGATCGAGTCGAAGACCTGCGCGCCGAAGGGTTCGAAGTCGAAGGACGGGCCATCGACCTCACCGATGAAAACCAGGTGCGTGAGTTTTGTCTTTGGGCGGAGTCCCTCTGGGGACATATCGACATACTGGTGAACAACGCGGGCATGGCCATGCAAGGAAGTCCGGAGACTTTTTCGGAGCTGGCGAGCATGGATCTGCAGACGTGGAACCTTTCGCTGGCTCGAAACCTGACAACAGCCTTTCTTCTTACCCGAGCTGTCCTGCCCGGTATGCAGGCGCGCAGCTACGGGCGCATTATCAATATCAGCTCCACGACCGGCACGCGGTGCAGCAATCGCGGCGAAACGGCTTACAGCGCCGCGAAGGCTGCAATGGTCGGGATGAGCATGGGCCTGACGCTTGAAGTGGCCCAGCAGGGAATCACTGTGAACAGCGTCGCTCCCGGCTGGATCAATACAGGCTCGAGTACGCCCGAAGAAGTCAAGGCCGCAGGCTACACGCCGATGGGCCGAGCGGGACGTCCCGAGGAAGTGGCTGCATTGGTCGCTTTCCTTGCATCTCCAGACGCGAGCTACATCACTGGCGAGGTCATCGTGGTGGACGGCGGCAACTGTTTGGTCGAGAACAAGGCCGTTTAATCCCTACCCGGCCCCGCCATGGCGTGAGATCTCAAAGCTTGTGGCTACCCAATGCCAGGTAACGCTGCGGCGACGCCTTGCGCAGTCGAGCCGCCAGGAACACGCCAGCCAGCAGGGCCGCGGGGATGATGGCGCAGAGGCCATAGGACAGGACCGTGCTGGCCCCGGTGAGCACATCGAAATGAACCACCGCCAGGATCAGCACCACCAGCAGCGCCAGGCAGGAAATCCCCGGCAGGATCCGGCCGCGCCAGAGACCGATCTTGAGTTCAGGATGACGCCGGAAGTAGGCCCATACTGCCGCCGAAGTCAGCGCCATCAACAAGATTACACAGAGGGTGGCCAAGTTCGAGAACCAGGCAAACAGCTGTAGGATCGGATCGGCATCCATTGCTGCGAAAATCAGCACGACCACGGCTGAGATCAGGCTCTGCAACACCGACCCCATATGGGGGCTCTGGTGAACGCGATGGGTAGTACCCAACCGGCTCGGCAACAGCCCGTCACGTCCGATGGCGTAGAAGTAACGTGCCGCTGCGTTATGAAAGGCCAACAACCCGGCATAGATACTGACCATGAACAGCACCCGGATAATCTGGGTCAGGTACGGGCCGACAAAGTGGTCGGACATGCCATAAATAAACGTCGTCGGGTCCTGCAAGGCTTGCAGGGTGGCGACGATTTTATCCGCCCCCACGCCGACTATCATTGACCAGACCGACAGTGCGTAGAAACTGCCGATCAGCAATACCGAGCAGTAGGTGGCAATCGGAATGGTCCGTTGCGGGTCCTTGGCTTCTTCGCCGTAAATAGTCGTGGCCTCGAAGCCGATAAAGGCGGCGAAACAGAACAACACGCCAATTGAAGGCGTACCGCTGAACACATGGCTGCGACTGAACGAATCCAGGTTGATACCACTGTCGCCACCGGTTTTGAGAATGGCGAAATCCAGGGTCAGGATGGCCAGGTATTCGGCAATCACCACAATCGAGAGCACCCGGGCAGACAGATCGATCTTGCGATAGCCGAGGATCGCGATACTGGCCATCGCCATCAGCGAGTAAGACCACCACGCCAGCTCCAGCCCAAACATGCTGGCCATCGTGCTACTCACCACGCCCCCGAACATACCGTAGAGTCCGATCTGGAGAATGTTGTAGGCAAACATCGCCAGCATCCCGGCGGCACCGCCAGCCAAACCACCCAAGCCGCGGGATGAGAAGGCATAGAAACCACCGGCATTGGTCACATGACGAGCCATGGTGGTATAGCCCACCGAGAAGGCCAACAACACCAGCAGCGTCAATATCAGCAGGGCCGGCGTACCCGCACCGTTACCCAGCATGATGCCAATGGGAAAACCACCGGCGATGACGCTCAAAGGACTGGCGGCCGAAACCACGAAGAAGATGATGAAGCCGACACCCAAGGCACCGCGCTTCAACCCAGTCGAACTGTTGATCGGAACAGATACCGTCATTTTTTCTTGACCTTATTGTATGAGGCAATCGCTGTAGGGTCGGTGCAGTCAGCCGCTCACCATCACCGAATAGCTTGTCGCTCTTGTGCATGCTGGACCTGATCCTATGCCTCCCCGTGAACGCCCCGATATCCCAAATCGGTACCTCGTTTCATAACAGGCCAAGGCAACGACTTACTGCAAGGCGATACGCGCCGTCAGTCCCGCCGCCGCGCCAGTCACCAGCTCACACAGGTAGCTCTGCTGGAACGCACGGAACCGCTCACTGTTCCCAACCAGGGTCATGCTTGCGAGGATTCGCCGCTTTTCGTCGAAGATCGGCGCCGCGACGCCACTGCGTCCCGGGTGCAGCTCGTTTTCGCTGATGCAGTACCCCTGCTTGCGGATGGCGAGCAGACTCTTGGTGAACGGCTTCCACTCCAACAATTGAGACTGGTCCGCGTGAGCGTCGTAGAGGCGCCGGATCTGGCGCGGCAGCAGATAAGCCAATACGACCCGAGAGGTCGCGCTGTGGAAAAGATCGATCGACCGCCCCCTGTCACCACCGACCGGGCCGGCATCCGAGCCGCGACGAATCAGCACGTTGACCACTGAGTCGCCATGCCACTCGCTGACCAGTGCATCCAGGCCAGTGTCGGCAACCAGTTTGTCGACCAGGTCCCGGCTGCATGCCAACAACGGATCGTAGTGGGTCATCTGATGCTCCAGCGTGACGATTCGCGGGCCGAGTGCGTAGCCGCGCGGCAATCGCTTCAACAAGCCCGCGTCGCCGAGTTCGCGCAGGTAACGGTAGGCCGTGGCGGGCGTGTAGCCGAGCTCCCGGCAAATGATGTCCACATCGATGACCGGTTGTTCCGGACGAAACAGGTCGAAGACCATGAGCAGGCGGCGAAGACTATTCATCTTTTTCTACATCCTTGTGGCGTCAACGGCCGCCCGACACTGAGTGCAGCGGGCTGATGTTCAGGCATGGGCGCAACCGAGGATGGCTGCGCGCGTGGTACGGGATGGCAACTCGGCGAACAGCTCCTGGTACTCCGCCGCGAAATGACTGAGGTGATAGAAACCCCATTGGGCAGCGGCATCGCCGATCGAAAGGTGCGACGCGGGGGTAGACATCAAGGTTCGGCGCACACCGTTGAGCCTCACGGAGCGCAAGTAGTTCAGCGGCGTCGTCTCGGCAACCGAGCGGAAGCTGTTCTGCACGGTTCGCCGGCTCACCTGGAGTCGCTGGCACAGCTCGTTCACGCTGGGCACGTTGATCATCTCTGCGGTCGCCAGACGGTGGCATTTCTCTACAATGAAGCTGCGCGTGGAGCTTGCGATGCGCTGCTGCTTGTCGCAGGCCGGATCGGTCATGAGCTGCAGCAACTCAACGAGCATGGCCTGCTCCAACGCCGGATCGCCCGCGCTGTCGAGCTCTTCGTGCGCCAGGGCCTGGGAGAACACTGCCAGCAATCGGCGGCGAGCATGGGCGAAGCGCTGGCTGGAAACCCTGATCACCGGTTGACGCAACAACTGGCCGATTTCCTTGGCCGACGCCGTTTGCGCCAACGCCTGCTCGAACCATTCACGTTCGAACGTGATGGACAGCAGCTCCATGCCCATCGGCATATGGAACATGAACTCCTCGCCACCATGGAGAAAGAACAGGCTGCTGTCATCCACTTCCCGCCCCTGCATCCGCGTCGAGCCCGGGACGGTGATCGGCACTGCGAAGCACATCTTGCCCCGGGGAGCCACGCCGTGCTGCACGACACGCTGGTTGATCTGCTCGCGAAAGACGTGGCATCGCGCCGTGGTCAACTGCATGAGCGAACTCTCGGCCAAACCGGCGGTTAACTGGTTGTAGTCCTGGTTCCACTCCTGGACGGTGGCGGCATGGACATGGATGTCTCGAAAATGGCTTATGCTCTGATTTCTCATAATGCGCGAAAGCCTCTGCCAATTTTGTTGTTTTTAGGTCGTCTTCCTGTGTGATATTCGCACATAGATAAAATACTGCACAATTCTCTGACGAACAGTCAATCCACTGGACCTCCCGTTCGAGGCGGCCCACCCATGTGCCGATTCGGGCTACCGGCCAGGAACACGCCACGAGGATGATCGGCACACTGAAACCGACATCCTGAGAGGCCGTCATGAGTGAAACCAAACTTGAATCCCTGCACTTCGCGGATGCCCCGCGAATCACCTCCGGCACCGTGCCCGGCCCCAGGACCCGCGAGGCCCTGGCGTTGTCGGAGCGCACCGAGTCGATGGCGCGCGGCGGCGGACGCATGCCCGTGGCCATGGACCGTGCGTTCGGCGCGACCTTCAAGGACCCGGACGGCAACACCTACATTGACCTGTCCGCAGGCGTGGGTGTCAGCAGCGTGGGCCGCTGCCACCCGAAGGTGGTGCAGGCCATCCGCGAACAGTCCGAGGTGCTGATGCATGCCTTGGAAGTCAACAGCACCCGGCGCACCGAACTGGCAGCCAAGCTCTCCGAGATCGCGCCCGACGGCTTGCGTGGCGACTGCATCACGTTCTTCACGCAAAGCGGCAGCGATGCGCTGGAAGCCGCCATCAAGTTCGCCAAGCGCATCACCGGGCGGCACCAGATCATCGCCTTCCACGGTGGTTATCACGGTGTGTGGAACGCTTCGGGCTCCCTGACCACAGGCACGGCCTACCGCAAGGGCTACGGTGCCCAAATGGGCGGCGTCATTCACGCCCCCTACCCTTACGCCTACCGTTTTCCCTTCGACACCACCCACAAAAGCGCCGAGCAGATCGCCGGCGATTACGTGGACTACCTGCTGAATACCCCCTACACCGCCGCCGATGATGTGGCCGCCGTGATCGTGGAACCGGTGCAGGGCGAAGGCGGCTACGTGCCGCCCTCGGCAGAGTTCCTGCAACTGTTGCGCAAGGCCTGCGACCGCAGCGGCACGCTGTTGATCGTTGATGAAGTGCAGTCCGGCGCAGGGCGTACCGGCAAGATGTGGGCGGTCGAGCACTCCGGCGTCAAGCCCGACATGCTCACCTTCGGCAAGGGTATCGGCAGCGACTTGCCGATGGCCGGCCTGATCATGCGCTCGGACCTGGCGGCCAAGATTCCTGACGGCTCGATGCCCAATACCTTCGCCGCCAACTCGTTGTCCGCGGCAGTGGCGCTGACCAACATCAGCATCCTGCAGGACCCGGAACTCGATCTGCTCAACCGCGCCCACGCGCTGGGGCTGGAGGCGCAGGAACGCATCCGCGGATTCAACAGCCCGTTGGTGGGTGAAGTACGCGGCCGCGGCCTGATGATCGGTATCGAGTTGGTGGAAGACCCGGTCACCAAGGCGCCCCTGGAACCCCAGAAGATCGGCCAGCTCATGGGCTACCTGTTGAACCACGGCGTGCTGATGATTCCCTGCGGCCGCTACAGCAACGTGATGCGGGTCATGCCCTCGCTGACGATCTCACGCTCGCTGTTCTTCAAGGCCCTGGACATCTTTGGCGATGCCTTGGCTTCCCTCAAGGCATGAGGCGTGCAGCCCGACCCTTCCCTATCACGCAGGCCCCCAAATGAATCAGCACCTGAATCACTTCATCCAAGGCGCGTCCTTCGAAGCCTCCGACGGTCGTCGCATAACCCTCATCAACCCCGTGACAGAACAGGCATACGGCAGCTCTGCACGCGGCACGGCCGAGGACGTGGACCGTGCCGTGGGCGCGGCGCTCACCCAACTCGAGCGTGGCGCCTGGAGCCAGCTTGACGGCGGCCAGCGCGCTCGCCTGTTGTCGAAACTGGCTGACCTGGTCGAACGCGACAGCGAATTGCTGGCCGACCTGGACGCCAACGCCATCGGTCGTTCACCGCTCGAACCGCGCCGGATGGACCTGCCCAACGCGATCGCCAACCTGCGCGCCGCCGCCGGCTGGGCCAACCAGCTCGAGGGGCGCACCATTCCCTCCGGTGGCTACTTCGGCGCCAAGACCCTCTCGTACACGATACGCGAGCCGGTGGGCGTGGTCGGCGCCATCGTGCCCTGGAACTCACCGCTGATGATCACGGTGTGGAAGCTCGCCGCGTTGCTGGCAGCAGGCTGCACCGTGGTCATCAAGCCGTCGGAAGAAACCCCGCAGTCGGCCCTGCACCTGGCGGCACTGGCCCAGGAAGCGGGCTTCCCTGATGGCGTGATCAACGTGGTCACCGGCTACGGCGGCGAGGTGGGTCGCGCGTTGTGCGAACACCCGCACGTCGCCAAGATCAGCTTCACCGGCAGCCCCGAGGCCGGACGCGAGATCCAGCGCACCGCCGGCGTGCTGTTCAAGCGCGTGGCACTGGAGCTGGGCGGCAAGAGCCCACAGATTGTCTTCGACGACGCCTCTTTCGAGGACGCGCTGCGCGGCTGCGCGCTCGGCCTGTTCGTCAACCAAGGCCAGATCTGTGCAGCGGGCTCGCGCATCCTGGTGCACCGCAGCCTCGCCGATCGCTTCGCCGCGGCGCTTGCCGATGCTGCGCGCGCGGTCAAGGTGGGCGATCCCCGGCAGCCCGACATACAGATGGGGCCGGTGGCCAAGAAAGCGCAATTCGATCGCGTCAACCGCTACATCCAGCTGGGCATCGACCAAGGCGCCTCGCTACTGGCCGGCGGGGTATCGAGCCCTGAACAGGGCTGGTTTGTCCAGCCGACGATCTTCGCCAATGCCCGCAATGACATGGCGATCGCCCAGGATGAGATCTTCGGGCCCGTCGGCACTGTGATCACCTTCGACAGCGAAGATGAAGCGGTCGCCCTGGCCAACGATTCCACCTATGGCCTGGCGGCCACGGTCTGGACCGCCGACCTGGTGCGAGCACACCGCGTAGCCGCTGCGGTAAAGGCTGGCGCCGTGGGTATCAACTGCTGGAGCCCGCTGGACGCCAACCTGCCCTGGGGTGGCGTCAAGGCCAGCGGCATTGGCCGTGAGGGCGGGTTTGGCGGCGCGTTGGCCTACACCGAGGAGAAGGTCATCACCGTCCTGCTGCCGACCTGAAAACAATCACTGCACCGACCACCCTCGAGGCCTTGTGTCGCCGAGGGTGGTATTGAACCGTGCATTTTCGATGTCTTGATGATCAATGAAGAGGCTGCGATGAACGCCATAAAACAAGCGACAATTGATCGGTATCCAGCATCCCTGCGAGTTTTGCACTGGGTACGCGCCGGGCTTATCGCCGGCCTCCTCTGGGCCGGCTGGCATATGACCGGCATGGACGACGAAGTGGCGAGCAAGTACGAGCTCTATTACCCATGGCACAAGTCCTTCGGAGTGCTGGCGTTTCTGCTGGTGCTGGTGCAAATCGCCTTGCGTTGGCGCACCCCCAGACTTCCGTTGCCGCCGGAAACACTGGCCGCCCATGAGCGGTTTCTGTCACGCCTGGTGCAACGCGCCATGTACGTACTGATCGTCGCCGTACCGCTGATGGGCTACTCGATGTCGAGCACCTACACAATGAGCGACGGCGTGTTCTTCTTTGGGGTCAACCTGCCCGAGCTCCTTCCGAAAAATGACGACTGGTTCGTCGTCTTTCAATGGTTGCACAAGGTGCTCGCCTATACCCTGCTCGGGCTGATCGTGCTGCATGTCGCGGGCGCCCTCAAGCACCGGGTCTTCGACCGCGACCCTCGCAACGACGTCCTGCGTCGCATGCTGTGATTGAATGAGGCCGCGTTTGACCGCACGCTGAGTCATCAATGCCTGGACAACGGACTGCCCGGGCCCTTTACATCGTGCTTTTGCCTTGCCGAGTCAGGGTTCGCAGCGCGGCTCGATTGAGGCAACCGAGGCGTACGCAGCAATAGACCGATTTCTTCTGCGCTGACCGCTTTGCTGAACAAATAGCCCTGGATTTCATCGCAGCCGTTTTCATACAGGAACGTTTGCTGTTCTTCGGTTTCGACACCTTCGGCAATGACCTTCAGGTTCAATTTGTGCCCCAACGAAATCACGGCGGTGGCGATGGCTTTGTCGTTCTCGTTGTCGGGCAGGTCGCGCACGAAAGACTGGTCGATCTTGAGTCTCGCGATCGGGAAGGTTTTCAATGCGGCGAGGCTGGAGTAACCGGTGCCGAAGTCGTCGATCGAGAGGCTGATCCCCATCGATTGCAGTTCCTTCATTTTGCTGATGGCTTGCTGAAGGTCTTGCATGATCAGACTTTCGGTCAACTCGAGCTCAAGGTACATCGGGTCCAGCCCGCTTTCTTGCAAGGCATGCCTTACCCGGTCGATCAGGTTCCTTTCGATGAACTGGCGCGCGGAAATGTTCACCGACATGGTGATCGGCGGCCAACCCGCATCCTGCCAGGCTTTGTTCTGTCTGCACGCGGCATGAATCACCCAGTCGCCGATGGGCACGATCAACCCGGTTTCTTCGGCCTGGGGAATGAATTTGATCGGAGACACCATGCCGAGCTCGGGGTGCTGCCAGCGGATCAATGCCTCTACGCCGATAATCCGGCCCGAATGCAAATCCACCTGTGGCTGGTACAACAGGCGGAACTCGTCATGGTTGAGTGCGTTTCGAAGCCCGTCTTGCATGGCGAGCTTGCCCTGGACTTTGTTATTCATCTCGCTCGTATAGAACTGGTAGCTGTTGCGACCCAGTTCCTTGGCCCGGTACATGGCGGCGTCCGCGTTGCTGAGCAACGTCTCGGTATCGCTGCCGTCGGTGGGATAAGTCGCCAAGCCCATGCTGCAGGTGACGTGGAGTGTGTGTCCGCTGAGCTGGATCGGCCGCAGGATGGCTTCCTGGATTTTGTGCAGGGCCGGGGTCACGCCATCAAGGTCTGAGGGCTGGTCGAACAGGACGATCACAAACTCATCGCCCCCCAGCCGCACGACCGTATCGGTGCGGCGGACACACCCCAGCATGCGCTGTGCGACGGTTTTCAGCAGCTCGTCTCCAGCACTGTGTCCAAGGCTGTCATTGACCAGTTTGAATTTGTCCAGATCGAGAAATACCACCGTTACCAAACGGTTATAGCGCTGGGCATAAAGTATGGCTTGCTTGAGACGGTCTTCGAGCAGCGTGCGATTGGGTAATCCGGTCAGCGCATCATGGTCCCCCATATAACGAATGCGCTTTTCCGTCAGTTGCCGTTCTATCGCAATGCCGGCAAGCGGTGTGGCCATGTCGATCAGCCGCGCCTCGAACGCGCTTGGGCTGCGTACGGTGCTGGAGTACAAGGCAAACGTGCCCAATACCTTGCGTTCGTGGGACAGAATCGGCGTCGACCAGCATGAGCGAATGTCATAGAGCGCAGCGATTGAACGGTATTGCTCCCACAGCGGATCCAGCTCGATATCCGTGACGATGACCGGTTCTCGTCGATACACCGCGGTGCCGCATGAACCGACGTTCGGACCGATCGCAATCCCGTCGATAATCTCGTTGTAGGCTTTCGGCAAACTGGGCGCAGCCCCGTGTAGCAGGTGCTTGCCCTCTTCATCCAATACCAGGATCGACACCCTTATCCCCTTCAGCTGGGACTCGACCAGGTGAGCCAGGCTCTCGAGGACTTCTGCCAGTTCGGTGCTCCTGGCGATCAGCTCCAGGACATGACCCTGTCCGGCCCGAATAATAGCTTCTTGCTCCAATCGGTTGTTTTGCACGGCGAGGCGCTCGGTGGCGATGCTCAATTGAACGGTTTTTTTCTCCAGTTGAATTCGATCCTTGAGGAACTGATTCACCGCGCGAGCCATGTTGCCGATCTCGTCCTTGCCATGTTCGGCCATCATCAAATGGGTTTTTTCCGTGTGTTCCTGACGCAATTGCCGGCTTATTTCATTCAGGCGCGCGAGCACATGACGGCCCATGAAAACCCGGGTCACGAACCAGGCGAATACCAGGCTGGCGCCCAACATGATCAGCACCCATTGCTGGCTGCGATTAGAGGCCTCGACCAGGCGCTGCACGGCTTCGCGATAGTCTTCGGTGTAAGCACTGGATTGAGTACGGGCCACCGCCACCAGAACCCCTGCCTCATTCTTCAGCTCCTCATTGAAGCGCTGTATGACGTTGTGTTGATTGATGAGCCTCAATCGTTGGGAAAAGAGATCGGGCGTCACCCCATCAGCGTCGGGTAACTGTCCTGCGGCCTGTGACAGGCGTTCATATCGGATCCGCAGCCGTTGCACGGCGTCACTGTCGACAGCCTGCGGCAGCTCGAAAAGTAACACCGCCAGTTCGAGGTTGGCCCGGGTCTGGGTCGCGGTTAACCGGGCCGTCTGATCCTTCAGGGTTTGCTCGAAGGTGACCTCGGTTTGCAGCAGGCTTTCTCGCAGCTGTGCAACGATGTTGGCGGTATTGCGAAACATCTGACTCGACTGATGCATGTCGAGTATCGCCACGCCACTGTTCGAGGCAGTCAGCTGCTGCACCAATTGATCGAGGGCTTCAAGCTGTTCGACGGTCGCCGCATAACTTGAGCGCAACGTGTCGGGAGAACGGGTTGTCAGGAGCTGATCGGTCTGGCGCTCGATCAACAAGGTACGCTGCAGCATGTCCTGCCCATCTTGCATGCGCACCAGTCGCTCATCCGTCAGCTGGCGGGTGGCGCTGTTTGACGTGCGCAGCGCGTAGACCGCCGTTGCCCCGCCCGCCAGGATCAGCAGCGCCAGCGTCAGAAACGCCAGTGTGAACTGTGCGCGCAGCGATCGCGGCAATAACCGGCGATACAGCCTTGCGAGCCGGAAAGTCACGTTCAATATCAGGGATTCCATTGGTGGCGATAGATGTCTCGATAGCCATTGTCAGGGTCGTACTGAAATTTTTCGCCGCCGTCGAGCGTAATATTGTCGGCATTGACCAGGTGAACCGGCGCGACGAAGCCGCTCACCGGCTGCCCTGCAAATAGCCGGTTCAACTCGTCCATCACCTGCCAGCCATGCAGGTTGAGCGGCTCGGCCACGGTGACGGTCTGGTAGGTTTTCGCCTGTATGCGCAAAAAAGCCGAGGCGCTGCCATCACCGGCGGACAACAGGCTGAGGCCGTCACTGGGTACTGCGGCGCTGGTCAATGAGGCAATCGAGTAGTCGAAATAAATATCGTTGATGGCCAACGTATGGGTCCAGCGCTTGCCATGGCGCTGAAGCAGCTCCTTGGTGATCACCGGCATCTTCTCGCTACTTTCGGAGATCGCGACATCGCGCACTTCCAGCAACGTACATTCCCGACAGGCCCGAATGACGTTTTCCATGGCCTTGGCTTTGGCCATGGCGATGCTGTACTTGGAGTCGGTCAGGATGACCACTCCGGCGTGTCCGTTTGACTGTGCCACTGCCGCCATGGCCGTGAGGCGAGCCACTTCGAGTGGGTCAGTCGTGACGTTCATGGCCACCGGAGTGCCGTCAATCGGCCCGGGGCGCACCCCGACGTGCCAGCCCACCACCGGTACCTCCTTGTTGGCGAAGAGGGTCAGCGACGCCTTGTTCTCAATGGCATCGGAGCCGCACAGGATGAGGCCGTCGGGTTTCGCGGCCAAGGCATCGGAAAAGGCCTTTGCGCGCCCGGCCGATGATCCGGCGCCATCGAATATCTTCAGCGTCCAGCCCATCGCCTTGGCGGCCTCGCGAGCGCCCTGCGCAACCCCGACAATGCCTCCGTTACGCAAATCCTCTGCGACAAGGGCGATGCTCTTACCCCGCAGGGCTTGCGGGCCGGATTCAGGACCGCTCCAGCGAACGGCCCCGAGGGTGGCCCTGGAAACCATTTCCTGTGCTTGAATCACCGTAACCGTGGCGTTTTCGCCACCTGCGGCGGCGGGCAGGCTCTGGCCGTACCCCGAAGATGCCGTGACAAGACAGCAAACCGCCATTGAAGCCATCCAGAATGGCCAGGGCCTGATCAGACGGGTTCGATGACCGCAGGAAATGCCGGATCCGGAGCCGATAGCGCGATCATGGTCTGGCATGACGTCCCTTTTTGCCAAGAATGCTGTGTTACGAAAGAATAGTCGGTTCTGCTGTCATCTGGTTTTTTGTCGGCAAAGTACAACTGGGCCGCCAGAAACGCCCAGTTCAGTGGCATGCCTGGGTTGGGCTTCAGCCCGTCAGGATCTCACTGTGCGGCACTCAAGTTTTTCCATAGGCCGTCGATACATTACTGACTTCAGACGTTCAGGGATGACGACATGACAATTTCTTTTAACGCTACGTTTATCCAGCCTTCAGCCACTCAACTGCGCCAAACCAGCCAGCCATTGACCGTGAAGACGCTCAGTGAAGACCTGCTGAAAACGTCGGTTAACATTAATCCGGCGGCGATCTACCATCCCGTCGATGAAACCCCAGTGCCGATCCCGACAACGGAATCGATCGAGAGCATGATCGCGCGGACCCAGTCGCCGGATTTCCCGCAAATTGCCGAGCAACACAAGAACGCCCATCTATCGCTGAAACTTTCTTTCGAAGAGTTCCAGTCAGCATTGGCCTACACCTATCCGGATCTGGCCGACAAAAAATTTGGCTTCACCATTGAAGCGGATGGCAACCTCAAGGCCCTCGACAGTTCAGGCCAGCTCAGCGCTGCCGACATGGATCGGCTGAACCAACTGCTGAATGCTTCCAGTGCGTTGAAATCGGCAGCGAGCAGTTACCGCGATGCCTCCATTGACTTGGTGGCCGCCGACGCTAAGTGGGGTGGCAACTTCACGGGTGGGTACATCCTGAACAAGGACAACTTCGCCAGCACCATCGATCTGGGTGCCTTGTTCCTCAAAAAAGGGGCGATGCCAAACGCTGAGACTCTGAACGGTTTCTTCTCTTCTCAGTTGTGGAGTAAAGGTGAGCGGATGCCGCATGAAATAGTCGCGCAGGTGATGACCGAACGCAGCGTCAATAAGGTCGATGTGAGGGTCTGACTCCGCACACGCTTGAGCACGGAGCCGTATCTGGGCAGCGTTGGCTGCTCGGAGATCTACCTTTGATCTGGCCGAAGCAGCCCTGACGCCAATCGCTATGTCTTAAATCTGCGAGACTTGAAGCTGATCGTCTCTTTGAACGCTTCCACTGTCCCGATACGACGAATACTCGCCCATGTTCCTTTGTAATAGGGCACGACGTTGCGATCAGTCCATGGCGTGGTTAAATCTCCCATGACGCCATTGAAGTGGCCAAACTGCATGAATGTCTGATTCCGCTTGATATCCGGCTCTAGATAGGCCAGCGCAAAGGAAGAACCGTAGTCGTTGAACACCTCGACCACGTCCCCGGATGCAATAGTCAACGCCAGGGCATCGTCAGGGTTGATTTCCAGATAAGCCATCGGCACGCGGCGCTGCACAAAACTGTTGTACTGGTCGTGATAGAGCGTTTGCCACACCTCGTTAATACGTCCGTTGTTGATCCAGAACGGGTGCTTCTCCTTCTGTTCCGCCACCGGCTTCGGCAAGCCTGGCCACGTCGCTGGCTTGAACTCAGCTTTGCCGTCCGGTGTGTCGAACTTGTAGTCGGTGTAGAGCATTTCGGTGCCGATCAGTTTGCCGTCTCGATACTCCTTGGCGGGTAACTGGACTCCATTGTTGCCCATGGCTTGCAGCCGCTCGTAGGTAACAAGATTACCCGTGGTACCGCCCTGACTATCAATAGGGTCGGCACCGGGTTGGCCGGCCATACGGAAGCCGTCATTGAAAGCGTCTTCCTCCGTTTTCCAGTCGAACCCTGTAAAGCGCGCCGCCATATCGTGTTTCCCTTCGACGGTATACATCTGCCGAAGGGTGTTGGCGATAGCCGCTGCGATCAGGCAGTCGGCTTTCGCCGAACCAGGAGGATCGGTGAACTTTTGCGATAAGCGCATCCTGCGCTCCCCATTCATAGAGGTGAGATTGACCTCACCAGGATGGGCAGCCGGCAGCATCATGTGCGCGGCTTCTGCCAGCTTGGTGGGGTAGAGATTGATATTGACGAGGAAAAGCCCTCCTTTGTTTTTCACTGCATCGTAGATCGCATCCACCCTCTGCGCCGTTGAACCACCGCGAACATTGGCCATGGCCTCCCTGACAATATTGGCGCGTTTCAGAATGGCTGTGCGATGTTGCTCGGCATTGAGGGTGGTCTGGAATGGATTGGCCCCCCACGCGGTATACATCATGCCCTTGCCGTTGATGATTTCCTGATCCACATAGATCTTGGTCGTACCTGGGTAAGGGGGACGCGTATAACCCTCCTGATGCCCCCCCATTCGCACCACCCCCGTACCCCGGCGCCCTACGTTGTTGGTCGCAAGCACTAAATCGACCAAGGCAGACTGAATGAGATAGTTGTCATTGCCCCAGATGATCCCTTTTTCGTAGGCGTGCATGGTGTGGGGGCGATGACCAGAAGCTTTGGGCTTGTAGGCCCACTCTGCGGCAAGCTTGAGCTTATCCACCGGCACGCCGGTGATCCGGCTGGTTTCTTCGAGCGACAACCGATTAGCTTGCAGTGCCTGGTCGAACCCTTTGGTATGGGCTGAGATAAATTGTTTGTCGTGCCATTCCTGTTCAACCACGTAGGTCAACAGACCGTTGAACAGGGCAATATCCGTTCCCGGTTCGATATCCAGGTGAAGCACGTTGTCCTTGCCTGCCGCTTGTTCGGCTACAGCAATGGTCGGTGTCCTGCGAGGGTCAACAAAAATCACTTTCGCCGGGGCAACGGTTTCCCCGGGGAAACGCCGTTTACGTTTGTCGACCGTCTGCCCTTGTAAGTTGGGTACCCAGTGGGCCAGGAAGTAGTTGGTTTGGGTCTCGTACGAGTTGCAGCCGATAGCAACAATGACGTCAGCCAACTCGGCGTCTTCATAGCTGTTGTTGAGTTCGCCAATGCCCATCTCGCGAGTAGCGTGGCACTCGGAGTTATAGGCCGGCCGGTTGTGGATACGTACCAGCGGTGTTTTCAGCGCTGTGAACATCAACTTGCCGGTGCCCCAGGTATTCTCGAACCCGCCTCCAGCGCCGCCGTGGTCGAAGCAGTCAAAGGCGAGCTCGGCGGGCCCGTCATTATCGAGAATCTTCTTGGTCACGCCGGCATACAGTGCGAGCGCATCATCCCAACTGGTGTCTAGCCACTGGTCAGCCATGTAGATGCGTGGACTGCGCAACCGATCTTTACCCACGCCATCGGCGGTGTACATAACCTTAGCCAGTTGACCGCCTCGCGTGGACGACAGCCCTTTATTAACGTCGCACAGCTTGTCGGGCACAATCATGACGTTGTAGCGCCTGCCATCCTTGTCGATGATCGTGTTCTGCATTGCCGGCGTCATGATGACAGCCAAGGGGGGCAACTGCTTGCGGAAGTCGAGCCCTAGCGCGTTCTCATCCGGTGCCCGTCCACCTTCCTGGTTTTCCGGCCATTTGTACACGTGATAACCACAACCCACGATGCAGAAGTGACAGGTCAGATTGGTCTTTTGGGCCCCTGGAGGCGGGAGCGCCACACGATCTTTGTTAGTTGCCATTTGAATCTCCTTATCACAGGAGGTTGGACTGACGTCCGTAGATCAATCCTTCGACGGCAACGGCACGTACCGAATCGTCTTGGGGAGTGTATTCAAGCACTATGCTCGGCAGGTTCTCAGTCGCTTGGCCGGAAACCATTTGGCCAATATTCTCAGGGTCGAAAATGCTGAAATGACAGGGGCATTTAAACAACTTCTGCCCTGCGTCATAAGCGACCGGACACCCCATGTGTGTACACAGCGTGCTATAGGCGACAATGTCGCGCTCCGGGCCGACGCCCCCCGGAACAGGTGCGCCCATTTTGATCAACGCGCAAGGTGAGGCCGCGTCAGGATAGAAAAATAGAACGGGTATGTTGACCTGCAATTTCTGCGCGTTGGTGATCGCTTTCATCGGGTAAGGGAGATTCACTCGCCCCTCTATCACTGGCGGGGATATCGCCGCTTGTGTGAACTCAGGTACTCCGATGGCCACGCTCGCTGCAACACCGCCTCCCACCTTCAGGAAGACTCTTCTGGGTATTGATGTCATCTCTGCCTCCGCATTATGCCCGGGATGCGGGCGGCCCTGTGTAGTAAGCGACTTTCACTTAATTGGACTTGGTGTAAACAGTCGACGCTTCGGTTAGACCCTGTTGAATCATCTGTAGAGACTGTCACTCTGGTTGATTGGATGGGACAAGGCGCTCGACGATCACGCAATCAAGCCAGCGGCCGTCAAGACAGGCATGCTTTTCATAGATCCCAACCTGTCGAAAGCCGCAGGATCGACAGAGCGCAAGACTGGCGGCATTGAAGGTAAAAATGCGTGATAGCAGTTTCCAGAAACCACGTTTCTCGGCCTCTTCAAGAAGCGCAAAAAGCAGCCGCTTCCCTATGCCTCGACCACGTACGTCTCGGTGTAGGTAAATTGAGAAATCAGCGACACCGTCATAACAGGCACGTGCTCGATAACGACTCAAATTGGCCCACGCGACAACCTGTCCCCTCTTATCCACATACACCAAATAGGGGTAACGCTCCATTGAGTTGATCCGGCCGAGTATCTCTTCAGCTGTACGCGGTAACGTTTCAAAGGTCGAGGTACGATCCTCAATCCCCTGGTTATAAATCTCTGCTACCGCTGCAGCATCATTAGGTTGGGCCAAGCGAATAGGCATCTGTGTTTCATCCTTACGATCGTCCACCGCGCGGCTAGCCACGCCTGGAGCTTTAAGGGACCCCGCCCTTTGCACATCTCAAAATAGACACCATCACTGCAACGGACGGGTGATTCAGCCGCCGAGGAAATCAAGCAGTATAGGATTCAACCATTCCGCTTCTTCCAGATGCAAAAAGTGACCCGCCCCTTCCTTTCTCACAATCCGGCAGTCAGAAATCTGCTGTCCCATCCATTCATAAAATTCGGGTCGAAAGAAACTAGCGCTGCCAGACACCAGCAGCGTTGGCGATTTTATGTGCTTAAAGAGATCCCGCCAGTCAGTCACATTATTGTTGATAATCATGTTGACCGCCGAGAAGCTGGATGCCAACTTCGCAGTGGCGATCACTTCCTCCCTTTCGCTAGGCGAAGCGGTCTTCAACATACTCGAAATGAAATTTGCGCTCTCGGCTTCACGCGTTAACTCGGGGATAAATCGCTTATAAAGATTAGTCAGTGGCCGAACATCCAGCTCCGCATCGCTCCAGTCAGTCATCATCGACGAGGTTCCAAGTACAAAAGGGATTTCGTCGATAAATACCAATTTATTGATCCGCCCCTCGCCAAAGAGATCTATATAGTTCCATATAACGGAACACCCCATAGACCATCCAACCAGGCTGACGCGCTCTAGCCCCTCATGCTCTAACAGCTCATGAAGATCCATGGCGAGGCGACTTATACGTCCGCCCCGAGTAACCTTGGCGGAGCGACCATGCCCCCTCAAGTCTGGAGCCAATAGCAGGAAATCGTCGCACAGATAACTCAGTTGCTTACTGAACGTAGAAGCACTGGACGCCCAACCATGTATAAAGAGAACCGGCTCGCCCTCGCCCAAGCGGTCATAATCAATCGTAACGCCATCATTAGTCACATATTGCATAACCACCACTCCAAAGCTATACCAAAGGAGATGCTTCTAGCGCCTGAATACCTTTAAATATTGAGTTATCACGCCACTTCAACGTATCAATATCCACATTAAGACTTGAAAAACGTGTCAGCAGCTCTTGATAAAATATGCGCAATTCTAAAAGAGAGAGCATCCGACCGATACACAGATGGGGTCCATAGCCGAATGAGAGCGCTTGATTTTCCTTCAATTCTGGACGCATCAGTTTAAAGGAGTCAGGCTCAGGAAATACATCTGGATCTCGATTGGCGGCCCCCATAAACAAGATAACCAGATCTTGCGGACTAATACAAACGCCATCGATCTCAATCGCCTCGCGCGCTTTCCTGGCCGTTCGGTTAACAGGAGGATATATCCGTAACGTCTCCTCCACAAATGAATCGATCAAGCCGGGATTTTCCCTAAGAGAACCTTCTATATCCGGGTTTTTTGCGAGAGCCATAAACGTATTAAGAATCAAATTTGTAGTAGTCTCAAAGCCGGAAACAATAAATAAAATTATATTCGACAACGTCGCGTGAAGTTCCTCCCGAGTCGTTCCATCTCCGTAAATCTCAATGAGACGCGCGGTCAATGTTTGATCAAAATTCACAGGACGATTGGCCAGGCTTTCCATGAGCAAATCGCAGAACTCCATCAGCACATCATAGGTGGGTTTAATACAACCCGGCGCTCTTCCTGCACTCCCTACATAAGTGGAGATAACATCCGAGTAACGCTGAAGATCTCTCAACCGATGCTCCGTGAGTTCCCCCAGCCCCATAATTGACATGATAATTTTTGCCGGCAGAGGGAACGCCACCTCCTGATATATTTCGGTAGCGCCTTTACCCGCCTGAAAAACATCCAACGCACTCGCGACCTGCTCACGAATAAGTGCTTCGTAATCCGCTAACGCACGAGTTGTAAACAACGGAATTAACGAGTTCCTAGCCTGTTTATGCCTCTCGCCATCATTATTCAACATCCATATTGAAAGCATCTCCCTGATCTTTTCATCATAGACAAGTTCATCGCCACTGGGAGACTCTACATACCTTTCCACCGTCAATGCCGGGTCCCTTAACAGTTTCCTAACGGTATCGTACTTGAAAGCGATCCAGTATTTTTGTTGGTCATCATAAAAAATACCTTCATTTTTATGCCACCATTGGAACGTAGGGTAAGGATTCGCTCTAAACTCATCTGACAAAACATTGTAGTGAATGGCAGTCTCTGGTGATCGAAGCGAACTGAGAGTACTCATTGTGATTCCCCATCATCCCGGTGGTGGTCAAATTGAAAACAGTATTTAAAGCCCTACGTTAGCGGACGCCCAAAGCATAGAAAACGTCAAAACCACCTGCGGCCCCTACGATGCTACCGCAACATTTTTTACCCACCTTCCCGGTGGTATATGAGGAGAAACCGGCATTTCTCATCCAGTCTTCAATCTGCATGATGCTGAATCCTGGCCAACGATCATGCTGCTCCTTTTGAAAGTCGAACTGAGTGTGCTCAATCAGATCAGTAACAATTAATTTGCCGGTTGATTTCAAACATTTCCTAGCATCAACAAAGAACTGTGCCGGCGAGGTCAGATGATGAAGAACCATATTTGTTACAATGCCATCCAGTTCAGCTTCCTGAGCCGGGACACCATGCTCTTCAGCAATACGCATTTCAACTTTACCGCCTAAACGCGGATTTTTTTCTATTTCCGCGAGCATGTTGGGACTAATGTCCGCGACGATGACTTTTCTCAAGCCACTTTCCAGCAGAGCCTCGGTCAAAAAACCAGATCCAGCACCAAAATCCATAACGGTATCAGTTGGCTGAAACTGCCCCAAATCAACTACATAGGAGCGCACGTCATCCGAAAAATAAGTCTTCCGCTCCTCACTCCAATACACTGATCTTTCATTGAAAAAAGCACGCGTGGTCGCTCCGTCAACCGCTCTATCTTCAAGACTCGCAGACATGACTAACCCTCCCATTCACCCAGGTATCGAATAACTAGCAGCACGAGCTTTTAGCGGGTGCTTGATTAATCACTTCGGCATCCAAAATATAAAATGGGCCATCAGAGGCAATCAAATACCGATCAGCAACTGAGAGCGTATCAGGAATACCCCGCCGGTACATCTTACCGCTGTCTCCAACAATAGCTTTTGATGGGCCTTTATACATAACTTTTGGCGTATCCACACCACAACTTTTTAGTGGCTTTTCACCCGTCACAGTAATGGAATAGAACTCAAGCTCCTCAATGATTTTCGCGGGATCATCGTTTCTGACTTCAATTGTAATCCCAGCGAAACCCGTAGCCTCCAGACTGGAATAGAATTGTTGTTCCTGAAGCACCCCTGCGTAACATGCTGACCAAAGCATCGCATCATTTTTTACCGACTCCGGCACAGGAATATTTGAAACGTTATCCGAAATTGCAAACCGTCCTCCCGGCTTCAATACGCGGAAAATCTCCTGAAAAACCAGATTTTTATCTCTGTCTGCCAACAGGTTAATGACGCAGTTTGAAATCACCACATCAACACTGTTATCCGAAATGAGTGTTTTCTCATGGCGCAACTTATCGGCCAAGTCCTCATATTTTTGGATGGCCGCTACATCGCTGGGTGCGTTTGATCGCAGATAATCATTTGCCTGATCTAAGTCGAGGGCCAGATCGTGCGCAGATCCCATCCGAAATGCCAATGGCGCGGCTTCCACGCTGGCCGAGAACTCAGGCAGGGCCTTACGAGCAATGCTGAGCATAGCGTCGTTGAAATCGATACCGATAACTGAGCCCGAAGGGCCAGCGATTTGAGCTGCGATATAGCAATTCATACCAGCCCCACAGCCCAGATCCAAGACGACATCCCCCGGACGGATGTACTTGGTAGGATTCCCGCACCCAAAATCGGCATCAACCACCGTTTTAGGCACTTTTTTCATAAGATTTACATCATATGCCTCACTGCAGCAGACCACTTGGGTCTGTGATGCAAGGAGGGCATCTGCGCGTTTTTCAGCCAGAGCAGCGTAATCCTCGCGAACGGAAATTCCGATATGATCTGTCATTTTCCTACCCCTGTTTATACCGCTGATTCAATTAATAAATTAAGCGAGCGCACCGCTTATATAACTCGCAGTGATAGCGTTCTGTGGCTTACCAAACAATGACTCTGTTGCCCCACTTTCGACAATGTGGCCTGAGGCTCCATTCATCCAGAACATCACGCAATGATCAGAAATCCTGCGTGCCTGAGCCAAGTTGTGAGTAACGATAACAATAGTGCACTGCTCTTTCAGGCTGGCTATAAGCTCTTCGACCCTTGCACTGGATATTGGATCTAGAGCACTGCAAGGTTCATCCATCAGCAAGACATCCGGGCTGAGGCAAAGCGCTCGTGCGATACAGAGACGCTGCTGCTGCCCGCCAGACAGTCGAGTAGCAGGTTTATTAAGATCATGCTTCACCTCTTCCCACAAACCGACCCTGCGCAACTGAGCCTCCATCGATATATGAGTTTCCTCGGCGCCTCGAAAACCGGCCTGGTAGAGCGCCAGTTCCAAATTGCGCTTAATCGTTGTCGGAAATGGATTCGGTCGTTGAAATACCATTCCAACGCGGCGACGCAATTCGATAACGTCATGCCGTTCTTCAAGGATATTTTGTGAGTTGTAATTAATTCGTCCTGTTACAGAGCAACCAGGAATGAGATCCACCATTCGATTAAGACAATTCAAAAAACTCGTCTTTCCGCACCCTGATGGGCCTATCAACGCCGTAATTGCCCCCTTCGGAATATTTAGATTCACATGAGACAAGACTGACTTCTTCGAATAAGCCACTGCCAAATCGCTGATTTCAAACGCGACAAGGGGAGCGAGCCCGATATCGACATAATCGCTCGCACCGTTAGCTTCAATAAAAGAGCGGTTGAACTCTAAACCTATAGACATTCTATATCCCCTCTCTGGCGCATCCATAAATCCTTCATCGCGACAGTGAAACAATTAATCAAAACGATAAGTACAATCAGGATAAAGGCGGTGGCATAAGCATTGGCGTCCCCCCCGGTAACATTCATCGACAAATCATAAATATGAATTGACAACGAGCGGCCAGAGTCGAGTAGCGAAGATGGCATTCTGTCCACGTAGCCACTCGTAAATATAAGAGCTGCGGTTTCTGCAAGGGCCCTGCCTACTCCGATTAATAAACCTACAGTGACTCCTGGCAGCGCTGCCGGAGCGAGGATCTGGAAGATCACCTCCGTTTTATTCATCCCTAGCGCAGCTCCCCCATAGCGATAAGTATTGGAGATTGACTGCAGCGACTGTTCAGTCGACCTTATAAAAATTGGCAACACCATGCACGCCAAGGTCAGGCCTCCTGAAAGAATTGAGAACTTCAACCCTAAAAGATCGCAAAACAATATATTTCCAAACAGACCAAAAACGATAGAAGGAATACTCGACAATATCTCCAACGTCGCTCGAAAGCTTCTCCCAAGCGGGGATGCACTGGGAAGGTACTCTGCCAGCAAGATAGCCCCTCCAAGTCCTATAGGTATAACAGCGCAAAGACACACAAATAAAATCAGCAGGGTAGATACCAATATGGGGCCAATACCTCCACTTCTCCCACTATCGCTTGGTGGCTGGGTAAGGAACGCCCAATCTATTTGCGAGACTCCACTCATCAAGATATCCGCCAACATAGCGACGGAGACGCACACAATTAAACCAGCACACCCCCACACAAGAGATGTCAACAATGTGCCACTTTTCGTCGGAAGCTTACGATATGTCACGCATCACCTCCTTGGGATTAAACAAGCTCGACATCATGACGAGTGCAATCACCAAAAACATCAGCGCAAGTCCACTCGCGAACAGTGCCGACCTATGAACATCTGCTGCATAGGCCATCTCCAATGCAATATTTGCAGCCAATGTCCTAATCGGATCAAAAATACTGGTCGGGATTTTTACAACATTCCCTGTAACCATTAATACCGCCATTGTTTCACCAAGGGCGCGGCCCAAGGCCAACGTCACGGCCGCATACAGTCCTGCCCGCGCTGACGGCAGAACAACATAAAAAATGATTTTTTCCCTTGGAAGTCCTAAGGCAGCAGCTCCATTTATTAGCGAGGAAGGCACACGTCTTATACTTTCCTTTGCAATGATTCCAACAGTAGGGATGATCATTAATGCAAGTATCAGAATCCCCGCCAATAAACTTGCACCTGGTGGTTTAATTTTGTAGATGATCGGCGTGACTGCCATCAACCCCCACAATCCATATACAACGGATGGAACACCTGCGAGCAATGCGAGCAATTGTTCAAAAAATCTGGCAGCCCGACCGCCACCATAAAAATTGCAAAAAATCGCCACACCTAAACCTATCGGTGCAGCTATCAATATCGCGCCTACGCTCACCAACAGCGTGCCTATCATCATGGGTATGAAATTATAGAAACCGGAATCCGGAATCCATGCCTTGTCGGTAAAAATTCTTTCAACCCCTACTGAGGTAAAGAAGCCGTACGACTGATCAAATATAAACAGCAACATCATCAGCATTATGAAAACACACGTCATACCGCAGACGAAGAAGCTGAGCGTTGTCGCGCCGTTTCTACTTAAGGGAGACAAAGTACTGCTCCTCGACCAGATCCTTCACTGAAGCTGACTGGACGTAATCAATAAAATGCGATACCGCGACGCTAGGCTTTCCCTTCGTTACTAAATTAAGCGTCCTTGAGAGATCGTACTTTTTGTCTGCTACATTCTGTGTAGAGGGTACCTGCCCGTCCAATGAAATCAGTTTAAGTGCAGTTCCTGACCGCTCGCTGTATTCTGCGGTCCCAATCGAAACATACCCTATCGCTCCGGGGCTGTTGGCCACAGTTTTTATACCTTGTTCGTTCTCGCCGATTACAATATTTGCCTTGATGTCGGCAGGCTCTAAATTCATAAATCCTGCAAACAACTCCAGGGTAGAGCGCCCACTGGCCTTATTGACAACGGTAATAGGCATATCTGCCCCACCCAGCTCCTTCCAGTTGGTTATACGCCCAAGATAAATATTGCGTATCTGTTCTTTCGACAATGCTTGAATGGGGTTTGACTTATGAACAATAACAGCGATGCCGTCACGGGCTATCGGATAATCAACGAGCTCACGCTCTGACGCTTTTAGATCACGCGAAACCATTCCAATGTCTGCGAGACCGCTCCGGGCATCTGCGACGCCTCGGGAGGAACCACCGGATTGAACATCAATTTGAATGCCAGGATTTTCACGCTCATAGCGCTTTGCAATCTCTGCAACAAGAGGCGCTATAGTACTAGCCCCCGATATTATTATTTTTTCAGTGCCCTTCTGGGTTGTAAGCGCCTTACTTACAAAAACCGTGGAGGCAACGGCCACCAGTGCCATTATCAACGACCACCTTATCTTCTGCGCGATAGCCATAGAACGCCCCTATCTTTTCGTCCGTTGATTTGAGATTTGAGTGCCTACCACTAACAACAATTTCCGTCGTCTGACGTGCAGCAACTCCCTTGATCAGCCAACGGTTTAACACCTTTTGTCACGCCAGGATCTCGTATCGCTGGCGTGTTGCAGTCGAATAAAATAGCGTTCTCTAATGGAGGTGCGTTGTAACAGGGCATGCCGACAAACTCGCCTTCATAGGGAGCTCTTAATAGGAGGTTATAGGTTTTAGCACACACGGCGGTTCTCACGCCTCTGCGATAAATATGCCCATCATCGTCACAGACCTGAAGCCAGGGGCCGCGATACAAGACGGCATGCCCCTGCTCAAAACAGGGCCCGAACTTTCCTTTATAAGCATTAATCAAGAAAGGTCTGAGTTCCACGCCATCGGTGATCTGCAGAGGCAGATCGCTTAATTGATGATACGTAATGCCATGAAAACCCTCCTGCTCTAGCCGCTCGGAGATGGTCGATTCGGTGAGCGCTTGTATGATTGGATATGATCCTACAGGCCCTATCTCCAATCGGTCATGAGACTCGTCAGCCAAGAGTACTAGCATCATCAACGTACCGTTTCGATTGAGTACCCGGTAACACTCGCTTAGCAATTTTTTTGTTTCGTTGGGTTCAACACCATTCAGCGTGAAACAAATGTAGAGCCTGTCATGGCTCTCTGACTTAACAAAAGGATTCTCGCTTGAAAGACGCTTGATCTCTTTTTGCAAGCGAAGGAAGTCTTGATAGTCTGTAATATTGGACGAGCGCAATAACTCATCGGCAACCAGAGGGTTTTCACTCCAATCAGCGGCTGGCTCGGCTATAAGCGATTTAGCACCTGACTGGAGGTTCTGTATAGCCACTTGCAGCTCTTCACTTCCCTTATGCCCTACCAGCATGGGGCTCAACGCCGAGCGAATAAATTCTCCAACCAGAGGTTCCAGCTTCTCCCTCCAGTTGGATTGTAAACTCAGATCAAAGCCACCCACCCCTTGACCTGCAATTTTCAAAGCTGCTTGACGCAGCGCGAACGACTTATTCATAGTTCCCCCAACGTCTACTGTTAGCATTTGAGGCAGCAGCGTTTGAAAACGCCCTCTTCAACGGGAGTCAGACTTTGGGCATACAATGTATCCAATCGGCTATCCGGGTGTTTCCAATCGAAGTGAAACTCATGCTCTTCAAGCTCTAATCGCTTAACACTCTCATTGCGAAGCAGTGGCGAACCTTTGTAGAGATGTAACCTGGTTTCATATTGAATCGGGTCAACGATGTCTAACAGCTGATTTTTTTCGACGAAGTCGTGAAATTTTGCTATGTCCTCCAATCCCACCCAAGGATTAAACATAATAAAAGTGGGGTTAACCTTAATCTTCAATGAAAGTAAAAAGGCAATGGACTCTTCGATCATATTCATATCCATTTCCTTCACAACCTGATCCAACACTTCTTGCTTGGGAAACTCCAGTGCGGTGGTAATGAACGCCAACCCCAAGGAAACCATTTCCTTGATGGTTTCTTTGTTCTCCAGGATATGATCGACACGCGTGGTAAAATCATATGTTAGATCTGGGTGCTTCTCATGCAGCTTACGCAATATCGCTATGCCGTGGTGCTTGGCATTAAAGAAATCTGCATCGGTGAAGGTAAGATGCGTCATCCCCTGCTCTACTAACGCTGCGGTGTCTCGCTCTACTAACTCACTGGACACCATCAACACTTTACCGTCGTAAGCGGCATAAACAGAGCAATACGTACACTTATGATGGCACCCACGGGTTCCCTCAATACCACCGACAATCTGTTTCGAACCAAGAAGCTTATCGATTTGGGGCTGAGGGTACTTAAACAGCGGAGGCGCGATTTCACGCTTCGGCAATCGAAAATTGTTTCTCTCTAAAAAGGGAACGACTATTTCCTTCGACTCAAGCTTTTTGACGTCTACTATCCCCGCCAGGCTGGCATCCTGACCACTGAGTCTTTTTAACAGGTTCACCAGAGGAACTTCCCACTCCCCGACGATCGTGTATTCACTGTATTTGCCAGTAAGACGTTCGGCGTTGATGGTAGCGTACTGGCCAAAAAATACCTTTATCGCTTTAGGATTCCACTCACTGATTTTAGCCGCCAGCTGCACGCCTGCCTGTAACGAATCAAATAGCGGAACGGAAATGCAAATGACATCCGCGTCAGAAAACATCGATTCGACTAGCCCCTCCACATAGACATCAACCAACTGCGCATCGAATCCTGCATCGATAAGTGCTGTGGCCGCCGATATCGCGGTAAGGGGCTGGTAACCACCTTCAAATGTTGTCGCCACTATTACTTTCATTTTCCATGTCACCACGCAATTGAGGTTAATATCCATACAGCTCATACATTGCAAGTAATTTTCGACACAGGTATACGTGCCTCCGAACCAGATCAGGAGGCAGTATTCATTCTTCTACTAGAAAGATAGGGCAGTTATCACACACAAGGCACAGAGGCCTATAAAAGCTTGAAAGATCGAGGCACCTGTTATTGTTTTTACGTAATTGATTGTGCTGCCATTCGCAAATGCATCGTTTCGCACCAGCCAGTAGAAACTGTCATTAGGCAAAATGGCTACAAACGATCCCAGGCAGATCGCATAGACAACAGGTATCAAGTCTATTCCTGTGTTAGCCAAGACAGGCGCGAGTATGGGAGGGAGGGCTGAGAATGTTGCCAACGATGATCCATTGATGACCTTAAAAATAGCCGCCACTGAAAACAGCCCGATCAACATCAACGAAGCTGACTTTACCCCGGTGACTATCTCAATGGCATATCCCGCAGGCACCACACGTGCAAGCATGTGCCCTAGCGCGGACGCGCAACCAATTATAAATAGAAGATTAGCTGTTCTTCTGATTGTGGAATCAAGCATCGGCTTGCGGTTTTCTTGCTTGGTCAGCAGGTAGGCCACAATAGCTGAGATGAGAAGTGCGCCGGCTGGGGCGGTAAAAAAACCAATGACCGGAACTGCGGAGAGCTTACCGAAGTACCCAGTGAACAAGAGCGCAAATAGCAGTGCGAGAGGAAAGAGGAGCCTGGACGAACTAGCCCACTGAAAGTCCCTGCCCTCGCTCGGGGAGGCTTCTATGGCATCTGAATGGTCGCCTACCAGGCGGAGCCAAATCATGCCAGCCACAAAAGTCGTCACCATCAAGATTAAACCCAGCACAATCAATCGGTGATCTTCGACGTTTGCCCCCACACCGAGGCCGATTATCAGCGGCCCGGCAGGTATCAACAGCTTGAAGCCACTGTAGCTGCCAACCGCAATCGCGGCTCTATAACGGCCCGCTAACGGAGACAAAGCCGCATAGGCGGTGTCAGGGCATACCATACCGGCCCCCATCAGCGGAGACATGACGACCCCTGCCTTACCGAGGTAGAGATCCTGTCCATGACTTAACCAGGCAGCAAGGTAGAACGCACTGAGGAGCACAATGCAAAAGTAACCAAGGTTGTTCCCATATCCCGTGATCAATACGGAGACTATTTCGCTGTTCCCCAGCCCACCCACGAGCCCCAGAGCAACAGTTAACACGATCATAAAAATAGGGAACGGCAGGGAGAACGCCTTGGCTATCGAGCTACGAACTGAGGTGGGGGCAGACTGGGCGCTGATTTCCAATTCAGACATGATCGCTTCCTTGCACGATTCGATGATTTACCCAGCGATTTACGCCAGGGGCACGTTTTCTGCGTATTCAAAACAACCCAGCATGAGGTCGAAAATCGGCAGACTGCAGGAAGTGACATGATTTTTCGACGATTCTACCGGCCCCTTCACGACGGGTTTTCCAGCATTCGTTCTGTTATTTTTTGAGAAGGACGCGCGTAGAAATCTTTCCCCCGTCCCTCCGAGACCACAATCAATGGGCTATCAATCGACCTGGTCGAGACTATTTGTTGGTACTCGCAACCAATATAGGTATCCGATTTGTGGAATGTCAACCCCCATATTGGTGGTTGCAGCTCCACCCCTTGAAAGCTACTGTTGGTAGTAACAACTGAAGAGAAATTTATGACCCAGCGTACCGATACCCACCTCATCAGTGATGCTGAAAACCTATTTGAAGCCGTCAATCAGTTAGTACGCGTCTATCAATTTAGAGACCGAGACCGAATCTGTTGCTATGACGTTTCCGTGACTCAGTGCTACGCCGTAGAGACACTGATCAAGCAGGGCCCATTGCGAATGCAGGCACTGGCGGAGGAGATGTTTCTTGATAAAAGCACGGCGAGCCGAGTCATCGATACGCTTGAACGCAAAGGCTACGTCGAGCGATCTGCTGACCAGCAAGATAAACGCGCCATTCAGATACGAGCCACAGAAGCGGGTGAAGCGCTGTACCAGAAGATCCGCATCGACCTGGTGGCCGAAGAGAGTGCGATGATCGCAAATCTCTCACCGGAGGTCAGAAAAGCCTCTGTAGCGCTTATCAAACAGCTCACCAGGGCGGCGGAAATTCGCTGTGGTCTGGTAAAAAGCTGTTGCCCCACTCCGTCGAAGGTCAATTGCTCATAGCGCGATCTACGAAACCGAATCACGAGTATGCCTTGACCAATAGTCCATAGCGTTGCCCGACCAGCCTCATTCATTGCCTGACTCAATCGCCAGATCAGGAATCTCAAGCATGGCTGTATCCCGTCAAGAACGGTGCATCTTTGCTGGCGAGGAACGGCACCACCTTGGCTTAAGCGAAGTGATCCAGACTTGCATCATGCCCACCCCTCAAGTCGCAACGTCGCCCGAACCAAGCGTTGTTCCTCGCTTTCGATTTCCTTGAGGTTCTCGCAGATGCTCTGGATGTGAGCGATGGCCGCCTTGCGCGCCTGCTCCGGCAAGCGGCCGGTGACAGCGTTGTAGAGCCGCGCGTGTTGACGGTCGATCTGACGCTTTTGCGGTTCGCGGTGGTAGAGGTTGTTGACCGAGGCAAATACCGAGTTGAGCAACAGATCCGTCAGCGAACGCAGGGTTTGCACCAATACCGGATTGTGCGACGCCTCGCAAATCGCCAGGTGAAACGCATGATCGAGCCGGGCATGTTCGCTCGCCTCCAGCGAACGGCTGTGGGCATCGAGCAACGCCTCGTAGCTGCGGGTGATGAGGACGAAATCGGCCTCGGTCCCGCGCAAGGCCGCCAGACGCGCGGACTCGCCCTCGAGCAAGCTGCGGACCTCGAATAAATCATAGAGCGTTCGTGGCTGCGAGCTGAACAGGTGCATCAGCGGTGACGCCAAGCCATGCCCCGACAGGTCGGCCACGAATGACCCCTTGCCTTGCTCGGTCCTGATAATCCCGCGAGCGCGCAACAACTTCAGCCCCTCGCGAAGGGCGGTGCGGGAGACGCCGAGTTTTTCCGTCAGCCGCCGCTCCGAAGGTAACAGTTGCCCGGTCTTGAGCACCCCGTCGACGATCAGGCGCTCGATGCGCTCACAGACCACGTCGGCGACTTGCAGATGACGGCTCGCTTCTGCGCTGTCCATTGAACCTCCAACTGGTATGACCAGCTTCACCAGCGGTATCAAAACTGTTCAGGCACGGCAATAACTGGCTGTTTTTAGGGTTATTTTTTAGATAAACAAAACAATCAAGGTTAAAGAACTGGTTCGACCAGTCAAACAACACATGGACAGTAAAACGCCCCGGGCCAATGATGCAAGTCAGCTGTAGTTGAACAGACCGCTAATAAAAACAACTGAGCGTCGTCCACCGACTATGAACATTCTCTACGATGAACGCGTTGACGGTGTCCTGCCCGACGTCGACAAAAACGCCCTGCTGCGGGCCCTGCAGACCCAGTGGCCCGATCTGGAAATCCTGCACCAGGGCGAAGAGCTCAAACCGTACGAATGCGACGGACTTTCCGCCTATCGCACTACGCCAATGCTGGTGGTACTGCCGCGCCACATCGATCAGGTCCAGGGCGTGCTCCGGCTCTGCCATGAACGGCAGGTGCCGGTCGTCGCCCGCGGTGCGGGCACGGGTTTGTCCGGCGGTGCACTGCCGCTGGAAAAAGGCGTGCTGCTGGTGATGGCGCGCTTCAACAAAATCCTCCACATCGACCCCACCGCCCGCACGGCCCGCGTCCAACCAGGCGTTCGTAACCTGGCGATTTCCCAGGCCGCCGCGCCGTTTGGCCTGTACTACGCGCCGGACCCGTCCTCCCAGATCGCCTGTTCAATCGGCGGCAACGTGGCGGAGAACGCCGGCGGCGTACATTGCCTGAAATACGGTTTGACCGTACACAACCTGCTCAAGGTCGACATCCTCACCGTCGACGGTGAACACCTGACGCTGGGTTCACAGGCACTCGACTCACCCGGTTTCGATCTGCTGGCGTTGTTCACCGGTTCCGAAGGCATGCTCGGTGTCATCACCGAGGTCACGGTCAAACTGCTGCCCAAACCGCAAACCGCCAAGGTACTGCTGGCCGCCTTCGATTCCGTCGAAAAGGCGGGTCGCGCCGTGGGTGACATTATTGCCGCGGGCATCATTCCGGGCGGTCTGGAGATGATGGACAACCTGGCCATTCGCGCCGCCGAAGACTTCATCCACGCCGGCTACCCGGTCGACGCCGAAGCGATACTGTTGTGCGAACTCGATGGTGTAGAAGCCGACGTCCATGATGACTGCGACCGCGTACGCCATGTGCTGGAACAGGCCGGCGCCACCGAAGTGCGCCAGGCCCGCGACGAGGCCGAACGCGTGCGTTTCTGGGCCGGGCGCAAGAATGCCTTTCCGGCGGTGGGCCGTCTCTCACCGGATTACTACTGCATGGACGGGACGATCCCACGCCGAGAGCTGCCCGGTGTGCTGCAGGCGATCGCGGCGTTATCAGCCGAATACGACCTGCGCGTGGCCAACGTTTTCCACGCCGGCGACGGCAACATGCATCCACTGATTCTGTTCGATGCCAATCAACCGGGTGAACTCGACCGCGCCGAAGCCCTGGGCGGCAAGATCCTCGAATTGTGTGTGAAGGTCGGCGGCAGCATTACCGGTGAACACGGTGTGGGCCGCGAGAAGATCAACCAGATGTGCGCGCAGTTCAATAGCGATGAGCTGACCGTGTTCCATGCCGTCAAGGCTGCGTTCGATCCGAGCGGGTTACTCAACCCGGGCAAGAATATTCCGACACTGCATCGCTGCGCCGAGTTTGGCGCCATGCACGTGCATATGGGTCAGATGCCCTTTCCTGAATTGGAGCGTTTCTGATGCGCAGCGAACACGATATGGATGACAGCGCCGCGCTGCTGGAGCAGGTCAACCAGGCGCTGCAAAACGCCACTCCGCTGCGCATCCAAGGTTCCAACAGCAAGGCGTTCCTCGGGCGCAACGTGGCGGGAGAAGTCCTCGATACCCGCTCCCACCGGGGCATCGTCAGCTACGACCCGACCGAACTGGTGATCACCGCGCGCTGCGGCACGCCGTTGGCACACTTGTCTGAAGTGCTGGACGCGGCGCAGCAGATGCTGCCTTGCGAACCGCCCTCCTTCGGTGACGACGCCACGGTGGGCGGCATGATTGCCTGTGGACTCTCGGGGCCGCGACGCCCCTGGTCAGGATCGGTCCGCGACTGCGTCCTCGGGACACGGGTCATCACCGGCCAGGGCAAGCATTTGCGCTTTGGCGGCGAGGTCATGAAGAACGTCGCCGGCTACGATCTGTCGCGCTTGATGGCCGGCAGTTACGGCTCGCTGGGCGTGATAACCGAAGTGTCCCTCAAGGTCCTGCCGAACCCACGAAAAACCCTGAGTATCAGCCTGGAAATGGACAGTGATCGTGCCTTGCTACGCCTGGCGGAATGGGGGCAACAACCACTGCCGATCAGCGCCGCCTGTCACGACGGCCAGCGCCTGCACCTGCGGCTCGAGGGCGGCGAAGGCTCAGTGGCGGCGGCCCATGACCGTTTGGGCGGGGAGTTGCTGGACGCTTCGTACTGGCAAGACCTGAACGAACATCGATTGAGTTTCTTCGATGAGAGTCAGCCGCTCTGGCGCCTTTCCTTGCCGCAGAACGCACCCCGACTGTCGTTGCCGGGCGTTCAACTGATCGATTGGGGCGGCGCCCAGCGCTGGCTCAAATCCGACGCCGAAGCGCCCCTCATTCGCGCGGTCGTCGAAACGGTCGGCGGACATGCGACCTGCTACAGCCATGGCCTGATCGACAGTCCATTCCAACCACTGCCCGACGCGCTGATGCGCTACCACCGGAACTTGAAACAGCAACTCGATCCACGGGGCCTCTTCAACCCCGGTCGCCTGTACGCGGAGCTTTGAACCATGCAGACCACCTTGAGCGAAGACGCCCGCCGACTGCCCCGTGCCGCAGAAGCCGAACGCATTCTGCGCAGTTGCGTGCACTGCGGTTTCTGCAACGCCACCTGCCCGACCTATCAACTGCTGGGCGATGAACTGGATGGCCCACGGGGGCGTATCTACTTGATCAAGCAGGTGCTCGAAGGCAATGAAGTGACCCGCAAGACCCAGGAACACCTGGATCGTTGCCTGTCGTGCCGCAATTGCGAAACCACCTGCCCTTCCGGCGTCGACTATCACAACTTGCTGGACATCGGCCGGGCGGTGGTCGATGCGGCCGTCCCGCGCCCACTCGGCCAGCGCCTATTGCGTGAGGGATTGCGCGGCGTCCTGCCCAATCCGGGGCTGTTCAAAGGGCTGCTGAGCAGTGGCCAGGTTTTCCGCGCCTTGCTGCCCAACACGCTGCAAGTCAAATTACCGCGCAACGTGTATCCGGCAAAACCACGCCCGACCACCCGCCATACCCGGCAAGTGCTCATGCTCGAAGGCTGCGTGCAGCCGAGTCTGTCGCCCAATACCAACGCGGCCGCCGCCCGCGTACTGGATCGACTCGGGATCAGTGTCACCCCGATTCGCGAGGTCGGTTGTTGCGGTGCGCTGGACTATCACCTGGACGCCCAGGCCGCCGGCCTCGATCATGCCCGCCGTAACATCGACGCATGGTGGCCGAGCATTGAAAGCGGTGCCGAGGCCATCGTGCAAACCGCCAGCGGCTGCGGAGCCTTCATCAAAGACTATGGGCACCTGCTCAGCACCGACCCGGCGTATGCCGACAAGGCGAAAAGGGTCAGTGCCCTGGCCAAGGACCTGGTTGAAGTCCTGCGCGACGAGCCGCTGGATAAACTCGGTGTGCACAGCGACCAGCGCCTGGCGTTCCACTGCCCTTGCACTTTGCAGCACGCGCAAAAACTCGGCGGTGCCGTTGAAGCCATTCTGACAAGCCTGGGATTCAACCTCACCGCTGTTCCCGACAGCCACCTGTGCTGTGGCTCGGCGGGCACTTATTCGCTGACCCAACCCGAACTGTCTCGGCAACTGCGCGACAACAAGCTCAATGCCTTGGAAAGCGAGCACCCCGAAATCATTGTCACCGCCAATATCGGCTGCCAGACCCACCTCGACGGTGCAGGTCGAACCCCTGTCAGGCATTGGATTGAACTGGTCGAAGCCGCGTTATCGTCGACGGACAGGTGATCGGTGCGGTCGGCGTGTCCGGGGTCCACGCGTGCCGCAGTGCCTCCATGACCCGATCGAACACCGGCCGCTGGGCTTCGGCGAAACGGGACAGATTGAAAGGAGCTGCAACGCCTCACAGCCGAAGGTCGCATTCACGATTGCCTCAGGATCTTGATCAGGGCGCCAAGAGGTGCCGGTATCTGACGATGTCCCGAATAATACAGAGCAAGTCCTGGCTCTGGAGGGCACCAATCCAACAATACCGTTAGCAGCCGACCCTCGCTGATCGCCGCTTCAGCATACTGTTCGGGAACGTAGGCAACACCCAGCCCATCGATTGCTGCCTGGACCATCAAGGCGTTGTCATTCAGAGTCAGTTGGCCTGGCACATCGACTGTCATCGCGCAGCCAGCACGGACAAACTCCCAGCGATAGCGCTTGCCACTGGGCAACCTTTGCCGGATGCAGCAATGCTGGCGGAGCATCTCCGGTTCGGTGATAGGACTATGGCGGGCCAGGTACCCTGGCGATGCCACCACGACAAACCTTACGGGCGGTCCAATCGGCACCGCGATCATGTCACGCGGCACTTTGTCCATCAGGCGAACACCTGCATCAAACCCACGCTCAATGATGTCCACCAAGGCCCCGTCGACGACCAGATCCAGCTCCACACGCGGGTGCAGTTCGACGAAGCGCGGCACGGCAGTGGCTAGCAACTCACGTATCCCCGCCTCGTTGCCATTGATACGCAAAATGCCACGCAGCTGGCCGTCAGCATTAGCAAAATCAGACAGCACCTCATCCATGGCCCCCATGAGCGGCAGCATGCCGTTGACCAGGCGCTCGCCCTCTGGCGTAGGCGAAACACTGCGCGTCGTGCGGTGAAGCAAACGCACCCCCAAGTCCCGCTCGAGTGTACGAACGGCGTGGCTGAGGGAAGACCGACTCACGCCGAGCGAATCCGCCGCTTCGCGAAAGCTGCGTCGGGCGATGATTTCGGCGAGTGCGTTCAAGTCTCCCCAGGAAGGTCTCTTCATTGGTGAAGTTTCCTCACCAGCACGTTCCGTTTATGGGGGTTTTTCCCACCTGCGATCGAACCTAGCATGGGCTCAACACCAACGAGAGGAAAAAACGATATGGCTAAGACATGGTTTATCACCGGTACATCCTCTGGACTCGGACGCGCGCTTGCCGAACATGCCCTGCAACGCGGCGACCGCGTCATCGCGACGGTGCGCAAGCTTCGTGCCCTGGATGAGCTGAAGGCACGTTTCCCAGAGCGACTATCGGTATTCGTACTTGACCTCACCGACACGGCAAACGTTCGCCAAACCGTCGATGCCGCTTTTGGACAAGCTGGCCCAGTGGATTATGTCATCAGTAACGCGGGTTATGGGTTAGTGGGAGCCGCCGAGGAGTTGAGCGACGAACAGATTGCCCGGCAACTGGCAACCAATCTCACGGGCAGCATCCAGCTGATCCGTGCCGTGCTTCCTCATTTGCGCCGCCAAGGCGGTGGCCGGATCATGCAGGTCTCCTCGGAAGGAGGACAGGTCGCTTATCCCGGTTTCAGCCTTTATCACGCCAGTAAATGGGGCATTGAAGGATTCGTGGAGGCCGTTGCGCAAGAAGTCGCTGGCTTCGGTATTGACTTCATCCTGGCTGAACCAGGGCCGACGGATACTGGCTTCGGCGCAGGCGTCGACTATGCCCAAGCATCGCCTGCCTATGCCGATACACCGGCCGACAAGATTCGCATGACGTTGCAGTCAGGCACGTTTCCAGTGAAAGGTGACCCGCAGCGCACGGTGGAAACGATGATGCAGGCATTGGATCAGCCTCTTCCCCCCTTTCGTCTGGCGCTCGGCAGTACGGCCTACAACAACATTCATGCCGCACTGACGAAGCGCTTGCAGGTGCTTGACGCTCACAAGCATGAAGCCTTCGCGGCCGACAAGTGATGGTCGCTCGAACAGCCAGGCAAGCTCCGGCGCCTCATCAAGTCGTTAAGTTTCGGCGGCGCTCGCCTGCATTGGGACCGACTCGCCCTGCAAGTGATCGGCCTGCCGCCCCAACTGAAAGCCCAGGTACCCCCACAGCAATGCGCAACCGGCGCCGATCACTGCTGTCATGCCGGCCCCCTGCCCCAGCATGTCGAGCAGGCTCTTGGCCCAGCCGCTGACGGCATCCCCTGCGCGGTAAACGACGGTGTCGATCAGGTTCTTGGCCTTGTACTTGCTCTCGGCATCCAGCGGTGCAAAGAGCATTTCCCGGCCCGGTCGGACGAATGCATACTCGCCGATCCGCCGCACGATCATCAATGCCGCCAGCACCGCGAAACCCGGCGCCAGGGCGAGGCCCAGGAAGCCGATGCACATCAACAGCGGTACAACTGCCAGCAACGCCCCGACGCCCAGCTTCGGTGCGATGCGTCCGGTGATGAATAACTGAGAGAGCAACGCACCGGCTTGCACGATGAAATCAAGGGTGCCAAAGACGCGCACCTGCGCCTCGCGATCAGGAAACAACTCAGCCACCAAACGAGCCTGCTCGAAATAGAGAAAAGTGCTCACCGTCGCCAACAACACCACGAAACCTGCAATCCCCAGTAAGTAAGGCGACTTGAGCACGGCGGTCAAGCCGCTGAATGGATTGCCACCCAGGGGTTGGCGGGGGCTTTGTGTCAGCGCGGCACCGGGTCGACCGGCCCCACCCGTGGCGCGCCAGCGCATCAGTGGCTGTTTCAGCGCCAGGGCGGCGCCTAACAGCAAGGCTGCCAGAAACATCAACCCTGACGCGCCGAGCGTTTCGATGAGCATCGCACTCAATGCTGGCCCCAGCAGGCCACCCACACTGGCCCCCGCGGCAATGAAAGCGAATAGACGTCTAGCCTGCTCACCATCGAAGACATCCGCCATCAGGCTCCAGGCCACAGACACAACGAACAGGTTGTACACCGAGATCCATACGTAAAAGGTACGGGCTAGCCATACGCTGTCCGGCTGGAACTCAAACAGCTCGACGAACATCAGCAAGTTGATGGCGAAGAACCCGTATATCCAATCAACGAGGCGCAGGCGCGGAACCCGAGAACTGAGCCAGGCAAACATCGGGACGGCCGCCAACATGACCAGGAAGGTTGCGGTGAACAGCCATTGCAAATTCTCCACGCCCGCCGTGATCCCCATGGATTCACGGATCGGGCGCAGCATGAAATAGCCAGTGAAAAGGCAGAGGAACAGCATAAACCCGCACAGTGCCGGACGCAGTTCATCGTCTTGTGCGTTAAGCGCCAGGCTCAGACGATGCAGGTAGGAAGGCGTACTCATGGGAACTCCTGGGAGACGACGACAAGCCAAAAGGCGGGCACGGGACGGATTCCCGCACCCCAGGTGCATCAGCGATAGACCACGCCGGTCAGTCGCTCGGAGACAGCCCAAAGCCGTTCGGCATCCGCCTCCTCGGTTGCGGCGGCGGGCGTCTTGGCGAAGCCCAGCGGCCCACGCTTTTCTTCGTCACCGGTTGGGCCGTAATAGGCGCCGCCGACGGCTTCCGGTGCAGTGGCGGCATACAGCGTGGGCAACGCCCCTTGTGCCGCGGAGTGGTACGCATCGCGGCCTTCTGCCCAGCGCTGGCCGAACGCGCTGTTGAGGCCGGGACCGCGCGCGACCAACTCGGTCACGGCGACGCCGGGGTGCGCAGCGATGCTGCGAATGCCCCAACGTTCGGCGTCACTGCGCCGCTGCAATGCGAACGCCCAATTCAGGATGGCCAGTTTCGATTGCGCGTAGGCCGCATACGGGTCGTACTTCTGCTCGGCCTGAAGGTCATCGAAGTTCAGGGTGCCACGCACGGCGGCAATGCTTGAAAGGCTCACCACGCGGGCGTCCTGGCTTTGACGCAAGAGCGGCATCAACAGACCGGTGAGCGCGAAATGCCCCAGGTAATTGGTCGCCAACTGAAGCTCGAGATCATCCGCAGACGTACCTCGTTCGGGAGGCGCCATGATCGCGGCATTGTTGATTAACACGTCAAGGCGCGACAGCTTCTGATTGAGGCGCTGGGCCAGACCGCTCACGGAGGAAAGGTTGGCCAGGTCCACGGCCTCGAACCGCACCTTGGCATCGGGCACCGACATCTGGATGCGTGCGATGGCCTCCGCGCCGCGCTCTGGATTGCGCGCGGCGATAATCACTTCGGCGCCGGCACGCGCCAGTGCCAGCGCATCCTCATAGCCCATGCCGCTGGTGCCGCCGGTGATCAAGACGATTCGGCCCCTCTGGGAGGGTATATCGCCGGTCGACCAGTCGGGTTTCGGTGCAACACGAGCAGACGCTTCGATGCTCATGGCGCTCAGCAGCAAGACACCTGCGGCAAGGGTACGCGCCAACGTCCCAAGTCGGCTGATGTTGTTCTCAAGGTTCATTACCGGTGTTGTTTTATTCCACATGACTGAGTTCCCTATTGGAATGATGAGTTGCAATGACAGGCGGCTCACTGGAGCACGCACGCCTCGGCCAATTTCAGAAAGCTGATGCGCTGCGTCACCCCTTGGGTATCGACGTACGTCATCTTTGCTCGCACGACCTCGCATGCCTGCGATCTCGGCTCATCGATGCGAACGACCTGGGCGATGTCCAGCGGCATGCCATATTCGTATTCAGGGGGGGCCGATTGTTCTTCGGCGAACAGAGGCGAACCGCTCAAGGCGATCACCGCCAGCAAACCGGTGATCGATACGTTTTGAATGTTCATAGTGGACTCCACGACTGTCCTTACCGGGACGGTCGTAGCACTCTAGGAGGGGGACACTGACGTCAAGGTGACTGCTGACTGACAGGAAGATGTCAAACGCCGGCGCAGGAGAAACGCCGGTGTTCACTCAGGCATGGCAATGTCTGGGCGGGAGTGGGCAGCGGCGGCTAGCGCGCGGCTTGGCTCGCCAGGGAAAATCCAAAAGTGTTGAGCCCGTCCTTGCTGTGGGCGAACACGCGTCCGCCGTGCATGGACGCCACCGCCCGCACGATGGAGAGTCCCAGGCCATGGTGCGCGTCGCTTCGCGCCCTGGCGGCGTCAGCCCGATAGAAACGCTCGAACAAGTGCTCCAGGTGCACGTTATCAATGGGCGCCCCGGCATTGGAAACACTCACCGTGGCCTGCACTCCACGGTTTTCCAGGCTCACCGTGATGGTGCTCGCCGGCACTGCGTAGCGCGCCGCGTTTTGCAGCAGATTGGCCAGGGATCGGTGGAAAAGACGCCGGTCGATGCATACGCGCATGTCGCCGTCGATCACCACACTCAACTGTTTGTCGAGCAAAACGGGCTCCAGGTATTCCACGGTCTTCGAGGCTTCTTCATAAAGCGAGACATCACTCAACTCGGTTGCCCGCTGACCGCTTTCGGCGCCCGCCAGGAACAGCATGTCATTGACGATGGTGCCCATCCGTTCCAGCTCTTCGAGGTTCGACTGCAACAGATCCTGAAGCTCATTCACGTCCCGTCCGTGGGCCAACGCGACCTGGGTCTGCCCGATCAGGTTGGTCAGAGGCGTTCGCAATTCGTGGGCCACATTGGCATTGAATCCTTCGAGCTGGCACCAGGCGGCTTCCTGGCGAGCCAGGGCGCCGTTGAACGACACCGCCATTTCCTGCAACTCGCTTGGCAGCGCCTCGGTGTCCAGGCGTTGTTTTGAATCACCCGGCGGCAGGCTGTTGGCCTGACGGCTCAGTCGCCTGACCGGGCCCAGGCCGAAACGCGCGATCCAGTAACCGAGCAGCGCAACCAACACGACGCCCACCGCCGACGTCAGGATCAGCGTCCTGGTGAAATGGTCCAGGGTCTTCATGAACGGCGTTGAATCGAGTCCCACGATAAAACGCAGCTCCGGACGGCTCCCCATGGCGGCGATGGTCTTGATCGACAGCACCATGGGACGATCTCGCTCCGGTACCTCGACGGTGAAAAATCCATCCGGACGCTTCGACCAATCCTGGCCGTCCGGCATCGGCCCACCATATGTGTAGTCAGGGTTTTCAACCAGAATCCAGTACCGCACCCGCTCATCCGCGGGCGTCAGGCCATCGAGTTTCTGACGCAAACCGACCCAGAATGCCGGGGAATCGTATTTTGCAAGCACGGGGTCGAGGACAGAATGGCGCAGGATCAACTCGTTTTGCATCTGGGCTTCGAGCGATTGCTTCAAAGAGCAGCGCAACAGTGTCGCGCTGATCGCGGTGATCAGCATGACGGCAAGGGCAAACATCAGGGCGAGTCGCTTGGCTATCGATCCTTTCATCATGGTGTCCCATTTTGCCTGCCATCGGCTTCACGACTTTCCAGTACATAACCCATGCCACGGACGGTGTGCAGCAGCTTGCGTGGATAAGGTGCATCCACCTTGGATCGCACGCGTTTGATCGCCACTTCGACCACATTGGCGTCACTGTCGAAATTCATGTCCCAGACCTGCTCGGCAATCATCAACTTGGAAAGAATTTCACCCTGGTGTCGCGCCAGCAGGCTCAACAGGCAGAACTCCTTGGCCGTCAGATCCAACCGCAGCCCGGCCCGGGTGACCTTGCGTGCCTGCAGGTCGACCTCCAGGTCATCGATGCGCAAGTGCGTCGGGTCGGCGGTGTCATCGGCGCGACGCCGGATCAATGCCTGGACGCGCGCGACCAGTTCGGCGAAGGAAAAGGGTTTGGCCAGGTAATCATCGGCGCCCTCTCGCAGCCCCCGGACACGATCATCCACCGTGCCCCTTGCCGACAACATGATGACCGGAGTCTTCTTGTGCAGGCGCAAGCCCTGCAGCACGCCGTAGCCGTCCTTGCCCGGCAACATGACATCCAGGATCACGACGTCGTAATCCATCTCCAGCGCGTAGTGCAGGCCATCGATGCCATTCGTCGCGACATCGACAATGTAGCCGAGCTCGCTCAAGCCACGATGCACATAAGAGGACGTCTTTTCTTCGTCCTCAATGATGAGCAAACGCATCGGGTAACTCCTCTGTGGAAGCAGCGCGGGTCCTGACAGTCCCTGATTTATGTCTCAAGCGGTCCGAGCAGGCGTGTAGACCATCCACCAGCCTATAGGACAAAGGTGTCCTGGGGCTGACCGCTTCCTGACATTCTTGTCAGAATTGGCCGGGCGCCCGTCTGGGCCGACCAACTGCTGGTGAACGCAGCGATGGCGAATCCCTTCTGTTGAGGCCAGCCGAATCGAACACGTTTCATGAAGCTTGGTTTCACAGCTTGGCGATTGATCGAAGCTACGCCTGGCCGGAGTATCCAGCCATCGATTTTATGAGCGCCCGGACCTCCATGAATATACCTCGCACCCTCTACGATAAATATCTCGATTCGCACACCGTTTGCCGTCTCGACGATAACGATCATCTGCTGCTCTACATAGACCGTCAGGTGCTCAACGAGTACACCAGTCCTCAGGCATTCACCGGTTTACGAGAAGCCAATCGTTCGGTCTGGCGGCCCCGGAGTGCATTGGCCGTGGTCGATCATGTCAACCCCACGGTTGCCGCCCGCAATGAGGCCATGGCCGACGCCGGCGGTGCTCGTCAGGTCAGCTACCTGGCAGAAAACTGCAAGGACTTCGGGATCGAGTTGTTCGACATTCTCGATGCGCGGCAAGGCATTGAACACGTCGTGGCGCCGGAGCAAGGTTTCATCCTGCCCGGCATGGTCGTCGCTGCCGGGGATAGCCATACCACGACATACGGGGCGTTGGGCGCATTTGGCTTTGGTATCGGAACGTCGGAAATCGAGCATCTGCTGGCGACCCAAACGCTGGTCTACAAGCGCCTCAAGACCCTTCGCGTGACGGTCCGGGGCACGTTGCCCGCCAATGTGGAATCGAAAGACATCGTCATGGCGATGATCGCCGCGATCGGTGCTGACGGGGCGACGGGATACGTCATAGAGTTTACTGGTCCGGCCATCAATGCTATCAGCGTTGAAGCACGAATGACCATTTGCAACATGGCCGTCGAAGCGGGTGCTCGCGGTGCGTTCATGGCACCGGACGAAAAAGTGTTTGCGTACCTCGTCACCAAGCCGCGCGCGCCGAAGGGCGAAGATTGGAAGCTGGCTGAAGAGCAATGGCGTGAGCTTCACAGTGACGAAGGCGCCCGGTTCGATCTCGAAGTGGAGCTGGATGCCAGCTCCCTACACCCCATGGTGAGTTGGGGCACCAGCCCGGACCAGGCAACGTCGATAGACGATCTAGTGCCTGATCCCATGTCCGAGCCCGACCTCATTCGTCGTGCCGACCTGCAACGTGCCCTGCGCTACATGGACCTTGAGCCGGGCGCGCCCCTGGCAGGTATCCCCATCACCCACGCCTTCATCGGATCGTGTACTAATTCACGCATCGAGGATCTACGGAAAGTCGCAGGGATTGTCAGGGGCCGACATGTCGCAGCGGGTGTGCGCGCCATGATCGTGCCCGGTTCAACGCCAGTGAGGGCCCAGGCGGAGGCAGAAGGCCTGGCGGATATTTTCCGCGACGCGGGATTCGAATGGCGGCAGTCGGGCTGTTCCATGTGCCTGGCAATGAATGACGACGTGCTCGGCCCCGGCGATCGCTGCGCCTCCAGCACCAATCGGAATTTCGAAGGCCGCCAGGGCGCCGGTGCACGCACGCATCTCATGAGTCCGAGCATGGTTGCCGCCGCAGCCCTGGCCGGCCATCTCACAGACGTTCGCAGCCTCAATCGGGAGTACTGACCCATGGACCCATTTATCCAGGTATCGGGCATCGCCGCCCCCTTCCCGGCAGCCAACGTCGATACCGACGTGATCATGCCCAAACAGTTCCTCAAAGGCATCGACCGCAGTGGCCTGGCACGCGGACTGTTCTATGACCTTCGCTGGCTGCCGGACGGCACGCCAGATCCGGACTTCATCCTGAATCGCCCTGGCTGGCAGGATGCTCGCTTCCTCGTGGTCGGGCCGAACTTCGGTTGCGGGTCCAGCCGCGAACATGCCGTGTGGGGGCTCAAGCAGATGGGCATACGGGCGCTGATCGGCACACGCTTTGCCGGCATCTTTTACGACAACTGCCAGCGCAACGGCGTGCTATTGATTGAGCTGGACACGAGTCACCACAACCTGGTCATGGAAGAAATATCCCAAGCCCATCGCGCCGCCATCGAAATCGATCTACCGGCGCAATGCATCCGCCTGAGCAGCGGCATCGACGTGGCATTCGCGATCGACCAGCTGCGCAAGCAGGCGCTAATGGATGGGCTCGATGCGATCGGTCGTACGCTGCAAAAGACCGAGGCTATACGGGTATTCGAGGCGCGGCACCTGAGGACCCACCCTTGGCTCGCATGATTGCTTCCCGGCTCCGCCGCCAACATCGACAGATGGCATTCGCCACTGAAGGGGGCATCAGGCCTACGACTCGAATTGACGCCAACGTTTTTCGAAGTGCGTTTGCAGGAACTCCACGCATACCCGCAGCTTGCCTGATTGGGCAAGCCTTGAGGGATACAACGCCCACACGTCCGCAGGCTGACTATAGGCAACCAGCACGTGCACCAGATGGCCAACGCTGAGCAGCGACTGTACGTCCCAGAGTGAACGCAACAGAATGCCGCGGCCATCCAGCGCCCATTGCAGGGCCACCTCCCCGTGGTTGGATGACAAGCGGCCTTGGACGCGGACGTTGTGCTCCTGTTCATGCCCCCGCAACTGCCAGACGCCAAGGGCATTACCGCGCTCCTTGATCATCAGGCAGTCGTGGGCGTCAAGATCAGCCAGGCAGCTCGGTGTACCCCGTTCGGCGAGGTAGCTGGGGGCGGCACAGAGCACCCGCTGGTTGCGCACCAGGCGACGGCCGATGTGTTGAGGCGAGGTGTGCTCGCCGACCCGAATTTCAAGGTCAAAACCTTCCGCCACCAGGTCCACGGTCCGGTCGAAGAGGTCCAAGCGAAGCTCAAGCTCAGGGTAACGCTTGGCCAGTTCAGAAAGCGCCGGGGCGACGTGGTTACGACCGAAGCCAAAACTGCTGCAGACGTGCAGCGTTCCACTGGGATGATCATGGGCGTCGGACAACTCGTCATCCAGTTGCATGAAATCATCGAGGATGCGCAGCGCCCATCGACGAGTGCGCTCGCCATCGTCCGTCAGGGCAATCCGGCGGCTGGTACGATGAAGCAGGCGCGTGTGCAGTGTCTCTTCAAGCACGCGGATGCGCTTACTGACGTAGGCAGGCGACAGGCCCAACTCCTGCGCCGCGGCAGCGAAGCCGCCCTGGCGCAGAACCGTAAGGAACACCCGAAGGTCTTCGGGCAGAGGCAGATGCCGGGAAGACCGATTCATGCACGATGAACGCCGAGGGGATCGTTGGACACGCGAGCTGAATCAATCGTCATTGAACGGCGCACTCGGGTTCCGTTCACCGGGTGGACCTGGCTCCTGATTCACGGCACAGGTGGACCCGTAGTCCTGGCCATCAAGTCGAGCGCGCGCGAAAACAAAGGCTTCATCCAATGAGCCGTGCATCACACCGTCATGCCCCAAGCCGTCATAAACCCGCCAGGCAACATGGTTGCCAGCCGCACACAACGCCATCGCTACCGCGTATTGCCGCAGCGGTATGATCGTCCTGTCAGCTTGGCCAGTCGCAATGAACAACGGAAAAGGAATCAATTTCTGTGGCATATCGGTGGTTGGCCTGCGCAGGGCCTTCAGCGCTTCAGCAGAAATGGTCAACAACTGGGCGAATGAGTCGACCTGCAATTCCCGAGACTTGAGCGCGAGGTCCCGTGTACAGCCCTGCCGGGCGATGCCAAGAAGCTCCAGGCCGGCAGGCGTCAGCAGCGTCTCTATTGGCGGGCTGTTTTCACGTAGACCGCCGGACGCCAATGCCAGGAAAACCGTATTGGACTGGCGCTCAGGCACCGAGACGGGCCCGTCGGGAAACGTGCTGTTGGGAGCCGTCAACACCGCACCGAGGATATTAAGTTCCGGTGCGTACGTGTCGGCGAGCTGCGCCGCGCCTAGCGCCGCCCCTCCACCCTGGGATTGCCCAGCCAGGATAATGCGATTGGAGATCAGGCCAGGCTTGATCGAGCGGGCGGCCCGAATCGCATCCAGGACGGAACTGCCTTCCGCCCGCCAAAATGAATAAGGGTGCGGCCCCGGACCTCCAAGACCTTGATAGTCCGTCGCGACAACGGCATACCCTCGTTCCAGCCAGCGGTTGATATAGGCGGCGTCACGACTCCGCCATCCAGCCCACGAGGGTGCACAGACATCGGCTATCCCAAGCGTACCGTGCGCCCAAGCCAGCAAAGGCCAGCCTCCAGGTGGCGGAGGAACAGCCGGCAAATACAGCGCTCCGCTGACGGGGACGCGTCCCGAATGCCAGCGTTGGTCAGTGGAGCTGTACAGCAGACGGATGGCTTGCGAGGCGGCCGGCAGCTTCTCTTGCTGTGGCATGACTTCGTTTTTCAGTACCGCGCCGGGAAGCGCCGGCATGGCACCGGACCATCGATAAAAGGGCGAAAGGTCCATGTCTCCCGCAGCGGGACCGATGGGCAGCTTGTCGGCAGCCATGGCACTGAAGGCCACGACCGCGAGTGCCCCGAGGCACATTCGCGCGAGGGTGGCAGCCGTTGCAACTGTTGGAAAAGTCATCATTGAATGTTCGCCTGGCTAGAAGAGGGCCTTTCGCAAAGCGGCACCCTGTGTACGGATGACGTCTTGCACGACCGGTGCGACTTCGTTGAATCGAATAAATCCGTGAGTCATGTTTGCCAGCACCTCCAGGTTCGTCGCCACGCCGGCCTCGCGGAGTTTGTCTGCCAGCTCATGGTTTTCATCGAGCAAGGGATCCAGCTCACCGACCACCATCCGCACCGGAGGAAGGCCCGCCAGATCCGCAATAATCGGCTGCACACGCCAGTCGTCTTCATCGTTGCCCAGGTAACTCGCCCAATAAGCGCTCATCGTTTCGGTCGATAGGTGCTGACCTCCATATCCGCCAAGCCTTTGCCACGAATCAGAAGTCACATTGCGCGAGTAGCTGCCGTAGAACAGCACCAGCTGGCGCAACGCATCAATGCCCGCATCACGCAAGGCAACCGCCGCGCCCAGTGCCAGGTTGGCACCAGCTGAATCGCCACCGAGGGTATAACCGCGTACCGGACAATCAGTGATGGACCCCAGTTTCATGACTCGGCTTACGATCGACACCACCTCCTCGAACGCCACCGGAAAGCGATATTGCGGCGACAGTGCATAGTCGATGGACAAAACGGCCAGGCCGGTCTCGCGCACCCACTGACGCAGAGGCGCGTCCCAACCGGCGAGCGAACCGTGGCGAAACCCACCGCCATGGCAATAGAACATCAACCCCGGCGTCTCATCGCCGTCCGGCCAGTAGAGTTTGCAAGGAACCATACGGCCATTGACGGAAAACGTCAGCGTGCGTTCATACGACAGCGGCACGCTGCGTTGTGCCGCCCATGCATTGATCCGCTCCAGTTGAGCCCGTACGCTTTCTACGTCGCCGTGAACAATAGGGAGCAGCCCCTGTTCCTTTAGTATCGTTGCGACGGCGGTCAAGTCGGGATGAACCGAACCTGGCGCCGCTGACAGGCTTTCATCGCGCCGCATCAATGGTCGTCCTGTCGGGTTCAAGTAAAGCGTCCATCAGGATAAAAGCCCATTGGGCACCGTGCATATCGCGGTCATGCAAGGCACCTTGCACCACGGGGCGTGGCAAGCTGATCTTGATGACGTTCAATGCCTCGATCGGGAAAATGCTGATCGAGTCCGCGTTTTTTTGAAAAACACCGGCAATCGCCTGCGCCTGCAGTTTCGGTTCTGTAGCCAGCTTCCTGAACGTCTCCGAGTCTCTACAGAACACATCAATCGTCAGGGAAAACGGCCCGGCGTTCTTCGAACGAATCTCGTAGCCGAGTGCTTGCAGAGTATTCATCTCGCGTCCCCTTGAATTGTTTTTATGTCAAACCGGAAAGACGCCAGGGGGTCAGCCACGACCATCACATGGCTGAGCACGAACTCATACACCTCTCCCCGGTCCATGGAGGCCGGTGAAAAAGGAAACGCATGGGTTGGCAGGTCTTTATCGCCAGGCAGCGGAAAATGCAGCATGTAGGGGTTGAGCAAAGCGACCATGTCTTTCGTACAGTCGGCAGTCGCTGATGTCGCGATCGCCATGACGCCTATCTCCACCGGCGTGCCCGAGCGCGATTCGAGTTCTCCTAACGCTGAATTCTTGCCAATGGCGCGAAACTGCAAGTCATAGTCCTCCGGTCCGATCCCCAGGTGTTTCTCGATTCGCTGACGCATCACTGAATCGAGACAGGCAAGCCATTCATCAAAGCGCTGGAGATACTCCGGGTCACGGACAATGCTCATGACCACCGACTGGAAGCCGCAAGGCGCGGCCCCTTCCAACTTGACCGTGTAGTCTTCACTCGGCTGCCAAACCGAACCTTGCACCCGGACGGTTTGTGCATCCAGCGCGGTGTAGGTGGCCCCTTCCACCTGCAATACACCGCCAGGCTCAATGAGCACGTGGGGATTGCTGTTCTCATAAAGCATATGGGCCATCACCGACCGTGGCGTGAGCCGGGCGCCTTCGCCGATGGCCTTGATGGTGAAACCGGTATCGTCGATTGCGGCCATGACTACCGCGGCGGCTGGGGTCGTTGTGCACGATGCGCCGCATTCCAGAATCTTCCCGGCATGCCAGGCGGCCCCGGGATTGGCACCTCGCATAATCGGCAGCGAGGCCATGACCGCGGTGTCGGTGGAACGACCCGCCAGAATGATATCCGCGCCGTCCTGGAGAGCATGAATGAAGGGCTCCACCCCCATCAGCGCAACGATTCGCGAGCAGCGATCCACCAGTGCATCGTCGATGTGCTCCAGTTGCAGGGGCCGGATACGCCCCTGCGCTAACGCTTGTTTTACGATGCTCGCCGACTGCTCGCTGTAGATGCTTGCAATGCGCACAACTTGACCCAGCTCTAGCGCGACCTCTTCACACAGGCCTCGCATCAAATCGACGCCGGCATCGGAACCACAGGTGCCACAGCTGCCAATGATCAATGGGATACCCAGTTCCGCGCGCGCCTGCATGAATACTCGCAATTCTGCACGCAGTATCGAAGCCGATGCCTTCGTCGTGCCTGTCCCAAGATAGTGAGGACCCGAGTCGGTCGACCCTGCGTCCATGGCAATCACATCAGGGCGCTCCAGAAGCGCCTTGATGAAAGCGTCCCTTGAAAAACCGGTACCGATTGCGCCCGTTGGCGTAAGCACTTTTATCGGGGCGTTCATAGGTTCTCCTCGACGTCTGTGGTAGGTCGTCCGTCGGCAATGACGCAGTGCCTCGGTGGGCTACGCCCTTCCAGGACCGCCACCACGCATTGGGCCGCGATTAAGTTGGTACGACTGAGGCCCTCGACCGTAGAGGCGCCAACATGGGGAGTCGCCACTACGTTAGGCAGCTTGATCAGTTGTTGGGTGACCCTCGAAAGCGCGGGATCCGACTCGCTTTCGAAGACATCCAGCCCCGCCCCTGCCAGTTGGTTTTCCTGAAGCGCCCGCAACAATTGTGCATCGCGCACCAAACCGCCTCTGGCCGTATTGATCAGCACGGCGGAAGGCTTCATCAGCTTCAAGGCATGCTCATCGATCAGTCCGTTGGTGGCTGGATTGAGCGGCGCATGAAGCGAAACGAAATCGCTTTCCCTGAGCAGGGTTTCCAGATCGACAAAGCAATCCGGCGCGATACCGTTGGCGTGGGTCGCGTCGGGATGGGGGGTACAAACCAGCGGTTTCACATCAAACCCAGCCAGGCGTCGCAACACGCCTTGGCCGATTCGGCCCAAGCCAATGACCCCCACTGTCTTACGATAAAGATCGCTTCCCAGAGGAATCGTCCAATCATCGGCGGCAAGCCCCGACTGACATTGTTTGAGCTGACGGCATACGGCGAGCATCAGCGCAACGGTGTGATCAGCCACGCTTGCGTCGTTTCCACCGATCGCAATCGTCGCCACCTTCCCCGCCGCTTTTACCGCCGCCGTATCGACCCGTTCATAGCCCACGCCCCGACGGGCAATGACTTTCAGGCGAGGGAGTGATTCCAATAAACTTGCCGTCACGCTGGCATGCCCAACGATCCAGCCGTCCGCTTCGTCCAGGAGGGCTCTCAATTGAGGTTCACTGAGATCGGCGTCAGCCTGTCCCTGCCTGAGTTCGGCAATCACGACTTCGCAGCCGTGCTGTCTTAGATGCTCGATGGCCTGGGCATCAAAAAAACGTTGCGTCACCACGACCTTATAGTGAAATCCAAGTATTGCAGGCTTTTCGTTATTCATCGCGCAGCGCTCAACAATCAAAATGCATAATCCAGATAAACTCGCGCCTCTGAGCCGCTGACCACGTTGTCGGGTTGAGCGGAAACCAGCGCGACAAAGTCCTTGTCAATTCGATAATCGATATAAATCAACCCCACAGAAAGTCCGGCGTATTCTTTTTCATCGAAGCGATAATAGAGACGGTATTCATTTTGACGCTCTTTCACGTCCGTGCGCTGGCCACTAAAAGGATCAACGGCATCGAACGCGCCTTGCTTATAAATAGTCATGACTTTGAAGCCCTCCAAGGGCGCACCCAACAACGAGAGGCCGCTCAGGTCATATTCAGCTCCGATCTGCCATGTCCGCTCGCCATGGTTATTGAAATCATTACCGGATCGGGTCCAGGCATCCATTTTGCCGTCAACGTTATCGCCATGATCAAAATAGGCATATCCGAGTTGTCCATTATTCAATTCGGCTTTTGTCTCGGAATAGGAAACCCCCAGGCGCAACTTATCGAGCAGTACACCCAGGTTGACGTTCAACCAAGTCGCCTCATCCTCATAGGCTGCCTGGCCGGCCAGCCAATCGCGCTCCCAGATTCGCCCGCCTTTTTTAAACTCATAATATTGAGTGTCCAATATGAGTCCGGCGCTTTTGCCCAAGGGGGCCTTTAACGTCAAGCCATAACGGCTGTTCTCATTGAAATCTCGCGATACGCCGTGATCGTAGCCAAGTTCAATGGCTTTTAAATCGTACTTGACACCATACGTGTACAGATCCTTGATTTCCTCCCCTGTCTGACTGAGCAGATGTTCGAACTCTTCCCGGTCTCGAGGAGAGCTGCGATTGATATAGGCAGTTTCAAAGCCCAGCGTACCGGGAAGCGGACCCAACCCCATATCTGTAAAGTTTAGGTGGGCACGGCCTCCCTGATAGGAGCCGGGAACGATACGGGTGTCCAGGGTCACTAACGTCCCGGCATCGAACCGACCGCGCCCTACTTGGGAGTCTGCGTTCCACCCATCCCCTTCATAGCGGACTTTGAAATAACTCTGCCCGACTTTGGCAAAGCCACCATTAGTCCCGTCCGTGTCGTCGAAAAGATCGCGACCGTTATCTTTTGAGTCGATCATGGCCACGCCGTACAGTGACGCATCAAACCCTACGATCCCAGCCCAATAACCCGAGTTGTAATCCACAATCGCGCCGACCCCGGTCCCGCCCAGTTCGGCGCCATCCGGAAAACCACCGAAACGGTCCTCAATCAGATCATTGGATATACGCGTATTGATATACACCGAGCGCAGATAGGCATTTAACTTTCCTTCATGCTGAAACCTGTCTGGATAGCTGATTGTCGCCGAAAAACAACTACCCGACGCCACCAGAGTTGAAAAAAAAGTCATAGCTACGGCGTGAATCGATTTCATCGAACACCTCAAATATTATTTTTATTTTGGAGTGAGCAGGCGCAACTCAGCGCCTTCGAAACGACAACACAACGGGTGAATTAATTAAATGATCGCTCGTGTAATGATCGCCGTTGCAATCAGCACAAGACTGCTGCCTATGGCCCAGAGCAAACAAAATCTTTGCATGTCGCCCATGTCGCGTTTGATGATTCCGCTAATGAGATAAACGGCAGCCACCAATGGACTCAGTGCATGTACCGGCTGGCCCAGTACCGACGCACGGGCAATGTGCATCGGGTCTATTCCGTATTCGGCACCGGCAGCCCCCAACACAGGCAAAATACCGAAAAAGAACGCGTCATTGGAAAGCAGAAAGTTAAGCGGCAAGGCCACCAGTGCCGTCAATATGCTGAAGTATTGCCCGCCTCCCTCTGGAATCATCTGCACGATGCGCTCAGACATGCCGTCGACCATTCCCGTGCCCGACAGGATTCCAGTAAATACGCCTGAGGCAAATATCAAGGCAATGACCGTCAAGACACTCTCGGCATGCGCTGCAATCCTGGCCTTTTGTTCCGCCACCCGTGGGTAGTTGATTAACAGCGCCAGGGAAAAACCGACCATCATCAACATCGGCAGAGGGGCCACCCCTGTAGCCATCGAGTACATAAGCCCTGCGGTCAGCACCAGGTTGATCCAGAAAAGCTTCGGATTCTGGGTTTCGGCCTGGGTGACGGGCAACAGTGCCTCCTCCTGCGCGACGCCCTTGGCCGTCGGCGTCCAGCCTAATCGGCGGCGCTCTTTGTGGCCTATCCAGAAGGCTGCAACGAACGCGTAAGCGAGACCGGCGAACATGGCCGGTACAAGGCCAAGGAACATTTCAGCCACATCCAGGTGAAGCGCACTGGCAGCCCGGGCGACCGGCCCTCCCCAAGGGATCAGGTTCACCACGGTATTGGTCAACAAGAGCATCAGCGCCAGAATGAGCGGGTTCATCCCGAGGCGAAGATAAAGCGGCAAAAACGCAGTGGTTACGATCAATACCGTAGTTGCGCCATCACCATCAAAAGAAATAACCGCGGCCAACAATGCAGTGCCCAGCACCACGCGAAGAGGATCATTGCCTACATATCGCAAAATACAACGCACTGCCGGTTCGAACAGCCCGGCATCGAACATGATTGCGAAATACAGGATGGCAAACATCAACATCAACGCGGTGGGCGCTACTTGCTTGACGCCCTCCATTACCATTCCCCCTAGTTCCGGTCCTGCCCCACTCGCCAGTCCAAAAGCAACCGGAATGAGTATCAGCGCCGTCACAGCAGAAAGTCGCTTGCTTATGATCAACGCCATAAACGTGACGACCATTGCGAAACCTAACCAAGCCATGCCTGCCACCTTGTCTTTTTATTGTTATGAATGTTTTTCAATGAAAATCAATGTGAACAACTGTGTGCTCGCCTGGAATCTACATAGCGGGTGAATGGCTGTAAATCTTGATTTTTTTTGTCAATGTACAGCTCGTCCGGGGGTGTTTTTAGCGATCGCTCCATTGATAAATAAAAGCCCCGATGGACATTGACGAAATCCAGGTATATTTAATAAACATGTACATATTTCCATCCACCCGATCGGACCCGTCATGCCAGATCAAGAAGACCTTTACCTGTCGGCAGAAGAGGCGGCTGGAATGCTCCGGGTCAGCCTGCCGACGCTTTACGCTTATGTCAGCCGCAAAAATATTCGCTCCATCAAGATTGCGGGCAGTCCCAAGCGTCGATATTGGGCTGAAGACATTCAGCGCTTGGTGAAAAGACCGGCGGATGGAAAACCTCCTGCAAAGCGCTCACCACCGTCGGACAGCGCAATTACGCTGATCACCGATGACGGACTCTTCTACCGAGGCCATGACGTCACTGAGCTTGCCGAGCATGCAACAGTTGAAGAAGTCGCCGGCTTGATGTGGCAAGTGCATACGGCATTTGGACCAACGTTACCCCGCGTGCCGAAGGACAGCGCCCAGTTGTTGAAGATCTATGAGCACATGTCCGCACCTGAAAAAGCCATTGCGCTCTACCCCTTGGTACAACGAGAGAACCCCAAGGCGTTTGATCTATCCACTGAAAGCTATGCGCGAACCGGCGCAGACGTGGTCAGATGGTTTGCCGCTTTGGTGGTGGGGGCGACCGAACCCAGCACGCAGCCCTTGCACGAGTTCATCACCCAGGCTTGCGGCGCTCCGCCCGCGTACGCCGACCTGATCAGACGCCTGCTGATCTTCAGCATCGACCATGAGCTGGACCACGCCACCCACAGCGTACGAGTGGCCGCCACTACGGGTGCTACGCCTTACTACGCGGCTATTGCCGGGCTCGCGGCAGCCAGGGGTCATAAAATCGCCTATGGCAGAAACGAAGCGGCCAGCCGGATGATTGAGGAAATCTGTACGGCGACGGACCCTACACAACCCATCCTGCAGCGTTACAGCCAGGAGGGGCAGATTGTCGGGTTCGGGCCGAATGTGCACTCAATCAGCGACCCACGCGCCGCCCACCTCATGAGGGCGTTAGCCGTAGCATTCGATGGCGACAGCGAATTTGCCAAATTGCAGATAGCTTTTTCGGTGGCCGCGGAACTCGTCCCGCACCCTCCGGAGTTTATTTTGCTGGTGAGTTTTATCGGCAGGAAGCTTGGGCTGCATGGGCAGGAAATTGCGCTGGCGGGCATCGGTCGCTTGATCGGTTGGATTGCCCACGCCAGTGAGCAATACAATCAGAACCATGACGCCCGCCCCCGCGCGCGCTACACGGGGATTCTGCCGGGTGTCACAAAAATCGGCAGCGATTAAGCCCAGCGTACGGTCGCTCGTTGAGCGGCCGTATCTAATGCCTAAGCGCCTCTTGGCGAGAAGTAGCCATCGCCGTAAACAGCGATCCGAACTCGGACTGGTACTCAAGCCCGGCAACATACTCAAGTACTCTGGCCTGTGCCGATTCGTCGATATGGGGCCCCGCCATGCGTAGGAATTTTCGTTGGAAATCATCATCCGTCATGGGGGTTTCGACAGAGCCGGGGCCACTCATCATCTCGCTCACCACCACCTCGCCTGAAACCAGTGTGACGATGACTCGGTTAGCCAGATGCCGTGGGAATAACGCCGTGAGCGCGGCATCTTCCACGACGCTGACTTTCGCCATCAAGGCAATGACAGTCGGGTCGGCAATCTTCTCTGCCGAATACGAATGAACCGTTATGTCGCCGTCCAGCAATGCCCTGGTGACGTTGTAAGGCAGACTATGGTCCGCCGTCTCCCGGGTTTTCGGCAGCCATTTTTCAGGTGTATCCGCCAGTACCCGACGGTTGAATTCCGAGGTTTCGATGGTAATGGAGACGATATCGCTAACGTCGTTAATTCGCCTGCGCAGGTCAAGTGCGGCCCATACGGCGGTGTGCAGCTCTCCGTTGGTTGGAAAGGTCTTGGTGAGTGAACGGCGTATGGCGTAGTCGCCGTTTTCAGGTGTACCAAAACCAGAGGTGTCCAGGTCGAAGGGGCCGGAGACCAGTTTGAAAAACCCCATCTCTCCTTCGAAGACCGGTGAAGGCCCTGTCATGCCATGACGCGCTAGCTGCGCCGCGAAAATCGCATTGCGCGCAGCGTTAGCTGCCGAGCAGCCCTTCCAGTCAGATAAACTTCCGCTGCGAACCTGGCGCATCGCCAAGTGGCCACTCAAGGCGATGTTGATCGCTTGTTCGGTCTGCTCCGGGCTTAACTTCATCAAGTTGGAGGCGGCTGCGGCCATTGCAACATTGATGTAATTGACGTGATCCCAACCCCGCTTATTCAAGCTTGCCGCGTCCTGCAAGCGCATTTGGATTTCATAGGCCAGCACAATGGCCGAAATCAGTTGAGCCCCTGTAGCCCCCTCCGCCTCTGCCACCGCAATACAGGCAGGAATATTGTCGCTGGGATGACCTGGCTCAAGCCCCATGTAGCCGTCGTTATAATCCAGGAAGCGGACCATTGAGCCATTGGCGAAAGCAGCGATCTCCGGTGTGGTTTGCAAGGCGGTTCCGAAAACGCTGGATAACTTCGCGGGATTGGCGGCCGCGTAACAAACGGCTGCCTTCACTGGCGCAGCGTCATAAGCACCCAGGATGCAAGCCAGGCTGTCAAGGAAGCGCTGGCGTACGATTGCGACAATGGCATCCGGCAAACGCTGTTGTCTGAATTCATGGGCATAGCGTGCAAGCCGCATCGCAACGGTAGGCTCCGTCATAATCACCTCTCTTCTTGTTTTGGGCAGCCCACGCCAATGAAGACGCAGGCCGATTGATTTGACTTAACGTGCGGGTTTTCAATCGATTATGACGTCGAGCAAACGGACGTACTGCTGGCCCGCATGCATGTCACGCTCCACCATTCCACCTTGCGGCGTCGCTCGCGGGTAAGAAATCTTGATCATGTCCAAATCGGCAACCGGAAATCGTTTCACCCGTTCGGGGTCGACGCCGTAGAGTTTTGCGAACTGCGCAGGTGATAGCGCAGCGCAATTGACATAACGCTCAAAGTTCTCTCGCCCATCAAAAAAAATATCGAAGGTAATCCAGAATGGCCCGGCTTGCTTGGATCGAACATGCCGACAGACATCGCGCAACTTAATCATTATCCAAGCTCCTTAGCAGCGAACAACTCCGGCACATCAAGCCACCTTATGCGTACCAGTTCCAATGGATCGTCCAATTGCACAACATGGTTGAGCTTGAATTCAAATACCTGCCCGCGGGGTATATCGGCAGGGGTGAAAGCGAACCCGTACGAAGGCAATTCCTTACCCATGACACTGGGGTAATGGAAAAAGTATGGGTTGCACGCTTGGGCAATCGTGTTGGCTACTTCCTGGGAGGCGGCTGTGGCCACAAATAACATACCGATCTCAGGGGGAGGCAACGTCCCCGTGGGTGGCTTGATACCCGTAACGCCGTTCCATCCGTACATCCGCAAGGAAATGTGAAACTCGCCTAATTCTTCGGTCGGAATAGACTGACGCGTTCGAGCATAGAGTGCCTGTAGTAAACGATCATGGAAGCCATCGATATCCTTGAGCACGTCCGGATCCTGGATACCCACCAACATAATGGTTTGATATAACCCGGCGGCCGCTCCCTCCAACTTCATCGTGTAAGGCATTTCCTCCCAGCGCGAACCCTCCACTCGAACGGCGCGTCCATTCAAGTCAATGTAGCGCGCCTCTGAAACGTCCAGGATGCCACCCGGTTCCACCAGTCGGAACGGATCGCTATTCTCATAAAGCATATGCGCAGAAACGCTATGGGGGGTGCATTGGTTATCTTGGCTTAGCGGCTCCACCTCGAAACCCTTGGCATCGACACTGAGCAATATCCCCGACCCAAGCGTCGGATTTACAGCGCACTGAACACCGCACTCTCCGGTCTTCCCGGCATGCCATGAAGGTCCCCACGGCGCGCCTTTCCAGATCGGATAACAGGCGAGAACGGCGGTGTCGGTTGATCGGCCGGCCAATATTATGTCAGCTCCAGCCTCAAGCGCGGCGAGGAACGGCTCCACACCCAGCGCGGCCACGATATGTTCACAAGCATCTACAGTTGCATCCTCCAACTCGCCGTGTGGGGCAAGTGGTTTAATACGCCCCTGTGCGTTCAGTTTTTTTACCGTGGCCTTGTCTTGCTCGCAATATATAAGGGCAACTTTGGGAGCGACCCCCAACTCTCCAGCGATTTCGATAACAATGTCCCGAGTCCAATCCAGATTCAGATCGCCACCGGCCTGTCCTGAAGTGCCGACAATTATCGGCACCCCACTCTGCGCCTGCGCCTTCATCAATATCGTCAGATCGCGCTTGACCGCGCCTCGGTTGTTTTTCGACTTCCCCAGCGCAAGATAAGCGGCCCCACTGTCGGTGGAACCTGCGTCAGTCGCTATTGCCTGCGCGCCTGCCGCCAGACCATAGGCAATTTCCTCTTCACGGACGCCCGCCCCTAATGAACCACAGGGAACGATGACCTTTACACAACCTTCAAATAACTGCCCCATAAGCCCCTCTTGTTTTTCTCTCAGTGGCTTGATGATAAGGGCTATGATCGGGTTGACAAGTGGACAAAAATTATCAACATAGCGCAACTAAAAGTTGGCCTTTCGCATTCATGAAAATAGAAAAAACAGGGACTTCACGCCGAATATAGGCACGGACCAAACAATTAGGATTGACCCCACGATCAAAATAAAACAGCGACGCTCACTGCACGCCACCCTTCAACTTAACTTTTTAACGCTTCATTGATCATGTGCTGACTATAATGTTCGGCGCATCATTCCACCTCGTGGCAACAAACGCATATTTTATTGCCTTCGGGATCTCGAAAGTACGCACCATAATAATTCGGGTGGTATTCCGGCCTCAGGCCTGGAGCCCCTTCGCAAGTTCCGTCCAATGACAACGCCAAGGCATAAGCCTTGTTGACGCTCTGCCGGTCAGGCGCCAACAAAGCAATCATTTGCCCATTGCCTGGAGATGCTGATTCGCCATTGAAAGGCTTGCCCACCACGATCAGAGGACGCGGGGTGTCTGGGTGTTTCCAGGCCGCCCAGGGGCGTTCAAGGTCGGTGAACTTGGACTCGAGCCCCAGGGTTTGCAGGATTCCTTGATAAAACACAAGCGCTCGCTTGAAGTCATTCACTCCGACGAATACATGTGAAATCATTTTTTCTTCCTGGAAGGATATTCAGGTCTACCTAATATCACTTCCAGCCCTCTCGTCAAGGATGCGCAAGGCGAGCAATAAGGTATTCCGATCAGGAATACGCCCATAAAAATCATGCATTTTATTTATCCCCGTGGAACTCGTAGGGTGTGCCCTTCAATGCATATGGAGATGACCGCCGTGAGTAATTCCCGCCTGCGCCTTTACGTTGACTCTCAATTCAGCAGCCCCTATGCCATGTCGGTTTTCGTGGTGCTTCGCGAAAAGGGCATCGAGTTTGAAATGAGCCCGATAGACCTCGGAACCTTCGAAAACCAGACAGAGGGCTATGCCAACCTTTCGCTGACTCAGCGCGTACCTACACTCGTGCATGGCGACTCCGCCCTGTCTGAATCTTCGGCGATCACTGAGTACCTGGAGGAGGTATTTCCTCTGCCGCCGGTTTATCCACAAGACCGCCTGCAGCGGGCGAAGGCACGACAAGTCCAGGCATGGCTGCGCAGTGACCTGTTGCCGATCCGACAGGAGCGTTCCACCTTGGTGGTGTTTTATGGCCTCAAATCAGCGCCCTTGTCGTCCCTTGCCGAATCGGCAGCACGCAAGTTGATCGGTGCCGCACAAACGCTGCTGGCCGACAGCCCAGAGTACCTGTTCGGTCAGTGGTCGATTGCCGATGTTGACCTGGCGTTGATGCTCAATCGACTGATACTCAATGGTGACCCTGTGCCCACGGCGTTGGTGGAATACGCGCAGCGCCAATGGCAACGACCGGCCGTCCAGGAGTGGGTCAATCTGCAGCGTCCTGCGCTGTAGCCTCCCCGCTTATCATTTCAAGCAGAGCGACTCAGCGCCAATCCCGCAGCCCTCTCCTTCCCGCAAAACCCTCAAAGCAGCCATTAAATGGCAGAATCCTCCAATCATGAATCTTTTGGAGGCCACAATGCTTCGTGTGTTTGAACGAAGGCTCGACCCTTTCCCACCCGATGAAGCACCACCGCCCCCTGTCGGCCTGGTACGGTTCCTGTGGGCCTGCACCCGAGGTGCCCGTGGCTACATGCTCCTATTCGCGCTGCTCAGTGCCAGTGTGTCGATTTATGAGGCCTGGTTGTTTTCCTTCCTCGGGCAAGTCGTGGACCTGCTCTCGACCTGGAAAACGGGTGGCGATGCGCAGGGGCAGGAAAGTCGAGTGCTGTGGGGCATTGGCATCGTGTTGGTCGCCAGCATCGGGCTGGTGGCGCTGCGCACGATGGTGCAGCACCAGGTATTGGCGATCAATCTGCCGCTGCGCCTGCGCTGGGACTTCCATCGCCTCATGCTGCGGCAAAGCCTTTCATTTTTTTCCGACGAGTTCTCCGGCCGGGTGACGACCAAGGTGATGCAAACAGCGCTCGCCGTGCGCGAAGTCCTGTTCACCCTCATCGAAATAGCACCCGGGATCGGGGTGTACTTCATCGCAATCATCGCACTGGCCGGCGGCTTCGCCCTGAAATTGATGCTGCCGTTCCTTGCCTGGATCGCATTGTTCGGCCTGGCCATGCTGTACTTCGTGCCACGCCTGGGGCAAGTCGGACAGGAACAGGCCCACGCGCGGTCGTCGATGACCGGACGCATCTCGGACGCCTACACCAACATCACCACCGTGAAGCTGTTCTCGCACTCCAAACGCGAGGCGCATTTCGCGCGCGCGGCCATGGAGGATTTCAAGCTCACCGGCTTTCGCCAGATGCGCCTGGTCAGCCAGTTCGAAATCGTCAACCAGGCCCTGGTGGTCGCGCTGATCCTTGGCGCCGGCGGCTATGCCCTGTGGCTGTGGCACCAAGGCGAAGTCGGCACGGGGGCCGTGGCGGCGATTACCGCCATGGCGTTGCGTATCAATGGCATGTCGCACTGGATCATGTGGCAGATGACCGCGCTGTTCGAAAGCATCGGCACCGTGCAGGATGGCATGGCGACGTTGACCCTTGGCCCCAAAGTGGTGGATGCGCCAGGTGCCGGCGTGCTGGTGCCCACTGGCGGTGCGGTGACCTTCGACAATGTCAGCTTCAACTACAACGGTGAACGCCAGGTGCTCGATGGCCTGAGCCTGGATATCCGCCCGGGCGAAAAGATCGGCCTGGTGGGCCGTTCCGGTGCCGGCAAGTCCACGCTGATCAACCTGCTGCTGCGCTTCTACGATGTGGACAGCGGTGAGATTCGTATCGACGGTCAAAACATCGCCCAAGTGACGCAGGACAGCCTGCGCAGCGCCATCGGCATGGTCACTCAGGACACCTCCCTGCTGCACCGTTCCATACGCGACAACATTGCCTACGGCCGTCCGGATGCGACCGACGAGCAGATCCGCAGGGCCGCGGCCAACGCCCAGGCCGATGGCTTCATCAGTCAACTGAGCGACCGACAAGGTCATAACGGCTATGACACCTTGGTAGGCGAGCGCGGCATCAAGCTCTCGGGCGGCCAGCGTCAACGCATTGCCATCGCCCGGGTGATGCTCAAGAACGCCCCTATCCTGTTGCTTGACGAGGCCACCAGTGCCCTGGATTCGGAGGTCGAAGTCGCCATCCAGGAAAGCCTCGATGAAATGATGGAAGGCAAGACCGTCATCGCCATTGCCCACCGACTGTCAACGATCGCAGCCATGGACCGGCTGATTGTCATGGATGAGGGACGCATCATCGAACAAGGGACCCACGCCGAGCTGCTGGCAAGAAACGGCACCTACGCGCGGCTGTGGCACCATCAGAGCGGTGGGTTTCTGGGTGAGGATCGGGGGGTGGTCGAGGCGGTGGAGTAACCGCGCAAGTGCTCGTCGACCAGCACATTCGACGCCTGCCCGAGATGCTCTATCATGAGCCTGTGTTCATGACACACATTTCTGACGACTCGCCGGGACACCCTATCCATGAGAGACCTGCCGCCGACCGCCACATTGCGTGCCTTCGAAGTCGCCACCCGGCACACGACCTTTACCTCTGCTGCCCAAGAGCTGCACGTTACGCAAAGCGCAGTCAGTCACCAGCTCAAGCATCTCGAGGCGCTTTGGGGATTGCAATTGTTCGAGCGTGGCAAGTCCTTAAGCCTCACGGCTGCCGGAGCCACGCTGGCGCCCATCGTGAGAGAGTTCTTCATGAGCCTGGAGGCGACCCTGGGCGATCTGCGCGAGCAAAAAGGCAGGGTCCGACTCGAAGTCAGCACTACGTATTCCTTCGCCCTGAAGTGGCTGCTGCCACGCTTGCCGAGTCTCTCGCGCCTGCATCCGGAGCTGTTGGTCTCATTGGACACCACGGACAAGATCATCCATTTCTCCAACGCCCAAGCCGATGTCGCGATCCGGCTCGGCAAGGGCATTTACCCGGGCCTGCACTCAGAGTTTCTGTTCGGCGAGCAGGTGTTTCCGGTGGCAAGTCCCGATCTTCTGCAGCGCTTCGGAACACCGCGCAGCCCTGCCGAATTGTTGCATTACCCGCTGCTGACCCGAGATGGCGCCGAGCTGGTGCCGAAATGGGAGGTCTGGTTTCAAAAGGTCGGGCTGGAGTTTTTGCCGCTCAAGGAAAGCGTCAGGTTTGGGGATACCAACATGACCGTCGAGGCCGCGCTGCTCGGCCAGGGCGTCGCCTTGGTGCGCAGCGGGCACGTTGAAAGCGAAATCAGCGACGGCCATCTGGTGCGGCTGTTCGATGTGCCGTTCCCCTCACCGCTGGCCTACTATTTCGTCTGTCCAAGGGGCACCGAATCGCAGCCGCACATCGTCAACTTTCGCCAGTGGCTGATAGGTGAAGCGCTGAAAGTCCAACGAGCTTATGGGTAATGTGCATGAGGTTTAACTCATGATGCAATGAGGAGACTTCGCTGTAGTCCGGGCAGCTGGGCTGCTTAAAATGGCGCATGCCTATCCATATCACCTTGCTGGTTCTTTTCGCCGCGCTCCTGCATGCCAGCTGGAATGCACTGCTGCGTGGCGGCGCCGATCGACTGTGGTCAATGACGATCATGTGCATCGCGGTTGCCATCGCCAGTGCCATCGCCGCGGCGTTCATGGTGCCGCCAGCGGCTGACAGTTGGGGCTATGCGGTGCTTTCGGCGTTGCTGCATGTCGGCTACAACCTGTTTCTGGTGCGCAGTTACCGGGTCGGCGACCTGGGGCAGACCTATCCGATTGCGCGTGGGTCGTCACCGGTGTTGATCACCCTGGGCGCCGCCATCTTTGCCGGAGAAAGCATCGTCCCCGGCGCGTTACTCGGTATTGCGCTGGTGTCGGGCGGAATTATTTCGCTGGCCTTCAGGGGGCGCCAGTTGTCGGTTCCCAGCCTGCCCTATGCCTTGGGAACGGGCTGCTTCATCGCTGCCTACAGCGTCACCGACGGCATTGGCACCCGGCTTTCCGGCGCGCCGCTCGCCTACACGGTGTGGATGTGCGCCTTGTGGGGCGTGCTGATGCCTGCGGTGTACATCGGCCTGCGCGACGCCCGCAGTTTATTCTCCGTCCGGCCCGGAACATTGACCGCCTTGTTCGGCGGGCTGGTCTCTTTGCTGGCCTATGGAATCGTCATCTACGCCATGAACGAAGCGCCCTTGGGCGCGGTATCGGCATTGCGCGAAACCAGCGTGCTGTTTGCGGCGTTGATTGGCTACGTGTTCCTCGGCGAGACACTCACCGCTCGCCGGCTCCTGGCGTGCGCAGTGATCGCCAGCGGCACCCTCATCATCGGCTGACACAACTCATTTCCCACCGTTGCAGGAGGTACTCTCGATGGAAAACGTCTCGCAGGCACCGCTGATTCTGATAACCGGTGGCAGTCGCGGAGTGGGTGCCGCCACTGCGCGCCTGGCCGCCGAACAAGGCTATGACGTCGCGATCAGCTACGTTGCCAACGAGCCGGCGGCGCTGGCTGTGGTGGCGGATGTGGAGGCCTTGGGACGCCGGGCCTTGGCCATCCGGGCCGACAGCGCGGACCCCGGGCAGGTCGCGGATTTGTTCACGGCCATCGATCGCTCGTTCGGGCGCGTCGACGTATTGGTCAATAACGCTGGGGTACTGGCGCTGCAATCACGCCTCGAGGACCTCGGCTTCGAGCGCATGCAGCGCATCTTCGCGGTCAACGCCATTGGCCCGATGCTCTGCGCACAGCAGGCGGTGAAGCGCATGTCTAACCGGCACAACGGTCCGGGCGGAGTGGTGATCAACATTTCTTCGGCATCCGCGCGCCTGGGCAGCCCCAATGAATATGTCGACTACGCGGCATCAAAGGGAGCCCTGGAGACCTTCACCATCGGCTTGGCCAAAGAGGTGGCCCGGGAAGGGATACGCGTCAACTGTATTCGCCCCGGCCACATCTACACCGAAATGCACGCCAGCGGCGGCGAGCCCGGGCGGGTCGATCGCGTCAAGGACTCGATCCCCATGGGCCGCGGTGGCCAGCCAGAGGAAGTGGCGCTGGCCATTCTGTGGCTGGCCAGCGCGCAGGCGTCGTTCGTGACCGGTACGTTCCTCGATGTCACCGGTGGTAAGTGAGTGGGTGGCAGGATCTGTTTGCGCAATCTCACTATTCCCGGTGGGTCCCCCGTACCGTTGATCAACAATCTTTACCTCCCCATCACACGGTACGCGCCCGCAGCTTCGTCAATACGCCTTCAAAACAAGGCATCCAACACCCGGTAATAGCTAATCCCGGCAGCAAGATAAAGCCGCTGCAACGCATGGAATGGAATCCGGCGCAGCGGCATGACCGGGAACGGGAAGTCCTGCGTCGCCCCCGACAGCTTCGTTGCCAAATGTTTGCCTAACGCCGTGGACAGGGCAATACCACGACCGTTGTAGCCAAGCAGGACTGACAGTCCTGGCGCGGGATCATGCACATGTGGAAGAAAGCTTTGCGTCAGGGCGACCCGACCACTCCAACGGTACTCGACAGGGACATCCGCCACTTGCGGAAACAGTGCACCCAGCGAACGCTCCAGGTGCGCCCAGTCACGCTGCCGGGAAGGCTCCGAGAAGGGCCCCCGGCCGCCCAGGAGCAAGCGGCCCTGGGCATCTTGCTTGAAATAGAGCAGCAAACGTCGCGAGTCTGAACAGACCTCGCCACCGGGCAGAATGGTCTTGCGTATCGCCGGTGGGAGCGGACGGGTCGCGATGATGAAGCTGTTGGCCGCGACGACGGTTTGGCGCAATCCGGGCCACAGGTCGTCGGTATAGCCATCGGTGGCCAGTAACACCCGCTGCGCGTCGACCTTGAATCCTTGCGCAGTGGACAACGTCCAGCCTGATCGCTGCCGCTGCAGCCCCGTGACACGACTGTGGCCGTGGATCATTGCGCCCTGCCCCATTGCGGCCTTCGCCAGGCCACGGGCATAACTCAATGGGTGCAGGCTACCGGCTCGCGGATCAACCCACCCCCCAAGATAATGCTCGGTACCGATACGTTGGCTGACCGCCGTCCGGTCAAGCAGCTCCACTTTGACGCCCCGGCGTTGCCATTGCGCGGCGCGCTGTTCGATGGTCTTCATCGCAGCGGCTGAACAGGCTGGTTGAATCCAGCCTTTTTGGGTGGCATCACACTCAATCCCGTATTGGCGAATCACCGAAAACACTTCGTCAGCGGCTGAGCCGGCCGCCTCGATCATCGCTTCGGCACGGGCCGGACCGAACTTGGCATGCAATTGATCCGGGTCGAACTTCAGCCCAGGAATCACCTGCCCGCCGTTGCGCCCCGAAGCGCCCCAGCCTGGCTCCCCGGTATCCAGCACACAGACGCTGACACCCGCTTCGGCCAAGCGCAACGCCGTCACCAAACCGGTATAGCCAGCCCCCACGATAGCCACATCCACTTGCTTGTCTTCGGCCAACGCCGGCGTTTCCACCGCCGGTGTCGCAGTCGCGGCCCAGAGCGAGGCCGGCAGTTGAGGCGCGAAAGGTGCATTCATGCCTGCACCTCCCCGCTGTGGTTGAGCAGTCGGCGAAGAAAGTCCTGTGTGCGAGGGTGCGTTGGAGTAGTCAGCACCTCCCCGGCCGGCCCTGACTCGACGATCGTGCCGCTGTGAAGAAAACAGACCTTGTCGGCGACATCCCGTGCGAAGGCCATTTCGTGCGTCACTACGATCATGGTCATGCCCTCATCAGCCAGATTGCGCATCACCGCCAACACTTCGCCGACCAGCTCCGGATCGAGCGCCGAGGTCGGTTCGTCGAAGAGAATCGCCTGCGGATTCATCGCCAACGCCCGGGCAATGGCGACACGTTGCTGCTGGCCACCGGACAGTTCGTCCGGGTAGGCATTCATCCGATGGGACAAGCCAACCTTCTCCATCAACGCCTCGGCATGCTTGCGAGCTGCCTGAGGGTTCTCCTTCTTCACGTAGATCGGCCCTTCCATGACATTTTCCAGGGCCGTGCGGTGTGGAAACAGATTGAAGCGCTGAAAGACCATCGCCACCCGACTGCGAATGTCGTGGATGCTCCTGGCATTGCGGTCGACACGTTCGCCGCTGACCAGGACATCGCCCTGGTCGTAACTTTCCAGGCCGTTGATACAGCGCAGCAGCGTGGACTTCCCCGACCCCGAAGGGCCGATCAGGCACACCACTTCACCACTCTTGACCTGCAAGTCGATGCCTTCCAGGACCGCCACGCTGCCGTAACTCTTGTGAACGCCCTTGATCTCGATCATGAGGTTCTCCGGGTGCTGAAGCGTGCTTCCAGACGACGCAGCGCAAAGGACAGTGGCAGGCTCATCGCAAGGTAGAGCAATGCCACCAGGGTATAGACCGTCATGTTCTCGAAGGTCGAAGAGGCGATCAGTTGCCCTGCGCGAGTCATCTCGGCCACGGTGATGGTGGAGACCAACGAGGAGTCCTTGAGCATCATGACCAGTGTATTGCCATATGGCGGCAAGGCGATGCGGAACGCCTGGGGCAGCACCACTCGCCGCATCACCATCGCACCGCGCATCCCCAAGGATTCCGCTGCCTCGATCTGTCCTTGCTGAATCGCCTGGATACCGGCCCGAAAGTTCTCTGCCTGATACGCCGAGTAAGCGATCCCCAGGCCAATGACACCGGCCTGCATCGCAGTCAGCTGGATGCCGAATTCCGGCAGGACGAAATAGATATAGAACAACTGCACAATGATCGGCAAACCACGAATGATGTTCACCACGCTGATGGCGAACAAGGCGATGGCGCGTATTTTCGAGACCATCATCAGGGCGAAGAGCAGCCCGATCAACGAGCTGAGTACAAACGACCCCGCCGTCACTTGAAGAGTGACCACCGCCCCCTTGAGCAAGATAGGGAGGAAGTCCAAAGCATTCTGGAGAATCATAAAGCTACCCACGGGACAATGAGTGGACCCGCCCGCCGACGCGAGCGGGCGGCGAGGCCCTTAATTGAGTTTCCACTTCTCGATGATCCGCTCGAGCGAACCATCAGCCTTGATCGCAGCAATGCCTTTGTTGACCTGCTCCAGTGTTGCGCTGTCACCCTTGCGCACGATCAGGCAAACATCTCCCATCACCACTGGCTGGTAACTCTGTACCAGGTGCACCTTGTTTTGCGTGCCCTGGGCCAATTGGTAGGCGACGATCGGGCGATCGGCGAAGCCTGCCTTGATACGGCCAAGCGCCAGGTCACGCATCAGATCGGGGATCGAATCATAGCCACGGACTTCCTTGAAGACGCCACGCTTGTTCAGCTCATCGATGAACACGGTGCCGACCTGGGCGCCGACCACCTCGCCGGCAAAATCCTCCATGCGGGTGTATGCGGTCTGGTCGTCGGCCTTGACGATCAGACCCTCGCCATAGCTGAAGACCGGATCGGAATACTGCACCACCTTTTCCCGCGCCGGCGTTCGGAGCATCGCGGCAGAAATCACGTCGATCTTGTTGGACGTCAGTGACGGGATCAGCGAAGCGAAGGTGGTCTGCTGGATCTCCACCTCGAAGCCGCCGGCCTTGGCCACCGCCTGTGCGGCATCGACCATCATGCCCTGGATACTCTGGCTCTTGACGTCGAGAAAGGTGAAAGGAATGCCCGTTGCGGTTGCGCCAACCTTGTAGAGGGGCTCGGCATTGGCTGAAGCGATGCCGGTAGCCAGAGCAACAACGAACGTGAGTGCACGAAAGCGAGTAAGCATGGCGTATCTCCCATTGGACGCTTTTATTGTCTTAAGTCCGGTAAGGGTTGCCCCAGATGAATGGCAGGAGGCTCAAAATGACTGTAAAGCGATTTACAAAAATCGTAAAGAGATTTATAAGTATCGAATATCGATATCTAAGCGGCAAAAACAAAAGGATTTCACATGAGCGACAACCCTCATCCCCTGTTCAATCAGTCATTGGAAAAAGGCCTGGCAGTGCTGCGCGCATTCAACGCTTCCCGGCGCACGATGAATCTGGCGGATATCGCGCAAGCTGCAGAGATCAATAAAAGCTCCGCGCAACGGATGATCCACACCCTGGAAGAGCTTGGTTATGTGCGTAAACATCCACAGACCAAACGCTTTCAGCTAACCCCGAAGGTCATGGAGATCGGCTACAACTACCTGGCCGCCGACACGCTGGTTGACGTGGCCAATCCGTTCCTTGCCGAGCTGGCGCAGGCTACCGGGGAAACGACCAACCTGACCGAACCCGACGGACTGGACATGGTTTACGTTGCACGCTTCGTGGCGCCGAAATTCATCCCTATTCACATGCCCATCGGCAGCCGGATACCGATGTACTGCACCGGTTCCGGACGGGCCTTCCTGAGTGCCCAGCAAGACGACGAACTCGTTGCCGCACTGCAAGCCAGCGAGCGCAAACGACATACCCAGTACACCCTGACCGCCATCGAGGACATCATCGAGCAGATCGAGACCACGCGGCGCAGGGGCTACGCTACAAACAAGGAAGAGCTGTTCCTTGGCGACATGTCCATTGCTGCGCCGATCATTGGCAGCCAGGGCCTGCCGGTCGCAGCCGTGCACGTGGTCGTGCCCACCAGTCGCTGGAGCATGGAGGAAGCCGAGCGCAAGCTGGCGCCCGCGGTTATTGAATGTGCACGGGCGATTCGCTCGTCAATACGGACCCTTTAGCATCTGGTCCGAGGAATGTGTACGCACCAAAATCGCCAGTAGCAGGCTCAACGCTTGAACAGCTCAGCGTTCATGAAATCAATGAACACCCGCAGCTTCGGCGCCAGATGCTTGCTGGAAGGCCAAAGCATCCGGAAGGTGCTCTGGTGCTGATTGAAATCGTCCAGGACGGTGACCAGCTCACCGGCAGCGAGCGCCTCGCGCACGGTGAAATCCGGTACACAGGCAATCCCCAATGCATCCCGCACCACATGAAGCAGAGCCTCGGTGGTGTTACAGAGCAGGGTCGCCGGAAGATTGAGCTCAGCCTCGCCCTCTTGCCTGACCGGCCAGACCTGCAGCCGGCCGGTGCTGGGGAATTTATAGAGCAGGCAGGCATGCTGCAGCAGATCAGTCGGCACCTGCGGCGTACCGTGTTCGGCGAAGTACCGGGGTGAACCCACCACCACCAGCTTGAACGGGCCCAATGGACGGGACATCAGCCGCGAGTCATTCGGCTCACCGGTGCGAATCACCACATCGAAACCTTCCTCGATGATGTCCACTAACCGATCGGAAAAATCCAGATCCAGTTCAATGCTCGGGTAGCGACGCATGAAGGCGATCAGCGTCGGCATGACCAAATCCGCCACCAGCGGCACACTCACCCGCAGCTTGCCCCGTGGCGCTTTCCGGGTTTCGGACAACTCTAACTCCGCTGCTTCCACTTCGCTGAGAATGCGCCGACAACGCTCGAGAAAAAGCGCGCCCTCTGCCGTCAGCGTGATGCTCCGCGTGCTGCGATGAAACAGCCGTACGCCCAGGCGTTCCTCCAGGCGGGCGACGCTTTTGCCCACCGCCGAGGACGAAATCCCCAGCGCTCGTCCGGCCTCCGAAAAGCTGCGGGTTTCAGCGGCCCGGACAAAAAAATCAATCCCGCTTAGCGATTCCATACCCATCCCATTACGGACATTTATTCCTATGTGTTTCGCACTCTAGCATTCTTGTCTCATCCCGGGTGGGCCCCTACCGTAGTCGACACGTACCGACCCTGCTGCTGACGACACCGTAGGGTGCGTCAACTGCGCCACCAAAAGGTGAACCATGACGATTGCCAATACCCACATCAAGCTCCCCCCAGACGTTACGCAAGCCCCTGCGCCATTGCCTCTCGGATCACTGTTTGCCCTGGCATTGGCGGCATTCATTACGATCCTGACCGAAGCATTGCCAGCCGGCCTGCTTACCCAGATCAGCCAAGGGCTGGCCGTTTCCGAGGCGCTCGCAGGCCAGTGGGTGACGGTCTATGCCATCGGCTCGTTACTGGCGGCCATTCCACTGACAGCAGCCACCCAAGGCATGCGGCGACGCTCGCTTCTGTTGTTCGCGATCGCCGGCTTTGCCGTTGCCAATACGGTCACGGCGCTTTCAACCAGCTACGGCTTGACGATCATTGCCCGGATGTTGGGCGGTGTTGCAGCCGGGCTGCTCTGGGCATTGTTGGCAGGCTATGCCGCCCGCCTGGTGCCAGAGAGCCAAAAAGGCCGAGCCATCGCGATTGCCATGGTCGGTGCGCCACTGGCGTTATCCCTGGGTGTGCCTGCCGGGACCCTGCTCGGCAACCTGATCGGTTGGCGGATGAGCTTCGCGATCATGAGCCTGTTTGCGCTAGCCTTGATGGTCTGGGTGCGCCTGAAAGTGCCTGACTTCCCAGGGCAAGCCGCGAACAAACGCTTTGGCCTGGGCCACGTTGTCAGGCTCCCGGGCGTTCGGCCGGTCCTGCTCGCAGTGCTTTCGTTCGTGCTGGCACACAACATTCTCTTCACCTACATCGCCCCATTCTTAGGCGCCGCCGGACTGGCCGATCGCACCGAGCAGGTCCTATTGGTTTTCGGCGTCACGTCGCTACTGGGCATCTGGATCGTCGGCGTACTGATCGACCGGCATCTCCGGCCATTGACGCTTGCCGGCACGACCTTGTTCGCCATTGCGGCGCTGCTGCTGTGGGTGATGAACGACAGCCTGGCTGCGGTCTATCTCGCGGTGGGTGCCTGGGGGATCGCTTTCGGCGGCGCGGGAACGTTGTTCCAGACTGCACTGGCCAAGACGGCGGGAGATGCGGCGGATGTCGCCCAGTCCATGTTGGTCACCGCCTGGAACCTGGCTATTGCGGGCGGCGGGATCATTGGCGGCGTGCTGCTGGAACACCTGGGTGTCGCCGCGTTTGCCCCTGCCCTCATCGCGCTCCTGGTGATCACGCTGGCGGTGGTGTGGTTCGCCAGGCGCCATGGTTTTCCTGGATCCGCCAGGTAAAAAAGCGCATCGAGATCACCGGGCCAGGATCTCCTCAAGAAATTCGATGAACACACAAATGCGGCTGAAGCCCCGGTAATCTCAATCGTCCAATACGGCCTTGAGCAATGGATCATTCAGATACGCGACATTCAATCTCGTCCATGGATTCATACGCGACTGTTCCGGAGAAAAAATGTGCCCAGGGGCAATCATGAAACCCTTCGGAAGCAGTCGACGGGTGAGCTCCCTTGCATCGTCAACGTGAGGAAACCTGGCCCATAAATAGAGGCTTTGCTCCGGCCTGACGAAGACTTCGGCGCCAATGTCATCCAGCATCTGCAAACCTGTCGTGGTGGCAATTTTTAGCCGCTCTTGTAAGCGGATCAGATGGCGCAGGAAATGCCCCTCCGTCAGGATGACGTCGACGGTTCGCTCACAAAGCTCCGAAGTGCTGGTATGCAGCAGCATTTTCAGGTCGCCCAGTTCATCTATGACGTCTTTACTGCCTGCGATAAACCCAACCCTCAATGCCGCAGACACCGATTTTGAAAAGCTTCCCACGTACAGCGAGCGTCGCAACTGATCCAGCGCCGACACCTTGATTGCCGATGCCGGTTTAAAATCTGCCAAAGCGTCGTCGTCCACCAGGATGAAGTTGTGCTCTTGCGCTAACTGAACCAACCGATGGGCTTTGCCGGGTGAAATATCGGAGCCCGTCGGATTGTGCCCGACAGACTGCATGAAAAATAATTTTGGCTTATGTACAAGCAGATGCTGCTCCAGCACGTCCATGTCCGGCCCATCGGGCAATCTGGGTACGGATAGCATCCGGGCGCCTTGTAATTGCAGCTTGCCAAATAGCGGGTAATAGCCCGGATTCTCAACAAAAACGCAGTCCCCGGGCGCTATGAACCGACGGATTATCAGGTCCAGTGCGTGATTGGCTCCATGGGTGGTCACAATCTGGCGAGGGCTTGCGGTAATTGAGTAGGTCGCCAGTTTTTGCACCAGATGTTGCCGAAGCGCTGCGTTCCCCAACCGATTGCCGTAGCGGAAAAGCGTCGTTACACCGATACGCATGACCTGGCGGGTGAACTTGTCCAATCGCAAATCCATCAGCCACTCTACGGGTGGAAACCCCTCACCGAGTGGCGAGTGACCGGGCTCACGGACAAACTGCTGGCGCATGAGCCAGATGGTGTCCATCGCCCGGGTGAACGGTAGCGGCTCTTCCGGTTCGTGACTGCTCGGGGCTCCCTGCTTGACGAAGAAGCCCTGGCCATGGCGCGCTTCGACAAGTCCTTGGGAGGCCAGCGATTCATAAGCGTTGATCACCGTGTTTTTCGAATGGCCAAACAGTCGCATGCACTCGCGCAGGGAGGGCAAGCGGTCACCCACCCGGTAAGTGCCATTGCCGATTTGCTCGACTAATGAGGCCGTCAGTTGCTGGGCAAGTGTCAGCCGCGCCATCGTATAGAACCCTGGACGAATGAGTTACAGAGGGTACAGCTTAGGTACTGTCTGTCCAAACTGTACCTTTTTTACTTGGACACATGTGAATAGGGTGACAGCCATTCAATAACAATAACTGCGCCAGGACCCTTCCCATGAGTATCGACTCCCGCCTCCCCATGTTCCGCAGCCTGTCGCCCGCCGAACGCCTGGGCCATTTGCAAGCGCTGCTTGAGCTTCCAGAAGCGGACGTTGCCCTTCTACGCGATGCCGGCGCCCTCCCCTTGGAGATTGCCGACGGCATGATCGAGAACGTGATCGGCAAATTCGAATTGCCCTACGCCGTCGCGAGCAACTTCCAAATCAATGGTCGTGACGTAATCGTGCCGTTGGTGGTTGAAGAGCCGTCGGTGGTCGCGGCGGCTTCGTTCATGGCCAAGCTGGCACGCGATGCCGGTGGTTTCCAGACATCCAGTTCCTTGCCGCTGATGCGAGCCCAAGTGCAGATTGTCGAGATCGAAGACCCCTTCAATGCACGCCTGAGCCTTTTGCGTCGCAAAGACGAAATCATCGAACTCGCCAACCGCAAGGATCAACTGCTCAACACGTTGGGCGGCGGCTGCCGCGACATTGAAGTGCACACCTTTGCCCAGAGCCCCCGCGGGCCGATGCTGGTGGCCCACCTCATCGTGGATGTGCGCGATGCCATGGGCGCCAACACCGTGAACACCATGGCTGAAGCGGTTGCCCCGCTGATGGAAGACATTACCGGAGGCAAGGTACGACTGCGCATTCTGTCCAACCTGGCGGACCTGCGTCTTGCCAGGGCTCAGATCCGCATTGCCCCCGAACTGCTCACGACCGCAGCCTACAAAGGCGCAGACGTCATTGAAGGGATCCTCGATGCATACAACTTTGCTGTCATCGACCCCTATCGTGCAGCCACTCACAACAAAGGCATCATGAATGGCATCGACCCGCTTATCGTCGCCACGGGCAACGACTGGCGCGCGGTGGAGGCCGGCGCACACGCCTATGCCTGCCGCAATGGCCATTACGGTTCGCTGACCACGTGGGAAAAAGATGGCAAAGGTCATCTGGTGGGCACCCTGGAAATGCCCATGCCTGTCGGCCTGGTCGGCGGCGCCACGAAGACTCACCCGCTGGCACAACTGTCGCTCCGCATCCTGGGTGTGAAGACGGCGCAAGAACTCGCCGAAATCGCAGTGGCAGTGGGCCTGGCTCAAAACCTGGGCGCACTGCGTGCATTGTCGACGGAAGGAATACAACGCGGACACATGGCTTTGCATGCGCGCAACATTGCGCTGTCCGCCGGTGCCAAAGGCGAAGAGGTCAAGTGGCTGGTCAAGCAGATGGTTGAGGCGGGTGATGTGCGTTCAGACAAAGCGGCTGAACTGCTCAAGCAAAAGCGCGCGCAGGAATGATCATGGCCGACGCTCACGTCCGGGTTCATCAATGCCGAACCCGGGTGGGAAACAGCATCCCGAGTGTTCCATGCCCTCCTCGCGAAACGTGATCTTGTAGAAACGAACTAAAGCGCATCTCTTCACGTTCATAACAATAAAAGCCCGCAGGGGCAGTGGGAGAATCCTAATGAAATCCGAACTGTTTGAAGTATGGGGCGACACGGTAGACGGTCGCCACTTGATCTATTCCATTGGCATCGGCGCCATCGTCAGCCTCGGCACGTTCTCCCTGGCGCAATACCTGTTTGTTGGCTGGGTGGACTCTCTGCAGATGGCCCGTGCATACGCAATGCTGGTGGGTATCGTCGGCTGCCTCGCAGGAGGCGCCATCAGTGCATCGATGTTCAAACCCAAGCGTCATGTCGTAGAGCATCTGGCAGATCCGGCGTGGCGTTCAGCAATCCTGATCGAGTTGGAGAATGAATACGGCCCGCTCGGCAATCTGACTGACCTGCCGCCAGCCACAATAGCGGAACTGCGTGAAATGGATCTTTATGACCTGTTCGCAGATTACGAGAAAGGTCTGAACACGTGCACGAAAAGCTTCGATGCCCCTCCCATCGCCGCGGTCAGCGCGGGAAGCATCGAGGGTGACCGGTCATGATCGCTCCCCTGCTGGATCAGATCCTGATTGCGTTGGGCATGGGTATCCTGGGGGCGGTGATTTTTGCCGGGATCGGGCTCATTTCGGGTAGCGATGAAACCACGACGCTCGCCCCACTGACGTTGCTGGTCGTTCTGCTGGGCGTTCCTGCCGCGGGTGTGCTGACATTCTTCCTGGCGGGCGCCGTGGCCAAACATATGACCCACGCCGTACCGACGGCTCTACTGGGTATTCCGGGCGACACCATGGCAACGCCGCTCATGCGCGAAGCCAACTATTTGCGCAATCTGGGCGTCCCCCACATCGCACTGCGCAAGATGATTTCGGGCGCGGTCATTGCTGCGTTGATTGCTGTTCCGATGGCGGTACTGTTCGCCGTGATGCTCGCGCCGTTCGGTGACATGATCAAGCGTGCCGCACCCTGGGTATTCCTGTGCGCAGCGGTCGCTATCGCATGGTTTTCCAAAGGTCGCATGGCGGCGGTGCTGACGCTGATCCCTTTCGTCATGGTGATCGTGGCCCTGCAAAGCGTCACCGGCCAGTATGGGGTCAAGCTCAGTGTCAGCTACTTCCTCGGCATTGCCATCGGCCCATTGATCGCCGCCCTGTTCTCCATGCTCGCGCCGGCCGAGCGAGAAACAATGCGACGCCAGGAGGTGCGCACTTTCTCCTTGTCTCCCGACGTAAAAAGCGGGGGCGGATTTTTCCCTAATCCACTCAAGGTATTGGACAGCAGGCAAAGCCTGTGGACGGCCATCACTGCGGTAATCTCCAGCGCCACTTTTGTGTTCAGCCCGGTTGCCATGACCGTCATCATGGGCGAAGTCGTCGGCTCGAGGGTCAAGCACGTTTACCATCGGTTGACCACAGTCATCACCGCTCGAAACGGGGTGACCGAATCAACTTATCTCGCCGAAGCGTTAATCCCGCTGATCGCGTTTGGCCTGCCACTGAGCCCTGTCGCCGCAGGCCCGGCGGCGCCGCTCTTCAATGCTCCCCCACGCTTTAGCGTCGACAACGCAACGGGTCAGGTGCACAACCTGCACTCATTGCTCAGCACATGGGAGTTTCTGGGCTACGGCATGTTGGCAGTGGTCATTGCCATTCTGATTGCTTATCCCTTCACCATGAGCTACGCACACAGAGCCGCCTCCTATGTGTCGCGCAACATCAGCCACGAAGCCGTGATCTCGACATTCGTTGGCCTGATCCTGGTAATTGGCATCTGGGAAGGTGGCCTCCTGGGCTTGTTGGTCATCATCACCATCGGCCTGCTCGGCGGATTTCTCTCACGCTTTCTGGGCTTCAACATTGGCGTCCAATTCATGGGCTATTACACCGCCGTGCTCACGGTTCCGGCCCTCGTCGCGCTGGCACACCCATGATCTCCAGCAAGCACGACAACAACCCAGGTAATCATCATGCCTAAGAATATCCCCGCATCCCTGCTGTTGGTGTTGAGCGCGACTGCATTCATGGCACACGCCGGTGAATCAATTCCAACCCTCGCTTATCCCGCAGGCGACAAACAGCTGTATGCCATTCCGGCGCCAGAAAAAGACCTTCCGACGGTTACTGCACAGCGCTGGATCAAAGTCTCGGACGAAGGCATGCAACTGGAAGGCCCTTCGTTCGACCGAGAGGGTAATTTGCTATTCGTGGAGGTGTTCGGTGGCCAGGTACTCAAGGCCGACCCACAAGGAAAGCTCAGTGTTGTCGTGCAGAAAAACACGTTGGGTTCAGCAGGATTGGCCATACATAAAGATGGACGCCTGTTTGTAGCTGGTCTTGGAAACTTCAAGAACACAGGTAACCTGACGGTCTACCAATCGGATGGCTCGGGGAAGAAAGAGCTCATTGCGGGTAATAAAAACTACCTGGTCGATGATCTGGTGTTCGACAGCACCGGGGGCTTTTACTTCACCGACTTCAAGGGCACGTCTACCGAGCCAACGGGCGGCGTTTATTATGTGCCCGCGGACGGGCAGTCAATCGTCCCGATCCTGCCCAAGCTGGCGATAGCCAACGGCATCGCCCTCGCCCCCGACGGAAAAACCTTGTGGGTGACGGAATTTGCCTCCGGCTTGCTTCATCGCATTGAACTCAAAGACGCTCGGACCATAGCGCCTTTTGGCGAGGCCGTGGTTTATCGATTCAACGGTCCCTCCCCCGATTCGATGCGCGTCGATCAGGACGGCAACTTGTACGTGGCCATGTACAGCCAGGGGCGTGTCCTGGTACTCAATCCAAGCGGCCTTCCCATCGGGCAGATCCTGATACCGGGACGTGAACACGGCCACTTTCTGCGTTCAACCAGCCTGGCGCTCAAGCCAGATACAAACGAGGTTTACCTTGTCGCCAGTGATGGCGATCTGGGCGAAGGCAGCGCTATTTTCAAAGCCCAAGGCTTTGCCAAGGCCTTGAAACTCTATTCCCATGACTGACCAGGAGGCGACGCTCAGCGCAGCTTCGCGTCCATGAAATCTCGACGCCAGAAGCTTGCCGGAGGGGCTTTTACGCTCACTTGTCGGCGAGGTTTTGCCTTGCCCACTGCTCGGCCGTGGTGACTTGAATCGACTGCCGCTCGTTGAAAGTGTCAGCTTTAGGCCACGCCACGCCTCTGCCTTGGGCAAAAACAGCGCGGTACTTCTTGATGGGGTGAGTGGGGTCTTTTTCCAATTCCTGGATCAGGTACGGAACAGTCCACACGTTACGTTTGAATGGACGTCCCAGCACCCGCTCAAGGATGCTCGCAACCTGCCCATATGTCACAGTGTCGCCAGAAAGGTAGACGATTTCATTGCGCAAGCGAGGTTCGAAGAAAACGATTTCCGCCGTCAGAGTACCGATGTCGTCGGGTGTCGTGAGCGTCACGCTGTTCTCCAGACTGCCCAGGGCGTTCACTGTGTCATTTTCGAAATCAATTACCTCAAATACAGGCTCGAAGAGAAAGCTGGTGAACATACCCGTCGAGATGATGACCCATTCAGTTTTATCTTGGGCGCGAAGCAACTCGCGCACATCGAGCTGAGCATCGAATAGATCCTGAGGACTGCCCCGCCCAATCACGTCGTAATCGACACCAAACTGCCATGGGAAGTAACGCTTCACGCCGGACCTGAGAGCGGCCGTAGCCAACTTCATCGGGGTTTCTCGACCCGCGACCATGCCTGCGCAGCCTATTACAGTATCGAAACGTGCGAAGACTTCAGCCAGCTGATCGATCGAATCGTTCACCAGGTCTGCCGCAACCGTCTGGATACCCAGACTACGGAGCTCCTCGATCTCCAGCTTTTTATCGGGCAACTGAGTGTTGATGGTCGAGTCCCGGAGCAGGACGCTGATTTGGGAACCCGGCGCACGCTTTGCCACTCGCGCAAGATTGCGCAAAACCGGGAGGCCAAGTTCTCCGGCGCCTAGAACGAGAATCGATTGGGGGGAAAACTGAGTCACTGCGGTCATCATTACTCCTCAAACCCGTTGCCTGTAAGATGAACAGATGCTGGCACGATTCGGCAGCGCTCATAAGAAGGCACACGCGTGATACCAGGGGGAGAAATGACCGATCAGGAAACGCTTAGCCATGCGCAATTTATCTGCCAGTCGCTTAGAGAAGATGATGATGGCGTCAGGCGCGAAGTCCTTGCTCACGCAGGTAGCCGCTGGTCGTTGGGCATCCTGCATGCCTTGGGTGTGTACGGCAGCATGCGCCATGCCGAGATAAAAAAGCAGCTGGCCGGTGTAACACAGCGGATGTTGACCAAAACGCTACGTTCCCTGGAGCGTGATGGTCTGCTGATTCGGCGAGCGTTCGATGAAATTCCGCCTCGTGTCGAGTATGAGCTGACTCCGCTGGGCATGGGGCTGTTGATCCGCATGTCCCCTATTTGGACTTGGGTCGTCGAAAACGTCGACGACTTCCGCAAGGCGCGTCGCACGTTCGACAGCCAGGATGGCCATAAACCTTCATGGCAAATTCCCACGCCGATTCCAGCCGATACAGAAGCGCCTGAGTAATCGCCAGCGTTGAACAGCGTTGGTCGTTAGGTCCGGGATCAGTTTAACCAGCATACCTCGCCTTACTGGCCAAAATGCGCAGATTCTGCCACCGCGTAAACCGCGCGACCTTTCAGCGGATAGGCAATCTTTTGACCGCCTAACGGTTTTAGCGTGATACACCTACGCCATTAACCTTACTTGCCGATAACGATGTGAATCCCATTGGAGCTGACGATGCCCCATCGCACCCCCAGACTTCTCCTCGCAGCAGCTACTGCCACATTGGTCATGTCCGTCACGGCCGCAGTAGGTCCGTTTACCCTGTTCTGGACGAACGAAACGCGTAACGACCGCAACGTGGTAGAAAAGCAGCTGGACGGTATTCGCAAGGTGCAAGGTTTGCTTGTAGACGCAGAAACAGGCGAACGTGGGTATGCATTAACGGGGATGGAGACATTTCTTCGCCCTTATTACGTCGCCACGTCGCAGCTTCCCGACGCGATCAAGCTGCTTCGTGAAAACTATCGAAACGATTCATCCGCTGAAATTGCCAAGGTGGAGGACTTCATCGAGAAGTCCGCACTGAAGCTGGACCACCTGGACATGGTGATCAAGCTGCGCAGCACCCAAGGTGCTGCTGCGACGGTGGCCGAAATCGCTACAGGTAGCGGCAAGCACCTCATGGACCAGGTCCGCGACCTGGGAGGCGAGCTGATTCAAGCAGAAGTCGAGGAAGTGGCTATTCTGGACAACCAGCTTAACGCCAACTTGCGTTGGGCTGTCGCCGTATCCATCGCAAGCTTCCTGCTTACGCTTGTGCTGGGCCGATTTATTTATGTATCCATGCGTCAGACCATAAAACGCCAAGCCGAATCGACGGCCAGTGCGCTTTCTTCAAGCACCCAACTCAGCAAAAGCCTGAAAAACCTTGAGCGGCGCAATACAGAAATAGGCTTGCTCGCAGAAATGGCTCGCCTGCTGCAGACTGAGATGAGCCAAGAGGAAACGCTCCAACTGGTCAGCACTTATTGCCAACAGTTGCTGGAGGGCAGTAGCGGCACGCTGTACCTGTACCGCAACTCGGCTGATGCCCTGCAACCCGCCGCAAGCTGGGGCCATGTCGAGGCTCAATCAGACGTCCTCATCGGCCCCAAAGACTGTTGGGCCATACGTCGAGGCCACCCCCATGTGGTTGAACACCGTCATGAGCTGCGCTGCGCCCACTACTCAGACAAATCAGAGTTCAACGATGGCGAGATTCACTGGTGCCTGCCGCTGATAGCCTACGGAGAAACACTGGGACTCTTGCATATCCAGCATGCTGGCGAAAATGGCGACAAGGAGATCAGCCGTCAGTTTGCGGAAGCTGCCGCCGAGCAAACGGCGCTCGCGCTGGCGAACGGTAGGATGCGCCAGGTCCTGCAAGTCCAGTCGATTAAAGATCCCCTGACGGGCCTGTATAACCGTCGCTTCATGGAGGAAACACTCAAGCGCGAACTCTCCAAAGCCACTCGAGACGCAGTGGACCTGAGCCTCATCATGCTCGACCTGGATAACTTCAAAAAACTGAATGACATCCATGGTCATTCTGCGGGCGACGCGGTGCTGCGAAGCACTGCATCCTTGATCATGAAGTCAATCAGAGCCACCGATGTCGCCTGCCGGTTTGGTGGAGAAGAACTGATCATCATATTGCCGGATTGCTCCATTGAAGACGCTCTCCTGCGAGCCGAATCCATCCGGGATTCGCTGGAAAGCATGAGCCCTACGGATGGAGTACAGACGTTCAGCGTTACCGCATCCTTTGGCGTGGCCTCGACGACGCGTAACGGGACCGATCAAACCATACTGATCCAAGCAGCGGACGCCGCACTGTACAAGGCCAAGCGCGGGGGGAAAAACCGCGTAGCCTCGTAGTCGGTCATAGAGAAGGGAGCACGTAAGCAGCCTCAGAACAACAGGCAGCCAAGGGACGGGGCCTCTCTCTCCGATCGCCGTCGCAACGTCTATATGCCCTTAGACAAAGCGCCCCTGACGCCCTCGCCTCGCACCCTCCCCAACTCATCCAGGTGCAACGTCAGCACCGAAACACCCGATGAAGTCACCGCAACGGTGTGTTCGAATGGCGCGCAAAGCGCTCCGTCCCGGGTCACGACCGTCCAACCATCAGCCTCGGTCCTGACATGACTCGTGCCTGACTGACCATGAGTCCGAGGGTGAATACCTTCCCTTTCGCTCGAGGTTCGATCAGAGCCCGCAGCTCACTACGAAAATATTTCATTAAAAAACAATCACTTATATAAACATCGAATTCATTCTTAAAAAATATCTTGCGCGCAAACATTTTAGGCGATAACTTTATCACAACTGGTTATCGCGCAAATAGTTACCGCGCAACACAGAAACCCAACCTGGCAATCGCCCTTTTCTTCTCTTACAGGTAGTTACTCATGAAAAAGATTCTTTCCGGCCTGGCCTTCGCCACCGCTTTCGCAGCCACCGGTTTTGCAAATGCTGCTGACGTCAAACCCACTGTGGTCTTGGTCCATGGCGCTTTCGCCGACTCGTCGAGCTGGAACGGCGTAGTCAAGATTCTGGAAAAAGACGGCTATCCGGTCATCGCGGCCGCGAACCCGCTGCGTGGCGTCAGCAGTGATGCACAATCGGTGGCAAGCATCGTCAAGAACATCAAGACACCCGTGGTTCTGGTCGGCCATTCCTATGGCGGTGCGGTGATCAGCGAAGCGGCGTACGGCAATCAGAACGTGAAGGGCCTGGTGTATGTGGCTGCTTTCACCCCGGAAGCAGGCGAGACCGCGGCAGAGCTGTCTGGACGATTCCCGGGCGGAACCCTGGCCTCGGCCTTGTCGGCCCCGGTCGAGCTGGCTGATGGCGGCAAGGATCTCTACATCCAGCAGGATAAATTCCACGACCAGTTCGCAGCCGATGTGCCTGAGGCTGAAGCTCGCCTGATGGCGGCCGGCCAACGCCCCATCACCGTCGCCGCGCTGAACGAAGCCGCCACGGATCCTGCCTGGAAAACCATTCCGTCCTGGTTCGTGTACGGCGACAAGGATAAGAACATTCCCCCGCAGGCCATGGCGTTCATGGCGGAGCGTGCGTATTCCAAGCAGACCGTCGTGGTTAAAGGCGCCTCCCATGTGGTGATGGTGTCCAACCCGAAAGTGGTGGCTAACCTGATCGAGAAAGCTGCGCAATAAATGCAATTGGCAACACGAGGCCCGCACATGCGGGCCTTTTGCCGTTGCCGGGGTCACATTGAGCTTTTCACCGGCCCTCATCGCCCGGCGAAAAAAGCCTCCAATGCGCAAGCCAACTCGACCGGCGCCTCTTCGGCGATGTGATGACCACTGTCTATACCGGCGCCAGTGACTTTCTGTTCAACCCACTGCCTTGATGAGACGTGACCATAGGGCCTAGGATCGCAAAGAACAGCCATGCAAAGGAGAATCAGCCCCAATGACCTCGAACCTCGCCGATCTTTATAGCGACTACATCGCCTGCCTCAACGCACAGGACTGGGAAAACCTGGGTCGTTTTGTGCACCCGGATGTAGTTCACAACGCGAGACCATTAGGGTTGCACGGCTATCGAAGCATGCTGGAAGCAGATTATCGGGCTATTCCCGACTTGCGCTTCGCCATTGAATTCCTGGTGATCGACTCACCTAAGTTGGCGGCTCGCCTGGCCTTCAATTGCACGCCGGTTGGGGAGTTCCTGGGCCTGGCGGTGAATGGGGCACGCATCTGCTTCGCCGAAAACGTCTTCTACGGGTTCGAGGACGGCAAAATCCGCGAGGTCTGGTCGGTCATCGACAAGGCAGCGATCGAAGCCCAGCTCCGAGCAGCGTAGCGGATGCCTCAAGGCTGCAGGTTATCCTCGGCCTACGCACCGCAAGACAAAAGGACGTTGCTCCACTCAGACGAGCCCGTTCCAACCATGGCATGCCGATTGCTCCCACCCCAAAAGAGGCACGGGTCCGCCTCTACTTGAGCAGAAACGACTCACAAGGGGTACATGCCATGCATAGCGTGTTTTATGCGACAGGCCAGCTAACCAGACTCCGCTTGAAGCCTTTTGATTCTAGGGCCAAGCCCATTGAAACGACGCCTTCACTTGGGCTCAAGGCAAAAATGTTCAGCGGGATTTTGCTGTTGGCGTTGAGTACTTGTTGCACATTGTGGTTGATCGGTAGCTCTTCATGAACCAAAAAGGCGCGGCTGTGCACTTGTCACCGTCGCGCCTTGATAAAGGGTCCTACTGAATATCGACCTATTGGCCGTTCCTGATCATGTCGGCCGCTTTTTCGCCAATCATGATGCACACCGAATTAGGGTTGCCTGAGATCAATGTGGGCATGATGGACGCATCCGCAACCCGCAGCCCTTCGATGCCGTGCACCTTGAGATCCGGAGCGACAACGGATTGTTCATCCACCCCCATGCGGCAGGTCCCGGAAGGATGCAGCGCCGCATGGGCTTCTTCGTGGCAGAATTTCTTCATCGCTTCTCGAGACTTCACAGCCTCATCCGGAACATGGCGCCTTGCAAGGTAAGGCTTGAAAGCGGCTTGGGACATGATCTCTTCACCCACCAGGCAACCATCAACCAGGCTCTCAATGTCATAAGGGTCAGAGAAGTAGTTGGGCACGATGCGTGGGGGCGCCAGCGGGTCCGCTGAAAACAGTTCGACGTACCCTCTGGACCTGGGACGGATCTGGCCCAGGTTCAAGGTGCAACCGTTGCCCCCGGGAACAGAATCCACCCCCTCCTCGATGCCCGCGCCGACGACCATGAAGTATTGAATGTCGGGATTGGTTGCCGCCTTGTCTGCCCACCAGAAAGCGCCGCCTTCAATCAAGTTGGAGGCCGCCGGGCCTTGCCTGAACAGGGCGTACTGCAAGCCCGCCATCATTTTCCAATGCCACTTTTTGTACTTGTCGTAGCTGTGGGGCCCCGTCAGCTCATAGACGAGCGACACTTCGATATGGTCCTGAAGGTTCTGACCTACGCCGGGCAGATCCTTGACGACCTTGATGCCGTGTTTGCCAAGCTGCGCGGCAGGACCGATACCTGACAACATCAATAATCGGGGCGAGTTGATGGCGCCGGCCGATAACACGATCTCTTTTTCGGCGTGCAGGGTGTGGCTCACGCCATTCTCGATGTATTCAACGCCAATGGCTTTGTTACCCTGGGTCAGAATCCGGATGACCCGACAACCGGTCTTCACCTGCAGGTTTTGGCGTGACTTGGCAGGGGCCAGGTAGGCCACTGCCGCACTGCTTCGAAAACCGTTTTTGGCGGTGATTTGATAAAGCCCGCAGCCCTCAGGTTTGCCGGAGTTGAAATCCTCGTTGTACGGCAGCCCGTATTGCTGGCAAGCACGCAGCCAGACTTTGGTCAGCGGGTGAATGTTGATGGGGTCGGACACCCCTAATGGTCCGCCGACGCCATGGACGTCGTTACAGAAGCGCTCGTTATCCTCGGCTTTTTTGAAGTACGGCAATACGTCTTCATAAGCCCACCCTGCGGCCCCCTGCTCGACCCAGCCGTCGTAATCGGCGGGGACGCCGCGTATATAAATCATCGCATTGACCGAACTCCCGCCCCCCAACACGCTGGCCTGGACCATGGTCGGTGTTTCGACGCGGCGTTGGTCTTCGGTGGGCTCCCACGCGTACCGCTTGAGCAGCGGACCTTGGGCGGTTTTGTAGTAGGCCCCGGGAATATGAATGTAGGGGTTGCGATCGCGTGGCCCTTCTTCGAAAAGAACCACAGACGCGCCGGCATCTTCGCTGAGTCTCGATGCCACCGTGCAGCCTGTCGAGCCACCGCCGATTACGATGAAATCCACCATGACGACTTAAGACCTTTTATGAAGTGCATATTGAAAAAGGGAAGTTTTGAATGTGGTCAAACGCTGCGTTACAACCCAACGAGTCGGGTCAGAAGCGTCTTCAAATCTTTCGCGACCTCATAACTGTTCTGCTGCTGCTGTTTTTTGCAAAACAGCTCACAGCTCCACCATCCGTCGTAACCGGTGGCCCTCACTGCGGACGTCCACTCAAGCAGATTCAATATGCCGCTGCCCGTCGGTACATCCCGCAGTATTTCTTCGTTGGGGATTCCCCCTTCGAACGGCAGCGAGTCGCATACGTGCACGCCATAAATGAGGTCTTTGTTCATCCGCGCGATGTCTTGCGGCTTAACGCCGGACGTAAAGCAATGCCAGTAATCGATCACCATTTTGACGTTGTCGCGCTCAGTGCGATCAATCAGCTGCAGTTGATGGTCCAGCGTATTCAATGGCGTCCAGGACAACGCTTCGAGATAAAGAAGCACGCCATACTGCTTGGCCAGATCAGCCAGCACTGCAAGATTCTTGGCGGTCAACCCATACTGTTCGGCCTCGCCGAAACCCAACAGACCGCTGTAGTGAGCGCTCCTGCCGTGCTGCTGGTAATCGATCACCGCCTGGACATTGATAGGCCCGGTGAGCACTTGAACACCTTTGGCGCCGACCCAGTTGGCCAACTGGAAAAGCCGTTCCGCTTCCTTCAGCAGATCATCGCGCTCGGCCCCCTGGCGTTCGATATCCCTCAGGTAACCTATCCCTGTGACAGGCATATCCTTGAGCAACGCTTTGAGCTCCTGCTCGGAATAACCAGCCGCTAAATACGCCTCCAGCTTGCCGCCATAGATCTCCAATGCATCGAAACCAACCGTTGTCGCAATATCGATGTCCATCGCCAACGTCGAATGTTTTGCGACTGTGGAATGCAGGGCCAAGACGTTTTTTTGAGTATTCATGGGGGAGCTCCAGGCGTTACGAACTAAAACTTGCCAGGCGATTGGCCAATGCCGAGACGGCCAGCGCAGCGGCATCCAGGCGTTCCTGCGCCAAGGTGCCCGCAGCTACGGCATCTACAATCGCGCGAACGATCTGCGGAATCTCCAGCACCGCCTTCGCGGAAAGCAACAACAGATCCGCCCCGGCATTCAGCGCCGCCACCGTCACCTCGCCGAGGGATGAGTTGCCGATCGTGGAGCGATGGTCCAGATCGATGGTCATGACCAACCCCTTGAACCCCAGTTCATGTCGCAACAGACCGATCAACCCAGGCGACACGGAGGCCGCAACGGGTGGTTCGCAGGCCGTGAAAATGGCTGGCCCCATCATCACCGCGTCCGCGCCTGCGTTCACCCCGGCTTGAAACGCAGGCCAGTAGCCGCGCAGTTGCTCCAGCGACGCGGTCACCACCGCCTCCTCGATCGACGGTTGGCACAGCAACACGGGATGTCCGGGGAAGTGCTTCAGTGTGCTGGCCATCCCGGCACGCCGCACACCACGCACATAGGCACCCACCATGGCCGCGGCCCGGTCCACGTCATCGGAGAGCGTCCGCCCCTGAAGCCATACATTGGTGCCACCCAGCACGTCGGCGGTCGGCGACAGCAGCAAATTCACACCGGCCTTTCGGACTGCCGTTGCAACGTGGAAACACGCCTCTTCAAGATCAGCCACATCCATGGCCCTGGCCCGTTCGGGTTCGGGAAGCGCAGGCGCGATGCCCTGTAGACGGTGGACGGCAGAGATATCAGCATCTGCCGCCAACAGTAGCGGCCCGCTCAACTCAATTGCCGCAGCGGTAAACCCCTGCCACTTTTCCAGCGTCTCCGAGGCCAGGCGGCTCGCGCTCATTTTGCCGCTGACATATTCCTGCGCGGTCTCGCCAAACAGCAGGCTGCGCCCGCCGCTGCCCAGGAATTTGCGCACATCGTCATTCATTTCCAGATCGAGCAGGACCGGAAACAGCACGCTGTAGGCCTTGCTTTCAATCGAGCTCATGGTCAACCCCGCGTTGAGTTGTAGGGGTGTTATGGGCCGCAGCCAGTTCACGCACCTTCGAGGCCGCGTCGAGCAGAATCTGGCGGTCGAGCACTCCATCGTGGACAGCCGCCACAATGGCTTCAGCAATGGCATCAAGGCCCGATTCACTGGACACGAGTAACAGGTGCGCGCCGGCCGCCAGCGAAGCAACAGCGGTGTCCGTGATCGAGTTGCCTCTGAGGATGGACACCGCATCCAGGTCATCTGAAATGATCAAACCATCGAATCCGAGGGGGTCACGCAAAACCCCGATGACCTTGGATGAGGTCGATGCGCAATGATCAGGGTCTATCGCCGGAAAAACAGCAGGCCCTGGCATCACCGCTAGCACACCGGTGGCGATGACATCCTTGAATACATCAAGGTTGTCTTGAAGCAATTCCAGTGGCCCGGGCACGGTGGCTTCAGCAATTGCCGGATCAGCCTCGGTGACGTAGTGACCGGGAAAGTGCTTGGCGGTAGCGATGACACCCGCGCGCTGCACCCCGCGGATAAAGGCGCAGGACACCCGGCTCACTTCAACGGGGTCGGCGCCCAGATGTCGGTTGTGCAGCCAAGGATTGGCGCCGGTGACGACATCGACGATCGGCGCCAGGAACAGATTAACGCCCAGGCCGCGCGCCACGCGGGCCATCTCAAAGCAGCGCTGCTCGATGTCCTGTGTGCCCAGACCCTTGAGCTGTTCCCTGGACGCGACTGCCGGGACCAATTGGTGGAGGCGTTCGATACCGCCGAGTTCCTGATCCACTGCGATCAGCACCGGCGCACCGGCCAATGACGTCGCATCTCGAGCGATGTTGACAAAATCAGCCTGGGACTCGGTGCTCTTTCGCGCCGGACTCATGTCCCGGCCGACATATTCTTCCCGGGTTTCCCCCAGCAAAATAGACACGCCACCTCGGCTCAGATAACGCCGAACATTGTCGTTTAGGCTCAAATCGCCGAACGCAGGAAGCAGTACCGAATATGCAGCTCTATGCAGTTCGCTGGACATCGTTTTTCCTCAACACCGTTATTCTGAGCACAAAGCCCAACTTCATTGACACGTGGCGCAGTGCCACGCATGAAACCGATCAAAGTCGAGCACGCTCGATACAGCTCGAAGACTCCGATGGTTGGTACTCATCGGGCATTGCCGGGGACCAGCAATGGCAAATGCACCGAGGCGAGTATCGATGGCGAGGGTTTGTTTCTCCATTTCGCACTACAGCGAAACCTGACGCAGACCGAAGCAACTCACCGGAAAAGTGTCAATTTGGCGAAGATCATTAGCGTCTCGCGCAAACTTTCGACCCTGGTGTTACTCCGCAGAAATCAATGTGTTACTGCCTGGGGCCGAGAGTAACTTGGCCGTTTCCCGGCCAGTTAGCCAAGGTCTGCAGAAGCGACGTGTTTTCAGGAGCGACGATGACTGTCGAGCAAGCCCTGGTACCGCTTACAATCTGACGCAATCAGCAATGCTTGATACTTGTAACTGAACGCCCATGTAACGGCATGAAACCTGCTTGAGCCTTTCAAAAGATATTCAAGTGATTGAGTTTAAGCAGGTTATTTCAGGGTTACCCCATAACCACTGATAACCGCTATAACCACCACCTCATCCGAACTGACCAGATCGAGACCACGATGCCCAGCCGAGGAGACACGCCTCCCATGTCTTTAACTGCCGCCACCTCGCACCCCGAGCGCCAGCAGGTTCGTAGCGACTTACAGGCAAACGTGCAAAAAAATCTCAGCACATTGGTGGAGTCCTGCCGGTCGGTCGCGGACATGTGTCGCAAGGTCGATGTCAATCGCCAGCAGTTCAACAAGTACCTGGTGGGCCAGCACGTACCTTCCCAAAAGATTCTTCAGAAGATCAGCCGTTACTTCATGATGGAAGCCGAAGATCTTTTCCGGCCACCTGCGGAGTTCAAGAAACTCTACGAGGGGTATGAAAACGAATTACCGACGGCCTTGCGTGCCTCGGCGCAGTTCAATCATTTCCTGCCATTGGCAAAACAATCCGCCGACTTGCTTGAAGACTATCTGGGCGTCTATTACCGCTACCACAACTCTTCGATCTACAAGGGAAGAATCCTGCGTTCAGTCACGTGCCTGTATCGCGCCGACTCCATGGTCCAGTACGTCACGGTAGAACGCTTCCCCTTGCTCGATGGCAGCGGAAAGATCGGCTACTCGTTCACGTATCACGGTTTTTGTCTGCTTCTCGGCGACCGTCTGTTCCTGGTGGACTTCGAAGGCAAGCAGCGTAACGAGATGACGTTTTCCATTCTGACGCCGCAGCATCGCCGACCGATCCGGTTCCTCTTCGGCCTGGTCACCGGGGTGGCGTCATCCTCATTCCGCCAACCCTTCTCCACTCGCATGGCACTGGGGCTCGTGGACAAAGGCAAGATCCGCAAGCACCACTTGCGCAATGCAACTGTCGTGCTGCCCAGCGATCAGTCGCTGCCGCTGGAAGTGCGCGAATACATGACCGGTGACAACGCGACTATCGTGTGGGGCGGCCAGGACTGAGGCGGCGGGACAACCGCCTCGTCAATAGTCAGACCTGACGACGCTGCCCGTCGAGGGTCCTGGGTGCATCCGCAGCATCAGCTTGATGCAAGGGCGCCGGCGTGGGCTCTTCATCGTCATTCATGGCTTTGCGAAACCCCTTGATCGATTCGCCAACATCGGCCCCCAGGTTTTTCAGTTTTTTAGTGCCGAAGACCAGCACTACCACCACCAAAATGACGATCCAGTGCTTCCAGTCCAAAATACCCATCGCGTGATCCCTCTTCAGAAGTTTTGATGTGAGGCCGTCCTGCAACAGGTCAGCCATGGTTCCCGCATGCGTCGTTATTCGCACGAGAATCCCGTGCAATCATCACCTCCACCAACGACGGCCCCTTGCTATTGAGCGCCCTGGTAAACGTCGAATCGAGTTGCGAGGCGTGCTCCACCCGCCAGGCATCAAGGCCAAAATTCCTGGCAATACCGGCGAAGTCGGGCGAATAAGGTTTGCCATCCGGCAGGTTGAACTCACCGGTACGGTGCTGCTCCAGCGCAGGGGTTTGCACGTCGCCCACTGACACCCCGCCACTGTTGTTGAACACCAGGAATACCACGGGAATGCTGTGCATCACGCACACGGCCATTTCCTGCATCGACTGCAAGAAATCGCCACCGCCCACGGCGCACACCACCTGGCGCGCCGGCATGGCGAGCTTCGCGCCAATCGCCGCGGGCACCGCCCAACCCTGTGCGCCGACATTGGCGGCGCACAGGCGGGTGCCCGGATGGTAGAGGGGAAACACCTGGCGGGCGATGGCCTGAAGGGGTCCGGCACCGACCACCAGGATGGCCTCCTCCTCCAGGATCGAGCGCAACGCAGCCAAAGGCCTGTGGACCGTCAAGGGCGAGACGTCACTGGCGCTGTCGTCGAGCCCGCCCGCCGCCGCCCCCTGAGGCAAAGCGACTATGTTCAGCCGTGAACCTGCCCGCGGTACTTCGCTGTTGGCGCGCAAGGTGGCGGGTGCCAGGCTGACGTCAATCGAAACGTCCTGGACGGCCGCCGGGATATTCAGACTGGCCGGACCTACGCGTCCACTGAACATCGTATCGAAGGACTGACGCAGGGCCTGCGGCAACTGTTCGATCTGCGAGACGCGCCGGTGTTCTTTCGTGACGCCGCCGGAGGCGGTTACCAGCCTGTCATCATCGCACTTAGCGTCGTCTGCGCTGATGACCAGCATGGCTGATGATTGCGCCGACGCATCGGCGATTGCACCCAGCGCCGTCGAAATACCCAGCGGGCCCGCCAGCAAAACAGCCATCGGCCGACCGCAGGCGCGAAAATATCCGTCGGCAAGATGAACACCGCTTGGCTCCAGCATGACTTGAATGAAAGGGACATCCGTGCCGGCTGTCAGCAGCGCTTCTACCAGGGACCATGAGCCGTCACCCGGTATGCCGGCCACATAGTCGACACCATTCGCTTTCAGCGCTTTCGCAACAATCTGCCCACCCGTGAGTTTCACAAGACACTCCAATCAATCAAGCGCAGGCGTGAAGGGCGAATGCACCTCCGCCCTTTTCAGGATCGCCACGGGAGTATTCGCCCACACCTGGCACCGCTCAATTTCGCACCGCGGGCAAAAGAGACGCACGTTGACGCAGATGCCCCGCATCCCTCGCCTGCTCAAGAAGCATACGTGTCATGGCACGTCAGCTGCGCCGATTAGGTCACTTCGATGCGTCATAGTGCGTCGCTTTTATAGGCGCTGCGAAATTGAGTGCCCTGCCTGCCAGGCCGATACTCGATCCATGAAAACAACAAGCCGAGCCTATCAAGCGCTGGGCGCGCCGCTTCAAGCCTTTACCTGCAACCTTCAGTAAAGCGGCGCCGCCCAGCCAAGGAAGAGTCAATCGGACCAGTGGAGACCCAGTGCGCGATGTTCTCAACGGGCATGTCAGCACCGCCAACCTCCCCAGCTCATGGAAACAATGCTGGCCATAACACTGCCGATCTACAGGACTGCATACAAAAGGATCTGCCCGGAGAACCAGCCGGGCCAGAGCCACTGCAAGTCGCCCAATCGTTTTCACAAAAACCACCCAGGCAGGAACTCGAAATGAAAAAAGACACAGAGACGGGTTATGGACTCACCGGCATTGATCTGGATTCGATCAGCTTGAAGCGCCGCACATTTTTGCTAGGGGCTGCCGCCTCCGCCGCCGGGTTGTACATGGGCTCGTTCATGCCCAGCGCATTTGCCGCCGCGGGTGGGCACCTGGAAATCCTTGGCTGGGAAGGTGAAACCGGTGACGCCGAACTGGCCGAATGGCGCAAGCAGCGTGGCATTACCGTCCGTTCCAGCTATGCCAGCAACCAGGACGACATTACGGCCCGCTTGGCCGGCTCCGATCCCGTGCAGCTTGACTTGACCATGTACGCGTTGGGCTACGAGACCATCTACCAGGAAATGGGGTTGCTCAAGGAGATCGACACCTCGAGGATCCCCAACTACTCAGCGGAAAATATCCTCCCGCTGTTCTACAAAGGCAGCCGCTGGTACTGGGATGGCAAGCAATGGGGCGTGCCCCTGCTGTGGGGCATGAACACCATCATCTACAACCCGAAAGCGGTCAAGAAACCTGCTGAATACAAAGATCTGCTCGACCCGAAATTGAAGGGCAAGCTGACCTTCGTCGATGACGGGACATCGAATTGGTCGCTCATCGCGATCATTGCCGGCTATGGCGACAAATTTCCCAACCTGACGCGCGCCGAGTTCGACGACGCGTTCGAGAAACTCAAGCCGTACCGTGATCAATGCCGGGTTTTTGCCGCCTCTTCGGGGGACGCGGTTTCTCTGCTGGTGTCAGGCGAAGTGGATGCGGTGTTCTCAGCGTCAGCCAACACGCCGAGCGAGACCAAAAAGCGTGGCGTGGAAACCGCTTTGTCGGTCCCCAAAGAAGGCGCGGCCCTTTGGTGCGATGCGCTGTTCATCCCGAAAACGGCCAAGGACATACCGCTGGCACTGGAGTTCATCGACAAGACGCTCGAAGCGCAAACCCAGGCCAAAATGGCGACCACCATGTTCTCCGGCGTGGTCAACACGAAAGCCGTGCCACTGCTTCCGACAGACCTTCGAAACACCTTTGACTACGCGAATCTGGACAGTTTTTTTGAGAAGTCGAAACTCTACGGCCAGCCACCTCTGAGCTCCGATAAGTATGTGACGTATGCCGAATGGATCGATCAGTGGGCGAATTTCAAAGGCTCGTTCTAGGGCTGGGATCAATTCGTCCGACTCAAAGACCTGCTTGAACGGACGCTTACCCGAAGTGCGTGTTTGCGATCACGCGCTTCTCTGTTCGATGGCGCTTCGTGGCCTGTCGACGCCGTTCGCAAGGTTCAGAAGAGCACTCGTCTAGCGTGTATGCGCTCGCCAGGACGCTCTCGTTATCGAAACAAAAAGCAAAGGCACAATCATCATGAACGTAGTCAACAACAGCGAGCCCATCCTTCTCGATGCCAGGGATTCGAAGGTGGGTAAGCCGGTGAAAATCGACAAGAAAATCCTGGGTGGGTACTTGCTCGCATCCCCCCCGATGTTCTTCCTGGTGGTGTTCTTCCTGATTCCTTCGGCGCTGCTGCTCGTCGCGAGTTTCTGGACCGCCAGACCCTTCAGCATGGAGCCTGCCGCAACGCTGGCCAACTATGCAAAAGCCCTCAGTGCCAATGGGTTCTACGATTCGTTGTGGATCGCCCTGCAAAACGGTTTCTGGACCGCGGTGCTATCAACGATCATCAGCGCCCCGGTCGCCTATTACATTGTTTATCGGACGCGCTCCAACGCCGTGCTGTACCTGGCCCTGATCTCGTGGTTCTCCAGCTATCTGGTGCGGGTCTACGCATGGCGCTCGATCCTGGGCACCAACGGCGTGATCAATTCCACGCTGCTGCACCTCGGGCTGGTCGATACGCCCCTGGACTGGCTGGTGTTCAGCAAGTTTTCGGTGGTGTTGACCCTGGTCCACATCATGCTGCCCTTCACCCTTCTGCTGCTGGTATCGGGCTTGCGCGATATCAAGAAGGATTACCTGGAAGCCGCCGCGGACCTGGGCGCCAGCGGTACCACTATTTTGTGGCGAGTGATCATGCCGATGGCGCACAAGAGCATCGTCAGCTCGTTCATGTTCACCTTCGTCCTCGCTGCCAGTGATTACGTCACCCCCCAGATGCTGGGCGGCAGGGACGCCATGACCACCGGCCTGGTGATCGCCAACCAGTTCCGTTCGGTCGGCAACTGGCCGCTGGGAGCGGCGATGGCGTACCTGCTGCTGGTGGTCTTCATGTTGGTGTATGGGCTGCTGCTGGGCGTGTTGCGAGCCGCCAACCTGGCGCCGGGCAAACGCTACCACGACTGAACACCGCCAATAAAAATGCAAGGTGACCGCCATGATCAGACTATTCACTTACGTTTACATGCTTTTCCTCTACGCGCCCATCGCGATCATCGCGTTGTTCAGCTTTCATTCGTCAGCCTCGCTGTCGTTCCCGTTCGAAGGCTTCTCCACCCAATGGTATGAGGCGCTGTTCAGCAGTTCGGACTTCATGACCGCCTTGACCAATAGCGCGATCGTCGCCGCGGGTTCGGCCATGCTCACCACGCTGCTGGGCACGTTCTCAGCACTGGCGTTGATGCGCATGAAAGGTCGGGTCAAGTCTGCCTTTGCCTTCATGAACTTCGCCCCAATCGCCCTCCCCGGTCTGTTCCTGGGGATCGCGCTGGTGATTTTCTTCTCGTTGATCGGCTTGCCCCGCTCGCTGCTGACCGTCGTGATCGGCCATACGCTGTTCACTTTCCCATTCTTCGTCGAGTCCGTGCGTTCACGCCTGGAGTACTTCGATCTGTCGTTCGAGGAAGCGGCGCGAGACCTGGGCGCCAGCCCACTCAAGGCGTTCTGGCTGGTGACGCTGCCCATCATCGGGCCGACCATTGCGGGCGCCGCGATCCTCGCGGTCGCGCTTTCGATGGACGAATTCCTGATCACCGTTTTCGTCACCGGCAGCGATACCACGCTGCCACTCATGATTCTTTCGATGATGCGTCGCGCCGTCAGCCCCACCATCAATGCCGCCTCGGTATTCATGCTGGTCGTGACCATCGCCATCATCGTCACCGCCGGCTTGGTCATGACCTTGCGCCGTCGTCGTCTCGAACTTGAACGTGCTGAAACTGCAGAGTAATCGCCATGACCAATAGCATTGAACTGACCGGAATCTCCAAGAGCTACGGCAACCTGACCGCCCTTGGCAAAGTCGACCTGACCGTAAAACGCAACGAAATCCTCACTTTGTTGGGCCCAAGCGGCTGCGGCAAGACCACACTGATGCGCATCATCGCGGGCTTCGAAGAGCCCACCACCGGCAAAGTCGTGATCGATGGCAAGGACTCCACGTCCCTGGCGCCTGAACACCGCCCCGTCAACATGGTGTTCCAGAAGTACGCGCTGTTTCCTCACCTTGATGTTTTCGACAACGTGGCTTTCGGGCTGCGCCTGAAGAAAAAACCCAAGGATGAAATCAAGCGTGAAGTGACCAAGGCACTCGAACTGGTTCAACTGGAAGGTTTCAAGAATCGCTGGATCTCCGAGCTCAGTGGCGGCCAGGCACAACGCGTCGCGCTGGCCCGGGCATTGGTGAATCGTCCCGCCGTGTTGCTGCTCGACGAGCCGTTGGCGGCACTGGACTTGAAGATTCGCCACCACATGCTTAACGAGATCAAGCGAATCCACGAAGAGACATCGACCACCTTCGTGTATGTGACCCACGACCAGGACGAGGCGATGATCCTGTCCGACCGTGTCGTGCTGTTGAACAAGGGCGGCATCGAGCAGATCGGTGGGCCACAAGAGATGTATTGGTCGCCGCGCACGTTGTTCGCCGCGAAGTTTTTCGGTGACACCAACATCGTCGCCGGCACCTATGGGTTGGGCGACACCCGCAACGGCTATGTTGACCTGCCATTCGGTCGCTACGCGCACGCGGCCGGCAACAACCTGGGGGCCGGGCCGGTCAATGTGTCGATCCGTCCCGAAACCATCGGCCTTGAAGCCGCTCAAGGCACGTCGTTGGCCGACGGGGCATTCGCCGGAAAAGTCAAAGACACATCGTTCATCGGTAACCGCGTCATTTACCGCGTGGCGGTGGCCGGCGGCACCCTGGACCTCAAGTGCCAACAACTGCCTACCCCGGGCAGCCATGCCCTGCCACCCGGAGCCGAGGTCGCGCTCACCTGCAAACCAGAGAGCTTCGTGGTGATTCCAGCCTGACGGGCGATGGAGCGGGAACAACCACCGCTGCCAACTCAGCACCGGGTTCAACCGTAACGTCGACGCCGGATCATGCGCTTTTGAACAAGCCCATGATCCGGCGTTTTTTTTGATCAGCAATCGCAGCGCCTTTCAGTTTCCCTAGACCTTGAAGTTATTCATCAGCCTCTGTTGCTGGTTCGCAAGATCGTTCAAGGAGTGGCTGATCCGGGCCGATCGATCCGCCTGCCCCACCAACTCACCCGTTACATCCCTGATGGCCGAAACGTTACGGTTCACCTCTTCGGACACTGCGCTCTGCTCTTCGGCCGCACTGGCAATTTGCAGGTTCATGCCCGTCATGATCTCGATGCTTTGGCTGACATTGGCCAACGCGTCGACAGCCTCCAGGGCTTGCTCGGCACTGGCATTGGCCTGGCGATGCTGGCTCTGCATGGCATTCACCACCTCGCGTGTGCCGCTCTGTAGGCTCTCGATGACACCCTGGATTTCACTCACGGAGTCCTGGGTGCGCTGGGCCAGATGGCGAACCTCGTCGGCCACTACGGCAAAGCCCCGCCCGGTCTCTCCAGCCCTTGCCGCCTCGATCGCGGCATTCAGCGCCAACAGATTGGTCTGCTGGGCAATGGTGCGGATCACATCGAGCACACTGCCAATTTCCTCACTGCTGTCGGCGAGTTGGCGCACCCCGTTCATGGCGCCGCTCATGTGCGCCGCCAACGACTGGATGGAATGCGCAGCGGTCTCGATGGTGCTTTTGCAAGAGCGCACAGCGGCATCACCATTTCGCGCGGCAGTCGCCGCCATGGACGCACTTCGCGCCACCTCTTGGGAGGTTGCGCTCATTTCATGAGCGGCCGTCGCGACTTGTTCGACTTCCAGCAGTTGCTGCTGCATGCCACTGCTGGTCTGGCTGGCGATCGAAGACGCCTGGTCAGCGGTGGAGCGCGTGTCCAGGACGCTCTGGCTGACTTGGGCAATGATGGGCTGCAGCTTATCGAGGAAGCGATTGAACCCACCCACCAGCACGCCCATTTCATCGCGGCGCTCGGCGCTCAGTCGCTGGGTCAGATCGCCCTCGCCGTTGGCGATGTTTTCCAGCATCGCGGACACCCGGCGGATGGGCCGGGTGACACTCACCGCCAACCACCCCATCAGCAATATCCCCGCCACGGTGACGCCAATCCCGGTGGCCACCTGCACCATCACCGACGTCCGATTCGATTGCTCCAGGACTTGCTGCAACGCCGCAACCGAGGCCATCAACGTGGCGCGCGGCACTTCTATGACGGTCATCCAATGGTTCGAATTGGGGATGGGTGAAAATGGCACGACAAGCATGACGCGAGTGTCACCGGCCCTATCGATTGCCAGGACTTTGCCCGACTTCGCCCCCTCGAACATATCCGCCGCCTGTTGCGGGAAAATATCCTTGATGGTTTTCCCCAACGAGGCGGGATCGCCGCTCCGGCCCATGACAGCACCGCCAGCGCTGACAAAGGTCAATTGTCCTTGCCCCTCGAAGAGCGATGCACTGGCTTTTTGCGCAATGTTTTGCAAGCTGCTCAACGGCAGATCGATACTGACCACGCCGATGAGTTTTCCGCCGTCCATCAACGGTATCGCGATGCTGGAGGTCAGGGTGGGTACATCGTTCAGCAGGAAGGAATACGGCTCGATCAGGCAAGGCTTGCGGGTTTTCTTCGGACAGTTCCACCATTCTTTTGCAGGATCCCCGTCATCCTGCATTTCCTTCTCTTCGAGGATGAAGTTTTGCATCGAAGACACGTACACCCCGAAGCGGCCGACGGCATTGCCGGAGAAGTCGGCGCCGTTGATAGCGCTCGCGTCGGCACCGTCCAGTGCATTGGGCTCGAATGAGACGCCGACCCCGAGTATCTCCGGCGTAGTCGCGACCTGGGCGCGTATCAGCCGGTACAGATCGCCACGCAGCTGCATCGGCGCCAAGCCATTTTGACGGGCCTGACGGCGCATCATGACAATCTGGGTCGCCAGGGAACGGGTGAACATCATGCTGCTACGAAATCGCTGCTCGATGCCACTGGCCTGCAGAGACCCCGTCGCCTCCAGGTACCGCATGGACGCCAGAGACAACGATTCCGTGCTGGACTGACTGACCATGGCCGATGTATCGCGCATCTGATGGATCGAAAAACCCACCAGACAGAGCACCATCGCAAACAGACACCCTCCGGCGGCCAGCGTAATTCTCGTTTTGATCGATAAGCTACCCATCGCACCGCTCCTCTGATTCAAGCCTGGAACAAGCGTTTTTTCCACGGCTCAAAAAAAAGCTCCCCGAATGGGGAGCCTGAAAACACTTGGAAAGACGGTAAGCGTGACCAGCTACACCGAGAAACGACCCCTTCCTCGCTGTCCGCTCGCCAAGTGCAATAACTGACTGGCCGCCCTCAGGCGGATTGCTTGTAACGACGAATGCGGATATCGGCCTGTTCCTTGTGCCCGGCGAAACCTTCCATACCGCACAGACGCGAGCAGTATTCACCGACCAGCACCGAGGCCTCATCCGTCAGGACGCGTTGATAGGTGCAGGTCTTGATGAACTTGCCCACCCACAGCCCGCCGGTATAACGCGCGGTGCCGGTGGTAGGCAGGGTGTGGTTGGTGCCGATCACCTTGTCGCCATAGGAGACGTTGGTCCGCTCTCCGAGAAACAGCGCGCCGTAGTTGGTCATGTGCTCAAGGAAATAGAGCGGGTCGCGGGTCATGACTTGCACGTGTTCGGAAGCAATCCGGTCGGCCTCCTGGACCATCTCGTCCACGGTGTCGCAAAGAATGATTTCACCATAGTCACGCCAGGCGACCGAGGCGACGGGGGCAGTGGGCAAAATGGCCAACTGACGCTCGATTTCCGCCGGCAGGGTTTCTGCCAGTTCCGGGCTGTTGGTCAAGAATACGGCTGGGGAGTTGACGCCATGTTCAGCCTGGCCGAGCAAGTCGGCGGCAATGATTTCCACATCGCTGCTGTCATCGGCAATCACCAGGGTTTCGGTCGGGCCGGCGATCAAGTCGATGCCGATCTTACCGAACAGTTGACGCTTGGCTTCCGCAACAAACGCATTGCCTGGCCCGACGATCATGTCGACCGGCTTGAAGGTGTCGGTCCCCAGTGCAAACGCGGAGATCGCTTGTACACCGCCAACGCAATAAATCTCATCCGCACCCGCCAGGTACATGGCCGTCACGATGGCCGGATGCGGCTTGCCGTCAAACGGCGGCGCCGCGGCGACCACGCGTTTCACCCCCGCCACCTTGGCGGTCAGCACACTCATGTGCGCCGACGCCAGCAGCGGGTATTTTCCACCGGGGATGTAGCAGGCCACGGAGTTCACCGGAATATTGCGATGGCCCAGGATCACGCCCGGCAGGGTTTCGACTTCCACATCATGCATCGAGGCTTTTTGCACTTCGGCAAAGCGGCGGACTTGCGCCTGGGCAAAGGTGATGTCACCGATTTCCTGCTCCGACAGACTTGCCACACACGCGGCGACTTCTTCATCGCTCAGACGGAAAGAGACCGGGTCCCACTTATCGAACTGCTTCGAGTATTCCCGAACGGCGACGTCTCCGTTCTTGGCGACATTGGCGATGATCTGCTCGACCGTATCGCGGACTTGGGCAGCGATTTCGGCTTGAGCTTCGACAGGCTTACTTTTTTTCAGATAACGAATCATCAATTTGCTCCAGGTAGTTCTTGATGCACGCGGCATGCACTCGCACTGGCATCCATCTTTTCCTACCCCCCTGCCCCGGGCAATTTCGCAGCCTACCTATTGATGACGCGATCTGACGCAGGATAGACGCAATGCTGAAGCACTCGTGCAAGCGCTGACCGCTCTAGCACGGCCACGCTGTTATTCGTATAACCTCCTATCATAAAAAATCTCCCGAGCGAATTCGCCCGGAAGCCTTGCTGAATCGTCGATGCACGTCTTAACCACAAGCAATCTTTAGGCTTGCACATTAAAAAAGCGATCAAGGGATTGACACCTCGGTTTTGAGTGATAGCTTAAATAAGCGGTTATACGTATAACTTAATAATCACACCCAACCTAAAGAGGTGATCAACCGTGAGTCGAGTCTTGTATCTGTACGGTGGCTGGCCCGGCCATTTCCCCTACGAAATCGCGGCATGGGCACGGACCGTTTTCCAGGAGCTGGATTTCGACGTTGAAGAGTCGACCGACATCTTCACATTGGACAGGGACTTGACCGGTTACGACCTGATCGTGATCGGCTGGAACAATGCGGTCACCACGGAAACGCTAACCGCTTCACAGGAGAACCGCCTGCTCGAAGCGATCGAAAGCGGCACCGGGCTGGTGGGTTGGCACGGTGCCGGCGCGGCATTTCGCGCCAGCCTCAAGTACCACTGGGTACTGGGCGGCTCGTTTCTTGAGCACCCGATGGGCGAAGGGTTTCCCCATCCTTACCAGGTCAACATCATTGATCGCACCCATGAGGTCACGCAGGGCGTCGAGGATTTCGAGGTTCGGTCCGAGCAGTACTACATGCAGGTTGACCCGAACATTCATGTGCTGGCCGAAACCACGTTCGACGGCAACCCATTCCCCTGGATCAAGGGCCATCGCAGCCCGGTCGCCTGGGTTCGTCAGTGGGGCGAAGGCCGAGTGTTCTATCACTCGATCGGACACGACACCAGCAATCTGGCCGACCCGAACATCCGCCGCCTGACCAAACAGGGCCTGAACTGGGCAACCCGTGGGCGCACGGCAAGCACCGGTAAATCCACCGTATCCACCGCACTTCCATCAACCCAAGGAGTCCTGTCATGACTAAATTGACCGGCAGCCAGATCGTGGCCCAAACCCTGAAAAACTACGGCGTCGAATACGTCGCTGGCATCCCGGGCCACGGGATCTGGACCCTCACCGACGCCTTCCTCGAAGAAGACTCGAAACTCAAATTCATCCAGGTCTTCCACGAACAGAGTGCGGTTCATCTCGCGGATGGTTACTACCGGGTGTCTGGCAAGCCGATGGCCGCCGTCACTTCCATCGGTGCCGGCGCCGCCAACACCGTGATCGGCATGGCCACGGCCTTCACCGACTCCACCAGCCTGATGCTGATCACCGGCGGGCCACCCACGCACATGCGCGGCCATGGCTTGTTGCAAGAGCTGGAACGCTATACCGACAACGACTTCCCCAAAATCGCCGAGGCTGTCACCAAGCGCCACTGGGTCGCCACCCGCGTCGAAGAGCTACCCTTCATGATGCACCGTGCCTGGAGCGCGATGGTCACTGGTCGCCCGGGTCCGGTTCATCTTGAAATACCGATGGACGTTCAGGCCGAAGCGGCTGACGTGACCCTGCACACCCTGGAAGAACGCACCCCCATCGGCAAGTGTTTCCCGGACCCGGCGGCTACGGCCCGCGCGGTTGAGGAATTGAAGGCGTGCAAACGCCCGGTGCTGGTGATCGGCGGCGGCGTCATCACGGGTGAGGCAAGCGCCGAAGTGCTTGCCCTGGCCGAAGCCTGGAAAATACCCGTGGTCACGACCTGGAACGGTAAAAGCGGCTTCCCGGAGGATCATCCGCTGTTCGCCGGCAGCGTCGGTCAAACCGGCACGATGTGCGGCAACAAAGTGGCCTCCACCGCCGATGTCATTATCGCTGTGGGTTGCCGCTTTACCGACTGGTCGTCCTCCAGCTATGCCAAGGGTGTGACCTTTGCAATTCCGCCATCGAAATTGATCCACATCGACATCGACCCGCACGAGATCGGCAAGAACTACCCGGTGACCGTGGGCATTTGTGCCGACGCCAAGTACGCGCTGGCCCATATCGTGGAAGGCTTGAAAGGCCAGACGGTGGATCGCCAGGCGTACATGAGCGACCTGCGCGGCTATCAAGAGGAATGGGAAACCAAACTGGCCGGCCGCCGTGACTCCGACCGTTTCCCGTTTACCTCTCAACGTCCGTTGGGCGCGCTGCGCAAGGTTTTCCCCCGTGACACCATCGTGGTGGTCGGGTCCGGCAACACCCAAGGGGCAGTCAAACAGACCTTTCCTGTCTATACCCCGCGCACCCACCTGACCTCTGGCGGATTCTCTTCCATGGGCTGGGCCGTCCCGGCGGCTATCGGGGCCAAGCTAGCGGCGCCGAACCAACCGGTTGTATGCATCCTGGGCGACGGCGATTTCCTGATGACCTCCCAGGAAATTGCGATCTGCGTGACCAACAACATCCCTGTTGTGTTCATGATCCAGAACAACGCCGGGTACATGTCGATCCGTGGTGGCCAGCGCAAGCAAACCAGCCGCCATATCGGCACCGAGTTCAACCATCCGGACGGCACGCCCTACAGCCCGGATTTCAAAGCCGTCGGCGAAGCCTTCGGCCTGAAATCCTATCGTGTGGAGCGCCCTGAGGATCTCGAGCCGACCCTTCAGGAAGCCCTGGACCTGAACGTGCCGGTGCTGATCGAAATCCCGACCGATCGCGACGCCGCAGGCCCTTGGGTCCCAGGCTGGTGGGACTTCCCGATTCCTGAGTACATCACCGACGAACGTCAGGACGAGTACTGGCAAATCCGGAACTCCGAACAACACCTGTAAAACCTGGAGCGGCTTAAATGAGTGATGCATTGATTTCGCATCATGCAAAGCTGAATCCACAACCGGGGGCGCCGCGCCATCAGCGCGCCCTCGACGTGGTGACACCTGATGCAGATGGCAATATCAACTGTGACGTAGTGATCATTGGCTCGGGCATGGGCGGTTCGACCTTTGCCCATGCCCTGCGCGATAGCGGGCTGGACATCGTTATCGTCGAACGGGGAGATTTCCTGCCCCGTGAAATACAGAACTGGAGCGCCGAATCGGTGTTCGCCGAAGGCCGCTATCGCAATGCCGAGCAGTGGCTGGATAAATCCAACCAGCCCTTTTCCCCCGGGGTCTTTTATTACGTGGGTGGCAACACCAAATTCTATGGCGCCATGCTGCCCCGGTTCCGTGAAGAGGATTTTGCCGAAATTCAGCATGCCGAAGGCGTGTCCCCGGCATGGCCCATCCGTTACGCCGACCTGGAACCCTGGTACGCCGAAGCCGAAAAACTCTATCGGGTTCACGGCTCGGCGGGCTCGGACCCCAGCGACCCCTGGCGCTCGGGCCCTTTTCCCCAGCCTGCGCTCAAACATGACCCGGCGCTGGTGCCACTGGAGCAAAGCATGCGCCGTTCAGGGCTCAAGCCGTTCGTGATGCCTGCGGCCGTGGATTATGGCGACGGCGGTGATTGTGTATTGTGTTCGACCTGCGATGGATATCCTTGCCTGGTGGACGCCAAGGCCGATGCTGAAGTCAGCGCCTTGAGGCCGGCCCTGCGCAGCCCGAACATCAAATTGTTGACCCGTACCCTGATCAAACAACTGAGAACAGGCGCGGACGGTCGGACGGTGACAGAGGCCCATGGGCTCAGCGGTGGTCGCGACGTGACACTTCGTGCGAAACGATTCGTCCTAGCGTGCGGAGCGGTGAACACCGCCGCCCTGCTGCTCAAATCAGCGAACGAGCATCACCCTGAGGGCTTGGGCAATAGCTCGGGGCAAGTGGGTCGCAACTACATGGTGCATAACAGCACGTTCATGCTCGCAGTAGACCCGCGGCGCAAAAACAAGGTGACCTTTCAAAAGACCCTCGCCCTCAACGACTGGTACCGCGCCAGTCCGCAAAATCCGTATCCGCTTGGCAATGTGCAGATGCTGGGGAAGATCCGCGAGCCGATGATCAGCGCCATGCGCCCATGGCTTCCAAAATTCGCCTCACGGTACATTACGGACCATAGCGTCGACTTGTACCTGACCTCGGAAGATCTACCGACACAGGACAACCGGGTCATCTACGACAGGCAACGGGATGCGATCAAAGTGTTCTGGACGCCGAACAACCTCAAAGCCCATGAAGGCCTGGTCAGCAAAACCAGTAAAGTCATGCGTCAGGCAGGTTATCCCTTGATTCTCAGGGCACGGATGGGCATCGCCACCAACTCGCACCAATGCGGTACCGCCGTCATGGGCAAGGATCCCGCCTCAAGCGTGCTGGATGTGAACTGCAAGCTGCATGACCTGGACAACGTCTGGGTGGTCGACAGCTCATTCTTCCCCTCTTCGGCTGCGGTCAATCCGGCGCTGACCATCGCTGCCAATGCTTTGCGGGTTGCAGCCAGTTTCAAGCGCCTGCCGGGTTGACCGGCAAACCCACCTGAAAACAGCCGCAGGGTACTTCTACACTGCGGCCTTGGCGCAACCTCTCAAGCATCGGTCGGCTGTACCTGCTGCGTCGAAGTCCGCACGATGAGTTTCGTGGAAAAGATTTTCCGTTCCGGTTCGAGTCGCGAGCCTGCCGGAGCATTCAGCTGCTCTGTCAACATCCGTGCGGCATACAGGCCCTTCTCCACCATCGGCTGGCCAATGGTGGTCAAGCCAAGCTGAACAGCCTCGGGAATATCATCAAAGCCGATCACGGAAAGCGCTTGCGGGACTTTACGGTTGAGCGCATGTGCGGTTTTCATGCAAGCGATGGCCATGACATCCGAGCAAGCCACGACCGCCGTGACATCGTTGGAGGTCAACAGCGTAAACGCTGCCGCTTGCCCGGACGTGGAATCCAGCCCACCGGCCTCGATGATGCACAGGTCCTCAAATGCCAGGCCAGCCCTGCCCGCCGCTTCCACATACCCGGTCAGACGCTCCCTGACGATGCGCTCACTGGCACTCTTGAAGCGTTGCTGGTCAATCGGCCCGCGATAACCGTCAGGATTGAGCCGGTCGATGATGATGCCGATCTTGCGATGTCCCAGGTCCAGCAGATGTTGCATCTGAGTCTGGGCGGCGCCTCGATCGTCGATCCCGACGAAGAAAGAATCTTCCACCAGCGGCGAATCGATCACCACGAACGGAATGTTCTGTTTCACCACCGCCAATACCGCCGGGTGATCGTCCGGCAGTGTCGAAATGATCAGACCATCCACCAGGCCGCGCAAGGCAAGGCTGCCGTGACTCTCTGCCTGGGTCCGGCCGACGAGCCGGTTGTTATTCAGGGGAAACAACGTCAGTGCGACATTTTCCAACTCGCCGACTTCACTGATCCCACGCAACAGGGCAATGGTGCACGGGTCGGCGAACGCCAGGGACAATTTGTCCATCATCATCAACCCGATCGCACCGATCTTGCCCGAGCGCAGGCTTCGCCCCAGCACGTTCGGCCCCGGATAGCCCAGGGACGCCGCGACCTCGAGGATATGCTCGCGCTGCGCTTGCGACAGTTTGGAGGGACGATTGTAGGCGTAGGACACCGCAGGCTGAGACACCCCCGCCGCCAGTGCTACATCTTTCATTGAAACGGATGCCATCGCTTGCTTCCCGATTTTTTTGAGAACCTCATGGGAGGTTATGAAAACATGAGCTCAGTGTAACCGTTGAGCGCAAACCTTCGGTATCAGTCGAGTCGCACTGATCATCACCGCAATCATGGATGAGGCAACAGCGAGCAGTGCGACAGACAGGCTGGTGGAGTGCGCGACAAAACCGATGACCGCAGGGCCCATCAAGATACCGAGGTAGCCAAGGCTGGTTGCCGCGGCGATGGCCAACTCGCCGGGCATGGCCCGTTGCGCGCCGGCCAGTGACAGATAGACCGGGGCAATGTTTGCCAAGCCGGCACCGATGACCGCGAACCCCACCAGGTTCAACCACCAGTTTGTGATCAGTACGACCATCAAAAAGCCCAGGACGACGATCAAGCCACCGCCGATGAGCGCTACCCGCGAGCCCAGCTTCAGCACAATCCGGTCACCGTTCAGGCGCCCCAAGGCCATCATCACCGCAAACGTTGCGTACCCCAGACCGGCAATGGAGTGCTCAACCCCGCGTTCCTCGGTGAGAAAGACCGCGCTCCAGTCGAGAATCGCCCCTTCAGCGAGAAAGGCGAGCAGGCAGAGTGTGCCCAGCAGCAAAACCTTGCGGTCAGGCCTGACAAATATCGGACTGCCCTCCTCACCGCTTCGTCCCAGCATCTGACGGCCGGCAGTCAGGACAAAGGCAACCAGTGCCGCCATCACCGCGCTGCTCGCCAGTAATGGCGTAGCGCCGAGCCATAACAGTGCGGTCATGCCTGCGGCACTGACAATCGTACCCAGGCTGAACAAGCCATGGAAACCGGACATCAACGATCGGCCGGTGGCACGCTCGACCATCACCCCTTGAACGTTCATCGTCACATCCACCGCGCCACACCCAGCGCCGAACACGGTCAAGGCGACCATCAAGCCGGCGAACGAATGAGTCGTCGCCAGCATCGGCAACGTCAGCAATACCAATGCGATGCCGATGTGCATGGTAAATCGGCAGCCCTTCCTCGCGTTCAGGACACCGGCAAGCGGCATCATCACCAGTGAGCCCAGGCCAAGGCACAGCAACAGCAAACCCAACGCACCGTCGTCGACTCCGGCCCGAGTGCGAGCATAGGGAACCAGCGGCGCCCAGGCGCCCATGCACAGGCCCGACATGAGGAACGTCAGCCGATAAACCGCCATAGCCGGGGAGGCGCAAGGCATTTCCCATTCTTGAGACGACACGCAAACCTCTCCGTTCAGGCATGAAAGTTATACGTATAACCTAAAATAATCGATTAGCCAATGCGCCGACACAAAGCAGTGCTGCTTCACTTTGCACAAAGTTGGAGCAAATTCCACAGGAGACTGGCCATGGATCGCAAACTGGTTGACAAGCCGTGGGCTGGCGATGTTATTTTTAGCCGAGTTATACGTATAACTCATAAAGACTCGTTTTCATGCAGACGAACACCCTCACAAAAACAAAAGGGACGGCGCAGCCTGATGAACAACCTTCAAAGAACACCCATACCCAGCCGTATACGCAAGGCACGCATCGCGACGTTCCTGGGTTTCATGATGATCGGCGCCATGATGTACATCTGGTCGACAGGCGTAAGCGTTTTCAGGGCGCAGCTGGGTTTTACCGGCGAGTCGGGGGATTCGAACTTCGGCTTGATTGCACTCGGGATCGGTGTGGGTTCCGCGGCAGGCGCGTTATGGGTGGGCCGCTTCCTGGATAACTTTGGTGCAAAGCCGGTAATTACGGTATGCGCACTCGCCTATCCACTCTCCATCATCCCGCTGGGGTTCGTCAGCGGCTTCTGGTTCGCGCTGTGCTTCGGCGTGGTCCTTGGGCTCCTGCGCGGGGCACTGGACACCGCCCTGAATGCCCATGGCGTTCAAGTCGAACGCTTCTACCAGCGCTCAATCATGTCTGGCTTCCACGCGTTCTATTCGCTGGGCGGCTTTCTGTTGGGGATGGTGTGCAGCTGGTTGACCGGCATCTACACCGACAGCGTGCAAGTGCCCTACACCCTGCTTGGCGTGGCGCTGTTCATCGTGGGCTGTTTTTTCAGTCGATGGTTGCTCGGCAAAAATGACGTCCCGCTGCCGTCAACCAGCGATTGGCAAGCCAGCGCACACCTGCCTGACGAGGCCGGCAAGCGACCATCGACCAAAACGCTGCTGGTGATGATTGGCCTGGGCGTCCTGCTGCTGGGCAGCATGATGGGGGAAAATGCGATTGCCGACTGGGGTCAGGAGTACATTCGTCGTGAGCTCTCGACGAGCACCTCAATGGCCGGCATGGCAGTCTCCATCTTTGTCGGCGCGGCGTTCGTCGGACGGCTGTTCGGTGATCGATTGGCCGCGGCGTTTGGGAACGCACGGGTGGTGTTCGGATGCGGCGCAGTGTGCGTCCTTGGCATGATCATCACCCTCGTTGGCGGCACCGCCTTGACCGGCATCGTCGGTTTCGCATTGTTCGGCCTCGGTCTGTCTTGCATCGCGCCCCTGATGATCTCCGCCGCGGGGCGCAGGGACCCGAAACATGCAGGCCGCAACATCGGCATCGTCAATTGCATCGGCTTCTCCGGAATGCTTATGGGCCCCGCCGCCATCACCGTCATCGTCAGTAACTTCGGCTTGAGCAAGCTGATGTTTTTCCCGCTGATCATGCTCGCTATCCTGGCGACCTTTGGCCCACTGTTGATGCGCGCACCCAAAGTTGTCACGCCCCAACAACATGATGCGCGCAAAACCGGCGCGGCATTGAACAAGAGCGCCTCTAGCGTTTGAAACCCCGGGAGGTGGTTGAGCGATCAACCACCTCGACCTGCCGAGCCCTAGATCATCGGTGAGCTGCTCACCACCCGCAGCGCCAACCCCTCGAACGCATCCAGCGTAATGGTGAATTCGCCTTCAGGCGTCAGGTCACCTTCGACCCGTTCATTAATGATGTCGACCACCGGCCCCGGTGCGATATTGGGCAGGTGCAGGGTTTCAGTGATCGGGGTCGAACCGAAGTTCAGCGCAGTGATTTGCGTACCTTTGCCGGCCGGCAATTCGTGAACCATGATCAGCAGTCCCGGATGCTCGACGTCCGGAATCAGTATCTGGCGACTGGCGGCGATGTCATAGGCACGGCGCGCAGCGAGGATTTTGCGCAACTGCGAGACGAACGAGTCCGGATCTTTCAACTGGCTTGGCAAGCTGCCGTACAAGGTCTTCGGACGTGGCATCTGGCCGGCCGAGAATGCCGCATCAGGGTTGAGATCCACCAGATCGTAGGCACCGCGATGAATCCAGCGCGTGTCGCCGTCGCCCATCAGATGCTCGACCTGTTCGGCCGGCAACGGCAATGCGCCGACCAAGTCCCAGCCAGACAATGCGAACACGCCGGGTTGCATGGCGTTGTACATCACCAGCAGCAGATGAACCTGGCGAATCTGTTGGATGTCTGCCGTTGTAATGGCGTCGAGATCACGGATTCCCAGCGCTGCGGTGATGATGCTCGCGGTGGTGCAGGACACGCCGTTGGTGACGAATTTCAGATTGTAGGGCGCATGCTCGCCAGTGAGGCGTTCGTACATCTGCTCGCGGATGTGCTCGCGCAGGATGCTGCCGGGAAAGGTCTGGCCCTGATAGAGGTAAGTATCGTGCGCGTGCAGGGTCCAGAAGTGCACCAATTCCAGGGTCAATTCATCATGATTCTGCAACGCATGAATCAGCGAGCCCGGATCGATGCCGAGGGTGTGCATCTGCCGCAGCATCAAGCGCAGGAATTCGGCATCGCCCATCAGCAAGGCGTGCTGGTAGGCGGGTCGGGTGATGAAGTCGTAGGAGAGATCCGCCCCTCCGTGGGACATGGCGGCGATATCGTCCACGGTCAGGTTCAGTTCCTGGAAACTGAAGCCGCCGGCCTTGCGAATCGCTCCAGCGAGCAACTGGTTTCCGGTGATCGATAGCGGATGGCTTTCGGACCAGGCGGTACCCTCGAGTTTGCGCTCGACGCCAAGAAATCCGTTGGCATCCAGACGGAGGATTTTCGCCCCCGAGACATCGATGGCATGCAGCGCGTCCCCAATGACCATCTGCTGAGCGGCAAAGGTCGGGTCCAGCCAGTTCAGCGAAGGTTGCCCTTCCTTGAAGTAATGCAGGTAGACCCAACGACGCGGCTTACCGTCAACGCCCATCACCACCGGTGTCGCACTCCAATCGGTTTCCTTGACCCCTGGTTCGAAGAAGATCACCCGTTGCAACTGCCCGACGATGTAATGCTTGTCCCGCAGGATGTCGACCTGCTGCGGAGTGAGGTTCTGCGCATCACGCCCCTCGGCAATGTCGGGCAGCAGCGGCCAATCTTCCTCGCGGATTTCCACCATGTGGTAGAGCCCCGGATAATCTTCATACGCCATTTCGGCCAAACGAAAATCCGCGCCTTTGCCGGTATGAGACGGGATGACATCCTCGATGACGACCGCATTGTGCGCGGCGGCCATTCGGGTCAATGCTTGCAACTGCGCCTCGGTGCCCAATTGCGGGTCGAGCTCGAAACTGATGCGGTCAAAATTGCCGTCAATCGTAGGTGTGTAGTCAGTGCCCGAAAGGCCACCGGACCTTTTCAAAGGGCCATTGTGGATGCCCTGGATACCGATTCTCGACAGCGCATGCCATAAGGTTTCATCCCCCAGCGCTTCAAGCACAGTGCCATTTTCGCCGGTAACGATGGAGGCCGGGTACGCGGTGAACCACACCGAAGCCAATGCCGAGGCGTCGCGAGGCCGAGTATGCGCATAGGGCTGCTGCCACATTCGGCCCTGGCCCGAGTAGAGCTTGGCGCGCTTCCTCGCAGCATTGAGCATCGATTGTTCGACCAGCCAGTCGACATGATTTTTCTCGGCTGCCGTCATGGACACAATCACCTCCGTCATGGAAAAAACCGCAGTCGCCCCTCTCCAACCGAGGCGCCGCTCGTTTTCATATGAGGCCACCACGCGACATTCGTTGCATCGAATCAGGAGAAAGCTGCGAGGCACAATCGGCCAGGTCAGAGCGAAGCTCGATCGGCTGCAAAACAAGCAGCGGCAGGGTCATCGTCAATGCCATTGCAGTTCGGCCGGACCTACCTGGCGCCGTTCATTCCACGGGCTCACTGCTTCGATGTGCCTGTCGACTGGCCCCTGGTGGCAGGCCATTGATGCGCTTGAATGCACGGCTGAATGCCGCTTGTGAGGTATAGCCCAAGCGTTGTGCGACAGCATCGATCGACAGGTTGTCCTGCGTCAGCCATTGGCTGGCGATCCGCATCCGCAGTTCGGTGGCGTATCGCAATGGAGGTACGCCAATGGTGGCTTGGAACCGTTGGGCGAACACGGAGCGCGAAACATGGGATTCGGCCGCCAGCTCGGCCACCGTCCACTCGCGCCCGGGTTGGCGATGCAGGGCAAGGATAGAGCGTGCCAGGCGCGGATCGCGCAGCGCGGCCATGAGCCCTTGCGCACTTTCCGAACCCTGCTCGACCCAGCCTCGAACGAACAAGGAGGCAGCGACTTCCGCAAGCCGCGCCATGATCCCGGCATACCCGATGCGTCCAGCGCAGATCTCACGCTTGATTGAATCGAGTATCGCCCCCAGCCCTGGATAACGTTGACCACCGGTGTCCGCCACCATGACATTCGGCATCAGCTTGCCTAACGCCCGCATGCCGCCAAGGTCGAACTCCATGCAGCCATAGAACAGGATCGCACTGGGCGTGGAAAGTGTGCTCGGACAAGTGTTCACCCCGCTGACAGCCTCGCCCAAGGGGGCGGCATCAAGTTGGTCGATAGGCTGGACCGTGGCATCCAGGGCGGATAGCAGTTCGTGCCCATGGCCTTGCGGCACCAATACTGCGTCACCTGCCGAGAGGTGATGTATCGCGTCATCACCTGTACGCAGGATGGCCGTACCCACCGCCAGATAATGAAAGTAGGCATGGGCCGATTTGTGTTCGAAACCCAAGCCAAAGCTCGGCCCCGTTTGAATACGGCGGTACTGGACACCGCGTAGTCGCATCCCCGTGAGCAGTTCGCTCATCAGTTCAGAAGACAGGGCGAATTGTGCTGATTCAGTCATGTCAGGGGTTTCGATCAAAAGACTAAGAGCCAGCATCATAGATCATCCTGACGCTCAGCCCTAGAGTGTGTCTCACGAACACTTTCCAAGGATGCTTGAGATGATTAGCAATGCGCTTGATGCCGCACCTGGCAGCGTTACTGGAGCGGAGCCGACGACCCCGGCATGGACGGCGGTTTTTTCCCTGGCCATGGGGGTCTTTGGCCTGCTGACGGCTGAATACCTTCCAGCCAGTTTGCTAACGCCGATGGCTTCGGATTTGAGCGTCTCCGAAGCGCTGGCCGGACAGGCCGTGACCGTCACCGCCGTGGTTGCGTTGTTTGCCGGGCTCTTGGTGCCAGGTCTTACCCGCACGCTTGACCGACGCACCGTCTTGCTCGGTTTCTCCGCGCTGATGATTGCCTCCAACTTGCTGGTGGCCATGTCATCGAGTCTGGTGGTCTTGTTGTTGATGCGAGTGCTGCTTGGCATTGCGTTGGGTGGGTTCTGGAGCATGGCGGCTGCCGTGGCCATGCGGCTGGTACCGGCGAAATGGGTGCCCCGGGCGCTGTCCATCATCTTCAGCGGCATCGCCGTGGGAACAGTGGTTTCCGTTCCGCTGGGCAGCTACTTGGGCGGTCTCTTCGGCTGGCGCAGTGCCTTTTACGCGGCAGCGGCGGTCGGCGTGCTGACGTTGATCTTCCAATGGTTCACCCTACCCCGCATGGCGCCTCGGAAAATGGCACGCACAGCCTCCGTGCTGGAATTGCTCCGCCGTCCTGGCATTGCTATTGGTATGCTCGGATGCGTGCTCGCACACACAGGTCAATACGCACTGTTCACCTACATCCGTCCGGCACTTGAAAGCGTTGTACCCATCGACACCGATGGCCTGGCTTTAATGCTATTGGGCTTCGGCGCCGCCAATTTCGTCGGCACACTCGTGGCGGGTTGGCTGATGGAGCGTAGCTTGCGCCTGACATTGATCCTTATGCCGGCCTTGGTGGCCGTGGCCGCGTTTGCCATGATCTCGCTTCCTCTCCAGGCGCCGGGACTGGCCCTTGCAGTCGCCCTCTGGGGCCTGGCTTTCGGCGGAGTGCCGGTTGCCTGGTCGAATTGGGTGGCACGCGCGGTTCCGGATCAAGCCGAAACCGCAGGCGGGATGGTCGTCGCCGCGGTGCAGTCGTCAATCGCCGCGGGAGCTGCGCTCGGTGGGTTGGTCTTCGGCTTTGGCGGCGTAATGGGCGTCTTCATCATCGCAGGCGCGGTGATGCTGCTGGCGGCCCTGATGATTGCGCTTCGTGTTCGAGTGGAGTTGCCGAAGCCTGCTGGAGGCGAACTCTCAGGACATTCGCGACTTGCGCTATGAAATCGAATTGCTGCGAGTCAACAAGGGGAACGCGCAACGTTCGCGTATTGCTCCAACAGCCAAGCCAAGTCCTGGTAACAGATCGCTAGATGATGTGCCCCGAGCCGCCTCATCGACCTTGATGTGCGCCGGGCCTGGGCAGCACTGATCGCCGGATGATGGGCATATCGAGCGATCCGCCGGGCGCCGGTTTGCGCGCATTGGGCGACGGGCGATTCAGGATCGATACCGCTCGCGTTACGCTGTAGCCGGCTCAATTGTTTACTCAGTTGCAGCGACAAATAACCCGCTTGGTAATCCTGCGGATTGTCAGCGCCAAGCAAACTTTTCAACGCGACGAGTCGGGACTGTTGTTTCGCTTGCCATTTAGGGTGATCGATATGGCTCCCATGGCGAAGTAGCCGGCGTGTGCCCTTGTGGAGTGAATGTTTCAATGCCCGAACATGTTTAGCGGGATCTTTCGGCAAGACCTGGAACGCTAATAGGCAGACGAGCATTGCAACGATCCAGGCCAGTGCTTGATTGGCGAAATCGACGAAGTTGTAAGAGGCGGTATCGCCGGTGCCCACCAAGGTATTGAACCCGATCAGGTAGGCAATTCCTTGCAGGGCGTAGCGCGGTTGGCTCGTCGCATGGATCCCGAACGACCAGAACGCTGCCAGTACCAGGAGTAACAAAGGGAAGCCGTTGATCGGTGGCATCAGCAGGAATTTGCACAACGCTGCCGCCAAAATGGCGTAGAGCGTGCCCCGAATAAAGCTGGCGATGCCTTGGGCAGGCGCGGGGGACGGCGCCAGCAGTGTGCAACATGGGCCCAGGACCGCCAGTAGCGCGGGCCCTTGATCCCAACCGCTCAGATACCAGACCGCACCCGCGGCCAACGTGGCGAGCAGCGCCCTGATGCCGTTTCGCGCCGCATCAGCATAATTGCGGTGATATCCCACGACACGTACCTGCTCACGGCGAGCGTGATCAAGGCTGGAGAAGTTCAGCAAGGCCTCGCCCAAATCCGACAGTTGTTCGTCCAAGCGTTCACTGAGCAACCGCGAGAGGTGGTTTGAGTCAGCGAAATCATCCGCCAAACTGCGCAGTTGCCTCACCGTATCGGCAGCGGCGAGAAAGTCGCTGCCGCTGTCATTCATCCGTTCACTCAGTTGCCGCAATGCCGTGCTTGTTCCGGCGAGCAACGTGGGATCTATTCCAGGGTATGAATCGTCGCTGTGCACATCGAGCACAGCGGACTGCAAATGCGCCAGACCGGCCTGAATCGCCAACTGCCGGGAGCGAATCAGCGACGATTCCCCCCGCCCTATCCCCAGTTGGTCATCCACTTTACCGATATCTATCGCGAGCTGATGACGTTGCGTCGCCAGCTCCGCAGGTTGCTCGCCAGAGAGTCTCGCTGCGAGCAGCCGAGCGCTGCGGACACAGACATCCACCAGCGAGCTTCGAACGTTCTTCTCCATCGTCTTGGAACTGAACAGCGTTACGACCAGGCTCAAGCTAAGCACCCCGAGCGCCACCGCCGTGCCACGGGTGATGATGTGATCGAAGCCCTGTTCAGGCGCGACGATGGCAGGGCCCAACGCCAGGCAGACCGTATAGCCCGCCACCACTGCCGCCGTGGCTTGGTAATGGCGCAAGACGCTCATTGCACTGACGCACAGGCCCAGCCACATACCGATGCCGAGTATGAACAGCAGCATCTGTTGAGCGAACAGCCCTGTCAGCACGAAAGCCGCGACCATGCCTACCAGGGTTCCCAGCATCCGGTAAAAGCCCTTGCCCAGCACCGCCCCTTGGATGGGCTGCACCAGCAACAACACGGTGGATGCCCCCGAGAACGGCGATTCCAGATGCAACTGGAAACCGAGCCACAGCGCCAGCCCCGCCGCCAAGAGACTGCGCAGCACGTAGGGAAAGGTGGTGGGCGTCCAGGGCAAGGGGATGGCCGCGAATAGGCGTGTCGCCAGGCGAGTCATCACATGAACGCCTGTAGCCATTGGGTGAGTCGCCAGCGCGGCGCGGCGTCCGGCTGCGTCACTTCGACACTGGCGGTCATGCCTGCCGCCAACTCCACCCCGTCTGGCACCTTGTCCAGCTCGATGCGCACGGGTACGCGCTGTGCCAACCGAATCCAACTGAAGGTCGGGCTCACCTGAGGCAAACCGCTGTCGTTGCGCAGTTCATTTGCGTCGGCGATGCCCCTGCCCATGCTTGCTACATGGCCATCCAGCAGCGGGGCAAACCCCATCAGCTTGATCGACACCGGCGCGCCGATGCGCACACCCGGCAGCTTGGTCTCTTCGAAATAACCCGTGATCCAGAAACTATGGCCATCGACCACGAATAGGTTGGTATTGCCAGCCTCCGCGTAGTCGCCGGGCTGTAGCCGCAGTTGAGTGACGTAGCCGTCCACCGGCGAACGAATCGTCGTGCGGTCCAGATCTAGCTGCGCCTGGGCTAACTGGCTGCGTGCCGCGTCCAGGCGCGCTTGGGCCACAGCCAAGTCACGCGCCGCGTTGTCAATCTCTTCCCGGGCGATGGCGTCGGCCAATTGGGATCGCCGCTTGAATTGTGCACTGCGCTGCTCGAACACACTGCGCGCTTCGGCGAACTCCGCCGCACGCTGTTGCAGGACCAATCGATAAGCACGCGCATCGATGCGATACAGCAAATCGCCCTTGGCGACCCATTGGTTGTCGTTGACCGACAACTGATCGATTTGGCCGCTAACCTCTGGCGCAATGCGGATGACCTGCGCGCTCACCCGTCCGTCCCGCGTCCAGGGCGCCAAGACATAGGCCCGCCAAAGTTGCAGGCAGAACACCAGGGCCAGCACGCCAAGCCCCAGGGTGGCGGCAGGTTTGAGGATTTTGACGATAGACATGGCCGGCCTCACTCAGCAATTGACGACCATCGCCGACACGACGATAAGCGAGACACAAAAACGCGCCAGCGCCGGGTGCCACGTCTTGTCCAGCCAACGCCGGGCCAGGCGTTCAATGAGTTTGTAGGCCAGGACCGATGCACCCAGGTAGATCAACAAGGGAGGAACGTAGAGGTTGGCAATGGAGATTTCGCTGAGCATGGCAAGCACCGGGGTTCGGAGGGTTCTAGCATTCGCCCGCGTACTGAAGGGGGGCTTGTTGATGATGCTAAGGGACTACCACTGCTGCCGATATTGAGTACACTGCCAAAATATAATCAAATTCAGACAAACACCGACGACACGCCATGGCCGAAATCCACCGTTTCCACGTCGATCAATTCGAGTACGACAACCTGTCGCAACCTGCCGTAGCCCTGATGCTGGAAACCCAGCGCAACGACAGTGAGTCCGCCGAACACAAACACCGCAAGGGGCAACTGGTCGTGGCTTATTGCGGAGGCATTGTGTGTACGGTGGAAGACGGTGTGTGGATGGTCCCGTCAGGGTTCGGCGTCTGGATTCCGGGAGGGGTCGCCCATAGCAACCGCGTCACGGCCAACGGGCAGGTGTGTTTTTTGTTCGTGGAACCCGGCGCCGCGTCGCTGCCAGATCGCTGCTGTACGCTGGCGCTGTCGCCACTGATCCTGGAGCTCATCCTCCACCTGAGTGGCCAGGCACAGGATTATCCCGCCAATTCGCGCATTGCACGGCTGGCCAACGTGCTGCTCGAAGAGCTTGAGCTGGCGCCCACGGAACAGCTTTACCTGCCGTTGCCCGCATCAAACCAGCTTCGCACAATCGCCCGGGCGCTGGCGCAAGAGCCTTCCAACCGCGCCACCATGGCGAGTTGGGCACGGCATGTGGCCATGAGCGAACGCTCGCTGGCCCGACTGATAAAAAGCGAAACCGGGCTTACCTTCGGTCAATGGCGCAAGCAATGGCAGATCATCGTCGCGCTGCAAAGCCTGGCCGAGGGGCAGTCGGTGCAGAGAACCGCTGAAGCGCTCGGCTACGAGTCAGTCAGCTCGTTCATCACGATGTTTCGCAAGACATTGGGCACCTCACCGGCACGTTACCTGCGCAATACCACGCTACGGCAATGAGCGGTAATGATGGGCCCCTAGCGCTGGAAACCATGCGCCGTTCCGACCGAGCTGAAACCGACTCCACTGCCGTCATACCCTGGCAACCTAACCCGCATGAAACTCAACAACAACGTTTCCCTGATCGCACAGTTGAGTGAAACGCACATCAACAGCGATGAACTGCTGAATCACCGCAGCGTTCGTTCGGATGTGATTGCTCAGACGCTCCGTTGTCAGTTTGCCAGCGCCGGCAATGGCCATCGGCAACATCAACTGATCCGCCAGGCGATTACCAACAGTTGCATTCGACTGAGTCCACGCCGTGAATTCGTCTACCGCCGCGTCAGCGACTTGCTCTGCGCGCACACGCGCTTGTCCAATGCTGGCGAACACCTCGGTAACGCCAGCTTTCGTGGCAGTGATCGACACCACATTACCGGGGCCCGCCTGGTCACCCAGATCGGTTACAGACAGGTCGCGTCGTTCAATCTTCAGCCTTGCCGAGAGTCGATCGAGTTCTCGGTTCCCTATCGAGACAGGAATGCCTGAAACCAGCGCTCCAGCCGAAACGATGGTGGCGGGCTCCTGCCCCCCGTCCAGTTCCAGTGGTTTGAGGGTCGAAGGTCGAACAATGGCTTCGATCAAGCCCCCTCCGCAGGGAACAAAACCATGATTGAGCAGCGTCAATTCCACCTGAGCACCCATACGCCGTATCAAAGGCAGCCACGCCTGTTCTATGAACTCGAAGGGCGGTGCCGCCGGATTATGCGTTCCGCCGGTAATCCTGACGGTACTCGGCCCATGAGCCTGCAACAGCGCAGGCAGCAGGGTCTGCAAAACCAGCATCGTGCTACCTGCCGTTCCGATCGCGAATGAATACTCCCCTGCCTTTACGTCCCCAGGCCGGAACTCGATCGCTGTCGAATTGAGTTCCGCTCCAAGGGTTTCAGCGCCGCAAATCTCAGCCGCTGCTCGTACGGCGGTCAAGTGTTGGCGCAACAATCCGGGACGGGAGCGCTTGCCGCGTATCCCGGTCATCCGGAATGCCTGGCCGGTGATCATGGAGAGACTTAGGGCGGTACGAAGCACCTGCCCTCCGCCATCGGTACCATCGATCAGAATGAGATCCTGACCCATCATTTCACCCCTTCACGCATACGACTTGGCGCAAGGTATGGACCACTTCAACCAGATCGCGCTGGGCAGCCATTACCGCATCAATGTCCTTGTAAGCCATTGGGATCTCGTCGATGACCGCCGCGTCCTTACGGCACTCGACATGGGCGGTCGCCCGCACCTGGTCCGCAACCGTAAACAATGCCTTCGCCTTGGTACGGCTCATCACCCGACCCGCACCGTGTGAACAACTGCAAAATGCTTCCTCGTTTCCCAGGCCTCGTACGATGAAACTCTTGGCGCCCATCGACCCCGGAATAATCCCCATCTGCCCTTTTTTTGCCGAGACAGCCCCTTTACGCGTGAGAAGAATGTCCTCCCCAAAGTAGGTGCCCCGCTCCACGTAGTTGTGGTGACAGTCAACGGCGATTAGCCGCGACTCAAAGGGCTTGGTAATGATCGACCGTACGGCGTCCAACACGGCGAGCATCATGACCGCGCGGTTCTGCTTGGCAAAATCCTGAGCCCACTCAACAGCCTCGACGTAGTCATCGAAGCTGGACGTTCCTTCCCGCAGGTAGGCCAGGTCCCGGTCAGGCAGGTTCACCATGTGCTTGCGCATTTCCTCGCGGGCCTTCTCGATGAAATAGGTACCGATCATGTTTCCTACACCACGGGAGCCGGTATGAAGCATCACCCACACATGGTCGGCTTCGTCCAGGCACACCTCGACGAAGTGGTTCCCTGTACCCAGCGTTCCGAGGTGTTTGCGGTTGTTGGACTTTTCAAGGCCAGGATGCTTTTCGGTGATGAGGTTGAAACGCCCCTCAAGCGCTGACCAGGCCTGATCAACAATCGCCGGCGCGGTCTCCCAAGCCCCTTTATCACGGCCGCTACGCCCCGAGGTGCGTCCGTGCGGAACCGCCTTCTCGATTGCAGAACGCAGGCCGAACAGATTATCGGGAAGGTCGCTGGCGCGTAGCGAAGTGCGGACAGCCGACATGCCGCAGCCGAGATCGACCCCGACGGCAGCGGGGATGACCGCGCCCTTGGTAGGAATCACGCTCCCGATGGTCGAGCCCTTTCCTAAATGAACGTCGGGCATGACAGCCATGTGCTTGAACACGAACGGCATCTGCGCGGTGTTCATCAGTTGTTGCTTAGCCTCTGGCTCAACAGGGACGCCTTGGGTCCACATTTTGATGGGCTTGCCGCTTTCGACTTCAAGCAGCTCGAAGGTTTGAGTGGTCATTGTTTTTGCTCCTCTGATTTCTGTTTGGGAGCTCTATAGCGAGCGGTGTGCCAATTCTACGGTTGAACGACAAAAATTCACTACTGTACTGATATTAAAGGACTTTAATTCAAACGCCGCTGAATCTTGATACCTCAAGCTATGCACTACCAGGCTGAGAACCTATACTCAGTTATCGTTATCTATCTTATGAGATATTCGGCAATGCAGGTCAAAAAGACAGTCGCCATTGGAATTCTTGGGTCAAAGCTCGACCGCGTCGGCAAGGGTGAACAGCGCTGGAACAAATGGCGCCCCACCCTCTCGCTTTGCCAACAGCCCGACCTGGTGATTGATCGCCTGGAGCTGATTCACAGTGAAGCGCGCCGGGACACCGATCTTGCCTTGAAAGTAGCGGCTGACATTGCCCAGGTCTCGCCAGAGACCGAGGTTCGCCTGCATACCATGGCGATGCGAAACGCCTGGGATTTCGAAGAGGTTTACGCCGCATTACATGATTTCGCAGCAGGCTACCCATTTGACACAGAGGGCGAGGACTATCTCGTTCACATCACAACGGGCACCCACGTCCAGCAAATCGTCTGGTTCCTGCTGGCCGAATCCCGGCACGTCCCTGCCAAGCTGATACAGACGCAACCAAGCGGCTTGCGGGATGATGAATCGGCACCGACAGGCAAACACGTTATCACCGACCTCGATCTTCAGCGCTACGACCAGATCGCGAAGCGATTCCAAGCTGAGCGCCTGGAAGGTACAGAACTGCTCAAGTCCGGCATTGCGACCCGCAACGCGGCTTTCAATCGGACGATAGAACAAATCGAACGGGTCGCCGTGCGATCCCGGGCGCCGATTTTGATTAGCGGTCCTACTGGGGCAGGCAAGTCTTTTCTCGCGCGACAGATCTACGAGCTCAAACGGGGTCGCCACCAAATCGATGGTCCGTTCGTCGAGGTGAACTGCGCCACATTGCGCGGTGATACCGCCATGTCGACGTTGTTCGGTCATACGAAAGGCGCGTTCACCGGTGCTCAACAGGCTCGTGAGGGCTTGCTGCGCTCGGCTCACAAGGGTGTCTTGTTCCTCGACGAGATCGGAGAGTTACCGCTCGATGAGCAAGCGATGCTCCTGAAAGCAATCGAGGAGAAGAAGTTCTTGCCGATGGGGTCTGACAAGGAGGTCGAGTCTGACTTCACGCTCATAACGGGCACCAATCGAGACCTGCACGAGCGCGTTATTGAAGGCCTGTTCCGCGAAGATCTGTTGGCCAGGATTAACATTTGGACTTTTGTGCTGCCCGGACTGGCCAGCCGGCGCGAGGATATCGAGCCGAACATCGATTTCGAATTGCAGCGATATGCCCGAGACCACGGCCACATGGTCCGCTTCAACACTGAAGCTCGGCACCGATATCTTTCCTTTGCTACCGCCAGGGACGCCGCCTGGCCAGGAAACTTCCGACAGCTTTCTGCTTCGATCACCCGGATGGCCACACTGGCTGATAGCGGCCGCATCGACATGACGCTTGTGGAGGATGAACTGGAACGACTGCGCCTGGATTGGCGGACACCGATCGCCTCCGACCCCTTGTCCGAGCACTTGGCAAAAGCCGGCCTTGAAATCGATTTGTTTGATCGCCTTCAATTGGAATCGGTCTTGAAGGTATGCAGCACAGCGGCAAGTCAGGCGGATGCCGGTCGCAAGCTCTTTTCACAGAGCAGATCAGCCAAAGCATCGAGTAACGATTCCGATAGAATTCGAAAATTTTTGGCTCGATTCGGCATCACCTGGAACCAAATCCATGGGCTTCTAGTGCATCATCATGGGGGAAATTGATAAGTCAGCTCGGTACGCCCGCGCCTCAGTTAACCGACAGACTGTGTTGGCTTCCCTCATCGACATAGATGTGGCTCAACCGTCCATGTTGATCGAACAGGTCGTTTCCACACAGCGCGCCTGAGCAGCGTGCGAGTGCCGTCGAGGGCCTGCGCAAGGCCAGTGCCGCGCGGCGCGGCGCTGGAGGACGGGCGAATCATACTTTCAAGGGGATATTTCGCATAGTAACCAGCGCAGTGGCGCAGAGGGTTTCCTTGCCTTGTTTTACGGCAAACAAATCGGCAGCCGCAACCGTAGTGCTGTTCGATGCGTTGATGACTCTTCCCCTAGCCAATAATTTTTCGCCATCAGCCGGGGCAATGAGCTTGACGGTGAAATCTGTAGTCATATTTATCCAGCCTGGCGGCAGCAAGGTCCCGGCGGCCGAACCTCCCGCAAAATCTGCCAACGCTCCGATGATGCCACCTTGAAAGTAGCCATTGTGCTGAGTGAGTTCCTTGCGCGCTGGTTGTTCAATTTCACAATGACCTGGTTTCAAATAATTATAATGAAACCCCAGTAGTTTTGCCGCTGGCATACTGAGCACTGCGCCTTGGACGTGCTTGTCAAAGTCAGGATTGCTTGCAACGAAATCTTCCATGGTATTCTTCCTTTATATCTGCAGTTGCGAACGACACTAACCTAGCCATCGTTCAAGTTTTTTCTCTACGTATTGAGTGCGGATTGCATTTCGCATGATCTTGCCACTACTGGTTTTCAGTAGTTTTCCAGGCTTTAACAAAACAATGTCATGGGGAGTAATTTCGTTATTTACAACCACCGCTTGGCGGATGATTGAGACTATTTCTTCCTCCACGATTTTCTTTCTCCATTCCCTTCGCACTTCTTGAACAATAATCAGTTTATCTTCAGCATCCAACAGGGAAAACACCGCGCACGCCGAATCTTCCAAACTATGATGAGCGCCCGAAACATTATGCTCGATATCATGTGGGTAATAGTTCCTGCCACGGATAATCACCATGTCCTTTATTCGACCAGTTACATATAACTCTCCTTGGTGAATAAATCCAAGGTCTCCGGTACGTAAATAAGGCGGTTGAATGTCTCCTGATAAACGATTGGCGAAGGCATCTGCGGTGATAGTTTCCTGATTCCAGTACCCTCCAGCAACATGGGGACCCGCTATCCAGATCTCGCCAATCTCCAACGGCGGGCGAGCTATTCGAGTTACCGGATCAACAATTTTTATGTTTGTCCCTGGCAATGCCTTACCCGAACTCACCAATGCTTGACAGGAGGCGGCATCCGTCAACAGAATCTTTCCATCACGCAGCGCCTGCCTGTCCACGGTCAGGGTAATCAGGCCCGATCCTTTGACGCCTCCTGACGCTTGTAACGTGCATTCGGCCAAGCCATAACAGGGATACACAGCCTCCCTACTAAAACCGTATCGCTTGAATGCAGCTTGAAACTCACTCATTGTGTCGATACGGATGGGTTCGGCACCATTGAATGCCACTTGCCAAGTACTCAGATTCAGCTCGATATCCGGTTCTCGCTCAAGGGCTTTAATACATGCACCAAAAGCAAAATTGGGCCCACCGCTTGTATGCGCCTGATAAATAGATATTGCTTGAAGCCAGCGTAATGGCCAGCGCATGAATGTTACGGGTGACATCAGAATACTGGTTGCACCGACAAACATCGGCTGGAAAATATTCCCGATGAGACCTTGGTCGTGATAATGCGGAACCCACCCTACGACGGTAGAAGCTTCGTCATGACCGAACGCATCGCGAATCATTGCCTGGTTCGCAACAATATTTGCATGCGACACCATGACACCTTTAGGGGTGGATGTGGAACCTGACGTATATTGAATAAACGCCAAATGCTCAGCGTCGACTACCGGATAGTCAGGGAGGGACGAAGATTGCCCCCCTTCCTTGTCGTCCACCTCAAGCCATGACAACGACTCTCGATAATCTTGATCCTTAAGAGAGCTGCTGAGGGCCTTTAGAGTAATGATCAAACGTGGGGAGCAATCATCGATGATGCCTTGTAGCGTGCGTTGCGAGCGTTTTTTATTAGGTGGACAGAGGGGCACAGCAACCACTCCCGCGTACAGACAGCCAAAAAAAGCGACGATGAAATCAAGCCCTGCCGGAAATATTAATAACGCTCTATCGCCGCGTCGGGTTCTCTCTGCCAGACGACCAGCAAACTGCCTCGCCTCAGCTCTCAACTGTGCGAAGGTCAGTTCTTTTTCCATCAATAATTTTTCAGAAAGAAAAATATAGGCCGGCTTGTCCGGGTAACGCTCGCTATGGCTGTCTAAGCAGTCCGTCATCAAACGAAATTTTTGCATTCAATCCTCTTGGTGCCTGATGCACTCAGTGAGTGATGAATTATGTCGATTAATTCTTGCGGCCGGAAACAGTGGAAAAAGTGGTTGCCGCTCAACTCATGGAAGTTGAAGTCCCCGGTAGTCCTCTCCTTCCACGCCATTAGCTCGCCACTTTCAACCACAGGATCATGAGTGGCATAGATAGCGCTAATAGGACATGTCAACGTATGCATAGGACGGAATTGATAAGCTTCCAACAGGGCCAAATCACTACGAATGATCGGTATAAGCGTATTCAACAGCCGACTGTTAGTGCCGATGGCGTCCGGAATACCGCCATAAGCCAATAACTCATTCAGAAAGGCTTGGTCCGATAGGTCGTGGATCGGCGCCAAGCGTGCTGCCAACTGTGGTGCGCGTCTACCCGAGACAAATAGATGCGCCACTTGAGCAGTATTGCGAATTGAAAGCTCGCGAGCGACTTCATAAGCCAATACTGCCCCCATGCTATGGCCATACAAGGCGAGTGGCTGATTCTCATGACTGAGCTGTTCGGCGATATGAGCAGACAAGCTGCCGACATCAGTAAACCGGGCCCTTTGGGCAGGCCCATCGAAGCATCTTGGTTTGATCCTTCGAATGGTTTCTGAGAGGCAGCCCCCCCAGCCATTATAAGTCGCATTACTGCCACCTGCGTGGGGAAAACATATCAGGGAGATGTTTTGTGTATGCATTTCACCTTATCTCGGGGGCTTCAGAGAAACTGAACATCGAGAGACGACAAGCTTCGAACGATAAAACTGCCGGCTTGCCAAGTCGGTTTATTATGACCGGGGGTCAAGCCAGGCCCTTTAACCAATTGTGAAAGTACCGCCTGCATTTGGCGCTCGGCTAACAATGCACCCAAGCAACCATGCATACCGTAGCCAAATGCTAAATGCCCCTTTGTCTGACGCTCGATATCAAAGCGGTCAGCATCAGGAAAAAAGCGTTCATCCCTGTTGGCCGACCCCAGACACAGCAAAATCTGATCCCCTTCTTTAATAACCTGCCCATCCAGGAGCAACTCTTTTGTCGCGAAGCGTTTAGTATGTTGAAGGGGTGTCTCGAAGCGCAAAACCTCTTGTACACAGCAGGGAATTAGCTGCGGCCGCTCCAAGAGCAAGCGGTATTGCCCAGGATGCTCCAGCAAGGCATTTATGCCATTGCCAATCAAGCTTTTGGTGGTTTCGTTTCCAGCAACAAAGCACATGATGCAGACGAAAATCAGCTCCTCATGAGTCAAGCGATCACCGTCGATCTGCAAGTCAAGCAGCTGACTGATCAAGTCTTGCCTTGGGTTATTCTTGCGTTCAACAATGACACTGGAGAGGTATTCCATATATTCATCAAGAACGGTACTGACTCTTTCAAAATCGTCCTTGACCATCAGCCCAGGCTCTAACAGGAAACGGATGGCATGGGTCCAGGCATCGATGGTCGAATGCATTTCAGCAGGCAGCCCGATCCATTGGCACATGACCCGTAGCGGCGTGGGTTGGGCCAAGCCGGCGATGATGTCCATACCTCCTTGTTGATAGGCGTCCCGCAGCAAGTCCTGAATAATGTTTTCTATAGAACTTTGCAACTGATCAATTGCCGACGGCGAGAACGCGATGTTCATCAACTTTCTCAGACGATGATGATCGGGATTTTCGGTGAATACTATGGATTTGTAGGCCAACCGCTGAAACGGTGCGTTATCGCGACCAAATTTAGCGGCCTGATTATCAACCAGCTTCGGAATAATACTTGCATTGCAGCTACGATCACGCAGAACACTCATGACATCAGCGTGCCGGGTAACAACCCACATACCCAACACCTTGTGCAAGGGATTCAGTTCACGTAACTGGCGGTAAACGCCATAGGGCGTCTCACGAAATTCAGCGGAAAAAGGGTTGAAGCGAGGCAAATTGCTTAATTTAGCAGATCCCAACATTTGACCTTGAGCACCATCAGACATCGTGAGGTTCCCTCCATCAGATTAATTATCGGACAGCTTGAAGTTGGAGTCTCAGCAACTGAATTTTCCCGAACTGAAAACCATAAGCCGACATTTTCAGGTAGCGTAGATAACGGGTAACCACTGCATCGCCAACACGCTCCGCAGCAACTACCTTATTAGCGGACAAGCGGTGATACCACTCTTCACACGTTTTCGCATAATCCAGCCGACCATTGTCGACACGTTGAATTTCAAAAATCCCCTCCGCCGCCTGAGCTATTTCCGCCAATGTGGGCAGGTCCGCATTGGGGAATATCTCTTCATTGAAAAAAGCACTGGCTTGTTCTCTGGCCATGGAACCATAAGCAATTGTTTGCAACGAAAGCCGCCCTCCGGGCTTCAACCAGTCTCGGCAGGAAAGAAAGAATTTTCGATAGATTGCTATCTTCTCTTCAATACTATCTGAAGGAGAGGCGAAGTGCTCAAAGGCGCCAATGGAAATGATCCCATCAAAGGGTGTTGTGGGGACGAACTCTTGCCAGTTTTTTACCTCCACACCTACCTTCAAATATGACTGACTCTGTATATAAGCCGCTTGCTGATCACTCAGCGTCAGTCCTACGGCGCGGTTGATGTTTGGCATATTCTCCAGCGTGCCAAGCACGCCCCCCCATCCACAGCCGATATCAAGTACCGACTGTAGATTTTGCGCATCAATGGCCTCAAGGTGATAGGCTATTTTTCTTACCTGCGCACTCTCCAGCGTTTCACTACCAGCCCATACGGCACAAGAATAGGAAAGTGTCGGATCCAGCCACAACTCATAAAAGTCATTACCCACATCATAGTGGTGACGTATCGCTTTCGACTCCTCTTCCAGTCGATGCTTGGTTGTTAGTGTGTTCATTTTCCCGACGTCCTGTTCCTGCCCACGATCAACCCAGTCACGGCACTGATATTAGGATTATCGAACAATTCCTCTGCTGATATTTCCACGCCGTATCTTTGTTCGATTTCGATCAACAAAGAAACTGCCAGGGAGGAGTCGAGTCCCAACTCACTGAAATCTTTATTTTCATCGATTTTTATCCCGGGAGCATTGAGAAGCTCGCTTATCTGATCCTTACACCACTGGACGACGGCGTCTTTTTCCAACGAAATAGATTCATATGCGGTCATGATTCAAGATTTCCTTATTAGAGGGGCTGTACACTTCTTTTTCTACGACTCATCCTTCGTTGTAAGGTAGGAACTCGTAAATCCCACGCCGCCCCGGTCAAGCACAAGCCCCGGATAACCCAGTACCCAGGATCGAATACTGACCATTGCAATCCAAATGAGGGAGACTCGGGAAACGCATGGTGATTGTTGTGCCATGACTCTCCGAAAGTAACTAACCCGAATAGGCCTCCATTGCGACTGTAATCTTTGGATTGATAGGGCCGAGTACCGAATCGATGCAGTATGGAGTTGATGGACCAAATGATGTGACCCACGACAAACATGCGGACAGCCCCTCCCCAAAGGAAGCCGCTCAACGCGCCCCATAAAGATTGACTAAGCAGCCCGCCCAGTAGTGCTGGCGCTAGCAGCCCAAGCAAGACCCACGTGTAGTAATGACGTGCCGTTTTAGCAATGAGTGGATCTCGAATCAAATCCGGAGCGTAATAGGCAACGTTGGGGTAATCGTGTTCCTTCATCCACAGAAAGTGAGAGTGCGCCAGGCCCTTGATAATGCCAGCAAATCCGGAGCCATGCAGATTGGGTGAATGCGGGTCGCCTGGTTGATCGCTCAACTCGTGGTGACGCCGATGCATGGCCACCCAAGACAACAGGGCCCCCTGCCCAGCCATGGAACCCAGTATTGTCAGGACAACCCCAACTGCCGGCTTGGCCTTGAACGAGCGGTGAGTAAAGTATCGATGATAGCCCACACTGACACCGATCCCAGTCAGTGCCCAAAAGGCAATGAACAACCCCATATCCAGTGCACTCACAGGCTTATAAAATGCCAATACCCCCGCCAGAACAACGCCCAGCACAGGAAGAACATCAAATAGCAGGAAATGCTTTCGCTGAAGTCGATGAAAGTATGGACTACTTATCGCCTTGCGCTTCACATCCTTACGTTCGGCTTTATCTTGAGAAAACTGATCTCTTTCGGGTGAGCGCACAGCACTGTCCATCGTCAATCACTCCGTGAAATATCGTTAATTAGGCCATGCATGACACTTATGCATCACACCGTAGAATAATCGCTGCCCTCGCCCTCAGCTAACGACTAGAAAAGACGCACTGGCTCGAACCACTCGCTCATTTCCAACGCTAATATAACTGTTGGCAAAAACCAACCGACTTCCGGTTTTTTGAATATCCACCACTGCTTCCAACCAGTCACCTATTTGGGCAGATCCGGCAAAGTCAGTCGTCAGTGTCGTCGTTACAAGTTTGAGAGGCGGGTCTTTCGAGAAAGCTGAGCTGTAGCCCAGGGCTACATCAGCCAGCGTCATGAATAAGCCACCATGTGCAAGTCCACGGGCATTGGTATGTTTCTCCTGCACACGAATCCCAATGGTAAAACCTGCAGCATCTTGCCGATAATAGAAGGGTCCCAGCAACTCAAGAAAAGGGCTGCTTCTGAATAATGGTTTGAAATCGTGCGGAGCATCCATTTCGCGCTACCTTTTTTATTTTAATAACACCTATACATCTGCAGGACAACGAAAGCATCCCCCTACAAAAGTGCGTCCGCTAAAAACGTCTTCACTCTCATATTGACCATGTCGGCGTGCGTCATATTAACTGAATGTGCAGCACCCACGACCTCCATGAACTGGCTATCGACAATCCCTGACTCTAACTGCCTGGCCTGCTCGATAGTAATCGCACTGTCTTTATCACCCCATATTACAAGTGCCGGCATCTGCAAGTTACTTAACGCAGGAACAAGGTTGTCACGTTCTGCCAGCGCCTTAAAATTGAAACACAGGGTGCTCTTGTCAATCGCTTGCCATTTCTTAATCCAGGGTTCAGCCAGTTCTTTATCCGCCCCCAAGATAAATCCCGACACGCCTTGCGCGACTTCATCAGTCAGGGAGTTTTCAAGCCATGCACTAAGAAGCTGGGAATATACGACTTGTTGGTTTTCTTCTTCCACGCCAGCATGTGTAGCGATCAAAACCAATGCTTGAACCTTTTCGGGATAACGCAGTGCGGCTCGCAGGCTAACGTAGCCACCTTGCGACATACCCAATAAAACGGCCTTATCTATATTGAGGTAGACCAGTAAAGCGGAGAGATCGTCTGCACTGTCCCAGAGACTGAAAGGCTCAGTGATGGGGGTATTTTGTCCATGCCCTCGTTGGTCCCACGTGATGACTCGATAGTGCTCACGTAAAACGCGAACCTGAGCATCAAACATGCTTTGATCCATGAACAGACCATGAGAAAGCACTATTGCTACATCGCCATCCAGAGTGTCTGTAAAGCTGATCGGCCTTCCATTTATCAGTGCGATGGTCATTTTATCTTCCATGATATTCGACGTGTCGGCTGACAATAGCCTAGAAATCGCACCTGTCAAATTGGATGGATTACTTGTTTCCTGACGAGGAAACTACAGAGGGGTGGCAGTCGTGGTTACTGAGCAATGGGTTGTTGTCCGAGCATTGCGTTGCGCAACGCATCAACCAGGGGCTGCAATGGGGCAAACGGTTGGACAATTAATGGGCCCAGCACCCGATCGGACAGCACCGGCTTTGCACCGGTGTTATCCGACCCAGCGCCCATCAACTCAGCGCATGCTCCAACGCGATCTGGAACTTCTCCACCAGCAGATCGATCTCCGCCGCCTGGATCGTCAACGGTGGCAAGAACCGCACGACAGCCCCATGACGCCCACCCAACTCAATAATGACGCCCTCTCGCAGGCATTGCTGCTGGATAGCCTTCGCCATGACGCCGTTGGCCGGTGCGACACGTGCGCCCTCGGTCGCCGTCGAGACGATTTCGACGCCCACCATCAGGCCACGTCCGCGAACCTGCCCGATGCACGGGTAGTCACGTTGCAGCTGCCGAAGTTGAGTCATCAAGCGTTCGCCCATGGCCTCGGCGTGGGTCGCCAGGCCTTGTTCCTGGAGGTAGCGTAACGTCGCGGTGCCCGCGGCCATGGCCATCTGGTTGCCGCGGAAAGTACCGGCATGGGCCCCAGGCTTCCAGAGGTCCAAGGCTTCACGGTAGACCATGACCGCCAGAGGAAGACCACCACCGATGGCTTTGGAAAGGACCAGGATGTCGGGCTCGATTCCCGCGTGTTCAAACGCGAACATCCGTCCGGTACGGCCCAAGCCGGTCTGGACCTCGTCGACGATCAACGCGACACCGTGTTGCTGGGTCAGCTTGCGCAAACCTTGAAGCCAGCGCGCCGGCGCCGGAATCACACCGCCTTCCCCTTGCACCACCTCCACCACCACTGCGGCGGGTGGAAGGACTCCAGACTCAGGGTCCGTCAATAATTGCTCGATGTAGTTCAGCCCCGCATCGATCCCCGCCTCGCCGCCGATACCGAATGGGCAGCGGTAATCATAGGGATACGGCAACACCTGCACGTCCGCCATCAGCGAGCCGGGCAATTGCTTGGGCCCCAGGTTGCCCATCAAGCTCAATGCGCCCTGGGTCATGCCGTGATAACCACCGGAAAAACTGAAGATGCCTTTACGACCCGTCGCGATCTTCGCGAGCTTGAGGGCCGCTTCAATCCCGTCCGCCCCGGTCGGCCCACAGAATTGGATGCGTGCTTGTGCTGCGAATGCCGGCGGCAATGCCGCGAACAGCGCCTCGACAAACGCATCCTTGACCGGTGTGGTCAGGTCGAGTGTGTGCAAGGGCAAACCGGAATCGAGTGTCGCTCGCATCGCGTCGATGGTCACCGGATGGTTGTGACCGAGCGCCAGCGTCCCGGCTCCGGCCAGACAGTCCATGAACACCTGGCCGCGCGTGTCCTGCACGTAGAGCCCGTGGGCCTCCTTGAGGGCCAAAGGAATACGTCGTGGATAAGAGCGCGCATTGGATTCGCGTGCGGCCTGACGTTCAAGCAAATCGTCCGGCGTGAATTCACGCCGTGGCTGCCGGCGGAAATGCTCGAGGGTAAAAATCGAGCCGGACTCGGTCCAGCGATGAAGACTTTCCATGCGAATGTCCTTATAGGCGAGGGTCAGCGCTGTGGGGAGGCTTGCAGGGCCGTACGCAAACTGAGTGGACGCATGTCCGTCCACTGCTCCTCGATCCAGGCCAGGCACTGGGCCTTGTTTCCCTGGTGGCCGGCCGCACGCCAGCCCTCGGGCAATGCCTTGTAATCCGGCCAGATCGAATACTGCTCCTCGTGATTGACCACCACGACAAAACCGCTTTCAGGGTTATCCCAACTCATTTTTCATCTCCTTGTACGAGCGTTAGCCAATAGCCTGAGGCCTGCGAGAGCGGATGATTCTGGCAGCCAAAAACTAATAATGCGAATGTTAATAAATATTATTAACACCTGCCTCGGGTATCGGATAGTATTTCTCACCTCCAATAAACGCACTACAAAGTGGCGTTTCGACACATGACCAAAAAATGAGGGAGCGAGAGATGGGACGGGACGTCGAGCAGTCATCAGGGTTATCCGTGCGCCCACTTCTGGTGCACAAAACGTTGCCATTGCTGGTTGAGCCGCTTGATCGCACACGTTGCCTAAGCGAGCTTCACGGGCTGGTCGAGGATCAATTGCACGAGGCCGGTGCCCTGCTTCTGCGCGGGTTCGATGTGCTCGGGGAACATGCCTTCCAGGCGCTTGCCCGCGGTTTCGGCCATGAGTTGCTGACGTATGAGTTCGGCTCGACCCCGCGCAAAGCGATCGAGCCAGGCGTCTACACATCGACCGAATACCCCGCCCATCAAACCATTCCCCTGCACAACGAGCAGTCCTACACCCTGCAATGGCCCATGAAAATCTGGTTCCATTGCGTCCAGCCGAGTGTCGAAGGGGGCGAAACGCCTATCGCCGACAGCCGTCGCATCTTCCAGCAGCTCGATCCCGCCTTGCGTCAGCGCTTCACCGAGAAACGGCTGATGTACGTGCGCAATTATGGCAACGGCCTGGATTTGTCCTGGGAGCAGGCCTTCAACACCGAGGACCGCGCAGTGGCTGAAGCCTACTGCCGGGCCAATCGCATTGCGTTCGAATGGAAGGACGACGGCGAATTGCGCACCCGCCAGATCTGCCAGGCCGTTGCCCGTCATCCTAAGACCCAGGCGTGGGTCTGGTTCAACCAGGCACACCTGTTCCACGTGTCCAATCTTGCCCCGGCGATCCGTGAAAGCCTCATGGCGGTGGTCGACGATGATCCGCTCGATCTGCCCCGTAATGTCTATTACGGCGACGGCAGCGAGCTGGAAGAAAGCGCCCTGGAGGAAATTCGCGGGGTGCTGGCTGAGAACAGCGTCTATTTCCCCTGGGAAAAAGGCGACGTACTGATGCTCGACAACATGCTGGTTGCCCATGGGCGCGCCAGCTTCAAAGGGCCTCGACAAGTGATCGTCGCCATGGCCGAACCTGCCCAGGAGCAAAACTGACATGACGTCCACCCTCTTGCAGCTGGCCAGCCCCGGCCAACAGGCCCTATGGCAGTTCCACCAGCTCAACCCGAGCAGTCATGCCTACAACATGGTTGCCGCGCGCGAGCTGCGAGCAGACCTGGACCCCGCAGCGCTGTGCGCCGCCTTTGCACGCATCGTCGAACACTGCGAAACGCTGCATTGCGGCTATCGGGAAGTCGAGGGGCAACTGTGGATGTCGCGCCCCGAGCAGATCAGGGTCAATGCAACCTGGGAGTGCCTCGACGACCTCGACGCGGCGGGGGTCAAGGCGTGGATCGAACAGCATGCCGACCAGCCATTCGATCTCGCCTCGGCAGACGTCTGTCGCCTGCGCTTGCTGCGCAATCAGGGGCGACTTTATTTATGCATGGCGGCGCATCACATCAGCGGCGACTTCCTCAGCGTTGAATGGATGCTCAAGCTGACCTTCGCCGCCTACCATGCCCAAACCACGGGCGAACCGCTGACCCTGCCAGAACCAGGGCTGTATTTCGAGTGGTTGAACGACCACCGCGGGATGCTCGAAGAGAGCAAACTCGCCGCCCTGGCCAGTTACTGGCAAGGGCAACTCAGCGGGGCGCCCTCGGCCCTGGAACTGACACCGGACCGCCCTCGCTCACGCACGTCCAACTACGAAGGCGACGAATTCGAATGCCTGCTCGATGAGCGCCAGAGCAGCCATTTGCGAGCGATGGCCGACGCCCATAACGTCAGCCTGTTTGTGCTGCTGGCCGGGCTTTTCCAGGTGTTCCTGCATCGCTGCAGCGATCAGGACGACTTCCTGATCGGCACGCCGACCATGGATCGACACAAAGCCAAATACAAGAACCTGATGGGGTTTACCCTCAACAGCCTGCCGCTACGCGCGCGCTTCGAGCACAACCCGACCCTGGCCGATTGCTTGCGCGACGTCGCGCAACAAATGCGTGAAGGCTTGCGCCATCGCCGTTATCCATCGGTGCGCATGCAGGAACATCTCGGCAACGGCCCATTGTTTCGCTGCATGCTGACCTACATGCCCAGCCGCCGCGATGACCAGTTCGCTGAATACAGCGTGCAAGAACACCTGTTCACCCAACGCGGCGCGGCCAACGACCTCAATCTGCGCTGGCAGGACGATGGCGTCCAGTTGCTCGCGCAATGGCGTTTTCGCACTGACCTGTTCGATGCGCGACGTATCGCCCGCCTGGCCGAAGATTTCGTCTGGTTTGCCGGCCAGGCCCGGCAGTTCCCCGACGCACGGGTCAGCGACCTGCCGGCCTGCCCACCGTCCGCGGCGTCCAGCTGCCAGGGCCCGAACAGCCAGCCTGCCTTTGCAACCGCTGTCGAAGCCTTCGAACATCACGTACGCACACACCCTGATCGAATCGCCCTGAGCGACGCCAACGGCTCGCAGACCTACGTCCAACTGGACCAGGCAGCCGAAGCGCTGGCTCAACAGTTGCGTAGCGCCGGAACAGGCCCTGGCCAGATTGTCGCGCTGGCCCTGCCGCGGGGCCGCGCGTTGATGACGGCCATGCTGGCCAGTTGGAAACTGGGCGCGGCTTATCTATGCCTGGACCCGGCGCTGCCTGAGTCACGCCGCCAGCAGTTGCTGGATAACAGCGCCGCCAGCGTAGTGATCGGCCCCGAGCAAAGCCTGCGTTGCCTGACCCAAGGCACGGGCAGCGCGCCGATCAGTCCGCGGTCCGCCCACCCTCGGCAACTGGCCTACCTGATCTATACCTCCGGCTCCACAGGCACGCCCAAAGCCGTGGGCGTCACCCAGGGCAACCTGATTCACTACGTCGATGGGGTGATGCGCAGTCTTGCGCTGAGCGAAGGCGCCAGCCTGACGGCCTTGGCCAGTGTGGCTGCGGACCTGGGCTACACCGCCTGGTTTGGCGCGCTGCTGACCGGCCGGACCCTGCGCCTGATCGATGAGCAACTGGCCGCTGACCCTGAAGAACTGGCGCAGAGCCTGGCCGCCGCGCCAGTCGATTGCCTGAAAATCGTGCCTTCGCACCTCAACGCCCTGCTCGCGGTTGCCGCCCCAGAACGCCTGCTCCCGCGCCAATGCCTGGTGCTGGGCGGTGAAGGCCTGGACCTGACACTGGTCAAGCGCCTGCAAGCGTTGCGGCCAAGCTGCCGGATCATCAACCATTACGGCCCCACCGAAACCACCGTCGGTTGCCTGACCCAACCTGTGAACGACGCCGAGGAGAGCCTTTCCGGTTTCGCACCGATTGGCGCGCCACTGGCCAATGTCGATATACACGTGCTCGATCGCTATCTGCATCCGATGCCACTGGGCAACGCCGGCGAGCTCTACATCGGTGGCCCGGGTGTTGCCGATGGCTATCTGGGGCAGCCAGGTCTCACAGCACAGCGTTTCATCCCCAACCCGTTCAGCGGCGCGGGCGAACGCCTGTATCGCACCGGTGACCGCGCGCGGCTGCTGCCTTCCGGTGCCGTGGAATTCCTTGGCCGCATCGATGATCAAGTCAAGATTCGTGGGTTTCGCGTCGAGCCAGGGGAAATCGAAGCCTGCCTCAAGGCCTGTGACGGCGTGCGCGAGGCCGTCGTGGTGGCGAGGACACTCGGCGACCAGGAGGCGGTAAAACTGATTGCCTATCTGGTGCCGGACACCGGGCTGGATCGCGAACAGCTGCGTCGGCAACTGGCCGAGCAACTGCCCGAGCCGATGCTACCGAGCCTGTACGTCGAACTGAGCGAACTGCCGCGCCTTGCAAACGGCAAAGTCGACCGACACAACTTGCCCTCGCCACAACAGAGCGCGCGACAAGAAACGCTTGAGGTTGCGCCTCGCGATCCAGTTGAAGCGCTGTTGATGACGCTGTGGTGCAAGGTACTGGGCAAACCCTCGCTGTCGATCCATGACGACTTCTTTGCCTTGGGTGGCGACTCGATCCTGGCGCTGCAATTAATTGCCGGCGCGCGCAAGGCGCAACTCAAGTTCACTCCGAAACATTTCTTCGCGCACCCCACCATTGCACGACTGGCCGCCACGCTGGAGTCGCCACTCAGGGACCTGGAAGCGCAATTGCTCGCCCTCTGGACCGAGGTGCTGCAACGCCCTGACCTGGCCCGGGACGATGATTTCTTCGCCGTCGGCGGGGACTCGATCATCGCCCTGCAGTTGATTGCAAAGGCGCGTAAGCAAGGCCTGCGATTCAGCCCGAAAGAGCTTTTCGCCCACCCGCGCATCGAAGCGCTGGCCAGCCTGCTCAGTCGCCGCGAACCGCCATTGGCCGCTGCGGCCCCGCAAGTGCCGGGGAAAAACCCACCGGCGGTATTCGCCCTCAGCCCAGTCGAGCGCAAAGCCCTCGACGTCCTGGCCGGGACCGAGCTGGAAGATGCCTATCCACTGTCGCCGCTGCAAAAAGGGCTGCTGTTCCATAGCCTGCTGGAAGATGGCAACGGCGTTTATGTCAATCAACTGCAAGCCGAGCTCCAAGGCCCGCTGGACCCCGAGCGCTACCTGGCGGCATGGCGCGATACTTTCGCCGCGCATCCGCTGATGCGGACCGGGATCCTCTGGCAAGGCCTGGAGGAACCGATGCAAGGGGTTTATCGCGACCTGCACTTGCCGGTACGACAACTGGACTGGAGCACCCTCGACGAACCCCAGCGCCAGCAGGCCATGGCCGATTATTGCCAGGCCGACCGTGCCCAGGGCTTCGATCCGCAGCGTCCTCCCTTGCAACGCATCGCCCTCATCCGGCTGGACGAACACCGCACCTGGCTGGTGTGGAGCCGCCATCACCTGATCGCCGATGGCTGGAGTTCGGTGATGTTGATGGAGGAAATACTGGCCCGCTACAACGGCCTGGCGGTCATCCGTCGCCCGCCTTATCGCGACTACATCGACTGGCTTGCCGCGCAACCGGACACACAGAGCCAGGCTTACTGGCAGCAGCGCCTGGCAGGCTTCGAAGGCGCCGGCTCCCTGCCCGCCCTGGCCGTCGCCGAAAGCGCGGCGGCCGCGCACTACTACACTGCCGGCCTGCAACTGGACGAAGCCCAGACCACCCGGCTGAACGCACTGGGGAAAAACAACCGGGTCACCCTCAATACGCTGATACAAGCGGCCTGGGGCCTGCTGCTGGCGCGCCATAACAACCAGCCGGATGTCATGTTCGGTGTCACCAGCAGCGGACGCCCGGGCGACCTGCCGGACGCAGGGCAGATGCTCGGCGTGTTCATCAACACGCTGCCACTGCGTTTGCAGGTCGACTCCGGATTGACCCTGGGCGACTACCTGCATCAGGTCCAGGCGATCAGCGTCGCCATGCGCGAGCATGAGCAAACGCCACTGGCCGAAATCCTCCAGCAGCACCCACGGGGCGCTGGGCTGTTCGATACATTGCTGGTGTTCCAGAACCTGCCGGCCCTGGGCGAACGGCAACTGCAATCGGGCGATTTGACGCTCAAGGTCATGGATAACCTCGAACAGACCAGCTACGGCCTCACGGTCGAAGCCTTGCCCGGACGCCGCCTGGAGGTGCTTTTCAGCGCCGACGCCCGACGCCTGCCGGTCGAATCGCTGCAGGCGCTGATCAATGATCTGCGGCGGCTCCTGCTCGCCATGGACACCGCACCGGACACCCGTCTCGAACAGTTGTCGATCCTGACCACGGACGAGCGTGCCCGCCTGCTTGACTGGGGCACCCATCGGGCCGACTACAGCCTTGACGACACCTGGGAGCAACGGGTGGCCATGCAAGTCGCCCTCCACCCCGAGCGCTTGGTTGCACGTTGTGCTGATCAGTGCCTGACTTATGCCCAACTCTGGCAACGCTCGGAAGTCCTGGCTCGCGGCCTTCAGGCATTGGGCGCGCAACCTGACCAGCCGATCGCCTTGCTCGCCGACCGGGGCCTCGATTGGTTGTGCCTGATGGTCGCGACCCTGCGCGCAGGCTGTGCCTGGCTAGCGCTGGAACCGTCCCAGCCGCCGGCACGCTGGCAGCAGGTACTGGCGCGGCTGCAGCAGCCGTTGGTGATCTGCACCGCCGATTACGCAGAGCGCCTGATCTCGGTCTACCAAGGCAAGCACGCCTCGCCGAGCGACCTGGTGGAAATGAGCAGCCTCGGGCGCCTGCCGCATCAAGCGGCACGTCAGGACCAATTGGCCTACGTGCTGTTCACCTCGGGCTCCACCGGTCAGCCCAAAGGCGTGATGGTCACGCGCGCCGGCATGCTCAACAACATGCTGGCCAAGCTGGAACCCCTGGGTCTGAACCCGAACGATGTGATTGCCCAGACCGCACCGGCCTGCTTTGACATTTCTGTCTGGCAAGCACTCACCGCCCCGCTGTTCGGTGCTTGCGTGGAGATCATCGGCGACAGCGTCGTACGTGATCCCCAGGCATTGCTCCAAGTCCTTCGTACGCGCCAGGTCAGCCTGTTCGAACCAGTCCCGGCGTTGTTGCAGGCGATGCTGGAAAGCCAGGCCGACCAACCGGTGCCATTGCCGGATTTGCGCTGGGTACTGCCCACCGGCGAAGCCCTGCCGGTGGCAACCACGCAGCAATGGTTCAGCCATTACCCGCACATTCCCCTGATGAACGCCTATGGTCCGGCAGAGTGTTCGGATGACGTGGCCTTCCAGCCCTTGCGCACCGCACCCGATCAAGGGACCAGCGTCGCGATCGGCCGGCCCACCGCCAATGCCGAACTGTACGTCCTGGGCCACGACCTGCAACCACTGCCCAACGGCGTCGTCGGAGAGTTGGCCATCGGCGGCATCGGCGTCAGTCGCGGCTATCTGGCGGACCCGTCGCGCACCGCCGCCAGCTTCATTCCCAACCCGTTCGGCGAGGCCGGCAGTCGTCTTTACCTGAGCGGCGATCTGGCGCGCTGGGGCGATGACGGCGTGTTGCAGTATTTCGGACGCAAGGATTTCCAGCTCAAACTGCGCGGCTTCCGCATCGAACCTGGGGAAATCGAAGCGCATCTGGAGCGTCATCCGGACATCCTTCGCGCCATGGTCAGCCTGCAACGGCTGGGCAGCAGCGAGATGCTGGTGGGCTACTGGCAGGGTCGTCACGGACACGCACTCACCGATGCCGCGTTGGCGCAGTTCGTCGTGGAGGGTTTACCCGCTTACATGGTGCCCTCCCTGTGGGTGCGGATGGACAGCTGGCCACAGAACGCCAATGGCAAAATCGATCGCAAGGCCTTGCCGGCTCCCACGCTGCACAACGCCGAGGTCGATCCCCCGCGCAGCGCCAACGAACACTTGCTGGCCGAGCTATGGGCGACGCTGCTGCCGCCCCAGGCGCTGGGGCGCAACAGTCACTTCTTTGAAGCCGGTGGGCATTCACTCCTGGCGACCCGCCTGATCGCCCGCATTCGCCAACGTTGCGGCCTGGAACTGGCGCTGCGCAGTGTTTTCGATGCGCCGCTGCTGTGGCAACAGGCGCAGTGCCTGGACGTTCTCTCGACTCAACCGGCCAAGACCGCCAGCGCGCCCGAGCTGCGACCCATCGAGCGCCAGGCGCACATGCCCCTGTCCCTGAGCCAGCACCGCCTGTGGATGATCGATCGCCTGCACGGACCCTCCGCGGCCTACAACATGGCCGCCACCCTCAGCCTGCAAGGTTCGCTGGACATCAGCGTCCTGCGCGCCACGTTCAATGTGCTGCTGAACCGTCACGAGGTCCTGCGCACCGCCTATTCGGACATCAACGGCGAACCGGTTTCGTTGATCGCAGCGCACCTCGACATGGAGTTGCCGCTGCGCGATGTCTCCCACCTCGACGCCGAGCAACGCCAGGCCGTGGCCGACCAGGAGAGCCTGGACAACCTGCGCCTTCCCTTCGATCTGGCACAGGCACCCTTGATCCGGGCGCGAGTACTCAAGCTCGACGAGCGTCAGCATCTGTTGTTCCTGAGCCTGCATCATATGGTCGCCGACGGCTGGTCGGTCGGCGTACTGATCAATGAGCTGAGCCATGTCTATACCGCGCTCCATACCGGCATGCGTGCGCAACTGACGCCGTTGCCGGTGCAATACGCCGACTATGCGCACTGGCAGCGTGAGTGCCTGCAAGGTCCAGGCCTCGATAAAGCAGTGGGCTTCTGGCAGGAGCAATTGCGCGGAGCGCCGCAGGTCCTCGCGCTGCCGACCGATTGGCCGCGCCCGGCCCAAGCCGATGCGCGGGGCGCCGCCAAGGCCCTGGAAATACCCGCGCCGCTGCTGGCACGTCTCGAGGCACTGGCCCTGGCCGAAGGGGTCACCCTGTACATGGTGCTGCTCAGCACCTTCGAAATGCTGCTGCATCAGGTGACGGGCAACGATGAGTTGCTGCTGGGCACCGACGTCGCCGGTCGCGACAACGCCAACCTGGAAGGTCTGATCGGCTTCTTCGTCAATGTCCTGCCGCTGCGCTCGCGCCGAACCGCTGACCAGCGCTTCAGGGATTTCCTGGCCCATACCCGGGATACCTGCCTGCAAGCCTTCGAACATCAGGCGCTGCCGTTCGACCGTATTGTCGAAGCCTTGCAAGTGCCTCGCGAACGCAGCCGCAACCCGTTGGTGCAAGCCTTGTTCGTCCTGCAGAACACGCCCCCGGCCGACTTTGCCATTCCCGGTCTGGAGGTGCGCGTGCAGCCGCCGGCGGAACGCACCAGCAAGTTCGACATGGCGTTGTTCCTCGAGCGCCAGGGCGATGTCATGCGCGGTGATTGGGTCTACGCCCGCGCACTGTTCAAGGGCGAACGTATCGAGGCCTTGATCAGCGCCTGGCTGAGCCTGCTGCAACAGGTCGTCGAGCAACCCCACGCCGCGCTTGCTCATTTCACCTTTACATTGCCCTCTGTGGAGTCGTCCGCCTTGGCTAATTCACCCATGCCGTCGAGCAAGCTCGACAAACTGAAAAAAATGCCGACCCGCGCCACGGCGGCGCCCAAGCCGCTGATCCGCACCGCGCCACTGCAGCCGGGACGGGAATTTCCCTTGATGATCGAACCCTGCGTACCCGACCTGGATCCGGTGGGATGGGCACAAGGCTCGCGGGACCTCATCGACACCCTGCTGTGCAAGCACGCCGGACTCCTGTTTCGCGGCTTTGCCCTGGACGACGCCAAGGCCTTCGAAGCGTTCGCCGAGGCCATCCACCCAGGCCTGTTCGGTGGCTATGGCGACCTGCCGAAGAAGGAAGGCGGACGCAATATCTACCGTTCCACGCCCTACCCGGAGCGGGAGATGATCCTGTTCCATAACGAAAGCTCGCATTTGCCCCGCTCCCCGCGCAAACAATGGTTTTTTTGTGAGCTGCCTTCGCCTGTAGGGGGCGCGACGCCCATCGTCGACTGCCGCGAACTGTACCGGCGCTTGCCGACCGCCCTGGCCGAAAGGTTCGAAAGCAAAGGCCTGCTTTATGTGCGCACGTTCACCGAGCGCCTCGATGTCAACTGGCGAGAGTTTTTCAAGACCGAGAACCGCGACGAGGTCGAGGCCCTGTGCCGGGCCAGCGGCACCGAGTTCAGCTGGTTGGCCAATGATGAGCTGCAAACCCGTACCCGTTGCCCGGCGGTGATCCGTCATCCCTTGAGCGGCGAGCGCAGCTTCTTCAACCAGATTCAATTGCACCACACCTTTTGCCTGGACCCTCAGGTACGCGAAGACTTGCTGCGGATGGTCGGTCCGGAACGTATGCCGCGCCAAGTGTATTTCGGTGATGGCAGCCCCATCGACCCTGAAACGATGGCGCTGATAGGTCGCCTCTACGAAGCCTGCGCGGTGCGTTTCGACTGGCAACAGGGCGATGTGATCATGCTCGATAACTTGCTGGCCGCCCACGCCCGTGATCCTTTCGAGGGCCCGCGAAAAATTGTCGTCGCCATGGGCGATCTGCATGAGCCGGCCCGCCTGGCCGGTCACAACAACGCAATGGAACTGCAGGATTGAACCCCACCATGAGCCATAACCTGGAAACGCATCACGACCTGCCCCTCAGTGCGGAGCAGTCCGTCGCCCTGCAAAGCGGCCGCCCGTCCGTGCATTTGGGCGTGACCCTTGAGGGCGCCCTGCACCCCGGGCAACTGCATGAAGCATTGCTGCAGGTGATCGAACGTCATACCAGCCTGCACACGGCGCTACGCCCCTCGAATTTGTATCGAAGCCTGCGCCAGCATGTCGTGGCGCCAACGCTGCAATGGCATGTGCTGGAGGCCGGCGTGACCGACGCCGAGCAACAAAGTGCCGCGCTGTTGCAAGCGCCGTTTGCCATCGAAAGCGGTTGCCTGGTTCGAGGCATCTTGCGTCAACTGGCACCGACCCAGTGGCGCCTCGATCTGCTGGTCGCGGCGTGTGCCGGTGACCGGCTCAGCCTGCAAAACCTGTTCAGTGAATTGACCGAACTCTATGCTCGCCCCGCAACCGTCCTGGAGGAAGCATTCCAATATTCGCAGTACGTGGAATGGCGCAACGACCTCGATGCCGATGACGAAGCCCTCGACGGTCGCGCCTACTGGGCCGCGCTGGCGCTTGCGGACACGCCGCCAATGCAGCTGGGATCGCATCACGAACCGGGGCAGCGTGGCCTGTCGTCGCTCTCCCAACGCCTGCCCGTCGAGTTGCATCAGGTGCTACAGCAACTGGCCGAGCGTTACCAGCAACCGCTGGGGACCGTGCTGCAAGCCGCGTGGTGGTTGCTGTTGGCCCGTGTGGGCGGGCATCGCGTCTACACGGCTGGCTGGCAACAGGATTGCCGTGTCGAGTACGAGGCCCTGGCCAACGGAATCGGCGTGTATGAAAAAATCCTGCCGCTGGTGCTCGCCCCGGACCTGAACGGCACGTTCGAGCAGTGGCTGCAGAGCCTGGCCAGTCAACTCAACGAACATGCTCAACAACAGGAATACTGGAACGTCGCCGACGCGACCCACACCCTTCATCGCAAAGTCGGTTTCAACCTGGCCAGCCAGTGCCAGGACGTCGACATCGCTGGCCTGCGCTGGCACGTTGAGACGCTGCCGGGTGTCGACCCATGCTTCGAGCTGGCGCTGCAAGTCGTGCTGGATGAGCAGGGTCACGGGCTGACAGTCAGCCTCCAGGCACCCGGTGGGCACTATGACGACGAAGCGCTGCAATGCTTGTTGGACCAATATGCCTGCCTGCTGCAAAGCCTGCCCATGGGGCTCGACAGTCGCGCCATGATCGAGCTGCCGTTGAGCAACGCCGAGCATCAGGCCCGCCAATTCCAATTGTGCGGCCCCCGCCGGGACTTCGGTTCACAGGCATTGTCTCAGCGCTTGGATCACTGGGCACACACCACGCCGGATGCGCCGGCCTTGCAGGTCGGCGACCATACCTTGAGCTATCGCCAGCTGTCCGAGCAGGTCGAACAGTTGGCCGGGGCCTTGTGCGCCCGAGGCATTGGTCGTGAATCGAAAGTGGCTTTGCTGCTGCCCCGCTCGGCGGACCTGTTGCTGGGTCTGTTCGCGGTGCTGCGCGCCGGCGCCGCCTACATCCCTCTGGACCCGTCCTGGCCGACCGCTCGCCAGGAAAAAATCCTCGCCGATGCGCAGCCACAGCTGCTCATCGGTTCAGCCCAGGGCGTGAGCATTGCCGAGCTGCAAAACTCGGCGGTGGGCGCACTGCCTTCTATCGACAGTATCGCGCTCAACGACGCGGCCTACCTGCTCTATACCTCTGGCACCAGCGGTGAACCCAAGGGCGTCATCATTGAACACAGTCATCTGCTCAACTACGTCGCCGCGGTCAGCGAAGCGCTGGACCTGGCCCACTGCAAACGCTTCGCGCTGATTTCCTCGGTGGCCGCAGACCTGGGCAATACCACGCTGTACGGCGCGCTGTGGAATGGCGCGTGCATGGTGCTGGCCAGTGACGAAGCCAGCCGCGATGCCAGCGCATTCGCACGGTTTGTTCGCGATCAACGGATCGACTGCCTGAAGATCGTCCCGTCGCACCTGGCGGCATTGCTCGAAGACCAAGCCAGTGCCTTGCCGGATGTGGTGATACTGGGCGGCGAACCCTGCCCGGGGGCATTGCGCCAACGCATCCAGCAAGTAGCCCCCCATAGCCGGGTACACAATCACTACGGCCCGACCGAAACCACCGTGGGCGTGCTGTTCAGCCACGGCCAGGCGTTCGACAGCGCCGCGCCGCTGGCCCTGGAACAGGCATTGGCCAACACCTGCGCCTATGTCCTGGAGCAAACCCCGTCCGGTCTGCAACCGGCACCGCTGGGCGCCTTGGGCGAGGTGTACCTGGGGGGCTCGCAAGTCAGCCGGGGTTATCTGAACCGAGCGTCGGACGCGTTTATCGACGACCCCTTCAAGCCAGGCCAACGCCTGTATCGCACCGGGGATCTGGCACGGTTGTCAGCCCACGGGCGCTTGCACCTGGCCGGCCGCAGCGACCAGCAGATCAAGATTCGCGGCTTTCGCGTCGAGCCCGGAGAGTTGGAGGCGGCGCTCTTGAAGCTGGCCGGCGTCAACCAGGCGGTGGTGCATTTCACCGCTGGCCAGCTGCTCGCCTACGCCGTCAGCCACCGCGAAAGCGCTGACTTGCTCGCCGAGTTGCGTACCTCGCTACCCGACTACCTGATCCCTTCGCAACTGCTGCGCGTGCCGGCACTGCCGCGCCTGGCCAACGGCAAGATCGACTACGCCGCGCTGCCCAGCCCCGACAGCCTGGCGGAGCAGCGGGTGGAGCTGGCGCCACGGGATGCGCTCGAAGCCCTGCTGGCAGACCTTTACCGGGAACTGCTGGAACGCGACAACCTGAGCATCACCGACAGCCTGTTCGATCTGGGCGGCCATTCGCTGATGGTCATCAAACTCTGCACGCGCCTGCGCAGCCTGTTGCAGCTGGAAGTACCGCCGGGGCTGGTGTTCGACAACCCGAGCGTCGCGACGCTGGCCCAAGCGTTGCGCGACCAGGAAAACCAGCCGGGACGACTGGTGAAAATTGCCGAGCTGCGCCGCACGCTGGCCGCGATGTCGCCCGAGGAGCGCGCGTCCTTGCAGGCCCGCGCCAAAGCCTCCAGCCCTTCTGTCTGACGCCCCCAGGACGCAATCACGCTATGGAAATCAATCCGAACCAACTGGCCGAGCGTATCGCCAGGCTCACGCCGCAAAAACGCGAAGCCTTCGCCGCGGCATTGGCAGCGCAAGGCATCGCGCTCAGCCGCTTGCCGATCGTACCGTCGCCGGACGACGGACCCCGTCCGCTGTCCTGGGCCCAGCAGCGCCTGTGGTTTCTCCACCGCCTCGATCCCGACAGCAGCGCCTACAACATGCCCGCCGCACTACGCTTGCGTGGCTTGCTCAACCTCGATGCCTTGCAACACAGCTTCGATCAACTGGTGATGCGGCATTCAATTCTGCGCAGCACCTTCCACGAAGCCGAGGGCAAGGCACATCAGCTCATCCACGAGCAACTGCCCTTGACGCTGGCGCGGATCGATCTTTGCGCTGAGCAGGCCAGCGTGCGCCCGTCACGCCTGCAACAGCTGATCGACAGCGAAACCAATCGTCCTTTCGACTTGCAACAGGCGCCCCTGCGTTGCCTGCTGGTCAAGCTCAGCGACGATGAGCACGTGCTGATCCTGACCGCCCAACACATCGTCGCGGACGGTTGGTCCCTGGGGATCCTGGTCAAGGAACTGACTGCGTTCTACAGCGCCGCGCTGCAAGGCGTCGAGGCGCAAGTGCCCGCCTTGCCGGTCCAATATGGCGACTATGCGGTGTGGCAACAGACGTGCATGAGCGACAGCGCCCTGGCACCGGAACTGACCTATTGGCGGGAACACCTGGCGGGGGAGCAACCGGTGCTGGAACTGCCGGTCGATCACCCTCGCCAGAAGCACTCAAGCGGTCGAGGTGCCCGCCATTACCTCACCATCGACCCGGCGTTGACCGACAGCTTGCGAGCGCTTGCCAAGGCGCGCGGGACGACGTTGTTCACAGTGCTCTTGAGCGCCTTCAACGTGCTGTTGTATCGCCTCAGCGGCCAGACCGACTTGCGTGTCGGCGTGCCCGTGGCCAACCGTACGCGCATGGAAACCGAAGGTCTGATCGGCTGCTTCATCAACACGTTGGTGATGCGCTGCGAGCTCAACGGCCGGCGCACCTTCAATGAGGTGCTGGAAGACGTCAACAACGCGCGGCGCAATGCCCTGGAACATCAACAACTGCCGTTCGAGCGACTGGTCCAGGCCCTCGAGCCCGAACGCCATCTGTCCCACTCGCCCTTGTTCCAGGTGATGTTCAACCTGCTCGATGATCACGCGCCACGTCGCCTGCAGTTGCCCGGGCTGGAAATCGAAGAGATCGAGCGCGAGCAGATGACCGCGCCATTGGACTTGGTGCTCAACGTGTCGGAGCGCAGCGACCGGCTCGAGGTATGCTTCACCTACAACGCCGATCTGTTCGAACAAGACAGCATCGTCAACCATGGCCAGGCCTACGCCTGTCTGTTGCAGGGCCTGACAGGGGCTCCCGATAGTCTCATCGCTCATCTGCCGATACGTGATGCCGAAGCCGAGCAGCATCTGTTGGCGCAGTGCCAGGCTTCATTGGCCCTTTCGCCGCTGCCCGAGCTGGTGCACCTGCGACTGGCGGCGCAAGCGGCGCAGACCCCGGACAGCCTGGCGCTGATCCACGATGAGCGGGCCTGGAGCTACGCCGAACTGCAACGCCGAGTCGACCGTATCGCCCAGCATCTGCTGGCGCTCGACCTGCCGGCGGAAGCGCGCATCGGGCTGTGTCTGCCCCGGGGCCTGGACATTGTCGCGGCCGTGTTCGGCGTGTTGAAAGCGGGGCTTGCCTTCGTGCCGCTGGATCCCCAATTTCCAGCGGAACGCCTGGCGCACATGATCGACGATGCCAACATCCGTCTGGTACTGGTCGATGCATCCACAGCACCGGTCGTCGAGCCGTATCAACGGCCGATCCTCGACGTCTGTGCACTCGCGCCAATGCCCGGGGTCCAACCCGCCGTGGCGGAGCGGACCGTGCACCGAGAACAACTGGCGTATGTCATCTACACCTCCGGCTCCACGGGCAAACCCAAAGGCGTGGCGGTCACTCACCGCTCGCTGGCCGGATACACCGAAGTCGCGCGCGCCTATTACGGCGTCAGTGCCGAGGACCGGGTGTTGCAGTTCTCCACGTTCAACTTCGATGGCTTCGTCGATCAGCTGTTTCCTCCGCTGGTGTGCGGCGCCAGCCTGGTCGTACGCGGCCCCGAGCTTTGGGACACTCGCGAATTTCTGGCCCGGTTGTATCGCCATGGCATTACCGTCGCGGCCTGCCTGACCACTGCCTATTGGTACCAGCTCGCCCAGGATTTCGCCCTGGTCCCGGCCGACGCCTACGGTGCCTTGCGCCTGGTCAGTGTCGGTGGCGAAGCCATGCCGCCCGAAGGGCTCAACGCCTGGCGCAAGGCTGGACTGAGTCATGTCCGGCTGTTGAACATCTACGGTCCCACGGAAATCACCGTGGTATCGAGTATCCAGGATTGCACCCTGCTGCTGGACGATGAACAGTTGCCGCTGCAAATGCCCATCGGCGAACCCTTGCGCGGCCGCGCCTATTACCTGCTCGACCGCGACGACAACCTCGCGCCTGTCGGTGTGCCCGGGGAGCTGTGCATTGGCGGCTCGTTGTTGTCTCGCGGCTACCACGACGTTCCAGGCCTGACCGCCGAACGCTTCTGCCCCGACCCGTTCGGCCCGCCAGGCAGCCGTCTGTACCGCACCGGTGATCGGGTCCGGCGCCTGCCCAACGGCACCTACGAATACCTCGGGCGCATCGACCAGCAGGTCAAGCTGCGAGGCTTCCGGATCGAATTGGGCGAGATCGAATCACGCTTGCAGAGCCATCCGGAGGTTCGCCAGGCCGTGGTGATCGTGCGTGAGGACCGGCCCGGCGACCGGCGCCTGGTGGCCTATGTGGTTTACCAGGCGCAACCTTTGGCGATCACCGCCCTGCGCGAACACATCGCCAAGCATTTGCCTGACTACATGGTGCCGTCGGCCTTCGTCACCCTGGAGCAGATACCGCTGACACCCGGCGGAAAACTCAACAGGGCAGCCCTGCCGGCCCCCGACTATTCGCTGCAGGCGACTCAAGTGCGTGGGCCGCAAACCCCGCAAGAGCAGCAGTTGCTGGCGCTCTGGCAAGACGTGCTCGGAGTGGAGTCCATTGACCTGCACGACAACTTTTTCGCCCTGGGCGGGCACTCGTTGCTGGCGGCGCAACTGGTCACCCGCATTCGCCTGGCGCTGAACATCGAACTGCCCCTGCGGGCACTGTTCGAAGCGCCGACCATCGCGCAACTGGCATCTGTGCTGTCCAAGGCAGCGGCCAGCAACGAACGCCCCATAGAGCCCGCGCCTGTGCCGTCCCATGGCCGCAGGCTGCTGTCCCACGCCCAGCAAGGGATGTGGCTGGTACAGGCGATGCAACCGGAAAGCGCGGCGTACCACATTCCCAGCGCAGCGCGCTTGCGCGGCCACCTGGACATCGACGCGTTGCACCAGGCGTTCCAGGGGTTGGTGCAGCGCCATGAAGCCTTGCGTAGCAGCTTCCACGAACAGGACGCGGAACTCTTCGTTCAGGTGCAGCCGCAGGTCGATCTGCCGATGCCCCTGCACGACCTCAGCGCCCTGCCCGCCGAGGCCTGCGAAGACGCGGCCCGGCGGCTGTTGATTGATCTGGCGATACGCCCTATCGATCTACGCCAGGCGCCATTGCTGCGCTTGCACCTGATCAAACTGCGGGACGATGAACACCTGTTGTTGCTGGTGCTGCACCACATCGTTTCCGATGGCTGGTCGATGGGCCTGTTGGTCAGCGAGTTGACTCACCTTTATCGCGCCGCCCTGAGCGGTGAACACCCGACGCTGGCGCCATTGCCCATCCAGTATTCCGACTACGCGGCCTGGCAGCAGCGATACCTGGACGAGCCGATGCTCGAGCGTCAGCTGGGCTATTGGAAGCAGGCGCTTGGCGAACCCCAGCCGCCGCTGGACCTGCTCAGCGACAGACCGCGCCCGGCGGCCATGAGCGGGCAAGGTGCACGCTGGTCGTTCCAGATTGGCGAACACACCACAGGTGCCCTTAAACGGTTGTGCCTGAGCAACGGGGCCACCTTGTTCATGGGATTGCTGGGCGCTTTGCAGGTGTGCCTGTATGCCCAAAGCGGTCGCCAGCATCCGGTGATCGGCACCGACGTGGCCAACCGCAATCGCGCGGAAACCGAAGGGCTTATCGGTTTTTTCATCAATCAATTGGCCCTTCGCGGCGACCTGACCGGCAACCCGACGTTCAACCAGTTGATCCAGCGTCTGCGCCCGCAGGTACTGGAGGCTTTCAAACATCAGGAGCTGCCGTTCAACAAATTGGTTGAAGCACTCAACCCGCCGCGCAGCCTCGCCTATAACCCGCTGTTCCAGGTCAAGCTGGTGTTGCAGAACCAACCGGCCAGCGAGCTGCAGATGCCGGGGCTGGACGTACTGCCCGAGCGCATCGAGCACGGCCAGTCACAGCTGGATCTGCACCTCACCGTGGAGGAGGACCGGGGCACCCTGGCCTGCACCCTCAAGTACAGCACCGATCTGTTCGACGCGACAACGGCCGAGGCGTTCGCCAACGCCTTCAGCACGCTGCTGGAACAGGTTGCCACTCACCCCGAGCGACTCATCGACGAGCTCGCCCAGGACCTGAAACGGCAAACCCATGAACAACGCATGAAGCACCTGAACGCACGCAACGAGCAGAGCCTGGCGCGGTTGGGCAGCACACGTCGGCGTACTCGATTCACTACTGACTCTATGGAGGGATAAGACATGAATGGTCCCGCGACACCTACCCTGGGCGGCATGCGCCGCAAGCCGATTCGCCTGGATGAAGAAAACCTGGTGACTTTCAAGCCGCTCAACGACGGCCAGAACTACACGCTGCTGTGCGAACCCGCCAGCCCCGGTGTCAGCCTGATCGCCTGGGCGCAGCGGCAACGGGAACTGATCGAACGCAAACTGCTGGAACACGGTGCGTTGCTGTTTCGTAATTTCCAGGTCGACACCGCCACGGCTTTCGACCAATGCATCAGCTCATTGTCAGGGGGAGCGCTGGAATACAAGTTCAGGGCCTCGCCGAGGACGCAGGTCGATCCGCGCCTGAACATTTACACCTCCACCGATTACCCACAGGACCAGCGCATCTTCCCCCACAACGAGCACTCCTACTCGCCGGTGTTCCCGCTGAAGATTTTCCTGTGGTGCGACGTCGCCCCGCAATCGCGGGGTGAAACGCCGATCGGCGATACCCGCGCCATCACCCGCGGCATCGACCCGCAGGTCCGTGAACGCTTCGCCCGCCTGGGCATCATGTACGTGCGCAACTACGGAGACGGCTTCGGCCTACCTTGGCAAACCGTGTTCCAGACCGAGGACCGGGCGCAGGTCGACGCCTACTGCGCCAGTGTCGGCATACAGACGGAGTGGAAAGAGAACAATCGCCTGCGCACCCGCCAGGTCGGCCCAGCGCTGGTCCGGCACCCGCGCACCGACGAGATCCTCTGGTTCAACCACGCGACGTTCTTCCACGTCAGCACCTTGCCGGCCAGCGTGGGCGATGCCCTGCAGGCCGATTTCGCCGACGACGACCTGCCGCAGAACACCTTTTATGGCGACGGCAGCCCGATCGAGCCCGAGGTGCTTGAGCACCTGCGCGCCGTGTACCTGCAAAACATGATCGAGTTCAGTTGGCAGCACGGCGACGTGTTGCTGCTCGACAACATGCTATCGGTGCACGCGCGCAACGAATACAGCGGTCCCAGGCGCATTCTGGTGTCCATGGCAGAAGCACTGAACAGTACGGACGTTGCGCTCAAGCCCTGAGCCGCTTGACCGTCCAACGTCCCTGACTTGCCCCTATTTTCAAGGCCTCATTTTATGTCCAGTAACGCCTTAGAGGGTTTTCGCCCCGCCCTGCAACAAAACCTGTATTGGTCGCGCGCCGCTGATCGCAGCGCCCCGCTGTTCCTGACCCTGGCCTTGCCTGACGGTATCGACAGCGCACGCTTGCGTTCGGCCCTGGAGCAGGTGCTGGAGCGTCACGAAATCCTGCGCACTCGCCTGCTAGCCGCTCCCGGCATGGACCTGCCGGTGCAGGTGATCGCCGAACACATCGACATTGACTGGCGAGACATCACCACGGCCCCGGCCTCTGTCGACGACTTGAAATCGGCACTGCGCGCGGTCCTGAGCCAGGATACGCCACCCGCCCTGGCCGTCGCCCGGCTCCCCGCCACCTTGCTGGTCGCATTGCCTGCCGCCAACGTCGACGCTACCACTGTGGAGCGCCTGCTGTCGGAGTGGCAAGCGCTTTACCAGGGCGATGAGCTACCGGACGACACCGTCCAGTTCGCTGACTTCGCCGAATGGCAGTTCGAGTACACCAGCGGCAGCGACAGCGACGCCGGTCGTGCCTTCTGGCAACGCCAACAAGCGCCGGACCTGATGGCGGTGCTGCATCCATTCCAGCGCGCATCGGCCGGTAATGAGCGGCACATGGCCCAGGTCCAACAGAGCCTGGACGCTGAATTCCAAGACCGGCTCAACAGCGCCCTCGCCGGCCTCGATACCCCGGCGCAGCATCTGTTCGGCGCGTGCTGGGCGGTGCTGCTCAGACGCCATCTGGGCCAGCCCCAGGTGGTGCTCGGCTGGGAACATCCTGGCCGTAACAGTGCCACGACGACCGCCATGGGTCCCTATGCCAAGTATTTACCGCTACTGCTGACATTCGATGACAGCCAGTCCCTGGCCGGCCTGCTCGCAGAGCTCTCCTCCTTGTTGACCGAGGCCGATACCTGGCAAGAAGCGTGGCCCGCTCAATCGGCGCCAACGCCGTTCGGCTTTCGCTTGCGCAAACCGGCGCCGTCGGCCTGGGCCGTGCAGGCACTGGAAGGCGAAGAATGTGCGCATGCATTACTGCTGGAGGTCATTGAACGGGCGCAAGGCTTTGAATTTCGCCTGCACTTCGACGCCTCGACACTGGACGTCGACGCCGCACGTCTGCTGCTCGACCAGTACCTGACCCTGTGCGTGCAAGCCAGCGATGCCAGCTCGCGCCCCTTGAGCGATGCCAACGGTATCAGTCGTGTTCACCAGGACTGGCTGGCGGCCTTGAACCAGACCGCCACGCACCTGACGACGCCGGCGTTGTTGCACCAGCTGTTCGAACAACAGGTCGACCTGCAACCGGACGCCATCGCCGTGACCCACGGTGATACTCACCTGAGTTACCGGATGCTGGAACGCCAGGCCAACCAAGTGGCGCACCGACTGCGCCAGGCGGGGCTGACGGTCGGGCAGCCGGTGGGGTTGTTCATCGAGCGTTGCAGCGAAGCCCTCGTCGGCATCCTGGGTATTCTCAAAGCGGGCGGCGCCTACTTGCCGCTGGACCCAACGTACCCGGCCGAACGCCTGAGCGACATGCTTGAGCAGACCGCGGCCCCACTGCTGCTGAGCCTGACGCGTCTGCAAGCGCGCTTGCCCGAGGGCAACTACGAAACGCTATGGCTCGACCAGCCAGGTAGCGACAGCACCTTCGACCTGCGTCCCGAGCCCATCAGCGATGCCGACACCCTGGCTTATCTGATTTTCACCTCGGGCTCCACCGGACGCCCCAAAGGGGTCATGGTGACCCATCGCAATGCCGTGCATTCGACCTCGGCGCGCCAGTTGGCCTATGAAGAGCCGTTGACGTCATTCCTGCTCGTGTCAGGCCTGGCGTTCGACAGTTCGGTCGCCGGTCTCTTCTGGACCCTGGGCCGTGGCGGTCGACTGTGCCTGCCCCAGGACGACCAGGTTCAGGATGCGCTGGCGCTGGGCCGCTTGATCGCGGCCCAACGCATCAGTCATACCCTGATGTTGCCGTCGCTCTACGCCCAGGTACTGGAGCAGGCCGCCGACCAACTGGGCAGCCTGCGCTGCGCCATCGTCGCCGGCGAAGCCTGCCCTGCTGCCCTCTCTCGACACCATCGCGAACAATGCGCGCAAGCCCGGTTGTACAACGAGTACGGACCGACCGAGGGCACCGTCTGGTGCAGCTACTACCGCGCCCGAGGCGACGAACACGGTGTGTTGCCGATCGGCAAGGCCATCGCGAATATGCAGGTGTTCGTCCTCGACGAACAGCGGCGTCCGGTGGCCGCTGGCGTGGCGGGTGAAATCTACCTCAGCGGCGCTGGCATCACCCAGGGTTACCTCGGACGACCGGACCTGACCGCCGAGCGTTTCTTGAACAATCCGCTCGATCCCCAAGGCAGCCAGTGGTACCGCAGCGGCGATATCGGCAGGGTCAACCCCCAGGGTGACATCGAGTTCCTCGGACGTCTCGACGACCAAGTGAAGATTCGCGGTTTCCGGATCGAACTGGGGGAAATCGAAGCCCGCCTGCTGAGTCATCCAGGCATACGGGAGGCCGTCGTGATCGCCCGCCCGAACGACGTCGGCGATACCGAACTCATCGCCTATCTGGTGGCGCGCGAAGCCTGCCCCGGCGCCACCGCGTTGCGTGAATACCTGGGCACGCAATTGCCTGACTACATGTTGCCAAACGCCTATGTGATGCTGTCGGCATTCCCCTTGACCCCGAACGGTAAGCTGGATCGCAAGGCGTTACCGGCCCCCGCCCGTGATCGCCAGGTCAGCTACCGGGCACCCCGCAACGAACGCGAGCAATTGCTGGCAGCGCTGTGGACCCAGGTGCTGGGGGTGGAGCGTGTCGGCCTCGATGACAACTTCTTCGAACTGGGCGGCCACTCGTTGACCGCGACCCGACTGGTGTCACGGCTGCGCAGCAGCCTTGGGCTGGAAGTGCCGGTACGTGCGCTGTTCCAGCACCCGACGCTGGGCGAATTCATTGACCAGGCGCTGCCAAAGGCCGATGCCTCGACGTTACCGCCCATCACCGCCCAACACCGCCAGCCTTCAACGGCAATGTCCTACGCCCAGGAACGGCTCTGGCTGTTCGATCGCCTGCACCCGGGAAATACCACGTACAACGTGCCTGAATCGGTGCGCCTGCACGGCGACCTGGACAGGCTGGCGCTGGAGCGCAGTTTTGCGCTGTTGCTGCAACGCCATGAAGCCCTGCGCACCACCTTTACGCTGGAAAACAATCAACCGGTGCAGCGCATCAGCGCCGCGCAGGGCTTCACGCTGCCATTGATCGACCTCAGCCATCTGGACGAAGGTGATCGGCATGAGCACCTGCACACCGAACTCAGGGCCCAGGCCGCCCATCCGTTCGATCTGGCTCGGGGACCTTTGATCCGCGCTGGCCTGGTGCGGCTTTCGCCACAAGAGCATGTGCTTTGGCTGACCTTGCACCACATCGTCTTCGATGGCTGGTCGATGCGTGTGTTCACCCGTGAGTTGACCCAGCTCTACACGGCGTTGAGCAAAGGGGAACCCTCGCCTCTCGTTGGGCAAACCCTGCAGTACGCGGATTTCGCCCAATGGCAACGCCGTGAACTGAATCACGACGCGCTCAAGCCGCAACTGGATTTCTGGCTGCAACACCTGGGCACCGACCGAACGCTGCTGCAACTGCCTTGTATGTTGCCGCGGCCGGCCCTGCCCAGCCATCGGGGCGCTGAGCACACCTTCGAACTGGGCCTGGAGACCACGCAAGCGCTGCACGCCTACAGCCGGGAACAAGGCGCGACTCTGTTCATGACGCTGCTGGCCGTGTTCAACGTGCTGCTGGCCGGCCATAGCGCGCAGCAGGCCATACGTATCGGCATCCCGATTGCCAATCGCCATCGCCAGGAGCTGGAGGGCTTGGTCGGTTTCTTCGTCAATACCCTGGCCTTGCGCACAGACCTGGCCGGCAACCCGGGATTCGACACGGTACTCAAACAGGTCCGGGACAACCTGTTGACGGCCCACGCCAACCAGGACCTGCCGTTCGAGCAACTGCTGCAAGCATTGCCCAGCGCGCAGCAGCACAGTGTGCCGTTGGTCCAGGTCATGTTCGACCTGCACCGCGAGCGCATCCTGACCTCGTCCGAGTTTGGCGATTTGAGGATCGAGCCGATCAAGGAGGACAATGGCAAGCGCAGTACCCTGTTTGACCTGATGCTCGACATCAGCGAGCGCGAGCAGGGGCTGATCGCGACCTTCACTTACAGCACCGATCTGTTCGAACATGACAGCATCGTCGCGTTGAGCGAAGACTTCCGCGCCTTGCTCGATACCGTCCTGGGCCAGGCGGCGCCGTCCTTCGAAACGCTGGTGCAGCAGCTCAAGCCGATGAAACGGCCACCAGTCGAGCCTGCGGCGGACGCACGAACGCAGGTGTTCAATGCCTTGCAGGCGGAGCTTGAACTCAGCGTTCTCGACAAGCAGGCGAACTTCTTCGAAGTCGGCGGCAGTTCGCTCAAGGCGGTGCTGCTGTGCGCCCGGCTCCAGGAACTGTGGGGTACGAAAATCCCCGCGCACCTGGTCTTCCTGAATCCGACGCTGGACGACTTGGCGAATGTCCTGAGCCGTTACGCCAAGACAGTGACCGGCTGAATGACAGGCCCCGGGGTGTCCCCCGGGGCCTGTCAGCGTGGCGAGGGGCTCAAGCCTTGAACAAGCGCCCCAACCCGCGTAGCCATGACCCTCGCCAGCACAATAGCAGCGTCACGACCATGCCGCAGGGCACCAGCGCCAGCAACCAGAAGACCATGCCCATGGCGACACCCAGGGCGGCCTGGCTCAACACCAACCCCAAGGTCAACGCCAGTAGCCCGGTCCAGCGCAACGCTCGGGGTCCGGGAAACGGTTCGCCCGCCATGACCTTGCGCCAATGGACGATCTGACTCAGCGCCAGCGTGCTGAGCCCTACCCCCTGAAGCATCAGCACCAACAGGCTCGACATCCCATCAGCCATTCTTCACCTCACCGAGCGCGACCACTGCGCCAGCGCGATTGCGCAAACGCCAGCCGACACTGGCTGCCAGCAGCGCAACGGCCAGCAGCGCCAGGTCCACCCCGGCGACTGCCGTGAAGCCTTGCCTGATGGCGTGCCAGGGATGATCGCCGGTGCTCCAGGCATTCGAGATCACCGCCAGCACGGCCAACGCGCTGATCGCCAGACATTGCGTCGCCCATGGCGCGCGCCGTTGCGGTGAGCGCCAGATAACCTGCGCGGCATGGGCGGTCGCCAGCAGCCAGGCCGCGTAAAACACCCGGATTTCCCAATCGGCCCTACCGTCCAACTCGACCGGCAGCCAGCGATTGGCGACGAGCATGGCCAAGGTGGCCAGTGGCATACCCGTGATCAATGCGCTGGTAAACAGCGTCATCGGGGCAACGCTCAACGGCCCATTCGCGTTTTGCAGGCGGCGCTTCTCCAGCCAATACAACAGACCGCTGCCCAGCATCACGCAACCACTCAAACCGGCAAGAAAATACAAGGCGCGCAACCACGCCTGTTGGAAGTGCGTGACGTGCAGACCCGCCAGGAACTTGAACGTCCCGGCGGCGACAGGCAACTTGGATTCGTACAGCAGGCTGGCGTTGGCACCGTCGAAATACAGCGTCTGCTCATCCTCGCTCAGACGGTCACCGGCGGAGCGACTGATCTCAACGTAAGCATTGGCATCCCCCGGATGCCAAACCCTGACGAACGTTGGCTCGCCGTTACCCCAGCGCAACCGGGCTTGCGCCATCATCTGGTCGAGCGATGCCAGAACCCCCGGTTTGCCTGAGGCTTCCCGACGATACGCCGCGTTGGCTTCGGCACCGAACTGGTCGGCCTGCTCTTGATAGACCGCCAGCACGCTGGCGGGCAAGTACAGCGGGAACAGGATCAGCAAGCCGGTCAGCATGATGACGAAATGAAACGGCAGGGCGAAAACCCCCGTGAGGTTATGCAAATCCAGCAGGCGCCTGGGCGACTTGTCGACGCGAAAAACAAACAGATCCTGGAACAGCCGGGCGTGGATGCAAACCCCGACGATCAACGCGATCAAACCCAACATGGCCGCCAGGCCGAGCAAGCGGGCCCCGGCGCTCCAGGTGGTGATATTCAAGGTGTAATGCAGTCGATAGAAAAAATCGCCGCCGCGACTGCCGGCTTCGGGCAAGACCTGATCCCCCGTCGGTGCAAGAAATCGACTGTAGCCATTTCCCTCGAGGGTCCAGGCTTGAAAACGCAACAAGGGTCGCCGGGCGTCGGGCATTTCGACGTACCACTGCATCAGCGGTTTGCCTTCGCTCAGGCTGGCGACGTGTGGCACCACGCGCCGGTCCAGGGATATCGGCTCATCGACAGGCGCCAGACGGGTTTGCGGCAACATCCAGCTGTCCAGTTCACGGTCGTACACCGCCAGGCTGCCCATGAAAAAAGCGATCAGCAGCAGTCCGGAAAACCCGACGCCGACGAACCGGTGCAACCACAGCATGGACTGACGAACACTGTCGAACATCAGGTGCCTCCCGCCAGAGAGTGAACCATCCCCAGCACCAGTATCGACACGCCAGCCAGCAGCACGCCAAGGCGCCTTGCGCGCCGGGCGCAGAACAACCAGAGCACCAACAACGGGTAGATCACAAACCCTGCGATCGTGCTGGCAAGCACCGCTTCACTTCGCTGCACGCCCAGTTGCACCAGGCCCAGTCCCGCCAGGGTCGTCAGTACCCAGACAAGCAGATAGCCAATCAACAACGCCAGCACCAACCACACCGTTCGCTGTCGATCCAGCGACTCTTTATCCCGTTTTACCGTTCGACGCGTCACCCTACCCTCCCTGCACATCGCCGCAGCTGCCCCGATAACGACAAAAGCCCGCCATACCGAAGTATGCCGGGCTCGTTCGTGACTGTCCCGATCAGAACTTGGCGCGCAAGGTCATGGACACAGCACGAGGATCACCAAAGATGTTCCCGTCCTGGAAGGTGTTGATGCGCTGGAAATACTTCTTGTCGGTCAGGTTGGTACCGAGCAGGTCGGCCGACAGATTCGGTGTGATCTGGTAACCGATACCGGCATCGTACAAGGCGTACCCGCCCTGGCGCAGCTTGGTGCCATCCATGCCGATCGAAGGCACGTCCAGCTTGTTGAACGTTTCGCTGACGACACTGACGCCGCCCTGCAGACTCCATTTTTCCAGCTCGCCAGGCAACTTGTAGAGCGTCCAGACGCGCAACATGTTTTTCGGCAGGTAAGTCTGCAACTGCTCGTTAGGGCTGTCATAGCGCTTGTAGGTGTGGGTGAAGTTGGCGCTCAGGAACCAGTCCGGAGTCACCTGCCCACTCAATTCAGCTTCGAAACCCCGTGTCCGGGCCTTGCCGCTGGCGACCGATGCCCGGGAGTTCGGGTCGTTCATATCCGGAACCGCGCGGTTCTCTTCTTCGATCTGGAACGCCGCCAGCGACGCGTTCAAGGCGCCGTCGAGGTATTCGCCCTTGATGCCCACTTCGTACTGCTTACCTTCAAGGGGCTTGATGATGCCGTTGTTGATATCCAGGTTGCTGACAGGCTGCGGCTGGAACACCCCGGCGTAGTTGCCGTACAAGGAGTAGGTGTCGTTGAGCTGGTAGATCAGGCCATAGAACGGCGTGAATTTCTGCGAAACACCATCACTGACTTTTTCCGAAGGTGAACCTGCCGTGGGTTGATGCTGGCTGCGATGCATATCAAGCCAGGTCACCCGTCCGCCGAGTACCAGCGTCAAAGGGTCCGAGAGACTCAGGCGCACGTTGCCATAGACCGCTTTGGAGCGGGTGTTGGCCACGCTGGTCGGCAGTTTGTCCGAGTCTGGGAAAGCCGGATAAGGGAAGTCCGTTTGTGGATCGTCGAGGTCGACGTCGCCAATGAAATCAGAGAAATAGCCGCCGTTCGAGGCAAACTCCGAGCGCGAATAGTTGGCGCCCACCAGCACTTTGTGCTCACGGCCAAGGAAGTTGAAGGGCCCGTCGACGTAGACGTCCGCCTCGTCCTGCTTCTCCCGATAATCGAACATGATCGAGTTCATCGACACCAGGTCGTCCGCCGGATCGATCCCGCCGCCATTGCGGGCATAGGCCTGGGTCAGGTCGTAGTTGTTGTCGGCGTGACGCAAGGCCAGCTTGGTGGTCCAGCCGTCACCCAAATCGTGCTCGACTTCAGTGAAGACCGCAGTGCTCCAGAAGTAGTCGCGGTTCCAGTCGGCGCCGAAGAAATTCTTGCGCGAGACGTCCGGCAGCGACATGGCTGCCTGGCCTGCCGCATTGGTGTAGCGATAAGCTGGCAGCGAGCGCTGGGCGCCTCGGATGTCGGTATTCTGGTTGCTGGCACCGATGGTCCAGACGGTATCGGGCGTAAGGTCAATGTCGACGACGCCATAGATCTGGTTCGATTCGCGCTTACCGCCACCGTCGTAGTAGAAACCTTGATCGTGCTCGCTGAGCACCAGGCGTCCACGCACGTTGCCGCTGTCGGTCAACGGACCGGTGACATCGATCATGCCCCGATAGTTGTCCCAGGAGCCGGCACTGATTTCGGCCGACACCGCCGCCTCGCTCAATGGGCGTTTGCGAACCAGGTTGATACTGCCGCCAGGGCCACCGGCGCCCGTCAGGCTGCCGGACGGTCCCTTGAGGACTTCGACGCGGTCATACATCGTCAAGTCCGGAGACAGGAAGATCCGGTTATCCATGGTGGTCGGCGTGCCGTCCAACTGCAACGAGGTGATCTCGAAACCACGGGAAAAGAAACTCAAGCGGCTGGCGTCGATACGCTGGACAGTGACACCGCCGACCTTGCCCAAGGCATCTTCCAGGGTATACAGGTTCTGCTTCTGGATACGCTCCTGGCCGATCACGTTGATGGTCTGCGGCACTTCGCGAAGACGCAACGGCACCTTGGTCCCCACCGATACGGTCGGCGCTTCGGTCTGCATACCCACGATCGACTGCGCCGGCAGCGTCATGGTGCTCGTTGTCTCGGGCGGCGATTGACTGACTTCGTTTTCTTGCGCCCATGCCGATGCAGTGAGCAACATCCCCCCGCTCACCATCGGCACCAACAGCAGATTCCCCATCTTGGCCGTTGGCCGGCCTTTAGCCCGTTGTTGCATGCCGCTCGCTCCTATGTGTGACCCAGCAGGGCCATCGTTTTTTTTTGATTGTTGTAGTGCAGAACCACTGTTCGCCAAGAAACACTGCAGAAAACCGTTTCAGACAGGAACGCAATGCCCCTGTGCTGAATGCTGTTCGACATCCGCCCCTGAATGATCGAACGGATACAGCTGGCCGCCGTCGCATTTGAGGACTCGATCAGCGATGGAAAAATAACGATCGTCATGACTGATCGCGATGATGGTTTTCCCCTGGGCCTTCAGTTCAGGCAGCAGCTCCTGATAGAAAAAACCACGGAAACCGGGGTCCTGGTCAGCGGCCCACTCATCGAGCAACAGGATCGGCCGCTCCTCCACCAACGCCACCAGCAGCGCCAGCCGCTTGCGCTGTCCTTGGGACAGGCGAGTGGTGGAGAGGCCACCTTGCTTATCGATCGTAACCTTGCGCTCCATGCGCAGGCGCTCAAGCCAAGCCTGGGCCAGGTCCATGTCGAAATCACCGTTCGGACCGACCAGACGCTCGAACAGATAGAAGCTGGAAAACACCGTGGAGAAATGCGCGCGGTACCAGTCCCGCAACTGCGGGGTGATTTCCACGCCCTGGAGGTGCAAGGTCCCGGCGCTGGGCTCATACAGCCCGGTCAGCAACTTCGCCAGGGTCGACTTGCCACTGCCGTTGCCACCGACGATGAACAGGATCTCACCCTTCGCCACACTCAGGTCCACGGGCCCCAGGCGGAAACCATAGTCGTCGGCGGCATGGGGATAGTCGTAGCCCAGCCCCTGCAATTCGAGCATGGGCTGGCGGACATCCGCCTGACCGGTCTGCGCCGTGAACTCAGTACGGTAATCGGCAAAGGCCAGGGTCTCGATCTTGGCCAGCGAGACGTTGCCCGCCACCAGGGTCGGCAGGCTGCCGATCAAGTCATTCAGCGGCATGCGCAAGAACATCAACACCAGGACGAACGCGGCGATAACGCCATTGCCCAGGCCCAACCAGGCACCGGCAGCGAACAAGCCGCCCGCCAGTGCAAGGATCAGGGCCACCGTCCAGTTCAGGCTCAAGGTCCAGTAACGATCGGCGTGCACTTCGTTGCGCCGCGCATACTCCGCGGCTGGCTGCAGATCCAGGGAATAGAAACGCTCCTTGCGCCGGGCATTGAGCGCCAGTTCGAAGCGTCCCTCGATCGCGCCTTGATAGGCAGCGTACAAGCGGTCGTCAGTTTCCCGTACGTGCTTCATCAGCTGGCGCATCTTGTTGAACCAGCCGTGGGCCAGCCAGGTTCCCAAGCCCAAGCCGACGACACATATCAGCAGCAGTTGCCAGGACAACCAAGCCATGTACAGGCAGCCACCCAGCATCAACACGGTGTTGTAAAACACGAACGGCAAGCGGTTGAAGGCCTGGCCGATGCTGACGATGTCCTTGCTCAAGGTCGCATACAGGCTGGCTTCGCCGATTTTTTCCAGTTGCTCGATGGAGGTGTCCAGCAAGCGCTTGACCATCTGCAGGCGCAGTTCATACACCACGCGGTGGCCCAGCGCGGTCAACAAGGCCTGGGAACCGAAACCACAGGCAAACAGCAGCACCAGCAAGCCCACGAACTTCGCCGCCAGCAGCGTGTTCATGGTGACGGCGCCGGCGATCAGGCGATTGATCTCATTGAGCAATCCAATGCCGGCAGCGGCGCTGACCAGGCTGGCCAACAGGCCCAGGCTCAGCAATCCACGGTGACGCTTGAGAAGAGATAAAAAAAGGGTCATGCAAATTCCTCGGAGGCTGCACACGCGTGCGGCGGATCGACTGGTTATTCGAAGGCCAGCAACAGGTTTTCGATAGCGGTCAGTTCATCAACCTCGGGGGTAGCGCAGGCTTGTTCGATCAACGCGGCCATGTCACTGAGCACCGGGTGAGCGAACAACTGAGCCAATGCAACCTCACAACCAAACTGGTGCCTGATCCGTGCCTGGATCCTGACCAGTTGCAGCGATTGCGCGCCCAACCGGAACAGATCGGCATCGGCTGTGATGGGCCAGACGCCGAGCACTTCTTTCCAGATCTCGGCGAGGCTTGTCTGCCACTCTCCTATAGGCTCCTCGCCCACCGCCCCGACATTCCACAGCGGCTCCGGCAGCGCCTTGCGATCGATCTTGCCGTTGGCATTGAGTGGCAGTTTCGTCAACACGACAAAAGCCCCGGGGATCATGTAGGCCGGCAGCCGTTCACGCAGTCGCTGGGTCACGGCAGCGCTGTCCACCTCGATGATTTCACCGCACAGATACGCCACCAGGACGTCCTGATTACCCGGGCCGCGTCGCATGACCACGACCGCCTGGGCCACGCCCGGCAACGCGGCCAACGCTGCCTCGATCTCGCCTGGTTCGATGCGAAAGCCGCGCAGCTTGATCTGGAAATCGCTGCGCCCCAGGAACTCCAGCCCACCGTCGGTGCGATAACGCGCACGATCGCCCGTCCTGTACAAGCGACTGCCCGCCTGGACGCCCGGTGCATGAGGCTGTACGAATGGGTTGGGAACGAATGACGCGGCGGTCAACTCAGGCCGATCGGCATAACCTCGGGCGACACCGCTGCCACCGATGTACAGATCACCGGCAACGCCGACCGGCTGGGGTTCAAGAAACTCATCCAGGACATACAGGCGATTGTTGGCCAAGGGCTGGCCGATGGGGATAACGGCACTGTCGACCCGCTCCACCTCCTGCACCGCCGACCACACCGTGGTTTCCGTGGGGCCATAGACGTTCAACAACTTGACCTGACGTGCCAACAGGCGTTCAGCCAGTTCCGCCCCCAGGGCTTCGCCACCGCAGAGCACCCGCAGGCCTTTCCAGGCGGCTGAAGGGTGATCGACCAGCATTTGCCACGTGGCAGGTGTCGCCTGCATCACAGTGATGGCGTGGCGCTCGAGCAAGTCGATCAATGCCGGTGGGTCCAGGGCGGCCTCACGGCTGGCCAGGACCACCGTCGCGCCCTGGATCAACGGCAGGAACAGTTCCAGCCCGGCGATATCGAAGCCCAGGGTGGTCACCGCCAGGAGCCGATCGGTGCTGCTCAGTTGCACATGTTCCTGGATGCCCAGCAGGAAATTGACAAAGGCCTGGCATTCAATGTCGACGCCTTTGGGGCGTCCTGTGGAGCCGGAGGTATAGAGGGTGTACGCCAACTGACGCGGATGAGTGACCCGTTCCAGGTTGGTATCGGGCAGTGCTGGCAATGCATCGTCCAGCGTTTCCAGGGTGACCACGCGAGCGGCGGAACCGACAACGTCCCGCAAGGCCTCGCGCGTCAGCACCAGGCCCGGTCGGGCCTGTTCGACAATATCGGCATTGCGTGCCGCCGGTTGCCCGGGGTCGATTGGCAGGTAGGCACCGCCGCTTTTCTGAATGGCAAGCAGGGTCACGAGCAAATCAGCGTCACGGTCAAGGCAAACGCCTACCCGTTGATCCGCCACCACACCGGCCGCTCTCAACCAATGGGCCAGTCGATTGGCGCGAGCGTTGAGCGCTGCGTAGCTCAACGGTTGCTCCCCGCTGATCAAGGCGCAGCGATCAGGACCGGCATCGACCTGACGCTCGAACAAGTCCGGCACGCCTTGATTCGGTAGCAGTGTTCGCTCGGTCCGGTTCCAGGCTTCCAAATGTTGCAAGCGCTGGGCGTCATCAAGCATCGGCAATTGCCAGACCGGCACGTCCGGTCGAGTCAAGAGCCCATCCAGCAATTGGCGATAACATCCGGCGAGACGCTCGGCGGTGACCGGCGAGAACAGGTCCAGGTTGTATTCCAGTTCGCAGTGCACACCGTCGGGTCGAGCCGCTACGTCCAGGGTGAGATCGAATTTGGCGCTGTCTTGCGTCGGCAATACACGCTCGACCTCAAGCCCGGGCAAGGCCAGGTTGACTGCCGCCCCCGTGCTCAAGTTGAACATCGCCTGGAACACCGGTGTGCGACTGACGTCACGCTCGATTTCGAGGTGATCGAGCAGCAACTCGAATGGCAGTTCGGCGTGCTGCAAGGCAGACAGCGACTCGCTGCGCAAACGCTGGCAAAGTGCACGGCCCGTCAGTTGCGGATCCAACTGAACACGATAAACCAGGGTGTTCACGAAGAAGCCCAGCAGTTGCTCCAGCTCTTCCCGGCTGCGCCCGCCGTGGGGGACGCCCACGGCAAAAGTCTGTTGGCCGCTAAAGCGCGCCAACAGCAATTGCCAGGCCGCCAGGAGGATGACAAAAGGAGTCGACGCACTGTCGCGACAGAACGCCTGGATCCGCGCGGACTGGACGGGATCCAGGGTGAACCGCAGCCGCTGGCCACGCTGGCTTTGTTGGGCCGGACGCGGAAAATCAGTGGGCAACTCCAGCACCGGTACCGACGCACCCAGGTAGTTTTTCCAGTACCCGAGATCAGCCTGCACGGCGTCAGTGTCGAGGCGTTGTCGCTGCCAGATCGCATAGTCCACGTATTGCACGGGCAACGGGGGCAACGTCGGGGTTTCACCTCGGACAGCCTGGGTGTAAGCCGAGGCCAGATCACCCACGAGAATCGGATTGGACCACGCATCGGACACGATGTGATGCATTTTCAACAGAAGCGCATGGCTGGAGACGTCGTAGCGAATCAGCTTGACCTCCAGCAACGGCGCCTGGGACAGGACAAATGCCGACTGATCCTCAAGCGCCAGCAACGACGCCAGATGTTCATGCCGCGCGGCGCGATCGACGCCTGGCATCTCATGCTCTTGCATGACGAAGGCCACATCGTCTAGCAGCTCTTGCCGGGGCTCGCCATCGATTTCGATAAAGCGGGTACGCAATACGCCATGACGCTTGATCAGCGCCTCGAATGCCAAACGCAACGCTGGAACGTTCAACGTCCCCGTAAACAAAAAAGCGCGGGACAGGTTGTAAGCCGTGGCATTCGGTTCCAGACGTTGCAGGAACCAAAGACGCTGCTGGGCGAAGGAAAGGACTTGCGGTCCAGCGCCGGATTGCCTTTGGAGGCTCTCGGGCAGCTGTAATTCATCATCCTGGAGGAGCGCAAGCAATGCATCATCAAAGTCGTTCATCGGCACTTCTATATCCCTATATGGTCCGACCAGAAACAAGGGGAATGAATATTAGGTGCCAATGATAATTAATGTCAATTGCGATGAATAGTTTTACGTTTATTGGCAGTCCGGATCATTAATTCCGGGCAGGGGCGCCAAGGGGACATGTCGAGTCGATGGCGACTGACAGCCCCTCACATCATCGTCACGCAACCGCCGTTGCAGCCGCTCTGGAACGCCAGGCAAAAGCCAACACCATCAGCAACCCCAGGCCTGCCATTGCCGCTCCGGCCAGGGAAATCGCCGGATAACCCAGCCCGGCATTGATCACCGCTCCGCCCAGCGCCGCCCCTATCGCGTTGCCGAGGTTGAAGGCACCGATGTTCACTGCCGAGGCCAGGTTGGGCGCGTCCTTGGCGGCTTCCATGACGCGCATCTGTAGCGGCGGCACCAGGGCGAAGCTGGCGATACCCCATATCAGGATGGCCACGGCGGCCGGCAGTGGCCAACGCATCAGGACAGTAAACGCCAGCAGGACAACAATCAGCACGCCCAGCGAAACGATCAGGGTTCGGTCTATCGAGCGGTCGGCGGCCTTGCCACCCCACATGTTGCCCAGCGTCAACCCCACACCGAACAGCACCAGCATGGCGGTGATGTAAGCGGTGGACCCGTGGGTCTCGTTGCTGAGGATCGGCGCGATGTAAGTGAAGACGGTAAACATTGCACCCGAGCCGACTACGGTCAGGGCCAACGCACCCAGCACCGGGCCACGGCCCAGTACCCGGATTTCAGCCAGCACACCGACGCCTTGCGGCATTTTCAGGTTGGGCAAGGCGAACCACAACGCGGCCATAGTCACCCCGCCGAGGCCAGTGATACCCCAGAATGCCGTGCGCCAGCCGAACAGCTCGCCAAACCAGGTGGCCAGCGGCACGCCGCCGATGGTCGCCAGGGTCAGGCCCATGAACATGGCCGCAACCGCCCCGGCACGTTTCTCCGGGGCGACCACGCTGGCGGCGACGATGGAGCCAACGCCAAAGAACGCACCGTGGTTCAGTGAGGTCACCACCCTGGCGACCATGAGGCTGTAGTAATCGGTCGCCAGGGCTGACATCAGATTACCCAGGGTAAAAATCGCCATGAGCCCGATCAGCAGATAGCGCCGGGGAATCCTGCCGGTGGTCAGGGTCATCAGCGGCGCGCCGAGCAGTACGCCCAGGGCGTAGGCACTGACCAACAGACCGGCGGCGGGAATGGAAACGCCGAGATCCGCAGCGATGCCCGGCAGCATGCCCATGGGGGCAAACTCGGTAACGCCGATGCCAAAGGCACCGATGGCGAGTGCGACAAGTGGTGGATTGATACGCATGGTAGGCTCCTTATCTATGCCGCCAATGCTACGATCCAGCCTAATCAGGCGGTAGATAGCATTTTTGGCAATCACCTTTGCGCAAGAGGCACAAATGGATTTCAACGGCAGGTCGGGTGAAATGAGCGTGTTCGCCACCGTGGCGCAGGAAGGCAGCCTGTCAGCCGCCGCGCGTGCACTGGGGCTGACACCCTCGGCGGTCAGTCGGATCATCGCGCGTACCGAACAACGCCTGGGTACCCGCCTGCTGTTGCGCACCACCCGAACGCTCACCTTCACCGCCGAGGGCGAGGCGTTCCTGCGCGGCGCCCGGCGTATCCTGGCCGACATGGACGAGGTCGAAGAAGCCATCGCCGACCAGGGCGTACCCAGGGGCCGACTGCGGGTCAGCGCCGCCCTTGGCCATGGGCGGCAAACCATCGTTCCCTTGGTGGCAGCCTTCAGCGCCCGCTACCCGAACATCGTCGTCGACCTCACCTTGGGCGATGAAGTCGTCGACATTCTCGGCGGCCAGGCCGACGTGGCGATACGCTTCGGCCATCTACCGGACAGCCCGCTGACTGCGCGCAGGATCGGCGACACCGGCCAGGTCGTGGTGGCATCGCCCGAATATCTGCAGCGCCACGGCATCCCCCGAGAGCCGGAAGACCTGCTACGACACAACTGCCTACGCTTCAACTTCCGGCGTGCCGAACCCAACTGGCCGTTCATCCGCGACGGACGAGAGTTCTCCCTGAAGGTCAGCGGCAACATCGAATGCAGCAGTGGAGAGGCGCTGGCGCAACTCGCGCGAGTCGGTGCCGGCATTGCCCGTATCGGCGAATTCACCGTGAGCGAGGATCTGCAGCGCGGTGACCTGATACCGCTGCTGGAAGCCTGGAACCCAGGCGACCGAGAACCGATTCATGTGGTGTTCGTAGGGGGCTCGGCAATGCCGGCGCGGGTGCGGCTGTTCGTGGATTTTCTGGTGGAACATCACCGGATGTGAACTCATCCCCGCTGGCTCTGCGCTACGGCATAGCCATCCCCTGCACACGCCTCTGACAGGAGGCAGCACGCGTCATGCTCAATAGTTTAGAAATCTCTGAACTATCTTTTTGCGCTTCCCTATTCTTTCCGCCAACCGCCCCTCCCTACTATTGACGGCAACAAAGGAGCCTTTCCATAGAGATGCGGCCCGAAGATTGCCTTTTCTGATTGTCACTGCCGTTCGTTGTGCGTTTCGGTTAGCGCCGCAACGTCGCCGTGTCAATCATGCGAAGGAACCTTTGGAGCAGATCGATGAAGTTGGAAATATTCCGAACGTTGTGGGGCTACACCGCGAGCAAGGCACAAGCGCTCGATGAGTTGCTTGAAGCCGGGTTCGACGGCATGGAAGCCCGCCTGCCCATGACCGCCAGCGAACGTGCCGAGTTCGCAGCCTTTCTACGCATCAACAAAGTCAGCTATATCAGCACCGTCTTCAGCGCCTACGACGTTCTGCCGGAACAGTCGGCAACCGTCGACGAACACCTTCTGGACCTCGATAAGAAACTCGGTTGGGCGGCCGATTTGTCGCCGCGCTTCATCAATCTGCTGGCTGGCAACGACCGCTGGCCATTGGCACAGCAAGTCGACTTCTTTGGCCGCGCGCTGGACCTCGCGCGCAAGCATGGCCAGGTGTGCGCCTTCGAGACTCATCGCGCTCGCTCGTTATTCAACCCCTGGGTTACCCTCGAACTGATTCGTCAATTGCCGGACCTGCGCTTCACCAGCGACATCAGTCATTGGGTCGTCACCTGCGAGCGCCTGCTCAACGATCCGGAAGACGACCTCAGCGCCTTCGTCGAACGCGTTCACCATATTCAAGCCCGAGTCGGTTATGACCAGGGACCGCAAGTTCCCCACCCCGCCGCCCCCGAGTACAGCCAAGCGCTTGCATTCCATCAGCAACATTGGGAGGCCATCTGGCGATCCCAGGAAAAACGCGGGTACCAGGTCAGCACGCTGACACCGGAGTTCGGCGCCGACGGCTATCTGCATCACCTGCCCTTCACCAACGTGCCGGTGGCTGACCTGTGGTCGCTGAACGCGTGGATGGCCAACACCGAGCGCGAGCATTTTCGGCGTTTCGCCTGCACCTCAACCCGATAAGGAGTGCTGCCTCATGCCTGATAAAACACCAACCACCGCCAACTTCAATCGCATTCCGGTGGTGGACATCGCCGGGCTGTACAGCGACGACATCACCCAGCGCCAGGCAGTGGCCGAAGAACTGGGTAACGCCGCCCGCGCAGTCGGTTTCCTGTACATCAAGAACCACGGCATCGAGTCGTCACTGATCGACGGTTTGCGTCAAGCGGCGAAGGACCTGTTTGCCCAATCGCTTGAGTACAAAATGCAGCATTACATCGGTACTTCCCGCAGCCACAAGGGTTTTGTGCCTGAAGGTGAAGAGGTCTATGCCAAAGGCAAACCGGATCACAAGGAGGCTTTCGATATCGGTTTCGAAGTGAGCGAAGACGATCCGCTGGTCATTGCCGGGACGCCATTGATCGGGGCCAACGAATGGCCAGACCTGCCGGGTTTCCGTCCCGCCGTCGAAGCTTACTACGCCGCGGTGTTTGCATTAGGTCGTCGTTTGTTCAAGGGGTTCGCGCTCGCATTGGGCCTGGAGGAAGACTATTTCGAAGCACTGGTGACTCGCCCACCGTCGAAGCTGCGCCTGATTCATTACCCGTTTGACCTGGCGGCTCAAGACGCGCCCGGCATTGGTGCGCATACCGACTACGAGTGCTTCACCATTTTGCTTGCCGACAAGCCAGGCCTCGAGGTGATGAACGATCAGGGGCAATGGATTGATGCGCCGCCCATGGACGGTACTTTTGTGGTCAACATCGGCGACATGCTGGAGGTCATGACCGCGGGTACGTTCGTCGCTACGGCTCACCGAGTACGAACCGTCAGCGAAGAGCGCTACTCGTTCCCACTCTTTTATGCGTGCGACTTCCATACGCAGATCAAGCCACTGCCGCAGTTTCTTGAAGGCGGTAAGGATTACGAGGAAATCACCATCGGTGAGCACATGTTTGGCCAAGCGTTGCAAACCTATCAATACCTGCGCCGCAAGGTCGAACGCGGCGAACTCAAACTGTACGAGCGCGCGCGCAAGCCATCGAGCTTCGGTCACTTGAAGCGCCAGACGCAGGAAGCGTCCTGATGCAACCCTCGACCCGTTCCAAAACAGCCCTGTTTCAAAACCAGCCCAATCCAACTTTTCCGACGTGGAGTCACCCTTGATGCGCAATCCAATGAATATTGCTGTCCGCTTGTCCCTGCTGGCCTTCGCGATCCTCGGTGCGACAGGAGCCCACGCAGCCACGACGGTGACACCCGGCGTCCTCAAGGTCGGCATGGAAATCACCTACCCGCCCTTCGAATCTTACGACGAACACAAAAATGTCGTCGGCTCCGACCCCGAACTGACGCGATTGCTCGCCAAACATCTGGACCTCAAGGCTGACTTCGTTGACACCAAATTTTCCAACCTGCTTCTGAGCCTGAACGCCGGTCACTATGACGCGATCATCTCGGGCATGTACATCACGCCCCAACGGCAGACTCAGGCGCAAACCATCCCATACGCCAAGACCGGCGCAGCGATCATGGTGCTGAAGGACAGCCCGCTGAAACCGAAAGTACCGGAAGACCTCTGCGGCCTGAAAGTCGGCCTGGAAAAAGGCACCACTTGGGTGACGCAATTCAACAAACTCTCGACCGATTACTGCGTCCCGAACAACAAGGGTGCGATCATGGTCAGCGAATTCCCGTCCGCACCTGAAGTGACCCAAGCGCTGCTCTCCGGCAACGTGCAGGCTCAGGTGGAGATCGACGGCGCCGCCGGCATGATCGCGGAACGCACCAAAGGCCGGGTTGTGATCAGCACCGAGCACTCGATCTATCAACAGACACTGGGTATCTACGTCAAAAAGGACAACGACGCGCTCTATCAGGCGCTGCTCAAGGCCTTTGATGCGACGAAAGCGTCGGGTGAATACGCCGCCCTGTTGAAGAAATACAACCTGGAAGAACCGACTAACTGACTCAGTGCAGCCCTGTGGGAGCGAGGCCGCTCCCACAGTCGGCGGCGTTCGCTTGACTGCCCGGCATAGGTGAAACCTCCGTCGACGCCAGCAGTTGGAGGTACACATGCAATTTGAATGGCCCTACTTTTTTTCTCTGTTTTCGGTCTCGGACTTCTGGAAAGCCTGCATTACGGTGGTGGAACTCAGCACGCTGGCCTGGTTTATCGGCATGCTGCTGGGCTTCCTGCTGGCTTCGGCCAAGCTTTCGGCCACGCGTTGGGTCCGCGTGCCGGCGTCGATTTATATCTGGTTCTTTCGCAGCGTGCCGCTGCTGGTACTGGTGGTGTTCGTCTATAACCTGCCGCAGATGTTCCCGGTCACCCGTGGAGTATTGTCCAACCCGTTCTATTCCGGCCTGTTCGCGCTGGTGGTGACCGAGGCGGCGTACATGGCGGAAATTCACCGTGGCGGCTTGATATCCGTTGCCAAAGGCCAGAAAGAAGCCGGCCGTGCCCTGGGCATCGGCCTGATCGGTCTGCAGCGCCTGATCGTGATCCCACAGGCGTTCCGCATTTCCCTGCCGACGCTGATCAACGAATACATCACCGTGGTGAAACTGACCTCGCTGGTCTCGGTGATTTCCTTGACCGAACTGTTGACCGTGGGCCAGCGCCTTTACGCGCAAAACTTCCTGGTCATGGAAACCCTGTCGGCCGTGGCGGTGTATTACGTGCTGATCGTGACCGTGCTCGGCTGGCTGTTCCATTGGCTGGAGCAACACCTGGAGCTCAACAACCGCAAACCACAAACGCTGGATGACATCAGCCTGCGGCGTCTACGCGCGTCACAGGCAACGCCCTCTTCTGCAGACGCTCACACAGCGTCAGGGCCTGGCTCGGCACCCGCCCTGCAACTGGTCAACATTCACAAGCGCTACGGCCAGCACGCCGTGCTCAAGGGCATCAACCTTGATGTCAACGTGGGTCAGGTGATTTCCATTATCGGTCCGTCGGGATCGGGAAAAACCTCGTTGATTCGGACCGTCAACGCTTTGGAAAGCATCGACCAGGGCGAGATCATTCTGTTCGGCGAAAGCTATATCCACGCCGGTGACAACACCAACACGCAACAAGTCCGCCACGGGGTGCAGCGCATCGGCATGGTGTTTCAGAGCTTCAACCTGTTTCCCCATCGCACCATTCTCGACAACGTCACCCTCGCGCCGCGCTATCACGGCCGCGACAAGTCCATCAGCGAGCAGCGCGCCTACGCCCTGCTGGACAAGGTCGGGCTGCTGGCTCATGCGCAGAAGTATCCGCATCAGTTGTCAGGCGGTCAGCAACAACGCGTGGCAATCGCCCGCGCATTGGCGATGGATCCTCAAATCATGCTGTTCGATGAGCCTACGTCAGCCCTTGACCCGGAACTGGTTGGCGATGTGCTCAAGGTGATCAGCGACCTGGCAAAAGAAGGCATGACCATGTTGATCGTGACCCATGAAATGGACTTCGCCATGTCTATTTCCGACCGGGTAGTTTTCATGGAGGACGGCTTGGTCAAACTGGATGCGGAGCCTGGGATGATCCGAGCTGATCAGTGCGGCGAGAGAATCAAGAAATTCATGAGGGTCTGAACTGGGTGTGATTGGATCCTCACACCCGAGATGGGGTTTATCGCTCAAGCAAGCCGACGAGTCATTCTGATGGGGACTCATCAAGATCGTCGTTAAGGCTCGCAATGCACGCGTCGAGCAATTCGTGCAATGCAGCCACGCGCTCCACGCCGAGTAGACCATTGAGTGCCCGCTGTGCCTCCTTCCAGGCGCGCTGGCCTTCGGCTTGCTTTACGCGTCCAGCCTCGGTCGCTTCGACAAGGCGACTTCGGGCATCGCCTCCTGCACCAATCTTCAGCCACCCCTGAGCGGTCAGGGGCTGCATGTTTCGAGTCAAGGTCGAATTATCCATCTGCATTTGCCTGGCCAAGTCACTCGGCCGAATAGGCCCCAGCCTGACGACATGGGACAACAGCGCGTACTGCGTGTTCTTCAGGCCGGACTCGGCGACATAGCGGTCGTAGTGACGCGTCACCATGCGATTGAGCTGGCGGAGCTTCAGATTGGTGCAGCCCTGTGGCTTGATAGCGTTTTTCATACGGTATATTGTACCTGCAATATTTGCATATACAATTCTCTGGAGAGAAGGAAATGCCGATGGACGTCGATCAGGTCGTTGCTCACTGGGACGCGGAGGAAAAATCGGTTCGTGCGCGCTTGCTGGCCGCCGATACCGCGCCGCAGGATCAGATCGCCAATCGAACAGGCATGGAAGTGTTCGAGGCAATCTTTGCGGGAGAACTGCCTCCCCCACCCATCGGTGACACGCTCGATTTCGTGCCGATACACATGGCGCCCGGCATCGCGGTTTTTCAAGGTCGACCACAGCGCAGGCACTACAACCCACTGGGCACCGTCCACGGTGGGTGGTTCGCTACGCTGCTCGACTCGGCGGTAGGTTGCGCCGTGCACTCGACCTTGCCCGCAGGCAAGGGCTACACCACGCTGGAGCTGAAGGTCAACATGGTGCGCCCCTTGAGCGACCAGGTTCCGTTGGTGCGTGCCGAGGGCAAGGTCATCCATGCGGGGCGTACAGTGGCTACGGCCGAGGGCCGGATCATTGGCCCCGACGGCAAACTGTATGCGCACGCGACGACCACCTGCCTGATCTTCGATCATCCCGCAGCCACCCAGGAGAACGCTCATGGCCAAGGCTGAGACCGATCTTGGCCCACCCATTACCCGATAAACACTGCGACACAGGGCTTTGCGCCGACACTGTCTGAAAATATCGTTCCGACTTGATCAATGGTGAAAACATGAAATATGCAACCTTCGGCAAAACAGGACTGAATGTGTCTCAGGTCGTGCTCGGGACGGGCAACTTTGGCACAGGCTGGGGCTACGGCGCGGATCCCGATATCAGCAAGGCAATCTTTAACGCCTACGCGGAGGCCGGCGGCAACTTCATCGATGGGGCAGACGTCTACCAGTTCGGCGAATCCGAGGAGCTGCTCGGGACCCTTTTGAAGGGGCGACGCGAGAATTTCGTCCTGGCGACCAAGTACACCAAAGGCGCGCAGCCCAATGCTGATCGCCTCGTCACTGGCAATAGTCGTAAAGCCATGGTGGCCTCGGTAGAAGCGAGCCTGAAGCGACTCAGAACCGATCGCATCGATCTCTATTGGGCGCATTGGCCGGACAATGTCACGCCCGCCGAGGAAATTGTCCGTGGCTTCGAGGATCTCGCCCGCGCGGGTAAGATTCTTTATGCCGGCCTCTCCAACTTCCCTGCTTGGCGGCTATCGCGCGCAGTCACCCTCGCCGAACTCACCCACTCGGTGCCGATCGCTGCGGCGCAATTCGAGCATAGCCTGGTCCACCGCGAGCCCGAGGTTGATCTGTTCCCGGCTTCGTATGCCTTGGGATTGGGTATCGTCACGTGGTCGCCACTCGGCGGAGGCATGCTGACCGGCAAGTACCGCAAGGGCGAGAAAGGACGCGCCGAGGGCCTGGGTGGCAAGGTGTTCCAACCAGAGAATAGCGAGCAGCGTACACAGATCCTCGACACCGTGATCGCCATCGCCAACGAACTGGGCGTCAACCCCGGTCAGGTCGCCATCGCCTGGTCCGGCACGCACGGGTCGTTACCCATCATCGGCCCGCGTTCGGTTGAACAATTGGCCGACAACCTCGCCGCCCTGTCGGTCGAACTGTCAGCCGAGCAGATTCATCGGCTCGACACCGTTAGCAGCTTGTCCCCTTCGATGCCAGCAAGGACAGCGGCCCCTTGGGCTTGCGGAGCGGCGCAGATCGTGGCTTGAACGTGAGTGGAGATTCGGGCATGCCTAATTGAAAGCCTCCTCCCGTTGCTGCACCGATTCTTTATGCCTGAACATTTGCTGCCAAGCGAGCTGCGCCTGGACAATAGCCACCGCATCCAGGACTTTCCGTGCCCAGCGTTCATCCTCAGGATGCACCACGACAACGCGAAACCCGTGATCATGGCCTTCAATCCGCACGCCCTCGGAATCATCGACGTGAAGGTCGATATCGAATGCCGGCGGATACTTCGAAGGTGCATTCGACAGCCCGTGCACCGTCAGGGCGCGGTTGTGCAGCACGCTGTTGACAACACCGTCGACGCGGATGCCGTACAGCAACAGCCAACGGCGGATGTAGGACGGCGTGCGCCCGGACGACGTGTAGACCCAGATACTGCAGCCCTGGCGACGTAACTCGCTGATCAGCGAGCGGGTTCCCATACGCAACGGCTCACCCAACCAACGAAGGATACAGGCCGGTAGCTTGCTGTGCTCCACCGCGCAATGGTGGAGTTGGCAAGCGAGCGTGTCATCGATATCAAACGAAATCCGTATGCGCGGACGCCTGGGCACCGCCACCGGTATGGCACCCCGGATGGCCTGCCCTACCCTGCTGCCTAAGGTTCGGTACTTGGCTAACGCTGGATGTTCGCTCATCAATGGCCACCTTGATAAATGGGCAAAGATTTGCCTTTGAGAAAGAAATTCATTTGATCGGGTGCCTGTTCTTCTAGGAACGCTGCGTATTTTTTCTTGATTTTGGGCAACTCGTACAACGCCTTGACTCCATGCTTGGCGGAGTTGCGGATGACCGAAGACGGGTTGAAGTAGCCCTTGGCGTTTTCCAGCGTCAACACAAAAGGAGGCAAACCGGCGCGCATAAGCAGATAGCTGACGATGAGCGACCCACTGCGGTTATTGCCTTCGATGAACAACTGCGGCTTGCTGAGGATACGCACATAGACGCCGGCTGCACGCTTCCAGACTGAATCGCTGCGATACGCGCAGTACCAGTTGTACAAGTCCTTGATGCCTCCCTCAACGTTGTTGAAGAAATGCGCCTCGGTCGCTGCCAGGTGCTGGGTGTACTCCAATCGGCGGACCGGATCCCGGCCACAGAGCACCGTGGCATTGATCTCCAGCATCAGGTTCAGTTGCTGAAGGTCAAACAGGTCAACGCCGCGTGCAACATAGTCGTCAACCAATGCATAACCTTCAAGCACATTGTGTAGTACTTCGTCAGTCAGGGGATCGCGAGGCTCCGTGAAATGCTGGCTAAGCTCGGCGAAGCGGCTCTGCACTTCTCGCAATGCGCGTTCAATCGCTGGCAAATCAAGGCGATGCGTTACAGGCATTGATGCTCCTTGGAAACACTTGGTAAAAAGTCTACCGATGCCCGCCAAATCCGTTTGGCTTCTGCAGGTATACGGCCTTGACCAGGGTGTTGCTTAGCTGAACTTGCCGCTGATGTAATCGCCGGTCATCTGTTCTCGCGGGTTGTCGAAAATCTGCGTCGTCGGTCCCATCTCGACCAGATAACCGGTACGCGTGCCTTGGGAAATATCCACGGAAAAAAACGCCGTGGTGTCAGCGACACGAATGGCTTGCTGCATATTGTGGGTGACCAGCGCGATGGTGTAGTCCTTCTTCAGCTCGACCATCAACTCCTCGACCCGCCGGGTAGCGATCGGGTCGAGTGCCGAACACGGCTCATCCAGCAACAGGACTTCTGGCTCAGTGGCGATGGCGCGGGCAATGCACAGTCGTTGTTGCTGGCCACCGGAAAGGGACAGGCCGCTGACCTTGAGCTTATCCTTGACTTCATCCCACAGCGCGGCGCCTTGCAGCGCATGCTTGACCCGGTCCCCTATATCGCCCTTGTAGCGATTGAGGCGCAGGCCAAACGCGACGTTGTCGAAGATGCTCATCGAAAACGGATTCGGCTGTTGAAACACCATGCCGATATAGCGGCGCACGACAACCGGATCAACGCCCTTGCCGTAGACGTCCTGTCCAAGGAAATGCACGTGCCCCTCGAAACGAAAACCTTTCACCAGATCGTTCATCCGGTTGAGGCTGCGCAGCACGGTGCTTTTGCCACAGCCGGAAGGGCCGATGAATCCGGTGATCTTGTTTTTCTCGATCGGCACATGGCTGTCACGTACTGCCATGAAGTTGCCGTAGAAAATCTTGTCCAGCTTGCAGTCCATGACTACAGGCGCCTGGGTGACAAACGGAGCGGCTATTTGCGCAGTGGATACGTTCAAGATCAGATGCTCCCGTTCTTAATACTTAGGCTTGCCGAAAATACGGCTGATGATGTTCACGAACAGCACGATCATCACCAGCACCAGTGAGGCCGCCCATGCGAGCTCGAGCTGGTTGTCGAAAGGCATCCCGGAGAAGTTGTAGATCAGCACCGCCAGCGAGGCAGTCGGGTTCATGACCTCGAAATTGCCCTGGTGGTAAATCCAGTAGTTGCTGAACAACGCGGTAAACAGCAGCGGCGCGGTCTCGCCCGCGGCACGCGCCACAGCCAGCATGACGCCGGTCAGGATGGCCGGCATGCCCGTCGGCAAGACGATTTTCCAGATCACCTGCGAGCGGGTGCAGCCCATGCCATAGGCGGCATCCTTCATGATCTTGGGCACCATGCGCATCGACTCTTCCGCCGTCAGCACGACGATCGGCAGCATCAGAACGGCCAGCGCCACGCCGCCCGCCGGCGCCGAGTAAGTGCCCGTGGTCATCACCACCAGGGCGTAGGCAAATACCCCGGCCAGAATCGACGGCAGGCCCGTGAGCATCTTGGCGGCAAACCGTGCGGCGTTCCCCAGCTTGCTGTCCGGTCCCAGCTCAGCCAGGAAGACTGCGGCCATGATGCCGACCGGCACCGCGATCGCTGCCGCGATACCGACCATCACAAAGGTACCCGCCATGGCGTTGCCGAAACCGCCGCCCATTTCGAAGCCGGTCGGCGGCAGTTCGGTGAAGACTTCCAGGTTCAGGCGCGCACCGCCACGGGTGATCAGCATGTAGAGCACGGAAATCAGCGGCACGCTGGCCAGCAGCGCACCCGCCCAGACCAGGGTGGTCAGGATCAGGCTGCGCAGTGCGCGGCCTTCGAACTTGCGTTGCAGGCTGGGCATCGCGCCCGTTGGGGCCGTCAAGTCTGTTGCTGCGGTGAGATCAGTCATCACTTATTACCCCGTTGGGCATACATCATGATCATCGAACCGAAGATGTTCACGATCAGCGTAATCAACATCAGCACCAGGGCCGCATACATCAACACTTCGATCTCGTTCGGCCCGGCTTCGGGGAAGTTCAGCGCCAGCAAGGCGGCAAGTGTGTTAGCCGGGGCAAACAGCGAGAGGGAAATGTTGTTGGCATTGCCGACCAGCATGGCCAGCGCCATCGTCTCGCCCAGCGCGCGCCCAAGGCCCAGCACCAGCGAGCCGAAGATGCCGGTGGCGGCGGAAGGCACCATCACTTTGAGAATCGCTTCCCAGTGCGTGGTCCCCATGCCATAGGCCGCCTGCTTGGTCTTCATCGGTACGCCTGTAAGCGCATCCTGCGAAACGGCGGCGATGGTCGGCAGAATCATGATCGCAAGCACCAGCGCCGCCGGCAGCAGCCCCGGCCCGCTCAGGGACGTGCCGAAAAAGGGTACCCAGCCGAGTTCGCTGTTCAACCAGGTTGTCAGCGGCCGAATCGCCGGGATGACTACGTAGATCCCCCACAGGCCATAGACCACGCTGGGGATGGCCGCGAGCAGTTCGACGATGGTACGGAAAATGGCGGCGAGCTTGGGCGGCAGGAAGTCCTGGGTCAGGAAAATCGCCATGCTGACGCCGAAAAATCCGGCGATCAGCAAGGCGATCAAGGCGCTGTAGAGCGTGCCCCAGATAGCCGGGAGGATGCCATATTTGCCCTGGTTAACGTCCCAGACACTGCCCAGAAGCACGTCGAAACCGTGTTTCTCCATGCCGGGAAGTGCCTTGCGTCCCACCTCGAACACCAGCGCAAATACCAGCGCCAGAATCAGCACCACGCCGATGCGCGCAAGCGCACGAAAGGTGCGATCAACCAGGAAATCCTTCGTCGAGGGTGGCTGGCAGGCAGAGTCCGGGTTAACCGGTACGACAAAAGGTTTGTTCATGGGCTAGGTCCGGAACAGGGGGAAAACTCTCCCGGCGTGGCGCAGACGCACACACCGAGAGAGACCTCACGGCGTTACTGAATGTTGGCGGATGCTTTGCGAACCTGCTCGACGACCGATTGCGGCAATGGGATATAGCCCATCGAATCAGCGATTTTCTGCCCCTCGGTCAAGCTGTATTCGACCATTTCGCGCATGGCCTTGGCCTTGGCCGGATTGCCGTTGTCCTTGCGGAAAATCATCCAGGTGTAGGACGTGATCGGGTAGGACTTGGCACCGTCCGGATCAGGCAACCAGGCCACCAGGTTTTCCGGCATCTTCACCGCCGCCAGGGCCTCGGCACCGCTTTCGGCGTTTGGCACGACGTACTGGCCGGCCTTGTTCTGCAGTTGGGCGAAGTCGACCTTGGCGAGCTTGGCGAAGCCGTATTCGATATAGCCAATCGCGCCCGGGGTCTGGCGCACGGTAGCCGTCACACCATCGTTCTTCGGCGACTTGATGAACTTGTCACTGGCCGGCCAGTTGACGGTGTTGCCCTCGCCCAGCGCCTGTTTGAAGTCTGGATTGATGGTTGCCAGGTGCTTGGTGAATACCGCGGTTGTACCGCTGGAGTCCGCACGTACAACGACAGTGATCGGCGTATCGGACAGTTTCAGGTCCGGGTTGGCGGCAGCGATCTGCGGATCGTTCCAGCGCGTGATCTTGCCCAGGAAAATATTGGAATACACGTCGCGTGGCAGTTTGAGCCCCTTCGGATTACCCGGCAGGTTATAGGCCAGCACGATTTCCCCGGCGGTCATCGGCAACAACTGCACGCCTTCGGCGACCTTGGCGATATCTTCGTCTTTCATGGCCGAGTCGCTGGCGGCGAAATCAACGGTTTTGTTCAGGAAGTCCTGTACGCCCGCGCCACTGCCCTTGGATTGGTAGTCCACAGTCACGCCGTCGGATTTCTTACTGAAATCCTTGAACCAGGTGAGGTAGATCGGTGCCGGGAAGCTGGCGCCGGAACCTGTCAGACGGACGTTCTCGGCAGCAAATACCGAGGTGGTACCTAGAGTAACCGCAACGGCGAGTGCAGCAGTCTTCATCAGACGTTTCATTCAGGGAATCCTTGTGATTACGGGCTCCCGAAACTTTGCAGCAGCTTTGTTACGATTTTATGAAAATTGAATGTCACACAACACTTTCGTCCCTCCTTTGCACCGCAGCAACGCATTTTCATGTCATTCATCGGTAACAAATTGCGACTAAGACTTTTGCAATCCCCACGACAGAGTTCCGCCCATGCCCTCTACTGCAGACACCCTGATACAGCGCATCCACCGTGAGCTGCTCGATCACAGTGACGAAGAGCTGGAACTGGAATTATCCGAAGACGGGCATGACCTGAATGCACTGTTTGATGAACATGTTGGGGAAAGCAGCGAGAAGGCTGCTCGAAGGATTTACTTCAGCGAACTGTTCCGTCTGCAAGGCGAGTTGGTAAAACTGCAAAGCTGGGTGGTCAAGACGGGCCACAAAGTCGTGATCCTGTTCGAAGGACGCGACGCCGCCGGCAAGGGCGGCGTCATCAAACGTATCACTCAGCGCCTCAACCCCCGGGTCTGCCGTGTCGCCGCCCTGCCCGCTCCCAACGACCGCGAACGGACGCAGTGGTATTTCCAGCGCTACGTTTCACATTTGCCGGCAGCGGGTGAAATCGTTCTGTTCGACCGCAGCTGGTACAATCGCGCAGGCGTTGAACAAGTCATGGGCTTTTGCAATGAGGATCAGTACGAGGAGTTCTTCCGAACCGTGCCCGAGTTCGAGCGGATGCTCGGCCGCTCCGGCATCCAACTGATCAAATACTGGTTCTCCATTTCCGACCAGGAACAACACCTGCGCTTCCTCAGCCGTATCCACGACCCGCTCAAGCAATGGAAACTCAGCCCCATGGACCTGGAATCCCGTCGGCGCTGGGAAGCGTATACAAAGGCCAAGGAAATCATGCTTGAGCGCACCCATATCGCCGAGGCGCCATGGTGGGTGATACAAGCCGACGACAAGAAGAAGGCCAGACTCAACTGTATCCATCACCTGCTCAGCCAGATGCCCTATGAGGAAGTCGAACTCCCGGTGATCGAGCTACCGGAACGCGTCAGGCAAGAAGACTACTTCCGCAGTCCCACACCGCCGGAAATCATCGTTCCTCAGGTTTATTGATACGCCAGGGGCGCCCAGTGCCAAGCGCCCCTTTATCGCCTGACATGTTCCTGTCAGCCTCCCGTCACCCTGACGTCAGATCGCTCCGCCTAAAGTAACGCCAGGATTGCTCCTGCGGCGCCAGCGTCAACCTGCGTGAGCGAACCTGCTCGCTCCCGCAGTAACCTGGCTTAACCAGAGACTTGTACCCGAGGTTGCTTTTTGCTGGAGCTCTTGTCATCAGCCGGAAGGAGAAACGCAAATGAACCACCCTGACGGGCACGACAGCGCGCTTGGTCAATTCATCTGGCCATCACCAGACGGCATTCTGGACCGTAAAGACCTGCTGCTTCGCCTGCGTGCCGAACAGCGATTCATGGCCGCACAGGACCCTGCATGCAGGCTCGATCAACGAGACTACCTGCTTTCCCTGGTCGACTCGGCATCAACACGGGCCGACGGCGCCGCGCAACGCTCAGGTTTCGATGCCCGGCGAATGCGTAGCGTCATCACCGAAGCGGCCACGAGAAGCCATTGGGGCAAGCCTTCAGGAGGTCGTCGAACGCAGGGCATCGCCGCACACTACGATGCGCAGACTTGCATGGCCGCGGTACTCGATGTCGAGCTGAGCGACGAGGGGCGCTTGATTGTGCATGACACGGTGTTTGTCGCTGACCTGGGCGCTGTAGAAAACCCCGGTCGCCTCCGCGCCCAGCTTGAAGGCGCGTGCCTGATGGGGGTCGCATTCGTGGCATCTGCTGAATTTGGTGTGACGGCGGCTGATCTGTGCCCGACGATCGCCCAACGCCCCCGTTGGCCACTCATCTCATGGCTGCCAGGGCGCATCGCGGTACACTTGATCAACCCGACGGGTGCGCTCCAAGCCTGCCTGCCCAGCCAGATGAGCTACGTACCCATCGTCCGGGCCTTGTGCAATGCGATTCGCAAAGCCTCGGACAAGCGTACCAGCGATGTGCCGCCCAGAAGCCAGTTGCTCGAAAGAACGGGCGGACGTTAAGTCACTGCCGGGGCTTCAAATCAAACCCAGCGTTCCGATAGCCACGAAGGCAGGGTAAATTATTTCTTCCAAATGAGTGAGGTTTCCCGCCATGCCTTCAACGCCCAGTGTCCCGTCCAGCATCCGTGGGCAACGCGGCGCCGACCTGTTCGTAGAAGTACTGCGCAGCGAAGGCGTTCGCCATGTCTTCGGCAATCCGGGAACAACGGAGCTGCCTTTGCTCGATGCGCTCTCGGGCGTCTGCGACATTCACTACGTGCTCGGCCTCCAGGAGGCCTCCGTCGTGGCGATGGCCGACGGTTATGCGCAGGCCTGCGGCCGCCCTGGTTTCGTCAACCTCCATACAGCCGGAGGCCTTGGCAATGCGATGGGCGCCATCCTGAACGCGAAAATGGCGAACACGCCGCTGGTGATCACCGCGGGCCAACAGGATACCCGCCATGGCGTGACCGACCCGCTGCTTCACGGTGATCTGGTCAGCCTGGCCCGACCGAGCGTCAAATGGGCGGAGGAAATCCAGCATCCCGAACACATCCCGATGCTGCTGCGTCGCGCTCTTCAGGACTGCCGCACGGGGCCGACCGGCCCGGTTTTCCTGTCGCTGCCGATCAACGTGATGGAGCAACACACCGATGCCGGTGCTGGCCAGCCGTCGCGAATCGAACGAGGTGCGGTGACCGCGGCGCTTGACCCGTTGGCTGACGCCTTATCGACGGTTACCCCCGGCCGCCTGGCGATTATCGTCGGGGAGGAAGTCTTCCAGTCGAATGCGCAAGTGGAAGCGGTGAGACTCGCCGAAGCACTCGGCGCGCCGGTCTTCGGGCCCTCCTGGCCCGGGCATATCCCCTTCCCCACCGCTCATCCTCAATGGCGCGGAGCCTTGTCGCCCAAAGCTGCCGATATCTGCGAAACGTTCGCTGACTTCGATGCGGTCTTGCTTCTCGGCGGCCATTCGCTGATCAGTTACCAATACTCGCAAGGCCCGGCGATTCCTCCTCATTGCCGCCTCATTCAATTGACCGGCGATGGCCACCAACTGGGCAGAGTGCATGGAACGGCGCTGGGATTGATAGGCGACATCAAGCTGTCCTTGCAGTTGTTGCTGCCGTTACTGGATCAGACACTGGCCCCGCACAGCCAGGCAATCGCGACGCTGCGAAATGTCGCGGCGCGCGAGCGCAGTACCCGCCGAATCGAAGTGGCCGAGCGCGCGGAGCACGAATTCAATAGGCCCGTGACAACGCCTTTCGTTGCGGCCCATGAAGCTGTCCGGGCAATCGGCCCTGACGTGTGGATCGTCGACGAAGCACCGGCCACCATCGCTCATGTGCGTGCTTGCCTGGATTCGCATTCGGCCCGCCAGTACCTGTTTACGCGTAGCGCCATCCTCGGCTGGGGCATGCCGGCGGCTGTCGGTACATCCCTTGGCCTGGACCGCAACCCGGTGGTCTGTCTGGTCGGCGATGGCTCGGCGATGTACTCACCCCAAGCGCTTTGGACAGCGGCACACGAGCGTTTGCCCGTCACCTTTGTGGTCATGAACAATGGCGAATACAACATCCTGAAAAACTACGCGCGCAACCAGGCGCACTACCGAAGTGCCGGTACGAACCAGTTCATCGGCATGGACATCCGGGACCCGGCCATCGACTTCCAGGCCCTCGCCTCCGCCCTGGGGGTGGCTTCGCGCAGGGTCGAGCGCGCCGGCGATATTGCCGACGCGGTCGAGGATGGCATTCGCTCAGGCCGCCCCAATCTCATCGAATTACCGATCATGGCTTGAAGCTAACGGGTATTCACCCTTGGCGCGGCTCCATGTGTTTCAAGTCTGGAACCATTCCCTGCGCTCATCCAGGGTGTGGCGGATCAATTCGACGAGCATCTGCACTTGCGGCGTCTGCTGAGACTCGGTGCCCACGGCCATCCACAGATACCGCTGCATCGGCTGGTCGAACAACCCCGGCAAGGCCACCAGGCCACGGTCGAAACGGCTCATGTACTGCGGCAACAGGCCAACGCAGGCGCTGCAGCGGATCATCTCCAGCATCAGCTCATAGGATTGCACCTGCACCACGCCGGCGCGGCGTTGCTCCACCAGGGCATTCCACGGCGTGAAGCAGTCAAGCTGTCGGTCGGCCTGCCACTGCACCAGCATGTAATCATTTAAATCATCCAGGCGGCCCGGGCGGGTGGCCGGTCGCGAATAGCGCTTGGCGATGTGCGGCAGGTAATCCAGCCGCGCCAGCCGCTCCGGCGCCTGCGTCGGAAAGCTCGGCCCGGGCGCCGACGCCTGCGAATCGCTCAGCCACAGTACAAGGTCGGCGCTGACCGCCTGCAACGCCAGCTCGCTGTCCAGGGTGATGATTTGCAGCCGCACGCTGGCGTTGCGGCGCAGCAACGAGATCAGGTCGCGGCCCAGGATGTCATGCAGGATCGACTCGGCCACGGCCAGGCGGATCAGCGGTTGATCGGCCAGCGGTGGCGGATCGTCCTCGCCCAAGGCGAGCAAACGCGCCTGCAATTGCCGTCCTTCACGGGTTAGGGCCAAGGCGCTGCCCTGAAAACTGAACAGTGATCGCTGCAGGCGCGCTTCCAGTTGGGCCAATTGTTTGCGCAGCCAGGTGGCCTTGACGTTCAGGCTGCGGGCCGCCTGCATGAAACAGCCGCAACGGGCGCTGACCAGAAAACACTGCGCCACCTGGGGTTCGATGCTGGCGGCCAGGGCCAGCCAGGGTTCGGGAGCGCGCAAGGGCGCGCGGTATCCGGTGACAGCCAGGCGTCCTGCGGGCTCGGTGAATGACATTGGTGACTCCCTGTCGTTTTTTTGGAAAAGCGGTCATGCCAATCGTCCCCGGGGCAAGGGAACAAGCACCCTCGCCACAGAAAAATCGGTGCAGGCGGGCTACAAAGCCTCCTCCAGCACCTTGCTCAACTGCGCGCCATCAATGCTCAACGTCGCGGTGTCGAGCATGCCGTCCAGGTAGGCCTTGGCGATCTGTTCCTGGCGCTGGGCACGCAAGGCCTCGGTCAGGCGCTCGCGCACATCATCCAGGCTGGCTTGCCGAGGCGGTTGCTGTTCGGTGAGTTTGATCACATGGAATCCCGCCGCGCTCTGCACCGGGTCCGACACGGCCCCCACCTTCAAGCGCACCACCGCTTCGCGCACCGTGGGCACCAGTTGCTGCAAGGGCTGGAAACCGCTGTCGCCGCCGCGCTCAGCGCTGGCGCGATCCTGGGAAAAACGGCTGGCCAGCGCAGCGAATTCGGCGGGCGAGGCCTGGGCCTTTTTGCTCAGCTCCACGGCTTGCCGGCGTACCGCTTCCACCGTCTGTGGCTCGGTCGCCGCAAGGAAGATCTGGCTCACCCGATACAGCGCAGGCGCGGTCCAGTTGGCCTTCCCCGCCTCGTAGGCCTGTTTCAGTTCCTCTTCGCTGGGATACCCCGCCGGCACCTGGCTGACCGACTGTAGATAATCACGAAAGACAATCTGCTCAGTCGCCGCCCGGGTCTGGCGCTCCACCTCCGGTCGCTGGCGCCAACCCTGGGCATCGGCCTGCTCCAGCACAGCCTTTTCCGCCAGCCGCGCGCGGATCCAGCCCTCCAGTGCAGCCCGGTTGCCGCGCATCTGCTGGCGCACCTCGGGGGCAAGCGCGGCAAGCAGGGCCTTGAGTTCTTCGGGGCTGACCTGCTGGCTGCCCAATCGCGCCAGGCTCGGCGAGTCGCTTGTCGCCACGGCGGCTGTCTGCACCGCCGCGACCGGATCGTTGCCGGGGCGCAAGCCGAGAGTGACCGCTACGGCCAGCAGGCCCAGCGCGGCGGCGCTGATGACAAAGGTTGGCTTCTTCACAGTGCGGCGGCCTCCTCCCGCGCGGCTTCAGCGGGCTCGGCGGCGGGGTGCATCCGGGCCGCGTTCTGGCTGAATTCGCGCAGGTAAACGATGAATTCCTGAAGCAGCCGGTCCCACAGTTCCAGGTTGCTGCGCAGGTGCTCGGCGCTGACACCGGCCGCCACCACCACGTCCATTTCCATCACCAGGAACTCGCCCTGCACCGACAACCGGGCGAAGCGCCGCGAGGCGTTCCATAGCTCTGCCAGCCCGGCCGGTAACTCACCCTGCACGCGCAACGCGCAGCTGAAGGTGAAGTCCAGGTACTGGCCCGGCATCGGCGTTGGATTGCCGAAACGCACCGCGTAGCCGATGCCCTGGCTGGCGCTGAGCAGTTGCACGATGCCGTTCTGCTCGGTTTCGTTGACCCGATAACCGGCGGCTTGCAACACCTCGGTGAGGGACTGGGGCGTGACGTGTTCAATCAATGACGTCATGGTCGGTTCTTCCTTGCGCTATCAATGGGTGATCGAGGCTTGGGGTGCGTCGAAACGGTTCTTGTAGAGTTCGTCGCCAAAGCCCTGGGCCAGCTCTTCGAAACGTACCCGTGCCTTACCGGCGAACGGCTGGCGGATTTTCATGATGTCGGCCATATCGATGGTCTCGTAGGCATGCAGCAGTTCCTTGGCGACTTCGTACATTTGCTGATTCTTGACCGAACATTGCTGCACTTGTGTGTCACGCTCATTGAGCTGAGCCTCGAGACGGGTCCGTTCGGCTTCCTTGCCCCGGGCCAGGACCAGCAGTTCGTCATAAGCCTTCTTGAACTTGCCGATCTGCTCGTGACTGGCCGCGAGCTGGGCCTGGGCCTGGCTTTGCAGGCTTTCCTGGCGCCCGGCCAGTTGCTCGATCACGCCTTGGGCCTTGGCCAGTTCGGCGGTCAAGCGCTTGACCTGCGTCTCGGCTTCCTTGGCGCGGTTTTCCGCCGCCTGGCGGGCGGCGCTGGCCTGGGCCTGTTCGCTCTGCAAGGCCTGCAGTTGCGCGGTGGTACTGCGCAGTTGCGTTCGCAGACGTTCTTCCAGGCCTTCACCGTGGGCGCTGCCGCTCAATAACGAACTGAGCAGCAGGCCCAGCAGCAACGCGGCTGGACAAGGGTTGATGGCTCGCCTTTTCATGAGGCCTCCCGGCGCTTAGAAGCGCGTGTTGATTTCAAGCTGCAAGACATCGATGTCATACGGCGCGCCGTAGACCGCTTCGGAACTCAGCCAGCGACCGGTGGCGAAGACGTTGCTCGCCAGGCCGTAGTTGCCGCCCAGGAAGTAACCCTTGGCGTTGGTGCCGCCCAGGTGGAACGACGAATCGTTGAAGCCGTCCGGCAAGGCGTCCGGCTGGATGTACTTGTAGCCGGCGAACATATTCCAGTCGCCCTGGCGCTTGAGTTCCAACGAGTTGCCGAGGGTGAACTGGAGCATCCAGGCATTGGCGCCGCTTTCCACCTCGCCGTTCTCGTCCAGGTTGTTGGCAAACTGCCCTGCCGAGCGTTTGCGCATCTCACCTTCGTCGTAGCCCAGGTTATGCACGTAGTGAGCCTGGCTGCGCAGCTTCAGGTCTTGCGGTAGATCCGTGTCCCACGCAAGGTTCAGATCCAGCAGGTTGAACTCCGAGGCCAGGCCGACGTATTGCGGTTGCGGCGTGGTGGACGGGTTGAGCGGGTTGGGCGTGATGTCCCGCAGCAGGAACACCGTGTTGCCCTTCTGCATGAACGCCACCCGCGAGCCGTCGCTGTCGCAGCCTGGATCACCCGACCAGGGCTCGCACGGCGAGGAGCGCTGGCCCTCGATGTCGTCGAAGCGGTAGTAGGCCAACGCGCCCTTGATGCGGTTGCTGTCGTTGATCGCCCAGTTGGCGCCCAGTTGCGCGCCGTACAGCCACTTGTTGTCGCTCTCTTCCTTGTCGGTGCCGTTGCTGGTGCTGGTGTCGTTGGTGTATTCCACCGGGAACGCTCCGACGGTGCCGAACAGGCCAAAGTCCTGGCTGAGCTTGCGGTTGAAAATCGCCGCCACGCCATCGAAGTTCAGGTCGCCGGAGTACAGCAAGTCGGTGGAGTAGAACGGGTTGGCGAAGCGCCCGCCGGTCACGGTCAATTCATCCGACGGCTTCCAGGTCAGGTAACCCTGGTCGAGCCAGATGTCTTTCTTGCCGAAGCCTCCGCCGAGGGTCTGGGTGGTGGACACCGGGTTGTTGTCCGAGCCGGTACCGATGCGGATGCCCGCAGTCCACTCTGGGGCGATCACCGCCTTCATGCCCAGGCGCGCCCGCAGGCGAAACAGGTTTTCCCGGTCTTCACGGGTGTTGAGCAAGGGCGGCAGGTTGGAACTGCTGTTGGGGTTGACGTCGTAGGGGCCCCGGTCGTTGAGCCGGGCGAAGTCGACGATCTGGTTGCTGTTGGTGCCCGAGTAATAGCGCGACTCATCCCGCAGGCGAATGTCGCCATCGAAACTGATGCGCGAGACCCAATCCGGGAACGTGTTGGGCTGGGCCCAATTTTCCTGTTTGGCGGTGGCCATGACTTCGGCCTTGACCTGGTCACGGATCTGCTCACGCACGATGTTCGGCACATACTGCACGCGCACGTCCCCCGGCGCACCGGTCGGCGTTGCGGCAACGGCCGTGGCGGCTTGTCGGGCCTGCACGGCTTCGCGCTCGGCTTGGGCAATCAGGCCTTCGGCCTGGTCCTGCTTCAACACACCCTGCTGCACCAGCAGGCGGATCAGATTGATCGTGGCGTTTTCCGAAGGCGCCGGGGCTGCCGACGCGTGCCCGGCCAGGCTCAAGACCACCAGGCCGATCGCCCACGACAATCGATTCACATTGGAAATCATCTGCACACAACTCCTGTTGGCAAACTTTCAAATAGTCGGTTAACCCGGCCGCCGTCCCTGCAAGGACAGGCGCACGGGCAAGGTCAGGGAGGCCGGAGGCCGTTCGCTCAAATGCGGCGCGGCACGCAGGGCGGCGATCACTTGCTCATCCACCTGCGGGTTGCCGCTGGACTTGACCAGCTCGACGCGGGTGATCTCCCCCACCGCGCTGAGCCAGACGTCGGCCTGTAGGGAAAACGCCAGGCTGCGCAAGTCGGGGTTTTCCCGCAGCAAGCGCTGGAAGGTGAACGCCAAAAACTGGCTGTAGGTGCCGTTGCCGAGGCGCCCGCCACCTGCCCCGGCCATGCCGCCGCCCTTGCCCGCACCAATGTTGAAAGCGTCGTTGCCGGCCTGGGCGTCGCCGTCCATTTGCATCGGGTTGGCCAGGTCATCCACCGGGGACGGCGGTGCTTCTTCCTCGGGCTTGACCTCTTCGGGTTCCGGCGTCGGCTCGGGCTCGAGCACTTTCTCCTCGACCTTGGGTTCCGGCTCCTTGGGTTTTTCCGGGGGCGGCGGCGGTGGGGGCGGCAGCGGAATGATGGTCGGCACCTTCGGCGCTTCACGGCGCACGCCGCTCATGTCGTTGGCCCATTGCCACAGCAGCCAGGCCGCCAGGCCAGCCAGCGCCAGGCCGGCGGCCCACTTGAGCAGGCGCAGCGGCGAACGCTTCACTGGGGGCGGATTGACGGGAAGTCTGGCGGTCATGATCAGCCCTGGCTCGGTTTGCCGGTCACCAGACCGACTTGGGACAGTTCCAGGCGCCGCAACAGGTCCAGCACTTCGATGACTTTCTGGTACTGCACCGTGGCGTCGCCGCGCACGATCACCGGAAAGTCCGGGCTCTGGGCCTTCTCGATGCGCAGGCGTTCCTCCAGCTCGGCCAGGGTCACCGGGTAGGCATCGAGGAATACCTGGCCGCCGTCATTCACCGAGATCGCCTTGGTCTTGGCCTCCGACAGCGACACCGAGGCGCTGGCCTTGGGCAGGTTGATCTGGATACCCGACACCTGCGCCGTGGCGGTGAGGATGAACATCACCAGCACCACCATGAGCACGTCCACCAGCGGCGTGATGTTGATGCTGTCGACCGCCGCATCATCGTCGTCATCGTGTGAAGCATTTACGCTAGCCATGGCGATGCTCCTCAGGCCGGTACGGACGATTGGACGTGATGGTCGCGGCGATGAGCCACTTCGCCGGACTGGCCTTCGCCGTGCATCTCCGCCAGGCGCGTGATGAACTCGTCGACGAACACCCGCATGTCAGCGTTGACTTCCTTGTTGCGGGTGATCAGGCGGTTGTAGCCAAACAGCGCCGGAATCGCGACGAACAGGCCCATGGCGGTGGCCAGCAAGGCCGCGGCCATGCCCGGGGCGATGGCGTTGATGTTGACGTCGCCGGCCATGGCCGTGCCGAGGAACACCACCATGATCCCCAACACCGTGCCGAGCAGGCCGATGTAGGGGCCGCCGGCAATGGCATTGGAAAGGGTCGAGAGTTTCGAACTCAGTTGCTGGTTTTCCCGGGTGCGCACGCCGTCCATCGAGCAGCGAATCGCCTCGATGGTGGCGGCCGAGACCGACGAGGTATCGGCGCCCTGCTCGCGGCGGGTGCGGATTTCCTTGACCGCCACCAGGTACAGCCGCCACAACGATGAGTGCTGCAGGCGCTGGGCGAGGTCCTGGTCGTCGGCGAACATTTCCAGGCGCGTGCCGATCCGGGCGAACTGCTCGCGGAAGGCTTCGTTGGCGGCACTGAGACGGCTGACCATGCGATTCTTGCGGATCATGATGATCCATGACTGGAACATCATCAGCACCAGTACGGCGATGATCACCCAGGCATCCAGCGGCACGGCGTTGAGCAGGAAACCGAGGCTGCCGAAACCGAAGCCGGACTGTTCTTCATCGACACCATAAGCCACCAATTTCGACTCGGCGCCCTGGGCATTGGCATCGGCCAACAGCAGCGGCGCAGGCCGGGCAACCTTCGACAGGCGTGCCTCGTCCATGGCCCCGCTGAACGGCGCAAAGGTACCGGCGGAAACATCCGACCCCAGGGCGATCGGCGAGTTGAACGCCGGCATGGCCAGCGCCAGGCTCGCGGCTTCACGCCCGTTGACGTACAGCACCACCCGATCACCCGAGGCGGTCAACGCCAGGTGCTGCCATTGGCCGGGGTTCAGCGGCTGGGTCGAGACCGCACGCTGATCATTGATCGCTACGAACGGCACCCCTTGGTTGACCCCAACCAACAGACTGGCGGCGGCTTCGCGACGGGCCAGGACGATTTGTTCGCCGCTGGCCTGGTCCTGGCGCAGCCAGGTGCTGAAAGTGAACGCCGCGCCGGCGCTGTGTTGCAACGAAGGGCTGGCGGGTAACAACAGCGGCTGACCATTGAACTGCAAGGCTCGTCCGATCACGCCGTCGATACTCACGCCGGCCGCGCCCTGGGCATTGTTGCCGTAGGCCGTGGTGTCCTTGGGCGGCACGCCAGTGGCCGTGTCGAAGTGGTACAGCGCGGTGTAATCCGGGTCGAAGGCCAGTTGGCCGCTGGCGGTGGCCGGGGCTTTCTGGTTGCCGTAGTACATCCACAGGTCCTGGCGCTGGCCGCCCTCCACGTTCGGCACATCGACCCAAATCAGCGCCATGCCCATCAGCGGGTCGAAGCTTTCGATCTGGTGATTGAGCACGGTCTTGTCGTCGGCACTGACGAAGCGCAGGTCCGAGCCGTCGTCCTTGACCCCGTCGAACGTAAAGTTGCCGGTGTGCAGGCGCACCAGCAATGCCGTGCGGCCCAGGGCCTGGGCGATGGCCGCGCCTTGGGGCGTGGTGTCCACCGAAATCTGTTTGCGGTAGTGCCAATCGTCCTGCCACCAGGCGTTGGCGGTCGCCGGAAGCAGCAGCCCCAGGCAGATCAACAGCGGTATGAATAAGCGTTGCATGGACATGACTCCTGGGTTCAAAACGTCGCTTGCAGGTTGAAGTGCAGGCGCGATTCCTGTTTCGTGGTGTTCGGCCCGTCGAGCAGCGGGTAGCCCCAGTCGAGGCTGCCGGACAGCCATTTGCTCAGGCTCGCGCGGGTGCCGAGGCCGACGCTGGCGAGGCTGTAATCGGGGTCCTGGTCGGGCAGTTCATCGCGCAGGTACAAATGCGCCCCCTCGGCAAAGGCATAGAAACGCCACTCCTGGACATAGCTGCCGAGAAACTTGGCGAGGGACGGCGTGCGCAGCTCCTGGGACAGCAGGTAGCCGTCGTCACCGGTACGCTCGGCGGCCAGGTAGCCGCGTACCGACGTGGCGCCGCCGGCGGAGAACTGTTCGTTGGAAACCAGCGGCCCGGACGCCAGCTGGAAGGCCGCCTTGGAGGCGGTCTGCCAGTCGTTGCCGAAGGTGAAGGTGTAGTTGCCGTCGCCCTTGAGCACCGCGAAACTGGGGCTGGCGCGATAGCGCTTGTAGTCGAACTCTTCGTCGGTGCTGCCATAGCCGAGCAGGCTGCGGGTACCGGCCACCAGGCTCAGGCCCAAACCCAACTGGCTGGTTTCGGTGTAGCGAAAGCCGTTGTAGGCGAAGGTGAACGGCGCGTACTTGAGCGGCGCCTTGTCGCTGGCACCGCCCAGGTTGAGTTCTTCGTCGAAATCCTTGAAATCCACTCCGACCGAAAAACTGTTGGCCCATGCCCCAGCGGACGGCAGGCTGTAGATCGCCGACACCCCGTAGGAATGACCTTTGCCCAACACGTTACTGCCGCCGACGGTCGCCACGTTGCTGTCGGACTGGTAACCGGAGAACTGCACGCTCCAGCGCTCGCTCAGCGGCGCGGTATAGGAACCCGACCAGACCTTGGCGTTTTCGGTGTCCTGGGGCGCGGTGAAAAAGGTCAGCGAAACGCTGTGGCCCAGTTGCCAGAGGTTGTTGTAGCCAAGGCTGGCGACCGTGCGCAGCTTTTCGGTGTCGGCGCTGTAGTCGTTGTTCAGGCCCAGGCTGGCCTGCCAGGGGTCTTGGTCTTCGACCTGCAAGTCCACGTCCATGGTGCCGGGCCGCTGGCCTTCGCGCACCAGCGGCATCACCTGGCGACCCGGGGTCTTGTTCAGTTGCGCCAGCTCGGTCTGGACCTGGGCGAAGTCCGGCACCTCGCCTTCCTTGAGGGCCGGCACGTCTTCGCGGATTTCCACGGGCGAATAGTGCTTGGCACCCACCACCCGCACCCGGCCAACCTTGGTCTCGCTGACCTGCAGGTAGACGATGCCATCCTCGACTTTCTGTTCCGGCAACTCCACGAACACCGATTGGTAACCGCGAGCCTGATAGACCTTCTGCAGCGCTTCGCGGGCGCCTTCGATGTCGTCCAAGGTCTTTTGTGGGCCCAGGAACGGGTACACCGCTTCCTCAATCGCCCGGGCATCGAGCACGGTGTTGCCCCGCACGAAATACTCGTTCACGTCCACCAGGCGAGCCGGCGCCGCTTCGACCTCAGGCCCTCCTTCTGCCGCATAGGCTGACGGCCCCCCGACCGTCAGCAGCAGCCAGCCCCACAGCGCTGGCCGCAATTTGAAGAAATGCTCCACATCACCCCCTGAATTCAAGATACGGCTCAATTGCTTGCGGTCGATGTCGAGGCGTGCCGGGCCAGCCAGGTGTGCAGCAGCGCGAAGTTCAAGGAGAACTCCGGCATTTGCAGCAAGGCACCACAGAACACTTCACCGATGATTTTCTCGATGAGCCGCACCGCCCGCGCATCGCCCAACAGCGTGGCGAGGTCCTTGCTCAGGACGTTGAAGCTCCAGACCTTCTGGTTCAGGTCCAGGCCGACGAACCAGCGGAACAGCAGGTTGTAATTGAGTTGTTCGTAGAGTTGCTGTTCGCTGGGTACCGAATAGAGCAGTTGCAGCAGCAGGATGTGCATGGCCGTTTGCGGAGCGATCAGCATGCCAGCTTCAGCATTGAGGCCCTGCAGCACGTCGCGATGCTCGGCCAGCAGGTCATCGATCTGCGGCCGTAACAGCACCAGGGAATGACCCTGGGGGATGTAGCTGGACACTTCCTTGAGCGCGCCCTGCCAGTCATCCTGGGAAACGATCCAGACCCACGGCGCGCCGTAGCGATACACCGAGACCGGCTGCTTGCGCGCCGCCTCGACGATCTTCGACAGCCGCTGGTCGAGCTCCTGCATGCCCACTTTCGAATAACGTTCCATAGTCCCCATCGCCTCACTCCCGCCTTCGCGCCCCGGCTCCAAACGACCTGAAAGGTCCCCTCGAACACGTCACACAGGCATGACGGGAATGGCGATGTGCTACCGAACTTTTGTCATGAAAGCTTCATTTGAGAGAGCGCCACTGCTGTCGTGGCGAGGGAGCAGGCTCCCTCGCCACGGGGTAGTGGGTGCCCGATGACGCCCAGGCACAACAAACCCTGTGGGAGCGAGCTTGCTCGCGATGGCGGCAACTCGGTTCCTACAAGCTCAACCGCCCCCGCTCTTCCTCGGTCAACCGCTGCCGCGCCTGTTCATCCAACGGCCCGGCGCCCAACACCTGCACCGGACTGGCGGGATCATAGGCGCGTGGCGCCTCACGGCTGGCGCCGTCGCGGGTTGGGGCCAGTTGCTCTGAACCGAAACTCACCACCTGCACGGTAAACACCGACGCCTGGTTCTGCCGCGCCGCGTTCTGCTGCTGGCGCGCCACGTCCTCCGCCGCTTGTGTCGCCGAGGACGCCGCCGAACTGGCCGAGGTGATGGCGCCGGTGTTCACCGAAGCCGCCAGCGGCACGCCGCTGGATTTGCCCTGAGTCTGGATGTTGGCTGCGTTCACTACGGTCAATGCCGCGATGTTCACGTTGCCCGACACCCGAATCCCCGCCTCGCCCGCATCGATGGTGCCCAGCGGCGCGATCAGATCAATGTCGCCCGGCGCCACTTCGGCAATCGGGTTGAGCGTGGCGATACCGGCGCCAGTGCTCGGCACCGAAGGCGACAGGGTCACATTGCCCCAGGTGTCATACAAACGCTTGGGCGGCGTGTAGACCACGGTGGTCTTCGAACCACGACCGGCGTTGATGTCGCCCTGGGCCGACCAACCGAGGATCGAGCCGCCGAAAGTGGTCATGATCCGGCTCTGTCCCAGCAGGATGCTGTTCTGCGCATACAACTGGATATCGCCCTCGCCCTGGGTGATGACCCCGGCGGTGGACGGCGGCGCGTTGCCTTCGATGCCGAAGGTTTGCCCGCCGCCGGGCGTGAGCATCTGGATGCTGCCACCGAAATCGGTGTGCACCCCCGCCCCGCCGAACATCGTGATGTCGCCCTTGTAGGCAATCGCGTTACCCGCCGCATCCTTGCTTGGGAACAACAAGTCGATCGCTTCTCGCCCACGCAGGTAGCTGCCCTGGCGCACACCGCCGACTTCGTTGTACTCACGACCACCGGCCTTGAGCTCGGCGAAGTACACGTCGCGGGCAAACACCCGCTGCTGCTCCGCCGGCAGCGCTGCGAAGAAACTGCGCGCCTGATCGGTGTCGCCGCTGAAGCCAAAGCGTTCCTTGAGCCACTTCACCAGCTCCGTTTCGTAGGTCTTGGCGACCTTGCCGTCCTGGTCCGCCAGGGGCACACCGGCCAAAGCCTGGTTGGCCGGATCCAGGTACGCCTTGACGAAGCGCTCGTAATCCGCCCCGTTGAGACCCGCGCCGGCTTGCAGCACCAGGCTCGCGCCAGGACGCGAATCCCCTGGCACCACCGCGCCGATACTGGTGATGCTGACCTTGTCGTCCATCAGGATATTGCGCCCGGCGGTGATCTCCATCAGGCCGGGACCGGCGACGTTGAAGCTGCTGTAGAGAATGTCGCGCCCGGCCGAGACGATGGAGATGTCGGTGGGGTTGTTGTGGATGAAAAGGTTGCCGGTGGTGGTGTAATTTCCCGCCCCCCCCACGCCGGTATCCTCATTCAAAGACCCGCCCAGCGGTATGCCGCTGCTGACAATGTCTCGCCCAGCCATCATCCGTACAGGTCCGGCGCCTTCGTAGGCGATTCGCCCCGGCCATCTGCCCGTGGAAACCGAGGTCATCGACCGTCCAGTGGCGACTGCCAGCAAGTCGCCTTCAAGCGCATAGAAGCGAGCAGGATCGACATTAAGGGCCCATTCACTGGAAGCGCTGCTGGTATCGAAGGCAAACAGAGGCAATATTTTCGCACTGGGGCGCGCGGGGTTGCCATTGGCTGAGAGATTACTGGCCTTTATGACGAAACCATCGACAATACCGACAAAGGCTGGCCGCAACGGTGTAGCCAGGGCTGCGGAGGCAGCACCGGAACGACTGACCGACATATCGCCACCATAGATGGAGTCGCCGGCCATGAATTGCAGCTCACTATTGATGCCAGGCGCGAGCAGCAGGGCTGGACGATTGTCGCCGTTGTAGCCTCTGTCATACAGTTCCGAGGACTTCCCGTAATAAAGACTGCCACTGGCTGCCACAGCCCTCAGGATTGATGGATAGACCACCGCCAGATCCGTTGCGGTACTGGATGTGAAAGGTGTCAGGTTACCTCCCGACGACCACAAGTCGACCGCAGTATTGTCTGTCCACAGCGTGAACCAACTCACGCCCGCTCCGTTGGTGTTACCGTCCTTGAAACGTGAGGCGCTCATCATCGGCGCCCGACCCGGGTCGGCGACATCCATTACCACAAGGTCGCCTGAAGTGGTCAGATCGAACGTAGCATCGCCCGGCATGAGGGTCAGTCCGCCGGTCGCAACCCCTCGTGTGGATTTGAAGGAGTCGTAGGCCCGCGTTTCTCCAGGTGACTGTGCTGAGGCAGCGTTGCCATATTGAAGGTCGATTCGACCAATTGCCCCGCTGTCGATCTGCGCGTGGCCCCGCAGGTTGATGACTGCGCCGTTCAGATGCCCGTTCGCGAACAGGCCCTCGGGATTCAAAGCACCACCCACACGCAGATTGAGATCACCACCGCCGGTCAGTTGCAAACTCCCATCGGCACCTACCCGCCCGGTGCTGCCCACGGCAAGCACCAATCCTTGACTGCGGCTGTTGCTGCGCGGCTCAAGAAGACTGCCCGCCATTTGATCGAGTATCCCGGCATCACCGGCCACTTGGACGTTCAGGTCGCCCCCGCCCAGCGTACCGAAACCGGTAAAACCAACCATCAGGTCAGCATTGCTGGGATCCTGCGCAGCGGTATAGCTACCAAAGTTGATCCACCAGGCGGACGGTTGTGCCCCGGTACCCGTGGCGGTTGAGCCGCTGCCTTGGCGCCACAGCCAGTTACCAACGTTGACCGTGTCGTAACCGGTGTCGAAAGAATTGGGCCGCCCATAATTGCTGCTGGAAACATCCATAGCGTTGCCGATCAAGTCACCACCGACCTTCAGGGTCAGGTTGCCGCCTGAGTCAGGGTACCAAGCGCGATAGACACTGTTGATACCGCCGTCCACGAATTGCTCGTTTTCACCTGTTGCGTCATTGAGCACCGTACCTCCTACCCCCAACGCCTTGGGCTGATTGTACGGATCGCCTGCGTAGGTCGCGCTGGCCGAGCTGCCGGCGGTGTAGACCCCGTACAGTGAATCCATTTTCAAATCACCTGCCGACAGCAACTCAAGGTCCGCCGTGCCGGTGCGAATGACGCTCCAGCGCTGGCTGCCCGGCTTATACCCGGGGGGACCACCCACTTCGCAGCGAGACGGGTCGTCGATACACAGGTTAGGATCACCGAACCCAACAAAGTCCACGGGCTGCCCTACCATGCTGGAGTCACCAAAAAACTCCAGCGATCCGGCTTCGGTCCAGACCATATTCGGCACGCCAAATACACCGTAATGACTGTCAGCCAGATGAAGATCGCCATGGGCCGATGCAGGCTTCACGACCCGACTGTCAGCCGCCTGCGTATCGGCGCCGGCCACCAACCGTAGGGACCAGGACTGCGACCCCTCGGCCAGCATCGGCGCGATAGCCCAGTTGCTCCCCGCCACTTCCGCACGCAACTGCACCGACTCAACCCCGGCCGGCAACTTGATGTCGGTACCTGAAGGAATTTTCGAACCCACGCTCAGTGCCAGGGCGCCGTTGAGACGCAGGACGTTGGTCAAGCCGTTACTCGCGTCCGCAATGCTTGGCAACGCAACCCCTTTAGGCCAGATCAGGCTGCCTAGGGTTGTGCTGCTGCTCAGCAGGCTACCTGCTTCCAGCACTGTTCCCGCCTCAAGGGTTTGAGTCGAAACCACCAAAGTGCCGGCCGCGAATAATAAGTTGCCCGAGGCATCATGCACCGCGGCGGCTAGCACCGTACCGGCCGGCAGCACCAGAGGTTGATCAAGCGTCGCGGCCACCGGCAGGCGTGTTCCCGCCGCCAGGGTCGCGCCCTTGAGCGGCACGTCGAAGTTGAGCACCGAGCCGGCCGGAAACGCCGTATCGTCCGCCAGGGTCACGCCGCTGCCGGGCACGACGATATCGCCCGCCGCGAAATCAATGCCCGGCAACAGCACCCAGCCCTTGTCATCGTTGCTGGCCGGTGGCCGGGCAAAACCGTCGGTGATACTGCCATAGATGTTCAGGTCACCCCCGGCGCGCAGAGTCAGCGCACCCGACTCACCGGAGCCGTACACGGCGGTTTTACGCGTATGCGGATTCACACTGGCGTAGCGATAACCGGACAGGTCCAGGTCACCCCGCACCACCAGATCACCGTCGGCCGTCGCGCTGACGATCTCCACGCCGGGCCGTAGGTGGAACGCGTCGGCATATCGAGCGTTGTTCAGACCGGCGAGTTTACGTTGCATCAAATCGCCGTTGGCCAGCGCCGCGTCGATGAAGGCAATACTGTCCTGGTGCTTGCCATCCAGGTACGCCTGGTCGATGACCTGATAAGGGCGTCCGCTGGCCGCCGGATCGCTGCCGTAGGCTGCGTCGCTGTACTGCCACGTACCGTTGACGGCAATCGAACGAGCGCCCTGGATATCCAGGCCACCGCTGGCGTCGATGGCAATGTCGCCCTGGGTCGGAACCGAGCCGGCGCGGCGTGCATTGAGTTCCAGCGTGCCACGGGCACGGCCGTCGTGCTGTCCGGCGGGCGCCGCAGTGCCATGGCGCAAATCGATGCGAGCTCCGTCGGCCAGGGTCAGCACGCCGTTGCGGGAAGTCAGGTCAACGATGGCACGGTTCGGCGAATCGATGATCTTGCCGTAGCTGTCCACCCGCAGACGGCTGCCGTGGGCATCGAGCACCGCGTTGCTGCCCAGGGTCAGGGAGCGCCCGGCCGCGAGCCGGATGCTGCCGACCCGCTCACCGCTGGCGTCCACCTTGCCATTGACCAACAGGCTGCCATTGTCCAGGGACACGTTGATGGATGAGGCCTTGAGTTCGTCGCCGATCACCAAGTCGCCTTGCTTGAGCTGGAAACCACGGGAACCGAATGCCTGACCTTCGTTCAACCGTTGGTTCAACGCCGCGAACTGCTCGCTGAGGCTACCGCTGCCGCCCAGGCCCTGGGCCTGGATTTCCACGCCGCCGGCCAGATACGGCATGGCGGTACCAGCGGCGCCATATTCGCCGGTGCTGCTGCCGAGGATCCGTCCTTGCAGATCGACTACTCCCGCCGTACTGCCCAAGGCCTCCGCACTGAGCCGACCGGCCTGGTTGTGGCGAGCCGAGAGGTCGATGCTTGAGCCACCCGCCTGGCGGATATTGCCGTTCTGGCTTTGCAGGATCACCTCGCCACCGGCGCTGTAGCGCGTGACATCGTTGAAGGTCACTGTGCGCCCCGCCACATCGATCAGCGCCTCATCGGCCAGGGTCAAGTCGTCCGTCGCGCTCAGGGTCAGCTTGCCGCTGGGCAGCATCACCGCACTGGCCAGGTTGAGGCTCTGGCCCTTGAGGGACAACTCGCCCCCGAGCCCGGAGACAGTGCCCGGCTTAGCGGTCGCGCCCGTTACATTGACCGCACCGCCCGCGGTGATGCGGTTGACCGAGCCAGCTTCTCCGGTGAGCAACGGGGTGAGAATATTCAGGTTGCCGCCGCTATAAGCGTAGCCCGTTTTCGCGTCGTAGGCGCCCTGGCTTTGATACACCGCCAGACTGCCTTTGTGGTTGGCGGTCAGGCGTTCGCTGGCACTGAGGTTGACGTTGGCGAAACCCAGCGCAAGACGGCCCAGGGTGGTGACCGAGCTAGGCTGGGTGAAATCGCCATAGCCGAACTCGATACGCTGGGCCTGGATGTCCAGGCGACCGGCCCCGGTGCCAGCACCGCCGGCAATCACCGAACCCGGCGCGCCAACGGCGCCGTTCCAGATCAGGTTGGCGGTGCGAATGGTCGCCACGTCACTGGCGCTGCCTGCGCCATAAATGGCCGGGGTGCTGAGCATCAGGTTGGCCAGCCGCGACTTGCCCGTCGCCGAGTCATAGGTGTCGAGACTGACAGTGCCGTAGAAGTTCAATGCCTCACGGGCCGACAGTTCAAGAGTTTCCAGGGCCGGGGCACCGTATTCGGTGTCCCCGCGCAACAGGCGATCGAGTACCGTCTGGCTCAGGGTCAGACCGCCAGGCAGGACCTGGCGCGTCGCCGCATTGCTCAGGGCCTGGGCGGTACCGACGTTGATATTACTCAGGGCCAGCGTCAGGTGGCGGGTGCCATAGCGCACTCGATCGTCCAGTTCCAGGCTGCCCCCGGTAGCGGCGACGATGCTGCCTTCGGAATGAATCCGGGTCACGCCGCTGCACGGTGTCAGGCTGCATCCGCCGATGTTGATCCTGCCGTTGCTGCCCGATGAGGGTGCCAGCACGTTGAGCAAGCCGTTGGAGGCGGCCAGCAAGCTCAAATCCTGGCCATTCACATTGAGGTCATAGACAAAACCATCACGGGCATCGTAGACAGACGCGCCACGGCCGATGGTGTTGATGGCCGCGCCTTGTTCCATCGACAACTCGCCGTTGGCCAGCAGGAAAACTTCCGGTGCCGCTAACGTCGCGCCTTCACGCAAGATCACCCTGGACGACGCTGCAAATGTCGGCGTGATGTAATTTCCGCCCTGACCATAGAGCGTATAGAACTGGCCGCCAATCACCTGGCGCGATGCATTCAACGCATTGAGGCTTTCGGCATTGAGGGTCACACCCTCGAAGCCAGCCGTGGCCCCGCGCCCATCAGCCACTACCTCCAGCGCGCCCCTCACATTACCCAATACCGTGACAGTGCCGCCATAGCCACCTTTCTGAGGCGCGAACTTACCAACGCCCTTGAAGGAGAACGCTTGGTCTCCCGCCCCAGGGGCCAGCTTCAACTTCAAGGTCTTGGCGTCTACCGGCAACAGGGCTCGCGGCACACCCAGGCGTGCGGCGTCGGCTACAGCGAACTGGGCATAGCTGGTTTCGTTGTACTGCGAATAGCGACGCAGTACATCGCCTGAAGTCAGGATGACTTGACTGGCCAGACTGTTGCGTTGCTCGGTATTGGCCACCGACAGCACCCCGGCGGTGGCCCAGGAGCCGTTGCGCATCTGCAACGCACCCGCCGTGGAGCCCTGACCCGCGAGGCCGTTGACCTCCACCCGGAAAGCCCCAGGCAACAAGGCATAAGTGGACGGCATCAGTGTATAGGTACCCGCGGCCAGCCCGGGCACACCGGCACCGATGGTGATTTGCTGACCGACCCTCGGATCCACCGCGCCACCTTCAGCAGCGACCGGTGCGTATTGGCTCTGATTGCCCGGCACGATGGCGTAGACCGGATTGCTGGACAACCCCGGCAGGGTGAAACCGCCATTGGCGCCGATTTGTACCAGCGGGTTGAAACGCGCGTCAGTAGAGCCTCCACGGCCTGAGATGAAACCGGCGCCAAGCAGTTCACCGCCCCCAGAAAGATCGAGTACCGAGTTTTCCTGGGCCGCCACAGACTTGCCGCCCAGAATCACACCGATGTTCAGGTCGCCGTTGTTGGAGGGCACCGCGCCTTGCCCTAGCAACACAACTTTCTTTCCAGCGTACTGATAGTTCTGCCCATCGACAGTGCCGCCATAAGGCAGAACCAACCCTAGGCCGCTAACCGAGGTCAGGCTGCCCGGCAACAAATCTACTCGAGCCGATACGCCCGCCAAGCTGTCGTTTGTACCGATCTCAAGCAACCCCAAAGGGGCACGGACAACACCACCTTGCTCGATCTTCGCGCTACCCAGTTGCAAGCGCCCGAATACCGAATACGGCACTTGAGGTGCAACCTGAGTGGTGCGTCCGATGACCAGGCTACGCGCCGGGTCATAGAGAATCATGCCGCTACCGGGTTCGGTACCCCAGCCATAGCCTGCCAATATCCGTGCACCGACCCCGGTCGTGGGGTACAACTGCGCCGCTTGCAAGATCATGTCCGAAGGGGTCAGCAATTGGGTAGTGAAGCCTTCAGGCATATATTCGCCAGAGAACCCGGCCAAGAATCGTAGATCACCCCGGCTGTTTAGCTGCACCCGGTCGAAACCGGCACGTTCCAGCGCGACGGTACTGCCGTCGGCCTGCCTCAGCATGCCTTTGCCGCTAAATATCACACTGCCCTGTACATCCAGCAGGTCGGCGTTAACGGAAAACACTGCCTTGTTTGCCAACAGCGATACGCCGCCGCCCTCGATCACTGGCCGGGTATACCCGTCCGGATTTGGTCGACCGGCCGCCGGCCCAGACAGCAGCACATGGGAAGCATTGAGTTGGACCCGAGTATTGGCCGGCGCGTTTGCGCTCGGCCCAAAGCTTCGGGCATACAGCCTCAGGCTTTGGCCGAGAGACAGTGACACGTCGCCGTCGACGCCCAACAGGCCATTGCTCAACAAGGCAAGGCTGTCGAAGCCGCCCGACTGGACCTGGTCCACGCCCAACCGGCCGTGACCGTAGACGAGGGAATCCGCCGAGCTCTCGGCGGTGTCGCCCAGCAGGGTCGCCTGGGCGTTTTGCCCCAGCACCAGTTCACGCACCTGCAAGACCCGGTCACTGACCGCATCGTTGCGGTAATAGGGCGCTTCCAGGGCTACTGACAGACTACCGCCTGCCGCCCCTGTGCCACCCGAACGAGCGCTGAACTCGCCGTCCAGGTACAAACCATTGGCCGACGCCAGGGAAATACTGCCGCCATTGCTCGTCACCGCGGTACGCCCCTGGCCGGGAACATCCAGCACGGCCTGGCTGCCATCCGCTTGCAAGCGCGCACCCTCGCGCACCACCACGAACAACTCGGACGCTGATGCCGAACCTTTCGCGGCATCGATCTGGCCGCCGATGACAATCTGGCCGCCGTCGCGTACCAGTCCATAGGTCTGGCCGCGCATGTCCCGGGCGGTCACGGCACGACTGGAGACGTCGATCAGCGCCTGCTCGCCCACCCAAATGGAGCGACCGTGGCCCTGGGCATTGACCCCTTCGCCCGCACCAATGACGCTCAATCCGGTGAGGCTGACCCGCCCACCCCACGCATTAAGGGTACCGTTGGCAGTCAACTGACCGATGCTGCGCACATCGATGCCCTGGCCCGGATCGACGCTGATGACACTGCCCTTACCCAGGTCTAATACCGTGCTGGCCATGTCGGCTGCGCTGGAGTTCGGGGTACCGGCGGTGAGGCTCAAACTCGCGCCGCGACGCTGGGTGAGGACGCCTTTGATCGCATCTTCCTGATACTGCTCCGGCGTCCAGCGCTGCAAAGCATCCGCCGGTTCTGCGCCACTGACGGTGCTCAACGCCTGCTCGCCGAAACGGTACACCGGCATCGTCACATCGACCTTAGTACCTTCGGCCACCGTCAGGCCTTCATTGCCGGTGATGTCATAGGCCGAGAAGCCCTTGTCGAAGAAATCGCCACCCAGTTGCAAGGTGCCCGGTTCAAGCGGCGAGCCACTGTTGCCGATCAGCACTTTATTGGCCGCCAGCTTCAAGGTCCCGCCACCGTTCACCCCGGTGCCGCGCAGCTCACCGTCCAAGTTCAAGGCGCCGTTACTGGACGACGCGCTTAGACCGGCGGTCAGCGTCAAGTCACCGCCTTTGCCGCCGCGGGTCTTGCCATCGGCCATGACGGCCGCGCCGGAGCTGACGTCGATCAGGCTGCCCTGGCCCACGTCGATATCGCCGCCGCTGCGCACAGACACGGTGCCGCCGTTGATAAACGGCAGGCCCTCGCGGTCACCGCCGTCGAGCAGCAGGTTGCTCCATAGGCCAGAGGTATTTAGCGAAACGCCCTCGCCCAACGTGACCGCAGCTCGAGTACCGGCTGCTGGCACCAACGTGACGTCACCTACCACATAATTCTTGAGGATATCGACCTGTCTCAGGACGTTACCTAACGCAATGCGACCGCTACGGGCCGTCAGATCGGCGTTCACTTCGACCCGCGGCGCGTAAAGCGTAATGTCTCCGCCATCGGCCACTTTGAGGGTGCCGTCGACTTTGATGCCTTCAGCCGCTGCCACCTTGACCGCACCGAGCTGGAAGCCATTGAGCAGCGTGTTATCCAGCACCAACTTGCCTTGCCGGTCGCTGCCGACCACCGAGGTCAGGTCCAGGCCTGCTGCAATCTTGTCGGTCACCTTGCCGACGGTGACCTGATCGAAGGTGGGGTTCAGGCCACTGTTGATCACGCCGCTGCTCTTGTCATAAATCGGCGTGTAGCTGCCCACCCACAACTGGGCGCGTCGGGCCACGGCGTTTTGCGATTGCTGGTAACCGTCGAGGTTGAGGTTCGGCGCCTGGGTCTGGCGTTCACCCTGATAGACCTCGCCGACGATCTGGCCTTCCAGCACGGCGTTACGGGTCGACACCACCAGCTTGCCGGCGTCACGACCGACGGTGTAGCCGGCCTCAAAGCGCTCGCGTGGGGCGATCAGCGGGTTGTAGAAGTACTCGGTCTGGCCCCAGCGCTGGCTGTGGTCTTCATAGCCCTTGTAGATGCCAGTGTAGAGAATGTCCCCCGGCGCCTTGGACAACTCATACAAGCGCCCATTGGGGCCCTTGAGCCAGGACTGACGCAGATAACCGCTCTGCACATCCAGGGTGCCGCCGGACAGGTTCAACTGCGCCGCCTGCTGAGTCACCACGTCGTTGCCGGTGAACGTCAGCGTGCCACCTTGGGCTGCCCATTCACCCATGCTGTGGCCCCGTGTGCCCAGGTAGCCGCCGACCTCCAGCAGCCCACCCGCCGTGTACCAACGGTCGGTGGCGTAACCATTGGTACCCGCCGGCACGTAGATCAAATCACGCACGTCCACCCACACATCGTTATTGGTCAGCTTGCCGCCCTCGCGGTTGACCGGCGCATCACGCTGCTCGTTGCCCTGCACGTTGACCTTGATGGAGTTGGATTCCATCGCCACCTTGACACCGATGGCGCCGGACACATCGATTACCGCACCATCGCGCACCAGGCTGCGACCGGCGGCGCTGACTGCCACTTGGCCGCCGGTGGCCAGGGTGATGGAGCCGTTCTGAAAGTCGACACTGCCGCCACTGACGATCTCGACCCGCGACTGGTCGCTGCGGTCGACCACACTGCTGAGGTTGCTGAACTGGCCGGTGATCAGGTTGTTCGGCGTGCCATCCAGGCCGGCCGGTCCAGCATTGCGCTGGCTGTCCAGGGCACTGCCGCCGGCGGCGTCAAGCAGCACCGCCGTGGCACTGCCCTGCCCCAGGGTCACGCTGCCGGTGCTGTCGCTCGCGGCGTTGAGCAGGTGCACGGTGCCGCGGGTGTCCACCGAACTGCTGGCCACGGCCACGCCGTTCTGCTGCACATTGTGTCCGGTGAGGGTGATGTCGCCGGTGCTGGCCTGGATCAGGCCGCTGTTGATCAACGTGCCGGCGCTGCTGCCCGGCTTGAGGGACGTCGCCACCTCGTTGCCACGGGTGGTGGAACGCAGGTTACCGCTGGTGCCCTGGCCCCGGCGGATGTAGAAGCTGTCGCCCGCCGCCAGGGTGGTCTGGCCCTTGGCGGTGATGATAGAGCCGGCGTTCTCCACTTCACTACCCAGCAACAAGGCATAACCACCACCGGCCGTAGAGGTAGCGGCGCGGTGGGTTTCGATCAGTGCGCCCTGCTGCACTTCGACCTTGCCCGCCGCGTCAGTGAAGGTCGGTTGGCTGCCGGTGGCATCGACATACAAGCCGCGTTTGCTGAATTGCTCATCGCTGATGTTGGCCGCCACCGCCGCCAGGTTGCGTACGTTGACCTGGCTGCTGCCGCTGAACACGATGCCGTTGCGGTTGACCAGCATCACCGTGCCGTTGCCCTTGATCTGGCCCTGGATCTGGCTTGGTCGCGCTTGAGGGTCGTTGACCCGATTGAGCACGGCCCAGTCCGCCTGCTGCTGGAAGTCCACCGTGGTGTTGCGCCCGACGTTAAAGGTTTCCCAGTTGAGAATCGCCTTGTCGGCGGTCTGCTCGATCTTCACCGTGGTCTTGCCGCCGTCCTGGGTCTGCTGCGGTCCTTTGGCGTTGAGCCAGCCCTGGGTCAGGCTGTTATCGACCTTGAGCCCACCCTCGCCCAAGCCGTCGGGCACGACCTGTACCTGGCCGAACGCGGCTTGGCGCCCCGCGGCCTGGGCCGCCTGCTGAGCCGCGATGGCGGCCACGGTGTTGTTGAGGTTGGTCAGCGAACGCTGCAACTGCGCATTGGCCCGTTGCTGTTGTGCCAGGGGCGGCGGCATGCCTGGCGCAGCCGTCGTAGGCCGCCCCGCGCCTCCGGCCTGGGACGCGCCCTTGGCGGCAAACCAGGCCGAACTGAACGCCGTCGCCGCGTGGGCATTGCCGGCTACCAACAGCAGCGCAATGGCCTGGGCCAGTGGCTTGAGCCGCAACATCGACAACTCGCCATCGCGACGAGGGGCGTTCGGGTTCGTCTGGGGTTTGCAGCGCAGCATCCTACTCATCCTTTCGGGTTCGCTCTAAGGGGTCGCAACGCGGTGGTGTCAAGCTGCCAGCGTTGGTTATAGGGGATAGGCGGTTACAGCCGCTCGGGACCGAACGGTTGTCATGAAAATTTCATGTGGCTGTGTTCGCACGAGGCTTACGAAAAAAAACAGCAACGGCTTTCGCCGTCGCTGATCGGTGTTGCTTGTCACTCAGGCTTGACGTTACAGCGGACGACCGATGCCGTTGCAGACGTTCGCATTACCGATGCTCAGTGCATTGGTTGCGGTCACGAAGCTGCTACGAATGGCGGTTTTCCAAGTCGCTGGGAGCGGCACAAAGCGGTTGGCGGTGATAGCGGCGTCGTTGTTGCTGGCCGCAGTTGCGTTGTAATGACGGGTGAAGAAGTCGCGCACCTGAGTGGTTTGCGCAGCGTCGGCATAGCACTGGCTGAAGATCAGGTTGGTAAAGCCCAGGATCGGATAGCCGGTGGCTGGGTAAGCTACTACGCTTGGATCGTTAGGGTTGGTGGTAGCCGCGAACACCGGCACCCAGGCGTTCGGGTTGGCGCGGTTGGCGGCGGCTGGTACTGGAACAGCAGCGATGGCGGCTGAAACGTTGGCTGGTGCAGGGGAAACACCGGCAACGCGGGCAACCTTGGTGGCGTCATCCAGACCCGCCAGGGTAGTCGCTGCGTAATCCGGGCTCATGTAGGTGATGCGACCTTGGACTGCGTTCAGGGCGGTCATGACACCCTCGCTACCATTAGCGGCTACAACGCTGGCTGGCAGGCCACCACTGTAGCTGGAAGCGAAGTTGGTGGTGATGGCGAAGGTGCCGGTTTCAGCGCACTTCGCGTTCAGGAAGCGGGTGAACAGCTCGGTGGTGCCGCTGCTTTCTGCACGGTAAACCACGGTGATCGTGCCGGTACGGCCCGAACCGGTGATCTGGCTCCAGTCAGTCAGACGGCCGGAGAAAACACCGCACAACTGGTTGACGCTCAGGTTGACGTTAGCAGTGCCGGTCTTGTTGAACGGAATGGCAACCGAAGTAGCGACCGAAGGCACCTGGATCAGTGGGCCCCAGGCAGTACCGTGAGCGGTGACGTAGCCGCTCAGCTCAGTGGCGCTGAGTTTGGAGTCACTGCCAGCCCAGTGCACGTTCTTCGGTGGGTTGCTGGTGTCACCCGGCTTGATCTTGGTGTAGTCGTTGTTCAGGAAAGCCAGTTTGCCGTTACCGCTGCCCACACCGAGGTAAGGGGCAAAACCGGCAGTCAATACGCCGGAAGTCTGGTACAGCGGCGCAGGCAAGGTAGCACCACCGCCATTGACATCAGCCATGGCGGCCTGAGCGGCGCAGAGGCCGGCGAGGGTCAGGGATACCGCGAGAACGTTGCGCTTAAACATGAAGAATCTCCTTTCATCGTGTTCGTACGTTGGTTGATTGACGCGTGCTTGCCGTCATGGCGCTCGGTCCTGTGCCGGTGGCGATGGGGTGAGGCCATGGGTTAGAAATTCGCAGTTTCCGGTGACAGATAAAGGAAAAAACCTCGGGAGCTGAGGGCTGTTTTTCGGGTTTTTTCCTCGGGTGTTCGAGGGCTCTGGACTAAGGGTTCAAGCTGGTTTTTCGGGGATGCGGAAAGAGTTGCCAGCGAAGTCGGCGGCAGGCCGTCGTGCAGCGGCGAAACATGACAGAACGAGGAACCCGAGTTTGGCGATGGCGAGGCTCGGGAGGTGTTGACGGCCTCAACTTTTATTTTGCTCGGTATGCTTTTGTGGCGAGGGGATTTATCCCCGTTGGGGGTGCGCAGCAGCCCCATATCAATTCGACTGACACATCGAGGCGGCAGTTGTGGGGGGCGCTTCGCACCCCAACGGGGATAACTCCCCTCGCCACAGGGACCGTGTTTGCCACACGGTGCGTGTCAACCAGAAGGGCGGGTTATTGAACCAACTGATTGATCTCGATGATCGGCAACAGCACCGCCATGACGATCACCAGCACCACCCCGCCCATGACCACGATCATCAGCGGTTCCAGCAGCGCGGTCATGCCCATGGCGCGGCGTTCGATGTCGCGGGACAGGGTCTGTGCGGCGCGTTCGAGCATCGGTGGCAGGCAGCCGGTTTTTTCGCCGCTGGCGATCAGGTGGATCAGCACCGGTGGGAAGACTTTTTCCACCCGCAGCGCGGCTGCCAGGTTGACCCCTTCGCGGACCTTGGCGGTGGCATCGCTGACGCTCAGGCTCAGGCGGTCGTTGGACAGGGTCTGGCGCGCAGCCTCAAGCGCTCGCAACAAGGGCACCCCGGCGCCGCCGAGAATCGCCAGGGTCGAGGCAAAACGCGCGGTGTTGAGCCCCAGCACGAATCGCCCGATCAGCGGCAGGCGCAGCACTCGCGCATGCCATTTCAACCGCGCCTGGGGCTTGCGCAGGTACATCCGCCAACTCCAGAAGCCACCGGCCAATATACAAAAGCATAGCCAGCCCCAGGCGCGGATGAAGTCACTGGCGGTGAGCATCGCCAGTGTCAGCCCGGGCAGGTCCTGACGGGCCTGGGAAAACGCGCTGACCACTTGGGGCACCACGTAGCTGAGCAGGAAAATCACGATGGCGATCGACACCAGCCCCACCACACCCGGATAGATGAACGCCGTGAGGATCTTGCCCCGCAGGTTGTTGCGCTCCTCGATGTAGTCCGCCAGCCGCTCCATCACCTGGGCCAGGTCGCCGGATTCTTCGCCGGCGGCAATCAGCGCGCGGTAGATTTCCGGAAAATCCCGTGGCCGCGCCGCCAGGGCTTCAGCCAGGCGCATGCCGCTGCGCACATCGGCGCGCACCGCGCTGAGGGTCTGGGCGATGTGTTTTTTTTCCGCCTGTTCCACGGTGGCGCTCAACGCCGCCTCCAGTGGCAAGCTCGCCCCCAACAGACTCGCCAGCTGCCGGGTGGCCCAGGCCAGGTCGTTGTCCGAGAGTTTGGCGCTGAACAAACCACCGCCATTGGCCGGTGTCGTGTTGCGCTCGACCTGCACCTGCAATGCCGTCAGTCCGCGACTGCGCAACAAGTTGAAAGCCGCGCCCTGGCTGTCAGCTTCCAGGTGGCCGACCTCGATCTTGCCGGTGGCGTCGGCGGCTTCAAAACGGTAGCGATTCATCAGGCGTCCCGTGTCACGCGCAGGATTTCTTCAGGGGCCGTGATGCCACTGCGCACCCAGCGCTCGCCGTCCTCGCGCATGCTGAACATGCCGGCCTGGCGGGCGGCGGCGCGCAGGGCCTGCTCCCCTGCCCCTTGATGGATCAGCGTGCGGATGTCGTCGTCGATGCAGAACAATTCATGGATACCGGTGCGACCGCTGTAGCCGGTCTGGTTACAGCTCGGGCACCCCACCGGGCGCCAGGTCCCGGGCGTGGCCGGATCAGGTTGCTTGCAGTGTGGGCAGAGCCTGCGCACCAGACGCTGGGCCAACACACCGAGCATCGACGAGGCCAGCAGGAAAGGTTCGACGCCCATGTCGATCAGGCGGTTGATCGCCGACACCGCGTCGTTGGTGTGCAACGTGGCCAACACGAGGTGACCGGTGAGCGAGGCCTGTACGGCGATTTGCGCGGTTTCCAGGTCGCGGATTTCGCCGATCATGATGATGTCCGGGTCCTGGCGCAGGATCGCCCGCAAGGCCAGGGCAAAGGTCATGTCGATCTTGGCATTGACCTGGATCTGGCTGATGCCCGGCAGGTCGTATTCCACCGGGTCTTCGACGGTGAGGATGTTGCTGGTGCTGGCGTCCAGACGAGCCAGGGCGGCGTAGAGGCTGGTGGTCTTGCCACTGCCGGTGGGACCGGTGACCAGCACGATGCCGTGGGGCTGGCGAATCAGATGATCGAGCTTGCCCAGTACGTCCGGGTCCATGCCCAGGGTTTCCAGTTGCAGGCGTCCGGCCTGTTTGTCCAGCAGGCGCATCACCACCCGCTCGCCGTGGCCGGTGGGCACCGTCGAGACGCGGATATCGATCGGTCGACCGGCGACGCGCAGGGCGATGCGACCATCCTGGGGCAGGCGTTTTTCGGCGATGTCGAGCTGGGCCATGATCTTGATCCGCGACACCAGCGCGCCGTGCAGGGCCTTGCGTGGCGAAACCACATCGCGCAGGGTGCCGTCGACCCGGTAGCGCACCACCGAATGGCTCTCATAGGGCTCGATGTGAATGTCGCTGGCCTCGTCCCGGGCGGCCTGGGTCAGCAAGGCGTTGATCATGCGGATCACCGGCGCGCCGTCCTGGGTATCCAACAGGTCGGTGATCTCGGGAATGTCCTGCATCAGACGGTCGAGGTCCACCTCATTCTCCGCCGCGCCCACCACGGCGGCGGCGCTGCCGGTGTCGGCATAGGCCGTATTGAGCAGACCATCGAGTTCCTCGTCACGCACCCGCTCCAGCCGCACCTCACCGAACTGGCGACGCACTTCGCTGATGGACCAGCCCGGCGTCGAAGGGCACACCATCAACACCGCCTCTTCCGCGGACTGGCGCAGCACCAGGCGCTGGGCCTTGGCCCAGGCGTATGGGAGGGTGTTCATGGCAACAACCCCCGGCCACTTGGCCATGCACAAAACCTGTGGCGAGGGGATTTATCCCCGCTGGGCTGCGCAGCAGCCCCCAGCCTGACACCACGGTATGCCAGGTGGAAGTTGTAAGATTTTTTGGGGCCGCTGCGCAGCCCAACGGGGATAAATCCCCTCGCCACAAATGCAGTGTTTCCAGGGTTGTTCTTCATCAGCGAATGCCTCCTTCGACAGGCACCGCCTTGATCACCGCCCTCGGCGTTTGCAGCCCGACGGGCGTGGTGCTGGGAATCGCCCGGGCCGAGGCCGGCAGTTGCGGCGCCTGCACGTCCGGCAGCGCCCAACTGCGCTCCGGTTGCAGCAGGCCCTGGGCGCGGCGCATGAAGTCGTAGCGATTGAGGGTGATGCCGCGTCCGGCCGCTGTGTCGCGGATGATGTAGGGCCGCAGGAACACCATCAGGTTGGTCTTGGTGACCTGCCGCCGCTCGTTGCGAAACAGCGCACCGATACCGGGGATGGTCGACAGCCAAGGCACCGCGTCATTGCTCTGGCTGTAGCCGTCCTGCAGCAATCCGCCGAGGACCATGATCTGCCCGTCGTCCAGCAGGATGCTGGTGTCGATGGCACGTTTGTTGGTGACGATTCCCGTGGTGCTGGAGGCGCGGTTGTCGACGCTGCTGACCTCCTGGTAGATGTCGAGCTTGACCGTGCCGCCTTCGGAAATCTGCGGGCGGACGTTGAGCTTCAGCCCCACTTCTTCACGAGTCACAGTCTGGAACGGGTTGTTGCTGGTACCGCCCCCGCCGGTGACGTAGCTGCCGCTGACGAAGGGGATAGTCTGGCCGACGAAAATGCTTGCCGCTTCGTTGTCCAGGGTCAGCAGGTTCGGCGTCGACAACACGTTGGTGCCGCCCTTGCTCTTCAAGGCCCGGGCCAGCACCTTGAGGTCGAGGATCTTGCCAATGCCTGGGATGTCCACCGTGCCGTTGACCAGGCCCAGGTTCAGGCCCTGGGGCAATACGTCGATGCTGGTCTTGCCGTTAAGGTTGAGCCCGGTGCCACCGAGGTTGACCCCGCCGATCACGCCGCTGCCGCCCAGGTTGCCGGTCTGCCATTGCACGCCGAACTCACTGGCATCGTCTTCGCCGACTTCGACGATCAGGCTCTCGATCACCACCTGGGCCCGGCGCTGGTCCAGCAGGTCGATGACCTCACGCAGGTTGCGGTACAGCGGGTCCGGAGCGGAAATCAGCAAGGTGTTGGTGGTGGCGTCGGCCTGGATGGTCACGCCACCGGCGCTGAAGGCTGTGTTCTGCTCGCTCTGGGTCGTGGTGGAGGTTGGCCCGCTGCTGCTCTTGGCGTAGCCGTTGCTGCTGGTCGAGCCGACGCCACCCGCAGGGCTGGTGCCGCTTTCGTTCCCCTGCCCGCTCTGGCCGTTGGTGCTGGCGCCCATGCCGCTGAGCACCGAGCGCGAATTGTCGTTGCCCTCGCCTTCGCTTTCCCCGGTGAGCAAGCCGCGCAAGGCCTGGGCCAGTTTCGCGGCCTGGGCGTTGCGCAGGTACACCACGTGCAGATTGCTCGGGTTGTTCTGGGCATTGTCGAGCTTGTAGATCAGGTTTCGCGCCAGCTCGGTCCGCTCGGGGCTGCCGGCGCGGATGATGATGGAATTGGAGCGCGGGTCGCCGATCACGTTGATCTTCTGGGTCTGGTCGCCGCCCTGGGTCTCCAGCAGATCGGAGACCATCTGCGCAATGTCGACGGCGATGCCGTTCTGGATCGGCACCACGTCGGTGTCGATGGCGCTCGGGGTGTCGATGCCCTCGATGAGCTGCGCGACACGGGACAGGTTCTCGGCGTAATCGGTAACGACAATGGTGTTGTTGCCGGGGTACGCATTGATCGGGTTGTTCGGCGAGACGATCGGGCGCAGCACCGGGATCAGGTTCACCGCGTTTTCGTATTGCAGGCGAAAGGTACGGGTCAGCATGCCGTTGCCGGCCGGTTTGTCGGCGCTGTAGATCGGCCCGCCCAGCAACTTGGCATCGGCTTCAGGCACCACCTGGGCCACACCACCGACGTCCACCACGCTGAAGCCCTGCATGCGCAAGGCGGCGAGCAGCATCTCGTAGGCCTGGCGGGCCGGCACCTGGCCTTCGGAGACCAGGGTCAGGTTGCCTTTGACCCGCGGGTCGACCAGGAACTGTTGCCCGGTGGAACGGGACAAGGCTCGCACGACCGCCTGGATATCTGCCTCGACGAAATTCAACGTCACCGGTTGATCACCCAAGGGGGTGGCCGCCGGAGCGCTGCTGCGCGGCTCGCGGGCGCGGGCCGTGAGATCGACTTGGTGCCGCACCGCTGGCTTCGGTTCGCGCGAAGCCTGAGCCCGTTGGCGATCCAATAGCACGTCGCCGCTGCGCTGGGTACTGCCCAACGGCATGCCCAGCTCGCTGTCCACCAGCAAGGGTGGCTGCGATGCCGGCGGCGTGCTGGTGCACGCGCCCAATGCGAGCAACAGCATCGGCGCGACCTTGCGCCAATGACGCGGGTATCTGGACCCCTTCATGAAGCTTCCTTAGCGCTTGACGCCTGGTTCATGCGAACGGTTCCGGACAGAGTGCCGGGGGTTGGGTCGGAACTGGCCGGGGCCGTGCGCTGCAAGCGGGCCTCGATCACTTCCAGGGAAAATTGCCGTGGACTGCCCAGCAGCCAGTCGATCACGCCATCGGCCGGCGCGTCGGTGAAAGTGAGCTGCCAGGCACCCGGCGCATCGGCACCCGGCGCTTGTAGCTCGTAATGGTCGCCCAGGCCGCTGCCCTCCAAGGTCTGGCGCAGGGCGGCTTCAAGGGATTGGCCCCGGACAGGTCCGCCAACGTCCCGCAGCAACACTTCGAGGGCTTCGCTCTGCGAGCGCAGCTTCGGGGTCTCGGCCTGCCAGTGGGCGATGGTTTTCAGCGGCGGCTCGATCAGCGCCAGCCAAACCAGGCCGCTACCCAGCACCAGCGCCGCCAGGGCCACGGCACGCTGTTCCCGCGCGGCAAGACCCAGCCAGGCCGCGCGAAGGCTTTGCCAGCGCGCCATCAGTTGCAGCGCAAATGACTTATTCATCATTTGCGTCCTGGGTTTCGTCGGCACTGTCCTGACCGCCCTGTCCGGCAGGCGCCACGCGCAACGTCCAACCCTGGTCAATGGCCACGACCTCGATACCCGCCTGGACCAGGGGCATTTTCCAGTCGTCGCCCACAGCGACTTTCTGCGCTTCGGCCACCCTATTCAGGCGCAACTCACCGTTTTCGAATACCAGCTCCTGCACGTTGCCACTCATGAACGGCATGACACTGCCCGCCTGCCGCACCAGACTGGCGAAGCGCTGCGCCGGGTCGGTCACCGAACCGCTCTGCCGCGCGGCGATCTGCTGGCGTGCCTGCTGCAAGGGGTTGAGAATCACTGGCAGCTCAGGAAACGCCTGCTTGACCCGTTGGATCATTTGCGCCTTGAGCCGTTGACCCTGAGCGGCTTCACGGGAGGCGTAAAGATTCAACCCGAGCACCCAGACCGCCGACGCCAATGCGCAGATTCCCACTGCCCGTCCCCACCCCCCGCGCCCGACCCGATCCCGCGTCAACCCGGCATGCAGGCCCCACCCCGGCGCGGCGCCAGTCCAGCGCTCGGTAGCGGGCAAACGATCGATTGCCGCTTTCGGCGGCTCACCCACCCAATGCAGGCCGCTGCCCATTTCCAGCAGCCACTCGTCCAGCGCATCTTCCATCAGTGGCTGGACCACGGCGTGTTGCGAGCCATGACGCATCAGCAAGTGTCCGTCGTCGATGCACGCCACCGGCCCCGACAGCACCGGCAAGGCGTACGCCGCCGGATAAAGGCCGCGCAATTTGAGGCCGGCCCGAAGGAGAATCTGGCCCAGGTTGTTCAAGGAATCGCGGTCCAGCCAGGTGACCGGCACCTGCCCGTCTGCGCCTCGCGGGCCGTGGGCCACCTGCATCTGGTCGCTGGCACCGAGCATCAGCGCCTGGGCGGCACAAATGACCGCAGCGGTGATCTTCGCCGAGGGCAACGGCGGCAGTTCCAGACTCGTCAGCAAGCTGTCGCGCGGATGAAGAAAACACTCGACCGCAAGGTTCTTCGTGTCCCGACCGAGGGCCCTCAGGCTGCTGGTTCCGGTGTCACGAACCTGGCCCTGGCGATCCAGCCAGGCAAACGCCACCGGGCTGTCGAGGCCCAGGCCGTCCAGCGGCGCCAGGGCGATGCGCAAACGACTCATACACCCACCCGCGACCAGATCACTTGGGGCAATCGGTCCTGACTGCAGTGCAGCAAGGCATCCAGCTCGACCCGCCGTTGACCGCTGCGCGCCTGGCCCCGCAAGCGGAACCAGTCACTGGTGATGCCGACCTTGACGGCGCTGGTTTCCAACTCCGGCATGCGCAGGCGATTGACGAAATCCCCACGGTTGATGAACCAGTGGCCGCCGTCGCGTTCATTGATCAGCGCCTGGGCCCGTTGCAACGACAACCCCGGTACGTAGGCGGCCAGCACCGGAGCGCTGGCGGTGTTGCCGTTGAGCCAGGTGTTGGCCGGCAGGATCGTGACGTAAGGGGCCAGCGTCTCCAGCAATGCCGGGGTAACGCCCTTGACGTTGCCCAGGTCTTGCAGGGCGCGGAGCATTGGTCGTGTCGGCGCCAAGGCGCCGGCTGCGTCCGGGGCGGTGCTTCGACCACTGTCGAACGTAGTGCTCGCGGGCATCTTGCCGGCGCGCTCCGGATTCGACTGGCGCGGATAGCCGGCAATCACCCGCTCGACGATCCGCGCCCGGACCGTGGCGGCGACGCCAAGCTGCTCGCACAGCCGCTCGAAGGCCCGCAGTTGTTCCTGATCCACCTGCTCGTTGGTCACCAGGTTACGCAGGTTGAACTTGCCCTGTTCATCCTCCAATTGCCCTGCGAATGGCGTGTCGACCCGGTCGGAGCCCGGCATCACGATAGGTTTTGCCCAGGCCTGGCCGAAGCGCGTCAAGGGGTCGCGCTGGCGGGCGTCCCAAAGTAGCTGGCGGCTCACTTGCAGGCCACCCTGCAACCGGGCGGTGCCCTGGATACGTAGCTGCTCGGCTTCCAGGCTGCGGGTGAACAGGGTCTGGCGGGTGAGCATGCCGCCGGCGATCACCGCCACCACGGCGGCGATCAGCAAGGCACTGATGACCGCCATGCCCCGCTGCTTCGCCGCTGTGGGCGAATCCGTTCGCATCACGGCCCTTATAGCTGCCAGGAGCCGATATCGGCATTCACGCCATCGCCGTCGGGCTGGCCGTCGGCTCCCAGGGAAAAGATATCGACCTCGCCGTTCGCGCCAGGGTTGAGGTAGTTATAGGGGCGGCCCCATGGATCGTTGGGCAGGCGCTCCAGGTAGGAACGCCAGGTGCTGTTCTTGGCATCGGCCGGCCGCTCCACCAACACCTTGAGGCCCTGGTTCATGCTGGGGTAGCTGCCGTGGTCCAGGCGATACAGCTTCAAGGCCTGCATCAGCCCGCCAATGTCCTGTTTCGCCGCCGTGGCGCGGGCCTGGTCGGGCCGGTCGAGGACCTTGGGCACCACCATCGCCGCGAGGATGCCAAGGATGACCACCACGACCATGATTTCAATCAGGGTGAAACCCTGCTGCCCGCGTGGACCTGGGGTATTGTAACGGGCGATCTGCATCTCGACGGTCCTTCGCTGGATTCGATTCGAGGCGCAGTGTTGCAAGAAAATATGTCAGTGATATTGAAATTGCTCAGGAGCTTGCGTCGTCATTTTGTCAAACGCGCCAGCTAGGCTTGGGGGCTGTCCTCGCCCATCGAGCCCGACCGATGCCACGCCCTGCCCAGCAAGCCGGTTTCACCCTGATCGAAGTGCTGGTGGCCCTGGCGATCATTGCCGTGGCCATGTCCGCGGCGGTGCGCGTGGCAGCGGTGATGACCCAGAGCAACGGCTTGCTGCGGGACAAATCCATCGCCCTGCTGGCGGCTCGCAGCCAACTGGCGCAATTGCGCCTGGAAGGACGCTCGGGTCCGGGTATGAAAGTCTTCGAATGTGACCAGGGGCGATTGCCGTTGCGCTGCGAACAGAACCTGCGCCCAGCGGAAGATGGGCGGATGCTGCGGGTCGAGCTGAGCGTGTTCGACCGCAGCCGCGAGGCGCCGCCGCTGGCTCGGCTGGAAACGTTGCTCAGTCGAGAAACCAGTCGATGAGGCGCCGTGATTTCAGGGACGGGTCAGCGAGGGCAAGCTCACCGAATCCGGCAATCGCGCAAGCGCCAGCCGGGTTTGCTCGCCGCCGCGCTCGATCACTACGGCTTGTGCCTCGATCGACACCAACCTCACCCCTTGGGCGACCCGCTCGCCTACCAGGAAGCTGCGCGGCGGTCCGTCGTTGAGGCTCAGGATCGCCACGGCCCCGCGAGCACCAGCCATCACCCCGCTGACCTTGATTTCCACCGTCGCCGGCTGGTTGGAGAACCATTGCAACGCCGGACTATCGGAGCCCTCGGCCATGCGTTGCGGGGCCACGTCCGGGGTGCGTGACTCGGCGGACGTCAGCAGCAGTGACGACCAGGTCGCCACCCCGGCCAGCGCCGCCAACAACCCCAGCGCCTGTACGATTTGTGCCGCGGACACTCGCTCGATGAACGTCATGGCTTGATCTCCTTTTCGATCCAGTGTCCAGCGTACGCGGCAATTCTCTCCGTTTTATTTCACATCCCTATCATCTTCACCCGGCAGGATAGGTACCGATGCAAAGGAGCGCGCCCATGTGCGGCAAGCAACGCGGTTTCACCCTGATCGAATTGATGGTGGTGCTGGTGATCGTCGGCATCGCCAGCGCCGCCGTGAGCCTGAGCATCAAGCCGGACCCGGCGAAGCTGCTGCGCCAGGATGCCCAACAGCTGGCACAACTGCTGCAACTGGCCCAGACGGAAGCGCGCACCGACGGGCGGCCAATCACCTGGCGGGGGGACGCCAAGGGGTTCGGCTTCAGCCGTCGTCTGGACCAAGGGCCGGGGCTGGACCGCTTCAAGGAAGACCCACAGTTGCACCCGCGACGGTGGCAGAGCCCGTCCATGGAGATTCGTGTGGAGCCCAAGCAGCGTGTCGTGCTCGATGCCGAATGGATCGGCGCCCCTTTGCTCATCCGCCTGTCGGACGGCCAGAACAGTTTCATCGTGCAACGCAGCCCCACCGGCCGGGTGCAGGTGCAATGAGCGGCCGGGAGACGGGCTTCACCTTACTTGAAGTCATGGTGGCGATTCTGCTGATGGCGGTGGTCAGTCTGATCGCCTGGCGTGGGCTGGACAGCGTCACCCGGGCCGACAGCCACTTGCAGGCCAGCACTGAGCAGACCGAAGCTTTGCTGCGGGTGTTGAACCAACTGGAGCGCGACGTCGCCCTGCGCGCCAGCATCGAGTTGAGCGAACCGGTCAGGCCCGGCGCCGACGACGAACCCTCGACGGCCCCGCCCGCCCTCACAGTACGCAGCACCGACGGCCAGGGTTTTCGCCTGGACGTGATCCGCGAGGCCGCCGATCTGGAGGGCGGGCTGCAACGGGTCCGCTGGTGGCTCAAGGGCGACACGCTTTACCGCGCCCAGGGCGAGTCCCGCAGCCGCTACCCTTTGCCGGCGCCGGGCGCGGGGGTTGCTGTGCTCAGTGAAGTCAGCGATGCGGGGCTGCGGTTCTGGGACAAGGAAAAAGGCTGGCGCAAACTCAGCGGCAACCAGCAGGAAAACCCGGCGGGCATCGAGATCAGCCTGACCCGGCAGACGCCCCAGGGGGCTGAACGCTATCGCCAGGTGCTGGGGCCCTTGGACTAAGCCACTTAGCTCAGCACCACCACCCCACCCGGCAACTCGGTGCACTTGGCACCGTAGGCATCGCGAATCAGCAGCGCCACGCCAGCGAGCTGATCGAGGCGGAAACGGGCCTGGACCTTGCGCAGGCCCAGTTCGCGATTGAGCAGCAACAACATGCCGGGCCGGTAGCGGTTGATCTCATCGATAACGCTCGCCAGGGTCGCGTCGTTGAACACCAGCACCTGTTCACGCCAGGCAATGGCAGACGGCACATCGGCGGTTTGCGGACTGCCGACATGACGGGGGTCGTAAGTCAATTGCATGCCTGGCTCGAGGCGAAAGTGTTGGCCTTGCACCTGGATCTGAACCACGCCCTCCAGGCAGGTCGTGCAGACGCTCTGGTCGAGATAGCGGATATTGAACCGGGCGCGGGCAGCGCTGATCCAGCCGGCGCCGGCCTGGACGCTGACCGTCGCAGTGCTGCTGCCCGACACTTCGACCTCCCCGGCGAGCAATTCCAAGTCCTGCCTGCCCTCGGCCAACGGAAGGCGACTGAGACGGGTCTGAGTATTGAGCTCAAGGCTCACGCCGGCGCCCAGTTCGACCCGACGTTGCTCGCCCACTTCGGTGACGTAATCCGCACCAAGCCCGGAAACGCCACCCGGCACGGTGGCGCGGATCAGCAGGAACCCCGCCGACGCGGCGATCGCGCCGCCCAGCAAGGCGCGCCGGCCGAAATGCCGAGGACGATGCACCGCCTCGGCGGCCGGTTGCAAGCCGTGCCACAGCGTCTTGGCCTGCTCGAATGCCCGCGCATGCTCGGGGCTTTGCCCACACCATTGGCGCAAGGCGCGGGCGTCGGCGACGGTGGCGCGTCCCGAGGTCAGCAGGATCAGCCAGTCACGGGCCTCGCTGGCCAATCGGGCCTCGGGCGTGACGTCAGGGGAAGCGATGCTGAAGATGTTCAAGCGCACACACACTCACCAAAGGGTCGGGTCTCTACTCTCAAGACGGTTTTCCCGCGCCGGGACCGAACCGCTGAATGACTTTTCTTTCCAGGCGCAGGGCGCAGTGCCCCAGCGCAGCCTTGATTTCCTTCTCCACCATGCGCGTGGAAATGCCAAAGCGCTGGGAGATTTCCAGGTGGGGGGCTTCTTCCAGGCGCGCGGCGATGAAGATCCGGCGGCGCCGCGCCGGCAACTCGTACAAGGCCTTGAGCAGTGTCTGCAATTCTTTCTGCCCGCCCACCACCCGGGCCGGGTCCAGTGCTTCGTCCGAGACCTGCAACAACTCCTCGATCTCGCTGCCGGTGAGCAGGCGGGCATCGGATTGCCGGCGGTCGGCGGCGATGTTCAGGGCCATGCGATAGAGATAGGCATTGGGCTGGGCGATGTCCGGCGTGTCGACCATGCGATCGACTCTCAGGTAGGTTTCATGCAGCACATCGTTGGCCAGCTCCTCGGAGCCCAGGCGCCTGCGCAAGCGCACCCTGAAATCCTCATAGGAGGTGAGGAACAGCTTGACCATCGGGCTACGGCCAGTGTCTTTCATTGCCCGGACACCTCTTCCCCTGCTGTGCATTCCATGCTTTTTCCTGATGAGTCGGGTAACAAAAGCAGGGTCACCGGCTGGCGCAGCGAACTGGGTGCCGGGCGGTCGATCCTGAGGTTTTGCAAACTGTTGACCAGGGCCTTGTCGCGCAATACATCGCCCGTGGAACTGACCAGCCGACTGTGTTGCACCACGCCGTCGCGGCCGATCCACACTTGCAGCACCGCACGAAAACTGCCCGGCCTGGTCAACGGCGAATGACACAGGTTGCGCTGGATCACCGCCTGGATCGATGCCGCATAGTTGCTGTCGCTCAAGCCAGGGGTGGTGCCGGGGGGCAGTGGCACCTCGCGGACCCGCACCGGTTGCAAGGTGAATGCATCCGCACGGGCGTAATGCGCAGCCAGCCCGGTGCCGCTGAGCAGCACATTCAACCCTTGAGCGGGCGTGAACAGCCCTTGGACGCCTAAGGTCTGGCGCCGGCTCGACAAGGGGTGATCCACCAGTACCGCCATGCCAGTCGCGCGGCTGAATTGTTCAAGGGCCGTCGTCAGCTCCTGAGGGGCGATGTCCAAGTCCACCAATCCACTGGCCTGGACCGGCTCGGCCAGTAAACACCACGCAACCACCAGCCGCCCCAGGTGCGTCCTGGCCGATCCACGCCTGCGTCCGCCCCCGGTTTTGCCCTGTTGCACGACTGACGTATCCGTTGAAAAACGTCATCCTGATGGGTATTTATGAATGTCGTATGACAACTGATACAAATCCTCCGGGCCGCACTAGACTGACCACGAAGAATCATCCCCCTTGGCGGGTCAAGAGGTCAGTGATGAAACAATGGATGAGCATGACAGCCGGCATCGGGCTTCTGATGGCCTTGCCCTGGGCCCAGGGCGAAGATGCCCCGGGCTGTATCGAAGTGACCGTCGGCGGCTATAAAACCCCGGACTACAATTGCCTGAGCCGGCAGATGGGCAACGATCCCCATGCCGAGACTGCCGCGCAACACGTGCAGGATGGGCTGAATGTACCGATCGACAAACGCGCACCGAACAACATCGGCCTGGCGACCCCGGCGGCCACGGGTGTGCGCATGGGCAACACCTTCGGCACGTCGGTCAAACCCCAGCGGCCGCCCGCGCCAGCGGTCAATTCGCCGCTACCCAAGTAGGCGCTTATGGGGACATGCCCAGCGCCGCTCGTTTCACGGGTTCACGCGGGCCTGGCTTACCTGGTCATTCGACAGCACGAATCGGAGTCCCGGTTCAGCTTGCTCGACGGTGAAGTGCCAGCCATGGGCCAGGGCAATTTCCTGGCAAATTGCCAAACCCAGCCCGGCGCCATGGTCTCGGCGGTGGGCAGCGCGCCAAAAGCGTTCGAACAGCAACGGCAATTGCGCGCTATCGATGCCTGGTCCTGCATCTCGTACGATTATTTTGTCGTCATGAATGTCGATGCTGACCACCGTTTTGACCGGAGCATGCTGGATAGCGTTCTCTAACAAATTCTTGAGCAAGGTGAACAAGGCCCCCCGGTCAGCCCTCCATATCACATCGTCTGCCGCGCAAACTCTCAGGCACACGTCAGCGGCCGACGCCATGCGCTGCATGTAGTCGATCGCTTCCTCGACGGTCTCTTGCACCCGGACGAGGCTGAAAATGTAGTTGTGCGCCTCGCTTGCTTCCGCCAAGAGCAAAATCTGCTGCACCTGCCGGCTCATGTATTGGACGTCGCTCAGCAGTGCGTCGCGGTGGCTTCCGGCATCCTCCCTCAATTCGATTTGCGCACGGATCAGCGCCAGGGGCGTTTTCAACTCGTGCGCGGCGTTGCCGAGAAAATCCTGCTGCACGCGATAGCCGCGTTCGAGGCGATCCAGCACCTGGTTGAAACTGTCGACAAGTGGGGCGATTTCCGACGGCACCGCTTCGATGTTCAGACGGGCGTTCAGGGAGCGCGGGGAGATTGCCGTGGCGGACTGGGACAGGTCTTGCAGGGGTTTGAGGGTGTAGCGCAAGGTGATGTAGGTGCACAAGCCGAAGGCAACAAGCAGCACAAGGCTGAACAGGATGATGCCAGCGCCCACCAACGGGAGGGCAACACGATGGAGCAGCCCCATGAATCTTGTGCTGACAGCGACCTGGAAAAACCACGTCCGGCCTTCGTGTAAAACCGGTTCAGTGGCACCGTACAATGTCACATCGTTGTGCTCGAAGTCGAAGCGACCACGCTCAAGGCGCAGCAACTCGCCGTCAGTTGGCCAGAACTGCGCCCAGGCACTCGACAGCAACGCCACATTTCCGGCGTCATCCAGAATCCGATAAGCGACTTCATGGTTCAGGCTGACGAAGACCCATCCCAACTCATCGGCGTCCTCGTAGAATCCAACGGGCCTGCCATCGTCGTTGAAGCGAATGTCTTGCGCCAATTCTTCCACGAGGTCGGCGAAGTCCATGCGCGCCAGGACGTCGCTCTGCAATGCGAAAGCGGCAGCGATCACCAGCAAGGTGATGCTGAGCAGCACGCCGGCCACATAGGCCAGCAGGATTTTCAGTCTCAGGCTATTGGGCTGGATCATCTTCACGAAGCGCATAACCAAGACCTCTCACATTGGCTATTCGCTGGCGTGAGCCAATGGCGAGCAGCTTGCGACGAATACGATGAAGGGCGACATCCAGCGCGTTGGGGGTGACCGCATCGCTTAACCCCCAGGCCGCGGCCTCCAGTGTGGCTCGACGCACGACCTCATGATGCTTGCGCAAAAGCAGCAGCATGATGTGCATTTCCGCCGGTGCGAGTGTGATGCTCTGCCCGGCGCAACACAGCGCGCCAGTGTCAGGACGCAGGGTCAAATCACCATGATCGAGGTCGAGTGTACGAAACTCCACGGGCCGGCGTAGCAATGCCTTGACCCGCGCCACCAGCTCATCCATGGCGAAGGGTTTGGGGAGGTAGTCATCAGCCCCGGCGTCCAGGCCCTCGACGCGGTCATGCAACGCATCGCGCGCGGTCAGTACGAGACAAGGAATGCCCAGCCCGGCCTTGCGCAACTTCGGTAACAGGACAAGACCGTCACCATCGGGCAACCCCCGGTCGAGGATCACCGCCTGATACGACATCTGCTGGACAGCAGCCCATGCGGCATCGATACGATCGACCACATCGACGGCGATACCCGCAGCCGCCAGCCCTTTGCACATCAACTGGGCGAGTCGTTCATGATCCTCGACAAGCAGTATCCGGCTCATCAGAAACGGTACACGTAGCCAAAGGTGAGGTTGTTCTGGGTGGATTGATCCACCAGCGGACTGTCTTTGATTTCGGATGACAATTGGGTGACCTCTGCATCGACAAAAACGGAATTATGGTTATCGAATCGATAGACGCCGCGCAGGCCCAGCTCGATGTTCACACCGGACTTGCCCTCATAAAAATCACGATTGGCAAGCACTTCGCTCTCCCGGACGCCAAAATAGTAGTCAACATAGTTGCTGTCCTGCCATGTCGCGACAGCACGTGGTGTCAGCATAACGTGCTCGTTGATCTGCCATGTCCTTTCCAATCCAAGGCTGACACTTTGCCCCTTGCTGTGACCCGAAATGTCATGGAGCCACTCCAGGCTGACGTCCGCCAGACCGGTTTGCCAATCGACTCTGGCGCCAGCCCAGAAACTACTTTTGCGGTCGCTCATGCCTTCGAGAATATCGGCATCGTCATCTTCATAACCGCTTGAGTCATATTTGCCGACCAGGCTGAAATCGATTCCATGGGCCTCGGTGATCGCAAGACCCGGCAGTTTCAACGCCACGTTGGGGCCGAACAACCGGATGTATGAGTTCTCGAACTGTATCAGCGGCAACGCCTCGGTATCACGATCAATTCGGCTGTAGGGCTTCTGGGAGCTCTTGGCACCGATGCCCACGCCCCAGGACGATGAAGTGTGCGGATCGTCCTCGGCCTTCACTGTCGCAGGAAAAACCAGCGCTACGACAAATATCGCCGCAAACGCCTTGTGAATGTACGGAACGTGGAAAATCGAGACCGGCGACAAGAGCGTACGCATAACCGTTTCCTGTAATTGCGTTGGGAAGTCGCATCATCAAGGCGCTCTTCTTACGCATTACTTACCGGAACGGTTTTTTCGATTTTATCGCCGGTAAGTGTCTGGAAAGTCGCATTACCGGAAGGTCTCTCCTGTCGCCGACACAGATGAGAGCACCGCATGCCATTCCCTACCACCTCTATCACGAATCCAGCCGGATCGCGGCGTGGATTGGCGGCTATCGGGCATGCACTGTCCACCGTGGCCCTGGCAAGTGTGGCGATAGCGCTGCTGGGTTGCTCGTCCGGAATGTCTAAACCGATTCCGGGTGGGATCAAACCTGTAGCGACACGATGGCACGCGCCGTTGCCCCATGGCGGGCGGCTTGAAGCAATGAGTCAATGGTGGGCGCAATTCGATGACCGTCTGCTGCTGCGCCTGCTGGAGGACGGTCAACGTGCCAGCCCGACACTCGCCCAGGCCGCCCGCAACATCGCGGATGCCCGGTCAGCGTACGTTACCGGCCGGGCTGCCCTGCTCCCTTCCCTTGAAGCGAACGCCAGCGCGAGCCGGGGACGTAGCGATCTTGATAGCGCGAAGGGCAATAGCTACGCGGCAGGTCTACGGGCCAGTTGGGAGCTGGACATTTTCGGGAAGAATCGCGCCGCCACTGACGCAGCCTCTGCCAGGCTGGAGTCCAGCCAGGCCGGCTGGCACGATGCGCGGGTTTCCCTGGCTGCCGAGATAGCAACGACTTATGTCGACTATCGCGCGTGCGAGGCACAGACCCGGGAGGCCGAGATCGATGCCGGATCGCGGGCGCAGATTGCCGGGCTGACCAGGCTTGCGGTAGCTGCGGGCTTTCGCTCGCCATCTGCAGCCGACCTGGCCAACGCCAGCGCAGCCCAGGGTCGGGTTAGCGTGGTGCAGCAGAAGGCGCAATGCGACCTCCTCGTCAAGACACTGGTGGCCTTCACGGCACGCGATGAAATGGCGCTGCGACAAGATCTTGCCAGCGCTGCCGCACGCCTGCCGCGACCGGCTGAACTCAGTATCGCCAGCGTACCGGCTTCGGTGGTCACACAACGCCCCGACGTCCATGCCGCCGCGCTGGATCTAATGGCCGCGAGCGCCGACTCGGATCAAGCACAGGCCCAGCGCTGGCCGAAGATCACCCTCAGCGGCGACATCACGCCAACCCGCCTCCACAGCGCAGGCGTCAGCACCGATGGAGTTGTCTGGGGCGTGGGGCCGATCTCCATCACCATGCCGCTGTTCGACGGTGGCGTGCGTAAAGCCGAGGCACAGGCGGCCCTCATCCGCTACGAAGCGACGGCGACGATTTTCACCGCCCGCGTGCGCGAAGCCGTGCGAGAAGTCGAAAACGCCCTCGTGTCCCTGCAAAGCACAGCGGCACGCAGCGCGGATACCGGAGTCGCCGTTGAAGGATTTACACGCTCCTACCGGGCAACGGAATCGGCGTACCGGTCCGGAGTGTCCAGCGTATTCGAACTGGAGGATGCACGCCGCAGCCTGGTGACTGCGCGCAGTACGGCGATCGAACTGGATCGCGAGCGCGTCAACGCCTGGATTGCGCTCTACCGCGCGACAGGTGGCGGCTGGTCCACCACTGACCTGCCCAAGGCCGGCCTTCCCTCGAAGTCAAACAGCAAAAAATCCCCCTAGAAGATCCTTACACGCTTTGGCGACCGCGCTGTTTCGGGCGGGCCGGCATCAGGAAAGAGATGATGAACAGCACCTATTTTTACGTAGCGCTTATCGCGGGCATCGCTTTGGTTGTCACCAGCATGGCCATCACCGTTACCGGCCAATCGGAACGCAGTGAACCCGTTGCCGCCAGGCCCGCGCTCACAGTCACCCTGGCCCAACCACAGTTCGATCTGATGCCTATCAAGGTCTCGGCGAATGGCAACATCATGGCTTGGCAGGAAGCCAGCATCGGTACCGAGGCGGACGGCCTGAGGCTGGCCGAGGTCAAGGTCAATGTGGGTGACGTGGTGCGCCGTGGCCAGGTCCTCGCGGTGTTCGCCGCGCATACGGTAACCGCCGAACTGGCGCAGAGTCGTGCGGCGACCGCGGAGGCGCTCGCGGCACAGGCAGAGGCGACCGCCAACGCCGGCCGAGCCCGAGAACTTCGGGAAACCGGGGCGATGTCGGCCCAGCAGATCCAGCAATACCTGACGCAGGAGCGCGCTGCCCAGGCGCGTCTGGAAGGTGCACGCGCAGTAGAGAAAACACAGCAACTGCGCCTCGTCCAGACGCAGGTGCTGGCACCTGACAATGGGGTGATTTGCGCACGAAGTGCCACGGTGGGTGCCGTGCTGCCCGCCGGCCAGGAACTGTATCGGATGATTCTGGGTAACCGCCTCGAATGGCGCGCCGAAGTGGCCGCCGCAGACCTGGCCAAGCTGAAAGTGGGGCAAACCGTTCAGGTCAAGCCGGCGGGTGGAGAGCCGATTACCGGCACATTACGCATGATTGCTCCCCTCATAGATATTCAGACCCGCAACGCAATGGTTTACGTCGACCTGCCGCAACCTGGCGCCGCGCGCGCCGGAATGTTCGCCCACGGTGAGTTCGAAATCGAGACGCGACGACTGCTGACCCTGCCGCAAACATCCGTGGTGCTGCGCGACGGATTCAGCCATGTGTTTCGTATCGGGGCGCAGTCCAGAGTCGTACAAACCAAAGTCACCACAGGCCGACGCACAGCAGATCGCGTGGAGATTGTCAGCGGTCTCGACATCTCTGCCCAAGTCGTCGCGGTAGGCGGAAGTTTTCTGAGTGACGGCGACCTGGTGCGCGTCGTTACCGAGACTTCCTCTGCCGATCATCACCGGGCATCCAATCCTGGCATTGCTCCCATCGTCTTGAAATGACGTCTTGCAACGAATAGGTGCACACGATGAGCCTGAATATTTCCTCTTGGTCGATCCGCAATCCGACGCCGTCGGTGCTGCTTTTCATCCTGCTCACGGTCGTGGGCCTGATGGGGTTCGTGGCGATGAAGGTGCAGAACTTTCCCGATATCGATCTGCCGACGGTCACCCTAACCGCAAGCCTGCCAGGCGCCTCCCCGGTTCAACTGGAAAACGACGTTGCCCGCAAGATCGAGGATTCGCTCGCGGCGATCCAGGGCGTGAAGCATATCCAGAGCACGCTGACTGACGGCGAGGTCAACATCACGGTCGAGTTCAACCTGGAGACACCCACGCAGGAGGCAGTCGACGACGTCCGCGATGCGGTTTCCCGGGTACGCGCCGACCTTCCTGGCGACCTGCGCGACCCGGTGATCCGCAAGGTTGAACTCGCCGGTTCGCCGATCCTGACCTACACGGTGGACGCCACGAGCATGGATGGCGAGGCGTTGTCCTGGTTCGTCGATAACGAACTGAGCAAAGCGCTACTCGCCGTGCCCGGCGTTGGCCAAGTGACTCGTGTCGGTGGCGTCACTCGCGAAATACGCGTGGATCTGGACCCGGCGCGGTTGCTGGCGCTTAACGCCAGTGCCGCGGACATCTCACGCCAGTTGGAGCGGGTGCAGCAGGAAGCGTCAGGCGGCCGTGTCGAGCTTGGCGCCATCGAGCAGTCGGTGCGTACGATTGCAACGGTCGATTCGGCGCAGGAGATGGCCGCCTTGGAGATCGCGCTGAGCGACGGCCGCCACATCCGGCTCGACCAGGTGGCGAATATCTACGATACAACGGCTGAACCCCGCTCCGCTGCCTTTTGGAACGATAAGCCCGTGGTGGGTTTTGAAATCGTTCGCGCTCGGGGCGCAGGCGAAATCGAGGTCGCCGAGGGCGTGCGTGCGGCCATCGAAACAATGAAGAGCAAGCGCCAGGATATCTCGATCGTCGAAGCGTTCAACTTCGTCGATCCGGTGGTTGAAACTTACGCGGGCTCGATGCAACTGATCTATGAGGGCGCGGTGCTCGCGGTGCTGGTGGTGTTCCTGTTTTTGCGGGACTGGCGGGCGACTTTGATTGCCGCAGTGGCGTTGCCGCTATCGGTCATTCCGACCTTCGCGATGATGCACCTGATGGGCTTCAGCCTGAATATCGTGACCCTGCTTTCGCTATCCCTGGTGATTGGCATTCTGGTTGACGATGCGATCGTCGAGATCGAGAACATCGAGCGACACCTGCGAATGGGCAAGACACCGTATCAAGCGGCCATGGAAGCGGCTGACGAAATCGGACTGGCCGTCGTGGCGACGACCTTTACCTTGGTTGCCGTGTTCCTGCCGACCGCCTTCATGAGCGGCACGGTCGGCAAGTTTTTCGTCCAGTTTGGCTGGACGGCTGCTACCGCAGTCTTCGTCTCGCTGGTCGTTGCCCGCATGCTGACGCCGATGATGTGCGCCTACCTGATGCGTATTCCCAAGAAACTGGCCAAGCCGGAGCCCTGGTGGATGGGCGGTTATCTGTCATCGGCACGCTGGTGCCTGCGCCATCGACGCCTGACCATGACGGGCGCGTCGGCATTCTTCTGCGCCGGCCTGCTGCTCGCCGTGCTACTGCCTGGCACCTTCATCCCTGCCGATGACGACTCGCAAACCCAGGTCACGTTAAGCCTGCCCCCCGGCAGCAAGTTGAGCGACAGCATTGCCTTGGCTGAGCGAGCGCGACGAATCCTGAAGCAGAACGCTCATGTACGAACGGTCTATACCGCAATCGGCGCGGGTACCGCGGGGGCCGATCCCTCCGAACCGGCAGCCCCCTCGGCCGCACAGGTTCGCAAAGTGGTGCTGACGCTGAACATGACGCACCGTAGCGAGCGCACGGGACTGCGCAAGCAAGCACTTGAGCAACAATTGCGCGATGCGTTGGCGGTACTGCCTGCGGTTCGGGTCGCGGTCGGCATGGGTGGCTCCAGCGAAAGCTACATCCTGATGCTCGCTGGCGAGAACAGTCGGGAGCTTGAACAGCATGCGCAACAAGTCGGGCGTGAGTTGTCCAGCATTCCTGGCCTCGGTGCGATCACGTCGACGACGAGCCTGGTGCGCCCGGAACTGATCGTAAGGCCCGACTTCGCCCGAGCTGCCGATCTGGGGGTTACTTCGGCGGCGATCGCCGAAACGCTGCGTGTCGCGACGCTGGGCGACTATGACCATGCCTTGGCAAAGCTCAACCTCAGCGAGCGTCAGGTGCCGGTGGTCGTGCGGCTCAACGACACGGCCCGCAGCGACTATGAACTGCTCAAGCGGCTGCCGGTGCCCGGCGCACGCGGTCCCGTGCCGTTGGACAACGTGGCGACGCTGACACTGGGCGGCGGGCCTGTCGAAATAACGCGCTACGATCGATTGCGTCACGTCAACTTCGAGATCGAGTTGAACGGTCGCGCGCTTGGCGAGGTGGAACGCGCCGTGCTTGCGCTGCCCAGCGTAAAAACGCCGCCGTCCGGCATCACGCAAACCGCGCTGGGGGATGCCGAAGATATGGGTGAGCTGGTCACTGGCTTCGCTGTCGCCATGCTGACCGGCATCCTGTGCATCTATATGGTGCTGATCATGCTGCTCAAGGATTTCGTGCAGCCCATCACCATCCTGGCTGCGCTCGTACTGGCAATACCCGGCGCGGTTCTCGCGCTCTACCTCACCGGTTCAGCGTTGTCGATGCCTTCAATGATCGGGCTGATCATGCTGATGGGCATTGCGACGAAAAACTCCATTCTGCTGGTCGATTACATCGTTATCGCCCGACATGCGCATGGCCTGACGCGCACGGATGCCATCCTCGACGCCTGCCACAAGCGGGCTCGGCCCATTGTAATGACAACCATTGCCATGGCTGCGGGCATGCTGCCAATCGCACTCGGTTGGGGAGGCGATCCGAGTTTTCGTGCGCCCATGGCAATCGCTGTCATTGGCGGGTTGATCTCGTCGACTTTCCTGAGCCTGCTAGTGATTCCAGTGATCTACAGCTTCGTGGATGATGCTGCTCAGTGGGTAAGAGGTCGAGCTGAAATCGCTGTGGCTGGCTCGTCCAACCTCTAGCGCTCCTCAACCCACAGCGGGCAATACCTGTACTTACCAAACTCACTCCAAAAACGGCAGCGGCGCCTTGGCTGCGCGAATGGCAGCGATCCGGTAATCGGCTTGCGGCAACAGATACGCAAAAAAGAAGCGGGCGGTGTCCAGTTTGCCAGGGCGCAGTGGGTCACCCTCGGGCAGCAACCGAGCGACCCGCGCCGTCCGAGCCCAGGCAAAAGCCAACAGGGCCATACCGCACAGATCCAGAAAATCTCCAGCGACTCGATAGGGGTATTCGCCCTCCTCGGCTGCCTGGTCATGGATCCCTGCCTGCACCCCCTCGAGCTTGTCGCAGAGCAGCGCCAGCTCAGTGCAAAAGCTGGCGCAACCTGCTCCGACCTCCCGGGCTTCTTCGCGCAAAACCCTCAGTAACTGGTGGAAGGCGCGACCTTCATCGCCCAGTACTTTGCGCAACAGCAGGTCATTGGCCTGAATCTCGTTACTGCCCTCATAAATCATTGCGATTCGACTGTCGCGCAGGGTCTGCTCAATGGCGAACTCGGTGACATAGCCGTAGCCACCGAACACCTGCAAGGCATTGCTGGCCAAACGGAACCCCTGCTCAGTGAAGAACGCCTTGATCACTGGCGTCAACAGCCCCGCCAGCTGAAAGGCCTGCTGTCGAGTCGCCAGGTCCGGGTCATGCTCGGCCTGATCGAGTAAGTGTGCGGCCCAATAACCGACGGCGCGCATGCCCTCGGTGTAAGCCCGCAGTTCCAGCAAAGCGCGACGTATGGCTGGGTGATAGTGGATCGGGTCGGCAGCCTCGGCGCCAATGCCGTCCGGTCGATTGGGCGCACGCATTTGCTTGCGCTCCAATGCGTAGGCGTGGGCATTCTGCCAAGCGGCTTCGGCGTGTCCCAGCCCCTGCAGGCCGACCTGTAATCGCGCCGAATTCATCATCACGAACATCGCCGCCAAACCGCGATTCGCCTCGCCAATCAGCCACCCCCGGGCGCCGTCGAACGTCAGCGAGCAGGTGGCGCTGCCCTTGATGCCCATCTTGTGTTCAATACCGTCGCAGCGCACGGCGTTGCCTTGGGCGCCATCCAGGCGTTTAGGCACCAGAAACAGCGAAATACCACGACTGCCGGCGGGCGCCCCGGGCAATCGAGCCAGCACCAGATGCAGGATGTCTTCGGTCAGGTCGTGTTCGCCTCCGGAAATAAAGATCTTGTTGCCACTCAGCCGATAGCTGCCGTCACTCAGCGGCTCGGCGCGGCAGCGCAGCAGGCCGACGTCGCTGCCCGCCTGGGGCTCGGTCAAGCACATGGTAGGCAGCGCCTCACCGCTGACAATCTGCGGCAGATAACGCTCTTTGATCCACTGCGGTGCATGGGCCTTGAGGCACAGGTAGGCGCCATGGGCGATGCCGGTGTACATGGCCCAGCCGTGGTTGCTGGCATAAAGCATTTCCTGCAGTGCGGCATCGAGCAGTTGCGGCAGCCCTTGGCCGCCGAAAGCTTCATCACAGGCCAGCGCCGGCCAACCGCCTTCGGCGAATGCCCGGTAAGCCTCGACAAAACCGTCCGGGGTACTGACCCGGCCTTCTTCGAAACGGCAGCCCTGGCGATCACCGTTGCTGTTGAGCGGCGCCAAAACGCCCGTACTGAAACGTCCGGCTTGTTCCAGAACCTGAATCGCGAGCGGTAAGTCCAGGGTGCCGAATGGGGACATTCGACCCCACGCCCGGGGTGCCTGCAGCCAGTGTTCGAAAATGAATTGCATGTCGCGCAACGGCGCCTGGTAGTGCCACATGGAAAGCCTCATAGCGTCGAGAACGGCAAGGGTCTACGGCCGGTCACCATTCGCCCGGCGTTGGTCAAAGCGGCGATCGTACTCAACCGCGGTATTGCGGGTTCTCGATCAGCACGGCCATGCCCTGCCCGCCACCGACACAGGCCGCGGCGATTCCGTAGCGCAGATGCTGTTCGCGCAGCTGTCGGGCCAGAGTCATCACCAGACGCAGACCGGTAGCGGCCAATGGATGCCCAAGGGCGATTGAGCCGCCGCGGCGATTGAGCTTGTGGGTGTCCAGCTCCAGCGCCTGGGCCACCGCCAGCACCTGCGCGCCCTGCGCCTCGTTGATCTCAACCAGGCTGATATCGTCCAGGACCAACCCGCTGCGTTGCAACAGCAGCTGGATCGCCGGAACCGGGCCGATTCCCATGAACTCCGGCGCCACGCCGACCACCGCAGTCGCCAGCAGGTTTGCCAGTGCCGGTCGCGTACCGGCCGATGCGCGCCCCACCAGCATCGCCGCCGCTCCGTCCACCACGGCACAGCTGTTGCCGGCGGTTTGCACGCCCCCCACATGAATTGCCCGCAACTTTGCCAACGCGGGTAAATCAGTGGGCCGTACGTGGCTGTCGAGGGTGACTGCGTCTATCCGGCGCGGCAGCGCAATACCCCTTGGCTGATAGCCGTCCAGCTCGAACGACTCGTTGCGTACTGTGACGATTTCATCGGCGAACCAGCCAGAGGCCTGCGCTTGCAACGCTCGCTCATGGCTGTTGAGGGCATAGGTATCCACCGCCTCGCGACTCAGCCCATGACGCCTGGCAAGGTTTTCCGCCGTGGCGATCATGTCCAGTCCCGGTGCCGGGTCGAACAGCGCCTCCCACAGGAAGTCCTTGAAATCCACCGACGCACCGAGACGAAATCCGTCCCGATGGGTGTAGGCAGCAATCGGGTTGCGCGACATGGATTCGGTGCCCACACACAGTGCCAGTTCTGCGCCGTCGCGAAGTTGCTCACCGGCCTGGCGCAGCAACTCGAAGCCGGTGGCGCAAATGCGCTGCACCCCCAGCGCCGGCACCTGTTGCGGCACACCGCTGTAAAGACCGATGTGACGTGGCAACAAGTAGGCGTCGAAGCTGGCCTGGGCCATGGAGCCGGCCAACACCGTGTCGACTGTTCGTGGATCAAGCCCGGCACGGGCCAGCACTTCACGGCCGACCTTGATTCCCAGATCAATGGGCGATATCTGGGCCAGCGCACCGCCGAGGTCGATCCAAGGTGTGCGCACGGCCTCAAGGATCGCCACATCCCTGAACACCGAATACTGCCCTGGGTTCATAGCGGTTGCTCGCTTGTTATTCGCTTGAAGGTGAGCAAAACCTAACCGGCACATTTAGTTATGTCAATTAACCATTAACGTAACTAATCAAATCAGTACCTGTTCGGCGGGAGCGAAATCACCGAGCAATTCAATGAATGACTGCCGCAACCAACGATTGGCCGGGTCGTAATGGAAACGCGTATGCCAGTACAGGTGGATGTCGTAGCCGCAAATGTCCCAAGGCAGCGGCACCAGCCGCACATCAGTGATTTCGGCAAACCGCCGTCCTACCGCCAGCGGCACGGTGGCGATCATGTCCGACTCGGCCACCAGAAACGGCACGCCCATGAAGCGCGGCAAGCTGAAACGCACACGCCGGGTGATGCCATGGGCGGCCAACTCGCGATCCAGCACACTCATGCCACGCCCTTCGGCCTGGACCGCGACATGCACCGCTGCCTGGTATTGTTCGGCGCTCAGGCTGTCACCGATGGTCGGGTGATCGCGGCGCACGATGCAGACGAACGAGTGGCTGTACAGCGCCCGATGACGGATCGAGGTGTTGAGCAACCGCGGGAAATAGCCGATTGCCGCGTCCACTTCGCCGGCATCCAGGCCCTCTTCCAGCTGCTCCTGGGACAACGCCAGGGTGCGAATTCTCAACTGCGGTGCTTCTCTGTCGAGCATCCGCATCAACCTCGGCAGGAACACCATTTCCCCAATATCCGACATGCACAGCACCAGTTGCCGCTCGGAGTGATCGGGAGCGAAACCGGTGGATGGCAGCACTTCGCTGCTGACCAGCTCCAGAATCCGCTGCACCGGCTCGGCGATCTGCAGAGCCCGCGCAGTAGGCTGCATGCCTCGGGAAGTACGGATGAACAACGGGTCATCGAATAACGTGCGCAGCTTGGACAAGGCAAAGCTCATCGCGGGCTGACTGAGCCCCATGAGATCACCGGCCAGGGTCACGCTTTGCTTTTTGCGCAGGGCATCGAAGACTTTCAGCAGGTTGAGGTCGACATCCTTGATATCCATATTTTGGATTTTATCTATAAGTTAAATAAGGTTTTCGGATTCTAGGTCGAAGCCTAGACTCGGCACAAGGTCACTCGAGCGGTACACCGAATAGCCTCTTATAAAAATAACGGAGCAAGACATGCCCAGAAAGTTGCGCAGTAATTTTCCCTACGGCTCCTATTTGTGGGCCGTGCGTGCCGCCCAATGGCGTGCCTTGGGGATTGATGAGAGCGAACTGGAAAAGCCGAAGATCGCAATCGTCAACTCTTCGTCCAACCTGGCAATCTGCTTCAGCCACCTGGACGGCATTGCCGCCGAAATAAAACAATCGATCCGCGACGCCGGCGCCCTGCCCTTCGAAATTCGCACGGCCGCACCCAGTGACTTCATCACCGGTGCCGGTGCCGGTGGCGCCTACATGCTGGCCGCCCGCGACCTCATCACCAACGATATCGAAGTGGCGGTCGAAGGCGCTCAACTTGATGGCATGATCTGCCTGGCTTCCTGCGACAAAACGGTCCCCGGCCAGTTGATGGCCGCCGCCCGACTGAACATTCCAACGCTGATCGTGGTGTGCGGGTATCAGCCGAGTGGCGAATACAAGGGCCAGCACGTCGACATCGAAGATGTGTTCATCAGTTCCATGCACGTGGTCACCGGCAAACTACCGGTCGAAGAGCTGGTCGGCATGGCGCGCAATGCCATCAAGGGGCCTGGCGTCTGCTCGGGCATGGGCACCGCCAACTCCATGCACCTGGTCTGTGAAGCGTTGGGCATGGCCTTGCCCGGCAGTTCACCCATCGCGGCCAACAGCCCGCAGATGTTTGACTTCGTTCGTCAGGCCGGCAAACGCATTGTGGAAATGGTCGAGGAAGACCTCAAACCCCGCGACATCCTGACCCCTGGTGCCTTTGCCAATGCCGTGGCGACCATTCTCGCGGCCGCAGGCTCGGTCAATACCATCAAACACATGCAGGCGGTTGCAGCCGAAGGCGGCATTGATGTGGACGTCTACCAGCTCTTCAGGGAGCTTGGCAATCAAGTGCCGGTGCTGGTGGGCGTGCGTCCGGTGGGCGAACACAGCATTGAGAAAATGGAAGCGGCGGGCGGTGGTCGTGGGCTACTCAAGCGCCTGGAGCCTTTACTGCATGGCGATGTGATGACCGTCACCGGCAAAACCCTGACGCAAAACCTGCAAGGGGTAACCATCAGCGACGATGAGGTGATCCGGCCGCTGGACAACCCCTTCGCGACCCAGCCGGCGATCGTGATGTTGCGTGGCAATATCGCGCCACAAGCGGGCATCGTCAAATATGGCATCGACCCGAACAAGATGCGCCAGTTCAAGGGCCCGGCAATCTGCTTCGACCGCTCTGCCGATGCCATCGAAGCGTTGCAGGACGGGCGCATCCAGCCCGGCCATGTGGTGGTCATGCGCGGTGCCGGTGTACGCGGCGGTCCAGCCATGGGCGGCGGCGCCTCGAAAGTGGTGTTCGCCATCGATGGGGCCGGGCTCGGCGACCATGTGGCGATGCTCACCGACGGCCATCTCTCGGGGCTGGTGTGCAAAGGCCTGGTGGTCGCCGAGGTGGCCCCGGAAGCGGCCGTCGGCGGTCCATTGGCGCTGGTCGAAGACGGCGACATCATCGACATCGACCTGGATCTCAACACGCTCAACGCCGACATCAGCGAAACGCAAATGCAAACGCGCCGCGCCCACTGGCAGCCCATGGCATCGCAGTTCGGCGGTGGCTGGCTGGATATCTATCGCAACAGCGTGTCCTCGATGGAACACGGTGCCGTGCTGATCAAACCGCTCGACATCACCGACAAACCGGAGCAGCCGCAATGATATTGCGCGACGACGAAAAAGCCATGCTCGCCGGCGATGAAGGCCCCGCAGTGCGCAAAGCCATGGATTTGCTGGTGCGTTATGGCGAAGCCTTGGGTGCGCAGTACCTGGTGGATACGCGAAACGTGGCCGGTACGATCGGCGCCACCACGCCCTTCTTGCGCCAGTACGGCGATCGCAACGGCGGTATGGACGCGGTGTTCAGTGAGTTCAACCTCGACAGTGCCGAAGTGGTCAGCATTCCCAAGGTCAAGGTCTTCAGCAGCCACCTGCAACAGGGCATCGACCCTCGCCAAGCTGAACGCCAGGGTATCTCGGAGGATGTGGTACGCATCTATGAAACCGGTCAGGCCTACAGCAGCAGCCTGGGCGTGCAACCCTTGAATACCTGTACGCCTTACCAGGTCGGCAACGTGCCGGTAAAAGGCGAGCATTGCGCCTGGATGGAGTCCTCGGCGGTGATTTACATCAACTCGGTACTCGGTGCCCGCACCAATGCCGAAGGCCGGGAAAGCACAGGCGCGGCGATGCTCACCGGCAAGATTCCCTACTGGGGCCTGCACATCGACGAGAACCGTCGCGGCACCCACCTGATCCAACTGGATATCGAGGTCAGCACCACCGCCGACTGGGGATTGCTCGGCTACTGGATCGGTGAACAGGTACAGGATCGCATCCCGGTCATCGAAGGCCTGAGTCACCAACCGAACCTGGCCCGGCTCAAGCACTTCGGCGCAGCGGCGGCCTCCAGCGGCGGCGTGGAGATGTTTCATCTGGTCGGCGTCACACCGGAGGCTCGCACCCGCGAGGACGCTTTCGGCTCACGCAAGCCTGAAGGCACATTGCGTTTCGGCGAAGCCGAACGACGCTGGGCCTATGAACAAGTCAACCTCACAGCGCGAGATGCCGAAGTCGATTTCGTGATGCTCGGCTGTCCCCACTACAGCCTCGAGCAGATCTGGGAGGTCTGCCAGCTGCTGGAGGGCCAACGCCTGAGCCCCAATACCGAACTGTGGATATTCACGGCGGCATCGATCAAACAACTGGCCGACCTGGCCGGCTACACCCGCATCATCGAACAGGCCGGTGGCCATGTAATGACCGATACCTGTTCGGCGATCGGCAAGGTGGTCCCCAAGGGTACCAAGGTGGCAGCCGTCGACTCGGCCAAACAGGCCCATTACCTGCCGGCGATCATGGGGATCCAGGCCTGGTTCGGTACCACGGCCGACTGCGTCCAGGCGGCCATCGAGGGGCGCTGGAGAGGAGTACTCAAATGAGCGAGACCTTCATTCTCAGAGGTCGCAAAGTCGTCGGCGGCCGTTTCGAAGGCGAAGCATTGGTGACCCGTGACCGCATCTCCGGCTGGGGCGGTATCGACCCGCGCAGCGGCACCGTCATCGAGACCCGCCACGAACTCAAAGGCATCAGCTTCGCCGGCAAAGTGCTGGTGTTTCCGGGGGCCAAGGGCTCGTCCGGCTGGTCATCGCAGTTCCATATCGCCCGCCTCGCCGGGATGGCGCCCGGCGCCATGTTGTTCAACGAGATGACCGCGAAGATGGGCCTTGGCGCTGTGGTCGTGCACGCCCCGGCCATGACCGACTTCGATGAGGATCCACTGGAGCGCATCCGTACCGGCGACTGGGTCCGCGTCGATGCCGACACCGGGACCATCGAGGTGACCCCGCGCGAGCATCGCAGCAATAGGCATTTGTCAGCCGTTGCGACCGGCCTGGATCGAACACCAGGCCAGCCGTAACCCGAACCCGAGATTCGCTTGCCGAAACAACCGTTATCCGTGGCCCCAGGCCAACGGACTCGGGATCGGCTGCCCTTTTCACACCTCAAAGGTAGTCATATGGCTCATGTAATTCGCACAGTACGCCGTACCAGCGCACCCACCGTCCAACGCCTGCAGGCCGACGTGTGCATCGCCGGCGCCGGCATATCCGGAATTTCCGCGGCCCTCGAGGCCGCCGCGCTCGGCAAGCGCGTGGTGCTCTTCGATGCCCTGCCGATGCTCGGCGGGCAGGCAGTCGGCTCGATCATCGGGACCTTTTGCGGGCTGTTCTCCAATGGTCCGAACCGCCAGTTGCTGACCCACGGCATCGCCGACGGCATCCTCCGCGACCTGGGTGCCTCGGGGGATCTACACCAGGCTATCGGGCCCTTGACCACGGTGGTCTATTACGACGAGGTGGCGCTGGGTCGCTGGATCGGCCAGAAAGTGCTCGACGCCGGAATCACGGTAGTGCTCGGCGCGGTGTTGCGCGATGTCGTGCGCGAAGGCTCGCGAGTACAGGAAGTGGAACTGGCCACCCGCTACGGCGATGTGCGCGTGGCGGCCAAAGGCTTTGTCGACGCCAGCGGAGACGCGGCGCTGACCTGGAATGCCGGGTTTGCCTGTCGCGAGCCCGATACGCCTATCTATGGCACCCAGATGTTCGTTCTTGAGCATATCAATGAAGCGCATTTGCCCACTCGCCCGCAGTTCACCGAACGGGTCAAGCAAAAGGCCAAAAGCTACGGCATCGAACGCGACGACGGGTTGTTCTTTCAGTTCCCCGGGCGCGGCACTGCCGCCTTCAACATGACTCATATCGAAACGCCTCTGGATCCGGTCGCGGCCTCTCATGTCGCAATCGCGGGGCGTCAGCAGGTGGATCAAGTGATCAACTTCCTTCAATCGGAATACCCTGAGGCCTATGGCAAGGCCAGGGTGCGCGCGTATGGGCTGCCAGGTATTCGCCAAACCCGCTGGATTGTCGGGCATCATCACCTGAGCACCGACGAAGTCCGGGCGGCGACGATGTTCCCGGATGCGGTAGCACGCACCTCCTGGCCGGTGGAACTGCACGGCAACACCAGTGGTTATCAATGGGAACCCTTTGGTGACGATCACATTCACAGTGTGCCGCTGCGCAGCATGCTTCCCGAAGGCAGCGACAACCTCGTTGTCGCCGGTCGCTGCATCGACGCCGATGCAGCGGCGCTGTCAAGCGTGCGCGTAATGGGGCCCTGTATCGCGATGGGGGCCGCAGCGGCCCATGCACTGGATCTCGCCGGCCCGGACGGCAGGGTGAGCGACATACCCGCCGAGGCCTTGCGCGAGCGACTGGCGTTCAATCTGGAATAAGACTTCAAGCGGTTCGAAGCGCCCACCGTTCAACACGTGGGCGCCACTACAAAAAAATAAAAATATAGTGGAGAACGTACATGTCACAGCCCCGCACCCTTGATGTGGCAGCGCTCATAGAAGATCGCAAGCTGTCACGCTTCAACTATGTGGTGATTCTGGTCTCGGTACTGGTCACCTTCCTCGACGGCTTCGATTTGCTGGTGCTGTCGCACACGGCTTCCTACATTGCCGACGAAATCGGCCTGGACAAGATTCAACTGGGCGAGATTTTCTCGGTCGGCCTGCTGGGAATGATGCTCGGAGGGTTCTTCTTCGGCTACTTGGGTGATCGTATCGGTCGGCGCCCCACGATCATTTTTTCGACCTGCTCATTCGGCGTGTTGACGCTGCTCTTCGCCATGGCCAACAGCTATGAATCGCTGATGGTCCTGCGCTTTTTCAATGGCTTCGCCCTGGGCGCCATGTTGCCGCTGTGCTGGGCCTTGAACATCGAATTCGTGCCCAAGCGTTATCGCTCCACGGTGGTGACCATCATCATGGTCGGATTCAGCCTCGGCAGCGCAATGGCCGGACCACTGACGGTGTGGCTGGCGCCGCATATCGGTTGGCAAGGCGTGTTCGTGTTCGGCGGCATACTGACCCTTGCCGCCAGCGTGCTGTTGTTCTTCACCCTGCCCGAATCGGTCCGGTTCCTGGCCAGCAAGCGCAAAGGCCCGGACAAGATCGCGGCGATTCTCAAGCGTTTGGACCCGAGCCTGGATGTGCGGCCGAGTGATCGATTCGTCCTGCTGGACGAACCGGATATCGGCCGCAAGGACTTTCGCATCAGCCAGCTGTTCATCGGCCGATTGAAATGGATCACGCCGATGATCTGGCTCGGCTACTCGGCCAGCTCCATGGCCATGTACTTCCTCGCCTCCTGGAGCCCGCTGGTTTACCAGTACGCCGGCTTTGATCGTGCAACCGCTTCGTGGGTCAGTTCCATCGCCTCTTTCAGCGGCGCGATGGCCGGTCTGGCGATGATGCGTTTCGTCGATACCCGCGGCCCTTACATGGTGATGATCTATCCGCTGCTGGCGCTACCGTTCCTGCTGATACTGGGCATCACCGGCATGCAGGGCACCGCATTTCTCATGCTAAGCCTGGTCGGTGCCGTGTTCGTCAAGGGCTCCCACTATGGAATCCTCAGTATCGCCGGGGTCTTTTACCCCAGCGCCATACGCGCCAATGGCGCTGGCTGGGCCACCTCGATCGCCAAGATCGGTTCGATCCTCGGCCCATTGCTCGGTGCTTATGTGCTGAACAGCGGCATGCCGGTGGTCAAGAGCTTTCTGGTCCTCGCTATCTGTCCAGCCGTACTGGCGGCCAGTGCGCTCGCGATCGGTCATCTGACTCGCAGTGACCGTGTAGCAGAACCTCTGCCCGCGCCTTCGCGATCGTGACCGACGCCCTCTGATCCGTAGCACCTGACCCACACACGCCCCGCCGCGTCGTCATCGACGCGGCCCGGCAGAACTCGTCCTGGAAAAACCTTCATCCGCGCGCCTGGAGACTAATAAAAATGAACAGGAATCAATTATTTGCCACAGCGGTCTTGCTCTTGTGCCACCTCACTTACGCCCATGCAGACTTCGTCAAAGACAGCACCGCGACACTGACGACCCGTAACTTTTATCTGAACAGGGACTTCCGTCAGAGTGGCGCGCCCCAGGCCAAGGCCGAAGAGTGGACCCAAGGTTTCTTCGCCGAGTTTCAGTCCGGCTATACGGACGGCACCCTGGGGTTCGGGCTCGACGCCCTGGGTGAACTGGGGATCAAACTCGACTCGGGGCCGGGTCGGCGAGGCACCGGGCTACTGCCCTATGGACCGAACAGCAAGCAGCCAGCAGACGACTACAGCGAACTGGGCCTGACCGCGAAAATGCGCCTTTCCCGGACCCAGCTCAAAGTGGGAACCCTGATGCCGATCCATCCGCTGGCCTACTACAGTGATACCCGATTGCTGCCTTCGACTTTCACCGGCGCCTATTTGACCTCGAGTGAGATCGACGACCTGACCGTCACTGCGGCGAGATTGACTGAAGCCAACGGCCGCGATTCGTCGAGCAATGACGACATCAGCTACGCCGGCCAGAGCAGCGATCATCTGGACCTGCTCGGCGGTGAATATGCGCTGGGCAAGAACCTGACCTTGCGCTATCACCATGGGGAGCTGCAAGACATCTACCGCCAGCAGTTCGCCGGTCTTGTGCATGTATTGCCATTGGGACAAGGCCTGAGCCTGCGATCCGACTTACGCTATTTCGACAGCAATGACATTGGCGTCGGCAAGGCCGGGAAGATCGACAATCGCAACTTCAACGGCATGTTCACCCTGTCGGTCGGGGCACAACGATTCTCTGCCGCGTTCCAGCGTCTGTCGGGTGACAGCGTGTTCCCGGTCATCGACACCGGAACCCCGTACGTGGTGAACCTCGTGACCTACAACACCTTCACCAAGGCCAACGAAAAGTCCTGGCAGCTGCGCTACGAATACGACTTCGCTGCGCTGGGCATACCGGGCCTGACATTCATGACCCGTTACGTGAAAGGCAGCGAGATCCGCACTCCGACGGTACGCAACGGTAGTGAATGGGAGCGCGACACCGATCTGACTTACGTCTTCCAGCGTGGTGCGCTGGAAGGTCTGAACCTGCGCTGGCGCAACGTGACCTATCGATCCGGCGATGGCCTGACTCAGAAGCTGGATGAGAATCGCCTGATCGTCGGTTACACCTGGAAATTGTGGTGAGTCCGGTAAGCCGGAACCTGTCCGCTTGCCTCTTATTGCGTGGAGAACAACCATGACTCAGTCACGTACCATTGATGTCGCCGCCTTGATCGAGGGCCGCAAGCTTTCGCGCTTCAACTACGTGATCATCTGCGCGTCGGTGCTGATCACTTTTCTCGATGGCTTTGACCTGCTGATGCTCTCCCACACTGCCGCCTACATGGCCGACGACATCGGTCTGGACAAGCTGCAACTGGGCAACATTTTTTCCATCGGATTGTTCGGCATGATGCTCGGTGGTTTCTTTTTCGGTTACCTCGGTGACCGGATCGGTCGCCGCCCGACCATCATCCTGTCCACCAGCGCCTTCGGCCTGATGACCTTGCTGTTCGTCTTCGCCGACAGTTACGCATCGCTGCTGGTTTTGCGTTTTCTCAACGGTTTTGCCTTAGGCGCCATGCTGCCCCTGTGCTGGGCCTTGAATATCGAGTTCGTGCCCAAACGCTACCGCGCAAGCGTGATCACCATCATCATGGTCGGCTTCAGTCTGGGCGGCGCAGTAGCCGGCCCCTTGACCGTATGGATCGCGCCTCACTACGGCTGGGCCAGCGTTTTCGCACTCGGCGGCATTGCGACCCTGCTGTCCAGCGTGCTGTTGTTTTTCACACTGCCGGAATCGGTGCGGTTTCTGGTGAGCAAGCACAAGCATCCCGAGGCCGTGGCGCGGATCCTCAAGCGCCTGGATCCCAGCATCGACGTCCGGCCCGCAGATCGCTACTTCCTCGCCGATGAAGTCGATATCGGCGACCAGCCATTTCGTATCGGACAGTTGTTCATCGGCAGGCTGAAATGGATCACCCCAATGATCTGGATTGGCTTCGGCGCGAGCTCGATGGCCATGTATTTCCTCGCCTCGTGGAGTCCGCTGGTGTATCAGTACGCGGGGTTCGACAGGGCTACCGCGTCATGGGTCAGCTCCTTCGCCTCCTTCAGCGGGGCCATGGCCGGGCTGGCACTGATGCGCCTGGTCGACACCCGAGGGCCATACGCGGTGATGATCTACCCGTTGCTGTCGCTTCCCTTCCTGTTGGTCCTGGGTATCGGCAATCTGCAAGGTAACGCTTTCATCGTGCTGAGCCTGATCGGCGCAATCTTCGTCAAGGGCAGTCACTACGGCATCACCAGCATCGCCGGTATCTTCTATCCAAGCGCCATCCGCGGCAACGGCGCCGGCTGGGCCGCCTCCATGGGCAAGATCGGTTCAATATTCGGGCCGCTCCTCGGCGCCTATGTGCTCAACAGTGGCATGCCCGTGGTGAAGAGCTTCGCAGTACTCGCCCTCTGCCCTGCCGTATTGGGTGTGTGTGCCTACACCGTGGCACGCATCGACAGACGCTCGACCATGAAAGCCGAGCTTTTGACGACGTCAGAACAGTAGAGAAAAAAGCAATCGGGGGAGGTTGCCGTCTCCCCCAACCGGGCGCGGCAAATGGGCTGCCGTTTTTCCATAACGATGGTGCGCTCAGCCCCATGAAGTTCGTCGCGAATGTTCTGAGAACCGACTCGGCATGCAATTTTTCAGCTGCATCGACGATGGCACCATCGCGCGAAATTCATCCTACATCTGCAGGATAGTAATTGCTCATAGCAATGCCGATACTTGGCTCAGGCCCTGCCACGACGATTACACGTATCGGCCTTTATAACCCTGTGACTAGAACAATAAAAAAGTCGCACAGAGGAATGCTCATGAGCCGTTTTGATCCCCGCGCCCTGTTGCAAGCGTTCAGTACCTTGACCCTGGATTTGCATCGCCTGGCACAAGACCAGGATATTGATAATTTTCATAGGCACGCACTCGAGCGCATCAGTCAGTTGCTGCCTTTCGACAGTGCCTGGTGGGGCCGCGCTGCCGTGATCGACGGGTTGCCGGAAGAGCACAGCACTTACCTCTATAACCTGCCGCCCACCTATCTGGCGGATTGGCAGTCGATGCGCCATGTGGACGTTGCGGTCGCGCTCACTCAAAAAAGGCCCGGCGAGGCCGTGATCTTCGATATGCGCGACCCAGCCAATGGCGCCGCCCTGAACTGGCTTGGTGAACGGCATGATATCGGTGAGTTGTTGTGCATCGTGCATGTCGATCCCCAAACCTGCCTCAGCGACCATTTGAGCCTGTATCGAAAACCCGGCGCCCCAAGGTTCAACGAACAGGACTGCCATCTGCTGAGCAACCTGATGCTGCATCTGGTGGCCTCCGTTTCAGCCAATCTGATCCGCACGTTGGTAGCCATGCGCGAAACCCTGACCAGCCCACGTAACCTGGCCCTGGCGGTATGCGATCGGCGCGGGGTATTGCAGTGCTCCGAACGCGGCTTTGTCGACTTGCTGCTCAGTGAATGGCCGCAATGGACCGGCCCGTGCCTGCCGGTGAAACTCGGCGACCGAGGGTACGAGGGTCGGCTGGTGCATATCGAGGCGTCGGCAGTGGGCGACCAGACCCTATTGGCGGCCCGTATAAACCGTGCCTTGCCCCAGCTCAGCCCTCGGGAAAACGACGTCGCACAGGGCTTTGGTGAAGGCAAGACCTACAAGGAAGTGGCCCGCGACCTGGGCTTATCGCCCAATACCGTGCGTCATCATATTCGTACCATCTACAGCAAGCTTGGGGTCAAGGACAAGGTGCGTATTGCGCACTTGCTTAACACACCTCCCGACTGACCCCCCTCCCCCTGACCCAGTGTTTTTTGCACCGTCGTTTTGACGGTCACGGCCAGCTTTTGCCCGTTTTTCCTGCCAGTGCTGTCACGTACGGCGATGTACTCGCCGCAAGAATAAAATCATAAAAGAGACGTCTTGCCATGAATCAAGCCTTATTACGTAACCCGATCTTATGCTTGGGCGGCATGCTGCTGAGTTTGCAGAGCCAGGCCGCTGACCTCAATGCGCGAGATTTTTTCGGCGCCCCCTCCGGCACCACTCTTGGTGCGCTTTACCTTGCCGGCACTCGCTCAGACGACTTTCACGGCCCGGCTGACCGTGACGGTAAAGCCGACCTCAAGGCCAACGTGGTCGTGTACCGCCAGGTGTTCTACACCGACGTATGCGGCACCTTATGTACCCCGCAATTTCTGGTGCCCTTTGCCGACCTCAACGCCCGTTTGCCGGGCACGAGCCAACACGTCGGGGAAAGCGGATTTGGCGACCCACTGATCGGCGGCACGCTGTTCTTTATCAATGACCCCGCCTCACGGACCTACAGCGGCCTGCTGAGCCTGCTCACGCTGCCTATTGGTGAATACCACAGCGAAAACCCGGACGTGTCGCCCGGCGCCAATCGCTGGGGTGCGACCTTTGTTTACAACTACACCCAGGGCGTCGGCGAAAAATGGGTGCTGGAAGCCAGCCTGGAAGCGCAGTTGTATGGCAAGAACGACAACTACTACGGCAGCGACCTCAAGCAGGACCCGTTGTATCGACTGCAAGCCTTTGCATCCTATGACTTCACGCCCTCGACCTACGGCGCGCTGCGCCTGGTTCAAGCCGATGGCGGTGCCCTGCGCATCAACGACCAGCGGATCGACGACACCCACAAGCGGTACACCCAGCTTGGCTTTGAAGTCGGGCATTGGCTGGATCGGCAAAACCAAGTGATGTTCAGCCTTTCGCAGAATGTGGCGGCTTCTAACGGCTATGCCGGTGCCGACGCCCTGTTGCGCCTGGTTCATGTGTTTTGAATGGTCTTCCCGGAGTTTGCCTATGAACACTCGCATTGCAATCGATGGCCTGCCGTTACCTTCGAGCACCTGGGGCTTGCTGGCCGCAATCATTCTGTTCGCCGCCCTCGCGCCGGCCATCTTGATGACCGCGCCGGCTGTGGCGGCGCAATTGGCCAGCCAGTGGCAGCTAAGCCCGTCACAGATCGGTGACCTGTTCTCTGTGGAATTAGGTGCGATGAGCCTGGCCTCCCTGCCGGCCTTCTGGTGGCTCAAACGAGTCAGTTGGCGCCTTGCGGCCTTCGCCGCCGCCGTCTTGTTCATCGCAGCGAACCTGCTATCGATGCTGGCCGATACGTACAACCTGCTGCTGGCCTTGCGTTTCGTCAGTGCGATTGCGGGCGGTTCCTTGATGATCATCTGCCTGGCCAGCGCTGCCGCGGCTGCCAATCCTGGCCGGGTCTACGGCTTGTGGGTAATGGGCCAACTGGTGGTTGGGGCCCTGGGCCTTGCACTAATGCCGGCGCTGTTCGAGCGCTATGGCCTGGGCGCTTGCTACTTGACCTTGGCGGGGTTAATGGCCCTGTTGCTGCCCTTGACGCGTTGTTTCACGACCGGCAAACCGGCACTACGGGAAACCCACGCCGCCTTGCCCGGCTCAAGGGTAAAGACCACCCTCGGCATTCTCGGCATTTTGACCTTCTACATCAGCCTTGGCGGAGTCTGGACCTTCATCGGTGCAATTGGCGCGGATGCGGGAATTTCAGCGCAAAACAGTGGCGAAATTCTGGCTTTCGCCACCGTGATAGGCATCGCCGGCGCCGCCTGCGCTTCGTTGATTGGCACTCGCCTTGTGCTGCTACCCGTGGGTTACGGCCTCATGGCGGCTGCCGTGATCCTGTTGCTGGGCGAGCCCGGTGTGTGGCGCTTTGCCCTGGCAGCGTTTTTGTTCAAGTTTACCTGGACCTTTCTGCTGCCTCTGATCCTCGCCTGCCTGGCCAAGCTCGACCACAGCGGCAAATTGATGAATGCCTCGAACCTGATGATTGGCAGCGGCCTGGCCATCGGACCTGCTGTCGCCGGCCGCTTGATCGAAACCAACGGCGGGTTCACGGCGCTGCTGTTGGGCGGCGCCACCATCACCTTGCTATCCCTGGTGTTGATGCACGGCAGCCGCGCACAGGCGTGAAACTGTTTTTTAACCGTGATCCTGGAGACTCAGATGAACCGAACCACCGCGTTTTTCTTCGACGAACTGTGCCTATGGCATAGCGCCAGTTCCCACGTACTGGTGCTACCCGTCGGCGGTTGGGTACAACCGCCAGCGGGGGCCGGGCATGCCGAATCGCCGGAAACCAAGCGGCGCCTTAAAAACTTGCTGGATGTGTCCGGCCTTAGCAGCCATTTGCAACAGCACAGTGCAATCCCAGCCAGTGAAGAGGCGCTGTTACGGGTTCACAGCCCCGACTACCTGCGGCGCTTCAAGGACCTGAGCGATGCCGGGGGCGGCGAGCTGGCCCCGTCCGCGCCTATCGGTCCCGGCAGTTACGAAATCGCAAAGCTTTCCGCCGGGCTGGCCATCGGCGCCGTGGACGCCGTGCTGAGCGGTCAGGTAACCAACGCTTATTCCCTCTCGCGCCCACCTGGGCATCACTGCCTGGCGGATAGCGCCATGGGGTTTTGCCTGCTGGCCAATATCGCCATCGCCATCGAAGCGGCCAAGGTTCGGCATGGCGTGGGCAAAGTCGCGGTGATCGACTGGGACGTGCACCACGGCAATGGCACCCAATCCATATTCGAGACCCGGGGCGATGTATTGACCCTCTCCCTGCACCAGGAAGGTTGTTTCCCCCCAGGTTACAGCGGAGCAGATGACCGTGGCCAAGGCGATGGGCTGGGGGCAAACATCAATATTCCGTTACCGCCCGGCAGCGGGCACGAAGCGTACCTGTATGCCATGCAGCAGATTGTGATTCCGGCACTGGAGCGTTTCGAGCCTGAGTTGATCATCGTCGCCTGCGGCTATGACGCCAACGCCGTCGACCCGCTGGCACGCATGCTGCTGCACAGTGACTCGTTCCGCATGATGACCCGCCTGTTGCGCCACGCCGCCGAGCGTATGTGCCAAGGCCGGCTGGTTCTGGTGCATGAAGGAGGCTACAGCGAAGCCTATGTGCCGTTTTGTGGGTTGGCGGCATTGGAGGAACTGTCCGGTGTGAGAACGACAGTCAGCGATCCCATGCTGGAACTCATCCAACTGCAGCAGCCCACCGAGGCGCTGCTGAGTTTCCAGCGGGCGTGGGTCGACCAACTACACTCAGACCTTGAAGCGCGCCACCACGCGATTCAGTTCAACCGCTAGGCCCGCCATCTTACTGCAGGCGCTTGCAGTCTGACTGGCGCCCGTCGAGCTCTGGATAGACAGTTCACGGATACTGGTCAGGTTCTGGTCGGCCTCGCGGGCCACCTGAGCCTGCTCTTCGGAGGCGGTGGCGATCAACAGGTTGCGTTCGTTGATCCGGGTGATAGCCTCGGCGATTTGCTTGAGTGATAGATCAGCGCTCTGCGCCACCGAGATTGAGCTACTGGCCATCTGAGCGCTGACGTTCATGGCACCCACCGCCTGAGTCGAGTCGGCCTGGATCGCGCTGATCATTTGTTCGATTTCCTGGGTCGACTGCTGGGTGCGGTGTGCCAGGGCCCGTACCTCATCGGCCACCACGGCAAAACCACGACCTTGCTCACCGGCACGGGCGGCCTCAATGGCCGCGTTCAGCGCCAGCAGGTTAGTCTGCTCGGCAATCGCACGAATCACTTCGACCACCTTGCTGATGTCCTGGGCCCTGCCGGACAAGGCCTTGACTTGATCCCCAGCGCTGGCCACGTTGTTGGCCAGGCTTTCGATGGCTTTGAGAGTCTGCGCCACATTCTCGATACCCGAGCGAGTGAACTCCATGGACTCGCGGGAGGATTGGGCGCTGTTGTTCGTCGGTGATCACGGTGATGCGGATGCTTTCAAGACGCAGGCGCAAAATGCCTGTCTGCATCTTGCTGGTCTCGCGGATACTCACTCGCTCGCTGCGTCGGAAGGCGCATCAGCACTAAGGAACCACTACGGGCGCAAATGCCACTCACAGTCGTTCTCCATGAGGCCCAGTCGTGAACCCCATCCGAACTCCCCAGTCTTCCGTGCAGTCTATCTTTGCGCCAGGTAGTGAATCCTCCACTACATCTCTTCATGCGGCAGTCACCCTGCGAGATGACAAGGCTATAGCGCGACTGCGTAATGAAGGTGTGCGCGCCAATACATTAGACGCAGATGGCCGCTCCCCTTTGGACGTGCTCGAGAACATGCGCGATATCGACGAGCGCAGTCGCTCCGGTCTGTACGTGGCTTTACTGCAATCACTCAACCCGACTGCGCCCTTGGGCTATACCAAACCGGAGGCGCTGCATGGAACACCGTGGGGGCTTGAAATACTCCAATCAGGGGCTCTCAAGGGTGGCGTCAATGATGCCAAGGGCGGAACCCAGTCCCTCGAGGGCAAGGTATTTTTCTCTGACCGCACACCTGAGAGTACGGCTGATCAGGCCACTCGGCCTGACTTGCGCAGCAAGCCCCGAGTCTACGCTGCTGGCAAAGGTCTTCATCCCAGTAACGCTCACTCGCGGGCGATCCAACACCGCATGGCACAAGTCATCCTGCATGCTCTGAACAACGGACAAACGCTCCCAGCCACCACGGCTGCGCCATTGATCGAAGTCGCCAACCAAAAGCAACCGCAGATCGAAGGTGCCGCTTGGCTACAGCGCTTACTGCATGTCAGTTATATCAATACTGGAGGGGGGAGGAAATTCATCGGCACACCTCTGGATGAGCACCTGAACTCCCTAAAACTGCCTGGATCTGTTGCCTTGAAATCTAGTGGACAGATTAACGAGCTGCGAGGTGAAGACCTGAACCGCTTTTATCATCAGGCGGCAAGTGAATTGCAGCGTTCTCTAGAAGCTGGCAAAGCCCCTTATCTGGGTTTGTTGAATCAGGGAGGCATAGTCCCTTTAGTTTTTGGTTTCGAGAAAATCAACGATCTGTCCACTCACCGCATCCAGTACTCTTCCAAGATCAAGCAATATTCTTATCAGGATACCGAGCATCCTCTGTCCGGGCATCCAGAAAAGGGCGGCAAGCTAAAAGAATTGGAAGTGCGAAGTCTGAGTGATTTTGCCACCTTGTGTCTTGGGTGCGCTATAAAAGAAGTAGCATTACCTGCGGATCTAGTCGTGCGGATAAAAGGCCAAAACGGCGAAAAAGCCCACTATCTGGATGAGCAAAAGATACGGGCATTTAGGCAAAAATTGTTGGCTGAAATTGCCGAGCAAGCAGGAAATGATCAATTGCAGACGCTCAGCCTTCATCGTCTTCAAGACATCAACTCAAGCATACGCGCGAGCTTTTTGTCAGCGTCCGTCAAACAAACTTTGCAGGGATAGGCGGACCCCATGCCAGCCTGTTTTCATGAGCTTTTTAAGGCGAATATCACCTTCTGGCACATTTTCAATGGGCTGCCAGCCGGAATTTCGGTACACGCCCTACGCTTGCCGCTCCATGTCCCCGCCTGCAAGGGGCGGGCTCAAGCCTGCGCGGTAGCTCTAGCCCGCAGCGTGGCGGGAAATGATTACGATACGACATCGTACAACTATTAAAAAATGCTTCCCATCTGCAAAAGCGCTGTTATTTTAAATGCGCACCGAGCCCGTCCCACCCCATCGAAAGGCGCCGGAAATCCGTTTCCAGCGCGGCCATATCCGGCCAGGGGAGCGGCGTCGAGGCTTGTCTGCCGTTGTTTTTTCTAAACAGGACCGGTCCGTATCGCGCAGGCCACAAGCCTTGCCGCGTCGACCCAGGGGCACGACCCCTGCACAAGGAGGTGTCATGATCGAACCGCGATGCATTTCGTTGAGTTCCACGCAACAATCCGTCTGGCTCGACCAACTGCTATCGCCCGACACCCCCTCCTACAACATCGGCGTAACCGTGGAAATCCACGGCACGGTGGACCATGCGTTGTTCGCCGCGGCGCTGCGAGCCGTGGTAGCCCAATTCGATGCGTTGCGGCTGATGATCAGCGACCGCAATGGGCAGGTGCAGCAGCAGGTCGTCGAGCACCTAGAGGTGCCGTTCACCTTCCACGATTGGCGTGGTGAGTCCGAGAGCCGGGCCATAGCCGCCATCGGGCAATTGAATCGCACGCCGTTCTCGCTCCGCGGGCAACCTCTGTGGGGCATGGAATGGTTTCAACTGTCCGACACCCATGCGCTGTGGAACAGCCGCTACCACCACCTGATCAGCGACGGCACTTCGGTGGGCCTGGTCGGCCAGGCTGTCAGCGCCGCCTATAACCAACTGTTCGTCGGCGAGCCACTCCAACTGGACCCGGTGTTGGCCCAGGGCTATCGCAACTTTGTCGCCAGCGACCGCGATTACCTCGATTCGGCGCGCCACGCCAAGGCGCGGGATTTCTGGCTGGAGCAGTTCCCGGCACTGCCGGAACCGTTGTTCCAGAGTGCTTCGCCGTCCCGCGATCCGGCCAGCGCCAGCGAGCCGCAGCCCAGTGCCCAGGCGATCTGGACCCTGGGCCACCAGCGCCTGGCCCTCATGACCCAGTGGGCAAGAACCCAGGGCGCGACGTTGAGCCATTGTCTGAGCGCATTGCTGGCCGGCTACTTTAGCCGGGTGACCGACCAGCGTGAGCGGCTGGTCATCGGCCTTCCGGTGCACAACCGCAGCAATCCCCTGCAGAAACGGACCGTGGGCATGTTCTCCTCGGTGCTACCGCTGACGGTCGAGGTCGACCCCGCCGCCAGTTTCATCGAGACCGTGCAAAGGGTAGCCAGCCAGACCCTGCGCAGCTACCGCCACCAACGCTACCCCCTGCAAAGCCTGCATCGTGAATTGCGGGCTCGCGCCGGCCACCCCGGCCAGTTGTTCGAGCTGATGCTGTCGGTCGAACAGTACCCCGGCGACGTCAACCTTGCCTCGGCCCGCTGCGCTCTGCGTACCTGGCACAACGGTTATGAGCGCTATCCGCTGGCGATCTATCTGCGGCATTACGAAGCCCAGGTCGAACCCTTCCTGGAATTCAACTACGACCCGCGACTGTTCAGTGCCGAGCAGATGGCCACGCACCTGCGGCGCCTGGAGTGCTTGACCGATCAGGTCCTCGCCGAGCCAACCCGGGCCCTGGGCGACTGGGTGCTGCTGGACACAGCCGAACGGCAGCAGATCCTTGACGATTTCAATGCCAGCAACCGTGACTACCCGGCCGATAAATCGCTGCCGGCGCTCTTCGCCGAGCAGGTGCAACGGCGCCCCGATGCGTGTGCGCTGCTGGACGGCGCACAGACCCTGAGCTATCGCCAGCTCGACCAACGGGCCGAGCGCCTGGCTGGGCATTTGGCGGCCTGTGGGATTGGCGCCGGTGATGCGGTGGCGCTGTGCCTGGCCCGGGGCGCGGCGTTGATCGTGTCGATCCTGGCGATCCTCAAGCGCGGCGCATGCTACGTACCCATCGACCGGGAGGCCCCGACGGCCCATCAGGCGCGGGTACTGGCGGACTGTGGCAGCGCCTGGCTGCTGGTGGCGGGTGACGATCGGCCCGCACTGGAAAACGTCCGTTTCATTGACGTTGCAGCGCCAGGCCATGTATTGGCTGAATCCCACCCGGCCCGCGAGGCCGGCGATGTCGCCTACATCATGTACACCTCCGGTTCCACCGGCGTGCCCAAGGGCGTGCAGGTGCCGCACCGTGCCATCACCCGGCTGGTGCGCAACAACGGCTTCGCCGAGTTCACCGCCCAGGACCGCTTCGCCCTCGCCGCCAACCCGGCCTTCGACGCCAGTACCCTGGAGATCTGGGGCGCGCTGCTCAACGGCGGCTGCCTGGTGGTCTGCCCCAGGGAAACACTGCTGGACGCGATCCGCTTCAACGAGCACCTGCTGCACCACGAAGTCAGCGTGCTCTGGCTCACCGCCGGGCTGTTCCATCAGTACGCCGAGGCCCTGGCGCCGGCCTTCGGCGCGCTGCGCTACCTGATGGTCGGCGGCGACGTGCTCGATCCGCGGCGCATCGAAAAGGTCCTGCGCGATTCGCCGCCCAAGCACTTGCTCAACGGCTACGGGCCGACGGAAAACACCACCTTCACCACCACTCACACCATCACCCTCGAAGACGCGCTGGCCGGTGACATTCCCATCGGCCGGCCCGTGGGCAACACCCAGGTCTATGTGCTGGATGAACAGCGCCGCCCGGTGCCGATCGGGGTGGCCGGCGAGCTCTACGTCGGTGGTGATGGGCTCGCCCTGGGGTACCTGAACCAACCGCAACTGAGCGCCGAACGCTTCGTCGCCAACCCCTTCAGCCAGGTGCCCGGGGCACGCTTGTACCGCACCGGCGACCTGGTGCGCTGGCGCGCCGACGGCGTGCTGCTGTTTCTGGGTCGCAATGATTTCCAGGTAAAGATCCGTGGCTTTCGCATCGAGTTGGGAGAAATCGAAGCCCAGCTCAAGGCCCTGCCGGGGATCGGCGAGGCGGTGGTGCTGGCCGATGCCCAGCAGCGCCTGCTGGCCTACTTCAGCGCCACCGAGGCGCAAGCGCCCAACGCCCTGCGCGCCCGCCTGGCAGCCGTGCTGCCGGACTATATGCTGCCGGCAGCTTTCGTCCAGGTGGACGGTTTCGCGCTGACCGCCAACGGCAAGCTCGACCGCCACGCCCTGCCCGAGCCCGACGAACAGCACTTCGCCCTGCACTGCTACGAAGCGCCCCAAGGGCCAGTGGAAACCCGACTCGCCGAGCTGTGGGCCGAGGTCCTCAGGGTGCCGCGGGTCGGTCGGCAGGACAACTTCTTCGCCCTCGGCGGGCATTCGTTGCTGGCGGTGCAGATGGTCGAGCAGTTGCGGGCCGAAGGCTGGCAGCTGGACGTGGGGACCTTGTTCAGCGCGGCGAACCTGCTCAATCTGGCACTGCTGCTGGAGAACCCGCTGGGTCCGGCCAAATCACAGGCGCTGCCTGAGGCACCCGCCATCGCGCCGGACTGCAAGCGCATCACCCCGGCCATGCTGCCGTTGCTCAGCCTGCCACAGCCTCAGGTCGACCTGATCGTGACGGCGGTGGAAGGCGGCGCCGCCAACGTGCAGGACATCTACCCCCTGGCGCCCCTGCAGGAAGGCTTGCTGTTCCAGCACCTGCTGCAACCCGCCGATGACGCCTACCTGTTACGCGCGACGCTGGCCTTCGACAGCCGCCCACTGCTGGACGCCTTCATCGCCGCCTTCGATCAGGTGATCGCCCGCCATGACATCCTGCGCAGCGCCGTGCTCTGGGAAGGCCTGGACGAGCCGGTGCAAGTGGCCTGGCGCGAGGCGCCCCTGCCGGTGGTCTGGCTGGCGGCAGGCGAAGCCTTCGCCGAACAGCCCCTGGACATCCGCCGCGCGCCCCTGGCCCAGGCCTACGTGCGCTTCGACGCACCCAGCGGCCAATGGCAGTTGCAATTGGTCCACCACCACCTGGCCATCGACCACGCCACCCTGGCGCTGTTGTTCGGCGAAGTCCGCACCTTGATGCAAGATCCCGGGCATCCGCTGCCTCCGAGCGTGGCGTTTCGCCGATTCGTCGCCCAGGCCCGCGAGCACCGGCGCCAGGCCAGCGCCGAGGCCTATTTCCAGCGGCTGCTCGGCACGCTCGACGAACCGACCCTGCCCTACGCGCTGCACGACATCCAGGGTTCCGGCCGCGACAACCGTGAGGCCCAGCGCTCACTCGACCCCGCCCTGGCCCGCCGCCTGCGGCAACTGGCCAAGACCCAGGCGGTGGGCGTCGCCAGCCTGTTCCACCTGGCCTGGGCCATGGTGGTGGGCAAGGCCAGCGGCCGCGACGACGTGGTCTTCGGCACGGTGCTGTTCGGCCGCTTCAGTGCCGGCCAGCAGGTGGAGCAGGCCCTGGGGCTGTTCATCAATACCCTGCCCCTGCGCATCGACCTCGACATGCCTCTGTATAGCGCCTTGCGCCAGACCCATGGACGACTGACCGAACTGCTCGCCCATGAACACGCGCCGCTGGCCCTGGCCCAACGTTGCACGGCGCTGCCCACCCAGGCAGCGTTGTTCTCAGCGTTGCTGAACTTTCGCCACAGCCAGGCACAACGCTCGGCCCGCCCAGAGTTCGACCTGCCCGGGGTGCACCTGCTGGGTAGCGAGGAGCGCAGCAACTATCCGTTCTGCCTGTCCATCGATGACCTCGGCGAAGGCTTTGCCCTGACCGGACAGGTCCATCGTTCAGTCTGCGTCGACGCGGTCCTTGCGCAAATGATTCGGGCCCTGGAGGTGGTTGCACAGACCCTGGAAACCGCACCGGCCACCCGAGCCTGTGCCTTGGACATCCTACCCCTGGAGCAACGCCAGCAACTGCTGGAAGCGTTCAACGCCACACGGCAGGCGCATCCACGGGACACCCTGCTGCACCAGCCCTTCGAGCGGCAGGCGGCACTGCATCCCGACGCCGTGGCGGCGCAGTTCGAAACGGCCGCGGGAGCGCAGCTCAGCTATGCCCAGCTTAATCAGCAGGCGAACCAGTTGGCCCACGCCTTGCTGACGGCCGGGGTGCGCCCCGATGACCGGGTAGCGATCAGCCTGCAACGTGGTCCAGACCTGTTGGTCGCCCTGCTCGCCACCTTGAAGGCCGGCGCGGCCTACGTACCGCTGGACCCCAACTACCCGCCGGCGCGCCTTGCGCACATGCTCGAAGACTGCGCGCCCCGGCTGGTCCTGAGCAGCCAGGCCGTGGCCAGTGGGTTACCGGCCGCGGCGGTCGAATGCTGGCACCTGGATGCAGCGCAGTTGCGGGACCGGTTGGCGACCCTGCCCACGGAAAACCCCAGGGTTGCGGACCTGAGCCCGGCGCACCTGGCCTACGTCATCTACACCTCGGGCTCCACCGGCCTACCCAAGGGCGTGATGATCGAGCACCGCAACGCCTGCAACTTGCTGCATTGGGCGCTACGCAGCTTCGACGCCGAGGAATGGCGCCGCAGCCTGTTCGCCACTTCGATCAACTTCGACCTGGCGGTCTTCGAATGCTTCGTCCCGCTCGCCGCCGGCGCGACCCTGCACCTGGTGGAAAACGCCCTGGCGTTGGTGGCCCGACCCTGCCCGGTGTCGCTGATCAACAGCGTACCCTCGGCGGTGGAAGAACTGGTCAGGGTCGGCGCCATCCTGGACAGCATCCGGGTGGTCAACCTGGCGGGCGAACCGCTCAAGCCGCGACTGGTGGAGCAATTGTTCGCCCGCAGCGCGACGCAACGGGTCTGCAATCTCTATGGGCCAACGGAAACCACCACCTATTCCACCTGGCTGTCGATGGACCGTGCCGGGGGCTACCGGCCCGGCATCGGCCGGCCCCTGGACAACACCCGTGTCTATCTGCTCGACCGTCATCGCCAGCCGGTGCCATTGGGCGTGGCCGGTGAGATCTACATCGGCGGAGCAGGTGTGGCGCGGGGTTATCTCAATCGTGCCGAGCTGACCCAAGAGCGCTTTTTGTCCGACCCCTTCGTCGACGATCCCCAGGCGCGCATGTACCGCACCGGTGACCTGGGGCGCTGGCGGGCCGATGGGTCGCTGGACTACCTGGGACGCAACGATTTCCAGGTCAAGGTACGCGGGTTCCGCATCGAACTCGGGGAGATCGAAACGCAGTTGCTGGGCATGCCGGCGGTGCGCGAAGCGGTGGTGCTGGCGCAGCCCGGCCCTGCCGGTGATCCGCGGTTGGTGGCCTATCTGATAGCGCAGGACTCGACCACGCCCGTTCCGGACTTGGCTGAAGTACGCGCCTATCTGGAAAGCCGCTTGCCGGACTATATGCTGCCCAGCGCCTGCGTCGCCTTGGAGCAGCTGCCACTGACGCCCAACGGCAAACTTGATCGCCAGGCCCTGCCGCTGCCCGAGGTGCAGGCCAGCAGTGCCGCCAGGCAGCCGCCGCAAGGGGACACCGAATGGCGGCTGGCGGCCATCTGGACCCAGGTGCTGGGCGTCTCGGAAATCAGCCGTGAAGATGACTTCTTCAGCCTTGGCGGGCATTCGCTGCTGGCGGTGCAATTACTCGAACAGTTGCGCCGCAATGGCTGGGACCTGGACATACGCAGCGTGTTCGAACGCTCGACACTGGCCGCCCAGGCCCTGCGCCTGGAAAACCTGGCCAGCGCTCCGGCGCCGGCACCCAGCGTAAGCGCCATCCCGACCCCGTGCGCCCGCATCACCCCGCAGATGCTGGATCTGGTGACCCTTCCCCAGGCACAGATCGACCTGATCGCGGCGCGAGTGCCCGGCGGCGCCGGCAATATCCAGGACATTTATCCACTGGGCCCCTTGCAGGAGGGCATGCTCTATCACCACCGCGCCCAGCGCGAGGGTGATCGCTATGTGCTGCGCAGCCTGCTGGCCTTCACCGACGAGGCGCGCCTGCAACGTTTCTGCGCGGCGCTGGGCCAGGTCATCGGCCGGCACGACGCGCTGCGCACCCTGGTGCTCTGGGAGGACCTGGAGGAACCCGTGCAGGTGGTGCTGCGGCAGGTCGCGTTCACGCCTCGGCGCCTGGCGCTGGAGGGTGACGACGTCGCGTCGCGGCTGCAGGCCAGTGCCGACCCGCGCCACTACCGCCTCGACCTGCGACAGGCCCCGCTGATCGAGGCCCGGGTGGCCTTTGACCCGGCGCAGGAGCGCTGGTTGTTGCTGCTGTTGCATCACCATGTGGTGGTCGATCACACCTCCCTGGAATTGATGATCGAAGAGATCGCCCTGATCGAGGGCGGGCGCCCGGCGGACCTGCCGCCGCCCACCGGCACCCGAGCCTTGGTGGCCCAGGCCCGGCGCCCAGAAGCGGTGGCCGCCGCCCGCGCTTTTTTCAGCGAGCAGTTGGGCGATCTGGATGAACCCACCCTGCCCTTCGACCTTGACCTGCAGACCGATCCCCGCTGGCAGGCCCTGGAACACCAGCAACCGCTGGCGCCGGAGCTGGCGCGCCGCCTGCGTCGCCAGGCCGAGGCCCACGGGGTGAGCCCGGCGAGTGTCTGCCACCTGGCCTGGGCCCTGGTGCTGGGGCGCCTGAGTGGGCGCGACGATGTGGTCTTTGGCACGGTACTGTTCGGCCGCCTGCAGGCCGGCGCCCACGCCGACCGGACCTTGGGCCTGTTCATCAACACCCTTCCACTGCGGGTGCGCCTGGACGGCGGCGTCCACGCCACCCTGCGGCAGGTCCAGGACACCCTCAACGGTCTGCTCTGCCACGAGCAGACCCCGCTGGCCCTGGCCCAGCGTTGCAGCGCGGTAGCGCCGGGGACGGCGTTGTTCAGCACCTTGTTCAATTACCGCTACAGCCATGCCGGCCAGGCCAATGTGCACCAAGCCATGCCCGGCATGACCCTGCTGCACAGCGAGGAGCGAACCCATTACCCCTTCAACCTGGCGGTGGACGATCTGGGCGAAGGTTTCCAGCTGACCGCCCAGACCCACCCCGATCATGCGCCGGAACGGCTGCTGGGCTTCATGCTGGCGGCCCTGCACGCCCTGGTGGATGCACTGGAACAGACCGACGATGGGCACATCCAGTCATTGGACGTATTGCCGGCCGCCGAGCAGGCACGGTTGAATCGCCTCAACCCAGTGCTGTCCGTGTCAGCGCCCGACGGCACCCTGCACGGGCGCTTCGCCGAGCAGGCCGCTCGCCGCCCCGACGCCCTTGCGCTGATCGACGAGCATCGCCAACTGAGCTTTCGACAACTCGATGAGCAGGCCAACCGCCTGGCCCATCACTTGCTGGACCAGGGCGTACGGCCCGGGCAACGGGTCGCGGTGTGCCTGGACCGCGAAGCGCACCTGGCGATCGCCTTGCTGGCGGTGTGGAAAGCCGGCTGCGCCTATGTGCCGCTGGACCCTGATTATCCGGCTCCGCGGCTGGCCTTCATGCTGCAAGACAGCGCTCCGGCGGCGCTGCTCACCCAGGAACGAGTGCGCGAGGGGCTGCCGACATTCGACGCCGGGCCGCTGATCTGCCTGGATGCCGTTGGTGCCGCCTGGCAGCAGGCCGCAACCGACGATCCGGACATCGGCACCCAGCCCAGCGACCTCGCCTATCTGATCTACACCTCAGGCTCCACCGGCCAGCCCAAGGGCGTCATGGTCGAGCACCGCTCGGTGCTCAACCTCTGGGCCGGGTTGCACCAGCGTCTGGCTGACCTGCCGGCCGGTACGCGCTGCTCGCTCAACGCCTCGGTGGCGTTCGATGCCTCGGTCCAGCAGTTGTGTCAGTGGCTGAGCGGCCACTGCCTGGTGTTGATTCCAAAACGTGTGCGCCTGGACGCAGCGGCCCTGCTCGATTACCTGCAGAGCCGGCAGGTAACCCTATTCGACTGCACCCCGACCCAGTTGCAAGCGCTGCTCAAGCATCGCCAGACGCTGGCCCTGCCCCAGCCGTTGCCCCGCCGCCTGCTGCTCGGCGGCGAGGCCGTCCCCGCAGAGCTCTGGCAGCAACTGGTCGGCGAGCCCGGCGTGCGGGTGCTGAACGTCTACGGCCCGACCGAGTGCACAGTCGACACCACCAGCGCCTGGCTGGATCAGCATCCGCTGCCCAGCCTTGGCCAGCCCCTGCCCAATACTCAAGTGCAAGTGCTCGATCATCACGGTCGGCGCACACCGCTGGGGGTGGTGGGTGAAATCCACATTGGCGGCCGAGGCGTGGCCCGTGGCTACTGGCAGCGCGAGGCGCTAACCCGGGAGCGGTTCATCGCCGACCCGCTCTCGACCCAGCCCGGCGCGCGGCTGTACCGCACCGGCGACCTCGGCCGCTGGGAGCTGGATGGCAGCCTCAGCTACCTTGGCCGCACCGACTTCCAGGTGAAGATCCATGGGCACCGCATCGAGCTGGGGGAAATCGAAAGCCATCTGTTGGCGCTGCCCGGTGTTCGGCAAGCGGTGGTGGTCGGTCGCCCCGATCGCCATGGCGTGGCCCGACTGATCGCATACCTGCTGGGCGACGCGCCACCGACGCCGGCACAGGCGCGGACGGCCCTGGCCGAACGCTTGCCCGAGTCGATGCTGCCCAGCGCCTATGTGCGCCTGGATAGCCTGCCGTTGACGGCCAACGGCAAGCTCGATCGCAATGCCCTGCCCGAACCCGACGCCCAGGCGTACGTGCAAACCCGTTACGAAGCCCCCCAAGGCGACATCGAGATAGCCCTGGCGGCCATCTGGTGCGAGCTGCTGAACGTCGAGCGGGTCAGCCGGCACGACAACTTCTTCGCCCTCGGCGGCCACTCGCTGATTGCCATGGGGCTGGTGGAGCGCATGCGCCAGCACCACCTGCGGGTCGACATCAGCCAATTGTTCACCGCACCGACCCTTGCCGGTCTGGCCGCGGCCACTACTCCATTGAAGGAACTGCTCCTGTGACTGCGGATCAACTACTGGCTCTGCTCAAACACCGCGGCGTGACCCTGTCGTTGCGCGGCGACCAACTCTCGGTGGTGGCCGACGATGAAGTTCTGGCCGACCAGGCGCTGATCGCCCTCCTGCGCAGCCACAAGCCGGCGCTGATCGAAGCCCTGCGCCAGCCCGCGGCACAGCCCGCCGGCACCAGCGGACTGCCGGCGGGTATCACCGCCATCACCCCGGCACTGCTCGACCTTTGCCAGCTCGACGCGGCTCAGATCGAGGGCATCGTCGCCAGCGTTCCGGGCGGTGCCGCCAATATCCAGGACATCTACCCGCTGGTGCCCCTGCAGGCCGGCATCCTCTTCCACCACCTGCTCCAGGAGCGTGGCGATACCTACCTGCTGCACGTGCTACTGGCCTTCGATGACGAACCGCGCCTGCGCCGCTTCATGGACGCTCTCAACCAGGCCATCGCCCGCCACGACATCCTGCGCACCGCGCTGGCCTGGGAAGGTCTCGATGCGCCGGTCCAAGTGGTGTGGCGTCAGGCCCCGCTGACACTGGAACTGTTCAGCCCGCCCGCGGACGACGTGGCCACCGCGTTGCGCACCTGGACCGATCCCAGGGAGCATCGGTTGGACCTGCGCCAGGCACCCCTGATGCGCGCGGTGGCTGCAGCAGATCCGGCAAACGGTCGCTGGCTGCTGCAACTGCTGCACCACCATGCGGTGATGGACCATACATCGCTGGAGCGACTGGTGAGCGAGGTCGCGGCGATTCAGCAGGGCCGCCTGGCCGACCTGCAACCACCACGCCCGTTTCGTGATTTCGTGGTGCGCGCCCGCCAGGGCCTGAGCGAAGCGCAACACACGGCATTCTTCACCGAGCTGCTTGGCGATATCGACGAGCCCACCGCGCCCTGCGGGCTGCTCGATGTGCGCGGCGACGGCAGCCAGGTGCAGACCCTGGAAGCGCCGCTGGCGCTGGATCTGAGCCGGCGCATCCGCGAACTGTCGCGCCGCCTGGAAGTCAGCAGCGCCAGTCTTTTCCATCTGGCCTGGGCCCTGGTGCTGGGCAAGACCAGCGGCCGTGACGACGTGGTGTTCGGCACGGTGATGTTCGGTCGCCTGCAGGGCGCCGCCGAAGCAGCCACCGCCATGGGCCTGTTCATCAATACGTTGCCGTTGCGAGTGCGCCTGGCGGTGCCGGAGAGGCAGGCCCTGCGCGACACCCATGGGTTACTCAGCCGGTTGATCGCCCATGAGCACGCGCCCTTGGGCCTGGCCCAACGCTGCAGCGCGCTGCCCAACGGCACGGCGCTGTTCTCGGCGCTGCTCAACTACCGGCACAGCACGGCCCAGGGACATGCCCCGGTGCTCGATGGCATGCAGGTTCTGGGCGGTGAGGAACGCACCAACTATCCCTTCAACCTGTCGGTCGACGACCTGGGCGATGGGTTTTCGCTGAGCCTGCAAATCGACCCCCTGGTGGGCGCGGCCCCGGTGCTTGGCTGGCTGCAAACGGCCCTGGATAACCTGCTCGACGCGCTGGAAGACTCACCCCAGCGCCTGGCCTGCCATCTTTCGATACTCCCGGAGGCGGAGCGTGAGCAGCTGCTGCGCACGTTCAACGCGACTGCCCGGCCGCTGCCCGAGCGGGACCTGTTGCACCTGGCCTTGGAACGCCAGGCGGAACGCCAGCCCCAAGCCATCGCCGCGCGTTTCGACGCGGCCGATGGCGCCAGTCCGTTGACCTATGGAGCGCTCAACGCCCAGGCCAATCGCCTTGCCCACCTGTTGCTGGGCGCAGGTGTGCAGCCGGACAGCCGGGTAGCGATCTGCCTGGAGCGTGGCCCGCATCTGCTGGTCGCCCTGCTCGGCATCCTCAAGGCCGGCGCAGCCTATGTGCCGCTGGACCCGGCGTACCCGCGCGAGCGGCTGTCGCACATGCTCGAAGACAGCGCGCCCCAGGCGTTGCTGACCACCATCGCACTGCAAGCCTGCGTGACGGCACCGGCGGGCTGCACCGCCCTGTGCCTGGATGATCCGCAGACCCAGGTCCGTCTGGCCGAGCAACCGGCCGACAACCCGGACCCGGCACGCCTGGGCCTGACCGGCGCGCACCTGGCCTACGTGATCTATACGTCGGGTTCCACCGGCCTGCCCAAGGGCGTGATGATCGAGCACCGCAATGCTTGCAACCTGTTGCACTGGGCGCTGCGCGTCTTCGACGCCGAAAGCCTGCGCGACAGCCTGTTCGCCACCTCGATCAACTTCGACCTGGCGGTCTTCGAGTATTTCGTGCCCCTGGCCGCCGGTGCGACCCTGCACCTGGCCACCAATGCCCTGGCCCTGCTCGACCGTCCGGTGCCGGTCACACTGATCAACAGCGTGCCCTCGGCGCTCGATGCGCTGGTGGGGGCCGCGGCGATCCCGGCCTCGACGCGGGTGGTCAACCTGGCCGGCGAACCACTCAAGCAGGGCCTGGTGCAAAGGATCTTCGACCACAGTGACGTGCAGCGCCTGTGCAACCTGTATGGACCGTCGGAAACCACCACCTATTCGACCTGGGTGGCGATGGACCGCGCCGAAGGCTTCGTGCCGGGTATCGGTCGGCCGCTGGACAACACCCAGGTCTACCTGCTCGATGCGCACCGGCAACTGGTGCCCCGTGGCGTGGTGGGAGAACTGTACATCGGCGGCGCCGGTGTCGCTCGGGGTTACCTGAACCGGCCGGCGCTGACCGAGGAACGTTTCCTCCCGGACCCGTTCGCAGCCCAGCCCGGCGCGCGGATGTACCGCACCGGCGACCTTGGTCGCTGGACCGAGGATGGGCAACTGCTCTACCTGGGGCGCAACGACTTCCAGGTCAAGGTGCGCGGCTATCGTATCGAACTGGGCGAGATCGAAAGCGCCCTGGCGCGTGTTCCGGGGGTGCAGCATGCCGTGGTCGTGGCTCGTCAGGAGCCGAGCGGCGATGCGCGGCTGGTGGCGTATTGGGTGGCCCAGCCGGAAGCGGCGCCTGACGAGGCGATACTGCGCGACGCCCTGGCGGCGGTATTGCCCGAGTACATGCAACCCAGCGCCTACGTGGCCCTGCCCGCCCTGCCACTGACGCCCAACGGCAAGCTCGATCGCAGCGCGCTGCCGGCACCGGAACAGGCCGCCAGCGGACACTTCGAAGCGCCCCTGGGTCCGCTGGAAAACCAACTGGCGACGATCTGGGGGCGCCTGTTGGGCCGGCCACGGATCGGCCGCGACGAGCATTTTTTCCAGGCCGGTGGCCACTCTCTGCTGGCGGTGCAACTGGTTTCCCAACTGCGTCAGCAATTGCGCGTCGAACTGCCCTTGGCCAGTGTGTTCGATCACCCGACGCTGCAACGCCAGGCACGGGCCATCGAAGCCCTGGGCGCAGCCGGGCTCCACGGCGCGGCACCGATCCCGGTCGGTCCACGGCCGGCACGGCTGCCGTTGTCGTTTGCCCAACAACGCCTGTGGTTCATCGCGCACCTGGATGCCCAGGCCAGCGCGGCCTACCACATGGCCGGAGGCCTGCGGCTGCGCGGTGAGTTGAATGAAGCGGCCCTGGGCGCCGCGCTGGCGCGCATCGTCGAGCGGCACGAAGCCTTGCGCAGCCGTTTTGTGTCCGACGGCGGCGAGCCGTGCCAGGTGGTGGATCCCGGGCATTCGCTGATGATGCCGTGCCACGACCTGCGGGATCAGTCGCCGACACAGTTGCAGGCCCATTACACCGCTGAAGCCCAGGCGCCTTTCGATCTGGCCGGCGGCCCGCTGTTTCGCACCCGCCTGTTGCGCCTGGCCGAGCAGGAGCACGTCCTGCTGGTGACCCTGCACCACATTGTCGGCGACGCCTGGTCCCTGGGCGTGCTGACCCGGGAATTGAGCGAGCTGTACCGGGCTTTCTGCCGGGGGCAAGCCGATCCGCTGCCACCGCTGGCCATCCAGTACGCCGACTATGCCCTGTGGCAACGCTCCCCGCGCCAGGCGCAACGCATCGCTGAGCAACTGAACTACTGGCGCACCCAGCTGGCCGACGCGCCCCCTTCGTTGAACCTGGCCCTGGACCGGCCGCGCCCGGCCCGACAGGACTTCACCGGTGCCAGCCTGGAGCTGAGCATCGACGCTGCGCTGGTGCGGTCCCTCAAGCAATTGAACGAACGCCACGGCACGACGTTGTTCATGACCGTGCTGGCCGCCTGGTCGGTGGTCCTTGGCCGGTTGTCGGGGCAGGATGACCTGGTCATCGGCTCGGTGCTGGCGAATCGCACCCGTGCCGAGGTCGAGCCGCTGATCGGCTTCTTCGTCAACACCCAGGCGTTGAGGGTGCGCCTCGACCGGGTCAGCCAGGTCGGCGAGCTGCTGGCCCAGGTGCGGCGCACTGCGCTGGATGCCCAGGCCCATCAGGAGCTGGCTTTCGAACAATTGGTGGAAGCCTTGAACCCGTCGCGTTCGTTGGCTCACAGTCCGATCTTCCAGGTCATGCTGGCCTGGCAGAATGCTCCGCAGCCGAGCCTGGCGCTGGGCGACCTGGAAGTGACCCCGCTATCCACCGACGAGGACAGCGCCAAGTTCGACCTGACCCTGAACCTGTATGAGCGCGACGGCGTGATCGGCGGTCGGCTGACCTACGCCACGGCGCTGTTCGACCCCGGCACCGTCGAGCGTCACTGGCAGGCGCTGTGCGCCACGTTGCAGGCGATGGCCGAGAACGACCAGCTGCCGCTCCAGGCGCTGTCGATCCTCGGCGCGGACGAACGTCGGCAGGTGCTCCACGGATTCAATGAAACCATCCGCGATTACCCTGCCGACGAGCCCCTGCACCGTCTGTTCGAGGCCCAGGCCCAGCGCCGGCCCGACGCCACCGCGGTGCAGGACGGCGACCACTTGCTCAGTTACCGCCAGCTCGACCAACAGGCCGAGCAGCTGGCGCACTGGTTGGCCGAGCACGGCGTCACCCCGGGCGCCCGGGTCGCCCTGAGCCTTGCGCGCGGCCCGCGCTTGGTCACGGCGGTCCTGGCGATCCTGAAAAACGGCGCGACCTACGTGCCCATCGACACCGCCACCCCGCCGCAGCGTCAACGCGCGTTGCTGGACGACTGTGCCAGCGCCTGGCTGCTCTGTGACAATCCGGACGCGCCGGTGCAAGGTAGCGGCTACCAGCTCTTGTGCCCTTGGAATCGCCTTGCGACCGCGGGCGAACCCACCCTGCCGCGTCAGCCTGTCACAGTGTCGAGCGAGGCGCCGGCCTACATCATGTACACCTCCGGTTCCACCGGAACGCCCAAGGGCGTGCAGGTGCCGCACCGTGCCATCACCCGGCTGGTGCGCAACAACGGCTTCGCCGAGTTCACCGCCCAGGACCGCTTCGCCCTCGCCGCCAACCCGGCCTTCGACGCCAGTACCCTGGAGATCTGGGGCGCGCTGCTCAATGGCGGCTGCCTGGTGGTCTGCCCCAGGGAAACCCTGCTGGACGCGGCCCGCTTCAACGAGCACTTGCTGCACCACGAAGTCAGCGTGCTCTGGCTCACCGCCGGGCTGTTCCATCAGTACGCCGAGGCCCTGGCGCCGGCCTTCGGCGCGCTGCGCTACCTGATGGTCGGCGGCGACGTGCTCGATCCGCGGCGCATCGAAAAGGTCCTGCGCGATTCGCCGCCCGAGCACTTGCTCAACGGCTACGGGCCGACGGAAAACACCACCTTCACCACCACTCACACCATCACCCTCGAGGACGCGTTGGCCGGTGACATTCCCATCGGCCGGCCCGTGGGCAACACCCAGGTCTATGTGCTGGATGAACAGCGCCGTCCAGTGCCGATTGGGGTGGCCGGCGAGCTTTACGTCGGTGGTGATGGCTTGGCCCTGGGGTACCTGAACCAACCCCGACTGAGCGCAGAACGCTTCGTCGCCAACCCCTTCAGCCAGGCGCCCGGGGTACGTTTGTACCGCACCGGCGACCTGGTGCGCTGGCGCGCCGACGGCGTGCTGCTGTTCCTGGGCCGCAATGATTTCCAGGTGAAGATCCGTGGCTTTCGCATCGAGTTGGGGGAAATCGAAGCCCAGCTCAAGGCCCTGCCGGGGATCGGCGAGGCGGTGGTGCTGGCCGATGCCCAGCGGCGCCTGCTGGCCTACTTCAGCGCCACCGAGGCGCAAGAACCCAACGCCCTGCGCGCCCGCCTGACGGCCGTGCTACCGGACTACATGCTGCCGGCGGCTTTCGTCCAGGTAGAAGGTTTCGCGCTGACCGCCAACGGCAAGCTCGACCGCCACGCCCTGCCCGAGCCCGACGAACAGCACTTCGCCCTGCACTGCTACGAAGCGCCCCAAGGGCCAGTGGAAACCCGACTCGCCGAACTGTGGGCCGAGGTCCTCGGGGTGCCGCGGGTCGGTCGGCAGGACAACTTCTTCGCCCTCGGCGGGCATTCGTTGCTGGCGGTGCAACTGGTGGAACAGCTGCGGGTACAGGGCTGGCCGCTGGATGTACGCACGCTGTTCGGCGCCCCCAGTGTCGCCGCGCTGGCCGACTGCCTGGCACAGCGCCCGACGGTCCCGAGTCTTGAGCTTGCATCGCTGCAGGCGACGATACCTCCCGGCTGCAGCCGTATCGTCCCTGAGCTGCTGCCCTTGGTGGAGCTGACCCAGGCGCAGATCGACACCATCGTGGCCCAGGTCGAGGGCGGCGCCGCCAACGTGCAGGACATCTACCCCCTGGCGCCTTTGCAAGAAGGCTTGTTCTTCCACTACTTGCTGCAGGAGGAAGGCGACACCTACCTATTGCACACCACCCTGGCCTTCGACGACGAAACCGGCCTGGACGGTTTTTGCCAGGCGCTGCAACAGGTCATTGCCCGCCATGACATCCTGCGTACCGCCCTGGCCTGGGAAGGTCTGGAACAGCCGGTGCAGGTGGTCTGGCGTGACGCGCCGCTGCCCATCGAGGTGCTGCCTATCACCGAGGCCGACGCCCTCGCCCAGTTGCAGGCGCACACCCATCCACGGCAGCGCCGCCTGGATATCCGCCAGGCGCCCCTGCTGCGGGTGGTCAAGGCCTTCGACGCCGCCGGGCAACGCTGGCTGCTGCAAGTGCTGCACCATCACCTGGTGCTGGACCACACCACCTTGGAGCGGATGGTCGAGGAAATCGTGCTGATCCAGCAGGGTCGCGCCGCGCAACTGCGCGAGCCGGTGCCGTTCCGGGCCTTTGTGTCCCACGCCCGGCACGGCCAGGACAGCGCCCGCCAGCAACGGTTTTTCGAAGCCATGCTGGCGGACGTCAGCGAACCCACCGCGCCGTTCGGCCTGCTGGACGTGCAGAACACCGGAGCCCTGGACGAAGCCCGGGGCGTTCTCGACCCGACGCTGGCGCTGGCCCTGCGGCAAACAGCACGCCACCACCAGGTGAGCGTCGCCAGCCTGTTCCACCTGGCCATGGCGTTGGTATTGGGAAAGGCCACGGGCCGCGCCGACGTGGTGTTCGGCACGGTGCTTCTGGGTCGTCTGCAGGGGATCGAGGGGGCGGTCCAGGCCTTGGGGGTGTTCATCAACACCCTGCCGCTGCGCATCGGCTTCGCGCAGACCTCGGTAAGCGACAGCCTGCAGCGCACCCATCAGGCGCTGCTGGGCCTGCTTGAGCATGAGCACGCGCCACTGACGCTGGCCCAGCGCTGCAGTGGCGTGGCGGCGGGGACGCCGCTGTTTTGCGCGTTGCTGAATTTTCGCTACAGCCTGGAGGACACGCCTCACCAGAGCGTCGCTGGCATGCAGGTGCTGAGCACCGCCGAGCGTACGAACTACCCCTTCACCTTCTCGGTGGACGACCTCGGCCAGGGCTTCGGCATCACCGCGCAGATTGCCGGCTCGGTGGGTGCGCAACGGGCCTGGGGATTCCTGGAACAAGCCCTCACCAGCCTGGTGCAAGCCCTGGACAGTAGCCCGCAACGTCTGGCCCGGACCCTGGATGTGCTGCCGCCAGCGGAACTCGCGCAACTGGCGCGGTTCAACGCCACTGCGCGTCCCCAGCCCCAGCGTGCCCTGCTCCACGAGCGCTTCGAGGCCCAGGCCCGGCAGACCCCGCAGGCCCTGGCAGTGCATTGCAAGGGCCGCCGGCTCAGCTACGCCGAGCTCGACCGCCAGGCCAATCACCTGGCGCGGCGCCTGCAAGCGCTGGGCGTCGGACCTGAGGCGCGGGTCGGCATCCATCTGCGCCGCACTCCGGAACTGATCGTCGCCCTGCTCGCCGTGCTCAAGGCCGGCGGTGCCTACGTGCCGCTGGACCCGGCCTATCCGGCGCAGCGCCTGGCCTACATGCTCGACGACAGCGCCCCGCTGGCGCTGCTGACCCTGGCCGACGCGCCGTTGGAACTGACGCTGGCCGACGATTGCCACCGCGTGAACGTCGATGAAGTGCTGCGCGACAGCGAAACCGCGACCAGCGACGCGCCGCTGGCCCCAGGGCTGGAAGGCCAGCATCTGGCCTACATGATCTACACCTCCGGCTCCACCGGACAACCCAAGGGGGTGATGATCGAACACCGCAACGCGCGCAATTTCCTCGACTGGGCCCTGGGCAGTTTCACACCGCAAGTGCTCAGCCAGAGCCTGTTCAGCACCTCGATCAACTTCGATCTGTCGGTATTCGAATGCTTCGCGCCGCTGTCCTGCGGCGGCACCCTGGAGCTGGTGGACGACGCCCTCGCCCTGCTCGACCAGCGTCCGGAGCTGAGCCTGCTCAATACGGTGCCCTCGGCCCTCGATGCGCTGTTGCGCGCAGAAGCCCTGGGGGACTCGTTGGAGAACGTCAACCTGGCTGGCGAGGCGCTGCCCCGGACGCTGGTGCAGCGTCTGTTCGAGCAGAGCCGCGTGCGTCAGGTCAACAACCTCTATGGCCCGACCGAGACCACGGTCTACTCGACCTGGGTTGCGATGGACCGCGAAGTCGGCTTCGTCCCGCACATTGGCCGGCCCATCGACAACACCCAGGTGCACGTCCTCGATGACGCCATGCAGCGGTTGCCCGTAGGCGTACCGGGCGAGCTGTACATCGGCGGTGCTGGCGTTGGACGCGGCTACCACCGGCGGCCCGACCTGACCCGTGAACGCTTCCTCGCCGACCCCTTCAGCGATCAGCCCGGAGCGCGGCTGTACCGCACCGGCGACCTGGGCTTCTGGGACGTCCACGGCCAGCTCCACTACCTGGGGCGCAATGACTTCCAGGTGAAAATCCGCGGCTTCCGCATCGAACTGGGGGAGATCGAAAGCGCCCTGTTGGCGCTGCCGCAAGTGGCCGCGGCGGCAGTCCTGGCGGTCCCGCGCAATGGCCGCGAGCCGGCGCTGGTGGCTTACGCCGTGGTCAGTCCTGGCCACGGACCGTTGACGCCGGCGGCCCTGCGCGATGCCCTGGCGAACCGGCTGCCGGGCTATATGGTTCCGGCGGTCATCATGCCGCTGGACGCCCTGCCGCTGACACCCAACGGCAAACTCGACCGCGGCGCCCTGCCGCTGCCCGGCGAGGAGGCCTGGAGCAGCCAGGCCTACGAAGCTCCGCGGGGTGAGCAGGAAACCCTCATGGCCGCTATCTGGCGCGACCTGCTGGGGGTCGCCCGGGTCGGCCGGCACGACAATTTCTTCGAATTGGGCGGCCATTCACTGCTGGCGGTGCAATGGGTCTCGCGGGTGCGCCAGCGCCTGGGCCTGGAATTGCCCCTGGCGACCCTGTACGCGAACCCGAGCGTGGCAGCCCTGGCCCCGCTGATGGCGGGCGCGGCGCGCTCTGCCCTGACGGCGATCCCGGTATTGCCGGACACTGCCGAACGGCCGCTGTCGTTCGCCCAACAGCGGCTGTGGTTCATCAGCCGCCTGGACGCCCAGGCGAGCGCCGCCTACCACATCAGCGGCGCCCTGGCCCTGGATGGCGAACTCGACGAAGCCGCCCTGGACCAGGCCCTGACCCGGATCGTCGAGCGCCACGGGGTGCTGCGCACCCGGTTCGTTGAACAGGACGGCGAAGTCCGGCAGGTCATCGAGCCAGAGCCGCGCTGGGGACCCTCGCGGCTGACCCTGGAAGCCAACGACGACGCCGGCCTGCGGGCGGCCCTGGCCACCGAAGCGGCGCAACCGTTCAACCTGAGCGAAGGGCCCTTGCTGCGGGCGCTACTGGTGCGACTGCAGGACCAGCGCCATGTGCTGCACCTGACCTTGCACCACATCATCGCCGACGGCTGGTCCATCGGCGTGCTGGTGGACGAACTGTCGGCCCTCTACAAGGCCTTTCGCCGGGGCACCCCGGACCCGCTGCCGGCCCTGGCAATCCAGTACGCCGACTATGCCGCCTGGCAACGCCAGTGGCTGGCCGGCGAGCGCGGTGCCGAACAGCTGTCCTACTGGCTCGCGCACCTGCGCGACGCACCGGCACGCATCGACCTGCCCAGCGACCGGCCGCGGCCGCCGCGCCAGGACTTCAGTGGCGCGCGCCTGGCGGTCGCTCTCGATCAATCCACCAGTGCCGCGCTCAAGGAACTGGGGCGGCGCCACGGCACCTCGCTGTACATGACCCTGTTGGCCGCCTGGGCCGTGGTGGTCGGGCGCCTGGCCGGCCAGGAGCAGGTGGTGATCGGGACACCCGTGGCCAACCGCACCCGCGCTGAAGTCGAACCTCTGATCGGCTTTTTCGTCAACACCCAGGCGCTGTGCGTCGACCTGCGCGGGGAACCGGACGTTGGCCAATTGCTGGCCCAGGTCCGCGAGCATGCCCTGGGGGCCCAGGCGCACCAGGACGTGCCGTTCGAGCACGTGGTGGAAGCGCTCAATCCGCCGCGCACCTTGGCCCACAGCCCAGTGTTCCAACTCATGTTCGCCTGGCAGAACGCGCCACGCGGAGCCTTGGACCTTGATGGCCTGAGCCTGACCAGTGTCGCCGGTGAGCAGATCACCGCGCCGTTCGACCTGTCCCTGGAGCTGTACGAGGCCGATGGACGCATCATCGGAGGACTGAATTACGCCACCGCGTTGTTCGATCCCGCCAGTGTGCAACGGCATTGGGACTGCCTGGCCAATGTGCTGCGACAGCTCTGCCTGGACGACCGCCAGCCGGTGGCGCGCCTGTCGCTGGTGGACGACCGGGAGCGCGAGCGCCTCTGGCACCAGCTCAATCCGCTCCCGACGCCGTTCTCAGAAGCAGGCTGGGTCCATCGGCCGTTCGAACGCCAAGCACGGCAGCAACCCGAGGCCCTTGCCGTGGAGCTGCATGGACGCGGTTTGAGCTATGGCGAACTCGATCGCCAGGCCAACCAGCTCGCCGCGCAGTTGTTGGAACTGGGCGCAGGCCCGGGCCAACGGATCGCCATCCACCTGCCCCGTAGCCTGGAAATGATTTTGGCCCTGTTGGCCACGCTCAAGACCGGCGCGGCCTACGTGCCCCTGGATCCCAGCCAGCCCATCGCCCGCCGGCAGGCTATCGTCGACGATTGCCAACCCTGCCTGCTGCTCTGGGATGCCCAGCGCGTCGAAGCCCTAAGGCTCGGCGAGCGCTGCCCCGCGCTGTCGGTTCGCCTGGCGGCCACCGTGGGTCCGGCGTCCGTCCTGCCGGAACTGGCGCCGCCGCGGCCGGATGACCTGGCCTACGTCATGTACACCTCCGGCTCCACCGGAACGCCCAAGGGCGTCGCCATGGGCCACCTGGCCTTGGGCAACCTGTTGGCCTGGCAGGCCGCCCAGGCGCTGCCCGGTCCGGCGCGGACCCTGCAATTCGCCGCGCTGGGCTTCGACGTGGCGTTCCAGGAGATCTTTTCCACCTTGGGCACCGGGGGCACCCTGGTGCTGCTGGACGAGTCCCAGCGCCTGGACCTCGCCGGTCTGCCACAGTGGCTGGCGCAGGCGCGGATCGAGCGGCTGTTCCTGCCCTACATCGCCCTGGCGACCCTGGCCGACAGTTGGGCCGAGGCGCCACTGGCGTTGCCGATGCTGCGGGACGTGATCGTCGCCGGCGAAGCGCTGCGTATCAATGGCGCCCTGCGCGCACTGTTTGAGGCTCATCCCCAGGCTCGTCTGCACAACCACTATGGCCCCACCGAAACCCACGTGGTTTGCACCCACACCCTGTCCGGTGATCCTGCGCTCTGGCCGGACTTGCCGGTGATCGGCCGGCCGATCGCCAATACCCAGGTGTGCCTGTTGGACGGCACCGGCCACTGGGTACCCCAGGGCGCGGCCGGCGAACTGCATGTCGCCGGCGTGGCCCTGGCCCAGGGTTACCTGAACCGGGCGCAGCTGACCGCCGAGCGCTTCATCGAGCACCCTTTCGACACCCCCCCCGGCGCGCGACTGTACAAGACCGGCGACCTCGCACGCTGGACCGCCGAGGGCACCCTGCAGTACCTGGGACGCAACGATTCCCAGGTCAAGATCCGCGGTTACCGGGTCGAACTGGCCGAAGTGGAAAGTAGCCTCGATCAGTTGCCCGGCCTGCGCGAATCGGTGGTGATTGTTCTGCCGGACGACAACGGTCAGGCGCGGTTGGTGGCCTACTACAGCGCCAGCGAGACTCTCTCGCCGCTGACGCTGCGCAGCCAACTGCGCGAGCGCCTGCCCGAGTACATGCTGCCCAGTGCCTTCGTGCAACTGCCGGCACTGCCGATCACTGCCAACGGCAAGGTCGACCGTCAGCGCTTGCCGGCGCCTCCCGCCGATGCGTTCGCCCAGAGTCAATACAGCGCGCCCCAGGGCGAGTTGGAAATCACCCTGGCAGCGATCTGGAGCGAATTGCTCGGGGTCGAGGCAGTGGGTCGTGACGATGACTTTTTCGCCCTGGGTGGGCACTCGTTGCTGGCGTTGCGCTTGCTGGCCAAGGTGCGCCATCGACTGGACCTGGAAATGCCGCTCTCGGCGGTCTTCGCCCAGCCGCGCCTGCACGCGCTCGCCGCCGCCCTGGGCAACGCCGGACGCAGCCGCCTTGGCCCGCTGCTGGCCAGTGACCGCAGTCAGCCGCTGCCGCTGTCGTTCGCTCAGCAGAACCTCTGGCTGATCCAGCAGCTCAATCCGGATTCCACCGCGGCCTTCAACATGCCCGCGGGCCTGCGCTTGCGCGGGCACCTGGATATCGAAGCGCTGCGCAGGTCGCTGGACCGCATCGTGGCGCGGCATGAAAGCCTGCGCACCCGCTTCGTCAGTGTGGCGGGACAGGCGCGCCAAGTGATCGATTTGCCCCGGGCGCTGGCCCTTACGACCCTGGACCTGAGCGCCTCTGGCGCGGCGGACTGGCAATCGATCTGCGCCGAGGAAGCCGCTCGCCCGTTCGACCTCACGCGCCAATGGCCGATCCGCGCCAGCCTGCTGCGTCTGGACCACGACGACCACGTCGTCCTCGTCACGCTGCACCACCTGGTCTCGGACGGCTGGTCCATGGGCATCCTCACCGACGAGTTCTCGCGCTTGTATCAAGCGTTCAGCCAGGGGCGGGTCGATCCACTGCCGGCCCTGGATCGCCAATACGGTGATTACAGCCTCTGGCAGCGCGATTGGTTGCAAGGCGACGAACTGCAACGCCAGCGCGCCTACTGGACCCGCCATTTGCAGGACGCACCGACCTGCGTGACCCTGCCCACCGACCGGCCGCGGCCGGCACGGCTGGACTACGCCGGCGCCAGCCTGCCGGTGCGCATCGACGCTGAGCTGACCCACGGCCTCAAGGCCCTCGGCCAGCGCCACGGCACCACGCTGTACATGACCGTGTTGACGGCCTGGGCGGTGGTGGTCAGCCGGTTCTCGGGCCAGGACCGGGTGGTCATCGGCTCGCCGGTGGCCAACCGCAACCGGGTCGAGCTGGAGCCGCTGATCGGTTTCTTCGTGAACTTCCAGGCGCTGTGCATCGAAGTGGACGACGCCCCGACGGTGGTCACCCTGCTGGCCCGGGTCAAGGACCTGGCGCTGGCCGCCCAGGAACACCAGGACCTGCCGTTCGAACAGGTCATCGAGGCGCTCAATCCGCCACGTTCCCAAGCCTACAACGCCGTGTTCCAACTGATGCTGGCCTGGCAGAACGCCCCGGCGGGCGAACTGGACCTGGGCAACGGCTTGCGTCTGGAAAGCGTCGGTGCGCCGGTGACCACGGCCAAGTTCGATCTGGCGCTGGATGTGCACGAGGTGGACGGCGTGATCGAAGGTGGCTTCAACTATGCCACCGCGTTGTTTGACGCCGATACCGTGGCTCGCCACTGGCAGGCGCTGCTCTCGGTGCTACGGGCGATGGTCGCGGACGACCGTCAATCGGTGGCCGACATCGATCTGCTCAGCCAAACCGAACGCGAGCAACTGCTCCATGGCTTCAACCCCGCCGTGACGCTCCCCACGACCAATGGCGAGCGTCTGCACCAGCGCTTCGAGGCCCAGGCAGTGCGCCGCCCGGATGCCGTTGCGGTGGAGTACGGTGAACAACGGCTCAGTTATCGAGCGCTCAACGAGCGCGCCAATCGCCTGGCCCATCGCTTGCGTGGGCTGGGGGTCGGCGCGGACAGCCGCGTGGCAATCCATGTCGAACGCAGCCTCGACATGCCCATGGCCATTCTCGCGACCCTCAAGGCCGGCGGCGCTTATGTGCCGCTAGACCCGGTCTACCCGGCCCAGCGCCTGAACTTCATGTTGGACGACAGCCAGCCGCGGGTGCTGTTGACCCTGGCTGATCTGCCGGTTGAACTGCACCTGCCGGCCGGCTGCGAAGTCCTTTCCCTGGACCCGGATCGCGGCGGCTGGCGCGACCTGCCCTGCACCGATCCGGCAGCCGATCCGCACGCCAGCGACCGCGACCTGGCCTACATCATCTATACCTCCGGCTCGACCGGCATGCCTAAGGGCGTGATGATCGAGCACCGCTCGGTGTTGCGGCTGTTCAGCGCCACCGATGCCTGGTTCGGCTTCGATGAGCGAGACGTCTGGACGCTGTTCCACTCCTACGCATTCGACTTCTCGGTCTGGGAGCTCTGGGGCGCGCTGCTGCATGGCGGCCGGCTGGTGGTGGTGCCTTACCTGACCTCGCGCAGCCCCGAAGACTTCTACCGGCTGCTGGTGGAGACCGGCGTCACCGTGCTCAACCAGACGCCCAGCGCCTTCTACGCCTGGATGAAGCAGACCCGCGCCGAACCCCATCGCCTGCGCTGCATCATCTTCGGCGGCGAGGCCCTCGATGGCGCGGCGCTACGGCCTTGGTTCGAGCGCCCGGACAGCCAGGGCACGCAGTTGGTGAACATGTACGGCATCACCGAGACTACAGTGCATGTCACCTACCAACCCATCGATGCCGCCCACTGCCACGCCGGGCTGGCTCCCATCGGCCGGCCGATCCCCGACCTGCGAGTCTATCTGCTCGATGAGCGGGGCGAACTGGTGCCCCGCGGCGTGGTGGGCGAGCTCCACGTCGCCGGGCCGGGCCTGGCCCGCGGCTATCTCAACCGTCCAGCGCTGGACGCCGAGCGATTTCTTCCGGCGCGCTTCGCCGGTGGCGAGGGCGAACGCCTCTACAGAACCGGCGACCTGGCGCGTTGGAGCAGCGACGGCACCCTGTACTACCTGGGACGCAACGACCAGCAGGTCAAGGTGCGCGGCTTCCGCATCGAGTTGGGGGAGATCGAAGCACGCCTCACGGCGCTGGACGACGTGCGTTCGGCGCTGGTCCTGGCACGCCAGGACGAACCCGGCGATCCGCGGCTGGTCGCCTATCTGCTCGCCGAACCGGCCCGCCAACTGGAGCCAGCGGCGCTGCGGTTGGCACTGGCGGAACAGTTGCCAGCACACATGGTGCCCGGCGCCTATGTGCAACTGGAACGATGGCCGTTGACCGCCAACGGCAAGGTCGACCGCGGCGCCTTGCCCGCGCCTGACCAGCACGCCCTGCAGCAGCGTCCCTACGCTGCGCCCCAAGGCGCCACGGAAAGCCTGCTGGCACAACTCTGGGCACGGTTGCTGGGGGTCGAGCAGGTGGGTCGCGAAGACAATTTCTTTGCCCTCGGCGGGCATTCGCTGCTGCTGGTGCAAATGCTCGACGCCCTGCGCGAACAAGGCCTGGGCGTGTCCGTGGGCGACTTGTTCAACGCCGCGGACCTGGCGGCACTGGCTCGTGAAGTGCGGCCCCTGGATGCCCAGGACGTCGACCAGCAGGCGCTACTGTGTATCCGCGCCGGCACGGACCAACGAGCCCCGCTGTTCTTCATCCACGAAGGTACCGGCGAGGCGCTGCCCTACGCTCGCCTGGCCCGCTACCTGGACCCGGCGCTGGGGATATACGCGGTGCAAGCCGCCGCCGAACTGGAGCAAGGCATCTGCAACGAGGCCCTCGCCAGCCGCTACATCGCGCTGCTGCGCAAGGTCCAACCTCAGGGCCCATACTGGCTCGCCGGCTGGTCGGCGGGCGGCCTGCTGGCCTATGAAATGGCCCGCCAACTGCGAGGCGAGGATTGTCCGGTGGCATTCGTTGGCCTGATCGACAGCAGCCAGCCGGGCGCACTGCGCGCCGCGCCGGTGACCCTGGACTTGGACGATGACGCACTGCGCCAGCAACTGCTCGCTTATCTGTCGCAGCACTGGCGCAATGGGGCCGGCCACGAGCCGGGGGACGCCTGGCACGCTGGCCTCGACCTCGATGCGCTGATCACCACGGCCCAGGAACGCGGCTGGCTGCCCGGCGGCTTTGACCGCCAGACACTGGACCGTCGCGCCCGCCTCAACCTGACCCTGCGCAACGCCATGGTCCGCTACCGGCCGGCGCCCCTGGGCCTGCCGGTGCACTTGTTCAGCGCGACTTCGCCTGTGCCGGGGTTGTCCAGCCCGAACGGGCTTGGGGCCGATTGGCAGGCTCTGCTGGGCAACGATCTGGTGGAGCAACGCATCGAGGGTGATCACTGGTCGATCATGCGTGACCCCGAACCGCTGCAACACCTGGCCCAAGCGCTGGAGCAGGCCTTGAGGCAGGCCGAACGGGATGTCGACGAACCGCGCGGCGGTCGTAGCGGCTTTGTCTTGCAGACCGGCGCGACGCAGGCGCCTTGCCTGTTCATGATCCCCGGTGCCGGGGCCAACGTCGCCAGCTTCGTGCCGTTGATCCAGCAGTTGGATGTGCGCTTGAACGTGGTCGGCCTGCAGGCCCGCGGCTCCGACGGGCGCTGCGAGCCCCACGGGACGGTGCCGGCGGCCGCCAGCGCCTATGTGAAGGAGATCCGCAGACAGCAGCCGGATGGCCCGTATTACCTGCTCGGCCATTCGTTTGGCGGCTGGCTGGCGTTCGAAGTGGCCCGTCAGCTGCTGGCCGAGGGCGCGTTGGTGGCGCCCGTGGTGTTGCTCGACAGCCGCGCGCCCGGCCCGCGCCTGGCCAGCGACGCGCGCCACGCCCTGGCCCGTTACGTCGGCTTGCTGGAGATGGATGCCGGGCGCGACCTGGGCCTGGACATCGACCGCCTCGCCAGCCTCGAAGTCGACGAGCAATGCGCTCAACTGCTGGCGAGCATGCAAGCGGTCGGGCTGATGCCGGCGCAAGCCCGGGCCGATGCGTTGCGCGGACCACTGCGGGTGTTCCAGGCCAACCTGGCGACGCAGTACCAACCAACACCGCCCTACCCCGGGCCCGTGGTACTGGTCGAGGCTGGCCAGCACAGCGCCGAACCGGACGACCCGGCGCGACGCTGGGAAGCGTTCGCGCCCAACTGCAGGCGGCAAGTGCTCGAGGATTGCAATCATTTGTCGATTCTCAAGTCCCGCGCGGCGCCGGCCCTCGCCGGTTTGCTGCGGCACCATTGGCCCGCGATCGAGGCGCTGCCGAACCATGGCGATTGAACCTTCGCTACGCCCCTGGCTGTGGGCCTGGGGCGCCCAGGTCGCGTCCACCCTGGGCTCGGCCCTGGCGGCGTTCAGCCTGGGGATCTGGTTGCTGCAGCAACACGGCAGCGTCACCGACTACGCCTGGGTCATCGCCCTGTCAGCCTTGCCCGGACTGGTGCTGGCGCCGCTGGCCGGGTGGCTGGTGGACCGCTGTGAAGCGCGTGCCTTGCTGTTGGGCGTGGAAGCTTGTAGCGGCGCGGCGGCGCTGGCGCTCTGGTGGCTGTTCGAATCCAACGCCCTGGATCGCTGGCAGGTGTACGCCTTCGCCGCGGTGAACTCCAGCACCCTGGTGGTGCGCATGCTGGTGTGTCAGGCGGCCATCCCGCGACTTCTGCGCAGCCCCCAGGCGATCGGCCGGGCCAATGGCCTGATGCAAATGATGGTGGGCTTGCCGCAGTTGATCGCCCCCACCCTGGCGGCGCTGCTGTTGAGCAGCGTCGGGGTCGCGGGGGTGCTGTTGCTGGACCTTGGGGCCGTGCTGTTTTGCGCCACCGTCCTTGTCTGGATCGGCCTGTTCGTCAGCGCCGTGCGCGGCATCGGCCAGGGCCGCGTCGACTTCGAGGGCGGATCGTCGGTGGTCCTGACAGTGCTGCGTGGACGTCCGGCGCTATGGGCGTTGCTGGCCTACCTCGGGCTGGAGCACTTGATGCTCGGCCTGGCCTCGGCGCTGTTGTCGCCACTGGTGCTGGAACGCCACTCGGTGCTGGTGCTGGGCACGCTGATGACCTGCGGCGGCCTGGGCATGCTCGGCGGCTCGCTGTGGGTGGTGGCCCGGCCGCCGGTGCAACTGATCCGCACTGTATTGCTGGCCGACCTGCTGCTCGGCGCCGCCGTCCTGACTATCGGCGCCAGCGCTTCGCCGGTGGTGCTGTATGTGGCCGCCTTCGTCGCGTTCGGCTGTTTTTCCCTGAGCACTAGCAGCGACCAGAGTTTCTGGCAACGCAGCCTGCCCGCCGACGCCCTCGGCCGGGTCTTGTCGGCCCGGCAAATGGTTTGCCTGCTGGCAATGCCCATTGGCGCCCTGGGCGCCGGCGCATTGGCCGACGGATGGGCGATCACATGGATGAGCACAGCCGGAGAGTGGCAAGCCCGACTGGCGCCGTTGTTGGGGACGGGCAAGGTGGGCGGCCTGAGCCTGCTGTTTGCCGCGGCAGGTCTGTTGTATGTGCTGCTGGCCAGCCTGGGGCTGGCCTTCGGCCCCTTGCCGCGCCTGCAGCCAGGGTTGCCGTTATCCGGCGCGAAGCTCGACCAAGGACCTGGGGCAAGCGGCGCGACAGAGCCGACTGCTTAGAGCCCATTAAAAAGTCAGCAGCCTCAGAACTTCATGGCGCTGCGCTCGGCGCAATAATGGGTGGCTAGGTGATGATGAAACTCGGAACTGCCCGGCGGAATACGTGGAATTGAGCTTATCGAGCAACGTACATTGCACAACCGGCCCCTAACACGCCGCCCCTCGCCATAAAAAGCATAACTTTCAAAGGAATTGGATTGTCATGACCACACTGGATAACGCTTTTCACAATCTGCATCAAAACGGACTACTGGTCTTGGCCAATGTGGCCGATGCGGGCGGTGCGCGTATCGTCGAACGCTTGGGCGGCAAGGCTGTAGCGACCAGCAGCGCGGCCATGGCCTGGTCCCATGGTTATCAGGATGGCAACAAGCTGCCTCTCGACCTGCTGAGCACCACCGTCAAATCGATGGTACGAGTGCTCAACGTACCGCTCACGGTGGACATCGAAGGTGGCTACTCGGATGACCTGGAGCGGGTCGGTCAGGTGATTGATGCCGTCATCGCCGCAGGGGCGGTCGGGATCAACATCGAAGACGGGCTGGGCTCGCCAGAGCTGCTTGTCCGCAAGATCGACGTCGCGAGAAAGGTGGCGAATCAGGCGGGCGTCAAGCTGTTCATCAACGTACGGACCGACGTCTACCTGAAAAACCTGTTCCCCGCAGAACAACGCCTGGAGGAACTCCTGAAGCGAGCCGCACTGTATGCCAGCGCCGGAGCAGACGGCCTGTTTGCCGCTGGCGTGGTCGATTCGAACGAAATTTCCACCCTCTGCCAGGAGACCAAACTGCCAGTCAACCTGCTATCCCGGGATGGACTGCCCTCCCCTGAAGAATTGAAGCGCCTGGGCGTTAGACGACTCAGTGCGGGTTCCAGCATCGCCGAGTTTCTGTATGGTGCCATGGGAGCGTTGGTCCGCAGCTTCCTGGACAATGGCCAACTCGACACCCAGGCCTTGAAAGCCCACACATACGGCGAATTGAACGCTTTGATGGCGGCGAAAACCGAGTAATACCGATCCACGAACGAAGCCTGTCCGACCTAGGCGCCTTGATGACACAAAAAGCCAATCATCTGCAGGCTGTGTGAAAACCTACCGGTTGAAGAAAATGCCCGTATCGCAAGATACGGGCATTTTTCTTATGCGCTATATCCAAGGTGAAAATCGCCCCAGAGCCCTCTGTTTCCAGTGTCGCTGGACGAACTTAATGCCGACCACCACTTACCGTATCTGGTACAGCACAGCAGCCCCTGGCTTGGGTTCGAAAGCCGGCACAGTGCGCTGCTCAAGTGGCATACCCTTGGCATCCCAAACCAAGGTGTCCGAGGGGTACTCGTCTTTGCGGGTCATGGCGTCGATCTGCTTGGCGATCACCTCCGAGCTTGCAGGCACTTCGGGGTTCCATTCAAATACGCCAACTCTACCGTAGAACACAGCCGGCGCGTCGACATCGAGGCGCCGGTCGGGACACATGACCAGACCGCGATCAAGCATAACCCGCAACGCGCCGACAGGCACCGCCTTCACCGTGGGCGTGGTGCGCTCGGCGCTGTGGCCCGGGCAGACATTGGCCGAGCGAGTAACCATGTCCTCGACCACTTGACGATCAGATTGGGCCTGCGCCGAAAAGGCAACGGCAGACAGGGCGAACACTACAAGATTTGACTTCCAGGACACGCGAAACCTCCTATGGAAAACCTACTCCAACGTTGCGGATCGTCCCCCTGTAACAACAGTCAGTTGCCAGGGGGGCACACTTGAAGACAACCACGACGTTAATCTGTTCCGCTTGCTGATACACCCCACGGTGGTCACTTTGGAGCAGTTGGGGCCTTACGAAACCATTGCGGTCAGACCTCTCACATATTGAGAGGCGATGAGCGTAGCGCGGCTAGTCGAGCCGCCCACCCTTTTCCCGGGCGTACTTGATTTCTCTCGAGGGAGGGGCTCCGAAACGTCGCGCGTATTCGCGGCTGAACTGGGCGACGCTTTCATAGCCGACCCGCAACGCGGCGGTATTCACGTCGACCCTATCGGTCAACATCAGGCTGCGCGCGGCTTGCAGCCGCAACGACTTTTGATACTGGATGGGGCTGGTGCCCGTCAGCTTGCGAAACCGGTGATGCAGGGTTGAGCTGGCCATGCCTGATCGTTCGGCGAGGTCGGCCACATGCAGCGGCTTGTCGTAGTGATATTTCAGCCATTCAATGGCTCTCACGATGCCCTTGTCTCGGTAACCATCGCGAGTGACGCTGCGCAACAAATGCCCCGCCTCACTGAGCAGCAGCCTACCGTATATCTCCCGTTTGATAAGGCCCGACATCAAGCCTGCTTCAAGCGGCCGCTCGATCAGCGTGGAGAGTCGAGCGAACGCATCGAGCAGCTCACTCGTTGCCACGCCGGATACGAAGCCCCGTGCCTCATTAGCCGTTTCCTGCTTTGACGATTCCAGGGTCAGGATCACCTCGTTGAGCATGGCAAAATCGAGCTTCAACACAATTGATAAATAAGGGGTTTGCTCGCTAGCCGCGTTAACGCGAGCCAGTGTGGGTATATCGACCGAAGTGACAAAAAACGCCCCCTGCCCGAACTCACAGGCCTCCTCGCCGAACGTGATCTCCTTCGCGCCCTGCAGAATGATGGCCACGCAAGGCTCATAAATGCAGTACTTGGGTGTACCGGGTTCGGCCACTCGATAAAAGGCCAGACCTGGAATCGACGTCGTGCAAGCCTCGGCCAGGCCAATCTGCCGGGTTACTTTTTCGATAAGCCGTCTGAGTGCCTGAAGGCGTTCTTTGGGCTGAGCGGATTCGTGCATGCCCAGGGAATGCACATGGCTAAAACGGAACTGCGAGATGGAACCGCTCGTCATCACATGCGCCCCTATATACGGAATGCTCGAGTTTGCTGAGAGTGCGTGGCCAGCACAAGTGCATCGGCAGGATTGTGCAAAAGATATGGCGCATTAGGGTCACCCGGCCAACCCTCGTTGTTCTAACTTCTAGTCCGAATACCGGCTTCGATGAGCCCGTAATCCAGCAGGCTGCTTGGGGTGCGTTCGAGCAGGCTTTTACTTCCTCTCACGGCAATCACTCATATCCGTAACAGTGAGAATTCAAGGACCTTATTCTCCAGCCAATAACTGCGCACGCGTTCAAACAAGAACGCCAGCCTAAGGTCGCAATAAATGAAAAAACGAACGTCTCTCATGATTTCCGCAGGTCTACTGGCGCTCTGCAGCAGTGGTCACTTACTCGCGGACACACTTGTGCTCAGCGTTCCGTTGCCTGATCCACTTCCACAGTTGAAGGTTCTGACACTCCTTGTAGGTTTACACCTGCTCGGCATGTGCTTCGGTCTCGGCGGGGCGACGATGCTGGACCTCTGGATTTTGCGTTGGATGCGTAGGGGTAGCCTCCCCGTTGAAATCGGACGCACCTTTCACTTCGTCAGCGACGCGGTCACCCTTGGACTATGCCTCCTGTGGCTCTCAGGTCTTGGTTTCCTTGCCCTTTATGCGATGGAGTCGCCGGAAAAGTTTGAAAACCCTAAACTCTGGGCGAAGGTCATTGTGGTGATCGTTCTGACCATCAATGGACTCATCCTCCACGCGTTTGTGTTACCAGAAACACTACGCGACTTGAGTCGCCCCCTGCTCTTTGGCGTTTCCCGCAGGAGAGCTGCCTTATTTCTCGCAGCAGGCGCAGTTTCGGGTGTGTCTTGGTACACAGCTTTTGCCTTCGGCATTTTTCGTGAGTTAAACAACAGTGTCACATTCACCCTGTTGGTGATCATGTGGCTTACCCTGATAGTAGCCGCCTCTCTGGCAGCGATTCTGCTCTGGTTAAACTCTGCAGCGGGAGCAAGAAGATCGCCTTCGCTCAGCCCGCCGACCTGACTTTGGACCTGGCTTCGCTGCGTGGCTCGGAGTAACCCAGTTTTCGATAAAACCCGGGGGCCTGGCTTCCAGACAAGCCAACCGATCTCTCGCCCAATCGATAACGCTGCACTGAGGCGCCCAACAATTGCACCTGGGGGTTCCGCGGCAAGCGAACTTATGGGAAGAACGGTCAGGAGGCCTATAGGAACTCCGGCAAAGATATTCAGGCGAGTCGGTCGGTTAGCGAAATCGGGTAGCGGACGTATGTCTGGCGACAAAAGCTTGGACGATCCGTGCCAGGCCAAGGGGATCTTCGGCGGGCAGCAGGTGCCCACCCGACAACGAAAACAGATGGCCGTCGGGCAACTGCCGGTGCAAGGCCATACTGACCGCCATTGGGATCAATCGGTCATCCTTGCCAAGGATGACCGCTGTCGGACACTGGAGCTGCCGTACCTGCGACGACACGTCCAATGCAAGATTGAGTTTCATCTGGGCGGCAACCCCCGGCCAATGAACCCGTTGGTAAAAATCATCTATGCAAGTGGCCACCTGAACGGCGGAGAGGGTTCTTAACCAGGAAATGGAAAAGCCGCGCATCACAATGTCGGCCGCCAGTTTCCTCGGATGGTCCTCGAGCAGCCGTTGCCAATAGTCGAAGGTCCGGCACACTTGCGGCTCAAGGCCGCTGTCGAAAGGTGCGATCAAGGTCAGCGAATGTACCGGCCCCGCCATGAGCCTCGCCACTTCAACCGCCAACGCGGCGCCTAATGAATAGCCGACCAGATGAAAATTTCCCACGACGCGATCTCGTATGCGCCCGGCGATCGCCTTGCCCAGTTCTTCGAGCGTTTTTTCAACCGTGCTCCCTTGCTCCAAGCGCGACAGGTCAACAGCCAGGAGTCGGTATTGATCGTCGAGACAACCAGCGAATTTTCCCCACGTGGAAAGCGGACTTCCTGCGGTACCGTGAATCAGCACCAGACAGACCTGCCCCTCTGAATTCATCTCCACCAAATCCAGCACTTGCGCACCTTTTCCAGGACCGAACCTGACCCGATCGTAGCCGTTTCGCTAATTCTCAAAAGTCATTTTTTCTAAACCGAAGCTTCAGCTTTTGTGCGTTGTATCCCCCTTGCGAACGACCTAAAAAGGTCAAAAGGGAGGAACACCATGCAGATGAACAACCCCACATTCAATGCGCAGCAATTCAATGCCGACTGGAGCTACCCCACGCCTATCTGGTTCGGAGTCGAGCGGATCAATGAACTTGTCAATGGTTGTGTCTTCTTGGGCAAACACCGACCTTTGGTGGTAGTTGATCAGATACTGTTGGAGCATCCGCTTGTCGTGGGTGCCCTGGAGCGCTGCACGCAGGCGGGCATTGACCTCCGGATTTTCTCGAACTTCCGCTCCGACCCGGATACCGAGATGCTCGAGCAAGGCATCATTGCGTTCAATGAGCACGCCCGGGATCTGGTTGTCGGGATCGGTGGCGGCAGTGCTCTGGACCTGGCGAAAGCGATTGCCTTCATGGCCGTGCAAACCAAACCGACCTGGTCTTTCGAAAGCCTGCCCAATCTCTGGAAAGCCGCCAACGCCAACGTGCCGCCGATTATCAGCGTGCCCACCACGGCGGGCACCGGGGCCGAAGTTGGCCGAGCTGCTGTGCTGCTGGACAAACTGGAAAACCGCAAACGGTTGATATTCCATCCCAAGATGCTTTCCAGCCTGGTTATCGTTGATCCAGCCTTGACGCTGACGGTGCCTGCGGCGATTTCCGCGGCCGTAGGGATCGATGCGTTTACCCATGCTTTCGAAGCGTACTGTGCCACCAGCTTCCATCCCATGGGAGACGGCATCGCTCTGCAAAGCATGGGGCTGATCAAGGACTGGTTGCCGATTGCGGTCCAGGACGGAAATCATCTCCAAGCGCGTTGCCACCTGAGCGCGGCAGCGTTGATGGGGGCCGTGGCGTTTCACAAGGGGCTGGGGGCGGTCCACGCCATCAGCCACTCCATCGGCGGTGCGTATGGCACCCACCACGGCCTTACCAATGGCGTGATATTGCCCTATGTGGTCGCCTACAACCGTCCCGTCATCGAAGCCAAGCTGGTGCGGCTCAGTGAAATTCTGAACCTGGCGCAGCCAGGCTATGAATCCTTCATGGCGTGGCTCAAGGGGTTCCTGGCAAACCTCGGTATTCCCCGCCGTCTGCGCGACATTATCCACCAGCCGTTCGACGCAGAGCTCGTGGCCGACCTGGCAGCCGCGGACCCCACCGCCCGCACAAACCCGCAGATCCTTTCGGTACAGCAGTACAAGACCATCATCAACAACGCCTGGTCCGGGGACTGAGCGAACATAGCAAGGAGATCATATGTACAAGGACATAGGCCTGTTCATCGATGGCGAATGGCTCTACCCCGACGGGGACAAGCCGTGCCTCGACATCATCAACCCCAGTACCCACCAGACGCTCGGACGCCTGGCGTGCGCTGACCAGGACGACCTGGACCGAGCCCTGCACGCCGCCAGACAAGCGTTTGCACAGTGGAAAATGTCCAGCGCCGAAGAGCGTAGCAAGGTGCTCTACGAAGCCTATCGCATCATTTTGAGCGAAGTGGAATCCATCGCAGCGTCGATGACGCTGGACCAGGGCAAACCATTGGCTGAAGCCATGGCTGAAGTGCGGTTCTGCGCCGAACACGCCAAATGGCATGCCGAAGAATGCAAGCGAGTGTATGGACGATTGGTGCCGGCTCGAAATCCCAAGGTTCGTCAATCCGTGCTTAAACGACCGGTAGGGGTGTGCTGTGCATTCACCCCTTGGAACTTTCCTTTCAACCAGGCCATTCGCAAGATCTGTGCAGCCCTGGGGGCCGGTTGCACGCTTATTCTCAAGGGGCCCGAGGAAGCGCCTTCGGCCGTCGCGGCGCTCGCTGACATCTTTCACCGAGCTGGGCTACCTGCCGGCTGCCTGAACCTGGTCTGGGGCAATCCCGAACAGATTTCGAACTACCTGATCAACTCCGAGGTGGTCGCCAAAGTCTCTTTCACCGGTTCCATCGCCGTCGGGAAAAAGCTCGCGGCCCTGGCAGGGGCGAAGATGAAAAGGGTCAGCATGGAACTGGGCGGACATGCCGCGGTGATCGTCTGCGCGAGCAGCGATATCGACAAGGTTTGCAGCGTGTTGGTGGAGGCAAAGTTTCGCAACGCCGGACAGATCTGCATCTCCCCTTCCCGTTTTTTTGTCCACGAATCAGTGATCGATGAGTTCATGACCGCCCTTGTTGCCAAAACCCGTCGGGTCCAGGTGGGGGATGGCATGGACCCTGATACCCGAATGGGGCCTTTATGCAACGCACGCCAGATGGAGCGACTGCAAGCCCTCATCGATGACAGCCTGGCCAAGGGCGCGAGCCTGGTCATGGGCGGCAGTCGGATGGACCGGCCAGGCAACTATTTTCAACCGACGGTACTCGCCAACGTGCCATCCAACGCCCAATTGATGCAGGAAGAACCTTTTGGCCCGGTCATTCCGGTCGTTGCCTTCGATGATCTGGACACCGTAATAGGTGTGGCGAACGCGCTTCCCTATGGCTTGGCAGCCTACGGATTCAGCGAGGACCGGATCGAGTGCGCCAAACTCGCCGAGGGGCTGGAGGCCGGCATGATCTCCATCAACCATTACGGTCTCGGCATGCCGGAAACGCCCTTCGGCGGCATCAAGGACAGTGGTTACGGCAGCGAAGGTGGCGCCGAGACCTACGACAGTTATCTGTCGACCGTCCTGATCAGCGAACTGACTCGTCCCTGACTTGCGTTGCGATAGAGGTAATCGCCATGAATATTACGTTGAGAGCCTTCCAGGAAAGCGACTTCGACACGGTTATTTCCTGGATCGATGGGCCGCAGACCTTGGCCCTCTGGGCGGGTGCGACATTCACCTATCCCTTGGAAAAAGAACAGCTTCAACGGTATCTGGACAAGGCCGGCGAGTGCTACCCATGGCGCAGCCTGTATGCGGTGGTCGACCAGGATACTGAACAATTGATGGGGCACATCGAGTTCTCGGACATTTGGCCTCACTTGTCCCTGCGCTTTGCGCGGATCCTTATCGGCGACCCAGGCTCGCGGGGCAAAGGTCATGGCCAGGCGATCCTGCGCCAAGCACTGGCCTTGGCGTATGCCCGGTACAACGTGGCCCGGGTCGATCTGGGGGTCAAGAAGGAGAATCTGCTGGCAATCAATTGCTACCGAAAAGCGGGGTTCAAGGACATTGGCCTGTGGCCCCACGCAATCGATACGCCGATCGGCTGGATCGACGTCCACTGGATGACCCATACCCGTGAGGAGCAAAAACCATGACGGCGATCACACTGTACGGCCACCCGGAATCAGGACATAGCTATAAGGTCAAGCTGATGCTGGACGTCGCCAAAGTGGAATATACCTATCGACAAGTGGACATTCTGATTGAGCGGGACGCGCGTCCCGAGCCTTTCAGATCGCTTAGCCTGGAGCGTTTTGGTGAGGTACCGCTGGTCACTGTCGACCAGATGCACTACGTACAATCCAACGCCATCCTGATTGAGCTGGCCGATACCCTGGGGCTGTTTGGTGGCAGCGGCCGCAGGGGCACGGTCTCTTGCAAGGAATGGCTGATGTGGGAGGCCAACAAGATTGGCCTGTGCCTGCCACATTTGCGGCTGGCTCGAAATTACTTCCCGGATGACTACCCGCAAGGAGCGGTGCAGTGGTTGGAGAGTCGTTTCAAGGAAGACATCGGCCGGCTAGACAAAGAGCTGCGCGATGGCCGTCGCTTCATCCTCGATGACGAGCTGTCGATCGCCGACTTCTCCCTGGCCGGCTATCTGTTCTGGAGCAACCAGGCCCAGGTGGAACTGCCCGAGACCGTCATCGCGTGGCTGGGTAGGATCGCCAGCCTGGAGGGTTGGCAAAGCCCCTACACCTGTCTGTCGCAACATCCTGGCTATGAAACCTTCGGGATGATCAAGGAAGAGTTTGATCCCCGTTGACCGGTCCGAGGCCGGAGCAAAATCCGCCGGCGAGAAGCGAGTCTTCTCGCCGTTTTCTTCCAGCTAACCGATGGACTGGTCCATCTCCTGGGCGGGTCGTTCGTGACGGGGCTGCCCCACCCCTCTGGCAGGCACTCCGACCACGGTGGTCCTGGGAGGTACTGCCTTCAGCACCACGCTGTTAGCTCCCACCTTGGAGCCGGCGCCGATCTCGATATTGCCAAGGATCTTCGCCCCAGCTCCAATCATCACACCGGTCCTGACCTTGGGATGACGATCGCCACTTTCCTTGCCGGTGCCGCCCAACGTGACACCTTGCAATATGGACACGTTATCTTCCACGACTGCCGTTTCACCAATCACAATGCCGGTGCCATGGTCCAGCAGCACACCCCGTCCAATCCGACATGCCGGGTTGATGTCGATTCCCAAGACGACATTGCACCGGGCTTGCAGGTACAACGCCTCCAGGCGACAACCTTGCTGCAGCAACAGATGAGCAAAGCGATAGGCCTGTAACGCCACGTAGCCCTTGGCAAACAGAAAAACCTCCAGCTCGCTCTTAAAGGCCGGGTCACGCAAAATCACCGCTTCCAGGTCCGCCACCATGCAACACACAAGGTCCCGGCTGGAGCTGAGTCCGAGGAGCACGTCGCGCAACCACTCATGCGCCCGGGCATCGTGGGGGACCAGCAAGCCTGCAATGCGCGTGGCCATACCCGAACCCAGGTCCGGGCACTCGAACACCGGATCGCCGAGCAGGCAGCCAAGGCCAGGGTGATCCAGCAAAGCCGCCCTCGCCTGCCTCCTCAGCGCATCCCACATCAATACGGCACCGCCGGTTGCCTCGATCGGACCGCTCTGAAACTCATTATCATTGACCAGAAACATTCCCGTGCCCTCCCAGGTCTTTGGCCGAACCCATGGCCGCGAAACACGTGCGCGCAAACGAGGCGAACCAGGCCGCGCCGGCGTACAAAATCGCATCATTGAAGTCGTAGTGATCGGAATGCAGCGGCGGTTCATTCGCCTGGCGAGCCGAACCGAGAAAGGCGAAGACACTCGGTATGCGCTCGCCGAAAAAAGCAAAATCCTCAGCCGCCATGGAGGTCTCGGCCATGGCATTGATGTGCTGTGGCGCGAAAACCTGCCGGGCTGCTTCCAGCGCCAGGTCGACCATGAAGGGATTGTTGATCAGCGCTGGGTAACTGCGTTGAAACTCAACTCTGGCTCGGCAACCGAAAGCCAGGCTCACCCCCTCGCTCAACCGCTGGATCGCCTCTGCCAGCCGGTCTACCGTCAGGCTGTCGAATGCCCGCACGGTGCCACGAATGGACACGTGCTCAGGAATCACATTGAAACCATTGCCGGCCTGCAGTTCGGTCACCGTCAATACCGCGCTTTCAGAAGCATTGATCTCGACGCCCACCAGGGTCTGCAACCCCAGGCAAAGTTGCGCGGCGGCGATGATCGGGTTTGTCGCAGTATGAGGCTGCGCCGCGTGACCGCCACGGCCTTCAAGACGGATCTCGAACTTGTTGCTCGACGCCATCATCGCACCCGGGCGGGTAGCGAAACTGTTGGCGGGCAACAAGGGCCAATTATGGAGGCCAGCAATAGCCTGGATCGCAAAACGCTCGAGCAGCCCGTCGTCGAGCATCGCTTTCGCGCCCGCGTGGCCCTCCTCGGCCGGCTGGAAGATCAAACACACCGTGCCGTTGAAATCGACATGACGGCTGATCAGTTCCGCACCTCCGAGCAGCATCGCCATATGTCCGTCATGGCCGCAGGCGTGCATGCAGCCGACATGTTGCGACACGTGTTCGAAAGTATTGTGTTCGGTGATGGGCAAGGCATCCATGTCGGCACGCAGTGCGATGCAGGGGCCTCGTTGGCCCTTGGTGATGAACCCCACTACACCGGTCCTGCCCAGACCGCGTATGAATGGAATATTCAGTGCTTGCAGCTGTTCGCAAATCACATCGCTGGTGCGCAACTCTTCATAGGCAAGTTCAGGAATCCGGTGCAAACTCTTCCTCAGCCTGGCCAGCCTGCTTTGAAGGTCTCTCTGTTGGTCTTGGTTCAGCATCATCGTGTAGTCCTCCGATCTCTATGATGAGCGCTGCCCCTTCGATGAAAATCGATTTACGTTAAACCCAGGCGTGAAGAAAACTAAATCCAAGGCGCAGGGTGCGCGACATCCATTGTTCGACGCACCTCGAAGTGAGGAACCAGCCAAGCGCATAGTCTATGAGCCAACAGGGAGGAGATGGCGATGACAAACACCCGTTTTTTTGGAAAAACCGTACTGGCCTGCACGTTCGTCCTGGCGATTATCGGTTGGGGAATCGGCTTCTATGGACCGCCGATTTATATGCAAGCTGTCATGGAACGCACAGGTTGGCCGATCGCCCAGGTCTCGACCGCGGTTACCTTGCACTTTCTCAGCGGTACGATCGTCATCGCCAACCTGCCGCGACTGTACGCACGCTTCGGAATACCTGCCATTACGCTGCTGGGCAGCATCGTCCTGGGCATCGGCGTGAACATCTGGGCCCAAGCCGGCGAGCTATGGCTGCTGTATGCCGGCGCCGTCTGCTCGGGTATTGGCTGGGTGACATTGGGCGCCGCAGCCGTCAACACCTTGATCGCCCCATGGTACGTCAAGGAAAGACCCAAGGCCCTGAGCAAGGCCTACAACGGCGCCAGCATGGGTGGCGTGATCTTTTCGCCGCTGTGGGTATTGCTGATCGAGCGTTTCGGCTTTGCCACGGCAGCGCTGGTGATCAGCGTCGTCACGGTGCTGCTCATAGGCGCCTTTGCCTTGCTGGTGTTCAACAAGAGTCCACAAAGCCTGGGACAACATCCCGATAATGCTGACCAGCCGGACCCCGAGCCGACCAGTGCCAGCGCCGCGCCATGGACCGCAATGCAGACACTCAGGTCGACCAGCTTCCGCACCCTTGCAGCCGGCATGTCTCTGGGGCTGTTTGCCCAGATCGGTTTGATCGCGCACCTCTACTCGATCCTGGTGGGACGCATGGGAGCGCATGACGCCTCGTTCGCCATGGGGCTGGCCACCGCTAGCGCGATGGGCGGGCGATACATCGCCGCACGCCTGATGATTCAGGGTATGAACCGCCGACAACTGGCCTGCCTGGGATATGCCATCCAGATGCTCGGCACGCTGATGCTGCTCGGCCTGGACCTTCACCCAACGGTGGCCTGGATAGCAGTGGTGCTAATCGGCTCGGGCATAGGCAATGCCACTTCCTTGCCGCCGCTGATAGCACAGACCGAGTTCAGCCGTGAGCAAACCGCCAGAGTGATCGCCCTGATGGTCGCGATCAGTCAAGCCACCTACGCCTTCGCCCCGGCTTTTTTCGGCCTGGTGCGATCCGCCTTCACCGATTCGAATCATGCCATCGTCGCCGTGGTAACAGGGGCGGTCATCGTGCAGGCGCTCGCCATCGTTTCGTTCTACCGGGGCGTATCTGCTCGCCCCTTCAAGAAAACCGTTTTCTGACCCCTCCCCCGGCCAGGCAGTGCACTGCCTGGCCGCCTGCCCTGAATTTAGTCCTTCTTAACCCAGCATTGAATAAATCTGCGTTGTCAACAAAGCCCTCGGCAAACACCATCGAGTGAACTTCTCCACTCGCAGGGTAAGCCCATGGGTTTTGAAATTTTCAGGAAAATGGATTGGTCCGCGCTGGTGCATGAATACGACCTGGACGGAAAACGCTTGCTGCCGTGGAACGGCTACCCCATGCCGTTTGCCGCTGGCTGGTGTGTTGTCAGGCCGCACACTCGCAGCGAACCTCATGTGCAGATCGATCAGGAAATCTTCATCGGTCTCAAGGGGACCGGTCGCCTGGTCATTGGCGATACGCAATACCGATTTGAAAGCGGTGACATCGCCGCCATTCCCAAGCACACCAATCACTATGTCATCAACGACAGCGACGAAGACTTTCACTTCTACGTGATCTGGTGGGACAAGTTCATCGCGGGTGACTACATGAAAGCCGATATCACTCACCTGGAGACCGGGAATGTCTAAATTCATCGTCACTATCACCCCACCTACTCCCAACGGTGATTTGCACATCGGTCATCTTGCCGGCCCGTTTTTGAGTGCCGATATCTTCACCAGGTGTCAGCGGCAAAAAGGCCATGATTGCGTGTTGGTTTCCTATTCCGACGATTACCAGTCCTACATGCTGCGCCGGGGGCGGGAACAAGGTCGCGAGCCCTCGGTCATCGGTGAGGAAAATACCCGCAAGATAAACATCAGCCTGCAAATGGCCGGTATCGAAATCGATCACTGGATGAGATCGCTGGATAACAGCTGCTTTCGCGACGTGGTGCTGGAGCTTTATCGGCAGGGCGTCGACGATCGCAACATTTACCAGAAAACCGCTCTAGCGCCATTTTGCCGGGCCTGCAACGTGTGGGGCTACGAAGCCTTCGGCCGGGGCCAGTGCAGCAGTTGCGGCCAGGACTCGGACGCCAGCCAATGCGAAGAATGTGCTTGCGCACCGAACTACCTGTACATGAAAAATTTCAAGTGCAAACTCTGCGGCGGCGAACACGAATGGGTGGAAAAAGAACACGCCTATCTGAATATCGGCAAGAACGTGCATAAGCTGCGGGCCTGGCTTGGTGAAAGCGCGGTACGCCTCAATTCACAGGCGTTCGTGGAACGTGAGCTGGCTCCTATACCGCAGGACTGGCAGATCACCCGTCATGGCGACGCAGGTCTGGATATCGACCACCCCAGCCTGGGCAAGGCACACACATGGTTCATGGGCATCGCCGGCTATATCGCCGCGACACGGGAGCACTTCACCACCAACCGGCAAACTCCCGAGCTGTTCGACAGCTTCTGGCGTGACGATCAAACGACGCTGGTGAGCTTCCTCGGTTACGACTGCCTGTACAGCCACGGTATCGCTTACCCGATCCTGTTGGCCGGCACTCAATACGCGAAGAAACAACAGCGCCTCTATACCAACATGTTCTTGAAACTCAACGGCCTGAATCTTTCCACCAGCCGTAACCACGCTATCTGGATCCGTGATCTGGTCAGCGACTACGACACCGACTCGGTACGCCTGTACATGGCCTTGCTGGCGCCCGAGGAGCAAGAGAGCGACTTCGTCGAAACACAATTCGTCCAGTGGCACCAGGCGTTCTACCAGCAAAAACTCGAAAAACTCACCGTCGCGGCCACGCAGGAATCGCCGCGGTTCTGGCTCGATGGAATGAAGCGCAGTGAACATAAGCTGCTGTGCGAGGTGTACAACCGCTGGCATGCGGTAACCAGCGCCGACAGCTTTTCCAGTCGAAACCTGGCGTTGCTGGCGGTCGAACTCTACGAGATGGCCTATTCCCGTCTGGAAGCGGAGCAGCCGCTGTACCACTTGGTGGCGCTGGCTTCATGCATCTGCGCGCCGATCACGCCGACGTTGTCCAGGCAGATACACAAGCGCTGTTCGATCAACGAACCGGTCGTGCTGGATAACCTGATGAATGCCAACTTCCTCGATTACTCCATCTAGGGAGCACGCAATGAACAGCGACTTCGAAGTAGCCGTCATCGGTGGTGGGATTATCGGGCTGACCATTGCCGCGCTGCTATCAGAACGCGGTTTCGATACCTTGCTGGTGGAGCGAACGCGTTGCGGCTACGGCGGCGCTACCGCTCACACAGGCGGCATCTGCCGCGCATTCGAACCCAATGCACAGCTGGCGCAGCTGGCCAACGTGGTTGGCCTGAAGCCTGGCGAGACCGAAGTGGAGTCTATCTTGCGCAGGCATGAGACGGTCACTGGCGCGCTTTACCGCCTGTCGCTCGCCGACTCGCCGCCCACTCGTGACACTGCAGTGCGGCGGATCTCGCCCCAGGAGGCGCAAGAGTTCGTGGGTCGGCCAGTCGCCAGCAGCGGTGCATACTATTACGAGTCCACTGCCGCGGTCAGCGAAGTACATTCAACCATGAATGAGCTGCGCACGATGTTTCGTAAGCGCGGTTGCCTGATTGAGCGCTGCGAAGTCCAGCGCTTGATGGAGTGTGGGACCGATGTTGAGATCCATGGCGCTGAAGCCGTCTATCGAGCCGGCCATGTGATCAATGCGGCAGGCTCCAACAGCCCGACGCTCAGCCTCGTGGAGGACAGTCAGGTACGCACCATCCCGTACTTCCAGTTCCGAGGGGCGTCGGTTCCCACATTGCCGTGCATCGATTTTGTCGGCGGCACTTATGCTCTTCCACTGTCCGACACGCTGCTGCAAAGCAGCACAGCGATCCGGCCGAGCTTGGCGGAGATAGAGGCGGATCCCACGCACTTGCACCGCATGGTCGAAGACTGCCGACAACGGCTAAAGGGCCTGTTCGGCGACATCGATGAGTATTCACTGCTGTCGACGAATCTGGCGACCGACCTCTATACGCCGCAAGGTCTGCCGCGACTGGGTCCGCAATATCCCGGCTCCCGGATCTGGTTGGCGACTGGCCTCAATGGGGTTGGATACAAGTACGCATACCCGATCGCTACGCGCCTCTACGAGAGGCTGGCCCGACAACGATAACCCACACCATCACATGTCTTGAACCTAGGTCCAGGGAGGGACAGCCATGCCTTTTTGCATCGGTATATCGGCGATTTTCGAGAGTTCCAGAACCGTGCACGCGCGCACGTTCCTGGCGGCGGTCAATCGTTTCATAAATACCCACGAAACGATGGGCCTGAGGTTCATCTTCGAGGACGACGATGCCAGCCCCGAAGGCGGGCGCAGAGCCGCGGAGCGGTTGATAGCCCGCGGGGCCGACGTTGTGGTCGGACACTTCTCATCGGACGCGGCGGGAGCAGCTTTGCCTCTCTACGAGGCGGCAGGCATTGCGGTGCTGCTCCCGGCGGCGACCAAACAGGATCTGGTCAGAGGGACAACGCATGCGTTTCGCCTCTGCCCTTCGGATAGCCGTTTGATGGGCCTGCTGGCCAGGCAACTGCTCAAAAATGAGCCGGCCGCCAGTGTGCTTGTCACTCATGACTCGACCGAACACGGTGAATCCCTGGCCCACTGCCTGGCTGGGATTCTTGACGGCTCTCCCCTACGCGTCGTCTCGTCACTCGACCATGCCGAAGTCGTGGTTTATTGCGGGCGCCTGAACAACAGCATCCGCTACGTCAACGCACTACCGGGCTCCTATCGCCGCTTGCCTGTCTACCTCACGGACGACGCGCTTTCGAGCTGGTTCATCGAGCACGCCGCCCCTTTGGACAATCTGAGCATCGTTGGCCTGGCGGTCGCCGACCCAGGCCTATCGACCTGCGAAACCTATTACCTGGAAAGCCTGGCGGCCTTGCAAATCGCCAGGGCCCTGAGCCATTGCGATCCACCGCTCGACGCATTGCGAACCAGGACCTTCAACACCGTCATCGGTGACGTTCAATTCTGTGACGGTGAGAACCGTTTCGCCCGAGCAGCACTTTGGAAAATAGGCAATCGACGTTTCATTCCATTCACTTGCGTTTGATCACAGGTGCTCCATGCAAGGAACTCCCGATTATTACGAAATGATCAATATCGGCTTCGGCCCCGCCGGCATCGCACTGGCGTGCGCACTCGAAGAAGCCACCCATCGGCCACTGGAAACGGGCCAGTGCCTGTTTCTGGATAAGCACTCGAACTGCGCCTGGCACCCAGAGTTCCTACTGGAGGGTACCGATATCAATCACCATCTATTGCGTGACCTGGTCACACCACGCAATCCGCAAAGCCGGCACTCATTTGCGATGTACCTGAAGGAACATGGCCGGCTGTATCAGTTCGGTCTGCTGGGACGTCCGGCCAGTCGCAACGAATGGTCTGATTATGTCGCCTGGGTCGGCAAGGCTTTCGCCGCTCATGTGCATTATGAGGAAGAAGTCCAGGAAATTCGGCCAGTCATGGAAGATGGCGAAATCAAGCAGCTGCTGGTGATGACCTCCAAGGGACAGTACCTGACGCGCAACCTGGTGCTGTCCAGCGGCAGTACACCCAATATCCCCAGCCAGTTCGAGCCAATAGACAGTGCCCGGGTGATTCATACTTCCCGCTACCTCAGCAGCCTGGAGGGCCTTGACCGCCAAGCCGCCTGGACCTTTGCCGTCATCGGCTCAGGTCAGAGCGCGGGGGAGTCCATTATCGACTTATTGAATCGTTTCCCCAACGCCCAGGTCACCTCGATCCACCGCAGCAGCGGATTCAAGATCGCCCAGTTGGGTCAGTTCCCCAACCAGGCGTTCCATCCGGATCGAGTCGCCTATTTCCACAAGTTGGGGCAGGCCGAAAAGGCCATGATCCTTGAGGAGGTCAAATCCACCAATTACTCCGGCATCGATGTCGACGAAAGCCAGGCGTTGTACTCATTATTCTATGAAGGTCTGGTCAGCAACCAACCCCGGCTGGCATTGAAAATCTTCACCCAGATCGAATCCGTTTCGCAGACATCGGACAAGCTCACCCTGCATACGTGTGACCCGTACACCCTTGAACGCAGCAGCGTTGAGGCCGACTACGTGTTCCTGGGGACAGGCTACAAACAGGACTACGTTCCCCCGCTTCTGTCCCAACTGCAGCCTTGGCTGAGCCTGGGCAGTGATAACGGCGTACAGGTAGAGCAGAACTACAGGTTGACGACTGCGCCATCATTCCGGCCCGCGATTTTCGTCAATGGCCTTTCCGAGCGCTCCCACGGCATCGGCGAGGGGCAGTCCTTTTCTCTGCTGGCCATGCGCGCCGGCATCCTGACTCACTCACTGTTCTGAACGCCCAAAGGTGTCGACATGTATAACGCCTCATCCGATATCGTGTTTGACAACGTATTCCTGACCGTAAGAGGCCTGGGTATTCGTTGTGCCTTGAAACTGGATTACTTCAATGCCGCCGGTTCGATCAAGATGAAAACGGCGCTGGGCCTGGTGCTGAGCCTGGAACAGAAAGGCCTGATCAACCGCAATACCACGTTGATCGAATCCTCTTCCGGCAACCTGGGCGTTGCCCTGAGCATGATCTGCGCCGAGCGCAAATACAGGTTCATCTGCGTGTGCGACCCGAATATCTCCCAATCCAATCTGAAGTTGATGATGGCCTTGGGCACCCGGATTGTTCAGGTGGACACCAAGGACTCCAACGGTGGCTTCCTGGGCACCCGCATCGCTTACGTCAAGCAGAAAATCGCTGCCGATCCGGACTGCCTCTGGCTCAACCAATATTCAAATCCGGCCAACCCCGAAACTCATGCCCGTACCACCGCCAGCTCGATCTTCAATAGCTTCACCCGGGTCAACTACCTGTTCGTAGGCGCGGGTACCACAGGCACCTTGATGGGGTGCGTCGATTTCTTCAAGAAGTACAGCCCTTACACCAAGATCATCGCCGTCGACAGCCTGGGCTCCGTTACGTTTGGCGGGCCGGGGGGGAAACGACACATTCCGGGACTGGGCTCGAGCCAGATGCCACCGCTGTTTCGCGCCGACGGTCTGTATGCGATGGAGAGCATCAAGGAAGCCGACACCATCCAGATGTGCCGCTACATGGCCCGGGAGAATGGCCTGTTGTTCGGAGGCTCCACCGGTACCGTCCTGGCGGGTGTGATGGCCTGGAAAGACCGGATTCATCCCGACGCAACCGTGGTCGCCATCTCTCCGGATGCCGGCGAGCGTTACCTGGACACGATCTACAACGACGACTGGGTGCGCGCCCGTTTCCCGGACTATGACTTCAACCGCACCTGTCCCGAATTCCTCGCCGGAGATAAGGAATACGCTCATGCCTAACGCAATCACGGTGAACAATCGCGAGCTGCACATCGTTCGGGGCAGCACCGTTCGCGATATCCTCAACCAGTTCCCGACGCTCGCTTTGGACGTGGTCCGGGACACCTATCTACAGCACCATCGCGGATGTACCGAAAACCCGGACAGTTATTTCCTGAGGTTCAAAGACAACCCCGCAAACCGGATCATCGCCCTCCCGGCCGCCTGCGTCGACGGTGAAGACAAGGTCGCAGGAATCAAATGGATTGCCAGTTTTCCAGGCAATACACGACACAATCTGCAGCGTGCCTCAGCCACGTTGATTCTCAATGACCTGTCTACTGGCTACCCCATGGCGTTGCTCGAGGCTTCGATCATCAGCGCCGTGCGAACAGCCGCTTCGGCGGTGTTGGCAACCCGATATCTGCTAGCGCAACGCAGCGAGATTTCAAACTTGGCGTTCGTCGGTGCCGGGGTGATCTCACGAACCATTCTGGAGCAATTTCGGATCAACCAATGGTCCATCGACAAGGTGCTTATCCACGACACCGATGCTGATTCCGCACAGGCTTTCAGTGCCTATGCCCAGACACTTGGGTTCAATTGCGGTGTTGCCATCCATCTTGAGCAAACCGTGGAGAGCGATGTTGTCGTGCTCGCCACCAATGCTGCCCAGCCTTACATCGATGAGCGATACATCTTCAAGGCCGGGACCGTACTGCTCAACATCTCGCTACGCGACCTGGCTCCCAGCCAGATCCTCGGTGCGTTCAACGTCACCGACGACACCGAGCACTGCCTCAAGGCCAACACTTCGCTGCACGTGACAGAGCAACAGGTAGGCCACCGTGACTTCATCCACTGCACCCTTGCGCAGGTGCTGCTCGGCGAGCACCCCATAGACCCTTCTCGACCGATGATTTTTTCCCCTTTCGGCTTGGGCGTCCTCGACGTGGCATTGGGTAAGAAAATCCTCGACATCGCCCGCGCCCAACACACAAGCGTGCCCGTGACTGATTTTTTTGAATCGACCGTTCGCTGGAGCTGAACCATGCGCATAGCAATTATCGGTATGGGCGCCACAGGCCTGCTAGCCTTGGCCAAGACCTTTTCCATGGCCAAGCGTCATCCCACCATGTCTGTAATCGTCCATGCCTTTGATGCCCAGGCCCCGGGCCAGGGCGTTCACCGCTGCGACCAGGCAAGCTACTTGCGCCTCAACACTGTAGCCGGACAGCTTTCCCTGTTCGAGGACGATGATTTTTCGCTCTTCCCCCGCCAAGCGTTCCGCCCCACGCTCTACGAGTGGATCGCCCGTTTCCATCCAGAAGCCATCCGTGGAGAACAGGACCGCTTCGCCTTCCTGCCAAGGAAGTACCTCGGTTTGTACCTGCAGTGGTTCTTCACTCAACTGCTTGAACATATCCCTATCAACGTGCGCTTCGAGACGTCATGTCGCTTGATCCGCTCCATCGAGCAGGAGGCGGATGAACGTTTTAGGCTGCTTGCCTCGCCAGCCGTGAAGGGTGCCTACGACACATTGCTTCTGTGTACCGGACACGGCGTTTTGACCAACGGGACGCCCGCCGCGCCTATCATCAAGCCCTATCCGCTTCCCGCCACCCTTGAGCACATCTCCAGGGATTCTGCTGTGGCGATCCAAGGCGTCGGGCTGACCGCAATGGACGTCGTCGCGGCGCTGACCACGGGGCGCGGCGGGATGTTCGAGCAAAACGCCATGGGTTTGAAGTACCTTCCCTCAGGTCTGGAACCGAACATCAGCCTGTATAGCAACTCAGGCATGCCGTATCGCGCCAGGCCGGAGGTAGACGACGCGGTCATTCGCCACCAACCCCTGGTCATGACGCATGCAGCCATTGACCAGATCAGGCGTGGGTTACCGGAAGGAAAAATCGACTTCGAAAAAGACCTGCTACCGCTGCTTTATCAGGAGATGGCAGCTGCATACTATTGTGCCAGCGCCGGGCAGGACGAGAGCCACGCGTATCGCTACCAGGAGCGCTACCAGCAAGTCTGGGCACAACTTCAACGGGCCGAGGCCAGCGGGACGTTGCCGGCTACGCTCGATCACCTGGCCGACGTATATGGGCCCTACTGCCCCCAGGATGCCTTGGCGTGCTACCCGCCCGGACACCTCACAACAGGGACCTACCCGCAATGGTTTGTCACCCAGCTTCAGGAGGACGTCCACGAGAGCGCCCAGGGCTGCCGGCGCAGCCCGCTGAAAAAATCACTGGAGGTCTGGCGCGACCTGCGTGATCAATTGTGTTACGCCATCGACCACCAAGGCCTGACCGAGGACGCCCATCGCACCTTCTTTACAAAGTACTGCCCGCTCATTAATCGGCTCGTGGCCGGGCCGCAGAAAGAACGGCACGCGGAATTGATCGCCTTGATTCGAAGTGGGATTGTCCGCCTTCTGCCGGGTTACAGCAGCACCGACCGTTACGATCCGCGCACGCAGAGATTTACCGTCACGTTGCAACAACCCGAATGCCAGAAATTCATTTTCGAACACTTGATCAAGGCCAATCTGAATGTCCAGGAGACCCGCCTTGAGTTGCAGTCTTTGCTAAGCGCCATCACCGATCCAAGCGCATTAACCACGATGGAGTACAAAGACTTCAGCAGCGCCCACCATCCAGAATTTGTGCACATTCATTTGCGTGAAAGAATTTATATATTCGGCCCGGTGCTGGAAGGCTCAAGCTATTACAATCACTACGTTCCCTCGAGCGCCCCCTCGCGCATTTCAAAGGCCCTTGACAAGTGCCTGAGCAAAGCAGTCAACCATTACAACTACCGCTTCAGCGAAACATTCTAACGACGATATTGGCCATGCAGCCAAGCCAAAATGGTTTTTTTCCTGCGCGCTTGCAGCCGGCATTAATTTGCGATTAGCGTAAGTAAACACCGCTACCCGACGTTGCTGAACCGATTATTAAGGTGCGCATTAGATAACCGCTGCTGTCGGGCTACCGACGCACCATAAAAGAGCAATGCGCACTGTAAAAAGGAGATATCAATGCTGCATTTACTCAATAGTTCCTGATCGCACGGACTGTCTTTTTCTATTTATACGTCTCGTCCATCCCTTTTAAAAAAGCGGAGGGAGAAGTCATGTCTCGATATAACGGTTTCATTGATTAGCAGCACGCATTACACCGGGGTTACATTACAACAAGGACTGAACGATGAGCCGATCAATGCCATTATCATCGCTCTATATATTTGTTGAGGTTTGCAAACACAACAGCATGAAAAAGACGGCTGATACACTCTGCGTTACGCCGGGCGCTATAAGCCAACAAATAAAAAGCCTCGAAGACCGGATGTCCGTCAAGCTGTTTGAACGCTCTCACCGGGAGATCAGTCTGACCAACGCAGGAAAGATTCTGATGGATCAATTGGCAGTTTCTTTCAACAACATCGAAGCCGTCTGGGAGGACTTCGAATCGTTCAGGAGCCGATCCGCCAGACTGTCGATCAATACCACCGCGTCATTCGCCAGCTCCTGGTTGATTCCGCGACTCAGTCGGTTTCAGCAATGCTGGCCCGACATCGAAATCAATCTGTCGACCTCCCACTACCCGCCAGATTTGCGCCGCGATGGGATAAACATCACGATCCGACAGGGAGTGGGTGTGTACCCTGGACATCACAGCGAAAAACTGTGGACGCCAAAAATCCTGCCAATCGGCCATCCCGCCCTCCTGAAAAAAAAGGGCCGCAGAATAGAACTACCCGTTGATTGCCTTCACTATCCCTTACTCCAAGACGCGAGCCGTTCAACCTGGAAGCTTTGGCTCAAAGCTCATGGAATCGAAGACAGTCGCTCGCGTCGCGGTTGCAGTTTTACCGATGAGCATCTGATGATTGACGCGGCTACCGCAGGTCAAGGCCTGGCACTCGTCAGCGACGTCTATGCCCGGCCCGCCATAGAGGCCGGGCATGTCGTTCCCGTCCTACCGGCCACACCCTACACCGAGATGGCCTATTACCTGACCAGCACGCTGGGGCAGACAGATGATTGGAAAATAGACATTTTCGTTAACTGGATAAAAACGGAAGTCAGACTGTTCCTGGACGTCAACGAACAATCCGTACAGTCCCGACAACCCGATTACGCGTGCGACTGAGGAGCCTGGATTTCCACGACATCGCTTCAGTCGCCAGCGGCGGAGCCGGCCGTATCCGTGTCGGTGCAATGGTCGTCGCCACACCTGGATTGCTGGTAGGAGCCGTCGCCCGCCTCAAGCTCAACTCGCCACACACGACGGTGTCGATCGAGGAAGGTGATCTCACGCGCCTGTTACCAAGGCTGCGTACAGGCGAGCTCGATTTCATCGTGGGTAGGCTGGAACCGGGCTATAGCTCTCCGGACCTTGAAACGGAGGCGTTGTACACCGACTCAATGCGAGTCGTCGTCGCCGCCGATCATCCACTGACCACAGTGGCCCGACCCACTTGGCATCATCTGGCGACGCTTCCCTGGGTCGCTCCCCCGACGTCGGCATCCTCGCGGGTCAAGCTGAATCAGATGTTCTATAAGCACAAACTGCAACCACCCGCCGACATTATCGAAACCTCGTCCTTTTTGGTGACGATGACGTTTATGAGGAAAAGAAGCTGCGTCTGTTTCGTCGCCAGTAAAGTCGCGCATTACCTCGAATCCATAGGCCTGGGTCATACCTTGCCGCTGGAAGTGCCGATCGAGTTACCGGCGGTGGGCATCATTTTGCTACGTAACGGGCTGAGAACCCCCGTTGCAAGCACCCTCATCAACGCTCTGCACGAACAGGCGATGGACATCAGAGGCGAGACTGCGCCTGAGTGAATGCACAGGCGACGGCTGTAGTGAGGAGACGAGAGTCCGATGACGTAACAATCTCCCGATTCATCTGAAGGGAATGGGAGATTGCACGCTATTTTCGGCTTCAGACCGCAGCAGCGATGGCCTTGCCCAGCGATTCAGTGTTGCCGGTGCCACCGATGTCGGCGGTCAAGGGCGCATTCTCCGGGCCCATCGCAAGCACGCTTTCGATCGCGGTCAGCACTGCGGCACCTGCTTCGGGATGGCCCAGGTGCTCGAGCATCATCGCACCGCACCAGATCTGCCCGATCGGGTTGGCGATGCCTTTTCCGGCGATGTCGGGCGCCGAACCATGCACCGGCTCGAACAGACTCGGGAAGTTGCGCTCCGGGTTGATGTTGGCCGAGGGGGCGATGCCGATCGTGCCGGTGCATGCAGGGCCCAGGTCGGAGAGGATGTCGCCGAACAGGTTGCTTGCCACCACCACGTCGAACCAGTCCGGGTGCAGGACGAAGTTCGCAGTGAGAATATCGATGTGGTACTTGTCGACGTTGACGTCGGGATACTTGTTGCCCATTTCCGCAACGCGCTCATCCCAGTAGGGCATGGTGATCGCGATGCCATTGGATTTGGTGGCCGAGGTCAGGTGCTTCTTCGGACGACTTTGCGCCAGATCGTAGGCGAACTTGAGGATACGGTCGACGCCGACGCGGGTCATCACGGTTTCCTGCAGCACGATTTCGCGATCGGTTCCGGGGAACATTTTGCCGCCGACACTGGAGTACTCGCCTTCGGTGTTCTCGCGCACCACCCAGAAATCGATGTCGCCGGGCTTGCGGTTCGCCAGTGGGGCCTTCACGCCGGGCATGAGACGACAAGGGCGCAGGTTGACGTACTGGTCGAATTCACGACGGAACTGCAGCAGCGAATCCCACAAGGAAATGTGGTCAGGCACCACGTCCGGCCAGCCCACGGCACCGAAGTAGATCGCATCGTAGCCCTTGAGGGTGTCGAACCAATCGTCCGGCATCATCTTGCCGTGAGCCAGATAGTAATCGGCGCTGGCGAAGTCGAACCAGTCCCATTGCAGTTCCAGATTGAACCGGGCAGCCACAGCGTCGAGCACACGCACGCCTTCGGGCATCACCTCCTTGCCAATACCGTCGCCGGGGATCACTGCAATTTTGTACTGGGTTCTGCTCATGGACTCGACTCCTGGGTTGATTGGGGCAGGGATCTCAGTGTATGCAGTGTCTATGGATTAATAATTAGTCTTGCTGGAAAGCCATTCTTAGCTTTAAGGAAAGAATCCATGAGCACGATCGATGACCTGAGTTTCTTTCAGCAGGTGGCTACGCGCGCCAGCCTTACGGAAGTGGCACGCCATCTGGGGCTGTCGCTGCCTGCCGTGAGCAAACGGCTCAGCCAACTGGAGGCCAGGCTCGGGGTGCAGCTGGTACAGCGCACCACACGCCGATTGTCGCTGTCTCCCGAAGGGGTGCTGTACCTGGAGGGAAGTCGCCCGATTCTGCGCCAGCTCGAGGAACTGGAGAGCGCGCTCAGCAGCCGTCAGCCGACCTTGCAAGGCCGGTTGCGGATCAATGGCACGCTGGGTTTCGGGCGGCAGCACCTCGCCCCCGTGGTATCGAGCTTTGCCCGGCTGCACCCGGAACTTGAGATTTCTCTCGAGCTGACCAGCCAGCCACTGAGCATACTGGACGATCAATTCGATATCGGCGTGTGCATGGGCGAGCCGCCGGACTCACGGTTGATCGCCATTCGTCTGCTGGAGAATCCACGTATTCTCTGCGCCTCTGCGGGATACCTTGAAGCTATGCCTGAACTGACCCGTGTGGCGGATCTGGCGCAGCATAACTGCATTGTTCTGCGGCAGTTCGGCAGCGACTATGCGATCTGGCGCTTCAGCAAGGATGGCCAGGATTACTCACACAAGGTCAGCGGGACGCTGTCAAGTAATGATGGCGAGGTCGCGTTGAGTCTGGCGCTGGACGGGCACGGATTGATTCTGCGGTCACGCTGGAATGTTCAGCAATATCTTGAAAGTGGCCGCCTGCAGGCGGTACTGACCGATCACCAGGCACCGAGGGCTGACATTTTTGCGGTGTATCAGCACCGACGGCATATCCCCCGGCGCATCTCGGTCTTCGCCCGCTACCTTGCGCAGGCGCTGGCGGAGCGTTTGCCCTTCGCGGCCCTCAAGTGAGCGACCATTTTGATGATTTGCATGGCCGTCCCCGCGTCCCCGAGAGGTTCCGCGCTTAGGCGGTAAGGCTCATTTCCGGGGGCGCTGCCCGGCATCGTCCCCAATGCCAGCGAGCGGGGCCGGCAAGATCATGTCGTCCAGGCCCATCTGGCGCAGAAACTCCGCTTGCTTCAGGTAGTACACCGCATCGACTGTTTCGGTGCCCTTATGCTGACCATCAACAGTCACGCGTAAAGGTCGTTGGCCGCGAGGCATTGCAAGCACTGCGGCGGCAGCCTCACCCACCGCTGAAACATCCAGCGCACCGCCATTGGCCCGGTCAATGGCATCGAGCTTCTCGCCCAGACTGGCCGTACGCGTGGCCAACTCACCGTATTGATGCTCAATGGCCTGGTAAGCCGGAACCTGCGCATCGGCAAAATGTTCGGTCCCCGAGGTAAACGCGCCCGGCATCAGGATGACGCTTTCGATGCCTGACGGCCTTACCTCCATGGCCATGACTTCGGCCAGCGCATCACCGGCCACCTTGCTCGCAATGTAGGGACCCAGAAAGGGTTCGTGCAGCCGAGAGGTCGTACTGCCAACGTACATCAACAACCCCTGCCCCTGACGCCGCATGGCCGGCAGCGCCGCGCGATTGACCCGCAACCACGACAAGGCATTGGTGTCGATAATTCGCGCAACCTGCTCCACTGAAAACGCCTCGGTCAATCCGGTCATCAACATTCCGGCGTTATTGATCACGACGTCCAGGCGACCGTGTCGTGCGAGGATCAGATCGACTGCTGCACGACAGGCGGTTTCGCACAGCACATCGAGCTCCAGCACTTCTAAAGCGAGGCTTTCCTGCCGGGCCATCTGCTCCAATGCCTGACTGCGCTCCCGGTTTGTCTTCTTGACATCACGCTGGCTGGCGTAGACATGGTGCCCGTCCCGGGCCAGCGCCAAAGCAATCGCCTTGCCAATGCCCGAACCAGCCCCCGTGATCAGAACCACCTGTTGTGCATTGAGTGTCATGTTGTGGCCCCCGAATCAATGGCCGGTACGGATGATGACCTTTCCACACGCATGCCCGGTGGCCACTTTTTCCAGCGCGGCGCGGGTCTCGTCCAGTGTAAAGATCGAGTCGGTGATGACCTGCAACTGCCCCGCACTGAATTGCCGAACGGCTTCCTGGAGAAAAGGCGTGGCACTGGCGAAGAACACCGCCTGGCCGGCATGTCCTTCACGGGATTCGATGTCGAATTCCACCAAGGTCGCAATACGTCCGCTCATACCCAGCACCGACCAGGAGTTCTCCAAGGTGGAGCCGCCCAAGCTGTCGAGCACCAGGTCGATGTCACTCAGCGTGGTGAAATCCTGGCTGTGGTAATCGATCACTTCGTCCGCACCCAGGCTCTTCACCCGTTCAATATTGCGCGCGGAGGCCGTGGCGATGACGTGGGCGCCAGCCATATGAGCCAACTGGACCGCCATGCTGCCTACGCCACCCGCGCCCGCATGGATCAACACCCGCTCGCCGCCTTTCAACTGCCCGACCACGAATAACGCCTGTCGCGCAGTACCGAACGCCGTAGGCAGCGCCGCGGCCTGCTCGAAGCTCATGGTGGGAGGGATCACGCAAAGGTCGGCGGCCGCGACTATCAACTGCTGGGCAAACGCACCACCAGCGCTGGGTGAGCTGCGGCCGAACACGCGATCACCTGGTTTCAGGTGCGTGACTTGCTCACCGACGCTGCTGACGACGCCGCTGAAATCGGTACCGGGAATGTACGGCAGCTTGACTGGAAACACCGGCTGCATATACCCGGCGATTATCTTCAAATCGAGCGGATTGACGCTCGCGGCCTCGACACGCACGACGGCCTCGTCTGCGCCTGGCAGCCGTGGGCCGACGTTGTGGAAAGTGACGACCTCAGGGCCGCCAAATAAAGAGATGGATGCTGCTTTCATGGTGAGCCTCTCGCGGTGGTTCAAGCTTGGGCGGGGAATTGGCCGAGTTGCAGGAACAGGCCAAACCAGTCCTCCATGTGCCAAGTCGTTACGACACGCTCGCCGTCCAGCGCATGGAACTCATGCAGACGCAAGCTCACTTTTTTGCCGGTGGCGGCAATGCCAAACAACTCGCCCAAGTGGGTGCCCGTTATTTCAGCGCGAACAGCGATCTGACCGGGGACTTGGATCATGTCGTGGATAACGATGTGCACATCCGGAAATGCCTCGCCGAAGCTGCGGATAATCAGCTTGATACCCTCCGGACCTGGACCTTGCCCAGGTGCCAAAGGGATGTCGTCCCAGTCGGCGGACAGAACGCTGTCGACGAGGTCCGGATTCTTTTCACTGAAGGCGCGATACAGCGTTTCAACTGCCTGGCGTTCGGTGCTGAGGCGCGCGGTAAGTTCGCTGGAAGTCATTGCGTTGCTCTCGTCGTGGGGTATGACGAAAGTATCTGTTATAGGCTAACATCTGTAAAACAAATGATCTGTATAGGCGTTTATTTGAATTATGGATTTTCATGGCATCGATTTGAATCTGCTGGCCGCGTTTAACGCCTTGATGACCGAGCGCAATGTGACTCGAGCGGCGACTCAAGTCGGCGTCAGCCAACCCGCCATGAGTGCAGCGCTTTCCCGTTTGCGTAAATTGTTAGGCGACCCGCTGTTTTTACGCAGTGCTGAGGGCCTTCTGCCAACACCTCGCGCGCGCGAGCTGGCCCAACCCATCGCACTGGCATTAAGGCAAATCGAAGACGCACTGGTGACAAAACCCCTTTTTGCGCCCGCCGATGCGCTGATCACGATGAACCTTGGCCTGTCGGACTACCCCGCGTTCGTGCTGCTGCCAAAGTTGTTGCAGGCGCTGGCAGAACACGCGCCGAACCTGTCGATCAACGTCCACGCCTTCAACGACCGCGACCAGGCGGTAGACTTGCTCGATGCTGGGGTTATCGACGCCGCCATTGGCGTATTACCGAGCCATCAGGATGGCCGCATTCTGACGCGCCCGATCCTGCGCGACGCTTTCGTCACGCTCATCGCCCACGACCACCCAGCGGCCCGACGCGGGATGGACATGGATACATACCTTGCGTTGCCCCATGTGCTGGCCTCGCCGGAAGGCGAGCGACACGGCCTGGTGGATCAGGCGTTGGCGCAACTGGGTAAACAACGCAAACTGGCACTGACGCTGCCGCAGATGTTCGCGGTGCCAGCGATCATCGCGGCTTCTCACATGACCGCCACGGTCCTGAAACGAATAGCCCTCAGCTCACCCAGCGGACAAAAACTCGCCCTGTTCCCCCCACCAGTGGCGCTACCGGAGATTGTTTTTCATCTGATCTGGCATCGTCGTGGCAATGGGAGTCCGGCTCAAGAATGGTTCAGGGCGATGATTGAGAAGGTCGCGTTGGAGCTGTGATGGATTTCGGTCTGCAAGTCATAGCCCAAAACTGGCGGTGAAAAGTAAAGGTGCTTGGCGGGAGCGCTTTCATAAGAAAAAACCAATGCATCCGTTAGCTTTTACCTGGAAGGAAATAGTCCTCACACGCACATCCTTATCGCCGTGCCTAACCCGAGCAAATATCCATTCAATTCGGACCTGCGCCTGGCAATTGAGCCCGCATCTATATCGTCAAATGTGCGGCTTTCCCGGCTGAAGCCGGTTCCACGGCATCAGCAGGAGGGCAGGCATAGAATCACCGACACTGGAATCGCATCCAGATCAATACCAAGCACCACCCCGGCGCACTCCGCACGAATCGATGCACAATCTGCATAAGCAGCGGAAATTGGTCCAATTATCCACGAACCAATCCTCTTTAATCCCCTGAACCAACCCGACGACCCCTGACTTATTGGCCCCCGCCGCCGCCACTCCTGAGTAATAGCTAAGTACATAGCGCCAATGCTGAGGCGAACCAATTTCAATTGGCATCGCGCTTGCACTTACCCTTTTGCCTCGATCTCCTGCCTACAGTCAGCTCGGAGCCTTTTTTTATACTTTGGCGCGAGCACCACGATGCAAAGGTTCGACCCTGACACACCCATCGACAACACTTCGAAACTAGCGCTGGATGCCTTGCGGCAGATGGTCGCGCAACATGCTGCCTTTCCGCACCGGCCATTGCCGACCGAGCGGGACCTGGCCGCCGATTTTGGCCTCAGTCGCCGGGCCATCCGGCGGGCGCTGTCGGTGCTGGAAGCCGAAGGGCAGATCTGGCGGCGTCAGGGCAAAGGAACCTTCGTCGGCCCTACTCCACCCAGTGCGGCCATGAGCTTTGCCCGGTTGTCCGGGCGGACTAACTTCAGCGAGGTTATGGAAGCGCGCCTGCATCTGGAGCCGGCACTGGCGTCCCTGGCGGCGGTTCGAGCCAACGGCGACCAGATAGCAATTTTGCGCCGCCTCGCCGAACGCACCAGACACCAACAGGCCGCCGAGCCTGCCGATGCCGAGGGCATTGAGCTGTGGGACAGCGCCCTGCATCGCGGGATCGCCGAGGCCGCAGGTAACCGCCTGATGCTGGATATCTTTGAAATGCTCGATGCGATCCGGCTCGACCCGGTCTGGCGTGACCTGCGTCAGCGGGCTCGCAACGCCGACCGCCTCGACACCTATAGCCACGACCACAACGACATTGTCGACGCTATCGAAAACCGTGATCCGATCAAGGCCGCCACGGCCATGCGTGGCCATTTGCGCGCGCTGCAACAGGCGCTGGACAACGTCATCAATCAAGATCTGGAGGCAAGTTTATGAGCACCACAACTCAGGCCACCGACACGGTATTGAGTGTCAGCAACTTGACCGTGTGCTTTGCAGGCGCACCCGCCAATGTCGTGGACGGCGTCTCGTTCTCGGTCCAGCGCGGCAAGACCCTGGCCATCGTCGGAGAGTCCGGTTGTGGTAAAAGCGTTACGTCCATGGCGCTGATGGGCTTGCTGCCCGACACCGCCAAGATCGCCGCCCTTACGTCCGCCCTGCTCGATGAAGCCTTGCTGGGCATGCCCGACGAGCGCTTGCTGGATGTGCGCGGCAACCGCATGGCGATGATTTTCCAAGAGCCCATGACCTCCTTGAACCCGGTCTTCACCATTGGCGAGCAGATCGCCGAAAGCGTGATCCGCCATCAGGGTCTGTCGGCCAAGGACGCCCGTCAGCGCGCCCTGCAAATGCTCGAAAAGGTCCGCGTGCCTGACGCCGCGCAACGCCTGGACGCCTATCCCCATGAACTGTCCGGCGGCATGCGGCAGCGGGCAATGATTGCCATGGCCCTGGCCAACGATCCGGCGCTGATCATTGCCGACGAACCCACCACCGCGCTGGACGTAACCATTCAGGCGCAGATCCTGTCGCTGATCGGCAATCTGCAGGCTGAAACCGGCACGGCCATGATCCTGATCACCCATGATCTGGGCGTGGTCGCCGAAGTCGCTGACGACGTGATGGTGATGTACGCCGGGCGAGTGGTGGAAAGCGGCCCGGTAAAAACCCTGTTCGATGACCCGCAGCACCCGTACACCATCGGCCTGATGGGTTCGATGCCATCGATTGGCCCGCGTGAAGGTCGTCTGGCAACCATCAATGGTCGCGTCCCGACGCCTGCGCAAATGCCCACCGGTTGCCGATTCGCCGGGCGCTGCCCTTTTGTGATTCAGGCATGTCGCGAGGCGCGCCCGCCGCTGCTTGAGCTTTCCCCCGGACATTTCGCCGCGTGCATTCGTGCGCCACTGGAACAGCATACGGGAGTCAGCGCGTGAGCCTTTCTGAACGCCAAAAAGTTGAGCGTGCAAGCCCTGAGATCATTCTCGAAAGCATCGACCTGAGCAAACACTTCGGGGTGGAAAGCGGCTTGTTCCAGCGCAAGAAGCCACCGGTGCAAGCGGTCAATCAGGTCAATCTGTCGGTGCGCAAAGGGGAGACCCTGGCGCTGGTGGGCGAGTCCGGCTCGGGCAAATCAACCCTCGGCCGCCTGCTGCTCAACCTGCTCAAACCTACGGCGGGCGACGTCATTTATGAAGGCCGTAACCTGGCCAATCTGACCCCGGAAAAGCTGCGCCAGGTGCGGCGTGATTTGCAGATCATCTTTCAGGATCCGTTTGCCTCGCTCAATCCGCGCATGACTGTGGAATCCATCGTCGGTGAGCCTATCTGGCTGCACAGCGATGCCAGCCGCAGCGACCGCCAGGCCAAAGTCGCCGAGTTGCTGCGCACCGTGGGCCTGGCGCCCGAGCACGGCGGCCGCCACCCTCACGAGTTCTCCGGTGGCCAGCGTCAGCGCATCGGCATTGCGAGGGCCCTGGCGTCTGACCCGCGTTTGATTCTGGGTGACGAACCCGTGTCCGCGCTGGACGTTTCGGTGCAGGCGCAAGTCGTCAACCTGCTGGAAGACCTCAAGCATCAATTCGGTCTGACCCTGGTGATTGTCGCCCACGGCCTGGCCGTGATCCGCCACATGAGCGACCGGGTAGCCGTGATGTACTTGGGGGAAATCGTCGAACTGGCGCCGGTCAACGGCCTGTTTGAAAACCCTCTGCACCCTTACACCCAGGCGCTTATGGCCGCCGTGCCGGTCAGCCACCCGGACCTGCGCCGGCCGCGCCCATTGCTGGGCGGCGACATGCCGAGCCCGAGTCGCCCGCCATCGGGTTGCCGCTTCCATACCCGCTGCCCGCACGCCCGGGCGCTGTGCAAAGAAGTGGTGCCGGTGATGGAAACCGTCGAGGCCGAGCGTCAGGTGGCGTGCCACTTCTGGCGTGAAATTGCTAATGCCGGTGCAGGCACCCTGATTTTGCCGACACCCAGCGCTGCCTACACCCAGCGCCTGAATCTGTTCAAGAACCATCAATCCCTTGCAGTGGAGAGCCAGCCGTGAAAATTGCACGCGTCATGACAGGAACCTTGTTATTGCTGGCCGCCAACGCCGCCTTTGCCGAATCCACCCTGCGCATCGGCATTCAGGACGATCCTGATGGGCTCGACCCGCATCGTTCGCGTACCTATTCGGGCCGTCTGGTCTATACCGCACTGTGCGACAAGCTGGTGGATGTGAACCCGGACCTGACCTTCGCCCCACAACTGGCCACTGCCTGGAACTGGAGCGAAGACGGCAAGACCCTGACCATGACTCTGCGCGAAGGCGTGACTTACCACGACGGCGAGGCGTTCGATGCTGCCTCGGTGAAGTTCAACCTGGACCGCGCTCGCACCCTGCCCGACTCCCTGCGCAAGAGCGAGCTGGCCTCGGTGGACAGCGTTGAAGTGATCGACGCCAAAACCGTTGCCATCAAACTCAAGCAAGCGGACGCCACCCTGGTCTCCCAACTCTCGGACCGCGCCGGAATGATGCTTGCGCCGAAGGCCGCCCAGGGTGAGTTCGCCTCCAAACCGGTGTGCTCCGGCCCTTACAAATTCGTCCAGCGCGTGCAGCAGGATCGCATTGTGCTGGAGCGCTTCGACAACTACTGGAACAAGCCGGCTTATCACTTCGACAAGGTGATTTTCCTGCCGATTCCGGACACCTCGGTGCGTCTGGCCAACCTGCGTTCCGGCGACCTGGACATCATCGAACGGGTTGCCCCCACCGACGTGAAAACCGCCAAGGCGGACAGCAAGCTGGCGATCTATAACACGCCAGGGCTTGGCTACATGCAGTTGATGTTCAACATTAACAACGGCGAAAAGGCCAACTCGCCGATGGGCAAAGACAAGCGCGTGCGCAAGGCATTCGAGCTGTCCATCGACCGTGATGCGATCAACCAGGTGGTGTTCGAAGGCCTGTATGCGCCGAGCGCCCAGCCGTTTCCGAAAAACAGCCCGTACTACGACAAGGATCTGCCGATCCCGACCCGCGATGTGGAAAAGAGCAAGGCCTTGCTGGCCGAAGCAGGCGTGAAGCTGCCACTGGCAGTGGACCTGAAAGTCGCCAACAACCCTATCGCACAACAGGTCGGGCAGATCATTCAGGCCATGGCTGAAGAAGCGGGTTTCAAGGTCAATCTGATTGCCACTGAATACGCCACCATGCTTAGCGAACAGCAAAGCGGCAACTTCCAGATCGGTATGAGCGCCTGGTCGGGCCGTCCTGATCCGGATGGCGACATTCATCAGTTCGTGACCTGCAAGGGCGGCCAGAACGACGGCAAATACTGCAACGCCAAACTCGACGAGCTGTTGGACAAGGCCCGCACTGTCAACGATGTTGCCCAGCGCCAGGCCCTGTACAACGAAGCCCTGCGTTTGCTGGCCGACGAAGTGCCGACCGCGTACCTGTATTTCGATCCGCGAATCATGGCCATGCGTAACAACGTGACGGGTTTCGTGCCAAACCCGGACGGCCTGATTCGTCTGAACAACGTCGCGTTCAAGCCATGACTGTGAATGATCGCCGCAAAAACGAGGGGCCGGTATGCTGATGTTTATCCTGCGACGCCTGCTTAGTGCGATCCCGACACTGATCCTGGTTTCGCTCTTCGTCTTCACCCTGCAGAAACTGTTGCCGGGTGACCCGGTGCTGGCCATGGCGGGTGAAGAGCGCGATCCGGCGGTGATGGAATACCTGCGCGACAAGTATCGACTCAACGACCCGATCCCCGTGCAGTACCTGAACTGGGTCGGCAATGTGCTGACCGGCGACTTCGGCACTTCGCTGCGCACCGAACAACCGGTGACCACGCTGTTGGCGTCCAAGTTGCCGGTGACCGTGGAGCTGGCAGTGCTGGCCTTGTTGATCGCACTGCTGATCGGCATTCCCACTGGAATAATCTCGGCCCTACGCAAAGGCACCGTCGTGGATTACGGGGCCAATGTCATCGCGCTGTCGGGGATTTCGATTCCGCACTTCTGGCTGGGGATCCTGCTGATCATGGTCTTCGCCGTGAAACTGCAATGGCTGCCGGCCTCGGGTTTCGTGCCCATGGGCGAGGACTTCGGGCAAAACCTGAAGACCTTGATCCTGCCGGCCTTCGTGCTCGGTGCAGGGTTGTCGGGGATTCTCATGCGCCATACCCGCAGCGCCATGCTTGAAGTGTTGCGCACCGACTACGTGCGCACCGCCCGGGCCAAGGGCCTGCGCCCGCGCACGGTGATCCTCAAGCATGCCCTGCGCAATGCATTGATGCCTATTGTGACCCTGACAACCCTGCTGTTTGGTGAACTGCTCGGCGGCGCGGTGCTGACCGAGCAAGTCTTCAGCATACCTGGCTTCGGCAAGATGATTGTCGACGCCGTGTTCAATCGTGATTACGCCGTGGTGCAAGGCGTGGTGCTGTGCATCGCAATTGGCTTCCTGCTGCTGAACCTGCTCGCCGATGTGCTGTACCGGATGATTAATCCGCGTCTGAGGACTGCTTCATGACCGCTATTTCCAGCCTCCCTCATAGCGCGATCGCCCCGCGCAGCCGCTCGCCGTTCGTGAAGAAATTCCTCGCCAACAAAGGCGCGGTACTCGGCGCGGCGGTGTTGCTGCTGTTTATCCTGGCGGCCTTGCTGGCGCCCTGGATTGCCCCCCATGACCCGCTGAAAGCCAACTTTCTCGCGGTCCGCAAGGCACCATCGCTGATCTACTGGATGGGCACTGACGAACTGGGTCGCGATCTGTTTTCCCGTCTGCTCTGGGGCGCACGCAGTTCGTTGCTGGCCGGTGGTGTTTCGGTGGTCATCGCCATGGCCATCGGCGTGCCTTTGGGCCTGTTGGGCGGTTATTTCGGCGGCAAACTCGACGCGGTGATATCCCGTGTCATGGAAGCGCTGTTGTCCTGCCCGTTTCTGGTATTGGCGATTGCGCTGGGCGCCTTCCTCGGCCCGAGCCTGACCAACGCTATGATCGCTATCGGCCTATCAGCCATGCCGATCTTTGCCCGACTGACCCGTGGTCAGGTGCTGACGATCAAACACGAAGATTACCTGGAAGGTGCTCGTGCCATTGGCTTGCAGGATCGCTGGATCATCCTGCGCTACGTGCTGCCCAACGTGATGTCGCCATTGGTTGTGCAAGCCACCTTGACCATCGCCTCGGCGATCCTGGCTGAAGCCAGTCTGTCGTTCCTCGGCCTGGGCCAGCAACCGCCCTCGCCTTCCTGGGGATCGATGCTCAACACCGCGAAAAACTTTATGGAGCAGGCACCCTGGATGTCGATTGCGCCTGGCGTGGCGATCTACATCACGGTCCTGTGTTTCAACCTGCTGGGGGATGGTTTGCGTGATGCGCTGGACCCCAAGGGCTAACCTTTCTGCCAAAGAGAAACGCTAATGTTTGATGATCTGGATTACAGCCAACCCTACGCTTCGGCACGCTCGCCAGTGATGGGCAGTAACATGGTCGCCTGCTCCCAGCCATTGGCCGCCCAGGCCGGGCTGGACATGCTGCGCAAGGGCGGCAACGCCGTCGACGCGGCCATCGCAGCCGCCATGGTCCTGACCGTGGTCGAGCCCACCGGTTGCGGGATCGGCAGCGACGCTTTCGCTATCGTCTGGGACGGCAGCAAGTTGCAGGGCCTGAATGCTTCCGGTCGCGCACCGCAAGCCTGGACCCCTGAGCTTTTCGCCGGGCAGAGCAAAATGCCCCAGCGCGGCTGGCCAGCGGTGACGGTGCCGGGCGCGGTTTCGGCCTGGGTCGAGCTGTCCGAGCGTTACGGAAAACTGCCTTTCGCCACCCTGGCTGAACCGGCCATCGGCTATGCTCGGGATGGCTACCAAGTCACCCCGATCATAGCCCAGCTGTGGAAGCTCGGCGCTGAACTGCTCAAGGATCAGCCGGGTTTTGCCGAGTGCTTCCTGCCCGACGGCCAAGCACCACAGGCCGGGGAGAAAATCCGGCTCAAGGATCACGCCCGCACCCTGGAGCTGATCGCCCAAACCAAAGGCGAAGCGTTCTATCGCGGCGAACTGGCCCAAGCCATCATCGCCCATGCCAACGCCAATGGCAGCGTCATGAGCCTCGACGATCTGGCGACCCACACTGTGGACTGGATCGACACCCTGTCGGTGCCCTACGCCGGCGCCGTGGTTCATGAATTGCCACCTAACGGCCAGGGCATCGCTACCCTGTCCGGCCTGACTATGCTCGAAGCATTGGGCGTCGGCGAGCATCCAGTGGACAGCCTGGAAACCGTGCACCCAGTGTTGGAAGCCATGAAGCTGGCCCTTGCCGACCTGAACGAACACGTGGCGGATAACGACCACATGCGCGTGCCTTCCGAGCATCTGCTGGACAAAACCTACCTGATGGAGCGCGCCGGTCTCGTCACCGACAAGGCCGCCAATCCGGGGCATGGTTCGCCTAAACCGGGCGGCACCGTTTACCTGTCGGCGGCCGATGAAAGCGGCATGATGATCTCGTTCATCCAGTCCAATTACATGGGCTTCGGCTCAGGTGTCGTGGTGCCTGGCACCGGCATCAGCCTGCAAAACCGTGGCGCGGCCTTCTCCTTGGATCCGCAGCACGTCAACTACGTTACACCGCGCAAACGTCCGTTCCACACCATCATCCCCGGCTTTGTGATGAACGCCGACGGCACGCCGTTGATGTCCTTCGGCCTGATGGGCGGCCCGATGCAGGCACAGGGTCACTTGCAGATGATGATGCGCATCCTGCGCTACAAACAGAACCCGCAAGCCGCCGCAGACGCACCGCGCTGGAGGCTCGAATCTGGCCTGAAAGTCGCAGTGGAACGTGCATTCGACCCACAGGTGGTCGAAGCCTTACGTGCCAAAGGCCACGACATAGACGTAGAAGAACCTAACGGCGTATTCGCCTTTGGCGGCGCGCAGATTATCCAGCGCACCACTCATGGTTATGTGGGCGGCACTGATCCCCGGAAGGATGGTCTGGTAGCCGCGTACTGAAAGTCCGAAGATCCTACGCGTAACTTAGTTGCGCGTAGGATTATTCTCTTAAAACCGCTAACTCTCATCCCACCGCAAGCTATTGCCAACATGCTTTCTCGCCTGGGACTCAGAACTGTGGCGAGCTTGCATTGGGTCTTGCAGCTAACCCTTCTAAGGCACAAAAAAAAGCCACTCATCTGAGTGGCTTTTTCTGAATCATAGAGCGGGAAACGAGACTCGCGCCTGGTGTCCTACCCATTGAATTTTAAGGGGTTTATTTTCTTTTTAGAGCAGGAAAAGATTCTGGACTTGTTTGAATTCCGCTTCAAGGAAGAAAAAATAGGCCTTTCCATTCGACAGCGCTAGCGTGGCTTTTTCTGGAAAGCTTGCAGTGCGACGTGGAGAAAACAGACTCCAGGTTCGTTAATACGCCACGCAGAGACCATTCTTCCTAACGATCAGCGCTCACTTTACCGAAATCGATAACTTGCTCCTCCCGCCATGTTTGAGAAGCGAAGGGTTGATCCCGAACTGTTTGCGAAACGCCGTGGCGAAATGGCTCGCGTTGGCATACCCAAGGTCCGACGCGATTCTCATCACCGACTCTTCTCCGTTCAACAATCGACTCCGGGCCTGGATCATCCGCGCTTGCTGGAAGACGCCGTAGACGCTGTTCAAGAACAATTGGCGAAACCCGCGTGTAAGCTTTGGTTGGCTCATCCCGGACTCGCGAGCGAGTTCTGACAGGCTTGGCGCCTTGCCAAGATCCGCGAGCAGCCGTTCACGCGCACGAAGCAAGCGTTGGCGATCGATGTGGCTGACGCGGCAGGTGCAGTCGACATTGTGGCGCGCCTCCAGGAACAGGCTGACCAGGGTGATGCTTTGACCGTACAGCCAAAGGCCGCTTCGGGGTTGGCTAGTCGGTGAGTCAGGCCCCTGGTCCATTGCCGTGCACAACAAATGCGCCGTCGCGCTCATTTCGCCGCTGCGGTGCCCCTCAAGAAAACAATGATCGCAAGCCAGTGCTTTATTCAGCAGCGGATCGAGTTTCAACTCCCACTGTACCAACACCTCGGGACGGATCATCACCGTGATGTTATCGATTTCCCCGTGCTGGTGATAAAGACCGTGGCGACGACGCCCGTAGCTGATGCAGCCGGCGCCCTCGTCGATCACGTAGCGACGCTGCCGACGACCATCACGAAAGCTGCAGGCAGCCTTGCCCTTGAGCAGGTTGGTAAAACTGAAATGGATACATTCGCTATCGTCCTGCAAAGGTAATTCGATCGGCTGCTCGAACTTGCTTTGCCAACGCACGATGTCGAGGCCGTCCTGCAGGTTCATTCGCGTGACCCGACAGTGCGCCCCAGGCCCGAGATCACTTCCATATTCTCCCGTGATTATTCGCGAGACCGGCATCGGCTCTCCTGCGCCTCCTTGAACGACTGACATCGTGAATCTCCTGGTTGACCGGATACGGCTCGAATCAGATCACATTGGGGTGGATCTATGCAATTGATAATTATTAGCATCTGGCGCGCTCCCCATTTCTGCGCCAATTCGTTGCAGCCAACGTAACGCGCACCGATCAGAATCCTCGCTCAAGGACCTACAATGTCTGCACGACGCAACACGACGGCTATCCGTGGATCATGCTACAAATGTAATACTATAACAATAATTTTAACTTGGGCATTGGCCAGTCCGGTACTCGCCGCCACTGACGAGACCTTTGAATTACCCGTCTCGACGGTGACCGCGCGCATGGAGCAGGAAGATCCGCGAAACCTGCCCATCAGCCTGAGCGTGATCAGCGGCGAACAACTGCGTATCCAGCGGCTCGACACGCTGGAAAGCGCCTTGCGCAATACGTCCGGGGTCAACGTCAACTCTTCCGGCGGCCCGAATGACTTCAACGTGCTGATCCGTGGTGTCGGCTCGCTGTACCAGATGTCGATGGATGACAGCTCGGTGGCATTCAACATCGACGGTGTTCCAGTTGCGTCACGCAGCCTCGGTTTCGGCACCTTGGATATCGATCGCATAGAGGTGCTCAAGGGCCCCCAGGGCACGATGTCCGGTGCGATTGGCCAAGCGGGCGCGGTGAACATCACCACCCGCCAGCCGACCCGTGAACCGGAAGGTTATATACGCGGCGAGATGGGTCAGGCGGGCCAGTTCCTCAGCGAAGGTGCCATCGGCGGACCGATCAGCGACAGCCTCAGCGGCCGCCTGGCAGTGCGCCGGGCCGGCTATGACAGCTGGATCGACAACGATCAGACCCACGATCCGATCACCGAGCCACGCAACGAGGCTTATCGCGCCAGCCTGCTCTGGGACCTCAACGATGACACCCATGTGCTGTTCAGCGCTGAACGCCAGAAAACCGAACGCGCCACCAACTCGTTGGTGCTGCGACCTTATGGCAGCGACCCCAGCCTGGATCTGACGCCCGGTCTGTTCGATGACAATTACAAGACCACCGAGCGCTACGCCGTCAAGGTCGATCATGACTTCGCCAACAGTCGCCTGACGTCGACGACCGCGACCTCCACCGCCGATTTCGAAGGCCTGGTCGCCTACGACAGCAAACTGATGGACGCCCTGTATGGCACGCCCAGCGAGTACTGGGCGGTGGACAAATCCTTCGAGCGCAGCTGGAGCCAGGACCTGCACTTGAGCTCGTTGCCCGACGCAGACACGTTCTGGATCGCCGGCCTTGCCGCCAGCCGCAACGAGCGCAGCTACGACACGCCACGCGATACCTATGGCGCCGCCGATGCCAGGTTTCGCGACTTCACCACCACCACGTATGCCGGCTACGGCGAAGTCACCTTCCCGCTCACCGAGCGCCTGAAGCTCACCACCGGCTATCGCCACTCATGGGATCGCAAGACCTACGACGGCCAGTACTTCGCTGGCGCCAGCGCCGTGGACGATTCACGCAAGCTGACTGACCACTACGGCACTGGCCGCGTAGCCCTGAGCTATGCGCTCACCCCGCAAACCAACGTCTACGTGCAATTGGCGCGAGGCTATAAATCCGGCGGGTTCAATGATTATGCTGCGCAGGTCAGCGACAGCGAGCCCTACAAGGCCGCCGTCAGCCGAGCCGCCGAGCTGGGCTTCAAAAGTGAAACCGAAGATCGCCGTGGCAGCCTGAACGGTGCGCTGTTCTACACCCGCGTGCACGACGACCACCTGTTGGGCTACAACGCTGCAACCTTCGCCACCAGTGCGTTCAATGCCGATACCCGCACCCGGGGCGCTGAACTGGAAGGCGCCTGGCGCTTCGACCATGGCCTGGCCGTTACCGCCAGCGCCACCTACCTCGACGCCAGGATCACCAGCGCCGTACACGGCATCCAGGCCGGTGACGTCGCCGCCGGCAACCGTACCCCGGATGTTCCACGCTGGAGCGGCAATCTCAACATCGACTGGCGACACCCCTTGGGCAGCTTTGCCAGCCTTGGCGAAACGATCTTGAACACCAGCCTCAACTATCATCTGGTGGGCGAACGCGCAGCCGATCCACAAAACCACTTCAACCTGGACAACTACGAAAAACTCGACCTGCGCGCGGGCCTCGAAAGCCGCTTCGGCGAAGTCTATGCCTTCGCCGACAACCTGCTGAACCAGACCTACGACACCTATGGTTTCTACAGTGACCCTGTAGCCTATGGTGCACCGGCTCGGCGGCGCACCTTGGGTCTCGGCTATACCTATCAGTTCTGACCTGCCCTTGACTCCATGAGGGGCGCTCAGAACGAATAACTGTACCCGACGCCGGCCGAGCGCCCCCGGCCCGGCATGCCGGTCAGCACCTGATCAGTTGAGTACGATCCATACAAGTCATATTGCGCATCGAGCAGGTTATCGCCCCACAGGTAGACTTCCGAACCGCCAGTCTCCAGGCCCACGTGCAGGTCCAGCTTGGCGTAGCCTTTGAGGTCGTAGTGATTCTGTGGGTCGGCGGGGCGATCTTTCTGCACGCGATAGTTGAGCAACGTATTCAGCCGCGGGGCAGGCAAGCCCATGAACTCGCCCAGGTTTCTCTGCCAGGCGATGCTGAAGTTGCCGCTCCACAGTGGCACGTCCGGCACACGATTCCCCGCCGCTACATCGCCACCGGAAACGCCCGGTGCATCAGAGGTCACCACCGCGTTGGTGTAGCTCACCGCACTGCCCAGGGTCAGCTCATCGGTGACATGCCAGGTGCTCGACAGCTCGGCGCCCTTGCTGCGGGTATCGGCATTCACGGCGCTGACCGCCAGGGTGTTGAAGTCATACCCCAGCAGGTGGTCGTCCTGCACACGTGTCATGAACAACGCACCTTCGAGGCTCAGGGCACCCTCGGCGCTTTCATGCTTGAAACCGACTTCGGCGGAGTTCACCTTGGCCGCTTTGTAAGGTTCGCTGTCCCTGACCGACGTCGCGTAATCGTTGAAGCCCGCTGACTTATAGCCTCGCGACAGCACCGCATACAGATTCGTCTGCGGCGTGAGCGCGTAGCTCAAGGCCACGCGACCGGTGTTGTAGTCATTCCGTAACCGGCGATCGTCGGCGACACTATTGCTCCCGCTTGAATAGTCGGCGCCATAGGTCTTGCGGTCCCAGGTGTGGCGCAGGCCTGTGGTGAGCTTCCAGTCTTCGGCGATCGGATACGTCATCTCGCCGTACAGCGCATAACTGTTGGTGGTGAAATCGCGCCTCTGCCGGGCGCCGCTGGTGAAGTCGTCGGAATCGAAGCTGCGCTCGGAGCGCGACAGGTTCATCCCGGTCACCCAGAACACCTCGGCATCCGCCAGCGAGCCCAGGCGCAGATCCTGGCTCCACACGCGCTCCTTGGCAGTATCTTCGATCAGGTATTCGAACGGTGATCCGTAGAGAGCCTCGGTGATGTTGCGGTCATAGCCTTTTACCGCATTGAAATCGGTGCTGGTGTAGGCGCTGATCGAGGTGATCCGCGACTGCGCCAAGTCATGATTGAGCTCGAAAGAATAACGCTCGTTGGTCTTCTGGTTGTCATCAAACGTACCGGGCGTGTAGTCCAGGCTGGGGCGGTTGCCGAACGGGCGCAGCATTTCCAGGCCGGCATAATGATCGGCGCGCTGGCGCTCGGCGGTCAGCAGGCCGGTTGTGCCCTGATCGTTGTCCCATAGCAGACTGCCGCGCAGGGCCAGGTCGCGGGGTTTGGTCAACGGGTCGCCGTCCTGCTGGTCGTCGATCCAGTTATCGAAGCCGCTACGGCGCACGGCAATACGCCCCGCGAGGGATTCGGTCAACGGCCCGCCGACGGCACCTTCGGTCATGAACTGGCCCTGGTTGCCAACTTCGCCGCGCACATAACCTTCCAGTTCGCGGGTCGGCTTGCGGGTGGTCACATTGATCGCGCCCGCCTCGCTGTTGCGCCCGAACAGCGTGCCCTGGGGGCCCTTGAGCACCTCCACTTGCTGCACATCAAGCGTGGCCATCGCCGCGTTGCGCACCGACATCGGAACCCCGTCGACATTCAGTACCACCGAGCCATCGTCCATGCTCATCTGGTTCAGCGAACCGACACCACGGATGCGCACATTGGCATCGTTGGCGCCGCCCCAGGAGTTCACATCCACGCCCGGCGTGGTCCGCAATGCATCCTCCAGGCTACGCAAGCGCCGGGTTTCGAGGGTCTGTCCGTCGATCACGGAAAGTCCGAAGGGAATATCCTTGGCGCTTTCCTCGTTCAACCGGGCGCTGACTGTCAGCGGGGCCAACTCGATGACCTCCGCACTGGTGGAGGGTTGATAGCCAGCAGAATAGGCCGTGCATACCTGGCTGGACAAAGCCAGCGCCAGGGTTTGGGTCAGCACATTCTCGCGCCAGCCAAGCGGACGACGTAGCGGTTGGACAGACAACTCAGGTGACATGGGAAGCTCCAGAAAACAGGGATGGTTCGAATTCATTGCGCAGGCCCCCAGCGCTTGAGCGCCGTGGTGATTGCCTGATCGGAGGGCGCGCCCAGCAGGCCCTGCATTGCGGCGGGCCATCCCTGGCCGTTTCGGATATTTGTGCTCATCGCCATCAGTTGTCCGGCGCTTTGTCCGGCCACCCAATCCAGGCTGACCAGGGGCGCATAAGACGCAACCCAGCCCTGCTCTCGGGCGTCAGCCAAGGTGCCGATGGGCTCGCCGTCATTGCCCAAGGCACGGGTCAAGTCTTCGCCCATCAACTTCACCAGGGCCGAGCGGGCATCAGCGCCGTCGACATCGCCGACACACAACAGGCCGATCGCGCCTGCCACGCCCTGGCTCAACCAGAGATAGCCCGGGGCTTGTCGCAGGTCGCTGGCGTCGATCAGCATTCGGCGCGCGAGCAGTTCGGCGATATGCGCGCGGCGCGTCCAGCGCCCGACGCCCACCGGCGCCACGTCCCAATCCGGCGCCTGGCCGAGCAAAAGATGGGTCTGGCTCAACTGGCTGGAACCCATGCCGGGCGGCCACTGGCTCAGGTGTTCGACGGTCGGGCGATGGCCCAGGCGCCGAGCCACACAAGCGGACATGAGCTCCAGATCCTCGCGGACTTCACGGGCGGTTTGCTGGCGGCCGGCATCGGCGAGTACCTTCACGCCGTCGAGGTCTTGCGTCGCGGCCATGTGGTAGGCGAAGTCCAGTGGCCCGTCGCTTTGTCCGATTAAAGCCTGGCCATCAACCTCGATCAGCCACTGCCACGCCCCCGCCGGCGCCACCGCGTCTACGGCAACTGTCGACCCTGCTGGCAGACTCGGCGCCTCAGCCGATAAACCGGCTTCGGCACGCTGCGCCGGCGCACGCAGCAAGCGCTCGCGGTCCAGGCCCAGGCGCGGCATCACGCGGCGCGCCTGCAGCCACACCCCTCGCGGTCCCAGCCAGAATGCGTCACCTTCGGACGGCCAGCCGGCGGCTTCCAGCGTCCAGTTCAGTTGCATGCTGCAGCCGCTCGCCGCGCATTCATTCAGAGGCACACGCAGGTGCCCGGCCGCCTGCTCGAAAATCACCGGGCGCCCCATGACGCTCACCGTCGTGATGTGCAAACCGGGCGGCAGTTCGGCGTCCAGGCGCTGATTGGCAGCGGTTACAACCCCCAGTGTCCACTCGCCTTCGACACGTCGCGCAACGCTGTCGATACGCAAGCGCAAACGTCCTTGCGCTACTTGCCAAGCGCCCGCCCCAGCCAACCATCGCTGTTCCCATTCGGCGTGCTCGGCCCGTTCCTCGGCCACCGACCGGTACTCGCCCTGCTCTACCAGATGCCGATGCAACAACACGCCGCTGCCCAGCAGACCGACGGCTCCCAATATCAGCAAAGCACCGGGCAGCCTCCACAGGCTGCGGCGTACATCGATGAGACGTCGCCGTTCCGGCCCCCGGGGCAAGACCAGCGCCGCCAACGCGACCAGTACCAGGCAGCAGGCCAGTTTCCAGCTCGTCAAGGTCGCGAGATAAGGCAACCAGGGCGCCCAGCCCGTGAGTTGCGACAACGCCACGTGAGCCGGAATCGCCATGGCATAGGCGGGATAACTGACCAGCCCCAACTCATGGTTGAGCACCAGGAAAAATGTCAGCAGCATCGACGTCGCGTACGCCAGGCCGGAGCGACGGATCAAGGCATGCACCAGCACCGTGAGCATCGCCAGTTCCAGCAACGGTGGCGCGAATACCAGTACCTGATAGATCAGCACAAAGCCTGGGGCCAGGTTACCGGGGGCGGCAATCGCGCTGATCACCAGGCTGGCAATGCCCGGCACCAGTGCCAAGGCCGATGTCGCCGTCAGCACGCAGGCCACCCGTCCCAACAAGCGCAGCCATGCCGGCGCCGGGGTCGCTTGCAGCATCGCGCCTAGGCCTTCGACGTCATCGCGCCGGCACACCAGCCCCACCAGCGCCGCGACAATAAAGGCGATCACCAGGAAAGACGCGCTCGATAACAGCGGCAAGATCAGATCCGGCCGCGGCACCATCGGCCCTCGTGCATGCCAGACGATATGGACAAACCCGCTAAGAATGCCCATGGCCAGCAGCAACCCAAGGGCTGCCCACCAGAGGCGCCGGGCAAACAACTGCCGCACCTGCCAGCGAACCTCGCGCCACAAGGCCCGCGACCACTGGCTGCTGGATAACGGACCCGGCAAGCGCACGTGGCTCGCCAACTGCATCGGTGGCTCGGCCAACATGGCGCCGCTGCGCCGGCCCATCAAGCCTTGGCGGCTGGTGCGGGCCAGGACGACGGCGAGCAGCAGCAAGGGCAACCCACACCACAGCGCCCGGTTCAGCCAGAACCCCGGCGTCAATGCCAACAGCGATCGGGATTTTTGCGCGGCGGACCAGGTTTCCACCTGGGCCTGGGCAAAGGTAAACAGTGACGGATCAAGGCTGGCGGCCAGCAGCGGGTTGATATGTCCGCCCTTGAGCACCACTACCGCGAACATCCACAGCAGCATCAGCACCGTTGCCAAGGCAAACGGCGCGGCGAGGCCGCGGCTGCGCAAGGCCAGCAGGTAATACAACGCACCGATCCCGGTGCTCACCGGCAACAGCAACGCGACCCAGGCAAACCCCAGCGCCGACCAGTTTGGCGCGCCGATGCTCGCCGCTGGCACCCAGCCGAGCCACCCCAGCACCGGGCTGAGCAGAAACCCGACGATCAATGAGCTGGCGAGTAAACCACCCACCAGCGCTGCACCGATGAAACGTCCCCACAACAGCGCCGGCAGCGACAGTGGCAAAGCCAGCAACACTTCTTCCAATTGCGCCTTGCGGTCCCGCAGGGCCGGCTGGGCAAAGACCCATGCCCAGGCAAAAAACAGGAAGAACATACAGCCGCACGACATCAGGTAGATCAGGCTCGGGGCATTGCGGGCGATATCGCTGGCGCCCATTTTCTGCACGTAGTCGGCGTTGGCCAGGGACATCAGCAAATAGCCGGTCAGGCCGAGGAACACCAGCAACGGGATGCCGCTGCGCAGCCCGGCGCGCACTTCAACCCAGGCCTCACGCATCAGCAGAGCAAAGGTATTCATGCGTCGATCGCCTCACCCGCCTGGGCCAGGGCCAGGTAATAGATGTCTTCCAGGCGCGGCGCGTGGGGCACGAAGCGAGGGTCGGCAGGACATGTGCCGTGCACAATGACGCGGCTGCCCTGCGGACTGGCGGCCACATGCAAGGCGTCGGGCAGCGCCTCGCCACGGTCGAAGGACCCTTCCCACAATCGGCCCCGCTCGGCGCCCAACAACTGCGCCGGGCTCCCTTCGACAATAATCTGTCCACCGGCCAGCACCGCCAGCCGGCTGCAGAGGTTCTCGACGTCCTCGACGATGTGCGTCGAAAGCAACACGATCGATTCGGCGGCGACATCGGCGAGCACTCGATGAAAACGGTTGCGCTCCACCGGATCGAGGCCTGCCGTGGGTTCGTCGACGATCAACAGGCGTGGCGAGCCCACCAGCGCCATGGCGATGCCGAACCGACGCAGCATGCCGCCCGAATAAGTGGCAAGCGCCCGATGGGCTGCCTGCCGGAGGTTGACCTTGTCCAGCAGACCCTCGATTTCCTCACGACGTTGACGGCTGTCGGTTCGCCCCTTGAGCCAGGCAAAACGATCAAGCAGATCCCGTGCACTTACGCCCGGATACGCGCCCAATTGCTGCGGCAGATAGCCCAGGCGGCGGCGCAAATAGTCGGCATCGGCCAGCACATCCACTCCATCCAGGTGAATGCTGCCGGCGTCTGGTTGCTGCAAAGTCGCCAGGGTCCGCATCAGACTGCTTTTGCCCGCGCCGTTCGGCCCCAGCAGACCATACATGCCAGGCCCGACGCTCAGGTCCACGCCGCGCAGCGCTTCGACGCCGTTGCTGTAGCGCTTGCGCAGGCCGCGCACTTGTAAACCCGAATCGACAGACATCCACAACTCCAGACCAGATCAGAGGGACACAGGCCCTGCAAGAGGGCGGCGAGCGACGGTAATCAAGGCCATGGGCCGGGCTCTACCCGATTCAAGTCATTTTCCAACCGCATCCTGCGACCGACCGGCCTTGCACGCAGCCGTCACGCCACTGCAACCGATGAGCGAGACGCGGATGCGGGGCAAAAACGATTCGATCCGGGTAGTTGGCAAAATGAGAATGACTAGCATCTTCCTCCAAGCATCTGCCTGCCCCCAGCGCCTGGGCCAACCCCGGTCCGGGCCCTAGTAATGAGAAGACGTTGAGCCATGGCCACTCCCAGCACCTCAACCGCAACACTGCTGCGCCAGTCCCTTTCCCAAGCCCTCGATCTGCCCGCCGAGCAGATACCCCTGGAGGCGAACCTGATCGAATGGGGGCTGGACTCCGTCACCCTGATTCGCCTCGCCGGCCAATGGCGCCGCCAGGGGCTGGCCGCGCGCTTCGCCGAGCTGATCGCCGACCCGCGCCTATCCGCCTGGCTGGCACTGCTCGATGTGAAGCCCACCGTCCCTGCCGCGCCCACCGTGCAGACGGACGAAGGGCTGCCTTTCGAACTGGCGCCGATGCAACACGCCTACTGGATCGGGCGTGCGCCCGGCCAGCAATTGGGCGGTGTGGCGGCGCACTTCTACAACGAATTCGACGGCCGCGACGTTGACCCGGTCCGCTTGGAGGCCGCCGTCCGGGCGTTACTGGCGCGGCATCCGATGTTGCGCGCGCAGTTTCTCGACGACGGCCGCCAGCGGATCCTTGCACAGAGCCCTTGGCCAGGATTGAAAGTGCACGACTTGCGCCAGGCCAGCGCCGATCAACAGCAACAACGACTGGAGGCGTTGCGCACGGAGTTATCCCACCGCCAATTGGCCGTTGAACAAGGTCAGGTACTGGATATCCAGTTGTCGCTGCTGCCCGACGGGACTCGCCTGCACTTGAACCTCGACATGCTCGCAGCCGATGCCTTGAGCCTGCGCATCTTGCTCGGCGACCTGGTGCAGCTGTATCACCAACAGCCCCTGGCCGCGCTGGACTACAGCTTCGCCCGTTACCTGGCCGACCTGCGCGATGAACAGGCCAACCCTGAGCAGCTTGCTCGTCATCAACACGCCCGTGACTACTGGTTGCAGCGCCTGGACCGGTTGCCCGGTGCCCCGCGCCTGCCCGTCAAGACCCAGGGCGACGATCGCCAGGTGCGGCGCCGTCACCATTGGCTGCCGCCGTCCCAGCGCCAGACCTTCGAGCGCCACGCCCGCGAACATGGGCTCACGCCGGCGATGGCCCTGGCGGCGGTGTTCTGTGAAGCCCTTGGTGCCTGGTGCGAGACGCCCGAGCTGCTACTCAACCTGCCGCTGTTCAACCGCACCCCGTTGCATGCCGATGTCGACCGCCTGGTTGGCGATTTCACCTCATCGATCCTGCTGGCTTGGGAAGGTCACGTCGCCGGCACTTTTGCCGCTCGCGCCACGGCCCTGCAACGACGCTTCCATGGCGATGCGGCGCACAGCGCGTTTTCCGGTTTGGAGGTGTTGCGCGAGCTGTCGCGGCAACGCGGTGAGCAAGTGCTGGCACCGGTGGTGTATACCAGCGCCCTGGGGCTAGGGGAATTGTTCGCCGAGGGCGTGCAGGCGTGTTTCGGCGAACCGGCCTGGATCATTTCCCAGGGCCCGCAGGTGTGGCTCGACGCTCAGGTTACCGAACTGGATGGCGGTATCCTGGTCAATCTCGATGCCCGTGAGGGGCTGTTCGCCGACGGGATGCTGGACGGCTTGTTCGAGGCCTATATCGGCCTGTTGCAGCGCCTGTGTTTTGAATTTTCGGCCTGGGATCTGCCACCGCCGGCGCTGATCCCCGCCAGCCAACTTGAGGTCCGCAACAGCGTTCAAGGCCAGGCCGCGCCCCTGCCGGAGCAGCGCCTGCACGAAGCCTTTTTTGCCCAGGCGCGCCTGACGCCAGACCTGCCCGCGTTGTTGCACGGCAATCAGCCCGTCATCCACTACGGCGAGCTGGCCGAGCGCGCCCTGAGCGTGGCGGCCTACCTGGAAGACCAAGGCGTGCGGCGCGGCGATGTGGTGGCGTTGCAACTGCCCAAGGGGCCCGAGCAGGTGATTGCGGTGCTGGGCATCCTGGCGTGCAGCGCCACGTACCTGCCCATCAGCGTCGATCAACCCACGGCGCGTTGCCAGAAAATCCGTGAGTCATCGGGTGCACGCTTATTGCTCACGGAACTGCCCGCCACCGGCACCGCGCTGGACGCTCCGCGGCCCGGGGCAATCAGCGACCTGGCCTATATCCTCTATACCTCGGGCTCCACAGGTGAGCCCAAGGGCGTGGAAATCAGCCATCAGGCGGCCGCCAACACCCTGCAAGACCTGCAACGGCGCTTGCTCCTGAACAGTGACGACCGAATCCTCGCGCTGTCGGCGCTGGAGTTCGACCTGTCGGTGTTCGACCTGTTTGCCGCGCTGTCGACGGGGGCCGCGGTGATCGGTATCGAGCCCGAGGCCCAGCGCGATGCCGGACGCTGGCGTGAACTGGCCCTGCAGCATCGCGCCAGCGTGCTCAACTGTGTGCCGGCATTGCTCGACATGCTGCTCGGTTGCGCCCCTGCCGACGCCAGCCTGCCGCTACGTGCGGTGTTGCTGGGCGGCGACAAAGTCGCTCCGAATCTGGCGCCCCGGCTGTGGACCCAAGCACCCGGCTGCCGCTTCATGGCTCTGGGCGGTGCCACCGAAACCGCCATCCACTCGACCCTGTTCGAAGTGCTGCCTGGCCAAGCATTGCCTTGGCACTGCCTGCCCTATGGCACGCCACTGGATAACGTCCACCTGCGCATCGTCGACCCGCACGGCCACGACTGCCCGGACTGGGTCGCCGGTGAACTGTGGATCGGCGGCACCGGTGTGGCCGAGGGTTATCGCGGCGACCGGGTGCGCACCGCTGAACGCTTTGTAGACTACCAAGGCCTGCGCTGGTATCGCACCGGCGACAATGCGCGCTATCACCCCGACGGCAATGTCGAATTCCTCGGGCGCCGCGATTTCCAACTCAAACTGCACGGCTTGCGCATCGAAGCCGGGGAAGTCGAAAGCGCATTGCTTGCCTGGCCAGGCATCGATCAGGCGGTGGCTCTGCTGGCTGGCCAGCAACTGGCGGCGGTGGTGCGCCTGACAAATGGCCCCGAAGAGCCCACCCGGTTTGACTCGCCGGGCTTTGCCCGGCATCTCGCCGAGCACCTGCCGGCCTACATGATTCCCGGCACGATCCTGGGGTGCGCGCGATTGCCCTTGACCGGCAACGGCAAGGTGGATCGCAACGCGCTGAGTGCCTGGCTGGCCGTGAACAACACTCGCGTACCGGCCAACCTGTCGCCTCCCTGCGGCGACATCGAAACGCAGGTGGCGCGTGTCTGGCAGCAGTTGCTGGGCTGTGACGAAGTCTGCCGTGAAGACAATTTCTTCGCCCTGGGCGGTGACTCCCTGAGCGCCACCCGCCTGGTGCGCCTGCTCGCCGAACAGGGGCTGGGTGGCGCGCGTATCGCCCAGGTCTTTGTCAAACCGTTGCTCGCGCATTTTTGTGCTGATTTGCATCGACTGACCCAGGCCGAACCGCAGCGCACGATTGTGCCCGACCTGCCGCAACGCCACGCGCCTTTCCCCATGACCGAGGTCCAGCAAGCTTATTGGCTGGGCCGCGATCCGAGCCTGGTACTGGGCGGCGTGAGCTGTCACTTCTATCGCGAATACGACGTTGAGGACCTTGACCTGCCGCGCCTGCAAAACGCCCTTGAGCGCTTGATCGAGCGCCACGAAATGCTCCGCGCCGTGTTCGATCAATGCGGCCAGGCCCGCATCCTACCCTTGCAACAGCTGCCATCCTTCAAGATCGGCCAGGGCTACGCCAGCCTCGCAGATTTGCGCGAACACTGTGCCCATCGCGTGTTCGATCCAGGCCAGTGGCCGCTGTTCGATCTGCAGGCAGTGACTCATGATCGGCACACCCGGTTGGCCATCAGCCTGGACAATCTGATTCTCGATGCCCTGAGCATCCTGCGCTTCTACGCAGAACTGGATGCCTTGTATCGGGACCCCGGATTGACGTTGACTCCCCTGGAACTGTCGTTCCGCGATTATCAACTGCAATCCGCCGTGGACGCGGCCGAGCTGCAAGCCGCGCAACAGTTCTGGCAGGAGCGCCTGCCCGAGCTGCCCGCGCATCCGCAATTGCCGTTGGCGGTTGACCCCGCCAGCCTTGGCCAACCGCGCTTTGACCGTCTGCAAGGGCAGATCGACGCCCAAGCCTGGACAGCGATCCTGGCCAAGGCCCAACAACACGGCCTCACCGCGTCGGCGGTACTGCTCTGCGCATTTGCCGAAACCCTCGGCCGCTGGAGTGCGCGCCCGGACCTCAGCCTCAACCTCACGTTGTTCGATCGTCGCGCGCTGCACCCCCAGATCGATCAGGTCATGGGCGATTTCACCTCCCTGACGCTGCTTGGCTATGTACCGGTGCCCGGTGAGCGCTGGGTCGACCGCGCCCGGCGTACCCAGCGAATCCTGGGCGAGGCACTGGAACATCGTTGCCTCGGCTCGGTCAGCTTGCTGCGGCAATTGGCCCGGGGCAATGGCGAGCGCCAGGTAAGCATGCCCGTGGTGTTCACCAGTGCCCTCGGGGTCCCGGATGGCACGGCCGCGCCGGTGGATGGGCCGTTTGCCCGGCAAGTCTTTGGCCTGACTCAAACGCCACAGGTCTGGCTCGACCATCAGGTGGTCGAAGCCAACGGCGGCGTAGCCTTGAATTGGGACTACGTGGTCGGCCTGTTCCCCGAAGGTCTGGTCGAAGCGATGTTCGACGCCTACCTGTACAGCTTGAATTGGCTGGCCGAGCACGCCTGGGACAACCCGCCGCCGGACCTGCTGCCGCAAGCCCAGGCGCAACTGCGCGCCCGGCTCAATGCCCCGGGCCCAAGCGTGCCGGGTGACCCGACCTTACACCAAGGGTTCTTCGAACACGCACGCCAAGCACCACAACGCCCGGCCCTGTTGTGGGGCGAGCACGGCACCCTGAGCTATGGCGAACTCGCCGACCGGGCGCTGCGCATTGCTCGCAGCCTGGTGGACGCAGGCGTCGGGCCGGGCGAGCTGGTGGCCGTGTCCCTGGCCAAGGGGCCGCAACAGATCGCCAGCGTGCTGGGCATTCTGGCCGCAGGTGCCGCATACCTGCCGGTGGGTGTCGACCAACCGCTGCAGCGCTGCCAACGCATCCTGCGACAGGCCGGCGTAAGCCTGATGATTGCCGGGCACGACCCGCAGCTGTCGAGAGTCAGACACCTCGATCCGCGCCGCGCGCTGGAAGCTGAACCGCTGTCGGCGCCGCTCGCCGTCCCGGCCGCAGAACTGGCCTACGTGATCTACACCTCCGGTTCCACTGGCCAGCCCAAGGGCGTGGAGATCACCCACCGCGCGGCGATGAACACCGTGGCCGAGATCAACCGCTGTTATGGCATCGACGCCAGCGACTGTACCCTGGCGCTGTCAGCGTTGGACTTCGATCTTTCGGTATACGACTTGTTCGGCCTGCTGTCGGTGGGCGGTGCGCTGGTGCTGATCGAAGAGGATCAACGCCGTGATGCGCGGGCCTGGCTCAAGGCGTTGCAACACCATGGCGTGACCCTGTGGAACAGCGTGCCGGCCCTGCTGGACATGCTGCTCGAAGCCAACGCCCACGACCGCCAGCCACTGGGTCTGAAAGTGGCGCTGCTGTCGGGGGACTGGATTGGCCTCGACCTGCCGCAACGCTTGCGGCAACAGGCCCCTGACTGCCGCTTTATCGCCCTGGGCGGCGCCACCGAAGCGGCGATCTGGTCGAACCATTTCCAAGTGCAACAACCCTTGCCGGGTTGGCGCTCGATCCCCTACGGCGTGCCGCTGGCGAACCAGGCTTACCGGGTGGTCGATACCCTGGGGCGGGACTGCCCGGACTGGGTCACCGGCGAGCTGTGGATTGGTGGCGCCGGTGTCGCTCGCGGCTATCGTCACGCGCCACAGTTGAATGCCGAGCGCTTTGTCGATGGCTGGTACCGCACCGGCGACCTGGGCCGCTACCACCCCGACGGTTTGTTGGAGTTTCTGGGCCGCGCTGACAGCCAGGTGAAGATTGGCGGCCATCGCATCGAGCTGGGCGAAATCGAAGCCGCCCTAGCCCGCCACCCCTGCGTAAACACAGCGGTGGCACTGGTCGCCAATAACCAGCTGATGGCCGCCGTCACCGCCAGCACCGAGGCGCAGGCCCTGGCGCGACACCTGGAGCAATGCCTGCCGGGGTACATGCGCCCGGAGCAGATCCTGGTGCTTGAACACTTGCCTCTGAGCAGCAACGGCAAGGTCGATCGCCGCGCGCTGCAGGCCGCCCTGGCCGACGCCACCCAAACGCGTACGGTGGTGGACGAGCAACCGCTGCGCCCGGACGAACGGGTGATCGCCGAACTCTGGCAGCAATTGCTCAACGTGCCGAGCGTGTCGCGCCACGACAACTTTTTCCGCCTCGGTGGTGACAGCCTCCTGGCCACGCGCTTTCTCGAAATGCTGCGCACCCGCCTGGGCGTTGAACTGCCCATGGGCCAGTTGTTCGGCGCCGCCACCTTGACCGAGGTGGCGCAAATCCTTGAGCGCCAGCCGTCTTCGGACACCGTTGAAGAGGGTGTCATCTGATGCCCGCACAACCTCCCCTTTCTCCAGGAGCTGTATCCATGCCCGCCGCCAAACTGTTAAGTGAACTCAAGTCCCTGGGCGTCGAACTCTGGCCCCAGGACGGACAACTGAAATTCCGCGCCCCGCAAGGCCTGCTCAATGCCGAGCGAATGGCACAACTGCGCGAGCACAAAGAACAGATCCTGCACCTGCTCGAAGTACAGGAACGGCCGTTGGTCCAGGCTGACCCGGCAAACCACCACTCCCCCTTCCCGCTCACCGACGTGCAGAACGCCTACCTTTTGGGCCGTCAATCTTCATTTGGCTACGGCAACGTGGCCTGCCACGGTTACCTGGAACTGAGCTGGCCGGCGCTCGACCCGCAACAGGTGGAAAACGCGTGGAACCGTCTGATCGAGCGCCACGACATGTTGCGCGCGGTGATTGCCAGTGAAGGCTCGCAACGTGTCCTCGCCGAAGTCGGCCCGTATTGCGTGGCCGTCACAGATCTGCGCGACGCCACGGGCGAACAGCGTCAGCACGCCGTGCAACAGATCCGCCAAGCCATGGAGCAGAAGCTCTACCCCACTGATCAATGGCCGCTGTTCGAGTTGCGCATGAGCCGCAGCGAGAGTGGCGACACCCTGCATTTTTCCATGGACTCGTTGATTGCCGACTGGGCCAGCGCCCAGTTGCTGTTCAATGAGTTGGAGCAATTGCTGGACGATCCCCAAGCCGCCCTGCCACCCCTGGACATCACCTTCCGCGACTACCTGCTGGCCGAGCGTGGCCTGCTCGAAGGCAGCCGCCATCAACGCGACCGCGAATATTGGCTGGCGCGCGTCGACGACTTGCCCGCTGCACCGCAACTGCCCGCGCCCCTGAGTGGCGACGACACGGCCATGCCGCGCTTCCAACGGCACTCCGCGCAGCTCGACCAGCCACACTGGAACGCCCTGAAAAAAGTCGCCAGCGAACGCGGCCTGACGCCCTCCATTGCGGTGCTCGCCACCTATGTAGGCACCCTGCAACGCTGGAGCCAGCGCCCCACCTTCAGCCTCAACCTGACGCTGCTCAACCGCTTGCCGCTGCATCCGCAGGTGGATCGGCTGGTGGGCGACTTCACCTCCGTGAGCCTGCTGCAGGTCAACGATCCCCAAGACCAGGATTTCAGCCAGCAGGCCCGCCAATTGGGCAGCCAGCTGTTTGCGGACCTGGAGCACCGATTGTTTTCCGGTATTGAAGTGATGCGCGAAATCGGCCGCCGTCGTGGCCGTGAAGCCGCGGTCATGCCGGTGGTGTTCACCAGCGCCATCGGCCTGGCGATCGAACCACTGGCGGCCAGCCAGCGTCGGGTGGGCCACGGCATTACCCAGACCCCGCAGGTCACCCTCGACTGCCAAGTGATGGATGACCATCACGGTTTGCACATCCATTGGGACGTGCGCCAAGGCGTGTTCCCCGATGGGTTGATCGATGACATGCAGCAGGCATTCCTGGCCCACCTGCAGCGATTGGCCCTGGACCCGATCGCCTGGGAGCAACCGATGCACGTGCCCCTGCCGGCCTGGCAACAGCGCGAGCGCCTGACGGCGAATGCCACCGCCGCGCCGCTGCCTACCGGTCGTTTGCACGACGGCCTGCTGGCCATGGCCGCTGCACATCCGCAGGCTCTGGCGGTGATCGACGCCAACGGCAGCCTGACCTACGCCGCACTCGTCGAACGCGCCCTGGCCGTCGCCGCCACCTTGCGCCAGGCCGGTTGCGCCGCCGAGGAACCAGTGGCAATCCTCATGCCCAAAGGCCTCGACCAGGTCGTGGCGGCCTACGGTGTATTGCTTGCCGGAGCCGCCTACCTGCCGCTCGACAGCAACGCCCCGCCCGCCCGCCGCGACCGCGTGCTGCGCAGCGCCCAGGTGCGCCACGTGCTCGGCCAGTCTCACCCGCTGCCCAACACGCCGCTGCCCGATGGTCTGCACTGGCATGTAGTGGATCAACTGGCGCCGGCTCCAGCCGACTTCAAAGCGGCCGACGGCAGCCCCGATGACCTCGCCTACGTGATCTTCACTTCCGGCTCCACGGGCGATCCCAAAGGCGTGATGATCAGCCATCGCGCCGCTCTCAATACCGTGCAGGACATCAATCGGCGCTTTCAGCTCAGCGCCAGTGATCGCGTGCTGGGGTTGGCACAGTTGAGTTTCGACCTGTCGGTGTACGATCTCTTCGGCCCCCTCGCCGTCGGTGGCGCACTGGTGCTGCCCGACCCGGCCCGTGGCGCCGATCCGTCGCACTGGGCCGAGCTGATACAGCGCCACCAGGTAACGTTATGGAACTCGGTGCCTGCGCAATTACACATGCTCGCTCATTACTTGCATGCCGAACCGCGGCCGCTGGACAGCCTGCGCCTGGCGTTGTTGTCCGGTGACTGGATCCCGCTGAACCTGCCGCCGCAACTCCAACAGCTGCTGCCCGACCTGGCCCTGGTCGGCCTCGGTGGCGCGACCGAAGCGTCGATCTGGTCCAACCTGCACCCGATCGGCGCGATTGACCCGGCGTGGCGCAGCATTCCTTATGGCCTGCCCTTGGCCAACCAGGGCTTTCGCGTGCTCGACAGCCAATGGCGCGACGCCCCGACCTGGGTGCCCGGTGACCTGTATATCACCGGTGTCGGCCTGGCCCAGGGTTACCTCGGCGATCAGGCGCTGAGCGAGGCGCGGTTCTTCGCCCATCCCGTTGACGGCCAGCGCCTGTATCGCACGGGCGACCGTGGACGCTACCTGCCGGGTGGCGAACTGGAGTTCCTCGGTCGTGAAGACGGCCAAGTGAAGATTCGCGGGCACCGCGTTGAACTGGGCGAGATCGACGCGGCCTTGCTCGCCACGCCCGGCGTGGACAGCGCCATCAGCCTGGTCAGCGGTGAAGCATCCGGCGAGCGCAGCCTGATGGCCTTCGTCACCGCTGCGCGGACAGCGCCAGAACCACTGCCGGACGCGTCGTTGCTCACGACGATCAATCGTTTTGCCGACAGCCAGGTCGGCACCTTCGATGCACAACGCGTTCGTGATTATCAGGCGGACCTCAAGGTTGCGGCGCTGAGCTCGATGCTGGAGGTGATGCTCAAGGCCGGCTTGTTCAGCGCCGAGCAGGCCGAACCCGATGCGCCGGCCATTCTCAACGCCTTGCAGGCACAGCCGCGCCATCACTGGTTGGTGCGGCGCTGGCTGGGCTCGCTGTGCGAGGCGGGCCTGCTACAACTGGAACAGTCCCGCTATCGACTGGCGCAACCCGTGCCAGAGCCGGCACTGGCCTGGGGGCGGGTGGAACAGGCGGTCGCCTCGGGGCTGTGCAGCCAGGCGCTGTTCGACTACCAGCTCAACCATGTCTGGCAATTGCCGCAACTGCTCAAGGGCGAGGTCAATCCATTCGACTTGCTGTTCCCCCAGGGCCAACAGGAGCTGGCGTTGCAGCTGTACGGCGGGGACGCCATCTCGCGCTACAACAATCACAGCATCGCGGCACTGATCAATCGCCTCGCCACCCACCATGACGGCGACGGTCCGCTGCGCATCCTGGAAATCGGTGCCGGTACCGGGGCCACCAGCGCGCCCGTGATCGGCCTGCTCGATGGCCTGGATGTCGATTACCTGTTCACCGACATGACCGCCTTTTTCCTGCCGGCGGCCAAACAACGTTTTGCCGAGCACGCCTGGGTGCGTTACGGCGTGCTCGACATCGACCAGGACATCCGGCCCCAAGGGCTGGTCAGCAACAGCGCCGATGTCGTGCTCTGCGCGGGCATGCTCAACAGCGTCAAGGACGTCGACCAAGCCCTCGCCCGGATCACCGAATTGCTCAGCCCCGGTGGCTGGTTGGTGTTCAGCGAACCCACCGGCGAATGGCCGCCGATCCTGCTGACCCAGGGCTTCATGATGACCCCGGTCAACGGTGACCACGACTTGGGTCGCAGCGGTTTGCGCGACGCCGAAACCTGGCAGGCGCGGATCCAGGCGTCCGGTGGAGAATGCCTGCCCGCCCTGCCCCAGGCCGATCATCCGCTGGCCGCCCTCGGCATGCAGGTGTTCGCCGCCCGTTTCAAGGCCGGGTATCGGCGCCTGGGTGTCGACAGCCTGCGCCGCGCCCTGGCACAGCGCTTGCCCGATTACATGCTGCCGGCGCACTTGCAAGTGCTTGACCACTTGCCATTGACTGCCAACGGCAAGATCGACCGCAAGACTCTGGCCGGCTTGCGCCCCGCAGTCGATGCTCAGGTATCCAATGACCAGGCGACGCCGAGTGATCCTCTCACAGCCGAACTTTGCCGGTTATGGGCCGAGGCCTTGGGCTTGACGCAGATTGGCGTCAACGACAGTTTCTATGAAAAAGGCGCGGACTCACTGATCCTCGCCCGGGTCGCCGGACAACTGCGTGAACAACTGCCCCAGGCCCAGGGCTTGAGTTACGACACACTGCTGCGGCAGATGCTCAACGAGCCGAATGTCGCCGCCCTGGCGCGCCTGCTCAACCACGGTGAAAGCGCGCCTGCCCCCACTACTGCTAGCGGCGAAGCCCAGCGTTCATCAAGCAGCAACGCGTTGGTGGTGCCGTTTGGCGGTGGCGAGGTCGGCCCGGTGCGGGTGATGTTCCACGCCGCCCTCGGCACCCTGGACTATTTCCAACACCTGGGCCGCGCCCTGGCCGAACAACAAGCCGGGCCGGTGATCGGCTTTGCCGTGGCCGACACTGAACGCTACCTGGCGCTGGAGCCCAAGCACCTGATCGAAAGCGTGGCCCAGGACTACGCCGAACGCTTGATAGCCGACGGTCACCAGCGCTTCCAGTTGATTGGTTATTGCCTCGGCGGGCTGCTTGCCACCGAGGTTGCCCGGCGCCTGCTCGAACGCGGCATGGACGTGGTGGACTTGAGTCTGATCGACAGTATTCCGATGTTCATCGACACCGACGAAGAGCTGGCCTACGAGGCGATCTTCGTACCCAACCTGAACCTGGACCCGGTCAAGACCGTGTTCGGCGCGCACATTGAAGACTATGACGTGTACCGCGCCATCGATCTGTTGATGGCCCGTGACAATCGCCGCGTACCAGCCGGGGCCATGGCTTCGTTGAGCGGCGACCCGGGCCTGGAGGCCCTCGCGCTGGCGGTGCAGCAACAATCGGCGCGCAGCCAGGAAGAACGCCTGGCCGAGTATGCGCGCCTGGCGTCGGGCCAGGCCGGGGTGCCCATCGGTCCGGAGCTGGTGCCGACGTTGTTTCGCGTGTGTCGTCACAGCATGCGCGCGGCACGGTTCGACCCGCCGCCGTTCCTCGGCAACATGACCTACCTGCGCTGCCTGGAGCAGCAATCGTTCGGTATCACCGGCGGCGTTGGCCATTTGGCGGCGCCGTTCTGGGAAGACGCGTGCCTGGGGCAGTTCGAATTGATCGATGTGCCAGGCAACCATTTCAGCGTGATCGAACCGCCTCACGTCCACGCCGTCACCGCACACTTGCTGGAAGCCCTACGGAAGAACTCATGACGAGCGCTCTGGATACCCTCAAACGTCCGGTCAACCGCCTGATCCGCATGGGCGTGGCATTTGCCGCGGTCGGCGCGCTGGTCAACCTGGTGCCCTTCATCGGGCTGACCGAACTGGGTCGGTTGCTGCTGGCCGGCAGCGTCGACAGTCAGGCCTTGTGGCGCTGGGCCGCGCTGGTGGTGATCGCCCTGAGCCTGGGTTGGATGGCCAACGGGGTGGCACTGTGGTTGACCCACCTGGCGGACCACCGCCTGCAGGCCAGCCTGCGCGAAGCCATGGTGCACAAGCTGGGGCGGGTGCCCTTGGGCTGGTACACCGACACCACTTCGGGCGCGGTACGCAAAGTGGTGCAGGACGATCTGGAAGACCTCCATCATCTAGTCGCCCACCATGCGGTGGAACTCACCGCGGCAATCGTCACGCCCCTGGCGGGGCTGGTATGGCTGGCCACGCTGAACTGGCGCCTGGCATTACTGGCGGTGCTGACCTTGCCGGTGTATGCGCTGGCCTATGTCCTGATGATGCGTGGCTTCGGCGCGAAGATGCGGTTGCTGGACAAGAGCATGAGCCGGGTCAGCGCCGCGATCGTCGAGTTTGTCCACGGCATTGCCGTGGTCAAGGCATTCGGCCAGGTAGGCCAGGCCCATCGCAGCTATCAACGGGCGGTCAACCAGTTCAGCGAGCAATACGCCGGTTGGGTCAAGCCGCTGCTGCGCCTGGAAGCGTTTTCCTCGATGGCCTTGAGCGTCCCGGTGATTCTGCTGGCAAGCCTGGGGGTGGGCAGCCTGTTGCTGGCCGAAGGCTGGATCACGCCGCTGCAATTGTTTGCCGAAACCCTGGTGGCGGTGGTGATTCCGCAGTCACTGTTGGTGATCAATCAGAGCCTGACCGCGCAACGCACCGCCCTGGCCGCTGCCGACCGCATCGAAGCGCTGCTCACGGTTCAAGAGCTGCCCGCGCCGAACGTCAGCAAGCAGCCCCAGGGCAGCGACATCACTTTTGAACAGGTGCAGTTCGGCTACGATGCCGAGCACCCGATCCTCAACGGCGTCGATCTGCACTGCCCGGCCGGCAGCGTAACCGCCCTGGTCGGAGCCTCCGGAGCGGGCAAATCGACCCTGGCCAAACTGGTACCGCGCTTTCACGACGTCAACGCCGGCTGCGTACGGGTCGGCGGTGTCGATGTACGAGAGATCGATCCGCGCCAACTGTACAAGCAGGTCGGTTTCGTCTTGCAGGACGCGCAACTGGTGCACGGGACCGTGGCCGAAAACCTGCGCCTGGGCTGCCCCGATGCCAGCGCTGCAGAGATGGAGATGGCGGCCCGCTCGGCGCAGATCCACTCGCGCATCCAGGCCCTGCCCCGTGGCTATCAATCGGTGATCGGCGAGGATGCGATTTTCTCCGGCGGTGAAGCGCAGCGCCTGTCCATCGCCCGCACCTTGTTGGCCGACACGCCGGTGCTGATCCTCGACGAGGCTACTTCCCACGCCGACCCCGAATCCGAAGCGCTGATCCAGGATGCCCTGTCGGCCCTGACCCGGGGTCGCACAGTGCTGGTGATCGCCCACCGCCTGTCCAGTATCAGCGGGGTGGACCAGATCGTCGTCCTCGACCAGGGGCGCGTGCTGGAAAGCGGTCGTCACGACTCCCTGCTTCAGGCCAACGGCGCCTATGCCCGCCTGTGGCGCGCCGGCGCCGAGCGTTCAGTCCCCGAGCTGGAGATGTCGCTGTGATCCGCAGTCTTGTCACTTTACTGGGGCCGGCGCATACCGCGCGCCTCTACCGATACCTCGCGTGGCTGGTGACCAGCGCCGTGCTGCAAGGCCTGGCCGTAGCGCTGCTGGTGCCGATCCTGCACGCATTGTTTGCCGGTGACCTGTCCATGGCGATGGCCTGGCTGACCGGCCTCGCGGCGATGGCCACGCTGACCTGCATCGCCCATTACCAGCAGGCGATGAAAGGCTTTGCGCTCGCACTGGTCGTGCTGACCACTTTGCATGATCGCCTCGGCCAACATCTGGCCAGCCTGCCCCTGGGCTGGTTCAACTCGGAGAAAGTCGGGCGCCTGTCGCGCAGCGCCACCAGCGGCACGTTGATGGTCACCGGCTTGTTTGCGCATTACCTGGGGCCGGTGGTTTGCGGGGTGGTAGTGCCGGCCACGGTCGCGCTGACCCTGTTCATCTTCGACTGGCGCCTGGGCCTGACCGCCGTGCTGTGCGCCCCGCTGATCTACTTCACCCATCGATGGTCAGCCGATGCCATCGGCCACAACGATGCCCGGGTCGAAGCCGCCGCGACCCTCGCCGGTAACCGAGTGGTGGAGTTCGCCCGCTACCAGCAAGTGCTGCGGGCCTTTGGCCGGACCCAGGAGGGATATGCGCCGTTGCAGGCGGCCAACCTGGCGCAGAAGCAGGCCGGCGGTTCGATGGTGTCCCAGACCTTTCCGAAATTGCTGGCCGGCGGCCTGGCCGTGCAATTGGCTTTCGCGCTGCTGGTGGGCATGGGTATCGCCCTGGCTGCCCGAGGCGACATCGACGCTATTCAACTGGTTGCCCTGCTCGCCCTCGCGGCGCGTTTTGTCGGGCCACTGGCCGAGGCGGCGGCACGCAGCGGGCTGTTGCGCATGGCCGGCAACGACCTGGAGCAACTGGTCAGCATCCTGCGCGAGCCGCCATTGCCGCAACCCCAGGTCAGTCAGCCGTTGAGCGAACCCGGCAGCTTTGCCTTCGAACACGTCAGTTTCGCCTACGCCAGTGGCCCGACAGTGCTGCGCGACCTGACATTCCACGCACCGGCCCATTCGATGACGGCGATTGTCGGCGCCTCGGGTTCAGGCAAGACCACCGTCACGCGTTTGCTCATGCGTTTTTTCGATGTAACCGAGGGCCAGGTCAAGGTCGGCGGCGTCGATGTGCGCGAACTGTCCAATGAGGCGTTGATGGCGCAACTGTCGCTGGTGATGCAGGACGTCTACCTGTTCGACGATAGCCTCGAAGCCAATATCCGCGTCGGCAAGCCGGACGCCAGTGCGCAACAGGTGGCTGAGGCAGCGAGCCTCGCCGGCGTCGATGAAATTGTCGCGCGCCTGCCCCAAGGCTGGCTCACCCCAGTGGGCGAAGGCGGCGCGGCACTGTCCGGCGGCGAACGCCAGCGGGTGTCCCTGGCCAGGGCGCTGCTCAAGCGCGCGCCTATCGTACTGTTGGATGAAGCCACCGCCGCCCTGGATCCGCACAACGAAGCCTTTGTACAAGCGGCGATTCGTAGCCTGAAGCAAAGTTCGACGGTACTGGTCATCGCCCATCGCCTGCCGACCATCATGGCCGCCGACCAGATTCTGGTGCTGGACCAGGGCCGCCTCGTGGAATCCGGCACTCACCCGCAACTGCTGGCCCTCGACGGACGTTACGCCGGGTTCTGGCGTGATCGCCAGCGCGCCGGTGGCTGGCGCCTGAATGCGCAGGCCCAGCCATGCTGATCGGTGTGCTGGGCGCCAGTGGCGATGTCGGTCTGGCCAGCGCTCGGGCGTTGTTGAGCCTGGGCGTGAACGAGCTTCGCCTGGGCGGGCGCGATCCAGGCAACGGTGCGCGCTGCCTGGCATCGCTGCAGCAGCAATGGCCCGACGCCCGGTTGCAATGGACGGCGGTGGATTTCAATGATGCCCCTGCCCTGACCGGGTTCGCCCGCGGCTGCGACGTGCTGCTCAACTGCGCCGGCCCTTCTTGGCGGCTGGCGGACCGTGCCGCACGGGCGGCGCTGCAAGCCGATGCGCATTACGTGGATGCGGCCGGCGAGATGACACTTGCCCCACATCAATGGCGCAACCGTTGCGCCGTCCTCGGTGCCGGTCTGCAACCGGGGCTCACCGGCTTGCTGCCGCGCTGGCTGGCCGAGCAAGCCTTTACCCAAGTCCTCGAACTGACCAGCTATTTCGGCTTGCGTGACCACTTCACCGCCGTGGCCGCCGATGATTTCCTGCAAGGCGCGGTGGATGGCACCAACGAACCCTTGGCGGCCTGGCGCAACGGCCGATGCAGCCGAGCGCTACGCCGCAGCCGCGACGTGCTGCTGCCGTGTTTCCCCGGCCAGGTCCACGTGTTGCCCTATTTGAACCAGGAAGGCGAACGCCTGGCGATGGACCTGCGCCTGGATGTCGGCCAATGGTTCAACGTGATCACCGATGGGCATGTGCTCAAGGCGCTGGACCTGGCCCACAGCCTGCCGCGCGCCGAAGCGGTTCGGCGGTTGTGCGAGGCCAGCCTGCTGGACCTCAGCGGCCAGGCCCCCTTCGTCACGTTGCTGCTGCAGCTCGACGGGCTGTGGAACGGCCAGGCGCGCACCTGCAGCCTGGTGCTCAGCGGTGCAGGCAATGCGGCGCTGACCGGAGCAATGGCGGCGGCCACGGTGGTCAGCGTGGCGCATGGTGAAATCAGCACCGGCTGCCATTACGCCGCCCAGGTATTGCCGCCCGCCGTCAGCCTTGAGCGCTTGCAACGCACCTCGGCGATCCGTGCCCTGAACCTGCTGCACGGCCCGCTCGATCACCTGCACAGCGTCGAAGAAGGATGCCTATGAACAACGCTCTGAACGAACTCGAACACCTGAGCCTGGGGGTGATGGCCCAGGTATTGCTGAACACCCAGGCCTTGCCGTTGCAGGTCTGGCGTAGCGCCGGGCAGATCAACCAAGCGTTAGGCACTGCGCCCCGCCATGCCTGGATCGTGCGACGCTGGCTGGCGGCGCTGACCCGCGCCGGGGCGCTGGGCGAAGACGCTGAACGCCTCGCCTGGCAGGACACGCCACCCAAGGCCGCCATCGAAAACCTGTCCGAGCTGTACGCGGAACTGGGCTTCCCGGCCAGCATGGCCACCCTGCACCGCCAGGTCATCGAATGCTTGCCTGACCTGTTGCGCGATCAACTCACCCTGGCACCGTTGCTGCTGCAATCGGGTGACCCCGTCGCGGTGCTCGGGGCCTACCAGCACAACCACTTCACCGCGGCGATCAATCAGGCCCTCGCGAGACGGGCGGGCGAAACCGCGGCCCACGGCGATGAGCTGCGGGTGCTGGAGCTGGGGGGCGGTGCCGCCTGCACCACTCGCGCCGTGCTTGCAGCGTTGCAGGAACGCGAGAAGGACTATCGCTTTACCGACATCAGTGCGCTTTTCACCAGCGCGGCCCAGCGCCAGTTTCGCCTGGAGCCGGGGATGCACTTCGGCTTGCTCGACCTTGATAAAGAATTTGCCGGACAAGGCATCGCGGCGCGCAGCCAGGATCTGGTGGTCGCTGGCAACGCGCTGCACAACGCCCGCGATCTGCCCCGCAGCCTCGGGCAGATTCGTGCTTGCCTGCGGGACGGCGGGAGCCTGTTGTTCAGTGAGTCCATTGCGGACAACCCGGCCATGTTGACCTTCATGCACCTGTTGCTGTCACCGCCCACCGGTGCGCCGTTGCGCGATACCGATGAGGTCTTCATCACGCCCGATGCATGGCGCCAGGCCTTGCAGGCCCAAGGTTTCCAGTTGCTCGAAGTATGGCCCGCCGCAACCGACCCGCTGGCGGCCGCCGGGCAACATTTGTTTCACGCCGTAGGAGCTTCTTGATGACGCTGCACGTTGACATTCTGCTGACTGATCTGCCCGTCGGCACGTTTCCATGGCATTTGCCTGCCTTGACCGACCTGGGTACTCACCAGCGCTCCCCGGCACGCCTGTTGGCGGTCATCGAACGCCAGCGCCCCGCCGTGGCGGTCATGAATGCCGAACAGCTGGAACGGCTGCTGGACTTCCCCGCGCTGCCGTTGACCGATCTGAGCCACCTGGAACAGCTGCTGTTCGTCACCGCGCAACCGGGCGACTGGCAACTCGCCGAACGCGCGGCGGCACAGCTCAATTGCCGCGTCCAGGGGTTTACGGAGGCCCTTGGCGACTGGCGCGACCTGGTCAGCGTCAAGCTCGAGCAGCAACGCTGGCGCGAGCGTGCCCTTGGGCATCCCGACGTGAACAGCGTCGCGCTGCACGGCCAGACCCTGTTCGCCGTGCCTCACCCTTGCGAGGCAGCATGGGTCGAGGATCACCTCGATGCAACTGAAGCCGCCCTCAATCAGCAGTTTTCCACCGAACGACTCGTCGAAGCGGCACGACTCAACGATCGGTTGGGCCACGCCGCGTTATTGTCGATGCTCAACGGCCTGGACCATTGCGGCCTGCTGCCCGCACCGCTGAACGATGTCGCCCAAGCGCTGGCACATGGCGGCATCGCGCCGGGTCACCGCGCGCTGATCGCACGCTGGCTGGACGTGTTGCAAGAGCAAGGCCTGTTGCGCCGCGAAAGCACCCGATTACATCCCACTCTTGACGCCAGCACCTGGCGTGACGAAGCCCTCGAGGGTATCTGGACGCAACTGACCCTGGACTGGACGCGCAACACCGGAGGCAGCGGCACCCTCGAATATGCTCGAGAGAATGCGCGCCAATTGCCGGCGCTGATGCGCGGCGACTGTGCGGCCGTGCACCTGTTATTTCCGCAGGGGCGCACCGAACGCGCGGCGGCGTTGTACCGCGAAAGCCTGGCGGCGCAGTACCAGCATTGCGCCGTAGCCCATTGGGTGGGAGCCTGGGCCGCGCGCCAACCGGCCGGCGTACCGTTGCGCGTGCTGGAAGTCGGTGCCGGTACCGGCGCTACCACCCACGCGGTATTGCCCGCCCTGGCAAATGCTTCGGTGGACTACCTATGCACCGACGTGTCGCGCTATTTCTGCGAGCAGGCCGTCGAGCGTCTGCACGCCTGGCCATGGGTTCGCCACGGCGTGTTCGACATCGACCGCCCCGCCCTGGCCCAGGGTTATCGCAGCCAGAGCTGGGACCTGATCATCGCCGGTGGCGTACTCAATGCCGCGCGCGACACCGAGCGCTCCCTGGCGACCCTGCTCGCCTTGCTCAAGCCGGGCGGCTGGCTGGTGTTCAGCGAACCCACGCAGGAGGAATTCTGGGTGATGGCATCACAGGCCTTCATGCTCAACCAGGCCGATGATGAACGTCAGCTCAGCAGCGCCACCTTCCTCAACCTCGCGCAGTGGCAAACCGCGCTGGCCAGGACCGGGTTCCAGGGCAACCGCAGCCTGCCCGCCGCCGGGCACCCACTGGCGCGCCTGGGCCATCGCGTCTTCGTCGCCCAGGTACCTGCCCAGCGGCTGAGCCGCGCGGCATTGGCCGCGCACCTCGAGGAACCCGCCCTGTCCCTCGAACTGCCCGACCAGTTGCCCGACGACCACACGCTGGCCCTGTGGGCTCGCCTCCCGGAGACCTGGCCATGAACAGCATCCCCGTGCGTAAACGCGTGATCGTGGCCGGCACCGCATTCGGTCGCATCTACCTGCAGGCCCTGGCCCGCGCCCATGACCGCTACCAGCTCGTGGGCATCCTGTCGCGTGGCAATGCCTACTCACGGGCCTGCGCCGAGCATTATGGAGTGGCGCTGTACGAGACCGTCGAACAGGTGCCGGATGACGTCGATATCGCCTGCGTGGTGGTGCGCTCCGGCGCAACCGGGGGCGTCGGCGGTGACTTGGCCCAACAACTTCTGCGCCGTGGCATCCACGTATTGCAGGAGCACCCGGTGCACCACCGCGAAATCGCCGTGTGCATGCAGGCCGCACGCCAGGGCCAAGCCGCCTATGCGGTGAATACGCTGTACCCGAATATCCTGGCGATCCGGCGTTTTCTCGCAGTGGCCGCCTACCTGCACGATCACCATGGGTTGGCGTACATCGAGGCCGCCTGCAACAGCCAGGTGGCCTATCCCCTACTGGATATTCTCGGGCGCTTGGCCGGTGGTCTGCGGCCTTGGACGTTCGCGGCCCCCGCCCCTGCGTTCGTGGGGCAACCCTTCACGCGGCTCGATGCCCGTTTCAATGGCATACCCATCAGCTTGCGGGTGCAGAACCAGGTGCACCCCAAGGACCCGGACAACCACTCGTTCTTGCTGCATCGCCTCGAAGTCGGCTGTGAAGCCGGGGTGCTGAGCCTGGCCGACACCCACGGCCCGGTGCTGTGGAACCCGCGCCTGCACGCCTCAAGGGACAGCACCGACCGCCTGATCATGACCGGCCCCGGCAGCGAACGGCTCGCCGGACCGACGATGGTGCTGCTCGATCCGCAGGTGCCCAAGAGCTACCAGCAGGTGTTCAACCAGGTCTGGCCCGACGCGGTCAGCATCGCCCTGGACGAGTTATGCCGCGACATCGATGAACCGTCGCGGCGTCTGCGCAGTGGCGTCTGGGCCACCGAAGTGGCCATGGCCTGGCGCGAAATGAACAACCTGATCGGCATGCCCGTCTTGATTGAGCCGCCCGTGCCCCGCGCGCTACCGCTGGCCGAACTCCAGGCCCTTGCCGACGCCGTGCAACCGCCTCGCGGTGACGACACCGCCCAACTGTTGGGAGCGCTGCCGTTTTGAACACAGCCCGATCCTCCTCCACTTGCAGCCATGTGTTGCTTTGGGTGCGCGACTTGCACCAGGCCGTGGCGAACTTTCGCGCTGCCGGTTTCGAAGTGACCTACGCCACCGCCGAGGCTCGTGCGCAACACGCGCATATCTGGTTCAGCCACGGGCCGATCATTGAATTGCTCACCACACCGCGTCACGCCTGGCTGTTCAAGTGGCCCATCGACTGCCTGGCCGGCCGTGGCGCTGGACGACGGATGTTGCGCTGGGCTGCCCACGGCGAAGGTTTCTGCGACCTGGCGCTGCTGTGCGAGACCCCGGCCCTGGCGCCGCGCCTCAAGGGGCTTACGGGCTGCGGCGTGGCCATGGGCCGCACGGTGAACTGGCGGCGGACCTGCGCGGATGGCAGCCAGACGCGCTTTCGTTTCGTCTACCCGCGCCACGACCGCCTGCCCTTCCTCGTCACGCCCTATGAGCCAGCCCAGCATCCGCCCCGAATGACTCACCCCAACGGTGCAACGGGCCTGGCGGCGATCCACCTGGGCGTGAACCCCGCCGACCACACCGCCCTCAGCCTGCTGACCGGTGACGACCCTTTGCTGCGTATCCAGGCGGCTGATTACACCGGCGTACAGGCTGTGCAGATCGCTGGCCTGGCGCACCCGCTGATTCTGCACGGCGCCCGTTTGCTGGGGTGCCCGACCGTTCAAGGAGATTGCCATGCTTGATGGATGCACCGACTGGCCCGACAACTTTATCCGCCGTTATCGCGAACACGGCTACTGGCAGGGCGTCCCCCTGGGCCAGTTGCTGCGCGAGCAGGCGCAGCGCACGCCGCACAAAGAGGCGCTGGTGGACGGTCAGCGGCGTTGGAGTTACGCCGAACTCGACCTGCAGGCCGACCGCCTGGCCGCCGGCCTCGCCGATCGGGGCCTGCGCGCCGGCCAGCGAGTGCTGGTGCAACTGCCGAACATCGCCGAGTTTTTCAGCCTGACCTTCGCCTTGCTGCGCCTGGGTGTGATTCCGGTGTTCGCCCTGCCGGCCCATCGCGAATATGAACTGCGCCACCTGGCCGACCTGAGCCAGGCCGTGGCCTACGTGATCGTCGATCGGCATCTGGGCTTCGATTATCGGCCGCTGGCGCGCGCCCTGTATGAACAGGCGCCGAGCCTGCAGCATATCTGGGTGGTCGGGGCGGCCGAAGAGTTCGCTGCCTTGGGCGACTGCGTCGCTCAGCCTCGCGCGCTGCCCGCGCCGGACTCACGGGAAGTCGCCGTGCTGCTGCTGTCCGGCGGCACCACCGGCCTGCCCAAGCTGATCCCACGCACCCATGACGACTACGCCTGTAACGCCCGCCTGGCGGCCCGCGCGTGCGGCTTCGACAGCCATACCCGCTACCTGGCGGCGTTGCCGGTGGCGCACAACTTTCCCTTGGCCTCACCCGGCGCATTGGGAGTGTTCAGTGTCGGCGCTACCCTCGTGCTGGCGCCCGAGCCCAGCCCGGACACCACCTTCGAACTGATCGAGGGCGAAGGCATCACCCATACCGCCTTGATCCCGCCGCTGGTGCTGCTGTGGCTGGAAATGGCGCAATGGTCCGACCATGACCTGAGCAGCCTGCAATGGCTGCAGGTCGGGGGAGCGCGGCTCAAGGCCGAGATCGCCGCGCGTATCGGCCCGGCCCTGGGTTGTGGGCTGCAACAGGTCTATGGCATGGCTGAAGGGCTGCTGTGCTTTACGCCGCTGGATGACCCGCAAGCGCGCATCTTCGAAACCCAGGGCCTGCCACTGACCGCCGATGACGAGATTCGCATTGTCGACGCCGATGACGTTCCTGTCGCGCCAGGTGCCGTGGGCGAACTGCTGGTGCGCGGCCCGTACACCATCCGTGGCTACTACAACGCCGGGGAGCAGAATCTGCGCGCTTTCACTGCCGATGGTTTCTACCGCAGCGGCGACCTGGTGCGGCGCTTGCCCGAAGGCCATTTGATCGTCGAGGGGCGGACCAAGGATGTGATCAACCGCGGCGGCGAGAAAATCCCGGTGGAAGAGATCGAGAATCTGCTGCTGGGCCATCCGTTGATTCGCGATGTCGCGCTGGTGGCCTTGGCCGATGAACTGCTGGGCGAGCGCAGTTGCGCCTGTGTGCTGGCCCACGCGGAACACGTCGAGCTGGGACCGATCAACGCCTGGCTGCGCGAGCGAGGATTGGCCGCCTACAAATTGCCGGATCGCTTGCAGGTGCTGCGCGAGTTCCCGTTGACACGGCTGGGCAAGGTCAACCGCAAGGCGCTGGCGGAACAGGTGCAGGCCTTATGAACGGCGAAATATCCGCGTGGTTACGCGTACTGCGTGAGGGCGACCAACCCCGCGCCCGCCTGGTGTGCCTGCCGCACGCAGGAGGCAGTGCGAGCTTTTTCCGCCCGTGGCTGGCGCACCTGCCGGGAGATATCGACTTGCTGGCCGTGCAGTATCCCGGACGTGAAGAACGGTTCAACGAGACGCGTATTGCGTGCCTGGCCACTCTGGCCGAGCACATCAGCCAAGCCCTGTTGAGCCTGCCCATCCGCCCGCTGTGGCTGTTTGGCCATAGCATGGGCGCGGCGCTGGCCTACGCGGTCGGTGTGCATCTGGAGGCGGCAGGTTTCGGCGCCGAACATGTGTTTGCCTCGGCCCACCCGCCACCGCACCGGCAACCGTGCAGCGACCTGCACCGCCAGGACGACGCCGCGCTGATTGCCGACATTCTGCGCCAGGACGCCGAGGCCACAGGCTTGTGGGACAACCCGCAACTGCGCGCACTGTTCCTGCCAACCCTGCGCAGCGACTACCAGGCCATCGAGACTTGGCGACCGGCGCGGCTTGATCGGCTGACGGCGCCTATCGACGTATTGCTGGCCCGGGCCGACACCGACGTCAGCCTGGACCAGGCCCGGGCGTGGGCGGACCTGAGCAAGCACACCCCGGATATCCGCCTATTCGACGGCGACCATTTTTACCTCAAGCAACAGCCGCGCCCCGTTATCCATCACCTGCTGCAACGCGCTGCCTATCTTCAAGGAGACTCGGTATGAAAACCCCGGAACACTGCACCGGCCTGCCGGACATTCGTCACGCCATCGACACCCTCGACCGGCAGATCATCGATGCCCTGGGGCTGCGCATGCAATACGTCAAGGCGGCCTCGTCGTTCAAGCCCGACCAGGCCAGTATCGCCGCACCGGACCGCGTCGCGGCGATGTTGCCGCAGCGCCGGCAATGGGCACAGGAAGCCGGTCTGGACGGCGAATTCATCGAGGGTCTGTTCAATCAGATCATCCACTGGTACATCGCGGAACAGACGGCGTTCTGGCTGCAGAAAAAGAGCACGGCCGTATGAACAAAGCCGCCTTGTTAAACGCGTTCGAAGCTGCGCACCAGCGCGCGCTGAAGTATCAGCGTCCCGTCGTCGCCGTGAGCTCACACCCCGCGCCAACTCTGGATCCCCTGGTGCTCTACGAAACGCACCGGCAGGGCTTCTTCTGGTGCGCTCATTCGCCGGCCCTGACGCTGTTCGGCCTGGGCTGCGCCTGGCAGATCGAAGCGGCGGGGACCCAGCGATTGGCCGACGTGAACCGTCAATGGCTCGCGCTTTGCGCCGACGCGGTGCTCGACGGCCCTCTTCTACCGCTGCTGCTGGGGGGCATGCGCTTCGACGCGCAGCAGCCTTGCGCGCAACATTGGGTGCCGTTTGCCGATGCCAGTTTTCATCTTGCCCATTGGCTTCTCAGCGAAGACAACGATGGCCGCTGGCTGCGATGCCAGTGCGTGGTAGAACCCGACAGCGATCCAGCCGTGCTGGCGCATGCCAGTCTGGCGGCATACGCAGAGCTGTTCGCCTCCCCACACGCCCCCGCATCGCCCCCCCAGGTTATCGAGCGCAACGCATTGCCAGCGCCGCAGTGGCAGGCCAAAGTCGCCAACGCCTTGCAGGCCATCGACAGCGGCGACCTGAGCAAAGTGGTGCTCGCCCGCCATATCGAATATCAGCTGGACACCACCCTCGATAGCGGTGCCGTCATGCGCCGGCTGCACGAGCGGCGCAGCCAAGCCCACCTCTTCGCCCTCCACCGGGGAGACAGCTGTTTCATGGGTGCAACCCCGGAGCGGCTGCTCAGCTGCCAGCAAGGCAATCTAAGCACCCACGCCCTCGCGGGTAGCGCTCGCCGCGCCGTGACGCCCGAGGAGGATCAGGACGTGGGCTCAGCCTTATTAGCGGACATCAAAGAGCTGCACGAACACCAATTGGTGGTGCAGACCATCCAGCAGGGATTGAGTAGCATCGTCAGCCAACTGCACGCTGCCCCCCAACCCGAACTCCTGAAGCTGGCCACGGTGCAGCATCTGAGCACCCCGATCAGGGCGCAGCTCAAAGAGCGGTACACCTTGCTGGACGGCATCCAGGCCTTACACCCCACCCCAGCGGTCGGAGGTTTACCGGGCGCGACAGCAATGAGCTTCATTCGGCATCACGAAGGCTTTGATCGGGGCTGGTACGCGGCGCCGGTGGGCTGGCTGGACTCGAGAGGCAATGGAGATTTTCTGGTGGCCCTGCGTTCGGCACTGATTACGCCTGAGCATTGTCACTTGTTTGCGGGGTGTGGGATCGTCGATGGGTCTCGACCGGAAGATGAGTATGAGGAAACTCAAATCAAGCTGGCCAGCATGGAGAATGCGTTACACCTCTCCTTTAACTGAGCGTTTCTCACAGATGTCTATTGCAAGAGCATAAAAACTAACCGGGTTTACGATCGATGTGATACGCCTGATCTTTCCACGCCGCGCGGCGTTCATTAGTCGTAAAACCACCAGTATTCCTGCTCAAACCCGAATCCCTTGCCGCCGCGCGCACGGCACTCTCACTCAACTGCCGAGAGAGTGAAGACAGGCTACTGGTATCTTTCTGATTGCCGACAGCAGAGTTTTCAGTTGTAACCTGACTTTTCGTCAACGATTTATCTTGGCTCGCTGTCACAGTGGCAACCTGCGAGCCGGACACTGCATTTGAGTTTATTGAAACGACCAACAGTTGTGCTCAACCTCAACACTACCTGTTTCGCGTCGAGCAAACGCCAGTCACCGTCGCCGCAGTGAGGCTCCGCCAGATAACCCTGCCATCCGTCAAAACTTAGTGTGTGAGTGGTACTACTCCCTCTCTGCGTCTTTGGTAGCAGGCGCTTTTGTACAATTGACGCTTCTGGTCAGCCCTCGCAATACTTCACGCCGCAAAACCAGCCGGTCACAACAATAATAATTACTGCCGGGCGCCTAGATGCGCCGATGAGACAAGGAGTTCTTAAATGCTTGGCTACTATGCGCAATATAGCAAGGAATACATCACAACCCTGATGGTGGTGACCACCCTCTTCTTTGCCTTACCCATATTTTTCGCCCCGCTCCAATGGGCCCGGCTCATGCGCTGGACCGTCCCCGAACACGAACACCTGGCTATCTATTTCGGTCGTTGCCTCGGTGCGTTCATCCTTGTCGTTGAAGTAGCGATGTTGCGCTCGGCCACCACAGGCACCAGTTTCAGTTATGCCTTCGATATTCTTTTCGTAGTCTTCACGCTGATGTTCGTTGTGCATGTCTACGGCGCAATCAAGAAGATCCAGCCTATTACCGAAACACTGGAAATCGGTTTCTGGATGATCCTCTTCGTACTCAATATTTTGTTCTACCCCACCCCCAACATCACGCTGTAAACCTTCGCCGGACCGCGGTCGGAAGTCTGCCGGTCGCCGTTCAACCCCATTGAAAGTCAGCATTGCCTGGCGCCTTCGCGTCGGCGGCCCCGTGTCCGCCGAACGCTGCGCCATGGTCAGTTCAAGGAGTGAACATGATCCAATCCAGGGAAGACGCCGCGCTCAAGCCGGTGCTCAAGGAATTAGTGCGCGACCTGCTCCTGCAGGCCACCGGACTGGCCCCGGCATCGCTGCACGATGAGGCGCCGTTTCATGAGATCGGCCTGCCCCCCCCTGGCGATCCTCGACTTCAACGAGCGAATCCAGCCGGTGTTCCCCGGCCTCAACAAGACCTTGCTCTTCGACTGCCGCCATCTTGGAGGTGTGGTCGAGCACCTGCTGCGCGAGCATCCCGAGGCCTGCAACCGTTACTTGCAACTGCAGCACCCTACGCAACAGGAAACGCCCGCGGTGCCCGACACCGCCACGGCATCCTGGCCGCAACTCGCTCCACTTGCCCTTCGGCGACCGGACAGTGACGCCCTGGATATCGCAATCGTTGGCCTCCACGGGCGTTTTCCCGATGCCGACAACCTCGACCGGCTCTGGCAGAACCTGCTGCACGGCCTGGATTCGATCAAGTAGGCTCTGCGCAAACAGCGCACCGCCAGGCCCTGCTTTGGCCTTACTTCATGGTGAACTCAACAGCCCAAGCGTAAGTGGAGATATTGCTGCAATCACTCAAGCTTGGGATCATTGCAGCCACCGGCCTCTCGACGGATGTTTTGCATATCTGTGTAGATCTGGCGTTGCTGATCGCTGCCAGCTACGTCACCCGAAAACCCTGGGCTCCTTCAGCAGTTTGCTGGTGGTGTTGGCGGGGGGCGAATCTCATCGAGCTACTGATCTGATGGATGATAAGGCAAGCCTGGAACACCGGCGGTGGGCTGGTTGCGAGTAGAAAAATTTCTAATAGGCAGAATCAAGGCAGGCGCGCATGACGGTCGTATGGGGTGCATGCCTTAGCTTCGGTCGAGCGGGAGCGCCTTAACCCTTCCTCCAAATCGATAGTCCCCGCTCTTTTCTTTAGGCCTCTCCATATCCCTCGCCTCCTCCCGGGTCCTGGTCAGCGTAATGAGGAGGTGACACCGTTCCTCCAGATAGCGTTGCCGTCCGATTTCGGTCTGTAAGTCATAACCCAAAACAGGCGGTGAAAAGTAAAGATGCTTGGCGAGAATTGATTGTTTGCTGATGACGTCAGCCGGGTTGCGCCAGTCGCCTCCCTCTCTGAGTTTCAGGCGAGACTGTTTTGACTGTCGATGCTGTAACAGCCTCTTACGAAGATTACCGCTGATGCCAACCTTCAGGAGCTCGCCTTCGTCAGTGATGATCTGATAAAGGCCTGGGGTGGTAGGCACTGCTGTTTCGACATCAGAGAAGCGAATTTCAAGTGCTAGGTGAGTCATGATTTAGATCCTTGCGCAATGGTAATGACCCCAGCCCGACCTGCAGAAAGAGCACCGCGCCATAGAGCTGAGTGGACGGTCATGCGGCGTGTGTTGGAGAAGCGCACCACCAGAAGCGGTTTTACGCCCCCCCAATGCATCCGAGCCCCTCCGCGAGAAGGGCAGAACACTACGTCATAACAGTCGACGTTTAGCAGGATTGATCGCCCTTGATCCATGAACGAAGCTTGTCCAACGTAGGCGCCTTGACCCCAATCGTGCTCCAGCCTTTGAGGGTGTATAGCTTTATCTCAGCGATTCCCTCAGGGGTAGGCTCAATAGTGATGATTGCCAAACTGAGCCTCACGCCTTGGGCCACCATACGCTGGGTGATTTGCCCGCTACCGAGTTCTGAATCGAACTCGCCTTCTGTGGTGACCGGGGTCCCCAGGGGCGAGTGTTCCAAACAGATTCTGCTTGCTTGACGGATGTTGCGATAAGCGGATTGAGCAGTAACGTTCGCCTGGATCGAACCATCGTAACTGTCTGGATCAGACATCAGATTTGCGGGTGTATTTGTGCAACCCGCCAGCAATAGAAAGCCGATAGCCCATATGAAATTCAAAACCTTGCTCCCTTTTGTCGACAGAATGAAATGCAAACAAGGTGTTTTAGATCATTCAGCCCCTATACGCACACTCAATCGCACCGCGGTGAGACGTGATGCCGATCTACTCGTATGTTTTTTGCCGTTTGTTATAAACGCGCTAATGATCAAGCATCTAGCACAGGTATCCAAACGCTGAAGCATTTTCCAGGCACAAAAAAAAACCACTCATCTGAGTGGCTTTTTTGTGAATCTTGGAGCGGGAAACGAGACTCGCATCTGGTGTCCGACTCGTTGAAACATAAGGGGTTTATTTTTTTCCGTAGCAGAAAAAGACTTAATTCTGGACTTGTTTTTGGGGAGTATCAAGAACGCAAAAGGCAGTTACTGAGCGACTCGGTATCAGCCGCGTTGGCGTTCATTGAACCCTGACCGACGGGAACGTCGTCAGTCGAGGTCGTCCTCCATGACCTATCCAGAATTTTGACGTGGTGGTATTGCGCAGTCCTCAGTTGGATGTTTATGCACGGACCTGCCTTTGAGCAGACCACTCCCGGCAATTTTCTAATCAGAATACGCCCACAGATGCAAGCTTCCTTCGGGGTTGTGTTTCGAGCATCGTAGCGAACGCACTAACCGAGAGTTCCCGGCGCCTTTCGGGAAGGCCAGCTCTAAACCCTTGCCGTTGGTGCGGTGGCGACAGAGCAGTTGTCGACGTACAGCTGGTGCCACGACTGCCCTATTTCCATGCAACCAATGCGATCAATCTTCAAGTGCGCGAACCCTCTTATGGCGCTGCTGTTCCTCAGGCTGGGCAGACGGCTGCAAAGTGAAATCGAATTCGATCTCGGCAAAACGACCGCTGACGCCGTATGCCGCGGCGCGCTGCTGATCTTCACTGAAGGTGATTTTTGCGATCAACTCGTCGCGGGTCGCGTAGGCGAAATCGTTGTATAGGTATTGATCGCCATCGAGATTGATCTGGGTGGTCAGGTGGCGATGATCGGGCGCGGAGATAAAGAAGTGCACGTGCGCAGGGCGCTGGCCGTGACGGCCGAGTTGATCGAGCAATTGCTGGGTTGGGCCGTCCGGCGGGCAGCCGTAGCCCGACGGCACGATACTGCGGAATTTGTAGCGGCCCTCAGAATCGGTGACGATACGGCGGCGCAGGTTGAATTCCGATTGTGCATTATCGAAGTAGGAGTATGTACCGCCGGTGTTGGCGTGCCAGACATCCACCACCGCCCCAGCCAGCGGCTCGCCGGCGGTATTGAATACCCGGCCTTGCATAAACAATGTCACACCTGGATCGAGACCGTCGTCAAGGCGTGCCTCTCCCTGGGACAACGGTGCACCGGCTACATACAAGGGACCTTCGATGGTCCGCGGTGTGCCGCCAATCTTACCGGCCTGCTCGTCTTGGGCATCCATCAGCAGGTCAAGGTAATGTTCCAGGCCGAGCCCAGCCACCAACAACCCGGCCTCCCGACGCGCACCAAGAACGTTGAGGTAGTTGACAGCTTTCCAGAATTCTTCCGGGGTTACGGCCAGGTCTTCAATGACCTTCACCGAGTCACGGAGAATGCGGTAGACAAGGGCCTTGGTACGCGGGTTGCCGCCATCGTTGTGGAGGCCGCTGACTTCTTCGAGAAACTTCTGCGCATCGACAGTGAGGGAGATTTTGACGTTCATGTGATTCCTCGATCTTGTAATTATCAGCTTGGCAAAACTGAACAGGCTGGGTTCAGAGGTCATCCTCGCGGATGGAAGATGGATGCCGACACATGGCGTCGACCTCAATCGCCATGTAAGGAAACAGCGGTAGTTGCATCAACAGGTCGTGCAGTTCCTGAATGCTGTCGACATCGAACACGCTGTAATTGGCATACCGCCCGGCGATACGCCACAGGTGACGCCATTTGCCTTGATCTTGCAGACGCAGCGCCAGGGCTTTCTCGTCAGCCTTCAATTTGGCCGCCGCTTCAGGATTCATATCGACCGGCAGGTTCACGGTCATTTTTACGTGGAACAGCATATAGAGCTCTCCTCAAGCTAGATGAATGGCAGTAGAGGTTTTGTCGCGGCGGAAGAACGCCAGGCTCTCTTCATCGAGGCTCAGCCCCAGCCCCGGAGTATTCGGCACCTGCAGCTCGAAATCGCGATAGATCAGCGGCTCGCTAAGCAAATCTTCGGTCAGCAGCAGCGGCCCGAACAGCTCGGAGCCCCATGCCAGTTTATTCAGCGTGACAAACGCCTGGGCAGACGCCATGGTGCCGATGCTGCCTTCGAGCATGGTGCCCCCGTACAAGCCAATTCCCGCAGCTTCGGCAATTGCAGCGGTTCGCAGAACGGCGCGTGGGCCGCCGTTCTTGGCGATCTTCAGGGCGAACACCGAAGCGGCACCTTCACGGGCCAGGTTGAAGGCATCTTCTACACACTCGATGGATTCGTCGGCCATGATCGGTGCCGGGCTCATGGCATTTAGGCGAACCATGCCAGCGCGGTTGTTACGCGAGATGGGTTGTTCGATCAGGTCGATGCCATTGGTCCCGAGAATCCTGCAGGCACGCAATGCGACAGCTTCGTCCCAGGCCTGATTGACGTCGACTCGTACGCTGGCACGGTCACCAAGCGCTTTCTTGATCGCAATTACATGGGCCAAGTCCCGGTTGACCTCCTCCGCACCGATCTTCAGTTTGAAGATGCGGTGCCGACGCAGGTCGAGCATGTTCTCCGCTTCGACGATGTCCTTGTCGGTGTCGCCACTGGCCAGTGTCCAGGCCACTGGCAGGGCATCGCGAACGCGACCGCCTAGCAACTCGCTGACCGGCAGCCCAACGCGTTTGCCCTGAGCGTCGAGCAAGGCCGTTTCAATGCCGGATTTAGCGAACGTGTTGCCACGAATGCTGCGCTCCAGGCGCAACATCACGGCATTCACGTTGGCGCTGTTCTGGCCCAGCAACAGCGGCGCGAAGTGTTTGTCGATGTTGGTCTTGATGCTGTCAGGACTTTCGCTGCCGTAGGCTAAAGCACCGATGGTGGTGGATTCGCCAATGCCCTCGACACCGTCGGCGCACCGCACGCGAATGATCACAAGGGTCTGCTTCTGCATGGTGTGCATCGCCAGCTTGTGTGGGCGGATGGTCGGCAGATCGACAACGATCGTCTCTATCGATTCAATGGCGGTTGCTATCATTACAATACCCATAAGGTTCCTGAAGGCTGGAATCGATTCTCGTACGTCTTTTTTCCCTATACCAATATAGAATTGGTCTGGATCAATACCTTTAAGGTATGAAATCAATTGCAGCTGGAGGCTCCATGGAATTGCGTCACCTGCGGTATTTTCATGTATTGGCTCAAACCCTCAATTTCACACGCGCCGCCGAGCGCTTGCACATAGCCCAACCCCCCCTGAGTCGGCAGATCCAGCAACTGGAAGTCGAACTCGGGGTGAGGTTATTTGAACGTGGACGACCGTTGGGGCTGACCGAAGCCGGGCGTTTTTTTCATGAGCATTCGAGTGCGCTGCTGGAGCAACTTGGCAAGGTCTGCGACAACACGCGGCGGATCGGTCTCGGGGAGAAAACTTGGCTGGGTATCGGCTTTGCGCCATCAACGCTATACGGTGTGCTACCGGAACTTATCCGCCGGTTGCGTAGTGGCGAGCCGTTGGAACTGGAGTTAGGACTTTCGGAAATGACCACGCTGCAACAGGTGCAAGCTCTGAAGGCGGGACGTATAGACGTCGGCTTCGGACGCATCCGTATCGACGACCCGGCTATCGTGCAGACCGTACTGGCCGAGGATCGTCTGGTTGCCGCCCTGCCCGCCGGACATCCATTGCTGGCCGCCCCCATCAGCCTGCGCGACTTGGCCAGGGAATCCTTTGTGCTTTACCCTGGCAACCCACGCCCCAGCTACGCCGATCACGTTATTGCGTTGTTCGAATCCTACGGAGTGAGCATCCATGTAGCGCAATGGACCAATGAGCTGCAAACGGCGATCGGTCTGGTGGGGGCCGGGATCGGAATCACATTGGTGCCGGCCTCGGTGCAGTTGCTGCACCGCGACGACATCGGCTTCACGCCGCTACTGGAAGAGAATGCGACCTCACCGATCATTCTCAGTCGGCGGGTGGGCGATGGGTCGCCGGGATTGAATCATTGCTTGCGGACGATTGATGGATTGTTACAGCAAGACTAAACGACAACAACCGCACCTTATCGGACATTTCGAGAATAGCTCGGCCGGTACAGATTTCGATTCAGCAAACACGTATTTGGCAGGCGTCACGCCCACATCAGCTCTGCAAAGCGCATATAGAGTGAACGATAGCGGCGCAGCGTACGAGTGCAGCGTGCATTATCCCAACGACTACAAAATCCGCGACCTCGACCACTGGCTGCTCAACGCTCGGGCCCGCAACCGTCGCTATATAGCTGATCGCGCCGCCAACAATGAATCCTCTCGAGAACTATAAAGATTTCGTTGTGGCAAAATACCGTTCGATTATTTTTGGAAGCGGCGCCGATCATTAGCCTCCGGTCATGTTCATAAACCGCACAATTTGTACCGCGCCTTCCGAGCTGAAATTGTGACCCCGCGGCTTGCCGCGCAACGCCTGCTGCACCGCGCTGATCAAAGGCAGATCTTCTTGCGGATGACGACGCATTAAACTGCGCAAATCCAGCGCGTTCTCTTGACCGAGACAGAGTAACAACTGACCCTCAACGGTCGTACGGACCCGATTGCAACTGCCGCAGAAGTTGTGACTATAAGGTGAAATAAATCCGATCCGGGTATCAGGATGGCACTCCAAGCGAACATAACGTGCGGGGCCGCCGCTGCTTTCAGTGCTGTCGAGCAACCGATGATGGCTGGCGATCAACATCAGCACTTCATCACTGGAGCAGAATGATTCGCCCCGGAAGCGCCCGACATCGCCCAACGGCATTTCCTCAATGAAACTGATATCAATACGTCGATCAATGGCGTATTGCACCAACGCCGGGACTTCATCAAAATTGCGGCCCTTCATCACCACGCAGTTGAGCTTTAACCGCTCAAACCCCGCATCCCGTGCCGCCTCTATGCCTTCCAGCACTTGAACGAGATTTCCGTTTCGAGTAATAGCTCGAAATTTCTGCTCGTCCAAGCTGTCAAGACTGATGTTCATCCCCTTGACCCCGGCCTCCGCCAATCGCCGGGCAAGGCTGCCCAGTTGTGAGCCGTTGCTGGTCATCACCAGTTCACGCAAACCGGGCAACGCAGCGATATTGCGACACAGATCGACTATCCCCGGACGAATCAACGGCTCGCCGCCAGAAAGCCGAATTTTGCGTATGCCTGCCCCGACGAACAGCTTTGCCAGACGCAGCAATTCTTCCAGCGTAAGCACCTGCTGACGTGGCAGGAAGGTCATGCGTTTCGGCATGCAATATACACAACGGAAATCACAACGATCAGTCACCGACATCCGCAGGTAGTCAATCTGTCGCCCCAAACCGTCCTTCATTACGTTGGTCATGTTTATCCTCTATTGGATAAGTTGCCGCTGCAAAGCGGTATAATCCGTCTTGACATGTCAACCCCAAAATTCCGCAACACCGGTTTGGACGCACTATGTGATAAAAGACCTGCGTTGTTGTGTTTTTATCTTCACTGTAAAAAATTTCGCTTCTATTCACCTTGAGCAATCACCACCGCATAGGAAGAGCACAGAGCCTTGAAGAAGTCAGAATTACTATACAAACACTCTTTCTGCCACAGGCGAGGCTAATCATATATGTCAGGCTCGCAGTCCCTACCTTTTACAGATGAAATTTGAATAGGCTACTGGTTGTTCTTGCCCTCTAACAAGGTTCGACATGAAAACAACGCCATCAGTCGAAATTTACTGGCTATCACATAGCTGACGCGCACACTCATATGAATAGGCTGACCTTTGGTCAATCGTATTTATTTTTGATTTTAGAGTAGGTGTGTTTTTTGAACCCGCCGCACGCTTTATCAGCTACGTCAAGGCCGACGACTAGCGCAATCTTTCTCGGCCACCACTAAATCCAGGATACGATCCTCATCCAACTCAACACCCAACCCAATACCATCAGGCAGCTGCAACATTCCATCCACAACCGTGAGTGATTTTAAGGTTAGATCATCACGCACTCGATGAGGACCAAAGAGCTCACTCCCAAGTTGCAGCTCAGGTAAACTGCCATATAGCAAGGCACTGGCCGCCGTACCAATCGACGTTTCAAGAGCGGTACCGCCATAAAGCTTGATTCGCGCAGCCTGAGCGATGCACGAAAGACGCCGAGAGTTCACCACTCCACCATCGCGGTTGGGCTTCAAAGCGAATGCAGTGACTGCACGCCGCGCTGCTAGAGAAAAAGCAATAGTGGAATCTGTTAAAGCCTCATCGGCAATAACATCCATATGCAGCATACCTGCCAAACGCGCCGCGCCCTCCAAATCATTGGCCAGCAGCGGCTGCTCAATCGCCTCCAGCCCGGCCTCCTGCAGTTGAGGTAAATACCTTAACGCGGTAGTTAGATCCCACCCTTGGTTAACATCCGCAATTACAGTAGCCCTACCGTTGAAAGCGTCTACAATACCGGCTACACGAGCTACATCTGCGGCAATATTTTCACGCCCCAACTTGACTTTGAAGCGACGATGTCCGCGCGCCAGAATCGCACGTTCCCCCTCTTCCACATCACCTTCCAAGCTGCCAGTCGAAAGGGTCCAAGCGACAGGCACCTGCGATCTGCAACAACCGCCTAATAAATTGATACTTGAGGTGTTCAATCTGCGACCTAACAAATCCAGCACCGCCATCTCAACGCCTGACCGTCCCGGCCCGTTACCCCGTATAAGCCGACTCAAGAAGGTAGACGTCGCCTCTATGCCGGTGATTGGGAAGCGCACAAGCGCAGGCGCGATATAGCGCTCGATGACCGCCTGGATGCTTTCGACACTGTCGCTTCCCCAGTATGGCCCCCCTAACACTGATGCCTCGCCGATTCCCATTCGGCCTTCCTGATCCCTAACCCGGATCAGTACAACGTTCAATTTTTCAACATTGCCGAACGACATCTTGATCGGTTGTAATAAGGGCAGATCTAGACATTGGGTCGTTATCGACTTCAGGTAAAACGGTTCAATGTTCATCTATAGCCTCATATAGTGAGCCGGACTCTTTACTACTCAGGATTACTCAACCGCAAGAGGCATGCTCAACCAACGTCTGCACATTCAAAATAACGTTATTGCCTAAATCGTTCATTCTGTAGCAGTTTTACCAGGCACCGCAGACAGGACGAAATCGTAGATTACTTCATAATACGGCTTCGTCAGCCCACGAATAGCAAGGTCCTCAGCCGAATCTCGATAAACCAGTTTCGCAACCAGGCCATCGCGGACTGCGCTGGCCACGTCGTTGTCAAGGTATTCACCGCCCTCAAAGTACAACTGTGAAGTCATCTCACCGAAGGCAGGGTGTTTGACTTTTACATGCAGGTGTGCAGGCCTGAAGCAATGCCGCCCTAGCGCGCTCAACACCGCACCCGTAGGGCCCGCCTTTGGGATCTCATAAGGTGGCGGCAAGATTGACTGAATTTCATACTGCCCTTGCTTGTTTGCGTAAAAGCGTCCGCGCAGATTCCAGTCTGGAATTCCCGGGTGGATATTGGAATAAAGCCCCAACGCGTCCGCATGCCACAAATCAAGTTCCGCTTCTGGCACCGGATTACCTTCGAGATCAGTGATAGCGCCTTTAAAAAAAAGGAGCTCGCCTGGCTCATTATCACGCTGAGGCATCACGTATGGCGGATACAGTTGCGGGGCACCCCTGAGGTAAAAAGGCCCCTCAATAGCTTCAGGACTGCCCTGGCGCTCGTTATTGCTGATGTCGCTCGCTTCGGCCTCAAAGAAAACGTCAAACAACAACGACTCTTCACCAAGCTTTATGGACTGAATGATCAAATCCGTGGCCGCCCGGTACTCAGAATGGGAGATTTGATGCTTACGCATAAAGGCGCACAGAGTTGTTTCCAGATCTTCAATCACAGTTTTGACACGCTGATTAACCATTACTGATACCTTTTTTTGAGGCCCGCAGGGGTTCGCATGGCCTGGTTTTTCAGATGTGCTTGCCGCTTTAGCCTTGAGGCCAATGGTAGACACGGCGTTTTTGGGCTTGCATCAGCACCACAAAATGGCGTACGTTATGCGTACAGTCTGTACGCAATGAGTACAGATTGATTTCAAACCGCGACTCTGTCAACAGAAAGTGAACAGCCATGGCAAATTCGAATGAGTGATGAACTAGGACGGGACTACATACAGTCGATCGAGCGGTGCATTCTGGTGATAAAGACCTTCACCAATAGCAAGCCGTATCTGAGCTTTACAGAGATCGCCACCGCAACCGGCTTGAGTAAGCCCACGGTGCGTAGGATTTTGTTGACTCTCGAACACCTCGGGTACGCAAACAGTTTCGGCACAAAATTCTGCTTGAATCCAAAAGTTCTTGAGCTGGGGTACGCGTATTTATCGTCGCAAAACCTCCCGGAAGTCGCGCAGCCGATCATGGAGAAGCTAACAGATTGTTTGCAAGAAAGTACCTCGCTGGTGACCCTGGATGGCTCCGACGTGGTGTATATAAACAGGGTTCATCGCCATCGGATCACCAGCATCACCTTAGCCGTGGGGACACGGCTTCCGGCTCACGCCACCTCCTCTGGACATGTTTTGCTAGCTGATTTGAGCGAGGAAGCACTTGCCCGGTATTTCAAGTATGCCGAACTTAAGGCCCTCACCGATAAGACCATTATTGACCAGGAAGCATTAAAAGCTCGGTTGCAGCATGTTCGTATTCAGGGTTGGGACGCTGTCGACCAAGAGCTGGAGCTAGGACGCCGGTCAATCGCTGCACCGATTCGAGACACAAACGCAAGAGTGGTTGCGGCGCTGTCATTTTCATGCGGTATCGGCGAACGTAATTTCGAGCAAATGAAAAATGAACTGCTTCAACCGTTACTAGAGGCTGCCGAACAAATTAGCTCAGCGCTTGGCGCAAAGGCTTACTCACGTAAGTAATTGGCTTTATTCGACAAATTACATGCTCATGCTGATAAAAAGGAGTCATTCATGTTACCTGCAGACATCCAAAATCTTCCTGACTATCAAGCCTTACTGAATCGCTCCGATGCTCCTCCGGGCTCGTCGTGGAAGCTTTTCGGGGATAATGACCAACTTGGAACACTTAATTTTCTTTCTGCCACTAGTAGACGTAACGGCGCCGAAAGCATCCTGACAGGGCAGGCTTTTTCATTAGACTTGCGCTCTGATGCCATCGCCCCTTCACTGGCCCCCACTCGCAAACCCATTACTCATCACATCTTTCAGCGCAATGACTTTCACCACGACGAATGGCTGGACAATTTCTACACGCAATATGGCTCGCAGATTGATGGCTTGCGCCATATTGGTCACCCCGAATACGGCTTCTATAACGGTTATGATCCAAAACAGTTTAAGCCAGGCACTGAAACTCTAAGCATGCACCATTTCACCGCCGCGCCAATTGCGGGCCGTGGCGTGCTTATTGATGTTGCGCGCTATCTGGAATCGCAGGGTACACCGATCGACCAAGCCGGCGGCGAAGCTATTTCAGTACAGACTCTTGAAGCCGCGAGGATGGCTCAAGGTGTCGAAATCGAAACGGGTGACATTGTTCTACTGCGCTTCGGATGGTTAGATTACTATCGCAACCACGCCACAGACGAAGCGCGTGCACGCTTAGTCAGTGAGCAGTTCCACCCAGGACTGCTTCAGTCTCACGACACCGTTGCGTGGTTATGGGATAACCGTATTAGCATGATTGCAGCCGACAATTTTGCTCTTGAGTGCTGGCCAGCAAAACCAGACAGTCCATTTTTCACCGCTGCCGAACATGCGCATGAAAGCTGCAGCGTTCACGGAGGCATCATGCATCGTTCCATCATTCCTTTGTTAGGCATGCCTATTGGCGAGCTATGGGATATGGAGTCGCTGGCCTCCGCCTGCGACGCCGATGGGCGATATACCTTTTTGATAACCGCTTCGCCGCTTCCTATCGTTGGAGGTGTGGGCTCCCCGGCCAACGCCGTGGCCATACGCTAATACACCTCATCCGTAGGGATCTCTAACCATGAAAAGTGCTCCAACACATCCAGACGTCCTGCACCCCTTCACTTTCAACACAACAACTCCTCGCGTCATATTTGGCGCGGGCGCTTTAGAAAATCTGCCGGATGAGGTCGAAAAGTTGGGGTTGAAGCGAGTAATTATCGTATCAACCTCACGACAACGCGAATTTGCCGAAAATTTAGCCAGCAATCTGGGTTCCCATGCGTCCGCTATATTCTCGAATGCCACCATGCATACGCCTACACACGTGACTGATGAAGCGATGCAATTGGTAACCTTGCATCAGATCGATGGCATCGTTGCGGTCGGCGGCGGCTCAACGACGGGGCTTGCAAAAGCAATAGCACTAAGAACCGGTTTACCTCAGATTGTTGCTCCGACGACCTACGCGGGTTCAGAAATGACAGCCATCATTGGCGAAACGCAAAACGGCCTTAAAGTTACCAAAAGCGACCCGCGAATACTTCCCCGCGTCGTAATCTATGACCCAGATCTAACGTTAGATCTGCCCCTACAAACGTCTCTTACCAGTGCAATGAATGCGATAGCTCACGCAGTGGAAGCCCTCTATGCGCATGATCGCAACCCTGTAATTTCTTTACTCGCAGAGGAAGGGATCAGGGCATTGGCTAACGCATTGCCAATACTGATGAAGAATGGAAAAGATCATGCCTCTCGTACGCAAGCCTTGTATGGCGCGTGGTTGTGCGGCATCGCCTTAGGTTCGGTCGGCATGGCTATCCATCACAAGCTTTGTCACACCTTAGGCGGAACCTTCAATCTCCCCCATGCCGAAACCCATACGGTCCTGCTTCCTCATGCTGCCGCCTTCAACAGCGCTGACGCTCCCGAAGCTATGCGCCAAATCGCACGAGCACTAGGTAGCGAACATGCAGCAACAGGGCTGTACGACTTAGCTCACAACCTTGGTGCAAACATGGCGTTGCGTGATTTGGGTATGCCGGAAAGCGGAATAGACGTCGCCGCCGATCTTGCTATGAAGAATGCCTATTCCAATCCAAGACCTTTAGATCGTGAATCCGTGAGGAAAATCATTGCCGACGCGTGGTCAGGTTATCGTCCATGAGAACTCCACGAAACCCGGTGTGATTCATCCAAGAAATCCCCCCGGCTAAGCTGGGGGTGCAGTGGTCTAATGAAACCGGACACCCATTTAGGCGAGAATGCTCGCCAGATAGAGGTGTCTGATGACCAAACAAGGTCGTTCCTTTTCCGCTGATTCAAAGAGGCCGCAGGCCTTGTGCTCGATCAAGGCTATAGCCATATCGAAGCCAGCCGCTCGCTTGGGGTGGTCGAGTCCACGTTGCGTCGCTGGGTTAACCAACTCCAGCAGGAGCGCAGCGGTGTTACTCCGCAGACAAAGGCGCTGACGCCCGAGCAGCAGAAGATCCAGGAGTTAGAAGCCCGGATCGCTCGTCTTGAGCGGGAGAAATCCATTTTAAAAAAGGCTACCGCGCTCTTGATGTCGGAAGAGCACGAGCGCACGCGCTGATTGATCAACTGAGCGCCCAAGAGCCGGTCGATTGGCTTTGCACAGTCTTTGACATTACTCGCGCGTGTTACTACGCCCACCGCCTCCGGCGCCGAACTCCGGACGTTGAGCGGCTTCGGTTGCGCAGTCGGGTCAATGAACTGTTCACGCAAAGTCGTAGCGCCGCTGGTAGCCCCAGCACCGTGTCGATGATGCAGGAAAACGGCGAGCAGATCGGGCGATTCAAGGTGCGAGGCCTGATGCGGGAACTGGAGTTGGTCAGCAAACAGCCTGGCTCACATGTCTACAAACAAGCGACGGTCGAGCGGCCTGATACTCCAAACATCTTGAATCGAGAGTTTGATGTGCCGGCCCCCAATCAAGTCTGGTGTGGTGACATCACCTACATCTGGGCTCAAGGGAAATGGCATTACCTGGCTGTCGTTCTGGATCTCTACGCACGCCGGGTTGTGGGTTGGGCGCTATCAAACAAGCCGGATGCAGATCTGGTCATCAAGGCGTTGGACATGGCTTACGAACAGCGTGGCAGGCCTCAAGGGTTGCTGTTCCACTCGGATCAGGGATCGCAATATGGCAGCCGCCACTTTCGCCAACGGCTCTGGCGTTACCGCATGCGTCAGAGCATGAGCCGTCGTGGAAACTGTTGGGACTCTCGCCGATGGAGCGTGTGTTTCGCAGCTTGAAAACTGAATGGATACCGACTGTGGGCTACATGACAGCTCAAGAAGCGCACCGTGACATCAGTCATTACCTGATGCATCGGTACAACTGGATCAGACCGCACCAATTCAACAACGGACTGGCCCCAGCCCAGGCCGAGAAAAAACTTAACATCGTGTCCGGGATCAGTTGACCACTACAGCGGTTGAAGTCGACCGGAATGTAGGACTACTTCAGCCCAGGGTGAGAAAACAATGAAGCAACACTGCTTATTTCGCGCAATCCAATATCCTGTTCATAAAGACCAAGAACAATTTCCCGACGATCCTTAAAAAATCCGGCAAACAAATTGGGCGAAAGGGGATACTTTCTAATCGTGGCTCGCCCCCCTGAGAAGGAGAGAACGCCTCCCCAGGAACTGGGACGTTGGTAGGAGCCGTTCGAAATAGCAAGGCTCATAGCACCTCTGGCACAAGGATGCGTCAGTGCGGAAGAATTCAACATCCGCTGACGAGCGTGCTGCACGCCGAGCCCCATCCTAGAGCGTGCCGAAAATGCGAAAATATGTTTATCATGAGTGATGACCAAAAACACAGAGGGAAAACGTGAAAGCTCCCAGCATCCATCGCACCCAATATGACCCAGCTAGTGACACATTTAAAAAGGAAGAATTTCCCTTTTTTTGGTTAGCACAGGCCCATGGAAAGTACACTCAGCGCATGGAAAAAGCGCTCAAGAAAATTAACTTAGATATTCCATCCTGGCGTGTACTTTTCATCCTCAAGGTCTATGGTGAATCAAACATATCGGAGATATCGAATCACGCCATCACAAAACTTCCCACCACGACTAGAATCATCTGGCGCATGAAAGAAGATGGTCTTGTCGAAACCGCCGCCAATCCAGACGACGGTCGAGTCACGCAAGTTCGACTCACCCCAAGAGGTAGGGAGATGTTTGAACAGATGATCGAAGTAACTAGCGACCTATTCCGTCAAAGTTTCAAAGGCCTTAGTCAAGCCCAAATAAAGCGACTGAACAAGTTACTCGAAACCTTATTCATAAACTTAAGCGATGAATAACACGTCTCACCCAACTCCGAAAGTGCACATCAATTACAAGGCTCCAAAAATCTCAGGAGCCTTGCAACCAACCTAAGCAGCAATGGCCAGTACCAAGATCTACCTTAACATGCCTGAAAGGTCGAGCCAGCTTTTCATCCACAAGAAGCCGCTCCAGAGCTCCTTCATCCTAGCCGACACGCTCACCATGAAATTATAAGGGGAAGACGACTTCCACCCAAAATTTATTACCCTCACTTCGGTTTTCTACAGCGAACTCTCGCTGGTATTTCACCATAATTCCGCCTTTCCCGCCCAAAATATCATATGAAATCTGAGGTCCCAACCCCATCGCCTGGGCTCTATTACCACCTGGAATAGAGACATTATCGACCTTATCATCAGTAAACTGTTTTAAAGCAAAACCCTGTAAAGCGAACTTAAGCTCTGGCATATCAGAAAACGGTCTGTAACCGACGGCTCCGTCAATAGTAACGCTATTTCCGGAACGATAATTTGTCGCTTTGTTTTCAGCATTGAATTCGCTGTAGATAGTACCAGAGATCTCCCAGCGGCTTGAGGGGAGCCAAGTAAACATCACATTTGGAGACACTGACCAATAGTTTAGACCGTTATTTGCTATACGATCCTTATCGTATTCTCCAACCGGAACCCAGATATCTGGGCCAAAATAAGCGAAGAAATTTCCAGCTGGATTAACATAGTAAAACAGCAGCGGAGACAATGTAGGGTCGCCCATCCCTGTACTCACTTGATGCCGCCCAAACGCCCTAACATCCACACGCGTCATCGGCAAAGAAATAGCTGATGCTAGAAAAAACGGCCCCACTTTATTTTCCCACGTGTGTGCAAATCGCGGAGCCCATGCTGCAACATTAAGCTTGAAGTCAGGATCCAGCGAACGGCCATGCGAATCATTTAGACGTGTACTTTCATAATACTGAAAATAATTGAACATCATCGTTTCGCCGGGCGCAGGTAGCGCACCGTTCATTATCGTATTAACGCCACTAGGATAATGCGCCCCTCCTCCCTCAGAAGCATAAGCCCGCCCCAGAAACATCACAGTCGTCACGCAAAAGAAAAGCATAAACATACACAGTTGCCGACAACTACGATCGAGACCTCTTATCACATCTAGAGAGTTAAAATTTACTCTGAATGCACCCAAAGTCATTAGTTTATTCTCAGAGCCAATCAAGCTATGCATACTTCACCTTTGCGTCTTTGACGCATATATTGGAATGATTGTTATCTAGGCAGTATGTGGCGACTCAGCAAATCGCTTATTTTAGTACTTGTTAACTAGCGTTTCTTTTTCACGAGTAAAACATTCAGAAAGCGTCTTGGGCTTTCTACCCAAGAGGCGCTGCAAGTCTCCCGTCGGCTTGGCCTCTCGCCCATCCTCAAGGCGCGAAAACATGTAAGACAACATAGAGGCCATTTCACGCCCTACCAGCCATGGGAGAATGAATTTAACAATCAATAGAGGTGGAGATTTGTGTTTAACAGAAACCCCAACAGATGAAGAAAGTATTATCGCCGCCTCCTTGAAACTCACACTTTCATCACCAGTCAACACTCTAATACTATTTTTCAGCTCGCTGGACAACGGGTTGATTGCGCATTGTACAACCGCACTAGCAACGTCCTGCGCGTCGACAAACGCCACACTTCCACTCGGCACAGGAACCACCATGCGACCATTTTTGAAGTTTGTAAAATTAGAACAACTCTGCATAAAAACACTGGGGCGGAGAATGACGTACTCAAGTCCAGAGGCCCTAACCTCTCTCTCAATTCCTGCATGCCTTGCCGCAAAGCTTCGAGGGACGTGTTCACCCGCGAGCATTGCCGACACAAGCACAATGCGACTCACGCCTACCAGTTTCGCTGCATTGATTGCCGAGGCACCCTGTACATACTGACGAGTGTTATCCGAAGTGATGACAATGAGGCACTTCAGGCCCTTCATGGCGGAAGCCAGTGTTTCTGGACTGTCTAGGTCACCAAATACAACTGTATGCACGGAGTTCTGAAGCTTTTTGGGTTGCCGGACAATCAATCGCACAAAGCACCCTTGATCCGCCAGCTCTCGGGCAACGCGTCCTCCCAAATTACCGGTTGCGCCTATCAACCCTATCTCGTCGCCACAATAGCGTTGCGATAGTTCGTTTATGTCCTGGGACATTCCGACCCTCCTTTTTTGAGAGATTCTGTGCTCTCTTTATGAAAAAAATTCCCGCTAACAGCTCACAATAGCGGCAACACCTTATCACCCACCTTCAGGGTTCCCGGCGTAATAATCTCCGCATAAACCCCAAGGTCACCATGGCCGAACGTTTTCCGAAGAAACTGTGGCAACGCTAAATCACGTTCAGCCGTCTCAGGATTTACGTCTGTCGCAGGACATCTGCGCGTTTTAAAATTAACCTTCGCTCTGATGGAGCCAATTGTTATTTCCTTATCCATCCATTCAAACTCTTCCCAAGGTTGCCCACCTTGGAAATACACGTTCGCCCTAAACCGTCGCGGATCAAGTTTTTTACCGAGCGCCTTCTCAACCTCAAATAAAGAAGTGAGGTTGATAATCGAAATACTGTGCATCAACGTAGGAGACACTACAGAAACATCAGTAAACGGATGCGTTTCTCGATGCACTACCTTTGGACTGCCCGTAATGACCTGCTCACCCAAGAACTCACGAAAAAAAGCGGCTATATCTGCCTTACCTTCTTCGGTCATCAGCGACGACTCCAGCAACACGTTCTGTCCGCCGTGCTCACGAACTTCTAACACTTTGCGCTGAGCGTCATATCTCGTATCTAAACGTGCTAATTCAGCGTATTTCATCAAAACTAAAAAGCTAGTTTTTGGCTCAGACTTTAAACTATCAACATCGAAAGTAGCACTCCCATTTGTTATGGCGAATACTCGATCACCGGGGAAGCCTCTACCTTGTTCAAGTTCCACAGATGATAATTTTTCACCGCTCAGGCCCTTCACTGGGTAACGGTACAAGTGTTTTATGGTTCGCATCTTCAACACTCAACTTTTTTTTGAAAAAGGTCAGGCGCTACGCACGCACCACATACAGAGTGAACACGCAGCGCTATGCTGAGGAGCTTCCTGTCATCCAGCCTGGGCGCCTCCAACATGAGCCCAAAAGGCATACCATTATCCAAATATCCTGCTGGCACACTGATGGACGGCACTCCAGCCAGCGAGGCTGGACTCGTCTGACGCACGAATGTTGAAAACGTCGTCCTGCTTTCACCATTTAGCTCACACAGCTCCCGCTCATGCATATACATTGCGTCGCGCACCGTCGTGGGCATCAGTAATGCGTCTACTCCACAGGCAAAAGCACCTGCATACGCTTCTTTAATCTTAGCCAGCCCCTCCAGTGCCTTGAGATAGTCCGACTCAGACGGCATCTCCGGCCCTGTCATGAACTCAAACAACTCACGGACATCTTTACTCGCAATCGTTTTCAAAAAATCCACCAAAGACAATCCATGGACGCGCTCTAAATAGTCATTCCATGTTTTAGATGTTTCCCAGAAAGCTATCGGAAAACTTATCTCGGCGTCGATGCGACCAATTTCACTTGCATCAATATCAACCAGCTCGATTCCTGCATTCGCGAGCTTGTGCAAAGCCGACTCGCACGCCTCAGCCATCGGCTCAGAAAGCCCCTCCCAGAAATACTGGCGCACGACACCCAATTTCAATTTTCTTGGCGGGCTCAACGGTTCTGACGGGACGCCCGCCAACACGGCATCCAATACTGCAATCTGATGAACATCAGCACCAATCAAACCCAGCGTGTCCCTGGTTGGACTCAGGGTCATAAGACCATCATTAGGATAACGTCCTGTTGTCGGACGCCAACCAAATACACCGCACAGTGCAGCCGGAATTCGGGCCGAGCCACCCGTGTCGGTCGCTAAAGATACGTGAGCCATTCCCGTTGCCACAGCGACAGCAGATCCTCCAGACGACCCCCCCGCTAGTCGCTTAGGGTCAAATGGATTACGAACGAATCCAGTATGTTCGTTCGCGCTAGTCACACCAAAAGCGACTTCATGCAAGTTGGCTTTTCCAACCACAACAACGCCAGCGTCCCTCAACAAAGTTACTGCGGAGCTCTCTTTATCAGGATAATAATTAGAGAAAACCGGCGATCCTCCAGTAAACGCGAAACCATTGGTCGCGATGTTGTCCTTTATAAGTGCAGTCACGCCATGAGCAGGCTTTTGCTTGTACTCTTCCTCAGCGTCCGCCGTACGGGCTTGGCCTAATGCAGAGACCGCGTCATAAGAAATTACCGCATTTAATTCAATGTACTGTTCAATGGCTTTGAGTGCCTGCTCTACGGCGGTTACAACATTACTCATTTGGTCACCCCCGACAGCTCGAAACCATTCAAAACCGTCAATGCCTCAGCCACTAACCGGTGCGTAATTTCAGCGGCAGTTGGAATATCTCTTATCATCTCGACCCCCTCACCACTGAGAAGTGGGAACTCATCCAAGTCACCTTCGGCACTCAGCATGGGGGCCATATTCTGAAAACGTTGTAAAGGGACAACTTGTCCGAAGAGCTCCATCGATCCGATAATTCCTGGACTTCCCTGATCATCCAATGGCGCCTCATCAACACGATCATTCCACTCTTCAACCACTTTGTTGCGAAGCACACGAATGGGATTAAATAGAGGATCTTGACGTCCAAATATATGCGTACAGCATGTATCTACCGCACGAGCGCTAAGAAGTCGACGCTTCCACTCTGGATGCGCCTCAGACTCCACAGATGCCAAATAACGAGTTCCTACCCAGACACCGTCCGCCCCCAACATCAAGGCCGCAGCCAATGATCTTCCATCAACAATTCCGCCAGCAGCAAGCAGCATCGGCTCTGGACCTACGGCGTCGCGAACAGCAGGCAACAGTGTTAACAATGAGGACTCGCCATAGTTGTGTCCACCCGCTTCACTACCTTGCACGATGACAACATCAATGCCGTCCTCAACAGCACGTAACGCCTCCGCTACCGAGCCAACTTGCTCCCAAACTTCAACGCCTGCACCTTTAAGTAATTTTACCCACTCTGGATTCGGACGCCCCCAATGGAAAGAGACCGAGAGCGGACGCAAGCGGACGATAGTGTCAATTATCGACGGATTAACATAGTAGGTGATGAGATTAATAGACAATGGGCGAGAAGTGAGTCGACGTGCCGCCTGCCAGACATGTTCAAGTATTTCTGGAGGTAAAGAACCCACGTTAGCGATTGTTCCGATCCCCCCGGCTTCACTCACAGCCACCGGAAGCACCTCGGTCATACTCGCGAATGCCATGCCAGCTTGAACAACCGGATACGGAATTTCATAGCGGCTGGAAAATCGGGTCTTCAGGGTAGCGACGGTCATGGAATGTTCCTTGCTTGTTTTAGTCTTGTTCGGAACACTCTACCCCTGAGCAAAAGGAGCGGTTAGTCACTGCGCGCCCTGAAAACGTTCGCAGAGTGCACAGAAGCAATCTCAGAATCCAATGCTCGGTTTCAGCAGGGAGGGGTGCTTTATTAACCTTTTGTGGAAACGAAAATATGTCCCATACATTCCAGCAATCGCCCACCTCAAACAGAGAGTGTTTGACTGTATGGCGTGAGGAAATTTTTCATAAATTTGAACAACTTGAGATCGTTGACATTCAGCAAGACCAACCTTTTCATGCCGAGCTGACACTGCAGGGGTCAGGTCCGGCGCGCACTGCTCGGTTGTCCTCTGGCTCGCAGACAGTTCAACGAGATTCGGTTACCTGTAACGCTGCCAACGACGTGTGCCTGTTACTTATAGAATCAGGCAACACCGTGCTGACACAGGATGGCGGCCAATTGCTTCTTTCGAGCGGAGACCTGATAATTTTCGAAAACACTCGCCCCTATACGTTGGAAATGCTTGAGCGTTTTGAGCACTCAATGCTTCTATGCCATAAGAGGAACTATGCCGTTGAACTGGGATTCATCGAAAGCCACGGCCCAGTCAAGATGAAAGATGGGCCAACTACAGCACTATTACGACAGTTAGTGCACGGCACCGTGAACACGTCATCCCAAATGAACGACAGTCAAATAGGACACGCCACCTTCGCGGCACTCCATCTGTGCGCTGCGGTCATGGGCCCCAGCACTGAAAACGTAGTCACGCGAGACCGGGTTAGTCAGGCGTTGTTTACACGGATATGCGCCGGTATTCGTGCGTCGCTCAGGGACCCTACATTGAGCCCAACCACAATAGCCCAGACCCATCAAATATCCCTACGCTACCTCCATAAGCTGTTCGCTCAACATGGCATGCAGGTCATGAAATTCGTTCGGGATGAACGGCTAGCTGCTTGTTCTCGAGAACTTCAGGCAGCGGTAACACGGCCACATCTCGCAGCCTTGGCATCTAAGTGGGGATTTGAAGATGACAGTAACTTTCGACGGGCCTTCCGAAAAGCGTACGGCTACGCTCCAGGCCAAAGATTTAAGACATAAAAAGATAAGCTCTTGTTTGCGTGTTACTTATTGGTTGATCCAATGCCGGAACGGTCTAGTCGCGACATTCTGCCGACAGGGACTGATTGCGACCTTATCGCTCATTCTGCTTTTCGCCCGCACCAGCGTTCAGCAGGAAGCAAGCGCACTGTTGCTCGAAGTCAGAGCGTGACTACGTAATCGTGCAGCGCCGCCACGCTCCCTACAAAGGCGCCTTATTCAGCGAAGCAATATAGCCCAACCTACACCTATCGACTTGCATGATTAGGTTCTGTACAAAATCAGATGAAACCCATTTGAACCCAGCAATTGTCGGGACTCAAGTCCGCGTTCATCATAGGCAGGAGCCCACGACAGCCAAGCGGTACGAACTTCCCGACGCAGCCCGGGATTTGGTTGCGGACATTTTCAGTGAACCCCGCCGGAACGGACGCCCACGGATAGATGATCGGCTCATACCCAACGGCGTGCTTTGGGTGCTCTGTCCGGGCGCTGCCTGGCGCGACATGGCCGAGCGCTTCTTCCACGAGCATTCCGGTGCCCTGCTCAAGCAACTGGGCAAGGTCTGCGACAGTACTCGACGCATTGGCGCATAGCTTTCTCCCCGTCCACACTCTACGGCGTGCTACCGAAGCTGAACCGGCGCCTGCGCAGCGACGCCGGCTCGGATTACCATCGTCCTAATCAGCGCGGGCATCAGCATCACCCTTGGTGCCGACCACGGTGCAGGTGATGCACTGCGTCGACGTCAACTACGCGCCGCGGCAGGGAACGCAAGCCAACTTGCCAATCATCAGCCAGCGTATCGGCGACGCCTCGTCGGCGCTCGATCACTGCCTGGCGCTGGTCGAGCTGTTGCGTGCTCGCCAGCGCTGAGCGCAGAGGAGAAAGTAGCCCGCAATGAAGGGGACGAGCATGAAACAGTTCACCTGCTACTGCAACGGCGAGAACGCCGCCGGCAGGTAGAGGGTCGAATGCATCTCGCGCAGTTGCGGACCGGAGTTCTCCGGCGGCCAGACGCCATCCGCCACGGCACGGGTGCGCACGTCCAGGCGCTGTTCCTGGCTGGCGTAGGGCCAGATGTGCAGGTAGCGCGGGGTACGCCCATCGGTGGCGAAGAAAGCAGCGTAGACCGCCGAATAGTTCTTCCCGGTGCGCGGGCCGACGGCCTTTTCCCAGCCTGCCATCGTCGGCGCCAAGCCGGAGGCAATCAGGTTGTATTCGCGCAATTCGTAGAACGGCCCGTGTTTGCCGGGCACCAGGGGTTCGAGAAAAGGGAAGAGCGTGTAGTTTTCCACCTTCATATCGAGCATGAAGGCTTCGATGCCAAAGGGATCCGGGGCCTGGAGGAAGCGCTCGCGCTCAGCCTGCCGCGCCGTTTCGTCACGAAAGCCACGCAGCACTGCAACCTGATTCAGTGGGCCGATTTCCGACGCCCAACAGCCCATCAGCACGCAGCCGTCACGCGCTTCGGCGAGGGTTTGGCGCAGGCATTTCAGCGCTTCGGCCGGTGTGCGTACGCGTAAGGTGAAGGTGATCATTTCGTAGAGTCGCATCGCCTTCTCGTAGCTGTGAATGCAGGCGGAGCCGGATCCGCACCCGGACCCGCCGCCGGTCATAACCTGAAGGTTTAAGAGGTGATCAAGCGTTTTTCGTTGTAATCGGCGCCCGACGCCACGCCATTGTCGTAACGGGTCTTCATGTCGACGTTACGCCTTCCCATGGCACCCTCTGATTCATCGCGATCAGGAACAGTCTCTTGCGAGTCGGCTTGGGTTTGCAGGCGTAATCGGCGTCGGCGAAGGTCATCTGTTTCATCTGTTTCATCTGTTTCATCGGGAACTCGGGCAACGGGATCGATGTATCTCACCAGACTCGGGAAGTTAAATTCCATTGAGGGTTACTACATCCTGCATGATGAATTCATCATTCATCCTGCAATCCAATTGAATTAAGAGTTCCTTGGCTGAATGGGCGCGCGGCCCACCTACGGTATCTCAGCAGGCCGATCGCGACTGCTCGCCCAAGCGGTGATAGGCACGGTTGAAATACACCAGGCCCTCCTGGCTATTTCCGTGGCGAATGCCCAGCACTTCGCAGTAGAAGATGGTGTGCGAGCCCACCTCATGGGCCTGGACGATACGGCAATCGAAATTGACCAGGGCGTCTTCCAGCAGCGGTGCGCCGCTTTCCAGGATGCTCCAGCTGGCCTGGGCGAATCGTTGGTCGGAGTCCAGATCTCGGTTGGCGAACACGCCGGAAATATCCTTTAGCTCGGCACTCAACACATTCACGCTGAGCACACCGTTCTGCTTGAAGTGGCCATTGGAGAAAGACGCGCGGTTCATGCACACCAACAGCGTCGGCGGCTGGTCGGTGACGCTGCACACGGCCGAGGCGGTGAAGCCCCAGCGCCCGGCTGCACCGTCGGTAGTGATTACTGAAACGGCGCCGCCCAGCAGCGCCATGGCATTACGAAAACCTGTGGTATCAACCATGATGTTGCCCTCGCTTCTCAGATATCCAGCACCAGTTTTTTCGACTTGGCACGCGAACAGCAGACCAGAATCTGGTCATTGGCGGCCTTCTCGTCATCGCTCAGATAGAAGTCGCGGTGATCCGGTTCCCCCTCCAGCACATCGCACAAGCAGGTACCGCAGACGCCCTGCTCGCAGGATATGTCTACCTGGATGCCTACACTTGCGAGGGCATTGACGATGCTCTGGCCTTCGGCTACTTGAACACTCTTGCCGCTACGCTGAGCCACCACCTCGAAGCTATCGCCACTGACATCGACCTCCACCTGGAAGTACTCGCGGTGGATGTGATCCTCGGTGTAGCCGGCCTGGCGCGCCCCTCCGATGACCCAATCCATGAAACCGCTCGGGCCGCACACGTAGACGTGCACGCCAGCGCCTGGCTGGCCGAGTACGGCCGGCAGGTCGAGCTTCTGTGCATCGCCTTCGTCATCGAAGTGGGTGCGCACGCAGGCGGCGAAGTCAGCGCCTGCCAGTTCGTCCAGGAACGCCGAGCGCTGACGCGAACGTCCGCAGTAGTGCAGCTCGAACGGGCTGTCCTGTGCGGTCAGTTGATGCGCCATGGCGATCATCGGGGTGATGCCGATGCCACCGCCGATGAGGATCGAGCGGCTGGCGTCAGCGGCCAGGGGAAACAAGTTGCGCGGCATGCCGACACTGATATGGGCGCCTTCGCTGAGCTGCTGGTGGACGGCCACCGAGCCGCCGCGCGAGGCCGGATCACGCAGCACGCCGAGGCGGTAGACGGCGGCATTGGCCGGATCACCGCATAGCGAATACTGGCGCACCAGGCCGGGCTTGAGGTGGACATCGACATGGGCACCGGCTTCGAAGGCCGGCAGATTGCTGCCCGTCGGATCGGCGAGGTCGAGGATTACCACGCCCTCGCCTTGTTCCTGCCGCTTGCGCACCACCAGGTTCAACACTTGCTCAGTCATACTAACCTTCCCGCACCCTTAGAGGTGCTGATTGTTCTCGTTCATTACAGTCCGCAGCTCGCACGCGCGGCATTCTTTCGTCTGCCCGGCACGGCCGAAGGCCAAGTCGGGCGGGGTTCAACGCATGAACAGGCCGCCGTTCACATCCCAAGTGGCCCCAGTAGTGAAGTAGGCTTCCGGGCGCGCCAGCTGAACAACCAGGTCACCGAGGAAATCGGCATCGCCCAGGCGCTTCACCGGGATATTGGCTAGCAGCCCGGCCATGCGCTCCGGCGGCAGCGCAGCATGCACGACGGGCGACTCGATGGGGCCGGGGGCGATGGCGTTGACCGTCACCCCGGCTCCTGCCAGCTCCTTGGCGAATATTTTGGTCAGGGTGACGATGGCACCCTTAGAGGCGGCGTAATGCGCCCCCGTAACGGTGCCGCCGTTCTGCCCGGCCAGCGAGGCCATGTTGATAATCCGCCCGTAGCCAGCCGCAGCCATGTAACCGCCAAGCACCTGGCAGCCGAGAAAGATGCTGCGGGTGTTGAGGCTCATGACCTGGTCGAACTCTTCGGGGCTGATTTGCATGACCGGCGTGGTGCGGGTCATCGCAGCGCTATTGACCGCCACATGCAGCGCGCCCCAGCGCGCCCGCACGGCAGGCAGTGCCGCCTCGAAGTCGGCCTTGCTGGCGACGTCGAGCTGTAGTGCTAGGCTACGCTGGCCGCTCGGATCGAGGCGGTCTGCGGCGGCCTGAGCACGCTCCAGCGACAGGTCAGTGATCACTAGCGCATAACCGGCCGCGAACAGACGGCTGGCGATAGACAGACCGAGGCCCTGGGCAGCGCCGGTGACTAATGCTACTTGGCTCATGGTGGGCCTCTTAGAGGATGTAGCCGATACCGGCGAGGGTATCGGTGGAGTTGATCAGCTGGATCAGCTTGCGCTGAATCTTGAAGCTGTCGCCGTCGCGCTTGAGCTCGAAGGTGACGTCAGCGGTGTAGTGCTTGAGCACGTCCTTGCGAAACTCGCGCAGGTTCTGTGCGCAGCGCACGGTGACCACACCGCCGTCCTCGCCGAGCACGCGAAAGCGCGACAGGCCGCGCACGGTGCGTGCACGCGGACTGGTGGAGATGGACTCGCCGCCGATCAGGCGCTGCACGCGCAACTGGCGCATGTGATGGTCGTCGTAGGCGTAGTTGAGGGTGTTCTCGAAATCGGTCTCGTTGGGATCGATAGGGATGACGTAAGTCCCCTTGTCGGCCCACAGGTTCAGCCAGGCGTCGAAATCGCCGTGGTCGAGCATGTCCGCTTCCTGCCAGATGAAGGCGCTGACGTGGTTGAGCAGTTCAAGATTCATATTGATTCTCTTCAAATAGGTGCGTGACGGGCCCCTCTCACCCTTACGGGCAGAGGGGCGCGACGGCTCAGGCCGACATCATCTTTTTCCACTGCTGGTAGGCCGCGCGCATGCCGGTCTCTGCACTCACGTCACTGACCAGCCCGTCTTCGCTCGGCCTCTCGCCGGTCAGGCCGCGATTGAGCATGATCCACAGGTCCCTGCCGGCCTGGGCGCCCTTCTGCACGCGCTCCCAGGCCTCGGAATCGTCCGGGGTGCCGAAGCCCATCGGGCCTTGGAAGTGCTCGTGCAGGCGCAGGCGGTAGCGGTTGGCCGCGGACGGACCGCCGTCCATGGTGATCACCGCGTGGTGGATCTCGGTCTCGTTCACCGAGACCGGCAGCAGTACGCGGAAGAAGGCCATGGAGCAAGCGACGTTGGGGAACAGGTTGAGGTTGAAGCCCGAGCCGCCGACGGCACGGACGATTCGGCGCACCTGCTGTTCCTCGATGCCTTCGTCACGCAGCTCCTGCGCCAGCGCCTCGAAGCGCTCGGGGATCGCCTTATCCAGATCGGCTTCCAGGTCCACCAGTTCCGGGATCATCACTATCACGCTGTGACCATTGCCAAGATCCTCGACGTAGCCGGGGCCTTCGACGAAATCGAACAGCTTCAGGGTCTGTTCGTCTACCGAGGACAGGAAGGACTTGTGCACCAGCGGGAAGTGGTAGGCGTCGGTGGTGTTCTCCAGCTGGATCTTCCAGTTGCCGGGGAAGCGAAAACGATGCTCGCCGGATACCTTCACGCCATAGCCGGCGCCCTGCTTCATGAACAGATCGATCCACTTGCGCGCCGCGCCGAGGAAGTCTTCCAGCGGCTCGATGTCATCCTTGAAGGTGGCGAAGATCATGCCGTTGTATTGCTCGACGCGCAGGCTGACCAGCGGCAGCTCGCCCTTGTCCAGGCAGTCGGCGTAGCTCTCCGGGTGCGGCACGCCGCGCAGACTGCCATCGAGGGCGTAGCTCCAGCCGTGGTAGGGGCAGACGAAGCTGTTGGCCTTGCCCTTCTTGTGCTCGCAGACGGTGGCGCCACGGTGACGGCAGCGATTGAGCAGCACGTGTACGTCCTTCTTGCGGTCACGTACGACGATTACCGGTTGCTTGCCGATGAAGGTGCTCTTGTAGCTGCCGTTGTCGGGAATCTCACTCGCGTGCGCCACCCACACCCAGGTGCTGTAGAACACCTTCTCCAGCTCTTCATCGAAGATGCGTGCATCGGTATACAGGGAGGTGTGCACGCGGTCATGCAGCACCAGGTCGGCCGGCGAGCCGGCCAGGTTCACGGTTTCGATCAGGTTGGTCACGGTCACTCCTCGTCGGCGCAGGTCACCGACTCATAAAAGTCATTCTTCGGTCTGCCCCGGCACGGGCAGATTGGCATCGCTGTTCCATGCATCGATCGGGCGGCCGAACAGGTTCTCGGTCTGGAAATGAGCCATGCGCCAGACGCCTTCCTCTTCGCAAAAACGCACCGTCAGCCGCGCCGCGTTGAGATGCGATGCGCCAGTGGCGAAGGTGGAAGCCTGCAACATCACCCAACTTCCGCTGGCCTCCTCACCCTCCACACGGATCAGCTCCGAGCAGAGAAAATGTACGTTGAGGGCGAAGTGCGCCGGCTCGGTCATGTAGCCGGCGAACATCGCGCGGATCGCCTCGCGCCCCCGATAGCTGCCAAAGCTCTTGACATACTTGGCGCCCTTGCCTTCCCAGATGGCGTCGGCGGTGAACAACCCTGCCAGTTCGTCCAACGGGGTGCGCGCGTCGATCGCATCGCACAGCACCATGTAGCGGTTCATGCAGGCACGCACGGCGTTCTCGCTTTCCAGCTGGCGCAGGCGGGCTTCGAGGGATCGGCTCATGGGTCAGGTCCTCTGGATGATCAGTTCGCGACCGGTACGCGCTTCCACCTTGCAATAGCGCCACAGTCTGTAAGGGCCGGTGCCCACCGCGGTGATACGGAACAGGTTGCAGGCGGCGTGTACCGTCTCGATGTCCGGCACGTCGGCCAGCAGGTAGGTGGTCCAGGGATAGCCGGTAGATGGGCCGACCATGCTTTGATCGTCGTCCATGTTGCCGAGCACCTTCACTCCGGGCAGATCGTGGATGCCGTTCCACATGGCGCTTACCGCCGCCCAGACTTCCAGTTGCTCTTCACGTGGGGCATCGAAGAAATTCTGGTTGACGCCTATGCAGAACAGGACACGCAGAGCTTTTTTCTCAGTCATCGCAATCACCAATTGTTAGTTTTCGATTACAGGTAGCCAGGCATCGGCTTGCCGCCGAAGAAAATCGCGCCGGCGCTCTGGTAGGTCACGTCGCCCATGAAGGCGTGCTGGGTAACCACCTGGGCGTCGTTGACGAAGCGCGCCAGAGGACTGTGGCGGTAGACACCGGTCATGCCCGAGAGCATCTGCGCAGTGCGCGCCACCTCGGCCGACACACGGGTAGCATGGGTGGAGGACAGTCGCAGCAGGTTGGTCTGCTCGACACTCACCGCATCGCCGGCCAGCACGCTGGCCCAGACGTTCTCCATGGCTTCGTAGAACCAGGCACGGGCAGCGCGCAGCTCGGCTTCGGCCTTGGCCACCTGCATCTGCGCCAGCGGGCGATCGGCCAGGACCGGTGCGCCGGTAACGGAGAAGCGGCCACTGGCCATGTCGGCTAAGTAGTCCAGCGCGGCGCGCGCAACACCGAGGCCGACCACGGACAGCACCTGAGCGGCAAAGGACAACGAGGGATAGCGGAACAGTGGTTCGTCGAGGTTGGCCGGACCGCCACGGACAAAGGTCCAGTCCTCGGGCACCACTACGCCGTCGATCACCAGGTCATGGCTGCCGGTACCGATCAGGCCGACCACATCCCAAGTCTCATCGATCCGCACCTTTTCACGCGGCATCACCGCCAGGCGCGGCAAGCCTACTGTGTCGCCGTTCTTCGGGCTGATGCCGACGCCGATCAGGCTGGCCCCCACGCAGCCGCTGGAGAATTTCCAACGTCCGCTGACCTTGAGGCCGCCGTCGACGAACTCCGCCGGTTGCGGCGGGAAGATGCCGCCCGCGAAGACCACGTCGGGGCCGTCGGCATAGATTTTTTTCAGGGTCTCCAAGGGCAGAGCCGCCAGGTACACCGGGTTCATGCCGAAGCTGGCGACCCAGCCGGCGGAACCGTCGGCGGCAGAGACATCTTCCACCATCTCGCAGAACTCCATGGGGCTGCGCTGCTCGCCGCCGAAGCGCGTGGGTACCAGGGCGCGGTAGACGCCAAGCTCCTTGAAACGCGCGATGACGTCATGGGAGATATAGCGCTGCTGATCGAACTCCTCGCGCCGAGCGCGCTCACGAATATCGGTCAGCAGGGCCCGAAAAGCTTCATTCGCAGTAATCGGGGCAAGGCGCTGGTGATCCAGCTGGCTTAGGGAAGACATGGGCTTCTCCAGGATGGGCACGGTTATTGTTCGAGGCGCCGCAGCAGCTCGCGGGCGACTGCCAGAAGCAGTTCGTCCGCGCCCTTGGCGGCGATCAGTTGTAGTCCTACCGGCAACTTCGAGGCCCCCTCGAAAGGGATACTCAATGCCGGGTGGCCAGTCAGGTTGAAGGGGCGTACGAAAGCGGTCATGCCGATGGCCGCGCGGGTATCGGCAGCGTCTGCGACGCGCGCCGGGTAATCCGGCATGGTCGGCAAGGCAAGAATCGGGCACTGCGCCAGGGCGGCGTCCACCTCGGCAGTGAAGGCGGTGCGGCAGCGTTCGGCGTCTGCCAGAGCGTCGTCACGGGTGTCGCGTGCGGCCAGCAGCCGGCCAGCGACATCGGTGCCCACCAAACCGGTTTCCAGCAGGTGCCCGCAGGCATTCCAGGTTTCCCGATTGATCACTGCCAGACCCGCGTTGTAGGCCAATTGCATACCGGGCAGCGGCATCTCGCACTGTTCGAAATTCGCCGCCTCGAGCACAGTATTCAGCGTTGCCTGTACCTCGGGATGAGCCTGCACTGGCACCACGCCGATGCGGACGCCGGCTACGTTCGGCAGTGCCTTGAAGGACGGGTCGATGGCCTTCATCGCGTTGATCAGCATCTCGATATTGGCAGCGAAGGGACCGACGCAATCAAGCGATGTCTGCGTCGGCATCACCCCGGCACGGCTGATGCGGCCGAAGGTGGGTTTGAGACCGAACACACCGCAGCACGCGGCGGGAATACGTACCGACCCCCCCGTGTCGGTGCCCAGGGAGAAGTCGCACAGACCGGCAGCCACGGCAGCGGCCGAGCCACTGGAGGACCCCCCGGGAATGCGTCCGGGGTAGCGCGGGTTCTGCGCCGTACCCGTCCAAGCATTGAGCCCGGTGGTGCCAAAGGCCAGCTCATGCAAGCTGGTTTTGCCAATCAGTTGGCAGCCCGCAGCCAGGAGAGCCTGAACCACCTCGGCATGGCACTCGGCGTCCGGCGCATGTTCAAGAGCGCGACTGGAAGCACGAGTGGGATGACCAGCCACATCGATGGTGTCTTTCACCATCACACGAGGCCCTTCTTGCTCACCGAGCTTCAGCTTCTCGACCACTATCGCCATCTGCATCACCCATTGCTGTTCCGGTTGATCAACAGAACCGCAGGACGAGCCGCGATTCGCTTAAATCCAGAATCGGAACAATTAGATGATTTGTCAATTTATTTATCAATAAAAAACGGTGTGTAGATTCGGTGCACTTTTGATACTTAGAGCAACATTATCGTGCAATTTCGTAACACCCAAGTTCTTTAGCACTCGCAAAAATTTATTTAATAATGCATTAAAATCATATACTTAAAATTTCAATGAGAAACATTATCATCACGTAGTCGGATTTTCAGGCAATCCGGCCTACTCACTGAATGACCGATAATCGCACAGAAAAAGCACTTCAGACGACACCACTTTCGAAGGCATAAACACATCTTTTTTTAGATAAAAAAAGCTAAAAAGACGCCCCTTTCAAGCAGTCGGAAAGTGCCGTCTGGCCTGATGAAATCGGCCATGAGCTGATCAACAGGCGTCTCCACGAACAGGACCGACAAGCGCCTCCTCACCACACTTGCAATCCCCTAGAACACGGCAGCTGGCCGTATTGCAACAGCGCGGTGCACAGCGTTCTGGCACGAGAGGTGCAATTGAGCCTGTATTGGACGGGACAACCACCGACAGTGCCCACAAGGAGAGCAGCATCGAGAAGACCTTCTTCTTGCTCTGGAAGGAGCTGCGTGCCGTCGGGAACCAGTGCGCCCCCGGCGCTTTGGGCGGCGAAGACAACCCGCTGAAGGCCGCATCGCAGCCAAATGCGCCGATCTCAGCGCGATGCTGATCCGCTAGAGCAGTTTCGCCACCAATTTCTATGACGCCATGGTGCGCAGGATGCGCGCCGAGCGGACCATGGACTGGTAATTGTACGGCCTGCGCCAGGGCAGGCCGCAACGGGTCACAGCCGAGGAGTCGTGCCATGCAAACTGCCATCACCCCCCCATCAGACTTTGAGGAACCGCCGATTTCCCGGCTAGACCCACAAGGTGTTCTGCTCACCTGCAACGCCGCCTACCTGAACATGAGCGGCTACACCGAACGCGAATTGATCGGTAAACCTCACACACTGATCAACCACCCGCACATGCCGGCAGCGGTGGCGACCAGCATGTGGCAGGCGCTGCGCGCCGGTGTGCCGTGGACAGCGCCGGTAATGACCCGTCGCAAGCAAGGAGACGCGCACTGGCACAGCCTCTACGTGGTGCCACTGTTCGACGACGGCAAGCTGGCGGCGCTGGGCACCGTCTACCAGCCTATCGAGCCGGCGCGGGCACGGCAGGCCGAACAGCTCTATGCGCGTCTGGCGCGCGGCCAGGCGCCCTGGAGTCTGCTGCAACGTCTTGGCGAACTGCTGCTGGGTCATGGGCTGCAACTGGCGCTCGGCCTGGGCGTGGCGCTGGCCACTCTACAGGGCTATCTGCCCCTAGCGTTGGGCGCGCCGCTGCTGCTGGCGCTGTGCCTTGCCGGACTGCAACCGGCACTGCGTCAGCGCCAGTTGACCCGCGCCCTGCTCGCCCAGCACACGCAGGCCTACCGCGATCCGTTGCTGACCCCACTCCACGCGCAGTACCCCGGCCCCACCAGCTTGCTGGCCATGGCCCTGGACAGCCAGCGCGCACGCATGAGCACGGTGATGTCGCGCATCTGCATCAACAGCGTGGTGTTGCGCCAGCAGGCGCAGACCTCGGCCGACGTGGTGGAGCACACGGTCGAACAGTTGGATCGCCAGGTACGCGAGACTGAGCAGACCGCCGCCGCGATCAACCAGATGAGCGCCACCATCCAGGAACTGTCACGCAACCTGCAGCACACCGCGCAAGCGGCGCAGAACGCCGATCAGCTGGCGCGCGACGGTGAACGCCTGTCCGATGACAGCCAGCATTCGGCGCAGACCATGCGTCACTCGGTGGGCGAGATTGGCCGGGCGGTTGACAGCCTGGCGGCGGCCATCGAGTCCATCGGAGGCATTGCCACGGTAATCCAGAACATCGCCGAGCAGACCAACCTGCTGGCCCTCAACGCGGCCATCGAAGCTGCCCGCGCCGGCGAATCCGGCCGCGGCTTCGCGGTGGTCGCCGACGAGGTGCGCAGCCTCGCCTCACGCACTCGCGAATCAACCCACGAGATCCAGCGCTCGCTGGAAAACCTGCGCCAGGACAGCGGCACGGCCTTGGCCACTGCACAACGCGGCGAACAGATAGCCTTGCGTGCCAGCAGCGATGCCGTACAGGCGCGCCAGGCGTTGACGCTGATCTGCGCCGAGGTCGCGCAGATCAGCGGCATGAGCCTGCAGATGGCCGCCGCAATCGAGCAACAGGGCCAGGTAGCCGAACAGATCAACCAGCAGATCACCGAGATCGCCGGCTTCACCGAGCGCACCAGCCAGCAGGCTGGGCGCACCAGTAAAATCAGTCAGGCACTGCACCAATTGGCCGAATCACAATTGGGATTGGCGCAGCGCTTCCTCAACGGTTGAGAACCTGGCAACCAGGTACAAGAGTTCGGCCGCCAAGATCAATCACGCCACACCCGGCGCCGAGCGATTGGATGACACACAAAGGCGTCATACAGGCCGACCGGGTGTCGGAACAGCGGCACACGCAACACCAAACTCGAGGCATTGACCAGCGCCACCAGCAGCGAGGTGGCAATGGCCCGACCTGCAGGGTTACCCGCAACGCTCCGCCGAATGCGGGCAGAGTCGACAGCACGAGATTCCAGTCGAAATTCATCGCGACGGCCTGTCACACGGTTGCGGTAGCGGCACGTCCACCTGAACGGCATCCGGATACTTGATCCAAGCACCGGCGTGCAACAAACTCAAGTCAACGGTTCGCTTCATTTTGTGAGCTACTGCAGGTCTATGTCGTTCCGTAGCGCCTCGACCGCCATGTCGATGAAGGCGCGTACCTTTTGGGTACCGTGCCGGCCTTCACGGTGCACAACGTGGATCGGCACCGCCGGGCGCTCGAAGGCCTCGAGCACCAGTGCAAGAGCTCCTTCTTTCACCCCTCGCGCGATTTGAAATAGCGGTAGGCGCGTGATACCGAATCCTGCGACAGCGCACTCAGCCGCGGCCTCATTCATCGTGGTCGTAAATCGCGGCTGCAAGCGTATCGTTGCAGACTTACTGCCGTCTCGGAACCTCCACTCGGGCACTGGCGTGACTCCAGTGGCGACTATGACGACATGCTGCGACAGGTCTTCGGGGCGTTTTGGCGTTCCACGTTGTCGCAGATAATTTGGCGACGCACAAAGAACCTCACGTACTTGGCCAACCTTGATGGCTTGCAATGACGAGTCTGGTAACTCACCAATGCGTATCGCGACATCGACTCCTTCGTCCACCAAGTTGACCATCCTGTCCAAGAACAAGCAGTTAATTTCCACCTCAGGAAATCGAGTTAGGTAGTCGCGCGCAATCGGGGAGATATACATGCACCCGAAGTTCACCGATGACGTAATGGTGAGCTGGCCTCGCGGCAATGCGTGTGCACCAGCGGCCGCGCTGTCAGCCTCCTCAATGTCCACGAGGATTCTCCGACAGCTTTCTGCGTACCTCATTCCCGCCTCAGTGACCCTGACAGTGCGGGTCGTTCGAGTCAGCAGTCTTACACCTAGACGTTCCTCTAGCTCGTAGACGGCGCGCGTGACGACGGAAGGCGACATGTTGAGTCGGCGCGCGGCAGACGCAAAGCCACCAGTCTCTACGACCGCGAGGAATGTCGCCATGGCCTGTAGTCGATCCATCAATGAACGTCCTGCGAACTTCGGGGCGGGCAATGATGCCAGACCTCGAATGTGTTTATTGAAATTTCGAGAAAAGTGAATTGCAGTCCGAAGCGATTCTAAAGTTGGCGGCGACAAAAGATCATTCGCCTAACAGACACGGAATCATCTGTTTGGACATCAACAAAGGATCATTCATGAAGCTTTACCTTAAGGACTCGTTATGACCTCACAAGCTTCTATCGAACCTCTAATGCCATTTCCGCGGCAGAGCGTTCGCGTCGCTGGCTTCAATGGCGTCTCCATCGCCGCACAAGCCTGGGGCCCCGCTGATGCCCCAGCGGTGCTGCTGATCCACGGCTTTTTAGGCGGTAGATTTTCGTGGGCACCTCTGATTTGCGGTCCTCTGGCCACCAAGGCAAACCTTGTTACCGTGGAACTGCGAGGGCATGGAGCCTCCGACAAGCCAGAGGAACCATCAGCCTACGCCGACAGCGAGGTGTGGGCGGAGGATATCGCAGCGGTCGCGTCGGCCCTGGGTCTCAAACAATTCATCCTTGTCGCACATTCCTACGGTGGCGTTGTAGCGTTTGACTACCTGCGCCACAAGGGAAGCTCGGCAGTGAAAGGTCTGATCCTCCTTGCAGCGGCGGCGGAACCACCTGGGGTTTCCCAGGACTACGTCCGGCCGGACACTCTACCCGCACTGCAAGCATCCCTCAGCCAGGACTTTTCGGAGCGGGTGGACGGGATTCGCGGTTTCGTTCAGGCGATCTCGCGAGGTCCGCTTCCAAGAGACCTTCACGACGCGCTGATTGCACAGGGAGCCATCTCCACTCCGTCCATGCTGGTCGGTGCGTTGTCCCGCCGGCCTGTCAGCAACGTGGATATTTTCACGAAGCTTGACATGCCGGTGATTTTTGTCTGTGGAACCCACGAGAACGTTGTCACGCAAGCACTTGTGGAACATGTATTGCGGGCTGTGCCGCACGCAACCAGCCGAACTCTGGACAATGTGGGCCATTTGCCGCAAATCGAAGCGAACGACCAGGTCGCAGAGCTGATTGCTGACCTGATCGAATCTACTTCCAGCAAGTAGGGCACGCCAATCTCTCTACACTGATTGTGTTGATCCCGTGTCGAGGCACCCGCCGCCGTTACGAAATATATTTGATGCTCTCAGGTACTTCATGACGAGTTCGCTCTACATAACCAAGAATGCACCTTGCAAGCTCGTTATGGGATGCGTGATCGCATCAAAGCGATGAGCCAGCGGTTGGTGTGGCGCGATATCACGCCTGCGCAGCAAGCGTGATATCGCGCCAAAGTGTCTTGGTGGGTGCTTTTTTCGGGAGACCCTGGCGGTACATACCAGATCGAGTCGGGCCCTGGTCGACGGTCTATCAGCGCTTTCGAGATTGGCGATACTACTCCATTAAAAAACTTAGTATAATCGCCCCTAGTTTCGTAGACCTGTTTGATATCGCAAAATTGGCCAAGGAGGCGGGTATTAACTGGGATCACTTCATGGCGATGGTCAGGGAACTGAATATCTACAAACCGTTTTTCTACACGATGGACAGCATCAATCTGATTTGTGACGCCCAAATTTTTCCACAATTCATCGTGGCATCACTCCGCGACCAAGCTTCTCGTCGTTTCGATTATGGCTATCAAATCCACAAGCTTTTCCGCGTTCCAGAGTCCGCGCCGCAATTCAGGACTGGAACGTGAAGTGATGCGAGAAGGTTTGCGCCTATTGGAACAGCGCGCCGCCCCACTGCCAAAATTGAGGCCCTGCGTCAGGCGACCTCGATCGGCATCATGGACCTTGAGCACGGGCGCTTTACTCAGTTGAACGAAGGGGATCTGGAGCACTACTTCGAGGGCTTGAGCCTGGAGGCCACCCTCCCCGCGCGAGAAACACTAGGCATGCCGCAATATCGGATTCCCAACGCGGCGCGCGCCGACATTGTCGACATTCTCACACTCTCCCAGACGCAGTTCGGCGATCAAGCACGCCAGCGCTACCAGGCGCTGATCATCTCTGCATTACAAGCTATCGCCGACACGCCCTATCGCATTGGCAGCCACGACCGCGATGAGCTTGCACCGGGCCTTTGCAGCTATCACCTCATCCACTCACGCTAGCAGGCTAAACACCCCCATGGAACGGTCAAAAGCCCGCGCCATGTCGTGTTCTATCGCGTGGCAAACGACAACGTGATCGAGGTCGTCCGACTCCTTCATGACACCATGGAAGTGCAGCTGCACTTGCTCAATGATTGATCACCGATCTGACCCAAACGCTTATCCCCTAGTTTTCCGAAATTTAACATCCGCTCCGAACAAGCCCAATTTGGGGATTACTACCGAGGGACATGCGCTTCTGCTTGCCTGCCCAGTAGTAACGGAAGAGCCAGACTTTTCCACCTCTGGCCGTCACATTGAGTGTGAGACCATCACTGTCACCGAGGGTGTAGTCGTTACCAGTGATTCGGGCATGCCGAACTGTCATTTCTGAGAGTGCCATCGCGAGCTCCTGAACAGAGTCAGGGCCAGATGCTCGTCTCGTTGCGCAAACTGCTCCAGCATCAAACCGATTCGGCACGCGTCAGGATTCTGGACTCAATCCTGGACTTAAACGCACCGGATAGTGCTGGATTTCAGTAGTTCCCGCTGGAACAAAAAAAGGGCCTAAAGAACCTTATTTCAATCACTACAGAATTCAATGGAACTCTGTAGCGCAATATTTGGAGCGGGAAACGAGACTCGCATCTGGCGTCCGACCCATTGAAATCTAAGGGGTTTCTTTTCTTGCCCGCGCAGGAAAAGACTTAATTCTGGACTTGTTTTCTGAGGGTATCAAGATACATCGCCGTCAGTGAATCGTCACGGCAGCGGCGAACCCGACATCAGCAACGGGCAGACGCTAGGCGGAGTTAAGAGCGGGGATTGGAGGGATATTTCTGGATCACCGTCCAAGGCCTTAGGGGCCAAGGACGGTGAAGATTTCAAAGACCCGGTTTCCGGCGGATCATAAGGCTGCTCCTCTTAAGTGACCAGCATTACGCCGATGCGGGGCTTTTTGTTTAGACAGGCTCAATCTTGGGTGAGTGCCGCACTCAAGCCGTATCTGCCCCAGCGTCATCAAACAGTTGCTTGTCGAGATTCAAGACCTTGTCCATTACGTCCTGAGGACTGCCCTTACCCTCAACGGTATGGGTCTTGTAGTTGAAATCGAGTGCTATCCAACCCTGCAACTTCGCCTCATAACTATTAGGGTACTGTGCCTGCTCAATAGCGGGCAAATCTTTATAGTGTTCAAGTGCTGCAGTAAAGAATTTCGTCAGTTTCCCGGTTCCGTTATATTCCGCCATCGCACTGGCAACAACCTTCTGCCGCCAAGCATATTCCTGATCGAACGATTCACTCCACGCAGCGCGACGCTCGTTAGTCGTAAAACTTCCACTATCGTCATAAATAATCAATGAGAGCTGATCGCTCGACATACCCGCAAATGGATTTTTACCACTGCCATTGACAAACTGCGTTGCATTATGCGCACGAGCCAATAACACAGGGTCCTGAGTGTCAGGCACTTCAGCATCATTGGCTTTTTTGTTGGCAAAATAACCGTCACCGGAAATCTGGCTCAAAAGCTCATTCGCTTTAGCACCAAGCTCTTTCCTGCTCAAACTCGAATCCCTTGCCGCCGAACGCGCGGCACTCTCACTCAACTGCAGAGAGAGTGAAGAAAGGCGACTGGTATCTTTATGACTACCGACATCAGCGCTGTCAGTTGCCACCTGAGTTTTCGTTAGCGATTCATTTTGGCTCGCCGTCACATTGGAAACCTGCGAACCAGAAAACGCATTTGAATTAATTGAACCGACCAAGATAATGTCCTCCCTGTTATCAGCCATTCCTGAAAACGTGGCTAGTAAATTTATTATCGGCAGCACTCAAAAAAACTGTAATGATTCACGATGAATGGACGAACAAAACCGGCGCAGGCCCAGCGGCACGGGCAGACTTTGCGCAAGCAGCCACACCGCTAGGCCCGGCTTAGGCCTTATTTCATGGTAAATTCAACAGACCAGGCGTATGTGGAGATATTGGTCGATGTTACTTTCGCCGTACACACTGCACCACCGCTAGGTGTTGCCGTATTATTCCATTTTGGAATAGTAGAACCTCCTGGGCCGACTGTCCCAACGTAGGTTGCCAAGAACGTGCAAGTCTTCCCGCCAATGGTGTAGCGCAGATTCGCATAGTTGGCAATAGGCGAAAGATTGCTCTGAACGGTATAGGTATCAGCACCACCCGCCTTGACAGTAGTCACTGGCTTCGGGATCGAATTTACATTAGTCGTGGCTTCATTATTTGTAATAATCGTATACGTAGCATCGGCTGTTCCAAGATTCTTGAAAGTAACAGCTACTGGAGGACCTGCCAGCGCTGAACCTGCCGCCAACATCCCAACAGTCAGTACCGACAAAACAGATTTCGACATTTTCATGCACTTATTCCTTTTGATTTAAATTCCATACATGCACTTTCATGGCGCAGCAAAACCTCTCCACACCACAACAACTCGATGAAAAGCAAAAACTCGCACATTATAGAAACATGAAAGTCCAGACGCGCCCTTCCCACCGAAGAAGATCAGCCCTGCCATCTAGATGATGAGAGAAATAATTCGTAAGGCGTATGACGTGCTCTTTGCATCCCGCAAACACGACATATCCTAGTGACCCACTAAGATATCCCTATCAACAGCAGGACTGTATCATAAACTTTAGACTTGAAAAACTAACCCCAGCATTTTTTTAGAACACTGCGGGTCTCAATTCAACATATCCCGGCGCCAGATTCTCTACCTCAATACCACCAGGCATGGCCCGCCCTGTCGTTACGATCACCTGACTTGCTCTCTCAGACAAGGTAGGGCGATAGGTCACAACCGACTGCCCATGGCTGTCGCTAGACAGCGCCTCAAGCGGCACCACCAGACCGCGATCACGGTGATAGGTGACAATTTGCAGCCTCGCACTCATACCAAGTCGCAATCGCTGCAGTTGCTCGCTCTCGATACCTAGGATAGACGCAATCACCTCATAAAATGCGCCACCGGACGTGGCCTGCGCATCGACACCCTGTACACCGACGCTCTCAATCTGACCATGCAGCACCATGCCACCGAAACCATCACCGGTAACTTCCACAGGCTGCCCCGCATGGAGTTGGTGAACATCGCTTTCCTCGACCCGTGCAACAACCTGCACCTGCTCGATGTTGATCAACTCGAGCAAGGGAACGCCTTGTCCGACACGCTGGCCTTTTTGTACAAATGGAAGATTAGCGCCACTTCCCTGAGGCGTACGAGAACGAATCACCACGCCGGCGAATGGTGCGAGCACGTCTCGCTGTGCCTGCTGCTCAAGCAGTGATTGATAACGTGACTGGGCGTTGGCCCATTGCATCCGGACTATCTGAAGGTGTTCTTCGCCACCTTTTTTCAAGACTTCGCCGAGTTCCGACTGGGCAGCCGACAGATCTAGTCGTTGCGACCTGACCTGCTGCTCAACTGCCTCCAACTCCATCCGCGGCACAATCCCCTGGTCGAGAAGAACTTTGGTTTCTGCCAATCGGCGTTCGTTATCCGCCAAGGTTGACTGGACGCTGGAAAGCGTCCGTTTTGCGCGAGCGACATCCTGCCCCTGAGACCAGCTCTCGACTTCCAACACATTGCGCCTGGCGATCAACTGCTCGGTCAAGGCGGAACGCAACTGGATATCCAGTTGCGTCGTGTCCAGGCTCAGCAAGCGCTGCCCACGCTCAACACGCTGACCTTCCTTTACCGCAACGTCTGCGACAATCCCCTCGAAAGGCGACGACATGGTTTGTTGCATCGCAGCCTCGATACGTCCGACAAGCCCCAGTCGATTTTCCAAAGGCTGATAGTCCACCTTGAACCAACTGGCCGCCGCGACCTGCTCCCGAGGAAGTAGAGGCATTGCAACCAACACCGCAACGACCACAACCGCCATACAAGTCGCCACCAGGAGCAATCGCATATTGTGCCGACAAGCCAATCCGACTTCTTTAATCATTAAGGGCAATATCCCAGCTCGACAATGTGGTGCCCAATGCCTGATCCAGCAAGGTTCTCGCATTCAAGTAGGCGATGAGTGCATCAAGGCTCGTATTTTGTGCGTTACGAAAATCAGTCTCATAACTGATGACTTGAAAATTGCTGGAGCGACCGACCTGTAATTTCTGTCGTTCAATATCAAGTTTTCGGCGCGATAGATCCCGCGCACGCAATGAAATTTCATACTGGCGCCAGCGCGTGTCGACCGTGCGAACCGCGTTCGTGACATCTCGCTCCAGGGTCTGTCGAGCCTCGACTGCATCAATCCCTTGGTTCTCCAGATTCACCTGAGCACGGACCACCTCCTGTCGACGATTGAGATCGCCAATCGGAATTTCGACCTGAATCCCCGCATACCCCTCCCAGCGACGATCTGAACGCTGCCCCTCTCTATCAGGGTAACGATCACTGACCTGGCTTGCTCCGCCGACCAATGAGACATCCCACAACTGGTTATTGCGGGCAACCGCCAGGTTGATGCCGGCCTGTTCATGCGCGATTAACTGCCCAAGGTAAGCAGGCTGCTGCTCCAATGCTGTATCAAGTGCCTGCACTCGACTGAGCTGAACAGGCGTTGCATCCAGTGCTTCTACCGCCTTAATACGCGACTCCAGATCTAATGCCAAAAGCTGAAGCAGCTCCAGGCGATAGGCATCCAATTGATTTTGGGCCTCTTGTACACCCAGCTCCTGAGTGGCGTAATCGGCCTCGGTTTGTACAATCTCAAATGCAGCCATACGGCCGGCAGTAATCATGGCTCTGTTGACGTCCAGTAACTGCTGCGAACGGCTCAATGCCTCTGTCGCGATACGCAACTGCTCTTGAGCGCGAAGTACATCACGGTAAGACGTGATGATTTGCGTGACGGTTTGAGCCACCGTCGCTTTCAAGGCAAGTCGGTTCGTCAACTCGGAAAGCCTTGCTGAACGCATCGGCGCTGTCGTGACCTCCACTCCTGCCCCCCGAAGCAAGGGCTGTATGAGCGTAAACGTCGCACCATCGCTGCGGGTACGCCCTTCATTATTGCTATCGGTCAACTGATTGGCCCAAGAGAGGCTTAGCCGTGTACCGAACTCCCCCAACAGAGTGGTTGTTGGCGACAACTGCCGATAGCGTGAACCATCGCTTTCACTGCGCTCACCCCGATAGTCACCCCTCAATACCAACTTGGGTGTGAACAAGTCCTCAGCGACGCGCAAATCGAACTTCTGCGCAACACGCTCAAGGTAGGCACTACGGATGGAGCGGTTGCTTCGCAACCCCAGATAGACAGCATCGGCCAACGTCAGATTGATCGTTTCAGCCCGCAACGACACGGCGACACCTGGCATAGATGCCTGAGACGGCGTGAGCGCTGCGAACACCGTCGATGTAGATAACGTCCACAGCAGCCCCAGCAAGATCGAAAATTGCTTGTGCTCAATCATCTCGCAAGGCCTGAACCGGTTGCATGCGAGACGCAGTCACGGCGGGATAGAGGCCGAAGAACAAGCCGATCAACAAGGAGCTTCCCACCCCCAGTGGCAGAGATTCAATGGCCAAGGTAAATCGCCACCCTGAAAACCATACGAACAAAAAAGCTGAAAGCAGTCCGACGGCCGCCCCGACCAGTGAGCCCATCACTGACAAACAAGCCGCCTCCAGAAGAAACAACATCCGAATGTCGCGTGCCCGGGCACCGAGGGCCATTCGCACGCCAATCTCGCGACGACGCTCAGAGACATTCATGAGCATCACATTCATCACGCCGGCCCCTCCGACCAAGAGGGAAATCCCCCCAAGACCGGCCAACAGATAGGAGAATGTGTTGGATTGATGGGTAAGGCTGTCGATCAGCTGTTGCGGCACAAGAACCTCAACGTCATGCCCCTTGAGCACCCCTTCCAAATAAGCACGTAAGTCCTGTGCACTTTCCGTGATCACTCCACGATCGTGCACCTTGGCAATCACACTACTGATTTGTGGAGAAGGCTGAAGTCGTCTCATGCTCTCTATCGGTATAAACAGTGCCTCATCTACCTGAATCGGGATCAAGGGGTTCGGAGCCTGAGGTCGAGCAATACCGATCACTTCAAACAGATACCCTTCGATCTGAAGCTGCATGCCCGCGATCAGCGACCTGCCCGGCCCACCGATTCCCAACTCATGAGCAACCTTGGCCCCTGCGACGATGTAGGTGGCCTGTTGATCGAAATCGGAAATAAAGCGTCCTTGAGCGAGTTTGAGATCCAGGGTTTCGGCTAATCCTCCGGTCGTTCCCAAAACCACCGCATCAACTGTTCGCCCTGCGTAACCAACTTGACCAGAATGAAATGTCGTTGGGGCCACTTGGGCGATGGCAGGGAGTCTTTTCAGGAGCGAGCGAGTGTCGAGCGTGGGCGGCAGAGTTCGACTGTTGAGCGGCGAGAATGGAAACGACGCCACAATGCTTTCAGCCCCCATCCCCTTGAAAGCCGTCATCGCTTCATTCGCGGCGTTCTGACCGATGTTCAGCAGCGCAACAATCGCCGCGCAGCCAACTGCAATACCCAGCATCGCCAACCACGAACGCCGCCCCAAGAGGCGCAGGCTGTCCAGGGACTCAACCAATGTTTGCAGAAGGCCCGGACCTTGACGATGAAGCGAACCTTCAAGCATCCGTCATCGCTCGCCTGTTCGCAGTTTCTTTCAGAATCCCGTCCTGCACCTGAAAACAGCGCTCAAGGCGTTTGGCCAACTGCGCATCGTGAGTCACCATTACTAATGTCACCGCTTTCTCATCGTTGAGGCCGAGCAGCAGATTTATCACGTCATGGGCCGTTGAACGGTCCAAGTTACCCGTCGGCTCGTCGGCAAGAATCAATGAAGGACTGCCCACCAGGGCTCGCGCAATCGCCACACGCTGACGTTGCCCACCGGATAGGTCGGCGGGTCGATGATGAGCTCGATCGCCCAACCCCACACGCGCTATCTGGACCCGCGCACATTCACGCGCTTCGCTGCGCGTAAAGCCCCGATAGAAAAGAGGCAGGGCAACGTTATCGAGCGCAGTCAGGCGAGGAAGCAGATTGAAACTCTGGAACACGAAACCGATCTCACGGTTGCGCAGATGAGCACGTTCGTCAGCCGTCGCCTCGACCATGTTGCGGCCAGCGAACCAGAACTGGCCAGATGCCGGACGATCAAGGAGTCCTAGGATGTTCAGCAGTGTGCTTTTGCCGGAACCGGATGTACCGAGAATCGCGCACGTTTGCCCACGTCGAATATTGAGTGTCACATCGTGTAGAACGGGCAGGTTGTGCCCTGCCATAGGATAAGACTGGCACACATCTTTCATGGCGATGAGCGTATGTGGCGACTGTGGCTCCATGCCGGACCTCTTTCTCCATTGATCCAGCCGTCTGGCTAGAGGGTTCGCGAAGTGACACCTCAGGGGGATGCGCTTCGTGAGGCGAGAGTGTTTACCACAAAAATCAGAAAGAAGGAAAAAGGAAAAAGGAAAAAGCATCTCTCTCAATAGCACTAGTGCGGCGCCCACTTGCTTCGATATGGCTATAGTCTTGAAAAATGGCAGCGGATGACACCAATGCATACCGGTGCAACGCTCTACGCTCGGTTCAGAATCGACTATTGAGCGCGAAAACCAGTAGCTAGATTCCCCTCCTCCAGTTGCGCCCGACAACCAACCCCATACGAACGTCAGAGTATTGGTCCAGCGTGATCAACGCCTACCTTGCCACGAATAGAACCAATCCTGCTGCAAGCGATGAACTCAGAGCAACCATTGCAGTAGCCAACCCCCCCTTTATCGCCTTCCGACCAGAAACCCGTTTCAGGGGCTTGTGCTTCCGGTATTATGGTATACCATCAGACGCGCAGACACTCTTACCCTACACGGAGCAGCTCATGAGTTTCGAAATTCGCAAGATCGTCAGCTACGTCGAAGAAACCTTTATCGAAGGCGGCAAGGCTGCCGACAAGCCCGTGACCATGGTCGGGCTTGCCGTCGTGATGAAAAACCCTTGGCTGGGTCGCGGCTTTGTCGAAGACCTGAAGCCGGAAATTCGCGCCAACTGCTCCGACCTCGGTGCGCTGATGGTAGAGCGTCTGGTGGGCATCATCGGCGGCGCCGAGAAGATCGAGGCTTATGGCAAGGCCGCTGTAGTGGGCGCCGACGGTGAAATCGAACACGCTTCCGCCGTCATCCACACCCTGCGCTTCGGCAACCATTACCGCGAAGCGGTGAAAGCCAAGAGTTACCTCAGCTTCACCAACAAGCGCGGCGGCCCAGGCACCTCGATCCAGATCCCGATGATGCACAAGGACGACGAAGGTCTGCGTTCGCACTACATCACCCTGGAAATGCAGATCGAAGATGCACCGCGTGCCGACGAAATCGTGGTGGTTCTGGGTTGCGCCGATGGCGGCCGCCTGCACCCACGCATCGGCAACCGTTACATCGACCTCGAAGAACTGGCCGCTGAAAATGCCCAATAATCAAGGTCGGTAAGAACAACAAAAAGGCATGCAGGAGCGCTCCATGATTCGGCTCACCGCTGAACGCACCCCGGCTGGCACCAGTTACCTGGCGACCGGCCAAGGCCAGCCCGTGGTTTTGATCCACGGCGTGGGCCTGAACAAAGAAATGTGGGGCGGCCAGGTCGTTGGCCTGGCCACGAAGTACCGTGTGATTGCCTACGACATGCTTGGCCATGGCGCCAGCCCGCGCCCGGAAAGCGGCACGCCCCTACTGGGCTATGCCGACCAGTTGCTGGAACTACTCGATCACCTGCAACTGCCTCAAGCAACCGTAATCGGTTTTTCCATGGGAGGGCTGGTGGCGCGCGCGTTTGCCTTGCATTACCCACAACGCTTGCAAGGTCTGGTGGTGCTCAACAGCGTGTTCAACCGCAGCCCCGAGCAACGTGCCGGCGTCATCGCCCGCACCGCTCAGGCAGCCGAGCATGGCCCGGACGCCAATGCCGAAGCGGCGCTGTCGCGCTGGTTCAGCCTCGAATACCAGGCGGCCAACCCGGCACAGATCGCCGCGCTGCGCCAGACCTTGGCAGGTAACGATCCGCAGGGTTACCTGACCACTTATGAGCTGTTCGCGACCCAGGACATGTACCGCGCGGAAGATCTGGGAAGTATTGAGGTGGCGACACTGGTCGCCACCGGCGAACTGGATCCAGGCTCGACACCGGAAATGGCCCAGCAACTGGCCGAGCGAATTCCCGGTGCGACCGTCGCCGTGCTCGCCGAGCAGCGGCATATGATGCCCGTAGAATCGCCGCGCCTGGTCAATCAGTTGTTGTTGGAATTTCTCGACACGGCAAACGCCCGACAAAACCAAATAAAGGGGATCGTTGCATGACACTCGCACGCTTCCAGATGTGCATCGGTGGTGAATGGGTCGATGCCCTCTCTGGCAAGACCTTTGAAAGCCTGAATCCGGCCCTGGCTCAAGCCTGGGCTGAATTGCCCGATGCCGACGAAGCCGATGTCGAGCGCGCCGTGCAGGCTGCGCAGACGGCTTTCGACAGCCCGGCCTGGCGCGGACTGACCGCCACCGCTCGGGGCAAACTGCTGCGCCGCCTCGGTGACCTGATCGCTGAAAACAAGGAACAACTGGCGCAGCTGGAAAGCCGCGACAACGGCAAGCTGATTCGCGAAACCCGCGGTCAGGTCGGCTACCTGCCGGAGTTCTTCCACTACACCGCAGGCCTGGCCGACAAGCTCGAAGGCGGCACCCTGCCGCTGGACAAGCCGGACCTGTTTGCCTACACAGTGCATGAAGCCATGGGCGTGGTCGCGGCGATCATTCCCTGGAACAGCCCGCTGTACCTGACGGCGATCAAACTCGCCCCGGCCCTGGCGGCGGGCAACACCATCGTGATCAAACCGTCGGAGCACGCCTCCGCCACCATTCTCGAGCTCGCCCGTCTGGCGCTGGAAGCCGGCATCCCGCCAGGCGTGGTCAACGTGGTCACCGGATACGGCCCAAGCACCGGCGCCGCCCTCACCCGCCATCCACTGGTGCGCAAGATCGCCTTCACCGGCGGCGCTGCCACGGCCCGGCATGTGGTGCGCAGCAGCGCCGAGAACTTCGCCAAGCTGTCGCTGGAACTGGGCGGCAAATCACCGAACATTATCTTTGCCGACGCTGACCTCGACAGCGCTATCAATGGTGCGATTGCCGGGATCTATGCGGCATCAGGCCAGAGCTGCGTTTCCGGCTCGCGGTTGTTGGTGCAGGACGAAATCTACGATGAGTTCGTCGATCGTCTGGTCGAACGCGCCAAGCGCATCCGCATCGGCAACCCGCAGGAAGACAGTAGCGAAATGGGCCCGATGGCCACTGCGCAACAACTGGCCGTGGTCGAAGGCTTGGTAGCCGATGCCGTGGCCGAGGGTGCGCGTCTGCGTCTGGGCGGCAAACGTCCAGAGAATCTGGGGGATGGCTGGTTCTATGAGCCAACCCTGTTCGAATGCGACCGCAACTCGATGAAGATCATGCAGGAAGAGGTGTTCGGTCCGGTGGCCTCGGTGATTCGTTTCAAAGACGAAGCCGAAGCACTGGCGATTGCCAACGACTCGCAGTTCGGCCTCGCCGCCGGCATCTGGACTCGCGACCTAGGGCGTGCCCATCGCCTGGCTCGGGACGTTCGCTCGGGGATTATCTGGGTCAACACCTACCGTGCTGTCTCGGCCATGGCGCCGATCGGCGGTTTCAAGAACAGCGGCTATGGACGCGAGAGCGGCATCGATTCGGTGCTGGCCTACACCGAACTGAAAACGGTGTGGATCAACCTCTCTCAGGCCCCCATGCCTGATCCCTTCGTGATGCGCTAGGAGACCGCCGACATGATCGAACCCGGCATTTACAAAGACGTCATGAGCTCGTTCCCATCCGGGGTCACGGTGGTCACCACCCTGGACCCGGACGGGGGCATCGTCGGCATCACCGCCAGTGCCTTCAGTGCGCTGTCGATTGATCCAGCACTGGTGCTGTTCTGCCCCAACTATGCCTCGGACACGTACCCGATTCTGTGTGACAGCAAGCAGTTCGCGATTCATCTGCTATCGGCCGACCAGACTGCCGAAGCCTATGCGTTTGCGGGTAAAGGCAAGGACAAGGCCAAAGGCATCGACTGGCACCTCAGTGAGCGGGGCAACCCGCTGCTGCGCAAAGCCACGGCGATCATCGAGTGCGAACTGTGGCGTGAATACGACGGCGGCGATCACGCGATCATCGTCGGCGCGGTGAAGAACCTGATTCTGCCCGAGCAACCGGTAACGCCGATGATCTATCACAAAGGCAAGCTGGGCCCGCTGCCCACGCTGGCCTGACGTCTACATTTGGGCTGCGTCTCCCACCCCGGTGCGGCCCTTTTTTACTTCTATTATGGGAGCCGGCATGAGCCCAGCAGCCTTGCAACTGTTCCGCCAGCAGGCCTACATCGACGGCCAATGGCTGGATGCGCCCGATGGCGTCTGTCAGGACATTTTCAACCCAGCCACCGGCGAAAAGATCGGCCAGGTGCCCAACCTTGGCGCCGCAGAAGCTCGTCAGGCCATCGCCGCCGCCAACAAAGCCTGGCCGGCCTGGCGCGCACTGACCGCCAAAGAGCGCAGCCAGACGCTCAAACGCTGGCACGCGCTGATGCTCGAACACGCCGATGCCCTGGCAGAAATCCTTACTCTGGAACAAGGCAAGCCCCTGGCCGAAGCCAAGGGCGAAATCCTCTACGCCGCGAGCTTTATCGAGTGGTTCGCCGAAGAAGCCAAGCGCATCTACGGCGACACCATTCCCAGCCACAAAGGCGATGCGCGCATCGTCGTTAGTAAGGAACCGATCGGTGTCGTCGCGGCCATTACCCCGTGGAATTTCCCTGCGGCGATGATCACCCGCAAGGCTGGTCCGGCGCTGGCGGCCGGTTGCCCATGCATCGTCAAACCGGCACCGGAAACGCCGTTCTCGGCCTTGGCCATGGCCGCGTTAGCGGAACAGGCCGGGATCCCACCGGGCATTTTCAATGTGATCACCGGTGACGCCGTGGCCATCGGCGGTGAGCTGACCGCCAGCCCGCTGGTGCGCAAACTGTCGTTCACCGGTTCCACCGCCATCGGCAAACTGCTCATGGCGCAGTGCGCGCCAACGCTGAAAAAAGTCTCGCTGGAATTGGGGGGCAATGCACCCTTTATCGTGTTCGACGACGCCAACCTGGAGCGTGCCGTTGAGGGTGCGCTGATCGCCAAATTCCGCAACGCCGGGCAAACCTGCGTGTGCGTCAATCGCTTCCTGGTGCAGGACGGCATTCACGACGCGTTCGTCGCTCGCCTCGCTGAGCGGGTCAAGCAACTGCACGTCGGCAGCGGTTTTGAAACCGGCGTGAATCAAGGTCCGCTGATCAACGAACGTGCCGTGGCCAAAGTCGAAGACCATGTTCAGGACGCGCTCGCTCAGGGCGCCCAACTACTCTGCGGCGGTGAGCGTCATGCCCTCGGGCACGGATTCTTCCAGCCGACGGTACTGGCCGGTGTGACCGCTTCGATGAAGGTCGCCCAAGACGAAACCTTTGGTCCGCTGGCAGCCGTTTTCCGCTTCGAGACTGAAGCCGAGGCGATCTACATGGCCAACAACACCGAATTTGGCCTGGCCGCCTATTGCTACACCCGCGATCTCGGTCGCGCCTGGCGCATGAGCGAAGCACTGGAATACGGCATGGTCGGGATCAACGAAGGGCTGATCTCTACCGAAGTCGCCCCCTTTGGCGGGATCAAATCCTCGGGGCTGGGCCGTGAAGGGTCCAAGTACGGCATCGAAGATTATCTGGAGCTCAAATACACCTTGATGGGCGGGCTCGACGATTTTGGGAGCGCACAGCGATGAGCAATGAAAAATATGAAAAAGGCCTGAAAATTCGCACCCAGGTGTTGGGCGAAGCCTATGTGAACCGCTCCATCGAGAACGCCGACGACTTCACCCGGCCTCTTCAAGAGATGGTCACCGAGTACTGCTGGGGCCACGTCTGGGGCCGTGAGGGTTTGTCGCTTAAAGAGCGCAGCATGATAAACTTGGCGATGATTTCGGCCCTCAATCGGCCTCACGAACTCAAGCTGCATGTGCGCGGCGCCTTGCGTAACGGGTTGAGTCGTGAACAAATACGCGAAATTCTGCTTCAGGTCGGTATTTATTGCGGTGTTCCCGCTGCCGTAGACAGTTTCCGGCTCGCCCGTGAAGCCTTCGCCGAAGCCGATGCCGAGGCCTCCAGTTAACCCTTGGCTGTTTTGATGACCTGAGCACGATGATCCTGGATCGAAGTGCTCTTTTTTGCATGGACAGCCACACTCAGAGCGGACCCCATGAAACGCCTGCCACTCGACGACAGCTTCAAGGTCAATCGCAACCCCGTTACCCTGCGCGAAATCGTGCTGGATAAACTGCGAAGCGCCATCATGAACTTCCAGCTTTTGCCGGGAGATCGTCTGGTCGAACGCGATCTGTGCGATCGCCTGGGCGTCAGCCGCACATCCGTACGCGAAGCCTTGCGTCACCTGGAGTCCGAAGGTCTGGTGGAATTCGCCGACGCCAAGGGCCCACGGGTTGCCATTATTACACTGGCCGATGCCGTGGATATCTACGAGCTACGTTGTGTGCTTGAAGGCCTGATCGTCCAGCTGTTCACCCTGCGTGCCAAGGCCAAGGACATCAAGGCCCTGGAAAAAGCCCTCGAAGAAAACCGCAAGGCTCTCAAGGAAGGTGAACTGCAACAGGTGATCGATTCGGTTCAAGGTTTCTACGACGTCCTGCTCGAAGGCTCCGGCAACCATGTCGCGGCCACTCAACTGCGTCAGTTGCAGGCACGGATCAGTTACTTGCGGGCGACTTCGGTGTCCCAGGAAAATCGCCGTGGCGTGAGCAATCAGGAAATGGAACGCATGGTCGAAGCGATCAAGAGCGGCGATCCGCTGGCCGCCCACCAGGCTTGTGTCGACCACGTGCGCGCCGCCGCAACCGTCGCACTCGATTACCTCAAGCGCAAACAGGAAGAGACCGGAAAAATCCCCGAGATCACCCTGCCCATTGCGCTCAAAGAACCTCGCATAGGTCGCTAACCATGTTCAGCCCGAGCTTTTGTCCAAAGTGCGGCGGCGGTGACCTCGGTCACCAGCTGCCACCGGGCGATACGCACGAGCGTCTGATGTGCCGTGGTTGCGGCTACATCCATTACATCAATCCGAAAATCATCGCCGGCTGCATCATCGAGCAGGACGGCAAGTACCTGTTGTGCCAACGCGCGATCCCGCCGCGTCCGGGCACCTGGACGCTGCCGGCAGGCTTCATGGAAGGAGGCGAGACCACCGAGCAGGCGGCGCTGCGCGAAGTCTGGGAAGAGAGCGGCGTGCGCGCGGAAATTCTCTCGCCCTACTCAATCTTCAGCGTGCCGAAGATCAGCGAGGTGTACATCATCTTCCGCGCCATCGCGCTGGAGACCACCGGCCAGTATGGGCCGGAGACCCTCGACTACAAATTCTTCGCGCCCGAGGACATTCCCTGGGACAGCATCTATTACCCGGCAATCCGGCAGATCCTCGAACGCTATATCGAGGAACGCCAGGCCGGGGTCTACGGCATCTACATCGGCAACGACGATACCGGCAAGATCCACTTCATCCGCTGACATCTCCTAGGGTGCCACCCCCTCGACAATGATCACCTCGGCCTTGGCCACGCCCTCGCGGTGCCGTTTCGCCTCCTGATATTGCTCGCTGTGATAACAGGCCAGCGCCTGCTCGTAAGAATCGAACTCGATGACCACGCTGCGTTGCGGTGTCGGCCGACCTTCCATCGCTTCGCTGCGCCCGCCCCGGGCCAGCATGCGTCCGCCATATGAAGCGAACGCCGCCGGGGCGCGCTGGGTGTATTGGCTGTATTGATCGGGGTCGGTGACATCCACGTGAGCAATCCAGTACGCCTTCATAGTGACCTCTTGGTTAATTCTGTATTATGGTATACCAATAAATATACCCACCAAACACTGAGAGTTCCAGCATGGCCTTCAACAGCATCGAAGAAATCATCGAAGATTACCGGCAAGGCAAGATGGTGCTGCTGGTCGATGACGAGGACCGGGAAAACGAAGGTGACCTGCTGATCGCCGCCGACCGCTGCACCGCCGAGGCCATCAGCTTCATGGCTCGTGAAGCGCGCGGATTGATTTGCCTGACCTTGACCGACGAGCACTGCCAGCGCCTGGGTCTGGAGCAGATGGTGCCGAGCAACGGTAGCGTGTTCAGCACCGCGTTCACGATATCCATCGAGGCCGCTGTGGGCGTGACCACCGGTATTTCCGCCGCCGATCGGACGTGTACCGTTGCCGCCGCCGTAGCCGCCAATGCAGGTCCCACGGACATTGTGCAGCCCGGCCATATCTTCCCGCTACGCGCCAAGGAAGGGGGCGTGCTGACCCGCGCTGGTCACACCGAAGCCGGTTGCGACCTCGCTCGCCTGGCCGGTTTCACTCCCGCCTCGGTAATCGTAGAAGTGATGAACGACGACGGCACCATGGCCCGCCGGCCAGATCTTGAAGTGTTCGCCCGTAAACACGGGATCAAGATCGGCACCATCGCCGACCTTATTCACTATCGCCTCAGCACCGAACACACCGTGGTGCGCATCGGCGAACGCGAATTGCCGACGGTGCATGGGACTTTCCGGCTGATCACCTTCGAGGACCGCATCGAAGGTGGCGTGCACATGGCGATGGTCATGGGTGACATTCGTCGAGAAGAACCCACCCTGGTGCGGGTGCATGTGATCGATCCGCTGCGCGATCTGGTCGGTGCGCAGTACAGCGGCCCGTCCAACTGGACGTTGTGGGCCGCGCTGCAACGGGTGGCTGAAGAAGGTCGTGGCGTGGTGGTCGTGCTGGCCAATCATGAGTCGTCGCAAGCGCTGCTGGAACGAGTTCCACAACTCACCCAGCCGCCACGGCAGTTCAGCCGCTCGCAATCGCGCATCTATTCTGAAGTAGGGACAGGCGCGCAGATTCTGCAGGATCTCGGCGTGGGCAAGTTGCGTCATCTCGGCCCGCCACTGAAATACGCAGGCTTGACCGGTTATGATCTGGAAGTGGTCGAGAGCATCCCTTTCACCGAATGAGTCCGGGGCTGACCCCTTTACCCACGCAGGCCACGATTGGATGGCCTGACGGCAAAAAAACCGCTTTTGGCTGATAGCCGGTAAGGCAAAGTGCTTGCACAAAGTTTGGAATACCATAATATGATATTCCATAGACCGGAAATTCCAACCAAGGGCCCACGACAGGGAAAGCACCAACAACAGCCTTTGGCACGGTCGCCTTTAGAGGCCAGATGGACCTACTGCTCCCGATAGGCGGGCATCAACAACCCGCTCACAAACACAACAAAATGAGGGCGTAAAAATGGTGTTGAACAAAGGTGTAACCGCAATGCTTTTTGCGGGTTTGTTGAGTATGAGCAGCCAGGCGCTGATGGCGGCTGAAAGCGTCAACTTCGTCAGTTGGGGCGGCAGCACCCAGGATGCACAGAAGCAGGCCTGGGCCGATCCATTCAGCAAGGCCAGCGGCATCACCGTGGTCCAGGATGGTCCTACCGATTACGGCAAACTCAAAGCCATGGTCGAAAGCGGCAACGTGCAATGGGACGTGGTCGACGTCGAGGCTGATTTCGCCTTGCGCGCGGCAGCTGAAGGCTTGCTCGAACCCCTCGATTTTTCGGTGATCCAACGCGACAAAATCGACCCGCGCTTCGTCTCTGACCATGGCGTCGGATCGTTCTACTTCTCCTTCGTCCTCGGTTACAACGAAGGCAAGCTCGGTGCCGGAAAACCTCAAGATTGGTCCGCGCTGTTCGACACCAAGACCTACCCTGGCAAACGCGCCCTCTACAAATGGCCAAGCCCCGGCGTACTCGAACTGGCTCTGCTGGCCGACGGTGTACCCGCCGACAAGCTGTACCCGCTGGACCTAGATCGCGCCTTCAAGAAACTCGACACCATCAAGAAAGACATCGTCTGGTGGGGCGGCGGCGCGCAGTCACAACAGTTGCTGGCCTCGGGTGAAGCGAGCCTCGGGCAGTTCTGGAACGGCCGCATCTACGCCCTGCAACAAGATGGCGCGCCGGTGGGCGTGAGCTGGAAACAGAACCTGGTCATGGCCGACATTCTGGTCATTCCTAAAGGCTCGAAAAACAAGGCCGCCGCCATGAAGTTTTTGGCCAACGCCAGCAGCGCCAAAGGACAAGCTGACTTCTCCAACCTGACCGCCTATGCGCCGGTCAACGTCGACAGCGTGGCGCGCCTGGATTCGGTGCTCGCCCCGAACCTGCCGACTGCCTACGCCAAGGAACAGATCACTCTTGATTTCGCGTACTGGGCCAAGAACGGTCCGGCCATCGCGACACGGTGGAACGAATGGCTGGTCAAATGAAAATGACGGCAACAGCGTCCCGTCAACCCACGCCGACCGGGAGCGCCACTGGCGCTGCCGAGGCGGTTCCCGGCAAGGCGGCTGCGATGAACCAATCTCCTTCACTGGCACAGCGCTGGCGCGGTTCGAGCAACCTGATCCCCGCCTTGCTGTTCCTCGGCCTGTTCTTTCTGGCGCCGCTGATTGGTCTATTGCTGCGGGGCGTACTGGAACCGGTACCGGGCCTGGGTAACTACGAACAACTGTTCGCCAACTCGGCTTACGCCCGGGTCTTGCTCAACACCTTCTCGGTGGCCGGGCTGGTGACCTTGTTCAGCCTGCTGCTGGGCTTTCCGCTGGCGTGGGCGATCACGCTGGTGCCTCGTGGCTGGGGCCGCTGGGTCCTCAACATTGTGCTGCTGTCGATGTGGACCAGTTTGTTGGCGCGGACCTATTCCTGGCTGGTGCTGTTGCAGGCGTCCGGTGTCATCAACAAAGCGCTGACGGCAATGGGCATCATTGATCAGCCACTGGAAATGGTGCACAACCTGACCGGCGTGGTGATCGGTATGAGTTACATCATGATCCCGTTCATCGTGCTGCCGTTGCAGGCGACCATGCAGGCCATCGACCCAATGATTCTACAGGCTGGTTCGATTTGCGGCGCCAGCCCCTGGACCAACTTTTTCCGGGTGTTCCTGCCGCTGTGCCGGCCGGGGCTGTTCTCCGGTGGCCTGATGGTATTTGTGATGTCCCTCGGTTACTACGTGACCCCGGCACTACTGGGCGGCGCGCAGAACATGATGCTGCCCGAATTCATCATTCAGCAGGTGCAGTCTTTCCTCAATTGGGGACTGGCCAGCGCCGGTGCAGCGTTGCTGATCGTGATCACGCTGGTGTTGTTCTACTTCTACCTGAAGCTCCAGCCGGAATCCCCGGTTGGCGCCAGCAACTCGAGGTAAGCCGTCATGCTCCTGACCCCCAATGCCATGAGCCGGCGCATGCGTTTCGGCCTGTATTTGACGACCGGTGTGATCGCGCTGTTCCTGCTGTTGCCGATCGTGTTCATCGTGCTGCTGTCCTTCGGCTCCTCCCAGTGGCTGGTGTTTCCGCCGCCGGGCTGGACGCTGAAATGGTACGGCCAGTTCTTCTCCAATCCCGATTGGATGAACGCAGCCATGGCCAGCCTCAAAGTCGCCTTGCTGACCACGATCTGCGCCGTAGCCCTGGGTTTACCGACCGCTTTTGCCCTGGTACGCGGGCGCTTTCCGGGACGAGAAATGCTCTACGGCCTGTTCACCCTGCCGATGATCGTACCGCTGGTGATCATCGCGGTAGCGGTGTACGCGCTGTTTCTCAAACTCGGCTACACCGGAACGATGTTCGCTTTCGTGGTCAGCCACGTCATCGTGGCGCTGCCGTTTACCATCATCTCGATCATCAACTCGCTGAAGCTGTTCGATCAGTCCATCGAGGATGCCGCGGTGATCTGCGGCGCTTCGCGACTGCAAGCGGTGTTCAAGGTGACTTTTCCGGCAATCCGCCCAGGCATGGTCGCCGGTGCGCTGTTCGCGTTCCTGGTCTCGTGGGATGAAGTGGTGCTGAGCGTGATGATGGCCAGCCCTACCCTGCAAACCCTTCCCGTGAAAATGTGGACCACCCTGCGCCAGGACCTGACGCCCGTGATCGCCGTCGCTTCGACGCTGCTGATCGGCCTCTCGGTATTGGTCATGGTCATCGCCGCCGCCGTTCGCCGGCGCAATCAAATCAGCGCCTGAGCGCACAGGAGTACGACATGAGTGCCGTCATCAAAGCCCAGCAAAACGACAAACCGCTGGTCAGCCTGCGCAACCTGAACAAGTACTACGGCGACTTTGCCGCCGTGGACGACATCTCGCTGGACATCAAGGACGGAGAATTCCTGACCTTCCTCGGCTCCAGCGGCTCCGGTAAAAGCACCACCCTGTCGATGCTCGCCGGCTTCGAAACCCCGAGCAGCGGCGAGATCCAGGTCAATGGCCAGTCGCTGGTCAACGTACCGCCGCACAAGCGTGACATCGGCATGGTGTTCCAGCGTTATTCGCTGTTTCCGCACCTGTCAGTGCGCGACAACATCGCGTTCCCCCTGGCCATCCGCAAGCTGGCCGCCAGCGAGCGCGAGCGCCGGGTCGACGCCATGCTCAAGCTGGTGCAACTGGAACAATTCGCCCATCGCCGCCCTTCACAACTTTCCGGTGGTCAGCAGCAACGGGTGGCGATCGCTCGGGCGCTGGTTTATGAACCACGCATTCTGCTGATGGACGAACCCCTTGGCGCCCTGGACAAGAAGCTGCGTGAAGACTTGCAGGATGAACTGCGTCAGTTGCATCGGCGTCTGGGTATCACCATCATTTACGTGACCCACGACCAGGAAGAAGCCATGCGTTTGTCTCAGCGCATCGCGATTTTCAGTCACGGCAAAATCGTTGGATTGGGCAGCGGTTTTGACCTGTATCAGAATCCGCCGAATGCTTTCGTTGCTTCGTTTCTTGGCAACTCCAACTTCCTCAAGCTCAAGGCCCAGGGCAACGCGGTCGCGACGTTTGAAGGTCAGTCTCTGTCGATTCGCCTGACCGCAGGGTTGCAGACCGATCAGGATGTTTTGCTTATGGTGCGGCCGGAGAAAGCATTGGCCTTGAGTGTCGAGCAGGCCGCCCAGGAACCGTTGTCGGCGGGATGGAATGAAGTTTCGGCCAAGGTCGTGGAAGTGCTGTTTCTTGGTGAAAGCCAGACTTGCAGTGTGGTGACCTCGGGCGGCACGTCGATGACCGTCAAGGCCCTCTCTGCCGCCGGCATGCCGCTCAAGGCTGGCGATCCGGTGCGAGTGCGCTGGGCGACTAAGGATGCATGCGTTTATACCGAATGGGCTGAGAGCGATCTGAATAAGGCTGCTGGCGCTCATTGATCCTCAAGCGACCCATGCCAGTGGGCCGCACGTTATCTGTCACCCTCGGGTCGCTGCAACGTCGGGTTGCAGCGGCCACTTTTTTGATCTCACTATCCTCTCTGCCTGACTCATCGTTTTCACGAGCAAAGGCCCTGGGATCGCCACGAACACAACATCCGTGCCCTGCTCCGAGCGGATGTGTATCTCCCTCTCGAATACCTCCTTCAGCCAACAACGCCGTCGCCCCTGACCAACCGTTTCCTCCAGCAAGCTCACACAGTGAATCTTGAGTGGGCATAGCATCCGAGCTTGGTACCGATCAAATGTGCGCCTTCAGCTCCCCCCCTCTGGTCACCATCCAAACGAAAATGCCCAGCACAGGCCGGGCATCTCAGACGAACAGAAGACGGGTTTGATTAATCGGCATAACCGAGTCTGGAAGCTTTGCGCTCTTGCGCTTGACTGCGGGTAGCCAGGCAATAATACAACGGGCAAGTCACCACCAACCCCACCAGCCACGACAGATCAGCCCCTTCCACCAAATTGGCATACGTCCCGACATACAACGACGTATTGGCAAACGGCAGCTGCACAATAATCCCGATGAAATACGCAACGATCGCATGCAGATTGCCCCCCCGTAAATCCCGCCGTCGCACGGAAGATCGAGGCAATGTCATAGCTGCCATGCTTGATTAGATAGAAATCAATCAGGTTGATCGACACCCAAGGCACCAGCAACAGCAACAGTGCCAAAATCAGGCCAATGAACTGCGAGATGAAGTCTGCAGAAGCGCCCAATGCGACGAAGCAGCACCCCGCCAGCATCCCACTCGACAACACCACGCGCACCTTGATGGTCGGCGTCCATTGGCTGGCAAAGGTCTGGATCGAGGTGATGATCGACAGCACCGCGCCATACAGATTCAAGGCGTTGTGGCTGATGATATTGAGCAAAAATAGCACCATCAGAATCGGCCCCAAGCAGCCAGTGGACTGCTTCACCGCTGCCATCGCACCGGTGCCTTCCGGAGTCGCCAGCACCGCCACCGCGCCGAAGGTGAACGAGAGAATGGTGCCCAGGGTCGCGCCCAGATACGTGGAGAAAAACGGACGGGCAATCCCGATATCCGCCGGCAGGTAACGCGAGTAATCCGACGCATAAGGCGAGAAGCTGATCTGCCAGATGAATCCCCTGCGACACCGTCGCCAGCCAGCCCGACAGGTTGAAACCGCCGCGCGTGAAGAAGTCTGCCGGCAGGTCGTGGGCGAAGATGTAGAGGAAACCGGCGAGCAAGGCACTGCCCATGACCCAGGTGCCAATGCGTTTGATAGTGTGGATGAAGCGGTAGCCGATCACCCCGATCGCGGTGGCGCTCAGGGCGCCGATGAGGATGCTCGCCGGCACCGGAACCGAAGGCACAATTCCGACGATCGACTTTCCGGCCTTTTAGCGTCCATCTGACTCGTAGTTCTGGTGCCTCAGCGCGCTCGCAAAGATGAGCTAAAACCCCTGTAAACGTTTACTCGAAGGCCGACCACGTACGTTTATCGGCCCCCCCCAAAAAAGCCCTTGCAAACTATGTATTACGGTATACCATCATACCTACAAACACATAAGAATCCGCATTACACCGCCAGAGGACCGCCCCATGATCGATGCCGCCATTTACAAACAAGTGATGGGTTCGTTTCCTTCCGGGGTGACTGTGATTACTACGCTGGACGACGACGGCCAAATCGTCGGCCTGACCGCCAGCGCCTTCAGTTCGCTGTCCATGGACCCGGCCCTGGTGCTGTTCTGCCCCAACTACAGCTCCGATTCCTATCCTGTACTGATCAAGAACAAACGCTTTGCCATTCACGTCCTGTCCGGCGGCCAGCAGAGCGAAGCCTATGCCTTTGCGCGCAAAGGCAAAGACAAGGCGCAAGGCATCGAATGGACCCTGAGCGAGCTGGGCAACCCGATTCTGGCTAACGCCACGGCGGTGATCGAATGCGAGCTATGGCGCGAATACGAAGGGGGCGACCACGCGATCATGGTCGGCGCGGTGAAGAACCTGATCGTGCCGCAGCAGAACGCCGGGCCACTGGTGTATTGCCACGGCAAAATGGGCGCCCTCCCTGTGCTCGCCTGATCCAGAAAATATTGTGCGCATATTGCGAATTTCGATTATCCAATAATCAGCCAGCCGACTCCCGATCGACCGGCCAACAACAAAAGATCCGAGGTAAGCGTCATGAAGTTTTCCCTGTTCGTGCACATGGAACGTTGGGACGAAAGTGTCAGCCACCGCCAGTTGTTCGAAGACCTGACCGAACTGACACTGATGGCCGAGGCCGGTGGCTTCAGCACCGTCTGGATCGGCGAACACCACGCCATGGAATACACCATCTCACCAAGCCCGATGCCACTGCTGGCCTACCTGGCGGCCAAAACCACCACCATTCACCTCGGCGCCGGCACCATCATCGCGCCGTTCTGGCACCCGTTGCGGGTCGCCGGTGAATGCGCATTACTGGACGTGATCAGTAACGGTCGCATGGAAGTCGGTCTGGCCCGTGGCGCCTACCAAGTTGAATTTGATCGTATGGCCGGCGGCATGCCCGCCTCCTCCGGCGGCCAGGCGCTGCGCGAGATGGTTCCAGTGGTGCGCGCCCTGTGGCAAGGCGATTACGCTCACGATGGCGACATCTGGAAATTCCCGACGTCCACCAGCGTACCGAAGCCGATCCAGAAGCCCAACCCGCCGATGTGGATCGCCGCCCGCGACCCGGACTCGCACAATTTCGCCGTGGCCAACGGTTGCAACGTCATGGTCACGCCGCTGATGAAAGGCGACGAAGAAGTCCTCGACCTGAAGAACAAATTCCAGGCTGCCTTGGATAACAACCCAGACGTACCACGCCCGCACCTGATGGTGCTGCGTCACACCCACGTCCACGCGGCCGATGACCCGGAAGGCTGGAAAGTCGGGGCCAAGGCGATCTCAAAGTTCTATCGCACGTTCGATGCCTGGTTCGGCAACAAGGAAGTGCCGGTCAACGGCTTCCTGGCGCCGAGCCCGGAAGAAAATTTCGCCGCTCGTCCGGAGTTCGAATTGGAGAACCTGCACAAGACTGCCATGATCGGCACGGCAGAGGAAATCATCCCGCGCATCAAGTACTACCAGGAACTGGGCGTCGATGAATTCAGCTTCTGGTGCGATAACAGCCTACCTCACGCAGAGAAGAAAAAATCCCTGGAGCTGTTCATCAAGCAGGTGGTACCGGCGTTTCGCTAAGTTCGCCCATCAGGCTTTGCGGTAAAACCCAGCAAGCAAAACGCCGGCTCATGCCGGCGTTCTGCGGTCCGTACCAGATATTAATGGTTGCAAGCACGCTCATTGTGCTCGGCCAGGACCAGTCTCTTTCTTCCACTGACTCATGGGCGGGCAAGCCCACCAAAGCATTGACCGACTCGTGGAGGGTCCAACTGATCACGAAGCAGTCCACAGTGGTCAACAGCCCCCCTTGGTCCGGCCACCACTTGGACGCCCATGGTCACACCTTCCACCAGACCGCCCATGAACGGCACGCAGAACACGCCAGTGAGCACTGCGCTGATAATGCCACCGATGCTTTGCAAGCCGAACACGTCGACCCGTAGCAAAAAATCGTAGATAGGCGCCTGCAAGCGCTCAGCCGGGAGAACTAGAAATGTGGCATCTGTACCGACGTGACACCAAACATCCTAGATAAAACGCTCCAACCCTGAGATTAGGTTGGCCTGGCGGACCGTACTTGCCGTCGTAATCGCACGTACCTCAGCCGGCCTTCAGGGAGGGTTACGAATCAAGCTATCCACTTGCGATCACCGGTGAAGCAAATGGTCAGCCACCGCGTCGCGTCGGCTTGACCCAACCTGGCAGAGATCTGCTCACGGAGCGCGTCCAGTTGCCCTACAGTTTGCAACCGGTAATCCGCCGGAAGCACGATATGGATCTCGATAAACCGCGCCCGCCCGTGTTTCTGGACATAGGACACATAGTCCTCGAACCCATGCTCTACCGTGGCCGCATCCATCACCTGGCGCACCGTATCGTCAAGTTGATCCGGTGCGATACCCAATACATCGCGCAAAGCCGGGCGCAGGATCTTGAAAGCCGGTGCCAGCATGCTCAGCGCCAGCAGGATCAGGATCAACGGGTCGACATACATCGCCCACTGTCCGTATCCCTGGGACTTGAGCAACAGAGCGATCAGGAAACTGACCAGCAGGCCCACCGAAAGCATCGCGTCGACCAGCCAACTGATGTTGTCAAACTGGATGAGCGATGACTTGAGCGTTCGATTGCGATAGCGAACGTAGAAGAAATAGCCGAACTCGACGACGGTGAACACTGCGGCATAGATGATCACCATCCCCAGCTCGATTTCACGGCCACCGTTGATGATGCCGGACACGCCATTGAGGAAGGCATAGATGGCGATCAACAACAGGAAGCTGCCTTCGATCAGCAGGACCATGGGCTCCAGATGCCAGAACCCGAACTGGAAGCGGTGGTTGCTTTCCTTGGCGATCAACCTGGCAGTGATCAGCATGAGCACCTTGATGAAGGTGGCGACCAACGAGAAAAAACCATCGAACAGGATGGATTGGGCACCCGTTATGAAACCGGTGCAGATCCCGGCAATCGCCACGGCGAACATCAGGAAAGTGGATTGTTTGAGCAGCGACTGCTCACCTCGGTTACTCACGTAGCTTACCTCTGACAACATTCGAATCGATGCACAGAACGATCGATTTCGGGGCGACAGTCTACTTCATCGCCCTGACAAGGAGCCTTTGGAGGCGCCCACCGGCGGCATTTTAAGAATCGTCCTATGCTGGACCGAAATTCGAATCAAGGGCCGGCGGGCATGGCCGATGCGCGTATCAGGCCCGCCATCGCGTGCCTCATGCCAGGCTCCCGAGGTCACGCTTTCGGAATCGTCTGATACCCGTCCGGCTCGCACCTCGGTAGGTTGGCTGGATGAAATTGAAGAACTACCTTCACCAGATCAACCCCCTCCTCTCCACTCCCAATGCCGCCCGACGCCTGCTGCGCGTCTTTGGCGTGGTGCTGCTCGTCGGCATACTCAGTGGTGTCTACAGCTTTCTCCTGCTGACGTTCAATGCCGAGGTCTCGCGCAGGCGCAGCCACATGAGCAGCGCCATTGCCGAGGCCCATACGTTCTTCACGACCCGTGGGGCATTGCTGGAAAGCCTCAGCCTGTCGGCCATCCGCAAGCCCGAGGGAGTGAAGCCACAAGTGTCGCCCGAGGAGATTCATCTGCTGCTGGGCAACACGCAGGGCAAGCAGTGGAGTATCTGGTTGACCGAGCGGGTCAGGGACTACCTGACCAGCAAACAAGTGAACCTGCTCTATGTCAGTAGCGGCAACGATGTGCGAGTGAAACGGCTTTATACGGCGACCCCTGCCGTGAGCGACTTTCCTTCGGCGATGTTGGACCGTTTGCAAGCATTGAAAGGTGACAACAGAGCCTCGGTCAATGAGCTCTGGCTGACCAATCAATCGAGCAGCCATTCGCAGCTGTACATGTTCATTCGTCTCGACGGGCGTGACCTCGACTCCGGCTGGCTGGGGCTGGAAATGGACGGCCGCGAGGTGTCCCACGCCCTGGACGACAGGAGCGCCGGGCAATTCATGATGTTCAATCCCGACGGCATGCTGGTGTTCAGCAACAGCCAGCCGGCGCAACTCCGCCAGAACCTGTTGCAGGTGCAACGGCAGAACTTCTTCGGCTTCGTTGGCGGTGCCTGGCTGCCCGACCATCTGGTCATGCGCAAGCAGCTCAAGTCCTCCGACTGGCAGTTGGTGTACTCCATCGCTTTGCGTGACGTTATCGTGGCGCTATGGCCCCGCCTCGTGGGTGCCCTGCTGTTCTGCCTGTTCAGCATCAGCCTGGTGTGGATACTGATTCGCCGCCTCGAACATCGCTTCATCGCGCCGACCATCAGTCGCATCCAGGCCCTGGTGGAAAGCGAGCTGTTCAGCAGCGATGTGATCCAGACGGCACCGGTGGCCCTGTGTGTGCTGCGGCGCGCCAATGGCCAGGTGGTCCTGGAAAACACCCTGTCGCAGCAGTGGCTGGGGCAAAGCGGCGAACGCGAGCGTCTGAGCCCTCGATGGATCTACCGGGCCTTCGACGCCATGGACCCGCAGGTCACCGACTACTTCGAGGCGGCCGACGGACGCCATCTGTACCTCAGTTGCGCCCCGACCCGCTACAAGGGCGAAGACGTGTTGCTCTGCGCGTTCAGCGATATCAGCACCCGCACGCAGATCGAAGAAGCCCTGGAGCAGGCACGGCAGCTGGCCGATGCCGCCAATGAAGCCAAGACCTTGTTCCTGGCGACGATGAGCCATGAGATCCGCACCCCGTTATACGGTGTGCTCGGGACGCTGGAGTTGCTGGCGCGAACCGAACTGGACGCTCAGCAGACCGACTACCTGCGCACCATCGAGAGCTCTTCGGCGACATTGCTGCAATTGATCTGCGATGTACTGGACGTCTCCAAGATCGAGGCAGGGCAACTGGCTCTGGAGCTCACCGAGTTCAGCGTGCTGGATCTGATTCACGAGGCGACCCAGGGCTATGCGGCCGCGGCCCACGGCAAAGGGCTGGATTTGTATGCTGTCGTCGATCCGAAATTACCTGAGCGAGTCATTGGCGACGTCTCGAGAATCCGTCAGATTCTCTACAACCTGTTGAACAACGCAGTCAAATTCACCGATGCAGGCCGAATCGTGCTGCGGGTCAAGCTGGCTGGGCGAGACGGTGAGCGGGTTAGCCTGTTCTGGCAGGTTTCCGACACGGGCAAAGGAATTACTCAGGAAGACCAGTCGCGCATCTTCGAACCCTTCTACCAGACCCGCGGCCACGCCAATGTGATTGCCGGCACCGGGCTGGGCCTGCCCATCTGCCAACGTCTCACGCATCTGATGAATGGCAGTATCCGCGTCGTCAGCGAGCCGGGGCTGGGCAGCAGTTTTTCCCTGACCCTCTCGCTCGAGCAACCCATGGCGCCCGCGCCGACGAGCAGCGCCCCGCCTCTGCTGCCGAAAGTGGTGTTCGTGGTTTCCCCCATCCGCGAACTGGCCGAAACCATGAGTGGCTGGTTACGTCGCTGGGGCGCACGCCCGCAGCTTGATCGTCCTTCACGGGGCACGCCCATCCAGGGAGCTGTGTTACTCGAGCTGCATCCGGGTTCCTTCGGACAACGCCTAGACGCCCGCTGGAGCGGGGCGCTGGTGATGGCGACCGGCGACGGTTATAACGAACCTCAGCAGGGCTCCGACGGCTGGGTGGTGAACATCAATCACCTGAACGCGATTCATCAGGCCGTCAGCCGCGCCCAGGGCCTATGCGCCATCGAACCTGAACATGACACCCCGTCGCGGCATCTGAAAAAACTGCACCTGCATATTCTCGTGGTCGAGGACAACGTCATCAACCAGTTGATCCTGCACGACCAATTGCAGGAACTGGGTTGCACGGCGGAGCTGGCCGGAAACGGTGAAGAAGCGTTGGCGATGTGGCGCCGGGGGCGGTTCGATGTGGTGCTGAGCGACGTCAACATGCCCCGCATAAACGGCTATGAACTGGCTCGCGAGCTACGCCGCCTTGGCTGCGAAGTACCGATCATCGGCGCGACCGCCAATGCCATGCGTGGTGAAGAAGCACTGTGCCTAGCCGCAGGCATGAACCACTGCCTGGTCAAGCCATTCACGCTACAGGCCTTGCACAACCAACTGGCGCCCTACGAAAGAACACCCTCATGAAACCCATCAGCGTACTGGTCGTCGAAGACCATCCATTCCAGCAGGTGTATCTGCAGAACCTCTTCAGCGAGCTGGGAGATTTCGACCTGCAATTCGCCCAGGAAGGCAGCGCAGCGTTGGATTGCCTGAAAAAGCGTGACTACGATCTGGTCCTGACCGATCTGTTGATGCCCGGCATGGACGGCATCCAGTTCATCCAGGGATTGGCCGCCTCCGGCTCCCGGCCCGCGCTAGCGATCATGAGTGTGGCGTCGAGACGAATGCTGACGAGTGCAAGCCTTGCCGCCCGTAACCTGGGCGTCAAAGTCATAGGACTGATATCCAAGCCGGTCAAGATCGCCGCGCTGCGCAATCTCACCGATCAACTGGGCGGCTTGCGCCAGGTTGCCCTGCCCCTTCCCGGCCCGCAGATCGACCACCTGGCCATCAGCAATGCCTTGGAGAGCGGTGAATTGCAAGCCTGGTTCCAACCCAAGAAATCCTTGGCCAACGGGCGGATCGTGGCCGCCGAGGCGTTGGTGCGCTGGGTTCATCCCGAGCATGGGCTACTACTGCCGGGTTTTTTTCTGCCGGCACTCAAGGCGTTCGACCTGGAAGAATGCCTGCTCTGGCATATCCTGGAGCATGCGATCGCCGCCCAGAACCAATGGTGCGCCCAGGGCTATGCCATCCCGGTGTCGATCAACCTGCCCACGCATCTGCTCAACAGCCCGGACCTGGCGGACCGTATCCTCGCGTTCGTTCTTCAGCACCGTGGTGTCCCGGCGATGATCTGCTTCGAGTTAATGGAGTGTTCCATGCCCGAAGACATCAGCAACTTCTACGCCGGTGCATGCCGGTTACGCATGAAGGGATTCGGCCTCTCTCAGGATGACTTCGGCCAGGGCTACAGCTCGTATATGAATCTGGTCTCGACACCGTTCACCGAGCTGAAGATCGATCGGGCGCTGGTGCACGGCTGTACCACCAATGAAGAGCTGACCCAGGCCCTCACCAGCATCGTCGCACTCGGCCGCCAGCTGGGCCTGACGGTCGTGGCCGAAGGGGTTGAAACGGCGCAGGAGCTGGCGCTATTGCGTAGAATCAACTGCACCCAGGTGCAGGGTTTCCTGATCTCCCATGCCGTGTCGTCGAGCGAGTTCCAGCAATTGCTGACTCAGGATGGACCGGCTTTGGTCGATTGACGACTGGAAGCCCATTTTCATTTTGTCCAAGGTCGCGCTGCGCTGAACATTTCCGAGCGCCCTTCAAAGGTTGGCCCAATGACCCATTCCGATGATCTTCTACAGAAACTGGCCAGCAGCTCCTTGAGGATGAACAAAGGGCTGATCGTGCTGAGCGGTCTGGCGTCGCTATTGATCGGTCTCAGTGCCTGGGGCTTGAACCGCATGATTGAGGAGCAGCGCGATACTGTCCGATTTCACTTCGCCAGGCTGATGGAAAATATCGGCGAACAGGACACCTTCCTCAACGCGATTGCCCGGCAAAGCGCAAAAGGATTGCCACTGAATACCGGGCAACTGCAGATGTTTCTCGAAGAGCCGTTGCCAGACGAAGGCGATGGCATCTACAAAGGACAGGAGCTGTCTTTCTCCCTACCCTTCAGCGTGAAGATCAATCCGACAACCATAGAGTCGGGCGAACGCCATCGGGTCTTCGGCTTGGGCGCCCACCTGGCGAGCTACTACAGCGCCTTCTGGTCGGCATCGTATTACCAGTCGCCCCAAGTGTTCCTGTTCAACATGCCAGACAACTTCGATATCGCCGTGCCCGCTGCCGGCCGCCTGCGCGGCGTCGGCCAGATCCAGGGCGGCACCTACCAGCAGGTCATGAACCAGGTATTGCGACGGCTGCATGAGGACAACCCTCGGCCTGCGGACAGTCGTGTGCACTGGGTACGCTACAGCGCCGAAACGGACAAGAGCGCCCCACCGACCGTTCTGGCCTACATCAACATCGACATGCCGGCCGCCCAGTCGGGTCTCCGGGGTGCCAGCCCGTGGGTGGTGGTGGCTTCGCTGTTGAACCTGAACCAGCTCAACGAGATCGAGCGCATCATGGAGTGGTCGATCTATGATCGCTTCAGCCTGATAGCCCCCAATGGTGCCCTGCTGGTAGGCCCCGAAAAGCCTGGGCAAGACCTTAAGGACGGGCTCAATTTTCGCCTCGACGGCCTGGTGTTCAAGATTTCCAGCGACGGGCAACAGCCGTGGACAGCTGTCTATGTGGTCGGTTTCAAGAGCTTCATCGACTATGCCTGGTGGCCCCTGCTGGGCATGTTGACACTGATGCTCGCAAGCATCAGCGGTGGCTGGGCCTTCAACCGTTGGTACAAGACCCGCGTGGTCTTGCCCGCCCATGAGGCCCATCAGAGCATTGCCGAAAGCGAGGCCTTCAGTCGCGCGATCATCGACAGCGCTCCCACCGGCCTGTGCGTGATACGCCGCAGCGATCACCGGATCCTCCTGGAAAACCAGAGTCTTCAACAATGGCAGCCAAGCGACAAGCTGATCGCCGCGCTCGAGCAGAGGCAACTGCTCACTCGTGCGGGCCAGACGGAGCTGGAGATCGACGGTCGCCATCTGCATGTGGGTTTCGTCGGGGCTCGCTATCACGGGCAGGAGGTCTGGATTTGCGCATTCACCGACGTGACCCGCCACATCGAGGATGCTGTGGCGCTGGAACAGGCACTGCACGCCGCCGATTCCGCCAATGCGGCAAAAACCCGTTTCCTGGCGACCATGAGCCATGAAATTCGCACGCCTTTATACGGTGTGCTGGGCACACTCGAACTCCTGGGCCTGACTAACCTCGGTCCCCGCCAGCAGGAATACCTGCGCACGATCCAGCGCTCGTCGGCCACCTTGTTCCAATTGATCAGCGACGTACTGGACGTGTCGAAGATCGAAGCCGGGCAGATGACCATCGAAACCCAGGACTTCTGCCCGCTGGAACTGACCGAAGAGACCCTACGGGCCTACAGCGCTTTCGCCCAGGCCAAGGGCTTGCAGCTTTACGCCTGCATCGACCCCGTCATTCCCGACCAAGTACGGGGAGATCCGCTGCGAATCCGCCAGATTCTCAACAATCTGGTGAGCAATGCGATCAAGTTCACAGACAACGGACGCGTCGTACTGAGGTTGCGAGTCTTGGACAAGAATGCCGACGTTGCCAGCCTGCTGTGGCAGGTCAGCGACTCCGGCATTGGTATCTCCCAAACGCAACAGGCCCAGCTGTTCGACCCCTTCTATCAGGTTCGCGATGCGTCCAGCGAAGCGGGCGCCGGCCTGGGCCTGGCGATCTGCCGGTGGCTATGCGAGCTGATGGCCGGCGAACTGAAAGTGGTCAGCGAACCTGGTCTGGGCAGCAGCTTTTCATTGCAGCTCAAGCTTGCCTGCGCCCAAGGCCATCTGGGCGACTGCCCGGAATTCGGTCCACACGCCCCGCTCGTCTATGTGCAGGCACCCGCGCCTGAACTGGCGCAGCATGTCTGCAGCTGGCTTGACCGACTGGGCCAGGAAACTCGTATCGTCAGCCCTGAACGGCCGCCTTGCCCGTCATCGCTATTGCTCGATGTACTGCCCTCGTCCCAGGAGTCCTCCTGGACCGGCCCACGGATAATCGCCAGGGCCGCCGGCCCTAACCCACCGGAGTACACCCGCGCCGGGTGGACGGTGGATGCGTACGATATCCGGGCGATGGCGTGGGCAATCCGTTTTGCCCAGCAGGGGACCGACTCGCGAACACTTCCATCGCCCATGAAGCCGCCACGACGCCTGGACCTGAACATCCTGGTGGCCGAGGACAACCCGATCAACCGGGCGATCATCAAGGAGCAACTGGAAGCGCTGGGCTGCTCGGTAGTCGCTACGGCAGACGGCGAACAGGCCCTGCATCAATGGCTGCCTGGGTCATTCGACCTGGTGCTGACCGACGTGAATATGCCGGTGATGAACGGCTACGAACTGGCCAAGGCGCTGCGCAGGAACGAGCCGGACCTGCCGATCATCGGCGTGACCGCCAATGCCCTGCGGGATGAGGGGGAACGCTGCGCAGCGGTCGGCATGAATGCCTGGCTGGTAAAGCCGCTCAACCTGCACACGCTGCGAACGCAGCTATTGAAACACTGCAAGCTCGCCGAGCCGCCCCCGTTCAACCAGGCCCCACCTGCGGCCAATACGGTGCAGGGTGCCGACCGCCTACAGCTGTCCGCGAAGATGAGGGAATTGTTCTTCAGCACGATGCAGCAGGATATCGTCACGCTCAATGCCTCGCTCCAAAGCAACGACGCCGCCGCAGTGACCCGGCAACTGCACAGCATGGCCGGGGCACTGGGCGCCGTGCAGGCGGTCGACCTGGCGCAAACCTGCATCGATCTGGAGAACCAGTTGGAGGGCCGGCACATCACACCTGACCTGGCCAGCGACATCGGGACTATGCTTGGGCGATTGAGAGCGATGCTCGACGCACTGTCGTAACGGTATGACTCAATAACGTATTAGGGATAGCCAACATGGCCACACTCAACGTCGTGATCGCGGATGATCACCCCATCGTATTGCTGGGCGTACGTGAGCTGATAGAACGCGACGACCGCTTCCGGGTCGTCGGTGAGGCGGTCTGTTCAAATGGACTGATAGCGCTTCTACAACACCAGACGGTTGACCTGGTGATCACGGATTTCAACATGCCGGCCGATTCACCCTACGGTGACGGACTCAAACTGGTGGAGTACCTGCGGCGCCACTTCCCACAGGTGAAAATCCTGTTGCTGACGATGATCTCCAACCCGCTGATCCTGACACGGCTCCATGAGTTGGGCGTGGTCGGTGTCATCCAGAAGAACCAGTTGCAGGACGACATCCAGCTTGCACTCACGGCCATCGCCCAGGGGCGGCCTTTCAAGAGCGCAAAGCCCCTGACCAATTGCGTGAGAGAACAGAACGTCGCCCTGGATAAACGACTGTCGAGGCTATCGCCCAAGGAGTTCGAGATTCTGCGCCTGTTCGTATCCGGGCTGAGCGTCACCGCGATTGCGAAAAGCCAGTCCAGGAGTGCGAAGACCGTCAGCACCCAGAAAATCGCCGCCATGCGTAAACTTGAAGTTTCCAGCGATCAGGATCTGCTGACGTATTGCCTGGAAAACAATATTTTCAATTGACAATCATCTTCACGCCAATTTTGGCACATCTATAACTTTTAACTTCCGCGCCACCTCCTCCAACATCCGCTCATTAAAGGCCTGTGTATAAGGCCCGGGCCCGCTCGTCGCTCTAAACACCTCATTCACCGCTAGCCCATTGACATCAATCAGAATCGTCTGATGGCTCGTCCCCTGACAAGAAACTAAATTATCCCGGCGTTTAGAACGCAACATATCTCCAACATATGGATATTTAAATGAAGAATATTTCTCTGACACTGCTGACACTTTCAATGCTCGCCGTCGCGGGTCAATCGTTTGCAGCTGATCCGGTAACTCCAACCGCGGCCGGCAGTGGCACTATCAATTTCAGCGGCATCATCAACAACGATGCCTGCTCCATCGAAAGTGCCGGCCTGAATAAAACCATCTCGGTACCCATGGGTGAAGTGTCCATCAAGGACATGGGGACCGCTTCAGCGCCAATAGGCAGCGGCAAGTTGAGTGCAGAGAACTTCGACATGAAGATCAACTGCAACGCCGGCACCAAGGTGGCGATGCTGTTCGAGCCTACCAAAGGCGCGGGGTCGGGCATCGTGACCGGCACCAAGGTTCTCAAACTGACTGATGGTATAGGTGCAGCCAAAAACATCGGTATCGCCCTGCTGAATGCTAATGGCGACCAGATTGACCTGAGCTCCCCAACTGCCGCAAGAATCGAAAACACCCTGCAGGACGGCAGCGCGACCCTGAAGTTCTCCGCTGCCTACGTCACGACTGCCGATCCGAAGACCGCCGTAGCCGGTCGCGGCGACGCCACCCTACCGTTCACCCTGCAATACGAGTAAGGGCTGGACGGGGCTGACATTGCGCGGGACTTCACGGTCCCGCCTTTCTTTTCAATTTCAGGCATCTAGTCATGTTTAACCGACACTTCCTATCGTTGTGCGTGGGTTTGCACTGCGCACTGCTCGCAGCGCAGGCAAGCGCCGGCATCTCGCTGAGCGCGACCCGCCTGGTGTTCGACGCCGAGCACAAAGAGGTGAGCATTAAAGTACGTAACAATGGTGACGACCTGCTGATTCAATCCTGGATCGACGGCGAGTCCGAGAAAGCGCCAGTCCCTTTTGCCGTAACACCGCCGCTGGCAAGGATCATGGCCAAGGAGCAGCAACTGCTGCGGATTATCCATGAGGGCACCGGCATGCCAACCGACAAGGAATCGGTGGTATGGCTCAATGTTCAGGAGATCCCCCAGGCCGCCAAGACGCCGAACACGTTGCAACTGGCGGTACGCCAGCGCATCAAGGTGTTCTTCCGCCCTGTCGGCCTTGCGTCAGAAGCGTATCTGGCGCCTGAACAACTGTCGTGGCGACTGGGCGAGCAGCAAGGCCATGCGACATTGACGATAAGCAATCCGAGTCTCTATCACGTTTCATTGTCGGAAGTGGCCGTTCGTTCAGGCTCCAGCACGGAACACCCGGTGGACTCCATGATGATTGCGCCTGGCGAGACCAAAACGCTCCCACTTAAACAAGCGACACATTCGAACTACTCGAGCGTCAACTTTTCCAGCATCAACGATTACGGTGCGCAAGTTCGCTATGCAGCGACTTTCACCAGTGCATCGGCCGTCAATGGAAAAGCAGTGCAATAACGATCGCCGTACTCGCAGCAGTTCCCGACGCTCTCCGATTTCAATAACGAACCTTAACTTCTGTCGTCCGTAGCGATATAGGGCTGGGCATGTCTTTATTCCCACGCAGCAACTCCAACTCCCCGACAAAAACGACGCCGTCCATTAACTTTGGTCTTAACGCGTTATACCTGGCGATGTTGGCAGGCCTGACCCAGCTCGCAGAAGCTGGCGACCCGGCAGTTCCAGAACCCTTTCAAGCCAGCCAGTTCAATACCTCATTCCTGCAAGGCGCAGCCTCCTCCGTGGACCTGGATCTGCTGCTCTCGGCCAACAGCGTTTTGCCAGGAAATTATCGGGTGGACGTCTACAGCAACGACGTACTGGTCGGCCGTCGCGATATCGATTTTCGACGCTCTGCGAAAACCGGAAAAGTGGAAGCCTGCCTGACCCTGGAAACCTTGCAACAACTGGGAATCAACCTGAACCGGCCCGAAGTGGCGGACCGGCTCAAAGGCGCTGCACCGGATGCCTGCCATGACCTCCCGGCCCTGGTCGACCAGGCGACCGTCAACTACGACCCCAGTCGCCTGCGGCTGTCGATCACCATTCCGCAGATCGCCATGCAACGAGGCATGCGCGGTTATGTCGATCCCGCGCTGTGGGACGCGGGGGTGCCCGTTGGGTTCATCAACTACCAATTGAGCAGCAATCGCAACAGCACCGACAGCGCCACGACGATTTCCAATAACCTGGGTTTGCGCAATGGCATCAACCTTGGCGGCTGGAGGCTGCGCAACGAATCCAACTTCAGCAGCCAGACCGGCCAGCCGAATACGTTCACCAGCAACCGTAGCTATGTGCAGCATGACGTCACGGCCCTGAAGGGACAATTCAGCGCGGGGGACATTTTTTCCGACTCGCAGTTGTTCGACAGCGTCAGGTACCGCGGGGTGATGTTGAGCTCCGACGAGGGCATGCGTGCCGACAGCGAGCGTGGCTACGCGCCGATCATCAGAGGCGTTGCAGAAAGCAACGCCACCGTGGAGATTCGCCAGAACGATTACATCCTGTACAGCACCAACGTGCCGCCAGGTCCTTTCGAGATCAGCGATATCTACCCCAGCGGCTCCAACGGTGACCTCCAGGTGACGATCATCGAAGCGGACGGTCGACGTCGTGAAACCCTCCAGGCCTTCTCCAGCCTGCCGATCATGGTGCGCCAGGGACAGGTCAACTACAGCGTCTCGGCGGGTCAGTACAAGAGCAACGCCGAGGGCCTGGCATCGCCGCAAATGCTCAGCAGTACCCTGGCCTATGGCCTGAGCAGCAACACGACCGGCGTCGTCGGCGTACAGGCCACCGATAACTTCAGAGCGCTGTCCATTGGCCTGGGTCGCAATACTTCCTGGGGGGCCGTGTCGTTCGACCTGACCCATTCCTCCAGCCAGTCCCACGACTACACGACGCAAGGCAATAGCCTGCGAATGCTCTACGCCAAGACCTTCAGTGGCACCAACACCAACTTCACCCTCGCCGCCTACCGTTACTCGACCGAGGGTTACCGCACGCTGACCGAACATATCGAGGATCGGAGCTACGCTGAACAGCGTCGCGGTAACTCCAAGACCCGCACGGACCTGACCGTCAGCCAGAGCCTGGGCCGCAACCAGCAATTCGGAAGCCTTTACCTGAACGCCACCGACCAGCGTTATTGGGGACAAGGCGGATCCCAGAGCTTGTCCGCCGGCTACAGCAATAACTGGGGTGACCTGACATACAACCTCGGGGTGACCCACACCCAGGACGTGGGAAGTTTCGGCCCCTCGAACAACGATACGCAGATGAACCTGTCGCTGTCGTTTCCCCTCGGCTCCAAACCACGGGCACCCCGCGCGTATCTCTCGGCCACCAGCCAGAAATCCGGCGACAGCACCCAACTGGGCGTAAACGGCTATCTATCGGAAAATAGCGACACTTATTATTCCGTACAGGCAGGCAACAGCATCAGCGGCAATTCGGGATCGGCGAATATCAGCATTCGAGAACCCTTCGTGGACATCAACGCGGGCTACAGCCAGGGGCGCGGCTACACCTCGCAGAACCTGAACCTCGCTGGCTCGGTGGTGGCCCATGCGGGTGGGATCAACCTCGGGCAGACCCTGGGTGAAACGTTTGCATTAGCCGAGGTGCCCGACGTACCCGGAGGTGTCAAGATCAGCAGTTTCAGCGGAACCGAAACCGGCCGCAACGGCTTTGCGGTCATTCCCAACACCCAACCCTACCGGGTGAACTGGATCAGTCTCGATACTCGCGATCTGGGCGCCGATGTCGAGATCGAGAACGCCACGCAACAGGTCGTGCCACGACGCGGCGCAGCCGTACTGGTGCGCTACGCCTCGCAAACCGGTCGACGAGTTCAGTTCGAGTTGTTTGACGCCATGCACAAGCACCTGCCGTTCGGCGCGGTGCTGGAAGATTCAAGCGGTAAACAGATCGCGATGGCCGATCCTTCCGGCAAGGCCCTGGCCCTGGTGCAGGACCAGAGCGCCACGCTCACGATGAAATGGGCGGACAAGCAATGCCAGGCGAGCTACTCCCTGCCCGAGCGCGACAAGGCCCTCAACTACGAGCGGGTCGAGCTCAAATGCATGCCCTGACCGGCGCCTTATGGCGTCGTCAGCGTCACGAGCCAGGTACCATTGAGCACAGGCTTTCCGGCAGCGTCCACCAGGGTGTAGCGCTGATTGTAATAAGACTCGTCCGGTCCGCTGTCTGCGGTCAGTCGTGCCGAGACACCGGGCGTATGACTGCCCTGGCCGCCCATGTGCGTGACATTGAGGGTAGTGCCGCGGGCAGCATGCGGGCATTCGATAAGTTCGATCGCTACATCGGGGTTCATGTCCGTTCTGCACCCCGGCTCGACGATGCTCCCAGTGAAACGGATAACGCCTTCGGTTATCGCCGGTTCAGCCTGGCACGCCCCGTTCAGGGCCACCCACACCGACACGCCCATCACTACCTCTTTAACGCCCATAGCGACTGCTCCTTGGCTTGAGTCATCAAGGTCTATGTCGTCAGCGGCAGAGGGATCTTGAGTGTTGTGAAAGAGCTCGGGGCCACCGTCCAAGCGATTCCGGCCCCAGCGCAGGCGCGTCCACCCGATCGGTTCGGTGTTGCGGACATGGCGTATAGGAATCTTCCTATTCCAAAAGCCGGCGACAGATTTTATCGTCAAATCCAGATAATCCTGTTCCAGCCCCCGTCAACCTTCAACTTCACATCGATCCCCGCGAAGCGCCGCATCCACCCAGAGCAAGTGTTGAATGAATCCAGGAAAAATAATACTACCTATCGTGTTCTTGGCCTTAACGAGCCAAAAAGCAGCGGCAGCCTGTTCGTTTGTAAAAGGACACGGACTGACGACCATGCAGTTCGATTTTCCACCGACGCTATCGGTGCCTCGGGATGCACCCAATGGAACGGTACTTTATGAAACGCCGACAAAAACCTTGCAAGGCGTAAACAGTTCCTATACGTGCCCATCGGGATATACCTATGGCATCAAAAACAGCCTTGGGACTACGACACCCGGCAACAACATATTCCCGATAGGCAATACAGGCATCGCCTGGCAGTGGATACGCGTCGATCTAAACAGCCGCGCGGCACGCGGCTACCCCAACATTGATTCAGGGCCCTCCAGCACTTGGGGGTGGAATGGTACCCAACACGCGCTACGCCTGATAAAGATCGCCGACACTCAGGGCGAGCTGCTGAAGATTCCTTCGGGCATCTTTGGCTATTACTACTTCGACAGCATCACGCCTATGGCGATGAGCGTGACAAGTAGCACATCCATCGTTGCGCAATCCTGCGACACGCCAGACGTGTCCGTCGACATGGGCAAACACAAGCTCAGTTCATTTCCGGAATATGGTTCGCAATCCACCCCGGTCAATTTCAATATAAGGGTCAACAACTGCCCCAAGGGGATCAACAAGATCACCTATACCCTGGCTCCGACTCCGAACAGCCCGGCCTGGAACGCCAGCCTGGGTATCGTCAACCTCAATGGCACCTCGACTGCCAAAGGCTTGGGGCTGCAAATACTTGGCGATAATCAACAACCGTTGGAGTTCAACAAAAGTTATGTCCTTGGCGAGTCCCCGGCAGCAGGAGGAAACTTCAGTATTCCCCTTACAGCGCGCTACTTTCGAGTCTTGCCGACAGGAAATAACGGGATACTCGATCCTGGCTTGAACGCAGGAACTGCGAATGCTGACATCTGGTTCATCATGAATTATCTGTGAAGGGACTTCGTGCCCGGCACGTTCAGCATAAGCACGGCTAGCCACCTTTACTCACACTGATTGGACTGCCTTAAGCCTCAGTTGAGCGGGAGAGCCTTAACCCTTCCTCCAAATCGATAGTCCCCGCGCTTTTCTTTAGGTCTCTCCATATCCCTCGCCTCCTCCCGGGTGTTGGTCAGCGTAATGAAAAGGTGACACCGCTCCTCCAGATAGCGTTGACGTCCGCTTTCAGTCTGCAAGTCATAACCGAAGACGGAGGCGAAAAGTAAATATGCTTGAATGCATCCGAGCCCTTCGCGAGGGGCGCAAAACACTTCGTCATAACAGTCGACGTGTAGCAGGATTGATCGCCCTTGATCCATGACGAAGCAGCCAACTTCAGACTCTGACGGATGTGCCCACTTTGTCCGACTGCTCTGTGATCCGCATGGACTCCATCTGGCTGTAAGCGTCTGGCAGACACACCTTTCTGATAACTAAACTGCCACCCTTCGTTTGTAGGTGATGGAGCATACTTACAGGGGTAGGCACCACCCGTTTGATGTCCTACGATCCGACGTCGCTATCGAGTAGCGTCGTCCCATAGGAGTTGTCCACTACGCATAGCCACTTTTCCGAGATTTTTCGAAACACATAGGTCGCCCTGCGCGAAATCTCAGTTTTGACACCGGCTTGATCCGTGGCCTGTAGCAGGGTCTCCATGATAACGAGAGCCACATCACCTCCTTGTATAACCTGCATCTCCCCCTGTGTGACAACGATGCTGTTGTTGAAATGCTCCGCAATGGCGACAAAAGCTCGGCGGATGCTCTCTTTGCCTGCGACGGTCACTCCTGGTTTGACCACGAGACTGGCGTCATCCGCATAAAACTTCGTCAGTTCGTCAAAGTCTTCGGCTGTGATGGCTCGATCAGCGGCCTCGATTGTCTCTTTGAGAGTTCGGGTAAGTGTGGCCATTCCTGTGCTCCTGGGTGAACCTCAGAGGCAGGAATGAACAACCCCGCTTCTGAGGCGGGGTTTTGGCATACGTGCGCAGTCCCACCACCTAGGGGAAGGTGGTAATAATTGAATGTGCGAAAAGGAAACAATAACTGTTCATGGCATGAATCTGTTGCATAAAGCCAAGAAAATCAACTGATACGATCCTGTATTGACACACCGTTTGCCACTACGCCGGTCGCCACTGATCGGGTAACAATCGACTCATCTCACTTGCCCGCTGCGTCGGCAGACGCGTCAGAACGTCCTTCAGATACGCATACGCATCGTGACCAGTCAGTCGCGCTGACTGGATCAAGCTTATGATCGCTGCCGCCCGTTAATCGCTGCGTAACGAACATCCTGATTGGCCAAATCCTCAATTCACTGCCCGGAGGCACGCTGCTTGTGTCGTAGCGGCCATGATTCAGGTCGTATTTGGACGCGCCAAAATCTTACCGGTCAGTATAGTCAGCTCCGTCCCTATGCCGGAGTGCCTTGAATTGGACAATACCCGTGAACGCTTGATTGATTCCGCGCTGAAGCTGTTTCTGTCACAAGGTATATACATGACTGGTGTGATGGCCATCGCCGCGATGGCGGGTGTCACCAAGATGACGCTCTACAGCCATTTCCCTTCCAAGGATGCGCTGATAGTGGCTTGCCTTGAGGAACGTGACCGACGCTGGCGTGAAGAGGTAGCGCGCACCTTGGCAGGGCATCCTGACCCGGTCAGTGGCATGCTCGCTTTTTTCGATTTGTATCAACGCTTTCTTTTGCAAGATAGCGAGCGCGGGTGCCTGTTCGTCAACAGTGCGGCTGAATTTCCCCAGTTTAGCCACCCTGTGCATTTGGCAGTTAGCAGGCACAAGCAAGGGATACGGGAAAATCTTACTGCCTTGGCCATGAGCGCCGGTATAAGCGACCCTGACATAGTCGCTGAAGGGCTGTTTATCTTGCTGGAGGGCAGCTTTGTCAGTGGCGCCATGGGCCAGGACGTGCGGGTATTCGACACCGCTCGACACGTAGCTCATTGCTGGATCCCGAAGCAGGGCCAGCAGGAGCAGAACGTATGACCTTAGGCTTATTGGCGGCCATTGCCGCCACTTTTTCATGGTCGCTGCTCTACATTTTTCCGGGTTTGGTGGGCGATTACAGCCTTTTTGATCTGGCTGTGGTGAGCTATGCCTTTGCCGGTTTAGGTAGCCTGCTCGTGCTTTTTTTTTACCGTATCGAAGTGCGGCGTTTACGACTGAGTGACTGGGCCTGTGCCGCACTGCTGGGTTTCTTAGGGTACATCGGCTACTTCTTCCTGATCACCACTGCGGTCTTGGCAGCTGGGCCGGTGATTCCTCCGGTAATGATGGGGTCAGTGCCGATCGTGCTCGCTATTGCTGGCAACATGCGAAGCTCCAGCGTGCCCTGGCGCGCCATTGCCGGGCCGCTGTTGGTAGCGGCTTTGGGCATAAGCTTGGTCAACTTGAGCGTGTTTGATTTTAGCAGCTCAACGGTGGTGCTCCCGACCGATTCGATTCTGCTTGGGCTGCTCGCATCGTTAATGGCAATTGGATTTTGGACTGGTTTTGGATTATTAAATGAAAGTGCTTTGGCTCAACGCCCAAGCATATCTCCCATGCTATGGTCAGCCATGCTGATCTTCATGTGCAGCGTCGAAATGCTGGCCTTCATCCCAGTGGGGCTGTACTTGAAACTATCCCACTTCGCTAGCCATCCGAGCGGGTTAGCAGGTACTCAGGCTCTAATAGTCTGTGGGTTAATTCAGGGGCTGGGGGCTACCCTTGCAGGTGCTTGGGCATGGTCAATCGCAACTCGGCGTCTACCTCTGGCGCTAAGCGGGCAATTGATCGCCAGTGGAACCATTTATGCAACTACGATGGGCCTGCTCATCAACCAACGCTGGCCCTCTCCTATGGAAGCGCTTGGGACAGGGTTGCTATTCGTAGGGGTGGTTTGGGCTATTCACGCCTTTTATCGCAGACAACCACGCCTCGCAACGCGTGGTGGGGTAACTGACCTTGGCCAAAACTAATCCGACTGCGCCGGTATGGGCATTTCAGGTGTCCACTTTGGATTGATTTGGCATCATTGCCCTGAGTGCCGGAATCGGGAAGATGTGTTTGGTGAACGGTTACCTTCTGCACACTTTCCGAGCAGGAACACAGGTGATCAGCACGGAAAAGTTGTGAAAAATCCGGCGGATATACTTCCGCGACAAACTCTCGCTGCACAGATAGCCAAGCGTACCGGGCTGTCGAGAAACACCGTTCGAAAATAGGTCTGCGCGCCCGAAGTTACTCAGCCGACGTACCAGCGGTGCGCGACCTTCAACAAACTCAGCCCCGTCCACGACCCCCTGGAACAGGCGCTGAAAGCCGAGTCGTTTCGGGCAAAGCACAATCGCAGAAGCGCCAAAGCACTTTTCGGGTAGCGGTAGGGATGGCAGTTACCCGCCAGCCCCGCACAGATCCGTACGTGCGGAACTACCGCATACGGCTCCAGCCTCGGGTGTGTGACGCGAAGCGATCCTCAGGGTAAGGATGTGCATTTCTGGGTCTAGGTATGTAGAGGTCAGCAAGGCGTCCGTAGCGTGACCATTGAAGCCGATTACGCTGGCTGCGACGTTTGAGGGCTTGCCGCCATAGGCGACATACCGCCGAACGAAAACCACCAGACGTCTCAGGTTTTCTGGCACCGCGTGGTAAATGAAGTAGCCCCTGACCACCCGAGCCTTTACTCACGTTGACCCTGACCATCGGTAACGTTTCGTCCTTATGCAGCAAGGGCTGGACTATGCTGAAAGCAATGGTGCAGGACTTGATCCATGTGCGGCGGGCCGTGCAGATTAAGAAACAAATCACTTGCCTAGTGTTGAATCCAAATATGAAAGCAATTACCAATAAATAGGGAGCAACTCAATGGCAGTGCGTGCCGATCTTCTGATCTCGCTCGATGGTTTCGCAACAACGACAGACCAGACACCTGAAAACCCGTTCGGCAACGATTGGTCTCGCCTTGTTGGCTCCTATGTAGCAACAAAAACGTTTCAGGAGCGCGTGCTCAAGGATATCAGCGGCCAAGGCACCACCGGGGTTGATGATGAGTATGCGAAGGATTACTTCGCCAACATTGGCGCCGAGATCATGGGAGCAGGCAAGTTCGGACTTCACAACTTTCCCAACGATCCGAACTGGAAGGGATGGTGGGGAGACGAACCACCCTTTCACTGCCCGGTTTTCGTCCTGACACATACGCTGCGTCCATCAATCGAGATGGCTGGAGGCACGACGTTCCATTTCATCGCAGAGGACCCGGCCGATGCGCTGCAGCGGGCCGTTAATGCGGCAAAGGGGAAGGATGTTCGTATCGGTGGTGGGCCAACCGTGGTTCGCGATTATCTCAAGGCCGGACTTGTCGACCGGCTCCATGTCGCCATTACTCCGATCCTCTTAGGGCGGGGCATACGCCTCTGGGACGAGTTGCGTGGATGGGAGGCCGGCTACACCGTCAGAACAGAAACGGCAGAAAGTGGGACGACGCATCTTACTTTCCAGCGATAAGCGCCGACGTTGGTTTTCTGTAGATTCATTTATGTAGTCTCATTCCATCTGGCGGTCTAGAGAGAGCCCCCCAAGGTTATAGAGTGGTCTAAGGTCGGCCGCGCAATCGGCAACGTGCGCAATCAGCAAAGCGGTCGGATCAACCCAATCAGCGACTCACTTCTCTAACGTAGGCCTGATATACCGAGGCCGGGTGCTCAATAACCGGGAGCAGGCCTCCACGACGCTGGATCCGACAGAAATCCAGAGCCAGATCAAAGGTTGCACGCATCAAGCCACAAGCCGTTACACCCACCAATGCCGTTGTCGAACTGAAGCAGGCCTCGATCATTGGCGGATAGTCCCTTGCATACCGAATGGAGGATGATTGTTCATATTTCCGAGAGCTTTCGAAATCTCACTGCACGGTCGACGCTGTTGACCATCTGGGATGCAGCATGAATCGTCAAAGGGTGCTGGGTAAAACCCGGTCTAGGCCGAATGTAGCCAGCCATTTCACGCGCGACCGTAAGCTGTTGATCCGTCCCTTGGGCGAGCAACGCGATAACCAGATTTTCCAGAGCAATTACACGAACACGAAGGTGAACCAACTCGGTATTTGATAATTCAGGAAGCTCATGGGTGCCTTGGGTGGGAAAAGCTGTTGATGGGTCTTCAGCGTCCCATCTCGAAAGCGTCATCTGAAGTTGTTGTGCAACAACCGACGATGGGGTCTTGTCTTTAGGCATAAGAGGATTCTCCAAAGAGAAGGCGAATTGTGGAGGTTCAACCCATCACCAGCCTTTTGATCCCCTTCACGCCGGGCAACAACTCCGGTCTGGGCAACAAGGCGGATTGACACGCGCCAAATACCGCAGGCAGATAGTTTGCTGCCTGCCTGTGGATGGTCAAACAGAAGGAATAGATGCCTTGTAAATTAGCTCCGGTGACTGCCTGGCGCATGTCTTCTACACCATAACTACCCTCATACTGATCGATATCATTAGGTTTGCCATCAGAAATCAACAATAGCAGACTATGACTGCTGGCTTCGCACATCAGTAATGTGCTGGCGCGGCGCAGGGCAGCCCCTGCCCGGGTGTAGCGTTCCGGCTCGAGTGCGGGAATGCGCAGTCCGACTTCGTTGCCAGCCGCGCATGCTTGAGGCGCTCAGCGAGTACTTGGCCGTCTTCGGCCACGATCGTCGGTCCGCCCCATCCAGCCCCCGAGAAAAACAGCGTGAGCGCTGTTTGACCAACGAGAAACCAATGTCGATGGCGATCAACGTGACAATGACCAGGACAACGTTGGTCAACAAAAAATCATCGCCCAGCAACGCCTGCTGAGTGGCCTAGCCGATCACCATCAATAGCACCAGGTCGAAGGTAGTGAGTTCCGCCAGGGAGCGCCTGCCGGCGATCTTGAACAGAATCATCAACACGAGGTAAATGGCGGCTGCGCGCAATACCGAGTCCATGAGTGCCCCACGGATAAATGAATTGTGAGAAACGCACGGACGCGCTGGTGGCCACCTGGTGTCGAAGCGGTCCACTCCGTCGCTGCGCAAAGTCAGAGACATTACGTTTGGCCATAATTGTCGCTGAGCAGTCAAAGCTTCATATCCTCCCCGGCGGTACTGGCCTTAAGGGGTTACGGCTGCAGCATTTCAACATTGAAGCCGCGCAATAATTCGCCACTGAGGGCTACCTCTAGGGGCTCGCGCGCTTTTCCGTGCAAACGGATGACTAGCACGGAACAGTTCGTCAAATACAAATCCCGAGCGATGCGTCCGCGGGCAAAATGGCATAATATGCCAATAGTCGAAAGATTCTCTTTGCCCAGAGCTGGAGCTCATTATGGCGACGCGAAACGTTGTGCTCACCCCTCACCAGGAACAGGTTATCCAGAACCTGGTGCAGTCCGGCCGTTATCAGAATGCCAGCGAAGTGATGCGCGAAGGTTTGCGACTATTGGAACAGCGCGTCGCCGAAGACACCGCCAAAATTGAGGCCCTGCGTCAGGCGACCTCGATCGGAATCATGGATCTTGAGCACGGGCGCTTTACTCAGTTGAACGAAGGGAATCTGGAGCATTTCCTTGAGGGATTGAGCCAGGAGGCCACCCTCCCCGCGCGCGAGAAACACTGAGCATGCCGCAATATCGGATTTCCAACGCGGCGCGCGCCGACATTGTCGACATCCTCAGGCTCTCGCAAACGCAGTTCGGTGATCAAGCACGCCAGCGCCACCAGGCGCTGATCCTCTGCGTATTACAAGCTATCGCCGACACGCCCATCGCATTGGCAGCCACGACCGCGATGAGCTTGCATCGGGCCTTCTCAGCTATCACCTCATCTATTCACGCCAGCAGGCCAAACAAACCCATGGAACGGTCAAAAGCCCACGGCATATCGTGTTCTATCGTGTGGCAAACGACGACGTGATCGAGATCATCCGACTCCTGCATGATGCCATGGATGTGCAGTTGCACATGCCTAACGATTGAACGAGCTGAATGATCCACCGAGGAAATGCTTTAGCGCCTAGCGCATCTAGCCGCCAAGGCATTTTTCAGGCAAAAAAAAGCCACTCATCTGAGTGGCTTTTTTCTGAATCTTGGAGCGGGAAACGAGACTCGTATCTGGCGTCCGACCCATTGAAATCTATAGGGTTTCTTTTCTTGCCAGGGCAGGAAAAGACTTAATTCTGGACTTGTTTTTAAAGTACTTCAACGGTCAAAAGGGGTTGATTCCAAGCTGCGCTACTGGATTACATCCGTAGCCAATTGGACGAACGCGCGCCGCCGTTACGAACGGTGAGCCTACCAGAACGGTAAATAACATGATGCAACGCCTGACCGCGCCCAACCTCAATACATTCCCAAACCCAGTGGGCGCGGCTCGTGTTCGATGAGTACACAGAACTTTATGGCGCTGCGCTGGGCTCAACGATTGAGGAATTGAGCGGCTAGGGTGATGATGAAACTCGGAACCCACCGAACCAAACAAGAACCTGCTGCTCCATCCGCGCCTTCTGCCACTCCCGGCACGAAACGCAATCCGTTCGGCCTAGCCTAGGCTTAGAACTGTGCTCTCCTGTTTTCGAAGGCTGACGAGGCCCACATCAAGCGGTACAGCTGCATTTTGCTCGGCAACTCTTGATAGTAAACCATGCCAACGCAGGTCAAGGCCGAGTTGCACGATATACAAGTCGCGATCACACAACTCCGGCTTTTGTTCGGCAAAACGGTCTAACGTCAATTACTCAAAACCGATCTGGCGATTGCAGACTTGGCGTCGACAATAAGTCTAGGAAGAACAAAGCACTCAGCTCGATTGGTTGATCCGGTGAGCCCTGCCGATTTTATTTACAACGAGAGTTGCCGTAGTAATGTAAAGGCCTGCTTCATTTGGTCTTCACTGACGACGAACGCCCGTAGCTGCCCTGCCATGTCCAGCCCTTTGGCTACCAGCCCCTGTGCTTCAAGGTTGATCTGCCATTGCAAGTCCTTCCGGTTGGTTTCTCCGGCCAGATGCAGCTGCATTTCCGGGGTCTTGATCTTCACCAGCATCGCCGGGAACTTCACTTGCTCATCGCCACCCAGCACATTACTCGCCAGGGTCATGGCGCTTAACTGAATGGGTTGTAGAAACGGCAGCAGCTTGCCCTGGATTTGCGCGCAATCGCCAACGGCAAATATGTGTGGGTCAGAGGTGCACATGCGTTCATCAACTTCAATGCCACGATCAACCCGTAGGCCAGCCTGCGCCGCTAACGTCGTATCAGGTTTCAATCCGATTGAGGCAATGATCACATCGGTGTTGATTGGCCGACCATTGGACAAAGTCGCCAACAGGCTATCGTCTCTCTTTTCAATGGATTCCAAAGCCTGGTTGAACACCATTTCCACCCCCATCTGGCATAACCGATGCTGCAAGCGGCTACTCACCTCAACAGGCAGCAACGATGCCAGCAGGCTGCAGGACTTATCCATCAGTACCACTTGCTTTCCGGCACGATTGACATCCATTGCCAGTTCACTGCCAATCAAGCCGGCTCCCAGAATCAGTACACGCTCTGCCGCTCTCAGAGCGTGTTGTGCATGACGGTATTCTTGCTGACTATTCAAAGTCACCATCCACTCCCGTCCGGGAATTGGCGGAACGATGGCTTGCGCACCCGTGGCAAGAATCAGTTTGTCGTAGCTGAACGCTTCACTGCCGGCGCTGACACGCTTGTTTTCGCGATCAATTGCAGTCAGCTGGCAACCAGCATTCAGGGTTAACCGATACATCTCGGCAAACTCCGCCGCAGACTGACGAGTCATGTCGTCCGCTGTCTGATTGAGACTGATGACGTGACTCAGGTCGGGCTTGTTGTACTCATCGCAACTGTCTGCAGCGATCAGCCGAATGGGCACCGCTGCATCGAGCCTGCGCAAGTTCTTGACCACCTGACGAGCAGCGAAGCCGGAGCCGACAATGACGATTTCCTTGTTCATTTCGCCTCCGAAGCAAGCTCATCGAATACCGATTTACCCAGTGAACATTCCGGGCAAAGGAAGTAATCAGGCACATCACACCAGGCCGTACCGGCCTGCACATCCTGCATTGGTTCCCCGATCGCCGGGTCGTAAATCCATTGGCAGACACTACACTGCATGCGCGGGCCGTTGTCCGCGATTGGTTCTGCCTGGGCAGTTGCGGCGGTGGCAGATCGTGCGACTTGTGCTTGCGTCGATGGTTGCAGCGCCCATTGCCGAGCAATTTCGCGGCCATGAGCTCGGCAAACCTCAAGCGAGTCACCGTCTGGCCGCCACTTGGCTTTGAGCGTCAATGTGGTTTCAAAACCAGCGTCCATCAAGCGTGTCTGAATACGGTCTACCGCCCCACCATTCCAGCCGTAACTGCCAAACGCCGAAGCCTTTTTGTTACGAAAACGCAGCCCGGTTATTTCCTCCAGCAGGGCGGCGACTTTCGGCATCATGACGTTGTTCATGGTGGACGAGCCCACCAGAACACCTTTTGAGCGGAACACGTTGGTCAGAATCTCATTCTTGTCGTGGCGCGAGACGTTGAAAATCTTCACCGCCACACCCGGATCAACTTCGTGAATGCCTTGTGCGATGGCATCGGCCATCATGCGGGTGTTGTTCGACATGGTGTCGTAGAACAGTGTGATGCGGTCCTCTTGATAATCCGCTGCCCATTCCAGATAGCGGTGTACAATCTGCGTCGGATTATCACGCCACACCACGCCATGCGCAGTGGCAATCATATCGACCGGCAGGTTGAACCCGAGGATCTCAGTAATCTTAGGAATGACCAGGCGACTGAATGGCGTGAGGATGTTGGCATAGTAGCGTTGGCACTGATCGAACAGTTCGTTTTGATCCACTTCATCATTAAACAAGTGTTCGTCACAGTAATGTTGGCCAAAGGCGTCATTACTGAACAATACGGCATCACCGGTCATGTACGTCATCATGCTGTCCGGCCAATGCAGCATCGGAGTTTCCACGAAAACCAGCTGTTTGCCATTACCGACATCCAGGGTGTCGCCGGTATGTACAACGTGGAAATTCCACTCTGGATGATGGTGATGACCGTTGATCGAATCCACGCCATTGGCGGTGCAATAGATCGGCGTATTCGGGAGCAGCGACATCAGTTCTGTCAGCGCCCCTGCATGGTCCTCTTCGGCATGATTGATGACGATATAGTCCAGCGTGTTCAGGTCGATTTCCATCGCCAGGTTCTGTATGAACTCCCGGCTGAACCTGTGATCAACCGTATCAATCAGCACGGTCTTTTCTTCACGGATCAGGTAGCTATTGTAACTGCTACCTTTGTGGCATTTGTATTCTGTGCCATGAAAGTCCCGCACCTCCCAATCGCGCTGACCGACCCAATGGATGTTGTTCTTGACGAGAATTGACATAACCTACCTCGGTAAAAAATGATGTTCTACACCGAAGATGGCAATGTTCGTGCCAGACAATAAGACATTGATTTTAAAGGACAAATAAAACAACTATTGTCAATATGACATTACCCGTTTACTGTCTTTATGACTAATCATTGTCAAAGTGACAAAACATGAGTCTGTCCGTTGAATCCTTGGCGCGCATCGCTATTCAGTTGCAAAGCGGCATTTCCCATCAGGATCGCTTTCAACGTCTAATCAATACCTTGCGCCAATTGCTGGGTTGCGACGCTTCTGCCTTGTTGCGTTATGAACAGCGACAGTTCCGTCCGCTGGCGATTGACGGCCTGGCACCGGATGTTCTGGGACGTCGCTTCAGCCTTGATGCGCATCCGCGACTGGAAGCCATCGCTCGCGCCGGTGACGTGGTGCGCTTTCCGGCAGAAAGTCATTTGCCTGATCCCTATGACGGACTGATACCGAGCCGGCAGGACCTCAAAGTGCATGCCTGCATCGGATTGCCGTTGTTCGCGGACCAGACACTGATTGGTGCGCTGACGATCGATGGCATGGACCCGGCACAGTTTGATCACTTCAGCGACGAAGAGCTGCGAGTGGTGGGAGCCCTCGCATCTGCTGCCTTGGCCAATGCATTGCTGGTGGAGCAACTGGAAAGTCAGACAATAACGCCTCTTTCCATTAGCAATATCCCGGCGGGCAAACCTGGCACCGAAATGGTCGGGCTCAGCGAAGTCATGCGACAGTTGAAAAGAGAGATCGAAATGGTGGCAGGTTCCGACCTGAACGTCTTGATCACTGGAGAAACAGGAGTCGGCAAGGAACTGGTCGCCAAGGCCATACATGAAGGTTCATCACGCGCCGGTCAGTCTGTGATTTATCTGAACTGCGCTGCGCTACCGGAATCAGTGGCTGAGAGTGAGTTGTTCGGCCATGTCAAAGGGGCTTTTACCGGTGCAATCCATCATCGCACCGGCAAGTTCGAAATGGCTGATAACGGCACACTGTTTCTCGACGAAATCGGTGAACTGTCACTGAATCTGCAAGCAAAACTGTTACGGGTATTGCAATATGGCGACCTGCAACGGGTTGGTGACGATAACGTCTTGCGGGTCAACGTACGGGTACTTGCCGCGACCAATCGTGATCTGAAGCAGGAGGTGCTAAACAATCGGTTCCGTGCAGACCTGTTCCACCGTTTAAGCGTATTCCCTGTACATGTACCACCCCTGCGCGAGCGTGATCAGGACATCACGTTGCTAGCGGGTTTTTTCTGCGAGCAGAGCCGGGAACGCATGGGATTGAAACGGGTGGCTTTGGCTGCCAACTGTCTGTCGTTGCTCAAGCAGTACACGTGGCCAGGAAACGTTCGCGAACTGGAGCACGCTGTTTATCGGGCGACGATCATTGCTCGTGCGACCCAGCAAAGTGACGAGCTACTGCTTGAAGCACAGCATTTCAATCAAGTTCCCGAGCAGATGGTGGCGCCGCCTGTTGTCCTGGATGTTCCTTCCCTCGGCGTTGACCAAGGTCTGCGGGATGCGACGGATGACTTCCAGCGTCAGCTGATTGATAACACGCTGAATAATTGCGCAAGGAAATGGTCTGCCTGTGCTCGAATGCTGGATATGGACGTAGCTAACCTGCACCGACTGGCGAAGCGGCTTGGTTTGAAATAACACTCACGGCCGATCAGGGCTCAATTCAACCAGAACCAAGCATTGATCGACTGGCCGATTGCAGGTCAGTCAAGGCCCGCTACCGACACCGGCAATGCTCCAGCACCTCCTACCCGGACTCCGACGATATTTGGCGCGCCCTGCAGAACTCGATTTAATTTAGCGGTTGCACCCAGGAGCCTCCTACGGGAGGAAGGGGGTGGCAAGGGGGGTGGATATGATTGACTCCGAGCTCCTCATAGTCACAGCAACAATCATTTCAGCAACGCCATACCTCAATGATGTTTTCTTTCTTTTCGAGAACCTATTTTTAATTTAATCAACGCGGATATATTGCCGAGCGTACACAGGGCTTTTCTGACGTCCAGCATATCCTCCACGCCCTATTTAATTTCAAATACATTTTAGCGACTTACACAACACAAACTTAAAGAAAGGGCCATGAAGATAAATATTCAACACTCAACCCCGGGAGTTGCGAATACGACACACTTAGCATGCATCAGTTAATTATCCACCGGCGACAATTAACCACACGCCCTCCAATACATCCTGATAAAATTGAACGATTGCCCAAAATGGCAAATCTAAAAATCTAATAAAGGTGAAAAGAGCGTTTTTTCCACAATTCGGCTCCCCACCGACAATCAACAGCACATGAAGAATGTGAGTACCGGTAAATTCACCCTAATAATATTCAATGCGATGCCTGTTGAATAAACCGGAAGCGGGTCGTTTCGAATCTGCTTCGTAGTCTGAGGTAACACTGATGAAAAGGATTCTTGTTCCACTGCTGGCCCTGGGTGCCGCGCTGACGTTGCAGTCAGCTCAAGCCGTTGATGGCGAGGCGCTCTTCAAGAGCAAAACCTGTGTTGCCTGCCATATGGTCGACGCCAAAATGGTCGGTCCAGGTTACAAGGAAGTGGCGGCCAAATACGCTGGCCAAGCCGACGCATCGGCAACCCTGGTCAAGAGCATCAAAGAAGGCAGTACGGGCAAATGGGGGCCAATCGCAATGCCGGCCAACCAGGTGACCGACGAAGAAGCGAAGACCTTGGCCGACTGGATCCTGACGCTGAAGTAAGAGAGCCCAATAAAAAACACCCACACCGCAGAAGCGAGCCCGCTCTCTTCTGCGAACCGGGTCGCTCAGCTACATTGTCGGGGTTTGCTGTAAAAGCGCCAGATCGATATCCTCAAAACGCAACACCCTGCCGCCCTGCTCGCTGGCCAGATTGCGTGCGGTGGCCTCCTCGGAAAATGATGCCAGAACTACACCCATGGAACCTTTAAGCTGAGTGCCGACGACATAGTAGGCTTGGGTTGCATCAATCAGAAAATGGTCGTCGGGTTTCTCCCATGCACTTTTCCCCATGTCGTGCACATACAATTTTGCCCCAGTGTGGTGATTCTCCGGTTGAAGCCACCATCCGAGCATTTCCGCAGTGGAGCAAAATTTCTTGATTGTGCCCTTTTCCACGACCTGACCTTTGGGGCCCGGAAAGTCGGTGATGACCATCCCGCAGACATGACACTCGTCACTCTGATGGTAGGCCACGGGTCCAAGGGTTTGCTTTTCCTCTGCGCGATCGTTGCACGCCGCCAATACCAAACTGGTAATGATGACGACCAGGACACGGGCCCCGGTTAGGTACAAAGTGTTCATTTGAATCTCCCGAGCTTGGAAAATCAGGTCAGCCGACGGCGAAACATCCAGTAAGCCAACAGCAACAGAACGCCGACCCACAGCAGCAGGCAGCCCCACAACATTAAACCCGGCACCGGCAGATCACTGCTCAACGCCATAAGGCCGACGGCATTGCCGCTGCCCTCGAAACCGGAAAGGTTGATCAAGCGATAGACGTCAGTCGGGTTGAGCAGCAATAACCAGGGCAACAGGTCCGGGTTGAACCGGCCTTTACTGAGGACCAGCAACGCCAGCAGCACCAAGTCAAACACCAACACGAAGAGGAACCACACCCCCAGCGCCATTCCGGCTGCGCTGGATTTTTCGCTGGCCTTGCTGCTCAGCACGTAAGCCAGCGCCAGGAACACCCAGCCCAGCAGCGTGGAGGAGACCATGAAGCGACCGAAGGCCCAGAACAGCATTCCCAACTCGACATCATCGACTAGCAAGGCAATGGCCACGGCGGCACAGCCAAATCCGATCAGCGTGGCCAGCGCCAGGATCAGACCGTGACCGACAAACTTGCCCAACAGGATTTGTCCACGCCCCAAGGGGTAGGTCAGCAACAGCATCAGCGTCCCGCCCTCGTCCTCGCCGACGATCGCGTCATAGGCCAATAGCAAGGCAATCAGCGGCACCAGGAACGTCGCCAGGCTGGCGAGGCTGGCGATGGTGGACGGAATGGAAGTGAAGCCCACTTGCCCGGAAGCCGCCGCACCGAGCCAGGCGATACCCACCGCCAGAATGGCGAACAACAGGCTGATTGCCAGTAGCCAGCGATTGCGCAGCCCGTCGCTGAACTCTTTACCGGCGATACTCCAGATCTGCATCATGGCTGGGTGCCTTCTGTGCCGGTGGTCGCACGACTCATGTAGTAGCCATAGAGGTCTTCGAGGGACGGTTGCAGTATCTCGATGTCCTGCGGTTGATCCTCGTGGAACAACTGGCGTAGTAGATCAACTTTGTAGCCATTGACAGCCAACACCTCGATCCCGTTGCCGCCCACCGCTGTGGCGGTGTGCCCGGCGGCATTCCAGCGCTGCAACCATTGCTCGCGTCGGCAAAGACCACTGGCCCGGATCCGCGCCGGCAAGTCGGCGTCTTCACGCAGTCTGGACAGACTCCCGATCGCCTGTAAGCAGCCATTGGCCAGGATGGCCGCACGGTTGATATGCGCTTCGACACCTGCCAACACATGGGAACAGAGGATGATGCTCGCGCCCTGTTGGCGCAGACGGTCGATCAACAGGTAAAGTTCTTGGGTGGCGATAGGGTCCAGCCCCACCGTGGGTTCGTCCAACAGCAACAGGCGCGGCTCGCCGAGCACCGCCTGAGCCAGGCCCAGGCGCTGGCGCATGCCCTTGGAATAGGTTTTCACCCGACGGTCTGCGGCCCCCGCAAGCCCGACCTGCTCGAGCAATTCGTCCACTTGCTTCAAGGCGGCTCCTTTGAGGCGGGCGAAATACCGCAGAGTTTCGCGGCCACTGAGCTGCGGGTAGAACGTCACGTTTTCCGGCAGGTAACCGAGTTGGCGACGCACGTCGGCTTGTGCGGGTCGGCAGCCGAGTACGTGCACCTGGCCGGCGCTGGCCTTGAGCAGGCCAAGGATCAATTTCATCACCGTGGTCTTGCCCGCACCGTTGTGGCCAAACAAACCCAGCACCTCGCCTTCGCCCAGACTCAGAGTCAGATCGTGCAGCACGGTCATGCTGCCGTAACGCTGGCTGACCCCATCGATTTCGACGGCGATCATAAGGTCGGCCGCTGTGTTTGGGGCATCGTCGGAAGGTTCATCAGGGGGAAACTGTCTTTTACCCCCGGTGATTTCGTCACGGGGAAACTGCTTTGAACCCAACGCAATAATTGAATGCTCGGGCTATTCATCAACAGACGGACCTGCGGATACAGCCACAGCAGACGGTCGACGTTGTCGTTGGGTTCGTAGATCACGTCGCCCACCGCATCGTTATTGCGATCCCAACCCAGGTAATCGCTCCAGTAATTGCCCCGCCCCTCGGCCGACCATTCCTGCAAGCGGGTGGCGACGTATTTGACTTGCTGCTGATTGTCGACGAAGGCGTTGTCGGCGATCCGGTTGTCTTCGGAGCCTGCGGTGAGGTGAATGCCCACGGCACTGCGCTCGAAGTGGTTGTGTTCGATGACATTGAACAGCGAGTTGTAGATAAACAGCGCCTTGCCTTCGGCACCGCTGACCATACCGCCATCGGCGGAACCGCTGCGCACGTCGCTGACGAAGTTGTCGCGCAGCTCGGAATAGGTGATGTAGTTCATCAGGATGCCATAGCTCTCGTCCTGCTCGGAACGGTTGCCAATCACCGTCAGCTTGCGGCTCTGCATCAAGGCATAACCGGTGCGTGTCCGGCGGGTGGTATTGCCGAGCAACTGGTTGTCGTTGGCGTACATGTAGTGCACGCCATAGCGCAGGTCCTCCAAAGTATTGCCCTGCAGGAGGTTGCCGTTCGAGGTATCGATGTAGATCCCGTCCCGGGTCTGTCGCACGTGATTACCGATAACCTTGGCGCCGTGCACGGCATACAGATGAATCCCATTGCCGCGATCCTGGGAGCGAATGCTCGGATCGCCTTCGATATCGTTGTCAATCAGGCTGACGTCGTGGGTGCTATCCACCCAGATGCCGAAGCCTGGTCCTTTCATGCGGTTGTTGCGTATCACCGCACCCCGGGCTTTGGGACCGATGAAAATCGCTGAGTTCATGGCCGTCATGTCGCGCCCCCAGTCGAGCAATGTGCAGCCCTCGATCCGCACGTCGGGAGCGCTGATGAACACAGCGTTGCCCTGCCCCTCGCTCTGGATCACCGCGCCCGGCTCACAGATAATCTGCATCGATTGATCGACACTGAACGAGCCGCGGTATTCCCCCGCCGACAGGTGCCAGCGTTGCTCGGCGTCCAGCTTCAACGGCAGCGTGGTGATGGGTTGTACTGCCGCCAGCGCGCTGCCACCTGTCAACAGCGACGCCAGCACAATGACCTTCATCGGGGTTGGCTTGAATGGGGTCATTGGCCTGCGCTCCTGACGATAGGCAACGATCAGACTTTCTCCACCAGCATGCGGCCGACCATTTCCATGTGCAACGCATGACAGAACCAGCTGCAGTAGTACCAATGCAGGCCGGCCTTGTCGGCGATGAAGGTGATCGAGGCCGTCTGTTGCGGACTGATCTCCATGCTCACGCCATGGTTGGTCATGACGAAACCGTGGGTCACGTCTTCAATCTTGTCGATGTTGGTGATGGTCACGGTGACCTCGTCACCCTGTTTGACGGTGAACTCCGGCAGACCATAGGCCGGGGCCATCGAGGTCATGTACACCCGCACTTTCTTGCCGTCGCGTATGACCTTGTTATCGGTTTCCAGCTTGATCCCATCCTTGGCAGCAATCGCTACAGTTTCGGCGAAAAACGGGTCGTTGCGATCCCAGATTTTTTTGGTCCGGATCTGGTCGCGACGGGCCATGACGCAGTCGTGAGGTTCGGCGAAGGCCGGGCCGTCGTGCACCAGTTTCATCTCGTCGCCGGAGATATCGATCAACTGATCGTTTTCCGGGTGCAGCGGGCCAGTCGGCAGGAAGCGGTCCTTGGAGAATTTGCTCAGGACCATCAGCCATTTGCCGTCGGCCTCGCTGGTTTCGGTCAGCGAGGCATGGTTGTGGCCAGGCTGATACTGCACGTCGAGTTTTTGCTTGATGTAATTGACCTTCTCGCCGGTGTAGGCGCGAACGGCTTCGTCCATGTTCCACTTGACCACCTGGCTGTCGATAAACAGCGTGGTGTAGGCGTTACCGCGACCGTCGAAGGTGGTGTGCAGAGGACCCAGACCCAGTTCTGGCTCGCCGACCACCGCGTCACGCGGCTCCTTGAGTTTGTCGTCAAACAGATCGTCCAGCTTGGCGGTGGCGATGATGGTGCAGGTCGGCGAAAGCTTGCCGGCGGCGATGAAATACTTGCCGTCGGGCGACATATTGATGCCATGCGGGTTCTTCGGCACCGGGATATAACGGGTGAATGCGCTGTCCTTGCCCTCGGTTCTACGACCGTCGACCACCGGCACTTTCGAATCGCCCAGCGTGATGAACTTGCCGGCCTTGATCGCTGCCTCGATGCGCGGAATGTTGAATACCACCACCCAATCGCGCTCGTTGCGCATCATGCCGCCCAAGTCGTAGGCCTTCTCCGAGTTGTAGCAAGTCGAAGCCGCATACTTGCCGGTGTAGTCGGCATCGGTGTTGTCCAGGTTGCCCTCGACGATGACCTGGAACGCCATCTCCATTTTCTCGGCATCAATGGCATTGAACATGGTGTAGCTGTTCTTGTCCTGGAGGTCGAAGGTGCTGCCGTCATTGGGGTGAGGAATGACGAATTCGGCGTTGGCGAACACGTATTTGGTGTGCGGCATTTTCTGGAGACGCAAACCGTGTACGGCCTGCACATTCGGTACAGTGATCATCTTGTCGCATTTCATGACATCCAGGCGGATGCGCGCGACCCGGCTGTTGGCCTTGTCGTTGATAAATAGGTACTTGCCGTCGTACTTGCCGTCGGTCATGGACAGATGCGGGTGGTGGCAGTCGCCGTTCTGGAATTTGGCGCTGTCGCCCATGATCCGTTTGCTTTCGTTAGTCAGGCCCCAGCCGGTGGCGGAATCGATGTTGAACACCGGAATGCGCAACAGCTCGCGCATCGACGGGATGCCCATGATCCGCACTTCGCCCTGGTGGCCACCACTCCAGAAACCATAGTAATCATCCAGATCACCCGGCCCCACGTGGACCTTCGATTGCGCGTCCTTGGCCGCTGCCGCCCAGGTTTCACGGGTGAATACCACGCTACCAAGGGCCGTGGCGCCGGCCAACGCGACGCTGGCTACGGCACTCGTGCCGAGGAAACCGCGACGGCTCAGGCCGGTCGATTCCGTCTCCTGCTTTGCTTTCACGGTTTCATGATCGCTTTTCGACTTGTTATCGCTCATGGGTGTTGCTCCATCGGGGGCAGATATGAAAAAGCTCGGTCTTCGAGTCTTGATACCTCGTTTGCAGCGAGGTGGCTCAGGGCTCGAACACTTGCACAACAGGAATCAACTCTTCGCGATCCAGCACTGGCGCAGGTTTGTTCCGCGTTTTGCGCTTGTTCTTGATGACCAGTGGCGGGCATTTGTTTTCGTTGTGATAGGTCATCTGGCAATCGAGGCAGTAGTGACACTCGTTGGCGTTGATATGGCCGTCCGGGTGGATTGCCTGGATTTCGCATTCCTTGGCGCAGAGCTGGCAAGGGGTACCGCACTCTTTTCGGCGTTTTAGCCAGTCGAACAGCCGCAGCTTGGTCGGAATCGCCAGCGCCGCGCCCAAGGGGCAGACGTAGCGGCAGTAGACCTTGCGGGTAAAGATATTGATCACCAACAACGCCACCGCGTAGGCCACGAACCACCATTGGCGATCGAATTTAAGGGTGATGGCGGTCTTGAACGGTTCCACCTCGGCAAATTGCTCGGCAGTGGTCATCGACTCCAAAGAGATGCCGAACAGCAGCAGCAGGATGATGTACTTGATCGCCCACAACCGCTCATGGACCGCGAACGGCAACTCGTATTGCGGAATCTTCAGCTTGCGCGCGGCTTCGTTGATCAACTCCTGCAAGGCGCCGAACGGGCACAGCCAGCCGCAGAACACACCACGGCCCCAGAGCAGGATGCTGGCGGCGGTGAAGGTCCAGAGGATGAAAATGATCGGGTCCGTGAGAAACAGTTCCCAGCGGAAGTTCTCGAACAGGGCATGGACGAACGTCAGCACATTGACCACCGAAATCTGCCCAAGGGCATACCAGCCGATGAAGACCACGGTGAAGACCAGATAAACCCGACGCAGCCAGTGGAGGAAGCGTGGGTATTTGGTAAAGGTGTCCTGCAGGAACAAAATCACCATCAACACGGCAAGGGCCGTGCACAGTACCCCGATCTGAAACGCTTTCTGGTACCAGATATTCACCCAGGTCGGCCGGTTGGCAACCTCGATGGCGGCCAGTTCTTCGGCAGTGGGCGGTGGCCGCAGGAGGTATTGCTCGGGCATCTGGTAAGACAGCTCGAAGCTACTGAACACGCCGCTGACTGCGCCTGTCTGACGACGTACCAGCAATTCCAGCGACCAGGGCGATCCCGGATCGAACCGGGCCTGTTCACGCACAATGAAAATCGACATTTCATCGAATTCCGGCATGCCCTTGGCAAACACGTCGGAGAGCCGCTGGTGGTCCATGTCGCGGAAACTGATGACATTGCCGAACTGGCGCAATTGCACCCGATCGAAAATTCCGCCGCGCACATAACCCGAGCCCTTGTAGGAGAACAGGCCGCGGCCCAACACCGCGACGGCCTGCTCGCCCGGCTTGAGATCCTGCATGAGGAAACGGTATTGATTGTCGCCTAACAGGTTGCGACCGATGGCTGGCGGGTTCAAATCGGCGATGTACAGCTCAATAAAGGTGTCATCGACTTGATCGGCGGCGGCGTTGTCGATACCTTCGGCTTCGGTGCCCTTGAAGGCGGCATCAACCTGGCCACGGGTCAAGTTCAACCGGCGCACCGCGCCGTTACCGGTCAATTGCTCCCAGGTGGCGGGTTCGTAAAAGTCCTGGCGCACAGTGGCGGGCTTTTGTGCTGCGCCGGCCCTGTCCTCGATCAGCTTCAGCGATACGGCGACCTTTTGCGCGGCGCGCATGATGATCTCATTGACCACCATGACGGTCACCGTCGCGCCGGAAATCCCATCAACGGTCACCGCCTCTAGATCACTGGACCGACCAACGACCACCCTTCGGTCGGCCTTGACCCCTTTGTATTTGGCATCGAAGGCATGAAGCTTTTCCACGGGAATGCCGATCAGCAGAATCGGCTCATGGTGCTCCAGCACATAGGCATCCTGGATGACGCCGTGGGTATCGAGGATGACCTGCATGTTGATCGGTTTGCCCGAGTAAGCCGGAATATCCACCACGTCCTGACTCTGGAACACGTAACCGAGCACCTCTTTGCCGGTGCGGATGGTGCGAACCTTGAACTCACCGTCAGGCTCGGAAAGTCCATCGCTACCGGGAAATATGGCTTCTACACGCTGCTGCTCGAGCCCGCCATAGTCCTTCGCCTGTAATCCGAAAAAACCATCGAACACCAGGCACAATAAAATGATCAGCCCATAATTAAATGGACGCCGGACACCGGGCATTGGGAGTTTGGAAGCACGCATGGGTTCGCTGAGCGATCGACCTCTGAAAAACACCCGTCGAGTAACGATTATGCTCAATCGCTCTTAACTGAAATTATGTGATCAACACTCCTCCTTAATCACAGAAATAGCAATCATATTCTATAAACGGGCCAAACCAATTATCAGCACCAGTGGTTCAATATTTATTTAAGGGAAGAAAGGCCATCCAGTAGACAATAATCATCCCCCAACAGGTCGATATATTTTCGTCATTGCAAAACCGTCTCCTGACGGGCATTCATGCCTGATTTTATCTCCTTTCGTCTAAAATAAAGATTTGAATAGATTATTTATTGACTATGACCGAAATTTCCGAGCCAACCCCCTGCAAATACAATTTCAGGCGACGGACTATCAATTGATGGTGAAGCGTTTAACCCTACGCCTAAGCCTTCCAAGAGACAGTAAACGGAGTCGATGTTCATTGTCATAGTTAGCCCTTTTGGTATTGTCGGACCGAGCCAATATTCAAGTTGCAGCAACTTACATATCCGAATCGCGCCCACACTAATGGACTCTGGATCAGATAAAGTTTTCATAACTATGGCGACCATGCATCGTCCGAAGAATTTGAACAGGCTTTTTTGCGTTTGCAAGAACTCAGTCAGGACCAGCGATGCGATCCTATGTGGGAGGCCGTCTGGTGGCGTTGTCATCGCAGAATCGTAGCGGACTACCTTCTCTTTGATTACTAGCTTTTCCAAGGCAAGAGCTCGGATATTAAGGCAGACTAATTCGGCACCCGATAACTCTGGAATCTCGGTAGCCGCCATGATTGCAGTTCTACTGCTGCTCCCTTGTTGCCCGCGCCGATGCGTCGCACATTCTCAGGAGGTGGATGGTCTATTAGCGGCGCTTCACCGTCTGTCCCGTAAGCTGCCGCCGAATAAGCCACCAGTCGAGAAGTCATATTGACTATCGTTTTGTCATTATGACCCTTTCCGGACTAGGTCGTAATGACCATTCAACTACTTAACTAATTGATATTGTTGAATAAAATTCTTGGCCCGTTTTGTGTATTGAGTATTGAACTTAACGCAAACCCCGAAGGGACAATGTCATGACTCGTTCAATCGCGCTCAGTTTTACCCTGTGTACTCTACTGTCTCCGCTATGCCTGGCAGACCAGATAATCCGTGAAGTCCCCGACACAACTGCCGGCAAGGGTTTCGGCGCCTTGACCGGAATGATGGTTGGCGCGGTAGGGGGGCCGATTGGTGCATTAGTCGGCGCAGCTGGCGGTTTTTTCGCAGGCAGTGCGGTGCAAACAGGGATTGGTAAATCTGAAACCGCTTATCAAGTAAAAAACACACAAGGTGAGACGAGTACAGTGCGCTCACCCAATGCCAGATTTGAAGTCGGGCAGCAGGTCACGCGTAAAGGTGCGCGACTGGTGGCAGTTGAGGAGTAAGAAGCCGGAACAGTTTCATGCGACTAATAGCCCCCCCCTTTTTAGGCCCGCTTGCGGGCCTTTTTAAGTCGTTTTTGATATTTATCATTAACCATTCGATGTTTGATCAGATTCCTAAATGGATTCCCACCGTTCGGACTGTTTCGAGCTGCGCCGCCCTTGATTACTCGATCGACTCTATCTAGATCGGAAATTTGAATCCCGGATCATGAAAAGAGACGAAATACCGATCTCAAAATATCATGACGCCATCGAGCTTACGGTTGATCATGACTGAATGCCATGCGCCTCCGCCCTCAATAGAGATATGCTGATCATTTGCTTCACCTGATTATTTCAATTTCTTCTATGTACCCGTCACTACGACTGGTTAAAATTTTATAGAATTTCTTGACAACCATACAAAGCCTACTACCCTCAAGACCATTCATTCTCACAACTTGAACCACCACACTCAAATATGCAGCGCTTGGTATCGTTAATAATACCCAACCGGCAGAGCGCTTTTCCAAGAACTTTCCAACTGCACTTTCTACTCGGGATGCAGCCGTGCAAAAAGCTTTGAAGATAGTCAGCTATGCCGTGCTCGTGCTGATGGCCAGCGCGGTCGTTTATGCCAGCGTTATCGGCATCACCTATTGGACGGGTATCGGCGTCTAGGGAGTTCGCAATGAACAAACGCCAGACACGCTCGTTCGCGCTGATATCGACGGCCATCGCCGCCGTTGTGTTTCTTGGCATGACGGTTGATAGTCACCGACAGTTTCCAAAATTGACCAACGCTCAACAGATCACGCCAGAAGTCACTCGCGGCAAGGACGTATGGCATGAATACAATTGCATCAATTGCCATACGTTGTTTGGTGAAGGCGCGTATTACGCTCCGGACCTTACGAAAATCACCCAGCAGCGCGGCACCCCATATCTCACCGCGTTCCTCAAAGACCCCTCAAAGTTTTATGACGAGCAACGTCATCGCCGGTTGATGCCGAACCTAAAACTCAACGACGAAGAAATCGCGGCGTTGATCGCCTTTATGGATTGGGTGAGCAAGGTCGACAATCAAGGCTGGCCACCGCGGCCGATCCTGGTGACCGGCACGTCGATTCCCGGCATGGACCTCACCGTTGCGCAACAGAACGTCGCCAGTGGCAACCAGCCACCAGCCGCACGCCCGGTGTCCGGCAAGGAAGACCCTATCGCCCTGGGCGAGGCGCTGTTTCGAACCACTGCCACACCGGTGTGCAGCGCTTGTCATTCGATTGCACCGGGGGTCAATCTCGCCGGACCAACACTGGCCGGGTTGGCTGCTCGGGCCAAACAGGTCATTGCCTCGCCTGACTACAAGGGCAAGGCCAAGGACGTCGAAGGCTTCATCCGCGAGTCCATCGTCACGCCAAGCGCCTACCTGCATCCGGGCGACATGTATTCAGCCAATGGTATGTCTTTCATGCCGGACACCTTCGCCAAATCGCTAACACCCGAACAGATCGATCAACTGGTCGCCTATCTGGCGTCGTTCCAGTAATCAAAGGGGATGACCATGCGTTACAGATCTCAATCCGTCGCTTACTGGTACTTCGCCGTCGCCATGGCGCTATTCGGTCTGCAACTGGTATTCGGCTTGCTCTCGGCGGCCAAATACCTCGGACCAGATCCCCTGCTGGACGTGTTGCCCTTTGATGTCACCAAGGCGATACACACCAATCTGTTGATCGTCTGGGTGCTGACCGGGTTCATGGGGGCAACCTACTGGATGGTGCCGGACGAGTCCCGTGGCGAGTTGCACAGCACCAAACTGGCGTATATCCAGCTCGGGTTGTGGACGGCCATGGGCGTCACCGCCGTACTGGGCTATCTGTTCGGTTATGGCACCGGGAACAAATTGCTCGAACAACCGCTGCCGCACAAGATTGTGATCGTGATCTGCATGCTGATGTTTCTCTACAACATCGGCATGACCATCAAGAAAGCCGGGCGCTTCACTGCCACCGAAGGCGTTCTTTTGTTGGGGCTGGCCAGTGCCGCCGTGCTTTATCTGCCGGCGCTGCTGCACTATGAAAACTACGTGGTATCGATCTACTACCGCTGGTGGACGATTCACCTGTGGGTCGAAGGTGTCTGGGAAATGATCCAGGGCGGCTTCCTGGCCTATCTGCTGATCAGACTGTCCGGTGCTGATCGCGAGGTCATGGAGAAGTGGCTGTACGTGATTGTCGGCCTGGTGTTCATTGCCGGCATCCTTGGCACCGCCCACCATTATTACTGGATCGGCGTCCCCCATTACTGGCTTCCATTGGGCGGTTTCTTCAGTGCACTTGAGCCTATGGCGCTGGTCGGTATGGCGATCTACGCCTACAACGCAATGCGCCGCTCCGGCCTCTCTCATCCCAACAAACTGGCCTTGCACTGGACCATGGGCAGCGCCCTGTTCACCATGTTTGGAGCTGGCCTCCTCGGTCTGGCTCATACCTTCCCCGACGTCAACAAATGGACCCATGGCACCCTGATTACCGCAATGCACGGCCATGCGGCCTTCTATGGGGCCTATGCCATGATAGTCCTGGCGATGATCACCTACGCACTTCCAGGCATGACCCGTCGTCCCGTGGAAGAAAGCAGTATCGGTTATTGGGCATTTTGGCTGCAGTTGGGAGGGATGTTCGGCATGACCCTGTCATTTGCCACTGCGGGCATTGCTCAGGTGTACCTGGAACGCATTCTCGGCATGGGCTATCTGGATGTGCAGTTGAAGATTCAGGTGCATTTCCTGATGCTGGTGGCGACGGCGTCTATGTTCAGCCTGGGTGTCGGGCTGTTTATCTTCGATTTTTTCCGCCATGCGCCACAATTCAATGTCGATGAAGCAGATCCGGTTCTGGTGCCTCGTGCGTCGGGCGCAGCGTTGTGATGGATCGTTCGCGAATGCAGCAGAACCTGTCGGCCGCAGAATCCGCGCTGCAGCAAGCAGAACCCTATTACCAGCCCAGCGGCGACGAGGTGGCGATCTTCCATCAATGCCATGCACAGCAGCTGGCTGTCATGCTCAAAGGACCCACCGGGTGTGGCAAGACCCGTTTTGTCGAACACATGGCCTGGCGTCTCGAGCGCCCGCTGATCACTATTTCCTGCCATGACGACTTGAGTGCCAGCGACCTGGTCGGGCGCTTCCTGATCGGTCACCAAGGTACCCACTGGACGGAAGGCCCTCTGACCCGGGCGGTGCGCGAAGGCGCTATCTGTTATCTGGACGAGGTGGTCGAAGCGCGGCAAGACACCATTGTCGTCCTGCACCCGCTGACCGACCACCGACGCATTCTGCCCCTGGACAAAATTGGCGAAATCGTTGAAGCCTCGCCACACTTTCAATTGGTGGTGTCCTACAACCCCGGCTACCAACGAATACTCAAGGATTTGAAGCCGAGCACTCGACAGCGCTTTGTGGCGCTGGATTTTGATTTCCCGCCGGCCGAGCGCGAAATCGCCATTGTCGTCCATGAAGGTGGAACCGACTACGCCACCGCCCACGCCCTGGTCACCCTCGCCCAGCGACTACGCGCCCTGCAGGACCGGGGCCTGGCGGAGGTCCCTAGTACCCGCCTGTTGATTGCCACTGCGCGACTGATTACCAGCGGCATTGCTGCGCCCATCGCTTGTCGGGTCGCGTTGATCTCGCCGCTGTCCGACGATGCGGTACTGGTCGCTGCCATGCGCGACCTTGTCGACCTGACATTTATCTAAATGGCCGAAGCCGAGGACCTCATTACCGATGTTGCACGCCACGCGACGGTGTATGCACAGGCGTTGTGGCGTCGTCACCGCCCCCCCTCGGAAACTGAAAAAATCGTCACCCTTGGGGATGTCGCCCAACACCTCGACTTGCTGATCAAGGCAGTGTTCAACACCCACTATTCGCTGCGCGTCGCGCAACCGCCCTCGCCCCCTACGCTGCTGAAGAAGCTTTTTGTGCGTCACGAAAAGCCGTGTCAGCAAAGGGCCGTCCCAGCGACCGATGGCGTGACTATATGGCTACCGCAAGATTTGGGAAGCAGCGAGAATCCGCCCACCCTGAAGCGCTATAGAGCCCTGGCCTTGCAACAGGCGATGCGCGCCCAACGAGGCAGTGCAAACACCCTGTCAGCCCTCGACAACCCGATGCAGCGCAGCGTCTATCTACTTCTCGAAGCTTGGGCGGCTGATGCGGATCTGATACGCCTGTTGCCGGGATTGGCGCCCTCGATCCATGACTTGCGCCAGCATGCCCTGGCGACCCGTCCGCCGCTTCACACCTTTCCCAGCCAGCGACAACCCCTGGAAAACTTCCTGCGTTTACTGCTAAACAGTGAATGCGGCGCGCCTCTGGAAGAGTTGGCGACCCCCACCCACACCGCCGATTCGCTGCAACTGTCAGAAGCACTCGCGCAACGTCTCCTCCTCTGCGAAGAATCTCACGGGCTCGGCGCAGACAGGCTTCTCCTTGATGCCTGGACCGGCGACCTGCGCGAACCGTCGGCGGGTCAGGAAGTGTCGCCCTCGCCCGGTGAAATCGACACCGACGATGCCCTGCCACGCAGTGCCCGCCTCACACGTCAGCCCACTGCGCGCGAGGCCTGTGCCGATGAGGACGACGATCAGGAACAAGGCCTATGGATGGTGCAACCCGCCGAACCGCTGGAAAAAGCCGAAGACCCCATGGGCATGCAGCGCCCGACCGACCGGGATACCGATACCCCTGCGGCTGATTTCGCTGAGTCTTTGTCCGAACTCAACGAAGCCCGGCTGGTGGTGACGGCAGGTCGCCCGAAAGAAGTGCTGCTGTCCCTCGACCCGCCACGGCCCCGATTTCAACACCGCGCACAGGACCTCGCAACCCACGTGATCAGCTATCCCGAATGGGATTATCACCACCAGGTATACCGTGATCCGGGGGCGACCCTGCACCTGTGTCCTGTTCGGGAAGGCCCGCAACAATGGGTCGAGCGAACCCTTGATGCTCATCGTCCGGTGCTGGATGCCATTCGCCGGCAATTCGAAAGTCTGCGGGCCCAACGCGTCAGGCTACGCAAACAATGGGACGGAGACGAAATCGATCTGGAAGCGTATATCGACGCTTGCGCCGAGGCCCGCGCTGGCCTGAGCATGCCGCAGGCGCTGTATCAGACCCAGCGTCGTGGCCGTCGCGACATGGCGATTATGTTGCTGATCGACGTCAGCGGCTCCACCGACAGCTGGCTGTCCTGCCATCGTCGGGTCATTGATGTCGAGCGCGAAGCGTTGTTGCTGGTCTGCCTGGCGCTAGACAGCCTGGGCGAGCCCTATAGTGTGATGGCGTTTTCCGGCGAAGGGCCGCAGCGGGTCACGATCCGAACTCTGAAAACCTTCGATGAGCGTTACAGCCTTGAAGTCGGTCGGCGCATTGCGGCTCTCGAACCGGAACGCTACACCCGGGCCGGCGCCGCCCTGCGCCACGCCAGCACGTTGCTGATGCGCGAAGCTGCCACGCACCGTCTCTTATTGCTGATCTCCGATGGCAAACCCAACGATGTTGACCAGTATGAAGGCCGCTACGGCGTCGAAGACATGCGTCAGGCCGTAACCGAATCCAAGCTCCAAGGCATCTATCCCTTCTGTTTGACTATCGATCGCCAGGCGGCGAATTACCTGCCAGCGGTATTCGGCTCGCGGCAATATGCCTTGTTGCACAGACCCGAGTTGCTGCCCAGTGTGCTGCTGGACTGGATTAAACGACTGGTATCAGCGTGAACTAGAGACGCCCGCCAGGCCTCAAGGGCTGCTGTTTCACTCGGATCAGGGCTCCAATATGGCAGTCGCCAGTTTCGCCAACGGCTCTGGCGTTACCGCATGCGCCAAAGCATGAGCCGTCGTGGAAACTGTTGGGATAATGCGCCGATGGAGCGTGTGTTTCGCAGCTTGAAAGCTGAATGTATACCGACCGTGGGCTACATGACAGCTCAAGAAGCGCACTGCGACATCAGTCATTACCTGATGCATCGGTACAACTGGATTAGACCGCACCAATTCAACAACGGACTGGCCCCAGCTCAGGCGGAGAAAAAACTTAACGTCGTGTCCGGGATTAGTTGACCACTACAACCATCGTCGATCTGAAGAGTTTGAAAGGTTTGGCGAAGAAACTAATGCTGCCTTCGACTGCGTGTGATCCCCCTCACAACGACGTGAGCGAGCGGATTTACTGACCTAGGTGCGCTCCAGGCTAGCCTTGGCGTTTCGGTTTGCGACCCTCGGGGGCCTTCTCTTCATCGTCATATTGCCGGCTAAGAAATTCGCGAATCAAGACGGCAGTTCGTCTAGGGCTGGTCACCACAAAGAAATGCCCCTCGCCCTTCAGAAGGCGAAGTTCTGAACGTCGAATTGTGCGGCGCAGGATATGGGCGTTGTACGCCTGTATTAAAGGATCGCGGTCGCCGGTAAGAACCAGCGTGCTTTGAGACAGCCGGGACAACCGAAGCACGCTTGTCCATCCGATCAACGCTGCGAGCTGGAAAAAGTAGGTTCGCGGATTAACAGAGAGCATGCCTTTCGTCACACCGAACTGCAGCAGCGTGTGAATTGAATTGCCGAATCTTTCCTGCTTGTGCATTTTGGCTTTTTTACTCTTGCGGAAAAAATCCATAACGTCAGCAGGCTTCATCAATAGAACTGGGCCGGGAGAGGTCGCCGCGAGGATCAGCCTGCGTACCATGCTCGGGTAACGAATTGCGAATTCTTGAGCCAATGCACCTCCCCAGCTCACCCCGAACACATCGACCTGGTCGATCCCCAGTTGCTGGAGCATCTCTGCAATCACGTCGGCGTGGCGTGGCAGGCGAATGGGCCAACGGGGCATTTGCGACCTACCGACTCCTGGCACGTCCAGCGTGATGGTCATGAAGTCGTCAAGTTCATCGCGCAGCGGATCGAAGGTACGAATCAAACCACCCAAACCATTGAGTAAAAGCAGCGGAGAGCCTCGACCGCAGATCGAAACATTCAACTGCAAGCCCTTCGCTGTCAGCCTGTGCGTTGTCATGATTTCTCCTGGCTGCACGCAACTGGGGAGGCAGTGTTAGTGAGTGTTAGTTGGAAGTTCCGAAGAGCACCGCAGCCGCTTCCCTCATAAAAATCTCGATGGTTTTCGGCCCTATCCCCTCAAATTTAGATAGTCGTTTTTCGAAGGCCTTAAGATCTGCGCTTGCCGCGACGATGTTGCTGACCTTGCCGTGATATTCAGCATTCATCTTGTTGGACAATGCCAATAACCGCGACGCGGTGGTCTCGTCGTAACGGACGTAGTGCGCCTCACCAAGCATCATGACCAACTGGCGGTGGGTGCAGCTCGCCAGTTTGTGCGGCGTATCCCGATGGTGTTTCTCGACGATAACCTGATACGCCTTTGCGGCAATCGGCCCCTGGATTCTCTTGCCCATCAGGAAACTGGCGATCAGCCATTTGAATAACCCGGCTTCGTTCGCATCTTGAAGGTCGATTTGTAAATCATGTGCGCTGATGATTTTGCTCACTGGTTCACCCTTCAAGCGATGGTCTCAATGTAGACCCGGCGCCATCGCGAATGATCCAGCTGAGCGAGGCAGCGATAAAGGAACCCTTATTCATGCTCGACGCCTAATGGTTAAACCTTACGATCTTAGTAAGACGAAATGCATATTTCCGACCTATCCAAGTCATGGAAGCGCTGTCAGTCAACGAAGCAAATCTTAAGCTTCACGAAGGCTGGTCATTGATATCTGTGGTCGTCAAAAATGGACGCCTTCGTGTGCAGTGAGATGCTGGAACCCACCAGCATTCCGGTAGGCCTCGGCACTCAGGCCAAGATTGGCGCCGTGGATGTGCCGGTGATTCTCGATGAACTGGTAAAGCTCCATGTACTTTGAGCGAACCAAATCTCCAAGGTCACAGGTATGACAACACCGATCATAAATGTCACCTCCGACTACCTGGGTTACAGACTCCAGCAGTCGACCTACTTCCGCACCATAGGTTTAAAAAAATTACGGGCGTGCCTACGTAAGCGACCGCTAGTCATTTGCGTCTATATCAGTCTGAACTTACTTTCTTCGATCCTTCTCTCCCACTTACCATCGAGCTGAAGTAGGTAAGACGTCATGAGAGCACTCACCTATCACGGCGCGCACAGCGTCAAAGTCGACACGGTTCCCGATCCGGTTATCGAGGAAAGTGATGACATCATTCTTCGGGTTACCGCGACGGCGATATGCGGATCTGACCTGCATCTCTATAGGGGAAAGATTCCCACTGTCGAGCATGGCGATATCTTCGGCCATGAGTTCATGGGGATCGTTGAAGAGGCAGGCTCAGCAGTGACCGCAGTGCAACCGGGCGACCGTGTGGTGATTCCCTTTGTAATCGCCTGCGGCAGTTGTTTCTTCTGCGCGATGGATCTGTTCGCGGCCTGCGAAACAACAAATACGGGGCGTGGAGCGATCATAAATAAAAAGGCGATTCCACCTGGAGCGGCACTATTCGGCTTCAGTCATATGTATGGCGGTGTGCCTGGCGGGCAAGCCGAATACGTGCGAGTACCGAAAGCCAACACCGGGCCGTTCAAAGTGCCGGGGACGCTGTCGGATGAAAAGGTTCTTTTCCTTTCAGACATCCTTCCAACTGCTTATCAGGCTGTAACGAACGCAGGGATTGGTAACGGCTCAAGCATCGCCATCTATGGTGCAGGCCCCGTCGGATTGTTGAGCGCGGCCTGTGCAAGGATGCTCGGTGCCGACCAAATTTTTATGGTCGATCACCATCCTTACCGCTTGGCTTACGCGCAGAAAACATATGGCGTAATTCCGATCAACTTCGATGAAGACGACGATCCTGCAGATACGATCATTCGGCAAACCAAAGGAATGCGGGGAGTTGATGGCGTGGTGGATGCGGTTGGGTTTGAAGCAAAAGGTAGTACGACGGAAACTGTTCTCGCGACACTCAAGCTTGAGGGAAGCAGCGGTAAAGCGTTACGTCAGTGTATCGCAGCAGTCAGACGCGGGGGCGTCGTGAGCGTACCAGGCGTCTATTCTGGGTTCATTCATGGCTTTCTTTTCGGTGACGCATTCGACAAGGGGCTGACCTTCAAAATGGGGCAGACCCATGTGCATCGCTTCCTCCCTGAGCTCCTAGACCACATCGAGACAGGTCGTCTCTCACCGGAAGTCATTATCAGCCATCGCATGTCACTGGAACAGGCCGCCGAAGGATATAAAATCTTCGATAAGAAAGAAGAGGATTGCCGAAAAGTCATCCTGACACCTGGCGATAGCTACATCGCTTCGCCGGAAACCGATAGCAGCGCTACAGTTTTGACTACCTAAATTTATCTACAAGTGTCGAGGACGAGAAGGCTCGGTGTTATACCGAAAACTCTCGTCCTTTTTCATTTGTGGTAGGACTCAGCATTATATAAGTCAAGATGCCGTGCCCGATCCAGGCTCCTCGATCCTTGGTTGCTAGCTATTGCATCCTCCAATTTGACTCAGCTGCCCCAGCTAACTTTGCGAATGAGTGATTGTCTGTGTCTCGATGACGCGTTGACCCGCTTCATAGTTTCGATAGATACCTCGGGGGGAAGGTTCGAAAAAATGCGCACTGCTTGATCTAGATCATGGGATTGCTGAGCAGCATCCGTAGCCCTAAGCGCACAATTGGGTCTGAATTCGTTGCTTACGCAGCCGATTAGAATAATCGAGGCGCCAGGCGCTCCTCCAATACGCTGCGAGGACATCTGTAGGGGCACGACCTGAAGTCTGGTGTTCCGCGCTCTCCAAGCACTTTTAAGGTGCGCGATATTTTCGCTTACACTCATGCAACCGTCCCGTCTGTTCGGTCGGTTCTCTGGTTAAGGGGTATTGCTTGAACGTAAATTGGGAAGGTTTTCTGCCGATTCGCGGTGAGGTCATCGTCATTGAGGACGACCCAACTCTGCAGTCGCTCATGACCGATATCATGGATGAGATGGGCGCTAAGACTGTCCCGTTCGCTACGGCGGATGATGCGTTGACCTACCTGCTCGGAGCACATGGTGAATGCGCCTTAGTGATTGCCGATTATGGCGTCCCCGGACAAGTCCAAGGCATCGAGTTCATAGAGATGGTCAAAGGCAGGTGGCCTCACATCGCTGCGATACTTACCTCGGGTTATCTGATCGAGAGCACCAAAGTGCCAGCTCAAACTATTTACCTGCACAAACCTTGGTCACTTGATGAATTGGTGACGGCAGTGGCGGAGCTTTTGCAGCCCGATAAACCGATTAGCAAACGCTGAACCAGGCTTCGAAATCGTAAGGCCAGGCTGAACATGGTTGGTGCTCAGCCCGCTAGGTCTGCAACACTACTGCTCATGAAGCCAATTCGGTGCTGAAGTCCCTGAATTTTTGGAATTTTTCCTCGCCCGATGACTCCGTTAACAATGAGCAGACGGAGTAAGTCATGGAAAACAATCTATTCGTCATCAACTACAAGCTTCATGGTGTGCCGAAGTCCTTCATCATCCGTAGCAAAGCGATGCAAAACGCTGATGCCTGGCACTGGGCTAGTTGCGATGCGGGCGCAGCCCCCATTCCCAGGCCTGGACGCCCGCCACTGAAGATGGTGTCCAAACCTCAAGCCGAAAAATACGGCATTACCGATGTCACCTGGCGAGCCAGCTCAACGTAGCAGCGCGTGATATGGCGCGAGCCTTTGATAAAGCCGCTACGCGTCGCAGCCCCACCGCAAAGTTCGATTCCCCGCTGAATACTCTGGTACCAGCTTTTGGAATCAAATGTTGAATCGATCCGTCGACTATTCTCACAATAAAATCGAGGTCACGATGTCGCCTTTTGATATCCAGCGGATGCTCATAGACGAATTTCCCTTAACGTTTTTGCTAGAGGTGGGTTTCCGGGCCACCTTCGCTTTTCTCGCAGTGTTTCTTTTTTTGAAATCCAGCGGTCGACGAGGGATCAGACAGCTTTCACTTTTTGAGCTGGTCGTGATTTTGACATTGGGCTCCGCCGCAGGAGATGTGTCCTTCTACCATGACGTTCCGCTGCTGCCGGTCGCCGTAGTATTTCTTACGCTCCTGCTTCTCTACCGGCTTACTGTCTTAGTGATGACCAAAAGCAAAAGATTCGAAGCCTGGATGGATGGGCTTCCGGTAACTGTCATCCGTGACGGTCTCTATGAGCTAAAGTCTTTAGAAACGCTGAACATCTCATCCAACGAATTGTTGATGGAGTTGCGACAGCAAGGTGTTGAACATCTTGGACAAGTAAGGCTTGGTCTCGTTGAGACCGACGGCGATATCAGCCTTTATTTTTTCGAACAGAAAGATTTGCGCCCTGGGCTATCCGTCTTGCCATTAGAGCATCGTGCCGAGTCTGAAACTGCGCCTGCGTCCGCCCTGTATTGCTGCGTAAATTGCGGTTTCTCTCAGCACATTGCGGAGGCCCAGCGGGCTGATTGTTCTAGGTGTAGTCATGACATCTGGTCAATTGCGCTCACAACACCGCGCTGTCGGTGACGACGCCCTCGGTTGGGCTAGCCCCGCGCCTCGGTCACTATGCGTGTCTGCCCCCCGGAATTTAGAGAAAGAGCTAACCGAGGGAATGTACCGTGAACATGGTTCCTTCCACATCGTTAGAGGGGCACGGAGACATCGCCTCCGTGGGCCATGGTGATTCCCGAACTGTGAGGAGAGCAAGCGCTACGGTACAGTGTTTAAGTCGGGCCAGAACTCACCTTGAGGATGGATGAATGTACCCACCAATGGCGAAAACCAATCTCCATATCGAAGCTACCGAATTTGAGTGTTTAGTCAGGGATTGGATCATTCAACAAGGTGGAGAGCTGACCTCGCTGGAGGTGACTCACGACGTGAAGCTTGAGGCTTACGATTCGACCTACCAAATCGACGTGATGGCGAAATTCCGGGCTTTCGCAGGTGCTGAATTTCTCGTGCTCATTGAGTGCAAAAAATACCGCAAAGCGGTCGAACGAGAGTTGGTTCAGGTGCTGCACGACAAGGTGAGATCCGTCGGCGCTCATAAAGGTATGTTGTTCACCACCACAGGGTTTCAATCCGGAGCGATAAAGTACGCTACAGCACACGGTATAGCGCTGGTCTCGATAATCGACGGTGTAGCTACCTACGAAACTCGCTCGGCGCATCCAGTTGATGCGAAGCCACCGGCCTGGCTAAACCTTCCGAAATTTGCGCTCTGGCACGTTGGTGAAAATGACGCCGGTAACATCACGATGAAATCCTTGGGGCTTGCTGATACAGAGCTCAACGAGATGTTTGGTGACTAAACCTAACTCTACAGCCTAGGTACCTATAAACCTCCACGTTAGTGGGTTCTCCATGAAATCGATGGACGTACGCACTCATGTTTTATGTCGGCAGTCGTCTTGGGTAACGAATTCGCCGCAGTCACCGGCTTGATATAGAACCCTGCCCGGCGAGAGGGGTCTGCTCTTGTATCAGATCTCGGGAATACATCGAATGTCCGCGCAACACAGCCTAGTAATACTCGCTCGTGGAGGCTACGCCGCTCGAGGATTGCTGTATTTGATCATCGGTATTTTCGCGTTGCTCGCAGCACAAGACTCGACAAAACCGAAGGACAGCCACAAGAGCCTGGAAGCATTGCTGAGCCAGCCATTCGGCTATTTTCTGGTTGGGCTTGTGGTGGCGGGTCTGCTCGCGTTTGCGGCATGGCGCGTGCTTCAGGCAACGCGTGATGTCGATCATCATGGCAAAAAATTCAAAGGTTTGGTAATTCGCGCAGGTCTGTTCGCGGGAGGTATGGTCAACGGCGCTCTCGCGTTTTTCGCGTTGGGCCTACTCATTAGCGGTATTAAAAGTTCGGGCGATTCCGGAGGGCAAACCAAAGACTGGCTAGCGCATTTTTTGTCTTGGGATCACTCGAATTTATTGGTGTACCTGATCGCTCTCGTTCCCCTTGGCGTGGGTGTTGCTCACATCATCAAGGGATGGAAGGCGTCGTTCGAGAAATATTTTGAAGCTGACGAAGACGTCATGCGGTATGTCCGCCCTGTATCACGATTCGGACTAATTGCCCGTGGAGTCGTGTTCTTAGAAATTGCGTTGCTACTGGCAATCAGCGGTTCCACTTATCAAGCCATGGATCCACCTGGTATGAAGGAATCACTGGACGCACTCCAAAATCTACCTGCTGGTTGGTTGATTTTGATTGTGATGGCCTTGGGGCTGATTGCGTTCTCGGTTTACAGTTTCTCTGAAGCCTTTTGGCGCAAGATCAACATGGATGTCCCTGGAGTGCCGAGCACGGATTGATTAGAAACTGAAGTTTCACCGCCATTAGGAGCCTTACTCGCACCAAGGCCCCCATGTTGGCGGGTGATCTACGATATCGATGGACGTACTGAGTTCGTCTTGCATGTGCTCGAAGACTTTGTCGAGAAACGGATGAGCTTTCGATTCTCGCAGTGCATTTACCAACTCCAAAAGCTCTCGGCCCTGGGCTAGCGGCATCTGGATATCGCAGTACACCGTGTCATCGTCTTGTCTCATGCCCTCACCCGCTCAGTCTTTTTCATTGATATCTTGCGACCCTATGCTGCTCCAGGTACCGCATCTCTGCTTCCCAACTCGCCAGGAATTTATCCCAGTCTGAGGCGTATGGCCGGCAGAAAATGCAGCGGGGTGTTCTGCTTTCCTTCGAGACCTGCTGCGATGATCCGCATCGACTCCATCTGGCTCGTCACCGAGCCGATGGACATGCGCGCTGGCACCGAGACCGCGTTGGCCAGAGTGATCGCGGTGTTCGGTGCGGCGAAGCCGCACTGTGCTTATCTGTTCGCCAACCGCCGCGCCACTCGTATGAAAGTGCTGGTGCATGACGGGATTGGCGTCTGGCTGGCTGCTCGCCGGTTGAACCAAGGCAAGTTTCACTGGCCCGGTATTCGAAATGGCTGCGATGTGGAACTGGATACAGAGCAACTTCAGGCCTTGGTGCTCGGTCTGCCTTGGCAACGCGTTGGGGCTGGCGGTGCAATCACACTGCTCTAACGCCCGCCATTAGCCCATTGGTCTATCGCCGCAAACGGCTTGCTCTGGCAAAATTCGCGGCATGACTTCATCGCCCAATCTCGACCAAATGTCCCCTGACCAACTGCGTGCCCTCGCGGCGCAGTTGCTGTCCCAGGTTGATTCTCTCGGGCAGCAAGTCGACCGGATGGGCAAGAAGAACGACCGCGACCAAACCATCATCGAGCAGCTCACCCACGAAATCGCCTGGTTCAAACGTAACAAGTTTGCCAAGCGCAGTGAGCAACTGAGCCCTGCCCAAGGCTGCCTGCTCGACGACCTGCTCGACACCGACATCGCGGCCATCGAAGCCGAACTGAAGGCGTTGAATCCGCTGGCTGCGCCGGCCGAACCACGCAAGCAGCCCAAGCGTGTTTCCTTGCCAGCACAGTTTCCGCGTACCGTGATTTATCACGAACCCGACCCCACCCAGTGCGCCTGCGGTTGCCAGCTCCAGCGCATCGGCGAAGACGTCAGCGAGAAGCTGGATTACATCCCGGGCGTGTTCACCGTCGAGCAGCATGTGCGCAGGAAATGGGTCTGCCGCAAATGTGAAACGCTGACTCAGGCTCCGGTTCCGGCCTAGGTAATCGACAAGGGCATCCCGACCGCTGGGCTGCTGGCTCACGTGATGGTAGCCAAGTTCGCCGACCATTTGCCGCTGTATCGGCAAGAGAAAATCTTTGGCCGCGCCGGCCTGGCATCGCCCGCTCGACACTGGCGCAGTGGGTCGGCCAAACTGGCGTGCAGCTCCAACCCTTGGTCGACGCACTGCGCGAAACAGTGCTTGCTCAAGGCGTGATCCACGCTGACGAAACGCCGGTGCAGATGCTCGCGCCGGGCGAGAAGAAAACCCATCGCGCTTATGTCTGGGCCTACTGCACTACGCCTTTTTCGGCGCTCAAGCAGTGGTGTACGACTTCAGCCCAAGCCGTGCGGGCGAACATGCACGCAACTTTCTTGGTCAGTGGAATGGCAAGCTGGTTTGCGATGATTTTGCCGGCTACAAAGCCAGCTTCCAGCAAGGCATCACCGAAATCGGCTGCCTGGCCCACGCCCGCCGCAAGTTTTTCGATTTGCACGCGACGAATAAAAGCCAACTGGCTGAGCAGGCGCTGCACTCAATTGGCGGGTTGTACGAAATTGAACGGCAAGCGCGGGAAATGACCGACGAAAATCGCTGGCGAATACGCCAGGAAAAAGCGGCCCCCATTATCGACGCACTGCATACCTGGATGTTGGCCCAGCGCGATCTTGTGCCCGAAGGGTTGGCTATCGCGAAAGCTCTGGATTACAGCCTCAAACGCTAGACGGCACTGACTCGATATCTCGAGGACGGGGCTGTGCCCATAGATAATAACGCTGTCGAAAATCAGATAAGGCCGTGGGCATTTGGACGCTCGAACTGGTTGTTCGCCGGGTCGCTACGCAGCGGTAAGCGGGCAGCTGCGATCATGAGCTTGATCCAGTCAGCCCGCATGAATGGGCATGATCCTTATGCGTATCTCAAAGATGTGCTGACGCGCCTGCCGACGCAGCGAGCGAGTGAGATCGACCAACTGCTGCCACAGCATTGGGTCTCGGCCTGACGTCCTCAACGTGAGGGTGCTCTTGCATTAGAATGACCGCTCAACTCATATGGAACAGGACTGATCCGAATGGAAGCGCGAGCCACTTTTTCCGCCAAGAATTTCAAACCAACTGACCTGACTCCCACGCCCGAAATTACGACAGGCTTACCAGTGTCGATCAGCTCCATGGAAAAGTCCTATACAGGAGCTATCGATGGTATTTCTTCAACAGCCTTTACTGCGGCGTTCGACCAAGCGTCAAGAAGGGGCAGCTACATCGCGATGGAGAGCTTCAAGGGTACGGTGAATGGGGTAGAGGGTTCCTTTAACTTCATTCATTCCGCCTCCACTACCGGAATTGATCGTGCAGATGAGTTTTTCTGCATAGTTGGAGGCAGTGGTACGGATGGTTTGAAAGGGATATCAGGGTCAGGAGGGATCACAATTGACACCGATGGAACGCACCATATTTGGTTGAATTACCACCTCGAATAATTTAACAAGCCGTAAAGGGCATCGCCCCTGACCCATCAGGGAGGTGTCTTCGCTAGGTGCTTACCGTTGATTTGCCGTACGAGCCCATCAGTTAATTTCGCCTACATCCTGAAAGCAAAAGCGAACTCGGTGAGAACATAGCGCCGAGTCCGCAGATATAATTATTGGCATCACCCCCTGATTGAGGTGACATGGTCGGGGGTCAAAGTCGCCATGGAGGCACATCCCATGTTCGCAAGCGTGCGATCCATTTCATCCTTAAGAATGCTCAGCACCTGACTAACCCCCTCCTCTCCGGCAGCAGCCAGGCCGTAAAGCAGTGGTCGGCCTATCAGGACACCACCAGCACCAAGCGCCATGGCCTTTACAATGTCAGAACCGCGTCTGAAACCGCTATCAACAAATACCTGGCCCGGATGAGCACTGGCAATATTTTGAAGAACGGACATTGGCGAACAGCTCGAATCAAGTTGGCGTCCACCATGATTTGACAGAATTACACCGTCAGCTCCGAGCTCCATGCAACGCGTCGCGTCGTCTGGATGGAGGATCCCTTTGACTAATAGCCGGTGTGGCCAGAGCTCTCGCAATCGCTTCAAAGAATCCCAGTCGAAACTGGCATCCATTTTCCTCGAAAGCAGCGCCGCTTGAAGCTCAACGTTGCTGGCGTCCTGGTTGGCAAAATTTGCCATCTGCGGCATCCCACCTGCAAGCAACCTCATTGACCATCTTGGGTGGAGCATGCCATCAAGCATCACCTTGGGTGTGTATTTGAAAGGCAAGCCAAATCCGCTGCGCAGATCGCGCTCACGTTTGCCGTTTACAGCTACATCTGTTGTGAGCACCAGTGTTCTATACCCTGCTGCCAGTGCTCGGGCTACCAGTTGATCAGCAAGCGACGGGTGTACAACATAGAGCTGGAACCATAGATCTCCTCCAGCTTTATCCGCGACTTCCTCGATGGAGGCATTGGCCGCCGTAGACAATATAAAGGGGATGCCAGCTTTTTTAGCTGCCTGGGCCAAGGCGAGATCCCCCTTAGGCCAAAAGGCTCCATTTAGACCCATAGGAGCGACCATGAGCGGCAATGGTTGCAAAGCATCGAAGACTTTCACACTCAGATTGCGTTGCGAGACATCTACAAGACGCCTGGGGCAAAACTCCCAATGGTCAAATACGTCCCGATTACGCTGCAGGCATTTCTCATCATCAGCTCCGCCTTCAAGATAGTCGAAAACCATTTTGGGAAGACGTCGCTGTGCCAGTAAACGAAAACCGTCAACGCTGAAAGCTGAGCTCATGAGACCCTCAAGGCAGTACCGGAGTACAAAATAAAAACCCTACTCTATTGAGCAGGGTTTGATTGATCAAATCGATACCATAGGCATTCAAAATAGATCATATTTATTCTGCAATGATTGGGAGTGGGATCGAACTAGCTTGATTACCAGCAATCCCTGGGGCGGTTTCGGTGAGGAATAAAGCGGTAATAGCTGCTGCGATAGAAACAGCGCCGACTACCATCATCGGTACAGCCAGGCCATAAAGGTCGGCCAATCCACCCGCGACAACCGGCATCAACACGCCGCCGATTAGCTCGCTCACCCCTGTTGGTACGCCAACCGCTGCACCCGTCATATTTGCTGGCACGGACTCACTGGGAATCACGGCCAAGAACAGCGGTGCAATACCAAAGCCAAAGATACCGGCGATGAACAGGATGGAGAACATGACCAATGGGCCGGCATTGTTCATGGCGAATGCCAGCATCAGAACACCGTAAATCGTGGCGCAGGTTACCAGTACAGGCTTACGCCCCCAGCGATCAGATAGTGCAGGAATTGCGATCATCCCTATGAAACCACCAAACCCCCAGCCAGATACGATCAGACCAGTTGTGCTCAGCGATAGCCCCACCACTTGAGTGAGGTATAGCGCGACGAAAGTCGAGAACACAAACAAGCCGGTCTGGAAAAGTGAGCCGATGACAGAGGTCACCCAGATGTTGCGAAACTTGAGGACACTGCCGATGGAAATACTCTCGGTTGCAGCGCGCTCGACAGGTGTCCTTTTCGGTTCACGCATGAGTTTCGCAAGCATGACTGTCAAGATCAGTCCTGGAATCCCAAGCAGGAAGAACACCCACTGCCAGGGCAAATACACGCTCAACTGAGTTGCGATGATCGGGCCCAGGCCAATACCTAAAAGAGGAAACAGCGCCTGATGAATGCCCATGTTGAGCCCGCGACGCTTGGGAGTAGATATTTCAGCAAGCGTTGAAACACTGGCACTGAATACTCCACCCTCACCTACACCGAGCAGGCCACGAACCACCATCATGCCCGTAAAGCTTTTGACTGCCCCTGTCATCCATGTCATGAGCGAAAAGAAAATACCCGAATAGATAAGTACCTTCTTGCGTCCGTGGCGATCACTTACGCCGCCGAGGAAATAGGTGGAGAGTGCCCAAGTCAGCGCCAGTATCGAAGCAATAGCACCGGCTTGGGTGTTGCTCAAACCTAACTCTGGTATCAGGATCGGGAACAGGTAAACAATAACCAGACGATCCAGACCTACGATGCCAAAAAGCACCGCAAGCAGCCACACCATTTTCCACTCGTAAGCTGAATCACCAAGCGATTTATGCTGCATGTTATGCACCCATGGAATAGGGATATCGATTAATTGGGTTCGGGGTTTTCAATTAGAACGGGAGAGTCTTCGGAGCCAACAATGGCATCGGCACTGACGGGCCGGCGTGACTCACTGTTGAACAAGAGTCGTGTCACATCACTGCGGGAGTAATGGCCCACCGGATCCGCCGCAACCTTGGCCATGGTGACTGCGTCAAGATTGATATCTGCGTACAGAATCCCTTCCTGCTCTGGTGGCAAAGGGTTTGCCAAATTCGCACCATCTGGGCCATAGATTCGTGCAAAGCCTCCGCCGACCTTGAGCAAATCACGTGCCTCATCTGTCTTGCAGAGCAGCTCGACAACGTCCTCGGATACCATTCCGCAAGGGGCCAGAACGAAGCACTGGCCTTCGACGGCGTAAGTTCGGCTGACCGCGTTGTTGACCTCGCCTCCGATGGCTGGGGTTACGTCTGTGTAAAGAGAAAAGCCAGGCCACGCAGCTACGTGCACTTGCTCGTGTTTGCTGTACATCGCAAATTTGGTCAGTGGCTGAATGTGCTCCCAGCAGCACAGCCCCCCTAGCCGACCAAGGCTGGTTTCGTGGACTTGAATATCGCTGCCATCGCCCTCGCCAAATACCATGCGCTCCGCCACTGTTGGTTTGAGCTTGCGACGAGTAGAAAGCGTCCGTCCTTGGTCATCAATGAAAGCCTGCCCCATGTACAAGCTGCCATTAGATCGTTCGGTAAAGCCGAGGCAGACGAATATTTCATGATCGGCTGCCGCTTGCTCCAACCGACGATAGTCAGGGCTATCAATCACCAAGGCCTGTTCGTGATATTGCAGCATGTACTGCATTGCCCAAGCTGGTGATCCCAACCAAAAAAACCATGGGTAACCAGGAACGAAGTTTTCTGGAAACACGATCAACCGAGCACCTTTGGCAGCGGCCTCGCCAATCAAATGAATGCATTTATCAACTGTCGCGCTGCGATCCATGAAGACGGGTGCTGCCTGCACCACTGCGACTCGATACGAAGTTGAAGAAGACATAAAAACCTCAAAAAAAGATGGCACGCAGCCGTTGCCTCCATCTTTGATGAAAATGCCGAATAGGGATGTGCTGAAAGTCTTGTCAGGTTTGCTTGAGCTTCCCCATGCCAGGGGTGTAGAGCACCCAGGCATGAAGAAAAATGGCTTAGCGGCTCACGACTGGATCTGCGAAATCCTGCTTGGGTAAATCTACATGTCGCTGGGCAACGAACTCTGTAGCGCTATGGCCTAGACCCAATGCATACGCTCCTGGCGCTATAGACCATCGCTGCGCCTTGACGTCAAAATCGGCCAGCAGGCGTGAATCCACTTGCACGGTTACGGATCGGGATTCCCCGGCACGGAGCTCAATCTTGTTCCAGCCCAACAACCGTTGCTGAGCTCGACCTGGCATGCCTGTCAGATAAAGCTGAGGAACATCTTGCCCCGTCAATTTGCCGATATTGCGTCGCAGTCATGCTTCATCCCACGATCTTTTTCATTAGCTGGTTAGTTGCTGATCTTGTAATTTGGATAATCCGTTGGTTTTTGCTGCAGAAATTCATAGTGAGCGGCGAATCGCGATCTCACTATGCGACAGATCTTGCGCTTCTTTTTGGTCTGATTTGGGCTGTCGAAATAGGAATTGGCACTGCAGGCTGCATTATTAGCGTAGATCCTGTACTTCAAGTCCTGGCTTGTACATCGGCGGTCAGCATGAATGGGGCGATTGCAATGAGAAATCAAGGGATACCTCGCTACGCGTTTACTCAAATTTTACTCACCGATATCCCTATGAAATTAGCCACTTTATTTCAGCCAGCCCCTTTACTGCGGATACTGATTCTCCAAGCCCCTATGTACCTTACCGGATTGTGGGTATTGCTGAACCAGCTCAACACCAACCTAATAAAAGCTTACATTGCAGAGTTTGAGAGTATTCATTCAGCGACCCACGACAAACTGACAGGCGCGTTAAACCGTTTAGGCATTGTTAATATTGTCGCAGCAACACTGGATTCGACAGAAGCACAAAGCGTTGAAACCTCCATACTTTACTTAGATTTAGATGGATTTAAAAAAATCAATGATGAGAACGGACATGCCACCGGCGACCGGGTGCTCGTTTCTTTTTCTAATATGATTACGGGTATGCTGCGCAAGAGTGATGCCGTAGCCCGCATGGGCGGGGATGAATTCATTGTGTTTATGCCAGACACCAATGAAGCATCAGCATCGCTCATTGCCGAGCGCATTATAGAGAAACTCCGGGTTTACACAGCCCAAAATAAGGCCTATGCAGGCCTAGGCGTAAGTATTGGTATTGCCACAAACACCTCCTTGACAACGGAAAGTTTGGATCAGTTAATATCCAGAGCAGATTTCGCAATGTATGCTGCTAAATCTGCGGGGAAAAATTGTTATAAGTTTGGCTAGGCGCCGTGTACCACGCAATACTCAAGCTCTCTCGGTCATGTATGTCAGATGCTGCCGGGGCTGGAAAAGCGCTAACTCATCGCCCTACCCAGCATCACTACGCGACAATTGGACACGGGCGTCGCGATATCAATGAAAGCCGAATCGCCCATGAATGTGGGCGAAAAGTTATACTGGGCCGGTGTATTGCACATCTAAGGGAAAATTCCATTGAACGGCCCTTCGCAGTCGTCAACGCGCAGACGTAATTCCGTCACTTTTCGAGTAAATCGCTATAACATCTGAACCGCCTCCTTGTACTTCAGAAGCTACTCTGGTCTAGGGCAAACGATATCACGCAGGGCTGGCCTTACAGAGGTTGTCAGACAGGGCTGTTCAGGTATTAACTAACAGAATCCAACGATTCGACTCAATCGGGGCGCCCAAACTTGAAAATTAGTAAAGAATCGATCTCTAGCACGGACGATCTGAGTTTTTTTAATCGTGTTGCCAATCACGGCACCTTGACCGCCGTCGCTCGAGAACTGGGCCTGTCGCTACCGGCTGTGAGCAAGCGCCTTACGCTGCTTGAGCAGCGCTTGGGCGTGCAGTTGATCAGACGGACCACGCGAAGGCTGGATCTCACACCTGAGGGATTGCTTTATCTGGAAGGAGCTAGACCGATCCTGCGCCAATTGGAAGAACTCGAGAGTGCGTTGGGAAATCGCCAACCCCTGCTAAGGGGAAAGCTGAAAATCAACGCTTCCTTTGGTTTTGGTCGGCGCCACGTAGCCCCCTTATTGTCCGCATTCGCCGCAGAACATCCGGATCTGGAATTATCATTGCAGCTATCCAGTCAGCCTCTCAATTCGCTGGATGAAACTATCGACATCGATATTCGAATCGGCGCCCCCCCTGACTCACGCCTGATCGCACATCATCTTGTGGCCAACCCGCGCATACTTTGCGCATCACCCGCTTACTTGAAGCGCTTCGGAGCTCCCCGTGCAGTGTCGGATCTCGCACAGCACAACTGCATTGTGCTCAGGCAATATGAGAGCGATTATGCCATCTGGAGATTTTCACGCGCCGGAAATGACTATAGTCAAAAAGTGCATGGCACCCTTTCCAGCAATGACGGTGAAGTGGCGATGCGACTCGCGTTGGATGGTCATGGGTTGATCCTTCGTTCGCACTGGGATGTCCAAGAACACTTGGCTTCGGGCAACTTGGTGGCATTGTTGTCTGCCTACGAAGCTCCGCAAGCCGACATCTTCGCCGTTTACCAACAACGGCGTCATGTACCTCAACGTATTCGCGAATTTACCCGCTTCCTTGCACAAAAACTCACAGAGCGCCTCCGTTGATATCGCTTCATAGCGTTTGATGCCCAATGAACCTGTATCCAGGGCGCTCAAACGCACCTGCAATCATTATTAACTTAAATTCAATATTGGCTTTCTTTCCAGACCAATTACCAGGTCGCGGCAATTCAATAGACTGAGGCGTCAGAAGAGCAATCATCAGGTGCCCCATGAACCCAACGATCCGCCACAATGCTGAACATCAGGCCCAGAGTAAAGACGCGCAAACCGAACAACAGGGTGGACCGAGCATTGAACTCAATAAGCTGTTGGCATTTCGCGAACAGTTGGGGACCAACACCACTGCCGAGATTCGGTTTGACGCGGCCACACGGGCGGTTTATGCCTCCGAAGCATCAAACTATCGTCAATTGCCCATCGGCGTAGTGATCCCTCGAACCATCGACGATCTGATCAAAACGGTAGCCCTCTGCGCCGCTGCGGATTTGCCGATTTTGCCCCGAGGCGCAGGTACGTCCATGTGCGGACAATCGGTCAATGCCGCAGTCATTATTGACACATCCAAGCACCTCACACGCATTCATGACATTGATCCGCTGGGTAAGCTCGCTCGTGTCGAACCGGGAGTCATTTGCGATCAATTGAAGTCTGCGGCAGCAGGATATGGCTTGACCTTCGGACCCGATCCGGCGACTCACAGTCGATGTACGCTGGGCGGAATGATCGGTAACAATTCCTGCGGCGCCCATTCGGTCATGGCTGGCAAGACTGTAGAGAACATCGAGCGGTTGGAAATACTGACTTACGATGGTGAAAGGTTTTGGGTAGGGCCGACCGACGAAGCAACCTATCAAGCGCATCTGGACGCCGGTGGGCGACGGGCAGAAATCGTCCAAGCGCTTAAGACGTTGGTGGATGAAAACCTTGAAGCTATTCGCACTGGTTTTCCAAAATTGAAGCGTCGGGTATCAGGCTATAACCTGGATCAACTGCTGCCTGAAAACGCTTTTAATATTGCGCGTGCCTTAGTTGGAGTTGAGGGTACCTGCATCACGGTACTACAGGCAGAAACGACGCTGGTTAAGAATCCTGGCCATCGGGTATTGGTGGTGTTTGGCTTCGCTGACATTGTTTTAGCCGCTGACTCGGTGCCCCAGTTGTTACCCCTGAATCCTATTGCGATGGAAGGGCTGGACGAGGGAATTATCGGCGGACTGCGTGTGCGAGGCATGAAACTGGAGGACATCGCCGAACTGCCGGAGGGTAATGCTTGGCTGATGGTTGAGTTTGGATCAGACTCGATGGAAGGCGCAATGCAGGCGGCGCAAAACGCCGTGGATATTAGTATGAGTCTGCCCGGGGCGCCAAGCGTTAGATTGATCGGCGATAAAGTCCTGATGAACCGTATTTGGACCATTCGTGAAACCGGTGCATCGGCGACCTCGCTCGGACTAGATCCGCACGAGCCCGATCCAATTGTGGGCTGGGAGGACGCAGCTGTCGAACCTGAGCAATTGGGCGCCTACTTGCGCGATTTCATCGCACTGGTTGAACGCTATGGCTACAAAACCAATCTCTATGGCCACTTTGGCGACGGATGCATACATTCGAGAATTACATTCAACCTCAAATCTCAACGAGGCATTGATCAATGGCGCGCCTTTTTGGATGAAGCAGCGCGCCTGGTAGTCAAATATGGTGGATCGCTGTCGGGTGAACATGGCGATGGCCAAGCCAAGGGCGAATACCTGCACATCATGTATTCAGCGCAAATGATGGAAGCGTTTGGCACATTCAAGCGCATCTGGGATCCGCGTAATAAGATGAACCCCGGCAAATTAATTGATGCAATGCCGGTGGATGCCAACTTGCGCCTGGGACCCGACTATGTCCGACGCAACGTTAAAAGCCTATTCAGCTATCACAAGGATCTGGGTGATCAAGGATTTGCCAGGGAAACAGAACGTTGCATCGGAATGGGCAAATGCCGTTCTCTTGAAGGGGGCACAATGTGCCCGAGCTTTCGAGCGACCCGTGATGAACGTTATTCCACCCGTGGACGAGCACGTTTATTCTTCGAATTATTGAAGGGGGACGTGATTCAAAACGACTGGAACAATACTGACATAAAGGACTCCCTTGACCTCTGCTTAGGCTGCAAGGGCTGCAAGACAGATTGTCCTACCAATGTTGATATCGCCAGGTACAAAGCCGAGTTCTTGTACCGGTATTATGCCAACCGCAGACGATCGTTTATGGATGCCATGATTGGTCGCATCGGTGAGTGGCTGCCATTGGCAGCGCCGGTATCTTCATTGATAAACCTCGCCATGAGGGCTCGTCCCATAAGGGCGCTGGCCAGCCTCTTGGGTCTTGCTTCGGATGTGCGATTCCCGACCATTGCCGCGCGCAGCTTCCGAACCGATGTAACGGCCCGTAGGTTACTAGGCAGTAATGATAAGTCGGCCGCGCGCAACGTACTTCTTTGGGTGGACACGTTCAACAACGGTTTCACGCCCAACGTGCTGGAGGCCGGCGTAGAAGTTCTGGAAAAACTTGGTTTTACTGTCAAATTAATGGAGCGCCATATCTGCTGCGGGCGTCCCTATTATGATGTCGGATTATTGGATCAGGCCAAAACTAATCTGTCCGCAATTCTAAACCAACTCGAACCCATCCTGGCAGACGATACGCCGATTGTAGTGCTGGAACCCAGTTGCCTCTCGGTTTTTCGAGATGAAATGCCCGGATTGTTCCCAGATGATCCTCGTGCAGCGAAGCTCACGGCGTCTATTGAGACCCTCAGCGAGTTCATTCACCACCAGGGTCTTACGCTACCGGCCCTGTCTCAAGATGTTCGAATTCACGGCCATTGCCATCAAAAGTCGTGCGGCGGGATGGACGCAGAGCAAGAACTATTGAAACAACTGGGTGGCTCCGGAAAGGTGATCCCTGCAGGCTGTTGCGGAGTTGCCGGGGCGTACGGCTACCATAGTAAAAGTGCATCTGTGGCCAGGACGATAGGACTTCAGGAGTTCAAACCACATTTGGACACCCTTCCGCTTGGGACGCAGGTGGTTGCTGACGGATTCAGCTGCCGTGGGCAAATCAGAACCGTTAGTGGACATGAGCCCCTGCATCTAGCGGAATTTCTGGCCAAGGTCCTGAGATAGTTTCCATTAGCTCCCTGGATGCGCTCCTGAGGCGAGGGGCGTATGCCTGACTGTTTAGAATGCAGTGTACGAGCAATAGTCTCAATCATTACAACACAGCGTGCCGTAAAGCCTCGATCTTCAGCATCTTCCGCGCCCACAAGCCCGCATCTCGGCATACCTCTATGTATCAAGGTTCCTAAAATGAGGTCAACCATTTGCTTAAAGGCTTGAACCATGTTGAATACCCGTTTGCGTGATCCCTCCCTTCTTGTTCATAAAGCTTATGTCAACGGAATCTGGATTGATGCCGACGACGGCCGGACATTGCCCGTAATTAACCCCGCCGATGGCAGTGAAATCGCTCAGGTGCCAGCGCTTGGAGCTGAAGAAACACGCCGAGCAATAGTCGATGCACAGAGCAGTTGGATAAACTGGCGAGAAGTACCGGCCGCCGAGCGCGCTCGGCTATTGGAAGTCTGGCACCGTCTGATTCTCGAAAACCAGGAAGACCTGGCGCAGATCATGACTGCCGAGCAGGGTAAACCCTTGGCGGAATCCAGAGGGGAGATCCTGTACGGTGCAAGCTTTGTTAAATGGTTCGCTGAAGAAGCAAGACGAATTTACGGTGACACCATCCCGGCCCCTACCAACGATCGACGTATCCTGGTGCTAAAGCAACCAATTGGCGTGGTCGCAGCTATTACTCCATGGAACTTTCCTAATGCAATGATCACTCGCAAGTGCGCACCGGCACTGGCGGCAGGTTGTACGGTACTGGTCAAACCTTCAGAAATGACCCCGTTATCAGCACTGGCCTTGGCGGTATTGGCCGAACGAGCAGGTATTCCGGCCGGCGTCTTTAACGTGCTTACAGGATTACCCGCAGGGATCGGTGGCGAAATGACCTCAAACCCGGACGTGCGAAAACTCTCTTTCACGGGTTCCACTCGTGTCGGCCAGTTGTTAATGAGCCAATGCGCCGCGACGATCAAACGAGTGGCCTTGGAGCTGGGTGGCAATGCGCCCTTCATTATCTTTGACGATGCTGATCTGGATCTCGCTATCGCCGGAATCATGCAGAGCAAGTTTCGCAACGCTGGTCAAACCTGCGTATGCGCGAATCGTATTCTTGTACAGGACGGCATTTTCGACACGTTTGCGGCACGCCTGAGCGAAGCAGTAGGACAACTCAAAGTCGGCAACGGCACCGAGGATGATGTGACTATAGGGCCGCTCATCAACCGTGCAGCTGTCGAGAAGGTCAACCGGCACATCAGTGATGCCTTGGATAAAGGCGCGACCCTACTGATGGGTAACATCGCGGACGCCGAAGATTTGTTCGTCCAGCCTGCCATATTGCTGAACGCTACGGCACAAATGCTGATCGCCAGCGAAGAAACGTTCGGGCCAGTAGCACCTTTGTTTCGTTTCAACGATGAAGACGAGGCACTGAATCTTGCCAACTCAACGCCATTCGGCCTGGGTGCATATTACTTTACGCAAGATATGCGACGCGCCTGGCGGGTCGGCGAGCGTCTGGAATTCGGAATGGTCGGCCTCAATACCGGCAGCATATCAATGGAGGTTGCCCCTTTTGGCGGGGTCAAGCAATCAGGACTGGGACGTGAGGGGTCCAAATACGGTATTGAGGAGTTCCTTGAAATTAAAGCTTGGCATATCGGAGGGCTAGGTTGAATCCTCACCTCTCGCCTGTGGTTGTCCACTGTCAGCATGCGACGACTATTTTTGGCCCACTGCCGCACATGAACGATAGCCAACATTAACGCAACTTCCAGAAGCCTGGCCCCTGGAGCAAACCCGGGGCCAGAAGGCAGTTCAACTACCACATGCCAATGATGGCGCGGTAATTGCAAAATCATCAGAAGCTTTCAAATCATTTCTATCACGGGGGTGCTATTCAATGGACGCGGCGACCAGACTCGATCGGCTCGACATCAATATTCTGGTGCAATTGCAAAAGGACGGACGCATGACAAACGTCAGTCTTGCCGAGGCCGTCGGGCTGTCTCCCAGCCCTTGTCTACAGAGGGTCAAACGCTTGGAGTCAGCGGGTTATATCAGCGGCTACGAGGCCCGCGTGGACATGACCAAATTCGCCGACTCGGTGACTGTGTTTACGGAGGTAACACTGTCTGACCACAAGCGGGCAGACTTTGTGAAGTTCGAGTCCTACATACGTGGAATAGACGAGGTTTTGGAGTGCCACTTGATCAGTGGCGGCTATGATTATTTGTTGCGGTTCATGACAGGCAGCATTCAGCATTACCAAGAGTTGATGGAGTCGATTCTGGATCGAAATATCGGTATCGAGAAGTACTTTAGCTACATTGTCATCAAGTCGCCGGTGGTTAAGAATGCTGTGCCACTCCGCATCCTGCTCAAGGCCATTTGAACCACCGTCACGACCGAAATCACCGCCAGCAATGCGTGCCGGATCAAGTTAGCTTGCACCATAGTTTGCGCACTGGCACCTCATTGGTCCAGGCATTGCGGACTCTGGCTGGAACCACAATGGTTTCGCCCGGCACGACTTCACACACTTCACCTGCCACTGGCTGCAAAATGATTTTTCCAGCCAGTACGTGCATCAACTCGCAATAGCCAGGATCAATAGTGGAGCGGGTATAAGGTGTGCTCTCCCATATCCCGATTCGAAGCGCGCCATTGCCACTACTGAAAAGGGTTAATCCAGCTGTAACCGGCGCCTCGGTCATCAGGACGTTGGCTGCAGGCGGGTCATCAGATTCAAGCTTTACTGTCAGATCAAACTTGATCGGTGCCGCAGGCATGTCACCCTCGCTCGCCTTTCCCGGAAAGGCCATGTACATGCGTTGCAGCTCACTATCATGATGCCAGCGCAACGCCAGACCGCGCGGAATGAGGAGCACATCACCGGCTTTAGCCAAAATATTGAAACCGTTACCTTCGACCCATACCTGGCCTGTCTCTATCAACGTCAGCTCAACCCAAGGAAAATGTTCAATGTGCAAATTTTCTGCATCTGCACGAACAGTGCCGACGATATAACGATGGTCGGCTTCGCAAAAATTGACCGCGCGATTTGCGGCAAATGGATCACCTACCAAAGCCAATTCCACGACAGGTAGCTGACGAGCACTTGCTGGACTGCGGTAATGCAACATAGAGGACATGGTCAACCTTAGGCCTATGGCCAATCGAGGGAAAGATCCGAATGAGTGCCCACCATTATCTACACGCTAGCGCCACGTTTAGTGCTGATTGAAGGAACTCTGGCGCACAACATGCTGTTTTTATCCCCGCTTCTGGCAGCATCTTGTGATGCCATTACGCAGGAACTAAAACCCACACCAGACGATTCCGAACGGTGGGTGTCGTATCTGACGAGATCAGACGCCCACAGGCGATCCCGTTGTAAAGGCCGCTTAAAAAAGCACATATACCTTCAAAGCGCGGCAAAACAGCACGATCAACAAACTCTACTATGTTCAGATATTGGTCACACCGTCTCCCTCTTGGGAGACGCACCCAAGCCCACTTGCAAGACGCAGCGCTCGTGTCCTGCCGGCTGCCTTTGACCCTGCTCTGGAGTTTCATATGAACATCGCCACCCACAACACCAAACGCTTGCTGGCCCTGCGTGATCAGCACGTCCCTCGGGGCATAATCACTGCGCATCCGGTGGTAGCCGCACGCGGCGAAGGCGCGCAGTTATGGGATGTGGACGGTAAACGCTTTCTAGATTTCGTAGGGGGCATTGGCGTTCTCAATACTGGTCATTGCCATCCTCGCCTGGTCGAAGCGGTACGCCGACAGGTAGGGGAAATTTCCCACGCCAGCTTTCAGGTCGCCGCTTACGAGCCATATCTTGAAGTGGTTGCACGCCTGAACCATCTGATCGGTGGCGAGGAACATTTCAAAAGCGTACTTTTCACCTCAGGTGCTGAGGCGGTAGAAAATGCCATAAAAATAGCGCGCAGCCACACTAATCGTCCCGGCGTGATCTCCTTTCGCGGAGGGTTTCACGGGCGCACGTTGTTAGGCGTTACCCTCACGGGCATGAGCCAACCGTACAAACAAAACTTCGGACCATTCCCGTCGGATGTGTTTCACACGCCCTATCCTAACGCGCTACGCGGCATCACTAGCGACGTGGCGCTGGCTGCGCTGGAGGAAGTTTTTGCTACCGACATCGCACCCGAGCGTGTGGCAGCGATTATCTTGGAGCCGGTCCAGGGCGATGGCGGCTTCCTCCCTGCTCCTGTTGAGTTCATGCAGTCGCTGCGCAAGTTATGCACCCACCATGGCATCATATTGATCGTCGATGAGATTCAAACCGGCTTCGGTCGCACCGGAAAGATGTTCGGATTCCAGCATGCTGATATTCAGCCAGATTTGGTGACCACCGCTAAAAGTCTCGCCGGCGGTATGCCTCTGTCAGCAGTAACCGGACGTGCGCATATCATGGACGCGCCAGCTCCTGGCGGTCTGGGTGGGACATACGGTGGCAACCCCGTTGCCTGCGCCGCTGCATTGGCGGTGATGGATCTGTTCGTAGAAGAAGATCTGCTCGCTCAGGGCGAAAAACTGGCGGCACAACTGCGTGACGGGCTGCTCGAGCTACAGAAGCGCTACACGAGCATCGCTCAGGTACGTGGCCTCGGCTTCATGCAAGCGATCGAAATAACCCATGCTGATACCGCGTTGAGCGCCAACTCAGACCTAACCCAAACGATCATCGATCGAGCCCGAGAGCATGGACTGCTAGTGATCAAATGTGGCGTACATCGAAACGTGATTCGCTTTTTGGCGCCGCTGGTAACCACTCCAGATCAGCTGACTGAAGCCCTGAAAATGCTTGATCGAGCACTCGCCGACGCAGGCGCCTGAGACTTTTCCATATTCCTGCGCCGGTTGCAGGCTGGGCGAGACGGGCCACCGTTCCTGCCCAGCCCATCATCCAGCACCTTATGAGTCAGCCGATGAAGATTACTCAATATAAAGCACTTGGATTTTCCTACTATGGCACTTTGGTAGATCGCAATCGTGGCGTACTCCACGCTTTACGACCTCTGCTGGAGCGAACAGCACAGAACGTACAACCCGACGCGTTGTTACAACTCTATCATGCGTTGATTACGGAGGAGCGTCGCGCATCGCCGACCATTGGCCAACTCAAACTGCAATGCCTTGTGCATGACGCAATCGCCCGATCTTTGGGCATTGCGGTGGATGAAACCGTTGATTGGGAGCAGGCCATGACCTTCGCCAAACGCGTGGACCAATGGCCGCTTTATGAAGATGTACGCGGTGCTCTGCAGTACCTGAGCAAGTTTTATAGATTGGTCGTCGTGATCCCCACCGACCCGAGTATCAGCGATGCGCTTAGCGAACGCTTGCTCCTGACAACTGATATTCAGATTGTTCATCAGCCCGAGACCGGACACCAGGCACTACTGGACGCCCTGCTCGCGGCAAACTTAGACCGCTATGAACTGCTACCTGTCCGCAGCGAAGAAGAGGATGACCCTTGGCGCGACTTGATTGATCAACCTGTGTGCACTCTACGGCGCGACACGCGTCACCCTTGGAACGATACAAATCCATGCACCAAATCCCAGCATTGTGAATTTGCCAGCATGGCCGATCTCGTATTGGCCCACCAGAACGCATTGCGCCTATAAATGGCTGAATCTGGATTTCAGCACAAAGCACCGGATCAGCGCGAAAAATGAACTTTACTGCTACCCGTTAGCATCGACTCAGCAGCACGTGCGGACGGATTATTCCTAGGATGGGCTCTGGTTTTTTCTTTCTGGAGCGCAGCATGTCTTCCTTTGACCCAAAACGTGTAGAAAGCCGCTGTGCGCATTTTATTGGTGGTGTTTACCGCCAGGATCAGGCTCAACTGGAGGTTATCCGGCCGTCGGACGGTGAGCACTATGCCGATCTCCCCATCGCAAACACGACTATGGTAGACGAGGTCGTCGAGAACAGCTGGCATGCCTTCAAGACCTCAGACTGGGCTTCACGCCCACCACGTGAACGGGCTCGCGTGATGCGCCGCTGGGCTGACCTGATCGATGCCGACATAGCCACCCTCGCCCCTCTCGAAGCGGTCGGATCGACACGTCCCTATTCCGAAGTTGTAGCCTTTGACTTACCGTTCGCCGCAGAAGGTCTGCGTTTTTTTGCCGAGTTTGCGGACAAGGTAGGCGGCGAGGTCGCTTGCACGGCCACTGATCATCTGGGTATGCAGATCAGCGAGCCCTATGGCGTGATAGCCGCTATCGCACCGTGGAATTTTCCGTTGACTATGGCCTGCTGGAAAATCGCGCCCGCGCTGGCCGCGGGTAATGCGGTGGTTCTCAAACCTTCGGAAATGACGCCCTTCTCGTGCTTGCGCATGGCTGAGCTTGCTATTGAAGCGGGCATGCCACCTGGCATTTTCAACATCGTCCAGGGCGACGGCCGCACCACCGGCACCTCACTTTGCCGCCATCACAGAATCAGCAAAGTTACCTTTACCGGCTCGACCGCCACTGGCATTTCGATTATGAAGGCTTGCGCCGAGACCGGACCAAAACCAGTCACACTGGAACTTGGCGGCAAGAGTCCGCAGCTGGTTTTCGCTGATGCCCCGGATCTGGCGCGCACTGCTCGCAGCATCGCCAAGGGTATTACTGGCAATGCGGGACAGGTATGCGTTTCCGGCTCTCGATTGATCGTTCAGCGTGCCGCTTACCAGCCGCTGGTTGAGGAAATCGTCCGCGTTTTCCAGGCACTCAAACCTGGACGAACCTGGGATGAGCATACGACCCTTGCCCCAATTATCTCAGCAGGTCAGGCTAATCGTATTGCCGGCATCGTCGATCGAGCGCTAGACGGGGGAGCGCAAGCATTGATTGGCGGCAGATTAGCCGACACCGGGCTGGGCGGTAGCTTCTACCTTCCTACCCTGTTGACTGGAGCGACCGCTGGCAATCCCGCCGTCATGGAAGAAATCTTCGGTCCCGTACTCACCGTCCAGGTATTCGACGATGAAGAGGAAGGCATGGCGCTTGCCGACCATCCTACCTACGGCCTCGCCGCAGGCGTTCATACCGCGGATCTTGGTAGAGCCTTGCGTGCTGTACGAAAACTGGAAGTTGGCACTGTGTGGATCAATCGCTATGGACGCAGCGCAGACTGGATCATTCCCACCGGAGGCTACAAGCGCTCAGGCATCGGTAAGGATCTGGGACGCGCCGCCTATGAGGCCAATCTGCGCTTCAAAAGTGTACTGATCGACATCGGTCAGTCTTGAAACTTCGCCCTCCAGCAGGCACTGCTGAGAGGCTTGCTCAATACAGCAACTTATCGCTTACAACCGCCCTTAACACAGCGCATGTGCCGTTGGGGCGATGATCTAATCACATCTCGGCGCGGCTATGCTGCCCGCGCCTGACTGATCACCACCGCAGCGATAGAGGGCATTACGATGGGGCTACGCATTGGTGTGGACATAGGCGGCTCGTTCACTGATTTCGCCGTCCTAAATGATGTGCAAGGAACCTTGCGCACGTTGAAGGTTTTTTCTCGTCCTGATAGTCCTGGCAGTGAGGTGCTGCAGGGGATGAAAGGGCTGGCCGAACGCTACGATATAGACCCTCGCGACGTAGTGCATTTCACTCATGGCACGACTGTAGGCGTCAACGCAGTGGTCATGAGAAAAGGCGTTAAACTGGGTCTGATTACAACTCGACACTTCGAGGATGTATTGGACATCGCGCGCTTGAAGATGCCCGACATGTACCACTTGATGTCTACGCGCGCGCCGTCGCTGGTACCTCGTGATCGAGTGTTCGGCATAGACGGTCGGCTTGACGCGCAAGGCCAGGAACAGCTCGCCATTGATCGAAACAGCGTACTGGAAGCTGTTGCAGGCTTGCGCGCCACGGGCTGCGAAGGGGTGGTGATTTCACTATTGCACAGCTATCGAAACCCCGCGCATGAGCAACAGGTTAAAGCCGTCATTGAAGAGCAAATGCCGGGCTTCTTCGTGTCTTGCTCTGCCGACGTCTGGCCCATTATCCGAGAATACGAGCGGACACTGACTGCGGTTATCGGTGGGTATGTACAACCCAAGGTAGCCCACTATCTCGGCTCCCTTCAAGAAGCCCTGCGCGAGGCCGGCATACCGGCTGAATTGAAAGTTACCAAATCCAACGGCGGCATTATGAGCGCCGAAAGCGGAAAGTCTGAATGCGTGCAAATGATCCTGTCCGGTACTGCATCGGGGGTCATTGGCGCTGCCTATATCGCACAACTCTGTTCCCTAAAGAACTGCATGAGCCTGGACATCGGTGGTACCACCGCTGACGTAGCCCTGATCGTAGACGGTCAGCCACAATACGCAACCGGTGAGTACATCGGCGACTACCAAATTCACATTCCTTCGGTATCGGTTTCGTCGATCGGCGACGGCGGTGGCTCAATCGCCTGGGTAGATGATTTTGGTGTACTCAAAGTGGGCCCCATGAGCGCCGGCTCTACCCCTGGGCCTGTGTGCTATGGGCGTGGCGGTACCCAACCGACCATTACAGATGCTTTCGCCGTACTCGGGGTGTTGGGCCAGGCTGAGTTGGGTTACAACGCCGTTACCGTCGACGTGGCAGCCGCCAGCGCGGCGATCGCTCCCCTTGCAAAAGCGCTGGGTGGCGATGTATTGAGCACTGCCGAAGCGATCATCAACGTGTCAGTGTCAGGTATGTATAGCGGTGTCAGTCGCATTGTCTCGCGCTTTGGTATCGACCCGCGGACCTTCGCCCTGTTGCCTTTCGGCGGCGCCGGACCGATGCTCGCGTGCCATCTTGCCCGTGCGCTCAACATGCGTGAAGTCGTAGTTCCAACGACTCCTGGGGTACTAAGCGCTTTGGGCGGCTTGATTGCAGACACTCGCAACGATTTCGTCAAAACCACCTATTACGACGTCTCGGCTAGTAACATCAAGCGCCTCGCCGATGATCTCGAAGCTCTGCAAGTTCAGGCTCGAGAGTGGATTATCAATGAGACCGGCAGCGCCGAGAACTCCAAGGTTCAGGTCTCGGCCGATATGCGCTACAAGGGCCAGTCCTTTGAACTCGATACTCCTGTAAACATTGAAGCACTGCAACGCGGTGATGTCGCCGGGTTCAATGCAGCGTTCCACAATGAGCATACTCGTGTATATGGCCACTGTGACGTCGACGCTGCAGTGCAGGTTGTGTCATTGCGATTGGTGATCAGCGCTGACACACCCAAGCCGCGACTGCAACTCATAGCTGAAGGCCAAGGTGAACCGACCATAACCCGACACATCAAGGTCTGGCTCGACGGGGCATACCATCAAGCGCCGCTATACCTGCGTCATGACCTGCTGGCTGGCCATACCTTCGAAGGGCCTGCTGTAATCGCCCAAGACGACACGACGACCTGCGTACTGCCCGGCTTCACCGGCCGAGTGGACGTATACGGCACCCTTATTCTTACCAACGCGCACGTCGGGGACTGAGCCAATGGCAATCGATAACACTACCCTGCAGATTTTCGCCAATTACTGCAGCGCCGCAGCCGAAAGCATGGCGTACACCTTGGTTCGCACGGCGCATTCGACTTTCGTCAAGGAAACAGAAGACTTTTCCTGTTCGATGATTACACCGGACGGCCAGACCTTCGCTTCGCCCAAAACACTTGGTGCCACTTGGTACACCGGCCTGGACTACAAGGGTGTACTGGATCTGATTGACGACTATCGTCCCGGCGATATCTGTATCACCAACGATCCCTACAGTGGTTATGTTGCCACCCACTCGCCGGACATCGTCATGTGGAAGCCGGTGTTCTATAAAGAACGCCTGATCTGCTTTGTCGGCGGACATATTCATAACACTGATATGGGCGGCGCGGTGCCGGCATCGCTGTCGCGTAGCCTGACCGAGATCCATCAGGAGGGCATCCGCTTCCCACCCTGCAAGCTGGTACGCGAAGGCGTGCTGGATGAAAGTCTATTGCGTCTTATGGCGATTAACGTACGTGCGCCGGAACAGAACCACGGCGACCTCAAGGCCCAGATCGGCATGCTTATGACCGGTGAGCGTCGGGTGCTTGAAATGATCGAGCATTTTGGAATCGAAACTTACGAATCCGGAATGTACGCGCTGCTAGACTATGCCGAGCAGCAAGCCCGCACATTGGTTCGGGCAATGCCTGATGGAGAATACTTCTTCGCCGAGTACGCAGACGAGGACAGCGTCAATGGCAAGCCTCTGCGCGTAGCGTTAACGCTGGGGATTCACGGCGACTCGATGACGATGGACTACAGCGGTAGCGATCCGCAACTCGCCTCCTCACTCAACATTCCTACTGGTGGCCATGAGCGGCATGCGCTCATGCTGGTGGGCCTCAATTACGTACTCTACACATTGTCGCCGGACATCCTTCTCAACTCTGGCGTGTATCGCATGGTGCGCTGCATCTTGCCTGAGGGCACGGTGGTCAATGCCACCGCACCGGCCGCGGTAGGCATGCGCAGCTTGACTTGCAAGCTGACCCACATGCTCACTTTTGGAGCATTTTCCCAGGCGCTTCCTGACCGTCTGCCTGCGTGTTCCGCTGGCGGACTGGCTATCATGAACGTCAAGACGCTGGGTCGCGATGGTCGCCAGGTGATGGCCTCAATCGGCCCTGTAGGGGGCGGCGCAGGCGGCATGCCGCACGGTGATGGCCCGGATGCCTCGGGTGCCAACAACGCATTCTTGCGAAATACACCGGTGGAAATCAACGAAGCAGAAGTGCCAATCCTGATTCGCAAGTATTGTCTGGCTCCTGGCTCTGGAGGCGCTGGCAAATACCGAGGAGGACTGGGACTAGTCATGGAGTTCCAGGTCTTTTCTCCAGGATCTCTGGTCACTGCGCGTAACCGCGACCGCAGCCGCTTCGCCTCCTGGGGCGTGCTGGGTGGCACTGCCGGAGGCAACTCGGTGTTCACTCGCAATCCAGGCACTGCACAAGAAGAAGTACTGGGTAACAGCGATTTGGTGCATTGCGCACCTGGCGATGTCATTCGCCTGGTGGGTGCCGGCGCAGGCGGCTATGGCGATCCTTTCGAGCGACCTATCGCACGCGTTCTGAAAGACGTACAGTGCGGATACGTTTCCCTGAAGCAAGCCCGCGAAGAGTATGGGGTCGTGATTGTCGATGGTGTCGTCGATGCAGAGGCTACTGCTGCGTTGAGACAACCTGCCCGTCCTGTCATGGAGGGGCATTTCAACTTCGGCCCGTTCCGCACGGCGTTCGAGCAAAAATGGACCCGTGAACGGTACAGCGCATTGACTCAATGTCTCTCCAGTGTGCCGGTCAACTGGCGCTACTTCCTGAAACATCGGCTATTCGATGCTTTGGACGCGCATTTGACCGAACATCCGGCGGATACTACAGGAAGAGAATTGATCAAAACCCTGTTTGACACACAATGTGCTGCGTTTCCAGAAATCGCCGCGACAATAGCACTCAACGCCTGAAGCGCATGCTACAAACGCACCCTCAAGCCCGAGCCCGCGAGGTCTCGGGTTTTTTTATGCGTACAGATATTGGCCGGTACAACCGGCTCTAAAACTTGCAATCAAACCGCGAAAGGCGTTTTTGGCACCCTATTTAAGCAATCAGCAAAGTATGCCGGGCAGCACCGTAAAAACGGTGCTTTATGTTTTGTTAAAGCCTCTTTAAACGGCATCTGCCTTGTTAGCAATGGTGTAATCGTCATGTACCCAAGCGCCACGCCGCTTTCTCTTTCAAGACAACAACCCGATGAAGGAAAAACGCTATGCCCGTCGTTCGCCCTAAATACATTACATTTGACTGCTATGGCACGCTCACCGACTTTCAGATGGGGCCCCTCGCCCGCCAAATGTTCGCTAACCGTATCCCCGCCGAACAGATGGACAGATTCGTCAAGGACTTCGCCGGGTTTCGCTTCGACGAAGTGTTGGGACCATGGCAACCGTTCGATCAGGTTCTCAAAGCTGCTCTGGAACGCACATGCAAACGCTGGGGCATTGCTTACAAGGACGAGGAAGGTCAGCAGTGCTATGACGCGGTTCCGACCTGGGGTCCACACGCCGACGTGACAGCCGGGCTGGCAAAGATTGCCAACGAAATTCCATTGGTGATCTATTCAAATGCCAGTGATGAGCAAATCATGTCGAACGTAGACAAGCTGGGCGTTCCTTTCCACCGTGTTTTCACTGCACAACAAGGTCAAGCCTATAAACCTCGTCTGGCTGCGTTCGAGTACATGCTGGATAACCTTGGTTGCGGGCCTGAAGACATCCTGCATGTTTCTTCAAGTTTCCGATACGACTTGATGCCGGCCGACTTCATGAACATTACCAATAAGGTGTTTGTCAACCGCGGCCATGAGCCAAGCGCGCCCTTTTATAAAAACATTGAAATCAAAGACATTGGCGGACTCGCTGCCATCGTCGGTCTCTAACAGCGCTGCTTAACGAGGAACATGGCATGGCCTCTGAATCATTCTGGCTCGACACCGCGCCCCCTTTTATAGGCGCAGCCCAAGGCCCAGTGGAAGGGATTGTGGATGTGGTAGTGGTAGGCGCCGGCTTCACTGGGCTGTCCGCTGCCCTTGCCCTGGCAAAACGTGACGCCAGCGTCGTGGTGCTGGAGGCTGGCCGGATTGTTGGGGAAGCGTCCGGACGCAACGGTGGGCATTGCAACACCGGGGTGTCTCAAGACTACGCCGGCCTGGTTCAGCAACGCGGCAGGGAAGTTGCCAAGGGGTTCTATCAAGCCTACGCGGACGCGGTGAAAACCGTGCGTACGCTCATCGAGCGTGAAGGCATCGACTGTGAGTTGCGCATTACAGGCAAGCTCAAGCTCGCGGCAAAACCCAAACACTACGATGCAATCGCGCGCTCCTGTGAACTGATTCAGCGTGATGTGGATCCCGACGTGTGCATGATATCTGCTCACAAGATCCGTGACGAAGTGGATGCCGACGGTTTTTTTGGTGGCATGCTACAGGCCAACGGCGCGCAGATGCACATGGGCAAATTCGGCGTTGGCCTCGGCGAAGCCGCCGTGCGTAACGGAGCCCGAGTATTCGAGCAGGCCGCGGTCACCGGAATTGAGCGCCTACCTAACGGTAATCACCTCCTAACTAGCACGCGAGGGGTAATAGAGGCACGCCAAGTGCTGGTAGCCACCGGGGGCTCGATGAAAGGTCCTTTTCAGTGGTTTCGTCGACGTATTGCACCTGTGGGCAGCTTTGTCATTGCCACCAAGCCGTTACCCGATGAGTTGCTCGACCAATTACTGCCTAAACGCCGAACTTATGTAACCAGTCGCATCGTCGGCAATTACTTTCGTACTACGGTTGACAACCGTCTTGTGTTCGGTGGTAGGGCGCGCTTCGCGATGTCGAATCCTCGCTCCGATATCAAGAGCGGCAAGATCCTCGAATCGGCATTGGCGGGGATGTTCCCCGCCCTTAATACAGTCGGTATCGACTACTGCTGGGGCGGTATCGTTGACATGACGGCTGACCGGCTGCCGCGAGCCGGTGAGCATGACGGCTTGTTCTATGCCATGGGGTATAGCGGGCATGGCGTGCAAATGTCCGTACACATGGGGCAGATCATGGCCGATGTGCTAGAGGGCAAGGTCGAAAGCAACCCATGGCGTGCGTTGGACTGGCCAGCCATTCCGGGCCACTTCGGCAAACCCTGGTTCCTACCGTTGGTGGGAGCGTATTACAAACTCCAGGACAGATGGGCGTGAATCGCCCGCCCACACGGATACTGAGACAAGCCCAAACACCCGCACGCACATCCAAAGCGCATCCATAGTAGTTCCATATAATAAGAGGACGTTGGCATGAGTGATAAAGAACTAGGCAGCCCACTGATCAGTGCTCAACAAAGCACGACGGTGTTCGAAGCCTTGAATCGAGGTATGTCACGGCGAGACTCGCTGCGTCTGCTTGGTGGCGCTGGTCTGATGGCCACCGGTGTTGGGGCCTTGCTCGGCACCAGTGGTTCCATATGGGCCGCCGATGCCCCGACGGGCAAACATGCTACTCCCAAGCGAGGAGGCAAAATTCGCGTCGCTGCCTCGGCCTCATCTGCGGCCGATACTCTTGACCCGGCCCGTGGCGCGTTCTCTTCGGACTACACCCGACATAATCTTTTCTACAACGGCCTGACATTCTTCGATAGCAAGCTTACCCCGCAAATGGGGCTGGCCGAAACATTTGAAACTAACGATGCGAAGACCTGGACGATCAAGCTGCGCAAAGGAGTGACCTTTCACAACGGCAAGAGCTTCTCTGCGGCCGACGTAGTTTATTCGTTGATGCGTCACAAGGAGCCGCTGACAGGATCTAAAGTCAAATCGTTGGCAGAACAATTTGCCGATGTTAAAGCGATCAGCGATAACGAAGTCCAGATCACCCTCACCTATCCAAACACGGAGTTACCGGCAGTCCTGGCAGTATCGCATTTTCTGATCATCGCCGACGGCACCACCGCTTTCACGACCGCCAACGGCACAGGACCCTTCAAGTGTGCGCAATTTCTGCCTGGCGTGCGCACGCAGGCGGTGCGCAATGAGAACTATTGGAAACCCGGCAAGCCCTACCTCGACGAAATCGAACTGATTGGCATTACCGATGAGCCATCGCGAGTCAATGCATTACTGGCCGGCGACGTGCACCTGATCGCGTCAGTCAACCCCCGCTCAGCCAGCCGTGTGCAGCAAAGTGCTAATGCGGTGATAAAGACAACCAACACAGGTACTTATACTGATCTAGTCATGCGCTTACCGCAGCCGCCCTTCAACGACCCCAATGTCGTTGAGGCGATCAAGCTCCTTCTTGACCGTGAGCAGATCAAAAAAGCGGTCTTCCTAGGCTACGGTGTGATAGGTAATGACCAGCCGATAATGCCTGGCACTCCCTATCATTTCGCCGATCTGCCGCAACGCCCATACGATCCGGAAAAAGCCAAGTTCCTGCTTGCCAAGGCGGGGCTAAGTGGTGCGCGCTTGCCTCTGGTGACATCCGCCGCACCAGAAGGCGCTAATGAAATGGCCGTGGTACTACAACAGTCAGCGAAACTAGCCGGACTCAATATTACGGTCAACCGTGTTTCCGCAGATGGATATTGGGATGCGCACTGGATGAAGGACCCCTTTGGCTTCGGGGCCATCAATTCACGCCCAACTGCAAATATCCAGCTGACACAGTTTTTCAAATCAGATGCAGCCTGGAATGAATCAGGTTGGAAAAACGAGCAATTCGATCAGTTGCTAGTGCTCGCACGCGCGGAAACCGACGACATCAAACGCAAGCAAATGTATGCCGACATGCAGACTCTGATCCATCAGCATAGCGGTATCGGCTTACCAATGTTCGTTAGCACGTTGGATGGAGTCTCGAAAAAGCTCCAAGGTTTCGATTCGATCCCCGTGGGCGGTCTTATGGGTTATCAATTCGCAGAGTATGTGTGGCTAGAGGCCTGATGTGCGGGCGTTAGACTTTTCCGGGAGCAGAAGGCCATGAGCCTCAAGACCTTTTTGTATATCGCGCGACGCGCGAGCGGCATCGTACTGACACTGATAGTCGTGTCACTGATGGTCTTTTTCGTCACTGCGTTCTTGCCAGGTGATGCCGCTCAGCAGTCGTTGGGACAATTCGCCACCCCAGATCAATTGGAAGCGTTGCGCAAAGAAATGGGCTTGGAGCGCCCCGCAGTGGTTCGCTATTTTGCGTGGCTTTATGGGTTGCTACAGGGCGACTTGGGAATGTCGTTGGCCAGCCATGCACCAATCACTGACCTGATTGGCGCCCGGCTGGGTAGCTCCGCCACTCTTGCGACTGTCACGGCCGCCATCTCTGTGCCACTGGCATTGGTGATCGGCATCACCTCCGCAATGTTCCGAGGTAGCGCGCTCGACCGCAGTCTTAACGCCGCGACCATGACCACCGTGGCGATACCTGAGTTTCTAATTGCAACCCTGGCGGTGCTGATCTTCGCAGTTAAGCTTCAGTGGGTACCAGCTTTGGTATTTATTCAGGACATTGATAGTCCGCTGGAATTCATCCGTGCATACACGTTACCGGTAGCCACCCTGTGCTGCGTGATTACCGCGCAGATGGCGCGGCTAACTCGGGCCGCACTGGTCGATCAGATGAGCAAGCCCTACATCGAAATGGCTCGATTGAAGGGCGTTGGACCGGTGCGAGTGGTGCTTAGCCATGCTCTGCCGAACACGGTCGGTCCAATCGCCAATGCAATCGCTGTCAGTTTGTCGTACTTGGTAGGCGGAGCAGTGATCATCGAGACCATATTCAACTATCCGGGGCTCGCGCAGTTGATGGTAGACGGAGTCGCCAACCGCGATATGCCGCTGATACAGGCGTGCGCAATGATGTTCTGCAGCGCCTATCTGCTGCTTTTGATCATCGCTGACGTGCTCGGTGTTATCACCAATCCGAAATTGAGAAGCCTATGAGCCAAGACAATGCTACTTCGCAGCGTCCCGCCGAGGATACCCTGCGCCAGCCCAAGAAAAAATCCGTACGGCGCCCCGTCAGCGCAATGATCGGCGCCTTTCTGGTGCTGTTCTGGTTGTTCGTCGCGACGTTCGGCAATTTTCTGGCGCCTTTCGATCCCAGCGATATGGTGTCCCAGGATATTTTCGCCAGTTACAGCAGGACACACATGCTGGGCACCGACTTCCTGGGTCGCGATATGCTCAGCCGCATCCTGGACGGTGCTCGTTATTCAGTCGGCCTGGCACTCATTTCTACCGTACTGGCCTGCTTGACCGGAGTGACGTTAGGACTGTTGGCAGTGCTTTCCAATACCTGGGTGGATGAAGCTGTTAGCCGGATTATGGATGCGTTGATATCAATGCCCAGCAAGATGCTTGCGCTGGTATTGGTATCGGTGTTCGGCTCCTCGGTACCGCTGCTAATCATCATGGCCGTGCTCGCCTATAGTCCCGGTTGCTTTCGAATCTGCCGGAGCCTGGCGTTAAACATTGCACAGATGGAGTACGTGCTGGTTGCGCGCAGTCGCGGCGAGAGCCGTTTTTACATCGCCGCCAGGGAAATGCTGCCCAACATGATGGGGCCAATCCTGAGCGACTTCGGCATGCGGTTCGTATTTTCCGTGCTGCTGCTAAGTGGTATGAGCTTTCTAGGGCTTGGCGTACAACTACCGGCCGCAGACCTTGGCTCCCTTGTCAGGGAGAATATTTCGGGGCTGAGCCAGGGCGTACCTGCTGTGCTCTGGCCGGCTATCAGCCTTGGTACGTTGACCATCGGCGTCAATTTGCTCATCGACAGTTTGTCGGCGCGGCACCGGGGAGGATTCTGACATGACCGATCTGGTAGAAGTGATCGACCTGCGAGTGACCGCTGACGGTGTAGATGGTAGCGAAACCGAAATCGTCAAAGGAGTAAGCTTCACGCTACGCAAGGGCGAAGTCATGGCGTTGATCGGTGAGTCTGGCTCCGGCAAGACCACCATCGCCCTGTCCTTGCTGGGCTACGCTCGCGAGGGTTGTCGCCTGAGCGGCGGAACGGTGCGGGTAGACGACATTCAGGTCCTCTCTCTCAACAACGCACAACTGCATAAGCTGCGTGGCCGCACTGTCGCTTACATTGCGCAGTGCGCGGCAGCGGCATTCAACCCATCCAAACGGTTGATGGAACAGGTCATTGAGGCGGCACTGATACACGGCTTGATGAACCGCGCTCAGGCGCGCGAGCGCGCCATTGAACTGTTCGAAGCACTAGCGCTGCCCAACCCAAAAACCATTGGTGAACGCTATCCCCACCAAGTATCCGGTGGGCAGCTCCAGCGCGTGATGGCGGCAATGGCGTTAATCACCGACCCGGTGCTGATTATCCTTGACGAGCCCACCACGGCGCTGGATGTAACGACCCAGATTGAAGTATTGCGCACCTTCAAAAAAGTCATGCGCGAGCGCGGTATCAGCGCAGTTTATGTTTCCCACGACCTGGCTGTCGTGGCGCAGATGGCCGACCAGATTCTGGTGCTCAAATCCGGCAGTGTGCGAGAAGCGAGCACTATCGACCAGGTGCTTCTGGCTCCCACCGACATCTACACGCGCGAGCTTATGCAAGCCGCCCAGCCTCCGAACGTCACACAATCACTCTTTGTAAAGCCGATGCAGAACGCCCTGTTGCAGGTATCCGGACTGACTGCCGGCTATGGCGACAAGGACTCACAAGGCCTGCCCGCGATCAAAGTGTTGTATGACATCAATATCGATCTCCACCGTGGGCAATCCATCGGCATCATTGGCGAGTCCGGCTCAGGCAAGTCGACCCTGGCACGCTCTATCGCCGGGCTTCTTCCCGCTGCGCGAGGGGAGTTGATATTTGACGGCCAACGGTTGCCAGGCATTCTGTCCAAACGTACTCCCGAGCAGTTTCGTCAAATCCAACTGGTTCATCAGAACGCCGACACCGCTTTGAATCCTTCTCAAAGTATCGCGCAAATTCTTAGTCGTCCGCTGCAAATCTACCGTCGTATGAGCCGCGTACAGCAACAGAAGCGCGTTATGGAGTTGCTCGATCTGGTGCAACTTCCAGCTAGCGTAATAAGCCGCTACCCCAGTGAGTTATCCGGAGGTCAAAAACAGCGCGTTAACTTAGCTAGGGCGCTGGCTGCCGAACCGTCGGTAATCCTTTGCGATGAGGTGACGTCAGCGCTCGATACAGTGGTCGGTGCCGCTATCGTTGCGCTGTTGATCGAATTGCGTCGCGAACTAGGTTTGTCGTACCTGTTCATCAGTCATGATATCTCGACGGTCAAAGAACTTTGTGATGAAGTCGTCGTACTCTATGCAGGTCACCAAGTCGAAGTAGGCAGTCGCCAGACATTGAGCCGTGGCCCCTTGCATCCCTACACCGATCTGCTGACGCGTTCGGTACCTCAAATGCGGCGTCACTGGCTCGACGATCAGCCTGTTCCGGTTTGGAATACAGTTCCCCTACCCCCTGGTAGCGACCCAGCGGTTCTGTGTACCTTCCGCAACCGCTGCCCAGCCCATATCAAGGGCGTCTGTGACACCATCGCACCGCCACTCAAGCGCTTTCCCCAGGGCAATCTTGTTCTTTGCCATCGCAGCGCCGAGGACCTTGCGCGTCTGCAGCATCATCAACCGTGGGTAAGTCAAGGAGAGACCGTATGACCGGCAGATTCAAGCGTTTGGCCGAGCATGCGCGGCCGCAGATCACTATCAAGATAGATGGTCAACACGTGGAAGTTTTGCAGGGCGATACCCTCATGGTTGCGATTCTTTCCCATACCAATAGCTTGCGGGAGTCTGAATTCGATAAGGGTAGCAGAGCAGGCTTCTGCCTGATGGGTGCATGCCAGGATTGTTGGATTTGGACTACTGACGGCGAGCGACTACGTGCATGTAGCACCATTGTTCGGGAAGGATTGTCGATAATCACTCGCTCCCCGGAGGCGGCATGGAACCTCGTGTAGTCATCGTAGGTGCGGGCCCCGCCGGTACCCGTTGTGCCCAAGTGCTGGTGAGCTACGGGATCCGTCCTCTGGTCATCGACGAAAACAACCGAGACGGCGGACAGATCTATCGACGCCAGCCTTCGGGATTCACCCGTGGATACAGTCAACTCTATGGCACCGAAGCAAGCAAAGCCAAGGCCTTGCATGAATGTTTCGACAGTCTACTTGATCATATCGATTACTGGCCGGAAACCTGCGTCTGGGGAATCTCCGGGAAAACCTTGTATGCCTCATGCAAGGGCGAACACCGCGAAGTCGAATTTGATCGGCTGATTCTTTGCACAGGGGCCACGGACAGATTGTTGCCGGTCAAAGGTTGGCATCACGCAGGAACGTTCAGTCTCGGTGGAGCGCAGATCGCACTCAAGGCTCAAGCTGTATCCATCGGCCATTGCGTAGTCTTCATGGGCACAGGGCCGTTGCTGTATCTGGTCGCTGCGCAGTACGTCAAGGCGGGCGCCAAAGTGGCCGCGGTGCTTGACACCTCCGCGCTATCTCAACGCCTCAAGGCATTGCCGATGATGCTTGCACGCCCCATGGTAATGCTTACCGGTTTGCAATTGATGTGGCGCTTATGGAGGGCCCGGGTCCCTATCCATACCGGCATACGCCCGGACGAAATTCAAGGCGACCAGGCGTCGGGCGTTTGCGCGGTTTCCTGGTTTGATCGTGCAGGCCGATACCAGCGTTTGGCTTGCGACGCCGTCGGAGTTGGCTATCACTTGCGGCCTGAGACCCAGTTAGCCGACCTGGCCAAATGCGCCTTCGGTTTCGAGCGCGAGACAGGCCAATGGGTCATGCAGCTTGACGATGATTACCGCACTTCCCGCCCCAACGTCTATGCCGCCGGCGACTGTGCACGTGTCCGCGGAGCCGATGCGGCTGAAGCCGCAGGGCGATTGATGGCGACCTCGGTGCTGTCAGACCTTGGATTTGCGATCGATACGGAATTTGTACTCCAGCAGCGCACCTTGCTCAAGGCTCTTGACCGCTTCCGCATGGGCCTGGCTCAAGCGTTTCCGTGGCCCGCAGACCACGCGGCGCAGTTGCCGAACGAGGCGATTGTTTGCCGCTGTGAATGTATAACCGCCGGCGATTTACGTGCCGTGGTACGGGAAAGACATGCCTGCGAAGCTAATCGCGCTAAGGCGTTCAGCCGTGTCGGCATGGGCCGTTGCCAAGGCCGTTATTGTGCGGAGGCTGGAGCCCAGATCATTGCCAGCGCCGCCCACGTACCGGTAGAAACAGTCGGCCGCTTGCGAGGCCAGGCTCCCGTTCGACCATTGCAAGTCAGTCCAGCGACTGAGGCATCCAAGGAGTCCGTTAAATGAATAGCCGGCACCCCGACGTAATCATTGTAGGCGCTGGTCTCATGGGCGCGACGAGCGCCTTCTTTCTGGGACGACGTGGTCTTAAAGTCCTCATGCTTGAGCGAGGCCTGGTGGGCCAGCACGCCAGCGGTACTAATTTTGGCAATGTGCGCCGTCAGGGCCGCATTCTGTCCCAGATCCCGTTGGCCAATCGGTCCAGAGCGCTTTGGGGGCGCTTGCCCGAGCTGATCGGCGAGGACCTGGAGTTCATTCCTACCGGCCATGTGCGTGCGTGCTACAGAGAGTCGGAACTCGAATTGCTGCGTACGTACAACAGTAATCCACAACTGAGCGAACTTGGGCTGACGATCTATCAGGGTCAAGAAATGCGTCAGCGCTTTCCCTATCTTGGTCCTGATGTACTCGCCGCGTCCCATGCCCCGTATGACGGGCACGCCAATCCCAGGCTTGCAGCGCCGTCGTTTGCCCGTGCGGCAGTCCGTGAAGGCGCGGTGCTGCGCGAGCAAGTCGAAATCAACCGAGTCGAAAAAAACGGTGATCATTTCACGTTGACGAGCTGCGCAGGTGAAACCTTCAATGCCGCCAAGGTACTGATTACAGCAGGCGGCTGGGGCAGCCGTTTGTCTTCGCAGTTCGGGGAAACGGTACCTATCGAACTACGGGGGCCCCATATGGCTGTGACCGAGCCCCTGCCCTATCGATTTAAGGAAGTGGTTGGGGTTTTTTCTGAAATCAAAAGCGAAATCGTCTATTTCCGTCAAGTGACGCGCGGAAACATCGTATTTGGAGGCGGCTATCACACTCATCTGGACGCCTCCGCGCTTCTGTCACCACCTGATCCGAAGGCCGTTGTGGAGCAACTGGGTCGTTTACGCCGCCTTGCCCCCAGCTTGTCGAATGTCAATGTGATCCGAACTTGGAGCGGGGTCGAAGGCTATACCGCCGATGACCGGCCCATCATAAGTGCCAGCAGCCAGGTCGATGGATTGTTTTACGCCTTCGGTTTCTGCGGCCACGGTTTTCAGTTGGGTCCGGGAGTGGGCGACGTCATGGCCGAACTCATTGCCACCGGAGCCAGCAGCACGCCGATAAACGAGTTCGACATCTCCCGATTCGCCGCAGCCGCTGTACCCACCACTGGCTAGTTGCTGATCTCGCTGCACGCCTGACTCTTTGACGCAAAGTCCCCGCTGCGGCGCTAGTACCGCCGTGAGGACTTCTGCGGCCAAAAAAAGCTGTACCCATAACCAGAAAGCAATCGATTGAAGACTGCCCTTACCACTACGGACATAACCCACCATGAACAAATTACCAGCGTTATGCACAGCGGTACTCGCCGCCACCACCTCCCAGTGGAGTTGCGCAGAGGATTTGACCGAATCGCCATTTTTCAAGGACAGCAAGACCCAGTTGCTGAGTCGTAACTTTTATTTCAACCGTGATTATCACCAGGCTAACGCCCCTCAGAACTACCGTGAGGAATGGGCACAGGGCTTTATCGGCACTTTCAACTCGGGCTTCACCTCCGGCACCTTGGGTTTCGGTCTGGACCTAATCGGCATGTACGGGATGAAACTGGACAGCAGCTCTGATCGCATTAATACCGGGCTATTACCGAGCAGCGGCAACCGTCAGGCCGGTGTCGACCATGCGCAGGATGATTACTCTAAGGCTGGGGGAGCAATCAAAATAAAAGTGTCGCAAACCGTATTGAAGTATGGTGATCAGATTTTAAACACTCCCGTCTTCACCAACAGCGATTCGCGCTTGCTTCCCGAAACCGCACGCGGCTTCTATTTGAATAGCCAGGAGATTGCCAATCTGACCATTGAGGCCGGACATATCACCTCCATGACGCTCAAGGAGCGGACCTCTCACGACTCATCGCCTTTGACTAAAGCTGACTTCCTCGGCGCCACTTATAAGTTCACCCCGTCGCTTAGCGCATCGCTTTACGGGTCACATGTTGAAGACTACTGGGACAAAACCTATGTGGGTGCCAGTTGGACGTTGCCTGTCAATACAGGACAGACGCTAACATTTGACTTTCGAGGTTATGACCTCAAAAGCAGCGGTCAACAACGTGGAGGCGAGTTGGATAACCGTGCGTTCAGTTTGAAAGCCACCTATCTGTATGGGCCGCATACCTTTGCTGTAGCGAACCAGCAAGTTCACGGCAAGGGCGCCTACTCATACGGCGTTGATGGCGGTGACAGCAACTATCTGGCCAACTACATCCAATTTGGTGATTTCGTAAGAGAAGACGAAGTATCTTGGCAGGCACGCTACGATTATAATTTCGCATCTCTTGGGATACCGGGTCTTGCCTTTATGGTTCGCTATGTACATGGCGATAACATCACTCTACCCTCCGGAGTCACCGACGCCACCGAATGGGAACGAGACGTGCAGCTCGCTTATGTTGTACAAAGTGGCCCGGCAAAAAAACTGAGTTTCAAGATTCGCCAGGCAACGTATCGCAATGACTTCGGCACCTCATTGGATGAGGTGCGCTTAATAACGGAATATCCTTTGAATTGGTAGAGCAATGACTAGCCGTCCGAGGGAGGGTGCAAAGCTCTCTCGGTCGGGCAAACTTTCGACCGCGACCACACAGATCCATTTAGGACCTACAAGAATTGCGAAAGAGCCATAACCTTCCCGAGGCGCATCACCATCCATTTACACGAGGCCAATGAGTTGTCTCACCGCTCGCCTGCAGCGCTTCATAAGCTTGATACTGTGCACCTGTTGCGCAGGCGTGGTTGGGCAGTACACGGAGTCGTGTACCTATTGGGTACAGCTTCTCGACATCCACGTTCAAGCCGTCCTCAAAAGAGGCAACACCGTGCACCTGGTTGGCCGAACGCAGCAGTAGGCCATCAATGATCAAACCATTCGTGTCGGATACCAAGCCATAGCCGAAGTCGCACTGCTGTGACTGAGTTCCGCGATCTCGACTCATTGCCATCCAGCCCGAATCGGTGATGATCCATCCTTTGTCTGGTTGGTGCCCGATCACGGTAGTGAGCACAGAGAGGGCCAAATCTTCGAGAGCACATACGCCAACGTTATGCATAACCAGATCAAAAAAGACGTACACCCCAGCACGCAGCTCGGTGACGCCCTCCAGAAGCACTAGCGAGGCGATCACGCAGGCCATCCTGATCACGTTGGGCATCGGCCAGGTTCTGGCCCGATAAAAATACCGCACGGTTTCTATGATGATACCAGCCTAAATGTCCCTCCCTCGAACTCCGTCCGCGATAAACGCTCACGCAAATCTGCATCCACTCTAGCATCTTCGGGCCGGTACAATCGAGTCCGCTTCAGAGCATCCTCCTGATCAATATGGGTGCCCAAGAAAGCCCACACCACGCGCGTGCATGTCGGTGCGCGTTGGTCTGTAGCCGATACCCCTAGCTTCAGGCCATTGAGCCGAGACAAACGGCTTTTGTAGCTAGGAATCAGAATGGTCTGGGTGATCTCATTATTCGTCAGCGATTCATAATCGAGAAGAAAAACCCGGTCTCGCAGGTAGTAGGCAATTCCCTTGTACAGGTATCGCTCAAAAATTTCTTGCCCCGCCTCAAGCGTTTGTACTCGTTCATGACGCTCATATACCACCTGTCCAGCTTCCTCGCGCAAATGGACCAATGAGCAAAGGATTTGACCGGGTTCGGTCATGGCGTAGTAGTACTCATGGTAGTAGCCCAGCAACGTCGAAAACCGGTCTGTCGAGCTTTTGCCTAGATGATCGAACATTCTCAACGCGGCGCTCAGCGGCTCGGTTGTTCGAGAGCGCGATTGGACGCCAATCAGGGGGAGAAACTGCTCGGTTGGCAGTACAATTTCGCACTCCTCCACACCGAAAAAATCACAAATACGCTTTAGGTTGTAAGGCGTAGGTCGGCTGCTGCCGTTCAAATACTTGGTGAACTGGCCTCGGTTGATCTTCAGTTTTCGGCACACCTCCGCGACAGATCGGTAATGACAGCATAGGTGGTACAAGTTTGACGAAAAATGATCAGACATATATGAAAGCTTTCAATTCCATAGCGACAAGCCCATTAAAGTAGCAGCAACTCGCATCAGATAATGGCACTTCGAGCACTTGCTTATGAGAAGACATTAACGAAATATTGCGTTCGCAAACCGTCGCGAGTCCTCTTCACGTAAGTCACTGCAACATATGGTAAGGAATACCACATGCACGAAGTCATAAACGACTTCCTCCTAGGGAAAGGTCTTGTTGCTGTCAACTTCACATCCATTTCACCATGTGTAATAGGCACGCAATTTTATTCAAAATGTTTCTGCCCATTAACGACATGGCGCCCCCCTCATGCTCGCTGCGTGTATCAGTTGGAATCTCTCAAAGACAATGCTTTAGCAGTGAGTTCATGCATGAACTGGCTTGATCCGCGGCATCATCGCGTACCCGTTCACAACGCGTACGATCCGCGAACAACGCAACGCTGCGGCCTCTCCAATGCAACATCCAGAAATCATCAACTGTCTACCAGTTAAATGGGTATCTGCCTTGACGCATTGAATCTTTCGTCGTCCCCAAGCATGCAGTTCCATAGATGGGCATTGCAGGTTATGGAAAGACTCATGATTCAAAATGAACAGCTCAACGGCACCAACGCTTACTACCATGCGCAAAAGCCGGTAATTCAATCCAGCAGTCGGCCTGAACACCCCTGCATGTATTCATAAAGCTCACTGTACCCATGACACATTTGCAAACAGCTAACGAACTACGCCGTTTCTGAGAGCAACCATGACCTGACCGCTACAACCAAAGCGCTCATTCGCGATGCTCGTTTGCCTTGAAACATTATTACCCGTGCGCTAACAGGCGCGATCAATCGTCAAGGAGTGTCAACCATGCCTATGCATATTGATTCAAAACCTCCCCTTCCTGAGCTTCGTATATTGCGACTTTCAGACGTCGAGCAAAAAACGGGACTCAAGCGCTCGTTCCTTTACAGCCTGATGAGTCAGGGCAAATTCCCAAAGTCCGTCCGTCTGGGCGTTCGAGCCGTAGGCTGGGACGCCACGGAAGTCGACCAATGGATTGCCGATCGTTTAAGCGATCGCGGCTAAGGAGTTACGTGAGCGTGGCATCCACCTACCCCACACAAGATGAAGCATCCAAACAAAATTCAAAAGCGCCGTGCGAACGAGCTGCCTCGGGTTGCCCGAGCGATCCAGAGGTCGAGACGCCCCTGATCGTCACACTGGACTGCTTGAAGCCCTACGACCTGGACCCGAGGGTTACGCGCAACCCAAAGTACGATGAAATCAAGGCGTCCATTCGTCAGCGTGGGCTTGATGCGCCACCCCCAATCACCCGACGGCCAGGTGAGCCTTATTTTCGGGTTCGCAACGGTGGCAACACGCGGCTGTCGATACTGCGTGAGCTCTGGTCTGAAACAAAGGACGAGCAATATTTCCACCTGACGTGCATGTTCCGCCCCTGGCCAGAACGCGGTGAGATCATTTCACTGACCGGCCATCTGGCCGAGAACGAAATGCGCGGAGGCCTGACATTTATTGAGCGCGCGCTCGGGGTTGAGAAAGCCAGGGAGCTCTATGAGCTTGAAAGCGGTACTTCTCTTTCCCAGTCAGAGCTGTCCAGGCGGTTGACCGCGGACGGCTACCCTGTCCACCAATCCCACATTAGCCGTATGCGAGATGCGGTTCACTACTTACTGCCGGCCATCCCCAACGTCCTATATGGAGGACTGGGCCGCCATCAAGTCGAACGGCTGGCCGTGCTGCGGCGAACCTGTGTCAAGATTTGGGAGGAGCACGCAAAAACAAAAATCCTTACCATCGATTTTGCGTCCCTTTTCCAAGAAGCGCTGATGTTGTTTGATGGGACCACAGCCGACTTTTCCATCGACCGCGCTCAGGATGAGGTCATTGGACAAATGGCTCATTACTTGGGCGTTGACTACGACACGCTCGCACTGGCGTCTGAGGCAGGCGAGAAGCGTGAGCAGGCATTGACTCATGTTCCGATGAAGGCCTCCCTGCCCTGCCCACGAACAGCGGCTGCATTGGATACCGGGCTCGACCGTCCAGCCGTCCCGTCTATCCTGGCCGACTCTGCAGCAAAAATTGTTCAGGCAGTCAAAGAGCCCAACCTTCCGGAGGTATCTGATTCTGATCGCCTGCAGTCCATCCAAGCGTTGGTGGCCAGACATGCTGGCGATGGCCCCTCACTGGCATCAGACGTCCTGCCGTTTGCGCAGGGTAGCCTCTTCCCCATTTCGGACATCTGGAACATTGATCCGGCACTGGATGAGCCACAGCGTCTGCGAATTCACATCAGCCAATTCGCTCGTGAAATATGTCAGGACGTTGCCAAGGCTGACGTCATTACTGAAGTGGATGAAGGGATCGGCTTCCGCTGTTGCTTCGAAACGGTACCCGAACATCCGTCACCGTTAACTTTGGTCGCCTTACTGGAAACGTTGACAACCAATTCCTCTGCATCGAGCGTCCCGATGGAAATCGGCGCTCTACTGTTAGGTACCACACAACCGGATGCCCAGGCATGCCGATTGAGTGACGCCAATCTGATCAAGTTGTTTCGCTTGATTCGTTTAGCCCGACGCTTGATTGACCTCAAATCAGAATTTGGCACTGATCAGGACATGCACACCAAGGAGGAATTATGACGACGCCCCATCCGATCAACCAAGCCGTTATAGCCCAGGCGCTGCATGATCTGCGCAACGGCCAACTCAGACGCTGCAAAACCATGGGATTTGCTGATGAAGACTTGGCCGCACTCAAGGAGCCCGGGCTGATCAGCGTTCTGCTCAATGCTCGTGTGCCTTGGTGCACGGTCCAGATCAACCGTGGTGTGCTGCAGAAGATCCTCGGTCAAGCAGAAGACGTCGCCCTGGAAATCTCCAGTATTGACCGCATGCTGCGCCTGGGCGCCAGTACGGAGATGGTCAGTAGATTCTACGGTCTGACTCATCAGGAAGTGGCCCTGCGCCGAAACATTTTGGGACTGCCCAAGCGTAAAGGCCGGCATCACGTCCTCAGCGAAGCACAAGACACACTGCTCTGGGAGCGTTGGCATCCTCAATTCAAGGCACGAAAAATTTCGGTGGATGACGACCGGGCCTTACTGGACCTGACGCTTGATCTGGCAGAGGAGCTTTCGTACCCGGCCTCCGTGGTTTGGGCATCTCTGCGTGATTGGATCGATCAAGGGTTGGTCTAGCGCGGTGAAAACCTCGGGCCCAACACCGCTCTCCTCCGTGCTTGATAGCGCCCTGAAGAGTTTGCACGCCCAGAGCGCGCAAGGGAACGGGGACGGTTTTCTGTTCAGTGGCAATCGCCATGAGACCGTCCCCAGAGCATTGCTTCTCGATCAACGTCTGACTCCGCTTGAACGCAATGCTTGGCAAATTTTCCGATTATTGCTGAACGACGATGGGGTCACCACTTTCCCGACCTATGATCAACTGCGTAGCTACCTGGCATCCGTCCCCTGCGGTGCCCTGGCCTCCCATGAGACGGTAGCGAAGACCTTGACGTTGTTGCGCCTGACAAGATGGTTGAGCTTGGCCCGCCGACGGCGAGACGCCCGTACCGGACGTGTGCTCGGTAACTTGTATGTCCTGCACGATCGCCCTTTGACGCCCTTTGAAGCTATGCAGATCGATCCCGGATACATGGTATTGGTCAGCCACACGCTCAAGCACGCCAATAAGGGTATTCAGCGCGTCGGATTGGCGGTGCTCGAAGAAATTAGCCATGACCCCAGTGTTCAAACTCAATTGCTGCCCAGCCATCTACAGGTTTTAGCTGTGCGTCTACAACAAGCGCAGGCCACCGATGTGACGCCAGATATGCAAACCGAAGAACGTACCCCTGAAGCTCTTCGGAAACTAAACGCCCAGTCTTCGGTATCCGAACCGAGGTCCAAAGCCCCGCCGGACCACTCTCTTCGGCATCCGAAGCCTGCGAGTACGTTAAGTACAAAAGCGTTAAAAATACTACGTACTGGCGAGAGTTCGCAGGCAGGTTCCGAGCTGATTCTCCCTACCCGCTTTTCATCGCTCACGTCCACACAGCAAGCGGGTGCCAAAGTGGCCTTGCAGCAATTGCCCGTCGAGTTGCGGCAGGCAGTTCTGGATGAATGGGCGGCTCGGTGCCGAGAAGCCCATATACGCAATCCGGCCGGCTACCTATTTGGCATTCTGCAGAGAGCATTGCAGGGTCAATTCACCGTCTGGGCAGCCAAGGAACAAACGCCTGAATCGAGCGGATCGAAGCCCAGCCCCAAGCAAACTCAGAAAACGGAACGAGATCCTGCCGTCGCTCACGCCTACCTAGACGAACTCAAGGGTCTGTTGAAGGAACGATAACAGTAAGCCTCTGAAGCTATCCCCTGGGGATAGCTGCCGCCCCTACCTTCGCAGACACCAATCAGGCTCGCACAGCCTGCGCTTTGTTCAATGACAGAGTCCCGCCGTGCCGCAAAGCTGGGCGCCCTCCCACAGTCCCTGAGTGACTTCCCATGGCGAACGACCTGCAACTGAACCTCGGTACATTGCGCAGTAGCGTGCAATTGACCCTGCACACCCATCACGCATCTCGCATCTGGCACGGGCGAGACGCCTCCCAAGGCCGAGCAACGATCATCGGCCTGAACGGTTTCATTGCCGTCATGAACAAAATGAAACGTGGCGCGGAACTGGATGACCCCTACGCCGACGTCTGGATGCTAAGAATCGAAGACAAGCTCAACGCTACCAAAGACATCCTCAAGGCCTTGAATGAGCAGGTGAACCTGGCACTTTCAGAAGTGCCTTCCGCCTTGAGTCTGGGCGAGAACCTCAATGTGCAGCCAGTCAAATTGCCGCTATTCGTCAACGCCCAACTTGGCTTCATGGCGGTGTATCTATTGGCCGACTATGACGATCTGGCACGACGTCTGATCCTGGCTCATCACACCGCATTGATTGATCGCTCCAGCTTAGAACGCTGGCTTAACGAAGGGGCGCACGCTTTGCGAAGCCTGTTCAGCCTGGCTCAACAGTACAAATCATCCGGCTTGAACCGTGAGGATTATCAGGCGAATACCCCCCTGGCGATATCCGCCAAAGAACGTTTTGGTGAGATTGATCAAGACATTCTGGAAGGCACCCGTCGCTCACGCTTTGCCCCGCCCTTGGTGCGCCGGCTTACGATCAGCGCCCCTCAAAAGGATGAAGAAAAAACTCTGGACGTCGCCATCGACAGTGAAACGCTCAGTCCTCATGAACCTGCCTCCTGCGCTCGGGAGCAGCCAGCAGAGGAAGAGCGCTGATGGCCTTGCACTATTTCAAACCCTTGGTTCATTCAGAGCTAGAGCAACTGCAGCATGCGGCCTACCTAAAAGGCCTTTTACAGCCTTTTAAAGGTAAGGGCTGTTTGGAGGACTGGGCCAGCGATTGCAATGCACTTCGTGACGGTCTGATTGAGCTAGCGCAGACAAGAATCCTGACCCAAGCTCGGCGTTATCCCTTCAACCTGCTGGCAGCCCAGCTGACCCGACACAGCACGGGGGCCGGGACGACTTTTCTGCGCTGGCGTAACCCCGACCGCACCAACATGGGGGTGTCCCTCTGGCAGCAATGCATTGAACACGAGGCCACCCCCAATCTGCTGATTGACGACCTCTACGCACTGGAGCAACAGCGGATCGTGCTGAATATGCAAATCAGCATGAGCCACATCCTGGCCCGCCAAGCCAATGACTGCGCCATCAAGATGTCGCACGCCGAAGCGGTCTATCAACGCTGCATTAAACAACGCGCCCTTGTATAAGCGAGCCCCTCATGAGCACTCATTTTTTCGGTGAAGGTAATATTGGATCGGCGCCCGAATTTCGGGAATTCAACAACCGCAATGACGAGCCCAGGCGTCTGCTGAGGCTCAATGTTTATTTCGACAACCCTGTTCCTGTCAAAGACGGCTATGAAGATCGAGGCGGCTTCTGGGCGCCGGTTGAAATCTGGCACCGTGAAGCAGAACACTGGAGCACGCTGTATCAAAAAGGCATGCGGGTGATGGTCGAAGGACGCTCGGTCAAGGAGGAATGGGCCGATGCGGATGAGAACGCACGAGTGACGTTCAAAATCGAGGCGCGGCGCGTGGGCATCCTGCCCTACCGAGTCGAACGGGTCACATTGGGTGGCAAATCATCTGCCGCCACCGATGGCGACGACCATCCAAATTGATTCTTGAAACCGCTTGAGCGGCTGGCCCAGTCGTCAGTCGCTCTTTTGCGCCAAAACGCTCGCAACCCCTACTGCATCGTGAGCGTCCACTGACGTCCATCCTGTCCCAGCCGGCGGCACATGACGAATTCGCTGGTGCAAAGACCGCTGCGCCCATGCCTGGCTCAGGGTCACCTCTGCCGACTGATCATCAATACGCTCTGATGCAGAATCGCTTTGAGAGTCGCGCGCACCGTCTCCCCTCATGCATCTTCCTGCCCTCTCAACTGCTTTGCTGGGCATGACATGCGACTCTTTCTGTGTGAAAAACCTTCCCAGGGCAAAGACATTGCCAGGGTGCTTGGCGCTCGACAACGTGGCAGCGGCTGCTTCAAAGGCGTGGGTATCAGTGTGACCTGGTGCATCGGACACTTGGTCGAAGCGGCACCACCTGAAGCTTATGATGAACGCTTCAAACAGTGGTCGCTGGACCATCTGCCCATCATTCCGAGCTCGTGGCGTGTCCAAGTCAAAGCGAACACGGCGGCTCAGTACAAAATCGTCAAACAGCTACTGGCCCAAACATCTGAATTGGTGATCGCCACTGATGCTGATCGCGAAGGCGAGATGATTGCTCGCGAGATGCTTGAGCTGTGTCAGTACCGCGGTTCTATCCAACGGCTGTGGCTGTCAGCACTTAACGAGGCCTCCATCCGTAAAGCCCTGGGTCAGTTACGACAGGCAGAAGAAACTCAGTCCCTCTACCATTCTGCCCTCGCCCGCTCACGAGCGGATTGGCTAATCGGCATGAACATGAGCCGACTGTTTACACTCCTTGGCCGCCAGGCAGGGCTCAACGGGGTGTTGTCGGTGGGACGTGTGCAAACGCCGACCTTACGCTTAGTGGTTGATCGGGATCGCGAGATCGAACGATTTGTACCAACGCCTTACTGGGTTATCCAGGTGAAGCTTGAAGTACTGGGGCAAGCGTTTACAGCGCAGTGGGTCGCGCCCGACAGTGCCACTGACGAAGCAGGCCGGTGCATCAGGCAAACCGTCGCTTTGCAGGCGCAGCAGAGCTTCAGAGCGACAGGGGTTGCACAGGTATTGGAGGTTGAGACGCAACGAACTCGAGAGGCACCGCCGCTACCCTTCGACTTGAGCACCTTGCAAGAAGTTTGTTCAAGACGCTTGGGCTTCGGCGTGCAGGAAACACTGGACATTGCTCAATCGCTTTATGAGACCCACAAAGCGACCACCTATCCGCGCACAGACTCAGGTTACCTACCCGAAAGCATGTTGCTCGAGGCAAAAGCGGTCTTCGCTGCACTGATAAAGAGCGATCCTGGCGTGGGCCCTTTGGTGCAATCCGCCGATCCCACGCTACGCTCCCGGGCTTGGAACGACAGCCAAGTCAGCGCGCATCACGGCATTATCCCGACACTTGAACCGTTTAATCGGTTGGCCTTAAGCGAACACGAATGCGCGGTCTACGAGTTGATTAGGGCCCGTTATCTGGCGCAGTTTCTGCTCCATCATGAGTACGACCGCACTACCGTGCGGCTCACCTGTGGCAACCATGTATTGAAAGCCCATGGCAAACACGTCGTGGAATCAGGTTGGCACCGGGTATTGGGTAGCGAATGCCCCCCCAACGACGACGAAGCGTCGCCACGCAGCCAAGCGCTGCCAGACCTCCACTCGGGTGTGTGCTGCAACATGGCGAACGTGGAGCTAAAGTCCCTCAAGACTCAGCCCCCCAAAGCTTATACCCAGGGTGAGCTGATCAAGGCCATGAAAGGCGCGGCCAAACTGGTGACAGACCCAAGGCTGAAGCAGGTTCTCAAGGAGACGACAGGCATCGGCACAGAAGCCACAAGGGCTAATATCATCAGCGGTTTGCTGAGCCGAGGGTATCTGTACATCAAAGGGCGATCTGTACGGGCTTCTGAGGCGGCCTTCACCTTGATTGATTCGGTACCTCCCGCCATAGCAGATCCGGCCACCACCGCCATCTGGGAGCAGGCGTTCGACATGATCGAGGCCGGCCAACTGACGCTCGAGGATTTCCTCGCAAAGCAAACCGCCTGGATCAGCCAACTGGTCGAGCACTACCGTACGACGACCTTGGCGCTCCATAGCCCCGGCGGCCCGAATTGCCCTTTGTGTGGGGCGCCAATGCGTCAACGTGACGGCAAGCACAACAAGTTTTGGTCCTGTACACGGTACCCAGAATGTCGGGGGGCTTTACCCATCGCCTCGCAAGAGAGAGCGTCCCCACGCCACCGAAAGCCGCGTCGTTCAAAACCTGGAAACTCCTGAACGACCTTGCCCAAGCTCGCTTCTCCTTCTGAAACAGCGAGCGCGCCCAAGCCGAGCAACAGCCGGTGGCACGGAGGAACACATCGTCTGAGCTGTGCCTACAGCATGATGGTTCAGTAGGACAGTGCTGCGCTGAAGGGTCCCCTGATCGCCTCCCCGGGGCGATCAGGAGACCCTTCAGGGTGGACATAATCGATACCGGACCCCGCCGGTCAAACAACGAGCTCCTTTTGTACGCGGATGTGTGCCTGACGATACCGACCCACGCCACGAAACGGGTCGGGTGAGATGCTTGTGAAGGCGCCTGGCCTGACGACCGCCAAGCCCGGAACAGCCCCACGGGTGGCCTCTCTGTTCAAGCCGAAGGTCGCCTTCGGCGCCTTTGTCCTTTCTCCCACTTTGCGCCGTGCCTGACACCGCTCGGGCACAGAAATGCGCGCCTCCAAAGGACATACCCCTATGATTCAAACCTCCTCGCCACTGCAATACGCCAGCGTTTGCAGCGGGATCGAAGCGGTGACTGTCGCCTGGAAGCCTTTAGGTCTCACCCCAGCTTGGTTTTCCGAAATAGCACCGTTCCCTTGTGCGGTGCTGGCCCATCACTACCCAACCGTACCTAATCTAGGCGACATGAAGCGACTGGCCCTCCAAGCACTCGACCGAGCCATTGCTGCTCCTGCCATTCTGATTGGAGGCACACCATGCCAGGCATTCAGTGTGGCGGGTTTTCGTGAAGGCTTGGCAGATGCTCGAGGAGCTCTGTCTCTTACATTTGTGGAGCTCGCCAATGCGATCGACCAAGTCCGAATGCAACGAAAGGAACCTGAAGCCATCATCGTCTGGGAAAACGTTCTCGGCGTGCTCACCGATAGAGGAAACGCCTTCGGATGTTTTCTCGCAGCATTGGCTGGCGAAGAACATGAACTCGTCTCCCCAAGGGAGACTTGGTCGCACGCAGGTGTTGTGTTTGGCCCCCAAAGAACAATCGCGTGGCGCGTCCTGGATGCCCAATATTTCGGCCTGGCCCAACGACGCCGTCGCGTGTTCCTTGTCGCAAGTGCTCGTGTGGGATTCGATCCCGCCGCGGTACTTTTTGAGCGCCAAGGCCCGCGCCGGGATAATGCGCCGCACCGCACGCTACAAACGGAGGCTGCCTGCCCTGTTGGCGCTGGCCTTGAAGCCTTAAGTGCCCCCTTCCGCGCCGTCGTGTTCAACAACGCCTATGGCATGGCCAACGGCCAAGGCGGGGCTGAGGCAGGGTTGGAATGCTGCCCAACACTGACCTGCAATCACGACGTTGCGATTGTGGTGTGTGGCACAGCACACAGCTCCGTCTGTGCAACCTCAACTCCCCATCTGCTGCACCAAGACGTTATCGCACGCAGCAGCTGCTATGTGCGTCCTAGAGCCAGGCGCCTGCTTCCCATTGAGTGTGAGCGCTTGCAGGGGCTACCCGATAACTACACACGCATTCCCAGGCGTCATTACGCAATAAGGCGCATCAGCCATCGTCGTCCTCCGGACATGTGGGAAGCCACTCACAATGGCTGGATGCTGATGGCTGCTGACGGCCCCCGTTACAAGGTCATAGGCAACTCAATGGCCGTCCCCTGCCTGACTTGGCTTGGTAAACGTTTGCTCGATGTGCTTAGAAATCCGGAGTCTTTCAGCGAGGTATTGATCACTGACAGGCAGGCTAAGAAAAACCATTCTTGACCACGCAAGACTGATCACTGATCAGCGCATGCCCAGGCAGCTAGGGTCTTCAAAGCTGCGTCGTGAAATGTTTCACGCTGGCCCCGTCCCAGTCCGCCCAGCATCGTTTCTTGCGGACGTGCGCCTCCGAAGGCGCTGATGCCTGTCTTTCGCCGTGAGGGTTACCCACACCTTTCACTTAAATCAGATCCAAGGAGTCATTAGCATGAAAAACGCTCCCATTACTCAACTGTCGTCCCTGTCCCAGCCTAAGCCCGCCGCACATCTTGTTGATGTCGACAATACCGCAGCCGCTTTTTTCTTCGCCTGGAAACAAGGCGTGGACTTAGCCGGTTTCACCTATTTTGGTGACGGTTCTAAAGCAGGCTTCAATAAGGCCAATTGCCGATGGGATCTGCGTCCCATCCTGCGAATGGTCGATAAAAACTTCGAAGTCCTGAGCAATCAGGAACGGGTATTCCTAGCTGCGATGGTGAGCTTCCATGACACGCAAAAAGGTTGTGAGTTGCTCAAGCAGGCGGGGGTCAAAGGCCTGGCTGATCTGGGCCTTTTAGACCCTGTACAGCGAGACATTATTGCTTCGCTGATCCTTCATTACCACGGCTGGTAATCAGCCTCTTTATTCACTGGGGCCTAGAAGTTTTCCCCACTTATCAAACCAATCACCCATCGGGGGCGACTGCCCCTTCGGGAGAGGCGCCTCCATCGTTATTCCTAGCCTGGAGGCATGTCATGAATCCTACGTTTGATGAAACGACCTATTTTGACCTTCACATCACTGGACTGGGTTATCTCAATCGCATTCGTGAAGTGAAGCTCAAGAAAGGTGAATCATTCCTAGCTTGCGACATCGCAGCGCTCAATGGTCCGACCGACTGCGCTGAGTATCGGCGTTTTGACGTTCGTGTCACAGGCGAAGATGCTCAGGTACTGGTACGGCGCTGTGCCAGAGCCGTTGAGTTGGACCGTAAGGTCCTGGTTGGTTTTCGTCTGGGAGATCCCTGGGTCGATACGTTCACTTACTCCAAAGGCATTAACCAGGGACAGTTGGGTGTGAGCTTCAAGGCCCGATTGCTCTTGTTGAACTGGATCAAGATCGACGGTGTTTTGGTGCATAAGCGCGAACCTTCGAATCAAGACAGCCTGAAATCCGAAGCGACAACTCAACCAGTGAATGCAACTCCTCCATCACTCGAAGAGGACTTTGCATTCTGATCTCAGATCCGGCTACGGGTCTTGGTTTTTCCTCAACGTCTTCATTCAACGTCGACGTTTGAAGCTCCCCCCTCCCTCGTAAGCCATGACGCCCGAGGGGGGTGTCATGGCCCCACTTTTTGAATAGGAAGCAGACCATGATTGTTATCAAATTTGGAGATTCGGCCAAACCCTGGTCCGAGCACGGCGCTTTGGTTATGACCCCTGGCGTTGATGCACTGATGAGGACGAAACGATTAGATCCGTTCCACTACTTCGGCCGCCACATCTTGGGCGACTGGGGCGATATCTGTGATGAAGATCGTCAGCTCAATGAAGATGCGCTGCAATCGGGCTATCGTCTGATGTCTGCCTACGATGTTGAACCTGGCTTGAGATTGTGGGTTATCACCGAAGCTGATCGTACCGTGACCACCATTCTTCTGCCTGAGGAATATTGAGGCCTGCGGCCAGACCTCTCTAGCACTTCAGTTAATCCTCGCAACGGCCTCCTCGGAGGCCGTTTTCTTTGATGGCATTGAAACAGGTAACGGGTCATTACCTATTGATGGCTGCTACTGAGGCACCTGCTTGAGATCGTTCGCATATCCCATTCAGGAACTCCTCGTATGCCCGCGATACAGATACGTCTGCTGCCCTTCATGCTGTTCAGTCACCTAACCCTGACTGCGTGCCTCTCTACAGAACGAACTTCCGTAGAACAGGCGGTACCGAGTGTGCCCCAGCCCTCTTCCGACCACTCCATCCCCGTTCAACGATATGGTCGATACACCCTGGTCGAACTGGCGCCGCACGTCGCACAACAAAACCTTCTGCTTCAAGTGATCGATATCGATCTTCCCGGCAATTGGTCCATCTCAGTTGCTGATGCGCTGCGCTATGTCCTTTTGCGCTCGGGGTATCGACTTTGTGATCGCACACCAGAAAACGCGGCACTGTTTGCCCTACCCCTCCCTGCACCTCACCTGAAGCTCGGCCCTGTTCAACTTCGCGACGCGTTACAGACGCTGGCGGGGCCAGCCTGGGCGCTGCAAACCGATGATCATCTTCGTCTGGTCTGCTTCAGTCCTGTTGTCGGGACTGCCAAGCCTAGCCCTACAGCACAAGCGGCAGTCAATCTGGAGGTCACACAATGATATACGCCACCCTTCCTGGACCTCGCTTGCAAAGTCGCCTTAAACGCTGGACGCCTCCGCTTGTATTGACGCTGATGAGCTGCGTGCTCGCTTCTCATCAGGTGTCGTTGTCGAAGCTGGCCCAGGGTCTGAGCGGTTACCCTGACGTTAATCGCCTGGAGCATCTTGAAAGTACGGTGTTAGGGCTAGAGCAATCTGTCCTCCAAGTGCAACAGACGGCGAGATACGTACCGAATCGTAACGACCTGGAGGCTCTGCAGGTTGATCTGAACAAGCGCCTGGCAAACTTGGAGAACTCCTCAGCAACACATACAGCGCAGCAGGATCTGCGACCATTGCTGCAACGATTGGAGCGGCTCGAATCCAGCCAGAAATCAATCACTCAAACTCCCACTCCCAAACAAGCCAAGCCCTCTATTCAAAAACCGAAGAAAGGCGCAGAGCCTAGCTTCCAGATCTTGGGTCTGGAGCTACGAGGCGCAGTGCAGTTTCTGTCTGTCGCACCAGTAGGTGTTCAAGCGCTGGATCAAAGCCAACTTTTGAGGATCGGCGATACCTATCTCGGCTGGAAGCTTGATCGCCTCGACGAGCAGACGGCGGTGTTTTCTGCCAACGGCATCACACACCGACTGAACATTCGATAGGGGTGGCTATGTTCCGCTTGCATTTACTGCCCTTGCTGGCCCTGTCGCTATGTTGTGGGGTTCAGGCACAACACTTCACTCCGAGTACCCTCGCGGGGCTCAAGTCCAAGCCACAAAACGATACGACAGCCTCTCTTGAAAGCGCTTTGTTGGCTCAACAATGGGGTTTGGAGCAAGAAGAATACGACCGTTTCACTGCACTGATGCACGGCCCACTGGGTACGTACTCCCCTCACCTGGACCCATTGAGCGCTCTGGGGATCGAGGCCCGAACTGATGCGGAACGGCGGCGCTATGCCCAGCTTCAGGTTGAGGCTGAAGCTGTACGTGTCGAGAAGTTGCTCTCCTATCAACGTGCCTATGACCAAGCATGGAAAAACCGATTTCCGGGGATGGTATTGATCAATCCTCCTCCGTTGCACAGTCCACTATTGACCAAGACCGCCGGAAGAAAATCTGTCTTCGTGCGCCTTGACTGTACTGAATGCGAGCATCGGGTCAGGCAACTCCAAGTCTCTGGAACAGCGTTCGATCTTTACATCGTTGATAGCCAACATGACGACAACGGCATTCGTCAGTGGGCCCAAAAAGTCGGGATCAGACCCATCAAGGTTCGAGACGGAACCATTTCAATCAACCATGACAAAGGACGCTGGATATCGATCGGTGATGCCGGGGAACTGCCGGCTGTGATGCAGGAGGTCAACGGCAGATGGTTGCGACAGTGAATACTTGCAGTTCATTGCTGCGCCTCCTGAGCTTCGCCACTCTTTTTGAGATGGGTTTTGCCGAAGGGGCCGTGCCCGTTCTGGAGCCTCCCCCAGCCTACGGTTTAGCTGCGCAGCGAATGGGAGTGCCTGCGGAGCTGTTGTTTGCAGTGGCATTACAGGAAAGCGGCATCATTCTGCGTGGCCAACGACTGCCATGGCCCTGGACGCTCAACGTTACAGGGGGCTCCCGTTACTTTTACAGAGAATCTGATGCCTGCGACACGCTTCAAAGAGCCCTCAAGCAACACCCTACCTTACAAATAGACGCCGGACTGACCCAGATCAACCTGGGTCACCAACGCCATTTTTATCGGCACCCTTGTGAGTTGCTGCGACCTCATCGAAATGTGGAGGTTGCCGCCACCATCCTACGTAACCATCACCGCCAGGGCGAAGATTGGCTCCTGGCTGCTGGCCGTTATCACCGTCCGGCAGGCGGACCGTTGGCTGCACGCTACCGACATCGCATCCGCAAACACCTGGACCAATTGGCTTCAAAGAGGAGACTGCAACCATGAGAAATGCTGTTGTGTGGATATGCATTCTTTTAGCACTCGATTGCACTCCATGCATGGCGGACAGAGCGATGCCTCAGTACGCAGAGGACCGCTTTCGCGAAGACGACTTACTGCCGGTTCGCTCCAAAGCCTTGTCCCCCGGAACCGTTAAACGCAGGCTCCTGAACGCCTCTGGTTTGCCGGCGTTCTTCCTGATCGGAGACGACGCGCTTTCACGATCTTGGCTCAGGCAGCGACTGCCCCAACTGACCAGGCTCAAAGCCGCTGGGTTGGTCGTTAATGTGGAGTCCAACGCGTCACTCACCCACCTTCGTCAATTAGCGCCAGGTCTTACCTTGTCCCCCGTATCCGCTGATGATCTGGCCCAACGACTGCAACTTCAGCACTACCCCGTTTTAGTCACGGCTAGCAGTATCGAGCAGTAGCCATGACGCACAACCATGGCATTGAAACGCTGCTACGACCGGCGGTGGAGTTGTACAGCGTCGCTGCATGCAGCTCCGGGGCGATTCTATGTATCTCGGCACCGTGGTCATTGGCCTTGGCGCCTGGTATCGGTGCAGCCGCGGCCTGCGCCTTCGCGGTTCTAGGCGTCATTCGCCTAAACCAGGCATGCACCGTTTTGCGCTATCGCAGGCAGATGAGGCGATTGCCACGCTATATGATGACCAGCCGTGAAATCCCAATCAGTCATCAGTGCCTGTTTGTGGGAAAAGGATTTCGTTGGGATCAACGCCATACCCACCGACTGATGCAGACTTACCGACCGGAATTCCGACGTTATGTAGAACCCTCGATTCTGCACAAGTGGGCACGCCGGCTGGAAGCAAGACTTGAATTTTCCTCTCACCCGTTGAGCCAGCTCCCCCGTCTCACTGGCTGGGACCATCCGCTGAACCCGATGAGACCATTACCGCCAGTGGGGGGTATGCCACGGCTCCATGCTGTAGAGCTTCAAGAGTTGGATGTCACCCTCCCCTTGGGTGAGAGGGTCGGTCACACGCTGGTGCTAGGCACAACTCGAGTTGGAAAAACTCGACTTGCCGAGCTATTCATCAGCCAGGACATTCGTCGCGGCGAGGTCTGCATCGTTTTTGATCCAAAGGGTGATGCCGAGCTGCTCAAGCGCATGTACGTTGAGACCCAACGTGCAGGTCGCGATGACGAATTCTATGTCTTTCACCTAGGACAACCCACAATCTCAGCCCGATACAACGCCATCGGCCGTTTCGGGCGTATCACTGAGGTGGCATCCCGAATTGCCGGGCAACTATCCGGTGAAGGTAACTCTGCTGCTTTCAGGGAGTTTGCCTGGCGCTTCGTCAACATCATCGCTCGTGCCCTGGTTGAACTGGGCCAACGTCCGGATTATTTGCTGATCCAGCGGCACGTGATCAACATCGACGCGCTATTCATCGAATATGCGGCTCACTTCTTTGCCGAAAAAGCTCCCAAGGCTTGGGACGTCATCGTGCAACTGGAAGCCAGAATCAATGAAAAAAACACTCCGCGGCACATGATGGGTCGTGAGAAACGGGTCGTGGCGATTGAGCAATACCTGGCGCAGGCACGCCTGTATGATCCTGTGCTCGACGGACTGCGTTCAGCCGTGCGCTATGACCGGACCTATTTCGACAAGATCGTCGCCTCCCTACTGCCTCTGCTGGAAAAACTCACCACGGGTGAGATCGCCCATCTATTGGCTCCCGACTACACCAATCTGAATGACTCGCGACCGATCTTTGACTGGATGGAAGTCATGCGCAAACGTGCTGTCGTTTACGTTGGCCTCGATGCACTTTCGGATGCCGAGGTGGCCTCTGCCGTGGGCAACTCCATGTTTTCGGACCTGGTGTCTGTGGCCGGTCACATCTACAAGTTCGGGGTGGACTTTGGGTTGGATAAAGCAGTGCCAGATAAGAAAATCCCCATCAACCTTCATGCCGATGAATTCAACGAGCTGATGGGAGACGAATTCATCCCGATGATTAACAAAGGTGGTGGTGCCGGGATTCAGGTCACGGCCTACACCCAGACGCTCAGTGATATCGAGGCACGAATCGGAAACCGGGCCAAGGCGGGCCAGGTCATCGGCAACTTCAATAATCTGTTCATGTTGCGCGTTCGTGAAACGGCCACAGCCGAGTTACTCACCAACCAGTTGCCCAAGGTGGAGGTGTATACGGCGTCGGTGATGAGCGCTGCTACCGACAGCTCAGACCCGCATGGCAACACTGCCTTCACTTCAAATACCCAGGATCGAGTCACCGCGACCTCAGTACCCATGATTGAGCCTGCCCATGTGGTCGCCCTGCCCAAAGGGCAGGCCTTCGGATTGATTGAAGGCGGTCAGCTTTGGAAGATTCGCATGCCACTCCCGGCACCAGATCCCGATGAAGTGATGCCCAGGGACCTCCAAATGATGGCCAGCTACATGCGTAAACGTTACGTCGCGGCGGATGATTGGTTGAATTTGGCAGCCGAGCTTTATCAAGATGCCCCACTGCCAACGGATTTACTCGAAGAATCTGCACCGTCTGAGCAGACCGAAGAATGAGCGAACCGTCATCGACAGCGCAACGTCAGCAGCGGCAGCAACAGGGATTTGTGTTCGGTTTGATTACGCTGCCCTTCCGGTTTGTCGCTGTGTTGTTTGGATCGCTGCTGCTGAACATCGTAATCGAGTGCATCGGTATGTATGCCTTCTGGCCTGAAGATGGCTGGCGGCATTCAAGACAGATGTTTGAACATGAGCTGACCCAGTTGTCCAGTAACTTCAAACGCAGCGCATTGGTGCAAGAACCAGGTCGCAGCGCCAATGCAATTGTCCAGCTGGTGTATGAAGGTGTGCTGATCAAGACCGGAATCATCAGGTCCCTGAAAGAAACATCGGAGGGTGCGGCCCGAGCCCACGCTGAAGCGACTCACCAGCCTCATTACTACATTGCGCTGCTGTATATGCACCTGGAAAACAACCTGATCGCTGCGGCATTTTGCGTCCTGGTGTTCGTCGTTCGGCTGATGGTGCTGTTTCTCTCAGTGCCGCTGTTGTTTATGGCGGCCTTCATCGGCTTGGTGGATGGGCTCGTACAACGTGACATCCGTCGCTTCGGTGCAGGTCGTGAGTCAGGCTACGTCTACCATCGAGCCAAGGCCTGTGTGATGCCGTTGCTGACATGGCCCTGGGTCATTTACCTGGCGCTGCCGGTGAGCTTGAATGCTGCCTGGATTCTGTTACCTGGTGCGATTCTTCTGGCAATCACTCTTTCCCTAGCAGCCAGTAGATTCAAGAAATATCTCTGACCGCTGCTAGTGATATATCGCTGATCAATAGGGGCTTCTCCCAAGACGTATTGATCGCAGCATCAGTACGTCCCCCCTAGCACTATCGAGCCGTCTGACTGAACGAGCTCAACCATGATCACTCCCTCACCTCCAACACTCACAAAAGCTACTGGCCTGCTCTTCGCACTCCTAGGAGCAGCCACTGCAACAGCCAATCAGATCGTTGATGAACATACCCGCCTAGCCACCGTCCTTCGCGAGCTGAAGGCTATCGAGCGGCTCGTCGCTGCCGATGATTTCATCAAAGCCCCCGAGACGGCTCGCTATCACTTTGACTATGTCCGTTTACGCATGGATATCCATCGTGTCAGTACGGGAGTCAAAAACTACCTGTCTCCCAAGCGAGCCTCCCCTCGCGACGCCGGGGCGTTGTACGGCAGCTATTTCGATGAAACGGTGCCTCATCAATGAGCACCGCCCAGATCGCTGCTTTTCAAGCAAACGGTGGCTTCTCACCTTCAATCATCGCCCTGGTTCTGACTTCAACCGTGTTTGCGGTGCTGTTGCTCTGGGGCACCTGGGCTATACGAACCGCCTATTCCGGCTGGGCTGAGCAACGGTTGAACCAACGCCAGTTCCTCGGCGTGGTGATCCGTTTCATGGCGATGTACCTGGCCCTGACCTACCTCCTCCTTTCGTAAGCCAATGGAATCTTCCATGAACTTTTATCTCTCGTGCTCCAAAAGATTCACTGTCGTACCAGCCCTTTGGACCAGCGCACTGCCCTCCTTGGCTTTGGCCAAAGGCAAGTTACCAACGATGGAGGACCCATCCCGCGGTGCGGGCAAAGGCATCATGGATACGATGCAAAACTATGGCTACGACATCGTGATGCTCGTGGCGCTGCTAGTGGTTGCTTCCATGTTCATCGGTGTCTGCTATCACGCTTACACCCGCTACTCCGAAATTCATACAGGACGGTCGACCTGGGGTCAGTTCGGCCTGAGCATCGCGGTGGGTGCAGTCATGCTGGTGGTCGGCATTTGGCTGCTGACCAAAGCCACCGGAATTTTGTGAGGACGACGCACCATGGAGTCTCTACAGAGTGCGCCTAAGGCCACCATCACCTTCCTGCCCCACCGCTTGAATCGACAACCTGTTGTCGTTCGAGGATTGACGGCAGATGAACTCTGGATTTGCACTGGATTATCAGCGGCAATTGGCCTGATTCTGGGCGTACCGCTAGTCTGCCTCACCAGCAGCATCGCCATGGTCCCCACCATGATCGTACTGTCGATTGCAGCCGGACTCTTCTTCGGCGGAGGGTTGTTACGTCGACAGAAGCGCGGTCGACCGGAGACTTGGCTCTATCGACATCTCCAATGGAGGCTCGCCACAAAATACCCTCACGTGAGCCGCCAATTGGGTATTCATGGACTCATTACCTACTCCGGCTTCTGGGTAACGCGTCGAGGTGACGCATGAGCCGGTTTAAAAATGAGGTCCTGCACCTGCAATCTCATGTCAGGACGCTGAGGCTCTGCACTGGTGGGTTATTTCTCGTTGTCGTCGGGTTAGGTGCCGGATGGTGGAATGCCCCACGAGATTTAACCATCCATGTCCCCCCGGACCTGCGCTCTGGCAGCACTCGTAAGTGGTGGGAGATCCCTCCCGAATCTGTCTACGCATTCACCTTCTACATCTTCCAGCAGCTCAACCGCTGGCCCAACGACGGTGAAGAAGACTACAGCCGTAACCTGCAATCACTGGCGGCCTATCTGACTCCGGCGTGCCGATCGTTCTTTCAACAGGACTATGACCAACGCCGTCGATTAGGTGAGCTCAGAAAGCGTATGCGCGGGGTGTATGAGATTCCTGGACGCGGTTACGGGGACGACCCGGAAACCCGAGTCAAAGTAATTTCACACAATGATTGGCTGGTCACCTTGGACATCAATGCCGATGAGTACCACGGCGCCGAGCAGGTTAAGCGTGCACTCGTTCGCTATCCCATCAAGGTCGTACGCCTGGACATCGACCCGGAGCTCAACCCCTTCGGACTGGCCCTGGACTGCTACGAAGGCACGCCTCAACGCATAACACTGCCCACGTCCTCAACACCTGCTACACGATCCCTGGACCGTCCGTTGGGAGATGCGCCATGAATCCATTCGCAACGTCCGTTGTGCTAGGGCTAACGCTGATTCTTCCCCTCTTCAAATGCCAAGCAGTCGAGCTAATGCGCTGGGAGCGGCTGCCTTTGACAGTCCCGCTGGCTGTTGGCGAAGAGCGCGTGCTGTTTGTTGAACGTAACGTACGGGTCGGTATGCCGGCAGGGCTGGGAGATCGCTTACGAGTCCAAAGTGCCGGAGGAACCGTGTACCTGCGGGCCAATGAACCGATCGAGCCGACACGTTTGCAACTACAAGACGCGGCAACGGGAGAGCTGATTCTCCTGGATATCACTGCTGAGGTAGCTCAAGCGGGTCAGCCGCCGTTGGAAGCGATAAAGATCGTCGAATCCCCCATAAACCCAGCACACACGAAAGATGGCCATTCCGAGACGACTGCCTCTGTCCATGAACCTGTACAACAAACACCGGTACCAGTCGTGCTGACCCGGTATGCAGCCCAAAACCTGTACGCACCGCTTAGAACTGTAGAACCTTTAACCGGCGTCAGACCCGTTAACCTGCCGGCAGATCTTTCGCTCGACCTATTAATGCCTAGCCTATCAATCAGTGCCAAAGCGCTCGCTGCGTGGCGGTTGGATGATTACTGGGTTACGGCCATTCGGCTCAGCAATCAAACCCAAGCTCATGTTGATCTGGATCCTCGATATCTGTTGGGAGATTTCACGACGGCCACCTTCCAACATCAGTTCCTTGGCCCCAGGGGCACTCCCTCAGACACCACGGTGCTGTACCTCACCACTCGTGGACAAGGCATTGCGGCTGCGTTGATTCCCACGATCAGCCCGATCGATGCCGCCCTTAACCTGCCTCAAGCGCTTGGAGCATCGCCGAAGGAGAGACCAAATGAAAAGTAACGGGCTGCTCAAATGGTTAATGGTTCCGATGGTGCTACTTGTGGTGCTGATCCTTGTGAAAGTGTTCTCCAATAAGCCCTCCCCAGCCGAACCGCCAGAGTTGGAAAGCCAGCTCACCGCCGAAGAAATGAAGGCACTGGGGCTGGAGGGCGACACGCCAAGCGATACGGTGGCCACACTGGTTGCTCAGGTCAGGCAGCTTCGGGCGGAGTTGAAAAGAACCATAAGCGAAAACGAGCTTCGCACGGGTGCACCCGAATCGTTGGGCCAACTCGCAGATGTCATCGAGCAACGCATTCAACTCGCGCTGGAGAATGAACGACAACGAATCCAGGAGGAAAAAAGCACTACCAATGACGGTAACGCTGAGACTCAATGGCTTCTACAAGATCTTCAACGGCAGCTGAGCACCTTGCAGCAGCCGGATGATCCGTCGGACCTGCCGCTGGGGCTAGGCTTGCAGGATGGCGACGGCACGGCATTCAAGAACGGTACCCGCTGGATTGAGCCCGATGATGCAATACCAAAAGAATCTGCAAACACCTCCAACGAACCGAGTTTCAGTTTCCCGACACGTTTCGGTCCAGCGCAGAATCCTCTGGGCGATGTAACTAACAATTTCGCCAAACGAGCTATCGGAAACCTTGGTAGCCGGCAGGTGAAGCCCACCTATACCGTTCCATCCAATGCCACGCTGATGGGTTCCGTTGCAATGACAGCGCTCATTGGAAGAGTCCCCATCGACGGCACCGTTAATGACCCCTACCCGTTCAAGGTACTGATCGGGGCCGACAACCTGACGGCCAATGGCATTGATCTCCCTGAGATCGCAGGTGCTGTCGTCAGTGGTACTGCGTCGGGTGATTGGACACTGTCTTGCGTCAGAGGTCAGATCCGCTCCATCACCTTCGTTTTCCAGGACGGCACCATCCGAACCCTACCGGGTGATAGTCGTGAGGAGTCTGCTGGACAGTCCAGGAGCGACTCAAATCATCGGCAAGAAGGTCTCGGCTGGATCAGTGATCAACATGGCATTCCGTGTGTATCGGGCAAACGGCGAAGCAACGCTCAGCAGTATTTGGGCTCACAGGCCCTGATCACGGCCGCCGGGGTTGGCGCAGCCTCTTTGATCAAGTCAGACAGCACGACCCTCTATGCCGGCAATGGCGGCGGTGCAATGGGGACCGTAGGGATCTCCAGCGGTGAAGCCATGAATCGATTACTGGCCAGCGGTGTGCAGGACATCTCGCAATGGGTCAACAAACTCTATGGACAAGCCTTCGCCGCCGTGTACGTGGAGCCTGGCGCACAGATCGCCGTTCATATCGAACAACCACTGACTCTCGACTACGAACCTCAAGGACGCAAAGTCGATCACACCCTCGGAGGTCGCCATGACACCACGGACCTGGATTGAAGCAATGGCGGCTGCGCTGGCCGTCATCGCGCTGACTGGATGCGCAACCAATACTCAAGACCTGCTCAGCCATGACGGCAGCACCATGTTGGAGGTCTGGAATCGACAAACAACCGGCTCGAGTAACGAGCAATCGGGTCAACGATTGCTTGAGGCGCGGCAAGCCTTGAGACGTCCGCTGACAGAACCTTTGGTGTCCTCCTTTTCGGCTCCCTATACACGGACCGCACAAAACGAAATCCAGCGTCAGTTCCATCGGCTACCCAATCCGGACCTCGTGATGTACGTCTTCCCTCACCGGGCTGGCACAGAAGCCGTACCGGTGCCTGGGTACAGCACCGTTTTTCCACTGCACCAACGTGTGCAATACGCCCTGCCTGGTGAACGCCTGGAGGACTACTGATGGCCTGGTTTTTTTCTCAGGACACATGTCATGAGTCAACGTCGGAGCCTACGGAACAGGATGCCTGGAGCCGGCACATTGCGAAACTCGCTGAGCGAGGTATTGCGGGGCCCGGTGGCTGGCACAACAAACCCGTAACTGAAGCAGACGACACCACCTTTTACGACGTGGCGCCGTCCTTTGTGGAGCGGCTGCCATGGGTTGAATTCCTGCCCCAATCCAAGTGCATGCTGCTGGAGGATGGCGTTTCAGTTGCGGCCTTTTTCGAGCTGATGCCACTGGGTACCGAAGGCCGGGAAACCGCCTGGCTGTTGCAGGCCAGGGATACGCTCGAAAACGTGTTGCAGGACAGCTTCGACGAACTGGACAGCAACCCATGGGTGGTGCAGCTCTATGCCCAGGACGAAACCAACTGGGACGCTTACCTGAATACGCTGGGTCAGTACCTTCGACCACGGGCACGAGACAGCGCCTTCAGTGATTTCTATTTACGGTTCTTTGCCCACCATCTCAAGGCGATTGCCAAGCCTGGGGGACTCTTTGAGGACACCACGCTCACTCGTCTGCCCTGGAAGGGAAAGAATCGGCGGGTACGAATGGTTGTTTACCGACGGGCCTCTGTCGCAACATCCAGAAAGGGGCAATCGGCAGAACAAGCCCTGAGCAATGTTTGCGATAGGCTGACGGCCGGTTTGAGCAGTGCTGGGCTCAAGACGCAACGCCTTGAGGCAAAGGATATTTACGACTGGCTACTGCGCTGGTTCAACCCCAATCCCACACTACTGGGGGATGCTACAAGTGACCGGGAGCTGTTCTATCAGTTGACAGCCTACCCCGAGGAAACAAATCCCGGGGAAGTCGAATTGGCCAGCGGCACAGACTTCTCTCAACGTCTGTTCTTCAGCCAACCTCACTCTGATGCAGCCCACGGCACATGGTCCTTCAACAGCATGCCGCATCGGGTCATGTTGATGGACCGTATGCGCTCAGTGCCCCACACAGGCCATTTGACGGGTGAGACGCGCAAGGGTGATGCCATCAACAGTTACTTCGACCAGATGCCAGAAGACACCATGATGTGTCTGACCTTGGTGGCCACACCTCAGGATGTACTGGAAGCTCACCTCAACCACCTCAGCAAGAAATCCGTGGGTGACACCCTGGCCTCGGAGCAAACCCGCCAAGATGTCCAGCAGGCTCGATCAATTATCGGAAGCGCTCACAAACTGTATCGCGGATCCCTTGCGTTTTTCCTACATGGCAAAGACATTGCGGAACTGGATGCCCGCGGCTTGCAGTTGGCCAATGTGATGCTCAATGCCGGATTGCAGCCAGTACGAGAGGACGACGAAGTAGCCCCCCTCAATAGCTACCTACGTTGGCTGCCGTGTGTCTTCGACCCGGCTAAGGACAAACGGCAGTGGTACAGCCAACTGATGTTCGCACAGCACGCGGCGAACCTGGCCCCGGTGTGGGGCCGCAGCCAAGGGACGGGGCACCCAGGCATCACATTCTTCAATCGCGGCGGCGGTACCCTCTCCTTCGATCCGCTGAACCGCCTCGATCGGCAAATGAATGCCCATCTGTTTTTGTTTGGGCCTACCGGTTCCGGCAAGTCAGCGACGCTCAACAATATTCTCAACCAGATCACTGCCATTTATCGACCACGGTTGTTCATCGTAGAGGCCGGCAACTCCTTTGGGCTGTTTGCTGAGTTCGCCAAGCGCCTGGGCCTGACGGTGCACCATGTAAAGCTCTCGCCCGGGGCCGGCGTAAGCCTGGCGCCGTTTGCAGATGCTCGTCGCTTGATTGAAACGCCTGAGGAAATCGAGACATTGGATGCTGAGCGGCTAGAGGCGACGGTCGCTCCTCAGGAGGGTGATGAGCAGCGAGACGTCCTTGGAGAGTTGGAGATCACGGCGCGTCTGATGATCACTGGGGGCGAAGACAAAGAAGAGGCTCGTCTGACCCGGGCAGACCGTAGTCTGATTCGTCAAAGCATTCTCGACGCGGCACAACGCTGCACCGATGAGCATCGATCCGTGCTAACTCAGGACGTGCGCGACGCATTGCGTAATCGTGGCCGAGACAATGGCTTGCCTGAGTCGCGGCGGACGCGATTACTCGAGATGGCTGAGGCCATGGATCTGTTCTGTCAGGGGCTGGATGGCGAATTATTCAACCGCCCCGGCACTCCTTGGCCGGAGGCGGACATTACCATTGTCGACCTGGCCACCTTTGCTCGTGAGGGTTACAACGCTCAACTCTCCATTGCTTACCTTTCGTTGCTCAACACAGTGAACAACATCGCTGAACGTGACCAATTCCAGGGTCGGCCCATTATCAACGTCACGGACGAAGGACACATCATCACCAAGAATCCCCTGCTGTCACCCTACGTCGTAAAGATCACCAAGATGTGGCGAAAACTCGGTGCCTGGTTCTGGCTGGCCACACAAAATCTTGACGACTTACCCAAAGCCGCAGAGCCAATGCTTAACATGATCGAGTGGTGGATTTGCCTGAGCATGCCACCTGACGAAGTCGAGAAGATCGCGCGTTTCCGCGAGCTCAGCCCTGCCCAAAAAACGATGATGATGTCAGCCCGCAAAGAGGCTGGAAAATACTGCGAAGGCGTCGTGCTCTCCAAGTCGATGGAGGCGCTCTTTCGCGCCGTGCCACCTAGCCTGTATCTGGCCATGGCCATGACCGAACCTGAAGAGAAAGCTGCGAGGTTCAAGCTCATGCAAGAACATGGAATAAGCGAACTCGATGCCGCCATTCGAATGGCAGAAAACATAGACCGGGCTCGAGGAATTGAACCGTTACAATTTCATAGCGATGGTTAACACCATCATCGTGGCGACCATTCTCCATACTGTGTGAATCTCATGCCCCCAAGCCTTCAAGAGGTCAGTCAATGAGCCGAGTACAAGCGTCTCTTTCAGAGGCATCGTTGCCAAAAATCGAAGTGTCTAAAGACGGGAAGTATTTCAGAATGGACTGGGACTATCAGGAAGCGCCTGAAAGCCGTGTTCTCTTTGATAATCAATTCTTGGACGGGTACCTATGGGGCGTGATCTCCTCGCTCCGTATCGCTGAGAAAACTATCAGTTGCGCCACCCCTAGGACGGGGACAATCAGAAGATTGGAGCAGGAGGTGGCTTTACGACTTGCGGATCTTTTGACGGAAGCGCTCCACTCAACAGTGGCCAAGGAAAGCTTGAGGATGAAGCAAGAAGCTAACTGGCCGCATGCCAGACACCCAGATGAGCGCTCCGCCATTTAATACTGGTCCACGCCACATGGGTGATCGAGCCGGGGGACGACGTTGAAGTACGAATGAAAAGTGGGGAGCTGTCAGGACGGTTTAAATCGGGACAGCGACCTTCATTCTCATAACAATGATCCGGCAACAACGTGTCACCTCTGACACCCTTAGCAACTGCCCAGGTAGCTCTGGTCCTTAAGGCTACGGCGCAGCGTCACTGCGCAGACCAAAGTCGTTCGCTGAGCATCCTTTTTAGCGAATCTCCGCTCAAGCGGTGGTGGATGCACCTTTCTCCCTTCCGAGTCAGCTCGGTCTTCTATTTCACACAGTCCCTTGGGGTTTCCGCCCTTTGGGACGGGAGCCTCTTTTCGTCAACGGAGTCTCCCATGACAATAGTTTTTCCACCGGCCCAGCCCTCCATTCAAGAGAATGAACCCTTTAATCATGATGACCTGCTGGTCGAAAAAGCGATCTCCATTCTGGAGCAGCGTATGTTCAAGCGCGGTCCTTACCTCGAAAGGCCGCACGACGTTCGCCAATATTTAAAGCTCCAACTTGCAGGGGAACCTCAAGAGGTGTTTTCTGCGCTTTTCCTAGACAGCGCTCATCGAGTGGTGGCCTATGAACCGCTGTTCTACGGCACCATTGACTCGGTGAGCGTCTATCCAAGACGGATACTGCAACGCGCTCTGGAGCATAACTGCGCAGCGATCATCGTCGCCCATAATCACCCGTCTGGCGAAACTCACCCGAGCAACGTGGATAAAGAAATCACCAAGGTGCTAAACGACCTGCTGCCAAGGCTCAATGTCCGTCTGTTGGATCATTTCGTCATCGGAGAAGGAGAGCCCTACTCTTTCGCTGAAGCTGGCTTGCTCTGAACTATCAGGCAACCTGATCCTTCCGCTACCTCCTAGCCGAAGCGCCCTTTCAGGGCGCTTTTTTTCTGGGTTAACACCTATGCGGGATGCAGCTGAATCCGTTTTTCGCGGGTATGGGCTTCCGACCATTGATTCACTGCGCAGATAACCCTGCACAGGATCAACTCATGCCGTACTACCGCTCGACAACCTTTCGCTTCATTGCAGCCACTCTGGCCGTCGGACTTCCGCTCTCTGCAAACGCTTTGAATACTGCAACAATCACCGCCTCCAGCCTGTCGCCAGATTGCATTGCCTATCGCGTGGTAGGCATTTGTTACTGGCTCTTCTGCACCCCACTCGGATGCAGTGTTAAAACCTCTTCGAAGATTCACCACTACGTCCCTGACGCAGTAGTGTCGAGCTACAGCACCACTGGCGAGAACCCTTGGACGGAAGTACGAGCCATGAGCTCAGCCAATGCCTCTGCCCAGGGCGGCGGCGATGGCAGTGCAGGTATCAGCCATGAAAATGATCTCGCCAAATTCAAGAATGCCGATGTAATCGGCCATCCTGGCGGAGCCACCTTCAGCCAGTTTGCGGGTCAGTCGGGATACTCCTGTCCAGGTGCTGGGCAGCTGTTGATGCCTTACTTCTTGAGCTCCTTGGACAGCGTTGCCTGGCGCTACAACATTCCGGAGCTGGTCTTCCCTGAGTCTGTGACGCCGGGTATGAGAGAGATCGGCAGTCGCGCTGCCGGAAACCTGTGGGGAGCGGTCTATCCCCGTGGAGGTTTTTTGCATGGCGTCGACGACTACAAAAGCGCAGCTGTTGTCGCTCAACGCGCGGGAGACATCGTCACCCGTCGAGGCCAGGCACACGTATACCAGCCGCTGCTGGGCTCCAAGCAGGATGCATACTGGCCAGCCGGGCCGCTGAAAGAAAGTGATGCAAGCACCGGGAAATGGCAGGAGCTGATGCCCAGCCAATCCCCAACCTGCGTTGTCTTTCCTAACAACGCTGTGCATGTTCAATCACCACGTGGTGACTACGCCTGGGCCCTCTGGCGACCTTACAGCTGCTGCGAACGCAAGGGGCAGATCTTCCTGGGCAGTACCGATTTCGCAGGAGCAAGCGAATGAAAACAGCCCACTTTCGCGCTCCAGTCTCACCTCGTTCCGTCACCGGAATCGTCATCACCACCCTCCTTCTCACGGCCCACAACGCATACGCTGCTCAAACCCAGATCAATAAAGACGGCATCAATCACAGCGGTTCGATTGGAGACGATGTGCTCTACAGCATTGGCGGCGGACGTGCTGTGTCCATGGGGGGATCGGCGTCCATGGACAGCATTTCGGTGGGGGCCGGCTGGGACACCAACTTGATCTGCGGCGACATGAGCCTGGACACCACGCTGCAGAACCAACTCAACGGTGCCACACGCGGCTTCAAATCCATCATGGGCAATATCATCCAGAACGCTACCAGCGCAGTAGCCTCTCTCCCAGCCTTGATCATCCAGCGTGCTGACCCCGGTCTCTACAACCTGCTCACCAACGGCATTCTCCAAGCACGGTTGGACTTTGACCGATCCAAGTCGACGTGCCGAGCTGTCGCCGAACGAATGGCCGATATCGCCGGCGGACAGCTCGGCTGGGGACAATTAGCCGAAGGCATGGCGCTGAGTCATACCGTCAAAAACCACGACGCCGTTGCGGCGGTTGAGCAGGCCGAGGCCAATCGAGGCAACAACGGTGTCCCCTGGATTGGCGGTCAGTCGGCTGGCGGCAAACGACAACCGCCCATCAAAGTCGTCTCTGACGTCACTCGCGCCGGTTTCAACTTGCTCAATGGCCGTGACGCCGGCAACCGTACCCCTATCCCCAAAAACAGCTGCGGCAACCGCCTAAGTTGCCAGACCTGGTCGTCACCCCAGGAGGCCGAAGCCTGGGCAACCCGTGTCCTGGGAGAACAAGAACACCAGACTTGCGACAACTGCACCAAAACGCAAACCAAACCTGGCGTAGGTCTCACTCCACTCATCCAGGAGGAGTACGAAGCCAAACTGCAAGTCCTTGATGCCTTGATCAAAGGCAGCAAGCCCACCTCCGCCGAACATCTCATGGCAGCGGGCAGCCAGTCATTGCCCATCACCCGCGGCGTCATCGAAGCACTGCGCGATGAACCTGATCAAGATTTGCTGGCAAAACGTCTTGCCTCAGAAATAGCCCTCTCCAGCGTCCTGGAAAAAGCTCTGCTGCTGCAACGAACCTTATTCACCGGGCGCAAAGAGCCCAACGTGGCGGCCAACCAACTGGCTCAGCAAGCTATCAACACCGAAAGTGAATCCCTGACTCAGGAAATCAACAACCTCAAAACCGAACTCGAGCTGCGTCGCACCCTGGCGAGCAACTCACCCATGATGCTGATCCAGCGTCAGAGCGAACGCGCTGCCGCTTCTCGAGGTGTTTATCAGGGGGACCCTGTCCGCAACCGCCTGGATCTGATCCAGCGGGCGGTACCGGAGGGCCAATCTCGATGATGCGTCTATCAAAGACACGGATTGTAATCGCTCACCTGGTTCTATGGGGCGTCATCCTTGGCCTGGCATTCATCGTCGTCGGATTGCTGACCCTGGAAGCGGCCAACGATTTGAACGGTTGGTACTCCTGGCTGGACAAGAACAAAACAGCCCTGCTGATCTGGCGGCTGACCCTATACGGCGCTACTGCGGTGGCGTGGTACCGAATGCGTCAGCGCCTGGCCCGTCGCGGGCTCACAACCGAACAGCATCGACGCCTGCTGTGCGCCGAGGTCACCGCCATGGGTGTCCTCACACTGCTTGAGTTGTTAGCCGTCACCGACGAAAGCCGGCCTTGGACACGCCCATGACGCTCTATACGAACGATTATCTGGAGTATTACCTGACCCTGGTCGGATGGATCGTCAACAACGGAATATGGGAGATGCTCGTCGCTAGCGGAGTCTTCACCCTGCCTTTCCTGGCGATCATCATTCAGGAGTGGCTCAGGGCCCGTAGTGAAGGTGCTGACGAAGGCAACAAGGGCGTACTCTCCTCGCTGCGTATCGAAAATCGGGTTTGGGTCGCCATCGTCGTGATCATGTTCGCGGGCGTACCGTTCATTGATGTGGACTTGAACACCATTGAGTTCGACGACACACGCTCTACACAGTGCCAGGTCAACGTGGCCACACCTCAGGACACGCGCTGGTCCAACACGTTCACCACGCTGAACAACCAAAGCGCGAAGGTGCCCGTTTGGTGGTTCTTCATGCACTCGTTGTCCAAAGCGTTGACGAGCGGAGCCGCTGCTGCGATCCCCTGCGGTACAGATCTGCGACAGATACGCATCGACATCGATGCAGCGCGCATCGACGATCCTCTTCTGGCTCAGGAAGTGGCTGACTTTAGCCAAGACTGCTACGGCCCGGCCCGGGCCAAGCTGTTCATGAACCAGCCTACGTTGAACGAAGCGTTGATGGATGACATCAACTGGATTGGCTCAAAATACTTGCTCGATACCCACGGTTACTACGACGCGTACCGCTCAAAAACACCTCGCAGCCGCTGGCCCTACAACAGCGCACGTGATGCAGGCCTTTTGCAGGTTCCGGGCGGTGGCGGCTATCCGAGTTGCAAGCAGTGGTGGTCAGATGTCGGTCACGGACTACGGGGCAGGCTGCTGCGGCAGGTTGATCCCAATCTACTGTTTCGACTGACCCAGTGGGCACGCTTCCTCAGCATGGCCCAAGCCGAGGACGCCGTTGTTCGGTCCGTCGCTTCACCACGTCAGCAGACGCTGAACCAAGGCCAGGTCTATTCCAGCTACGCAGGCCAGATCGACATGAGTGCCTCCAACCTGACCGCACGCTTAGCCTCAGATCTGGGCCTGACCGTAGGTGCAACGGCGTACTTCCCCGCGATGGATGTCGTACGCCAAGCCCTGCCCATGGTCCTGTCTTTTCTGAAGATGGCGCTGACCATCAGCATCCCCCTGATCCTGGTCATCGGCACCTACGAGCTCAAAGCACTGGTCACCATCAGCTGCGTGCAATTCGCCCTGTTCTTCGTCGACTTCTGGTTCCAGCTCGCACGCTGGCTCGACAGCACCATCCTCGACGCCCTCTACGGCTGGAACTCACCCCACAGCAATTTCAACGTGCTCCTCGGCGCGAACAACTCCTTCGGGGACATGCTGCTGAACTACGTCATGGCGACCCTGTTCATCTTACTGCCAGGTTTCTGGGTAGCGAGTTTAGCGTGGGCGGGAGTGCGAGCGGGCGGCGTACTTCAGGGACTCAGCGACAGCACCAGACCGGCCGCTGACGCCGGATCAAAGGGAAGCGCCACAGCTACAAAGTTGCTGAAATAACACGAGCTGCGCTCAAGCTATTTTTAATCGTCAAATCGGGGATCATCCGGGTCGTTATAGTTAATGGGATCGTAGAAAACACTTTTTTTATGGTCACACTGCTCGCCGAAGACTCCCGCTGCTGATTCAGCCTTCGAAGCGCCACCGCACCTCGAGTAGATGTGTAAGAGCGCGAAAATAACGGTTAGCAAGATCAGCGAAAATATGACCAACAATAGAAGACCGAGTCGAACGACCCATACCAAAATGGCGGCAGCACTAGCTGGTACTTTTTTATCTTTAAGCCAGCTAGTCGCCTCAACTTCTACGCGAACAAATCTGCGCCACTGCTTCCCACTCCATTGACCAAAACGCATCGCCATCATGGGACGCTTTTCCTCCATGTCCATACACCCTCTGTGCGTAAAAAAAACGGGTAGGTTCGCTCACCGATTCAATCTAGCTTTAACACCACAAATTCCGCAGCTTAAAAGGTAAACGCTAAAAGGGGGGCAAACCAAGGGAATGGAGCAGAAGGGGAAAGGCCCTACCCGAAAAGCAGAAAAGGCCTTCCTGCAAACCCAGTCGAAAGGATCAATCATGTTCTCGCTGTTTCATCGCAAGTCACGACCCGCTTCAAAACACATCGATTCAACCGAGCCAACGGCACCTGCAGGACTGACACGTCCTCAGTCAGCAAAGTCTCTCTTGGCCACACCGCGCCGGGAAAAACTGCTGAAGCTAATATGGCAGCACACCGCCGTCTCCCGCCCACAATTCAACGAGATCTACCTCGACCCGATCAGCCGCTACGCCGAACTGGTTCAGCTCCTTCCCGCCTCTGAAAGTCATCACCACGCATACCCCGGCGGCATGCTTGATCATGGGCTTGAAGTCGTTATCTACGCGTTGAAGCTAAGGCAATCTTACCTGCTTCCCTCTGGTGCTCAGCCTGAAGTACAAATCATCCAGGCTGAGGCCTGGACTGCCGCCCTTGTATACGCGGCCCTGGGCCATGACCTGGGCAAGATCGCTGTAGACGTGCATGTCGAGTATGGTGACGGCCGCGTCTGGCACCCCTGGCAGGGTCCACTCTCAGCCCCCTACCGTGCGCGCTATAAAAAAAACCGCCAATACCGACTCCACGGCATCGTAGCCGGAGTACTCATCCATAAGATTCTGAACAGCGAAATAATGGATTGGCTCAGCACCTTCCCTGAGCTATGGATAGCTTTGATGTTCAACTGTGCAGGACAAAACGAACATGCGGGCGAGCTCGGTATCCTGATCTCAAAAGCGGACCAGGCCTCCGTTGCTCAAGCACTCGGCGGTGACCCTACCAAGGCCATGGCAGCCCCCAAACATGCTCTGCAACGTAAGTTGTTGGAAGGTCTGCGCTATTTGCTAAGCGAAGAACTCAAGCTCAATCAGCCTCAAGCCTCAGATGGCTGGCTTACTCAAGAAGCCCTCTGGCTGGTCAGTAAAACCGTCTCAGACAAACTACGCGCTCATCTGCTTTCGCAAGGTGTCGATGGGATTCCGGAGCAAAACATCGCCATTTTCAATGTGCTCCAGGAGCACGGCATTGCCCTCCCCAACACCAATGGCAAAGCCATCTGGAAAGCCACCGTCACCAGCGAAACAGGCTGGTCCCATAGTTTTACGTTCCTAAAGCTGTCCCCAGCCATGATCTGGGACCGTGAAGAGCGTCCAGACGTATTCACAGGCTCGGTGGCGGTCATACCGCTAGAGAGCACCACAACACTCTCCGACGACGCTTCTACCCACCATCAAGCTCCTCCTTCAGTCAGGGAATCGTCGGCAGAGTCGCACATGCCCCCTACCCCACCATCAAACTCAATCGCGATGGATTCATCTGCACCGAATTCACTCGATTCACTCATGGACCTTTTTGGTGGGCCTCCGGCACTACCCGAAGATTTCGCCCCTCCATTTGAAGAGGCTGACCATTCGCCATCTGATGCGTCTCCACAGGACAGCAAAACCGCGGAGCTGTCCGGCGCCCATTTCATGGAGTGGCTGACCAATGGGCTGCGATCTCACCGAATTATCATGAACGACGCCAACGCCCTGGTGCATACAGTCAGCGACACCCTCTATTTGGTTACCCCAGGCGTCTTCCTACGCTATGCCCAAGAACATCCCCATCTGGCACGCATTGCCAAGAAAGAAAAGCTTTTGGACTGGGAGTGGATTCAAAAGCGGTTCGAGGAATTGAAGCTGCATCGAAAGCAACCCAACGACCTGAACATCTGGATCTGCGAAGTCAGTGGTGCGCGCAAAACCCGAAGGCTGTACGGATACCTACTCAAGTCGCACGAAGGACTCATGAACGACCTGGCGCTGAACAACCCGTACCTCAAGCTGCTGGATTCGATGCCGAGGAAACGCAAAACTCCAACTTTAGGAAACACTCGGTAACCGGTTTTTGGGTTGACAGCCAACCGCCAGGGAAGCAATTTATGTACGCGTTCTGCTGACAAAGTCAGCTACATGCCCAGCCGCCAAGGATCTTTCAGACGGCGCTACGGAGATTATCCGTAGGATCCTTCCCAATGACCGCTTCGTTTCCTGCAGTGCGGTTAGGTCGACTTAACGGTCGATTCGGAAACACAGTATTTCTCACCCACGACGGGCCTTTTCCCGTCGTGGGACAAGGCCCTAATTTTTTTGGAGGCCTTAATGAAAATGGAACTGGCTCTGTACCAAGCGTTGATGTCGATCAGCGTCCCTGAGCAGAAAGCCCATGCCGTAATCGAAGCAATGGAGTCTGACATGCATACCCTTCTCGCAACCAAGAGTGATCTCACTAATCTCGAGCATCGACTCACGGCTGAGATCGCCAAGACGGACGTGAAGCTCACCATCCGCATGGGCGTCATGCTCTCAGCCACGATAGGTATCTTGATCACAGCAATGAAATTTATTCATTGATCCTTCGATCACACTGGATGTACTGAAAACCACCTGTCCATGACAGGTGGTTTTTCTATGCGGCTCTAGCTGCTGGATAACTCTGCTGTCGCAATGCAGCCGATTTTCTGAGGCAACTGCCCTTTCTTCGCTTTCAGCTCTGTCTGGATGTCCTGAGGCAATGCGCTCCAGAGGGTCAATCCCGAGCGCTCCTCGATCTCATACACCGTTACCTGGAAATCGCAGAAATTGGCGGAGCGCGGTGTGCTCTGCTCCATGATGAATGCCGCGTACAGTCCATTTTCAGGCGTGCTGCCAGTGAAGATGACCTTCCAGTATCCGCTTGGGATCGTGTGGACTTTGCTTGTGCCTGGTAGCGAGCCAATGTTCTTTTCGTACAGAGGGCCGGTGATCACATAGACGGCATCAACATCAGGTGCCTTGCTAAGGCTGCGCTCTTGATCCTCCAAGCGTGCCCAGGCGCCTTGGTTCAAGTCCGCTTTTTGAGGCGTGATGTTGGTGAGATAGTTCAGCGTTTGCCAATCAGATACACCGCCCATCGAAGCAAGGTTCGCTTGATGACCCCTGTCTATTTTCAGAGCAACGCTGGCTCCGTAGTAATCGACTGGGCTCAGTGTTTGGTCAGCAGGAACGTCTGGGTCGGTTTTCCAGTTTCGCGAACGCCCACTGGCTGAGGTTTCCTTGGTGATTTTGTAGGCAACCCAGTTCGCGAACTTCGTGGAGCCGTTGTTGTTTAGTGTGTAGGCCTGCCGGTTGAGCGTGATATCGCTTCCGCCGGATGGGCAACCGACTGCGCAGTTGTCGATGGCTATTGGCTGAGTCAGGAGCCGCTTGGGTGTGTCAGGGGCGTATGTTGGTCCAGGGGTGGTGCAGGCAGCTATCAGTGGGAAAATGAAGAGTGAGACCAGTTTTACGTTTTGCATTCCTTGCATTTAGGTTGTTTCCTGAAAAAAGGCCCGTGAGCATAAGGCTCAGTTTCCAGCGAAACCACTCCTGTAGCCTTTCAAAGCGTGTATTACAAAGATCGATTCCTTTTCTGACACATGCCCCCGGCTTCCGACATGATGGGCTAAGGTATCCCTGCCCGGGTTCATCCACGGTCATGCGTTAAGCAGATCACAAACGCCACATTTTTTTGCATCCCCACCTAGCCGCACGGGTTAACAAAGCTGGTGCCAGTGCCGGTTTTAGGCGACTTCATAGGCAAAGATCAACGATGAGCAGATGCGCAGACGACTGCGCTCGGCCTGCCGGCGACAACGGGCAGAACCCGGCCAGAAGCGGACATTCTCAAGCGACGGCTAACGGATCACAATCTGGTGTTCGGATGGCCTGCTAACGCACGGTCGGGGCAGCGACTAAAACAGACCTTCAATTTTCAGCAGGCGGAAAAGATGCTGAGGCCTTATGACCAGATAGACGAACCTCCAGCAGGGCTACAGTAGCGGCGCGAGTCGCAGCTACTGTAGTATCGTTATGACATTGCTCGGCCATCCAGAAGGGATTCAGATGCAAAAGTTGTTCGACGGTATAACCTGGAATGACTGCCTTACGGTTAAAACTAATTGGGTAGATCGATTCTTTCATCGAGTCCCCGAGAGAACTGACCTTAAAGTCCGTGCGCACGTCCTATCTCTCAAGTTTTCGGGGAATAGACAGGAAAGCTTAGCGTTTGCTGAGTATGTTAGTAGCCGCATTGAGAATTATGTATTTGATAAGAATGCACTCGAGCGATATCGAGAAGATGAAATAAATTCTTATCCGAAGGCGTCAAGCTTCTTCGGAAATACAAATCCGGTAAAAGATGGAAAATATGGAGAGTTGATTCTTTATCTTTTGGTCGAAGCAATATTTCAAACCCCAATGGTGTGTCACAAGCTTTGCCTGCTAACTAATTCAAATGATCAGGTCAAAGGCGGCGACGGGATTTTCTTTGGACAGCGAGGCGGGAATTTATCAATACTTATCGGCGAGTCGAAAATTTATCAAGACCTGAATGGCGCCTTAAATAGCTCCTTACAATCTATTGACCGATTCAATCAAGATCATCTCACCAGCTCATTTGATCACGAGTTATTTATTGCACGATCAAATATTTCTAGCAATTTTTCGTTAGCCCAAGCGAAAGCGCTGCTTAAAGCGTTCCGTCCTGGCACCCCTGAATATCAAGCCTGCAATAAAGTATTCCCAATACTTCTCATTTATGATGACGAAGAAATTGATAGCATTGAAGAAGTTGCTGCTAATAAAGAGCATGCGGAGAAGTTAATTTCCGAGTGGATTACTGAACACTCGGACGGTGTGCTCACCAATATAAAATCGAAGTTATCTACTAAGTCTGATTTGCGCAAACTGTTTCTCGAATTTTTCCTCATACCAATGAGTGACGTCGGAAAATTCAAAAAACTTTTATTTAAGCAGATCCACGGAATAGAGTACAAAGAGCCAGCTAGTGAAAAGACAGCAAAGACCATCAAAAAGGGAGAATCCTAAGTGACTATGGACTCAGGCACTCTTTCTCTTGAAGCTTCGAAAGACAAAGACTTTGTAGATATCTATGACGCTCTTCTGAAACACTTATTTCTGAGCAAGCAGGCTGGACCGACTGAACAATTTTCTATTTCTGCGGAAAAACTTCAGAATGCAACTTGGCTTGCCTCCATTATCGCTTTGAGCGAATCGGAGGCGCTTAAAAATCTTGCGAACTCCTTCGGAGCGCTTCTACATCTGTACGCGCCAAGCAACTCAGCATTTCAACGTGCATGCTATGTCCTTCAGTCTAGGTCTGGTAATTTACTTTCGAGCAAACACATTCCCAACATTTTCAAAGATGGTCAGTACCAAAGTAGCTTTGGCTCGCTACTCGAGCTCGAGCTTGGGTCAACTAGGGGGCGCTTGACCCATAAGCTTGAGAGTGGGGGCGAGTTCGTGTTTACGGACTATCAAGCCAGGCTCTGGGCTGCCATTAAGGCTGGATCAAACGTTGCAATTTCAGCGCCTACATCAGCGGGAAAATCCTTCATAATCCGAAGGTATATTGTTGACAAGTTGATAGCTCATGCTGAGACAGCAGTATTCGTAGTACCCACGAAAGCGCTAATAAATCAAGTGAGCATGGACTTCAAGTCCGACCTTAAGGATCGCGCACATGTCTACACCACTTATCGCCCGCAGGAAGAAGACCAAAAGTCCACAATTTATGTGTTAACCCCGGAGCGATGCAACAAGCTGCTCAATGACAAAAACATCAGACCACCAAAAATTATTTTTATAGATGAAATCCACAACCTTGAGGCGGAAGGTCGTGGCATGGTATTCGAAAACTGTTTATATGGACTGGTTGCAAGGTTTCCTCAAAGCCAGTTCATCTTTGCTGGCCCCTTCATTGAAGACATCGTGACGCCTCTCAGGGAACTATCCGGGTTAGAACTAATAGACGAAACAACTGTTGCAACTCCGGTATTCCAGGTTAGAGCTGCAATCACTTTCATATCGAAGAGTTACTCTGCTGAATATCGGATTTTCAGTCAGACCGGAAACGTGATTTGTGGTGAAACGATCTTGAATAAAAGGCTTTTTTCCAAAGCTAAAAATAAAAAAGGCCAAGCCATCGCGATGTTCCTAGAGAATCTGAAGCAAGATGAGAGTTGTATTATTTTTGCGCCGCGTAAGTCTAGTGCCGAGAACTGGGCACTAGAGCTGCCACGCTCAGCCAAAGCGAGCAGTGAACATACAGAGGCGATTGAGGAACTCATCGATTTTCTGGCCGATGAAATTCACCCTGATTACTCTCTGATCAGAACCCTAAGAAATGGTGTGGCGTTCCATCATGCAGGCTTGCCAGACATCGCCAGAATCGAGATTGAAGAACTTTACTCCAAAGAGGCAATAACAAGCCTGGTATGCACATCTACCCTGCTGCAGGGTGTGAATCTTCCGGCAGATAAACTTATAATCATTAATCCGAAGAATGACAATACACAACTAACTCCATTTGAGTTTAAAAATCTAATCGGGCGAGCTGGAAGAGTTAGTACAAACCTCTACGGGGAAGTTTACTGTCTTGAAATTAAGGATGAGGAGTGGGGCGAAGATCGACTCACCAATGATGAAAAAACTAAAATAAAGCCCAATACTACATCAATTCTTGATGAGCATGCGGATACATTGATTCAACTCGCCACAGCGACACGGGATGAAATAATCGAGACTCCTGCAGGAGATAAACTATACACGACCATTTGCTATCTGAGGCACTTGTTCGTCTCGGATGAAAAGCATTTCAACCGCTTGCTGGAAACTTCTAATATAAATGTTGACCAGCGCGAGCTTCTCGAAAATAAACTCACCGAGATAAGGAGCCAACTTTCTATACCTTTAGAGTTGCTTCGCCAAAATCCTTACGTTGATCCATTCCTTCAAAATCAATTGTACATGGAAATTCAAGCCGATCCATATGCTTGGATACCTACCAATTTTCCGAACTCTCGACGAATCTTAAACCCGCCCCAGGATGTTGCTTTTGAGGATCAAAATTTTTATCAACAGTTTGATGACGTTGCTCGAAGGCTGGACAGAATTTTTCATATTGAAGACGAAGTAAACTCAAAATATGGTCCATATGTCGGCATTGGTTCACTAATTTATGATGCCTTCCAATGGATGGCAGGTAAGCCGCATCGATACTTTATCGATAAATATCTTGTCCGACTTGCTGAGGAGTTGGATAACTTTGACCAAGAAGATGATTCCGATAGCGGATCAAAGAAGAGAACCGTCGACAAGGCAGCCAGCCATGTCACTCAGAATATAAGTAGCAATATTACATTCAAGCTCGTCAAATACTTTTCGCTTTGGTCTGACATCACGAAGGCCTGCATACCAGAGCCAGATCATGAACAGCACGCGTATGCCCTCAGTCTTCCATCAATGATTGAGCTTGGAAGCTACGATCCGAAAGTTCTGGAGCTTATGTCATTGGGAGTAAATCGAAGCATCGCGCTTAAGTTACGCAAAGATTTGCCTAGTCAAGTCGAGAATGTAGAAGCATGGCTTCAAAACTACAATACATATAGATTGCCACCATTACTTCGAAGATACTTGGAGCGCTCTGGCCTTACTAAGCGGCAGGATGAGAATATTCTGAAACGCTAAACTGACTCTGGGGTGAGCTGACACATCGGCTTTCCCTGGCTAGACTGGTTAAGCGTGTCCTGCTGGATAGATTCTTCTGACGTACGAGCGAAACCTAGACATGCTGATCATTAGCTGGCAAGTTTGCTTAGCGCTATGGGGAATCTTTACTAATCATCATTTGGAGCGACTGTGAACACCCGCGAGTTCTTCGAACTGGATTTCATGTCTGGGCTTTTTCCTCTGAAAACTAATAAGTTGATGATGGAAAATGCTGGAGATGCACTGGCAGAATATGTCAAGCGAGCGCTATCAGACCTACCGAACGATGCGCCTTATAACTTTCTAGGGCAAGAACGAGCGCACGCGGCAAAACCGAATCACCATCTCAGACGAACGATGGTTCTTGATCCTGTTTGCACTTTCTTCATCTATGATCTGGTGTATCGCAATCGTCGTGCTTTCGATAGCCGCAGAAAACCTGATCGCGTTTCTTTCGGATACCGGTTTCTGGAGGGGGCTCCCATCGCAGTGCATAAGGCTTTCGGTGACTACACCAAAGCTATCAATATCGAGCGCGCCGATTTTGAGCATTCACTCAGCTTCGACATAGCTTCTTATTTCAACTCGATCTACCACCACGATCTGACGAACTGGTTTGCTAATTTAAAGGGTGTCACCTCTGAAGATGTAAATGCCCTCGGTATCTTCATGCGGGAAATCAATTCCGGTAGATCGATTGACTTCCTCCCACACGGCCTTTACCCGACAAAAATGATAGGAGCCAATTTTTTAAGCTTCGTGGAAAGCTCGGGCGAGATCAAGTCTGCGTGCTCGCTGCGCTTCATGGATGACATCCACTTATTTGATGATTCCCGAGATACTCTGGTGAGCGATTTCCTGAAGATTCAGGATTTGCTAGGTGGGCTGGCGTTGAACGTCAACGCGGCCAAAACCAGCTTGGATTTTGGCCTCGGCACCGTCAACGACTCTGCCTCCACCATTCGCTTCAGACTACGCGAAATTTTGGATGATGATCGCCCGCGCGCGTACTTTGGATCTGGCAGTGATTGGTCAGATGAGGACGAGGACGAGGATAACGACGAGGATGAGATTTCAAGCGAGCAGATTACAGAGCTTGAACATCTGCTGCTCGATGTCCGAGCTGATGAAGCAGATGTTGAGCTCATCCTTGGCATACTTCAGGAAAACGATGCGGTTCCAACCACGGCTATTCCGACGCTTTTCTTACGTTTCCCAAACATTGCAAAGCAGTTGTACAAATTGGTAGCGGCCTCTGACGACAAGGAAGCTATTGCGGAAGGCTTTGCGGAACTGCTCGACTCTGAGGCAGAACTGCTGGAGTACCAGCTCTTTTGGCTTGCTGTAATCGCAGAAGATCACCTCAGCAACACAGACGAGTTCGGAAACTTAGTAATGGGGATTTACGGGCGATCGGATGCATATGAGATTGCCGCAGCGAAAGTTTTAGAGATTCCAGATCAGACATTCGGTTTGAAGGCTATCCGAGCGCGGATCTTAAAGTCTGGAGCCTCCAACTGGAGAAGTTGGGCATCCGCGGTGGGCGCGCGGACGCTGCCAACCGCCGAGCGTAACTACGTTCTTGGGTATTTCGCAAATGGTTCACCCATGAATCACCTCATCGCGAACTGCGTGAAGAAGTTATAGTGCCGGAGAACGCTAAACAAAATATTCAATTGCCTATGTGTTGGTGCTCAGCAAAATTTTTTCCATCGTCCATCTAATCGACAGTGTCCGCCTGGTTACAGTCAGCGCGTTACGTGCTGTTATGGATAGCAACAGCCGCTGCATAATCTCCACTCTCTAATGCGATCGTAATAAGTGGCACTTGCCTGTCGCTATGCAGCAGCTGAAAAGTTCCACGCCTATGGCAGCTTTTTGGCCATCTTCTGCCCGTCGCGAGACGGAAGAAAACGACCCAATACAGCCGGTCGACACTGGCAAAAGTGGGCCAAAAGCGAAATTTATCTGCTATGACACCAATGACGAGTTGGTCTGTGAGGTAGGCTGTAAAAATATGATCACTACAGTGAGCCAAGATGATTGCTTAAGCTATCTCGTCGTCGTGCATGGCATTGAGACCTATGAACGATTGGCCGTTCACTTCGAATGTCGTCGTGGCGGCATCCGAGTGACGGACGGAAGCCGGTATATCTCTATCCCAGTCACGATGGCTATCTTAGGGGGCGCCCTTGCTTGGGTCAACACCGAGCTCGGGGGCGCTACTGTGAGCTGTATTTAATAGTGTGCGTCGCAACCAAATTGTCTTGGAGCGAGGTTGTCATCAACGCTGAGATAGCTTTGCTCGCTGGTCAAGCTAGTGCGGCGATTAAGGTTGCTTTTAAGCGAGTGTGATTTCATCTCTGCTGTATCCACATTGGGTCGAAAGCAACCTTTTATGACTGGTAGCTTTTGGCCCGATTGCTGCCTGTCGTAGAAAGGCCGCATCCGACCTAAAGCGGTCGGCCACGCAACGGCAAGAGTAAAGTAGGACTATCAGGGGCCCCCGAAAGAAAATTACAGCAGGAGCGCAAAGTGACGAAGGGACTAGAGTTTGGTAAGACAACCTTAAAAAAGCTATAGGCCACAACATTAATTTGTCGCAAGAATCTGATGGCCGCGATACCCAGGAAGAACGATTACTCCTCGTGCAACCAAATGAAAACGTTCTAATTTAGGCGCTACAATTTGTACGACCGCCACTTCATCGTCAACAATCACCCTCCTATAAAAATTCACTCCAATTTTAGCGAGATGACTGGCTATATCTTTAATTTTTAACTCTAGACTATGAGCAAGGTTGTTGACCTCTATAAAGTCAACTGAGTTAGATCCTCCTCTATACTGAAATATTCCGCCCTCCAAATAAGCAGAAATATACTTTATCCCGGTAACAATAGAAGGCTTGCGGCGTCGCGGCGTTGGCCTCCCAATATGTCTAGAGATGTGCAAATATTGCAGAGACTCCAATATGGATCTTTCAACTGCATACTCGGAGTTGGTAGATGTTCCAGAACCGAAAAATCTTTCCCCCGTAGAGACCACTTCGATGAATGACATAAAAGATGGTAAGCTTGTATCATTAGTAATATCAAAGATCTCAATTTTCACATTTTCTTGTCTGCTGAGAGCATGTAACAATCGTTGAATACTTTCTGGCAGAGTCCAGAGTCGAACCGATCTAACCGGGTCAGGGTTTTTCTTAAAGATCGACTTAAGCAGCGCAACACCAATAGCGTCGCGCTCTATCAACTCTAGCATTCCATGTAGAGTTGCCTCGTTGATGTTTACCCCTGCAGCAGATCCTGAGTTTGAGCTATACCTCATCAAGCTATAGTCGTTGATAGACGATAACTCTTCAGGGGATGTTGCTTTGTAACGAGGATGGACGAGGAATGCTGGATATTCTATTTTCTCCAGAGTTAAGACATCCAAAAAAGGAAGTCTTGAGAAATACAGCTCATCATTTTTAATGATTTTTTCTAAGTATGGAGTTGCGGACGACAAATAATTATCTTCTCCATTGAGATCAATAATCTTAGGTTTAGGGTTGGGTTTGTTTTTTTCATTGTAGGTTTGCGTGTATACATGCTCAAGAGCCTCAAAAATAGCCGAAGCCATGGATTGCCTGAGCACTCCTTTGCCACACCCATTAATGCAACAACCATCGCGACTTAATATTTCTAGATGAGTTGTTTTAATACTTCTACCTACGCTCACCGACTTAATCGAGAAGCCTTCTCTAGCAAGAAATGATTTTGCTTTTTTAATTGCTGACTCCACATCAGCACATCGCTCGATGCCATGGTGTGAGCATAGCATTTTAGTCCTTCCCTAATTCTAGGATTGACATTAATTCATCAACTTCTTTAATGCTAAAGTTAAGAGTTATCTCCTTGCTCCCTGTAATTACCACTTGAATTCCTATAGGCGTATTTTCTGCTTTTCCAGCTTCGACAAACGCTTCGTGTAACTGCCCAAGCATTGCCTCAGCGGACAAGGCTTGCCCTTTTCCTCTACTTTCAAAAAACATATTTCCCATTTTTCACCTCCAGTAAAAATATGCGAACACTAGAAATTGCAGCTTTCAAGCAAAACTTCAAACCGTGCGTGAAATATCAGCAGCTCACATTGTAAGCTTTGAAAATTTGCAATATGAGTCACTTTAGCTAACGTTCACAATTCCGCTATCTTGCGCTTATAAATTATTGCGATAAGTTTTCTACCTTGTTATGAGGAATAGTCTCCATGGTGCCAAGTTCTGAAATTACGGCAATACAAATACTAACGACCGACGATTCATAGGCTTCGAATGACCGCTTATGATTCGCCTAACAACCTCAAGCGACTGATGAGCATCTCGGCATCGCAGGACTGCTTGAGGCGATCAGGGAGTGATCATGCCGCTGGATCGTCGGTAAGCGGCTGTTGGGACCGCTGACGCGGCCCCAACAGCCATATGAGCGCCGATGTTGGCCGCACGGACCAATCTTTACTTCCTACTATCGACTTTCCAGACAATCCAAAAAAATCTCAGCGTTGAACGTAGCAAGTGTGTTTTCACACAGCCTGGGTCGAAAGCAGCCGTTAACCTCAGAAGCGTCACGACCACTTCAGTTTTACGCTCAACGATCGTCATAGGCGTCATCGTCTTGGGTTGTCTGCGCACGGCGATCCCGGGGCGGTTGAAAAGCCATATTCGAGGGCGATCAATGACGCGGCGACTGGGCGCAAGTGTGCCTGACGAAATGGCTGGAACCATTAGTGTCACTTTGATAGCTTCCGTATCCGTAGCTTGCCTCTCAAACAGTTTCGGAAGGAATCATGGACCCACAATACGGACAAAAGTCGCTCTCTCCATTGGCAAACCTTATCGTTGATCGCGCGATCGAGAATACTAATAGAAAACTGATCGCAGGCTTCCGCAATAAGAATAATTCCCGCCCGAACGCCAAGACAGCTGACCCGTTGCAGGTCGGCAAGGACACCCTTGCCGCCACGTCAGCGCAAAGTGCGATGGATATTGCGAATCGAGGGGTAGCGTGGAAGGAAATTCTGCTGAAAAGTTTGTCAGTTGGAATCGGGTCACTTACTACCTTGCAGTTCGATGGAGAGATCAATCTCATCGCTGCCGATACCTCAAGCACCAGCCAACTGCCTGAAAAACCGGGCGTTTATGTGGTCTATGACACGAGTGGCAAGCTGGTCTACATCGGCGATAGCACCAACATGCGACAGCGCTGGCAGGATGGACATCTGAACGATCATCGCAACGGCAACAAAAAAGGCGAACCGTACAAGCTTTCCGAGCAACTCGAAGTGGGATGCAGGGTGAAATTCGTGACCATGGACTCTGCCGAAACAGCTGCTGCCCTGGAGGCGCACCTTATCAGGACCGAAAACCCGCCCATCAACAAGCGCCAGGAACTGCATCAGGAGCAAGGAACCCGCAGCAACATCGAAGCCAAAAAACTCAAAGACACTCTGGGCAATGCCACGAACGTCGCCATGGGTGCTGGCGAAGAAGCACTTAAAAACTCAGGCTGGCAATTGCTGGAACAACTGACCTCAGCCGCAATAATGGCCGTTAAAGACGAACTGGTCGACGTGTTCACGGGCGGCGCTGCCCGCCTGAGCCAGCGTGTGGAGCGCTTCCTCAAAAAGATCTGGGCGGTAATCGAGAAAATCATCGAGGCGCCCCTGAAGCTGCTCAACGGAATAGTCGAATTCATCGTCAATACCTTGTCCAAGGCGATCCGCCAAGTTTACAACCTCGCCCGCAACCTTTTCGACCTCACTCATAGCGCCTGGCAACTGTACAAAGGCGCGCAGTCGATGACGCGGGAAGATCTGATCCAAAAAATCGTCGAGACCGTAGTCGTCAGCGGCACGCTAATGCTCTGGGACGGCCTGGAGCCGCTGATAGAGTCGCAGCTGATTCCACTGACCGGGGTGGCAGCGCCCTATATATCCTGCGTGCTGTCGGCCATCGGTTTCGGGCTGTGCAGCTATCACTTGCAGAACCTGGTGCCCCCTATCGTTGCCTACTTGGTGGATTTCAAAACCGGGTGGAGCGAGTCGCTGGAAGCCAAACGAGAGGCGGCACTGCAACTTATTAAGGTACAGGAAAACGAATGGTTGATGGCCGAAGGCCTGATCGAATATGCACATTCGGTAGATGCGTTGGCCAAGGAAATGATAGACCACCGCGAACGACTGGCTCGCCACAGCAGCGTGCGCGCAATCGATTTTTCGACACTCTTGCCAACCAACCGTATTTCGCTGGAGCCCTGACGTGTTCAATTTTCTGGGTGGCAAAGTTGTACTGACTGGATCGTCGGCCAATGGAGTAATCCTTCAACCAGTGCAGCAGTTGCTGCCTGCGCCGCGCTCCGAAGAGAACCAACTAAAAGACTTCCATGAAGGCCTGCAAAAGCTCAACACGGCACTACGGCGTGGTTCAAAGACTAGAGCGCAATTGAACGATTTTCAAAACCAGGGTAGCTGGGACTCATTTTGGGGTGGCTTGTCAGGCAGGAATGACAAGGACCTGGCCAAATTGCTGACCGAATTTGGCGCGAGCCTTGAGGTTACGCAAAGCGTGCTGCAACTGGTCACTCAGGTGCATACCGTAAATAATAATGTACTGCGCGGGTTCAATGATGCCCTGGTGCGCGAGATCGAACGCCTACAAGCGGATACTCAGACCCTTGAAGGCAATCAGAACGGAGCGCTGGTGGTGCTCTATGAGTTCAAGCATCAGATCGACGAACTGTTGGCACTTGCAGATGGCTATGAGTACTGCAAGCATGCAGTGAACCAACTGGCAGCCGCGCAGAACAACCATGAGACGAATTTGCAGCAATTGAGCCTGTCCTTCTCAAGCGGCGCCCAGGTGCAGGAACAACTTAACGTAACGGCCGCACGTCAGTTGACTCAACAGGGGGAAGCTCAGGGGGCCCAGCAGAAACAGATCGAGCAAGTGACCAAGCTGCTGGGCCGTGAAATCCAGGCGAGAGAACGTCTATCGACCGCGATGACGGCGTCGTTGAAAGAGGTGAGCGAGGCGCTGAACCAGCATCTGGAACGCGTCGAATCGATACTGGGCGAATTACTCGAAAACCAACAACGAACCCAAGCTCGAATCGAGCAATTGGAAGCACAATTATTGGTCAGACCCAGCTGGCTGCGGCAACAGGCTGTGGCCCTTGTCGCGGTGGGGCTTGCAGGCGCGGCGCTCGCCTCGATGTTTGCCTCATGAGGTAAGCGCGTGGGGAGTATCGATCTCGGCGATTCTTACCGTCTAAATCGTCTCTGTTTTTGTAGACAATTTCAGGCGGCAGCTTTTGACGGTTGGTGAACGGTAGCCATGCGCAGCTCTCAGCCGATCATGGTTACTAAGTGTGCTGGTCAAATGCGATGCAATCGGTGGTCTGATTAATGCAAACACCTGGTCAAGTGCAATGCGAACGAGTGGTCAGTACCAATGAATCAGGCGGTCAAGTGGAGTGTGATTCCGTAGGCACCAAACATTGGGCGAGCATTGTTATCGACACGTATCGAAGCGTCTGACCGCTGCCCCAATGCTAGGGTAATTTAACAGTGATTCCAACCATTGTGTGTCAAGGTCACGTCTCGTTGAATGCTTACAATTTTAGAAGAGAATAGCTATGGAAAATGCGCCACCGGAAGAAATTACAAAAGACAATTTTTTTTACTGTAGGGTCGATACGTTTCGGGCAACCAAAGATTATGTGCAAGGAGGCTTGTGCGTAAGACTCATAGGTATAAAAGCTGCGACCCGAAATATTTTAAATCATGATGAGGGTGTCGAAACATTTATTGTGGACATTGATCTCTGGAAATTTGCAGAGATTCTCCACAAACGAATCCCTAATAGAGATACTCGGAATTTTATATATGCTTTCGAGGACCTCCCAGAGCACTACAATCGATGGTATGCGTTGCGCATCGAACCAAGTAATTATGCGAGAAACTACCTCTACTCAACATTTTCGGAGGATCCGCCTAGATATTTTGAGATAAAAGATTTGGGATTAATTGAGGAGCCTGGGTTGGAGGTCAGACCACCAACCCAATCACTTTCATTCATAAGAGCATCCCTGATCTCGTCCGGACAATGGATTGTCGCCACCGCCCAAACCGCTTTATTAGATCTGCGCTTGGAGGATAAATATTTTGGCGGCGACTTCGTATTAGAGTCATTTCATGTAGGTCAGGGAATGTGCTCAATAGTTCACGACGGTACATGGGGAATACTTCTTGATATGGGGGCAGGAAAACCGGTCCTTCGGCCTAAATACCCTACACTGAGTAACGATCTACATCTTGTGACGGATAAATTGAAGGAACTAAATCTCCTGATTTCGCACTTTGATTCGGATCATTGGAGAATCCTAGCGTGGGATACGAAGCTAAGGAATAGAATTAAAAACATCTACGTACCTTCAGGGGCTCGGCCACCGGTTTTCAATGACAAAAATATTAAGAAGAAAATAGTTCAAGTAAGTGACACCTCCATAAGACTTGCCGCAGACGCTTTTCTTCGCATTTATCGGAGCGATCCCAGCCACCCAGACAGCAACGGCCAATGCTTGGTTACTACGTTCTACAAAGGCGGCAAGCTTGCCTTAGCCCCAGGTGATTACGCTTATCACCGGTTTGCTACCGATGCCAATACGGGTATTAAAGAGCTGCTTAGCGAGATCTATAATGCGGTAATTGTTCCCCATCACGGGGATTTAGCAAGCGCGAGATCTGTTGTTGACTGTGTACCCGGATCCCCCGCGTTCTTCTCTGCCGGGACACATCAAGGATATAATCACCCGACTACAGCCTCTGTGGACGAGCACCTTCTGAAGAAATTCATCGCTATTGAGAAGAACACCGAAGAAAATATAGTGCGCAAGCTGTTAATGTGAGGTGGAGATTATGATCGTGTAGTGGTAAGGACAAAACCGATGCAAATGGCTGGTCAAATTGAATGCAAATAAAGGGCAACTCAGTGCAAATTTTTTCGTAGACAACCAATACAACAAAGTCACCATCTACCAGAACCTGCTTAAGTTTGATCAACCTGATGAACGAAAGTAATGCCTTGGGCGTCGAGAAAAATCCAAGGCTGCCAGTTCGCCAAGACGCACGACATCTGCCGGATGGGCGTTGGCAGGCACTCGGCTAAACGGCCCATAACTCGATTTCATGGCCGTGTTCCGATCCTTCGCCGAACCAACCACCCTCTGATGTAACCACCCCATGACAGGAGCTTTTTACTTACCCCCCTTCGGGTGAAGTCGACGGGATAGATAATCCGGAAAATCGATTTCATAGGAGGAGTGAGTTGGACCGAATAGCATCAATAGCTTGCCATCTGTGAAACGCCCAAATTCTTCAGCGGTTAACTCAGACTTTGCCGCGATGGCGATTGTCCACGTGTGTTTTTGATGAATGTTAAGGGTTAATTGCAAATATTCTCCTGCAGGCATGATCAGCAAGGACACTGCACCAAGATCGCAGGTGAATTTTTTGAGAGTTTCGTCGACTGGCGCGTTGAAAGGACGTGCCCCAGGAATATCTGGAGCCTCCCCCTCCCCACGATGCCACAGTCCTGCATGCAATAATTTCGCATAAACGGTCTCGAGATATTTTTCGCCGAACTCGCAATACGCAATGGCCAATGCGAGTTTGCACATAAAACGGATATCAAACTCCGAGTTAAATGGCACGGCTCCTTCTATGTTCCCCCCTGAAAATACGTTGTTCCATATCCATTCAATGGCCGCGGAGTCAGCCTCGTCGGGAGCCGAAAAGCCGTAATCAGCCGGTGATATCCCGTCGATCTTGGTGCCCGAGATTTTTTTTACCTTTCGACGTTTGAACGACTCCTTGAATTCTAACAATGAGCGATTCGGATCGGCGCTTTCATTGAAAAAATAGTATGCCCTCGCATTCGCCGATACCTGCTTTAATGCAATAGGGTTGCCGCCCATGTACCAGTAGCGTTCTTCGTCAACGGGGCGGATCAGGATGACGTGTTCGGCCTGAGATCCGATCCACCATTCACAGACTTCAGTTTCGAGTAGCCCTGGGATGTCGAGATGGATAATGCCTGTGCATACCAAGGGAGGTACGACTTTGTCGTTTGTTTTAGAGAGGTGTCGGGCGGCCTCACCCAAGGCGGTAGTGGGCAACCAAGACTTTTCGAAGCTCGCATCGACGTGCAACCCCAAGCTGCTGTTGCACTTACGACATGCCGCTCGGACTTTGTAGCGTTGGGGGGCCTGTGCACCGCCCAAGCTCTGAGGAATCGCATGCTCCAAAGTCATGTCGCTCGCAGGCTTCAATATCCAGCAATACATACACTTGGTTTCGGGCTGTACTTCTGAGGGGACCTGCAAATTTTCCAACGCGTACTCCTTAACGATAAGGGGCTTATTGACGGTTTAGATGTTTTCTGCAACAGCGCTTTCTTGTTGGAAGGTTGCCCTAACCGAGCAGGGCTACCAAGCCTCCTCTGCCTCGGGTTCGGCTATAGCCACAAAGAAATACTGGAGAGGTTGTCCCATTTACGCACAGATTGATGAGACCTGTCCGCAGGGGCACACCGCGCTGTGACCGCACAAGCGACTGTAGGGGGCGATCTTAGTTTCCCCACTGCTGGCTGCCTCAGTCCGTACCTCCCACAGGTGGGCTACAACACTGAGCGCCGGTACACCCGCCAAATCTGGCGGGCAATAGTGCACCGCCCTTAGATAACGCCGCTTATCGACAACGCTCGCTACAGGGTGTCATCGACGCGACCCGATTAACGTCTATTGTACGGTTACAAAGTAAATGTCGGCGGTTGTCAAAATTACGATTCGAAAGCCGCATGAGCGTGATGACTTTCGGATAACGATGATTGGATGGTGTGTACCGGTATGAGCTACGACGAACGCTGGTTTGTGAAATGCCAAGATGCCGTGGATGGAGGTGGCGACCTTGTAATCGATTTACCGCCCGTTCCGCTTTCAAAAATGGGTTTAAGTTTCGGGACGAATTAACGATTGAGGTAGTGGGCTAGGTGATCGTCCTTGCGCCCCTCCGTTACGAGCATCCGTAATCTGAAGCCCCTTGCTTTCTCCGGTAAAAGCACTATCCCAGGCATCAATTATGATTCGTGACTACTCAACGCCCAAGAAGAAGTCGGCCAAAGGCAGACTCTCATCAATTTCGCTTATCAATGCAGACGGTCCTAATCCATCAACACTCCCGCTATGCTTAGCTTTCTGCTTGAAGATGTTTCAAGATGAACTTTAGCCTTCGCAGCAGTTCGTCATAGGTCACGATGTCTGCGATGTGCTTGTAGTGGCGGCGAGTAACTTCGAGATCACGCAGTTGAGCGTGTGTAAGGCCTTTCTCCCGCCCCATGATGATCACGCCACAAGGATTCGTGATCTTGATCTTGAAATCCGACGGCAGCTTGTCACCAATCTGCTTCCGCAGCGCAGTCTCTCCCTTCGCCCCCCAACGGTTGAGATGGCGGAGATATTTCTCAATCTGCATCACAGTGCCAGAAAGGTCCCGCGAAGCGATGTGGTTATCACGGTAGGTCGTTGAGGTAACGAGCCCTTTGGCGAATGGCCGCTTGATCTCGATTACATCGACGTTCCCAGAGGCATCGACCAAGAGAAAATCGAGGAATCGTTTGGTCCCGCTATCAGTATCTGGAATCTCGACTTCTGGAAAGGCTGCGATATATTTTGGGTTCAGGAGGCAGACGATCTGAAGGATTTCTTTTTGCCAGACCGCTTCAGAATAGCCGTCTTCGCTATCAAGCATTTGTTGTAGTTGCTCTAGCAGAAACTCATATTTAGCAATCTCCGCTTGGCGAACTGGTTTGAACAGATCCCTCCCCTTGGTCTGTACACGCTTGTTTACGTAGGCATTGAGCTTGGCTTCCGCGTCTACCTTCGCGTCCGAATATTGCCTTACAACCGTGCTAACCCTCGCCTGAACGTAACGTCGAACCTCGTAGCGAGTGGGAAATTGATCTATGAGCTTCTTATACTCGGAAAGAGGGATGGCATCTGCTTCGCTTCCACCAATGACGATGCGACTGGGTTTCAGTTCAGCAATCACAGCCAATATAGAGACCGAATGGTCAGTGCTGAACCACCGCCATGTCACCGGGGCATCTTTTGAGAAGAGAACCGGTACATCGATATCCAAAACCGCAGGATCGAGACGGAAATAGTCACCATAACTACTGCCGATCTTGAATGCCATCCACGGACCGTCAAGATGGTCCGTATTCCCTAAGCCTGCATCGATAAAAGCATCACCTTCAAACGGTGCCTGATCATGCGCGACGAGGTGTTCATCAGAGAGATGGAAGGTGCCTTTAATAACCACCTCGCCCTTTTCCTGAATCTTCCTCAATACCCAATTTGTTCCGTCGTGCGGGCGGTACACCAAGATGAGTTGATTTCCATCATCTTCAAATTCTACTGCCGTCGTGGTCATGACTAATACGTCCTCCCTGGGGCTTGCGAATTCTACCGATCTCAAGATTCTGCCGTTGGTGATCGCCTCCCTGTCGCCCCTAGGTTAATGCGCGGAGATAAATCTTTCGCTAGCGCAGAAGCCTTAAGTGGGTCGGTGTCGTGCCTCCGTCCTGGAGGGACAGAAGGTTAACGTCTGACGTAGTCGCATGATGGCATCTGTAAGCCTCTGGGCATTCGTGTCCAACGTGTTCAGGGCAGCTATCGCGTTAGCGGCGACACCCCCCCCCATTCTCTGTAATCCAACCCCGTTACATCCTCGATGGCCGCAGCCAAGGCATGCTGGTTGTGCAGTAGCAGTGTGAAAGCGTCAGCTATGTGTATGTTGGCTTCAAAATTATCTGGTATAAAAATGTCGCTCTTGGATTAGCGGTGCGGAAGGCTAGTTGACTTCGCTCCTGGTTCAAGCTACTCATCCAGACCCGCTGATATGTCGGTCCTAAGTTGACACCCATCTGCTACGAATTTGATCGCCCCCTTATTGAGCGATACCACACTCAATCCCCGTGCTTTGCCTCCCATGTGGCAAGCAGGAAAAGCGCAGTTGAGCCCGCTAGATTCACTGCCAGCTCTGCGTGCCTTGGAGCAGCCTTCACGCCGCCCTTTCCTTTTCCATGGGCATCGCTCAAACGATTCCGAAGCGCACCTAGCCCCTCTATAACTGCTGTGCATCCTCCAAGGATTTGCTTGAACACAACCTCTTCGTGCTGTGCCTTCGTCAGATTTAGAAGCGTAGCGGTTTGCTTGTAGAGCTTGTTCAGATCAGGTGTCGTCTCATGGTCGCTCGTTCCGGCTTCGTCAAGAATATGTTTGCATACCGATTCCAAAAGCGTACGAGCCATGGTGATAGCTCCCTCGGGATCAGTAGAGCGCCTTTCAAGCGCCTTTGTCCAAGCGATCCGAACGTGCTCAGCGTCAATGCGGTCCAGCGCCTCCGAAACAACGATATCTGAAGGACGCTCCCCACCCGATTCAGCGAAGTCAACGAGCGCCTTAAACCCGTCCCAGATGAACTTCCTACGCTCGGCGTAGCTTGGGAATTTTGGCTGGATGAACCCCCAAAACTGATCCAAGTTCCTGTAACGACGCACCCACGCGGGAACCAGTGAGGCCACCCGATGATCATCGAGGACGCTCTGTCGGTAAAGAGGGTAATCTCGCTCATCATCGTCGTTCCCGTTCCCGGTGGCACGATTGATGTAAATCGATTGCAAGCTGTCAACGTCATCAATGAGAGCCATGGATTTCGCACCTTCACCGTGTTGTAGTACCAACCCGTTATAGCAGCCCGCACACGTTCGTGACTGGTCTTCGACTTTCATTGGTATCCAGTCGGCACAACCGTTGGCAATGTCAGGAATCAAAGGCCAGAGCTGATCGCCCCTCTGTCTCAAACTGACAAGGAGTGAAATAGGCGCCTTGGGATTGCGGCTACCCCGCTTACTTCTGGTGCCTGAGGCTCAACACGGCCAGCTTGGCCTCTGTTGGGCTGCTGGTCTGGCGTCCGTGTGTAGATTTTCAGCACGCCTTCGGCATGGTTGACCATCGCTTGGTGTTCAGCTGATAACGAGTAGTAAACGCTGTCGCTGTTGATCGGGTCGCCTTCGTTGTCTCCGTAAGGACGGGGAATGCTGTCTAGGGACGTGAGCATGTGGCAGGCGTCGTTGAGTGTAGGGGTATGGTGCATGGTGACTCCGGAAGTGGTTGGTGTTAGCACATCTTGCCAACCAGTTTCGGTAGTCTCGATCAGTCTCCTAGTAGACCCACTGCTTATTTTTCTGCGTTAGGATGCAGGCTGGTACCGTGTCATTTCCTCTGAAAAGACGACTGCAAGCCATCCCGGTACTGGGGACTGGCCCAACGTCGAGGCTACCCGCACATGAACGATCAGCGTCGCCGTATATTTCCGCGCACGCTCCGACAGCTTTGAACCAGATTGCGATATTCCTGGCAGCAGGCACCCTGGCAGACTTCCTCTTCGGAACAGGCCATGGATTTCGAAGAAACCTCCAAGCCTTAACGTAGCCCTGTTGTTAGGCCGCTGCTGAACGGTCTGCTTCTGGCCGACTGCCGACTGTAATCAGGCGATAAACTGGACCAAAGCGCCCCCCCCAGACCGGTTTAATGACAATGAACCCGCCACAGCTGATCCAGCTTGGTGGTATAGCTCTGACTCATCATCTCCCGCCGCATCTCCCAATCAGGGTCCCCAGGCACGCTCGCAGAGCGCAGCGTCCCCCTGCCCCATCGCCCATTGATCTGGTCCAACACAGCCATCAACTTTGCCGCATCAGCAGGCTGCGACGTGGCAAACAGATCATCGGTGTACTCCCCCGCCTGGCAGAGATTCATCAGCAACACCTCAGCCTTGCTGTATTTGAAGCCAGGCCGAAAAACCCGATCCAGCGCCTCCACTGCCGCTTTCGTCAAAAGACGCACGTCGTCAGTCGGATACGGCAGCTCAACCAACACCCCGTTGGCATACTTCGCCTCCTCCGGGTTGAACATGCCGGTACGGATGCTGACTCGAATCTTCTTGCACAACGATTTCTGAGCCCTGAGCTTTTCCGAAGCCCGCATCATGTAGGTGGCCACCGCCTCCTTGATGGGCGCCAACTCGATGAGCCGCTTACCGAACATGCGGCTACAGCAGATTTCCTGCTTGGGCGGATCCGGCTCATCCAACTCCAGACACGGCGTCCCCGCCAGCTCACGAGCCGTCTTCTCAATCACCACACTGAATTTCTTACGCAGCGTCCATGGATCAGCTTTGGCTAAATCCATTGCCGTCTTGATGCCCATCCCCTCCAGGTGCAGCTTCATCTTGCGCCCCACACCCCAAACTTCACAGACGTCGGTATTGCGCAGCACCCAGTCGCGCTTGAACGGATCGCAGATATCGACCACCCCACCCGTCTGCCCCTGCAAACGCTTGGCCGTGTGATTAGCCAGCTTTGCCAAAGTCTTGGTATGAGCAATGCCCACCCCCACCGGAATACCGGTGCAGCGCAGCACGTGGCTGCGTATCTTCCGGCCGAGGGCGTCCAGCCCCTCAATACCCGTCAGATCCGCAAAAGCCTCATCAATGCTGTACACCTCAACTGCGGGCAGCATCGATTCAATAAGCGTCATCACCCGCTCACTCATATCGCCGTAGAGCGCGTAGTTCGAAGAGAACGGGACGATGCCATGCTGACGCAGCGTGTCCTTGATCTGAAAGTACGGCGCGCCCATCTTCACGTAGGGCTTGGCGTCATAGCTGCGAGCGATCACACAACCATCGTTGTTGCTTAACACTACGATGGGCACCCGAGCCAAGTCCGGACGGAACACCCGTTCGCAACTGGCGTAGAAGCTGTTGCAATCAATCAGGGCGAAAACCGGCTGGGCTTTAGACATGGCTGCGCACACTGCAGGTGATAACGCCCCAGATCACCAGCTCATCGCCTTCAAGCACGTACCTCGGCGGGTACTTTGGGTTCTCCGAATGGAGAATCACCTCCTTGCCGCGAATGCACAGTCGTTTGCAGACGGGTTCGTTGTTCAACAGCGCCACGACGATGTGGCCATGCACCGGCTCCAACGCCCGGTCCACTACCGCCAGATCTCCTTCAAAGATTCCAGCACCTTGCATGCTCTCCCCGGCAATCGAGACCAGGTACACATGTGGGGCACGGATATTTAGAACCTCATCCAATGAGATATGCGCTTCGATGTGATCCGCCGCAGGGGATGGAAACCCGGCAGGCACACGAAACGAACACAAGGGCAGCTTCAAGCCACCCACGGCGATAGGACCGAGAATTGAAAAGCTCATGACGCACGACTTCCGAGAACCTGTACGAATATACAGTTAATCTTGTACAAGTTTTGGGGTCAATGTGTATAGGAATGATCTGACAGACGGAGACCGGAATGGTCGGCCCGAACTGAGAAGCATGCCAGCAGCAAAGGGCTGCTGTGATCGCGACCAGCGCTACTAAAGCGCAATCGCAGGCATGAGCCGTATGACTACCTCAAAGCTGGCTGAACCGCATCACTTGCCGCAGAAACTACACCAGTGTCTCCATACCCAGAGACATGACAGTCATCACCGGGGCCGCCGCCGAAGCCGGCCCCGGATTGGTTGCAGTTAATCCAGCCACCAGAATTTCACTATCCGCTGGATGACCACCCTGAAGATCTCTCTGAACAGCGCCCGTGCAGCATGCTCAGCCAACCATTGCCCTACCGATTTCAATCCTTGCATGGCCTTCCTCCTCATCAATTTGATTTCGCCGACCGCACCATCGTAAGCAGGCCGATTTTTCCCGCATGCTCGGCGAAAAGCTTGGATATGGTCGATGATGAGTCCCTGTAAAGAGGGCTTAGAGGTAAGGTATGCATGGTGTTCACGCTTCGGCTGTGGTGGCCTCTAAGTATCGAAACTGAGAATGGATTGATGTGTCCCAGGAGAGGTTGGTTACAGATCATGAGGAAACGGTCGTACATCTGGGTTACTCGCGGCTATGAATACCCCTATAACCATAACGACCGAGCGTCCGAACTAAACACGGAACGGAAATTTTTTTAGGTAAAAGCGCCGGGCCGGATGTGGAGCAGGAATAACCGGTACTGAGCAAATGCAGCAGACTGTTCGGACACCAAACACAAGCCACTACTCGCGCTAGGTTGCACGTAAGGGCGGCTGGAAAAGCGAGTGAACAGATAGGCTCCGCCTGAGATACCGAATATCAGGGCCTATCAAGTTGCCAGCGCGGGGATGTGCCTCTATGTCCATGCCCATAAGACCAGATCACAGCTGCAAGCCTAGCGCCACAAATGGCAAGAAGTCCAAGAGGTTACAAAGCGCGAACTGCACCCCATGCCTACTCCACCTGGGTATCCCTCAGGAAGTGATTCGGTCCACTTCAGCATCGCTTCCACGCCTCGGCGCCAGGAAACGATGCAACAGGCCTGATATCCTTCCCTATCAGGAATCCAAGCCTCAGTACTTTCAAGGACGAAGTGAATGAATTCGCAAAATATCGTGCGTTACTGGCATGCCGTCGAACTGCTACAACCTCAAGCAGTCCCCAAGCTGAAAAAGCGCGACAGCGACTACCAACCGTTCCTTCAAGACATCCCCTCCAGGTCCACAATCCTGCCGTGGACGCCAGGCAATATCCTGACCCGGCAACGCCTACCTGACAAACGCGTATGGAGCCATACGCTCTATGCACACCTTTACAACAACCAGGATGTTTCTCGCCAGTTAGAGGCTCTTTACGGCGCTGATCAGGGCTACAAGGAGCCGCAACGAAGGATTTCCGCCTTATACGCGCTCAAGTTCAACGATCAAGGCATGATGTTGGTCAACAGTTTGGTGCTATCCAGCGAGGCATGGTTCGTTGGCTGCGCCGTCAACGAGAGAGATTGGACCCGCGGATTTGAGGAGACTCAAGACTTTCTCCGCGAGAAGGCTAAAAGTCTGCTCGGCGGCATAGTCCAGGCCGCCGATCTGTCACGCCTGACTGACTATATTCGGCAGACCTTGGGACTTGATGAGTTTTTCGGAGACGAGCCACGCGAGCATCGCTTCCGCTCGGCACCGATTAACCCAAACAAGCCCGAACAGGAAGACGATCCGCTCAACAGCTTCCTTCTAAGCGATTTAGCTGACATGGCCGATGCACTGGCCCGCGGCGAAACAAGCGAGCCATTGGCTCGCTACCTCAGCCATCACGATTCCACCCAGCGCCTGAACCTCGACAAGCCCGAAGCCGATCTGGCTATGATCAATTGCCTCGCCCCCTCGCGTTATGCGGCAGGCTGCTGGCCTGCAGAAAAACATCTGGGATTGGTGCACTCCCAACAACTGGCGGTTAACAGCCTGCTTCAGAATCTCAGCAGCCACACCGGCATAATGGGCGTCAACGGTCCGCCAGGAACCGGGAAAACCACTCTCCTGCGCGATCTGATCGCGGCAGTGGTGACACAACGAGCCGACGTACTGGCGTCGCTGAGCAGGGCCTCGGACGCCTTCATCAAGGATGGCCGCGAGTCCGCAAACGATGGTGGGCGCGAGCGTTTTGCCTACCAACTCAATCCACGCCTGTTCGGCTTCGAGATGGTGGTGGCCTCCTCCAACAATGGTGCCGTCGAGAACGTAACTCTCGAGTTGCCCCAGCAGGATAAGGTTGACCCATCCTGGCTGCCCGATGCCGAGTACTTCAGTGAATTGGGCGAGCTCACCAGCGGCAAGCCAGCTTGGGCAATGATCTCTGCGGCATTGGGCAGCAAAGCCAAACGCACCCAATTCGTTGACCGTTTCTTCTATGGCAAGCGTCCGCCCAAAGCGACAAAGGCCAAAGACGAATTCATAGCCTCCCATCCAGAGCCCCTCGACAATGGCGACCTAGACGAGGATTTATACGACGGCGATCCAACAAGCGACGAGGCTGTAGCGAATAGTACGGACGACAAGCCAGCCCCCAAGGGGATGCGTGAATGGCTTTCCGAACAAGCCCAACAGATGAAATTGCTCTCCTCCGCCGAAAAAAACGATCTTTGGCGCGGCGCCGTCAAGCAATACCAGGATGCCAAGAACGCCGAACAGAAGATACGAGCTCAAGTCAGCGATATCTCGGAGCGGATTCAGGCGGTGATCAGTGCCAAAGCCCGCGTGCGTCAGAAGGAGCAAGAGCGCCAAGTCCGCCTGACCCAACGCAGCAGTCTCGATGACGAACAAGCTACGCTGGAAACGCTGCAGCTCACGCCCGCCCGCGAGCAACTGCAGCTCGAACTTCGGGCTCTTGAAGCACACCAGGCAAAAAAACCGGGATTCCTTTCCAACCTATTTAGCCTCTGGGGCGCTCACCGCAACTGGGCCGCCCGGCAACGCCTGCTCGATAGCTCCTACGCCTTGGCCAAGGATGCCTTCAATAGTGCCCAACGCCAAATGCAGCGGCTCGTCGGCCGACTCACTGAACTCAATCGACAATTGGCTACAGACGAACTGGAGATAAACGAAGCCGTGCACCACGCGTCTCGGCAGATCGACAAGGCTCGCAGCATTGCCCTGGTTGGCCACGCCAAACACCTGCAGGTGTGGCTCGAACAAGGCCAGATCGGCAGAGGCAACGAGATCGAGCTGCTCGAACCATGGCTAGTCGAAGGTTCGCGCCAGGCACGGGCAAAGGTATTCATCGAAGCACTCAAGCTGCACCGCGCCTTTTTCCAGATCGAAGCTTCGCGCTTGCGCGCTAACTTGGACTTCATCACCAGTACGCTCACCGGCAGTCGTTACCGTGGTGTGTCCCAAACCGTGGTGCGTTCAGCATGGGCTTCGCTATTCCTGGTAGTGCCGGTGCTCAGCAGTACCTTCGCCTCGTTCGCCCGCTCCTTCGGTAGCCTTGGCTGCGGGGAAATTGGCTGGTTGTTGGTGGACGAAGCAGGTCAGGCTACCCCGCAGGCTGCAGTGGGTGCCCTGTGGCGTGCACGCCGGGCTGTGCTGGTCGGTGATCCGCTGCAACTGGAGCCGATCGTCACCGTATCCGATGCCGTGCTAGAACACATGCGTACCCGCTATCAAGTCGACGCCCATTGGCTGCCCAATCGCCAGTCCGCTCAGACCTTAGCCGACCATGCGACCCCTTGGGGTCGCATGGCTGGTCCTAAAGATAAGAAATGCTGGGTCGGTCTTCCGCTGGTGGTGCACCGCCGCTGTGACAAACCGATGTTCGACCTGGCGAATCGCATCGCCTACGACGGAGCCATGGTCTATGGCACCATCACCCCTTCACCCACCAAAGAAACTCCTGCCCGTCTACCCACCGGCTGGGTGCACGCCAGTGGCCGATCTTCTGGCAATTGGGTCGACAATGAAGGCAAAGCGCTCGAACGTTTGCTGGCCTTACTGAAGGGGGACGGTGTACCGCTGGATAACATCGCTGTTATCACGCCCTTCCAAGACGTGCGCAACCAACTAAAGGATCGATTACACGCCAAGATCGTGCGCGGCACGATTCACACCATGCAGGGCAAGGAAGCTGCAGTGATCATCCTTGTCCTGGGTGGCAGCAGCGAAAATGGCGGGGCTCGCGAATGGGCAGTTTCCAAACCCAACCTACTCAACGTCGCTGCCACTCGAGCCAAGCGACGCTTGTATGTGATTGGTGATCGCAATGACTGGAAGCAACGGAAACTCTTCTGCGACGTTATAGAGCTGTTGCCGGAACATCCCAAGATGGCCATCGACAGCCCTGCATGACAAACGGTCGCCTTGAGTCCTACTTCGGGCTTTGTACGAAGTTCGGCAAAAACGAATGGCTGCCCGTCTCAGGGGATGGTCAGGAAACACGAGGTGTTAGGCAGACGCTTACCTCTGATCGTCGCTCGAAGTCGATTGAGAGGAGCTCCCCCAATAAACAAAAACCCGGCACGAAGGCCGGGTTACCCACTTCTCCAAAACGCAGCCCTCAAATGAGAGGGATGGAGGGCTGACAGAAGAATACGGGGGCGAGATTATTGCCAAATGGAGACCTCCTCCGCAATAAAAACTGGCCATCCATGATGAATATCACCATTTGCGTGCCTCTAGATGCTCGCTCTCACCGCACCAAGCTGACCGGCAATAGGCTGCGCAAAAAAGGGCAGTTAAACCAGAAGAATTCTATCGCTGAACATCCGTCAATCATCAAGATTCTCTGCCAGAAAATCCACGAGATGGAGCGGGCTCCGGCTGTCAATCACCTTGTAGATCAGATCACGTTTGCTGCGCGGAAGCTTCTTGACCACGCTCTTCGCCGAGGCCCTAACGGCTTCGTCTGTTCCATGAATACGTGCCGCGAGTAGCAGCACGAGCGTGGCATCAGTTAGGTTCATGGCGAGACCCAATAAAATTCGCACCGCAGTGTACCGACACTTTCCTTTTTCGTACCAGCATACGCACCCAACAAAACGGCACTAGGATAGATCGATATTACGATTGCCACACAAAGGGACACGCGGAAAAACGACGGGTAAGGGCTGGAAGGGGAATGGGAACTCAAGGATAAGAGCGCTATCCGAAAAAGCTAAAAGACCACTCCCCTGCCATTTCCCAAGAGGCCACTAACTACCCCCCACCGCAAGGACATCAAATTTCAGGCAAAAAAAGCCACTCATCTGAGTGGCTTTTTTCTGAATCTTGGAGCGGGAAACGAGACTCGAACTCGCGACCCCGACCTTGGCAAGGTCGTGCTCTACCAACTGAGCTATTCCCGCGTCTTGGTGTGGCGCATTCTATAGGTTCAGAATACGCCGTCAACCCTTTGATTCAAAAAAGTTTATTTCGGGTCCACGTCAGTCCGCAGATGCGGCCAGGCGGCGCGCAGGTACTGGACCATCGACCACAGCGTCAAGCCTGCGGATATCAGCAGCAGCGCATAGCCCAACAGCACCCAGAAACTGAAGTCCGAGGGGTTGGCCAGCAGGATCACCAGGGCCAACATTTGCGCGGCGGTTTTCCATTTGCCGAGGTTCGACACGGCAACCTGGGCGCGGGCGCCCAGCTCGGCCATCCATTCCCGGAGTGCCGATACGACGATTTCGCGCCCGATGATCACCGCCGCCGGCAAGGTCAGCCAGAGGTTGCCGTGTTCCTGCACCAGCAGCACCAGGGCCACCGCGACCATCAGCTTGTCGGCCACGGGGTCGAGGAAGGCGCCGAAAGGCGTGCTTTGCTCCAGGCGTCGGGCCAGGTAGCCGTCCAGCCAGTCTGTCGCGGCGGCGAAAGCGAAGACCGAGGCCGAGGCCACGTAGCTCCAGTGGTACGGTAAATAGAACAGCAATATGAAGATCGGGATGAGCAGGACGCGCAGAACGGTAATCAGGTTTGGGATATTCATCGGCACAACTGGCTACGAGGTTGACGGGCATTCTACTCGCTGTGCAGGTTTGCATAAATCGACTCAGCGAGCTTTTTACTGATACCGGGTGCTTTGGCTATCTCTTCGATGCTGGCACGAGACAGCTCCTGCAATCCACCAAAATGTTTTAGCAAGTCGCGTCGCCGCGTCGGGCCGACCCCGGCCACCCCTTCCAGCGTAGACGTACGGCGGGTCTTGCCACGCCGGGCGCGGTGTCCGGTGATGGCGAAACGGTGGGCTTCGTCACGGATCTGCTGGATCAGGTGCAGCGCCGGCGAGTCGCCCTTGAGGGTGAACTCATGGGCGGCATCGTTCAGGTACAGGGTCTCGAAACCCGCCTTGCGGGTTGCGCCCTTGGCCACGCCCAGCAGGATCAGGTCGGGAACCATCAACTCGTTGAGCACATCGCGGGCCATGGACAACTGGCCCTTGCCACCATCCACCAGCAGGATGTCCGGCAGCTTGCCCTCCCCGTCCTTCAGCTTGCCGAAGCGCCGCATCAGCGCCTGGTGCATCGCCGCGTAGTCATCGCCCGGCGTCACGCCTTCGATGTTATAGCGGCGATAATCGGACTTGATCGGGCCTTCCGGACCGAACACCACGCAGGAGGCCACGGTGGCCTCGCCACTGGAATGGCTGATGTCGTAGCACTCCAGCCGTTGCGGCGGCTCGTCCAGGTTAAGCACTTCGGCCAGGGCATCGAACCGCGCCGCCACGTGTTGGCGATTGGCAAGGCGCGCACCCAAGGCCTGTTCGGCGTTGGTCACAGCCAATTGCTGCCAGCGCGCCCGGGTGCCGCGTACGCGGTGGCTGATGGTCAGTTCGCGACCGCGGAGCGTATCGATGGCTTCAATCAGGGTCGGAAAGTCTTCGTGGACCACGTTGACGATCAACTCGGCAGGCAGGTCGCGTTCCGGACTGCTGATGTAGTACTGGCCCAGAAAAGCCGCCATGACCTCGGAGACGTCTTCCTCGATGCCCACTTGAGGGAAGAAGTTCTTGCTGCCCAGTACACGACCGCCGCGCACGCTGATCAAGTGCACGCAGGCGCCGCCCGGGTTGATGAACGCGGCGATCACATCGACGTCGCCACTGCCGCCCTCCATGCTTTGCTGGTCCTGCACGCGCCGCAGCAGCCCGATCTGGTCGCGCAGCTCGGCGGCGCGCTCGAACTCAAGATTGACCGCCGCGTCTTCCATCGCCGCTGACAGCTCGTCGGTCAACGCGTTGCTGCGACCTTCCAGGAACATCACCGAGTGACGCACGTCCTCGGCATAGACCTCGGGCTCGACAAATCCTACACACGGCGCCTTACAGCGTTTGATCTGGTATTGCAGGCAGGGCCGGGTGCGGTTCTTGTAATAGCTGTCTTCGCACTGGCGCACAAAGAAAGTCTTCTGCAACAGGCTCAGGCTTTCACGAATCGCCCCGGCGCTGGGATAAGGACCGAAATAGCGGCCCTTGGCCTTCTTCGCCCCTCGATGAATACTCAGGCGCGGAAACGCCCCGTCGGACAGGAACACGTACGGGTAGGATTTATCGTCACGCAGCAGGATGTTGTAGGGCGGCCGCCATTCCTTGATCAGCGTCTGCTCGAGCAGCAACGCCTCGGTTTCATTGGCGGTGATGGTGGTTTCGACTTGCGCGATGCGTCCCACCAGGGCAGCAGTCTTCGGTGCGAGTCCGGTTTTACGAAAGTAACTCGCCAGGCGTTTCTTGAGGTTCTTGGCCTTGCCCACATAGAGCAGGCGCGCGTCGCTGTCGAACATGCGGTACACGCCTGGGCGACCGCTGCAAGTGGACAGGAACGCGCTTGGATCAAACAATTCAGTCATTTTTCAGGCGCTGGCATCGACCATGCCGTGGCGCACCGCCAACAGTGTCAACTCGACGTCGCTGCTGATCGAAAGCTTCTCGAAGATACGGTAACGGTAGGTGTTGACGGTTTTGGGCGACAAGCACAGCTTATCGGAGATGATCTGCACTTTTTGGCAACCAACGATCATCAAGGCAATCTGGATTTCCCGCTCCGACAACGCATCGAAGGGCGAATCGTTGGTCGGCTGGAACGACTTGATCGCCAACTGCTGGGCGATTTGCGGACTGATGTAACGCTGACCGGCAAATACCAGGCGAATGGCCTGGACCATCTCGTTCAGACCGGCGCCCTTGGTGAGATAACCCGCAGCGCCCGCCTGCAACAACCGGGTCGGGAACGGATCTTCTTCACACACGGTCACCGCGACCACCTTGATGTCCGGGTGGCTGCGCAGCAGTTTACGCGTGGCTTCAAGACCGCCGATGCCTGGCATCTTGACGTCCATCAGGACCACGTCGGGTTTCAGTTCACGCGCCTTGATAAGGGACTCTTCCCCGGACTCAGCCTGGCCAACTACCTGCAGACCGTCAATATCAGCCAGCATTCGTGTAATGCCCGTACGGACGAGATCATGGTCGTCGACCACTAACACCCTAATCAAGCAGACACCTCACGATTTGGTCTTATTTGGGTTGCCCAACACCTTAGCAAAAAGCATCCGACAGACCTAGCGCAAAGGGACATATAAAAGTTACAACGCGTCTTTCAGAGGCGCACTCTGCGCGGCCTCAAGCCCTGGCATCCCGCTCCATCCTCAGGAAACATTCATCCTCGCCGACCACCCGCAAGCCCAGGCGCTCGTAGAGCACCCTGGCCGGATTGTTCTTGAAAACCGTCAGGCGCAGAGCCGGGCGTCGCTCCTGCACCACCATGTCCCAAACCTGACCGATCGCCCAAGTGCCGGCACCCTGCCCCCGAAACGCCTCGGCAATCTGTAGCTCCCGGATATACAACGCCCGCGCATCACGACTAAGGCTGACAAAACCCAGCGCTTGCCCCTCGCGGCAGATGATCCAGTTCTGGCGAATGATCCAGGCCAGATCGAATGCTTCGTCCTGCCATAACAAATCGTGCTGCAAGTAATAGGGCAGCATGTTGACGCACGTCAGTTGCCGGGCAAAAGCGATGTCCTCGGCCGTTGCCGCACGCCACTGGAAATTCATGGGTACCTCGTCAAAGCGTTGTCGCCGACACGACTTGCCCTGCCCAACCATTGGCATCGCGGCGGGCAATCACCAACAGCTCACCCGGACCTGGGGCCGCCGCAATCAGCGAGCCGTCAGGGCCCCAGATCGCACTGCGGCCGGCCGACTCCCAGCCACCCGTGACGCCACCATGGTTGGCCATCAGGACGGTCATGGCATGTTGCTTGGCATAACCTTGCAACAACGTCGTATCGGGCACGTAGCCACCTTCGGTGATCAATACGCCCGCTGCATACAGCGTAGCGCCCTGCCCGGCTGCGGCGTCGGCATGGCTGGGGTGAGAGAAATCGGCACACACCGCCAGCGCGATGAGATCCTGGCCCATCGCCAACATCGAGCCGCCGTGGCCCGGAGCAAAGGCGACCTCTTCCCCTGGGTGCAAATGCTGCTTGCTGTACACCCCGAGGGAGCCGTCGGCGCCGAGCACCAACGCACCGATCAAGATCGGCGCGTCTGCCGCCAGGCGAATCGGCATGCCAACCACCGCGGTCAAGCCAAGCTCACGCGCCAGGTCACGCAGCGGTTGCAGTACGGCGTCCTGCGGCAGGATGGCCAGGTCCGCCACCAGGCCGCGCTCGTAGCCCGTGAGTGACAGCTCGGGAAAGACCAGCAACTGCACGTTCTGCTCAGCGGCGGCTTGCATGAAGCGCTGATGGCGCAAGAGATTGGCGTGGACATCCCCCGCGATGGAAATCGACTGGGCGGCGGCGAAGGCTGGAGCGGTCATGGTTATCCCTGGAAGGTGGCGCAAGCCTGAAGTTTGTCATAAAGCCCACCGGACTCAAGCCGGGCTGAACAATTGCATGTCGGCGATAGAATTTTCTGATTGAACCGACACACCGCCGTCTAGTAAGCTCGGGGCCATTCATCGGAGACAGACCATGTTCAACGCCCTCTCACCGCTTCAAACCGCCAGCGCCCCGCGCTCGGTTGCGGCTGCCTGGGCGAACAGCGTGCACACTCCGGCCAGCTTTTATTTTGGGTATTGGTTTAGCCACTGGCGCGCCTGATACCCAACCGGCGCCCACTTTAAACGGGTCGCCTTCCAGAGTTTTCCAAAAACCCCCGGTCGGCCTCCCGACCGGGGGTTTTGTTTTTTCCGGCCATAACATTTGCAACACCGACACATTGAGGATTGAGCCATGAACTACGCCACTTATTACCGTTACGACAGTTTTTCCGCCTGGCGATTTACCAGCCACCGCTCGGGACAGCCTGCCGCCTCCGATCGGTCACCTACCGGTGGCAAGCCTCAACTGCGGGCCCCTACGGCCAATTGTCGAACACCCCACTAGGACCGGCGCGCGGGAACGAACCCGCCGCTCGTCCAGGAAGCCAGATCATGAATTCGTCCGTCTCCGCTTTGCCGCTGTCCACGCTCAACCCTGCCAATGAAGCGCTGACCCTGCGTCTGCCCAGCTCTTTGCAGCTCAAGCATCAATTGCCCCTCAGCACCGCGCTGAGCCAGCAGGTCGAGGCCCATCGCCAGGCCGTCCGCGCGATCCTCGACGGTAAAGACGCCCGTCTGTTGGTCATCGTCGGCCCCTGCTCCATCCACGACCCGAAATCCGCCCTCGAATACGCCGCCAACCTTGCGCGTGTTGCCCACGACGTGAGCGACAGCATGCTGCTGGTGATGCGCACCTACGTGGAAAAGCCCCGCACGACCGTGGGCTGGAAAGGCCTGGCCTACGATCCGGGCCTGGACGGCAGCGATGACATGGCCGCTGGCCTGACGCTGTCCCGAGAGCTGATGCGCGAGGTGCTGCAGCTTGGCCTGCCCGTTGCCACCGAACTGTTGCAACCCATGGCCGCCAGCTACTTCGATGACCTGCTCAGTTGGGTCGCCATTGGCGCTCGTACTACCGAATCACAAATCCACCGGGAAATGGCCAGCGGCCTGGGCATGCCAGTGGGTTTCAAGAACGGCACGGACGGCGGGGTCGCCATTGCCTGCGATGCCATGCGTTCGGCGGCCCATCCTCATCGGCATTTTGGTGTCGACAGCCAGGGCCATCCGGCGATCATCCAGACCCCGGGCAACCCCGACACCCACCTGGTGCTGCGCGGCGGCCATCGCGGGCCGAACTATGACCGACAGAGCGTCAACCAGATCCACAACGACCTGACCCACCTGAAGATACCGGCGCGGATCATGGTCGATTGCAGCCACGCCAACAGCGGCAAAGACCCGTTGCGCCAGCCGCAGGTGTTCAATGACGTGCTGGAGCAACGCCTGCAAGGCAACCGGGCCCTCATCGGCATGATGCTGGAAAGCCACCTGTTCGAAGGCTGCCAGCCGCTGGGCCCGTCGATGCGCTACGGCGTGTCGGTCACCGACGGTTGCCTGGGTTGGGAAGCCACCGAGCAGCTGTTGCGCCAGGCCCATCGCAAACTGCAAGCACCCGCCTGAGATCCCACAAGCGCCCTCCTCCGGGAGGGCTCGCTCAGCCTTGCACCCTGGAACGCACCTGGACCGTGACCCAGCCGGATTGCTGGCTGACGTCATCCAGGCGCTCGACCTGATAAAACAGGCGCACCGATCGGTCGCGCTGGTCCTGCCAATACGCCGCCGGCACAACAAAGTTGAGCGGCTGACCGGCCATGGCCTCGGTGATTTCCCGCTCCTCGACATGGGCGTAGTTGCCATTGCACTGGAACCAGACCAGCTCCCCCGCCTCAAGTCCGGCGCCGTCGATGACCACCGTCAGCCCCCCCTGAAGCTCATCGACCTCCAACACCCCCTCCGCCACCCCCAGGATCCGAGGTGCCTTCAGCGCGGGGCGCTCCAGAGGGCCTATGTGCAACGAAAAGGGCTCGGCGCGGCGTACCGAATGCCCGTGCCGGACAACATAAGCCAAGCTCAGTTCGTGGCCGACATGGGGGGCGATTTGCGAATGATCGATCCAGAACGATACCTCGCGGCCGACTGTGTGGGCCTCGATCTCCAGCACATCGCGCCAGAGCGCCTTGGCCTGCCGGCTGGCAATCAGGATCAGGCGGTCCCCTACGGCCATCCTGGGATAGGGCCGGACGGTCAAACGCGTACCTTCTGGCACCCGGGCCGGATCAAGGCAGCCACCCACCGCATCGTCGGCAACGACGGCCAGCAGTTGCAAGGGTGCGTCGCCGATCTGCAGTTGAAGGAGCTCCGAGTCCAGCGTGGCCGGCAATTGCTTGCCAGTCACTTGGTAGGAAATCGCCAGCGAGCCGCCATCCAGCTCGGCGATATGCCGCTCTCGTACGACGAAAACGAGGTCTCGCCCAACCTGGCGCTCCGTCACGAACCGGCTTTCTTCATGCCAGTAGGGCTGGCCGTCTGAATTGAGCCCTAGCCAACACAGCAACACCTCATCCCCACAGGCCATCAGCGGATAAGGTTTCACGGTGATGACCGCTTTCCTCCAGGCGGGATTGATCACCCCACCCTTGGCGGCAGGCAGAGAAGGCGCCGACAGCTTCGCTGGCGATCTGAGCAGGGTTCGTTGGGCGGATCGGTAAGTGGTCATGCGTAAGCTCCAGTCCTTGGATGAAGGCACCGTCCATATGACGGTGCCCGACAAAGCCATTAAAACCCCACCGCCCCCACCCCGCAGTCAGACAAGGCAGCGACATCAGTGGTCCCTGGCGCTTGAGGCTGTAGCTGCAAACCACAGGCGCTATCGGAAGTATCCAGACACCTTTCTCTCCGTCTGGCTTCCGTCCAATTCTTCCTACTTCTTTTATTCCAGTTTCAGTGAGTCACTGCGGTTTCTTCCTACACCGCCGAGCAAAAGCCTGCATTAGAGTGACGTCGCAATTTCAACGTGAACCTCTTCGAAAAAGGTACGAACATGCAACGGAATGCAACCACTCAATTTCCCATCCTGCTGGTCCATGGGTTGTTCGGGTTTGACAGGATCGGCGGCTTCGAACTTTTCCACGGCATCAAACAAGCACTGCGCCTTGCCGGTGCCCGGGTGTTCATCCCGTATTTGTCGGCCACCCATTCCAATGAGGCCCGGGGCGAACAGTTGCTGGCGCAGATGGATCGGATCCTGGACAGTACCGGCGCGGCCAAAGTCAACCTGATCGGCCACAGCCAAGGTGCGCTGGCCGCCCGCTATGCCGCCGCACAGGCGCCTGACAGGGTTGCCTCGGTGACGTCGGTCAGCGGCCCCAACCATGGCTCCGAACTGGCTGATTTCCTGCTCAAGGCTCTCACTCCGGGACGGCTGCCGGGGCATGTAGCGAGTAAAATCGCCACGCTTTTCGCCGATTTCATCTCCTTGCTCAATGGCCAGGCGCAGCTCCCGCCAGCCGCCATCGCAGCACTGGCAGCGCTGACCACCGAAGGCGTGGGGGCCTTCAATGACAAGTATCCCCAAGGCCTGCCCAGAAACTGGGGGGAACACGGCCCGGACAAGGTCAACGGCGTGCGCTACTACTCATGGAGCGGCACGTTGCCCGACGCGCCGAAGGAAAGACTCGATGCAACGAATCCCTCGCATGCGTTCTGCCGTGCCTTTTCCGAATACTTCATTACCGAAGCCGGGCAGAACGACGGCATGGTCGGGCGCTTCAGCTCGCACCTGGGCAAGGTCATTCGCTCCGACTATCCCATGGACCACATGGACACCCTCCGCCCAGGAGCCGGCAAAGTACGCAAGGATATCGACCCGACAGAGCTTTACCTGCGCCACGCCGAGCGCTTGCGCAAAGCTGGCCTTTGATCGCCAGGCTCAAGGTTTTGACGCAATTTTGACAACAACCCGTCAATGAATCCGGTAGGCTCAACACCTTCAAAAAATATCGAAAGGAATGCCCCATGGCCAAAGCCACTGCCCGCCACATCCTGGTTGCCACCGAAGACAAGTGCAACGAACTCAAAGCCCAGATCGAAGGCGGCGCCGATTTCGCCGAAGTCGCCAAGGCCAACTCCTCGTGCCCATCCAGCCGTCAAGGCGGTGACCTGGGTTCGTTCGGTCCGGGCCAGATGGTCAAGGAATTCGACACCGTGGTCTTCAGCGCCCCGATCAATGTGGTCCAGGGCCCGGTCAAGACCCAGTTCGGTTATCACCTGCTGGAAGTGACCAGCCGCCAGGACTGATCCCGGTTTATCGACATGACGGCCCGCCCTTCGGTGGGCCGTTGTGTTTGGGTCACACGGGGCTGGCGATCCACGCGCCGCTCGCGTACAAATCGTGCTCATCGATCACCCGGCTTTAAGGCTGACAATGCGACTGGCGTTCCCTTCACTGCTCTTCACTGCCGTGGCCCTGCTGACAGGCGCCATGGGCGTGGATGCCGCACCACAACATGCCCTGACCGTCTATGGCGAGCCGGCCAAGTACCCCGAGGGATTCGGCCACTTCGCCTACACCAACCCCCAGGCGCCCAAAGGCGGGACCATGCGTCGTTCGGCCATCGAGATCGGCCATTTCGACCATGTGCTGCCCTACATCGACAAAGGCATCGGCGTCAGCCAGATCGACGGGCTGTTGTATTCGCCACTGGCCCAGCGTTCGCTGGATGAACCCTATACCGTCTACGGCCTGGTGGCTGAGAAGATGGAGCGCGCCGACGACGGCCTGTCCCTGCGCTTCTACCTGAACCCCAAGGCCCGCTTCGCCGATGGCAAGCCCATCACCGCCCAGGACGTGCGCTATAGCTTCGAGTTGCTGATGACCCAGGGCAGCCTGCGCTATCGCACCCAGCTCGCGGCCGTCAAAGGGGTCGAGGTGGAATCCGAGCGCACCGTTCGGTTCGACTTCAAGAACAACGAAAACCGCACCCTGCCCCTGGACATCGCCACCCTGCCGGTCTTCCCCGAACATTGGTGGAAGACCCGCGACTTTGCCAGCGGAGGCGGCTACGAGGCGCCACTGGGCAGCGGTCCGTACCGGGTCGGCAAGGTCGATTCCGGGCGCAGCATTACCTTCGAGCGCAATGCCGACTGGTGGGGCAAGGACCTGCCGGTCAGCCGCGGGCTCTACAATTTCGACCATTTCAGCATCGAGTACTTTGGCGACACCGACGTGGCCCGCCAAGTGCTGCGCGGCGGCGCCTATGATTACAACCGCGAATTCTCCGCCACGGGCTTTTCCATCGGCTATGACAGCCCGGCCCTGCGCGACGGTCGCCTGCAAAAGGCCCACCTGGCCACCGAGGCGCCCCAGACCGCCCAGGGTTTTGTGTTCAACCTGCAAAAACCGCAGTTCCAGGATCGCCGTGTACGCCAGGCCCTGGCCATGCTCTGGGATTTCGAATGGAGCAACCGCCAGATGATGCGCAACCTCTATGTGCGTCAGCAGAGTTTTTTCTCCAATACCGACCTGGCCGCCCGACAACTGCCCGATGCCGGCGAACGGGCGCTCCTCGAACCGTTGCGCGGACAGATACCCGACGAAGTCTTCACCCAGGTGTTCGAGGCACCGAAAACCGACGGCAGTGGCGTGATCCGTGACAAACAATTGCAAGCCCTGGCCTTGCTGGAAGACGCCGGCTGGAAACCCGACGGCGATCGCCTGGTGAATGCCGAGGGCGAGCCGCTGAGTTTCACCTTCCTGAACACCCAGAACGGTCTGGATCGCCTGTTGCTGCCCTACAAGCGCAACCTGGCGCAGATTGGCATCGACATGAGCATCCGGCGCATCGATGCGTCCCAATACGTCAATCGCCTGATGAGCCGTGACTACGACATGATCATCACCGGCTACCCCGTCAGCACCTCGCCGGGCATGGAACTCTACAACTACTTTGGCTCAGCGGCGGCCAACGACCCGGGTGCCAACAATTACATGGCCCTGAAGAACCCGGCGGTGGACGCCCTGATCGACGGTCTGGTCAAGGCCACGACCAAGGCCGACATGCTCCGCCACGCCCACGCCCTGGACCGAGTGCTGCAATGGAACTACTACTGGATCCCCAACTATTACCCGCCGGGCAGCTCGACCGTGTGGTGGAACCGCTTCGGCATCCCGAAAGTCCAGGCCAGCAATGACGAAGCCATCGAGAGCTGGTGGGAAGTGAGCACCACGCCGCTGACCAACGAGCAGATGACCGCCGAGCGCCTCAAGCGCGGCAAACCCGGAGGGCCGCATTGATGTGGGCTTATATCGCGCGGCGCCTGCTGCTGATCATTCCGACCCTGGTGATCATTCTGCTGGTGAACTTCGTCATCGTGCAGGCCGCACCAGGCGGGCCGGTGGAACAGGCCATCGCTCACCTGCAGGGCATTGGCGGCGCCAGCGTCGGCAGCTCGAGCAACACCATGGCCGGCAGTTCCCGCGCCAGCCGCGGCCTCGATCCACAGCTGATCAAGGACATCGAAAAACAATACGGTTTCGACAAACCGGCCCATGAACGCCTGTGGCTGATGCTCAGCAGCTACGCCCGCCTGGACTTCGGTAAAAGCTTCTTCCGCGGCGCCACGGTCACCGACCTGATCCTGGAAAAAATGCCGGTGACCATCTCCCTCGGGCTCTGGGCAACCCTGATCACCTACCTGGTGTCGATTCCGTTGGGGATCCGCAAGGCCGTGCGTCACGGTTCCGCGTTCGATGTATGGAGCAGCACGGCGATCATCATTGGCTATGCCATGCCGGCGTTCCTCTTCGCGATGTTCCTGATCGTGATGTTCGCCGGCGGCACGTCGTTGAACTGGTTTCCGGTGCGCGGGCTGGTGTCGGATAACTTCGAGTCGCTGTCGACGCTGGGCAAGATCGCCGATTACTTCTGGCACCTGGTGCTGCCCGTGACGTCACTGGTGATCGGCGGCTTCGCCACCCTGACGATTCTGACCAAGAATTCGTTCCTCAATGAAATCACTCGCCAATACGTGGTCACGGCACGGGCCAAGGGCATGAGCGAACAACGCGTGCTGTATGGCCACGTGTTCCGCAACGCAATGCTGCTGGTGGTGTCCGGCCTCCCCCAAGCGTTCATCAGCGTGTTCTTTGCCGGCTCGCTGCTGATCGAGGTGATCTTTTCCCTCGATGGCCTGGGACGCATGAGCTACGAGGCCGCCGTGTCCCGGGACTACCCGGTGGTGTTCGGCTCGCTGTTTATCTTCACGCTGTTCGGCCTGCTCATCAAACTCATCGGTGACCTCTGCTACACCCTGGTGGACCCGCGCATCGACTTCGCCGCGAGGAATGCCTGATGTTCAAGCTTTCACCCTTGGGCCGCCGGCGCTTCGAGCGCTTCAAGAAAAACCGCCGGGGCTGGTGGTCGCTGTGGCTGTTCATCGGCCTGTTCATCCTGACCCTGGGCGGCGAACTGATCGCCAATGACAAGCCGCTGGTGGTGAGCTACCAGGGCTCGCTGTATTTCCCGGTGTTCAAGCGCCACACCGAACAGGAGTTTGGCGGGCAGTTGCCGTTCCAGGCCGACTACCGCAGCAGCTACGTGCAGAACCTGATCCACAAGGACGGCGGCTGGCTGTTGTTCCCGCCGATCCCGTTCAGCGACGACACGCCCAACTATGACCTCAACCAGCCCGCCCCGAGCCCGCCCTCACCGGTGAACTGGCTGGGCACCGATGACCAGTCCCGAGATGTGCTGGCCCGGGTGATCTTCGGGGCCAGGGTGTCGATCCTGTTCGCCCTGGCGCTGACCGCCATCAGTGCGCTGATCGGCATTGCCGCCGGTGCGTTGCAAGGTTATTACGGCGGCTGGGTGGATTTACTGGGGCAGCGCTTGCTGGAAGTCTGGTCCGGGCTGCCCGTGCTCTACCTGCTGATCATTCTGTCCGGCTTCGTGGAACCGAATTTCTGGTGGCTGCTGGGGATCATGGCGCTGTTTTCCTGGCTGGCCCTGGTAGACGTGGTACGGGCCGAGTTCCTGCGCGGGCGCAACCTCGAATACGTGAAAGCCGCCAGGGCCCTGGGGCTCAGCGACCGCAAAGTGATCGTCCGACACATCCTGCCCAACGCGATGAACGCCACCCTGAGTTACCTGCCTTTCATTCTCACCGGGGCGATCTCGACACTCACGGCCCTGGACTTCCTCGGCTTCGGCATGCCGGCCGGCAGCGCATCGCTGGGTGAGTTGATCGGCCAGGGCAAACAGAACCTGCAAGCGCCATGGCTGGGGCTGACGGCGTTCTTCACCCTGGCGCTGATTCTTTCCCTGTTGGTATTTATCGGCGAGGCGTTGCGAGACGCGTTCGACCCACGCTCTTGAAAACAGCCATGAAGCGGAACCTTGAGATGAGCGACAACCTGATCGAAATCCGCGACCTGAACGTGGCCTTCAACGACCAAACCGTGGTGCGCAACCTGTGCCTGGACATCCGCCCCGGCGAGTGCCTGGCGCTGGTGGGCGAGTCGGGCTCGGGCAAGTCGGTGACCGCCCATTCGATCCTGCAATTGCTGCCCGAGAACGAAGCCCGCAGCACCGGCAGCGTTCGTTATCGCGGCCAGGAACTGTTGGGGGCCAACGCCCAGACCCTGCGGGAGCTGCGCGGCAACCGGATCGCGATGATCTTCCAGGAGCCCATGACATCGCTGAACCCGCTGCACAGCGTCGAAAAGCAGATCGGTGAAACCCTGATGCTGCACAAGGGCCTGGGCGGCAAGGCCGCGCGCCAACGCATCCTGGAACTGTTGGCCTTGGTGGGCATCCAGAAACCCACCGAACGCCTCAAGGCCTACCCCCATCAGCTGTCGGGTGGTCAGCGGCAACGGGTGATGATTGCCATGGCCCTGGCCTGCGAGCCGGAACTGTTGATTGCCGACGAACCGACCACCGCGTTGGACGTGACCGTGCAGCGCAAGATTCTGCTGCTGCTCAGATCCCTGCAACAACGGCTTGGCATGTCATTGCTGTTGATCAGCCACGACCTCAACCTGGTGCGCAGCATCGCCCAGCGTGTGTGCGTGATGAAGGCCGGGGAAATCGTCGAACAGGCGCCATGCGAAACCCTCTTCAGCGCGCCGAAACACCCCTACAGCTGCGAACTGCTGCATGCCGAACCGGAAGGCGAGGCCCTGCCCCGGGACGACCGCGAGGACGTGTTGCAGGTACAAGACCTGCGCGTGAGTTTTCCCCTGGGCGGCGGGCTGTTCCGGCGCAAGGAATACCTGCACGCCGTGGACGGTATCAGCCTGAGCATCCAGCGCGGCAAGACCCTGGGCATCGTCGGCGAATCCGGCTCCGGCAAGTCGACACTCGGCCAGGCGATCCTGCGGCTGATCGAGTCCGAAGGCAGCATTCGTTTCCAGGGCCAGGCCCTCGAACACCTGTCGCAAAAAGCGCTGCGGCCGTGGCGCAAGCAGATGCAGGTGGTGTTCCAGGACCCGTTCGGCAGTCTCAGCCCACGGATGTCGGTGCAGCAGATCATCAGCGAAGGCCTGGAGGTGCACAGCCCGTCCAGCCCTGAAGAATGCGAAGCCCAGGTAATCCAGGCGCTCAAGGAAGTCGGCCTCGACCCGCAGAGCCGCCACCGCTACCCCCACGAATTCTCCGGCGGCCAGCGCCAACGCATCGCCATTGCCCGGGCGCTGGTGCTCAAGCCGGCGTTGATTCTGCTGGATGAACCGACTTCGGCCCTGGACCGTACGGTGCAAAAGCAAGTGGTCGCCCTGCTCCGTCAGCTCCAGGAAAAGTACGGCTTGACCTACCTGTTCATCAGCCATGACCTGGCAGTGATTCGCGCCCTGGCCCACGACATGATCGTGATCAAGGACGGTAAAGTGGTCGAGCAAGGCGCCAGCCATGACGTGTTCGACTCACCCCAGCATCCCTACACCAAGGAGCTGTTGGCGGCGGCGCATCCGGGGTGGGCATAATGCGACGCATGACCTGGCTCCGTATCGCGCCCATCGCGAGCAAGCTCGCTCCCACACTCGATCTTCGGTGCGACGCAGCCCCCCTGTGGAGCGAGCTTGCTCGCGATGACGGCCTGACAGGCACTACCTAATCCGGATCCGACCATGAACCCCACCGAAAGCCTCAAGGATTACAAGCGCGTGCGCACGCTGGCGATCCGTTCGTTGTTCGAGATCATCGAGCAGTCCAGCGAAGGCACGGTGATTGTCGACCGCGATGCGAACATCGTCTGGATGAACGAACGCTATGCCCGCCGTTTCGGCCTGAACTCGGCGCAGGAAGCCATCGGTCGGGCGTGCGAGAGCGTGATTCCCGGCAGCTTGTTGCGGGAAGTGGTGCGTACCGGGCGGCCGATCCTGCTGGACATGCAGGACACGCCCAAGGAACCGCTGGTGGTGATGCGCCTGCCGATCCATGACAGCGCGGGCGCGGTGATCGGCGCCATCGGTTTTGCCTTGTTCGATGAATTGCGCAGCCTGTCGCCAATGCTCAAGCGCTACCTGAGCATGCAGGAAGAACTGGCCTCCACTCGCTCGTTGTTGCGGGCGCGGCAAACCAAGTACAACTTCGCTCACTTCATTGGCACCAGCAGCGCCGGGCTGGAGGTCAAGCGGCGTGCCCGGCGCAGCGCCAGCGCCGATTCGCCAGTGTTGTTGCTCGGCGAAACCGGCACCGGCAAGGAACTGCTGGCCCAGGCCATCCACGCCGCTTCGCCCCGGGCGCACAAGGCATTCGTCAGCATCAACAGCGCAGCGATCCCCGAATCGCTGCTGGAAGCGGAATTCTTCGGCACCGCCCCGGGGGCCTTCACCGGTGCCGACCGCAAGGGCCGCGCCGGTAAACTGCAGATTGCCCAGGGCGGCACACTGTTCCTCGATGAGATCGGCGACATGCCGTTGCCACTGCAAAGCAAACTGCTGCGGGTGCTCCAGGAAAAGGAATACGAACCGGTGGGTTCCAACGAGGTGCTGCAAAGCGATGTGCGAGTGATCGCTGCCACGTCCATGGATTTGGAAGCGGCCATCAAGCGCGGGGAGTTTCGCGCCGACTTGTATTACCGCCTCAACGTGCTGCCGATCCAGGTCCCACCGCTGCGCGAACGCCTGGATGACCTGCCCGCCCTGAGCGAGGCGATCCTTGAAGAACTTCGTAGCCAGCACGAACTGAACCGCGATGCACTGGACCTGCTGGGCCAACACGCCTGGCCGGGCAATATCCGCGAACTGCGCAACGTGCTGGAACGGGCCGCGTTGCTCAGTGACGACCTGGTACTGACGGCGGCGGACATCCGCGCGGCCATCGGCACGTTCACACCAGTCACCCGCCCGACGAGTGCGAGCCTTGAGCCGCTGCCCCATGAAACCTTTAGCCAGGCCCGGGCGCGATTCGACCGACACCTGATCGAAACCACCCTCGCGCAATGCGGGGGCAAGGTGGTCGAAGCGGCTGAGCGGTTGGGGCTGGGCCGGTCGACGCTGTACAAGAAAATGGTGGCGTTGGGGATCGCAGAGTCTCAATAAAGAGACTTTAGTCTCTAAAAATAGATAATTCCTTTCGGAGCGCTTTGCGCTCTATCGCGAGCAAGCTCGCTCCCACAGTGTACGGCGTCATCCCAATAAACACGGTCAACCTGTGGGAGCGAGCTTGCTCGCGATGAGGCCAGCACAGCCCACAAAATTCTCAAAACAGAGACAAAACTCCAAACCTGCTCAGCGAAATTAAATAATTTCCTTATATTTCATAAAGTTACCAACCTGGCACAAAACTCGCTAAAGCCTCTCCCACAGCTTCATCACAACAATAACAATCCAGGAGACACACCATGAGTGTGATCATTGCCTTGGCAGCCCTCGCGCTGCTGATGGTCGCCGCCTACCGTGGCTACAGCGTTATCCTCTTTGCCCCCATCGCCGCCCTCGGCGCCGTCCTGCTCACCGACCCTTCCGCCGTCGCCCCTGCGTTCACTGGGGTGTTCATGGAGAAAATGGTCGGTTTCATCAAACTGTATTTCCCGGTGTTCCTGCTCGGCGCGGTGTTCGGCAAGCTGATCGAGTTGTCGGGCTTCTCCCGCTCCATCGTCGCGGCGGCAATTCGCCTGCTGGGGACGCGCCAGGCCATGTTGGTGATCGTGCTGGTCTGCGCCCTGCTGACCTACGGTGGCGTGTCGCTGTTCGTGGTGGTGTTCGCGGTCTACCCGTTTGCCGCCGAGATGTTCCGCCAGAGCAATATTCCCAAGCGCTTGATCCCGGCCACCATCGCCCTGGGTGCGTTCTCGTTCACCATGGACGCCCTGCCCGGTACGCCGCAAATCCAGAACATCATCCCCAGTACCTTCTTCAACACCACGGCCTGGGCCGCGCCGTGGCTGGGGGTGATCGGTACGATCTTCGTGTTCAGCCTCGGCATGCTGTTTTTGCAACGCCAGCGCAACAAGGCCCAGCGCGTGGGTGAAGGCTACGGCACCGAACTGCGCAACGAGCCGGAAACCGCCGAAGACATCAAGCTGCCCAATCCCTGGATCGCTGTTTCGCCGCTGCTGGCGGTGGGGGTCATGAACCTGCTATTCACCCAGTGGATCCCCCAGTGGTATGGCAAGACCCACAGCCTGGCACTGCCGGGCATGGCGACACCGGTGACCAGTGACATCGCCAAGCTCACCGCGATCTGGGCCGTGCAGGCGGCGTTGCTGGTGGGCATCATCATGGTCCTGCTGTTCGGCTTCCGGGCCATTCGCAGCAAATTGGCCGAAGGCAGCAAGAGCGCGGTGGGTGGTGCATTGCTGGCGGCGATGAACACCGCTTCGGAATACGGCTTCGGCGCGGTGATCGCCTCGCTGCCGGGCTTCCTGGTACTGGCCGACTGGCTCAAGAACATCCCTAACCCGCTGGTCAACGAAGCCGTAACCGTCACGCTGCTGGCGGGCATCACCGGCTCCGCGTCGGGCGGCATGAGCATTGCCCTGGCGGCGATGTCCGAAAGCTTCATCAGCGCCGCCCACGCCGCCAACATTCCCCTGGAAGTGCTGCACCGCGTCGCCGCCATGGCCAGCGGCGGCATGGACACCCTGCCCCACAACGGCGCGGTGATCACCTTGCTGGCCGTCACCGGGCTGACCCACCGGGAAGCCTACAAAGACATTTTCTGCATTACGCTGATCAAGACCCTCGCGGTGTTCTTCGTGATCGGTGTGTTCTACGCCACTGGCATTGTGTGAGGTTCCTATGACATCCCCTCTTTCGGGCAAGACCGCCCTGGTCACCGGCTCTACCAGCGGCATCGGCCTGGGCATCGCCTTGAGCCTGGCCAAGGCCGGCGCTAACCTGATCCTCAACGGCTTCGGCGATGCCTCGGCGGTGATCGCCGAGGTGAAACAGTTCGGCGGCAAGGTCGGCCATCATCCCGCCGATGTCAGCGACCCGGCGCAGATCGCCGACATGCTCGCCTACGCCGAGCGCGAGTTCGGCGGCGTGGACATCCTGGTGAACAACGCCGGGATCCAGCACGTGGCCGCCGTGGAAGATTTCCCGGTGGAGCGCTGGGACTCGATCATCGCCATCAACCTGTCCTCGGTGTTCCACGCCACCCGCCTGAGCCTGCCGGGCATGCGCGCCAAGGGCTGGGGACGGATCATCAACGTCGCTTCCGTGCATGGCCAGGTCGGCTCGGTGGGCAAGGCAGCGTATGTCGCGGCCAAGCATGGGGTGATCGGCCTGACCAAAGTGGTCGGCCTGGAAACCGCCACCAGCAACGTGACCTGCAACGCCATTTGCCCCGGCTGGGTGCTGACGCCGCTGGTGCAGAAGCAAATCGACGATCGCATCGCCACAGGCGTAGACCCGCAGCAGGCGCAGCATGACTTGCTGGCCGAGAAGCAGCCGTCCCTGGAGTTCGTCACCCCGCCGCAACTGGGGGAGTTGGTGCTGTTCCTGTGCAGCGAAGCCGGCAGCCAGGTGCGCGGCGCGGCGTGGAATATTGATGGTGGGTGGTTGGCTCAGTAAGGTCCTGCGACTCCTTGTGGCGAGGGGATTTATCCCCGCTGGGTTGCGCAGCGACCCTAAAACCTGGCACCTCGATCTGTCAGGCAAATTGAGTCTGCAGCTTGAGGGCTGCTTCGCAGCCCAACGGGGACAAATCCCCTCGCCACAAGATCGGGTCGCTCTATAGTTTGTGTGTACATAAGAAAACAAGAGGCCTCCCATGTCCGACATCCTCTGGCAACCCAGCCCCGAACGCATCGCCCAGTCGCGCATGAACGCCTTTCGCCTGTTCGTCAACGCACGGCATCACCTGCAACTGAGTGACTACCCCGCCCTGCACGCCTGGAGCATCGACCAGCGCGAAGCCTTCTGGCAGGCCATCGTCGATTTCTTCGAGATCCGCTTTCACCAGGCACCCAGCGAGGTCCTGGTGGAAGGCCCGCAAATGCCCAGCGCCCAATGGTTCCCGGGGGCGACCCTGAACTTTGCCGAACACCTGTTGCGCCGCCGCGACGAAGCCGTAGCGGTGGTCGCCATCGATGAAAACGGCGGCCAGGAACAACTGACCTGGGCCGAGCTCGCCGCCCACGTCGCCGGCCTGCAAAAAAGCCTGCAAGCCGCTGGCGTCAGCCAGGGCGACCGGGTGGCAGCGTGCATGCCCAACACTTGGCAGACCCTGGTGGGCATGCTCGCCACCACCAGCCTGGGGGCCATCTGGTCGTGCTCGTCGCCGGACTTCGGCACCCAGGGCGTCATCGACCGCTTCGGCCAGATCGAGCCCAAGGTGCTGATCACCTGCGCCGGTTACCGCTACGCCGGCAAAGTCATCGACCAGCGGGCCAAGGTCAATGAAATCCTCGAACGGCTGCCGTCGCTGCAGCAGCTGATCGTGCTGCCCTATGCCCAGCCTGATGCACGTACGGATGATTTCAAGACCCCGGCCAGCGTCGCGTTATGGGATGACTTTTACCGAAGCGGTGGCGAACCGCAGTTCATCGGCGTGCCCTTCGATCATCCGCTGTACATCCTCTACTCCAGCGGCACCACCGGCGTGCCGAAGTGCATCGTCCACGGTACTGGCGGCGTGTTGCTGCAACACGTCAAGGAACATGGCCTGCACGTCGACCTCGGCCCTGAGGATCGTCTGTTCTACTACACCACGTGCGGCTGGATGATGTGGAACTGGCTGGTGTCGGCCCTCGCCGTGGGCAGTGCGGTGGTGCTCTACGACGGTTCACCCTTTCATCCCGGCCCCGAGCGCCTGCTGGACCTGATCGACCACCAGCGCATCAGCGTGTTCGGCACCAGTCCCAAATACCTGGCCGCCCTGGAAAGCCAGGGCCTGAAACCTCGGCAACGCCATGATCTCAGTAGCCTGAGGACGCTCCTGTCCACCGGCTCGGCCCTGGCGCCCCACAGCTACGATTACGTGTACCGCGACTTCAAGGCCGATGTCTGCCTGGCGTCGATGTCGGGCGGCACCGACATTGTGTCGTGCTTCGTCAACGGCAACCCGCTGACGCCAGTGCGTCGGGGCGAGATGCAAGGCAAGAGCCTGGGCATGGCGGTGCAGGTCTGGAATGAAGCCGGCCAGGCGGTCATCGGCGAGAAAGGCGAGCTGGTGTGCACCCGGCATTTCCCGGCGATGCCCATTGGCCTGTGGAACGATCCTCGGCAGGAAAAGCTCCGCGCCTCCTACTTCGCCCAGTTTCCCGGCGTGTGGGCCCAAGGTGATTACGCCGAAGAACTGCCCCACGGCGGCCTGTTGATCCATGGACGCTCCGACGCCGTGCTCAACCCCGGTGGCGTACGCATCGGCACAGCGGAAATCTATCGGCAGGTGGAGAAGGTCGAGCAGGTGCTGGACAGCGTCGCCATCGGCCAGCAATGGCAGGGCGATGTGCGGGTGGTGCTGTTCGTGCGCCTGCGCGAGGGCGTGAGGCTGGACGAGGCCTTGGAGCAGCAGATCCGCCAGGTCATTCGCGCCAATACCACACCGCGGCATGTACCGGCGAAGATCCTGGCGGTCAGCGATATTCCACGGACCATCAGCGGCAAGGTGGTCGAGCTGGCGGTGCGCAACGTGGTGCACGGCGAGGGGGTGAAAAACACCGATGCCCTGGCCAATCCGCAGGCGTTGGAGCAGTTTCGGGATCGGCCGGAGCTGACTACCTGACGTTGGCTATCTGTTGGCCGTGAGGGCCTCTTCGCGAGCAAGCTCGCTCCCACAAGGGGTCAGCTGTGAACACAGAAATCGCAGTCACCCTAGAACCCTGTGGGAGCGAGCTTGCTCGCGATGAACGATAACGCGGTCGAACGTTGAAAAATCAATCCACCAACCCCCATTCCCCCGCCGCCGGGTCAGATGGAGGCGCCGCACCCGACTCGGCATGCAACTTCAAACGCAAGCGCAAGTTGTTCGCCGAGTCGGCGTTTTTCAAGGCTTCGTCCTCGTCGATCGCTCCCTCCACCACCAGGTTGAACAAGGCCTGGTCGAAGGTTTGCATGCCCAGCTCCTCTGACTTTTCCATAATCCCCTTGAGCTCGCCAAGCTCGTTGCGCCGGATCAAATCGGCCACCGTGGGCGAGCCCAGCATGACCTCCACCGCCGCCCGGCGCTGGCCGGTACGGGTGCGCACCAGGCGCTGGGAGACAAAGGCCTTGAGGTTGTTGCCCAGGTCATTGAGCAACTGCGGCCGGCGCTCTTCCGGGAAGAAGTTGATCACCCGGTCCAGGGCCTGGTTGGCGTTATGGGCATGCAGCGTGGAAATCACCAGGTGCCCGGTGTCGGCGAAGGACAGGGCGTGCTCCATGGTTTCGCGATCACGGATCTCGCCGATCAGCACCACGTCCGGCGCCTGGCGCAAGGTGTTCTTCAGGGCGGCATGAAAACTGCGGGTGTCGACCCCGACTTCCCGCTGATTGATGATGGATTTCTTGTGCCGATGGATATACTCCACCGGATCTTCGATGGTGATGATGTGGCCGCTGCTGTTGCGATTGCGATAATCGATCAGTGCCGCCAGGGACGTCGACTTGCCCGAGCCTGTCGCGCCAACGAACAGCATCAGCCCCTGTTTCTGCATAATGGTGTCCAGCAATACCTGCGGTAGCTTCAGGTCTTCGAAGCGCGGAATGTCCAGCTTGACGTTGCGTATCACCATGGACACGTCGTTGCGCTGCTTGAAAATATTCACCCGGAACCGCCCGACACCGGCCATGGAGATCGCCAGGTTCATTTCCAGTTCCCGATCGAACTCAAGGCGCTGTTCGGCGTCCATCAAAGACTCGGCGAGCCCGGCAATGTCGCCGACCTTGAATGCCTGGTTACCCAAGGGCTTGAGCACACCTTCGAATCGCGCGCACGGCGGCGCGCCGGTGGACATGTAGAGGTCGGAGCCATCCTGACTCGCCAGGATTCGCAACAAGGGATCGATTTCCATGGATTGAAACTTCCGCGAGACATCAATTGAAACAAGCTGACCCGAGCATGAAACCTTTCAGACCAACCCGCGCATACCTTCTTCAGAGGATAGTAGACGCCGAGGCAGTGACACGACTTCCAGGGGTTCCGCTATGAACGCAACACCCTCCGACAGCGACATACAGCGCCTGATCGCCCGACTGGGACTGGACTGGGCCTCCAGCCCGCTGGGCGCTGCCGAAACCTGGCCGCAAAGACTGCGCACCGCCATGGACATCGTGCTCCACTCACCGATGCCGATGGCCTTGCTGTGGGGCCCCCAACTGATCCACTTCTACAACGACGCCTTCGCCCGATTGGCCGGCGACAAGCATCCGCAGGCGTTCGGCCAGCCGACCCACACAGCCTGGCCCGAACTCAGGGCCACCAGCGCACCGATTTATCGCAGCGTGTTGCAAGGTCGCACGCACAGCAGCCGCGACCAGCAATGGCGCCTGCCCTTCGCCGGCCGCCTCTGCGACCTGTGGCTGGACCTGACCTACAGCCCCGTGCACGACGAAAGCGGTGCCGTCGCCGGCATCCTGGTCACGGCCATCGAAACCAGCGAACGACGACGGCTGGCCCAGGAGTTCGAACGGCGCTCCGAGGCCAGCCTCAAGGCCCAACACGAAAGCGAAGAGCGCCTGCAACTGGCCCTGGCCGCCACGGACGCGTTGGGCACCTGGGATTGGGACATCAGCGAAGACCGCTTCATTGCCGACGAGCATTTCGCCCTGCTGCATGGCGTCGATCCGAGCCTGTCGCGCCAGTTGCCCATCAGCGCCTATCTCGAGGGCGTGCACCCCGAAGACCGGGCGATGATCGCCCGCAGCATCAAGCACTGCATCACCCACGGCACCGAATATGCCGAGGAATACCGGCTGCTGCAGCCCGACGGCGAGCTGCGCTGGGTGTTCGTGCGCGGGCGTTGCTACAAGGATCGCCATGGCCGGCCCAAGCGTTTTCTCGGCGCGGCCCTGGACCTGACCGAGCGCAAGCACACCGAGCAAGCCTTGCGCCAGAGCCAGACCGAGCTGCAGTTGATCATCAACGCCATGCCGATCCTGATCAGCTATGTGGATCGCGAAGAACGTTTCCGGCTGAACAACAGCGCCTACCTGGACTGGTATGGCCTGACGCCTGAGGAACTTTATGGCAAGACCGTCCGCGAAGTACTCGGCGAGCAGGCCTACGCGGCTCGCGCCGAACAGATCGCCGGCGCCCTGGCGGGCAAGCCCTGCAGCTTCGCCGTACAGTCGGATCATCGCGACGGGCGCCCACGCCATGCACTGATCAACTACCTGCCCCGCCACGGGTCGGACGGTGCGGTGAACGGCTTCTATATCTTTGTGATCGACGAGACCGAACGCAAGAAAACCGAGGAAGCCCTGCGTAACCTCAACGAAACCCTGGAAGAGCGAGTCATCGCCCGTACCCAGCAACTGGCCGAAGCCAACCAGCGGTTACAAAGCGAGATGTTCGAACGCGAGCGCGCCGAAGAAGCCCTGCGCCATGCCCAGAAGATGGAAGCCGTGGGCCAGCTCACAGGCGGCATTGCCCATGACTTCAACAACATGCTCACCGGTATTCTCGGCAGCCTCGACCTGATGCAGCGCTACATCGCCAACGGTCGCGCCGCCGAGATCGGTCGCTTCACCGAAGCGGCGGTGTCCTCGGCCAATCGCGCGGCCGCCCTGACCCACCGGCTGCTGGCGTTCTCCCGACGCCAATCGCTGGACCGCAAGCCGCTGGATCCCAATACCCTGGTGCATTCGCTCGAAGACCTGCTGAGTCGCACCACCGGCGATCACATCGTACTGCGGCTGCAACTGGCCGATGAGCTCTGGCCGGTGAGTACCGATGTCAGCCAGTTGGAAAACGCCTTGCTCAACCTGGTGATCAACGCCCGGGACGCCATGCCCGATGGCGGTGAACTGACCATCGAAACCGCCAATGTCTACCTCGACGGCAATGACATCAAAACCCTGGAACCGGTGAAGGCCGGGGACTACGTGATGATTGCCGTCAGCGACAATGGCAGCGGCATGACGCCCTCTGTACTGGCAAAAGCCTTCGATCCGTTCTTCACCACCAAGCCCATCGGCCAGGGCACCGGCCTAGGCCTGTCGATGATCTACGGGTTTGCCCAGCAGTCCGGTGGGCACCTCAGCCTGGACAGTGTGCCGGGCCAGGGCACTCGGGTGCAGTTGTACCTGCCACGGCTGCACGTCGCGCCCACCGAACAGCCGGCGGCGTCAGTGGCTGTCGACGCGCCCGCGGCGATCGCCGGGGAGACCGTATTGCTGGTGGAAGACGAACCGGCGGTGCGCATGCTGATACTCGATCTGCTGCACGCCCTGGGCTATACCGCCCTTCAAGCCCAGGATGCCAAGTCGGCCCTGCCCCTGCTGGAGTCAGGCCAGCGCATCGACTTGCTGGTAACCGACGTCGGTCTGCCGGGCATGAATGGCCGGCAACTGGCGGAGATCGCCCGCCAGCACCGGCCCGACCTGAAAGTGCTGTTCATGACCGGTTATGCGCAGAAAGCCGCCGAACGCCAGGGGTTCCTGGACCAGGGCATGGACCTGGTCGCCAAGCCTTTCAGCCTCGATCTGCTGGCGAACAAGATTCGGACGATGATCAACCATGGCCTCTGACTTGAGGCATAATCGCCGGCCCGTTACGTTCAGGTCCGCGCTGCAATGAAAGCCCAAGCCCGCCATATCCTGGTGAAAACCGCCGAAGAAGCCGAACAGCTCAAGCAACGCATTGCCAAGGGCGAAGCCTTCGACGTGCTGGCCAAGAAGTACTCCACCTGCCCCTCCGGCAAACGCGGCGGTGACCTGGGTGAAGTGCGGCCGGGGCAGATGGTCGGTGCGATCGATGCGGTGATCTTCAAGAAGCCACTGCGGGTGGTGCATGGGCCGATCAAGAGCAAGTTCGGCTATCACCTGGTGCAGGTGTTTTACCGGGATTGAAACTGAGCCGGGCTCTTGTGGGAGCGAGCTTGCTCGCGATGGCGGCGACACAGTCAATATGTTGGCAAGCAGACCCACCGCTATCGCGAGCAAGCTCGCTCCCACAGGTTTTGTGCCCACCTCTTATCTTGGCATCAACGCCCCCGGCACCTGGATCACCCGGCTCGCCAACAAATGCCCTGCCTCGGCGGCCTCCTGCGGGTTGCCACCCTGCAAGCGGCTCGCCAGGTACGCGGCACTGAATGAATCTCCCGCCGCCGTTGTGTCCACCACGCGCTCGACCCGTTGAGCGGGAATCTCATAAGACTCGCCATCGCAACGAATCAGACACGCCTCGGCGCCGCGCTTGAGCACCACTTCCGGTGTGCCGAACTGAGCATAGGCGGCGAATACCGTGTCAGTGTCGGCATAGCCGAACAGCGCCTGTTCATCGTCCACTGTCAGCAGGGCCAATTCCACGTAGGGCAGGACGCTGCGATAGACCGCGCGGGCCGCTTCGACTGATGCCCAGAGCCTAGGTCGGTAGTTGTTGTCGAACACCACCTGGGCCCCGCGCCGACGCGCTTCGACCAGGGTTTCGATGAGTTTGGCCCGGCCCTTCTCGCCAAGCACCGCCAGGGTAACGCCACTGAAATACAGCACATCGTAATCCAGCAACGCAGCCAGGATCGGCCCGGCGGCCGGGGTGGTAAAGCAATCGCGCACCGCCGCCTCGTTGCGCCAGTAGAGGAATCGCCGCTCGCCCGCAGCATCGGTCTGGATGCAATACAGACCCGGCAGGCGTCCAGGCAAGCGCTGGACCCGTTGCAGACCGATGTTTTCTTCGGCCCAGCGCTCACACATGGCATCGCTGAAACTGTCGTCGCCCAGGGCGGTGACATAATCCACCGAGCCGTTGTCACCCAAGGCCCGGGATAGATACACCGCGGTATTCAGGGTGTCGCCGCCGAAGCTTTGCAGCAGGCTGCCGTCGGCGCGTTGTTGCAGTTCGATCATGCACTCGCCGATCAGGGCGATGCGGGGTTTGGGGTGGTTCATGGATGATCCTGATGGTTCGGTGGTGTCTGGCAGGCCGCTATCACGAGCAAGCTCGCTCCCACAGTGGATTGCTGTGAATACAAACTCTGTGATCGTCTCGATCCCCCTGTGGGAGCGAGCTTGCTCGCGATAGCCGCGACTCGGTCTTAAGCCCTAGAAACACGTCTCCATGCTCTCGACCACCCGCAACTGCTCATCCACCAGGCACCCCACCCGCCACTTATCGAACGTCAGGCACGGGTGTGAAGTACCAAACGAAATGATGTCGCCCACACGCAGCTCAACCCCGGCCGCCACATTCATGAACGCATGCTGGTCCATCACCGCCGTCACCTTGCAACCGCTGACATCGTCACCCGCTACCGAATCCGATCCGGGCGTGTAGCGTTTGAGCGGCACCGGTAATCCGGCGTCGTAGGCCACGTCGCGCTTGCCCAGGGCGATCACCGCAAAGCCTGGTTCCGGCAGCGATTGCACATGGGCCCAGACTTCCAGGGCCGGGCGCAGGCCTTCGTGGAGGTCGTTGCGCCGCTCCAGCACGCAGCACTGGGCTTCTTTGTAGATGCCGTGGTCATGGGCCACGTAACTGCCGGGACGCAGCACGCTGAGGAAACGCCCGTGGGCATTCCGGGCTTCGAAGGATTCGGCGATCAGGTCGTACCAGGCCGAACCCGAGGCGGTGATGATCGGCTTGTCGATGGCAAACGCGCCGCTGTCCTGCAACTGCACCGCCAGCCCCACCAAGGACGCTGCAAAGGCGCGGATGCCACTGATGGCGTGGTCACCATGGATCACCCCTTCGTAGCCTTCGATGCCGGTCAACGCCAGCGCCGGTTGCGCCCGGATCGCCTCGGCCAGGGCCAGCACCTCGGCCTCGCTCCGGCAACCACAACGGCCACCGACCACGCCGTACTCGATCATCACGTTCAGCTTCATACCGCGTGAGGCGAAGAACGTCCCCAAGTCGGCGACATTGTCGGGATGATCGACCATGCAATGGAATTCGAAACTCGGGTCAGCCAGCAGATCGGCGATCAGCGCCATATTTGGCGTGCCCACCAGTTGGTTGGCCATCAGCACCCGACGAACGCCGTGGGCGTAAGCGGCACGGGTCTGCACGGCGGTGGCGAGGGTCAGGCCCCAGGCACCGGCATCGAGCTGGCGGCGAAACAGCGCCGGGGTCATGCTGGTCTTGCCGTGGGGCGCCAGTTCGGCGCCACTGTCGGTGACGAACGCTTGCATCCAACGAATGTTGTGCTCCAGCGCTGCGCGATGCAGCACCAGCGCCGGCAGGCTGACGTCCTTTAGCAGGTGAGCGCCGACAGGGGCGGCACCTTTCTCTACGTCAGCATTGGGAATGGCAGATGACATGTTCGAACTCCTTGCACGCGGCCGCTCGCAGCCGAGGCTATCTATTCATTGATACGCCGGGCCAGGTTGTTGGCGCTTTCGATCAGCACCCGGCGGTAATCGGCGTAATTGTTCCTGGCATCGGCCCTCGGGGCGACGATGCACAGGGTCGCGATGGCCACGCCGCTGGGGTCTTTGACCGGGGCGGCGAAGCAATGGGTGAAGGTGTCGGCGACGCTGTCGAACGAGAAAAACCCGTCGAGGCCGGCCTGGCGGATTTCCTTGAGGAATTGCTCCAGGGGCAGGCGCTCACCGTCCGGCAGGATGAAGTCGTCGGGGTCAATCAAGTCGACAATTTGCTGGTCGCTCAAATGTGCCAGCAGCAGGCGACCGGACGCCGTCCAGGGAATCGGCGCGTTTTCGCCAATGTCCGATGAAATGCGGAAATGCCGCTCGCCCTCCTTCATCAAGGCCACAGTGTATTTGCGCCCGTTGAGCAGGCACATCTGTGCGGTTTCGCGGGTCTGGCTGACGATCTCCTGCAAGGCGTGATCGGCCTCGCGACTCAGGTCGAAATGCCGCAGGTGCGCCTGCCCGAGAAAATACAACTGGCGGCCCAGGTAGACGTGGCCGTCCTTGCCCACCGGTTCCAGGATGCGCCGCTCCAGCAGCGACGCCACCAGTTCATAGACCGTGGACTTGGGGCTGCCGATGCCGCTGGCTATGTCGTTCGGTCGCAACGGCTGGCCGATTTCCTTGAGGAAATCGAGGATATCGAACGCCCGATCCAGTCCCCGGGCCCGGCGTTTGATGGTGTCTTCGGTCATGTCTTTGGTTCCCAATCAGTTCGCCGCGAGTGTAACCAGACTGCAAGCTGTTCACAGATTTTGTGGCGAGGGGATTTATCCCCGTTGGGCCGCGAAGCGGCCCAAATAAACCTGCCTACGATCCAGCTTGACACTCCGCTGTAGCTTGTTTGGGGCTGCTGCGCAGCCCAACGGGGATAAATCCCCTCGCCACAGGGTTCTCTTCACGGCATCACGGCTCACCCGCAATGGGCCTCACTTCGTCTTGTAGGCCACACAATCGATCTCGACCTTGCAATCGACCATCATGCTCGCCTGCACGCAAGCCCGGGCCGGGGCGTGTTCGGGGCTGAAGTACTCGCTGAACACCTTGTTGAAACTCCAGAAATCCCGCGGGTCATCCAGCCACACGCCGCAGCGCACCACGTCCTTGAGCTCGTAACCGGCCTCTTCGAGGATCGCGATCAGGTTTTTCATGGTCTGGTGCGTCTGCTCGACGATCCCGCCGACAATAATCTCGCCGTTCACCGCCGGCACCTGACCGGACACATGCAACCAGCCATCGGCCTCCACGGCGCGAGCGAATGGCCGTGGCTGACCGCCGCCTGCGGAGCTGCCGGTGCCGTAGCGCGTAATGCTCATGGGTGTTTCTCCTTACTGAATAAAATTAAAAACGAGTGTTCTTGAGGAATTCCGCCAGCCGCGGCGATTGCGGCCGCTCGAACAATTCTTTCGGTGGCCCCTGCTCTTCGATGCGCCCCTGATTCATGAATACAATCTTGTCCGACACTTCGAAGGCAAAGCGCATTTCGTGGGTCACCAGCAGCATGGTCATGCCGTCTTCGGCCAGGCCCTTGATCACGTTCAGCACTTCGCCCACCAGCTCCGGGTCCAGGGCCGAGGTGACTTCGTCGAACAGCATCAGGCTGGGGTTCATGGCGATCGCCCGGGCAATCGCCACGCGCTGCTGCTGGCCGCCAGACAACTGACCGGGGAAGTGATTGCGCCGCTCCAGCAGGCCGACCCGCTCCAGCCATTTCTCGGCCAGGGCCACCGCTTCGTCCTTGGGCAGTTTTTTCACCTTGAGCAGACCCAGGGTGACGTTCTGCAACGCGGTCAAATGCGGGAACAGGTTGAATTGCTGGAACGCCATGCCGGTCATGGCCCGGTGCCGGGCGATGAGCTTCTCGGGGTGGCGCACACGCTTGCCGTCGATGTCGTCATAGCCGATGGACTCGCCGTCGAGCATGATCTGCCCGCCCTGGAACTCTTCGAGCATGTTTACGCAGCGCAGCAGCGTGGTCTTGCCCGAACCGCTGGAGCCGATCAACGTGACCACGTTGCCGCGCTGCATGCTCAGGTCCACGCCCTTGAGCACTTCCAGCGGGCCGTATTGTTTGCGCAGGCCGCGAATGTCCAACAGCGGTTGAGTGTTGGAAGGAGTCGAAATATCAGTCATGGCAAGGCCACCCGCTTTTCAATGTGCCGCCCGAGCAATTCGATGGCGTAATTGATGATGAAAAAGAGAAACCCGGCGAACAGGTAAAACTCCAGGGTCATGAAGGTCCGGGCGATGATCTGCTGGGTGCTGAGCAGCAATTCGGCGACGCCGATCACCGACAACAGGGTCGAGGCCTTGACGATCTCGGTGGAAGAATTGACCCAGGTCGGCAGGATCTGCCGCAACGCCTGGGGCAGCAGCACATAGCCCAGTGCCTGGAAGAACGTCAGGCCGATGGCCTGGCTCGCTTCCATCTGCCCCCGGGGCAACGCCTGCAAGGCACCGCGCACGATCTCGGCCACATGGGAACCGCAGAACAGCGTCAGGCCCAGGACACCGGCCTGGAATGCGCCGATCTGCCAACCCAGGGCCGGGGCCATGTAGAAGCAGGCCAGCACCAGCACGAACACCGGCGTGCCGCGAATCAGGTCGACGTAGAAGCGAAACGGCGCGCGCATCCAGGTCCGGCCATAGGTCAGCACCAGGCCGGCCACCAGCCCGATCAGCGTGCCCAACACAATCGCCAACAGCGAACACTGCACACTGGTCAGGAAACCGGTCCACAAGGTGTCCCGGGCGACCCATAACTCATGCAACCAACTGGGGGATTCGTACATGGGACACTCCTAACGGCGGATCGCCAGGCGCTGCTCGAAATAGCGCAGCAGCATGGCAATGAGGTAACAGGCCGCGACATACAGGGCCGTGGTCACCAGCCAGGTTTCGATCACCCGGTAGCTCTCCACGTTGATCTTGCGGGCGTAATAGGTCAGCTCCGGCACGGCAATCGCCGCCGCCAGGGAGGTGTCCTTGAACAGCGAAATGAAGTTGTTCGACAGGGCCGGCAACACGTTGCGCAGCATCACCGGCACGGTGACGTAGGCTTTCACCTGCCACTCGCCCAGGCCGATGGCCAGCCCCGCTTCCCGCTGCCCCTTGTGAATGCTCAACAGCCCGCCGCGGAACACTTCGGTCAGGTAGGCCCCGGCGTACAACGAGAGGGTGATGACGAACGACGGCAGCTTGTCCAGGCGGATGCCCAGGCTCGGCAAGGCGAAGTAGATCAACAGGATCAGCACCAGGATTGGCGTATTGCGGATCACCGTGACATACACCGACGCCAGCACCCGCAGGAGCCGATGCTTGCTCAGCAGCGCGAACGCCATGGCCAGGCCGATCACGCAACCGATGGCGATCGACACCAGCGCCAGGGAAAGCCCCAGGCCGAGCCCCGCCAGCAGGATGTCGAAATCGCGCCAGACGGCGGCAAAGTTCAACTGATAATTCATGGTCGGCAGTACCTTCGACGGGGCGCCAATTTCGGGCGCCCCGGGCTCACAGGGTCATTTGAATTCAACAGGGAAACCAATCGCTGGCGACGGCAAGTCCACGCCGAACCACTGCTTGAACGATGCGGCGTAGGTGGGGAATTCCACACCGGTCATGGCTTCATGCAAGGTGGTGTTGACGAAGTTCAGCCAGTCCTGGTCGCCGCGCTTGACCGCGCAGGCATAGGTTTGCGGGCTCCAGGCGTAGGCCGGGCTGCGATAACGGCCGGGGTTCTGCACCATCAGGTACTTGACCGAGGATTGGTCGGTGGCGGCGGCATCGGCGCGACCGGAGTTCACCGCCTGGTACATCAGGTCGACGCTGTCGTACTGATCGACCTTGGCCTTGGGCAATGCCTGATGCACCAGCTCTTCGGCGTAGACATTCTGCAGCACCGCCACGGTGACACCATCGCCGCCGGCCTTGAGGTCTTCGATTTCCTTGTACTTGCTGTTGGCCGGCAGCAGCAGGCCCACGCCTTCGCGGTAGTACGGCAGGGTGAACGCCACTTGCTGGGCGCGGCTGGCGGTGACGGTGATGAACTGGCAGCTCATGTCGACCTTGTCGGTCAGCAGGTTGGGAATGCGCGCATCGGACGACTGCACCACGAACTCGACTTTCTCCGGGTCATTGAACAGGCCCTTGGCGACCATCCGTGCGATGTCGATATCAAAACCCTGCAACTTGCCATCCGCTCCCTGGAAGTGCCACGGCGCATTGGTGCTACCCGTGCCCACGATCAATTTCCCACGTTGCAGCACGCTGTCCAGCTTGCTGTCGGCCGCCTGGGCGACACCCACGGCAGCCACCGTGGCCGCGAAGAGAAAAACACATGTTTTGAACAAGGAAGGTCGGCGTTGCATGGCAAGCACTCCAGGATGAGTTTATTCCGCTATACCGGAACATAGTATGTAACAACGGAATAGACAGCAGAAAGTGTGCCATAGGTTTGATGCCCATGGGCGAGGAAAATGGAAAGTTAAGGAAATCAGGGAGATGGGAAAGACAGACCTGCGGACGCCGGCACCCGCATGTGAATGCTGTTGCTACCGTTAGCTACGACGCACGGGTAATAAGGCCCCAAACCGGGTACTCGCGCACCGAAACGGAGCCACTCTGGAGCTGTAAATGGATACCTGTGGGAGCGAGCTTGCTCGCGATAGCTGTGGATCAGTCAATGCTGATGTTGGATGACCTAACGCTATCGCGAGCAAGCTCACACATTTTGTTCGGCGGTGTCACTGGAAACAGCGACGACGCTTTCCTTGGAGAACTTCTACTCATAAATCATCAAGAGAAATCTTGATCGATGGGGTGCTCTCCCGCTCGTGACAAAGAGCGACAAGCTCCATGTCCTCAAGCCGATTCATCATGGCTTCATATTCCCTGGCTGGGACACAGTAAAAAGCAGGCTCGTTACGATTCAGGATCGCCACGGATAATCCCTCACCCGCTGCAACGGTACCCAGCGGATTTTTCTTGAGTTCAGAAATGCTGGCTACCACTCGAGAAAGCACGATATGAGTCATGAAATGAGACCTTGAACACTTAATGACGCTAAACAATAGCGATCTAAAACAACACTTAAAACTGTCAACGCCCACAAAACCTCACCCTGGACAACATCCGCAAATCCCCCTCGCGGTAATAGTCATCGCTCCAGCTGTCATCCACTGCCAGCGGCTTGACTTGTTTGAGCGCGAGTTTTTTCGCGAAGTAGCGGAAGCGGTAGTGCTCATAGAAACGCAGCAATTCCAATCCGTAGCGGTCGGCCAGGTGGGTGTCGCCCTGGATGATCAGGTAGTTCTCATCGTTGCCGCTGCTGGCGGCGGCGCTGAGGTTGTGGCTGCCGCTGATGATGGTTGGCGTGTCGCTGGTGAAGTCGGTGACGATGGCCTTGGTGTGGACCAGCAGGTTGCCCTTCTGGCCTTTCATGGTTTCCTTGAGCCAGCCTTCCAGGCCGGTGTTGAGCAGTGCGGTGGCGGCGAATTCGGCGGTGCGGTCGGCATGGAAGCCGGTGATGCGGCTCTTGGTGTTTTGCAGGCCGTAGCGCAACACGTCGTCATTGGGTTGGCCAAGCACGGCATCGAGAATCCGGTCGGGCAAGACGAATGCGGTGACGAACAACAGGTCCTTTCGAGCCGCGTTGATGATGTCGACGAAGCGGTCCAGGTCGCCCTCTCCCGTGCGTGGCGAAAAGCCGATGAACAACTGTTCTTCCGGGACCATGGGATTGTTCTGATTGATCCACTCACGGGTGGTCCCGACGTCCTGCGGTACGGCCCAGATCTGCTCGAACACCTGGTGATAGCTGTCGCTCACCCGCGGATCGTCCAGCACATGAATCACATTGGCCTGGCGGTAGACGCCGTTGGCGGTGAAGTTGGTACTGCCACACAGCACCGCCTCCGGTTGTAACGCGCCGCTGCCATCGACCTTGCTCAACACGATGAATTTGTCGTGAAAAATGTTGTGGGTGACCCGCCCGCGCTTGTTGGCCGCCGGCAATTTTTCCAGATTGGCTTCGTTGCGCAGCGTGGTGTCGTCGCCTGGCTCGGCATGGTAAAGCACTCGGACCCGTGCGCCGCGCGCGTGAGCGGCGTTGACCGCGTCGACGATCACCGGCAATTCGTATTCATAGATGGCGACGTCCAGGGCCCAGTGGGCATCCAGCGCCCGGTCAATGAAACCGGTCAAGCGCCCCAGCAAGCCATTTTCCAACCAGCGACGGGGGGCATCGGGCCAATCATCGATGGACAGGTTTTTATTGGCGCTAATCAACGCGTCCACCTCGGGAAACTTGCGCTGGAACGCCTGGCTGGCGGCCACGGCCCGATTGAATATCACTCGCTGGCTGGTTGGCTGACCGTCGTCGCTGGTGACCGTGACTGCCAGGGATTCCCCCAGCTGCGGTGCATCGGGGCTGCCATAGGCCAGGTGCACGCGATAGTGGATCGTCACGCCGGGGTTGACGGCGTAGTCGGCCCAACGAAATTTCTGCAGGGGTGCCTTGTCGCTGGGGGTGGCGTGGAACTGGGGAAAGGTGTGGGCCTTGTCGGGGAAGGTCAGGCTGTTGAACAGGAACAGCCAGGGCTTGTCGCCCTGCTGTTTCTCGATGGCAAAACCCAGCAAGCCCTTGCGCCGGGATTCGGCCAGGTCCATGGCGAGCAGCACGCCGTTGGTGCCGGCATAGGCCTTGACCCGAAAATCGTCCTGGGGGTTGGTGACGAGTACGCGCATGGTTCACTCCTGTGAGGGGCTGCCTGAGCATAGTGCAGTGATGCGGGTCAGGTGGGCAGGCCATTGGAATCGAGGGGATGCCATCGCGAGCAAGCTCGCTCCCACAGGGGCCGAGGTGTTCATCATTCATGTGTTCACAACAAAACCCGTGTGGGAGCGAGCTTGCTCGCGATGGGGCCCTGACAGTCACAGAGCCTCTCAATCAGCCTCATCGATATGCCGATACTCAGCCCCCAACCGCCCCGCCAACTGCCGGGCCCGGCCCAGGCGAATCGGGCCACGCTCAATGTCGATCAACAGGCACGGACAATCCAGGGAGGGCAGTGACAGACCGTCTTTCACGCGCCCATCGGTCATCACCAACACCCGCTGTTGCTCCGCCGGGAAACGCTTGCGTCGGGCCGTCAACCAGCGTCCGGCCTCGTTCAGCGCCGCCAGCAACGGTGTACCGCCGCCGGCACCGAGTCCATCGAGCCAATCCCGCAGCCCGGCTGAGGCCTTGAGCCCTTGCACCTGCCAAGTCGGGACGGTACCGCTGGCGGTCAACAGCGCCAAGCGGGCGCGTTGCCGGTAGGCGTCGTCGAACAATTGCGCCAGCAGGCCCTTGCCATCGCTCAAGGCACCCTGCCGACGGGTCGAGGCCGAGGCATCGACGATGACCAGCCACAGCTCATGGGGCGAGCGCTGGCGGCTGTGAAAACGCAGGTCTTCCTGCCGGCGTGGACGACCATTGAGCAGCGTACCCGGCCAGTTCACCGCACCGCTGGCCGCGGCTTTGCTGCGGCCCTGGCGTCCCTGCTCCAATTGTCCTGCACGGGGTCTGGCATTCGCCCCCGCCGTTGAACGAGGGCGAATGCCTAGGGCTTTTTTGGCCAGCTCGGCACGTCACGTCGGGCACCGGTCGGCAGTGCCCGGGCCGGCAGGTCGCCCCACTGGCCTTGGCCTTCGTTGGGCTTGGTGGTTGCATTCGCAGCCGCTTGCGGCGCCTGGGACGACGCCGGTGCCGAGTGCCCGCGGCGCCGATGGCGCAAGGCAAACTCGGCGACCGCATCGATGTCTTCATCGGCAATGGCATCCGCCCCGCGCCAGGCGGCATGGGCCCGTGCCGCCCGCAGCCAGACCAGGTCGGCGCGCAAGCCATCGACCCCGGCGGCAAAGCAGCGCTCGGTGATCTGCGCCAACGCTGAATCATCCAAGGCAATCCCGACCAACCGATTGCGCGCCTGTTGGCAGCGTTCACGCAGCTGGTGCTGGGCCACCTCCCACTCCGCGCAGAACGCTGCCGGATCACTGTCGAAATCCAACCGCCGGCGAATGATCTGCCCGCGCTCAGCCGGTACGGTGTGACCGTCGAGGGCCACGTTCAAACCGAAACGGTCGAGCAACTGCGGGCGCAGTTCGCCCTCTTCCGGGTTCATGGTGCCGATCAGCACAAAGCGCGCCGGATGCCGATGGGAAATGCCGTCACGCTCGATCAGGTTGGTACCGCTGGCGGCCACGTCCAGCAGCAGGTCCACCAGATGATCGGGCAACAGGTTCACTTCATCGACGTACAACACGCCGCCGTCGGCCTTGGCCAGCACGCCGGGAGAGAACTGCGCGCGCCCTTCCCCCAGGGCCACGTCCAGATCGAGGGTGCCCACCAGCCGTTCTTCGGTGGCACCCAGGGGCAAGGTGACGAACTGACCGCTGGCCAACAGATCCGCCAGGCCCCGGGCCAAGGTGGACTTGGCCATGCCACGCGGGCCTTCGATCAGCACACCGCCGATTTTCGGATCGATCGCGGCCAGGCACAGGGCCAGTTTCAGGTCATCGGCGCCGACCACGGCGGAGAGTGGGAAATGGGGTTGGATCATGTCTAATTCTCAAGGGTGGTCGATAACGTCAATATGAACGGAGTACTTGTGGCGAGGGGATTTATCCTCGCTGGGCTGCGAAGCAGTCCCATGTAAGTCGACTCAATCTGCCTGATACACCGAGGTGTTGGAATTTAGGGTCGCTTCGCAACCCAGCGGGGATAAATCCCCTCGCCACAGGGACGGTCTCTGACCTGCTGATTATGCATTTCAGCCATCCTCCTCGATGTCCAACAACAAACTCTCCAGCGCCTCGCGATACTCGCCCGGTTCCTGCCACATCCCCCGCTGCTGCGCTTCGAGCATGCGCTCGGTCATGTCCCGCAGGGCATCGGGGTTGTGCTGGCGGACGAAGTCCCGGGTGTCCGGGTCGAGCAGGTAGGCATCGGCCAGCAAAGCGTACTGGTGATCGTCGATCAGTTGCGTGGTGGCGTCGAAGGCGAACAGGTTGTCCACCGTCGCCGCCAGTTCGAACGCGCCTTTATAGCCGTGGCGCTTCACGCCGTCGATCCACTTCGGATTGGCCGCGCGGGAACGGATGACCCGGTTGAGTTCTTCTTTCAGGGTGCGAATCCTGGGCAAGTCCGGCTGACTGTGATCGCCGTGATAGCTGGCCGCGGCTTCCCCGCTGAGGGTCTCCACCGCCGCCAGCATGCCGCCCTGAAATTGGTAGTAATCATTGGAATCGAGCAGGTCGTGCTCGCGGTTGTCCTGGTTCTGCAACACCGCTTGCACCTGGCTCAGGCGCCGGGAGAACTGCTCCCGGGCAGCGGTGCCTTCATCGCTGCCGCCGTAAGCGTAGCCGCCCCAGTTCAGGTACACCTCGGCCAGGTCTTCGCGACTCTGCCACAGGCGACCGTCGACAGCCCCCTGCACGCCCGCGCCATAGGCACCGGGCTTGGCGCCGAAGATCCGCCAGCCGGCCTGGCGCGCCGCCGCTTCTGGCTCCAGGCCCGACGCCAACAGGGCTTCGCGTTCGCCGCGGACCTTGGCCGCCAAGGGGTTCATGTCGTCCGGTTCATCCAGGGCGGCGACGGCCTGCACGGCGGCATCGAACAAACGGATCAGGTTGGCGAAAGCATCCCGGAAGAACCCGGACACCCGCAGCGTGACATCGACCCGCGGCCGGTCCAGCAGGCTCAACGGCAGGATCTCGAAGTCATCGACTCGCTGGCTGCCGGTGGCCCACACCGGGCGTACGCCCATCAAGGCCATGGCCTGGGCGATATCATCGCCGCCAGTGCGCATGGTGGCGGTGCCCCACACCGACAGGCCGAGCTGGCGCAGGTGATCGCCGTGGTCCTGCAGGTGCCGTTCAAGGATCAGGTTCGCCGATTGAAAACCGATGCGCCACGCCGTGGTGGTGGGCAGGTTGCGCACGTCCACCGAGAAGAAGTTGCGCCCGGTGGGTAACACATCCAGGCGCCCGCGACTCGGTGCGCCACTGGGGCCGGCCGGCACGAAGCACCCGTTCAAGGCATCAAGCAGGCCACGGATTTCCGCCGGCCCGCAGGCGTCCAGGCGCGGAGCCACGACAGTGCGCAGGTTTTCGATGAGGCTGCCCACCGTCTCCCAGCCCGGCGCATTGAGCTGCTCGACCACACCGTCCAGTGCCTGCTCAATCAACTGCGCGGCGAACAATTCCAGACGCTCACGGCTATCGCCAGCGGTGCGCCAAGGCTCGGCGCTAACCCGACGCAAGGCCTCGGGACAATCACCCGCCCAAGGCTCAGCCAGGGCGCAATCCAGCGGATCGAAACCCAGCCCGAACGCCTTGGCCAACGCCCGCAGCAGGCTCGACTGCGCGCCCTTACCGTCGCCCCGGGGAATGCGCAGTAACGCCAGCAGGGTGTCGATGCGCAGCCGTCCGCTGGGCGATTCGCCAAAAATGTGCAGGCCGTCGCGGATCTGCGACTCCTTCAAGTCGCACAGGTACGTGTCCAGGCGTGGCAGCCAGATCGCGGCGTCAGCATCGCTGTCGAGGCCGGCATCCAGTTGCAGCTCGCGGTCGATGTGCGTCTCGCGCACCAGGTTGAGGATGTCCCGTTGCAGCTCCCGGGCGCGGCGCGGATCGAGCAATTGCGCCTCGTAGTATTCGTCGGCCAGCAGCTCGAGGTTACGCAGCGGCCCGTAGGTTTCGGCCCGGGTCAGCGGCGGCATCAAGTGGTCGATGATCACCGCCTGGGTGCGACGCTTGGCCTGGGCGCCCTCGCCCGGGTCGTTGACGATGAACGGATAGATATTCGGCAGCGGCCCCAGCAGCGCGTCCGGCCAGCAGTTCTCCGACAGCCCGACGCCCTTGCCCGGCAGCCACTCAAGGTTGCCGTGCTTGCCGACGTGGATCACCCCGTGGACGCCATAGGTGTGGCGCAACCAGAAATAAAACGCCAGGTAACCGTGGGGCGGCACCAGGTCCGGGTCGTGGTACACCGCACTCGGGTCGACCTGATAACCCCGCGCCGGCTGGATGCCGACGAACGTCAGGCCCAGGCGCAGGCCGGCGACCATCAGGCGACCGTCGCGGAACATCGGATCGTTCTCGGGCGTGCCCCAGCGCTCCAGCACCGCTTGGCGATTGGCCTCGGGCAGCGCGTCGAACATGGCCAGGTAGGCATCGAGGGCCAGGCTCTGGTGACACGGACGCAGGTCGAGGCTGTCCAGGTCGTTACTGACGCCGCCGAGCAACTGCTGGATCAGCGCAGTGCCGCTCGCCGGCAGTTCGGCCGGCAGTGGATAGCCCTCGGCCTGCATGGCCCGCAGGATGTTCAACGCCGCCGCCGGGGTGTCCAGGCCGACGCCATTGCCGATGCGACCGTCCCGGGTCGGGTAGTTGGCGAGAATCAATGCCACACGTTTTTCTGCGTTGGGCAAACGCGCCAATGTTGTCCAGCGCCGGGCCAGTTCGGCGACGAAATCCATGCGTTCCGGCACGGCCCGATAGCAGACCACGTCGCTCTGGCTGCGCTCACTGCGCCAGGCCAGGTCCTTGAAACTGATGGGGCGGCTGATGATCCGCCCGTCCAGCTCCGGCAAGGCAATGTGCATCGCCAGGTCTCGCGGGCCCAGGCCCTGCTCGCTGGCGCGCCAGCCCGGTTCGTTGTCCTGGGCGCAGATCGCCTGGATCACCGGGATGTTGCGGCGGAACGGCCGCAAATGCGGCGCCTCCGGGCTGGATTGAGCGAAGCCGGTGGTATTGAGGATCACCCCGGCCTCCACCGCATCCAGCCAGTCTTCGACCAGCGCCAGGCAACCGGGCTCCTTGAGGCTCGCCACGGCAATCGGCAACGGGTTGAGCCCCGCCGCTTGCAGGCGCTGGCAGAATACGTCGATGAATGCGGTGTTCGCCGCTTGCAAGTGGGAGCGATAGAACAACACCGCCGCCACCGGTTGTCCGGCCTGCCAGTCGGCTTGCCAATCGTCGAGGCTGGCGTTGCTTTTTCCGGGATGGTAGATCGCCGTGCGCGGCAGGACTTGTGGTTCGGCCCAGGGATAATCGCGGCCGAACCATTGGCTGCCCAGGTTGTGAAACAGGTCCAGGGCATTGCCCAGTCCGCCCTGGCGCAAGAACTGCCAGAGCCGGTCGCGGTCTTCGAAGGGCACGTTGCTCAGGTCGCTGAGTTCCGGGTCCGGACGATCATCCCCCGGCACCAGGATCAGCGTCACCCCGCGCCCGGCCAGGTCCATCAGGCGCTCGATGCCGTAGCGCCAATAGCCAATGCCGCCGTGCAGCGACAACAGAATGACCTTGGCGTGACGCAGCACGTCTTCGAAGTACAGGTCTACCGAGGCGTGGTTCTGCACCTGCATCGGGTTGGCGAGGCGAAACTCGGGATAATCACCCGGCAACTGCTTCGCCGCTTCGGCCAGCAGCGCCAGGCTGGAGTCGCCGCTGCACAGGATCACCAGCTCGGCGGGGGTTTGCCCCAGGTCGGCAATGTTGTCATCCGACACGAAACCGCCGGGCTGGGTCCTGAGCAGGTGCATGGCTTAGGCGCTGAGGGCTGCGCGCAACTGCGCTTCAAGCAGCGCCGCGTCCAGCGCCTGGCCGATCAGCACCAGGCGGGTCACCCGCGCTTCCTCGGCGCCCCACTGACGGTCGAAATGCTTGTCGAATCGCGTGCCAACGCCTTGGATCAGCAGGCGCATCGGTTTGTTCGGGATCGCCGCGAAACCCTTGACCCGCAGCACGCCGTGCTGGACCACCAGTTGCGTCAGCGCGTCCAGCAGCAGGCTCTCGTCAGCCTGGGGCAGCTCGATGGAAATGGAATCGAAGGCGTCATGATCGTGGTCGTCATCGTCGCCGTCATGGTGGTGATCGTGATGGCTATGGCGGCCGTCGATGTGTTCTTCGGAGCCGGCGCCCAGGCCGATGAGTACTTCCAGTGGCAGGCGACCGCTGCTGGCTTCGATGACCTTGACCGCCGGCGGCAGCTCTTCGGCGACTTCCAGGCGAACCTTGGCCAGGTCTTCAGGGCTGATCAGGTCGGCTTTGTTGAGGATTACCAGGTCGGCGCTGGCCAGCTGATCGGCGAACAGCTCATGCAGCGGTGATTCGTGGTCCAGGTTCGGATCGAGTTTGCGCTGGGCATCGACCTGGTCGGGGAAGGCTGCGAAAGTGCCAGCGGCCACGGCCGGGCTGTCGACCACGGTGATCACCGCATCGACGGTGCAGGCGCTGCGGATTTCCGGCCACTGGAAAGCCTGGACCAGCGGCTTGGGCAGGGCCAGGCCGGAAGTTTCGATGAGGATGTGGTCGAGGTCGCCGCGCCGCGCCACCAACTCGCGCATTACCGGGAAGAACTCTTCCTGCACCGTGCAGCACAGGCAGCCGTTGGCCAGTTCGTAGACGCGGCCGTTGGCTTCTTCTTCGGTGCAACCGATGGAGCACTGCTTGAGGATCTCGCCGTCGATGCCCAGTTCGCCAAACTCGTTGACGATCACGGCGATGCGCCGGCCCTGGGCGTTGTCGAGCATGTGCCGCAACAAGGTGGTTTTACCCGAACCGAGGAAACCGGTGACGATGGTGACGGGGAGTTTGGCCAGTGTTTTCATCGGATGCCCTTTGGCAAGGTGGCGGGCAAACGGGACGACAACCGCTGGCACAGGCGCGCGCGGAAGATTTCGCCACCGGATCACCCCGCCCGGTTGTAGTGAGAATCTGTGTCGAGGCAGGTCTCCTGGCTGACGGTGGGCCAGTCATTCGACTGGCAATTGCTGCGCCTTCCCGCGCAACCCGGATAAAAGGGTATGCACAGTGGCCTTGCAGAAACATCACCGTTCACAGTTGCGGGGGCAGCCGCGGCTTGGACCGCGTTCCCTTCTTAGCTTCGGCGCAGGCCGAAGAACCTCGAAGGCGCAAGGCTACGCAGGGTGTGGAGACGGGTCAATGTCCGCAAGTAAGTTCTGCGGTGTCCTTGCCGCCGCCATCGCGAGCAAGCTCGCTCCCACATTGGATCCCGCAGCCCTCTGTGGGAGCGAGCTTGCTCGCGATGGGCTGCGCAGCGGCCCCCTGTGCATTGACGGCCCCGCCCCGCCCATGCTCTCCTGTGCGCCTAGTTACGGGTGCCCTTCACAGGGTGAAACGGGAAACCGGTGAATCGTGTGCTTTACTTCAAGGCCACGTCAGTCCGGTGCTGCCCCCGCAACGGTAAGCGAGCGAAGCGTCTGAGCCACTGTGTCTGCCCTGCTACAAGGGCCCATGGGAAGGTGACGCTTGCAGGCAAGGCCCAGCCTCTGCCCCTCGCGAGCCCGGAGACCGGCCCATGACTCAAGCATCAACAAACCCGCGGTGGGCGGGCGCTGTTCGAACCTTGGCGGTCTTTGGCCCGGGGTCTCATTGCGCTCGCATCCCCCATGGAACAAAAACAGAGGGAAGCGCCATGTCGACCATCAGCAGCACCGCCCGCACCGCCAGCAGCACCACCACCCTGAGCCAACGCCTGAGCGCCGCGATCTTCGCTTCGATCCTGGGTGCCGGCCTGGTCTATTTCGCCGGTTTCTCCCACATCGAAGCGGTGCACAACGCCGCCCACGATACCCGTCACAGCGCCGCATTTCCGTGCCATTGAGACCTGACGACATGATCAAGCGTATCGCCCAGACTGCCGGTTTCAGCGGATTGCTGGCCGCCCTGCTGCTGACCCTCCTGCAAAGTTTCTGGGTATCGCCGCTGATTCTGCAGGCCGAGACCTTTGAGAAGGCCCCAACCGCTGAAGTCCATGAACACGCCGACGGCGTTGCCCACACCCATGATGCCGAGGCCTGGGAACCGGAAGATGGCTGGCAGCGCGTGCTGTCCACCACCGGTGGCAACCTGGTGGTCGCGGTGGGTTTCGCCCTGATGCTGGCGGGCCTGTACACCTTGCGCGCACCGACTCGCACCTCCCAGGGTCTGCTCTGGGGCCTGGCCGGTTATGCCACCTTCGTCCTGGCACCCACCCTTGGCCTGCCGCCGGAATTGCCCGGCACCGCAGCGGCCGACCTGGCCCAGCGGCAGATGTGGTGGATCGGCACCGCCGCGTCCACGGCGGTGGGCATTGCGCTGATCGCCTTCGGCAAGCATTGGCTGCTCAAGTTGCTCGGCGTGGCGACGTTGCTGGTGCCCCATGTCATCGGTGCGCCGCAACCCGAAGTCCATTCGATGCTGGCGCCAGAAGCGCTTGAAACTCAATTCAAGATTGCCTCGCAAGTGACCAACGTCGCGTTCTGGCTGGCCCTGGGCCTGATCAGCGCCTGGCTGTTTCGCCGGGACGGCCAAGCCCATCACAACGCATGAACAACGGGCCGATGCTGGTGGTCGGCCTCGGCTGCCAGCGCGGTTGCCCGGCCAGCACGTTGCGGGCATTGCTCGACCAGACGCTGCTGGCCCACGGCATTGCGCTTGATCAGGTGCGGGCCCTGGCCAGCATCGATCTCAAGTGTGACGAGCCGGGCCTGCTGGAACTGACCAAGCAATTGATGTTGCCACTGACCTGCTTCAGTGCCCAGCAGTTGGCCGGTTATCAGGATCGACTCAGTCACCGCTCCGAAATCGCCTTCGAGCGCACCGGCTGCTACGGCGTCGCCGAAAGCGCGGCCCTAGCCCTGGCCGACCAGTTAGGCACGAAGCCCGCGACCCTGCTGATTTCCCGCCAGAAGGCCCCCAGCGTCACGTTGGCATTGGCGCTCGTGTCGTAAATCCCGATAATTCGCCCTCAGGATCATGAGCGATCTTCATCTGGGCGACGCCCACTTACTTCTACAGGAGCCGGTCATGACCGTTTACTTCATCGGCGCCGGCCCCGGCGACCCGGAACTGATCACCGTCAAAGGCCAGCGGCTGATTCGCCATTGCGCGGTAATCATCTATGCCGGCTCCCTGGTGCCGGCGGCCGTGCTTGAAGGCCATCACGCCGAACAGGTGGTCAACAGTGCCGAGCTGCACTTGGAACAAATCATCGAGTTGATCAAAACCGCGCACCTCAAGGGCCAGGACGTGGCCCGGGTGCATTCCGGCGACCCGAGTCTGTACGGTGCCATCGGCGAGCAGATTCGATGCCTGCGGGCGCTGGACATCCCCTTCGAGATCATCCCGGGCGTGACCGCGACCTCAGCCTGCGCCGCCTTGCTGGGTGCGGAACTGACCCTGCCCGACGTCTCCCAAAGCGTGATCCTGACCCGCTACGCGGACAAGACCGCGATGCCCGCCGGGGAGGAATTTGCCAGCCTGGCGCAGCACGGGGCGACCATGGCGATTCACTTGGGGGTCAATCATCTGGAAAAAATCGTCAGTGAACTGCTGCCCCACTACGGCGCGGATTGCCCGATCGCGGTGATTCACCGGGCGACATGGCCGGATCAGGACTGGGTGCTGGGGACGCTGGCTGATATTGCCGAGAAGGTGCAGGCCAAGGGTTTCCGCCGAACGGCGCTGATCCTGGTGGGGCGTGTGCTGGGCAATGACGTGTTCAGCGAATCATCGCTGTACCGCGCCGGGCATGCGCATCTCTACCGGCCCTGACGCAATCCGATCCCCTGTGGGAGCGAGCTTGCTCGCGATAACGACGGCACATTCAACATCATCGCAGACTGACCCACCGCTATCGCGAGCAAGCTCGCTCCCACAGGGGCGGTGGGTACAGACTGACGGCTGAAACTATTGTGGCGGTATGTCAGACAATTTGATGGGGCCTTCTCGGCCCCAACGGGGATAAATCCCCTCGCCACAATCAGTAGTAGGCGTTTTCTTTCTGCGTGTGGTCGGTCACGTCGCGTACGCCCTTGAGCTCCGGAATACGCTCGAGCAAGGTGCGCTCGATGCCTTCCTTCAGGGTCACGTCGGCCTGACCGCAGCCCTGGCAGCCGCCGCCGAACTGGAGCACGGCGATGCCGTCTTCCACCACGTCGATCAGCGAAACCTGGCCGCCGTGGCTGGCCAGCCCCGGGTTGATTTCGGTTTGCAGGTAATAATTGATGCGCTCGTTGACCGGGCTGTCGGCGTTGACCATCGGCACTTTGGCATTCGGCGCCTTGATGGTCAGTTGGCCGCCCATGCGGTCGGTGGCGTAGTCGACCACCGCATCATCCAGGAACGCTTCGCTGAACGAGTCGATGTACGCGGTGAAGCTCTTGAGCCCCAGCGCGGTGTCTTCGGGTTTTTCTTCCCCCGGCTTGCAATAGGCAATGCACGTCTCTGCGTACTGGGTGCCGGGCTGGGTGATAAAGATGCGGATCCCGATACCCGGGGTGTTCTGCTTGGACAGCAGGTCAGCCAGGTAATCGTGGGCGGCATCGGTAATCGTAATGGCGGTCATGGGAACTCCTCACAGGCTTGTCGGCAGTTTACGCCAATCATCGCGCCGGACAAAGTCCTAGTATTTTTGTCGGGAAAGCAGTCGGCGGCGGCACAGATTCGCCGCCGGGCCTCCCGATCAGAGGTTCTGGTAGCGATTCATATCCAGCACACCGGCTTCCAGAGGCTCCGTTTCCTGGATGTATCGGTCCAGGTCATGGAAGTAGTACCAGAACTGCGGGTGGCTGCGACGGATCCCCCAACGCTCGACGATTCGCTCGAATGCCGGCGCATCCTGGGCGTTTTCCATGGCGTCGACAAACGCCGGCACTTGCCCGGCGGGAATGTTGAACATGAAGTTCGGGTAACTGCTCATCACGCCCGGATACACCGTCAGGGTGTCCAGCCCGGGCTGGTAACGCAACGCTTCGCCAAGCAGGAACGCCACGTTACTGTGGGCGCGATTGCGCAACAGGCTGTAGATCTCGCGCCCACCGCTGGCGGTTTCGATGCGCAGCATGGTCGCTTCCGGCAGTTGATTGATGACGCTGAGCCCCGCCGCCGGTCGCGACACCAGGCGACTGAGGGCCTGCTCGGCATTCTGCAGGGTCGGGTCGATGTTCGGCCGGGAACAATAGGCGCCGTCGCAGCGGTTGATCGGATCGGGCCGCGCGTTCAGCTCGCCATAACGGGTCAGCAATTGCTGGGCGAAATCGCGTTTAGGGTCGTGTTCGTCCAACTTGAGTGCGGTCGGCTTGTCATCGTCGATGGCTTCGTAATCCAGCCACATCTTGAATTTGCCGCCGGACTGATACCAATCGTTGAGGTAATCCTCCCGGGAATCGGCCGGCATCAGGCGCAGGAAATTCTGCTCCGCGCCATTGCGGATCAGGTCGAAGTACAGCCGGGTCTGGGCCTGGTGGGACACGTTGCCGAATACATCGAAATTCACCGCCAACTGATAATAGGTCCGCTCCAGCAGCGGAAAATCGAACAACCACATCGTCTGCGGCACTTCACCGATCAGCCCTTTGCTGACCGAGGCACTGTCGAAGTGGCGGAAGATACTCAACAGCGCATTGTCGTTACCCGCCCACAGCGTCGACCAGCTTGGCGCCGGGACATCGGCATAGCTGTCGCGGCGCAAGGCTTCGTACGCGTTGCGCTTGTCGCGATAGTCGAGCCACAGGCTGACGACGCTGCCCACATCGTCGTTCTGCCCCGGCATCGCCAATAACGGCGTGGCCTGGCCCCGGTAGTTCGGGTCGGTGATGTACAGGTCATGCTCAGGGGCCTGGAACAGCGCCCAGAAATTATCGCGGATCACATCCGTGGCGATCTGCCCCCGACACACCGGGCCCCGGATGAAAGTGCGCACGAAGTACTCGGCGTTATCGAGCATGAACTGGTAGCGGGCCTGGGCCGGGATCGCTTCGAACGTGGAAAACGGATTGGCCCGGCGCTCCGGCCCGTAGCCCGGCAATGCATTGACCTGCCAATTGCCGCTGTAGAACAGGCTTTTGATCCGCGCCATCTTGGCCGCGCTCAAGCCGTAGGTGATGTGGGTCTTGTGCACGATCACCCCTTGCACTGGCCAGAGCCGGTAATACACGCGGGTGCCGGGGTCGTCGTTCGGACGGCGGGTATTGATCAAGTCAATCGGCTGGCCGGTGGGCGTGCGCGACCGCACCCATTGGAAGAAATGCCCCGATTCACCGTCCTTGAAATAGATGTGCGCCAGGAACCAATGCTCGAACAACCAGCGGCCCACCAGGCTTTCCCGAGCCCCGGGGGCATTGAGCAGGTTTTCCCATTGCACCACCTGCAAGGCTTCAGCAGCACTCGGGGCCAGGGCCTGCTGATCAATGGGAGCGCCGGCGGCCAGCCAGCGCTGCAGGGTCTGGTATTGCGGGTCGGTCAGGCCGGTGACCGCCAGCGGCATGCCTTCGCGGGGATGCGCAGCGGCGTATTCATCGAACTGCCCCGGCACTGGACAGGTGTTGTCACGGTTGAGCCCAAGCACGATGTCTTCCGGCAGCTTGGCGTTGGGTTGCAGCGGCGTGCGGTGCCCCAGCTCCAGCATCCGCGCCATCAACGCCGCCTGGCTGCCCTGGGCATCGAGCACCGAATAGAAGCCCTTGCGCTGCCAGGCCCGCGGGCCCGAGGCGTCATAGAACAAGCGGGTCGGATCGGCGGCCTGGCGCCGCTCACCGTCGTACACCGACAGTTTGCTCGCGCCCCGGGACGCACCTTCGCCACTGCCCAGGTTCAACTGGCAAGCGGAGTCGTAGCAGGCGTGGCAGGCCACGCATTTTTCCGTGAAGATCGGTTGGATGTCGCGGGTATAAGAGATCGCCGGAGCGGGATTCCCGGCGGCTGCGCTAAAAGAAAACGACAGCAACAGACTGCCGAATAAGACGCGGTACGGCATGTCTCGGGTCCCAAGGAGATAATTGGGCGATTCTACCGGGCCAGCATCGCGATGCAAACATGAGCAACATTCATGCAAAAGCCACCCATGATCAAATACCGTACAGGTTTGTTATCATTCCGGCCTTCGTAATGGTCTTTTCCCCAGGTAGTCCTATGTCCGATCGCAGCGCTCGCCTTTATCTTCTCCAGCAAGCCCTCAAGGAACGCATCCTGATCCTCGACGGCGGCATGGGCACGATGATCCAGAGCTACAAGCTCGAGGAGCAGGACTACCGGGGCAAGCGCTTTGCCGACTGGCCGAGCGACGTCAAGGGCAACAATGACCTGCTGGTACTGAGCCGCCCGGACGTGATCGGCGCCATCGAAAAAGCCTACCTGGATGCCGGCGCCGATATCCTGGAAACCAACACCTTCAACGCCACCCAGGTGTCCCAGGCTGACTACGGCATGCAGGCCCTGGCCTACGAGCTGAACCTGGAAGGCGCGCGCCTGGCCCGCAAGGTGGCCGACGCCAAGACCCTGGAAACCCCGGACAAGCCGCGCTTCGTCGCCGGCGTGCTCGGCCCGACCAGCCGCACCTGCTCGCTGTCGCCGGACGTGAACAACCCCGGCTACCGCAACGTGACCTTCGATGAATTGGTGGAGAACTACACCGAGGCCACCAAGGGCCTGATCGAAGGCGGCGCCGACCTGATCCTGATCGAAACCATTTTCGACACGCTGAACGCCAAGGCGGCGATTTTCGCCGTGCAGGGCGTCTACGAAGAGCTGGGTGTCGAACTGCCGATCATGATCTCCGGCACCATCACCGACGCCTCCGGCCGCACCCTCTCCGGCCAGACCACCGAAGCCTTCTGGAACTCCGTGGCCCACGCCAAGCCGATTTCCGTGGGTTTGAACTGCGCCCTCGGCGCTAGCGAACTGCGGCCGTACCTGGAAGAGCTGTCGAACAAGGCCAACACCCACGTCTCGGCCCACCCGAACGCCGGCCTGCCCAACGAATTCGGTGAATACGACGAATTGCCGGCCGAGACCGCCCAAGTCATCGAGGAATTCGCCCAGAGCGGCTTCCTGAACATCGTCGGCGGCTGCTGCGGCACTACCCCGGCACACATCGAAGCCATCGCCAAGGCCGTGGCCGGCTACGCGCCGCGCCAGATCCCGGAGATCCCGAGGGCTTGCCGCCTGTCGGGCCTGGAACCGTTCACCATCGATCGCAGCTCGCTGTTCGTCAACGTCGGCGAGCGGACCAACATCACCGGTTCCGCCAAGTTCGCCCGGTTGATCCGCGAAGACAACTACACCGAAGCCCTGGAAGTGGCCCTGCAGCAGGTCGAGGCCGGCGCCCAGGTGATCGACATCAACATGGACGAGGGCATGCTCGATTCGAAGAAGGCCATGGTGACCTTCCTCAATCTGATCGCCGGCGAACCGGACATCTCCCGCGTGCCGATCATGATCGACTCGTCGAAATGGGAAGTGATCGAAGCCGGCCTCAAGTGCATCCAGGGCAAGGGCATCGTCAACTCCATCAGCATGAAGGAAGGCGTCGAGCAGTTCATCTATCACGCCAAACTTTGCAAACGCTACGGCGCCGCCGTGGTGGTGATGGCCTTCGACGAAGCCGGCCAGGCCGACACCGAGGCGCGCAAAAAGGAAATCTGCAAGCGCTCCTACGACATCCTGGTCAATGAAGTCGGCTTCCCGCCGGAAGACATCATCTTCGACCCGAACATCTTCGCCGTCGCCACCGGCATCGAAGAACACAACAACTATGCCGTGGACTTCATCAACGCCTGTGCCTACATCCGCGACGAACTGCCCTACGCACTGACCTCCGGTGGCGTGTCCAACGTGTCGTTCTCGTTCCGTGGCAACAACCCGGTGCGCGAGGCGATTCACTCGGTGTTCCTGCTGTATGCGATCCGCGCGGGCCTGACCATGGGCATCGTCAACGCCGGCCAGTTGGAGATCTACGACCAGATCCCGGCGGAACTGCGCGACGCCGTGGAAGACGTGATCCTCAACCGTACCCCCGAAGGCACCGACGCCCTCCTCGCCATCGCCGACAAGTACAAGGGCGACGGCAGCGTCAAGGAAGCGGAAACCGAGGAATGGCGCGGCTGGGAAGTCAACAAGCGCCTGGAACATGCACTGGTCAAGGGCATCACCACCCACATCGTCGAAGACACCGAAGAGTCGCGCCAGTCCTTCACCCGGCCCATCGAAGTCATCGAGGGCCCGCTGATGGCCGGCATGAACATCGTCGGCGACCTGTTTGGTGCCGGTAAAATGTTCCTGCCCCAAGTGGTGAAATCCGCCCGGGTGATGAAGCAGGCCGTGGCCCACCTGATTCCGTTCATCGAGGCGGAAAAAGGCGACAAGCCGGAGGCCAAGGGCAAGATCCTGATGGCCACGGTCAAGGGCGACGTCCATGACATCGGCAAGAATATCGTCGGCGTGGTGCTGGGTTGCAACGGCTATGACATTGTCGACCTGGGCGTGATGGTGCCGGCGGAGAAGATCCTGCAGGTGGCCAAGGAGCAGAAGTGCGACATCATCGGCCTGTCCGGCCTGATCACCCCATCCCTGGATGAGATGGTGCATGTGGCGCGCGAGATGCAGCGCCAGGATTTCCATCTGCCTCTGATGATCGGTGGCGCCACCACCTCCAAGGCCCACACGGCGGTGAAGATCGAGCCCAAGTACAGCAACGACGCGGTGATCTACGTCACCGACGCCTCCCGCGCCGTGGGCGTGGCCACGCAATTGCTGTCCAAGGAACTCAAGCCGGCGTTCGTCGAGAAAACCCGCCTGGAATACATGGACGTGCGCGAGCGTACGTCCAACCGCAGCGCCCGCACCGAGCGCCTGAGCTACCCGGCGGCCGTGGCCAAGAAGCCGCAGTTCGACTGGAGCAGCTACCAGCCGGTCAAGCCGACCTTCACCGGCGCCAAGGTGCTGGACAACATCGACTTGAACGTCCTGGCCGAATACATCGACTGGACGCCGTTCTTCATTTCCTGGGACCTGGCCGGCAAGTACCCACGCATCCTCACCGACGAAGTGGTCGGGGAAGCCGCCACCGCGCTGTACGCCGATGCCCGAGCGATGTTGCGAAAGCTGATCGACGAGAAACTCATCAGCGCTCGCGCCGTGTTCGGTTTCTGGCCGGCCAATCAGGTGCATGACGACGACCTGGAAGTCTACGGTGACGACGGCAAGCCGCTGGCACGCCTGCATCACCTGCGCCAGCAGATCATCAAGACCGATGGCAAGCCCAACTTCTCCCTGGCCGACTTCGTCGCGCCGAAGGACAGCGGCGTGACCGACTACGTCGGCGGCTTCATCACCACCGCCGGCATCGGTGCCGAAGAAGTCGCCAAGGCCTATCAGGAGGCCGGCGACGACTACAACTCGATCATGGTCAAGGCCCTCGCCGACCGCCTGGCCGAAGCCTGCGCCGAATGGTTGCACCAGCAGGTGCGCAAGAACTATTGGGGCTACGCCCAGGACGAGAGCCTGGACAACGACGCCCTGATCAAGGAGCAATACACCGGCATCCGCCCTGCCCCCGGTTACCCGGCCTGCCCGGACCACACCGAGAAAGCCACCCTGTTCCGCCTGCTCGACCCCGAGGCCAGCGAACTGAAGGCTGGACGCAGCGGCGTGTTCCTCACCGAACACTACGCGATGTTCCCGGCAGCGGCGGTCAGCGGCTGGTACTTCGCCCATCCCCAGGCGCAATACTTTGCCGTGGGCAAGATCGATAAGGACCAGGTCCAGAGCTATACCGCGCGTAAAGGCCAGGACTTGAGTGTGACCGAGCGTTGGTTGTCGCCGAATTTGGGTTACGACAACTAAAACCCTTTCAACCAAAAAGATCGCAGCGTGCAGCAGCTCCTACAGGGATCAACAATCTCTGCAGGAGCTGCTGCACGCTGCGATCTTTTTTTCATGTGTTGTCTATGCTTGTTCCACACACATGACAGACGAGGGATTTATGGACGATCCAGTCGACAACAAGCCACCGACGCTGTGGCAGATGATGCACAGCGTGCTGGCCGCCGCTTTCGGCGTGCAGAGTGGCAAGAACCGCGCCCGTGATTTCACCCACGGCAAGCCGAGTCACTTCGTGATACTGGGCATCACGTTCACGGTGATTTTCGCCTTGACGCTGTTTGGCATCGTCAAGTTGGTGGTGCATCTGGCGGGGTTGTAACGCTCTCCAACACAACACATGCCCCTGTGGGAGCGAGCTTGCTCGCTCCCACAGGTTTTTCATCGCCTGGGATAACCGGTTATTGGTGACTGACCCAGAATACTGCGGTGCCTACCACCAGGATAATCAGGAACAAAATGGCCCAGGCATCAACAGTACTGTCGCTTTTCCTTGCTTTGGTCGGATTGCTCATTGCATCGCCTCTTGTCGGTTTTGTAGGTGATTGCATAGGGACTCGACCACAGTTAAGACGATGATTGCCCGTACGACAAATGTGGGTTAGGCAATAATCAGTCTCAATAGTCGATTTGGTTCTTTACATATACTCAAACATCACTTTTGCGCATAACCCAAAACAGGTATCTTGCACCGGCTCCTCTAGGAGTGCGCGGCCGTGCGCGCAGAATTGCCGAGGCAGAATCCGATTCCAGCGAGCCAACACGCAGCTGTTTCTGATCGGCCCAAGCCTGAGAACGAGACTTATATGTACGTATATGACGAGTACGATCAGCGAATCATCGAGGACCGCGTCAAGCAGTTCCGTGATCAGACCCGACGCTATCTGGCAGGCGAGCTGAGCGAAGAAGAATTCCGCCCTCTGCGCTTGCAGAATGGACTGTATATCCAGCGCTTCGCCCCGATGCTGCGCGTGGCTGTGCCTTATGGCCAGTTGACTTCGCGCCAAGTGCGCATGCTGGCCAAGATCGCCCGCGACTACGACAAGGGCTACGCCCACATCAGTACCCGGCAGAACGTCCAGTACAACTGGCCGGCGCTGGAAGACGTGCCTGAGATCCTGGCTGAACTGGCCACTGTACAGATGCACGCGATCCAGACCAGCGGCAACTGCCTGCGCAACGTCACCACCGACCAATTTGCCGGTGTCGCCGCCGATGAGCTGATCGACCCGCGTCCATGGTGCGAGATCGTCCGTCAATGGACCACATTCCATCCGGAATTCGCCTACCTGCCGCGCAAGTTCAAGATCGCCATCAATGGCTCGAGTTCGGACCGCGCGGCCATCGAAGTCCACGACATCGGCCTGGAGACGGTCTACAACGCCGCCGGCGAGCTGGGCTTCCGTGTGCTGGTAGGTGGCGGCCTCGGCCGTACGCCGGTGGTCGGCGCGTTCATCAACGAGTTCCTGCCGTGGCAGGATCTGCTGAGCTACCTCGACGCCATCCTGCGGGTGTACAACCGCTACGGCCGTCGCGACAACAAGTACAAGGCGCGGATCAAGATTCTGGTCAAGGCTCTTACGCCTGAAGTGTTTGCCGAGAAGGTCGAGGCCGAAATGGCTCACCTGCGCGGCGGCCAGACCACCCTGACCGAAGCCGAAGTCCACCGTGTGGCCAAGCATTTCGTCGATCCAGACTACAAGGCCCTGAGCAATCAGGACGCCGAGCTGGCTGCCCTCGACAAAGAACATCCAGGCTTCGCCCGCTGGCGCACTCGCAACACCCTGGCCCACAAAAAGCCGGGCTACGTGGCAGTAACGCTGTCCCTGAAGCCAACCGGCGTTGCGCCAGGCGATATCACCGACAAGCAACTGGACGCCGTGGCCGACCTGGCCGAGCGCTACAGCTTCGGTCAACTGCGCACCTCCCACGAGCAGAACATCATCCTGGCGGACGTTGAACAGAGCCAGTTGTTCACCCTGTGGGGCGAGTTGCGCGAGCAAGGCTTCGCCACCCCGAACATCGGCCTGCTGACCGACATCATCTGCTGCCCGGGCGGTGATTTCTGCTCCCTGGCCAACGCCAAGTCGATCCCTATCGCCGAGTCGATCCAGCGCCGTTTCGACGATCTGGACTACCTGTTCGATATTGGTGAGCTGGATCTGAACATTTCCGGTTGCATGAACGCCTGTGGCCACCACCACGTCGGCCACATCGGCATCCTGGGCGTGGACAAGAAAGGCGAAGAGTTCTACCAGGTTTCCCTGGGCGGCAGCGGTAACCGCGATGCCAGCCTGGGCAAGATCCTCGGCCCGTCGTTTGCCCAGGATGACATGCCTGATGTGATCGAGAAGCTGATCGACGTGTACATTGAACAACGTACCGAAGACGAGCGCTTCATCGACACTTATCAACGTATTGGCATCGACCTCTTCAAGGAACGCGTCTATGCAGCGAATCATTAAGAACAACGAGGTCATCGACGAAACCTGGCACCTTCTGCCCAAGGATGCGTCTTTCGATGGCATCTCCAACTGCGATGACCTGATCGTTCCCCTGGCCCTGTGGCGCGATCATGCTCACGCCCTCAAGGCTCGCGACGGCGGCCTGGGCGTATGGCTGGACGCCGACGAGGAAGCGGAAGAGATTGGTGATGACGCCAACCAGCTGCAAGTCATCGCCCTGAACTTCCCGGCCTTTACCGACGGGCGTAGCTACTCCAACGCTCGTTTGCTGCGCGATCGCTACGGCTTCAAGGGTGAATTGCGGGCGATTGGCGATGTCCTGCGCGACCAGCTGTTCTATATGCGCCGCTGCGGTTTCGACGCCTTTGCCTTGCGCGCCGATAAAGACCCCTACGAGGCCCTCGAAAGCCTCAAGGACTTCTCGGTGACCTACCAGGCCGCCACCGACGAGCCGCTGCCGCTGTTTCGTCGTCGCTGAAACAGCCCCATGAAAAAGCCCTGATCCGGGTGTTCCGGTTCAGGGCTTTTTTGTTTTCGGTACCTTGATCCATCTCGCTCCCACCCGCCTCAGGCCCACTGTGGGAGTGAGCTTGCTCGCGATAGCGCTGGATCAGCTTGCATCTATGTTGGATGTGTCGCCGCTATCGCGAGCAAGCTCGCTCCCACAGGGGGGTAGGCACTCTCTCTGCAATTACCAGAACCGCTGCTGGGTCAGGCGACTCCACCAACTCAGCAAGACCCGATCCACCGAACCGCTGGCCGCCATGCCGATGCGTTCTTGCAGGCTTTTGCGTTCGGCGTAGTGCAGGTGGTACAGCTCGGCACCTTTGGCCCGCTCGGCGAGGTATTCGTCGCTGGTCTTCAGTTCGTCCACCAGCCCCTTGCCCAGCGCCGCGACCCCCAGCCAGACTTCACCGGTCGCCACTTCATCAATGGCCAGTTGCGGACGGTAGTTGGACACAAAATTCTTGAACAGCTCATGGGTGATGTCCAGATCTTCCTGGAACTTCTCCCGGCCCTTCTCGGTATTTTCGCCGAACACCGTCAACGTACGCTTGTATTCACCGGCGGTCAGCACTTCGAAATCGATGTCGTGTTTCTTCAGCAGCCGGTTGACGTTGGGCAACTGCGCGACGACGCCAATGGAACCCAGGATGGCGAACGGTGCACTGATGATCTTCTCGCCGATGCACGCCATCATGTAGCCGCCGCTGGCCGCGACCTTGTCGATGCACACCGTCAACGGCACGCCAGCCTGACGGATACGCGCCAGTTGCGAGGAGGCCAGGCCGTAGCTGTGGACCATGCCCCCGCCGCTTTCCAGGCGCAGTACCACTTCATCCTTCGGCGTCGCCAGGGTCAGCAGCGCGGTGATTTCATGACGCAGGCTCTCGGTGGCCGAAGCCTTGATGTCGCCATCGAAATCCAGCACGAACACCCGCGGCTTGCTCGCCGGTTTGTCCTTTTGCTTCTTCGCAGCCTTTTCAGCCTTGCTTTCTGTCTTGCGCAGGGCCTTGAGCTGGTCTTTGTCCAACAGCGTCTGCTCCAGACGCTCGCGCAGACCTTTGTAGAAATCGTTGAGCTTGCTCACCTGCAACTGGCCGGCCGACTTGCGCCGTCCCTTGCTGCGCAGCGCAGCAAAACTGGCCAGCACCACCAGGATGGCGATCACCAGCGTCACGGTCTTGGCCAGAAAACTGGCGTATTCGATGAAGAACTCCACAATGGCTCCTAGTCAATTCAAAACGCCGCTCAAACGCGGGCACCTAACGCTCCCAGCATACCCATGCGCCCGCCTCGCGGCCAGCCATGAAACCTGCGGTAACCTTGGCGCTCCCTGGAATACAGGCTGAGCATTCAAACGCGAGCAAGGACCCTGGTCATCGGCTGTAACAGGCATTTCAAACAAGCGTATGTTTTTTCATTGACAGCTCACCGCCATCCTCATAACCTCGCCAAACCTTCAACGTACCGGGATGACGCGGACGTGGGCAGCATCTATCTGATTCGACATGGCCAGGCCTCCTTCGGTGCGGACGACTACGATGTCCTTTCGCCCAACGGTATACGCCAGGCGCAAGTGCTCGGTAGCCACCTGGCGGAACTCGGTGTCGTATTCGATCGTTGCCTCTCGGGTGACCTGCGTCGCCAACAGGACACCGCCACGGGCGCGCTGGGCCAGATGGTCGCCGCCGGATTGCCGGTTCCCGAGCTGGAAATCGACACCGCGTTCAACGAGTTCGATGCTGACGCGGTGATCCGCGCCCTGTTGCCGGACATGCTCCCCGAGGAACCCGGCGCCCTGGAGACCCTGCGCAACGCCGCACAGAACCGCGCCGAATTCCAACGCATCTTTGCGCTGATCGTCGAGCGCTGGCTCAGCGGCCGCTACGACCCGCCCGGGCTGGAAAGCTGGCTGGGGTTCGTCGAGCGGGTCCAGGCCGGTCTGCAGCGCATCCTGGAACAAGCCGACAATGCCCAGAAAATCGCCGTGTTCACCTCCGGCGGCACCATCACCGCCCTGCTCCACCTGATCACCCAGATACCGGCCCGACAGGCCTTCGAACTCAACTGGCAAATCGTCAACACCTCGCTCAACCACCTGAAATTCAGGGGCCGCGAGGTGGCCCTGGCTTCCTTCAACAGTCATGCCCACCTGCAACTGCTGAAGGTCCCGGACCTCATCACCTTTCGCTGAGTCCGGATTACTGTAGACCCTTGCTGTATCACCCAAATAAGGATCGAAACCATGACCTCCGTAGCCGACGCCGTACAAGCCATGAAAGCCAAGTTCAACCCTGCCGCCGCTGCCGGCCTGGACCTGGTATTCGGTTTTCGCATCGACGATACCAAGCATTTCTCGCTGATCGTCAAGGACAGCACCTGCGAACTGCAGGAAGGTGAAAATCCGGACGCCCAGGTGACCCTGGTCATGGACGGCGAAACCCTCCAAGGCATCGTCGACGGCAGCACCGACGGCATGCAAGCGTTCATGTCCGGTAAGCTGAAAACCGAAGGCGACATGATGCTGGCCATGAAACTGTCCGAACTGTTCCCTGGCTGAAACGGCGCTTGCATTCTTCGCAGGCCTTTACGCTGCAAACGAATCCCGCCCCCAAGGCGGGATTCTTGTTTTTAACCTCCGCCGATTTCCCGCAGCACACACAACCTTGACCCTAGTCAGTTGCCAATCGCCCGCCAACCAGTAATTTAGCGCCTCCATCAAAGCCAGGGACGGCTCATCGGGAGCCTGCGCCTGCTCATCTCAAGGAAGAGACTTTCATGCCCGCACTGAAGATCATTCTGCTATCGACCGCGTTCAATGGCCTGACCCAACGCGCCTGGCTGGCGCTGCGCGAAGCCGGCTACCGGCCCAGCGTGGTGCTGTTCACCGATCCCGCCTCGGTCTGTCGGCAAATCGAAGAAAGCGGCGCCGACCTGGTGATCTGTCCGTTTCTCAAGGACCGCGTACCCGGACAGTTGTGGCGCAATTCCCGGCGTCCAGTGGTGATCATTCACCCGGGCATCGTCGGCGACCGCGGCGCCAGCGCCCTGGACTGGGCCATCACCCGGCAAACCGAGCGCTGGGGCGTGACGGCGTTGCAGGCGGTAGAGGAAATGGACGCCGGTCCGATCTGGGCCACTTGCGAATTCAACCTGCCCGAAGGCCTGCGCAAGTCCGAGTTGTATAACGGCCCGGTCAGCGATGCGGCCATCCGTTGCATTCGCGAAGTCGTGGAAAAATTCGTCAACGGTTTCACCCCGGTGCCGCTGGACTACAACCGTCATGACGTGGTCGGACGCCTGCAACCGAACATGACCCAGGACGATCGCACCTTCAGCTGGCATGACAGCAGCCGCTTCATCAAGCGCTGCATCGACGCCGCCGACGGTCAGCCCGGAGTGCTCGCGAGCCTGGCGGGTAGCCAGTTCTACCTGTATGACGCCCATGCGGACGTTCGTCGTGGCCTGCCCGGCGAACTGCTGGCCGTGCGCGACGATGCGGTGTTGGTGGCCACAGGCGATGCGAGCCTGTGGATCGGCGCCCTGCGCCATAAACCGCAACCTGGCGAACAGACATTCAAGCGCCCGGCGCGCCATGTGCTGTCGGAACGACTCAAGGGTGTCCCGGTGCTCGACAGCTCCCTGGCCCGGCAGCCATTCAGCGATGAAGCGTATCAGCCCATTCGCTACCGCGAATGCGGCCATGTGGGTGAACTGACGTTCGAGTTCTATAACGGCGCGATGAGCACCGGGCAATGCCAACGTCTGGTGGAGGCGCTGCGCTGGGCCAAGTCCCGGGACACCGAGGTGCTGTTGATCCGGGGCGGGCGCGGCAGCTTTTCCAATGGCGTGCACCTGAACGTGATCCAGGCCGCCGCCGAGCCCGGCCTGGAGGCCTGGGCCAACATCCAGGCCATCGATGACGTCTGCCTCGAATTGTTCAGTGCCCGGCAACTGGTTGTCAGCGGCCTGACGGGGAACGCCGGGGCTGGCGGCGTGATGTTGGCCCTGGCGGCCGATGTCGTCCTGGCACGCAGCGACATTGTGCTCAACCCTCACTACGCAACCATGGGCCTGTACGGCTCCGAATACTGGACCTACAGCCTGCCCCGCGCAGTCGGGCCGGACATAGCCCGGCAACTCACCCAGGACTGCCTGCCCATCAGCACGCTCCAGGCGCTGCGCTATGGCATGGTCCAAGAGATCGGGCCACGCTGCCCCGACGAATTCGGCCTATGGCTACTGCAACGGGCCAACAGTGCGCTGCTCGATCCAACCTATGAAGCCATTCGGGTTCGCAAGGCCGAACGGAGCCTGTCGGCGATCCAGGCGTGCCGTGACAGCGAGCTCATGCAGATGCGCCGTGACATGGTGGACAATCGCCACGGCTTCGCCGAGAAGTGCCGGCATTTCGTGCTCAAGCATAAGGCCTGCCGCACACCAGAACGCCTGGTGGCGCCCTGGGCGCGGATGGCGCGGGCCCATGCCCTCCAATGATTCCCGGTATCGGGGACGCGTGGCAGCTCTTACAATGCCCGCTTCCCCTGCATCGGCCTGAACATGGACATCGACCTCGCCCGTACCTTCCTGGAAATCGTCCGCCACGGCAGTCTCGCCGCGGCAGCCGATAAGCTGCACGTCACCCAGACAGCGATTACCGCTCGGGTACAGAAGCTCGAAAGCCAGCTCGGCTGTGCGTTGTTCGTGCGCAACCGGGCCGGCGCACGCCTGACCGCCGACGGCGAGGCCTTCGTGATCTACGCCAACCAACTGGTGCAAACCTGGGAAGCTGCCCGCCGCGACCTGCCACTGCCCGAGGGCTATCGCAACGTCTTGCACCTCGGCGGCGAGGTCAGCCTGTGCAACCCCTTGATGCTCGCCTGGGCCGGCGAACTGCGCCAGAAGATCCCCGGCCATGCCCTGCGCATGGACATCCGCGACGGTGAAAAACTGGTGCAGCAGCTGGAGTTGGGTTTGTTGGATGCGGCGGTGGTGTACCAGCCGGAATACTGGCCGCGCCTGCAAGTCGAGCAACTGCTGGAGGAAAAACTCATCCTGGTGCGCCTTGCCACGTGTCCCGAACCCTACGTGTACATCGACTGGAGCGCCGACTTCCGCCGCCAACACGACACCGCGCTACCGGACAAGGCCAAGGCGGCAGTGACCTTCAACCTTGGCCCACTGGCCTTGCAGTACATTCTGGAAAACGGTGGCAGCGGCTACTTCCGCACCCGCGTTGTGCAGAGCTACCTGGACAGCGGCATCCTGGAGCGGGTGCCCAAGGCGCCGGAATTCAACTACCCGACCTACCTGGTCTATTCCCGGGACCGGGATTCGGTGGCGCTGCAGCAGGCGTTCGAAGTGCTGCGCGAGATCGTCAAGACCGGTAGCGACTGGTCCCAGCGCTGGGACCCGCTGACCTGATGGATCTGTGGTGAGGGATTTATTCCCTCGCCACAGAAGCGCGCCTCAAAATGTGAGCCCCCTCACTGCCGCTCCTTACAAGCAGGCTGGCCTCACGGCTACTTCACTCTCGCTGCGATCTTATCTTTGAGCAGCAAGCGTTTCTTCTTGAGCGTCTCCAGGACATTGTCGGACAGCCCCGGCGATGATGGTTTTTCAGCGTCGACAACCTCGGCATCAAGTTGGGAGTATTTATTGAGTAACGAGTCGAGCCTTGGATCCTCGCTGCGTTTTTGCTGGATGTGGTCTGTTGTGCAGTTCAGGTCCTGGCACAAATCGTGGGACACCGGCATGGAACACCTCCTTCAGTGGGTCGGTGGAAGACGCCTTTACAGCGCTCGTCGATGATCAGGATGGCCTCGTCGACGGGGTTCTGTCGACCGCCAATCCGACCAGCGGTGACCGTTCGTCGTAACGCAACGCCTTCAAATCAAACCTTTGTCCAGGCGTCGCTCTCCATTAATCAGAGACGAAAAGAATCGCTCTTTCAACCTGTGTGGAGACTTACCTATGGACGGATTTACCCTACGTCAACTCGGCTTGGCAGTTGCCCTCAGCACCAGCATGGGCATGGCTTGGGCCGCAACCTCCAATGACTTCGTCGACAATGCGGCGGCCGGTGGCATCGCGGAAATCGAAACCAGCAAACTGGCCTTGGAAAAAAGCGCCTCGGCGGACGTGAAGGCGTTTGCCAACAAGATGATCACCGACCATACCAAGGCCAATGAAGAGCTGCTCGCACTGGCGAAAAAACATGACATTGAAGTGCCAGACGAAACCACGTTGATGAAGAAGGCCAAGGCCAAGATTCTCGAAGTACGTGATGAATCCTTTGATGCGGCCTACGCCAACAACCAGGTGAAGGCCCACGAAGAAACCATCGCCCTATTCAAGAAAGAGGCCGAGACGGTTACGGACGATAAAAAGGCAGGCAACACCGAACTGAAGGCGTTCGCCCAGAAAATGCTGCCCGATCTGCAGCATCACTTGGACGAAGCCAAGAAACTGCAGGCGGCTCACCCCAGCAAGTAACCCTGCGACACAAAATAAGGCCGTCTTCATGAAGATGGCCTTATTCGACCCAAGCCCGTCGGTGTTCATGACTACCGTTGGTCAGCACTGTCATTTCTGACAGTAGAATATTGCAACTCACGCTCCTAGGGTCTTGCTCAATAGACACTCCTGCTTATACAAGCGTCCAACCTCTTGGAGCTTTGCAGTCGCAGGTGTCGCGTAGCAGGAGCCAAGTCATGAGCGATGAACCGGTGTTAACGCAAAGCGCTGGCGGTATTGCGGTGAAAGTCGCCGCACTGCTGGGATGGTTCGCATTGATCCTCCAGCTCTACCTGATCCTGACTTCGCGCTGGCAGGGCGACAAGAGCCTGTGGGGCGGAGTCGACATCTTCTTCAGTTATTTTACGGTGCTGACCAATATCCTGGTGGCAGTGGTGCTGACCTGCGCGGCCACTTCAGGGGATTCGGCGCTGCGGCGCTTCTTTCTCAAACCCAAAGTCCAGGGCGGTGTAGCCGCTGCCATCATACTCGTGGGGCTGGCGTACAACCTGCTGCTGCGCAATATCTGGAACCCCCAGGGCTTGCAGTGGGTGGCCGATGAATTGCTGCATGACGTGATGCCGGTGCTGTTTGTGGTCTATTGGTGGTTCTGCGTGCCCAAGGGCACTTTGCAATGGCAGGACGTCTGGCCGTGGTTGATCTATCCGCTGGTCTATTTCATCTACGCCTTGGTGCGTGGTTACTTTGTCGGTTCCTACCCCTATCCTTTTATCGAAGTGGACACACTGGGTTACCCCCAGGTGTTCATTAATGCGGTGCTGGTACTGCTGGGGTTCGTAGGGGTGTCGCTGGTGCTGATTGCCCTGGATCGCTGGAAAGGCAGGCACTGAGGCAGCCCCAGCGCCAAACACCTCATCAGCACCCAATGGGCCGACGAATCGGGTAGCGGTCAACCACCGTCGGTGTCGATATCCGCATCCGTGCTTTCGCCGGACTTCGGCCGATCCGGATCAGGCTCGAAGCCAGGGCTGAAGGTATTGTCGTTGTCCTGATGAAGATTCTTCTGATCAACCTCTGGGGCAGCGCTCTGGGCCTGGTCGGTCCCGGCGGGGCTGACGGGCTGGGTGTCCGACGAATCAGCCGGAAGCTGCGGATCGATAGCCGGATCGTTACGCGGGGACGGGGTTTGCGTCTGGCCTTGTTGCTGGGTGTGTGCAGGATCGTCGTTCATGGGCACCTCGTTCATGGCAGGGCCGGATGGATGACCGGTCATGCTTATTCGAAGGCGACGCAACGACTTCGGTTCCATTTGTTTATGGGGCCGCGATCAGCAGCCCAGCACACTCTTGACCATCCGCATCAGCGCGTCCGGACCGTAGGGTTTGCTCAGCAGATGGGTATCGGGGCTCAACTGGTGGTTACGGGAAATGATGTCCCGGGTGTGGCCCGACGTGAATAGCACGGGAACCGGCGGTTCCTGCACCTTGGCCCAGGCTGCCAGGTCGGAGCTCTTGATCAGGCCGGGCATGACCACGTCAGTGAAGATCAGGTCCACCGAGACGCCTTCAAGCAGCAGTCTCATGGCCTCGTCGCCGTTGTTGGCCGTGAGGGTTTGGTAGCCGAACTGCTCCAACAGTTCCACCGACGCACTGCGTACTTCGTCATTGTCCTCCACCACGAGGATCGTCTCTTGCCCGCCGGAATCAAGCGTGTAGAGTTGCGCCACTTCGCCCGTTTCCGCCTGGTAGCTGCGAGGAAAATACATCCGCACCTGGGTTCCCTCGCCCAGCTCGCTGGAGAGTTCGATATGACCACCGCTCTGCTTGACGAACCCGAACACCATGCTCAAACCAAGCCCGGTGCCCTGGCCGTCGGTCTTGGTGGTGAAGAACGGCTCGAATACCTGTTTGAGAATATCGGGCGGCATGCCAACCCCGCGATCGGTCACCGACAATCGCACATAGTCGCCAGCCGCAATGCCCTTGCCGGCGCAGGACGGTTCGTCGAGCACGATATTTTCGCCGATCATACTGATCGTTCCCTCGCCGCCCATGGCATCACGAGCGTTGATCGCCAGGTTCAACAGGGCGTTTTCCAACTGGTTGCGGTCGACGTGGATGCACCAGGGTTCATCAGGCAAGCTCACTTCAATCTGAATGGTTTCGCCCAAGGCCCGTTGCAGCAGTTCACCCATTCCGTCATAGATACTTCGGGGATTGTAGACCGCCGGTGACAGTGGCTGGCGCCGGGCAAATGCCAGCAGTTGCGATGACAGCTTGGCGCCCCGCTCCACGGCTTCGATGGAGGCGCTGACCCGCCGTTGTACATTGGCGTTGTCCCGCTCGTGGCGGGCCAGCAAGTGCAGGTTACCGGCGATCACTTGCAACAAATTGTTGAAGTCATGGGCCACACCGCCCGTGAGACCACCAATGGACTCGAGTTTCTGTGACTGGCGCAATTGGTCTTCAGCTGTCAGTCGCGCCTGCACCTCATCAGCGACACGCTGTTCCAGGTCACGGGTGAATTTAAGCAGTGAGGCTTCGGCGGTCTTGCGTTCATTGATGTCGATCAGCACACCCGGAAACCGCAGGGGGTTGCCCGTCGCATCGAACTCGCATCGACCGCTGGCCAGCACCCACAGGTAATCACCGCCCAGGCGGCGCACCCGATATTCAGCGCTGTAAGGTGTGCCCGTGCGCAAGGTCAGTTGGACGCGTTGATCGACGTCGTCAAGGTCGTCCGGGTGGATGCTCTGGCGGGCAATCTCGACGGGCAGTGCATCCAGTGGAGTGTCTGGCGGGTAGTTGAAGGTACGGGCAAAACGCTCATCGCCCGACAGTGTGTCGGCCTGGACATCCCAGACGAATGAGCCCAGCAAGGGGCCGGCCGAAAGCGCCAACTGAATGCGCTCATTGACGGCACGATAACTGCGTTCGGCCTCTTGCCGGGCGCGTTCGGTCAATACAAGCTCCGTGGTCTCCACCACGATCGCCAAAACGCCTGCCGGGGCCTGGTCGTCGTCCGGCACCGGGCTGTAGTAAAGGTCCATCCACACGTCTTCAGGCTTGCCATTGCGCAATAGCACCAGTTCCTTGCTGCGATAGGACAAGGTGCCGCCGGCCAGGCAAACGTCCAGCACATGGCGATTGAACTCCGCGACCTCCGGCCAGCCCAACTCCACCGCGCACCCCAGCAAGTAGGGATGGCGGCCGCCGGCGAACTCGGCATAGGCGTCGTTGTAGATCATGAAACCCTGACGGCCCCACAACATCACCATTGGCAGAGGCGACGCCAGCAACACCTGGACAGCGCTGCGCAGGCTTGCGGACCAGTGTTCGATAGCGCCCAATTCGGTCCGGCTCCAATCGAACGCCCGGATACGCCCGGCCATTTCACCGCCCCACCCGGGGCACCCGTGATTCTGGGATAGAAACTGCATAGGGTCGACTCTGAAGCTGAAAATGCTTGTAGGGAACGGGTATACCACGAGTCCCTAGCGCTCAGAGCTTCGAGCGCTGCGTTGGCGTTTGGTTTCATGCTGGTCGATCCAAACAAGTTGGCAGCCGATTTCAGCGAAAGTCGCGGCTATGCACCTGGATGCCTGCCAGCAATTCGCTCAAATCACTCAAGCGCCCGGCGATCAGGTGGCGGACCTCGCCGACGCTTTCCCAACGCCCATCGACCCTGAGTAATTGCGAACCCACCAGAACCTTGCGTTGGCGCTCGGCCAGGTCGCGCCAGACCACCACGTTGAGGTTACCGAACTCATCTTCCAGGGTAACGAAGGTCACGCCGCTGGCCGTGCCCGGACGTTGGCGGCCGGTGACCAGCCCGGCGACGCTGACGTTGCGACCATGTTCCACCGCCTGCAATTCCCGTGAGCTGCGGCAGCGTCGGGCGCGCAGTTCGGGGCGCAGCAGGGCCAGCGGATGGGGGCCCAGTGTCGTGCCAAGCGTGGCGTAATCGGCAAACAGGTTTTCCCCCAGTGTGGGTTCGGGCAGAGCCACGGGGGGTTCCTCCTGGCTGGGCAAACCGGCGAACAAACCCAGTTGTTTCTGCACCCCGGCCACTGCCCAGCGGGCACGGTGGCGATCACCGGCCAAGCCCTGCAAGGCACCGGCATCAGCCAGTTGCGCCTGGGCCCGGGCATCGAGTTGCGCGCGCTCGCCCAGGTCGGCCACGTCACTGAAGGCCCGCTGCCGACGGGCCATTTCGATACGGCGGGCATCCTCTTCGCGAAAGCCCTTGACCATGCGCAACCCCATGCGAAGCGCCGGTTGCCGGCCTTCAATCGGTTCGAGACTGCAATCCCAATCACTGGCGCGCACGTCCACCGGACGGATCTGCAATTGATGTCGGCGGGCATCCTGGAGGATCTGGTCCGGGCTGTAGAAACCCATGGGCCAGCTGTTGATCAGGGCACAGGCGAACGCTGCCGGCTCGTGGCATTTGAGCCAACTGCTGACGTAGGTCAGCAAGGCGAAACTGGCCGCGTGGGATTCGGGAAAGCCGTAGTTACCGAAACCCTTGATCTGTTCGAAGATTTGCGCGGCGAATTCAGGAGAGTAGCCATTTTTTTCCATCCCCTGCGCCAGGCGAACCCGATGCGGCTCAAGCCCGCCGTGACGCTTCCAGGCGGCCATGGAGCGACGCAACTGGTCGGCCTCGCCGGGCGTGTAGTCGGCCGCGACGACGGCAATCTGCATCACCTGCTCCTGGAACAACGGAATGCCCAGGGTCCGTCCCAGCACCGTCTCCAGCTCCGGCGAAGGGTACGTGACGGCTTCCTCCCCGTTTCGCCGTTTCAGGTACGGGTGCACCATGCCGCCCTGGATCGGCCCCGGCCGCACGATCGCCACTTCGATCACCAGGTCGTAATACGTCCTGGGCTTGAGCCGGGGCAGCATTGCCATTTGTGCCCGTGATTCGATCTGGAACACGCCGATGGTGTCCGCGCGACTGATCATCTCGTAGGTCGCCGGATCATCCTTGGGCAACGACGCCAGGGTATGGCGCTGACCCCGGTAGCGCTCGATCAGGTCGAAGCATCGACGAATCGCGCTGAGCATGCCCAAGGCCAGTACATCCACCTTGAGCAGCCCGACCGCGTCCAGGTCGTCCTTGTCCCACTGGATGATGGTGCGCTCGGCCATGGCGGCGTTTTCCACCGGCACCAAGGTGTCCAGGGGCTGCTCGGAAATCACGAAACCGCCCGGGTGCTGGGACAAATGCCGGGGGAAGCCGATCAGTTGCTGGGTCAGACCCAGCACCCGGCGCAACACCGGGCTGTCCGGGTCGAAGCCCCCTTCGCGCAAACGCTCCAGCGGCGGTGCTTCGTCGCTCCAGCGCCCACAGCAGTCAGCCAATGCATTGACCTGGTCCGGAGGCAGGCCCAAGGCCTTGGCGACGTCCCGCACCGCCCCGGCACCGTGGTAGCTGCTGACCACCGCCGTCAGCGCCGCGCGATGACGACCGTAGCGCCGGAAGACGTATTGCAGCACTTCTTCGCGGCGCTCATGTTCGAAATCCACATCGATGTCCGGCGGCTCGTTGCGCTCCTTGGACAGGAATCGCTCGAACAGCAGGTTGGTCTGGCTCGGATCGATTTCGGTAATGCCCAGGGCATAACACACCGCCGAGTTGGCCGCCGAACCACGTCCCTGACAGAGGATGCGCTGCTGCCGGGCGAAGCTGACGATGTCTTGCACGGTGAGGAAATAACTGTCGTAGCCCAGCTCAGCAATCAACGCCAATTCCTTGTCGATCTGTCGCCGGACCTTATCACTGACCCCATCAGGCCAACGCGCGCGCATGCCCCGCTCGGTCAGTTGCCGTAGCCAGGACGCCGGATCATGGCCCTCGGGCACCAGCTCGCGGGGGTATTGATAACGCAGTTGGTCGAGGTCGAAGGTACAGCGCCGGGCAATGTCCAGCGTCTCGTCGAGCAAGGTACGGGGATAGAGATCCGCCAGGGCCTTGCGGCTGCGCAGATGGCGTTCGCCGTTGGGGTGCAGGCGCTGGCCAGCCTCGGCCACCGTGACGTGGTGGCGAATGGCGGTCATGGTGTCCTGCAAGGCGCGACGACCACGCACGTGCATGTGCACATCGCCACTGGCCACGGCCGGAAGGTTCAAGCGCTCCGCCAACGCCAGCACATCCGCCAGCCGACGCCGGTCGTCCTGCCCGCAATGCAACTGCACCGTTAGCCACAGGCGTCCGGCAAACCTCGACTGGAGCCAGCGGCCCTGTTCTTCGCAGGCTTTATCATCGGGCACCCACAGCACCAGCAAGCCCGGCAGGGGCTCGTCGAAGTCCTCCCGCACGATGCGATAGCGGCCCTTCTCGCTGCGACGCCGGGCGCGGGTGATCAACCGGCACAAGGCTTGGTAGCCTTCCAGGTTCTCCACCAGCAACACCAGTTTGGGCCCGTTCTCGACCTGGATTTCGCTGCCGACGATCAGTTGCAGATCCAGTTCCTTGGCCGCCTGCCAGGCCCGGACGATCCCGGCCAGGGTGCACTCGTCGGTGATCGCCAGGGCCTGGTAGCCCTGCTCTTTAGCCCGTCGGCACAGCTCCAGGGCACTGGAAGCGCCACGTTGGAAGCTGAAGTTCGACAGGCAATGCAGCTCGGCATATTCGACGTTCATGCGAACCAACCTTGCAGCCACAACGGCCCGCCCTCGCCTACCGGTCGATAGGCCCAGCCTCGTTGTCCGCTGCGGGTTTCGATTAGGTAATAGTCACGACGCACATCCGCGCCGTCCCACCAACCGGTCTCGATGCGCTCGGGGCCCATGAGGATGAGCGCCTGACCTTGCGCCAATGCCTGGGGCTCCTCCAACAGCCAGCCGGGACGCTGCACGCCGTCGCGCACCGGGCAGGCCTGGGGCCGTGGCTGGGGTGTCATCTGCCAGGCGCATTCAGGCCGATGGTCGTCGCGAAACCCCAGGCCCTGCACGGCGTCATCCCCCAGCCGGGCCCGCAAGCGTTCGCGCAGTTGCTCCCAGGGCAAGGACTGTTGCGGGCGCTCATCGAACAGTTCCAGGCGCTGGGGCACGAAACTCGGCAGGTCTTCGGCACACAAGCGAAAGCCCCGCACCGGGGCTTCCACCTGTACTTGTTCCAAGCGGCCACGGGCCAGTTCGAAGAGCATCGAGGGATCTCGTTCGGCGCTGAGCAGGCCGACCTTGATCAGCGTGTCCGGCAACCCGGCGTGTTCCAGGTGCAGGTCAAACCGCTGCACGCCGCTGTCACGACCGCAGAGGAAAGCCGACAGATCACCGGTCAGTCGGCGCAACGGGAACAGCAACGCCTGATGGGACTGCACGTCGTAGTTGAGTTCGATGCGCACATCGAAACGGTCCGGCGGCAAATAGAACGACAACGCCAGGGTGCGGCTGCCCGTCAGTGCGTCGAGGTGCTTGAGCACCTGGGCTTCGAAGCGTCGTGCCAAGGTGTGCCGGGGCAAGGCCTGGACCTGGCTCAGGCGACGCAGGCCCATGCGCGACAGCGCCATGGCGACGTCGGGCTCCAGGCCGATCCGCTCCACCGGCATTTGCCCCAGGCACGCCTGCAAGGTCTCGCTATCGGGGACCACCAGGGCGTCATAGGCATTGGCCAATACCCGTGCCGCCACCGGGTTCGGAGCGGCGACGATGCGATGACGAAAGCCCAGTTCGCTCAGTTCGGCCCGCAACCGCGCCTCGAACACCGGCCAGGGCCCGAACAGGCCCAGGCTCGACTCGATCTCGAACAGCACTGTACGTGGGTAATGCACGCTGACCTGGGAACTGAACCGGTAGGCCCAGGCCGCCAGGAACTGTTGCCAGTGTTCGATCTGCGCGGCGTCGTATTCGGCGGTGGCAAAACCTTTGCTCAGGGCCTGGGCGGCGGTCATGGTCTGGCCGGGACGCAAACCCAGGGCCCTTGCCTGCGCATTCACCGCTTGCAGCACCCGACGCTGGGCCGGGCCGGTCAATAGCGCCAGGGGGTGGTCGGGATCGGGGCGCTGACGCAGCGCGGCGTCCAGGGCCAATTGCGGGAAGAGAATACACACCCAGCGCATCGCAACCTCAATGCTCTGTCAGTGAGGCAGGCGTGGCGAAGGCAATCGGCGCCGAACGGGTCAGCCCGCCCCGGCACTTGAGCACGCGCAATTGCCCAGGCCGGGCATCAATGGCGATGCGCAAGGCCGCTGGCGACGGGTTGATGGCTTCCTGGATCGAGCGCCAGGCGAACGCCAGGGTCTGGCCGGTTTCCGCCGCCACTTGCAGGCGGCGCAGGGCCCGGTCGTCCGCCAGGCGGGGCCAGCACAGCACCGCGCCGCAACTGCCCGAGCGCAGGCATTGTTCGGTGGCCCAGAGGGCATCGCGTTCATCGGCCCGGATCACTGACAGATGGCGCAGGTCTACCCCGGCGTTCTGCCAGGCCTGGGGATAGGGCACGAACGGTGGCGCCACCAGCACGATCCGCTCCCCCGCCGCCGACAACCGCGCCAGGGTCGGCCACACCAGTTGCAACTCCCCCACGCCCGGCGCGGCGATGAGCAGCTCCGTCAACGCCGCTTCTGGCCAGCCGCCACTGGGCAACGCCGCATCCAGTGCCGCATGGCCGGTGGGTTGCGGGCTGGCGGCCGGAGGCGCAGGCCGGCCCTTCCAGACCTGGCCGCCGTTGAACAGCGTGTCCAGCGCAACGACAGCACCCATCAGCCTTGCCTCAACAGGCCACAGAACACCCCTTCAATGGCCAGGTCCTGGTCGGCTTCGACGATAATCGGCTCATAGGCGGGGTTACGCGGCAGCAGGCGCACCCGTTCGCCGATTCGCTCGAAGCGCTTGATGGTGACTTCACCGTCGAGCCGCGCCACGACAATCTGGCCGTTGGAGGCTTGGGGGGTGCGCTGCACGCCCACCAGGTCGCCGTCGAGAATACCGTCCCCGATCATCGAGTCGCCCTGGACCCGCAGCAGGTAATCCGGCGCCTTGGTGAACATCGCCGGGTCCAGCATCAGGCGGCTGTGGACCTCGGCATCGGCGCCGATCGGCAGGCCGGCCGCCACTCGCCCCAGCACCGGGACGTCCAGCAGCTCCGGGCGTGCCGGCTGGTTCAGCAAGCGGATACCCCGGGCCTGGTGCGGATTGACTTCGATAAACCCGGCTTCGGTCAGCGCCAGCACATGCTTGCGCGCCACACTGCGGGAGGCGAAACCGAACGCCTCGCTGATTTCAGCGAGGCTCGGCGGCTGGCCCTGCTCGGCGATGCGTTCGCGGATGAAGGTCAGGATGGCGGTACGGCGGGGGGTGAGAGTCGTCATGGAGTACATTTGTACTCTTATGGGTTTTTTCTGACAAGCGCCGCCAGTCAGTTCACAGGGTGTTTGTACCAGTCATTGTGGCGATTGGGGTCAGGGCAGCAGCAGCCCCTGCTCACGCTCGCACAACTGCACCACGTAATCCCACAGCACCCTCAACCGCACAGACTTGTGCAGCTCACGGCGGGTGCTGATCCAGTAGCTGCGGCGAATGGTTTCGTCTGGCAGCAGTGGCACCAGCGCCGGGTCGCTGCTGGCCATGTAGCAAGGCAGCACGGCGATCCCCAGGCCCGAGCGCGCAGCCTGTTGCTGGGCGATGACGCTGGTGCTGTGGAACACCACCCGGGGGTTGCGGCAAAAGCTGTTGAGGAACATCAGTTCCTGGCTGAACAGCAGGTCATCGACATAACCGATCCAGGCGTGGCGAGCCAGGTCCTCGCGGCTGCGCAACACCGGCGAGCGGTCCAGGTAGGCCTGGCTGGCGTACAGCGCCAGGCTGTAGTCGGTGAGTTTGCGGGTCACCAGCAGGTCGGCCGCCGGGCGTTCGAGGTGGATACTGATTTCCGCCTCACGGTTGAGTATGCTGACAAAGCGCGGCACGGCCACCAGCTCCACCTCCAGACCCGGATAACGCTGGAACAACCCGTCCATGCGACTGGCGAGAAACATGATGCCCAGCCCTTCGGTCACCCCCAGGCGGATCTTGCCCAGGGGCGCACTGGACTGGGTGATGTCTTCCTGGGCCAGCAACGCCACGTTTTCCATCGCTTCGGCGTGCTTGAGCAACGTCTCGCCGGCCGGGGTCAGTTCATAGCCCTGGGCATGCTGGACGAACAATGCGGTGCCCAGGCTTTTCTCGATGGCCTCGATATGCCGGGCCACCGTGGCGTGGGTGGTGTTCAGGCGCCGTGCAGCCGTCAACAAACGCCCGCTGCGTTGCAGTTCCAGAAAATAGCGCAGGTCATTCCAGTCGAACATGAAGCGATCCTTGAACACGCCTGAAGGCATGACTGTTTATAAACGCACAGCCACTGCGCAAAAACTAACATTCTTTTGACGAAAACTAACAACTAGGATGGATCCCACAACAACAAGAATGAGGTCGCGAATGCAACCTGTCGTCGATGAATACGATTACGTGATCGTGGGCGCTGGCCCTGCCGGGTGCTTGCTGGCCAATCGGCTTTCCGCCAACCCGCACCACCGGGTGCTGCTGCTCGAAGCCGGTGGACGCGACAATTATCCGTGGATTCACATCCCGGTCGGCTACCTGTTCTGCATCGGCAACCCACGCACCGACTGGTGCTTCAAGACCGAAGCACAACCGGGCCTGCAAGGGCGCGCCCTGAGCTACCCGCGTGGCAAGGTCCTGGGCGGTTGCTCCTCCATCAACGGCATGATCTACATGCGCGGCCAGGCTGCGGACTACGATGGCTGGGCTGCCGAGGGCAATCCCGGCTGGGCCTGGGAAGACGTGCTGCCGCTGTTCCGCCAGAGCGAAAACCACTTTGCCGGCGCGTCCGAATTTCACGGCGCCGGCGGCGAATGGCGGGTCGAACGCCAGCGCCTGTCATGGCCGATTCTCGATGCCTTCCGCAGTGCCGCAGAGCAGAGCGGCATTCCCAACGTCGACGATTTCAACAGCGGCGACAATGAAGGCTGCGGCTACTTCCAGGTCAACCAGAAGGCCGGGGTGCGCTGGAACGCGGCCAAGGCGTTTCTCAAACCGGTTCGCCAGCGCGCCAACCTCACGGTGTTGACCGACGTCGAGGTCGACCGCGTGTTGCTGCGTGACGACCGGGCCTACGCCGTCAGCGCTCGCTGGCAAGGCAAGGGCATGACTTTCCAGGCCCGCAAGGAAATCGTCCTGTGCGCCGGGGCCGTGGGTTCGCCGGGGATCCTGCAACGTTCCGGGATCGGCCCGCGCAGCCTGCTGCAACGCCTGGGCATCGGCGTGACCCATGAACTGCCCGGTGTCGGCGGCAACTTGCAGGACCACCTGCAACTGCGGCTGATCTACCAGCTGGAAAACGCCCGCACCCTGAACCAGATCGCCGGCACCCTGTGGGGCAAGATGGGCATGGGCCTGCGTTACCTATACGACCGCAGCGGCCCACTGTCCATGGCCCCCAGCCAACTCGGCGCATTCGCCCGCTCGGGGCCGGAACAGACCTCGGCCAACCTCGAATACCACGTACAGCCGTTGTCCCTGGAACGCTTCGGCGAACCGTTGCACAGCTTCCCGGCGTTCACCGCGTCGGTCTGCGACCTGCGCCCGCACAGCCGTGGCCGGGTGGACATCCGCTCTGCCGATCCGCACGAAGCGCCGCTGATCCAGCCCAATTACCTGAGCCATCCCGAAGACCTGCGGGTCGCCGCCGACGCCATCCGCCTGACCCGCCGCATCGTCGCGGCCCCGGCCCTGAGCGCGTTCAAACCGGTGGAATACCTGCCGGGCCCCAGCCTGCAAACCGAAGAAGAACTGCACCAGGCCGCCGCCCGCATCGGTACGACGATTTTCCACCCGGTCGGCACCTGCCGCATGGGCCAGGATCGCGACGCGGTGGTGGATGCACAACTGCGGGTCCACGGCATCAAGGGCCTGCGCATCGCCGACGCCTCGATCATGCCGCGCATCACCTCGGGCAACACCTGCTCGCCGACGCTGATGATTGCCGAGAAGGCGGCGCAGATGATGCTCAACCCCGCGACGAGGAACACCAGCATCGAAAAAGCACCTGCTACGGTCTGAAGAACAACAGAAACACCTGTGGGAGCGAGCTTGCTCGCGATAGCGGCCTGTCTGTCACCCACAAGTTGAATGTGCCGCCGTCATCGCGAGCAAGCTCGCTCCCACAAGGGGGTGAGTCGATTCAAGGAAAGTGTGTCAAAGCAGGAGACGCCCACCCGGCGTCGACAGTGGAACAACAAAAACAATCACTGTGAGGGATACCGCTATGTCCGAGCATGTTCAGCCCCTGGAAGCCACGCGCAGCGCCGGCACCAGCCAGGAAACCCAGAAAGTCATCTTCGCCTCGTCCCTGGGGACGGTATTCGAGTGGTACGACTTTTTCCTCTACGGCGCCCTGGCGGCGGTGATCAGCAAGCAGTTCTTCGCCGGGGTCAACGACACCACCGCGTTCATCTTCGCCCTGATGGCCTTCGCCGCCGGTTTCATCGTGCGGCCGTTCGGGGCACTGGTGTTCGGTCGGTTGGGGGACATGATCGGGCGCAAGTACACGTTCCTGGCCACCATCATCCTCATGGGCCTGGCGACGTTCTGCGTCGGCCTGCTGCCCAACTACGCCAGCATCGGCATCGCCGCGCCGATCATCCTGGTGGTGTTGCGCATGCTCCAGGGCCTGGCCCTGGGTGGTGAGTACGGCGGCGCCGCCACCTATGTCGCCGAGCATGCGCCGATGGGCAAGCGCGGTTTCCATACCAGTTGGATTCAGTCCACCGCCACGTTGGGGCTGTTGCTCTCGCTGCTGGTGGTGCTGGGCTGCCGCTACTTCACTGGCGATCAGTTCGAAGTCTGGGGCTGGCGCATTCCGTTCCTGCTGTCGATCCTGCTGTTGGGCATCTCCACCTGGATTCGCCTGAGCCTGCACGAGTCGCCGGCCTTCCTGAAAATGAAAGAAGAAGGCAAGTGCTGCAAGGCGCCGATCCGCGAATCCTTCGGCAAATGGGAAAACCTGAAGGTGGTGCTGATCGCCCTGTTCAGCATCAATGCCGGGCAAGCGGTGACCTTCTACGCCGCGCAGTTCTACGTGCTGTTTTTCCTCACCCAGTTCCTGAAGATGGACCCGGCCCTGGCCAACAGCCTGCTGATTGTCAGCGTGGTGATTGGTGCGCCGTTCTTCATCTTTTTCGGCTGGCTGTCGGACAAGGTCGGGCGCAAACCGGTGCTGATGATCGGCCTGCTGCTGGCGACTGCCCTGTACTTTCCGATCTTCAAAACCCTGGCCCACTACGCCAACCCGGCCATCGACCAGGCCAGCCGCCAGGCACCGATCACCGTGATCGCCGACCCGGCCACCTGCACCTTCCAGTTCGACCCGGTGGGCAAGGCGCGTTTCGACAGCCCTTGCGACAAGGTCAAGACTTTCCTGGTCAAGCAAGGCCTGCCCTACAGCAGCGTCGCAGCCCCGGCCGGGAGCACGGTGCAGGTCAGCGTCGGTGACGTGAAGCTCGAAGGCTATGACGAAGCCGCCCTGCGCGGTGCGGTGACCCTCGCGGGCTATCCGCAAAAGGCCGACGCCCAGCAGATCAACCGGCCGATGATCGTGGCCTTGATCGTTGCGCTGATCATCATCTCGGCGATGTGCTACGGACCGCTGGCGGCGTTGATGGTCGAGCTGTTCCCGACCCGGATCCGCTACACCTCCATGTCCCTGCCCTACCACATCGGCAACGGCTGGTTCGGCGGCTTCCTGCCTACCGTGTCGTTTGCCCTGGTGGTCTACACCGGGGATATTTTCTACGGGCTGTGGTACCCGGTGGTGATCACCGGGGTGAGCCTGGTGGTGGGCATGATCTGCCTGCGGGAAACCCGCAACGTGGACCTGGATACCAACTGAGGGCAAAAACCGTGGCGAGGGCATTGGCGCCCTCGCCACCGGCTCAGAAGCGTCCCTTCAGGGTCATGGTGAAGTTGCGCGGCTCACCATAATAGTTACCGAAGCTCTCAGTGCCGATGGTGGTGTAGTAGCGCTTGTCGAACAGGTTGTTGCCATTGAGGGCCACCGTCCAGGTGTCATCGATGCGGTAGCCAACGCGACCGTTCCACACGGCATAACCGGCCTGGGTAATCTTCTCGCCCGTCGCCGGCGATACACGGAAATTGTCGCTTTGGGCATTGACCCCGGCGCCGACACTGAACCGTTCCAATGCCCCGCCGAGGGCATAATCACCCCACAGGCGCAGCACATGGCGCGGCACGTAGCTGTTGAACGAGCCGCCGTTGAGGCTGGTGTCAATGTCGTCGAGGGTCTTGGTCTGGGTGTAGGTGTAGCCGGCCAGCAGTTGCAGGCGCTCGATGACTTCACCGCTGATCTCGGCTTCGAAACCCTGGGCGCGCACCTTGCCGGCATTCTCATAGCAGTAACCGTCCGAGGACGCACAACTTGAGTTGTAGTCGGTCTGGGCCTGGTCTTTCTGCAACGTGCGGAACAGGTTGAAGGCGCTGTTCAGGCGCCCCTCGAACCATTCGCCCTTGATTCCCAGCTCATAGCTTTCACCCACCAGGGGCTTGAGTGCCGAACCGCTTTCGGAGCGGTAGTTGCCTTGGGGCGTGAAAATGTCCGAGTAACTGGCGTAGGCCGTCAGGTGTTCGTTGAGGTCCAGCAACACGGCGGCAAACGGGGTGACCTGGCCCGTCTCCGTGCTCTTGGCGTGTTCCGAGCCGCCGGTGAGGAACACCGAGTCGGTCTTGGAGCTGTACCAGCTCACCCGACTGCCCACCACGAACGTCAAGGGCTCCGCCAGCTTCAGGCGCAGGGTCGAATACATCCCTTGCTGCTCGGTAACGGTCTTGACCGGACCACCACGCGTCGAGTTTGCGATGAAGTAACTGTCGTCCGGTTCGGGGATATGGCGATCCGGATCGAATACGTTCTGCTTCTGTGGCAGCAATGCGACGGAGAAGAAGTCGTCCTTGTCCGAACGACTGGCGTTGAAACCGACGATCAACTCATGTTGCTGCCCCAGGGCGTCGAACTTGCCGTCCAGGTAGGCATCGAGGCCGTAATCGACCTGGTCATAGTCATACATGCTGCCCAGCATGTTGGTGGTCGAGGTGCCTGGCGCCACCGAGCCCGATGCAAACGCGTATTTGATGTCCTGGGTATTTTTCGTATAGACACTGGCGACTTTCACGGCCCAGTCGTCGTTGAGCTGGTGCTTGAGATCGCCGAACACCGTGGTCCGCTGGCTGCGCCAGGTGTTCCACGATGGGTCCAGGCAAGTGGAACGGCTGAGTTTCAGATCGCTGCCGTCCCGGTAGCGCGGCAGCCCGCCCCAGCAGGGGTTTGCATCGACGTCCTCATAGGCAACGCCCAGGCCGAGCGTCGTGTCGGGCGACAGATCGAAGTCCAGGGCGCCGTAATAGATCTGGTCCTTGCGCCGGGCATCATCGTAGAAATAATGCCGGCTCTGCTCGGCGATCACCGCCCTGCCCCGCACGGTGCCGGAATCATTCAACGGGCCGCCGGTATCGATCTGTCCACGGTAGTTGTCCCAGGTGCCGCCCGAGAGACTGAGTTCAGTCTGGGCCGTGGCCAGGCCGCGTTTGCGGACGAAATTGACGCCGCCGGAGGTGCCGCCCGAGCCCTTCATCATCCCGGCCGCACCGCGCAGGACTTCGACACGGTCGTAATACGCCATGTCACTGCTGAAACTGTCGGCCTGGACATAGCTGTTGCCCATGTCCAGCGGAACGCCGTCATATTGATACTGGCCGGACATCCGAAACCCGCGGGAATAGAAATATTTGCCGCCCATGGTCGAGTCGTAGACGGTGATTCCAGGCGTTTTTTCCATCACTTGATCGATGGTGTTCAGGTTCTGGTCATCGAGCACCTTGCGGGTGATCACCGTCACCGATTGCGGCGTTTCGCGCAGCGAGTGCTCGCCCTTGCCGATGGTGACCGCCCCAGTTGTGTAGGAGCCACTGTTTTCAGTGGTCGCGCCGAGCCTCTGCCCATCGATGGTGGTGACGCCCAGCTCCATTGCCGAACCGTTGCCGGGCACAGGACGAAGTACGTACGTGCCGTTGGCCTGAAGGGCGGCTTGCAGGCCGCTGCCCCCCAGAATGCGGGCAAACCCGTCACCCACGCCAAACGAACCTCTCAGGCCGGGCGATTGCAGGCCCTGGAGTTGCCGGGCATCGAACGAAATAGCGACACCGGCGGCGCTGGAGAAACGGGTCAGGACATCCACCAGGCTGCCGGCCCCGATATCGTAGGCCTGCGCCAAACGCTGCTGCGCCGAAGCCTCTGGAACCGGGCTGGCACTCACGGCCCCGGCGCTGCCCGTAGCGACTGCCAGCAAGCCGATTTTCACTGCAAACACCAGACGACCTGGCGCGCTCACCCAAGACATGCTTCCCCTCCCCAAAACGGTCGATAAAAACTCACTGAGGAAGAGCCGAACGATGCGGATGAAAAGTGCAGAACAATTTTTTATCGCGCCGTAGCGTCAGCGTCGGTCGCCACTCGATACCTGGACCCAGAAACGACTGTATCGGGTCACCCGCAAGGAAAAACCACTCTCCAGTGCCGCCAGGGCGAGGTCAGTGTCATCGACGGGAAACACCCCCGACACCTTCAAGTCGCCAATGGCCGGATCACAACGCAGCACGCCGTTGCGGTAACGCGAAAGCTCCTCCAGCAGCGCCGCCAGGGGACGGTCAATGGCGATGATGCTTCCCTTCTGCCAGGCACCCACCGACACATCGTTGCCGCGCAGCGTACCCAGCGACCGATCGTTGAAGTCCAGGCGTTGGCCGGCTTCGACCCGCAGCCTTGAGCCAATAGCCGGCAGACTGACCTCGACCGCTTTCTCCAGCACCGCCACCTCGCCGCCCCGCGCCTGGCCACGGACGATAAAACGCGTTCCCAAGGCGAGTACTTCGGCATGACCGGTGACCACCTTGAAAGGACGCTGCAAGGGATCAACCGCCGTCGTCACGAGAATCTCCCCCCTCAACAGCTCCAGTCGCCGCTGGTTTGCATCGAAACGAACATTGACCGATGTGTCGGTGTTGAGCAGTAGCGTGCTGCCGTCCGCCAGTTGAAACTCACGGCGCTCGCCCACCGTGGTGCGGTAATCGCAAAACAGATTCCGAGCCGCCTGACTGCGCCAGCCCAACCACCCCAGGCCACTGGCGGACGTCAGCAGTAACACGCTACGCAATACCTGGCGCCGGGATCGGTTGTGGGCATCACTCAAGGCCGGCGCCGCCAGGGCACCCGGGACACTGGCCATCTGTTCGGCCACCGCCGTCATTCTTTGCCAGGCCTGGCCATGCAACGGATCAGCGCTCAGCCAGGCAGTCCACCCGGTCCGGTCCGCGTCGGTCGTGATGCCGGAATGCAACTTGGCGTACCACTGCGCGGCAGCACGGATGGCGTTCAACTCTTCGGGCGGCAGGTTCATGACAGCTGCAATTGAATTTGCATCAGGCAGCAATGTTCCATGGCCTTGGCCATGTGGTTATTGACCGTGCGGACACTCACGCCCAAGCGCTCGGCAATTTGCGGGTACGTCAGGCCATCGAACTGCGACAGGATGAACGCCTGCCTGACGCGCGGTCCCAACCCCAGCAGCAAGCGGTCGATTTCCATCAAGGCCTGGAGCAGGATGGCTTGCTCCTCCAGCGATGGATGTTGCTCTTGCGGCATGGCGGCCAATGCTTCGAGATAGGACTGTTCCAGTGAGCGGCGGCGAAACAGATCGATCAACAGCCCTTTGGCGATCATCGACAGATACGGTCGCGGCTCACGAATTTCCAGCGCGGAGCGAGCCTTGATGACTCGCACGAAGGTGTCCTGGGTGAGGTCCGCTGCATCGAAGGCATTGCCCAGGCGCTTGCGCAGCCAGCCCTGGAGCCAACTGTGATGATCGCTGTACAGGACGTCGACGGCACTGCGTAAGGACAGATCGTTGGCGGACATGGCAATGGAATAATTCGCGACTGATAATGACTCGCATTGTCGTGGGAGCCATCGCCGCTTGCAACCCAAACATGAGTGCGACGGGTCGATCACAACCCGTCGTTCTGGGATCGATCAGTGCACTGAATGGCTTTTCACCGTGCTTTCCACCAGATCCAACATCTGCCCCAGCGCCCAAGGCTTGGCGATAAAGGACGCGTGGTGCTTGATCCCGGCACTTTCCGGGGTCTCGAAGCCGGACATGATCAGCAGCGGTATCTGCGGCCAACGGTCCCCGGTGACGTTGGCCAGGTCCGCACCGTTCAGCATGCCGGGCATGGTGATGTCGGTGAGCAGCAGGTCCACATAATCAGCACTCTCCTCAAGAAACGTCAGCGCCGCGTCGGCGCTTTCCCGAGGCTCCACGACAAACCCCTCCTCTTCCAGGATTTCGCAGAGGAACTCCAGGATTGTCGGATCATCTTCCACAACGAGAATCAAACGTGTCGTCGCCTGTCCGTTGCCCTTTGGCATCGAATTCATGTAAGTGACTCTCCCTGACCTCATAAACCTTCTGTGCGGTTTCAGCCGCCTTGAAGTTATGAGCGATACCCCTTCGAGAAATTCATTCTGCTTGCCAAGAGATCGCCGAACGTCGACTTAGACACCCCGTTGCAACGCAGCGCAACGCTTTTATCTGTATATCCATACAGATAAAACTTGCCCCGGCGCGCATCCATGACCATGCTACAGCCCCATGAAATCTGTTTAGGAATTGGGTGCCATGCAGCTGTACCTGTGTGAAAAGCCGTCCCAGGCCAAGGACATCGCAGCCGTGCTCGGCGCCACGCGCCGTGGCGACGGTTGCTGGCTGGGCACGAACGTCACGGTCACCTGGTGCATCGGTCACCTGCTGGAAACCGCCCCGCCAGATGCCTACGACGCCCGCTACAAGCGCTGGGTACTGGCTGACCTGCCTATCGTGCCGGCGCAATGGAAAATGACCGTCAAGCCGAAAACCGCTGGGCAATACAAGGCGGTCAAGCGCCTGCTGGGGGAAGCCAAGGAACTGGTGATTGCCACCGACGCCGACCGTGAGGGCGAAATGATCGCCCGGGAGCTGGTGGAACATTGCCGCTACCGCGGGCCGATCCAGCGGCTATGGCTATCGGCCCTGGACGAAGCGTCGATCCGCAAGGCCCTGGCCACCCTCAAGCCGGGCGCCGAAACCTTCAACCTGTACCATTCGGCCCTGGGCCGCTCCCGGGCCGACTGGCTGATCGGCATGAACATGAGTCGCCTGTTCACGCTGCTGGGGCGCCAGTCCGGCTACCAGGGCGTGCTGCCGGTGGGCCGCGTGCAGACACCGACGCTGCGGCTGGTGGTGGATCGCGACCGCAGCATCGCCAACTTCGTGCCGGTCGCCTATTGGGCCATCGACGTGCAGCTCAGTCACGAAGGCACGGCCTTCACCGCCCAGTGGCGCGCCGACCCGGATGCTTGCGACGATCAGGAACGTTGCCTGAACCAGGCCCTGGCCCGCGATGCCGCCCAGGCCATGGGCAACGCCGCCACTGCCCGGGTGCTGAAAGTGCGTACCGAGCGCCTGCGCGAAGCCGCGCCGCTGCCGTTCGACCTGGGCACCCTTCAGGAAATCTGCTCGAAGAAGCTCGGCCTCGGTGCCCAGGAAACCCTGGACATTGCCCAGTCGCTCTACGAAACCTACAAACTCATCACCTATCCCCGCAGCGATTGCGGTTTCCTGCCCTTGAGCCAGCACAGCGAAGCACCGGCCATCCTGGCCGCCCTCGCCCAGGCCGACCCCAGCCTTGCGCCGCTGCGCGAACACTTGCAACCGCAGCGTAAATCCCGGGCCTGGAACGACGCCAAGGTCAGTGCCCACCACGGCATCATCCCCACCGCCGCCGCGAAGAACCTCGACAAGCTTGCCAGCAAGCAGCGAGCCGTCTATACGCTGATTCGTGCGCGCTACCTGGCGCAGTTCCTGCCCAACCACGAATACGACCGGACCCAGGCCGACTTCGACTGTGCCGGCCAGGCACTGCGTGCCGTAGGCAAGCAGATCGTCGAACCCGGCTGGAAACGCGCCCTGCCCGAAGCGCTGGCGCCAGCAAAGGGCCGTGAAGCACCGACGCCGCAAACCCTTCCGGCGCTGACCGAGGGCCGTGACTGCGCGGTGGACGAGGTGAAGCTCAAGGACCTGTGGACCCAACCGCCCAAGCCGTTCACCGAAGGCGACCTGATCAAGGCCATGAAGAACGTCGCCAAACTGGTGGAGGACCCGCTGCTCAAGCAAAAGCTCAAGGACACCACCGGCATCGGCACCGAAGCGACCCGGGCCTCGATCATCCAGGGGCTGCTCGACCGCGGTTACCTGGTGAAGAACGGCAAGGCCCTGTCCGCCACCCCGGCGGCCTTCAGCCTGATCGACGCCGTGCCCCGCGCCATCGCCGACCCGGGCACCACCGCCATCTGGGAGCAGGCCCTGGACATGGTGCAAAGCGGTGAAATGAGCCTGGAAGAATTCGTGACCCGGCAAGCCGCGTGGATGAGCAAGCACATCGCCCGCTGCCAGGGCATGAGCCTGACCATCAGCGGCCCGGCCAGCCCTGCCGGGCGGGGCGCAACACCGTGGAAGAACAAGCGCGCAAGGCTGCCGGTGCACCGCGCAAGGCGAGCAAAGCCAAGGCGACATGAGCCTAGTCAATCAGATGATGCCAAACACAGAACCTGTGGCGAGGGGATTTATCCCCGCTGGGTTGCGAAGCAACCCCAAGCCAGACGCTTCTGTGTATCAGGACAACCTCACCAACCATTCGGGCCGCTTCGCGCCCCAGCGGGGATAAATCCCCTCGCCACAGAAAACACAGCCGAGCTTCTCAGCCATTTTTCATACCCAAACCGTTTTGTCCGACAATATGTAGTGATCAAAAATAATCACTACAAAACCGTTGACGCCTCCGATTTGCCCTTGCATGATGCAGACGTCTCCCCGATCGGGAGTACAGGCAACTGTTTGAGCAAGCTCGTCTGACCGCCGAGCTGTTTTTTGGATAAGGGACTGCCCACAAGGCAGATTGAAGGTGCTGACCTGGCCTGACCGTCCGGTAACAAGGACGAGAAACGTCGGCGAAGATCCTCATGACGCGCGTGGTCGACCCTCGAAAGTTGACAATGCCTGACGATTCTTCGCTGTTTCTCTTCGTTGTAGCGCATTTGCGTAGCAGCCCTTCGATAACACTACACAACCGATGCACGACCCCGTCGAAGTTCGACGGACGAACGCTGACGGCCTGGTTTCGGTAGCAGGCAGGCACTTACCGAGAAGCGAAGTTTTTGCGAACCACCAGACAGATCAACCAAATGGTCAAGGGGCTTACACATGAATCTGAATAATCAACCATCTATTGATGAACTGGCTCGCATGTTCGCAGCGCACAAAGACACACTCGACAGCCATATCCTGTGGATCAGCAAGACTGGCCAGGTGCATATGGACTGCCTGTCTCCCTACACCCAGGAAGACGAGTTCGAAAAGAACACACAAGACCTGTGCGCCCGGCTGAAGATGTACCGTCGCGGCCAGGGCTACGTCGGCAAGAAGGCCGCCGCGGACAAGGACTTCATGGGACGCGTCCTGCAAACGCTGACCCAGGCTTGGGAGTCGATGCAGAACACCTCGCAAGTGCGGGTCATCGACCGCCTCTGCTGATTGCACTTGAATGAAAAGGGCCCGTTCCTCAATCAGGAACGGGCCCTTTTTCGTGGGGCCTAGTGTCCTGTTTCGCAAATACGTTCCTTTTTTGACGAGTGGCTGTTGTCGTCAGGCAAGGCGCCGCGACGAGTCATAGCCCGCTATGGCGAGGAGCGGCAACGCAGCATGACGACAACAGACGCCGTCAAAAAGGAACAGTATTTGTGATACAGGACACTAAAACACCGACCAACCGATCCGCTGGCTGAGCAATTCCAAGGCCGCCATGCCGGCCAGAGAGTTGCCGGCGGCATTGAGTTCAGGCGACCAGACGCACACCGTGAAGCGTCCCGGCACTACGGCGACGATTCCGCCGCCCACCCCACTCTTGCCAGGCAGGCCCACGCGATAGGCGAAATTTCCGGCCTCGTCATACAGCCCGCTGGTGGCCATGATGGAATTGACCTGCTGGGTCTGCCGCGCACTGAGGATCTGTTCGCCACTGTGCTTGCAGAATCCGTCGTTGGCCAGGAAGCAGAAGGCCCGGGCCAGGTCGATGCAGCTCATCCGCAGGGCGCAGTGGCTGAAATAACTGCGCAGTACCGCCTCCACGTCGTTATGGAAGTTGCCGAAGGACTGCATCAAGTAGGCCATCGCAGCGTTGCGGGCGCGGTGCTGGTATTCCGACTCGGCGACCTTGCCGTCCACCATCACTTGCGGGTTGCCTGACAGACGCCGCACGAAATCGCGCATCGACAACGCAGGGGCGGCGAAACGCGACTGATTGATATCGCAGATCACCAAGGCGCCGGCGTTGATGAACGGGTTGCGTGGCCGGCCGCGCTCGAATTCCAGCTGCACCAGGGAGTTGAACGGCTGGCCGGATGGCTCATGGCCCAGACGCTCCCAGATCGCTTCGCCGGAATGCCCAATGGCCTGCACCAGGCTGAACACCTTGGAAATACTCTGCACCGAAAACGCCGTATCGGCGTCGCCTGCGCAATACATCTCGCCGTCGTTGCCGTACACGGCAATGCCCAGCTGATTAGGCACCACGGTGCCCAGGGCCGGAATGTAATCGGCCACCTTGCCCTGACCGATCAGGGGGCGAACCGCATCGAGGATCTCGTTCAACAGTGCTTGCATATGCGCGGGTCCAATCATTCCCCGTTCGAGTGCGGGGATACAGACGCTAGACGCTGATGAGCGGCGTCAGAGCACACTGCCCCATCAAACAAGGTCTTGTGGCGAAATCGAGCAGTCTATAGTTGAGAGGATCAAACGGCAGGAGGGACACCATGCGTCAGATCATGCAGAAAGAACCCTGGTGGGCCTCGCCGCCCAGGCCCGGACAGGACGAAAGTGAGCTGGAATGGGGCTGGCTGGTGATTTACAGCGAAGGTGAACCCCGCTTCGAGTTCGTAAAAGAGCGCCCCACGGACGAACAGATCCGCCATCGCAAGGGTTGCCGCGTCACCCTCGGGCCAGAATGACCCCACCCCGTCACGGCTTGATATCCGGCAGCACCAGTGCTCGATTGGCCAGATCCGCCTCCACCAGATTGCTTTCTATTTCTTCGTCCAGGTAGTAAACCGGTGCCATCACCCCGCTGAGGGGATGCTTGAGCGACTTGAACCAGGCCTCGTCGAAAGCGGCGCTCAGGCTTTTGCGGATCTGCGCCTCCATTTCCGGCCGCTCGCCCTCGTGGATGATCGCGCGAATGCCCGCCACGCCCACCGAGATCAACGCTCCCGCCGCCTTCCCAGCCACGGCCGCCGCCGCACCGGTTGCCCCACGCGTGGCGAACTGGGCCTCGATTTTTTCGCTGGTGCGTTGCGCCACCATGGCGATCACCGCCTCCGAGGGTCCGGCGCCTGTGGTTGCAGCCTTGTTGACGTGATCGATCAGGGCCGCATAGGCCGGCAGGGTGTTCAACGGTTCGGTGTGGACCATCTCGTACAACGAAGCGTCACGCGCCGCTGGCGGCCCGAGGCGGATGGCCGGGATGCCGTGCAGGCGTCGGCTCATCAGTTCGTTCGGGATGCGATGCCGCAGGGCGATGACCTGAACCTGCTGATTGAGCTGGCGCAGGTAGTAGCCTATGGCATTGGCCCTGATCGCCTCGGGATCGATTTCCACCGCCACCGGTTCCAGCACCTGCTCGCGATATTGTTCCTGCAGGTAAGCCGCCAGGCGCCTGGCCGAGGAATCCGTCTCGCCCTCGGCGCTGGCGGCGTACCAACTGACCTTCACCGCCAGCCACTCCTGGGTCCAATAGCTGCTGAACCAGGGGATGAATTCAACCTCGGTGCGCTCATAGACCAACACGCGCCAATGCTCCATCGATCCGCGGGCGTAGAGTGCCGCCTGTTCGACGGCGCTTTTCGATGCAGCGATGAGCTGCTGGTCCACCTGTCGCCAAGTGTCCTGGGCAATCATCACCGTGGCGGTCGGTTGGCCGAGCTGTGGCGTGGCGCACCCCGCCAGAACGAGCACAACGGCCAACATCAGCGAACGCAGCACGATTGCGCCACCCCGGATTCATGCCATCCACGGGGTTGAGTATACCTCGCTAATTCAACCCATCCGGCCTTGAGCACATAGGGTGATCAAACCGGGAGAGGCGTCATGTCATCAACACTGAACCGGAGAAAATTTCGGATGTTCCAGACATTTGTCGAAACGTTGACGGAGGGTATCGGTGAGTCTTTCAACCCAGCGCCGTGTCAAGGAACATCATCACCGCAAACCCCATCATCAAGCCCAGCGTCGCCGGGGTTTCATGGCCGTTGCGGTGGGTCTCGGGAATCACTTCGTGGGACACCACGAAGATCATCGCCCCCGCCGCCAACCCGAGGCTGATGGGGTACGCGACGGCGACACCCGACGACATGCCCAGGCCAATCACCGCCCCCAGCGGCTCCATCAGCCCGGAGCCCACCGCAATCAATGCCGCGCGCAGGGTGCTGATGCCCGTCACCCGCAGCGCCATGGCAATGGCCAGTCCTTCGGGAATGTCCTGGATGGCGATGGCAGTGGTCAGCGGCAAGCCGACCTTGAAATCGCCATCGGCAAAACTGACGCCGATGGCCATGCCTTCCGGCAGGTTGTGCAAGGTGATGGCGAGTACGAACAGCCACACACGGTTAATGCGCTCCACCTCGGGACCGCGCCGCCCACTCAACTCGTGTTCGTGGGGCACGAAACGGTCGAGGCCGATCATCAGGGCCACACCCAGGCCCAGGCCGACCACGACGACAAACGCGGCCAGCAACTGATTGCCACAAATCACCTGCGCGGCTTCGATGCCCGGCAGGATCAGTGAGAAAGAGCTGGCGGCGAGCATCATGCCGGCGGCGAAACCCAGCATGATGTCCTGGGTGCGTGACGAGATGTCCCGCAGCACCACCGCCATCAATGCGCCCAAGGCCGTGGCGGCGAAACCGGACGTGCCGCCCAGGACCGCGTAACCCAGATTGTTCCGATCAGCACCGACCAAGGCGTTGTAGCCGCTGTAGAGTAACAACGCGGTTATCACCGCCAGCCCCAGCCAGAAACTCACCCCCAGCAGCAGGTTGTTTTGCACAGGACCCAGCCAGGTACGCCAGGGGGATCGGATCCGGGAAGTGGGCTGGTCCATCGAATGTCCTTAATGCTCTGCGGGCATGGCTAGTCTGATCGTTGCATGGCGGGAACGATCAGACGGAAAGTTCAGGCGAGGGAGTTACCCCCCTCGCCGTTGTTTACAGTTTGTCACCTTGCATCCCCGAACCCAAGTCGGCACCCGTGGTGGGGTTGCTCTGCGGGTTGGACATCGTCCGTGCCTTCATGTCCATCAGCAGCGCTTCGTCTTTTTCACTCAGCTGGACGCTGGCCAGGCCATCGCCGCCATCCACTGCCGGCGCTGGATTTTCGACGAACTCCCAATCGTCGCCCTGATTCCATGGGCCGCGCACGCTAGGTTCGCCCTGGGACATGTTGAAGTACACGTTGGTGAACTCCGGCATGCCCGGCAATTTGCCTTGGGGGAAATTGGGCTGGATCGAGTGCAGGGCTTTTTCGAACGACAGCTGGTGGGCGATTTCACGGGTCATCAAGAAGCCCAGCGCCTCTTTGACACCGGGATCATCCGTGACATTCATCAAGCGCTCGTAGACGATTTTCGCCCGCGCCTCGGCCGCGATATTTGAACGCATATCCGCTGTCGGCTCGCCGATGGTATCTACGTAGGCGGCGGTCCAGGGCACACCGGCGGAGTTGGTCAATGGCGAGCCGGCGCCATACAGGAGGCTGGTGATGTGGGAATCATTGCCGGCACCGTTGATGTCCCGGTACAACTGGCCCTCCTTTTCCACGCCCTCGGCCATCTTGCCCTTGGCACCTTTGTTCAGCATCACAATGATCGAACCGATGACTTCCAGATGGCTGAGTTCCTCGGTGGCGATGTCCATCAGCAGATCCTTGCGGCCTGGATCGTCCTCGGACAAGGCCTGGGTGAAGTAGCGTGACGCCGCCGCCAGCTCACCCTGGGCCCCACCGAACTGTTCAAGTAACAGGTTGGCCAGTCCTGGATTGGGTTCCGCAACGCGGACGGTGTATTGCAGTCTCTTGTTATGCAGGAACATGATTAAATCCCTCGTTCAAGGCACACGGAATGAGAGCACTGCTGGTAACAGGCTCACAAGGACAAGAAGAAGTTAAGGAAACGTTATTTATCTTCTACCCAACAAGCGAGACGAACGGTCATTGACTTAACTTTCACCGATCATTTCGCCATATATAACAGGACAACTTTCTATACGCTGGCCTGGCACAATGGGTTATATAAACCCTAGGGGCCCCATGCCATGGGCACGGGGCCTGCCAGGTCATCGGGCATTACGAATCACGACCGCCACCACGGCTGTTTTCTCCGCCCTTCCTACCGGCTTCGGAGGCCTTTTCCCGATCGTTGGCAAAGTTGCCACCCGACGCTTGGCCCCCTTTGCGGCCCGCTTCCGAGGCGCGCTCAGGATCGTTGGCAAAATTACCACCCGACGCTTGCCCGCCTTTGCGGCCAGCTTCTGCAGCACGTCCAGGGTCGTTGGCAAAGTTGCCGCCCGATGCCTGACCACCCTTGCGCCCTGCTTCGGAGGCGCGTTCCGGGTTATTGGCAAAATTACCGCCGGACGCTTGCCCACCTTTTTTCCCGGCTTCCGATGCCTTGTCACGATCGTTAGCGAAATTGCCAGGATTGTTATTTCCTGTGTTAGCCATTTCATTCACCTCGTTAGTTAAAGTTGAAAACGAGCCTCACTGGCTCGTGTTATTGGGAAAACCTGCCGCGAATAAGGTTTTAAATAAAATCCGTGAGCAGCGACGAACGGTCATAACTTACAGATCCATTCATGAAGTCCTATCAAATAAGCGGCACTTAATAAATTATCTTAAATAATCGAGCAAAGACTTATTGCAAATCAGTGCGTGTCTTTCCACGCTGTCTGCCAAAGTCAAGGTGAGATCGGATCACTGGCCGGAAACGTTTCCTCCAGCGCGTCGTCCAGCTGCTTATTGGTGACGTCCCGCTCGCCCACCTTGCCACTGCGTTCGCAATGGCAGTCTGGCGCCGGACACGGCTCACCATTGGGGTGTTGTTCGGCACAGGCTTGGCTGCAGTAAGCCTCGCCGTCGTGATTGAAAACCCGTTGCGGATCGACCTCACACTGGCAATCGGGGCAACCGCACTTTAATTCGCTCATGCTCTTTCTCCCGGGATAAGGGGTCGCAGGCGTCGTCAGGAAGACCCGACCATCAGCTGGACCTCGAGATTCGCCGCCGCAACGCCGTGATTGGCCACGTACACATCGGCGGTCCAACCTTTGGTCAGGTTGTGATAGGACTGCGTGCCCAAGGCCGTGCCGCTGTTCCATTCGAGGATGTCGCCAATGTCGATGTCGTTGGCCGAACTCAGTTCGAGCACGGTATGGCCGTCCTCCTGCGCCACATACACCCCCACCATTGCACTCTGTCGATTGATGGCCCGTACTTCACCGGTGGTCTTGTTCATAGGTCTCCTCTTCTCGGCAACCGAAGTCCCGCACATAAAGGTGGATATCACGGCGCCGGGGAAAGTTTGAAAAGACCACAGGCCAGGGCGACGAAAGGCGCGGCAACGGTTTCCCTGCCCGATTGGAGTGCTAACCTCAACGGCTCCAGGCCAACGGAGACACCCAATGCCCGACGACCTTCACCTCGAACCGCTCGATCAGTTGCTGGAGCACATGGCCGGGCGTCGTTTCCTGGTGCTCACTGGGGCTGGCATCAGCACGCCCTCGGGCATTCCCGACTACCGCGACCGCGACGGCGTGCGCCGGGGTCGACAGCCGATGATGTACCAGGAATTCCTCGCCCAGGCCGAGGCCCGCCGACGCTATTGGGCACGGGCGATGCTGGGCTGGCCACGGGTGAGGCAGGCCCGGCCGAACGTGGCCCATGAAGCCTTGGCCCAATTGCAGGCGCAGCAGCGCATCACCGGGTTGATCACCCAGAATGTCGATACGCTGCATGATCAGGCCGGCAGCCAGGACGTCATCGAACTCCACGGCAGCCTGCACCGCGTGCTGTGCCTGGATTGCGACCAGCGCAGCGAACGGCAGCAGATCCAGTTGTTGATGGAAGCGCAGAATCCTTACCTGGCCGGTGTCGACGCCGTGCAGGCGCCCGACGGCGACACCCTGCTGGACCCGGCGTTCGAGGCACGCTTCCAAGTGCCCCATTGCCCCCATTGCGGCGGCGAACGGTTGAAACCCGACGTGGTGTTTTTCGGCGAGAACGTCGCCCCCCTCACCGCGACCCGCGCCATGCAAGCCGTCGAGCAAGCCGACGGCCTGCTGGTGGTGGGTTCGTCGCTGATGGCGTATTCGGCATTTCGCCTGTGCCGGGCCATCAAGGACCAGGGCAAGCCGCTGCTGGCGATCAACCGAGGCAAGACCCGGGCCGATGAGTTGCTGGACCTCAAGCTTGAAGAGCCGTGTGAGCAATTACTGCCATTGCTGACACAACACCCGTTTTAGCAACACCCGGACCCCTTGTGGGAGCGAGCTTGCTCGCGATGGCGTCGGATCAGCCAGCATTGATGTTGACTGACACACCGCCATCGCGAGCAAGCTCGCTCCCACAGGGCCATCACTCTCACAGGGTCAGTGCTGGCCTGCGGTCAACGTGCCCAACTCCTGATCCCTGAGCGTATCGAACAGCGCCTGCGCCGCCGCAGAGAGTTCATGCCCCGGCTTGGTCAGCACTCCGATGGCCCGTTCGATCACTGGATCGCTCAACGTAATGCACCGAGCCCCCAGCTCATGCATCTGCCCGATACACAGCGCCGGCACCGCGCTGACGCCCAACCCACTGGCGACCATCCGGCCGACGGTCGCCAATTGATGGCTCTCGAATTCCACGGGCAGTTTCATCCCCCGTGCCTGCAGGTGCTCTTCAAGCATCACGCGGACGGTGGACGGCCGCTGCAGGGTAATGAACGGCTGTTCCAACAAGGCCTGCCACTTGATTTCGCCGAGTCGGGCCAACGGTGAATCCAGCGGCACCACCGCGACAAAACGATCCAGGTACAACGCAGTGAAGGCCAGGGACGAACTCTGCATCGGCTCGAACGCCACGCCCAGCTCGACATGCCGGTCCCGCACCATTTCCAGCACCTGTTCATTGATCACATCGTTGACCGTGACATTGACATTCGGAAAGCGGGCGCGGAAGGTCTTGAGGATCGGTGGCAGCAGGTTGCCCGCGAACGAAGGCATCGCCGCCAACGTCACGCGACCGCGCTGCAAGGTGAAACGTTGGCGCATTTCATCCTCGGCATTGTCCCAATCGGCAACCAGCCGTCGGGCCAGTGGCAACAAGGATTCACCTTCGGGCGTCAGCGCCACGTTGCGGGTATTGCGGCTGAACAGACGGCCACCCAGGCCTTCTTCCAGGGCCTTGATCGTCAGGCTCAGGGCCGATTGGGACAGATGCAGGCGCTCGCACGCCACGGCGAAGCTCAGGCTCTGGGCCACGGCAAGGAACGCGCGGACTTGCTTGAGGGTCATGGGGATCGCTTCGCTCCAGCGGCAAGCCGTAAGTTTCGAGCCGCAAGTGGATGGCGGCGACTGTTGAGTTTTATCAATCAATTCAACCTAAAAATCAACTTAACAAATATATGACTTGGCGCAACACTGCATTTCATTGCGACCCCATCAAGAATAAAAGAGGTGTCTATGGCAGGTTTCGACAAACGCGTGAGTTCTTATGAAGAAGCGCTGGAAGGCTTGAAGGACGGCATGACCGTGATCGCCGGCGGCTTCGGCCTCTGTGGCATCCCGGAAAACCTGATCGCCGAGATCAAGCGCAAGGGCATCCGCGACCTCACGGTGGTGTCCAATAACTGCGGCGTCGACGGCTTCGGCCTCGGTGTGCTGCTGGAAGACCGGCAGATCCGCAAGGTGGTCGCTTCCTATGTCGGCGAAAACGCCCTCTTTGAGCAGCAACTGCTGAGCGGCGAAATCGAAGTCGTGCTCACCCCCCAAGGCACCCTCGCCGAAAAAATGCGCGCCGGTGGCGCCGGCATCCCCGCGTTCTTCACCGCCACGGGCGTCGGCACGCCAGTGGCCGAAGGCAAGGAAGTACGTGAATTCCATGGCCGCCAGTACCTGATGGAAGAATCCATCACCGGCGACTTCGCCATCGTCAAAGGCTGGAAGGCCGACCATTTCGGCAACGTGATTTATCGCCACACCGCGCAGAACTTCAATCCGCTGGCCGCCACGGCGGGCAAGATCACCGTGGTGGAAGTCGAAGAAATCGTCGAACCCGGCGAGCTGGACCCGACGCAGATCCACACCCCTGGCATCTACGTCGACCGGGTCATTTGCGGCACGTTCGAAAAACGCATCGAACAGCGCACCGTGCGTAAGTGATCCCCTGCCCCCGGCCCGAATGAAGGAATAAGAACATGGCACTTTCCCGCGAACAAATGGCTCAACGCGTCGCCCGCGAAATGCAGGACGGCTACTACGTGAACCTGGGCATCGGCATTCCGACCCTGGTCGCCAACTACATCCCCGAAGGCATGGAAGTCATGCTGCAATCGGAAAACGGCTTGCTCGGCATGGGCGCATTCCCCACCGAAGCCGAAGTCGATGCCGACATGATCAACGCCGGCAAGCAGACCGTCACCGCGCGCATTGGCGCCTCGATCTTCTCCTCGGCCGAATCGTTTGCCATGATCCGCGGCGGTCACATCGACCTGACGGTGCTTGGCGCGTTCGAAGTGGACGTCGAAGGTAACATTGCCTCGTGGATGATCCCTGGCAAGCTGGTCAAGGGCATGGGCGGCGCGATGGACCTGGTGGCCGGCGCCGAGAACATCATCGTCACCATGACCCACGCGTCCAAGGACGGCGAGTCGAAACTGCTGCCCCGTTGCAGCCTGCCGCTGACCGGCGCCGGTTGCATCAAGCGCGTGTTGACCGACCTGGCCTACCTGGAAATCCAGGACGGCGCCTTCATCCTGAAAGAACGTGCCCCGGGTGTCAGCGTCGAGGAAATCGTCGCCAAGACCGCCGGCAAGTTGATCGTGCCGGACCATGTGCCTGAAATGCAGTTCACTGCCCAGTGAGGAGAGATTCGATGCAAGAAGTCGTGATTGTCGCCGCCACCCGGACCGCCATTGGCAGTTTCCAGGGTTCGCTGGCTTCCATTCCCGCGCCGGAGCTCGGTGCAGCGGTGATTCGGCGCCTGCTGGAGCAAACCGGTCTGTCCGGCGAGCAGGTCGATGAAGTGATCCTCGGCCAAGTGCTGACCGCAGGTTCCGGGCAAAACCCGGCGCGCCAGGCGTCGATCCTCGCCGGCCTGCCCCATGCGGTGCCGGCGCTGACCCTGAACAAAGTCTGTGGTTCGGGGCTCAAGGCGTTGCACCTGGGCGCCCAGGCAATTCGTTGCGGTGACGCCGAGGTCATCATTGCCGGCGGCATGGAAAACATGAGCCTGGCCCCGTACGTGTTGCCGGCCGCCCGCACCGGCCTGCGCATGGGCCACGCCAAGATGATCGACAGCATGATCACCGATGGCCTGTGGGATGCCTTCAACGATTACCACATGGGCATCACCGCCGAGAACCTGGTGGACAAGTACGGTATCAGCCGTGAAGAACAGGATGCCTTTGCCGCCGCGTCCCAGCAGAAAGCCGTCGCCGCCATCGAGGGCGGTCGGTTTGCCGATGAGATCACACCGATCCTGATCCCCCAGCGCAAAGGCGATCCCGTGGCCTTCGCCACTGACGAACAGGCGCGCGCCGGTACCACCGCCGAATCCCTGGGCAAGCTCAAGCCGGCCTTCAAGAAGGACGGCAGCGTCACCGCGGGCAATGCGTCCTCGCTCAACGATGGCGCCGCCGCCGTGATCCTGATGAGCGCCGAAAAAGCCAAAGCCCTGGGCCTCCCGGTACTGGCAAAAATCAGCGCCTACGCCAACGCCGGCGTTGATCCGGCGATCATGGGCATCGGCCCGGTCTCGGCCACCCGTCGCTGCCTGGACAAGGCCGGCTGGTCGCTGGACCAACTGGACCTGATCGAAGCCAACGAAGCCTTCGCCGCCCAGTCGCTGGCTGTGGCCCGGGAACTGAAATGGGACATGGACAAGGTCAACGTCAACGGCGGCGCCATCGCCCTGGGTCATCCCATCGGTGCGTCGGGCTGCCGTGTGCTGGTGTCGCTGCTGCATGAAATGATCAAGCGCGACGCCAAGAAAGGCCTCGCCACCCTGTGCATCGGCGGCGGCCAGGGCGTGGCCTTGGCGCTGGAACGCGCCTGACCGGCAAAGTGTTCAACGGTGGTTGTGCGGACCCACGAACATCCGCGCAGCCATCGGCAACACCGCCGGCGCAACTTCGGTTGCGCCGGTTTTTTTGCCTGTTGGCTTTGCGCATGATTGGCCGGATCGGACTCTGGTGCCCTTCATGTCGTCAACATCGGTGTACCTGACAGAGCGGTCCATTGTGGCGAGGGGATTTATCCCCGCTGGGCTGCGGAGCGGCCCGAAAGCAGTGAACTCAACCTTCCTGACACACCGAGTTGCTTGGTTTGGGGCCGCTTCGCAGCCCAACGGGGATAAATCCCCTCGCCACAGAGGGAGGTGCTCGCCTAACCAGGACAGATTGCCGAACTGTTTTTAGCAGAAAATTATTTGTCAGGTCCGCGCACCAAACCGGTCGCGGCTGTTGGTCAGGTGCAGCCACATGGCGGCGCGGGCGGCGTCGGGGTCTTGGCGCTTGATGGCATTGAGGATCGCCTCGTGCTCGAGGTTGGCGAGCTGCGCCAGCTTCCCGAGGTCAGCCTGGCCGCGCTCGGCCACATTGACCCGGGTCCTGGGAATCATCGCACTGCCCAGGTGCTGCATGATTTCGACGAAGCAGGTGTTGTTCGTGGCCTCGGCGATGAGCAGATGGAAACGCCGGTCGGCTTCGACGCAACTGTCGTTGTTGCTGAACAACCGCTGATAGTCATCCAGCGCCTGGCGCATCTGCTGCAACTGCTGCTCGCTACGGCGCTGGGCGGCCAGGGCGGCGGCCTGGGTTTCCAGGCCCAGGCGCAACTCCAGGATGCCCCGCACACCGGCAGCGGTGTCGACATTCAGGCGCAGCCCCGGCTCGTCGCTCTGCTCCAGCACAAAGGTACCGATGCCGTGGCGGGTTTCCACCAGTCCCGAGGCTTGCAGCTTGGAAATCGCCTCGCGCACCACCGTACGACTGACCCCATGCTCCTGCACGATGGCCCCTTCCGACGGCAGCTTCTCCCCCGGCTTCAACTGCCCCAGCAGAATGCTCTGGCTGAGCTTCGCCACCAACTCATGGGCCAGGTTGTGGGTGCGCTTGCGCAGCGGGGTTTCAGTGTCTTGCATCGCCAGGGTTCCTCGAAAACAGGCTAAGCGATCCTACCATCAGTGGGACTGGAAATGATCATGGGTGGACAATCAACTTGTATGACAACACTCAAGTTAGACCGACATTCCCTCTATCAGTGGCACAGTATAGACATCACCTCGCACGGCCGCTGCGCCCCATAAAACCCAAAAATCATCCGATTAGCCCAGCAAATACGGCATAAACAATCCAACCATCCTTTCCAATTGTCATCAAAAACCCCTTGTCATCGAAAAAATCCAAGTTGTATGATGTCTATCAACATCGGCACCTGCACGATGCCCGCATAAAAATAACGAGTGGGAGAAAAACCAAGTGAACACATCCAGCCTCAAGGCGAATGCCGGCGCGGATCCGGTGCTGCTGTCGGCCATATCCAAGGTCAAGCGCCACATCCTGCCGCTGTTCGTCATCATGTTTATCGTCAACTACATCGACCGCGTGAACATCGGCTTCGTCCGTGCCCACATGGAGCACGACCTCGGTATCGGTGCCGCCGCCTACGGTTTAGGCGCCGGCCTGTTCTTTGTCGGCTACGCGCTGTTCGAAGTCCCGTCCAATATCCTGCTGCAAAGAATCGGCGCCCGTATCTGGCTGACTCGCATCATGCTCACCTGGGGCCTGGTGGCGGCGGCCATGGCCTTCATCCAGAACGAAACCCACTTCTACATCCTGCGCTTCCTGCTAGGCGTGGCCGAGGCCGGCTTCTTTCCTGGGGTGATCTATTACTTCACCCGCTGGTTGCCGGGAGTCGAACGCGGCAAAGCCATCGCCATCTTCCTCAGCGGCTCGGCCATCGCATCGCTGATCTCCGGCCCGCTGTCGGGGTTGCTCCTGCAAATCAACGGCCTGGGTATGCACGGCTGGCAGTGGATGTATTTCATCGAAGGGATGTTCTCCGTCTGCCTGTGCGTCTTCGTCTGGTTCTGGCTGGACTCCAAGCCCCACGACGCCAAATGGCTGAGTCGCGAGGAGCAGGACGCACTGGTGAAGACCATTGACGATGAGCAACGGGCCCGGGAAGCCGCCACACCGGTCAAACTGTCCATCGGTCAGTTGCTCAAGGATCGCCAGATCATCCTGTTCTGCCTGATCTACTTCTTCATCCAGCTGACGATTTATGCCGCCACCTTCTGGCTGCCAAGCATCATCAAGAAGATGGGCGAGCTCAGCGATATCCAGGTCGGGCTGTTCAACTCGATCCCCTGGCTGCTGTCGATTGTCGGCATGTACGCCTTCGCCTCGCTGTCGGCCAAGTGGAAGTTCCAACAGGCCTGGGTCGCCACGGCCTTGTTGATCGCCGCAGCCGGGATGTTCATGTCCACCACCGGCGGGCCGATCTTCGCCTTCGTCGCCATCTGCTTCGCGGCCCTGGGTTTCAAATCCGCGTCGTCGCTGTTCTGGCCGATTCCCCAGGCCTACCTGGACGCCCGGATCGCCGCCGGGGTGATTGCGCTGATCAACTCCGTGGGCAACCTCGGCGGGTTCGTCGCCCCCACCACCTTCGGCCTGCTGGAAGAGCACACCGGCTCCATCCAGGGCGGCCTCTATGGCCTGGCAGCCACCTCGATCATCGCCGCGATCATCGTGTTCGCCGCACGGAATACGCCTAAACCCAAGTCTGCAACGACGCCGGCCAACCCTCCTGCCGCCAGTCACGTCTGATCATCAAGGATAAGCGCACATGACGACCCCAGAAGCCAGCAAAGCCCCGATCATCACCAGCATGCAGATCGTCCCCGTCGCCGGTCACGATGGCATGCTGCTGAACCTCAGTGGCGCCCATGGCCCGTTTTTCACCCGTAATATCGTTATTCTCAAGGACAACGCCGGCCACACCGGCGTGGGCGAAGTGCCTGGCGGCGAGCGCATTCGCCAGACCCTCGAGGATGCCCGCTCGCTGGTGGTCGGCAGCCCCATCGGCACGTACCAGAAGATTCTCAACACCGTGCGCCACGCGTTCGCCGACCGCGATGCCGGCGGCCGAGGCCTGCAGACCTTCGACCTGCGCATCACCATCCACGCGGTGACCGGTCTGGAAGCGGCGTTGTTGGACCTGCTGGGTCAACACCTGGACGTACCGGTCGCCGCCCTGCTCGGCGAAGGCCAGCAACGCGATGAAGTGAAAATGCTCGGCTATCTGTTTTATGTCGGCGATCGCCAACAGACCGACCTGCCCTACCGCAGCGAGCCGGACGCCGACAACGACTGGTTCCGCGTGCGCCACGAAAAGGCCCTGGACGCCGACGCCGTGGTGCGCCTGGCCGAGGCGGCCCATTCACGCTACGGCTTCCAGGATTTCAAGCTCAAGGGCGGCGTGCTCCAGGGCGACGCGGAGATCGAAGCGGTCACCGCATTGGCCGAGCGCTTTCCCCAGGCCCGCATCACCCTGGACCCGAACGGTGCCTGGTCACTGAAAGAGGCCATTCGCCTGTGCCGCGACCAACACAAGGTGCTGGCCTATGCCGAAGACCCTTGCGGCGCCGAGAACGGCTATTCCGGTCGTGAGGTCATGGCCGAATTCCGTCGCGCCACGGGTCTCAAGACCGCCACCAACATGATCGCCACCGACTGGCGCGAGATGGGCCACGCCATCACCTTGCAGTCGGTGGACATCCCCCTGGCCGACCCACATTTCTGGACCATGCAGGGATCTGTGCGGGTGGCGCAGATGTGCAATGAATGGGGGCTGACCTGGGGCTCGCACTCCAACAACCACTTCGACATTTCCTTGGCGATGTTCACCCACGTGGCCGCTGCGGCACCGGGCGAGATCACCGCGATCGACACGCACTGGATCTGGCAGGACGGCCAGCGCCTGACCAAGGCACCGTTGCAGATCCAGGGCGGCTGCGTGCAGGTACCGAAAAAGCCGGGCTTGGGGATTGAGCTGGATACGGATCAGTTGGCCAAGGCCCATGAGTTGTACAAAGGCATGGGCTTGGGCGCGCGGGATGATGCGGTGGCGATGCAATACCTGATTCCAGGCTGGACGTTTAACAACAAACGGCCGTGCCTGGTGCGCTGAAGCGACTCCGCCCCTTGTGGGAGCGAGCTTGCTCGCGATTGCGGTGGATCAACCACATTGATGTTGACTGACTCTCCGATATCGCGAGCAAGCTCGCTCCCACATTTGGAACTGTGGTGACCTTTGATTTTATGATCACCACAGTCGTCATTCGCCTTCAGGCTTCTGTAAAACCTAACCCTCCGGCCGCAGAATCAACACCGCCAACGGCGGCAGGTTGAGTTCCAGCGACAGGTTCTGCCCATGGCTGGGCACTTCTTCGGTGGAAGCACCGCCGCCATTGCCGTAGTTGGAACCGGCATAGGTGTCGGCATCACTGTTGAGCAATTCCACCCAACGCCCGGCGAACGGCACGCCGACCCGATAGGCCTCGCGCGGCACCGGTGTGAAGTTAGCGACCACCAATACCGGCCGGCCCTCTTTGCTCCAACGCAGCCAGGCGTAGACGCTGTTGACCGCATCGTCGCCAATCAACCATTGGAAACCCTGGGGCGCGTCATCCTGATCATGCAGCGCCGGTTCTTCGCGATAGAGCCGGTTCAGGTCGGTCACCAGTTGCTGCACCCCGCGGTGCTCAGGGTATTGCAGCAGGTACCAGTCCAGTTGCTGATCGTGGTTCCACTCGCGCCATTGGCCGAACTCGCAACCCATGAACAACAGTTTTTTGCCCGGATGCCCCCACATGAAGCTGAGGTAGGCCCGTAGGTTGGCGAACTTCTGCCAGCGATCACCGGGCATCTTGTCGATCAGCGAGCGTTTGCCGTGGACGACTTCGTCATGGGAAATCGGCAGGACGAACCGCTCGGACCAGGCATACATCAAGCCAAAGCTCAGCTCGTTGTGGTGGTGAGCCCGGTACACCGGATCCTGCTGGATGTAATGCAGCGAATCATGCATCCAGCCCATGTTCCATTTATAGGCGAAGCCCAGGCCACCCTGCTGCGTGCTCTGGCTGACACCCGGCCAGGCCGTGGACTCTTCGGCAATGACCAGCGCACCGGGGGTTTCCAGGGCCACCACGTCATTGAGGTGCCGCAGAAAATCGATGGCTTCCAGGTTCTCACGCCCACCATGGCGGTTAGGTACCCACTCGCCAGCCTTGCGCGAATAGTCGCGGTACAGCATCGAGGCCACGGCATCGACCCGAAGGCCGTCGATGTGGAAATGCTTCAACCAGTGCAAGGCTGAAGCCAGCATGAAGCCATGCACCTCGGTACGGCCCAGGTTGTAGATCAGCGTGTCCCAATCCTGGTGGAACCCCTCCAGCGGATTGCCGTATTCATACAGCGCGGTGCCGTCGAACTGGGCCAGGCCGTGGGCGTCGGTAGGAAAGTGCGCCGGTACCCAGTCGAGGATCACCCCGATGTTGGCCTGGTGACAGGCATTGACGAACTCGGCGAAATCGTCCGGTGAACCGAAACGCGCCGTCGGGGCGAACTGCGACAGCGGTTGATAGCCCCAGGAACCACCAAAGGGATGCTCCATGATCGGCATCAGCTCGATGTGAGTGAAGCCCAGGTCCCTGACGTAGGGGATCAACCGTTCGGCCATTTCATGCCAGTTGTACTGCCGGGCCACTTCGCCGGCCTCGTCGAGTTCACACTGCCAGGAGCCGGCGTGCAACTCGTAGATCGACAAGGGTGCGCCTGGCAGCTGCCGCTCACGACGGTGCTGCATCCAGTCGTCGTCCTGCCACTCGATCTTCAAGGGCGAGGCGACTTTCGACGCGGTGTCGGGCGGCATCTGGGTGGCCAATGCCACGGGGTCAGCCTTGAGCGGCAGGATGCCGTGGGCCCCGAGGATTTCATATTTGTAGCCCTCGCCCGCGCCGAGCCGCGGGATAAACAGCTCCCACACACCGGACGGATAACGGATGCGCATCGGATGCCGACGCCCGTCCCAGGCGTTGAAATCCCCGACCACCGAGACGCGCCGAGCGTTCGGCGCCCACACGGCGAAGCGTACGCCGTCGATGCCATCGACCGTCGTCAGTTGCGCGCCGAGGCAGGAGCTGAGGTCGCGGTGATTACCCTCGCCAAACAGGTAAAGGTCCATTTCCCCCAGCAACGGCCCGAAGCTGTACGGATCCTCCGCCACTTGTTCACCACCGGCCCAACGGGTGCGCAGCAGGTACGGCTGGGCACGGTCGAAATGACCGACGAACAGACCCGGTGTTTCGGTGATCTGCAATTCGCCCAATTCTTCGCCGCCCTCGCGGGCCAGCACCTGCACGCTCAGTGCGCCGGGCAGGTAGGCGCGGATGAATTGCCCGCCCGCCTCGTCGCCGTGGGGACCGAGGATGGAAAACGGGTCATGATGTTCGGCACGCACCAGCGCGTCGATGTCATGGGAGGCCGGCAGTAACGACTCTTTGGCCTGCCCCTGTGGTTCTTTGTTCGAGACACTCATGATTCTCTCCACTAAATCGGTCCGGCTAAGTCGGAAAACGGTTCCAGCCCACTCAATAACCCGACCAGGCCGTGCAATGGCACGGGCAGCCAGGCGGGGCGATTCTCGGCTTCATAAGCCACTTCATAGGCCGCCTTCTCCAGGCCGAACAACGCCAGCGCGGCGTCTTCGCCTTCAGCATCCTTCCATTCATGAGCAAGACTAGCTGCCGCCAGTCGATACGCCTGAACAAATGCTTCGCGGGCCTCTTTCAAATAACGATCAGCCACCCGTTGCCGGGCGGCATCGGCATCAGCCGTGCTGTCGACGGTGTTCAAATGGATCGCCATGGCGGCCGCGTAGTCGAAGGAGCGCAGCACACCGCTGACATCCTTGTACGGGCTGTGCTTGCCCCGACGCTCATGCAATGGCCGCGCAGGCTCACCTTCAAAGTCGATCAGATAGGCGTCGCCCTTGATCACCAGCACCTGCCCCAAATGCAGGTCGCCGTGGACGCGGATGCGCAAGCCACCGACGGCCTTGGCGGCCAGCGCCTGGATATGGGCCAGGACGGTTTTCTTGTGCTCCAGCAAACGTGCGACCATGGCCTGGTCTGCCGGGTTCAATTGGCCTTGGTTCTGCTTGAGCAGACGCAAGGCGTTTTCCACCTGCGCGACCACGTCCTTGCCGATGGCCTGGGCTTCCTTGGCATGGGTGGGCTGGGGCGCGAAGTCCGGGTCGTCGGTGGCCTGGGCCAGTACCTGGTGCATTTCCCCCAGGCGCTGGCCAAGCATGCCGGCAAAATCCTTCAACTCGCCCAGGGCGTTGTAATGCTGCTCCTGCTCGGACACGGCATTGGCCAGTTCATCGCGCAATGCGCGTTCCAGGTTGTTCTGGGTCCATTCCCATGCATCGCCCTGATTGCTCAGGTAGCCCTGGGCAATCATCAGCAGGGCATCCTCGCCCTGGGCGTCACGCCGCACCACCGAGCCCAACAGCGGCGAGATATTGCTGAAGCCGGCGGCCGTCAGGTAGGCACTCATCTCCAGTTCCGGATGCACGCCCGAGGCGACTTTGCGGATCAGCTTGAGCACCAGCGCGCCGCCCACCACTACCGAACTGTTGGATTGTTCGGCGGAGAGGTAACGCACCTCGGGCTCGGCCCCCAGGTTCAATGCGGCCAAGCCCTCGGTGGGTTCGAAGCGCAACTCACCTTCAGCGAACGGTAGCACCGTGGCGTTCTGCATGCCTTGCAGCACGGCCCGCACGAAGCTTTCGAGGCTGAACGCATCGGTAATCAAGCCGACCTGGCGACCCCGACGTACACGCGACAACGCCAACTGCTGCGGCAACGCAGCGCCCAACTGGTCTTCAGGCAACAGGCCGAACGGCAGTTGATAGCGCAGGGTCTGGCCAGCGCTGGTGACGTCGATCTCGCTGAGCAGCACCGGATGCTGCGGGTCACCGAAGCGCATGCCGTAGACAATGTTGACCTTCTCGATGGCGCTGTCCTTGCCGGCAAACCAACGACGGTTCTGCAACCAGCTCGGCAGGATGGTCTGCTCCAACGTGGTGCGCGACGGCGCTTCGAGCAACTCTTCCAGACGTTTTTTCAGCACCAGGGTGGTGAAGTCCGGCAGGCTCTGGGCCGGTTCCACGTGCCAGCTCGGCATCTGGTTTTCCGCCGCCAGGGCGAACCAATAGAAGCCATAAGGCGGCAGGGTCAGCAGGAAATTCAGCTGGCCGATAGGCGGGAAGGCATTACCGCCCAGCATTTCCACCGGAACCATGCCGGCATAGGTCGACAGGTCCAGCTCGGCGGCCTGGGCGCTGCGGGATACGTTGGCCACGCAGAGGATGATTTCGTGCTTGCCTTCCGGACTGGTGTACTCCCGGGTATAGGCCAGGATCCGACGGTTGCTCGGGGACAGCATTTTCAGCGTGCCCCGGCCGAAGGCCTGGGACTGCTTGCGCACCGCCAGCATCCGTCGGGTCCAGTTGAGCAGCGAATGCGGGTCACCGGCCTGGGTCTCGACGTTCACCGACAGGTAGCCGTAGAGCGGGTCCATGATCGGTGGTAGCACCAGGCTGGCCGGGTCGGCCCGGGAGAAACCGCCGTTGCGGTCGATGGACCACTGCATTGGCGTGCGCACGCCGTCGCGGTCGCCCAGATAGATGTTGTCGCCCATGCCGATTTCGTCGCCGTAGTACAGGGTCGGCGTGCCCGGCATCGACAATAGCAGGCTGTTGAGCAACTCCACGCGGCGGCGATCACGCTCCATCAACGGCGCCAGGCGCCGGCGGATCCCCAGGTTGATCCGCGCCCGACGGTCGGCCGCGTAGTAATTCCACAGATAGTCACGCTCCTTGTCGGTGACCATCTCCAGGGTCAGCTCATCGTGGTTGCGCAGGAAAATCGCCCACTGGCAATTGGCCGGGATCTCCGGCGTCTGACGCAAGATATCCGTGATGGGAAAACGGTCTTCCTGGGCCAGCGCCATGTACATGCGCGGCATCAGCGGGAAGTGAAAGGCCATGTGGCATTCGTCGCCGTTCAGGCCCTGGGCATCGACATCACCGAAGTACAGCTGGGTGTCTTCCGGCCACTGGTTGGCTTCGGCCAACAACATGCGATCAGGATAGTTGGCGTCGATCTCGGCCCGGATCAGCTTCAGGACGTCATGGGTCTCGGGCAGGTTTTCGTTGTTGGTGCCATCGCGCTCGATGAGGTACGGGATGGCATCCAGGCGCAGGCCATCGATGCCCATGTCCAGCCAGTAGCGCATTACCGACAGCACAGCCTTGATGACCTGCGGGTTATCGAAATTCAGGTCGGGCTGGTGGGAATAGAAGCGGTGCCAGAAGTACTGGCCGGCCACCGGGTCCCAGGTCCAGTTGGATTTTTCGGTGTCGAGGAAAATGATCCGGGTGCCATCGTATTTGTGGTCGTTGTCGGACCACACGTAGAAATCCCGCGCCGCCGAACCCGGCTTGGCCTTGCGCGCCCGCTGGAACCACGGGTGCTGGTCCGAGGTGTGGTTGATGACCAGCTCGGTGATCACCCGCAGGTTGCGCTTGTGGGCCTCGGCAATGAAGCGCCGCGCATCGGCCATGGTCCCGTAGTCGGGGCTCACGCCGCGATATTCGGCGATGTCGTAGCCATCGTCGCGCCGAGGCGACGGATAGAACGGCAACAGCCAGATGGTGTTGACGCCCAGGTCGGCAATGTAATCGAGCTTCTCGATCAGGCCGGGAAAGTCACCGATCCCGTCGTTGTTGGAGTCGAAATAGGATTTGACGTGAACCTGGTAGATCACCGCGTCCTTGTACCAGAGCGGGTCTTTGATGAAGGTGGCAGACCGGGGTTTCTTCGCCATTTGCAACTCCTGATGAATTCTATAAAGCCGCCGTTGTACAAAGGCTTTTGATGGGCCGTTGTGGCGAGGGGATTTATCCCCGCTGGGTTGCGAAGCAGCCCCAACATTTCCAACACGGCCAACCTGACGTACCCAGTGCGATCCATGGGGGTCGCTTCGCAACCCAACGGGGATAAATCCCCTCGCCACAAAAGAATGGTTCAGCCTTAAGCCACGCTGATCCGCCAAATCCCAAACGGCTGGTAAGCCGGATCAATGCGCATGAACTGATACTTGCCATACCAGGTCCAGCGGTGGCCGCTCATCAAATCCTCGCCCTGGGTCTGTGCATCGTCCGGCAGGCCCATTTCCCACAGCGGTAACTCGAAATTGGCTTCCTGCGGGTTGTGGGGGTCAAGGCTCACCGCCACCAGGATGAAGTTGCTGCCATCGGGGGTGCGCTTGCCGAAGTACAGGATGTTGTCGTTCCAGGCGTTGTAGACCTTCAGCCCCAGGTGCGTATGCAACGCTGGGTTCTGTCGACGGATACGGTTGAGCTGGGCGATCTCGGCAATGATGTTGCCCGGCGCGGTGAAGTCGCGAGGGCGAATCTCGTATTTCTCCGAGTTGAGGTATTCCTCCTTGCCCGGTACCGGCGCCGATTCGCACAGTTCAAAGCCCGAATACATGCCCCACAGGCCCGATCCCATGGTCGCCAGCGCCGCGCGGATCAGAAAGCCCGCACGTCCCGACTCATGGAGAAACGCTGGGTTGATGTCCGGCGTGTTGACGAAAAAGTTCGGCCGGTAGCATTCGCGCCACGGCGATTCGTTCAGTTCGGTGAAATAAGTCGCCAGTTCGGCCTTGGTGTTGCGCCAGGTGAAGTAGGTATAGCTCTGGGAATAACCGACCTTGCCCAGGCGCGCCATCATCGCCGGGGTGGTGAAGGCTTCGGCCAGGAACATCACCTCAGGGTGTTGGGCCCGAACGTCAGCGATCAGCCATTGCCAGAACGGCAACGGCTTGGTGTGTGGGTTGTCGACGCGGAAGATCTTCACGCCTTCGTTGACCCAGCCCACCACGATGTCCCGCAGTTCCAGCCACAGGCTGGGAATCGCATCGGCCGCATAGAAGTCGACGTTGACGATGTCCTGGTACTTCTTCGGCGGGTTTTCCGCATATTTGATCGTGCCGTCCGGCCGCCAGCTGAACCAGCCCGGATGCTGCTTGAGCCAAGGGTGATCCTGGGAACACTGGATGGCGAAATCGAGGGCGATCTCCAGGCCATGCTCGGCCGCCGCCGCCACCAGGCGTCGGAAATCTTCACGGGAACCCAATTGCGGATGAATCGCCTCGTGTCCGCCCTCCTCGCTGCCGATGGCATAAGGGCTGCCCGGATCGTCGGGGCCGGCGGTGAGGGAGTTGTTCGGGCCTTTGCGGAAACTGCGACCGATGGGATGGATCGGCGGGAAGTACAGCACATCGAAGCCCATGTCCTGGATCATTTCCAGGCGTGAATGCACGTCGTTGAAAGTGCCATGGCGCGCAGGATCATCGGTGATCGAGCGCGGGAACAGTTCGTACCAGCTGGCGAACTCGGCCAACTCGCGTTCCACATCCAATGGGAATTCGGGACTGATGCTCAAGTAGGGGCGATGATCGGCCAGGGACATAAGATCGACGCTGCGCGGCGCCAGGAACAGCGCCACCTGCTCGGCGGGCAATAACCCCGAGAGCTCATGATGCAACGCGGTCAGTTGCGCCTTCAGTTCACCGTCGCTGCGCTCGGCAGCCATTTGCACCTGGTTGCGGCCTTCCTGCAACTCCAGGCTGATGGGAACGCCGGCGCCGAATTTTTTTTCCAGCTCATAGCAGAAACTGGCGAACTGATCGATCCAGGCTTCAATGCAGAAGACATAACGGCCCTGTTTCGGCACATTGAACTGGCCTTGCCAGCCGTTATTGCCCAGGTCGGTCATGACCTCGCTGTTCCATATCTCGTCCTCCAACGCGTGCCAACGGATACGCACGGCCAGCTTGTCATGGCCATCGGCGAACACTTTGCTGGTCACCGTCACGTCCTGGCCCGCCACCGCCTTGGCAGCGAACTGTCCGCCGTCGATCACCGGCATCGTGTTTTCAATCGCGATACGTGGCAGCAACAAAGCCTGGGACAATGGCAAATGCGGGTTATAAGCCATGTCAGTCGGGTGTTCAGCAGTCATCGAGCATCACTCCTTTTACGCCCCATGGACGCGCTTGTGGCGGTAAAGGCCCAACGGGTCCCTGAAAAAACTCACTTAAACTCCGAACCGAACCAGCGCTTAAAAGTTCAGAGGGATTTGCCCGGAGGCATCCGGTGGATCAAACCCGGCGCGGGGTGGTCAACAACAATAAGCACGACTCAAGCCATGTGCGTCACGGAGACCCGTCCCGATGAACATTCCCATCCCGGCCGAAACACCCGATCCCAACATCGATGATCCCACCCTACCGCCGCCCGGCCCTGACCCGGAGCCGATTCCCGAAAAAGACCCACCGCTCGATCCTCAGCCGCCGTTGGGCGACCCGCCGAGCGAAGCGCCGCCGGAACGGGCTTGATCAACAGCCTAGTGGATAACAAAAAACTGTGGGAGCGGGCTTGCCCGCGAAGGCGTAGTGTCAGCCAAGGTTTCCGTCGACTGACACACCGCTTTCGCGAGCAAGCCCGCTCCCACATCGGATGGTGTGTTTTGGCTAGAGATCGCGGTCACGGCTTGTCCTCCTTCTCCAGCGCCCGGACAATCACCGGCATCACACTGAAAATCGCCAACGCCAGAATCGTACTGAGCACGGCCGTCGCTTCCCGACCCAACCCGGCGGCGACGCCGATGGCGGCGGTCATCCACAGGCCGGCGGCAGTGGTCAGGCCTTTGACATGGCTTTCATCGCCGTCGGTGCTTTTCAGGATGGTGCCCGCGCCGAGAAAACCAATGCCCGCGACAACTCCCTGGATGACCCGGCTCATGGCGTCGGCCTGGGAACCGGACATCTGCGGCACCAGCACGAACAACGCAGCCCCCAGGGCCACCAGCATGTGGGTGCGCACGCCGGCCGCCTTGCCCTTGTGTTCTCGCTCGAAACCAAGAATGCCGCCCAGCAGCGCGGCCATCAGCAGACGCACCGTGACCCGCGTCATCTGCTGGGCATCGGTGATATCGGCGAATTCCGCTTGCAGGGTCACCCAGACTTCATGCCACCAGGCATCCATGAATCGCTCCTTTTTCCATTCAATAAACGATGGACCGCAAGCGAAGCCAGAGGTGCGCCCGACCGCTGATCAGCCGCGACGAACCCTGGCTTTGGGGCGGCGCCTAACGTTCAGGACATCCAGAAGGAAGTGCAACCATGACTGTACGTATCGATGAAGACAAAAGAACCTGCCATTTCCAGCTCTCCAACGGCACGGAACAACGCCCCGCCAGCGAGCTGACCGTTATCACCGACCCGGACAAAGCCATGTCAGCCGTGGAACTCAATGGCGGGCGGGTCTACATCACCGAGGCTGAAGCCGATGCCTTGACTGTGGCCGGCGCGGTCGATGGACGCCGCCACGTCAAGGCCACCGATGGTGATTCGGTTATCTGAAGATTTGCCCAGGAAGATTTTGTGGCGAGGGAATTTATCCCCTCGCCACAAAGATGCTTAGCAATCTCCAGACTGCATCAAAGTGTCGCAGGGGCGGCACTTAACACCATCTGATCCGGTTTTTAACGATTTACCTGAGTCTGTTATGCAAACAGTTCGATGGTCATAGTGCGTCGGCCAGATAGAGGCTGATGAGCGACCGACCATGAGCGATAGAATCCCCGTCCAGTTGATACAGACCTTCGAACCCGCGCCGTCGAAAATCAAGGCCAGGACCACCGATAACCTGATCCACACCCGCAGCTTCACCGGCTTGTTCCGCACCTTGCGCATCAGCGGTGCGGGTGTTCTGTTCCTGCTGTTCTTCGGCACGGTGTGGTTGGACTGGGGCGGCCGCCAGGCGGTGCTCTGGGATCTTTCCGAAAGCAAGTTCCACATCTTTGGCGCGACCTTCTGGCCCCAGGATTTCATCTTGCTGTCGGCCCTGTTGATCATCGCCGCCTTCGGTCTGTTTGCGATCACCGTGTTCGCCGGGCGTGTGTGGTGCGGCTACACCTGCCCACAGAGTTCCTGGACCTGGATTTTCATGTGGTGCGAGAAAATCACCGAAGGTGAACGCAACCAACGGATCAAGCTGCAAGCAGCGCCGTGGGGCTTGAACAAACTGCTGCGCCGCTCGGCCAAGCACACGCTGTGGCTGGCCATCAGCCTGCTCACCGGCCTGACCTTCGTCGGTTACTTCACGCCTATCCGTCCCCTGGCCGAAGAGTTGCTGACCCTGCAAATGGCCGGCGTCAGTCTGTTCTGGGTGCTGTTTTTCACCGCCGCCACCTACCTCAACGCTGGCTGGCTGCGTGAGGCAGTGTGCATGCACATGTGCCCCTACGCACGGTTCCAGAGCGTGATGTTCGACAAGGACACCTTGACCATTTCCTACGACACGGCCCGTGGCGAAATCCGTGGCCCGCGCAAACGCGAAGTGAACCCGGCCAATGTCGGCCTCGGCGATTGCATCGACTGCCAGATGTGCGTGCAAGTCTGCCCCACCGGCATCGACATTCGCGACGGCCTGCAAATGGAATGCATCGGCTGCGCGGCGTGCATCGATGCCTGCGACTCGATCATGGACAAGATGGGCTACGCCCGCGGGCTGATCAAATACACCTCCGAGCATCAGCTGCAAGGCGGCAAGACTCACCTGCTGCGGCCTCGACTGATCGGCTATACCGCCGTGCTGCTGGTGATGATCGGCGCACTGGCCCTGGCGCTGGTGGAGCGGCCCATGGTGTCCCTGGACGTCAGCAAGGACCGCGGCCTGTTCCGCGAAAACAGCGCAGGCCAGATCGAGAACATCTACAGCCTGAAAATCATCAACAAGACCCAGCAACGCCAGGACTATCAGCTGTCTCTGGTGGACGGTGACGGTTTTGCCCTGCAAGGCAATACGCAACTGAGCCTGGCGCCGGGGGAAATCGTCGATGTGCCGGTGTCGGTGGCGATGCTCAGCGAACGGCCCCGCAGTGGCTCCCAGGAAATGACCTTCAAGGTGACCGACAGCGATGAGCCCGGCATCTACAGCCTGGGCAAGAGCCGTTTTGTCGCGCCGATGAATCGGTGAAGCTTTAAGATGCCGGGCGCCGAGTGCATCTCACGCGGCTCCCGCCGAATCGTTCAAGACTGGGCCCGCCATGAAACGCTACGAGAAATTCGCCGACGACATTGCTGAACTGATCCGCTCCGGCATGCTGGGGCCGGGCCAGCGCGTGCCGTCGGTGCGTTATGCCAGCCAGACCTACGGCGTCAGCCCGTCCACTGTGTTCCAGGCTTATTACCTGCTGGAGCGACGCGGCCTGATCCGCGCTCGGCCGCGTTCGGGCTACTTCGTCAACACCCATGCGCCGAGCCCGTTCTCCGAGCCGGCGATCAGCAGCCAGGTGCACGAGTCCACCGAAGTCGACGTCAGCGAACTGGTGTTTTCAGTACTGGATTCAATCAAGGATCCGAGTACCGTACCGTTCGGGTCGGCATTCCCCAGCCCGATGCTGTTTCCGCTGCAACGGTTGTCCCGCTCGCTGTCCAGCGCCACCCGGGACATGGACCCGCGGGTGGTGGTCACGGACATGTCCCCCGGCAATCCGCAACTGCGCCGGCAGATCGCCCTGCGCTACATGGTCGGCGGGCTGATGCTGCCCATGGAAGAACTGCTGGTCACCAACGGCGCCCTGGAAGCCTTGAACCTGTGCCTGCAGGCCGTGACCGAACCCGGCGACCTGGTGGCAATCGAGGCGCCGGCGTTCTATGCCAGCCTGCAAGTGTTGGAGCGGCTCAAGCTCAAGGCCGTGGAAATCCCCGTGCACCCACGCGACGGTATCGATCTGGAAGTCCTTGAACAGACGCTGGAGCGTCATCCGGTCAAGGCCTGCTGGTGCATGACCAGTTTCCAGAACCCCATGGGCGCGACGATGCCCGAGGAAAGGAAACAAGCGTTGGTGGAACTGCTGCGCCGCCATCAGGTGCCGCTGATCGAGGACGACGTGTATGCCGAACTCTATTACGGTCAACAGGCCCCCAAGCCGGCCAAGGCGTTCGACACCGAAGGACTGGTGATGCATTGCGGCTCGTTCGCCAAGAGCCTGGCACCGGGTTATCGCATCGGTTGGGTCGCCGCCGGACGTTACGCGCAGAAGATCGAGCGATTGAAGCTCATGACGTCACTGTGCGCCTCGATGCCGGCCCAGGCCGCCATCGCCGACTACTTGCAACACGGCGGCTACGACCGTCACCTGCGCAAACTGCGCTATGCCCTGGAAGAACAGCAAAGCGCCATGCTCGCCGCCATCGCCCGCTACTTTCCGGCCCAGACCCGCGTCAGCCGGCCGACGGGAGGGTACTTCCTGTGGTTGGAACTGCCGGAGCAGACGGACTCGCTGAAACTGTTCCAGATGGCCCTGGCCCAAGGCATCAGTATCGCGCCGGGACCGATCTTCTCACCGACCCAGCGGTTCCGGAACTGCATTCGCCTGAACTACGGCAGCCCGTGGACCGAGGCGTCGGAACAGGCCATGGAGACGTTGGGGCGGATTATTCGATCGTTTTGAATGCGATGTTGATCTGGCTATCGCATTCGCGAGCAAGCCCGCTCCCACTTTTGTTCTCCTGCGAACACATATTTCTTGTGCACATCAAATCCAGGGTGGGAGCGGGCTTGCTCGCGAAGAGGCCGGTCCGGACAACCGAAATCCAGAACCTCAGCGGCCGCCGCCCAGGTCGACGAACGTCCCGGTCGCATACGAGGCCTTGTCCGACAGCAACCAGATAATCGCTTCGGCCACTTCATCCGGACGACCGCCCCGGGCCATGGGGATCGCCGATTCAAGCTTGCTGACCCGGTCCGGGTCGCCACTGAGGGCGTGGAAATCGGTGTAGATATAACCCGGGCGAACCGCATTGACGCGAATGCCCTCGCCGGCCACTTCCTTGGACAGGCCGATGGTGAAGGTGTCCAAGGCGCCTTTCGAAGCGGCATAGTCGACGTATTCGTTCGGCGAGCCCAGGCGGGCCGCCACCGAGGAGACATTCACGATACTCCCGCCCTGCCCGCCATGCCGGGGGGACATGCGCAGCACCGCGTGCTTGGCGCAGAGAATCGGCCCCAGCACATTGGTCTTCAAGATCTTAAGGATGCGGAATTCGGACATTTCATCGAGCCGGGATTTGTGGGCCACCGTGCCGGCGTTGTTCACCAGGGCGGTGACACGGCCCAGCTCGGCGTCCACCCGGTCGAACAGACTGATCACTTCGTCTTCGATGCTGACGTCGGCCCGCACGGCGATCGCCTGGGCACCCTTGGCCCGGACTTGTTCGAGCACATCCTGCGCGGCGCTTTCATCGGACTGGTAATTGATGCAGATCCGATAACCCAGCTCGGCAGCCAACAGTGCCGTGGCCGCCCCGATTCCGCGGCCGCCACCGGTAATGACGATGACTTTATCCACGCTTGCTTCTCCCGTTCCACGGATGACGTGCGCCCCAAGGATAGCGTTCACGTCACGTTTTGCACAAACCGCTGCGCTTACCGGGCCAGGGCCCGCAGATCCAGGCGCCCGTCCAGCAGCGGTGGGCACCAGTAGTAACCGCCGGTGATCGGCCGGCTCATGCGATACAGACCGTCGGTGATGCCGTCCTCCAAGCCACTCATGCGGCGCAGTTGCGCCTCGAAGGCGTCGAGGGAGAAACCAAACGCCAGGAACATCAGGCCCGCGCGATCACCCTCGATCCAGGGCATGGAGCGGCGCACGACGAAGGCTTCCGGCGCGAAGCTTTCCTGGGCGGTGCGTTTGACGTGGGCCGATTCCGGCGCATCGTCGATTTCTTCGTTGTCACTCAGGCGTCGACCCATGATGTTGTCGCGCTCATGGGGCTGCATCGCCGCAAAACCGTCCAGATCGTGTTGCCACTGCTGGATCGCCGCGAAACTGCCACCGCGCACCCCGTCAACGCCTTGGGCCAGGGCGGCGGCAATGGCGGCTTCATCGTGAGGATTTTCGGTGCCGTCTTCGTAACCCGTCAGGTCATGGCCGGTCATGTGGCGGAACGTTTCGTTCATCTGCACCAGGCGCAACGCCGGGGCCAACGCCGCCTCGATGGCGCGGCTGCGGTGCATGAGCTCGCCCCGGTCTTCGCCGTGCAACCAGCACCACAACGCGTGCTGGGTCGAGGGATTGTCCACGCCGACGCCGGCCAGCGCAGGAAACGCCCGCAGGCCTTCGACCTGGGCGCCCAGCGCCTGGACCAGCGATTCACCAAAGCCGATCACGGCCCGGCCATCGAGCTGCAGCAGGAGTTTGTCTATCGCAGCCGGCAGCGCCTCGACCGATTCCAGGGCAAAAAACAAATGGCGGGCCTGAGGCGGAACAGGGGTGGCGAGAATGCCGGGCTGGTAGTAACTCATGTGGGCTCCTTTAGAAAGAGCGCAAGTTTACCCGGCAGCCGCAGGTTTGTGTGATTTGCCATGCACGGCCGAAACCTCAACGGCCAAAGATTTTCGTAGGAACGCTCCTGCGACCCCGTCGGACAACTCGGAACCTGGCCTGGGCCGGGTGACGTCCGATTGCCGAATAACCGAAAACCTCCTAGATTGGCCTCCCCCTCAGGTGAACTCAGGCACTCAAAGCTGCTGGATGCAGGCGGCTTGACCATCGCAACCCAAGGAGACGGTCCGACATGCACATTGCCAAAGCGCTACTCGCAGGTACTTTTTTGCTGGCCTGCGGGACGACTCCCGGCTTTGCCCAGGAACGCATTGAAGAGACGGTCAATGCCACCATCGAGCCCCTGATGAAGCAACAAGGCGTCGCGGGCATGGCCGTGGCGATCACCCACAACGGTCAACGCCATTTCTTCAATTATGGCGTGGCGTCCAAGGACACGAAAAAACCGGTCACCGACCAAACCCTCTTCGAGATCGGCTCGGTCAGCAAGACCTTCACCGCGACCCTGGGCGCCTATGCCCAGGCCCAGGGCAAACTGTCCCTGTCGGACCCGGCCAGTCGCTTCGCCCCCGAGCTGCGTGGCAGCGCCTTCGACGGCATCAGCCTGCTCAACCTCGCCACCTACACCCCCGGTGGCCTGCCGTTGCAGTTTCCCGACGAGGCAGACCATCCAGGCCAGGTACTCGATTACTACAAGACCTGGAAACCGCTCTACCCGACCGGCACCCAACGGGTCTATTCAAACCCGAGCATCGGCCTGTTCGGCTTCCTGGCGGCCCGCAGCCTGGGACAGCCATTCGATGAGGTGATGGAGCACACGCTGATGCCAGGGTTGGGCCTCAAGCACAGTTATGTGCGGGTGCCGCAGGATCAGTTGGGTCGATATGCCCAAGGCTACGCAAAGGACGGCAAGCCCGTCCGGGTCGGGCCTGGTGCGCTGGATTCCGAGGCTTACGGGGTGAAGACCAGTTCATCGGACCTGATTCGCTTCATCGAGGCCAACTTGCAGCCGGAAAAACTCGACGCCGATCTGCGCAAGGCCATCGCCACGACCCACACGGGGTTCTATTCGGTTGGCGGGATGACCCAAGGGTTGGGCTGGGAGTTCTACCCTTATCCGATCAGCCTGGATGAGTTGCTGGCCGGCAATGCACCGCAGATGGCCATGACGCCGAACAAGGTAGAACCGCTTGATCCGCCCCGCCCCGCACCGGACGATGCCTGGATCAACAAGACCGGCTCGACCAACGGGTTTGGCGCCTACGCGGCTTTCGTGCCCGGTAAAAACATGGGCATCGTGTTGTTGGCGAACAAGAATTATCCGATTGAGGAGCGGGTAAAGGCGGCGCACCGGATCCTGACGGCGCTGCAAGCGCAGTAGAAGGTTGAGCAAGTACTTTGGCGAGGGGATTTATCCCCGCTGGGTTGCGAAGCAGCCCTAAAGCAGCGAGCTCAATCTTCCTGACACACCGAGTTGTCTGGTTTGGGGGCTGCTGCGCAGCCCAACGGGGATAAATCCCCTCGCCACAAAAGGGATCTCATCGACTTTTAGATCAATCGTCCAACGGCTTCGCCGCAGCCGGTTTGCCCGCCTTGCCAGGCTTGGCACCCTTCGCATCCTTAGCCGGCGCAGGCTCCGGCGCGGGAGGCGGGGGCGGAGGCGCCGCTTCTTTTTCTGCCGCGGGCAGTTTATCGACGGTGTCGAAGATCTCTTTCAGCTCGATCGCCCCGGAATGCTCAAGCTTCTTTTCCCCGTCCTTGCCCACCAGGATGATCTTGGTCTGGGCACCGGCTCCCAACTTGAGTGAGCGAATCAACGCCATGGTGCTTTGCGGGTCCAGGTCTTTACCGTCGCGCTGCCCGATGGTGTTGAGGATGGTATAGAGCACCATATTACGCTCGGAAAAACCCTGCTTGCCGGCGGGTTCCTCCAAGGCTTTTTTCAGGCTGACCCACGCAGGGTCGACAGTGCTGGGGGCGATGACGATCAAGGGGCGGGCCTTGCCCGTCTCCGCCAACAAAGGTGAATCGCCGTCGGCGGCGAACAGGGGACCGGCGACAGCCAGCAAGGTAGCGAAGGTCAATGACCGAATGAGCATGCGCCTCTCCTTTTGATATTTACGCTGTACTGATTGCGCATGGCGGCGATTGTTCCGCGAGTCGATCAATACTACGCCTGCCTGCCTTGAAGCTTAGGCCAGAGGGTTCATTGCGCAACCGTGGAGAGCGTTCGGCGCGAAAGTTGGAACGGGGACCACTGTGGGAGCGAGCTTGCTCGCGATAGCGGTGGTTCAGCTTGCATCGATGCTGAATGTGACTCCGTCATCGCGAGCAAGCTCGCTCCCACAGTGGAACGGGGGTGATCGTTTTAGAACGCCAATTTGAACCCGATCATCGCCAGCATCACCGCCAGGCAAGGGCGCAGCAGTTCGTCGGAGATGCGTCCTGACAGATGGCTGCCCAGGTAGATGCCCGGCAACGAACCGATCAGCAGGAACCCCAGGATGTGCCAGTCCATGTTGCCCATGCTCGCATGGCCCAGGCCAGCGACCAGGGTCAGTGGCACGGCGTGGGCGATTTCGGTGCCCACCAGGCGCTTGGTGACCAGGAATGGATAGAGGATGAACAGCGCAACGGTACCCAGGGCCCCGGCACCGATGGAGGTCAACGCGACCATGGTGCCCAGCACGAGGCCGGTGATGACCGTGAGCACATTGAGGCGCGTGCCGGTGGGATTGTAGTGTCCACCCGCGCGGTCATGGGCGAATTGCAGCAGGCGTTTCTTGAACAGGATTGCCAGGGCAGTGGCGAACAGCACAAAACCCAGGGCTTGCTTGATCACCGCGTTCATGGCGTCGGGCGAGCTGTGCAGGCTGCTGAGAAACCACAGCGTCAATCCGACCGCCGGCACGCTGCCCAAGGTCAGCCAGCCGGTAATGGCCCAGTCGATGTTGCGGTTCCTGGCGTGAACCAGCACACCACCCGATTTGGTAATGGCCGCGTACAGCAAGTCCGTACCCACCGCCGTGGCAGGGTTGATACCGAACCACAACAGAATGGGAGTCATCAGCGAACCACCGCCCACGCCGGTCATCCCGACGATGAAACCGACCACCAAGCCTGCTACGACTAAACCGACATTACCGAAATCCATTAAACCCGTCTCAGCGCTACCGCGTGAAAAATCTGGCCGCGAGCATAGCGATTTTTCTTATAACCCCCTATATCGATGTGATCTATCTTTATTCCTTTTCAGTCGTATCTCACTGGACCGGCAGGAAGTTAAGGAACAGCAGGCTCTGGGCGTAATTCAGGCCGATGCGCCGATAGCGCTCATCCAGCATCTGGGTCAGCAGGTCCAGTCGCGCGACGACTTTCCCGAACTCCACGGCGAAACTCAGGTTGCTGCCCTCCTCCGAGATTTCGTTGGAAAACAGCAACGGCTTGCCATCCTTGGTTTGGCGCTGGCTCAGCAGCCAGGTGGCTTTTTCGATATTGCGCGCCGCGTTGTTGACAAAGCGCGGGTCGATGGCGTCGGTCATGTAGAACTCGAGGCGATTGCCATGGGCCGTGACCAACATGCTGCCAATGGCATAGATGAAGGCACCGACCCGATCACCGAGGAACTCCGGACTCATGGCATAGCTCAGGGCCGCCAGGTCCTTCTTGCCACCCAGGGTCGGCAAGGGCTTCTGCTGCTCGATGGCCAGGCGAACCTGTTTTTCGGCGGCGCGAGCGTCGAGAAAGCCGGACTTGCGCAATTCCTCTGGGTTGCGCAGGTACAGCTTGCTCATCAACAGGTAAAGACTTTGCAGGTTGTCGCGCATCGCCAACGTGGCCATGCGGTCGACGCTGGTCTGCAAGAACTCCTGGGGCCTGGCGTTGCTGAACTGAGTGACCATGTCCTGCCCCTGCTGATGGCTGCAGCCGCCGCTGAACAGCAACAACACACCGACCAACAACACTGAACAGCGACGTCGCAACCTCATCACAGAATAAAAAGCACCGGCCATCGAGTCTCGGTCTGGATAGGGGGAAGCGATGGGGGTCGCCGCTTCCAGGCCATGGATAGAGCGGCAAAAATCGCAAAAGTGCAGTGCCCGACAAAAATCCTCACCCTTGGGCTACGCTTTTCACACCAAATTAGTCTTACTTTTTAATTGATTAATCTCTATTTATGGCTATAAATCCCTTCTTGCCACTCAAATAGAAAGACTACTAAACAGAAAAGCCTTCAAAGCTGTCCGACCAGTAACGACTCGACCCGCGTTCAAAACAACAACAAAACAATAGAAGGAAGGTCATACCATGCTTGAATCCAGACATCTGCTCACGGCCCTCGGAGTGTCTCTGATGATCGCCACCTCGGCTTCCCAGGCTGCCGGCCTGACCAATGAACGCGGTGCGTTCGGCAAGACCGATGACGGTACCCCGGTGGAAAAATTCGTGCTGCGCAACAGCCACGGCATGGAGGCGACCGTCATCACTTACGGCGGCATCCTTCAGTCGTTGAGCGTGCCGGACAAAAACGGCAAGGCCGCCGACATCGTGCTCGGTTTCGACGACGTACAGGGTTACCAGAAGAACGGCAGCGTGTATTTCGGCGCAACCATCGGCCGCTTCGGCAATCGCCTGGCCGACGGCGCGTTCGAGCTGGACGGCAAGCGTTACCAGGTGCCGCAGAACGACCATGGCAACTCCCTGCACGGTGGGCCACAAGGCTTCGACAAACGTGTATGGAAGGCCCAACCCCATGATGGCAAGGACTCGGTGGGCGTCACCCTGACCTACGTGTCGCCCGATGGTGAGATGGGCTTTCCCGGTACGCTGAAGACCGACGTCACCTACAGCCTCAACGAACAGAACGAGTTGCGCATCGACTACAAGGCCAGCACCGACAAACCCACGGTGCTGAACCTGACCAACCACAGCTATTTCAACCTGGCCGGCGCAGGCAACGGCGACATACTCGAGCAACTCGCGACCCTGCACGCAGCCCACTACACGCCGGTCACCGGCAAACTCATTCCCACCGGCGAACTGGCCCCTGTGGCCGGCACACCGATGGATTTCACCCAACCCACCGCCATCGGCACCCATATCAAGGCTGATCACCCACAACTCAAGTTCGCCGAACCGAAACAGGGCGGCTTCGACTTCAACTGGGCGCTGGACGCCAAGGGCGATGTGAAAAAACTGGCCGCCGAGGTGTATGACACGGAGTCCGGACGACGCCTGCAGCTCTACACCACCGAACCTGGCGTGCAGTTCTACACCAGCAACTTCCTCGACGGCACGATCAAGGGCAAACAAGGCAAGGTCTATCCGCATTGGGGCGCATTTACCCTGGAAACCCAGCACTACCCCGACTCGCCCAACCAGCCGAACTTCCCTTCGACACGGCTTGATCCAGGCCAGGCCTACACCCAGACCATGGTGTTGAAGTTCTCCGCGAAGTAACTCCCCGCCGAATCGTTCCCATGCTCTTGTGGGAGCGAGCTTGCTCGCGATAGCGGTGTGTCTGCGTGTGATGATGCTGGATGGGCCGACGCCTTCGCGAGCAAGCTCGCTCCCACGGGTTGGTGTTGAGTTCGGATACTGCGGGCTCGCGCAGAGCATGGGAACGATCCATGTGGGAACGCTTGGTCTATCCTGCTGCCACACGTCAAAGCAAAAAACAGGAGGTAGGCATGAGGACGCTGGAATTGGCGGGTGTGTCCGTACCGGTAATCGGCCAGGGCACCTGGCACATGGGTGAGGAACCGTCCCATCACAAGAAAGAAGTCGCGGCCCTGCGGTTGGGCATCGAGCTGGGCATGACCCTGATCGACACGGCGGAGATGTATGCCGAAGGCGGTGCCGAGACCGTCGTCGGCGAAGCGATCACCGGCCTGCGGGACCAGGTTTTCCTGGTGAGCAAGGTCTATCCCCACAACGCCAGCCGCAAAGGCATTCCCCTGGCTTGCGAACGCAGTTTGCGGCGGCTCGACACCGACTACATCGACCTTTATCTGCTGCATTGGCGCGGACAGTACCCGCTGGAAGAAACCGTCGAAGCCTTCGAACGGTTGCGCGAAGAAGGCAAGATCGGTCGTTGGGGCGTGTCGAACTTTGATGTCGACGACCTTGAAGAACTGGCCTCGCCGGCCTGCGCCACCAATCAGGTGCTGTACAACTTGCAAGAGCGTGGTATCGAATTCGACCTGCTGCCCTGGTGTCAGGAACAGCGTATGCCGGTCATGGCTTACTGCCCGGTCGGCCAGGGTGGGCATCTGCTCAAGGACCATACCTTGGGGCAGATCGCCGAACGCCATCGGGCAACACCGGCGCAGATCGCACTGTCCTGGCTGTTGCGCCAGGACAGTGTCATTGCCATTCCCAAGGCCGTACAGCCTGAGCACGTACGCCTGAATGCCGAGGCGGCGAACCTGAAGCTTGAACCGCAGGATTTGGCGGCCCTTGACCTGATGTTTCCCCAGCCTCAGGGCAAGCAGCGGTTGGCGATGGTCTGACGCCTAAATACGGACCATCGGGAACCCACTGATTTGTGGCGAGGGGATTTATCCCCGCTCGAGTGCGCAGCACTCGCAACTTTATCGGTACCACGAAATCTCAGGGGCCGCTGCGCGCCCCAACGGGGATAAATCCCCTCGCCACAGATCCACCATATCCCCGGCCCAAAGAGTTCTGCAGGAATACACGCAAATCTCAGAACAACCCCATCTGCCCCCCCACCAACGTCGAAAAGTCATCGTTCACAAACGGCAGGATCGCATCCGCCACTGGTTGCAGCTGTTTGCTCACGTAGTGATCGTAATCAATCGGCGCACTACGGATTTCGAGGGGCTCGGGGCCGGCAACGGTGATGACGTAGCTGATCCAGCCGCCATTCTGATATTGCCGTGGCCGGCCCTGGCGCTGGTTGAATTCGTCGGCCAGCCGCGCGGCCCGGACGTGGGGCGGTACGTTGCGTTCGTAGTCCTCCAGGGGCCGGCGCAAGCGCTTGCGGTAGACCAGTCGATCATCGAACGCGCCGGCCAGGGTCTGCTGCACATAATCGCGCACATATTCCTGATACGGCTGGCGATGGAAGATTCGCCCGTAGAGCTCTTGCTGGAACTGCCGGGCCAGCGGCGACCAGTCGGTGCGCACGGTTTCCAGGCCCTTGTAGACGATTTCATCGCGGCCATCGGCGCGAGTCACCAGCCCGGCGTAACGTTTCTTGCTGCCTTCCTCGGCGCCCCGAATGGTCGGCATCAGGAAGCGTTTGAAATGGGTTTCGAACTGCAACTCCAGCGCACTCTCCAGCCCGAACTCGTCACGCACCTGTTCGCGCCACCATTGATTGACGTGGGCCACCAGCTCCTGGCCGATCCTGGCCGCCTCTTCCTGACCGTGGGCGCGGCGCAGCCAGACGAACGTGGAGTCGGTATCACCGTAGATCACCACATGCCCCTGGGCTTCGATCAACTGCCGGGTGCGCTGCATGATCTGGTGGCCGCGCAAGGTGATGGACGACGCCAGCCGTGGATCGAAGAAGCGACAGCCACTGGAACCGAGCACACCATAAAAGGCATTCATGATGATTTTCAACGCCTGGGACAGCGGTGCGTTGTGTTCGCGCTTGGCGGTTTCGCGGCCTTCGGCGACCCGCGCGACGATGGCCGGCAGACAATGCCGGGTACGGGAGAAGCGTGCGCCGCGAAAGCCTGGCACCGATTCGCGGTCGTCCGGGTGACGCAGTCCCTCGATCAGGCCCACGGGGTCGATGAGGAAGGTGCGGATGATCGACGGATACAGGCTCTTGTAGTCGAGCACCAGCACCGACTCGTAGAGCCCTGGCTGGGAGTCCATGACAAACCCACCCGGGCTCGCTTCGGGCGGGCGCTGGCCAAGGTTCGGCGCCACGAAACCCTGGCGGTGCATCAGCGGCATGTACAAGTGGGTGAACGCCGCCACCGAACCACCGCTGCGGTCCGCCGGCAAGCCGGTGACGCTGGCCCGTTCCAAGAGGAACTTGAGCAGTTCGGTCTTGGCGAAGATCCGCGTCACCAGCTCACAGTCCTTGAGGTTGTAGCGGGCCAGGGCCGGTTTATCCTCGGCGAACATGCGGTTGATCTCGTCCATGCGCTGGTACGGGTTGTCGATGGACTTACCCTCCCCCAACAGCGTCTGGGCGACGTTCTCCAGGCTGAAGGACGGGAAACTCCAGGTCGCCGAACGCAGGGACTCGATGCCGTCGATGATCAACCGGCCGGCCGCCGAGGCGAAAAAGTGGTTGTTGCGCGCACCGTGCTCACGCCATTGCATCTCTTCCCCGCCACGCCCCAGGCGCAACGGCACGGCCAGGCGCCGGGCGTGTTCATGCAGCACCCGCAGATCGAACTGCACCAGGTTCCAGCCGATGATCCCGTCGGGGTCAAAGCGAGCAAACCAGTCATTGAGCTTTTTCAACAGCACGGTGCGCGATTCGCAATATTCCAGTTGAAAATCCACGCCGGTGTCGTCGCCATTGGGGGGGCCGAGCATGTAGACCTGGCGCTCACCGCAGCCTTCCAGGGCAATGGAATACAAATCGCCCTGGGCGGTGGTTTCGATGTCCAGGGACACCAGGCGCAACGGTGGGCGGTACTCGGGCGCCGGTTTCATCTGGGCGTCGAGTAGTGGGCCGTCAGCAGTGGCTGTGCCGCCAAACCAGACGGGAGCGGTGATGAAACGCTCCATCAGGTAGCGTTCCGGCGGCCGGATATCAGCCTCGAACACCTCCACACCGGCACGGCGCAAGGTGGTATCCAGGCGCATCAGTTGGGCGTGCTGCTGGCAATACAGCCCCAACACCGGGCGATGCTCGAAATCCAGCAGGTCAAGGGGCCGCAACTCAACGTCTTTCTCCCCTTGCAACAGCGCTTCGACCTGACCGCGCTGGACCTGCGGCACGAACGCCACCGACGGCTGCACCGGCAGGCGCACGCGCCGGGGGCCGGCGTCGGTCGCCAGCCAGAATTCGACTTCGGTGCCGGCCGGGGTATCGCGCCAATGCCGGGTCAGGACGAAGCCCTGCTGTAAATCCACCGATGTAACCTCGAATTTTGCGTGAGTCCGGATTCTACCTGTGGCGGGGGGACTTCACCTGCTCAACTGACAGCCTCTCGTGGCCTAATATTGAGGTGAATTCACCGGTAATGACGTTTTTGGATGACTGGCGGCCGCTTTCCCGCTTGCTCTGCGCCGTTGGGTCTACGATTCTTAAACCACCCGTAAAAACAACACCCGAGGCTCCCCCATGAAAACCGTCGCGCAGTTGCTCCGGCTAAAAGATGAGAAAAACCAGCAAGTGCACACCATCTCACCGGACGACATGGTATTGCAGGCCTTGATGCGCATGGCCGAGAAAAACGTCGGCGCCTTGCTGGTGGTGAAAAACGATGAAGTGCTGGGGATCATCAGTGAGCGCGACTATGCGCGCAAAATGGTCTTGCACGGCCGCTCGTCGGTGGGCACGAAAGTGAGTGACATCATGGTATCCCCCGTGATCACGGTAGACCCGCAACAGAATGTCGAAACCTGCCTGAGCATCATGACCGAAAAGCATTTGCGGCATTTGCCGGTGGTCGAGGACGGCAAGCTCGTCGGGCTCCTATCCATCGGTGACCTGGTCAAGGAAGCCATTGCCGAACAGGCGGACCTGATCCGACAACTGGAGCAATACATTCGCGGCGAATGATCCGTTCGGGCGGTTTGCTCATTCTCAACGCACTTCTATATTGAAGGGGTTGTTCCTGCCCGAGCGCCCCGATGGCCGATACCGACCGACTGATCATTTGTGAACATTGCGATGCGGTGTACGAGCCGGTGGTGCTCGTCCCGCATCAGAAAGCCTCGTGCGTGCAATGCCACGCGGTGATCCAGCGTTACGACGGCCTGAGCATCGAGCAGCGCCTGGCCTTGAGCGTGACGGCCGCGGTGCTTTGGGCATTTGCCAACGTCTATCCGGTGATGAGCATCCGACTCCAGGGCCTGAGCAACAGCGCCACGCTATGGGATTCCATCGTGGCGCTGAGCCAGGGGTCGATTACCTTCATCGCCCTGGTCGCCGCGGTGGCGATCATCGTCGCCCCGGCCTTGCAACTGGCGCTGCTGATCTGGGTCCTGGCCTATGCCTACGCCAGCCAGCGGGCGCCAGGGTTCAACCTGTGCATGCGCAGCCTGGAAACCCTGCGGCCGTGGAGCATGCTGGAGGTGTGCCTGCTGGGCGCACTGGTGGCGGTGATCAAGCTCGCCGGGCTGCTGGACGTACTGCCGGGCATCGGCCTGTTCGCCCTGGCAGCCTTGAGCCTGTTGATGATCCGCATTGCCGGGCGCGATGTCCGCGACCTGTGGGAGCGCCTGTGAACGGCACGCCCCTGGACACCCTGCCCCAGGCCAGCGACCTGAACCTGTGCCTGTGCCACAGCTGCGGCCTGGCCTGCGACATGACCGACCAGCCCGAGACTTGCCCGCGCTGCGAGGCCGCCCTGCATCGGCGCAAGCCCGACTCCATTACCCGCACCTGGGCCTATATGCTGGCGGCACTGGTGTTCTACATTCCGGCCAACCTGCTGCCGGTCATGAATACCAAGATGCTTGGCGAAGGTGCCGACAGCACCATCATCAGCGGCGTCATCGAGTTCTGGCAAGGTGGCGCCTGGGACATCGCCCTGATCATCTTCATCGCCAGTATCGCCGTACCAGGCATCAAGTTCGTGGTGCTGACCCTGTTGCTGGTCACGGTGCAACGACGCAGCACCTGGGCCCAGGTCCAGCGGGCCAAATTGTATCGGCTGGTGGAAGTCATCGGCTACTGGTCGATGCTCGACGTGCTGGTGGTGGCCCTGGTGGCGGCGCTGGTGAAGTTCCAGGCACTGAGCGATATCGAACCGCGGCCGGGCATCCTGTTTTTCGGCCTCGTGGTGCTGTTCACCATGCTCTCGGCCATGAGTTTCGACCCCCGGTTGATCTGGGACACCCAACCCTGCGAGGAGATCCTGGATGAAGTCGCAAGCCACTGACGGGCGCCAACCCGCACCGGGTCGCGCCAATGTCACCACACGCCGCTGGACGGTGTCGCTGGTGTGGATCGTGCCGATCATCGCGGTCCTGGTGGGGCTGTCCCTGGTGGTCCACAACTGGCTGCAGGAAGGTCCGACCATCACCATCACCTTCAAGACCGGCCAGGGCCTGACCGCCAACAAGACCCAGGTGAAATATCGCAACGTGGTCATCGGCCAGGTCACCGACGTGCAACTGAGCGACGACCAGAAGAACGTCACCGCGACGGTCAAGCTGGCCAAGACGGCCGACACCTTCACCCACGAAGACTCGGTGTTCTGGGTGGTACGGCCGCGCATCGGGGCCGGCGGTATCTCGGGGATCGACACCTTGCTGTCCGGCGATTTCATTGGGGCCGACGCCGGCCAGTCGAAAGTGCGCGCCAAGTCCTTCACGGGCTTGGAGAACCCGCCACCCATCACTTACGGCGAACCGGGCAAGCGCTTCACCCTGCACTCCCAGGACCTCGGCTCGCTGGACATCGGCTCGCCGGTGTACCTGCGCAAGATCCCGGTGGGCCAGGTCGTGTCCTATGCCCTGGACGCCGATGGCAAAGGCGTCAACATCGACGTGTTCATCAATGCCCCCAATGACGTGTACGTCACCGAAAACACCCGGTTCTGGAACGTCAGCGGCGTGGACGTGAACGTCGGTGCCAACGGTTTCGCGGTCAAGACCGAATCACTCTCGGCACTGCTGCTGGGAGGCATCGCGTTCCGGGCGCCGGAATACAGCCCCAACGACACCCCCGCCAGCGAAGACAAGACGTACGAGCTGTTTGCCGACCAGCAAAGCGCCCTCGCCCCGCCCAATGGCAAGGCGCAGTACCTGGCCTTGCGTTTCGATCAGGCACTGCGTGGGTTGCGAGTCGATGCGCCAGTCGAGTTCCTGGGCGTCGAAATCGGCAAAGTCGTCGCCATCAACCTGGACTTCGACGAGAAGCAGCGCAGTTTTCCGGTCAACGTCGGTGTGGTGATCTACCCTCAGCGCCTGGGCAAGGCCCATGAAAAACTGCTCAAGTCGCTCAACCACAACCCCGACGACGAAGCCGCCGGGGCCCGCCTGATCGGCAGCTTCGTCGAACGAGGCCTGCGTGCCCAGGCGCGCAGTGGCAACCTGCTGACCGGGCAGTTGTACATTTCGCTGGATTTCTACCCCAAGGCGGAGAAAGTCGCCTTCGACCCTGCCGCTCGACCTGTCCGTATTCCGACCATTCCCGGCAGCCTCCAGCAATTGCAGGAACAACTGCAGGCGATGGTCGAGCGGATCAATAAACTGCCGCTGGAAAGCGTGGCCAGCAACCTGAACGGCAACCTGGTGGAGCTGCGCAAGGGCTTGGCCCAATTCAACAGCAAGACCCTGCCCAGTGTGCAAAACACCCTGCAGGATGTGAGCAAGACCCTGCAATCGGCCAACTCCACCCTGGCCGAAGACTCGCCGCAACGCGAACAACTGACCCAGACCCTGGACGACCTGGGGCGCATGTCGCGCTCGTTGCGCGAGCTGTCCGACTACCTGAGCCGCCACCCCGAATCACTGCTTCGCGGCCGTCCCAAGGACGCACCGGCGCAGAACCTCACATTCCCGGTGAAAGAATGATCACAGGAGCACGCCTTATGCCGCGGATGCTGAAATGCTCACTGATTGCCTTGGCATTGTTGCTCGGCGCCTGCCGCAGCGATCCTATCCACTATCACACCCTGAGCCCGGCCCAACCGGCCGATCAGACGCGCGCCAGCGTGGACATCCAGGTCGAGCAAGTCAGTGTTCCACCTCAAGTGGATCGCACCCAGATGGTCATTCGCCAAGGCAACAGCGGGCTGGCGATCCTGGAAACCGAATGGTGGGGCGCCAGCCTGGCGGATGAGCTGCACAGCAGCCTGGACGAACAACTGAACAACCCCGGCGCACCGAAGCTATCGCTGCGGGTGGATGTGCAGCGCTTCGACTCGATCCCTGGCCGTTATGCCCGCATGGATGTGCAATGGCGCCTGCGTAACTTCGGCAACGAGGCCCGTCCCCTCACCTGCCGCAGCAGCCTGCAAACGCCGGCGGGAGGCAGCATCGACGACCTGGTGACGGCGCATCAGAACAATGTCCGGCAATTTGTCGGCCTCGTCGAGCAGGCTGCATCACGCAAGGCGTGTCCGTGACTCATTCCGGCCAATGCTGCGACAGAATCGGCGCAACGCACGGATGGCGATCGATACGCTCCAGCAGCCCATGAAACTCCGGACGGGCACTTGACATGGCTTCGCGGGTTCCTTGCCACTTGGTGATCACAGCGGCCAGGATGTCCAGCGCTCCCGGTTCGTCGCCATTGAGAAACGGCCGGGCCGGGAATTGGTCGGCAAACAGCGCCCAGTTGCGATACAGCCGTTGCTGGGTGCCGGAGACCAATCGCTGCCGAGTCGCTTCGTCCGCATCCTCCAGCCAGCGTTCCGGAAAATCGATAATGCCGATGGGCGTATAGCAATGGGCAACGATATAGACCAGGCCCCGTATGACTTGCGCGCGATGCCCAGGGTCTTCAGGCAGCAACTTTGACTGGGGAAAGGACAACCCGAGGTGAATCAGAATGGCTGCGGCTTCAGTCAGGACCGAGCCGTCCGGCAGTTGCAGGGTCGGGACCAACTTCTGAGGGTTCAGCGCCTCCAGTTCCTTCGCCGCCGCGCTGTCCTCGGTCGAATAGGCATCGATCCGGCGGTACGCCACGCCACAGAGATCCAGGGCAATCTCCACCGCCGAAGAACCGGACTGCCTGTGGCCGAATAACTGATACATGAGCTTGTCTCCTGCTGGACATTCTGGCGGTAGAGCTCACAAATCCGTCGGTGTTCCACTGGGCGGACGATACGCCATCCCGATATCACGCTAACCGAAGGTCAGTGGACGAGCTATCACTGCCATCGATGTTCACCATCATGCCAATGAAGTTCTCTTGATGATTGCCCGGCGCAACAATGGCCCCACACCAACCCACTGCATCCCCGGAGCACACCATCATGAAACGCCAAATCATCCTCAGCCTCGCTTTCTCTGTACTGGCAGCCAATGTATTCGCCGCCTCCTCCCAACCAGTCGTTGCCGAAGGTGGCTCCGATCGACTGATCGAAAACCGCGTCGCTGAAGGCGGCTCCGATCGACTGATCGAAAACCGCGTCGCTGAAGGTGGTTCTGATCGACTGATCGAAAATCGCGTCGCTGAAGGTGGTTCTGATCGACTGATCGAAAATCGCGTCGCTGAAGGTGGCTCTGATCGCCTGATCGAAAACCGCGTCGCTGAAGGTGGCTCCGATCGTCTGATCGAAAACCGCGTCGCCGAAGGTGGCTCTGATCGTCTGATCGAAAACCGCGTCGCTGAAGGTGGTTCTGATCGACTGATCGAAAATCGCGTCGCTGAAGGTGGTTCTGATCGACTGATCGAAAATCGCGTCGCTGAAGGTGGCTCTGATCGCCTGATCGAAAACCGCGTCGCTGAAGGTGGCTCCGATCGTCTGATCGAAAACCGCGTCGCCGAAGGTGGCTCTGATCGTCTGATCGAAAACCGCGTCGCTGAAGGTGGCTCTGATCGTCTGATCGAAAACCGCGTAGCCGAAGGTGGCTCTGATCGTCTGATCGAAAACCGCGTCGCTGAAGGTGGTTCTGATCGTCTGATCGAAAACCGCGTCGCTGAAGGTGGTTCTGATCGTCTGATCGAAAACCGCGTAGCCGAAGGTGGTTCTGATCGTCTGACCGAAAACCGCGCATGAGTTGTTCTGTCGCTACAACGCTCCAGACAGCTTCCGAACCAAAACCACCCCAGTAAAGCCCGGCCTCATCCGCCGGGCTTTTTCATGCCCCCAACGTCTGGCTAACGCCCCGACGCCTTCGCCATGCACCGCTGATAACGCTCATCCACCCGCTTGGCAAACCACGCTGTGGTCAACTTGCGCGTGATTTTCGGACTCTTGAGCACGATCCCCGGCAATACGGCCCTAGGCAACCGCTTGCCTTCAGCCTGTTCAGCCAATTCGAACACGCGCTTGTAGAGCTTGCTGTCTTCAAACGCCAGGCTATCACCCTGCTCCAATTGATTGCGAATGGTCGGGTTGCGCATCCCCAAGGATTTACCCAGCGTGCGCACCGCCAATTCGGTACTGCCCGGCATGATTGAGTCATGCACAATCAAATCGCCGTCGAGCGCCAGGGAAATGCCCGAAGCCCGACTCACCGCATGCTGGAAAGCCGCGTTGCGACTGGCGTACCACCCGGCATTGAAATCGGCGAAACGATACAACGGCTCGGTGTAGCTCACCGGATAGCCCAGCAAATGCGCGATACCGAAATACATCCCGCCGCGACGACTGAACACTTCACGGCGAATCGAGCCGTCCACCGCGTAGGGATAATCCCGGGCATTGGCTTGGGCAAAGGCGATACTGACCTGCATCGGCCCACCCGTATGCACCGGGTTGAAACCGCCGAACAGCGTCTTGCCCAGCGGCACCATGTCGATGAAATCATCGAAAATTTCACTCAGTTCCTTCTCGCTACGCGCCCCGTTGAGTCGATCGCTGTAGCTTTTGCCATTGGGCGAGCGCACCTGCAGCGCGCCGCTGACCAATAGCTCTGGAATATGCACCTTCGCCGCACGGCGGTTGATTTCCTGCCGAGCGATCTTGCCCAGCCCCGACACCGTCGGATCAGCCTGGAACGTCGACTCCTGTTCGGTCACCGCCAGGACAGCGCAGATATTCTGTGTCGTGGGGGAGATCTGCTGAGCCGCGAAAGCCACATAGATGTCCGTCGCCCAGCCTTCGCGATCCGTAGTCTTGGCCGGCAACAACCGCACGATCTGCGCCTTGACCTCGGCAGGCTGGCGTTCAGGCTCCTGGGCCTGGCGGCTGCCGCAACCGGCCAGGGCTAGCAACGCGGCGAGGCTGAACATCAATCGATTGAGTTGCATGGTGCTCCATCAGGTTGGTTATTCCGGAGCAACCATACGATCAAAAACGGGCACGGGCTATGTTCCGTCGCGCAGAGCAACAAAATGATGCAGGGAAGAAACCCATGTGGGAGCGAGCTTGCTCGCGATGACGTCGGCACATTCAACATCAATGCAAGCTGACCCACCGCTTTCGCGAGCAAGCTCGCTCCCACAGGGGATTGGGGATGGATTGACTTTTGTGAACGCCCGAAATCCATGTGGGAGCGAGCTTGCTCGCGATGGCGTCGGCACATTCGACATCGGTGCAAGCTGACCCACCGCTTTCGCGAGCAAGCTCGCTCCCACAGGGGATTGGGGGTGGATATGGATTTTGCGTCAGACCGCGGTCCCTGACGCTGGATCAGATCCCGCTCAACGCCAAATCCATCGCAAAGTAGGTAAAGATCAGATCCGCACCCGCCCGTTTGATCGCGCCAAGGCTTTCGCGCACCACGCGGGCTTCGTCGATGGCGCCGGCCTGGGCGGCGAACTTGATCATCGCGTATTCGCCGCTGACCTGATAGGCCGACAGCGGCAGGTTAGAGGCCTGGCGAATGTCGCGGATGATGTCGAGGTAGGCCCCGGCAGGCTTGACCATCAGCGCATCGGCGCCTTCCTGCTCATCAAGCAAGGATTCGCGCAGTGCTTCGCGACGATTCATCGGGTTCATCTGATAGCTCTTGCGGTCGCCTTTCAAGGCGCTGCCGCCGGCCTCGCGAAACGGACCATAAAGCGCCGAAGCGAATTTGGTGGAATAGGCCATGATGGCCGTCTGGCTGAAGCCCGCTTCGTCCAGGGCCCTGCGAATGGCCTGGACCTGTCCGTCCATGGCCGCAGACGGCGCGATCACATCGGCACCGGCACGGGCCGCCGCCACGGCTTGCTTGCCCAGGTTGAGCAAGGTCCGGTCGTTGTCCACTTCATGCCCGTGGAGTACGCCGCAATGACCATGATCGGTGTACTCACAGAAGCACGTGTCGGACATCACAATCATTTCCGGCACCGCGTCCTTGCAGATCCCAGCCATGCGCGAGACCAGGCCGCGCTCGTTCCAGGTGTCGCTGCCGTCGCTGTCCAGGTGATGGGACACACCAAAGGTCATGACTGACTTGATACCGGCACGGGCATAGCGCTCGATCTCGCTGGCCAGTTTCGCTTCAGGAATGCGCACCACGCCCGGCATGCTCTTGATCGGCACGAAATCATCGATCTCTTCTTCGACGAAAATCGGCAACACCAGGTCGTTCAAGGTGAACTCGGTTTCCTGGAACAGGCTGCGCAGGCTCGCATTGCGACGTAGACGGCGTGGACGCGCTTCGGGGAACTGGCTGGACATGGGACTCCTGGGGCAAATGGGTACTCGATCACAGGGGGCAAAGCTTATGCCCTGGTCGGCCAGGGCACAAACGCCGGCTGGCGAACAGAGTGTTACCAGCCAGGCAATAATCGCCTCACAAGGTCAGCGAGCCATTGATGCAAGTCACCACTGCGCCGCCAATCCAGACGTCATCCCCCACCTGCTCGACATGAATGCGCCCGGCCCGGCCCATCGTCAGTCCCTGGCTGACCACATAGGACGTCGGCGCCAAACCCTTGCCCAGCATCCATTGCGCGAGCCCGGCGTTGAGACTGCCGGTGGCTGGATCCTCCGGCATACCGTCACCGGCAATAAAACCGCGCACTTCAAATTGCGCCTCATCGCCATCCACCGCCAGATCCCACGGTGCAATCACGCCCACGGCCAAGTCCAGCAATTGATGATAATCGGGCTTGAGCGTCAACACCTGCTGGCGATCCTTGAGCATCAAAGCCAGCCAACCGGCGCCGTTATCCACCCATTGCGCCTCGACAATCGCCTCGGCCGCCAGCCCGAGCCCCTGGCGCACCCGCTCCAGCAGGTCGGCTTCCAGCGGACCGGACTTGAGCAAGGGTGGCGCCAGGAACGCCAATCCGTAATCGCTACGGCGGATCCTGACCAGGCCGACGCCACATTCCTGCACGATCTCCTGCCCTTTCGGCACACCGCCAGCTTCCAGCCAGGCGTGACAACTGCCCAACGTCGGATGACCGGCAAACGGCAACTCGCTCGATGTGGTGAAAATTCGCACCCGGTAATCGGCCTCCGGATGCCGTGGCTCCAGCAGGAACGTGGTTTCGCTGAGATTGGTCCAGTTGGCAAAGGCCCCCATGCGCTCGTCACTGACCCCGTCGGCGCCGAGCACCACCGCCAATGGATTGCCCTTGAGCGGTACGGAGCTGAACACATCCAGTTGCTTGAACTCGAATCGACTGCTCATCGGCTCATTCATTCCGGGATCTTCAGCCCGCGCGCCACAGCCGGTCGCGCCAGGAAACGCTCCAACACCCGTGTCACATTGGGAAAGTTCTGGATACCCACCAAATCACCGGCCTCATAAAAACCGATCAAGTTGCGCACCCAGGGAAACGTGGCGATATCGGCGATGGTGTAGCGCTCGCCCATGATCCAATCCCGGCCTTCGAGACGACCGTCGAGCACCTTGAGCAAGCGTCTGCTTTCCTCGACATAACGATCGCGAGGCCGTTTGTCCTCGTAGTCCTTGCCGGCGAACTTGTTGAAGAACCCCAACTGCCCGAACATCGGCCCGATACCGCCCATCTGGAACATCAACCACTGAATCGTCTCATAGCGCGCCGCCGACTCCTGGGCCAGCAACTGGCCACTTTTGTCCGCCAGATAAATCAGGATCGCCCCCGACTCGAACAACGCCAACGGCTTATCCCCTGGCCCATGAGGGTCGAGAATCGCCGGGATCTTGTTGTTGGGGTTCAGGGAAAGGAACTCGGGAGACAGCTGGTCGTTGCTGTCAAAGTCCACTTTGTGCGGTTCATAGGGCAGGCCGATCTCTTCGAGCATGATCGAGACTTTCACGCCGTTGGGGGTTGGCAGGGAATAGAGCTGGAGCCACTCAGGGTATTGAGCGGGCCATTTTTGGGTGATGGGGAATGGAGTCAGGTCGGGCATGGTAGCGGCCTCGCAGATTAAACAAAGGCCTGAGAATAATCCAAGATGGAGGGGACAGCATCACGAGCACGTCATGGCATTCACACCGATCGTTCTTAATTCCGCAACATCCTGTCGTTAACATTCGACCTGCCTCCAAGGAAGAGGCTTTACAGTGCAGCGGATCAGCCGAGATCGAACCAAAGGGCTTCAAGGGACTCTGAGCAGTGCCCCCGAAGAATCGAAGCGGCATCACGACAGGGAACACACCCGCGGCCAACAGCCTCGCGGTGCCAAGGTTTGTCAGCCTGAATCAAGAGTGCTGAAGAATATTTACTCGATGATGAACCCACTGAATTTCGCCAAACGCTTGAAACACCGTTCGTGGCTGTTGCTGCCAACGCTGCTTGTGGTCTGTGGCCTGGTGTTGTCGCTGGAATCCAGCGTCAGCCGCGCCCAACCCGCCGATGGCACCCAGACCCTGGTGTTCCTGCGGCATGCCGAGAAACCCGCCGGCGGCCTGGGCCAGCTCAATTGCCAGGGCCTCAACCGCGCCATCGATTTGGCCACCCTGCTGCCGGAAAAATTCGGCAAGGCTGACTACGTGTTCGCGGCCAACCCTACCCGCAACGTCGAAGAGGGTGAGCTGGACAATTCCTATAGCTATATTCGTCCGCTGATGACCATCAGCCCCAGTGCCATCAAGCTTGGGCTGCCGGTGAATATCAATTATTCGGCCAACGACACCAGCGACCTGGCTGATGAGTTGCTTCACGACAAGTACCACAACGCCACCGTCTATACCGCCTGGTCCCACGGCTATTTGCCGGAGCTGATCAACAAGGTCGCCGAAGAAGCAGTGGGCGAGAAGCAGACCATTACCGATGACTGGGCATCCAGCGACTTCGATTCGCTGTTCGTGCTGACCCTGACCTGGCATAACGGCAAGGCCAGCCTCAGCAGCCGGAGCTACAAGCAAGGCTTGGACAACGGCAAGGAAACCTGTCCGACGTAACCACTGAGTGCTTCTTCCTTTGTGGGAGCGAGCTTGCTCGCGATAGCAGTGCGTCAGTCAACATAAGCGTTGGCTGATCCGTCGCTATCGCGAGCAAGCTCGCTCCCACATTTTGTTCCGGTATTACCCGCCCCGCAGCGCTCGCTCGCGCAGGTACTCCAACACCGCCGCCTGCTCTCCCGAGAACTCGATCCGCAAGCCTTTCTTCTCCCGCTGGAACACGTACATCGGGTCGTAATACTCGCGCAGCAAACCTTCGATCCAACCGCGATGCAAGTCGACGGCGCCGCTATTGGCCTGCTCGGCCAGGGCAGCCTCCATGATTTCCATCAAACGCCGATGGCGGTCGCCGCCCAGGCGCTTGTGAATGTTGTTCAGGCTCGCCAGCAATCGCTCGGAAAACAGCGAGAAGCCTTCGTCGCCATGTACGGCAATGAATTCGGCGCACAGGTTGATAACGTAGTCGCGCAGGATCCGCTCGACCCGCCGCTCCAGGCTATCCTCAAGCCAGACCATCGGAACCTGCTGCATGCGCTGGAACAAGGGGAGCGGCAAGGCGCAGCTGCCGACCATGCGGCTTTCATCTTCCAGCACGAATTGTTCGATACCGGCGGCACGTTTTTTCAGCACGTCCACCGCCAGACGGTTCTCGAAATCGATGTTGGAAGGCTGCCCGGTGGCGCGCTTGCCAAAGCTCGAGCCGCGATGATTGGCATAGCCCTCCAGGTCCAGGCTATTGCCCAACTGAGTCAGCACTTCGGTCTTGCCGGTGCCGGTCATGCCGCCCAACAGCACCAGGTCACATTCGGTGACCGCCTGCTCGACGGTGCCGAGCAGGAAGGTACGCATGGCCTTGTAGCCGCCACCGACCCTGGGGTATTCGATCCCCGCTTCGTCCTTGAGCCACTGCTGGACGATCTGCGAACGCAAGCCACCGCGAAAGCAATACAACACACCGTCAGGATGGCTTTGGGCGAACTCGGCCCAGGCCTGGATGCGTTGCGCCTTGATTTCACCGGACACCAACTGATGGCCCAGGACAATGGCGGCTTGCTGCCCCTGCTGTTTGTAGCAGGTACCGACGCGTTCCCGTTCGAGGTCGGTCATCAACGGCAAATTGACCACGCCGGGGAATGCGCCCTTGAGAAATTCGACCGGCGCGCGAGTGTCCATCATCGGCCGGTCGTTGAGGAAGATATCGCGGTAATCGGTGATGTCCTGGGTCATCAAGACACCTCGACCGCGTAGGTCTGTCGCTCAACCAACTCGCCAATTGGCTCCAGCGCCAGGCCGAGTTCAACGGCAACCCGCAGAAACTCGCCCTCACCCTCGGGGGTGACGGCGATCAACAGGCCGCCGCTGGTCTGAGGGTCGCACAACACGCGTTTGTGCAGTTCCTGGACGCGACCGAGCTTGCTGGCGTAGCTGTCGTAGTTGCGCAACGTACCGCCCGGTACACAGCCCAGGTCGAGGTAGTACTCGACACCCGGCAGGCGCGGCACCGCGTCGTAGCGAATCCGCGCCGTCACCTGGCTACCATCGGCCATTTCCACCAGGTGCCCGAGCAGGCCGAAACCGGTGACGTCGGTCATCGCCGTGACACCGTCGAGCTTGCCGAAGCGGCTGCCGGGTTTGTTGAGGGTGCACATCCAGTCGCGAGCCAGGCCAACGTCGGCGGCGCGCAACTTGCCTTTCTTTTCCGCGGTGGTGAGGATGCCGATGCCCAGGGGCTTGGTCAGGTACAAGCGGCAACCGGCGGTGGCGGTGTCGTTGCGTTTCATGTGGCGCTTTTGCACCAGGCCCGTGACCGCCAGGCCGAAAATCGGCTCAGGTGCGTCAATCGAATGCCCGCCGGCCAGGGGAATGCCCGCCTCGTCACACACCGAACGACCGCCGCGAATCACCTCGCGGGCGATCTCCGGGGCCAGCACGTTGACTGGCCAGCCGAGAATCGCAATGGCCATCAGCGGATCACCGCCCATGGCATAGATGTCGCTGATGGCATTGGTGGCGGCGATGCGGCCGAAGTCGAACGGATCGTCGACAATCGGCATGAAGAAATCGGTGGTCGAGACCACCCCGCGCTCCTCGTCGATGGCATACACCGCGGCATCGTCCCGGGAGGCATTGCCGACCCACAGCTTGGGGTCAAGGTTCTGCGCGCCGCTGCCGGCCAGGATCACCTCCAGCACTTGTGGCGAAATCTTGCAGCCGCAACCGGCGCCGTGGCTGTACTGGGTCAGGCGAATCGGCTCGCTCATGGGCATACCTCTCGTAAGTCAAGGTGGCTGATTCTACAGCAACAGCGGTGGCTCAGCGCTGCATCGCGATGGGTACCCCAATGTACCTTGCCATGCCTTGGTGCCGATTCGAGCGTCGAGGTGCCCTCCGGTGCACGCAACCTGATCAAAAAGACAGGAAAAATGCCCTAACACCCAGTTTCTCAAGGCTCTGACAAAATCTGGTATGGGATGTGCAAACGTTTGCGCAAGTTGTCGGCCGCAACGGATCGATGGCTCTTTCAACCTTCATGGAACGCGGGTTTCGGCTCGCACGGACAAGGACTTTCCAATGCTCTTCCCTTCCCGATGTGGCGCCGTGCCCGGCGTATTCGCAGCTGCCTTGCTACTGAGTGCCGTTACCGGATTACTCAGCTCCCCGACTCAGGCCCAAACGAGCGAGGCGTCCGCCCAAGGCGAAGCCCTCAGCCCCGAAGCCACCCCCACGAAAAAAGGCGCCTACCTGTCGGACTGGTACAACCAGGACCTGACGCTCATCGGCAGCAAAGACATCAGTTTTGGTCCGCAGCCGGTCGACGATGTCTACCTGGAATACGAATACTTCGGACGCAAGGGGCCTTTCGAACTGTATGGCTATGTCGATATCCCGAAGATTTTCAACATTGGCAACAGCCACGACAAAGGTGCCTGGGACCACGGTTCGCCAGTGTTCATGGAACATGAACCGCGGATTTCCATCGACTACCTGGCCGGCCGCAGCCTGGCCATCGGGCCGTTCAAGGAATGGTATGTGGCGTTCGACTGGATCTACGATCACGGCAGCAACAGCGCCAACCGCGCCAACACCTTGTACAGCGGCCTGGGCACCGACATCGACACTCACTCGAGGGTCAACTTGTCGGCCAATTTCTATGGGCGCTATCAATGGGAAAACTACGGCGCCAGCAACGAGTATTCCTGGGACGGTTACCGCGCCCAACTGAAGTACATCGTGCCCATCAGCCAGTTCGGCAATGGCGCCTCGCTGACGTACATCGGCTTTACCAACTTCGACTTCGGTTCAGACCTGCACAAGGACAACCCGGCCCGCACCGCCAACGCCACGGTCGCCACCAACGTCTTGCTGTATTCATTCACGCACCTGCGCTTCACCCTGGTGGGCCGTTACTTCCACAACGGCGGCAACTGGCAGGACGGCAGCGAGCTCAATTTTGGCGACGGCGACTTTCGCGCCCGCTCCGATGGCTGGGGATACTACGCCGGCGTCGGCTACCAGTTCTGACCTGTCGAAACACACTTAGCATCCATGGAGGTAACGCACACATGAACAAACGCCTGCTTGCTTCAATCGGCCTGGCCGGTACGGCCCTCTTCTGCTCAGCCGCCGGGGCCGCACCGCCGTATCAGCCCAAGGTCATGCTGATCACGATGTTCGCCCCCGAGGCGCAGAATTGGATCGAACGCCTGGCGCTCAAGGATGAAATCCGCGTGCCGGGACTGTCCGCCCAGTACCCGGCCATCCACTGCAACACCCAGCGGGTCTGCCTGCTGATCACCGGCATGGGCCAGACCAATGCGGCAGCTTCGACCCTGGCCCTGGCGCTCTCGCCGACCGTCGACCTGCGCAAGAGCTATTTCCTGGTAGCCGGGATCGCCGGCATCAACCCGCACCATGGCTCCCTCGGCACAGCCGCCTGGGCCCATTACCTGGTGGAGTTCGGTACTCAATGGGAGCTGGACTCACGGGACGCGCCCAAGGACTGGCCCACCGGCTACCTGGGCATCAATACCAAGGGGCCGAACGAAAAACCACCGTTGGACTACAAGACCGAAGTCTTCGAACTCAACCCGGCCCTGCAGGCCAAAGCGTTCGCCCTCAGCCAGAACGTGGCCCTGGCCGAAAGCAAGGAATCGGCGGCCTGGCGCCTGAAATACCCCTACGCACCGGCCAACCAGCCGCCAGCGGTGACCCGCTGCGACACGGTGGCGGGCAACACCTGGTTTTCCGGTACGCGCCTGAGCGAACGCGCCGAAGTCTGGACGCGCCTGCTCACGGACAACAAAGGCGTGTATTGCACGACCCAACAGGAAGACAACTCCACCTACGAAGCCTTGCTACGGGCCAGTCGCGAAGGCCGGGTGGACATCAACCGGCTGGCGGTTCTGCGGGCCGGATCCGACTTCGACCGTCCCGAGCCTGGCGGCAGCGAAGTGGACAACCTGCTCAAGTACGCCGACCAGGGCGCGTTCGTCCCTGCGTTGGAAAACCTGTTCCGCACCGGTAACCCACTGGTGCAGGACATTGTGAAGAACTGGTCGGCCTGGAAAAACGGGGTGCCAGGCCTCTGATCCCTCAGGACCTGGATCCTTTGTGGCGAGGGGATTTATCCCCGCTGGGTCGCGAAGCGGCCCCAAGTCTGGCCCGCCGGATAACCGGGGTTCAGGACCGCTTCGCGCTCAACGGGGATAAATCCCCTCGCCACAGGGAACCGTTGAGCGACGGAGGTTGGGCTGTTCTCAACGGATCATCCAATGGAATTTTCCATTCCGGGCGGGATCATTTGAACATCAACCGCGCGCCCCGAGGAGACCGCCGATGCCTCTCACCCCCTCCGCCGCCGACAGCACTCACCTGGACTACGGTCTCGACACCCTGTTCGGCCGCCAGACCAAAAGTATCGACTGCCAATACGACGTCCAGCGCCTCGACGAGGACAAACCGGTGTGGTTCGCGCTGCACGTTCAACCGCCGATGCCGGACGACCTGGACAAGGCCGAGATCGTGGTGTTCAGCGCCGAGGGCCGGCGCCTGAGCGGCATTGTCCGCAGCACTGAACGCCTGGCCGATGGCAGCCTGCAACTGAACGTGGAGCCCGACTGAGCCGTTCAGGCCTGACGGGCATTGCTGCGATACATGAACACCAGCGCCAATGCCAGGCAGGCCATGGCCAGGATCCGGCTACCGGACAATTCGATGGCCGGGTTGCCCAGCCAGCCGAAGTTGTCGATCAGCATGCCCATGCCCAGTTGGCCGACAATCACCGCCACTGTCGCCACCGCCGTGCCAACCCTGGGCACGGCACCTACCATAACGATCATGTAGACGACCCCGAACAATGCACCGCTGAGTTGCCATTTCGGCACCTCCAGCAGGGAGACCGCGTGGGCAGGTTCGAAGAATACGATCAGCAATCCGGTAGTCACCGTGCCTACCGTGAACGTCAGCAGGCTGCTGCGCAACACACCGACCGTCTGGCCCAGGTGCCCATTGATGGCCGCCTGCACACTCAACACCGCACCGGCCGCGACGACCACCAGCAACAAAACAAACAGGTTCATGTTCAACCTCGGGCAATCAGGACAAGGGCGACGACAATCAGGGCCAACGCCAGCCAGCGCTCGCCATTGACCCGCTTGCGGGCCGTCCCGAACCAGCCGAAGTGATCGATCAGGACACTTTTACCCACCTGGCCGGAGAGAATCGCAATCATGGTCATGGCGATGCCAATGTGGGGCGTGGCGAGTGTCAGCACCACCACATAGATCGGACCGAGAAAACCGCCGATCAACTGCCAGCGCGGCAACTCATGCAAGGCCGGGCCTTGCTGCCGGCCACTGAGCAACAACAGCAGGAAAAGAAGCGCGGAACCGACGCCGAAGATGCTCAGCGTGGCCCACAGATGCCCGACCCGGGCCCCAAGTGGCCCGAGCAGGCCGGCCTCCACCGACAAGCCCATGCCGGCCAGGATCACCAGGGGCAGCAGTAGCCAGCGCAGCGATGCCCGGGGTCTGGAGGCCGTCGAGACCGGCGCGGCCTCGCCGAGTGAAGATGCTTGCATGATCAGGACCTGTTCATTGAAAGATGGTCGGCATTATCGGCTGGTGCCGCTTTGCGATAAATGTGAGTATCCCGATAATACTTTTGCGCAATACGCACAGGAAAGCCGCATCATGCACGGCCTCAATGAACTGGGTTTCAAGGCACTGCGATTGTTTGTCGCCGTGCTCGATCACGGCAGTTTCTCGGAAGTAGCACGGCGCGAAGGCCTGGCGCCGTCCTCGATTTCCCGGCAGATCCAGCTGATGGAACAGGCCCTGAACCAACAGTTGCTCTATCGCCACACCCGGGCCGTCTCACCCACCGAGGCTGGCCGCCTGTTGGGGCATCATGCTCGGCTGCTGCTGGTGCAACTGGAGGAAGCCGAACAGGCGCTGCAGGAGCAACACAGCGAGCCGTCTGGACTGGTGCGGATCAACGCCCCGGTGGTGTTTGGGCAGCGCCACCTGACACCGTGGCTGGGGCCGTTATGCGAGCGCTATCCGAAGTTGCAACTGGAGATCCAGCAGACCGACAGCTACGTCGATCCCCTGCAAGAAGGCGCCGACCTACTGTTTCGCATCGGCCCGTTGCACGATTCGAGCATGCAGGCACGGATCCTCGCGCCCCATCGTTTCCAGATCGCCGCCAGCCCGACCTACCTGGCCCGCCACGGCGCGCCACTCAAGCCCCAGGACCTGGCTCACCACCAGTGCCTGGCCTACAAAGGCGTGAGCGGCCAGCAGCGCTGGTTCTTCCGCCGCCCGGGCCAGGCCTGGACGCCCTACAGCGTCAGAGGTCCGATTACCGGCAACCACGCCGACACCTTGACCCAGGCCGCCGAACAAGGCCTGGGACTGGTGATGTTCCCGTCGTGGCTGATCGGCGAAGCCCTGCGCACCGGCACACTGGTCCCGGTGCTGCAGGATTACCAGGCGTCCAACAGCCTCGAACCCCAGCAGATCGCCATCCTCTGGCCGGGCAGCCGACGCCTGTCGGTGAAGGTCCGCACGGTGATCGATTTCTTCCTGGAGTGTTTTGGCGAAGTGCCTTACTGGGATCGTTGAGCCTGACGCGGGGCTCAGTCGAACTTGACCAGGTTCAGCACCGGCAGCGGGCCGCCCGGGAACTGGGTCAAGCGTGCGCCGACACTCAACGGGCCCAGGTCCACGCCGAAAAAGCCCAGGCGCTCGATCAACTGCGCGACTTCACCCCGTGCCTGCGCGTCGTCACCGGTCAGGAACAGCACCCGCTTGCCGCCTTCGGACGTCGGGTCCGCCTCCAGCAGGCGCGCCAGCAGATGATTGAAGGCCTTGACCACCCGTGCGCCCGGCACCCACTCGCTGAACACCTCGGTCGAAGCCCGGCCCTGGAGATCCACGGCCTTGAACCCCGGCACTTCGATCGCATTGTTGGCGTCGATCACGATGCGCCCGGCAAAATCCGGCAGACCACCCAGCGCCTGGGGTAACTTCGACCAGTTGACCGCCACCAGCACCATCGGCTGGGCGGCGGCCTCCTCCACGGTGCCGGCGCGTACGCTTGGACCGAGGTCAGCCACAAGCTCGGCCAGGCTTTGCGGGCCACGGCTGTTGGCAATGACGACGTTGATGTTCTGGCGGGCCAGGGCCCGAGCGAAAGCACTGCCGATGGCGCCGGCGCCAATGATGCCGATGGAGTCGATGTTGCTCATGTTGTGTGTCCTCAAGGTTGGATAAGCCTGGCGGTGATGTCCGCCGTTGAGGTGCATGGTGCCCTTGCCATTACCTTCTTATTAGCCGGTAATATGGCGAATCATTTTCAAGCATTACTATCAGGTCCATGCCATGGAAAGCCTCGCCAATCTCGAATGCTTTGTTCGCAGCGCCGAAACCGGCAGTTTTTCGGCGGCCGCGCGGTTGCTTGCGCTGACGCCCGCCGCCGTGAGCCGCAACGTGGCGATGCTCGAGCGCAACCTGGGGGTGCGGTTGTTCCAACGCTCGACCCGCAAGCTGTCCCTGACCGAAACGGGAGAACATTTCCTGGCCAGCATCGGTGGCAACTTGCACGCCCTGCAGGCGGCCATTGGTGCGGTGACCACGGAGCGCGGCGAACCGGCCGGCGTCTTGCGTGTCAGCCTCTCGCCAAGTTTCGGCATCGGTCAGGTACTGCCGTTGATGCCGCAATGGCTGGCCCGCTACCCGCTGATCCGTCCGGACTGGCATTTCGAAAACCGCCCGGTGGACCTGATCGCCGAAGGTTTCGACGCGGCCATCGGAGGCGGCTTCGCACTGACGCCCGGGGTGGTATCGCGCACCCTGGCGCCCGCTCACCTGATTGCCGTCGCCAGCCCAGCCTACCTGGCCGAACGCGCCCTGCCCCGACAACCCGAGGACCTGGCCAGTCTGGACAACATCGTGTTGCGGGCCAGCCGCACCGGCCGGGTACGCCAGACTGTGCTGCGCAACGCCGCCGGGCGTGAATGCGCCGTGCAACTGAACGAGTCCATGATCTTCAATGATCCCGTTGCCATGCGTGAGGCCGCCTTGCTGGGTCTGGGCGTGGCCTTGCTGGTGGTGCCCGATGCCCTGCCCTGGCTGGAGCGTGGCGAACTGGTGCGGCTGTTACCGGATTGGTACGTGGACCTTGGTGTGATTTCCCTCTACTACCCCAGCCGCACGCTGATGCCGGCCAAGACCCGGGCCTTTATCGATTTCATCACCGAGCATTTCGAGCGCGAGGCGTTGGCCCGGCGCTTCAGTGCCGGACCGGTTTGAACGTCCATCACCGCAATGACCCGCCCATTCGCCACGGGCGCTGGAGTCAGGCACGGCGCCCATGGGATGATTGGCCTCCAAACGCGATCACCGTGGAGAGTTTCAATGTCATTGCTGAGTAAACACGCCGCCGCCCTGTTGCTGACGGCCATCGCCAGCCTGGTCGCGATATCCGCCCAGGCGGCCCAGCCCAAAACCGCCGGTGATGCGCCGGCGCAGAAGGTTTCGATGCTCGGCGGTAAGTTCCTCTTCACCTTGCCCAAGGGGTTCATCGCAACACCATTGCCCGCCGGTGACGCCGCCCAGGGTACCGCTGGCGCGACAGGAACGATGTACAGCAATGCCACCAGCCGGACCGTGGTGATCGCCGCAGAGAACACCATTATCAACGGCGCGAAGGTGAAAGATGATGATGGTGCGTTCCTCGACGCCACCATGGGCGACTTCGCTGCCCAGCGAACCACAGCGCTGCCGGACGCCAAGATCCTGAGCGCAAAAGGCCTGACCCAGAAAGGCACCGGCCTGGGCCTGCGTCAGCTCGACACCAGCGCCACCCAGGGCGGCGGGCCGACCCTCGACACCACGTTGCTGGCTGCCTCCGGCACACGTATGGCGGTGGTTCAGGTCATCTCCCGGGCCAGCGACAAGGCGGGTCATGAGACGTTGGTGAAACAGATCGCCAGCGGTCAATAAGCGCCCCAGAACATGTGGGAGCCGAGCTTGCTCGCGATGGCGTCGGCACACCCGACTTTGATGCAAGCTGACCCACCGCTATCGCGAGCAAGCTCGCTCCCACAGGGATTTACAGTGATCAGGGGTTGAGCCGCTCCAGCCAGGCCCGCAGGTCTTGCACTTCCAGGGCGCTGATGCTGTGACCCACGCCCGGGTAGGCATGGAATTCGGGTTCCAGGGCCAAGGTCTTGAGGAAGGTGTTGGCCTCGGTACCGTCGTGATAAGGGATGACCGGGTCTGCCGTGCCGTGGCCGATGAACACGGCCAGTGTCCGGCGCGACTCGTCGGGGGTCAGTTCAGCCTGTAGCACCGGCAGGACCTTTCCGCCCATCGCGGCAATCCCGCCAACAGCCTCGGGGTGTCGCAGCGCCACCTCATAGCTCATCATGGCGCCCTGGCTGAAGCCCACCAGATAGACATTGCTCGCGTCGGTCAGGTACTTGGCCCGGGCCTTCTCGATGAACGCCAACAGCATCTGGCCGCTGGCCTTCAGGTCTGACGTGTCGCCGTCATAGGCGCCCTCACCCTTCTTGGCGAACCACTGGTAGTGATCCGGCTCCATGGTTTTGGGGGCCCGCACCGAGAGGTAATTGTAGTCTTTGGGCAGTTCTTCCCTGAGTTCGAACAGGTCCTGTTCGTTGCTGCCGGAGCCATGCAGAAAGATCACCAGCGGTCGGTTCCTGGCCTGTTCATCGACGTGGGCGAGGTAGTTGAGCGGCAAGTCCGTGTGCAGCGAGGGCTGGGCCTGCAACCCGGACGAAACCAGCAACAGGAACAGGGCGAGCGCTTTAAACATTGATCTTCCTCCATCGTTCGATAGCCACACGGCAAACACCGTGCGGTGAGGTAGACAGCACTTATCAGTCGTTGATCAATTTCCCCACGCGAATCGGCTCACGCCCGGCGACTTTCGCCTGCCAGATCCCCGGCTGGGTGTAGCGCCCGCGGTCCAGGGCGAATAGCACACCGCTGGTGCCGGCCCGCACGGTGGTGACCCGGTCGCTCAGCGGATCGACCACTTCAAACAACGGATCGCCCTGCTCCACCCACTCCCCGGCTTCACGCAGGAAACTCACGACGCCATGGTGCGGCGCGAACAGGTATTGCGTGCCTTCGAATGGAAAGCCTTCACAGCATTCGCTGGGCGCGGGCGGCCAGTCCCCGGCGATAAGGCCCTGCTCGGCCAGAAACCCGAGGATGGCTTCGCAATTGGCCCGGGCCTGCTCCACCCGGGTGTCGCCCATGCTCCCCAGTTCCAGCGTAGTCGCCAGGTTGGCCGGCGGAATCGCCGCTTCGGGAAAAGCCTTGGCCAGGCGCAACCAGGGCGAGGAGCAGGATTCGTCGAACGAACTGCCACCGGAGTCTTCGCACAACAACGCCACCCCGGCGTTCAACCGCGCGGCCAGGGAGCGCCACTGCGGCCAGTGCTGTGGCAAGGCATACAAGTGGATCGCCGCCTCGAAATCGCAATGTAAATCCAGGGTGACATCGGCGTCGCAGGCGTGGCGCAGCAGCAGGCGATGCAGTGCTTCGAGTTGCGAAGGTGGCGCCGGCAGGTCATCGAGGACTTCGGCCATGGTCTGGCGGATCAACGTGATATTGGCGGCTGGATCGTCACCCAGGCGATCACCGATGCGTTGCGCCACCGGGGCGCTGAGTTCGACAAAGGCGCGGTTGAAGTTCTTGCCACTGCCCAACTCGAAACGCCCCATATGAGCGCTTTGCAGATGCTGATCCAGCCCAATGGGATTGGCCACCGGCACCAGTTCGATCACCCCCTTGAGCAGGCCCTGGGCCTCAAGGTCGTTGAGCCGTCGCTTCAGCTCCCAGGCAGTGCGCATGCCCGGCAATTCATCGGCGTGCAGGCTGGCCTGGATATAGGCCTTGCGCGGGCCATGGCCGTAGCGAAACACGCTGAGCCGGCGCTCTGTGCCCAGGTGGCTCCATGGCAGGGTATGGTCGATGCGTTGCATGGGGAACTCCGGATGACGGTATCTCGATAGGCGCAGGGTAAAACAATCGCCCATGAAAAAGGTGGCCGACCGGGTCAACGGCGGGCCACCTTGGACTCAGCGATTAATGCCCGTAGACGTCAAACGCGAAGTATTTGTCCTGGACCTTCTTGTAGGTGCCGTTGGCGCGGATTTCCGTGATGGCGGCGTTGAATTTCTCGGCCAGGGCCTTGTCACCCTTGCGCACCGCAATACCGGCGCCACCGCCGAAATACTTCGCGTCTTCATAGGTCGGGCCGACGAAGGCGAAACCTTTGCCGGCATCGGTTTTCAAGAAGCCGTCGTCGAGGTTGACCGAGTCGGCCAGCATGGCGTCGAGGCGCCCGGCGACCATGTCCAGGTTGGCTTCCTGCTGGGAGCCGTAGCGCACCAGGTTGATGCCCGCCGGCACCAGCACCTCGGTGGCGAAACGGTCATGGGTACTGGCGCGCAGCACACCGACTTTCTTGCCCTTGAGTTCGGTCAGCGGGTCCTTGACCTCGGAACCTTCCTTCATCACGAAACGCGCCGGGGTGTGATAGTACTTGATGGTGAAGTCGACGTTTTTCTTGCGGTCGTCGGTGATGGTCATGGACGAGAGGATCGCGTCGATTTTCTTCACTTTCAGCGCAGGGATCAGGCCGTCGAATTCTTGCTCGACCCAGGTGCACTTGACCTTCATCTGCTCACAGAGCGCGTCACCGATATCGACGTCGAAGCCGGTCAGCTTGCCGTCGGGGGTTTTCATCGAAAACGGTGGATACCCGGCTTCGATCCCGAGGCGGATTGGCTTGGCCTCTTCGGCCACGGCCGACAGGGACAACACGGACAGTGCCAGGGCACCGAACATTGCTAGCTTCTTCATTTTTGCTCCTGAGTGCGCAGGGGTTTTTTTATTGGCAATTATTGGCAGATTCGTAGGCAGCGTTCGGTCAGCGAGGAACCGAAGTGGGCGGGAGTCTAGAGGGGTGCTCGGGAGGGGAATTGTGTTGAGGCGACAAATAGTTATGAAAATAATCAGGGTTGGCTGGGGAGCATTAGGTTTGGGAAAAACCTGACAGGTTTGTAGTTCGGGTGTATATCCATTGCTGCGGTAACGGCGACTTATGGTTCCGCCCTGACGGCGGGTCACTTTCGAAAAGCGCGAAAGTAACCAAAGCGCTTTAGCCCCACCACTCGGTGCCTCGCCTAGGCTCGGCATGCCCGAACGCAGGCATTGCTCCGTGGGCCCGCTGCGAAGGGCCATCCATGGCCCAGCGCAGCTATCCCGGCATCCATGCCGGGATGCCCACTGCGCAATGCCTGCGTTCGGCCATCGTGGTTAATGGGGCGCCGAGATCAACGTCCGGCGCGAGGCGGCCTGATAGCCGACCTGGCTCTTTTGTCGTACTCCGATCCAACTGTGGGAGCGAGCTTGCTCGCGAAAGCGGAGGGCCAGTTTGCGGTGATGTTGGCTGTGCCTACGTCATCGCGAGCAAGCTCGCTCCCACAAATTTTTGACGCTCCGCGTTCCGTTTTTGAAATTGATCGTTCCCACGCTCCGCGTGGGAATGCCGCCAGGGACGCTCCGCGTTCCGCTTCTGAAATCAATTGCTTCCCTGGCCTTCTGAAAATCTCGTAGGAATCCCCCCTTTTGTGGCGAGGGGATTTATCCCCGCTGGGCTGCGAAGCAGCCCCCTCTTTTCGTCAGACCAACCACATGCCCAGGATTTACGGCGGCTGCGCCACCGAGCGGGAGCAAGCTCCCTCGCCACGGGGTTTGCGGGTGTCCTACAGGTCGGTTGTTGCCTCAAAATCCCCTTCTATAGTTGGGCTCACCTGCTGGCGTTAGTCAGCAGGAGGGTTTCGCAGCCCTGGTGAGTTAGAATCACAACCGTCAAGAATCGGCATAGGCATTCGCGCCTACGTTCGGCTTGTCATGGCGGCTGTGTGTGGGAGATCTTCGGGTCTGCCGAGTCCTAACTCCTCGGTCTGCGAACCCGCACATGGCTGCCACCCAATTGTTTCGCAGCAAAACGGTGGAAAATTTTCTCTTGAGTTAGGGATTTACTATGACTACCGAACAATCGTTCCGCCGCTTCACCCCGCTTACTCCAATTGCCAACACCCACCCCGTCCTGTTCATCGATAAAACAGCCCCATTGCCCGAACTCCACGCCTGCGTCAGCGAACGCCTGCATGCCACCCTCGACTACCTGACGCTCATGGCCTGCACGACCCTGCGCGACTCAGCCGAGACCGACATCAATACCGTCACCAACATCGCCCGGATCATGGTCCAGGATGTGGCGGATGTTTTTGGAGTGATTGAACAGCGCGGGCTCGAAGGACAGTAAAGCTCCTCTGGTAGGAGCGAGCGCGCTCCCACAGGAGGAATGCGTCCACCCCAAACCAGGCCGGCTATAAGGCCGCCTCGCGGCGGACGTTGATCTCGGCGCCCCGTTAACCACGCTGGCCGAACGTAGGTATTGCGCAGTGGGCACCTCGGCATGGATGCCGAGGTAGCCGCGCTGGACCATGGATGGTCCTTCGCGGCGGGCCCACGGAGCAATGCCTGCGTTCGGGCATGCCGAGCCTAGGCGAGGCACCGAGTGGTGGGGCTAAAGCGCTTTGGTTACTTTCGCCTGGGCCGGCTTCCGGATTTTCGAAAGTGACCCGCCGTCAGGGCGGAACCCTAAGTAGCCGTTACCGCAGCAACGGATATACACACGAACTATAAAACCCTGTCGTCCCATCTCGGGAAAAAGTCAGCAGTCACAACGGATAGCCTGATCCGCCACACGCTCCACCAAACCGTTCAGACGAAAGCCCTCATCGAGCCACCCCATAACCCCGCCAATCATCTCCTTCACCGGATACCCCAAGGTCGCCAGACGCACCGCCGCCTTGTTCGCGCCATTGCAATGCGGACCGGCGCAATACACCACGAACAGAGTGGTCTTGGGGTAGGCAGCCAAAGCCTCGGCAGTGAGCGTCCGACTTGGCAGGTTGATCGCCCCGGGCACGTGCCCGCGTTCGTAAGCCAGGGGCCCACGCACATCCACCAGCACAAAATCGACATCACCGGCCTGTTGGCTGGCGTGAACGTCGGAACAATCGGTTTCGAACGCCAGGCGACTGCTGAAATGCTGCAGGGCGATCTCGGACGGGGCGGCAGGCACTTCACGAACCAGGCTGGTCATCGGCGGGTACTCCAGGGAGGATGAGGGCGTAAGAAGACTTTATCCGCCTGAGGCTTACCGCTACAGTGGCGTACAAGACACTCTGTGGGAATTTTCCGCCAAATGCAGCCTAACCCCGGTCTGGTCGCGATTCTTGCCTACGACGGCTTGTGCACGTTTGAATTCGGCGTTGCCGTCGAGATCTTCGGCTTGGAGCGACCCGAATTCACGTTCCCCTGGTACCAGCATCGAATCGTCGCGGTCGATGACGGCCCCATGCGCGCCATGGGCGGTTTCCAGGTATTGGCCGATGGCGGCATGGAACTGCTGGAAACGGCGCGAACCATTGTCATACCCGGTTGGCGCAGCCGCAGCGAACCACCTTCCGAAGCCTTGCTCGGCGCATTGCGCAGGGCCCACGCCCGCGGCACGCGTCTGCTCTCGATCTGCTCCGGGGCCTTCGTACTGGCCGCCGCCGGGCTGCTCGATGGGCTGGGCGCCACTACCCACTGGCGCTACACCGACGAACTGGCTGAAAGCTTTCCCGCCGTGCGGGTGGACCCGGATGTGCTGTACGTGGATTCAGGACAGGTCATCACCTCGGCGGGCAGCGCCGCTGGCATCGATGCCTGCCTGCATCTGGTGGCGCGGGACTTTGGGGTCCAGGTCGCTAACACCGTGGCGCGCCGACTGGTGATGTCACCGCAACGCACGGGCGGGCAGGCGCAGTTCATTCCATCACCGGTCAGCCGCACGCCACGCAGCGACCTGTCGAGCGTCATGCAATGGGCCCGCGAACGCCTGCATCACCCCCTCGGCGTGCGCGAACTGGCCAGCCAGGCGGCCATGAGCGAACGGACCTTCTTGCGCCACTTCACCCAAGCCTGCGGCGTGTCACCCAAGGCCTGGCTGCAACATGAACGCCTGGCCCGAGCCCGCGAGTTGCTGGAAAGCACCACGGACAACACCGACAACATCGCGCAGTTGTGCGGCTACCGCTCGGTGGAAAGCTTTCGCGTGGCGTTTCGCAGTGTGGTGGGGTTGGCGCCGTCGGTGTATCGGGAGCGGTTTGGGCGGGGGTGAAGTCAGCCCAGTCAATGGGACTGTCGAACACTGTTGTGGCGAGGGGATTTATCCCCGTTGGGCTGCGAAGCAGCCCTCTCAGTTTGTCAGGCAAGTTTTGTCGGGGTTATTGGGGCCGCTTCGCGCCCCAGAGGGGATAAATCCCCTCGCCACAGGTGGAGTGTCGGCTTCATTGGGGTCTGCGCAGTAGATAGGTATCCATGATCCACCCATGCGCCTGCCGCGCAGCCTGGCGGGTGCGTTCAATGTCATCGGCCACGTCCCCCAGCCGGCCGGCGATGAGGATCTCATCCGGCGTCCCCACATAGGCGCCCCAGTAAATATGCGTCTCAGGATCGCTCACCTGGCGATACGCATCCTCGGCATCGAGCATCACCACCACGTTCGCCGCGTCGCTCACCTGCCCTGTCGCCAACCGGCGTCCGGTGGTGATTTCCAGCGACCCGCCAATGCCGTTCAACGGTACTTTGTGACGGGCCGCAAGGGCCTGGACGCTGGTGATGCCGGGGATCACCTCGAATTCAAAGACGCAGCGACCGGCGTCGAGAATCGTCTGCAGGATGCGCACGGTGCTGTCGTACAACGCCGGATCACCCCACACCAGAAAACCACCGCACTGCCCGTCGGACAATTCTTCATCGATCAGCCGCTCGAAGGTGGCCTGCTTCGCACGGTTCAGCGCTTCGACACTGACGGTGTAGTCCAAGTCGCCGCGTTCACGCTCAGGGCTGTAGGCTTCGACGAAGCGGTACGTACGATCAACAATGTAGCGCTGGCAGATTTCCCGCCGCAGATCCAGCAGCTTGTGCTTGGCCGGCCCTTTGTCCATGAGGAAAAACACGTCCACCCGATTCAAGGCTTTCACCGCCTGCATCGTCAGGTAGTCCGGATCGCCGGCGCCGATGCCGATGACTGATAACTTTTTCATTCCACTGACTCCTGGCCAGGCCCCTGGGCACGCAATCGCCACACGCCGTTGAAACGCAACTCGATGGCGGACAGCGGTTCGATGTCGATTCGGTTGAACGTGGCTGCCGGGCAGTGCAATACATTCACCAGGGCCGCGCGGATCACGAACGGATGGGTGACGGCCAGCCAATGTCCCGGTCGGTCTTCCAGGCTTGCCAGCCAGTCCCCGACGCGGCGACACAACCGGGCTACGGATTCGCCACCATGGGGAACGGCCTCGGGATCGTCGAGCCAGGCTTGCAGTTGTTGCGGCTCGGTCTTGAGCAGGTCATCGATGGACAAACCGCGCCAGCGCCCCAAATCGCAATCGGCCAAGGCCTGGACCACTTGGGGCTCATCGCCGAACAACGCGGCCGTCTGGCGAGTACGCAGCTCGGGCCCACAGAGCACCCGCCGGACATTTCGATAGCCCTGGCCAGCCTCCGGGCGCTGTGCCAACCAGTCGGCCTCCAGCGGTTCTTCCAGGGCAAAGCGCGCCCGCTTCTGGGCGACGGTGCGGGCGTGACAGATCAGGGTCAGGCGGGTGGCTTGCACGCGGCGTACTCACGCAATCAGTGGGCGGATACTCAGGCTTTTTCTTGTACAGCACCTTATATGAAATCAAATAATTTAGACAAAAAGGCGTTATATCTGACACAAACTGAAGCACCGACTGACATATCCCCTCCCGGCAACCAACTCCAAGTCCTACAGGGGTTTCGCACCATCTTCGAGCATTTTAAACGGAACGAAAAAACCACTGGACATGTAGTACCAGCTACATAAATACTATTTTCAGGAGTAATGAAAGAAATCCAACACACCATCCCAGCAAGGAGCACGGATGCCGCCCCTCAGAGACCTGATCACCGATCCCGGCCTCGTTTTGACGCCGTCGGAACGCAAGGTCGTACGAGCCCTGCTCGATCACTATCCACGCAACGGCCTCGGCCCGATGTCGCGCCTGTCGGACCATGCCGGCGTCAGCGACCCGACCATCGTGCGGCTGGTGAAAAAACTCGGGTTTGGCGGTTATGCCGAATTCCAGGATGCGCTGCTCAGTGACATGGACCATCGCCTGCGCTCCCCTCGCACGCTGTTGCAACCACGGGCCAAATTGCCGCAAGGCGATACCTGGAGCCAGTACCTGGCGGCCAGCCAACGCGCCCTCATCAACACCCAGGCCCTGACCCAGCCCGAAGACGTGCGCATTCTCGTCCAGTGGCTGCTCGACAGCCGGCACCAGGTACATTGCTTCGGTGGACGCTTCAGCAGCTTTCTTGCCCACTACCTGCTCAACCACTTGCGCCTGCTGCGCGCCGGCTGTTTTGCCCTGGAAGACAACGCCCAGTTGCCTGACCGGCTGTTCGACGTGCAGCGCCAGGACGTGGTGTTGATCTTCGATTATCGTCGCTACCAGGCCCAGGCCCAGCGTGTAGCCAGCGCGGCCAAGGAACGCCACGCCCGGGTCGTGCTGTTCAGCGACGTCTACGCTTCTCCCTTGCGCGAACTGGCCGACCTGATCATCAGCGCGCCGGTGGAGTCGGTCTCGGCCTTCGACAGCCTGGTACCGGCGCTGGCCCAGGTCGAGGCGCTGATCGCCTGCATGACCTTGCATTGCCCTGACCTGGCCGAACGCCTGGAAGGTATCGATGCCTTGCGCACGGAATTCAACACGCACTTGTTGGAGGAAAAATAAGGATGTTCTCGCTCCCCCATCGCTCGCCACGGGATTTACCCTTCGTTCACGACCACACGGCATTGCTGTTGGTGGACATGCAACGGGCCTGGCTGGAAGCGCAGTTCGATGCCCACCTGGATGCGCCCGAGGCCGCGTATTTCATTCGTCGGGCCCGCCAACAAGTGATTCCCAACCAACAGCGTTTGCTCAACGCGATGCGCGCGGCGCGGCACAACGTGTTGCACACCCACATCGAAAGCCTCACCGCCGATGGCCGTGATCGCTCCCTGGATCACAAGCTGTCGGACATGCACCTGCCCAAGGGCAGCCCCGAGGCGCAGATCATTGCCGAGCTGACGCCGCTGGAAAATGAAATCGTGCTGCCCAAGACGTCCTCGGGCGTTTTCAACTCCACCAATATCGACTACGTGCTGCGCAACCTGCAGACCCGCCACTTGATCGTCGCCGGCATTGTCACCGACCAATGCGTCGACATGGCCGTACGCGATGCAGCCGACCGCGGCTACCTGGTCACGCTGGTGGAAGATGCCTGCGCCACTTACACCGAACAACGGCATCTGGCGTGCCTGAACGCGATCAAGGGCTATTGCTGGATCACCGATACCGACACCGTACTCGGGCGCTTGCAGGAGATGCAGCCGTGAACCGCCTCGATGCTGCAATACCCCTGGCACCGTTGCCGGTCACGACGCTGGTGAGCACCGACCTGATCGGCGTGACCCGCGGGCGCTCGTTCCCCAGCGATGAACTGCCCCACTACGTCACCGCCGGTTGCGGCTGGGTGCCGGCCAACAGCGCGCTGACGCCCCAAGACATCATCGCCTCGGCCAACCCCTGGGGCGCTTATGGCGATCTGCGGTTGATCCCGGACCTGTCCAGCCGCGTCACCGTCAACAATGGCCCCGACGCCCAGGCCCCTGCCCTGGATTTCATCCATTGCGACATACGCGAGACCGACGGCCGGCCCTGGAGCACCTGCCCGCGCACCCTGCTGCACGATGAAGTGGAGCGTTATCGGGCTGAGCTGGACTTGCAGGTGTTCGCCGCGTTCGAGCACGAATTCAACCTCAGCGCCACGCCTCCCCAACCCGATCGCCTGGCCTTCAGCCTCCAGGCCCAGCGCCAGCAGGCCGGGTTCGCCGGATGGCTGCTCAGCGCATTGCGCGCCGGTGGCGTCGAACCGGAAATGTTCCTGCCCGAATACGGCAAGCAGCAGTACGAGATTACCTGCCGCCCCACCCTGGGCGTAGCCGCCGCCGATCGCGCCGTGAACGTACGGGAGATCACCCGCGAGATCGCCCGGCAAATGGGCCTGGCGCTCAGTTTCGCGCCCAAGACTTCGGAAAATGCCGTGTGCAACGGTGTGCATCTGCACTTGAGCCTGCAAGACTTGAGCGGTGATCCCGTGCTCCATGACGCCGCCAGCAGCAACGGCTTGTCCAGCCTCGGCCAGCACTGGGCCGCCGGTGTGCTGCATTATCTGCCAGCGCTGTGTGCGCTGACCGCTCCGACGCCAGTGTCCTACGAGCGCCTGCAACCCCATCACTGGAGCGCGTCCTATGCTTGCCTGGGACAGCGCAACCGCGAAGCGGCGTTGCGCATCTGCCCGACCGTGAGCCTGGGCGGCAAACCGCTGGCGAACCAGTACAACCTGGAATTCCGTGCCATGGACGCCACCGCTTCGCCGCACCTGGCGATGGCCGCGCTGTTGATCGCCGGGCGCCTGGGCATCGAGCAGCGGCTGGTGCTGAACGCCGTGACCGATGAAATACCCGATGAATTGAATGAAGAACAACGTCGCGCCCGTGGCATTATCGCCCTGCCGACGACCCTGGCCCAGGCACTGGATTGCCTGCGCCACAGCGGGGCGCTGCTCGAGGCCCTGCCCGGCCCCCTGGTCGAAACCTACTTCGCCTTGAAGGCCCAGGAGCTGGCCTTGACCCAGGCGCTGTCACCTGCCGAGCGTTGTGAGCACTATGCACGAATCTATTGAATGTGCTGAGTCGGGCCTCTACACCGGGCCGGCCTACCGACTGATCCGGGAAGAGGCCGAGCATCCGTTGGTGCTGGTGTGCGAGCACGCCAGCCGCTTCATTCCCGCTGCGCTGAACGCTCTGGGCCTGGATGAAACCGCCTCCCAGGAACACATCGCCTGGGACATCGGTGCCCTGGCCCTGGCCGAACGCCTGTCCGAAACCCTCGGCGCGACCTTGCTGTCGGCCAATTATTCACGGCTGTTGATCGACCTGAACCGTCCGCTGCACGTACCGGACAGCATTCCGCCCCAGAGTGAGATCTACCAGGTCCCGGGCAACCAGTCCCTGGACGAGGCCACGCGCGAATATCGCCGCCAGTGCCTGTTCCATCCCTTCCATGACCGCTTGCGCGCGTTGATCGACCAGCGCCTGGCCGCCAACCGACCGGTGCGGGTGGTGGGCATCCACAGCTTCACCCCGGTGTTCTATGGCCAGCCGCGCGCGCTGGAAGCCGGCGTGCTGTTCGGCGAGGCAAAGGATTATGCCCAGCGCATCGTCGATGGGCTGAGCCGGCACTCGCTGCGCGTGGCGGGCAACCAGCCCTACAAGATCAACCCCTTGACCGACATGACCGTCCCGGTACACGGCGACGCCCGCGGCCTGGACTCGGTGTTGATCGAAGTGCGCAACGACCTGCTGCGCAGCCCCGAGTCGGTGCGGACCTGGAGCGCTTACCTGGCTCCATTGTTGTAGAAAAGCAGCGGCAGCGAGCAAGGACACATCCACACACAGCTGAGAAGGAGAACGGCTTATGAGTATCGAGGCATTTGGCTACAAACAGGAATTGAAACGCAGCCTGTCGCTGACAGACCTGGTGGTGTACGGGATGATTTTCATGATCCCCATCGCACCGTTTGGCGTGTATGGCTACGTGAACGCCGAGGCGCCGGGAATGGTGCCCCTGGCGTACATCATCGGCATGGTGGCGATGCTGTTCACCGCGTTGAGCTACGGCAGCATGGCCCGGGCCTTTCCAGTGGCCGGTTCCGTCTATTCCTACGCACAACGGGGACTCAACCCACACGTCGGCTTCATCGCCGGTTGGCTGATGTTGCTGGATTATCTGCTGATCCCGCCGCTGCTGTATGTCTACGCCGCCATGGCGTTGAACCACCTCTACCCGGACATTCCCAAGGTCGGTTTCATCCTGGCGTTCCTGGTGAGCGCGACCTTCGTCAACCTGCGGGGCATCACCTTCACCGCGCGGATGAACATCATTTTTCTGCTGGCGCAGTTGGTGGTGCTGGGGATCTTCCTGTTCTACGCCTGGAATGCCCTACACGGTGGCGCCGGTAACGGCCAGCTGACCCTGGCGCCGCTGTACAGCCCGGAACACTTCGACTTCGCGTTGCTGATGCAAGCCGTATCCATCGCGGTATTGTCGTTTCTGGGGTTCGATGCCATCTCCACCTTGGCCGAAGAGATCAAGGGCGACCCGGGCCGCAGCGTGGGCAAGGCAGCGCTGGTGACCTTGCTGGTGATGGGCGCGATTTTCGTGGTGCAGACCTGGATCGCCACTGACCTGGCGGCCGGCATGGGCTTCAAGTCCGCCGACACCGCGTTCTATGAGATCGCCGAACTGGCGGCCGGCAGTTGGCTGGCAACCTTGACCGCGGTCGCCACGGCGCTGGCCTGGGGCGTCGCGGTGGCAATCACCTCGCAAGCGGCGGTGTCGCGCCTGTTGTTCGGCATGGCCCGGGACGGCAAGTTGCCCAAAGTGCTGGCCAAGGTCCATCCGAAACACAACACCCCGTACCTGAGCATCTACCTGGTCGCGGTGCTGTCGCTGCTGATCTGCTACCTGTTCATCAACGCCGTGGACACCCTGACCTCCCTGGTCAACTTCGGCGCCCTGAGCGGCTTCATGCTGCTGCACATCACGGTGATCAACCATTACTGGCGCCGCCAGCGGTCCGGCCAGGTGATTCGCCATCTGCTCTGCCCGCTGGTCGGCTTCGTGATCGTCGCGGCCATCATGTACAACATGGGCGTGGATGCGCAGAAACTCGGCCTGATCTGGATTGCCGCGGGCGTGGTCTATCTGTGTGTGCTGAATAAGTTCGGCAACCCCACGGCGCTGCCGGATCCGGCCGCTCCTTGAGGTCCGGCGGTCGAAAGGCTCGACCCGTCGTGGTTGTTACGCGTGGACATCGACAGTGATCGTCAAGCCCGGTGCCTGTCACCGGGCCCTGGAACAGGAGTGCAATCCATGCTGGCTTTACGTCCAGTGCAATTAACCGATCTGCCGCAACTGCAGCAACTGGCCCGTGACAGCCTGGTGGGCGTTACCTCGCTTCCAGACGATACCGAGCGCCTGCGGGAGAAAATCCTCGATTCGTGCGACTCGTTCGAGTCCGATGTACGAAGCCCTGGCGGGGAGAACTATTTTTTCGTCTTGCAGGACCTGGTATCCGGACGCCTGACGGGCTGCTCGGAGATTCTCGCCAGCACCGGTTGCAATGAACCGTTCTACAGTTTGCGCAACCGGCCGTTCTCCAGCGAGTCCCGGGAATTGAACATCCACCATGGCGTGCCGGCGCTGTCGCTGTGCCAGGACCTCAACGGCCAGACGTTGCTGCGCGGTTTTCACATCGACGCCGAGCGGGTGCGCACGCCAGCGTCGGAGTTGCTGTCCCGGGCCCGGTTGATGTTTATCGCCGCTCACCCCCATCGCTTTGCCGAATCGGTGATCACTGAAATCGTCGGTTTCAGCAGCGAGGATGGCCAGTCGCCCTTCTGGGACGCCATCGGCCAGCATTTCTTCGACCTGCCCTACGTCGAAGCTGAGCGGTTGTGTGGCCTGCAAAGCCGTACCTTCCTCGCCGAACTGATGCCGCAATACCCGATCTACGTGCCCATGCTCCCTGCGGCGGCCCAGGCCTGCATCGGCCGGGTGCATCCCGACGGCCAGGAAGCCTTCGACATCCTGGAGCGCGAGGGTTTTGAAACCAACAGCTACGTGGACATCTTCGACGGCGGGCCGACGCTGCACGCCCGTATCGCGAACATCCGCTCCATCACCCAAAGCCGTGTCGCGGTGGCCCGGCAAAGCGCGCAGATCGACGCCCGAGGGCGTTATCTGGTGAGCAACGACAGCCTCCTGAACTACCGGGCCATCGTGGCCGAACTGGATCTCGACGCCGAGGGCGCCGTGGCGCTGTCACCAGACATGCTGGCAGCCCTGGGCATCACGGATGGCGAGCGGGTCCGGGTGGTTGCCTTATGAATATCATTCGATCTCGTGCCGTGCATCGACGCTTCGACCGACACGATGAAGGAGCTGCCTCATGATTGTCCGCCCGGTCGCCATCACCGACCTGCCCGCGTTACTGGACCTCGCCCGCTGCGCGGGCCCCGGTTTTACCAGCCTGCCGGCCAACGAAGAGCGCCTGGCCCATCGCGTGCGCTGGGCCCAACGCACCTTTGCCGGGCAAGTCGAACGTGCCGATGCCGATTACCTGTTCGTGCTCGAGGACGATGACCGGCAAGTGGTGGGCATCAGCGCCCTGACCGGCGCGGTCGGGCTGCGCGAGCCCTGGTACAACTACCGGGTCGGGGTCACTGTCAGCTCGGCACCTGAACTGGGTATCCAGCGGCAGATCCCGACGCTGTTTCTCAATAATGAAATGACCGGGCAATCGGAAGTCTGCTCCTTGTTCCTGCATCCCGAGCAGCGTCACGGCCACAATGGGCGGCTGTTGTCCCTGGCGCGCCTGCTGTTTGTCGCTGAGTTTTCCCAATTGTTTGGTGAAAAACTGATTGCCGAATTACGCGGCCATGCCGATGAACAAGGCTGTTCGCCGTTCTGGGACAGCCTGGGACGGCACTTTTTCAAGAAGGATTTCAGCTACGCCGATCAGTTATCCGGCATGGGCAACAAATCATTCATTGCCGAGTTGATGCCGCGCCAGCCGCTGTACACCTGCCTACTCACTGAACAGGCCCAGGCAGTGATCGGCAAGGCTCACCCGAACACCGAGCCGGCCATGAAGATTCTCGGCGCCGAGGGTTTTTCCCATAGGGGCTATATCGACATTTTCGACGCCGGCCCGGTGATCGAGGCGCCGGTTTCGAAGATCCGCACTGTGCGCGACAGCCAATCGCTGACCCTGGCCATCGGCACGCCGGACGAACAGGCACCGGTCTGGTTGATCCATAATCGCCGCCTGGAGAACTGCCGCGTGACCAGCGCCCGGGCACGCCTGCACGGTCACAGCCTGCTCGTCGACCGGCTCACCGCCAAACGCCTGCAAGTACAACCGGGCGACACGGTGCGCGCCGTGGCGTTGCTCAAGCAAGGGCAGCAGGCGGCGGCCGCATAAGCCTCGCTTGTTGCTGCATCCACGTCTCGCGGGATCGACTTCGGCCAGTCTGTCCCTGTAAATTCGTCATCATCCCTGGCCGTCCCACGTGATAGCTTTCCATTCCTTCGGCGTTGACACTTTTGCTCAAGCCTTTCCATTCCATTGGTGGAACTCTTATGCCCAGGCTTTCTCATCAAGATTTACGTCGTGACTTTCGCCAACTGCTGGCTTCCAACACCTGCTATCACACCGCGTCGGTGTTCGACCCGATGTCGGCGCGCATCGCCGCCGACCTGGGTTTTGAAGTGGGTATCCTGGGTGGCTCGGTCGCGTCGTTGCAAGTATTGGGCGCCCCGGACTTTGCCCTCATTACCCTCAGTGAATTCGCCGAACAGGCCACCCGCATCGGCCGTGTGGCCCAACTGCCGGTGATTGCCGACGCCGACCACGGCTATGGCAACGCCCTGAACGTGATGCGCACCATCATCGAACTGGAACGCGCTGGCGTGGCGGCGCTGACTATCGAGGACACCTTATTGCCGGCCCAGTTTGGCCGCAAATCCACCGACCTGATTGGCGTAGCCGAAGGCGTCGGCAAGATTCGCGCGGCGCTGGAAGCCCGAGTCGATCCGGAAATGGCGATCATTGCCCGGACCAACGCCGGGATTTTGCCGGTCCAGGAGATCATCAGCCGCACCCAGCAATATGAACGTGCCGGTGCCGATGGGATTTGCATGGTGGGGGTTCAAGACTTCGAGCATCTGGAAAAAATCAGCGAAAACCTGACGCTGCCGTTGATGCTCGTCACCTATGGCAACCCGAAGTTGCGCGACGACAAACGCCTGGCCGAACTGGGCGTACGAGTCACCATCGACGGCCACGGCGCCTATTTCGCCGCGATCAAGGCCACTTACGACAGCCTGCGGGAACAGCGGCAGATCTTCACCCAGGCGTCGGACCTCAGCGCCACCGAACTGACCCACACCTACACCCAACCCGAGGACTACATCCGTTGGGCCGAGGAGTACATGAGCGTCAAGGAGTAAGAAGGCTCACTGTCCTGGAGGCCGCCATCGCGAGCAAGCTCGCTCCCACAGTGGGTTTGCGGTGCGACAAATATCTCGGGCACATACCCCGTTCCCTGTGGGAGCGAGCTTGCTCGCGATAGCGGTGGTTCAGCTTGCATGAGTGTTGGATGTACCAACGCCATCGCGAGCAAGCTCGCTCCCACAGGGGGGTTGCGGTGAGCGCGATGGCGTTGCCAAGGTAAAACAGGCCTTCAGCGCCCGCTACGCAACATCTCCTTGGGTACGTACTTGCCAATCTCGAACTTGCCGATGGCGGCGCGGTGGACTTCATCCGGGCCGTCGGCCAGGCGCAGGGTGCGTTGCATGGCGTACATGTAGGCCAGCGGGAAATCGTTGGAAACCCCGGCCCCGCCGTGGATCTGGATCGCCCGGTCGATGACCTTCAGGGCCACGTTCGGCGCAACGACCTTGATCTGGGCGATTTCGCTCTTGGCCACTTTATTGCCGACGGTGTCCATCATGTACGCCGCCTTCAACGTCAGCAGGCGGGCCATGTCGATTTCCATCCGCGAGTCGGCAATCTTGTCGACGTTACCGCCCAGGCGCGCCAGTGGCTGGCCGAACGCGGTGCGACTGATGGCACGCTTGCACATCAATTCCAGTGCGCGCTCCGCCATGCCAATGGAACGCATGCAGTGGTGAATCCGACCTGGGCCGAGGCGACCCTGGGCAATTTCGAACCCTCGTCCTTCACCCAACAGGACATTTTCGTACGGCACCCGCACGTTATCGAACAGCACTTCGGCATGGCCGTGGGGCGCATCGTCGTAGCCGAACACCGGCAGCGGCCGGACGATTTTTACCCCGGGCGTGTCCACCGGCACCAGGATCATCGAATGCTGGGCATGGCGTGGCGCATCGGGGTTGCTCAGGCCCATGAAGATCAGGATCTTGCAGCGCGGGTCGCAGGCCCCGGAGGTCCACCACTTCTTGCCGTTGATCACCCACTCGTCACCGTCACGCTCGGCACGGGCGGCCATGTTGGTGGCGTCCGAAGAGGCGACGTCCGGCTCGGTCATGGCGAAGGCCGAGCGGATCTCGCCGCGCAACAGCGGCTCGAGCCAGCGTTGCTTTTGTTCTTCATTGGCGTAGCGCACCAGCACTTCCATGTTGCCGGTGTCTGGCGCCGAGCAGTTGAAGGGTTCCGGTCCCAGCAGCGAACGGCCCATGATCTCTGCCAGCGGCGCGTATTCCAGGTTGGTCAGGCCGGCCCCCAGCTCAGACTCAGGCAGAAACAAATTCCACAGGCCCTCGGCCTTGGCCTTGGCCTTGAGCTCTTCCATGATGGCCGTGGGCTGCCAGCGATCGCCTTCGGCCACTTGCCGCTCGAACACCGCTTCGGCCGGATAGACGTAGGCATCCATGAACGCCGTGACGCGTTCACGCAGGTCCTGAACCTTGGGAGAATAGGCAAAATCCATGAGCAGCACCTTCTTGGCAGAGGTTGTTTTAGGTCATGAAATCGATGCTAGTTCAGCTACGAAAATTTACCTAACCTATTCTCGGCGTGTATTAACATTCATCACCGATATATGTTTCACTGATTCGCATCGCCATCCGGCACCTCACAACACGTCCAAGAATAAGAGTGCAGCGCCATGAATCTGAGCAAGGTCGATCTCAACCTTTTCATTGTCTTCGATGCGATCTACACCGAAGCCAACCTGACCCGCGCCGGGCAGATCGTCGGCATCACGCAACCGGCCGTGTCCAATGCCCTGGCCCGTCTTCGGGAAACGTTCAACGACCCGCTGTTCGTGCGCACTGCCCAAGGCATGGTGCCCACGCCCATGGCCCAGAACATCATCGGCCCGGTGCGCAACGCCCTGTCGCTGCTGCGGGTGTCGGTGCAAGAGAGCCGGATTTTCAACCCGCTGCAGGCGGTCAAGACCTACCGCATCAGCATGACCGACCTCACCGAAGGCGTGATCCTGCCGCTGCTGTTCCAGCGCTTGCGCCGCCTGGCGCCGACCGTGGCGATCGAGAGCTTCCTGTCCAAACGTCGCGAAACCACCAAGGAACTGGCCGCCGGCCGCCTCGACTTTGCCGTGGACGCGCCGCTCAACACCGACCCACAGGTACGCCACGTCAAGCTGATGGAAGACCGTTACGTGTGCGCCATGCGCAAGGGCCATCCGCTGGCGGGCAAGGAAAAGATCAGCCTCGACGATTACCTGGCCCAGACCCACGTGCATATTTCCAGCCGTCGCAACGGGCTGGGTTATGTCGACCTGGCGTTGGGCAAGATGGGCATCCAGCGCAAGATCGCCCTGCGTTCCCAGCATTACCTGATGGCCTCCCAGGTGCTGCAGCAGACCGACATGGTCATGACCGTCCCCGAACGCTTTGCCCGTCGCCACGATTTGCATGCCTTCCTGCTACCGGTCAACGACGTGCCGCCGGTTGAAACCCACTTGTACTGGCACGAAAGCACCGACCAGGACCCGGCCAACCGCTGGATGCGCGAGCAGATGATCGAGCTGTGCCAGCAGGTGACGGCTCATGAGAAAAAGCTGGATAAGGTCTAAAGGATCGAACTTGTGGGAGCGAGCTTGCTCGCGATAGCGATAGACCGGCCAATATCAATGGCGACTGATCCGACGCCATCGCGAGCAAGCTCGCTCCCACAGGTTCATGCCTTCCATGCAGTGTCGGCCCCCATGCTTGACGCGAACGTCAACCTGCCATTAGCTTTAGCGCCAGCCCCTTTCGTTTCGAGCGCTTCCATGAGCAGCCAGACCTACAGCATCTCCGACCTCGCCCGCGAACTGGACATCACCACCCGGGCCATTCGCTTCTATGAAGAGCAAGGCCTGTTGAGCCCCGAACGACGAGGCCAGGAACGCATTTACTCGCCGCGGGACAAGGTCAGCCTGAAGCTGATCCTGCGGGGCAAGCGCATTGGCTTCTCCCTGGCCGAATGCCGAGAACTGATCGAACTCTACGACCCCACCAGCGGCAATCAGAAACAGCTGCACAGCATGCTGGCGAAAATCGCCGAGCGTCGGGAACAACTCGAACAGCAATTGCTGGACATCGAACAAATGAAGCTGGAACTCGACACCGCCGAAGAACGCTGTATCCAGGCATTGGAGCAGACGATCGAGGGCGAGGAAATCGTCCAGTAACACTCTCCCTGTGGGAGCGAGCTTGCTCGCGATGGCGGCACATTCAACATCATTGCAAGCTGATCCACCGCTACCGCGAGCAAGCTCGCTGCCACAATGGGTTCATCATTGCGCTCGACATATTGGCAACTCACTACAGGTCAACCCCCATGTCCCTCCCCTCCTTTGTACGCTTGATTGAAGTTGGCCCCCGCGACGGGCTGCAGAATGAAGCTCAACCCATCAGCGTCGCCGACAAAGTGCGCCTGGTGGATGCCCTGAGTGCCGCCGGCCTGGGCTACATCGAGGTCGGCAGTTTTGTCTCGCCCAAATGGGTGCCGCAAATGGCCGGTTCCGCCGAGGTGTTCGCGCAGATCCAGCGCAAGCCCGGCGTCACCTACGGTGCCCTGGCACCGAACCTGCGCGGTTTTGAAGACGCGTTGGCGGCCGGTGTGAAAGAAGTCGCGGTGTTCGCCGCTGCGTCCGAAGCTTTCTCCCAGCGCAACATCAACTGTTCCATCAAGGAAAGCCTGGAGCGCTTCGCACCGATCATGGAGGCCGCGAAGCAGCACGATGTCAGCGTGCGCGGTTACGTGTCCTGCGTGCTCGGCTGCCCGTACGAAGGTGCGGTCAAGCCCGAGCAGGTCGCCTGGGTCGCGCGGGAGCTGTATGCGATGGGCTGTTACGAAGTGTCCCTGGGCGACACCATCGGCACGGGCACCGCCGGCGCCACGCGCAAGATGTTCGAAGTGGTTTCGGCTGAGGTGCCTCGCGACAAGCTCGCCGGACACTTCCACGACACCTACGGTCAGGCCATGGCCAACGTCTACGCCAGCCTGCTGGAAGGCATCGCCGTGTTCGACAGTTCCATCGCCGGCCTTGGCGGCTGCCCCTATGCCAAGGGCGCCAGCGGTAACGTTGCCACCGAAGATGTGCTGTACCTGCTCAATGGCCTGGGCATTGAAACCGGCGTCGACCTGGACGCGCTGATCGCTGCGGGGCGGCAGATCTGTGATGTGCTCGGTCGCCCGACCGGTTCGCGGGTCGCCAAGGCACGCGCCGCACAGTGAGGTGTTACCGCGCGCCTTTGTAACGGAAGCGAAACGAGTAACACGGAAACAATTTGTCAGGTTTGCTCTGTCAGGTTTTTCAGATAAAAAAATTAACTCATTGATTTATATGCATTTTTTAAAGTTGGCACGCCACCTGCTATATCTCTGACATAACAAGAATAAAAAATGCAGCAAACCCAATAAAAACAAGACGAAACGACTCTGACATAACAAAAACAACACGGCAGAGACGCAGCTAACAGATTTTTTTGGAGAGGATGTGCTTTTCAGGGTGCTTTCAGGAGCAACCCGCAACCGGGCAGAGAACAATAAAACTACCTTCAGGTAGCTCCCGAATCGGTTGGATCGCCAGGCGAAAAAGCAGATCAGCGCTCAAAAAAATACGTTTGCTCTTGATCCCGGATGGGGATCGCCAAAAACAGCGGTACGGGTCACGGCTACCAAAAACAACAACAGGCCGCCCCTCAATAATAAAAAAAGAGCACGCGACGACAAAATTAAAGGGGAGCTTCGGCTCCCCTTTGTGCTTTCCGGATTTCACATTTTCCCCTGTGGGAGCGTGCTTGCTCGCGATGACGGCGACACAGCCAACCTATCTGTCAACTATCCCACCGCCATCGCGAGCAAGCTCGCTCCCACAGTATTGTGGCTAGCGTTGCTTATCGCGCAGTTCTTCGACGCTGATTTCACGCATGCGGAATTTCTGGATCTTGCCGGTCACGGTCATTGGGAATTCTTCGACGAACTTGAAATGTCGTGGCGTTTTGAAGTGGGCAATGCGTTCTTTGCACCAGTCCTGTAGCTCCTGCTCCGTGGCGCTGTGGCCGGGATGGAATTTGATCCAGGCGACGATTTCCTCGCCGTAACGCGAGCATGGGATGCCGATCACCTGCACATCCGCCACCGCCGGGTGGGTGAAGAAGAACTCTTCCAGCTCACGGGGGTAAACATTCTCACCGCCGCGGATGATCATGTCCTTGTTGCGACCGACAATGCAGACATAACCCTGCTCGTCCATGGTCGCCAGGTCACCGGTGTGCATCCAGTGCTCCTGGTCGACCGCATCGGCGGTGCCCTTGGGGTTGTTCCAATAGCCGAGCATCACGCTGTAGCCACGGGTACACAACTCGCCGATGGTGCCCCGAGGGACGACCTCCCCCGCTTCGTTGATAATCTTGCTTTCCAATTGCGGCTGGGTGCGACCGACGGTGGTCACGCGCAATTCCAGCTCATCTGAAGGGCCGGTCTGCAATGACACCGGACTGGTTTCCGTCATGCCGTAGGCTATTTGCACTTCGGCCATGTGCATCTCGTTGATGACCCGTCGCATCACCTCGATCGGGCACGTCGCCCCAGCCATGATCCCGGTGCGCAGGCTGGACAAGTCGAACTCACCCCGCTGCGGCTGATCCAGCAGGGCGATGAACATGGTGGGCACGCCGTACAGCGCAGTGGCTTTCTCTTCGGCCACGGTGCGCAGGGTCAGCAACGGATCGAAGGCATCGTTGGGGTAGATCATGGTGCTGCCGTGGGTCATGCAGCCCAGGTTGCCCATGACCATGCCGAAGCAATGGTAGAGCGGCACCGGGATCACCAGGCGGTCGGCGGCGGTCAGGCCCAGGCTTTCGCCGACCATGTAGCCGTTGTTGAGGATGTTGCGGTGGCTAAGGGTCGCGCCTTTGGGGAAGCCGGTAGTGCCGGAGGTGTACTGGATATTGACCGGTTGATCGAAATGCAGGCTGGCCTGGTGCTCAGCCAATTGCCCAGGCGTCACCGCTGCGCCAAGGGCTGTCAGTTGCGACCAGGGCAGGAAGCCTGAAGGCGGCTGGGGATCGAGGCTGATCACACCGCGCAGATCCGGCAGACGCTCGCTGTGCAGGTGGCCGATCGATTGCTCCGCCAGCTCTGGCGCCAGCCCCTGCACCATGGCGTGGTAATCCGACGTCTTGAACGCCCCGGCGCACACCAGCCACTGACATCCGGATTGTTGGAGTACGTACTCCAGCTCGGAGGCACGGTAGGCCGGGTTGATGTTGACGAGAATGACACCGATCTTCGCACTGGCGAATTGAGTGATGCACCACTGGGCGCAATTGGGCGCCCACACGCCGAGGCGGTCGCCGGTTTTCACACCTAACGCCAATAAGGCTCGGGCGTGCAGGTCGACGGCGTCAGCCAGTTGTTGCCAGGTGTAACGCAGCGCTTGATGGCGAACCACCAACGCCTCGCCCTCCGCGTAGCGGGCCACCGTCTGGTCGAAAGCCTGGCCGATGGTCTGGGCCAGCAAGGCCTTGGCCTGGGAACCACGGGTGTAGCTGAGCTGCGAATGCGAACCGAGTTGATCCATGACGCCCCCCTCTTATCTTTATTAGTGGGTGTATCGGTGAACCTCATGCACAAAAGCGCCCTTACTCTCGCCCAAGTTGACGTTAACGTAAAGGACGATTGACAGTCATTCGCCGCAGGCTTACGTTAACGTAAAGGTGAGAGCCATTTCTCAGCTCTCCGCACCCGATAAAAAAGCCAAAGGTGTCCCATGAGCTACCCATCCCTGAACTTTGCCCTCGGCGAAACCATCGACATGCTGCGCGACCAGGTTCAATCCTTCGTCGCCAAAGAGATCGCCCCCCGCGCCGCTCAGATCGACATCGACAACCTGTTTCCCGCCGACCTGTGGCGCAAGTTCGGAGACATGGGCCTGCTGGGTATCACCGTGCCGGAAGAATACGGCGGCGCCGGCCTGGGCTACTTGGCCCACGTGGTGGCGATGGAAGAAATCAGCCGCGGCTCGGCCTCGGTCGCCCTCTCCTACGGCGCCCACTCCAACCTCTGCGTGAACCAGATCAACCGCAACGGCAACCATGAACAGAAAATCAAGTACCTGCCCAAGCTGATCAGCGGCGAACACATCGGCGCCCTCGCCATGAGCGAGCCAAATGCCGGTTCCGACGTGGTTTCAATGAAGCTGCGCGCCGACAAACGTGGCGACCGTTACGTGCTCAACGGCAGCAAGACCTGGATCACCAACGGCCCCGACGCCAACACTTACGTGATCTACGCCAAGACCGACCTGGAAAAAGGCGCCCACGGCATCACCGCATTCATCGTCGAGCGCGACTGGAAAGGTTTCAGCCGCAGCAACAAATTCGACAAGCTCGGCATGCGCGGCTCCAACACCTGCGAGCTGTTTTTCGATGACGTCGAAGTGCCGGAAGAAAACATCCTCGGCGTACTCAACGGCGGTGTGAAAGTGCTGATGAGCGGCCTGGACTACGAACGCGTGGTGCTCTCGGGCGGCCCGACCGGGATCATGCAGGCCTGCATGGACCTGATCGTGCCCTACATCCACGACCGCAAACAGTTCGGCCAGAGCATCGGCGAATTCCAGCTGATCCAGGGCAAGGTCGCCGACATGTACACCCAGCTCAACGCCAGCCGCGCCTACCTGTATGCGGTGGCCCAGGCTTGTGAACGCGGCGAAACCACTCGCAAGGACGCCGCCGGGGTGATTCTCTACAGCGCCGAACGCGCCACGCAAATGGCCCTCGACGCCATTCAGATTCTGGGCGGCAACGGCTACATCAACGAATTCCCGGCTGGACGTCTGCTGCGTGACGCCAAGCTGTACGAAATCGGCGCGGGCACCAGTGAGATTCGTCGGATGTTGATCGGCCGCGAACTGTTTAACGAGACGAAATGAATTTCGTCGGCGGCAAGCGGCAAGTTTCAAGCGGCAAGCATATTGCGCTTCTGCCTTTACTTGCAGCTTGTAGCTTGCAACCCGAAGCTGCTACGGAGTAGCCCCCATGATTTTTCACACTCAGCTCAATCCGCGTTCGCCGGAGTTCATCGCCAATCGCGATGCGATGCTCGACCAGGTCGAGGCCCTGCGCACCTTGCTCGCGCAAGTCGCGCAAGGTGGCGGTCCAAAGGCACAAGAACGTCACACGTCACGGGGCAAGCTCCTGCCCCGTGAGCGGATCAATCGTCTGCTGGATCCCGGCGCGCCGTTTCTGGAAATCAGCCCATTGGCCGCCTATGAGGTGTATGGCGAAGACGTTCCAGCCGCCGGGGTGATTGCCGGCATCGGCCGCGTGGAAGGCATCGAATGCATGATCGTCGCCAACGACGCCACCGTAAAAGGCGGATCGTATTACCCGCTGACAGTGAAAAAACACCTGCGCGCCCAGACCATCGCCCAGCAGAATCGCCTGCCCTGCATTTACCTGGTGGACTCCGGTGGCGCCAACCTGCCGCGCCAGGACGAGGTGTTCCCGGACCGTGAGCATTTTGGCCGGATCTTCTTCAACCAGGCCAACATGAGTGCCATGGGCATCCCGCAGATTGCAGTGGTCATGGGCTCTTGCACCGCCGGTGGCGCCTATGTGCCGGCCATGGCCGACGAAGCGATCATGGTCCGCCAGCAAGCCACGATTTTCCTCGCCGGCCCACCCCTGGTGAAAGCCGCCACCGGCGAGGTGGTCAGTGCCGAAGACCTGGGGGGTGCCGATGTGCATTGCAAGATCTCCGGTGTGGCCGATCATTACGCCGACAGCGATGAACATGCCCTGGCCATCGCCCGCCGCAGCATCGCCAACCTCAACTGGCGCAAGCTCGGAGAGGTGCAGCAACGGGCTCCAATCGCGCCGCTGTACAGCAGCGATGAGCTGTACGGCGTGGTGCCGGCCGACGCCAAGCAGCCGTTCGATGTCCGGGAAGTGATCGCGCGGCTGGTGGACGGTTCGGTGTTCGACGAGTTCAAGGCGCTGTTCGGGACGACGCTGGTGTGCGGCTTCGCCCATCTGCACGGCTACCCCGTCGCGATCCTCGCCAACAACGGCATCCTGTTCGCCGAAGCCGCACAGAAAGGCGCGCACTTCATCGAACTGGCCTGTCAGCGCGGCATCCCTTTGCTGTTCCTGCAGAACATCACCGGGTTCATGGTCGGGCAGAAGTACGAGGCCGGCGGCATCGCCAAGCACGGCGCAAAACTGGTGACCGCTGTGGCGTGCGCCAAGGTGCCGAAATTCACCGTGATCATTGGCGGCAGTTTCGGCGCGGGCAACTACGGCATGTGCGGTCGCGCCTACGATCCACGTTTTCTGTGGATGTGGCCGAACGCGCGGATTGGCGTGATGGGCGCCGAACAGGCGGCCGGGGTCTTGGTGCAGGTCAAGCGCGAACAGGCCGAACGCAGCGGCCATCCTTTCAGCGCTGCCCAGGAAGCCGAGATCAAGCAACCGATTCTCGACCAGTACGAAGAACAGGGACACCCCTACTATTCCAGTGCGCGACTGTGGGACGACGGCGTCATCGACCCCGCCCAGACTCGCGATGTGCTGGGCCTGGCCTTGTCCGCGTCGCTGAACGCGCCCATCGAACCGAGCCGCTTCGGCGTGTTCCGGATGTAAACGGGGAATGCCCATGGATAACTTCAACACCCTCGAACTGCTCACCGACTCCCGTGGCGTCGCCACCTTGTGGCTCAGCCGCGAGTCGAAAAACAACGCGTTCAACGCCGAAATGATCCGCGAGCTGATCCTGGCCCTGGACCAGGTCAGCAGCGATCCGAGCCTGCGATTCCTGCTGGTCCGCGGGCGTGGCAAACACTTCAGCGCTGGCGCCGACCTCGCCTGGATGCAGCAATCGGCCGAGCTCGACTACCACACCAACCTCGACGACGCCCGGGAACTGGCGGAGCTGATGTACAACCTCGCCAAGCTGAAAATCCCCACGCTGGCGGTCGTCCAGGGCGCGGCGTTTGGTGGCGCCCTGGGGTTGATCAGCGCCTGCGACATGGCCATTGGCGCCGATGAAGCGCAATTCTGCCTGTCGGAAGTGCGCATTGGCCTGGCGCCGGCCGTGATCAGTCCGTTCGTGGTGCAAGCCATCGGCGAGCGCGCGGCCCGGCGTTACGCCCTGACCGCGGAACGCTTCGGCGGGCAACGGGCGAGGGAAATCGGCTTGCTGTCGGAAAGCTACCCGGCCGAGACGCTGGATCATCAGGTCGAGCAATGGGTCGATAACCTGTTGCTCAACAGCCCGGCCGCGATGCGCGCCAGCAAAGACCTGCTGCGTGAAGTCGGCAACGGCGCCCTCACCCCGGCGCTGCGGCGCTACACCGAAAATGCCATTGCCCGCATCCGTGTCAGCCCGGAGGGCCAGGAAGGTTTGCGGGCCTTCCTGCAAAAACGTGCGCCGAACTGGCAAGCCGAATCGAATAACAAGGAGCCGCGTCGATGAGCGCCCCTGTCCTCACCACGTTGCTGGTGGCCAATCGCGGTGAAATCGCCTGCCGTGTGATGCGCACCGCCAAGGCCATGGGCCTGACCACCGTGGCCGTGCACAGCGCCACCGATCGCAATGCCCGCCACAGTCGCGAAGCCGACATTCGCGTCGACCTGGGTGGCAGCAAGGCCGCCGACAGCTACCTGCAAATCGATAAACTGATTGCCGCCGCGAAAGCCAGCGGCGCTCAGGCGATTCATCCTGGTTATGGTTTTCTTTCGGAGAACGCCGGGTTCGCCCGGGCGATTGAAGAAGCCGGCCTGATCTTCCTCGGCCCGCCCGCCTCGGCCATCGACGCCATGGGCAGCAAATCCGCCGCCAAGGCCCTGATGGAAACCGCCGGCGTGCCCCTGGTGCCCGGTTATCACGGCGAAGCCCAGGACCTCGACACCTTCCGCGACGCCTGTGAACGCATTGGTTATCCGGTGCTGCTCAAGGCCACCGCCGGTGGTGGCGGCAAAGGCATGAAAGTGGTCGAGGACGTCAGTCAACTGGCCGAAGCCCTGGCCTCGGCCCAACGTGAAGCGCAGTCGTCGTTCGGCGATTCGCGGATGCTGGTGGAAAAATACCTGCTCAAGCCGCGCCACGTTGAGATCCAGGTCTTTGCCGACCAACACGGTCACTGCCTGTACCTCAACGAGCGTGATTGTTCGATCCAGCGCCGGCATCAGAAGGTCGTCGAAGAAGCACCGGCGCCGGGCCTGAGTCCGGAGCTGCGGCGTGCCATGGGCGAAGCCGCAGTGCGATCGGCGCAGGCCATCGGTTATGTCGGCGCCGGTACCGTGGAATTTTTGCTGGATGCACGCGGCGAGTTCTTCTTCATGGAGATGAACACGCGCCTGCAAGTCGAACATCCGGTGACCGAAGCCATTACCGGACTCGACCTGGTGGCCTGGCAGATTCGCGTGGCACGTGGCGAGCGACTGCCGATTACCCAGGAACAGGTGCCGCTGCTGGGCCACGCCATCGAAGTGCGGTTGTACGCCGAAGACCCGGCCAACGACTTCCTGCCGGCCACCGGGCGCCTGGCGTTGTATCGCGAATCTGCCGCGGGGCCGGGGCGTCGCGTGGACAGTGGGGTTGAAGAAGGTGATGAGATTTCGCCGTTCTACGACCCGATGCTCGGCAAGCTGATCGCCTGGGGCGAGGACCGTGAACAGGCGCGCCTGCGATTGTTGAGCATGCTCGATGAATTCGCGATCGGTGGGCTGAAAACCAATATCGGCTTTCTACGGCGGATCGTCGCCCACTCGGCCTTCGCGGCGGCGGAACTGGACACCGGGTTTATTCCCCGTTACCAGGCGCAACTGCTACCAGAGCCTGGCGAATTGGATGACGACTTCTGGCTCGCAGCAGCCCAGGGCTTCGCGTTGAGCCTGACGCCGCGTGTACGCTGCGACGACGCCCATTCGCCTTGGGCCAATGCCGCCGGGTTGCGCCTGGGGCTGCCAAGGGAAACCACCTTGCACCTCAGCTGCGAGGGTCAGGATCGGGCGATGACACTGGACGTTACAGCCGGTTGTGCGCAACGCCAGGACGATCAACTGATCATCGAGCACAACGGCCTGCGCCGCAGGCATCGCGCCATCCGCCAGGGCGACAGCCTGTATCTGCAATGGGAAGGCGACCTGCACCGAATCGATGTGTATGACCCGTTAGCCGCCGCCGAGTCCAGCCATGGCCATCAGGGCGGCCTGACCGCGCCTATGAACGGCAGCATCGTTCGCGTACTGGTCAATGTCGGCCAACCCGTAGAGGCCGGGGCGCAATTGGTGGTGCTGGAGGCGATGAAAATGGAGCACAGCATTCGCGCGCCCAAGGCCGGCGTGATCAAGGCACTGTATTGCCAGGAAGGTGAAATGGTCAGCGAGGGCAGTGTGCTGGTGGCGTTCGAAGAATAGGCATCGGCCCTTTTTACGGGCCGATCCAGTTAGAACCTGATGGTGGCCTGCACCACCACACCGATGATGCGGCATTGTTCGGTGTACAGGTTTTTCGGGTAAGTCGGATTGAGCGGAACCAGGTAACGCTGCCCGCTCTCTTCGATCAATTTGCGAAAGGTCGCATCGCTGCTGCCAGGCAGCTGAGCGACCACCAGTTTGCCCGGCACCGCTTCGATGGCCGGGTCGACCAGGATCGACATGCCCTCGGGAATGCTCAAGCCGCTCGGAGCGGTCATCGCATCGCCGACCACGACCAGCCAGAACGCGGGCCCCTGGGCGTGGTAATCCGTCAGTTCATAGCGCGCCTGGCCGTAGGCGGTGAGATCGCCTTCGCGGATCTCACCCACTTCGCTCCAATCACTCACCGGGTAGCGAAAGTACGGGTTGTACTTCTGCGCCAGGGCCATGCCTTCTTCGGTCGTGGTGTCCGGCTCGCGAATCACCATCGCCACTTCCAGAAATTCCAGCCCCAACTCCTGCAGAACCCGATTCATGTCTTCGACACTGGGTTGCCGGCGCTTGGTCAGCCAATGGCCGACGCCGCCCTGAGACATGCCCAAACGTTCTGCGAGCACCACTTGCGTGACGCGCAGCTCCTTCATCTTGGCCTTGACCAACTCTATCCATTTATCCATGTGCGGCACGATACGTGGCTGGCCCTGACCATCAAAACACAAATTGTAGTATTTAAATTATCGTCACAATTACGATAAGTACTATTCTGGACTGAGGACTTCAGCCCCCACACGGAGAATCTCGACATCATGGACACCCCCAACAAGGATCAGCCCAACAGCCCTTTCAACAGCACGTTTCCTTCACTGCAGGATTGCCCGGCCGCCCAACGCGCCCTCGACTACTACTTGAAACCAAGTGTTTCGGATGTACAGCAAGAGCACCGCTTCTTCGACGTCAACCACAACATCAGCGCAGAGGAAGCCCTGGTCCACGCGTGTGACCTGCTGCGCTGTGCGGCGGCCACCGCCCACGAATCCGCCAACCAACTCAATGGCTCGAGCCGTGACCTGGCATTTTCAGTGGTGCATATGATTGACCTGGTCAAGGTGATGCTTGACCGATCCCTGGATGGCTACCCTACTCGCTAGGCGTAACACAGGGGAATGGCGTGGCGAACGCGCACGGAGAAAAAAATTTCCAATCGATGCGATAAAACCATTTGACTTGCAAATGATAATGATTATTATTGCATCAGCTGGTCGCGAGATCAGTCGATAGGCCAGAAGACCTTAGGTCGGACTTCTGGAATATCTCCTCATCAGGCTAATCACGGTTTTTGACCCGGCTTTTTGCCGGGTCTTTTTTTTGCCGATTTTCGGCTTATGGCTTCAGGCTAATGAAGTCTTTGGGTGTCGCAAATTCGGTGGCGGCGATGATAGCAAATGAATATTCATTTACAAGCATCCGTCCACCACACCGGCGAAAACAATCGATAGGCAAGCACTTGAGTATCCATCGCTGACTCTCTAAGCTGCTTTGGCGTCCAGGGAGGGCGCCCCCTTCTTCACCCCCTTCTTCATATGACGCAAATCGTCTGACTTTCTCTTTCTTGCGTGTAAAGTAACGGCCATAAAAATCCTCTCAGGAGCCGTGACCGTGGCTAAATCCTCTTTTGATATCAGCGCCAATTTTGACAGTGGCAACATCCAGGTCGTCGACATCAGCAACCCGCTGCAGTCGCTGCTGAAGATCAGGCCCGACACCCGCAGCGCCCACTTTCAATGGTTTCACTTCAAGGCCAGCGGCCTGCATGTGGGTCAGGAATATTCCTTTCGCCTGCTCAATGCCAGCCAATCGTCCTACAACAAGGCGTGGACCGGTTATCAGGCAGTCGCCTCTTACGATCACGTGAACTGGTTCCGTATTCCCACGCAGTTCGAAGGCGACGCCCTGCGCTTTCACCTGGAAGCCGAACAGCCTCACGCCTGGTTTGCCTACTTCGAACCCTACAGCCGTGGCCGTCACGATTGGCTGATCGAGCAAGCGCTGCACAAGGCCGGTACCGAACTGCTGGCCACTGGTAAAAGCGTGGAAGGTCGTGACATTCCCTTGCTGCGCAAAGGTAGCGGTGCGCCAGGGCGGCGCAAAATCTGGATCATCGCCCAGCAGCATCCGGGCGAGCACATGGCCGAGTGGTTCATGGAGGGTGTGATCGAACGCCTCCAACATCAGGATGATGCGCAACTGGAGCAACTGCTTGCCGAGGCCGATCTGTACCTGGTGCCGAACATGAACCCGGACGGTGCGTTTCATGGCCATCTGCGTACCAACGCCATGGGCCAGGACCTCAACCGAGCCTGGCAGAACGCCAGTCCGGAAGTCAGTCCCGAGGTATTTTTCGTACAACAGCAAATGGAAAAGTACGGCGTCGACCTGTTTCTCGACGTTCATGGCGATGAAGAAATCCCCTACGTCTTCACTGCCGGATGCGAAGGCAATCCGGGCTACACGCCGCGTATAGCTGAACTCGAAGAACGCTTTCGCAGCCATCTCAAGCATCAGACCAAAGACTTCCAGACCACTTATGGCTACACCCGCGACGAACCGGGCCGTGCCAACATGACCCTGGCCTGTAACGCGGTCGGCCAGAAATACGATTGCTTGTCCCTGACCCTGGAAATGCCCTTCAAGGACCACGACGACCACCCGAATCCGCTCACAGGCTGGTCCGGCAAGCGCTCGATGCAATTAGGCAAGGATGTGTTGAGCACCGTTGCGAGCATGGTCGACGAATTGCGCTAAAAATCCTTGTCTCTCCATCCAATATATTCACTGTGGCGAGGGGATTTATCCCCGTTGGGTTGCGCAGCAACCCCCAACCTGTCGACGGGGTCCTCATGACCCACTGAAGTGTCTGGTAGAGGGGCCGCTTCGCGGCCCAACGGGGATAAATCCCCTCGCCACAGGTTCTCGCTCGTCGTCAGATATCAGCGGGCATCAGCCCTTGCCTCGCAACATACTGTCCAACACCTCATCCCGGCGCACCCAACCGTGAAACAGCGCCGCCGCCAGATGCACCAGCACAGTCAAGAACAACACATACGCCAGGTACCCATGGGCCTTGCGCAGCAGTGCGAAAGTCTGGGCGTCCGCCGGCAGGATCGAGGGCAGTTGCAGCGAGCTGCTGAGCATCACCGGGTCTCCGGCCGCCGAAATCATGCCCCAACCCAACAGCGGCAGGATCAGCATCAGTGCATACAGCAAGACGTGTGAGGCCTTGGCCGACAACACCTGCCAGCCCGGCAGATCGGCCGGTAGCGGCGGTTGTCGGGTACTGAAACGCACCACCAGGCGCACGATCACCAGCAACAGAATCGCAATGCCCAACGGTTTGTGCAATTGGAGCAGCCATTCATGGCGCTCGGACACCGAGGCAACCATGCCCGCGCCGATAAACAACATGGCGATGACCATCAATGCCATCAGCCAGTGCAGCAACCGGGCCAACGGGGCGAAGTGACGGGGGACGCTCATGGGCGGGACTCCTTGGCAGGCAGTTGGCTGACTTCACTGGTACGCCGCAGATAGGAACTGGCATAGGCGGCGGAACGCGCCGCCAGCAGCGGATCTTCGGAACCTTCGATGCCGTTGGGCAGGATCAGCGGGTCATAGTTGATATCGCGGCACTCGCCGTTGTCCTGTGCCTGGGTACGTTCCAGCACCAACGTGCCGGCATTGAGTACCTTGCGATCAGAAGGCCAGGCCTTGCTGGCATCGTTCACCGGGTCCCCTGGATTGGCCAGGGTGATGTTCAACTGCCAGCGCAATGGCCCTGCAGCAAGACGCTTCACCAGATCCTGCTCGAGAAAATCAGCGCCCTGGGGCGGCATCGCATCGGCAGCATCCTGGCTCATCGGCACCACGCCCCAGCGCACCGCCTGGCGTTGCCCCGCCGGGTTGACCAAATAGAACGCATTGATGCCGTTGTAGGTTTCAGTGGCGTAACTGGCCGACGGCTTGGCGGTCTTGATCCATTGCAGGAAAGGCGCAGCCTCGGGGTGCGCGGCGAAGAACGCCGGCACGGCGGCAGGGTTCGGTTTCCCTGTGGCCGGGTCCGGTGATTGAGCCTGTTGAAGTTGATAGAAGGCTTCGGGCGTGCCCACCGGAAACACTGGCATGCTGTTCATGCCGGTGCGCCATTGCTGGCCGTTGGCCTGGGTGAAACGCAGCGCCAGGCTGCGGATCGGCACGCTGCCGTCAGGTGCATAGGGGTTGCCACTGGGCAAGGCGAAACGTCCGACCACCGGCGTTCGCGCGTCCATGAATACTTGGGCGCTGGAAAAGGAGCGGGCCTCGCCGCTGCTCTCGAAGTAGCCGGCGACACAGACACCTTTTGAGTGATTACGCCGGAAACCCGGATGAACACCGTTATTTTTTTCCAGCACGTTGACCAGCGCATCCGGCGTCAACCGCTGTGGGTCGAGGGTGCCATGGACGTAGGCAAACGCCCCAGCCAGCACGGCGACGATCACGGCGATGCCGCTCAGGCGCAGCGTCAGGCTGGCCGCACTCAACGGCGGCCGACTCGGTGAAGAGGAAGGGTCAACCATGAGGAAGCTCCAGGGCTCAAGGCCATTTGCGGAAAGGACCTGTCAGACGAAGCCCTGACAGGTTTATTCCCACGCCTCGTATTTATTTTTCCTGCGCTGGAATAATCTCGTGCGCGGGTCGTCTTTCCAGTCCCGGTGCAGTGACTGCCTACAGAAGCCATACTCCCATGAACGAACTCGACGAACAGTTACGCGAGCTCATCCCCAGGCTACGGCGTTTTGCCGTGTCGCTGACGCGTAACCCGAGCAACGCCGATGATCTGGTGCAGGCGTGCCTGGAGCGGGCGTTGTCCAAATGGAACGACAAGCGCCCGGACGGCGATCTGCGGGCTTGGCTGTTTTCGATTCTTTATCGGCAGTTTCTCGACGCCCATCGCCGCTCCCGGCGCTATGCACGCATGCTGGAATTTTTCACCGACCGCGACGATGCCCATCCCTCGGCCGAGCGCAGCGTGATCGCGCAATCGTCCCTCCAAGCGTTCGAGCAACTCACCACTGAACAACGGGCGCTGTTGCTATGGGTATCGGTGGAAGGCTTGAGTTACCAGCAAGTCGCCGACATCCTCGGCGTGCCGACCGGCACCGTGATGTCTCGCCTGTCCCGCGCTCGCCAGGCCCTGCGCCAACTCAGCGACGGCGAAATCACCCGCCCTACCCTGCGGAGACTCAAATGATCAACATGCCCCCTAGCGAAAGCGACCTGCACGCCTATGTCGATCGCCAACTGAGTGACGACGACCTGCGCCTGATGGAAACGTACCTCGGCACTCACCCCGACGTCGCCGCTCGGGTCCGCGCCTGGCAACAGGACGTGCAACACCTGCGCACGGCCCTGAGTGGCGCTTTGCAACAGCCCGCTAATCCGGATCTCGATCCGGCAATGATTCGCCAACACTTGAAACATCGCTCCCGTCGCCATCTGGCCAGCGCCGCGGTGTTGCTGCTGGCGGTCAGCGTGAGTGGCTACAGTGGCTGGCAGGCACGGGAAATGACCTTCATCAGCGCCGCAGCGCCCATGGCAGATGCCCTGGAAGCGTACCGGTTGTTCGCCCAGCAGGGCATCCTTCCAGCCGATTACCAAACGGGTGACGAGGGCAGCATGCAAGGCTGGCTCGACCGTTACTTCACCCAGGCCAACCGCTTGCCGGACCTGTCGGGCGCGGGCTTCAAGCCGGTCAGCGGCCGGTTGCTCAGCACCGAGCAAGGCGCAGCGGCGATGGTGGTTTATCAGGACCCGAGCGGCCAGAAAATCAGTTTCTACGTACGCCCGCCAGGTCCGAAAAACTACCTGCTGCCCCGTGGCAGCCGCCGCGACGGCGAGCTGCAGGCCGAGTATTGGTCCGGGCCGGGATACAACTATGCGATGGTCATACCCAGCGATACGCCGACGGTGCAGCGGCTCAAGCAGACGTTGGACTTCTGATCCGCGCAGATCCCTGTGGGAGCGAGCTTGCTCGCGATAGCGGTGTGTCAGTCGCCATCATTGCCAATTGAACGACCGCCATCGCGAGCAAGCTCGCTCCCACAGGGGGACGGCGGTGTTCTTGAGAGGGTGCTCACCCCTGCCCAAACACCTGCGAAGGCCTGCGCAGCAGCGGGTCGAAGGGATTGACCCGCGGTCCGATCAGGGCCGCCTCGCGCTTGAGCATTTCCACCACCGTTGGCAGGCGATCAGGCCCCAGTCGATCACTCACCGTCGCCACGCTCAAGGCCGCCACGGCCCTGCCATCACGATCCAGGATCGGCACCGCCACCCCAGCCATGCCCTGCAATACGCCGGTATTGCGCCCGGCGTAACCCAGCGTGCGCACGTTCTCCACTTCCGAACGCAGGAAGACTTCGTCGTACAAATGGAAATCCTTGAGCCGTGGCAGGTTGTATTGAATCACCGTGTCACGCTCTTCTTCCGGCAGGAACGCAAGGATGGCCAGGCTGCCCTGCCCTACGCCCAACGCCACGCGCCCGCCGATGTCGCCAGTGAACGTACGGATCGGAAACGGCCCTTCGCTGCGGTCCAGGCAGATGGCATCAAAACCGCTGCGCGCCAGCAGAAACAACGAATCCCCCAGGGACGCTGACAGCCGCAGCATGGCCGGCCGTGCAAGGTCGCGCAGATTGCCGGTGTTGCCGGCGCGGGCGGCCAAAGCGAAGAAATCCAGGCTCAGGCGATAGCGTTTACTGCGCGCGTCCTGCTCTACCATGCCTTCGTCCATCAGGCTACGCAGCAAGCGATGGGTGGTGGGTTGGGACAGACCGACGCGCTGGGCCAACTGCGTCACCCGCTCCCCGCCTTCGACGGTGTCACCCAGGCTACGCAACACGGCGAACAACCTCGAGACGGCACCCACCCCCACTTCGCTTTTGCTGACATTCCGTTCAGTGGAATCTTTCATTCATTTTCCTATCACTAAATTTACTCACCGAATGAAACTGAAAATAGTCATAGCTTCAGTGAAATAGTCCATTGAGCCCATCCTATTCTTCGTCCTACTCTGCGTCCATACAGGGGCGATTCGAACAATAGCGGCAGCCGACTGAGGTCGAGCGCCAACGCACCCCGCAGCACCCTTTCGTATCTGCCCATAAAAAAGCCCGCCTCACGGCGACGCATAACAATCTCAGGTGGAGCGCAGCGATGGCTTTTGTGCAACTTGAAGGACTTGGCAAACGTTACGGTGAGATCGACGCCGTGGTCGCCACCAACCTCTCGGTGGAGAAAGGCGAATTCGTCTCGCTGCTGGGGCCCTCCGGCTGCGGTAAAACCACGACGCTGCAAATGATCGCCGGCTTCGTCGAAGCCAGCAGTGGCCGCATCCTGCTGGACGGTCGCGACATTACCCACGCCAAGCCGGCCAGCCGAGGCCTGGGCGTGGTGTTCCAGAGTTACGCGCTGTTTCCCCACATGACCGTCAAGGACAACGTCGCCTTCGGCCTGCGCATGCGCAAAGTGGCCAACGTCGAGCTGCAACAACGGGTGGATCGGGTGCTGAAATTGGTGCGCCTGGACCCGCACGCCGAACGTTACCCACGGGAACTCTCGGGCGGCCAGCGCCAGCGCGTCGCCCTGGCCCGGGCGTTGGTGATCGAACCGCCGGTGCTGCTGCTCGACGAACCGTTGTCCAACCTCGACGCCAACCTGCGCGAGGAAATGCAATACGAAATCCGCCGCATCCAGCGAGAAGTCGGGATCACCACATTGATGGTGACCCACGACCAGTCCGAGGCGCTGTCGATCAGTGACCGGGTCGTGGTGATGCAGGCCGGGCGCATCACCCAGATCGACGCGCCATACACCCTTTACGAACACCCGCGCACCGAATTCATTTCCGGCTTCGTCGGCAAAGCCAACCTGCTGCCAGGCACCCGCGACAGTGCAGGCGTCGTGCAAGTTTGCAGCCCGGGTCACGGGGAACTGACCCTGAGCCTGCGCCCGGAAAAAATCGACCTGTGCGAAGCCGGTTCGGGACGCCTGCAAGGCACCCTCACCAGCCGCTTCTTCCTTGGCAGCCAATGGCTGTATGGCGTCTCGACCAGCCTGGGCGAACTCTGCGTGGTGCGTCGCAACGACGGCTCCGCGCCCATGACCGAAGGCACGGCGGTGGGCCTGGATTGGGACCCGGCGCTGCTGCGGGTGCTGAGCGTGGACGAGGTGCCGGCATGAAGCTGCTCGACGCGATGCGCCGGGGACGCCAGGGTTACCTGATGTCCGCGCCGGCCCTGGCCTTGTACGTGGGACTGCTGGTCATTCCCCTGGGCCTGACGCTGGTGCTGTCGTTCAACGTCTTCGACTACAGCTCGGGCATCGACGGCGACGCCTATACCTTCGACCACTACGCCAGCCTGTTGGGCGACCCGTACTTCTACGAGATCTTCCTGCGAACCCTCTGGATCAGCGCCCTGACCACCATTCTGTGCGTACTGATCGGCGTGCCCGAAGCCTACGTCCTCAGCCGCATGCGGGCGCCGTGGCGCTCGATCTTCCTGATCCTGATCCTCACCCCGCTGCTCATTTCAGTGGTGGTGCGGGCCTTCGGCTGGAGCCTGTTGCTCGGCGCCGACGGCCTGGTCAACCAAGCCTTGCAAGCCTTCGGCGGCTCGCCGATGAAACTGCTCTATACGCCGTTCGCCGTGGTCATCGCCCTGGTCCACGTGATGCTGCCGTTCATGATCATTCCGGTCTGGACCTCGTTGCAAAAGCTCGACCCGGCCGCCGAACAGGCCGCGCTGTCCCTGGGAGCCAGCCAGTTCACGGTGATCCGCCAGGTCGTGCTGCCGCAGATCATGCCCGGCGTGCTGTCGGGCACGCTGATTGTGTTCGGCCTCGCCGCCAGCTCCTTCGCCATTCCCGGCCTGCTTGGCGGTCGCCGTTTGAAAATGGTCGCCACGCTGATCTACGACCAATACCTGTCGGAGCTGAACTGGCCCATGGGCGCCGCCATCGCCGTCGCCCTGCTGCTGCTCAACCTGCTGATCATGCTGTCGTGGAACCGGATGATCGAAGGCCGCTACAAGAAGTCATTGGGGTAATCAGTCATGTCCAGGAACGGTCCTTTCGCCCTGTTGTTTCATGCCCTGGTGGTGGTGTTCATGCTGGCGCCGCTGGTGGTGGTCTGCCTCGTCGCCTTCACCCCGGAAAACACCCTGAGCCTGCCGACCACGACGTTTTCCCTGCGCTGGTTCCGCGCAGTGTTCGAGCGCGCGGATTTCATCGATGCGTTCTACAACAGCCTGATCCTCGCCTTCTGCGCCGCTTCGCTGGCGACGTTGATCGCGGTGCCGGCGGCCCTGGCGATCACCCGCCTCGAGTTCCCTGGCCGAGACTTTTTCAACGGTCTGTTCCTGTCGCCGATCATCATTCCGCACCTGGTATTGGGCGTGGCGCTGCTGCGCTTGTTTGCGCTGATGGGCGTGAATGGCAGCTTTGCCTGGCTGATCTTCGCCCATGTGCTGGTGATCACGCCGTATGTGCTGCGCCTGGTGCTCGCTTCGGCCATCGGCCTGGACCGCAGCGCCGAGCAGGCCGCGCAATCGCTGGGGGCCGGGAGCTTCACACTGTTTCGGCAAATCACTTTGCCGATGATCCTGCCCGGAGTGGCCGGGGGCTGGTTGCTGGCGTTCATCAACAGTTTCGATGAAGTCACGTTGTCGATTTTCGTCACCTCGCCGGCCACGCAAACCTTACCGGTGCGCATGTACGTCTACGCCACCGAGTCCATCGATCCGATGATGGCGGCGGTGTCGGCGCTGGTCATTGCGCTGACCGCGGTGACCATGATTCTGCTCGACCGGGTCTACGGCCTGGATCGGGTCCTGGTAGGCAAACAATGAGGGCGACATGGCTCTGCTGAAACGACTGGCCGAAGGCGACCGCCCGGCCCTGGACTTTACCCTCGATGGCAAGCCTGCCAGCGGTCTGTTGGGTGACACGCTGCTGACCGCCGTACTGACCCGCAGTGAACACTTGCGCGGCAGCGACTTCAGCGCCGAGCCCCGGGCCGGTTTCTGCCTGATGGGCGCCTGCCAGGATTGCTGGGTCCGCCTGGGCGACGGCCGCCGCGTCCGCGCCTGCTCGACCCTGCTCGAAGCCGGGCAGGACATCCGCCGCGAGCCGGGGCGTCAGGTATGAACAATGCCGCCTGGAATGGCCCCATCGCGAGCAAGCTCGCTCCCACAGGGAAGCGGCAGCGTTCACACAACCAAAACCCAGCCCCGATCCAATGTGGGAGCGAGCTTGCTCGCGATGGCGGCTTCAACAGCACCATGAATCCACAGCGCCTGTCGATGAGGTGGCTATGAAACCCGTCGCCATCATCGGCGCCGGCCCGGCCGGTATCCGTGCCGCGCAGACCCTCGTCGCCCACGGCGTGTACCCCGTCCTGCTGGACGAAGCCGCCCGCGGTGGCGGGCAGATCTATCGGCGTCAACCGGCCAACTTCAAGCGCTCGCCCGCCAAGCTCTATGGCTTCGAAGCACACAAGGCCAGCGCCCTCCACCAGACCCTCGACGAGTTGCGCGAGCAGCTCGATTATCGTCCGGACACCCTGGTGTGGAACGCCGAAGCCGGCCTGCTGGACACTTTGCATGAAGGCCGCGCCGACCGTCTTGAATATGCCAGCGTGATCGTCGCCACGGGTGCCACCGACCGGATCCTGCCCGTGCCGGGCTGGACCCTGCCCGGGGTGTACAGCCTGGGCGCGGCGCAGATCGCGCTGAAATTCCAGGGGTGCGCCATCGGTGAACGGGTGGTGTTCGCCGGCAGCGGTCCCTTGCTGTATCTGGTGGCGTATCAGTACGCCAAGGCCGGTGCCGACGTGGTCGCGGTGCTCGACAGTTCGCCCTTCAGCGCCCAGGCCCGCGCCCTGCCCGGCCTGCTGGCGCAACCGGTCACCCTCGCCAAGGGGCTTTACTACCGCGCCTGGCTGACTGCCCACGGAGTCAGTGTGCATCAAGGCGCGAGCCTGTCGCGCATCGACGGGGAACGCCGGGTCCAGTCGCTGAAATGGCGCAACGCAAAAGGCGAGCAAGCCCTCGATTGCGACGCGGTGGCCTTTGCCCACGGCTTGCGCAGCGAAACCCAATTGGCCGACCTGCTGGGCTGCGAGTTTGCCTGGAGCGCCCTCAACCGCGCCTGGCTGCCACTGCGGGACCACGCTGGACGCAGCAGCGTGCCCGGGGTTTACCTGGCGGGTGACGGTGCCGGAATCATGGGCGCCGACGCCGCCGAGATGGCCGGTGAACGGGCGGCCCTGACCTTGCTTGAAGACATCGGTTACTTGATCGACCCGCAGCGCTGCACCGAGCTGGAACAATCCCTCAAACGCATCGGCCATTTCCGACAAGGCCTGGAGCGCGCATTTGCCTTTCCCGAAGATTGGGCCGCCGACGCAGCTGACAACCTGATGATCTGTCGCTGCGAAGAAGTCAGCGTCGGCGACATCCGCCAGGTAGTGGGTGAAGGTCATTGGGAGATCAACCGGGTCAAGGCCCATTGCCGGGTCGGCATGGGCCGTTGCCAGGGACGGATGTGCGGCGCCGCCGCAGCGGAAATCATTGCCCGCGAGAGTGGCCGCCCGGTCGCCAGCGTCGGCCGCTTGCGGGCCCAGGCGCCGATCAAACCGGTGCCGTTCGGCCTGGAGGTCGAGCCATGATCGACGTGGATGTGGTGATCATTGGCGGCGGCATCGTCGGCGCCTCGGCGGCGTTGTTCTTGAGCAAGGCCGGACGGCGGGTGGCCCTGCTGGAACGGGATTTCTGCGGTTCGCACTCCAGCGGCGTGAACTACGGCGGTGTGCGCCGCCAGGGACGGCCGTTGTCGCAACTGCCCTTGTCACAACGGGCCCATGAAATCTGGAACCAGTTGCCCCAGTTGATCGGCATCGATGGTGAGTACCAGCGCAGCGGCCATCTGAAACTGGCCCGCAGCGCTGAAGACCTGCAAGCGTTGCAGGACTACGCCGCCAGCAGCCAGGGCTTCGGCCTCGATCTGCAACTGCTCGACCGCGATGAGTTACGCGCGCGGTTTCCGTGGGTCGGTGCCGTCGCGGTCGGGGCGTCGTTGTGCCCGGATGACGGCCACGCCAATCCGCGCCTGGTGTCGCCGGCATTCGCCCAGGCGGCCCGCCGGCATGGCGCGCAGGTCCACGAACAATGCGCCGTCAGTGCCGTGGCGCACGACGGCCAGCGCTTTGGTGTACACACCGAAACGGGCCTGGCATTCCACGCGCCTTGGCTGCTGAACTGCGCCGGCGCCTGGTCGAGCCAGTTCGCCGCACAATTCGGCGAAGCGGTGCCGATGTCTGCCGGGCACCCGGCGATGCTGGTCACCGAGCCGTTGCCCTTGGTGATGAATGCCAGCACCGGTGTCGAGGGCGGCGGTATTTACGCCCGCCAAGTCGCGCGCGGCAATTGCGTGCTGGGGGGCGGCCAAGGTTTCGCCCTGGACGATGCTCGCGCCCGGCCCGGGCAGAACGCGGTGATTGAGATCTTGCGCCAAGCGGTCGAACTCTACCCATTTTTGGCAGGTGCCCAGGCGATTCGTACCTGGAGCGGCACCGAAGGTTACCTGCCCGATCGCCAGCCGGTGATCGGCCACAGCAGCACCCAGCCCGGTCTGTTGCATGCATTCGGCTTTGCCGGCGCAGGCTTCCAGATCGGCCCGGCGGTGGGCCAGGCGCTCACCGAGATCATCTGCAGCGGCGCCTCAACCACGCCGCTGGATGCGTTTTCCATCACCCGGTTTCACTCCATCTCCGTTGCTTGATAGAGGAAGGTCGCGCCATGAATCACGTCAAACGCAGTGCATTGTTCGGTTTCTGCTCGCTGGGTTCCGCTTGCCTGGGCGCCCTGCTCCCGGTCACCCAGGCGTTGGCCGAACCGACGCTTTACCTGGGCATGAACGGCGGAACCATGGAGCGGCTCTACGCCGACAAGGTCTTGCCGGCTTTCGAGAAAGCCAACAACGTCAAGGTGGTGATCGTGCCCGGCACCTCTGCCGACATCCTGGCGAAAGTCCAGGCCAGCAAAGGCAACCCGCAGATGCACGTGATGTTCCTGGATGACGGCATCATGTACCGCGCCATCGCCATGGGCCTGTGCGACAAGCTCGAGGACAGCCCGACCCTGGCGCAGATTCCGGCCAAGGGTCGCATCAAGGATCAGGCCGTGGCCGTCAGCCTCGGGGTGACGGGGCTGGCCTACAACACACGGTTGTTCAAGGAAAAAGGCTGGAGCGCGCCGACTTCATGGATGGACTTGGCCGATCCGCGCTTCAAGGACAAAGTGGTGTTCCAATCGATGGCCTCGTCCACATTTGGCCTGCACGGCTTCCTGATGTTCAACCGGATCCAGGGCGGCAGCGAGGCCGACGTCGAGCCGGGTTTCAAGGCCTGGCCAAACACCGTCGGACGCAACGTGCTGGAGTACATCCCGAGCTCGGCGAAGATTTCCGAAATGCTGCAGACCGATGAAGCCGCGCTGTTCCCGCTGACGCCGACCCAGGTCACCGCGCTGAAAATCAAGGGCATGTCGGTCGAGTACGCGCAACCGAAGGAAGGCGCCGTGGTGCTCAACGTTGCCGAATGTGCCATCGCCCAAAACACCCAGCCTGAACTGGCGCAAAAACTTGCCGCGTTCCTGCTGTCTCCACAAGCCCAGGCCGTCGCCCTGGAAGAAGGCGACCAGATCCCGTCCAACCCCAACACCCCGACCACCGACAAGACCCGTGGCCAGGTGGAGGCGATGAAGCAATATCTGGAAACCGCGATTGCCGTGGATTGGGACCAGGTCAACGAACAGCGCCCGGCCTGGAACGCACGCTGGAACCGCAGCATCGAGCGCTAGAACGGTGGCGAGGGGTTTTGTGTTGGGTTGATTATTGGTTAACTGTCGGGCTTCGGACCTTGCGCCCGCCCCTTGATCAACAGCGAACCCTTCCATGAATACCCTCGCCCAACTCCGCGCCGGCCAGCTGTCAGGCATCACCCGGCTGGACCTGGCCTGCGGCCTGACGCAGTTTCCCCGGGAAATCTTCGACCTGGCCGACTCCCTCGAAGTCCTCAACCTCAGCGGCAACGCGCTGGACACACTGCCCGACGACCTGCATCGGTTGACTCGCCTGCGCGTGCTGTTCTGTTCGGATAACCGTTTCACTGAACTGCCCGAATGCCTGGGCCGTTGTGCCGCGCTGACCATGGTCGGCTTCAAGGCCAACCGCATCGAGCGCGTAACCGGCGCCGCCCTGCCGCCGCTGCTGCGCTGGCTGATCCTGACGGACAACTGCGTCAGCCAATTACCGGATGAGCTGGGCCAACGCCCACATCTGCAAAAGCTGATGTTGGCCGGCAACCGTTTGCAGCAATTGCCGGCGAGCCTGGGCCAGTGCCATCGTCTGGAACTGCTGCGCATTGCCGCCAATCAGTTGACCGAACTGCCGCAATGGTTGCTGGAACTGCCCTGCCTCAGTTGGCTGGCCTACGCCGGCAACCCGCTGGAAGCCCAAGCCGATGCCCTCGCTGCCACAACGCCTCTCGACTGGTCGCAACTGAGTCTGCAACAACGGTTGGGCGAAGGGGCGTCGGGAGTGATTCACCAGGCACTCTGGCAGCCGCCAGACCAGAGTGCGCGCAACGTCGCGGTGAAGTTGTACAAAGGCCAGATCACCAGCGACGGCTCGCCGTTGCATGAAATGCAGGCCAGCATCACCGCAGGTCGACATCCGAACCTGATTGACGTGCTGGGCCAGATCGTCGGGCATCCCGAGGAACAGGCCGGGCTGGTGATGGCACTGATCGAGCCCAGTTACCGTAACCTGGCCGGGCTGCCGAGCCTGGCCTCGTGCACCCGCGACGTGTATGCCGACGAGCTGCGCTTGAGCGCCCCGGTGGCCTTGCGCATCGCCCGCGGCATCGCTTCGGTGGCGGCACACCTGCATCGCCAGGGCATTACCCACGGCGATTTGTACGGACACAACATCCTTTGCAATGACCAAGGCGATTGCCTGCTGGGGGACTTTGGCGCAGCGTCTTTTCACGCCAGCGCCGATACCCTGCAAACTCAGGCGCTGCAACGCATCGAGGTGCGGGCCTTCGGGATTCTGCTGGGGGAATTGCTGGCGCGGATCGAACCGGCGCTCGGTGCGCAGGATCTTGCATGGCTGTTGGATTTGGAGGCGCGCTGCTGTCAGCCGGATGTGCTGGCACGGCCAGGATTCGATGAAATCGAAGGTTTACTGCGCGACCGTGGCGAGGGAGCACACTCCCTCACCACAGGGCATGTCGGGTAGTGCTTAACCCGCCAACCCAACGAACATATCCTGCACATCATCATGGTTGTCGAGGCCTTCAAGGAACGCTTCGACTTCAGCCATTTGTTCATCGGTCAGGCCGCTGACCGGGTTTTTCGGCTGATAGCCCAGCTTGGCCGACAACACGGTGAAGCCCTGCTCCGGCAGCGCCTTCTGCACGGCGTCAAGATCGGCAGGATCGGTGAGGAACAACGTCGCGCCCTCTTCGCCCGGCTCGAAATCCTGGGCACCGGCCTCGATGGCGGCCATTTCCGGATCGGCGTCCGGGCTGTCCGGCGCGGCCTCGATCATGCCGACATGGTTGAAGTCCCACGCCACCGAACCCGAGGCGCCCAGTTGGCCCTTGCGGAACGCGACGCGAATTTCGGCAACGGTGCGGTTGATGTTGTCGGTCACGCATTCAACGATCAGCGGCACCTGATGCGGGGCGAACCCTTCGTAAGTGACGCGATGGTATTGCACGGTCTCACCGAGCTGGCCGGAGCCTTTCTTGATCGCACGCTCCAAGGTCTCGCGGGGCATCGAGGCCTTCTTCGCCTGCTCGACCACCAGTCGCAAGTGCGCGTTGGTCGCGGTATCGGCGCCGTTGCGCGCGGCAATGGTGATTTCTTTCACCAGCTTGCCGAAGATCTTGCCCTTGGCGTTGGCAGCCGCTTCTTTGTGTTTAACCTTCCACTGTGCGCCCATTACTCACTCTCTTGTCTGACGCGCCGAGACATCTGCCGGCCGGCGCTGTGGCGCAAGTTTATACGGCCTAAACCGGCTGATCGACCAAAAAATTTGGCCCTGTTGAATCGACATTTGCGCAGGATGTTGTAGGGGGTTTCTGAAATAGCGATTCGCTAGCACCGTTCTTCCCCAGGGTTTCGTACCCTCTGCGCCTTTCTCCCTGCAAGTAAGAGCCGCGATGCGCAACGACACGGAAAGTCCCTTCAGCCTGACCCTCACGCAAAGCGACTTGCGACTGCAAGTATTGCGCTTCAACGGTCGGGAAGCCCTCAACCAGCCGTACCGTTTTGATCTCGAGCTGATCGGCCTGGCGCCGCCAATGAGTCCCGACACGCTGCTGGGGCAGCCGGCCTTCCTGTGCCTGGACGACGAATCGGGCATCCATGGGATTGTCCACAGTGTCAGCCTGAGCGCTAATGCCCCGCACCGCATCGGCTACCGAGTGACGCTGGTGCCTTACCTCCAGCATCTGGAACAAGGCCCACGGCGCCGGGTTTTCCATCGACTGAGCGTTGTGCAAGTGCTGCAACGGCTGTTGGAGGACAATGCGCTGCCCGTCCACAGCTACCGTTTCGATTTGCCCCATGGGCAGTATCCGTGCCGTCCCTTCTGCATCCAGTACGAGGAAAGCGATCTGGATCTGTTGCACCGTTTATGCGAAGAAGAAGGCATCCATTATCACTTCGAACATGCCTTCCAGGGGCATGTCTTGGTGTTTGCCGAAGACCCTAAAAGCTTCCCCGCCCGGCCGGTCGAGCTGACGATGCACCAAGGCGCCGGCCCGCAACCGGCGGTCCAGCGACTGTACCAGCGTCACCACTCAATAGCCCCTGGCCTGCCTGCCGGCTTCAGCGACCGGGGGCTGACCGAAACGTCGGCCAGCGCAGCGAATCACCCCTTCAACGGTGTCGACCACGAAACCATGCGCAGCAATCCAGCGCTGGCTTATCGTGACCAGGTCGGTCGCCGAAACCTTGAACGGTTGCGCTGTCGGCAACGGCAGATCCACGGCCACAGCACCCAGCCGGCCCTGCGCAGCGGCCATGTCGCGCAGATCAGCGAACACCCGGTATCCGCCTTCAATGACCAATGGTTGATCACAGAAGTCCAACATCGTGGGCGGCAGTTTTCGATTCTTGAAACCGATCTGCCGTCCACACCGCCCGCCCAGGACTATCGCAACCGATTCTCGGCCATTGCCTGGTCCACCGTGTTCAGGCCGGCACTCAAGCATCGCAAGCCATGCATCCCCGGTTATCACCTCGCTCATGTGCTCGGCCCTGCCGGCCAGCCGGCCAGACTCGATGAGCGCGGCCACGTCAGCGTCAGCCTGTGGGCGCCGGATGGCGAAGGCATCACCCTGCCCGTATCGCGACTGACACTGGACGACAGCCCCGCCCTGATAGCCGGCAGTGAAGTACTGGTGAGTTTTCTCGACGGCGACCCCGACCGGCCAGTGCTGTGCCCCGGGGCTGTCGATACCGGCGCAGGATCGGCCGCTGCAGCGCCGAAACCACCGTTGCGCGATCATGATGCGGGGCTGCTGTTGGACTGGCTGCTGAACCCGCCGGACTTGACGCCCTGAGCCAACCCCGTCGCGGGGCTTCCTGCTGATAAAACTGATCTGACTCAAGCAAGCCCAGCGAAACGGGCTTACAGTAAGCACACAACGCCGCACAAGACGGCGTATTACCTGATCGCTGGAGATAACTGCAATGCCCTGGAAAAACTCGCAAAGCCGCTACAGTACCGTCACGGTGACCCTGCATTGGCTGATGCTGGTCCTGCTCGCCGTGGTTTACGCCTGCATCGAGTTCCGCGGGATTTTTCCCAAGGGCAGTGGCGGCCGGACCCTGATCAAGGAAGCGCATTTCATGCTCGGCCTGACGGTGTTTGTACTGGTCTGGCTGCGCCTGTTCGCCCGCAGCATGGGTAAGGCACCGGCTATATTTCCCGCGTCGCCTGCGTGGCAAACCGTCCTGGCGCGCCTGATGCACTGGGCGTTGTACCTGTTCATGATCGCTATGCCGCTGCTTGGCTGGCTGATCACCAGCGCCGAAGGTCACCAGGTGATGTTCTACGGTTTCGATTTGCCGCTGCTCATCGATCAAGACAAGGACTTCGCCAAACGGCTGGAAGGCTGGCATGTGCTGGGCGGCACCATCGGCTATTGGTTGATTGGCCTGCATGCCTTGGCGGGGCTGTATCACCACTACGTGGTGCGCGATAACACGCTGTTGCGGATGATGCCCAAACGCGGTTGATAGCCGACTATTCGAACCCTCGGCGGCCTTGCAAGCCGCCGGTGTGCACAAAGATCAAGCGGGTGCCTGGGACAAACCGCCCAGCCTCGACCTGTGCCTTGAGCACCATCAGTGCTTTGCCGGTGTACACCGGCTCCAGCTCGATTGCGTCGGTGGTATCAATGAAGGCGCTGAGTTCGGCATCGACCCGGGCGAACCCGCCACGGCTGCCGTCGAACAACTCATAACGCGGACTACAAAGCCCCGCCGTCGCCACGATGCTTTCGATTTGCTGCGCCACGCCGTGATCCTGGGGCACCGCCAGCACGCCATAGACCGGGCGCTCCCCCGCTTCAGCCAACACCAGCCCCGCCAGCGATGTTCCGGTGCCGCAGGCCAACCACCAGCCGTGATAATCCGCCCACCCCAATGTCGCCAGTTGTTCACGGGCACGGGTCACCCAGCCCATGCAGCCCTGCGCACCGGGCAATCCTGAACCGCCTTCGGGCACCGGATGCAAATGAGGATACCGCGCCTGCCACGGCCCCCAGAAATCCGCGGCGTGTCGCTCCCGGTATCCGCCATACCCCAACCAGTGCAACGCCATGCCGAACGCTTTCAGGTCGAGCACCGTCGGCGTGTCCTGGGGATGGCCGCGCAGCAGCCCGACCGTTGCAAACCCGAAGCGCTTGCCTGCCGCGGCCAGGGCATGCAGATGGTTGGAATAGGCCCCCCCCAGGCTCATGACCCCTTGGGCACCGGTCTCGTGGGCGGCGCGCAAATGGTGAACCAGCTTGAACCACTTGTTACCACTGATCAGCGGATCGATCCGGTCCAGACGCAACACCGTCACTTCAATGCCGGCACGGGCAAGCCAATCCAGATGAAGGGGTTCGAGGTGGGGTTGAGGATGCCAGTCGAGGGCGGGGAGTAGCATTGCAGTGGGCCAAATTGGAACGAGCTGGAATCTTAACAGCTCGCTTGGGGATGACCTCAGTATCCATGTTCATTGCATTCCCTGTGGGAGCGGGCTTGCTCGCGAAGACGGCGGCACATCCAACCTCGATGCAAGCTGACTCACCGCTTTCGCGGGCAAGCCCGCTCCCACAGGGGACTGGCAACGGACACTGAATCTGTGAACGACCAAGAACAAATGTGGGAGCGAGCTTGCTCGCGAAGACGGCGGCACATCCAACATCGATGCAAGCTGACTCACCGCTTTCGCGGGCAAGCATGCTTCCACAGGGGACTGGCGACGGACACTGAGTCTGTGAACGGCCCAGAACAAATGTGGGAGCGGGCTTGCTCGCGAAGACGGCGGCACATCCAACCTCGTTGCAAGCTGACTCACCGCTTTCGCGGGCAAGCCCGCTCCCACAGGGGCTGGCGGCGGACACTGAGTCTGTGAACGACCGAGAACAAATGTGGGAGCGGGCTTGCTCGCGAAGACGGCGGCACATCCAACATCGATGCAAGCTGACTCACCGCTTTCGCGGGCAAGCCCGCTCCCACAGGGGCTGGCGGCGAACACTGAGTCTGTGAACGACCGAGAACAAATGTGGGAGCGAGCTTGCTCGCGATAGCGGCAGGCCAGTCGACATTTATGCAACTGACTAAGCGCAATCGCGAGCAAGCTCGCTCCCACAGGAGGATTGGGGTTCTACCGGCCTTGCGCCTTACAACTGCGCCGCCAACCGCGAACCCTGGTTGATCGCCCGCTTGGCATCCAGCTCCGCCGCCACGTCGGCACCGCCGATGAGGTGGACGTTCTGCCCGGCCGCTTCCAGGCCTTCCTGCAACTCGCGCAGCGGATCCTGGCCGGCGCAGATCACGATGTTATCCACGGCCAGCACTTGTGGCTCGCCGGTTTCGCCGATGCGAATGTGCAGGCCGTCGTCATCGATCTTCAGGTACTCGACGCTGTTGAGCATTTGCACCTGTTTGTTCTTCAACCCCGTGCGGTGAATCCAGCCGGTGGTCTTGCCCAGGCCGTCGCCAACCTTGGATTTCTTGCGCTGCAACAGGAACACCTGACGCGCCGGGGCATGGGGCTCTGCCTTGATCCCGGCCACGCCGCCGCGAGCCTGGAGCAAGGTGTCGATTCCCCACTCCTTCCAGAACGCATCGCGGTCCTGGCTGGTGGCGACGCCCTGGTGAACCAGGAACTCCGACACGTCGAAGCCAATACCGCCAGCGCCGATCACCGCCACGGTGCGACCCACCGGCTTGCGCTCGAGGATCACGTCCAGGTAGCTCAACACCTTGGCATGCTCCACTCCGGGAATCGCCGGCACCCGCGGCGCGATACCGGTGGCGAGGATAATCTCGTCGTAACCGCCCGCCACCAGTTGCGCCACATCCACACGGGTGTTGAGGCACAGCTCGACGTGGCTGGTCTGCAATTTGCGCTGGAAGTAACGCAAGGTTTCGAAAAACTCTTCCTTGCCCGGCACGCGCTTGGCGACGTTGAACTGACCGCCGATTTCACTGGCCGAATCGAACAGCGTCACCTGATGACCGCGCTCGGCCGCCACGGTGGCGGCGGACAACCCGGCCGGGCCAGCGCCCACCACGGCGATTTTCTTCACCTGGGTGACCGGCAAGTAGTTGAGTTCGGTTTCATGACACGCCCGCGGGTTCACCAGGCAACTGGTGAGCTTGCCACCAAAGGTATGGTCGAGACAGGCCTGGTTGCAGCCGATGCAGGTGTTGATTTCATCGCCACGCCCCGCGGCGGCCTTATTGACGAACTCCGGGTCCGCCAGGAACGGCCGCGCCATGGAGACCATGTCGGCGTCGCCTTCGGCGAGAATCCGCTCGGCCACTTCCGGCGTGTTGATACGGTTGGTGGTGATCAGCGGGATATTCACCGAACCGCGCAGTTTGGCCGTGACTTTACTGAATGCCGCCCGCGGAACCTTGGTGGCAATGGTGGGGATCCGCGCCTCGTGCCAGCCGATACCAGTGTTGATCATCGTCGCACCGGCCTGCTCGATGGCCTTGGCCAGCTGGACGATTTCGTCCCAGGAACTGCCGCCCTCCACCAGGTCGAGCATCGACAGGCGAAAGATAATGATGAAATTCGGGCCGACCGCTTCGCGTACCCGACGCACGATTTCCACCGGCAGGCGCATGCGGTTTTCGTAGCTGCCGCCCCAGCGGTCAGTACGGTGGTTGGTGTGGGCCGCCAGGAACTGGTTAATGAAATAACCTTCCGAGCCCATGATTTCGACACCGTCGTATTCGGCTTGCTGGGCCAGCACCGAACAGGTGACGAAATCACTGATCTGCTTCTCGATACCCTCTTCGTCCAGCGCCTTGGGCTTGAACGGGTTGATCGGTGCCTGGATCGCGCTCGGCGCCACTTGCTTGGGGCTGTAGGCATAGCGCCCGGCGTGAAGAATCTGCATGCAGATCTTGCCACCGGCCTCGTGTACCGCCCGGGTGACGATCTGGTGCTTGAGGGCCTCTTCTTCAGTGGTCAGCTTGGCGGCACCGGAGTACACGCCGCCCTCATCGTTCGGCCCGATCCCGCCGGTGACCATCAGGCCCACGCCGCCCCGCGCCCGTTCGGCAAAATACGCCGCCATGCGTTCGAAACCACCGGGTTTCTCTTCAAGGCCGGTGTGCATCGACCCCATCAGGGTACGGTTGCGCAACGTGGTAAAACCCAGGTCCAACGGGGCCAACAGGTGCGGGTAATGAGAGGCGGTCATCGGGTCACTCCACAACGGCAATCACGGGAATTGCGGAAGCTCTGCGGCTTCCATCAGTCATGCCCGACAGCCTAAGAGCCGGGGTGCGGGCGCTCAATGACCGTAACTGACAACTTAATGATCCAAATGCGCAGTGCGCCGATCAATGCCTCGAACAGCCGGCCATGAGCTGCGCCTACCCCGGCGACCTGCTTCAAGCACGGGTGCAGGGCGACTTTGCGTAGGCTCCCAGCCAGCACAAATAAGCCCGCGCCCTTCGCTAATCCCTTGTTTTACCGTACCCTGCCCCGTAGCTCTTGATGAAGCATCACGAACCTGCATACGGCCGCTGAACTGTCCCCATGCGCAAATTTCTGTACCTGCTGTTTTCACTGGCCTTGATTGCCGCCCTGATCACTTATGCACTGTGGACGGCGGATCGTCCGGCGGGTCATTACCTGTCAGACCTTCGCATCAACCTGGCGGTCGACCAGGGCACCCGCGCCGACCGGGGCAACTTGCTGGGCATCCAACCCGAGTTATTTCCCACCGACTACCAAAGCCCCGAGCACCTGCGTCGCAAACTGGCGGCCTATTTGCAGAACGCGCGCGACCTGGGTTTTCTCAATGACAAAACCATCGTGGTCTTGCCCGAGCACGTCGGCACCTGGTTGATGATCAGCGGTGAAAAAGACGAGCTGTATCAGGCCGCCACGTTGAAGGACGCCATGAACTGGTTGGCAGTCAGCAACCCGCTGGCGTTTACCCGCGCGCTGTTCAGTGCTCAAGGTGACAATCGACTGGACGACGCCTACCTGCGTATGAAGGCCGCTACCATGGCCCGTGACTACCAGGCGCTGTTTGGCGGGTTGGCCAAGGAATTCGGCGTGACCCTGGTGGCCGGCTCCATCGTGCTGCCCGAACCCCGCGTCAGCGAAGGCGAACTGAAAGTTGGCCGCGGCGCGTTGTATAACAGCAGCCTGGTGTTCGGCCGCGACGGGCGGCCGATCGGCCAGCCCCAGCGTCAACAACATCCAGTGTTCGAACAGCGAGACGTGCTGGGGGCTGATCGCCCGGACGCCACCCGCGTCATCGACACCCCCGCCGGCCGCCTGGGCGTACTGATCGGCAGCGACAGCTGGTACCCACTTCACTATCGGCAACTCGACGAGCAAGGCGTGGAACTGATCGCCGTCCCCGCCTTCGTCAGCGGCCGCGACACATGGGACAAACCCTGGAGCGGCTACAAGGGTGTGTCCACACCGAGCGAAGTAAGCCTCAAGCCAGGTGAAGTCAGTGAAGGCAAAGCCTGGCATCGCCTGACGCTGACCGGCCAGCAGCCCATCAGTCGAGCCAGGGGCGGTGTCAGCGTCTTCCTGCGGGGCCAGTTCTGGGACAGCGGCAGCGCCGGCCAGAGTTTCATCAGCCACAACGGCGAACAGTTCCCCGACGGCGAGGCCCGTGGCGCCCGCCTGCTGAACCTTTGGTTGTGAGCATGAAACCGCAACCGATGCGCCTGGGGGATCTGTCAGTGGGCTTCGTCCACAGCCTGGCGGACGCGGTTGCCAGCCATGGACAGGACCCCCTGCCCTTGCTTGAACAATACGGCCTGGATGCCGCCCGCCTGGCCGAGCCAGGTGCTCGACTGTCGATCCCGCGCTACATGCGCCTGGGCCACGCCGCGATCCAACAGACCCAGGATCCGGCTTTGGGCCTGCGCATGGGTCAACTCAGCCGCTTGAGCCAGGCCGGATTAGCGGGCGTTACCGCCGCCCAGGCGCCGACAGTACGCGAAGCCGCGCGCTGCCTGATCCGCTTCGAGCCGCTGTACGGTTCCAACTATCGTGGCCAATCGAGTTTTCATGAGGACGCCCGGGGGGCGTGGCTACGGTTCTACTCCATTAGCCCGTATAACGCCTACAACCGCTTCGTCGTGGACTCGATCATCGCCGGCTGGCTGGCGCAGTTGTCCAGCGTGAGCGGCGTGGCGCTGCGGGCCGAACGCATAGACATCGAATTCGAGGAACCGGCGTATCTGGAGGCCTACCGGCTGTTCGGCGACTGCCCGATCCAGTTTGGCGCCGAACAGAATCAGCTGCGCCTGGGCTTGGGCAGCCTCGCCCAGCGCAACCCACAGCATTGCCCCAGCACCTGGCAGCACCTGGTTCAACTGTGTGAGCGGGAACTGGAACAGTTGACCCGCACCCGCAGCCTGCGTGAGCGCATCATTCAGCTGCTGGGGCCGTTGCTCAATGGCGGGCGGGAGCCTGACCTGGAAGAAGTGGCGGCACGCCTGAAACTGCCGACCTGGACGTTGCGCCGCAAACTGGCCGAGGAAGGCACGCAATTTCGCGCCATCCTCAACGACACGCGCCGAGACCTGGCCATGACCTACATCCGCGATACCGAACTGGCGTTCGGCGAAATCGCCTACCTGTTGGGCTTCGCCTCAGCCGAGGCGTTTCAACGGGCCTTCAAGCGCTGGAACGACCAGACGCCCGGAGAGTTTCGTCGCAGTCACCGGATCATTTGAGCTTCGGCTTGCCGCTTTTGATATGTCGCCTGTCGCTGCATCAGGGCGACGTCATCAGCTCCGTCATTAAAGCTCCGTCGCATCCTCGGCGGGTTCCAGCGGGTCCAGTTCATACGCCTGGTATTCCAGCAGCTCTTCCTGATAATCATCCATTACGCGTCCTTCCCCTGTCGTTGAAACCAATGCCTGATGGCGCTGGTACCAGCATAAAGCTGCTTTATGAACAAAACATGAAGCAAAAGCTTCATGAATTAAACGTAGCACAGCGTCGGGAAATTACCGCTAGGAGGCTGGCAAGGGATCAACCCTCGCCGAGCGCCTCATGGAAGCGGCTGGATTGGCTCGGTCGGAGCCGGCAACGTACTGGGTGGCGGTGCAGTGATGGTTTGCGTCGCTGGCGCTGGCTCTGACGACTCGGGGGCAATCGGCGTCGACTCGGCTGGCGGGGCGATCGGCTCCGACACCGCCGGGGCGGTTTCGACAGGTGCTGGCGCAGCTTGCGGCGCGGCAGCTTCAGGAGCAGGCATCAACGCAGCCGGCTCGACCTTGGTCTCCGGAACGCCCAACTCGGTTTTTGGTTTTTCGACGTTCTCAACAGGTTTTTTCGCTTCTGGTGGCAGGAACAGTTCCACCAAGGCGAAGAACCGCTCGTAGAACTTGGCCGCCGACACGGTTTCGCTGGCGACCTTGACCATCGAGTCATCTGACGAGCCGATCGGCATCGACACCGACCCCAACACCCCCACGCCCAGACTGGCGGAGTTATTGGTTTTCTTCAGCGCATAACGGTCCTGCAGGGCGTTGGCGAATATGGTCGCACGGTGCCCACCGCCGTCTTCGGCACAGACCAGGTTGAAGCTGATCTCCATGTGGGTTTCGCCGGTCTGCTGAAAACTCTTGTGACCGCTGACCAGCTTCGCATCGCTGCTGGTAATGATGTAGCCCTGACTGAGCAACGCCCGGCGCCCGGCTTCACACGTCGCGGCATCACTCACCGGGTAAGTCCGCGAGAACGTACCGGAATCATCGAAGTTTTCATGCTCGTAAATGGCGGCTTTCTTGGACGAGCAACCGGCTGCGGCGGCCAGCGCCAATGCAAGCCCGAGGGTGCGCATGTGAGGTGATCTGAACATTGAACATCCTGAGAAAAACAGTCCGGGGCGTATTGTGCAACAGAACACGGCTCGGCAACGTGAAGTAATCACGACTAAAAGGGTGACCAGTCTACTGGGGGTTGTTGGCAGGAAAAAGGTGCGATGTCCATGGATCGACGAACATCCCGCCACTGGCAATAAGCAGATACAAAAAGACCCCGGCTTTTCGGCCGAGGTCTTTGGTTAACAGCAAGCCATCAAGGCATTCAGAAACGCTTGATGTCCGCCTGGCTCTCCAACTGCTTGCGATAAGCCGCGAAGTCCTGCTGGCCGATACGAGAAGCGAGGTATTGACGGTACTGGGCTTTCTCTTCGTCGGTCGGTGCCGCCGCTTCATTCACGCCGTTCAGACGCACGACCACCAGACTGCCGTCGGGCAAGGTCACGCTGGTAAATGTCGGCTTGTCTTTCGACTCAGGCTTGGGCATGCGGAACAGTGCTTGCAGCACCGCCGGATCGATACCTTCCTGGTTGCGAGTGGCGGCTTCGCTGACTTTCCAGTTTTGGCCGGCGACAGGCTTATCCAGCGCAGTCTTGCCGTCACGCAGACTGGCGATCAACTCATCAGCCTTGGTCTTGGCCGCCGCGCTGGCGTGCTCCTTGGACAACTGGGTGCGAATCGCCCCGGCCACGCTTTCCAGCGGCATTTGCTCAGGCTTGCGGTGCTCCTTGGCGCGCAGCACCACGACGGTTTCCGGGTCCAGCTCGATGGCGGTGCTGTTGGCACCCTCATCCAGCACTTCCGGACTGAACGCCGCCGTCACCACGGCGCGGTTGGCGGCAATCCCCTCTCCGCCTTCGCGACCGAATGCTGCCGACGTGTGAACGGTCAGATTCAAGTCCTGGGCCGGCTGCGCCAGGTCGGAGGCTTCGAACGAGGCGTCTTCCAGTTGCTTGGTCGCCTCCACGAAACGCTGCTCTACCTGCTGGGTTTTCAGCTCGCGGGTCAGCTTGTCCTTGAGGCTGGCAAACGTCGGGACTTCAGGCGCTTCGACGCCCAGCAGCTTGATCAGGTGCAAACCGAAGTCGGTGCGCACCGGGGCCGAGACCTGGTCCTTGTTCAAGGCATACAGCGCCTTTTCGAACGCCGGATCGTAGACACCAGGACCGGCATAACCGAGATCGCCGCCGTTGCTCGCCGAACCTGGGTCCTGGGAGAACTCCTTCGCCAGGGCTTCAAACGATTCGCCCTTGGCCAGACGGGCCTGGACTTCTTCGATCTTTGCCTTGGCCTGGGCTTCGGTGACCTTGTCGTTCACTTCGATCAGGATGTGCGCGGCCCGACGCTGTTCGGACAGATTCGCGATTTCTTTCTGGTAGGCCGCCTGCAGGTCTTCGTCCTTCACGCTGACCTGATTGAAGAAAGAAGCCTTCTTCAACTCCAGGTAATCGATGACCACCTGATCAGGCGTCATGAATTCCTTGGCGTGTTTATCGTAGTACGCCTTGACCTCGTCATCGGTCAGCTTCACGGCCGACGGGTCAGCCTTGATGTTCAAGGTGGCAAAATCACGGGTCTGTTTTTCCAGGCGGGCGAATGCCAGCACCTGGGCATCCGTGACGAAACCGCTGCCTGCCAGACCCGCGCGCAGCTGACCGATCAGCATTTCCTGAGCCAGCATCTGGCGGAATTGCATGCGGTTGTAACCCAACTGGCGAATCACTTGATCGAAACGCTCGGCGCTGAATTTGCCATCGACCTGAAACTCAGGCGTTTGCAGGATGACTTGATCCAGCGCGGCTTCGGAGAACGCGAATTTCGCATCGTGTGCGCCTTGCAGCAACAGCTTGCGATCGATCAGGCCTTTGAGCGCCGAATCACGCAGCATTTTTTCGTCCAGCAGGGAGGCGTCAAAATCCTTGCCCAGCTGTTGCATGAGCTGACGGCGTTGCATTTCGACCGCCTGGTTCAGCTCGTTCTGGCTGATTTCTTCGCCGTTGACCTTGGCCGCGTCATTGCTGGTCCGGGTGGCTTGAAAAATGGCATCGAAACCGGTCAACGCCATCAATGCGACGATAACCCCGATGATGGTTTTGGCAATCCAGCCTTGTGAATTGTCCCTGATATTCTGCAGCATGCGTCCCCCAGAAACGGTTGAACTTCAAAATTAGGCAACCGTGGAGCGTGGGTAGAATCCGGATAGAAGAAAGGCGCATCCGAGGATGCGCCTTCTCGTAACTGGCGGAGCGGACCGGGCTCGAACCCGCAAGCCCTGGCGTCACAGACCGGTAGCAACCGGTCGTATTACCGCTCCGCTGCCAAGCCAGGCATGACCCCGACCCGGATAAACTCAATGAAACCTTAGTTAACGGCTTCTTTCAGCGCTTTACCAGCTTTGAAACCTGGCTTTTTGGCAGCAGGGATCTCCAGCGTCTTGCCAGTCTGCGGATTGCGACCGGTACGAGCTGGGCGATCAGTCACGGAGAAGGTGCCGAAACCTACCAGAACAACGGAGTCGCCGGCTTTGAGAGCGCCAGTGACGGATTCGATTACAGCGTCCAGCGCACGGCCAGCAGCAGCTTTCGGGATATCAGCGGATGCAGCGATAGCATCAATCAGTTCCGACTTGTTCACTCTAAGTCCCCTTATATCTATTTGAGATGATTCTAAGTTTTTTTGGTGAAAGCAAAAACGAGTGCTGAATGGCCTACAGACACTTAAGAGCCGCTTTATAACAAGGGCTCTAAAAAACTGTCAAGGAAGCCCCCCAGGCAAATGCGTATTAATGCGTGCTAATTCTTTCCTTAGAGTCAGATTCTCGCTTTTCGTCCTTCGCGACTATCTCCGGAGCCACATCCGGCAAGGGCTCCGGCGCGTATTGCAGCGCAATTTGCAGGACCTCGTCAATCCATTTAACCGGTTTAATCTGAAGATCTTGCTTAATGTTGTCGGGAATTTCCTTCAGATCGCGGACATTCTCTTCGGGAATGATCACAGTCTTGATCCCGCCACGGTGAGCCGCCAGCAGTTTTTCCTTCAGGCCGCCGATCGCCAGTACCTGCCCGCGTAGCGTGATTTCACCGGTCATGGCGACATCGGCGCGCACCGGAATCCCGGTCAGTGCCGATACCAGGGCCGTGCACATGCCTACGCCAGCGCTAGGGCCGTCCTTGGGGGTCGCCCCTTCAGGCATATGGATATGGGTGTCGCGCTTCTCGTGGAAGTCCAGGGGAATACCCAGGCTCCGGGCCCGGCTACGAACCACCGTCAGCGCCGCGGTGATCGATTCGACCATCACGTCACCCAGGGAACCGGTCTTGATCAGTTGCCCCTTGCCCGGCACCACAGCCGCTTCGATGGTCAGCAATTCACCCCCCACTTGAGTCCACGCAAGACCGGTCACCTGCCCGATCTGATCCTGCTGCTCGGCAAGACCGTAGCGGAACTTGCGCACACCCAGGAAGTGCTCCAGCAGGTCCGCGGTGACCTTCACCGAGAAGCGTTTTTCCAGCGCATGCTCCTTGACCGCCTTGCGGCAAACCTTGGCAATTTGCCGCTCCAGGCCACGCACACCCGCTTCACGGGTGTAGTAACGGATGATGTCGCGAATCGCTTCCGCATCGAATTCCAGCTCGCCCTTTTTCAGGCCGTTGGCCTGGATCTGCTTGGGCGAAAGGTATTTGACGGCGATGTTGATTTTCTCGTCTTCGGTGTAACCCGGCAGGCGAATCACCTCCATCCGATCCAGCAATGCCGCCGGGATATTCATGGAGTTGGAGGTGCAAAGGAACATCACGTCCGACAGGTCGTAGTCGACCTCCAGGTAGTGATCGTTGAAATTGTGATTCTGCTCAGGATCGAGCACTTCGAGCAACGCAGAGGCGGGATCACCGCGCATATCGCTGCCCATCTTGTCGATTTCATCCAAAAGGAACAGTGGGTTGCGCACACCAACCTTTGTCATCTTTTGAATCAATCTTCCTGGCATCGACCCGATGTAGGTACGACGATGACCACGGATTTCCGCCTCGTCGCGCACGCCACCGAGGGCCATGCGTACGAATTTACGGTTGGTGGCGTGGGCAATCGACTCGGCCAGGGAGGTTTTACCGACGCCGGGCGGACCGACCAGGCACAGCACCGGGCCACGAATTTTCTTCACGCGCTTTTGCACGGCGAGGTATTCAAGGATGCGTTCCTTGACCTCTTCCAGGCCGTAATGGTCGGCGTCGAGGATGTCTTCGGCACGGGCCAGGTCCAGACGCACCTTGCTCTGGGCTTTCCACGGCACCTGGACCAACCAGTCGATGTAGGAGCGTACAACGGTGGCTTCAGCCGACATCGGCGACATTTGCTTGAGCTTGTTCAGCTCGGCCTGGGCCTTGGCCAGCGCGTCCTTGGGCAGGCCAGCGGCATCGATACGCTTTTTCAGCTCTTCGATTTCGTTGTGGCCTTCGTCGCCATCGCCAAGCTCCTTCTGAATGGCCTTCATCTGCTCATTCAGGTAGTACTCGCGCTGGCTGCGCTCCATTTGCTTCTTGACCCGACCACGAATGCGTTTCTCGACCTGCAACAGATCGATCTCGCCGTCGAGCAATGCCAGCACGTGTTCGACACGGGCCGACAAATCAATGATTTCGAGAATCTCCTGCTTCTGCTCGATCTTGAGGGCCATATGGGCCGCCATCGTATCGACCAGTCGTCCAGGCTCATCGATGCTGTTAAGCGACGACAGGACCTCGGCAGGCACCTTCTTGCCCAGTTGCACGTACTGTTCGAACTGGGACAGCAGGCTGCGGACAAACACCTCTGATTCACGCTCGGGCGCATCCACCTCTTCGATCAGCGACACCTCGGCCCGGCAATGGCCGTCCACTTCACTGAAACGCTCGACTGCACCTCGCTGCTCGCCTTCGACCAGGACCTTGACGGTGCCGTCAGGCAGCTTGAGCAACTGCAGAACCGTTGCAATCGTACCTACGCGATAAAGTGCGTCCTCGCCGGGATCATCATCGGCAGGATTTCTCTGAGCCAGCAGAAGAATCTGCTTGTCACCCGTCATCGCAGCCTCGAGGGCTTCGATGGACTTCTCGCGCCCCACGAACAGCGGGATAACCATGTGCGGATACACCACGACATCGCGCAATGGCAAGAGAGGCAATTCGATGGTTGTCTTCATGATTTCGCCTCTACGGCGGCCACAAGGCCGGAAACAGATGGAAGTAAGCTTGAAACCAAGATGGGGGCAGCCTTGAAAAAAAACAAGCGCAAGACACGTCTAAAGCGCGCTAAAAGCAAAGGGGCCCGAAGGCCCCTCCTTTGTTCCGGCAGCAGGACGCTTAAGCGTCCGGTGCAGCCTTGGCAGGCTTTTCATTGTTTTCGTAGATATACAATGGTTTGGACTTGCCTTCGATAACGCTTTCGTCGATCACGACTTTACTCACCTCGGACTGCGAGGGGATCTCATACATCGTGTCGAGCAACACGCCTTCCAGAATCGAGCGCAACCCACGAGCACCGGTTTTACGCTCCAAGGCACGTTTGGCAACCGATTTCAGCGCGTCGGAACGGAACTCAAGGTCGACACCTTCCATTTCGAACAGCTTGGCGTACTGCTTGGTCAGGGCGTTCTTCGGCTCGGTCAGAATCTGCATCAACGCCGCTTCATCCAACTCGTCCAGCGTCGCCAGGACCGGCAGGCGACCGACGAATTCCGGGATCAGACCAAACTTGACCAAATCGTCAGGTTCGACTTCACGCAGGGATTCACCGACCTTCTTGCCCTCTTCCTTACTCCGAACTTCGGCGTTGAAGCCAATGCCGCCACGGGTGGAACGGTTTTGAATAACCTTTTCCAGACCGGAGAACGCACCACCGCAGATGAACAGGATGTTACGCGTGTCGACCTGCAGGAATTCCTGCTGTGGATGCTTGCGACCACCCTGGGGCGGAACGGAAGCGACCGTACCTTCGATCAACTTGAGCAAGGCCTGCTGCACGCCCTCTCCGGAAACATCCCGGGTGATGGACGGGTTGTCGGACTTGCGGGAAATCTTGTCGATTTCGTCGATGTAGACAATGCCCATCTGGGCTTTTTCCACATCGTAATCGCACTTCTGCAACAACTTCTGAATGATGTTCTCGACATCTTCACCGACATAACCCGCCTCTGTAAGGGTGGTCGCGTCGGCGATGGTGAACGGAACGTTCAGCAAGCGGGCCAAGGTTTCGGCAAGCAAGGTTTTACCCGAGCCTGTCGGGCCGATCAGCAAGATGTTGCTCTTGCCGAGTTCGACGTCGTCATTCTTCTTGTCGCGCTGGTTCAGGCGCTTGTAGTGGTTGTACACCGCTACGGCCAGTACCTTTTTCGCGCGTTCTTGACCAATCACATACTGATCAAGGATGCCGCTGATTTCTTTAGGCGAAGGCAATTTATGCGCGCTGCTCTCGGCCTGGGCTTCCTGCACCTCCTCGCGGATGATGTCATTGCACAGGTCGACGCACTCGTCGCAAATGAAGACCGAGGGGCCGGCAATCAATTTGCGTACTTCATGCTGGCTTTTGCCACAGAAGGAGCAATAAAGCAGTTTGCCGTTGTCCTCGCCGTTGCGGGTGTCAGTCATTCGATCGATCCAAATCCGATAGGCTTGCAACACAAGATGAAGGCAATTGCGGGCTTTTTCAAGCCCGCAGGCGGCCGGTCATCCCAACCACCTGCATTTTGAGCGGCTTAGGCAGGCATTTGACGCTTGTTGATCACGGAGTCGATCAGGCCGTATTCGGCCGCACGCTCTGCGCTCATGAAGTTGTCACGCTCGGTGTCACGCTCAATGGTTTCGAGGCTTTGCCCGGTGTGATGGGCCAGCAGCGAGTTCAGGCGCGAGCGAATATGGAGGATTTCCTTGGCATGAATGTCGATATCCGACGCCTGGCCTTGGAAACCGCCCAGTGGCTGGTGAATCATCATGCGCGAGTTCGGCAGGCAGTGACGCTTGCCCGCTGCGCCACCGGCGAGCAGGAACGCGCCCATGCTGCAGGCCTGGCCGATGCAGATGGTGGAAACGTCTGGCTTGATGAATTGCATGGTGTCGTAGATCGACATGCCAGCCGTCACCGAACCGCCAGGTGAGTTGATGTAGAGATGGATATCCTTGTCCGGGTTTTCCGCTTCAAGGAACAGCAATTGCGCCGCGACCAGGTTGGCCATGTAGTCTTCAACGGGGCCGATCAGGAAGATGACGCGTTCCTTGAGCAGACGCGAGTAGATGTCATAGGCACGCTCGCCACGGGCGGACTGCTCGATAACCATCGGGACCAGGCCGCCTGCGGCTTGGATGTCAGAGCTCTGCTGATAAAAAGAATTGCGGGACATGTCTCGCAGTCACTCCCAAATAGTTATGTCTTGAATACGCATAAGCCAGCGCGAAGGCTGGCTTATGGGTGTGTATTTCTTACCGCAAAACAATCAATCGGCTTGTGGAGCTTCCACCGGCTTGACCGCTTCTTCGTAAGAGACCGCTTTATCGGTCACGCTAGCTTTCTGCAGAACAGTATCCACAACTTGTTCTTCCAGCACAACCGAACGGACTTCGTTCAGCTGCTGGTCGTTCTTGTAGTACCAGGACACGACTTGCTCAGGCTCCTGGTAGGCCGAGGCCATTTCCTGGATCAGCTCGCGAACGCGGGTTTCGTCAGGCTTGAGTTCGAACTGCTTGACCACTTCGGCCACGATCAGGCCCAGCACGACCCGGCGCTTGGCTTGCTCTTCGAACAGCTCGGCAGGCAGTTGGTCGGGCTTGATGTTGCCGCCGAACTGCTGAACAGCCTGCACGCGCAGACGATTCACTTCGTTGTCCAGCAGTGCCTTTGGCACGTCGATCGGGTTGGAGGCCAGCAGACCGTCCATGACCTGGTTCTTGACCTTGGACTTGATGGCCTGACGCAGCTCACGCTCCATGTTCTTGCGAACTTCGGTGCGGAAACCTTCCAGACCTGTTTCCTTGATACCGAACTGAGCGAAGAACTCTTCGTTCAGCTCAGGCAGTTTCGGCTCGGAAACGCTGTTGACGGTCACGGTGAACTCGGCGGCTTTGCCGGCCAGGTCCAGGTTCTGGTAGTCCTCGGGGAAGGTCAGGTTCAGAACGCGCTCTTCACCGGCTTTCGCGCCGACCAGGCCATCTTCGAAACCTGGGATCATGCGACCGGAGCCCAGCACCAGCTGAGTGGCCTTGGCGGAACCGCCAGCGAACACTTCACCGTCGACCTTGCCGACGAAATCGATGTTCAGTTGATCTTCGTTCTGGGCAGCGCGGTCGGCCACTTCGAAACGGGTGTTCTGCTTGCGCAGGATATCCAGCATCTTGTCCAGGTCAGCATCCGACACGTCAGCGCTCAGGCGCTCGACGGCGATGGACTCGAAACCGGCAACAGTGAATTCAGGGAACACTTCGAACGTGGCGACGAATTCCAGGTCCTTGCCCTTTTCCAGCACTTTAGGCTCGACGGATGGAGCGCCAGCCGGGTTCAGCTTCTGCTCGACAACCGCTTCGTAGAACGAAGACTGGATCACATCGCCCACGGCTTCCTGACGCGCATCAGCTTCGTAACGCTGACGGATCACGCTCATTGGCACTTTGCCTGGGCGGAAACCTGGGATTTTGGCCTTTTGGGCAGTCTGCTGCAGACGCTTGTTGACCTGAGTCTCGATGCGCTCAGCCGGCACGGTGATGCTCATGCGGCGCTCAAGAGCAGAAGTATTTTCAACAGAAACTTGCATGGATATTCCTCGTTGCACAGACGTTGGCCGGGCGTTTCCGACCCCAGAATCAAGGGCATGCATTCTAGTAGGTCAAACTCAAGAAGTCACCCTACTGAAAACGGGCAGGAAACAGGCGCCGAATTTAGGAGCGAGACAAACGGTCATGTCTCGCCCGGTTTGCAAATACAGTCGATCATCCCAGGGCTCTGCGCCAACGCTTCTATATATAGAAGCACTGCACCAGCACCACTGGCGCCCGGCCCCACGAGGGGACCAACGGGCATCGCGCGCATCATCACGAAACACAATCGCGACGAACCGACCACCCACTCCCCGAAATGGAGCTGACAATGAACACAAAACCACTGAAAACAAAAACGGCGCAGCCCTCTTCAGGTACTGCGCCGTTTTCTGCTATTTAAATAGCCACTTGTATGGTGCGGACGGAGAGACTCGAACTCTCACACCTTGCGGCGCTGGAACCTAAATCCAGTGTGTCTACCAATTCCACCACATCCGCGTATCAAGCTTTTAAAGCAAAGGCGCCAGACTGTTAAATCTGGCGCCTTCCTAGAATATGGGGTGGACGATGGGGATCGAACCCACGACAACGGGAGTCACAATCCCGTGCTCTACCAACTGAGCTACGCCCACCATATTGCCTTGTTGCGTTACTTGTGCCAAAGCTGCCTAATGGCGCACCCGGCAGGACTCGAACCTGCGACCATCCGCTTAGAAGGCGGATGCTCTATCCAGCTGAGCTACGGGCGCCTTTTTAATCTGTATTCTTGGACGATTACAAACTAAGTGCTTTCAGCTTTGCCGAGTTTAAACAACCAACTCCGCTCCACCTTCTTAACCAGTGCTAGGCTGTGCCCGACAAGTGCGACGAATGTTATAGACGGCCTCATGGGGCGTCAACTCTTTTTTAAAAAAAATTCATTTAATTAAAGGGCTTAGGGGAATTTGCAGACCAAGCGCCTTTGCCCTCACGCCTCGGCATGCGAGAATGCGTTCTCTTTTTTTCCCCTCTCGATGGTTAACCACGCGCAATGACTGCACAACTTATCGACGGCAAATCGATCGCCGCCAGCCTGCGCCAGCAGATCGCCCAACGAGTCACCGAGCGGCGCCAGCAAGGCCTGCGCACGCCCGGCCTTGCGGTGATCCTGGTCGGCAGCGATCCTGCCTCTCAGGTTTATGTCTCGCACAAGCGTAAAGACTGTGAAGAGGTCGGCTTCCTTTCCCAGGCCTACGACCTGCCTTCCGAAACCACCCAGCAAGCGTTGGCCGATCTGATCGATCGCCTGAACGATGACCCGAACATCGACGGCGTCCTGCTCCAACTGCCCCTGCCCGAACACCTCGATGCCTCCAAACTGCTGGAGCGTATCCGCCCGGACAAAGACGTCGACGGTTTCCATCCTTATAACGTCGGCCGGCTGGCCCAACGCATCCCGTTGCTGCGCCCCTGCACCCCCAAAGGCATCATGACCCTGCTGGAAAGCACCGGCGTGGACCTTTATGGCCTTGATGCCGTAGTCGTGGGCGCGTCCAACATCGTTGGCCGCCCGATGGCGATGGAGTTGCTGCTGGCTGGCTGCACCGTCACCGTGACCCACCGTTTCACCAAGGACCTGGCAGGCCACGTCGGGCGCGCCGACCTGGTGGTCGTTGCCGCCGGCAAGCCTGGCCTGGTACAGGGCGAGTGGATCAAGGAAGGCGCCATCGTCATCGACGTGGGCATCAACCGCCAGGACGATGGCAAGCTGGTGGGTGACGTGGTCTATGAGACCGCCCTGCCCCGTGCCGGCTGGATTACGCCCGTCCCTGGTGGCGTCGGCCCAATGACCCGCGCCTGCCTGCTGGAAAACACGCTGTACGCGGCGGAAACGCTGCACAGCTGATAGACGCGCCAACAAAAAACCTGTGGGAGCGCGCTTGCTCGCGATAGCGGTGCACCGGCCAACATCCAAGTTGACTGACACACCGCTATCGCGAGCAAGCGCGCTCCCACAGGCGCTTTTGTCACCTGATCCTCAACCGACAGGCTGATGTTTTTTATTGAAATCACCCAAATTACAAATTTTTCAGATTCGATTCGCCAAAATCACACCTTCATTAAACTTTATTTATTCACAAGCCCTTGCGGCACAGGCATATAGCGCTGCCGTCGCCCATACTCATAAAATGCGACGTTTTTTTAGAAAGCCGTCGCCAACGGCACCTTCAACTCCATCGGACCTACTCGCGTGAAAATCCGTCTTTCGATCCTTAGCCTGTTCATCGCTTTCACAGGCACCTTTATCACGCAGAATGTCGATGCGCAGGAAACCATCGCGACCCCACGAGACACGTCAAAACTGCAAGTCGCCTCGGGCAGTGCGATCCTGTTGGATCTGCAAACGGATAAAGTGGTTTATTCCAGCAACCCGGACGTGGTGGTACCGATCGCGTCGGTGACCAAGTTGATGACCGGCCTGATCGTGCTGGATGCCAAACAGAACCTGGATGAATACATTTCCATCACAATCGCCAACACGCCAGAAATGAAGGGTGTGTTTTCCCGAGTGAAGCTCAACAGTGAACTGTCGCGCCGGGATGTGTTGCTGATCGCCTTGATGTCCTCGGAAAACCGCGCCGCCGCCAGCCTCGCCCACCATTACCCGGGCGGTTACGCGGCGTTCATCGCGGCCATGAATGCCAAGGCCAAATCGCTGGGCATGAGCAGCACCCATTATGTCGAACCCACCGGCCTGTCGATCCATAACGTTTCCACCGCCAGGGACCTGACTAAGCTGCTGATCGCCGCCCGCAAGTATCCGCTGCTGAGCGAACTGAGCACCACCAAGGAAAAGACCGTCACCTTCCGTAAACCGGTGTATAGCCTGGGCTTCCGTAATACCGACCATTTGGTGCATAAGGCCAATTGGGACATTCAGTTGACCAAGACCGGGTTTACCAACCAGGCCGGCCACTGCCTGGTGCTGGTCACGAAAATGGGTAATCGTCCGATGGCGTTGGTGATTCTGGATGCCTTCGGCAAGTACACCCACTTTGCCGATGCCAGCCGGATTCGTAGCTGGGTCGAAACCGGGAAGAGCGCTAACGTGCCGGCGGTGGCCCTTCAGTACAAGGCGGCGAAGAATCTCAAGAGCCGCCAGAGTGGTGTTGTGGAGGCTTCTCAGTAACTGCGCTTCGCAAAGCCCCCCGATTCGTCGCAATGCGGGGGGCGGGGGTTCTCGTGTGTATATCCGTTTTTGCGTAACGGCTACTGACGGTTCCGCCCTTACGGCGGCTCACTTTTGAGAAGCGCAAAAGTAAGCAAAACGCTCTTGCCGGTATGACTCACCCACATGGGTTACAAATCAGTTCACGCACATAGGTAACAGTTTTTAACTGGCAGGGTCGATTTCGCGAGGATCTGACCATGCCCTGGAGAGAGCTGAAACCTATGGACCTGAAAGTGATGTTCATCGCGGATTATCTGTCCAAAGAGCACAGCTTAAGTCAGCTGTGCCGGGACTATGAGATCAGCCGAAAGACTGCGTACAAATGGGTTAAACGATACGAAACAGAGGGCCCCGGTGGGCTTGATGAGCGTAGCCGCCGCCGGCACAACCAAACCTATGTTGTGCCCCTGGTCGTGAAACAGGCGATCATTGAGCTTCGCTCCATTGGCGAGACGATTCCCGGCCCGAAGAAAATTCAAAACTGCCTCGTGCAGCGTTTTCCTGATCAGGATCCGCCGTCGAAAACGACCATTTATAATGTACTCAAGGCAGCTGATTTGATCACGCCTCGGCCTTTGCGCAGGCGTGTGGCTGTTTATCCCAAGCCTTTGCACAAGGCAGAGAATCCCAACCAGCTCTTCAGCGCTGATTACAAAGGTCAGTATCTGACCGGGGCAGGTGTTTGGTGCTATCCACTGACAATCATGGATCATGCCAGTCGCTTTCTACTGGCTTGCCAGAGCATGGGCAGCACCAACTTCAAGGAAACCCAGGAAACCTTCGAGCGGGTTTTTCGTGAGTATGGGCTGCCGGAACGGATTCGTACCGACAATGGCGTACCGTTTGCCAGTACGAGTCGTGCGGGGCTGTCACAGCTGTCGATCTGGTGGATGAGACTCGGGATCATCCCTGAGCGGATCGAGCCGGGCCGCCCGGATCAAAATGGGCGTCACGAGCGCATGCATCGGACGCTGAAAAGTACGTTGCCTCAACCTGCGGCTATTGCTTGGGAGGCCCAGCAACGTCATTTTGATCGTTTCAGACAGCACTACAATTACGAGCGTGGGCACGAGTCGCTGGGACAGAAAACGCCTGCTGCCTGTTATACGCCTTCAACTCGAATGTATCCCGAAACGCTGCCTGAAATGACTTATGCGAGCCATATCGAAAGTTACCTGGCCGATAGTAATGGGATCATCAATCGAGGCGGTATGAGGGTTTATGTAGGTAATTTGCTCTGTTATCAGACCATCGGCATGGAGATGATTGGTGATGGGATATGGAATGTGATCTTCGGGCCGGTGATCCTGGGTCATGTTAATGCGAGAAATGCCAAGAACGGCTACGTTTCAATCAAAGTGTCACCTATGTGAATGCACTTTTTTGTAACCCATGTGGTTGTTCCGTACATGCCCCACCACTCGGCACCTCGCCTAGGCTCGGTGTGCCCTCTCTCCGGCATTGCTCCGTGGGCCGCCGCGAAGGGCCATCCATGGCCCAGCGCGGCTATCCCGGCATCCATGCCGGGATGCCCACTGCGCAATGCCTGCGTTCGGCCAGCGTGGTTTAACGGGGCGCCTAAGATCAAAAGCCGAAGCGAGGCGGCCTAATAGCCGGCCTAGTTTGGGGTGAACGCGTTCCTCCTGTGGGAGCGAGCTTGCTCGCGATGGCGGTGTCACTGAGATAAAGATGTTGAATGGGCTGGCCTCATCGCGAGCAAGCTCGCTCCCACAGGTTTTTGTGTCGTGTGCAGATGCTATGAGCACCCACAAACCCATGTGGGAGCGAGCTTGCTCGCGATAGCGGTGGTCCAGTCACATAGATGCTGGATATACCCCCCGCTCTTGCTCTGCTTTAGATCTTGATCTTGATCTGAGCGCCCCATAAAACCACGCTGGCCGAACGTAGGTATTGCGCAGTGGGCACCTCGGCATGGATGCCGAGGTAGCCGCGCTGGGCCATGGATGGCCCTTCGCGGCGGCCCACGGAGCAATGCCTGCGTTCGGGCATGCCGAGCCTAGGCGAGGCACCGAGTGGTGGGGCAAGAGCGCTTTGGTTACTTTCGCGCTTTTCGAAAGTGACCCGCTGTAAGAGCGGAACCGCCAGTAGCCGTTACCGCAGAAATGGATATACACCCCACCCCAGACGCCCTGACCACCGCCTAAATAGTTCCTGAGAACTTTTCAGTTCAAGGCTTTAGATCACCAAGCGGGTCATAAGCCTTGGACGGGGACTTCTCCTGCTTTTCCTTATCCCGAGGCGCCTTGGCCGGCCCGATCGGATCCACTTGAGGATCCCCCAGATCCGGAGAATCAGGATCGAACCCCAGCTCATCGTCACCCGATGAATGCTCGGAAGAATGCGGCCCCGTAGGTGTTTTCGACTGTGCCATACCTGCCTCCTCGAATCATGGCCCGGAAACGCCGGACCCTGACGATAAGAGCCCCAGGCATGCCCGGTCGTGCCCGACAAGTGACGAACGGAACCGACGATCAGTGGGCGGCGCCCAGCGTCTTGGTGGCCCGCGCCGCCTCTCGTTCCTGCCCTGCGCCGGCCAGTTCATCCGCCGCTTTCAGCCAGCGCTGTGCGTTGACATTGGCCGGAAGCTGCGTAGGACGTTGGACCAGTACCGCCCAGCCACCTGCGCTTTTGAAGGCCGACTCGAACGAACTGAAGCTCATCAGCTGTCGCCGATCCATGCCTGATCGCAACAAGACCGTCTGCTTCTGCCGGTTGTACCCAACGAGAATCCCATAGCGCGGCCCGGACCAGAACGCCGTTCCGCCGGTGTAGCGCAGCAACACGGGGTAGCCCGCCGCAACCTGCTCCAGCAGTGCCGACAGCTCGTCGTCGAGTGGGTACACCACCAACCCATATTCGCGCGCCAGGGTTTGCATATTTTGCTGCAAACCGGCTTCGCCTCCCGGCAGGTGCAAAGGTTTCTCCAACAGCCCCGGCGTGATCACTGTGCCTTGCAACGTCAACAGGGCGGCCAGGGACTGCGGGGCCCCCTGGTACATTTCGCCGCGAAAAAACGGCACGCTGTTGAGTTCCACCCGCTCGGGCAGCCGTTTGATCTGGGGCGACACGCTGGCCGCGCAGCCTGCCAGGGCCGCCAGGCAAGCCGTCGCCAATACCAGTGATCGAAAAGAGGAAATTACCGGCAACATTATGACTCTCTTGTTCAGGCACCCGATATTCGGGCCATGCTTGGGCCGTCGATCATAAGGTGCGCAAACGCCTGGGTATATAGCCTTAAACAACAGTCGCAACACCGCGATAGAGCGAACCGCTGCGTCCCGGGCGTTGACGATCGACTACCTGCAACACTGGGTCGACTAGACTGTCTACTGTACTGATTGCGTGCCCTGAACCTGGGCGGAAGGAGGCACAGATGAGCCTGACAACGACAATTCTGATGCTGATATTCGGTTGGCTAAGCGTAGCCACGGCCATGCTGTGGGGTGTGCTGCGGATCACCCGTCGCCACCATCACGCGCCACCGCAAGCGGAAAAAACCGCGAAATCCACCAGGCGCCACGCCGCCGCACACTGATCCTCCTTGTGCAACATTCATGAAAAAGCCTCCCGGGCCTGGACCCGGGAGGCTTTTTTGCGTCTGCCTGGAGTCAGGCTCTGTTGGCCAACGCCTTTTCCCGGCGTCGACGGGACATCATGTTCAACACCTCGATCGCCGCCGAGAACGCCATGGCGGCGTAGATGTAGCCTTTAGGTACATGCGCCCCGAAGCCTTCAGCGATGAGCGTCATGCCGATCATGATCAGGAAGCCCAGCGCCAGCATGACCACCGTCGGGTTGTCATTGATGAATTTAGCCAGGGGCTCGGCCGCCAGCAGCATCACCAGTACCGAGACCACAACCGCGATGATCATGATGGGCAGGTGTTCGGTCATGCCCACGGCCGTGATGATGCTGTCGATGGAAAACACCAGATCCAGCATCAGGATCTGACCGATGGCGGCCGCAAAGCCCAGGGTCACGCCAGACGCGGCCGTTTTAGGATCTTCCGGCGCGGGGTCCATGCTGTGATGGATCTCGGTGGTGGCTTTCCACAGCAGGAACAGGCCACCGGCGATCAGGATCATGTCCTTCCAGGAGAACGCATGGCCAAGGATTTCGATGACAGGCTCAGTCAGCTGCACGATGAACGCAATGGTGCTCAACAAGCCCAGGCGCAGGACCAGCGCCATGCTGATACCGATGCGCCGGGCCTTGGCACGATGCTGTTCAGGCAGTTTGTTGGTCAGGATCGAAATGAAGATCAGGTTATCGATGCCGAGCACGATTTCCATGACGACCAGCGTAGCCAGGGCGATCCAGGCGGTGGGGCTGGCAACGAGTTGCAGAAGATAATCCATGGGTCAGTCCTGACTCGATAGGGCGGCTTAGATGGTTTGGGTGGAGTTTTCGGTTTTTTCAGCGTCGTCCGCCGGTTTTTTCTCGGGGCTGATCAACCCGCCGGTGGCCTCGCTGATGGCCTGTTCGGCGGCTTTGTGGGTGTCGTCGATGGCCTGTTTGGCGGTTTCCGCAGCCTGCCCCATTAATTGCTGGGCGCTTTTTTCAGCCTGTTCACAACCCACGAGGGTCATTGAAGACATCGCCAGCAAGGTTACAAGCCCCAGGGATTTGTATGTCATGAAATAAATGCCTCTTGAGAAATAGAAGGAGCCCGAAAGGTGCCCACCAATGGCAAGGCATTCTAGAGACGAGGATACTTCAGGAAAATTCGTATTTTTAGCGGTTATACTTCGTTTTTTACGAACTGACGTGACCCCATGCTCAATTACCGACAACTGCATTACTTCTGGGTGGTGGCGAAAACCGGGAGCATCGTGCGGGCCTGCGAGCAACTGAACCTCACCCCGCAAACCATCAGTGGGCAGATTTCCCTGTTCGAGCAGACCTATAACATCAAATTGTTTCGCCGCGTCGGGCGACAGCTGGAACTGACCGAAGCCGGGCGCCAGACGCTGCCCTATGCCGAACATATGTTCCAGCTGGGCGGTGAACTGGAGTTGATGCTGCGGGCCCAGCCCAACGAGCAGCAAACCCTGTTTCGGGTCGGGGTAGCGGATGTGGTGCCCAAATCCATCGTTTATCGGCTACTGGCACCGACCATGGAATTGAATGAACCGCTGCGCATCACCTGTCGCGAGGACAAGCTCGAACGGCTGTTGGCGGACTTGGCGATCCAGCGCCTGGACCTGGTGATTTCCGACAGCCCGATGCCGACCCACCTGGACATCAAGGGCTACAGCCAGAAATTGGGGGAATGCGGAATCAGTTTCTTTGCCACCGCGGCGCTGGCCGAACGTTACGGGCAGGACTTTCCCCGCAGCCTGCATGACGCGCCATTGCTCATCCCCGGCCCGGAAACCGTGGTACGCAGCCGCCTGCAACGCTGGTTCGCCGAGCAACAGATCCAACCGCGCATCGTCGGTGAGTTCGACGACAGCGCGTTGATGCAGGCCTTCGGCCAATCAGGCAGCGGGATTTTCATCGGCCCGAGCGTGATCGCCGAAGAGGTAAAGCGCCAATACGGCGTGGAGGTGATCGGCCGGACCGATGCGGTGAGCGAGTCGTTCTACGCCATTTCCGTAGAACGCAAGGTCTGCCATCCGGGCATCGTCGCGATTGCCGAAGGGGCACGTCGCGAGTTGTTCAATGGCTAGCCCGAACAGGTGGCGCGGGGTTTGAAGGTCATCAGCAACAACGCCAGCAGGATCGATACGAGAATGAACCCGGCCCCTGCAAAACCGACGCTGCCCAGGCCCAGGGTATCGATGACCCGCCCACCGACCATCGCGCCCAAACCAATCCCCAGGTTGGCACCGGCAATGTTCAGCGACGCGGCAAAAGCCGGTGCTTCGGGCGCGGCCTTCATCAGCCGCACATGGCTGACCAGGAACAAGGCCGCCTGGGTCACGCCCCAAATGCCCATCGCCGCCGCCAGCCCGAGGGTCGAGTGAATGCTCGGCACCAGCGCCACCATGCCGCCAATCATGAACAGACAGAACACCATCGACGCCATCAACGGATGCCGGTCCACCGCACGGCCGCCCAGGGAATTGCCCACCAGCCCCACGGCCCCGAAGCCCATCAGGCACCAGCCCACCAGCGTGCCGTCAAAACCGGCCAGGCGTTCAAGGATGTCGGCCAGATAGGTGTAGGCGGTGAACATGCCGCTGAACACCAGGATCGACAGCAGCACATGCCCTTGCATCAACGGGCTGCGCAGGATTTTGAATTGCGAACGCAAGCTCACCTGATGTTGGTGCAGGTCGGTCTTGGGCAGGTAGATATACAGCAGCAAGGCCTTGGCGAAGGCAATGACCGCCAGGATCGCAAACGCGCTGCGCCAGCCGAACGCATCGGAAATCAGCGTACCCACGGGAATGCCAAATACAGTCGCACACACGATGCCGAACCCGATCCGGGCGATGGCCCGCCCGGCGTACTCCGGCCCGACGATGTCCACCGCCGTTTCACTGGCCAACGCCCAGAACACAGGCAAACCCAGGGCGGGAATCAACCGAGCGACGGCCATCACCCAGATGTTGGGCGCCAGGGCCGCCAGTGTGTTGGCGAGGCCGAACATCACCAGCACGCTGATGAACAGCTTGCGCCGCTCGAAGCGGGCGAACCAGGCGGTCAGGAACGGCCCGAACGCCGCCACCGTAAACGCGAACAACGTCACCAGCAACCCGGCCTGGGGGATGGTGACTTGCAGGTCGCGGGCGATGGACGGCAACAGGCCAACGATGATGAATTCCGTGGTCAACACCGTAAAACCGGCGGCCGACAACAGGAAAATGGGCAACAACATGCAAAACTCCAGCAAAACGACGACACCAGCGTTAGCCCAAGGGCCCGCTGGCGGAATAGAAAGGTGAGGCGACAAAGCCTAACAGAATGTGGGCATCAGACAAGCGCGCAGGATGACCCGGATAAGGGTGACGGATCGTCACAGGTCCGTCAGATTTTTCGTCGGGCTGTGATAAAGTCCGCGGCCTGCAAAACGTCGTACTCCTTTTCGGTCCCGCTCATGTGGCCTGCCCGCTTGTTGCCCTGATTCGTCGACCGTTGCACACAAAAAAATCAGAGATGCCGTCATGACTGCTGTGTCCCCTTCTCTCTTGCACCGCCTCAAACGCACCGGCCTGGTGACGCAAATCATCATTGGCCTGATCGCCGGTATTGTCCTGGCATGGCTGGCGCCGGACGTGGCGAAGTCCACCGCATTCATTGGCAAGGTCTTCGTGTCCGCGCTCAAGGCCGTGGCGCCGATCCTGGTGTTCGTGCTGGTCATGGCGTCGATCGCCAACCACAAGCATGGCCAGGAAACCCACATCCGGCCGATTTTGTTTCTGTATCTGCTCGGTACTTTCGCAGCGGCCGTGGTCGCGGTGGTTGCCAGCACGCTGTATCCGTCCAGCCTGGTGCTGACGACCCAAGACGTTGCGGTCACCGCTCCCGGCGGCATCAGCGAGGTGCTGCAAAGCCTGCTGCTGAGCGCGGTGGACAACCCGGTCCGGGCGCTGATCGACGGTAATTTCATCGGCGTCTTGGCCTGGGCCATCGGCATGGGCCTCGCCATTCGCCATGCAGGCCAGACCACACGCACCGTGCTCGAAGACCTGTCCAACGGCGTAACCGTGATCGTGCGCCTGGTGATCCGCTTCGCCCCGCTGGGGATCTTCGGACTGGTCGCTTCGACCCTGGCGACGTCCGGTTTCGGTGCCCTGCTCGGTTACCTGCACCTGCTGAGCGTACTGATCGGCTGCATGCTGTTCGTGGCGCTGGTGGTCAATCCGCTCATCGTGTTCTGGAAACTGCGTCGCAACCCATACCCGCTGGTATTCACCTGCCTGCGTGAAAGTGGCATCACTGCATTTTTCACCCGCAGCTCGGCGGCGAACATTCCGGTGAACCTGGAACTGAGCAAACGCCTGGGCCTGCACGAAGACACCTATTCGGTATCGATCCCGCTGGGCGCGACCATCAACATGGCCGGCGCTGCCATCACCATCACTGTGCTGACCCTGGCGGCCGTGCACACCCTGGGTATCGCGGTGGACGTGCCGACGGCTGTGCTGCTGAGCGTCGTCGCCGCCATTTGCGCCTGCGGCGCGTCCGGCGTGGCCGGCGGCTCGCTGTTGCTGATTCCCCTGGCGTGCAGTCTGTTCGGCATTCCCAGCGAAATCGCCATGCAGGTGGTCGCGGTGGGCTTCATCATCGGTGTCTTGCAGGACTCGGCGGAGACGGCATTGAATTCGTCTACGGACGTGCTGTTCACCGCGGCGGCTTGCCTGGGTGAAGAAGAGAAGCTCGCGCGTACGGCGTAATCAGGATCGACCTGCCTCTGGTGGCCTCTGTGGCGCCGTCATCGCGAGCAAGCTCGCTCCCACATTGGATTTGTGCCTGTCGCAAACCCTGTGGGAGCGAGCTTGCTCGCGATAGCGGTAGATCACTCACAGATGACTAACCAGCTGATCCCATAAACAGCAGCCACAAAAAAGCCCGGAACGGCCCACACCGTTCCGGGCTTTTTCATACCGGCGGGTTTAGAACGCGCCCATGTAGTCGCGCTTGCCTACTTCCACACCGTTGTGACGCAGCAGTGCGTAAGCGGTGGTGACGTGGAAGAAGAACTGCGGCAGGCCATAGGTCAGCAGGTAGTTTTGGCCGGTGAAGCGTTTTTCCTTCGGCGTGCCCGGGCGGGTAACGATTTCGATGCCTTCCTTGCCATCGATCTGCTCGGGGCTGATGCCGTCGATGAAGGCCAGCACCTTGGCGATCAGGGCTTGCAGCTCGGCGAAGGTGGTCTCGCTGTCGTCATACTTCGGCACTTCAAGCTCGGCCAGGCGCGCGGACACGCCTTTGGCGAAGTCCACGGCGATCTGCACCTGGCGCACCAACGGGAACATGTCCGGGTACAGACGGGCTTGCAGGAAGGCATTCGGGTCGATGTTTTTCGCGCTGGCGTGGGCTTCAGCCTTGTTCAAGACATCACTCAGGGCGTTGAGCATCTGCTTGAAAACCGGGACGGAAGCGGCGTACAGGGAAATAGTCATGGTGATCTCATGCAGGTGGTGGAAAAGGACAAATCAAAACGTGGAGCGATTATAGCCACGGCTGTTGCGCAGCTTGTCTTTTATTGCGCAAGGATTAGGCTAGGCGGCTTCCACAGCATAGGGAACGCGCGATGAGCATAGAAGAACAAAGCCAGGCTCAAGAGCCACGGCTCAACAGCACGGAAATCCGCATCCTCGGCGCGTTGGTCGAGAAGCAGGCCACCAACCCTGAGACCTACCCACTGACCCTTAACGCCCTGGTACTGGCCTGCAACCAGAAGACCAGCCGTGAACCGGTGATGAATCTCAACCCGGGCCAGGTCGGCCAGAGCCTGCGGGCACTGGAAGGTCGCGGCTTTACCAGACTGGTAATGGGCAGCCGCGCCGACCGTTGGGAACATCGGATCGAGAAGGCTTTGGAGCTGGTGCCGGCCCAGGTGATTCTGATGGGGCTGCTGTTCCTGCGCGGCCCGCAAACCGTCAATGAGCTGCTGACCCGCAGCGGCCGCATGCACGACTTCGAGGATACCGAACAGGTGGTGCATCAGCTTGAACGCCTGATCGCTCGCGGGCTGGCGTTGCTGATACCGCGCCAGGCCGGCCAGCGCGAAGATCGCTATATGCATGCCATGGGCGACCCGGCGGACATCGAGACAATCCTCGCCGCCCGCCAGCATCCCGTGGAACGCGGTGCCGGCAGCGGTGTGTCACTGGAGCGCATCGAAGAGCTCGAAGCGCGGATCGCGGCGCTGGAGGAGCGTCTGGCACGCCTGGAATAACCGCTGTTCAGGACCGGGCGAACGCCACGGCTTTTTCGAATTGCTCCAGGTCTGGCCGCACGCCCGTGTACAGCACGAACTGCTCCAGGGCCTGGATCGCAATCACTTCCAACCCGGTGATGACCCGCTTGCCCTGCGCCCGGGCGCGCACGATCAGTGGCGTCTCGGACGGAATCGCGACGACATCGAACACAGTCTCGGCCGCTGCAATGGCGTCGGGCTCGAACGCCAGTTGATCGGCTTCCGGGCCGCCGGTCATGCCGATCGGCGTGACGTTGATCAACATCTGTGGCCGCAGCGCCCCCACTTCAGCTTGCCACTCGTACCCCAGGGACGCGGCCAGGGCGCGGCCGGCCGCTTCATTACGGGCAACGATCACCCCGTTCTTGTAGCCGCCGTCGCGCAAGGCGCTGGCCACGGCCTTGGCCATGCCGCCGCTGCCGCGCAGGGCAAAGGTCGAGTCCCGGGGCACGGCGTGGGTTTGCAGCAACTGGGCGATGGCAATGTAATCGGTGTTGTAGGCCTTCAAATGGCCATTGGTGTTGACGATGGTGTTAATGGACTGAATCGCCGCGGCGGAAGGATCCAGCTCGTCGACCAGGGCAATGCAGGCTTCCTTGAACGGCATCGACACACCGCACCCGCGGATGCCCAAGGCGCGGATCCCCCCGACAGCGCCGGGCAGGTCCTGGCTGCTGAACGCCTTGTAATAGAAATTCAGGCCCAATTGTTCATACAGGTGATTATGAAAGCGCAGGCCGAAATTTCCGGGGCGCCCCGACAGCGACATGCACAGTTGAGTGTCTTTGTTAGGATTGATCTGCATGCTCGTCTCCTTGCAGTCACATTCGGACAGACGGAGTCACCGTCCCATCAGGTCTTATTCGATGATTCAGCCAAGCCCAGCCAGGCCTCAGGCCCGCCGGGTTGCTCGGCGCGGTAAAGAAATCGGTACAGACCTTACACAATATTTACCCAACGGCGCGGTAAAATCTGGAAAAATCGCTGTCAGAGCAAGTATCCCCGCAACCCTCATTGGGTCTGTTGCAGACCACAGGCGCCGGGGCCGAAACGAGGAACAGCCATGAATCGTAAACTTCCCATCATCGCCCTGCTCATGGGGGCACTCGCGGTCACCGGCCAGGCATCCGCCCATGGTCGTGGTGGTTGGGAGGGTCCCGCCGTGTTTGGTGCCATCGTCGGTTCGGCCATCGTCGGCTCGGCATTGATCAACCGTGACCGGCCGGTTTATGTGCAACAACCCGTCTACGTCCAACCGCAACCGGTCTATGTGCAGCAACCGCCACCGGTCTATTACCAGCCCCAGCCGGTGTATGTAGAGCAGCCCATCTACTATCGCCCGGCGCCGGTGTATTACGGGCCACCACGGGGCTACTACTACGGCCCACCTCGCGGTCATTACGGTCGCTGGTAGCCAGCCACTGCGGTGACGCAAAAAAAGCAGCCTGTGATCGAGGATCACAGGCTGCTTTTTTATTGGACCAGGGTCAGTCTGACTGGATCAGACATGCTCGCTGCTTTTCAGCCGAACCTGACCCTGTCCGATAGGCGCATGGGAAGGTTCCGTCACCACAGGTATCTCGTTGCCATCACCATCGTGCAACTTGCCGTCGATGAAGTAGTCGCCTTCACGCAGCGCGGCCAGGTCCTGGTAGCGCAACACCCGCTCGGTTCCGGCGGCAAAGACAGACTGCTGGTCGGAATTGCCCGTGGTGAAATGGTTGAACGCCAGGTTCAGCACGATTGCCATGATGGCCGAGGAACTGATACCCGAGTGGAAGATCGTCGCGAACCAACTGGGGAAATGATCGTAGAAACTGGGTGCGGCGATAGGAATCATGCCGAAGCCGATTGAGGTGGCGACAATGATCAGGTTCACGTTGTTGCGGTAATCGACTTTCGACAGGGTTCGGATGCCGCTGGCGGCAACGGTGCCGAACAGCACGATACCGGCGCCGCCCAGTACGGAGGTTGGCACTGCCGCAATCACCCGGCCCATGAAGGGCAACAGGCCGAGCACCACCAGGAACAGGCCGCCGGTCGCCACCACGAAACGGCTCTTGATCCCGGTCACCGCCACCAGCCCGACGTTCTGGGCAAAGGCACTCTGCGTGAAAGACCCGAAGATCGGCGCGATCATGCTCGACAGCATGTCGGCCCGCAGGCCGTTGCCCAGGCGCCTGGAGTCGACTTTGGTGTCGATGATCTCGCCCACCGCCAGGATGTCGGCGGAGGTTTCCACCAGCGTCACCATGATCACAATACACATCGAGAGGATCGCAGCGATGTGAAAGGTCGGCATGCCGAAGTGAAAGGGTGTGGGGAAGCCGAACATCGGGCCTTGGCTGACGGAGGAAAAGTCCGCCATGCCCAGGAACACCGCGATGAGCGTGCCGATGACCATCGCCAGCAGAATCGACAACCGGGAGATGGTGGCGTTGCCCAGTTTGCTCAATAACAGCACCAGCACCAGCGTGACGGCAGCCAGGCCGATGTTCGCCATGCTGCCGAAATCGGCGGCGTGACTGTTGCCGCCCATTGCCCAGCGTGCCGCCACGGGCATCAGCGTCAGGCCGATGGTGGTGATCACGATGCCAGTGACCAGTGGCGGAAAGAACCGGGTAATTCTCGAGAACACCGGGGTAATCAGCAAACCGATCAAGGACGCGGCGATCACCGCGCCCAGGATGGCCTGGAAGCCCCCTTCTCCACCGCTGCCGACAATCGCCACCATGGTGGCAACGCCTGAAAACGAAACCCCCTGGACCAGCGGCAGCTGACAGCCAAAAAACGGCAAGCCGAGGGTTTGCAACAAGGTCGCCAAGCCTCCTGCAAACAATGACGCGGCAATCAACAGGCCGATATCCGCCGGTGAAAGCCCGGCAGCCTGGCCGATGATCAACGGCACCGCGACGATCCCCCCGTACATGGTCAGTACATGTTGCAGGCCGTAAGCCATATTCGCACCGACGCCGAGGGTTTCGTCCTCGGGCCGTGGGAGTGAAACATGGGGCGTTTTCATGGTTCGCAGGTTCCCTGTTTTTTGTTATGGGCACACTGTATTCAAAACTCAGGACAAATGTCCATAGAGTTGTATACAATTTGTTGCCATTCACGCCTTCAACAGAGGTTCAATCCGGTATCAAGAAGCTTGGCTCATGGCTGGAACAACCCCTCGACTGCGGGTCGCAAGAGCTCCCTGGGGGGTACGCGCAAGCTGAATTCAGTTTCCAGCAGGTCAATCAATTCGTCTGCGTCGTTGATGGTTCGTCGCTCGCTCTCCTGCCCTATCCGGTGGACAGCATAGCTGTTGCCATTAAGGGTCTTGCGCAGCCCGTCGCCGGTGCGGGCCACCATCAACCGGCCCATGAAGGGCGATTCAGGGTGGTTGCAGACGTACCAATTGCCGACGGTGTAGTCGATGTCCTGCTGACGCTGCAGATCGAACAGGTACATTGGCCGCCACTCACCAGCGACGTTGGCGCGCAACAGGTAACCGTCGTCGTTGACCTCGATGCGGTACGGTTCGTGGGGGGTGAGCTGGGTGTCTCGGCTGTCCAGCAACAGTGGCGCAGTGGGCACCATGCCGCCGAAGCCCACATCCGTGATGTAGCGCACGCCGTCGAACATCACCAGGCTGAGGCGGTGCGTCCGAGCAGTCCAGGCGCCCTCGGGGGCATTCATCACCACCCGTCCGGTGATGCCTCGGGCTTCGAAGCCCAGCGCCTGCAACAGCGCCAGGAACAGTTGATTGAGTTCATAGCAATAGCCGCCGCGCCCTTGTTCGAAGACTTTTCGCTCGACCGATTCGAGGTCAATGGGAACCGGCTGACGCAGCAGCGTCGAAAGGGTTTCAAAGGGAAACTCGGCCGTGTGGCGCCATTGAAGTTGACGCAAGGTGTCGAGGGTCGGGGCTGGCGGCGTATCGAAGCCCAGCCGTTGCAGATAGCGGCCGATATCGCTCAGTCGGGGTTGGCTCATGAGGGTGTCCTTTCCTGGTCCGATGCAGGGCTTGCAGAAAGCTCGCTGCGGTTGGCGCCAGGTATAAGGCATTCCCCTTGCAGAGACAATAAGCGGTCAGGGCGCTTCGTCTCTCATCGCCGTTTTCGCGATGCCAGCCGGATCCAGGTGGGGGCATGGTCGCTGGGGTGCGCCTGGTTCCTGACCCAGGCGTCCACGCCGGCCTCACTCAAGTAGGGGCTTGCCACGGGGTTGAGCAGCAGGTGATCGATGCGCAGCCCGGAATTTTTCTGCCAGTGCTGACGGAAATAATCCCAGAAGGTGTAGATCCGCTCTTCTGGATACAGATGGCGCAACGAGTCCGTCCAGCCCTGGTCGAGCAGGCGCTGATAACATTCGCGGCTTTCGGGCTGTAGCAACGCATCCTTGAGCCAGGACCGTGGGTTGTAGATGTCCATGTCGGTGGGCACCACGTTGTAGTCACCCGCCAGCACCACAGGATGATCGCTGGCCTGCAACCCTTGTGCGTAGGCGATGAGCCGTTCGAACCACGCCAGTTTGTAGTCGAACTTGGGGCCAGGCTGCGGATTGCCATTGGGCAGGTAGAGGCAGCCCACCAGGACGCCATGCACCGCCGCCTCCAAGTAGCGACTGTGGCTGTCCTCATCGCCACCGGGCAGGCCACGGCGACTCTCCAGCGGCTGCGCATCACGGGCGAGAATGGCAACGCCGTTCCAGGACGTCTGCCCGTGCCAGATCGCCCCATACCCCACCGACTCCAACTCCGCCGCCGGGAAATCCTTGTCCGCTGCCTTGAGCTCCTGCAAGCAGACAATGTCGGGTTTTTCCCGCTCCAGCCACTCCAGCAGGTTAGGCAACCGCGCCCGGATGCCGTTGATATTGAAGGTCGCGATCCGCAGGTTTTTCATGGAGCCAGCACTCGATCTACTTTTTCAGGACATTAGCTGTGACCGACGACAGGTCGCGGTGGTTGCAATGGGTGCTCAGGAACCGGTTTTCGGTAAGGGCCGACCGCTTTGCAGCAAATGCGCGAACGCCGCTTTGTCGATCGGTCGGCTGAGGAAATAGCCCTGTACTTCGTGGCATTCATGACCTGAAGCGACAGGGCCTACACACCGCCTCCATTTCGCCAGCGAAGTGTCTGAGCAATGGACCGTCGTCAGGTGCTGATGATTCCAACCGATCTCAACGATCCGAGCGCTCCAGCGCGTCGAGTCCGCCTTCGGTCGACAACGCCGCCACACGGTTGCGGCCGCCGTGCTTGGCCTGATAAAGCGCCGCATCGGCCCGCTGGATGAAGACTTCGATGTTGTCCAGGCTGCTAGGCACAAAGGCGTAGCAACCCAGGCTCACCGTCAAGTAGCCGGTCGGAGATCCTGCATGGGTGATGTGTTTGTCGATAACCCGGTGACGGATCTGTTCGGCCAACGCCATGGCCCCGTTCAGGTTGGTGTCAGGCAGCAGCACCGCGAACTCTTCACCGCCGTAACGCACCGCAAGGTCAGCCTTGCGGTGACAGCAATCCTTGAGGACCTGCGCCACCTCCGCCAGGCAATGATCCCCCGCCACGTGCCCGTAGGTGTCGTTGTAGCGCTTGAAGAAATCGATATCGACCATGATCAGGCTCAAGGGGCTGCGCTGGCGGGCGCCTCGACCGAACTCGATGTCCAGGGCCCGTTCGAACAATCGCCGGTTCGCCAGCCCGGTCAGGCTGTCATGGGTGGCAATCAGCTCCAGCGCTTGCTGGGCCTTGCGCAGGTCCGCTTCGATCCGCTCGCTGTTACGCACCTGACGCACGAATACCCAGCCGAACAGGCAAATGCCCAGGACCACCAGGGCCACAATGAGACTGGATTGGAAAGCCCGCTCATACCAGCCCGCCAGGATCGACTCTTCAGACATCGCAGCGGTAACCGTCAGTGGGTAGGCTTGCAAATGTTGATGGCCATAGAGCCTGACGATGCCGTCGGCAGCGGAACGGATGATGGCATCGCCGGACATCCCGCTCACCGGGTCATGCCTGAGAACATGCTCCTCGGCCAGAGGATGGCCGATCCGCGCCTCGTCGAAAGGCCGGCGGGCCAACAATGTCCCGTCGGACAACGCCAAGGCCATCTCGCCTTTATCGTCGAGACTGAAGCTTTTAAAGAACCGATCGAAGTACGACATTTTGATGCCGGCCAGCAGCACACCCTGGAAGTTGCCGTCCTGATCATTCAAGCGCCGGGAAACCGGGATGATCCATTCGCCATTTTGCCGACTGCGGATCGCCGGACCGATATGTGCGATCAGGGAGGCGTTCTGCTGGTGGAACGTAAAATAATCCCGATCCGCTACCCCTGGCCCCCTGTGCAGGTCTTCAAAGGAGGTAACGACCCAATGACCGTGCTTGTCGAACAGGAACAGGCCATGCAACTGCTCCAGAGACTGGACCCGCCGTTCGAACGTACTCTGCAAGCGCGATTTCTGCGCCGGGCCAAAACCATCGACTTGGATCCAATCTGCCAAGCTGGCCAATACCAGATCAGTCTGCAGGAAAGTATCCTGGGCCTGCTGGGACATGGCGCGTGTCAGGTTGGCCGAGGCGACGCGAGCCGACTCCAGGTCGTGGCGACGCGACTGCTCCAGTTGCAGGTAAAGCAAACCACAAAGGCACAGGCACACCGCCGCAATAAACATCACCGCTGCTTTGAGCAGGGGCAGGCGTTTCAGGGCACCGCCATGGACATGGAACGGATCGAAAATGGGGATAGGCAAGCGAATTCCTGAAGAGGGCAAAGCATGAGCAAATCGCTCAAAGCCCCTTATATCCGTGAGCTTATCCTACCGTTTGTGGGGCGGCAATTTGCCTGTATTGTGCAGCCGATGGGCGGCTGGAGTGGATCCAAAAACCAGTCATTACTCCGCAGAAATAACACGCGCTTGCCACACTGGCGACACCCGAATTTCCCCGCCCCGGCACTGCGTCTTGAGCCTTTTTCCAGCCGGGGGCTATCTAAATTGCGTAACGCCCCATAACGTAGACCGCCCCTGATTGTTAAGCACCCGCCAACCATGAGCGAACCCACCCGAACCGTCGACGCCCTCCCCCTCGCCCGGCCCGCGGTCGTCAGCCTGCGTGAAGCCTTCTGGTTCTGGCTCAAATTGGGCTTTATCAGCTTCGGCGGTCCGGCGGGACAGATCTCGATCATGCATCAGGAGCTGGTGGAGCGCCGCCGCTGGATTTCCGAGCGACGCTTCTTGCATGCGCTCAATTACTGCATGTTGTTGCCAGGGCCCGAGGCCCAGCAGTTGGCGACCTACCTGGGCTGGCTGATGCACCGCAGCTGGGGCGGGGTGATTGCCGGGGCGCTGTTCGTGCTGCCTTCGCTGTTCATTCTGATCACACTGTCCTGGCTGTACGTCGCCTTTGGCGAAGTGCCGGTGGTGGCGGGAATTTTCTACGGCATCAAGCCAGCCGTGACGGCGATCGTGGTGCATGCCGCCCACCGGATCGGCTCCCGCGCGCTCAAGAACAATTGGCTGTGGGCAATCGCCGCCGCGTCGTTCACCGCGATATTTGCCTTCAACATGCCCTTCCCCTTGATCGTGCTGGGTGCGGCTGTCATCGGTTACCTGGGCGGTCGCTGGGTACCGGAAAAATTCAGCCCGGGCAGTCATGACGCCCAGCACCAGTCCTTCGGCCCGGCACTGATCGACGATGACACCCCGACCCCGGACCATGCCCGATTCAGCACGTTGCGGCTCGCCCAACTGGCGCTCATCGGTGCCGTGTTGTGGACATTGCCCATGGGGCTGCTGACGGTGATGTTCGGTTGGGAAGGCACCCTGACGCAAATGGCCTGGTTCTTCACCAAGGCCGCACTGCTGACCTTTGGTGGCGCCTACGCGGTGTTGCCCTACGTGTATCAGGGCGCCGTGGGACACTTCGGCTGGCTGACGCCGACGCAAATGATCGACGGCCTGGCCTTGGGTGAAACCACGCCCGGGCCGTTGATCATGGTGGTGGCGTTCGTCGGTTTCGTCGGTGGCTACGTGATGCAGGTATTCGGCCCCGAACAGGCCTTTCTCGCCGGCGCCGTAGCGGCCGCGCTGGTGACCTGGTTTACGTTCCTGCCTTCGTTCCTGTTCATCCTGGCCGGCGGCCCGCTGGTGGAGTCGACCCACAACACGCTGAAATTCACCGCACCGCTGACCGCGATTACCGCCGCGGTGGTCGGGGTGATCCTCAACCTGGCCTGCTTCTTCGGTTACCACGTGCTCTGGCCCAACGGTTTTGCAGGCGCGCTGGACTGGCCCTCGGCAATCATCGCGATCACCGCAGCCATCGCACTGTTTCGCTACAAGCGCGGGGTGATCCAGGTCTTGCTGGCATGCGGGCTGGCCGGACTAGCGGTGCACCTGCTGCGCTAGGCGAGGCCCTTGCTCAGATACGTCGCCGAAGCCGGGCACAACGTCTTGAATTGGGCCATTGCGCTGATCGACGCAGGCGCCAGCGAACGATCTCGTGCCTGATAGCCGTGGGCAGTAAAGAACGCGACGGCGCTGTCGGTGAGCAAATGGAGCCGCCCGCCCCCTTCGCTTTTCGCAAACGCCTCGAGGGCGCCCAACACCGCCGCGCCGGTGCCTCGCCCCCGCTGGCCCTCGAGGACCACCAGCGAGCGCAGCAACCGGTCGGCACCACTGCCCTCGATTCCACCGAACGCCACGTCGATGCCGTGTTGGTTGAAGCTGAAAAACCGTCGGCCGGGAAGCGTCAGGTCGTCCACGGGTAGACTGGCCAGGGTAAGCGCGTGGCGCAGCGATTCCAGATCGTTATGACTCAGTGTTGTCATGTGCATGGTCTTGCTTTGTTCTCCGGTCCTGATCATCGGGGCATTTCCAAATTTGGTTACAACTCACGAGGTGAATCGAGGAATGAAAGTCCCCTAGCATTGTTCACCTTCAAACACCGGAGATAACCACATGAGCAAATTTTTCAATGAGTTGATGGAAAGCGTTCAGCAGATGGATGAGATCGTCCAAGGCGAGCGCCAACCGTCCCCGCCCACTTCCAACAACATACCACCGCATGACCCAGCGCAAATAAACCCAACACCCCATCAGCTAAGCTCAACCTATCATCACGACAGGGAATCGACATGAGCAAGGCAGACGAGCTAGCGGCCAAACTGAGGAAAACCCAGCAGACCCGCGCGGATACCGACAACTGTGCCGACCTGGCAATCGAACATTGGCCCGCCCAGGTCTACGAGTTGTACCGCCAGATCGAAACCTGGCTGGCCCCCGTATGCGAGGCCGGGCTGGACATCCGGCGCAACCCCACTCACGTATTCGAAAGTCATTCCAGCGGTTCGACCTACCACTACGCCATCGATCAATTGGTGATTGAAGGCAACCATCACCGCCTTTCATTCGATCCCATCGCCCGCTTTTCTCCCAAGGGAGATGGGTGCATCGAGGTCCATATGAAAGGGCAAGCACGCTGCATGGTGCGAACACTCGGCGAGCATGGCCAATCGCTTTGGCATCTCCAGACGCTCCGGTCGAGCGGACAACCGCAACCTGAACCGGTGCCCCTGGACGAGGACGCCTTGCTCTCGCTGATCGAGGAAGGCCTTGGCCTTTAATGCCAACGGGCGACCCCGGAGGTTAAATCCGATCAGTTAACCGACACAGAACTCTGCGTGGATTGCTCTGGTACGGGTTTGGCCGTGCCGAACAGGCTGACCCGCACCTGCCCATCGCCCTGTTCCTGCAACAGGATCGGCACAATGCCGCCAGGCATCACGACACGCACCTGGCCCGCCTTCACCCAACCCACCCGCCACGCAGCGCAGGCCACGGCGCTGGCACTGGTGCCCGAGGACGCGGTGGGGCCTTCGCCGCGTTCGAATACCCGGGCAACGATCCGCCCTTCGGCTTCGAGCCAGGCCCATTGCAGGTTCACCCCCATCGCACACGGAATTCCGCCCCCACCGGGAACGGCATAAGCGATGCGCGTCAGGGGTTGCGACAACGCCGTAGCCCGCATCTGCGGGTTGCTCGGCAACGCCTTGGCATCGTCCACCAACGTCACGCAGTGAGGGTTACCGATGCTCACGAATTGGCTGTTGCCCCAGCCTGGGTTCAACGCCTGCAGCGCGGCGACTCGACTGACGTCGCGTTGGTTAAAGGTCACTTTCTCTACGTCCTGGGCGTCCACCGCCTGAGGCCCGAACAGCGCTTGTCCCAAGTCCAGCCAAAAACCCTGCATCCCCTCGAACCCAGCGGCCTGAACCGACGTTTGCAGCGGTGACAAGCCGTGGGGTTGGTCGTGATGAACCTGTAGCACACAATCCTGATCATCCGGCATCAAGCCTTGCTCCTGCAGGGCCTGGGAGAAAATCGTCAGGCCATTGCCGCTGCGTTCGGCCAGGGTGCCGTCGGTGTTGACGATCAAAACGTCAAAGGGGGGTTCACTCTGGAACGGGCCGATCAACAGTCCGTCGCTACGATGGGCCTTGGCATCCGGCGGCGCTTCGCCCGGCGCCCAGGCACAGAAGACGTGCACGGCAGCCACTGCCCAGGATTGACGCGTTTGTGCGGCCTGGGCCGCCGAGTGCGGTAGGTCCACACCACCGGCACGGACCTGCTGCGGAGAAACGACCGCATAGATATTGCCGCGCGCGTCATAGAACTGCGTCATGGATCAGACCTCGGAATCAGCCAGCAAGGGCCAGTACTTTATGCTGGCATCGGCCCTGCGGGCAAAGCTTGCTCGCGTGCCCCGCACTTGAATCGGCACCTTGGGGTCGCGGTGCGGTCAGTGGATATGCAAGCATGGGCCCCCTGCCCCGCATCACCGCACCGCGAGAAAACCAAGGACGTTTCATGACTGCCATTACGCCCCCGCCCACCTTTATTCCCGGACGCCTGGAACAGATGTCCACCCGCATTGCGTATCTCATCGCTGGCATCGGCATCGCCGCTTGGGCACCGCTGGTGCCTTACGCCAAGGTACGGGCGAACCTGGATGAAGGCACCCTCGGGCTGCTGTTGTTGTGCCTCGGCGTGGGCTCGATCCTGGCGATGCCGATTTCCGGCGCTTTCGCCACGCGATTCGGCTGCCGTCGGGTGCTCAGCGGCGGCACGCTCCTGATCTGCCTGGCGTTGCCGCTGCTGGCGACAATGACGTCCCTGCCCTGGCTGGTGGCCGCCTTGTTCCTGTTTGGCGCCGGGCTCGGCACCGTGGACTCGACCGTGAACCTGCAGGCGGTGATCGTCGAGCGCGCCAGTGGCAAGACCATGATGTCGGGTTTCCACGGCATGTTCAGCCTCGGCGGGATCATTGGCGCAGCCGGTGTAAGCGCCTTGCTCGGCCTGGGGCTTTCGCCGCTGGGAGCGACGCTGGTGGTCAATGGGGTGCTGCTGGTGGCGTTGTTCAAGGCCGCGCCGCATCTGCTGCCCTACGGCAGTGAAAGCTCAGGACCCGCGTTTGCCATTCCCCACGGCGTGGTGCTGTTTATCGGCATCCTGTGCTTCATCGTATTCCTGGCCGAAGGTGCGGTGCTGGACTGGAGCGCCGTGTTCCTGACCACCGAGCGTGCGGTGGATGCGGCCTATGCCGGGTTGGGTTATGCCGCGTTCGCACTGACCATGACCGTCGGCCGCCTGACGGGCGATTCAGTGGTGCATCGCTTGGGCGCCCGACGCGTGATCATTTATGGCGGTGCGGTCGCTGCGGCGGGGTTCCTGCTGGCGACCCTGGCACCGATGTGGCAAGCGGCGCTGCTGGGGTATGCGTTGGTGGGCATCGGGTGTTCGAACATCGTGCCGGTGTTGTACACCGCCGTCGGCAAACAGACCCTGATGCCTGAAGCGATCGCCGTACCGGCCATCACCACCATCGGCTATGCCGGCATCCTCGCCGGCCCGGCGCTGATCGGGTTTGTTGCCCATGGCAGCAGTTTGAGCTTTGCGTTTGGGTTGATTGCGTTGTCGCTGATGGCGGTAGCCGTCAGCGGGAAAGTCTTGAAGGTCTGATGCCCCCACACACAGCTCTTTGTGGAAAGGAGATCTATCTGTGGCGAGGGGATTTATCCCCGTTGGGCTGCGAAGCAGCCCTGAAACCAGCCACCCCGGTATGCCAGACAGACCGCATCGACAGGATTTGGGGCTGCTTCGCAGCCCAGCGGGGATAAATCCCCTCGCCACAAGGATATGCCTCAGCCTTGGATTTTGCTCAGAACCCCACACTCGCCTGCACAAAGAACGTGCGTGGTGCGCCAGCGTAGATGCCCGAGTTGTTGTCGCTGGAGCGGGTGTAGTACTGATGGTCGAACAGGTTTTTCACCCCGGCGCCGACTTTCAGGTTCGACAGCTGCGCGCCGAAGTCATAGCCGGCGCGCACGTTCCAGAGCACGTAGCCGGGCATGTCGCCAAACTGCCCGTCGGCGCTGCCGTCAGTGATGTAGTCGCCGCTGAAGCTGCCATCGGCGTTCACGTTGTTGCCCGGTGAACGCTGCTTGGACTGGGCAAAGGCATCGAGGTTGTAGGTCCAGCGGTTGATCTCATAGCGCAGGCCCAGATTGGCCACCTGACGGGAATAGAACGGCAGGTCGCGGCCCTTGAAGCTGGGGATTTCGCCTTCGTAGGTGGCACGGGTGTAGGTGAAACCGGCATTGGCGCTCAGGCCTTCGAGGCGCGGGTCCAGCGCGGCCAGGTCGTAGTGCACCGAGGCTTCCAGGCCCTGGTGCTTGGTGGCGCCCATGTTGGTCCAGCCCACATCGTTGCTGATGTACTGCAACTCATCATCGAAGTCGATGTAGAACAGCGTCACCTCCCCGCCCCACACGTCATCGTTGTAGCGCGTACCGATCTCGTAGGTCTTGGCCTTCTCCGGGCTCAGGCCGTTGGCGGTGTTGTTGCCGTCGCCGCCCTGGCCCAGTTGGAAATATTGCAGGCTGCCAAACGAGGTCTCGTAGTTGGCGAACAGCTTCCAGGCATCGGACAGGTGATACATCACGCTCAGTGCCGGCAGCGGTTCGTTGCTGTCGATGCTGCGGCGTTTTTCCTGCACTGGGCGGCCAGCAGTGTCGAGCACCGGGCGGTCGTGCCATTCGGTGCTGATGCTTTCGAAGCGGATGCCCGGGGTGATGGTCCATTTGCCGACGTCGATCTTGTCATCGAAGTAGACCGCGTGGGCTTCAGTGCCACCGGTACGGTCCTGGTAGACGTGGCCGTCGGACCCTGGACGCACCACCGGCTGGTTATCGCGCAACGCCAGGCGACTGGCCTCCTCGTGCATGCCTTCCTTGAGGTAGCGATAACCCACGCTGGCCTCCTGGGTGGTGGAGCCCAGGTCGAACACATGGGACACCCGCGGCTCGATGCCGAAGGTGTAATAGGTGCGCGGGTAGGACGCCAGGTTGCGCTGGTCCCGGGAAGCGATGGTGCTGCCCCGATAGCTGTCGGAGTAATAGGTCAGCACTTCGGCCTGGGTGCGGTCGTCGATCTGTCGCAACCACTTGAACGACACGTCCTTGCGCCGGCCGCTGAAGTTGTCCCAATCGCGGTCGGACTGGTACGGGTCCGCGTCGTACTGGGCCTGGGTCAGGCCGCCGGGCATGTCGGCCTTGGCGTCGTAGTAATGGAAGTTCAGCGAGAAGTCGTCCACCTCGGTGGGCGCCCAATGGGTCTTGAGGATGACGTCGTCGATGTCATTGCCGTTATTGCTCTGGCGATAGCCGTTGCCGTTCACGCCGGAATACAGCAGCGCGACGCCCAGGCCGTTGTCCGCCGTGCCGCCGAGGAAGGCCGTGTCGATGTGCTTCCAGCCGCCGTGCTGGGAGGTTTCCAGGGTGCTGCCGATTTCACCGGTGGCTTTTTCCGGAATGGCACGGGTCACGAAGTTGATCACCCCGCCGACGTTCTGCGGCCCGTAGCGCACGGAACCGGCGCCGCGCACCACGTCGATGCTGTCCAGATTACCCGAGGAAATCGGGGCCATGGACAGTTGCGGCTGGCCGTAGGGGGCGAATGCCGCCGGTACGCCGTCGATCAGCACTGTGGAGCGTGGTGACAAGCGCGAGGTCAGGCCGCGCACGCCGACGTTCAGGGAGATGTCACTGCCGCCGGTGCCGTTGGCCTCCTGCACCTGCACCCCTGGCACACGCCGCAGCACATCGCCGACGTTCATGGCGCCCTGCTCCACCATCGCTTCGCGGCGGATCACCGTCCGCGCGCCGGGATGGTTCTGCACCACTTCGGCGTTGGCATCGCCGAGCCAGTCGCCGACCACCTGGATTTCAGTCGCCCCCAGCTCCAGCGGGCCAGCGTCGGATACCGGCGACGGTGGCAGCACCGTCACTGAACCGTCATTGATCTGGTATTGCAGGCCGCTGCCCTGCAACAGTTGGCGCAAGGCCGCTTCCGGGGACAGGTTGCCATCCACCGCCGGGGCTTGCTTGCCGGCCACCAGCTCGGGGTTGAAGAACACCTGCAACGAGGTCTGCTGGCCGAGTTGGCTCAGGGCCTGGCCCAGCGGCTGCGCCGGGATATGAATGTTGCTGGCCTGATCGGCGAACGCCTGGGGCAGCGCGGCGCCGACGGCCAGGGCCAAGGCCAGCGGCAGCCAGCGCGAAGAGGTGCGGTTGTGGTGTTTGGCGGAAGTTTTCACGTCGAACCTTATCCTGTCGAATCGCAAGAATACGCGTCTGTTAATGCAAACCAGTTGCAGTTGGACAAGAAGACGAAGAACTCGAAAAAAACCTGAATCTATCGCGCAATTATTTCCTGGCTGCCGTCTTCCAGGGTCCGCACGGCCACCGGCAGGATGTTTGGCAGCGCCTTGAGCAGCGCCTCGGGATCATCGGAACGGAACACGCTGGTCAGGCGCAGATTGCCCACCGCCGCGCTGCCGACCCGCAACGGCTTGGCCCGATAGCGGGAAACTTCTTCGGCCACTTCACTCAACGGCGCGTTGTTGAACACCAGTTTGCCGTTGCGCCAGGCGGTGAGCGCGTCGGCGTTGATCGCATAAGGTGCGGCGACCTGGCCCTGGGCATCGATCTGGGTGCCCAGGCCCGCCGTCACGCTGACGACCTGCGCCCGTGGCGCATCCCGCCCCTGGACCTTGACGCTGCCCTGCTCCACCGCCACCCGGGTGGTGTTCGCATCGCGACGCACGTCAAAGCGCGTCCCGGTCACCGTCACCTGGCCATTCCCCGCCTCGACGGTGAATGGCCGGCCAGCGTCATGCTCGACACTGAACAAGGCCTCGCCTTCGACCAGTTCCACTCGGCGCTGGCGGTGGACGAATTGAACCCGTACCCGGCTACGACTGTTGAGGTCGATCATCGAACCGTCCGGCAAGGCTAGGTGCCGACGCTCGCCGAAGGCAGTGGCAAAGTCGCCGCTGTAATCGGTGGAAGAACTCAGCCCGCTGAACAGACCCAAGCCGACCGCCACCGCGAACAGCCCGGCGGCAACCGCGTAGCGCAGCAGCGGCCGCCGCTTGGGGCGTTCGGCGGGGCGTTCGCACAGCGCCTGCAGGCGTTCCCGAGGCAGCAGGTCCGTGGCACTCCAGATCCCTTGCAGCAAGTGAATTTCGTCGCGGTGGTTGGGATGCTCGTCGAGCCAGGTGTCGAAACGCTGGCGCTCCTCGACACTCATGGCGGGCGCTTGCAGGCGCACGAACCATTGCGCCGCCTCGTCGCGAACCCTGTTCTGCCCGCACGGGCATTCACGGCTATCCATCATGGAAGGTCCTGTGGTTCAGGTGGAAGATGACGACGGATCATTGGCCTGGCCCGTCCAGGCGATCGCGCAGATGCCGCAGGGTGCGGATCATATATTTTTCCACCATGTTTTTTGACAGGCCCAGGCGCTCGGCGATTTCCGCCTGGGTCAGGCCTTCGATCTTCTGCCAGACAAACACCGTACGGCAGTTGGCCGGCAGCTCGGCAAGCGCTCGCTCGATGGAGTCTGCCAGCTGGATCGCATGCATGTAGTGCTCCGGGTCGCCCGACAGCGACTGGCTATGGTCGACGGCCGCCTCCTCCATGGCCCCCCGTCGATCTTCGCGCCGATAACCATCCACTGCAATGTTGCGCGCCGTCTGGTGCAAATAGGCCCGCGGCTGCTCGACCCCGGCCGAATCGGACTCAAGCACCCGCACGAAGGTGTCATGGGCCAGGTCCTCGGCCTGCTGGCGATTGCGCAAGCGACGGGTCCAGGTGCCGATCAACTCTTCGTAATGCTCGAAAAAGCCGGGTCTGCGGGGCAGCTTGGGGGTCATCGCGGCGCGCTGTGGAAACGGGGTACGGATAGTAATGCTTCCCATTAATGCGAAGCAAACCTATTGCGGTGCCTGTCGTCCGAAGCTTTCAGAATTGAGAATGTCCTGTGGGAGCGAGCTTGCTCGCGATGGCGGTACATCAGTCACCCTCACCGTTGAAGGTCAGTCCGCTATCGCGAGCAAGCTCGCTCCCACAGGGTATGGTGTTTTCATTGAGGACGGCAGGACACATGCCCTGTCCGTATAGAAAGGGTGAGCTTACGCCTCAGGCATCTTGCGAAAGCCCACCGCCAGGCGGTTCCAACCATTGATGGCGTTGATCGCCACCGTCAGGTCGACCATTTCCTTGGGAGTGAAATGCTGGTTCAGCTGTTCGTAGTCGGCGTCCGGCGCGTGGGTCTCGCTCAGGCGGGTCAGGGCTTCGGTCCAGGCCAGTGCGGCGCGTTCGCGCGGGGTGAAGAACGGTGCTTCGCGCCAGGCGGTCACGGCGTACAGGCGACGTTCGCTCTCGCCGTCCTTGCGGGCATCGGCGGTGTGCATGTCGATGCAGAAGGCGCAGCCGTTGATTTGCGAGGAACGCAGCTTGACCAGCTCCAGCAGGGACTTTTCCAGGCCCAGTTTCGAGACAGTGGTTTCGAACGTCAGCATGGCTTTATAAGCTTCAGGGGAAGCGGTGTAGAAGTCGATACGCGGTTGCATGATGAACTCCAGAACAATGGGGTGTGGCGCTACGTTAGCGTTGCCCTGGCGAAGGACAAATAGCCAATTGTTGGGAAGTTCGGGTGGCCAATGGGTGACTGATACCTATCCCTTGGAAATGAATACCGCACCACAGGGTGGACACTTCAAGAGTTGATTCAGACCCGGCTGCGCAACCACTGCAGGAAGCGCTTCTTGGCGACGGGCTTTGGCAGCTCGCGGATGAGGTTCTGGGCGAGGTGGATGCGCACGTCCAGCAGGTTTTTCATGGCGTCGTTGATGTCGTGACGGGCGTCGAGGCAAGGTTTGAGGTAGCTGTTCTCGATGCGATAAAGGGTGCAAAAGGTTTTGGCCGAAAAGCTCGCCAGCGCGGCCTGTTCGGAAACGATCCCGGCTTCCCCGATCACCTCCCCCGGCCCCATGCGCCCAGCCTCGAAGGGCTGGCCGTTACGCATAAGGGTCACACTGACCACGCCGGATTCAATGATGAACAAATGATCGCTGACCTCCCCCGCCGGCAAAATCATGTCGCCGGCGCGGAAGGTCTGCAGGGTCATGTTCTGGCTGAAGGTATCTTTCTCGTCCTGGCGCAAGGTGGAGAAGATGTTTGAGCTTTCCAGCAACGCCCGGGGCCGCGACGCATCCTTGGCCGTGACGCTTTCACTGTTGGACAACAGGCTCACGCCCGATGCCTGCAAATGCCGGAACGCCAGGTCGAACAACTGGTTGCGCACCTCGCGCTTCTGGGCCCTGGAGACAACGAAGCCGCTGATCTCGTATTCCGCCCCGTCACTGCTGCTGCTTTTGAGCGTCACGCAGGGGGCCGGGTCGGCGAGCAAGGTCCGACAGCCGATCATCGCTCGCTCCAGCGCGTCGATCACGGTTTGGGGCCGCGCGTGAGGGCTGACCTGGACACTGATGGACAACCCATGGACATCGCTGGGTCGGCTGAAGTTGATGACCTTGGCCTTGGCCGCGAGTGAGTTGGGGATCACCGCCATGCTGCCCTGGGCGGTCTGCAACCGCGTGGCCCGCCAGTCAATGTCGGTGACCCGGCCTTCGGTGCCGTCGATGGAGATCCAGTCATCGAGCTGATAAGGCTTGGTGGTGTTGAGTACGATTCCGGAGAACACATCGCTGAGGGTGCTCTGCAGGGCCAGGCCGACGATGATCGCCATCGCGCCGGACGTCGCCAGCACGCCCTTGACCGGGAGGTCCAGCACATAGGCCAGCGCCGCGATGACGGCGATCAGGAAAATCACCGCGCCGAGCAAATCCTGCAACAAGCGCCCGGTATGACCGACCCGTTGCATCATCACCGCGCCCATCATCACCGTCAGGGTTCGCGCAGCGAGCAGCCACCAGGCGATTTGCAACCCGGTGGCCGCCAAGTGTCGTGGCACATCGTCGACCCACTGCGCCGGTTCCATGGGGTTGAGGCCCTCGTTGAACAGCAACATGCTGAACAAGGAGAAAATCACCAGCCGCGCGCCGATTTTCCAATAGGTCCGATCCGCACTGACCAAGCGCCACATCAGTATGTCGAGCACCAGCAGCGCCAAGGCACAGAGCAACGGGTGGTCGGAGATCAGAGACAGCATCGGACAGCTCCAGAAAGATCATTTGGGGCGAAGATTGGCACAGATTGAACGCCCTGTAGAGATCACTGCAGATCCAATGTGGGAGCGAGCTTGCTCGCGATTCCGGTGTGTCAGTCAGTGATGCATTGACTGTCAGGCCGCTATCGCGGGCAAGCCCGCTCCCACAGTGGATCCGCGTTGTCCGTTACTTAGCCTTCAGCTAGGGCATCAATCGTCCATCTGGCCGAAGCGTCCGGAATGGAAATCGTTGAAGGCCTGGTGGATTTCCTGCTCGCTGTTCATCACGAACGGACCATGGCCGACGATAGGTTCGTCAATGGGCTCGCCACTGAGCAGCAGCACCACCGCATCGTTATTGGCTTGCAGGCTCACCTGGTCGCCGGCCCGGTCGAACAGGGCCAGTTGCCCGGCCTCGACCCGTTCGCGGTCATTGACCTGGACCGAGCCATGCAGCACCACCAGGGCGGTGTTGTGGCCTTCATGCAGGTCAAGGGTCAGGCTTTTCCCGGCATTCAAGCGGATGTCCCAGACGTCGATGGGGGTGAAAGTCTTCGCGGGCCCTTGATGTCCCTCGAAGCGCCCGGCAATCAGGCGCAGGCTGCCGGCGCTGTCCTTCAGGGCGATGTTCGGAATGTCGCCCTTGAGCAGCGTCTGGTAGCCGGCCGGGGCCATTTTGTCCTTGGCGGGCAGGTTGACCCACAGCTGGACCATTTCCATGAACCCGCCTTGGCGAGCAAAGGCTTCGGAGTGAAATTCTTCGTGGATGATCCCGGATGCGGCGGTCATCCATTGCACGTCGCCAGGGCGGATCTTGCCGCCGCTGCCAGTGGAGTCACGGTGTTCCAGTTCGCCCTGGTAGACGATGGTCACGGTTTCAAAACCGCGATGCGGGTGTTGGCCGACGCCACGACGCTCGGTAGTGGGTGTAAATTCGCTGGGGGCCGCGTGGTCCAGCAGCAGGAACGGGCTGATGTGCTTGCCCAGGTTGTCATAGGAAAACAGCGTGCGAACCGGGAAGCCGTCGCCGACCCAATGGGGCCGTGGGCTGGTGTAGAGGCCGATGATGTTCTTCATGCTGTGTCTCCCATATCAGGTACTGCGATTCAATGGACACAGGATAAAACCGCCACCTTTGAAGCACTAGACTGCAAAAACCGGCCTTAGCGTTCTATCTGGAGAACAGTCAAATCGCACTGTGGGAGCGAGCTTGCTCGCGATAGCGGTGTATCAGCCGAAGATGCATCGATAGGCGGACCGCTATCGCGAGCAAGCTCGCTCCCACAAGTTCAGGTGTTACGCATTCACAGGTGATTGCGCTTGGCGAACTCCGACAGGCCCACCAAGGATCGCAAACCGAGCTTTTCCAACAGCCGAGTCTTGTAGGTGCTGACGGTCTTTGGACTCAGGAACAGGTTCTCGGCAATGTCCTTGCCGCGCATGCCCATGGACAACATGCGCAGAATGGATAACTCGCGGGTGGACAGGCTTTCCAGGGCCTGCTGTTCGGTGCGCTGCTGTAGATCCAGCCTGACCGACACTTGAGGAAAATAGGCGTAACCGGACTTCAACGCATGAATGGCCTTGGTCAGCTCTTGCAGATCGCTTTTCTTGGTCACGAACCCCCTGGCCCCGGCCGAGATGCAACGGTTACAGAAGTGCTGCGCATCCTGGGCAGTGAACACCAGCACACTGCACTCAGGAAACTGGGCCATGATCCAGACCAGCAGGTCCAGGCCATCGAAACCGTTCATCACCAGGTCCAGGATCACCAGGTCTGGCATCCCCTCCTTGATGAGTCTCCTGGCATCGACCACGCCGCTGGCATCCCTGATGCGGGTGAACCCCTCATTCTGGCAGATGAGCCGCAAGGCCCCGCGTATGACAGGGTGGTCATCCACGATCAACACGTCTTTCAAGGCAGTCCCCCAAGGTCAATACAAACGGCGCCGGTGCCATGACTGCACCGGACTCTTGCACAATCGCCAAGCCATGCCACCTGTCAGATCCGACAGTGCGGACCAACGGTCTGCCTCAACCTGAACCGCCCTGTCGCAGGCCATGATCCCAAGCTGGCAGCGACTCTCCGGCCTGATGATCAACCCGTTCCATCAGGCCCCGCAGTGCAGCGAGATCAGGCAGCGGGGCCTGGCTCAAGTGCATGCTCGATCGACGCGCGACAGGTGCTGACGACTGACTGACCTGTTGAGCGTTGTAGATCATCCCGTGACGAACCTGTGGGTTGTAGATAACGAAATCGTGCAGGTTCAGCGCCCCACTCGCCAACCCGGCGTTGACGACCACCAGGTCGAACGGCTCGCTGCCGTATTCCACCAGCGTCAGCAACTCCGGCAGATTGCTCACCGGGACAATCCGGAAATAGCCCTGTTGATTGAACAAGCGCTCCAGCACGATTCGATGAGTATGTTGTGGGTCGGCAATCAGGATACGTAGTGCTTTGTTCGGCATGGCAGGCATTCCAATAGCGACGCGCCAGGTATGAACCGGCTTGTGAACGTTATTAAGGGGCGTCAGGCTAGTGGAAGCTTTTGAGAGGCGCTGTAGGACTAGTCCTAAAATGAAGCCAGACGCAGCCCTTGCGGCGAGAAGACTTATTCCCTCGCCACAGGGATCTCCAGTTGTTCAGCCAGTTGCTCCATGGCCTGGTGCAGGTCGTCGACCGCTTGGGCGAGCAACGTCCTGTCGGACGCTCGGCAAGCGTTTTCCAACGCCTCGCAGGCGGCGATCAGGCGTTGCGCCTGGATGATCCGCGCCCCGCCCTTGATCCGATGCGCCAGGTCCGCCAAGCCCGGCAAGTCTTGTTGAGCGGACAAGCGCAACAGTCGCGCGGCATCTTCGGCATTGCTGCTGACCAGTTCCTTCAGCAAATGCTGGATGGCAGTCGAGTCGTTGCCCGTCAGTTGTTCCAGGCGGGTCAAGTCGAAGGACTCGGCGGACGGAGCCGCCTCGGCATCCGGCATGACCGAAGCCAGGCGCGCATTGAGGTCCCTGAGGCTGATGGGCTTGAACAGGCAGTCGTCCATCCCGGCTTCGACGCAGCGGTCCTTTTCCTCGGGTTGGGCGTTGGCGGTGAACCCCAGGATGACCGTCGATGCCAAGCCTCGCGTTTGCTCCTCGTCGCGAATGGCGCGGGCCAGTTCGTAGCCGCTCATCATCGGCATGTTGCAGTCGGTGATGACCACATCAAAGAGTTCGCTGCGCCAGGCGCGCAAACCTTGGGCGCCGTCCGGCGCATCCTGGACGCGATGCCCCAGGTAGCTCAGTTGCTGCGACAGCAGCACGCGGTTGGCCGGGTAATCGTCGACCACCAGGATGTTCAGCGTCCGTCCCGGCCCCAACGTCTCGACCTCGGCAGGCGGCGCTGTCGGCAAGGCATCGAGCACGGGCAGGCTCAGCCGGACCTCGACCTGCGTGCCCTCCCCCGGCACGCTGCTCAGCGTCAGGCTGCCGCCCATCATTTCACACAAGGTGCGGCTGATCACCAGCCCCAGCCCGGAACCGCTGCGGGCCGACTGGGTGCTATGGCTGGCCTGGGTAAAGGGGCTGAACAAACGTCGCTGGTCCTCCACCGAAATACCGCAGCCGGTGTCCTCGACCCGCAGGCAGATGCCCAGGCGCCCGTCGTCGGGCCCCGCTTCGGCGCGCGCACTCAGGCGCACTTCGCCCTGCTCGGTGAACTTGATGGCGTTGCTCAACAGATTCGACACCACCTGCTTGAAGCGCAACGGGTCGATCAATATGTCGCGGTCGATCGCCGCCTCCAGGTCCAGTGGCAGGCGCAAGTGTTTCTGCCACGCCAGGCCTTCGAAAATCCGCGCCACCGACTCGATCAGTTCCCGCAGGTTGGCGCGCTCCGGCGCCAGGGACAATTTGCCTGACTCGATGCGGGCGATGTCGAGGATGTCGCCGATCAATTCCAGCATGCCCCGGGCGGCGTCCGAAGCGACTTCGATAGCGAACCGGTCCACGATGCCCTGGTCGGCCTTTTTCAAGGCCAGCTCCAGCATGCCAATCACCGCATTCATCGGCGTGCGGATTTCATGGCTCATGGTCGCCACAAACGTGGTCTTGGCCCGATTGGCGTCGTCGGCGCTCTTCTTGGCCACGCGCAATTGCTCCAGCAGACGGCGAAGGTAGACAACCCAACCCAACGTCACCAGCAACAGCAGCGCGGCAATGGAAAAACCTTGGACGATGGTCGTGCGGTTGCGCAGCCAGTAGCTGTCATCGATCACCACTTCACTGCGCCAGCGGTTGGTCAGCTCGTCCATTTCTTCGGGGGAGATGCTCAGCAACGCCTTGTCCAGGATCGAGTAAAGCTCCAATGCTCCCCGATTCGTCGCCAGGGCAACGCGCGCGGGCAAGGTGCCCACGGTGCTGGTGATTTGCAATTTGTCGCGGTATTGGCGGGAGATCATGTAGCGGGCGCTGATCAGCGGATTGATCGCACCGTCCGCCGTGCCTGCGGCAACCATGGCCATGGCGTCGGCCGCATTCTGCGCCACCACCAACTGCACCCGGGGAAACTGCTCCAGCAGGAACTCGCGCAGTACGTTGCCACGCACCAGCGCCAGGCGCTTGCCGGCCATCTGGTCCAGAGTGAGCGGGACCTTGTCCCGAGCGGGCACCACCAGCACGAACGGGTTGGTCAGGTAAGGCCGGGTAAAGCGCAACTCATCTTCAAGTTCGGCGCTGGGTATGGCCGTCGCCAAAACGTCAGCCTTGCCGCTCTCGATCTGCCCGATCAGATCGTCAACCGAGCCGCCACGCTGCACATCGAACTTCAAACCGGTGCGCAAGCTGATGCGGGCCAGCACATCGGCGCTGATGCCGCGCAGATGGCCTTGCTCATCGAAGAACGTCAGCGGCAGGAAGTTTTCGTTGATGGCCACCTTGATCCGCGGATGGGCCTCCAGCCAGCGCTGCTCCTTGACGCTGAAATGCAGCGCTTGCTGACCCGGCATGCTCGCGCCCCCAGCGCTCCAGCGGCGCAGGATGTTCATGCGTTCGCTGGGAGGAATGGCGTGCAGCGCGGCGTTGACGACACGTAACACACGCACATTGTCGCGACTGACCGCAAAGGCGAACGGCTGCACTTCCATGCGCGAAAAATCCGCCAATTGGACGTTGTTCAGGTAGTTCTTGCTGATCAGGTAGTTGGCGCTGATCGAGTCCCCCAGATAGACATCGGCGTGACCAAACGCCACGGCGCCAATGGCACTCAGGGTCGAGGGGTACAACTGCAGGGACGCCTCGGGGTAGAACGCCTCGACCGTGTCCGGCGGCAAGTAGTGGTAAAGCATGGCGATACGCTTGTCCGCCAGGTCCGCAGGCAAATCCTGGCTGTCATCGATGCGAGCCACGAGGGTGGGCAGGTCATCGGCGTAGGCCTGGGACATCGCCAGGTCCGGGTCGCTGGCCTCGAAGCCGTTGGCGGTACCGAGCAAGTCGATCTCACCGCTGCGCAGGGCCTGGAGCGATTCGGCGCGGGACGGATAGCGCAGCACCTGCACCTCGACGTGCAAGAGTTGCCCGAGCAATTGTGCAAAGTCGGCGGTCAGGCCTTCATAGTCGCGGCCATTGCCGGTGATGCTGAAAGGCGCATAGTCCGGTGCCGAAGCGCCCAGCAATAACCGGCCTTTTTGCCGCAGCCAGGCCTGGTCGGCCGCGTCCAGGGACACCGAATAGTCGTTCACATTGGAGCGCCCGAGCACCTGCAGCGTCTCGGGTGCCGCGCCAACCCGTGGCATCACACTCAATGAGCCCAGCAACAGCACCACCAGGCCTGTGCGTCGAAGCAGCATCATCTGGATCAGGTTGTTTCGCTTGGCGTAGTCGGCCCGGTACACCTGCGACTTCACAATCAGTCAGGGTGACCGGCTGATGGGTTCAGACTGCCAAAACGAGGGAACAGCGAACCGTCTGGGCGCCAGGCAAAAATGCACAAGGCGCGAAATGAGTGTAGGAAACTTCTGAAGAATTTCCTGCGGGTGACCTGAGGCAGGTCAGTTCAGGGGTCAGAGGTTCAGACCAGTGGGAGCGGGCTTGCTCGCGAAGGCGGTGGGTCAGTTACATTGATGTCGACTGTCCCACCGCATTCGCGAGCAAGCCCGCTCCCACAGGGTTTGTGCATTGACTGATAAGTCGCGCAGCGCTCGCCTATACGGCGGCGAGCAACAGATCGCGCACCGGACGACCCTGCCCGCGATTTTTTCCGTGCTCATAGAGTGAGCCGGCGATTTCATCGGCGCGCACCGGCAGGATCGACAGCAGGGTATCGCTCAGGCCATGGCTGGCCTGGCAGAAACCCTGCATGTAGATCGCCGCCTTGCAGCGTTCGTCGGTGATCAGCTTGTAGTTGCGATCCACCTCGAAATCTCCCAGGTACTGCGCCAGCGGCTCCAGCAGGGTGCGGTGCATTTGCCGTTCGTAACCGGTGGCCAGCACCACTGCGTCGTAGCGGCGCACGGTCAGCTCGCCAGTGGCGTTGTTGCGCGTCGCCAACTCCACGCCGCCGTCGGTGGCCGTGGCTTTCTCCACCGTGGTGAGGGTACGGAATGCATGGCGAGCGATGCCCGAGACCTTTTGCCGATAGAAGATCCCGTAGATGCGTTCGATCAGGTCGATGTCCACCACCGAATAATTGGTGTTGTGGTACTCGTTGACCAGGCGCTCGCGCTCGCTGTGGGGTTGCTGGAACACCAGGTCGGTGAATTCCGGCGAGAACACTTCGTTGACGAACGGGCTGTCGTCCGCCGGCTTGAGGGCCGAACCGCGCAGGATCATGTCGACCTGCACCGACGGGAAGCTGTCGTTGAGGTCGATGAAGGCCTCCGCCGCGCTCTGTCCGCCACCGATGATCGCGATGCTCATCGGCTGGCCGTTCACGCACGGCTGGGTCGCCATGCGCTCCAGGTACTGGGAATGGTGGAACACCCGGCCGTCATCCTTGAAGGCCTTGAACGCCTCGGGAATGCGTGGCGTACCACCGGCACTGACCACCACCGAACGGGTGGTACGCACGAATTCTTCGCCCTGGCGGCCGCGGGAAATCACCCGCAGGGCTTCGACCTGCTGGTTGTGCAGCAGCGGTTCGATGCGCAGCACTTCTTCACCGTAGCGACTCTGTTCGGCGAACTGCGCGGCCACCCAGCGCAGGTAGTCGTTGTATTCCATGCGGCACGGATAGAACGTGCCGAGGTTGATGAAGTCCACCAGGCGGCCATGGTGCTTGAGGTAATTGACGAACGAATAAGGGCTGGTGGGGTTGCGCAGGGTCACCAGGTCCTTGAGGAAGGAAATCTGCAACTCGCTCTGGGTCACCAGGGTGTTGCCGTGCCAGCGGTAATCGGCCTGTTTGTCGAGGAACAGCACATCCAGTTCGCCCTGGACCGGGGCCCGCTCCTGCAGCGCGATGGCCAGCGCCAGGTTCGAGGGGCCGAAGCCGATACCGATCAAGTCGTGAACGGTGGGCGATGCAATTGCCTGTGTCATGTCCAGTGTCCTCTGGAGAAGCCCTCAACAGGGCACAAAAAGCCTGGGGGACCTGACCAGCATTTGTGAGGCCGGCAAGTCGTCTGTTGAGAGAAACGAGGACAATGAAAAAAAATTTACCGCGATGCGACCGCCGTCGACGGATTAATGCGCGTCCCACTGTCGTACACGAATGCGACAGTGCTTCATGGCGTTGACGATGTGCTTCTCCACCAGCGCCCGGGAAATGCCCAGGCGCTCGGCGATTTGCGGATGGGACAGGCCTTCGAGCTTGCGCAGCAGAAAGCTCTCGCGGCACAGCGGTGGCAGCTCGGCCAGGGCGCGCTGCAGCATGTCCAGGCGCTGGCCATGGTCGAGGCTGGTGTGGGGCGACGCCGTGAAGAAGCGCTCTTCGCTGTCCAGCACGTCCAGGGATTCGACCTGGCGCAAGGTATTGCGCCGATGACCGTCGATCACCAGATTCAATGCGGTGCGGTACAAGAAGGCCCGGGGTTGTTCGATGGGGGTGTCGCTGGCGCGCTCCAGCACCCGTACATAGGCGTCATGCACCACATCCTCGGCCGCCTGGCGGTTGCCTAGCCTGGCGTTCAGGAAACACACCAGCTCGCGATAGTAGTTTTCCAACATGACTCCCGTGCGCATGGCTGCGCCAGCTATCCCTGTGCCCATTCGGCATGCCTGGACAGGCAATGGCACGATAGTGGCAGATTCAATGGCGTAATTTATAGTAATTCTCATATAGATTTAAAGCTTTCGTTTGTATCAGGGCTGATTCGTTCATCTCAACCCTGGCGGAGCACGGCTTTTGTGTGGAGAGGGGATGTATCTGTGGCGAGGGGATTTATCCCCGCTGGGCTGCGAAGCGGCCCCAAACCAGCCCACTCAATCCACCTGATATACCGAGGCGTTGGCTTTGGGGGGCTGCTTCGCAGCCCAGCGGGGATAAATCCCCTCACCACAACATCACATGACTTGGCTGCCGAGTTGCCTTCCCCTCAACCTGCTACCAAGTGTTTCAAGCCAGTAAATTCCCACCCCAAGCGCTCGTCTACCAGAACAGCCTCCCGTCCCTGCCCTGCCTGCGACGGACCCGATATCACTGGCCGGAACCCTGCATGAAACGTCCCCGTCCTACCCGACGCGCCTGGCTTTTAACCTTGGCCCTGCTTCCGGCCGTGGCCTTCGCCGCCTGGCAAGCGGTCGCACCGAATCGCGAGCCCCTGGCAACCGCGCCCGTCACCCGTGGCGATATCGAAAACAGCGTCACCGCCCTGGGCACTTTGCAACCGCGTCGCTACGTGGACGTCGGCGCCCAGGCCTCCGGGCAAATCCAGAAGATCCATGTGGAGGCCGGCGACGAGGTTCGCGAAGGCCAGTTGCTGGTTGAAATCGACCCGTCCACGCAAAAGGCCCGGCTGGACGCCGGACGCTTCTCCATCGAGAACCTCAAGGCCCAGCTTCAGGAACAGCGTGCCCAACACGACCTGGCACAGCAGAAATTCCGCCGCCAGCAGCAACTCAAGGCCGGCGGCGCCACCCGCGAGGAAGACGTGCAGACCGCCCAGGCCGAAGTGCGGGCGACCCAAGCGCGGATCGACATGTTCCAGGCCCAGATCCGTCAGGCCCAGGCCAGTTTGCGCAGTGACGAGGCCGAGTTGGGCTATACGCGAATCTATGCGCCTATGAGCGGCACCGTGGTCGCCGTCGGCGCGCGGGAGGGCCAGACCCTCAACGCCCAGCAACAAACCCCATTGATCCTGCGCATCGCCCGGCTGTCGCCGATGACGGTCTGGGCTGAGGTTTCAGAAGCGGACATCGGCCACGTCAAACCGGGCATGACCGCCTACTTCACGACGCTGTCCGGCGGCGCCCGTCGCTGGAGCAGCACCGTGCGCCAGATCCTCCCGGTACCGCCACGTCCGCTGGAAGCCAGCCAGGGCGGTGGCCCGACCGGCGGGCGCAGTGGCAGCGAACGGGTGGTGCTCTACACCGTGCTGCTCGACGTAGACAACGCCGACCGCAGCCTGATGACCGACATGACCGCCCAAGTGTTTTTCGTCGCCGCCCAGGCCCAGAACGTGCTGACCGTGCCCACCGCTGCGCTACAGGACAACGCCGCCCAGGTGCGGGTGCTGGCCGACAACGGCGATGTCCAGTCGCGGGCCGTGCGCACCGGCGTCAGCGATCGACTGCGCATCCAGATCGTCGACGGCCTGAGCGAGGGCGAACAGGTACTGATCGGCCCGGCCACCGGCAGCGGAGGCTGAATGAACACGCCCCTGGTCGAACTGCGGGACATTCACAAGGCCTACGGCGGCGGCGACAGTCCCCGGGTGGAGGTGCTGCGCGGCATCGACTTGTCCATCCACGCCGGGGAATTCCTGGCGATTGTCGGCGCGTCCGGCTCCGGTAAATCCACCTTGATGAACATCCTCGGCTGCCTCGACCGCCCTACCAGCGGCGAATACCGTTTTGCCGGTGAAGACGTCGCCAATCTGGGCAGCGATGAATTGGCCTGGTTGCGGCGCGAGGCGTTCGGGTTCGTGTTCCAGGGCTACCACCTGATCCCGTCCGGCACCGCCCAGGAAAACGTCGAAATGCCAGCCATCTATGCCGGCACCTCGGCCGCCGAACGCCATGCCCGCGCCAGCGCCCTGCTGGAACGACTGGGCTTGGCCAGCCGCACCGGCAACCGTCCCCATCAGCTCTCCGGCGGCCAGCAACAACGGGTGTCGATTGCCCGGGCCTTGATGAACGGCGGCCACATCATTCTCGCCGACGAACCCACCGGCGCCCTCGACAGCCAGAGCGGCATCGAAGTCATGGCCTTGCTCGACGAACTGGCAAGCCAGGGCCACGTGGTGATCCTGATCACCCACGACCGCGAAGTGGCGGCCCGGGCCAAACGCATCATTGAAATCCGCGACGGCTCGATCATCAGCGACAGCGCCACCTCTTTGCCGGCCGACGTGCAAGCCAATCCAAAAGCCCTGCAAGCCGTGGACCTGCGCCAGCGCCTGAGTGCCGGCAGCGAACACAACGGCGCCTGGAAAGGCGAGTTGGTCGACGCCGTGCAGGCCGCGTGGCGGGTGATGTGGATCAACCGTTTCCGCACCGCCCTGACCTTGCTCGGTATCGTCATCGGCGTGGCCTCGGTGGTGGTGATGCTGGCGGTGGGCGAAGGCAGCAAGCGTCAGGTCATGGCCCAGATGGGCGCCTTCGGTTCCAATATCATCTACCTCAACGGCAGCGCACCCAGCCCGCGCGCGGCCAAGGGCATCATCAGCGAATACGACCTGGCCGCCCTCGCTGCCCTGCCCGAAGTGCAGCGGATCATGCCGGTCAACGGCGCCGACGCCAGCGTGCGTTTCGGCAACCTCGACCACACCAGCTACGTCGGCGGTAACGACACGAATTTCCCGATCATCTTCAATTGGCCGGTGGCCCAGGGCAGTTACTTCAGCGAGGCCGATGAGCGTAGCGCTGCCGCGGTAGCGGTGATCGGCTACCGGGTCCGGCAGAAACTGTTCAAGGACCTCGCCGACCCCGTCGGCCGCTACATCCTGATCGAGAACATGCCGTTCCAGGTGGTCGGCGTGCTGGCCGAAAAAGGCGCCAGCTCCGGGGATTCGGACGCCGATGACCGCATCGCCGTGCCCTACTCCGCCGCCAGCGTGCGGCTGTTCGGCAGTCGTCATCCCGAGTACGTGGTGATCGCCGCCAAGGACGCGGGCAAGGTCAAGGAAGCCGAGCAAGCCGTCTCCCGAACGCTGCTGCGCCTGCATGACGGCAAGCAGGATTTCGAACTGACCAACAACGCCGCGATGATCCAGGCCGAGGCCCGCACCCAGGGCACGCTGTCGTTGATGCTCGGCGCCATTGCGGCGATCTCGCTGTTGGTGGGCGGCATCGGTGTGATGAACATCATGCTCATGACCGTGCGCGAACGGACCCGGGAAATCGGCATCCGCATGGCCACCGGCGCTCGCCAGCGCGACATCCTGCGCCAGTTCCTCACCGAAGCGGTGATGCTCTCGGTGGTCGGCGGGCTGGCGGGCATCGGCCTGGCCCTGCTGGTGGGCGGTGCGTTGCTGCTGGGCAAGATCGCCGTAGCGTTCGAGTGGCTGGCGGTGTTCGGCGCCTTCGGCTGCGCCCTGGTCACCGGCGTTGTCTTCGGTTTCATGCCGGCCCGCAAGGCCGCCCGCCTCGACCCGGTCGCGGCCCTCACCAGTGAATGAACCTCATCCCATGAAAGCGTCCCTGACCCTCCTGGCTGCCAGCCTGCTATTGGCGGCCTGCGCCAGCCCGTTGTCGCCACCGGACAGCGGTATCCAGCCACCACCGGCCTGGCAGCACCTCGACACGCCCAGCGCGCGCGCCGATAACCAGCAATGGTGGACGCACTTCGGCAGCCCACAGTTGAACCGGCTGATCGAACAGGCGCGCCTGGACAGCCACGACCTCGCCGCGGCCATGGCCCGGGTGCGCCAGGCCCAGGCCAGCGCGGTGATCGCCGGCGCCCCACTGCTGCCGGAAATCCGGGCCGGGCTCAACGGCAATCGCCAGGAGTTGCTGCGGGGCAAGGGTTACAGCCAGTTGGACGTGGATCAGGATAACCGCACCATTGATTACTACGACGCCAACCTCAGCGCCAGCTACGAGCTGGATTTCTGGGGCGGCAAACGGGCGGCCCGGGACAGTGCGTTGAGCACGCTCTCGGCCAGTCAGTTCGACCGGGCGACCGTGGAGTTGACCCTGCTCAGCGCGGTCGCCAACAGCTACACCCAGGCGTTGTCCCTGCGCGAACAACAGCGCATCGCCGAACTGAACCTGGCCAACGCCGAAAGTGTGCTCGAGCTGGTGCAGACTCGCTACGACGCCGGCAGCGCCACGGCCCTGGAACTGTCCCAGCAGAAAAGCCTGGTGGCGGCGCAGCAACGCCGCTTGCCCCAAGTGCAGCAACAGGCCAAGGAAGCGCTGATTACCCTGGCGGCGCTGCTGGGGCAACCGGTGCAGGCGGTCAGGCTCGACGATGAACAGTTCGAACAACTGCAGTGGCCTTCCATCGACGCCGGGGTGCCCAGCGACCTGCTCCGCCGCCGCCCGGACATCGCCGCCGCCGAAGCGCGCCTCACCGCCGCCCAGGCCGACATCACCGTGGCCCGCGCCGCCATGCTGCCCTCGGTGACCCTGGGCCTGAGCCTGGGCACTGGCGCCGACATCGCCGACCATTTGCTGCGCAACAACGTCTACAACCTCAGCGCCGGTTTGGCCGCGCCAATCTTCAACAACGGTCGCCTGCGGGCCGAACGGGACAAGGCCACTGCCCGCCAGGAGGAACTGTTGGAGCTCTATCGCGCCGCCATCATCAACGGCTTCGCCGACGTCGAAAAAGCCCTGAACAGCATCAACGGCCTGGACCAGCAGCGGCAGTGGCAAAGCGAAGAACTGCAGCAGGCCCAGACCGCCTTCGACATCGCCCAACACCGCTACCAGGCCGGCGCCGAAGACCTGCTCACCGTGCTGGAAACCCAACGCACCCTCTATACCGCCCAGGATACGAACGTGCAACTGAGACTGGCGCGGGTACAGGCGAGTGTGGCGTTGTACAGGGCGTTGGGTGGAGGTTGGCGGGTGATGTAAGCCTCGAATACACATTCAAGCCAAGTGACATTTGTGGCGAGGGGATTTATCCCCGCTGGGCTGCGCAGCAGCCCCATGGCGAACACCTCGGTGTGTCAGATGCTTCGAGGGCGCTGGTTTTGGGGCCGCTTCGCAGCCCAGCGGGGATAAATCCCCTCGCCACAGATCATTCCATCTTTATAAATAGTGTTCGGCTTTGGTTCTGTTTATCCAGCCGTGTAGGACTCCCGAGTGAGGCTACATCGCCTTGCGCCGTTACCTACAACTGCGCCAGAATCCGCCGGCTTGTGCGCCTGGCACCCCATCGATAACTTGTTCCCTGTCACTGCTCATCAGTGATCGGGTCTGCAAGCCCGACGAATATCAGGCGCATAGCCAAAGGTCGACACATCTGTGTTCGTTCCATGGCGGCTATGTGTGGGAGACCTTCGGGTCTGCCGGGTTCCTGATTTCCCGGTCTTGCAGACCCGCGCATAGCTGCCACCCATCATCTGCAAGTGATGACTGGCAGCGCCTTTTGAATAATCAGGAGCTGCACCATGTTCAAGATCACCCCCAATCCCCCCGCAGACGATTCCAAAAAACTCAACGAAGCCGCCGACCGCGCCCTCGCCTTTTACCTCGATCCCAAACCTGAAAAACCCAATCCACCACCGGGTCAGCTGTTCACTGTGGCAGAAGGCGTGGATATGGAATGCCTGCTGGCCAACCTCAGCGAAACCCTCGCTTCGGTCAACGTCATGGCAAGCGAGCAAGCTTTTGAACTGGAAGGCTCGCGGCGCCATTTTGCGCTGGGCATCCAGCAAATGATCGAGTTGGCAGAACTGCTGGCAAACCGCGCCCTGGACATCGCCGCGCCGCGCTAAAAAACCCTTACAACACAACCCTCAAGCCAAGTGACATTGTGGTGAGGGGATTTATCCCCGCTGGGCTGCGAAGCGGCCCCAAAACCGGCTCCCTCAAAAACACCTGACACACCGAGGTGCCGGCTCTGGGGGCTGCTGCGCAGCCCAGCGGGGATAAATCCCCTCACCACAACAGTGTTCATCCAATAGGAAAGGTTAAACGGGCTTGCTCTTGAGATTGCGCGCATACCACGGCCGTTGCGGCACCCGGCGGAACAGTTCGGTGAGCTTTTTGTCATCGCTGCCGAAGGTGATGCGCAACGCCAGTTTCATGGTTTCCGGGTCCATTTCCACCGAGCGCCCGACCTGTAGCCCAGGCGTGGTGTTGCAACCGTGGGTGTCCGGGCCCAGCCAGGGGTCGGCGATTTCCACCCAGCGGCCGGGGGCGAACCAAGGGACGCCGCTGACTTCGAGCCGGCTCACTTCGCCCGGGTGGAAACGCTCATGGGCACGGAACCAGTCTTCGAGGCGGTCGTCGATCCAGCCGTGGAAGGCCCAGAACACCGGGCTCACATGGGAGGAAAACGGATCACCGAGGAAGTCGTTTTCCGGCGCGAACCAGCGCTGGGCGAAGTCGTCCGGGTCGCGGGCGAACGGCACCGGGTGGCCGTTGGACGGGTCCCGTGGCACCGAGGCCCAGCGCATGTGCAGCCAGTCGTGCAGGCCCAGTTCCACTTCCGAGCCGAACTGGCCCAGGGTCAGTTTCGACAGATAACGCGGGTCGCGGTAGCGCGATTCCCAGACCTGGAAATTGCTGTGGTAGGTCTCGGCAGTCTTGATGTCGCTGACCCACTGGGCGTATTGCTCGTCGCCATCGGCCAGCCAGGTCGGCGGCAACGCGGTGCCGTCGTGGTTATCGAAATAGCGGGCGAAGCCCGGGCGATCACGCTCCAGCTCCGGTTGTGGCAAGGGGAAGCGCGGCCACGATGGCAGCGGCTGGAACGAACGCGCGGTGCCCAGCATGTGCCGGTGCATGAAAAAGAAATCGATGCCCGAGCCGTTGCGATCCTTGCGCGGCCCGCGGGCATCGCGCTCCCGGTCCCTGGGGCCGGGCTGCCAGCCGATGCCGCGCAAGGCGTTGCGCTTGTCCTCGTCCAGGGTGTGCCATTTATCCCGGGAAGCATGCCAGAGTTGGTGGAACAGCCGATGCTCGGGCGACACCAGCCAGGCCAGTAGCGCCGGGCTCAGCGGCGTACGCTCGCGGGCTTCGGGGAAGGCTTGCTTGCGGGCGATGAACTGATTGTCGAGTTCCAGCAGGCCCAGCGGACGATCCAACCGCAACACACGACCGCTGAGCGTCGCGGTGCCGGCATTGCCGAAGCCGGCCCAGACTTCGTCCAGGGTCATGGTGAATTCATAGTCCGGCGCGCCGCCCGGGGCCTGGGCGCCGATCAGTCGCCAGCTCAGTTGCTTGGGGTTGGTGTCGGCCAAATCGCCCAACACCCGATAACGCGGTTCATCCCCGGCACGCAGCCGTTCGGCGGTATCGAGGCAACCCACCAGGCCACGGCCCTTGTGGCCGATATCGAGGAACACCTGGAGACCGTCCTGGGGCAAGCCGTCGAGGCCGGCGTCGCGGCCGGTGAAACGGATCGTCCAGATGCCCCGCAACGTATCGGCCCGACGCTGGCCTGCCACGTCGGCCACATCGAACGAGGCCTCGCCGGGGGTGATGGTCGGGTCCGGCCGGGTCAGTTCGCGATGCCCGTAATACACCGCAGGCACGGCGGCACCGGTCAGCGCCAGGCCTGCCATGAACCATCGTCGAGAAATCGTCATTGCCTTACCTGTGTCCAGCCCTGGAACGGGCTTTATCCAAGCTAGAACGATGGGCGGGCCAACAAATTTATAGAGGCTGTGAGGGCCTCATCGCGAGCAAGCTCGCTCCCACAATAGAGGTGAGTACATTCGATGAAAATTTGATGGGTTCAAGGCCGCCTTCGCGAGCAAGCTCGCTCCCACAGGTGACCGCGTTCCAATGTGGGAGCGGGCTTGCTCGCGAAGGGGCCCTTGAAAGCGCCTAAATTTTCCGCCCGATCACTCGTTCTCCCCAGATAGCAAAGGCCCCTGCGCCTGTCCTTCCAAGGCGAACCTGACTGAGATCGGCAATGACAACACGACGTTCGAAAAAGGCTCTTTTCATCGGCCTGCCATTGGCCCTGGCGCTGGCCGTCGGTGGTGGTCTGGCAGCCTGGGACCACTGGTGGCGGGACAACCCCGGCTACCCGGTCAAGGTGATGAAAGAAGCCCGGGAGCTGCACGAACGCCTGCTGTCCTTTGACAGCCACATCACCGTGCCGCTGGATTTCGGCACCGCCGGCAATGAAGCCGACAAGGACGGCAGCGGTCAGTTCGACCTGGTCAAGGCCAATCGCGGGCAGCTGTCCGGCGCGGCCCTGACGGTGTTCGGCTGGCCCGAGTTGTGGAACGGCGACAACGCGCCGCACAAACCTACCGCCGGGTTCGTCGAGGAAGCGCGCAACCAACAGGAAGTGCGCTACAAGATCATCACCGGCCTGGTCCGGGACTTTCCCAACCAGGTCGCCATCGCCTACACCCCGGATGATTTCCGCCGCCTGCACGGCGAAGGCAAGTTTGCGATTTTCATCAGCATGCTCAACGCCTACCCCCTCGGCCATGACCTGAGCCTGCTGGACCTGTGGACGGCGCGGGGCATGCGCATGTTCGGCTTCAGCTACATCGGCAACAACGATTGGGCCGACTCCTCGCGCCCGCTGCCGTTCTTCAACGATTCCCCCGACGCCCTCGGTGGCCTGTCGGACATCGGCAAGCAAGCGGTGACCCGCCTGAACGACCTCGGCGTGATCATCGACGTGTCGCAGATGTCGACCCAGGCCCTGGAGCAAGTCGCGCAACTGAGCCGCACGCCGCTGGTGGCCTCGCACTCCGCACCCCGGGCGATGGTGGACATCCCGCGCAACCTCAGCGACAAGGAAATGCAGCTGATCAAGGCCAGTGGCGGCGTGGTGCAGATCGTCGGCTTCTCCCAATACCTGCGCCCGTTGACGCAAAAGACCCAGGACCGGCTCAACGCCCTGCGCGAACGTTTCGACCTGCCACCGCTGCCCAACCTGGCGATGGCGCTGATGCCCGGCGACCCGATCATCGCCGCCTGGCCGGAGAAGAAGTTTGGCGAATACGCCAGCCAGCTCTACGCCATCTTGGAGGAAGAACCCAAGGCCAGCCTCAAGGACCTGGGGGATGCCATCGACTACACCGTGCGCAAGATCGGCATCGACCACGTCGGCATCAGTTCGGACTTCAACGAGGGTGGCGGCGTCAAAGGCTGGGAGAACGTCGGCGACATCCGCAACGTCACCGCCGAGCTGCTGACCCGTGGCTACTCCGAAGCCGACATCGCCAAACTGTGGGGCGGCAACTTCCTGCGAGTCTGGGATCAAGTCCAGAAATCGGCCCGTCCGACCCTGGCCTCAACCCAGGAAGCCGTCCAGCCATGAATGAACGCCGCAAATTCTTGAAGCAAGCCGGGATCCTCGCCGCCGGTTTGCCGCTGGCCACCAGCCTGCCAGCCACGGCCGCCGCCGATTCGCTGCCGCCACTGCCGCGTAACAAATGGGCGCAGTTGCGCACGCTGTTCGACCAGGACCCGAAGTACCTGCACTTCTCCAATTTCCTGGTCACCACCCACCCACGTCCGGTACGCGAGGCCATCGAAAAACACCGCGCCGCGTTGGATAAAAATCCGGGGCTGTTGATGGACTGGGACCTGGGTGTTACCGAGGAACGCGAGGAGAACGTGCGGACCTGGGCCGGCCGTTACTTGCAAGCCACGCCGAAGCAAATCGCCCTCACCGGCAGCACCACCGAGGGACTGGCGATAATCTACGGCGGCGTGCAGGTGGCGGCCGATCAGGAAATCCTCACCACTGCCCACGAGCACTACGCCACCCACACCATCCTCGATTTGCGCACCCAACGGGATGGCACCCGGGTGCGCAAGATCAAGCTGTTCGAAAACGCCCACAACGCTAGCCACGAAGAAATCCTCACGGCCATCGACCGCAACATCCGCCCTGAGACTCGAGTGCTGGGCATGACCTGGGTGCATTCAGGCAGCGGCGTGAAGCTGCCCATCGACAAGATCGGCGCGCTGGTGGACAAGCACAACCAAGGCCGCAGCGAGGCGCAGCGCATCGTTTACGTGGTGGACGGCGTCCACGGTTTTGGCGTCGAGGACCTGGGCTTCCCGGCGATGAACTGCGACTTCTTCATCGCCGGCACCCACAAGTGGATGTTCGGCCCACGGGGTACGGGCCTGGTGTGCAGCCGCAGCGAAGAGCTCAAGTACGTCACGCCGATCATCCCGACCTTTTCCGAAGCCACGGCGTTTTCCACCACCCTGACGCCGGGCGGCTACCACGCCTTCGAGCATCGCTGGGCGGCGGACGAAGCCTTCAAGCTGCACTTGCAACTGGGCAAGGCCGAGGTGCAAGCACGCATTCATGCCCTCAACACCTACCTGAAAAAACACTTGGTGGCACTGCCGCAGATCGAACTGGTCACGCCTCTGAGTCCGGATCTTTCAGCCGGTTTCACCTTCTTCCGGGTCAAGGGTCGCGACAGCGATGAGATCGCCGGCTACCTGATGAAGAATCGCGTGATCGCCGACACCGTGCACCGCGATGCAGGGCCGGTGGTCCGTACCGCGCCGGGGCTGCTCAACAGCGAAGCCGAGATCGATCGGTTCATGGGCTTGCTGGGCAAAACACTCTGAACCTGACGTTATCGAGAGAGATGGATGAACAGTTTTTCGTTGAAGCTATTGCCGGCACTGACCCTCGCCGCCCTGCTGCCCTCCGGCGCCCAGGCCTCGCAACCGGGGCAGGTGTTCCGTGACTGCAAGGACTGCCCGGAAATGGTCGTGCTGCCCACCGGCACCTTTCAGATGGGCACCCCGGAAGATGAAGTGGGCCGCGAACCCGACGAAGGTCCGATGCACCCGGTGACCTTCGCCAAACCGCTGGCGATCAGCCGCTTCCAGGTGCTCAAGGGCGAATGGTTCGCCTACCTGCGCGACACCGGTTACCAGATGCCCGACGGCGACAAGCGTCCCGGTCGCGCCTGCAAGGCCGGTATCCCGGACTACCAGGGCAGCGACCCGCGCAAGCAATACACCGACCGACACCCGGCGGTGTGCATGGACTTCGCCGAGGCCAACGCTTACGTGGCCTGGCTGTCGAAAAAAACCGGCAAACAGTACCGGCTGGTCAGCGAATCCCTGCGCGAGTACGCGGCACGCGGCGGCAGCACCGGCCCGTTCCCCTTCCCGTTCGATGAAGGCAAGGAATACAGCATCGCCCAACACGCCAACACCTACGGTGCGGCGGACGGCTACAACTTCACCGCGCCGGCCGGCAGCTACGCGCCCAACGCCTTCGGCGTCTACGACATGCACGGCAACATCTACGAGTGGACGGCCGATTGCTACAACGACAGCTACGTCGGCGCGCCGAGCGACGGCAGCGCCTGGCTGACCGGCAAGTGCGAGTTCAAGCGGATCCGTGGCAACGACTGGGGCGAAGCACCGGTGTTCTCCCGCTCCGGCAACCGCAACGCATTGGTGCCCAGCGATCGCGGCGATTGGATTGGTTTTCGGGTGGCGCGGGATATGTAAATCAACGGACTCGTCCAAATACCTGTTTAGACCGGAGACATGGTTAACCTGTGGCGAGGGGATTTATCCCCGTTGGGCTGCGAAGCAGCCCCCAAACAGGCAACACCGATCAGTCAGAAATAACGCGGTGATTTCATTGGGGCCGCTTCGCAGCCCAGCGGGGATAAATCCCCTCGCCACAAAGTGCTTCGTTCGTCTGGACCGATGCAGTAGGCATCACTAAATCCCCTCCCCCACCAATCGTTCTACAGGTGGGCGCGCCCCAACCGGCGTGCCGCCGTCCTCCAGCCCATGCGGTGAATGCCCGCGATGGCCTTCGCCCTTTTCATCAAGCAGGGAAACCTCCATGAGCCAACCAACACGCGGGGTGATCAATGAAATGTTCACCTTGCTCAAACCCTTCCGGCTGATTGTCGTAGGTTCCATCCTCTTGGGCATGTTGGGCGGCCTGAGCATCACCGCCCTGCTGGCGACCATCAACGACGCCCTGAACGCCGCCACAACGCCCACGCCCCGGCTGCTGGCGACGTTCGCCGGGCTTTGCGCGGCGGCGCTGCTGGCCTCGATTCTGTCGGACATCGGCACCAACCATGTCGGCCAGAACATCATCGCCGAGCTGCGTAAATCCCTGGGCAAGAAAGTCCTGCTGGCCCCCATCGAACAGATCGAACGCTATCGCAGCCATCGGCTCATTCCGGTCTTGACCCACGACGTCAACACCGTCAGCGACTTCGCGTTTTCTTTCGCGCCGCTGGCCATCGCCTTCACGGTCACCCTCGGTTGCCTGGGTTACCTGGCCTACCTGTCACTGCCCATGTTTTTCCTGCTGCTGGTGGCGCTGGTGATCGGCACGGTCGTGCAATACCTGGCGCGTGCCCGTGGCATCCGGGGTTTCGAAGCGGCCCGTGAGGCCGAGGATGCGCTGCAGAAACACTACGGCGCCATCGCCGCCGGGGCCAAGGAACTGCGCATTCATCGCCCACGCCGCCAGCGCATGTTCAGCCAGCGCATCGAAGCGACCGCCGACTATATCTGCGCGACCAACATCCGCTCGGTCAACACCTTCGTGGTGGCCAAGACCTTCGGCTCGATGCTGTTCTTCGTGGTCATTGGCCTGGTCCTGGCCCTGCAATCTCTGTGGCTGGGCATCGATAAAACCGTGCTCAGCGGCTTCGTGCTGGTGCTGTTGTACATGAAGGGCCCGCTGGAATACCTGGTGATGACCTTGCCGGTGATCAGCCGGGCGAACATTGCCTTCAAGCGCATTGCCGAACTGGGCGAGCAGTTTTCCTCACCAGAGCCGCATCTGCTGCTCGATGACAAGCACCTGCGCAAACCCACGATCCAGCAGCTGGAACTGCGTGATGTGCACTACGCCTTCCCGGTGGTCGAAGGCAGCCAACCCTTCGCCCTGGGACCGGTCAACTTGTCCATCGCCCAAGGTGAGATTGTGTTCATCGTTGGCGAAAACGGTGGGGGCAAGACCACGCTGATCAAACTGCTGCTGGGCCTCTATTTCCCCCAGGGCGGCGAAATCCTCCTCGACGGCGCGCCGGTAGGGGCCGCTCAACGGGATGATTATCGCCAGTTGTTCACCACGATTTTTGCCGACTACTACCTGTTCGATGAGCTGGTCCAGGGCGATCAACAGGTGCCCAAGGATGCCAACCGCTACCTGGAGCGTCTGGAAATCGCCCACAAGGTCAGCATCCGCGACGGTGCCTTCAGCACCACCGATCTGTCCACCGGCCAGCGCAAACGCCTGGCGTTGCTCAACGCCTGGCTCGAGGAGCGCCCCGTGCTGGTGTTCGACGAATGGGCCGCCGACCAGGATCCAGTGTTCCGGCGGGTGTTCTATACCGAACTGCTGCCGGAACTGAAGGCACTGGGCAAAACCATCATCGTCATTTCCCACGACGACCGCTATTTCGACATCGCCGATCAACTGGTCCGGATGCAGGCCGGTCAGGTGGTCAGTGAAAAAGCTGCGGCGGCGTTTGCCTGAGCCCGCCCGACGCAATGCTGTTTACCGCGAGAACACCATGAACGAACTGCTAGATGATGATCTGCTGACGCTGCTGCTCGATGACCTGGCGGGCGACACGCACGCCCTGTCCAGCCGCCGCCGACTGGACCGCGCCCCCCTGTCTTTCGCCCAGCAACGCTTGTGGTTGGAGCACCAGCGTGACCCGGCCCGTTCGGCCTACAACCTGCCACGGGCCCTGCGCCTGAGCGGTGAGCTCGACGCCGACGCCCTGGAACAGGCCCTGAATCGCGTCATCGACCGACACGACATCCTGCGTACCGCGTTCAATGACATCGACGGCGCGCCGGTCCAGGTCGTCGAGCGCAACGCCTGCCTCGTCCTGCACCGGGAAGACCTCGGCGCCCTCGCCCCCCAGGCGCGGGCCACGGCACTCTCACAGCGCATCGAGCTGCACGCCCGGCAACCGTTCGATCTCAGCCACGCGCCGCTGATGCGGGCCACGCTCCTGAGGCTGGACAGCGACGAACACGTGCTGTTGCTCAACATGCATCACATCGTCTCCGATGCCTGGTCCAACACGATCCTCATGCAGGACATGACCCAGGCCTATGCCCGGGCCTTGATCGGCGATCCGACACCGCTGCCACAATTGCCCATGCAATACGCCGACTACGCGACCCGCCAGCGAGGCGAGTACTTGCAGAGTACGGCCTGCCAGCGCAGTGGCGAATACTGGAGTCGCTACCTGGGGCAGGACCTGCCCACGTTGGAGCTGCCCCAGGATTTCCCCCGCGCCACAGGCCAGCAACATATGGCCGGACGCGTACATCTGTCACTTGCCCCCGCATTGGCACAGGCCCTGGACACGTTCTGCCAACGCCAGGGGCTGACGCCTTTCGTGGTGGCGCTGGGGGCCTGGCAAATGTTGCTGGGCCGGTACGGCAACCAGGACGATTTCACCGTCGGCGTCCCCAACGCCAACCGCAACAGCCATGAAAGCCAAGACCTGGTAGGTTTTTTCGTCAGCAGCCAGGTGTATCGCACACGAATCGACTCGAGCCGCAGCGGGCTGGATTTTCTCCGGAATCTGCGCGGGCAGTCCCTCGCAGCCCTTGAACATGCCGACTACCCGCTGGAGTTGATCCTCGATCAGCTGCAACGTCCCGGCGTACAGGGCGCCAGTCCGCTGTTCCAGGTGTTGTTCAACTGGCGCACCGGCTCGCCGTCCCTGCCGATGTCGCCCAAAGGCGAACTGGCGCTGGAATTTCTCAATACCGGTGACAACCAGGCCAAGTTCGACTTATCGCTGGATGTCGACTATTCACAACAGCAGGTAGTGGCGACCTTCGAATACAGCCGTGACCTCTATCGCACTGAAACCATCGAGCGCATGGCCGAGCACTGGCAGAACCTGCTGCGGGGCCTGATCGAAACACCTGAACGCGCCCTCGGCGAGCTGCCATTGCTCAGTGCTGATGAACGCCAGCTAACCCTGCACGACTGGAACCGCCAGCCGACCCAACTGCCCCGTGGGCGTTGCCTGCACCAGGTGATCGAAAGCCATGCCGCCACCACGGGCGACGCCATCGCCCTGACCTTTGAAGGGCAGCACATGAGCTATGCCGAGCTCAACCGACAAGCCAACCCATTGGCCCATCGGCTGATCGAGCAAGGCGTCGGGCCCGACGTGCTGGTCGGCATCGCCGTCGAGCGGTCGCCGCAGATGCTCATCGGCCTGCTGGCGATTCTCAAGGCCGGTGGCGCCTACGTGCCGCTGGACCCGGCCTACCCGGCCGATCGCCTGGCCTACATGATCGAGGACAGCGGCATCACCCAGGTCCTGACCCAGGCTCATTTGCGTGAATCGCTGGCGCTGCCCGCTGACATAAATTGTCTGTTGCTGGATTTGGACGATGCCGATAGCGCCTATCCCGAACACAATCCGGATGTGCCGATGCATCCGGATAACCTGGCGTACGTGATCTACACCTCAGGCTCGACCGGCAAGCCCAAGGGCGCACTGCTCGCGCACCACAACGTCAGCCGCCTGTTCCAGGCCACGGAGCACTGGTTCAGTTTCGATCACCAGGACGTGTGGTGCCTGTTCCATTCCTATGCCTTCGACTTTTCCGTGTGGGAGATTTTCGGTGCCTTGCTGCACGGCGGCCGGCTGGTCATCGTGCCTCACGCCGTGAGCCGTTCGCCGCAGGAGTTCTACGCCCTGCTTTGCCAGGAAAACGTCACCGTGCTCAACCAGACGCCTTCGGCGTTCAAGTCGTTGTTGCAGGTCGCCTGCGCGCCTCGGCAGCCGCTTGAGCACCGGTTACGCCAAGTCATTTTTGGCGGCGAAGCGATTGACGTGCAGAGCCTGCGGCCCTGGTTTGAACGTTTCGGCGACCAGTCGCCACAATTGATCAACATGTATGGCATCACCGAGACGACGGTCCATGTCACTTGGCGACCGCTGTCGATGCAGGACCTGAACAGCGAGGCCGCGAGCCCTATAGGCCAGCCCATCGTCGACCTGTCCTGGTATCTGCTCGACGCGCACCTGAACCCGGTTCCCAAGGGTTGCATCGGTGAGTTGTATGTCGGCCGGGCCGGCCTGGCTCGTGGCTACCACCAGCGCGCCGACCTGACCGCCAGCCGGTTTATCCCCGACCCGTTCGATCCGCTGCCGGGTGGACGCCTGTATCGCACCGGCGACCTGGCGCGCTACCGCACCGACGGCAGCATCGAATACATCGGGCGTCTGGATCATCAGGTCAAGATCCGTGGATTCCGCATTGAATTGGGCGAAATCCAGGCGCGCCTGCAAGCGCTGCCGCAGGTGCGCGATTGTGTCGTGTTGACCCATGAAGGCCCGGGCGGCCTGCAACTGATCGCCTATGTGATTGCCACGCAACCGTCCACGACCGAGTTACGCGAAGGTTTGTTGAGCGCGCTCAAAGCGCAGCTGCCGGACTACATGGTGCCCAGTCACCTGTTGTTCATCGATCATTTACCGCTCAATGCCAATGGCAAGCTCGACCGCAAGGCCTTGCCGGAGCCCGACGCCAGCCTCCGGCATTCGAACTACGTGGCGCCCCGCACTCAGTTGGAAGAGGCCCTGGCGCAGCTCTGGCAACAGTCCCTCAAGGTCGAGCGCGTGGGTGTCAACGACAGCTTCTTTGAACTGGGCGGGCATTCGATCCTGGCCATCGAGCTGATCGCCAACCTCAAGGCCCGCCTGAATATCACGGTGCGGCTGCAAGAGCTGCTGGCCCACCCGAGCATCGCCGAGCTGGCCCTGTTCATTTCGCAAAAACATCGGGAGCAGACCCCATGCCTTGTCGAATTGAACAACGCACCCGCCAGCGCACCGCAGTTATTTTGCCTGCATCCCAGCGGGGGCATCGTCTTCTGCTATCAGCCACTGGCGCGCAAACTCCAACACCGGGCGCGCACCTTTGGCGTCATGCACCGTGGCTTCAGCGAACCCCATGCGAGCCCTGAAGCCTGGCGCGAGATGATCTCCGATTACAGCCGGGAAATCGTCACGGCCCAGCCCCAAGGCCCGTATTACCTGATGGGCTGGTCCCTGGGTGGGACCATCGCGCTGGACATCGCGGCGACGCTGGAAAGCCAGGGCTACACGGTGAGTTTCCTCGGCCTGGTGGACAGCACGATTCCGGAACACCTGTACCCGGCAACCTTGGCGCGTCATCGGCATTTGCCAGGCGATGAACAAGCCGACCCAGCCTCCCAGGATCTGCTTGGGGCCATCGAATACTTCGACCTGCTGTTTCCAACCCTCACCGAGCGCACGGCGGCTTACCGGCAAGAGCACCCCGACAGCACGGTCCAGGCATTCCACGAATGGGCCGCCAGCCAGATCGAGCCGGGGCGAGGCGACTTGTTGTCAATCGTGCAGAGCGTCAAGGATGAAGTCATGAACGCCCAGGCGTTCTCGGTGCATGATCGGTTGCTGGAAGCGTTCGACGGATTCACCTTCAAACCGGTACGGGTACGCCCCAGCTGCTGGTGGACCCAGGCGGAAAAAACGCCAGAAGAACTGGCCTTCTGCGAGAGTTTGATCAAGGGTTATAGCCTAACTGGGGAGCTGCATTGCTCGGTGTATTCCCCGCTGCGCCATCGCAGCATGATCTTTGATGAGACGTTGCTCGATTCGCTGATCGAGGCTTTTCTGAGCAGCACGACACACGATAAGTAGCGTCAGGCACAGTCATTGTGGTGAGGGGATTTATCCCCGCTGGGCTGCGAAGCGGCCCTAAAGCAGCGAACTCAATCCTCCTGACACACCGAGCTGCTTGGTTTGGGGCTGCTTCGCAGCCCAACGGGGATAAATCCCCTCACCACAGGTTTTGGGCTGCCACAGGTTTTGGGCTGCCACAGTTTTTGTGCTGCTTCAGGTGTTTGCACACTTCCCCATCAGCCATAAAAAAACCGACCCGCACAAGGCGGGTCGGTTTTTTCTGCGCGCGCGAATCAGAACTGCGGGGTGTACTTCACGGTGAACATCAGGTTACGCGGGTCACCGAAGTTGTTGTTGCCATTGAGCTGGTTGTAAGCGGAGGTCAAGTACTTCTTGTCAAACAGGTTGTTGGCGTTGACCGCCAAAGCGATTTCCGGCGTCAGCTGGTAGCCGACGCGGGCGTTCCATACGGTGTAACCCGGGATTTCACGGTCATAGTCGTAGACAAGCGTGTGGCTTTGGGTGGTGAAACCCAAGCCCGTGCTGACACGGCTCCAGTCACCGGTGAACTGGTAGTTACCCCACACGCGCAGCATGTGTTTCGGCGTCCAGGTACTGAAGACACGACCTTCATTGTCCGGGTCCTCCAGGTACTTGGTGGTGTTGTAGGTGTAGCCCGCGAACAACTGCAGGTTGTCCACCACTTCACCACTGATTTCCGCATCGATACCCTGGCTGCGCACTTTCCCCGAGGCACTGGAGCAGTTCACGTCAGTACAGCCATCGATGGAGACGGCACGGTTCTCGTGGTCGTAACGGAAGACGGCCAGGGAGGTATTGACCCGACCGTCCATCAGCTCACCCTTGAGGCCGACTTCGTAGTTGCTGCCGATAATAGGCTTGAGCACCGAACCGCTGGGATCGACCTCGGTCTGCGGCTGGAACACATCGGTGTAGCTGGCGTATACCGCCCACTCACGGCTCAGGTCATAGATGATGCCGGCGTACGGTGTGACCACGCCGGTTTCAGTTCCGGTGCTTGGCTCGTTGCGAGTGATACCGTTGGCCGCGGTTTCGGTTTTCGACTTGTAGCTGAAGTCATACCAACTGACCCGGGAACCCAGCACCAGCGTCAGGTCATCGACCGGCTTGACGCGCCAGGTGCCGTATACACCCTTCTGGCGGATATCGTATTTGCTGAGGGTGCCTCGCCCACCCGGGCTATTGATCAGGCCGTCGTAGCTGATGTCCGGCCGGTTATTATTCAGGTCGAAGATCGTGTCGCTGCTGTTGTTGAAGGTACGGGCGAATTTATCATCCGTCTCCAACTGCGAGAAGTTGCCGCCCAGCATGACCTCCTGCTCCATCGACAGGGCTTCGAACTTGCCGTTCAGGTTCATGTCCAGACCGGACTTCGTAGACTGGAAATCGGTCACGAAGTCGGCATATTGCACACCACTGCCGTCAGGGGCGAGGCCGACACCGCCATTTTGCGTCCTTTGGTTTTTCGCCTGGTTGTCTTCGGTCATGTACACGGCACCCACCTTGAACGCCCAGTCCTCGTTGAAGCGATGCTCCAGATCGGTGTAGTAGGTGGTGACATCGATGTCGGAACGGTTCCAGCGCGCGCCAGTGTAGGTCGAACGCGACACGTCTGGCATCGAACCGTCGGCGTAGCGTGGCAGGCCGCGGATGTTGCCGCGCGATTCGCCGTTGGACTGGCTGACGGCGAAGCCCAGGGTGGTGTCTTCGCTCAGGTCGATGTCCAGCGCGCCGTACAGCGAATGGGTCTTGGTCCAGGCATGGTCGACGAAGGAGTTGCTCTGGTCTTCGTCGGCGACGATACGGCCGCGGATGTTGCCGGCGTCGTTCAGCGGGCCGCCGGCGTCCAGTTGCAGGCCGTAGTGATCCCACGAGCCGGCCTTGCCGGTCAGGGTCACGGTCGGTGCGCTCTGGCCACGCTTGCGCACCAGGTTGACGGCACCGCCGGGGCTGCCTGTGCCTTGCAGCAGACCGGCGGCGCCGCGCATGATTTCCAGGCGGTCGAAGAAGATCAGGTCCTGGGTCGCCCAGTTGCCCAGGGAATAGTTGTTACGCAGGATCGGCACACCGTCGTACTGCCAGTCGTCGATCTGGAAACCGCGCGACGACAGGATCATGCCTTGGCCGACGCCCTGCAGGCCAACGACGCCGGTGGTCTGGTTGACCGCGTCCTTGAGGCTGACCAGGTTCTGGTCATCCATCTGCTTGCGCGTCATCACGGTGACCGATTGGGGAATTTCCTTGAGGGTATGGGTGCCCTTGCCAATCGTCACCGCGTTACTGGTGTAGGCCTGGCTGCCTTCGGTCGTCGCGTCCAGTGCCGTTGCCTTCACGGTGGTCGCGCCCAGCTCGAGGCCACCCGTGGCAGGGCCGCGCATCAGCATCAGGGTGTTGCCCTCCAGGCTGTAGCGCACACCAGTGCCCTTGAGCAATTCGGCAATGGCCGCCTGCGGGCTCATCTTGCCGCTGACGCGGGTGCTTTTCAGGCCGGCCATGTCGGCGGCGTTGTAGATCACTTGCTGGTTGGTCTGTTGACCGAACGCTTGCAGTGCCTGCGGCAGCGGTTGCGCAGGAATGTCGATGCTGACGTCTTCAGCCATCACCTGAGCACTGAGTGGCAGTCCGCAGACCAACCCCAAACCGGCCAGCACTCGACGTGGACGCAGGCCGCGGGACATGACGAGTGCCTTGAACAGAGGTTTCAACTCATGAATTGCTGACATCGCGCTCTCTATTATGGGTAAGTAAAAGTCCATGGGGCCGAAGGGCCCGCCGCTCGCCAGCACAGGGGAGCCCGCACGATCGATTGCCTCGGGGCAATGGGTCAGTACGTGGCCGACCGGCCCCTCCCCGGGCACGGTCATCTGGCTGGACGACGGCGAAATCTTTACTGGACAAATCCGGTGCCTGGGCTGCCCTGCCCGACCCGATTTGCCCGCATACCTTAGTAAGACGCAGCACCTGCAAAAAACCGGAATGAGTTTATTTATCATTCGCGTAAAAAGTTAAAAAAAACCGGCGCTGATGGGCGCCGGTTTTTTTTGAACACCGCCAATACCAAAGCTGTGAACACAAATGTGGCGAGGGGATTTATCCCCGCTGGGCTGCGCAGCAGCCCTAAAACAGCAAACTCAATCTTCCTGACACACCGAGTTGCCTGGTTTTGGGGCTGCTTCGCAGCCCAACGGGGATAAATCCCCTCACCACAGGGTTCTGCTGGGTTTTAAGATCCGATCCGCCCCTGAATCAGCCCAGCGGCGCCGCCCTGGCGGCTTGCATCTGCCGCGCCTGTTCGGTCAGGAGGGCCTTTTCCTCGGGGCTCATCGCTTCCATGCGCAGGCGCACCTGGGCGATTTTCTCCAACTGCCCCGGACTGCTTTCCACTGCTCGCAAGGCCAGGGCCAACGACGCCACAGTCGGATGATCGAAGACCAGTCCCGGATGAATGTCGCACTGCAACAACTTGCGAATACCGGCCACCAGTTTGATCACCAGCAACGAATGACCACCGGCGGCGAAGAAGTCGCGGTCGATGCCCAATCGTTCAAGTCCCAGTAACTGCGCCATGCGCGCGGCGAGCAATTGCTCCAGTGCATCGCGCGGGGCAGCGTCTTCGTCCGCCATCGCCGCACCCACCCACTGTTGCAACGCCTTGCGATCGACCTTGCCGTTGGCCAGCCGCGGGAACCGTTCGATCAGTTGCAGGTGCTGCGGCAGCATCACGCTGGGCAGCCGAGCGCTCAGCTCAGCACGGACGGCGTCCAGCAAGCCCGTCGACCTGCCCTGCTGCGCCACGACAAAGGCCAACAGTCCTTGCTCGGCCGACAGGGCCGGCAGCACCAGCGCTTCGGCCACCTGCGGCACGCGCAGCAGCTCGGCCTCGATCTCCGCCAGTTCAATCCGGAACCCGCGCACCTTGACCTGCTGATCACGCCGACCGTGCAACTGGATCGCCCCGTCCGCGCGGTAACGCGCCAGGTCGCCGCTGCGATACAAGCGTTGGGCCGGATCGAATGGGCTCTGGATGAACGCTTGCTCATCAGCCTCGGCATTCAGATAACCCCGGCACACCTGCGCACCGCCCAGGTACACCTCGCCCAACACACCCACCGGCGCCAAGCGCAGATCGGCGTCCAGCACATAAACCTGGTTGTTGCCCAGCACTTGCGTCAGCGCCGCACACTCGTCGGCAGCGCCGTCCAGGGCCAAGGGATGGATCATCACCCCGACCGTGGTTTCGGTCGGGCCGTAGTGGTTGAACACCCGGCAATCGCTGCGCAACCGGGCGATGCGCTCGATCAGCGGCGGCGGAATCGGCTCGCCACCCAGTACCAGCGTACGCGGCAGGGTCGTGTGCTCACTGTCGAGCAGCGCCGCGAGGTGCGATGGCACGATTTTCAGGCAGTCGATCCGATGCTGTTGCAGGTACTCGGCAAACAACGCGCCGTCCTGCATTTGCTCATCGCTGGCCACATGCAGGGTCGCGCCATTGAACAACGCGCCAAACAACGTCGTGTTGCCCAGGTCCGCCGCCACGGTGGACGTGAACCCGACGTCCTTGCACTGCTCAAGTCCCAGGGCCTGGCTGGCCTGGGCGGTGTAGTTGAGCAATTGCCGATGCTCGACCACCACGCCCTTGGGCACACCGGTGGAGCCAGACGTAAACAACACATAGGCAATATCGTTGCCCTGAGTGACCAGGTCCGGCAATGCCCCCGCCGACTGGCTCAGCCCCGCCACGGTCAGCGCCTTGTATGGCTGATCCTGCCACACCGGCAGATGCGCCGCATCGGTCAGCAACATAGCCGCGCCGGCCTGTTCCAGCATCAATGCCTGGCGCGCCTGGGGCCATTGCACATCAAGGGGCAGATACGCCGCCCCCACGCGCCAGCTCGCCAGCATTGCAATCACCAGCTCCGCCGAGCGCGGCAACGCCAGCGCGACAATCGAACCGTCGCCCAGGCCTTGCTGCTTGAAGCCCTGGGCCAAGCTGTCGACCCGGGTTTGCAACTGGTCATAGCTCAACTGCTGGTGGGCATCAGTCAGGGCGATGGCATCCGGCGCATGACTCGCCCAATCGGCAATGCGCCGGGGCAGATAGCGGCCATCGACCAAGGCCTGCATCGGCGGGTTGATCGCTCGCAAGCGCTGTTCTTCGGCGTGACTCAACAGGTTGAGCTGCGCCAATGGGGTGTGCCCGGCCGCAAGGATCGAAGTCAGCAGCACGCCGTACTGTTCCAGCACGGCACTGGCCGAGACTGGCGAATACAGCGCGCTGGCGTAATACAGATCGATCCCGGCAAGCTGCTCGGCACCGTTCAATTGCACCTGCAACAGCCACTCGAACCCATCGGCCCGCACAGGCACCGACACCGGCGCCCAGTGCAGACCGCTGCTGTCCTGGGCACGACTCGTCTGGGCAACCGTAAAACCGTAGACCGGGCGCGCCGCGTCAGGGCTGAGTTCCGGCGTCCAGTATTCCTGCCAGGTGCGGTGTTCTTCGAGGCGAGCCGCCAGCGCCACCAGCCACTCATCGAACGACTGGGTGGCGGGCAACGGAACGCACAGCGGCAAGGTTTTCTCGAACACGCCCACGGCACTGGCGAAATATTCGTAGTCGCTGCGGCTGTCATGGCGCACACCGACCAGCGCCTGCTCACGCCCGCTCAAACGGCCCAGCAACACCCACCAGGCGCCTTGCAGCAGCGTGGCAAGCGGCTGCCCGAGTTGCGCGGCCAGACGTTGCAAAGCCTCACGCTGGGCAGGTTGCAGCGTCAAGGATAAGCGCGTGTCGGCGGCACTGGTTTCACGGCTGGCGCTGCGTGCCGCCAGCCATGGCGTGGCGATGTCCGTCTGCTGGTCTTGCAGGTGTTGCTGCCAGTAGGTGCGCGCGCTGGCGGCATCTTCATCCAGCACCACTTCACTGCGCCATTCCAGGTACTGGGCAAATTCGCCCGGCGCTTCGTCTTCCGATGCCAGAACCCCGGCGTACGCCTGCTGTACTTGCTCAAGCAGCAGATTCAGCGATTGCCCATCGGCACTGTAGCGGGCGATGCCCAGCAGCAGTTGCCATTGCTGGGGCCCGAGGCGATACAGCACGGCCTGGACGCTTGCCGATTCGCCGGCCACAAACGCGCGGCCCATCGATTCGTTGATCTGCGCCTGGACCTCCTCGGCCCCTTGCTCACCCCCCCGCACCGTCAATGGGAAGCGCCCGGCACCGGCGGCGGCCTGACGCGAACCGTGGAACCCGGCGACTTTGCCCAGTTGCGCCAGCAGCATCGGCTGCTGCGCCAGTAGCGTATCGAACGCCACCTGCAAGCGCTGCGGATCGAGATCGCCGTCAATGACCACGTTCAACCAGCGCAAGGCGTCGCCACAGGTCGCCGTGGTCGACAGTTGCTCAAGCACGGTTTGTTGCTCGGGCGTCAGGGCGAAACCCGAATCGTACGCGTCCATCGTAACCTCGTTCATGCTCCGCTTTCCTCGGTGTTGAGTGCGTCCTGGGTGGTTTGCCCGGCGACAGGCCGGTGCTCAAGACTGCTGTGGTCGTACATATCGCCCATGGCCACCACGATCTTGCGGGGCCCCTCGAACGGATCGCGGGCGTGGGCCACCAACATGTTGTCCAGCAGGATCACGTCGCCTTTGTGCCAGTCGAAACGCACCGCACAGGCTTCGTACAACTCACCGATACGCGCCATCACCTCGTCTTCGATCGGTGTGCCGTCGCCGTAGTACACCTGCCGTGGCATGCGTTCGAGGCCGAACATCGACAACAGGTCTTCCCGTACGTCCGGCTCCAGCCAGTAGATGTGATGCAACTGCACCTGGTTGAAGAACGACTTCTCGCCAGTGATCGGGTGGGTGATGATCGCCGGGCCCGGCGTGCGGGTTTGCAACTCGTCGTTATCGAGCCAACGCCACTGGATGCCACCCGCTCGGCAACGGGCTTCGACTTCGCGGCGATCTTCAGTCTTGAAGAAGTGCTGCCACGACACATCGAGTTTGTCGGTGAAGGTGCGCACGTAGAGCAGGCCTTTGTCCTCGAACTTTTCGCGAAGGTCCGCCGGCAGCTTTTCATACATCAGGCGGCAATCCACCACTGGGGTGGCACCGCCCACGGGCGCGGCTTGCTCGCAATAGAACATCTGCTTGCGCGGCCAGCGGTCCTGATGGGAGCTCTCGTTGTGGAACAGGATCATCTTGCGCTCGGGGTACGGCGTGGAGCGGTAGGTGTTCTTGCCCCCCTCCTTCTTGGGCAGGTCGCCGTACTGACCATAAAGGCCCGGCTGGATCGCTTCGGCGAACGCTTCAAAGCCCTGGATGCCGTCCAGCTCGAAACCGCGAAACAGGATGCCCGCATGTTCGGCCAGCTTCTGTTCGATGAACGGCCGGTTCTGCTGGATCCACTCGATGACATCCAGATGGGGCTCGCCCGGCTCCAGCATCAGCGGGAATCGTTGCGGCGCCGCCACCAGTGATTCGCGCACCCGGGTTGGACGGGGCCTGGCGACGGGTGTCGCGGAACGCTTGAGAAACTTGCCCAGCTTATCGGCCTTGGGCCCCGGGACGGTGGCAGGCCTGGCGGCTGCCGCCAAGTTGTCGACTGGCATGCGGATAGCTCCCAATTGAATGTCCTGATCAGCGACGATCTGTTCCAACAGGGCTGTCCAGGCCTGAATCAGGTGCTGAATGCGCTCATGTCCGAACAAGGTTGTGGCGAACTGCCAATTACCACGCAGTTGCCCTTCTTCTTCGTCAACGAACAACGCCATGTCGAATTTAGAATGGGTCTCAAGGGCCGGCAGGGCCTCCACGTTCAATCCGGCCACGGTTCGGCTGCGCACCGGTACGTTGTTCATCACGAACAACACTTGGAGCAACGGGTTCATCCCCTTGTGTCGCGGCACGCCCGACACCTCGACAATCTGGTCAAACGGCAGGTCCTGGTGCTCCAGCGCACCGAGCAGGTTGTCCTGGGTGTGTGCCAGGAAAGCCGAAAACGTGAGTTCGGCGTCAAAGCGCGAACGCAGGGGCAGCACGTTGACGAAGAAACCGATCAGGCGTTCAAGCTCAGGCTGTTCACGGCCGGCCACGTCGGCGCCCACCACGACGTCTTGCGCGGCGCAGACCCGGTGCAACAACACCTGGAACGACGCCAGCAGCGTGCTGTACAGCGTGACACCGACCTCGCTGGACAAGCGCCGCAATGCCGCCGTCAATCCGGGGGAAAGGTGGAACTGCAACGCATCGCCGTCATAGGACGCCGTCTGCCCCCGAGGGTTTTCCAGTGGCAGGCTCAGGCAACCGTCATAGCCGCTGAGCCGGTGTTTCCAGTAGTCGGCCTGACGCGCCAGCACGCCCTGGTCTTCCAGCGCCTGCTGCCACAACGCGAAGTCGTAGTACTGAACGTCCAGGGGCGGCAGCGGCATCGGTTGGCCGTTGAGGGACGCTTCGTAGACTTGCACCAGCTCGTTGATCAACAGCCCCATCGACCAACCATCGGAGATGATGTGGTGCATGGCATACAACAACACATGCTCGGTCGGTCCCAGGTGCAAGATTCGCCCGCGCCACAGCGGAGCCTGTTGCAGGTCAATCGGCGTGCGCGCGTTTTCCAGCGTCGCCCGGGCCACCTGTTCTTGCTGGGCACTGGGCGAAAGGCCCGACAAATCGATCACCGGGAAGTCCCCCTCGATCTCATCGGCAATCAGCGCCAGCGGATCGCCTTCGTCGTCCTGGGTATACGCCGTGCGCAGCACGTCATGGCGGCGGACCACTTCGGCGAAGCTGCTCAACAGATGTTCCACCGACAACTCGCCAGACAAGCGCAACGCCAACGGCATGCCATAGGCCGAGGTGCCGCCAGACAATTGTTCGGCGATCCACAGGCGCCGCTGCACCAACGACAACGGTGCCGAACGTCGCGGCCCATGGGCCTTGAGCCGGACCCCGCGGGAGTCGCCCGCCCGCGGCGCCTGCCCGTCGATGCTGGCGCCCATCAGGGCCGCCAGTGCCTTGAGCTGCGGATGATTGAACAGGTCCCGCAGGCTCAGCGGATAGTCCGTCAGCTTGAGCAGCCGTGAAACCGCCTGGGTGGCCAGCAACGAATGGCCGCCGCGTTCGAAGAAATGATCGTTGCGCCCGACCTGCTCCACCTCCAGTACTTCTTGCCAGATGCAGGCAATCCGTTGCTCCAGCTCACCCTCGGGCGGCACGAAGCCTTGCTGCGACTGGTTGGCGTCGAAGCGGGGCAGCGCCTTGCGCTCCAGTTTGCCGTTCGGGCTCACCGGCATGCGCTCAAGCCATACCCAATGCTGCGGGACCATGTAGTCCGGCAGGTGCTGGCCCAGGTGGGTCTTCAAGGCCTGCTCGAAGGCAAGGCCGATACTGGCCTCGGCATTCAACAGCGCCGAGGATTGCGGCACCACATAGCCCACCAGCAACGTGCCGTCCTGGGCGATCACGACACTGTCGCGGACCTCGGCATGTTCGGCCAGGCGCGCCTCGATCTCGCCCAGTTCAATGCGCAGGCCACGGATCTTCACTTGATGATCCAGGCGCCCGGCGTACTCGATCACTCCGTCGGCCCGGTAGCGCGCCAGGTCACCGGTACGGTACAGGCGCGCGCCGTCACCGAACGGGCTGGTGACAAAGCGCTCGGCGGTCAACGCCGGGCGACGGTGGTAACCCCGCGCCAGGCCTTCGCCTCCCAGGTACAGCTCGCCGGTGACCCCCACCGGCAACGGCGACAGGTCCGGGTCGAGGATAAACGTGCTCAGGTTGGCGATCGGCTGGCCAATCGGCACCGCGTCCCGGCCTTCGTCGACACAGGTCCAGTGCGTCACGTCGATGGCCGCTTCGGTGGGGCCGTACAAGTTGTACAGGCCGGCAGCGGGCAGTTTGGCGAACACCTGCAATTGGGCATCCACCGGCAAGGCTTCGCCACTGCAAATGATCCGTTTCAGGCTCTGGCAACGCCCCACCGCCGGGTCTTGCATGAACACCTGCAACATCGATGGGACGAAGTGCAAGGTGCTGATCTGCTGCGCGCTGATCAGCTCGATCATCTGCGCCGGGTCGCGGTGGGCGCCGGGCGGCGCCATGACCAGGGTCGAACCGGTCAGCAATGGCCAGAAGAACTCCCAGACCGACACGTCGAAACTGAACGGCGTTTTTTGCAGCACACGGTCGCTCGCCGCCAGCCCATAGGCGTCCTGCATCCAGAACAACCGATTGAGCAGCGCCGAATGACGGTTACCCGCGCCCTTGGGTTTGCCGGTGGAGCCCGACGTGTAGATGACGTAGGCGAGGTTTTCGCCATCGACCGCGACCGCTGGATTGCTGTCGCTGCGGCCGGCCAGCCAGTCGCCGGGCTGATCCAGCACCAGGCTGCGCAGGCCCGACGGCACCGGCAAGCGTTCCAGCAAATGATGTTGGGTCAGCAGCAAGCCAATGCCGCTGTCGTCGAACATATAGGCCAGGCGATCCTGGGGATACTCCGGGTCCAGCGGCACGTAGGCGCCGCCCGCCTTGAGGATCGCCAACAGGCCGACCACCATTTCCACCGAGCGCTCCACGGCGATGCCCACCAGCACATCCGGGCCGACCCCGTGCTCGATCAGCACATGGGCCAGGCGGTTGGCCTGGGCATTGAGGTCGGCATAGCTCAGCCGCTGGGACGCAAAAACCAGGGCACAGGCGTCGGGGGTTTTATCCACTTGCGCTTCAATCAGTCGATGCACACTGCCATCGAGGGGGTAATCCATCGCGGTAGCGTTCCAACCCTGCTGGACCTGTTGCTGTTCGGCATCGAGCAATGACAATTGCCCGACCGAGCGCTCGCCGCCCAGGGGCAGTTGCTCCAGCAGATGGCGCAGGTGCCCGCCGATACGGCTCACGTCGGCCGGCGTGAAGCTGTCGTGGCTGTAACTCAAGAGCAACGACAGCGTTTCCCCCAAGTTCACTGCCAGGGTCAGCGGGTAGTTGGTTTGTTCGTGATTGGCCACCTCGCCGAAGCGCAACGTGGCCGGCGCCCCCTCTTGCAACGCCTGGGCAACCGGGTAGTTCTCGAACACCAGCAGCGTGTCGAACAGCGCCGCACCGCCCTGCCCGGCCCAGCGCTGGATATCGAACAGCGGCGTGTGTTCGTGCTCGCGCAGGCTCAGGTTGCGCCCCTGAACCTCCTGCAACCATTGGCCGACGCTCTGCTCGGCCCGTGGCCGGCCGATGACCGGCAAGGTGTTGATGAACAGACCGATCTGCTGCTCCACACCGGGAATCTGTGCCGGACGTCCGGCCACGGTGGCGCCGAAGGCAACGGCGGCGTGTCCGGTACAGCGTTGCAGCAACAACTGCCAGGCCGCTTGCACCAGCGTGTTGACCGTGACTTTCTGCTCACGGGCAAAGCGCTGCAGCCGCGCCGTGGTTTGGGCATCGAGCAACTGCTCGTGTTCGCCGTGGCCATGGCGGGCATCGGTGCGGTTGTCCCGGGCAAAAGCCCCCGCCAGCAGCGTCGGCTCGTCCAGTTCGGCCAGTTGCGCCTGCCAGAATTGCTCGTTGGCCCGTGGGTCTTGAGCCGACAGCCACTCGATGTAGTCGCGGTAGCGTCCGGATGGCCGGGCCAGGACTTGGCCGCTGTAGCGTTGCAGCACTTCGCCGAGCAACTGCGAGTTGCTCCAGCCATCCATCAGGATGTGATGGCTGGTGTAGATCAAGTGATAGCGGTCCTCTGCCACGCGCGCCACCACCAGCCGCAGCAACGGCGCCGCATCCAGTGCAAAGCCCTGGCGCTGTGCCGACGCAAGGGTTTCAAGGTCTTGGTCCAGGTCCGTCCTGGCGCGCCAGTCATGGGACACAAACGCAACGTCCAAGCGTTTGTGCACCACCTGCAAGGCACGCTTGAATTCGCCTTCCCAGACAAAACTGCTGCGCAGCACCTCATGGGCGTCCATGGCCGCCTGCCAGGCCTGGCGGAAGCGCTCGACGTCCAAGCCTTCGACATCCACCCGCAACTGATTGATGTAGTTGCCGGCCTGTTGCTCAAGCAACGTGTGGAACAACATGCCCTGCTGCATGGGCGACAACGGATAGATATCCTCGACCTGTCGCGGCGCCAGCACCAAGGCGTCCAGTTGCGCCTGGGTCAACCCGGCCAGGGGGAAGTCCGACGGTGTGAAGCCCTGGTGCTGCGCCTGGCAGCAGTGCTCGATCAGCGCTTGCAACTCTTGACCGTAGTCCACGGCCAGCGCCTGGATCGTCGAGGCGTCGAACATCTGTGCGCTGAATGTCCAGTCGATGCTCAGCTCGCCCGCGTAGACACTGCCGTTGAGCGTCAACCAGTTGTCCAGCGGCGCCAGGGGGCTCTGTGGCTCGCCTGCCGCTTCACTGGCCGGGCTGAACAGCCCGTCGGCCTCCTCGGCAAAACCGCTGTCGAACTGGCCCAGGTAGTTGAAGGTGATCCGCGGCTTCGGCAGCGCTTGGAGGGTGCGCCGCGTCTGCTCGTCGCCCAAGTAGCGCAATACACCGAATCCGAGGCCTTTGTCGGGTATCGCCCGCAATTGCTCCTTGATGGCCTTGATCGACTCCCCAACGGTCGCTGCCGGTGTCAACCGCACCGGGAACAGACTGGTGAACCAGCCGACGCTGCGGCTCAGGTCCACATCATCGAACAGCGCCTCACGGCCATGGCCTTCCAGTTGAATCAAGGTCGAGCCATCGGTGGTCCATCGACCGATGACCCGGGCCAGGGCGGTCAACAGCAGATCGTTGACCTGGGTCCGATAGGCCGCTGGCGCTTGCTGCAAGAGCCGGCGGGTCTGCTCTTTGTCCAGTCGCGTCTGAACCTGCACCCCATCGCACCTGCGCAATTCGCCGTGAGGTCGGTCGCAAGGCAGATCGTGACGAGCGCCCGCCAGTTGCGCTTGCCAATAAGTCATCTGCGCCTGCAACGCCGCACTGTCGGCATGCAGCTTCAAGCGTTGCGCCCAGGCCTGGGTGGCACTGGTCTTGGCCGGCAGTTCCAGGGCCTGGCCGGCTTGCAACTGCTGGTAAGCCTGTTGCAGGTCTTCCAGCAGAATGCGCCAGGACACCCCGTCCACCACCAAGTGATGAATCACCAGCAACAGCCGTTGACTGCCGTCGGCGAGATTAGCCAATACCCCACGCAGCAGCTCGCCGCTTTCCAGCGCCAGGCTGCGCTGGGCTTGTTCGGCCAAGCGTTCGAGCGCCGGGGCATCGGCCACTTCGGCGGTCCACAACAGTGGAGAACGTTGCCAAACCGCCTGCTGCTCGGCGAGGGTTTGATGGTGCGCGGTCCAGCTGCCATTTTCGCGCTTGAAGGCCAGGCGCAAGGCATCGTGGTGGACCACCAAGGCCTGGAGCGCCTGCTCCAGATACCCACCGTGGATCGGCCGCAAGCCCTTGAGCAGCACCGACTGGTTCCAGTGATGAGGCTCGGCCATGTCGTGTTCGAAAAACAACTGCTGGAACGGCAGCAACACCGCGTTCCCCGTCACCGGGCCCTGGTCGATGCCTGGGCGGCTGTCATCCAGGGTCGCCACACTGGCGAGGCCTTGGATGGTCTGGTGGACGAACAAATCCTTGGGGCTGAAATGGATCCCGGCCTGACGGGCCCGGCTGACCACCTGGATGGAGATGATCGAATCGCCCCCCAGCTCGAAGAAGTTGTCGCTGACACCCACTTGCGCTTGCCCGAGCACGCTTTGCCAGATACCGGCCAGCGCCCGCTCCATGGCGGTATGCGCTGCGACGTAAGCCTTGGGGCTGGTGCTGAGATCGGCTGGGGGCAGCGCCTTGCGCTCCAGTTTGCCGTTGGGGCTGACCGGCATTTTTTCCAGCCACAACCAGTGCTGCGGCACCATGTAGTCGGGCAAGGACTGGCTCAAATACGCCTTGAGCCGGCCTTGCAGCGCCTGGCGCACGGCCTCTTCGGCGCTCAGTAATTCAGCGTGTGTCGGCACCACGTAGGCCACCAACAGGCTACCGCCCTGGGCAATCACCACGGTTTCGAGCACGTCATCGTGCTCGGCCAGGCGCGCTTCGATTTCCCCCAGTTCGATGCGCAGGCCACGGATTTTCACCTGGTGGTCCATGCGCCCGGCATATTCGATCACACCGTCGGTGCGGTAGCGCGCCAGGTCGCCGGTGCGGTACAGCCGCTGGCCGTGGCCAAAGGGACCGGTCACGAACCGCTCGGCCGTCAGCGCGGCGCGGCGGTGGTAACCACGGGCCAGTCCCTCGCCCGCCAGGTACAGCTCGCCGATCACGCCCACCGGCACTGGCGAAAGCTCATCATCCAGGATGTAGGTGCCCAGGTTGGCGATCGGCTGGCCAATCGGCACGCTGTCGCGACCTTCGTCGACACAGGTCCAGTAGGTCACGTCGATGGCCGCCTCGGTCGGGCCATAGAGGTTATACAGGCCGGCGTTCGGCAGTTTGGCGAACACCTGCTGTTGCGCATCCACCGGCAGGGCTTCACCGCTGCAAACGATGCGTTTGAGGCTGGTGCATTCGGCTACGTGGGGGTCTTGCACAAACGCCTGCAACATCGATGGCACAAAGTGCAGCGTCGTGATGCGCTGCGCCGTGATCAGCCCGATCAGTTGCGCCGGGTCACGATGAGCCCCTGGCGCAGCCACCACCAGCGTCGCGCCGGTCAGCAGCGGCCAGAAGAACTCCCACACCGACACGTCGAAACTGAACGGCGTTTTTTGCAGCACACTGTCGCAGGCATCGAGCCCATAGGCCTGCTGCATCCAGCACAGGCGGTTGACCAGCGCCGAATGCCGGTTGCCCGCGCCCTTGGGCTTGCCGGTGGAACCGGAGGTGTAGATCACATAGGCGAGGTTCTCGCCGTCGACCACGACGTCTGGATTCGTGTCGCGACCTGCGTACACCCCGCCATCAGGTAGGTCCAGCACCAGGCTGTCGATCCCCTGCGGAATCGGCAATTGATCGAGCAAATGCTGCTGGGTCAGCAGCAAACCGATGCCGCTGTCTTCGAACATGTAGGCCAGGCGATCCCGTGGGTATTCCGGGTCCAGCGGCACATAGGCACCGCCGGCCTTGAGAATCGCCAACAGCCCCAGGACCATTTCCACCGAACGTTCCACGGCGATGCCCACCAGCACATCCGGGCCGACGCCATGCTCGATCAGGGTGTGAGCCAGGCGGTTGGCCCGGGCGTTGAGCTCGCCGTAGCTCAGGCGTTGCTCGCCGAATACCAGCGCCGGGGCATCCGGCGTCTTGCGTACCTGTTCTTCGATCAACCCCTGGACACTGCGATCGAGGGGGTACGCAACCGCCGTCGCATTCCAGTCGACGAGCAGGCGCCGACGCTCGTCAGCATCCAGTAACGCCCACTGCGCAACCGGGCGATGCAGGTCCTGCACCAAGCCGTGCAACAGGTTGAGCCAATGCTGGCCCATGCGCTCGAGGGTGGCCGGTTCGAACAGGTCCGTCGCGTAGATCAGCGCGGCGTGCAGGCCCTGCGGGCTGTCGGTGGTCTCCAGGCTCAGGTCGAACTGCGCGGTGCGCTGCGCCCAGCCAAGGGGTTCGACCGCCAGGCCCGGCAATGCGTCTTCAAAGACCGAGGCGGTTTCGTTGCGGTGGTTGAACATGGCCTGGAACAACGGGCTGTGGCTCAAGTTACGCTGCGGCTGCAAGGCATCGACCAATTGCTCGAACGGCAGGTCCTGGTGCATCTGCGCCGCCATGGCCGTCTGCTTGAGCTGTTGCAGCAAATCGGCACCGGTCAGATCGCTGTGGAACTCGGCGCGCAGCACCTGGGTATTGACGAAGAAACCAATCAAGCGCTCGGTTTCCAGGCGCTGGCGGTTGGCAATCGGCACCCCGACACGGATGTCGGCCTGGCCGCTGTAGCGGTGCAGCAATGCCTGGAAAGAACCGAGCAACAACACGAACAGCGTGACGTTTTCCCGCCGGGCCAGGGCCTTGAGGGCATCGCTCAACGCAGGATCCAGCACAATCGGCAGCCGCGCGCCGCGCAGGCTTTGCTGGGCCGGGCGCGGATGGTCGGTGGGCAGTTCCAGCAAGGGTTGCTCGCTGCCCAGTTGCGCGGTCCAGTAGGCCAGTTGCCGATCCTGTTCGCCGGCGGCCATCCATTGGCGCTGCCAGACGGCATAGTCGGCGTACTGTATTTCCAGCACGGGTAACTGCGCGGGCAGCCCCTGGGTGAACGCCGAATACAGGCTCATCAGGTCATCGACCATCACCTGCAACGACCAGGCGTCGGAAACGATGTGGTGCAGAGTCAGCGCCAGGACGTGGTCCTGCTCACCCAGTTCCAGCAATGCCACGCGCAGCAGCGCATCGTTCAAGAGGTCGAACGGGCGTTGCGTCTGCTCTTCGATGAACGCCTGAATGCTGACCTCATCCGCCGCGCTCAGACGCTGTTCGACGAAGCTGACGTGCCCCTGCGGACGAATCACCTGGCAGGTGCGTCCATCGTCCTCCACGAACACGGTGCGTAAGCTTTCATGCCGTTGCACCAGCGCTTCAAAGCTGCGGCGCAAAGCGACTTTGTCCAAGGTGCCGCGCAATCGCAGCGCCGTGGGAATGTTGTAGGCGGCACTGTCCGGGTCCATTTTCCACAGGAACCACTGGCGTTCCTGGGCAAACGACAGCGCCAGCGGCTGGTCCCGCGCCACGGCGACCATGGCCTGCGGCTGCGGGCCCGACCCGGCGTCGAGGGCTTCGACAAAATCCTGCAACGTGCTGTATTCGAACAGGCTGCGCAACGGCACCTCGATGTCCAGCAGCCGACGGACCCGCGAAACCACTTGGGTCACCAGCAACGAGTGCCCGCCCAACTCGAAAAAGTTGTCGTGCAGCCCCACGCGCTCAAGCTTGAGGACCTCCTGCCAGATCTGCGCCACTTGCTGCTCGCGCTGGCTGCAAGGCGCTACGTAGGTACGTTGCAATTCGCTGGCATCCGGGGCCGGCAACGCCTTGCGATCGACCTTGCCGTTGGGCGTCAGCGGCAGTTGCGCCAGGAACAACAGGTGCGCCGGGACCATGTACTCGGGCAGCTGCGCCTTGAGCGCGGTTTTCAGCGAGGCGCGCAACGCGGCCTCGGCTTCGGCGTCCAGCACTTCAGCCGTGGCCGGCACCACATAGCCCACCAGTTGCGCCCCGGTCGGGCCTTCATGGGCCACCACCACGGTTTCACGCACGCTCGCCTGGGCCAGCAACGCCGCTTCGATTTCCCCCAGTTCGATCCGCAAGCCACGGATCTTCACTTGATGGTCGATACGACCGATGTACTCGACCACGCCTTCGGCCCGATAACGGGTCAAGTCGCCGGTGCGGTACAACCGCTCGCCCGTGCTGGAAAACGGATCGGGCACGAAGCGTTCAGCGGTCAGGGCCGGGCGTTGGAAATAGCCGCGGGCCAGGCCTTCACCGCCAATCAACAGCTCACCCGGCGCACCGGGTGGGTTGAGCGTCAGGTCGCTGCCAACGATGTACAGCGCGGTGTTGTCCAGGGGCTTGCCCAGGAACGGACGGCTGTTCTCCAGGCTCAAGGGGTGCACCGCCGACCAGATCGTGGTTTCAGTCGGGCCGTAGAGGTTCCAGACCTTCGGCGAAAGGGCCAGCATGCGTTGCGCCAGCTCCAGGGGCAGCGCCTCGCCACCACACAGGAACGTGCGCCCGGCCAGCAGCGCAGCGTGCTCATGGTCCAGCAGCATGCGCCAGCTCGAAGGGGTGGCTTGCAGCACGGTCACATCATGGCGTTCGATCAGCGCCAGCACCGCTTGTGGATCCTGCTGGACGTTCTGGCCGGTCAGCACAATGCTGGCCCCGGCCGCCAACGGCCCGTAGATTTCCAGGCCGAAAATGTCGAAGGAAAACGTCGTCAGCGAAAGCATGCGGTCGCTGGCCGCAAGCCCCGGCTGGGCGATCATGCTGGCGACGAAATTGCTCAGCGCACCATGCCGTACCATCACGCCCTTGGGTTTGCCGGTGGAACCGGAGGTGTAGATGACGTAGGCCAGGTGTTCGGCGGTCAGTGGCACCACCGGACAGCTGCACGGTGCGGCCTGCAGCGCGGCGTCGGGCTGGTCCAGCAACAGGGTCTGCAGGGTGGCCGGAATCGGTAGCAGCGCCTGCAAACGAGCCTGGGTCAACAGCAATTCGATGCCGCTGTCCTCGATCATGTAGGCCAGGCGATCCTCGGGATACGCCGGGTCCAGGGGCACGTAGGCGCCACCGGCCTTGAGGATCGCCAGCAGGCCGACGATCATTTCGACGCTACGCTCCACCGCGATGCCCACCGGCTGGTCAGGCGTCACGCCCAGGGCCATCAAGCGGTGGGCGAGCTGGTTAGCGCGCGCGTCCAGTTGCCCTTGGGTCAGGGTCTGTCCATCGATGGTGAGCGCCAGCGCGTCGGGAGTCTGGCGCGCCTGTTCGGCGATGCGCCAATGCACACAGCTGGTTCCGGCACCGTGGTCGGCCACGCGGTACCAGTCTTGCTGCGTCAGGCGCTGCTGGGCGGCGTCGAGCAACGGCAACTCACCGATACGTCGTTGCGGCGCCTCGACAATGCCTTGCAGCAGGTTCTGCCAGTGCTGGGCCAGGCGTTCGATGGTCTGCGGCTCGAAGAGGTCGGTGGCGTAGGTCAGTTCGGCGGCAACGCCCTGCTCGGTTTCATAGGTGCCCAGGGTCAGGTCGAACTGGGCGGTGCGCCCTTCCCACACCAGGTCCTCGATGCTCAGCTGTGGCAGCTGCAACTGCCGGTCCTGGGTATCGCCGGCCGTCTGGTGGTTGAACATGACCTGGAAGATCGGGCTGTGGCTCAGGCTGCGCTCCGGTTGCAGGGCTTCGATCAGCTGCTCGAAGGGCAAGTCCTGATGAGCCTGGGCGGCCATGGCCGCCTGCTTGACCTGATGGAGCAAACGATCGAACGGCAACTGCCCATCGACATCTGCGCTGAGCACCTGGGTGTTGACGAAAAAGCCGATCAGGCCCTCGGTCTCGACCCGGTTGCGGTTGGCCACGGGCACGCCGACGCGGATCTGCGGCTGGCCACTGTAGCGGTGCAGCAACGCCTGGAACGACGCCAGCAGCACCATGAACAGGCTGGCCCCTTCACGCTGGGCCAATTGCTTGAGCGCCGCGCCCAGTTCCGGCGGTAGGTTCAGGTCCAGGCGCGCACCGCGAAAACTCTGCACGGGTGGGCGTGGGTGATCGAGGGGCAGCTCTAAAACCGGTTGTTCGCCCCCCAGGGTCTGGAGCCAATAGGCCAGTTGCCGCTCGCGCTCACCGGCCTCGAGCCAGTGGCGCTGCCAGATGGCGTAGTCGGCGTACTGCACGGTCAGTTCCGGGAGTTCCAGTGGCTGGCCGGCAGTGTCGGCGGCGGTGTTGAAGGCGTAGTGACGCACCAGCTCATCCACCAGCACCTGCATCGACCAGCCATCGGAGATGATGTGGTGCTGGATCAGCGCCAGCACATGGTCGTCTTCGGCGATTTTCAACAGTGAAACCCGCAGCAGCGGCCCTTGGCGCAGATCGAATGGGCGCGCGCTTTGCGCCTCGACGAAGGCCTTGATGCTGTCGTCCTGGCTGGCCGGCGAACCGGCGGGTAATGCCTGGACCGCAATGCGCAGCGGCATGTGCGGGTGGATGACCTGCACGGCCTGCTCGCCATGCTCGATGAAGGTGGTGCGCAAGCTCTCGTGGCGCTCGACCAGGGCGTTGAAGCTGCGCTCCAGGGCGGCCACGTCCAACGGCCCCTTGAGGCGCAGGGCACTGGGGATGTGATAGGCCAAGCTGTGCGGGTCCATCTGCCACAGGAACCATTGGCGTTCCTGGGCATAGGACAGCGCGATGTGTTCGAACCCGGAGCGCACCTCGGGGATCGGCAGGTTGGCCGGCGAGACGCCCTCTTCGAGCATCTTTTCCAGGTACAGCCGGCGTTTGTCCAGCGGCAGAGTGATAAAGCGCTTGGCAATCCTCAAAGCAACACTCTTATCCATCAGACTTCCTCCATTTCATCAAGCAGGGCTTCCAGCTTGTTCAGTTTCTGTTCGTTGATGGGCCCGTCCCCGGTGTCCAGTTGCGCGACAAAGTCCCTTAGGACGGGGTGCTGGAAAATCAGTTGCGGGGTCAGGCTCAGCCCCAATTCGAGGGCCAGACGCGAGACGGCATTGACCGCCAGCAGCGAATGGCCGCCCAGCTCGAAGAAGTGGTCGTTCAGGCCCACGCGTTCCACCGTGAGCACCTGGGCCCAGATTGCTGCGACCTGCTGCTCGAGTTCACTGGCCGGCGCGACATAACCGGCCTGCAGCAAGCCGGTCTCCGGGGCCGGCAAGGCCTTGCGGTCGAGCTTGCCGTTGGGCGTCAGCGGCAGTTGGTCGAGGAACAGCAGATGGGCCGGAATCATGTAGTCGGGCAAGTGTTCCCTGAGACCGGCCTTGAGTTGATCGCGCAGGGCACGCAGCGCTTCGGTGGCGTCCAGGTCCAGCGCTGGGGCGACCACGTAGGCCACCAGTTGCTGGCCACCCGCCGCGTCCTGGGCCAGGACGGCCACCTCACGCACTTCGGGTTGTTGCAGCAGCCGCGCTTCGATTTCCCCCAACTCGATACGGAAGCCGCGGATCTTCACCTGATGGTCGATCCGGCCCTGATATTCGAGCACGCCATCGACGCGATAACGGCTCAGGTCGCCGGTGCGGTACAAGCGCTCGCCGTTGCTGGAAAACGGGTTGGGCACGTACTTCTCGGCGGTCATCGCCGCGCGGCCGAGGTAGCCACGGGTGATGCCCGCGCCGCTCAGGTACAGCTCGGCCGAGACGCCTTGGGGCACCGCTTGCAAGTCACTGTCCAGCAGGTAACTGGCGGTGTGCTTGAGGGGCCGGCCGATGTTCGCGGTGCCGCCGACGGTGCGGCGGGTCCAGGTGGAATAGGTGGTGTCTTCCGATGGGCCGTAGAGGTCGTAGACGTGTTCGATGCCCCCTTTCAAAGGCGACTCGGTCAACTGTGGGAGCGAGCTTGCTCGCGATGGCGATCCATCTGCTGGCTTATGTGTAATTGATCCACCGCTGTCGCGAGCAAGCTCGCTCCCACCTTGGTACACACATTGGTACAGCGCTTCCACCAGGCTCTGCTTCAACGGCTCGCCCGCCAGGTTGATGATGCGCACGCTGGCCGGAATTTCACCGCTGCGCTGCAACGCGGCGATGGCCGACGGCACGGTGTTGATCAGGCGCACCTGATCCCGGGCCGGCAGGTGGGGCAGCTCCAGGGCGTTACGCGCAATGATCAGCGAGCCGCCATTGGCCAGGGTCACGAACAGCTCCCACACCGACAAGTCGAAACACACGGAAGTGGAGGCGAGCACGCCTTGGATATCGTCGCGGCTGTAGACCGATTTCGACCAGTCGATCAGCGCCAGCACGTTGCGATGGGCAATCGCCACGCCCTTGGGCTTACCGGTGGAGCCGGAGGTGTAGATCACGTAGGCGAGGTTGTCTGGCGTGACCTGGGTGTGGGGTGCGCTCAGCGGGTAGTGCGTCAGGTCGAGTTGATCCAGCCGCAACACAGCGGTCTCGGCCGCAACGGTCAGCGTCGCCGCCACCGCTTGCTCGGTCAGCAGCACCCGCGCGCCGCTGTCGTCGAGCATGTAGGCCACGCGTTCGGCCGGATAGTCCGGGTCCAGCGGGACGTAGGCACCGCCGGCCTTGAGCACCGCCAGCAAGGCGATCAGCAACTGCTCGGAGCGCGGCATTGCCACGCCCACTCGCACTTCCGGGCCCACACCCAGTTCGATGAGTCTATGGGCCAGGCGATTGGCCTGGCCGTCCAATTCGCGGTAGCTCAGGCGCGTGTTGGCGAAGGTCACCGCCAGGGCATCTGGCGTGGCTTCGACCTGACGAGCGATCAGCTGGTGAATGCACAGCGCTTGCTCGAACGGGGCGTCCACCGGGTTCCAGTCATGGGTCAGGCGCTGATGCTCATCAAACTCAAGCATCGACAGTTCACCCAGGCAGCGTTCGCCATGGGTGGTCATCTGCCCCAACAGTTGCGCCAGGTGCGCCGCCAGTCGCGCCACGGTGGCGGGCTCAAAACTGGCCCGCTGGTAGCTCATGTGCACTGACAGCTGCCGATCAAGGCCCACCAACAGCGTCAACGGGTAGTTGGTCTGCTCCTGGGTGGCCACCGGACCGAAGCGCAGGCCGTCCGGCGCGCCTTGCTCCAAGGCTTGGGCAATCGGGTAGTTCTCGAATACCAGCAGGCTGTCGAACAGGGTTTCACCGCCCTGCCCGGCCCAGCGCTGGATGTCCAGCAACGCGGTGTGCTCGAACTCCCGCAGCGCCAGGTTCTGCCCTTGCACCGCTTGCAACCAACTGTCCAGGGACTGCTCGGCCCGCGGGCTGGCGATCACCGGCAAGGTGTTGATGAACAGGCCGATCTGCTGCTCGATGCCGGGCAAATCCGCCGGGCGACCGGCGACCGTCGCACCGAAGGCCACCGTGTCTCGACCGGTGTAACGCTGCAACAGCAGCAGCCATGCCGCCTGCACCAAGGTGTTGACGGTGACTTTCGAGGCACGGGCAAAGGCTTCCAGGCGTCGGGTCAGCGCTTCGTCCAGCACCTGGACATGATCGCCATAACCGGCCAGCGACTCTGCCGGCTTCGCCATAACGTCGGCCAGCCGCGTCGGCGTCTCCAGGCGTTGCAGCGCAGGCGTCCAGAACGCCTCGCTGGTGGCCTCGTCCTGGCGTTGCAGCCAGGCAATGTAGTCGCGATAGCGCCCGGCCGGACGGGCCACGCTGTCACCCCGGTAATGCTGCAAGACTTCACCGAGCAACTGCGCGCTGCTCCAGCCGTCCATCAGGATGTGATGGTTGGTGTAGATCAGGTGATGACGGTCGGTGCCGGTGCGCACCAGCACCAGGCGCATCAGCGGCGCGCTGGTCAGGTCCACGCCTTGGGCACGTTCTGCATCGGCGAGGGTTTGCAGGGCGCCATCAATATCAGTGCGCCCGCTCCAGTCGAGCACACGGAACGGCACCTCGACCTGACGCTGCACGATCTGCACCGGCTGCGCCAGGTCGCCCTGCCAGAAGAAGCCGCTGCGCAGGATGTCATGGGCATCGACCACGGCTTGCCAGGCGGCGCGGAAACGTTGCGGGTCGAGGCCCTCGACGTCGAGGCGCATCTGGTTGATGTAGTCGCCACTGCCCTGGCCGAGCAAGGAATGAAACAGCATGCCCTGCTGCATCGGTGACAGCGGGTAGATGTCGTCGATGGCCTGGGGCTGTTGCACCAGTATGTCCAGTTGCGCCTGGGTCAGCCGCGCCAGGGGGAAATCCGACGGCGTCACGCCACCGCTAGTGCTGTCGCAGCAATGGGCGATGAGCGCCGTGAGCTCCTGCACATAGTCATCGGCCAGGCGCTGGATGGTCGCGGCGTTGAACAGGTCGCCGCTGAAGGTCCAGCTCAAGTCCAGCTCGCCACCAAACACTTGGCCGTCGAGAGCCAGCGGACTGCCCAGCGGGCCTTGCAGGTTCACTTCTTCGCCGCCGCGCTCGCTGGTCGGCACGAACAAGGCCTCGTCGGCCCCATCGAAACTGCCGTCGAACTGGCCGAGGTAGTTGAAGGTCAGTTGCGGTTTCGGCAAGGCATGCAGGGTCTGGCGCGCAAAGTCATCGCCCAGGTGCGCCAAGGCGCCGAAGCCAATGCCCTTGTTGGGAATGGCGCGCAGTTGTTCCTTGATCTGCTTCAGCGAGGTGCCGAGATCGGCAGCCGGGGTCAGCTTTGCGGGGAACAGGCTGGTGAACCAGCCGACGGTACGGCTTAGGTCGACGTGGTCGAACAGATCTTCGCGACCGTGGCCTTCGAGTTGTACCCACACGCTGTCGTCGCCGGTCCAGCGCACCATCACCCGCGCCAGCGCGGTCAGCAGCAGGTCGTTGATCTGGGTGCGGTAGGCCGCCGGGGCCTGCTGCAACAGTTGCCGGGTGAGGGTTTTATCCAGTGCCGTGCGAATCGTCACGGCTTGGCAGTGTTGCTGCCCGCCCTGGGGATTATCCCAAGGCAACCCCGCCGAGGCGCCTTGCAACTGTTGCTGCCAAAAGCCCAGCTCGGCCTGCAAGGGTGCGCTGGCAGTGTAGTCCTGCAACGCGGCGGTCCAGGCTTTGACCGCGCTGGTCTTGGCCGGCAGTTGCAGCGCTGCGCCTGCGAGCCTCTGCCGATAAGCGCTTTGCAGGTCTTCGAACAGAATCCGCCAGGACACCCCATCCACCACCAGGTGATGCACGATCAGCAACAGCCGCTGCGTGCCGTCGGCGAGGTTCGCCAGCAGCCCGCGCAGCAGCGGCCCGCCATCCAGTTGCAGGCTGCGCTGGGCCCGGTCGCCCAGCACCTCCAGCTCAGCGAGATCGGCGACGTCGGCGTGCCAGAGCAGCGTGCCAGCGGCCTGCGTCTCGACGTCACGGTAACGCACGGTCCAGCCTTCGCCCTGCTCGATAAAGTCCAGGCGCAAGCTGTCGTGGTGCTCGATCAGCGCGCCCAAGGCTTGCTCCAACGCCTGCGCATCCAGTGCCTGCGCCGGCTTGAGCATCACTGACTGGTTCCAGTGATGGCGGTCGGGAATCGGCTGGGCGAAGAACCATTGATGAATCGGCAGCAGTGCGGTTTCGCCGGTCACGGGTTGCTGGTCGATCGACTGCCGCGGCGTGCCCGTCTGGACTACGGCGGCCAGGGCCTCGATGGTCTGGTGCTGGAACAGATCCTTCGGCGTGAAGTGAATACCGGCCAGCCGGGCGCGACTGACCACCTGGATCGAGACGATGGAATCGCCGCCCAGTTCGAAGAAGTTGTCCTGCAGGCCGACTTGCTCAAGCTTGAGTACGTCCTGCCAGATGGCCGCCAATTGCTGCTCCAGCGGGCTGCGCGGCGCCATGTAGGTTTGCTGCAATTGGCTGACGTCAGGCTTGGGCAGGTTCTTGCGGTCGAGCTTGCCGTTGGGGGTCAGCGGCAGGCGTTCAAGCAGCAGCAGATAGACCGGGACCATGTGCGCCGGCAGGGTCGCCTTGAGCTGCTCGCGCAGGTGCTCGGCGAACGCCTCACGCTGGGCTGCGGGCTCGTCAGCCACAACATAGGCCACCAGACGCTTGCCACTGCCAGCCGGGCCTTCCTGGGCCACCACGACCGTTTCACGCACGCCGTCCAGGGCTTGCAGGCTGGCTTCGACTTCACCCAGCTCGATGCGGAAACCGCGGATCTTCACTTGGTTGTCGATACGGTCCAGGTAATCGAAGGCGCCGTCGGTGCGTTGGCGCACCAGGTCGCCGGTGCGGTACAGCAAGCCGCCTTCAGCACTGAATGGATCAGCGACAAAGCGCTCGGCCGTCAGCCCCGGGCGGTTCAGGTAGCCCCGGGCCAGGCCGCTGCCGCCCAGGTACAACTCACCGGCCATGCCTTGGGGCAGCAGGTTCAAGTCAGCATCCAACACGTAGGCACTGCGGTCGCCGATACGACTGCCGATGGGCGCATACGCGGCGCCGCACGTCACGTCACGGCCGGCTTTCCAGATCAGCGGCGTGACCACGGTTTCGGTCGGGCCGTAGCCATTGATGATGAAGTCCGGATCGAGGGCGCGCTTGACCCGTTCGAAACTGGCGTTGGGCACCGCATCGCCGCCGAAGCAATAGATGCGCACCTTGGGCGGGTTACCTTCGCGCTCGGCGTGTTCGGCCAGTTGTTGCAGGTACACCGGTGGGAACGCCACCACGGTCACGCCGTGCTCGCGCATCGCGTTGTAGGTTTGCTCCGGGGTCCACAGGCTGTCGTCGCGAATCAGCAACGACGCGCCGTGGGTCAGGCTGGTGAGCCAGCGTTCGTGGGCACCGTCGAAGGCGAAGGACATGAAATGGAATTCGCAATCGCTGCCCTGCATTTCATAGCGCTCGCCGATGGCCTGGCAGTGCATCGCCAGCGGCCCATGGGCGACGCTCACGCCCTTGGGGTTGCCGGTGGAACCGGAGGTGTAGATCACGTACGCCAGGTTCTGTGGATCGACCTCGATGGAAGGTGCATGGATGGGTTGCAAGCTCAGGTCCAGGCGATCGAGTTCCAGCACCTGTGCGGCACGTTCCAGGGGCAGCTGTGCCGACACCCGGGAATCGGTGAGCAACAGCGCCAGCCCCGAATCCTCGATCAGGTACGCCAGGCGTTCACGAGGGTAGCTGGTGTCCAGCGGCACGTAGGCAGCGCCGGCCTTGAGCACCGCCAGCAGCGCGACGATCACCCCTTCGCTGCGCGGCAGGGCCACGCCGACGCGGGTTTCCGGGCCCACGCCACGAGCGATCAGGGCATGGGCCAATTGGTTGGCCCGGCGGTCGATCTCGCCATAGCTGAAGCGCTGGCCATCGAAAATCACCGCCGTGCTGTGCGGTTTCAGCGCCGCCAGATGGGCGATGCGTTGATGCACGGCGATGTCGGTCGGGTACGGTTGCGGGTAGTTGGCAGCCTGTTGCGCCTGGTGTTCCTCATCGTTGGCCAGGGCGATCTCGCCGAGGCGACGCTCGGCGGATTCGGCAAACCGTTCCAGCAAGTGCAGCAATTGCGCACTCAAGCGCTCGATGGTCGCGACGCTGAAATGCGCCCGGTCAAAACTCATGTGCAGCGCCAGCGTCTCGCCCAAGGTCACGCCCAGGGTCAGTGGATAGTGCGTCTGATCCTGGTTGGCGACTTCGCCGAACACCACGCCTTGGGCGGTGCCACGTTGCAGCGCCGCGGAGATCGGGAAGTTCTCGAACACCAGCAGGCTGTCGAACAGCGCTCCCCCGCCCTGCCCGGCCCAGCGCTGGATGCTCGCCAGCGGCGTGTGCTCGAATTCGCGCAGGCTCAGGTTCCGGGCCTGCACAGCGGCCAGCCAGGCGGCGACCGTCTGGTCCGGACGCGAACCTGCGATCACCGGCAAGGTGTTGATGAACAGGCCGACCTGTTGTTCGATGCCAACCAGCTCTGCCGGCCGCCCGGCCACGGTGGTGCCGAACGCCACGCAATCACTGCCGGTGTAACGCTGCAACAGCAGCAACCACGCCGCTTGCACCAGGGTGTTGACGGTGACTTTCTGCTGGCGGGCGAATGCATTGAGACGGCCCGTGCGCGGCGCATCCAGCGTGTAATGCCTGAGCGCGTGAGCGCTTTCGCTGCGCACTTCAGCACTCGCCGCGGCGGCGTTCGCCAGCAGCGTCGGCTCCTGGAGATCGGCCAGTTGCCCCAGCCAGAACGTTTCGCTGAGGGCTGTGTCCTGGCGCTGCAACCATTGGATGTAATCGGCGTAGCGGCTGACCGGACGCGGCGGTTGTTGACCGGCGTAGCGTTGCAGCACTTCGCCAAGCATCTGCGCGCTGCTCCAGCCGTCCATCAGGATGTGATGGTTGGTGAAAATCAGGTGGTGACGCTCATCGCTCAATTGAATCAGCGTGACCCGCAGCAGTCCGGCCTGAGTCAGGTCGAAGCCCTTAGCCAGGTCAGTGGCGGTGAAATCCTTGAGGGCCTGGGCGACATCATGGCGCTCGCGCCAATCGAGCAAGGTGTAAGGCAGCGCCAGGCGGCGATGGATGATCTGTAACTGCTCCTGCAACTCGCCTTGCCAGATGAAGCCGCTGCGCAGGATCTCGTGGGCGTCCAGGGTCGCCTGCCACGCGGCGCGGAAACGCTCGGGGTCGAGGCCATCGACATCCACGCACAGTTGGTTGATGTAGGTGCCGGTGCCCTGCTCGTACAAGGTGTGGAACAACATGCCTTGCTGCATCGGCGACAGCGGATAAATGTCCTCGATAGCGGCAGCGGGCACTGGGATCGCGTCCAACTGCGCCTGGGTGATACGCGCCAGTGGGAAATCCGACGGCGTGACGCCCATGGCATCGGCCAGGCAACAATGGTCGATCAGCGCTTCCAGTTCGCGGGCATAGTCATCGGCCAGACGGGCGATGGTCGCCTCGTTGAATTGCTCAGTGCTGAACGTCCAACGCAAGTCGAGCTCGCCGTCGTAGACCTGACCCTCGACGCCCAGCCCGTTGTCCAGCGGCGCATCGAGGCTCTGCTCACGCCCCGCGCTTTCGCCCGCCGGGCTGAACAGTGCGCCCTCGCTGGCATCGAAACTGCCGTCGAACTGGCCGAGGTAATTGAAGGTGATGCACGGCAATGGCAAGGCCTTGAGACAGGCTTGTGCCGCGTCGTCGCCCAGGTAGCGCAGCACACCAAAACCTATGCCCTTGTTCGGGATCGCCCGCAGCTGTTCCTTGATCTGCTTGATCGCGGCGCCCACGCTGTCGGCCGGAGTCAGGCGCACCGGGAACAGGCTGGTGAACCAGCCGACCGTGCGGGTCAGATCGACGTCGCTGAACAGCTCTTCGCGGCCATGGCCTTCCAGTTGAATCAGTGTGTCGGCACGCCCGGTCCAGCGGCAGATCACTCGCGCCAGGGCGGTCAGCAGCAGGTCATTGACCTGGGTGCGATACGCCGCGGGCGCCTGTTGCAGCAGTTGCTGGGTGAGGGTTTTGTCGAGTCGGCTGTGCAGCACTTTTGCGTATCGGCTTTGCCGGCTGCCTTGGGGGTTATCCCAGGGCAGATCCAGCACGGCGCCTTGCAGTTGCTGCTGCCAGAAGGTCAATTCGGCGCGCAGCGTTTCAGTGCTGGCGTAGGCCTGCAGATGTTCGCCCCAGGCCCTGTAGGCGCTGGTCTTGACCGGCAACTGGAGGGCGGCTCCGGCGCTGGCCTGTTGATAAGCCCGTTGCAGATCTTCCAGCAGGATGCGCCACGACACGCCGTCCACGGCCAGGTGGTGCACGGCCAGCAACAGACGCTGGCTGCCATCGGCCATGTTCGCCAGCACGGCACGCAGCAGCGGGCCATTTAGCAGGTCGAGGCTGCGCTGGGCCTTGGCACAGAGGTCTTGCAGCTCAGCGGCGCTCAGGTTGTCCGCGGTCCACAGCAGCTCGGGGTCGATCGCCACCGGCGCCACGTTGGCGCGCCAGCCCGTCGGGGTTTCGGTAAAGCGCGAACGCAAGGCATCGTGATGCGCCAGCAGTGCGTTGAGCGCCTGGAGCAACGCCGGTGCCTGCAACGGTAGATGGCTGCGCAACAGGACGGCCTGGTTCCAGTGGTGACGCTGGACAATGGCGTCCTCGAAAAACACCTGCTGGATGGGCAGCAATGGCAGCTCGCCGCTGACCGGTCCTTGATCGATCTGCAAGCCACTGCCGCCCTGCTGCGCGACGCTCGCCAGGCCTTGCACGGTTTGATGCTGGAACAGGTCACGGGGGGTGAAATAGATCCCGGCCTGCCGCGAGCGGCTGACCACCTGGATCGAGATGATCGAGTCGCCGCCCAGCTCGAAAAAGTTGTCGGTCAGGCCGACCTGCTCAAGCTTGAGTACGTCTTGCCAGATGGCCGCGATGCCTCGTTCCAGCTCACTGCGGGGCGCGATGAAGGCTTGCTGCAGTTGGCTGGCATCGGCTGAAGGCAAGGCTTTGCGGTCGAGCTTACCGTTGGGGCTCAGCGGCAATTGCGCCAGGAACAGCACCTGGGTCGGCACCATGTAATCCGGCAGGTGTTCCTTGAGTTGCGCCTTCAGGGTTTCCCGTGCCGCGCCCTGCGCCTCGGCCGAGGCCGACACCAGCGATGCATCCTGGGGCACCACGTAGCCCACCAGTTGCAGGCTGCTGCCACCCTGCACCGCCAACACGACGGCCGCGTTTACCGCGTCCAGTTCCAGCAGCCGCGCTTCGACTTCGCCCAGCTCGATGCGCAAACCACGGATCTTCACTTGATGGTCAACGCGACCGACGTATTCGATCTGGCTCAAGGTGTTGAAACGTGTCAGGTCGCCGGTGCGATACAGGCGCGCGCCGGTGGTGGAGAACGGATCGGGAATGAAACGTTCGGCGGTCAGACCCGGACGCTGGAAGTAACCGCGCGCCAGCAGCTCGCCGCCAATCAGCAACTCGCCAACCACGCCCACCGGTGTGGGTTCGAGGTGCCCATCGAGCAGATAGGTGTGCCGGCCTGGAAGCGGTTGGCCAATGGGCAAGGTCAACGGCAGCGGCCGGCGATTGAAGACGTAGTCACTGCAATCAAGGGTGGTGGCGGTGACCGTGGCTTCGGTCGGGCCGTAGGTGTTGAGCAGCTTGACCCGCTCGAGCCCGGCCCGGCGCCAGGCCTGCACGCCTTCGGGCGGCATCGCTTCACCACCGCTGTGCACCTGGCGCAGCGCCGCGTAGTCACGCGGGCCGACAGCGGCGAACTCCTTGGCGATCATGTTCCAGTAGGCGGTGGTCAGGTCCATGACCGTGATGCCCTGCTCGACGATCTGGCGGTACAGAGTTTCGCTGTCCCACACCTCGTTGCCACGCAGCAGCACCGAGGCGCCGCAGGTCAGCGGCCCGAACAGTTGCTCGCCAAAGGCATCGAAGTTGAACGTGGCGAATTGCAGCACGCAGTCGGCACTGCTCAAACCGTAATAGTGCTGCGAGGCAAACGCATGCTTGCTCAGCGCGCCATGACTGATGCCGACGCCTTTCGGGCGCCCGGTCGAGCCGGAGGTGAACATGACGTAGGCCAGGCTGTCGGCCCACACCTGGCGTTGCAGATTGCCGGGCTCGGCGCCTTCCCAAGACTGGCCCTGATCCAGGCACAAGCAACGCACGCCATCGGGCACAGGCAGGCGTTCAAGCCAGTGGCTTTGGGTCAGGAGCAGGCGACTGGCGCTGTCTTGAATCATGAATCGCAGGCGATCGACCGGGTACTGAGGGTCCAGCGGCACGTACGCACCGCCGGCCTTGAGCACGGCAAGGATGGCGACCACCAGTTCCAGGCTGCGGTCGACAGCTATGCCCACCAGCACGTCAGGACCGACACCCGCCGCCACCAACGTGCGCGCCAGGCGGTTGGACCGGGCGTTGAGCTGGCCATAGGTCAATCGTTGTCCATCGCAGATCAAGGCGATGGCGTCCGGGCTGCGTTCAGCTTGCGCCTCGAACAGTTCGTGTACCGGGCGCTCGCTCGGCCAGGTCGTGTCGTGGCGCCCCCACTCTGTCACCAACTGCCGATATTCAGCCGGCGCCAGCAACGCGAGTTCGCCGACCCGCTGCTGTGGGTCGGCGACGATGTTGCGCAACAGCAGCGTCCAGTGCCGCGCCATGCGCTCGATGGTTTCGGGGTTGAACAAGTCGCTGGCGTAGGTGAACGCGGCATGCAATTGGCCGCCCTTTTCGTAGGTGTCCAGGCTCAAGTCGAACTGGGTGCTGCGCGATTCCCATTCGATGACACCCAGCTCCAGACCACTGCCGACTTTCAGCGTGGTGACGTCGGCCACTTCCGGCTGGTGGTTGTACATCACCTGGAACAATGGGTTGTAGCTCAGGCTGCGCTCAAGCTTCAGCGCCTCGACCAGCCGTTCGAAGGGCAGGTCCTGGTGGGCCTGGGCGCCGAGGGCGGTTTCCTTGATGTCACGCAACAGGTCGCCAAGGCGGGCCTGGCCATCCACTTGCACCCGCAACACTTGGGTGTTGACGAAAAAACCGATCAACCCTTCGATTTCCTGGCGGTTGCGGTTGGCGACCGGGACGCCGACCCGCAGGTCGGCTTGTCCGGTGTAACGGTGTAGCAGGATATTGAAGGTGCCCAGCAACAGCATGAACAAAGTGACCCCCTGCTGCCGGGCAACGCCGCGCAGTTGCTCGACCAGCTCGGCCTCCACCACGTGCTCCAGACAGCAACCGCGATAGCTCGGCAGCACCGGCCGTGGGTAATCGAGGGGCAGCTCCAACACCGGATGCTCGTCGCCCAGTTGCGCTTGCCAGTAATCGAGTTGCCGCTGCAGCTCGCCGGCCTCCAGCCAACGACGTTGCCACAGGGCGTAGTCGCTGTACTGGATCGGCAAGTCGGCCAACTGCGGTGCAACGCCCGCCTCATGGGCGTCGTAGAAACGGATGAACTCATCGATCAACACGTTCATGGACCAGCCATCGGAAACGATGTGGTGCAGGGTCAGCAGCAGCACATGTTCCTGCTCATCGAGCTTGAGCAATTCGACCCGCAGCAACGGGCCGCAGGCCAGGTCGAAGGGCCGCATCGACTGGGCCTCGGCAGCCAGGCGAACCGCCTGCTCGCGCTCGTCCGCCGGCATGGCACTGAAGTCCGCGTGGTCGATCACCAGCGGCGCGCTGGCCGGCACCTGCAGGAGACGGTCGTCGGCCTGGCGCTGGAACACTGTGCGCAGGGTTTCATGCCGCGCCACCAGGCTGGCGAAGGCCTGTTCCAGGGCCGGCAGGCTCAACACTCCGCTGAGCCGCACCGCCCCCGGCAGGTTGTAGGCGCCGCTGTCCGGCTCCAGCTGCCAGAGGAACCACATGCGCTGCTGGGCATAGGACAAGGCCTGGCGATCCTCGGCCTCGACGCCCTGGGGAATGGGGAAACCGCTGAACTCCACGCCCTCCTTGGCCAACGCCGCGAGGAACATCCGGCGCTTGTCCAGGGGCAACCCGATAAACCGGCGAGCAAGTTTCAAGGCGTCTTCAGCATTCATTTCTGGGGTATCCGGAATCAGTGGGCACAAGGCACAAAGGCAAGTCGTCCCTATAAAACGAATGCAGACCGGAAAAATTAGCGTTTGAGAACAGGTATCAGGAAGAGCATCCCGACATGCAACAGACCGCCCACAGTGTGGCGAGGGGATTTAGCGAAACGTCGCACCGCCCCGCTGGGCTGCGCAGCAGCCCCCTCAGGAGAACAATCTCAATCAATCTGACAAACTGGGTTGACCATTTTCGGGGCTGCTGCGCAGCCCAACGGGGATAAATCCCCTCGCCACAGTCGCCAACCCATGCCGCCGATGATGCACGCTCAACTGATCCTTGATCAGTCGCAGCACCCTGGCCTCGTGCAGGTGAATGAAGAAGTGCCCACCGGACAGCATGTCCACCGAAAAACTGCCTGTGGTTTCCTGGCGCCAGCCAATCAGTTGCTCGGTGGTGGCCTTGTCGGTGGTGCCGCCAAGCACATGCACCGGGCAGTTGAGCCGTGGTCGCACCCGGGGCTGGAAACGTCCGCACAGCAGGAAGTCCGCCCGCAGGATCGGCAAGGTCAGGGCCATCAGCTCTTCGTTGGCCAATATTTCCTCACTGGTACCGTTGAGGGTGCGCAGTTGGTCGATCAGTTCGACGTCGGTTTTCGGCTCGGCGAAACCACGGTCGTAATCGGCCCGCATGGTCGGCGCCGCAGTGCCCGAGGCAAACAGCGCCACCGGCTCCGGGCAGCCGAGTTCGCGCAAGGCGTAGGCGATTTCACAGGCCAGCAGCGCACCCAGGCTGTGACCGAACAGCGCGTAAGGGGCCTTGATCGAGGGCAACAGCTCTCGCGCCAACTGCATCGCCAACGGGCCCATGTCGGTGTGCAGCGGTTCGTCGAAACGTGCTCCGCGTCCCGGCAGCTCCACCGGCTGCACGTGCAGCCACTGCGGCAATGTGCGCCGCCAACGGCTGTAAACCATCGCGCTGGCGCCAGAATAAGGCAAGCACAGCAGGGTCAGTTGAGTCACTGCGGTTTTCTCCGATCGGTCGTGTATGGAAAATAACGAAGGAACAGCACACAGAATTAGTCAAAAACGTTACGTTCGCTACATCTTCCATGCGCCCCCTTATACTGGCGGCACCTCGACCACTCCACCACAAAGGAGCACGCCATGAGCTGGTCCGCCAAGCAATACGTCACCTTCGAACAGGAACGCACCCGTCCGGCCCGGGACCTGCTGGCCGCCATTCCCTCCGTGGAAGCGCGCTCAGTGATCGACCTGGGTTGCGGCCCCGGGAACTCCACCGAGCTGCTGGTGGAACACTTCCCCGGCGCCACGGTGCGCGGCCTGGACAGTTCCGCCGACATGATCGAAGCCGCGCGCCAGCGCTTGCCGGCCGTCACGTTCGACACGGCGGACATCGGCCGATGGAACGAACCCGGGCCGTTCGACGTGATTTTCGCCAACGCCGTGCTGCAATGGCTGCCCGACCACGCCACCCTGTTGCCTTCGCTGGTGGACAAACTCGCCGAGGGTGGCAGCCTGGCGGTCCAGATGCCCGACAACCTCCACCAACCATCCCACCAATTAATGCGGGAAATCGCCGCCAACGGCCCCTGGGCCACCCCACTGGCCGGGGTGGCTGATATGCGTACGAAAGTCGAGGACACCAGCACTTATTACGCGATCCTCAAGTCCCACTGCACCCGCGTCGACGTGTGGCGCACCACCTATCACCATCCACTGGCCGGCGGTGCCGAGGGCGTGGTGGAGTGGTTCAAGGGCAGCGCTTTGCGGCCGTTTCTCGAGCGGCTGGATCAGGCGCAGCGCGAGCAGTATCTGGAGCGTTATCTCCAGGCGATCGAACAGGCTTATCCCGCGTTGGACGATGGCACGGTATTGCTGCCGTTTCCCCGGGTGTTCATGGTTGCGACGCGCTAAGGCGATGGTCAGCAGCGAGGGCTAAATTTCTGATGAAGGCCCTCGTTACCTGCTAAGACCAAAACCCACAAGAGTGACCGCCGTGGACCTGCAAACCATCCTGGGCAAACTGTTCGCCAATGCCGGCGCCGTCGGTATCGAAGGTGTCTTCCAATTCGTGTTCGGCCCGCATCAGGCGTATTGGTCCGAGGTCAAGGCCAGCAGCCGCACCCAGGCCGGTCGGCACACCAGCCCCGACGTCACCATCGAGGTGGCGGAAAAGGATTTTCTCGGGATCATGGCCGGCATGGCCAATGTCGAAGAACTGTTTGCCAGCGGTCGGCTGAAGATCGGCGGCAACATGGGCCTGGCGACGTTGCTGCCGCAGATCATCGACCATGCCCGTCATGGCGGTGGCGTGGTGGAAAAGGTCGACATGAACAAGCGCTACCCCACCCCGGCGCGTTTCAGCGAAAAACTCACCGCCAGCCTGCCCACCCAATACAGTGTGGAACGACGACCGCGTAGCGAGCTATCGGTGCAGGAGTTTCAAGCACGCTACCTGCCCCATGGCATTCCGGTGGTCATCAGCGATGCCTTGCAGGACTGGCCGTTGTTCAAGCTCAGCCGCGAGGAGTCCCTGGTGCACTTTGCCGAGCTGCAAGGCATTACCCGCCATGGCGACTACGTGAAGAAAACCTTCTCTACCGAACGGGATTTCCGCTCCACGTCCATGGCCGACTTCATCGCCTCCCTGGACAGCCCGGCGGTCAAGGGCGCCGACGGCGAACCACCGGCCTACATGGGCAACAACATCCTGCCGGCGCAATTGATGGAGCAGATCCAATACCCGCCCTATTTCGACCCGTCGCTGTTCATCCCACCGCGCATCTGGATCGGCCCCAAGGGCACCCTGACGCCGCTGCACCGCGATGACACCGACAACCTGTTTGCCCAGGTCTGGGGGCAGAAGATCTTCACCCTCGCCGCACCCCATCACCGCGAAGCGCTGGGTACGTGGTCCACAGCGCCCCAAGGCGGGCTGGACGGTTGTGACTTCAACCCCGACGCGCCGGACTACCAGCGCTTCCCCCACGCCCGGGACGTGACCTTCCTGCGGGTGACGCTGGAGGCCGGGGATCTGTTGTTCCTGCCCGAAGGTTGGTTCCATCAGGTGGAGTCGGTGTCCACGTCGTTGTCGGTGAATTTCTGGGTGAACTCGGGGCGGGGTTGGTAGCCGCCGGAGTTCGAACACCGCCCTTGTGGCGAGGGGATTTATCCCCGCTGGGCTGCGCAGCAGCCCCTCCAGAAGACAACGCCATTAACCTGACACAGCGAGTTGGCAGCCTTTGGGTCTGCTCCGCAGCCCAGCGGGGATAAATCCCCTCGCCACAGATAAATCTCCTTTCCACAGATAAATCACCTTGCCACAGGTTTTGTGTTCGGTATGTGCGTGTCGCTCCATCGTGAAGATCACTTCACCCAAATGAACTCTGCCCGCCTCACGCCAGTCAGCAGGTAAGGCCCTCAGTTCAAGGTGCTAGACCCATGCAGATATCCCTCGCGCAACAAGTCGCCCTGGTCACCGGCGCCAGCTCGGGCATTGGCGCAGGTTCGGCCAGGGCGTTGGCGAACGCTGGTGCCGCCGTGGTGCTCAACTACCATTCCAGCGCCGGCCCGGCGCAAGACCTGGCCCGTGAAATCAATGAAAACGGCGGCCGCGCCATCGCCGTCGGGGCCGATGTGTCGAAAGAGCCGGACGTCGAGCGGCTGTTCGCCCAGACCCTCGAAGCCTTTGGCACGCTGGACATCCTGGTGGCCAATTCCGGTCTGCAAAAAGACGCTGCGGCCGTCGACATGAGCCTGGAAGACTGGAACACCGTGATCGGTACCAACCTCACTGGACAGTTCCTCTGCGCCCGCGCCGCCCTGCGGATCTTCACCCGCCAGGGCATTCGCCGGGGCGTGTCCCGGGCCGCTGGCAAGATCATTCACATGAGTTCGGTGCACCAACGCATTCCCTGGGCCGGTCACGTCAACTACGCCGCGTCCAAGGGCGGTGTCGATCTACTGATGCAGAGCCTGGCCCAGGAAACCAGCCATCAGCGCATCCGCATCAACAGCATCGCCCCCGGCGCCATCCGCACGGCCATCAACCGCGACGCCACCGAAGGCGCACAGGAGCAGAAACTGCTGGAGCTGATTCCTTATGGTCGTGTGGGCAACGTGGAAGACGTCGCCAACGCGGTGGTCTGGCTGGCGTCGGACTTGTCCGACTACGTGGTAGGCACCACGTTGTTCATCGATGGCGGGATGAGCCTTTATCCGGGGTTTCGCGGCAATGGCTGATCATGACGAACCACAGAGCCCCATCGAGAACCACGGCATCATCGGCGACATGCGCACCGCCGCGCTGGTCAATGACCGCGGCAGCGTCGACTTTTTCTGCTGGCCGGAATTCGACAGCCCGTCGATCTTTTGCTCGCTGCTGGACACCCCCGAAGCGGGCATTTTCCAACTCGCGCCCGACCTGCTCGATGCCCGTCGCCAACAAATCTACCTGCCCGACACCAACGTGCTGCAAACCCGCTGGCTGAGCGACGGCGCCGTGGTGGAAGTCACCGACCTGCTGCCCATAGGCGACAGCGAGGATGATTTGCCGGTGTTGATGCGCCGGGTGCGCATGACCATTGGCAGCGCGACGTTTCGCATGCGCTGCGCGGTGCGCCACGACTACGCCCGGGCCGCCACCACGGCGCGCCAGGACGGTGCCCACATCTGCTTCGACGCACCGAGGCAACCGAGCCTACGCCTGTGTTCCGACCAGACCATGACGCTGGACGGCAACGCGGCGGTGGCCGAGTTCACCCTGGAACAGGGCCAGACCGCCGAGTTCCTATTGGGCGGCATCGACGATCCGCGACTCCAGGATGACGTCAGCGCGATCTGCCTGGAACGCACCCTCGCGTTCTGGCGCGGCTGGATCGGCCAATCGAACTATCGCGGGCGCTGGCGGGAAGTAGTCAACCGCTCGGCCCTGGCGCTGAAGCTGCTGACCTCGCGCAAACACGGCGCCATCCTCGCTGCCGCCACCTTCGGCCTGCCGGAAACCCGGGGCGGCGAGCGCAACTGGGATTACCGCTACACCTGGATCCGCGACGCTTCGTTCACCGTCTATGCATTCATGCGCCTGGGCTTCGTCGAAGAAGCCAACGCCTACATGCGCTTCTTGCGCAATCGAGTCAGTGACTGCTGTGACCAGCCGACCAAGCTCAACATCCTGTACGGCCTGGACGGCCGGCTGGAGTTGCCGGAAACCGAGCTGCCCCACCTGAGTGGTTTCGGTGGCGCGCAGCCGGTGCGCATCGGCAACCTCGCCTACCAACAGGTGCAGCTGGATATCTTTGGCGAGCTGATGGACGCGGTGTACCTGGTCAACAAATACGGCGAAGCCATCTCCCATCAAGGCTGGAAACATACCGTCGACGTGGTCGACCAGGTGTGCGAGGTCTGGCAGGACAAGGACGTGGGCATCTGGGAAATGCGCGGCGACAAGCAGCATTTTCTGCATTCGCGGTTGATGTGCTGGGTTGCCGTTGACCGCGCCATCCGCCTGGCCGAAAAACGCTCCCTGCCTGCTCCATTCGCCCGTTGGGACGAGACTCGCCAGGCCATTTACCAGGACATCTGGACGAATTTCTGGAACGAGGAACACCAACATTTCATCCAGCGCCAGGGCAGCACCGCCCTGGACGGTTCAATGTTGTTAATGCCCTTGGTGCGTTTCGTCAGTGCCCGCGACCCGCGCTGGCTATCGACCCTGGACGCCATTGAAAAAAGCCTGGTGCGCGACGGCATGGTGTACCGCTACCGCAACGACGACAGCCCCATTGATGGTCTCAGCGGCATCGAAGGCTCATTCGCCGCCTGCTCGTTCTGGTACGTCGAATGCCTGGCCCGCGCCGGTCGCGTGGAAAAAGCCCAGTTGGAATTCGAACAGCTGCTGCGCTACGCCAACCCGCTGGGGCTGTACGCCGAAGAGTTCGACAGCCATGGGTATCACTTGGGCAATACCCCGCAGGCCCTGACCCACTTGGCGTTGATCAGCGCGGCGAGTTTTCTGGATCGCAAATTGAGTGGGGAGAAGAATCATTGGCAGCCGTGAGCGAGGTCGCCAGCACTTTCGGGTGAACACACTGTGGCGAGGGGATTTATCCCCGCTGGGCTGCGAAGCGGCCCCAAAATCTGGCAACTCGGTATGTCAGGTTAATTGAGGTTGTTCTTTTGAGGGGCTGCTGCGCAGCCCAACGGGGATAAATCCCCTCGCCACAGATAAATCCCCTCGCTACAAAAGCGATCACCGCCACTTCCCTATTTATCGCCACTCCCCGTTACAGGTTGCCAGCCCCCCAAACCCCTCCTAAGATCGATGCTCTCACGGGTGCAGCGGAGCTGCCCGATAAAAACCCGACTCAAGGACCTGACATGACCCATATCAAACGCCCCATCACCACCCCACCCCGAACAGGCCTGACCCGGGAAGACCTCTGGGAAGGCCAGGACCGGGGCCTGATCAAATGCTGGGAAATCGGTCGCGACCGCGCGCTGAAGTTTCCGGAACTGGCGCAACGCTGCCTGGCCGGTGAATTGCCGGTGCTCGGCTGGAAAGGCGGCGTCAGCCGCAGCCTGAAGAAAAACGCAAAATTCGGTTGTCTCAAATATCTCGCACAATGGCAGGGCCTGCGCGGTGAAGACCTGGACATCGACCTGACCCAGGAACGCACCCTGACCTGCTCGAACACGAACATGATCGTGACGTTCACGCCGGATCGGGCCAAATATGTGAATCAGGAACCTGCCTGAGCGCAACCACGCAATGCCGGAGACCAACATGAACCTCGAGCCCAGGATCAACTTCGCAGTGACGCCCTTGCTGCGCATCGCCTACGAAGAACACGGCCCCGCCAAGGGCGAACCGGTGATCCTGCTGCACGGGTTCCCTTACGATCCCAGGGCTTTCGATGAAGTCGCGCCGGTTCTGGCCCAGCGGGGCTATTGGGTCATCGTGCCCTACCTGCGCGGCTACGGCCCAACCCGGTTCAACAACCCGGCCATCCTGCGCTCCGGCCAACAAGCGGCGCTGGCCCAGGACCTGCTGGACCTGATGCACGCCCTCTCCATCCCCCAGGCGGCGTTGTGCGGCTATGACTGGGGCGGTCGGGCCGCGTGTATCGTCGCGGCGCTGTGGCCCGAGCGCGTGCGCTGCCTGGTGACCGGGGATGGCTATAACCTGCAGGATATTCCCCGATCCAAACAACCGCTGGACCCGCAAACCGAACATCGCCTGTGGTACCAGTATTATTTCCACACGGCGCGGGGCGTCGAGGGCCTGACACAGAATCGACGCGAACTGTGTGAACTGCTCTGGCGCCTGTGGTCACCGACCTGGAAGCGCGGCGCCGAACTTTATCCCCTCAGTGCCCCATCGTTCGACAACCCGGATTTTGTCGACGTGGTGATTCATTCCTACCGTCATCGCTTCATGTACGCACCGGGCGACCCGACGCTAGAATGGCTGGAAGAACGACTTGCCGAGCAACCGGTCATCAGTGTACCGAGCATTTCCTTGTGCGGAGCCGACGATGGCGTGGGGCCTGCGCCGGAACACGATGAAGACGCCAGGCATTTCAGCGGCTTCTACGAGCGCCGAGTGCTGGCCGGTGTAGGCCACAACATCCCCCAGGAAGCCCCTGAGGCCACGCTCAAGGCATTGCTGGATCTGCTTGAGGGCTGAGCGCAAACCGCTCGCGATACGCCTGGGGCGTCACCCCCATGGCCCGCAGGAAGCTGCGGCGCAGGGTTTCTTCGCTGCCAAAGCCGCATTGCACCGCCACGCGCTTGATCGACACCGCCGTGTCGGCCAGCAGGCGGCGAGCGGTCTCCACCCGAATCAACTCCACCGCCCGCGCCGGGGTCTGGCCGGTGTCGGCGCGGTAGTGGCGGACAAAACTGCGTTCGCTCATGCCCACCTCGGCGGCCAGGCTCGGTAAGCCCAGGTCACGGGTGAGGTTTTCGGCAATCCACGCATGCAAGTCGTCAAAACGGCTGCCCTGTTTCTGCAGCGACAGCGTCACGCTGAACTGCGATTGCCCGCCAGGCCGCTTGAGAAACACCACCAGATGCCGGGCGACCTCCAGGGCCACGGCACGGCCCAGGTCTTCCTCGACCAGTGCCAAGGCCAGGTCGATACCGGCGGTGACGCCAGCCGACGTCCAGACCGGGCCATCGTTGATGAAAATCGGATTGGGTTCGACCCGCAATTGCGGATGCTGCTCGGCCAATTGCTCGCAACGGGTCCAGTGCGTCACCACTCGCCGTCCGTCCAGCCAACCACTGGCGGCCAGCAGGAAGGCCCCGGTACACACCGACGCCACGCGCCGCGAGCGCAGGCCATGTTCCTTGACCCAGGCCACCAGTGCCGGATCTTTCGCCGCTTCGTACACGCCCCAGCCGCCGGCGATCAGCAAGGTGTCGCTGCCTTCGCTTGGCAGCGGCTCGGCCATCAGCGCCAACCCCGCCGACGACATCACCGCCCCGCCGCCAGAGGCGATCACCGTCGGCGCGTACGGCAACGGCAAGCCTTGCTGGCGGGCCAGGTCATTGGCCGAAGCGAACACTTGCAAGGGCCCGGTGACATCCAGCACTTGCACGTTGGCAAAGGCCAGGACGTGAACGGTTTTCGGAGTATTGGGCATATTGGCGTAATTCGTGGGCTTATTGGCGTATGCGCCAAATCCTACGAGCCTAAAGTAAAGCCGTCCACCCCTCGGGCATCCTTAAGGAGAAAATCACCATGACGCTGCAGATCGGTTTGCTGCTATTCCCCCAGGTTCAGCAACTGGACCTGACCGGTCCTTATGACGTGCTGGCCTCGTTGCCCGACGTGAAGGTTCACCTGATCTGGAAAGACTTGGCGCCGGTCACCTCCAGCACCGGGTTGAGGCTGTTGCCAACCACCACGTTCGAGGATTGCCCGAAGCTTGACGTGATCTGCGTCCCCGGTGGTACCGGCGTCGGCCCCTTGATGGAAGACGAGCAGACCCTGGCGTTCATCAAGCGACAGGCCAGCCACGCGCAATACATCACCTCGGTGTGCACCGGTTCACTGGTGCTCGGTGCGGCAGGCCTGTTGCAAGGGAAACGGGCCACGACCCACTGGGCCTACCACAGCTTGCTGGCTACCCTGGGCGCGACACCGATCAAGGAACGGGTGGTCCGCGACGGCAACCTGCTTACCGGTGGCGGCATTACCGCCGGGATCGATTTCGCCTTGACCCTGGCGGCGGAATTGTTCGACCAGGACACTGCCGAACTGGTCCAATTGCAACTCGAATACGCCCCTGCCCCGCCGTTCAACGCCGGCTGCCCGGACACTGCACCCGCGCAAGTATTGGAAGAAGCCCAGCGGCGCGCGGCGGAGTCGTTCCGGGTACGCTCGCAGATCGCCCAGCGCGCTGCGGCGCGGTTGGAACAGGCGTAACGATCGGTCCCGATCCGTGGTGAGGGGAGTTGTCCCCCCTCACCACAAAGGTCATCGGTTCATCACCCCTCCTGGCGATACAGCACCATTCCCGCGTGATAGAGCACGCCTTCGCGAAAATCCCCGTCGGCGGTAAAACCGGTGTCGTCGTGGTATTCGATATGGTCGTCCTGCAGCCAGTAGTCGCCTTGATAAGCACTTTCACACAAACCCCGTGCTTCGTCGTAGCGTCCGCCTGGCAAGAGCCGATGGCGGATCACGCCATCGGCCGTCACCCACAGGCCGACGAATTTATCCTGGTCTCCAAATGCCTTTCTCATGGAGCATCTCCTGTCGTTTGGCTCGGTTCAGAACGGGCTGGCGGTTGGCCGCACAATCAGTTCGCTGACGTCCACATCTGCCGGTTGCTCAATGGCGTAGGCAATCGCCCGGGCGATCGCTTCGGCAGGAATCGAGATTCGGCGGAATTCGCGCATTTCGGCACGGCCACCCTCATCGGAAATGCTCTCGGCCAGCTCCGACTCCGTGACCCCGGGGGAAATCACCGTCACCCGCACATCACCGCCGACCTCCTGGCGCAGGCCTTCGGAAATCGCCCGCACGGCATACTTGGTGGCGCAATACACGGCAGCGGTCGGGCTGACGGTATAGGCTCCAATGGACGCGATGTTGATGAACTGGCCACTGCGCTGGCGCTGCATCAAGGGCAGGCCTGCGGCGATGCCGTGAAGCACGCCACGGATGTTGACGTCGATCATGCGGTCCCACTCCTCGACCTTCAGCGCCTCGAGTTTGGAAAGGGGCATGACCCCGGCGTTATTGATGATGACGTCGACGTTGCCGAAACGCTCGACAGCGAAATCGATCAGGCTCTGGACATCTTCGCGACGAGTCACGTCCACGGCTTTGCAGACGGCCTGCTGGCCGGCGCCTTCAAGCTCCTGGACCAACGCCTGCAAGCGCTCGACACGTCGTGCCCCCAGTACGACACGAGCGCCCCGGGCCGCCAGCAGCCGTGCGGCAGCCTCGCCAATTCCACTGCTGGCACCGGTGATGACTACGACTTTGTTTTGGATATCGGACATGATGGGTTCCTCGTCTGGATGTGCTGGCTCCCGGTGGGAGCGTTTGGACACATTCAGATTAGGGAACCGGTCGATGACTGGGTTAGACGGATCCTCCTGTGCGCTTGCACGATCCTGTAGCGAGAAAACGGACTCTAGTCGCCAGCCGCACAATCGGCTTTACTAGCGCGATCTACGCATTTGGCCAGGGAGATTGAGCGGCATGTCGGTATCCACGTCCATCCACATTGCGCCTGATGACGGCGTCAATCAGCGTCGCGCCGAACTGGCGGCGCTGATGAAGCGTTTCGCGCCGGAATACGGCGTCCACCCCACGGCCATCGAGGCGTTGCACCTGATCCGCAGCGATCAGCCGAGCGAAGCCCTGCACGTCGTGCACAAGCCCGGTCTGTGCGTGATCATCGAGGGGCGCAAGGAAGTGCGCCTGGCCGATGAATGCTACGTGTATGACCCGCTCAACTACCTGGTGGTCTCGGTGACCCTGCCGTTGGCCGGGCAGGTGATCGAAGCCAGTCCCGAGCGTCCTTATCTGTGCATTCGCCTGGACATCGACCCGGCACAGATCTGCCGTCTGATCGCCGACGCCAGCCCTATCGGTGTACCGGCCCAACGGACCGGACGTGGGTTGTTCCTGGACCGCATCGATGCGCCGCTGCTCGATGCGATGTTGCGCCTGCTACGGCTGTTGGACAGTCCGGATGATATCCCGACCTTGGCGCCCCTGGCCCAACAGGAGATTTTCTACCGGCTGCTGCGGGGTGCCCAAGGCCAGCGCTTGCACGAAATTGCGATTCCCGACACTCAGACCCATCGCATCAGCCGGGCCATCGAGTGGCTCAATACCCATTACGCCGAGCCGCTGAGCATCGACAGCCTCGCGCAAATGATCAACCTCAGCCCTTCGGCATTGCATCACCGATTCAAAGCCGTGACCGCCATGAGCCCGCTGCAGTACCAGAAACAGCTGCGCCTGCAAGAAGCCCGACGGTTACTGTTGGCGGAGAACAGCGACGTTTCGTCAATCGGCTACAAGATGGGGTATGAAAGCCCCTCACAGTTCAGTCGCGAATACAGCCGTCTATTTGGCGCTTCTCCAAGCAAGGATATCGCTCGCCTGCGTGCCCAGGCGCTGCAGGCCAGCAGCGCCTGATCCTGCACATAAACAGGATCAGGCAAACCGCGGGCAGTATCCGTCTAACGATCGCCCCCTCCTCCGCCCTACTCTGAACCCATGCAGCAAGACAACCGTCCGCGCTGCAACGGGTTCAGCAGATCACGACATCTGAACGACCCGGCACTCAACCCTTGATATGACCGGAGTCTTTACCATGAAAACTTTCAGTACTTTGATCGCCGCTACCACCTTTGCCCTGAGCGCTGGCGCGTTTGCCTTGCCGAGCCAACAGCAAGACCGTTTCTTTACCCAGGTCTCCGAATATCAACAGCCTGTGGCCGCTGATGGGGCGGATCGTACGCCGGGTGGGCAGACCCTGGCTGCCGATGGCGCGGATCGCACGCCGGGTGGGCAGACCTTGGCTGCTGATGGCGCGGATCGTACGCCGGGTGGGCAAACCCTGGCTGCTGATGGCGCGGATCGTACGATGACTCGGCGTCTGGCATGATCGGGAGCACTTTTTCACAGACGAAAAAAAACCCGCCTAGGCGGGTTTTTTGAGGACCAATTTGACTCCCTGTCCGGCATTCCATGCCTGGTCCAATCATCCATGACCCCGAGCACTCCCTGTACTCAATGGATGAACATAGATTAGTCCCACCACTGCCTTGGAAAAAGACGAGAAAGCAGCGCCAACGTGTAAGCGTTTCGCTATACAGCGCCTTCGGGCCTTTTTGATGGGCGAAAAAAAACCCGCCGAAGCGGGTTTTTCCAAGACCATTACGACTCCCTGTCGGTAGCCATCCTTGCAAGGTCGATCGTCCCTGATCCTGAGCACTTCCTGTGCTTCAGTGGATGAGTCCAGATTACGCCTCGGATCCAAAGTGCAATAGACGATATAGCTACTATCTCGTGTAAGACATTCGCTATACCAGCGCTTCCGCAAACCCTTAGCCTCGCCAGGCATCGCAGTATTTGCGTCAGCGGAGAAGATCGGCCTTGCTCAGAAACGCCTCAATGTTAGCCATCTGTTCGTCCCAGCCACGGCTATCCATGCGAAAGGCCTTGAGTCGGCGCGCCTCAGGAATATTGTTGAACCCCGACTCCACCACTTTCAGCAAGGTGCCGCCATCCATGTCTTCGAGTTCGAATTGCACTCGTGTTTCGGACTCTTGAGAGTAATCAACCTGGGGCTCGATGGCGTATGGATGCCAGCGAAACGAGAACACTCGCTCGGGCTCGACCCGCTCCACCGCCACGTCCCAAATGAGGTGTTCATAACCTGGATAAGTGATCTGGCCCTGCGTACGCTCGCCCGCCACAAACCGCTTGCCCTCAAGGGCGACGCCAAACCATTGGCCAAAGGCTTCAGCATTGGCCAGGGCACGCCAGACTTGAGAGCGCGGCGCCTTGAGCAGGATCTTTCTTTCAATGCGATCGGATGAATACATGGGTCACCTCCTGTGTTCAACAGTAGGCTTGTAAGACCACGCGGCCAACCGGAAAGTTGTATCAGTCCATTGTTTGGGTACACTCCTTCGGCATTTTGTCCCCCCCTCAAGGAGAGATCGACCATGCCACCACGCTTGCTTCTGGCCCTCACGCCGTTGTTTTTTATCACCGCGGCCCAAGCCGACGACTGTGCCAATGCCATTACTCAGGGAGAGATGAACCAGTGCGCGGCCAAAGAAAACAAGGCCGCCGACAACGAACTGAACAGCCTGTATAAGCAAATCACAGCACGCCTGAAAGACAACCCCGAGGCCAAGCAAATGCTGGTCAAGGCACAACGGGCCTGGATCGACTTCCGTGACGCCGAATGCAATTTTTCCGCGTCCGGAGTCGAGGGTGGCAGCGTCTATCCGCTGATCTACAGCAACTGCATCACAGCCCAGACCAAGGCCCGGGTCGAGGCATTCAAGACCTATCTCAAGTGCAAGGAGGGCGATTTGAGCTGCCCTGTACCCGAGGCCTAACCACCCCGGATAAAAAAAGATGACCTCCTAAAGGTCATTTTTTTTTGGAACAGGCTTTTTCTAGCACAAAAACAAAACCCCTACCTGCATCAGCAGATAGGGGTTTCGGAATTTAATCTTGACGATGACCTACTCTCACATGGGGAAACCCCACACTACCATCGGCGATGCATCGTTTCACTTCTGAGTTCGGGATGGGATCAGGTGGTTCCAATGCTCTATGGTCGTCAAGAAATTCGGTAGCCAGCGCGTGCCTTGCGGTCACGTTCCAGCGAATGGGTATGCGATAGGTGGGTGTTTGTGAGCAGCGTTGAACTTTCGGTTCATGTCGTCTTCACACACCGCAATCTGGCCTTTCGACTCAAATTGCTTGGGTGTTATATGGTCAAGCCTCACGGGCAATTAGTACAGGTTAGCTCAACGCCTCACAGCGCTTACACACCCTGCCTATCAACGTCGTAGTCTTCGACGGCCCTTCAGGGGACTCAAGGTCCCAGTGAGATCTCATCTTGAGGCAAGTTTCCCGCTTAGATGCTTTCAGCGGTTATCTTTCCCGAACATAGCTACCCGGCAATGCCACTGGCGTGACAACCGGAACACCAGAGGTTCGTCCACTCCGGTCCTCTCGTACTAGGAGCAGCCCCTCTCAAATCTCAAACGTCCACGGCAGATAGGGACCGAACTGTCTCACGACGTTCTAAACCCAGCTCGCGTACCACTTTAAATGGCGAACAGCCATACCCTTGGGACCGGCTTCAGCCCCAGGATGTGATGAGCCGACATCGAGGTGCCAAACACCGCCGTCGATATGAACTCTTGGGCGGTATCAGCCTGTTATCCCCGGAGTACCTTTTATCCGTTGAGCGATGGCCCTTCCATACAGAACCACCGGATCACTAAGACCTACTTTCGTACCTGCTCGACGTGTCTGTCTCGCAGTCAAGCGCGCTTTTGCCTTTATACTCTACGACCGATTTCCGACCGGTCTGAGCGCACCTTCGTACTCCTCCGTTACTCTTTAGGAGGAGACCGCCCCAGTCAAACTACCCACCATACACTGTCCTCGATCCGGATAACGGACCTGAGTTAGAACCTCAAAGTTGCCAGGGTGGTATTTCAAGGTTGGCTCCACGCGAACTGGCGTCCACGCTTCAAAGCCTCCCACCTATCCTACACAAGCAAATTCAAAGTCCAGTGCAAAGCTATAGTAAAGGTTCACGGGGTCTTTCCGTCTAGCCGCGGATACACTGCATCTTCACAGCGATTTCAATTTCACTGAGTCTCGGGTGGAGACAGCGCCGCCATCGTTACGCCATTCGTGCAGGTCGGAACTTACCCGACAAGGAATTTCGCTACCTTAGGACCGTTATAGTTACGGCCGCCGTTTACCGGGGCTTCGATCAAGAGCTTCGCGTTAGCTAACCCCATCAATTAACCTTCCGGCACCGGGCAGGCGTCACACCCTATACGTCCACTTTCGTGTTTGCAGAGTGCTGTGTTTTTAATAAACAGTCGCAGCGGCCTGGTATCTTCGACCGGCGTGGGCTTACGCAGTAAATGCTTCACCCTCACCGGCGCACCTTCTCCCGAAGTTACGGTGCCATTTTGCCTAGTTCCTTCACCCGAGTTCTCTCAAGCGCCTTGGTATTCTCTACCCAACCACCTGTGTCGGTTTGGGGTACGGTTCCTGGTTACCTGAAGCTTAGAAGCTTTTCTTGGAAGCATGGCATCAACCACTTCGTCACCCAGAGGGTAACTCGTCATCAGCTCTCGGCCTTAGAATCCCGGATTTACCTAAGATTCCAGCCTACCACCTTAAACTTGGACAACCAACGCCAAGCTGGCCTAGCCTTCTCCGTCCCTCCATCGCAATAACCAGAAGTACAGGAATATTAACCTGTTTTCCATCGACTACGCTTTTCAGCCTCGCCTTAGGGACCGACTAACCCTGCGTCGATTAACGTTGCGCAGGAAACCTTGGTCTTTCGGCGTGGGTGTTTTTCACACCCATTGTCGTTACTCATGTCAGCATTCGCACTTCTGATACCTCCAGCAAGCTTCTCAACTCACCTTCACAGGCTTACAGAACGCTCCTCTACCGCATCACCTAAGTGATACCCGTAGCTTCGGTGTATGGTTTGAGCCCCGTTACATCTTCCGCGCAGGCCGACTCGACTAGTGAGCTATTACGCTTTCTTTAAAGGGTGGCTGCTTCTAAGCCAACCTCCTAGCTGTCTAAGCCTTCCCACATCGTTTCCCACTTAACCATAACTTTGGGACCTTAGCTGACGGTCTGGGTTGTTTCCCTTTTCACGACGGACGTTAGCACCCGCCGTGTGTCTCCCATGCTCGGCACTTGTAGGTATTCGGAGTTTGCATCGGTTTGGTAAGTCGGGATGACCCCCTAGCCGAAACAGTGCTCTACCCCCTACAGTGATACATGAGGCGCTACCTAAATAGCTTTCGAGGAGAACCAGCTATCTCCGAGCTTGATTAGCCTTTCACTCCGATCCACAGGTCATCCGCTAACTTTTCAACGGTAGTCGGTTCGGTCCTCCAGTTAGTGTTACCCAACCTTCAACCTGCCCATGGATAGATCGCCCGGTTTCGGGTCTATTCCCAGCGACTAGACGCCCTATTAAGACTCGCTTTCGCTACGCCTCCCCTATTCGGTTAAGCTCGCCACTGAAAATAAGTCGCTGACCCATTATACAAAAGGTACGCAGTCACCCAACAAAGTGGGCTCCCACTGCTTGTACGCATACGGTTTCAGGATCTATTTCACTCCCCTCTCCGGGGTTCTTTTCGCCTTTCCCT